>NZ_JADIKK010000008.1:0-4628579 GCF_044904645.1 Rhodanobacter hydrolyticus
ACAACCAGTCGCTGTCGGAGCGTCGTGCGCAGATCGTGTACGACTACCTGACCAGCCACGGGATCGACGCGAGCCGTCTGGAAGGCCCGATTGGTCACGGCGAAGACAACCCGATCGGCGACAACGCGACCGACGCGGGCCGTGCGCAGAACCGTCGCGTGGAATTGCAGGTCCAGCAGTAATCGGACTTGTTGCAGTGTCACGAAAAAGCCCGGCGCATGCCGGGCTTTTTTTGTGGGTACTGCGGCCACGGATGACCGTCCGTTTGGTTCTCGTGATCATGGATGATTGCAATGGGGTGTTCCGACGCCATTTGAGCTTGCCGATGACTCGTGTACGACAATCCGAACCGCTAGGCGGCAAACGACACGGTGTTGCCCGCGCACTGAGCAAGCTGGGTGTGTGTTCGCGCAGCCAGGCCGAGGCGGCGGTGCGGGCAGGGCGTGTTGGCGTGGATGGCCGGCCGGTGCACGATCCCGAGCATCCGGTGGATGCGGCTCGCCAGAAAATCAGTCTGGATGGCGTAACCGTGGTGGCGACCCAGCGCGTCTATCTCGCCCTCAACAAGCCGCGCGGCATCGTGGTGAGCGCAGCGGACGAACGCGGTCGCGATACCGTATATGACCTGTTGCGTGACGCCGGTTTGCCATGGTGCGGGCCGGTCGGCCGGCTGGACAGGGCCAGCGAAGGCCTGCTGCTGCTCAGCAATGACAGCGTATGGGCGGCCGGCATCACCGAACCGAGTACGCATCTCGACAAGACCTACCACGTGCAAGTGGTGGGGCGGCCAGACGCCGATGCTCTGGCGGCGATGCTGGCCGGTGTTCGCGATGGTGCGGATTTGCTCAAGGCGCGCAGGGTCGCGTTGCTGCGTGCGGGCGAGAAGAACGCCTGGCTGGAAGTGCTGTTGGACGAAGGCCGCAATCGGCACATCCGCCGCCTGCTGGCGGCGCTGGGCTTCGAGGTGCTGCGGTTGGTGCGCGTTGCCATCGGGCCCCTGCAGCTTGGCGAGCTTGCCAAGGGGCAATGGCGCCACTTGAGTGCCGCCGAAGTGGCGGCACTCAGGACGCGTTGAGCATCAGATCACGCCAAGCTGTTTACCCACCTTGGTGAATGCCGCGATGGCGCGATCCAGGTGTTCGCGCGTATGCGCCGCGCTCATCTGCGTGCGTATGCGGGCCTGCCCTTGGGGCACCACTGGGTAAAAGAAGCCAGTGACGTAGATGCCTTCGTCTAGCAGGGCAGTGGCCATCGCCTGTGCCTTGGGTGCGTCGTAGATCATCACGGGTACGATGGGATGCACGCCAGGCTTGATGTCGAAGCCGGCCTTGGTCATCTGCTCGCGGAAGTAGCGGGTGTTTTCCTGCACCTTGGCGCGCAGATCCCCCGCGGAGGCAAGCATGTCGAATACCTTGATCGCCGCAGCCACCACATGCGGCGGCAGCGAGTTGGAGAACAGGTACGGCCGCGAGCGTTGGCGCAGCATCTCGATCATTTCGGCGCGGCCGGTAGTGAAGCCGCCCAGTGCACCGCCCAGCGCCTTGCCCAGCGTGCCGGTGAAGAGGTCGATCTTGTCCATCACGCCGTTGACTTCGGCCGAGCCACGGCCGGTTTCGCCGAGAAAGCCGGTGCAGTGGCATTCGTCGATGTGTACCAACGCGTTGTACTTCGCGGCCAGCGCGGTGATCTGGTCGAGCTTGGCGATGAAGCCGTCCATCGAGAACGCGCCGTCGGTGGAGATCAGCTTGGTGCGCGCGCCGGCTGCGTCGGCGGCCTGCAACTGCTTCTCCAGGTCGGCCATGTCGCTGTTGGCATAACGGAAGCGCTTGGCCTTGCACAGGCGGATGCCGTCGATGATCGAGGCGTGGTTGAGCGCGTCGGAGATCACCGCGTCTTCCTCGCCCAGCAGCGGCTCGTACAGGCCGCCGTTGGCGTCGAAGCAGGCGGCGTAGAGGATGGTGTCCTCGGTACCGAAGAAGCCGGCGATCTGCTTTTCCAATTGCTTGTGCAGGTCCTGCGTGCCGCAGATGAAGCGCACGCTGGCCATGCCGAAGCCGTGCGTGTCCAATGCATCCTTCGCGGCCTGGATCACGTCGGGATGGTCGGCCAGGCCGAGGTAATTGTTGGCGCAGAAATTCAGCACCTTGCGGCCGCCTTCCAGCTCGATTTCCGCGGACTGCGGCGAGACGATTACGCGCTCGGCCTTGAACAGGCCCTGCTCGCGGATGGATTTCAGTTCGCTGGCGTAGCGCGCTTGGCCGGGGTAGCTCATGGTGGAGTTCCGCTCATAGGGAAAGCGCCTATTGTCGGCCTTTTTGCGAGCGCCATCCATGGCGGCCGTACGCGTGGCCGATGCGGATGTGATGCAGAGACCACATCCGGCGATTTTCCCCGTGACGGAGGCCTCTGGTTTTCAGTGTAGGCCGAAGTCGACACGCGTGGTCTTGCCCGCGTCATCGATGCCCTTGGCATCGACCTTTGGCGCCAGCACGAACACGCGATTGTCGGCGAGCTTGCCGCGCAACGCGGCGCGCACCGCATCGGCCCTGCGTTCGGCAAGGTGGCGCAACGCGTCTTCGTCCACCGGCATGTTGGTTTCCAGCAACTTGCGCATCACGTCCGAGGGCTGCGATTTGGTGAGGCCGATGGCGTCGCGCGGCTTGGGGAACTTGGCGTGCTTGTAGGCCTTCTTCAGGTATTTGTCGTACTGGTCCGGTGTGAGCTTGGCAAGGTCGGCGCCTTCGCCAGCCTCCTGTTGCACCAGGTCGTCCACCATCACCTTGCGCAGGCCGCTTTCGTCGAACTTCGGATCGACACGGCCAGTGACGTCCAGCTTCAGAGCGGTTTTCTGCTGGAGGATCTTCACAATCTGGTCCAGCTTTTCCTGCGCCTTGGCGTCCAGCACGGCCGAGCCGGGGGCGAATTCCACATAGCCCAGATCCTGCTGCTTGCCGCCGCCACCCATGGCCGAGGCGATCAGCCGGAACGGGGAGGTCACCGCACGGCCGATCAGGTTGACGAAGGCATGCCAGATCAGTCCGCCCACGCTGAACTGCGGGTCGTCCAGCGAGCCGGATACCGGCACGTCCACGTCGATGTTGCCGTCGGCATCCTTCAGCAGCGCCACCGCCAGCTTCACCGGCAGGTGGCTGATGCCGGGGCCCTGGATGGCGTCGCCGAAGGTGAGCTGGGTAATGAAGATATGGTTGTCGGCGTTGAGCTTGCCGTTGTCGAGCTGGTAGTGCACGTCCATCGTCAGCCGGCCCTTGGTGATCGGATAGCCGGTGTACTTGCCCGAGTACGGCGACAGGTGGGTGAGCTCCACGCCATCGGCCTTGCCCTTCACGTCGAGGGACGCCGTCGGTGCCAGCGGGTTGATCGTGCCGGTGATGTTTACCGGCGCGTTATCGTCGAGCTGGCCCTGCAGGTCCATGTCGGCGGGCGGGCCGCCCGCAGTGCCGAACGCGCCAACCTTGCCGGCTAGGTCGGTGATGTTGGCCGTGTAGTTCGGCTTGATGAAGTTGTCGGTGTAGTTGAGGTAGCCGCGTGCCAGCGTGATGCCGCCGATCTGGATGTCGGCGGCGGGTGCCGCGGCGGTGCCGGCGGGGGTAGGCGAGGCTGTGGTAGCGGCAACCTGCGGTTTCGCCGCGGGTGCCGCGGGGTTCTGTCGCGTCTGGGTCACCGAGACGGGAGCGGCGGCCGGGTTGGCTACCACGTCCTGCATATTGGTGCGGCCATTCGTATTGATGATGACGCGGGCATAGAAATCGTCCAATGCCAGACCGGCTACCGACACATGCGGCACGTCTTCGCCCATGTGCACCGTCAGGCCGCTGGCGTCCAAGGAGTTCCAGCGCAGGAAGTCGTCGCCGGTGAGCTTGTCCTGCACGCGCACGTTGCCCAGCGTGACGCGGCCGCGCCAGTCCATCAGCGCCTGTGGCTGGTGGTCGCGGTAACGCAAGCGACCATCCGCGCTGAGCGTGGCGCTGGTGAGTGTCACGTTGAGCGGCACCGTGGCCAGCGATTGCAGCGGGGCGATATCGAGCCGCGTGGTGCGTACGCGCAGGTTGGCATCCAGCGGTTGCGGGCGCAGCGTGCCGTCCACGCGCAGGCTGCCGCGGCCGATGCCACCTTCCAGTGCCAGCTTCAACGGCTTGCGCATGTCGCTGGAAAGATCATCGAAGTTGGCGTGTGCCAGCTTGAGCGCGGTGCGGTTGTTCTTGCCGGCAATGTGCGGATCAGTGAGCGCCAGCGTGCCGTCGATGCCGACGTGGGCGATGCTCCAGTGCCAACTCGGCGAGGGTGGCGATGGTTTGCGCGAGCCATGCGTCGGCTCGGACTTCATCAGGTCGGTCAGGTCGATGTTGCCGTTCTGCAGGCGCCGCGCCTCGACCTGCAGGCCGTGCAGGGTTACGTGATCGAGTTGCGCTGTGCTGCTGGCGAGATCGAGCTGCGTGATGCCGGCTTCCAGCGATTGCCATGCGAGCGGCGTGCGCTTGCCCTGCTGCAGGGCGAGGTCGTTGATCGTTGCAGTGGTGGTTTGCAGCGTGAGGTTGAAGACCTTGCCCCAGTTGGCTTGCAACTGGCCGTCCGCATTCAGCGTGCCCTTGGTCAGCTCGGCGTCGAGCATCGACGGGGCCAGCGACAGCAAGGGCGGCAGGCCTATGCCTTTCATGCCCAGCTTGCCGTCGTAGTGGCCATTAGCCACATCGAGTTTGCCGCTTGTGGAGAGGTTGCCGCCGTTGAGCGAGGCGGCAGCAATATCGAGTATTGCAGGTGGCGCGGCGACCGTGGATAGCCCGCGCAATGTGCCGTAGATATTGTTCAGCGCTAGCGAGGCTGGTTTGCGGCCACTGGCGTCGGTGTAGTCGAGGTGACTGACTCCCAATGTCAGCGCGGCGATGCTCACCTCAGTGGTCGGTGCGGCGGGTTTGGTAGGTGGTGTGGGTTTCGCGGCATCGCCCCCGGTCAGCGCATCAAAGTTGCTGTGGCCTTCGGACGTGCGGGTGTAGTGCAAGGCGAGGCCGTACAGTTGCACCACACCGAGGCGATAGCGCGACAGCAGTGGCTCCACGTCATCCAGTGTGGCCTTGGCGAGAGCTAGTTCGAACAGCGGCGCACCTGCCGGCGTGGTCAGTGCGAAGCCGTTCAATTGCAACTGGCCGCCAAGACGAATCTGCGGGCCGGACTTTGCCTGCACGAACTGCAGATCGAGCTTGCCGGACAACTGGCCGCTGGGTATCGCCACCGGCAGCTTCGCCGGCACGTAGCCGAGGTAGCGCGGCAGATCGAGGTGATCCAGCGAGAAATTGATGTCCGACTCGAGGCTGTCCGAGAACGGCTTGGTCTGGCCGGCGACGCGCAGCGGGCTGCCGTCTACGTTCATAGCCAGCAGCGGCTGCACGAATACGTCGGTGTCGCGCGGCAGGTTGGCGATGAAAGGGATGCCGACCTGCAGGTGGTCGATGCGGTGCGTGGCGTTGGACACCGCGTCGGCGAACGTGATGTCACCGTCGGTCACGCTGATGTTGGACAGCGCGAAGCGCGCGGGTTGGCTGTCCGGCTTCGGCGGTCCGCCGGAGAACTTGGCGATCAGGTCGGAGAAGTTGAACTGCTGCGGCGCGGTACGCGCAATGTGCAGCTGCGGATGCTGCAGCGAGAGTTCGTCGAGGATTGGCGCCATGCGGAACAGCGAAGTCCACGAGGCATTGACCACGGCGCGGTCGATGTCCACGAACGGCGAATGACCGTCGCGGTCGCCGATGTGCAGCTTGTCCAGTTCCAGCCGCAGGGTGAACGGATCCAGGTGCACCGCGTCCACGCTGACCGGGCGGTCGAGCAGGGCGGTGAGCCGGGTCTGCAGCTGGCTCTTGATGATCGGCGGCGCGACCAGGAAACCGAGCAGGCCGAACACGACCAGCACGATGGCAATCACCAGCGCGGTCTTGCGCGTGCGCCGCGAGCGATACAGCCGTTCGGCGCGGTCGCGCGCCATCGCCAGAGGGGAAGCTGCTGGGCGAGGATCGTTCATGATCGCGGTATCCCGTTGCGCGTCGACCGTGAAAGTTTACGTGAAAGGAAAATCGGCGGCGTGGCCCACCTCCTTCGCGCTTCGCTGCGGCTTGCATGGTCTGTTGCAGGGAGTGGAAACCCACGCCAAACGCAAAGACATGCACCAATTGACCGCTTCAATCCCCGGGAGTAGAAGTCCGGATAGCCACGACAACGCGGCATTTGCAGGAGCGAAGCCATGAAACGTGCAAATGGTGTATTGCTTGGTCTTGCCGTGTCGATGTTGTTCGGAGCGAGTGTCGCCGCCCACGATGCTTCGCCGGCAAGCCTTCCCCAATCGGCAGCCAGTGGCGCCACCCAGGCGCAGTCCAGCGCGGTCACGAATATTCCCCTGCTGGTGATCGTGACCAACAAGGGGCAGGTTCGCGACATCCAGCATGCGCAGCGCCTGCCCACGCAGGTGAACCGGTTGCTCTGGAGCAGCGTGCAGGACTGGACCAGGTCACCCGCACGCGTCAACGGCAAGCGTGTCACGGCGCAGGTTTACATGGATGTGACCTTGCACGCGGAGCCGCGGGCCGACGGCAGCTCCAGCGTCTATTTCACCTTGGCCTCCGTCGGCCCGGTCATGCGCGGCTACTGGAAAATGCGCGGCGACCGCATCAACGGTCCGTGCGAGAAGGTGACGGGCAACATGACCGCTGGCGTCGGCGGTGCTGGCGCCTGGTGCACGTTCAAGCTCACAGCGGGAATTCCGTCGACGGCGACCGAGGCACCTTCCGCCAAATGACGACCATGAAAAACGGGCCGGCTTCAGGAGCCGGCCCGTTTCGCTTGCGTCAATGCATCAGTTCCAGGAACAAACGACCTTGCCGCAGGTGCCGGCGTCCATCAGGTCGAAGCCCTTCTGGAAATCGTCAATGTGGATCTGGTGGGTCAGCACCTTCTGCAGCGGGAAGCCGGTGAGCACCATCTGGGTCATCTTGTACCAGGTCTCATACATCCTGCGGCCGTAGATGCCCTGCAGGGTGAGGCCCTTGAAGATCACCCTGTCCCAATCGATGCCGGCGCCCTTGGGCAGGATGCCGAGCAGGGCGACTTTGCCGCCGTGGTACATGCAGTCGAGCATGTCGTTGAAGGCGCGCGGGTTGCCGCTCATTTCCAGGCCCACGTCGAAGCCTTCCATGTGCAGATCCTTCATCACGTCCTTCAGCGAGGTGTTAGCCACGTTCACCACACGGGTGGCGCCCATGTCCGCCGCCAGCTTCAGGCGGTAGTCGTTGACGTCGGTGACCACCACGTTGCGCGCGCCCACGTGCTTGGCGATGCCGGCGGCGATGATGCCGATCGGGCCGGCGCCGGTGATCAGCACGTCCTCGCCGATCAGGTCGAATTCCAACGCGCAGTGCGCGGCGTTGCCGTAGGGGTCGAAGAACGCGGCCAGCTCGGACGGGATCTGGTCCGGGATCGGCCACAGGTTTGAGGCCGGCATGGTCATGTATTCGGCGAACGCGCCGTTGCGGTTCACGCCGATGCCGATGGTGTTCGGGCACAAGTGCTGGCGGCCTGCGCGGCAGTTGCGGCAGTGGCCGCACACGATGTGTCCCTCGGCCGAGACACGGTCGCCCACCTTGTAGCCGGTGACGCCGGGACCGATTTCCACGATGCGGCCGACGAACTCGTGACCGATGGTGAGGCCGGGCTTGATGACGCGCTGGCTCCACTCATCCCATTTGTAGATGTGCAGGTCGGTGCCGCAGATCGCGGTTTTTTCCAGCTTGATCAGCACTTCGTTGGGGCCGACCTCGGGCACCGGCACCTCTTCCATCCAGATGCCTTTCTCGGCGTGGCGCTTGACCAGGGCTTTCATCGTCTGCGGCATGGGGGATCCAATGGCTGGCCCGAACGGGCGGGGAAGACCACGATTATAAATCCATGGCCGGCATCGCCGCCCACAGGCCGGTTACTGGTCGACGCGCACGTAGTTGCGATGGAACACCACCGGCCGCTGCAGGAAGCCGGGTTGCCATTGTTCGGTGACTTGCAGCGTGTGGCCGTCGGCGGAACGCGACCAGATTTCGTTGAGATGACTGCCGTCGTTGAATTGCAGGGTGAACTGCAGGCCCTGGCCGGCGTCCAGCCGGTGGGCGATCGCATTGCCGTCAAGCGTGTGCTGATCATGGCCGTTCAGCGGCATGGCCAATTGTTCGCCATTCTCCAGTCGTGTCTGCAGAGCATTGGCATCCTGCTGGACGATCAGCACGGAGTCGTTGGCCAGCGTGGGCGGCAGCTTGAGCAGGTCGGCATCGTCGGACGAGTTGCTCGATGATGCGCTGTCCGTCTTGTTGCCGCCGCGACCGTGGCCACCACCCATGTGGCCGCCGCCCATGCCTCCACGGCCGCCACCATGGCCCCCATGGCTGCTCGGCTGGGATGTGCTGGCGCTGGACGATGCACCGGCCGGCGCCACGGTAGGCGACTGTTCGCGCCGCAATTCGCTGCGCAGCATGGCAGTGACCTGGTCCGGGCCATCGCTGCCCTGGTCGCTGAGGCGCCACAGGCCATTGAAGTCGGGCAACGTGGTGATCTGCTGCGAGATGGCCCAGGTGCTTGCGGCAAGCAGGGCAACGGCGGGGAGTGCGGATGTGAGGGCATTGGGCTTGGGCATGCAGAGGCAAACGCGCGAGTCGATATGCCGATTACCTGCGAGCTGCGGTTCTATCCACAGCGGATGTGGATACGCGCGGGACAAGCATGTGGACAACTCCGGTTCGCGCCGCTGCGACAGACACTTGCCTCGCATTGATGAAGTTTTGCGCAGGTGCGTTCGGCTACGCTTGCGCATCCTTTGCCGCATCGCCACGCATGAGCCTCGACGCACGTCCCCTCGCGGTCTTTCTGATGGGCCCTACGGCCTCTGGCAAGACCGCGCTTGCCTGTGAGCTGGCGGATCGCTTTCCGCTGGGGCTGGTCAGCGTGGATTCGGCGCTGGTGTATCGCGGCCTCGACATCGGTGCGGCCAAGCCGGATGCGGCCACGCTGGCGCGTTATCCGCATGCCCTGATCGACATCCGCGATCCGGCCCAGCCTTATTCGGCGGCGGAATTCTGCGACGACGCGCTGGCGGTCATGCGCGAAATCACGGCACGGGGCAGGGTGCCGCTGTTGGTGGGGGGCACCGGGCTGTATTTCCGAGCCTTGCAGCACGGACTTTCCGAATTGCCCGAAGCCGATCCGGTGATCCGTGCGCGATTGACGGACGAAGCCGCGCGTATCGGTTGGCCGGCCATGCATGCGCGACTGGAGCGGCTCGATCCTGCCGCCGCAGCGCGCATCGGCCCCAACGACGCCCAGCGTCTGCAGCGCGCCCTTGAAGTGATCGAGTTGAGCGGACGGCCGTTGTCCGAATTGCAGCGTGGCGGTCATGGCGAGGTGTTTCCCTGGCGCGTACTCAAGCTGGCACTGTTGCCGACGGATCGTCGGCCGCTGCATGCGCGCATCGCGCGGCGCTTCGATGCCATGCTTGCCGACGGCTTTCTCGACGAGGTGCGCGTTCTGCGCGAACGCGGCGACCTGCATGCCGACCTGCCCGCGATCCGTGCGGTGGGCTACCGGCAGGGCTGGGAATATCTGGCCGGCCAAGGCAATGCCGTCGACTTCCGCGATCGCGCCATCTTCGCCACCCGCCAGTTGGCCAAGCGGCAGATCACCTGGCTGCGTGCCGAGCTGGATGCGCGCGTGTTCGATCCGGAGCTTGCGCCGCCGCTCGTGCAGGCTACCGAAGCGGCGCGCCTGTTTCTCGGGACAGCGCACTGAAGCGGTGACCATTCCGTGCGCCGCGACCCGGAAAACCCCCTTCCTTCAAGCCCTTGAACCCGGTTAACATCGATTCCGTTGAACCGGGGCGCCTTTGGCGTTTTTTCCCCGGTTCGGGTGCCGCTTAGGGGAGAACAAGAAATGTCCAAGGGACAATCGCTGCAGGATCCTTTTCTCAACGCCTTGCGTCGCGAGCGCGTGCCGGTGGCCATTTATCTGGTGAACGGCATCAAGCTGCAGGGCACCGTCGAGTCCTTCGACCAGTTCGTGGTGCTGCTGCGCAACCAGGTCAGCCAGATGGTGTACAAGCATGCCATCTCCACCGTGGTGCCCAGCCGCAATGTGCGCATCGGCACCGGCCATGAAGGCCACGAGGCGCATGTCGATGCCGCTCCTGCGGGCGACGCCACGGATGCTTGATTGACGGCCGGCTGGCCCACATGAAGGTGGGGTCGTCCCGACTCCGCCCAATCGCAAAGGCCACCATCCCACGTGTTTGATCGTCAGAAGAAAGGCGAACGCGCCGTACTCGTGCTGCCGCACGCGCGTGGCGGCGGCGATGCCGAACGCCGCGCGGACGAGTTCGCGGAACTGGCCAGGTCGGCCGGTGCCGAGGTACTGGGCAGTGTCTCCGCGCGTGTCGAGGCGCCCAATCCGCGTTTCTACGTCGGCAGCGGCAAGGCCGACGAAGTGGCCGAGATGGTGCGCGCGCTGGGTGCCGACCTCGTGCTGGTCGACCACCTGCTCAGCCCGGTGCAGGAGCGCAACCTCGAAAAACACCTCAGTGCGCGCGTGGTCGACCGTGCCGGCCTGATCCTCGACATCTTTGCACAGCGTGCGCGCTCGCACGAGGGCAAGCTGGAGGTCGAGCTGGCCCAGCTCAAACACGTCGCCACCCGGCTGGTGCGCGGCTGGACGCATCTGGATGCCCAGCGCGGCGGTGCGATCGGCAACCGCGGCCCCGGCGAGACCCAGCTGGAAACCGACCGTCGCCTGCTCGCCGAACGGGTGAAGCAGCTCACCAAGCGCCTCGAAAAAGTGCAGACCCAACGCGGCCAGCAGCGCCGCGCGCGCCTGCGCAACACGGTGCCGCGGGTGGCGTTGGTGGGCTACACCAACGCCGGCAAGTCCACCCTCTTCAACGCGCTCACCGCTGGCGGGGTGTATGCCGCCGACCAGTTGTTCGCCACGCTCGATCCCACCGTGCGCCGGCTTGAGGAGCTGACCTGTGGCCCGGCAGTGATCGCCGACACCGTAGGCTTTGTCCGCGAATTGCCGCATGACCTGGTCGCCGCGTTCCGCGGCACCTTGGCCGAGGCGCGCGACGCCGATCTGTTGCTGCACGTCAGTGACGCCGCCGACGAGGAGCGCGAAGCGCTGCGTCGCGTGGTCGACCAGGTGCTGGAGGAAATCGGCGCGGGCGAGGTGCCGCAGCTGCGCGTCTTCAACAAGATCGATTTGATGGGAAGGGACGACGGTGCCAGTACCGCCACTCCTCAGGAAGGGGCGGTTTCGGATGCGATGGCCCGCGAAAAGGCCATGGAGCCCCGCATCGATCGCGATGCTTCCGGCAAGCCGCAGGCTGTATGGCTGTCTGCCGCCACCGGCGCAGGCATCGAACTGTTGCGCCAGGCGCTGGGCGAACTGCTCGGCGGCGAACGGGTGCAGTCCGAGTTGCGCCTGCCGCTGACGGCTGGGCGGCTGCACGCGCGGCTCAAGGCCATCGGCGCGATCGCCGGCGAACAGGTGGACGAGCATGGCTGGTGCCTGCGCATCGACGCCCCACGCAGCGTGATCGCGCCGCTCAACGGTGGCAGCACGGCGGAAAACGAGCTGCTGCGCGGCTTGCTGGGTAGCGCGACATCCTGATTTCGCGCGGCTCTGCTAGAATGCCAGCCGTTTGTGCGACCGAAAAAGTCTGGTCGCCACATCGACGGCAATCCCTTTACGCCTCATGCGATTTCCTTTACCCACGATGCGTTCCGGTGCAGCTTGCCGGCCTCCCAAGCGCCCCCCAGGAGACTGACAATGGCTTGGAATGAACCCGGCGGCGGGCAGCGCGACCCTTGGAACCGGCAGCGTCCCAACGATGCCGGCCTTTCGCCGAACCGGTGGCTGAAGAACTTCGGCAAGCATTTCGGCAAGCTGGGTCGCGGCCCCGGCGGCATCCTCATCGCGATCGTCGTGATTGCCGCAGTGTTCCTGCTGATGAGCAGCTACACCATCATCGACGCGCGCCAGGTCGGCGTGGTGCTGCGTTTCGGCGAATACTCGCGAACGCTGCCGCCGGGCTTCCACCTCAAGCTGCCCAGCCCCGTCGAGACAGTGGACAAGGTCGAGGCCACGGGCATCCGTTCGGTCAACGACCGTGTTTCCATGCTCACCCGCGACGAGAACATCATCACCATCGACTTCACCGTGCAGTACCAGGTGGACGATGCGTACAGGTACCTGTTCTCGGTGAGCGACCCGGACGGCAGCGTGAGCGCGGCCGCCGAGGCTGCGGTGCGCTCGGTGGTCGGCGGCAGCGACATGGACCAGGTCCTCTCCGCCGATGGTTCGACCCTGGTGACCGAGGCGCAACAGGCGCTGCAGAAAACGCTGGACGGCTACAACAGCGGCCTGCGCGTCACCGAGGTGAGCTTCCAGAACGTGGCGCCGCCGGCCGAGGTGAAAGATGCCTTTGATGACGTGAACAACGCACGCGAAGACAAGCAGAGCATCGAGAACGCCGCGCTGGCCTACGCCAACAAGGTGGTGCCGGTGGCGCGCGGCGACGCGGCGCGCATCGCCCAGGAGGCCGAAGGCTACAAGGCCGAGCGCATCGCACGCGCGCAGGGCGATACCGCGCGCTTCGACCTGCTGCTCAAGGAATACAAGGCCGCACCTGCAGTGACGCGCAAGCGCCTGTGGCTGGAGACGATGGAAGAGGTGGCAGCCGACAACACCAAGGTGGTCGATGGCTCCGGGGGTCGCAACATCATCAACCTGCCGGCCACCCATCGTGCGCACGCCGCTTCGGACGACGGCAGCAAGGCCGCCGCGGTAGCGGCACCCGCAGCGGCGGCCTCCGCCAGCGATGCCGCCTCGGACAAGGGAGCCCAGCCATGAAGAGCGTCGTTGCGATCCTCGTCGTCGCCCTGCTGGCGTTGCTCGGTTTCAACAGCGTGTTCGTGGTCGACGAAGGGCAGAGCGCGTTGCTGCTGCAGTTCGGCCGCATCGTGCACGCCGACTACCAGCCCGGCCTGCACGTCAAGCTGCCGGTGATCCAGCAGGTGCTGCACTTCGACAAGCGCATCCTGTCGCTGGATGCGCAGCCGGAGCGCTATTTCACTTCCGAGAAGAAAAGCGTCAATGTCGATTTCTACGTGAAGTGGCGCATCGCCGACAATGCGCTCTACTACCGCGCCACCGGTGGCGACCAGTTGCAGGCCACGCAGCGACTCACCCCCGTCGTCAAGGATGCGCTGCGCTTCGAGTTCAACGCGCGCACCTTGCAGGAGCTGATCTCCGGCGGCCGCAAGGACATCACTGAGCGCGTGCGCCAGCAGACCGATGCCTCGGCGCGCAAGAACCTCGGCATTGCCGTGGTCGACGTGCGCATCAAGCGCATCGACCTGCCGGACGAAGTGAGTGAGTCGGTGTACAAGCGGATGAAGGCTGAACGCCTGCAGCTCGCCAACGAGTTGCGCTACACCGGCCAGGAAGCGGCGGAGAAGATCAATGCCGACGCCGATCGCCAGGGCAAGGTGCTGCGCGCCGACGCCGAGCGCGATGCCGCCAAGGTGCGTGGCGAAGGCGATGCCGAGGCAGCCGCGATTTATGCGCAGTCGTACAACCAGGATCCCGAATTCTTCGCGTTCTACCGCAGCCTCGCCGCCTATACGAAGGCGTTCAAGGACGGCAACAGCGTGCTGATCCTGAAGCCCGATTCCGAATTCCTGCATTATTTCGGCAACCCAGACGCGGCCAAGCATTGACGCCATCGCGGCCATCGGCGAGCTATTTCAACTTTGCAAATTGAGTGAGAACACCATGGGCAAGTCAGTCGTAATCCTCGGCGCGCAGTGGGGCGACGAAGGCAAGGGCAAGATCGTCGACCTGTTGACCGAACGGGTAGGCGCGGTGGCACGCTTCCAGGGCGGCCACAACGCTGGCCATACCCTGGTCATCAAGGGCAAGAAGACCGTGCTGCACCTGATCCCGTCGGGCATCCTGCGCGATGACGCGCTGTGCCTGATCGGCAATGGCGTGGTGCTGTCGCCACAGGCGCTCAAGCAAGAGATCGAGGAGCTGGAAGCGCAGGGCGTGGAAGTGCGCTCGCGCCTCAAGATCAGCCCGGCGACCCCGCTGATCATGCCGTACCACATTGCCGTCGATAAGGCGCGCGAAGCCGCCGCAGGCAAGAGCGCCATCGGCACCACCGGCCGCGGCATCGGCCCGGCCTACGAAGACAAGGTGGCACGCCGCAGCGTGCGCGTGGCCGACCTGATGTATCCGCACGAACTGCCGGAGAAGATCAAGGCGGCGGTGGAGTACCACAACTTCATCCTCACCCAGTGGCTGAAGGCCGAGCCGGTCGATTACCAGACCGTGCTGGACGACGCGCTGGCCTATGGCGAATTCATCCGCCCGATGGTCGACGACGTCGCCACCATCCTGCACGACGTGCGCAAGGAAGGCGGCCATATCCTGTACGAAGGTGCGCAGGGCGCGCTGCTCGACATCGACCACGGCACCTATCCCTACGTCACCTCGTCCAACACCACCGTGGGCGGCGCACTCGCCGGCACCGGCGTGGGCGCGGGCGACATCGACTACGTGCTGGGCATTTGCAAGGCCTACGCCACGCGCGTGGGTGGCGGCCCGTTCCCGACCGAACTGCACGACGAGATGGGCGAGCGCCTGCGCAAGGTCGGCAACGAATACGGCGCCAGCACCGGCCGGCCGCGCCGCTGCGGCTGGATCGACCTCGTCGCGCTCAAGCGAGCGGTGAAGATCAACGGCATCAACGGCCTTGCCATCACCAAGCTCGACGTGCTCGATGGCCTGGAAACCATCAAGGTCTGCATTGCTTACGAATACCGCGGCAAGCGTCGCGAACTGGCTCCGCTCGATGCGGATGGCTGGGATGAGTGCAAGCCGGTGTACCTGGAGTTCCCGGGTTGGGAAGAGTCCACCGCCGGTATCCGCGAGTGGGACAAGTTGCCGCCCGCCGCCCGTGCCTACCTGCGTTCGGTGGAGGAACTTTCCGGCTGCAAGCTCTCCATCGTCGCCACCGGCGCCGACCGTGACGACACCATCGTGCTGGACGATCCGTTCGCTTGATCGACGCGTGCAAGGTGTGAAGCAAAAGCCCCGCCTTGCGGGGCTTTTGCTTGGGTACACTCGCTTGGATCGGCTCCACGCGCCCCCATTTTGGTTTGCGTCGATCCCGAGTGGAGACTTGCCATGTCCGTGTATCGCAAGACACCCGATGCCCTGGCGCGCCTGACGCCCGAGCAATATCGCGTCACGCAGGAGAACGCCACCGAGTATCCCGGTACGGGCGAATACCTGCACCACACCGCAGCAGGCATCTATGTGGATGTGGTGTCGGGCGAGCCGTTGTTTGCTTCCACCGACAAGTTTGAATCGCATTGCGGCTGGCCCAGTTTCACCAAACCGCTGGAGCCGGCGAGCGTCCGCGAATTGCACGATACCTCGCACGGTATGGCTCGCACCGAGGTGCGCTCGTCGCAGGGCGACAGCCATCTGGGGCATGTCTTTCCGGATGGCCCTGTCGAGCGTGGCGGTTTGCGTTACTGCATCAATTCCGCCTCGTTGCGTTTCGTCGCGCGCGCCGAGATGGAAGCCGAGGGCTACGGCGCTTGGCTGGACCAGGTGGAGGGCGAATGATGGCCTCCGAACGCGCCGTACTCGCCGGAGGATGCTTCTGGGGCGTGCAGGAACTGCTGCGCAAACAGCCGGGCGTGCTGTCCACCCGCACGGGTTATGCCGGCGGCGACGTGCCCAACGCCACCTACCGTCACCACGGCACGCATGCCGAGGCGGTGGAGATCGTGTTCGATCCCGCGCGTATCGGTTACCGCGAGCTGCTGGAATTTTTCTTCCAGATCCACGATCCGAGCACACCGAACCGGCAGGGCAACGATCGCGGCAGCTCGTATCGGTCGATGATCCTGTATGCCGACGAGACGCAGAAGCGCGTCGCCGAGGACACGATTGCCGACGTGAATGCCTCCGGCCTGTGGCCGGATCGCGTGGTCACCGAGGTCCAGCCGCTTGGCGATTTCTGGATGGCCGAGCCGGAGCATCAGGACTATCTGCAGCATTACCCCACCGGCTACACCTGTCATTTCGTGCGCCCGGGCTGGCGCCTGCCGCGCCGGACGGACGGTATCGGAAGCTGATCGCATCAAGACTGCTGACGCCGGCAGTCGCCCTGATCGACAGCACGATGTGGCGCTGGCTGTTCCGTCCAACGAAGAAGGCCCCGCAGGCGGGGCCTTCTTCGTTTTGTCAGCAGCGGAGGCTCAATGCCCCTGGGCGCCGGCCTGCGCGTTGCCGCTGGCCTGTGCCGAGGCGGAGATGCCGCCGCCGAGCGAACCGTTGGCGCTGGCCTGCCCACTGGCGCCAGTCGTGCCGTTCGCGCCGAAGCCGGAACGGGTGTTGGCGCGGGTATTGCCGCTGACGTTACCCGTGGCCGACGTACTGGCCGTCGTGTTGCCGACGGCGCCGGCAGTCTGCGTGCCCAGCGCGCGGACCGAGGACATGCCGTTGACAGCGGCCTGCCGGGCCGAGCCGATGCCCGACTGGGCGGCACCCTCGGCTTCCGTGCGCGCATTGCCGGCTGCAGTCCGCGCGCGATCCACGGTGCTCATGGCGTCCTGATTGGCCGTCGAAGCAGCCGAACGTGCCTGGTTCGCAGCCGCGCCTGCGTCCTTGCTCGCAGCGGAGCCATCGATGCTCCCGGAGGCGGATGCCCCCAACCCGGCCACGCCGTTCAATGTAGCCTGACCCGCACTCGCGCCAGTGGCGCCGGCGAGTTGGCCGGAGCCGTTGGCGGCCGCCTGGCCGCTCGACCGGTTGGCGGTCTGCGTCACGGCATGCGTGGCGGTCGACGCGGTGTGCTGATGCAGGTGCTCGGCACGCAGCTCAGCCGTGCTCGGATTGATGCCTGGCATGCCGAGGTTGCCTGCGCCTTGCGCGGAGCCGCCGAGCTGGCCGCTTCCCATCGCTCCGTGGAGTTGACCGGTGGCACTGCCGACGAGGCCGCCGCCCAGATGCTGGGCATAGGCGTTGGTCATCGAGGCCAGGGCAAGCGCGCCGGTGCACAGGGCGACGCCGAGGGTCTTCTTGCTGAAGGTCGTGTTGCGCATGGTGGAGCCTCCTGCCAGCGGCGAATCCGCGGCTTCCAGAGACCACTACGAGTGCCGGCGGAGCATCCTTCCATGTCGCGCGGCTGTGGTTGTTTCGTGTTCAGTTTCAGGGCAGGAGCAGGCCGTGGCCGCAACGCGAGCCGCTGTCATGGGTATCGGGAGCGCGGGCTTCGCCGATCAGGTTCAGCAATACCTGGGCCGCCGCGCCGGGCCGAGGAGCATTCAGCGCGTGGGCGGCCTTGCGCGCCACGATGGGTGCCGCGAACGACGTACCGCGCAGCATGCCGCGGCCGCTGCCGACCACGCCCGGCGCGCAGAAGGCTACCTGCTTGCCGCTGGCGGACTCGGGCAGCACGCGACCGTCCGCATCGACGGCGCCGACGCCGATCACGGCGGGGTAGGCCGCCGGAAACAAGGGCGGTGCGGCGGGGCCGTCGTTGCCGGCCGCAGCGACCAGCACGTGGCCGCGCGCGATCATCGCCTGCACCGCGCGCGCGAGCACCGGGTTGTCGGGGCCGACCAGGCTGATATTGATCACCGCCACTTGTTCGCGATCCATCCATGCAAGGGCATCCACCAACCCGGCGGTGGCGCCGCCGACCTCGTCACCGCACCACAGGTCAGCGGCATGCAAGGTGTCCGTGTCGCCGGCGACCAGACGAACGGCGACGGCCGTGCCGTGTCGCGAGGCGGTCGGCGTGCTGCAGCCATGCGTTTCGACGCGCGCGTGTGCCAGCGCGGGATCGGCGGGGTCGATCCCGCCGTCGATCATCCCGATGTCGCGTACCGGCGTGGCAGGCATGGGCGAGGACGAGCTCGTGGCAGGGGCCGTGTCGCTGCCGCCCGCCGGGAGGTAGAGATGCTGGTACGCCAACGTCGCATCCGGCGCAGCCCGTTGCAGGATGCGCATGGCTTTTCGCGTACTGCGGTCACGGCTGTCGTGCAGCACGACAAGGTCCAGCCCGAGCGTCGCATCCGTGGTCGTCTGGCGATCCACGGTGAAGCCCTGCGCCTGCACGGCATCGAGTTGGGGGCCTGACATGCCCATGGCCAGAAACTCGCCGCGCAGGATAGGCGCGCCTTGGGGATCCACGGTGACGCGCTGCGGCTCCCGGCGCAGCAGCGCCTCGACCTGCGTCTTCAGGCCAAGGGTCTGCGACCGCCGCAGCAGGTCATCGGCATTTTGCAGGTCCACGCCGGGCACGGTGCCGGGCAGGGGCGTGGCCGGAAGCGGCAGGTTAGGCAGTCTCTGCTGCACCGGGCCCAGCAGTTGCGCATGCACGGGGGGGCTGCCGCCCAGCGCGAGCACGAGGGCCAGCACCGGAATGGACAACGCGGAAGCACGAGGCAAGTGCATCGCCGGACACCTCGGGAGCGACGGGGCCGGATGCTAGCATGCGTTTTCTTTACGCCCTCGAACCGCCCGGTGCGCGCGAGGGAAGGAATCCGTCCCTCCAGGCGTAGTGGAAGGTGATGCGTGCATTCGAGCGATGCCGTGCGCGAAGGGCTGATTGAACTGCTGCCGCGCCTGCGACGCCTGGCGCGGGCGCTGGCAGGGCAGGCGGCCGATGCCGACGACCTGGTGCAGGTGGTGCTGGAGCGCGCGCTCGCGCGATCCGTGCAATGGCGGCCGGATGCTGCGCTGGACAGGTGGGTGTTCGCGATCGCGCGCAATGCCTGGCGGGACGAGTTGCGTGCGCGTGGCAGAGAGCAGCATCTGTTCGCGCCGGAGGAGGCCGGCGACACGGTAGCCGATGGCAGCGAGGCGCGGCACGCGCAGCAGATGGAACTGGCGCAGGCACTGGCGACGCTGCCGCCGGACCATCGCGAAGTGGTGGCGCTGGTGCTGGTCGAGGGCTTGTCCTACGACGAGGCTGCCGTGTTGCTGGAGGTGCCGGTGGGAACCGTCACCAGCCGCCTGGCTCGCGCCCGTGCCACCTTGCAGGCCCATCTCGGGAACGACGCATGACACCGATAGACGACGAGATCTTGCAGGCTTACGTGGACGGCGCGCTCGATGCGGCGGATACCGCGCGCGTCGATGCGGCGCTGGCGCAGGACGATGCGCTGGCCTGCCGCGTGCGACAGTTGCGTGCCCTGGATGCGCAACTGCGGGCTGCGTTCGATCCGGTGCTGGACGAGCCGATACCCGGGCGCCTGTCTGCCCTGCTGCAGCCAACGGCTGCACGGGCCACGCCGTTCACCGTGCTGGAGGGTGGGCGCGATGCGGGTGCCGTTCGTCGTCGTGCGACCCGCCGTTGGTTGGTGCCGGGCGCCGCGCTGGCGACATCGGTGGCTCTGCTCGCCGCAGGCCTGTGGTGGCAGGCAGACAGCGGTTGGGTGCGCACGCAAGACGGACGGCAGTTTGCGGCAGGCGCGCTGACCCGCGCGCTCGACAACCAACTGGCGAGCGAGCCGGATGCACACGCCTCGGTCGCGATCGGCCTCAGCTTCCGCAGCAAGGACGGACAGGTCTGCCGTAGCTTCACCGTCCGCACGCCACCGGTGCGTGCCGGACTGGCCTGCCACACAACAGCGGGTTGGGAATTGCCCGTGCTGGGGCCGGCGGTTCCGTCCGAAGGCGGTGAACTGCGGCAGGCCGCGAGCGATCTGCCGCCCGCCGTGCAGGCTGCGATCGATGCCCGCCTGAGCGGCGAGGTCTTCGACGCGCAGCAGGAACGGGCGGCGCGCGCAGAGGGGTGGCGCTGAAGCACCGGGCATCGCGGCGAGAGCGCCTAACGCTCCTTCGCGAAATTCGCCGTACGCATGCAGAGATCGAAGGCGACGTTGCGCAGGCCGATGCCGGTGCTGTCTACGGCGTAGGCCGGAGCCACGGCTGCACGTACCCTGCAGTCGCGCACGGCATGCCAGTGCAGCGCGTCGTGATCGATGGGGGGCGTGGCGCAGGCGGCAAGGCAAAGGCAGGCCAAGCCGGCAATCGTCAGCTTCTGCATGATGAATTTTCCGAAGTGGCTGGGGTTTGGACGCGCGGCACGTGTGTGACGAGCCGTGCGCGATGGATCACATGTTGCGGAACAGCACCATGAAGGGCTGGCTCACGGTGAGGGTCTCGGGGCGTTGCTTGAGGCGCACGGTGCCTTTGCCGCTGTCGTCGCGGACGATGGAGGCGATGGCTTTCAGGTTGACGATGGTGGAACGGTGGATCTGTTTGAACACGGCTGGGTCGAGTTGCTCCAGCAGTTCGCGGATCGGCTTGCGCAGCAACGCCTCGCCGTCGGCGGTCATCGCCACGGTGTACTTGTGGTCGGCACGGAAGTAGGCGACATCGTCCACCATGATCAGCCGCGTCTCGCGGCCGGTGCCGGCGGTGATCCAGGTGAGCGGCGGCGCAGCACCGGCTTGCGCGGCGCCTTGCGCCAGCTCACGCAGCAGCAGGACGAGGTCGCCGCGCGCGGCCTGGCCGGCGGTGGCGCGACGCTTCAGCCGTTCTATGGTGGCGGCCAGGCGTTCGACCGTGATGGGCTTGAGCAGGTAATCGATCGCGCCACGCTCGAAGGCATCGATGGCGTACTGGTCGTAGGCGGTGGTGAACACCACCTGCGTGGCGGGGCTGGCTTCGGCGGCTGCGGCAGCCACTTCGAGGCCGCTGAGACCGGGCATGCGGATGTCGAGGAAAGCCACGTCCGGCTGCTGCGCGGCGATGGCGTCCAGTGCGTCAGCGCCGTTCTCGCACTCGGCAATCACATCGAGCTCCGGCCACGCCTCGCCGAGCAGGCGGCTCAATGCTTCGCGCAGCAGCGGTTCGTCCTCGGCGATCACGGCGCGGGTCATGGCCGTGATTCCGTCGGGCTCGCTGCGGCCTGTTGCGCCGGCACGGTGAGCGTGGCGGCGACGCCCTCGGGTACGTTGGCCACCACCGCCAGCGAGGCGCGCGGGCCATACACGAGCTGCAGCCGCTCGCGCACGTTTTTCAGGCCGATGCCGGTGCCGCCGCTCGCTGCGCCGAAGCCCTGGCCGTCGTCGGCCACGGTGATCGCCACGCTGCCGTCGTCGCGGCGCGCGAGGATCCATACGCTGCCGCCACCGGGCTTGGGCTCCAGGCCATGCTTGATCGCGTTCTCCACCAGCGTCTGCAGCATCATCGGCGGCAGGGTGATGCCGCGCAGCGCGTCGGGCACTTCGATCTTCATTTCCAGCCGCGCCCCCATACGGATCTTCAGGATTTCGAGATAGGCGCGGGCGCGTTCCAGCTCTTCGCCCAGCGTGGAAAGCGTTTCCTCCGCGCTGGGCAGCGAGTGGCGCAGGTACTGGATGAGATGGCCGAGCATGCGGTCGGCCTGCGCCGGTTCGGTGCGCGTGAGGTATTGCGCGCTGGTCAGCGTGTTGTAGAGGAAATGCGGTTCCACCTGCGCGTGCAGCAGGCTGAGCCTGGCCTGCGCCAGTTCCTTGTCCGTGGCGGTCTGCGCGGCGGCCTGCTGTTCGCGGCGGCGGCGTTCGGCCACCCGGCGGGCGAGGGCGCGGGAGATCGCTTCGGCATTGACCAGGTTGGCGCCGTCGTCCACGCGGAACCAGTCGGTCCACGCGCCGCTTTCCGGTTCGCACACCAGGGTGACGCTGCCGATGCCGTTGCCCGGCGTCACCGTGGCGAAGATCTGGTTGCGTCGGCTGCCCAGCCAGCTGAAGGGATTGAGCCAGCCGACGATGGCGCGGCCATACGGATTGGGACGACGCACCTTGGCGCGCACCTGCAGGCTGTCGCGGGCGCTTTCGATTTCCTCGGTGTAGGGCAGTTCGCGGATCGTCGCATCCAGCATGTCGAATGCCTCGCCGGCCTCGAACGGCAATTCGATCTGGCGGCGCTGGCGGTTGCCCAGCGTGTCCAGGTTCGCGTGGCCGGCGATCAATCGCACGCGGCGCAGGTGGGAGAATGCGCCGGTCACCACCAGCACCAGCACCACGACGATAATGATCTGCGGCAACGGTTCCGTGCCGCGAAGCGGGCCAGTGTTGACCATCAGGATCACGACGAAGAACAGGGCCAGCAACCAGGCCACGACTAGGCGCGCTATGAAGAAAAGACCCTTGATCACGACGGTGTCCCCAGTGATTGATCGGGAACGAGCATAGCGGCCGATTTCGCGGGTTTTCCCACGCATCCGACCAAGTCGGGTTCGGCGGGTGCGGAACGCGCGAAAGGCGGCGCGAAGCATGGACGGCAGGCATGACTTCCGGCCGTTCCTGGCTGTCGCCGCCAGCGCCACCATGGGCGGCAATTCATTCCCGATGCCCTCCAAGGAGAGGTTCCATGCGCAAGTCCCTGGTTTCCGCGATCGCTATGGCGCTCGCCGTGTCCGCCGGCAGCACGTTGGCGATGCCGGCGCAGCCGGCAGCTGCCGTGTCGTCACAGACTCCCACGCAGTTGCCGCGCAATGTGCGCCCCACGCACTACGCGGTGGCCATCACCCCGCATGCGGAGAAGATGAACTTCGACGGCCAGGTGACCGTGGATGTGCAGGTGCTCAAGTCCAGCACCAGCATCACCCTCAATGCCGAGGGCATGACGTTCTCGTCGGTGACACTGGAGCCGGCGTCGGGCAAGGGCACCGCCGTGACGGCCAAGGTCGCGGTGGACGAAAAGACGCAGACCGCCACCTTCAGCTTCGACAAGCCGGTTGCGCCGGGTAGCTACAAGCTGGCGATGAACTACGTCGGCACCATCGGCACCCAGGCCAACGGCCTGTTCGCCATCGACTACCCCACGGCGTCGGGCAACAAGCGCGCGCTGTTCACGCAGTTCGAGAACTCCGACGCGCGCCGCTTCATCCCGTCGTGGGACGAGCCGAACTACAAGGCCACGTTCGACCTCAGCGTCACCGTGCCGGGCAACGAGATGGCGGTGAGCAACATGCCGGTGGCCTCCAAGGCCGACGCCGGCAACGGCCTGCAGAAGGTGACCTTCCAGACCTCGCCGAAGATGTCCACCTACCTGCTGTTCTTCGGGCTGGGCGAATTCGACCGCGTCACCACCACCTCGGACGGCACCGAGATCGGCGTGGTGATGCAGAAGGGCAAGGGCGCGCAGGCGGCCTTCACGCTGGATTCGGCCAAGGCCGTGCTGCACGACTACAACGACTACTTCGGCATCAAGTACCCGCTGCCCAAGCTGGACAACATCGCAGCGCCAGGCAGCAGCCAGTTCTTCTCGGCGATGGAGAACTGGGGCGCGATCTTCACCTTCGAGTACGCCATGCTGCTCGACCCGTCGTTCTCCACGCAGGGCGACAAGATGGAGGTGTTCAACACCGCCGCGCACGAAATGGCGCACCAGTGGTTCGGCGACCTGGTGACCATGAACTGGTGGGACAACCTGTGGCTCAACGAAGGCTTCGCCTCGTGGATGGCCGAGCGCGAAACCGAGAAGGTGCATCCCGAGTGGAACACCGTGCTCGATACCGTGGGCACACGCGAAGGCGCGATGTCGGTCGACGCGGTGGCCACCACGCATCCCATCGTGCAGAAGATCGACACCGTGGAGCAGGCCAGCCAGGCCTTCGACACCATCACCTATTCCAAGGGCGAGGCGGTGATCCGCATGCTCGAGGCCTATGTGGGCCCGGAGAACTGGCGCCAGGGCGTGCACAATTACCTCAAGGCCCACTCCTACGGCAACACGGTGTCCGACGACCTGTGGCATGCGGTGGACGGCGCGGCTCCCGGCAAGCACATCACCCAGGTGGCGCACGACTTCACCCTGCAGCCGGGCGTGCCGCTGATGAAAGTGGACTCGGCCATGTGCAGCAATGGCGAGACCACCATCAAGCTCACCCAGGGCGAATTCACCAAGGATCGCCCGAACAAGCAGCCGTTGCGCTGGCACGTGCCGGTCATCGCGCAGGTGGTGGGCAACCCCGCCGCCAGCACGCTGGTGGACGGTTCCGCCACGCTGAAGCTGAAGGGCTGCGGTCCGGTGCTGGTGAACGCGGGGCAGAGCGGTTACTACCGCACGCTCTACGCGCCGGCACAGCTCGCCGCGCTGAAGCAGGACTTCACCAAGCTCGCGCCAATCGACCAGCTCGGCCTGATGAGCGACACCTGGGCGGAAAGCATGGCCGGCCTCGAGCCGGTGTCGGACTTCCTCGACATGGCCAAGGCCACGCCGGCCAATGCCGATCCGGAAATCTGGGCGGAAGTAGCCGGCAGCCTCGTGGGGCTGGACCAGTACTACCGCGGCGACCAAGCACGTCAGGATCGCTTCCGCGCCTATGCCGTGGCGCAGCTCAAGCCGGTGTTCGCGCGCGTGGGCTGGGACGCCAAGCCGGACGAGAGCACCTCGACCACGCTGCTGCGCACGCAGCTGATCGGCGCGCTGGCCGCGCTGGGCGACCAGGAAATGCTGAAGGAAGTGCGTCGCCGCTTCGACGCACAGGCCACGGATCCGAAGGCGGTGCCGGCAGCCTTGCGCAAGACCATCTTCGCCATCGTGGCGCAGCATGCCGACGCGGCCACCTGGGACAAGCTGCATGCCCAAGCCAAGGCCGAGAAGTCGCCGATGATCAAGGATCGCCTGTACGGCCTGCTCTCCGTCGCCGAGGACAAGGCGCTGGCGCAGCGTGCGCTCGACCTCGCACTCACCGATGAACCGGGTGCCACCAACAGCGCCGGCATGATCGGCGGTGTGGCCTGGCGGCACCCGGAAATGGCCTACGACTTCGCCATGGCGCATCGCGCGCAGGTGGACAAGCTGGTCGATTCCACCTCCAGCAGCCGCTACTACCCGATGCTGGGCGGCAGCTCGTTCGACCCGTCGATGATCGAGAAGATCAAGGCCTACGAGACCACCATCGATCCGTCCGCGCGTCGCCCGGCGGACAGCGTGATCGCCAACATCCAGTACCGCATGATGATCCGCAAGGATCGCCTGCCGGCGGTGGATGCGTGGCTGGCGAAGAACGGGGGGTGAGCGTTCTCACAAGTGACACGACAAGGCCCCGCATGCGGGGCCTTGTTTTTGGTTGCTGGGGCGATGCGATTCGGTGTTGCTCGAGCGAGCTTTTGGTAATTGCCGACTAACCAGCCTGGTTACCTTCATTTCGCTAGTATCGACCAGTCATCGAATACAGGAACCGCACGTCCGTTTTCGGCCAGAAGCGGACAGTCAACGCCTGAGTTAAGCGGCGCGCGGTACGCGCGTCCGATTGGACGACTTGTTAGGCATACGCGCTACGAACCGACTCTATTTTCGCTGCCACCTCTTTAGGCGAAAGCTCAAGCCCCGACACTAGGACCCTTATGGGGTGCCGAGAAAGTGCGATATTTGCGCGCATATACCTGCCTAGATATTTCTTTGGATCTACGACCTTTATAGCCAAAATGGCTCCGCGCCGACCCCCATAAGAAATCTTAGTATCTTCAATTTCTGGCCATGGTATTTCAATTTCACGAAGCCACCCACCTTTGATACCGAGTCCTTTGGCCGTGATCACTAGCGCAACTTTGGGCCTTTCAATGAAAGACATAAGCCTGCTGAAAAGCATTGCGCCGGCGCACAACAGGGCTACTACTACAGACGCACCTAAGTCGACTGAGATAGAGAATGAGACAAAAATAAGAACCATTGCTGGAACAGCAATCGCCCAAAATTGTTCACTCTTTGCACGGTGCACTATCAGCTCTTCCATCGCACTGACCTAATCCCTTTTTGCCTAACTATCGAGTATACGGACACGCCCGTCCGTTTATACATCCCCGGTGGCGCAACGGGATTCTTGCGCAACTCATTAGTTCTTGCAGCGGCTTATCTTTGCCACGCCCGGCAAACAACTGAACGCAAAGCCGGACAGAGGCGCCCGGCCCTAGAACGGCAGCTTTGGGTCGAAAGCCGCCAATGGCTTTGGCGAGCAGCATCATGTCGTTGCCGCCTCGATGGCGTTCAGCGCCGCCTCGACATTACACCGCGGCGTGCCGATGTTCATGCGCACGAAGCCGCCGCCGCCGGGGCCGAAGTCGGTGCCGGGGTTCAGGCCGAGCTTGCAGCGTTGGATGAAGAAGTCGCGCAGCACATCGTCGTCCATGCCCAGCCCGCGGCAATCCAGCCACAGCAGGTAGCCGGCTTCGGGCGAATGCAAGCGGATTGAAGGGACGCGCGTGCGCAGGCGGTCGGCGACGAGGTCGCGTGTGTCGCCCAGGTAGGGCTTGAGCGCATCAAGCCACGCATCGCCTTCGCGCCACGCGGCTTCCGCCGCGGCGATGGCGAAGGGGCTGGCGTCGCCCAGATGCATGGCGGCAACCGTCTTGCGCAATGCGGTGCGCAGGTCATCGCGCCTGGCTACCAGCATAGATAGCGCCAGCCCCGAGAGGTTGAACGTCTTGCCGGGCGAGAGCAGGGCAATGACGCGGTCGTCCACCTGCGCCAGACTGCCCAGCGGGCAATAGCCGGCACCGGGCAACGCGAGGTCGCCGTGCACCTCGTCGGCAATCACGGTGATGCCGTGGCGGCGTGCGATGCGCAGTACTTCGCCGAGCTCGTCCGGCGACCAGGCACGGCCGCCCGGGTTGTGCGGGTTGCACAGCAGCAGGGCGCGCGCGCCGTCGCGGGCCTGCTGTTCGAGTTGCGCGAGGTCCATCGCGTAGCGGCCGCCGGTTTCGCGCAGCGGGTTGTGCAGTAATCGTCGGCCGGCATCCTCCACGGCACGGAAGAAACCGGGGTAGACCGGCGGTTGCACAATCACCGCATCGCCCGCGTTGGTGCATGCCTGCATGGCGGCGGACAACGCGGCCAGCACGCCGGAAGCCGGCACCAGCCAGTCGCGCTCGACGTGCCAGCGATGGCGGCGCATGCACCAGCCGACCAGTGCCTGCTGCAGGCTTTCGGGGTATTGCGTGTAACCGTAGATCGGGTGTCGGGCGCGTTCCTGCAATGCCTCGACCACGCACGGCGGTGCGGCGAAATCCATGTCGGCCACCCACAACGGGCTGACCTCGTCGCTGCCGAATTTCTGCCGGCGTCCGTCGAACTTCAGCGCATGGCTGCCGCGGCGGTCGATGGGCTGGTCGAAGTCGAAAGTCATGGGCGGCCTGCTGGTGCGTGGCTCGTCACCCCGGCGAAAGCCGAGGTCCAGTGCCTTTGCCTCATGCGGGAAAGGCACTGGATGACTCGCTGCGCTCGCCCCTTTGGGGCCGCCCTACGGGCCTTCTGCGCGCTGCGCGCTTGTCCTGCTTGCGCAGGAATGGCGGTGAGGTAGTCCCTGTGCCAGGGAGGCACGTCACGCGCGCCGCCGCCACAGGGTCACCTCGGACAAGGTGTGCTGGAACTTGCGCCGCGTCTCGCGTATCACGAAGGGTACTTCGCGTGGCTCGCCCAGCCGCTCGAAGTGCTGGCCGAGGATCGCGTCCAGCCCGTCCAGCGTGGTGAAGCTTTCGCCGTCCCTCTTGAAGCCGCCCACCCATTCCGCGCGCGGCGTGTGCTCGGCCAGCCACGTGTAGGGCGAGGCGATCATCAAGATGCCGCCAGGGTTCAGCCGTTCGTGGATGGCTTCGAGGAATTGCGCCGGGTTGTACAGGCGGTCGATCAGGTTGGCGGCGAGCACGAAGTCGTAGCCGCTGAATTGCGGCTTGAGGTTGCAGGCGTCGCCCTGGAAGAACTCCACCTTGGCCGCGGTGTCCGCCAGGCCCAGTTCGGCGAGGTTGCGCGACTTGTATTCGACCAGCTCGCCTTCGTCCTGCAGCAGGTAGCGCAGGCTGTCGCCGCCTGCCAGCGCTACGCCCTGGCCGATGAAGCGCGCGGAGAAATCCACGCCGGTCACGTGGCCGAAGTGGCGCGCTAGCTCGAAGCTGGCGCGGCCCGAGGCGCAGCCGAGATCGAGTGCCTTGCGCTTCGGCGAGCCGTCGAGCATACCCATCGCCAGGTCGACCAGTGCCTTGGAGAAATTCGGCACGCCGAAGTAGCTGTCGCCGTAATGGAACTCGGCGTATTCGCTGAGCAGTTTGTCGGTTTCGTAGTGCGAGGCGGGGGCGGGTTTCATGTTTTTGGACACCACGTAACGGAAGCCTGCGTGCTGGAAGAAATGGCGGCGGAAGGCGTAGCGCGAAGCGGCCTCGGCCTCGTTGCCGGTGGCGATCCACGAGCCGCCCTTCATCAGGTTGTGACGTCCGTCGAAGGTGGGGGTGGTGAAGTCGTCGTAGATCGGGTGCACCGCGAAACCTTCGAACGGATAGATCGGCGTTTCCGTCCATTGCCAGGCATTCCCGGCCACGTCGAAGAACTCGCCCTGCGCGAAGCGGTTCACCGCGCAGGACGAGGCCCAGTGTGCGAGGTTGAGGTTCGCGCCCGGCGTTTCCCCATGCGGTGCGCCGCGACGGCTTTCGGCGTACAGGCGGTACCACTCGTCTTCGGTGGGCAGGCGCACCGGCTGGCCGCTATGTGCGGATTTCCAGCGGCAGAACGCCCTGGCTTCGTGGTAGTTCGTTTCCACCGGCCAGTCCCATGGCATGGCCACTTCCTCGGTCATCAGGCGCAGCTTCCAGCCGTCCGCCGAGCTGCGCCAGAACGTGGGATGGTTGGCCTTGGCGAATTCGCGCCAGCCGTTGCCTTCCTCGTCCCACCAGCCGGCCTGGGCATAGCCGCCGTCTTCCACGAAGGCGCGGAATTCACCGTTGCTCACGAGGAAGCGGCTGGCCTCGAAGGCCGCCACCTCGGCTTCGTGCCGACCGTATTCGTTGTCCCAGCCGTAGGTCGCGCTATCGATGGAACGGCCCAGCACGACACTGCCTGCCGGTACTTTCACCAGCGTGTTTTCCGGCGCTGCGCCGCTCTCCGTGCATGGCCGCCATGCGGGATGCGGCTTCACGTAGGCGAGCTTGTGCTGGCGGACCAGCACCGACGAGGTTTCCAGGTGGATGCGTTCGTGCTCGATGCCCATCACGATGGTCCACCATGGATGGTCCCAGCCGATGGGCATGGTCAGCGGCGCTTCGTCGATCAGGCGCAGCACCAGCGCGCGCACCTTGTCGCGGTAGGCCTTCACCTCGGGCACGCCGGGCCAGTCGTAGTGGGTGTCGTCGAGGTCGTCCCAGCTCATCTCGTCCACGCCCACCGCGAACACGGACTCGAGGTGCGGGTCGATGCGCTGCTCGATCATGCGTGCAAGCAGCAGCTTGTTGACGAAGAAGGTGGCGGTGTGGCCGTAGTAGAAGATCAGCGGGTGGCGCAGGGTGATCGAAGGTTCGTACCAGGCTGCGTCGACGGCGAGCGTCTCGAACAGCGACTCGTAGCGGTCGAAGGTGCTGGTGAAGTAGTCGCGCAGCACCTGGCGCATGCGCACGGGATTGGCTTCATGCAGGTTCGGCGTGCGCGGCAGCGGCGCGGTCGCGGCGGAGCGCTGGCTGGGTTCGGCGAGCGTGGAAGCGTTCATGGCGATGACCTCTCGATCCCGGGGAATGGATGGGCGTCAGGCACAGCGGAGTTCGCATTCTGGCACGTGGCAACCGGTGTGATCCGGTCTTGCACCAGGCGGACCCATCCCGGCTACATGCGGGGAGCCGTCGGCGATTCAATGCCGCACCAATAAAAAGCCGCGCACGGGGCGGGGCCGGATACCGTAGGAGCGCATCCTGTGCGCGATCGGGTTCTTCGCGAAGAGCGTTTCGCGCACAGGGTGCGCTCCTACGCGTTGTCGCCAGGCGCTTGCGCCTCGACTTCTTTCTTGTAGGCATCCACCGGGATGCAGGCGCACATGATGTTCTTGTCGCCGTAGACGTTGGCGACGCGGGTCACCGGCGACCAGCACTTCTGCAGTCTCAGCGAGGGCAGCGGGAAGGCGGCCAGCTCGCGCGGGTAGGTGTGGTCCACTCGCTGGCGCTCACCGCGAACGCGGTGAGCGGGGCGTAGCGCAGCGGGTTATCGTCGCGGTCCAGCTTGCCTTCCTCCACCGCGCGGACCTCGTCGCAGATCCGGATCGGTGCAATGCCACCTGGGTGGCATCGCGCAGGCCTGCTGTGCTCATCAGCGTGATGTACATCCACACGATCGGAGGGATCGATGCGCTGCCGAAGAGCGTCTGCCTTGTGCTACTTTCCGGCCAGCATGATGCGGAGGCGAGGCGTCCTTGGCATGGGACGCCGAGCGAACAGCAAGAGTCCATGACAGGGGAAAGCCATGCGGATGCTGTTTGGAATGGTGACGCTGATGGCGGCGATGCTGCTGAGCGCAAGTCATGCCCTTGCAGCGGATACCCAGCCGTTGGCGGTGACGACGCAGCTGCCCACGGATGTGCGTCCGACCCATTACGATCTCGCCATTACGCCTCACGCGCGAGCCATGCGTTTCGACGGCAAAGCGGTGATCGCGCTCGATGTACTGCGTCCCACCGCACACATCACGCTCAATGCGCTGGACCTGGATCTGACCCGAGCGGTGCTGAGCGGCGGCCCTGATCGCGCACACTTCGATCCACCGCGCATCATGCAGGACAAAAAAGCGCAGACGGCTACGTTTGCCTTTCCCGCCAGCCTGCCGGTGGGCCATTACCAGCTGAGCATCGACTATGCCGGCGTCGTCAACACGCAGGCGTTCGGCTTGTTCGCGGTGAATTACCAGGGCAAGCAGGGCCCGCAGCGCGTGTTGTACACCCAGTTCGAGAATGCTGATGCGCGGCGTTTCTTTCCATGCTGGGACGAGCCGGCCTACAAGGCCACGATTGCATTGACCGCGATCGTGCCGAAGGGCGAAATGGCAGTCAGCAATATGCCAGTTGCTGCGCAGGACGATGTCGGCAGCGATCTGCAGCGGGTGCGTTTTGCCGTCACACCGCCGATGTCTACGTATCTGCTGTTCTTCGCCCTGGGCGATTTCGAGCGCATCAGCACCCGGGTGGACGGCACGGATATCGGCCTGGTGGCCCCGCGCAGCGCGGTGGCGCAGGGCCAATTCGCGCTCGCATCCGCACGTGCCATCCTGCCCGAATACAACGCCTATTTCGGTGTGCGCTATCCCTTGCCGAAGCTGGATATCGTGCTTGCGCCAGGCAGCAGTAGCAGTACTGCGGCGATGGAAAACTGGGGCGCAATCCTCTCGTTCGAAGACTACATGCTGCTCGATCCGGCCATTTCCAGCGAGATGAACAAGAGCACGGTATTCAACACGCTGGCGCACGAGATGGCGCATATGTGGTTCGGCGACCTGGTCACCATGCGCTGGTGGGACAATTTGTGGCTGAACGAAGGCTTCGCCAACTGGATGGCCCTGCGCGCCACCAGCAAGCTGCATCCGGAGTGGGAGCAGGACGTCTACAACGTGTGGTTCAGCGAAGGTGTCATGGGCATCGATGCGCAAAAGACCACGCATCCGATCATTGAACCGGTCACTTCGCCCGAGCAAGGCCAGCAGGCCTTCGATTCGATCACCTATGCCAAGGGCGAGGCGCTGATCGGGATGCTGGAGCGCTACATCGGCGAAGATGCCTGGCGCCGCGGCCTGCAGCGGTATATCGCGCGGCATGCCTACGGCAATACCGTATCCGAAGACCTGTGGCAGGCCATGGCGGGCGAGACGACCGAGCCGGTCGCCGCTATCGCGCATGATTTCACTACCCAGCCGGGTGTGCCGCTGCTGCGTGTGGCCGATGCGACATGCCAGGACGGCCAGACCACGGTGCAGTTGAGCCAGGGCGAGTTCTCGGTGGACCAGCCGGACAAAGCACCGTTGCACTGGCGGGTGCCGGTGATCGCCCAGGTGATCGGGCAGCCGCGGGTTCGGCAACTGGTGGTGGGCGGTGCGACGCTGAAACTGCCGGGCTGTGGCGCATTGCTGGTGAACGCGGGACAGAGCGGTTACTACCATTCCCTGTACTCGCCGCCACTGCTGGCGGCGATCAATGCGAATTTCCAGAAGCTTTCGCGCACGGATCAGATGGGCGAGTTCGACAACGCCTGGGCTTTGTCGATGGCCGGCATACAACCGGTATCCGAGCCGTTCGAGCTGGTGAAGGCGGCGTCGCCTGCCAGCAACCCCATGTTCTGGTGGGATGTCGCCCGGCACCTGTCCGAATTCGATGCGAATTTTCGTACCGATCCGGCCGCGCGTGAGCGCTATCGCCGGTTTGCCACGGCACGGCTGGAGGCGGTGTTTGAGCACGTGGGCTGGCTGCCCAAGCCGGGCGAGCGGGCGTCGTACAAGGTGCTGCGTACGCAGCTGATCGCCGCCCTGGCTACCTTGGGCGATGCGCGGATCACCGCCGAAGCACGGCAGCGCTTTCTCAACCTGCCGAAAGCATCCTCCGGCGATTTGCGCCAGAACGTGCTCTACGTGGTTGCGCGCCAGGCCGATGCGGATACGTGGAATCGGCTTCTGGCCATGGCCAGAAATGAGGGAGCACTGCTGGTACGGCAGAAGCTCTATGAGATGCTCGCCCTGCCCGAAGACGAGGGACTGGCGACACGCGCGCTTAATCTGGCACTGACCCCGGAGATCGGCACCAACGGCAGCGCGATGTTCACCAGCGTGAGCTTTCTGCATCCGGAGCTGGCTTTCGATTTTGCGGTGGCGCATCGCGTGCAGGTGGATGCGATGGTCGGACCCAATGACCGTGCAGAGTTTTACCCTGATCTGGCCTGGGGATCGAACGATCCGAAGATCATCGACCGCATCCAGGCGTTCGCCGCGGCGCACATCGCGCCCGATGCGCGCAGCAGTGCCGATACAGTGATAAACATCATTCGCCACGGTGCCGAAGTACGGAAACGGCAGACGCCGCAGATCGATGCCTGGTTGAAGCAGAACGGATGGTGAGGCTGACGCAGCGAACGGCTGCGACGGTCTTCAAGTTTGCATCATCGTGTGTTCCCCGCGCCTGAGCCGTCGTTCCCGCTTTCGCGGGAACGACGGCCTATACCGACGCCGCGCAACAAGAATGCAGTTCCCCAAAAGCAAAACCCCGCCGGGAGCGGGGTCTTGCTTTACTTTGCGCCGCGATGTGCAGACTTACGCCTCGATCTCTTCCTTGTACGCATCCACCGGGATGCAGGCGCACATGATGTTCTTGTCGCCGTAGACGTTGTCGACGCGGGCCACCGGCGACCAGTACTTCTGCAATTTCAGCGAAGGCAGCGGGAAGGCGGCCAGCTCGCGCGGATAGGCGTGCGTCCACTCGCTGGCGCTCACCGCGAACGCGGTGTGCGGGGCGTGGCGCAGCGGGTTGTCGTCGCGGTCCAGCTTGCCTTCCTCCACGGCGCGGATCTCGTCGCGGATCTGGATCATCGCGTCGATGAAGCGGTCCAGCTCGTGCTGCGATTCGCTCTCGGTCGGCTCCACCATCAGCGTGCCGGCCACCGGGAAACTCAGCGTGGGCGCGTGGAAGCCGAAATCGATCAGGCGCTTCGCCACGTCTTCCGCGCTGATGCCGGTGGCGTCCTTGATCGGGCGCAGGTCGAGGATGCACTCGTGCGCCACCAGGCCGTTGCGGCCGGTGTACAGGGTGGGGTAGTGCGCGGCGAGGCGCTTGGCGATGTAGTTGGCGTTGAGCAGCGCCACCTGGGTGGCCTTGCGCAGGCCCGCCGTGCCCATCAGCGTGATGTACATCCACGAGATCGGCAGGATCGAGGCGCTGCCGAAGGTGGCGGCGCTGACCGCCGGGCCGTTGCCGGTGCCCTGCGTGCGCGCGCCGTCGTTGCCCAGCGCGCCCGGCAGGAACGGTGCGAGGTGCGAGCGCACCGCACACGGGCCCACGCCCGGGCCGCCGCCGCCGTGCGGGATGCAGAAGGTCTTGTGCAGGTTGAGATGGCTGACGTCCGAGCCCCACTTGCCGGGCTTGGCCACGCCCACCAGCGCGTTCATGTTGGCGCCGTCGGTGTACACCTGGCCGCCGTGCTGGTGGACGATGTCGCAGATCGCCACCACGTCTTCCTCGAACACGCCGTGGGTGGACGGGTAGGTGAGCATGATCGCTGCGAGGTTGGCCGAATGCTTCTCGGCCTGCACGCGGATGTCTTCCAGGTCGACGTTGCCGTTGGCGTCGCACTTGGTCACCACCACGCGCATGCCGCACATCTGCGCGGAGGCCGGGTTGGTGCCGTGAGCGGATTCGGGGATCAGGCAGATGTCGCGATGGCCTTCGCCGCGCGACTGGTGGTACGCGCGGATCGCCAGCAGTCCTGCGTATTCGCCTTGAGCGCCCGAGTTCGGCTGCAGGCTCACCGCGTCGTAGCCGGTGATCTCCACCAGCTGCGCTTCCAGCCCGGCGATCAGTTCTTCGTAGCCCTGCGTCTGCGCGGCGGGCGCGAACGGATGGATGTTGCCGAATTCCGGCCACGTCACCGGGATCATCTCGGCGGTGGCGTTGAGCTTCATCGTGCACGAGCCCAACGGGATCATCGTGCGGTCCATGGCCAGGTCCTTGTCGGCCAGCGCACGCAGATAGCGCAGCAGTTCGTGCTCGCTGTGGTGGGTGTTGAACACCGGGTGCGTGAGGAAGGCCGAGGTGCGCCGCAGCGCCTGCGGGATCAGCGAAGGCGCACTGGTGTCCAGCGCGTCGATGCTGGGCAGCGTGGCGTCGTCGCCGCCGAAGATGCGCCACAGCAGCTCGATGTCGGTGCGGGTGGTGGTCTCGTCCAGCGAGATGCACAGGTACTCGCCCCAGGCCTTGCGCAGGTTGGCGCCCAGCGCCACCGCGCGCGCTGCGATGGCGTCGGTGCGCTCGCCGGTCTTCAGGCTGATCGTGTCGAACGCGGTCTCGTGGTGGCTGGCGGTGAAGCCGAGCTGCTGCAGGCCGGCCCTGAGGATGGCGGCGAGGCGCGCCACGCGCGTGGCGATGCGGGTGAGTCCTTCCGGGCCGTGGTAGACGGCGTACATCGAGGCCATCACGGCGAGCAGCACCTGCGCGGTGCAGATGTTGCTGGTGGCCTTCTCGCGACGGATGTGCTGCTCGCGCGTCTGCAGGGTGAGGCGGTAGGCCTTGTTGCCTTCGGCGTCGATGGAGACGCCGATCAGGCGACCCGGCATCGAACGCTTGTATGCATCGCGGCAGGCCATGAAGGCGGCGTGCGGGCCGCCGAAGCCGAACGGCACGCCGAAGCGCTGCGAGTTGCCGATCACGATGTCCGCGCCCATCTCGCCCGGCGGCTTGAGCAGGGTCAGTGCCAGCAGATCGCTTGCGAAGATGGCCAGTGCGCCCTTGGCATGGACCTTCGCTACATCTTCGCTCCAGTCCATCAACCAGCCGCTGCTGGCCGGGTATTGGATCAGCGCGGCGAAATAGTCGTCCGCGGCGATCGCGGCGTCCCATTCCTCGGCGGAGTTGACCAGTTTGACCGTCAAGCCCAGCGGCTCCGCGCGCGTCTGCATCACCGAGATGGTCTGCGGATGTGCATCGCCGGACACCACGATCACGTTGCCCTTGGCCTTGGCCGAGCGCTTGGCCAGCGTCATCGCCTCGGCCGCCGCGGTGGCTTCGTCCAGCAGCGAGGCGTTGGCGATCTCCATGCCGGTGAGGTCGGCGCACATGGTCTGGAAGTTGATCAGCGCTTCCATGCGGCCCTGCGAGATCTCCGCCTGGTACGGCGTATAGGCCGTGTACCACGCCGGGTTCTCCAGGATGTTGCGCAGGATGACGTTGGGCGTGTGCGTGCCGTAATAGCCCTGGCCGATGAAGCTCCTGAACACCTTGTTCTTGTCCGCGATGGCACGGATCTTCGCCAGCGCCTCCACCTCGCTCATCGCGACGGGCAACGCCAGAGGCGCGGCGGACTTGATCTTCGCGGGCACGATCGCGTCGGTCATAGCCTCCAGCGAGTCATGGCCGACGGTGCGCAGCATGTGCGCGATCTCGGCGTCGTTGGGGCCGATGTGGCGCGCGATGAAGGCGTCGTGGTTTTCCAGCTCGCGCAGGGAGGGAGTGTTCTGGCTCATGAAGGGCGTCCGAAGTCTGCGTGCATGCCGCACGCGGGCGCCCCTCTGTCCTTTTGCCTGAGAGTTTGGAGGCGTGAACCTCGTGCCCCTTCGGCGGCGGATCGAACCGCTCTCTCCAGAGTGCTGTTGCGCAGGATGGTATGGGGCCTGAGCGATTACGGGCGTTGCGCCTTCGGCAGCGGTGCGCTCTCGTGGAGCGGCCGCTTCTCCCACCATGCGTTTCGCCGGCAATTATACAGGGGAGGGCCAAGCGTAGCGCTATGCTCCGGGTTCCCCATTTCCCGGAGCCGCCATGATCCGCATTGGCGAAATCGACCATGTCGTGCTGCGCGCCATCGACGTCGAGGCGATGCGGCATTTCTATTGCGATGTCCTGGGTTGCCGCGAAGAGCGCCGGCAGGACGAGATCGGCCTGCTGCAGCTGCGCGCCGGTGCGTCGTTGATCGACCTGGTCGGGGTGGAGGGCAAGCTGGGTCGCCATGGCGGCGCGGCGCCGGGCAGGGAGGGCCACAACATGGATCACCTTTGCCTGCGCGTTGAGAAGTACGACGAAGCGGCGATCCTCGCGCATCTCGAGGCACATGGCGTGCGTATCGGCGAGCTGGGTATGCGCTACGGCGCGCGTGGCGAAGGGCCTTCGATCTATTGCTACGACCCGCAGGGGAACATGATCGAGCTCAAGGGGCCGGCATCGGATATCTAGCCGGCCGTGGCACCCAGTGCCGCAGCCAGGTCGCCGCAATCGACGAAATGCCAGTCGGCCAGATCAGGCCATGGGTTCAGCGGCAAGTTCACCAGCACGGCCTGTGCGCCGGCAGCGCGGGCACAAGCCAGGTCGTAGGCATAGTCGCCAACCATGGTCAGCAGGGCAGGATCGATTGCCCAATGTTCGGCCAGGCGGTGCAGCCCGGCGGGGTCGGGCTTCGGTGGTGCGTCTTCGCGGCCCAGCACGTCGGCCGGGTCGAAGCAGTCGGCCAGGCCAATCGCCTCCAGCGAAAGCAGGGCCAGTTCGCGCAGGTTGCGGGTGAGGATGCCGAGCCGGCAGCCGCGCGCCGCGAGCGAGCGGACCAGTGCGATCGCGCCCATGGCAGGGCGCGAAGCCACCGCAAGCCCGCGCTCGTGCTCAAGCAGCCACACGCGCTTCGCATCGGCTTCGTGCGCAGGCAGTGCGGCGATGTGAGCAAGGATGTCTTCGTGGTCGCGAACGCCCAGAGCCTGGCGGATCGCGGCGAAGTCGTGCACGGCGACGGTCAGCGTGCCATCGAGATCGAAAACCCAATGACGCCGGGAGGCAAGGACATGCGGCGAGGACGTCATCGGCAGCTCACCCATTGCGGCGCGTGCGAATCGCAAAAACGACGAAGCCCGCATCGCTGCGGGCTTCGTCTACAATTGGTGCCCAGGAGAGGACTCGAACCTCCACGGTTTTACCCGCTAGTACCTGAAACTAGTGCGTCTACCAATTCCGCCACCTGGGCAGGTGTCGCGCGTGCCTTTCGGGCTGCGTGAGCCGCGTAGATTAGGCATCTGCCCAGCTCCTGTCAACACTTTGTTGACGCTTTCCATTTTTCGGTTGTGCCGCTCGTGGCGCAGCCATCCATACAAGGTAATTTCGTGACCAAGAAGAACAACAAGAACATGCAAGACAAGCGCGCGAGCGCGAAACCGCCGGCCGGCAAGCGCAAGGGCGCCACGCGCGACCCGCAGGCCGAGCGCGAGGCGCAGCGCTACGAGCGCCCCATCCCCAGCCGCGAGGCCATCCTCGCCCTGCTGGAGGAGCGCGGCGAACTGCTCACCGAGGCGCGCATCGCCGAGGTGCTGGCGCTGCACGAATCCGACGACCTGTTCGCGCTGCACAAGCGCCTCGGCGCGATGGTGCGCGATGGCCAGTTGCTGCTGGGGCGCCGCGGCGGCTATGCGCCGGCGAAGAAGCTCGACCTGATTCCCGGCGTGGTGCTGGCCAATGCCGAGGGTTACGGCTTTCTGCGCCCCGACGAGGGTGGCGATGATCTTTACCTCTCGCCGCAGCAGATGCGCGGCGTGCTGCATGGCGATCGCGTGCTGGCCAGCGTGGTCGGCGTGGATCGGCGCGGACGTCGCCAGGGCGCGATTGCCGAAGTGCTGCAGCGGCGCTCGCCGCGGCTGGTGGGCCGCGTGGTGGTGGAGAACGGCGTGACCCTGGTGGCGCCGGACGACCGCCGCCTGCACCAGGACGTGATGATCCCGCCCGGCGAGACGCAGGGCGCGCGCGCCGGCCAGATCGTGGTGGCCGAAATCACCGATCCGCCCACGCCGCATCGCGGCCCGTTGGGCGTGATTCGCACCGTGCTGGGCGAACGCCTGCAACCTTCGCTGCTGATCGAGATGGCCATCGCCAGCCACGACCTGCCGCATGAGTGGCCGGCCGAGGTATTGCGCGATGCAGCCGAGGTGGAGCCCGAGGTCACCGCCGCCGAGCGCGAAGGCCGTGTCGACCTGCGCAAGCTGCCGCTGGTGACCATCGACGGTGCGGATGCGCGCGACTTCGACGATGCCGTATACGCCGAACCCAAGCGTGGCGGCGGCTGGCGGCTGGTCGTCGCCATCGCCGACGTGTCGCACTACGTGCCGGTGGGTACTGCGCTGGATCGCGAGGCGTACGAGCGCAGCACCTCCACCTATTTCCCCGGCTTCGTGGTGCCCATGCTGCCGGAGACGCTGTCCAACGGCATCTGCTCGCTCAATCCCAAGGTGGAGCGGCTGTGCATGGTCTGCGACATGGTCGTCGACGCCGACGGCGAAGTAGCGAAGTCGAAGTTCTATCCGGCGGTGATGCGTTCGCACGCGCGGCTCACCTACGACCAGGTGTGGCAGGCCGTGGGTCTGCGCGAGCCCGGCGCCCTCGACGCGGTGTCCGACGTGCTGCCGCAGCTGGAAAACCTGCATGTGCTGTACAAGGCGATGGCCGCCCAACGCAAGCAGCGCGGCGCCATCGACTTCGAGACTCCGGAAGTGAAGTTCCGCCTCGACCAGCGCGGCGAGGTGGAGTCGGCCGGCGCCACCGAGCGCAACGACGCGCACAAGCTGATCGAGGAATGCATGATCGCCGCCAATGTGCAGGCGGCGCTTTTCCTGGAAAAGAAGAAGATTCCCGCACTGTTCCGTGCCCACGAGCCGCCGCCGGCGGAGAAGTACGAAGACCTGCAGCAGTTCCTGCGCGAGTTCAAGCTGCGCATGCCGCCCGTGGAAGAGGTGACGCCGGCCGATTTCGCCGATGTGCTGCGCCTGGTGGCCGAGCGCCCCGAGCGCGAGCTGATCCAGAGCGTGCTGCTGCGCGCGCAGAGCATGGCGGCCTACCAGCCCGACAACCGCGGCCACTTCGGCCTGGCGCTTTCGGCCTACGCGCATTTCACCTCGCCGATCCGCCGTTACCCGGACCTGCTGGTGCATCGTGCGATCCGCTACGCGCTCACCGGCGGCAAACCGGCCAGCTACGAATACACGCCCGCGCAGATGGCCACGATGGCGGTGCATTGCTCGCAGCGCGAGCGCCGTGCCGAGGAAGCCGAGCGCGACGTGGACGAACGCTACAAATGCGCATGGATGGCCAAGCACGTGGGCGAGGAGTTCGCGGGCGTGGTCACCGGCGTTACCTCGTTCGGCCTGTTCGTGGAACTGGACGAATCCAAGGTGTCCGGCCTCGTCCACATCAGTCAGCTCAGCAACGACTATTACCACTTCGACCCGCAGCGCCACATGCTGAAGGGCGAACGCAGCGGCGCGCAGTACCGGCTGGGTGATCACGTGCGGGTGCAGGTGCTGCGCGCCAGCCTGGAAGACCGCAAGATCGACTTCCGGCTGGCCGCACCGCGCGCTTCCGTCACGCCGCCCACGCGCGTGGCTCGGGCCTACGATTATGCTGCGTCGGGCGAGCGCTATTCGCTGCCCGGCAGCAAGGCGCCGGGCATGGTCGGCAAGGCGGCGAAGGCGATTGGCCGCATGTTCGGCCGGCGCGAGCAACCGGTGTCCCCCACCGTGCCGCCGCCGCGCGATAATCCGCCGCCCGCTGCCGCGCGTTCGCGCAAGCCGGCAGGGCAGGTTGCCGCGGCGAAGGCCGACGGCAAGCCGCACAAGAGCACACAGAAAGCGCCGCGTGCCACGAAGAAATCGGCCGCGCGGCCACCGAAACCGAAAGGCAGGAAATGAACGAACACTGGATCGTCGGCATCAACCCGGTCGATGGCGCACTGAACAACGATGCCGCGCGCGTGTGCGAGCTGCTGGTCGAAAACGGCCAGCGCAACCCGCGCGTGCACGAACTGGCCGAACGCGCCAAGGCACTGAAGATCCCGGTGCATCATCGCCCGCGCGAGCAGCTCGACAAGCTTGCCGGCGAAGCGCGCCATCAGGGCGTGGCGGCGTTGTACGAAGCGCCCGCGATGGCGACGGAAGGCGACCTGCCGGAATTGCTGGAGCAGGCGGGTGGCTCGGCGCTGGTGCTGGTGCTGGACGGCGTCACCGATCCGCATAATCTCGGCGCCTGTCTGCGCAGTGCGGCGGCGGCCAATGTCACCGCCGTGATCGTGCCGAAGGATCGCGCCGTGGGCCTCACGCCGGTGGTGCGTCGCGCCTCGGCGGGCGGCGCGGATCGCGTGCCGTTGATCGCGGTGACCAACCTCGCGCGCACGCTGCGCGTCCTCAAGGATGCCGGCGTGTGGATCACTGGACTGGCTGGCGATACTGACCAGTCGATCTACGGCATCGACCTCAAGGGGCCGGTGGCGCTGGTGATGGGCAGCGAAGGCGAAGGCCTGCGCCGGCTCACGCGCGAGACCTGCGATTTCACGGCGAAGATCCCGATGCCGGGCGCGATGGAAAGCCTCAACGTTTCCGTGGCTACCGGTGTCGTATTGTTCGAAGCCCTGCGGCAACGGAGCGCATCGCGATGACCTTCCACTGGTACGACTGGACCGGCTACCTCGGCGTGCTGCTGGTGCTGCTGGCGTACTTCCTGCTGCAGGCCCGCAAGCTGCATGGCAACAAGCTGGGCTACCAGCTCATGAATATCTTCGGTGCGTTCGGCGTGCTGCTGTCGCTGACGTTCGGCAGCTTCAACTGGTCGGCGTTCCTGCTCGAGGTGGCATGGATCGCCATTGGCATCTACGGCATTGCGCGTGGGGTGAAGCTGAGGCGCCTCGAGCGCTGAAATGCGTCGCACGCATTGCTTGTCATGCCGACGCAGGCCGGCATCCAGCAGCGATCAGCTTGTACGAGCCGCACAATCCCTGGATGCCGGCCCGCACCGGCATGACGATTCCGGTAGTCGGCTGTGGAACCTGCCTCAGTCCCCGCGATCGCCCAGCTTCGGCATTTCCGGGTTCGCCGTGAGGTCGCGCTTGTTGCGCTGGGCGGTGAGCGGCTCGCCGGTGACCTGGTACCACACGTTCTCGGCGATATTGGTGGCGTGGTCGCCGATGCGCTCGATGTTCTTGGCCATGAACAGCAGATGCGTGCACGGCGTGATGTTGCGCGGATCTTCCATCATGTACGTGAGCAACTGGCGGAAGTAGCCGGTATAGGCGTCGTCCAGCTCCACGTCGTCCTTCCACACCTGATAGGCACGCTCGGCGTCGCGGTCGCGGTGGGCGCGCAGCACTTCGCGCACTTCGGCGGCAGCCAGTTCAGCGAGGTGGGCCAGGCCGCTGGTGGGGTTGATCGGGGCGGCCATCGACAGCGGGATGGAGCGCTTGGCCACGTTCGCGGCGTAGTCGCCGATGCGCTCGATGTCGGCGGCGATGCGCAGCGCGGCGAACACGTTGCGCAGGTCGCCCGCCATCGGTGCGCGCAGCGCCAGCAGGCGCACCACGTCGTGGCTGATTTCCTGTTCGAGCTGGTCGATGGCGTCGTCGTTGCCCACCACGTGCTGGGCGGCGCGTTCGTCGCGGCGTTCCACCACGTCGATCGCTGCTTCCAGCTGGCTCACCGCCAGCTCGCCCATGCGCACCAGCTCGCCGGTGAGGCGCGCCAGCTCGTCGTCGTAGCTCTTGATGATGTGTTCTTTGCCAGTGCTCATGGTGTACCTCGTGGTTGTTCCCTTCTCCCTCCGGGAGAAGGTGCCCGAAGGGCGGATGAGGTTCGGGCGGAGTGCTGTGCCAAGGGTTCCCGAACCCTCTCCCGGAGGGAGAGGGCTTCGATGGATCAGCCGAACCGCCCGGTGATGTAATCCTCGGTCTGCTTCTTCGAGGGCTTGGTAAAGATCTTCTCGGTGACATCGAACTCGATGAGGTCGCCCATGTACATGAAGGCGGTGCGGTCGGAGACGCGTGCAGCCTGCTGCATATTGTGGGTGACGATGACGATGGTGTAGTCGCGCTTGAGTTCCTCCACCAGCTGCTCGATGCGGCCGGTGGCGATGGGGTCGAGTGCCGAAGTGGGTTCGTCCAGCAGCAGTACCTCGGGCTTCAGCGCGATGCCGCGCGCGATGCACAGGCGTTGCTGCTGGCCGCCGGAGAGGCCGAGCGCGCTCTTGCCGAGCTTGTCCTTCACCTCGTCCCACAGTGCGGCGCGGCGCAACGCCTGCTCCACGCGTTCGGCCATCTCGGCCTTGCCGAGTTTTTCGTGGTGGCGGATGCCGTAGGCCACGTTCTCGAAGATGGTCATCGGGAACGGCACCGGCTTCTGGAACACCATGCCGACCTTGCTGCGCAGGCGGTTCATCGAATACTTCGGGTCGAGGATGTTCTCGCCGTCCAGCAGCACTTCGCCCTTGGCTTCCAGCTTCGGGTAGATCGCGTAGATGCGGTTGAAGATGCGCAGCAGGGTGGACTTGCCGCAGCCGGAAGGACCGATGATCGCGGTGACCTGCTTTTCCGGGATATCCATGGCGACGCCCTTCAGCGCATGGGCACCGTTGTAGTAGAAGTGCAGGTCGCGCACCGCGATCTTGGTACGCGTGGCGGAAGCCGCGGCGGTGTTCGCCGTGGCGTTCGCGGCACTCGCGGCGAGGTCAGTCATAACGCACCTTGTGGCGGGAGAACAGCATTCGGGTCAGCAGGCTGAGCGCAAGCACGAACAGCGTGATCAGCAGGGCGCCGGCCCAGGCGATGGCATGCAGGTCGGGGCTGGGGTCGTTGGTGTACTGGTAGATCGCCACCGGCAGGCTTTCCATCTTGTCCAGCGGATGCACGGTCATGAAGTTGTTGCCGAAGGCGGTGAACAGCAGCGGTGCGGTTTCGCCCGCCAGGCGCGCCAGCGCCAGCAGAACGCCGGTGACGATGCCGGAAGTGGCTGCGCGCATCAGCACCTGTATGGTCATCTTCCACTGCGGGATGCCCAGCGACAGCGTGGCCTCGCGCAGTGTGCCCGGCACCAGCTGCAGCATTTCGTCGGTGGTGCGCACGATCACCGGCAGGCCGATCAGCGCCAGCGCCACCGAACCGGCGAGGCCGGAGAACGACACCGAACCATGCGTGAGGCTGGACATCGGCAGCACCACGATCACGTAAACGAACAGGCCCAGCACGATGGACGGTGCCGACAGCAGGATGTCGTTGAGGAAGCGGATGGTGGCGCCGAGCCGGGTGCGGTTGGCGTATTCGGCGAGGAAGGTGCCGGCGAGCACGCCGATCGGCGCGCAGATCAGCAGCGCCATGACATCCATGATCAGGCTGCCCACGATGGCGTTGGACAGGCCGCCCTGGTCGGCGTAGGCGGTGATCCGGGTGAACAGGTGCGGAGTGATCGCGCCGAGGCCGCTCTTCAGTGTGGTCCACAGGATCCACGCCAGGAACAGCAGGCCCAGCAGGGTGGCGCAAGCGCTCAACACCAGCGCCACCACGTTGACGATGCGACGGCGCAGGTAGACGGAGGCGGCCATCAGTTGCCCTCCTTGCGCGACAGCCGGCGCAGCATCAGGCGCGCGATCAGCAGCACGATGAAGGTCACCACGAACAGCAGGAAGCCCAGCGCGACCAGCGCCGAGCGGTGCGTGCCCACCGCCTCGTTGAACTCGTTGGCGATGGAGGAGGAGATCGAGGTGCCGGGCATCAGCAGCGAGCCGCTGAGGTCGTAGGCGTTGCCGAGCACGAAGGTCACCGCCATCGTTTCGCCCAGCGCGCGGCCGAGGCCGAGGAAGACGCCGCCGATCACCGCCGAGCGCGTGTAGGGCAGCACGATGTCCCACACCACTTCCCAGGTGGTCGAGCCCAGCGCGTAGGAGGATTCTTTGAGGCGCACCGGTACCGTCTGGAACACCTCGCGCATCACCGAGCAGATGAAGGGCAGGATCATCACCGCCAGCACGATGCCCGCGGTGAGCAGGCCCAAGCCCAGCGGCGGGCCTTGGAACAGCTTGCCGACCAGCGGCAGCTTGCCCAGCGTGTCGGAAAGCGCCGGCTCGATGTTCGCCATGAACGGCACGAACACGAACAGGCCCCACATGCCGTAGATGATCGACGGGATGCTGGCCAGCAGTTCGATGGCAGTGGCTACCGGGCCGCGCAACCAGTTGGGAGCGATCTCGGTAAGGAACAGGGCGATGCCGAAGCTCACCGGCACCGCCAGCACCAGCGCGATCAACGAGGTGACCAGGGTGCCGTAGATCGGCGCCAGTGCGCCGTAGTCGTCGGTGACCGGATTCCAGGTGTCGCTGGTGAGGAAATGGAAGCCGCCCTTGAACAACACCTCGCGCCCGCCCCACAGCGTGGACAGCGCGGCGCCGAGCAGGGTCGCCAGTACCAGCAGCGCACAGCACTTCAGCAGCGTGCGGAACCATGCGTCGTGGCGCGCGTCGCGGCGGCTGCGTTGGTCGACGTCGGTGGCTGGGATCGATGACATGCGATGTTCGCGATGAGGTTTCTCCTTCTCCCTTGGGGAGAAGGTGGCCCGAAGGGCCGGATGAGGGTTCGGGCATGGCGATACGTATCGCCATGCCCGAATCTTCTTCCCAACCCCTCCCCCGGAGGAGGAGGGGTTTCGAGGCTTGCGCTTACTGCTTGATCTCGGTCTTCCAGTAGTTCTCGATCTGGCCGACCAGGTTGGTGGGCAGCGGCACGTAGTCCAGCGAGCGGGCGGCGTCCTGGCCGTTCTCGTAGGACCACTTGAAGAAGTCGAGGATGACCTTGCCGTTGGCGGCGTTCTTCGGCTGCTTGTACACGATCACCCACGAGGTGGCGGTGATCGGCCACGCACCGGCGCCCGGGGCGTTGGTCATCAGCAGGTTGAAGTTCTTCGCGCTCGCCCAGTCGGCGGTGGCGGCGGCGGCCTGGAAGCTGGCCGTGTTCGGCTGCACCACCTTGCCGGCGGCATTCTTCATCACCGCGTAACCGATGTTGTTCTTCAGCGCGTAGGCATATTCCACGTAGCCAATGGAATTCGGGATCTGGCGGATGTACGCCGACACGCCCTCGTTGCCCTTGCCGCCGATGCCGGTCGGCCAGTTCACCGCCGTGCCTTCGCCCACCTTGGCCTTCCAGGTGGCGTCGACCTTGGAGAGGTAGTCGCTGAAGTTGAAGGTGGTGCCCGAGCCGTCCGAGCGATGCACCACGGTGATCTTCGCGTCGGGCAGCTTCACGCCCGGGTTCAGCGCGGCGATGGCCGGGTCGTTCCACTTGGCGACGGTGCCGAGGAAGATGCCCGCGAGCGTCTTGCCGTCCAGCACCAGCTTGCCCGGGGCGACGCCGGTGACGTTGAACGCCGGCACGATGCCGCCGATCACGTCGGGGAACTGGGCCAGGCCGAACTGGCCGAGTGTGGTTTCGTCCAGCGGCATGTCGCTGGCGCCGAAATCCACCGTGCCGGCCTTGATCTGGGCGATGCCGCCGCCCGAGCCGATGGACTGGTAGTTGACGCGGTTGCCGGTCTTCTCCGCGTAGGCGGCCGACCACTTGGAGATCACCGGATAGACGAAGCTGGAGCCCGCGCCGGTGATGTCGGTGGCTTGCGCGGACAGGCTGCCCAGCGCACAGGCGGCGGCAAAGGCGATGGCGCCGAGGCGGAACATGGAACGGGAAGAGGTGAACACGTGGTGGCTCCTTGGTGTGCACGGGGCGTGCGCCCGGTTGCCCGCCATTGCAGCGTCGGCGTGTTGCAATGAAATGAGATGAATGTTTCAGGCAGATGACAATCCGGCAGGCGAGGGCCTCCGGAGGCAGGGCAGGCTCTCAGCCCGCGTCCAAGTCGACCCGGTTGCGTTCCAGCGTTTCCAGTTGCCGCCAGCGATTGACGATGTCACAGAACAGCATGGCGGTGATCTCGGCATCGTAGATCGCCGAATGCGCCTCGCGGGTGTCGAAGTTGCGGCCCGAGGCCTGCACCGCCTTGCCCAGTACGGTCTGCCCGTAGGCCAGGCCACCCAGCGTAGCCGTGTCGAAGCAGCTGAAAGGGTGGAAGGGGTTGCGCTTGTTGCCGGTGCGGCGCACCGCGGCGTTGACGAAACCCAGATCGAACGCGGCATTGTGGCCGACCAGGATCGCGCGCTGGCAGCCGTTGTCGCGTACCGCGACGCGAACCGCCTTGAAGATGTGTTCCAGCGCCAGTTGTTCGTCCAGCGCGCCGCGCAGCGGGTTGCCTGGGTCGATGCCGGTGATTTCCAGCGCGCGCGGGTCGAGATTGGCACCGGGGAAGGGATGCACATGAGCTTGCACGGTGGGCAGCGGATGTACGAAACCCTGCGCATCCATGCCCACGGCGACCGCGGCGATTTCCAGCAGGGCATCGCGCTCGGCGTCGAAACCGCCGGTCTCCACGTCCACGATCACCGGAAGAAAGCCGCGAAAACGTTCGGCCATGCGGCTGGCCATGTTGTTGAGTAACCCCATTGATGAAGCATATCAGCCGTTGCGCACCGGCCGCGAATGCGGTGGGGCACTCAGGGGAGGTGCGCTGTCTTCGATCTGTAACAAAACATCCACATGGCAGTAAAACGGCCAACGCATTCTTTACGTCGACCCCGCTTGGTTGCCAGGGGCTTGAGTGGCGCAACCGTGGCGGTTCAATTCGACCAAGTGGAGAAATTACATGCGTTCCAAGATCCTCGCAGTGGCGATTGCCGCTGGTCTGGGCGTAACCAGCGTCTCGGCGATGGCCCAGACATCCGGCAATCAGAAAGTGACGCTGACCGCCAGCGAACTTGCGCAGATGAAGGCCGAGATCGCGGCGCTGCAGCAGAAGGTCGACGATCTGCAGTCGCAGTCGTCTGCCCAACAACAGCAGCAGCAGCAGACAGCGCAGACCGTACAGGCCACCCAGCAGCAGGTGCAGGCGACGCAGGCCCAGGTGCAGCAGGCCGAGCAGACCGTGGCGACCAAGCTCGGTGACACGCTGGGCGGCTCCGGCGGCGTGAAGTGGACCTTCGGCGGCTTCCTGGCGGCTGAAACGGCGTATCGCTCGCGCGACACCGCCGATGACGTCGCCACCAAGTTCACCGCCGTTCCGTTCATGGGCGGCACGAGCACCGCGCCGATCAACACCAGCACCGGTGCGACCACCAGCTATCCGGTGACCAACGCTAAGAACAGCCAGTTCCTTTACAGCGCGCGCCAGAGCCGCATTTCGATCATGGCGCAGGGCGACATCAACGACTCCACCCATGTGACCGGCTACTACGAGACGGACTTCCTCGGCGGCGCGCAGACGGCAAACATGAATGAGAGCAACTCGTTCAACCTGCGCATGCGCCAGCTGTGGACCAACGTGGATTGGGACGACTACGGCCTGCACCTGCTGGGCGGCCAGGCCTGGTCGCTGCTGACCCTCGACAGCAAGGGCATCACCCCGCTCAAGGAAGTGCTGCCGCCGACCATCGACGCCCAGTACCAGGCGGGCTTTACCTGGGCTCGCCAGGCACAGCTGCGCCTCGTGAAGGATTGGGACAAGACCTGGTGGCTGGGTATCTCGGTGGAAAATCCGCAGACGGCGGGCATCGGCTCCGTGGCCGGTCCGGGCTCCAAGGGATATGCGACGTCGACCGCGACGGTTGGCGCCGGCAGCCTGTATGACAGCCTCAACTCGGTTTCGCTCAACAAGTTCCCGGACGTCATCGTGAAGTTCGCGGCTGATCCGGGCTGGGGCCACTACGAAGTGTTCGGCATCACGCGTGAATTCACCACCCGCGTCACGCCGACGACCGCCAACGGCGGCCCGGCGGCGACCAGCAACCAGACGGCGCATGGCGGCGGCTTTGGTGTGGGCATGGTGCTGCCGCTGGTTCCGAAGGTGCTGGACTTCCAGTTCTCGGGCATGACCGGCAAGGGCATTGGCCGCTACGGCACCACCGGCTTGAACGACATCACCTACGACCCGAGCGGCGCTCCGCATCCGCTGAAGGAAAACATGCTGCTCGCGACGCTGACCTGGCACGCCACCGACGCGCTCGATGTGTATGCCGCCGGCGGCCGCGAACAGCAGGACAGCTATCTGACCGCCGGTGCAAACGGCAAGGCCTTCGGCTACGGCAGCGAGCTCCTGGGCTACAACAACAGCGAATGCATGACCTACGGCGCGCCCAGCGATTGCACGGGCCAGACCCGTCAGGTCGCCGAGCAGACGCTCGGCTTCTGGTGGAAGTTCTACCAGGGCAAGTTCGGCAAGGTGCAGTTCGGCACCCAGGTCTCGCATGTCACGCGCAAGCTGTTCAGCGACATCAATGGCAACGCGCCGTCCGCTCCGGACAACATGGTGTTCACCAGCCTGCGTTACTACCCGTTCTGATCAGCGGGCGACGGAGAAGCGTCAAGGTTATCGTAAGGAGTTCTACCCTGGGACGGAAAACGGCGGGCATGATGCCCGCCGTTTGCTTTTGTGCTTTCTATTGATGCTTCTGCCTTTTGTGCTATCGCAATTGACAAGGCGGTTTCGTCCACCTGCCGGTGGCCGAGTTACTTTTCTCTTGCATGGCCAAGAGAAAAGCAACCCAAAGAGAAGGCCACCCCGAGGCGACGCTCTCCGGGCATCCTGCCCTCCGCCTTAGGGCCGACTTCGCCGTTCGCCATCGTTCCTGCGACCGCGTGGGCCAGCAAAGAGAAGTAACTCGGGCGCCGGCAGGCGACCGAAACCGCTTTGTTCCTTGCAGCAGGCGTTCAATACCGCCCACCGAAACCGAAAGAAAGCTCGACGCTTCCTACGGCTTCGCCGGCGGCTTCTCCAGCATCGCCACCTTCCATCCACCACCCAGTGCGCGCACCAGCGCCACGCTGGCCTGCAACCTGCGCGTGCGCACCTGTTCCGCGGCGCGTTTGGCGTTGAGGTAGGCGGTCTGCGCGGTGACCACGTCCAGATAGTTGATGATGCCCTCGGTATAGCGGTTGGTGGCGATTTGCTGGGCGGCCTGCGCCGCGCTGGCGGCGGCATCCTGGTCGTGTGCTTCGTGGGTGAGTCGGGTGAACAGCGAGAGGCTGTCCTCCACCTGTTCGAAGGCGTCGAGTACGGTGAGCCTGTATTGCGCGGAGGCTTCATCGAACTCGGCGTGTGCCTGACGCGCGCGCGCGCGACGCAGGCCGCCGTCGAACAGGGGCAAGGAGACGAAGGGGCCCAATGCCCAGATGCGGTTGCCGAAGGAGAACAGGTTGCCTTCGCCGGTGTCCTGCCAGCCGTACATGCCCGAGATGCCGATGTCGGGGAAGAACGCCGCGCGCGCCACGCCGATGCCGGCATTGGCGGCGAAGGTGCGCCGTTCCGCCGCGGCGATGTCGGGCCGCCGCTGCAGCAAGGTGGATGGCACCGAGGCGGGGATGGTCGGCGGCTGTATTTCTTCCTGCGAGGCGGGCAGCGTGAAGTCAGGAGCGGGCACGCCGATCAGGGTGGCGATGGCGTGTTCGGTCAGCGCGCGCTGCGCCGCCACCTCGTCGATCTGGGCGTGGGCATCGGACAGCTGGTTCTGCGCGCGCGCCACCGACAGGCCGGAGGCGATGCCGCCCTGCATGCGGTTGCGAGTGAGGGTCAGGCCTTGCTGATAGGCCTGCAGCGAGCTGTCCAGGATTTTCGCCTGGAGGTCGTAACCGCGCAGTTGGATGTATTCGTTCGCCAGCCGGGCTTGCAGGCTGAGCTTGGCCGACGCCAGGTCCGCTTGCGCAGCTTGTGCCTGCGCGTGGCCGGCGGCGACTTCGTTGCGGATACGGCCCCACAGGTCGAATTCGTAGCCGGCGCCGAATTGCGCGGTATCGTCGTCGTATTCGTTGGGCTGGTTGGAACCGCGCAACGGGCGGTTGTTCGATTGACGGTCGTCGCTGGTGCTGCCGCCGACACCGAGGTGCGGGAACAGTCCCGCACGCGCTTCGCTCTCGAATGCGCTGGCGCGTTCGTAGCGAGCCAGCGCGATCGCGAGCGACGGACTGTTCGCATCGAGCAACTGCTCGAGCCGGTCGAGCTCCGGGTCGTTGAACACCGTCCACCAGTCGCCGCGCGGGCTCATATCCGCGGGTGCTGCACGTGTCCACAGGCCGGTGCCTTCCTTGTACGCGGCGGGCACCGGTACCGCCGGTGTCTTGTAGACAGGGGCCAGCGAGCAGCCGGCCAGCAGGCCGGCGAACACCAGTGCCAGCGCCGCCGGTCGAACGCGGCGCATGGCCTTGGAACTTGTCCGTACACTCCCGTCCGCACTGAGCGTGGCGCCAATGCGCGACGCGGGGAGTGGCCATGGATGGCGAGGTTCCGAGGAGCGAGGAAGTCGAATTGCTGTCGACCGCGGCATCTCCGGTGTTTCGACCGCACGAAGCTTCGCTTCGCTGCGCTCGACACGAACGGTTTTGGAGTCCTCATTCGTCGCCATGCGACGACTCCTTGCCGGAAGCCACGCGCACGGTGTCGCCGGCGGCCAGCGAATCGGGCGGATTGTCGATGATGCGGTCGTCCGGCTGCAGGCCGCGGTCGATTTCCAGCGCGCCGCCCAGATCCATCGCGATGTGCACGTCGCGCATCACCACTTTGTTGCCGGGACCGAGCACGGCGATCTGCGGGCCCTGGGCGCGGAAGATCAGCACGGTGGAAGGCACGCTGGTGACGGCCTGGCTGGTGGCCAGCGGCAGCTGCACGTCGGCGTAGTCGCCGGGCAGCAGCTTGCCGTTGTCGTTGGCCACTTCGAATTGCGCCAGCAGCGAGCCGGAAGCCTGGCTCACCGCGTCGGAGGAGCCGATCAGGGTGCCCTGGTAACTCTTGCCCGGATGATCCGGCACGGTCAGCGAGACGGTCATGCCCGGACGGATCGACGATGCATAGCGCTGCGGCACCGCAACGTACAGGCGCATCTTGTCGGTGTCCGCCACGGTGAACAGCGGCAGTGCGGACTGGCTGTCGGCAGTCACCAGATCGCCGATGTCGGTGTTGCGCGCGGTCACCGTGCCGGCGAACGGTGCGGTGACGTTGCGGAACGCTTCGAGTGCGGCGAGGCGATCCAGGTCGGCCTTGGCGGAGAGCACGTTGGCGCCGGCCACGGCCGCCTCGCTGGCCTTCTCGTCGGCTTCCTGCTTGGACACCGAATTGGAGGAAAGCAGGTGCTGCCAGCGCTGGCTGGTCACCTTGGCGAGTTGCGCATTGGCTTGCGCACGCACCAGCACGGCCTTGGCCTGTTCGTATTGCTGGTCGAGCTCGGGTGTGTCGATCACGGCCAGCGTTTCGCCGGCTTCGACGTGGCTGCCGATGTCCTTGTTCCAGCTCTTCACGTAGCCGGAGACCTGCGCATGGATCGGCGCGCTGATCCATGCGTCGATGTGGCCGGGCAAGGTCATCGTGTGCGCACCCATCGAGCCGAGCGGTGCGGCCAGCGCCACGGTGGGGATGGCCTCGGCATCCACCTGCTTCACCAACTGGTGGTAATCGTGCGCGCGAAGCGCCAGGCCGATCGCCGCGGTGACCGCGGCGACCACCAGCAGGCCGATCACCGCCGGGCGCAGGCGCAGCGTGCGCGGATGCGCCGGTGGGGCGTGTTCATGCGACATGGGAGGCTTCTCCGAGCTGCGGAATGGCGGAGGGCGCGTGCTGTTCGCGCCCATGGACGATGCTGAAGACCACCGGGACGAACACCAGCGTGGCGCAGGTGGCGAACATCAGGCCGCCGACCACGGCGATGCCCAGCGGCGAGTTCTGCTCATGGCTCAACGACATCGGCAGCATGCCGATGATCATCGCCAGCGCGGTCATCAGCACCGGACGGAAGCGCGTGAAACCGGCTTCCAGCGCGGCCTTTGTCGCGTCGCCGTGCTCGGCCAGCCGCTCGCGGCAGAAGCTCACCACGAGAATGGAGTTGGCGGTGGCGACACCCATGCACATGATGGCGCCGGTAAGCGCGGGCACCGACAGCGTGGTGTGGGTGGTGAACAGGATCCACACGATGCCGGCCAGCGCGGCGGGCAGGGCGGTGATGATGACGAACGGATCGAGCCAGGACTGAAAGTTGACCACGATCAGCAGGTAAATCATCACTACCGCACCGAGCAGGCCGAACAGCAGACCGTTGAAGGCCGTGTTCATCGTGTGCACCTGGCCGCGCAGCGTGACCAGCGTGCCCTTCGGGCGGCTGCTGGCGAACTGGTCCAGCACCTTCTGCACGTCGCCGGAGACGCCGCCGAGGTCGCGGCCCTGCACCGAGGCATAGATGTCGAAGGTGGGCAGGATGTTGTAGTGCGAGACCACCGCCGCGCTGGGGCCGCGGGTGAAAGTGGCGACATTGCTCAGCACCTGGCTGTCCTTGCCGGCCGAGGCGGTCACCGGCAGGCGCAGCAGGTCGGCCATCGAATCCATCTTGTACTGCGGCGTGGAGGCGACCACCGCGTAGGACACGCCGTTGTGCGGATCGAGCCAGAACACCGGCGCCACCTGGCTGGAGCCGGCCAGCGAGGCGACCATGCTGTTGGTGACGTCACGCTCGGTGATGCCCAGCGTGTCGGCGCGGGTACGGTTTACCTTCACGTTGATCTGCGGATAGCTGGTGCTCTGCTGCAAGCGCACGTCGGCGATGCCGGGGATGTCGCGTAGCCTGCGCATGATCTTCGTCGCATAGGCCTCGTTCTCGGCGCTGTTGCGGCCGGTCACCGTGACGTCCAGCGGGGCCGGCGCGCCGAAGTTGAGGATCTGGCTGGTCATGTCCGCGGGCAGGAAGGAAAACGTCGTGCCAGGGAACTCCCGCGGCAGCAGCTTGCGCAGCTCCGCCACGTAGCCGTCGGTGGGCGCATGGCCTTCGCCGAGCACGATCTGGATGTCGCCGTCCTGCGGGCCGATCGAGCCGGTGTTGCTGTAGATCAGGTTGGTGTTGGACAGCGGCAGGCCGATGTTGTCGATCATCGTCTTCAGCTGGTCTGGCGGGATGACTCTGCGGATCGCGGCCTCGATGTGGTCGAACTCCGCCGCGGTCTCCTCGATGCGCGTGCCCATCGGCGCACGCACATGCAAGGCGATGGCGCCGGAGTCCACCGAAGGGAAGAAATCGCGGCCGAGGAAGGGCACCAGCGCGAACGAGGCAAGCACGAAGGCCAGGAAGCCGCCCACGAACACCCAGCGCAGCTTCAACGCCGTGGCCAGCAGTGCGTAGTAGCTATCGCGTACGCGGGTAAAGCCGTGCTCGAACTTCTGCTGGAACGCCACCAGACCGCGCACCAGCGCACCGTGGCCACGCCGGTGGTGCTGGTCGCCCTCGTGATGGTTGATGTACGGGTCTTCCGGGTGGTCGCCGACGCCGTGCTCGGTGTGGTACGTCTTCAGCAGGTACATCGCCAGCGTCGGCACCAGGGTGCGCGACAACACGAACGACGACGCCATCGCGTAGATCACCGCCAGCGCCATCGGCCGGAACAAGAAGCCGGCAATCCCGTTCAGCATGAACATCGGCACGAACACGATGCAGATGCACAGCAGCGAGACGAAGGCGGGTGTGACGATCTGCTTCGCACCGTCCATGATCGCGGTGCGCACATCCTTGCCCTGTTCAAGGTGCCAGTTGATGTTCTCGATGGTCACCGTGGCGTCGTCCACCAGGATGCCCACCGCCAGTGCGAGGCCGCCCAGCGTCATCACGTTGAGGGTCTGCCCGGTGGCCGACAGCAGGGCGATGGCCGACAGCACTGCCAGCGGGATCGACACCGCGATGATGACGGTGGAGCGCCAGCTGCCGAGGAACACCAGGATCATCACCGAAGTCAGCAGCGCGGCGATGATGCCCTCGCGGGCCACCGAAGCGACCGCGTCCTTCACGAACACCGACTGGTCGGCGAGCTGGGAGATCTTCAGCGACTTCGGCATCGTCTCCTTGATCAGCGGCATCAGCTTCTTGACGCCCGCCACCACCGCCAGCGTCGAGGCGCTGCCGGTCTTCAGGATCGGCATCAGTACCGCGCGACCGCCATCCACGCGCACGATGTTGTTCTGCGGCGGCGAGCCGTCGCGTACGTGCGCCACGTCGCCGATGGTGATGGTGGCGCCGTTAACGGTGCGGATCGGCAAGCTGTTGAGCATGTCGATCGCGGTGGGGCTGTTGTTGAGCTGCACGTGGTATTCGTAGGTACCGATCTTCGCGGTGCCGACCGGGATGATCTGGTTCTGCGCCGCCAATGCGTTCGCCACGTCCTGTGCCGACAGGCCCTTGGCCGCCAATGCCTGCGGGTCGAGGTCGATCGTCACCTGGCGCTGCTTGCCGCCATAGGGCGTGGGGATCGCTACGCCGTTCACCGACACCAGGGTCGGGCGCACTTCGTTCTGTGCGATGTCGCGGATCTTCGCCTCGGACAGCCCCTTGCCCGAGAACGCCATCTGCAGCACCGGCACGGTGGAGGCGTTGTAGTTGATGATGGTGGGCGGCGTGATGCCCGGAGGCATCTGCTTCACCACCGTCTGCGAGATCGAAGTGACCTGTGCGGTGGCGGTGCGGATGTCGGTGCCCGGCTGGAAGAAGATCTTCACGATCCCGGCGCCGGGCAGCGATTGCGACTCGATGTGCTGGATGTTGTTGACCGCGGTGGTGAGCTGGCGTTCGTAGTAGTAGATGACGCGGCCGGACATCTGGTCGGGCGGCAGGCCGTTGTACGACCACACCACGCCGATCACGGGGATGCCGATGTTCGGGAAGATGTCCGTCGGCGTGCGAAGCGCCGCCAGCGGGCCGATGATCAGGATCACGATAGCGAGCACGATGAACGTGAGCGGGCGCGCGAGTGCGGTGCGGACGAGGCCTAGCATGTCGTGTTCCGGAGGGGGCGGACGGCAGCCCGGACGTTCCGGGCTGCATGACATGCTGGCAGCGCATCCTTATGCGAACCTTTTGGCTTACGTGACGGGACAGGTTCGTTCATCGCCGGGATGGTTGAGCGCCGCTTTTTCGGGTGGCAGATGCGTGCGGGCTAACACAAGATTGTCATGAATGAGTGCGGCCACAATTTCGATCCGGAGCGGACGCCACGTTCTCGGATTCCGTGCATGCCGCATGAGGGAGAACCATGTCATTCGACTGGAAATCCGTGGGACGGATGTCAGCCGGGCTCATGGCAGTCGTTCTGGCCACTTGCGGGACAGGTCTGGCCATGTGGCAATCCCACCAGGATCGAGTGAAGCAAAAACTAGGACAGAGCACGCTGCTGCCAATGACGGCAGGATTGGGGTCGGGGCTAGCGATCGGTCCCGTGGACCCGGACCTTCATTGCGTCACCTTGCCGGCAGGCATAAGACTTCTTCCCGGGCACGTAAGCATGGAGACGATGGACAGTCGCTACCATGGGCCCGATTGGTCCGTCGTCAGCGAACACATAAAGCCGGGTGACGACATTTATGCGTACGACAACATCGTGCATGCGCCTCCCGGCATGGCGTTCCCCGGCAACGGCGGTGGCTTTGTGGTTCTGCGCGGGTGGTGCCTGGTCGGGCGGATCATCACCTGGGTGGAATAGCTGATGCCCGCTTCGACGCGCCAGGTCTTTACGGGTGCGTGCTGCCCAACAGGAATTCCACCCGCACCCGCAGCCCCTTTCCGAACGGCGAATCGAGCAGGTCGATGCGGGCATCGTGCAGTTGGGCGGCGCGGCGCACGATGTTGAGGCCGACGCCGTAGCCGCCTGCGGTGTCGTGGGTTTCGCGCCGGAAGCGTTCGAATACCGTTTCGCGGTGTTCGGCAGGGATGCCGGGGCCATCGTCGCTGATGTCGATGGTGGCGACGTCAATGGCATGGCTGAGCGCGACTTCGACCTGGCCGCCCTGCGATACATAGCGCATGGCGTTTTCAATCAGGTTGCGCAGCATCGCGGTCAGCGCCACCTCGTGCCCGGGCACGCGCAGCGGCGTGCCGTCGTGCAGCAGGCTGAGGGTGATGTCCTTGTCGGCGATCAGTGGCGCGAGTTCCTCGATCACCGAGGTGACGATGGCGGTCAGGTCCTGGGGCGAGCGTTCCGTGGCTGCCGCGCCGGCTTCGAGCTGGGCCATCGAGAGGATCTGCTCGATGCGCCGCGCAAGACGGGAGGCGCCTTGCCGCGCGTGTTGCAGGGCGGCGCGGGCGTCGTCCGGACTGCTGGCGATGGCCGCGCTGTCCAGTTGCAGCATGGTGGCGGCCAAGGGCGTGCGCAGCTCGTGCGCCATGTCGGCGGTCATGCGGCGTTCGCGTTCGATGGCATCCTCCAGCCGTTCGAGCTGCTGGTTCAGCGTGGCGATCAGCGGGCGGATTTCTTCGGGCGCCAGCTCGATCGCCACCGGCTGGCGGCTGCCGGGCGTGCGTTGCGCCAGTTGTCCGGTGAGTTCGTCCAGCGGCCGCAGACCGCGTCGTACCGCCCACAGCGCCAGCAAGGCGAGCAGGGGCAGGCCGATCAGCAGCGGCAGGCCGTGTTCCAGCATCAGTCCGCGGTCGATGTTCAGGCGGTTGTCGTAGCGTTCGCCGATGCGGATCAACAGGCCTGCGCGGTTCTGCAGGATGAAGGTACGCCAGAGATAGCCGTCCAGCGTGATCTTGCCGAAGCCGGCTTGCTCGGCGCGGGGCGGTGGCAGGCTGGCGAAGTTGGCGGTGCTCACCATCGGCCGGCCGCGGCCGTCGTAGACCTGGAAGCCCACGTCGGGTTCATAGTTGCGGCGGTGCACGGCGACGATGAGGGCGCGGCCAATGTCGGCGTCCTTGGCGATGGCGGCGTGGTTCGCGCCGGCGTCGCTGTTCTCGATCAGCACGCCCAGCGTGCGTCCGGCTTCCGCGAGCCGGCCGTCGAGCAGCTCGTTCATCTCGCGCCGCTCGCGCTGGTAGCTGATGATGCCCAGCGGGATGAGCACCGCCACCATCACCGCGATGATCAACCAGGTGAGACGGTGGCGCAGGCTGAGCGGTTTCATGCGGAGGCGTTCACTTCGGCTCCCGCGGCAGCATGTAGCCGATGCCGCGCACGGTGCGGATGGTGTCCGCACTGAGTTTGCGCCGCAGCCAGTGCACTTGCACCTCCAGCGCGTTGCCCTCCACCGGATTGTCGATGCCGTACACCGAGTTTTCCAGCGTCTCGCGGTGCACGATGCGGCCTGCGCGTTCCATCAGTGCGCGCAGCAGGGCGAACTCGCGACGCGTCAGCGTGACCGCGGCCCCGCGGAACGCCACGTCGCCGGTGGCGAGGTTCATCCGCAGGTCGCCGGCTTCGATGATGTTGTCGGCGAGCCCGCGGGTGCGGCGGATCAGCGAGCGTATGCGTGCCGACAGTTCCTCCAGGTGGAACGGCTTGACCAGGTAGTCGTCGGCGCCAAGGTCGAGGCCCCGCACGCGGGCTTCGAGGCCGTCGCGCGCGGTCATCACCAGGATCGGCGTGCGGATGCCCTTGCGGCGCGCTTCGGCCAGCACGTCGAAGCCGTCGCGATCCGGCAGGCCGAGGTCGAGCAGCACCAGGTCGGCGCTCTGGTCGTCCAGCCCCAGCATCGCCTCGCGGCCATTGCGCAGCCAGGTCACCGCGCAGGATTGCTGCACGAGGGCATGGCGGATGGCCTCGCCGAGTTCGGCGTCGTCCTCGACCAGCATGATGTGCATGGGCTTGTCCGTGATGGTTGCGGTGGCATTGTTGCCGCATCTTGGACGCCTAGGCTTACACCAACCTTAAGAGCTTTCAGAGTCTTCAGCCTGCCGGCGTCTTGTCCTTGTAGCGGCACAGGTCGCGGATCACGCAATTGGGACAATCCGGCCTGCGCGCCTTGCACACGTAGCGGCCATGCAGGATCAGCCAGTGGTGGGCGTCCTGCTTGAACTCGGCGGGCACCACCTTTTCTAGCTTGTCCTCCACCGCGCGCACGTCCTTGCCGGGCGCGAGGCCGGTGCGGTTGGCGACGCGGAAGATGTGCGTGTCCACCGCGATGGTGGGTTCGCCGAAGGCGGTGTTGAGCACCACGTTGGCGGTCTTGCGGCCCACACCGGGCAGCGCCTCCAGCGCCTCGCGCGTGCGCGGTACTTCGCCGCCGTGCTGCTCGACAAGGATGCCGCACAGCGCGATCACGTTTTTCGCCTTGGCGTTGAACAGGCCGATGGTGCTGATGTACTTCTTCAGCTTTTCCTCTCCGAGCTCGAGGATGGCCTGCGGCGTGTTCGCCACGGGATAGAGCTTTTTCGTAGCCTTGTTCACCCCGACATCGGTTGCCTGCGCAGACAGCACCACGGCCACCAGCAGCTCGAACGGCGTGCTGTAGTCCAGCTCGGTGGTGGGATGCGGGTCCAACTCGCGCAGGCGGGCGAACAGCTCGACCACGTCGGCGCGTTTCATGGGCATGGCGAGCCGCCCCGCGCCGACGTCGTCATGCCAGCGGAAGCTGGCATCCAGTGCCTTGGGTGCTCGCGAGAGGCGCTGGATTCCGGCCTGCGCCGGGGTGACGGCGTGGAGGATGGTCGTTTCATGGCGTCTTGCCCTGTTTGGCGCGTGCCCGTGCCAACGCGGCCAGCACTGGGTTGGTGGATGCGGCGGTGTCCACGGCGGCCTTGCGCGCGGCCAGTTCCGCCTCGCGCTCGGCGGCTTCGCGCGCCAGCCGCGCTTCGCGTTGCCGGAAATGTCCGCGCGCCGCGTCGGCATGCGCCTGGTCGATCTGCGCCAGCGGCATGGGTTCCAGCACGATGCAGTCCACCGGGCAGGCCGGCACGCACAATTCGCAGCCAGTGCAGTCGTCGGTGAGCACGGTGTGCATCAGCTTGGCCGCGCCCACGATGGCGTCCACCGGGCAGGCCTGGATGCACTTGGTGCAGCCGATGCACTCGTCCTCGATCACCCGCGCCAGCATGCGCGGCTTCTCGATGCCGTTGGCGGGGTTCAACGGCAGGGCGGGGCGGTTCAGCAAAGTGGCCAGCTTCGCGATGCCGGCTGCGCCGCCGGGCGGGCACTGATTGATCTGCGCCTCTCCGCGTGCGATGGCCTCGGCGTAGGGGCGGCAGCCGCGATAGCCGCATTGTTCGCATTGCGTCTGCGGCAGGAGCGCGTCGATGCGGTCGGCGAGGGACGGCAGTTCAGTCATGGCGTCCATGCGCTGCGGCCTTGTCCGACGACACGCTCAATTCGGCATAAGTGTCCGGGATCGCTTTCCAGTGGTAGCCGCACGACTTGCAACGTTCCCGCCACTTGAGCGCCGGCCATATCGGCAGGCCGAGGAAGCACCCGAAAAAGAAGGCCCAGCCACGGTAGTTGGGGTTTCCTTCGATGTCGGTGCTCTGGCAGCGGGGGCAGCAATCGTCGCAGTCGAGGCGATAGTCGCCGCGCCGCCAGTGATCGAGAACACCGCGGGCCTGCACCAGGCACGCGTCGGGCACCATGACCAGGAAGCCGCCGAATGCGATCACCTGGTACCACTTGAGCCGGGACAGGCCATTCTCGAAAACGAAGGCGATGCATCCTTCCTCGCGCAGCAGGCCGGCGACGATCTCCGCCTCGGCATGGTCGTAGGATCGATGGACGCACCGCATGCGTGCTGAGGTCAGCGCACCGTGGCGCCGGGCTTCGCGCCCTGATCGGCGTCGAGCAGAAACAGGTCGCTGCCGCCGTCGCCGGCGGAGAGGATCATGCCTTCGGAGAGGCCGAAGCGCATCTTGCGCGGCGCGAGGTTGGCGATGAACACCACGTTGCGGCCGACCAGTTTTTCTGGCTCGCCGTAGGCGGCGCGGATGCCGGAGAAGATCTGCCGCTTGCCCAGCGCACCGGCATCCAGTTCGAAGCGCAGCAGCTTGTCCGAGCCTTCCACGAATTCGCAGGCCAGCACGGTGCCGACGCGCAGGTCGAGCTTGGCGAAGTCGTCGATGGCGACCGTGACCGGTGCATTCGTGGCGGGTGTTTCGGTTGGTGCGGCGGGCTTGGCGGTGTCGTTCATGGGCTTTTTCTTGGGTGGTTCGGCGGCAGGCGCCGGTGCGCCCAGCGATTCCCTGGAGGCTTCGACCATCGCCTCGACCAACTTGGGGTCGAGGCGCGCGAGCAGCGGTTCGAAGGCATGGATGGCATGGCCGTGCAGCGCGCTGCGCGCATCGGCGAAGGTGGCGATGGGCGCAGCGAGGAATTGCTCGGCGGCGGCCACGGTGGCGGGCACGATGGGCTTGAGCACGCCGGCGAGCAGGCGAAAGGCGGCCAGCGCGAACGAGCACACCTGGTGCAATTCGGCACGGCGCGCGTCGTCCTTGGCCAACGCCCATGGCGCCTTCGCGGCGATGTGGCCGTTGACCAGGTCGGCCATCAGCACGAAGCGGCGGGTGAGTTCGGCGAATTCGCAGCCCTCGTACAGGGCGTCGATGCCCTCGTAGTGCGCAAGCAGGTCCTGCCACAGCGCGGAGTGCGCCGCATCGAACGCATCGGCGAGCCTGCCGTCGAAGAACTTGTGCACGAAGCCCGCGGTGCGGCTGGCGATGTTCACCCACTTGCCGACCAGGTGCGAGTTGACGCGTTCCTCGAAGGCCTTGAGGTCGAGGTCCACGTCCACCGGCGTGTCGTTGAGCAGGCTGGCGAAGTAGTAGCGCAGGTACTCGGGGTTGAGCCCGGCATCGAGGTAGGTGCGTGCCTGGATGAAGGTGCCGCGCGACTTCGACATCTTCGCGCCGTTCACCGTGAGGTAGCCGTTCACGTGCAGCGCAGTGGGCACCCGCATCTGCGCGCCGTGCAGCATCGCCGGCCAGAACAGGCCGTGGAAGTTGATGATGTCCTTGCCGATGAAGTGGTGCATCTCCGCGGTGCTGTCCGGTCCGAGGTACTCGTCGAACTTCATGCCGGAGCGGTCGCACAGCGCCTTGAAGCTGGCGAGATAGCCCACCGGGGCGTCCAGCCACACGTAGAAGAACTTGCCCGGTGCGTCGGGAATGGGAAAGCCGAAGTAGGGTGCGTCACGCGAGATGTCCCAATCCTTCAGGCCGCCGTCCAGCCACTCGCGCAGCTTGGCGGCCACACCTGCGTTCGCCACCGGACGGCCGCCGGAGTACTTGCCGGCGAACCAGTCGCGCAGCAGGCTCTCGAACTTGCCCAGCTCGAAGAAGTAGTGCTCCGAGTCCTTCAGTATCGGCGTGGCGCCCGACATCACCGAATACGGGTTGATGAGGTCGGTGGGCGCGTAGGTGGCGCCGCAGTTCTCGCAGTTGTCGCCGTACTGGTCGGGCGTGCCGCACTTCGGGCAGGTGCCCTTGATGTAGCGGTCGGGCAGGAACATCTGCTTTTCGGGATCGAACAGCTGCTGGATGTTGCGTCGGGCGATGTAGCCGCCGTCGCGCAGTCGCGTGTAGATCAGCGAAGCCAGCTCGCGGTTCTCGTCCGAATGCGTGGAATGGTAATGGTCGAAGGCCACCCCGAAGGCGGCGAAATCGGCCTCGTGGCCGACACGGATGCCGGCGATGAAGGCTTCGGGCGTCATGCCGGCCTTCTCCGCGGCCAGCATGATCGGCGTGCCGTGCGCGTCGTCGGCGCAGACGTACGACACCTCGTTGCCCATCATGCGCTGCGCCCGTACCCAGATGTCGGCCTGGATGTAACCCAGCAGGTGGCCCATATGCAGAGGGCCGTTGGCGTAGGGCAGGGCGTTGGTGACGAGCAGGCGTCGTGACATGGTGGGCAGAGCCGTCTGGGAAGCCCCGCATTATGACATGACGGATGTTTTTCCCGGCCGTGGGAGGCTTGTGTGCACCAAGCCGTTCCCCACCCTCCCGTGCGGGGAGGGTGAGGTATGCCCGAGGATGCTCAGTGGCTGGTCACGCTCAGCGTGATGGGGCCTGCCAACTCGGTGTAGCCGCCGTTGTAGCAGTACCAGACGTTGTACGTGCCCGGCGACAGGCTGGAGGTATCGAACGTTACGGTACCGCTGCCGTTGGGCGCGTACTGCCAGCTGGCGGAGCTGCCGTGGCCGGGACTGCTGCCCGTGGCGTAGATGCCGATCCAGTTCTCGCTGTTGAGCTGGCTGGCCGGCGTGGCGTAGTCGAAGTGCACGTAGGTGCCCGCGCTCACGCTCGGCATGGTGCTGGCGAGGCTGGGCGTGGTCACGGCGGTGGTGGTCACGAAGGCATCGTTGATCGGTTGTGCGTACTGGTCGTTGTTGGTGAGCGGTGCGATGCCCAACGCGTTCTCGACGGTCCGGCCGACACTGAAATGGTTGTAGCTGGCATTGCTGGCGTAGCCGGCCTGCACCGCGCCCGGCGAGCCAAACAGAATGGTGGCGATGTGATTGCCGCTGGTGGACTCCGATTCGTCCCAGGTGAGGATCAGCAACGAGCGCTGTTGCGTCCACGCCGGCGAATTGAAGATGGGCTGCAGGGTCTGCTGCAGCCAGCCGTTCTGCACCTGCAGACTTTGCGCCGATCCGTTGCCGGAGGATTCGCCATCGTAATAGTCGTCTGCGGCGATCCAGGAGAAGTTCGGCGTGCTGGCAGCCGACTGCAGGTCGGTGGTGAGCTGGGTGGTGTCGAACAGATGCGCCGCGCAACGCGTGGGGTTCGAGGAAATGTCGGTGAAGTTGATGAACGGCGCGTCGTCAGGCTCGTAGTAGCTGTCGTTGTTGTTGCTGGTGTTGCACGGCGTGCCCATGCCCTGTTCATAGGCCTTCCAGGTCTTGCCGATCCCTTCGAGCCGGTCGCCGATGTGCTGCGCCGTCACCTTGATGTTCGGATAGTAGATGGCACCCTTCACAAAAGTGTCGCCGCCGGCGATCGCCAGGTAGTTCTCGTCGCTGGGGTGGTACACGCCGCTGTAGTTGTCGAGCAGCGTGCCCTGGCGGGCAAGGCTGTTGATGAAGGGCGCGTCGGTGGTGTCGCCGATCACTTGGTCGTAGTCGGTGTTTTCCATCATTACCACGAAGACGTGATCGAAGGCCGGTACCTGCGAGGCCGGTGCCTGCAAGGTGGGCGCCGTGACCGGCGTGGACAGCGTCAGCGAGAGATTGTCGGCGTAGCCGATGTTGTAGGACGCCGAGGTGTCGTTGAACTGCAGCAGCACCGAAATCGTGCGCGTGCCGGCCGGTACGTTGCCGGTGGCGGACTCGGCCAGGAAACCGGTCTTGTCGCCGCGTGCGGACGCGTTCGCGCCGGCAAGCTGCGCGGGCGTGCCCAGCGGATTGCCGTGAGCATCGAGAAAGGTCGCCGTAACCACAGCCTGCCCGTTGTAGCTGGTGTAGCCGCCGAGCCAGCCCGAAAGCGCATAGGTGATGCCGCCGCCGTCGATGGCGCTGGCGGCGCTGGACACGTCCACGTTCTGGCGCAGTGCGGAATCGCCGTAGGGGCCGTCGGCGATGAAGGCATTGCCGCCCGAAGCGTTGCCCGGCGTGCTGAAGCTGCCGATCGAGTAGCACACGGTCGACGGGCTGCCTTGCGTCACCGTCCAGCCCGGCACGGTATTCACTGCCGACCAGTCGGCGGTGCAGGTGCCCGATTCGCCGTTGCCGTTCACCAGCAGGTTGCTGCTGGCGCCGGCTAAGGCGGATGTGGCGAACAGGCCGCTGAGGCAGGCCGCTGCCAGCAGCACACCTGCGTTCGACTTGCGTTGATGTCGCATAGCCCCTCCCTTTGTGGTGTGAGAAGGGCTGGACAGTGCGAGGGAGTGGTTGCGGATGCGCGACGGCTGGATGACAGCGTGCGGCTCATGCGGCGCAATGCGATGCGTTGCGCAGACGGAGTGTCGACTGCTGCGTAAAACGCGATTTTCCGGGATGCTCTCCGCGATCCGGAGAAAGCGTGCGTTTATTGGGTGCGTTCCGCGCGCGGTTGCGCCCCGCCAGGACGGCGCCGAACCCTTGGCGGGAATCCCGCCAAGGGCAATCGCATCAACGCCTCGGGTTATTACGGCGCATTCACGAAGGCCTTCCAGGCCGAATACAGGTTGCCTGCGTTCACCGAGCCGAGACCATTGGCGAAGCTCCAGCCCGGCTGCGCCGCATAGGCCGCGGTGGTCGGGTTGTACTTCGTCGCGCTGGTCGAAGTCAGCCCGATCTTGGTGGATCCGTAGAACCCTTCGAAGTTCGCTATCGTGCCGTAGAAATAGCAGTCCGGCGTGGTCTCCGCGAACGCTTCGACCTCGATGCACTGCGTCGAATTGCCGCCGCCGGTGATGTTGTGGAACACGCATTTGGCGGTGCCCTTGGTGCCGTTGTCGGCATCGCATTGCGCAAGCGTGGACGGCACGGCTCCCGTCGCATCTCCGTATTCGCTCCTGGCCAGCGCGTACAGCGTGGGTGCAGCGTTGCCCTGATCGGTCGACAGACCAGCCTTGGACATGCCCTGGTCGATCAGTGCCTGGATGCCTGCGAACATCGGCGACGACAATGATGTCCCGCCCTCCAGCACCACCGGGGTCGTGAAGTTCTGCGCGCACGGGTAGTCGCCGGTGCAAAGGATGACCCACGAATAGCCGCCATAGGAGCCGGCGAACAGCGAGACGTCGGGCAGGTCACGCGACTGGTCCTTGGCGGCCCCATGCACCTGCCGCTGCCAGGCCGGCTTGCGGTCGACCGACGAGGGACCGCCGCTGCCGCTTTCGGAGGTTGCGTACAAGCCCTCCGGGTCGTAGATCAGCGCGTTCTTGCAGAACTGCAGCGCCGTCAGTCCCACCAGTTGCTGGGCCGCCGTGGTGTTGCCGCAGGACTGGTTCCAGGTGATCTCCGGCACGTAGGACAAGGCCGAGCCATACACCGTGTTGAGCGTGCTGCTGAAGTACTTCTTGGTCGTGCCGTCGAGCACGTCGGCGGTATCCGAGCCGCCGACACCAGTCACGTTGGGCGAGGTGGCAAACGAGTTGGCGTCCACGCCAACGCCATTGATGATGGAGCCGTTGAAGCTCGGGTTGGATCCGGAATCGCCGGTGGAAACAAATACCGAGATCCCTTCCGCGTCGGCCTGGGCCCACATCAGGTCGATCGCCGTCTTGCTGGCGGTATCCGTATAGCCTTCCCCGTATCCATAGCTGGCACTGATGATGTCCGGCCGAGAAGTGGCATTGATCAGGTTGTTCGCCGCCGTATACACGCCGCCGAAGAAATTGGTGCTGCCGGCGTCGTTGCAGGTCGCCACCCAGATGTTGGCACCGGGTGCCATCGCCGTGGACCACTCCGAGTCCAGCACGGTCTCGATGCTTTCCTCGTCGCCTGTGGCATTACCCGGGTCAGTGCAGTTGCCCGTGGATGGCGTCAACTGCGGCTGGAACTGCATGAACGTGCCGCCATAACTGCCGAGGTTGAACTGGCTGACGAAGTTGGGCCAGTCCGAAACATCCATGTCGCTGTCCTCGACCACGGCAATATTGATGCCTTTGCCGGTCAGGCCTTTGTTGTAGAGCGCGGTGGTGTTGTACATCGTGTTCAAGTCATACGGCACGAAACCGCGCGCACCGTTGGTGAACGCCAACGCCATCGGGTTGACCTGGGAGTTCGTGCTGGACGCAGACGCTTGTTTCAGCGTGAAGTTCCGCTTGCCGGCGTTGAACTGCCCTACTTGCGGGGCCACGTGCAACGGTTGCGGACGGAAATCGTTCAAGCCCGCGACACCGACGATCACGTTCTGCAGCGCTGAAGGAATGCTGATGTCACTCGCGTTGGCGATGTGGCTGACCTTGTTGACGGTATAGCGGTTCATTTGCGTATGGAATGCCTGGCGCACCTGGCCAGCCGTGCCGCTGAAATCGATCTGCGACTTGTTCGGATACACACCGTTGACTGTAAAGCCCTGTGAAATGAGCCAGGACTTCACGCTATTGATGTCCGCGTCGGTGATGCCGAAGTTCTCGCCGAATTCGGCGGGCGTCACCCATTGATGGAACTTGGGCGATGAAGGATCGTGCTGCGCAGCAATCAACGACTGCAGTGCCGATTTGCGCAACGCGCTGCGCTGCAGGATGAGCTGCATATGGTTCATGGGCAGCGAGTCAGCCACTGCGGCAGTCGGCGTCAGGGCGCTGATCAGGGCCAGGTGGGTATTGCCCAGCGTGGACACGACGCGATTGTCGACAGTCTGGGTGACACGCGGCGCCTCGGCCGTGTTCAGGCCGGCCAGTGCGGTTGAAGCTTGCGCCACGGCGATCGCCGGCAACGAGGCGAGGGCGACGGCAATGGATACACTCAGCATCACGCGTTCAGTTTTCACGTCTTTTCTCCAAAGAAATGCCAGATGAAAAAAACGAGTCCCCTGTCCCCTGTGATGAAACGGATCATTTGACTGGATGGATTTGTCGAGATCTGCCTCCCTTGCGTCGAACGTGTGCCAGCGGAAGAGCCATCGGATCGCCGTACGGACCCGACGCAGCCACATACGGCGGTCGCGCTGACTGAAAATTAACAACACCCCGTGCCCGGCCGAACGGCCGACAGCATTTCGGAGCATGCGCTCGAACCAGCGACGCAGTCCAGTGCATCGGCCCTTCGTTTACATTCGTGCCTGTCCTGGACGGTGACGAGTGACGATGGATACAAGAAAAGACATGATCGATACCGTGGTATTCGACCTCGGCGGCGTGCTGATCGACTGGAACCCGCGTTACCTCTATCGCCGGTTGTTCGACGACGAAACGGCGATGGAACGTTTCCTCGCCGAAGTCTGCACCAGCGCATGGAACGAGCGGCAGGACGCGGGGCGCTCCTGGCACGAGGCGGTGGACGGCTTGAGTGCGCAGTTTCCGCAGCACGCTGGCCTCATCGCGGCTTATCGCGATGGGTGGGAAGAAATGCTGGGTGATGCCATCCAGGGCAGCGTGGATTTGCTTGCGGAGCTGAAGGAGCGCGGTGTGCGTCTGTATGCGCTGACCAATTGGTCGCATGAAACCTTTCCGCGCGCGAAGAAGATCGAGAGGTTCGGTTTCCTGCACTGGTTCGAAGGTATCGTCGTTTCCGGGGAGGAGCAGCTGATCAAGCCGGATCCGCGCATCTATCAGCGGCTGTTCGAACGCTATTCGATCGACCCTGCACGCGCGCTCTACATCGACGATGCGCGCCGCAACGTCGATGCGGCGTCAGCGCTGGGCATGCATGCGTGGTGGTTCCGCGACTCCGATGGCCTGCGTGGGTGGCTGGCTTCGCACGGGCTGCTACCGGCGTAGGCATCCTGCATAGCGGCACCACGCGCGGAAACAATGCCGCGGGCGAACGGGAAACGCAGGTCAGCGGGTCAGGGCGGCCTTTGCCGTTGGCATTGATCGATCCTCGCGCCGGATCGCATGTGACTACTGCCCCGCGTCTGGACGGCTATCGGGTAGCGTCGTGACGCGGGTTGCACGCCCGTCGTGGCATTGTCATGAAACCGGCGTAGGTGCCGGAATGCTGGCGCTGTTTTGTTGACGCACTGCCTCGATGTGTTGCGGCAAGGCGAGTGATTCATCGTCGCCACGGCCTGCCTGGACATGCTGCAAACCCCTATTCCCAATGTCATTACGCTTCTTTACACGGTGTTGCATACGCGACAGCCGACTCTGGTCAACAAATTGCTAGAGGCTGTCTCGCGTGAGCTCCCTCCGGGGGCGTCTGCGTTACTCGCCGCATGGATGAGGCTTGGTGTGATGAAAGCCGCCAGATCCGACGGCTTGATCGGCAGTCCAACTTCGCACGAGAACCCTCCATGACGATCAATTCGATTTCAAACAACAATCCCTGGCTGACCCAGCTCAGCCAGTCCGCCAGCACCAACGCGGCCAGCGGCAGCGCCAGCACGACGGGTTACGCGCCGCCGCCGGGCGGCCTGTTCAGCTCGATCTTCCAGGCGCTGTCCACACTGGGTGTAGGCAGCAGCACGAGCGCTTCGAGCAGCGGCGCCGGCACGACGACGGGTAGCAGCACGGCCGCTACTTCCTCGACCTCGACGCAAAGCCCCCAGCAAGCCATGTCGGCCTTCATGCAAGCCCTGATGGGCGCGTTGCAGGCGCAAAGCGGCCAGGCCGCCGGCACGGCTTCCACTACTACCGACGGCACCGCTGCCGCGGGGGCCGCGGCGGGGTCATCGTCTACTGCAGCGGCCAGCCCGGCGGCTGCCGGCACCGATGGTGCCGACCAGAGCGGCTGGCATCGCGGCGGTCACCACCACCATGGCGGCGGCCAGATGCAGAGCGACCTGCAAAGCCTGATCAGTCAGCTCGATTCGAGCAGCGGCAGCTCTTCCACATCGACTGCGTCCGCCGCGTCCACCGCATCGTCGTCGTCCACCTCAGGGACCTCCAGCAGCGTGCTCGGTTCGCTGGAGCAAAGCTTCCAGAATCTGGTCGGCTCGCTGGGCGGCGCGGCCAGTGGCGCCACGCTGGGCAATTTCCTGCAGACGCTTTCCAGCGACCTGGGCGGGACGTCCGCTTCCGGCGCGATGGTCAGCACCCAGGCCTGACCCCTAGAGGTACAAGTCCTCATGCCTGCACCGCGCTTGTGCGCTGCATCGGGCTTGGGCGGCAGGATGACTGGATCGGCATGAAAAACGCGGGCCATGGGCCCGCGTTCCGTCGTTGCCGCAGACCAGCTGTGCGCAACGATTTATTGTTCTCGCTTCCACACCTGGCTGCGCCCGAGCAGGGAAAAGCCGATGTAGCCGTGCACGTCGAGTTTCTGGCCGCCGTCCTTCAGCGTGAGCTTCACCTTGTAGATCCTGCCGTTCTTGGGATCGAGGATACGGCCGCCGTCCCACACGTCGTAGTCGCGGGTCACGCCCCACATCACGGTCATGCCGATGATGGGCTGGTCCTTGCGCGCGCCGTCGCATTGGGTGCACTTCGGCGGGTTGCCGTCGCGCGCGATGTCCTCGGGCGTGGCGTTCATCACCTGCAGCACCTTGGCCTGCAGCTCGCCATTGGACTCGGTGATCTGCAGGATCGAGGTCGGTTTGCCGGTGACGTCGTCCACCTGCTGCCAGGTGCCCACCGGCGTGCTCACGTCGGCGGCGGAAACGGCTCCCGTGGCCAGCAGCAGGCCGCAGGCGAGGGTGAGGCGGACAGCATGTTTCATGGTGGCATTCCCCGTGCGTGACAGTATGGTTCGAGCCTGCCGGTGCCGGCCGGAGTCGTCAAGTTGCATCGCGCCAAGCTTTGCCGCATCAGACGAGGCCGTTGTCATGGCTGGCATAATGCATGGCTCCCCACCCCATCCAGACATGACATGACGCAGGCGAACGAAACCCTGGTGCGCCGATTGCTCGGCGAACTGACCGACCCTCACACCGGTGCTTCGCTGGCCGAGGTCGTTCGCGCAGTGGGCGTGGACGGGACGCGGGTGTCGGTGGACCTGCAGCTCGGCTACCCTGCGGGGAGTGCGGCCGAGGCCTTGGCCGCAAGGGCGAAGCAGGCACTGGAAGCCGATCCCGCCATCGAATCGGCTGCCGTGTCCGTCACCAGCCGTATCCAGTCGCACAAGGTGCAGGGCACGCTGGCGCCGCTGCCCAACGTGAAAAACGTCATCGTGGTGGCTTCGGGCAAGGGCGGCGTAGGCAAGTCCACGGTGTCGGCCAACCTCGCGCTGGCGCTCAAGGCCGAAGGCGCCAAGGTGGGCGTGCTCGACGCCGACATCTACGGTCCCAGCCAGCCACGCATGCTCGGCATCAGCGGTCGGCCGGAATCGCCCGACGGCAAGAGCATCACGCCGATGCAGGCGCACGGTTTGCAGGCCATGTCCATCGGTTTTCTCGTGGACGAGGAGACGCCGATGATCTGGCGCGGCCCGATGGTGACCCAGGCGATGATGCAACTGCTTACCGACTCGCGCTGGGAGATGCTGGATTACCTCATCGTCGACCTGCCGCCCGGCACGGGCGACATCCAGCTCACGCTGTCGCAGAAGGTGCCGGTGGCCGGCGCGGTGATCGTCACCACGCCGCAGGACATCGCCCTGCTGGACGCACGGAAGGCGCTCAAGATGTTCGAGAAGGTGGAAGTGCCGGTGCTCGGCATCGTGGAAAACATGGCCACCCATGTCTGCTCGAACTGCGGCCATGAGGAACACATTTTCGGCGAAGGCGGCGGCGTGCGCATGGCCGAGCAGTATCACGTGCCGTATCTCGGCTCGCTGCCGCTGGACATCCGCATCCGCGAACAGGCCGATGGCGGCACGCCCACCGTGGTGGCGATGCCCGATTCCGATCTCGCGGCGCGCTACCGCGAGATCGCCCGCAACGCTGCCGGGCGGTTGTCGCGCCAGCCGCGCAACAAGTCGCTGGGGCTGGGCAAGATCGTGGTGCAGGGTTCCCCCGCCGCATGAGCATTCCGCGGCGCGTGCTCTGCCTGTGCGGCAGCCTGCGCCGCGTTTCCTCCAACCGCGCCACGCTGGAGGCCGCACGCCAACTGGCACCCGCGTCGCTGGAGCTGGCGATTTACGATGGCCTTGCCACGCTGCCGTTGTTCAACCCCGACGACGAACGCGATCCCTTGCCCGCTTCCGTGCTGGCGTTGCGTGAGGCGGTCGGTCGCGCCGACGTGTTGCTGATCGCCTGTCCCGAATACGCCCATGGCGTGCCCGGCGCGTTCAAGAACCTGCTGGACTGGCTGGTGGGCAGTCTGGAATTCCCCGGCAAGCCCGCGCTGCTGCTCAATACCTCGGCGCGCGGCTCGCACCACGCGCAGGAGGCACTGGCCGAGATCCTGTGCACCATGTCCGCCGAACTGCTGACGACGCAGCCCATGCCGGTGGCCTTGCCGGGGGCCGGCTGCACGGCGGAACAGGTGCTGGACAGCGCGGAGCGCCGTGCGGAACTACATAAGGTATTGGACTGCCTGGACTCGGAATTGGGCTGATTTGCCTTGCATGGCGTGCATGACTTTGCTCGTCATCCCGGCGCAGACCGGGATCCAGTAGCGAACACGCTTGCCCAGGCCAGACAGTCACCCGATCCCAGCCTTCGCCAGGATGACGAACGTGGGGCCCTTCGTTTCGTGTGAGCCCTCAGTTTTTCAGATACGGCGCGTGTGGCCGCACCGTCTATCGCATAGGCGGGAGTGGCTCCCAAGCCCTCGACACAGCCTGCTTGTAGTTCCGGCGTATCAAGCCAGGCCATTTCGCTTGGTTCCTTCTCTTGACTCCGGGCATCCTGCCTTCCGCCCTTCGGAACAGCGAAGAGAAGGAACTCGGGCGCCGGCAGGTGATCGAAACCGCTTTGTTCCTTGCGACAACGCAAGCCCCCGCTCCCCAAATCGAAAGCAGCAAAGGCCATGAACCGGCCCCGCGCTGGCGCACCGCCTCCCCGACCATGTATTTTTGCAGTTTTACGCTTGGCCTACCCGGGCCCCACGCCGACCGCGGAGTACACGTGAGCATCAAGTCCGACAAGTGGATCCGCCGCATGGCCGCAGGCCACGGCATGATCGAGCCGTTCGAGCCGGGCCAGGTGAAGCTTGGTGCGGATGGCAACCGCGCGGTCTCGTGGGGCACCTCCAGCTACGGCTACGACGTGCGCTGCGCGCGCGAGTTCAAGGTGTTCACCAACATCAACTCCACCATCGTCGACCCCAAGGCGTTCGATCCGAACAGCTTCGTGGACGTGGTGTCGGACGTGTGCATCATTCCCCCCAATTCCTTCGCGCTGGCGCGCACGGTCGAATACTTCCGCATCCCGCGCGACGTGCTGGTGGTGTGCCTGGGCAAAAGCACCTACGCGCGCTGCGGCATCATCGTCAACGTGACGCCGCTGGAGCCGGAGTGGGAAGGGCACGTCACGCTGGAGTTCTCCAACACCACGCCGTTGCCCGCAAAGATCTACGCCAACGAGGGCGTGGCGCAGATGCTGTTCTTCGAATCCGACGAATCCTGCGAAACCAGCTACCGCGACCGCGGCGGCAAATACCAGGGCCAGCAGGGCGTGACCCTGCCGCGTACCTGAACAGCCATACCGTCCCCGCGCGCCGGCGTTGCCGCGCGCATTAAAATTGCCAAGTCACACGATCGCTTTTCGCAGGAGAACCCGATGATCCGTTTTTCCACCATCCTGACCCGCGCTGCCGCCGCGCTGGTCTTCGGCAGCGTGCTCGTGCTCGCCGGCTGCCACACGAACAGCATCAAGACGCAACAGGCGCAGACGGCCCAGTGGAAGGGCAAGTTCGACACAACGATCGAGGCCTACAAGGAAGGGCAGTTCGTGATCGACGGCGCGGTACTTTCCGCGGTCGATGCCGGCAGTCACTTCGCCTATCTCAAGGACACGGGCAAGATGCCCAAGACCATCCTGCTGGTGCCCAGCGACGATTCCAAGGTGCGCAAGGTGCACCTGCAGTACATGGCGCGCATGTCGATCGACTACGGTTTCACCGTGTACTACGACAAGGACGGCCAGCTCACTGAAATCAACGCGATCAACACCACCGCGCGCGAGCTTGAGGACCACCACGCGCCGGCGACGATCAGCAACGGCCAGGAGTGCAAGACCGCTGCCGGTTGCGATTCCGTCGACCAGGCGGCACAGCAGCAGGGGCAGGGGCAAGGGCAGCACTGATCGGCCCAGCGATTGGCAGAAGAGCCCGCGGAGCGATCCGCGGGCTTTTTCGTGAGGTGGCATCCGGCCTATTTCAACTCTTCGATGTGCCTCTGCATGTCGTCCTTGCGCATGGGGTCTGTTTCGGCAGGCAGCATTCCCTCGAGGATCGCAAGCTGAGCGGCATCGAGCGCCTTCTTGGCCGACGTCCTGACGTCCGGCACAACGCCCACGCCTTCCCAGTCGCCGTGCGTCACCGGATTGATCGGACGTCCCGACGGCACGAACATCATGAAGTGTGCGTCGAGGCGATGCGGTGCACCGGCATGCGCGGCACCGGCCGTGGTTTCGCCGACAAGCCTGGCGCGGCCGGCATTTTTCAGCGCATAAGCGAAGTCTTCGCAGCCCGAGATGGTGTCGTTGCTGGTGAGCAGATAGAGCGGGCGCGCCTGGCCGTAGCGTCTGCCGGGCACGCTCGCCGTCGTCCAGCGTTCCTCCGTGCGGTTCTCGTCGCGGAAATAAATGTCGTTGAGATGGGTCGGCTTGTCGAACAGATAGCTGGCCAGCAGCATCACGGTGTCCGGGTCGCCACCCCGGCATTCGCGCAGGTCGACGATCAGGGCATCGGTATCGCCGAGCAGGGTCATCGCGGCGGCGATGCGACTGGCTGCCTGTTGCGGCCGGCCGAACGCATGCAGTTCGAGCAGGCCGATGTTGAAGTGCAGCCGGCCGACATTGGCGAAGCCGTAGTTGACCTGCTTCTGGTGCAACGCCTCTTCGGCCTGCTCCTGCGGCGACAGGCCGCCGTCCGGGCTCTCGGCAATGGCTTCCTGGAAGTAACGGACTTCCAGGTGCTTGTCGTGGGTCTGGCCCTGCAAGGCATCGGTGAGGACGTCGGCAAATTTCTCTGCGCTTCCGATGCCGTCGAAATCCCCGCGTGACAAGCGTGCGCGCAGGTCTTTTCCGATCATGGCGGCCTTGTCCGGAAAGACATAGCCGCGGTCGAGATTGGCGATCACGTTGTTTATGACCTCGGCGCGCGTCGCCTTGTCGATGACCATGTCCTTCTGCGGCGGCTCGTGCGGAGGGCCTGCATCCGGCCACGCCAGCGCGGCGATGCTGCCCAGCGCGGATATCCCGACGATGGCCGCAGCGGTGGCGATCTTGGCTTTTTTGTTCATCCCACTTTCCTCCCGGTATGTGCGTCGACGACCGACAGGGCCAAGCCTGCGACCACAATGTGGGGGAATCGTGTGCGCCGGCTTCGGCGCGGCCCGCGTCTTACAAGTCGACGCGATAGCCGAGTCCATAGATCGAATGGATGATCTCGACGCCCGGTAGCGCCGTGGCGAGCTTGCGCCGAAGGTTTTTGATGTGCGTGTCGATGGCGCGGTCGCTGACGTCGAGGTTGTCGCGCCGGGCGATGTCCAGCAGTTGCGCACGCGAGAACGCCGTGCCGGGCCGTTTCGCCATCGCTGCGAACATGTTGTATTCGCTTGGCGTCAGGTCGAGCGTCTGTGGTCCGATGCGTGCAGCGTGCGCCGCTTCGTCGATCTCCACGAGCGGGCGTCGTGCCTCAGGGCCGTGCGAACGGCGCAGGATCGTCTTGATGCGCGCGACGAGTTCCCTGGGGCTGAACGGCTTGCAGACGTAGTCGTCGGCTCCCGCTTCCAGGCCGAGCAGGCGGTCGATCTCCTCCACTCGCGCGGTTAGCATGAGGATAGGCACGTCGGAAAACGCACGCACGGCGCGGCACACGGCGAGGCCGTCGAGCCCGGGAAGCATCAGGTCGAGCACGATCAGGTCGGGAGGAGTGCGGCGGATGCCGGCGAGGGCGGCGATGCCGTCGGCGATCACCTCGGCCTTGAACCCGGCGGCGACCACGTAGTCGGCGACTATCGCCGCGAGGTCGCCTTCATCTTCCACGATGAGAATCGTCGGGCTCATGCGCCGTGCAATTTCAGGATGATGGTTGCGCGCAACCCGCCGAGCGGCGACGGGGCGAATTCGAGGCGGCCGCCGTGCGCGGCGAGAATCTGCCTGCCCAGTGCCAGGCCCAACCCACTGCCACCGGAGGCCCGGCTGCGCGAAGCGTCCATCCGGAAGAACCGCTCGCCGAGACGGTCGAGCGACGAGCCGGGTATGCCTGGAGCGGAGTCGTCGATGGTCATGCGCACTTCGTCGGCGGACGCGGTGCCGGCCAGTACGACGTGGCCGCCGGCCGCGGTGTAGCGCGCGCTGTTCTCGAACAGATTGGCGGCGACCTGACGCAGGCGATCGGCATCGCAGATCACGAGGGAGTGGGCAGGTGCTTCGCCGATTTCGGCACCCAGTCCGGCGGCGTGGAATCGATCAGCGAAATCATCGAATACCTCGCGCATGAGCAGCCATGCGTCGTGCGGTGCCATGTCGTAGGCGGTTTGCCCGATGTCGGCGCGGGCCAGTTCGTACAGGTCGTCGACAAGCTTGCCCAGCGAACGCACCTGGCGCTCCATCAGGGCGAGGCTCTCCGGCGTGACGGCGCGGACGCGATCCTGCAGGCTTTCCACTTGCGCGCGAAGTACGGCCAGCGGCGTGCGCAGTTCGTGCGACGTCTCCGCGATCCATTGCCTGCGCGCGCGTTCCGCATCTTCGAGCCGGGTGGCCAGGTGGTTGAAGGCGCTGGCGAGCTCGCCGAGTTCGTCGTTGCGGCGCAAGTCGATGCGGGTGTCGAATCGCGCCTGTTCGAGCTGGCGCGCACCCGCGGCAAGCCGCGCAATCGGCCGACGCAGATGCGCCGCGAACAGCGCTGCGATCATCGCACTCAGTAGCAAGCCGGCCATGCCAACGAACAGCAGGTGGTTTTGCTGGTCGATCAAAAACGCCACGGCCAGTGCATCATCGGGATTCTGCGGCTGCGCCACCACGAGCGAACCGATCCGCTCGCCATCGACGATCAACGGGTGCGCGATCCGGTCTGGCGAGACCAGGGCGACCGTCATGGGATTGGCCAGCACGCCAGCCAGGTAGTTTCCCTGCCGGTCCACCAGGCCGAGGCGGTGGACGACGCCTGCCGCATCGGATTTCGCCTGGAATAGGGCTGCGGTTTCCAGCGAATGCGCATATGCGTCGGACAGCCACGCCTTGCGTTGCGCAGCATCGGCCGGCAGGAACGACCAGTCCTGATGCACCTGGTATCGGGCTTGCAGCGAGGTGCCCAGGCTGTCGAGGAAGCGCGTATCCGTATCGGGCAGGCCGCCGGAGAAATTGTCCAGCAGCTTCCAGCGCGCCAGTTCGATGCCAAGCGCACCGAGCGAAAGCATGGTCAGCCAGACGGTGAAGAACAGACGGTGGCCGATGGACAACTTCAAGGGTGCGAAGTCACTGGCGGCCAGGAGGCACGTCAGCTGGCTTAGTGCGATCCAGGGCATCGCGCAATGCGTTTAACCGGTTCGTCAGGGCCTCGCGATCGTACGGTTCGCGTTTGCCGTGGCCCCATGCCGGTCCGGGCCATGCCGCATCGTCTTGCGTGCGGGCCAATACGTGCAGATGCAACTGGCGCACGATGTTGCCCAATGCGCCGAGGTTGAGCTTGTCGCAGGGTGCCACCGCGCGCAGCGCAGTGGCGCACCAGTTCGCCTCGCGCCAAAGCAGCTGCTGTTCCGCATCGGTGAGATCGGCGACTTCCACCTTGTCCGCGCGGCGCGGTACCAGCACCAGCCATGCGAAGCGCGCATCGTCCATCAGGCGCAGCTCGCATAGCGGCAGCATGGCAACGTGGCGGGTGTCGGCTTCCAGCCGTGGATCGAGCGCAAATGCCGCCTCGCTCATGCGCCGGCCAGCTGCTGGTCGAAGAAGGCCAGTGTGCGTTGCCACGCCAATGTTGCGCTGGGCTCGTGGTAGTGCGGATCGCCGTCGCGGTTGAACGCATGGCCTGCGCCGGGATAGACGAAGGTATCCATCTGCGGCAGTTGCTCGCGGTGCTGCGCCACCGCTTCGGGCGGGATCGACGCATCGTTCTCGCCGAAGTGGAACATCACCGGTGCCTTCGGCGTTTCCACCAGGAAAGGCACGTTGCGTGCACCGTAATAACTCACTGCAGGCAATCCCAGCCGCAACGCGGCGAGCAGGGCGATCGTGCCGCCCCAGCAGTAGCCGGCCACGCCGACCTTGCCGGAGGAGGCGATGGATTCGGCGGCGCTGGCGACGTCCTCCAGCGGGCGGTCCAGCCCCAGCTCGTAAACCAGGGCCTTGCCGCGTGCCATGCCCACCTCGTCGTAGTCCAGTTCCAGCCAGGACTCCAGATGGTCGAAAAAAGCCGGCGCGATGGCGGTGTAACCGGCGGCGGCGAAGCGATCGGCCACGCTGCGGATGTGGGCCGTGACGCCGAAGATCTCCTGTACCACCACGATGCCGCCCTTCGGCTTGCCCTCGGGCTGGGCAAGGTAGCCGCCGATGCACTGCGTGCGCGAGGTGGGGATGTGGATGTGCTGACCCATGGCGGTCGTCTCCCGAGCGGCGGTTGCCGGGATTCTAACCGGCGCGCGTGCCGGTGGTGGGTGAAGGTGCGCTGCCCTGGCCTCCAGGCCGGTCATTCCGGCCTTGGCCGGGACGACCGGCCTGTATCCGGTGCCTTGGCCCAGGCTGCATGGCCGTATAATTCGCCGTTTCCCCATTCCCCACGGTTGTCGCCGCCATGTCGCAGGCCACGCAGAAAATCGGTTTCGTCAGCCTTGGTTGCCCCAAGGCGCTGGTGGATTCCGAGCGCATCCTCACCCAGCTCAAGGTCGAGGGCTACGAGATCGTGCCCAGCTACGACGAGGCCGACGCCGTGGTGGTGAACACCTGCGGCTTCATCGACGCCGCGGTGCAGGAGTCGCTGGACTCCATCGGCACGGCTCTGCACGAGAACGGCAAGGTGATCGTCACCGGCTGCCTCGGCAAGCGCGCCGAGCTGATCCGCGAAGCCTACCCGGACGTGCTCTCGATCAGCGGCCCGCAGGACTACGCCAGCGTGATGCATGCGGTGCACGAGGCGCTGCCGCCGGTGCGCAACAAGTTCCTCGACATCGTGCCGGACACCGGCGTCAAGCTGACCCCCAAGCACTACGCGTACCTGAAGATTTCCGAAGGCTGCAACCACCGCTGCAGCTTCTGCATCATCCCCTCGATGCGCGGCGATCTCGTCTCGCGTCCGGTGGACCAGGTGCTGCTGGAGGCCGAGAAGCTGGTGAAGGGCGGCGTGAAGGAGCTGCTGGTGATCTCGCAGGACACCAGCGCCTACGGCGTCGACCTCAAGTACGCCGAGCGCGAATGGCGCGGCAAGGCGTACCGCACGCGCATGACCGAGCTGTGCGAAGGCCTGGCTGAACTCGGCGTGTGGACCCGCCTGCACTACGTCTACCCGTACCCGCATGTGGACGAGGTGATGCCGCTGATGGCCGAGGGCAAGATCCTCCCGTACCTCGATATTCCGTTCCAGCACGCCAGCCCGCGCATCCTCAAGCTGATGAAGCGCCCGGGCAACATCGACAAGACGCTGGAGCGCATCCGCAACTGGCGCAAGCAGGTGCCCGACCTCACCATCCGCAGCACCTTCATCGTCGGCTTCCCCGGCGAGACCGACGCCGAGTTCGAGGAATTGCTCGACTTCCTGCGCGAAGCCGAACTCGATCGCGTGGGCGCCTTCGCCTACTCGCCGGTGGACGGCGCCAAAGCCAACGAACTGCCGGGCGCCGTCTCCGAGGAGCTGAAGGAAGACCGCCTCGAACAGTTCATGGCCGTGCAGGCGGAGATCTCCGCCGCCAAGCTGCAGCGCAAGATAGGCCGGACCATCAAGGTGCTGGTGGACGAAGCGAACGCCGAGGGCGCTGTTGCCCGCTCGGCCGCCGACGCGCCGGAGATCGACGGCAGCGTGCTGATCTCCGACGGACAGGGCCTCAAGCCCGGCCAGTTCGTCGACGTGGTGGTCGACGGCGCCAGCGAGCACGATCTCACCGCGCGCCTGGCGCATCCGACCCTCAAGATCGTGTAATCACCCATGCGCTACATCGCGCCCGTTCGTGACGCGGTCGATCCGCAGGTGTTCGGGCGGATGCCGCTGGCGGCGTGGCGCGAGTACAGCGGATTGATCGGGGGCCGCGACTGGCCTTCGATCGAGGCGCTCAACGGCTGCCGTCCTGCGGGCATGCACGAACGCTTCGCGGCGCAGAACCGCGAGCTGCTGGCTGACGATCAGCACTATGAACAGCGCATCGCCGAGCGCGGCGAGATCGCCACACGCGAAAACAACTGGCACGACCTGTTCAACGCCCTGGTCTGGCTGCGTCACCCGGCGCTCAAGCGCGCGCTCAACGCGCGGCAGATGGCCGAAATCGTCCACATGGGCACGAAGCAGCGTTCGCGTGCCCAATACGCGCTTACCCACTTCGATGAAGCCGGTGTGGTGATCGCGCTTCGCGATCCGGCGTTGCTCGCGCTATGGGACGCCCACGACTGGCACGGCCTGTTCTGGCGCGAGCGCGCCGCATGGCTGGACGGCCGCATCCAGGTGGAACTGTTCGGCCATGCGTTGCTTGAACACGCGTTGACGCCGAGGCAGTTGCTGGTGGGGAAGGCACTGGTGGTCGTTGGCCCGGACCTGTCGACCGTCGCGGCTCTCGAGGCCTGTGCACAAGCGATTCGTGCGGGCAAGGTACTGTGCGATCCGCTGGAGCTGAGGCCCTTGCCGCTGGCTGGGGTGCCCGGTTGGCATCCGGACAATACGCAGGAAACATTTTGCCATGAGGCTGCGTGTTTCCAACCTGCAAGGGCAGGGCGGCGCTACCCTGCAGCGCTTGAGCTCCGGGACGAAGCGGCTTGCGCCGCCACTTGCGGGCGTGACGGATGAGAAGACGGACCTGAGCCTGCCCGGTTCGATGCGGCACCCCAGGAGAATCGTATGGATGGGATCTGCCAGATCACGCCATTTCTGCATGTGCCGGACATGAGTGAAGCCCTTTCCTTCTTCCATGACATTCTCATGTTCGAGGTCAAGTACCGCCATGGCGACTATGCCTACCTTGAGCTTGAAGGTTGTGGGCTGCGCCTGCTTGAAGAGCCGACGCGCAAACTCACCCCTGACGGAAAGGCCAGGGTCGCCATTTGCATCGATGTCGCGGATGTTGATGCGTTGCATGCGAAGCTCGGTCCCGCGCTCGCCACACTGCCGCCTGATCGTTTAGAGCCGTTGAAGGACATGCCGTATCGCCAACGGGAGTTTCAGGTGCGCATGCCGGACGGCGACTGGCTCAACTTCACGGCGCCCATGGCGTGAATCTCCAGCAAAGCCCGGGCCGACCTGGTTGATTTGCACGTCTGAAGCGGCCCGGGCAATTCCGTTGGAGTGCGTGGACGCCAAGCGTACGATGGCCCGGTGTTGTCGCACTGCAGGCTTTCCAAATGTCACAAGCCCGATCTCCCGTTTCGAGGAAAAGCCGCATCCAGGGCGCCCTGATGGGTGCCTTCATCGGTGATGCGTTGGCTCTCGGCCCGCACTGGTACTACGACCTCGACGCGCTCAGGCGCGACTACGGCGATTGGGTCGGCGACTACACGGCGCCGAAGCCGGGGCGCTATCACGAGGGCCTGCCGGCGGGCGCTTCCTCGCAGGCTGGGTTCATCCTGGCGTTGACGCTGCGCTCGCTGGTGAGCTGCGGGGGTTACGACGAGGCGGATTTTTGCGACCGGATGGATCGCGAGCTGTTTCCGTTGCTGGACGGCACGCCGATGGCGGGGCCGGGTGGCTACACCAGCCAGTCGATCCGCGAGGCGTGGCGCAAACGCCGCGCCGGCCTGCCCTGGGGGCAGGTGGCAGGGCTGGCGGACAATACCGAGGCGGCGGAGCGGGTCCTGACGATCGCACTGCGTTATGCGGGTGAGCCGGCGCAACTGGCGCAGCATGTCAGCAGCAACGTGGCGCTTACCCAGCGCGATCCCACGGTGGGTGCGATGACGCTGGCGTTTGCCGTGGTGCTGGGACAGCTGGCGAACGGCGTGGCGCTGGACGCGGACTTGTCCGGTCGGCTGATGAGCATGGTGAAGTCCGGCGAGCTGCCGTTCCACACCGTGACCAGCGGTGAGCTGGACGTACCGAAAGATGCGGAGGCGCCATTGCAGGCTGGGCAGTTTGCTTCGCCTGATGCCCTGCTCACGGTGTCGTCCATCGCGAAGGCGGCGCACGATCCCGCTGTCGCGATCGAGCCAGCGTCGAAGGTGGGTCTGGTCTACGGCCTGCCATGCGCGGTGTACCACCAATTTCCCGCGGCCTATTACCTGGCAGCACGTTTCCAGGGCGACGTGGAGCAGGGCGTGCTCAACGCGGTGAACGCGGGCGGGCAGAACCAGGCCCGCGCCATGCTCACCGGTGCGCTGTGCGGCGCGATCGGCGGGATCGAGGCGATACCAGGGCGTTTCATCGCGGGGCTGGAAAAAGGCGCGGAATACCTGGCGCTGGCGGAGGCTCTGGCGCTTCAGTCGGATTGACCTGGCGCCGGGAGGCTGCTGATGAAACGTACGTGGACCATCATCGGCGTGCGCGATGTCGCCCGCAGTCTCGCGTGGTACCAGCGCCTGTTCGGCCGGCCCGCGACGGCGCCCGAGCACGACTACTTCGGACAGCTCGTCGACGCGGACGGCACGGTGCTGCTCTGCCTGCACGCGTGGGGCGTGCACGACCATCCATCCCTGGCCAGCCCCGACCTCGCCACGCCCGGCAATGGACTGCTGCTGTTCTTCCGCGTGGATGATTTCGATGCTGCGCTGGAACGGGCGGGCACCTTGGTATCCAGGCTTCAAGAGGAGCCGGCCCAGAATTCGGCCACCGGAACCATGGAGTTCTCGATTCGCGATACGGACGGGTATTACGTCACGATCAGCGCGCTTTCATGATCCGGCGGTGCACCACGTGGGATATGCCGCCAATGGTATATGGCGCATCTCGACGATCACGAGAAATGTGAGCGTCAAAATAAAAAAGAGGCGCACCGCGCCTCCCACTGTCAATTTATACCGTCCGTGGGGACTTGCGGCAAGACTCGAGGCGAAAACTAGAATCGCGGCCCTGTCGATAGGGCAGGATTGCGAGAGGCGATCAGGACGATGTGTAATGACGAATGGGTCCCCGTTTCCCCCGCGAATTGCCATCTGCTGACTGGTCCGTTCTACCACGGTACAAAAGTCAGTTTGTCGGTCGGCGATCTGTTGACGGCGGGTTTCAGGTCCAACTACGACGACAGCGTCGTGATGAACCACATCTATTTCACCGCGGTGCCCAAGGGCGCCGGTCTTGCTGCGGAAATGGCCAGGGGCGAAGGCAGGCCGCGAGTTTATGTCGTGGTGCCGACAGGAGGGTTCGAAGATGACCCGAACGTCACGAACAAGAAATTCCCGGGCAACCCGACACGGTCATACCGAAGCGGGCATCCCTTGAAGATCATTGGCGAGCTTGAGAGCTGGGAACCCCACGACCCGGAATTCATCCGCCAGTTGAGGAGCCGTGTCGAAACAGGCATGGGCGAAATCCTCAATTGAGGGGGCGAAGGAAATCAACTGCCATGAAGGCGATTGGTTCCGCGGCGCATGCCGTCACTTCGCACACGCTTCGTAGTCGACCTCGACCACCAGGAACCGCGTGTGCCCGCCGGGCAGTTCCGCCTCGAACTCGTCGTCCAGCCGCTTCTTCAGCGCCGCGCGGGCCAGCGGCGAATCGATGCTGATCCAGCCCAGCTTCGCGTCGGTCTCGTCGGGGCCGACGATGCGGTAGCGGACTTCCTCGCCGTTGGCGAGGTTCTCCAGCGCGATGACGGCGCCGAAGAACACCGCCTCGCGATCCGCGGGTGCGCCTTCGGCCACCTTGAGTGCGGGGATGCGCTTGCTGAGATAGCGCACGCGGCGGTCGATCTCGCCGAGTTGCTTCTTGCGGTAGGTGTACTCGGCGTTTTCCGAGCGGTCGCCTTCGGCGGCGGCGGCGGCCAGGGCCTTCACCACCTCGGGGCGCAGCGTATGCCAGAGATGGTCGAGCTCGGTCTTGAGCTTCTCGAAACCGGCGCGGGTGATGATGGCCGTGGAGCCGGGCGAGGGTGGGCGCCAACGACTCATGCGCTGGCCTCCCCGTGACCGCGCAGCAGTTGCCACGCGGCGCCAAGCAGCCAGCCCAGCATCAACAGGATCAGCGCCTTCTGGCTGAGGCCGCGAGGCAGTGCGCGCCAGAATGCCTGGACCCAAAGCAGTACGAAACAGAGCGCTGCATAGGGGAAGGCGGGGCGGAACCAGCGCCGCCAGCGTGCGTCGCCGCGCAGCCGCCAGCTTTGCAGCAGCATGGCGGTGGCGGTGCACAGGAAGGCGGTCTGCGCCGCCACACCATGCACGTAGCCGTGCAGCGTGGGCGGATGGTTCCACGTGTCGGTGGTTACGATGGCGGTGAGTGCCAGCGCCGCACCGCCCATGACGAACAGCAGCAAGGGTGCGGCGCTGCGCGCAGCGGGAGCGAGTTCGGAATAGGCGCCCACGCCAAGCAGCGCCAAGGCCAGCGCCATCGCGTAGTAGCCGGCCCGCACCATGCCGCCCCAAGGGCCGATCAGGTAGAAACTGTTGGGTACGCGCATCCAGTCGAGATCGGGGCGCAGGCATTGCGCGGCGATGCCGGTGGCGAGGAAGGCCAGCATGCCGGCGAGTGCGATGGCGGCAGCGGGCTTGCCGGTGCTCATGCGGTGCCCGCCAGTTGCCGTTGCAAGGTGGCGATGTCGTTGCGCAGCGGATGTTCGGGCCACGCGCTCGCCAGCTTTTGCAGCAGCACCATGGCTTCGGTGCGGCGTTCGGCCTGGGCACCCAGCAAGCGTGCGGCCAGCAGGCCGTAATGCGGCGCGCGTTCGTCGCGCGACCAGTGCGCGAGGTAGCCGCGGCCCAGGTGAATGGCGAGGCGTTCCATGCCAAGGCGCGCGGCGAGGTCGGCCAATTCGCCGCAGGTGCGCGGGTCGTCGGGGATGAAGGCGGAATCGGCGGTGCAGCATTCCTGCAGCACGCCCAGGGCGCGACGTGCCTCGTTTTGCGCGACCAACGCGGCGATCCAGATCTGGCCATGTACCAGCAGGTCGTCGCGCAGGCCCTGGCGACGCAGCAGCTCGCGGTAGAGCTGGTGTACCGGCGCGGGTGCGGTGCGCTTGCGCAGGCGTTCGGCCAACTGGTGCAGCGCTGCGGTGGGATCGCTCTCGGCCAGCGTGCGTGCGGCGTCCACCAGTTGGCTGTCCTCGTCCTGGCCGATGGCCTTGGCGAGTTTCGGTGCCTCCGGTTCCAGCCCGAAGCGTTCGTGGCGCTGGTGGATCAACACGCCCATCAGGTGGAAGGCCAGCACGATCAGGTAGGTATAGGCGAAGCCGAACAGCGGTAGCGCCAGGAAGTGCGGCAACAGGTTGGAGGTAAGCGTAGCCACTGCGATAAGCGCGCCCAGCAAGAGGTTGATCGCCACCGGTATGAAATAGGCGCCCTCGAAGCCAAGCGCAATGCGCCACCAGGTCGCCGGGTTCAGCGCATGCAGCACATTGCCCTCGAAGGCCAGCGACATGTCGATGGCCGGCAATGCCAGCACCAGCACGGGAACCAGCAGCCACAGCGTGGCCGGGGCGAGCAAGCCGCAGGCGACGAACAGCGCGCCTGCCACCAGATGGATCAAGGTGAGTGCCCAGCCGGCCGTGCCGGCTTCGTCCACGCCGACATCGGGCGGGTTGGCATAGCCGTTCGCGGTGTACTGCATGCAATCGGCGGCATAGCGCCAGGTGGCGGCCCACACCAGCAGGTTGGCCAGCATGCCGATGGCGGGCAGGTAGCTGGCGTAGTGCGCAATAGCCAGTGCCGTGCAGGTGGCTAGGCCGGCGCCGCGCAACGGGTAGCTGAAGCTTGCGGCAAGGCGTTCACCGAACGGGGTATTGGCGGGCACTACTTCGATGCGCGGCATCGCGGGAGCCTCAGTGCTTGCCGTCGGTGCGGACGCCCACGAGTCCGCTCCTGCCACGACGCGAGTCGGAATCGGTGCGGGTGTGTTCGTTGCCGTCGGGCGAAGGGTCGATCATGAGCAACTCCGTTGTTCCGCGTCTAAGCGGAATTGTAGCCACGGCTTGCGGGGCGCCGGTTCATTGAGTATGCCGATCCCGCCGGCTATGGTGTCGGACTTTCATCGGATGGTTTTTGTCATGCGGTCTGCTCGTCTTGTTCGATCCCTGCGCCTGGCTCCGTTGGCGTCTTCGATGGCATTGCTGGCGGCATGCGCCAACCCGGGATCGGTCAAGCCAACGGCGACGGTGACGGCGTTGTACGCCCAGCTGGATCAGGCTACGCAGGGTTATGAGACGGCATTGCAGCAGGTGCGCGCCGGCAACGACGCCGCGGGGCAGCAGACGCTGAACCAGGCAATCGACACAGTGAAGAACGCTTCGGTCCACTGCGGAAGTACCCCCGGATGCGATCCGCAGCGCTTCTTCTCGGCCTACGACCGCATGCTGCGCCTGAAGGATGGCAGTTTCATCGGCGACGAGAACGCCGACGGCGATCCGCAGACCGGCATGGCGCTGGATCAGCACGGCCCGGCCGCGCTGCCGGAGGCGCAGCGCAGCGTGATCCTGCTGCACGGCCAGAAGCTCTCAGAGCTGATCGCGATGAACGGCGCGGTGAAAGCCGCGTTGCAGATGTGGCTGACGCAGTGGCGGCCGAACCTGATCGATGCCTGGATCAGCTACCAGTACATGCGCAGCGAGATGTGGCCGGCGTACCAGAAGGCCGACCTGCCCGAGGCGTTGCTGTTCGGCATCATGGCCAAGGAATCGGGTGGCAAGGTGCATGCGGTGTCGCGCTCAGGCGCGGCGGGCCCGCTGCAATTCATGTATGCCACCGGCATGCGTTTCGGCCTCACCACCGACGACGGCTTCGATCTGCGCTTCGATCCCGCCGCTTCGGCGCGCGCGAATGCCGAGTACATGGACGAGCAACTGAAGGTGTTCAACGACAACCTCGAGTTGACCATCGCGGCCTACAACACTGGCGAAGGGCGCATGAGCCGGCTGGTGGGCGACGACACCAAGGTGAGTTTCTACGACCCGCGCATCTACAACCAGCTGTCGCAGGAGACCCGCGACTACGTGCCTTCGGTGCTGGCGGCGGCGTGGCTGTTCCTGCACCCGGACAGCTACAACCTGCGTTTTCCGAAGATCGATGGCGAACCCGGCAGCATCACATTGAAGCGACCGGCTTCGCTGAGCGAACTCACCGTGTGCCTGGGTTCGGCCGGCGGCATGGAGGAAGGCTGGTTCCGCACACTGCGTAATCTCAACCCGCGGCTCGACCCGCAGCAGGAGCAGCCGGCTGGCGTGGTCCTGCAGGTGCCGAAGCTGCTGGAACAGCCGTATGCCGCGCGCTGCGTGGACGGCCCGTGGCCCATCCTGGCAGGCGACCTGCATGCCGCTGCCGCACCGGTGGTGGCCGATCCTCTCGCGCCAGCGCGTGCCGCGGGGGCGGTCCGGACGCGTAGCTACAAGGTGCGCCGCGGCGACACCCTGGTGGGCATCGTGCGCCAGCTGCGCTGCTCCAGCGTGCAGGAAGTCGCCGAAATGAACCACCTGCGCCACCAGCACATCACGGTGGGTCAGGTGTTGACCATGCCGGAGTGTCGCTGAGAGATTTGACTCCTCGTGCAGGCGATCAGGCGGAAGCGCTGGCACTCATCCAGCTTTTGACCGGATCGACCGTCGGGCGATGCAGGCGCTTCAGTTCGGTCAGCAACTGCAGCACCTGGCGGTGCTGTGGCAGCAGGCGGTCCTGCGGCGAGTGTTTGGTTTCGTGATAGGCCACGGCCAGCCACAGAGCGACGCCGCGCAGGGCCACTTCGGGATTGTCCGAGCGCGCCCGTTCATAGCCGGCGGCGGTGCCCTGGCCCCATGGCAGGTAGCGCGCTTCCGGTGCCGTGCCGTAGAGATGCGGGAACTCGCTGCGCGCGGCCTGGCCGATCTCGCGCAGGGTCAGCACGCTCAGCTGGGTGCGGCTGCGCTGGGGCAGGGCGCGCACGCAGCGTTCTATTTCGCGCAACTGGCGGGTGAGTTGGTGTGCGCGGAAGAACGCAATGGCTGGGCTCAGCAGTCGCATGGAATTTCCGTCCCCTCACGCCGCATGGTCGCGGCCGACGACGGGAGGATAACGATCCGGTGCTGCCGAGTGCGCCCAGTGCGTCACAAAACGACGCGCTGCGTCAGCCTTGGGGCGCGGAGCCCAGTCGTTGCCCCACGCGTACCGCCTGTTGCGGCGCCAGCGCGTCCAGCTCGGCCATGCCTTCGGGCAGCAGCAGGATCACGGTGGAGCCCATGTTGAAGCGGGCCATCTCGGCGAAGCGTTCCAGCGTGATGTTCTGTCCGGCGAACGACTTGCGTCGGATCGAAGGCGCATAGGGCGGTATCACCAGTCCGTCCCACACCGTGGCCACCGACGAAACGAGGATGGCACCCACCATCACCACCGTGAACGGACCGCGCGTGCTGTCGAAGTGGCAGACCAGCCGTTCGTTGCGTGCGAACAGCCGCGGAATGGCCTCCACTGCGAACGGCGCCACGCTGAAGATGCGCCCCGGCACGTGCACGGTTTCGCGCAGCGTGCCGGTCAGCGGCATGTGCACGCGGTGGTAGTCGCGCGGCGACAGGTACACGGTGACGAAGCGGCCATTGCGGTACGGCGCGGCAGCGGCTTCGTCGCCCAGCAGTTCGGCGGCGCTGTAGTCCTGCCCCTTGGCCTGGAAGATGCGCCCGTCCACGATCTGGCCGGCCTGGCTGATGCGTCCGTCGGCGGGCGAGAGCAGGGCGGCAGGATCTGCATCCGCTTGCCGCGCGCCAGGCTTCAGCTTGCGGGTGAAGAAGGCATTGAAGTGCTGGTAGGCCAGCGGATCGGGCTGCGCCGCCTCGGTCATGTCCACCTCATAGTTGCGCACGATGGTGGAGATCAGCCAGTTCTTCCACGGCGCGAAGGTCCAGCGCGTACCCCAGTAGACCAGGCGCGACAGGAAGCGGTGCGGAAGGGCGTATTGGAGGAATACCTTGAAAGTCATCCGACCAGTATACGGGTGGCGGCGCCTCCCTTTGTGGGTTCTCCCTTCCGCCGGGAAAGGGTTTCGGGCGCGGGGCCGTATAATTGCCGACCCTTTGCATTGCGCACGCCAGGACCAGGCCAGTGACCGCCGAACTTGCAACCATCATCGACTTCATCCGCTACGGCGCCAGCCGCTTCTCGGCCGCCGGGCTGACCTTCGGCCACAGCCACGACAACCCCATCGACGAAGCCACCCACCTGGTGCTGGCCAGTTTGCACCTGCCGCCGGACATTCCGCCGGCCTATGGCGCGGGCCGCCTCACCGCCGAGGAGCGCGCCAATGTGCTGGCCTTGATCGAACGTCGTGTCAACGAGCGCCTGCCGGTGGCCTACCTTGTGGGCGAGACCTGGTTCGCCGGGCTGAAGTTCAAGAGCGACCGTCGTGCCCTGGTGCCGCGCTCGCCCATTGCCGAACTGATCGAGTCGGGCTTTGCGCCCTGGCTGGACGAACGCCACGTGGAGCGCGCGCTCGACCTGTGCACCGGCTCCGGCTGCATAGGCATCGCGATGGCCGAGTACAACCCGGAATGGCAGGTGGACATCGTCGATGTCAGCGACGACGCGTTGTCGCTGGCACGCGAAAACATCGTGTTCCAGCACGTCGAGTCGCGCGTCGAGGCGGTGAAGTCCGACCTGTTCGAAGGCGTGCGCGGGCGCAGGTACGACCTGATCGTCTCCAATCCGCCCTATGTCACCGAAGACGAATACGCCGCGCTGCCCGGCGAGTATGCGCACGAGCCCAAGCTCGGCCTTACCTCGGGCGAGGATGGCCTGGACATCTGCCTGCGCATCCTCGACGAGGCTGCCGACCTGTTGACCGACGACGGCTTGCTGATCGTCGAAGTGGGCGAAAGCGAGCATGCGCTGGCCGCGTTGCTGCCCGAGGTGCCCTTCGTGTGGATCGAGTTCAAGGTGGGGCAGATGGGCGTGTTTGCGCTGGAACGCCGCGACCTGGTCGAACACAGGGCGGCGATCCATGCTGCTGCCGTCGCGCGGCGCTGATTCGGTGCTGCTGGAAACGGCCCGCCTGCGGCTCGACAGTTTGCGCGGCGAGGATGCACAGGCGCTGTTCGCCTATCGCGCCGACCCGTCGGTGAGCCGTTACCAGGGCTGGCGTCCGACTTCCCCCGATGAGACGGTGCGTTTCATCGAGCGCGAGCAAGCGGTGGCGTTCGATACGCCGGACAGCTGGTTCCAGTTCGCCCTGCGCCTGCGCGACAGCGGTGAACTCGTCGGCGACCTGGGCCTGCATTTCGTAAATGCGGATACGGTTGAATTCGGCGTCACCTTGTCGCCGGCCCAGCAGGGGCGCGGGTTGGCCGCCGAGGCGGTACGCGCCGTGCTGGCACTGGTGTTCGACTCCCTGAAGCGTCACCGCGTCTACGCTTCGGTCGACCCGCGCAACCTCGCTTGCGTGAAGTTGCTGGAGCGCCTGGGCATGCGCAAGGAGGCGCATTTCCGCGAGAGCTGGCGCGAGGGCGATATCTGGGTGGATGACGTCATCTATGCGATGTTGGCGGGAGAGTGGAGTGCTCGCATGTGAGGTTTTTGCTGCTGTTGGAGAGGTTTCCTCGCGTTCTTGCTGGTAATGGAGCGGTTTGGCCCCGCCGCGCGGCCTGACCGTCCCCGCCTCACCGCCTCCGAGGGAGGGGCGTGGCGAAGCAGCGTGTTCCCGGCGCGCAGAAGCCACGGTCAGAGCAGGACAAAACCATGCAGGGCAGTGCCAAGCGCTCGCGCTTTTGCTTGTCATCCCGGCGCTGGTCGGACAAGAACGCAGTGCGCAGAACGTCCGCAGGCGCCCCGCAGGACGAGCGTGGCGGGTCATTCAGCCGCGACCACGATTATCCAAGCCACGTTGGCACTGGGTGACCAGTCTCGCTAACACAGTTAAGCTGTAAAGCTTGCTTCCACCCGAATGGACGTCCAAACCCCGTGTCCAGCAATTCCTTCGGCAAGCTCTTCACCGTCACCACTTTCGGCGAAAGCCACGGCCCGGCCATCGGTTGCGTGATCGACGGCTGCCCGCCCGGCCTGGCGATCAGCGAAGAAGAATTTCGCCAGGACCTTGATCGCCGTGCCACCGGCAAGAGCCGCCATACCTCGCAGCGACGCGAAGCGGACGACGTGGAGATCCTCTCCGGCATGTACGAGGGCAAGACCACCGGCACGCCCATCGCGCTGCTGATCCGCAACACCGACCAGCGCAGCAAGGATTACGGCGACATCGCCTCGACCTTCCGGCCGGGGCACGCCGACTACACTTACTGGCAGAAATACGGTATCCGCGATCCGCGCGGCGGCGGGCGCTCTTCGGCGCGGGAAACCACGATGCGCGTGGCCGCGGCGGTGGTCGCGAAGAAATGGCTGGCCGAGCGCCACGGCGTTCGAGTGCGCGGCTATCTTGCCCAGCTGGGCAGCCTTGCACCGTCGGACTTCGATTGGAATGCGGTCGAGCAAAATCCCTTCTTCTGGCCTTGCGCCGAGCAGGTGCCTGAGCTCGAAAAGGCCATGGACGCGCTGCGCAAGTCGGGCGACTCGGTCGGTGCGCGCGTCAGCGTGGTGGCCGAAGGTGTGCCGCCGGGCTGGGGCGAGCCGATCTACGGCAAGCTGGATGGCGACCTGGCGAGCGCACTGATGTCGATCAATGCCGTGAAGGGCGTGGAGATCGGCGACGGTTTCGCCGCGGTTTCCCAGCATGGCAGCGAGCACCGCGACGAAATGCGTTTGGACGGCTTTACGTCCAATCACGCGGGTGGCATCCTTGGCGGCATCAGCACGGGACAGGCCGTGGTGGCCTCGATCGCGCTGAAGCCCACCTCCAGCATCCTGATCCCCGGCCGCAGCGTGAACCTGGCCGGCGAACCGGTGGACGTGGTCACCAAGGGTCGACACGATCCCTGCGTCGGCATCCGCGCCACACCCATCGCCGAGGCAATGATGGCGCTGGTGCTGATGGACCACGCCTTGCGCCACCGCGCGCAATGCGGCGACGTGGGCATCGTTGCGCCGCGCATCCCCTGAGGCGCCGGTACGCTGGAGTGAGCATGGCAGGCAACAAACCGGTCGTCTGGGTGTCGCGCCCCACCTTCGAGAGCGAGATCGCGCGACTGTGGCCGCATTTCGAAGTGCACGAGGAGTCGCAGGAGGTGAAGTTCACCTCCGCCGAACTGGCGACCAGGCTGGCTGCTTGCGACGCCGCCATCGTGGGCCTGAAGGAGCGCATCGGAGCGGCCGAGCTGGCCGGAGCGAAACGGTTGCGCATCGTCGCCAACCTCGGCGTGGGCTACGACAACCTCGACGTGGCCGCGCTCACTGCGGCCGGCGTCGCCGCCAGCAACACCGCCGACGTGCTCAACGAGAGCGTGGCCGACTATGCCTGGGCGTTGCTGCTGGGTGCCGCGCGACGGATCGGCGCCGCCGAACGCTGGCTGCGCGCCGGGCAGTGGCGGGCCACCGAATTCAGGGGCTGGCTGGGCACCGACGTGCGCGGTCGCACGCTGGGCATTCTCGGCATGGGCCGCATTGGACAGGCCATCGCACGGCGTGCGCAGGGCTTCGGCATGCCGGTGCTCTATCACAACCGTTCGCGCCTGCCCGAAGCCATCGAGCGCGAATGTCGCGCCCGCCTTGTGGACAAGGCCACGCTGCTGCGCGATTCCGATTTCCTGGTGCTGGTGCTGCCGCTGACGCCGCAGACACGCCATGCCATCGGTGCCGCAGAACTGGCGCAGATGAAGCCGACCGCGGTGCTGGTGAACGTGGCGCGCGGCGGCATCGTGGACGACGCTGCGTTGGCGGCCGCCCTGCGCGAGGGTCGGCTCGCTGCCGCCGGCCTGGATGTTTTCGAGGGCGAACCGCATGTGCACCCAGACCTGCGCACCCTCGACAACGCGCTGCTCAGCCCGCATATCGCCAGCGCCACGACCGATACGCGCCGCGCCATGACCGCGGTGGCGGTGGACAATGTGCTGGCGTCTTTCGGTCACGGTCCGCACGCGGGCCATCCGCCGAATCTCCTGAATCCCGAAGCGCTGGCTACGGCCGGCGCGACTTCCCATCCCACCCGAAACTAACCTGACGAGCAGCACCCGATGAGCAAGAAGAGCAGTTACAAGGTTGCGATGATCGGCGCCACCGGCGCCGTGGGCGAGACGCTTCTCGCCATCCTCGCCGAGCGCAACTTCCCGGTCAGCGAGCTGGTGCCGCTGGCCAGCGAGCGTTCGGCCGGAGGCAAGGTGGAGTTCGCAGGCAAACAGGTGACGGTGAAGAACCTTGCCGACTACGACTTCGACGGCGTGGACATCGCCTTCTTCTCGGCCGGCGGTTCGGTGAGCAAGGCGCATGCGCCGCGCGCCGCGGCGGCCGGCGCGGTGGTGATCGACAACACCTCCGAGTTCCGCTACCAGGACGACATCCCGCTGGTGGTGAGCGAGGTGAACCCCCACACCATCGCCCAGTACACCACCCGCGGCATCATCGCCAATCCGAACTGCTCGACCATGGGCATGCTGGTAGCGCTGGCGCCGATCCATCGCGCGGTGGGCATCGAACGCATCAACGTGGCCACTTACCAGTCGGTCTCCGGCGCGGGCCGTTCGGGCATGGAGGAACTGGGCAAGCAGACCGCGGCCTTGCTCAATTTCCAGGACGTGGAGTCGAAGAAGTTCTCCAAGCAGATCGCCTTCAACGTGATCCCGCACATCGACGACTTCCAGCCCAACGGCTACACCAAGGAAGAAATGAAGATGGTGTGGGAGACGCGCAAGATCCTGGAGGACGACTCCATTGCGGTGAACCCGACGGCGGTGCGCGTGCCGGTGTTCTACGGGCATTCCGAGGCGGTGCACATCGAGACCCGCGACAAGATCACGGCCGAACAGGCACGCGAACTGATGGAGCAGGCCGAGGGCGTGGTGGTGATGGACGAGCGCAAGGCCGGCGGCTATCCCACCCCGGTGGGCGACGTCGCCGGCAAGGACCCGGTCTATGTGGGCCGCATCCGCGAGGACATCTCGCACGAGCGGGGCCTCGACCTGTGGATCGTCTCCGACAACATCCGCAAGGGTGCGGCGTTGAACGCCGTGCAGATCGCCGAACTGCTGATAGAAGACTATCTGTGAGGCGTGGGGCATGCAGTTGGGTGCTGGCCGGTCTGCTGATAGTGGCTGGGCCGGTCTGCGCACAGACCCATGGGTCTGCGCGTCAGGTGGCGACCGCGGTGGCCAGGCAGCAAGCCGAGGTGCAGCGCTTGCAGAAGGACGTGGCCAAACAGGAATCCGGCAGCCAGGCGGCAGCGGAAAAGCTCAGGCGGCAGGATGCGGAAATCGCCGAATTGCGGCGCCAGTTGCAGGCGGTCCAGCAGGCAAGAGAGGCGGTCGGCAAGGGGCATTGAGCGTCCCCGGGCCGGTCGGGCGTCTTCTCCATTGCTGGAATGCGCGATAGCAATGCGTCGCAAGTCTGCGATCCGCCTATTGTTGATCCGCTTGCATCTAACTAAAGTGCAGCATCGTCCGGCCGAAGCGCCGCCATTGTGGCGGCCTCCCCGGACACTGCGGCTTGTTCGGGGGAGCACCTGATGAATCGTTCGTTGAAACTGCCCTTGCTGGTGGCTCTGGCTCTTGGCAGCGGCCAGGCGTTGGCCATGGACCTGGGGCAGATCCAGGTCAAATCGGCGCTGGGCCAGCCCTTGCTGGCGGAAATCCCGGTACAGCAGGCCTCGCCGGCCGAGCTGCAGCAGCTCAATGTGCATCTGGCATCGGGTGACGCTTCCACCGGGATTCCCCTGCATTTCGCCGTGGTCGACGGCGGCGACGGCCACAAGGTGATCCGCATCACCAGCGAAACGGCTGTCAACGATCCGTTCCTCGACCTGCTGGTCGAGGTCCATGGCGGCAATGGCAAGAGCGTGCGCGAGTTCACCATCCTGCTCGATCCGCCGGGCAGCAGTCCCGCGCCGCAGCCTGCGCGCGTTGCACACGCGGCGAAGCCGGCTGCAGCACCGCGTCAGGCGAGCAGCGCTGCCGGTACGCCATCGTCGGGGCAGGCGGCCAATGGGCGCTGGACGGTCGAGCGCGGCCAGACCCTGTCCACGGTGGCCCACCAGACGGCGCCGGCTGGCGTCGACGTCAACCAGATGTTGCTGGCGCTCAAGCAGACCAACCCCGATGCGTTCTATCGCGACAACATCAATGCGCTGAAGGCAGGCGCGGTGCTGCGCATTCCCAGCAAGGCCGAGGCCGAGGCGATCGCGATAGCCACCGCTGCCGAGGAAGTGCGTCGCCAGAACGGCGACTGGCGCAGCGGTACGGTGGGCAGCGCGCCGACCAACGTGGCCGATGCGGGTACGCGTGCCGGCACCTCCAGTTCGCCCACGGCGACCGGCACAACGGGCGACCACCTGGCGCTGGTGCCGGCCAAGCAGGGCAGCAAATCGGCCACCGACAACAGCGACGCCCTGCGCCAGGATCTGCAGCGCAGCAAGGAGAGCCTTGCCACCCTGCAACAACAGGGCGATGACCTGAAGTCGCGCTTGAAGGACCTCAGCGACATCAACAGCAAGAACCAGCGTCTGCTCGCGCTCAAGGACAACGAAATCGCCGAGCTGCAACAGAAGCTGGCCGCGGCGCGCAAGGCGGCTGGTGCGCCGGCCGAGCCGGCGAACGCGGCGCCGGCGGCAACCGCGCCGGCCGCCACCGCATCGAAGACCGCGACCACTCCGGCCAGCATCGCCCCGCTGCCGGCAACACCGGCCGGCAGCGCGACAGCGGCCATGCAGGCGGCAGCGCCTGCCGCCGCCGCAACGGCACCCGCGGCGAGCAAGCCCGAACAGGCAGCCGCCCCAGCCAAGGCCGAACCTGTCAAGGCAACGCCGGCCAAGCCGGCCGCCAGCAAACCGGCGCCGTCCGACGACGAGCCCTGGTACTCGCAGCTCTGGGCAGAGGTGGCAGGTGGCGTCGTCGTCCTTCTGCTGGTGCTGTGGGCCTTGCTCGGTCGCCGCAAGGCGAAGCCTGCGTCCTCGTTGCCGAAGCTGGCGCCGTCGCTGGCCGATCGCTTTGGCTCGGAGCCGTTGCATGACGCCGACGACGTCGACCAGAACCTGCTGCTCGATCAGCTGGCCGAGCATCCCGACGACATCGGCCTGCACCTGGAGCTGGTCAGCCTGTACTACGGTCGCCGCGACATCGACCATTTCGAGGCGGCAGCTGAAGCCATGCATGCCCACGTTTCCGACCCGCAGCAGGAGGAGTGGCAGCAGGTAGTGCGCATGGGCGAGGACCTGGTGCCTGGCCATCCACTGTTCGCGCACCATGATGGCGCGTCGACGGAAGAACATGAGGCCCACCACGGTTTCGACATCGACCGTTATGCCGCCGAGCCCGTCGCGGCGCCCGCGCCGGCCGGCCCGCCGCCGATGCCGACCAGCCCGGTCAAGGTGAGCGAGTACAACTTCAACTTCGACCTCACGCCTCCGCACGAATCGGCGGCCAAGCACGTCGACGACACCAAACCCGCCGACGAGGCCAAACCGGTCGAGCAACATGCCGCCGCGGACGAAGATGCGACGGTGGTGAGGTCGAGCTGGCAGTTCGACGAGCCGGAGGCCGAACTGCAGCCCGCCGGCCATGATATCGAGTCGCGCGATTTCAGCGACGATCCGGCGGACACCAAGCTGGACCTGGCACGTGCCTACCTCGACATGGGTGATCCCGAAGGCGCCCGCGCCATGCTCGAGGAAGTACTGCACGAGGGCAGCCAGATGCAACGCGACGTGGCCAAGCGCCTGCTCGACGACCTGCACTGATAGTTTCATTGCATTGGTAAAGCACGAACGGGCCGGCTATGCCGGCCCGTTTGATTTTCGCGATCAGGGGCGATCGCAGGGAAGATGCCTGTTACGCTCTCCGCTTTGAATCGACAGCACGATCCATGCGCATCGCCCTGGGCATCGAATACGACGGCACCGACTTCCTTGGCTGGCAACGCCTCACCCATGGCAGCACGGTGCAGGGCGCGTTGGAACAGGCTTTGTCGAAGGTCGCCGCGCAGCCGGTCGAGGTGACCTGCGCAGGGCGAACCGATGCGGGTGTGCACGGCCGCTGCCAGGTGGTGCATTTTGACGCGCCGGTGGAACGCGAGATGCGCGGCTGGTTGCTCGGCGCCACTTCCAACCTGCCGCACAGCGTGGCTGTGCTGTGGGCGCAGCCGGTGGCGGAGGATTTCCATGCGCGCTTTTCCGCCCGCAGCCGGCGTTACCGCTATACCGTCCTGAACCGGCAGGTGCGTGCGGCGCTGGACGCGCGTTATGTCACCTGGGAACGCCTGCCGCTGGATGCCGCTCGCATGCATGCCGCCGCACAGGCGCTGGTGGGCGAACACGATTTCTCCGCGTTCCGCGCAACCTCATGCCAGGCCGCCCATCCGCGCCGTTGTGTGCTGGCGGCAGGCGTGCGGCGCGAGGGCGAGCAGGTGATCGTGGAGATCGAGGCGAATGCCTTCCTGCACCACATGGTGCGCAACATCGTCGGATCGCTGCTGCCGGTGGGGCGTGGCGAGCAGCCGGTCGAATGGGTTGCCGAGCTGCTGGCTGGCCGCAATCGCGAAGTAGCCGGGCCTACCGCGCCATCATCGGGCCTGACCTTCCTCGGTCCGCGTTACGAAGCGCACTGGGGCCTGCCTGCGGAGGTATCGCAATGACCCGCATCAAGTGTTGCGGCATGACCCGCACCAAGGACGCCTTGCTCGCTGCCCGGCTGGGCGCGGATGCGATCGGCCTGGTGTTCACCGCGCGCAGCAAGCGGCGGGTGGCGCTGGAACAGGCGCGGGCGATCCGCCAGGCCCTCCCGCCGTTCGTGGATGCCGTGGCCTTGTTCATGGACGACGAGGCTGCCCTGGTCGAGGAAGTCATCGCGACGGTGCAGCCCGATCTGCTGCAGTTCCACGGCGGCGAGGCCGACGACTGGTGCGCGCAGTTCAGGCGCCCGTACCTCAAGGCCATCGCAATGGGTGAGGGCGCTGCGGCGTTGCCGCGCCTGCACGACTACCCTCGCGCCGCCGCGCTGCTGCTGGACGGCCATGTCGCGGGCGAAGCCGGCGGCAGCGGCAAGGCATTCGACTGGTCGCTGCTGCCGCGTGGCCTTGCGCAGCCGGTGATCCTTGCCGGTGGCTTGCATGCGGGCAACGTCGGCGCGGCGATACGTGCGGCGCGGCCGTGGGCGGTGGACGTGGCCAGCGGCGTGGAGTCGGCGCCGGGCATCAAGGATGCCGGCAAGTTGCATGATTTCATCGCGGCGGTGCGCGCCGCGGACGAAGGGGAAGGCTAGCCATGAGCGAAGGTTCCAGCACGGTGCCGACACCGACCGCGATGGAGGAGTGCCGGGTCGACGCCGATCATCCGTTCGATCCGCGCATCCTGGTCGACCGCGACCGTCCGCTGGTGATCCGCGGCCTGGTGCGCGATTGGCCGCTCGTGAAGCTCGGACTGCAGTCGGACACCGCCTTTGCGCAGCGGCTGGCCGAGCTGGACAACGGCACCGACGTCAGCACCCTGATGGTGGCGCCGGAGGCCGACGGCATCGTCGGCTACTCGGCGGACCTGGGCGAGATGAACTACCAGCACTTCAAGGTGCCGGTGACCATGGGCCTGCAGCGACTGGCCAGCTACAGCCGGCGGGAGAACGCGCCGGCGCTGGTGATCCAGAGCGCGCGCGTGCGCGAATGCCTGCCGGGCTTGCTGGAAGACCACCAACTGCCGTTCCTCGATCCCTCGGTGGAGCCGCGCCTGTGGGTGGGCAACAAGGCCACCACACCCACCCATTTCGACTCGATGCGCAACATCGCCTGCGTGCTGTGCGGCGCGCGGCGTTTCACCCTGTTCCCGCCCGAGCAACTGCCCAACCTCTACATCGGTCCGCTGGATTTCGCGCCCACCGGCGCAGCGATCAGCCTGGCGCGACTGGACCGGCCCGATGACCCGCGCTATCCGCGCCTGAAGCAGGCGCTGGCCGCCGCGCAGGTGGCCGAACTCCACCCCGGCGACGCGATCTACATGCCGCCGCTGTGGTGGCACAACGTGGAATCGCTGCAGCAGCTCAACGCGTTGATGAACTACTGGTGGAGTCCGGTGGACGTGCCCGGCTACAACTCCGGCTACGCGCGCGCGGCGCTGTTTCATTGCCTGCTGGCCTTCCGCGAACTGCCTGCGGCGGAACGGGAGCAGTGGCGCAGGCTGCTGGACTATTACGTGTTCGGCGGCGAGGAAACCGTGGCGCACATCCCAGAGCATCGCCGTGGCGTGCTGGGGCCGCAGACGCCGGAGGTCGTGGAGAAGCTGAAGGAGGGGGCGCGGCAGAATCTCTGACCGCGCCGTTTCACGCCTCAGCCAATTCGTGGCGCAGCCAGTCCGCCAGCGCCGCGAACCGTGCATCGTCGGTGCGCCGGGTTGAAACCAGCGCCCAGCGCGCGGAGGTTTCGCGAAACCCCCACGGTGCAAGCAGCCGCCCGCTGGCGAGGTCGTCGGCCACCAGTGGCTGCGGCGCGATGGCCACGCCCAGCCCCGCTGCCGCGGCTTCCAGCAGGAAGTAGAGATGGGGCAGGGCCTGGGCCTGCTGCAATGATTCGGGCGGCAGGTCCATGGCGCGCGCCCATTCCGGCCACGCCTGCGGGCGCGAGGCGGTATGCAGCAGCGGTTCGTCGCACAGCGCGCTGGCGGGCAGCTCGCGCAGACGGTCGGCGCCGGGATAGCGCGGGCTGAGCACGGGTCCGATACGTTCCGGCGCCAGCTCATGCACCTGCCAACCGCTGGGCCACGGCGGCGCGGCCAGCAACAGGGCAGCATCCACGTTGGCCAGATGGTCGACCACAGGTTCTTCCTGCACAGCCAGATGCAGCGTCAGTGCAGGGAGATCGTGGCGCAGGCGCTCCAGTCGCGGAATCACCCAGCGCGCGAGCACGCTGCCGGAACAGCCGAGAACGCAGGCCGCGGCAGCGCGCTTATTCCGCAACTGCAGCCAGCCCTCGCGCAGTTGCCCGAACGCGGTGCTGCACTGTTCGCGCAGCTGCTGGCCTATCGCGGTGAGCGCGACGCCACGCCCTTGCCGGGCGAATAACGGCTGGCCCAGAGCTTCTTCCAGCGCGCGGACCTGCCGGCTGACGGCCCCATGAGTGACGTGCAATTCCTGTGCGGCAAGGCTCATGCTGCCCAGCCGCGCGGCGGCCTCGAAAGCACGCAGGGCATTCAGCGAAGGCAGGTCGCGATCCGACATGCTGTGAGTCTAGCTCAAGTATCGAGGCGATCTTTTCGCTTTTTCATGGGATGCCAAGGCGTTAAGGTGTGAGCCTGTCGCCGCGCTTCCTTTTGGAGTTCCCATGCCCGAGATCCGGGATTTCCACGCCTTCCCCGACGCCCAGGGCCGCTTCGGCCAGTTCGGCGGCAGCTATGTCGCCGAAACCCTGATGGCGCCGCTGGCTGAACTGACCGAGGCCTACCTGCGCCTGCGCAAAGATCCGGCCTTCGTCGCCGAGCTTGATCGCGACCTCACGCATTACGTGGGCCGGCCCAGCCCGGTGTATTTCGCCGAGCGGTTGACCAGGCACGTGGGCGGTGCGCGCATTCTGCTCAAGCGCGAGGACCTGAATCACACTGGCGCGCACAAGATCAACAACACCGTGGGCCAGGCGCTGGTAGCGCGGCACATGGGCAAGACCCGCATCATCGCCGAGACCGGCGCAGGCCAGCATGGCGTGGCCAGCGCCACGGTGGCAGCGCGGCTGGGGCTGGAATGCGTGGTCTACATGGGCGCCACCGACATCGAGCGGCAGAAGATCAACGTCTACCGCATGAAGCTGCTGGGCGCCGAAGTGGTGCCGGTGACTTCCGGCTCGAAGACGCTGAAGGACGCGCTGAACGAGGCGATGCGCGACTGGGTCACCAACGTGGCCGACACCTTCTACATCATCGGCACCGTGGCCGGGCCGCACCCGTATCCGCTCATGGTGCGCGACTTCAACGCCATCGTCGGCCGCGAGGCGCGTGCGCAGCTGCTGGAGCAGTACGGCCGCCTGCCGGATGTACTCACTGCCTGCGTGGGTGGCGGCTCGAATGCGATCGGCCTGTTCCATGCCTTCCTCAACGATCGCGACGTCCGCATCGTCGGCGCCGAGGCAGCGGGCGAGGGCATCGCCACCGGTCATCATGCGGCGTCCCTGGCCGCCGGCCGGCCCGGCGTGCTGCACGGCAACCGCACCTATGTGCTGTGCGACGACGACGGCCAGATCACCGAGACGCATTCGGTGTCGGCGGGCCTGGACTACCCAGGCGTCGGCCCCGAGCACGCCTTCCTCAAGGACGCCGGTCGTGCCGAATATGTCGGCGTCACCGACGACGAGGCTCTGGAGGCCTTCCACCTGCTGGCGCGCACCGAGGGCATCCTTGCCGCGCTGGAATCCAGCCACGCGGTCGCCCAGGCGATCAAGCTGGCGCGCGAATACCCGAAGGACGGCATCGTGCTGTGCAACCTCTCCGGCCGCGGTGACAAGGACGTGCACACCATCGCGGCGCGTGAAGGAGTGCAGGTATGAATCGCATCGACCGCCGTTTTGCGGCGCTGAAGTCCGCCGGCCGCACCGGCCTGATTCCCTTCGTTACCGCCGGCGATCCGTCGCCTGGACATGCGGTGGCGCTGATGCACGCACTGGTCGAGTCCGGTGCCGACGTGATCGAGCTTGGTGTGCCGTTCTCCGATCCGATGGCCGATGGCCCGGTGATCCAGCACGCCAGCGAGCGTGCCATCGCCAAGGGAGTGGGCCTGGGCGACGTGCTGGGCTGGGTCACCGAATTCCGCCGGCGCGATGCCGATACGCCGGTGGTGTTGATGGGCTATCTGAACCCCATCGAGATCCACGGCTATGCGCGCTTCGCGGCGGAAGCCGTGCAGGCCGGCGTCGACGGCGTGCTGCTGGTGGACTGCCCGCTGGAAGAGTCCGAAGTGCTGGCGCCGCTGCGCGCGGCCGGTCTCGCGCAGATCCTGCTCGCCGCGCCCACCACGGCGCCGGACCGCTTGTCGAAACTGTGCGCGGCGGCCGAGGGCTTTCTCTACTACGTATCGTTCGCCGGCATCACCGGCGCCGCGCGATTGAGCACCACGGATATCGCGGCGCGCGTGGCGGACGTGCGTGCGCACGCGAAGGCGCCGGTGGCCGTCGGCTTCGGTGTGCGCGATGCGGAAAGCGCGAAAGCCATTGCCGCTTTCGCCGATGCGGTGGTGATCGGCAGCGCGCTGGTGGAGCGGTTGGCGGGCGCGGCTTCGGTGGATGAGATTGCCGAGCGCGTGCGTGCGTTCCTGCAACCCATTCGGGATGCGCTCGACGCGCATTGAGTTGCGTTCTTCAGCGACTTTTCTGCGCACGATGGACGATCTCGAGAGTCACTTCGGGCTCCGCTGAAGGAGCGCACCACACGCCGGCGTCCGGTGCTTCCAGCGATCTCGGCTAGAATGCGCGCTTCACTAGAGGCATCGCTATGAACTGGCTGCAGAAAATCATGAACCCGCGTGCGCACACGCAAGGCTCCGGTGCAGGCAAGGGCAAGGTGCCCGAGGGCGTGTGGGAGAAGTGCGCAGGCTGTGGCTCAGTGCTGTACAAGCCGGAGCTGGAGCGCAACCTGATGGTCTGCCCCAAGTGCGGGCACCATCACGCCATCCGTGCCCGTACGCGCCTGCTCGCATTGTTCGACGAAGGCTCCACGCAGGAACTGTGGCCGAGCATGGAGGCCACGGACCCACTCAAGTTCCGCGATTCCAAGAAATACCGCGAGCGCATCGTCGCCTCGCAGAAGAGCAGCGGCGAGAAGGACGCGCTGGTCGCGATGAACGGCCGCCTGAAGGGCCGTCCGCTGGTCGCTACCGCATTCGAGTTCGGTTTCGTCGGCGGCTCGATGGGATCGGTGGGCGGTGAGAAATTCGCCCGCGCGGGCGAGCGGGCGCTGGCCGAGAAAAGTGCGCTGGTGTGCTTCGCCGCCAGCGGCGGCATGCGCATGCAGGAAGGCCTGTATTCGCTGATGCAGATGGCCAAGTCCTCCGCCGTGCTGGCCAAGCTGCGCGATGCCGGCGTGCCCTACATCAGCGTGCTGACCAATCCGTCCACCGGCGGTGTCTCCGCCAGCCTGGGCATGCTGGGCGACATCAACATCGGCGAACCGAAGGCGCTGATCGGCTTCGCCGGCCCGCGCGTGATCGAGCAGACCGTGCGCGAAACTCTGCCCGAAGGTTTCCAGCGTTCCGAGTTCCTGCTGGAGCACGGCGCCATCGACATGATCGTCGACCGCCGCGAGATGCGCGACAAGCTCGCCGATCTGCTCAACCTGCTGGAGAAGGCGCCGCGCGCGGCGTAACGACGGCTTCGCATCCGATGACGCCGCCTGCGGGCGGCGTCGTTCGTTTCGCGGGGAAGGGCGTTTGACCTCGGTCGTGATGATGATGAGACGGTGGGCTCGCGTCCATTCGCTTGCGCTGTTCGCGCTCATGTTTTTGGCCACGACTGAAAAGGCCAGCGCGGCTGCGCGCGAGTCACTGACGCTGCAAACGCCGACTGGAAGCGTGCTGGTCGAGTGTTTCGCCGATAAGGCGGATTTCGCGCGCCCGACGGTCCTTGTGCTGAGTGGCAGCAAGGGGTTCTGGTCGCCGGCTTATGAGGAGATCGGGCGAGCGCTTCGCAGCGAGGGTTTGCGAGCTTGCCTGGTGCACTTTCTTTCCCCGAAGGATGTGAGCGCCATCGGTCGTGCGGGTAGCTCCGATGCCCGCGAGCGCTACTACGCCAAACACCAGTCCGGATGGATCGCAACGATCCGTAGCGTAGCGACTTACTACCATGCGCAGTCTGGGCATGCTGGAAAGGTCGGACTGCTCGGGATATCGCTTGGCGCGGAGATAGCCTTGGCGGTCTCGGCCAACAGTACGGACATCGACGCGCTTGTGATTGTCGATGGCGGATTCCCGGAGGGTTACGCACACCCTGTGCATGCCTTGCCACCGCTCCGTCTGATATGGGGCGACGGGGATAAGACCTTTCCCTTGGCGGTGGGAGCAGGACTCAAGCGAATGGCGAGGCGTCTCGGCGACGAGGCCGACTTCGATATCTACAAGGGCGGACCTGCCTTTTTTCTCGATGCGGCAACACCACAGGCCTGCGCGGCTCATTTGAACGCAGCCCGCTTTTTCGCATCGAGGCTGTAGCGAGGCCAGGTTTCCCCGGCGGCGCGGTGTTTTCCACAGTCAATGTGGATGCCTGCCGAACAAAGCTGTGGACAAGCCGTGTTCACGGCTTTGGCAACAGATACTTGGCACGCATTGACGAATTTCTGCGCAAGCCTTTGCGCGTTTTCCACAACAAATGTGGAAGCACATGGGCATAGCCTGTGGATAGGTGGTGCAAGTGCTTGAGCGCACAGTGGCGCGCGACGCGATGCGCAGATTTTGCTCAGACAAGCATGGTCGTGGCGTGCACCAGCCACAACGACAGTGTGCCAAGCGCACCGCCGATGCCGATCGCAGCGAGCACGTCGCTGGGGTAGTGCAGGCCGAGGATGACACGCGATGCGGCGACCAGCGTGGTGAAGGTCAGCAGCAGCGGTGCCAGCAGCGGGTACCAGGCCAGCGCCACCATGGTGAAGCCCACCGCCTGCAAGGTATGGCCGGAAGGGAAGCTGAATTCGTCCAGCGGCGGCACGTGTGCGATCACGCCGGGGCAGGCGCGGAAAGGGCGCGGCCGGCGCGTGTACCGTTTCAACAGGCGATACAGCTGCAGGGCAGCAATGCCGGTGGCGGCCATGTGCGCGGCCGCGAACAATCCGCGCCGTCCCTCCAAGACGGCCAGGGCCAGCATCAGCGCGTACCAGAACATGCCGTCGCCGAGCCGGCTGACGGTGCCGAAGAACACGCCCACTGCGCGGCGCGTGCCCCAGCGGTTCGCCGCCACGCAGACGCGACGGTCGAAGGCAACGGTTCTAGGCATGGACGATGACGGCATGGTGCTCATGGCGCTGCTCCTCAGCCAGTTCTCGCAACAAGGACTCGAATTCGCGGATGACCTGATCCGGCGACAGGCGCGCCATGCTTTCGTGCGCGCGGCGACCCATGTGGCGGATCAGCCCAGGGTTGCCGGCCAATGTGGCGGTGGCAGTGACGAATGCGTCCGCATCGGCGGGCGCGATGCAGTAACCGTTGTAGCCGTCGCACAGGTGCTCGCGTGCCGCGCCTTCGCGATAGGCGATCACCGGCACTCCGCAGGCCAGCGCTTCAAGGATCACGTTGCCAAAGGTTTCGCTGAGGCTTGGGAAAGGGAACAAGTCTGTGCTGGCGATGTGCCGCGCCAGTGCTTCGCCACGTTGGGTGCCGGCGAAGACGAAATCCGGGTTTGCCGCCTGCAATGCAGCGCGCGCGGGGCCGTCGCCCACCCACACGAAGCGCATGGCGGGCAGTTGTTGTTGCGCAGTACGGAAGGCCCGCACAGCCAGCTCGAGGTTCTTCTCCGCTGCGATGCGGCCCACATACAGCATCACCGGTGTGCCGGCGTCGACGCTCCATTGCGCGCGCAGCGACGGATCGCGCTGGCCGGGATGAAACAGTTGCGTATCCACAGCGCGGCGCAGCAGGCGTGCATTGTCCACGCCGAGCGAGGCGAGCTCCTGTGCCAGCGCTTCGGTGGGCACGAGGGTGGCGGCGGCGCGGCGGTGGAAGCGGCGCAGGTGGCCGCGCACCAGCGGCGTGAGCCAACGCAGGCCGTAGTGGCTGGCATAGCTGTCGAAGCGCGTGTGGAATCCGGAGGCGACCGGGATGCGCAGGGCGTTCGCCACGCGCAGCGCCGAACTGCCCAACGGGCCTTCGGTGGCGATGTAGATGGCGTCCGGGCGTTCCTGCGACCAACGCTCGCGCAGGGTCCGTCCTGCGGGCAGGCCGAAGCGCAGGCCAGGGTAGCGGGGCAGGGCCGCGCCACGGGCGAACACGGTTTCGAAATGGGCATCGGCGGCACTCGGGCACGCCTGACGCGGACGCACCACTTCGACTGTGTGCCCGCGTGCCACCAGACCGGTGGCGAGACCGTACACGGTGAGCGCGACGCCATTGATCTCCGGTAGCCAGGTTTCGCTGACGATGCCGATGCGCATGACGTTGCTCTCGCGTGACCTGCGTACAGCTTCGCGCCGCGGCTTTGCGCAAGGGTGGCGAATACATGACGGGCGGATGACGGTCGCGGTTTTCAGCGGCCGAAGTACACCGCTATCCCGAGTCCGGCTTCCCACTCGGGCGCAGCGCCATCGAGGCGATGGCGCATGCTGGCATCCAATTGCACGCGTGGCGTAAGCATCCATGCCAGGCCGGCGCCGGCGCGGCTGCCTTGGCCAACGCCGGACACGTCCATCACGCCGAATTCGACGTAGCCGCTGAATCTCGGCGTGAAGGCGTAACCATCGCTGACGGCGAGTTGGCGGCTGTCGTGGCCGCCGCTGCGCACGTTTTCCAGGTACAGCGCGAGGCCATTGCGTTCGTCCAATTGCCAGTTGAACTCGGTGCCCAGCAGGTACTGGCGGCGCGGGTTGCGAAAGTCGCTCGCGCCATCAGTGAATTCGATGCTGCCCAGCAGCCCCCAGCTGAAGTTGCCGCGTGCGGGCGGGGCGAATTTCAGCGCCAGGGTGCTGTCGCCGCGTCCGTAGTCGACCGCATCGCCTTGGCTGAGTCGGTTGTAGGAGCTGCCGAATTGCAGTTCCAGCGATTGACCGATACCCAGCCGCAGCAGGCTGTCGGCGGTGTATTGAGCGCTGTCACCGCTGCTGGCGCGGGCGAGACTCCAGTCCGGCAGACCTTGTTCCAGCGTGATGTCGCCGGCGCCCAGCACGACCGGAGTGAAGCCGAGACCGGGACGGTCGTAACCGGGGTTGTCCAGTGCTGACGCAGTCGAGACAAATCCCGCCAGCAACAATGACGGCACGCCGAGCCAGCTGCGGTATCGGCTAAAATCCATGGTTTCTACGCGCCCCCCAGTACATTCCATGACCGTCCGCACCCGTTTTGCCCCCAGCCCCACCGGTTTCCTGCACATCGGCGGCGCACGCACCGCCCTGTATTGCTGGCTGGAGGCGCGGCGCCGCGGCGGCGAGTTCCTCTTGCGCATCGAGGATACCGATCGCGAGCGCTCCACCGACGAAGCGGTGCAGGCAATTCTCGATGCTATGGCATGGCTGCATCTTTCCGCCGACGAGGCTCCGGTTTACCAGACCCAGCGCCTGGCCCGCTACAAGGAAGTGGCCGCGCGCCTGCTGTCCGAGGGCAAGGCGTACTACGCCTACGAGAGCAAGGAAGAGATCGAGGCGATGCGCGAGGCGGCGATGGCGAAGGGCGAGAAGCCCCGCTACAACGGCCATTACCGCGACCGAAACGAGCCGTACCGCGAGGACCCGAACCGCGTGATCCGTTTCAGGAACCCGCTGGAAGGTTCGGTGGTGTTCGAGGACAAGGTGAAGGGCCGCGTGGAGTGGGCCAATGCCGAGCTGGACGATCTCGTCATCTTCCGCTCCGACGGCTGGCCCACCTACAACTTCGCCGTGGTGGTGGACGACATCGACATGGGGATCACCGAAGTGATCCGCGGCGACGACCACGTCAACAACACGCCGCGCCAGATCAACATCTACCACGCGTTGGGCGCGCCGGTGCCGGAATTCGCGCACCTGCCGATGATCCTCGACAAGGAGGGCAAGAAGCTCTCCAAGCGCACCAACTCGGTGAGCGTGATGGAGTACCGCGAGGAGGGCTACCTGCCGCATGCCATCCTCAATTACCTGGTACGCCTCGGCTGGTCGCATGGCGACCAGGAAATCTTCTCGCGCGAGGAGATGACCAGGCTGTTCGATGTCGCCGACGTCAACAAGGCTGCCTCGCGCTTCGATACCGAGAAGCTCAACTGGCTCAACCAGCACTACCTCAAGACCGACGATCCGGCGGCGCTTGCGCCCGAATTCGCCTGGCACCTGGCGCGTGCCGGCATCGATGCCGTGCACGGTCCGCAGCCTGCCGACGTGATCGTGGCCTTGCGCGACCGCGTACATACGCTGAAGGAAATGGCCGAGCGCGCGAAGATCTGGTACGGCCCCGTCACCGATTGGGACGACAAGGCTGTCGCCAAGCACCTGAAGAACGACGGCGCGGTCGCCGTGCTGGAAACGGCGAAGACGCTGCTGGCCGGGGTGGAGTGGCGGCCCGAGCCCATCCATCAGGTCATCGAGCAGATGGCTGCGAGGCTGGAGCTCGGCATGGGCAAGATTGCCCAGCCGCTGCGCGTGGCGATCACCGGCACGCAGGTATCGCCGTCCATCGACCATACCCTCTATCTTTGCGGCCGCGACGAGGCGCTGCGGCGCATCGACCATGCGCTGACGCTGGCGCGCGGCTGAAACAGACGGCCTGGGCAGGCATCCCATGGACGAACTGCTTGCCCGTGCAACGCATGGCGTCGACCCGAATTCTCCGGGTGCGTTCTGGCAGGTTTTCCTGAACCTGTGGGCGATGGTGCCGTGGACTGCGCTGTTCTGGTGGAACCTCGCATTCGTGGCGGTGGGGGCGCTGTTGGGCTGGTGGCGCGGGCGCCTGTGGGAAGGTGTCGCCTGGGCCTGGTTTCTGGGGCCGATCGGCTGGCTGGTGATCTGCTACCGCCCACGCGCCAAGCCCCGGGTCGAACCGCCTCCGCTGAGACGCTGACACGTCACATTGCGCGCAGCGTCGGGCATGTATGATCCCCCGCAAGGAGAATCCACTTGGCCCATGAAGCCGCCGGCAAGCCGCACGCCCATCATTCGCATCCGCACGACGCGAAGGGTTTCGTGCGTGAGGTCGCGCATGTCAGCGAGGAACGTGGCCTGCGGCTTACCCCGCTGCGCATGGAAGTGCTGGAGCTGGTCGCCGCCGCCGAGAAACCGGTGAAGGCTTACGACCTGCTCGACCAGCTGCGCGAACGCCACGGCAATGCGGCGCCGCCCACGGTGTACCGTGCGCTGGATTTCCTGCTGGAACAGGGCTTCATCCACAAGCTGTCGTCGATCAATGCCTTCGTTTCCTGCCATCATCCGGCCGAGGCGCACCAGGTGCCGTTCCTGATCTGCGACGTCTGCTCTGGCGCCGAGGAAGTTTGCGACCAGCGCGTGGCCGAGCTGATCGAGGCGCAGGCCAAGGTGCTTGGTTTCCGCGCCCAGGCACAGACGCTGGAAGTGCATGGCGTCTGCAAGCGTTGCCGCAAAACCTGAAGCCGTCCCGGTCGCCAGCGGACGCGGTCGCTTGTGTGGTGTCGATGTTATAAAGTAACATTTCGGATATGGACAGGATCGAAAGCTCCGCCAATAACGACGGCTTGCTGCTGCACTCGGGTGACGCGGGTGCCGTCGTCGTGGGCGGGGCATCGAAGTCCTCGCGCTGGTGGCAGCTTGCCGACCGCGTGGGCGCCGCGGCTTCATTCCTGTGCGCGATCCACTGCGCGCTGTTGCCATTCGTGCTTACCGTATTGCCGCTGCTCGGGCTGGGCTTCCTGGCGGGGCATCGTTTCGAACGCGACTTCGTGATGTTTGCCGCCTCGTTGGCGCTGTTTGCCCTGATCGGCGGTTATCGCCGGCACCATCAGCCGCTGTCGCTGTTGCTCGCCGTGCCAGGGTTGCTGCTGCTGCTGCTCGGCGTCGTCTGGGTGTCGGAAGAGCGGCACATCATCGTGCACAGCGTGATGGTGACCTGCGGTGGGCTGCTGGTGGCCTCGGCGCACTTCATGAATCTCTATATCGACCGCCGGCATGTGCATGCAGTAGCGCATGTGCACGGCGCGCAATGCGTGCATTGAGTTCCGGCTGACCGCCAAGCGTGGCATGCGCGGCCTGCAGTATCCCGACGGTTTCGGCTACACCGTTTCCGGCCGAGCGGTATTGGAAATCCGCGCGGTGATTGTGTAACGCGGCCGGCGTTTCCTAGCATTTGCGAATGAGCAACGTGCATCCCTGCAAACACGATCACTCGAGTCCTCACGCTGTCGATGCGCGTGATCACCGGCATGACCATTCGGCGCATGCCGACCCGCGTGGCCGCAAACTCCTGCTCGCCTTCGCGCTGACCACCATCACGATGCTGGCGGAGGTGATCGGTGGCCTGTGGTCGGGCTCGCTGGCGCTGCTTACCGACGGTGGCCACATGATGGTGGACGCGCTGGCGCTGCTGATGGCCTACGTCGGCGCGCGTCTTGCGCTGCGGCCAGCCGATGCCCGGCGCAGCTACGGCTACGGGCGCATGGAGGTTCTGGTCGGCTTCGTCAACGCCATCAGCCAGTTCGTGCTGGTCGGCTGGGTGGCGTGGGAAGCGACCCAGCGGCTGCTGCACCCGGGCGAGATCCTGTCGGGCATGATGCTGGCAGTGGCCATCATCGGTTTGCTGGTGAACGTGCTGGTGCTGCGCAGCCTGCACGGACACTCGCACGACGACGTGAACCTGGCCAGCGCCAGCCTGCATGTGCTGGGCGACCTGCTCGGTTCGGTAGCGGCGGTGCTGGCGGCGTTGGTGGTCCGTTGGCTGGGTTGGCTCTGGGCCGATCCGGTGCTGTCGTTGCTGGTGGCCGTGCTGATCCTCGGCAGCGCCTGGCAGTTGCTGCGCCGTTCCGCGCACATCCTGCTAGAGGGCGTGCCGGACGGCATGGACTGGACCGAGCTGGAAGCTGCGTTGAACGGTGTCGATCCGGCGATCAGCGGCGTCCATCACCTGCATGTGTGGCAACTGGCTTCCGGTTCGCGCATGGCCACTCTGCATGCCGAATTGCATGACCCGGCCGATGCCGCGCAGGCGCTGCGCGCAATCAACCGGTTGCTGCAGGAACGCTTCGGCATCCAGCACGTTACCGTGCAGATCGACCCCGAGGACTGCCTGGACCCGCCCCGGGGTTGTGCCGGCCATGGCCACGGTTAAGCCTGGCGCGGGCGGCTATGGTGCCGTCGCCGGCACTGCTATCATGGCAGGCCATCATGTTATTCCTGAGGAGATTCCCATGGGCAAGGGTGATCGCAAGACCCGTCGTGGCAAGACCTACCGTGGCAGCTACGGCAATACCCGCGTGCACGGCGCCCAGCCGGCGGTGGTTGGCGCCAAGCCGACCGTGACCAAGCCGGCTGCCGCAAAGAAGGCTGCGCCGAAGAAGAAGTCGGCCTGAGCCGCTTTCGCCGCGCATCACGAAGAACCCCGCCTTGTGCGGGGTTTTTTGTGGGTGCGTTCCCGGCCCGGAGTCGTTGGCGCAAGTGAGTGGTGACGCTTCGCTGAACAAGGGGCAGGCCCAACGACTTGCGCCGGGCATCTTTGCTACTTACAATGGCCATCCAATGTACTAACGCATTAATACATTATGAAACGTCGATCGCTGGATCCCGAGATGCCCGTCGAGTCGGCCGAACTCAGCCTGTGCCAGGCGCTGCTGTCGCTGAAGGACGCGGATGAGATGAATGCCTTCCTCCGCGACTTGTGCACGCCGGCCGAACTCGAAGTGCTGGTGGACCGCTGGCGCGTGGTGCCCTTCCTGCTGGACGGGGTGGCGTACCGCGAGATCCACGAGCGCACCGCGGTGAGCATCACCACCATCGGCCGGGTGGCGCGCTTCCTCAACCAGGGCAATGGCGGTTATCTCGCTGCCGCGGCGCGGGCGACGCGTCGCCGTGCCACAACGAAGAAGGAACGCGCATGAAACCCCGCGACCGTTTGCGCATCGCGATGCAGAAATCGGGCCGGCTCACCGAGCCGGCGCTGGAGCTGCTCAAGCGTTGTGGCCTCACGTTCCGGCAGAGTCGCGACAAGCTGTTCTGCTTCGGCGAAGGCGAGCCGGTGGATTTGCTGCTGGTGCGCGACGACGACATCCCCGGCCTGATCGCGCAGGGCGTGTGCGAACTGGGCATTGTGGGGCGCAACGTGCTCGACGAGTTCCGCCTCACGGCCGGCCGCGAGAGCGAGCCACTGGCCGAGTTGCGCCCGCTGGGTTTCGGCCGCTGCCGGCTTTCCATCGCCGTGCCGCAGGAGTTCGATTACAGCGGGCCCGCGCAACTGGCCGCCCGGCGTATCGCCACTTCGTACCCGGGGCTGCTGGGCGCATGGTTGCGCGAGCATGGGGTTGAAGCCGGCGTGGTGACCCTGGCCGGCTCAGTGGAAATCGCGCCGAAGCTCGGCACCGCGGACGCGATCTGCGACCTGGTGCAAAGTGGCGGCACGCTGGTGGCTAACCAGTTGCGCGAGGTCGATGTGTTGCTGGAAAGCGAGGCCGTGCTGGCTGGCCCGCAGAACATGCCCGCCGACGAGCGCGGCGATCTGATCGAGCTGCTTCTGAAGCGGTTGGATGGTGTGATCCAGGTGCGTGAATCCCGCCTGCTGCTGCTGCAAACCCCGCGCGCCGCGCTGGATGCGGTGACCCGGTTGCTGCCCGGTGGCCCGCAGCCGACCTTGCTGCCGGTGGCCGGCCAGCCTGACCAGCTGATGCTGCAGGCGCTGTGCGCGGGCGAGGTGAGCTGGCGCCAGCTGGAGGAGATCAAGAAGGCCGGTGCGCGCGAGATGTTCGTCCTTCCCGTCGAGAAAATGCTTGCATGAAAGGCCGGCTGCCATGAACTGGATCGATTGGGATTTGCTCGACGAACCGGGCCGCTGTGCCGCATTGGCGCGGCCTGCGCAATCGCGCGCGGCGGAGCTGCGCGAAGACACGGGCCGCATCATCGCCGATGTCCGTGCCCGTGGCGACGAAGCCCTGCGCGAACTGAGCGCGAAATACGACCGTTGCGCCCTGACGGAACTCGAAGTCGACGAGGCCGAGTTCGCCGATGCTGAGGCGTCGCTGGTACCCACCTTGAAAGCGGCGATCCGCGAAGCCGCCGGACGCATCGAGGTCTTCCACCGTGCAGCTGCACCGCAAGCGGTGGGCGTGGACACTGCGCCCGGGGTGCGCGTGGAGCGCATGCTGCGCCCCATCCAGCGCGTAGGCCTGTATGTGCCGGCAGGCAGTGCGCCGCTGCCTTCCACGGCCTTGATGCTGGGCGTGCCCGCGCGCATTGCCGGTTGCCGCGAAGTGGTGCTGTGCTCGCCCGCGCGCGCCGACGGCCGCTGCGATGCCGCGGTGCTGTATGCCGCGCGCCTCACCGGTGTGCACAAGGTGTTCAAGCTGGGTGGCGCGCAGGCGATCGCCGCGATGGCCTATGGCACGGTTTCCGTACCGAAGTGCGACAAGCTGTTTGGTCCTGGCAACGCATGGGTGACCGAGGCCAAGCTGCAGGTGTCGGCCGAGCCGGAAGGCGCAGCGATCGATATGCCGGCCGGTCCGTCCGAGGTGCTGGTGATCGCCGACGCGGAAGCCAATCCGGTTTTCGTAGCCGCCGATCTGCTGTCGCAGGCCGAACACGGCCCGGACTCGCAGGTGATCCTGGTCAGCGAGTCCGCCTCGCTGCTGGATCGCGTCGAGAGGGAAGTCGCGCGGCAATGCGCCGACTTGCCCCGCGCGGAGATCGCCCGGCAGGCGCTTGGGCAGAGCCGCCTGATTTCGGTGTCGTCGCTCGCGCAGGCGATCGAGGTGAGCAACCGTTACGCGCCCGAGCACCTGATCCTGCAGGTGGCCGCGCCGCGCGCGCTGCTGGCCGGTATCGAAAGCGCCGGATCGGTCTTCCTCGGCGCATGGACGCCCGAATCGGTGGGCGACTACTGCAGCGGCAGCAATCACGTGCTGCCCACCTATGGCCATGCGCGCAGCTACAGCGGCGTGTCGGTGGCCAGCTACCAGAAGCAGATCACCGTACAGGAGCTTTCGGCCGACGGGCTGCGCACCATCGGTCCATGCACCGCCGTGCTGGCGGCTGCCGAGCAACTTGAAGCGCACCGCCGTGCGGTGACTTTGCGATTGACCGAACTGGAGACGACGAAATGAGCGTGCTCGATCTTGCGCGGGCGGAAATCCGCGCCCTGCAGCCGTATTCCTCGGCGCGCATGGAGGCCAGCGGCGGGCGGCTGCTGCTGAACGCGAACGAATCGGCGTGGGCGCCGACCGGCGATGTGGGCACCGGCTGCAACCGCTATCCGCAACCGCAGCCGTCGGCTCTGGTGGATGTGCTGGCGCGTCTGTACGACGTGCGCCGCGAACAGCTGCTGGTGGGCCGTGGCAGCGACGAAGCCATCGACCTGCTGGTGCGGGCATTCTGCCGTGCGGGGCGCGATGCGATCCTGATCCAGCCGCCGACCTTCGGCATGTACGCAGTGAGCGCGCGCATCCAGGATGCCGCCGTGGTCGAGGTGCCGCTGCGCGGCGACTTCACGCTGGATGTGGATGCCGTGCTGGCTGCGGTCACCGATGCAGTGAAGCTGGTGTTCGTCTGCACGCCGAACAATCCTGCCGGCAGCGTGGTGTCGCGCGACGACATCGAGCGCCTGGTGCGGGCGCTGGACGGACGCGCGCTATTGGTGGTGGACGAAGCTTATGTGGAGTTCGCGGACGAAGGCAGCGTGGCCGACCTGCTGGACCGCCACGACAACCTTGCCGTGTTGCGCACGCTCTCCAAGGCCTGGGCGCTGGCCGGTGCGCGTATCGGTTGCTTGCTTGCGCATCCGGATGTGATCGCGTTGCTGCGCCGGATCATGCCGCCGTATCCGTTGCCGCTGCCCAGTGTGGACGCAGCCCTGCTCGCGCTGTCCGGGTGGGGCCAGGCGAACGCCCGCGCGCACATCGACGTGGTGCGCAGCGAGCGTGCGCGCATGCGCGCGGCGTTGGCCCGGCTGCCGGGTGTGCGTGACGTGCTGCCTTCGCAGGCGAACTTCCTCACCGTGCGTTTCGACGATGCCGAGGCCGCGTATCGACGCCTGTTCGACGCCGGCATCGTGGTGCGCGACGTACGCCGCTATCCTGGCCTGGGCGATGCGTTGCGTATCACCATCGGCGCACCGGCGGACAATGCACAGGTGCTGGCCGTGCTGGCCAGCTCGGCGACGGTGCGGGGCGCGGCATGAGCGGACGCAAGATCCTGTTCGTCGACCGTGACGGCTGCCTGATCGAGGAGCCACAGGACGAGCAGATCGACAGCTACGAAAAGTTGGCGCTGTTGCCGGGCGTGATCGCCGCGCTGCAGCGCTTCGCCGCTGCGGGCTACGAGCTGGTGATGGTGACCAACCAGGATGGCCTCGGCACGGCGAATTTTCCGGAGGCGGACTTCCAGGGGCCGCAGGAGTTGCTGCTGCGCATCCTGTCCTCGCAGGGCATACGCTTCCGCGAGGTGCTGATCGACCGCAGTTTCCCGCACGAGGGCCTGGACACGCGCAAGCCCGGCACCGGCCTGATGCGTGGCTGGCTGGCCGACGACAGCTGGAGCCGTGCGGCTTCGGTAATGGTGGGCGATCGCGAAACCGACCTGAAGTTTGCCGCGAACATCGGCGTGCGCGGTTTGCGTGTTGGGCCGCAAGGCACGACGTGGAGCGAGGTGGCACACCTCGTGCTGGATGCGCCGCGCATCGCCGAGGCGGTACGCAATACCAAGGAAACCCGGATCCGCGTGCGCGTCGACTTGGACAAGTTGGCCGAGCCGAAGGTGCATACCGGCCTGGGCTTCTTCGACCACATGCTGGAGCAGATCGGCAAGCACGGCGGTTTCGCGCTGGAGCTTTCCTGCGACGGCGACATCCACATCGACGAGCACCACACTGTCGAGGATTGCGCGCTGGCTCTGGGGCAGGCGCTCAAGCAAGCGCTGGGCGACAAGCGCGGCATCGGTCGCTACGGGTTCTGCCTGCCGATGGACGAGAGCGCGGCGGAGGCGCGGCTGGATCTTTCCGGTCGTCCGTACTTCGTGTTCGAGGGCAATTTTCCGCGCGAACGCGTGGGCGAAGTGGCGGTGGAGATGGTGCCGCACTTCTTCCGTTCGTTGTGCGAAACGCTGGGTGCGAACCTGCATCTCGCGGTGCGCGGCGACAACGCGCACCACATGGTCGAAGCCTGCTTCAAGGTGGTGGCGCGCACGCTGCGCCAGGCGATCCGCCGCGAAGGCGACGAATTGCCCAGCACCAAGGGGGCGCTGTAATGACCGTGGTGCTGGTCGATGCCGGCGGCACCAATATCGGATCGGTGCGTTACGCACTGCAACGCCTCGGCGTGGATGCGGCGCTGACCTCCGATGCCGCGGCGATACGCGCCGCCGACAAAGTGATCCTGCCCGGCGTGGGTGCGGCGGGGCCGGGCATGGCGCGGCTGCGCGAGCTGGGCCTGGTCGAGCTGATGCGCTCGCTGACCCAGCCGGTGCTCGGCGTGTGTCTCGGCATGCAACTGCTCTGCGCGCATTCGGAAGAGGGTGATACCGAGTGCCTCGGCCTGATCCCGGCCACGGTGTGCCGCTTCGCGGAGCGGCCCGGCTTGCGCGTTCCGCACATGGGCTGGAACGGCCTGACCGTGCAAAACGCGCATCCACTCCTGCAGGACCTGTCCGACGGCGAGCAGGCGTATTTCGTGCACAGCTATGCGGTGCCGATGAACGAGTGGACCCTGGCTTCGGCGAATTACGGTGAACCGTTCTCCGCCGTGGTCGCGCGCGGCAACTTCCACGGCATGCAATTCCACCCCGAGCGCTCCGCCGCCGTCGGCGCCAGGCTCCTCAAGAATTTCCTCGCCTTATGACGGGTGTCGTATGACTTTTGCCGTGATTCCCGCCATCGACCTGCGCGGCGGCCGTGTGGTGCGCCTGAAGCAGGGCGACTACGCGCAGCAGACGACCTATTCGGACGATCCGCGCGCCGTGGCTCAGCGCTACGCCGAGGCCGGTGCGCGCTGGCTGCACCTGGTCGACCTGGACGGCGCACGTTCGGGCAGCCTCGACAACCTCGCGGTGATCGAGGCCATCGCCCGCGACGGTATGCAGGTGCAGGCTGGAGGAGGCGTGCGCGAGGAGGCCGATCTGCAGCGCCTGTTCGATGCTGGCGTGGCGCGCGTCGTGGTGGGCAGCGTGGCGATCCGTGATCCCGAGCGCGTGGCTGGTTGGCTGGGAAAGCTCGGCGCCGAGCGGCTCACATTGGCGCTGGATACCCGCAACGCCGAAGGCCGCTGGACCTTGCCCAGCGCGGGTTGGATCAAGGCGGAAACGCGCACGCTGGACGAGCTTGCGCCGTGGTATGCCGCGCATGGCGCCCGCCATCTGCTGTGCACCGACATCGAGCGCGACGGCATGCTGGCCGGCTTCAACCTCGGCTTGTATCGCCACCTTGCCGGCATCGTGCCGCAACTGGCGGTGCAGGCCTCGGGCGGTGTGCGTTCGCTGGATGACATCGTCGCGGCGCGCGAAGCCGGCGCGCGCGGCGTGATCCTCGGGCGTGCCCTGCTGGAAGGTCGCTTCACCGTGGCAGAGGCTTTGGCATGCTGAGCCGACGCATTATCCCCTGCCTCGACGTACGCGATGGCCAGGTGGTCAAGGGCGTGCGCTTCCGCGACCACGTGGCGATGGGCGGCATCGTGGACCTGGCGCTGCGCTACCGCGACGAAGGCGCCGACGAACTGGTGTTCTACGACATCACCGCCAGCCCGGAAGGGCGCAGTGTGGACCGCGGCTGGGTGGAGAAGGTGGCGCGGGTGATCGACATCCCATTCTGCGTGGCAGGCGGCATCCGCTCCGTGGACGACGCGCGCGCCGTACTGCATGCGGGCGCGGACAAGGTGTCGGTGAACTCCCCGGCGCTGGAACGGCCGGAGCTGGTCGCCGAGCTGGCCGCTGCCTTCGGCGTGCAGTGCGTGGTGGTGGGTGTCGATTCGCTGCGCGACGCCGACGGCGAGTGGCGCGTACGCCAGTACACCGGCGACCCGTCGAAGACGCGCGCCCTGGCGCGTCGCACGTTGGACTGGGTGGCCGAGGCGCAGCGCCTCGGTGCCGGTGAGATCGTGCTCAACTGCATGGGCAGCGATGGCGTGCGCCAGGGCTACGACCTCGAACAGCTCGGCGCGGTGCGTGCGCTGTGCCGCGTGCCGCTGATCGCGTCGGGTGGCGCCGGCACCATCGAACATTTCCGCGATGCTTTCGTCGAAGCCGACGTGGACGGTGCGCTCGCCGCGAGCGTATTCCACTCCGGCGCGATTGCGATTCCCGAGCTCAAGCGCTACCTGCAAGGGCAGGGCGTGGCCGTGCGAGCCTGTTAACTCGTCATTCCGCCTTTCGCCGGAATGACGGAGAAACCATACTTTCCTGTATGCCTTGGCGCATATGACTGCAGGTACCGCCCATGAGCGACATCCAGACTGATCTAGCGCGACTCGACTGGCCCAAGGGCGACGGCCTCTTGCCCGCCGTCGTGCAGCACTGGCTGACCGGCGAGGTGCTGATGCTCGGCTACATGAACGCCGATGCCCTGGCGGAAACGCAGCGCAGCGGCCACGTCACGTTCTGGAGCCGCAGCAAGCAGCGTCTTTGGACAAAGGGCGAAAGCTCCGGTCACGTGCTGGCGCTGAAATCCATCCGCGTCGACTGCGACGCCGACACGCTGCTGCTGCAGGCGGAGCCGCACGGGCCGACTTGCCACAACGGAACATCCAGCTGCTTCGGCGACGACGTACGGCCGCCACTGGGCTTTCTGGCCGAGCTCGATGTGCTGGTCGCGCGGCGCGATGCCGATCGTCCGCAAGGCAGCTACACCACCCGATTGTTCGAAGGCGGCGTCCGCCGCATCGCGCAGAAGGTAGGCGAGGAGGGCGTGGAGACTGCGCTCGCCGCCGTAGCGCAAGGCGAAAAGGAGCTGCTGGGGGAGGCGGCGGATTTGCTGTTCCACCTCGTCGTGCTGTTGCGTGCGCGCGGGCTATCGCTTGCCGATGCGGCAGGCGTGTTGGAGCGGCGTCACGCCGCGCGTTGAGGCGTCGCCCCAGAGCTCCTTCAAGCTCTCCGCATTAACTGTATTGCCTGGACAGCGAGCCACAGAAGCAGCTCAGCTTTCGGATATCGCGTGGCAGTCCGCCTGTCGCCTAGGAGAAACGGCTTCCGCGACCCTCTGCACAACTTGCTTGTAGCTCCGGCGTATCAAACTAGGCGGCTTCTGGTTCCTTCTCCCTTGACCATGGGCATCCCGCCCTCGGCACCTCGCGCCGGCTTCGCGGCTCGTCACCACTCCTGCGATGGTATGGGTCGGCACAGGGAAGGAGTTCGGGCAGCGGCAGCGATCGAAATCATCTTCTTACTTGCGACAATGCAGGGTGAGGTCCCCAGTGAATCGGAGATTGTCAGGAAGCCTCAAGGATTCGCCGCGGTGGAAGCGGGCGCTGGCGGCGCCGGCATAAACGGTACGGAGGCGCCGGGCACAACGCCCTTGCGCCAGGCATCCAGTTCGCCTTCGATGCCGTCCCCTACATAGCTCTGCGGTTCCGAGGGCGTGAGCTTGTCATGCTGCTCCCACTGCGCGATCTCGGTTTTGGCCTGGGCGAAGGCATCCACGAAGTTGTCGGTACGGTTCAGGGCATCAACCAGGAACGCGTGGCCGAAGTAGGTAAGGTCGGACTCGGTCCCGCAGCCGAACGAGCTGCGGTCGGTGCGCGCGGAAGTGAGCACCAGCGTGCCGCTGGTGGACAACGGAGGAATGAAGCCGCCGGAATAGCAGGCATTGACCACCACCACCTTCCACTTGAACGGGTGCTCCTTGAGGATCTCGGCGAGGTCCTGCGCACCGATCTGGTCCAGCGGCAGCGGATCCATGTCCACCAGCAGTTCGTGGTCGTCGCTGCCATGGGTGGTGACGTAGAGCATCAGGATGTCGTCAGGCTGCATCACCTTGGAAAGTCCGGTCAACGCGGCTTCGAGGTTGTTCCAGCCGGCAATGGGATGCGTGGAAAGCGAGGCCGGGTTGTTCTCCAGCACCAGCGCGTGCGCGCTGGCGCCGAAGCGTTGGCGGAACAGCTTGGCGGCATATTCGGCTTCGTTGCGGAACACGTCCTGGCTGCCGTCGCCGGCAAAGGCGACCAGGTAGAGGTTGGGCTTGCCGGGAACGCGCGGACCCAGTTTCGCCAGCTCGTCCTGCAGCATCTTGGGCTGGGAGTACAGCACCTGCTCGGGCGTGGGGGCCTGCTGCGGCCAATTGGCGTCGCCCTCGCTGTCCTCGCCGTCGTCGGCGGACGAACTGGACGAAGCGACACTGCCGGCCGCGGCCACCGTCGTGCCGGCAATGGACGGCGGCGCGGCGTGGCTGGGCAGCCACTGCATCAACAGCAGGCCGGCGGCGAAGGCGAGCAGGGCGGTAAGGACGGTGCGCATGCGGCGGCGGGCTCAGAGGGTGATGGCGTCGAAATCGGCGTAGGCGGGGTGGCGTGGTTCGGTGGGTATTGCCTGCGGTGGACGCAGCAGCCAGCCAGTCTGGAAGCCGGCGGCTCGGGCGGCGTCCAGTTCTTCGACGATGTCGGAGAGGAACAGCAGATGTTGCGGTTGCTCGCCGATGGCCCCGGCGATTTTTTCGTAGGAGTCCTGCTCGCGCTTCGGGCCGGTTTCGGTGTCGAAATAGCCGGCGAACAGCGTGGTGAGGTCGCCACTCTCGCTGTGGCCGAAGAATAGCTTTTGCGCCGGCACCGAGCCGGAGGAATACACGTACAGGTGCAGGCCCTTTGCGCGCCACGCGCGCAACTGCGCCGCCACTTCGGGATAGACATGGGCGCGGTAATCGCCGGCCTCGTAGCCTTCCTGCCAGATCATGCCTTGGAGGGCCTTCAACGCGGTGAACTTGCGATCCTCGTCTATCCAGCGCAGCAGCAAGTCGATCACTTCCTTGCGACTGGCCTCGATGTAGTTGGCTTCCTTCGCCGCTTCGTGCAGCCAGTGCTGCACCTCGGGCCGGTCGGCGTGGGTCTCGACGAAGGCGGGCAGGCGCTTGCGCGCATAGGGAAACAGCACGTCTTTGACGAAGCTGATCGAACTGGTGGTGCCTTCGATGTCGGTGACGATGGCGCGGATTTCGGGCATGGCTGCTGCTTGGGGCGGTGAACGAACAGTTTACCCGGCCTTGCGCGTCAAACCTTTTCCTGGGAGGAAGGCAAGGCTCAGGTTGTGACGGGTTGCATGCGCGGGAAGCCTGCTGCGATGTCGCTGCCGGTGAAGTTGGCCACCCAGCCTTCCTTGTTGGTGAACAGGCGGATCGCCACGAAATAGGGCGCCTCGCTCATGTCGAACCAGTGCCGGGTGCCGTCCGGCACGCCGATCAGGTCGCCCTGCTCGCACAGCACCTCGTAGACCTTGCCGGCTATGTGCAGGGTGAATTGGCCGGCACCAGCCACGAAAAAGCGCACCTCGTCCTCGCTATGGGTGTGTTCGGAGAGGAACTTCTGGCGCAGCGCGGCGCGATCCGGGTGATCGGGCGCGAGGCTGATCACGTCCACCGACTGGTAGCCTTCCTCGCGCATCAGGCGGTCGATGTCGTTGCGGTAAGCAGCGATCACCGTGTCCTGGCCGGCGCCGGGAGCGATGGGCTGGTTGGCAGCCCACTGTTCGAAGCGCACCCCCACCTTGCCCAATTCGTGGGCGATGGCCGCGTGCTCGGCATGGAGGGACAGTGGTGTTGCCGGATGGTTTTCGTCGAAGATGCGCAGACGGCTCATGCGTTGAGTCTCCGTAGGTCGAGTTCGCAGCCCAGCAGGAATTCCAGTGCCTCCAGATGGCGTCGCGCCTCGGCCATGTCGCGGCCCCAGGTGTAGATGCCATGGCCATCGATCAGGTAGGCCGCGAGCGGCTTGCCGGCGTCCAGCCATGCGTCGACGCGCGCCACCAGCTCGGGCATATGCTGGGTGTTGGGAAACACCGGGATTTCCAGCACGCTTTCGTGCGTGGTGTGGCCGGCGATGGCCTTCTGCAATTCCCAGCCCTCCAGCCGAATCAAGCCGTCGCGCGCGAACAGCCGAGACGCCACGCTCTGCGTGCGCGAATGGGTATGCAGCACGGCCTGTGCTCCCGGCCAGCGCCGGTAGATCTGGGTATGCAGCGCGGTTTCCGCGCTGGGGCGGGCGTCGGTGCCGACGGCATGGCCTTGCATGTCCACCAGCATGATGTCGTCGCGGCCCAGCTTGCCCTTGTCGCGGCCGGAGATGGTGATCGCGGCGTGTTCCGCATCGATGCGCATCGAGAAGTTGCTGCTGGTGGCAGGCGTCCATCCGGCGAGCGCCAGTTCGCGAGCTGCATCGGCAATGGCCTCGGCTCGCGCTGCGAAGAGGCCGGGTGGAATCGAGTCGGGCAGCTGTTGGCTCATGCAAATGGACGTCCAAACGAGTGCGAAACTATATCACGCATGAAGGGGTCGCCCTGCGGCAACGTGTCTGCACCGAATGCGATCCATTCGCGCCTCGATTTGGACGGTGGGCGTAGCATTCCGGATGTTTCCACCATCACGCGTGGTGGGGGCGTTGGCCCATGACGGAGGTTTCCGATGTCTCGTGACGAAAACAACGAATCGCGTCGCCGTTTCCTTAAGTTGGCTGCCGGCACCACGGCGGCCGTGATGGCAATAGGCGGTCTGCCGCGCGTGGTCCGCGCTGCCGATCTGCCGCACGTGGACGATTCCGACCCGACCGCCAAGGCGCTGGGTTATGTGGAGGATGCCAGCAAGACCACCGATCCCAAGCACAAGGCCGGCGACGCGTGCGCCAATTGCCAGTTTTACTCCGGTGGTCCGACCGGCTACGGCCCGTGCGCACTGTTTCCGGGCAAGGCAGTCAATGCGAAGGGATGGTGCGTGTCGCATTCGCCGAAGGCGAAGTGACCGAGCGATTCAGTCCGTTGCATCGGTGATTTGCGTGAAAGGCCGGCACGAGTTGCCGGCCTTTCTTTTGCGCGTGTTCGGCGCGGGGATCGATTGCCAACGGCTGCGTCGTGCAGTCGTGGAATGCGAAGGGAAGGGCGGCGGGAAAAGTGCTGCCCGGCGCGTCAGGCTTGAGGAGCTACCCACCTGACGCGCCGGGCGGCGATCCGGGGCCCACTGCCAAGTGATCAACCCTCGGACTGAGGATCATACCCCCGGCCGAGGCGAATGGGCTGTGGATAGTCGAGGCTCTTTCGGAAATATTCCGTTAAGTCATTCAAAGACAAGGATTTGTTTTTGAATTTGAAGTGTTCCCTGGTGCGGCGGCACTTCGAGACTGGGCCAGTCATGATCGGCATTGATGGCCGAAAAAGGAATGGTTTTCGGCACATTTTGCCGAAGTTCCGGTTCAGGCACTGGCCTGGGTGCGGCGCAGTTTGCTGTGCCGGTAGCCGTAGCCGAAGTAGATCGCCAGGCCGATCATCGTCCAGCTGATCATCAGCAGCCAGTTGAACCAGGACATGAAACTCAGCAGAGCCAGGCAGCTCAGCACGCCGGCGGGACAGATCACCCACGCCCACGGCACGCGGAAGCCGCGATGCAGCTGCGGGGCGGTGTAACGCAGGATCAGCACGCCCGCGCACACCGCGACGAACGCGATCAGTGTGCCCATCGAAGTGAGGTCGGCCAGCAGGTCCAGCGGAAACACCGCGGCGAGGATCGCGATGCCGACGCCGGTGATCACCGTGTTGATGTGCGGCGTGCGGTGGCGCGGATGGATGCGCTCGAGCACCGGCGGCAAGAGGCCGTCGCGCGCCATGATCATGAAGATGCGCGGCTGCGCGATGATCATCACCAGGATCACGGATGACAGGCCGATCAGGGCGCCGATCTCCACCACCCAGCGCAGCCATGCCAGCTGCGGGATGTTCTTGATGGCGGTGACCACCGGATCGGGCGTGTCGAGCTGGGTGTAGGAAATCAAGCCGGTCAGCACGGCCGCCATCGCCAGGTAGAGCACCGTGCAGATCACCAGAGAGACCAGCGTGCCGAAGGGCAGGTCGCGCTGCGGGTTCTTGCATTCCTGCGCGGCGGTGGAGGTGGCCTCGAAGCCGATGTAGGCAAAGAACACCATCGCCGCGCCGCGCATGATGCCCGACCAGCCGTACTTGCCTGACGCCACATTGTCGGGGATGAAGGGATGCCAGTTGGCCGGGTTGATGTAGCGGTAGCCGGCCACCACCACGATAATGATGAGGCCCACCTTTAGCGCCACCATCAGCACGTTGAGGCCGGCTGATTCCTTGATGCCGACGTAGCACAGTGCCGTCAGCGCCATCACGATGGCGACTGCGGGCAGATTCATCAGATGGCCGGTTGCCACGAGGTGGCCATCGGTGAAAGCGAGCGGTGCATCGGTCAGCGTTGCGGGCAAATGGATACCGACTTCGCCGAGGAGACTGACGAAATAGCCGGTCCAACTGGCCGCGACGGCGGATGCGGAGATCCCGTACTCCAGCACCATGTTCCAGCCGATGAACCATGCCACCAGTTCGCCCAGCGTGGCGTACGCATAGGAATAGGAACTGCCCGAGATCGGGATCAACGTGGCGAACTCGGCGTAGCACAGCGCGGTGAAGCCGCTGCAGATCGCCGCGAGGATGAAGGAGATCAGCACCGCCGGGCCGGCATGCTCGGCTGCCGCCTGTCCGGTGACCACGAAAATGCCGGTGCCGATGACGGCGCCGATGCCCAATGCGGTGATCCCCCAGGGGCCGAGCGTGCGCCTCAGTCCAATGCCATGCGCGCCATCGGCGCTGGAGAAATCAATCTTGCGGGCGAGCAGTTGCTTGAACATGGGACTTCCAAACAAGGAACCGGCACGACGTGGTCGTGCCGGTAATGTGGCGAATGACTTGTGCCTGCGCGAATCAGTCCGCTTCGGTACCGTGGGCCAGGTGGCTCTTGCGGTAGCCGTACAGGTAGTACACCACCAGGCCGATCGCACCCCACACGAAGAAGGTGATCTTGGCTTCGCTCGACAGATTGAGGAACAGCAGCAGGCAGCCGATCACCGCCAGCGGACAGATCACCCACGGCATCGGCGTGCGGAACGGACGCGGACGATCGGGCTGCGTACGGCGCAGTATCAGTACACCCAAGGCGACCATGATGAAGGCGAACAGCGTGCCCGAGTTGGTGATGTCAGCGAGGATGCCGACCGGGAACAGCGCTCCGAACAGCGAGACGAAGGTGCCGGTGATCAGGGTGATCACGTGCGGCGTGTGGAAGCGCGGGTGGATCTTGGCGAGCGAGTGCGGCAGCAGGCCGTCGCGCGACATGGTGAAGAAGATACGGGTTTGGCCATAGGTCATCGTCAGGATCACCGACGGCAATGCGATGCCGGCGGCAAAGGCGATGAAAGCGGCGACTGTGTTGTGGTTGAGCAGGCGCACCACATGGGCCAGCGCCTCCTTGCTGCACACCAGCGCCTGCGAACCGTCGCAGGCCGCAGCAAACGCTGGAGTGCCCGGCTCAAGCGCCAGACCGTTCGGGCCCAGCATGGGCTGCGCACCTACTGAACCCACGGCACCGTAGCTCACGAGAAGGTAGTAGACGGTGCACACGCCCAGCGAAGCGATCAGGGCGATCGGGATGTTGCGATTAGGGTTCTTAGTTTCCTCGGCAGCGGTGGAGATGGCATCGAAGCCGATGTAGGCGAATACGATGGAGGCCGCCGCGCCCAGTACGCCGATGCCTCCCATCGGGCTGCCCCAGCCGTTCGGCACGAAGGGCGTGAAGTTCTGGTCCTTCACCGCCGGCAGCGCGACGAAGATGAAGGCGGTAAGGGCGGCAATCTTGATCAGCACCAGCACGGTGTTGACCTTGGCGGACTTCGAAGTGCCGACCACCAGCAGGCCGGTGACCGCCAGGCCGATCAGGCAGGCCAGCAGGTTGAAGCTGCCGCCATCCATCGGGCCAGCCTGCAGGAAGTGCGGCAGCCCGTACCCCGCATGCGCGAGAAGGCCGTTGACGTAGCCAGCCCAGCCCACGCATACCGTACTTGCTGCGATGGTGTACTCCAGCACCAATGCCCAGCCCACGATCCACGCGACGCCCTCGCCAAGCACGCCGTAGGTATAGGTGTAGGCCGAGCCGGCCACCGGCACCATCGCGGCGAGTTCCGCGTAGGCCAGCGCGGCGAATGCGCAGACCACCGCGGCGATCACAAACGCGATCATCATGCCGGGACCGGCCTTCTGGCCCGCCTCGGCGGTGAGCACGAAGATGCCGGTGCCGATGATCGCGCCGATGCCCAACATGGTGAGCTGGAAGGCTCCGAGCTGGCGGGTGAGGCTTTTCTTTTCCGCCGTGGCGATGATCTGATCGATCGGCTTGATGCGTTTGAACAGCATGTGTTGCTCCCCGGGAAACTACGGCGTCACGCTCGAACGGAAACGCGACGAAAAGGGGCGCGACGAGCCGACGGACGCCCAACCATAGCCGAGCGGTTGGAGGGGGACAAGACGCGATGCAGCTAGAATGCGCTTTGTTTTCCGCGCCTCTGCCACAAGTCATGCCACTTCATTTTCCGCATATCGCTACCGCGCTGGACGACTATCTCGCGCGGCATCCCGAAGAGGGCGAGACCGTCGCCGACTTCGAGGTGTTCCTCGCCTCCCACAGGGCCGTGTTCGAGCGCGGCCATGCCGTCGGTCATTTCACCGGGTCCGCCTGGCTGACGAGTGCGGACGGCGAGCGCGTGCTGCTCACGCATCACGCCAAACTGCGGCGCTGGCTGCAGCTCGGCGGCCATGCCGATGGAGACAGCGAACTGGCGCGCGTGGCCCTGCGCGAAGCCGAAGAGGAATCCGGTCTGGGCGATTTGACGGTCGAGCGGGAGATCTTCGACATCGACCGCCACCGCATTCCCGCGCGCGTCGGTGAGCCGGAGCATTGGCATTACGACGTGCGGTACGTGGTGCGCGCCACCGGCAGCGAGGAGTTTGCGATCAACGCGGAATCGCTGGCGCTGGCATGGCAGCCGGTACGCGAGATCGTGCGTAATCCGCAGGCCGATGACTCGCTGCGGCGCATGGCGGGCAAGTGGCTGGCGCGCTCACCGTAGATGCTCTTCGTGCGCGAATGCTCTGGCGCTTCGATCGGAGCACAAGGCAATCGCGCACAGGGTGCTCCTACCCGTAGCGTTCTGGCGCGGGATTGAGGTGTCCGCAATCCTGGCAGGTGCGCGCCTCGCGTGAGCGGTAGAAACGTTCGAATACGGGCGGGAAATCGCGCTCGATGCTGTCGAGGACGAAGTACTCCTCATACAGCTTGTGGTTGCAGCGCTCGCAGAACCACAGCAGGCCGTCCTTCTCATGTGGCAGACGCCGCCGCTCGATCACCAGGCCGATGGAGTCGGCCATGCGTTGTGGCGAATGCGGCACGCGCGCCGGCAGGTAGAACATCTCGCCGGCATGGATCGGGATGTCGCGCGCCACGCCGTCGTCCTGCACTTTCAGCACCATCTCGCCTTCGAGCTGATAGAAGAACTCGGGGCCTTCATCATGGTGGTAATCGGTGCGCGCGTTCGGGCCGCCCACGATCATGACGATGAAATCCCCGTCCACGATGCACTTGTTTCCCACCGGCGGCTTGAGCAGATGGCGATGCTCGTCTATCCAGCGTTGCAGGTCGAAGGGGGCAGTAAGGGCCATGGAGGATCGGTCGAGTGAGAGGCCAAGTATCGGCGGAGCACGGGTGACGATAGCGCGATTTAAGGCGCCCAATCCAGGCTATGGGCCAGCGAACGGCCGGTGAGGCGGTAGCCGTCCGGGCTGAGGTGGATGAGATCGTGCCCCATCAGGCTGGGGTTGGCATGCGCCCAGCCATAGCTGCCGCCCGGGCCGCCCATGAGATCCTGCCAATTCCACGCCACGCAACCGAAGCGGCTGCCCACGTCGCGCTGTATCTGCTCGATGCGCTGGTGGATGCGGCCGTAGGTGAGCAGCGGCAGCGTGCCGCCCTTGCCCTGGCGCAGCACGCCGCGATCGGGCGGCCCGACGAGCACGCAGGACGCGGCGGGAAATACCTGCCGCAGGTTGCCCAGCGCCCGGCTCAGCATGGTCGCGTACTTGTCTCCGTCGAAATCAGGGTCGGCGCCTTCGTTCGTGCCGTATTCCAGCACCACGCCGTCGTAACTCACGCCGTGCAATGCCTGAGCAAGCGCTTCCGGATTGGCGTTCGCCCAGCCTTTGGCGGTGGCAGACGGGATGCCGAAGAAATCGAACGCGACGTCCGGTACTTGCGTGCGATCGAGAATGAAGCCCTGCAATACCAGCTTGCCTCGCGATAGGCGCAGCTTGAGGGTGGAGATCGGGGCGTCGGCGCGTAGCGCCACCATGTGGCTGGTGGCCGCTGCGGGCAGGGACACCGTACGTTGCACGCGGTCGTCGATGACGTAATCGATGGATGCTCCGGCGGGGGCGCTGTAGACCAGTTGCACCTGTTGCACGTCGGTTTGCCGCGCCGCGTCGCGCAGATCGAGCCAGAGATAGCTGTCCGGGCCGGCATCGACAGTGCGATTGGCCAATGCCGGCCCGATATCCAGCGTCGTCGGCGAGGTGTAGGCAATCTCGGTCGTCCAGCTTGAGCCGATGCAGTAAGCGCGCAGGCCGGGCAGCACGATGTTGGCGCGGCCCATGGTCGGCGGCAGGAAGCGTGCTTCCACGCTGAGCCCCTTGTCGCGCAAGGCCTGGATCAGGGTGGGTGCGAACGGACCGCCGGCAATATGGCTGTCGCCCCAGAAGGCAATGCGACGCGGACGGGTGGCGCTACCCGGTGCGAATCCGGCAATGGTTCCGGCAGCCAGCAAGGGTTGTGTGCGGATGACCGTGCGGGCCAGCGACCCGAGCTCGGCATCGCTGGGCATCTGTGAGCCCACCAGGGCAGCGCGACCGCCGGGATTGGTCGCGGACGGCTTGGGCTGGGCCGGCGACGTGTTGGGGCACACCAGGTCGTTGACGCCACCCACGGGCGGTGCGCCATCCTGCGCCATCAACGGCCGGCAGAAAGACAAGGCAAGCCAGCCAGCGCACCAGGCACTGATCGTCAATAAGCGCGAAACAGATGCCATGCGCCACGTACTCCGGTTATTCAAGAATCCATGCCTGCCAAGGATCCGGGCAGGCCGTTCTGCTTCAGGTAAATGAGGTGTTTCCTGTGCAGCTTCCTGCTGTAGATGCCGTCGGGCGCATCGCCAAGGATGCGTTGCAGGTCGCGCACCACTTCGCCGCGTTCGCCAAGATGGAAGGTCTGGGAAAGCACGCTCTCGCGAGTGTAGGTGTTAGGGGAGCTGGAATGCGGGCGACCCAGCGCCGCTACGCAGCGCCAGCGGACGAAACCGACCGGTTTGATGACCTCGCCCTGCGGATTCGCCCATCCCTGCGTCGAAATGCGGTTGGCCACTTCGATCTGCTGTGCAGGCGTCGCTTCCGCCGGGGTCGGGGCGAATTCGTCGCCGCCCCAGGTTTTCCAGTCATCCTCCGAAATCCCAAGGCCGCCCGAGCGGTGTCCGTTGTTTTTCCAGTTGGCGTCGGTTTCGCACAGCGCCATCTTGCGCCAGTAGGCGTCGCTGGCGGCTGACTGGGCGGCGAGCACCAGGGTCGGCGAGAGGTCGCCTGCCATGTTGGCACTTGCTTGAGACACGAGGGCGGTGTCCGTTGCCGGCGTGTTGTCTCGCGCCAGATGCCCGGTGCGCATGATCTCCGTGATGAACGCGCGCTGCCCGATGGTGGTCAGGTGCACGCCGTCGGAGACGAAGTAGTCGGGCTGGTTTTCGGAGAGATCACTCCAGCGGACTACCACGACGTTGGGAAATTCCGGTGCGACGTGGTCGATGAGCGCGTTGTTCGCTTCCATCCAGCGCCGCGGCACGTGCGTGTTGACCAGCACCACGCGCTTGCAGTCCGACAGCATGGAGAGGATCTGCCGCAGTTGTTCCTCGGTGACGTACCCGTTCGTTCCCAGGTGCACCAAGGCGACGGCACGCAGCGACTCGGCGTTCTTGAGCGCCTTGAGCTGGCGGATGACGTCGGCGGCCTGCCACCCCATCGTGGCGTGCACGTCCACGCCGGGCAGGGTGACCTTCAGCAGCCTGCTGGAACCCAGCAGCACCGAATCGCCTATGGCAGTGAGATCGCCACCGGTGTACGTCTGGACGGTGGGTTCATCCGGTAGCGTCGGCAGGACCGGCGGAACGATTGGCTCGATGGGAATTTCCACCGACGTGGCGGAAAGAGGGGCGAGCTTGCCTTGCAACGCAATGGGCGTTGCCGGCGCATCCAGTGACAGCGCTTCGCGCACGTCCAGTGCGGGCCTCGCTTCGGCAGGGGCGTGCCGCAGGGTCGCGCCCACGGAGCCGAAGGCCAGAGCCATCGACAACGCGATGGCCAGTCGCCCCGACCAGGCGTGGCGACGCTTGCCGGCGAAGATGCGTTCGAGCGCGCCGCGCCGCACCGGCATCTCCAGCCAACGGTAGGATAGTTCGGCGACGGCGAGCGTGAGCATGATGCGCAAGACAAGCGTCTCGCTGTGGCCCAGCCTGCGCAGGTCGATGTCCGGCCGCGTCAGCATGAAGATGGGCCAATGCCACAGGTAGATGCCGTAGGAACGCTCGCCGAGCCAGCGCATTACCGGGTTGTCCAGGCAGCGGCCGAAGGCCATGCCGGGATGGGTGGCCACGGCGATCAGGGTGATGGCCGCGGTGGCTGCTCCCAGGAAGCCCCAGGGATAGAGCACAGGCGAATTCTCGCCCATCACGGCGAACAGCATGATCATCAGGGCGAGCGCCCAGAGGCCGAGCAGCCAGCCAAGGATGCGTAGTGCGATGCCCGGATGTTCGGCCGGCGAAGGTTGCCAGAGCAGCCCAAACGCCGACCCAAGCAGCAAGGCGAAGCCATGGGTGTCGGTCCCGAAATACAACCGGGACGGATCGCCCTGTCCGGGGTAGCCCATCCGCTGCGCAAGCACCACCATCCAGGTCGCCGAGGCGATGGCAAGCAGGATGGCGACGGTCGCCAGCGCGCGCCGGCCAATGCGCGGCAACACGATGAAGGCCAGCGGTGCCCAGGCGATGTAGAACTGCTCTTCGATCGCCAGCGACCACAAGTGCTGCAGCAGCGGCGGCCGGCCGGTGGCTTCGAAGTACGAGGTCTGGCTGCGCAGCAGTTCCCAGTTGGTGGCGTAGAAAAACGAGGCGAAGGCATCGCTGCGCAGGTGGGGCAACGCGTCGCGCGCGACCCGCGCCGCGACGGCCACGACGACAGCCATCATCAGCCAGGCGGCCGGAAGCAGGCGCTTGGCGCGGCGCCAATAAAAGTTGCGCAGACCGAGCCGTCCCGTATCGTCCACCTCGCGGGCGATCAGACCGGTGATCAGGAAGCCCGAGATGACGAAGAACAAGTCGACTCCCAGGTAGCCGCCGCGGGCCCAGTAGAAGTCGGCATGGAAAAGCACGACGGCCGTGACCGCGATGGCCCGGAGGCCATCGAGTCCGGAAAGGCGTGCAGCGGGGACTGGAACAGCTTGCGTGGAGACAACGGCCACCCCTGGATGGCCTTCCACTTCCTGTGGGTACTCGGCGACTAGCATGGAGCTGTTCTTGGGTTGGAGGATGGTGCGAAAAGGATGGTCGCCCATTGTGCTGGGGCGGCGGCCAAAACGGGCGAATTCGGGGCGGCTTGGGGCGCCCTCCCGGTCAAACCTCCAGCGTGGCGAGGTCGCCCTTTTCCTCCAGCCAGGCCTTGCGGTCGCTGGCGCGCTTCTTGGCGAGCAGCAAGTCCATCAGCTTCGCGGTGCCGTCGTCGCCCTCCACGGTGAGCTGGACGAGGCGACGGGTGTCGGGATGGATGGTGGATTCGCGCAATTGCGGCGGGTTCATCTCGCCCAGGCCCTTGAAGCGGGTAACGCTGACCGTGCCCTTCATCTTCTCGCGCTCGATCTTCTGCAGCATCGCCTGCTTTTCGTTCTCGTCGAGGCAGTAGAACACCTGCTTGCCCACATCGACGCGGAACAGCGGCGGCATCGCCACGAACACGTGGCCCTCGCTGACCAGATGCGGGAAGTGCTTGAGGAACAGCGCGCTGAGCAGGGTGGCGATGTGCAGGCCGTCGGAGTCGGCATCGGCGAGGATGACAACCTTGCCGTAGCGCAGGCCGGCGAGGTCGTCCTTGCCTGGGTCGCAGCCGATCGCGACGGCGAGGTTGTGCACTTCCTCGGAGGCCAGCACCGAGGTCGATTCCACTTCCCAGGTGTTGAGGATCTTGCCGCGCAGCGGCAGGATCGCCTGGAACTCCTTGTCGCGCGCCTGCTTGGCGCTGCCGCCGGCGGAGTCGCCCTCCACCAGGAACAGCTCGGTGCGCGAGAGATCGGTGGAGGTGCAGTCGGCCAGCTTGCCGGGCAGGGCGGGGCCTTGCACGATCTTCTTGCGTACCACCTGCTTGGCGGCCTTGAGCCGCGCGCTGGCACGCTCGATGGCGAGCTGGGCGATGCGTTCACCGCTGTCCACGTTCTGGTTCAGCCACAGGCTGAAGGCGTCGTGCACCACGTTCTCCACCAGCGCGGCGGCATTGCGCGAGGAGAGGCGCTCCTTGGTCTGGCCGGCGAACTGCGGATCGAGCAGCTTGGCGCTGAGCACGAAGGCGAGCCGCTCCCACACGTCTTCCGGCGCCAGCTTCACGCCGCGCGGCAGCAGGTTGCGGATGTCGCAGAACTCGCGGATGGCATTGGTGAGGCCGGAGCGTAGGCCGTTGACGTGGGTGCCGCCCTGCGCGGTAGGGATCAGGTTGACGTAGCTTTCTTGCACCAGCTCGCCTTCCGGCAACCAGGCCAGCGCCACGTCCATGCCTTCGGTGTCGCGCGCGATGTGATGCACGAAGAGATCCGCCGGCAGCGCCTCGCCGCCGTCGAGTTCGCCGCGCAGGTAGTCGCGCAGGCCGTCCTCGTAGAGCCATTCGCTGGTCTCGCCGCTGGCTTCGTCGGTGAGCTTCACCGCGAGGCCGGCGCACAGCACGGCCTTGGCGCGCAGCAGGTGCTTGAGTTTCGACAGCGAGATCTTCGGCGAGTCGAAGTATTTCGGGTCGGGCCAGAAGTGCACGGTGGTGCCGGTCTTCTTCTTCGGCACCGTGCCGATCACCTGCAGCTCGCTCACGCGGTCGCCGTGCTCGAAGGCCATGCGGTATTCGTTGCCGTCACGGCGGATGGTCACTTCCACCCGCTGCGACAGCGCGTTCACCACCGACACGCCCACGCCGTGCAGGCCGCCGGAGAAGTTGTAGTTCTTGCCGCTGAACTTGCCGCCCGCGTGCAGGCGAGTAAGGATCAGTTCCACGCCCGGAATGCCTTCCTCCGGATGGATGTCCACCGGCATGCCACGGCCGTCGTCGGTGACCTCGACCGAGCCGTCCGAGTGCAGCACCACCTCGATCGCTTTCGCGTGGCCGGCCAGCGCCTCGTCCACCGAGTTGTCGATCACCTCCTGCGCCATGTGGTTGGGGCGGGTGGTGTCGGTGTACATGCCCGGGCGGCGCTTGACCGGGTCCAGGCCGGAAAGGACTTCAATGTCGGCGGCGTTGTAGCGACTGCTCATGCGTGGGGAATATGCCGGTGGAAACGCCGCAGCATGGCTGCGGGTGGGTGGAGGGTCAAGCCGTTCGACGTGGCGCGATCAAAGTGGAGCGCAATGCCACTCCAGCCAGGCGAGGTCGGCACCTTCCAGCAGCGGCGCCAGTGCCGCGCGCACGGTGGCATGGTAGTCGTCCAGCCACGCGCGCTCGTCGGGGCCAAGCAGGCTCGGTTCCAGTGCACGGCGGTCGAACGGGCACAACGTGAGCGTCTCGAAGGCGTAGTAGTCACCGAACTCGGTGCGCTCGGCTTCGGCTACCACCGCGAGGTTTTCGTGGCGGATGCCGTGGCGACCCGGCTTGTACAGGCCAGGTTCGATGGACGAGATCATGCCCGGCTCCAGCGCCACCAGCGCGCCGCCGGAAATCGGCGGCCGGATGGACTGCGGACCTTCGTGCACGTTGAGGAAGTAGCCCACGCCGTGCCCGGTGCCATGGCCATAATCGCAGCCGGCCGCCCACAGCGGCGCGCGCGCCAGCGCATCGAGCTGCGGGCCGCTGGCGCCTTTCGGGAAGCGGGCGCGGGACAGCGCGATCATGCCCTTCATCACCAGCGTCGCGTCGCGTCGCTGTTCGGCCGTGGTTTCGCCCAGCGCCAGCACGCGGGTGATGTCGGTGGTGCCGCCGAGGTATTGGCCGCCGGAGTCGATCAGCAGCAGGCCCTTCGCCTGCAGCGTGCTGTGCGACGCCTGCGTGGCGCGGTAGTGCGGCAACGCGCCGTTGGCCTGGTAGCCGGCGATGGTGGCGAAACTTTCGCCGATGAAGTCCGGCTGCGCGGCGCGGGCGGCGTGCACGAGGCGGTGCACGTCCAGTTCGGTGAGCGGCTTGCCTTGCGCGAGCTGGTGCTCGATTTCACGGAACGCGCCGGCCAGTGCGGCACCGTCGCGGCGCATCACCTCGCGCACGTGGTCCAGCTCGGCCGGTGTCTTCAGCGCCTTGAACGCAGTGCTGGGGTTGGCGGCTTCGGTGCGTTGCACGGCGGCAGGAATCGTGTTGCTGATCGCGCAAACCACGCGACCGGCATCGAACAGCAGCGTGTCGGCCTTGCCCAGCTCGGCCAGTGCGCCGGTGATGCCTTCGTAGGACGCGATGGCAATGCCATCGGCGGCGAGCTGCGCCACCAGTGCGTCGTCGAACTTGCCGCGCTCGGCGAACAGCGTGGCCTTGCCTTCGGTGGCCACCAGCAGGTGGGCGAGAAACACCGGGTTGCACTCCACGTCGCTGCCGCGCAGGTTGGTGAGCCAGGCGATGTCGTCGAGACTGGAGAGCAGGTGGTGCGTGGCGCCGTGCTTGCGCATGGCGCTGCGCAGTCGCGCGAGCTTGTCCGCGCGGGCGGTGCAGGCCCAGGCGATGGGATGCTCGACGATGCGTGCATGCGGGAGACCGGGACGATCGTCCCAGATCGTGCCAGGCAGGTCGAGATCGGTGCGCACGCGCACACCGTGTTCGGCCAGCTTGCCTTCCATCGAGCGCAGGCCGGCCAGCGACACGCTGTCGCCGGCCACGGCGAGGGTTTCACCGTGATGCAGGTGCGAAGCCAGCCAGTCGAGGTGTTCGGCCGTGTGCGCCACGCGCAGCTTCATCAAGGCGACACCGGTGCCGGCCAGTTGCTGTTCGGCCTGCGAGAAGTAGCGTGAGTCCGTCCACAGGCCCGCGTGTTCGCGCGTGACGATTAGCGTGCCGGCCGACCCGTCGAAGCCGGACAGCCATGCGCGCGCCTGCCAGCGTTCGGGCAGGTATTCGGACAGGTGCGGGTCGGCGCTGGGGACGATCACGGCGGCGACGCCGTGCTGCTGCATGGCCGCGCGCAACGCGGCGATCCGGGCGGGGATGGGCGTGTTCATGCGCGGCACTTTAGCAGGCGCGACAGCGCGGCCCGCCAAATCTCACAACAGATGAATTCGGTCGCCCGGACATCTCGCAGCGAAGGCCGTCTGCCGCTAGAATATGTATTTCCAGCACGGCTGCATCCCATGACCCCCCTGATTTTCGTCACCGGCGGTGTGGTGTCCTCGCTTGGCAAGGGCATCGCCGCGGCGTCGCTGGCCTCCATTCTGGAAGCGCGTGGCCTCTCGGTCACCATGATGAAGCTCGATCCCTACATCAATGTGGATCCGGGCACCATGAGCCCGTTCCAGCATGGCGAGGTCTATGTCACCGACGACGGCGCCGAGACCGATCTCGACCTCGGCCACTACGAGCGTTTCGTCCATACCCGCCTCACCGGCAAGAACTCCATCACCACCGGCAAGATCTACGAGAGCGTGATCCGCAAGGAGCGCCGCGGCGACTACCTGGGCGCCACCGTGCAGGTGATCCCGCACATCACCGACGAGATCAAGCACTGCATTCACGAGGCCACGCGCGGCTTCGACGTGGCGCTGGTGGAGATCGGCGGCACGGTGGGCGACATCGAGTCGCTGCCGTTCCTCGAGGCGATCCGCCAGCTGCGCTCCGAGCACGGCCCGGAAAAGTGCCTGTTCATGCATCTCACCCTGGTGCCCTTCATCAAGGCCGCCGGCGAGATCAAGACCAAGCCGACCCAGCATTCGGTGAAGGAGCTGCGCTCCATCGGCATCCAGCCGGACATCCTGTTGTGCCGCAGCGAGCAGCCGCTGCCCGAGGGCGAGCGCCGCAAGATCGCGCTGTTCACCAACGTGCCCGAGAACGCCGTGATCAGCGCGGTGGACGTGGACGTGATCTACAAGACCCCGTTGTGGCTGCACCAGCAGGGGCTGGACGAGATCGTGGTGAAGCGGCTGGGCCTCGACGCGAAGCCGGCCGATCTCTCCGGCTGGCAGCGCACGGTGGATGCCGTGGTGCACCCGAAGGACGAGGTCACTGTGGCCATCGTCGGCAAGTACGTGGAGCACAAGGACGCCTACAAGTCGCTGGGCGAGGCGCTGCGCCACGGAGGCATCAAGCAGCAGACGCGCGTGAACCTGCAGTGGATCGATTCCGAGCAGGTCGAGGCCGAGGGTGCCGCCAAGGTGCTGGGCGGCATGGACGCGATCCTGGTGCCGGGCGGCTTCGGCAAGCGCGGCTTCGAGGGCAAGATCATGGCCGCGAAGTACGCGCGCGAGCACGGCGTGCCGTACTTCGGCATCTGCTACGGCATGCACGCGGCGGTGGTGGATTTCGCCCGCCACGTGGCCGGCCTGGCCGATGCCGACTCCAGCGAGAACGACCGCAACACGCCCAATCCGGTGATCGCGCTGATCACCGAATGGACGACGGCTGCCGGCGAAGTCGAGCAGCGCAGCGAGCGCTCGGATCTCGGCGGCACCATGCGCCTCGGCGCCCAGGAATGCCGCCTCAAGGCCGGCACGCTGGCGCGCGAGATGTACGGCCAGGAAGTGGTGCGCGAGCGTCACCGCCACCGCTACGAATTCAACAACCGCTACCGACAGAGTTTCGAGGACCAGGGCCTGGTGATCTCCGGCAAGTCGATGGACGACCTGCTGGTGGAGATCGTCGAACTGTCGCCGCAGAAGCACCCGTGGTTCCTCGGCTGCCAGGCACACCCGGAGTTCACCTCCACGCCGCGCGACGGCCATCCGCTGTTCATCGGCTTCGTGCACGCCGCGCGCGAGTACAAGGCGGTGCGCGACGGGCAGAAGCTGGCGCAGGGAGCCGTGGCATGAAGCTGTGCGGGTTCGAAGTCGGCCTCGACCAGCCACTGTTCCTGATCGCCGGCCCCTGCGTGGTCGAATCCGAGCAGTTGCAGCTGGATACCGCCGGCAAGCTCAAGGAGATCACCGGCAAGCTGGGCATCCATTTCATCTTCAAGTCCAGCTTCGACAAGGCCAACCGTTCTTCCGGCACCAGCTTTCGTGGCCTGGGCATGGAAGAAGGGCTGCGTATCCTCGGCGAGGTGAAGCGCCAGATCGGCGTGCCGGTGCTTACCGACGTGCACGAGTACACCCCGTTCGCCGAGGTGGCTTCGGTGGTGGACGTGTTGCAGACGCCTGCCTTCCTGTGCCGCCAGACCGATTTCATCCAGGCCGTGGCCCGTGCCGGCAAGCCGGTGAACATCAAGAAGGGCCAGTTCCTCGCGCCCTGGGACATGAAGAACGTGGTCGCCAAGGCCAAGGACGTCGGCAACGACGCCATCATGGTGTGCGAGCGCGGCGCCAGCTTCGGCTACAACAATCTGGTTTCCGACATGCGCAGCCTGAGCGCGATGCGCGACACCGGCTGCCCGGTGGTGTTCGACGCCACGCACTCGGTGCAGCTGCCGGGCGGCCAGGGCACGAGCTCCGGCGGCCAGCGCGAGTTCGTGCCGGTGCTGGCGCGTGCCGCGGTGGCGGCTGGCGTGGCCGGTCTGTTCGCCGAAACCCATCCCGATCCTTCCAAGGCGCTCAGTGACGGTCCCAACGCATGGCCGCTGGACAAGATGGAAGCGTTGCTGGAAACCCTGCTGGAACTGGACGCCGTGACCAAGCGTCACGGCTTCCTCGAAAACACTTTGTAAGCCCCGGATCGTCCCCTCTCCAAAACTTTGAAGGATTGCAGCCGCATGAGTACCGACATCACCCGCATTCACGCCCGTGAAATCCTCGACTCGCGCGGCAATCCCACGCTGGAGGCCGAGGTCACCCTGGCGGGCGGCGGTTTCGGTCGCGCCGCAGTGCCCAGCGGCGCCAGCACGGGCACGCGCGAGGCGGTGGAACTGCGTGACGGCGACAAGTCGCGCTACCTCGGCAAGGGCGTGAAGAATGCGGTGGCCAACGTCAACAACTCCATCGCCAGCGAGCTGAAGGGGTTCGACGCAGCCAACCAGGGCGGCCTGGACGCCAAGCTGATCCGGCTCGACGGCACGCCGAACAAGGGCAAGCTGGGCGCCAACGCGCTGCTCGGCGTATCGATGGCCGCCGCGCACGCGGTGGCGGCGCAGCGCAAGCAGGCGTTGTGGCAGTACCTCGCGGAGATCAACGGCACCACCGGCAAGCCCGGTGCGCTGCCGGTGCCGATGATGAACATCATCAACGGCGGCGCGCATGCCGACAACAACGTCGACGTGCAGGAATTCATGGTGCTGCCGGTGGGCGTGTCCAGCTTCGCCGAGGCGCTGCGCGCCGGCGCGGAGATCTTCCACGCGCTGAAGAGCGTGCTGAAGGGCAAGGGCCTGAACACCGCGGTGGGCGACGAAGGCGGCTTCGCGCCGGACCTGCGCTCCAACATCGAGGCGCTGGACACCATCCTCGAGGCAGTGAACAAGGCCGGCTACAAAGTCGGCAGCGAGATCCTGCTCGGCCTCGACGCGGCCAGCTCCGAGTTCTTCAAGGATGGCAAGTACGACCTGGCAGGCGAGGGCAAGATCTACACCTCCGAGCAATGGGTCGACGTGCTGGCCGGCTGGACCCGGCAGTACCCGATCATCACCATCGAGGACGGCATGGCCGAAGGCGACTGGGGCGGCTGGAAGCTGCTCACCGACGCCATCGGCAAGAACATCCAGGTGGTGGGCGACGACCTGTTCGTCACCAATCCGGCCATCTTCAAGGAAGGCATCGACAAGGGCATCGCCAACGCCATCCTGATCAAGGTCAACCAGATCGGCACGCTGTCCGAAACGCTGGAAGCCATCGCCATGGCCGACGCGGCGAAGTACGCGGCGATCGTGTCGCACCGCTCGGGCGAGACGGAAGACACCACCATCGCCGACATCGCCGTGGCCACCACCGCGACCCAGATCAAGACCGGCTCGCTGTGCCGCACCGACCGCGTGGCTAAGTACAACCAGCTGCTGCGCATCGAGGAGGCGCTGGGCGCGTCGGCACGCTATGCCGGCCGCAACGCCTTCCCGAACCTGGCCCATCTGCCGGGCTGACGGAAGCACGTTGCCCCATGCTGCGTTGGGTCGCTCTCGTCCTGGTTCTGCTGCTGATCGGACTGCAGATGAAACTGTGGTCCGCGCAGGGCGGTGTGCATGAGGTGGATGCCCTGCGCGTGGCCATCAAGAAACAGACCGACGAGAACGGCCGCCTGCAGCAGCGCAACCAGGCGCTGGCCGCCGACGTGGCCGACCTGAAGAACGGCAATCAGGCCATCGAGGCGCGTGCGCGCACCGGGCTGGGCCTCATCAAGCCCGGCGAGGTGTTCTATCAGGTGGACAGCCAGCCGGCGGGCGCGAGCAGCAGCTTGCCCTTGCCGCCACCAGCCCGCCCGGCAGGCGCCGCCGCGGGCGGCGTCGTCAAATGAGCGAGGCCCTGTGGTGCGTGGTGCCAGCCGCAGGTCGCGGCATGCGCATGGGTGCGGATTGTCCCAAGCAATACCTGCCGCTGGCCGGCAAGCCGCTGATCGCGCATACGCTGGAGCGGCTGGCGGCGCATCCGCGCATCGCCGGCCTGCTGGTGGTGCTCGGCGCGCGGGACGAACTCTGGCCCGGCATCGAAACACTGCATGGCAAACCGGTGCGCGTCGCCATCGGTGGCGCCGAGCGCAGCGATTCGGTGCTGGCCGGCCTCAACGCGTTGCCTTCCGAAGTGGAGAATGCCGACTTCGTGCTGGTACATGACGCCGCACGCCCCTGCGTGCGTGCGAAGGACATCACGCAACTGATCGAGCGCGCTTCCGAAACCGATGGGGGTCTGCTTGGCGCGCCGTTGCGCGACACGCTCAAGCGTGCCGGTGAAGGCGACTGCAGCCTCGCCACGGAGCCGCGCGACCAGCGTTGGCGTGCATTCACGCCGCAGATGTTCCGCCGCGGCGAACTCGTTGCTGCGTTGGGCGCGGTATCGAACCATGGCCGTGCGGTCAGCGACGAAGCGATGGCGATGGAACTGGCCGGCTTCCGGCCGCTGCTGGTCGAAGGCGCCGAGGACAACATCAAGGTCACCACGGCGGCGGACCTCGCGCTCGCCGAATTCCTGCTGGCGAGGACGGCATGAGCATGCGCATCGGCAACGGCTTCGACGTGCACGCCTTCGGCGAGGGCGACCACGTCACCCTGGGCGGCGTGCGCATCCCTCACGCGCACGGCCTGCTCGCGCACTCCGACGGCGACGTGGTGATCCACGCGCTGTGCGACGCCATCTTCGGCGCGCTGGCGCTGGGCGACATCGGCAAGCACTTCCCCCCCTCGGACGAACGCTGGCGCAATGCCGACAGCCGCCAGTTCCTGCGCCATGCCGCCATGCTGGCGGCACAACATGGCTATGCGCTGGGCAACGCCGATATCACCGTGATCTGTGAATCCCCAAAGATCGGCCCGCACGCGCAGGCCATGCGTGAAAACCTTGCCGCCGATCTCGACTGCCAGCTCGGCCAGGTCAGCATCAAGGCCACCACCACCGAAAAACTCGGTTTCACCGGCCGCGGCGAAGGCATCGCCGCACAAGCCAGCGTATTGCTTGAAAGGCACTGAAGCACGAGTACTTCGATCCTCAGTTTCCAGATATGGCACGGTGTGGCCGTATCGTATGAGGGAGTGAACACCCGGATACCTGTCACGCCATGACGACTCAAGAGCTTCCATTCGCCCACGGCACCGCGCCTCCACTGGCAGCGCGCCTGCGCTGCACCCCTGAAGACTTCGTCGTCGAGGAAATCCTGGGCTACGACGCCGACGGCAACGGCGAGCACGCCTTGCTGTGGGTGGAGAAGCGCGGTGCCAACACCGACTGGCTGGCAAGGGAGCTGGCGAAATTCGCCGGCGTGCCGCCGCTGGCCGTGGGCTACGCCGGCCTGAAGGACCGGCACGCGGTGACGCGCCAGGCCTTCACCGTGCAACTCGCCGGCAAACCCGATCCCGACTGGTCGGCCTTCCCGCACGAGAACGTGAAAGTGCTGGCCGCCACTCGTCACGGCCGCAAGCTCAAGCGCGGTGCCTTGCGCGGCAACCGCTTCGTGCTGGTGCTGCGTGAGGCGCAAGGCGAGCGTGAACGCGCGGAACAGGTGCTGGCCGCGATCGCGGCACGCGGCGTGCCCAACTACTTCGGCGAACAGCGCTTCGGCCGCGAGGGCGGCAACCTGGAGCAGGCGCGCGCGATGTTCGCGGGACGCAGGGTGGATCGCGACAAGCGCGGCTTCCTGCTCTCCGCCGCGCGCTCGCAGATCTTCAACGACGTGTTGGCGGTCCGCGTCGAGCGCGGCACATGGGATGCGCAACTGGATGGTGAAATCTGGTCGCTGGCCGGCTCGCGTTCCTGGTTCGGGCCGGAGCCGTACAACGATGTCCTGGCGCAGCGCCTGGCCAAGGGAGACATCCATCCTTCCGGTCCGTTGTGGGGGCAGGGCGAACCACCCACGGCAGGCGAGGCGGGCGAGTTGGAACGCGAAGTCGCCGCAACGCACGATGATCTTGCGCGAGGCATCGCCGCTGCGCGCATGGATCAGGAACGCAGGCCGCTTCGCCTGTTGCCTAAAGACTTGCGCTGGCGCTGGCTGGCCGACGATGCACTGGAATTGTCTTTCGAGTTGCCGGCGGGCGCGTATGCGACGGTGGTGGCACGCGAAGTTGCAGCGTCTGCGTAGACAGGAGGTCGCGGTGGCGAATGACGCGTTGATTGCGCTGATATCGATGGGGATGTTGGCAGTCGCGTTCCTTGGATGGAGGAGTTCACTATCCGAGCGCGAGAACGCCGAGTTGTTCAAGACGACGGGCGAGCTGAAATCGCCCAGATATCGGGTGGTGCTTTTTCTGGCGCTTGGCCTGCTCAGTAGTGTCATCTCCATGGCAACTTTTCATCATGGGCGTGGCGGTGTGACTTGGCCCATGGCTCTGATTGGCCTTGCCGGATCGGTGTTCGTCTGGATCCGCTCCTTTTTTGGCCTTCGTTTGGAACAAAACGACATCCGCTTTGGTTGGCGATGCGGACAAGTTGTTGCCTATACGGATGTGCTCGAACTTGAGCGCAGATCGGATAGTCGTGAAGCACACCTGGTGTTGGTGCTCAGATCCGGTGTGCGGCGACGAATCGGCAGTTCCTTTCCGTGCGAGTGGCTGCTCATAGACGAATTGCAAAAGCGCACGGGATGCACGGTCACTTACTGGCTGGGCAATCGCACCACCGCCAAGCCGGAATGGCTGGCTTTGCAATCGAACTACGAAAAAGCCAAGCCCGGTACGCGGAAATAAGGCCTCGCGTCAACCTTGGAGTAGCACAACCACCGCCCCGGTGCCGCCTTGCGCCGGCCTTGCCGAAGCGAACGCGATCACGTCGTCCCGCCGCCGCAGCAGGCGATCGGTGAGCGTCTTCAATACCGGGCCGGCGGCTTTCGAGCGCAGACCCTTGCCGTGGATGATGCGCACGCAGCGCAGGCCGTGCCGTTTCGCTTCGGCGAGGAAGACGGCGATGCTGGCCTGCGCCGCGGCGGCGTTCATCTGATGCAGGTCGACTTCGTCCTGCACGCTGTACTGGCCGCGCTTCAACTGGCGCAACAGCTTCGGCGGATAGCCGTCGCGCAGATAGTTGAGTTCCTCGCCTACCTCGAGCGTGGCCGGGTCGAAGGCCATCTCCAGCAATTCGCCCGGCACGGCGGCTTCGTCGGCTTCTAGCATGCGCGGCTGCGGCGAGGGCTTCGGTGCGGACGGCGGTGCGGCTTGCGTGTCGATGTGGCGCACTTCGCCGACCGCCTCGCGGAACAGGCGGGCATCGTCTTCGCTGATCGCAGGCGGCCGGCGTTGCATGCCCCGATGCTAGCAAGCAACGGCTCGGGCGCAATGCATGCCGTCGATCCGTGAAACCGCGGTGTCGCTCCGGTAAACTCGGGCGATTGCGGGGTGCGCTTGCCTCTTGGCGATGCGCTGCGGTCGACTCAACACGGATCAGCATGCGAGTTCTTGTCAGCAACGACGATGGCGTGGATGCGCGGGGCATTCATGTGCTTGCCGCGCGTTTGCGCGAGGTGGGCGAGGTGACGGTGGTGGCGCCCGATCGCGACCGTTCCGGCGCCAGCAATTCGCTGACCCTGGACGCGCCGCTGCGCGTATTGCGCATGGAGGATGGCCGTTACCGCGTCGCGGGCACGCCCACCGACTGCGTGCATCTCGCATTGTCCGGCCTGCTCGACCACGAACCCGACATCGTGGTATCCGGTATCAACAACTCGGCCAATCTTGGCGACGACGTGATCTATTCCGGCACGGTCTCGGCGGCGATGGAAGGGCGCTTCCTCGGCTTGCCGGCCATCGCGGTGTCGCTGGTCAGCGAGGATCATCGCGGCGAGCATTACGACTCCGCGGCGACGGCTGTGCTGTTGCTGATGCGCCGCCTGCTGGTCGATCCGCTGCCGGCCGACACCATCCTCAACGTCAACGTGCCGGATCGGCCCTGGCCGGAAATCCGCGGCTTCGAGGTCACGCGGCTGGGGCGTCGCCATCGTGCGGCGCCATGCATCGCGCAGACCGACCCGCGCGGTCGCCCGATCTGGTGGATCGGCCCGGCGGGCGAAATCGATGACGCCGGCCCTGGCACGGACTTCGACGCCGTCCGTCGCGGCCATGTTTCGGTCACTCCCATCCATGTCGATCTCACCCGCTACCAGGCACTGGAAAAGGTGAGCAGTTGGGTGCAATCGCTGGGCAAAGACCAGGCCGCGCCCGGCCACAAGGCGGCTTGAGCGATGAGCATGCACACGCTGCCACCATCGGTATTGAAAGGCGAGGGCATGACCTCGCAGCGCGCGCGCGACCGGCTCGCCGCGCAGCTCAAGGAAAGCGGAGTCCGCGATGCACGGGTGATCGACGTGATCCGGAACCTGCCGCGCCACCATTTCATCGACCAGGCGCTGCATTCGCGCGCCTACGAGAACACCGCGTTGCCGATCGGCCACGGCCAGACCATTTCCCAGCCCTGGGTCGTGGCGCGGATGACCGAAGCGTTGCTGGAGCACTTCGACGAGCGCAAGGAAAAGCCCGGCCGCGTGCTGGAAATCGGCACGGGCTCCGGCTACCAGGCCGTGGTGTTGGCGGCGCTGGTCGAGCAGGTCTACACGGTGGAGCGCATCGAGGAACTGCTGCGCCAGGCGCGGCGGCGCTTCCGTCAGCTCGGCATCGGCAACATCCGTTCGCGCCACGACGATGGCAAGCTCGGCTGGGCTGACGAGGCGCCGTTCGACGCGGTGATCCTCACCGCGGCAGGCGACAGCATTCCCAGCCGCATTCTGGAGCAGCTCAGTCCCAGCGGCGTGCTGGTGGCGCCCGTAGGGTCGCCCAGCAATCAGGTACTGATTCGCCTGCGCGGCGACGGAGAGGGCGATTTCGTGCAGGAAGAACTCGGGGCGGTCAGCTTCGTGCCATTGCTCGGGGGCATCGGCTGATGCGTTTGTTCGGCAGACTCTACGCCCGCGCGCTGACGTGGGCGCGCCATCCCCACGCCGTTCGTTACCTGTGCGGACTCAGCTTCGTCGAAGCCTTCATCTTCCCGATCATGCCGGAGGTGATGCTGGCGCCGATGATGCTGGGAAAGCGGCACAGGGCGTTCTTCTACGCGAACATCAGCCTGGCCTTCTCGCTGCTCGGTGCGTTGGTCGGTTACACGCTGGGGCATTGGGCGTTCGAGGCGTTGAAGCCGCTGCTTGGCACGCTGCATCTGCTGGCGCCCATCGAGCTGGGTGTGCAGAGCCTGCGCACACAGATGGCCGAGCATCGCTGGGGGCTCTATGGCGTGCTGATGCTGGCAGCCTTGCAGCCGGTGGTACCGATGAAGTTCGTGACCTGGGCAGCGGGTATCGTCGGCGTGCCGGTGCTGCCCTTCCTTGCTTGCGTGGCGCTGGGGCGCGGCAAGCGCGTGTGGTTGCTGGCGTTGTTGATACGGCTGTTCGGCGAGCGCGCCGAGCACCTGCTGCACAAATACATCGAATGGATCGGCTGGGCCGTGCTGGTGTTGCTGGGAGCATTGCTGGCGTGGTGGATCTGGCGGCATTGACGGCGGCGGGTCGCATGAAAGTACAGGGGTGCTTCGCTATGCTGGCGCGCATGAATCGATACCGTTCTTTATTGCCGCTCTTCGTTGTATCGCTGCTGCTGTCGGCCTGCAGTACTGTGGTGGTGGAGCCGGCTCCGGGCCAGCAGCACTACGGCGCGCCCGTTGCGCCTGCACATGCCGTGGCGCGCACGCCGATTCCCGGTGGCAGCTATGTGGTGGTCAAGGGCGACACCATGTATTCGATCGCCTTCCGCAACAGCGTGGACTATCGCGACTTGGCGAAGTGGAACGGCATCGCCGTGCCCTACACGATCTGGCCGGGGCAGAAGCTGCGCCTGTCGCCGCCAAACGGCGGCAGCGCACCGCCCTCGCAGGCGGCGACTGCCGTAGCCAAGGCGAACCCTGCATCCACACCAGCTGCGCCGCCTGCTCCGGCCGCGCCGGTCTTCGAGAATGTGCCGGCGGAAGCGTCGGTATCGAATGCCGCGAGCGCGGTAGCGCCGCCGCATGCGCAGGCACCCACGGCAACGACCGCTGCGTCAATTACCGTGCCTGCCGTACCGGCGAGTACCGTGGTGCCCGTCGCGGGTGGCCCCAAGCCTGTGCCACCGCCGGCTCCGGCCCCGACGCCCGTGGTAGCGACCGGCAATTCCCACGCGGCGGGCGGCGTGACCTGGCGCTGGCCGGCCGACGGACAGATCCTCAAACGCTTCACGCCTGGCGACGCGGTGCCGGGTGTCGAGATCGCCGGCAATGCCGGCGACCCGGTGCGAGCGGCGGCCGATGGCGTGGTGGTGTACAGCGGCAATGGCCTGGTCGGCTATGGCGAGCTGGTCATCATCAAGCACAACGACAGCCTGCTGTCCGCCTATGGGCACAACAGCAAGCGTCTGGTTACGGAAGGCCAGCGCGTCAGCGCCGGCCAGGAGATCGCCCTGATGGGTTCCAGCGGCGCCTCGCGCGTGGAGCTGGGGTTCCAGATCCGCAAGGACGGCAACCCGGTCGATCCGATGAGTTACCTGCCAGCGAAGTGAGTTCTTCCTGAATAGCGCGGCCCCGGACAGCCGCCCGTCTGGTCTTTGCGCTCAGGAATGAGCGCCAAGAATGAACGCGGCGACGACACGCCGTCCTTCGCCGGCCAACAGGTTGTAGGTGCGTGCGGCCGCAGCGTTGTCCATCGCCTCGAGGCCGATACCCTTGCGCAGGAAGCCAGCCATGAAGGCAGCCGGTGGAAATGCCTGGCGCGAACCGGTGCCCAGCAGTACCAGCTCCGGTTGCAGGGCGAGCAGGGTTTCGACGTGCTCGGCCCCCAGGCTGCCGATTTCGTGTACCGGCCAGTGTTCGACCGCTTGGTCGGGTGCCAGCAAGAAGCTGTCAGTGAGCTCGCGGTCGATCAGAGTGATGCCGCTCTCGCCGACGCGGCGTACGAACAGGTACCCATCGGGCCGGTCGAGCGAGAGATCCATCAGCGGGGCAGGGCGATCTTCGGCTCGTCGGCATTGCGACGGAACAGCACGGCGACGTGGCCGATCTGCTGCACGGCTTCGGCGCCGGTGCCGGTCAGCAGGACGTCGAGTTGCGCTTGTCGCTCGTCCTTGTCACCACCGGAGAGCTTCACCTTGACCAGTTCGTGGATCTCCAGCGCCGAGCCCAGTTCCTTGACCACGGCTTCGCTGGCGCCCTTGTTGCCGAGCAGGATGACCGGGTTCAGGCCATGGGAAAGGCTGCGCAGGTAACGGATCTGCGACGGAGAGAGGGCCATGCGGTGGCTTCGATTCGCGGGGATTGGGCGGCAAAGGGTATCATGCGCGACCATACCCCTGTAGCGATGTTGTCCCATGAGCCGCAGCAAGAGCAGCGCCGGCTGGCTGCGTGAACATTTCAATGACGTCTACGTGAAGAAGGCGCAGGCTGAGGGCGTGCGCTCGCGCGCCGTCTACAAACTGGAGGAGCTGATCGACCGCGACCGCCTGCTCAAGCCGGGCATGGCCGTGGTGGATCTGGGCGCTGCGCCGGGCGGATGGTCGCAACTGGTGCGGCAACGGTTGGGCGACAGCGGCAAGGTGTTCGCGCTGGATATCCTGCCGATGCAGAGCATCGCCGGCGTGGATTTCCTGCAGGGCGATTTCCGCGAGGAAACCGTGGTGCAGGCGCTGGAGGCGCGGCTGGAAGGGCAGAAGCTGGATCTTGTGCTGTCCGACATGGCCCCCAATATGAGTGGAGTGGCGTTGGCCGACCAGATCCGGGCAATGGCGCTGGCCGAACTGGCGCTGGATTTTTCCCGGCAGTGGCTTAAGCCGGGAGGTGCGTTCCTGATCAAGCTGTTCCAGGGCGCGGGCTTCGACGATTACCTGCGCAGCTTGCGCGCGGACTTCTCGCGCGTGACGATGCGTAAACCAAAGGCCTCACGCGCGCGTTCGCGCGAGGTGTACGCGCTGGCGACCGGCCGCAAGGCCGCCGCGGCGCATCCGGGCGGGAACGGCGCATGAACGAAACAGCGAAACAAGTGTTGCTCTGGGTGATCATCGCGGTGGTGTTGTTCACCGTATTCCAGAGCTTCAACCCGCACGGTGGCGGGTCGTCCAACATGGCCTACAGCGCCTTTGCACAGAGTGTGGACAACGGCAACGTTTCCAGCGCCGTGATCAGCGCCGACCAGCCGGCCAGCATCAGCGGCAAGCTGAAGGACGGCACCAGCTACCGAACCGTGGCCCCGATGCTGGGTTTCTCCACCAATGCGGTGGTGAAACAGATGCAGGACAAGGGCGTGGAAGTCCGTCAGGATCCTGCCGAGAGCTTTTCGCTGATCGGCTTGTTCGTAAGCTGGTTGCCGATCCTGGTGTTCGCCGGTGTACTCATCTGGTTCATGCGCCAGATGCAGTCCGGCGGCGGCGGGCGCGGTGCGATGAGTTTCGGCCGTTCGCGCGCCAAACTGCAGGGCGAGGACCAGGTCAAGGTCAACTTCAGTGACGTGGCCGGTTGCGACGAGGCCAAGGAGGAGGTGGGCGAACTCGTCGAATTCCTGCGCGACCCGTCCAAGTTCCAGAAACTGGGAGGCAAGATTCCGCGCGGCGTGCTGATGGTTGGCCCGCCCGGCACCGGCAAGACCTTGCTGGCCAAGGCCATCGCGGGCGAGGCCAAGGTGCCGTTCTTCTCGATCTCCGGTTCGGACTTCGTGGAAATGTTCGTGGGCGTGGGCGCCAGCCGCGTGCGCGACATGTTCGAGCAGGCCAAGAAGCATGCGCCCTGCATCATCTTCATCGATGAAATCGACGCGGTCGGCCGCCATCGTGGCGCCGGCCTCGGCGGTGGCCACGACGAGCGCGAACAGACCCTCAACCAGTTGCTGGTCGAGATGGACGGCTTCGAAGGCACCGAAGGCATCATCGTGATCGCGGCTACCAATCGTCCCGACGTGCTCGATCCCGCGCTGCTGCGCCCGGGTCGTTTCGACCGTCAGGTGGTGGTGGGCCTGCCAGACGTGAAGGGGCGCGAGCAGATCCTCAAGGTGCACCTGCGCAAGGTGCCGGTCGCCGCCGACGTCGACGCCATGACCATCGCGCGTGGCACACCGGGTTTCTCCGGGGCCGACCTCGCCAACCTGGTCAACGAGGCGGCGCTGTTCGCCGCACGCGAGAACGCGCGCGAAGTGCGCATGGCTCACCTGGACAAGGCGCGCGACAAGATCCTGATGGGCACCGAGCGCCGCTCGATGGCGATGAGCGAGGACGAAAAGAAACTCACCGCCTACCACGAGGCCGGCCATGCCATCGTCGGCCGCCTGGTGCCGGAGCACGATCCGGTCTACAAGGTCACCATCATCCCGCGCGGCCGTGCGCTGGGCGTCACCATGTATCTGCCGGAAGGCGATCGCTACAGCATGAACCGGGTGGCGATCGAATCGCAGTTGTGTTCGCTGTACGGTGGACGCGTGGCGGAAGAGCTGATCTTTGGCACCGACAAGGTGACTACAGGTGCCTCAAACGACATCGAGCGTGCCACCAAGATGGCGCGCAACATGGCCACCAAATGGGGCCTGTCCGACGAGCTTGGCCCGATCACCTATGGCGAGGACGAGGACGAAGTGTTCCTCGGCCGTTCGGTGACTCAGCACAAGAGCATTTCCAACGAAACCGCCAGCAAGATCGACGGGGTGGTGCGCGGCATCCTGGATCGCGCCTATGCGCGCAGCACCCAGCTGTTGACCGACAACATCGAAAAGCTGCACGCAATGGCAGAGGCGCTGCTGCAGTACGAGACCATCGACGCGCGCCAGATTGACGACATCATGGCCGGACGGCAGCCGGGGCCGCCTGCGGACTGGAACCGCAATGCCGGCGGTGGTTCCACGCCGCCGCCTCCGCCGCCCAAGAGCGGTGACTCCACGGTGGGCAAGGTGGGCGATCCGGCGACACAGAACCGCTCCGGCCTGGACGTCTGAATTGGCCGTCTGGACGTCCAGACGGAAGTGGGTGCCGAATCGACCAAAGGGAGCCGCCACGACGGCTCCCTTTGTCGTTTGTGGAGCGGCCTGGTAATCCTGCCCGGCGAGTTTCGACGCGCAGCCGGAATGGAACAGGGCAGAGCACGGATTGCGAACGTGAAAAAAATTCACGAAAAGTGTTGACCTTCGATGCGTGACCCTGAATAATTCCGCTCCTCGCTTCGGCGGCCAGTGAAACCGGTCGACGAAACGATAAGTTCAGTGCGCGCCCGTAGCTCAGTTGGATAGAGTACCTGGCTACGAACTAGGTGGTCGGGAGTTCGAATCTCTCCGGGCGCGCCATTTTGTACTGCAAGTCGAAGCATCCGCGCTTCGTCATGCGCCGCGGAACAGGCTGTTTGCCGATGCCGCGGGATGGTGGGCATGGTGTCCTGGGCGATGCTTGCGGTTTGATGCTTGGTACGATCAACCGTGGTGTTCCGAGGCTCCGTTGATGAAGGCTGTCGCGGGCTCGTTCGGGGTATAGCTCAGTCTGGTAGAGCGTTGCGTTTGGGACGCAAAAGTCGGGGGTTCGAATCCCTCTGCCCCGACCACTGCCTGTTCTGCAAATGGCGTCCGCGCCTGTAGCTCAACCGGATAGAGCATCGGCCTTCTAAGCCGACGGTTGCAGGTTCGAGTCCTGTCGGGCGCACCACTAAATGATTTCATGGTGGACGTAGCTCAGCTGGTAGAGTCCCGGATTGTGATTCCGGTCGTCGTGGGTTCGAGTCCCATCGTTCACCCCAAAATTCAGGTTTCAGGGCCGTTAGCTCAGTTGGTAGAGCAGTTGACTCTTAATCAATTGGTCGTAAGTTCGAATCTTACACGGCCCACCAACACCGGAACGCCGACCCTCGTGGTCGGCGTTTCGCTTTGCGGATGCGGCTGGCGACATGCGTTGCGTGCTTGTGCTGCGGCTTGGCGCGCCCGTACAATGAACCGCTTTAGCGCAGGGTAATCATCGACTTAGGTACTGGCTGGGCGGGTGGGGTTCTGCCATGAAAGCCGGGCACGACAAGCGAAAGTGGCGGAACTGGTAGACGCACCAGATTTAGGTTCTGGCGGGTAACCCCCGTGCGGGTTCGAGTCCCGCCTTTCGCACCAACAGTGATGGTTCTCGGCGCAGCTTACGGTTGCCGCCATGGCGCCCGGTCGGGTGTCACAACAATCAGGTTTCAGGAGACGACATGCAGGTTTCGGTTGAAAGCATCGGCACGCTCGAGCGCAAGCTCACTGTGAAGTTTCCCGCCGAGCGCTACGAGACGCAGGTGGGTGCGCGCATCGCGGAGCTGGGTCGCACGGTGCGACTGAAGGGTTTCCGCCCGGGCAAGGTGCCGGTGGCCGTCATCAAGCAGCGCTTCGGAGAACAGGTGCGTGGCGAAGTGTTGTCCGACCTGATCGGCAGCACGCTGCGCGAGGCGGTGACGCAGGAGAAGCTGCAGCCGATCGCCAACCCCGCCATCGACACCACCGGCAAGCCGGAAAACGGCGAAATTGCCTACACCGCCACCTTCGAGGTGATGCCGGAGTTTCCGTCGATCGACGTCTCCGCGCTGGAGATCAAGCGTCCGCAGGCCGCGGTGAGCGACGCCGACATCGAGAAGATGCTGGAAACGCTGCGCCAGCAGCGCCGCAGCTTCGAACTGGTCGAGCGTGCTTCGGTCGAGGGCGATTTCGTGATGTTCGAGTACGCCGCGCAGGTTGGCGACTACCGCTTCCCGGCGGAAGGCCTGGAGCGTGCTGGCAGCGTGCTGGGCTCGGGTAATCTGTTCAAGGCGCTGGACTCGGCGCTGACGGGTCACAAGGCCGATGACAGCTACGAGGCCGACATCGAATTTCCGGCGGATTTCCGCAACGAGAACTTGGCCGGCAAGACTGCCAAGGTCAGCTTCAAGGTCGTCAAGGTGCAGGAGCCGAAGCTGCCGGAGATCGACGCCGAGTTCGCCAAGTTGTTTGGCATCGCCGATGGCGACCTGGAACACTTCCGCAAGGAAGTGCGGGCGAACCTCGAGCGCGAGCTGAAGGCGGCGCTGATGGGCCGCCTGAAGTCCGAGGTGGCCGAAAAGCTGTCCGACAAGCATGGTTCGCTGGACGTGCCGAACATGCTGGTGCAGTCCGAGGCCCGTGCGATGGCCGCGGGCAGCGTGCCGCGTGGCCAGCAGCCGCCGCCGCAGTTGGTCGAAGCAGCCCTGCCGATGGCGCGCAAACGCGTGATCGCGGGCCTGCTGATGGGCGAGATCGCCCGCAAGCAGGAGCTGAAGATCGATCGCACGCGTGTGGCGGAGCAGCTCGCCGCGATCGCCTCGACCTACGAAGAGCCGGAAAAGGTCATTGAACTCTACAACGGCGACCCCCAGTTGATGTCTGGGTTGCAGAACCGCGTGATGGAAGACCAGGTGGCCGAGTGGGTGGCGGAGCATGCCAACACCACCGTGCAAGACCTGAGCTTCGACGAAGTGATGCGCCCCGCGGGCGCCTGATACAGGCATCCGTCCATCGGGTCTGGCGCACGCCGGGCCCGATGGCATACTCCCTTCAGGCACATCAATCAGAGAGCGCACAGACCATGGAACCGATCCAGAACCTCAACTTGGTGCCGATGGTCGTCGAGCAGACCGCCCGCGGCGAGCGTTCCTACGACATCTATTCGCGCCTGCTGAAGGAGCGCGTGATCTTCCTGGTCGGCGAAGTGAACGACCAGGTGGCGAACCTGCTGGTCGCGCAGATGCTGTTCCTCGAATCGGAAAATCCGGACAAGGACATCCACCTGTACATCAACAGCCCGGGCGGTGCGGTCACGGCGGGTCTGGCGATCTACGACACCATGCAGTACATCAAGCCCGACGTCAGCACCATGTGCATTGGCCAGGCATGCAGCGCGGCTTCCTTGCTGCTCATGGCCGGCGCCAAGGGCAAGCGTTTCTCGCTGCCGAATTCGCGCGTGATGATCCATCAGCCCTCGGGGGGCGCCCGTGGCCAGGCCACCGACATCGAGATCCAGGCGCAGGAAATCCTCTATCTGCGTCGGCGCCTCAATGACATCTATGTGCAGCACACCGGCCAGCCGCTGGAGAAGATCGAGCGGGACATGGAGCGCGACCGCTTCATGAGCGCCGAGGCGGCCCGCGAATACGGCCTGATCGATGCGGTGCTCGACCGCCGTGCCGTCGATTCGGTCAAATCGGCCTGATATTGACCTTGCGATCATCCTGATCGCAAGGTCAAGTGGGTGGCCGTCCATGGCCCCACTCATCGCGGTATCGACCAAGGGGCTTCGCGTCCGCCAGCCGGTGCGGAGCCCTGTGCTATTCTCGGGCCGTAATTGAATTAACCACGGTTTTACCAGCGGGATCGAATATGAGCGACGACCGACAGGGGCGTTCCGGTGACAGCGGCAAGATTCTCTACTGCTCTTTCTGCGGAAAGAGCCAGCATGAGGTGCGCAAGCTGATCGCGGGTCCGTCCGTGTTCATCTGCGACGAGTGCGTTGAGCTTTGCAACGACATCATCCGCGAAGAGCTGGAAGAAAAGGCGGCCTCCGGTCGCACTCAGCTGCCCAAGCCGAAGGAAATCCGCGAGTCGCTGGATCAGTACGTGGTGGGCCAGGCTCGCGCCAAGAAGGCGCTGGCGGTGGCGGTATACAACCACTACAAGCGGATGGAGTCGCGCCAGAAGGGCGACGACGTCGAGCTGGGCAAGTCCAACATCCTGCTGATCGGCCCCACCGGCTCAGGCAAGACGCTGCTTGCCGAGACGCTGGCGCGCCTGCTCAACGTGCCGTTCACCATCGCCGACGCCACCACGCTGACCGAAGCCGGCTACGTGGGCGAGGACGTCGAGAACATCATCCAGAAGCTGCTGCAGAAGTGCGACTACGACGTCGAGAAGGCGCAGTCGGGCATCGTCTACATCGACGAGATCGACAAGATTTCGCGCAAGAGCGAGAACCCGTCAATCACCCGCGACGTTTCCGGCGAAGGCGTGCAGCAGGCACTGCTCAAGCTGATCGAGGGCACGCTGGCCTCGGTGCCACCGCAGGGTGGACGCAAGCATCCGCAGCAGGAATTCCTGCAGGTGGACACCAAGAACATCCTGTTCATCTGCGGCGGCGCGTTCGCCGGCTTGGAAAAAGTGATACAGCAGCGTTCCGAAAGCACCGGCATCGGTTTCGGCGCCGAAGTGCGCAGCAAGGAGCGCACGCAGAACCTGGGCAAGGTGCTGGCCGACGTGGAGCCGGCGGACCTGGTGCGCTTCGGCCTGATCCCCGAATTCGTCGGTCGCCTGCCGGTGATCGCCACGCTGGAGGAGCTGGATGAGCCGGCGCTGGTGAAGATCCTGACCGAGCCGAAGAACGCCGTCACCAAGCAATTCAAGAAGCTGTTCGAGATGGAAGAGGTGGAGCTGGAGTTCCGCCCCGAGGCCCTGCAGGCGATCGCCAAGAAGGCGCTCAAGCGCAAGACTGGCGCACGCGGCTTGCGCACCATCCTCGAACAGGTGCTGCTCGACACCATGTATGAGCTGCCGTCGCTGGAGCACGTCAGCAAGGTGGTGGTGGACGACGCGGTGATCGAAGGTCAGGCCGAGCCCTACCTGATCTACCGGGGCAACCTGCAGCAGCGTGCGGCAGGCGAGGGCGGCGACGCCGCCTGATCGTCGCAGGCTATGCAAACACGGCTCCGGCGTCCGCGTCGGAGCCGTTTTGTTTTGAAGAGTGCAGGGACAGGTGGCGGTCCGCTCGAATCTCGTGAAACATGGACGTTCGCCTAGGTAGGCCGCGCTTGAGTAATTCCCGTTTTGCCACCACTTGACGTGTCATGCGGCCCGGCGCAGTGTCGGGCTCGCCCCACCGTATTGCCGTGAGAAAACCCGATGGCCAAGAACGCCCCCAAGCGCGCCATACTCGATGCGCTGCCCGTATTGCCACTGCGCGATGTGGTGGTCTATCCGCATATGGTCATCCCGTTGTTCGTTGGGCGGGACAAGTCGATGCGTGCGCTGGAGCGTGCCATGGAGGGCGAGCGGAAGATCCTGCTGGTGGCGCAGAAGAGCCCGGATATCGACGACCCGGCGGTGGACGATTTGCATCAGATCGGCACCTTGGCCGGCGTGTTGCAGCTGCTCAAACTGCCCGATGGCACGGTGAAGGTGCTGGTCGAGGGCCAGTCGCGCGTTTCCATCGAAGACTGCCGCGAGGACGGCGGCATGCTGGTGGCCGGTTCGCGCGTTATCGAGCCGGTCTATGGCAGCAAGGACCGCGAACTGGACGTGGTGTCGCGCACCCTGGTGTCGCTGTTCGAGCAACTGGTGAAGCAGAGCCGCAAGCTTCCGCCGGAAGTCCTGGCCAGCCTGTCCGGCATCGAGGACCCCTCGCGTGTGGCCGACTCGATCGCGGCGCACTTGTCCGTGCGCATGGCTGACAAGCAGAAGGTGCTGGAAACGGCCGACGTGGGGGAGCGGCTGGAATTGCTTATCGGCCTCGTCGACGGCGAAATGGACCTGCAGCAGGTGGAAAAGCGCATTCGCGGTCGCGTGAAGTCGCAAATGGAGAAGAGTCAGCGCGAGTACTACCTCAACGAGCAGATGAAGGCGATCCAGAAGGAGCTGGGTGAGGGCGAAGAGGGCCCGAACGAGATCGAGGAACTGCAGAAGAAAATCGAGAACGCCGGCATGCCCAAGCCGGTGCTGGCCAAGGCGCGGCAGGAATTCGGCAAGCTGCGCCAGATGTCGCCGATGTCGGCCGAGGCCACGGTGGTGCGCAACTACCTGGATTGGCTGATCGGCGTGCCGTGGAAGAAGCGCAGCAAGGTGCGCAAGGATCTGGCGCTGGCGCAGGAAGTGCTGGACGCTGACCACTTCGGCCTGGAGAAGGTCAAGGAGCGCATCCTCGAATACCTCGCCGTGCAGCATCGCGTATCGACGATGAAGGGGCCGATCCTGTGCCTGGTCGGACCGCCCGGCGTGGGCAAAACCTCGCTCGGTCAATCCATCGCCAAGGCTACCAACCGCAAATTCGTCCGGATGTCGCTGGGCGGAGTGCGGGACGAGGCGGAGATCCGCGGCCATCGGCGCACCTACATCGGATCGATGCCGGGTCGCATCGTGCAGAACCTCAACAAGACCGGCAGCAAGAACCCGCTGTTCGTGCTGGATGAGATCGACAAGATGTCGATGGACTTCCGCGGCGACCCGTCCTCGGCATTGCTGGAAGTACTCGATCCCGAACAGAACCATGCCTTCAATGATCACTATCTGGAGGTCGACCTCGACCTTTCCGAAGTGATGTGGGTCGCCACCGCGAATTCGTTGAACATTCCCGGGCCTCTGCTCGATCGCATGGAAGTGATCCGTATTCCGGGTTACACCGAGGACGAGAAGCTCAACATCGCGCAGAAGTATTTGCTTCCGAAGCAGCTCAAGGCGAATGGCCTGAGGCCGGAGGAATTGAGCGTCGCCGAGGAGGCCGTGCGCGACATCGTGCGCTACTACACGCGCGAGTCCGGCGTGCGCAATCTCGAGCGCGAGATATCCAAGATCTGCCGCAAGGTGGTGAAGGAGCTCACGTTAGGCGAAGTGCGCAAGGCCAAGGGCAAGACGAAGCCGGTGGCGGCGGCCAAGGCAGCCAAGGGCAAGACAAAGGCCGCGGGGGCCGTGGTCGTGGATTCGTCCAACCTCGACCACTACCTCGGCGTGCGCCGCTTCGACTTCGGCCGCAAGGAGCTGCAGAACGAGGTTGGCCTGGTCACCGGCCTGGCCTGGACCCAGGTGGGCGGCGAGTTGCTTAGCATCGAGGCGTCGGTGGTGCCGGGCAAGGGGCATCTGGTGCATACCGGTCAGCTTGGAGACGTGATGAAGGAATCCATCCAGGCCGCGTTGTCGGTGGTGCGCGCGCGCGTGGATCGATTGGGCATCGACGCCGATTTCCACCAGAAATTCGATATCCACGTGCACGTGCCCGAGGGCGCCACGCCGAAGGATGGCCCCAGTGCCGGCATCGGCATGTGCACCGCGTTGGTGTCCGCGCTGACCAAGGTGCCGGTGCGCTCGGAAGTGGCGATGACCGGCGAGATCACCCTGCGCGGCCGCGTACTGCCCATCGGTGGCCTAAAGGAGAAGCTGCTGGCGGCGCATCGCGGAGGCATCACCACGGTGATCATCCCGGAGGACAACAAGAAGGACTTGGCCGACATGCCGGCCAATGTCACCTCGTCGTTGGAAATCCACCCGGTGCGCTGGATCGACGAAGTGCTGGACATCGCATTGGAGCGCGCGCTGCAGCCGAACGAAGCGAAACCGGAATCGCACACGGCACACGAGGAAAAGCCGGAAGCCGAGGAGGCTGAGTCGCATATCCGCCCGCATTGAAATCACACGCAGGCAAGGCGCCGCCGGGTCGTCAATCGACCTGCGGCGCCTTGTTCATTCACGCCTCCGGAGAATCCGCAAGTGCCGCAGGTGTTTTGCGGGATGCAAAAGTTTCAGCGACCTCCATGTATCGCCCGGAAACCTTGCTGCAGCTTGTATTGCGGTGCTTGGCGAGGCGCTGGTATAAAGGCGGGACCGTGATCCCGGCGCCTGCTGCATGCGTCCGCGATGCGGGGTTGCGTCACGACGCCCAGCGGCTACCAACCATCCATGGCGGTTGCGCGCGCCCATGCCACGGGGCGAGCCTGCCGCAAAACGCACTAGGGAGTTTTCAATGAATAAAACCGATCTGATCAATGCCATCGCCGACAAGGCCGAACTGACCAAGGCCGATGCCGGTCGTGCGTTCGACGCGTTTGTCGAAGTCGTGCAGAAGTCGCTGAAGAAGGGCGAGGACGTGTCGGTGGTGGGTTTTGGCACCTTCACCGTGCGCAAGCGCGCCGCCCGCACCGGTCGCAACCCGCGCACCAACGAGACGATCAAGATCAAGGCTTCGAAGGTTCCCGCCTTCAAGGCTGGCAAGACGCTCAAGGACGCCCTAAACTGAGCGGCTGATGCTCGGTTTCGGGTGCTTAGCTCAGCGGTAGAGCGCCGCCCTTACAAGGCGATGGTCGTAGGTTCGATCCCTACAGCACCCACCAGAAATCTGTGGAGCGGTAGTTCAGTCGGTTAGAATGCTGGCCTGTCACGCCGGAGGTCGCGGGTTCGAGTCCCGTCCGCTCCGCCACGGTTTGCAAGGGCGCCCCAGCGGCGCCCTTGTTGTTTGACGACGTCGCTGGGGAAGCCGTCGTGTTGAATGGTTCAGGCAACGCGCGCCGAGTGCGCCGCACAACACTCGCAGGAAGGTAGGCAATGCTGCAGGCAATTCGCAACAAGATGCACGGATGGCCCGCCGCTGTCCTTCTCGGCCTGGCCACCTTCGCGATGTCGTTCTTCGGCATCGAGGGCTACATCATGTCCCGCGCCGACACCTACGTGGCGAAGGTCGGCAAGCACGAGATCAGCCAGCAGGATTTCCAGGGCCGCATGAACGAGCTGCGCCAGCAGATGAGCGCAGAGCAGGGCGACAGGTTCGACGCGGACGCGTTCGAAAAGCCGGACATGAAGCTGAAGGTGCTGGACGGCATGATCGACCAGCAACTGCTGTTGAAGGCGAACGAGGACTGGGGCGTGCGCGTGCCGGACCAGGCCGTGCGTGACTACATCGCCGGCATTCCCGCGTTCCAGGTCAATGGCCAGTTCGACCCCAATATGTACCGTACCGTGCTGGCCGAACAGCGCAAAACGCCCGACATGTTCCAGGACGACGTGCGTGCTTCGCTGGCCACGCAGGCCTTGCCGAACGCAGTCAACGCCAGCACCATCGTCACCGACGAGGAAATCAACCATTACCTCGACCTGCGCATGCAGCGCCGTGACATCAGCTACGCCGTGCTGCCCAAGCCGCAGCCTGCCGACGCCAGCGTCACCGATGCGCAGATCGCGGACTACTACAAGGCGCACCTCGCGGATTACATGAATCCCGAGCAGGTATCGCTGCAGTACATCGAGGTGAAGGGTTCCGAGCTCAAGCCGGATGCGCCGCCCAGCGACGCCGACCTGATGAAGCGGTACGAGAACGAGAAGCAGCGCTTCGTGTTGCCCGAACAGCGCGAGGTGTCGCACATCCTCGTCAACGTGCCCGCCAACGCCACGCCCGACCAACAGAAGGCCGCGCTGGCCAAGGCCGAGAAGATCGCCACCGGTCTCACCCCGGACAATTTCGCCAAGGTCGCTGTGCAGGACTCGGACGACCTCGGTTCGAAACGCCAGGGTGGTGATCTGGGCTGGCTGCAGAAGGGCGTGACCAACGCCGTTTTCGACAGCGCGATGTTCGCGCTGAAGAAGGGCGAGATCTCCAAGCCGGTGCTGACGCCAGACGGTTACGACATCCTCTGGCTGCGCGACATCCGCAGCGGCGATGCCAAGTCGTTCGCCGAAGTCCGCGACCAACTGCTGGCCGAGGCGACCAGCGGCGACAAGGACCGCAAATACAACGAAGTGGCCGGAAAATTGTCGGACAACACCTATCAGAACCCGTCCTCGCTGGAACCGGCCGCGCAAGCGCTTGGCCTGCCGATCAAGACCACGGCGCTGTTCTCGCGCCAGGGCGGCCAGGGCGTTGCAGCCGATCCCAAAGTCATCAAGGCGGCGTTCGGCAACGACGTGTTGGCACAGGGCAACAACTCCAACCTGATCGAGCTGGGCAATGACGACGCGGTGGTGGTCCGCGTGGCGCAGCACGTGGCTGCTGCAGCCAGACCGCTGGCCGAAGTGCACGACGCGATCAGCAAGACCATCCTCGACCAGCGCATCACTGCCGCCGCGAAGCAACAGGCTGACGCGCTGCTGGCGCGCCTGCGCAAGGGCGAGACGCTGGCGGCAGTGGCCGCTTCCGACAACGCCAACGTGAAGAGCGTGGCCGACGTGGTGCGCATCCAGCCCGACGTGCCCGCGACACTGCGTGATCAGGCCTTCCTGCTGCCACACCCGGCGGACGGCAAGCCGCAGTACGCCGCGGTGGACATGCAGGACGGCAGCTATGCACTGCTGGCGGTGGACAAGGTGCAGGGGGCGGATCTTTCCAAGATGCCATCCGACCAGCGCAACGCGCTGCGCCAGCAGATGACTCAGGCCTACGGTGCCGTGGCAACCGAAGAGTTGATCAAGGCGCTGCGCGCTGGCACCGAGATCAAGATCGCCAAGGACCGGATGTAAGCCGAGGCGCCCCTGTATCATGCAAAGAAGGCGGCCAATGGCCGCCTTCTTTGCATGCGTCGCCACAGCGTGGTGTTGATCATGGTTATTGCGGCGAGCTGACCATGAGTACCTCGCCGGGACGAATGGCCTGCCCTTGCAGATGGTTCCATTGCTGCAAATCACCCACGCTTACCGAATAGTGGTGCGCGAGCTGCCACAGGGTTTCGCCTTGCGCGACCCGGTGCGTGACGGGGTGCGTGGCCGGTCTCGAACCCGTCGCATTGGGCGACGACGCGGGGCCGCTCTCGGCGGCGGCGAAGCTGTTCGCGAAGCCGCCATCGGTCGAATCACCGGCGTTCATGGCCTGGGCAAGCAGCGCATCGTGGAACTGCTGCGCGTGGTTTGCCGGCATCATCAAGTAGGAGGCCACGCTGGCATCCGCGATGTCGTTGCGGAAGGCGGCATTGAGGTCCTTCAATGTGTCCAACGGCATGCCGGCCTTGTCGGCAGCACGCGCCAGCGGCATCGAATGCGGCAGTTGCACCTTGACGAGGTGCTGGCTGGGCGCCAGTACGGGCAGGCTGACATTGAAGCGCCCGGGTTGGCGCACCACGCAGGCCATGGCCAGCAACTTGGTGAGGTGCTCACGGGTGATGTTGTGCACCGGCCAGCGCGGTATCGCTGGTGCCGCCGGCGGAAGACCGTGGCCCTGCACCAGCTGGCGCGCCTTGTACTCGCCGGCGTTGTAGGCGTAGTCGGCGACGCGCCAGTCGCGGAATTCGTCGTAATAGCGGCTCAGCAGCTTCATCACCGCGTCTGCGGTGGATTGCACATCCAGGCGCCCGTCGTAGCGTCCGTTCACACGCAGACCCATCGCGGCTGCGGTGGCCGGCATGATCTGCCACATGCCGGCGGGGCGACCGTTATGGCCGGGAATCGGCCGATAGCCGCTCTCGATCCACGGCAGGAAGGCGAACTCGCCGGCCACACCGTGTTCCGACGCCACCTGCTGCACGTAGATCAGCTTGGGCAACGCGTCCTGTACTTGCTGCTCGAAGCGCTGCGGGTTGCTCGTGTAGCGCTTCGCCCAGGACAGCACTGCGGGGTCTTCATCGCAATCGGCCATCTGGAAGCTGTTGCGCAACCGATTCCAGACGTTGTCGTCGTCTGACGGCGCTTGCGTGGCCGTCGCAGCGGACGTCGCCGCAGCAGCAGGAGCGGGCGCGGTTACCGGTTGGACGGCGGGTGTCGTCGTCGAGGGGCGCGGTGCCGGCGCGGTGGCGCATGCGGTGAGCAGGGCCGAGATTATCAGCGGCAATAGCCGTTTGGGATGAAGGTGTACGTTCATGCGCGGAACACATCCTTGGCTGCGCGGACGGAGGCGAAGCGTGCAATGCGATCCTCGGCTCGGCCGACCTGCCGTTCGCACCAGGCAATCACGGCTGGTTCGTCGATGCGCAGGAACGGGTTGGTCGCCAACTCGCTGGCCATGGTCACGGGCAGGCTGGGGTGCTGCCGGGCGCGAAGCGCGGCCACCTCCTGCCGGCGTGCCGACAGCGCGGCATTGCCGGGTTCGATTTCGTGGGCGAAGCGGCCATTGGCCGCCGTGTATTCGTGCCCGCAACAGAGCAGGGTGGCGGCCGGCAACGCGGCAAGACGATCCAGCGACGCCAGCATCTGCGCAGGCGTACCTTCGAACAGCCGGCCGCAGCCCATGCTGAAAAGGGTGTCGCCGGCCAGCAGCACGCCTTCGCCGTAGTAGGCCACGTGACTCAGCGTATGGCCCGGAACGGCGATTACCTTGTAGTTGGCTCGCGGCTCCGAAAGGGCGATGCTCTCGCCGTCGCGCACGCGCACGGTGGCTGCCTCGATGTGCGCATCCTCGGGCGCGTACACGGAGGCGCCATGTCGTTGGCGCAGCGCGGCCGCACCGCCGATGTGATCAGCATGGTGGTGCGTCAACAGTATCGCGCGCAGCCGCAGCCCCCGTGAGGCCAGTGCCTGCTCCACCGGTGCGTCATCGCCGGGATCGACGACGATGGCGTTGCCTGCGTCGTCGTGCAGCAGCCAGATGTAGTTGTCGGCCAGTGCCGGTAACGGTACGAGGTGCACGGCATGCTCCGCTGCGTTGGTCGAACGTGCAGACGCAGCCGTCCCGGCGTGCGTGAAGCTTCCGACTATAAACAGCCTGTTGCGGCAACTCGTTAGCTTGTCGTTAAGGGGCGTGGGCAGTTAAGCGATATGCATCGGGTCCGCGGGAACGCGACACGAGCGGCGCCTCCAAACGTTACACTGCCGACTGGATTCCAGCGACGACCGTGCGTCGGATCGAATGCATGCCGCTTCAACACGACGACGATATCCAGGCCAGTGCGCCCCTGCGGCGGTTGCGCAGCGGGCAGTGGCGCAGCATGGCGCCGCTGTTGCGGCGCGAGACGGGGCGGCGTGCGCTGCGCATTGGCGTGGCCGACGACGATGCCGTGCCCCCGCTGCCGGACATGGCATGGACACGCCTGTGGCTCGCACGCGACGGCTATCGTGGCGACTTGCGCAGCCACGCCGACGATCCGTTGCCTTTCATCGATGAAGCCTTTGATCTTGTCTGGTTGCAGCATGCGCTGGAACCCGCGCCGCAAACCGCCGCGCTGCTGGCTGAGGCCTGTCGCGTACTCGCACCTGGCGGCATCTTGCTGGTGACAGCCGTGCATCCGCTGGGCGGCTGGGCACCGTGGTTCCGCTGGCACGCGCGCGGACAGCGGCAATCGCTGCAATGGCCGTGGCGCCTGCGCCAGTATCTGCAACGCGACGGATTGGAAGTCGAGAGCCTGCGCCGCCTGGGCGCGTACCGGCCCGGCACCCAGGCGGTCGGCGACGACAGCCGCTGGGGTGGTGCATACCTGATGCTGGCGCGCAAGCAGCGGCGCATCGCCACCCCTCTGAAGCTGCGGCCGTTGCCCGCGCATGCGCCGGTGAATGCGCGCCTGTCGCCAGGTACGCGGCGACATTCCGTCTCTTGATTGTGGAAAACCGTGTGACTGAAGAAGTACAAGCCTTTACCGATGGCGCCTGCCTCGGCAACCCGGGCCCGGGCGGCTGGGCGGCGCTGCTGCGTGCCAAGGGGCACGAACGCCTGCTGGCCGGCGGCGAGGCAGACACCACCAACAACCGCATGGAGCTGATGGCTGCCATCGGTGCACTGGAAGCATTGACCCGGCCCTGTGCCGTGTTGCTCACCACCGACTCGCGCTACGTGATGCAGGGTATCGAGCAGTGGCTGCCGAAATGGCGCGCGAACGGCTGGCGCACGTCGGACAAGAAGCCGGTGAAGAACCAGGATTTGTGGGAGCGCCTCTCCGCCGCCACCGGCAATCACCGTGTGCGCTGGCAGTGGGTGAAGGGCCACAACGGCCATGTCGAGAACGAGCGCGTGGATCAGGCAGCGCGCGAGCAGGCCGAACAACGCAGGAGCCACGCATGAGGCAGGTGGTGCTGGATACGGAAACCACCGGCCTCGAGGTGCGCCAGGGGCACCGGCTGGTCGAGATCGCCTGCGTGGAAATGCTGGGCCGTCGCCTCACCGGCCGGCACTGGCAAACCTACCTCAATCCGCAACGCGCGATGGACGAAGGCGCCAGCCAGGTCACCGGCATCCGCGATGACTTCCTCGTGGACAAGCCGCTCTTTGCCGACAAGGTGGACGATTTCCTCGCCTTCATCGACGGCGCCGAACTCATCATCCACAACGCCAGCTTCGACGTGGGCTTCCTCAATGCCGAGCTGGCGCGACTGGGCGACAGTTTCGGCAGCATCGGCGATCGTTGCAGCGTGCTCGACACGCTGGCCATGGCGCGCGAACGCTATCCTGGCCAGCGCAACAGCCTGGATGCCTTGTGCAAACGCCTCGGTGTGGACAACTCGCGGCGCGACCTGCACGGCGGCCTGATCGACGCACAGTTGCTGGCCGACGTCTATCTTGCGATGACGTCGGGCCAGGTCGCCATGGATCTTGCTTTCGAGCAGCCGCAGGAATCGTCGACCGCCGCGATGGTTGCGGCACCCCTGGTTCTTCGCGGGCGTCCGCGCGTGTTGCGCGCGAGCGCCGAAGAGGTCGCCATGCATGAGCATCGGCTCGATGCACTGGACAAGAGCGCAGGCGGCGCCAGCGTTTGGCGCAAATTGGAAGCCCCCGCAGCCCTTGCGGAAGCCGGCTCAGCTTGAGCGCACAAGGATCGCGGTGATGTTGTCCTTGCCGCCGCGATCCAGTGCATTCAGCAGCAGCTGATCCACGCACTCCTGCGCGGCGAGATCGGTGCGCGCCACGGTGCGGGCGATTGACGCTACATCGAGGTCCTCGGTCAATCCGTCGCTGCACAGCAGGAAACCCATGCCGGGTGCGAGGCGGCCGTGCGCCATGCCCACGTGCAATTGCGCCGCGGCGGTTACACCCAAGGCCTGCGTCAGCACGTTGCGGTTCGGGTGTCGCGCGGTGTGCGCCGGGTCCAGCTTGCCCGCTTCGACCAGTGCTTGCACCAGCGAATGATCGTGACTGATCTGGCGCAACTCGCGACCCAAGGTGTAGATGCGGCTGTCGCCCACCCAGGCCGCCTCGTAGCCGTCGTCCACCAGGCGCAAGGCAGCGATGGTGCTTCCCATGGGCAGGCTGTTGCCTTGGTTGAGCAGTTGCGCCATCAGGTATTCGTTGGCGCCATGGATGGCCTCGGCCAGGCCATGTCCACGGCTGACCAACTCGACCACGTTGTCGCGCACCAGCGCCGAGGCTACCTCGCCGTGCAGATGGCCACCCATGCCATCGGCCACCAGGAACAGGCCGAGCGTGGCGTCGGCGTAATAGGTGTCTTCGTTGCGCGTGCGGCGCAAGCCGACGTGGGTGCCGTGTCCGAATTCGATCATGAGAGGTTGGGTAGGGCTGTTGCGGGGAGCATGACGGATGTCGGTAGGCGGTGCAAAGAATCTCTGTAAAAGCAAAAAGCGTACGCGAGTTTGCGAAGGCACGGTGTGGCGCAGCGTAGAACAGGCAGTTGACGGGTGCGCGCCGCATCGGCCCGTCGCGCGCGATGTGAACGCAGGATCACGGAGGCCTTCACGCGGCGCTTTCGCGCAGCCCGTTATCTAAAGAGGGACAGGGTCGAATCCATGGCCGCCTCGTGCGGTCGAAGCGCATCCGTGCGATGCGGCATCCCCTCACGCTCCTGCCAAAGGACGCCCGCTTTTGAAAAACGGCCTGCTATCCATTCCCTTTCTCCGCCGTCTGCGTATACGTCTGCGCCGTCGCCGGCAGCAGCAGGACGAGCCGGAATCGGCGTTGCGTGACGAGCTGTTCAGCGCCGATCGGATGGATCAGCACGGCGCCGAACTGGCCAGTCGTCACCGCACGAGTGCGCAGACGCGGACCGACGCATTGTTGGCGCGCCTGTCCAGCAATCAACGGCTGCTGGCAGAGGCCAGCGACCTGCTCACGCAAACCATGCGCGACGGCCGTCGCATCACCCCCGCGGCAGAGTGGTTGCTGGACAACTATTACCTGGTCGAGGAACAGATCCGCACGGCACAGCGTCACCTTCCCAAGGGTTACAGCCGCGAGCTGCCGGTATTGTTGAACGGGCCATGTGCGGGTTTGCCCCGGGTATATGAAATCGCCCAGGAAACCATTGCGCACGGCGATGGCCACGTGGATGTCGAAAGCCTGCGCCGTTTCGTCACCTCGTACCAGACCGTGGCTCCGCTTACGCTCGGCGAGCTGTGGGCCATCCCGATCATGCTGCGGCTGGCGCTGATAGAGAACCTGCGCCGCGTGGCCGCACGGGTGATGATCGACTGGGGCGATCGTCGCCGCGCCGCGCACTGGGCCAATCGCATGAGCGAGGTGGCGGAGCGCGATCCCAAGAGCGTCGTGCTGGCGGTGGCCGACATGGCACGCTCGAATCCACCGATGGTCAGCTCCTTCGTGGCCGAGCTGGCGCGCCGATTGCAGGGCCAGAGTCCTGCGCTGGTGCTGCCGCTGACCTGGGTGGAACAGCGCCTGACGGAGTCCGGACAAAGCATCGAACACATGGTGCGGATGGAAGCGCAACAGCAGGCGGCCGACCAGGTTTCCATCGGCAACAGCATCGGCAGCCTGCGCACGCTCTCGGCGATGGACTGGCGCGGCTTCGTCGAGAGCACCAGCCTGGTGGAGCGCGCGCTGCGCGAAGACCCGACGGGTGTCTACGCGGACATGGACTTCGCCACGCGCGACCAATACCGCCGCGCGGTGGAGACTCTGGCGCGGCATTGCACGCTGTCCGAGCAGGCGGTAGCCCAGGCCGCAGTGGCGTTGGCGCGTGAAGGTGGCGGTGGCGAACGGGCTGAGGCGCGCGGCCACGTCGGCTTCTACCTGGTGGACGGCGGAGTGGAGGCACTGGAAGCGCGTGTGGAAGCGCGCGCGACACCCGCGCGGTTTTGGCGTCGGCTGGTGTTTCACGGGCGCCGGCCGGTGACGCTCTACCTGGGCTTGATCGTGCTGCTCACCGTGCTGCTGGCGTGGCCGCTGGTACAGAACCTGCCGCTCGACACCGCCCGCCGCTGGCCCTGGCTGTTGCTGGCAATTCCGGTAGTCCTGGTAAGCAGCCAGCTGGCCATCAGCCTGGTGAACTGGCTGGCGACGGTAATCACCGATCCGCGGGTCCTGCCGCGGATGGACTATGACGAAGGCCTGCCGTCCGACAAGCGCACCCTGGTGGCGGTGCCCGCCATGCTGACGGATGCGGACGACGTCGACGAACTTGCCGAAGGCCTGCTGGTGCGCTACCTGGCGAACCGGGACCGCTACCTGCACTTCGCCCTGCTCACTGACTTCGCCGATGCCGCCGCCGAAAGTCAGCCGCAGGACGAAGCACTGCTGAACCTGATGCGCGAACGCATCGAGGCCTTGAACGAAGCCTATGCCGACGCCGAGGCAGATCGCTTCTTCCTGTTTCACCGTCCGCGCCGGTGGAATCCTTCAGAACGCACCTGGGGCGGACGCGAGCGCAAGCGCGGCAAGCTGTCCGACCTCAATGCATGGTTGCGCGGCGGCGCGCGCGACGCCTTCGCCCTGGTGATGGGCCGCGCCGATGTGCTGGCGGACGTGCGCTATGTGATCACGCTGGATGCGGATACCCAGTTGCCGCGCGAGTCCGCGCGCCGCTTCGTGGGTGCGATGGCGCATCCGCTCAACAGCCTGGTATTCGACCCCACATGCGTGCGTGTCGTCGCGGGCCACGCCATCCTGCAGCCGCGCGTGGGCATCAGCCTGTCCAGCGCGATGCGTTCGGCGTATGCGCGGCTGTTCGGCAGCGACGCGGGCATCGACCCATACACGCGCGCGGTATCGGACGTGTACCAGGACCTGTTCGACGAAGGATCCTTCATCGGCAAGGGCATCTACGATCTGGACGCCTTCGAGAAGGTGCTCGGCGACCGCTTCCCGGACAACCACATCCTCAGCCACGACCTGCTGGAAGGCTGCTACGCGCGCAGCGGGTTGATCAGCGACCTGCTGCTGTACGAGGAATATCCGGCGCGCTACATCGACGACGCCAGGCGGCGGCACCGCTGGATCCGCGGCGACTGGCAACTGCTGCCCTGGTTGCTGCCATGGGCGCCGGCGCGCGGCGGCGGCTGGCGGCGCAATCCGCTCACTGCGCTGTCGCGCTGGAAGATCCTGGACAACCTGCGGCGCAGCCTGGTACCGCCCTCGTTGATGGTCTTGCTGTTGTTCGGATGGCTGTCGTGTGCGACGCAACCCTCGTGGACCCTCGCCGTGCTGATGGTGGTGTTGGTGCCGCTGTTGCTGGCCTCGTTGTTGGAACTGTTCCAGAAGCCGCGCGACGCGGTGCTGGACCAGCATCTGCGCGCCGCCATGCGCGAGGTCGGGCAGCATGCGGCGCGCGCCGCACTCGGCCTGGTGTGGCTGCCGCACGAGGCGCTGTACAGCCTCGATGCGGTGCTGCGTACCCTGTGGCGACTCTTCGTCAGCCGCCGGAACCTGCTGCAATGGAAACCTTCGCGGCAGACCGCGCGTGCGGGGCGCGACGACCCCGCGGTGCTGTGGCGCGCGATGTGGATCGCTCCGTTGCTGGGCGTGCTGGTCGGCGCGACCCTGGCGTGGACCCGGCCGGCCGCGCTTGGCGTGGCCGCGCCGTTCCTGCTGCTGTGGCTGGTGGCGCCCGCGATCGCCTGGCGGATCAGCCGGCCGCAGCCGTCGCAACATTTCGACGCCACGCCCACCGATATCCGTTTCCTGCGCCGACTGGCGCGCAAGACCTGGGCGTTCTTCGAGAGCCATGTGGGTCCGCAGGAGAACTGGTTGCCGCCAGACAACCGGCAGGAGCAGCCGGAGCTGATGATCGCCCACCGTACCTCGCCCACCAACATGGGCCTGGCCTTGTTGGCGAATCTGTCGGCGTGGGACCTGGGCTACCTGAGCGTCGAGCGCTTGCTGCAACGTACGGGTGGCACGCTGCGCACGTTGCAGGACCTGCCGCGCCATCGCGGTCATTTCTACAACTGGTACGACACGCTGTCGCTGCAACCGTTGCCGCCCCGCTACGTATCTACCGTGGACAGCGGCAACCTTGCCGGGCACCTGCTTACCCTGCGCATCGGCCTGCTGGAGCTGGCCGATGCGCCGCTGTTCGAGCACCGCCAGCTCGAAGGCCTGGCCGACACCCTCGACCTGCTGGAGCGCGCACTCGTCGCGGAGGACCGCCGCACCGACGCGCTGGCTGCCCTGCGCCGCGAGCTGGAAGCCGCGCTTGGCCAGCCGCTCGGCAACGTGAAAGCCGCCGTCGCCTGCATGGAACGCCTGACCGACCTTGCCGAGGCCGCCGCGGCCGCGCTGGATGTCGAGCCGGAGGGAGACGCCGACTTCTGGTTGCAGGCACTGCGCGTGCAATGCCACGACGGTTGCGATTGCCTCCGCCCCTTCGTCCACTGGGCGGCCGGGGAGGGCGACCTGGGCATGCCTACGCTGCGCCAGCTGGCGCAGATCGACGAGGTGCAGGCCTCGATCCCGTTGCAGGAGGCGCGCAATCGTGCCTCGGACCTGCTCGCGACGATGGAGCGGCTGGCAGCACAGTGCGGTGCGTTGGCGATGATGGACTACGGCTTCCTGCACGACGCGCGGCGCGAGCTGCTGTCGATCGGCTACAACGTGGACGAGCGCCGGCTGGACTCGGGCTTTTACGACCTGCTCGCCTCCGAGGCACGACTCACCAGCTTCGTTGCCATCGCGCAGGGCCAGCTTTCGCAGGAAAGCTGGTTTGCGCTCGGCCGCCTGCTCACCGTCACCGGTGGCGAGCCGGTGCTGCTGTCGTGGTCCGGCTCGATGTTCGAGTACCTGATGCCGATGCTGGTGATGCCCAGCTACGAAAGCACCTTGCTCGACCAGACCTGCCGCGCCGCGGTGGCGCGGCAGATCGAGTACGGCCACCAGCTAGGCCTGCCATGGGGCGTATCGGAATCGGGCTACAACACGATGGACGTCCATTTCAATTACCAGTACCGCGCCTTCGGCGTGCCTGGCTTGGGCCTGAAGCGTGGCCTGGGCGAGGAACTGGTAGTGGCGCCCTATGCCACGGCGCTGGCGCTGATGGTTGCGCCGAAGGCTGCCTGCGCCAACCTGCAGCGGCTGGCGGAAGAGGGCCTGGAGGGCCGTTATGGATTGCACGAAGCCGTTGACTACACGCCCGCGCGGTTGCCGCATGGACAGCGCGCCACGGTGCTCCGTTCCTACATGGCGCACCACCAGGGCATGAGCCTGTTGGCGCTGGACCACTTGCTGTGCAGCCAGCCGATGCAGCGCCGCTTCGTCGCCGATCCGGCCCTGCAGGCCACCCTGTTGCTGCTGCAGGAGCGCGTGCCGCGCAGCGCGGCCGAATACCGTCATGCCACCTCGGCACCCGCGCCCGAAGCGCTGGCGCGGGGAGCGGAGACGAGGTTGCGCGTGTTCACCGATCCGAACCGCCCGCGGCCCGCCGTGCAACTGCTTTCGAATGGCCGCTACCACGTCATGGTGAGCAGCGCCGGCGGCGGCTACAGCCGTCGCCGCGAGCTGGCCGTGACACGCTGGCACGAGGACATCAGCCGCGACGACTGGGGGCAGTTCTGTTATCTGCGCGACGTGGAGAGCGGCGTGTTCTGGTCCGCGGCGCATCAACCCGTGCGGCGCCGCGTCGGGTTCCATGAGGCGATCTTCTCCGACGCACGCGCCGAGTTCCGCGTGCGCGAGCGCGACTTCGACACGCACACCGAGATCGTGGTTTCGCCGGAGGACGACATCGAGCTTCGCCGCATGCGCGTTACCAACTTCGCGCGTACGCGGCGCACCATCGAGATCACCAGCTACGCCGAAGTGGTGCTGGCGCCGCCGATGGCCGATGCGCTGCATCCGGCCTTCAGCAAGCTTTTCGTGCAGACCGAACTGGTGCGTGCACTGCAGGCCATCGTTTGCACGCGCCGGCCGCGCTCGGCCGACGAGCATGTGCCGTGGATGTGCCACTTGCTTGCAGTGCACGGCGCGGACATCGACGAGATCTCCTACGAGACCGACCGCGCACGCTTCATCGGCCGCAACCGCACTCTTGCCGCGCCGCGTGCGCTCGCATCGGGTGAGGCGCATCGCAAGCTCGGCGACAGCGAGGGATCGGTGCTCGATCCCGTGGTGGCGATCCGCTGCCGCATCACGCTGGAGCCGGAACAGTCGGCGCGGGTGGACCTGGTCACCGGCATGGGCGACAGCCGCGATGCCTGCCTGCGCCTGATCGAGAAATACCGCGACCGCCACCTTGCCGATCGCGTGTTCGACCTGGCCTGGACGCACAGCCAGGTACTGCTGCGCCAGCTCAACGCCAGCCTTGCCGACGCGCAGCTGTACGAGCACATGGCCACCTCCATCGTCTACGCCAATCCGTCGCTGCGCGCCGATCCCGGCATCCTGCGCGCCAACCGGCGCGGGCAGTCCGGTTTGTGGGGGCAGGCGGTTTCCGGCGATCTGCCTATCGTGCTGCTGCATATCTCCGATCCTGCACACATCGAGCTGGTGCGGCAGCTCGTGCAGGCCCATGCCTATTGGCGCCTGAAAGGCCTGGCGGTGGACCTGGTGATCTGGAACGAAGACCACGCCGGCTACCACCAGCAGCTGCGCGACCAGATCATGGGACTGATTGCTTCGGGTGTGGAAGCGAATCTGATCGATCGTCCGGGCGGCATCTTCGTGCGTTCCGCGCAGCAGCTGTCCGGCGAGGAGCGGTTGCTGATGCAGGCGTCCGCACGGCTGGTACTGAGCGACAGCCGCGGTGGCCTGGCAGAGCAGGTCGGGCGCCATCACGTGCAGACGCAACCGGCGCCGTTCCGCGCCACCGAAGCAAAGTCCTCGGGTGCCTTGTCCGCGCCGGCGCAAACACCGGCGAGCGAGGAGTTGATGTTGCGCAACTCCTACGGCGGCTTCGCGCCGGACGGCAGCGAATACGTGGTGACGCTGGCGCCGGGCCGCGCCACGCCCGCACCCTGGGCGAACGTGCTGGCCAACGCGCAGTTCGGCACGGTTGTTTCGGAAAGCGGCGGCGCCTACACCTGGAGCGAGAACGCACACGAGTTCCGGCTCACTCCCTGGGGCAACGACCCGGTCACCGACGCAGGCGGCGAGGCGATCTACCTGCGCGACGAGCAGAGCGGAGAGTACTGGTCGCCCACGCCGCTGCCATGCCGCGGACGGGGCACCTACCGCACCCGTCACGGCTTCGGCTACAGCGTGTTCGAGCACGAGCAGGACGGTATCCGCAGCGAGCTGTGGGTGTACGTGGCACTCGATGCGCCGGTGAAGTTCTCGGTGCTGCGCGTGCGAAACACCAGCGGCCGCACGCGCAAGTTCAGCGCCACCGGTTACGTGGAGTGGGTGCTCGGCGACCTCCGCGACAAGACCGCAATGCACGTGATCACCAGTTCCGATCCCGTCACCGGCGCGCTGATGGCGCGCAACGCCTGGAACATGGAGTTCGTCGGCCGCGTCGCCTTCATCGACGTCGACCACCCTGCGCGCAGCATCAGCGGCGACCGGGCGGAATTCCTCGGCCGCAACGGCAGCCTGCGCCGACCGGCGGCCATGGCGAACGCGAGACTTTCCGGCCAGGTCGGCGCCGGCATGGATCCCTGCGGCGCGGTGCAGGTGGCATTCGAGCTGGACCATGACGACGAGTACGAGGTGATCTTCCGCCTTGGTGTCGCCGCCGATGCCAAGGCGGCCAGCGAACTGGTACAGCGCTTCCGCTATCGCGGCACTGCCGCTGCCGCGTTGGAGGCGGTGCGCATGCATTGGCGCTGGACGCTGGGCAAGGTGCAGGTGCGCACGCCCGATCCGGCGGTGGACGTGCTCGCCAACGGCTGGCTGATGTACCAGACCATCGCCTGCCGCTTCCTGGCGCGCAGCGGCTATTACCAGTCGGGCGGCGCGATCGGTTTCCGCGACCAGTTGCAGGATGCGATGGCGATGGTCCACGCCTCGCCCTATGCGGTGCGCCAGCATCTGTTGCTGTGCGCCGAGCATCAGTTCCCCGAGGGCGACGTGCAACACTGGTGGCACCCGCCGCTGGACCGTGGCGTACGCACGCGCTGCTCGGACGATTTCCTCTGGTTGCCACTGGCCACCAGCCGGTATGTGGAAGTTACCGCCGACACCGGCGTGCTGGGCGAACAGGCGAACTACATCGAGGGACGGCTGCTGGGACCGGGCGAAGAGTCCTACTACGACCTGCCCACGCATTCGGAATTGCGGGAGTCGCTCTACGAGCATTGCAAGCGTGCGATCAACCGTGCTGCCGCGCGCGGTACGCACGGCCTGCCGCTGATGGGCAGCGGCGACTGGAACGACGGCATGAACAAGGTGGGCGAAGGCGGCCGCGGCGAAAGCGTATGGCTGGGCTTCTTCCTGTATCACGTGCTGCAGCGCTTCGTGCCGCTGGCGCGCCTGCACGGCGACGAGGCTTTCGCACAGCGATGCGTGGACGAAGCCGCCACACTGCGCGAGAACCTCGATCGCAGCGCATGGGACGGCGGCTGGTATCGCCGCGCCTGGTTCGACGACGGTACGCCGCTGGGCTCGACGGCCAATCTCGAATGCCGCATCGACTCCATCGCGCAGAGCTGGTCGGTATTGTCCGGCGCGGGTGATCCCCTGCGTCAGCGTCAGGCGATGGATGCGCTGGATACGCATCTGGTGCGCCGCGACGCCGGCCTGGTGCAATTGCTTGATCCCCCGTTCGACACTTCCGCGCTCGACCCCGGCTACATCAAGGGCTACGTGCCCGGCGTGCGCGAGAACGGCGGCCAGTACACGCATGCCGCAGTATGGGCGGCGATGGCCTTCGCCGAACTGGGCGACGGCGCGCGCGCCTGGGAGTTGCTCAACCTCATCAACCCCGTCAACCACGGCCAGGGCGATGCCATCGCCACCTACAAGGTGGAACCCTATGTGGTGACCGCCGACGTGTACGGCGCACCACCGCACGTGGGACGAGGGGGCTGGAGTTGGTACACCGGCTCGGCAGGCTGGCTGTACCGCCTGATCGTGGATTCGCTGCTGGGCCTGCGCGTGGAAGGCGAGCGCCTGCGTCTGCTGCCCTTGCTGCCGCAAAGCTGGGACACGTTCGCGCTGGACTATCGCTTCCGCGAAACCGACTACCACATCGTGGTGCGCCGTGTGCGGGACGGCGAAACCGAACGCTGCGTACTCGACGGCCAATTGCAGGACAGCAACGACATCGCGTTGGTGGACGACGGCCGCGACCATCACGCCGAGGTGTTCCGTGGATGAACGCGATGTTCGCTCCTGTGTGCGGCTTGCATACCTGATCTTTACGCCGGCACATCCATGCTTGCCGACCTCCTCGCCGTCCGGCGGACACAAGGCAATTGACATGTCGGCATCAGGCGCCCAGCCAGCATCGCCGGATCTGCATGGAGCCGTGATGGCGCTGACTGCACCGCTTCCCACCCAGCAGGAATCCACATGAGCACAGACATCAGTCCGCTCGCCGGCAAGCCGGCGCCCGCCTCGATCCTGGTGGACGTGCCCAAGCTGCTCGCCGCCTACGCCAGTCTGCGCCCGGATCCGGCAGTGGCGGACCAGCGCGTGGCCTTCGGTACCTCAGGCCATCGCGGCAGCTCGCTGGAGCGCAGCTTCAACGAATGGCATATCTGGGCGATCAGCCAGGCGATCTGCGAATACCGCAAGAAGAAGGGCATCGATGGCCCGCTGTTCATCGGTTGCGACACCCACGCGTTGTCGCGCCCAGCCTTCGAGAGCGCGCTGGAAGTACTGGCAGCGCATGAGGTGGAAGTGCGCGCTTCCGCCGGTGACGAGTTCACGCCCACGCCGGCGGTATCGCACGCCATCCTGGCGCACAACCGCGGGCGCAGCACGGGCCTTGCGGACGGTATCGTGATCACGCCTTCGCACAATCCTCCGGACAATGGCGGTTTCAAGTACAACCCACCCAACGGCGGTCCGGCCGATACCGGCATCACCGACTGGGTCCAGCACCGTGCCAATGAATTGATGGAGGGCGGCCTGAAGCAGGTGCGACGCGTGCCGTTCGCACAGGCGCGCCGCGCCTCCACGACGCAGGAGCACGACTACCTCGGCGCCTACGTGGCCGACCTCGCCAACGTGGTGGACTTCGAAACCATCCGTGCCGCCGGTGTGCACATGGGCGTGGATCCGCTGGGCGGCGCGGGTGTGCACTACTGGGCGCCGATCGCCGATCGTTATGGCATCGACCTCGCCGTGGTCAGCGAAGAAGTGGACCCGCAGTTCGCCTTCATGACGGTGGACTGGGACGGCAAGATCCGCATGGACCCCTCCTCGTCGTACGCGATGCAGCGCCTGATCGGACTGAAGGACCGTTACGACGTGGCCTTCGCCTGCGACACCGACCACGACCGCCACGGCATCGTGACGCGCAGCAGCGGTCTGATGCCGCCCAACCATTACCTGTCGGTGCTGGTGGATTACCTGTTCCGCCATCGTCCCGGCTGGAAGGCCGATGTCGGCGTGGGCAAGACGGTAGTCAGTACCGCGTTGATCGACCGCGTGGCGAAGCGCCTGGATCGTCGCCTGCACGAGGTGCCGGTGGGCTTCAAATGGTTTGCCGAGGGTCTGTTCGACGGCTCACTGGGCTTTGGCGGCGAGGAAAGCGCGGGCGCTTCGTTCCTGCGCTGCGACGGCACCGTGTGGACCACCGACAAGGACGGCCTCGTGCCCGCGCTGCTCTCCGCCGAAATCACCGCGAGCAGCGGGCGCGACCCCGGCGAGCTGTACGCGGAACTCACCCGCGCACTGGGCGAGCCCTGCGCCGACCGGGTCGAAGCGGTCGCCGATGCGGGGCAGAAGAAACGCTTGTCCCAACTGACGCCGAAACAGGTGAAGATCGATACGCTGGCCGGTGAGAAGATCGAGCAGGTGCTCGACCATGCGCCGGGCAACAACGCGCCGATTGGCGGCATCAAGGTGGCTACCGCCAGCGGCTGGTTCGCCGCGCGCCCCTCCGGCACCGAGGAGATCTACAAGATTTACGCCGAGAGCTTCCTCGACGAGGCGCACCTCAAGTCCATCCTGGACGAGGCGCAGCACATCGTGGACGAGGCGTTGAAGGGATAGCGGCGCATATCCGGCGATCCGGCAGCCGTCCGCGGGTCCACTCAGGTCTTGTCCAGCCATCGGGTCAACCGCGCCCGCACCCGTTCGGTGAGGCGCGAGGCACGGTAGGCGTCGGTGGCGGCGCGGATCACTTCGGCCTGCGTAGGGTAGGCATGGATCACGCGCTCAAGCCTGCGCAGGCCCAGGCCGGCCTCCATCGCCAAGGTGAGGCCGTTGATCATGTCGCCCGCGTTGCGGGCCACCACGGTGGCGCCAAGGATGCGGTCGGTGTGGTCCTGCACGTGGATCTTCGCGAAGCCCTCCCGTTCGCTGTCTATCACCGCGCGATCGATTTCGTGCATGGGTACGGTGTAGGTCTTCACGGGAATGCCGCGACGGTTGGCCTCGCGCACGTAGAGGCCGACGTGGGCGATCTCGGGATCGGTGAAGGTGCACCACGGAATCACCAGCCGGCTGAGGCGTTCGCTTCCGCGGAACAGCGCGTTGGACACCGCCAGGCGCGCGGCGGCCGCCGCGGCATGCGCGTATTTGTGTTCCATGCATACGTCGCCGGCGGCATAGATGCGCGGATTGCTGGTGCGCAGGAAGTCGTCCACCCGCACGCCCGAGGCGCGATTGCATTCCACTTCCGCACGCTCCAGGTCCAATCCGTCCACGTTGGCGACATGGCCGATGCCGGTGAGGATCGCGTCCACCTCGACGGTGCTGTGGTAGTTGTCGCTGACCATCTCGACGAACCGCGTTTCCCCCTGGCCGCGCACGGCGGTGATCCGGTTGTTCAGGCGGATGGCGATGCCGTCCCGGGCCAGTGCATCGGAGAGCAACTGCGCGGCGTCGCGTTCCTCGCGCGGCAGGAACAACGGGCGGTCCTGCACCAGGGTGACTTTCGCACCCAGTCGGCAGAACGCCTGCGCCATCTCGCAGCCCAGCGGGCCGCCGCCGATCACCAGCATGCGCGGCGGCAGCGTGGTGAGGTCGAATATGTTTTCGTGGGTGAGGTAGCCCGTTTCGACCAGGCCGGGAATCGCGGGAATGTTCGGACGCGCGCCGGTGGCGATCAGCGCCTTGGCGAAGTGCAGCATCGTGCCGTCGACACGCAGGCAATCGGTGCCGGCAAAGCGCGCCTCGCCAAAAAAAAAGTCGATGCCCGAAGCCACCAATCGCCGCGCACTGTCGTCATCGGCGAGGCGGGCGCGGATGCGCTGCATGCGTTCCATCGCGCGGCCGAAGTCCGGCGGCGCCGTTTCATCGGACACGCGGGCACCATAGCGCGCCGCGTCGCGCAGATCGGCGCACAGGCGTGCGGTACGGATCAGTGCCTTTGAAGGTACGCAGCCGGTGTTGAGGCTGGTCCCGCCGATCTGTGCGCGCTCCAGCAGCGCCACCCGTGCACCTGCCGCGGCGGCGGCCCGCGCAGCGGCTACGCCGGCGGGGCCGGCGCCGATCACCACCAGGTGATAGCGCGATGCAGGTTCCGGATTGCGCCACTGCGTCGGATGCAGGTGCCCGGTGCGACGGAGCTCGACCTCGTCCTGCGGAAGGGAAGGGGCTGCAGTCGTCATCGGCTCGTTTCCGGCGCGACATTCTCCAGCCAACCGCCACGGAAGCCCGCGCGCCGCAGTCCGCGCACCAGCCAGGGATTGCGGCGCATCAGGCGCCAAGGCAAGCCGCTGCGGTGATTCTCTATCATCATCGCCACGATGCCCTGGTCCAGCCCGTAGTGCCCATCCGACACCCAGGGCCGGCCATGGCTGTCGGCCAGTGAGGGATTGAAGCTGGCAGCCAGGCGATCCCCGCTGAGCATCTCCGGGTACTGCGCCAGCATGTGGCGCAGCCCCTGCAGTGCCAGCTGCGGTTCGAATGGCAGCGAGGCCAGTACGGCCGGTGCCGACACGGTGCCGTCGTCCGGGCCGTAAGGAACGCCGCGCGCCGAATAGCCGAACAGGCGATGCGGTTCGCCGCAGGCATCCAGCCGGCCCTCACTGGGGCCGTCGCACGCCGACAGTCCCCAACACGATTCGCCGTAACCCGCGAATCCGTTCGGATTGCGCCGGGCGTATTCGCGCTGCACCAGCGCTGCCCGGCGGCTGTTTTCGAAATAGTCGCAGCGTTTCTCGTGCATGAAGCGGTCGCGGATGCCGCGGAAATCGATCCACGCATGCGAGTAGTGGTGCACGAACAGCGGTCCGGCATAGAGGAAATCGTGGCCGTACAGGTTTTCCCACTGGTAGGTGAGCGTCCACGCGCGGTAACACTCGTCGGTGATGGCATGGGCGGGCGAACCGGCCGCCAGCGCGTACAGCACGATGGCCTCGTTGTAGCCATCCCAGCCGTAGTGCAGGAAGCCGCATTCCGGCTTCCAGCCCTGGCGTATCGTGGACTTGCCGTCCTGGGCCCAGTGCCAGTCCACGCGCAGGTATATCTCGTCCGCCAGCTCGCGCACGTCGCGTTCGGCCGCGGCATCCGTATCGAAGTATTCACGTGCGGTCAGCATGCCGGCAATCAGCATGGCGGTGTCGATCATCGAAAGCTCGCATGTCCAGGTGCGTCCGCCGGTGTGCATGTCGAGGAAGTGGTAGTAGAAACCCTTGTAGCCGGTGGCATCCGGGCGATCGCTCTGCTCGCTGGCGCGAAAGAAGCGCAGCGCCGCCAGGCTGCGCTGGAGCGCTTCGGCGCGCGACATCCAGCCGCGTTCCACCGCAACCGGATAGCACGACAGTGCGAAGCCCGTCACTGCGGTGCTCGACGGCGAGCCTTCGCGCGAGGTGTCCGCCATCAAGCCGTTGTGCGGATTGCCTGCCTGGGTGAAATAGTCGCAGGCTGCGCGCTGCAGGCGGTCGAGCAGAGACTCGTCGTCCAGCGCGTCGAGGGACGGCCGGCCGGCAGCGGCAGAGGCGGGCGTGGCGGAATATTTTTCTGACATGCAGGGCCAGTAGACGTGAACCGCCTTGCAGCATGCCGCAGCCATTGCATGGAGCATGTGTAGAGGACGCCTAGCCATCGCTTTCACGCCACATTTCTGAGCGGGCCGTAGGCTCGGGTTCTTTCTGCATGCGCGGCCTGAGCTTGGCCGTGCGAAGGATCACCGACCGATCATGGCCTCGTCTTCCCGCGTCGCGCATCCCGTCTTGTGGCTTTCCAACGGCCGTCTCGCCAGCTTCGTGAGCGCTGCCGGCACGGGCGGTTGCCAGTGGAACGGGCAGGCGGTCACACGCTGGCGCGGGGATCCCGTTGGCGATCCCTGGGGCAGCTATGTGCTGCTGCGCGACGAGGACAGCGGCGAGGCCTGGTCCACCGCAACGCAACCGCTGGGTGGAGAGGCGCAGGAATTCGCCGTGGAATTCCATGCTTCCCATGCACGTTTTATGCGCTGTCACGGCATGCTCGAAAGCGTGCTGGACGTCGCCGTGCATGGCGATTTGGACGCGGAGCTGCGTCACCTCACCGTGACCAACCACGGTGACCGGTCGCGCGATCTTTCGCTCACGTCGTATGCGGAATGGGTGCTGGGACCGGCCAACGAAGACGCCACGCATCCGGTGTTTTCCAAGATGTTCGTGCAGACGGAATGGGCGGCCGATGCCGGCGCGTTGCTGGTCACCCGTCGTCCGCGCACGCCGGACGAGACGCGCATGTGGGCTGCGCATGCCATGACCCTCGAAGACGGGGCACCGGGCGCCGAGGCACACGAAAGCGACCGCATGCGCTTCCTTGGGCGCGGTCACACGCTGCACGATGCGCTTGCGATGCGCGCGGGCGCGACGCTGTCCAATCGCACCGGCTGCATGCTCGACCCGGTGCTCAGCGTGCGTCGCCGCGTGAAGCTGGCGCCTGGTGAGCACATCAGCCTGTGTTTCTGGACCGCACTGGCCGACAGTCGCGATGGCGTGTTGTCGCTGTTGCGCTCCTTGCAAACCCCGGGTGCCGCCGATCAGGCACTCCGCAGCGCCGAGGCCCGTAGTGCGTCGCGACGTCGCGCGTTGGAGATCGACGAAGAACAGGCCGCGCGCTTCGATGCCCTGGTCGGTCCGATGCTCTATGCAGACATCGCCTGGCGCGCGCCGACGGACGTGCTGGCGCGCGGGCAGGGCGGCGCGCCGGCACTGTGGAGCGCTGGCATTTCCGGCGACCGTCCCATCGTGCTGCTGCGACTGACGACCAAGGCCGCACTTGAACGCGCGCGCGAACTGCTTAAGGCCCAGCGCTACTGGCAGGCCATGCAATTGGGTGTGGATATGGTGTTGCTGGACTGCGCGGACGGTGCTTTGCACGACGTGCTGCAGCCCATGACGAAAGCCCAGACCGAGCAGCTCAAGTCGAAGGATCTCGCGCATGCGCAATGCTTCGCGCTGGACGACAAGACCTTGCAACCGGCATTGCGCGATGGCCTTCGCACCGTCGCGTGCATCGAGCTGGATAGCACCTCACCGTTGCCGGCACCGCTGCGTGGAACGATGAAGGTGGCTGGTGCGCTCTCGCAGCGCGCACATGTTCCGCCGGCACCTGCGCCCTCGTCGACGCAGGCGGCCACGCAGTCGCGCGAATTCGACAATGGTCTGGGCGGCTTCGTGGACGGCGGCCGCAGCTATCAGGTCGAGCTGATCGGCGAACGCTGCACGCCGGTGCCGTGGATCAATGTGCTGGCGAACCCGCAATTCGGCTGCCTGGTCTCGGCCGAAGGCGGCGGCTATGCGTGGTCGCAGAACAGCCAGCAGAACGCCTTGACGCCCTGGCCGAACGATCCCGTCTCCGACACTCCGCACGAAGTGCTCTACCTGCGCGACGAAGATCGCGGCCTGCTGTGGAGCGTCACCGCCGCGCCGATACGCGTGCCTTCGGCGCATTACCGCGTCACGCATGGCAAGGGCTGGAGCCGCTTCGAGCATATTGCGCACGACGTCGAGGTTGAGCTGCTGCAATGCGTACCCACGCACGACACGGTGAAGCTCTCGCGGCTGCGCCTTCGCAACCGCTCGGCGCAGTCACGTCGGCTGTCGGTCACCGGCTATGTGGAATGGGGTTTGAGTGCCAACGGCGTCGCCGGCGCGCCCTTTGTCGTGACCGAACGCGACACCTCCGGCGCCTTGTTTGCGTGCAATGGCTGGCGCGAGGAGTTCGGTACGCGCGTGGCCTTCGTCGACCTGGGCGAAAAGGCGGCCGTCTGCACTGGCGATCGGCTGGAGTTCCTCGGCCTCTATGGCTCGGTGGGGCGGCCGGCCGCATTGCTCGAGCAGGGTGAGCTGTCCGGCCACACGGGGGCGGGATTCGATCCCTGTGGCGCGCTGCAGGCTGTGCTGGAACTGCAGCCGGAGGGAGAGGCCGAACTACTGTTCATCCTTGGCGATGCCGCGTCGCACGAGGACGCGCGCGCACTGGTGCGCCACTATCGGGAGGCGGGCATCGACTACGCACTGGCGGAAGTGCGCGCGCAGTGGGATGCCATGCTCGATGTCGTGCAGGTGCGCACACCCGATCGCGCCATGGATCTCCTGCTCAACGACTGGCTGCCGTACCAGGTGCTGGCCTGTCGCCTGTGGGCGCGCACCGCGTACTACCAGGCCAGCGGCGCGTACGGCTTTCGCGACCAGTTGCAGGACATCATGGCACTGTGCACAAGCCGGCCCGACGTCGCGCGCGAACATCTGCTGCGCGCCGCCGGCCGTCAGTTTCCCGAAGGCGATGTGCAGCACTGGTGGCTGCCGCCCACCGGCAAGGGCATCCGTACCCGCATCAGCGACGACCGCCTATGGTTGCCGTTCGTCGCTGCGCATTACGTGGAAGTCACCGGCGACACGGCCGTGCTCGACGAGTCGCTGCCCTTCCTGAAGGGCGATCCGATCCCGCAAGGTGCATCCGACGCGTTCTATCTGCCCCAAGCTTCCAGCGATTCCGCCAGCGTGTATGAACACGCTGCGCGCGCCATCGATTCAAGCCTGACCACCGGTGCGCACGGCTTGCCGCTGATCGGCACCGGAGACTGGAACGACGGCATGAACAGTGTCGGCGCACAGGGCCGTGGCGAAAGCACCTGGATGGCCTGGTTCCTGATCGCCACCATCGATGCGTTCGTGCCGCTGGCGGAGTCGCGAGGCCAGGACAAGCGCGCCACACACTGGCGCCAGCATGCCGACGCGTTGCGCGGGGCCATGGACGGCGATGCCGGTTGGGACGGCGCCTGGTACCGGCGTGGGTACTATGACGAAGGCACCCCATTGGGTTCGCACCAGAGCGCGGAATGCCGTATCGATACCATCGCGCAATCGTGGAGCGTCCTCGCCGGCGCCAGCGACCGCGCTCATACCGAGACCGCCATGCAGGCCGTGCGTCAACAATTGCTGATGCCTGACGCGGGCATCGCACGGCTGCTTACGCCCCCGTTCGACCATACCGACAAGAACCCCGGCTACATCAAGGGTTATCCGCCAGGTATCCGCGAAAACGGCGGACAGTACACGCACGGCGCCGTCTGGTCGGTATTCGCCCTCGCCAGGCTGGGGCAGGGCAACCATGCCGGCGAACTGTTCGACCTGCTCAATCCCATCCGTCACGCAGACACCGCCGCAGCATTGGAACGCTATCGCGCGGAACCATACGTGGCCTGTGCGGATGTCTATTCGGTCGAGCCCTGGATCGGTTGCGGCGGCTGGACCTGGTACACCGGTTCGGCTGGCTGGCTGTATCGCGCCGGCGTGGAAGCCATCCTCGGCTTCCACCTGCAGGGCAGCCGGCTGCAATTGTCGCCATGCCTGCCGGCTGCGTGGCCGTACCTGGAGATGCGCTACCAACGCCGTGCTTCCGACGGCCTCGTCACCCGCTATGAGATCGGGGTGGACAATCCGCACCGCTGCCAACACGGCATCGCCAGCGCCTCGCTGGACGACAAGGCATTGGCGATTATCGGCGGTGTGCTATGCGTTCCCCTGGTTGATGACGGCGCCATTCATCGCATCCATGCGGTGCTTGGTGCCTGACGCGGTCTCGACGGACGGCCAGAAGTGACTCAAATCAAAAAGGGCTGCATCCTCTGATTTGGTGAAGAGGACGCGACCCAACAACGGCTGTCATATCACGGTGAAACCAGCCTCGATCAGGGCAGGGTGCCGAGGGCGATCAGGGTCGCCGCAAACACCGCCTGCCCTACGTTGGCCATACGCATCGCTTGATCCTCTCGGTGCTGTTGCGGCTAAAGGTTACGCAAAGGCGCGGAAAGCGGACTCCGCGTCGCTCATGCATTAAGAGCAGCGAAGTTGCTTCAGCGGGCTCCGCCAATAATTTCAACAATTTCGACCGCCTGGTTGATGGGACTTCCGGCCCTTGCGCGCACCTGCCGTTGGTCGCGATGATCGGGCGCTTCAACCGGTTGCATTCGATGCTCCGGCAACGCCCACGGGAAGACAAGGCCTGGTTATGGAACTGGAACCTGAGGTACACGCGCACTCGCACAAATCAGGACACAGCCTGGTCGATCTGATGCTGGCCTTGAGCGCGCTGGTGCTCTCCGTCGTTTCGATGATCATCGCCATCGAGAACCATCACGCCATGAAGCAGTTGGTCATGGCCAACTCGTGGCCTTACCTGCGGCACGAATCCAGCAACGTCGGCAGCAGCGGCGACGCGGTGGCGCTACTGGGGCTTACCAATGCCGGTGTCGGCCCGGCCTTGATCGAGAAGTTCACCGTGAGCTATCAAGGAACGCCCATCAAGACCACTACCGACCTGTTGCGCCACTGCTGTGTCAAAGATGCTGGCGATGTCACTGCGATGAAAGCCAACATGATCACCGGCAGCATGAACGGGCGTGCCGTGGCTGCCAGGGAGTCTGCCTATTTTCTGCAGATGAAGAGGCCAGGCGAGGGGCCGATGCTTGACCACTGGAAAGCGCTGGACGATGCCAGGGAGCATGTTTCGGCAGCGGTTTGCTACCGATCGGTGCTCGGCGATCACTGGGTCACCACCAGCGACGACTTCCGGCCCAGACAGGTGGATTCCTGTGATGTGTTGCCCGGGCCGGCCTATCAGGAATAGCGACGGACGCATGGACGGGTTCATCCGGTGACCACTACGAAGTGGCTGAGTTGGGATGCCGGGGCGACCAGGGGCGCCGCATACGCTGAGCTAGCAGTACGCCATTGCTTCATTCTTTTCCCGGTGATGCCTCGCTGTGCCCCGCAGTGCACTGCTCGTCCGTAGCAGCCATTTATGCCAGCGTTAATGATCTTCCCGATCAAATCGCGGACTGACGGTACACCCACGATCCAGCGAGTCTTGGCAGAACCGATGGCGTGTCCGCGGTGCCGGTGTACGGAGGTCAGGTCAGCGAGTTGACGATGGGTGGCACCCATTTGTGGGTCACCACTACGGATGCCGCGGTGACCCCAAGGTGACCCCGACCCCCCAGAAACACAAATCCCAGCGCATGGCTGGGATCGTGTAGGGCTTTGATATTACTGGCGGAGAGGGTGGGATTCGAACCCACGGTACGCTTACACGTACGCCTGATTTCGAGTCAGGTACATTCGACCACTCTGCCACCTCTCCGGAAGCTGTCGCGTGGTCTGCGCGAGCCGGCGATTTTACGTGCTGGCCGGGGCTGTGGCAAGCGCGACGGGTCGGCTTGCCGCGCCTGCCGTGAGGTTTAGCCGGCCTTCTTCTTCGCCAGCCGCAGCCAGGTGTCGACCACGGTGTCCGGGTTGAGCGACACGGACTCGATGCCCTGGTCCATCAGCCATTCGGCCAGGTCGGGATGGTCGCTGGGGCCCTGGCCGCAGATACCGACGTACTTGCCCTTGGCGCGCGCGGTCTGGATCGCCATCGACAGCAGCTTCTTTACCGCCGGGTTCCGCTCATCGAACAGGCTGGCGACGATGGAGGAATCGCGGTCCAGGCCCAGGGTGAGCTGGGTGAGATCGTTGGACCCGATCGAGAAGCCGTCGAAGATCTCCAGGAACTCTTCGGCTAGCAGGGCATTGGAGGGCACCTCGCACATCATGATGACCTTGAGGCCGTGCTCGCCCTGCTTGAGGTGGTTCTTCGCCAGCACCTCGACCACCTTGCGGCCTTCGTCGAGCGTGCGCACGAACGGGATCATCACCCACACATTGTCCAGCCCCATCGTCTCGCGCACGCGCTTGACCGCCTTGCACTCCAGCCCGAAGGCCTCGGCGAAGCTGGGGTCGACGTAGCGGCTGGCGCCGCGGAAGCCGATCATCGGGTTCTCTTCGTGCGGCTCGTAGCGCGAACCGCCGAGCAGGTTGGCGTACTCGTTGGACTTGAAGTCGCTCATGCGCACGATCACCGGCTTCGGGTACACCGAGGCGGCGATGGTGGCGATGCCTTCCGCGAGGCGATCCACGTAGAACTCGACCGGGCCGGTGTAGCCGGCGATGCGTTCGTCGATCTTCGCGCGGGTCTCGGCATCCTGCTTGCCGTATTCCAGCAGCGCCTTCGGATGCACGCCGATGTGGCTGGCGATGATCATCTCCAGGCGGGCCAGGCCGATGCCGGCGTTCGGCAACATGCCGAAATCGAAGGCGCGCTCGGGGTTGGCCACGTTCATCATGATCTTCAGCGGCGCTTCGGGCATCGCGCCGAGATCGGCGGTGACACGTTCGAATTTCAGCTGGCCTGCGTAGATCGTGCCTGTGTCACCTTCGGCGCAGGACACGGTGACGTCGGCGCCATCGGGGATGGTGTCCAGCGCGTTGTGCGTACCCACTACGGCCGGCACGCCCAGCTCGCGCGCGATGATCGCCGCGTGGCAGGTGCGGCCGCCGCGGTTGGTGACGATGGCGCTGGCGCGCTTCATCACCGGCTCCCAGTCGGGGTCGGTCATGTCGGCTACGAGTACGTCGCCGGGCTGCACCTTGTTCATGTCGGCCAGCGAGCGGATCACGCGTGCCTTGCCGGCGCCGATCTTCTGGCCAATGGCGCGGCCCTCGGCCAGCACCTTGCCCTTCTCGCTGAGATGGAAGCGTTCGAGCTGGGTGGCGTGCGCGCGCGACTTCACCGTCTCCGGGCGCGCCTGCACGATGTAGAGCTTGCCGGTGTTGCCGTCCTTCGCCCACTCGATGTCCATCGGACGGCCGTAGTGCTGCTCGATGATCAGCGCCTGCTTCGCCAGCGATTCCACGTCGGTGTCGTTGATGCAGAACTTGCGGCGCAGTTCGGCGGGCGTCTCCTCGGTCTTCACGCGCTCGCCGGGCTGGTTCGAATAGATCATGCGCAACTGCTTGGCGCCGAGATTGCGGCGCAGCACCGCAGGCTTGCCGGCTTTCAGCGTGGGCTTGAACACGTAGAACTCATCAGGGTTCACCGCGCCCTGCACGACCATCTCGCCCAGGCCGTAGCTGCCGGTGACGAACACCACGTCGCGGAAGCCCGACTCGGTGTCCAGCGTGAACAGTACGCCGGAGGCGCCCACGTCCGAGCGCACCATCAGCTGCACGCCGGCGGAGAGGAACACGTTCTCGTGGGCGAAGCCCTGGTGCACGCGGTAGGCGATGGCGCGGTCGTTGTACAGCGAGGCGAAAACTTCCTTCACCTTGTGCAGCACGTCCTCGATGCCGACCACGTTGAGGAAGGTCTCCTGCTGGCCGGCGAAGCTGGCGTCGGGCAGGTCCTCGGCGGTGGCAGAGGAGCGCACGGCTACGGCGATGTTGTCGGCGCCGGCGTCCTTGCACAGCTTGGCATAGGCATCACGGATCGCCTGGTCGAGGTCGGAAGGCAGCGGCGTCTCGGTAACCCACTCGCGGATTTCCTTGCCTGCCGTGGTCAGCGCGTCCACGTCGTCCACGTTGAGGTCGGCGAGGCGCGCGGCGATGCGCTTGGCTACGCCGCTCTTTTCCAGGTACTGCTGGAACGCGTCGGCGGTGGTGGCGAAGCCGCCCGGCACGGACACGCCGAGCTTGGCGAGATTGCCGATCATTTCGCCGAGCGACGCGTTCTTGCCGCCGACCTTGGCAAGGTCGGTCATGCGCAGTTGGTCGAGCCAAAGCACCAGGTGGTTCAAGGCAATCTCCTAGAGGGAAGGGCGATAAAGAGTGGAATGCACGCGCAGCGAAGGCCCGAAGCGGGCTGCAAAGGATTGGTATTGTCCGCTGTCGATGGTGCGTGGCACAAGAAGACCAATGCCAGCCGGCGTCGCGCCAACTGCATACCAGTCAGGCGGCGGTCAAGCGGCGACAGCATCCGGACCTTGCGATATGGTGCGAGACAGACAGATGACACGGCCTTCGGACTTCCCATGCAGCGCACGGTTTTCTTCATATCCGACTCCACCGGCATCACCGCGGAGACGATAGGCAACAGCATCCTCGCGCAGTTCGAGGGCGTGAGCTTCGACAAGCATCGCTTGCCCTTCGTCGACGACGCGGGCAAGGCCGAGGCGGCCGCGCTGCGCATCAAGACGCACTACGCGAAGAGCGGCGAACGACCCATCGTGGTCAACACCCTGGCGGACCGCGCATTGTGCGAAATCGTGGCCTCCAGCGGCGCGTTGATGCTGGACGTGTTCGCGCCCTTCATCGGTCCGCTGGAGGAGGAGCTCGGCGCCAAGCGTTCCGGCGCGGTCAACCGTTCGCACGGTCTGGTGGATTTCGACAAGTACGAGGCGCGCATCAACGCCACCAACTACGCGCTGTCGCACGACGACGGCATGGACGTGGACTACGCGCAGGCCGACCTGATCCTGGTGGGGGTGTCGCGCTCGGGCAAGACGCCGACCTGCCTGTACATGGCCTTGCATTACGGCGTCAGCGCCGCCAACTACCCCTTGACCGACGAGGATCTGGAAAAACTGGAACTGCCTGCACGCCTGCGGCCGTATCGCGATCGCCTGTTCGGCCTCACCATCGAGCCCGAGCGGCTGGCGCAGATCCGCGAACAGCGTCGGGCCGGCAGCCGTTACGCCACGCTCAAACAATGCCGCTGGGAACTGGAGCAGGCCGACCGGCTGATGCGCCAGGCCGGCCTCCCGTTTCTCAACACCACACACGTCTCGATCGAGGAGATCGCGAGCAAGATCTTCGCGAGCTTCGGTATCGAGCGCACCATGTACTGAAGCCGCACGGAGTAGTCAGCGCCCCATGAGTGCCGTACTCGACGATCGCCACAGTCTTCTGCCGGGACGCTTCGAGTTCCTGATGGGGCTGTACGCGGAGAATTACCACCGGCTGACGCGGCTGTTCGCGCCCCAGCAGCTGGCGCCGGGACAGTACGTATCGGACGTGGACGACAGGCTCAACGTGCACCTGTCGGTGCAGGAGCGCCATCCCTACACGCTGGAGCTGGAGCTCACCTACGATTTCGTCGATGCGCACACCGGCCGCCGCGCGCCGTCGGCGCAACTGCGCATGTATACCGACGCCCATGTGGCGGAGGCGCTGCATTGCCATCCGGGACGGCACCTGTGGCAGGTGCTTGGACCGTTCGCGCCGGCGCACACGGTTTTCCAGCATCGCCTGCAGATGAATGGCTTTCTCGCGCGCTGGCTGGAGTATCTGGCGGAGCAGGGGCATTCGGTGGGTACGCTGGAACCGTTCGAGCCACGCGAAAGCGACAGGGTGTAGCGACGCTTCGTAAAAAAAGCAGCCGTGTGCGGCTGTCTTTTGATACTGGCCTTCACGGACGAGTGCACAAATGCACAACAACAAAAAAACCGCCCGAAGGCGGCTTCTTTGTTGTTAGTGGCGGAGCGGACGGGACTCGAACCCGCGACCTCCGGCGTGACAGGCCAGCATTCTAACCGACTGAACTACCGCTCCACTTTGTTTACCAGCGTTGTGAGCCAACCTTGGCGTCCCCACGGGGATTCGAACCCCGGTCGCCACCGTGAAAGGGTGATGTCCTAGGCCTCTAGACGATGGGGACGTGTTTAGGTTGGTGGAGCCAGGCGGGATCGAACCGCCGACCTCCTGCATGCCATGCAGGCGCTCTCCCAGCTGAGCTATGGCCCCGCCGCTGGAAGCCGCAAAGAATAGGCACGGTTCGCATTTCCGTCAAGCTTTTTTTCAACAAATTTTCACGCAAGTGTCGAAGCGCGACGAGGTGCTTCGCGGAGCGCCAAGTGCGACGCATCGAAGACATCGCGATTAAGCTTCGGACCTGGAAGCTGCACAGAGGAAGACATGCACGAGATCGGCTTCATTCGCGACCTCGCCCTGGTGATGCTGGTCGCCGGCGCCACCACGATCCTGTTCCAGCGCCTGCGCCAGCCGGTACTGCTGGGTTACATCCTCGCCGGCGTGCTGATCGGCCCGCATACGCCGGGCATGCTGGTGGCCGACGCGCAAGCCATCGACGACATCTCCAACCTTGGCGTGGTGCTGTTGATGTTCACGCTGGGCCTGGAGTTCAGCGTGCGCAAGTTGCGCGAAGTCGGCATAGGCGTGCTCCTGGTGGCGGTGCTGGAAGTCGGGCTGATGCTGTGGGTGGGTACAGGCATGGGCCGCGCGTTTGGCTGGAAGGGTATCGACGCCCTGTTTCTCGGCGCGATCATTGCGTTGTCCTCCACCATGGTTGCCACGCGCACGCTGAAGGACACCGGCAAGCAGGCGGAGCCGTTCGCGAAGCTGGTGATCGGATTGCTGGTGGCCGAGGATGTGTTGGCCATCGTGATGCTGACCTTGCTCACCGCGTTGGCGGTGGGCGGCAGTGTGCACGCGGGAACCGCGTTCGCAGTGATCGGCCACCTGGGCTTGTTCGTGGTGGTGGGCATGATCCTGGGCCTGCTGCTGTTGCCGCGGCTGGTGGATTACGTGGCCGGCTTCGGTCGCGACGAAACCTTGCTGGTGAGCGTGCTGGGCATCTGTTTCGGTGCGAGCCTGCTGGCGGCGCAGATGGGTTTCAGCGTGGCGCTGGGCGCCTTTATTGCCGGTGCGGTGGTGGCGGAGGCGCGCAGCGTGGGGCGCGTGCTGCATCTGGTCGAGCCGTTGCGCGACATGTTCGCGGCGCTGTTCTTCGTTGCGATCGGACTGAAGATCGACCCGGCCATGCTGTGGCAATACGCGCTGCCGGCGTTGCTGATCGCCTGTGTGGTGGTCGTTGGCAAGACCCTGGCATGCAGCTTCGGCATCCTCGCCCTGGGGCACGACGCGCGCGCAGCGTTGCGATCGGGTCTGGGCATGGCGCAGATCGGCGAGTTTTCGTTCGTGATCGCCACACTGGGCCTGTCGCTGCATGTGACCAGCGACTTCCTGTATCCCATCGCGGTCGCGGTCTCGGTGCTGTGCATGGCGGCCTCGCCCTACCTCAACCGGTCGTCCGATCGTGTCGCCGATGGTCTGGCGCGCATCGTGCCGCGACCGCTGCACGTACTGCTGGACAGCTACAGCGGCTGGCTGGAAAACCTCGGGCCGGTGAACGAGAACGCCGCGTTGGCGGCGATGTTCCGGCGCCTGTTGTGGCACATCGCGATCAACGTGTTGCTGGTGGTCACGTTGTTCGTGATCGGTGCCTACGTGAATGCGCACGGTTGGGACTGGTTCTCGCGGTTCGGCATCCAGCGCGACCTGCGCCACGCGCTGATCTGGGCTTGCGCATTGTTCCTGTCGCTGCCGATGCTGATCGCGGTGTATCGAAAGGCCGAGGCACTCGGCATGCTGCTGGCCGAGTTGGGCATACGCGAGCGCTACACGGGTGCGTACACGCATGCGATCCGCAAGGTATTGGCGCGGATGATCCCCTTGGCCACGCTGTTCGCGCTGGCATTGCTGGTCGGTGCACTGGGGTCGGCGATCCTGCCGCCGCGCGGGGTGGCGCTGTCGCTGCTGGTGGCGCTGGTGGTGCTGGCGGTAGTGCTTTGGCGCACGCTCGTTAAGCTGCACGCACGCTTGCAGGCGGCCTTGAAAGAGACGCTGGACAAGCCGGAGCCGCCAGCGCCCGAACATTCCCCCTGAATTCCGGGGCTGCTGAACCTTTTCCCTGCTTGATTGTCGCAACTGCACCCGATTGCAAGCCCGGCGCGGGAACCCCACAATGGGCGACCATGCCCCTGCAGTAGGGGCCCGGCCGGCGGCACCGGCATATCCAAACACGAGGGAGTTCCGAATGAAGCATTTTCTGCGTCCTACGCTGACGGCGGTGGCGATGACCGCGGCGCTGGGCCTGTCGGCGGGTGCGTTCGCCGCCCAGACAACCGCCAAAGCGGCTAGCAGTGCCCCTGGCACGGTCGACAAGGCCAAAGCCAGCTACGTGGTGGGCTACCAGCTGGCTGGGCAGATTCCGGAGCCGATGCGCGCCGAGCTCGACCCCAATGCCGTGGCGAACGCGGTGAAGGCTGCGCTCTCCGGCCAGAAGCCGACGATGACCAATGCCGAGGCCGAAGAGGTGATGAAGCCCTTCATGGCCAGGGTCAAGGCCAATTACGAGGCCGAGCGGGCACAGGAGGCAGCCAAGAACAAGGCTGCAGGTGATGCCTTCCTCGCCAAGAACCGTACCCAGCCCGGCGTGAAGGTCACCGCCTCGGGCCTGCAGTACCAGGTCATCAGCCAGGGCACCGGCGCCCGCCCGGGCCCGAGCGACACCGTGAAGATCAACTACACCGGCACCCTTATCGACGGTACCGAGTTTGACGCTTCGTCCAAGCACGGCGATGCCCCGGCCGAAATCCCGCTGAGCGGCGTGATCCCGGGCTTCCGCGAAGGCCTGCAGCTGATGCAGGTGGGCGGCCATTACAAGCTGTACATCCCGGCGGGCCTGGCCTATGGCGCCGAGCCGCAGCCGCCGATGCAGCCCAACGAGACGCTGATCTTCGACGTGACGCTGGTCAGCACCAAGCCCACTCCGGCTGCCCCTGCCGGCAATGGCGGTCCCGGCGGTGGCGACAGCGGCCAGTAAGCGCTGTTGCTCAGTCCATGGCGAGAGGGCGCGAAGCGATTCGCGCCCTCTCGCTTTCCCGTTGCTGTAACCATCGCGCGTTAGAATGCGCGCTCGCGTTTTCCGGGAATCGACCGCACGATGAAAGTCACGATCTTCGGTACCGGCTATGTCGGCCTGGTTACTGGTGCCTGCCTTGCCGAGATGGGCAATCACGTGGTGTGCGTCGATATCGACGCGGGCAAGGTCGACCGGCTGGCGCGTGGAGAAATCCCGATCTACGAGCCTGGCCTTGAGCCCATCGTCAAGCGCAACCACGCGGACGGCCAGATTGATTTCACCACCGACGCCGCGGCCGGCATCGCGCACGGCGACATAGTCTTCATTGCGGTGGGCACGCCGCCTGACGAGGACGGCAGCGCCGATCTCAAGTACGTGCTGGGTGTGGCCGGGACCATCGGCCAGCACCTGGAGCGCCATGCCGTGGTGGTGAACAAATCCACTGTGCCGGTGGGCACGGCCGATCGCGTGCGCGAGGCGATTGCGGCGGAACTCGCGGCGCGCGGTGTCGGTGTCGAGTTCGACGTGGTCTCCAACCCCGAATTCCTCAAGGAGGGGGACGCGGTGGAGGATTGCCTGCGTCCGGACCGCATCGTGATCGGCAGCTCCAGCGCGCGTGCGGTGGCCTTGCTGCGCAAGCTCTACGCGCCGTTCAACCGCAACCATGAGCGTATCGTGGTGATGGACGAGCGTTCCGCCGAACTGACCAAGTACGCCGCCAACGCGATGCTCGCGACCAAGATCAGCTTCATGAACGAGATCGCCAATATCGCCGAACGTGTGGGTGCCGACGTGGAGCAGGTGCGCCAGGGTATCGGCGCCGATCCGCGTATCGGCTATCACTTCATCTATCCGGGCGCGGGCTATGGCGGTTCGTGTTTTCCCAAGGATGTACAGGCGCTGGAACGTACCGCGCGCGGCGCGGGTTACGAGGCGCGCCTGCTCGGCGCAGTCGAGGCGGTGAACCGCGACCAGAAGACCAAGCTGTTCGAGCTGATCGCACGCCACTTCAATGGCGATCTGCGCGGCCGGACCATCGCCCTGTGGGGACTGGCCTTCAAGCCGAACACCGACGACATGCGCGAAGCCTCCAGCCGCCGCCTGATGGAAGCGCTGTGGGCGGTCGGTGCCAACGTGCAGGCTTTCGATCCCGAGGCGCGCGGCGAAACCCGGCGCATCTACGGCGAGCGCGCTGATCTGGTGTTGTGCGAGCATGCGTGGGATGCCTTGCAGGGCGCCGATGCCTTGGCCATCGTTACCGAATGGAAGGCCTTCCGCAGCCCGGATTTCGCGCGCATCCGCGCCGTGCTGAAAACGCCGGCGATTTTCGACGGCCGCAACCTTTACGACCCGGCGACGGTGGAGGAGGCGGGCCTCGCGTATTACGGTATCGGCCGCGGTCGCAGCCTGCAGGCGGTGCGCTGATGGACGCCATAGAACAGCGCCTTGCGGATCTGGAGGTGCGGTTGACCTTCATTGACGATACCGTGCAGGCTCTGGCCGCCGCGGATGCCGAACAGGCGATGCGCATCGTCGAACTGGAGCGGCTGCTGCATCTGCTGCGGCAGGAGTTGCAGAGCGTGCGCCTCGGTTCGGCTTCCGATCCGCACAACGAACCGCCGCCGCCGCATTATTGATACATGTCTCCAATGACGACCAACCTTTGATTCCCGTGATCGTGGATGGTCGGAAAATTGAAAAGTGCGGCGAGGAAGGCCGCCCATACGATCTCCGCGATCATGGATGGTCGCAATTGAAAAGCATCGAGCATCACTGGAACCACGAGCATGAGCGAATCCCTGCGCGATCAGCTGCTGAAGAGCGGCCTCGTCAAGCAAATCCGCGAGGAAAAGCGCGGCAACGAGGGCAAAGGCAGGCCGACTGGCAGGCCTCAAGGTCATGGCGGAAAGCCGCAGGGTCATGGCGGAAAGCCGCAAGGCCATGACGGAAAGCCGCCGTCTTCGCGCCGCAACCAGGAAGAGATCGATCTCGCCAAGGCCTACGCGATCCGGGCGCAAACCGAGGCGAACGAACGCAAGCGTGCCCAGCAGGAAGCCGAGGAACAGGCGCGCGCGCGCCGTGAGCGCAAGCAGAAGATCCAGCAATTGCTGGACGGCAAAGTCTTGAACAAGGCCGAGACCGATCAGGTACGCAACTTTGAATACGGCGGCAAGATCCGCCGTATTCACGTCGATGCTGCCCAACTGGTGGCGCTCAACGCCGGCGAGCTGGCCGTGGTGCAGCAGGCGGGACGTTATCTGCTGGTTGCCCGCGAAATCGCCGAGCAGGTGCGGGCGATCGACGAACATCAGCTGGCTTTGTTGATAGATCCGAACGCTGCCCGCGACGACGACGGTGTGCCGGACGATCTGGTTTGGTGAACCGCTGGCGCTCGCAAAACGCCCGGCCATGACCGGGCGTTTTGCGTCTTGATGCGGGCCGTCTTTCAGACGAAGTCGGTGACAGCCACCAGGGCCGGATGATCCCAGCCTTCCTTGGGCGTGAAGCGGGCGCCGTGGCGCTGCGCCAGTTGCTCCAGCTTTGCCCTTACCTTGTCCGCGCCCTCGCTGCGCACGTACTGGATCGGGCCGCCACGGAACGGCGCGAAGCCGGTACCGAAGATCACGCCGGCATCGAGCAGGTCGGCATCGTCCACCACGCCGTCGGCGAGGCAGGCGACGGCCTCGTTCACCATGGCCAGAATCATGCGATCCGTGAGGTCGGGCGCGGGCTGGTAGTCGGGATCGACCTCCGGTTTGATGGGTTTGCCTTCCTGCCACACGTACAAGCCCTGGCCGTCCTTCTTGCCGCGCTTGCCGGCATCGAGCTTTTCCTCCAGGCCAGGCGGCAATTCCAGACCGAGGAAGGGTGACAGCTCCTTGCCCACCGAGGCGCACACGTCCAGACCCACAGTGTCGGCGAGTTCGATCGGTCCCATCGGCATGCCGAATTGCGTGGCTGCCTTGTCCAGTACCGGGCCGGGCACGCCTTCGTTGTACAGGCGCAACGCTTCCAGCAGGTAGGGCACCAGGATGCGGTTGACCAGGAAGCCGGGCGTGCCTTTCACCGCCACCGGCAGCTTGCCGATGGCCTTGCAGAAGGCCAGTGCGCGCCTCTCGATGGCGGGATCCAACGTGTCGTGGCGCACCACTTCCACCAGCGGCATCTGCGCTACCGGGTTGAAGAAGTGCAGACCGAGGAAACGTTGCGGCGCCTTGAGTTTCTTGCGCAGCTCGTCCAGCGGAATGCTTGAAGTGTTGCTGGCGAGGATTTCGTCGTCCTGGAATTGCGGCTCGATGGCAGCGTACAGCGCCTCCTTGGCCTCGGCATTTTCGTAAATCGCCTCGATGGCGAGGTCGGCGTCCTTTACGCCGACGCCTTCCACATCGGCGCGCAGTCGGCGCGTGGCGGCCTCGATCTTCTCCGGCGTCTTCAGCTTCTTTTCGTAGAGCTTGAATGCACGATCCAGCGCAGGCTGGACGAACTTCATCTCGCGATCCTGCAAGGTCACGTCGAAGCCCTTGAGCGCTGCCCACGCTGCGATGTCGCCACCCATCACGCCGGCGCCCACCACATGTACGTGACCGATGCCATGCTCGGCGCCGGTGCCTTGATTCTTCAGCCGCTCCTGCAAGAAGAAGATGCGGATCAGGTTGCGCGCAGTGGGCGTCTGCGCCAGTTTCGCCACCGAGCGGGCTTCAAGCTTCAGCCGTTGCTTGATGTCCCCGCCGCCACGCTGCCACACATCGATCATTGCGAATGGTGCCGGGTAGTGTTCCCTGCGCACCTTGGCTGCTGTCTGCTTCATCACCATCGGAGCGAGTATCTGCCGCGCCGGCCATGAATTGGTGAGCCACGCTTTGGCCCGTCGCGCGAACGGACGTGCCTGCGGACGGCGCAACAATGCGCGCGCTTCGGCCAGCAGCTCGTCGGGCGGTGCCACGCGGTCGATCACTCCCAGCGTCAACGCGCGCCGGGCCGACGAGGCGTTGCCGGTAAGCATCAATGGCAGCGCCTCGGGTGCGCCAATCAGTCGCGGCAGGCGTGCCGTACCGCCCCAGCCGGGATGGATGCCGAGCATCACCTCGGGCAGGGCGATCCTGGTTTTGTCGTCGTCTGCGGCGATGCGCTGCCTGCAGGCCAACGCCAGCTCGGTGCCTCCGCCCATGCAGGCGCCATGGATCGCGGCTACCGTTTGACAGGGCAGTTGGGCCAGGGCATCGAACACGCGCTGGCCGTTCTCGATGCTCTCAAGCACGCTGCCTTGCTTGGCGTACTCCACGAATTCCTTGATGTCCGCCCCCACCGCAAAGCCGGCGACCTTGGCAGAATGCACGATCACGCCTGCCGGCCTTTCGATGGCCAGTCGCTCGACGATCTGGCCCAGCTCGTCCAGCACGGCGCGGCTGATCGCATTGACGCTGCTGCCGGCGCGGTCGAGGCCAAGCATGACGATGCCGTGCTCGTCCAGGCTCGTCTTCCAGTGGTTGAAGCGCAGTCCTTCGAACATGGCCGGAGTGGGGTGGTGGTGGGAACCCGAACCATACCGTTCCGTGTGGTGGAATGCGAGATGCACCCCCGAATGTGAAGCGGTTCGCCATTCGCGGCACCGGCCAATGCGCAGAATGGGCATAAACCGTGGAGAATGCAGGGTGACGCCGGTTGCCGGCGCCGGATTACCCAGGAAACCGCGATGACATCCTTGATGCGCATGCCCATGCCGTCCTCCGGTCATGACGTGTTCGAGCGCATCCTGGCCGCGCCGGCCGGGGTGGTGGCTCTGCGCAGCCGCGATGGCGAGGCCTTGCTGGAGCAGTTCCGCAGTATTGCCAGGCATAGCGGGCAGGCGGTCTACCTCTGGCAGCCCGGGCAGGGACTGTCCAGCCTGCGCGATGCCTATGCGAGGGTTCCCGATGCGCAGCGCCTCGGCCAGGCGCTGCGCTACATGCAGCAGAGCATGCATTTCGGCATCTACCTGTTGCAGGAGGTGGAGTTGCCTTTGGCTGCGACCGATCTCACCTTGCTGCGGCAACTGGCGCGCGCCACCACTGGGCACCTGCGTCGTGTGGTGCTGCTCAATGCGCCGCGGGCTCTCGTCGAACAGTTGGGCGACCAGATCGCATGCGTCGATGGCGAGCCCGAGGCGCCTGCGCGCCTGCGTTTGCGCGATGGCCGCTGGTTGAGTGGGCAGGCATGAGCGAGGGCATCCTTGTTCTCGCCGAACGGCGCGATCTGCGCCGCCGCCTGTTCGACGTGTTCGACCAAGCGGGCTGTCGGCACATCCACAGTGCGCGCGATGCACAGCACGCGGCGATCGTGCTGGAAGGGCGGCAGTCGCTCGACCTGATGGTGGCCGTGCTCGGCGACGACGCGGCGCAGGCCCGCCAGTGCTGCGAGCAACTGCGCACGCTTAAGGCCTGCGAAGACGTCCCTCTGTTGGCGGTGCTCGACGAAGGGGCATCGTTGCAGCCAGCGCAGTTGCCCGGCGATATCGCCGGTTGGCTGCATGCTGCGCAGATAGAGACCGAGTTGTTGATGCGCTGGAAGCAACACCCGCCCACGGTGTCGATGGCGCGTCCTGCGCCAGCTCCCGGCGCGGCGGAGAAGGCACTGGCCTTGCTCGCGCGCATCTTCGCCACCGGCGGCGGTGGCGCCACCCGGGATGCCACTGCGCGGTTGCTGTTCGACGAGATGGCGCTGGATTACTTCGCGGTGTGGCCGCTGCGCAAGGACGGCGGCGAGTTCCCGGTGCCGCTGCTGCAGCTGTGGAACGGAACCGAGCCAGCTTGGCCGGCGGTCGAGTCGCAGGCGCTGCTGCAACACGTGTTGGCCGGCGAGCCGGTGCTTTGCCGCAGTGACGCGCAACAACGGGTGCCAGACGACCCGCTTCTGCCGTTGCTTGGGCTGTCCGGTTTTGTGGGCATTCCATTGCTGGACGAGCGTAGTGTGGTGCTGGGCGCAATGCTGGCCGGCACCCGACGTGGCTTCGGCGACATGGCCATCGTCGAACCGCTGCTGCGCTGCGCGGCGGCACGCTTCGCGCAAGGGCTGGAACTGGGCCTGACCCGCGAGCAGGGGCGGGCCGAGGGCTTGATCGACGCACTTACCGGCTTGCCGAACCGGCTGCTGTTCGCCGATCGGCTGGAATCCATCCTGCGCGAAGCCGTGCGCAATGGTGAATGCTTTGCCGTGCTGTTCGTGGACCTCGACCACTTCAAGGTGATCAACGACACCCATGGCCACGCCGCCGGCGATCAGGTGTTGCAGGAGATCACCCGTCGACTGCGTGGCAGCGTGCGCGCGTCCGACACGGTCGCACGCTATGCCGGCGACGAGTTCACCGTGGTGGTGCGCCACATCGTGAAGAGCGATGACGTGCAGCGCATCGCCGAGAAGATCCTGCAGACGGTGGCCGAGCCGCTGCAACTGGAAAATGGCGTGTATCTGCAGGTCGCTGTGTCGATCGGCGTGAGCTTCTTTCCCGATGACGCATCCGATGCGGAAACCCTGCTGAAGCACGCCGATGAGGCGATGTACGCGGCCAAGCACCAGGGGCGCAACGCCTATCGCATCTACGAAGTGAGCCCGGAGTACGCGCGCGAGCATGGCATGGCGTTGCGCTCGCGCCTGCGTCATGCGTTGGGCAACGGCGAACTGCGGCTGGTCTACCAACCGCAGGTGGACACCGGCAGCGAGGACATCGTGGGCATGGAGGCGCTGCTGCGCTGGGAGCACCCCGACCTCGGGCCGATCAGTCCTGCGGTATTCGTGCCGCTGGCCGAGGAAACCGGGCTGATCGTGCCCATCGGCGAATGGGTGCTGCGTACCGCTTGCCGGCAGGCCCAGGAATGGGAGCAACGTTACGGGCTGCGCCTGCGTCTGGGCGTGAACCTGTCTGCGCTGCAGCTGATGGAGCCCAAGCTGCCCGCCACGGTGTTCCGCGCCTTGCAGGAAACCGGCCTCGATCCCGCGCTGCTGGAGTTGGAAGTCACCGAAAGCATCAGCATCAAGGCCGCGCCGAACCTGGTGGAGAACCTGCAGGCGCTGCACCGCATGGGCTGCGGGATCGCGATCGACGATTTCGGCACTGGCGCCGCTTCGCTGGACTACCTGCGCAAGCTGCCCGCCGATCGCATCAAGGTCGATCAGAGCTTCGTGCGCAACATCGGCGTGGATCCGGACGACGAGGCCATCGTACGCGCCACCATCGAGATGGCGCACCGGCTCAAGCGCACCGTGGTCGCGGAGGGCGTGGAAACCGAAGCGCATCTTGCCTTCCTGCGCGAACAGGCTTGCGACGAACTGCAGGGTTATCTGTTCTGCCGGCCGCTGCCGGTGGTGTCCTTCGAACGCTTGCTGGCCGAGCGCCAGCAGTTAATGGGTTTGCCGACCGCCGTACCGGCTTGAGCCGGCTGCGCGTCGTCCCCATGCTAGCCATGCGTCAGCAAGGAATCGCTAGACTTGGCGGCAACGCTGAACTTGCGTGCTTGATTCCTGTCTGACAGCGCGCTCGATCTGGCATAGGCTTCGCAGCGGGACATGGCATTGACGACGGAAACGGCCCGTACGGGCGAAAACGAAGTGGATCGGGCTCTGGTCGAACGCGTGCAGGGCGGCGACAAGCGTGCTTTCGACCTGCTGGTGCGCAAATACCAGCACAAGGTGGTGGGGCTGGTTTCGCGTTATGTGAAGAGCCATGCCGAATGCGAGGACATCGCCCAGGAGTCCTTCATACGCGCTTGGCGGGCGATCGGCTCGTTCCGTGGCGACAGCGCGTTCTACACCTGGCTCTACAAGATCGCGGTGAATACGGCCAAGAACCATCTGGTGGCGATGGGCCGTCGGCCGCCCACCGACGATATCGATGCCGAGGAGGCCGTGTTCCTGAGCGGTGCCGAACGCATGCACGACAGCGCCACCCCTGAACGCGAATTGATGCGGCAGGAAATTGAACGTTCGGTATTTTCCACTGTCCAAGCCCTGCCCGAGGAACTGCGGGTGGCCATTACGCTGCGCGAGGTGGACGGCTTGAGTTACGAGGAAATTGCCGAACAAATGGGCTGCCCCATCGGCACGGTGCGTTCGCGCATCTTCCGGGCCCGTGAGGCGATCGACGAAAAATTGCGCCCGTTGTTGACGGGTGGCGAGGAAACGACATGAACCAGCCTGACCAGCACGCGCGTGAACATCTTTCGGCCGGCATCGATGGCGAGCTGGCGCACGAGGAACTGCGCTTCCTGCTGCGCCGGCTTGACCACGACATCGAGCTGCAGCGCACTTGGGTTAGCTATCACGTGGTTCGCGACGGCTTGCGCCGGCAGTTGCCGCCACTGGCCGGATCAGGCTTCGCCTCGCGGGTGATGTTGGCTATCGAGCAAGATTCCGTGGCAGTCGCGGTTGCGGCACCGCGACATCATCGTTGGTTGCGGTGGTCGGCTGGTGGCGCCATTGCCGCCGGTGTGGCCGCCGCGGCGTTGATGGTTTCCCAGCCTGCCGGCAATGCTGATCGGCATGCGGCCCCGCTCACTGCCCGGGCTACGGCTGGTGCCCCGGCGCACAGCCTGCCGACCACGGCGCCACAGCCCGAGGTAGCGGTGGTACCGCAGTGGTTGAGCGGCAACACACCTGGCCTACTCAGCCAGCAGGCCTCGGCCACCTTGGGTGCGCCGGCCAGTTCCCGTTTCTCGCCTTACGGCAGCAACGCTTCGCCATTTCCCGTGCAACGCTACCGCACGCTGGATAACCACGATGGCAGTTACCTGATCCTGCTCGATCCGGCCCAGCAGCCGGCGCCGAATGCCCTGCGCCAGGGTACCGTCAGCGCGCAGTAAGGCCGGTCCGCGTGTCCGCTGCGCAGTCGGATCGCCGTTCCAAATGTCTTCACCCACACACGGCCCGATCCGGGTCGCGGGTGAGGCATGCCTGTTCCATTGCCCGAGTTCAACCAAAGGAGGAGTCATGCATTCGTCCATCCTGCGCAGCACCCGCTTGAGCATACTGCTGTGTTGCGCCTTGGCCGGCACGGCCTTTGTCGTGCCTGATGCGCCGGCCCAGTCTGCCCCGTCCACGGCTTTGTCGCTGCCCGATTTCACGGGCATCGTGCAGAAGAACGCGCCTGCCGTGGTGCAGGTGGAGGCGAAGTACGATGGCCACGACAAGCCAAGCGTGCGTGGCCGGCAGGGGCAGGGCGGCATGCCGGACGACCCGCAGGCCGAGATCCTTCGCCGCTTCTTCGGCATGCCGATGATGCCGTCGCCGGCGGAGCAGGCGCACACGTCGCTGGGTTCCGGTTTCATCATTTCCGGCGATGGCTACATCCTTACCAACAATCACGTCGTTGCCGACGCGGACAAGGTGATCGTGCGCCTGCAGGACCGGCGCATTCTCGACGCCAAAGTGGTGGGTACCGATGCCACTTACGACATTGCCCTGCTCAAGGTGAACACGAGCAGCAGTCTGCCCACGGTGAGCATCGGCGATTCGCGCAGCCTCAAGCCCGGCCAATGGGTCTTGGCGATGGGCTCGCCGTTCGGCTTCGACTACACCGTGACCCAGGGCATCGTGAGCGCGGTGGGCCGCAACCTGGGCAGCCAGGACCAACCCTACACCTCTTTCATTCAGACCGACGTACCGATCAACCGAGGTAATTCCGGCGGTCCGCTGTTCAACCTGCAGGGCCAGGTAGTGGGTGTCAATTCGCAGATCTACTCCAGCACGGGGGGATACCAGGGCGTGGCGTTCTCCATCCCCATCGACGTTGCGATGAGTGCGGTGGATCAGCTCAAGACCAAGGGGTACGTGACACGCGGCCAGCTCGGCGTGCAGGTGTCGGCGGTGAGTGACGACATGGAGAAAGCCTACAAATTGCCGGATGCCTCCGGCGCAGCGGTGGCGGATGTCACCTCTGGCGGCAGTGCCGACAAGGCGGGTATCCAGAACGGTGACATCATCCTTAATTACAACGGGCAGGCCATCCACGATCCTGCGGATTTGCCGCCGCTGGTCGCCATGACCAAGCCGGGCACCCGGGTGCCCTTGGAGATCCTGCGCAACGGCAGCAGGAAGACCGTGCAGGTCACCGTCGGTGCGATGGCGCGTGACAAGGATTCGGTAGACAGCAGCGGCGCCGCGCCAAATCCAGGCAGCAGCGGCTCCAGCATGCTGGGCATCACCGTACAGTCGTTGGACGATGCCACACGCAAGCAGGCTGGCCTGAAACCTGGGCAGGGCGTGTTGGTGGGCGATGTCACGGGCGATCTGGCAGCGCAGGCCGGCCTGCAGCCGGGCGACGTGATCCTGATGGTGAATCAGCAGCCGGTAGGCAGCGTAGAGGCGTTCCGGGCCGCCACCAAGGACGTGAAGGCCGATTCCACCGTGCTGCTGCTGGTGCGCCGCAATGGCCAGAACGGCTTCATCGGCCTGACAGTGCCGGGCGGCAAGTGAGGGTGGCGCGCGCGCCGGCTTGATCGGCCGGTGCGCCTCGCACCACCACGGTTCCATGCGACAATAGGGGGTTCATGTCGCCCTACCGGCGGCATCCCCAAGGTAAGGCTGGCTGTCCGCGCTCCATGGAACTGATCCGCAATTTCTCCATCATCGCCCACATCGACCACGGCAAGTCCACGCTGGCGGATCGCATCATCCAGATCTGCGGTGGCCTGGCCGAGCGCGAGATGGAAGCGCAGGTGCTCGACAACAACCCGATCGAACGCGAGCGTGGCATCACGATCAAGGCACAGTCGGTGTCGCTGCCGTACAAGGCTCGCGACGGCAAGACCTACCAGCTCAACTTCATCGACACCCCCGGCCATGTGGATTTCAGCTACGAGGTGAGCCGTTCGCTGGCCGCCTGCGAAGGCGCGCTGCTGGTGGTGGACGCCGCACAGGGCGTGGAGGCGCAGTCCGTCGCCAACTGCTACACGGCGGTGGAGATGGGGCTGGAAGTGGTGCCTGTTCTCAACAAGATCGACCTGCCCACTGCCGACATCGACAAGGTGAAAGGCGAGATCGAGGCGGTGATCGGCATCGATGCCATCGACGCGGTGGCGATCAGCGCCAAGACCGGCCTCAACGTGACCGAGGTGCTGGAAGCCATCGTGGCGCGCATCCCGCCACCGAAGCCGCGCGACACCGACAAGCTGCAGGCGCTGATCATCGACTCGTGGTTCGACAACTACCTCGGCGTGGTGTCGCTGGTGCGCGTGATGCAAGGCGAGATCAAGCCGGGCGACAAGCTGCTGGTGATGTCCACCGGCCGCGTGCACGAAGTGGATGACGTGGGCGTGTTCACGCCCAAGCGCAAGAAGCTGGACAAGCTTGCGGCGGGCGAGGTGGGTTGGATCAACGCCTCGATCAAGGACGTGCATGGCGCGCCGGTTGGCGACACGCTTACGCATGCTGGCAAGCCTGCTTCCGAACCGTTGCCCGGCTTCCAGACCATGCAGCCGCGCGTGTTTGCCGGCCTGTTCCCCGTCTCGGCGGACGACTTTCCAGCCATGCGCGAAGCGCTGGACAAGCTGCGCCTCAATGACGCCGCGCTGTTCTTCGAGCCGGAAAGCTCCGAGGCGATGGGCTTCGGTTTCCGCTGCGGCTTCCTCGGCATGCTGCACATGGAAATCGTGCAGGAACGGCTGGAGCGTGAGTACGACCTCAACCTCATCACCACCGCGCCCACCGTGGTGTACGAGGTGCTGAAGACCGACGGTACGGTGCTGGCGCTGGACAATCCGGCCAAGCTGCCGCCGGTGCCGCAGATCGACGAGATCCGCGAGCCGATCATCGTGGCCAGCATCCTCACCCCGCCGGACTACATCGGCAACATCATCACACTGTGCGAGGAGAAGCGCGGCGTGCAGCGCTCGATCCAGTACCTGGCCACCCAGGTGCAGATCACCTACGAGCTGCCGCTGGCCGAGGTGGTGCTGGACTTCTTCGACCGCCTGAAGTCCGTGTCGCGCGGCTATGCCTCGATGGATTACCACTTCGAGCGCTTCGACGCCGGTCCCTTCGCGCGCGTGGACGTGCTGATCAACGGCGACCGCGTGGACGCGCTTTCGCTGATCGTGCACCGTACGCATGCGGATCGCCGCGGTCGCGAGCTGGTGGAGCGCATGAAGGATCTGATCCCGCGCCAGCAGTTCGATGTGGCGATCCAGGCGGCGATCGGCGCGCAGATCATTGCGCGCTCGACGGTGAAAGCGTTGCGCAAGAACGTGCTTGCCAAGTGCTACGGCGGCGACGTCAGCCGCAAGAAGAAGCTCCTGGAAAAGCAGAAAGAAGGCAAGAAGCGCATGAAGCAGGTCGGCCGGGTGGAGATTCCGCAGGAAGCCTTCCTCGCCGTGTTGCGTACAGACAAATAAGAAGCGGCACTCTCAGGAGCAAGCATGGAATTCGACTTTTCCGCCATCCTGCTGGCCCTCACCGTATTGTTCGGTGTGGTGTGGGGACTGGACCGGCTGTTCTTCTACAAGAAGCGCAAGGCAAGACTGGACGCGACGGGCAGCGAGTACGTCGATCCGGTAGCGGTGGACTGGGCGCGTTCGTTGTTCCCGGTGGTGCTGGTGGTGTTGCTGCTGCGTTCCTTCGTGGCCGAGCCGTTCCGCATCCCCTCCGGCTCGATGATGCCGACGCTGGACGTAGGCGATTTCATCCTGGTCAACAAGTTCGCCTATGGCCTGCGCATGCCCGCGTTCAACACCAAGTTCCTCGACCTTGGCGAGCCCAAGCGCGGCGATGTGGTGGTATTCCGGTTCCCGGGTTACCTGTGCCGCCGGCCGGATGGTTCGCTGATTCGCGTCGGAGGCGACGAAGGCAATGGCTCGCCGGCTGTCGGCTCGGAGCAAAGTTGCCCGAGCACGATGCTGCCGGTGCAGAACCAGAACTGGATCAAACGCGTGATCGGCCTGCCCGGCGACACGCTGGAAGTCCAGGGTTCCGACCTGCTCGTCAACGGCAAACCGGTGCAGGCCGATGAAATCGGCCCCTTCGTGGGCAACCCGCAGCGCGACGAAGACCGGCTGATGCTGGACATGGGCGCCACGGTCTGGACCGAACACCTGGTGCGCGAGGACGGCAAAGTGGTCAACCACACCATCGCGCGCATGCCGGCCTATACCACGCCCAACTCGATCCCGAACCCGGTGGTGCCGTCCAAGGTGCCGCCGGGCTGCTACCTGGTGATGGGCGACAACCGCAACAACAGCACCGACAGCCGTTGGTGGGGCTGCCTGCCGGAGAAGAACCTGGCGGGCAAGGCCTTCATGATCTGGATGAGCTGGAAGGGCTGGGGCACCGGCGGTGTGGATTTCCATCGCATTGGCAGGATCATCCATTGATGTGATGCGACAGCACGTGCAAGGCGCTCCACCGCTGGCATAATCGCCACGAGCGGCTGCGTGGGGTGCGGCCGTCGCACGCATCCACAATCGGCCTGGCTGGCCGCATGGCGAGGGGACTATGAAAACGAAACAGTCGGGTGTGACCCTTATCGGGTTTCTGATGATCCTGTTGGTGGTGGGTTTCTTCGGCTACATGGCGATGAAGCTGGTGCCTGCCTACACCGAATACGGCGGGGTGGTGAAGGCGATGAGCGGCATAGCCAGCTCCGGTACCAGTGGCCAGTCGCTGGACGAGATTCGTCGCGAACTGCTTCGTCGGATGGATTTCCAATATGTGAATGACGCCACCATCAAGCCGACCGATATCACGATCAGTCGCAATAACGGCGGTACCAATTCGCTGAACGTGTCCTACGACAAGGACATTCCGTTCCTGTACAACATCGATTTCCTGCTGCACTTCCAGAAAAGTGTGCCACTGCAGGGTAACGTGAACCAGTGAGCCGATTCGCTTGCCCCTGAACTATCGTTTCCGAGACCCCGCGCTTGCCGCGCTGGCGCTGACCCATCGCAGCGTCGGCAAGCCGAACAACGAGCGCATGGAGTTCCTCGGCGACGCGCTGCTCGGCGCCTTTGTCGCCGAGATGCTTTACGAGGCGCATCCCAAAGCCAGCGAAGGCGAGTTGTCGCGTCTTCGCGCGCAGCTGGTCAACGGCCAGGCATTGGCGGAAATCGCGCGAAAACTCGAGCTGGGCAATGCGCTGACGCTCGGCCCCGGTGAATTGAAGAGCGGTGGTTTCCGTCGCGACTCCATCCTGGCCGATGCATTCGAAGCCTCGCTGGCGGCAGTTTTCCTCGATGGCGGCCTTGAGGCGTGCCGACAGGTGGTACGCGAACTGTTTGGCGAGCGCGTCGGCGCATTGCCGCGTTCTTCCAAGGACGCCAAGACACGCTTGCAGGAATGGTTGCAAGGCCATGGCCATGCGTTGCCGCAGTACGAATTGATCGACAGCCATGGCGAGGACCACGCCAAGACCTTCGACGTGCGCTGTACGGTGAGCGAGCCGCAAGTGCATAGCGCCGAAGCCAGTGGCTCCAATCGCCGCCAGGCGGAGCAGGACGCCGCGGAGATCGTGCTGGCTCGACTGACCGCGCAGGCGCGCAACACCTGAACATGCGGCGCGTGCCGCCTAGATCACCGTCAGGCGCACTACAATGCCTGCATTCCTTTCAGTAGTCGTCATCCATGGATCACACCCTCGAAACCGAAGCTGACGCCGCGCTGCCACACGACGACTATCGCTGTGGCCTGGTCGCGCTCGCCGGCCGGCCAAACGTGGGCAAGTCGACCCTGCTCAACGCGATGATCGGCTTCCGCCTCTCCATCGTCAGCCCGCGTCCGCAGACCACGCGCCATCGCATCCTTGGCATTGCCAGCAGCGAGGCGGGGCAGATCCTTTATGTCGATACGCCTGGCCTGCATCGCGGCGCCAAACGGGCGATGAACCGCAGCCTCAACCGTGCCGCACGGGCGGCGATCAGCGATGTGGATCTGGTGGTGCAGGTGATCGAGGCCGGCCGCTGGACCGACGAGGACGAGGCGCTGTATGCCGCACTCACCGAACAGAAGGCGCCGCGTATCCTGGTCATCAACAAGGTGGACTTGAGCAAGGACAAGGGCGCCCTGCTGCCATTCGTGGCCTCGCTCAGCGAGAGCCATGTCTACGACGAGATCCACTACGTCAGTGCATTGAAGAAGAAGGGCCTGGCTGAGCTGGAGCGCGCCATCCTCGGCCGCCTGCCGGTGCGTGCACCGGTTTACGGCGAAGACGAGATCACCGACCGCAGCGAGCGTTTCCTTGCTGCGGAGATGGTGCGCGAGCAGTTGATGCTGCGGCTCGACCAAGAACTGCCTTACGCCACCACGGTGGAAATCGAGCAGTTCAACGACCGCCCTGATGGCATCGCCGAAATCCACGCCGTGATCTGGGTGGAACGCGATGGCCAAAAGGCCATCGTGATCGGCCAGGGGGGTGCCCAGCTCAAGGCGATCGGCACGGCCGCGCGCCGCCACATGGAGCGCCTGTTCGAGCGCAAGGTCTTCCTCAAGCTGTGGGTGAAGGTGCGCGAGGGCTGGGTCGACGACGAGGCGATGCTGAAGAAGTTCGGCTACACCGACTGAGGCATGCCAGGCTGCGATGCGCCTCGACCAGCAACCCGCATATGTGTTGCATGCGCGGCCTTACCGCGAAACATCGCTGCTGCTCGAATGCCTGACGCGGGACCATGGCCGGCTGGGCGTGGTTGCGCGCGGGGCACGTGGCGAGCGGGCGCGCCTGCGCCGTTCGCAGTTGGAACCGTTCCAGACTCTGGCACTGGATCTGGTGCTGCGCGGCGAGTTGTCCACGCTGGCCGGCGCCGAAGTGGTGGGCATGCCGTTGCGGCTGGCTGGCGACCATGGTTTTGCCGGGCTCTACCTCAACGAGCTGGTGGTGCGGCTCACCGCACGGCAGGACGCACAGCCGGTGCTGTTCGACGCCTATGCGCGGACACTGACGCGGCTGGCTGCCGGTGAACCGGTGGCATGGACGCTGCGCCGTTTCGAGCGCGACCTGCTGGAAGCCATCGGCTACGGATTGCAGTTGCAGCACGAGGCTGATGGCGAGAGCACTCTGCAGGTGCAGGCGCATTACCGTTACGACGTCGAACAGGGAGCGCTGCGTTGCACCCCGGGAACGCCTCACGCCGTGCGTGGTGCCGACTTGCAGGCACTGGCTGATGACCGCATGCCGGATCGCGCAGGGATGGCTGCCTTGCGCCACCTGATGCGCGAGGTGATCCGCTACCACCTCGGCGGTGGCGAGTTGCGCGCCTGGCGGGTGCTGGCCGGCGTGCAACCGCAACGCTGAGGTCAAATATCCAGTGCCTGCAATGTGACCTGCAAGGCGGTGCGGAACTGTTCGATAGCCTTGAGGGGCGCAGAAGGGGATTCGCGGAGCCGCCGTTGCAGGTGTTCCGCCTCGATCGCCAGTGCAGTGGCGCCGCAGAAGCCGCAGGACGAGCGCAACCGGTGCAGACGATCGCCCAGCGCCGAGTCATCCCGGCCGACCTGACCCAGGTCGCAGTGCAGTTGAGCGAGTTCATCGCGCAGCAGACTGCGCAGCGCCTGCATGGTGGCGGCATCGCCACTGGCACGCAACGCTGCTTCGTTGTCCAGCACGGGAACGGTGCCAGGCAACAGGGCCAGCAGGCGCTGCAGCTCGGCGATGCCACAGGGCTTGCGCAGCACCTCGTGAAAGCCGCCGGCCAGCAGTTCGCGCCGTTCGGCGATGCCCAGCTCGGCGGAACTGGCGACGGCAAGGCAACTGGCGGAGGCGCCACCGTTCGCGTGCAGTGCCGCCAGCACCTCGCGTGCACCTGCACCGGGCATGCGGCAATCGAGCAGCAGCAGGTCGAATGCCTGCTCTCGGGCCAATTGCAAGGCTTGCGTGCCGTCGACACACTCCCAGGCCTCGGCGCCCAGCGAATGCAGGCCATCGCACAGGAAGCGGCGGCTGGCCGCATCGTCGTCGGCCACCAGCACGCGTGGCGAGAGATCGGCGGGTTGGGCCGGCATGACCGTCTCCTTGGTTCAGCTGTTGTTTGGCAGAATGGACGGACATGCGTGCGACTTCAAGCCACCTGCTGTTGTGCCTGTTCCTGCTGCTCGGCCTGGGCCTGCTGCCGACCGCGCGTGCTGACGTCACGGTCGCCGCTAAGCAGATCGATCTGCCGGGCCTTCGCCTGCAGGACGTGAACGCGCAACTCGGCGAGGACCCAGCCGGCGGCCTGCATCTGCAATTGCAGGCGAGCCAAGCCGACGTTGCCGCGATGGGTTGGCGCCACGTGGGTCTGCATCTCGAAGGTCGTCTGCAACGCGATGCGCAATTACGTTGGGTGTTCGACGGCCGGGTGCAACTGCGTGGAGCGCCTGGCGGCGCGTTGGCCGATGCGCAGCTGACTTGGGTGTTGGATCCCGACGCCGACACCATGCAGGTCGAAGTGCAGCAGGACAAAGCACTGGCCAACGCATGGCTGCCGCTGGACCAGCCCAGCCACGCAAAGATCAGCCTGCACCAGTTGCCCGCCGGCTGGTTGCAAGGTGTGTTGGGGCGCTTGTGGCCGGCGCGACTCACCAGCGGTCACGTGGATGCCGACCTTGCGCTGGATGTGGAGGATGCAAGCGTGCAGTCGTCCGGCCAGTTCACGCTGGATGCCGTGGGCTTCGACACGCCTAGCAACGCGATGGCAGGGCAGGGTGTGGCCGGCAGCGGGCGCTTTGGTTTCGACAACAGTGCGGATGGCCGCAGGGTAAACGTTCAGTGCAACCTGGAGGGGGGCGAGCTGCTGCTGGGCCCGTTCTACGCGAAGCTGCCAGCGCATCCGGTGCAATTGGATGTGGATGTGCGCACCCGCCAGGGTACAGTCGAATTGCAGAAGCTCTATATCGACGATATGGATGCACTGCAGCTCGATGGTGCGATGGCGTTCGATGCCAGGGGCAAGCTGCAGAAACTGCAACTGAATCGTTTCCAGGCGAATTTCCCGCTGGCCAGCCAGCGCTATGGTCAGGCTTGGCTGGCCACGCTGGGCCTGCGCGACGCGCGCATCGCCGGGCGCGTCGCCGGCAGCATCGACTGGCGCAGCGACGGTCTGCATGCCTTCGCATTCGATACCGACGGGCTCGACTTGGCCGATGGCGAAGGGCGTTTTGCAGTGAGCGGACTGCATGGCGGCCTGGACTGGTCGTCGCAAGACGATCGCCCCGCCACTACGCTGGCCTGGCAAGGACTGCAGCTCCGTCGAATTTCCGTGGCCGCCGCGACATCGCACTGGCGGGATCGCGGTGGCAGCCTGATCCTGTCGCAGCCGCTCGCCATGCCCATGCTGAAGGGCGAGGTGCGGTTGACCAGCCTGGATTGGCGTCCAGCGCCGGCAAGGGGACAGCGCATCATTGCCAGCCTTGCCGTCGCCGGCGTGGACATGGCAGACCTCAGCCGCATGCTGGATTGGCCGATCATCCCAGGCACGCTAGCCGGTACCTTTCCTTCGCTGCGCTGGGCCAATGATCGCCTGGAGCTGGATGGCAGCCTCGTGGCAGGCGTGTTCGGCGGCACCGTGGAAGCTACGCATCTTTCATTGCAGCAGCCGTTTGGCGACGCGCCGGTGCTGGCCGGCGACTTCAAGTTCGACCAGCTCGATCTGGCGGCGTTCACCAGCGTGTTCGACATCGGCGCCATAACCGGGCGACTGCATGGTGCCGTCGATGACCTGCGCCTGGTGGACTGGCATCCCGTCACATTCAAGGCATCGCTGCTGGCCGACGGCGGCGGACGCATCAGTCAGCGCGCGGTGAACAACCTCGCCGCTTTGAGCGGCGGCGGCGTGGCCAACGGTCTGCAGGGTGCAATGCTGAAACTGTTCAGAAACTTCAGCTACAAACGCATCGGCCTGGCTTGCACGTTGCAAAGCGGAGTCTGTCTGATGGGCGGGTTGGCGAACGAGGAGGACGGTTACACCATCATCGATGGCAGTGGCTTGCCGCACTTGCAGTTGCTCGGCCGCCAGACCAAGGTGGATTGGCCCACCTTGCAGCGACGCCTGCACGAAGCCGCAAGCAGCCGTGCGCCGACGGCTCACTGACCCTCGAATCGGCGATAATGCCCGGTCTGCTCCTGCCGTGTTGAAACCTCGCAGACATGTCCCGATCCAACTCCCGTTCCCGCGCGCCCGTCGCGGAGATTGAAGCCGACATCGCCGACCTCGCCCACGATGGCCGTGGGGTGGCCCGCATCGATGGCAAGGCGGTATTCGTCGCCGGTGCGCTCGAAGGCGAGAGGGTGCGGTTGCGCATCCGTAAGCGCCATCGCCATTTCGACGAGGCAGAGGCGGTCGAGGTTCTCATGGCCTCGCCACATCGGGTCGAACCGAAATGCCCCCACTTCGGCGTGTGCGGCGGCTGCTCGCTGCAACACCTGGATGCGGCCGCGCAGATCATCGCCAAGCAGCGCGTGCTGGCCGACAACTTCGCGCGCATCGGCAAGGTTGAGCCATCCGGTTGGCTTCCACCCTTGGTGGACGAACCCTGGGGTTATCGCCGCAAAGGCCGTCTTTCCGTGCGGGCCGTGGCGAAGAAGGGACGTGTGCTGGTCGGGTTCCGCGAGGAGGCCAACCCGCGCTATGTGGCCGATATCCGTCATTGCGACGTGGTGCATCCTGCGTTGGGTACGAAGATCGAACTGCTCGGTGAGCTGGTCGGTTCACTGGACGCCGCTGCCGACATCGCGCAGATCGAATTCGCCGCCGGCGACGACACCGTGGCGCTGGTGTTCCGCCACCTGCAGCCATTGAGCGATGGCGACCGCGCCGCACTCATCGCCTTCGGCCAGCAGCACGGCTTTGCCATCTATCTGCAGCCAGGTGGCGTGAGCAGCGTGCATCCGTTGTGGCCGGAGGCGCCCAGGCTGGCGTTCAAGCTGTCGCCGGGTGGCGGCGCGGAAGATGTGGAACTGGAATTCCGGCCCCTGGATTTCGTACAGGTCAATGCCGGCATGAACCGGCGCATGATGGCGCGCGCGATGGAATTGCTCGATCCGCAGCCCACCGACCGCGTGCTCGACCTGTTCTGCGGCCTGGGCAACTTCACCCTGCCCATCGCGCGCCGGGTGGCCGAGGTGGCGGGTGTGGAAGGCGAACACGGCCTGGTCGAGCGAGCGGGCGAAAACGCCCGGCGCAATGGCATCGCCAACGCGGGCTTCCACGTCGCCAACCTGTTCGAGGACCAGCGCGGTACAGACTGGGCGTGCCAGCCTTGGGACAAGCTGTTGCTCGATCCGCCACGCGCCGGCGCCGACCAGGTGTTGGCCTACCTGCCGCACAAGGCCACGCGGCGCATCGTCTATGTTTCCTGCCATCCCGCTTCGCTGGCACGCGATGCCGGCATTCTGGTCAATCAGCACGGCTTCAAGCTCAGCGCAGCCGGAGTGATGGACATGTTTCCGCATACGGCGCATGTCGAATCCATCGCCGTGTTCGAGAGGTGATGCCCGTGCTTTTGTCCATGCATGCGAAGATCGGGCGGCGGCGATCCATGGCCGCACCCTTGCCAACGCCGCACCTTGTGAGTGGGATTCTGCAGACTGCTGGCGCCGAACCATGGGTATAGAGATCGAACGCAAATTCCTCCTGCGCGACGACGGCTGGCGTGCGCAGGTTTCGTACAGCGAGCACATTGCACAGGGCTATCTGGTCGGTGCGGCAGCGCTTGCGGCAGGGAACGCGCGCGGTTCGGTGCGCGTGCGCCGCGCGGGCGACGAAGCGTGGCTCAACATCAAGGCCGCGCGACTGGGCATCGAACGCGCCGAATACGATTACGCTATTCCGCCCGGCGATGCCGATGCGCTGCTGGCGACTTTGTGCGATGGCGTGCTGGGCAAACGGCGCCACCACGTCACGGTGGAAGGCGTGCTGTTCGAGATCGACGAGTTTCTGGGCGACAATGCCGGCCTGGTAGTGGCCGAGGTGGAACTGCCGTCGGTGGATGCGCCATTCCCGCGACCCTCATGGCTGGGTCGCGAGGTGAGTGCACTGGCGCGCTATTACAACGTCAACCTGATCGCGCACCCGTATGTCCGCTGGACGGCTGCCGAGCGCGACGCCAACGATGGAGCGAATGCCTGATGCTGCTGATCGGCCTGGCCGGACTCGAAGTCGCCGAGCGTGAACGCGCATGGCTTGGTGCCCCTGGCGTGGCGGGCGTGATCCTGTTCGCGCGCAACTATGCCGACCGTGCGCAATTGATGGCCCTGTGTGAATCCATCCGCGAGATCGGCGGCGAGCACCTGCTGGTCGCGGTGGATCAGGAGGGCGGCCCGGTACAGCGCTTCCGCGAGGGCTTCACCCGCCTGCCGGCGCTGGCGCGCATCGGCGAGGTATACGACTGCGACCCCATCGAGGCGGTGCGTCTCGCCGAGGAGCACGCCTGGGTGATGGCCAGCGAGTTGCGCGCCTGCGGCGTCGACTTCAGCTTCGCACCGGTGGCGGACCTGGCGCGTGGCAACGCGGCCATCGGCGCGCGTGCTTTCCACGCCGATCCCGCCGTGGCCGCCGAACTCGCCGCGGCCTACGTGCGCGGCATGCATCTCGCTGGCATGGCCGCGGTGCTCAAGCATTTCCCCGGCCATGGCTCGATCGCGGTGGATACGCACAAGGCGCAGGCGGTCGATGCGCGGCCGCTGGAACTGATCCGCCGCGATGATCTGCGCCCGTTCGTCGAGTGCATCGCCGCGCGGGTGGAGGCGGTGATGATGGCGCACGTGGTCTATCCCGCTGTGGACGCCCAGCCGGCGGGCTATTCGCGCAAATGGACCATCGAAATCCTGCGCGGCGAACTGGGTTTTGCCGGCGCGGCGATCAGCGACGACATCAGCATGGCTGCCGCGGGCGTCGCTGGTGGCGTGGCCGAGCGAGTGCATGGCCATCTGGACGCTGGCTGCGACCTCGTGCTGACCTGTTTCCCCGACGTGGTGGACGAAGCCATCGCGGCCGTCGCACGCCGCGTGCCTGCGCATCCCGAACGGCTGGCGGCATTGCGCGGCGCCATCGGCGCCAGTTGGGACAGCCTCACCGACAACCCGCAGCGCGACCGCTTCGTCGCGCGCATCACGGCGCTGGACGCCACGCAGGCCAATGCATGAACGACAAGCTTCCATCCTTGAGAGATGCACTGGCGAACGCCGACGTGCTGTTCGAGCGCGCCGAACTGGAAACCGTGATCGCCGAGCTCGGTCGACGCATCGATGCCGCGCTGGACGGCGAGCGCGCGGTGTTCCTTACCGTGATGAACGGCGCCCTGATGTTCGCCGGCCAGCTCGCGCTGACGATACGCACGGATCTCGAATTCGACTACGTGCATGCCACCCGCTACCGCGGTGCGACCAGCGGTAGCGATCTGCATTGGCTGCGCGAGCCGACGGTGGATCTCGCCGGTCGTACCGTATTGCTGGTGGACGACATCCTCGACGAAGGCCATACGCTGAAGGCCGTGCGCGATGACTGCCTGCACCGCGGCGCCAGGCGCGTGCTGATCGCCAGCCTGTGCTGCAAGGATCACGATCGCCTGGCTGAGGGCGTCACCTCCGACTTCAACGGCGTGGTCTTGCCCGACCGCTACGTGTTCGGTTATGGCATGGACTACCACGAGCAGGGTCGCAATCTGCCGGCGATCTACGCATTGCGTTGAGCAGCACTTCCTGGGAACTCGTGCATGAACATTCTGGGCATCTCCGGCAGCCTGCGCCGGGCTTCGTTCAACACGGCGCTGTTGCATGCCGCGCAGGAACTGCTGCCAGTGGGCACGACCCTTGCCATCCACGACCTGCACGGCTTGCCGCTGTTCGACCAGGACGTGGAGGAGCAGGGTGACCCCGCGTCGGTCGCCGCGTTGAAGGAGGCGGTGACCCGAGCGGATGCGTTGCTGCTGGCCTGCCCCGAATACAACGGCGGCATCACCGGCGTGCTGAAGAACGCCATCGACTGGGTCTCGCGGCCAGGCATTGCCAGGACGGTCGCGCCGCTGGCAGGCAAGCGTGCCTGCATCTTCGGGGCCAGCCCGGGCATCACCGGTACGGTGCGCGCGCAGGATCAGTTGCGGCTGGTGCTGCGCCGTGCCGGTGCTGTGGTCGAACCGCAAGGCGAAGTCCTGGTATTCCAGGCGCACACCAAGATCGCCGATGGCCGGCTGGCGGACGAGCGCACCCGCGAACTGCTGGCGCGTCACCTTCACAACTTCCTCGGAACCTTCGCATGAGCAACCACCTGATTGACCTGGCCGTGATCGGCGGCAGTGGCCTGTACAAGTTTCCGGGCCTGGAAAACACCAGCCGGCATGCGGTGGGGACACCGTTCGGTGTGGCCTCGGGTGAGGTGGTGCTGGGTGATTTCGCGGGTAAGCGCGTGGCCTTCCTTGCGCGCCACGGCGAGAGCCACAGCCTGCCGCCGCACCGGGTGAACTACCGCGCCAATCTCTGGGCGCTGCACCAGCTCGGTGCGCGCGCGGTGATCGGCGTCAACGCCGTAGGCGGTATCCGTTCCGACATGGGGCCGCGCGCCATCGTGGTGCCCGATCAGCTGATCGACTACACCCATGGCCGCTACACCAGCTTCTGCGACATCGAGGGAGCCGAGGTGAACCACATCGATTTCAGCGAGCCGTACACCGCTTCGCTGCGCCATCGCCTGCTGCAGGCCGCGCGCAAGACCGGCATCGCGGTAATCGATGGCGGCTGCTACGGCGCCACGCAAGGACCACGGTTGGAAACCCGTGCCGAGATCGCGCGCATGCGGCGCGATGGTTGCGACCTGGTCGGCATGACCGGCATGCCCGAAGCCTCGCTGGCGCGCGAACTCTCGCTGGAATACGCCTGCCTCGCCCTGGTGGCGAATTTCGCCGCCGGTTGCGGCGACGAGGCCGAAATCAGCATCGAGGAAATCTTCGCCCATCTCGCCGCCGCCACCGCCGAAGTGCCACGCCTGTTGGAGGCGATGCTGCGCGCCTGATCGCGCATTAGCGCATTACCGCGTTGCGCAGCATCTTGCGCGGAGTGTGCGGGCAAGCCGCGAATCGGTCCGCGCATATTGCGCTTTGCCCCGGATCATGCGGATACTTCCCAGGCACCAGGACGGTGAGCCAGGGGGATGGTTCGAGCTCGGTCGGGTGCATCCTGTCCATGCTTCCAGAGGTTCCAGCAATGCGTTTCGGTACGGTCAAGTGGTTCAACGACGCCAAGGGCTTCGGTTTCATCGCGCCCGAGGACGGTGGGGAGGACGTGTTCGTCCATTTCTCGGCGATCAATTCCAAGGGCTTCCGCAGCCTGCAGGAAGGCCAGCGCGTGAAGTTCGAAGTCACTCAGGGCCCGAAAGGCGCCCAGGCTTCGGGCGTCGAAATCGCGGGTTGATCTCCATGGGCCGGCCTTGCTTCGGCCATGCAATGAAGTCGAGCCCCGCGCCCAGGCGCGGGGCTTTTTGCTTTGAGAAGTGTGACCATGGGCAACCGCACATGGTTTCCGCGGCGCGATCGCCAGATTTGAAAAAAGCGGCCACGGACGGCTACTCGTTTGATCTCATCACCATGACGATCGCAAAAAATAAGAATGCAGCCACGGACGACTGTCCGTTTGATCTCCGCGACCATGGACGATCGCAAAAACGAAGGAATAGACATGACTGACCGGCGACAATTCCTCAAGACTTCCTTGCTTGGCGCATCAGCGCTAGCGATGGCCAAGCCGCTTGCCGCGGCTGCTTCCTCGGGCGCAACGGGTGCCACGGGCCAGCCCGGCATCGTGCGCGTGGCTTCCACCTGGGATTTCGGCGTGGCGGCGAACCAGGCGGCGTGGACTGTCCTGGGCCAGGGCGGCCATGCGTTGGATGCGGTCGAAACCGGCGTACGCGTCCCGGAGGCCGATCTCAAGAACCACAGCGTGGGCCGCGCGGGTTATCCGGATCGCGACGGCCACGTCAGCCTCGATGCCAGCATCATGGACGCCGAGGGCAACTGTGGCGCGGTCGCCGCGATCGAACACATCGCCCATCCGATCTCGGTGGCCCGGCGCGTGATGGAGCGCACGCCGCACGTGTTGCTGGTCGGCGACGGCGCGCTGCAGTTCGCGCTGGAGCAGGGCTTCAAGAAGGAGCATCTGCTCACGCCCGAATCCGAAAAGGCCTGGCACGAATGGCTGAAGACGGCGCACTACGAGCCGTCGATCAACAGCGAAGTGCGCGATTACGGCAAGACGAATCTCGGCCTGCCCGGCGGCAAGGACAACCACGACACCATCGGCATGCTCGCGCTGGACGCGCACGGCAAGCTGGCTGGTGCCTGCACCACCAGCGGCATGGCGTGGAAGATGCGCGGTCGCGTCGGTGACAGTCCAATTATCGGTGCCGGCCTGTACGTGGACGGCGATGTCGGCGGTGCCACGTCCACCGGCGTTGGCGAAGAAGTGATCCGCAACGCTGGAAGCTTCCTGGTGGTGGAGCTGATGCGCCAGGGCCGCACGCCTACCGAGGCCTGCAAGGAGGCGGTGATGCGCATCATCAAGCGCCGCCCTGAGGCCACCAAGACACTGCAGGTCGGCTTCCTCGCCATGAACAAGGAGGGCGAAGTGGGCGCCTACGCGATCCAGCATGGCTTCACCTACGCCGTGTGCGACGCAAAGAAGCAGGACGCGTTGCTGCCTTCGGCCAGCGTCTATACCACGAGCTACTCATGATCCTCGAAGTCTCTGCCAATTCGGTGGCCTCCGCGCTGGCTGCACAGGCCGGCGGGGCAGGGCGGGTGGAACTGTGCGCCGCGCTGGAGCTCGGCGGCCTTACTCCTTCGCACGCCACCATCGCGATGGCGCGCGAGCGGGTGCGCATCCCGCTGTACGTGCTTATCCGGCCGCGTGCCGGCGATTTCCTTTATGACGACGACGAATGCGAGGCCATGCGCCGCGACATCGAAACCTGCGTGGCGCTGGGTTGCGACGGCGTGGTGCTGGGTGCTCTGGATGCCGATGGCGACGTGGACATGGAGCGCTGCTACGGCCTGATCGCTGCGGCGGGCCATATCGGCGTTACCTTCCATCGCGCCTTCGATCTCGCGAGCGACCCGCATCGCGCGCTGGGCGACGTGATCGCCCTGGGTTGCGAGCGCGTGCTTACTTCGGGCGGCCAGGCCAGCGCGATGGAAGGCGCTCCGCTGATACGCGAGTTGATCGCGCAGGCCCACGGCCGCATCAGCATCATGCCCGGGGCGGGCGTCACCGACCGCAACATTGCCGCGCTCGCCGCGGCCACCGGGGCGCACGAAATCCACGCCTCAGCCAAGCGGCAATTGCCTTCCGGCATGCGCCATCAGCCGCCACGGCTCGGCGACATGCAAGGCGGGGAGCTGCGCAGCGATGTCGAGCAGGTGCGCGCCTTGGTGCGGGCGATGCAGCCTTAGCTTCTCTCGCCTGGGGGAGTCGTGGCCTGGCTTCGGAAGGGCCGAGACCAGGGCCGATTTCCCTACCGCAGCGCATGTTGCCCCACCTTCGCTAAGATGCCGCTTTGCAATTCCCTTGCGGAGCGAGTTCCTGTGATCATCAAACCCAAAGTGCGCGGCTTCATCTGTGTCACGGCCCATCCGGTCGGTTGCGAGCTCAACGTGGCCGAGCAGATCGCCACCACCAAGTCCGCCATCCATGACGACGGCAAGGGCCCGAAGCGCGTGCTGGTGATCGGAGCCTCCACCGGCTACGGCCTCGCTTCGCGCATCACCGCCGCCTTCGGTTATGGTGCCGCCACACTGGGAGTGTTCTTCGAGAAGCCAAGCAGCGAGGACAAGCCCGGTACTGCCGGCTGGTACAACGCTGCGGCGTTCGACAAGTTCGCCAAGAACGCCGGCCTGTACGCGAAGTCCATCAACGGCGACGCCTTCGCCAACGCGACCCGCGAACGCGCCATCGAGATCATCAGGAACGAGATGGGCGGCCAGATCGATCTCGTCGTCTATTCGCTGGCATCTCCTGTGCGCAAGCTGCCGGACTCCGGCGAGGTGGTGCGCTCCGCGCTCAAGACGATTGGCGACACGTTCACGGCGAGCTCCGTCGATACCAACAAGGACACGGTGATCCAGGCCAGCGTTGAGCCAGCCACCGAGCAGGAGATCAAGGACACCGTCACCGTGATGGGGGGCGAGGATTGGGCGCTGTGGATCGAGGCGCTGGGCAACGCTGGCGTGCTGGCGCCGAATGCAAAGACCATCGCCTACAGCTACATCGGCACCGAGATCACCTGGCCGATGTACTGGCACGGCACGCTGGGCCAGGCCAAGCAGCACCTCGACAACACCGCCAAGGCGTTGCGCGGGGGCCATGCCGGGCTGGATGCCCGCGTGGGCGTGATGAAGTCGGTGGTCACCCAGGCCAGTGCCGCGATCCCGGTGATCCCCCTGTACGTCTCCATCGCCTTCCGCGTGATGAAGAGCAAGGGTATCCACGAAGGTTGCATCGAACAGATCAACCGCCTGTTCCATGATCGTCTCTACCGGGCCGACGGGGCTGCGGTGCCTACTGACGACGATGGTCGCGTACGCCTCGACGACTGGGAACTGCGCGAGGACGTGCAGGATGCCTGCAAAGCGCTCTGGCCCACCGTTACCACCGAGACGCTGCGCGAGGTCACGGACTACGACGGCTACAAGCACGAGTTTCTCAAGCTTTTCGGCTTCGACCGCAACGACGTGGACTATGGCGCCGAGGTGGATGCCGATCGCCGCTTCGACTGCGTGGAAATGTAAGAGCCCGCTCCGCTTCATGAAAAAGCCCCGCACAGCGGGGCTTTTTTGTGCGCCGGAATTATCGGCCCGACATAACGCTGTCAGGTGCGAAGTGTCGGATCATCCGTGTGACTGAGCGACTACGCTGCCGTCATTGGGATCGGCCAGCAATTCGACGCTATGTCCATCATTGGACTTCGCCTTTGCACTCCACAAGCCGTGATCGAACTTCACGTCCTTGACGTTCTGGTAGCCGGCGGCAGTCAGCTTGGCGCTGACCTCGTCTTCGTCGAGCTTGGACGGTGCATCGGTAGGATAGACGCGGCCGGAAACGGGGCCGACCGCAAGCTTGACCCACTTCTTGTTGCCGCCACGAGCCTTGCTGCGCCACACACCGTCCTTGAATTCCAGGTCTTTCACTTCCTTGTAGCCGGCATCGGCGATCGCGGTCTTGATAGCGTTCTCGCTCATGGCCCCATTGGGCGGCTGCGTAGACCAAGTGCTTGTGGTGGTGGTCGTGGTGGTGTGGGTCATGGACGACGCGGCCATTGGCGTAGGCGGCGACGTTGGCGAAGGCTGGGTTTGCGCGAAGGCGACACCGCCAATCGACAGTCCAATCAACAGGGGAAGCAGGCGTTTGCTCATGATGCACTCCTTGATGATGGGGCAGGGTCGTGCCGGCAGGGAAAGCTCACGGTTCGGTGTTTGCGATGGATAGACCGTCTGTCGGCTCTGACAGAACAAATGAGACCATCGCATTCCAGACGGTGGTCTGAATAAAAGCGTGGACGGGAGGTGAAAGCCGGCTTCGGTTCAGTTGGTCTGGATTTAGTTCGCAGCGAGGCGGTCACGCATCGGACGCCTGCGGCGGATGGGAGGGGCACATTTCAACGTAGTTGTGCCCTAGCCCAGGTGGGGGCGGCTTTGCAGAGCCCCAGCAATGCGATCGCATTGATGCAATACGTCGCGACCCCATATACTTGAGCGGCCATACCGTTTCCCCGGGGGTGTACTGGCTTCGACGGGGGTAGTGAGATGGCTTGGTGCATGCCGAGGGGGCAGCTTTCCTCGTTAATCCAGCAGCAAACTTATAGTTGCCAACGACGACAACTACGCTCTGGCCGCTTAAGGCCTAGCCCCGAACCCGCTTGTGCTCGTGCTCGCCGGTGTAGGGTCATTATCACGAGATCGCCCGAAGCTGCCGCCTGTCGGTAAGGGTTAAATCAAGCAGGCTGGTCCTTCGATGCGCTTCGCACATCGTGCTGTCGCGGGACGAGATTCAACGGTGAGCTAAGCATGTAGTACCGGGCGTCAAGCGCCTTCGGACGCGGGTTCGACTCCCGCCACCTCCACCAATACAGCCACCTAAGCGAATGATTCGCTCAGGTGGCTTTTTCATTTTGGTGGTGGTTGGGTCTGGACTTGGTGTCGACGATGATGACGGGAATAAGCATATGATTTGCTTAAGGGCGGTCACGTAGGATGTTTGCCAGCGTCAGGGCAGAGTGAGTAGGACCTGGGGCGTTGCCTACATTTCCATGCATATGCCTGCACGACGGCGCTGGCGGAGCACTTTCCCTATTAACGCGACGCGTTTTGTCCGTAGACGTTGGGCCATCGCCCCTGCGCTGATCTAGAGGAACCATACGCTTGCAAGTTGTCTTGCTCATCGTATTGCTGACGGCCCACTTGGCACTGGCGCACTGGTACGGGCATACGGAGGCAGTGCTGCCCCAGTTGGCCATGTTGGCGGTGCAGGGCATGGCGGTGTGGGCGGTATTTACACGCTATCGACGCAGCCCGTCTCTGATACGGCTGCCATGGCTGCTGTTGGCGCTGGCTGTGCTGATGCAGATGCTATGGGACAGTACCAATGTGCTGGCAACAGTGCTGGGCGACAAGGGCGGCTACCTGGCCGCGTTGGCAACGGTGTTGTCGGCCTTGTACGTGATCCCGTGCATGTTCATGTCGACGCGCTTGTTTACGCAGCATGAGCCGCGCACAGTGGTGGCGCTGGATCTGGTGCTGCTGTGCATGGTGGCGGCGCTGGTCTACCAGTTCTTCATCACGCTGTTGAGCGGCCCGCTGGCTTCCGATCCGGCCAGCATCTACGTGGTGGTCTACCTTGCCGACGCCATCGACTTTTCGCTGGCTGCGATGGCGATACTGCGCCTGTTTGGTGCGCGCAGCTTCCGCTGGCGCTTCTTCTACTACGTGGCCAGTGCCTATCTGCTGGTCAATGCATCGGTGGCCTGCATCTACAACCGCGTCGAAATGCACGGCCTGCCGTGGTGGGCGGGTTCATTGATCGATGTTCCGCATGCCTTGCTGCTGGTGGTGGCCTTGCGCCAGCCACCGCGCTGGTTGCGCACTTACCGTCCGTCGCTGGGGGTTTCCCAGACGATCGGCTCGTTTGCGCCGATCCTGCTGGCGATGATGGTGGTGATGCTCGGCATCAGCACTTCGCGCATCAACTTCGTGCTCAGCTTGCTGGTCGGGGCGGCGGCGGTGCTGTTCTATGGCTTGCGTGTCGCATTCATCCAGAGCCGCCATATCGACCAGCAGCGTGCCATCGATCTGAGTACCTGGCGATTGGAACAACAGGTGGGGCGCGACCCGCTTACCGGCATCGCCAACCGGGCCACGCTGGACACGCGCCTGCGCGAAGTACTGGAAGAGGGGCGCAGCACCGGCTGCTTCGGCTCGCTGCTGATGATCGATATCGATTACTTCAAGCAATACAACGACAGCCTCGGACATATCGCCGGCGACGCTTGCCTGATACAGGTGGCCGGTGCCCTGAGTCGCAGCCAGGTGCGTGCACGCGATCTGGTGGCGCGTTACGGCGGCGAAGAGTTCGCCATCGTGCTGGTCGATACCAATGCGGAGGTGGCGCTGGAAGTGGCGCGCCGCCTGGTCACCGCGATCGAGCACCTGCAGATCGCCCATCCGGCCTGTCCTCTTGGACGCCTTTCGATCAGCATCGGAGTGGCTACCCAGACAGAGCAGACGCCGATAGATCCTGTGGCTATGCTGGATCAAGCCGATCATGCGCTATATCGCGCCAAGCGCAATGGCCGCAACCGTTTCGAGGCGGCGACAGGCGATGCCGATCCATCTTCGGCTCTGTACGGCGCCAGCAACGCGTAGCGCACCTGATCTGTCCACGCAGCGTGCGATTCATCTATGCCAGCTGGCTACTGCTGGGTGAAACGTGATTCGCCAGGTACGTGCAGTGTCGCGGGTCGCGCCGTGGCCGACCCTGTAGGGATATCCGTAAAAGGCCGGTAAGCTCGGCAACATCGAGGCTACGGGCTTTTCTTGCTCGAAGCCGCCTCGGGCATTCATCGCAGTCCGGCCTTTGTCGGGGAATGGCCAATTCCTGCCTGTTTAGCGGACACGAGATGTGGGCATCGGCTGACGCATCCAATGGACATGGCATGGCACAGTGCATGGGATCGGCGGTGTTCGACGCCGCCTCGCACCGTGATTCACACGTGAAGAAACACTTGGTGATTGGCAATTTTGTGACGGCTTGCGTTGTTCGATGTACACCCCACGCTTGCATCTGGCGGCGGGGCTGCCTAGCTTGCAGGCAGGAGTGTCCCCGTGGGCGCGATGACATGGTGCATCGGCAACCGAGATATCCATCAAGGAGGAGAGGGCATGATCCAGATTGTTCTGATCGACGACCACGAGCTCGTTCGCACGGGCTTCCGGATGATCCTGCAGCAGCAGCCGGACATGCACATTTGTGGCGAGGCGGCGAGTGCGGAAGATGGCTTGCGCTTGATCCGCAGCCTGAAACCGGAGATCGCTCTGGTGGACGTACACATGCCGGGCATGAGTGGTATCGAGTTGACGGAACGGGTTAGTCGTGCCGACTTGGCCACGCGTATCGTGGTAGTCACCGTGGTGGACGATGGCCGCTTCCCCAAACGCCTGCTCGATGCGGGTGCCTCGGGCTACCTGACCAAGGGTTGCAATGCCGACGAGCTGGTGACTGCCGTGCGGCAAGTGGCTGGCGGCCGACGTTACCTCGCGCCGGCAGTGGCTCAGCAATTGGCACTGGCCACGCTGGATGGCAAAGCCTCGCCGTTTGACTCCCTGTCCAGCCGTGAGCTGGAAGTGGCAATGATGCTGGTGCGAGGCAAGCCCCTGACGATGATCGGTGAGCAACTCAACCTCAGTCCCAAGACCGTATCCACCTACAAGCAACGATTGATGGAAAAGTTGCGCGTGGAGCACGTGCTGGAGCTTGCGCACCTGATGACGACGCACGGTTTGATCGACGCCCCGAATCATCGAGTGGGAACCTGAGCAACCGGCACGGTATGGGCTGACAAAAAAGCCGAACCCCTAGGGTTCGGCTTTTTTGTTTTGATGACGGGTGGCGCTTAGGGCGCCGCGTCGTGTCGAGGCTTTTCCGGGGACTCCGTGGCCACATCGTCGGAAGGTTCGGTCGTGGCAGGCCGCACGGGCGAGGCAGGAGCACTCGTGGTTTCGGCCACGAGTCCAAGCAAATCGCCCTGTTGCGGTTGCGCGGCAGCCGGCGGTGCGGCGTGCTCGTTCCCGGAAGGCTCCGCGTGCGTTTCCACGACGGCAACCGGAGCCGGAGCAGCCGGCACAGCGGTTTCCGTAGGCTTCTCCTGCTCCGCGGCCGGATTCTTCGTTACGGGCTCACGCGACTGCTCCGTTTCAACAGTGGCAGCCTCTGTTCCAGCGGAGGACGACACTTCTGTTTCCGCGGTGGCGGGTGCCATGGGCTTTTCGGGAATCGGCGGCAGTGTCGGCAGACTGAAGGCAGTGGCAACGGCAGCGGCCAGCGGCGCTTCGGTCAGTACTACGCGCACGGGTTCGTGGCGTTCGGCTTGCGGAGGCGCGACACGTGGAGCGGGTGCCGGACGAGGAGCCGGGGAAGTGGCCGGGCTGGGCGAAACGGCTTCGGCGACAGCCTCATCGGCAACGGCAGCAGGTGCCGCCACGGCGGGCGAAGCGGCATCTGCAGGTCTGGCTTCTCCAGCGGCGACGTCCGCCTCGTCGCGATCCTCGTCGTCCAGTTCGCCAGCCTGCTCGGCGCCGGGCAGGCCTGCGGTGGCCTCGTCGTGACGGCGGCGGCGACGCCCGCCACGGCGACCACGACGGCGACGCGAGGAACCTTCGGCGTCGCCCTCGGTGGCGCCGGCCGCCACTTCCTGGCCATCAGTCACCGGGGCAACGGCCAGTTTGGCTTCATCCATTGCTTCAGCAGGAGCGACAGTGGGACGTACAGCCGGTGCTTCCGGTTTCGGTGCTGCGGGCATGGCGGCGACGGGGGCCGGAGCCGCAGGCTTGCGCTCAGGCTGGGGAGCCTTGTTGCTCTCCAGATTGTTGTTGCGCGGCTGCTGTTGGCGGTCTTGCTGGCGCTCTTGCTTCGGTGCCTGGCTGGCCTGCTGCTGGCGCTGCGCGCCTTCGTTGCCCTTGTTGCGGCTGTTCTGCTGCTGTGAGTTCGGCTTGGCCTGCTGCGTACCGCTATCGCGACGTTCGTCACGACGCTGCTGCTGGCGGTTGCCGCTGCTGCCCTGTGCGTTGCGGCTGCGCTCGTCGCGACGGGGTTGTTGCTGCTGGCGGTTGTTGCCGCGCGCGCTGCCGCGGTCGTTGGCGTTCGGCTGTGCGGCGGCCGCAGTCGTGTCCGTCGCTGCGGCGCCGTTGCGGAACCAACCGAACAGGCGGGAAATGATGCCGCCGCTCGGAGCGGAAGCAGGGGCAGGTGCCGCCGCCTGACGACGTGGCGCCTGTTGTTGCTGCACAGGTGCTGCGGTCTCCTCGCGCACGGGTGCGGGGGTGGCGGGCACGATGCCGCTGACGGCGGGCTGCTCGTTGCTGCCCAACGCCTGGCCCATCTTCGGGATCGGCGTGGCGTCGACCGCGGTGAGGCGCTCGTAACTGGGCTTGCTGTGCTCGCCCATGTCCGCTTCCTTGATCCGCTGGATCTGGATATGCGGCGTTTCCAGCTTGTCATCGGCCACGATCACCACGTGCGCCTTGTGGCGCAGCTCGATCTCGACCACGCTGGCGCGCTTCTCGTTGAGCAGGAAGTTGGCCACCGCGGACGGAGCCTGCACCAGCACCTGGCCGGTGTTGTCCTTCATCGCATGCTCTTCGATCAGGCGCAGGGTGGACAGGCCCAGCGACTCCACGCTGCGGATGTGGCCATGGCCTTCGCAACGCGGGCAGACGATCTGGGTGGCTTCGCCGAGGCTGGGGCGCAGGCGCTGACGGGAAAGCTCCAGCAACCCGAAACGCGAGATGCGGCCCACCTGCACGCGGGCACGGTCGAGCTTCAGGGCGTCCTTGAGCTTGTCCTCGACCTCGCGCTGATGACGCGGGCTGTCCATGTCGATGAAGTCGATCACGATCAGGCCGCCGGCGTCGCGGATGCGGCACTGACGGGCGATCTCCACCGCGGCTTCGAGGTTGGTGTTGAACGCCGTTTCCTCGATGTCCGAGCCCTTGGTGGCCTTGGCCGAGTTGATGTCGATCGCGGTGAGCGCCTCGGTCTGGTCGATCACGATCGAGCCGCCGGAGGGCAGGCGCACCTGGCGGTCGAACGCGCTCTCGATCTGCGTCTCGATCTGGTAGCGGCTGAACAGCGGGGTGTCGTCCTTGTACAGCTTGAGTTTGCGCAGCGAGGTGGGCATCACCTGCTGCATGAACTCGCGGGCGTCCTCGTACAGCGATTCCTCATCGATCAGGATCTCACCGATGTCGCTGCGCAGGTAGTCGCGCAGGGCGCGGATGAACAGCTTGGATTCCTGGTAGATCAGGAACGGCGCCTTGCGCTTGCTGGCGGCGTCGGAGATCGAGCGCCAAAGGGTCAGCAGGTAGTCGAGATCCCATTGCAGCTCTTCGGCGTCGCGGCCCAGACCGGCGGTACGCACGATCAGACCGACGTCGTCGGGTACGGTGACGTGTTCCAGTGCTTCCTTCAGCGCCTGCCGATCCTCGCCCTCGATCCGGCGCGAGACGCCGCCGGCCTTCGGGTTGTTCGGCATCAGCACCATGTAGCGGCCAGCCAGCGAGATGAAGGTGGTCAGCGCGGCGCCTTTGTTGCCACGCTCTTCCTTCTCGACCTGGACGACGACTTCCTGGCCTTCCTTCAGCAGGTCGCGGATGCCCGACTTGTGCGGGTTCAGGCCAGGGGTGAAGTACTGCTCGGCGATTTCCTTCAGCGGCAGGAAGCCGTGGCGCTCGGCGCCGTACTCGACGAAGCAGGCTTCCAGGGATTGCTCCACACGGGTGATGCGGCCCTTGTAGATATTGGCCTTTTTCTGCTCGCGGGAGGGGATTTCGATGTCGAGATCGTAAAGGTTCTGGCCATCGACGATGGCCACGCGCAACTCTTCACGCTGAGTTGCGTTGATCAACATGCGCTTCATTGTAGTTTTCCTCAGCTCGCCCGCGCGTCGCGTGCCGCGGTGGCGCCGGGATGGCGGCCTGCCGGGGATCGCGCCGCTGCGGTGGAGCGGCTCATGTGACGGCGCCGTTCCCGGCGCCCGGATGTTCGGGTTGCTGCACCAGCCGCGCCCAAGCCAAACGGGCTTCGGGCAAACGACGGTCCGAACCGTTACGATGAAAGGGAGTCGCGACCGCTGCCTGGGAATCAATCCTTGGGCAGTCGGCGCAATCCTCGCCGGCGTGACGGGCGGGGCCCCGGCCCGAACCGGTCTCGGCGGGCAGGGAATGGCGCTCGCCGAGTATCCTATTTCGACAGGTTTTTTTCAATGCAGACGGCAACTTCCCGCGACGTACCTCAAGGTGTGCGTCAAGTCGCGATCGGACCCGAGCGGGACGGCCAGCGTATCGACAATGCGCTGGCGACCCTGCTCAAGGGTGTGCCGAAAAGCATGATCTACCGGCTGCTGCGCACCGGCCAGGTGCGCGTGAACGGCAAGCGTGCCAAGCCGGATACGCGGCTAACCGACGGCGATATGCTGCGAATTCCGCCGATACGGCAGGCAGAACGCCCCGAAGAGCGTGCGGCGCCAGAGACAATGGTCGCCTCGGTAGCCGGGGCGGTGATCTTCGAGGACAAGCACTTCCTGGTGATCGACAAGCCCTCGGGCATCGCCAGCCATGGCGGCAGCGGAGTCAGCCACGGCGCCATCGAGCTGCTGCGCGCGGCGCGCCCCCACGAATCCCTGGAGCTGGTGCACCGGCTCGATCGCGATACCAGCGGCGTGCTGGTGCTGGCCAAGTCCCGGGCCGGCCTGACCGGCCTGCAGGCGGCGATCCGCGCCGGCGAAGTCACCAAGCAGTACCTGTGCCTGATGGTCGGCCATCCGCCCAAGGCCAAATTCGACGTCAACGCGCCGCTGCGCAAGTTCGCCCTGCAAGGCGGTGAGCGCATGGTGCGGGTCAGCGAGGACGGCAAGCCCGCACTGACCTTCTTCCGCGAGATGGAGCAGTATCCGGGCGCCCGCCTGATGCAGGCCACGCTTGGCACGGGACGCACCCACCAGATCCGCGTGCACGCCGCCCACGTCGGTCACCCATTGGCCGGCGACCCGAAATATGGCGATCGCGAGATGAACAAGCGCCTCCGCGAGATGGGGTTGCAACGGCTGTTCCTGCACGCCTCGCACCTCAGCTTCGAGCTGGATGGGCGCCTTTACAGCTTCTCCGCGCCGCTGCCGGACGACCTGAAGACCTTTCTTGATGTCCTGGCCGTGAAGGGCAAGCACCTGCCGTACATCCAGGCTGCCGCTAGAGAAAGAAACGGGCGCTGACCTCCAGCGAACGCAACAAGCCACCCTCCAGCCCGGCTTCCACCAGCAACGCGCAGGCGGCATGTGCCGCGGCCACCGGCAGCAGTGCGCGCGACCGCTGGAAACACCAGGCCCACCACAATTCGGCCAACAGGCAGAGCTGCATCAGCGCGCCGTTCGGCGTGTGCATCAAGGCGAACACGAGGGCGGTGAGCAGCACGGCAAAAGTGCCGTGCACCTGTTTGCTTTCGAGGCGACGCATCACCACGACCAGCATCAGCCATTGCTGCAACAACGCCCACGACAGATACATAAGCGCATGGCTCAATGCCGGCACCGCGAGCTGGCCACCGAAACGGATGACCAGCAGCAGCGCCAGCGGCAGCAGCGCGAATGGCAACAGCCACGTACGGGGATTGCCCCACCAGCACCAGTTCGCCGGGCGGCGCCGCCGTTCGGTTTGCGCGGCGAACAATACGGCGCCGACGAAGACCAGCACGCTGGGTACGGTCAACCGCAGCCCGAGTTGAAGACCGGCAATCAGCCACAGCGGGCCGGCGAGGCAGGCGAGCAACTCCAGCCATAGGCGCCCAGGCAGGCGTGGCCACCACGATGCCAGCATGAGCAGTCCCAGCAGGTAACCACCGGCACCGATCCATGGCAGCCAGCCATGATCATTGGACTCCCGCATGGTTGCCGGCGCGTCGCCATGCGGCAGGATCAGCGCACCCGGTCGTTGCCGCCACGTCAATTCGCGCAGCATCAATTGGGTTTCCGCCGAGGCGCCTGCGGGCAGGGCGATCCAGGGCACTGCCGGCAACATGGGATCGGCGAGCTGACGTGCCGCCGTCAACGGATCGGGCGACAGCAGCAGTGTGGGCAGCGCGGGGGCGGGCAGGGACGCATCGGGGTGCAGCGCCAGCTCGTCCAGTCGCAAGGAGACGTGTGCAGGAAGTAGCAGTCTCAGGCGCAGCACGTCGATCCGCTTCGGTGCGGAGCAGTCGCTGCCGCCAGCGGTTTGCCAATGCAGGTGGCGCAGATCGACCGCAAGTTGCAGCGGGCCGGCGGCGACGGGAGCGTCCTGCCAACCCAGGCAACCGGGCTGGTCCAGTCGTGGCTGCCAGACAATACCCAATTTGAACGGCGCATCCGCCACGCCGTGCAACGACAGCCGGGGCCAATGCTCCACATCGAGCATGCCGTGCACAGGCAGGCCGATTTCGAACGGCGAGCCGTCGCGGCTGGTGATGCGCAGGGCGCCGCCGGAGGATTCAACATCGGCGGCACCGAAGGCACGCCCGGCAACGAGGTCGTGCGGTTCGCGCAATGGCCAACGCCACAGCGGCTGGCCATGCTCGATCAGCGCAAGCCGGCGGTTCGCCACCTCATGCAGGTGCAAGGCGACAATGCGTTCGGCCAGGGTGCGCAGGCCGAGCAGCAGCAGAACCACCAGCAGCGCGAAAGCCGTGCCGGCAAGCCATCGGCGCACGATGGGGCGCACGGTCAACGTGCCAGCAGCGCCTCGACCTTGGCTGCACAGATGATGTCGTTGAGCGACAGCCCGCCCACGTCGTGGGTGGACCACAGCAACTGGCAATGGCCGTAGCCGGCTTCGATGTCCGGATGGTGATCCTCGTGGTTGGCCATGAAGCCGACCGCGTTGATGAAGCCCAGTGTGCGGTGGAAATCGGGGAAGCGGAAATCCTTGACGATGGCGTGGCCATCGGCAGCAAGCGTCCAGCCGGGCAGCAGCTGCAACAACTGGGTGATCTTGTCCGCACTCAGCGCATGTTCCTTGCCCTTGCGCGGCTGGCAATGCTGGCTGGCGAAATCGTGGATGTTCATGGCAGCTCCATCGGATGCACAAAGGCGAGGCTGCGCAGCGTCGAAGTTGTGCGTGCAAATGTCAAAGCCCGCAGCGCAGGAAAACAGTACTAAAATGGTGCTGATTCGACGGGCCGCGCTGGCGCGGCTGTCGCAACAGTTGCCACAGGTGAGACATGATCGAAATTTCTGAACGCGCCCAGCAGCACTTCCGCCGCCTGTTGGCGCAACAGGGCAACGAAGGCATGAGCATCCGCCTGCACGTGACCGCACCGGGAACGGCCGCGGCGAACTGCGAGCTGGAGTTCTGCGAGCCGGCCGAGTTGATAGGCAACGAGTGGACGGTCGAATGCGCAGGCTTTGATTTCCACGTCGAAGGGAGCAGCGCGCCGTGGCTGGATGGCGCCAGCATCGACTTCGAACCCAACACCACCGGCGGCCTGCTCAACATCCGTGCTCCGAAGATCAAGGGAGACGTGCCGGGGCTGGAAGCTGGCGTGATCGAGCGCGTGCGCTACGTGCTCGATGCCGAGATCAACCCACGGCTGGCCTCGCACGGTGGCCGCGTCACCTTGCTGGAGGTCGATGCCGAAGGCGTGGTGCTGCTGCAGTTCGGCGGTGGCTGCCATGGTTGCGGGATGGTGGATGTCACCCTGAAGCAGGGTGTGGAAAAAACCTTGCGCGAGCGCGTGCCTGAAGTGAGCGCAGTACGCGACGCCACCGATCACAGTGGCGGCAAGCAGCCGTACTACAGCAAGCACGAAGGCAAATCGGCCTTGGGCTGAGGCAGGCATTCGCAGGCGTCCCGATCGTGATAACCCGGCAAGCGGCCGTCCACGGCTGAACTCCTCAAACAGAAAGCCCGCCGTGAGGCGGGCTTTCTGTTTCGGTGAGAGGAGCGCGTCAATCGCCCTGGACGTGTCCCTTCAGCGTGTCGAGCTTGGTCGACTGGCTGGAGAAATAAGCGGCGATGTCCTCGATGTCCTGATCCGACAGCGTAGCCACCATACCCTTCATGATCGGGTTGTTGCGACGGCCGTCCTTGTACTCGTGCAGCACCTGTTGCAGGTATTCGTTGTACTGGCCGGCGAGGCGCGGGTACTGCGGATCGACCGCGTTGCCGTCGGCGCCGTGGCAGGCGAAACAGGCGGTGGCCTTGGTCTTGCCATCCGCAGGGTTGCCGCTGGCAAGCAGCGGAGTGGAGGCGATCGCCAAAACGGCGCCGAACGAAAGCAGGGCAAGTGCGCGTTGCATGCGGGGTCCTTGGTTACTTGGTCGGCGTGATACTGGACAGGTAGGCGGCGATGTCCTTGATGTTCTGGTCGGTCAGGCTTTGCGCCTGGGCCACCATCGTCGGATAGGTGCGGTCGCCACTCTTGTATTCGTTCAATGCATTGATGATGTACTGCTCGTTCTGCCCGGCGATTTTCGGCACGGGGTAATCCGGGTAGGCGTTGGCATAGCCCGGCACGCCGTGGCAGCCGGCACAGGTGTAGACCAGCGTGCGCCCAGCGGCCTTGTCGCCGCCTTCGGCGTGCGCGCTGACGGTGGCCAGCAAGGCAAGAGCGCCCGCCAAGCCAAGTGTGTGCAGTCGAATCATCGAGATCGTTCCCCAGGTGCGGCGGCAGATGCGAATGAATGCAACAATCGTCGCAGTATAGACAGCAGCTCCGGGCACGGACAACCTGCGGTGGCTAGAGCTTGCTCAAAGCCTCCCTACGGATCGCGCCGGGAGCTGTTTGCGCACAGGCCAAGGAAGAACGAAGGCACGCAGGGAGAGCTGCGGACGCACGGCTTTGTGGGGCAGGCAGTGGCCCATTCGCGACGCGGTGATGACATGGGCATCTGCGCAAACGGGCCCCGTCCCGTGGACTGCCTAGCAGCGGCCGCCATGCGACGGTGCGCGACTCGACCAGCCGGCCAGACAAGCACTGCGCCATGCACTACGACCTGACGACTGCGCAACGCGGGCTATGCGGAGATTTCGAACAAGTTTTGCCGCTCAGAACAGGCTGCGGACAATGTGGATGCCCGCGCTGTACTCGCCCACGATGGTGCCGAGGCTGACCAGGAAGAAGTTCAGCAGGGTGCGCGCCACGCGGTTTTTCCACCAGCCGCTCCAGTGCACGATGTCGTCGCGCAGCGTGTCGAAGTCGGCCACACGCGGGCGACGCACCCAGGCTTCGGCCATGGCGCTGATGCCGCCGGCCGGGATGCCTGGACGAAACGGCTTGATCGGCGCGGCGATGAAGGCGGCGAGGATGCTAAGCGGATGTGCGCCCGCAGCGACCGCGCCCAGCGCGGCGAAGCCGCCGGTGAACAGCACCCACGCGGTGAGCACCTGCGTGCCCAGCGCCGCGTTGCGATGGAAGGCGAAGGCGATGGCTGCGAATACCGCCAACACGAGGCCCACGGCCAGCCATTTCGGCCACCGTGCCTTTGGCGGCGACCGCGCCAGATCGGCGGCGATCGTCGCCGGGTCGTCGCGCTGTTCGCGCAACAGTTCGCACATGCCCTTCAGGTGCCCTGCGCCGATCACCACCAGTACGCGGCGCGGTTCGGCAGAAGGCTTGCGCGCGGCTTCCTCGCGCAAGCGCGCGGCCATGTAGGCGTCGCGCTCGCCGATCAGGCTCTGGTACAGCGGCTTGGACTCGCTGGCGAACTCGCTGAAGGCGCTTTCCAGCATGTCGCCCTGCTTGAGCTTCTCGATCTCGCCGGGCTCGATTTCCTCGCGCTCGAACACGCTGGCGAGCAGGCCGCCGAGCAGGCCGAAGCGCTGCCAGAAACCTACGTTGTGCCAAGCGCGCTTGAGCGTAGTGCCAACCTCGCGGTCGATCAGCCACAGCGGCAGGTTGCGCGCGGCGGCGCCTTCCATCGCCGCCTTCATCTCGGCACCGGGCTGGATGCCGGATTGCTCGGCGAGGCGTTTCTGGAAGGTGGAAAGGACCAGGCTGGCAGCCACCATGCCTGCTTTGCCCTGGCGTATCACCTGGAACAGGTCCATGCGCTTGAACGCCTCGGGATCGCGCATGCCCTGTGCGCGGCTATCGCACAACTCCACCGCGACCGCGTCGAAGTGCTCGTGGTCCAGCAGTGCCTCCACCGCCTCCATGCTGGTGCGCGAGACGTGCGCCGTGCCCAGCACCACGTACTCCACGCCGTCGCGCGTCACGCGTTCGATGGGCTGGTCCTGCAGCACGGCTGGCAGGGGAGAAGTGGATTTGGGAACACTCATGCGTAAGGCATATCGGTCACTGGGAAGTCCCCAAGCATGGGGACGCGCCCCGCGCGAAGCAAGTCAGAAGTGTGGCCACGGGAGCCACGCATGTGATTTTCGTCGCTGGGAATAGTCGCCATGAAATTGAAGAGTGCGGCCATGAATGGCCGCCCGTGTGATTTTCGCGATAGGGATGATCGCCATGGAATCGAAGAGTACGGTTATGGGTGGCCGCTCATGTGGTTTTCGCGATCAGCGATCACCGCAAAGGCAAAATTCAGTCCCGGAAACGCTTGAGCAGGTCGCCGTAGGAGTCGATGCGACGGTCACGCAGGAACGGCCAGATGCGACGCACGTGCTCGCTGCGCTGCATGTCGATCTCGACCAGCAGCAGCTCGCGCTGATCGGTGCCGGACCTGGCGAGGAATTCGCCTTGCGGTCCGGCGACGAAGCTGGTGCCCCAGAACTGGATGCCCGCGCCCGTGCCCGAAGGGTCGGCCTCGTGGCCGGTGCGGTTGCAGGCCAGCAGCGGCAGGCCGTTCGCCACCGCGTGGCCACGCTGTACGGTGACCCAGGCTTCGCGCTGGCGATCCTTCTCTTCCTGTGCGTCGTTGGGGTCCCAGCCGATCGCGGTGGGGTAGAGCAGCAGCTCCGCGCCGGCCAGCGCCATCAGGCGCGCGGCTTCGGGATACCACTGGTCCCAGCACACCAGTACGCCAAGCTTGCCTACCGAGGTCTGGACCGGATCGAAACCAAGGTCGCCTGGCGTGAAGTAGAACTTCTCGTAGAACGCCGGGTCGTCGGGAATGTGCATCTTGCGGTACTTGCCCGCGATCGCCGTCGAGCGGTCGAATACCACGGCCGTGTTGTGGTAGAGCCCCGCCGCGCGCTTCTCGAACAGCGAGGCCACCACCACCAGCTTCAGCTCCTCAGCCAGCTTGCCGATGCGGGCGGTACTGGGGCCGGGGATGCTTTCCGCGAGATCGAACAGGTCGACCGACTCGTGCTGGCAGAAATACGGGCCGTTGTGCAGCTCCTGCAGCAACACCAGTTCGGCACCGGCCTTGGCAGCTTCGCGCAGGCCGGCCTCGATCGCATCGAGGTTGGCGTCGCGGCTGCCGCGGTCGGTTTCCTGCAACAAGGCGGCTTTCAGGATTTTGCGGGTCATGGCGATTCGGCGTGAGAGTTTGCGCCGCATAGTGTAACAAGGCCGTCCGCCATGACTGCCGTTTGGGCTACTCTGGATCGCAGCGATGCTTCCCTGACGGAGGTGGCCGATGGTTGGTGCAGACGGACGCATGATCCGGTGCTGCGGCATCGGTGGCGGGTGTGCCGCATGAACGCTGTCGCCAACTGGCTGCTGCGCAAGTACGAACGCTGGAAGCAGGACACGCTGAGTCAGAGCGATTTCCGCCCCAGTGTCAGCATCCTCAAGCTCTCGCTGATGGCCGTGTTCGTGGGTATCGCTGCGGCCTTCGTCGCGTACGTGCTGTACCGGATGATCGGCCTGGTCACCAACCTGGCGTTCCGCCAGCAGTTCTCCTTCGATTTCATCGCGCCGGCCCTGCACGCTCCGTTGTGGGCGATCGTGCTGGCGCCGCTGGTAGGCGGCCTGCTGGTGGGGCTGATGGCGCGCTATGGCAGCGACCGCATCCGCGGGCACGGCATCCCGGAGGCACTGGAGGCGATCCTGTTCCGCCGCAGCAAGATGATGGCGAAAGTGGCGATCCTGAAGCCGCTGTCCGCGGCGGTCGCAATCGGCACCGGCGGCCCGTTCGGCGCGGAAGGGCCGATCATCATGACCGGCGGCGCGGTGGGCTCGCTGTTCGGCCAGATGTTCTATCTCACCTCGATGGAACGCCGCACCTTGCTGGTGGCCGGCGCGTGCGCCGGCATGGCGGCGACCTTCGGCACGCCGATCGCGGCGACCCTGCTGGCGGTGGAACTGCTGCTGTTCGAGCTGCGCCCGCGCAGCACGATTCCGGTGGCGATCGCTTGCTTTGTGGCCGACGCGCTGCGCATGTGGTTGCTCGGCCCCGGCGCGTTGTTTCCGTTGGCGACGGCATTCGAGGTAAGCCTGCCGACCTTCGGCCTGGCCGCAGTGTGCGGCTTCCTCGCCGGCTTGCTTGCCACGGCGCTCACTGCATTGGTGTATCGCGCGGAGGATCTGTTCCACCGCTTGCCGGTGCATTGGATGTGGTGGCCGCTGATCGGCGCGGTGGCGGTAAGCGTCGGCGGCGTGATCGAACCGCAGGCGCTGGGCGTGGGCTACGGCGTGATCGACAGGTTGCTTAACGGCCAGTTGGTAGGCATGGCGATTCTGGTGTTCATGCTGGTGAAGTCCGCGATGTGGGTGATCTATCTCGGTTCGGGCACGTCCGGCGGCGTGCTGGCGCCGCTGTTGTCGCTGGGTGCCGGCCTGGGCGGGCTGGAGTCGATGGTGTTTCCCGGCCAGGATCCGTTGCTGTGGCCCTTGCTCAGCATGGGCGCGATGCTGGCCGGGGTGATGCGCCTGCCGTTCACCTCGATCATGTTCGCGCTCGAGCTCACCCACAACGCCAGCGCACTGCCAGTGCTGCTGGTGTCCTGCACCATGGCCTACGGCGTGAGCGTATTCCTGATGAAGCGCTCGATCCTCACCGAGAAGATCGCGCGCCGTGGTCTGGACATCTTCCGCGAATACACGGTGGACCGGCTCGAGCACATCCCCGTGCGCGAGGTGATGACCACCACAATGATCACCGTACCTGGTGATGTCAGCGTGCGTGAGCTGTCCGAACGTTATTTCGGTCCAGACCAGCGATACCGCGCATTTCCCGTGGTGGATGCCGAAGGCGGCCTGCTCAACGTGGTCAACCGGCAGGACGTGCAGCGCTGGCTGCGGGACGATCCTGCAGGTAGCGCGCGGCTGGCCGAAGTGGTGGACAAGGAACCGGTGGTCGCCTTGCCCGACGAGAGCTGCCAGAGCGTGGCCGTGCGCGCCGCGGTGGAAAAGCTCGATCGCATCCCGGTGGTCGGCCCGGACCGTCGCACCCTGGTCGGCATGGTCACTCGCTATGACCTGCTCAAGCCGTACACGCACTACCACGACGAAGAGAAGGTACGCGAACGCTTTTTCCGCAACGGCAAGCCGTGACGGCGGCGTCGAGAGCGCGAAAACGCAGGACACGGAAAGCCCGGGCCACATGCGCTCCCGCCGATCATTCAACGGCCGTAGGTCAACGTGACATGGGCTTTGCCAAGCGTATGGCCGTGGATCATGAAGCCGGCCAGTGCCGGCGAAGCGCCTTCCGGCAGCTCCATGGAAGGCACGTCCAGCGCATACACGGTGAAGATGTAGTGGTGCGGCGCATCGCCCTTGGGTGGGCAAGGGCCGCCCCAGGCTGCCTGGCCATAGTCGTTGCGCACCGCAAGTGCGCCGGTCGGCAAGTCGCCGCCGGCCGGCAGCGCAGTGTTCGAGGCCGGCAGGTTGATCACCACCCAGTGCCACCAGCCGCTACCCGTGGGAGCATCCGGGTCGTAAACGGTCAGCGCATAGCTGCGCGTGCCGGCCGGTGCGTGCTGCCAGTGCACGGCGGGTGCGCGGTTGCCGCCGGTGCAGCCAAAACCATGGAAGCTGCTGCTCCGGGGCAGGTGGCCGTGTTCGCCATCGACCTGCACCCGGAAGTCGGCGGCATGGGCACCCAGAGCAAAGGCGGATGCAAACAGTGTGGCAATCAGGCGGCGCATGGGGAACCTCGCGGGGACGGAGTGCACGCATGGTGCGTGGCATCGCATCGTCGCGGTGGCTCCAAACGCGCAAGCGCTCGCTCGATCCGCTCAATCACGCAGCTCGGAGGGCAAGCTGCCGAAGCGTTCGCGGAAACGCGCGGTGAAGCGCGAAGGCGAGGCATAGCCGCACTCGACGGCCACTTGCTTGAGCGGCTTGTGCGAGCCCTGCACCAAGGCCAGCCCGTGGGTGAGCCGCACCTCTTCCAGGATCCCGCGGAAGCTTGTCGCCTCTTCGGCCAGCCTACGGCGCAGCGTGGCGGTGCTGAGCGCGAGTTGCGCGGCCACGGCTTCTGCGCGCCACTCGCGTGCGGGCTGTGTGTTGAGCAGCAGGCGAATGCGCTCGCCCAGCCCGCGGTCGCGCGGCATCGGCGCTCGGTAACCGGCCAGCGCCACGGCGGCCACCAGTTCGGCGACACGGTGGCGCAGCAGGTTTTCCGGGAGCTGTTCGGAGACGCCTTGCTCGACGTGGGCAAACGCCTGTTCCAAGGCGCGCTGGACAGGCAGTGCCGCCCAGGGCGGTGCATCGGCGGGCGCCAGGTCGGCAGTCGTCAGCATCGCCTGCGGCAGGCACAGGCAGACGGCGCGATACGCGCCATCGTCCGGCGGCAGGTTCTCCACATGCAGCAACTGTCCAGGCGCCACCGCGGCAAAACCGCCGGCAGGGATTTCGTCCTGACGTTGTCCGTTGCCTATGCGCTTGCGGCCCGCGCGCACCTGGAAGATCGAGAACTCGGCGAAGGGCGCGGCAGCGATGCGCTGGCGCCGCCTTGCGAATATCTCCAGGCGTGCGATGGTCACGCGTGAACTTAATCGACCAGCCCGGCAGGCAACTGCATGGTGATGCAGTGCAGGCTGCCGTTCTGCCAGATCAGCGGACGGCAGGGCACCTGCACCACTTCGCGGTCGGGATGCGCAGTGGCGATGATGCGCGCGGCCTCGTCGTCGACCGCGTCGCCATAGGCGGGCACCAGTACGGCGCCGTTGACGATCAGATAGTTCGCGTACGAGGCGGCGAGGCGACGGCCTTGGTCGATGATGGGCTGGGCCCAGGGCAGCGGGTGCAGCCGATAGGGGCGGTCATCGGTAGTGCGCAATGCGGCGAGTTCGTCGCCCATGCGCGCGAGCTCGTCGTGGTGTTTGTCGCCGGCGTCATTGCAGGCTTGGTACACGATGCGTTCGCCAGGCGCGAAGCGGGCAAGGGTGTCGATGTGCGCATCGGTGTCGTCGCCTTCCAGGTAACCGTGATCCAGCCACAGGATGCGATGGGCGTGCAGGCTGTCCATCAGGACGGCGTCCATCGCCGCGCGACTCTGTTCGGGGTGGCGTTGGCTGAGGCACTTCCAGGTGGTGAGCACGCTGCCGACGCCGTCGCTCTCGATGCCGCCGCCTTCCAGCGCCCAGTCGATGCGGCGGTGGCCGGCCTTGCCGAACACCCCGGCATCGACGAGGCCCGCGATCAGCGCGTCGTCCTGTTCGGCGCCGAACTTGCCGCCCCAGCCGGTGAAACGGAAATCGGCGAGCTGGAAGTTGCCGTCGCCGTCGGCGAGGGTGATCGGACCGGAGTCGCGCAACCAGGTGTCGTCGTAGGGGAGCTCGATGAAACGGATGCGGGCAAGTTCGACACCCGCCGCGCGCAACAGGGTTTCGGCATGGGTACGCACATCGGCATCAGCCACCACCACGATCAGGCGCTGGAAGCGCGTGACCGCTGCGGCCAGCGCCACGTAGGTGGTTTCCACCTCTGCAAGGCGTTCGGCCCAGTCGGTGCCCGCATGCGGCCAGGCGATCAACACCGCGGCTTGCGGCTCCCATTCGGCGGGCAGGCGCCAGCGGGGTTCGGTCATGAGGAGATACTCGTGCGGGTCGGACGGCGCCACCGGGGCGCAGGGCCGCTCATTTTAAGCGATACGCACAGCGCAAAACGGCGGGGCGCCGCTTTGCGCGCCCGAACGGCGCCGCAAGGGCGGCACAGAAGTGTGCGGCATGAAAAAAGCGGCCCGCATTGCCGCGGGCCGCGATTGGGAGCCGGCAATCAGTTCGTGGCGGCCGGATTGGTGTTGTTGCCGGCCGGCGTGTTGAGCACCGAATGGATCACGTGGCTGCCCTGGAAATATACGATGAAGTCCGCGTATTCCCAGCGGTTGATGACCGGATGCTTGCTGCTGTCACCGCCGCGCGGCGCGAGTTTGCGCTGCGGTGCGCCGTAGCGCTGTTCGACCTGCGCCATGCTCATGCCGCGCGTCGGTAGGTTCATGGTGTTCTCCTGCTGCACGCGATGGATCAGCAGGTTGTCGGCGCGGGCCATTTGCGGCGCGGCGAAGCCGCTGAATCCGATAGCGATGGCTGCCAGCAAGGGCAGGTTGTAGCAATGCTTGGACATGATCCCCTCTCCGCACGTGGCGTTGCCGCGCCGTTGTAGCAGAACTGCCGACGACTATCCACGGTTGGTGGCGCCGGGTGTGATCCCCATAGCCGTTATGATGTGCGGCCGATTCGCCCCGATTGAAGTGTTCCCATGATCGCGTTCCGCCATTTTGCCCTGCGCCGCGGCAGCCGCCTGCTGCTGTCCGACATCGACCTGGTGATCCAGAGTGGCTGGCGGCTGGGCGTGATCGGGCGCAACGGCTGCGGCAAGTCCAGCCTGTTCGCCGCGTTGCAGGGGCAGGTGGAGGCCGACGCCGGGGACATCGACCTGCCGGCCAGGCTGCGCCTGGCCTCCGTCGCGCAGGAAACGCCCGCGCTGCCCGATCCGGCGATCGACTATGTGCTGGGTGGCGACATCGAGCTGGCTACCGCACTGCGCGACGAAGCCGACGCCGAGGCGCGCGGCGACAGTGAGGCGATGGCGCGCGCGCATCACCGCATCGAGGAACTGCACGGCTACGACGCCCGCGCCCGTGCTGGCCGCCTGCTGCACGGCCTCGGCTTCGCGCCGGAAACGCACGAACGCGCGGTCAAGGAGTTCTCCGGCGGCTGGCGTGTGCGCCTGAACCTGGCGCGCGCGCTGATGGCGCCGTCCGAACTGCTGCTGCTCGACGAGCCGACCAACCACTTAGACCTCGACGCCGTGCTGTGGCTGGAAGAGTGGCTGCGGCGCTACCAGGGCACCTTGCTGATCATTTCGCACGACCGCGAATTTCTCGACGGCGTGATCGACCACACCTTGCATCTGGTCGATGGCGGCGCGCGCCTCTATACCGGCAACTACAGCGCGTTCGAGCGTCTGCGCGCCGAACAGCTGCGCCAGCAGCAGATCGCGCACGAACGCGAGCAGGCCGAGCGCGCGCACCTGCAGAGCTTCATCGACCGTTTCAAGGCCAAGGCCAGCAAGGCCAAGCAGGCGCAGTCGCGCATGAAGCGACTGGAGAAGATGGCCGGCACCGAGGCGGTGCGCGCCGAACGCGCCTTCCATTTCCAGTTTGCCAGGCCTGATCGCGTGCCCGATTCCATGCTGCAGCTGGAAGAGGTGAACGCCGGCTATCCGGCCGGTTCGCGCGAGGAAGGCAACGATCATCTGCCCGGTCACGACGCGCCCAGCCGCGAGGCCACGATCATCCTGCGCGACGTGCGTTTCCGCCTCGAAGCCGGCGAACGTATCGGTCTGCTCGGCCCCAACGGCGCTGGCAAATCCACGCTGGTGAAAACGCTGGTGGGCGAGCTCACGCCGCTGGCGGGCGAGCGCAAGGCGCACAAGGACCTGAAGATCGGCTACTTCGCCCAGCACACGGTGGAGAGCCTGCGCGAAGGCGCCAGCCCGTTCGACCATCTGCAGGACAAGGCGCCCGGCGTGGCCGCGCAGGCACTGCGCGATTTCCTCGGCACGTGGAACTTTGCCGGCGACCGCGCCTTCGAGTCGGTGGACGGTTTCTCCGGTGGCGAACGCGCACGTCTCGCGCTGGCCTTGATCGCCTGGGACAAGCCCAACCTGCTGCTGCTCGACGAACCCACCAACCATCTCGACCTCGACATGCGCGAGGCGCTGGCCGATGCGCTGGCCGACTTCGACGGCGCGCTGGTGCTGGTGTCGCACGACCGTCACCTGCTCGGCATGGTCAGCGACAGCTTCTGGCGCGTGGCCGACGGCGTGGTGGAGCCGTTCGATGGCGATCTCGACGACTACGCACGCTGGCTGCGGGCGCGCGGTTCGGCGAACAGGAAATCCGCCAAGGTCGAGGCGAAACCTGCGGCAACCGTCGAATCGCCGGAAGAACGTCGCCGCAATGCGGCCCAGCAGCGCGACAGCGAAAAGGCCTCGCGCCAGCGCGTGAAGAAAATCGAGACGCGCGTGGCCGCCATCGACGCCGAGCTGGTTGCGCTGGAAGCTAAGCTGGCCGACCCGGAAACCTACAACGGCCCCACCGCTGCGTTGATGAAGCTCGGCCAGCAGCAGACCGAACTGCGCCGCGAGAAGGAAACGCTGGAGACGGAATGGATGGCCCTCTACGAAGAACTGGAAGCCTGATTGCCGATGAGCGCGCAACCGACGCAGTTGTGGCTGCCGGCGCTGGATCGCTTTGATCGCACACATCCGCTGCGTCGCCTGTTGGTACGCGCGGATCGCGAGGCAGACTGCGGCCATGACCGGCTCGCGGCGCTAGCCGATGCCTTCCAGGCTGGCGCAGCGACGCTGCCGGCGGCGGCGCTGCTGCGCCAGCATCTGGCAGGCGATGCGGGCGACGCCATCTGGCTCAATGCCGATCCCGCCTGGGTACAGCCGGACATGGCCGGTGTGCGCATGCTTGCCTGCGGCTCGATGCCGCTGGAAATGGACGAGGCGCAAGCCTTCTTACAGGTGCTGCAACCGGCCTTCGCCGAAGCCGGCCTGCAACTGGAGGCCGGCGCGCCCAACCATTGGCAATTGCGCCTGGCGCACGAGGTGCGGCTGCCGGATTTCGCCACGCCCGAGCAGGCGTTGGGCGAGGACTTGTACCAGCACTTGCCACAAGGCGCGGAAGGCCGCGTGTGGCGCATGCTGCTCAATGAAGTGCAGGTGTCGCTGCACCAGCATCCCTTGAACGTCGCGCGCCAGTCGCGTGGCCTGCCGCCTGTCAACAGCGTGTGGTTTTGGGGAGCAGGGCGGCTGCCTGCGTCGCTGCAAGGCCGATCTGCTGGTGTGGTCGGCAGCGATGCGTTGCTGCTTGCGCTGGCCGCGCGCGCAGGCATTCCGTTCGCAGGACGCACGCAGGATGCCGTGGCGTCGGTGCCAGCCGGCTGGCTGGTCGACCTGCAGGACTTGCCTGCGGCGGAGTTTGACGAAGCATGGTGCTCGGCCATCCAGACGCTGGCGCAACGACAGCCTTTGCACATCGCATTCGCCAGCGGCGAACGCTGGTCGTGGCGGCCGCTGCACCGCTGGCGCTTCTGGCGTGGAGTGCCGCATTGAGCGTGCTGGAACTGCGGCGGCGCGAATCGCAGGGCGAACCGTCCGGCTGGGACGCCGCCGTGCACCCGGTGTTGCAGCGGGTCTATGCCGCGCGAGGCGTGCTGCGACCCGAAGGCGTGGCGCATCGCTTGCAGCATCTGCTGCTGCCGCAGTCGCTGGGCGGCCTGGATGCCGCCACCGAGCTGCTGGCCGAGGCCATCCGCGACGATTGGGCCATCCTGATCGCCGGCGACTACGACTGCGATGGCGCCACCGGCACCGCCGTGGCCGTGCGCGGCCTGCGCATGCTGGGCGCCAAGCGCGTGGCTTATGCCGTGCCCAACCGCTTCGTGCACGGTTACGGGCTCACGCCCGCGCTGGTCGATTCGCTGCAACCGCGGCCACAACTGATCGTCACCGTGGACAACGGCGTGGCCAGCGTGGCCGGCGTGGCGCGGGCGCGCGAACTCGGCATGCGCGTGATCGTCACCGACCACCACCTGCCGGGCGAGCAGCTGCCGGGTTGCGATGCGATGGTGAATCCCAACCTTGCCGGGGACGGCTTCCCGAGCAAGGCGCTTGCCGGCGTGGGCGTGATGTTTTATCTCCTGCTCGCACTGCGCGCGCGGCTTTACCCGGGCGATCGTCCGGATCGCCAAGGTCGAGAAGAGTCCATCCACGGACGCACTCCCGAAAAGGGCAGACCCGACCTCTCCACCTTGCTCGACCTGGTGGCGCTCGGCACCGTGGCTGACCTGGTGCCGCTGGATTTCAACAATCGCGTACTGGTGGAGGCCGGCTTGCGGCGCATCCGCAATGGCTATGCCTGTGCCGGCATCGCTGCGCTCATCGAGTGCGGCAAGCGCAGTGCGGCCACGCTGTGCGCCAGCGATCTCGGCTTTGCGGTGGGGCCACGTCTCAATGCCGCCGGCAGGCTGGAAGACATGCAACTGGGCGTGGAATGCCTGCTCACCGACGACATCGCACAGGCACGCCGCTACGCCGGGGAGCTCGACGCGATCAACCGCGAGCGCCGCGACCTGCAAGCCTCGATGGTGGCCGAAGCCGAGGCGATGACGGCCGGCCTGAGCGATATCGACGCGGTGGGCGTGGCGCTGTACGAACCCTCGTGGCACGCGGGTGTGGTGGGCCTGGTGGCCTCCAAGCTGAAGGAGCGCCTGCACCGGCCGGTGATTGCCTTTGCGCCGGCCACCCTTGAAGAGTGCGGCGACGGATCGCCGCTTCTTGATTCTTCCGCACAAGAAGTGCGTACCAACCGCTCCGACACCGAACACCTCCGCGGCTCGGGGCGCTCGATTCCCGGTTTCCACCTGCGCGATGCGTTGGCGATGATCGATGCCCGCCAGCCCGGCCTGATCGAACGTTTCGGCGGCCATGCGATGGCGGCCGGCCTGAGCCTGCGCACGGCGGATTTCCCGCGCTTCGCCGCCGCTTTCGACACGGCCGCGCGCGAGCTGATTGCGCCGGAACGCCTGCAAGCGGCTCTTTACACCGATGGCGAACTTCCTGCAGGCAGCCTGTCGCTGCAGCTGGCCTTGCAACTGCGCAGCGCCGGTCCCTGGGGGCAGGCCTTTCCCGAGCCCCTGTTCGACAACGTGTTCGAATGCGCGAACTGGAAGCCGATGGGCGAGGGCCACTGGCGGCTGGGACTGCGCGATCCGCGCGACGGCAGCATGCACGACGCGGTGATGTTCAACGTCGGCAGCGTCTCTCCACCCTTGCGTCTGCGCGCCGCCTACGAACTCGTGGTCAACGACTGGCAGGGCCGCGAGTCACCGCGCTTGCTGCTGCGCCACATCGAGCCGGCCTGAGAGTCTGTTCGCGATCTCCAAGTGCCGGGCGTTGCCATCGAGTGGCAGCGCGCGGCGTAGCGCCTGTCCAGCAACCGTGCGCCGCGTGGCGGCCACTCGATGAGAGCCTAATGAGCCGAGTTTGTTTGCCCATAGGCTGGCCTCATCATTCGATATTGGACAGGCGTCTACTCCTCGCTTCTCAAGGCCGAATCCATCCATGGATTCCCCTGCGTGCCTTCGGCCTTCTTTCGCCTGCGCATACACAGAGCTCTGCGTGCGCGGCACCTGGAGATCGTGAACAGACTTTGAGCTCGCGCGGCGTTCACGACGTACGTCCCACACTGGTCACCCGCTCGTCACGGAGACCCTCATGCTTGAACAGATCGATGGATTGCCGCCCGGTACAGTGGGCTTTCGCGCGCACGGCCAGGTGACCGCGGCGGACTACGAGCAGGTGCTGGTGCCGGACGTGGAAGCGGTGTTCGCGCTCAATCGCAAACTGCGCATGCTGTTCGTGGTGGACCCCGACTTCACCGGCTTCGACGCCGGCGCGATGTGGGACGACGCCATGCTCGGCATGCGCCACCTCAGCGGCTGGGACCGCGTGGCGCTGGTGACCGACGTGCGGTGGCTGCGCACGGCGACCAAGGCGACGCGTTTCCTGGTGCCCGCCGATTTTCGCCTGTTCGCGCTGGCCGGGCTGGAGGAAGCGACGCGCTGGATCGCAGAACCAGCGGAATAGTGCATGCCGCGCCGGGTCACCGGGTCACCGGGTCAGTGCATGGTGAGTACATGGACGGCCAAATGCCTTCATGCCCAATCGTCACTTGCGCAAACGCCAGCCTTCTGTTCTAGTCGTTCCATGACCTTCACGTCCGCCATGTTTCCGAACGCCACCGCGCTTGCCGCGCCGGGCATCGTGGCGGTCGCCAACAATAATCGCGCGAGCAGTAACGCCAATCGTTGGCGGGCCCGCGCGTAGCTGAAAGCAACACCACCAGACACGCGACCAAGGCCCGCCCAGTGCGGGCCTTGGTTTTTTTGTGGGTCTGATTTGTGCGCGGATCCATCCGCGCGAAGGCAAGACCGGCTCTCCATGGCCGTGCATCGACCATTGCGTGGCTCCATCCACGCAAAGCAAAACCGGCCATCCGTGGCCGACTTTCAAATAGAGCTTTCATCACCAGCAAACGAGGAACGCCCACCATGTGTTCGATTTTCGGAATGTTCGACCTGCAACCGGGCGACGATCTCGCCGCCCTGCGCCGGCAGGCGCTGGAACTGTCGCAGCGCCAGCGCCATCGCGGCCCGGACTGGAGCGGCGTGTTCGTGGATGCTGGCGTCATCCTGGTGCACGAGCGCCTCGCCATCGTCGATCCGGCCTCCGGCGCGCAGCCGCTGCGCTCGCGCGACGGCGCGCTGGCGCTGGCGGTCAACGGGGAGATCTACAACCACCGCGAATTGCGCGATACCAGCGGCTATGACTTCACCACAGGATCGGATTGCGAAGTCATCAACGCGCTTTACCGCGAATACGGCGCGGACTTCCTGCACAAGCTCAACGGCATCTTCGCGTTTGCCCTGTGGGACGGCGCCGCGCAGCGTTACCTGATCGCGCGCGATCCCATCGGCGTATGCCCTCTGTACTGGGGGCATGACGAGCAGGGGCGCCTCTGCGTGGCTTCGGAGATGAAGGCGCTGTCCGGCGTGTGCGCCGACGTGGCCACGTTCCCGCCCGGCCACCTGTACGACAGCGCCACCGGCGAGCTGCGCCGCTACTACGAGAAGGGCTGGCGCGACCATGCCGCCACGCGCGGTCACGAAGTGCCTGCGGCCGAGCTGCGCGAAGCGTTCGAGCGGGCCGTGCATCGCCAGCTGATGACGGACGTGCCCTATGGCGTGCTGCTTTCCGGCGGGTTGGATTCCTCGCTGGTGGCCGCCTGCGCCGCGAAGTTTGCCCGCGAGCGTATCGAAGACAACGACAGGAGCGAGGCGTGGTGGCCGCGCCTGCATTCCTTCGCCATCGGGCTGGAAGGTTCGCCCGATCTTGCCGCCGCGCAGATTGCTGCCGATGCGCTGGGTACGGTGCACCACGGTTTCGTCTACACCTTCTGGGAAGGGCTGGACGCGCTGCCCGAGGTGATCCGGCATCTGGAGACCTACGACGTCACCACCATTCGTGCCGCCACGCCGATGTACCTGCTGGCTCGCCGCATCAAGGCGATGGGAGTGAAGATGGTGCTGTCGGGCGAGGGTTCGGACGAGATCTTCGGCGGCTACCTGTACTTCCACAAGGCACCCTCGGCGGAGGCTTTCCACGAGGAAACCGTACGCAAGCTCGACGCACTGCACAGCTACGACTGCCTGCGTGCGAACAAGGCGATGATGGCCTGGGGCGTGGAGGCGCGCGTGCCGTTCCTCGACCTCGAGTTCATCGACGTGGCAATGGGCATGGACGCCACCTACAAGATGGCCGGCAACGGCAGGATCGAAAAGCATGTGCTGCGTGCCGCATTCGACGGTGCCTTGCCGAAGGAAATCCTCTGGCGCCAGAAGGAGCAGTTCAGCGACGGCGTGGGCTACGGCTGGATCGACGGACTGAAGGCGAACGCCGAGCAGATGGTGAGCGACCGCGAATTCGCCGCCGCCGCGGCCCGCTTTCCGTTCAACACTCCCGCCACCAAGGAGGCGTACTTCTACCGCCGAATCTTCGAACAGCATTATCCGGGCGAAGCCAGCGCGGCCACCGTGCCGGGCGGCAAGTCCATCGCGTGCTCCTCGCCGGTTGCGATCGAATGGGATGCGAGCTTTGCCGGCATGGCCGATCCGTCGGGTCGCGCGGTGCGCGGAGTGCACGAAAAGGCGTTGTAACGACGCCGAAGGTTCAAGCGGTTATTCCAGGGCACGCCCATTGCTGTTCGGGATATCCGAACTCCTGTGTCCAGACTCCTGGCACCGCGGACCCTTGCTCCAAACAGTGAAGCCGGGCGACTTGAATTCGCGCGAACGCCGGATAGTGAATCTCTCTCCCTCCGGGAGAGGGGGCGGCAGCCGGGAGAAGGTTCGGGCAGAGCGAGATGCCGTGGCAGGTACGGCCCCTCTCCCCCGGCTCTCTCCCGGGTAGGAAAGGGGAGAAGAGCGGCCGCGAAATATTCCGGGCAGCAATGGATGCACACCGGGATGTGCACTCCATCTGGCGTCGACAGGCCTCAATGTTTCAGCAGACAAGTGTGCTGGCTGTTGAAGTCCACGTAGAGGTCCATGTCGTCGAGCATGGCATGGCCCAGCGCGTAGTCCCATGGCAGGTTCGGACTGCGCGCGGCGACATAGGGCATCCGCAGGGTCTTGCCATCGAGCGTGACCTCCAGCGTGCTGCGCGCGCTGCCGCCACGGCCGCCGCCCATGCTCCCCATGCCTCCGCCGCCCATGCCGCCCATCCCACCCATGCGATGTCCGCCTCCATGGCTTGGTGCTGCCGGCGCATCCTTGTTGCCATAGAGATAGAACGGGCTGTCGAGGCTCAGCATCGCCACGCTTTGCGCATCGTCTATGCCCAGCTGCACAGCCAGGCGCAGGCCGGTGCTTCCGCCTGCATCGCTGGCGAGCAGCATCGCGTCATCGCAGGCCGGGCGGGCGTCGGTCGGGCCGTAGACCTGGATGTTGTCGCGCGCCATGCGGAACGTGCGCAGATACTTGAAGAGGCCCATGCCGATGGCATGGATGTGCGCGCCAGGCACGACCTGCACCGGCACATGCCGGAAGGTGGCGCCGGCGAAACTCAGGCTGTCCAAAGTGGCGAAGGTTGGCGATGCCGGGTGGTCCTTGTCGGCGCTTTCAGCTGCGACCTGGATGCCCAGGCCCTGGGCAGTGTCCTGATCCAGTACGACATAGGCGCTGCTGGTGCCGACACGTAGCGCGACTGGCTTGCCGTTGATTTGCGCGTCGATGGTGTCGTCGTCACTTTCGCGATTGCCATGATGCCTGCCGGCATGTACCGGGATGTCGAAGCCCGTGCTCGGCAGCTCCGCTTCAGTCACCGCCTGCCCGGTCTGCAGGGCTACAAAATGGTTCAGCTGCTCCCATTGCGCGGCCGGCAGCTTGCCCTGGAATTGTTGCGGTAGTTGCTGCATCGCTGTGCTGGCGGCATGGTCCTGACCGGACAGGCGCAGGTTGCCCAATGCGAACAGCGCGCAATACAGCGCTACCTGTGGCTGGTTGTTGATCAGGCCATTTTTGCAGGTTGCGGCCTCGGTGCTGGACTGGGCCAGGCGCCCATGCACGCGGTCCAGCGCCATCGCGGCCAGCACCCGCGTCAGCGGATCGTTTTGTCGGAGGAGTTTGTCCAAGGCATCGGTATCCACCTTGACCAGGGCGGTGTTGATGACTTGCACGGTATCCGCCGGGGTGGCGGCTGGCGGATTGTCTGCCGCAGCCACCGGCATCGCGGCCACGGTGGCGGCAAGCATGGCAAGCAGGGCGAAAACAGGGCGAAGGCGCACGAAGATTTCCCGGATCGATGGCATTCCGAACGCCAACGCGGCAAATCCGGGTCGGTGGACAGGGCCATGTCATGGGGCGCTCTGTTAACATGGACGGCCTTTCTCCACCGTTTTCACCATCCATGATCGAGACCAATCCGATCCTCGCGCAGATCGCGGACCTCACGGCCCGCGTCGAGTCGCTTAGGGGGTATCTTTGACTACGCCACCAAGCGTGAGCGCCTCGAAGAAGTAAGCCGCGAACTGGAAAGCCCCACCGTGTGGGACGATCCGCCGCGCGCGCAGGAACTGGGCCGCGAACGCGCGCGCCTGGACACGGTGGTGACCGGCATCGACGAACTCACCGCCGGCCTCTCCGACGCGGGTGAGCTGGTGGAAATGGCCGCCGCCGACGGCGACGAGGAAACCGTCGCTTCGGTCACGGACGACGTCGGCAAGCTCGAAGCCCGTGTCGGCAAGCTGGAATTCCAGCGCATGTTCTCCGGCAAGATGGATTCGGCGAACGCCTTCGTCGACATCCAGGCCGGCGCCGGCGGCACCGAGGCGCAGGACTGGGCCGAAATGCTGCTGCGCATGTACCTGCGCTGGGCCGAATCGCGCGGCTGGAAGACCGAGCTGCTGGAAGCCTCCGGCGGCGAAGTGGCGGGCATCAAGTCGGCCACGTTCCGCGTCGAAGGCGACTATGCCTACGGCTGGCTGAAGACCGAGATCGGCGTGCACCGCCTGGTGCGCAAGTCGCCGTTCGATTCCGACAACCGCCGCCACACCAGCTTCACCAGCGTGTTCGTCTCGCCCGAAGTCGACGACGACATCGACATCGAGATCAATCCGGCCGACCTGAAGACCGACGTCTACCGTTCGTCCGGCGCCGGTGGCCAGCACGTGAACAAGACCGAGTCCGCGGTGCGCATCACCCACGTGCCCAGCGGTGTGGTGGTGGCCTGCCAGACCGAGCGCAGCCAGCACGCCAACCGCGACCGCGCGATGAAGATGCTGGCTGCCAAGCTGTACGAGCTGGAAGTGCAGAAGCGCAATGCCGAGAAAGATGCGCTGGAAGCGACCAAGTCCGACATCGGCTGGGGCAGCCAGATCCGCAACTACGTGCTCGACCAGAGCCGCATCAAGGACCTGCGCACCGGCGTGGAGCGTTCCGACACGCAGAAGGTGCTGGACGGCGACCTCGACGAGTTCATCGAGGCCAGCCTGAAGTCCGGTCTGGATGCGGGCGCCAAGCGCATCGATGCCTGAGGAATCCGTATCGCGGCTTCAGCCGCGATACGGAAGGTCGCCTGTATAGAGCTTTCCCGGTTCCCAACACAGACGGAGGTAGCCAGCATGAATGCCAAGAAGATTTGCAGCATCCTGTTTGCCTGCGCCGCATTCACGGCGTTTGGCGCGAGTGCGCAGAGCGCAGGCCAGGACATCAAGCAGGGCGCAAAGGACGTAGGCCACGGTGTCGCCACCGGTGCACGGGCGGTGGGGCACGCCACCAAGAACGTCGCCACCAAGGTCGGCCACGGGGCGAAGGAAGCCGGCACGGGTATTGGCCACGGTGCCAAGAAAGCTGGCGTCGCCGTCGGTCATGGCGTCAAGAGCGCCGGTACCGCCATCGGCCACGGTGCTAAGGAAGGCTGGGACGCCACCAAGGACGCGACCAAGAAAGCGTTCGGCAAGGGCAATTGACCGCCTTCTGACCGTTCGCGCTGAGCATTGCTTGCGTAAGCAAGCGAAGTCGAAGCGTCTCGCGCAGTTCCTTCGACTTCGATCCTGCGGACCTGCGCTCGGGACGAACGGTTCTATTTCAGATATGCAGCCACCGGTGCCAGCACCGGCCATCACGGAAGCCTCATGAGCGACGATACCCAAGACGAAAACAAGCTGATCGCCGAACGCCGCGAAAAACTCACGGCATTGCGCGGGCAGGGCATCGCGTTTCCCAACGACTTCAGGATGGACAGCTTCGTCGGCGACCTGCAGGATGAGTACGCCGACAAAGATAAGCACAATGCCGAGGCCATCGAAGCCGCACAGCGTCGCGTGAAGGTGGCCGGCCGCATCGTGCTCAAGCGCGTGCAAGGCAAGGTCAGCTTCGCGCAGATCCAGGACATGACCGGTCGCATCCAGCTGTTCATCCATGCCGGTACCGTGGGCGACGTCTACGATGCCTTCAAGGGCTGGGACATGGGCGATATCGTCGGCGCCGAAGGCGTGCTGATGCGCACCAAGACCGGCGAGCTGTCGGTGAAGGTGGACGCGCTGCGCCTGCTCACCAAGAGCCTGCGCCCGCTGCCCGACAAGCACCACGGCATGGCCGACGTGGAGCAGCGCTACCGCCAGCGCTACGTGGACCTGATCGTCACGCAGGAAGCGCGCGACACCTTCCAGAAGCGCTCGCGCATCATCGGCTTCATCCGCCAGTGGCTGGAAGCCGAACCGCGCCGCTTCATGGAAGTGGAGACGCCGATGATGCACGTGATCCCCGGCGGCGCCACGGCCAAGCCCTTCATCACCCATCACAATGCGCTGGACATCGACCTGTTCCTGCGCGTGGCGCCGGAGCTGTACCTGAAGCGCCTGGTGGTCGGCGGCTTCGACCGCGTGTACGAGATCAACCGCAACTTCCGCAACGAGGGCGTGTCCACCCGGCACAATCCCGAGTTCACCATGCTGGAGCTGTACCAGGCCTACGCCACCTACAACGAGATCATGGACCTCACCGAGTCGGTGATCCGCGATACCGCACGGCACGTGCTGGGCACCACGCACCTGGAGTGGGATGGCGCGCAGATCGACGTCGGCCCGACCTTCCGCCGCTGGACGATGGAAGACGCGGTGCTGGAGCACAACCCCGAGATCAAGCGCGAAGAATTGCGCGACCGCACGGCGATGGCTGCGCACGCGAAGCGCCTGGGCGTGCAGGTCAAGGACGGCTACGGCTGGGGCAAGCTGCTGCTGGAGATCTTCGAGAAGACGGTGGAGCACACCCTGGTCCAACCCACCTTCATCACCCAGCATCCGGTCGAGGTGTCGCCGCTGGCGCGCGAGAACGACAGCGACAAGGGCATCACCGACCGCTTCGAGCTGTTCGTCAACGGCAAGGAGCTCGCCAACGGCTTCTCCGAGTTGAACGACCCGGAAGACCAGGCCGCGCGCTTCCAGGCCCAGGTGGACGCCAAGGATGCCGGCGACGACGAGGCCATGCACTTCGACGCCGACTACATCCGCGCGCTGGAAGTGGGCCTGCCGCCCACCGGCGGCCTCGGCATCGGCATCGACCGCCTGGTGATGCTGCTCACGGGCTCCGCCTCGATCCGCGACGTGCTGCTGTTCCCGTACATGCGGCCCGAGGCCTGAACCTCTCCGCCGGGATATGGCAACAAGGCCCGCGAGTCGCCTCGCGGGCCTTGTGCGTTTCAGGCTGGCAGGCGTCGGACGCGCTGCCGCAGCAGCAGGTTCTGCAGCACGGTCACGCTGCCCGAGCCCAGCCAGTACAGGCCCAGCCCGGCGGCCACGTGCCACACCATGAAGAACGAGATCGCCACCGGCAGCCAGTGCAGCAGGGTGCGTGCCTGCTCGGGCAGCATGGGATTGAGCAGCATCGCGGCCATGCCCAGCATTGCCACCGACAGCGCCAGCCACAGGTCGGGCCGCGCCAGTTTCGGTATCCAGAGGAAGGAACCCATGCTGGTCATGCCCTGGCGGATCGCCGCATAGATGCCCGCGCTCATCGGCGCCTGCACCAGCGCGGTGAGCAAGCCGCTGCCGAGTCCGCTGGTTATACCGTGTTCGCGGTAAAGCGATTGCATGGCGGCTGCATGCGCCGCGGGGTTCTTCGCATGGTGCTCGCGCAGGCGTTCCAACTGGGGCTTCAACGTGGCCAGTCTGCGCTGGCGCAACCAGCCCTGTTCGGCGGCATGCAGGGTCATCGGCAGCAGCGCAAGCCGTACGGCCAGCGCGAGTGCGATCACCGCAAGGCCATAGCTGCCGTCTAGCCCTGCCGCCAGATGGCCCAGCAGCGCGACGATCCCGTTCACGAACATCGTCCACATGTAACGCTCTCCCCAACACGTCGTTGATGACGACACGCAAAGTGGGCATCGCCACGTCCGCTTCAAGCGGGCAATGCACATGACTGGCGGCACAGTCGGGTAAAATTGCGGTTTCGACTCGCAACGGAGCCTTGCCCATGTGGTTCGCGATCATCGCCCAGGATCATCCCGGTTCGCTGGACAAGCGCCTCGCCGCCCGCCCCGAGCACCTGGAACGGCTGAACAAGATGCAGGAAGAAGGGCGCCTGTTGCTGGCCGGTCCGTTCCCGGCGATCGAGTCGGAGAATCCCGGTCCGGCCGGCTTCACCGGCAGCATGATCGTGGCCGAGTTCGCCTCGCTGGCGGACGCCGAGGCCTGGGCGGGCGCTGATCCCTACGTGGCTGCCGGTGTCTACGCCGAAGTGAGCGTCAAGCCGTTCCGCAAGACCCTGCCATGAGCGAAGCGATGGCCGAGCAGATCCGCGTCCGCCTTGCGGCCGCGTTCTCGCCCACCGAGCTGGAGGTGGTGGACGAGGGCCATCTGCACCGCGGCCACGCAGGGGAAGGCAAGGGACATTTCCACGTGCGCATCGTCAGCCCCGCGTTCGCCGGCGTGCTGCCGATCAAGCGCCATCGGATGATCTATGCCACGCTCGATGACCTGATGAACCGCGGCATCCACGCGCTGTCTATAGATGCGAAGTAGAAAATAATTAACAAACAATACGATACAACACATTTCTTCAGTGAAACATCATGTAGAAATGCGTTGCGGCACCGCCCCTCCTTTGGCACAGTGCCCTGTCGCCCAGCCCTTTGGGCGCCCTCCGATTTCCCTGCGATGACCGCATGCGCCTGACCACGATCAAACTCGCCGGCTTCAAATCCTTCGTCGATCCGACCACCTTGCATCTTCCGGCCAACATGACCGGCGTGGTGGGACCGAACGGCTGCGGCAAGTCCAACATCATCGACGCGATCCGCTGGGTGATGGGCGAGAGCGCGGCCAGCCGCCTGCGCGGCGATTCGCTCACCGACGTGATCTTCTCCGGCTCCACCTCGCGCAAGCCGGTGGGTCAGGCCACCGTCGAGCTGATCTTCGACAACGCGGACGGTACGGTGCAGGGGGAGTACGGCCAGTACGCCGAGATCTCGGTGAAGCGCCAGGTGACGCGCGACGGCCAGTCCGCCTATTTCCTCAACGGTGCGCGCTGCCGCCGCCGCGACATCACCGACCTGTTCCTCGGCACCGGCCTGGGTCCGCGCAGCTACTCGATCATCGAGCAGGGCATGATCTCGCAGATCATCGAGGCGCACCCGGAGGAACTGCGCACGCACCTGGAGGAAGCCGCCGGCATCTCCAAGTACAAGGAACGCCGCAAGGAAACCGAGAGCCGCATCAAAGCCACCCGCGAGAACCTCGATCGCGTGAAGGACGTGCGCGACGAGGTGGACAAGCAGCTCGAACAACTCAACCGCCAGGCTCGCGCCGCCGAGCGCTGGAAGGCCTACAAGGAAGAGGAAACCCGCAAGCAGGCCGAGCTGCGCGCGCTGGAATACCGCGCGCTGAAGGGCCAGCACGATGGCGAAGGGGCCGGGCTGTCCGCCGCCGAGATCGAGATCGAGAAGCAACTGGCCGGCCAGCGCGAAATCGAGGCGCAGATCGAGGCCGTGCGCGAACGCCACACCGATGCCGGCGAGCACCTGGGCTCGGTGCAGGCCGAGGTCTACAAGGTCGGCGCCGAAATCGCCCGCGTCGAACAGCAAGTACGCCACAACCGCGAAACCGCGGAGCGCCTGCAGCGCGCGCAGGGCGAGGCCGAGCGCGAACACAACGAACTGGCCGAGCACATCGCCGGCGACCGTGCACAGGTCGAAACGCTGCGCATGGCGCTGGCCGAAGGCGAACCCAGGCTCGAAGCCCTGCAGCAGATGCAGGACGACACTGCCGAGGCCCAACGCAGCGCCGAAACCAAGCTTGCCGACTGGCAGCAGCGCTGGGACACACACACCCGTACCGCCGGCGAATCCAACCGTGCGGCCGAAGTGGAGCGCACCAAGCTCAACTATCTCGATCGCCAGGCCATCGACCTCGCCAGGCGCCGTGAAGCGCTGGAAGCCGAACAGAAGGCCACCGACCTCGTCGCACTGGACGCTGCCGCCGAGCAGATGCATCTGGAGCACGACACCCAGCGCGAGAAGGTGGAATCGCTGGGCAGCCTGCTCGACCAGCACAAGAGCAACCACGAGAAGGTGCTGGAAGAGGAACGCCAGCTGCAGTCGGCGCTCAACGAGTCGCGCTCTCAGCTGCAGACGGCGCGTGGCCGACACTCCTCGCTGGAAGCCCTGCAGCACGCTGCGCTGGGCCAGGAAGAAAACGCAGCCAGCCAATGGCTGGCGCGGCTGGGCCTGGACAAGTCGCCACGCCTCGGCGAGACGCTGCAGGTGGAAGCCGGCTGGGAAACCGCGGTGGAAACCGTGCTCTCCGGCTTCATCGACAGCGTGCTGGTCGATGGCGCACACGCGTTGGCCGCGGACTTCAGTGCGCTGGAAAACGCCGATGTCGCACTGCTCGATGCCGCCGAGGGCGGTGCCAACACTGCCGGCACGTTGGCCGCGCACGTGCGAGGCCCGGCGGCGGCCATGGCCATCCTCGGTCACGTGCTTATTGCCGAGACGCTGGACGAGGCGCACCAGCGCGTTGCCGGCCTGTCCGCGCTGGCGCCGTACCAGTCGGTGATCACCCGTGGTGGCGAGTGGCTGGGCCCGGGTTGGGCACGCGTACGCCGCGCGCAAGGCAACCAGGTGGGCGTGCTGGCGCGCGAGCGCGAGATCCGCACGCTGGCCGAACAGGTCGCCGCGCTGGAAGCGCGCATCGAGGAATGCACCGCCCAGCTCGACGACCAGCGCACCCGCAAATTCGAGGCCGAACGCGCCCGCGACGACACCCAGCGCGAGCTGTACAACGCGCATCGCCGCCAGTCGGAACTCGCCGGTCAGCTGCAAAGCCATCGCGGCAAGCTGGAAACCGCCCGCGCCCGCGGCGAGAAAGTGGCCGGTGAACTGGCAACGTTGATAGAGCAACTGGACGAGCTGCAGGCGCAGACCCGCGAGGCACGCGCGCGGCTGGACGAGTCGGTCGGCCATATGGGCGACCTCGAGGACCAGCGCCGCGAACTGGAGAACGAACGCCGTGCCCTGCTGGAGGCCCGCGAGGCCGCGCGCATGAACGCGCGCGAGGCCGCCGACCAGGCTCACGCGCTGGCGCTGTCGCTGGAATCCAAGCGTTCCTCGCTGGCCTCGCTGGAACAGGCACTGGCGCGCATGGAGAACCAGTTGCGCCAGATCGAGGCGCGTCGAGGCGAGATCGCCGAACAGCTCGCCGCGGGATCCGACCCCATCGCCGAGCTCGAAGCCGAGCGGCAGACCTATCTCGACCAGCGTCTGCTGGTGGACAAGCAGTTGGTGGAAGCGCGCCGTGCACTGGAGGAATGCGATATCGCTTTCCGCCAGTTGGAACAGCGCCGGCACCTTGCCGAACAGAGCCTCGCCAACCTGCGTGAAAACCTTTCCGAAAAGCGCCTCGCCGCGCAGGCCTTGCAGTTGCGCGCCGAGCAGCTGGCCGAAGCCATCGCGGCTTCCGGCCTCGAGCTAGAAACCCTGCTCGCCGAACTGGCGGAGAACGTGGATGCCTCGGAGTGGAAACAGCAACTGGCCGAGCTCGCACAGAAGATCGTTCGCCTCGAACCAGTGAACCTCGCCGCGATCCAGCAGCACGCCGAACAGAGCGAGCGCAAGACCTATCTCGACAACCAGCTCAGCGACCTCACCAGCGCAATGGAGACGCTGGAAGGCGCGATCAAGAAGATCGACCGCGAAACGCGTGCGCGCTTCAAGGAGACCTTCGACAAGGTCAACGCCGGCGTGCAGGAGTTGTTCCCGCGCCTGTTCGGCGGTGGCCATGCCTACCTCGAACTCACCGGCGACGACCTGCTCGACACCGGCGTGGCGATCATGGCGCGGCCGCCCGGCAAGCGCCCGTCCAACATCTCGCTGCTCTCCGGCGGCGAGAAGGCGCTCACCGCGGTGGCCCTCGTATTCGCCATCTTCAACCTCAACCCCGCGCCGTTCTGCCTGCTCGACGAGGTGGACGCGCCGCTGGACGAAGCCAACGTGGGCCGCTTCTCCAGCATGGTGCGCGAGATGAGCGAGCGGGTGCAGTTCATCTTCATCAGCCACAACAAGGCCACCATGGAAGCCGCCAGCCAGCTCTGCGGCGTGACCATGCGCGAGCCCGGCGTATCGCGCCTGGTGCAGGTGGACCTGGCCGAAGCGGCTAAACTGGCGGGCACCGCGTGAGTGCCGCCTGCGGCGCCCGCGTGATTGAACTGAGGAAGTGCGTTCGCCACCCGCGGCGAACGAACCGATGAGGAACCGATGATGACGCTGCAACCCGTGCTTGCCCTTGGCTGGAACCCGGCTGTCGGCATACCGATGTTCATCGTTGGCCTGGTCGTGCTCGCCCTGGTCTGGCTGTTTGGCCAGCCGAAGAAGGAACAGCAGGGCAAGCGGCGCATGCCGCCGGGACCGGTGCCGAACAACACGGGCGGCGAACGCCGCGAACCCACGCTGGGCGAGCGCGGCGACGCCGACGGGCTTTCCTTCAGCGCCACCGATGAACTGCGTTTCGACGAAAACGCGGTGCCGCCGAAGCAGGGCGAGCTCGATGTAGGTCTGCGCGAAGAACTCGAACGCCTCGGCGCCACGCTTTCGGGCGAACGCAGCACCGGTGTGTCGCGCAGCAAGCTGGCCGGGCAGGCTGCCGCCATCGTGGATGCATTGCGTGCGCCGTCGGCCTCGGCCGAACCGGCCGCCGCGCCGGCCGGCAGCGTTCCGGCGGCGCCAGCGTCGGCTCCCGCGGGCGCTGCGCCCGTTTCCGCGCCACAGCCGAACCGGCCGCCGCCGCGCTCCGACCTCGGTCGTCGTCCTGCGCAGATGCCGGTGGAACGCATCGTCACCCTGTTCGTGGTGGCGCGCGAAGGCTCCAGTTTCCACGGCCCCGATCTGATCGTGGCCGCCGAGAAGGCAGGCCTCGAGTTCGGCGACATGGGCATCTACCATCGGCTCGCCGACGGCAAGCGCGAGCTTGGTCCGATCTTCAGCGTCGCCAACATGCTCAAGCCGGGCAGCTTCGATCTGTCCAGACTCGACGTACTGCGCACGCCCGGCCTCAGCTTCTTCATGACCTTGCCCGCGCAGCTGCCCGCGCTCGACGCATGGGACACCATGCTGCCCACCGCGCAGCGCCTTGCCGAGTTGCTGGACGGGCAGGTGCTGGACGAAGAACGCAACGCGCTCGGTCGCCAGCGCATCGCCCACATCCGCGACGAGCTGCGTGGCTGGGACCGCGACCGTCAGGGCGAGGAAATCCATTTCAGACGCTGAGCGTCCGCGGCTTTCACAATCGTGCACCGCCGGAAGCTTTCGGCGCTGTCTATCAAGGCGAGTAGGCCATCGACGGCTGGATGGTGGCCGCGCCCGATATGGGAGAGATCCAGTTCCTCGACGGCCCGGTCATTGCCGTTCGAAGAGCGGCCAGGCACAGGTGACGTGCGAGTGATGTAGGCAGCAATCAGGCTTGCCTGTGCATCGCTATTCAAGCCGATCGATTCAAGCCCGCTCACTGCGCTGCCGATAATGGCCAAGATGCGTAATGGTAAACGGCGTTTAATCGCGCTATGGTTGCCGGGCTCTAGGGGTATGGCAGTCGCTTGCAGCGAATCAACGTGCATGGACCGCCGCAGGTCGGAATCATTCTGCAAACGTGGTGGCCATCCGATATGACGGCACCGGTTTCCCTGCTTGTGTTCAAACTGGACCTGCTGCGACTGGGCGTGTCGCTGGCCGCGGTCGAGCGCGTGGAACACGCCTGTGAGGTCACTCCCTTGCCCGGGGCACCGACGGCCGTGTTGGGCGTGGTCAACCTGCACGGCCACGTGGCCGTGGTGATCGACCTGAGGCTGCGGCTGGGTTTGCCACCGCGTCCAATCAGTCCTGCGGACGCCTTCGTGGTGCTGGCGTTACCGCAGCAGTTGTTCGTACTTCCGGTCAGCGAAGCAGAAGGCGTGACTGCGGTCGATAGCGGGGATTTCGTGCCGGGGGAGGCACTGATCCAGGGCGTTGCCCAGGTACGGGGCCTGGTGAAAACGCCGGACGGCCTGTTGCTGATCGACGACCCACAGCAATTCCTCGATGTCCACGACATGAAGGCGCTGGCCAGTGCCTTGGATGCCCGACGTGCCGGGCAGTGAGTCAACCGTTCTTTGGGAAAGGGTCGGCTCGGTCGTGGAGCGGCTCTTCGGGCTGCACCTGCAGGGCGAGAAATTGCCGGATCTGAAGCGCTCGCTCAGGGGAGCGGCAAGCGAACTCGGCCTTTCCGATGTGGAGGCATGCGCACAGCTGCTGCTGTCGGAAAAGCTCGACGCCGTAGGCGTGGAAATCCTGGCCAGTCACCTCACCATCGGGGAGACCTATTTCTTCCGCGACCAGGAAGCGTTCGCCGCACTTTCGACCCATGTCCTGCCTGCGCTCATTGAGGAGCGGCGCCGCATGGACAGCCGGCAGCTGCGTATCTGGAGCGCCGCCTGCTGTACCGGTGAAGAAACCTATTCGATCGGCATCCTGCTGCGTCAACTGTTGCCGGACATCGGCAGCTGGCAAATCAATCTCCTTGGTACCGACGTCAATCCGCGCTTCCTGCGCAAGGCTGCGGAAGGGGTGTATGGCCAATGGTCGTTTCGTGGAACATCGCCGGATTTCCGCGCCCGGCATTTCCGTCAGCTGGCAGGGGGGCGCTACATACTGTCGCCTGCGATCCGGCGCATCGTCCGCTTTGCACCCTTGAACCTCGCTGACGAGGCCGCGCTGGCCAGCATGCGTGATGGCGGCTTCGACCTGATTCTCTGCCGCAACGTCCTCATGTACTTCACGCCGGCGCAGGCATCGAAGGTAGTCGAGGCACTGCATGGGGCCTTGCGCGAGGATGGCTGGCTGGCGGTCGCGCCGTGCGAGGCCTCGCAGACCCTGTTTGCCGGCTTTCGTGCAGTCCATTGCGACGGCGCGATCTTTTACCAGAAAGGCCAAGTGCAGTATCGCCGCGGAGTTGCTCCAAAAGACGAGGGCGCAACGGAGGTGACACCGGCCAAGACGCTTCCGGCGCGGGTTTACGCAACACATGAAGTGTCGTCCGGTTTTCCTAAACCAGCGACACCGCCATCTGCTCCCAAGCGGCGGCCGCCTCTCGCAAAGGCGAAGGAAACGGTACTTTCCGCGGAGGCAATCGCCGCACGGGCACGGACGTTGGCCGACCAGCGCCGCATGGACGAAGCGCTGGTCTGGTGCGATCGCTGGATAGCCGCCGAAAAACTGGACCCGACGGCCCATTATCTGAGAGGGATGATTCTTGCCGAGACGGGCAACGTGCCCGAGGCCGGCGCCGCATTCGAGCGCAGCCTGTACCTGGCACCCGATGGCGTAATGGCCGGCCTGGCGCTTGCCAATCTGGAGCGCACCCGCGGACGGGAGAAGCATGCGGCACGCCACTATCGCAATGTCCTGGCCTTGCTTGAACAGCTGCCCCCGGACGCCTACCCCGAACATGCCGAGGGTATTAGCGTGCGGCAACTGACCGCCCTGGTCAGGGACTTGATGGTCGTGGGAGACCACGCATGAACTCGTCCGATGGCCTCGACGCCTCTCATGTCATCTTGCGCGAACGTGCGCGACGGCTGGCGCAACGGCCCTCCGACAAGCCGCTCGAGGAGCAGATCGAGGTGCTCGAGTTCACTCTTGCCCACGAGCGTTACGCCCTCCTGGCCAGTCAGGTGAACGACGTGCAGCCGCTCAGGGATCTCACGCCGCTGCCTTGCACGCCATCGTTCCTTCGCGGCCTGGTCAACCTGCGAGGGCGGCTGGTGGCGGTGATCGACCTGAAGCAGTTTTTCGGTCTGCCCGAACCAGGCATCACCGACCTGCACAGGATTGTGCTGCTGCGCAGGGACGAGGTGGAAATCGGGCTGCTGGCTGACACGGTCGAAGGTGTCTCGGCCATCGGCAAGAGCCGCATCCAGCCGGCGCCGTCGACCGTGGGGGGAGTCGCAGCGGAATATATCGTGGGAGTCACGCCGGAACGGCTGGTGATACTGGACACAGACGCCATCCTCAACGATCCGCGTCTTGTCATAGATGAGGACGTGAGTTCGTAAACAACCATAGGCATCAGTAGGGGGTTGCCATGAACGGGTTCAACAACCTCAAGACCGGCACCAAGATGGTGCTCGGCCTCGGGCTTATCGTAGCGCTGCTCGTGCTGTTGGGCGTCATGGCCCAGCACGCCATGGAGGAAATTACGCAGAGCCGCAATGTAGCGGTGGAGGCGAACGCATTGGAGGCGTCGCTCAATGACGATCGCGCCGTCGTCCTGACGCTGCTCTCCATTAGCGATGCGAGCACGCGCAACAATCTGTTCGACGAGGCTGGAAAAAACGGCAGATCCGCAGCCGCCTACCTGCAAGGCATGCGCAACCTCACGCAGATGGAACCGGAACTGGAGACGATGATCGCCCAGTTCGCCGACCAATATGCGGTATATGCGCAGGTTCGCGATGGCCAGGTCCTCGACCTGCTCCGCAAAGGCCAGGTCGAGGCAGCGCGCGCTACCTCGCTGGGGGAACAGAACAGCCGTTACCTCGCCATGCGGGACCTTGCTGAAAAACTTTCGGACCGCGCCTTGACTCTCGGTACGCAGCAGGCCTCGAGTGCCCGCAGCACCTTCGCCGTCGTGGGCGTGCTGGCGTTATTGGCGGCGATAGCGATTGGCTGGTTGCTGACCCGTACGATCGCTGGCCCGCTGCGTTCGCTGACGACGGCAGCCGAACGGATCGCGATCGGCGATCTTCCTTCCGAAGAACTATCGCTGGGCCGCAGCGACGAAGTCGGACTGTTGCATCAGGCCTTCGGGCGCATGAGTCGCTCGCTGCGGCAGATGGCCGGGATAGCGCACAGCATCTCCGAGGGTGATCTTCGCGTCAGCATCGAGCCGCAATCCGAGCACGACGTACTGGGCAAGGCGTTCGCGTCGATGATCCAGAACCTGCGCAACCTGACGGCGGATCTCCACGAAGGCATCAATGTGCTGAGCAGCTCGGCGAGTGAAATTTCGACCTCGACCAGCGAACTCGCCGCCAGCGCCACCCAGACCGCCGTGGCCGTCAGCGAAACCACGACTACGGTGGAGGAGGTCCGGCAGACCGCGCAGATGTCCAGCGAGAAGGCCCGGGCAGTCTCCGATTCCGCCTTGCGGGTGGCCTCCATCTCGGAGGAAGGGCGCAAGGCTACGGATGACACCGCAGTCGGAATGGCGCGAATCCAGCAGCAGATGGAACTGATCGCTGAAAGCATGGTGCGGCTCAGCGAACAGAGCCAGGCGGTCGGCCAGATCGTGGCTACCGTCGATGATCTGACCGGACAGTCCAAGCTGCTGGCCGTAAACGCCTCGATCGAGGCGGCCAAGGCCGGCGAGCACGGCAAGGGTTTTGCCGTGGTCGCGCAGGAGGTCAAAAGCTTGGCCGAGCAGTCGCGCCAGGCCACGGCACAGGTGCGCAGCATTCTCGGCGACATCCAGCAGGCCACGAGCGCGGCGGTACTGGCGACCGAGCAGGGCAGCCACGCCGTAGCCGAAGGCGTACGCCAGTCCACGCAGGCGGGTCAGTCCATCCAGGCGCTCACCGGCAGCGTCAGCGAAGCTTCCCAGGCAGCCGTGCAGATCGCCGCATCCAGCCAGCAACAGCTGGTCGGTGTAGACCAGGTAGCCACGGCGATGGAAAGCATCAAGCTGGCGAGCAACCAGAATGTGGACAGTGCCAAGCAGATGGAAGCGGCGGCGCACGGCATCAAGCTGCTTGGCGAGAAGCTCAAGCAACTTGCCGCCGGCTACCGCCTCTAGCCGGCAATGAACGAACGCGACGCCGAATTCCTGCAACGCCTGCGAGCCGTCTTCCTGACGGAGGCGCGTGACCACCTGCTCGCTATCGGCACCGGCCTGGTGGCATTGGAAAAGGGCGGTTCACCAGTCGAACGCGGACAGCACGTGGAAGCCGTGTTCCGGCACACGCACAGTCTCAAAGGGGCGGCGCGCGCTGCAGGCTTCCCGCGGATAGAAAAGCTTTGCCAGACGCTCGAGGAAATCTTCGCGCTGTGCAAGCGGCGCGGTCGGGTGCTGCCGGCCGGCAATTTCGATGTGCTGCACCGGGCATTCGACATGGTCAGTGCCGATGTGGATGCTGGTGGCGGCACGGTACCGAACCTCTCGCCCGATGCCATTGCCGCGATGCTGACCCAGTTGGAGGCGATCGCCCGGGGCGAGGCTGCGGTCGAATGCGAGCCGGAGAGCCTGCACGAGCCCGAGTCTTCTGCCGAAGAGGCCGTCGATCAGCCGCCTGCCGTGCCCGATGTCGATACCGGTGCGGTGCCGGTGCCGGTGCTGGTGCGTGAGGTGACCAGTACTGTCCGCGTCCAGACACCGCGTCTGGATCGGGTCCTGCTCGCGGCGGAAGAACTGCTGACGGTCAAACAGGCGGGAGCCGAGCGCACTGAAGAACTGCGGCTGCTGGAGTTGCGCTTTGGTCTATGGTCCAAGCACTGGCTGGCAGCGCAGCCGGCACTGCGCCGGCTGCGGAGTCTGGTTGCCACGAGTGATCCCGGCACCCGGATCGAGCTGGAATCGGTAACCAGGGCGCTGGAATTCCTGGAATGGAATTACGGCCATCAGCGCTCCCTGGAAGGTGACGTTCGCGCCATCGCGCGATCGGCCGCGCGCGACAGCCACTTTGCCGGCAAGCAGATCGACGAGTTGCTGGACGATTCGAAGACCTTGCGGATGCTGCCGTTTTCGGCGCTCTCCGAGGCTTTGCCCAAGCTGGTGCGCGACCTCGCGCGTGACCAGGACAAGCAGGTCGACCTGCAGATTTCGGGTGAGGATGTGCAACTGGACAAGCGCATGGTCGAGTTGCTGCGCGATCCGCTGGTGCATCTGGTGCGCAATGCCTTGGACCATGGCGTCGAGCTGCCGGCGAAGCGACAGGCTGCCGGCAAACCGCCTCGCGCGACCTTGCAGGTGCAGGCTCGTCTACTGCATGGCAATCAGATAAGCATTGAAATCGCGGATGACGGTGCCGGCCTCGATCCGCAGCGGCTGCGCAAGGCGGCGCTGCGCTCCGGCGTGCTGGGTGAGGATGCCGCCAGAGAGCTCAATGACGCGCAGGCCCTGGAACTGGCCTTCCGTTCCGACGTGTCCACCAGTCCGATCATCACCGAAATTTCCGGGCGCGGGCTGGGACTCGCCATCGTGCGCGAGCAGGTCGAACGACTGGGTGGGCGAGTCGAGGTGGAGAACCGCGAGCCCTGCGGTGCGCGCTTCCGGATACTGTTGCCACAGAGCATGGCCATGCTGCGCGGCTTGTTCGTGGAGGCGTGCAACCAGGTATTTGTCCTCCCCAGCGCACATGTCGAGCGGGTGATCCAGGTGCCGCGTGCCAGCTCGAAAACCGTTGGCCAGCGCGAAACGCTGACAATCGACGGGCAAGTCGTCGCACTTGCCCGTTTGCACCAATTGCTCGAGATGCCTGCCTTTCAATCGGCAGCCGATCCCATGACCGTCGTGCTTCTGGGCGCAGGGCACCAGCGTGTGGCCCTGGTTGTTGACGAGGTGCTGCACGAGGGGGAAGTCCTGGTCAAGCGCCTGCGGCGACCGCTGGTGCGTGTGCGCAATATCGCCGGGGCTACCGTGCTGGCCTCGGGCAAGCCGGTACCGATTCTCAACGTGGCCGACCTGCTCAAGTCTGCCAGGCACACTGCCGTGCAGGCTCCGGTACGGCCGGAGGCAAAGGAAGGCGGCCGGCCGCTTGCACAACGGGTGCTGCTTGCCGAGGATTCGATCACCTCCAGACTGCTATTGAAGGGCATCCTGGAGTCCGCCGGCTGCAAGGTGAGGGCGGTGGCCGACGGCATCGAGGCCTTCACGGCATTGCGCAGCGAATCGTTCGACCTGTTGGTTTCCGACATCGAGATGCCGCGGTTGAACGGCTTTGACCTGACCTTGCGCATACGCGCCGACCACAAGCTTGCCGATCTCCCGGTCGTGCTGGTCACCGCGTTGTCCCGGCGCGAGGATCGCGAGCGCGGTATCGACGTGGGCGCAAATGCCTATATCGCCAAAGGCAGCTTCGATCAACGTGAATTGCTGGAGGCAGTGCGCCGCCTGGCCGGTGCCCGGGAATCCTCGTGAACAGAAATCGCATCAGCGTCCTCGTGGTAGACGACTCGGAAGTCATCCGGATGCTGCTGGTGCACCTGATCGAACAGGATCCTGCGTTGCGCGTGGCTGGGGCTGTCGGGAGAGGCGACCAGGCGGTGGCCTTCGTGCAGGCCAATCCGCCGGATGTGGTGCTGATGGACATTCAGATGGACGGCATGGACGGATTTGAGGCGACACGCCGCATCATGGAGACCCAGCCCGTTCCGATCGTGATGTGTTCGGCGGTGACCGACGTTTATGCCGTGGCAACCGCCTTCCACGCCTATGATGCTGGCGCCGTGGCCTTGCTGGAAAAGCCGGTCGGCGACAGTCATCCCGACGCTGTGCGTCTGGGCAGGGAACTGCTGCAGACCCTGCACCTGATGTCGGAGGTGAAGGTGGTGCGGCGTTGGGCCCGCAAACCGCAGGCACAGGCGTCGCAACCCCCATCGTCGTCCAGTCGCATCCAGTTCGTGGGCATCGGTGCTTCCACCGGAGGGCCGCCGGCCTTGCAGGCGGTTTTGGGGCGGCTGGACAAGGATTTCCCTGTGCCGATCGTGATAGTCCAGCACATCAGCGCCGGGTTCCTGCCTGGCCTGTCGGAATGGCTGGGGCAAACCACGGCGATGCGCGTGCAGATCGCAGCGCACGGCATCGAGGCGCGCCCGGGCCATGCCTACCTCGCACCCGACGACTTCCATCTGACCGTGGGCGAGCATCGTCGGCTGCGGCTCGAGAAAGCATCGCCGGTACACGGACTTCGACCTGCCGTGGATACCCTGTTCCATTCGATCTCCAGGCAATGCGGGCCCAACGCCGTGGGCGTTCTGCTGACAGGCATGGGGAAGGATGGAGCCCAGGGCCTCCTGGCGATGCGCGACTCGGGCGCGATCACCCTCGTGCAGGACAAGGCCACTTCGGTGATCTACGGCATGCCCGGCGAAGCTGTGGCGCTTGGAGCGGCCAGCCAGGTCCTGCCACTCGACAGGATCGGCGAAGCCCTGCAACGCGTCATCCAACCGCATTCCTACCCCAAGGCGCTTCCGTGAACAGCAAGCAAGCTAGTGGCGGCGACGCAGTCGAGATCCTGGTCGCCGAAGACAGCTCCACCCAAGCCCTCAGCCTGCAGTATCTGCTGGAACAGCAGGGCTACCGGGTGACTATCTGCCAAAACGGCCGTCTGGCGTTGGCCGAGGCAAAACGGCACAAGCCGGACTTGATCATCAGCGACATCGTCATGCCGGAAATGGATGGCTACGGCCTTTGCCGCGCAGTCAAGTCGGACGCCGACCTGAACGATGTGCCGTTTCTGCTGGTCACTACGCTCAGTAATCCGGAAGACGTTCTCAGCGGTCTTGAAGCGGGTGCCGACAGCTTCATCCTGAAGCCTTACGACGATACCTTCCTGCTCAACCGCGTGAATTTCGTGCTGTTGCACCGCCGGCTTCGCCAGTCCGATCGCGCCGACATGGGGGTCGAGATCAGCTTCAAGGGACGCAGCCACTTCATCACGTCCAATCGCCTGCAGATCCTCAACCTGCTGTTGTCCACCTACGAAGCAGCCATCCAGCGAAACGACGAGTTGCGTCGTTCGGAAGAGGAGTTGCGCGAGGCCAACATCGCCCTTTCTGCGGTCAACGAACGTCTTGAGGAAGAGATCCGCCAGCGCCAGGCCATGGAGAAGCAACTGGCCGCCGCCAAGCAACAGGCGGAAATTGCCAACGAAGCGAAATCCGCTTTCCTGGCCACCATGAGCCACGAGATCCGCACGCCCATGAACGGCATCGTGGGCATGGTCGATGTGCTGGCGCACAGCAAGTTGTCCGAGTATCAGACTGACGCCGTGCGCACGGTGAAGGAATCCGCGTTTGCACTCCTGCACCTGATCGACGATTTGCTGGATTTCTCCAAGATCGAAGCCGGCAAGCTCGAGCTGGAGCTCACGCCGACCAGCCTGTGCGACACGGCCGAAGCCGTCTGCGACACCTTGAGCGCGCTGGCCGATCGCAAGGGCGTGGATCTGTTCGTGTTCGTCTCGCCCGAGGGGCCGGCCCAGGTCCTTGCCGATCCGGTGCGCCTGCGCCAGATCATGTACAACCTGGTGGGCAATGCCATCAAGTTCAGCAGCAGCGAGCGGGAGCGGCGGGGGCGCGTCGACATCCGCGTGGAAGTGAGCCGCCAGCAACCCTTGCAGATCGCCTTCAAGGTCAGCGACAACGGTATTGGCATTCCCCGGGAGGCACGCGCCCACCTGTTCGAGTCGTTCCGCCAGGCCGAGGTATCGACCACCCGGCGCTTCGGTGGCACCGGTCTCGGCCTCGCCATCTGCAAGCGCCTGGTCGACTTGATGCAGGGTGAAATCCTCGTTGACAGCATACCGCGCATCGGCACGACCTTTACCGTCCATCTGCCCTTCGAAGCCGTGGCCGGTGCTGCTGCTCCGGGAGTTCCTGATTTGTCGGGAGTGGAGTACGTCATTGTCGATGGCCAGAACGCCCGTGCGGACGACCTGCGCAGCTACCTCCAGTACGCGGGAGCACAGGTAACCGTGGTGACGGACGATGAGGACGCGGTACGGATCTGCGCCGATGCGACCAAACCGATAGTGCTCGTGCACGGTGGCATCGACGAGGCGGGCCGCGCGGCATGGCTGGACCGGTTCGATGCCCAGCCGAACGTGCACCACCTGCTGGTGTCGAAGGGGCGCCGCCGCGTGGCGCGTCTGGTGAGCGCCGGCGTGGTGACGATGGACGGCAATCTGCTGCGTCGGCGCTCGCTGCTGCATGCCGCGGCTGCCGCGGCGGGGCTGGCGTCGCCCGCTACGGAACAATGGCGCTCTTCCAGCCAGCCGGAACCCGAGGCCAGCGCACCCACCATCACCCAGGCGCGCGCATGCGGACAATTGATCCTGGTGGCGGAAGACGACATCACCAACCAGAAAGTGCTGTTGCGGCAGTTGAACCTGCTGGGCTACTCGGCCGAGTTGGCCAAGAACGGGCGCGAAGCGTTGGAGCTCTGGCGCCGCGGCCGCTATGCAATGTTGCTCACCGACCTGCATATGCCAGTGCTGGACGGATACGGGCTGGCTGCCGCCATTCGCCTCGAAGAGCCGCCGCAAAGCCATTCCCCGATCATTGCCCTGACGGCAAACGCCTTGCGCGGCGAAGCCAGCCGTGCGCTCGCGGCGGGAATGGACGACTACCTGACCAAGCCGCTGCAACTGCCTGCGTTACGCAAATTGCTGGAGCAATGGTTGCCGCCGCCCGTAACCAAGGAGGGTCGCCAGGATGCCGAACCTCAGCAGACCGAGCCTGCGCAGGATCGACCGACACTGGACATCAATGTGCTCAAGAACTTGATCGGCGACGAGCCGGCGCTGTTGTACGTGTTGCTCAAGGACTTCCTCGACGCGCTGATGACGGGAATGGCCGCTATCCGGAAGGCGGCGGCGGGAGATGATTTCGGTGAAGTGGGTGCGATGGCGCATCGGCTCAAATCTTCGTCGCGCAGCGTCGGGGCTCTTCAAGTAGGTGACATTTGCGCCGAACTAGAGAACAGTTCGCTTCTTGGTGACAAGGCGGTCACGGTAGGGGCCGTCGCGAACTTCGAAGCAGCAGCCGGGGAGCTGCTGCTGAAACTGCGGGAACAGCTGCATGAGCTGGAGTCCCGCCTGGATGCAAATTCGAATGTTTCCGGATGGAACGGCGATGAAAGCCCTACTGGTAGACGATGACCCTTTTATCCTGAAACTGCTTTCCCTTCAGTTGCGGACAGTCGGGATGCAAGTGGAGATGATCTGTCACAGCAGCGGGCAGGCCGCCCTGGATCTGCTGGAACATGATCGGGACATCGGGATCGTCTTCTGCGACTTGCAGATGCCCGGGATGGATGGCGTGGAATTCGTCCGCCATCTCGTACGCCTCGCGTACGCCGGCAGTCTGGTGCTGGTCAGTGGTGAAAATCCCCGGACGCGGCAGGCCGTGGAGCAGTTGGCCCGTGCGCATGGCTTGCATGTGCTTGGAACCCTGGGCAAGCCGGTGACCACGGAGTCATTGCTTCAAGTGCTGGCTACGGGCAATCCTGCGTCTCCCTCGCCGGATTCGGCTACTCCAGCGCCACGCTATACACCGGCCGAACTCCAGCGGGCCATCTCCCAAGGGGAATTGCGCAACCACTATCAGCCGAAAGTGGAACTGACGACCGGCAAGGTGGTTGGCTTGGAGGTACTCGCACGCTGGCAGCATCCGCGAGATGGCCTGGTGATGCCCTGCCATTTCATTCCGATGTCCGAGGAGCACGGGCTGGTGGGCCCGCTGAGTGTCGAGGTGACGCGTAAGGCGTTGCATGATCTGCGGCACTGGCTGGACGCCGGCCACCGATTCGATTTGGCCATAAATGTGCCTTTGGGTAGTGTTTCGTCGCTCGACTACCCGGAAATCCTGCTTGAGCAAGCGCACGTTGCCGGGGTGCCGATGCACCATCTCGTATTGGAGATCACCGAGACGCAGTTGATGGATGACCCCCAGGTACAACTGGATGTGCTGAGCAGGCTGCGCCTCAAGCAGGTCAAACTTTCCATCGACGATTTCGGCACCGGGTACTCCTCTCTGGCCCAATTGCGTGACCTGCCGTTCGACGAACTGAAAATAGATCGCGGCTTTGTCCATGGGGCGAGCCATAACGCTTCTTTGCGTGCCATCCTCGAAGCCAGCCTTGGCCTGGCACGCGACATGGGCTTGCGCACGGTCGCCGAAGGCGTGGAAGACCGTGAGGACTGGGATCTCCTGCGGGCGGCTGGCTGCGACATGGTGCAGGGCTACTTGGTCGCCAAGCCGATGCGCGGAGATCAGGTTGACGGTTGGCTGGCCGAGTGGGAAACCCGCCGAAGTACCTTGATTCCTCCTGCTTCCGAAGCAAGAGAACATTAGGCTGCGACCTGGCGCCCGAGGCCGAGCAACGTCGGCTAGCGCGACAGGACGTCTTGCCGGGCAGGGTAGTGGCGAATCTGTTTCTGGCAGCACCGCCGGCGGCTCATCCATCTAGGGCAGGGCATGGCCGCTTTCGACTTGCCGGTTCCGCAGTGCTGAAGTGACACTTCCTGGCCGACGATGAGCAACCGTCAAGGTATCGATCGGCTTCGATCGCAGCTGGCTGCCGAAAGAAAGTCGCCGGTCCTGAGCGTAGCGTCATCTGAAAATAGTAGGCGCGGGCGGTGCGGATTTCTCGTAATCTGGTCCAGGGGAGGAGGCATCCACGTCCGTGCCGGATATCCGCCGCGAATACGGCACCGGTTAGCTGTCCCGCCAACGGAATCGGGCTCACCTCAATCCCTGCCCAGCCTTGCGGTGTCAGACACCAGGATAAGGGGGAAGCGCAGTGCGAGTCCCGGGTTCATTTCTGAAGACACCGGCCCTTTTCATCATCTCGGGAATCGCCATCACGCTCGCCACCACGAGCGTGATGGCCTTGTCGCTTTATCAGATGCGACGGGACGCGATGTCACAAGCACGCGATGCTACCGGGAACCTGGCCAGTTCTCTGGAGAAGGAAACCGAGCGCAACCTCGACATCTTCAGACTTGCCATGCGCGAAGTGGAGACCTGCATCGAGACGCCTGCGCTCGAGGGTCTCCCTCCGGATGTCCGGCAGCTCGCGGCATTCGGCACGATCAGGGACGCCAAGCAACTCGGCACGCTGTTCGCGACCGATGCGGCCGGCAACTTCATTCTCGACTCACGCTCGCCTGCGCCGCGGAAGTTGAATGTAAGCGACCGCGACTACTTTCTGGTCCAGCAGCAGAACAAGGACGTCGGCCTCTATCTAAGCAAGCCCTTCATCTCGAGGTCCAGTGATTCCAGGCAGCCAACCATTGCGCTGAGCCTCCGGCTCGACAAGGAAGATGGGCAGTTCGCCGGTATTGTCGCCGGCACGCTTCGCCTCAATTACTTCCATGAAATGTTCAAGGACGCGATCCTTGGCGAGCACGGCACCATCACGCTGTTGCGCACCGACGGCACGGTCCTGATGCGTCAGCCGTACCATCCAGGCGACGTAGGCAGCACGCTGGCAGGGGGCCACTCGTTTCCGCCACTGGTCCAGTCAGCTCAGGGGAGCTACGTCGATATCGCCGTGCTCGACCACGTGGAACGGTTGTACAGCTTCAAGCACATCGGCAAATACCCGCTGATCGTCGTGGTCGGCTTCGCGACCGAGGACATCTACGCTGGGTGGCACAGACGTGCCATCACCATCGGTGCCGTCACGGTGGTGATCGACGTGCTTTCCATCTGGTTGTCGCTGATGTTCGCCAGCCTGTTGCATCGAAGGCTTGGAATGGAACGCCAACTGCAGCAACTGGCCAGGTTTGATTCGTTGACGGGCCTGCCCAACCGGATACAGCTGCAACGGGAGGCAAGCCGCGTACTCGCGCACGCGAAACAGAATGCCTCGAATTTCGCCACGCTGTTCATCGACCTGGACCGTTTCAAGCGCGTGAACGACACCCAAGGTCACGCCGTCGGCGATGAAGTGCTGCGCAAGATCGCGGAGCGCCTTCGCGAACATTTCCATACCGGGGATTCGATCAGTCGCCTCGGTGGCGACGAATTCCTGGCCATTCTGCAGGATTGCGACGTGCTGAAGGCCATGCATGCCGCCGGACGCATCCTGCAGACGATCCGCCAGCCCGTTGTTCTCGATTCGGAACAGGACACCAGCATCACGATCAGTGCCAGCATCGGCATCTCGATGTATCCGTACGACGGGCAGAACACCGATGTCCTGCTGCGCAACGCGGACCTCGCGATGTACCAGGCCAAAAGCAGCGGCCGCAACAGGATCCATTTCTATGCGCCGGAATACGAGCGCAAGGCGAGGGAACACCTCGACCTGGAGATCGCCCTGCAACATGACCTCAAGGCACAGGCGCTCAGCGTTGCCTATCAGCCCAAGGTCGACGCGATGGGCATTCTGTACGGAGCGGAAGCCCTGGTTCGCTGGCGCAACGACAAGATGGATTTCGTTCCGCCGGACTATTTCATCCCCATCGCGGAAGAGAGCGGACTGATTGCGGAGCTGGACGCCTGGGTGCTTGGCGAGGCCTGCCGCCAGCTTGCCGCGTGGCGGGCAGGGGGTTTAGAGGTGCCAAGCATCTCGGTGAACGTATGCGCCATGGATCTCAAACGGCAGGGCTATCCTGACTTTGTCGCCCGGACGCTGGAGGCTCACGGCCTTGCTCCGGGAGACCTCATCCTGGAGATGACCGAACGCGTGATGTTCGACGAGGCAACCGACGATATCCGGACATCCATCGACGAAATCCACGCGATGGGTGTCATGCTCGCCATCGACGACTTCGGCACGGGCTATTCGTCGCTGAACTACCTGCACCGGTTTCCCATCAAGGAGCTCAAGATCGACAAGAGCTTCGTCCAAGGCATCGGTGACAACGCCAAGTCCGAATCCCTCGCGCAAACCATCATCAACATCGGCAAGACCTTGAAACTGACGGTCGTTGCCGAAGGCATAGAGACGCAAGCGCAAAGAGATTTTTTGTGCCGACACAATTGTGACCTGTACCAGGGTTACCTGTTTTCACCGCCACTGTCGCCGGACGACTTTGCGCTCTGGGCAACAGGGCAGAGCGGACTCATCCGTCCAGACGAATGACGTGCCCAATGACGCTGCAGAGTGGCGCAGGTTGTGGATACGGAGTATCCAGTCGAGAGTCAGAGAGGGTGCTTACAAGGGTTTGCATTGGCAGCACCACGCCTTGCGGTACGGCACGGCATCGCAGGCTCAGTGGCTTGGCCACGCACCGCGTTCCGCTGCGCTCAGCTCCAATACGACGGATTTCCCTTCCGTGGCTGACACCATCGCCGCTTCGATCACCGCCATCACGGTAATGGCCTGCCGTGGCGGGACCGGGTTGGGGCCGCGCCCTTGTACCGTGTCACGGAAGGCGGCGTAGTAACGGCTCTGGTCGCCACGGGGTGGGGCAAGCGGCTCGGCGCGGCCGTTGCCGTCGTACAGCAGCAGGTTGTCCGTGTCCTCGCCCCAGCCTGCATCGCCCGGCCGCATGCCAGCGAGCAACTGCGTCTCCTGCGGATCGATCTTCTGCTTCACCACGCTGCCTTGCGTGCCGTGCACGATGAAACGAGGGCTGCCACCGGCCACCAGCATGCTGGCATGCAGGATCACCCGTCGTTGGTCGTACTCGAGTACCACATGCGCCCAATCAACGGCTTCGCCACCGTCGCGCTGCATGGCGAGGCTGGCCTGGACACGGTCAGGCACGCCAAACAGGCACAACGCCTGATCCACCAGGTGTGGTCCCAGGTCATACCAGAGCCCACTGCCTGCGACCGCCTGTTCGCGCCAGCGCGCACGCACCTGCGGGCGAAAGCGGTCGATACGCGATTCAAAATGCGTGACCTTGCCCAGCCGGCCGGACTCCATCAATTGCCGCACGCCGAGGAAACCGGTATCCCAGCGACGATTCTGGAATACCGACAGCACGCGCCGTTCGCGTTCCGCGATGGCAACTAGTTCGCGCGCCTGGGCCAGATCGAGCGCAAAGGGCTTGTCGACCACCACATGCTTGCCGGCTTCCAGTGCGGCGCGCGCCAGCGGCACATGCGTGTCGTTGGGCGACGCGATCACGACCAGATCCAGCCGCGGGTCGACGAAGGCAGCGGCCGCATCGGCGACGACATCGACGTCAGGCAAGTCCGCATGGACCTTGCCGGCATCGCGCGAGACCACCGTATCCAGTACCAAACCGGGAACGCTACAGATCAGCGGTGCATGGAAAGTCTTGCCGGCGAAACCGTAACCGACCAAGGCCACGCGCAGCGGAGCGGTGGAGTCATGCATAGCGGGTCCGGAAACCGAGGGGTGCCGCGATGATAGGCCACGCGTGCCAGCGGGCCAGCTGGTAGATGAGCCTCTGGTGGCAGTTTCGTTATTTTACATAATATACATTATGCGAAAGGACGGTATGTTTCTAGGTGTTGCGTAAACCCAGCTCGGCTCGCTCAGTTTGGTGCAATCGGCACTTATCCTTAGTCAGCAGCGGCTGTTCTCCGCAGAGAAACTTCTACTTCCACGGCAGTAAACCTCTGCAAATGGCGCACATAAAGTTCTGCACCGAGGAATGCAGCGCAGACAAACCTCTAACTGGAGAATGCAGCGCAGTAAAACCTACGCAGCGGAGAACGGCCTTTCCTGACAGGAGCGTGTCTGAAGGCCCTACGGATAAGTGCATTCCCAGGGGGGTAGTTGCGCTGAATCCAGCGCTTTAGTGCACTCAAACCACTGGTTCTCTGCACTCGTTTGGTTGCCAGTCGTCAGGGGTGATATCGCCTGCTGCGCGGTATAGCGGACGCCGGTAGCTGTCGAACAGGAACCGCATACGGGAGGCGTCTCGACCGACGAATAGCCATAGAAATTTTCGGTCGAATTGAAATTTGGATCGGAACGGATAGGTGGGCCCGTCCTGCGTGTCGTCGCCGAAGGCGTCGAACCCAAGCAAGATCAGCAGAGGTTGCACCGCGTGGTCACCGCTATCGACCGCTCCACTTTGCCAGCCGTCGAGTCGCGCCGTAACGGCGTCCAATCGCTCGGCAGGCGCCGGCCGCAAGTCGATGACCTCTGCTGGAATCCCCTGTACGGCTGCAGCTCGCGTCATCGCAACGACAATCGCCTGCTCCGCCTCATCTGAGGGACAGATCAAGCGTGCCGGTATCCCTAATAAGGGTGTCAGACGATGGATGAAGCCTCCAGCGAGCCGCGCTGCGATTGCCTCAAGCGCGGGTGCTGCGGCAGCCATACGGCACTCCTCACGGTTGCTCATGATCGTGGATGATCCTCAGGTCCGTTACTTGGCCTTGGCTGTCTTCGAAGACCTTGCTGATCGCGGACCTCGTTTTGCCTTTGGGTTTGCCTTTGGGCGGGCGCTGGCCTTGGCTAGCAACGTTTCGAGTGCCGCGATGTGCCCCGAGAGACGCGCGACTTCCTTCTCGGCGTTCTGCCATTGCTTTTGTAACGCCTCGCTGCACGCCTCCTGGGTCTGCACCGCTTCACGATAGCTCCGTTCGGCCGCTTCGTGGCGATGCTGCCACTGCTTGGTTTCTTGCCGGGCGCGATCCACTTCCTGGTGTGCCCGGTCCTCAGTGGCTCGGATGTGTGCCGCGGTACGTTCGCGTTCCTGATCCGCAGCAGCAAGGCGGTCGGACTTGTCGGCTTGCAGGGCTTCGAGTTCGCCCGCTTGCCGGTCGACCACCGCCTGCAACCGATCCCGCTGCTGCAGCAGATCTTCCCGCAGGGCGTGACTGTCACGGAGCTGGCTGTCCAGGTTCGCGCAGGCATGTTCGGCCAGTTCCTGGCGCGTTCGTGCCTGAGCCACCGTGGTCTCGGCCTCGGCCAAGGTGGTCGTCCAGTGCGTGCGTTCCTCGGCGAGACGGGCCTCGTTCACCGAAAGGGCGGCCCGATCCTCGGCCATCCGGGCCTGAAGGAGGCGTTCGGCATGCGCCACGGCCAACTGCCACAGCGCGGTCATGGCCTGCCCCGCTTCCGCCGGGAGTTCCGGAAGCTGCAGGACGTTCTGCAAACGCTCCGCCAACCCATTGCGCCACGTGTCCAGCATGCGCGTGATCGTGTTCGGCGAGCCGGTGCCCAAGGCCGCGCGCACTTTTTCCACGGTCGGTTTGTCGCCGGCGGCGACCAGCGTGTCCGCGGCCGCGTTGACCTGGTCCTGGGTGATGCCTGTGCGCATGGAATGGTCTCCTCGATCGGCGCCCTGCCCGCTTGGCTTTGTACTCGCGATAAGTGATGATTATCGTGGGTAGACGCCCTATTTCGTAGTATACATTACATAATATGAAAGATATTTCCATGATACCGACCCTCGCCCAACCGGCGGCCAGCTTGGTTTTGCCGATCCAACTGGCACAGCAAGCGGCCGACGCCGTGCGCGAACTGCTCGCCGAAGCGGCCGCGGCCAACACGACCCGCAGCTACGCCAGCGCCCTGCGCTACTGGGCCGGCTGGCATGCCGCGCGCTACGGGATCGAGATGACGTTGCCGGTACCCGAAGCGACCGTGCTGCAGTTCGTGGTCGATCACGTGGTGCGCCGGTCGGCCGACGGCGAACTGGCCTGGGAGCTGCCGCCAGTCGTCGACCAGGCCTTGGTCGCCGCCGGCCTCAAAGCGAAGCTCGGCCCCTGGACGCTGGCGACGGTCCGTCATCGGGTCGCCGTCCTGTCCACGGCGCATCGGCTCAAGCACGTCACCAATCCGTGCGAGCAGCCGGCGATTCGTACGGTACTCAGCCGGGCGGCCCGCGCCGCGGTCAAGCGCGGCGTACGGCCCCGCAAGAAGACCGCCATCACGCTGATGGAACTACAGGCGATGCTGGCCACCTGCGACGACAGCCTGGAAGGCCTACGTGACCGCGCCCTGCTCTGTTTTGGCTTTGCCAGTGGCGGCCGGCGGCGCAGTGAAGTGGCTGCCGCCGACCTGCGTGACTTGCGCCGCATCGGCCCGCAAGGCTTCATATATCGCCTGGAGCACAGCAAGACCCAACAAGCCGGCGTGACCGCATCGTCGACGCCCGACAAGCCCGTTCTTGATCGCGCGGCCCAGGCGCTGGAGGCCTGGCTGGCCGCGGCCGGCATCAGGGAAGGGGCGATTTTTCGGCGGCTGTGGAAACACCGCCTCGGCCCGGCCCTCTCCCCCGCGGCCGTGGGTGAAATCGTGCAGCGGCGCGCCAAGCTGGCAGGTCTCGAGGGAAACTTTGGTGGGCATAGCCTGCGGTCGGGCTTCGTGACCGAGGCGAGCCGTCAGGGCGTGCCGTTGCCGGCGATCATGGCAATGACCGAGCACCGGGCGGTGACTAGCGTGATGGGTTACTTCCAAACGGGCAGCGCAGCGGATAATCCGGCAGCGAGTCTGCTTGAGGACACTTAGGCGGTTGGCAGAGAGAGTCGGAGACCATACGGTTTCCTGTGTGCCGCGCCAGCTCAAGCCCTGCAGCGGCGGACATCCCAGCCCCGCCGAGTTGACGAACGCATGGACTCTCCCATGGCGCTCGAAAGTTGCACCCCAAGGGCGGCCAGCGCACCATGAGCATCGGCATGCCAAGGACTGGAGAAGCGCCAGCGCCGTGCCAACAGGGGATTCGTTGATTCGTTCCATCCAGCGGTTGCGCCATTTCGGCGTATTTGACGACTTCCGAAAGACGGCGGCGTTGTCGGATTTTGGGTCCAAAAACATCATCTACGGTTGGAACTACTCCGGGAAGACCACCCTTTCCCGACTCTTCGCTGCGCTGGGTCAAGGCAAGCCCTACCCCGAATGCCCCTCAGCCACATTTGAGGTCCAAACCTCAAGCGGGCAATCCGTTACCGAAACCATGCTATCGACTTCCAATCTCAAAGTGGAAGTCTTCAACAGCGATTTCGTAGCGACGAATCTCAGCTGGACCGGGGAGGACTTCCAATCTATTTTGCTGCTGGGCGATGAGTCCATCGAGGCAGAGAAGGCAATCGAACATTGGTCGAAACGATTGAACGAATGCCGTGGGCGTTGGGCAAACACTCGCACCAAGATTAGTGACATCGATGGTCGCATCAGTAGTGCAAAGACTGCTGCCGCCAAAGCCATTAAAACGACCCTTCAAATCGTAGAGGCGTTTACCGCCACACATCTCGGATCTGAAATCACACGTCTGCCTGCCGACCGTCAGCAAGCTGTGTTGTCTGATGAGGCCTATGCGGCAGATATGAAGCTGGCCATGACGAGCGAACAGGAACAGTTGTCGGCTGTTCCATCCATTAGTGCGCCAACGCTCTCCCTGCAGACCCTGCTTCAGGGCGCAATGCCGCTTCTCCAATATCTCCCAGCCATCTCCGCCACGTTGGACTACCTTCGCGCACACGCGGACGTAGCACGATGGGTCGAACAGGGACTGAGCTTGCACGAGGACGCAGCCGCATGTGAGTTCTGTGGTGGCCTTCTGACTGAGGAACGATTGGCGCAGCTGCGCGGGCACTTTTCAAAAGACCTGGCCCAACACAAAGTCTCATTGAACGCGCTGCATGCCCGCGTCAAAACAGCTCAAATCGCCACCGAGTGGCTGACGCCAACCGCCTTTGCTCCTCAGTTTCAGGCAGAAGCATCGACCCTCAATTCAAGGCTCAAACATCTCTGTGAAGTCTACAACGACGACTTAGTTAAGCTGATGGCAGCACTCCAGACGAAAGTAGATGACCCGTTCGTGGATCAACTAGCTCCGATGGTGTTTCCCGATATATCGCCCGTCCTTGAAAACACCTTCACTCAAGCGAAAAACCTAATCCTGCGCAACAACAAGAGCATCGGTAACTTCGGCCAAGAGAAAAAGTCAGCGATTGGCCGACTGAAGGCCCATTTCGCAGCCAAGTTTGCTTTGGACCAGACTCAAGCCAAGGAAAACAAAGACCGAGAGCGTGCCGAGCGTTATCAAGGTCGCCTCAAAGCGCTGGGTGGAGGGATGGCGCAGCAAATCAAAGACCTTCAGGCGAAAATCGACCGTGCGCAAAAGGGCCGGGAACGACTGAACGAGCGCATCGGCGGATTGCTTGGCACGGGCATCATTCAAATCGAAGTGGTGCAGGTGAATGAAACTGACCGCTTTACGTTGCGTAGGCAGGGACAGCCAGCCCGCAACCTGAGCGATGGGGAACGGACAGCGATTGCCTTTGCCTTCTTCCTGACCAAGCTAGAAGAACACAAGTCATTGGATGACGTCATTGTATATATCGACGACCCCATCTCCAGCCTCGATAGCAACCACGTATTTCAGGTCTATTCCATCATTGAGTCGATGTTCTTCAAGCAGGAACAAGTTGGCGGAAGATGGATAACGTCTTGCCGACAGTTGTTTCTTTCGACCCACAATTTCGAGTTTTTCGAGATGCTCAAACGGCTACCCATCAAGGGGCAGACCGAAGCCAGGTATTTCCTCGTCAAGAAAACGAGTCCTACGACATCGACACTAACCGACCTCCCAGCGGCCCTGCGCCAGTACACCTCGGAGTATCACTACCTGTTTAGTGTCATTCGCTCGTTCGTCGAAAGTCCGAACAAAGACGACGTGGGCCAACTGCTGGCCCTGCCCAATGCATTACGTCGTTTCGTAGAACTCTATACCTACATGCGATTGCCTTTGCCTCACAGCACGGTTGAGCAGCGAACGGCCGAGTTGCTTGGCCCGGAAAAAGCACTTCGGATTACCAAGCTGCTGCATCACTTCAGTCATCTTGAAACGGTGGAACGACTTGCGACCCACACCAATGTGATCGCGGACATCGAGGCTGTTGTGGCCGAAGTGATGAATCTCCTCCAAGAGGACCCGGCCCATCTGGCTGCATTGATGGGAGCGCACCCAGAAGCCGCTTAACCGATCAGGCCGATGCATAGCCTAGGCGATATGCCGGTTACGCACTTAAAAGGCGTTCTTGGATGCTTGAACTTGATTGCTCGATATCAACTGGTGCTAGGGATCTGTGACCAATAAGGCGTTAGTGTCGCCCTCGAGTGAAAGTGGCGACTCATCCTCCCCAGGGAGCGGTTTCAGTGATTCGTGAAGCACCCTCTTCCCCTTAGCTCCCGCTCCGACCAATCGGCGGGCGCGAGCAACCACAGACTGAGGGGAATCATTGAGTCGATTCTTCGCCTTGTTGTAAGCCTCTCCCGCCTTCTTCAGGCGTTCATCGATAGACTCAAAGTCCTCGATAAACCCACTAAGCGAGTCCAGCAGCTTTGCCGCCTCCTCACCGATGGTGCTGATCTGCTGCTGTAGCTTGTCGCGGGTCCAAAGCCGTTCAACGACGCGGAGCATCGCCATCAAGGTGTTCGGGGATGCAAACACCACGCGCCTGTTGAACGCTTCGGTCTGTAAGTCCGGGCTGATCGACAACGCTGACGACAACGCGCCCTCGATAGGCACAAAAAGAACTGTCAGGTCCAGAGTATCGGGCCCCATGATGCGGGGGTAGTTCTTGTCCGCGAGATCACGCACATGGGCTCGGAGCGCTGCCGCATGGCGTACTAAGGCTTCCTGCTGGTCCTCAAAGGAATCGGCATTTTGAGCATCGCTCCAGGCAATGAGATTGACCTTGGAATCGACCACAATCTTCCGCTTGTCCGGCAAGGTCACAACCACGTCCGGTCGCACGCGCTGGCCGCTGTCCTCATCGACCGCGTGTCCCTGCGAGATGTAGTTGTGCCCCTCTACGAGCCCAGACGCTTTAAGCACTGTATCAAGAATGAGTTCACCCCAGTCACCCCGGGTTTTCGAGTTGCCTTTGAGTGCACGAGCTAGGGCCTCGGTCGCAGTCGCCATGTTCTGGTTTAAGCCTTTCAACTCGCCGATGGTTCCAACGAGCGTCGCATGCTCCCTGGCCTGTTCGGATCCGAGTTGTTCCACCTTTGCTTGAAAGGTGGCGACTTTCTCTGCAAATGGCTTGAGGGTCGTTTCGAGCCCCTCTTTTGATGCATCCGCACTCGCCTTGATTCGCTGGTCAAGAACGACAGACTTCTCATCAAAGACGCGGCTCGCCGCTTCGGTAAAAGCGGTGCGCATCTGGGTTTCAGCTGTGGCGAGAAACGCTTTGGTTTGCTCAACCGCTTCGAGCGCCGCATCTCGAACGGCCACAGCGGTCGCGTGCTCGGCGCTTAGATCTCGGAGGGCGACGTTGGCATCGTCGAGGCTTTTACGGAGGCCGTCCCGTTCACGGCGAAGCTCGTTGCTTTCTGTGGCTTGGCTGGTGAGATTAGCATCGATAACCGCTGCCGACCGCTGCAACTCCTCCAGTGCCTGGCGCGACTGCTCAAGGCTTGCTCGCGCATCGTTTCGCTCAAGTCGGAGTTGGTCGGCTTCAGCAAATTTTGCGGCGAGGTTGGCCGTCGTCGTTGCCGTGGTCCGCTGCAAGGCCTCAAGGGCCTCGCGCACCTCTGCCAGTAACCGGTCTCGCTCGACAACTGTGCCGGCTAGCTTCTCCAGCGATAACCTGGTTTCTTCAATCTGTGCGCCGAGCGCGGCTTCCCTCGCCGTCGCCGCTCTGAGGGATTCCGTCAATTCGCCGACCTGCTTTTCAGCCCGCCCACTTCGCTCGATAGCATCGGGCAAGCGCGCGGCCTCCCCGGACAGCGCGTCAATCCTTCCCTGCAGATCCCGTGCCTTCGCCCCGGCCTGCCATATGATCAGTCCGACGACGACGGCTGCGATAGCGACGGTCAACAGAACGATCGTCCATCCCCAAATCGGCATGCTGTCCATGGTTCCTTCCTCGGTATTGGCACTGTGCCCCGTCGCATGATACGTCGGGGACAACGCCGCGATCACGGTACGGCCAAATTCAGTTCGATCCCAGATCTGGCAATCTTTAGCCGAAACGGCGAACCCCACCCCCGATAACACGGGCTAATCGGTTCGCTTTTACGTTGTGCTTTGCCGAAAGCTATCCCTTGGCCAAAGTCAGCTCATCGTCTCCATTGCGGCGAGCGACAGCTGGCGTTCCACCGCAGCTGCCGAGTGTCACATCTTGTCCTTGAAGAATGGCGCGAGTTGCCCGGTGGTTTCGTTACAGATGGCTTAACCATCGCCGCATCAGGTTGAACACACAGCTGAGACAGTTCGTTGCGCAGACGCCCGTTGAACGACTCAATGTAAGCGTTCTGGTTCAGCTTACCCGGCTCAATCAAACTCAACAACATGAAGCGTGAGGGAGAGCTGCCCGCGAGCACCCGCTTCGTCAAAGGAACTGCTACTGGCAGTTTTGAGTTGATAGTGCGAGTGGCTGTCGTCAGGGTTGACCAGAATCTGGAATATCCAAGCATTGATGCCGGTACAGTGATCAGGGGGTTTATGCGTCGAAGATCCGTAGATGCGCGAAATCGCACTATTTACCTGCGTCGTCCTAGTGACGGGAGAGTGCTGTGCCCAAAACACCCGAAGACACCCGGCTTGAGAGCTGGCATCGATTCTTCGCGGCCTACGCGAACAATGAAGCGTGGACACTGGCTGAAGCGCCACTGTCTCGGATGGATGATGTTTTAACGCTTCTCAATGCTGCGCATGCCGCGGCTTGGCATTGGCAGGCTGTCGGCAACGTCTTGAACCACATGCGCGCCCTCATGCTTCTTGCCCAGGCGCACGCTGTGGCTGGCCTGGGGCAAAGCGCTTTGCTATATGCAGACGAAATGCGCGCGTACTTTTTGAGTGAAGCTTCCACCCCGGAATGGGAGCAGGCTTTCATGCATGCTGTTCATGCGCGCGCAGCGCATGCCGCGGGGGAGCATGCCCAGCACGCAAGCTCGTACGCTTCAGCAGAAAGTGTCATCCGAGCCCTCACAAACGAAAATGATCGAGCCATGGTTTCTCGTATCTTTGAACAGGTGCCCCGGCCGTGGTTGCCGTCGTGAGGTTGGGCTCTTCCATAACGAGCGTATTGTCGGCCGTGCGGGCGCCCAAGAAAAAGGCCGGTCGAACTCCGACCGGCCTTTTTCACTACTAACTCACTCAATGCTTTTTGGCTTCGTCACGGGCGCGATCTGCAGCCTTCCCTACAGCATTCTGAACTTTGCCAGCGTTCTTCTCAATGTTGCCAGACGCTTCTTTCGCCTTGTTGCCAGTTACTTTGCCTACTACCTCTTTGATGGCGCCTTTGACTTCGTGTTTGGTGCCTTCTGTCCGGTTCTTGTCCATGGTGCGGTTGCTCGCTTTGGCCGCAGGGGCGCGGCCATTTCTTATAGGCGCGAACTGGTCTTCCTCGCGTGAATCTTTGTCGAAAAGCAGCCCACATAGTTCGGATGGTGAAGCGGAGAGTTTGCCAGGCAAATCTGTTCTTGGTGGCCCAATGGCCGTCTATTCTCTTTGACAATACGACACTCACCCAGCAGTGGCATCAAGAGTACAACTCGGCCGCGCCATTCTGAGTGGCGCATCGCCTCTTCGTGTCAACAGCGGTGGTTTGCTTCTCAGGACCGAGCCATGTGGTGAAGAAAGCGCAGGACGCCGGCCTCTAGTTTCCGTGGAAAGTTGACGATCTCGGCTGGAACGAAGTGTTGCAAGGTTCCCTCTTTCCAACCCCTTAAAACGTAGGGATGGACGTAGGAAGCGCGGCATACACTGGGCGTATTGCGCAGTAGGGTTGCTACTTTGGTCATGACAGCGTTCAGTGCAGCCTGATTAGACCGCTCGCGGGCACGCACCGGTGTCTGTGTTAGCAATCCAGCGGCCCTTACCGTGCCCGACCAAGTGCGAAAGTCTTTGGCGGTGAAATTGCCCACCGACGCCTGCTGCAGATAAGCATTGACCATTCCGGAGTCCACAGCGTGGCGTCCTCCCTCAGCATCTAAATACTGAAAAAGGCGTTGCCCGGGCAATTGCTGTACACGACGCAACAACCGGACCAAGCGGTTATCCGGCAGCATCAATTCGATGTGCCGACCGCTCTTGGCACGAAAGCGCAACCACAAGCATCCATGTTCCCGCTTGAGATGTCGCGTGCGTAAGGTGGTAAGACCATAGCTTCCGTTGTCATGGGCGTATTCCTCGTTACCCACTCGGACAAGCGTCTCATCGAGCAAGCGGACCACCAACGCTAGCACCTTGCTTTTAGGCCAACCTGGCAATGCCAAGTCGGCGCGCACGCGACGACGAAGACTTGGAAGGATAGCCCCGAACTCGCGCATATGATCAAACTTGTCCGCATCGCGATGCCGCCGCCAGTCGGCATGATAGCGATACTGTTTGCGTCCCCTCGCATCACGCCCCGTCGCTTGCAGATGGCCGCGCGGATCGGCGCAGATCCACACATCGGTGTAAGCCGGAGGGATGGCCAGCAGGCGGATTCGCTCCAGAACATCTGCACGCGTAACCCGCCGCCCGCGGGTATCGTAGTAGATAGTCCCCTTTCCCTTGCGAGCGCGGCGATACCCTGCCTGGGCATCGCTGGAATACACCAAAGGCCCTGCCACTTTGCGGGTTCGTTCCAGTCTTTTATGGACCCGCTTTTCTACATCTGCCATTTCTATAAAGAGAGAGGGCGCATGACAGTGGCTCGCTTTTGGACGCAGCAATGGCAAAGTCTGGGCTTGTTTGCATGATCACCGCCACGCTTACCCCTGCTCAATCTTCCTTGACCTCGTCGCCTTCACTATTTCGGCTTTTATGCCCGCCACCCGGAGTGTGGTTGTCCTCACCTGTGCCGTTCTTGGCATCACCGCTGCGATCCGTATCTTCCGGCTTTCTGGGAATTTTGGACGTGTCCACTTCATACGTAGAACAGTGGTTCGAGCTCTTGGTCATCGCAAAGTCTTCCTTCTTCTGGATCTGCGCCTTCTGGACTGCTTCCTCGATGTAGCCAAGCATGCTGCCGGTCCTGGTTTCGATGACGCTGTCGAGTAAATAAGATGAAGGTTGGATCAACGGTGCCTAGAGGCTCAGCCGTTCGAGATCACGCTCTTCGTAAGAGCTGGTATGCACCATCACATCCGCAATGAAGTTCATTTGATCTGAAGGCACACACACATAGGGCTTGTCCGGATGGAGCTTCGCGGGTGCCGAGCGACGCAAGGTCCCAAGCAGATCGCACAGGTAGCCGCGAACTTCGGCCGGCTCTGCCAGATGCTGAGTTGCCCAGCTTGCCGCCCGACTGCCTGTCAGGATGGCGTTGCCACTTAGACTGCGTACATGCGCGAAGGCTGCCTCATCGGAGTGATCGTCACCGAAATACCATGGCTTGCGATCCGCGAATGGAGCGAGTCTGAGCAATCGCTCGATCGCATACGCCTTGGTGATGCCGAGTGGCCTGAACTCGATCGCCCTGTCCCTCAATTGGATGTCGCATCCGGGCAGCGCGGGGGCAAGCAGGCTCGCCTGTAGCAGCAATTCCATCCAGGCAGCATCGTCATCGTGCGCATGCAAGGTCATCATGATCCCCTTGTCTTGCAATATGACGCCAGGGATCTTCAGCGCCAGTTCCGTCACTGCAGCACGCATGCGTGGGCGATCCACGATCGGTATCGCCAGGCGCCGAAGCCGGCCGCCACAACGGATCTCCATGCCGTAAAGACCAGCGACGTTCCAGTCTGTATTGCCGAACAAGCAGTCGATATCCTCGATGCTGCGACCACTCACGAATGCCAGTGCACCGTCCAACGCTTGGCGCAGCTCCATGAGGAGCGCCAGCAGCTTTTTGTCTGCGCACGGTTCACGCGAGCCCTTGACGGCGCCAAGCAGAGTCCCATCGATGTCCAGCAGAATGGCAGGACGCATTTCCGGTCGGTCCTCAGGTGTGGCGAGTAGCGCATGCATGGCAAATGTCATTCCTGGGTTCGATGCCTGCTTGGCAGGGTCCTAAGTGATATCCGCGCAGTAGTGAATTCTTCGTTGCCCATCGACATGACCCAGGCTGCCTCTTTGCAACGAAATTTTCGCGGTTGGTCTATGTCACGCTTACCAAGATGCCGCCTCCCTCGCGCTATCCGCAGGGTGCGCTCCAGCCACCTGCTTCCAATGCTCGATACCCTGCGAATCAACCGTTTGCGAAGAATGTCACCGCATCGACTCCAAATTCGCGAGACGATAGCCAGCCGAATGTATGGTGTGGAGCAATGGCAGATCGAACGGTTTGTCAATGACCTGTCGCAAGTTATACAGATGCGAGCGAAGTGTGTCTGAGTCGGGCATTACGCCGCCCCACACCTGTCGTTCTAGATCACGCCTCTTCACGACATGAGGTGACTCTCGCATCAATATCGTCAGTAGCTTGAGGCATATCGGCGAAAGGCTGAGTTCGCGGCCGCCACGCGTCAATCGCAGTGTCTGGGTCTCCAGCTTCAAGTCGCTGACGATCAAGATATTCTCGAAGACCTGACGCCGTTCGCGGCGTATCAAGGCTAGCAAGCGTGCCTCAAGCTCCCTCGATTCAAACGGTTTCGCCAGATAGTCATCTGCTCCTGTACCCAGACCACTTATCTTGTCATCCGTACTGTTGCGGACACTCAACATCAGAATAGGCGTGGCCTTTCTTGCCTCCTTTCGAAGCTTGCTACACAGGCTCAGGCCGTCCAGCCTGGGTAACATCACATCGAGGACGATGGCATCGTAGTCATCTACGATCGCCATGTGCAGCCCCAACACTCCTTCAGCTGCGCGGTCTACTCTATATCCGGCCCTTTCCAGCAGTATTTGGGTCGTCAATGCGACCTGCTCGTCATCTTCCACCAACAAGATGCGGCCCAAGTAGTCACTTGTATCCATACCCCCTCCCCCGCAGATAGCTGCTTACAGCTGGGAGTAGTACTGCCGCACCCGATCCTCAAATCCTGGGTCGGCGAAATCCGGCCAATGATCTTTGTCGAATCCAGGGGCGTTCTCGAGACGGTCCTTGTTGACATTCAAGATGAGACATTTGTTTTCGCCATCGACGGTCAAGGCGTCCCATGGAACAGCAAAGAGCTTGTCGCCAATACCGAGGACTCCACCGTAGGAAAGGACGCCATAACTCACTTCGCCACTCAGCGTATCGATCATGATGTCCTTGAGCTCGCCTAGCGCCTCATTGTCGAGGTTCTTTACCTTATCTCCGGTAAGCGTCGAAGCCGAGAGGAATTGGGTACTTGTGTTCGTCATAGCAATGTCCAAGTTGAAGTGATGGCCAAAACGGCGGGGAGCGACAATGCTGCCTGTCTGGGGATCAAATCCCGGTCGATCACCCAATGGCGAAAATTGACATACTGATAACATCTGCAGCCTCAACCGCTCTGAATCGCATCAGGAGCGTCAGGCGTTTTCACCGAATGCAATCGTGCTCAGCAGTGCAAGGGCATCCTTGCGCGAGTCCAGTCGCGTGTGTTGCACCACGATCGGGACATCCGATTCGAACACGCTGGAGTAATCGGTATCGCGCGGCACCGGTGCTGGATCGGTGAGGTCGTTGAAACGCATGTGCAAGCTGCGCCGTGCGGGCACGACGACGTGATAAGGCCCAACTGGATCGCGGTCTTCGAAATACAGCATGATGCGCACCTTGGCATCGCAATCGCTTGCGTTGAGCATGCAGGCGGCTTCATGGCTGACGAAGCGGCGGTCTTCATCGTCGCTGCTTTGGCCAGGAATGTAGCCCTCGGCGATGGCCCAACGACACATCCCGATGCTCATGACCACCTCCGCTGCAATTTGCGCGCACTGCGTTGCAGCAAATTGTCCGATTTGGCTTGGCGACTCGCGGCGTACCAGCAACCTGCGGCCAGCGCAGCCGCGGTGAACAACGCAGCGCCCAGCAAGGGCGAGCGGTTCCTTTCTATCCAGAGTGCCCGGCTATGGTTTCGTGCGCGCTGGCTGAAGCGACCGCGGGCGCCAGAGTCACCGGCCACCGGCGTAAACAAGTTGTCGGCGCGGTTGGGATCATCGGGCTCGTTGGTCTGCTGACCGCTGTAACCGGTGCGGCCCAGATAGCGATCAAGCAGGCCCGGCACGATTTTCTGTCCCCACTCAGCCATCAACGTTGGGGCGCCCACCGGCACACTGCGCCGGCGATGCGCTGCGGCCCATACGATCGCGCTAGCCGCCACCTCCGGCTCGAAGATTGGTGGTACCGGTTGCGGTCGGTTCGGCATGCGGTTGCGTGCCCATGAGAACTGTGGCGTGTTCAACGCCGGCATCTGCACCGAGGTGATGTGGATGCGGCTGCGGTCGTGAATCAGCTCGCTACGCACCGCGTCGATGAACCCCACCAACGCATGCTTGGCTCCGCAGTAGGCCGATTGCAGTGGGATGCTGCGATAAGCCAGTGCGGAACTCACCTGCACAATGGTGCCGCGGTTACGGGGCCGCATGTGCTTTAGCGCCGCCATTGTGCCGTAGACCCCACCGAGATAGGTGACCTCCGTGACGCGCTTGAACTCCTCTGCATCGATCGCGCTGACGGGCGCGAAAATCGTCACCATCGCGTTGTTGATCCACACGTCGATCGGGCCCAGTTCGTCCTCGATCTTCTGTGCGGCCTGGCCCACGGCCTCCGCGTCAGCCACATCGACGCTGCAGGCCAGCGCACGCACGCCCAGCCGTTCGAGCTCGCGCGCCGTGGCGTTCAATCCCTCTTCGCCGCGGGCCAGCAAGCCCACATGAGCTCCTGCACGAGCGAAGGCGCGTGCGGTGGCACGACCGACACCGGCGCTAGCGCCGGTGATCACTATTACCTGGTTCTTGAAATCGATAGTCATGTACGTTCCTCGTTAGTCGGGGGAGCGCGTTGCGGCGCGGGGGCGGCCGGCGCCGTGCCGTCATGGATTGCGCGTTGCAGTACCTGGGCTAAGTGCAGCGGCATACGCCCGGTGGCCTGACGCACTTGCTCGCGGCAACTGAAGCCGTCGGCGATCAGAAGAGTGTCGGCGCCAGTGCGGCGCACAGCGGGCAACAGCATACGTTCACCAATGGTTTGCGATAGCGCGTATTTGTGCGTTTCGAAGCCGAACGAACCGGCCATACCGCAGCAGCCGGAATCGAGCAGCTCGTAATCCAGGCCAAGCTGCTCGAACACGTGGCAGTCGGCCTCCTTACCCATCACCGCGCGATGATTGCAATGCATGTGCACTACGGCTTTCGCCGCAAGACGGTTGGGAACATAGGCGTTCTTCTGCAGGAATTCGGCCAGCGTATGCGTCTGCTTGCACAGCCGCTTGGCATCTTCATCATGCGGAAATAGGTTGCCAAGCTCGTCGCGGAATGCGGCCACGCAGGCCGGCTCCAATCCCACAATGGGCGTGCCAGCACGGATATCCTCGTGCAGCATGACGAGGTTCCGCTTCCAAAGCTCGGTGGCGCGATCGAGCATGCCCCAGTCGTACAGCGGCCTGCCGCAGCACAGCGGCTGTTTGGGTAGCACCACGGTGCACCCGGCATGTTCCAACACCTCGACTGCAGCGATCGCGGTCTCGGGAAAAAAGTGGTTGGTGAACGTGTCCGGCCAGAGAATCACGCGAAGGCCGTCCGATTTGCCCTCGCTACGCCGGGCGAACCAATCGCGGAAGGTCTGCTTCGCGAACTCGGGCATCTCGCGCTGTGGTGCTATGCCGCCCAGCTTCTTGAGTAGCGGCGACCACAGACTGCTGTGGGTGAAGTAATTCACCGTACGCGGCAGATGCGCTGCCAGTCGTGCCCATATGTGGATCAGGCCCATCGTGTACGCGGCGCGTGGACGCAGGTGCCCCTGGTAGTAGTGGGACAGGAACTCGGCCTTATAGCTGGCCATGTCGACATTGACCGGACAATCGCCCTTGCAGCCCTTGCATGCCAGGCATAAATCTAGTGCCTCGCGTACGTTCTCATCGCGCCAGCCGCCGGTAATCACCTCGCCTTTCAGCATCTCGAACAGCAGCCGTGCTCGCCCTCGCGTCGAATACTTCTCCTCACGGGTGGCCATGAAGCTAGGACACATGGTGTCGTGATGGGTGCGCCGGCAATTGCCAATTCCCACGCAGCGCAGGATGGTGCGACCGAAGTTGTGGTCGTCCTTGGGAAAATGGAAGTGCGTCTGCGACCTCGATGGCGCATAGCCTGTGCCGATGCGCAGGTTTTCAGTAGGTAGGTAAGGATCGACGATCTTGCCCGGGTTCATGTGGCAACCCGGATCCCAAATGCGCTTGAACTCACCGAATGCCTGCACCAGTTCCGCACCGAACATCCGGTCCAGGAACTCGGCCTTGGATTGACCATCACCATGCTCGCCGGACAGTGAACCGCCATAGCTCACCACCAGGTCCGCGGCATCGCCAAGGAAACGATGGAATTTATCGATGCCCGGCTGGGTTTCCAGATCGAAATCAATGCGTGTATGGACACAACCCTGGCCGAAGTGACCGTACAGATCACCTTTGTACGAGTAGCGCTTCAGCAAAGCGCGGAAGTCGCGCAAATACGGGCCAAGCTTCTCCGGAGGCACCGCAGCGTCCTCCCAGCCCTCCCAGGTAATCTGCTTGTTCGGTACATGGGCAGTCGCACCAAGCCCCGACTGACGTACCTTCCAGATCAGCTCTTCCTTGGACTTGTCGTCGTACAGCTTCATATCCAACGGGGCATCTTCCCTGCCCTTGAGCTGCTCCATCAGCTTGTGGGCCTTGCCGTCGGATTCGTCCTTGGTCTCGCCACCGAACTCCACCAACAGCCAGCCGCCGCCTTTGGGCAGCAGCTCAAGGTCGTCTGGATGCAAACCAATCGCCTTCATGTCGGAGACCAGTTCTTCGCCTAATCCTTCCAGCCCCACTGGGCCGGCGGCCAGCGCGTCCATTACGTGGTCTGCGGCGGAGAACACATCGATGTAGCCCAGCACCAGCAGCGACCGTACCGGTGGGCTGTAGACCAGCCGCGTGGTGGCTTCCAGGATGGTGACGCAGGTGCCCTCGCTGCCAACGAGCGCGCGTGCCACGTTAAAGCCGTTCTCGGGCAGCAACTCGTCGAGGTTGTAGCCAGACACACGACGTGGAATTTTCGGATAGCGCGAACGGATCAGCTCGGCATATTTGTCGCGCAGCGCCTTCAGTGCGGCGTAGATTTCGCCGCGCCGATCGCCCTCGCGGATGATCCGTTCCAGTTGCGCATCGGACGTTGCGCCCACGCGCATGCGCAAGCCGTCGTAGGTCAGTATCTCCAGTTCCTCGATGTTCTCGGAAGTCTTTCCACCCATTACCGAGTGCACGCCACAGGAGTTGTTGCCGATCATGCCGCCCAAGGTGTTGTGGGTATGCGTGGACGGATCGGGGGCGAACGTCAGCGTGTGTTTTTCGGCAGCGTCGCGCAGATCGTCCAGGATCAAACCCGGCTCAACCCGTGCACGCTTGTTGGCTGGGTCGAGTTCGACGATGTTGTGCAGGTATTTGGAAAAATCCATCACCACGGCGACATTGCAGCACTGACCGGCCAGCGAGGTGCCGCCGCCGCGCGAAAGCAGCGGTGCACCATATTTTCGGCAAGCGGCCACGGTGGTCACCACGTCCTCGAGTGACTTCGGCAACACCACACCGATCGGCACTTGCCGGTAGTTGGAACCATCGGTGGCATACAGCGCGCGGCTGCCGGCGTCGAAGCGCACCTCACCTGAGATGCCGGCCAGGTCACGCACCAACGCGTTGACGTAGTCCGGCTGTGCTACCCCAGCGCCACGCGCATCGGGCTTCAATGCTTCGGCCTTCACTGCTCGTTTTCCGCTAGCGAATGGGTACCAGCGCTGCAGTCGTCATGACCGCACTGGCAACCGTCGGCCGCCTTCGTGCGCACTGAAGATCCCTCAGCCGCGTGGCGGCACTCCTCACTGCAATACGCCTGCCCATTGGGCACTCTGCATCGGCATCCGTGGCGCTGGCACTGTTCCTGCTCGTGATCGATCTGCATGACATGTTCCCCGCTCACCTGAGGCTGCTCGCTGGCCGGAATCACCGGACCGTCGCGATTCAATGCGCCGCGTAGCGCGCGGCGTCCTGTTCTTTCAAAATCAACCCCAACCCCGGCCGGGTTCGATCTGGGCGCAGCGCGCCGTCGACCGGCAAAAGCGCACCATCAAAGAGCAGTTGCTCGATGCGTACGTGGTCGTGGAAATATTCGGCGTGGATCGCCGGCCGCAGCGCGCACAACGGCTGCGCGTGGATAGCCGGCGCACAATGCGAGGACAACGGCAAGTCGAACGCTTCGCACAGCGCCGCCACGCCAAGCAGGCCGCTGATGCCGGCGCAGCGCGTGGCGTCGGCCTGGAGTACGTCCACCGCGTCTGCCGCGAGCATGCGGCGGAAGTACGCCGAGTCGTAACCGTATTCGCCGGCGGTGATGTCCATGTCGGGTGGTGCGCGGTCCCGCAGCAGGTGCAGGCCATCCAGGTCATGCGAGGGGCGCGGCTCCTCGAACCAGCTCACGCCAAGTTCGGCGAAGGATTGCGCCAACGCCAACGCCTGCTTGCGCGTGTAGGCGCCGTTGGCGTCCACAAACAGGCGCGTACCACCGACAGCGCCGCGAGCCGTCCGTACACGCGCCACGTCGCGATCCGGGCTCCGCCCCACCTTCATCTTGACCATGCCGATGCCCGACTCCACCCAACCGCCAAGCTGTTCGGCAAGCTGCTTGTCGGTATAGGAGGTGAAGCCGCCACTGCCGTATACCGGAATCGCCTCACGCACCGCGCCCAGCAAATCCAGCAGAGACAGGTCCAACAACTTCGCCTTCAGATCCCACAAAGCGTTATCCACCGCAGCGACGGCCATCGAGGCAATGCCGGGGCGACCGAGATTGCGGATCGCAGCGAGCATCGCTGCCCACACGGCGGCAATGTCCAGCGCGTTGCATCCGGTCACGACCTTAGCCAGGGTGTCGCGTATCAATACCGCTGTGGCGCCATCCGCGTAGCTGTAACCCAGGCCGTGTTTGCCCCCAGCGTCGATCTCGACCAACACCAGCGTGGTTGATTCCCACGCCAAGGTACCGTCGGATTCCGGCAGGTCAGTCGGAACGGTGTACACAGACACTTTTGGCATCTGGAGTTTCACCGCATCCATGTCAATGTCCACGATGACCGGGAAGGAAGGTGGCGAGCACCTCCTTGGCGGACTGCCGGATCATGCCGCCCGTGTCCTCGTCGCCCTTGAGCATCGATTCGGCAAATGCTTTGGCCTCTTTCAACGTGATATGTGGCGGCAACGGCGGCACGTCGGGGTCGGTAATCGCCTCGATGACGCACGGTCGATCCGCGGACAACGCGGCGTCGAATGCAGCACCGATCTGTGCGGGATCATTCACCATGATGCCTTTCAGCCCGAGCATCTCGGCGTAGCGCGCATAGGGAAAATCCGGCACATGTTGCGCGGCGTCGAATTTCGGGTCGCCTTCCAGTACGCGTTGCTCCCAGGTCACCTGGTTCAAGTCGCGATTGTTAAGCACCACGATGATGAGCCGCGGATCGGACCATTCCTTCCAGTAGTCGCCTATCGTGATCAACTCCGCATTGCCATTCATCTGCATCGCGCCATCGCCGACGACGGCGATCGCGACACGCTCGGGATAGGCAAATTTCGCTGCGATCACGTAAGGCACACCGGGCCCCATCGTGGCCAGGCAACCTGACAGCGACGCCATCATGCCGCGGCGGATCTTGAGGTCCCGGGCATACCAGTTCGCCGCAGAGCCGGAATCGGCCGCCAGGATGCATTCGTCGGGCAGTCGCGACGAAAGCTCCCAGAATACCCGTTCCGGGTTGATCGGCACCGCCTCGTGCATTGCTCGCGCTTCCAGCACGCGCCACCATTCAGCAACGTTCTTCTCGATCGTCTCGCGCCAGCCACGGTCGGTCTTGCGCTGTAGCAGCGGAATCAGCGCACGTAAGGTGGCGGCGGCATCGCCGACCAGACTGATCTCCATCGGGTAGCGGATCGAGAGCATCGCGGGATCGAGATCGATCTGCACGCCGCGCGCCTGTCCTTCCTTTGGTAGGAATTCAGAATACGGGAAGCGCGATCCGATCATCAGCAGTGTGTCGCACTCCATCATCATGTCCCAGCTCGGCTTGGTGCCAAGCAGACCGATGGAACCGGTGACATACGGCAGCTCGTCAGGCAACGCCGCCTTGCCCAGCAGCGCCTTAGCCACGCCCGCACCGAGCAGCTCGGCAACTTCGATCACCTCATCGGCGGCCGCCAACGTGCCAGCACCAACCAGGATCGCCACCTTGCTGCCCGCATTCAGCAGATCGGCGGCATGACGCAGATCGCCCTCAGCGGGTACCACCCGCGGAGGGCGGTAGCCGAAACCGGAATGGACGGTGCCATGCGCACGTGGTGGAACCGGCACCGCGCCGAGGATCTGCACATCGTTGGGCACGATGATGCAGGTCACCGTACGCTTGGCAATCGCGATGCGCAGCGCGCGATCCACCACATGGCGGACCTGCGCTGGCACCATGATCATCTCCACGTAGTCGCTGGCCACGTCCTTGAACAACGAGACCAGGTCGACCTCCTGCTGATATTGACCACCCAACGCCGCGCGCGCCTGCTGGCCTACGATGGCCATGACGGGCTGGTGATCAAGTTTGGCGTCGTACAAGCCGTTCAGCAGATGGATGGCGCCCGGCCCGGAAGTGGCCATGCACACGCCGACCTCGCCGGTGAACTTGGCGTGCGCACAGGCCATGAACGCGCACATCTCCTCATGCCTTGCGCGCACCAACTTGAATTTGTCGCCTGCGCGATCGATTGCGCCCATCAGTCCATTGATGCCATCGCCGGGAAAGCCGTACAAGCGCTCGATGCCCCATTCGGTCAGTCGGTGCAACAGAAAATCGCTGACGTTTTCGCTCATGGCTCGGTTCTCCGGTTCTGATCGGGGACATGGGTCGTAAGCGACCCGCGCAGGCACCGAACAGGGTCGGCGAATGAAAGTCATCCTGCGCGGCATGTCGTTAGTGGACTATGAGTGCGCCGTGCGTATCTCCATCACACCAGTGACGGGCGCGCTCACGTTCTTTCCTTCAGCACGCATGATCGAGCCAACCGCCGTGAAAGCCGGCGCGTCGCAAACCGCGCACCAACGGCGCACAGTCGCGCATCAAGCGCCAGATCAGGCCATTGCGATAGTTTTCCAGCATCAGCACGATGGGACCCTGGTGCAATCCGTAGTGCCACGGCGAAGCCCAGCCGGCATCGCCGCGTTTGGCATGGAAACTGGGATTGAAAGAAGCGTAGAACCCGAAGTCGTTCCGCGGATTCTCCGTTTCCTCGACCAGATGGCGCAGGGTGGGTACCACCAGCTCGGGTGCGAAAGGCAGTGAGGCCAGCGATGCCCACGGTGCCATCGTTCCGTCGTCCGGTCCGAATGGCGCGCCGCGTGCAGCGTAGCCGGCGAAGCGCAACAGCTTACCTTTCCTTTTTTGCGCCGCCGGCCCTGGGCCATGGGTAGCGGTCAACCCCCAGCACTTCGCCTGATAACCTTCGAAACCACGCGGGTTGCGCCGTGCGTATTCGTATTGCACATACGTGGCACGGCGACTGTTCTCGAAATAATCGATACCCTTCTCCGCCATATAGGCATCGTGGATTCCCAGGAAGTCGATCCAGACATGCGAGAACTGATGAATAAACATCGGTCCGGCATACACGTAGGCCAATTCATAGATCCGCTTCCAGCGGTAGCCGCTCAGCCAGTGGGCATAGACATTGGAGGTGGGTGGATGGCTTGCTGAACCGAGTGCCAGCGCGTACATGATCAGCGCCTCGTTGTAACCCACCCAGCTGGCGCGCTGGAAGCCACGCTCCGGCTTCCACCCCATCGAGATGCCGGCGCCACCATGTTGTGCCCAGCGCCAGTCGACGCTGTCATAGATTGCATTCGCTGCGGTGCGGATTTCGGCTTCTTCACGATGCTCGCCGCTGAAGTACTGCGCACAGGTGAGCATGCCCGCCACCAGCAATGCGGTGTCGATAGTGGAAAGCTCGCAATTACCCGCGCGCCGTCCCGTCCGGAGATCGAGGAAGTGATAGAAGAATCCTTTGTAACCGACGCCATCGGTCGCGCCGGACTGATCCGCCATCAGAAAGAAGCGCAACGTCCCCAAGACCAGCTTGCGCGCCGCGGCGCGTGTCATCCAGCTCCGCTCCACCGCTACTGGATAACAGGACAAGGCGAACCCCACCGCGGCGATGCTGCATGGCGAGTGCGGCTCGGTCGAATCGGGTATCAGTCCGTTGCCGGGCTGGCGGTGATCGATGAAGTATTGGAACGAATCGTGCTGGATCAGGTCCAGCAAATCCTCGTTGCTGGATCCTGTCATTGATTTTTTCACGAAGTTTCTCCCGTGCTGTCGTCATTCGGGACATGCAGCGTGATCGCAGCGACGGCGTGCGGAGGCAGATCGATGTTCAGTGAGAATCCACCGGTCTTCGCGTGCCACCGCAATGGCTCGCGTTGCAGGAGCGCAGCCTCGTGTAGCCGATGTTGCTGCTCGGCGTTTGGATAGTCCGGTGAGCCAAGCGCCTCCCACAGCTTGCGCGGATTGCAATGATCCTCGTCGATGCGCTCCAGCCACGCGCCAGTGGGTGGCTGTGAGCAGGCAAGTTCAATCGTCACTTTCTCGGCGGCGATCGGATGTTCCGGGAACGCGTGGTTGCTCAGCAACACCATCACGACGCCCTCCGCGCGCACCACTGCAGCGTCCACTGTGACATGCGCACCGTCCACCCGAAGCCGTTCGCGACCGAGCCGGTGCAGCATCTGGAACGCGCGATAAGTAGGTTTGGCGATGCCACCTATAGTGAGCAGGCCGAAGCCGCCATGAAACGGTACCGAGGAAAAGTAGTTCTCGGCAAAAATGTCCGAGAACGTCCACCAGCTATAGCACTGCACCAAATCGGCTACGGCCAGGAAGTTCTTGATCATGAAGGCTGCCGCGTATGGCTCGTCATGAAGCCTGAAGAACGGATTGGACGAGCTACACCACTCTGTGTAGTACACAGGCAAAGTGTCTGCTGCGGCACAACTGTCCAGCACGCGCCGATGCAAGATGCCACGCGTTGCCAACGAAAGCTGTTTTTCGGTGTCCTCCCCCGGCTTGCCGAACGCATCGGTTGGGTAATGATGAGTTGATACGAAATCACACGGCAGCTTCGCTCGCCGGCAGAACGCCACGAAGTCCGCGATCCATTCGTCATTGGCAGTGGCGGGGCCGCCCACCTGCAACTGAGCATCGACCGACTTGATGGTAGTCGCGGTGTGCCGGTACAGCTCGAAATAGTCGGCCTGGGTTCCGGTCCAGAACGAGGGAATATTGGGCTCGTTCCATACTTCGAAGTACCACCTGCGCACCTCGTCCAGTCCGTAGCGATCCACCCAATGGCGCAGCAGTCGGTCGATCAGCGCGTCCCAGTCGGCCAGTTTCTTCGGCGGCGTCACGTTGCCGCGATAACTGAATACCGTGGTGTGGCCTGATGCGAGCGCGGTTGGCATGAAACTCAGTTCCACGAACGGGCGCATGCCGATCTCGCGCAGAAAATCGATGATCAGGTCCGCATTATGGAAGCCGTAGTGCAACGTGTCCTGCTCATCCAGCAGAATCGCCATATCGTCGTCGAGCAGACCATGGAAGCGCACATATTCGACACCGAGTTCCTCACGCACGCGGCGCATCTGCTCGCGCCAATCCGCACGCAAGGCCATACGCGCGTGATCGCTACCAATGGTGTGCGACCACACATGGCGCAGGGGGGCGCCTGTCTGGTCGAGGTCGCAATGGAATTCGGGCATCGTTCATCTCCTCCGTTCAGATGTCACCGCCCAGCATGCGGTGCCCCCTTGCGTCGGCATACCGACCGCCGCTAGCACGATCAGCATCGACGACCATGCAAGACCGACCGTCGAGGCAGTGCAGATCAGCGATCCGCCGCGCAAATACATGAAGATCGTCACATGCAATACCTTGTGCTGCGCGGTACCGAGACTGGTGAACGCATCGAATGCCTCGAAGAGAAATCAGTGCACTGCTCGCGCCAGGAAAAATCAGCGACACGATCAATGTGTCGAAGTGCATAGCTGATGCGGATGGCGAGGCCGCCGCGCCGGAGCGGCAACGTTGAGTGTTCATCCTGCGCGTCTCACCAAATAGATCAGCGGAGTCACGAAGACTCGCACGATTTCTTCGAGGAAAAATCTGAGCGTAGGAATGGCGAAGTTAACGCGGTGTGGTTGTTACGTTTTCACGAGAACATGCGTGGCGTTCCGTCACCTCAAAGATGCAAGAGTCCTGCAAGGATCCGTCTACGGACTTTTTCGGAGAATTCACATGCCCATGGTTCGATTTCGACTCATCGGACAACGTGCCGACGCAGATACTCTCATCACTTCGCTGCACGGCATCGACGAAGTCGACCATGTCGAAGAAGTTGACGACTTGATACCCCGTATGCGCGACGATTCGAGCTCGTCGGAGCAGGCCAGTGATAGCGAGGGAAAGGTTTATTGTGTCGAAGTCGAGATTCGCGACGACGAGGTATTCGATACCGTGCGCAGAAAGGCGGAAGACCTTACCCGCCGGCTAGGCGTCGGCATCGAATTCGTTGACGAGTTCTAGAAAACAGCGTATCCGTCGCGGCCACTTCTGGCCTTTACGGGTCACTCGACTCGTCACAGGCATTGTCTGGACTTGATTCGCCACATCCCTTTCCGCCAAACGATTCTGCTTATGGCATTCGGCGGAAAGGACAGGTAGTTTCAGCGAACACAGGACTCAGGCCGCATCCCCGGCAGCGCACATTTCCGCATCAAGATCCGCGAGGCGATAGCCTGCCGAATGAATGGTATGGAGCAGTTGGTTGGCAAATGGCTTGTCGATGATGCGACGCAGGTTGTACAGGTGCGAGCGTAAGGTATCGGAGTCAGGAAGCATATCGCCCCAGATTTCGCGCTCGATGTCGCGTCGGCTTACCACGCGCGGAGACTCGCGCATCAGGATCGCCAGCAGCCTCAGTCCAATCGGCGACACATTGAGCACCTTCCCAGCACGCGTCAACCGTAGGATCGCCGTATCAAGCGTCATATCGCCGACGGTCAGAATCTCGGTAGAGACTTGCCGACGATCGCGTCGAATCAGGGCATGCACACGCGCCGCAAGCTCACTCAATTGGAACGGCTTCACGAGATAGTCGTCAGCACCTGCTTCCAGACCAGTGAGCTTGTCGTCTAGGCTGCCGCGCCCTGTAAGCATCAGAAGAGGAGTGGCTCTGTTTGCCTCACGGCGAAGCTTCCGGCACACCTCCAAACCATCCATCCCAGGCAGTGATAGGTCGAGCACGAGGACGTCATAGCTGCCAGTCACCGCAAGATGCAATCCGCTAGGACCATCAGCTGCGTAGTCGACGGAGTAACCAATTTTTTCGAGAAATTCGCCTAATGGCTCGGAGATCTGGCGGCTGTCTTCCACCAGCAAGATCAGACCTTTCTGGTCATCACGCGTGTTCATGTGAATTCCTGCGATATTGCCCCTGCGCTGATCAGCTTAAGCGGAGAAGAGATGACGGGCGAGTGAAAGGGTTGTACTCGCTTTTGCTCTTGCAGCCGCGACAATTCGACCACCCAAAGTTCATGACGAAGTAACGAGCAGCCCGGAATGATGGAAAGCCACCGCAAAAATCGGAATCCTTCATGCTTCCCTTTACGTTGTCGCCAACCTTGCGAAGCATGCCGATTCCACCGGAACCTGCGCCTTCGCCACAGGAGCCCGTGCCGCCAAGCCAGCCCGGCGAACCGCCAGCGCCGATGCCACCAGCCGCTCCGCCATTTCCGCAACCGGGGCGTCCACCATTGGTCGAGCCGCAACCCGCGCCATTACCAATAGGCGATCCCGTGCCGCCACCTCCCGAACGCCCCACGGCATGAGGTACCGATCACGGCGATACCTTGCCCGATGTCTCCCTCCGCTTCACACAAAGTGGTCTATGTCGCGCTCGGCGGCAACCTGCTGATTGCTGTCGTGAAGTTCATGGCAGCAGCTTATTCCGGCAGTTCAGCAATGCTGAGCGAAGGCGTGCATTCTCTTGTCGATACCACCAATGAATTGCTGCTCCTTTATGGTTTGCGCCGCGCCGCCATGCCTCCGGATCCACTACATCCGTTCGGACATGGTCGCGAACTGTATTTCTGGAGCTTCATTGTGGCGCTGCTGGTTCTGGCAATAGGCGCTGGCCTCTCCTCCTACGAAGGTGTCGTCCACATTGCACGCAATAAGACGATCGATCATTCCGGCGCGAATTACATCGTTCTGCTGGTGTCGATGCTGTTCGAAGGCAGCTCATGGCGTGTCGCACTGGGCGAATTCCGCGCCCGCAAAGGCAAGCTTGGCTACTTCGAGGCGTTTCGCCTAAGTAAGGATCCGACCACCTTTACCGTGCTACTGGAAGACAGTGCGGCTCTGGTCGGTTTGCTAATTGCACTGGTTGGACTGGCAGGTGCGCAACTGCTCAAGTCGCCGGTGTTCGACGGCATTGCCTCTGTGGGCATCGGCTGCGTGCTAGCCGTCTCGGCTCTGCTGCTCGCACGGGAAACCAAGGGGTTGCTAATCGGCGAAACCGCCCATCCAGCCGTAAGCGATGCGATCATGGCGATCGCCGCCGCCGACGCCGACGTGCGCATCGCCAACGGCGTATTGACCGTGCAGATGGGGCCACATCAGGTAGTTGCTGCGCTGAGCGCCGAATTCGAGGATGTGCTTTCCACCACACAGATCGAAGCCTGCGTCCATCGGATCGAAAAGCGAGCCAAAGTGGCTCGCCCGGAGATCATTTCGCTGTTCATCAAACCGCAGACCGCCAAAGTTTGGCGAGATCGCCGTCGCGCGATCGAAGCGAACGCGCATGAACTGGAAAACTGAGCTCTCATCTCCGCTTGGCTGCACGATCAGGTCTATGGACTTTGAGTACAAACCACTTCGATTCGCTCACTGAGCGTCAGTTGTTCCTATGGCGCTTCCGATCCGCCTTCGCATGCCGTTCCGGACTTCTGCCGGGGACGGCTCCATCTCGATCTCGTTCGCTTCGTGTACTGCTCACGTTGTCCGACTGATTGCCATGAACACTCTCTCCCCCATGTATACGGCATAGGTCGTCGATGGTGTGGTATTGACTTTCGTGGACATCACACAAAACCATCGCAGCGAGACCGCATGCGCACGGTTGGCGACTATTGTCGACAATTCGCAGGACGGGATCATCGGTTAAGCCGCGAACGATACAATCACCAGCTGGAATGCCGGGGTCGAGCGTATTCTCCGGCATCGCGTCGAGCAGGCACTGCGCAAGCACTTCGCGATGCTGGTGGCTATGATGCTGGAGGATGTGATTCAGCGCGGGCTTCAGCGTATTGTTGACGGCCCGGTTGAGCAGCGGCTTGGAGCTGGCTACGACGGAATGGATCGATGACGCTGTCCTGGACATCAATCTCGCAGGTGAAGATAGCTTTCTGCTCGCCGCGGAGCTGCGCCGCCGAAAGATCCCGTTCGTGTTCGCCTCCGGTTATGGAAGCGACGGATCGCCGGACGAATATCGTGACGTCGAAGTGCTGCTGAAACCCTATAGCGTGAAGCATATCGAGGAAGTCTTGGATCGCATGCTTGCCGGCGGCCGAACCGGGTAGCCAAATACCGGCACCGCTTCGCACCCATGATGCATGTTGATGGTGTCATGCTGCTATTGGCGATAGGCTGAACACCGGTCGGAACAGATCGTACGAGGGGACTATGGAGGGAGGACTCATGCACAGCCAAACATCCACGCTTGGCCGCGTGTTGGTGATCGAAGACGACCCCGTTGTCGCCATGGTACTGGAGGACGTCCTGCAAAAATTGAAGCTGGAAGTCATCGTCGATCTCAGTCTGGCCAATGCGCTCACGGAGATCGAATCGGGCGAATTCGATGCCGTGTTGCTCGACATGGAACTGCGCGGCGAAAGCGCGCGCCCGGCGCTGCTGGCCATGATGGCGCAAAACGTCCCGTTCGTTGTGATTTCCGGCAGCGACCAGTCTGCCTTGGTAGCGGAGTTCCCGCAGTTATGTGTTTTGATGAAGCCGGTGAGCAGCGCGGAGTTGCAACGCATCGTGCGATCCTTGCTTCGCCACGCGTAGTCAAGCGCCGTCCTTCTGCACGGGGTCTGTTTGCAAGTCCTCTCCCTTACTCATCACTTCGCGAATGCAGCGGGCAAGTTTCGCGGTGCTGAAGGGCTTGGTGATCAGCGGCCATTTCTGAGTCGCTTGCTTGCCGCCTTGGGTCTTATCCGGCGCATAGCCGCTCATCAGCAGAATCTTCAGCTTCGGGCGCATGACGTGGGCGGCCTCCACCAGAGTGCATCCGGTCATCCCAGGCAAACCTAGGTCGGATATCAGCAGATCAACGGACTCCTGCGTCAGGAGCAAACTGAGCGCTTCATCGCCACTAGCCGCTTCCAGGGTGGAATAACCCAACTGGTGCAGCACTTGGACGACGATGCCGCGTACCACCGGCTCGTCTTCCACCACCAGGACCAGTTCGCCCGCGCCTTTGATAAGGTGCAGTTGCGCAACGCGCGGCGTTTTCTGTGGAGCCGCAAGGTTCCGAGGCAGACCAATACTGACGCTGGTGCCCTCGTCCACCTCGCTGCGGATCTCGCAGAAGCCGCCGGACTGTTGCGCAAACCCGTACACCATCGACAATCCCAAGCCTGTTCCACGTCCAACTTCTTTGGTGGTGAAGAACGGATCGAACACTTGATCAACGATCTCTTTCGGGATGCCCGTTCCCGTGTCGGTAACCGTCAGTAGTACGAATTGCCCGCAGTGGAGGTCCGGCCGATGAGCCGCGGCCGACTCGCCGATATCGAGGTTAGCCGAGCGCAGGGTCAGGCGGCCGCCCTCCGGCATGGCGTCGCGGGCATTGATTGAAAGATTGAGCAATGCGCTTTCCAACTGGTTCGCGTCGCACCTGCAGGGCCATAGGTCATCTGCAAGCTCCAAATCGAGCGCAACTGCTTCACCCATGGTGTGCTTCAGCATGTCGCTCATGGACATGACTAATTGATTTGCATCGACCGACTGCGGATCGAGCGGCTGTTTGCGCGAAAAGCTCAACAGTCGCTGCGTGAGCGCGGCAGCGCGCTGGGCGGAATTCAACGCACCATCGATGAAACGAGAAACGTCGCGCGCATCGTTGTCCTTAATTCGCAGATCGATGATCTCGACCGCGCCGATAATCCCTTGCAGCAGGTTGTTGAAATCATGGGCTATGCCTCCTGCCAGCATGCCAACGGATTCCATTTTTTGCATTTGACGCAGTTGCGCCTCGATCGAAATCCTTTCACCGATATCACTGATAAAAAGGTTGAGTGGATCACTGCCCCAGGATGTGCGAGTGCCGAAGTTAAGCTCGACAGTAACAAGATCGCCGCTTTTCGTTCGCAGCTTGAGCGGGATAGCATCATGCTGGAAAATGTTGGGTCCGCTCAACGAAACACGTTCAACAAAGCGGCCGCGCTCGTCATCCGGCACGATCAATTGAATGAGTTCCTTTCCGATCGCCTCCTCGCGCGACCAGCCGAACATCTCGACTGCGGCGGGATTCCATTCGACTATCCTGCCCGCGGGGTCCAATTGAACGAAGCCATCCGGTGCGGTATCGATCACAGCGCGTGCGCGCCGCTCGTTCTCGACGATAGCTTCCTGGTTTTTCATCCTTTCGGTGACGTCCCGGGTAATCTTGGCGAAACCCACCAGATGGCCCTTATCGATAATAGGGTCGACAATCGCGCTCACCCAGAAAAGGCTGCCGTCCTTGCGTAGGCGCCAACCCTCTCCCTCATGCCTCCCCTCACACGAAGCGGTTGCCAGTACCTTCTCCGGCATGCCGTTGGCGCGGTCCTCGGGTGTGTGGAACGTCGAGAAATGCCGGCCGACGATTTCCTCGGACCGATATCCGTAGATCCGTTCGGCGCCCTGATTCCACTGGGTGATGTTGCCCTTCGGATCCAGCATTATGATCGCGTAATCAAGCACGCTCTCCACCAACATGGCGAACTCGCGCTCGCGACGGTGCAGCCTCGTCAATGCCGCCTCTGCTCTGTTGGTCCGATACACCACGCGCTGCTCCAGCGTTTCGTTGAGACTACGAAGCGCTTGCTCTGCATCGATACGCTCGCTGATATCGATCAACACATTCACTGCTCCGACGAGTACGCCCGACTTGTCGAGCAACGGCGTTGGATAGGCCTCGCAAACCACCCGACTGCCGTCTGGCCGCAAGGCGACGATCTGACAGGCATACCGGGCACATCCATCGCGGAGCGTAATCGCCATGGGACACTCATCATGCGGCATTGGTGTTCCATCGGGATGAAGCAACTTCCAGCTGAAGCACCATCTATCTCTTACGGAGGGACGGCGCCCCGCAAGAGCGACCGCGGCCTCGTTAAAGAACATGATGGTTCCATCGACATCCGTGGTGTACACCGCGACAGGCAAAGCTTGCAGCATTTGGCGAAATAGATCGCCCTGCCGATGCTCACATTCTGCGGTCCCGTTCCGCTCGAGTGTCGCAGTCAAGTCACTGAAGAGCGGCGGCCCCTGAAAGCTGCACAGGACGGCTTTGACTGAACCATCCGTCGCCACCAGCGGCGTCAACCTGGCATGCAACGAGAGGCGAACGCCGGGGTCGCTTTCGATTTCCAGTACCGCGTCGCATGCTGGACAGCCGCTCTGCAAGACATCGATCAAGGATGTTCCGACGGCCCCGGCTCTCTGTCCATGTCGCAGCAGATCCCGGAACCGGTCTTCGATCGTCGAATCATCCGGTCTGACACGCTCCAACAGACGTTTCGCATCTTCGTTCCAAGCCAGCAATTGGCCTTGTCGGTCGCAAACGCACGCAGGCCACGGCATCGCCTGCAGCATGCAACGCCCAAGATCGCCGAACCATGCGTCCGCTTCAGATCGGTTCCCTAGTATCCGATGCAGCCAGGTCATCGGCGAAGCCTCGTGTAGATGATGTGAAAGCAGTGCGAACCGCGATGCCGATGCATGTCTTTCCGTGGATTGGCGTCAGACTACGCCGCGCCCGGCGGAATCCACTTCAGCAACTGTCCATCAGAATCTACTGAAAGAATGGAGCAAGTAATACCACTTCAATATCTCGGCCAGGATGCGGCTTTCGGTCTGCTCGCCATCCACGGCAAATTGGGCATCGAGTACGTCGCGCAGAGCACGAGGGGCGGATGGGAACGGCTCGAACGAATTTGAATTGAAGTGTTCTTATTGGACTTGGGCCAACTAGTCGTAGATCTCATGGCCACCCACAACGTTGTGCGTAACAGTCGATGTTGGGCTCCTAGCGCTGACAAAGAGGGGGGGCACAAGCGCTCGATTCTCCGCACATCCGCCGCGCGGTCAATTTCAAAGCGATGCCAGCACGTTGAGCAGAACGTAGGAAAGCGTATCTATCCAGATGAGCCGAGGTATGTGAGGCACTCCTTGCTCAAGACGCGTTCCGAGCCCGCGTCCTGGCGGCCTTTTTGGCAGCAGCTGATCGCCCCGCTGAGCCCTTGGTTCGTGCCGCCTTCTTGGCGGCTGCCGAACGCGATTTCGGCGTGCGCTTGGCGGCTGCTTTCTTGGCGTTCGACGAGAGCGCGGATGAGGAAGCCGCCTCGTGCCCCTCCTTCTCCAGTACGTGCTTAGTCGCCGCGGAGCGCTTCCGTGATGGCTGTTTGCGACGATGCGAGGCTGCTTCGTCCTGCGCTGCCTTCTTCTTCGTCGATTTGCTGGCGGACTTGCTGATCGGGGCCTTGATTCCGGCACGGCGTGCCTTGGAGAGACCAATGGCGATGGCTTGCTTGGTCGATCGCGCGCCGTGCTTGCCTTCACGCACATGCTCGCTTTCCTCCCGCACATATTCCCCGGCTTGCGTGCCCGGAGACTTGCCCTCCTTCTTGTCCTTAGCTGCGGCGCGACGAGTGCGTTGTTCAGGCATGACCATTCTCCCAAGGGACGTGTGCCGACTATCACGACCTGCGTGTCCATGCGTCGTCAATAGACATCGCTCTGATCCATTGTTCACTGGAGCGGAACAAATTGCCGGATAACGTGAACCATCCCGCCATCGGAGCACGGGACCATGGGTACGAAATCGCGAGACACCAGCAAAACCGCCGAGAAGCATCGCGACATAAAGGCGCAGGCCGAACGCAAAACACGCGGTGGCAAAGAAAATCGTGCTCCCGCGCCATCCACAAAAAAGACCAAGACCGGGGACCATCAGCATCCGGAAACACCGTTTCCCGAGCGGCAGCTGACAAAACCAGGCCTGGAGCGCGATCTCGATCCGCGGCCGCAGTTCCTGGCGCCCACCTATACAGGTAGCGGCAAGTTGCGCGGCATGGCGGCGCTCATCACCGGCGGCGATTCGGGCATCGGGCGGGCGGTAGCCGTGTTGTTCGCCCGCGAAGGTGCCGACGTAGCCATCGTATATCTGTGTGAGGACGCCGATGCGGAGGAAACTCGGGATTACATTCAGGCTGAGGGCCAATGCTGCCTCCTGATTCGCGGCGACGTCAAGGAACCCAACTTCTGCAAGCAAGCTGTCGAGGCCACGGTCGAGAAGCTCGGCAAGCTGTCCATCCTGGTTAACAATGCGGCCTTTCAGCAGCACGTGGACGCCATCGAGGACCTCACCGAGGCGCACTTCGACGAAACGCTGAAGACCAATCTCTATGGCTACTTCCACATGGCCAAAGCGGCGTCACCACACTTGGGCAGCAACTGTTCGATCATCAATACCGGCTCGGAAACCGGCTTGTTCGGCAACGACAAGCTGCTGGATTATTCAATGACCAAGGGTGGTATCCATGCCTTTACCAAAGCCTTAGCAGCGAACCTGATCTCGCGCGGAATCCGCGTGAATGCAGTCGCACCCGGGCCGGTATGGACACCGCTGAACCCGGCCGACCAATCGCCTGAACAGATCCGTGACTTCGGCAAATCCAGTCCGATGGGCCGCCCTGCCCAACCGGAGGAGATCGCGCCAGCTTATGTCTTCCTGGCCTCACCCTCATGCGCCAGCTACATCTCGGGTGCGATTCTTCCCGTTATGGGTGGCCCCGCCCCATAACGACTGGCACCAAATAGCGAGGTTGCACGACTAACTGCAAAACGCGATTTCCCGAAGAGGTGAGAGCCCTACCCTGGCATGAGTTCGAATACCGACCTCCATGCCATCTTCGTAGTGCAACTGCATTGCGAACCGTGGTAGCGCGACTTGCACGGGTACGTTCAGACCCATGGGAAGGCATCGAAACCTTGCAACAGAGCTTTGGTCGGAGCGATGGACCAGCAAGCGGAATGGCATTCAGGATGATCAGCCACGCTCACGACGAACTTCCCACCCGTCGTTAACCTCGGCTCTGTAAGCATCAGTAGAACGCCTTCCAGCGGCATTTGCCGAACACAGCGACTGGAGAAACTCATGACCTCATCTGCCGAATCCACCACTCAGACACTCGCCGAAGCACACGAACATCACGACAAGGCTGCCGAACATCACAAGCAAGCGGCGCACCACCACGAGGAGGCTGCCAAGCGCCTTCGTGACCACAACACCGCTGAGGGTGCTCATCACGCCCATTTGGCTCACAGCCACGGACTGTACGCTGCGGAGCATGCCAACCAGGCGTCCAAGAGCTTCGCCAAGCGCCATGGCCTCGGCACTCTCGACCGACGGTAAACGGTACGCATCACCTGCGGCCGCAGCTATTTCGCTGTGGCCGTAGTGCTACCAGCAGCAATTGGACTTTCGCACCGCCAAGTCACGGGATGCCGTCATGCTTCAACTCAATCCACCGCTTCCTATGAATACGCCCAAGGGAGAAGGATTCGCTCATATCCTCATCGACTATGGCCCGGAATCGGACTTGTATTGGACGGTGTTGATCACCGCCAGCGGCGAGATATGGACCTTTGCCAACCGGGACGTCCGGGCCTCGAAGAATATTACCTTGGGCCGTGTCTCGCCCGGCAGCCCGCAAGACGACAGTGCGCCCATCCAGATGCGTCCACGAAACCGCGACGGCTAGATAAACCGTCGTTTCGCACAAGGTGGCGGGGCTCCGTCGTCATCAAGCGACGAGGGAGCACGACTCAATAGCATTCCACCGCGCCAAGAATCTGGGGTGGATCCTGCACCGAGCTCAGAGTGATCCGAGATTGCCCGGGTTAACCAGATGGCCGTGTATCCAGGGGTCTTTACCCATCCCGTGAACCACTCTCGCTAGCGCGGCACGCGCAGCCTCCTTGCTCCCCACACATGAAACTGGAGGAACCGGGCTTGTCGCTGCGCAGGTACACGGAAGGGTCGCGGATCCATCCGGCGGTTGTGGCGGCACTCCCTGATAGCCGAGGCCGCGTCCCCAGCGCTCTTGTCCTCGTCGGAAGATACATCGCTTGCAGGCTTGGACAGTTCCTTTGGCGCGAGATCTTCGAATTGGCGCCTTCGAATTGGCGCAAGCTCGATTGATTCGACCCACACGAAGCGGAAGGCGCGGAAAGCCGCGCCTTTCGCTTCGTTCCATTGATCCATCAACGGTCGTTCTTGTGGCTCTGCTGGCCGGACTTCATATGCTGCTCTTGGCCGCCGCCACGCACAGAACCGCCTGAGTTCTTGGAGTCCTTGGCAGCGCTGGAACTGCGGTCTTCGTTCTTGGGATTCTGCTGACCAGCCTTGATGGGCTGCTCGTGATTGCCGCCTCGTTCGTTGTTCTGGTTGGAATGCGAATGTGTCATCAGTGATCTCCGGAGAGCGCAAGGACGTTACCGACGAAGCTGCGCGAATTCACCGTCGGACGCCAAGTGTCGCGTTCCACTCATCAAGCGCGCATGCATGGGGCGTGAGAACTCCTTGGATCTTCATGAAGCGCGCTTGTCTGCGTCGTTCGTGATGACCGAAAAGCTGCACAAGTTTCACGACGAATGCATCGTGCCGCATTTACAAGTGGGCGCCCCATCAGGAGCTCCGCTCATGAAAAATGCCATCCAGCTACTCACTGACGACCACAAAAAAATCAAGTCACTGCTCGAAGAACTGGCTAACACCTCCACTCGCGCGGTCAAGAAGCGCGCACAGCTTCTGGACGAGGTAGCCACGATGCTGAAGATCCATACGACCATCGAAGAGGAAATCTTCTATCCGGCATTCAAGCAGGCTGGCAACAAGGACGACGCCAAAACGTACTTCGAGGCGATGGAAGAACATCGTGCCGCCGGCGAGCTCGTGCTCCCCGACCTCATGGGCACAAAACCCGATAGCGAGCAATTTTCCGGTCGAGCGAAAGTACTCAAAGAACTTGTCGTCCACCACGCCGACGAGGAAGAACAGGGAATGTTCAAGCGTGCCAAGTCCATCTTCGACAAAGCAGCTCTCGACGCATTAGGTGAGCGTATGCAGGCACGAAAGGCACAGATGCTCGGCGAGTAGCCGCCGCGATCACAGGGCTGGATCGATCGCTCCCTCGCCATCCAACACAGCGCTCCGGTTGTTTCTGGCCATCTGCGAAATTCGATGGCGCGAGCGCCGCAAGCGCAGTTGTTTGAATAGGAAATTAGCTTGAACATGCGCCTGGCGGTTGCAACATTCCTCGTGCTGCCGGCGTGTTCGGCAGGTGCAGCAGCCGATGACGTAGATTATCTGATGCCGCAGTTGATCGGTGCGCAGTACACCTTCATCGATCAGCGCCAAAACAGCCTGCACTCGCCCTATCAAGGGCCATTGAGCCTGCGTCCACAGGCCAACCAGGCACGCTCTCATACCTTTGGCCTTTACTTCGGTCTGCCGATCACACCTCATTGGGCGGCCTATCTGGACGTGGAAATGTTTCGCGGCGGCGGCGTCAGCCACAGCACTGGTTTGGCCGGGCTCACGAACGGCGACGTTGTTCGCGGCGGTGGCGGATCGCTGGGACGCGATGCTTATGTGGCACGGGTGTTCCTTACCTACGACGTTCCGCTAGGCGGCAAAACCATCCCCCTCAAACGAAAAATGGACCAACTGCCGGGTGAGCAAGCGGACCATCGCCTGAGCTTCAAGGCAGGTCTGTTCGCCGTGAACGACGATTTCGACCAGAGCCGCTACGCAGACTCCACACGTACCCAGTTCCTCAACTGGGCGCTATTCAACAATGCGGCGTGGGACTTTGCCGCAGATACGCGCGGCTATACCGTAGGCGGTGTCGTAACCTATGCAGCCGGACCGTGGACGTGGCGCTACGGGCTGTATCAGATGCCCTATCGCGCCAACGGGCAACGACTCGACGCCATTTCGCGCGCACGTGAAATGGACGCGCAGGCGACCTGGCAATCGAACCCGGATGGACCGGCGGTCTGGCTGCTGCTCTATCGCAACACCGCACGCATGGGCGTCTACCAGGTTGCCTTGGCGCGTGCGCTGCAAGCCGGAACCGTGCCCGACATACGCCAGGATGACCACGGTGGCCGGCACAAGTACGGCGTTGCGCTGGGTGCTGATCTGCCCCTAGCAGATCATGGCGATACCGGGCTTTTCGGCCGCCTTGGCTGGAACGACGGCAAGACCGAATCGTTTGCCTTTACCGAAGCGGATCGCAGCGTGAGTATCGGTGGACAGCTCGCCGGAGTGCGCTGGCACCGTCCGGATGATCGCATTGCCCTAGCGCTGGCGGTCAACGGATTGTCACCCGATCATCGTGCCTACCTCGCTGCAGGCGGCACGGGTTTCAACTTGGGCGACGGGCAATTGAACTATCGCACCGAACAGATCCTGGAGACCTATTACGATCTCGCTATCGCCGGCCATGCGTGGGTGACGACCGATCTGCAGCTAATACACAACCCTGGCTACAACCATGACCGGGGGCCGGCGCGCTTCGTTGGTGTTCGCGTGCACCTGGAATACTGATGCTCGTTGCTCCGACCTCACTTGAAGATGCTGGTGGATTCTGATCAATGTCCCGGAAAATCACCCCAAGACAGTTGCCAGCGAAATACGCGGCTGAACTCATCACACTGGGGCATTCGGCAGCAGGCCGCCCCAAAAACGGATTGAGACCTGTGGATGAAGTACGCATGCAAACATGAACGATATCGACTTGCAGCAAGCTGATTTCGCGAAGCAGCGACGCGCTGGCATAGTTACCATTGCCATAGCGATGCCGATTGCCCTGTTGTTGTGGTTAGTTATCGCGTACTTAATGCTACCTTTGACTGGCATGGATGGCATTGGCGAACGGATGCTCTTCACCCTGAAATGCTTTTGCCTTGTGGCTTTGTTCTGCCTAGTGACGGGAGTTGAAGCCGTAGCTCATGAACGGCTGAACTCGCCTGCATTCGATCCGCTGGCAGGATTCGAGACACGACGACTGCGAGTCAACCTATGCTATCTCCAGAACACTCTGGAATAGATCGTCGTGTTTGCTGCGGCCCTGTTCGGGCTGGCGACCTACTCGCCAGATGGAGCTGCCATGCGAGCTGTCCTGGCGACCGCCGTGGTATGGGCGCTGGCACGTTTTGCATTTTGGATCGGCTATCACCGTAGCGCCGCTATGCGTGGCTTGGGCGCACCCGGCATGGCACTCAGCATGATCGTTCTGATCTACGTCGCGAGTCGGATAGGTTTCGACGTAGGCGGCACTTTGGGGCTGCAGTTCCCATCTTGGCGTTCGTGTTGATCGAGGCGGTCTTGTTTCGGACGACGCGTCGTCTGCGAACCATCGATTCCACCTGATCGCACCTTATCGCCTTGGGGCACCTCGGATTGCAGCTCGCATTATTCGGACTCTGCCGAGCCTGCCCATCAATGTCCGTATGGCGGTTTCAAGGATATGCATTCGGACACATCAAAGGGTTGTTCACTTCAGTTTCGCGCGGGCGATGCGTGCACCTGAGGATGCTGAGTATGCCTGCCTTGGTGCTCTCCGTCAGGTGCCCGCGCCTTTCGGAATCCGATTCTCATGGTCGCAAAAGCAGCTGCATTGACAGGCAAGTCGCTCGAAACCGATGAGGGGCGAAAGTCATTTTTTGGCCGCTTAAGTGCTGGCCTGATTACCGGGGCGGCGGACGACGATCCCAGCGGTATCGCGACCTACTCGCAGGTGGGCGCCGCCTTCGGTTACAGCACACTTTGGGCAATCCTCTTGACCATGCCGCTGATGGTGGCCATCCAGGGGGTAAGCGCCGGCATCGGGCGAGTGACAGGACACGGCTTGATGGACGGCATCCGCCGCCACCATCCTAAATCCCTGGTATACGCGCTTACTACATGCATCCTGGTCGCGAACGTGATCAACCTCGCCGCCGACATTGGTGCCATGGGCGCTGCGCTGAAGCTGCTAGTGGGTGGACCGGCACTCGTCTACGCCGCTGTGTTCGGTTTGGGATCGCTGCTCCTGCAAATGTTCATTCCGTTCTCACGTTACTCGCCTTTCCTGAAAGTGCTGACGCTGAGCTTGTTCGCCTACGTCGCCACAGTGCTTGTGATCCACGTGCCGTGGGGAGAGGTACTCAAAAGCATCGTGCGACCAGCGATCACCTGGAACGCCAAATACGCGGTTGGTTTGGTGGCATTGCTTGGTACCACCATCAGTCCCTATCTGTTCTGCTGGCAAGCCTCGCAGGAGGTTGAGGAGATCCGCACTAGCAATGAGCGCGAACCTTTGAATAGAGCCCCGCATCAAGCTCCAGACGCATTGAGGCGCATCGGAGTCGACACCAGCACCGGGATGATTTTTTCCAACCTGATCGCTTTCTTCATCATCCTGACCGCGGCCGTTGTACTCCACGCGCACGGCAAAACCGATATCCAGACCTCATCCGATGCCGCGCAGGCATTGCGCCCCCTGGCAGGAAAATTGGCGTTTGCCTTGTTTGCGGCCGGCATCATCGGCACCGGCCTCTTGGCCGTGCCGGTACTCGCCGGCGCCACAGCGTACGCTGCCTCCGGGGCCTTTGCGCAACGCTCAGGGCTGCAGCACAAGCCGCAGCATGCGAAGTTCTTCTACGGGGTTCTGATCGTCGCCACCGTGATCGGATTTGGGCTGAATCTGACGCCGCTCGATCCGATCAAAGCGTTGTATTGGAGCGCGGTGATCAACGGTGTAGCCGCGGTTCCACTCATGGTCGTGATGATGTGGATGAGTTCCCGGCGCAAGGTAATGGGCGAATTCACGATTCCATGGGCCATGAAGATTTTGGGCTGGTTGGCCACCCTCGCCATGGCTACCGCTACCATCGTTATGTTCGCGACCTGGGGAAAGTGAATGAAGTTCAGTCACGTGCTCTGGACGGTTCGTTCACGTCAACTAAGCGACACATCGCTGATTCTTCCTGTCCATAATTTTCTTCGACCGGATGCGTCATGACCTCCACGAATATCCACGACATCGCAGTCTTGAATGGGCTTGTTCAAACCACGATCGACAGTGTTGACGTCTATGCTGAGGCAGCCCGAAAGGTAAATGACGCTTATCTGAGCGGCAGCTTTTCACGATGGTCGGAAGATCGCAGTCAGGTCGTCGGTGCACTGAAAGCCCATGTCAGCACCTTGGGCGGCGATGCCGAACTTGGAGGCACCACCCTTGGCTCCGCACATCGCTTGTTCGCCAAGCTTCATGAGGCGCTGGTCTCGGGTGACACCCCGATCGTTGACGAAGTCGAGTGCGGGGAAGACCGCATCAAACACAGATTCGAAGAAGCGCTGAGGGATACCGCACTCTCCGTGCCGACCCGGCGAGTCATTGAACGTGCCTACGTATCTGTCCTCGCCGGTCATGAGCAAGCCAGTGCCTTGAAGCGTTCGAGGCGTGGCTAGATCGTGGCCCGAACGCCCCTTCCCTCTCAAAGGAGACCGTCATGAACGAAGACTCCGCTTTCCCATCGAGTCGGAAGGAGCGCGGCGGGATCGGCTATGTGCTGCTGTGGTTGCTGGGGGTACCACTTCCGATATTGGTTCTCATCGCTCTGTTGCGAGGCTGCGCCTGACGCAAGGCGTGGGCTGCATGGCTTATCGACGCAGTGACGGGGAAAGATGATGAATTCGAACATCGCAAGCACCGAACCAGTGGCAGTGGTGGAGCATCCGCGTATGAGCTGGGGCGCCGTGATCGCTGGGTGGGCGATTGCAGTCGGAATGGCATCGCTGTTGTACATCGTCGGTCTGGCCGTCGGGCTTTCAGTGTTCGATCCGGAACGCGCCGCGAACAGCGCCAGGGGGATGGGAATAGGAACGGCTATCTGGATGATCCTTACCTGGGTCGTCTCGCTTTTTCTTGGCAGCATGTTTGCAAGTTGGTTCGACGGCAAGAACGACACGACGATGGGCACGATGCACGGAGTAACGGTGTGGGGTCTCGCCGTTGTGATGAGTGGCCTCTTGCTCTCGGCAGGAATCGGGCACGCCATGAATGCACCTGCGCTGTTCGGTGATCACATGGGATCAGGACAAGCCAACGAGGCAAATGTGCCAATCATTGGAATGCCGGGCTCGCCAGCGGCAAATGCCTCCGCGGACATTCAAGCCCAGTTGGAGTTGGGAGCTCGATCGGCTGACGGCGCCGCCAATGCCACCCCTCGATACGCCATGGCAATACGTACCGAGCCGGGAGCCATCGCCATGGCCACTGACGCAATAATGTCGTCGCAGCCGCAAACGGCGAAAGACATCCTCGTGGCTTATACCGCCATGACACCGCAACAGATCGATGTCACGGTCGCCAATGCGACAGCACGGGCGCAACGGTATCAAACTGAAGCGAAAGCGCTTGCTACACGGACCGCCAAATGCACGAGCGCTGCGCTTTGGGTCGTCTTTCTCAGTACATTCCTGGGCCTGCTTGCGTCAGCCCTGGGTGGCTGTTTGGGAGCAGCGCGGGTTCACCGCGTGTACCACCTTCGAACATACCGTCCCATGACCTCGACCGAGTTGAATTGATCGAATCTATATGCAGGCACGCCCGCATCGGTAGGCGTGCATCCCGTTCTGGCGTACCGACAATGAGGTGCTCCCATGGCTCTCTCCACCATCCTGATCATCGTGCTCATCCTGCTACTGCTCGGCGCACTACCTGCGTGGCCGTATAGCCGCACATGGGGCTATCGTCCCATGGGTGGGTTGGGTCTCCTGCTAATCATCTTGATCGTGCTATTGGCACTGAGGGTGATCTGATGGCCTCGATCTATGATCAGGCTAGCGCGAATACGGTGCGTCCGATCTGACCAAATGATATGGCTGTACGCGTTGCCTAACCACGATAACACGGGCTAACCACCGGCTCTGGCATCTGCCTGGTCAGTATCGACGAGCGGATCGTTTCGGACGGCTCACGAATAGTCTCGTTGCTTGCTGATTCGAACTGCCAGGGCAATCAGCAGTCCTGCAACGATCATCATCGAAACAAGCAGCGTCCAAGGCGGCCTCCCCACCAGCAGCGCGGTTCGCGCATCGAAATAACGCATCGTCAGACCGGACATGATGTGATTGAGGTTCAATGGGTACCGGCTCAGCGGAGGAAAGAGCACGGCGGCTGGATAGAGGATCATGAAGACGAACGAAACGGCCAGCGCCGCGTATTCGCTTTGGAACAACGCTGCCGACAGGAAGGCCACGGCGAAGAACACCGCGCCACTTCCGAACCACAACAGACCGAAGCAGGCCATCTGTCGCAGGGGATACGCGACGTGCGCCAGCTGCGAGCACGCGGCCAGCAGCAACACAGGTAATGCCGACAAGACTGCGACCTGGGTTAGGCCGAGTAGCGCTTGCGCCGACACCAGCCATGCGCGATTCACGGGAAGTGCCAGGGTAAATCCCGCAGTACGCTGCAGTCGCTCACGTTGCAGGCCCCCCAGCGCAAGCACCACGGCCATGATGGTGAACAAGCCGCGTGCCGTTCCCTTGTATATGAGTCGGTAGATGTAACCAATGTACGGGTCGCCGACGAACCGTTCGTCCGGGACGAACACCGCCATCAAGCTGGCGCGGCAGAACACGCCAAACACACAGATTGTCGCCAGCAACACGGCGCTGAACAGAAATCGTCCGCGGCTCTCTCGCCAAGCCTTGAACAACAGGGGCGCCATGGCGTTCATGAAAAATCCCTACGTGCCATGATGGCGCCGGCCATGCCAACGAGGCCCAGCGTCACCAGCGCGTATAGACCCAGCGCCATCCAGGGCAGTTGGGTAACGAGGGCGGCCAGCGAACCTTCTCCGTGGAAAGTCGAAAGCTGCATGCCGTGCATCGTGTCGATCAAATCAAGCGCTGGATAGCGTGCAAGCAGAGGTAAGTCAGCAAGGACCGAGTAGATCGACAACGCCGCCACTGAGGCGATTGCCGGCGAGTAGCCTCCCGGCAAGATGATCGAGAAGAAAAATGCCAGTGCGTACACGACTATGCCGCAGCCAGTCCACAACAGACTGAACTGCAAAGCGTGCGCGAAGGGATAAGCCTCACCGACAAACGGTGACAGCAGCGGAACCAGCAGTGCGGGTAGCAGTGCCAACATCGCAACCTGTGTCAATCCGATGGCTGCCCTGACGGCGGTCAGGCGCCACCGGCTTACCGGCAGCGACAGCGTGAACCCGGCCGTACCTTGTGCTCGCTCCTGCAGCACACCGCCAAGCCCCAGGACGATCACCAGCAGGATGTACAAATCCAGCGCGTTGGCCTTGTAGACCGCATTCCAGATGTATTGCGCATAGCTCAGCGGTTCGCCGGCATGGGTACGCACCTGCCGCTGTAACAACACCACGACGCCGCATAGCCACAGAAGGGCCGCGGCGCTGATGACGAAGCGGGTCCGGCTCTCTCGCCACATCTTGTACCAGAGCATCAGGAAGCTTCCCTGACGATGTCGAGAAAGACATCGCGCAGGTTCACCGACGTCACCTGCACAGTGGCATGGAGCGAGCGTGCGTGAGCCACAATACCGTCGACGTTCGAGCTGGCCAGCACCCAAGTCCGGTGGCCATCACTCCGTATCCGCTCTACGCCGGCTAGATCGAATGTCGGCACCGGACCTGGCGCGACGGATTCCACGGTGATGTTGCGGTAGTTGTTCAGCAGATCGTCGAGCAGCGCATTCAGGACCAGTTGCCCACGATCGATCATCAGCACCCGGTCGGCGATCCGCTCTACCTCGTCCAGTTGATGCGACGAAAAGAGGACGCTGGTGCCTGCATCGCGCACCACCCGCAGGGTTTGCAGTAGTTCGTCGATGGATACCGGATCAAGCCCTTCTGTTGGCTCGTCGAGGATGATGAGCTCGGGTCGGCGCGCTAACGCCAGCAGAAGTGCCAGCTTAGTACGCATGCCCTTGGAGATGGCCTTGACCTTGTGCCCAGTCGGCAACTGGTATTCCCGTAGCAGGCGCGCTTCGATCTCAGGCTGCCAATCCGCGTAGAAGGAACGGGTGAAGCGGATGAGCTCGGCGACGGTCATGTAGCCATAGAGGCCCTTGTCTTCACCCACGTAGGCGATGCGTCGACGGACTTCCAGGCTCTGCGCAGCATCGGCGATGTCGTAGCCCAGCACTCGACCTGTGCCAGCGCTGGGGCGGACCATGCCGAGCAGCATCTTGATCGTGGTGCTCTTGCCGGCGCCGTTGCGTCCGAGGAAGGCTGTGATGTGCTGAGGCTCCACCTGCAGGCTCAGATTGCGCACTGCCTCGACGCCACCGTAATGCTTGGTGAGGCCCCGAGTTTCAACGACTAGTTCGTGGGTCATGCGCGATGGACGCCCCGAGGTTGATTGCCCATGCGTCCCTTACCGCGCGACTTGAATGAGGCGGGCAGCCGGATTTCTGGCACCCATGAAACACGGTCAGCAAAATGCGCTCGCGCTGATAGGGTTTTTGGATCGCGTATACGCCAACCAACGCGATAGCCAACACCGCACTTGCCCGAGCTAGCGCCTTGAAGATGGGGTACGTCGAAAGCGCTCTCCCGAACTCGTAGGACGAGCGCTCCTTGAGCGCAAAGAACATGCACCCAAGGGCCCAAGACAAAGCCGCTCGACGGGATCCGATGTATGCGACCTCGTTAAGTGCCGCTTCGGCCCATTCCCGACGATGCTTGGGCAGCATCCGAGTCGCGAATCGGATCAATGCAGTCGGGAGCGTGTCTGCAACGTTGCGGATGGCCATCAGAGACGCCCCGGTGACAGCTGTCGCCAAGTCTTGCCCGCAGGATTCGAATGCTCGATGGCGAAGCCCACTCCTTCGGCGTTGAGGCGATACAGCTTTCTCTGCGGACGTCCCTGATGCGGGGATGGCTCCCACTTCGAATCGAGTAGGCCTCTGTCGCTCAGGCGCATGAGGATGGGATAGAGCGTCCCTGACGGAAGACCCGTCTGTTCGGATAGATCGTAGCCATGGCGCCATTGCCCCCGTTGTGACAGCAAGGCATCCAGGAGTTGCCGGGTTTGGATTGAAGGCGTTCGCGTCTGAGGCATGATGTAACTCTACATATGTAGCCAAAGAGAGGCAAGCCTTGCCTTGGCGCAGGAATGCCCAGGCCGTACGCACCCTCGCAATAACACCAGCTGCGTCCCCTGCATGATCAAGCGAGCCAAGCAATCTCTGCAGGTGGAAGGCGCGTGGCATCGTGAAAGCTGTCGTTCAATTGGCCGGTAGGACGCCCGCCCTACCCTCGATAACCACCCCTAATCGTTCCTCTCTGGCACCAAGGCCTCACCATAGGCTTTTCAATAGCCGGATAGAGCATTCGATGGCTGTCCGGAACAGTGACGAAAGACGGCGCTTCTCAACAGTCTGCTAAAAGGGATAGTCCCGATGCCCGCGCTGCACAGATACCCAATGTTCGGTGGTGAACTCTTCGATCAGTCCCATTGCGCCGAAACGCCCCAGGCCCGAGTTCTTTTCCCCACCGAACGGCATATTGGCCAGATCGACGGCGGGGGCGTCGTTGATATGGGTCATGCCTGCGTCGATGTGCTGCGCTAGGCGTTCGGCGCGCGCGAGCTCTTGCGTAACGATGGCGCTGGACAATCCGTATTCCGTATCGTTGGCGACAGCGACGGCCTCGTCTTCGTCGCGCACTTTGATGATCGGCGCGATGGGGCCGAAGATTTCATCGCGGCCCAGACTGTCCGATAGCGAGACATTGAGAAAGACATGCGGCGGCAGCACCAAGCCTTCCGCGGGGCCGCCAACGCGCATGATGGAACCATCGCTGCGCGCTTGAACGATCATCTGCAACAAGCGGCTTAGTTGGCGTTGATTGATGATCGGACCCACCGCCGTATCGGGCAGGTTCGGATTGCCGAATTTCAGCACCCTGACGCGTTCGACGAAGGCATCGACGAAACGGTCGTAGATCGCTTGATGCACGATCAGGCGATTGGCACTGACGCACAACTCGCCTTGATGAAGAAAACGCCCGAAGACAGCAATGTCGACGGCGCGCTCGAGCTCGGCGTCATCGAGCACAATCAGCGGATTGTTGCCGCCTAGTTCCAGTTGCACTTTCTTGAGCGTAGGGCCAGTAACAGCGAGACTGGCGATGCGCCGTCCAACGGGGCTCGAGCCGGTAAAGGAAATCACTTTCGAGAGCGGATGAAGTACCAGCGGATCGCCGATCAGCTGATTGCTGCCGGTAATCACGCTGAGGACGCCCGGCGGCAGCCCGGCTTCTTCAAAAATCTTTGCCAGCAGCAATCCGCCCGACACCACGGTTTCCGTGGCAGGTTTCAGCACCACCGCGTTACCCAGCGCGAGCGCCGGTGCAAGCACACGCGAACTCAAATGCATGGGCCAGTTCCATGGGCTGATGACGGTGACGACACCCACGGGCTTGCGATAGATGCGATGTTCCTTGCCAGATATGTCGCCGGGAATGATGCGGCCCCAGACATGCGTGGGCAGCGTGGCGGCTTCCATGATGATGGCGCGTACGGCTGTCCATTCGGCTTCGGCTTTGAGGCGTACGCTGCCCGATTCGCGAATAAGCCACGACACGACTTCTTCGTGCCGTGCGTCCAGAATGGCGGCTGCACGATGCAACAGCGCGCTGCGTTCGCTCGGCGAGGTGTGCGCCCACGCCTGTTGTGCACGCGCGGCCGATTTGAACGCCTCATCTACATCCTCGACGCTGGCTTGCGGCACTTCGACAAGCGTTTCACCGGTGTAAGGATCGAGGTCCTTGTAGACAGAACCGGCCGTACCTGCACGCCACACCCCGCCGATGAACAGATTCCCGAATTCGTAGGCGACCGTGCCCGTACTTTCTCGCTGATTCATGGTGAATACCCAGTCGATGGAAGACCCCCGGCGATGCACGTTGCGTCGACTCATATGGGTCGTCTATCGAATCTAGGCCGCTGTGGCAGCGGACGACTAGCAAAATCCAGCGATTTTTTGCTTCGATCGAGAACGCACCGGCGCCTACCTCTTTGGGGTAGGTACTCGATGGATGGGTGGAACTACCATCAATGCGTCGCTCCCGTTTTCATAACCCTCTGCACGCATGGCGCTCTGCCATTCAAGCTGAAGGAATCCGACGATGAAGAAGAAGACCTGGTTCGTCACTGGCGTTGGCCGAGGTTTTGGCCGTGCGCTTTGCGAAGAACTGCTCAAGCGTGGACACACGGTGGTCGGCACCGTTCGGCACGGCGCATCCGACATCGTGCACCCACAGTTTGTCGAGTTGCATGCGGATGTGTCGGATGAGCGGCAAACGCATGAGGTAGTCGCTCAAGCCGTCGCGAAGGTCAGCTCCATCGACGTGGTGGTGAACAATGCCGGTTTCGGCATGGTCGGCGCAGTGGAAGAGGTGTCCACCGTCGAAGCGCGCAAAGTATTCGAAACGAATTTCTTCGGCACATGGAACGTGATTCGTGCCGCGCTACCGCACCTTCGCGCGAACGGAAGCGGACACATCGTCAACTTTTCCTCCATCGGTGGCATTACTGGATCGATGGGGAACGGCTTGTACAACTCATCGAAGTTCGCGGTGGAAGGTTTATCGGAAGCGCTCGAGGTTGAAGTGAAACCGCTGGGCATCGGCGTGACGATTGTCGAGCCCGGTTACTTCCGCACGGATTTCCTTTCCTCATCGTCGATCCAGCAGGCAGGTACGGTGATCGACGCATATGCCAAGACCGCCGGCCTCACTCGTAGCGCCGTCGCGACGCGCAGCGGCACGCAGCCAGGAAGCCCCGAAAAGGCCGTGGCGGTGATCATCGACGCCGTGGAATCCGAAACGCCGCCGCTGCGCCTGCCATTGGGTCCAGACGCGTTTGCGCGTATCGACGGCAAGATCCATCGCCTGGAGAGGGAGATGGCGCAGTGGCGCACGGTGGCATCCGATACACAGTTCGATACATGAACCGAATAGTCATGTCCGCGCAAGCGATCATTCCCCCAACGATGAGGATCACCGGCCATGTCGGCAACATCTGATCATAAAATTTCCCGACCCCGCGGGTTGTCCGGCCTCTCCTCCGAGGCCGTCCGTGACATAAGCGCAGCCCTCGAAGGAGTGCTCGCCGACGTATTTGCCATCTACCTCAAGACCAAGAACTTTCACTGGCACTTGGCAGGTCCGCATTTTCACGACTATCACCTGATGCTGGACGACCAGAGCGATCAGCTGTTCGCCATGACCGACCCGATCGCCGAACGCGCGCGCAAACTCGGCGGAACGACACTTCGTTCAATTGGCCATATCGCTCGCATGCAACGCGTACCCGATAACGATGCGCCTTTCGTAACGGCAGACGACATGCTCGCCGAGCTGGCCCAGGACAATTCGCACCTTGCTGCCGTCTTGCGTGAAGTGCACGGGGTCTGCGACGTACATGGCGACGTCGCCACGGCCAGTCTGCTGGAGAATTGGATCGACGAGACGGAGCGTCGCGTGTGGTTTCTATATGAAACCTCGCATCCACATTCTCGCGAACGCTGATCGATCCCGCTAATCCACTGTCCTACGTCATGTTTCATAACCGGGATCTATGGATGGTTGGTCTTGTGGCAGCCACGAGACACGATCTTCCACCCTGCATATGTACACCTTCCGTCGTAGCTCACGTCGGTGACGGCGCTCATCCCCCACTGCTGCAACCGAGGCCGATCAGGTTGTAGGCAGCAAATGCCCAGGTTATCCAGTCACGCACCGCAGAGGTGCCCACCATCGACAGCTTGCGCGGCCCGCCGATGGTCTTGATGTAGCCAATGCCCTGCTCGATCAGCTTGCGGATCTTCTGGCTGATGCTGCAGTCACCAGCGCGCGCCACGGCACGCGGCACGGTGCTGTGGCCACCGGTGCTGGTATTGCGCGCGATAGACGGTGCGATCCCGCGTATCCCCAACGTCGCAGCTAATGTCTTGCGTGTCATGTTCCTGGTCAGCACCCAGGGCCGATCCTTGCCTGACGCCAGCCCGGCGAGTGGCTCCAAGATATCGTCCCGTTCACCGTTGCCACTGGCATGACGGGCGTCCAGACCGATGAACTTGCAACAGCAAAGCGCAGGATGCGCTCTGGCGAGATCGACGGACGACCGCCTCCGGCGCAGCACACCGCCAGCAAACTCACCCAGTTCGCCAAAGGTTTCGTGTTGACCGATTTCCCAGAAACAGACGACACTCCCGTGATCAGCGGTTGAAGATGGCCCGGACGGCTGAAGCCAGCCGTCGGCAAAGATCTTTGCGCACGGTCCTGGCCCGACCTGGGGAAACCTTGCACAAGAGCGGCAACGGCATTGCATAGCGCGATGCTTCTGTTCTGTGAGTTCCAGCAACGACGCATCGAGGACTGCCTGGCCGCATGAAAAGTCTTGTTCCAGCGCGTGCCTGCATTGCCGTCCGCCACCTTGCATGCTGGTGCCTGCTGATCTGCGTGGCCATCGCCGCCACCCCGCACGCCAGCGCTCGACCGGCCAGCTCCGGCGAGGTAACTGCCAAGCCGGCATTTCTGCAGTTGTCGCAGCTTCGACGCACCCTGTTCACGGTCAAGGACGGTCTACCATCAACGATCTATGCCATCACCGAGGACAAGGACGGCTATTTGTGGCTTGGCGCACCCACCGGATTGTTTCGTTTTGACGGTCTGAACGTTGAGCCGATGCTGAAAGGCCGGCTCCCCCCCGAAGCGATTACTGCGCTGTATGGCGACAGGGATGGAAATCTTTGGATCGGCGGCGTGCACGGGGCGGTAACGCGTGTCCATAACGGCATCGCCGAACCCATGAACCGCGGCCTGAGCGAAGCCACCATCATGTCGTTCAAGCAGATGGCCGACGGCACGCTCTGGGTAGTGACATCGGGCAGGGTCTACCGGCTCGACGACGGCGCCTGGCGTCCTGCCGGCCCGTCCGAGGGCATCGATGCGAAATTCATGTGGGTCACAGGTACGGGTGTGGATGGGTCCTATTGGATCTTTACCCCAGGCGCCGCGTATCGCCTCCGTCCAGGCACCCGGCGTTTCGAGCGCGACACCGTGGACAAAGGCATTGCAGCCATGGCCAACCTGCCTGCTGGCACCGTCTATCCGAGTGCTGGCGTGACGGCCGATCTCATCGTCGATCAGGCCGGTGCATTGTGGGTACCCACCAACGGCAAGCTAACGCGGCTGCACGCGGACAATCCGTCCGGCCAGCAACAACTTGTCACGGAGAACGTCGAGGCCTCCGACAATCACTCCGACATCCAGGTCACGGCCGACTTCAGCGACAGCCAGGGCAACGTGTGGATTGCCACGACCAATGGACTGGAACAATTTCGTGCCACCCGTTTTGTGCCGCTGGTACTGCCCCTGCCCGTCCTGTGGCCGGCGATGACTGAAGACAGCGATCATGGGGTATGGATTGTCAGCAACTCGGACACACCACCGCTCCGCATCGGCGAGACAGTCACGACGCATCCGGAGCTTGGCGGCTCCGCACCTTGCGTGGCAAGCAGCCCGGATGGCAGCGTCTGGTTCAGTGGTGACAAGGGTATCCAGCACTACATCCATGGCCAGGTGAGCGAGATCCCTGCCCCCCCGGTACCGGGACCACAGGCGCTGCCAGCAAACCTGAAGCAATACTGCGTGGACATGCAGTTGGCGGGCGACGGTTCGCTGTGGGTCTCGATGCGATTCAGCGGCGTCGTCCGCTGGGACGGCCACGCCTGGAACGCCATCGAGCCCCGCATGGCCACGAGCATCCAGCTCGAAGGCACGCGGGCATGGCTTGCCTTCTCCTCAGGCAAGTTGAAATCGGTCGAGCAGGGAAAGACAACTGCCTACTCGGCGCAAAACGGGCTCGATCTGGGCGGGCTCAACAAACTGCGTCAAGGTATCTCCGGCCTCTGGATCGCGGGTGATGGCGGTATCTCGGTCAAAACCGGTGCGCATTTTCACCGGCTTGTTGGCACGCATGGCGAGCGCTTTGAAAACGCGTACGACGTCATCCAACTGCCCGACGGCGACGTCTGGATAGCGTCTCCCCGTGGGCTGTACCGCGTAACCGGCACGGAGATCCGGTTGGCCCTGGCTGCAGCGGATCATGCGGTCGCATACACCTTGTTCGATCCAGCCGATGGCGTGGAAAACCCCAGGCGCCTGCTGGCTTCCGACAATGGTCGCCTGTGGGTTTCAACGCTGCAGGGCTTGGTCTCGATCGATGCACTGCATATGCCATCCATCCCTGCAGCGGCACGCGTATCGATCAAATCAATCAACGATCATGACGTGCGTTTTTCCGGAGCGTCTGTTCCCGCGCTGGAGAAAGGCACCCGAAGCATCACCATCGCTTACACGGCACCCACGCTCTCGACGCCCTCCGAGTCGCATTTTCGCTACCTCCTCAAAGGTATCGACGACGACTGGCAGGTGGCCAGCGATCGACGCGAAGCCCACTACGCCAATCTGGGAACTGGCCACTACTTGTTTCAGGTCGAAGCATCCGACGCCGATGGGGCGTGGACCGGTCAGCCCACCGACCTCGCTTTTCAGATCCTGCCCGAGTTCTACCAGACCTGGTGGTTCAAGGTGCTGTGCCTCGCAATCGCGCTCGCAGGGCTGGGATTGTTGTACCTGATGCATGTAAGGCACATCTATGCGCAGCTCAACGCGCGGACACGTGAACGCGAACGCATGGCCCGGGACTTCCACGACACCATCCTGCAGAACTTTCAAAGCCTGCTGCTGCACGTGGAGGTCGCCGCGCGGAGCGTGACCGAGGACGCCGTCAAGCGAAAACTGGCCAAGGCGCTTTCCGTCACCGAGAACGCGCTGAACGAAGGCCGCGACAAGATCGGAGAACTGCGTTCGTTGACCGAGCCGCTGGAAGACTTGCCCACCGACATTGCTCGCCAGGCAAATCGTCTGAGCGAAATGTATCCCACCGCATTTTCAATGCATGTGGAGGGCAAGCCGCGGCCACTGAACGCAGCGGCGGCCGGCGATGTCCATGCGATCGTCGGCGAGCTGGTCACCAACGCCTTCCGTCACTCGGAGGCAAGCGCCCTGCATGTCGAACTGCATTACGGTCGACGCGAGTTGAACATCACGGTCATTGACGACGGTCGGGGTGCGGACCTTCCAGCCCTGATGCATGGGAAATCGGGGCACTGGGGTTTGCAAGGCATACGTGAAAGGGCGCGCCGGATCGGTGGCCGATTTACCATCGGTACGGCGCCATCCGGAAAAGGAACCCGCGCAACCCTGAGGATTTCTGCACGTTTCGTCTATGCAGGCAGGCACTGGTTTCGCTAGCGACCGCAGTTCACCAGCGGCCGTTTCGCACTCGATGCCGGGATCCTTCAGTCGCTGACAACCCAAGACTTCGAAAGCCGCGACTACCTCTTTGGAAGGAGGCGGCGACGCCCTGCTGCGCCTAGTCTTGCATGGTGGCGAGGCCTTCGGGAATGAACGCCTCCGCCTGGCCAGACCTATCGAATCTGCCGGGAGAGATGCACATGACTCACCCAGGTTTCGGCTCCGCGATCGAATTCGGCAGCCCTTTCACCTTCGAGAAGACGGTCGAGCGACCGTACGAAGCGATCTCGAACGCAGGCATGAAGCTGTTCGCAACCATCGATCAGGCCGCGAACGCGCGCGATGCGGGGCTGAGCATGCCCTCCACGGTCGTCCTCATCTATGGAAAGGCAGAGGGCAGAACGCCCATCACGCTGATCTCGCCGCGCAGTGCCCTGGATCTGCCCTTGCACGTTCTGGTCAGGGAAGACGCCGACCATCGAACCATCGTCGGTTTCCGTCCCATCGTGCCGACACCGGAAACATCGGACGTACCCGCAGCGCTCGCCGGTCGACTGGAGCCGGCGCAGAAGCTTCTCGTGAAGGCGATCGAGTCGTGACCTCCATGGCATCGCTCCGGAAATTCGTCATCGCATGGACGCCGGCACGCCGTGAAACCCGTCCGACCGGTGACAGGCGATGAACGCTACGGCACTCGAACTGCGATCGAGGATCGCGTCCGGCGGCCAGCTCGAGCTATGGCTTGAAGAGATGACCATGCCCGTACCTGCCGAGCCGACCGCGGCATTTGCCAGCCGATACAGCACGGAACGGTCATTGGCCGAAGCACCGGACCCGAACGTGATCCGCACTTACCGCCCGAATACGCCAGGTGAAAGTACTTGCTGATGCAGTCAAAAACACCGCCTGAGTCGTCGACGGACCACGAGTCCATACCCGACTTCGGGCAATGCCACGGATAAATCGAGGAACCAAGGTGAAAACCGCCCCTATCGAAAGCATCAATGTGAAGCGGCGCAACGTGCTGTCTTCATTCTTGTTCGGCTCGATCGCCCTGGCCACCGCACAAATCGCAGATGCGATGGACCGCTCCGGTTTTTCCGCAAAACGGCTCCGTGCCTCGAACTCCACCCAGGAAAATTCACCCATGACCCTTACCTATAAAACTCAGAAAGTAGGCAACGTCGACGTCTTCTATCGCGAAGCCGGCCGACCGGGCTCACCCGTATTGCTTCTGCTGCACGGCTATCCCACTGCCGGCCACATGTTCCGCGACCTGATTCCCCTGCTCGCGGATGACTACCACGTGATCGCACCCGATCTGCCGGGATTCGGCAACACAAAAGCACCTCCTCGCGGGCAGTTCGACTACACCTTTGACCACCTAGCGCAGGTGGTGACGCACTTCACCGAGGCGCTGAATCTGGCGAAATATGCGCTCTACGTTTTCGACTACGGCGCACCAACCGGTTTCCGTGTTGCGGCGGCGCATCCGGAACGCGTGACTGCAATCATCAGCCAGAATGGCAATGCCTACGAAGAAGGTTTGAGCGACGTGTGGGGCCCGTATCAGGCCTACTGGCGCTCCCCGTCGGAACAAACGCGCGAAGCTTGCCGCGATGCGCTTTCGCCGGAAGCGATACGCATGCAGTACCTGCATGGCGCCGACCCTCTCAAGGTATCGCCGGACGGCTATACCCTGGATACCGCGTATATCAGCCGCCCCGGCATGGATGACATCCAGCTGGATCTGATACTCGACTACCGCACCAACGTGGCCCTGTATCCGACGTGGCAGGCATATTTCCGCAAGCACCAGCCTCCACTGCTGGCTGTATGGGGCGACCAGGATCCGTTCTTCCTGCCTGCGGGTGCGAAAGCCTACAAGAGGGATATTCCGGACGCGGAAGTGCACCTGTTGAACACCGGGCACTTCGCACTGGAAACGAACGCAAACGAGACTGCCGGCCTGATTCGCAATTTCATGAATCGCAAGGTGCGCAGCGTGTCGTAAAACTGATCCGAACATGGGTTGTCGTTGTGAACAGCCGCTCATGAGTGTTCGAGCCAGGCGGTGCGGACCGTGGGCTGCTGGACCGGGTTGGCGATGGGAATTGCCGGCTGATCTTCACTCTTGTTGGCGATCAACTACGGACTTCTTCGCCCAATGGTTGAAGCGGCGCCATCCGCGAATTTGTTCCCCGCAAAGCCATACGTCGCTCGCGCAAGCCCTGTCCCAGGTTTGGAGAAACGATCGTGCGGAACAGCCACTCGAACCATCGCTCGTCAGCGATGCCTGCAGCTCGCGAAAGACATGATCGCGATACCGATCGGTCCGCCCACGCGCCTGGTGGTGGTGGCAACACCGACATACTTCGCGACGCGTAGCCCTGTCCGGACCCCGCATGACCTCATGGCGCACGACTGCATCAATATCCGCTTCCTCACCCATGGCGGCCTGTACACATGAGAGTTTGAGAAGAACGGTCACCCGCTCAATGTGCGTGTGGAAGGCCGCCTGACCTTCAACAGCATCGAGCGTATCCACGTCGCAGTTCTTCGGGGCTTCGGCGCCGCGTACCTTCCAGAAGACATGGTCAGCGAGCACATTTTAGGCGGCCGACTGCAACAAGTACTCGACGACTGGTGCCCGCGTTTTCCCGGCTACCATCTGTACTACCCGAGCAGGCGCCAACCCTCTCCCGCCTTTGCATTGCTGGTCGAGGCGCTTCGCTACAGAAAATGAAGCAACGGATGGCGATGGAAGTCCGCCGCCCGGCCCGGAAGCAATTCCCGGCCCCGATAGCTTGGCCTAAGCACCCACAGGCACAGATCCGCTGGCGGCTATTCACGGCTGCCAAGGGAAAGGATGGCTGGCGACGCGGTTCCACGCGCCGCCAGCCACCGGACAGGCGAAGACTGTTCGGACTCGGCAAAAGCGCGCATCTCCCGACCGGGCATCTAGCGCGCCTTGGAGGCATGCACCTCCGCGATATATCCGCCCGGGAACTGCACGATCGCCGAACTGCGATCGCTGCCGTCGTAACGAGGCACCAGCACCTTCGCCCCGTTCGACATGGCCTTGGCCAGCGTGGCGTCGAGATCCTTGACCTCATAGCCGGTGATCTCGTGACCGAACGGGTACGGCAGATGACCATCCGTCACGTTGACTTGCATCTTGCCGAAACCGGAGTCGATGCGGATGCGCCGGTAGGTTTCGCCAGGCTTGCCGATCTCGCCCGCATCGGCCTTGCGATCGTCGGAAACCACCTTCCCGTGCGAGAAGCGCAGCCAGTCGCGCACGAACGTGTCCGCGGTATCGCGCGATACATAGATGCGGTTGTCCGGCACCGTCTCCATGGACGCATAGGAGGGCGCCTTGAAGTGCCAATACAGTTGCATCTTCACGCCGCCGGGCCACTGGATCACCGTGTCGAGACCGATCGCGTCCTTGAACTTATCGACGATCACCTCGGCACCTGCCGCACGCGCCTCCTTGATGGCCTGATCCATGTCGGTCACCAGGTAGCCGGTGCGCTCCTGCCCGAACGGATACGGGATCGGAGTCAGGAAGGCGAACGTCGACAGCATGCCCACGGGCGTCCAGACATATTGTCCTTCGGTGCTGCTGGGCACCGGCAATACATTGAAGGTGCCGCGCGCGGACGGCTTGCCGCCAAACGTGCCGGTGAAACTGTTCACGAAAGCGTCGAAATCGCCGGGGGCGATATAGACATGGGTGGAATCGTATTGCGGGCCGACGGCGACGCTTGAAGCGCTGCTTGCCGCTTCCTTCGCCAAGCCGGTCGAAAGGGGTGCTGCCGACAACAGCGCGACCGAGGCGATGGCGATCGCCATACGGGTGATCTTGGTGCATGACTGGATGTGCATGAAGTGCCTCTCCCGATGGGATGGTGGATTGGATGGGAGCTAGGCGGCAGGTCTTTGGCCCGCATAGCTGAAGAGCGCCGCGAGCGCCAGGCCCGCGATCAGGGCGATGTGTTCCATGAAAACGTTCATCTCGGCGAAGCGCGCCGCGCCGGCCAGCTTCCAGAAGCCGTGTGCCAGGCAGGTCGCGAAAGCCGTGAATATCGCCAGGGCACCCGCTCCCAACCATGCGTGGCGATTGCAGACGATCGCGACCGATCCGCCCAGTTGCACCGCCAGGACGAGCGCATAGAGCAGCCACGACGCGGGCAAGCCTGTGGCATGGAACTCTTCCAGGGTTGCCTGCGGGTGAGTGAGCTTGTCGACGCCGCTCCACCAGTACGGCAAGGTCAGGCCGATGCGTGCGAACCACACTGTCGCCGGCGCCCTCAGGATGACGGCAACGATGGCCGGCATACCGATGGCATACCGCGGCGCATTCACGCTCATACTGCCCAGCAAGCGCATCCGAGCGCACCCCAGAACGACTTCAGGTCCGGCTCCGATACCGGGAGCGTGGCCGACCAGGCCGTCATGTGGTCGTGGCCGTGGATCGAACAGGCACGGGCGCAGCTGCAGGCATTCGCGTGGCTTTGCCGCACCACGGCGGAGCTGGCATCGTCCCAGGCTGCGTAACCGCCGAACATGCGGACGGGCGACCAGTCCGGCATCGCCGGCGGCAAGGGATCCTCATCCAGGTGCCGGAAGCTTCCGGCCGCGAAGACGATCTTGCCGCCGACGATCGTCAGGTCCGAGGTCATATCGGCAATCTCGCTGTCGGCGCAAGCGAAGTAGTCGCGGCAGGGCACGATGAGGTCCGCAAACTGCCCGACCTTGACCTGCCCTTTCTTGCCTGCTTCGTTTGAAAACCAGGTCACGTGCTGGCTCCACATGCGCAGCGCTGTCTCGCGATCCAGGCAATTGCGCTGCGGATAGAGGCGGAGACCGCCCACCGTCATGCCGGTGGTCAGCCAGGCGAGCGAAACCCATGGGTTGTACGACGCGACGCGCGTGGCATCGGTGCCGGCCGAGACCTTGATGCCCTTCTCCAGCATCATGGCGACCGGAGGCGTGGCAGCGGCGGCGGCCGCACCGTACCGTTCGACAAAGTACTCGCCCTGATAGGCCATGCGATGCTGCACGGCGACGCCGCCACCAAGTGCCGCGATGCGGTCGACGGAGGCCTCCGAGATCGTTTCGGCGTGGTCGAAGAACCAGTTCAGTCCCTGCAGCGGAATATCACGGTTGACCCGCTCGAACACGTCCAAGGCGCGGCTGATCGTCTCGTCGTACGTCGCATGCAAGCGCCACGGCCAGCGATTTTCGGCCAACACGCGTATGACATCTTCCAGTTCCCCTTCCATGGCATCGGGCATATCGGGACGCGGTTGCCGGAAGTCCTCGAAGTCCGCCGCCGAATACACCAGCATCTCGCCGGCGCCGTTGTGCCGGAAGTAGTCGTCGCCTTGCTTGTACTTGGAAGTCCTCGTCCAGCTGAGGAAGTCGTCCTTTTCCGCCTTCGGCTTCTGCGTGAAGAGGTTGTAGGCCAGCCGGATCGTCAGCTGGCCGTCTTCGGACAGCTTCTGGATCACGGCATAGTCCTCCGGATAGTTCTGGGAGCCACCGCCCGCGTCGATGGCGCCGGTAACGCCCAGCCGGTTGAGCTCGCGCATGAAATGGCGGGTGGAGTTGAGCTGGTAGTCGAAGGGCAGCTTCGGCCCTTTCGCCAACGTCGCATACAGGATGGCGGCATTGGGTTTGGCCAGCAGCAAACCCGTAGGATTGCCTGCCTTGTCCCGCTCGATATGAGCCCCGGGCGGCTCCGGCGTGTCCCTGGTGTAGCCTACGACCCGCAACGCCGCCGCATTCAGCAGCGCGCGGTCGTAGAGGTGCAGCAGGAACACCGGCGTATCCGGTGCCGCCGCGTTGAGTTCGGCAATGGTCGGCAGGCGCTTCTCGGCAAACTGGTGCTCGGTGAAGCCGCCGACGACACGAACCCATTGAGGTGGCGGCGTGATCGCGACCTGCCGCCGCAGCATGTCCATCGCATCGGCAAGCGAACGTACGCCGTCCCAGCGCAACTCCATGTTGTAGTTCAGGCCACCGCGAATGATGTGCAGATGGTTGTCGATCAACCCTGGCAGCACGCAACGACCGCCGAGGTCGACCTTTCGCGTGGCGTTGCCCGCCGAACCCAGCACGCTCGAATCGTCGCCCACCGCCACCAGTCGTCCGTTGGCGATGGCGACGGCGCTCGCCCGCGGCTTGTCCGGATCGAGCGTGGCAAAACGTCCGTTGTACAGAAGCAGCTCCGGTTCGGTATGCGTATCGCTCATGACGCTGGCTCCTTCTTCCTGGTTGTCGCAGGTGGCTGCGTGCCCTGCGGCGACTGTGCGACGCGATGTGGTTTGACCCGCCGGGTTACCCCGCCGCCACACTCGCCGAAGTGATCGACGTGGTCGCCAGGCGGGATCCGGTGCTGGCCTCTGCGCGGCCAAGTTGCCCCGACCGCCGATGGCTCACTTTTTCGATGAAAGCCCAATCTGTCTTTTGAGTGGAAATCGACACGAAGCCTTCTCCTTGGCTGCCAGCGGTCCGTATCGGACGACCAAGCCGCACTAGCCGTTTTCGAGCAGCGCGACGACGCCTTGGCCGCCATCGGCGCACACGCTGACGATTGCCTTGGATGGGCGCGGCATGGCTGCAAGCTCCTTGACCGCCTGACTCAAATCGCGGGCTCCGGTGGCGCCAAATGGATGGCCAATCGCGACCGATCCACCGTTCGGATTCACCCGCTCCCAGGGGAAGCGGCCGAAGTCACGGGTGACGTGCGTCTTTTCCGCAATCCATCCGGGCTTCTCCAGCGCGGCCACGTTGGCCAGCACCTGCGCCGAAAAGGCTTCGTGGATCTCCCATAGCGCGATGTCCTCGAAAGACAGGCCATGCCGGTCGAGCAGGCGCGGAATGGCATACGAGGGTGCCATCAGCAATCCTTCCTTGTGGAAATCGACTGCCGCGATTTCGTAGTCGAGAAGCCTGACCGTCGGCAAGTTCGCGGGCAGCCGCCTGCGCCCCTGGTCTGACATGACCCACAGGCCCGCCGCGCCATCGGTAATGGACGACGAGTTGCCGGCAGTCAGCGTGCCGAGGCCGCTCTTGTCGAAGGCTGGCTTCAATGCGGCGAGCTTTTCCAAGGAAGTGTCCGCGCGCGGATTCGCGTCCCTGGCCAATTCCGGCAGCGCTATCACCAGGTCACCGAAGAATCCGCTTTCCCAACCGGCAATGGCTTTCTGGTGGCTGCGGTAGGACCACTCGTCCTGCGCCTGGCGGGATATGCCCCATTGCTTCGCCGTCTCTTCCATGTGATCGCCCATGGTGCGACCGGTGATGCGGTTGGCCCAGCCTTTGGTGGGAAGGTTGAAATCCGTCGCTCGCAGGCTGCCCAATGCCGCCACCGCCTGCGCAGGGTCGGTGGCAAAAAGCCCGAGCAGGCGATCGTTGGCCTGGCTGGTCAAGCCGAGCGACGGGCGGCTCATGACTTCCGAGCCGCCCACCATCACGACGTCGACACCCGGGCCGATCGTGCCGGCTGCCGAGAACGCAGCCGTCATGCTGGTACCGCAGGCCAGGACGACGGAATAGGCCGGCACGGCGGCATCCAATTTCGCGTCCATCCAGATTTCGCGCGCGAGGTTGCTCCACCCCAGGTTGGGGATGACCGATCCCCACAGGAAAAGATCAGGCTTTCGGCCCGCGACTTGTTCGGCCATCGCGCGAACGACGGGTACGGACAAGCTCAATGCGTCATAAGCGGCCAGCGCACCGCCGCCGCGTCCGAAGGGAGTACGAAGCCCGGGGGCGAGATAAACAGCTTGCTTGAAGCGTGTCATGAGTCGGTCCTTTAGCCGCAATGCCGCACCAGCGGGTCTGGCGTCTCAAATCTGGAAATGGCTCATGTCTTGACGAATTCCGTCTCGATCAGGAGGGTCACCTCATCCGCCTCCAGAGGCACCCATTCTCCGACGCCGAATTCGGAACGCTTGAAAGTCGCCTCACCCGAAAAGCCCATCCGCCCATGGGTGAAGCCCCGATAGACGACGCTCAGGGATACCGGCTTCTTGACCCCGTGGAAATCCAGGACGCCATCGACGGAAAAGTGATCTCCCGTGATCGTGATCGACGACGACGCAAATGTGATGGATGGGTATTTGCCGTTTTCGAAAAACCGGGTCGCAATTCTCTTGTCGAAAGCCTGGTCGCCGGTGTCGACCGATGCCGGGTCGACGGAAATCTGCAGATTCGAAGCGGTCGCACGAGTGGGGTCGAATGAAAATCCGCCGCTGACTGCATCGAAACGCAGCGTGTAACGCGACAGGTCCATATGTGCGAGCTTCGCAGTGACCGAGGTGTGATGCGGATCGAGCCTGTAGCTGCCTCCCGTCGCCGCTGCCGGATCCCTGGTGAGATTGAGCGTTTTGTACTGGGCCGAAGCGCTCGCATCTTCGGGAGAACCATGGCCCTGCTGGAACGCCGTCGCAGCCGTTGTGAACAGCAGGAATGCGGCAGCGATGGCGACGGAGGCGTTGAAGCTTTTCATCTTCGATCCTAAGTTTTGGTAAGGGCCACGTCCCAGGCACGGCGACGGTGCGCGCTCGCAATTGCGACCACGACGTCACGGTCTCGAACTTGTTTCCGTTGCTCTCGGATGTCCGCCGCTCGTTATCGAGTCGCTGCCCAGCAGATGGCCATTGACGACCGTGCCGTAGGCGGAATTGGAACTGTTGTGAAAGCGCTGGCGCGTTTCGGCGACGGAACCTGTAAAGCGCGGGTCCTGCGGGCGTTCTTGGCTGTCCATGAACGTGGCCACGTCCCAGGCGTCCTGCACGCTCAGGCTCCCGGCCAACCCGAGCGGCATGTTGGCGCGAATGAAGGCCGCGGCGTTTTCGAAGCTCCCCATCCCTGCGCCCCAGTTGAATGAATCGGGGCCCCACAGCGCCGGGAAGCCGGGGCTTCCATCATTGGCCTGACGCCCCGTGCCATGAGCTCCATGGCAAAGTGCACAGTTCTCGTCGTAGACCTGTTGTCCGCGTTTGTAATCTGCGGGCATCGGCGGTTTGTCGAGTTTCGGATAGCCGCGCCCGGCAATGTCGGGGTCTACGCGTGCTCCCCTCGACATCCAATAGGAATAACTCTCCAGCGCGACCAATACCTTGTCTCCCAACGGAGGCGCCTTGCCATTCATGCTGAAGCGAAAGCAGCCCTGCAGTCGTTCTTCGAACGTATTGACGTGGCCATTCTTTGACCGATACGCCGGGTAGGACACATAGGCTCCCCACATGGGGGCGGAGTTCGCCAGGCGTCCCGCATCCAGATGGCAATTGCTGCAGCGGAGATCGTTACCCACATAGGCACTGGCGTGGTGCGCGGGATCTTCGAAAATCTGCTCGCCGAGGCGGACCATTTTTCCGAAGTCGTCCTTTGGCATCGCGTTGAGAGGCGGAGGAATGAAAGCGGAACGCTTGCTGTCGGATGGCGCCTGCGGGGAAGGCGTCGACGCAACGGCGGCCTCCGTCCTTGGTGTGGCATTGCTTACCTTGGCCCTTGTGGATGAGACGTACGCCACCGCGCCGGCAAGGAACAGGGCCGCAGCCGCGGCAATGGAACGGGCGATCGCACTCATGGCTGAACATCTCGCGTAGCGGGCTGCGCCGCGAAATAGGCGGAAACGCCGCGAATGTCGGACTCGGACAACTTGGCGGCGATACGGGGCATCAATCCCATCGGTCCCGCAGGTCGCGCGCCGGCTTTCCAGGCTTCGAGCTGGTTGGCGATATACGTCGCCGATTGCCCTGCGAGCGGCGGGAAATCGTCGCCGATACCGACACCGCGTCTACCGTGGCACAGCACACATGCAGGAAGCCTATCGTCGGCGCGTCCGTGTTCCGCCAGCTCTGCCGCCGCTGCGGGATCGGAACCGGCAGGCTGCGGTGACGAGGCGGGTACCGGGAGCTCGGAATAGTAAGCGGACAATGCACTGACCTCGTCCGGCGACAACGCTTTCGCTATGGAGGACATCACCGCGCTGTTGCGCTGTCCGTCGGCGAGCGTTTCGAGCTGTTGCCGGAGATACCGTGCGGGAAGGCCCGCGAGGCGCGGAAAAGCAGCCAGGCCGTTGCCTTGGCCCTCCGCGCCATGACAGCCCGCGCAGGGCGGAACTCCGCGCTGCGCATCGCCCTGGGCTGCGATGGCCTTGGCGCCGGTCGCGGTCGCTCGGGTGTCGCTCGCACGAATACCCGGCGCAGTCGTTGCGAGGCAAACGCCCAAGAGCATCCAGGCAGCCGGATACCTGTCAATTCGCAGCAGCATGATCCGTCCATCCGTACCTGACGAAGATGCGGCGACCTTCGGGCCCACCGAGAAATTCAAGGAAAGCACGTGCATTGGCCTGCCGTTCGCCCTGGTGGGTAAGCGCCACGCCGCAATCCCGATAAATCAAATAAGGCGGCGACAGCGGGACCACATCCGCCACGCCGGGATGGGCTACCGCCCAGATGGGGAAGATGATCCAGGCATCGATCGAAGGCTGGGCCTGCCAGGCGTTCAGCGCTTCGGCACTGTTCGATGCGTAGCGCACGATGTGCATGCGAAAGGCACGGACGGCGTCGACGTTTCCGCGCGCACCGGCAATGTCTTCCCACATGCCGACCTGCCCTGCCCCCTCCACCACCATTACCTGCATGCCCGGTTTGAGCAAATCTTCGAAGCCGTGGATGTGCCGCGGATTGCCAGGCCGGACCAGAATCCCTGCGGGTCGGACATAGAGGGGATTGACCGTGGCCGTATCGATCACGCCGGCAAACTGCGCCAGAAATCCACTCATCATGTTTTCCGAGCCGCTGTAGATGATGTCGCCGTTCTTTTGAAAATCCGCGCCCCACTTGCCCGTCGGCCCGGCGACCACTTCGACATCGATGCCATGGGCGTTTCCGAACACCTTGGCCGCCTCGCGCATGGCGGGCGCCGGGCCGCCTGGGCCGTATACGTGGAGAACGTCGGCTGCGCTGGCAGCCGAACTCGATGCCAGGGCGATCAGGCCGGAAAACAACAATGACTTAAACATGAGCCGCTCCCATGGCGACGTCGACGGTCGAGGCGTTCAGGGCGAACGTGGTGTATAGCGTTTGAATCCGAAGCGCTCGAATATGGCCAGGCTTTGCTCGGATCGGATGAAGTCCAGCCAGCGGCGGGCCGCTTCAGCGTGGGCCGTACTCTTGACGATTGCCGCCGCGTAGATGGCCGTCGTGTTTTGCGATTCGGGGATCGCAACATGGCCGATGGGATGGCCGATCTGTTCCTGGAAGACGGCTTCCGACTGCCAGGTCACGCCGGCGTCGACGCGCCCTTGCATGATCCAAAGTGGCGTCTGGCGATGATGGATGTGTGTGAGCTCGGTCGTGCCTTGCTTGACCTTCGATTCGTAGATCGTGGTTTCGAGCCGTTCGCCACCGGCCTTGTCCAGGGAGGCCTTGATCTGCCGCGAGATGCCCTCGAACTCCGGGTTGGGCATCGCAAGCGTGATATCGGGCCTGCCCAGGTCGAGAAGCCCCGTAATGTGCTTGGGGTTCCCCTTCGCGACCATGATGGTCATGTCATTGGTGGCGTAAGGTACGGCGGGCGACTGCAGGAGCCCCGCGTCGACCTGCTTCTGTACGGCATTCAAACCTGCCAGATAGACATCGGGCTTTGCCGTCCACGTCATGTTGCCTACGGTCACGGTGCCACCGGCCTTCATTTGATCGACCAACAGCCCGGGCGGAATGGTTTCCCAATAAAGCCGCCCCTTGTATTCGGGATACTTTTCCTCGAAGGCTTTCACAAGCGGTGCCATGGCAAAGAAATAATTGCCGCCGACGTACAGCACCAATGCAGGGTGAGCGGGGTTGCCGTGGAAATCGGCAAGGTTGTCGGCGTCCGGCACGGTAAATTCGAAACCCCGATCGACCGCATCGTTGTTCTGGCCATGCTGCCATGGTGGACTCTGCACTTGAGCCGACTGCGTCGCCTGGGCGGCCCCATCGAGCGCGAGAGCGCTCGTGGCCGAGCAGGCCAGCGTCAGGGCGGCAGCAAAAACCATCTTGATGTGCATGCATTGCTCCTGGCGGGCGTGATGATGACGCCCTTGGCAAGGCCAAGGACAGAAGGCGGATGCCCTCAGAGTTGAACGAGGGAATAGCCCTGGTGTTCCAATGTCGAAATAGTGGTGAGCGCCGACAGTGAGATCGTCACGCTCTTGTCCACCCAGTCGTACTGGTACTTGTGCTCGGCCACGGCCTGCCCGCAGACGGCAACATCTACACCGGCATCGCGCAATTTCCGGATGAGCGGCAAGTTGGGATTGGGCACGCCGTACGCCGCCTTGTAGTGCGCGTCGTCCAGGACCAGTGGCGTCGCAGGGCCGTAGGCGACGGCCACGAATTTCAGGTGGTTCAACGGCACGCCGGATTGGGTATACAGGTTGATCGACCGCGCGACGCGGTCAAGCGATGCGTTGACCTGGCTCGGTGATTCGGCTCCCACCGACAAGGCGAACACGATGCTGTACGTCTGGTCAGGCTGGGGGCGATAGGCGGAATCCGGAAGCCAGTGGATCTTTCCGTAGGGACTGATGGTCGGATTCGACCAGAACTCCGTCGCGTCGGCCGCGTGAGTGACGCCGCCCTGGGCGGCAACGCCCATCGCCATCGAAAGGGCCAGTAGTTTGTTCATTTTCATGAAATTTCACCTTTGCTGGAATTTTGGAAAAGCCATCCGGGGCCGGCAGCCACAGCGGAAAACTATCCAAGGCGACACGGCGCCTCTTGTTGAAAAGCCCCGTAATTGCCGCAATCGGATGCGCCGGTGACACGAGTTTCGATAGCGCTGGCAGCACGCAGTCTTCGGTCATCGATGAGTCAGTGGCTCTGCACGGCAGTGGCGTTTGGCGGCCACACCCGATCGTCCTGCGCGGCATCAAGGGCCGCCTTTTCTTCCAAGATTCCGATCCACGACAGGCTTAGCCTGGGGTTCTGCGTGCCTTCGCGCCGCCGCGGCATGGCCTTTCCGGAATGACGGCCATCCCCATACCGACCAGTACCCGAAGGGACGGAAATGAACTCATGAAAGACAACGGTTTGATGACGATCGACAGCAATGGCACGACGCCGGAAACGCTTGCCCGCCTGGCTCAGGCCATCGAGAAGACCGGCATGGCGATCCTGGCCAGGGTCGATCACGCCGCCGCTGCCCATGCCTCGAATTTGCCGCTTCGGCCCACCGAGGTTTTCATCTTTGGCAATCCGCGCGCCGGCACCCCGCTGATGCAGCTCGATCAAAGGGTCGGTATCGATCTGCCGATCAAGGTCCTCGTGTGGGAAGACGAGTTCGGCAAAACCAAGGTCTCGTACAACACCATTTCGTGGATCGCCTCCAGGCATGACCTCGGACCTTCGACGGGGGCTGTCGTAAAAGCCATGACCGCCGCCATTGAAACGGTCGTGGCCGAGGCGGCAGCTCGACCCGTGCAGGCAAACCCGGCTTTCTGAAGGCCGGGATTCGTTTATGCGGTTTCGCTCATGCAGCGCGTGGTTGCTGTGCTGCTCATTGAAGCATCGGATGCGGCTTCATGGCGCACCCAACGCCGCACTGTGGTGAGTCAAGGATCGTCGCTTTGCACAAGATCCGGGGCGCCATCCGACCTAGCCTGTTCCCCGCAGGCGACGTCTTTATGGAGGCCGTCCCGCCTCACCTGATTTTCGATTCCGCTATCGATGAGGAAGCCTCATGCGAGACGACACGATCCCAGCGGGTGGCCTGCTTACCGGCATGGTGTTTGCCGAAGGCGAGCGTCCCGTGTTCAGTCCTGGCGACAAGGCACGCATTCTGGCGCGATCCCCCGTTGGGCACTATCGCGTACCTACCTACATGCGCGGCAAGTTTTGCACCGTCGAGAAGATTATCGAGCCGGCTGCGGTCGACAACGAAGAAGAAGCCTTCGGTCGCAATGCGGGCTCCAAGCGACATTACTACCGGGTAGCGGTGCCCATGTCCGAGTTGTGGCCGGAATACAAAGGCCCGGCAACGGATGGCCTGCGCATAGAAGTCTACGAAACATGGCTTGAAAGGGTTCCGGCATGAGCGCTCACGATCATTCTTCGCCACACCCGGAGCCGGCCGCTCCGCAGCATGGCGGCGACTATGAAATCATGGAAACGGCGGTGCGTGAGCTGCTCGTCGAGAAGAAGCTGATCGGTCCCGGCGAGATACGCCGGCAGATAGAAGTTCTCGATTCGCGCAGTCCCGCGCTGGGCGCCAAGGTCGTGGCAAGGGCATGGCTCGATGCCGGATTCAGGGGCCGGCTGCTCGAGAACGGGCGGCGCGCGTGCGAGGAACTCGGCATCAGTTTCTACGACGACACGCAACTCATCGTCCTGGAAAATACCGAGAGCGTGCACAACCTCGTCGTATGCACGCTGTGCTCTTGCTACCCGCGTCCGGTTCTTGGCCTGCCTCCCGACTGGTACAAGGTGAAGCCCTATCGCGCCCGTGCCGTATCCGAGCCGCGCAAGGTGCTGGAAGAGTTCGGCACGCACATCCCCGACAACGTCGAAATCCGGGTAAGCGATTCGACTGCCCTGGTCCGGTACCTGGTGCTTCCCCTGAGACCCGAGGGGACCGAGGGCTTCTCGGAAGAGGACCTCGCCGCTCTCGTGACGCGCGACGCAATGATCGGTGTCGTCGCCGCGAATCCCCCCACACGGAGTGCCTAGCCATGCCCGAAACCTACCAATTCGTCAAAAGGCTGCCGAACGATATCGGTGGCTTGCAGGCCGACGCCGTCCAGCAGACGGACCACGTGCTTCTCCCGTGGGAGAAAAGGTGTCACGCGCTGGCCGATGTGCTCGATTTCCACAAAATCATCAACACCGAAGAAAAGCGCCGGGGCGTCGAGGCGTTGGGCGCCGACCTGGTGGGGAAGCTCAGCTATTACGAGCGCTGGATCGTCGCCTTCGCGAACATTCTCTTCGAGAAAAGGATTCTTTCGCCGACGGACCTGGCGTTGAAGATGGACGAAGTCGCTGCGAGACCACGAGACTGACGTGCCCGCGTTCAAGACGAAAACGTGCTTCTTCGAAAAGGATCCGTCAGTCGCGTTGTACAGGCGTGCGCTATCCGAGGCCGTCGGCACGCTGCTGCTCGTGTTCTGCGTGGTCAGCGCCGGGATCGAGGTCCAGCGCATAACCTCCAACCATCTGGCCGTGCAAGCCGTGCTCGCTTTCGTCACGGGCGGCGTTCTATGCGGGTTGGTGGTGGCATTCGGCAATTCGTCGGGCGGCCACTTCAACCCCTTGATCACGGCTCTGCAGTGGTTGAGTGGCGATCGGGATATTCGATGCACGATCGCCTATGTGATGAGCCAGTGCGCCGGTGGAGTTCTTGGTGCGCTGCTCGCCAACTTCCTGCTTTCAGGGGAACGCCCGGCAACCTACCCGCCCGCGGACCTCCTGCATCTGGCGATCGCCGAGGCCATCACCACGGCCGGCTTGATGATCGTCATTTTCGGCTGCATGCGTGCGCAGCGGGCGATGACGGGGCCGTTTGCCGTGGCGGGCTGGTTGACGGCCGCCCTTCTCGCCTTTCCCACATCCTTTATGAATCCGGCCATCGTGCTATCCGCCACATGGGCCGACGGGATCGTGGCACTTCCGTTGTCACGCGCGCTTTTTCTGGCGCCGGCCGAGATCGTGGGAGCCGTGACCGCTCTGGCCGTCATCACGGCTGCCTATCCGCGCTCGAAACAAGCCGCAACAGACAGCCTGCCTACCGACGCGTAGCTCACAGCTCGACGCCCCCCGTTTCGGCCGCCCCAGCTGGCGGCCCTTGACCGGCCGCTGGAACGCTCTCATGAAAAGCATCGTCAATCCCCCGGGGAACGCCTCCTCCATCCAATGCGGCGTCGATCCAACGCACACCAGGATGAGGCTGATCGTCATGTATGCCTTCCTGCTGCTATTCAATCTGACTTCGTGGGTCTGGGCGATACTGGCTTTTGGACACAGGCCCGACCTGCTCGGCGTCAGCCTGTTGGTGTATGGCCTGGGACTGCGCCACGCGGTCGATGCCGATCACATCACGGCGATCGACAATGTGACCAGGAAGCTGATGCAGGACAACAAGCGCCCGACGTCCGTAGGGTTCTGGTTCGCCATCGGCCACTCGTCCATCATCGTCGTCGTGGCCCTCATGGTGGCGAGCGCCGAGCATTATCTGTCGCGATTTGATGCGCTCCGTTCCATCGGAACGCTGGTAAGCACGTCGATATCGGTCGTGTTTCTCATGGCAATCGCCGTCATGAACGTGACCATCTTTTTCTCCCTGTACAGGAACTATCGAAACCTCAAGCAAACGGGACGCTATCAGTCCGAGAAGATCGAAAGCCTGCTTGACCAGCGAGGATTTCTCGCCAGGATACTGACGCCGTTGTTCCGGCTCGTCAGCAAGAGCTGGCACATGGTCTTTCTCGGCCTGGCATTCGGACTGAGTTTTGACACGGCCACCGAAATCGCCATGTTCACCGTCTCCGCGAAGCAGGTTGCCAGCGGCGTTTCCCTGGGAACCATCGCCGTTCTTCCCCTGCTGTTCGCCGCGGGCATGACGCTGGTGGATACCACCGATGGCGTGATGATGCTGAAGGCCTACGAATGGGCTTTCATCAACCCGATTCGAAAGATCTACTACAACATGACCATCACCTTGGTCTCCGTATGCATCGCCGTATTCATTGCGGCCGTGGAGGCCATGGCCATGCTGGCAGACAAGTTCTCCCTAGGAGGTGGCATATGGAAAGCCGTGCAAGGCATCGAGGATCATTTCAATGCATTGGGCTTCTCCATCATTGCGATCCTCCTCGCCGTGTGGATGGTTTCATACCTGGTCTCCCTCTCCAGGACACGGGGCACCGCCGGAATCACGCCGTAGCGCGAACCGGGGTATCCGCCCGTACGCATTCCTTTCCACGGCATACCATGCGTGCATTTCTCGAGCTCCAGGCGCCAAACCCACGAACTTTCCTTTCGTGGGTTTTCCTTTCAAAACTGGACAGATGAAGGTCGGTTCCGGGCCGAGCTCCTGCGCAAGACTTCCTCGAGCGTAGCCAACGCGAATGTGGAAATTTCCGGGATGGCTTATCCCGCCAGGATCCCATGGTGCGACGACGGAAGATTCGATCGCGGAAAGCTCCAGGACCGGAACAAAAGCGAGAAGTCGCCCTGCCAGGCTCGCAAGACGATGCACTCGAATCCACGCAGGGCAGCAAGACGTCGGCCGCCCAAGCGGTAGCGCGCGCCACTGCCGCTCAATACCCTGCCACCCAAGACATCAGAACCTGTATGTCGCGCCGATCTGGCCGTAGCGACCCATGTACGAGTACAGCGATGGATCGAAGTATCCGCGGTTCACATAGGTCCACGATGCATCGTACGGCGGGGCACGATCGAGGATATTGTTGATGCCGGCATAGAGCTTCCAGTTCCTGAAGCCGCCGTAGCTGACAAGCAGATCGAGCTGACTGTACGACGCGACGTTGGGTCCGGAAACAATTTCCTGCGCATAAGGGCCGGTGAATTGCCAGGTCAGTGTCGTTGTCCATTCGCGATGCGTCCAGCTCAACTCAGTATTGCCTTTCCAGCGCGGGAAGGCCCCTCCAAACACCGTATCGTTCGCATCATTGTTTCCCGCCAGGTCTGCCGCGATGCCGTTGATGGGCATCTTGAAGCGCCGCACGTAAGCCCAATCGCCCGACAGGGTGAAGGTTCCGATCTTCGTGGGGAACCCCTGTTTGAACGTCGCCTCGAAGCCGTCGGTACGCAAGTACGCCAGGTTCTCGTACCCCAGGTAATAAATCGTCTGCCCTGGATTGGCATTGACTTCCGCCACGATACTCGGCTGGCCTATTACCTTGGTGACATCGATCTTGTACCAGTCAAGGCCGACATCCGTGCTGGCCGTCGGTGACAATTGGAATCCGACGTTGTAATTCTCGGTGTGCTCGGGCTTCAAGTCAGGATTCCCGACGAAATATTCGTCGACGTTCCGGGCACCTACGGGCTGAGAGGTCACGCTCGCCGTCTGATACAGTTCGATCAACGTTGGCGCACGAAAACCGCGGTCATACGAAGCGTATACCGTCAAGGCATTCATTGGCTGATAGCGCAGCGCAAGACGGGGTGAATAGACTCCGCCAAAATTTCCGTAGTAGTCATAACGTCCCGACTGGCTGAACGTCAATTCGCTCAGGAGCGGAACATCAATTTGATAATAGGCGGCAGCCATATTGCGTTCGCCATTTACCGCCTGGGTGAATGGATTCACAAAGCCGGTGGAGCCGGGAGCTATATATTCGCTCTGATGCTGGAGCTGAACGCCGAAGCCCATGCCGACGTCTCCAGCAGGCATGCTGAGCAGGTTTGATGTCGACGCCGTTGCATCCAGCGTGTCGAGCTTGGAAACGCCCCGGTCACGTGAAGCGCCGAGCACTCCCGGCAAGTCATCGAGGGTTTCAGCGCTAAACGTGGCGGGCGTCACCTCGTTGGTGTAATCCAGAACCGCTGACGCGTTAACCTGGCTGGTAAAGGTATTCGATACCTCGCTTTGCGAATGTCCGTAGGAAGCGGACCAGTCCCAATCGCCGAAATTTCTTGTGCCAAACGAACCTTTCACGCCGGATGAAAAACGATAAAAAACTGAGGTGGTGTCCCAGTCCTGCGCGTCCGGGAAATAATATGTCAGCGCGTTTCCGCCAACCGTGGGCGAGAATGCAGTGAATCCGCGATCTGCATAGTAGAACGATGGCACCAATGCATCTGTACCGAAGCCGGCGAGTCCAGACGCGAGCGAAGTGGTGTTGTAACTTGCCCATAGGTCAGCAAATGCCACAACGTAAACGCCGAGCTTGAAGTCGGCGTGCACTTTGGCGCTTGTATGCTCTACCTGTGGAGCGAGTGACTGGGCTTTGGCGCCGTTCTGGGAGCACACCGTGCCGGGCGTCTGGGTCTGCAGGTTATTTGCCGCAGATGTCATCAGGCCGGTCGGCCCGCATGGACTCAGTGCCTGCGGGCCCGAAGCTGTCGTGAAGAAAGAACTGGGCTGAGCGAAGAGGCCGCCAGGCAGCTCAGCGTAGTTTTCATTGCTCGTCATACCCCGTTGCGCGAGGGTGACGCCGCTGGCGTGATAGACATCAAGCGCCGCCGTCACATTGAAACGGTCCACATTCAAATCGCCGATGCCACCCAGCAGGCTGAAGTTCGTCATACCCTGGCCACCATGCTGCGCGCCCCCAAGGCTGCCACCGAGCTGAAGGCCCTGGAAATCCTTCTTTGTGATGATGTTGACGACGCCGGCAATCGCGTCCGAACCGTATTGCGATACCGCACCGGTTTTGACAATCTCGATGCGGTCGACCGCATTGATCGGCACCGTATTGATATCGAAAAATGTATCGGTGCCTCCAACTCCAAACGCGTAGGGCGCGGCACGCTGACCGTCTATCAGCACGAGGCTGTATTTCATGCTCATGCCGCGCAGCGCGATTCCTGCGCCGCCTGGCGCCTGGTTCATCAGCACCGTGTCCTCGCCCCAACTGCTAGCAGAATTGGCGCTGATGTCTCGAAGAAAATTCGACACCGTGGTGGCGCCGCTACGCTGGATGTCATTCTGCGTGACCGACTGAACCTGGTTGAAGCCAGTCCTGTCCGAACTGCGGATGAGCGAACCGGTCACCTCGACCCCTTGCAGCTGGGTAACCTTATCGCCGGATGGTCCCGTGGTCGCAGCGCCGGAAGGCACGGCCAAGGTCGACGCTGCCGCCGACACGCTTGCGGAAGCGCCCTGCAGGCTCTGCGCCAACACGGGCGCAGCAAATACGACCGATGACGTCAACTGGGCCAGGATCATTTTCTTGATGACTGCCATCCCCTTTTGCTCCATTTTCGACTCATCGCTTCTCAAGGATTAAGGCGGCGAATGCCGCTTCGAGAGCCGCGCCCACGTCGAGGCCGCGTCGGTGGAAAGACCTGACAATCCACGGGTTCGCGCTATCTCACGAACTGATGCTGCCGACGCGGTTGGCGACCTTCATTGCGGACTGAAAGGCTGCTTGCGCGGGTGTCACCACGCTAACCACTCGACCGACAGGGCGCGTCATCCTTTCGAGGAGGCGGCAATCGTTTCGAAGGAGGTGTGCCAGCTACCCCTGAAGGGCTACGCCTTGGTGTTGGTCTGGTCCGTATCGACCGCTGCTGCGTATTTCATCGATACCAGGGGGAGCGCTTTATAGAAGCTCACGCCGCGATACACGGGCGGAAGATCTCCAGCTACCGAGGAAAATAGGCCGCCCGCGTGGCTTCAGCCATCGAAAACCGTTCCAGCGTCAAGAATCGCTTTAACGCGCAAGAACTGGCATGAACTCTCCGGGACTCTGGCTACGTCGGCCTTTTGTCATGGCCAGCTACCTACCCGGCGAGCGTTTCAGCCACCCAACGGCAGCACCGCGCCTGATGGTCCGTGCTTCCACAGGAACCCTTCGTGAGGGAGGTAACTGCGCACGTGAAGCCGCCAAAAATCGCTGGTGAAGCGTCCACGAGCAGAAGCCCAGCCTTGCGCCAGGGCTTGCCTTATGGCGCCGTGATGGCCACCGCCGGCGCATCGAGCATGGCTGGTCGGTGCGGGTTGCCGAGTCTGGTTGCGCCACTGCTCGCGCTGGCCGTGCTGCAGGCAGTGTGGATACCGGTAGCCGGCACATTGCGGCATCGGGCCGAGTTTCGTTGTGGATGGGCGTCCTGGCTGGAGATCGGCCCCGCAAGCGAGCACACGGGAATCCACACCGTGCCGCTTGGCATGGCGGTGATTACCAGCGGAATGTCCGGGTTGAACTCCAGCCTCGCTGCATGGCCATGGTTGCCACCACCATTTGCGTGGCTGGTCGCGACATGGCTGTTGACGGTCGCGGGGGGCGGCCGATTCGCGTGCTCGCTGGCAGTCCATGGCTTGCAACTGAAGGCGATGGATGGAACGTGGTTCCTGGTGCCGGCCACCCTCCTGGGTGCGGCGATAGCCACGGGCGATGTCGCCACATTCATGTGGGGACATGCATTCGCCACGCTGGAAATACTGGCCCTGATGAGCGTCGCACTCGGCTGGCTCGGTTACTGCGCGGTCGCCGTCGTGGCGTTGGCGCGATTGCGGCGCTTCGGTTTGGAGAACGCGCCGCTGGCGCCGTGGTGGATTGCCATGGGTTGCGCGGGCCTGGCAGCGGCTGCGCTGGGCCGGGTGTCCCACATCGTTGCCGGTGAGGTGCACCTGCGGACGCTACTTTCGGAAACCATGGTGGCAACCAGCATCTTCTCCATCGCCTTGTGTGTGCCAGTGCTACTCGGCAGCGCACGGTTTTTACTCCGCTACTGCCGGTTTCGTAACGCGGCTGTCTGGACACCCACTTTTTCGACGGCGGTATTCGCACTGGGAAGCTTTCAAGTAGGGAGCGACCTGCCCTCGGCGTTCTTTCGGTCGATCGGGTTCGCGGCAGGCCTGGCTACGCTCGTGTTCTGGACGGTCACGGCAGGCTGGAACCTTCCAAGGCGTATGAGCATGTGTTGATTGCACGCTGCCTACTCCTTTCGGATGTGGCGACTCGCGGCGAGCCACCTTTATAACTGCCGCATGAAAGCAGGCATGACTCGCATACCAGGTGCCGAACTCGGCAGCATCGTCTTTATCGGTGTTATCGCGGCGGCTGCACGAATGACGGGTTTTGACCTTCTGATGTTTCCGGAGTTCGGAGCGCTCTCCAACGACATCATGAAGCGCCCGTACGGCACCTGGGCGACGGCGCCCGTCATGCTCGTCATTACGCCGCTGGTTACTGCAGTGGCGGGACTCTGGATTACCGATCACCTGGCGTTCGGAGTGGCGTCCGTGTTGCTCGACGTGGTCGTTACCATGGGCGTGATCGAGTTGATTCAGTCACCGATCGCTCCGGGCATTTCCGCCGGTCTGCTGCCGCTGGTTCTTCAAGTGCACAGCTGGTGGTATCCCCCTGCCATTACGGTGGGCACGGGCGCGCTGGCCATCACCGGCATCGTCCATCGCAGGTTTCAGCCGAAGCCTGCGGTTTCCCTGGCGCGCGATGAAGTGGACGACGACTTGGAAAAGGCCGCAGCGAAGCCAGTATGGCTACTGCCCTTTGCACTCGTATTGACTGCCCTCGCTTATTTGGCAACGTGGACCGGGCGGCACTTTTTGCTGTATCCACCGCTGGTGGTCATTGGCTTCGAGATGTTCGCGCACCCGCTCGTATGCCCGTGGGCAGATCGGCCTTGGCATCTTCCTCTGGCCTGCACCCTGAGCGCGTTGATCGGGGTGAGTCTGGTTACCTGGCTCGGAGCGGGCGTGCTGGCGGCGATGCTGAGCATGGCTGCCAGCGTGGTGACGCTGCGGGTACTCGCTTTGCGCGCACCGCCGGTGCTTGCCGTAGGCCTGCTGCCGATGGTGCTGAACTCGCCCGACTACAGCTTTGCCGCCAGCGTCCTGGTCGGCACATTGATCCTCACCATCTCATTCCGTCTTTGGCAAGCCACCTGCTTGCGCTTTATGGGACTTCACCTGCCGGCAGACCGTTGATCGCCCACAAGCTCAGCCATCCTGGCCAACCAGCATCTCCCAGGCCCCGCTGCAAACAGGGATGTCAAGGATGGCACCGCGCCTCGGCGCCGGTCACGTCGCCCCATGGCGCCGAAAGGAAGCCGGGCTCGTGCCTATCCGACGCTGAAAGGTCTTGATGAAGGCCGACACGGATTGGTAGCCCACCTGCTCGGCCACCGCATCGACCGACAGGTTGCCGGTAAGCAGCAGATCGCAGGCCAGCTGCATGCGTATCGAGGTGAGCAGGTCCATCGGCGACGCATCCGCTTTCTCGGTGAAGTGCCTGGCGAAGGTTGCGCGCGACATGTTGGCCTTGTGCGCGAGCGACTCGACCGTCCAATCGCGACCGGGCTCCTTCATCATGGCCAGCAACACGGCGCTAAGGCGATGGTCGATCAGCAAGCCAAGCAGCGAAGGGGCGAGTCCCTCCTGCGAGATGTAACGGCGCAGCGCAAGCACGAACAGCACTTCGCTGAGTGCCTTGGTGATGGCAAGCGAGCCCTGATCCAACCGGGCGGCTTCCCGGCGCAACGTGGTGACGATGCTGTCCAGCAAGGCCATGCCTTCCAACTCGGCCATCGGGACATACAAGGCGTCCGGCAAGGTATTCATCAGCAACTGCGCGCCGCCGTGGCCGTAACTGAAGTGGCCGCACAACAGATCCATATCCACGGGACCCGCGGTATTGCTGCGCTCCGGCAACGGCCCGTCGTTGTCCACGCCCGCTTCCGCGGAGGCGCCATGGCCGGTGCCTTGCACCACGTGAGCCGCGCCACGCGGCAACAACACGAAATCGCCGGTATGCAACTCCAGCATTTCACCCTTGGGCAACAGCAATTGCGCCGTGCCCCGCAGCATCAGATGGAACGGTGCCTTGCCGGGTTCGAGCTGCTCGTGATCCAGCGCGAAGCTGCCCGCCATGCGGCAGCGCAAGTCCAGGCTGCCTTGGACACCGGACACTGCGATCAGCTTGCTAAGCGCATCCATGAGACGATTGAGCCACTTATTGAGATAAAGACATGCTAACACTCTCCGCATGGCGTGAAAAACTATCCACACCTGAGAGGCCGAAGGGTCGGTCTCCACCTGATAGAGGGCATAGCCATGTTGGATTGGAAGAACTACCGCAAACAGCTCGTCGCCCGGATCGGCGAAATCGGCGCCAGCAGCCCGGACACGCTGGCCGGCTACCAGACGCTTTCCAAGGCCGGCAACAAACACAACCTCCTCGGTGCCAAGACGCGCGAGTTGATTGCGCTGGCGGTGGCGGTCACCACCCGCTGCGACGGCTGCATCACCGTGCACGTCGCCGAGGCGCTCAAACACGGTGCGACCCAGGAAGAGATCACCGAAGCGCTCGGCGTGGCGGTGGCTCTCAACGCGGGTGCCGCGATGGTGTACTCGGCGCGGGTCATCGACGCCGTCAAATCGCACGAAGCGGCGTGACCGGGAATCCGGAAACCCGAATCGTCAATTCGCATCCTGATCGTCCTATCGGCCAAGGATGGCCGGTACGACACTCCAGAAATACACCATCAACCTGGGCTTCACCATGGCAAACGAGATGTCCATGCGAGCGGCGGTGCTCGAGCAGCACAACGCACCGTTCAAACACGCGCAGATCGCCCGGCCGACCATCGCGCCCGGGCATGTGCTGGTCCGGGTCAGGGCAAGCGGCGTCAATCCGCTGGACCTGAAGATCCGCGCCGGAATGGCGGCCCATGCCAAGCATCCGCTCCCGGCCATCCTCGGCATCGATATGGCCGGGGTTGTCGAGGCGCTCGGCGAAGGCGTGGCGTCCTTCAATGTGGGCGACGAGGTCTACGGCATGACCGGCGGCGTCGGCAACGTGCAGGGCTCGCTCGCGCAATACGCCGTGGTCGATGCGCGCCTGCTGTCCGTCAAGCCGAAATCGCTGAGCCTGCGACAGGCAGCCTCCATGCCGCTGGTCTACATCACGGCATGGGAAGGCCTGATGGATCGCGCAAACGTGCGCGAGGGGCAATCGGTGCTCGTGCAAGGCGGCGCCGGCGGTGTGGGCAATGCGGCAGTCCAGCTTGCCAGGGCCGTGGGGGCACGCGTGTTTGCCACCGGCTCGCCGGGCAGCGCGGACATCATCCGTCATTACGGCGCCATCCCGATCGACTACACCAGCGCCACCGTCGACGAGTACGTGGCCCGACACACCGACGAGGTGGGCTTCGATCTGGTGTACGACACCGTCGGCGGCAGCAGCCTGGACGCTTCATTTTCCGCCGTGCGCCGGTTTGGGCACGTGGTGAGCTCGCTGGGATGGGGCAGCCACGCATTGGCGCCGCTTTCATTTCGCGCCGCGACCTATTCCGGGGTTTTTACGCTGCTTCCCTTGCTGAGCGGACAAGGCCGCGAGCATCACGGGGAGATCCTTCGTGAAATCGCCAAACTGGTCGACGCAGGGAAAATTCACCCACGCGTCGACGAACACCGCTTCGGCCTGGACAGCGTGCACGACGCACACGCTCTGCAGGAAAGCGGCAAAGCCGCTGGAAAGATCGTGGTCGACATCGACTGACATTCGGGGAGCCGGCTCTTCGGGCACCTCGCCGTCGGCCGCCCCGCGAATGAAGCGTAGCTGCGTAGAGATACCGCACACCTGCTCCACTCTGCCCTGGGGAAGCCTGGCGGCATCCGTTATCCAACCACAGGGGTAAATTCCATGCCGTTCGTCAACGTAAAGCTCGTCGATGGTGTGTTCACCAGCGAAGAAAAGCATGCCATGGCCAAGGACCTCACCGACGTGATGGTGAAGTACGAGGGATCCGAGGCCTTTCGCGAGGTCGTATGGGTGCTGATCGAAGAGCTCCACACGGATGGCTGGCATATCGGAGGCCGCCCATTCGCCGGACCGAAGTCGCTGATGGAAAACCTTGGCAATTCGAAGAAAATCTACGAGATGATCGACGGCAACCCTGCCAGCAGGGAAGAGTTCTCCGCGATCCTTCCGCCGCACAAAAAATAGGCGCATGCGCACCTGGCCTCGCTGCCGCATCGGAAACAGGCAGCGAGGTTCGCGCCGACGCTCAGCGCTCGATAATGCCCCGCCTTTGGGCAATCTGGACTGCCTGCGTGCGCGAGATCGCGCCAAGCTTGCCCAGGATGTTTTTCATGTGGACCTTGACTGTCGCTTCGGAGATGCGTAGCAGCTCCGCCACGTTGCGGTTGGGCAGTCCGCTGGCAACGTGCTTCAGGACCGTGGTTTCCCGCGAAGTGAGGTCCTCGTCGATGGCGTGGTCGGCAATCGCGGCCGCTATCTCGCGCGGGATCACTCTCTTGCCGGAATGCATGGTCCGGATGGTATCGATCAGGTCGTGCCGCACCGAGCTCTTGAGGAGATAGCCGCGCGCTCCCGCCTTCATGGTGCGGAGCGCCTGCGCGTCGCCGCGAAACGTCGTCAACACCAGGATGACGACGGCAGGAAATTCCTCGTGCAGGGTGCGGATGGCTTCTTCACCCGACATGCCCGGCAGCTCCAGGTCCATCAACACGATGTCCGGCCGGTGTTTGCGGTATTGCTCGATCGCCTCTTCGCCTGATCCCGCGGTCGCGACGAGCTTCATGTCCGGCTCGATCTCGAGCACCGCGGCAAGACCATCCAGCATGATCGGATGGTCGTCGACCGCGAGGATGCAGATGATCGGATCAGGCGAGCTCATGGCAATTCCCCACTTGACGTCCAAGACTAGTCGGGGGCATCCGGTTTGCTATCCCGCCCTTTGTTTTCACGCCGATGTTGCGCCCGATCGAGACCTTTTTCCAGCCATTGCTCCGCCCGATCCAAGGCCTCGGCCAGCTCCTTACGGATGGGGTGGGCCGGCGGCAATCGACGTGCGATGGCTTCGAAGCGAAGCAGCATGCCCTGCCCGGACTGAAGCAGGGACTCCTGTTCCGCGTTGGCCTCGCATTTCAGCGCAGCCTGCTCGGCGCGCGATTGTGCCTCAAGCCGCGCGTGCCGGCGCCGCCAGCGGATCAGTGCCCCAAGCATCAGCAGCATTCCCAGAGCACCCAGCAGACTCGCTACAACCCACCACGCCCCAGGACAGGTCCACGTAATGGCATGCATGCTGATACTCCTCTCGCTCCCGTGCTTGATACCTCTCGCCACTCAAATCGGGATCACCCGGAAGTGGTAGCCGACGTGCTTTCCGGCCAATGGCCGCGCATCGCCGCACGATCCCGGCAACGGTAGGCACCGGGGCTCAGGCCCAGTGTTTTCAGAAACACATGACTCATGTGGCTCTGATCGCAGAAGCCGCATTCGGCGGCAACAGCCGCCAGACTTCGACTGGCGTCGCGCAACAGCTGCTGCGCCCGCTCCAGGCGCTGCATCACTATCCATCGGTGGGGGGGCATGCCTACCGAACGCCGAAACGCCTTGCCAAAATGCGATTTCGACAAGCCGCAGGCCGCGGCGACATCGGCAAGCAAGGTCGAGCCGTCCATACCCGAGATCAACATGTTCTTGGCCAGTGTTGCTTGCCAGGGGCGCAAGCCCCCACTTTCTGTTTGGGAGTCGCCGGCGACGGCGTGGGCCTGTCGCAGGGAACACAAGGCAGTCACCAGGTGGCGGACGAAGGGTTCGGCGCCACGGCATCCTTGCGTCAAAGCCGCCAGGATGGCGCTGCCGAGCACACGCTCCGCGCCTATTTCCTGCACGTCAGGCGGCAGCTTGCGCGCCACCTCGAGGCAGACCGGAACGTGCAGATAAATCGCGCTGCAGGACGAGGCGTCGGCCGGTGTACGCGCGGGGATATAAGCCACCGCCAGGCCACGCGCCGTCCGCGCCACGTTGATGCGGATGGATGGTGCGCCATCCGGCGTCGGGCGCTCCCGCTCCGACGCGGACTCCACAGCTCTCTCGAGACACGAGTAATGCATTGATGACGACCCTCTCCTCAGCCGGTGCAATTGCCGATGGCATGCTGTGCTTCCGTGCATTCATCGCGCCGGCAAAGTTAGGTCAAGGTCTGGACGGCCAAATCGCCGGAAAGATCGAGACAGCGCTACCTCTTCCGGGTAGCCGTGACATGCGGCCGCGCGGATACCACCAAAGTGCTAGTGATGACACCGCTTCGGAGGGATGCCGGCTTCCAACCCGCTTGAGTAAATTGACGCCGCAACTTAGGACGTACCCGATTTGGTCTCCTCGGAGGTTTCGATCCCATGGCTGACGGCAGCGACTTCTACGCCTCTTCCTTGAACGAGGGCGTCATTGCCTCGCTGCATGGGGTGATCCAGGACGCGTCCCGGCATGCTGGGGGCTACGAAGACTTGATCAGACACCTCGAGCTTGCCTGCGCTGCCTTTGAGACCGAGCGGGCCAAACGCCATTCGCTGGTTTTCCGCGAGACGCGTGGCGCGCTAAGTACGCGCCAGTTGGCCGTCGCCAAACACGAGTTGGCAGAGATGGCATTCAGCAGCCATGTGTCGGCCCGGGTAGCCCGGGCCCTGTCGATGTCAACGGGACATTTTTCCCGGCTGTTCAAGGCATCCACCGGACTTTCCGTGCATCAATGGGTCATCGACCTGCGCATGGATCGCGCCAAGACACTGCTGCTCGAAAACTGTGACCCTATCGCAGAGATAGCGCTGTGCTGCGGCTATACGGAGCAATGCCATTTCACCCGTACCTTCACGCGGGAAGTCGGCGTCAGTCCAGGATCATGGCGTCGAATGTTCACCGCCCTTCCCTGCGAGTAAGTCGAGAATCCCTCGCTCGGTCTCGCAGACGGCGCGTGGCCAGCCAGATCCGAATGCCGTCCCGAGGACGATCGGCACCGGATGTCGGCCCACAGCGTACTGCTTCGTCGCTGCGATCCACGGTGCCCACCGGCGCGCGAAATGGGCCCGCGCGGAGCGTGAGAACCGATTGCGTTGAAGTGACGAACCGTTGAGTTGAACTAGCGCGGCGCCCGCCATCCCCAACCCACCATAGGAAATGCCATGTCAACCTGGTTCATCACGGGAATCTCCCGCGGCTTTGGCCGGACCATGACCGAAGAACTGCTCCGCCGCGGACACACCGTCATCGGCACCACGCGAAACGGCAAGGGGCCGTTCGAGCACAACAACCTGCGGGTGTTCCGGATGGACGTGAATGACCCGAGCGAAGTCACCGCCATCATGCAAGCGGCCGTACAGGCCGCAGGGCGCATCGATGTGGTGGTCAACAACGCAGGTTACGGATTGGTAGGCGCCGTCGAGGAAGTGTCAGACGCCGAAGTGGATCACGTCATGGCGACGAATTTCGGCGGCACGCACCGCGTCATCAAAGCCGCGCTGCCCTTTCTTCGGGCCCAGGGCTCCGGGCACATCGTGAATTTCTCTTCCGTTGGCGGCTTCGCGGGGTCGGCAGGATTCGGCATCTACTGCGCCTCGAAATTTGCCGTGGAAGGCATGTCCGAAGCGCTGGCGATAGAGCTGAAGCCGTTGGGCATCAACGTCACCATCGTCGAGCCAGGCTATTTCCGCACCGAATTTCTTTCGCGCGACTCGGCCGTCGTAGCCGCCACACACATTTCGGCATATGCCGACACGGCGGGTTTGACGCGCAGCAATGTCAGTGTGGTGGACGGACGTCAGGCGGGCGACCCGGTCAAGGGCGTCGCCGTGATCATCGATGCCGTGGAATCAGGCAAGCCGCCCTTTCGTCTTCCGCTGGGCGCAGACAGCATTGCCCGTATTGAACAGAAGATGGCCCAAGTGCAAGCCGACATCGCGGCTTGGCGCGATCGAACGACCGCGACAGCGTTTGATGACTGACGAACGCCATGCGGAAGCAGGCGAGGCGCAGCTCCGTGACTTCAGATTGGAGTGCATTCGCGCATCAAGAATCGCCTAGGACCCGCCTGCACACGTACCCTCGATAACGGTCGCTAATCATTAACTCCACGCAGGTAGCTAGATTGCGAGCACAAGACATCGCTTGCCACTTTCGTGATCAGTCTCTCTGATGAAAGTTTTACGAACCACAAGGCAACCGCGTCTACCTCCCCACTTTCTTTGCGGGAGGTAGACGCCATAGTTGTCACCGCATACGTGCTCCGAACCCAACCAGTCACCTCTGGCTGGCCTAGGATCGGCCTTAGCCGTCTGATATCGAAAGCGTGCAGATCCGGTAAGACGGGCCGATTTAGGGCGTGGCAACGAACCCATGCCGCGTGCCGGCATTGTCGAAGTACTCCCCTGCGATCACGCCGAGATTGTTGATGGCAGTCGCGAGGGTTGCTGCAGCTCCAGGCACGTCCAGGTTCTGAAACTGCCCTCGCGTTTCAATGAAACCATGGATATCGCCGGAAGCGTCTACGTAATAGCCGACGGCCTGCCCTGCGTCGTTGATCTCGAAGATGACCGTGGCTGCGGCACCCGGCACGTCGATTGTCGAGAACTGCCCATCTGCACTGCGGTAGAAGCCGTGCGTCTGGTCTGGATCCGTATCCCAATAGCCGACGATCTCGCCTTTGTCGTTGATGCCGAGCGGATAGGTTTCGCGTGCGCCGGCCACATCGATGGGTGTGTCGTGCCCCCCTTCACGAAGTACGCCATGGTAGGTTCCGTCGGCATCCCAGTACACGCCGGCTATCGCACCGAACAGATTGACTTGGTCCACATTCGAGTTGAGATGACCCGGAAAGTCGACTGTGGAGAAATGCCCGCGCTGAATCAGGAAGCCGTGCTGAAGTCCCGTTGCATCCGCATAGGCGCCAAACGTCGTACCGAAGTCGGTGGGCCCCCCGGCGGCGCTGAAATAGTCACCCAATACCCCCGGATCCAGCGGTTCAAAGTGTCCATGGCGATAGACCATGGCGTGAGCTGCGCCAGTGCCCACCGAATATTGACCACTCAGCTCGTTCAGATCGTTGATTCCCCATAAGGTCGTCTGCGACGCGCCCGGGTAGTCGAACGTCTGATAGCTGTAGGTCCTCGAACCGCTTGTCGAATCAGCGGCCGATGTACCATGCCGGCAAGGGGCCATGGCGGCGGCGTCCTGTACACGGGCGTGGGCATCGGCACAGGCAGCCGCTATCGTGGTGGGTGCAAATGGGGTTGTATCGTTTTCGGTGCTTGTCGCAGCGCTGCTGGAGCCGGCAAAGACCAGGGTGAGCAGACCGGCCGCCGCGATGAACCGGTTACGTGAAGAGTGATGGCTTGACATGACTTCAATCCTTGTTTTGGGGAGATGGGCGATGGCGTGCCGACAGCTTGCGGTCACCTCGAATGGCGCCATCCCTCCTTACAGCGCAAATGGCTCGCCTCTTCCGACATGGCCGGAACACTTCCCGGTAACAGGCCAATAGCGCACATGACCACCGAGGCCCGAATCAGTGAAATTCTTGCGGACGGCGATCCGGTTGCTATGGATGCGCTGATCCCGCAGGTCTATGCCACGCTGCGCCAGCTTGCGCACCGGCAACGGGCGTACGAAGCCGCACACACGCTACAGACGACTGCGCTGGTCAACGAAGCCTGCCTGAAGTTGCTTGACAGCAGCGGCACCACCTTCGCGGATCAAGCGCACTTGTATGCGTACATGAGCCGCACGATGCGTCACCTCCTGATCGACCGCGCAAGGCGGAAGATGGCGCAGAAACGGCAAGCACCCGAGATGACGGAGGGCGTGTCGCCATCGAACATCATCGACGTACTGGCACTCGACGAGGCTTTGACGAAGCTCGCGGCGTTGGATGAGCGTCTTGCACGCGTTGCCGAGCTGCGATTGTTCGCCGAGCTTTCGAGCCCGGAAATTGCCGACGCCATCGGCGTCAATGCGCGTACTGTCGAACGCGACTGGTTGAAGGCGCGCACGTTTCTTGCAGCCTGCCTGGCTCCGGAAGTATGAGGCGATGTCGGTAGTCGCCACTCGATTGCGCTATATGGGCATATAACCGACTAGAAGCCGCCGATGAGCATCGACTTCATCCAGCGATGGCACGAGGCCGAGCCGCTGCTCGACCGTCTATTGGAGTTGCCTGCTACCGAACAGGCCGATTGGTTATGCAGAAACTGCGAAGACGCGACGCTCCGCGTGCTCGTTACACAGGCCCTCAGTCAGGTACCCATCGCGGAGGTGCTCGAGCGAGGCGTGGCGCAATGGATGCCGGCGTCGGTTGGCTACTCGGCCGATAACCTGCCTGTCATTCCCGGTTACCGTCTGCTTCGGTTCGTGGGTGCCGGCGGCATGGCCAGCGTATTCGAGGCAGAGCGCGAGCTACCAGGCGCCCCCCAGAAGGTCGCCCTCAAGCTGTTGCGTATCGATGTCCACGATGCCGAAGAGCAGAGACGCTTCCTTCGTGAGCAGAGCATCCTTGCGCGACTCCAGCATCCACACATTGCTCAGCTGCTCGACGCTGGATTCACACCAACCGGCACACCGTTCCTGGCACTTGAATTTGTTGCAAGCGGCAACCTTGTCCAATATTGCGAAAAGCGCGGCATCGACGTGCGAGGACGCCTCGCGCTGTTTATAGACGTGTCCAAGGCCGTCGAACATGCACATCGCAGCCTGATCGTGCATCGCGACCTTAAGCCAAGTAACGTGCTCATTGGCGAGGATGGCTGCGTCAAGCTCGTCGATTTCGGCATCGCCAAGCTCATCGCCGGCGAAGGTGAGAGTGTGCAGACGCGCACCGAAATGCGACGTCTGACACGCGCATATGCGGCGCCGGAACAAATCATCGGCCACGCCACGACAACCTTGGTCGATGTGTACGCACTCGGTGTTCTGTTGGCTGAGATTCTATCGGGTCTTCAACCACGCAGACTTGACAACTACGTCGTTGCGGCGACGCCGGTATTCGACGATGGGCAATTGCGGCAAAGGTTGGGCGTCGACCTTTACGCGGTCGTGCACGAAGCGACACGGCCGGACCCCACTCGCCGTTATGCGAGCGCTGCGGCACTGCGTGAGGATATCGAGCGCTACCTCGATGGCAAACCGTTGCATGCCAGGGCGGATACTTTTGCGTATCGCGCGCTCACTTTCACAAAGCGACATGCTCTGGCTGTCTCCGCCAGCATCGTCATGGTAATGCTGCTCGCCGGCGCAACAGCAGCCGGCCTGTATGAATCGTACCTGGCGCGCCATGCCGCCAAGGATGCGCACGCGCAAGCACTCGCGGCCCAAAGCGAGGCGCAACGCGAGGATGCGCTCAAATCGTTCATGGAAGGTCTTTTCGACAATGTGTCGCATGGGGCAGAGGCGAGTGCCGAGGTCTTGCTCGCGCAAGGACGGGATCGCGCCGATCATGATTTCGCGAAACAACCCGCGCTTCATGTTGAAATTCTTGCATTGATCGGTGACCTCGAGCGGCGTAGTGGTCACGCGGATCGTGCGCAACAACCGCTCGAAGAAGCGGCGTCACTGGCACAAGCACAGTTTGGCGCTACTGACAGACGAACCTTGCATGTCGAATACCTGCTCGCCGAAGAAGCCGATGAACTCGGTCACGTTCGCAGCGGCAGATTGCGTTTGCAGAACGCAATAGAGGCGTTCCAGTCCGGCCCCGACCACAACTCGCCGGAAGAAGTGCAGGCTCTTGCGTGGCTTGCCGGTCTTGACGAACGTCTGGGCGAGTCGGAAAAAGCTATCGATATCGGCACGAAGTCCGTTGCGCTCGCGCACCGGATACTTCCAACCGGCAGTGATGCCCTGACCGAGGCAATAACGAACCTGGGCTGGATATGGATGGACGCCGGCCACCCTGACCGAGCTGAGCCATTGTTGCGCGAGGCACTCGCGCGCAAGCGCGCTCGATTCGGCGCCAGGCATCCGCAGGTCGCTGATGCAATGACGCTTCTTACAACGGCGCTGCTCCCGCTTGGCCGCTATGGCGAGAGCGAAATGCTCATGCGCTCTGCCCTCGGCATTGACGAAAGCGCATACGCAAGTCCCAATGCCCATGTCGCCGGCGACCTCAACAACCTTGCGAATGTCCTCGTACGCGAAGGCAAATTTTCCGAGGCAGGCGCATTCTATGAAAAATCACTGGAGCTCGATGGAAAGCTCGCAGCGGCATCATCGCTGGGCGAGGCCATAACGCTAGGCCACCTGGCGCATGTCCGCTTCAGTCAGGGTTCTTACGCAGATGCAGAGACGGGCTTGCGCGATGCCATCAACCGGAAGCAGCGTCTCCTTGGTAAGGATTACGGCGACAACGGTCAAAGCGGCGATAGCGCGAGCCTGGCGGAAATCCTTATGGCGCGCGGGCGGATCGGCGAAGCCAAGGGAATGGCCAGCCACGCATTTGCGGAATCAAGGCAGCGCCATCGTGGTGCGCATCCAGATGTCGCGTTCGCGCTTACCGTAGAGGCAGAGATTGCCGCAGCAGGCGGTGCCCGCGAACGTGCTGCCACCTTCGCTAGCGAAGCTGCCGCGATGTATGCCGCACTTGCGGATCAAAGTTCGGAAAATGCTATCAGGGCACGCATTCTGTACGGTGAAACACTCCGATCGCTCGGCCATTGCATGGAAGCAAAGCGGGAATTTGAAGGTGCGTTCGCGGCAGCCAACATGATCACGCCGAAGAAGGCCTCGCTTATCGCGCACATCGATGCGGACCTCGCTGGCACGGAAGCTTTGCTGGGTGATCGAACTGCAGCCGAGCGGTTACACACGGAGGCAGAGACATTGCTCGCAGGAATTGGCAATGAGCAGAATAGTGAGCGCGACGCGACGATCCGCATACTCGCAGCCAATCGTGAGCCACCGATCAGATTCGCATATTTGCCACTGTAGATCAGGGCTTGGCACGCGAATATTCGCCGAGGAAAGCCATTGACCACGTAGAACCGTGGTCGGTGGATTTCTCCCATGTCTGCTCGACTTTATTGGCGCTGATGCGAACGATCCTTACGCGGTTAAGCACCATGGTGCCATCTGCTCCGGTGCTGGGGCCTGTGAATTCCGCCTCGCCTGGCGAGGCTTTCCCATCCGTGAACACGTGCACGCGTCCTTCGTTGTCGACAAACAAACCGTGCCAGCTTTTGTCGTCGGCGCTGTAGGCGAACATGTTTTCGCCACGGTGGCCGCGCCCGCCGTCCCAGCTTTCGATCACCATGCATTGGTCGAGGGTTAGGGATACCCGGCTGCGTGACGCCGGTGACGATCCGGCTGCACCGACGTCCCAATTGCCCAGCCAAAAATCCAGTTGGCGGCTTGCGCTGTCGGAAGCACATGATGGGGCCGCCGTCGTGCCGAATACATGCGGCGCCAAACAGAACATCAGGGCCGCCATGGTGACGGAAGCAAAGTTGCGCGCTTGCTTTGCCATAAAGTGCTCTCCTCTGGTTGGGGGCGAATGGATGCCAGCATAGTCATCGCCGGGCGTCGGAAATTTCGATAACATGCCAATAAATGTCGAAAAATCGACAAGCTGCCGTATTCGACCACCTTGTGGGCCACGGTGATGCCATCGTGACGCTCACGCGCAACTACGCCGTAAACCACGTCATTTCGCTGCACTTTCACGATCGGGATCAGTTGGTCTACGCCACACGTGGCGTCATGACCGTGCAAACTGAAGAAGGCACCTGGGTCGTACCCACGCATCGCGGCGTCTGGATACCTAAGAGCATTGTGCACACGATCACCATGTCAGGACCGGTCGCCATGCGCACGCTTTATCTCAAGCCGCGCATGGCGAAGGACTTGCCTCGATCATGTTGCGTGATAAACATTTCACCGCTGCTGAAAGAGCTGATTGTCGAAGCATGTGCGGCGGGCACACTCACGAACCGTGTGCTCAGGCAGCGACATCTGGTCGACGTGATCGTCGATCAGTTGCGGGTTGTGCAAGCGGTGCCGTTGCAGCTTCCCAGTGTTTCGGACCCACGCGCCAAACGTGTGGTTGAAGCCTTGTCGGCGGATCCCGGCAATCGTCGATCGCTGGCGCACATCTGCGAAACCAGTGGCGCCAGCCGCCGGACCATCGAACGGATATTCCAGGAGGAAACTGCGATGACAGTAGGCAAATGGCGCCAGCAGCTGCGCTTGATGCATGCGATGCGCTTGCTTGGCGAAGGGATGAAAGTCACCTACGCCGCACAAGAAGCCGGCTATAACGCCCCGAGCGCGTTTATCGCAGCGTTTCGCAAAATGCTGGGCACCACGCCCACGCTTTATTTTGAAAGAACCGCAGATGAGCACGCCTCTTCGATCCGCCGTTCCCGCGCCCAGCGATCACGATAGCTTGTGAGGAGCTATAGCCTTCGGGACCTTCGGCCATGAGCAGTCGCGCAAGAAGTCCACTTCGGTGTGTCCCTGCGAGACGGCCATATCGATTGACCTGCTTCAATCGATTACCAAGGCTTAGCCCTTCGGCAATGGGCGCAGGTTGGTTGCCCTCCCCTGCGCTCGGTTAGCCGGAAATCCGATCCCAGATCGCGTCTGAATCAACATCGGCGAGGATGTCGTAGCCCGTTTTCCCGTCGAAGTGCTCCTACGACGCCCCCCGTTTTCAGTAGTGCAGGATTTGGAGCTCGGGTTTCGTCATAGTGGTTGGCGAGGCTGGTTGCCCGGTACGGGCGACTGCCCCGCCCTTGAGGGATTCCTTGGCCGTTGCTCGTCGTTTTCTCCCCGCCATGGTGAGGCTCAGACGATCCAAGATACCCGCGATAACCCTTCCCAATCGCAAAACATACCTAACTGCAGACTATTCGGTACATTGCCAGGCAGTGGCCCTGCCGCATGTTCAATCACACGCCCAAGCTTGCCTGAGGCGACACGGCCCCCATCTCGAGAGCTTCGCGCCCCGTCACGCGCTTCATGACACCTCCCCTGTGCCGCCTCACGCAGCCCCTGCCGCTCCACCGAAAGAACTCGCCCGCAGTTTTCTGGGCGTGTTCCGGTACAGCGGGCGTGCGCTGGAACTGGTCTGGAGCACCAGCCGCGCGCTGACCATCGCACTGGCCCTGCTCACTCTCATTGCCGGCCTGCTACCGGCTGGCATTGCCTACGTTGGCGCACACATCGTCGACGCCGTGCTCGGTGCCAGCAAGTTGTGGGCAGCACACGGGACAGCCCCGCTGCGATCGGTATTCGAATGGGTGGTGCTGGAGGGCGTGCTGGTGGCGGCGATGGCCGGTGCGCAGCGCGGCCTGTCGTTGTGCCAGTCGCTGCTGCGTGCGCAACTGGGCCAACGCGTCAATGTGTTGATCCTGGAAAAGGCGCTGACGCTCGAACTGGCGCACTTCGAGGATTCGGAGTTCTACGACAAGCTCACCCGCGCGCGACGCGAGGCGTCGAGTCGGCCGCTGTCGCTGATCACCCGAACATTCGGCTTGGGCCAGAACGCGATCTCGCTGCTCAGCTACGGCAGCCTGCTGTTCCGGTTTTCGCCATGGGCGGTAGCGGTGCTGCTGCTGGCCGGCTTGCCGTCATTCTTCGCCGAGACGAAATTCTCCGGCGACGCGTTCCGGCTGTTCCGCTGGCGCTCTCCGGAAACACGCATGCAGCTGTATCTGGAAACCGTGCTGGCGCGCGAGGACCACGCCAAGGAAGTGAAGCTGTTTGGCCTTGGCCCCTTGTTCCTGCAGCGCTATCGCGACATCTTCCACATGTTGTATCGCGCCGATCGCGATCTGGCCGTGCGTCGCGACAGTTGGGGCTTCGGCCTGGGCCTGCTCGGCACGTTTGCGCTATACGGCGCCTACGCATGGATCGCCGCCAGCACCGTGATGGCGCGCATCACCCTGGGCCAGATGACGATGTACCTGTCGCTGTTCCGTCAGGGCCAGTCGGCGGTGTCGGCGATGCTGTCGGCGATCGGCGGCATGTACGAAGACAACCTCTACCTGTCCACGCTGTACGAGTATCTGGAAACGCCCGTGCCCGCAGCCACCGGCACCGTGCGGCATGGCGCCACACCCGAGGACGGCATCCGCTTCGAGCGGGTCAGTTTCACCTACCCTGGCGCCGGCGAACCGGCACTGCGCGACATCGACCTGCATATCCGTCCCGGCGAATCGTTGGCCCTGGTAGGCCAGAACGGTTCGGGCAAGACCACCCTGATCAAGCTGCTCACTCGCCTGTACTCGCCTGACAGTGGCCGCATCCTGCTCGACGGCACCGATCTGCGCGAGTGGGATGAATCCGTCCTGCTGCAGCGCATCGGGGTGATCTTCCAGGACTTCGCCCGCTATCAGATGCGCGTGGGTGAGAACGTCGGCGCTGGCGATGTCACCCATTTCAATGACGAAGCGCGCTGGCGCGAAGCCAGCGACAAGGGCATGGCCAGCGACTTCATCGACAGCCTGCCGGCAGGCTTCGAGACGCCACTGGGCAAATGGTTCAACGACGGGCGCGAGCTGTCCGGCGGGCAATGGCAGAAGATCGCCCTGGCCCGCGCCTTCATGCGCTCACGCGCCGACATCCTGGTGCTGGATGAACCCACCGCCGCGATGGACGCGCAAGCCGAAGCCACCATATTCGAACACTTCCGCGAGCTCTCCGGCGGCCGTATCGCCATCCTCATATCGCACCGCTTCTCCACGGTGCGCATGGCCGACCAGATCATCGTGATCCAGGACGGCCGCATCATCGAGCGTGGCAATCATGCGCAGTTGATGGCCGAGGAAGGCCACTACGCACATCTGTTCTCGTTGCAGGCACAGGGATATCGGTAAGCTGTCACTTGGCAAGTCGTGGCAAGCCGTAACGACCGGCGACTTGGCAGGCAAACCTCGAAAAACCTCCCACGCTGTCATTCCCGCGTAGACAGGTGGTGAAGCTCCCGCTCTGAGTAGCGGACGGATTTAGCAGACTTCTTGAGAAGACGACGTCGGCTCTGTCAATGAGCAAACCTTCGCGTTGCTTCAGGGGTCGTTCCCGTCCAGTCCTGGAAGGCGCGGAAGAACGAGTTGGGATCCTCGAAGCCGAGCAGGAATCCGATCTCTCCGGCGGAGAGTTCGGTCTGCATCAGGTAGTGCCGGGCAAGCGCCTCGCGGGTGCCGTTGATCAGGGAACGGTAGTTCTCGCCTTCCTCCTCCAGTCGGCGCTGCAATGTCCGCTTGCTCATCGAAAGGCGAGCAGCGACCGCTTCGATCCCCGATTGCCCGCCCGGTAGCAACTCAAGCAGTGCCGAGCGAACGCGCTCGGCGGTGCTGGCATTGCCGTCGAGTTCGCCCAAGCGCTTGCGCAGATCGGGTTCGAACACCTGCCACATCGCATCGTTGGCGGTGAGGAACGGCCGCTTTGCATCGGCGGCCGTGAATCCGATGCTTGCGGCAGCGCCTTGTCGAGGCGCCACGCCAAAGAACTTTGCGTAAGCCTTGGCCTGCGCGACGGCCGGAAGCTGCGGCATGATCACACGCAGTGCCGCGACGGGTTCGCGCGTGGCCAGACGCGCAAGCCGCAACAGGAATGCAAGCTCGCTGGCCACCACTACGAACGGCACCTGCGATTGCGCCTCCAGCCAATGCGGCGTCAGGGTCAGCGTGCCATCGCGGCCCACGTCCACCGTCAGGCTCATCGGCGCGATCAGCTTCTTGTATGTCGAAAGCCGCTGCCCCGCCTGCAGCAGGTTCGCGCTGCAAAGCGCCGCGAAAATCGGCGGACTGAAAGACTCGGCCTGGATCGCCTCCACCAGGCGCAGCGGCAGCAACGGGTCACCTGCTTCGGCCTGCAGGCTCTCCCAGAAGCGGAAATACTCCGCCGTGGTCAGACCGCTGTTGGGGCGTGCCAACAGTTCCTCCGTAAGGCCGGCGCGGCGCAACAGGGTATCGCTGCGGATACCCAGATCCTTCAGTAACGGACGCCAGCCTGGATCGACCGGAAAGGTGCTGTTGCGTGCCATGTCAGCGGAACTGGCTCATGATCAGGCGATCATAGACGCGGTCGCCAAAGTATTTGCGCACGAACATCAGGGGCCGCGCCAGGTTGCCGGCCACGTAGCGTGTCTTCGGGCGACGCGCCTGCACGGCACGGCTAATGGCCTCTGCCACGACGCTCGGTTGCGACATCGGCGCCTTGGATCCGGCGATGGCGTGCGCCAGCTTGCCATAGGGGCCACCCCCAGAGCGATCCAGCATCGGCCGGGTCATCACATCACCGAACTCCGTGGCAATGATGCCCGGCTCGATCACCACCACGTCGATGCCAAATGGCTCCAGCTCGATCCGCAGCGCATCGCTCCAGCCTTCTACCGCGTGCTTGGTCGCGTGATACCAGGCACCCAGCGGGGTGTAGATCTTGCCGCCCATCGACGAGACGTTGACGATGGTCCCGCGCCCTCGCTCTCGCATTGCCGGGATCAGCAACTGGGTCAGGCGTGCCAGACCGAACAGATTGACCTCGAACTGCGCCCGCGCATCGTCCAGCGCGGTCTCCTCGACCGAACCGTAGATGGCGTAGCCGGCATTGTTGACCAGTACGTCCAACGCGCCGTGCTTCTTCTGGATACGCTCGACCACGGCTGCAACGTCGGTCTCCTGGGTAATGTCCATGCGAAGCGGGATTGCACCCTGTGCCTCCAAATCCTGCATGGCCTCCACGCGCCGCGCCGCGACGTAAACCGTATGACCCTGCTGCAACAGGCTACGTGCGGTGGCGTTGCCGATGCCGGACGATGCACCGGTGACGAGGATGATGCTCATGGCTGGAACCTTGGGCTGCGCCCGTTGGGAATGTGATGCCACTTTGAGCTGCATCACGCGCCACGAAACTAGCGGACAGCGCCAATCCGCTCGCTAAAGGTGCCAGAGCGATCCTAGTCTGGATCACAGCCATTCAGTGTTCAGCCGCCCGGGTTGGGTGGTCGAGAGCGGACGTTCACCCTGCCCCCGATAACACGGGCTAATCGCTTTACCCTGATCGAGCAGCCGGCCCCGCTGCTGGATCAGGTTGCGCCGTTCATCCGTGCTCAAGGAGGCTTAGTGGGCACTCGCAAAGACGAGGCACGCGTCCGGTTTGCCGGAAGCCTCCACCCATACGTGGGTGGTGCTGCGAACGAACTGCTTCGGGACGCCGATGTCTTCGTTTCGCAAGAACGGCGCATACACCATCACGTGAGGTGGATACAGCACCGTCGCCCTCCCCGTTTTCGGGTCCAGCCGCACGAAGTCGCGGGAGAGCATATAGGCGATACCGGGCTTTGCGGGTGGCCGCAAACGTCCGGCGTGATATTCGGCGTCGATCATGCGATCGACATCCGGGCCGGCCGTGCCGCTCGCCATGATTCGCGCGCGTTCGAGGCTTGCCTGGAGCGTGGTGCGCGAACCCTCGGCGTCATAGCAGACCGGCGCGGTCACGTGAGTATCGCGTTCGACGAGGCAGTTGAACCCGTTGTGGCTGGCTCGGACCAGGACGAATCCGGAATGCTCCAGTACATAGACACCGGCGTCCGCCTGCAACTCCTGCGGTGCTGCGCTGAGTGCCATGGTGATTTCCTGGTTCCGGTCGAGCTGCGGAATATCCATGGGTAACGTCTCCGCCATCGCGTTGGTTGCGGACAGCAACAGCGACAGGGTGGTGGCGAAGCCAAGCATGCGATGAATCATCAGATAGCTCTCTTGCAGTGTTGATATTTGAAAGCGCGCAGACAGGTGCGGCCACGATCCGGTCATGTCGCTTTCCATGCGAAGCCAGGCCGCCACTTGAGGTTCACGCCCAGCGTGCCCAGCACGATCAGCAGGACACCCGTCACCTGGACCACTGCAAGACGATGCCCGTACAGCAGATAGTCCAGCAGCAGCGCCACCAACGGATAGATAAACGACACAACGGCGATGGTCGCCACCGGCAGGCGTGGGTAAGTGGAATAGAACAGCACATATACGATGCCGCTATGGATCACCCCAAGGCCCAGCAACCACATCCAGTGAAGCCCCATGTGGAACACGCTGCGGCTGCTGAATCCGGCGAGCATGGCAACGCCGACCCAGCACTGGATCATGACCAGTGCGAACGGACGTTCCTTGCCGACTTGGCGCGACATCAACAGCGATGCACCACATAACAGCGCTGCGAGGAACGCCAATCCGACACCGACGAGATAGGACGATTCGGCATCGCGGAACAGATGGAGAGGGTCACTGGCGCAGACCACTCCGACGAAGGCAAGTGCGGTCCACGCCAGATCGGCGGGCGGCGTACGTTCGCCCTGCATCAACGCGGCGAGGACCAGCATCACGAACGGGTAGCACTGATAGATCAATGTGGCGACACCGATCGACGAGCGCGCCATGCCGCCGAAGAATGCCACCCAGTTGAGTACCAGCAGCACCCCGCTCAGCACCGCGCCACGGAGCAGCGCACGCTCGCGCCACAGTCCCCGCAGATAGCCCTTGGCCAGCCCCCAGCCGAGCAAAAACAAGCCGCCAAACAGACAGCGGTAGAACACTGCGGTAACCGCGTCCTGGTGGCTTTCATGCACGAACACGCCCACCGAGCCGATCAGGCACTCGGCGAACACCAGTTGCAGGACGACACCGCGCGTTTCGTTGGACCGGGATGAGGGAACCATGGTCGGCTGGATCTTCCGGAGCGATGAAAGGCAGCGTAGGACCTTCGATGCGACAGATACAGATTCAGATAGAATCGAAATAGACAAGTACAGATGGGGTGTCCCCTTGCTTCTCTATGAACGCGTTGCGACGGCTCTGCGCACGCAAATCGCTCACGGCACGCTGCGGGCAGGCGAGCGCTTGCCGTCGATTCGGCACCTGGCGCAGGGACACGGTGTCGGTGTCGCCACGGCGGTCCAGGCGTACCTGCAACTGGAGCGCGAAGGCCTCGTTGTTGCACGGCCGCGCTCGGGGTATTTCGTCCGTGCATCGACGACACTGCCGCCGGCACCGCGGCCCGCAAGGAACCGCGCACCGGGCGAAATCAAGAACCCCGCGTTGCTCGATGCCACGGAAGCAGGTGCGCATGGCGCCCTGCTACCGCTGCACAGTGCGACACCAGCCTTCGATCTGCTGCCGCAAGCCGCGCTGAAAGCATCGGTGTCGCGCTGCCTGCGCCGTGCGCCCGCGGCGGTGTTCGATTACGCGCCGGCGCAAGGCCACTTGGCGTTGCGACGCCTGATCGCCCAGCGTTATGCCCAGGTAGGTGCGCCGGTATCGCCCGAGGAAATCGTGATCACCGCCGGTGCGATGGAGGCCATCAACCTGGCGTTGCGCGTGACCACTTCTCCGGGCGACGTGGTGCTGGTGGAAACACCGACTTACCACGGCATCCTTCAGACCGTCGCCGCATTGCATCTGAAGGTGCTGGAAATTCCGAACCTGCCGGGTCGTGGCATCGATGTAGCTCGTCTGGACCACCTGCTGCAGCAGAACGCGGTGCGCGCGGCCGTTCTGGTGCCGAACTTCAACAACCCACTGGGCAGCCTGACGAGCGACGCCGACAAGCAAGCCTTGGTGAGCCGTTGCGCCCGGCACGGCGTCATCATCATCGAGGACGATATCTATGGCGAGCTGGCCTGGTCCGGGCAACGCCCCTCGCCGCTTCGCCGGTGGGACACCCACGGCATCGTGATCAGCTGCGGCTCGTTTTCCAAGATGCTGGCGCCTGGTCTGCGCCTCGGCTGGCTGGCGGGCAACCCGTGGACAGACGCTTTGGTGCGTGCCAAGTTCTTCTCCACCATGGGAGGCACCAGCCTTACCCAGCTGGCCATGTCGGACTACCTGCAGCGCCACGATCTGGAGCGGCATCTTCGCCGCCTTCGCCGAACGCTGGCAGACAACGGGCAGCGCCTGCTGGAAGCGATCGCGCGTTTCTGGCCTGCCGATACGCGTGTATGCGAGCCACAAGGAGGCATGTCGTTGTGGGTGCAGTTGCCCGAGCGCAGCGACAGCCGTGCGCTGTTCGAGGCAGCCTTGTCGAAGGGGATCCGTATCTCGCCTGGCGTGCTGTTTTCCAGCCGTGGCGACTACGTCGATTACGTGAGGCTCAGTTGCGGCCTGGTGTGGGATCAGCGACTGGACCGGGCCATGAAGGAACTCGGCATGTTGGTGGCCAGACTCGGCGGGTCGAAGGTCAAGGCTCCGTAGCCTGCCGCGTCGAGGATCGGAAATTGTTTAGTTGGCACCGACGCCCAATTGGACAATGCCCTTTTGCTTCCACAACCGTATCTGGGCAAGTTGGGTCATGGCGACATCCTTCGATCCAGGAGGGGAGTTTCATCGGGAGAAGCTGGCTCGATACCGGAACCAGAATGAAACGATCGCGATGGATCGCATTGATGCGCTCTCCTAACCTACTGCCTTCATTGCAGATCCAAGGAAGCGTTGGACGATCTCCGGCAGCATCGGATCGACGGGGATCGTGTAGTGGGTGGTGTTCGGCACGATGGCGAGCTGGTTTGCGGGTCGCAGGGAGCCATCGATCCCGGCATCGCGCTGGCCGCCTCCCAGCGCCTTCCAGAACTCCACCATGTGTTCGGGCCGGATGGCGTCTGCGTCGGCATAGACCAGCAGTGTGCGTGCCTGAAGCTTGGCGACCTCGGCGCTCCAGTCGAAGGGACGTTTGGTCATGTCGCCGACCTTCCTGAAGAGGTTGGTCCAATCGACATCGGGATAGGCTTTCCCTAACGGGGATGCCTTGACGCCAGGGCCGAGCGTGGCGGCGTTCGCCTCCAGCTGTTTGAAGGCCTCCACCCCTTCCGGATAAAAGCCGTCCTGCTTCATCGCCGTGGACACGAGCACGAGCCGGTCGACCACGTCCGGATGGCGGATAGCGGTCTGCAGTGCGACGCTGGAGCCCAGCGAGTAGCCCATGACGTCGGCCTTGCCGAGGTTCAGATGGCCGATCAGGGCGGCAATGTCGTCACCCATCGTTTCACTGCGCAGTGGCCTGGCGGTGTCTGGCGTGCGCCCGTGTGCCTGGAGATGGGGGGCGATCACCTGCCGACCCTTGGCCAGTACGGCCAGATTGCTCCCGAAGCTGTCCGGGTCGATGCCGCCGTGGAGAAGAATGAGCGGCTTGCCGGCGCCATGCACGCTGTAGAAGAGATGCTGGCCATCGACGTCGGCAAAATGCTCGTTCGACATGGTGGGAGTCTTCCTGGCTTGAATGGGAAAGACCGCAGTCAGTACTGCGGTCGCCATGGCAGTCTTCAGGAAATCGCGTCTGAGCATATCGTCCTCACATGGCGCCGAACGGGTCAGCGCCGTGGTGATCGTGCGTTTTTATCGCCATCCCTTCCATACACCGGCGACTGCGGCGTGGTCACGATCTGCCAGCGAGCAACTCATCCAACTGCGCGAACTGTTCGGGCAGGCCTTCCGCCGAGCCGGCGAGGGCTTCGTCGAGGGCCGCTTCCGTGGGGTAGATTTCGTGAAAGGTGAGCAGCGTCTTGCCGGCGTTTTCTTCGAACGTTACCGTGGTCACGGCACCCTGGTCGCTGTCTTCGTTCGTCCATACGAGACGCTTGTGCGGCGTTACTTCTTTGTACGTGCCGAAGAACGCCATCGGTTGATCGAAGTCCGGATGGCTGAACACGAGGCGATACGTACCCCCGGTGCGAATATCCATGTCGCACGAGACCAGCGACATGCCCACCGACTTCGGAACCCACCACTGCTTGAACAATTCGGGTTTGCTCCACGCTTCGAAGACGATGCGCGCGGGGGCATCGAACGTTCGCGTCACGACCAGTTCGCGGTTGGACTTGCGCTCCACAGTGGTGCGGTTCATGGCGGCGGAACTACCTTCTTTTGCTTCTGGCATTTGCCTTCTCCTCGCGTTTCAAGTGGTCGACAAGCTCGTCCAGCGCGTCGAAGCGCGCGCTCCAGAGTTCGCGGTGCCGCTCGATCCAGGCGGTCTCTTCTTCCAGCCGGCGCAGTCCGAGCTTGCAGGTTCGTACGCGCCCGACCTTCTCCGTGGTCACGAGTCCCGCCTGCTCCAGGATGCTGACATGCTTCTTCATGCCCGTGAGGGTCATGCGAAACCGTTGGGCGAGGTCGGTGACTGAGGCATCTGCACGCCCGAGCTGCTCCAGCACGCCGCGCCGGGTGACATCGGAGAGCGCGGCGAACGTTGCGTCGAGGCGGGCTTGATAGTGAACCATTTGGTTCACTGTAAGGTGCGCTTGGGTGATTTGCAAGCGGATGACCTTACGGGCGCAAATCGCATGTAGCTCCCCTGTCGCTCCGAACCCAAGCTGCGTATGCCGAGCTTGGGTAACGTTCCGAGCGTCGGCTTTATGGCAGCCAGATCAAGACATCGGGGTCCCTCAGGGTTGAAAGCAGATGGCGGCCCCGCCCCGATTACCGTTACTAACCAGGGAAGCACTGCTTCACATTGGCTCAAATCAACAAAGACGTTTCAGAGGGCATTGAGGGGCCTCCAATCGATGTCCCGCGTGTTGCCTAGAATTGCTTGGTGAAGCCAACACTCAACGCGTTGTCGCTCAGGTGATTGGAGAACTGCCCCTGGTAATCCAGGTACAGACCCCACGATGCAGCCGCCTTCGCGGTGATGCGTGCGCCCACCGTGGCCATGCCGCGGCCCAGGTTGTCGGCGGGCATTGCGAACACGGTGCCGTCTTGCGAGGTTTCCTGCACCACCGGCGTATTGTCGCTGCGTGAGTTGTAGCGATAGCCGACGTCGAGCTGCGGCACGTAGCTGACACCTTGTGCGACGAATGCATGCGTGAAGGAGACCTGCGCATACGGCTGCATGGTGTTGTACGTGGTGCGTGCGCCGTTGACCGCGAAGACGTAAGCGAGCGGGTTGTTGCTCGGCACGGTTTCACCAAAGGCATTCATGGTCTGGTGCTGATAAAGCGCACCCACGACCGGCGTGACTTGCCACTGCGCGGCCGTCAGCGGCCATGCGGCCTGCAGCGCAGCCGATGTGATGCTGCCATCCGGATCGGCAATCGCGTGACCGATACCTGTTGCGCGATTCACCCCATAGCTGCTGTGCGCTGCGTCGAGCACGCCCGAAAGCACGACGGGGCCCGCATCGCCGAACACGTACAAGCCGCCATGCACATGGTCGATGCTGCCGTTGCCACCGTCGTGATCGTTGCCATTGATGCGGTCGTAGCCCGCTTCCACACCAATATGCACCACGTCAGCCACGGCGTGATCCCAACCACCCTGCAGGCCGAACGTTGTGCTGTTCAGACCGTTGCTGCCCGAGAGCGAATCGGTGCCGCCGCTGTATTGCATCCACAAGCCACTGTTGCACGAGGAGGTGACGGCGTTGGTGTGCGCCCCGTTTGCCGTACCGCATGAGGTGTCGGCCGGACGCAACGTTGCCCCCATCACGGTGACCAACGATTGTTGTCCGACCAGATCGACGCTACGTATCAGGTTCGCGTATACGTCGCCGTCGTGCGGCTGGACAACGGTCGGCGGCGCTATCGGTGTTCCCGGTGCCGCCAGCGTCAGCGCGACCGCCGTTGCGCCGTACGACACCTTTGCGTCAAGACCCGTGGGCACCGAGCCCGTCGCGTTTGTCGTCGCGAAGGTTCCGCTCACTGCGTCGGCCCGCAACAACGTATACGTCGCACCGGTGTAGGTACCTGGCGCGTAAACCAGGCTCAGCGTGCCGGCAAGCATGGCGTTGCCGTTCACTACCAACTCGGAGGCTTGCGTCGGCGTGATATCGATCTGCATCGATGCATCGCCGTTCTGCGTGTAGTTGCCGTTGATGGTCAACACGCCCACCGAACCACCCGGCCATACCGTGCCGTCGCTCGTGACATTGCCATCGATTGCGCCGTGACCGCGCAGGGTACCGCCTGCGTCTACCGTTACGCTGCCTGCAATGGATGCACCGCTGTGCGCGCTGTCGCCTACTTCCAACGTACCTGCTTGTACGGCCGTGCCGCCGGTGTAAGTGTTTGCACCATCAAGAATCAGCGTGCCGCTGCCGATTTTCGCGAGGTTGCCCGAGCCGCTGATCGCACCGTTGTAGATGCCGCTGGTCGACTGGTCGAGCGTGAGGTTGGCGCTGCCGCCACCTACCGGCGAGAACGTCACGTTGCCGACGATGCTGGCGGTGTTACCAACCAGCGTGCCGTCGGTGATCGTCCACGACTGGTTCGCGTTGCCGGTGCCGCTCAACGTCCACGTGCTGCTGCCGCTCTTGCCAAGATTCGCGAAGCCCTGAATCGCTGCGCCGCTGCCTACCACACCCATTGCACCCAGATTGAAGGTTGCGTTGGCGCTGCCGCCAAGCACGAAGACGTCGCCGCCATTCGTGGTGCCGCTCGTGCTCACCACATTGCCGGTGAACACATAGCCCGCTTCCACGATCAGCGTATTTCCGCCGCCGCTCAGATCCACCGCATCCGCCTGAGCGCCGCTTGCGCCCGAGCCACCGGCGATATGGCCGCTGTTGATGACGGTCGAGCCGCCGGTCGAGACGACGCCTACGCCGCCATACGCACCTGCGCCTCCGCCATTGCCACCGTGCACCGAACCGGCATTGGTCAACGTGAAGCCGGTGCCGGACACGCCCACGCCACCGTTGCCGCCATTGCCGGCGATGGCGCCCGTACCGCCAATACCGCCATTGCCGCCAAGGATCGAGGCGTCGGCATCGTTGGTAATCGTGTCGCCCGTTCCGGCGCTAATGCCGGCGCCCCCCACTCCGCCCGCGCCGCCAACCCCTTGCGCTCCGGCCAAGCCATTGGATGCGCTGAAGGAATAGCCACCACCACCGCCCGCACCGCCGTTGCCGCCGGCACCGCCGTTGCCGCCGGTGACGGTAGTGCCGAGACCCGTGTTGGTGAACGAGCTTGCGCCGATGAGGACGACGCCCGTACCGCCGGCGCCGCCCGCGCCGCCGGCACCGCCGGCCCCGCCGTTGCCGCCGGCGTGCCGATACGAATAACCACCCGCGCCACCGGTGCCGCCCAACCCGCCTTGACCACCCAAGCCGCCCTGCAGGGCCCCGCCATTGGTTAGAGTCACTCCCGCGCCCACGATCGCCGCACCGCCGTTGCCACCCGCACCGCCCGCACCGCCCGTGCCACCGGCGCCGCCAGCTCCAGCCACCGCTGTCCCTCCGTTGGCCGACTCAGACCCCATCCCGCCGATGCCGCCGGCGCCGCCGTAACCACCCAAGCCGCCGGTGATGGTGCCCTGGTTGGCAAGCGAAATCGTGCTGCCGATGACGGCTGCGCCGCCATTCCCGCCGCCGCCGCCGGCGCCGCCGTAGCTGCCGCTGACACCCACGGTCCCGGTGCTCGCCATACCACCAAAATTCCCGGCGCCACCCGTGCCACCTGAGCCGCCGCCGCCGCCTTGGAGTATTCCTCCGGCACTGTTGGTCACCGTGGCGGCGTAACCGCTGACCGCCGAACCGCCGCCGCCACCGGCACCGCCTGCGCCACCCGGCCCGGTGGAACCCAGCGTGGACGTGTCGTCGCTGGACGACGATCCGCCGAATCCACCGTTGCCGCCCATGCCACCATTACCGCCGGTACCGCCCTGGATGAACGCGGAGTTGGTAGCGGTGAAGTCACCACCCTGCACGCCCGAGGCGCCATAGCCGCCCATGCCACCCGCGCCACCGGCACTGCCGGCGCCGCCGTGATTGCCGCCGTAGCCGCCATTGCCGCCCACGCCGCCAGCGCCACCGACTCCGCCGTAGCCGCCGTAGATCCTCGCGTTGTCGCTGTTGGTCAACGTGAATTGGCTGCCGGATACCGCGGCGCCGCCGGCGCCGCCCTGACCGCCGAGCGCACCGGCGTAGGTGCCGCCGCCATTTCCGGTCGAGTCGGTACCGCCGTCGCCAGCACTCCCGCCGGCACCGCCCAGGCTGCCGGCACCGCCGGACAAACGGCCCCGGTTGGTGAGCGTAAAGCCGGTGCCCGACACCGCATATCCACCCGCACCGCCGGCACCGCCCTCGCCGCCGGCGCCCCCGTGATAATTCGTATAGCCACCCGAGCCGCCACTGGCCCCATTGCCGCCGGCGCCGCCGATGCCACCTACGCCACCGAGGATCGAGCTGCTGTTGTTGGTCAGCGTGAAGCTATAGCCGCTGACCGCCGCCGCACCGGACACGCCAAACTGGCCGGACGTGCCGCTGAAACCACTGTAGGTGCCATTGCTGCCGTGCGAGCCGTTGGCGCCCGAGGTACCGGCCACGAAGACGCCACCGCTGCCCGCGCCGACCGTCAAAACGGTACCGGAGGACATTTGGAAGCCGCCCGTGAAGGCACTGCCGAAGCCGTCTAGATCCAGTTCGCCGCCTTGAACCGACCACGCCCCGACGGTGGTGACGTTCCCGACACTATCGAGCGTCCAGGTTCCCGAGCCGGTCTTTTCGTAATGGTTGAAACCCTGGTACTGCGCACCGCTACCGTAATCGCCGATCGAACCAGAGAGCGTCGCGTTGGCGCTGCCATCCAAATCGAGCGTGTCGCCGCCATTGGTGGTACCGCTGCTGCTGACCACATTGCCGGTAATGCTCGAACCCGATTCCAGCACCAGCGTGTTGCCGCCGCCGCTCAGATCGATCGCGTCGGCCTGCGCGCCGGAAAAACCAACACCGCCGGCGATGCTGCCATTGTTGATGATGGTGGAACCGCCCGTCGCCACAACGCCGACACCACCCGCACCGCCCAGATAGCTGGTACCGGCTGCGCCACCATTGCCACCGACGATGCTCCCGTTATTGGTCAGTGTTGAACCGACCAACGCTACGCCAACACCACCCCCGCCAGCGATTCCGCCTGTGCTGTTGCCGCCGGCGCCGCCAGTGATCGTTGCACCGGCGCCATTGGTGACCGTACTGCCCGTGCCGGCATACACGCCCGCGCCACCACCACCACCGCCACCGCCATAGCCCGGCGAGCCAGAGAGGCCGCCATTGCCCCCCCTGCCGCCCACGATGCTGCCCGGATTGGTGAAGGATGTACCGCTGACGGACTGGCCCACGCCACCGCCGCCACCACCGCCACCGCCGCCGTAAGTTGGACCAGTAAGGTCGCCACCGCCACCGCCGCCCCCACCATTGCCCAGCGTGCCCAATCCGCCGCCAACACCTGCCCCCCCGGGTCCTGCGCTACCGGCTCCACCGGTGTTGTTGGCACCCTGGCCCGCTGAACCCACGCTACCGCCCGAACCACCTGCGCCGCCACCGTTGGCGTAGGCACCGGATGTGACAGCCCCGGCACCGCCTGCACCCGATTGACCGCTGGCAGTACCAGCACCACCGTCCCCGCCATTCGCACCGCAAACCGCGGTCGTGCTGGGCACGCAAGTCTGCGCCATCGCCGGCGTCGTGATCGCCGCCAAGGCTGCACTCATCGCGATCGCCAACAGGCGCGACTTCAACTCCCGTTTCGAAGACACGCTCGCACCGTTGACCACGCCGCCTTGCGGCGCGTTTGCCAACTCCGACGCAACTTGCATGACGCAGAGTGTGCGGTTGAAAACAAGGTGGTAAATGCGATTCACGATGTGTCCCCTGTTGATTTTTATTCGTTTGATTTATGCATCTTGGTTAGCCGATTGCCTTGTGCATCCCAGTGCAGCGGGCAAGCGGCCATCGATCTGAAAAAGTCGTCAATTGCACGTACGTGCGCGCTTCAAACCACCCGCACCTGGCGCGGATTCAGCGCGAGATCGAGCCAGAAGGCATCGCTTTCGAAACGACGAAACACATCCGGCGGCAACACGCTGGTGCGCTCGCGTACAGCGATTTCTTTGCGCGCGGCATGCAATCCCGGCGCGCAGGTCGAATTCATCGGCGTGATAGCTGATGTCGTCGAAGCCGTGCTTGCAGGCGGGCTCGCCGATGAAGTCATAGATTGAGGCAATCGCGCGTGCCGGATCGCTCGTCGGCGTTTCGTAACGCAGCAACATCAGCTTGGAGGCTTCATCGCCGTAGAAAGCCTCTTTCAAACCGTTGTACGCGCAGCCAACCATGCCTTCGCCGTTGGCCAACCCTTCGACGCGCGAATACACGGTTCCGCCAGGCACATAGTTGAAGATGGACGAAGGCTTGAAGGCGTCCTTGCGGATCAGCCGTTCGATGCTGTCGATGATCCATGACACGTGCCGTACGCAGGCGATGCCCCTGCCGTGCTGGAACAGCTCTTTCAGATGGCGCATCTTGGTGCACCACGCTTGGTGTCGAACACTACCTCGGCGCCGTATTCGGGGCCGTAGTAGTTGTCGAACAGACCCTTGAGCATCCGACGGCGCTGCTCATCGGAGATGAAGACCGAATAGTTGAAAGCACTCCCGATTGGGCCGCCCATCCCCCCATGGAATCGCGGGTTCTGGCTCAAGATCGCTGACAGCAGCGTGGCCCCGGACCTGGGAAGGTCCGAGACAAAGTGAACAGATCGCACATGCATCCCAAAGACATGTAGTCGCGAAGCACAGCAATGACCGTGCCACCGTCAACAAAAGTGAGACCTACGGCACATATGGCGGCTCAGCGAGGCCGCAAGTAATTGCTATCGACCGGGAGCACTCTTCGAGTCATCTTGTGACCCGGCGCGACATGTGACCAATCGAGCGCCTGCACCTCATGTCCTCGAGCAAACCCCTTTTGACACGGTTCTGTTCTTGGGTAACCGGTCTCCGTCATGGGTCGAACGCGGTCCTGCTCTAGCCCCCGATAACAGTCCCTGATCGCCCTGCCCTCATGCCTCACGCAAGGGCTCCGGCCGCGAACCCATATTCTTCGGCCCAGGTGCATGGCTGGCTGGCGCCCAGTCCCTAGGGCTGTGTCGTGGCGTGTTCCAATCTTCGTACCTGAGCGGTACGACGATATCGAGCTGCAGACTCTTCACCGTGACTGGATAGAACCTGTTGGGCCAAGAGCATTCGTGCCAGTTGTCGCAGGAGCGTTGACAGTCGTGTCTCGCGGTTTGCGGGTAGGCGCATACTTTTGGATTAGGCAGGCTGGCTTTGTTGCCCTCGGAGAAAAAGGACAGGCGGTAGCCGACCGACTCGCCAATGATCGTGACCCGATCGCCGCCGGCGTCTTTGACGAATGCGGCAGCCGTGATGGCGGCGGAAAAGGCTTGCGCGTTGGTGAGTACGAAGATGCGACCGCCTGGCGCGAGCAAGTCCGACAGCGCATGTGCGAAATGCCAGGTGTCGATGTATTCGCCACCGCCATCGCCATCGCCACGCAGGTCGAGTATCACGGCGCAGGGCGGGTTTGCGCGAAGCGTTGCCTCCGCCGCGACGAGAAACGGCACAATCCGGTGGCTACCGACGTCCACGCCACGCGGATCTCGACGCTAGCTATGCGGTAGATGTTCCGCTTACGACAACACGGGTGAGTCGCCCTGGATTCAATGTGCGGTCATGGTTTGATCAATCCACCCTGCATAAAAGCCCACCCGCGCCGCCGCAAAGCGCTGCCCGCATACGCCCATGCGGAATGAACCATCCTGCATTTGCCGCACGACGCGCTCCACTTCGCTGGCTGTCCCATCCAGGCCGTGAGTGACGCCGGCCAGGTAGGTGTGACCAGCCACGAGGACGGTGACTGGGCCGCCGCTGTCGCCGCCCGCTGTGGCGCCGCTGAGGGCCGGGGCGCCGGCACTGCAGTCGAATACGTAACGCAGCCAGGGCCCATCAGTCTGGGTCAGGCGATTCTGTGCGCGCCGCAGTTGAGTGCGATGACTTTCACTATCCGGCGCACCAGTTAGCTCGGTGCCGGTGGCGCCCGCGCCGTAAACCGTGCTCAGCATGCCGGGCTTGGCGTTGCCGCGATCGATCGGCATCGGCGCAACGTCGGTCACGGGCTCGGTGAGTTCCAGCAGGGCAATGTCGTGCATGCTGGCCATCGCCGCCATGTACTGGTGCACAAAGATGTCGGGTTTCGCCGTTTTGACCTGCTTGAACATCTGCTGCCAGGCGATTCGCGCAGCGGGGTAATCAGGGTAAACAACGATGCGGCTCACTGCCCGTCGCCTTCCGTTCACGGTCACGAAATGCTCTTCAGGCATGATTTGCATCATGTGCACCGCATGGGCCGCAGTAATCACCCAGCGTGGGGCAATCAGCGTGCCGTGACCTTCGTCGGGCAGATCGACCAGCGCGGGCATGGTTCGCGGGTCGACGCGGTAACGCGCATCGGGCTGCTCGTGGCGTGTCACGATAGCATTGGCGCTTGTACTGAGCAGCAACAGTGGAAGAGCGAGACGCAGGATGATCTTCACGTGGTTCCTTCGGTTGGCGTGATTGATTCGTTTGGCGCAACGGTTGGTCATCCGTGGATGGCTTCAGAGACGCCGTGGATGGCTCCGGTCTTGTGCATGCGCAGCTTGGTGTCCTGATCCGCAACATGCGCGTCCGCCACGCCGGGTCTACTCGCTGCAGGCAGCAATCAATGCCACGGCACGCGCGATGTCTTCGTACGTCGTGGGTGCGCCAACGGATAGGCGCAACGCACCCACGGTGGCAGCACGTCCCGTACAGCGCCGGAACGCGTCAATGCTGAAGTTGCCTTCGAGTTTGTCGAAGCAGTGCTCCACGCCTATGGCATCGAGTCCGAATGCTTTCTCGGCCGTCCCGGGATTGCAGAAGCAGCCGCCCCGAATGGCGACGCCGTGTTCTTGCGCCAGCTGTTCGACGTGCTCGTAGCGCAGCACGCTGCCGTCGTTCTGCAATACGTTGAAGGCGACGATGCCGCCCCGCTGCTCCATATCCGGAGGGCCATACAGACGCACCAGCGGCGCGCCATTGCTGTGCCGTAGCGTCGCTGCCAGTGCCAGGAAATGTCGCACGAGGGACTGAATATGGGCGCGCAGGCACGGGCGCGGCATGCTGGCGAGAAAGGCGAATCCGGACTCGATGGCGGCGAGGTCGAGGAAGTTGGGAGTTCCGTCCTCGAATCCCCCGTATCCCGGCTTGAGAGCGTGCCGCCCGTGCGCAATGGACACGAACTCCACCGTTCCACCCGAGAACCACGGCCTCCGAAGGCGACCCAGAGCCGACCTTTTCGCTATCAACGCGCCGACACCGGTCGGCAGGCCGAATAGCTTGTAGAACGAACACACGACGAAGTCCGCGGAGTGCTCCCTCAGGCTGAGTGCGCCGGACGGCCCGGCCGCCGCCGCGTCGACCAGAACATCGCATCCGAGTGCCTGGGCCTCTTCGACGAGCGACAGGTCGTGGAGCACGCCGGAAAAGTTGGACTGCTGCGGGAATGCGAACAAGCTCCTGCCTTGTCGTTCGATGCTCGCTCGCAGGTTCGCGGATCCGTGGTCGAGTCGGAGTTGCGCATCCAGCGGCAACACGCTGACGGTTGCCTGTGTGCGCCTGGCAAACTCCCGCATGCCGGTGACGGAATTGTGGTTGTCGGCCGAGAGAATGAGCCCGCGGCGCAGCGAAAACGGATAGCTCTCGGCGACGAGCTTGATGGCTGCCGTCGCATTGGCGGTAAAGCAGACGTCGTAGATGTCCGGATCGGCATCGAAGAAGGCCAGTGTCGCGGCACGGGCGGCCGCTTGCGCGGCGGCGCTGTTGCGTGATGCGAGATGCTCCGAATGGGGATTGCCGAAAATCCCCTGCGCCAGCCGCTCGCCATGCGCTCGTGCCTGCGAGGCACCGTACAGCGCGCTCGCCGCGTAATCGAGATAGGCGATGCCGGCAGCATCCAGGCGTGCGAATTCGCTGGCGCGAAGCGCGGCGAAGTCGAAGGCGTCGGCCGCATCGGTGGATTCCATGGCACGCGTCAGCATCCGCGCCTCCGCGAGCCATGCCCGATCCGCGTCGCACTCGCAACGTTGCCGCCCTGCTCCGCCCCGATCCGGGGAGAGCCGCCGAAGTAATGGCTCAATGCCTCGATCCGTGAACGCTCCGCGGGCGAGGCATTGGGCGGCAGCAGTGGATACAGAACCTCGTCGCGCCAGTCGGCAAGGCCGCCCGGCACGAACACCGCCTGGGTCACGCCGAGCGAGCGCAGCATCACCCAGGCCTGGCCCGCATGCGCCCCTTCCTGCGAGTAAAGGACGATGGTCTGGCCGGGCGCAAAGTGCGACTTCGCCAACTGGTCGATCGGCACGTTCTCCGCCGTCGGGATCGGGTCATCGCGAAACTCAGCGGGCGAACGCACATCGATGACGCGGAGCCCGGGCCGGCGATCGCGTATCCACTCCGCAAGCTGGCGCGCACTGACGTGGTCGGAGCCTTCATCGATCGCCCGCGCGATTGAATCCAGATCCAACCCTCGCGGCTGCGTGCGAAAGAGACTGCCTGCGAAAGGCGCTCCCAAACCCAATGCAAGCGCACTGATGCCCAGTTGTCGCACGAGTTTCATGGTCCTGCCTCCCGCTTTGCGATCCATGTCAGCACCGAAACGGCGACCACCGTGACCAGCGCCACCATGACTCCGTAAGGCAGGCCCGTGAGGCGTTGGAGTGTCAACGGGCCATACGGCGTCGAGCGATAGAAAGGTTCGATCGCGGGAAAGGCCATGCCGACCAGCAGCACGCCTGCGAACAACCCAAGCATCGTCGCGGCACCTTCGACGCGGCCGCTGGCCAACGCTACGCAGGAGGTGCCCGGGCACAGGCCGCTCAGCACGAAGCCGAGCCCGAAGACCAGTCCGCCGAGGAGTTGCGGAAGCAGATACGTATCGGGCACGTAGAACGCTGCGGAATCAAACACGCCCAGCCGGCCGCCCCAGAAGGCACCGAGCATCGCGGTCAGCATCGCGCTCAGCATGACCTTGAGTACGGTGAAATCCCGCAGATAGAACTGGCCGGCGAGCTTCGGCGGATCGCCCAAACCGGCGCATTCGAGTGCACAGCCGAATGCCACGCCGATACCTCCCGCGACCAGCAGATCGTTCATGGCCAGAGCCTGCGCACGAGTGGTGCGGCGAGGAAACCTGCCAGGAACAATGCCGCCATGAAGATCCAGGCACCGACACTCAGCACCGCACCGCCGCTCAATGCGAGGCCGCTCGTGCAACCGCGTGCCAGCGCCGCCCCGATGCCCATCAACGTGCCGCCGGCGACTCCGGCGAACAGCTTGCCGGCGGACGGACGGATGGCGTGGACGGACGTCAGTCGCGTTCGCCCTGCCAGCGCCGCCGACGCGGTGGCGCCGATCAGCACACCGATGATTTCAACGACAATCCAGGCAGTCCACGGCGATCCGTCCTGGAGGTAGCTGAGGAAGTAGGCACTATGTGCCGCCGCTTCCGGCGAGACGGTGCCGACGACACCGCTGGCCACGCTCGCGAATGCACCGGACGCGCCCAGTCCCTGCCCCGTCAGTGCGAAGCAGGCAAGCAGCAGCAGGCCGAGGCAAACGCCCGTCAGGTGAGGTTCGGCATAAGGACGGCGTGTGCGCATCGTCAGCGCTCGACCGGCAGATTACGCATCGTCCAATCTTCGAATGAGCCGTCGTACAGCACGGCATCGATCCCCGCGGCACGCGCTGCGAACAACACCGCCGTTCCCTGCTGGCCGATGTGGCAATAGGCAATCACCCGATCGCCCGTCTTCACCCCGGCCTTGCGGAACAAGGCCAGCAGTTCGGCCGGTTTCTTCAGGGTGAGATCGTCGTTGGTGATGTCGGTGTACGGCAGGCTGTGCGCGCTCGGAATGTGGCCGCGGCGGAGGTGACCATCTGCTCCGCTCTCTTCCAGGCCGTCGTAGTACATCGCGGCACGCGCGTCGATCAGCACGTAACCTGGTTTGCGGGCGTGTGTCTGCACAAACGCCGCATCGACGACGGTTGGCTGAAGATTGAAGGGTGCCAACGTTCCTGGCGTAACTGCGACGGCCCGGTCAGTAACGGGCCGGCCTTCGCGGCGCCACTTCGGCATGCCGCCGTCGAGCAGGTCGGCGCGCGCGCCCAGTCCGGCCGATTGCAACGTGAACCATACTCGCGTCGACGCGGAGACCTGGTCGTTGCCGAAGTACACCACGACGCGGGAACCGTCGGAGATGCCCAGGTCCTGCAGTCGCTGGCGCAATGCCGGTGCCGTCGGCAATTCCAGCGAAAGCTTGCTCGACGTGGCGGCGACGTCGTCAAGATGGACGAAGCGCGCGCCGGGGATATGCATCGCCTTGTCTTGCGACGCTTCGCCAACCTGCAGCAACACGAGGTTGGGGTCGTGCAGGTGACTGGCCAGCCACGCGGTGGATACCCATGGCTCGGTTTGCGTGGCGTCCTGCGCAGCGGCTTGCGCGTGCAGGCAGTACGGCATGGCCGTTGGTCCGACGAGGATCGCGAACGCTATGGCAGCCTTCGCCAGAATCTTGATCTGCATGGTTACTCCCGATGTCGTGTGTGCCGCAGATATAGGGCACGCCCGAGCGCAGCGGGATGGACATGCGACGGAACCGGTCGACGATGCGATGAAACGGCCCTGCTGCGGATGGTTCGTGTGCGCACCGGCGCATGCTTTGCTAACGTGTCACGCATGGATTTTCCCAACGACGACCTGCATGCCCGAGTGCCGCAAAGCGTGATGTCGGACCTGGATGGTTGGGCGCTCTATCAACGCTTCCGCACCTTCACCTGGCCCTGGTTGCTGCGCCGGGGAATCGTGCTGTGGCCGCTGGCAGTCGTTGCCGGTTGCACGTATGGCCTCTGGCATGCGTCGGGCACGGGGGCATGGGGCGACTGGCCCGGACTGGCACTGCGGGCTTGCTCCGCATCGCTGATCACGGTCTCGACTGGCCCCTTCCTCGCGACGCTGATTCGATATCGGCGCTTTCCGGTCACCTTGGAACGCGTGCTGGTGGTCCTGGCGATCCTGCTGGGGCTCTGGCTCGGGGCCGTCGCCCTGAACTGGGTGGGCGCCTATCACGCCCATCTCATGCAGGCCTATGCCGGGCACCACATGCGAATCAACTGGCTAGGCATGGCCGTTTCAAATTTTCTCGGCTCCACCGTCAATGCATCTGTGTTTGCCCTGATCCTGGCTGGCGGCGGTTACGCAACGCTCTACTATCTCGGCGAGCGGCGGCGCATCGCCCAGTTCGCAGCCGCCCGCCAGATCGAGAACCTGCGTGCGGAACGGAATGCGGCCGACATGCGGCTGGCCCTGCTGCAGGCGCAGGTCGAACCGCATTTCCTCTTCAACACGTTGGCATCGGTGCGGTCGCTGATCGCCAGCGAACCCGGGCGCGCGGCGACAACCATCGATGCGCTTGCGGCCTATCTGCGCATCGCCTTGCCACGCATCCGCACGACGGGCATCGAAGAAGCCACGCTCGGTCGGCAGATCGATCTTTGCCTGGGCTATCTCGAGATCATGAAGGTCCGCACGGCTGGCCGCATCGAGGTTCGTGTCGATGCGAGCGACGAGATCCGGGCCATGTCCTTCCCCCCATTGATCCTGCTGACGCTGGTGGAGAACGCGATGACCCACGGCATCGAGCCGAAGCTCGGCCCCGGCAGTATCGAGATCATCGCCGGCGCCGCGGACGGCTTCCTGAGCGTGCACGTCCAGGACGATGGCCGAGGCTTGCAACCCGGCACCACACCCGGCCTGGGCCTCGCGAATGTTCGCGCCCAGCTTCACGACCGTTTCGGAGCGCGTGCGCGCTTCGAGATCGCATCACGTACCGGAGGCGGGGTGAGTGCAAGCATCCACATTCCGCTCGCGTCCCCATGACCGCACCCATCACGGCCCTTGTCGCCGAAGACGAAGAACCGCAGCGAACGGAGCTGCGCGGCATGCTGGCACGACTGTGGCCGGAACTGGTCGTCATCGCGGAATGCGACAATGGCGCCACCGCGCTCGATGCATGGACATCGAAGAAACCGGACGTCGTCTTCCTCGACATCCGCATGCCGGGACTCAGCGGCCTCGAGGTGGCGCAGCAGGCCGTAAGCCCCGCCCAGGTCGTCTTCATCACCGCGCACGACGAATTCGCGATAAAGGCGTTCGATGCCGGCGCCATCGACTACCTGCTCAAACCGATCCGCGCCGACCGCCTCACTGAAACGGTGGCACGCTTGCGCAGTCGTCAGTCGGCCACGCAGGTCGATCTGACGGCGTTGATCGACAGCCTCGCGGGCCGGTTGAAGCCCGTGGAGACGATCAGCTGGATTACCGCCAGCATCGGCGACACCCTCCGGATGATCCACATCGGCGATGTCATTCTTTTCCAGTCCGAGGAAAAGTACACCCGCGTCGCCACCGCCACCGATAGCGCATACATCCGTACGCCGCTGAAGGATCTGATACCCAAGCTCGATCCTGAAGTCTTCTGGAGGGTCCATCGCAACGCCATCGTCCGCGTGTCGGCGATCCGGCAGGTCAAGCCGGACGGGGATGGCCGCCTGGTGGTCTGGCTGCACGGCATTGCCGAGCCGCTTCGCGTGAGCGACGCATTCCGCCACCGCTTTCGCGCCATGTGATGTGGTGTACGGAACAGAGATCGGCCATCGAGAGCCCGGACGTCTCAATGGCTTGGCCTGCAAGCACTGCGGCCAAACGAGTAACAGGTCCACGGCCCTGAGCCGCTCCGGACAACACGCTACTCGCGATAACACGGGCTAACCGTTGGGGTGGCCGCTGTTGCTGAATCTCATGATGCTGTTTGCGCCAGTCCGCGTATGACCAACACGCATGGCCTTGCTTCAAACAGCGTAAGAGTGATGCGTCCGCCGCCGCGGCGTGGGCTGCGGCGGCGCAAAGAACTCCGGAGTTGATCAGTCAGGGAAACACTGGTGTCCATGAGGACCCGGATGACTACCTGGCGGACAGATCAGTCCCGTCCTTGCATCTTCGACACAGCCGTTCAACGCAGCAAGCATCAGGACGCAAAGAACGAGCAGCATACTTTGCTTAAAAGTTTTCATAATTAGTCCTCCCTCTTTCGTTGATAGCCAACCGCTCCGTTACGCGAACGGCATGCCTACAAAACGCGACTAATTAGCGCAGGCCGACCGCCGTCATGTTGCTGAGTAGCTGACTGTTCAGCGTAGAGCCCAAAATTCAAACGTTGCAGCCTGCCCAATGGCAGCGGCGCGGGATCAAGCTGCACCAGCAAACAACCGCAGCACCTCCCGCCACATATCGGAAGGGCACTCGGTTCGACGTTCGTCTCACTCCAAGGCGACGTTAGTGAACATCTGATTTCGGGAAGACTGTTGGGAACGTCCTCGCCAAATTTCAACCTACGCGCTCGCCCGACATCTCATCGGACGGTACGACGTAGCCTCAGAACTTCCAGTCGAGGCTGATGCGCGCGGCCTGGTCAGAAGCACGATGCCCGAACTGTCCCTGATAGCTGGCGTCCGCCGATACCGTAGGCGTGATCGTGAAACTGATGCCGCCGCTGATGGCCGCTGCATCCTGCGCCACCGGCAGCCCGGCGACCTCGAAGCTGTCGCCGCCGCCGGCGAAGCGCTCGGTAGTGGTGGGCAGCGTGTCGCCCCACGCTCTCTGCCAACCCAGGCTGGCGTGCGCATGCAAACCGTGGTTGGGCGCACCCAGGTCGAAGGTGGCGCGCAGACCCAGCGTGGCGTAACCCACGCCGCTGTCCTGCGATGCCACGTCGAGCGCGGCCGGCGTGCCGCTTTCGCCAAATGCCGGCGTGTGCAGGTTGTCATAGGCCAGGTTCGCGAACGGCGCCAGCATGGCGTTGCCAAACGCGATCGGCCAGCTCGCATCGACATAACCCTGCGCGGCATGGGCGTGGTAATCGCTTTGCGCCGTTCCCGCGAACGATCCGAAGCCGATGAAGCGGTTCGTGTCGACGTGTTGCAGGCCGTAGATCGCACCGCCCTGCCATTGCAGCGGGCCGGTTTGTGCCATGCCATAGATGCCGATGTGCTGGTCGAGTACATGCGAGGACGAGCCCAGCGTGGCGATGCGCGTCGTGCCCTGGCCGGAGCCGATGATCGCGCCCAACCTCGCATCGTCACCCACCGGCAGATCGGCGCCCACCAGCATGCCGCTGCCATTCGCGCTGAAGCTGGATGCATTGCCGTCACCGTCATGGCTGCCCCAATGGCCCCACACCGAGGTCCACGCGGTGACGCCATGATCGTCGGTGACATTCAGCCCGTTGGCGTTGTTGGTCATCCCGGCGAGGTGTTGGCCGATCGCATCGCGCACGTAGCGATCGTCGTCCTGGATCGCCGTGCGCGTGGAAGCGTGGATTTCGCCGTTCAACTGGTCGAAGGCGCGACGTGCGGCGGGCGCGTCCAGCACCACCAGCGCACTGTAGGCTGCGTTGGCGAAACCCAGCATGTCTGCCGCTGTCGCGACTGCTCGCTGGTTGGGTGTCTGCGCCACGGTGCTGAAGTTGATGTCATTGCGCTGCAGCGACAGCGTCACCGTAGTCGTGCCGTAGGCCAGCATGGGTGTCAGGAACGGCAGGCTGCTGCTTGCCGAGGCGAATTGTCCGTTGATACCGCCCGCAGCGGTGAGCACGGTATAGCTGGTACGCGACATCCAGGTGCCGGCATCAGCGAGCACCAACGCCGTGCCTGCCAGGTTGGCCGTGCCGCCGACGCTCAGCAGACTGGCCTGGCCAGCGGGCGTGGCTTCCACTTCGAACACGCCGTCGGACGCCTGGGTGTAGTTGCCCCGAACCGTCAACGTGCCGATCGAGCCGCCTGCCCACAGGGTGCCGTCGTTGGTGACGTTGCCGCCGATCGTGCCGTGGCCACGCAAGGTACCGCCGCTTGCTACCGTAACGTTGCCGCCAAGCGTTGCCAACGGCGTGCCGGCATCGCCGACTTCCAGCATGCCGGCCTGCACCGTGGTGGTGCCGGCGAAGCCGCTGCTGTTGCCGTCCAGGATGAGCGCACCAGCACCCTGCACCACCGTACCGCTGCCGGAAATCGCACCCGTGAATTCGAACGCGTCGCTACGGAGAAACGCGAGCACGCCATGGACGCCGATGGTCACGTTGCCCGCGATGGTGCCTGTGGTGCCGTTGTTGCCGATCTGCAACGTGCCTTGATTGACCGTGGTGCCACCAGCGTAGGTGCCGGTGCCAGCAAGTACCAGATAACCTGCGCCATCCTTGATCAGTGCACCCGATCCGTCGATGTTGCCCGACACAGTGAGGTTGCCGACGGTGTCGAACGTGCCGCCGCCTGCCAAGGTGATGTTGCGCGCCGTGTTGAACGAGGCCGTGTTCGCCAGCGTGCCGCCGTTGAAGGCGAGACTGCCCGACGAGTCGCCCAGATTGGCATCGCTAGACACCGACAGCGTGCCACCGGAGATCGTGGTGCCGCCAAGATACGTGTTGCTGCCCCCGAGGGTCTCGGCCCCGCCGGCCAGCGTGATGCCACCGTTGCCGGTGATGGTGCCGCTGAAATTGCCGGCTGCATTCGTCAGCGTCAACACCTGGCCGCCGAGGCTCACCGTGCCGTTGCCGTCGAGTGAAACGATCGACGCGCCGTTGCTGGTGCTCGTGATATCGAAGATGGCGCCGCTGGCGACATTGACGTCAGACGAATGGGCCAGTGCGCCGCCGCCCGACAACGCCAGCATGCCGCCATCGATCACAGTGGCGCCGGTATAGAGATTGGAGCCGGACAGCGTTTCGTTGCCGCTGGCGAGCGTGAGCCTGCCGGCGCCAGAGATCGTGCCGGCAAAGTTGCCGCTGGCCTGGGTCAGCGTGAGCGTCTGGTTGCCGAGACTGACGACGCCACTGCCGTCGAGCGACACGATGGACGCACCGCTCTGGGTATTGCCGATATCGAAGGTGGCGCCGGTGGCGATACTCACGTCCGCGGAATGGGAAATGTTCCCGCTGCCCGACAGGGAAAGGGTACCGGCGCTGATGGTGGTGTCTCCGGCGTAGGTATCGGCACCGGTGAGCGACAGCACGCCTGCGCCGCTTTTCGCCAGGCCACCGCTACCCGTCAATGCCTGCGCTACCGTGAACACATTGGCGGCATTGTCGATATCAAAGCCGCCACCTGGATTGCCCCAGACCATGCTGCGCGCCGTCTGGTTGAAGGTGGTGCCGGTGACCTCCAGCGTACCGCCTTCGAAATCCAGCGGGTTGGTGCTCGCGCCGAGGTTGGCATCGGAGGACACCGACAGAGTGCCGCCACTCAGTACGGTCGTGCCCGTGTAGCCATTGACGCCATTGAGCACCAGCGTTCCGCCATCGGTCTTGTTCAGGCCGTTGACGCCGTCCAGTACGTTGTCGATGGTGGCGGTGTCGCCGCTGCTCACGCGAAGGACCGGCGCTGCGCCGCCCTGCCCCACCAGATCGATGGCGCCGCCCGTCAGGTGGTAGCCGTCACTGACGAACTGCATGCCGGTGGCGCCGACCGTGCCGTTGGTGTCGTCCACGGTGACCGTGCCGGATGCGCCACCGAAGATCGCAAAACCCGGCTGTGGCGACATCGGGCCGACATACTGGCCGGTGGTGTCGGACCAGGTGTTGGAAGACAACGACCACGTACCGCTGCCGCCGCCCAGCTGGGTCGGGCTGGCCAATCCGTTCGCATCCCACTCGTTCAGTGTGACGCCAAGCGTGTCGACCAGGTTGATCTGCTTGCTGACGGTGAGTATCTGCAACGTCATGCCGCTCGGCGGCGCAAAGCCGCCGCCGGTGATGCTCAACGAGCCGCCCCATTCAAAGAGGTTGTACAAGCCCGGCCCCATGCTGCCGAGATTGTTGACGTTGAGCGTGGAACTGCCGATCGACAGATTGCCGTTCACCATGACGTGATCGCTCTGGCCGGGCGTGCTGAAGTTGGGGCCGGGCGAGCCGAAGTCGAAGTTCAGCAGCGAGCCGGCGCCAATGGTGAGATCGCCGTTGACGGTCAACGTGCCCGCGGCGAGCGCACTGCCCGGCGTGAGCGAGGCGCCATTGGCAAGCATGACGCTGCCCTGCACGGTGCCATAACCGCCAAGCGTGCCTCCGTTGACGCTGACATCGCCGCCCACGGTAGCCGTGCTGTGCGAGCTGTCGCCGATGAGCAGCGTGGAACCGGATGCCACCGTGGTAAGACCGTTGGCGGTGTTGACGCCATTGAGGGTCAGCGTGCCGGAACCGCTCGTGGTCAGCGTACCGGTACCGGAGATCACGCCATCATAGATGCCGCTGCCGGTCTGGTTGAACACCAGTGCGGCGTCATTGACGATGTTGCCTTGCAGGCTGTTCGCATCGCCTTGCAGCGTGCCGGCGCTGATTGTCGTGCCGCCGCTGTAACTGTTGCCTCCGGCCAGTGTTAGCGTGCCGGTGCCGGTCTTGGTCAACGTGCCGCTGCCAGAGACTGTGCCGACATAAGTGCCATTGGCGGCCTGGTTGAATACCAGTGCGGCGTTGTCGGTGATGTCTCCCTGCAGGCTGTTCGTATCGCCCTGCAAGGTGCCTGCACTGACTGTCGTGCCGCCGATGTAACTGTTGCTTCCGCTGAGTGTCAGCGTGCCCGTACCCGTCTTGATCAACGTACCGTTGCCGCTGATATTGCCCGACACCGTCAGGTCGGCATCCGTCTGCAACGTTCCGGTGCCGACCAGGCTGATGTTGCGGGTGGTCACAAACACACCGTCGTTCTCCAGCGTGCCCCCGTTGAAAGCCAGCACAGCGGTACTCTGTCCCAGGTTGGCATCCGCCGAGACGACGAGCGTACCGCCGTTGAGTGTCGTCGCCCCGAGATAGGCGTTGGCACCGGAGAACGTCTGAATGCCGCCATTGAGCGTGACGCCGCCCGTGCCGGAGATCGCTCCGCTGAAATCGTCGTTCGCGGCGTTGTCGATCACCAGCGTATGCGTGCCCAGCGTCACCGTGCCGTTGCCGGAAATGCCGGCGACGGTAGCCGTCGCGCCACTGGTACCGCTGACATCGAGTGCGCCGCCATCGGCAACCTCAGCACCTTGAAGGTTCCCGTTGCCCGTCAGCAACACCGAACCCTGATTGATGGTGAACGCCCCGCTGAACGTGGACAGGTCACCCGAAAGCGTGAGCGGGCCCGCGCCGTCCTTGATGACCTGACCCGTGCCGCTCACCGAGCCGGCGAAGCTGCCCGCGGCAGCCTGGTTGAAGTCCACCACGGGCGTTCCGATGCCATTGCTCGCGAACGTCAGGTTGCCTTCGAAGGCGCTGGCGCTGCCGGTCAACACGCCCTGCTGGACGGTCCAGTCGGTGCCTGCGTTGCCTGTGCCGGTCAACGTCCAATTGCTGTTGCCGGTCTTGGTGTTGCTGGCAAAGCCATTGATCAGTGCAGCATCGAGGGAACCGTTGACGTCGCCCGCCAGCGTAAAGATGTCGCCGCCGCCGGTGCTGCCGCTGATGCTCTGGATGTTGCCGGTAAACGAGGCACCCGACAGGACCACCAGCTGGTTCCCGCCGCCGGAGAACAGCAGCGAGTCCGCCTGCATGCTGCCGTTGCTGCCGCCGGCAATGCTGCCGTCGGTGACAACCGTGACTCCACCCCAGCCGCGCACGCCGACACCCGGCGTACCGTCCTGTGCGCTCGGTATAGCGGAGGCAGTGTTGGCGTTGCCGCCGATGATCGTGCCCGCGTTCTCCAGCGACGAACCCACGCCCACGAGGTTGACGCCCGCGCCGCCGCTGCCGTAGCCGCCTGGCAGGTTCCCGCCATCCTGGTAAATCCCGGCGTTGCCCCCCAGGCCGCCGATGATCGTACCGGTGCTGTTGTTGGTAATCGCAGCACCGACGCCAAGTACCAGCAGGCCATCGCCGCCACCGCCGCCACTGCCGGCATACCCGCCATTGCCTCCGGCCCCGCCAGCGCCGCCAAGCAACCTGCCGTTGTTGATGAGGGATACGCCACCCGCACCCGCGGCAATGACCGCACCCGCGCCGCCGCCGCCACCGCCGCCGGGGTCGCCATTCGTGGCATTGCCGTTCGAAGCCGAGGCGGTCGCATCACCACCCCTGCCGCCCGCGCCACCGGCGATGGTCGTGGTAGTCCCCACAATGGGGGACGAATTGCCGTCGTTGATGTAAACGCCAGCCCCGCCACCGCCACCGCCGCCGCCTACGATGCTTGATCCGGACTCCGCCTGACCGGCGCCGCCGGTACCACCGGTGACGGACGAAACGACGCCCGGCGAACCGATCGCCCCTGCGCTGCCGCCCGCTCCACCGGTCGCAGTGATATTGACCGAACCTACGTCAAAGACCCCATCCGCGCCATTGCCACCCGTGCCGTTGGTGGCGGTGCTTCCCGCGCTTTCGCTGGTGTTGGGATTCCACACGATCGCGTCGCCGCCGGTGCCGTTGCCGGCGCCGCCATCCGGACTGCGGCCGGGGCGTCCGCCAATGCCACCCGACGCGCCGCAACCCGACGGGTCGCTCGACGTACAGGTCTGACTCCATGCCGGCGCGGTCACGCAAGCCAACGTCATGGTGGCGATTGCCAGCGCAAGCGGACGGCGGCGCAGGACGCGTGTTGCGGATGCGCCCGAAGACGAACCTTTCGTTCGCGTCAGCTCGGACGTCACCTGCACGACGGCCAGCGCCCGATTCCATATGAGTCGATACACACGGTTCATTCGATTTTCCCTGTCATGCGCCGCATCGCACGGCCGGCATGTAATAGCTATTGAGATTCGCGGCCGTTCAACGCCGCCGAAAGAGCCCTTCGCGCGAAAGGCCTTCGCGCACCAACGTTCACTGGAACATGCGCATGCCCCGCCTGTGCGCACTCACGCCGACGCGCTAATCGTGATCCATGCCGGACATAGCATCAACCACGATCCAGAAGGCGTCGTTTTCGAAGCACCGGAAGATATCCGGGGGCAATACCGTCGTGCGTTCTTGCCCTTGCACTCTTCCGCCAATCGTGTGAAAGCGGCGCCACCGCGGTCCAGCGTTTTGAAGTATCGGCAAACGCGTCCGCGATATTGAAGAGGCGCCGGACGGCTCGCTCTGGATGCTGGAAGATGCCGAACCCGGCGGCCTGCCACCTCACACCGGAATAATTCGGCGAATCAGCCGCCGCTTCGGGCACGCAATTGAAAAGAATCATCACACCGGGACGGCATTCGGAGCGCTAGGATGTTCGGGGTCACTCATTCGGGTGCAAGGAAACATGCAGATGATGAAGCTGGCATCCGGGGTCTTTCTTGCAGCTCTGCTGACAAGCGCCGCCCATGCGCAAACCAATGCGGGCGAACAGAAGTCCGACCCCAACCTTCCCTTCACCGTCACGAAGGTGGCGAGCTTCGATCTGCCTTGGCGCATCGCGTTTTTGCCCGATGGCCGCATGCTCGTGACCGAGAAGGTCGGCCGCGTCGATCTGGTGACTCCGCAGGGCGCCAAGACCGAGATCGGTGGCGTCCCGCCGAGCTATGTCGAAGGTCAGGACGGCATGCTGGGTGTCTTCCTCTCGCCGCATTACGCCATCGACCACAATGTGTATCTCACGTATGTCGCACCGGGTGACTACGGCGGCGGCGTAGCTCTGGGCCGTGGTCGGCTCGTGCTGGATGGCAAGCAGCCCCGGCTGGACGGTTTCCAGGTGTTGTGGCGGCAGATGCCCACGGGCAAGGGCGGTCAGCCCGGCGGCCAGATCGCGTTCTCGCCGGACGGCAAGTACCTGTTCCTCACGCTGGGCGACCGCCAGCGCTTCACTCCTGCGCAGGATCCCAACCAACCGGTGGGCAAGATCCTGCGGCTGACGCTGGACGGCAAACCCGCGCCGGGCAATCCGTGGGCAGGAAAGGTCGGTGCCCGCACCATTCCGCTGATCGATCCGGCAGCCGATACCGAGAAAGCCAAGGCCGCGCCGGTAGTCAGCACCTATACGTTCCCCGGGCCCAACCTGACGCCGGCGGAAACCTGGACCACCGGCCACCGCACCCCTTATGGCCTCGCCTTTGCTCCCGATGGCCAGCTGTGGGAACTCGAGCATGGCCCGCGCGGCGGCGACAGGCTGAACCTGATCGAGCGTGGCAAGAATTACGGTTGGCCGCTGGTCTCCTATGGCATCAACTATGACGGCGTGCCGATTCCCAGCCCGGATACGCGACCCGATCTCGCCAAGGCGGTGATCTATTGGACGCCGGTGATCGCGCCGGGCAATCTCATGTTCTACAAAGGCAACCTGTTCCCGCACTGGAACGGTAGCGCCTTGCTCAGCGGCCTCGTCAGCGAGGCCATCGTTCGCGTCACGTTTGACGGCAAGGGCGGCGCCACCGCGGTCCAGCGCTGGAGTATCGGCAAACGCGTCCGCGATATCGAAGAGGCGCCGGACGGCTCGCTCTGGATGCTGCAAGACGCAGATCCTGGCGGCCTGTTCCATCTCACACCGAAATGACTCGGCGAATCAGCCGGTGCTCGGGCACACGGACTGACACGAAGTCCAGGGACGCCGATACAGCGACAGGACGGATGAGGCGACAAACGTGACCGGAATACGATCGGGCGACATTCTCGCGGCCAGTCGCCCTGCTCCTGATAACTCGGTCCAGTCATCTGGCTCACCATCATGCCTTATCCCAGAACTGTCCCGAACCAGGTCTGGAAGCTGACGCGTCCCGGACCGACTCAGACAACCGATCGCACCACGCCGCCGTCCACGCGCATGGCGGCACCCGTGGTCGCCGAGGCCTGCTCCGAGGCGAGATACACTGAAAGGTTTGCCACTTCGTCCACGCTGGCCAGCCGCTGGATCAGTGAACTGGGACGGTGAGTGGTGATGAATTCCTTCTCTATCTGCGCCTGCGGCACGCCGCGCTCGGCAGCGATCTTGCCGAAAAATTCGCCCACGCCTTCGGACAGGGTCGGGCCGGGCAGGATGGCATTGACGGTGACGCCGGTGCCGGCGAGGGTCTCGGCCAGGCCGCGCGACACCGCGAGCTGGGCGGTCTTGGTCACGCCGTAGTGCACCATCTCGGTCGGAATCTGCACGCCCGACTCGCTGGACACGAACTGGATGCGTCCCCAGCCGCGCTGAGCCATGCCTTGTGCGTAGTGCCGCGACAGCCGCACGCCGCCCATTACGTTGACCTCGAAGAAGTGCTGCCAGTCGGCATCCGGAATATCGAAGAAAGCCTTGGGCTCGAAGATGCCCAGGTTGTTGACCAGAATGTCCACATCCGGCACCGAGCGGATCAGCACCTCCGCACCTGCAGCCGTGCCGAGGTCGGCGGCGACACCGTCAAGCCTCGCCTGCGGCAGTTCCTTCCTGACTGCGGCGAGAGCCGCATCGACACGCGCCTGCGTGCGGCCGGTAATGACGACGCGCGCGCCGGCGCCGGCCAACCCCTTGACGATGGCCAGGCCTATGCCGGCAGTGGAGCCGCTGACGATGGCGGTACGGGTGGAGAGATCGATATGCATGAGGGAATCCTTGGGTGCGTACAGATGATTCACTGAGAGATGTTCATGGAACGTGGCGGCTCACGTATGGCTGCAACCCGCATGCGGCATATCTGCCCGACGACGCCGTCCTCTTCACGTTGATATTGAAGGTGGTGTCTACATGCGTCTCGCTCAACCCGCCCGGCGCATCGACTTCGTAGAAGCCGGCGTTGGCGCAGAGCACGCCAGGACGAGCGTGGTCGCGGTCGATGCACTCGCAGACGAGACGGGTGTCGTCAAACCGGTCGCCTGAGGCCCCAACGGAGCTAGGTGGGCGAGGCCGAAGACATCGCCGAACTGGTTTCATATCCGGCCAGAGCGTCGCCCCGATATATGACGGGCTCAAGCCTCACCATCGATGGCGGGATGACGCTTTGATCCCGTGATGAAACAGGCAGCGGAAAAAAAAGCAGCCAGGGTCCGCGTATTCAGTCGAAAGCCCATCCTCGTCGTGCCCTCGATCCCTTCACCTGATCGCGCACCGGGCTTCAAGGTAGAGTTCACGTCCGGCGACAGGCGGCGACAGGCGGCGACAGCGTTGACCAGACCATCCTCCATCGGCCATGACACCGCGCTCGTATTGTTCCGGCGCGACCTGCGCCTGGCCGATCACCCGGCGCTCGACGCAGCCTGCGCCGGGCACGAACGCATACTTCCGCTATACCTGCACGCGCGGGACGAGGAAGCACCGTGGCAACCCGGGGGTGCCAGCAGCTGGTGGCTGCATCATGCGCTCGAGGCGCTGCAGCAACGCCTTTCGGCGCAAGGCGCGACCTTGCATATCGCCGGCGGCGACAGCCTTGCCAGGTTGCGTGCGCTGATCAAGGCCAGCGGCGCGCGCGCCGTGTACTGGACCCGCCGATACGAACCGGCCGCCATCGCGCGCGACACCGCACTCAAGGCGGCTCTACGCGCCGATGGCATCGCCGTCCATAGCTTGCCCGGCAATCTGTGGTGTGAGCCCTGGCAGCTGGCCACGGCGGAAGGCCTGCCCTATCGCGTATTCACTCCGTTCTGGCGCAAGTTGCGCGCGCAGTTGCCGGCCGAACAACCGTTGCCGGAAGCCCATGCCCGCCAGTGGCTGCAACTGTCTGGCAGTCTGCCGCTGGATGCGCTGGAGCTCCTGCCGCGAATTCCCTGGGCCGGCGGATTGGCCGCGAGCTGGAAGCCTGGCGAAGCGGGCGCGCAGGAATTGCTGGAAGTGTTCGTCGACGATGCCCTGGCCGACTACGCGAACGGTCGCGACCTGCCGGCGCGCCACGGCACCTCGCGCCTTTCGCCGCACCTGCATTTCGGCGAAATCACCCCGCGCCAGATCCTGCACGCCTTGCAGGCGCGCACCCAGCGCATGGATGCGCGACGCCGTCCCGATCTCGAACCCTACCTGCGCGAGTTGGGCTGGCGCGAGTTCGCCCATCACCTGCTCTACCACTTCCCGCAGACACCGACCGAAAACTTCAATCCGCGCTTCGACTCGTTCCGCTGGGCGGATGACAATCCTGCGATCTTGCGCCGCTGGCAACTGGGATGCACCGGCATCCCGCTCGTGGATGCCGGCATGCGCGAGCTTTGGCATACCGGCTGGATGCACAACCGCGTACGCATGATCGCTGCCAGCTTCCTTACCAAGAATCTGCGCCTGCACTGGCAGCACGGCGCGCGCTGGTTCTGGGACACGCTGGTGGATGCGGATCTCGCCAACAACACGCTTGGCTGGCAATGGGTCGCCGGTTGTGGCGCCGATGCCGCGCCTTATTTCCGGGTGTTCAACCCCCACACGCAAGCGGCGAAATTTGATCCGGAGGCGGCTTATCTGAAGCGCTGGCTGCCGGAGTTAGCCAAACTGCCCACGAAGCTGTTGCATGAGCCGTGGCGCGATCCGGATGCACTCACCAACTGCGGCTATCCCGCACCGATCGTGGATTTAAGCGCCACACGGGAAGCAGCGTTGCGTCAATGGCAGGCGCTTCCACCGCGCTGAGCAAACCTCCATCGCGCCGCATCCAATACTGCGTATATCCCGTATGCATCCAAAGGCGGCTGATCATGCCGCGCAACTACCGGGTGCCTCACATGAAACGCATGCGAGTCATGATCACCCTGAGCTTGCTGGGCATGCTGTCGCTGGCGGCCTGCGCAGGGGCGACCGATCCGATCCAGCCGGTGCAGGGTGTGGATCTTTCTCGCTACATGGGCCGCTGGTACGTGATCGCTTCCATTCCGACACGCTTCGAGCGAGGCGGTCACAATTCGGTCGAGACCTATAGCCGCAACGCGGACGGCACGATCTGCACCTGGTTTCGGCAGCGGCCCGGCAGCTTCGAAACGCCGGTCAAGCTGTTGCATTCGACGGCTAGCGTAGTAAAGGGCAGCGGCGATGGTGAATGGCGCGTGCGCTTTTTCGCCTTCCTGAGTACCCAGTACCTGATCGGCTGGTTGAAGCCGGATTACGGCCAGGTGATGGTGGTGCGCGATGCGCGTGACTACCTCTGGTATATGGCGCGCACGCCGCGGGTATCCGATGCCGACTACCAAACCATGCTGGAGCGGGCCAAGGGCATGGGCTACGACATCGCAAAAATCCAGAAGGCACCTCAGCAGTGGCCTGAGCAAGCTACGGACAGTCAGACCTTTGTCGGAGCCTGTCCATGAAATATCTCGTCGCATTTTTGGCCTGTGCCGTGCCAGCCCTTCGCCTGGTTGTCCAATAGTGGCGTGTGGTGCCGACCAATGACGCGATTTCCGCGCGGCACCCGAATTTGATCGAGGCCGCAGGCTATCCCTTTGCAAACCGGGGCCTATCTTCGTGCTTGGACTGACGGTAGCGGATTTCGCGATGGTCTAGTGTGGATTGCATTACAGGCCGACCAGCGGCTGCAGCTTGCGCGCCAGCCAGCCAGGGAAACGCAGCGGCGCATCCAGCGCAGCAACGCACACACAAGGTACGCCTGGCGCGGTGATCGGCTGGTGTTCAATCTCATTGTCGAGATCGGCCACGTCACCGGGAGCAAAATGACCAAGCGCGTCGTTGTAGGCGCCTTGCAGAATCTGGGTAAGTTCGGTGCCTTGGTGGCTGTGCATCGGCATGCTCTTGCCCGGAGCGATCTTGAGCAGGATCAGGGTATCGCCACTGCCACGTGCGGCCCGGATCATGTGCACGCCCGGCGCCATCCAACGCCAGCGCAGCGCTCGCCATGAGCGGCCGAAATACGGCTGCAGCGGCGATGGCAGGCAATCCGCGGCAGGGGCATCGTTCGACGACGCGGGCGCAGCGGCCTGGGATGCTTCGATCTTCGGTTCCTCGTCGAGCAGGCCTAGCATCGCTTCGCGCAGACGGGCACCGCGCGCGGTGTCTCCCACTGCGGGTTGCTGCTGCCCCAGCAAGGCACCTCCGATGCGTTCGGCGCCGGACAGTCGTTCGCGGCAGAGTCCGCATACTTCCATGTGCGTGGCCGCCACGGCGACCATCTCCGGCGACAGCGCGCCGGCGGCGAAACTGAGCACGGTGGCCTCGTCGAGATGATGGCGCGGGTTCATGCCTGCCCCCTCACACCGAGCTGCAGGCGCAGGAACGCGCGACGCAGGCTGGATTTCACGGTGCCCAGCGGCATGCCGAGTTCCTCGGCGATTTCCTGGTGCGATTTGGCTTCGAAATAGGACATGCGGATCAAGCGGGCCTGGATGGCCGGAAGGTGTTCAATGCGTTGCTGGAGTTCGACCTGCTCGGCGTGGCTTTCGGCCGAGGAAAAACCGCTGGCGTCGTCCTTGTCCACCCACCCAGGTTCGTCGTCCATCGGTACCCAGTACGGCTCGCGGCGCACCCGGTCGATGTGCAGGTTGCGCGCGATGCGGAACAGCCAGGTGGAAAGGCTGCTGCGCGTGGCATCGTAGCGTCCCGCGGCCTGCCATAGGCGCAACAAGGCTTCCTGCGCCAATTCCTCGGCCACCGCCTCGGGGCAGCCCAACCCCTTCAGGTAAAGCCGCGTACGCGGCGCGAAGTGGTCATAGATGCGCATGAAGCTGTCGCGGTCGCGCCGCAGCGACACTGCTGCCATCTGCGCGGACCAATAGCCTGCATCGCGCACTTGTGGGTCGCTGCTCGACATGGCCCTCGCCACCTCGAATGGCGACAAGCTTGCTAGATGGGATTCGGGTTTCATCTTAGGGCATGGCAACGATGGATGCTCTCGGGGACTCATACGCATCCGGGCGCCTTTTGGATGCAGCACCTATCCGGTGATGGCGTGCATCCATTTGGCGATCACGCTCGTATGGATAGACAACCTGCCATTGGATCGCCGCCATGCCCGCCCGTCCCGTCCTAGCTGCAAGCATGGCCGCTGCGTCTGTCCACCGTCGGCACAGGCTGCGCCAATGGTTCGATACGGCGGAAACATCGGAGGCGATGGATGATGCACGCGCCGACCGTATCGACTGGCTGCGTGCAGCGCCGTTCGTAGCTCTCCACCTGGCTTGCTTCGGCGTGATCTGGGTAGGCGTGTCGCCGACGGCGCTGGCTGCGGCTGCGGTGCTGTATGTGTTGCGCATGTTCGCGCTCACCGGCTTCTATCACCGCTACTTCTCGCACAAGACCTTTCGCACCTCGCGCGCAGTGCAGTTCGTGTTCGCCGTGATCGGCGCCACCTGCGTGCAGCGCGGCCCGCTGTGGTGGGCCGCGCACCACCGCAATCACCATCGCCACGCCGACACCGCGCTCGATCCGCACTCGCCCAGTGTGCACGGCTTCCTATGGAGCCACATGGGCTGGTTTCTCACGCCGCGAGCATTTCGCACCGAACTGGAGCGCGTGCCGGACCTGGCGGCGTATCCGGAGTTGCACTGGCTCGACCGCTACGACATCGCCATGCCGGTGCTGCTGGCAGTGGCGCTGTACGTGCTGGGCGCCTTGCTGCAGCACGTGGCGCCGCAACTGCATACCAGCGGCGCACAATTGCTGGTATGGGGGTTCGTGGTATCCACGATAGTGCTGTTCCACGCCACAGTGACGATCAATTCGCTGGCGCATCGCTTCGGCTCGCGCCGCTTCGCCACGCGCGACGACAGTCGCAACAATCCGTGGCTCGCCCTGCTCACCTTCGGCGAGGGCTGGCACAACAACCACCATTACTTTCCCGGCAGCGCGCGACAGGGCTTCCGTTGGTGGGAAATAGACCTGACCTGGTACGGCCTCAAGCTGATGGCGCTGCTCGGCCTGGTACACGACTTGAAACCGGTGCCCGCATGGGTGCTTGGCAAGGCGGAGCACTGAGATGCGCATCGCCGTGATCGGATCGGGCATCGCGGGTCTGGCCTCGGCATGGCTGCTGTCGCGCCGCCACTCAGTGACGCTGTACGAGGCGAACGACTACCTCGGTGGCCACACGCACACGCACGATATCGAGCTCGCCGGCCGCCATTACTTCGTGGACACCGGCTTCATCGTGCACAACCCGGTGCATTACCCGTTGCTGACGCGGTTGTTCGAGGAACTCGGCGTGGCCTCACAACCCACCACGATGAGCTTCGCGGTGCACAGCGAAGCTAACGGGCTGGAATACAACGCCACCTCACTGGATACGCTGTTCTGCCAGCGGCGCAACCTGTTGTCGCCGCGCTTCATCGGCATGGTGCGCGACCTGTTCCGGTTCTACCGCGAGGCGCCTGCCCTGCTCGATGGCTCGCACCAGGGGCCTACGTTGGGCGACTGGCTCACCGAACACCGCTACGGCGCAGCGTTCCGCGACGAGCATCTGGTGCCGATGGCCTCGGCGCTGTGGTCGTCACCGCCTGCGCAGATCCTGTCATTTCCGGCACGCTACCTCGTGCAGTTCATGGCGAATCACCAGATGCTGCAAGTGGCCGAACGACCGGAATGGCGCGTGGTGCGCGGCGGCTCGGCCACCTACGTGCAAGCTCTACGCAGGCGCTGGAAAGTGGACGAACGTCTGAACAGCACCGTGCGCGGGATCCTGCGCGGTACGTACGGCGCAACCGTGACAAGCGGCACAGGTAGCGAATGTTTCGACCACGTAGTGCTCGCCTGCCACAGCGACCAGGCACTGGCTTTGCTGACCGACGCCACCGACCGTGAGCGCAGCATTCTTGGGGCGATTCCCTACCAAGCCAACGACGTGGTGCTGCATACGGACGCCACACTGCTACCCAGGCGGCGAAAGGCCTGGGCCGCCTGGAATGCCTTTATTCCACGCAAGCCGGAAGCCCCATGCACGGTGAGTTACTGCATGAACCTGCTGCAGGGGCTCGATTCGCCCGAACCGCTCGTAGTCACGCTCAATCGCAGTGACGCGATCGATCCGGCCAAGATCCTACGCCGCCTGTGCTATCACCATCCGGTCTACACGCACGCCTCGGTAGCCGCGCAGGAACGCAAGTCGGAAATCCAGGGCGTCAACAACACCTGGTTCGCCGGCGCGTACTGGGGATGGGGCTTTCACGAAGATGGTATTCGCAGCGCGGTGGAACTGGCTGCCGCGTTTGACGTGCGCTGGAACGACGCCGGGCTCGCCGAGCCGCCGCGCCCGGCCAGGGAAGCCGCATGAGCGAAACACTGCACAGCGCGGTGTACGAAGGCACGGTATGGCATCGCCGGATGACGCCGCACCCGCACGCCTTTGCCTATCGCATGGCGCAGCTGTACCTGGATCTCGACGAGGTGGATCGCGTGTTCGCCAACCGTTGGCTGTGGTCGAACGGGCGCCGCAACCTCGCTGAATTCCGTCGCAGCGACTACCTCGGCGCGGCCTGGATGCCGCTGGCCGATGCGGTTCGCCAATGCGTGCAGCAGGCGGTGGGCCGTCGCCCGGCCGGGCCGATCCGCCTGCTCACGCATCTGCGCTACGGCGGTATCGTCTTCAACCCGGTGAGTTTCTACTACTGCTACGGCGAGGACGGTTGCACGCTGGAGTGCATCGTCGCCGAAATCACCAACACGCCATGGCGCGAACGCCATGCCTATGTGCTGCCGCGCGACACCGCACGAGACCACGGGAGCCTGCTGCGCTGGGATTTCCCCAAAACCTTCCACGTCTCGCCGTTCATGCCCATGGACCGCGAATACGACTGGCGCTTCAGCGTGCCCGGCGACGACCTGCAGGTGCATATGAACGTGCTGCGCGACGGCGAACCCCAGTTCTGCGCGCACCTGCGCATGCAGCGTCTGCCGCTCACCGGCGCTTCGCTGGCGCGCGTGCTGTGGCGCTACCCGCTGATGACGGCGCAGGTGGTGGGCGCGATCTACTGGAACGCGCTGCGCCTGTGGCTGAAACGAAACCCCTTCCACGACCATCCGCAACTTCCGCGAGGCGCGCCATGAATGCCGTCGTCCATCACGATTCCCGTGCCTCCATCGGCGGTCTCGACCGTTTCCTGCGCGAGCGCCTGCTCAGGCAATTGGCAGGTTTTGGCCATGGCCGGCTGACCTTGCGCGATGCGCTGGGCACCGTGCTCATCGGCACGCCGGCTGGCGAGCCCGCGGATCTGTCGGTGCCGATCGACGTGCTCGATCCGGGCTTCTATCGCACCGTTGCGACCAACGGCAGCGTGGGCGCCGGCGAGGCCTGGATGGACGGCCACTGGCACTGCAGCGACCTGGTCGGCCTGATCCGCCTGTTGCTGCGCAACCGCGACCTGCTCGACGGCATGGAAACCGGGTTGGCGCGCTTCGGCGGCATGGCGATGCGCGCGGTGCACGCCTTGCGGCGCAACACGCGCGACGGCAGCCGCCGCAATATTTCCGCGCATTACGACCTGGGCAACGACTTCTTCGGACTGTTCCTGTCGGGCGACCTGATGTACTCCTCCGCCTACTGGGCAGGCTCCGACGACACGCTGGAAGCCGCATCCGCTCGCAAGCTGGATCTGATCTGCCGCAAGCTCGACCTCAAGCCCGGCGATCGCGTGGTGGAGATCGGCACCGGCTGGGGCGGCTTCGCGTTGCATGCGGCGAAGCACTACGGTTGCCACGTCACCACCACCACGATCTCGCGGGAGCAACATGCGCTGGCGCGCGAACGGATTGCGGCGGCAGGCCTGAGCGACCAAGTCCACGTGCTGCTGCAGGATTACCGTGACCTCGACGGCCAGTTCGACAAATTGGTGTCCATCGAGATGATCGAGGCCATCGGGGCCGAATACCTGGACGCGTACTTCCATCAGCTCGGACGCCTTCTCAAGCCCGACGGCGTGGCCCTGCTGCAGGCAATCACCATCGAAGACCACCGCTACGCGCAGGCATTGAAGTCGGTGGACTTCATCAAACGCCACGTGTTTCCCGGCAGCTTTATCCCCTCGCTGAGTGCGATGCTCGCAGCCAAGGCACGCAGCAGCGACCTCGGCCTGATCGCGCAGGAGGATTTCGGCGACTCCTACGCGCGCACACTGCACGCCTGGCGCGAACGCTTCATGGCGAAATTGCCCGAGGTGCGCGCACAAGGCTTCGATGAACGCTTCATCCGGATGTGGGAGTTCTACCTCGCCTACTGCGAGGGCGGCTTCCGCGAACGGTCGATCGGCGTGTCGCACCTGCTCATGGCGCGTCCGCGCTGGCGGTGGGATGGCTCTTGCACGGAGCGCGGCGCGGCATGAGTTTCTGGCTCATCCTGATCGCCTACGAAGCGGTATGGTTCGTCGCCGTGATCGGCGCTGGGCACGGGCAATGGTGGCCGGGCGTGCTGGGTGCGCTCGCCTTCGCGGTTTGGCGGCTGCGGGCATCGGTGCACCGGCGCACGGAATGCCGGTTGGTTGCGACGGCACTCCTGCTCGGCCTGATCCTGGAAAACCTGTGGGTGCGTGCCGGGCTGGTGGGCTACGCCACGCCATGGCCGTGGGCCGAGTCACCGGCGTGGCTGATGTCGCTGTGGCTGGCCTTTGCACTGACCATTGTGCCGTTGTTCGGTTATCTGCATACGCGGCCCCTGCTGGCCGCCGTGTTCGGCGCAATCGGCGGACCGCTGGCCTACCTGGGTGCCGCACGCGGTTGGCATGCGGTGTTGCTGCCCGCGCCGATCTGGCCGAGCTTGCTGGCTCTTGCCTCGGGTTGGGCCGTCGCGTTGCCGTTGCTCACCACGCTCGCGCGACGCTGGCTGCAGGCTGACGTCGTACGGGACGCGGCATGAACGCGTGGCTGATCCTGCTGCTGGTGTGGGTGCTGGCCGCACCGATGATGGCGCTGGGCTGGCACTGGCAGCGGCGGCATACCAACACGGGCGTCGTCGACGTGTTGTGGGCCACCGGCCTATGCGGCGCCGCGGCGCTGCTGGCCTGGTTCGGTCCCGGTGCGACGGCGCCGCGTCTGCTGCTCGGCCTGCTGAGCGGCTTGTGGGGCTTGCGATTGGCGCTGCACCTGTGGCGGCGCGTGGGCCACGAACCGGAGGATGGCCGCTATCGCACCATGCGCGAGCATTGGCGCGGCGACCAGCGCATACTGTTCGCGTTCTTCCAGTTCCAGGCGATGCTGATTCCGCTGTTCGCCCTGCCCTTCGTGGCGGTGGCGACGAACGCAGCCGTCCGTCGCCCATGGCTGATCGCTGGCGTAGTGATCTGGATCGCCGGCGTGCTCGGCGAAGCCGTCGCCGATGCCCAGCTCGCGCGCTTTCGCGGCCAGCCGCAACATCGCGGCCGGACCTGTCGCTGCGGGCTATGGCGCTATTCGCGCCATCCGAACTACTTCTTCGAATGGCTGCACTGGTTCGCCTACGTCGCGCTCGCGGTCGGCTCGCCGCTGGCCTGGCTTGCGTGGAGCGGACCGGTGCTGATGTTTCTCTTCCTGCGCTTCATCAGCGGCATCCCGTTCACCGAGGCGCAGGCGTTGCGTACCCGCGGTGAGGACTACCGCGCCTACCAGCGCAGCACGCCGATGCTTTTCCCGTGGTTCCCAAAACGCTCCACCGGCCTGAGGACCGAATGATGCATACCGTTGCCCAGGACACCCTGGAACTGTCGGCCGAGCACGCGGCAGCCGGCGTGCTCGGCTTGGCCGAACGCGGTCTGTTGCCCGACGCGCTGCTGCGCCTCGGCATCCGTCGCATGTGCGCCGGGCGCCTGCGCGAGGAACGCGCCGGCGGCCTTTCCGCGCAGGCAGAGCGGCAGTCGCGGCTGATCGACATGCTCAAGCGCAGCCCGCTGGCCATCGAAACGGCGGCGGCCAATGCGCAGCACTACGAATTGCCGTCGGCGTTCTTCGAACGTTGCCTCGGCCCGCGCCTGAAGTACTCGTGCTGCTACTACCCGCGCGGCAACGAGACGCTGGCCGAGGCAGAGGATGCGATGCTGGCACTGTACGGCGAACGCGCCGAGCTGGCCGACGGGCAGCGCATCCTTGAGCTCGGCTGCGGCTGGGGCTCGTTCACCTTGTGGATGGCCGCACGCTATCCCAACGCGCACATCACCGCTGTCTCCAACTCGCACCGCCAGCGTCGCCACATCGAGATGCAATGCCGGCTGCGCGGCCTGAGCAACGTCCACGTATTGACCCAGGACGTGAACACGCTCGCCATGGCGGAGGAGCAGTTCGACCGCTGCGTCTCCATCGAGATGTTCGAGCACATGCGCAACTACCAGGTGCTGATGCAGCGCATCGCCAGCTGGCTGGTGCCCGGCGGCAAACTGTTCGTGCACATCTTCGCGCACCGTGAGCTGGCGTATCCGTTCGAGACGGCGGGTGCGGACAACTGGATGGGTCGGCACTTCTTCACCGGCGGCCTGATGCCCGCCGGCGACACCTTGCTGCATTTCCAGCAGGCGCTCGCCATCGAACAGCGCTGGTCGGTGGATGGCACGCACTACGAGAAGACCGCCAACCACTGGCTGCAGCGTCAGGATAGCCAGCGCGAGGCGGTGATGGCCGTGCTGCGCGAGGCCTACGGCGAACACGCTTCGTTGTGGTTCCAGCGCTGGCGCATGTTCTGGATGGCCTGCGCCGAATTGTTCGGCTATGCCAACGGCCAGGAATGGCTGGTAGCGCATTACCGCTTCATTCGGCCATGAGGCCTGGCTGCGTCGTGCGAACCTTCCGCGCGCTTGTACTAGGAATGGCTTTGTTTTCCAGCGTCGCCTCCGCGGGCACGCTGCCGCCGATCCAGCCCGTGCCGCACGTGGACCTTCCGCGTTTCATGGGCACCTGGTACATGATCGCCGCCATACCCACTGTATTCGAACGCAATGCGTGGAACGCGGTGGAAACCTACACGTTGCAGCCCGACGGCAATGTCATTACCACGCTCTGCTTCAACAAAGGCGCCGCCGACGGGCCGCTGAAACAGATCCATTCCACCGCCTACGTGCGGCCCAATACCGGCAGCAGCGTGTGGGGAGTTCAGGTGTTCTGGCCGATCAAGGCACAGTATGTCGTGGCGTGGCTCAAGCCCGATTACAGCGAAATGATCGTCGCACGCGATGCGCGCGACTACACATGGGTGTTCGCGCGCACGCCCACCGTGACGGCGGCGGACTGGGCATCGCTGCGGACGCAGGTCGCGGCGATGGGCTACGACACATCAGCGCTCCGAAGGATCCCCCAATCATGGGTGGCTACGCCTGACAGCGCGCTGCACTCTGGACAGAGCAGGCAAATCACCCTGCCCCAGCGATAACCCGGTTCAAACGGAAAGTGATTAACCGTCCTTGCACCGACTGATAGTAGCCACTGCAACTTTAGCCATGAGCAGACCGTTGCCGCGTTCCACATGCTCGTGCGCAAGGTAGACGTCGGGAATCATCGACCTGATCGAAAGCCTCTAGCTCGACCAGAGCCATGGCGCACAAATCACGGATCCTTGATCCATCGATCCACCCCTATGGGTTCCCTTCGAAGACCAGAAGTCCAAGCTGCCCTATTCAGATAACACGGACTAATCGCCCTGTCCGAGGCCCCTCTTTCGGCCAGAAGCAGACATCGCTGCGGCGATTCGCAACCATGAAGGCGTTTAGGGAGGAAGGGCACCAAAGCCCCTGCGAGGCGGGCATTCAAGCCTTCATTGGGCCAGGTAGAAATCCATCGGGATAAGCTCGACGGCCCAACCGCCTGCTTCGCCCAGCATGGCAGCCGGATGCATGGATGCGATACGCAGCGCCTCGTCGTGGCTGTCCGCCTCGATGATGAACAGGCCGCCAACCACTTCCTTCGATTCGGTGTAAGGCCCGTCACTGACGTGCGTCTTGCCGTTGCGCGGGCGAAGCGTCCTCCAGTTGTCCAGATCGCCCAGCGACGCGGAAACCAACACCTTGCCGGTAGCGCGCATCTTCTCGTCCAGTGCAGGGCATTGGCTTACCAGTTCCTTGACGTCGTCTGACGCCATTGCGGCGAATTTTTCGGGAGTGAAGTAGGCCAGGCCGAGGTATTTCATGGGAGATCCTTTGAGTGGAGGTGCCCTGGCGACGAAGCTGCTGATCGGAATTCGACAACGCTCGGAAAACTTGTAGCGGGTCTCTGCCTGCCCGTCTTGGGTCATGCAGGCTTCGGCCCATCCCCGGCAATCCCATCCGTTCGCATTGCCCGGATCACGGCGAATAAAGCGACGTGCACTTTCCGCAAAGACCGCTCCGCCTCCTGTGTGATGGTCATTCTGGCTCTCAAACGCCCACAAACGCACACAGGTCGGCGTGCAACTGCTCTGCATGCGTATACATGAGACCGTGCGGCGCGCCTTCGTAGACCTTGAACGTGCAGTGTGGGATCAAGGCCGCCGTGGGAGGCCCTGCCAGGTCAATCGGGATGGATACATCCTTAGTCCCGTGAATGAGCAAGGTCGGAACCTCGATCCTGGAAAGTTCTGCGCGAAAGTCCGTGCCCGTGACGGCGCGGTTGCACTCGATCGCCACGGGCAACGGCGTTTCCAGCAAGAGTTTCGCGCCCCATTCCATCATCTGCTCCGAGGTCTCGGGCGAGAAAAAAGCTGGCGTATTGTCGACGACCCATCGGGGAAAATCCGTCCGCCAAAGGGCCCGGACCATCTCGAATTTTTCTTCCGGAACGCCTGCAGGGTTGTCGGCGCTCTTCGTCAGGTACGGCAATACCGGCGCAAGGAGCACGATACGCTTTACCCGACTGCTGCCGTGGCGTGTGAGGTAGCGAATGATTTCCGAACCGCCCATCGAGTGACCGACCAGCGTCAGTTCCCGGAGATCCAACGCACTGATGACATCCGCCATATCGTCTGCAAGCGTGTCGTAATCGTATCCGCCGGGAGGGCAATCGGAGCGACCGTGCCCTCTGCGGTCGAAAGCGATGCACCTCATCCTGTCGCCGAGCGACGCGAACTGGTAATCCCACATCCGGCTCTGCAGCGCCCAGGAGTGCACGAAGAGCACGGGCGCTCCCTGCCCCCATTCCCGCCAATACAGGGAAACACCATCGCGCGTCTCGATCTGCGAACTCGGCTTGCTCATATCTTCTCCTTACCGTGGCATCAGGTGGTTGGCTGGATGGGAGTGAGGCTAGCAAGCGGTACTGACAGGTTCTGTCAGCAGAGTCGAGGCACATTTGGATGCACGGGTTCCGGCACGGCGTCGTCCTGTCGATGACTTGCCTGGGCATTGAATCCGCTGCGCTCCCTCACTAGTCACTAGCGAGATTCGCACACCTTGGCATCCGCCCCCGATCGCCCTGCACTACTGCCCGTTTCATCGTCCCTCGCAGCCACCCGATTTCCCGACCATGGCCAGCGATGCAGCTGAAACAAGCAACAGTTTCCATACCGTCTTCTTGCCGTGAATGCCCCCTGCAGCATGCGTGACTTTGAGCATTGGTGGCTTACTCTCAGCGGGGAATAAATTGGAGCAGGCGACCTGAAAATCGGATTCGACATCTCGATCGGCAAAGCGAATGTGACGATCCCGGCCGGAGCTGGCCACGCTTCGATCGCGAAACTCTACGGAACTATCCCGTGCCCCCCATTGAAACCGAGCGGCTCCGCATCGAACGATTCACCCTCGACGACGCTGGCTTCGTTCTCGAGCTGCTCAACGAGCCCGATTTCATCGAGAACATCGCCGACAAGGGAGTACGTGACATCGCCGGTGCCGAGGCGTATCTGCGCGACGGGCCTATGGCGATGTATGCCAGTCACGGGCATGGCCTCTGCATGGTGCGCTTGAAGCAAGACGGAGAACCGGTGGGGATGTGCGGCTTGATCCGCCGTGACACGCTCGACTATCCGGATATCGGCTACGCCTTCCTGAAACGCCACCATGGCCGTGGTTATGCCAGCGAATCCTGCGCCGCCGTGCTCGAACATGCGAGAAGGCAGTTGGATATGGCGCGCATCGTGGCGATTACCGCGCCACGGAATGCCGCATCGATCCGCGTGCTCGAAAAGCTCGGATTCCGCTTCGAAGCGGAGATGAGCATTCCCGGGTACAGCGAACCGAGCCGGTATTTCATCAGCGACCCATGAAAGCCGAGCCTGCCATGCAACTCGTCTCGAGGAAGCCGATGCCTGCCGGACAGACCGATGGCAAGCGACCGTCGGCGCAGCATGCTCCGCTGCGGCAGGTCGAGCACGGGGTCGAGGTACTCGACAATCTGCGACGAGCGCGTCATCGCCATCTGGACGCGTATGCGACCGTGGTCGTCAGCGGAACCTTCGAGGAATCCAGCTATGCCGGCCGCATCCGCGCGACCGCCGGCGACGTGCTCGTGCATCCGCAGCTCGACGCCCACGAAAACCACCACGTCTCATCCACCGTCAAGCTGATCCGGTTGCCGTGGATCGATCGCTGCGGAACCGGCGGGTTGTACAGGCTGAAGGACTTGGACGAATTGGCGCGCGTCGCCGAAACCGACGTGCCCGAAGCAAGCGAGCGCCTCGCCCATGCCGTTCTCCATGGACTCTCGATCCCCTGCGGACTGCGCAACGACTGGCCGGACCAGCTTGCTGCAGACCTGGCGAACGACGTGTCAATGTCGCTTGGCCATTGGGCGAGCAGGAACGGTTTGGCACCCGAAACGGTGTCGCGCGGCTTTTCAAAGGCCTACGGCACCACGCCCGAAGTGTTCCGGGCCGAATTGAAGGCAAAGGCGGCCTGGTTTCGCATCACGCATGCAGACGATCGTCTCGGCGAGATCGCCGCCGAAGCGGGGTTCGCCGACCAGGCACACATGACACGATGGATCCATCGGCTTACCGGCCTTTCGCCCACGACATGGCGCGGGCTCGCAACCGGGCGTCGCTACCTCAGTTGAGTCTTTTCCAGACAAGGTCTTCGTTGTTGCGACGCTCGACATAGGCAACCACCTTGCCCTGGCCGTCGTATTTGAAGAGCTCGCGGCCTTCCACACCTTTGCTGAAGAAAATGTCCGCCGCTTCGGGGATCAGTTGCCGTTTCTGCTTGCCGATTTCCTGCGCATAAAGACTGGACCCCTCCCGGGAGATCGTGAGAGTCACACCCGGACCAAGCTGGTATTGACCGACATAGCGCGGGTACCTGCCCATGTCCGGCACTCCCGGGTTCGGATCGGCGTAATAGCGAAACGTCTGCTCGGCGATGATCTGCCATTTCCCGTTGCGCCTTATCCACGTATCCGTCCCGTGATAGCGCGCCGTGTTGAGCTGGCCGAAGATGGTTTCCGTCTCGTTGAGGTCGTAGCCGAGCACGATGGTGTCCCCGACCGTGCGGCTGACCGGGTTCACCAGATCGAGTGTTCCGACATCCCCTTTCGACAGCGGCGTGATCTCCTTCAACAAGCGCGCCTTGTCCATGCTGCGCCCGCGCTCATCGAAGACCAGCGCATCGTCGGCGAACTGCTCGTCGAACGGCTTGGGGTTTCCGGCATCGACGGCATGCATGCGCTCCTGTGTCAGGCGCACCAACTCTTCCTGGGTCATCGTGCCCGAATCCTGTGCGTAACAGGCCAGGCATGCTGCCATCAGCAGCGGCATGGACATCAGCGAAAGCTTGGTCACGGGCGACGCTCCCTTGGCTTGGCAATGGAAAACACTTGAGATGACGATCGAGGCCGGACGACGCCGGTATGCCTTGCACTGGCGGTGGTCACTTCTTGTCCAGGCCCTCAAGCACGTGCTGCGCGTCCACGCGGTCGTCCATGATCACGGCCCTCCTGGCATCGCGCTCAACTTCCGGCCTGAACTGCCTGAGCCCGAAGGTGCCGACCAGCTGTACGCCGATTTCGTGTATCTCCAGGAAGGAGTCCTCGATGGCATCACCGACGAGCTGAGTCACCGCTTGCCTGTCGTCGGGAGGCAATGAGTCCTTCAACGTCTGCAGGTGCGTCAGAGCGACTAGGCGGACGCGTTTCGGAGGTCCAGGCTTCGCATAGGTGAAGACGACGTGCGTGGCCTGCGGCGTCTTCATCGCAGCCAGCCCGTTCAATGCACCGATCGTCACGTTGATATCCCGGGTGGAAGCCAACACTGCCCGCAGTGCATCAAACGCCCTGGGACTGCCGGAGCGGCCGATCTGCTCGGCCGCCGCGGCCTGCACCGCATAGCTTGGGTCGTCCCGCATCGCCTTCAGCAACGCCTGCCGCACGCCCGGGTCGCCGAGGAAATGGCCCATCGCGCCGACCACCGCGGTGCGCACCTGGCTATTGTCTTGTCCCAGTGCGGATAACAACGCCCGCTTTGCCTGTTCGGCATGGCTCTGCCCCAGGCTGGATGCTGCTTCGATGCGGACCCCGTAGAACGTGTCGTTGTTCAACACGCTGTCGATGGCCTGCACGCAACAGTCCTTGTCTGCCGCGGCATGCTCGCCCAACTGCTTGACCGCCCACAGGCGACTCATCATGTGCGGATCGTGCAACGCCTGTACGCCGAGCTCTTCGTCCGGCTTGGGAAATGCGACCGTCTTGAAGAGTACGTCGTCAGGATCGAAATCGACCCACTTGGGCTTGAAGACCAACGGAATGTCGAACTCCTGGTTCGCGGCATCATCTCGCACCTGCCTGTCGACCTGCCGGTTGTTGTCGCCGAAGAAGGCGAGATGGATCGGCATATCGAAGATCGGCGTGTTCGCATTCACCTCCCGTGTCTGCGCCACTTTCACGATTTCCATCCGACGTGCCGGGTCGTAGCTCGCCGAGACGCGATAGGCAGGGTGGCCACCCTTGAACACCCACTCGTAGAAGAACCAAGAGAGGTCCTGCCCGCTGCTGGACCGGATGCTGCTGATGAGATCAGCCGTATCGGCAGTCTGGGCATGATGCGCGGCAAGGTAATCGTTGAGCGCGTGGAACATGATTTCGTTCTGCGACGCCGGGATCGTCATGGCGCTCTCGCCGTCCAGCACGTAGCGCATCATGTCCAGCACGGAAGCGCCTTTCTCGTGGGTGATCTGCTCGAGCATGTCCATCGGATCGACATATTTGCGATAGACGATCGGACGGTTGTTCTCCGTCGCATCGGCATGAAGGGCGGCTTTCTGGTCGCCGTAGATTTCGTAGCGGTATGCGTCGTTGCTCTCGTGGTACTGCGTATACAGCGCGGTCAGGTACGTGGCGAAACCCTCGTTGAGCCAGATATTGGCCCAGTCCCGGCCTTGCACGTAATCACCGAACCAGTGCTGACCGAGCTCGTGCGCGACAAGGATGGTGCTGGGATAGTCTGCTTCGGCTCTCGCATCGTGCAGCGCCTCGTCGACCAGGGTCGTGGCGCTGACATTTTCCTGACCGCCGAAAATGAAGTCGTGCACGGTCACCTGATCGTATTTCTCGTAGGGATATCCAATGCCCGTGGCGCGCGAGAAGAATCCGATCATGTCGGGCGTGAGATGGAAGGTGCGTAACGCCGTCGCGTCGTCGACGCGCCGATCGACGAAGTAATCCACCGGCTTGCCGTCGTAGCTGTCATGCAATTGCTTCCATGGACCGATCGCCAGGGACAGCAGATATGCGCTATGCGGAACATGCTCCACCCAGTCGTACGTCACCTGGCCGCCTGCATGCTTCACGCTCTCCAGGGTGCCATTGGAAACGACGACTTGCCCTTCGGGTACGGTGGTGATCGTTTCGCTGGTGGCCATGTCGTTGGGATAGTCCCAGCACGGAAACCAGTGGTGGTTGAACTCGGGCTCCCCCTGCGTGTAGATCTGCGGCGGCACACCCGGGTCGTCCTTGCCAGGATTGACGAAGTAAAGTCCGGCGCTGGGAACGCCGTGATAGACGATGCGGATACCCAGTGAGTCCGACGGACCGTAAGCGCGCTGCAAGCTGATCCAGAGACAGCTGTTGTCCGTGTCGTGCGGCAGTGCCTCGACAGCACCGTCGGTGCGAACGAGCGCCACGGACTCGATCGTCATGTCTTCGCTGTTGATGCAAAACCGGTCGAACCCGGCAGCAAAGGGCCGGATGGTGACAATCTCGTCACCGAATACTTCCCGTCTGGCCTGGTCGAAGTGGAGCCGCAGCTTGTAGTTCTCGACGTGGTAGCTCCGGCTCGGTGCCCAACGCATGGCCGCAGGACTGTCCGCGTCCGGCGCGGCGTGGAGCACTCCGGTAAAAAGCAGCGCCAGGAGCAGACCCATGCGCCGGAATCCGGTGCGCCACCATGAACTGCGCACCACAGGTGTTCCCCGTACTCGGAAGTCGCAGCGCAACCGGGAGGGGCTCGGAGCAAGCGGCATGGCATCGTTGGCAAGGAAGGATATGTTCATTGCGCCGTAAGTTGCCTGCCGGAACCGTCGGTGTCTTGAACGCATTTGACGCTCACCGGCGAATGGCGCTTTCGCGGGCCGATGACCCATGCACGGCGGTACGAAAGCGAGGCGGTAAGCTTCGGCATCCCGCCCTGGCCGACCTCCGATGCGCAGACCGCGATGGCGTCCCGGATATCGCCCGGTCTTCCTCAACATTCTTCGGCCGGCGACAGCTTCCCATAGCAGGCGAGGCGCTCTTCCAGCGTCCCCGTATGCAGTTCAAAAAGATGGTTGTCGAAGTCGTAGAAATAAAGCGACTCCCCTTCCCCATCCTTCCTGGGTCGCGGAGGAAGGATGTCCAGGCCCATTGCCTCGATCTTCGGAATACAGGCTGCAAGATCCTCGCGGTTAACGCGGAAGGCAACATGCTCATAAGACCTGCGCTCGCGCGAATCGCCTTCCATCACGGCAATCCACAAGCCATTCAACAGGAAGAACTTCTCGCGCGAAAGAGAAAAATTGCGTTCGATGCTGTCGTAGATTTCGCGTGCCCCGAGCACCTCGCACAAGACCGCCTTCATGCGATCCAGGTCGCGCGCCATGAAGGTGATGTGGCTGATGGCATGCATGCATCTTACCCATGTCGAAGCTGGCAACCCCGCGGCATCCCCCCGACAAGGTCCAACGATCAGGCGCGAACAGTGTCGATGGCCAAGGCTACACGAGTTTCAACAACCAGAGTGGAAGCTAGATTTTTCAAGTGATAACAGCACAAGAATTTTTGAATATCTCAGTTGCCACAGGTTGGGTTCCAGAATTGAGCGGAAGGCTACTTTCTTGAGGGCGAGAGTTGGCGCTACGAGTGGCGAGGACAGCCGTTATGCGGCCGGAGGCTGGAAAGGTCTTTTTGTTGGCTTTGGTTCTGGCTTGGCTACTGGGACAATTAACGCATGACGAAACTGCAGACCGAGTGACGGATGCGATATTAAGCGCCACGGCCGTGTCAAATAATCTCCTTGGGATTGCGTTAGATCTAAATTCGGCTAACGCTACATTTAGCCATCAAGGCGCATCATTAACGAATGGACAATCTTCAAGAGTTGGTATAACCTACCAGCAATATATTACGTAAAAATAGTTGATTGCTTTCTATTCACTACAAGGATCGAAGATATGGTGTTTAAATTTTTGAATTTTCCATCCCTATCTCTCGGGGCTATTGTGATTTTTTTATATACACATGCGTGACGGTAGCGGTGACGGTGAGTGCTGGTTTTGGTCAGGGCGCCCTTGCCGTCTTAGGTCTATTTCCCCTTTTGGCCATTGTCTGGTATTCAGCGTTTATTATGGAATCAGATCTTGTTATCGATGATACTGGCATTTCCAAGGTATTTAAGGGTAAGACGCTCCAGTCGCTTGACTGGGAAAACATTAAATCATTTAAGAATTTAACCATTGTGGCGCCCGGTGGAAAGGTGAGCAGATTTTTTCATGTACACCCAATAAAAAAATCAAAGATTCACATCTTAAGCGGCGGGAGAGTGGTCTTCTCTAGTCGTATGTACAATTTTGAAGAATTTGTGAAATTAATAAACGGATATATTAAATTTTATAGAATAAGAGTTGACGTGGTTAATAATGGAGAATGCATTTCACGTAATGAAATATTTGTCTATAATTTGATATGACGCGGGTATATTGAATTACATTCAGAGGCAACATGACTTGCATGGGACACCGCGCCTTCCGACAGGGTGGGTACGATCCGCGCTCAGGCGGGGGCCTGCGCTGCGACCTGTTTGAAGTAGGCTGGCGGGCCCACTCTCTCCATGCGTCGGAAGGTGCTTAGCTTTTCCGATCCATGCTTGATGGGACCGGTAATGAATGGCATCCGACGACTCGGCGTCTGGATGCCACCCCTCCGATCTCATAGGGGCCGGGCATTCGCTTTCTGCCGCCTTATCCAACCATCAGGACATGCAGCCATGGGCAACACACAAACAGCACAAGGCATTGCGCAGATCCGTTCGGCACACGATGTGCCTACCACGCTCCGACGTCTGGAAGACATCTTCAAGGCCCATGGCCTCACCGTATTCGCGCGGATCGACTTCAGCGGCGATGCCACGCGTGCGGGACTGTCGATGCGGCAGGAAGAGATGCTCATCTTCGGCAACCCCAAGGCCGGCACTCCCCTATTGCAGGCATCGCCCTCGGTCGGCCTGGATCTCCCGCTCAAAGCCCTGGTCTGGCAGGACGAGCAGGATGCGGTGTGGATCGCCTATAACGACGCTGCTTATGTGCTCCAGCGGCATGGCCTATCCTCTTCCCTCGCAGCCAACATCGCAGGCGCAGCAGCGCTGTTGGCGCAGGCAGCCCAGTAAAAGTCACCCGCCTGAGCTTGGAGCGGCGCGCTGCCCATGTAGTGGGGCTGGTGCTGCGCCGGATACGGCGCGCCCGTATTCGCTGACCGTTTTCGTCTTGAGCTTCACGTTCAACGGAGCCAGTTTGACCGACCGCTTCCTCTCACTGTCGATGACTTGCCTGGTCACCTTCCGTATTCATGGCACTCTCGAGGCAGTACGCCCTCCAGTGGAACGCCCAGTTGTGCATAGGCATCCAGCACATCGGCCAGTCGCTGGCGCCGCTCATGCAGCGACAATGGAGATGCTTCGTCGCGCATCAGTTGGATGGTCCATTCGTAAAGCTTCTCGCGTTCAGCGCACAGCCGCGCCTGCCACCACGACCGTGCCGGCCGGTGCACGGTACGCCCTTCTCTCTCGTCGGTCTCAACTTGCGCGAGCACCATCTCGTAAGCGCCGCGATACCACTCCCTCTTGCCGGCAGCAGCCCGTGGCACCGTGATCGGCTGCATCGCGTTCCATTCGCGCAGCAGGCGATGCAGCGCCGTCTCGCGTGCCTGTGCCTGCTTGCGGGAATCGAACTCGACCAGCACGCTGCGCGAAAGGTCGAAGAACTCGTAGTAGCGGTGTGAGAACGCGAGCGCCCGCGCGAACGGATCGTGCGAGATCCCGACCTTGAGGATGTCCTCATAGGCCAGGGGCAGCACGTAGAGGTAGCAGATGCTCACCGCCGGTCCGGCTTCATGCGTCCCGCGAGATGGGCCAGGAGGCGTGCGCCACCGGTGCGGTCCTTACGCGGAAGGCCGCGCTGATCCGCGCCGGCTGTTCGCGCCGGGTCTTCGGGATGCCGTGCTCGTGGGTGAGCTGGGAGGCATGGCTCATGCACAGCAGGCTGCCTGGCGCGAGGTCGACCGCGAGCGTCTCGCGACGGCCGCCGATGGCACGGATCAGCATGCGGCGGGTCGACCCCAGCGACACCAGCGTGATCGGTTGGCCGACCGCCAATGAGTGCAACTTGTCGTGATGCATCGCCACGCTGTCGCGGCCATCGCGGTAGAAGTTCATGCCGACATGGCTGTACGGCGCGGGCACGAACGCTTGCACGCGCGCCAGCATGTCGGCCAAAGGCAGCGTGTCGGGCAGCGCGTCGAGTGGGTAAGCGGCGAGCAGTCGCGGCACGTCGACGACGCGGTCGTACATGGGGCGCTGCAGCGAAGACCACTCGGCATTCGCCCGTAGGCGTTCGAACCACAACGTGGCCGTGCCCATGTCGACAAAACGTGGCCAATAGCGGATGCCGCCTTCGGCATCCGATACCAGTGGCTGCATGGATGGCGCGAACAGGTCGTCCGTCAGGGCGGAGAGCGCGCGCATGGTCAGTGGAAATCACGCGAAGTGGTGCGCAGCTCGCCGAGCAGCTGACTCAGGTCGTGCAGGTCCCAGGCGATGAGATGCCGTACTCCGTCCACCTGCTCCCAGCGCCCGCGCACGAGCATCAGGCGCGCGCCCACCAGGGTCTTGCGCCGGCGCAGTGCCACGTCCGGCCAGACCACGATATTGACCATGCCGTGCTCGTCTTCCAGCGTGACGAAGACCGTGCCTTTGGCGGTGCCCGGGCGCTGCCGCTGGGTAACGATACCTGCCACCTGGACGATGCGGCCGTGTGGCAAGCCACGTAGCTGATTGGAATCGAGCACGCGCTGCTGGCGAAGCCGATGGCGCAACAGCGAAAGCGGATGCGCCTGCAGAGTCAGACCGGTGATGCGGTAGTCCGACAGCACATCCTCGCCCGTTGTCGGTGCGGACAAGATCACTTCGTCCTCGTCAGGGCTGCCTGGCAACAGCGGGCGACGCTGCTCGATGCCGGCCACCGCCCAGCGTGCTGCATGACGGTGCCCGGCCAGCGTCTGCAGCGCACCCGCCTCCGCCAGTACCCGGCGTGCCTTCTCGTCCAGTCCGGCGCGCTGGCACAGATCGCGCACATCGCGGAATGCTCCTTGCGCACGCGCCGCGACAATCGCCTGCGCCATCGTCTCCGACAGTCCTGCCACCTGCCGCATGCCCAGCCGCAACGCGGGCTGCCCATCGTCGTCCATGCCTTGTCGCGCGTGGCCGCCTTCCAGCGTGTTGTCCCAGGCGCTGCGGGTCACGTCGACCGGACGGATCTCCACGGGAGGTCGCGCCCCTGCGCTGCGGCGCGCGTCCTGCACGATCTGGCTGGGCGAGTAGAAACCCATCGGTTGCGCGTTGAGCAGTGCACACGCGAACGCGGCCGGCTCGTGCCGCTTCAGCCAGCAGCTGATGTAGACCAGCTTGGCAAACGAGGCCGCGTGCGACTGCGGGAAACCATAGGAACCGAAGCCCTTGATCTGCTCGAAGATCTGATCGATGAAGGCGGACGAATAGCCCTTGCCCTCCATCAGTTGACGGATACGCACGCGATGGGGCTCCATGTCGCCACCGTGCCCCCAGGCCGCCATCGAACGGCGCAGGCCATCGGCCTCTTCCGCCGAGTAGCCGGCGTGGATCACCAGCTCCATCACCTGTTCCTGGAACAGCGGCACGCCCAGGGTGGGCTTGAGGATGTCCTCGATCTCCGTGGAGGGGTATACCACCGGCTCCTTGCCTTGCCGGCGTCGCAAGTAGGGATGCACCATGCCGCCCTGGATCGGGCCGGGCCGCACGATGGCGACCTCGACCACCAGGTCGTAGAAGGTCTTTGGCTTCAGGCGCGGCAGCATGCTCATCTGCGCGCGCGATTCGATCTGGAACACGCCGATGGTGTCGGCGGCCTGGATCAGCGCGTAAGTCGCCGGATCGCCAGGCGGCAGCCGTGCCAGGTCGATGCGGTAGCCGCGATGCCGCTCGACCAGCTCGACTGCCTTGCGGATGCAGGTCAGCATGCCGAGCGCCAGGCAGTCGACCTTGAGCAGGCGCATCGTCTCCAGGTCGTCCTTGTCCCACTGGATGATGGTGCGCTCGGCCATTGCCGCGTTCTCCACCGGCACCACGGTCGACAGCGACGCATCGCTGATGATGAAGCCGCCCACGTGCTGCGACAGGTGCCGCGGATGACCGCGCAGTTGGGCCGTCACCGCCAGCACGCGCGCAATCAGCGGATTGTCCGGATCGAAGCCGGCATCGCGCAGGCGCTGCTCCATCGGTGTCTCACCGTTGCCCCAGCCATAGCATTCGGCGAGCAGTCCCAACTGGTCCGGCGGCAACCCGAAGGCCCTGGCAACGTCACGCACCGCGCTCTTGCCGCGGTAGCGAATCACGGTTGCAGCCAGCGCCGCACGCGCACGGCCGTACTTCGCATAGACGTACTGCAACACTTCCTCGCGCCGTTCGTGCTCGAAATCCACGTCGATGTCGGGCGGCTCGTTGCGCGCGCGCGACAGGAAGCGCGCCATCAGCAATCGGCTCTCGGCGGGGTTGACCACCGTGATGCCCAACGCATAGCACACCGCCGAATTGGCGGAGGAGCCGCGGCCCTGGCACAGGATGGCGCGCGAGCGGGCGAAGCGAACGATGTCCTCGACGGTGAGGAAGAACGCCTCGTACTTGAGTTCCGCGATCAGCGCCAGTTCGTCCTCGATCTGTGCCGCGACCGCGGGCGGCGCGCCTTCCGGCCAGCGCGCGCGCAGGCCCGCTTCGGTCAGGGCGCGCAGCCAGCTCGTCGGCGTGTGGCCGTCAGGCACCAGCTCGGCTGGATAGGCATAGCGCACCTCGTCCATGCGGAAGGTGCAACGTCGCGCCAGCTTCACGGCCGCATCGAGCAAGGCGTGTGGATAGATGTTGCACAGCGCACGCCGCGTGCGCAGATGGCGCTCGCCGTTGCGGAACAGATGCTCGCCGCAGTCCGCCAGCGACGTGTTGTGGCGAATCGCGGTCATCGTGTCCTGCAGTACGCGTCGGCGTCGCACGTCCATGTGCACGTCGCCGGCAGCCACCGGCGTCATGGCCAGCCGCGATGCCAGGCCGAGCAACTGGCGCAGGCGCGCGGCATCGTCCTGTTCGCGGTGCAGCTCCACGGCAAGGTGAGCGCGCTCGCCCAGCTGTTCCTGCAGCCAGCGTCCCTGCGCCTCGTCAGGTTCCGCCGCCGGCAGCCATAGCGCGAATAACCCGCAGCCGGCCCCGTCCTTCGGATTTGCCGCCAGGACACTCGCCACGTTCTCGCGCGTCAGCTGGTACTCGCCCTTGCGCGCCGCACGCCGCGCGAGGGTGATCAGCTCGCACAGTCGGGTGTAGCCGGCCAGCGTCTCGACCAGCAGCACGAAGCGGAGCCCGCAAGCCAGCGTGAACTCGCTGCCGACAATCAGCGTGAGTCCGGTGGCGCGTGCGGCCTCCAGCCCACGCACGATGCCGGCCAGCGAACACTCGTCGGTGATCGCCAGCGCCTCGTAGCCGCATTGCGTTGCGCGCGAAAACAGTTCTTCCGCGTTGGCCGCGCCACGCAGGAACGAGAAATCCGACAGGCAGTGCAATTCCGCGTAGGCCGGGAAGCTGTCCGCCTGCACATCGTCGTTGGCCGCCGTCCGATGCAGCCGCTGCGCCACCGTCCACGCGCGCGGTGGGCGGCCACCCGGCGTATCGGGTGCCACACCGTTCACCAGCTCGTCCCCGCTCACGCAAACCACCCGTGCAGCATCCAGCCGCCCTGCTCGCCCGGCGGTGCGAACGCCCAGGCCCGCTGCCCCTGCGAAGTCTCCAGGATGTAGTAGTCGCGGCGCGCCTCGTCGCCGTCCCACCAGCCGCTTTCCAGGCGTTCCGGGCCCGCAACGATGCGCAGGCGCGCATCGCGCAGCGGAATGGGCTTGGGTAGCAGCCATAGCGGCCGCGACGGGCGGACCGGCGCCTGGCCGATGCATGCCGCCGCTCCTTCCACGCGTCGCCAGGCGCGCTCCGGGCGCGGGTCGCTGGTCGGTGCCACACGGTGCACGGCCGTGTCGCCAAGGCGGGCACGCAGGCGCTCGCGCAGTTGCGGCCACGGCAGTGCCTGGTGCGTGCGCACCTCGAAGAGATCCCGTGTCGCCGGCACGAACGGCGGCAGTTCCCGCGCGAGCAGCCGCATCGCCACCACGGGGCGGCCGAGCTGCACCCGCTCCAGCCGACCGCGGGTCAGCTCGAACAGCATCGCCGGCTCGCGTTCGGCGGCCAGCAGGCCGACCTCCACGTCGGTGTGCGTTCCCTCGTGCTCCAACCGCAGTACGAAGCGCTGCACGCCACCGTCCCGGATCGACAGGCAGGTGCACAGGTCGCCGATCATCCGGCGCAGCGGGAACAGCAGCGCGGTGTGGCTCTCCACCTCACACTCCAGCTCGATCCGGCTGTCGAAGCGGTCGGGTGGCGCGTAGTAAGCCAGCGGATCATCCGCATTGCCGTACAACCGATCGAGGTGCTGGAGCAGGAGCAGGCCGAATCGGCGGCGCACACTATCGGCGGGCAGCGCCCGCACGGCGCGCAGCTCGCGCAGGCCCATCCGATGAAGCCGCTCGCCCGCGTCATCGGGCAAGAGCGCACGACGCACCGGCACGCGATCCAGCAAGTCATGCAGGGCGGCGGGATCGACAACCGCCAATCCATCGCGGAGGCCGGCCAGCACGCGCGCAGCACGTGGCGTCGGTGCCATGGCGATGCGATGCGTGAAACCCAGCGCGCCGAGTTCCTCGCGCAATCGCGCCTCGATCCGCGGCCAGGGTCCGAGCAGGCCGAAGCTCGCGCGCACCTCCAGCACGATGCAGCCCGGCCACTGCGCACTGACCTGCGAACTGTGGCGATAGGCCCAGGCGGCGAGGAATCGTTGCCAGCATGCCTCGGCCTGCGGATCGTAGTCGACCATCGCGACATCAGGCAGCAAGGCGTGGGCCGCAGTCAGACGCATGCCCGCGCGCAGGCCGGCCGCGGCCGCGGCCGGATTGACCGCGTGCAGCGTACGCAGCTGTGCCGGCCCACCGATCAGCGCCAGCGGCGCGGAAGGATCAGGCAGACGGCGAAGGACAGCGTCCAGCGCCAGCTGCGGCAACAGTATGCAGGCCCACAACATGCGCGCGCCTCACCACGCCCCCGCGGCGAAGGCCTGCGCCGGCACCGGGCCGCCGCGGCACTTGCGCACATGCCAGGCACCGGTGCGCTGACCGTCGCGGCTGTATTCCAGGCGCAGTGCCGCAGGCGACGGGTTGTCCGCATGCGAGCGATCGCGCAGTGCGAAGCCCACGCAGCCACCGCTGTCGGCCGCCACCTGCAGGCGGCGCAGCGCCGCGGCGTCGGCCTGCAGCGGCCAGCCGACGACCGCTGCACAAGCGCCACTGCGCAGGCATTGCTCGAACGCCCATAGCGCATCGCGCGGTGTCGCATCGATCACTTCCAGTTGCAGCAGGTCCACACCGGCGGCCTGCCAAGCCGGGGCATAGGGCAGATACGGCGGCGCGACCAGGACGACTGTGGCGCCGGCCCGGGTGAAGCGCGCCAGCGTGGGCAGCAGCAGCGACAGCTCGCCGACGCCGTCGGCCGGCAGCAGCAACTCGGTGAGCGCGCGCCGCGGCCACCCGCGTTGCGGCAACAGCACGTCGAGATTCGCATGGCCGGTAGACTCGCCACCCGCGGTGCCGGCCGTGGCGCGACCGGCATGCCACAGGGTCTGCGTGGCCAACAGGGATTCGAGCGCGGCAATACCCGCCATGTCAGCCCCGACGCACCAGGCCGCAGTAGATGCCTTCGATCGCGAAGTCCTGGCTGGGCGAGACCACGATGGGTGCATAGGCCGGGTTGCGCGGCAACAGCCGGATACCGTCGCGCTTGCGCTGCAGGCGCTTGATCGTCATTTCGCCATCGACGCGGGCGACGACGACCTGCCCGTCCCGGGCTTCCGGCGTGCGGTGCACGCCGACGAGGTCGCCATCGAAGATGCCATCGTCGATCATCGAATCACCCTGCACCCGAAGCAGGTAATCCGGGCGACGGGCGAACAGGCGTCCATCCAGCCAGAGTTCCTGGTCTTGGCCGAGGTCCGGTCCGATCGGGGCACCCGCGGCGACGCGGCCCAGGATCGGCAGTGCCACCACGTCCGGCCGCCCCGCCCCAGGCAGGCGGATACCGCGCTTCTGATTCGGCACCAGCTCGATCAATCCGGCTTCGGCCAGCGCCAGCACGTGTTTCTGCGCGGCGTTGCGCGAGGCGAATCCGAACGTTTCGGCGATCTCCGCGAGGCTGGGCGGCTGCCCGGCAGCGATCCGGCGCTGGATAAAGGCGAGGATCTGATGGCGTCTGGAGGGTTCGGGGGACATGGTGTACATTTGTACACCTCGCCGTGACGAATTGCGAGTCCCCTTCCGCCCACGTCCACCTCATTCCACGTCGACACCGGATGGTTACGGTATCCCGTTGACCTCCTTGATCCCGAGGTGGCGCTGTCGGACAAGAACGGATGACAGCTCGCCAGGCTGTTCCGCAAAAGGTATCCGTCCGTCCCGATTCTCTTCGTGACCGGACATGCGAATGCTCGTCCAGGATGGGTGACTTGGATGGGTGACTTGGCGTTTGGACGTCCATCCCATCGCCTGGCAAACGGCAGGCGCCCTATAACCAATGGCTATATGAACGACCCGAATCTTCATGCCATCCGGTCTTTAAACCGATTCAAAGATGCGATTACATCGACATCCAGCCCGGCACCTCGCGACGTGACGCGAGGCAAGCCGGCAGGCCGCCAGGAACGGCTCCCTCCCCTCTTCCTGGCATGGGGTCATGCATTGCCAATCCCAGCCTGCACCCTGCGCATGGATGCGCCGGGCGGCCCCCACGTCCCGTCCCCTCGAGAGAAATCAGCCCTTGAATCGCTCCAGCCTTCCCCGACTTCGTCTTGGCGCCCTTGCCGTGGCCACCCTGCTCGCGCTCAATGCCGCGCCCGTACTGGGCCAGTCCACCACCGGCAGCATCTTCGGCCAGGTGCCCGATGCCCGCGGCGACAGCGTCCTGATCAAGAGCAGCACCGGCATCAGCCGCACCGTGACGGTGGACAGCCATGGCCATTACAACGCGACGGAACTCCCCCTGGGCACCTATGCGGTGTCGCTGCTGCGTGGCGGCAACGTCGTGGACACGCGCAATGACATTTCACTGCGCGTGGGTGCAGGCACCGATGTTTCGTTCGAGGCGGCCAAGAACCTCGGCGCGGTCAACGTCACGGCCAATGCCACGCCCGCCATCGACGTGACCACCGTGGACTCGCGCACCGTCATCACATCGCAGGAACTGGCCAGCCTGCCGCTGGCCCGTTCGGCCGAGGCCATCGCCCTGCTGGCGCCCGGCGTGGTCAACAACAGCGGCGGCTACACCGGCCCCACCGGCCAGTCGCTGGCGACCTTCGGCGGCTCGTCGGCCAGCGAGAACGCGTATTACATCAACGGCTTCAACACCACCGAACCGCAACGCGGGCTGGGCGGCCTCACCCTGCCCTACGGCGCCATCGAACAACAGGAGATCTATACCGGCGGCTATAGCGCGCAGTACGGGCGGTCGGACGGCGGCGTGATCAACGTGGTCGGCAAGCGCGGCACCGACGAGTGGCATTTCGGCGCGCAGGTGCTGTGGCAGCCGGAGTTCGCCCAGGCCAATGGCACCAACACCTACTACACCAACGGCCTGCCCGCCTCGCCCATCGCCGGCAGCCTGTACGACCCGAACAGCAAGAACCGCGAATGGACCACCACCTACGACGCCTACCTCGGCGGCCCGTTGATCAAGGACAAGCTGTTCCTGTTCCTGGCCGCCGAAGCATCGAGGCAGGAAGGCGACACGGTGAACAACGTGAGCAGCGCCTCGCCCTACGTGAGCTACCACTACGATCTGCCGAAGTGGTACGCCAAGCTGGACTGGAACCTCACCGACAGCAACATCCTGGAAGTGACCGCCGCGTCCAACAAGGACGAGACCTCCGGCAGCATCTACAACTACGACTACAGCACGCTGGCGCGCGGCAGCTTCATCAACGACGCGGACAACACCAAGACCGGCGGCAACCTGTACACCGCCAAGTTCACCAGCTACGTCACCGACGACCTCACCTTTTCGGCGCTGTACGGCAAGATGAACCTGGCCAACTACGACGTGCCGGGCAACTACGACAGCGACCTCACCTACGTCACCGGCACGCAGAACCAGAACCCGGCCTACCTCGGCGGTGGATCGCCCATCGGCAACAGCCAGGTCACTTCCTCGCTGTACAACCCGAACCGCCACGACACCACCAATAACCTGCGCATCGACCTGAGCTACCAGTTGGGCCCGCATACGCTGTCGGTCGGCATCGACAACCAAAACTCGCGCGCCATCGACCAGGGCAGCCAGACCTCCGGGCCCGGCTATTACTGGGACTACGCCTACACCACGACACCCACCGTCGCGCTGATCCCCAATCTCGGCGTGGGCGCGCCGGCCAATTACCCGGGCGGTGCGTCGGGCTATTACGCCATCAAGTATGTCGACAGCTCCATCGCCAGCGTGCGCTCGGCACAGCGCGCGCAGTACATCGAGGACAAGTGGCAGCTCAACGACCGCTGGCTGCTCTCGCTGGGCCTGCGCAACGACCAGTTCACCGACTACAACGCCGATGGCCAGCCCTACATCCGCCAGCGCAGCGCGCAATGGGCGCCGCGCCTGGGCTTCAGCTGGGACGTGAACGGCGATGCCAGCTTCAAGGTCTACGGCAACGCCGGCCGCTACTACCTGGGGCTACCGCTCAATCCCGCGTTGAACGCCGCGGGCGCCTATGTGGCGACCCAGCAATACTTCACCTACAGCGGCATCGCCGCCGACGGAACGCCCACCGGCGTCACCGCGTTCTCCAATCCGGTGTCGCCCAACAACACCTACGGCGTGCTGCCCGACCCGAAGACGGTGACGGCGCAGAACATCAAGTCGGAGTACCAGGACGAATTCATCCTCGGCTTCAACAAGACCCTCGGCGAGGCGTGGACCTACGGTGCCAAGCTCACCCGGCGCGTGCTGCGCAACGGCATCGACGACTACTGCGACGTGGCCACCATCGAGGCCAAGGCCGCGGCGCTGGGCTACGACGTCAGCGCCACCAACAGCTGCTATCTGATCAACCCGGGGCGCGCCAATACCTTCACCGTGGTGGATACCAGCGGCGCCTATCGCAGCGTCACGCTGTCCAATGCCGAGTTCGGCTTCCCGCAGCTCAAGCGCCAGTACGACGCACTGGAAACCTTCCTGGAGCATCCGTTCGACGGCCACTGGTACGGCAAGATCGACTACGTGCTCTCGCACAGCTACGGCGACACCGAGGGCCAACTGCGCTCGGACATCCAGCAGACCGCGGCGTCCACCAGCATCGACTGGGATTTCCCGGAACTGATGTCCTACAGCAACGGCGCGCAGAGCAACGACCACAGGCACCAGATCAAGCTGTTCGGCTACTACCAGTTCACGCCGGAATGGCTGGTGTCGGGCAACCTGTCGCTGGTGTCGGGCAACCCGCGCAACTGCCTGGGCTTCTACGGCCCGAACCAGACCGACCCGGACGGCTACGGCAGCTATTACCACTGGTGCGGCGGCCAGCCCTCGCCGCCGGGTACGCACCGCCTGCCGTGGAACAAGCAGGTGGACGTGGGGGTCACGTATCGCCCGGCCTTCGCCGACCACAAGCTCAGCCTGTCGCTGAGCGTGTTCAACCTGTTCAATTCGCAGGCCATACTCAACGCCTATCCGTACTACCAGATTTCGCCGAACACCCCTGACCCGCTGTATGGTTCGGCCGTGGTACGCCAGCAGCCCCGCTTCGCACGCCTGAGCGCCACCTATGATTTCTGACGCCACCACCCGCAAGGCCATTCCCATGCGCTTCCCAAGCTTGCTCCGCCAGGCGACGCTGGCGTTCTCCTTCGTACTGCTGGCTCCGGTGCTGGCCCACGCGGCCGACGAACAAGCGCCCGCCACCGTCGCCGAGGCACTCAAGGAAGCCGCGCAGCAGCATCGTCCGGTCCTGGTCGATTTCTCCGCGGTGTGGTGCTACTCCTGCTACTACATGGCCAGTCACGTGCTGACCGGGCCGGAATGGAATGCGGTGAAGCACAAAGCCATCGTGGTGGAATCCGATGCCGATTCGCCTGATGCGCAACTCTGGATGAAGAAGCTCAACATCAGCTTCCTGCCCAGCTACGTGGTGCTCGATGCCAACGGCAACGAGCTTGGCCGCATCGCGGCAGAACAGCCGCGCGACAAGTTCTACGCACGCATCGACGCCATCCTTGCGCACGGCGATACGCTGCAGGACTTCGAGAAGCAGGCCAGGCAGGGTTCCGTCGATGACGTCGCCAACGCACTGGAGGCTTACCAGGCCCGCAACGACGGCGTGGCAGGCCTGGGCTGGTTCGCCAGCCTGCCGGCCGCCACGCAAAAAGCCGCGCGCAAGCAGCCCCGCGTCACGCTGGCGCTCGACCAGCTCACCCTGCTCAAGGCAAGCGACGCCAACAACGACCCGGCCGTGATACGCAGCGCGCAGAAAGTGCTGGCGCAGAATATCGGCTGCCAGCGTCCCTATGTGCTGGACAACCTGCTCGAAGCCAGCGCCAAGCTCCCCGAGGCCAGGCGCAAGGCGCTGTTGGCACCGCAGCGCGCGGCACTGGACGATTACGTCAACACCCAGGTGCTGGTCCCTTCACCCGCCTGCGCCGACCAGCGCAGCGCCGTGCTCACCAGCGCCGACGTCGACAAGCTGCTGGGCGACAGCGCCGCCGAAAAGGCCGTGCTCGACCGCGCCATCGCACTCACCCGCCAGCACCTCGGCACCAACCTCGCCAGCGATCGCAACCAGGCCGACAACCTGCGTGCCTATCTCGTTCGCGCCGGACGCAAGGACGAACTGGATGCCGTGCAGCGGCAGCTGATCGCCGCCTATCCCGACGATTACGTCTACGCCTACCGCTATGGCCGCAGCCTGCTGGATGGCGGCAACCCGGCGGAAGCGCTGCCCTATTTGAACAAGGCGGCGGACAAGTCCTACGGTGCCAACCGCCTGGCCGTAACCTTGCAGCAGGTACGCGCGCTCAAGGCACTGCACAAGGATGCCGAGGCCAGGAAGCTCGCCAGCGACGTGCTGGCTGCCAACGGCCCGTGGTACCCGAGGCAGGCAGCCGCACTGAAGGCGGAGCTCCAGTCGTAACGTGATGCCAACGGACAGCCACGTCGCATAGGCGTTTTCTCGTCTCCGCATGGGAGAGAAAGCGCCTTGGTCGTGGAAGCACCGGCCTCAGTTCTTGGGTGCGCGTAAGGCTGGCGCCAGGACCTTGAGTTCAGTCCATGACTGAGGCGTTCTCTCCGTCCATGCCGCCCCGCCCTTGTTCCAGGAGTCCGTTCAAAATCTTCTTTCCAACGTGCGGAAGAGGGCGTCGGGCCTTGCTAGCAGTGCGAAGTCCGTGACAGCCGTTGCGCCGATCTTGTTCTTGCACAGTACCCGCTTCCGAAGATCGACCATTCCGCGCAGAAACGCGCCGACGCCCGATTTTTCACGCAAAGTGCGCCTGCTGCCGACGTTGTCGCTCAACTTTCCGCGGGAGCCGGATTGAAGAAGATTTCCCGCACCTCGGCCACGCCAGGAATCACCTTGGCGCCTTTGCGCACCCACGCCAGCACGTCGTCCAGACTCTCGGTTTCCAGTATCGAAAGACCTCCCACGAACTCTTTCGCCTCCGCATACGGTCCATCGGTGACGACCACTTCACCGTCGGGCTGCGATCGGATTGTTACGGCCTTCGGGCTCAGGCCGCACGCGAACTTCCTGACGCCAGCCGCAATCATTTCCCGATTGAGCGCGTGGATGGCATCGATGGTCTCTTTGGTGACAAGCGACGGATCGAAGTCATCGGGAATGTAGGTAGAGATCAGATATTGCGGCATTTTCGTCTCCTGACAGGGCATCGACCGGACGGGTAACCAACCTTTGCCATAGCGACGAACGGCGCGGCCGGAATTCGACAAGCTGCCCGGAAAAATCTCGGCTATTTCGCATCAAAACGTGGATCGGCTGCCCAGCCATCTTTCCGATTGGCCATTGGGCTTCTCTGTCGCCTCTGGCGCCTTCAGGATTTCCCGTCGGCTCCTTGCAAGATTTCCGAACCGGGCGGTTGGATCTCACGCCCGGGACCTGCTCCGGAGAAGGCGCCTCGTCGCCGCTTCAAGCCACGTTTTGGACGCCGGTCTTCGTTGCGACCGGAAGAGCGTACTGCGCCGCCTCTTCCAGCAAACCGGTCACGGCATCGACATGCGGGCATTCGGACAAGTCGAGCGGGTTCGGGGCCAGCAACCCGGGGAGGCACAGGACAATGATGCGAGCCCCGGGCATGCGCTGGTGCAGTCTCGCGGCAAGCGCATCCACGCGCTCGCGCATCGCCTCGGTTCCGGTATCGACCAGATAGATCAACGCGACCGCACCGGGGGTGAGATCCGGGTGCGGCTCGTCGTCGAAGTTCTGCAGATCGTCGATTGCCAGATGGCGCGCATCGACACGCAATCCGCGCAACACGCGCGTCAGCAACTCCGTGGTCAGGTCGTCGTAAGCTGTTCCCATCCCCATGCAAATCGCGATCGAACCGGCGGGCACCGCCAGCGAGCCCTGCCAGCGCCCATGCGTCTCCTCGCGGCGTTGCCGGAGCTGGCGCCCGATATTCGCCTCGTTGAGGACACCCGGGCGACGCCGGCGCCATGACCGCGTCCGCCCTTCCCCGCTCAGCGTCTCGATCACCGCCACGATGGTTTCGCGCAGGATCCTCAGCTGCTCGGCGCGAATCACCCCGCGTTCGAGGTCCATGCGACCGAACTGCAGGGCCGGCAGCACGATGGCGTCGCAGTAGGCACCGAAGGTTCTGCTCCTGAGATAGCGGCGTGCCTCGTCCAGGATTTCCTGGGCGTCGCCGGAAAGCGCCCTCTGGTAGAGCCGCTGCGGCATCGTCAACGCAGGCGCGTCGCCCAGCAGGATGGTCAACAGATCCAGGGCTTTCACGTGCCGGCCTGCCGCCACCAGGCACAAGGTCAATGGCGTGGACATCACCAGACCGATCGGCCCCCACAACCAGCTCCAGAAAATCGCGGCGACCACCACCGCCAGCGGCGACAGTCCCGTGGTGTGTCCGTAGAGCAGCGGCTCGATCACTTGCGACACGATCAGTTCCACGACGGCGAACAGGATCGCCGTCATCGCCACCAGCGACCAGCCCGGCACCACGGCGGCGGCAAACAGCACCGTCAATCCGGCCACCAGCCACACGCCCACATAAGGCACAAACCGGAATATCGCCGCCAGCGCCCCCCAAAGCAGCGCATTGGGCAAGCCGATCCACCACAGGCCGGCCCCGATCGCCACGCCGACGGCCGTATTCACCGAGAACGTCGATATGAAGAAGCGGGAAAGGCGCTCCGCCGCATCGTTGATCGCCATGGTGGTGGCGCGCAGGTCGGCGCCCCCGGCCAGGCGGATGAAGCGGTCGCGCAAGGATTCGTGTTCCAGCAGGACGAACGCCAGAACCACCAGCACGATGCCGCCCGTCTGCAACGGCACCCATGCCACCGTCAGCAGGTGCGAAAGCATGGTCAGCGACGTACCCGGAATGGCGGCCGATGCATCGGAAGGGACGACCGCTGGACTGGGGACTGTCGCGACGGCAGCAGTCTGCTCCGGTCCGGCAGGCAAGGTCGCCGGCTCGATGACGCGGCCCAATTCGCCTTGCATGCTTTCGAAACGGTCTACCGTCAGGCCACGCAGGGTTTGCAACTTGGCGTGGATGGTGGACTGATACTGCGGCAGGCTTCGCGCCAGGTGCGTCGCCTGCGAACCGAGCACGAGAGCCATCCCGAGCGTGATGCCCAAGGTGACGAGCACCACCAGAAGGACGGAGAGGCCATGCCCGAGCCCAAGCCTCAAGCCAAGCCGCACCCAGGGGTTCAGCAGCGCGCCGAGAAACAAGGCAAGCATCACGGGAACCAGCACTTCGCGCCCGAAGTACAGCAGAGCAAGCATCGCGGCGGTGGCCAGTATCCCCATCGCCTGCAACCTGGGTGCGGCAACCTCGTTCGTTGACATCTTTACCCCTTTGGCCGGACACCGAGAGCAGCTTAGCCTCCGCCAGCGCCGTTTGCTTCAATCGCGCCTTTACGTCCCCCCGGTTCCCAGACACGGCGCAGCGCATCGTCTGTCGCACGGGCGAAAGCACTCCCCAAATCCGCGACACAACGCACCGGCAGTCCCGGCGGCTTGAGCCAGGCCGCTTCTCCGGCTTGCTTCTCTTTGGTCAGGGCATCCTGCTCTCGACCCATCGGCCAGCCTCGCCGTTCGCCATCGCGCCCGCGACGGCATGGGCCAGCAAAGAGAAGAAAACCTGACGCCGGTAGGCATCCGAAACCACCTTGTTCCTTGCAATGACACAAACGTCCGCGCCGCAAGCTCGAAAGAATGGACAGGAAAGGACGGTTGGATACGCACCCCATCGCGATGGCCCCACCGCAAGAAAATTCATCGTTGCCGCGCCTGCCATGAGGGAATATCTTCAGCGACTTGTGCTCGCTCGAGGTGCCTGCGACAAGCAGCGCCGGGAGCTTGCACCTCTTGATCCGGTCCTGAGCTTTCTGCCGCACGCAATGCATCCAAGCGATGTCCGCGCGGCGGCGGCGTCCAGAGTCGAAGCATGAGGGGACGCGGAGTTCGTCTTTCGCCAGGTTCAAGCGGCCATGCCGCTTGGCAGAACAATGCATGAGGAGAGTACGGGTTCGCCATGGTTGCCTTGCCGTTTGTCCGCATCCCCGTGGCGCAAGCCCTGCGATTCACCGTGCCGGCCGCCGCCATGCTGCTTGCGGCTTGCGCGGTGGGCCCGAATTTCAAGGCGCCTGCGCCACCTGCCGTCAGCAGCTACACCCCGCATCCCGTTGCGGCGACGGCTGCCACGCCAGGCGTGGCAGCCGGCTCGGCCCAGCATTTCGATTCGGGCGCGGACATTCCCGGCGACTGGTGGACGCTGTTCCATTGCGCGCCACTCGACGCGCTGATCAAGCAGGCGCTGGCGCACAACCCGGACCTGAAGGCCGCGCAGGCAGCCCTGCGCGTGGCGCACGAGAACATGCTGGCGCAACGCGGCGCATTCTTCCCCAGCGTGTCGGCGAACCTGTCGGCCAGCCGCCAGCGCCAGGCCGGTTCGCTGGCTCCCGTGCCGGATTCCAATGCCTTCCTGTACAACCTGTACACGCCGCAGCTCTCGATTTCCTACACGCCCGACGTGTTCGGCGCGAACCGGCGCTCGGTCGAGTCGCTCAAGGCGCAGGAGCAGTCCGCACGCTTCCAGATGATCGCGGCCTGGAACACGCTGGCCTCGAACGTAGCGGTGGCGGCGATCCAGTTGGCCGCACTGCAGGCGCAGATCGACGCCACGCGGCAATTGGTCGACGAGAACACGAAGATGCTCGACATCCTGCGCTACCAGTTCGCCAAGGGTTACGCGAGCCGGGTCGATCTGGCCGCGCAGGAATCCCAACTGGCGCAGACCGAGGCAACACTGCCGCCACTGGAGAAGCAACTGGCGCAACAACGCGACCTGCTTGCGGTGCTGGCGGGCCGCTTCCCGTCGCAGGCAGCCGGCGACCAGATCACGCTGGACAGCCTGCACCTGCCCGAGGCTCTGCCGCTCTCCCTGCCTTCGGCCCTGGTGGCGCAACGGCCGGACGTGCGCCAGGCGCAGGCCAACCTGCATGCCGCCAGCGCCGAGGTCGGCGTGGCCACGGCTGCGCGGTTGCCTAACCTCACGCTCACCGCCGACACCGGCAGCACCTCGCTGGAGTTTTCCAAACTGTTCACCGGGGGCACCGGCTTCTGGGACATGGCGGCAGGCATCACCGCACCGATCTTCGAGGGCGGCACCCTGTTGCACCAGCAGCGCGCGGCGAAGGCCGCCTTTGTCGAGGCCGACGAGCAATACCGCAGCACCGTGCTTGCGGCGTTCCAGAACGTCGCCGACACGCTGGTCGCACTCGATCAGGACGCGAAGGCGCTGCAATCCGCGGCAAAGGCCGAGCAGGCCGCGAAGCTGACGCTGGACCTCACCGAGCACCAACTCAAGGCCGGTTATGCCAGCAACCTGCAATGGCTGACCGCCGAACAAACCTGGCAGCAGGCACGAATCACCCTCGTGCAAGCCCAGGCCAATCGCTTCGCCGACACGGCCGCGCTGTACCAGGCGCTGGGTGGCGGCTGGTGGCACCACTCCGATCTGAGCACGCAGTGACGATGAATAAACCTGCCTCGCCCTTCCCTGCCTCCATGCGCCATGGCGCTGCGCTCGCGGTCCTGCTCGCGGCTGTCGCACTTGGCGCCTGCTCGTCCAATACGGGCGAACCGGAGTCCGCTGCGACGACGCCGCAGAACGTCACCCTGACCCAGGCGCAGCAGCAGAGCATCCATCTGTACACGGTCGAACCCTCGTCCTACCAGACCGTGATCAACACCACCGGCATGGTGGATTTCGACCACAACCGCTCGACCGACGTGCTCGCGCCGATCTCGGGGCCGGTCGCGAAACTGCTGGTGACGCTGGGCCAGACGGTGAAGCAGGGAGAGGCGCTGGCCCTCGTGGATTCGCCCGACTTCGCCGCCGCGATAGACACGTACCGCAAGAACCTGGCCGCGGCCAAGGCGGCCGACCAGATCGCCTCGACCGACCGCGACCTCTACGCACACCAGGCGGTGTCGCAGCGCGAATACGCGCAGGCGCAATCCGACGCGGCTGGTGCCGATTCCGACCGCGATGCGGCGTTGCAGGTGCTGGTCGGCTTGCACGTCGACCCGAAAACCATCGCCGACATCCAGGCCGGCCGGCCGGTCACAGGCGGCTCCGGCGTGATCCGCGCCCCGATCGCTGGCACCGTCGTCGTCAAGTCGATCACGCCTGGGCAATTGCTGTCGGCGGGAACCACCGACTGCTTCACCATCGCCGATACCTCGAAGATGTGGGTGATGGGCCAACTGTTCGACCGCGAATTCGGTGCGGTGAAGGTAGGTGATCCCGCCGAGGTCGAAATCGGCGACGGCGACAAACCCGTCGCCGGCAAGGTCACCAACGTCGGCTCGGTGATCGACCCGAATACGCGTTCGGCGACCGCCCGCGTCGCGGTCGACAATGCGGACGGTGTATTGAAGCAGCAGATGTACGTCTCGGTGCGGATCCGGTCGCGCGACGCACGGACGGGCATCCTGGTCCCCGTATCGGCGGTATTGCGCGACGACGAGAACCTGCCCTTCGTCTACGTGGTCGCGCAGGACGGCGGCTATGCACGCATGCCCGTTACGCTGGGCGAGCGGATCGACGACCGTTACGTGATCCCGCAAGGCCTCCATACCGGCGACAAGGTGGTCATGGACGGCGCGATCTTCCTCAATTTCATCCAGACCCAATGATCGCCGCCCCGCCCCCCGACGCATCGAAGCGCGACGCTTCGATCATCAACCGCATCGTCGCCTTCGCGTTGCAGCAGCGCTTGCTCATCGTGCTGCTGTCGTGCGCGCTCACGGTCGCCGGCATCTGGGCCTACAACTCCCTGCCGATGGATGCGTATCCGGATCTGTCGCCACCCATGGCGGAAATCATTACCCAGTGGCCCGGCCATTCGGCGGAGGAAGTCGAACGCCTGATTTCGGTGCCGGTGGAACTGGGAATGAACGCGATCCCGGGCCTGGTGACCAAGCGCTCGATCTCGCTCTACGGGCTGTCGGACGTCACGCTCACCTATGCCAACGGCGTCGACGACTATTTCGCGCAACAGCAGGTGTACAACCGCCTGCCTGGCATCACCCTGCCCAGCGGCGTCACGCCATCGCTCTCGCCGATGTCGCCGCCGTCCGGCCTGGTCTACCGCTACGTGCTGCAGAGCTCCGACCGCTCGCCGATGGAGCTGAAGACCCTGGAAGACTGGGTGATCGCGCCGCAGTACCGGTCGGTGCCTGGCGTCGCCGACGATTCCGCGTTCGGCGGCGGCAACATGCAATACCAGGTGCTGCTCGACCCGGTGAAGGTCGCTGCGCTGGGCCTCAGCGTGACGCAGATCGAAGCCTCGCTCACCGCGAACAACAGCAACGCCGGCGGCGGCTTCTACCAGCAAGGCGGCCAGTTCTTCTACGTGCGCGGACTCGGGCGGATGGTGACGCTGGAGGACATCGGCAACGTGGTGCTGGCCGTGCACAACGGCACACCCGTGCTGGTGAAGGACGTGGGCAAGGTCGAGATCGGCATTGCACCGCGCCTGGGCGAGTTCGGCTACATGGGCCAGGACGACGCGGTCGAGGGTGTGATCCTGACGCTGACCGGGGCCAAGACCCAGAACGTGCTGCAGCGTGTCGAGGCCAAGACCAAGGAACTCAACGACGAGATCCTGCCGAAAGACGTCAAGATCCATCCGTTCTACGACCTCACCGACCTGATCCAGCAGACCAAGGAAGTGGTGCGGCACAACCTGCTGGTCGGGATGCTGCTGGTGATCGCGGTGCTAGTGTTCTTCCTGTACGACTTGCGCGCCGGCCTGATCGTCGCGGTCACGATCCCGCTGGCCCTGATGTTCGCGTTCTGCGGGCTGCACCTGCAGAACGCCTCGGCGAACCTGCTCTCGATCGGTGCGGTGGACTTCGGCATCCTGGTGGATGCCGCGGTGGTGATGGTGGAAAACATCTACCGCCAACTCGCTCTGCGCCAGGGCACTTCGCTGGACATCGGCGGCGTCATCCGCGACGCGGCGGCCGAGGTCGATCGCCCGCTGTTCTACGCGGTGGGCGTCATCGTGGCCGGCTTCCTGCCGATCTACGTGTTGAGCGGGCCGTCCGGCACGCTGTTCAAGCCGATGGCCGACACCATGATCTTCGCGATCGTCGGCTCCCTGATCGTCACGCTGACCCTGCTGCCGGTGCTCTGCGCGTGGTTCATGCGCAAGGGCGTGCGCGAACGCCGCAACACGATCTTCGAGTCCATCAAGACGCGCTATGCGAAATGGCTGGATACGTGCCTGGCGCATCCGTGGCGCATCACGATCGCCACGCTCGCGCTGCTCGGTCTGTCTCTGCTGCTGGTGCCTTTCATGGGCGCGGAATTCATGCCGCAGCTCGATGAAGGCGCCTTGTGGGTGCGCGCGACGATGCCCTACACGATCTCGTTCGACGAGGCCGCGAAAATCTCGCCGCAGATCCGCGAAGTTCTGCGCTCCTTCCCGGTCGTCACCACGGTGGCATCGGAACTGGCGCGTCCCGATGACGGCACCGATTCCACCGGCTTCTTCAACGACGAATTCTTCGTCGGCCTGAAGCCGTATTCGGAATGGCATGGTGCCTACCGCGACAAGCAGGCGCTGATCGCCGCGATCGACGCCAAGCTGCAGAAATTCCCTGGCATCCAGTTCAACTACACCCAGCCCGCCGAAGATGCGGTGGACGAGGCCGAGACCGGGCTGAAGAGCGCGCTGGCGGTGAAGGTGTACGGGTCGGACCTGCGCACGCTGCAGGCCAAGGGCAAGCAGATCAAGGCGGTGATGGAGAAAGTGCGCGGCATCACCGACGTGACGCTGGTGCACGAGCTGGGCCAGCCCAATCTCGCGATCAAGATCGACCGCGCCAAGACCGCGCGCTACGGCATCAACGTCGACGACATCAACAATCTGATCAATACCGCGGTCGGCGGCGACGTCGCCACCGAGGTGGTACAGGGCGAGAAGCAGTTCGACCTGGTGGTGCGCCTGCTCCCGCAGTACCGCAACAACCCGCAGCAGATCGGCGACATCCCGGTCGCGACACCGGGCGGCCAGCAGATCCCGTTGAAGGAATTCGCCGACATCACGGTCGAGAACGGCGCCTCCTTCATCTACCGCGAGAACGATTCGCGCTATATCGGCGTGCAGTTCTCGGTGCAGGGCCGCGACCTCGCCGGCGCGGTGGAGGATGCGATGGCGCAGGTCACGAAGCAGGTGAAACTGCCCCAGGGCTATCGTCTCGACTGGGGCGGCGAATACAAGGAATACACGGCCTCGCACCGGCAACTCAACATCGTGTTGCCGCTCACGCTGGCCGTCATCTTCCTGCTGCTGTTCGCGCTGTACGGCAACTTCAAGTTCCCGCTGATCACCGTGCTCGGCGTGCTGCTGTCGGCGCCGGTCGGTGGCATCGTCGCTCTATGGCTCACGCACACGCCGTTTTCCGTGTCATCCGGCATCGGCTTCCTGGCGCTGTTCGGCGTGTCGGTGCAGACCGCAGTGGTCTATATCTCCTACGTCAACGAGTTGCGCCTGGGCGGCACGCCGATCGACGAGGCCATACGCGAGGGAGCGATCCTGCGCCTGCGCCCGATCATGATGACCGCGCTCGTGGCCGCGCTGGGCCTGTTGCCGGCCGCCATCGCGGTCGGCGTCGGCACCGACACGCAAAAGCCGTTCGCGCTGGTGATCGTCAGCGGCCTGTTCACGCGGCTGGCAATCAGCATCTTCCTGATGCCCGCCCTGTACAGCCTCGTCGCGCGCAAGGACGACCGCCTGCAGGTGTGATCCTTCGTCCGAGGCGGGCTGCGCCGGCATCGGCGAGCCGGCCTGCAGGCTTAGGTTCGGCAGTCGGCGCGACGTGGCATCCGCTTTGGAGAAGCCTATCGACACGGAACGGTACGCACGCGTACCGTCCGCGGTCGAGCGTTCCGCGCTCAAGCTTCCCTCGCAACGACCGATACGCATGGCAGCAACGCGCGCGCTATTCGGAGTCATACATGCTGGTTCTCGTCGGATCGTTGGTCGTCATCGGTTGCGTGCTGGGCGGCTACGTGCTGTCGCATGGCCATCTGTTGGCACTGTGGCAACCTTACGAACTGCTGATCATCTTCGGTGGCTCGATCGGCGCCTTTCTCACCGCCAACTCCAGCAAGGTGGTGAAGGCCGCGCTGCACGACATGGCGGCCCTGTTCAAGGGGCCGGCCTACCGCCGGCAGGATTTCGTGGACCTGCTTTCGCTGCTGTACGACATCTTCAGCGCCATGCGCAAGGAAGGCCTGCTCGGCATGGAGGCGCACATCGAGGACCCGCAATCGAGCCCGCTGTTTGCGGCCTACCCGCGGCTGCTCGGCGAACGGCACATGGTTGAATTCATCACCGACTGCCTGCGCCTGATCGTTGGCGGAAACATGGAGGCGATCGAGCTGGAGTCGCTGCTCGACGCCGAGGTGGAGACCCACCACATGGAGGCCGAGGTACCCGCGATGGCCGTTTCGAAGATGGCCGACGCGCTGCCGGGCTTCGGCATCGTGGCGGCCGTGCTCGGCATCGTCACCACCATGTCCAATCTCTCTGGCGATACCTCCAAGATCGGCGAGCACATCGCCGGCGCGCTGGTCGGCACCTTTCTGGGCATCCTGCTGTGCTACGGCTTCATCGGCCCGTTGGCAGCAGCCATGGAGGCTCGCGTGCGCGAGGACGGCAAGGCCTTCGAATGCGTGAAGGTGGGCCTGATGGCCAACCTGCGCGGCTACAACCCCAAGGTCTCCGTCGAGTTCGCCCGCAAGGTGCTCTCCGCGCACGCTCGCCCGAACTTCCAGGACCTGGAGGAGCATCTCGGCAAGGTGCATTCCGGAGCCGGCGCGTGAGCGACGCCGCCCCGCCAATCATCATCAAGCGGGTGAAGAAGCGCGGCCACGGTCACCATGGCGGTGCCTGGAAGGTCGCCTACGCCGACTTCGTCACCGCGATGATGGCGTTCTTTCTGGTGATGTGGATCATCGGCGTCGGCACGCGCGAGCAGAAAGCCGCGATCTCCGAATATTTCCGCAACCCCAGCGCCACGCCAGGCACTGCCACGGTGGCGCCACCCGGCAAGGCCGGGCCCGGCGGCGCCAGCGACTCCCTGATCCAACTGGGCGGAGCGATGGATCTCTCGCACGGCCCAGGCAAGGATAGACACAACGGTCCGGTTGGCGCTCCCTCGAAGGACGAGATCGAAAAGCGCGCCCGCGAACTCGATCGTGCCCACCTGGAAGAACTGAAAGACGAACTGAACGCAGCGATCCAGAAGAGCCAGGCACTGGCGCCGTTCAAGGACCAGTTGCTGCTGGACATCACATCCGAGGGACTGCGCATCCAGATCGTGGACAAGCTCAACCGGCCGATGTTCGACCTGGGTAGCGCGCGGCTGCGGGACTACACGCAAACGCTGCTGGCGGAACTGGCCAAGTTCATCAACCGCGTGCCCAACCACATCAGCATCACCGGCCACACCGACGACGCCTCCTACGACAACAACAATGGCTACAGCAACTGGGAACTGTCCACCGACCGCGCCAACGCCGCGCGTCGGGCCCTGATCGCCGGCGGCATGCTGGACGACAAGGTGACCCGGGTGGTGGGCCTGGCCGCCTCGGTACCGCTGGACAAGGCCAACCCCAGTGATCCGATCAACCGGCGCATCAGCATCATCGTGATGACCAAGGAAGCCGAGGCCGAGGCGCTTTCACGCGGCATGGTGGACAACGCTCCGCAGTCCAACCGCGATACTCCGGCTTCGCCGACACCGGCGCCTTCTGTTCCGCCCGTGTCAGCAAATGATGCACATGTGCCGCTGGCGTCGCCCGGACCACCGTCCGCGGCCATCGCCACGTTGCCTGAACCGCCAACCTTGCACGCCGCGGGAAGCAAGCAAGGCGCCGGTTGAACGGGACCCGTCGCGGGCCGCCGCTTCCGCGGGCTGACATGCGCATCCTGGTCAGCTGGTTTGCCGCTGGAAGAACGACTGCCGGAGCTTCTTCAGTGCAGGGTGATCGTGGGCCAATTCACCGTCGTGCAGAAGTCCAACGACGGCTCGGCCCTGACCATCGAGGCGCAACGGCTCAGCGCCGGGCTTTGAAGAATTCCCGCAACATGGCCGACGACTCTTCGGCCAGCAGGCCACCCTGCACGGAGAGGCGGTGGTTGTGGCGCGGATCGATCAGGGTGTCGAACACGCTGCCGGCGGCACCGGTCTTGGGGTCGGTAGCCGCGTAGACCACACGGCCGATGCGGGCGTGTATCAAGGCCATCGCGCACATCGCGCATGGCTCCAGCGTGACATAGAGCGTGGCGCCGACAACGCGGTGGTTGGCGAGTCTTTCGCCGGCCGCGCGCAAAGCCATCACCTCTGCATGGGCAGTGGGATCGTGCAAGGTGATGTTGCGGTTCCAGCCCAGCCCGACAATTTCGCCGCCCAGCACCAGCACCGCACCTACCGGCACCTCGCCCTCGGCGTCACGGGCATGCGCGGCGAGCTGCAGCGCGCGGCGCATGTGGGCCTCGTCTTCGGCGGTGAAAGGCTGGCGGGTTTCTTCGGTCATGTGGGCAAACGGTAAACGATCACGAGAAAGCCGGCACTGCGCCGGCTTTCGGGGGCAAGCCAGAACCTATAAATAGACTCACTCCCACTCGATGGTCGCCGGCGGCTTGCCGCTGATGTCGTAGACCACGCGGGAAACGCCGCGCAGTTCGTTGATGATGCGGTTGGAGACCTTGCCGAGGAAGTCGTACGGCAGGTGCGCCCAGTGCGCGGTCATGAAGTCGATGGTTTCCACGGCGCGCAGTGCGATCACCCATTCGTAGGCGCGCGCGTCGCCCACCACGCCCACCGATTTCACCGGCAGGAACACGGCAAAGGCCTGGCTGGTCTTGTCGTAGAGATCCCAGGCGCGCAGCTCTTCGATGAAGATGGCGTCGGCGCGCGCCAGCAGTTCGGCGTACTCCGGCTTCACTTCGCCGAGGATGCGCACGCCCAGGCCCGGGCCGGGGAACGGATGGCGATAGACCATCGCGCGCGGCAGGCCGAGTTCCACGCCGATGCGGCGCACCTCGTCCTTGAACAGTTCGCGCAGCGGCTCGATCAGCTTGAGCTTCATGTGCTCGGGCAGGCCGCCCACGTTGTGGTGGCTCTTGATGACGTGGGCCTTGCCGGTCTTGCTGCCGGCCGACTCGATCACGTCGGGATAGATGGTGCCTTGTGCCAGCCACTTCACCTGGCCGTGGCCGGCGGCGGTGACTTTGGCGGATTCCTCGTCGAAGATCTCCACGAACAGGCGGCCGATGATCTTGCGCTTGGCTTCCGGGTCGGCCACGCCTTCCAGCGCCTTGAAATAGCGCTCGACGGCATTGACGCGGATGACCTTGACGCCCATGTGCTCGGCCATCGTGGCCATCACCTGGTCGCCCTCCTGCCAACGCAACAGGCCGGTGTCCACGAACACGCAGGTCAACTGCTCGCCGATCGCGCGGTGCAGCAGCGCGGCGACCACCGAGGAATCCACGCCACCGGAAAGGCCGAGCAACACGTGGTCGCTGCCCACCTGCGCGCGCACGCGGGCGATCTGGTCTTCGATGATGTTGGCCGCGGTCCACAGCGTGGCGCAGCCGCAAATGTCGGTGACGAAGCGCTTGAGCAGCGCGCTGCCCTGCTTCGTGTGTGTCACTTCGGGATGGAACTGCACGCCGTACCAGCGACGGGCCTCGTCCTCCATCACCGCGACGGGAATGCGGTCGGTGCTGCCGGTGATGGCAAAACCCGGCGGCGCCTTGCTGACGTGGTCGCCATGGCTCATCCAGACGTCGAGGCGGTGCGCATCGCCGTGATCGGAGAGACCGTCGAACAGCCGGCTTTTCGCCACGATGTCCACTTCCGCGTGGCCGAACTCGCGCTGGTCGGCGGCTTCCGTGGCGCCGCCCAACTGCGCGGCCAAAGTCTGCATGCCGTAGCAGATGCCGAGGATGGGCAGACCGGAGTCGAACACTTCCTGCGGCGCGCTTGGTGCATCTGGCAGCGTGGTGGATTCCGGGCCGCCGGAAAGGATGATGCCCTTGGCGCCGAACGCGGCGATCTCGGCCGGGTCGTGATCCCACGCCCAGATTTCGCAGTACACGCCAAGCTCGCGCACGCGACGCGCGATCAGCTGCGTGTACTGCGCACCGAAGTCGAGGATGAGGATTTTGTCGCTATGGATGTTGGTCATGGCGGCGTTGATCGGAAATCGAGAGAGAAAGGCCGGAACGCCGCAACGCTCTGACCTGCGAAAGTCTTCATGACCGTCATCCCGGCGAGGGCCGGGATCCAGTGACTTTTTTCGTGGCACCTGAGGCACTGGACTCCGGCCTGCGCCGGAACGACAAGAGGGAGCGCAAGCGCCCCCGCATTCGTCAGGAATTCAGCCGGTAGTTCGGCGCTTCCTTGGTGATCTGGATGTCGTGCGGATGCGCTTCGGTCACGCCGGCCGAAGTCACCTTCACGAACTGCGCCTTGTTGCGCACGTCGTCGATGGTGGCAGCGCCGAGGTAGCCCATCGAGGCACGCAAGCCGCCGATCAGCTGGTGGATAATGTTGCGCAGCGAACCGCGGTACGGCACGCGGCCTTCGATGCCTTCGGGCACCAGCTTGTCGGCGTCGGCTTCGTTGTCCTGGAAGTAGCGGTCCTTGGAGCCCAGCTGCATCGCGCCGATGGAGCCCATGCCGCGGTAGCTCTTGTACGAACGCCCCTGGAACAGCTCCACCTCGCCCGGCGATTCCTCGGTGCCGGCGAACATCGAGCCGAGCATGACCGAGCTTGCGCCCGCAGCCAGCGCCTTGGGGACGTCGCCGGAATAGCGGATGCCGCCGTCGGCGATCAACGGAATGGAATCCTTCAGCGCCGTGGCCACCATGTCGATGGCCGTGATCTGCGGCACGCCCACGCCTGCCACCACGCGGGTGGTGCAGATCGAACCGGGGCCCACGCCCACCTTCACCGCATCGGCGCCGGCGTCGCGCAACATCAGCGCGGCGTCGCCGGTGACGATGTTGCCGGCCACCACCTGCACCTGCGGGAACTGCTTCTTCACCCAGGCCACGCGATCGATCACGCCCTGCGAATGGCCGTGGGCGGTATCCACCACCAGCACGTCCACGCCGGCCTCGACCAGCGCCTCCACCCGGCGCTCGGTGTCGCCGCCCACGCCCACCGCGGCGCCGACCAGCAGCGCCTCGTTGCGGTCCTTGACCGAATTCGGGTTGTCACGCGCCTTCTGGATGTCCTTCACGGTGATCAGGCCGCGCAGTTGGAAGTCGTCGTTGACCACCAGCACCTTCTCGATGCGGTGCTTGTGCAGCAGCTGCAGCACCTCGTCCTGGCTGGCGCCTTCCTTCACCGTCACCAGGCGCTCCTGGCGGGTCATGATGTTGCGCACCGGGTCGTTGGGCTTGCGCTCGAAACGCATGTCGCGGCTGGTGACGATGCCGACCAGCTTCTCGCCTTCCACCACCGGCACGCCGGAGATGTTGTGCGCACGGGTGAGCTTGAGCACCTCGCTGATCGAGGTGTCCGGGCTCACGCTGAAGGGGTTGCGGATCACGCCCGCCTCGAACTTCTTCACCAGGCGCACTTCGGCGGCCTGCTGCTCGAGCGTCATGTTCTTGTGGATGATGCCTATGCCGCCCTGCTGCGCCATGGTGATGGCGAGGCGCGCTTCGGTCACGGTGTCCATCGCCGCGGAGACGATCGGGATGTTCAGGCGCAGATTGCGGGTGAACCGGGTGGAGGTGTCCACGTCGCGCGGCAGCACGGTGGAATGGCCCGGAACGAGGAAGACGTCGTCGTAGGTGAGAGCCTCGGCGAGAATGCGCATGGTATGCCCCGCTGCAAAGAGAGGATTATACGCGGCACTGCAGCATGCCGCCAGCGCGGCAGCTGAATCTCAACGCGCTTCGGCGGCTTCCAGCGTGTTTTCCATCAGCGTGGCCACGGTCATCGGGCCGACGCCGCCGGGTACCGGCGTGATCCAGCTGGCACGTTCGGCGGCCGGTGCGAATTCCACGTCGCCCACCAGCCGACCGTCGTCGAGGCGGTTGATGCCGACGTCGACCACCACGGCGCCAGGCTTGATCCATTCGCCCTTCACCAGCCCCGGACGGCCCACGGCGACGATCACGATGTCGGCCTGGCGCACATGGCCTTCCAGGTCGCGGGTGAACTTGTGGCAGCAGGTGGTGGTGCAGCCGGCAATCAGCAGCTCCAGCGCCAGCGGACGGCCCACGTGGTTGGAGACGCCAACAACCACGGCATGCTGTCCGCGCACCGGTCGGTCGGTGTGGCCAAGCAGGGTCATCACACCCTTGGGCGTGCACGGACGCAGGCCGAAGCGACGCAGCGCGAGGCGCCCCACGTTCACCGCCTGGAAGCCGTCCACGTCCTTGGCCGGATCGATGCGGTCGACCAGCGCATCCTCGTCGATGTGCTCCGGCAACGGCGACTGCACCAGGATGCCGTGCACCTCCGGATCGGCGTTGAGCCGATCGATCAGCGCGAACAGTTCTTCCTGGGTCGTGCTGGCCGGAAGGTCGTAGTCGAACGAGCGGAAACCCACCTGATGGCAGGCCTTGCGCTTGTTGCGCACATACACCGAGGACGCCGCGTCGTCGCCCACGAGCACCACGGCCAGCCCGGGTGCAGGACGGCCCTGGGCCTTGCGCTCGGCGACGCGCCTGCCGATCCGATCCAGCAGTTCCTGCGCGATGCGTTTGCCGTCGAGGATGCGTGCGCTCATGGGGCTTTTCTGTTTGCAAAGCGCAACATTATCCTGACTGTCCGCCACCCGCACAAACCTACTTTGCCCATGCCCTTACAAAATCCCCCCGGACCCGCGGAGCTCGCTATCCCGCCACTCGCCTTGCGTCCCTGGCGGGACGATGACGCGCAAGCCTTGCACGAGGCCATCCGGGAGTCGCTGGACAGCGTGGGGCGATGGCTGCAGTGGTGCCACGTGAACTATGACCTGGACGCCGCGCGCCAGCGCATCGCCGCCTGCAAGCAGGGCTGGGATGCAGGCGGCCAGTACGCCTTCGCGGTATTCGACGCGACCGGGCGGCTGGCGGGTGGTGTTGGCCTCAACCAGTTGGACGAACGCAATATGCGCGGCAATCTCGGCTACTGGATGCGCACTTCCGTCAACGGTCGTGGGTATGCCGCGCACGCTGCACGCGCTGTTGCGGTATTCGGCTTTGAAACGCTGGGATTGCAGCGGATCGAGATTGTCGCGGCCACAGGCAACCTCGCCAGCCAGCGCTGTGCCGAGCGCATCGGCGCCAGGCGCGAAGGTATTGCAAGAAGCCGCGTGTTGATGCACGGGCAATCCGAAGATGCCGTGGTCTACGGGTTGGTGCCGACCGACCTCGATCAGCCGGCCGCGGCGCAGAATGCGGCGATGTCTTCGTAACCCGTGAAACATGCGCCCACTCCGCAGCCCGGGCAAGCCGGATCACGCGGCAGGCGCGTCTCGCGGAAACGCATGCCCAGCGCGTCGAAGGACAGCAGGCGGCCGACCAGGGAGTCGCCCAACCCGAGGATCAGCTTGAGCGCCTCGGTGGCCTGCAGCAGGCCCACGATGCCGGGCAGCACGCCGAGCACGCCGGCTTCGCTGCAGTTCGGCGCATCGGCCGCCGCCGGCGGCTCGGGAAACAGGCAGCGGTAGCACGGCGAATCCGCCCGGCGCGGATCGAACACGCTGACCTGGCCGGTGAAGCGCTCCACCGCGCCGTAGACCATCGGCAGCTTCAGTCGCTGCGAAGCCGCGGCGAGCAGGTAACGTGCGGGGAAATTGTCGGCGCCATCGATCAGCACATCGTGGCCTTCGAGCAGACGTTCCACGTTGCCGACATGCAGGCGTTCGTTGCATGTCCGGATGCGCACGCGCGGGTTCAATGCACTCAGCGCGATACGTGCCGATTCGGTCTTGGCCATGCCCACGCGCGCGTCGGCGTGGATCACCTGCCGGTGCAGGTTGGAACGCTCCACGCGGTCGTCGTCGATCAGCGTGAGTTGCCCCACGCCAGCCGCGGCGAGATACAGCGACGCCGGCGCACCCAGGCCGCCGGCGCCGAGCAGCACGACCTTCGCTTCCGCGAGCCTTGCCTGCCCCGCTTCGCCCACTTGCGGCAGGCGCAACTGGCGCGCATACCGCTCGGCCGCATCGGCATCCAGTGCCCCGGTAACGATGGGCAAGCCCTCACTTTTCCAGCGCTCAAAGCCGCCGGCCACAGAACGCACGTCGCGATAGCCCATGCGTTGCAGGGTTTCCGCTGCCAGCAACGAACGCACGCCGCTGCCGCACAAAGTGAGGATGGGACGTGCGCGATCCGGCTCGGCCTGCTCGATGCGCAGTTCCAGGAAGCCACGCGACAAGCCCAGCGCATCCGCCGGCGTGCCGGCGGCGCGTTCGCCGTCCTCGCGCACGTCGACCAGCAAGGCGCCTTGCGTCTGGCACGCGAGCGCATCGGCAGGAGACAGCTCGGGAATGCGACCGCGGAGCTCGGCCAGCAAGGTGTCGCGATGGGTATGGGGAGGCATGTGCGAAGTGTAGCGCGCCGTCCCCCTCTCCCCAGCGGGGAGAGGGTCGGGGTGAGGAGACGGGCTGGCGATGAAGGAGCTACGAAGCGTGCTTCGATGGTGTGCTTTTGCGAGCACCCACCCCTCACCTCAATCCTCACCCCGGCGGGGAGAGGAAGCAAACGGGCCAAGCGGGTTCGTGCTTTCCGCGAAGTGGCGACCTGCAACCGGCGCGGGTGCCATGGATGCCGGTTCGATTGAAGTGGCCTATTTCTTGCGCTTCTTCATCTCACGGATCATGCGCTGGCGCTTGCGCATCTGGCCTTCAGTGAGCACGTTCTTCTTGCCGGCATAGGGATTCTCGCCCTCGCGGAACACGATGCGGATCGAGGTGCCTTCGAGCTTGTAGCGCTTGCGGAAGAAGTTTTCGAGGTAGCGCTGGTAGGCCGGCGCGATGTGCTTGGTGCGGCTGCCATGGATCACGATAGTCGGCGGATTGCTGCCGCCGGGATGGGCGAAGCGCAGCTTGGGTGCATGCCCGCGCACCAACGGCGGCTGGTAGTTCTGGTAGGCCTTTTCCAGCGAACGGGTGAGGTCGGACGAATTCAGTTCCTTGGTCGCGGAAGCATGCGCGCGCACGACGGCCCGCATCAGCTCGCGCAGACCGGAGCCGTGCAAGGCGGAGATGTAGACGTGCTTCGCCCACTCCACGAACTGCAGGCGGCGCGCCAGCGCTTCCTGGCAGCGTTCGCGCTGGTAGGCATCGAGGCCATCCCACTTGTTCACCGCGATCACCAGTGCCCTGCCCTCGTCCAGCGCGTGGCCGATCAGGGTGAGGTCCTGGTCCGCGAGGTTTTCGCGCGCGTCGATCAACATCACCACGACCTGCGCGGCGGCCATCGACTGCAGGGTCTTGATGACGCTGAACTTCTCCACCGCTTCCTCGACGCGCGCGCGGCGACGGACGCCGGCGGTGTCGATCAGGGTGTACTTGCGGCCGTCGCGCTCCAGCGGCACGCGGATCGGGTCGCGCGTGGTGCCGGCGACGTCGGAGACGATCAGCCGGTCTTCGCCGAGCAGGCGATTGATCAGGGTGGACTTGCCCGCGTTCGGTCGGCCGACGATGGCGACGCGGATGCTGTCGCTCTCGTCCGGCGCAAGTTCCCCGTCCGTGTCCTCCGGCAACAGCGGCTGCAGCGTGGCGAGCAGGCGATCGGTGCCGCGGTTGTGCGCGGCGGACAACGGCAGCGTGGCGGCGATGCCGAAGGCGGCGAACTCGGCCAGCGCGGCCTGCTCGTCGAGGCCGTCGGTCTTGTTGACCGCGGCGATGATGGGCTTGCCGCTACGGCGCAGCTCGTCGAGGATGGTGCGATCCTGCGGCAGCAGGCCGTCGCGCGCGTCCAGCACGAACACCAGCGCCTGCGCTTCGTCGATGGCGAGGCGCACCTGCTGCGCAGTGAGCGCATCGAGGCCTTCTTCCACGCCGGAAAGACCGCCGGTATCGACCACCACAAATGGTCGCTCTTCTACGAGATGGCAGATACCGTAATGGCGATCGCGCGTGACGCCCGGCAGGTCGGCCACCAGGGCGTCGCGGCTGCGCGTCAGCGCGTTGAAAAGGGTCGATTTACCGACATTGGGGCGACCGACCAGGGCGACGACGGGCAGCATGACAGCGCATGGTTCCCGGCGATCAGTGCGCAGCGAGGCGGTAAGCGCCGATATGGCCCTTCACATCCTCGACGTACACAGTGTCGCCCACTACCAGCGGCTGGGCCTGGATCGGCTTCTTGGACAGGCGGATGCGCGCGGCCAGTGCGCCGTCGCTGGTCTGCAACCAATGCACGAAACCGTAGGCGTCAGCGACCACCACATAGTTGCCCTGCACCGCGGGGCCAGTGAGCCAGCGGTACTTGAGCTTGGCGTCCTTCCACATGTCGGAGCCGCTGCTGCGGTCGAATGCCCACACTTCGCCCTGGTCGTCCACGCCATAGAGGGCACTGCCTCCCAGGCTCAGCGAGGTGTAGGTGGAGAACGGGTGCGACCACAGCGGGCGGCCGCTGGGGCCGTCGATCGCGGTGAGGTCGCCATGATAGGCGGAACCATACAGCGTGCTGCCATCGAGCAGGATCGTGCCGTCCGCGTCGTCGAGACGCTCGATATCGGTACGACCGTCGCCATTGGCCAGCCGCTGTTCCCACAGCTTCTCGCCGTTGTCCTGGCGCAGCGCGACCAGCTTGCCGTCGTCGCTACCGATGAATACCACGCCGTTCGCCGCCAGCGGCGTACCGTAGCCGCGGAGGCTGAGCGAGGGCACGGTACCCTGGTCGTAAACCCAGCGGCGCTTGCCGGTGGCGGCGTCGAGGCCGTACACGCGGCCGTCCTGGGTGCGCGCGATCACCAGATCCCCGCTGATCGCCGGTGCGGCGGTCACTTCGGAATCCAGCTCGGACGACCACAACGGGCTGCCGTCCTTCGGGTTCATGCCGTAGACATACCCGTCCAGTGTTCCCACCGCGAGCAGGTTGCCGGCCACGGCAGGGCTGCCGGCATAGGAGCCGTCGGGAATCGCCTTCCCTTTCTTGCCGCCGAAGCCGAACCAGCCCTTCTTGACCTTGGTGGTCTTTTCCCACAGCTGCTTGCCGCTGGCGGCGTCGAACGCGGCAATCTTGCCGTCGGTGCTCACCGCATACAGCACGCCGTCAACCACGGTCGGACGCAGGCGCACACCGCTGATGCCGGCGCCATCGCCAATGCGCGCCGTCCAGACCTTGCTGACCTGTACGGTGGGCGTGAAGTGCTTGTCCAGCGGGGTCGGCGGCTCGATGTTCTTCTTCTTGAACGAATTACAGCCAGCCAGCAGCGCCAGCGAACCCAAAGCAAGCAGCCATGCGCTCTTCTTCACCACGTCTTTCATGCACCCTGCTTCCCGGCCACGGCCAGATCGTCGATTTTCATCTGCAGGACGGCGTGTTGCGGCGCGTCCTCACCCAATGCCGCCATCGCCGCCTGGTATGCCCTGCGTGCGTCGTCGGCGCGTCCCAACTTGACCAGTGCGTCGCCGCGGAGTTCCTGATTCAGGCCGGTGTAATCGCCGGCCGGCATGGCTTCCAGCGTGGCCAAAGCGGCCTGACCGTCGCCCTTGGCCAATTGCACGCGAGCCATGCGCAACTGCACCAACGACTTCAGCGCCGGACTGGCGGCATGCGCCGCAGCCCACTGCAGCGAAACGATGGCTTTGTCGAACTGCTTGTCCTGCACTTGCTGCTTCGCACGGTCGCTGACCGCAAACAGTGCATAGGGCGACTTGGCGTAGTCCTTCATCAACTCGTCGACGAAGGCCGTTGCAGCATCCGGCTTGCCGCTGGCGATCGCCACATCGGCCTGCTGGTACAGCGTGGCCGCAGCGGCCTCGCTATTGGCCTGGTGCTTGCGCCACTGCTGCAGACCGAAAATGCCGACCAGGCCGATCGCGATGCCAACGGCGATGGAGAGACCGTTTTCGCGCAGCCATTTCTGGACACGTTCGCTTTGTTCGTAATCGTCGTATGCGTCGAATGCCATGCTTCACCGTTCGTGGGTGCCGCGCGCTATGCGCACGCCGGCCGGAGGCGAGAAAACGGCTCGCCTTCACCCTTCGCCCGAAGTCGGACGAAGAATGGGCAAGCATAACCGAAATGAATGGTTCGCAGGCGCGGCAGCGCGCGTCAGAGAACGGCTGCAGTAGCCTTGCCGGCAGCAATCTGCATGCGGAAATGCGCCACGTTGGCATGGCGCAACGCATCGAGTGCCACGGGTTGGCCGTCGATGCTCATCTGCGCACCATCGGCATTGCCGATGCGCACATCCAGCGGTTGGTCGCTGCGCCATGTCTTGCTGGTTCCGGCGGGCAGCAGACCGTATTCCAGCCGCGAGCCATCCTGCCCGACCACCTCGACCCAACTGGCAGCAGTCAGGCTCAGCGTGATGCTGTGGCCACCCGTACCGACGGTAGCCGCCGTGGCGCCTGCACTCTCCGCTGGCGCCGGTACGCTGGCCTTCGGCGATGCCAAGCTGCCATTGTCCATGCTCGGGAACGGCGCCATCGAAGCCATCAGCGGCTGGTCGTCCGAAGGTTGCGCATCAGGGGCTTTTGCCACCAGGGTCGGCGCAGTCGACTTGGCTGGCGCCGCAACCTGTTGCGTGTCCTGCTGGGCCACCGGCGAGGCGTCCAGCGGAGTCAGGTGGCTGAGGTCGCGATCCAGCGTGCTGCGCACACCAAACCAGACCGTGGGTACCGCGATGACCAGGGTCAGCACCACATAGGTGGCAGCGGTGGCATAACGGTCGAACAGGAAACGCGAGTGCGAAATGCCGCCGGTGGCGACAAGTGCCGGCTCGACATGGTGGGCACGCGCCAGTTCGGCCTGGATCGCCGTATCGTCGATGCCCAGGTACTGGCTGTACTTGCCGATATAGCTGGCCAGGTAGACCCGCGAATCGATGCCGTCGTGCTCGCCATGCTCCAGCTTGCGGAGGATGCGCAGCGGCAACCTCAAGGCATGCGCGCAAGCCCCCAGCTCAAGCCCGCGAGCTTCGCGCGCCGCGCGCAGGCGATTGCCGAAGGCGACATCGGGGTCGGCTTGCACAACCATTGCAAAGCTGGCTTCCGTGTTTCCATCCTGCTGGGCGAACAGATCGGGCGCGGCCGGATCTTGGCCGGACTGGGAAGGCTGCATGTTGTTCATGGACGACTGGCGGTGGCTTTCAGGGCGCGGGCCTGTTCCGAGTCCGGGAACTGGCCCTGCAAACGCCCGAGATAAGACTGGGCTGCATCCGTATTGCCCAAGCGCGATTCGATATCGTAACCAAGCTTGAGGGAGGCCGCAGTCGGCTTGCCCAACGCATCGAAGCGCTGGATGAAAGCCCTGGCACGAAATGCATCCCCTTGCGTATAGAGTACTTCGGCAAGGTGGAAAAGTGCATCGCCATTGCCCGGATTTCGCGCGATTGCGTCACGAAAACTCGCTTCTGCGCCGGCCTGATCACCCATCTTCAACTGGCAGATACCGGCGTTGGTAAGTGCCATATCCGGCGTGGCGTAGAACGGGTCGGCCACGGCCTTCCTGAAATAGCCGAGGGACTCCTGCTCCTTGCCGGTGCTGCACAAGAACTGGCCCAGATTGTTGTTCACATCGCCCTTGTCCGGGGCGAGCGCAACCGCTTGGCGGTAATTGGTCTCCGCCTCGGGGAGCTTGTTGATCTTCTCGTAGACGAACGCGATCACGGTGTGAGCAGGGATGTAGTTCGGGTCGAACTGCAACGCCAGCTTCAGTTTGTCCAGCGCCCCTTCCAGATTGCCCGCGGCCAGGTAGTGCTGGGCCAGGTCGGTATGGATACGGGCTGCATCCTCGCGCTGATCGGCTTTGCTGGCCTTGGGGATATGGTCGGTCGGCCCGGGGCCGTTGCCGTCGTTGTGCACTGTCACGCAGCCGGCCAGCGCCAGCATGAGGCTGAGTCCAACCAGCGATTTACAGCGCATGCGCCTCCCCTTGTTCCACGCGTTGGCGAATCCCCGCACTGCGGCGGGTGCGATCGTTCACTTGCCCGGCCAGCTGGCCGCAGGCGGCGTCGATGTCGTCGCCGCGGGTGCGACGCAGCATGGTGAGAATGCCGGCATTGAGCAACTGGGTCTGGAACGCTCGGATGGTTTCGGCATCGGAGCGCTCGAAGCGCGTGCCCGGGAAGGGATTGAACGGGATCAGGTTGACCTTGCAGGTCGGCAGCTTGCGCATGAAGCGGATCAGCTGCTTCGCATGCTCCGGCTGATCGTTCACGCCCTTCATCAAGGTATATTCGAAGGTGATCGAGGTGCGTGGCTTGCGCGCGATCCAGCGCTGGCAGGCCGCAGTGAGCTCGGCCAGCGGATAGCGCTTGTTGAGCGGCACCAGCTCGGTGCGCAGCTCGTCATTGGCCGCGTGCAGCGACACCGCCAGCGACACGTCGATGACTTCCGACAGCTTGTCGATCATCGGCACCATGCCGGCGGTGGACAGCGTGACACGCTTGGATGCAAGGCCGAAGCCCAGGTCATCGCGCATCAGGCTCATCGCCCGCACCACGTTGTCGAAGTTCGCCAGCGGCTCACCCATGCCCATCATCACCACATTGGTGATGCGACGGTTCTGGTGGGTGACGTTGCCCAGCTGCTTCGCCGCCACCCACATCTGGCCGATGATCTCGGCGGTGGCGAGGTTGCGGTTGAAACCCTGCGCGCCGGTGGAGCAGAACTGGCAGTTCAGCGCGCAACCGATCTGCGAGGAGACGCACAGCGTGCCGCGGGTGGGTTCGGGGATGTACACCGCCTCCACCGCGTTGCGGCCGTCCATGCCCAGCAACCACTTGTGCGTGCCGTCGGCAGCAGCCTTGTCCACCAGGGTCTGCGGAGGGCCGACGTGGCAGCTCGCCTCGAGCTTGGCGCGCAGCGCCTTGCCCACGTCGGTCATGTTGCCGAAATCGGACTCGAGGTGGTGGTAGATCCACTTCATCACCTGCTCGGCGCGATACGGCTTCTCGCCAAGCTGCGCGAAGAAATCGCGCAGACCCTGACGATCGAAGTCGAGCAGGTTGACCTTGCCGGCGGCGCCGGGCTGATCGGATGGAATGGCGGCTACCTGGTTCATGTCCTTGTTTCAGAGTGCGGCCATGGATGGCCGCTTTTTGATTTTCGCGTTCACGGATGAACGCTTTGGTTTAACTCGTGCGGCCGTGGACGGCCGCTTCTTGATCTTTGCGTTCTAAAGGTGAACGCATTACCTCGCGTGCACTTCGGTAGAAGCGAAGAAGTAGGCGATCTCGACTGCAGCCGTCTCGGCAGCGTCGGAACCGTGCACGGCGTTCGCGTCGATGGAGTCGGCGAAGTCGGCGCGGATCGTGCCGGGCGCGGCTTCCTTCGGATTGGTGGCGCCCATCAGCTCGCGGTTCTTGAGGACGGCGTTCTCGCCCTGCAGCACCTGGATCATCACCGGGCCGGAGATCATGAAATCCACCAGCGCCTTGAAGAACGGACGCTCCTTGTGCACGGCATAGAAACCTTCGGCTTCGGCGCGCGACAGCTGCTTCTGCTTGGCGGCGACAACCTTGAGACCGGCCTTTTCGAAACGGGCGTAGATCTCGCCGATCACGTTCTTGGCGACGGCGTCAGGCTTGATGATGGAAAGGGTGCGCTCCAGCGCCATGGGTGTGCTCCGGTAAAGGGGATCGAAATGTGAAGCCGGCATCGCGCCAGGAATGGCCAAAACCGACTTGGAATGCGGGTTTAGAACGCGAAGTTTGACAGATTCTATTCCATTCGCAAGCCGAAGTAGGGCCGGCGCCCCTCATGGTTTGACGCCGACCAATCCGCACGCGTATGCTCAAACGATCGTTTGAATCCTTCCCTTGGCCACGTGGATTGACCCGACCCGTGAACCGCACCGGCTCCACCAAGGAACGCATACTCGGCGCCGCCGAGACCCTGTTCGCTCAACGTGGCTTCGATGGGGCCTCGCTGCGCCAGTTGACCAGTGCCGCCGGGGTCAACCTCGCGGCGGTCAACTACCACTTCGGCTCCAAGGAAAAACTGGTCGAGCAGGTGTTCCGGCGCCGGCTGGACGCGCTGAACGCCCAGCGCCTCGCCGCACTGGCCAAGGTCGCAGGCAAACCCGACACACGGTTGGAAGATGTGCTCGATGCCTTCATCCGCCCCGCCCTGGAGCTGTCGCACGAGGACGAAGGCTCGCTGTTCATGCGCGTGCTGGCGCGAGCCTTCGCGGAGCACGACGACGGCCTGCGCAAATTCCTGTCCGAGAACTATGGGCATGTGATGCGCCAGTTCACCGCCGAGTTCGCCCGCCTGCTGCCGCGACTGAGCAAGGAGGAACTGTACTGGCGCATCGACCTGGCGACCGGCGCGTTGACTCATGCCATGTCCGGCTTCGGCATCATCCAGCGCAAGAGCGACGTCAGCGAACGCGCCCATCGCGAGCAGACCGTGCAGCACCTGATCCGCTTCGCTGCCGCCGGACTCAACGCCACCTGACTTATCGCGCCGCCACGACCGCGCCACCGCTTCGATCAACTTCGTTTCGCATGCTGTCCTTCATCCGGAGACTTCCATGACCGCTTCATCCACCACCACCCCGACGCTGCGCATCCGCAAGGCGGCCGTGCTCGGCGCCGGCGTCATGGGTGCGCAGATCGCCGCGCATCTGACCAACGCTGGCGTCGAAACCGTGCTTTTCGACCTTGCCGCGAAGGAAGGCCCCAAGAGCGGCATCGCGCTGAAGGCCATCGAACACCTGAAGAAGCTCTCCCCCGCCCCACTGGCCGACGCCAACCTCGCCACCGCCATCATCCCTGCCAACTACGACCAGCATCTCGCCCTCCTGGAAGGCTGCGACCTGATCGTGGAAGCCATCGCCGAGCGGATGGACTGGAAGCTGGATCTCTACAAAAAGATCGCCCCACACGTCTCGCCCACCGCGGTGCTGGCGTCAAACACCTCGGGCCTGTCAATCAACGGTCTCGCCGAGGCACTGCCGGAGGAGATACGCCACTGTTTCTGCGGCGTGCATTTCTTCAACCCGCCGCGCTACATGCACCTGGTCGAAGTGATCCCGACCCGCCTCACCGACCCGAAGGTGGTCGAAGGCCTCGAGGCCTTCCTGGTCACTACCGTGGGCAAGGGCGTGGTGATCGCCCGCGACACGCCCAACTTCATCGGCAACCGCATCGGCGTGTTCTCGATGCTGGCCACCATGCACCATACCGAACAGTTCGGCCTGGGCTTCGACGTGGTGGACGCGCTCACCGGCCCCGCCGTGGGCCGCCCGAAGAGCGCCACCTACCGAACCGCCGACGTGGTGGGCCTGGACACCATGGCGCATGTCATCAAGACCATGGCCGACACCCTGCCCGACGACCCGTGGCATGCCTACTTCAAGGCGCCCGCATGGCTCTCCGCGCTGATCGAAAAGGGTGCGCTGGGCCAGAAGAACGGCGCCGGCTTCTACCGCAAGGCCGGCAAGGACATCGTGGTGCTCGACGTCGCCAAACAGGATTACCGCGCCTCCGAGCAGAAGGCTTCGGACGAAGTCACCGCCATCCTGGCGATCAAGAACCCCGCCGAGAAATTCGCCAAGCTGCGCGCCTCGCAGGACAAGCAGGCGCAGTTCCTGTGGGCCACCTTCCGCGACCTGTTCCACTACACCGCCTACCATCTCGCCAACATTGCCGACACCGCGCGCGACGTGGACTTCGCCATTCGCTGGGGCTACGGCTGGAAGCTTGGCCCGTTCGAGACCTGGCAGGCCGCCGGCTGGCAGCAGGTGGCGCAGTGGGTGCAGGAAGACATTGCCGCCGGCAAGGCCATGAGCAGCGCGCCTCTGCCCGCATGGGTGCTGGACGGCCGCGACGGCGTGCACGGCAAGGACGGCTCCTGGTCGGCTGCCAACGGCAAGTACAAGCCGCGTTCCGCGCACCCGATCTACCAGCGCCAGCTGTTCCCCGATCCCATCCTCGGCGAGAAGCTCGACCAGGGCAGCACGGTGTGGGAGAACGACGGCGTGCGCCTGTGGACGCTGGGCGACGACGGCGTCGGCATCATCTCGTTCAAGACCAAGATGCACACGGTCAACGACCAGGTGCTCGACGGCATCCAGCACGCCATCGGCGTCGCCGAGGAAAAGCTCAGGGCCGTGGTGATCTGGCAGAACGGCGAGCCGTTCTCCGCCGGCGCGGACCTGAAGGGTGCACTGTGCCTGCTGCAGGCGGGCAAGTTCGACGACTTCGAGCAGATGGTCGCCAACTTTCAGCGCACCAGCATGCGCATCAAGCATGCGCTGGTGCCGGTGGTCTCCGCCGTGCGCGGGCTCGCACTGGGCGGCGGCTGCGAGTTCCAGATGCACTCCGCGCGCACTGTGGCCGCGCTGGAAAGCTACATCGGCCTGGTCGAGGCCGGCGTGGGCCTGCTGCCTGCCGGCGGCGGCCTGCATGAGCTGGCCGTACGCGCGGCCAAGGCCAATCCGGCCGATCCGTTCGAGTCGCTGAAGAAGGTGTTCGAAACCGTGGCGATGGCCAAGGTCTCGCCCAGTGCCATCGAGGCGAAGAACATGGGCCTGCTGCGCGACAGCGACGTCATCGTGTTCAACGCCTACGAACTGCTCTACGTGGCGAAGAGGATCGCACTGTCCCTGGCCGAATCCGGTTACCGACCGCCGCTGTATCAGCGTTCCGTACCGGTCGCCGGCGACGTGGGCACCGCCACCTTCAAGGCCTCGCTGGCCAACCTGCAGGCCGGCTACTTCGCCTCCGAGCACGACATCGCCATCGCTACCCGCATCGCCGACTGCCTGTGCGGCGGCAACGTGGAGCGCGGTTCGCTGGTGGACGAGGAGTGGCTGCTGGAACTGGAGCGCAAGCACTTCGTGGAGTTGGCCAAGACCGAGAAGACCCAGGCCCGCATCGCGCACACCATGACCACCGGCAAGCCGCTCAGGAACTGACCGGACTTCACAAGCACGTCATCCCGGCGCAGGCCGGGATCCAGTGGCGGAAACCGATCGCTGTCGAAACTGGATTCCGGCCTACGCCGGAATGACGAACAAAACAAACCAAGGCGCGTCGCCGCACCTCTGCGCGACGCCACGGAGCAAGAACCATGAGCAAGCAAGTGCAAGACGCCTACATCGTCGCCGCTACCCGTACCCCGGTCGGCAAGGCGCCGCGCGGCGTATTCCGCAATACCCGCCCCGACGACATGCTGGCCCACGTCATCAAGGCTGTGATGGCACAGGCGCCAGGCATCGATCCACACCGCATCGGCGACGCCATCATCGGCTGCGCCATGCCGGAAGCCGAGCAAGGCATGAACGTGGCACGCATCGGCGTGCTGCTGGCCGGCCTGCCCGACACCGTGCCCGGCGTCACCATCAACCGCTTCTGCTCATCAGGCCTGCAGGCCGTGGCGATGGCCGCCGACCGCATCCGCCTCGGCGAAGACGACCTGATGCTCGCCGGCGGCACCGAGAGCATGAGCATGGTGCCGATGATGGGCCACAAGATCGCGATGAACCCCGCGATCTTCAGCAACGAGCACATCGGCATCGCCTACGGCATGGGCATCACCGCCGAGAACGTGGCCAAGCAGTGGAAGGTCAGTCGCGAGGCGCAGGACGCCTTCGCCGTGGAAAGCCACCGCCGCGCGCTGGCCGCGCAGGCAGCCGGCGAGTTCAACGACGAGATCAGTCCCTTCCAACTCGACGACCGCTACCCCGACCTCGCCACCCGCGGCATCGCCACCGACAGCCGTACCATCGCCGCCGACGAAGGCCCGCGTGCCGGGACCACGGCCGAGGTGCTGGGCAAGCTCAAGACCGTGTTCCGCAACGGCCAGTTCGGAGGCACCGTCACCGCGGGCAATTCCTCGCAGATGTCCGATGGCGCCGGCGCCGTGCTGCTGGCCAGTGAGAGGGCGATCAAGGAATACAACCTGCAGCCGCTGGCCCGCTTCGTGGGCTTCTCCGTGGCCGGCGTCAAGCCCGAGATCATGGGCATCGGCCCCAAGGAAGCGATCCCGAAGGCGCTCAAGCAGACCGGCATCACGCAGGACCAGCTCGACTGGATCGAACTCAACGAAGCCTTCGCCGCGCAGGCCCTGGCCGTGATGGGCGACCTCAAGCTCGACCCCGCCAAGGTCAATCCGCTGGGCGGCGCCATCGCTCTGGGCCACCCGCTCGGCGCCACCGGCGCGGTACGCATCGCCACCCTTCTGCACGGCCTGCGCCGCCGCAAGCAGAAGTACGGCATGGTGACCATGTGCATCGGCACCGGCATGGGCGCGGCAGGCATCTTCGAAGCGGTTTGACGGGTGCCATTGAGCTTGGCGATCTTCGTCAGGCTGCAAAAGTCAAAGAAGGCCACGCTTGGCTGCACTCTTCGAAAGCGAAAACGGCGCCCATCATCGGGCGCCGTTTTCGTGTCGGGAAGATCAGTTCCGCAGCTTATCCACCATCCGTTTCCAGAACGAAGGTTTGGTCTGCAGCGACTGACTATCGGAGGGCTTCGGGGGTATATATCCAGGCTGCATGGCCTGGCAATCCGACAAGAAGGGTTGTGTGAGTTTTTGGACTTGTGCCGGGGCAACCCAGAAACCCACGCGAATCGGACTACCGGTGATCTCGAACCATATGCCCAGTGACATCGCCTGTAACACCGGCGTGAGCTGGGTGAACGGCATCTGGCGCGAGAACACCAATGCGTCGCCATCCGCATGGGGGCGGTCACCCTGATGCTGTTGCCACGCCTGGTCGCCCACCTGGAAGTAGGCATACATGGCGCGCGCAGCCAGCAGCTCCGTGCGCTCGGAACCCACGACGTAGCGGGCAGTCAGCGTGACCTGCCCGGGCGAGCATTGCAGCGTCACCTGATTCTGCCTGCCGTGCACCATCTGTGACAGCAGCAACGAGGGCGGCGCGCCCGGTGCATTTTGATAGGACGCCTCCAACGGCAAGCGACCGTTGTTGGCCACCTGTGTGGCAACCAGCTTTTCCGTGTTCCACCATGCAACGCCATTCACCACCAGACCGGCCACCTGTGCGAAATCGGCCGGACGCACGCCCATCGACTCTACATAGCTGTCCGTGTCCGCCGCTTGCGAAGAAGGATCGGTGGCGCGGTTCGCCTGCAGGTTGTCGTGCAGACCAATGCGGTCGGAGCCACTGGGCGACCAACGGTACACGCCGCCCAGGTAGGCATAGGCGCAGGCGTCAAGACAGGTTGCCGGAAGCGCTGGCGAATTGCCGGTATGCCAGGTTCCCAAATGCGTGTTGAAGCGCGAAGTGCGGAACAGCTTGCCTAGCTCCATGCCAGCCGCGATGTCGCCTGCAGACGAATCCAGATACACGTCCGAGCCAGGCATCAGCTTCCCCGCGTCCAGCAGTTGCCGCACCTGCGCCACGGCCGCGTCGTTGATGGTACCGGCGAGATAGGCTTGCGGCGCCTTGGCCACGCGCAGCGTCATGCTGTCGTTGCGCACATGTACGTTGAGCGGACCTGCCGCCGTCGGCGGAGATTTCGCGAAAAGCGGAAGCATCAACAGGCTTCCGGCCGCGATCAACAGAAATCTCGTGCCATGTTTAGCAATGGAATCGGGCAAGTGGCTCGCCTCGTCTGGAACAAAGAGGCGAAGTGTCGCCCAATCGCGCTTGGCCTTGCATGAATGCAGACCACGCAGGTGTTCAGCGCAACTGACTGTCCTTGCTGCCGCGGCGGTTGTAGAGATTGGCAGCATGCTCTGCGTCGTGGGCCTGCTGGCAGCTCACACACAAGCGCACGCCGGCTATTGCAGTACGTCGTGCCGCTGGAATCGACGCGCCGCATTCCTCGCAATGGCTGAGACTGGGACCGCGCTTCAATTGATTGCGGGCACGCTGCACCGCATCGGCGACTGTGGCGTCGATCTGATCCTGTACGGCGCCATCGCCGGCCCATCCGGTCGCCATGGGAACCTCCGCGAGTTATGGCTGATTACACGATATGCGGGTGCCGCGCTCGGATTTCCAGCCGTTTCGGGGTCGCCGCCAAACGACGGATGATGCACCCGCTCGCCTCTTTGTCGTGTGAATCACTCACGCTGGAACTTGCGGAATAGCCGCGAACCGCGTGATTACGTCAACTGAACAGATAGCTGACGCCGCACTCCGCTTGCTGCTCGCTTCCGGCACAGCTGTGCCGGAGCTCCTCGTAGGGTACCAATTGCTGTTGCAGCCATTCGCGCATCTGCGGCCCGAACAGGCCCTCGGCCTTGCGCTTGGCCTTGCCAGGCAGGCCACTCACCGCGTCGTGCTTCCACGGTTCGTTGCGCAGGTCGGCAATGGGCTGGTTGCAGCTGGCGCCAAGCTTGGCTCTGGCGTCGATGTGCAGGAAGGCGCACAGGCGCCGCCACTCGTGGTGCATGTCGCGGGTAAGGTCGTCCAGGAAAACGAAATGGTGGTGCGGCTGCTGCGCGTGCCTGGCATGGATCTGCGCGGCACGGTTCCAGCGACGCGACCAGGGCACGAGGCCAATGCCCATGGTGTTGAAACCTGCGTAACGCAGGCTCGCATCCGTAATCGAAGCCAGTACGTCCTCGCCAGGGCGGATCACGTGCACGAAACGCGCGTCCGGCACGTGTCGCTCGATCTCCGGAATGTAAAGCAAGTGGCTCGGCGTTTTTTCAACCCAGGCCGTACGTCCCTCGGCCTGCGCCCGTGCATCGAGCGATCTTATAAAACCGCGCACGCAACTGCCGGTGCGCAACGGCCACTCCGGGAGAGCGAACATGTCTGGATCGATGTCGCGCAAGGGTTGCAACGCCCCGCGCGCCTGCTTGCGTGCGAAGCCGAGGTGCTGTCGCAGGCGGCGTCGCTGCGGCTTGGCATCAAGATCGCCCCAACGCCACGCCAGATCACCATACAGGTGCTCGAAAAACGCTGTTTCCGGCATGGTCAGAATCGTCGGATGCCGCGCCAACATCGCCTGCACGAGTGTAGTGCCGGAGCGAGGGCAGCCGACGATGAAAATGCGCTGCATGGTGATGCATACCTCTTTTAACGGCCGTACACAAACCTGACTGTACGCCAACGAGCAAGATCGTACGCGGTTGAATGCGTCATGTCACTTTACAAAACGCAACAGGTAATGCTCCTGGCAAAGTGCCGAGGGGCTCGATCCGCGTGTTTGCTAGGCTGCAGCCTTCACAGCGACGGAGCCTGCCATGACGCAAGGCATCCACACCATCGATACCGGCTTTGTGCGACCGCGCTTCGACGCGGCTTATCTCATCGTGGAAAACGGGCGTGGCGCATTCGTCGATTGCGGCACCAATCATGCAGTGCCGCGCATGCTGGCTGCTCTGGAGGACGCCGGTCTCCGACCAGAGGATGTGGACTGGCTGATCCTTACCCACGTACATCTGGATCATGCGGGCGGCGCTGGCGAACTGATGGCATGCCTGCCGAACGCAAAACTGGTGGTGCATCCGCGCGGTGCGCGGCACATGGTCGATCCATCCCAACTATGGGCCGGAGCCAGTGCGGTATACGGCGAACAGGTGATGGAATCGACCTACGGCCGGCTGCGCCCCGTGCCCGTCGAACGGGTGGTCGAAGCACCGGACGGTCACAGCGTCGATCTCGCCGGCCGGAGCCTGCACTGCCTCGACACACCAGGCCACGCCAAGCACCACCTTGCAGTGCATGACGCACGCACCAACGCCTGCTTTACCGGCGACGTGTTCGGCCTTTCCTACCGTGAGTTCGACACGGCGAACGGTCCCTTCGTGCTTCCCACCACCTCGCCGGTGCAATTCGATCCCGAAGCACTGCACGCTTCCTTGCGCCGCCTGGTTGCTTTGAACCCATCGGCGGTATACCTCACCCATTACGGCCGCGTCGAAGAAGTTGGCCGTCTGGCCGGCGACCTGCATGCACAGATCGATGCCATGGTGGCAATTGCGCGTGCCGCACATGGCAAACCAAACCGGCACGCGAGTTTGGTCGAGGCGCTCACTGCACTGTATGCGGCGCGCGCCATCGCGCATGGCTGGACCGAAGGGCGCGATGCGCTCGCTTCATTGCTGGCCATGGATATCGAATTGAACGCGCAGGGTCTGGAAGTTTGGCTGGATCGCGCTTGACGACACACCACGCCTGAAAGCCGCGAGCCTTACTTCAGTACCTTGCGATATACGTGCTGCGTCTTGACCCGCGCATACCCGAGATTTTCGTAAAACGGGTGCGAACGCTCGCGCGCCACGTTGGAACGCACGCCGATCGACTCGAAGCCCTGCGCGTGTGCCCATGCTCGCCATCGGCAACCAGTGCGCGCCCGATGCCCGTGCCGCGCGCCGCCGCATCCACCACCAACCCGACGATCTCGATACGTTCGCCCGATTCCAGCGTGAGACGGCGCTCGATCGCGATCCAGCCGAGCAGCCCACCATTCCCGTCTTGCGCCACGGTCACGTGGTGTTGCGGCAACGGCAGGATCGCGCGCAATCGATCTTCCATAGCGGCCACGCCCAGCGGATAACCCAATTCGCCGGCCAACCGCGCGATTTCCATAGCGTCATCGACGCGCGCGGTGCGCAGCGCGGCCATCTCAGGCCAGCCGCGTGCCGTTCGGTACCGGGCGTTCGATGGCGGTGAGCACCACGCCATCCGAGGTTGGGAATCCGGTCAGCAGGAACTGCGAACGGAACGGGCCGATCTGTTTCTCAGGGAAGTTGATGATGCCAACGATCTGCCGACCGATCAGGTCCTCGGACTTGTACAACGCCACGATCTGCGCACTGGTCTTCCTTTCGCCGTAGGGCCCGAAATCGGCCCACACTTTCCATGCGGGTTTGCGTGCCTCCGGGAACACCTCGACCTTAGTGACCGTGCCCGCCACGATCAGCACTTTCTCGAAATCCGCCCAGGTTATTTCCGTGGTCTCGCTCATCCTTCCAATCTCGTCTTTAATCCGTCGCGTGCCTGCTGCCACCAATAGTTGAGTTGTGCAGCAAGCAAGCCGAAGGGCTTGTGGGTACTGGCCAAACCGTAGTCGGCAAACTGACGCCAGCCATCGTCGCCCTCGGCGATGGCGGCGGCCAGCAATTCACCGAGCGCGCAAGTGGGCGCCAGGCCGTGGCCGCCGAAAGCTTGCGCCCACCATAACCCCGCATCGTCGCCTTCGCCACGGCCGAGTTGCGGCATCTGGTGGCGCGCATAGCTCATCAGACCCGACCACGCGTATTCGATCTTCGCGCCTTTGAGTTGCGGGAACACCTGCGCCAGGTCGTGCCGGAGAAGGCGCTGCACCGCTTGCGGCGACCGGTTGCGGATGGAGATGCGGCCGCCCCACAGCAAGCGCTTGTCGGGCAGCGGCCGGTAGTAGTCGAAGGCAAAACGGCTGTCGTACACCGCCGCGCGCGTGGCGAGGCATTCGTCGAGCCGTTCACCCAGCGGCTCGGTAGCCATCACATAAGTGGCGATGGGCAGCACGGCGCGGTCGATGGGCTTGTACAAGTCGGCGAGGTAGCCGCCGCAGGCGAGCACCACCTGCTCGGCAAGCAGCTCGCCCTGCGCCGTGCCAAGCAGCCAACGCGAACCTTCGCGCTTGAGTCGCCGCACTTCGCTCTGCTCGTGCACGCGCACACCCTGCCCAGCAGCGGCCGCGGCAAGACCGATGGCGTAGTTGAGCGGGTGCAGGTGCAATGCATTGTGCTCGTACAGGCCGTCGCTGTAGCGGGGACTGCGGACGCGTTCGCGCAGTTGCTCCTGCGGCAGCCAGTCCCAACCTACGCCATAGTGCTCGGACAGCAACTGTTGCCGACGGCGCAGCACCTCGGGATCGCGGAACCAGTTGGCCCAGATCACGCCTTCGTCGACCGCATCGCAGGCAATGGCGTACCGCGCAATGCGTGCGCGAATCCGTTCGACGGCCGCCGTCGTGAGGCCGAACAGCGCACGTGCACGCGTTTCGCCAAGCTGATCAAGCAACGCCTGTTCGCCCAGCGAATACCCGGCGAACACGAAGCCGCCGTTGCGTCCCGATGCTCCGAAGCCGACGCGTTCGCGCTCCAGCAACACCACGTCGCGCACGCCGCGTTCGGCCAGGCCCAGCGCGGTGTTGAGTCCGGCGTAGCCGCCGCCGACAACGGCGACACGTGCTTCCTGTCGCCCTTGCAGCGGCGCATACGCTTCGTATGGCGATGCCGTGGCTGCGTAGTACGACGAAACCGATGGTTGCTTCATGCGCGAGCGCCCCTGTGCGACGGCAAGGCGAGCGAGCATAGCCTATTCATTGCGCCAGCCTCATTGAACCAGGCTCACCTGCAGCGGCCGTTCATCGCTGCGCCCGTGGTCGTCCACCACGCGCACGCGGTAATCGCCTGCGTTGTGCGCTTGCCAGAACAGGCTGCTGCCGGGCCTGCCCTGCCCTACGTAGGCATCGTCCACGAACCAGTACAGTGCGTGCACGTCGGCATCAGCGTTAGCCGTGAACGCAATCGCCGTCCTGTCCCGCTGCCCGAGACGCATCGCATAGGTGCTGGCGCGCAGCGGCGAGGTGATCTGCGGCGGCGAGCCGATCGGGCGTCCTGCATCGACGCAAGCCGGATTCTGCGGCGGCTTTCGCCGCGGGATGCCGGCCTGCGCGAACACCTGCGCAAGATCGGACGGCCAGAACTCGAACACTTCCACGTGGGTGTGCTTGTCTGCGTACGGCGGGCAAGCGGGCAAGCCGGTCGCATCGTCGATCACCAGCGGACGGTGGATGGTGTCCACGCGGATCGGCGACTTGCCGGGAATGAACCACGTCCAGCCGCGCTGCGGACACCATTGGCTGGGCAGGTCACCGCTGGCGAGGCAGATTTCCACGCGCTTGAGATTGGCCGGCATGTGCCGCGACGGTTCCTGCATATGCGGGCGTTCCGCCCGCAGCGCATCGACCACCTGGAAGAACAGCGGCGCAGCGGCGTCCACGCCGACGAAGGCGGGGTTCGCCGAGCCATCGAAATTGCCCACCCACACCACCAGCACGTAGGGACCGAAGCTGCCCGCCGTCCACGCATCGTGGAAGGCCCACGAGGTACCGGTTTTCCAGTACACCGGCAGGCGCGTGTTCTCTGCACCGAAGGCCGCATCGGGACGCGGGTTCTGCCGCAGCATGTCCATCACCATGAGGCTGGATGCATCGCTCAGCAAGCGCGTGCCGCCCACCTGCGGGTCGCTCTCGCGCAGGCGCAACGGCTGCAGCACGCCGCGGTTGGCAAGCATCGCGTAGAGGTCGCCCAGTTCCTGCATGGTCACCTCGCCGCCGCCCAGCACAAGGGCAAGACCGTAGTGCTGTTCGCTGGCGAGGCGGCTGATGCCGGCTTCCCGCAGGAAATCGTAGAGGCTTGGCTGGTGCAGCTGCGAGGCCACCCACACGGCGGGGATGTTGCGGCTGCGGATCAACGCCTGAGTGGCGGTGATCGGTCCGAGGAAATGCCCGTCGAAATTTTCCGGCGTATAGGGACCGAACGAACTGGGTACGTCGCGCAGCACCGTCTGTGGATGCAGCACACCCTGATCGAAACCCAATGCGTAGATGAAGGGCTTGAGTGCGGAGCCTGGCGAGCGCTTCGCGTTCGTGCCGTTGTTCTGCCCTTCGATGCCGGCGTCGAAATAATTGGCCGAGCCCACCATCGCCTTGATGCCCATATCGCGGGTATCGATCAGCAGCGCAGCCGCATTGCGGATGCCGCGCGGGGCATTGCGCTGCACATAGTTGGACAGTTGCTGTTCTAGGCTGTGCTGCAGATCGAGATCGATGGTTGTGACTACGCGCGGCGGCAGGCGCTCGCCGCTCACGCGTTGCGCGGCGATCAACTGGTCCACGGCATGCGGCGCCTCGAATGGCAACCTGGCCAGGGGGTGCAGTGTGAGCGGCAGGTCGAACAGCGGCTTGAACGAGGCATCGCGCGGATGCTCTTGCAGCCAACGCGCATAGAGATCGTTGCGTGCCCGCGCCAAGGCGGGATTGATGAGCACGCCGCCCTTCTGCAGCGGACGCGAAGGCTCCTGCGGAATCACCGCCAGCGTCAGCGCTTCCGGCAGGGTGAGGTCGCTGGGTGGCTTGCCGAAATACACGAGGCTGGCCGCGCCCACGCCTTGCACGTTGCTGCCGTAGGGCGCGTCGTTGAGATAAGCCTCGAGGATCTCGCGCTTGGAATGGAACAACTCGAGCTGCAACGCATGCGCGATCTGGCGCAATTTTCCCGACGGCGTACGCGTATCCAGACCCCAAAGCAGGCGCGCAAGCTGCATGGTGATGGTAGAGCCGCCTTGCGGATGGCGATGCCGCACATAGGTGACCCACCCGCCACGCAGCAGGCCCCATGCGTTGAAGCCCGGATGCCACCAGTACCAGCGATCCTCGTGCAGCAGTACACCTTCTACGAGTTGTGGCGAGACCTGCTTCAACGGCACCCATTGGCGGTATTGCTCGTCGCTGGCAAGCGTTAATCGCAGCAGGTGGCCGCTGTCATCGTAGAACGCAGTGGAACTGGGCAGGCGCTCGCGCAATGGCTGGTGCGGCCATAGGCGGCAAGCCACGAGCACAGCCGCCAGCAGCGCAAAGCCGACCAACCCGTTCTGCCAGCGGATGAGCAGGCGCTTTAGCAAGCGTATGGCGAACACCCGCTCCTCGCCCCACTCGTCGCCTCGCTCCCCGGTGCCGCGGCCATCCATGGCAGCTCTCCGCGTGCCCCGGCAAGGAAGGGGTGTTCACGGTTGTGAATCACGGCTGTACCACGTCGAGCACGGCGCCTCCGGGAGCCTGTGCCTGGATGGCACGGTCGTACATCTGCTCGGCATAAGCCGGAGCGACCTGGAACTTGCCGGCGTTGGTGGCCTTGATGCGATAGACGAACTCACGTACGTCCGGCGTGGCCGTGCCGTAGATCACCACGCGATCCTCGCGAATGTCCGCGTACTCGGGCTGCCAGGTCGATGAGTCAAGACCGATGGGCGAACGCCACGCGGCAGGCTTGGGCGTGTCGCTGCCATCGCTGTTGCTGTTGTCGTCGCCACTGCCGTTGTCGCCGGCCGTATTGCTGTCCGCCTGTACCGCAGGTGGCGGCTGGATCACCGGATCGAACCCGCCCGGCAGCAGATCGACGATGGCCACGTTGCCCACGCCCTCGTCGCCGGTGGCGCGGATCTTGATGTGCACGTCGATTTCCTCGCCCACCGTGATCTTGTCCAGTGCCTTGCCGTCGGTGCCGGTGTACTCGCGCACGATCTCGATGCCGTTCTTGATCGCCTCCTTCGAGCTGCTGCGGTCATAGCCGCCCTGCGTGGCGATGCGCCATGCCGGCAGGCTGCCCTGGTTGGTGAAGCGCAGCGCCTTCGCCACACCGTCCCAACTACCGCCCAGCAACATGCCGCCTTGCACCTGGCCGATGGGCTTGGCGCTGCCGTCGGCCAGCACTTCGGCGATGCCCAGCTTGTCCAGGCCGGCGGCGGTGTCGTGCGCGTAGCTGTCCAGCGCCAGTACGGTCATCGCGGACGACAAGGTGTTGTAGTCGTTGTGCGCGAGCGGCCACGAGACGTTCTCGAACACGCGCGAGGGCAGCGACTTCGCCTCCTGCGGGAAGTGTTTGGCGATCAGGTAAAGCACGCTGGCATCGCGGGTCAGCGGGTCGTAGTAGTAGCCATAGTCGAAGTCCTCGGCGGCCTTGGCGCGGGTGAGCAGCTTGAGCGGCCCTGCCATCAGGCGATTCGCCTCGGCATCCTGCTTGAGCAGCTTGTACGAAGCAGCCAGCCATGCGGCGGCCAGGTCGTTCGTCCAATCCTTCGGATACTGGTCCTGCAGACGCTTCTGCACCGCGGCCAACTCATTGGTGGTGACGTTGCCCTGGCGGGTCAGCAGGTACACGGCGTAGGCACGCTCGCGCAGCTGGTCCAGCGTGTCCATGCTGTCGTTGGCGGCCAGTTGCCTGAGGTACTGGTTGCCGGCGTCGAGCATATCCTGCGGCACCGCCATGCCGCGTTCGCGCGCCTCGATCAGGAAGTTCATCGCGTAATCGGAGACGAACGGTTCGGCATCCGGCGTGGCCGACCAGAGGCCGAAACCGCCAGCACCGTTCTGCCGCGAGTGCAGCACGTCGAGGAAGTTCGCCAGTGCCTGGTCGTTGCTGATGGTCTTGTCGCCGAAGGCCGGCTGCAACGCGTGCGCGAACACTGGCACCACTGGCCACTTCGACACCACCAGCCGCGGCATCGCCGAACTCACGATCTGCTCGCTGCAGTAGTTCTGGTAGTTCACCAGATAGCTGGTGATGCCTTGCGCCAGCACGACTGGCAAGGAGGAGATCGCCGCATCACGCGAGGCGTAGGCGTCGTACAGCGGACGCAGCAGCTTCAGGTCGGCCTGGCTGCCCGATTCCACGCGGCCCACGTCGACCTGGGTGCGATAGGCCGATGCCGGCCGCACCGACACGTCAATGCCCTGCTGTGCCGACTTGCCTCCATAGCTGGCGGCGAAGCCCAGATGGCCGGAACCCAACTTGTCGGTTGCCCTGACGCGGAAGCGCAGCACGCCTTCGCGCATCGAGGCGAGGCTCACGTCCTGCGTGGCCGGCCCCAGCACCTGCAGCTGTGGACCGGTCTGCAGCGTTACTGCCACCGGTACCGCCTTCGTACCGATGTCCGTGAGGTTGTTGGCCACGCCCACGCTCACCTCGGCCTCGTCCCCTGGGGCCATCGTGGTCGGCACGTTGGGCGAAAGCACAAAGTCGCCGCGCACCGTGGTGGCGCCCTCCCACGTACCAATGCGGTCAGGCGACACCGCCACGGCCATCACACGCACGCGGCCATTGAAATAGTCGGGAACCGTGTAGCTGAAGTCCTTCTCGCCATCGACGTCGACGATGCCCGACCAGTAGGCCACCGGCTTGTCGCGCTTGCGCTTGAACGGGTTGAGCTGGCGGCTGATCGCCGCGTCGGCATCGCCACCGGCAGCGGCGGACAGCGCCATCAGCTTCTCGAACTCGGGCAGGATCAGGTCGAGGATCTGCGAGGTCTTCACCTCGAGCATCTTCTTTCGGAAAAAGTACTGCAGCGGATCGCCAAGTTTGTAACGTGCGACCTGCAGGATGCCCTCGTCCACCGCGAACAGCACCACCCTGGCCGGTTGCGCCGCATGCAGCTTGAAGGTCACGGTGTCGCCCGGTTTCACCAGCGCGGGCGTGTCCACCGTCAGTGCATCGCGCCGCGCGTCGAGGTTCACCGAGAACGGCTCCACGCCGTAGGACAGCGGACTCATGAAGACCTCGTCGGAGGACGGGTCGCGCACGAACTGCACGTTGACGTAGCCGTTGCCTTCGAAGTCCTTGGGCAAGGTGATGCTCTGCACCGAACTGGTGGTGTCGGCATGGAACCACGCGTGTGCGTAGACCTTGTCGCGCTCGATGGTGATCAGGCCACTGCCCGCGTACGGCGCGTGCACGGCGATATGGATGGTGTCGCCAGGCTTGTAGTCCTGCTTGTCCAGGCTTAGTTGCAGTTCGGCATTGCGATCCAACGAACGCGACAAATTGGCATTGCCAGCCACCGAATAGCTGACGCGGTTGACCTCCTTGCGGTCGTTGCCACGCAGGATCAGCAGCGCGTAGTCGCCGGGCTTGTCCGTGGCGAGCGCGTAATCCATGCCGCCCGCGGGAATCGCCAGCGGCTTCTCGTCCACCGGGATTTCCTTGAGCTTGGACTCGTACTTGTAGACGCCGGAGTCCTGCTTGGTGAGTATCGAGACGTAGCGTCGCTCGACCAATTGCGCCTTGAGACCGTCCAGCGCGATGGATTTCGCATCGGGGCCGATCGCCACCAGTCGCACCTTGCGCTCTGCATTGCGGCTCACGTAGTCCAGCGCGTCGTCGCTCTTGTAGCCCACCAGCCAGTCGTTGGAGGACACCAGGGTCTGCGTGGCGGCGGCCACGCTGCGGCCGCCGTCCGCTTCGTGCGCTTTGGCGAGGAAGTAGAGCTGGTAGGTGGCGTCGGCGTATTTCTTGAGGTCGAGGTCGAATTCGGCATGGCCCTTGTCGTCGGTCTTGCCGTCGGCAAGGTTCTCCTCATAACCCTCCTTGGCACGGCGGATGTCGTAGAAATGGTAGTCCGTCCAGCTGTGGAACGCCGGCCACGCCGGACGCAGCGTGAGCGAGGCTTCCACGCGGCGATCCGCGGCGGGCGTGCCGAACAGGTTCTGCGCATCGACCAGGCCCTTGAGCTGATCAGGCTTCACCCAACCCTCGGCGACCTGCTGAGAGAGCTTGGCGCTCACCTTCATGCGGTCGGGCAGGAATTCCTTCACCTGCACCGTGGTGCTGCCGATCTGCGTATCGGCCTTACCCCCGCGCACGATGTAGAGGTTCACCGCCCACGTGCCGGTGGGCGCGGTTTCCGCCGGCGTGTAGCTCAATTCGCCGAAGCCGCTGGAGTCCATCGCCAAGGGCTGCTGCTTCACCGTGACGCCGCGCGGGTCGACGATCTCGGCCTGCAGCGGAATACCCGCCACGTTGCGCGCCCATTCCGCAGCGCGCACGATCAGGCCGATGTGAAAGGTATCGCCGGGACGATAGATGCCGCGGTCGGAAAACAGATAACCGCTGAGCTGGCCGGCGTTTGCTGCATTTGCCTCGCCACCGATGTCGAAGCGCGAGAAGTCGAGCTGGCGGTCGGAGCTGCCTACCGGCAGGAAGGAAAGATCCTCGCCCTTGCTCACCACGTAGAGCGCGGGCTTCTTCTCGCGGTCCAACCCCTTGAGGCTGGGGAAATGCACCACGCCTTCGGCGCCGGTGGTCTGCGTGAAGAGCGTCTGCCCGTTTACCGCAAGCACCGACACGCTGGCGCCTGCCACCGGTTGGCCGTTGCCGATGGACTGCACGAACACATCCTGGCTCCCGTCCAGCGCCTGCTTCACCAACATGCCGAGGTCGGTGACCACGATGAGGCGGTTGTCGCTGGGCGAGGCATCATTGTTGCCATCGCCGTTGTCGCCGTCGTTGTTGTCACCTGCGTTGTCTGCAGCGTCGTCGGCTGCCGCTACCGTGGTTGCAGCAGCCGGCGCCGCCGCGGATCGACCGGGTGCAGGCGCCAGGCCCTGCTGCGCGAGCGCGCGTGCCTTCACCGCCTCGGCCGCGCGCTTGGCAGCGGCGGCCGGGTCGTAACTGGAAAGGTGCAGCCAGAACACGCCGCGACGTCCCGGCTTGAGGTATTGACCGAGGTCAACACCCTCGTAATGCGCCTGGCTCGGGCCGCCTTGCGGAAACGAACGCTTGATCTCGTAACGTTCGACGATGTGACCCTCGTCGAAGTCATAAGGCAACTGCGGATGGCTGTAGTCGCCCGAATTGAGGCTGACCAGATGCTGCAACTGGTCGGGCAGCACACGGCCGATCTCCACGCGCATGCCAGGCATGTTGCGCGAGACCACCGAGACGCGCTTGCTGCCACCCAGTGACAGCAGCGAACCGTCCGCCATGAAGCGCAGCAGCTTGGGATAATCCGGCACGGTGAACACGCGCGCCACCGGCCGGCCCAGCACGTAGCCGCCGAAGGACTTCACGTCCTTGCCGATGCGAACGTAGATGCGCTGGCCCGGCGTGGCCTGGTATTTGAAGCTCTGCAATTCCTGATAGTCGTTCTCGGTGGGCACCACGTCGAGCTTGAGCACCTGCGACTTGCGCAGCACGTCCTCGCCGACCTCGGATACATCCCACTCGTAAGGCTTGCCATCGTCGGAAGCCTGCTCACCTGGCTTGTTCGCCGGCAACACCCAGGCCTGGGTCACGTCAGCCACGTCGCTGCTGCGTACCGCGCCGCTGAAGTTGGCCACCATCACCTGTTCGGGTTCGTACTTGTCGTTGTTCACCAGCGTGGGTGAAATATCGTCCACCGTGAGGCTGTAGAGGCCGGGGATGCGCACACTGGCCTTGAGCGGATCCTTGGTGCCCATGCCGCCACGCGTGCTGCGCACGCCGCTGTCGATCGTGACCGCCACCGCGCCGTCGTCGTGCGGCAAGGCCAACGGCTGCGAGTGGATCCATGCATGCAGGCGGGTCTGGTCGTAGGTCACGGTGTACTTCAGCGTGTCGCCGCGCTTGCCATCCTTGTCGGCCAGAGCCAGCGCGATGCGCCGTTCGAATTGCGCGGCATCGATGGGATAGCTGAAGTCCACCGGCACGATCACCTGCTTGGCGGTGGCGTCCTGCGGGTCCTGGTAGAACTCGCCCCGTCCCAGCGTGGCGGTGAAGGGTGCAGTGTCGAACTCGAAGCCGTCATCCGCCATCAAGGCCTGCGGCGCGAAGGTCTTGCGCACGTCGAAGCGCACCTTGTAGTGCTGGCCGACCGGCCAGTCCGCCGCGGGCGTAAAGCGCAAGGTATGGTCGTCCACCCAAGTCCATTGGCCCTTGGTGTCCGGGCTCATGGCAATGCCCTCGGTCACCGGCTTGCCGACGCGCTCGATCGGCGCCGCCGATCCCGAGAACGCGAGCTCCAGCGGATGCACCACGACCGGTTGCTTGCCGTAGTCGGTGAGCGCCGGTGCCTGCACCGTCCAGGTGATCTGCTGCGGCTGCGGCGGACGCGGTCGGCTCTGGTACCAGCGCCAGCCGTACCAGCCACCGCCAGCCAACACGACTGCCGCCAGCAAGGTACCGGCCGAACGCAACGGGTTGCGGCGTACGACATGCATCCAGCCGGGTGCCGACCATTGCACGTTGCCGAGCAGCGGCCGCAAGATCCAGCCAAGGACATGCCCCGCCATGCGCAGCAGGCGCACTGGCAACAGGAGCAGGAAACGCAGCAGATCCATGATGCTTCCCTCGATTCATCCGTCGAATGACGCCGGCCCTTGCGGCCGGTGTCGGGGCTCCTGCCACAGGATCAGGCCCCGCACAGCATGCGAGGCCTGATTGGATGGATTTCCCCATGCGCATCCTGCACCACGAATATGGCAGGACGCAGCCGCGATTCTGGCACGGCCATGCCGCGCCAACCAGCGACGGCGGTCAGAGCGTAGCGGCGATCTCGCGCACCACCGGCGCCAGGCTCGGATCCTGCAGCGCCATGTGCATGGTGGCGCGTACCAGCCCTGCCTTGTTGCCGCAGTCGAAACGCGTGCCCTCGAAGCGGTACGCCAGCACCTTGCCCTGTTCCTTCAGCAAGGTATCGATCGCGTCGGTGAGCTGGATCTCGCCACCCGCGCCCGGCGTGGTCTGCTCCAGCAACTGGAAAATCCGACCCGGCAGCACGTAACGCCCCACCACGGCCAGGTTCGACGGCGCATCGGCCGGCTTGGGCTTTTCAACCATGTGGCGGATCTGCGCGCTGCGCTCGTCGATTCGCGTGGCGTCCACGATGCCGTATTTGTCGGTTTCGTTCTGCGGCACCTCTTCCACCGCGATCACGCCGGCACCTTCGCGTTGGCCCAATTCTGCCATCTGGCGCAGCGCGCCCTTGCCGGCACCGTTCCAGATGAGGTCGTCGGGCAACACCACGCCGAACGGCTCGTCGCCCACCACGGGCTTGGCGCACAGCACGGCATGCCCCAAGCCCAGTGCCTCGGGCTGGGTGACGAAGATCGCGCGCACGTGCTTCGGAAGCGTGCCCTGCACCAGCGCCAGAAGCGCGTCCTTGCCCTTCTCCTGCAACTTGGCCTCCAGTTCGTAGGCTTTGTCGAAGTAGTCGGCGATGGCGTGCTTGTAGCGGTTGGTGACGAAGATCAGCGTATCGGCACCGGCATCGACCGCTTCGTCCACCGCATACTGGATCAATGGCTTGTCCAGCACCGGCAGCATTTCCTTGGCCACCACCTTGGTGGCGGGCAGGAAGCGCGTGCCCAGGCCGGCCACGGGGAAGACCACTTTGCGCAAGGGCTTGCTCACTCACTTCTCTCCTGTTTCGTGGCGGCGGATCGACACCACGTTGTCGGGTTGCGGCGCTTCGCTCCAGCGGAACGACGGCAACAGGCCGGACACGCATCGCCGCAACTCTTCGTCGTTATCTGTTGCGACCATGTCGGCCGCCTTGTGCATCGTGGCTTGCAACAGCTCCCACGGTACTTGGCGATGCTGGGCCAGGAAGATCTTGGCATGCGTGGTGGCGCTGTACTGCTCGAGCGGATGGAACAGTTCCTCGAACAGCTTCTCGCCTGCCCGCAGGCCGGTGAAAACGATGGGCACCTCGCTGCCCGGCTTCTTGCCGGCCAGCCGGATCATCTGCTCGGCAAGATCGCGGATCTTCATCGGCTCGCCCATATCGAGCGCGAAGATCTCGCCGCCCTTGCCGAGGCTGGCCGCCTGCAAGATCAACTGGCAGGCCTCCGGGATGGTCATGAAGTAGCGCGAAACTTCTGGATGGGTCACGGTGACCGGGCCGCCATCGCGGATCTGTTTGCGGAACAACGGCACGACCGAACCAGCCGAATCGAGCACGTTGCCAAAACGCACGGTCATGAAACGCGTGCTGGCATGCGCGTCGAGGTTCTGGCACCAGATTTCGGCAATGCGCTTGCATGCACCCATCACGCTGGTGGGATTGACCGCCTTGTCCGTGGAAATCAGCACGAAGCATTCCACGCCCGCCTCGCACGACAGATCGGCCATGGCACGCGTGCCCAGCACGTTATTGAGGAAGGCTGCGCGCAACTGGTGCTGCAGCATGGGCACATGCTTGTAGGCCGCGGCATGGAACACCACCTGCGGCCGCGCCTCGGCCAGTACCCTGCGCATCTGCACGCAGTCCACGCAACTGGCGAGTACACCCTCGAGCAGCAGTTCCGGATAGTTGGCGCGCAACTCCCGCGTGATCTGGTAGAGGTTGTATTCGCTGTGATCGACGACGACCAGCGACAGCGCTCCCAGGCGCGCCACCTGACGGCACAGTTCCGAGCCGATCGAGCCACCGCCACCGGTGACCAACACACGGCGGCCGCCTATCGTCTCGCGGATCGCCGTCCAATCCAGCTCCACGGCATCACGCCCGAGCAGGTCCTCGATCGCCACTTCCTTGATCTCGCCAGGCTGCGCACGTCCTGCGACCACGTCGTCCAGCCTTGGAACCGTCCGGTACGGTAGATCGGTGGCATCGCACAGACTCACCACACGGCGCATCTCGCCCACCGTGGCGCTGGGCAAGGCGATCAATATCATCTCGACCGCCGCTTCGCGCGCGATGGCAGGCAATTGCTCGAACTGGCCCAGCACCGGATGTCCGTTGATGCTGGCGCCGCGCAATGCGGGACGATCATCGAGAAAGCCGACCACCGCGTAACCGCCGCTGCGGAGCAAGTCGCGCGAAAGCACCTCGCCGGCGTGGTCTGCGCCCAGAATGAGCACACGGCGCGTGGAGTTCAACCCGGATATTCCGCGGCGACTGTCCTTCCAATAGCGGTAGGCAAGCCGAGGCAGCCCCAGCGCCAGCGCCAGCACCACCGGATACAACAGCAACATCGTGCGCGGCACGCCCTGCAAGCGGTTGAACATCGACATCAGCAGCCAGATTGCCGCCGAACCCAGCGCCACGGCGCGCAGGATGTTCCACAAATCGGGCAGGCTGGCGAAGCGCCATACGCCCTTGTACAGGCCGGTCAAGCGGAAGACCAAGCCTTGCGCGAGCAGCACGATCGGCAGCTCGAACCAGCGAAAATGCACGACATCTTCCGGCCGCACCGCGTAACGCAACAACTTGGCGACCCACCAGGCGATCGCGGCCATGGCCAAGTCGTGCAACATGACCGCCACGCGAGGATGGATGAAGCCGACAAGCCTACGCAGCGACATGGCGGTCCTTGGTCGGGTGGCGCCGCAGGCAACGTCGCTTGAGCATCAACCAGAGCGCCGCCGCAGCCAGGTAGGCGACGATGCTAATCGGCAAAGCCAGCCGTGGATGACTCCAAGCCAACCAAGCCATCGGCGCAGCGAACAACAGATTCCATGTCATATAGATCGTCCCTCCCCAGGCATGCGTCAAACCGCGCCTGACCAGCCACTGGTACAGGTGTTCGCGGTGCGCACTGTACCAGCGTCGCCCCCGGAAATAACGCGTCAGCAAGGTCAGGCTGGCATCGGCGACGAAGGCCGAGGACAGGATCAATGCCGGCCACAACAGGCTCGCATCGACCCGCCACAGCATCGCTGTGAACGCGAAAATCAGCAGCCCTACGCTGCCGCTGCCCACATCTCCCATGAAAATACGCGCCGGCGAACGATTGAGGCACCAGAAACCCAGGCTGGCCGTGGCAAGGCAGCTGGCAGCCAGCGCCAACGGCCATTGCCCGGCATTCCACGCCAGCCACGCCAACCCGGCTCCCACGAACATGGCCTGCTGGGCCAGCAGGCCATCGATGCCGTCCATGAAGTTGTGCAGGTTGATGCTCCACACACCGGCCAGCAGCAGTGGCAGCAACCACCACCAGGACATGCCGCTTGCGCCCAACGCAACAGCAAACAGCAGTACGGCCAGCAACTGTGCGCCGAAACGCGGCAGGATCGGCAGGGAGCGATGATCGTCCCACCAGCCTGCCAGCGCCACCAGCAGCAGGGCCGCCAGCAAGGCAGCCACCACTGGCCAAGACCATGGCGCCCAGGTGCCAAGCAAGGTGCCGGGAAGACAGACCAAGTTGGCCAGGACGATACCGATGCCGCCGCCGCGCGGCGTGGGGATGGTGTGGGAACGTCGCTGACCCGGGCGATCCAGCATGCCGCGGCGATGCGCGTAACCAATCGCCACGCGTGCCGACATCCAGGCGATGGCGAAGGAGAGCAGCAACCATCCGATAATCCAAGCCACCGGCGTCACTCGTTGGCAACGCCATGGATGGGTCGGATCGTGCTCCAGCTCTTGCAACTGGGGCATTGCCAGTGGTGCGCCTTGGCGCCGAAGCCACAACGGCTGCAGCGATACATCGCCTGCCCCTCCAGCAATTTCTTGGTGAGATCGCGCAGGATCAAGAAGTTCTCGCGCGCCTCGCCTTCGATCCGATCCATCGTGGCGTCGATCAGCGCCATCAGGCCGCGCACCGAAGGACGCAGGCGCAGTTGCCCGGTCAGGAAGCCTACCGCCTCGCGCTGGCCGTCACGCTGCTGGTACAGCCTGGTCAATGCCAGCACCGGCGAGATGCCGTGGTAGCGCTCCAGCAGCTCGCGCAAGAAGCGTTCGGCGCGATCCATCTGCTGCGAACAGGCGTAGCTGTTCAACAATGGCGGCAGGATTTCCGGCACGAAGGCGATATCCGCGCCGACCGCCGCTTCATAGGCCTGCACTGCTTCGGCATGCTGCCCATCCTCGGCGTGCAAACGCCCGGTCAGCATCCAGGCACGCACGCAATCGGGCTGGCACCGGAAGGCATGCTCCAGGTAATCGCGCGCCTCGATACGCGCGCCGTGCTGACGCGAACGCTCGGCCAATTCGCAATAAAACTGGGCGATCATCGGCGACTCGTCCTCGCCGGTCATCGCCTCCAGACGGCGCGCATGCTCGATCGCCTTGTTCCAGTCGCGCTCGTGCTGGTAGATCGCGATCAGGTGGCGCAACGCCGACGGCGCGTGCGCATCCATCGCCACCAGGTCGTCGAACAGTGCTTCCGCTCGGTCGAGCAAGCCCGCGCGCATGTAATCCTCGCCCAGTTCCAGCAGGGCTACGGTCTTGGTCGGCTCGGACAGGTTCGGCCGCGAAACCAGGTGCTGGTGCAACCGGATCGCGCGATCCACCTCGCCGCGGCGGCGGAACAGGTTGCCCAGCGCGAGATGCGTCTCCACCGTGTCGCGGTTGTATTCGGCTAGGCGCAGAAACACTTCGATGGCCTTGTCCTGCTCCTCATTGAGCAGGTAGTTCAAGCCGCGAAAATAGTCGGACGAGAGCTCATTGACCGCCGCACCGGAACGCCTAGCGCTGGCGAATCGCGACGCCCACCAGCCCAGCCCAAAGGCGAGCACCGCCAACGGCAGCAACACGTACCAGGACATCATGCACGCGCCTGCTTCTTGCCGGCTTTCAGTCGGCGGCGATGCCGCAGGCTCACGCCGAGCCATGCGGTGAGGCCACCCAACAGCCAGCCCAGCACCAACGCGGCCAACAGCGCAGCTCCCTTGGGCATGGACACGCGCGCGAAGGCGAAGTCGTAGTCGACCAGGCCGGCATTGAGTGCGCCCACTACCACGCCGGCGGCAACGAAGAAGATGAGGACGAAGATCACGATCAAGCGCATCCGAGGACTTTACCCCATCGTCCGCACCCGGCACAGCAAGCAGACTGAGGCATGTTGCTGCAATTCAGCCGTAAAGACAGATGGAAAACGCAGTTTCGAAGAACCGTCGTTGGTCTCTTCGATCAAGGGGCATCCCAAAAACAAAAAGGCAGGATCGGCTCGCGCCTACCTGCCTTCATGAACTCACTTGGCGTTCCGCCTCAGCCGGTCGTGGCTTCTTCCAGCCGCAGGTTGACGCGTTCGCGCAGCTCCTTGCCGGGCTTGAAGTGCGGCACATGCTTGCCGGGCAACGCCACGGAATCGCCGGTCTTCGGATTGCGTCCCATGCGAGGCGGCCGGTAATGCAGCGCAAAGCTGCCGAAACCACGCACCTCGATGCGTTCGCCCTGCGACAGCGCCTGGCTCATCTGCTCGACCACGCTTTTGACCGCCAACTCGACATCGGCGAACGCAAGATGGGTCTGGCGCCTGGCCAGCGCCTCGATCAATTCGGATTTGGTCATGTTCCCCCAGTCCGCGAATGTGTTGCTGCGCTGCTGACCCGAGGCGGCTCATGCCGCCCCGGGCCATTCTTGCAACGCCTTAGTCGGCCTTGTTCATCTGCTCCTTGAGCAGAGCGCCGAGCTTGGTGGTGCCACCGGCCGCCGAGGAGTACTCGGCCAGCGCTTCCTGCACGTCTTCCTCGTCCTTTGCACGGATCGACAGCGACAGCTGGCGGCCCTTGCGGTCCATGCCGGTGAACTTGGCCTCGACCTTGTCGCCCACCTTCAGGTGCTGGGTGGCGTCGTCGATGCGCTCCTTGGCGATGTCGTTGGCACGGAGGTAACCCTCCACGCCCTCGCCCAGGTCAATCACCGCACCCTTGGCGTCCACTTCCTTCACCGTGCCGGTGACGATGGTGCCGCGCGGGTTGTTGCCCATGAACTGGCCGAACGGATCCTGCTCCATCTGCTTGATGCCGAGCGAAATGCGCTCGCGCTCCGGATCGACAGCCAGCACCACGGCCTCGATCTCGTCGCCCTTCTTGAAGTTGCGCACGAGGTCTTCGCCGGACATCTGCCAGGAGATATCGGACAGGTGCACCAGGCCGTCGATGCCACCGTCCAGGCCGATGAACACGCCGAAGTCGGTGATCGACTTGATCTGGCCGGAAACCTTGTCGCCCTTCTTGTGCATGGCGGCAAACGCTTCCCACGGGTTCGAGCGGGTCTGCTTGATGCCCAGCGAGATGCGGCGACGCTCTTCATCCACGTCCAGCACCATCACTTCGGTCTCGTCGCCGACCTGCACCACCTTGGCCGGATTGACGTTCTTGTTGGTCCAGTCCATCTCGGACACGTGGACCAGACCTTCGACGCCCGGCTCGATCTCGACGAAGCAGCCGTAGTCGGTGACGTTGGAGACCTTGCCGAACAGGCGCGAACCCACCGGGTAACGACGCGAGATGTTCACCCACGGATCATCGCCCAGCTGCTTCAGGCCCAGCGAGACGCGGTTGCGCTCCTTGTCGAACTTCAGCACGCGCACTTCCAGCTCGTCGCCGACGTTGACGACTTCGCTCGGATGGCGCACGCGCTTCCACGCCATGTCGGTGATGTGCAGCAGGCCGTCGATGCCGCCCAGATCCACGAACGCGCCGTAGTCGGTGAGGTTCTTGACCACGCCCTTGATGATGGCGCCTTCGACCAGACGCTCCAGCAGCTGCTCGCGCTCGGCGGAGAACTCGGTCTCGACGACGGCGCGGCGGCTGACCACCACGTTGTTGCGCTTGCGGTCGAGCTTGATGATCTTGAACTCGAGTTCCTTGCCCTCGAGGTAGGTCGGTTCGCGCACAGGGCGCACGTCGACCAGCGAGCCAGGCAGGAAGGCGCGGACGTCCTTGATGTCGACGGTGAAGCCGCCCTTGACCTTGCCGGAGATCATGCCCTTGATGGTCTCTTCCTTGTCGAACGCCTCTTCGAGGTCGTCCCACACCATCGAACGCTTGGCCTTCTCACGCGACAGCTTGGTTTCGCCGAAGCCGTCCTCGAGCGCTTCGAGGGCCACCTTCACGTGGTCGCCGACATTCACTTCGAGGGTGCCGTCTTCGCTCTTGAACTGCTCGATCGGGACGATGCCTTCGCTCTTCAGGCCCGCGTTGATCACGACGACGTCGTTGCGGATTTCCACCACGATGCCAGTGACGATGGCGCCGGGCTTCAGCTTGGCGATGGCCTGCTGGCTCTGTTCAAACAGTTCGGCAAAACTTTCGGTCATGTTGATTCCAGAATGGGAAAGGACGGTTGCGGCGCTCCGGACTGGAAACGCAACGGCAACGGCCCACCGGTTGGGGTGCCTTCGGAGCGCCCTTGCGGGGCACGCCTCGTCACCATGGCTGAGCCCCGGACGTCATTGACCGGGGAACGAAAACCGCCGCACAACCCGTTCAGGGCTGCACGACAGCAAGAACTTTTGCGACGACCTCGTCGATACCCATGCCGGTGGTGTCCACCAGTACGGCCTCCGGCGCGGGTTTGAGCGGCGCGACCGAACGCGACGCATCGCGATGGTCACGCGCCTCGATCTCGCGCTGCAGACTCGACAGTGTAACGCTGAGCCCCTTTTCCTTCAACTGCTTATAGCGCCTTTTGGCCCTCTCGGCGGCGCTGGCGGTAAGGAACACCTTGAACGGGGCATCGGGGAAGATCACCGTGCCCATGTCACGCCCGTCGGCGACCAGGCCCGGCTGCTTGCGGAAGCCCAACTGCAGCTCCACCAAGGCCTGCCGCACCGGGGCAATCGAGGCGATCGCGGAGGCTGCCGCGCCGGCGGTTTCGGTACGCAGTTCGGCGGTGGCGTCATGGCCGTTGACCAGGATGTGGGTATCGCTGCCATCGGCACTGGCCTGGAAACGGATCTTGGTGGTCTGCGCGCAGCGGGTCACCGCCTCGACATCGGACAGATCCAGACCCGCTGCCCCAGCGGCATAGCCCACCGCCCGGTACAACGCGCCGGAGTCCAACAGCCGCCAGCCCAGATGCTCGGCCACGCGCCGGCTGATCGTGCCCTTGCCAGAGCCCGAGGGACCGTCGATGGTCAACACGGGGACGGCGGCTGTTCGGCTCATGGCAGCTCCTGATCAAACGGGACGGGCATGGTATCGCGCCAGCCCCAGCGGCATCGCGTACCATGGCGAAATTCCGGGCCATTCCCCCGCCGATCCGCCATGAACGATCTCCGCCACGCATTCGAGCAGGCCGCCGAGGCCGTGAAACGGCTGGATTACCGCCCCGACAACGACACCCTGCTCAAGCTGTACGCGCTGTACAAACAGGGTTCGGAGGGCGACGCGCACGGCGACCAGCCCGGGTTCTTCGATTTCGTGGGCACCGCCAAGCACGAGGCATGGGCGCAATTGCGTGGCCTGCCGCAAGACGAGGCAATGCGCCGCTATATCGCACTGGTGGATCAGCTGCAGGCCTGAACCATGCAGGTGCCGCTTGCGTCCGAGTGTGGCAACAGGCACATTCATACGATCGTTTGAACACGGTCGTGCCATGAACTATCCCCATTTGTTCGCCCCGCTCGATCTGGGCCACGTCGTCCTGCCCAACCGCATCCTGATGGGTTCGATGCACACCGGCCTGGAAGACAAGGCGGCCGACTACGACAAGCTGGCCGCCTATTTCGCCGAACGCGCCCGCGGCGGCGTGGGCCTGATGGTCACCGGTGGCATCGCGCCCAGTATCCGCGGCTGGTTGAAGCCGTTCGGCGGCCGCCTCTCGATGCCTTGGCACGTGGCGCGCCATCGCAGACTCACCGACGCCGTGCATGCCGAAGGCGGCCGCATCTGCATGCAGATCCTGCATGCGGGGCGCTATGGCTATCACCCGTTGTCGGTGGCGCCATCGAAGATCAAGTCGCCGATCACCCCCTTCACGCCAAAGGCGCTCTCGGCGCGAGGCGTAGAACGCACCATCCGCGACTTCGTACGGAGCGCCGAGCTTGCCCGCGAGGCGGGATACGACGGCGTCGAGGTGATGGGTTCGGAGGGTTACCTCATCAACCAGTTCATCGCTGCCCGCACCAATAAGCGCAACGACGCATGGGGCGGGGACGCCGAACGGCGCATGCGCCTGCCCGCGGAAATCGTGCGCCGTACGCGCGAGGCGATAGGCCGCGACTTCATCATCATCTACCGGCTGTCGATGCTGGACCTGGTCGAAGGCGGCCAAAGCTGGGATGAGATCGTCACTCTGGCCAAGGCCGTGGAAACCGCCGGCGCCAGCATCATCAATACAGGCATCGGCTGGCATGAAGCGCGCGTGCCAACCATCGTCACCAGCGTGCCGCGAGCCGGCTTTGCGTGGGTGACGAAAAAGCTCAGGGGCGAAGTTTCCATTCCGCTGATCGCCACCAACCGCATCAACATGCCCGAAGTGGCCGAGCGTGTGCTGGCCGAAGGCGACGCGGACATGGTTTCGATGGCACGTCCGCTGCTGGCCGACCCCGAATGGGCGAACAAGGCCAGGGCTGGTCGCAGCGAGCACATCAACACCTGCATCGCCTGCAATCAGGCCTGCCTCGACCACGTGTTCCAGAACAAGCGCGCCAGTTGCCTGGTCAATCCGCGCGCCTGCCACGAAACCGAGCTGGTGGTCGCGCCAACAGAGCAACCAAAGCGCATCGCCGTGGTCGGCGCAGGCCCCGCCGGCATGGCTTGCGCCGCCACACTGGCCGAACGCGGCCATGCGGTTACCCTGTTCGACAAGTCCGCGGAAATCGGTGGCCAGTTCAACTACGCCAAGCGGATTCCCGGCAAGGAAGAGTTCCACGAAACCCTGCGTTACTTTCGCCATCGTCTTGCCGATGCAGGCGTCGAGCTGAAGCTAGGCCAGTTGGCCGATGCCGCCTCGCTCAAGGCAGCCGGCTATAGCGAAGTAGTGATCGCCACTGGCGTGATGCCGCGCAAGGTGCGGTTTCCAGGCAGTGATGACCCGCGCGTCCTCGGCTACCTCGACGTGCTGGCACACAACCGGCCGATCGGGCAAAGCGTGGCGATCATCGGTGCCGGCGGCATCGGCTTCGACATGGCGGAATTCCTGGTCGAACATCAACCCTCCCCCGCCACCGACGTGGAGCGCTGGTCGCGCGAATGGGGCGTGGACATCCGGCAGTCGCACCGTGGCGGCTTGCTGAAACCGCAACCGGAAGCGCCGCTGCGCCAAGTCTGGCTGCTCCAGCGCAGTGAAGGCCGCCCCGGCGCACGACTCAACAAGACCACCGGCTGGGTGCACCGCGCCACATTGAAGGCAAAGCATGTGACCATGCTGGGCCAGGTTGGCTACGAACGTTTCGACGACCAAGGCTTGCACATCACCGTCGATGGCCAGCCGCAACTCCTGCCCGTCGACAACGTGGTGATCTGCGCCGGCCAGGAGCCGGATCGCCGCCTGGCCGACGAACTGGCCAGGATGGGCATGACGGCGCACCTCATTGGCGGTGCCGACGTGGCTGCCGAACTCGATGCGAAGCGGGCCATCGACCAGGGAACACGACTGGCCGGCCAGCTCTGAGCGTAAGCAAAGGCGGTCGCGAGGAAAATTTGAAAGTGCGGCCATGAGTAGCCGCCCGTTAGCTCTTCGCGGTCATGGATCGATCGCGCAAGAACGCCACCCAAAAAAACGCCTCGCAGTGCGACGCATCGAAGAGGCCAGGGAGGGGGATGGCCGTTCGAATCCAGCGTCGCCGCGAGGCGTGGGTCGCCACCATCGGGGGAGGGGGGAGGATGGTGGGACGGGGGCATTTTATGAGCGACACATTCAAGTATCCAATATATATTTGGATCGATATTTATATGCGATCCCTATATGTTTGACTTCCGCCAGCTGCGCTACTTCGTCACGGTCGCCGAGGAATTGAGCTTCACGCGCGCGGCGCTCCGCCTGCACATCTCCCAGCCCCCGCTCTCGCAGCAGATCCAAGCCCTGGAGCGGGACCTCGGCGTCCTGCTGCTGGAACGAAGCAAGCGCAAGGTGGCGCTGACCGAGCCCGGCAAGGTTTTCCTTGAGCAAGCACGCCAGATCCTCGCCCAGGCCGAGCTGGCTCGCACTCGAACCGCTGATGCCGCAGCCGGCCACAGCGGCCAGCTGCGGCTGGCTTACACGTTGTCGGTATCGTTCCACCCCGCCCTGCCCCGTACCTTGCTGCGCCATCGCCAGATGGCGCCAGGCGTGGACGTCCAGTTGCGTGAAATGAACAACGCGCCGCAATTCGCCGCCCTTCTGGCCAACGAGATCGACGTCGGCTTCGTGCGCACCGAACCCCGCCACCTGCAAGACGCCCGCAAACTGCGGCTGCGCATGATCGACCGTGAGCGACTGATGCTCGCCCTGCCATCAAGCCATCCGCTGGCCGCCCGCGACAGGCTGCACATGAGCGAAGTGGCCGGGGCGGCCTTCGTCACGCAGCCACGCGAGATGGCCGCCACCCTGCACGACAAGCTCACCACGCTGGCCAACGCCGCCGGTTTCCAGCCCCGCACGGTGCAGCAGGCCCAACAGGTCAGCGGCCTGCTGGCATTGGTGGCCGCCGGCCTGGGTGTGGCGCTGGTGCCGGCGACGATGCGCGCGGTGCATCTAGCAGGGGTCAGCTACGTGCCGCTGGCCGACCACGGCGCCGAACTCCTGCTGGCCGTCGCCAGCAGAGCCGACGAGGCATCGCCGGTGCTGACGCAATTCCTGTCCACGGTGGACGAATTCGCCCGCGATTCCGGCAACTTGTGACTGACGATTCAGCAGGTTATACTTGCCCGCTGATTTTTTCCGTTTGGTATCAGGAGCTCGCCGTGAAGGTGCTTAACTCGTTGAAGTCCGCCAAGGCGCGGCACCGCGACTGCAAGATCGTGCGTCGTCGCGGCAAGGTGTTCGTGATCTGCAAGAGCAATCCGCGTTTCAAGGCTCGTCAGCGCTGAGCACAGCATGACGTGTCGATAAGAAAGGCCGCGTCGATGCGGCCTTTTTTGTGGCCGCATCCCTGGCAGCCACCTTTCGGCCAGCGCTAGCGCGATGTCAAAAATCGCTCTCGGCGATATTTTTGTTCCCGACTACGAGGCGGGAGCTAGGAAGGCAGACCGCCCGTTCTTCAGGCCTTCAACTTCGGTCGCCGGCACGACAACCAGAACAACACCGCGGATATGGACAACGACACCCAGTAATCACTGGGTGCCGGTCCCCACCAGTGGATATGCCATGGAATATAGCGCGGCGCGAAATGCGCTACGCCATAGGCCGGGTTCAGCACGAACCACAGGAAGTCCTCGGTGATCCAGAACAGCATGATGCAGGCGAACACGCGCGCCTCGGCACGCCAGTTCCAGCGGCCGGCGAAGATCAGCGGAAAATGGAAAAACAGCCCCATGCAGGGAAACAGCCATGCGTGATATCCGGTCATGGGCCGGCCGCCCCAGAAGATATCCAGCAGCCAGTGATGCTCGATGCGCCAGGTCGGCAGGTTCGCCGCCCAGCCGGCGGCGCCTTCGATCTGGATCTCCACGTTTGCGAAGAAGAAAGCCAGCAGCACGGTCCAACCCAAGGTCAGCACCAGCACCAGCGGACGCATGGAAACAGAGTCTTCTCCTGCATGCAGGAATCGTTGATCCATCTGGCGCACGCTCAATGCTCCACTGACCCGGTTACTGGCCGCCGGCCTTCGAGTTCGGCCTGCACGATCTGCAGTACACACTGCGCCGCCTGCGGCTGGCCGAGGCGACGTGCATGCTCGCGCATCCGCGCCAGGCGCTGGGGCTCGGCCAGCAGCTGGCGCACGCGGTATTCGAGCGAAACCAGATCTATCGCTTTCAACGCCGCCCCCTGCTCCAGCACATAGTCCGCGTTGCGCTCTTCCTGGCCCGGGACCGGCGCATACACCACCATCGGCACGCCCATCGCCAGGCACTCTGACGTGGTCAGCCCGCCCGGCTTGGTGATCACCAGGTCCGAGCAGGCCATCAGCTGCGGCACTTCATTGGTGAAGCCGAATGGGAACAGGCGTCCCGGATGTTCCGCGGCAAGCAACTTCAACTTGGCCAGCGCCGCCTCGTTGCGCCCGGCCAGCACGACGAGCTGGAAGTCCCCTTCGAGCCGCATCAGGGTGGCAGCCACCTCATCGAGCTTGCCGACCCCGGCACCGCCGCCCATCAGCATGATCGTCTGCCGCGCCGGGTCCAGGCCGAAGCGCCCGGCGCAGGTCCGGCGGTCCTGCGGCTGGGTGAACGCCGGCATCACCGGAATGCCGGTGGTGTGGATGTGCTCCGTCTCGATATGGTTGGCCTGCATGCGGAAAGCGATCTCATCGCTGGCGGCAAAAAAGCCCGTCATGCGCGGAATCACCCACATGCCATGCAAATCGAAATCGGTGACCTGGACCCACACTGGCACCGTGAAGCGCTCGCGCCGGATCTCGTGCATCAGCATTTCGGCGGGAAGGAAGTGCGTGCAGACGATGGCGTCCGGCGCAAACGCATTGATCGCCTTGCGCAGATCGCCCGTGCCCAGCCGCTCGATGGCCCGCCGCAGCTTCTGCATCGGCCCATTCGGATCGGCCTCCGAACTGCGCTGGTAGAGCAGCCCCCACAGGGTTGGGTAACTGCTTATCAGCGTGATGTAGAAATCGGTATAGAGCTTGCGGAATGCGGACGGCACGTAGTCCATCGCATCCAGGTGCCGGGTCTCGACATGCGGCAGCACCGCTTCGGCGGTCAGGCGCAGGGCCTCGGCGGCCCGCATGTGGCCTGCTCCGGCGGAAACGCTGAGAAACAGGATTTTCTGCTGCGGCATGGGGCGGACCGTTGTCAGGTGACCGTCGGCGGGAGCGGCCACGCCCCCGGTTGGCTTGCCAGGCTGGCCACCTCGGTGGCCAGCCGTTTCGCACAAACCCGCAGCCTAGCATTCAGGAATAGCGCACGCCTGTGATTTCGTAATGCTTGACGCCGTTCGGTGCGGTGAACTCGAAACTGTCACCTTCACTCTTGCCGATCAGGGCGCGCGCGATCGGCGAAGACACTGCGATCAGGCCCTGCTTGATGTCGGCTTCGAGGTCGCCCACGATCTGGTAGGTCACCTCGGCGCCGCTGTCTTCGTCCGCCAGGTCCACGATGGCGCCGAACACCACCTTGCTGCCCGGGTTGAGGCGCGACACGTCGATCACCTCCGCGGTGGAAAGCAGCGCCTCGAGCTGGCCGATGCGGCCTTCGATGAAGCTCTGCAGCTCGCGCGCGGCGTGGTATTCCGCGTTCTCCTTCAGATCGCCGTGCGCACGCGCCTCGGCGATGGCCGCGATGATGCGCGGGCGATCTTCCGACTTCAGCCTGTCCAGCTCGGCGCGCAGGCGTTCCGACCCTGCCTTGGTGATGGGGGCGCGATTGCTCATGCGCTCAATTCCTTGTGAAGTTCCTGCAGGCTGTGCACATCCGCGCTGTTGTGGAAGTCCAGCGAATGGACCAGCGCACGCGCGCCTGCAACGGTGGTGGAGTACGTGACGCGCTGCTGCAGGGCCTCGCGCCGGATCGAGAACGAGTCGGCGATGGCCTGCTTGCCCTCGGTGGTGTTGACGATATAAACGATCTCGCCGTTCTTGATCAGGTCGACGATGTGCGGGCGGCCCTCGGCCACCTTGTTGATGCGCTCGCAGGCCACGCCCTGCTCGGCCAGGTATTTCGCCGTGCCTTCGGTGGCGACCAGGCTGAAGCCCTTCGCCAGCGCCTCGCGCGCCACCGGCAGCAGGCGATCCTTGTCCGCGTCGCGCACCGACACGAACACCTTGCCCTTCGGCGGGGTCTTGATGCCGGCGGCGTCATGGCCGCGGGCAAAGGCTGCGCCAAAGCTGCGGCCCACACCCATCACCTCGCCGGTGGAGCGCATTTCGGGGCCGAGGATGGGATCCACGTTCTGGAACTTCAGGAACGGGAAGATCGCTTCCTTCACGGAGTAGTAGCTCGGAATCACTTCCTTGGTCGCGCCCTGCGCCTTGAGCGAACGTCCAGCCATGGCACGCGCGGCGATCTTGGCGAGCGGCACACCCGTGGCCTTCGATACGAACGGCACCGTGCGCGAGGCGCGCGGGTTCACTTCGAGGATGAACACGGTGTCGCCCTGGATGGCGAACTGGGTATTCATCAGGCCGATGACCTTCAGTTCCTTCGCCATCGCGGTGACCTGGCGACGCATCTCGTCCTGCACCTCCGGTGTCAACGAGTAAGGCGGCAGCGAGCAGGAAGAGTCGCCCGAATGCACGCCCGCTTCCTCGATGTGCTCCATGATGCCGCCGACCAGCACATTGCCTTCGGCGTCGGCGATGATGTCCACGTCCACCTCGACCGCATGATCGAGGAAGCGGTCCAGCAGCACCGGCGAATCGTTGGACACCTGCACCGCGTCGCGGATGTAGCGCGAAAGATCGGCGTCGCTATAGACGATTTCCATCGCGCGGCCGCCGAGCACGTAGCTCGGGCGCACCACCAGCGGATAGCCGATCTCGCGCGCCGAGGCCAGCGCTTCTTCCGGCGTGCGTGCCGTGCGATTCGGCGGCTGCTTCAGGCCGATCTTTTCGATCATCTGCTGGAAGCGCTCGCGGTCTTCCGCCAGATCGATGCTGTCCGGCGACGTGCCGATCACTGGCGCGCCGGCAGCTTCAAGCGCACGTGCAAGCTTCAGCGGCGTCTGGCCACCGTACTGCACGATCACGCCCTTGGGTTTTTCCAGATCCACGATTTCCAGCACGTCCTCGAGCGTGAGCGGCTCGAAATACAGGCGGTCGGAGGTGTCGTAGTCGGTGGAAACGGTTTCCGGATTGCAGTTGACCATGATGGTTTCGAAACCGTCCTCGCGCAGCGCGAGTGCCGCGTGCACGCAGCAGTAGTCGAACTCGATGCCCTGACCGATGCGGTTGGGACCGCCGCCCAGCACGATGATCTTGTCGCGGTTGGTCGGGTTGGCTTCGCACTCTTCCTCGTAGGTCGAGTACATGTAGGCCGTGGTGGTGGCGAATTCAGCCGCGCAGGAATCCACGCGCTTGTAGACCGGACGCACGCCAAGCGTGCGACGCAGATGGCGCATGGCGGCTTCGTTGGTGTCGAGCAATTCGGCCAGGCGAGCGTCGGAGAAGCCCATGCGCTTGAGCTCGCGCATGCGCGGCGCGTCGAGCGCGGTGACGCCCTGCTGCTGCACTTCCTTCTCGGTCAGCACGATGTCTTCGAAGGCGGCGAGGAACCAGGGATCGACCCGGCTGAGGCCATATACGTCTTCCAGGGACAGGCCGGCGCGGAACGCGTCAGCCAGATGGAAGACGCGATCCGGACGCGGCTCGCGCAGCTCGCGCTTGAGCGCGTTGATGCCTTCGTCGGAGGTCAAATCCAGACCGGTCGGGTTGAGGCCCGTCTTGCCGATTTCCAGTCCTCGCAGCGCCTTCTGCAGCGACTCATGGAAAGTGCGACCCATCGCCATCACCTCGCCCACCGACTTCATCTGGGTGGTGAGGCGCGCGTCAGCCGACGGGAACTTCTCGAACGCGAAACGCGGGATCTTGGTGACCACGTAGTCGATGGTCGGCTCGAACGACGCCGGGGTCAGGCCGCCGGTGATGTCGTTCTTGAGTTCGTCCAGCGTGTAGCCCACGGCCAGCTTCGCCGCGATCTTGGCGATCGGGAAGCCGGTGGCCTTGGAGGCGAGCGCGGACGAACGCGACACGCGCGGGTTCATCTCGATGACCACCACGCGGCCGTTCTCGGCATTGATGCCGAACTGCACGTTGGAGCCGCCGGTGTCCACGCCGATCTTGCGCAGCACCGCGATCGAGGCATCGCGCAGGCGCTGGTATTCCTTGTCGGTGAGCGTCTGCGCCGGCGCGACGGTGATCGAGTCGCCGGTGTGCACGCCCATCGGGTCGAGGTTTTCGATCGAGCACACGATGATGCAGTTGTCCGCCTTGTCGCGGACCACTTCCATCTCGAATTCCTTCCAGCCGAGCACGGATTCCTCGACCAGCACTTCGCCCACCGGCGAAAGATCGAGTCCGCGCTTGACGATCTCTTCGAATTCTTCGCGGTTGTACGCGATGCCGCCGCCGGAGCCACCGAGCGTGAAGCTCGGACGGATGATGGTGGGATACCCCACCTTCGCCTGCGTCACCAGCGCCTGCTCGAACGTGCGGACCACCTCGGCCTTCGGGCATTCCAGCCCGATTTCCTTCATGGCGACGCGGAACAGCTCGCGGTCTTCGGCCATGCGGATGGCTTCGCGCGACGCACCGATCAGCTCGACGTTGTACTTCTCCAGCACGCCGTTGTCGGCGAGGTCGAGCGCGCAGTTGAGGCCGGTCTGTCCGCCCATGGTGGGCAGCACCGCATCCGGGCGCTCCTTGGCGATGATGCGCTCCACCGTCTGCCAGTTGATCGGCTCGATGTAGACGGCGTCGGCCGTCTCCGGGTCGGTCATGATCGTGGCGGGGTTGGAGTTCACCAGGATGACGCGGTAACCCTCTTCCTTCAGCGCCTTGCAGGCCTGCGCGCCGGAGTAGTCGAACTCGCAGGCCTGGCCGATGACGATCGGGCCGGCACCGATGATGAGGATGCTCTTGATATCGGTACGCTTGGCCATCTCAGCGGGCCTCCTGCATCAGCTTGTCGGACATCATCTTTGCAAACCTGTCGAAGAGATAACCGATGTCGTGCGGTCCAGGGCTCGCTTCCGGGTGCCCCTGGAAGCAGAAGGCCGGACGGTCGGTGAGCGCGAAGCCCTGCAGCGAACCGTCGAACAACGAGGTGTGGGTGACGCGCACGTTGCCCGGCAGCGTGGCCGGGTCGACGGCAAAGCCGTGGTTCTGCGAGGTGATCAGCACGCGGCCGTCGTCCATGTCCTTCACCGGATGGTTGGCACCGTGGTGGCCGAACTTCATCTTCAGCGTCTTCGCGCCCAGCGCCAGACCCATGATCTGGTGGCCGAGGCAGATGCCGAACAGCGGGATCTTCGCGTCAAGGAAAACCTTGGTGGCGGCGATCGCGTAATCGCAAGCGGCCGGGTCGCCGGGACCGTTGGAGAGGAACACGCCATCGGGCTTCACGGCCAGCACCTCGGCGGCAGGCGTCTGTGCAGGCACCACGGTGATGTCGCAGCCCTGCTCGGCCAGCAGACGCAGGATGTTGTGCTTGGCGCCGAAGTCGTAGGCCACGACCTTGAAGCGCCTGGCTGGCTGGTTGAAGCGGGTGTGGTCGAGGTCGTAGACCCCTTCGTTCCACGGATACGACTGGGTGACACTGACCACCTTGGCCAGGTCCATGCCGTTGAGGCCGGGGAAGGCGCGCGCCTTCGCCAGCGCGGCCTCGGCGTCGATCGTCTCGCCGGCCAGGATGCAACCGCTGAGCGCGCCCTTGTCGCGCAGGATGCGGGTGAGCCGGCGTGTGTCGATGCCGGCGATGGCGACGATGCCGTGGCGCTTCAGGTAATCCGGCAGAGTTTCGCTGCTGCGCCAGTTGCTGGCGCGGCGCGGCACGTCGCGCACGATCAGGCCGGCGGCATGCACGGCAGTGGACTCGGCGTCCTCAGCATTGATGCCGGTATTGCCGATGTGCGGATAGGTAAGAGTGACAAGCTGGCGTGAGTACGAGGGATCGGTGAGGATCTCCTGGTACCCCGTCATGGCGGTGTTGAAAACCACCTCACCGACGGTTTCGCCGGTGGCGCCCACGGCGTGGCCGTGGAACACGCTGCCGTCTTCGAGGGCAAGCAGAGCAGGAATGGGCATGGGGAACCGCCTTTCAGGTGCAGCAAAGTCCGCAAGCCGCGAAAAGCAGGCTTGAGAACCTTGGAGGGGAGGACGTTCGGGCGGGTAACAATGATAGGCGTCAAGGCGCTTGCTGTCCACTTTGGCAGAGGCAGATCTCGCACTCTCGTCAACGTCACAACTCCTCACGACGTTACACTGCCAGGACGTTTTCCCAAGGAAGCTAAGGCCCAACCATGAGTCCGGACGCCCTGCTCGATGCCGCACGTTTCGATCGCCCGGACACGCTGGTGCAGCGAGAGCCGTTCCCCTTCATGGTGGCCCATGGCCAGTTGCCCGATGACGCGCGCGGTGACCTGGGTCGCGATTTCCCACGCTACCCCAGCGCCGGCTTCTTCCCGTGGGATCCGGCCGATTGCGGCCCTACGATCAATGCACTAGTCGAACAACTCACCACGCCAGACTTCGCCACCCTGGTTGGCAAAAAACTGGGCATCGACAATCTCGGCCAATATCCGACCCTGGTGACGCTGTGCCGCCTGCTCAACAAGCGCCACGGCACCATCCACACCGACAGCAAGTCCAAGGTGGCCACTGCCCTGCTCTACCTCAACCCGCAGTGGCCCGACACCAGCGATGGCTGCCTGCGCTTCCTGGGCAAGATCGACGATATCGACTCCACCGTGGCACCCGAGCTGCCGCCGCTGTACGGCGAGTTCGCCGTGTTCAAGCGCTGCGACAACTCCTTCCATGGCCACCTGCCCTACGAGGGCGAGCGCCGGGTGATCCAGGTGGCCTGGCTTACCAGCGAGGAGGAAAAGCTGCGCAAGACCAAGCGCGGCAAGTTCTCTCGCCTGTTCAAGAAGCTGTTCGGCAAGCTGGACACGCAGTACGGCGCCGGCCGCGACCGCAACGCCGCGCACCGGGACTGATCACCCCTCAGCGGGTGAAATGCCAGATCACATAGGCGGCGAACACGCCATACAGCAAACCTACGGGCAACAGCCGGCGCGCGTCCGCGCGACCGCGCCGGAAGAGCCACCATAGGTAAGCAATGGCGGTGGCAGTGAGCGCGCCGGACACGATCAGCGGTGTATCGAACAGCCAGGGCGTGGCAAAGATCGCCAGCGCGCTGGGGATGGTGGCCTGGATCATCATGGCGCCGGAGATGTTGGCCAGCGCCAAACGCTCCTTGCCCTGGCGCACCCAGATCAGCGCATTGAGCGTCTCCGGCAACTCGGTCGCCACCGGGCTCAACACCAGCGCCACCAGATGCGGCGGCCAGGCGAGCAATACGCCGATGGCTTCCAGTTGGCCCACAAACACACGCGAGGCCGCCGCGATCACCACGAGCGCGGCCACCGTTTGCAGCAGCGCCCACGCCAACGAGGGCTCCGCCTGACCCGGGCGCAACTTAAGCGGCTCCAGCTCCTCTTCAACGGGTGCCGTGTCCCCGCTGCGCACTTCGCGCCACACGTAGAGTGCATAGGCCAGCAGGAACACCCCGCCGAACGCAGGCTTGAAGGCAAAAGCCACCAGGCCAAGGCCGACCTTGAGCGCGAAGATCGCCAGGAACCATCCCTGGTCGCGGGCCAGCCGTCGATGATCGACCCGCACCAGCCCGTCAGTGCGTTGCAAGCGCCTGCGATGCAGCCACAACGCGACACCGACCACGGCATAGGCGATGGTGGCCAATACCAGCGGCCCACCCATCGCCGCACCCACGCCGATGTCACGCACTGCAGGCGTCTTGCCGAAGACGACCGCGACGAAGGTGACGGCGCTCTCCGGCAGGGCGGTGCCGAACGCAGCCAGCACGGTACCGGTAGCCGTGGCGCCTAGCTTGAGCCTGCGACCCAGCCATTCGACGCCATTGACGAAGTATTCGCAGGCGAGATAGATCGCGCCCGCCGAGGCAAAGAACAGGATGAGGATAAGCAGCATGGGATGCACAGGCCGGGCGAACAGGTGAACCCATGGCGCAACGACACGCGTTCGCCCGGCCGGGTGAACGCATCGCTGGCCAAAGGTCTCGCCGGGCAAGGCGTCGAAGGCGACGCCTACCGTTCGCACCATGGCGCCGCGAGGGCAACCAAGTCTGTTGATGCGAACGCCTCGGGGAAGAGGCTGGCTACTCCCCAATGACAGGCTGGCGATGCTAGCGACCACCGCTGGACATGGCAAGTTTTTGCGTGGTCAAACCGGCGGAGCGAGCACGTCTTCCAGCCGCCAGTGTCCGGAGGCGCGACCGATCAGCCACCGTGCCGCCTGCAGCGCCCCACGGGCGAAGATCGTGCGGTCGGTCGCACGATGCCCCAGCTCCAGCCGCTCGCCCGGCCCCACCAGCAGCGCCTGATGCTCGCCTACGATGTCGCCTCCGCGCACCACGGCAAAACCGATGCTTCCGGGAACGCGTTCGCCCGTGCGACCTTCGCGGCTGTATACCGCCGCGGCTTCCAGTGTGGTGCTGCGCGCAGCAGCAGCAGCCTGCCCCAGCGCCAGCGCTGTGCCCGAAGGCGCATCCTGCTTGCGCCCATGATGGGCTTCGACGATTTCCAGATCCCATTCCGGCACCGCAGCAGCGGCCTCGCGCAGCAGACGCGTCAGCAGTGCCACGCCCAGGCTGAAGTTCGCCGCGCGCAGCAGCGCGATGCGTGCCCCGGCGGCGTCCAGTCGTGCCAGCAGGGCAGCGTCGAGTCCGGTGGTGCCGCTCACCAGGGGAATGCCGTGCGCGAGACAATGGTCCAGCGCTGCCGCCAGACCGACGGGACCGCTGAAGTCGACCACCACGTCGAGGACAGGCGCGCGCGACCAATCGTGCGCATAGCGCAGGCCCTGCCCCAGCCAGACGGGCTCGCCGTCATGCACCGAGCCCGGCGACACCACCGCATGCGCCAGCTCGTACCGGCCATCGGCATGCAACAGCGACAGCAAGGCCTGGCCCATGCGGCCGGAGGCGCCGCTGATGGCGAGGCGGATCGGCGAACTGGTCATGATGGACATCCCGGCAGAAACGGCAAACGGACGTCCAAAGTTAGCTTACGAAGTCACCTTCGACCAGAACTGTTTCACGCCGTCGAACCAGTTGTGCGCGCGCGGCATGTGTTCTTCGGCCTTGCCGTCGTTGAAGCTGGCTTCGAGCTGCTCGAGCAATTCGCGCTGCTGCTTGGTGAGGCGGACCGGGGTCTCCACCACCACGCGGCAGATCAGGTCCCCGGCGCGGCCGTTGCGCACCGACTTCACGCCACGCCCGCGCAAGCGGAAGCTCTGGCCGGTCTGCGTCTCCGGCGGAATGGTGATCGGCACCTCGCCTTCCAGCGTGGGCACCGGCAGTTCCGCGCCCAGCGCCGCCTGCGAGAAGCGGATCGGCACTTCGCAGTAAAGATCGTTGCCCTCGCGCTGGAAGATCGAATGCTCGCGCACGCGCACTTCCACATAGAGGTCGCCCGCCGGCGTGCCTGCCGGGCCGGCTTCGCCCTGCCCGGTAAGGCGGATGCGGTCGCCGTTGTCCACGCCGGCGGGGATCTTCACCGACAGCGTGCGGGTTTCTTCCAACCGGCCTTCACCGTGGCACTTCTTGCAGGGCTTCTCGATGACCTGGCCGCTGCCGCCGCAATGCGGACAGGCCTGCTGGATCGAAAAGATGCCGTTCTGCATGCGCACGCGGCCGTGACCGTGGCAGGTCTTGCATTGCGTGGTCTTGCCATCGTCCGAGCCGCTGCCGTTGCAGTGGTGGCAGTTGACCTGTGACGGAATCTCGATCTTGCGCTCGATGCCGAACACGGCTTCTTCGAGGTCGAGTTCCATGATGTAGCGCAGGTCTGCGCCGCGTCGCGGCTGACGACTGCGCCCACCGCCGAAGATGTCGCCGAAGATGTCGCCGAAGATGTCGCCCATGTCCCCGAAACCGCCGCCACCGCGGCCGCCCATGCCGCCCTCGAAGGCCGCATGTCCGTACTGGTCGTACATGGCGCGCTTCTGCGCGTCGGAAAGCACCTCGTAGGCCTCCTTGGCCTCCTTGAACTTCTCCTGCGCCGCGGGATCGTCGGGATTGCGGTCGGGGTGGTACTTCATCGCCAGGCGGCGGAAGGATTTCTTCAGCTCGACCTCGGTGACGGTACGTTCGACACTCAGGACTTCGTAGTAATCACGCTTGCTCATTGCTTGATCCGCGATTCGATGCGCCGATCAGGAATGAACCAGATCGCTGCCACCGTGGCATAAAACAGACACGACACCCACGGCGCCACGAAGGCCAGCAGGATGCCACCCAGATACATGGCGACGGCGACCTTGCCTTTCCAGTCGCCACCCACCGCTTGCGCCAACAGCGAGGTCTTGCCGCCGTTGGCGCAGATCAGGCCGTATTGCAGCGGCAGCCAGGCGATGGCGCACATCAGCAACACGAAACCGTAGACCGCCACCGGCAACCGGGCGAACTGGTTTTCGCCCATCCACCCCGTGGTCACCGGCATCAGGGACAACCAAAACAGCAGATGCAGGTTGGCCCACAGCACGCTGCCGTCCACCCGCTTCGCCGCATGCAGGAAATGGTGGTGGTTGTTCCAGTAGATGCCCACGTAGACGAAGCTCAGCACGTAACTGAGGAACACCGGCCATTGCGCGGCCAGCACGTCCCAGCCTGCGCCGTGCGGCACCTTCAGCTCAAGCACCATGATGGTGATGATGATGGCCAGCACACCGTCGCTGAAGGCTTCCAGGCGCCCCTTGTCCATCACCTTCCCCTCGAGAAAGCTTGTGCGCTCATCCATGAACGCGAAAGTCAAACGGGCGCCACCTTGGCCGCACTTTCAAAAACGAGCGCCGCTCGCGCGGCGCCCGTTCCGGTTCTAGGTACGGTTACTTCTTGTCGTCCTTCACTTCGGTGAACTCGGCATCGACCACGTCGTCGGGCTGGGCCGACCCGTGCGGGCCGGGCTGCGCACCCGCATCGGCCGGGCCCTGACCCTGGGCGGCCTCCTGCAGCGCCTGGGCAGCCTGCTCGAGCTTGGAGATCTTCGACTCGATCAGCGCCTTGTCATCGCCGTCCTTGACCTTTTCCAGCTCCGACAGCGCCTCTTCGATGCTGCCGATCTGCGCGCCGACCTTGCCGCCGTGTTCCTTCAGCGCGCTGCGGGTGGCGTGCACGAGCTGATCGGCCTTGTTGCGGGTGCTCACCAGCTCGTGGAACTTCTTGTCTTCTTCCTTGTTCGCTTCGGCGTCGGCCACCATGCGGGCGATCTCCTCCTCGGAGAGGCCCGAACCCGCCTTGATCTCGATCTTCTGCTCCTTGCCGGTCTTCTTGTCCTTGGCCGACACGTGCAGGATGCCGTTGGCGTCGATGTCGAAGGTCACCTCGATCTGCGGCATGCCGCGCGGCGCCGGCTCGATGCCTTGCAGGTCGAACTTGCCCAGCGACTTGTTGGCGTTGGCGCGCTCGCGCTCGCCTTGCAGCACGTGCACGGTCACTGCGGTCTGGTTGTCGTCGGCGGTGGAGAACGTCTGCGCCGCCTTGGTCGGCACGGTGGTGTTCTTCTCGATCAGCTTGGTCATCACGCCGCCCATGGTCTCGATGCCCAGCGACAGCGGGGTGACGTCGAGCAGCAGCACGTCCTTGACCGAACCGCCCAGCACGCCACCCTGGATCGCGGCGCCCACAGCGACGGCCTCATCCGGGTTGACGTCCTTGCGCGGCTCCTTGCCGAAGAAGTCCTTCACCGACTCCTGCACCTTGGGCATGCGGGTCTGACCGCCGACCAGGATCACCTCGTCGATGTCGGACACGCGCAGGCCGGCGTCGTTGAGCGCGGTGCGGCAGGGTTCGATGGTGCGCTTGACCAGGTCTTCCACCAGCGCTTCCAGCTTGGCGCGGGTGAGCTTGATGTTGAGGTGCTTGGGGCCGGAGGCGTCGGCCGTCACGTACGGCAGGTTCACCTCGGTCTGGTGCGACGAGGACAGCTCGATCTTCGCGCGCTCGGCGGCGTCCTTCAGGCGCTGCAGGGCCAGCGGATCCTTGCGCAGGTCGATGCCCTGGTCCTTCTGGAACTCCTCGACCAGGTAGTCGATGACGCGCATGTCGAAGTCTTCGCCACCGAGAAAGGTATCGCCGTTGGTGGCCAGCACTTCGAACTGCTTCTCGCCGTCGACCTCGGCGATCTCAATGATCGACACGTCGAAGGTACCGCCGCCCAGGTCGTACACCGCAATCTTGCGATCGCCGCCCTTCTTGTCCAGGCCGTAAGCCAGCGCGGCCGCGGTCGGCTCGTTGATGATGCGCTTCACTTCCAGACCGGCGATGCGGCCGGCGTCCTTGGTGGCCTGGCGCTGGCTGTCGTTGAAGTAGGCGGGCACCGTGATGACAGCCTCGGTGACCGGCTCGCCGAGATAGTCCTCGGCGGTCTTCTTCATCTTCATCAGCACCTTCGCGGAGACTTCCGGCGGCGCCATCTTCTTGCCGTCGGCGGTCGCCACCCAGGCATCACCGTTGTCGTTGGCGACAATGGCGTAGGGCACGATGTGGATGTCCTTCTGCACTTCGGCGTCGGTGAACTTGCGGCCGATCAGGCGCTTCACCGCATAGAAGGTGTTCTTGGGGTTGGTCACGCCCTGGCGCTTGGCCGGCGCGCCGACCAGCACCTCGCCGTCCTTGCTGAAGGCGACGATGGACGGCGTGGTGCGATCGCCTTCCGAATTCTCGATGACCTTGGTGGTGCTGCCGTCCATCACGGACACGCAGGAATTGGTGGTACCCAGGTCGATGCCGATGATCTTGCCCATGTGTTAGCTCCCGAATCTCGTATGCGGCCCCATGGCCGCGCAATGGTTTTCCAGATGGGGCCCGCGTACGGCGAATCAATACCGACGGAGCTCCGGATGTGTCGCGTCCGGTGACGCGTTGTTCAGTCCTTCGCCACGGCCACCAGGGCGGGGCGCAGCAGGCGATCGTTCAACACATAGCCCTTCTGCAGCACGCTGACCACGGTGCCGGCCTCCGCGCCAGGCGACTCGACCATGCTCACTGCATGGTGGCGTTCGGGGTCGAGCGGCTGACCCAGCGGATCGACCTGTGCCAGGCCATGGTTCTCGCCCACCTTGAGCAGGGACTTCAGGGTGAGGCCGAGACCCTGGCGCATCGCCGCCACATCGGCGGTTTCCACCGCCAGGCCGCCTTCCAGGCCATCGAATACCGGCAGCAGCTCGTTCAGCAGCTTCTCGTTGGCGAAGCGGCGGGCCTGTTCCAGATCGCGGTGCAGACGGCGGCGCTGGTTTTCCAGTTCGGCCTTCTCCCGCAGCACGGACTCGCGCTGCTCGATCTTTTCCGCCTCCAGTTCGGCCACGCGAGCCTTTAGCGCTTCCACGTCGGCACTGTTCGCCGCGCTGACGGCATCGGCGTCCGGTGCCGGGTGCTGGTCGTTGTTCTGCATGAGTGACTCCAAACCTCGTCCGTGGCCGGCCATCTGCGCCGACCCATCCAAAAAATGCGGGCAAACCCGCTCCCGTGGCGACTTATGAGGCCGTCGCGGCTCGATTCAAGGCATCGCTGAGCAGCCCGGCGGTGGCCTGCACCACCGGGATCACCCGCTCATAGGCCATGCGCGTGGGGCCGATCACGCCCACCGCGCCCAGCACCCGCCCCGGCGTGCCATAGCTGGCGGTAACCACGCTGCAACCGTCGAGCGCGGCGAAACCGGATTCCTCGCCGATGAACAGCCGCACGCCGGGCGCCCGCGCGCACGACTCCATCAACTGCAGCAGCCCGTTCTTCTGCTGGAACGCTTCGAACAGCTCGCGCAGTCGTTGCAGGTCGGCCAGCTCGGCGCAAGCCATCAGGTTGGTCTGCCCGCTGACCAGCACGTCGTCGCCGTCGGCGTGTGGCGCGAACGAGGCCGTGGCCAGCTCGGTGGCATTCGCCACCAGCCGGTTCAGCTCGCTGCCTGCGGCACGCAGTTCGGCCAGCAGGTGGGCGCGGATATCGTCCACGCGCAGGCCGACGAAATGGGTATTGATGTAGTTCGCCGCCTGCTCCAGCTCGCGACCCTCCAACGGTTTGGCCAATTGCACCACGCGGTTCTGCACCTGGTTGTCGGAAAACACCAGGATCACCAGCACCCGTGCGTCCGGCAGCGGCACGAAATCGAGGTGGCGCAGCGGGAAATCCACCTGTCGCGGTACGGTCACCACGCCGGCGAAACGGGTCATCGCCGACAACAGGGCCGAGGCATTGCCCAACAGGTCGCGTGTGGTGGTCTGCCCCGGCGGCAATTCACGCTGCAGGCGAGCCATTTCCTCGTGCGGCAACGGCTGCAATTCGATCAGGCTGTCCACGAACAGGCGCAGGCCGCGCGGCGTGGGAATACGCCCCGCCGAAGTATGCGGCGAGGCGACCAGGCCAGCCTCCTCGAGGTCGGCCATGATGTTGCGGATGGTCGCCGGGCTCACGTCCAGACCCGACGATCGCGACAGCGTGCGCGACCCCACCGGCTCGCCATCGACCAGATACTGCGCGATCAGGCTGCGCAGCAGGCGCCGGGTGCGTGCATCGAGTTCATGGGAGTGGAGACGGGACATGCGCAGTAGCAATCGGTGAGACGACCAAGAGATAGGGTCTGCGCGCCTGTCATGCAAGCGCCGCGGCATTGTAGCGGGAGGCATGGAGCCTGCGGGGCCGAAGCCGTCTGTGGCGAAAGGGCTGCTGCGCGAGCCTCGCTTTTCGACAGTTCACCAGGAACGTGGCGGAAAGATGGATCGCGCGGCGGTCTTTGCGGCCCTTGCGGCATCTGCCGCGCAGGCTCCTATTACAATCGCCCGATCCCATACGGACTGCCGTCAGCCCGCCATGCTCATCTCGCTCCATGTCCGCCAATTCGCCGTCGTTGAACAGGCCGAAGTCGATTTCGGCGCCGGCCTCACCGTGGTCAGCGGCGAAACCGGCGCCGGCAAGTCGCTGCTGGTGGATGCGCTGCTGCTGCTCGCCGGCGCCCGCGCCGACAGCGGGATGGTGCGCGCCGGCAGCGACCGCGCGGAACTGTCCGCCGAATTCGATCTTGCCGCCCTGCCCGAGGCCCGCGCATGGCTGGCGCAGGAAGAGCTGGACGATGGCGAAGCCTGCCAGTTGCGGCGGGTGATCCGCGCCGAAGGCAGCTCGCGCGCATGGATCAACGGCCGTCCCGCCAGCGCCGGCCAGCTTTCCGAACTCGCCACCCTGCTGGTGGAAATCCATGGCCAGCACGAGCATCAGGCCCTGCTTTCGCGCGCGCACCAGCTCGCCCTGCTCGACGCCTGCGCCGGCCACGGCTCGCTGGCCGGCCAGGTGCGCGAGCTGGCCACGCAATGGCGCGACCTGGGTGCGCGTATCCGTCGCCTCAGCGGTGGCGCGGATCGCGAACAGCGGCTGGAACTGTTGCGCCACGAGCTGGCCGAACTGGAGCAATGGACGCTACCGTCCGCCGAGCTGGCCGAACTCGAAGCCAGCCACAAGCGCCTAGCCAACGCCGGTCGGCTTGCCGAAGGCGCCGCCGGCGTGGTCGAGCTGCTGGACGGCGACAGCGAATTCGCGCTGCGCCGCGCCCTGGGTCGCGCCCATGCCGAGCTGGGCAGGCTGGCCACGCTGGACGAAGCGCTGAATCCCGCGCTGGAGCTGCTGGACAACGCCATGATCCAGTTGGGCGAAGCCGCCGACACGCTGGGCCGCTACGCGCAGGACGTCGATCTCGACCCCGAGCGCTTCGCCGAAGTCGACGCTCACCTCGCCCGTCTGCATGAACTCGGCCGCCGTCACCGCCTCCCCATCGCGGAATTGCACGACAAGGCCACGGCGTTGCGCACCGAACTGGCCGAGCTGGAAGGCGCCGGCGAAGCACTGGAACAACTCGCCGTCCAGCGGGAGCGCGCCCGCACTGACTACGTGCAGGCAGCAGACAAGCTAAGCAAGTCACGTCGCAAAGCGGCAGACAAGCTGGGCAAGGAAGTCGGCGCATTGATGGCTGAGCTGGGCATGGCCGGCGGCGTGCTCGTGGTTGAACTGGAACCTGTCGAAGGCGAGGAGCCCGACCCGCAAGGCCGCGAACGCTGCGAACTGCTGGTCAGCACCAATCCCGGACAGCCGCCGCGGGCGCTGCGCAAGGTGGCTTCCGGCGGTGAACTGGCACGCATCAGCCTCGCCATCGAAGTCGCCACGCTGGGCAACGACAGCGTGGGCACCATGGTGTTCGACGAAGTGGACAGCGGCATTGGCGGCGCAGTGGCCGAGGTGGTGGGCCAGAAGCTGCGTGCACTGGGTGGCCAGCGCCAGGTGTTGTGTGTCACTCACCTGCCCCAGGTCGCCGCGCAGGGCCACGCGCACCTGTTCGTGAGCAAACACAGCGACGACGGCCACACCCGTACGCAGATCCAGCGGCTGGGCGCCGATGGCCGACGCGACGAACTGGCCCGCATGCTGGGCGGGGTGGAGATCACCCGCGAAACGCGGGCTCACGCGAAGCAGATGCTGGAACGCGCGCAGGCCTGAGAGCACGAAACTCGTGACGCTAGCCGCCGGGAAACGCTTAGCAGGCTCTAACCGCTGGCGGGCAGCAGCCCACGCTCGCTGGCCATGCGATACAACTCCAGTTCCGAACCGGCATTGAGCTTGCCCATCACGCTGGCGCGGTGGATGTAGACAGTCTTCTGGCCAATGCCCAGCTCGGCCGCCACCTGCTTGGGCGTGCGCCCGCAGGCCAGCAGCAGGAACACCTCGTGTTCGCGGGTGGTCAGGCGATGCAGCGGATCGAGCGCGGATTCCGGCTGCTCCGCACGGCGCTGGCGCAGGTCGGAACTCAGGAACTGCTCGCCCTGCATCACCGCGCGCAGGCCCGCCACCAGTTCCTCCGGCGCCACGCCCTTGGTTACGTAGCCGCTGGCACCGCGGCGCAAGGCTTCGGACACGTAGGGTTCGCCATCGTGCATGCTCAACACCACGATGCGCGTGCCGGGCGACACGCTGCCCAGGTGTTCGATCAAGGGAAGGCCGCTGCCGTCGGGCAACGACAGGTCCAGCGCCACCAGGTCGGGCCGGTGCTGCGCCACTGCCTCCACCGCGTCGTCTGCGCAGCGGCACTCACCCACCACCTGGAGATCGGGCTCCAGCCCGATCAGCCGCTTGAAACCTTCACGCACGATGGCGTGGTCGTCGACCAGGACAATGCTGTACATGGCCCTACTGTATATGGACCGGCGCCGGTCTGCGCCGGCACTGCCAAACGCCCGTGTACCATCCGCGGATGCGCCTGAAACCCTTCCGCCCACTGCACTCCGGCCCGCTGCTGGGGGCGATCTACGTCCTGCTGTGGCTGCTGCTGTGGCCGACGGAGCAACCCTATTGGGCACTGCCCTACGGTTTGCGCTTCGGCGCGTTGTTGCTGCTGCCCGTGCGTCGCTGGGGCTGGCTGCTGGGCGCCGAACTGATCGCCTCGGCCGGCATGAGCATGCACGATGGACTGCCGATGGGCTGGAGCGGCTTTTTCCTCGGCGACCTGCCCGAACCGCTGGTAACCGCGGCCAGCCTGTGGCTGCTGCGCAGGCTGAATCCGCATGCCGGCACCAGCCTGCACAACCCACAGGAAACGGCCCGCCTGCTGCTGGCCGCGATGCTCGTGGTGCTCGCCACCACGGCGGTGGACATCGGCCTGCTCACGGTGATCCACACGGCCGCGGCCGAAGACGCGCTGATCCACATGTTGGGCAACGAATTGCTGGGCGGCTATCTGGGCGTGCTGCTGATGGTGCCGGTGATGGTGCTGCTGCTGCGCGCCCCTCCCAGCCGCCATGCGTTGGCGGAATTGGCCCTGGACGGCCTGCAGGTGATGCTGCCGGCCATGGCCATCCTGCTGCTGCTTTCCGAACAGGCCACGTCGCAACCGCAGTTCGCCCGTGCGCTATCGCTGGCCCCCGTGCTGTTCTTTGCATTCCGCCATGGCTGGCGCGGCGCCAGTCTGGCCATCACCATCTCCAGTTTCGGGATGACGGTGCTGGATCAGCGCCTCGGCCACGCCCCTTCGGCGGCCGGCTATCTGTTCCTGGCCGTGGCCGGCACCGGAACGCTGATGCTGGGCTCAGCCACGGATGCTCTGCGTCGCAGCAAGCTGCAGGTAGCCGAGCAGAATACCCACCTGGCGGCAGTCAACCGACGGCTGGACCAACTGGCGCGGCAACTGCGAGCCGCTGCGCGCGGCAATCTGCAGGCGGAGGAAAACCAGCGCCGCCACATGGCCGCCGAGCTGCACGACGAGCTGGGCCAGAACATCACCGCGATCCAGACCCACGTGAAACTGGTGCAGGCGCGCCTGCAACAGGCCGGACTGGAAGATATCGGCACCTCGATCAACAGCATCCTCGCGCACATGCGTCGCGCCCTGCATCGCTTGCTGGACGACCTGCGTCCTGCAGTGCTGGACGAGTTCGGCCTGCTGCGCGCGCTGGACGAAGGTCCGATCCGCGACCTGCTGAAGGCTGCGGGCATCCACTATGTCACCGACCTGCATGGCGACCCGCGCCTGCTCGACGACGACACCCGCACCGCGATCTATCGACTGGCGCAGGAAAGCGCCACCAATGCAGTGAAGCACGCCAGGGCCAGCGAATTCCGCCTGCGCCTGCGCATCGGCGAACGCCACGGCGCGATACTCGCCCTACTCGACTTGCGCGACGACGGCATCGGATTGCCCGAGCGGCCGCCACGAGGTGGCCGCGGCCTGCAAGGCATGCGCGACCGTGTCACCTCGCTGGGAGGCCTGTTCCAGTTGCGCCCGGCACCGCGCGGCGTGCATCTGCGCGTATTGCTGCGCAGCAATAACGACTTGCCCGTCACATTTCGGCCTGTCTAGGAATTTTTCCGATACACAGGACGTGAAGGCTTCGTTAGCATCGATCCATCGATGTGGGGGAGCCGCCATCGTGAGATGGCGTACCGGAGTCCTCGTGGGGACGGTGACTCCGGAGAGACGGCAGGAGGCCGTCTGGTCGTTACCTTGGACACAGGCCTGGACGAGCAACTCGCCATGCCGAAACCCAGAAGGTACGAGGCAATCGCGAGGTGGACAGGAGTCCTCCCTCGCGATTTTTTTGTGCCCAAGAAATGCCCGGATGCCCGGATGGCGGTGATCAGCCCTTGCGCGTACCGCGGCTCTTGGGACGAACGTACAGCACTAGGCTGTGATCCTCGATCACATAACCATGGCGCGCCGCGACCTCGCGTTGCAGACGCTCGATCTCTTCGCTGACGAACTCGATCACCTTTCCGCTGTCCACATCGATCATGTGGTCATGGTGCTTGCCGCGATCGAGTTCGTAGACGGCCTGCCCGCCTTCGAAGTTGTGCTTGACGACAATGCCGGCTGCCTCGAACTGGGTCAGCACGCGGTACACCGTCGCCAGGCCGATGTCTTCCTGATGGGCGAGCAGCTTCTTGTAGACGTCCTCGGCAGTGAGGTGGTTGCCCTCCTCCTCGTCGAAGATCTGCAGAATGCGCATGCGCGGATGGGTCACTTTGAGACCGACCCGACGCAGTTCCTGAGTTTCCTGTTCCATCGTTTGCCACCTCACGCCGGCGCGGCGATGCCGAACCGGTAGTGTATCATCCGCTCTTCCACGATCTGGACGTTTCACGCATGCAAAAGCTGATCACCCTGCCGGTTGTCGCGTTGTTGGCGCTTGCCGTTTCCGGCTGCCACCTGGTCTACACGCAGGACGTGCGCCAGGGCAACCTGCTCGACAAGACCATCGACCAGAAGGCGGTGGATCAGCTCAAGCCCGGCCTGACCAAGCGCCAGGTGATGCTGTTGGTCGGCACGCCTTCGGTCGCCTCCCCGTTCAACCAGAGCCGCTGGGACTACGTGTCCACCTATTCGCACCGCGGCGGCCCGATGCAGGTCAGTACCATGACCCTGTACTTCAATGACGACATCCTGGCGCGCATCGAGGGCAGCCCTTACCTCGAAAACAACAAAAACCTGCTCAAGGAAAGCAAGAAGTACAACGTCGATTACCCGGTCAACGACACCAAGGGCGACAAGGACACCAGCGGCAAGGACAGCAAGGATTCCGGCGGCGGTTCGGACTCCGGCAACGACTCCGGCAGCAGCAACAACTAAACTGCGGGTAGCGCCTGCGTCAGCCTTGGCCGGCACGGCGCCGGCGCGAGGCCATGGGGTCAAGGGTCAGCGGCCGGTAAATTTCCACCCGGTCGCCGTCGCGTAGCACATGATCGGCGTCTATCCTGCACGAGAAGATGCCCAATCGCAGCGGCTCCGCCACCTCGGCAGGAAGCGACGGCAAAAAACCTGCCGCCACGACTGCCTGCATAGCAGTGCTTCCATCCGGCAACGAAACGCGGCTGCGCCGTATGTGCTGCGCGCAGGCATGCACTACTTCCACCGTTATGGTCGGCTCAGCCATGCAGGTGGTCCGCGGCAACGCAGAAATCGTCCACCATGCGGTTGGCGAGTCCCTGGAAACCCAGCTTGAGCACGCTGCCGCCGATGCCGGCGTATTCGAAATCTAGCGCCAGCGCCACCTTGCAGCCGTCGTCTCCCAGCGCGGTGAAACTCCAGTGACCGTCCAGCGAACGGAACGGGCCGTCGACCAGATGGATGTCGATGCGATGCGGCCGCTCGGCAGTGTTGCGGGTGGTGAAGCTGTGCCGCAAGCCCATGAAATGCAGGTCGAGGCGCGCCACCAGTACATTGTCGCTGCGCTCGACCACCGCGGATGCCGAGCACCACGGGAAACGCTTTGGGTATGCTTCCACACCATCGACCAGATCGAACATCTGTTCCGGGGAATGGCGTACCAGCGCGCTGCGGCGTATCTCGATCACGGTAGCCTCTATCCTGGTGCATTCATGCTTGAATGCGAGAATCAAACGAGCGCCCATCTATGGGCGCATTCGGTGGTTACTGCATTCTTCCGTGAATGCGAAGATCAAACGGGCATCCATCCATGGATGCACTTCTAAAAGAAGCGCTGCCCCTGAAAGGCACGCAGGCAATGCGGCCGCCCAGAGGCCCGAAGTTTAGCGGACATGGCCAAGAGCAAGGACAAGGACACCACCAAGGGCACGGGCACCATCGCGCTCAACAAGCGCGCGCGGTTCGAGTACCACATCGACCAGCGCTATGAGGCCGGCATCGCCCTGCAAGGCTGGGAGCTGAAAGCGCTGCGCGCGGGTCGGATCAACTTCGGCGACGGCTATGCCATCGTCATTAAGGGCGAAATCTTCCTGGTCGGCGCCTCGATCCCCCCCCTGATCAGCGCTTCCACCCACGTCATCGCCGAAGACCGCCGCACGCGCAAGCTGCTCCTGCACCGCAAGGAGATCGACCAGTTGATCGGCGCAGTGGAGCGCAAGGGCTACACGCTGGTGCCCACCGCGATGTACTGGAAGAACGGCAAGGTGAAGGTGGAAGTCGGCCTGGCCCGCGGCAAGCAGGAACACGACAAGCGCGACACCGAGAAGCAGCGCGACTGGCAGATCGAAAAACAGCGCACGATGCGCTCGCACAATCGGGCGTCCTGACCGCGTTCTGCCTGTTCGGCTTGCGGGCATCGCAAAAAAACTTCGTGCAAGGTGTCGATCCGGCACCCCGCCGTTCGTCGCACCTTTGAAGGCGGATTCATCCCGGCCACAGGAGGCGAACCGATGCGCTGCATAGTGATCGTGAAGGCGACCAAAGACACCGAGGCCGGCCTGATGCCGAGCACCGATCGGCTCGCCGCGATGGGCCAATTCAACGAAGAATTGGTGAAGGCAGGCGTGATGCTGGCCGGAGAAGGCCTGCATCCCAGTTCGCGCGGCGCCCGCGTGCGTTTCGACGGCGCACAACGCACCGTGATCGATGGCCCGTTCACCGAATCCAAGGAACTGATCGCCGGCTTCTGGCTATGGCAGGTGAAGTCGATGGCCGAAGCCATCGAATGGCTGAAACGCGCGCCGTTCGACACCGGCGCCGAAGTCGAGATCCGCCCGGTATTCGAGGCCGAAGACTTCGGCGACAAGTTCACGGATGCCTTGCGCGAGCAGGAAGCAAACCTGCGCGCGCAGATCGGCAACCGCCCATAAACCCCGCCCTGCAAGGAGTACCGCCATGCAATTCGTCGCCTACCTCAACTACGACGGCAATGCCGAGGCCGCCTTCGATTTCTATGCCAGCTGCTTCGGCGGCAAGGTCACCATGCGGGCACGCTATGGCGACGCGCCGCCTGAAATGCCCATGCCTGCGGAGATGCGCGACAAGATGATGCACGTGCGGCTGGAAGTCGGCGACCAGGTGCTGATGGCCTCGGACGCGATGGCGCCGCAATGTCCCTATACGCCGATCAAGGGCTGCTCGGTGTCGATCCAGCTCGACTCGCCGGAACAGGCCGAGCGGATTTTCCACGCGCTGGCCGAAGGTGGCACGGTGCAGATGCCGATCCAGCAGACCTTCTGGGCCGCGCGCTTCGGCTCGCTGGTGGACCGCTACGGCGTGCCGTGGATGATCAACTGCCCGCCCGCTGCATGATGCCTTGCTCCCACGGAGCGATGATGGTCTGATCGGTCGCCATGACGGCGACCGACATCCCCCGCAGCATCGAAGCCATCTGGCGCATCGAATCGGCGCGCATCATCGCCGGCCTCACCCGCATGCTGCGCGACGTGGGCCTGGCGGAGGAACTGGCGCAGGACGCGTTGGTGACTGCGCTGGAACAATGGCCGCAGACCGGCGTGCCGGACAATCCCGGCGCGTGGTTGATGACCACGGCGAAACACCGCGCGATCGACCGCCTGCGCCGTCATCAGCTGATGGAGCGCAAGCACGAGGAAATCGCCCGCGAACTGGAGGCCGAACAGGCCGATGCTATGCCCCGCTTCGACGCCATGCTGGACGACGATATCGGCGACGACCTGCTGCGGCTGATCTTCACCGCCTGCCATCCCGCGCTGCCTGCCGATTCGCGCGTGGCGCTCACCCTGCGCCTGCTGGGCGGCCTCAGCACGCCCGAGATCGCCCGCGCCTTCCTGCAGCCGGAGCCCACCATCGCCCAGCGCATCGTGCGCGCGAAGCGCACGCTGGCCGAGAAACAGGTGCCGTTCGAGGTTCCGCGTGGCGAAGAGCTCGCCGAACGCCTGGACGCGGTGCTGGGCGTGATCTACCTGATCTTCAATGAGGGCTACACCGCCACCGCCGGCGACGACTGGATGCGGCCCGCGCTGTGCGAGGAAGCCCTGCGGCTGGGCCGCATCCTCGCCGGACTGATGCCGCAGCAGGCCTCCGTGTTCGGCCTGCTCGCACTGATGGAACTGCAGGCCTCGCGTACGCATGCGCGCAGCGCACCGGACGGAACGCCGATCCTGTTGCTGGAACAGAACCGCGCGCGCTGGGATCGGCTGCTGATCCAGCGTGGCCTAGCCGCGCTGGATCGCGCGCAACGGCTGGGCGACCACGAAGAGCCGTACACCCTGCAGGCAGCAATCGCCGCTTGCCACGCCCGCGCCAATACCGCGGAGCAAACCGACTGGCACCGCATCGCGGCGCTGTACGCCACACTGGCCGGCGTCACGCCATCGCCCGTGGTGGAACTCAACCGCGCAGTGGCCGTGGCGATGGCCAGCGGGCCAGCAGCAGGCCTTGCGCTGGTCGATACGCTACGCGACGAACCGGCACTGGCGAACTATCACCTGTTGCCGGCAGTGCGCGGCGATCTGCTGCAGAAGCTCGATCGCCACGGTGAGGCCCGCACGGAGTTCGAACATGCCGCGGCGCTCACCCGCAACGCCCGCGAACGCGAACTGTTGCAAGCACGCGCCAAAACCTGTGCGCAGCACACCACCACCGGTTGACGGCGCGAAAAGCGGGGCCACCCGATAGGCGGCCCCGTCAGCGTGAACGGAACTCAGGACTGGCTGTCGTCAGCCGGCGCGGCATCCGCCTCGTCTTCCTTCTTGCCTACCATTTCTTCCAGCGCACCGGCGCCCTTGAATCCGGCGATGGCCGCAATGCCCTTCGTCAGCAGGCCCGCATTCGGATCGAGCTTCTCGGCGCCTTCGACTGCCGCCACGGCACCGGCAACTTCACCCAAGGTATCGAGGATTCCCATGACGTTCTCCGCTTTGGAATGGAGCGGCCAGCATGCGACTAGTCGATTACCGGTGAATGAATCCTGGCGCAAGTTTCTTCGTCGCGAATTTGCGGGATCCGCCGCCCACAGGCGGTCACGAGCCGCAAACGCGCGGCTCCAGGTAGCGTCAAAGCCTTGTGCGGTCAAGATCCGGGCCTGCAGGCCGATAGAAACCCGACGCCCAAACCTTGCAAAGCCACGCTACGATCAGGCCACCTTCGTGCGACATGCAAGGCCTAAGGACTCAAGGGTTCGTTGAATGCTGGCCAGTTCGTACAACCCGTTGCTCGTCGTGTGTTCCCTGCTCGTGGCGATCTTCGCCTCCTACACGGCACTGGGCATGGCCGGCCGCATCACCACGGCACGTGACTCCGGCGCGCGCTGGTGGCTGTTTGCTGGCGCCTGCGCGATGGGATTGGGCATCTGGTCGATGCATTTCGTCGGCATGCTGGCTTTCAGCCTGCCGATTCCGCTGGGCTATGACCCGCTGATCACCCTGCTGTCGTTGCTGATCGCCATTGCCTCTTCCGCATTCGCCTTGTGGCTGGTTTGCCGGCAAACGCTGCCTTGGACGCACCTGGTCGGCGGCGCCCTGCTGATGGGGCCGGCCATTGCCGGCATGCATTACACGGGCATGGCAGCGATGCGCATGAGCCCGGGCATCCAGTACGACGCGTGGCTGTTCGCCCTGTCGGTGGCGATCGCCATCATGGCAGCGGGTGCAGCGCTGTGGATCGCCTTCCAATTGCGCAAGGACTCATCGCACGTATGGCGGAAACGGCTCGGCGCGGCCGTCGTCATGGGCCTCGCCATCGTCGGCATGCATTACACCGGCATGAGCGCCGCGCAATTCCCGCTGGGCAGCATCTGCGGGGCAGCACATCATGGCGTGAACACGAACTGGCTGGCCGTCGTCGTCATCGTCGTCACCCTGGCAGTACTGGCGGCGACGCTCACCGTCTCCGCGTTCGACGTGCGCATGGAGTCGCGCACGGCCGTGCTGGTCAGCTCGCTCGCCGAGGCGAACGAGGAACTCACCTATCTCGCCCTGCACGACAGCCAGACCAAGTTGCCGAACCGCGTGTTGCTGCACGATCGCCTCGAACATGAAATCCTGATCGCCGATCGCGACAAGAGCCGTTTCGCGCTCATGTTCCTGGACCTCGACGGCTTCAAGGCCGTCAACGACGTGTTTGGACATCGCTCCGGCGACATGCTGCTGGTCGAAGTTGCCCAGCGCATACGCGCCAACGTGGGCAACGAGGATACCGTCGCCCGCATCGGCGGCGACGAATTCGTATTGCTGGCCCGTATCGAAGAACCGACGGATGCTGCCCGTATCGCCGAGACCCTAATGAAGGCGATCGGCGAGCCCATCTTCATCGCCAAGCACGAGCTGCATGTGACTTCCAGCATCGGCATCGTCCTCTACCCTGGCGACGGCGCCACCCAGCAGGAGCTGATGACCAATGCCGACGCGGCGATGTACCACGCGAAGGCGTCGGGACAAAAAGGCTATGCTTTTTTCGAAACCTCGATGAACTCCGATGCGCACGAACAGATGCAGATCGCGCGGGAACTGCGCGTAGCCTCGGCACGCGGTGAACTGACGCTGCACTATCAGCCGAAATTCGACGCGCCGAACGGTCCCGTCATCGGCGCAGAGGCCTTGCTGCGATGGTCGCATCCCACGCTCGGGATGATCCTGCCCGGCCACTTCATTCCCATCGCGGAGAAAACCGGCCTGATCGTGCCGATTGGTGAATGGGTGCTCGACGAAGCATGTCGGCAAATGCGCGCGTGGCATGACGCCGGGCATCCGCAATGGACGATTGCGGTGAACCTGTCGGCAGTGCAGTTCGGCCACGATGGACTTATCGAGCTGGTGCGCGGCACGCTGGCGCGCCATGCGCTCGCCCCGCGCTTTCTGACGCTGGAAATCACCGAGTCCACCGCCATGTCCGATGTCGAGGCAAGCCTGGCGACGCTGCAGCAGCTGAAGGACATGGGGGTGAACATCTCCATCGACGACTTCGGCACCGGCTACTCCAGCCTGCTCTACCTGAAACGTCTGCCGGCCACCGAACTGAAGATAGACAAGGGCTTCGTGCGCGACCTTGCCATCGGCACCGAGGACGCCGCCATCGTGTCGGCCATCGTCGCGCTGGGGCAGACGCTCAACCTCAAGATTGTCGCCGAAGGCGTTGAAACCGCCGCGCAGAAAGCGTTCCTCACCCGCATCGGTTGCGACAGCCTGCAAGGCTTCATGCTTGGCGAACCGATGCCGGCCAAGGAATTCATTGAAGCGGTAGCGCAGGATCCGGCTTCCACCGAGGCTCCGAAGTAAAGCGCCCGACTCGATTCTCCCGCAACGCGCTGTGCTGCGAGCCCGCCAGCCGCGATCCGGTCACGGAGCAGCTCCCGCACGTCGAGACCCAGTGGAGGCGCTGAAGGCATGCCGCCGCACACCCTTTCCCACGCGACCAACGATTAAGGAGTATGGTCGCCGTATCCCTCTCGCCACGAGTCGCCCCAATGAGCAAATCGCCTCCGGTTCTGACGGTCGCAGCCATCCACTCCGTGTATTCCAGCAAGAAGATCGGTTCCGTCGTAGAGCACGCAACGAAGTTCCAATCGACAAAACGCTTCGCGCGCGATCCCGAACACACTGGCCAAGCACCGGTGAACCCCAAAGATCCAAAGGGCACCCGCCACCGTTGACAAGGGCGGTTGGCCGCTGCGTCCCAGCACTCACACGCTGACCGTGTAGCACCCCGGCAAACTGACGCAGCATGGGACGGTTGCCGTTGCCGCTGCGAGCCATAGCCTTTCGAAGTTGTGAAGGCCTCAGCCGCGGCACGACTCCAAAGCCTGACGGCCATCGAGAGATGGCCCACGCATTGCATGTGTTGCCAAGCTCGCGCCTCGCGAAGGTGGATCCCTGTCGCCGTCCCGCGGACGGCCCGATGCGCACGCATCGATCGACCGGATTCCCGACCATAGATTCAGACAAGGTTCGATCCACGGTCTCTACGATCCAGAACGCATGACGTGAAGTTCCGCATTCATGCCGCTGTACACGCGATGCAGGCGCCAATTCAGTGCCCGCAACTGATTCAACGCAACCGGCCGGATCATTTGGCTGCTGTTCACTGACAAGCAATCCGGACGTGCAATGATCGATGCTCTTATTTCGTTCAATGACGACAAACGAACTCCGGAATCCGTTCGACACGTCGACATATTCGTGTGACGACGGATGCGAATAATAAGCAGGCATACACCCTGCGTGTCGCCGCTTTTCGGTCTCTTTTTGAGACTCGCGATTTACATTCAAAACAGGGCCACGAAACTCACACAATATTGTGGGTTTTCCTGAAATTTGACAGGAGGCCGTACCGCCATTTCTAGCATCCTTGGATCGACGCTGACTTAGGATTCGGGAGTATGACGGCGCTGTGTTTGAGCGGATATTGATTGTCTGCATGGGTAATGTTTGCCGCAGTCCCACGGCAGAATACCTGTTTCGACAGCGCACGAGATCACGCCACGTTGCATTCAGCAGCGCGGGGCTCTATGCGCCTGCCGGAAGACCCATGGATGCGACTTCCCTGCAATTGCTCGCCGAAAGCGGCATTGACGGCACGTTGCATCGTGCCCGCCAGTTGACACCCGCCATGCTGCACGAGGCTGATTTGGTGCTTGGCATGGAAAAGAGTCATGTCGCAGCGATGATCCAACTTGCCCCCGAAATTCGCGGCAAGGTTTATCTGCTAGATAAATGGTTGAATGAAAACGATATACCCGACCCTTATCGCCAAGAGCGCATTGCATTCGAATACGTACACGAAATGATCACAAAAGGAGTGGATAGCTGGCAGCTTTATCTGTGATCCCTGTTCTCATGTCACGAGATGGTAATCCATATGACCGGCACCCTGGCCCCTCTGCAACGCGATAACGAAATCGATCTGAGCGAATTGCTTGGCACGCTTCGCGACAACAAGTGGCTTATCTGCCGCATTACCGTGATTTTTGTCGTACTCGGCATCATCTATGCTGTAGTTGCAACACCGATCTATCAAGCCACGTCGACAGCGCAGGTGGAACAGAAGGTTCCGGATCTGCCCGGCTTGAGCGCACTCAGCCAGACGCTGGGGGCGGAAGATCCCGAAGCAAGCACCCAATCGGCCTTGATCACTTCGCGCATGGTGGTCGGCGCAGTGGTCGACAAGCTCAAGCTCGCGGTCGAAAGCAGCCCGGAACGCTTTCCCCTGTTCGGCAATTTCATCGCCCACCTCTACGCCTCGCACAATGCCGGCAAGGTGGCGACGCCCTGGTTCGGAATGACCGGCTACGACTGGGGCGGCTCGAAGCTGGACATTTTCCAACTGGACGTACCCGACAATCTCCTGGACAAGCCGCTGACCCTGATCGCAGGCGAGAACGGCGGCTACATCCTGGTCGACGAGAAGGGAAACCTTCTGGTCACTGGCCATACGGGGGAATCCTCCACTGGCCAGGGCATAACCATCCAGGTCAAGACCCTGGTTGCCAATGAAGGCACCCACTTCCGCGTGTTCCGCCATCGCCGGCTGACGGTGACCAACCGGCTTCGCAAGGCCATCAAGGTCAACGAAGAGAGCAAGGATTCGGGCATCCTCGACATGACCTACGCCAACACCGATCCGGTGTTGGCGGCGAATGTGCTGCGGGAGGTGGGCGAGCTCTACGTGCGCCAGGACGTGGATCGCAATTCCGCGGAGGCGGCGAACAGCCTGGAGTTCGTGCGTGAGCAGCTCCCCAAGGTCCGCAGTCAGCTTGAAACGGCCACAGCGGCGCTTAACGCATACCAGCTCCGCGCTCGCTCGGTCGACATCAGCATGCAAACCCAAAGCCTGCTGGACCAGGAGGTCTCCATCCAGACCAACATCCAGCAGTTGCGCCTGCAGCAGGCGGACATGCAGCGCCAGTACACACCCGAGCATCCGGCCTACAAGGCCCTGATGAAACAGATAGGCCAGCTGGAGGCGCAGAAAGGCGGGATAGACAAGCAGGTCGGCAACCTGCCGAATACCCAGCAGGAGCTGTTGAAACTGACCCGCGATGTGCAGGTGAGCAACGACACCTACACCGGCCTGCTCAACCAGGCCCAGCAACTCGACATCGCCCGCGCGGGCACGGTCGGCAATGTACGGATCATCGACAGCGCGGCGGTGGACGTCACACAGCCGATATGGCCGAAGAAGACCATCGTGGTGCTCGGCAGCGCGTTCCTCGGTGGCTTCGTGGCGCTCTTGTGCGTCTTCATACGGCAGGCGCTCAACCGTGGCATCGAAGATCCGGCCGTCATCGAAAACATCGGCCTGCCCGTGTATGCCTCCATCCCGGTCAGCCTGCGGGAGCAGGCATTGCACGACAAGCGCGTCCGCGGATACGGCAAGCAACGCCTGCTGGTCATGGACGCGCCGGCTGACATGGCCACCGAGGCCTTGCGGAGCTTGCGCACCAGCCTGCATTTCGCCCGCCTTGAGGCGAAAAACAACGTGCTGATGATCACCGGTTCCAGTCCGGATGTCGGCAAGACGTTCGTCTCCGCCAACCTCGCCACCCTGGTCGCCCAGGGCAACCAGCGCGTGTTGCTGATCGACGGCGACATGCGCATGGGGTCGCTGCACAGAATCGTGGGCTGCCAGGCCGGGGTCGGCCTTTCCGAATTGATCTCGGGCCAGACCGACCTGGAAGCGGCAATACAACCGGTCGCTCCGTCCTCGCACCTGCACTTCATCGGCCGCGGCAAGATTCCGCCGAACCCTTCCGAGCTGTTGATGAACTCCCGTTTCTCCACGCTGCTCGACCACGTGAAGAAGGTGTACGACCTAGTCATCATCGACACTCCGCCGATCCTGGCGGTGACCGATGCGGCCATCATCGGCCACCATGCAGGCACCGCCCTGATGGTGGTGCGCTTCGGGCTCAACCAGGTGCGCGAAGTCGCCTTGGCACGGCAACGCTTCGAGCAGAACAACATCCACCTCCGGGGCGCCATCTTCAACGCCGTGGAGAAGCGCAGCAGCGGCTACTACTCCTACGCCTACTACGGCGTCGGCAAGGCGACCGCATGAGAAAAGCCCGCCTCGAAGCGACGACAACCGATGTCAGGTACGGCCAGCCGCGCAGGCGCACAGCGACACAGGGTCGGGCGCGCTGCAACTGCGCATGGCGACCGCCGCAAACCCGCCGCCCGTGGACAGAAGCATCCATCGCACATGGGCCGGCAGAGACCGCGCAGCCCCAGGACCCGTTTTCATGACCACTCCGTCGAAGAACTTCGCCCTTATCGGTGCAGCCGGCTACATCGCTCCCCGCCACATGCAGGCCATCAAGGCCACCGGCAACCGGCTACTGGCCGCCTTCGATCCGAACGATTCGGTCGGCGTCATCGACAGCCACTTCCCCGATGCCGATTTCTTCACCGAGTTCGAACGCTTCGACAGGCACGTCGATCTGCGCCGGCGCGCCGGCGATGGCGGCCAGATCGATTACGTCTCCATCTGTTCGCCGAATTACCTGCATGACTCGCACATGCGCTTCGCCTTGCGTTCCGGCGCACATGCGATCTGCGAGAAGCCGCTGGTACTCAATCCGTGGAACATCGATGGTCTGCGGGAAATTGAGCGAGAGACCGGCAAGCGCGTCAATACGATCCTGCAATTGCGCCTGCACCCGGCGATCATCGCCCTGCGCAACCGGGTCCGGCATGGACGACGCGACACCAAGCACGAAGTGGACCTTGCCTACGTCACCTCGCGCGGCCACTGGTATCTGCAAAGCTGGAAAGGCGATCAGAAGAAGTCCGGCGGCATAGCCACCAACATCGGCGTGCACTTCTTCGACATGCTGCACTACATCTTCGGCGCGTTGCAGGCCAACGTCGTGCACCTGCGCAGCGACACGAAGGCGGCGGGCTACCTGGAATACGAAAACGCCCGCGTGCGCTGGTTCCTGTCGGTGGACGTCGAAGACGTGCCCATTCCGGTGCGCGAAAGCGGGCAACGCACCTATCGATCGATCACGGTGGACGGCGAGGAGATCGAGTTCTCTGGCGGCTTTGCGGACCTGCATAACCGCAGCTACGAAGAAATCCTTGCAGGCCGTGGTTTCGGCCTCGATGAAAACCGCGTCGCCATCGAAACCGTGTCGACGATCCGCACCAGCGGCATCGTTTCCGCGGCGAACGACGGCCACCCTTCTCTGCAACGGCGAGCCTGAAGAGCGAACAGCATGGACCACTACCAGCACCCTTCTGCCATCGTCGACGAAGGCGCCCGGATCGGCGCGGGCTGCCGCGTATGGCATTTCGTGCACGTCTGCGGCGGCGCCCGCATCGGCAGGGACGTCTCGCTCGGCCAGAACGTATTCGTCGGCAACAAGGTAGTTATCGGAGACCACTGCAAGATCCAGAACAACGTGTCGGTATACGACAACGTGACGCTCGAGGAAGGCGTCTTCTGCGGTCCGAGCATGGTCTTCACCAATGTCTACAACCCACGCTCGCTCATCGGGCGCAAGGACGAATACCGCGACACCCTGGTCAAACGGGGCGCCACGCTGGGTGCGAACTGCACCATCGTCTGCGGCATCACCATCGGCGAGTTCGCCTTTGTAGGCGCCGGAGCGGTCGTCAACCGGAACGTGCCCGCGTATGCCCTGATGGTAGGCGTGCCGGCACGGCAAGTCGGGTGGATGAGCGAGTTCGGCGAGCAGCTCCCCCTGCCGCCGGACGGACGTGGCGAAGCCATCTGCGCGCACACCGGCGCACGTTATGTGCTGAGAGGGCGGGTGCTGCACAAGGAGGAGCCCGCCGCGTGATCGACTTCATCGACCTCAAGGCCCAGCAGGACCGCATCAAGGATCGCCTCGATGCCGGCATCGCCCGCGTGCTGGCACATGGCCAGTACATCCTCGGGCCGGAAGTGACCGAACTGGAAGTGAAACTTGCCGCCTTCGTGGGCGCCAGGCACTGCATCAGCTGCGCAAACGGAACGGACGCGTTGCAGATCGCGCAGATGGCGTTGGGCGTCGGCGCCGGCGATGAGGTCATCATGCCCGGCTTCACCTACATCGCCACCGCGGAGACGGTTGCGCTGCTGGGCGCGCGGCCGGTCTACGTGGACATCGACCCGCGTACCTACAACCTCGATCCAACCGGGCTCGAAGCGGCGATCACCCCGCGGACGCGCGCGATCATTCCCGTTTCGCTTTACGGGCAGTGCGCGGATTTCGACGCCATCAACACGATCGCGAACAAGCATGGCATCCCGGTGATCGAAGACGCCGCGCAGAGTTTCGGCGCGCTCTACAAAGGTCGTCATTCGTGCAACCTGAGCACCGTCGCCTGCACCAGCTTCTTCCCCAGCAAGCCGTTGGGTTGCTACGGCGACGGCGGCGCACTTTTCACCAACGACGACCGACTTGCCCTAGTGATGCGGCAGATCGCGCGTCACGGCCAGGATCGCCGCTACCACCACATCCGCGTCGGCGTGAACAGCCGGCTGGATACGCTGCAAGCGGCCATCCTGCTGGCCAAGCTGGAAGTATTCGAAGACGAAATCGGCATGCGGCAACAGGTCGCAGCCCATTACGATGCGCTGATCGCGCGAGCCGGCATCGCCGCTCCGCCCCATGTCGAGCCGCACAACTCCAGCGTCTACGCCCAATACACCATCTGCGTGGACGAACGCGAATCACTGCAGGCGCAACTGAAGGACGCGGGCGTTCCCACCGCGGTGCATTACCCGATTCCGATCAACAGACAACCGGCGGTCGCGGACGCCGGCGCGCGCCTGCCGGTGGGCGACGACGTGGCCGCACGGGTGCTCAGCTTGCCCATGCACCCGTATCTGACGGAACCGCAGGCAAACCTGGTCGTGGGAAAGCTCGTCGCGGCATCGATGAAACAGGTCCGGACATGCTCGATCTCCTTGCCAGGTTGATAAGCGGCTCGGTCGATTGGGCCCAGCGCAGGAGCCACGCCCGACGGATGCGCGGGTACGGCGGCATATCGCCGCGCGCCACGATCGGCCTGGGCTCGAAACTGATCGGCCCCAAGCAAAATTTCCTGGTCGGCGAGATGAGTTATCTCAACCAGGCGCATCTCTCGTGCGGACCGCATTCCAGGGTCGTCATCGGCCGCAGCTGCGCCATCGGCTACAACGTGTCGATCAAGGCGATCACCCATTCGCTGGGCAAGCCGACCAACAACGCAGCGGGCCCGATCATCCATCTGGAGCGCGACATCGTCATCGGCGACGACTGCTGGATCGGCGACAACGTCTATATCCGTGAAGGCGTCACGCTGGGCAACAACGTGATCGTCGGCGCCAATTCCGTGGTCACGCGATCGGTACCGGACAACCGGGTGATTGCCGGCGTCCCTGCGCGAGTCATCAAGGAGCTGTGACATGCATGCAGCGTTCACCCCACCCGCGCCCCCGCTCGAGCCTGGCGATATCAGTGGCAGCTTTCCGGACGAGCAAACGCAAACCGTGGTCGCGGAAAAGGCGGAATCGGCACGCATGAAGAAAATCATCTTCGGCAAATGCTATGCGTTTTCCGGCGATGCGGACCTGGAAATTCTGCTCGCGGAAACCCTAAATCTGTACGCGGACGCCGGCAGCCGGAGGCCCGACGTAAACATCCGCATCGGCAAGACCATGCCCGCGCACAAGCCCTTCGCGATCAACCCGAAGGCCCACGAGACATTCGCGCACGGGATGCTGACCTCGTTCCCCGCGGTCGACGTCTACTGGAAACGCGACGACGGCGAGTCCCTGGAGGTGGACGTCGTCATCAAGGCGCGGCACGGCATCCGGCGCATGCTGCACAACCTGCTGTCGATGGAGTACTCGCGCAAGGTCGAGGACTTCGAGCAGATGTTGCATGAGTTCGTGCTCGCGCCCTCATCCTATTTCTTCAAGGATGTGGCGCTGATCCACGCCGCGTCCGTGACGATAGGCGGAAAAGCCTGCCTGCTCGCCGGCACCAGCGGGGTCGGCAAGTCTTCGCTCGTGCTTGCGCTGAGGAATCGCGAGGATGTCGGTTTCGTCAGCGACGACATCGTCGTCGTGTCCGACGCCGCCCAGGTCACCGGCAACATGGCTTGGCCGAAGATCTACGGCTACAACTGCAGCAGCCCTGCGATGAAGAAGGAAGTTCTCGCGGGCCGCGGATGGATCGACCGCATCCATTTCAATATCAAGAACCGCATGAATTCCGCCAAGGTGCGACGCAAGATGTCGCCCGACCGGTTGTATCGCCATGTGGATCCCGCTTCGGCGCCGCTGTCCTGCCTGTACTACGTGATACGCGAAGACGTGCCCGCGATATGCATGTCGGAGCTGAGCCTGGCCGACAGCGTCGACATGACGATCGCCGTCATCAGCGCCGAATACAGCGTCTTCCACGACCATCTCTACTGGGAGCAATACAACGCGCTGGTCACGGCGCACCCGCCGATGCTGACGATGGAAGAAGTCACCGCGAACTGGCGGCGGGTGCTGACGGCAAGCCTTGCCACGGCCGGTCGCTTCAAGATCAGCATTCCCTTCAAGGTGGACCACACGGTCTACCAGAGCAGCGTGACCGACATCGTCGTGGCGGACATGGTTGCGCGGCCATGAAGATCGTCATCCTGACCAACGCCTACCCCTATCTTCCCGGTGAGCAGTTCATCGAGGACGAGATCGGCTATTGGGCCACGTGCGCCGGCGTCAGCGTGACGTTGCTGCCCGCGCTCGCGGCGGGGACGCCGCGCCCGATACCTGCCGGCATCTCGATCGATCTTGGCATGGCGCGCTCCACGAAACTCGGGCGGCTGTGGTTCATGCTGCTGGCGCTGTGCTCCGCGATCTTGCGACGCGAGCTGGGTTACCTGCACCGGTCGCGGAAGACGAGCCCGCACACCGTCGCACGAGCTCTGCTGCATACGTCCAAGGTGCTGGAGCAGGCGGCGCAGCTGCGGCGATACGCCCGGGCGCACGGTCCGGCAGACGTGGCCTATTGCTACTGGAACGAAACGCAGGCCTACGCAGCCGTGCTTGCCAGGGATGCAGGCGCGGTGCGCAGGGTCGTCTCCCGCGTGCACGGTTTCGATCTGTACGAAGCGCGCCGCAGGGACGGCTACATGCCGCTGAAGCGCCAGTTCATTGCCGCCTACGACGCGATCTTCGCACTGTCGAGCGAGGCACGCGCCTACCTGCAGCAGACCTACGGCGCAGCGCCGGGGAACGTCCGCATCGCACCACTGGGCGTGCCGCTGGCCGATGGGCTTGCGCGCCCGAGCGCGACGGGGCACCTGCATGTGGTGTCGGTTTCCTTCTGCCTGCGGGTGAAACGGCTGGACAAGATCGTGGGAGCCGTTGCCCTGCTTGGCCGCCGTCACCCGGAGATCAGCCTGACCTGGACGCATATCGGCGGCGGCCCGTTGCTGGAAGAGATCACGGCGCTGGCGAAGGCGCAGTTGAACGGCCTGAAAAACATTGTCTGCGCTTTCCTCGGCGAACTGCCCAACCATGCCGTCAAGGTGTATTACCTTGATACCCCGGTGGACATGCTGATCAACGCCAGCGAATCCGAAGGTGTTCCGGTTTCCATCATGGAAGCCATGAGCGCGGGGGTGCCGGCCGTCGCCCCCGACGTGGGCGGCATTTCCAGCCTGGTATCCGATCGCTGCGGCGCGCTGCTGGGGCCCTGCCCCGACGTGCAGGAAATCGCCGAAGCGATGGAGCGGGTGGCGTTCGCGGACGGACGCGATGCCCGGCGCGCGCATGCGCGCCAGACGATCGAGGCCGGTTTCGATGCCGCCCGGAACTACCGGGATTTCGTCGCGGACGTGATCGCCATCGGCGCATCCGGCGACAGGCAACCGGCGCCGCCGCTTCGCCCGGCTGCATACCGGATCCGACAGGCGACAAGACGGTGATCGTGACAACAGCTCAACTACACAGGTCGACGGGTGAACATACGAACCGTACTGGCATTTGCCATCGGCCCCATCGCCACCGCCGGGCTTGGCCTGGTGACGGTGCCGGCGATTGCCTGGGTCTTTCCTCCCGCCGACGTGGGGCGATTGAACATCGTGCAGATCGCGGTGTCGTTCGGCGTCCTGCTGTTCAACCTCGGGCTCGATCGCGCCTATGTGCGGGAATACCACGAATGGAGCGATCGCGGGGCTTTGCTGAAAGCCTGCTTCGCTCCGGGATTCGTGCTGTTGCTGCTGGCGATGCTGGTCACGCTGCCGTTCGACGCGCGCCTAACCGACTGGCTGTTCGGCCTTGGGCATGCCGCGTATTACTGGACGCTCGTGGCCTGCGTGATCGTGAGTTTCATATCCCGGTTTCTGTCGCTCATCCTGCGCATGCAGGATCGCGGGATGGCGTTCTCCCTGAGCCAGGTATTGCCCAAGGTGGTCCTGCTGCTGGCGGTGGGCATGCTGGCGCTGCCGGCCTTCTCGAAGTCGTTCGGCGCCCTGGAGGCGGCCTATCTGGCTTCCTTGCTGTCCGTCCTGCTCGCCTACAGCGCGAATACCTGGCGCGAGTGGAGTCCGGCCTTGCTGGCCCCGGTTTCCCGCACACAGGTCCGCGGCCTGGTCGGCTACGGCGTGCCGCTGATCTTTGCCGGTGTGGCCTACTGGGGGCTGGATGCCACCAGCACGCTGGCCCTGCGTTCGCTCTCGACCCTGCCGGAACTGGCGATCTATTCGGTATCCATGAGCTTTGCCGGTGTGGGCGTGGTCTTCCAGACGATCTTCACCGTGCTGTGGGCGCCGATGGTCTACAAATGGGTGGCCCGTGGCGTGGACATGCGACGGGTCGATCACATCGCCCAGCAGGCACTGGCGGTGGTCTGCACCATCTGGGTCCTGAGCGGCGCCTTGTCGTGGCTGACCGACTTCGTGCTGCCAGCGCATTACTCCCAGGTGAAGTACCTGATGCTGTGCTGCATCGGCGAGCCGCTGCTCTACACCCTCTCCGAGGTGACCTGCGTGGGCATCGGGATCACCCGCCGGTCCATGCTGTCGCTGTGGTCCACCGCCGCCGGACTGGTCGTCAATGTCGCCCTCAGCGTGTGGCTGGTGCCGGGCCATGGCGCTGCCGGCGCCGTCGTGGCCAACGCCATCGCGTTCCTGGTTTTCTTCGTGGCGCGGACCGAAGCTTCGGCCTACGTCTGGCGGCCCTTCCCGCGAGCGCGGCTGTATGCGTTCGTCACCGTCGGCGTGGGCCTTTCCATCGCCACGCTGGTGTACGGCCCTCGCGTCGCCGTCCATTTCAGCCTGGTCTGGGTGGCGCTGCTTCCGGTCGTCGTCTGGTGCTTCCGCAACGAATGGAACTACATGTACCGCTCGTTGCTCGATGCGCTCAAGGCGAAGCGCAGCTACCCGCAGCCGAGCGAAGAACCCGAGGCTCTGTCATGACCAGGCCCGCGCACCGTTGCGTGCCGCGCTGCCACGACGGGTCACGCCGGCTTCCTGCAGCAATGTTGCCGTGCGGCCTTGCCACTGCGCCTAGCGTGGCCACCACGGCCAAGTCGAGGCCACGATGATGGCGAAGATCAATGTGTTCGTCTTTGCGGCGCATCACCTGGCCGGCAACATCGCCGCGCAACGGTTCAAGGGTCTGTTGAAGTATCTGGACCCGGCGAAATACCGGATCTTCGTATTCGCCCGCGAACCCGCAGCGGGAGTGAGCGCGAGCGCGTCCACGGCAACGTCGACCGCCGACATCACCGTCTTCCCGTTGCCGGGACACTGTGTGGGCAGCGAGTCTTCTACCGCGGCCTCGCTGCTCACCATGGCGTCGGCCTTCCTGCGCCCGCTGCCGTTCCTGCTTTCCGGGAGCGCCGAACGCGGGCAGCCGTGGCTGGTCAACGCACTGGCGGCGGCCGATCGGCTCTGCGTCGAAAAACGCGATGCGGGCGAGCGCTGCGTGGCCATTGGCACGTATTCGCCGATCGACTCCCTGGTCGCCGCCGCGAGCCTGGCCAGCAGACATCGCATCGGCTGCCTGCAGGACTTCCGCGACGGGCTCGTATTCGAACCACTGGGCAAGCCCGGCTCGCTGCGGACCTGGGTGCGCAGCCTGGTCGAAGGGCGCGTGGTGGCCGCTGCCGACCTGATCACCTCGGTAAGCCCTCCCCTCGTCGCGGATTTCCAGCGGCGCTATCCAGGCAAGGCCGCGGCGATCCTGCCCAACGGCTACGACCCGGCCGACTTCGTCGCCGCGGACAAGCCCATCGATGACGATACGCGGGTCGCCGCCATGCTTGCCCGGCACGTCCCGGCCGGCGCACGACTGATAGGGCATTTCGGGCGCATCGGCGCCAGCGACGGATCGGCCTCGAAGAGCCTCGATTTCTTCGTCGACGCACTCAACGAGTCCCCGGCGGTGGTGGCCGGCAATCACGTGATGTTCGTCGGCGAACTGACGGCGGCCGAGCGCGCGACGCTGGAACGGGCCAGATTTTCGGTCAGTGCGCCCGGGGCAGTCGAACGTACGCTGGCGCTCCAGCTCATGCAGCGCTGCGACAAACTGCTGCTGCTGACCGGCTCCCGTGCCAGCTGCGCCACCGGCAAGCTGTTCGAGTACCTCGCCGCCGGAGCGGACATCGTCTGCGTTTCCGGCGTGCGCAACGCGGCTACCGCCATCCTCGCCGAGACGGGAGCAGGCTGCAGCGTGCTGACCAGTGCGGGAGCATCGGCCGGCGAGGCCTTGCGCTCCGCGTTGTCGCCCCGCCCTGCCGACACGCACCGCGACATCAGTCCCTACAGCAAGCAGTCGCAGGCCGGCATGCTCGATCGCTGGATCTCGGACATGGTGCACTCATGAGCTATGCACACGATCCATCGTCGACATCGTCGGCAGATCTGTTCCTGCCACCGGCGGCGCTATCCGGCGCTGGCAGATACCGGATCACCGTGGGCCACATGTTCCTGGGCACGGCTTTCCTGCTGTTGTTCCTTGCCGTGGTCATACCGAACTCCTTGCCGGTTCCCACCGCGGTGGTGATGGGTCTTGCGTTCCTGCTGGCGCTGCCGGGACTGCGCATCGGCAACGGCTTCAGGAACCTGCTGGCGATGTATGCCTGCACCGTGATCGTGACGATCGCCTACCTCGTCGTGGGCGGCATGCACGATGCGCCACTGCTCGCCATTGCCCAGGTGACGGCGATCTACATCCTTTCGCCCCTGGCGTGGACGGTCATTGCCGAAGCCTTGCTGAGGCGGCTCGGAGCCGAAAAGCTGATCGGCTGGTTCGTCCTGCTGAGCCTGCTTTGCGCCGTGAGCGTGGCCTTGTTCTTCTACCTCTACTTCAGCCGTGGCGCTGCGGCCGTGGCTTTCTTCTTCCAGGGCGCCAACATCAATCAAAACGAGGGATTTTCCGGCGCCACCATGCATGTGTATGGCTCGCTGATCTTCCTGTGCGGTGGCTTCTTCAGTTCGCCCGAACTCATCAGGAGGCGATTGCTGCGGTTGACCCTGCTGGCGGCGCTGCTGATCTGCGCACTCACTTCCGGCCGCTCCGCGCTGATCCTCTCGGTGCCGATGGGCTGGTTGCTGGGCATGATGCTGGCATCGCGCACGACCGAAAGCCCGCATCGCTCGCCGCTCATCAGGATCATCCGCTATGGCCTGCCCATGGTGGTCGCAACGGTGGCCGCGCTTGCCCTGCTGCAGGCCTACACGAAAATCGACCTGAGCACAGTGTTGAACGTCGTCACGGACAAGCTCGCCTCGGGCGGCGGCATGGCCCGGGTGCAGATGGGGCATTCGCTGTTCGCGGGCGTTCTCGACAACGGCGGTCTGGGCTCCGGCCAGGGCGTCGGCGTCCCGTACGTCAGCGACCCCATCCATCCCTGGCGCTACGAACTGGTGTGGCTGGCCACGCTCTACCGGGTCGGAATACTCGGCACGGTGATCTACGCGTTGCCGTTTGTGCTCTATATCCTCATGGCGCTCCGGCTGGCGCTCATCCGTCGCCTTCCGACACGGCACAAGTTCATGTTCTGCGGCCTGGTCTGTGCGCTGCTCGCGACCAACACGAACCCCTATATCGAGGCCTTCGCCTTCCAGTGGATGTACGTCGTCCCGCTGGTGGCACTGTTCATCGAGTATCCGGAATGCCTCAGGAAGGCACCCGAATGAGGCGCCTCAAGGTGCTGCTGTTTTCCAGGTATTCGAGGCGGGGGCCAAGTACCCGGCTACGCAGCCTGCAGTATCTGCCCCTGCTGCGCGATCGTGGCATCGACGTGGAGGTGCATGCGCTGTTCCCCGATGCCTATCTCGAGCGGCTGTATGGCGACCGCCCCTCCTCCGCGCGGCGCATCGCATGGCAATACTACGCCCGGCGGATCAGACAGACCCTGCGTCGCGACACGCACGATCTCGCCTGGGTCGAGGGCGAGCTCTTCCCCTATCTGCCGCACTGGCTCGAGTCGCTGCTCGCGCGCTCCGCCAGGCCGTACGTCGTGGACTACGACGACGCGCTGTTCCACAAGTACGACATGTCGTCCAGTCCGCTGGTCCGGCGCGTGCTGGGCCGCAAGATCGACCAGGTCATGCGCGGATCCGCCTGCGTGATCGCCGGCAACCACTACCTCGCCGCACGCGCCGCGCAGGCAGGTGCCACGCGGATCGAGGTCATTCCCACCGTCGTTGACGAGCATCGCTACACCGTGGTGAACCACGTCGACGAAGGGCGGCCGGTCATCGGCTGGGTCGGCTCGCCGGCCACCGAGGAATACCTGCTGGACAACCGCGACGTGCTGGAGCAGGTCTGCGCCAAACACAACGCCCGCCTGCTCCTGGTCGGACCGCGAACGGAGGTCGCGGGCCAGTTCGGCAGCCTGGTGCCAGAGGTGGTGGCGTGGTCCGAGGACAGCGAGGCCGACATGATCGCCCGGATGGATATCGGCATCATGCCGTTGCGCGACGGCCCGTGGGAGCGTGGCAAGTGCGGCTACAAGATCATCCAGTACATGGCGTGCGGCCTGCCGGTGGTCGCTTCAACGGTCGGCGCGAACGTCGACATCGTGCGGCACGGCGAGAACGGCTTTCTGGCGACGGGGACGGATGCATGGCGTCATGACCTCGAGCAGCTGATCCTCAGCCGGCGGCTGCGCACGCGCATGGGCCTGGCAGGGCGCGCGCGCGTCGAGAACGAATACAACGTGACCGTGCAGGCATCACGGCTCGCGAACGTGCTGCACAGCGCGGGAGGCCACTGATGTGCGGCGTGGCCGGCTTCTGGCAGCCGGGTGGCGGCACGCGGGACTCCCTGCTGGAACAGGTGCGGTCGATGTCGACGCGCTTGATCCATCGCGGGCCCGACGACGGCGGCAACTGGTGCGACGAATCGGCGGGAATCGCATTGGCCCAGCGACGCCTGTCCATCCAGGATCTCTCGCCTGCCGGCCATCAACCCATGCTCTCGGCCTGCGGACGCTACGTCGTCGTGTTCAACGGCGAAATCTACAACCATCTCGACCTGCGCCAGCGGCTGCTTGCGGAAGGCGCGGCACCGGCGTGGCGGGGGCATTCGGATACCGAGACCCTGCTCGCATGCTTCGCCGCCTGGGGCGTCGAGCGAACCCTGCACGTCTGCGTGGGGATGTTTGCGTTCGCGCTGTGGGATCGCCAGCAGCGGGCCCTCACGCTCGCACGCGACCGCATGGGCGAGAAGCCGCTGTACTACGCATGGCAAGGCCATACCTTGCTGTTCGGTTCGGAGCTCAAGGCCCTGAAGGCGCATGCGGCCTTCCGGGCGGATGTCGACCGCGACGCACTGGCCTTGCTGCTGCGCCACGATTGCATCCCTGCGCCGTATTCCATCCACCGGGGCGTCTTCAAGCTTCGTCCCGGGCATCTGCTGCGCATCGCCGCCGATACGCCCCGAGATGCGGCACCCGAGGCGTATTGGCGCTACAACGATGCCGTTCGCGCAGGCCTCGGCAATCCGCTCCCGGGCTCGGACGCCGAAGCGATCGATGCGCTAGAGGAACAACTCGGCGCCAGCATCAGCGCGCAGATGCTGGCCGACGTGCCGCTGGGCGCGTTTCTCAGCGGCGGCATCGACAGCAGCACCGTCGTGGCCCTGATGCAGGCGCGCAGCAGCCGCCCCATCAGGACCTTCACCATGGGGTTCGGCGAGGCCGGCTACGACGAGGCCGCACACGCCAAGGCGGTGGCCAAGCACCTGGGTACCGAGCACACCGAGCTCTACGTGCGCCCCGACGATGCCCTGGCTGTCATCCCGAAGCTCCCCTCGATCTTCTGCGAACCCTTCAGCGACAGCTCGCAGATTCCCACCTTCCTGGTCAGCCAGCTGACCCGCCGCGAAGTGACGGTGGCCCTGAGCGGCGACGGCGGCGACGAGCTCTTCGGCGGCTACAACCGTTATCTCGGAGCCCGCACGACCTGGGAACGGATGCGGCGCCTGCCGCCGTTCGCGCGGACCGCCGGCGCCGGGATCCTGCGCTCCGTATCGCCGGATGCATGGAACCGGTGGTTCGAGCGCATCAAGCCGTTGCTGCCGAAGCGTTGGCACGTGGCCACACCGGGCGACAAGGCGCAGAAGCTGGCCGGCGTGCTTCCGCTGTCGAGCGGCCACGCTTTTTTCCTCCACCTCGCCAGCCAGTGGAAGAACCCGGGCGGCATCGTGATCGGCGCGCACGAACCGACAACCCTGCTGACCGATCCCGATGCATGGCCGGACACCAAAATCCTGGCGCAATGGATGATGGCGATGGATGCGCAGAGCTACCTCCCCGACGACATCCTGGTGAAGGTCGATCGGGCTGCGATGGCCAATAGCCTGGAGACTCGTGTGCCCATGCTCGACCACCGCGTGGTCGAACTGGCATGGCGCGTCCCCTTGCACCAGAAGATACGCGACGGCGAAGGCAAATGGCTGCTGCGCCAGGTGCTGTACCGACACGTGCCCAGGGAGCTGGTCGAACGGCCCAAGATGGGTTTCGGCATCCCGCTCGACAGCTGGCTGCGCGGCCCGCTGCGCGACTGGGCGGAAGCACTGCTCGACGAGAATCGACTGCGCCAGGAAGGTTATTTCCATCCGGCACCGATCCGGCAGAAATGGAACGAACACCTGAGCGGCCGCCACAACTGGCAGCACCATCTATGGCCGGTGCTCATGTTCCAGGCATGGCTGGATGAAAACCGGGGGACATCGCCATGACGTCGCCGCGCACAAACCGCGCGCCCCGCCCTCCCGTTCGCGGACTGCCCGGTGCGCCCGCCGTCCAGCAGGAGACACACCCGTGAAAGCTGTCCTGTTCGCCAATACGGACTGGTACCTCTACAACTTCCGCCGCTCGCTGGCGATGTCGCTGCGACGGCAGGGATACGACGTCCTGCTGATTTCCCCGCCGGGGCCTTATGGAGCGAAGCTCCGCGCCCTGGGCCTGCGGTGGGAGCCCTTGCCGATGGCGCGGCGCAGCCTCAATCCGCTGCGCGAAGCGGCGCTGCTATGGCATCTTGTCCGTCTGTTGCGGCGCGAGCAGCCGGTGCTGGTGCACGGATTCACCATCAAGTGCGCCGTATATGGCTCATTGGCGGCGCGGCTTGCCGGTGTCCCGGCCCGGGTGAATGCGGTGGCAGGCATGGGCTATGTGTTCACCAGCTCGCAGATGAAGGCGCGATTGCTGCGCCCGGTGGTGCGTGGCTTGCTGCGCCTCGCGCTTGGTGGTCGCGGCGCGCGGCTCATACTGCAAAACGCGGACGACGTCGCGTTGTTCCAGCAGGCCGGCCTGGTCGATCCACAACACATCCGCCTGATTCGCGGCTCGGGGGTGAATTGCGCGCAGTTCGCCCTGGCAACACGTACGCGAAGCGCGGACGACGAACGCCCGCGTGTACTGCTGGCATGCAGGCTGCTCTGGGACAAGGGTCTCGACGAATTCGTCAACGCCATCCGGCAGCTACGCCTCCAAGGCTGTTCCCTCCATGCCCTGCTCGCCGGCACGCCGGATCCCGGCAACCCTGCCACGGTTCCGGAAGCAACGATACGAGGCTGGGTGGCAGAGGGGCTCGTCACCTGGCTCGGTCACGTCGATGACATGGCCGGCCTGCTCGCTTCGGTCGATGTCGTGGTGCTGCCGAGCTATCGGGAGGGATTGCCCAGGACGCTGGTCGAAGCCGCCGCCTGTGGACTCCCCTTGATCACCACGGACGTACCGGGCTGCCGCGAAGTGGTGACCGACGATGTCGACGGTTTGCTGGTCCCCAAGGGCAACAGCGAAGCGCTGGCGCATGCCATCCGGCGAGTGCTGGAAATCCCCGGGCTCGCGCAGCGGCTGGGCGAGGCGGCCCGCCTCAAGGCGCGGACGCAGTTCGATGAACACATCGTCATCGAGCACACCTTGGAAGTCTATGCCGAATTGTGCGATCCGCTGGCGGCGCCGGCCGAGTCGTCCCCATAGAAATCCACCTTCGTGCCGTACGCATCCCGCCGCGACACAGCACATGCGCCGTTCGGAGAACCGCATCCCCGCCAAGGAATCGACTGCCGAGTTTGGCCGGGACCACACCTGCCTTCCCCCGGCCATACACGATCGGAGACTCTGCCATGCCATCCTCGCCGCAAGTGACGAATGTCCTGGACTTCCTGCCCGCGACGGAACACGCCGCCCTCCGCGCGGGCAGCAGCTCGTACGATTGCACCAGCGGCATCCAGGCGGCCATCGACAAGGGCGGCAGCAAGGTCTTCGTACCCGCCGGGGTCTATCCCGTAAAGCAACTCAACCTCAAGTCGGACATCGAGCTGTACGGCGATGGACAGACCAGCGAGCTGCGGGCGTACGACAGTTCGCTGGCCTGCGAATTCATGCTCGCCACCTATGTCCGCGATGGCGGCAGCGCCAATGTCGCGGACAACATGCGAAACATCCGTCTGCACGATCTCAAACTCAACGGACGCGTGGCGGAGTTCGGCTACCAGCAGTACTTCTATCTGCTCGCCGTCAACGCCACCTCGGACCTGACCGTCGAGCGGGTGAGCTTCTATGGCTTTCGCGGCGACGGCATGTATGTCGGCTCGGGCACGCTCCGCAGCACCGAACGCCACAACCAGCGCATCACCGTGCGCGACTGCGTGTTCGACGGCGCGGTGAAGGACAACCGCAACGGCCTCTCCATCATCGATTGCGATCAGCTGACGGTGGAGAACTGCCTGTTCCAGAACATCGGCAACGCGAAACTCTCTCACTCGGTGGGCGGCATCGATTTCGAGCCGGATCACCCGTGGAGCGTGTATCGGCACGTGACCATCGCGCAATGCAGGTTCATCGATATCGACACCGTGAACACGGCAGGCATCACGTTTTTCAACGGCCGTCAGGCCGGAGACAACATCCACGACTGGGTCGTGTCCGATTGCCAGTTCAAGAATTGCTATTGGGGCATCGATACCGCGACGAAAGCCAAGACTATCGCGGATGTCGCCGACAACCTCTCCGTGCTCAACTGCCACTTCCTCAATTCGATCCGCGTCGACATCGCGGTCAACGGCCTGAGCGGCACCCAGGTCAGCGGATGCACCTTTCAGCGCTCGCCAGCGGGATCCGGACCGGGCGGCGATGCGGTCAGGCTGGGATCCTTCGCTTATCGGACCAGCGAAAACGCCATCAACACGGTGATCACGGGCAACACGTTCATCGGCATACGCCCGCAGATGGGAGCGATCGGCGTGCTTGGCGCCAACCGGGTGGTATGCGCAGGAAACGTATTCATCGACATCTACGGCTCTTGCATCAACTTCGCCGAAGACAATACCCCGGACAACAGCCGGGACATCGAAGCGGTGATCATCTCCGGAAACAAGGTCAGGCGCAGCAGGGGCTCAGCACCCGGTGCCGCCGTGATGTCATTCCTCAGCACGAGCAGGCAGATGCGCATCACCCGCGGCAATCTGGTGGTGAAGCATTCCATCGAGTACGCCAACGACATCGAAAGCGGCGTAACCACGATCGCGGACGGGGCATCGATCCAATTGGTCGGACTCAAGTGAGCGCGGCCGTCCGATAGCCGCCGCATAGTGCGTCGCCTCATCCACCCAGCGCAGCAGATTTCGAGGCCCGATTGACCGCGCAAGATCAACGCCGGTCGGCGCGCTCTACCGCGCGGCGGAATGCCTCTGTTTCGCTACCTCCGTTCTCCACCCGGTGGTCCCTGCCTCGCGCAGCTAGGCCGGAGGCCGCGGAGTGCCGCTCCGCCTCCAGCGAATGGATCTTCGCCCCCGGTCCCGGACGCGGGGCAAATGCGCCTTGCCGACGCGCCTCCTGGCGCAGCCACATGCGCATGACTGTCGCCATGTAGACGCCGAGAATCAGGCAAAACGCCATGAGATTCGCGCCCGCCGAATGATCCACGCTGCTGACGATCGCACCGATCGACGCCAGGCCCGCCGCAAGCATGACGAGCGTGGCCAAGGTGGCGCGCGGCCCCAGGCCCGCCCCCAGCAGGATATGGTGGATATGGCCACGATCCGGCTTGAACGGCGAGCGGCCCTCGCGCATGCGCCGGCACATCACCGCAAGCGTGTCGAACACCGGCAGCGCCACGCACCACAACACGTCGATCGGCGACAAATGCGTCTGTGGCAGCTGGCTCAAGCGGATGAGCGCCCAGGCCAGCAGGTAGCCGACCAGTGTGCTGCCCGCGTCGCCCAGGAAAACCTTTCCGCCCAGGAGACCGAGGTTGACGGCCAGATAGGGCAGCGTTGCCGCAGCCAGCAGGGCCAGCAACATGATGATCCCACGCAAGGAAGTAGGAGAAGCAAACAGGACGACGGCGGCAATGCTGACCAGGGTCAGACTGCCGGCAAGACCGTCGATGCCGTCCATCATATTGAACGCATTCACCAGGCCGATGACGGCGACTACGGTCATCGGTACGCCAAGCCAGCCAAGCACCACGTCGTGGCCGAAAAGATGCCCCAGCGTGTGGATGTACACGCCAGTGCTGGAGATCACCGTCAGTATCACGATGGTCTGCGTCAGCAGACGATCGCGAACGCTGAGGCCAAAGCGATCATCCAGCGCGCCAAGCAGGGCAAGCACTGCGGCGGTTCCGAGCAAGACTCCCTCGAACCCGTGGAAGGCACCGTAGCAGGCGGCTCCTGCGACCATCCCGATGAAAATCGCCAGACCGCCCACCAGCGGTATTTCGCCAAGATGCTGCTTGCGGTGATCCGGGTGATCGACCAAGCCAAGCACTATGGCAAACGGACGCATAACAGCAATGGCTACCGCAGATGTGGATGCGGCTACCAAACCATCGAGAACCAATCGCAGTTCCAGCATGAGACCTTCGCCTCCTACCCATCTCGAGCGGTCCCCCAAGGTCCGAGCGAGTTCATGTTGTGGATGGTCCAGCCGGCGAGCGGCAAAGGCCTTGACGGCCTGCTATCTACGAACCGCGAATACGACTGGCCGATATTTCATGCATGCCTGGATCAATCCAGTAAAAATAAATGACACGACAGCAACTGCTATGAAAAAGGAAATGGCACTCACGCCAGGCCTTCGAACCTAGCATCTTTAAGATGACAAATCTTGTACAGCGTGAATGTCTTATTCAGACAAGACCGGTTTATATAAGCGCCGCATGAACCGCTTGTTCAAATGGTGTTTCGGGAGATCCAGCTCTTCCGTGATTTAGCGACCCAGATGCACGAATTGCCATGAATTCCTTAATCTCCAGACGGCTCCGCAAAAGCTAAAAAAAATTCGCCAGAGCCAAGATGCGATCAGGCCACGCCGTATAAGTGACCCATCCATGCCTCTTCAGGAAAGGTGGTGCGACACGCATTTCGATGCGATTGGAGCATCGGATTCCGTATGCGCCTCGCCCGTGGCCTCGACTGCGCCCTCGAACCTTGGCCATCAACACGCGAACGGCGGTGATGACCAAGGTTCGAGTCCAACCCGACGATGACCCGGCAGATTCAGGATCGCCTTAATGGGTCGCGCTGTAATTCGCAGCGGCAGCGCTGGTAACCAGAGTCGCCGAAGGCAGCAGCTGGCTCAGGAAGCGGTTCCAGCGGGTAATGCCGGCCGCGCCGACGAATATGACGTCGCCCGGCTTCAACTTGAAGCCGTCTCCGAGGGCGAATGCCGCCGGCGAGCGTGCATCAAGCTGGAAGACCTTGGCCGGAGCGTTCTTCAGATCGTCCGCACCGCGAACGACATAGACTGCCCGGCCATTGGCCGTGACCGGATTGAGCCCCCCTACACGGCCCAGTGCCTGGGTCAGCGTGATATAGGGAAGCGACCTGAAGGTGACCGCCTGAGGGCGCATCACTTCGCCCATCACGTACACCTCCTCGGAATCGTTGTAGGCAAGCAACAGACGATCTCCGGCCTTCAGGTAAATGTCTTTCGCCAGACCCCGGCTGTCGTACAAGGCGGCAAGATCCAGGTGGTAGTTCTGCCCATCGCGGTTGAGTATCAGACCCGACATGTTGGCCTGATCGGAATTGATGGTTGCCGTTCCGAGCGCCTGCCCCAAGGTCAACGGAACCGCTGTGATCGACTGTGGGTCGGTCTTCATGAAGGCGCCCTGGAACGTCACATGCTGGCTGTTGTAGCCGACGATACTGACGTCCACCTGCGGCTTCTCCACATACTTCCCTATCTTCGATTCGATGGCCTGGCGCACCTCTTCGATGGTCATGCCAGCGACCTTGATGGAGCCCACATAGGGATAAAACAGGGTGCCGTCCGAGCGCACCAGGCGACCATTGGCCGCGGTCTGCTGTTGCGTGCCCGCCGGTGAAGTCAGTTCCGGGTGATCCCAGACGGTGATGTAAAGCGCGTCTCCCGGCCCGATGCGATAAGGACCCGGTTGATAAGACAGCAGCGCCTCCGGCACCGATGCAGTCAACATCGGCGATTGATTCTCCGCCAATAGCTGCGGAGTAATGGTTACCAGCTGTATTTGGCTGTTATCGGTCGGCGTGCCGCGAACCAGGCCCTGCCCGGACATATTTTGCCCTGGCGACCATACACAACCGCTGGCCAGCAACGCGAAGCCAAGAACGGTAAAGGCACAAGTCTTTTTCATGATCAACATGTCCTCGAATATTCGATTTGCCGGGAATAACTGAACAGTCAGCTGGCGGCGCTCATAATCCCGCACTTGTATTTTTCGCCCGCACAGAAGCTCCTCGGAAGGCGGAAATCCGCCTTTCGATGGCAACCAGCCGAATCCGATCACTTAAATCAATTGCCGCGTAGAAAACCAGCCGCTGCGGGTGAAAGATCACAGCGCCACATTCCGTGATGCCATACAGGACGTGAAAGAAGCATCACAATCGCCAATCACATTTAGAAGCCGTACACCTAATTACGCCGTCAACCAAAAATCCCTTTATATCGGTCCCAACCTATTCCCTATTACAAAATATCGTGCACCCGGCGTCACCGTCATGGCCACCTCGTCTGTCGGCTCCAGGACGTCGAGAACAGAATTTTCGAATTGCCCCGAACTTGCATGCAGCTGACCGCAAGCCGAGCGGGACGAGCCCTCTATTCCGGGCATCCATGTTGCTGACAAATTTTTGTCCCTAGATGACTCGCAGTGCCACCGCGCGCTCGATGCCCACGATGTGCCGAGAAGCCTGCCGTGCCATTCGAGGATCGGCGCGCCGAACCAGGACGGGTGCCACTCGCCGCAATTCACCGGTATTCGAACCCGATCGCGATGCCCGACGGCAAATTCCTGCTCCGTATCACATGGCGTGAAGTCCAGGCGCGCATATGCTGCGGTTTGGCACGATACTGGCATCATGCAAGCACCCTAAGCAGCCTGTCCAGCCAAATCATTGCGGATGCAAAACATTATGGAAAACAACGAGAAGAAGCCGTTCTGGGGGAAAAATTCCCGCGGATTCTGGCTCATTGTTTGCCTGACGATCAGTGCGGTGGCGGGCTGGGCAATGTTTCAAATGGGCATTCTCCATTGATCCTGGATTAGGGCTCGGGCCGCAAAGCCGTTGCAAGCCGGTTCGTCGCAGCGCCAGGCGCTCGCGGGCGCACATCGAAGCGATGGTCTGTGACGCATCGGCTCGATGGTCGAAGCGCGCTACGCATCCCGGCAGTCGCAAGTGCGGTGGATATGCAGCAATGACGCGCGCAACGAATTGAAGTAATTGCCGCCCAATCGAACGACATTGCACATTAACTCGAGATGACTTCATCTCGGCCGCAGGATCCTACACGTCCTCCGCACGATATACCTTCGCATAGTCGGCACCGCGCTCGCCTCAGCGCAAGCGTGCGTCCCCGTCGATCGGCCGACACGCGCTGCATGCGCATCAGACGCTACCCAAAACACCTCGGGATGACTGTATGCGGAAGCTGGAAAACACCCGACTCGCCATCGTGGGCCTCGGCTATGTCGGCCTGCCCCTCGCGGTGGAGTTCGGCAAGCACTACGACACGCTCGGCTTCGACATCAACCACGCGCGCATCGACGCATTGCGCGCCGGCCACGACCAGACGCTGGAAGTGGATGCCGACGAATTGGCGGCCGCTGCGCATCTGCGCTTCTCCGCCACGCTCGACGATCTGCGCGCCTGCAACGTCTACATCGTTACCGTGCCCACCCCGATCGATGCCGCCAAGCGGCCGGACCTGACGCCACTGGTGAAGGCCAGCCAGACGCTGGCCAAGGTGCTGAAGCAAGGCGACATCGTGGTGTACGAGTCCACGGTCTATCCCGGCTGCACCGAGGAAGTGTGCGTGCCCCTACTCGCCGAAGGCTCCGGGCTGGTCTTCAACCGGGATTTCTTCGTCGGCTACAGTCCCGAGCGGATCAATCCGGGCGACAAGCAGCATCGCGTCACCGGCATCCTCAAGGTCACTTCCGGCTCCACGCCCGAGGTGGCGGATTTCGTCAATCGCCTGTACGGCTCGATCATCACCGCCGGCACGCACCAGGCCAGCTGCATCAAGGTCGCCGAGGCGGCCAAGGTGATCGAGAACACGCAGCGCGACCTCAACATCGCACTAGTCAACGATCTCGCAATCCTGTTCAACAAGCTCGGCATCGACACGCTGGAAGTGCTGGAAGCCGCCGGCACCAAGTGGAACTTCCTGCCGTTCCGCCCCGGCCTGGTCGGCGGCCATTGCATCAGCGTCGATCCCTACTACCTCACCCACAAGGCGCAGGAAGTCGGGCACCACCCGGACGTGATCCTCGCCGGCCGGCGCACCAACGACGGCATGGGTCCGTACATCGCCGGCGAGGTGATCCGGCTGATGGTGCGCAAGGGCATCAACCCGGTGCACGCACGCGTGCTGCTGCTGGGCCTGGCGTTCAAGGAGAACTGCCCGGACCTGCGCAACACGCGCGTGGTCGACATCGTGCAGGCCTTGCGCGACTACAACGCCACGGTGGACGTGCACGACCCGTGGGTGAACGCGGCCGAAGCCGAGCACGAATACGGCCTCGTTCCGCTGGCGGAGCCACCCGCGGCTGCCTACGATGCGGTGATCGTGGCCGTGGGCCACCGGCAGTTCGTGGCGCTGGGCGCCGACGGCGTGCGTGCCTACGGCAAACCTTCGTCCGTGCTCTACGACGTGAAGTACGTGCTGCCGCGCGATGCCGTGGATGGCCGCCTTTGATCAGGATTCGTGCCATGCAGGTAGCGGTTGCGAGCTCCGCCCCTTCATCGATTCATACGTGGCCCTGCCGTTACTTGAACGCAGCGACGAGGCCACCGGAACCCACTCCTGCGACTGGATATACGCATCAGAAATTTCGATAAATGCCGATGTCGCCAATTTCGGCCACCGACACAGCGAGTACTGCAAAGCGCAGTTGACGAATGCGCGCTTCCGTCAAGCCGATACGTTCTTATCGGCGTGAAGCGGTTGGAACTGGAATGAGCACCGGCACATTCACCATATCCATCGACTTTGAACTGTATTGGGGCGTACGCGACACGCGCGGCCTCGATGCTTTCCGCAATCGTCTCGATGGCGCACGGAAAGCCATCCCGCGCATGTTGGACTTGTTCGAGCAACACCAAGTCCACGCCACGTGGGCGACCGTAGGCTTTCTTTTTTGCCGCAACCGCGACGCGGCCCTTTCGGCGGCTCCAACGGTAAAGCCCGGCTACGAGAACAGCGCGCTTTGCCCGTACCGTTACCTGGAGCAGTCCGCCGATCTCGATGGGCGCTATCACTTCGCCCCCGACCTGGTCGACCTGATCGCCGCGACACCCGGACAGGAAATCGCAAGCCACACGTTCTCGCACTACTACTGCCGTGAAGCCGGCCAGACGGTTGCGGCGTTCCGTGCCGATCTCGCCGCGGCCGTTCGCACTGCGGCCGCGCAGGGGATCGCCCTGCGCAGCCTGGTGTTTCCCCGCAACCAGTGGAATCCCGATTACCTGGAAGTGCTGGCCGAACACGGCATCGGCGCTTACCGCGGCAACGAGCATGGTTGGCTCTATGCCGCCACCGATCGTGTTGGCCAGAACGCCGTGCGCCGCTTGGGGCGCCTGCTCGACAGCTATATCAATCTCAGCGGGCATCACACGTATGCGCTGGAAAGCTGCGCCGGCAGGCCGCCACTCAATTTTCCGGCCAGCCGTTTCCTGCGGCCGCACAACCCGCGATTGGCCTGGGCGGACGGCCTGCGGTTGCGCAGGATCACGCATGCGATGCGCCATGCCGCCAAGCGTCAGGAAGTCTTCCACCTGTGGTGGCATCCGCACAATTTCGGCATCGACACCGACCAGAACATGGGCTTCCTGGAACGGGTGATCGAGGAGTTCGAACGCCTGCGGCAACATGAGGGCATGCGCTCGCTGGGCATGGCCGAACTTGCCGATGCACTGGCTGCGCAATGAGCCGGCGGATTCCACGCATCGTCATGCTGTGCGGCGACGGGCCCTCGTCCCGGTTCCTGTACAACGCACTGGCGGGCGAGATGGAGATCCTCGCGGTAGTGACGGAGCGCAAACCATCGGCACGGTCCATGATCCGGTACCGGGTGAGCCAGCTGGGCTGGTTCACGGTCATCGGCCAACTTGCCTTCATCGCATTCAACCGGCTGCTGGCGCGATTGCAGCGCCGCCGCAGCGACGCGTTGATCCTTCGCTACGGATTGCACGCCGCTGCGCCACCTGAGGCCATCGCCCATCAAGTGGACAGCATAAACACCGCAGCGGTGCGTCGCCTGCTCAGAAAACTCGATCCGGATGCAGTGGTCGTGAACGGCACGCGGATCATTTCGCGCAAGGTGATCGATTGCATCCAGCGCCCCTTCATCAACACCCATGCCGGCATCACGCCGCGCTACCGCGGCGTGCACGGCGGTTACTGGGCGCTGGTCCACGACGACGTCGAGAATTGCGGCGTCACCGTCCACCTGGTCGACGCCGGCGTGGATACTGGCGGTGTGTTGTACCAGCAGCGCATCCGTATCGAAGATAGCGACGGCTTCAATACCTATCCGCTGCATCAGCTTGCCGCGGGAATCCCGCTGATGAAGCAAGCCTTGCACGACGTGGTCGATGGCACCCTCGTCAGCCGCGATGGAGTCAGCCCGTCAAGGCTCTGGTATCACCCCACCCTGGGCCAGTACCTGAGATATCGGCTTACCAAATCTGTCAGATAAGAGCGTCGAGCAAGAGCAGAGCGGTCGACGATGAGATAGCCGAAGCGTGGCGGATTCCACGGGTGAGAAAGCGTTCACGCACTCAGCACGCGGAAGCGCCGGTCACATGGTCCGAGGAAGCCGCACATTAACTCGAGATGACTTCATCGCGCCGTACAGGTCCTACACATCCTCCGCACGATATACCTTCGCATAGTCGGCACCGCGCTCGCCCCAGCGCAAGCGTGCGTCCCCGTCGATCGGCCGACACGCGCTGCATGCGCATCAGACGCTACCCAAAACACCTCGGGATGACTGTATGCGGAAGCTGGAAAACACCCGACTCGCCATCGTGGGCCTCGGCTATGTCGGCCTGCCCCTCGCGGTGGAGTTCGGCAAGCACTACGACACGCTCGGCTTCGACATCAACCACGCGCGCATCGACGCATTGCGCGCCGGCCACGACCAGACGCTGGAAGTGGATGCCAACGAATTGGCGGCCGCTGCGCATCTGCGCTTCTCCGCCACGCTCGACGATCTGCGCGCCTGCAACGTCTACATCGTCACCGTGCCCACCCCGATCGATGCCGCCAAGCGGCCGGACCTGACGCCGCTGGTGAAGGCCAGCCAGACGCTGGCCAAAGTGCTGAAGCAAGGTGACATCGTGGTGTACGAGTCCACGGTCTATCCCGGCTGCACCGAGGAAGTGTGCGTGCCCCTACTCGCCGAAGGCTCCGGGCTGGTCTTCAACCGGGATTTCTTCGTCGGCTACAGTCCCGAGCGGATCAATCCCGGCGACAAGCAGCATCGCGTCACCGGCATCCTCAAGGTCACTTCCGGCTCCACGCCCGAGGTGGCGGATTTCGTCAATCGCCTGTACGGCTCGATCATCACCGCCGGCACGCACCAGGCCAGTTGCATCAAGGTCGCCGAGGCGGCCAAGGTGATCGAGAACACGCAGCGCGACCTCAACATCGCACTGGTCAACGATCTCGCGATCCTGTTCAACAAGCTCGGCATCGACACGCTGGAAGTGCTGGAAGCCGCCGGCACCAAGTGGAACTTTCTGCCGTTCCGCCCCGGCCTGGTCGGCGGCCATTGCATCAGCGTCGATCCCTACTACCTCACCCACAAGGCGCAGGAAGTCGGGCACCACCCGGACGTGATCCTCGCCGGCCGGCGCACCAACGACGGCATGGGCCCGTACATCGCCGGCGAGGTGATCCGGCTGATGGTGCGCAAGGGCATCAACCCGGTGCACGCACGCGTGCTGCTGCTGGGCCTGGCGTTCAAGGAGAACTGCCCGGACCTGCGCAACACGCGCGTGGTCGACATCGTGCAGGCCCTGCGCGACTACAACGCCACGGTGGACGTGCACGACCCGTGGGTGAACGCGGCCGAAGCCGAGCACGAATACGGCCTCGTTCCGCTGGCGGAGCCGCCCACGGCTGCCTACGATGCGGTGATCGTGGCCGTGGGCCACCGGCAGTTCGTGGCGCTGGGCGCCGACGGCGTGCGTGCCTACGGCAAACCTTCGTCCGTGCTCTACGACGTGAAGTACGTGCTGCCGCGCGATGCCGTGGATGGGAGGCTGTGATGACGACGCTAGACACCTTGCTGCCGGCAGACCTGCAGCTGCGCATGCGCGCCCGCGCGGACACCTGGCTGGTCACCGGCGCTGCCGGCTTCATCGGTTCCAACCTGGTCGAGGCGCTGCTGGGCCTGGGCCAGGACGTGGTGGGCCTGGACAACTTCGCCACCGGCCATCGCCGCAACCTCGACGAGGTGGAACGGCTGGTCGGCCCGGAGGCGTGGTCGCGCTTCCGCTTCATCGAAGGCGACATCCGCGAGATCGCGGATTGCCGCAGTGCCTGCGCCGGTGTGCGCCACGTGCTGCACCAGGCTGCGCTGGGTTCGGTGCCGCGTTCGATCGAGGATCCGCTGGCCACCCACGCAGCCAACGCCACCGGCTTCATCAACATGCTGGTGGCCGCACGCGACGCCGGCGTCGCCAGCTTCACCTATGCTGCCTCCAGCTCCACCTACGGCGACGAGCCCAGCCTGCCGAAGATCGAGGACCGGATCGGACGCGCGCTGTCACCCTACGCAGCGACCAAGCTGTTCGACGAGATCTATGCCGAGGTGTTCGCACGCTGCTACGGCTTCAAGTCCATCGGCCTGCGCTACTTCAACGTGTTCGGCCGCCGGCAGGATCCGGAAGGCGCCTATGCCGCGGTGATCCCGCAATGGATCGCCACCATGATCCGCGGCGAGAGTGTGTACATCAACGGCGACGGCGAGACCACGCGCGACTTCTGCCATGTCGCCAACGCGGTGCAGGCCAACCTGCTCGCGGCACTGGCGACGGACGGGCAGCGCGACCTGGTCTACAACGTGGCCGTGGGACAGCGCACCAGCCTCAACCAGCTGTTCGAGGGACTGGTACGGCAGCTCGCATCCGAGAACGTGCGCTACGCCAAGGCTGCGATCCACCGCGAGTTCCGTGCGGGCGACGTGCGCCATTCGCTGGCCGACATCACACGCGCCGCCACCCGCCTGGGCTACGCACCTACCCACACCCTGCTGCAGGGCCTGGGCGAGGCGATGCCGTGGTATCTGAAGTTCATCTCCCAACAGGCGGCAGCCTGAGGTTGCCCTTTCCATCCAGCGGCCATGTCGGATGTGGGTAAAAGCCGACCCAATCCGCAGGCTATTCGATAGTGCATGGCGCCGAAAAATAGTTGTCGAGGCAAATCGGAACGCCAAATTCGGCTAACTTTCCCAGCAGCGCCACCGAGAAAGTCGGGCCACCATCGAAGCTGGACTGGAAGTGTCCGCACCACCACACAACGTCGAAGCGGCGCGAATATGCCTCGATCATGCTGCGCTTGGACCATAGGAAATTCATGACCGACAGCAGTCCTTCCTCAAGGCTGCTCCATTCCATAACGCCGCCGTCGATAGAGCCATCGTAGGACCACATCGATTCAGACCACGTCTGCCCGACGCCTCTCGGCTGCCCCTCTCTCCTCACTTGATTGGGATCAAGACCGAGATGACTGGTGATCTCTTCGGGGCAAAGCCCAGTCCCGCGGATTCGGAGTTGTACGGTGTATGTATGCATGGTGGCGTGAGTAGTGAGCATGGCGACGCCCATAGAGGATCTCAAAACGTGTCGGCACCGGTTCGAAAGCGGGCCTGATCGCGCAATGTCACCAATGTTCCGCAAGCGGCTTCACTGACAACGACCACCGCGCGCCCGCACGAAGCGTGAACTGCCGGTCGAGCCGATGATGCACGGGTTCCGCCGCGCCGAGTGCGAGGTCAACCGCGCCTGTCCAGCCCGCTCGCTGGCAGGTCCGGCGCAAACCATCGCAGGCAGTTGCGGCCGGCACGTTTGGCAGCGTAGAGCGCCTGGTCGGCCTGGTCCAGCAGCTCCGATTTTTCGCCCTGTTCGCCGCTGTCGCGCGCGGCGAGTCCCGCACTGATGGTGACGACGCCGTGCGGGCTTCGGCTATGGACGATACGCAATGCCTCCACCCGCAACCGCAGTCGCTGCAGGACGTGTTCCGCCGTCGCACGATCGCGACCCGGCAACAGCACAGCGAATTCCTCGCCGCCATAACGAGCGACGGTCAGGTCGCCGTATGCGTCGGCTTCCTGCTGCAGCGCGCGCGCCACCGCTGCCAGGCAATCGTCGCCCGCCAGGTGCCCATGCGCGTCGTTGTAGGCTTTGAAACTGTCGATATCCAGCAGAGCGACCGCGATAGGCAATCTTTCCTGCGCAACTCGTTCCCACACGCGATCCAGGTTGCGGTAGAAGCCGCGACGGTTCAGCAGCCCGGTCAGCTCGTCGCGGACGACGGTGCGCCGCAATCCCCGCTGCAGGTGCTTGAGCTCCCCCTCCTGGCGCAAATGATGTCCCAGCAGCAAGGCAACGCGTATGGCGTAGGAGACGACACCCATCGCCATCGCGCCGAAGGCAAGGGCACGGTTGCGGTCAAACTGGGCGAAGGCCAGCAGGCACAGGGCCATGCTCAGTACGAACGGGCTGGTGCCGCCCGCGATCAGGTAGGCGCGCCGGTTTGGTCGATACCACCGGAATGCCACGTTGCGCCGCTGGCTGAGCCGCAGACCCACCGCGACGAAGGGCAGGTCCAGGCACAGCTCGGGCAGATAGGATTCGCTGGAAAGAATGAAGCGATTGTGGATCGCCGGAAACACCAGCTCCGCCCATGCGAACACCAGCAACACGACGAAGAAGCGGCGCTCGTCCGCGCGCTTGGCGACGGCAAAGCGCAAGGTCGCACAGGCCACCACGAACAACGCCATCGCGTCGAACATCCACATGACCAGCGAGGCAGTGGATGTTTCCGCGCTGTCTTGCTTTATGACGTCGCGCAACAACGCATAGAACAGACCCGCGGCTGCACAGGCCAGCACGGCATCGAGCGCGCTGGCCCAGCGGTGCAGCGGGCCGACCGGGTTGTATACGGCGGCCAGCGTCAACAGCAGGCTGCTCAGGCAGAAGTAGAAGGTGGGGTCGAACGCCACCAGCGTGCCTTGCGGATGCACCAGCGAGTCGGCCAGCAGGAGTCCAAAGGCCGCCAGTTGCACCGCCAGTGCCAGCAACAGCATCGTCCACCAGGGCCGGTTGTGCGCCACGCTCAGGCGCAGCCTTCGCCCGCCAAGGAACAAGGTGAACAGCATCACCGCTAGTACCAGCGCGTAGCTCCACGACAACACCCGCGCAGGTTCCGCGATCAGCACCGCCGCGTGGACGGCCAGCAGCGGAACGTAGACCTTCGGTGCCAGCGTCTGGATTTTCATGCGCTCGAATGCAATAAGGCCGTTGCACGCAGCCAGCCGTGCGGGATTGGCGCCCTACTCCATCATGGCAAGATCCGCTGCGGACCGAAAGCGAACCTCAAACGCCAGTCTCATGCCGCCTCCGCACGCGCGTCTGCGCAGCCCGTCACCGCAGCGGTTCAAGTCGGAATGCCGTGCCTGACGAGATAGCCACCGGTGAATCGCGGATCGTCCGTCACTTCACGTGCCACAAAATCCGGAGCGCTGAACAAGGCCAGGTGCTCCGGATTCTCGAATTCCGCTTCGGCCAGAAGAAGCCCAGCCAGGTCTCCCTGAAATTCATCCACGGACATCGTGACGCCGCCGATCGCATCGAGCCTGTGCCGCAGCTTCCTGATCCGGCTCCCGGGCAATGAGGAAGCGAGGATCGCGAACTCGTCTTCCGGCAGGTAGATCGACGTGATCAGTCTCGTGTGCCTATCCACGTCCGCTTTGCGCGTAAGCCGCAGCCGGGGCGTGCCCTCACCCACCGGGCGCGCCTCGCGGAGTCGGAGACGGGAACCCGTGACATAAAGATCCGTAATCGCCTCTGTACTCACGATCCGCTCTTGCGGAATGTAGCGACATAGCCAGCGGCGTTCCCTCTCGACGGCCGTGTATTGCGGACGAGGAAATCCAAGGCGATTCGCAAGGTCGAGGTCTATGTCCACAACTTTTCTCTATGGCGATGTACGACCTTGCGTATGGTCGTGTGAGTACGCATCAGAGGTTCCACAAGCATCACGGGGCGTCCCACATCTGCGCCCCCAGGAATGCCCCATCCAGCGGAAGATTGCAGCGGATATGCATGGCCCCCATCAGCCGAACAGGCAATAAAGAACGCGCCGAAGGGACGGGCCTTTTTCTCCAGTCCTTCTGTCGCTGTTGGACGTTATCGGACTATGTGTTGGCGCCACGAGGGCATCGAAAGGCGAGCAAGGGCGCAGCCTCTCAAGGCTCGTTTGGAAAATTCCCCAAGGTGCCCCTTCCCGTGCGCGATGCCCGTCAGCGCGGCGTGCGAAGCGTTGACCCGCGCAGCGCTTCCTCGCGCGCCAGTCCCTCGGCGCAGTCAGTGGCTTCGCCGTCCAGGTCGCACGGCAAGGGCTTGGGCATGTGGCCAGTATGGGATGGCTGGTCAGCACCGACCGTTTTTTGGTCTGTCGAGGTCATTCAATCGGTCTCGGATCGTGGGCAAGATGACGGCGTTGCCGGAATGGTAGCGTCAACCACCGACTTTGCATGGGGCTCGTTTTGAAAAACCCGCCTCGCGCGCGATGCAGACGAGTTGTGCAGCATTGGCGTCCTTCCCAAATGAAAGGCCTCTTTCGCGGGCCAGTGAACCGGGCAAGGGAATTGCAACGGTTCGGGGGCAAGGTGCATCGACGAGGAGCCACCAGACCCTCCGTGCCTGCTCGATTTGCAGCCGAGGTGCCGGGACACCTGTCGATGTGTGTCGCGTGACGCGAGGTCCGACGTCATATCTGCCGCTGCCCCGGGCGATGAATACCTTTCCCCGGCGGGTTGCCGTCACTTCGGCCGCCCCAGTCACGCCGATTCACTCATCGTGTTAACGGCAACACGCGCTCGATCAACAATTTGTACTGGGCGTCGACCATTGCCGCGTTGGGATCGTGCCCGGTGCGTGGCACGAGCACGTAGGCCTTCTGCGGCGCACGGATCGCATCGAAATACTGCCTGGTGATCTGCGGCACGGTGTTGAGGTGGAAGGAATACCCAAGCCAAACGTAATCGTCAACACGTACGAAATGTGGTGGCTCTAGTGTTGGAGCCACCGCTCTCTGCGTCACCATTTATGCTGAAAGGTGCTGGGCCAAGTCAATCCTAAGAGCTTGACCTTTCACTCTCCATCATCTTTTCGAAGCCACAAATCCAGAAGACTTGGATTGTCGGAAACGACAACACTTCCGTCCGGCATCAACACGATTCGATTCTCACGCTCAATAGGGGCCGCCCTACTTCTTTCCGCGTTGATCCACGCCATAGTTCTTTGTCGAACCAAGTCGAGCAGAACGGACTCAGGATTTGCGTTGTGCGTAGCACAGAGGTCCTGATACCAAGCATCTTCCAAGCCGACTGCGCCGTGCTCGACGGCTTGCAACAGAATAATTGCCAGAAGCTCGTTGCCTGACTCTGGTGACCAGGCTGCAATTGGCCGATCCTTTGTTAGAGGAACTTGCGCGAATGACTCGACGTCAAAACCAGAAACACGCCGCCCTTCCCTAACATCATCGATATACTTGAACCGAAACAACAAGGACATTCGTTCTTGGGCCAGCGTATCGTCCATTGGAAGCTTCAAGTTAGCTTCCGAAGAGATTTTCGTCCAAACCAATTCCAACAACACTTTCGTCGGGTTGTCCGAACTAGACGCCATGACGTCCCAAGTGTCTGAGAAGTCCGCGTGGCGGTTGAAATATGGAAATCCGTTGAGCTTTACAATGGACGAGGAACCACACATGACAAGTGACGGCAGGGATATAAAACCCCGATTATTCCCACGTGCGCGATCTTCAAACAGTACTCTGTCGACTCCCTTCCGAAGCGCCTCCTCGCTCTTGTAGCCCTCATAGCCAAGAATCACCCGCACAGGAAAGACGTTCTCCATCAAGGTGCAGAAATGGACGAGTTGAAGGGATTCAGGAAGAAGGTGAACATCGGGAAGCAGCGGGTTGTGACCAGTCAATCTTGCGAACGTCTTCCGCGCGAATGAGAGGTTGTTTTCCGAATAACCGCCTGCGTTCTTGCATTCTCGAGCAAGGTCACAAACCTTCCACATCTTAGCTAACGCATCCAGTAGTTCGTCGCCAAGCAGCGTCTTTTTGACCTCAAAGACGACCAACACATCTTCTATTGGCCAAATGTAATTGTCGGTGTAAGGAATTTTCCGCCCTTGCCCGCGAACAAGCATAAGGTCAACCTGGCTACTAAGACCTCCTCCACTCCCCTCGATAAAGCCACTGACAACGCTCAGGCTCAGGAACGGAGGAACCGCGCGCTCCATAATGTCCCTCGTCAAACCTTCGTACATCGCACCAATGGTTGGTCCGTGCGAGATTCCCTGAGCCTTTAGCCGCGCTGCTTCGGCAGCTTGAAGCGCGCGTAAAACGTCGGCAAGTGTAGTGATCATCCCGTCCCTCAAAAGGCACCGACGTCCCCCAGTTTTGAGTAGCTGGACGGTTTGGAGTCCAATCTCCTTCGGATGGGGATTGGACTCCAAATCGCCGTGCTACTCAAAACGGGGGGACGTCGCTGCAATTCGTTCAGAGGCTTCGCGAGCCTTGGCATTCAGGGACCGCCTTGTGTACGAAATGGACAACCCTACACAAGAGCATACACAAAGTGATAAGACTCCCAGAGACCCCGGGAATACTACAGACGCAAAAAACCCCGCAGATGCGGGGTTCAGTGCGTTTCATGAGTCTCGATGAGACTTCCTGAAACTTCGATTGGTGCCAAGGGGAGACCCGCATAAACTCGTTTGCTATTGAATTTTAACACAAAATAAAATTGACAACTGACATTTGTACCCAAATTTATACCTAAAAACCAAGGACTAGCGCGTTAAAAGTGCCAATCGGCGCGCCAACTGCGTTGCCCTAGCTATGTTAGTCCCCCTTCGGGCATCGAACCAAAATCTTCGTTTGCGTCTCCAGGAACACGAGCCTCCGCTAAGGACCTCACATCCATCACCGGCATAACGCGCCCCATGTTTTGCAAGATGGGAATATAACCAAGCCGATCCGCAGCAGCCGGAAGCATGTCGATATTGAAATCTTTGCTATCACGCGTAAATCCCGCAACCGCTCGGTTTACTTCAACAGCGTATATCTCCATTTTCTGAAGCACTCCACCGACCGTCTCCCGAAATTCGTTATTAATCTCATTGATCACCGCCTGCTCCACAGTCTTCCGAGAGGCTAAATGGAGACGAGCTTTTTCTAGATCATTATCCAATCGCTCATTTATATCGCCGCCCGCATTAATCCCGTCGGACTGCTTCCGAATTCGGCCTAAGATGTCCTCAACTTCTTGCTTGAATTTATCGCCATGCCCCGCGTCGCCAATGGAAAAAACACTGTATTCCTGCAACGTATTTTCCACTAAAACCAACCTCGCCGTGCCTCCCTTAATGCGTTCGACTTGAGCACACCAAGGATGGCCGTTCTGTGGCGAGAACCCAAACAGCAAGAACTCTACATGCTGATCCGATCTGCTTGAACTAAACCAGCCGTCGATGACAGCCATCAAGATGTCGACAAGCTTTTTCGGCTCAGGTGTCGGGGCTTGATCATCGATTTCAGGTTCAACGTTACTGTCTGAATCCGGATAGGCGACTAAGGTCCCAACGAAGCGCTTAAACAGCGCGATAATGGACATGGCTTCGAAGCAATACCCCGCAAAACCGATACCTATCTCGGTGGTGTAGTACGGACTGTCCCATCCGCCGACTGCTGGATTGAGGCTGGAAATGGAATAGCAAGCCATCGGAACCTTATAGAGCTTCGTGGTCAGTTCGGTTCGAGGTGTCCATTTACCATCTGCTCCCAAATCCGCTGCCCTCGCATCCGCGAGCGCGGTAATCTTGTTCTGGCCATACGACTTATCGAGCCAGCAGCAAACCAACGTCATGTATCCCCCTATCAAGAGCGAATGGCTCCTGCTTCGTAAGTATTAACTCTCTACATCGGTCCCAGCCCGCCAGCATGAAGACCTTCTGGTCCCGAAAGCATAACCGCTGCTCGTCTCCCCGAGAGAGCGCCCTGCTGCCTCTGTGGGAGCGTTCCGGTATCTTGGCGACACAAGGAACCAATCCAAGGAGCAGACATGAAAGGCAAAGGAAGGATGGCGCCTCCTGGGACCCGCGCGGTGTGCCACCAACCCAAAGGGATTCTGAGGCGGGGAGATAGAGCTGGTCACAGACGGCGGCAGCCCGTCCACAGACCCTAAGGACGGTCTCCGCGCCGTTAGGCAGTCAAAAGCAGACACAAAATGACCGATGGGGAAGCTTCATGCGCGTTGCTGATCTGGATATCCAAAACTTTCGGGGCGTCCGCCAAGGCCACATCCGATTCAAGAAGCATGCCGTTTTGGTCGGCTCCAACAATGCCGGCAAAACAACCATCATTGAAGCGCTGACGCTTTTGCTGGGTCGCGATCGTTTGATTCGCGACCTTACCGAACACGACTTCCACGGCTCCAACCCGCAACCGGCTGATCGCATTCGCCTCGTCGCCACCATCACCGATTTCCCGGGTGATGATCCAGCTCTAAACATCGATTGGTTTAGGGACGGTCGAGCAGTTCCGAAATGGCTGGATGAGGTGACTGGAAAGGTCAATCCAACGCGGGATGAACCCGCTTGGAAACTATGCTGCCAAATTGGATCTCAGGCCTATTTTGATCGCGATACATTGACCGTTGAAACGGTCCGATACTTCCATGACCACGATAATCCGATAGATCCATTTGTCGAAGATTCGCCTGTCGCGGTTCCTTCCAAACTAATTCAAGACTTCGGCTTCTTCCTCGTGCGGGCCAGTCGAACCTGGGATCGAATTCTTTCCTGGGGGAGTGAGTTGTTTCGTCGAACCGTCGAAGCAGCTGCGGCGCAACCCTCCGAAGCCGTGCTCGCCCAGCGCGACCGGCTCCGCAATCCCGAATCCGCAATTGAGAAAGATCCGCAAATTGCACCGCTCATCGCCAGCGTCAATGCGGAGGTCGCGCGGTGCATCCCATCGGCCCCCACGCTTCGTTTGCGAGTGACCAATACGGATAGTCGCTCAGTTCTGGACGCTGTAGCGCCGCACTTTGGGGTTGAGGGTGGAAATGATGTTCCAGTCTCTCGTCAGGGAAACGGCCTAATTTCGCTTCAAGGACTTTTACTCTTACTTGAACTCGGGCGGTTACGATCGCAGGCGGGTGATGGCTTCATCATGGCGCTCGAGGAGCCAGAGCTTCACCTGCCACCTGCTACACAACAGCAATTGGTACTGCGTGTCCAATCCCTCTCCTCGCAGACGTTTACCACTACCCACTCTCCCTTGATTGCGTCGCTGGCGGATCCGACGTCGGTGATGATGGTGCGTAACACCGATGGGCAATTGACCGCCGAGCCCTTTCTGCTGGCTCCTTTACAACACGATGCACCCAATTGGCTGCGGAAATTCTTTCAGCATTCCCGCACTGATGTGTTAGCCGCGCTTATGCATCCCTTCGTACTCATTACCGAAGGTCGCTCGGATTATCACCTGATCAAAGCCATCTTGAAACCGTTGATGCTGACCCAGGGATGGACGGACCTGGCGACCCAGATCTTCGCTCTGGAAGTTGGCGTAGCACCAACGGAAGACGCACAGGTGTTGGAAACGTCGAACCGCCTCCATCGGCTTCATCCCAACGTATGTTGCCTCGTCGATGGCGATGACGCGGGTATCGGATACGCGAAGGCGCTTCATGGTTCCAAAACGCCACCGTCCGCGGTCATTCGATGGACAGATGGCACAACGATTGAAGATGCGGTTTCTTGGATCTTGAATGGGGAGCAAAACACCATCACGGCGTTGCTCGGTGAACTTCCGAACCTTCCTTCAAAGGATCTTGGCGGAATTGTGGCTCGCCTGAAAGATAAGAAGAACGACATTGTGCTCTATGAAGCCATAGCCGATGCTATTGCGAGTAGCGCCGCATGTCGCCAGCGCGCGTCAGACCTATTCGCGGCGCTAGCCAAAGCGTGTTCCAACCAATCTTCCGATCGTTTCAAGCAAGCCGGCGATAAAACGTGGGTTTTTCAGCAGTGAGTAAGGTCGCGTTTTCCGGGGGCGCAGGCTGTGGGAAAACCCACCAGCTCATGCAACGTTTGAGTGAATACTTGGTAGCGACCCCGCTGGCCCCCCACCAGCGAATACTCGCTCTTACCTTCATGCATGGTTCGCGGCGCCGGCTGGATGAACGCCTCATTGGGGTGCTGGGACTACAACGGCGATACGAATGTGCCACCTTAGATAGTCTTGCCTGGCGGATCGTCCGCCGGTGGCAAGCCCTGGTTGCCCATCAAGGCAAGAAGCTTCCGGAAGCGTCGGATTACGAGGCCATCTGCGATACGGCCGCAGAACTGCTCAACCAGTCGCATGTCAGCCAATGGGTCGCCGCCACCTACCCTGCCCTCGTGCTGGACGAGGCCCAGGACCTGACACCGAATCGCCTCGCAGTAATTATCGCACTATGCCAGCACATGCATTTGCTGGCCGCCGCGGACGAGTTTCAATGCCTCAATGAAACCCTCCGCCCGAATCCAGCGTGGGAATGGCTCCGTGCTGAAGCTGAGATCGTCGAACTCGACCAACCCCAACGAACAAAAATTCAGGAATTGCTCAACGCATCGGCAGCCCTGCGCGGGGGGCAAGCTCTCATATCTGACAGGATTTTTAAAGTTCAGCTCACCGCCCAGGCAGCATTGGCAGGGACCTACCTGGCCAATGAACTAGCGTGGAATGGTAAAGGTCAGCGAATAGCCGTTATCACACCAACAATTGGCAAATTCGCAAATGATGTTATTACCTGGGTAGGCAACAACAAAACGAAGCAGGGAAATGGCCCCTACCAAATTCCATGGGAAAAGGCCGAAGACAAGCTGAGTGAGGAGCTTCTAGCCAAGCTTGAATTGCCAGACGTCGCGTCTTCGACTGCAATCATTGCCGCGCTCGAAGCCATCGGCGATATTTTGCTCAAACGAGACATCACCCAGTGGCTAAACCTACAACGCCGCACACTCGGGCGCACCGAATTTCTTCGTCACCAGGTTGTGGAGGCGATCACACTGTCCATCTCACATCGACGGCGGCAGGGTCGCGGTGATCGGACACGGATCAAAGCCATGTCCATTCACGGCGCCAAGAATCGAGAATTCGATCAGGTCATTGTGCTGTGGCCGGCGGCCGTCCGCGGGGATGCGGACCAGCTTCGCCGATTGCTTTACAACGCTGTCACCAGAGCAAAAGCCAAGTGCCTCGTCCTCGTGCAAGCCCAGGCTGCACTGAATCGCCCACCATTCAAATGATCCTGCAGCTCAGGGTTCACTCAAAAACACCGGCATCTCGTGCGGTCTCACACGGAATATGTAATAAACGACGTGCTGTTCCATTGCTTTTTCTAAAACGGCGGAAAAGTCAGCAATGCTTCTGGTGACCTGCTTTTTGACAAGCAGGCTACGCCAATCGGGACGAGCTTCGTTTGACGATTCCCATTGGAGGAGTCGAACTAGCGCCATATGGGCGAACTGCATGCCTTCGTTCTCTGCAACGAAGTGCACCCATATGTCTGGCTCCACATGCTCTTGGCGAGCTTCTAGATCCCAAGCAAAGAACAGAGACTTCACCTCCCCCGTCAAATCTGTCCTCTGGTTGCCGTTGAAGTCAGTAATCTTGACCTCTTCCATCATCATTTCCCAGTTTTCTACGTGTTCTCCATCAACCTCAGATATTGAAAGAAGTTTTTTCTTCCTTATGCGGAAATGGACTCCAGCTCCCTTCCCGATGTTGTATGCGACATCTCCCACCAGGGCACCTAAAAGATTTTGGCGAAGTGCTTCCTGCAAGGAGATATTAAAATTGGTCCGCGCTTTTTTTAGATGTTTTGCCTCGAATAGCGTCCAGACGCCCTGGAACTTCCAGGCAATAAGAAGCGGCATTCCAACGAGAGTTGCATAGTTCGAAAGGCGATCCAGGTAATCTGGACGAAACGAAAGAACTCTCTCATTCTTCGACTTAACTTCAATGAGAACGGGACGGTCGTTGACCTGGGTCGTAAACCTAGCCAAGAGGTCCGGAACCTGAAATATCTGCCTGGATGTTGCGGGCACTTGTTGCTGGTCGAGCTTGTGAAGTAACTGGCACTTACCGAGCCAACTACAAATCACCGAAAATTCGTCCTCAGCTGGCAACCCTCGTTCTAAACGCTTTACGAGCTTAGCAACGGCCTCCGGATCTGCACCCCAGCCAAGCTCGGCAATTGCTTGATGGATGAGGCGCTCACCATCTTCTGGCATAGTCACAATCTTTACAGTGACCATCACTATTTGCGCTCAGATCTCTTTGACTGCTGGGCTTCCTGCTCCCGATGCTTATAGGTCTCAGCAACGAAATCTATAAACGCGACCGCGGAAGCCACTGCCAAACGAGCATGTCGAGGTTGTAGTCCGCGATGCTTGCCGTCTCTTCCGTGTCCGGTGCCATAAAGGCCTCTGAGCTGAGCCAGATGGTTAGTCAACTGGGTAAGGTTCCTCAATATGCTCCGGATGTTTTCCGCCCCTTTTGTTTCATCGGTGACACCTTCCGGAACCAAACGGAGCTCCTTTGAGAGCTTCTTGGTCAAGTCGCCCAAATCGTCGCTCTTCCCTACTTCAATGCCCTTCTTTACCAAAATCGTCTTGCAACATGACTCCACAAGCTCCTTCGCCGTTCCAATAGCCAAGGCAGGGTCCGTTTCAATAGCTCGCTCCAATCGTTCAATTGCTTTCGCCATTGCGCCTGCGTCCAAAGCGTCCGTCACAGTTCGAGCACGGGAAACAACACGCTGCCCAACATTTGACAAGGACCGATAGGCAAAGCGTGGACGACCGGCGATCAGCTCAACTTCCATGATCTCCCAACCAACCGGTCGGAGCTGATCATTAAAATGAGCAACGAGTTTTATGGCTTCATCACGATCGGGGCGAACAACCGGGTGAACGATTTCGCATAGGAACCGCAGGAACAGATCGGCAGGTCCATCTTCCAGCTGAAATCGACGATCGACATACACCCAATCCCGGTCCCAATCATTGTTATTTACGCAGTGTTGCCAGATGTCACCCGCTGCGTCCTTGAATCGATCGTCGGTGGAGGGCAGCTGCTTCAAGTCATAAAGCCGACTCAAAAATTCAACGTCATCGAGCTTTCCATACCACGTAACATTTTCTAATCTAAGCCCGTCAATGACATTGAGCCTAACTTGCTTAGGCAAATTGGATGCCTCGCTCCGCCACTCTTTCCTTAATTCCCTGGCTGGAACGATCTTTGCGGCATACCAATCACCAGTTTCGTCTTCGAGAAGCGTTTTGAGACGAGCTGTAATCTGCGTTTCCAACTGCTCCCGTCGCACAGCTAGGCGAGCATATTCGGTGGCAGGCACTTGAAAACTGACCTGCCACAGATCCGTTCCGCCGTTCCAGTTGTCGTACCCGGTTAGGTCCGCTCTGGCCGGATATGTTCGAACGATATGCGCCGCCTCTTCAACTCCTTCTGCTTGTAGCAGGGCGTGAACCGTTGCCAGCGTTGTTTCGAGTTGTTTGTCGTCCATTGCCTGCTCTGTCGCCCCCAAGCAATTCGAACTCAGATATCCAGCTTCGGCAAAGACCGAACGATCTTCATGGTTTCAAGGCTTACAGTCACCACGCGCAGGAAGAGCTCCAGCGGGTAGCGGGGATTCTTCACTGTCTCGATTGCCCAATCGTTGGCGTCGTTGACGATACCGCTGTCCTTATCTGGCTTCACACACTGGCGATCGATCACCCATTCCAGGGCGGCCCTGCCATTGACGATATAGTCATAGGCCTCCGGAGGAATGTCTTTCACCGTGATCTCGCTGTTGTAAATCATGGTAGACAGGTCTTTTTCTTTTCCAATTTTTGGAACTTTCATCTTTTCGACGCGGTAATCGATGTCTGAAAGCGCCTTCCCACCTGTTTCCAGTTTCGCTGGATAGGGAGCAACTGATTCGTAATTCAAATGAAGCTCAGCCAACTCTCGCCCAGCCTTCGTGAATCCCAAAAAATCAGACAGCGAATTTACGCACGGAATCCGGGGCAGCTCTTTGGAAAGGTTGTCTGCAAAGCGTGCCCGATAATCACCAGAATGAAGCAAACCATAGACATAATAAAAAACGTCTTCTTTCGTGATTTCAGCCGTTGAAAATTGGTCACTGAAGAACTTCAAGCCTTCATCTGTAATCGCATAGCGTCGGGTGCAATCTTCACTACCTTTGCCAGTAAACATACCGACCTGAGCGTTACCATCCCCACTTTCTTCTGTATCGCCATAGAGGTAGAGCGGGAAGCATTGGGTTCCTCCATCACCGGCAAATTTGAGACCAGGGATGACGTCGACCATCGCCACACTGAATGGCACAGTCCCACCGTTCGATGATACGCAAATCACACGATTTTCCGCTCCCGCGAACGGAAATATGCGCGGCATCTGATAGACCATTTCATTGAACCGCCGATTGAAATAAAGCCACTGCTTATTAAATGGCTTACCCGATGCAATCGAAAGCCCATCTGGCTGGAAATCGAACGTTCGCCCCTTTACCAACTCCTGCTTCAATGATCTCGTCCAGCTAATCTTCGAAGCGTCGGTATCGATGAAGTTATCTATCTTCGCCTCCCGTAGCTTTTTATCGAGACCACCAAATGCTGACTGAAACCGTTCGACCTCTTGATTGTAAAAATCAATCATCCGCTCCATGTTGCGCACTAACTCAACCTTCTTGGCGTTGTAACACCAAGCATCTCGATTGGTAACAACGCCTAATGAAAAGTTGTCGAATAGCTTTTTCTCGCCACTCTTCTTGTCGCCCAATGCAATCAAGTGCTCAAACCCATGATCGCGTTGCCGCAACCAATCCCCATGCGAATCAGGAGTGATAAGGCGCCACCCGCCTGTTGATGAGATCCCATCAATGCTTCCAAAAGTGGCTACACGCGAGAGCTTATCTTCTCGACTTAGGTAATCACCAATGTCGTGAAAATTGATCAAGCCCGACTGCTTAGCCTCAGGATTTTTCAAGAGGATGGTTATTGCCACAGGCGCGCGGCTTCCTCCGCCAAAAATTTTTCCACCTTCTCGGCGCGACACGTCCCCGGAAGTGCGCTGATTGCCACGTAAATGAAACACGTAGATATTGGAAAATTCGCTCACCAGACACTTTCGAAGTCCATCACATGTTCCAGAATCGAGAAACCCTGCATTTGTAACAAAGCCGATAACACCGCGATCCCCTATGCGGTTGCTGGCCCATCTGATTGCACGGATGTAACTATCGTACAGCCCCTTTACAAGGGTAGCGCCAGAACGTGCCGCGTAACTTTCCCGAATGCTTTCATCTAGCCTTGGATAAGCCACATTGTCCGCGTTGTCGTTCTCGCTTTTCTGACCAATGGAATATGGCGGGTTTCCGATGATCACCCGTATATCCAGTGTTTTCTGACGCTTACGCCTTGCGCTGTTGTCGACGAGCAGTTGATCAATAAGATCATCTCTCTCGTACATTTGAAAAGTGTCGGTCAGACAAATACCTTCGAAAGACTGATACCCCCTCCCCACCAAACTATGGTAAACCGCCTCAATATTGATAGCTGCGATGTAATACGCCAGCAACACAATCTCATTGGCGTGGATCTCATTCTTGTATTTGTAAGGCAGCTGTTCCGGGGTAATCAATCCACTCTGCAACACCCTGGTAATGAAGGTGCCAGTGCCGGTAAAGGGATCAAGGATGTGGACACCCTTATCGCCCAAGGTTTGCCCAAATTCCCGTTCAAGCAGATGCGCCACGCTGTGGATAATAAAGTCCACCACTTCAATCGGCGTATACACGATGCCAAGACGCTCTGTCATCTTGGGGAAGGCATTGCGGAAGAATTTGTCGTATAGCTCGACCACAATTTTCTGTTTGCCGGCTGCGTTATCAATTCCTTCGGCACGTTGACGCACACTCTCATAAAACCTTTCGAGCGTATCTGCTTCCTTGTCCAGTCGGTGCTCTTGTAAGGCATCCAACACGGCCTGCATGGCTTTGCTCATGGGATTGTTCTGAGCAAAGCTGTAATCGGCAAACAGAGCATCGAATACCGGCTTGGTAATCAGATGTTGGGCCAACATCTCAACGATTTCCGCGTCACTGGTACTGTCGTTCAGATCGTCCCGCAGCTCATTGGCGAATGCATCAAATGCTATTCGCTCCTTCGTATGAGATGGGTCTTCAATGATGGCGTGGATGCGATCAATATGGGTGCGGGCAATCTTGGCAATGTCGTTGGCCCAGTCTTCCCAATGGTGCCGGTTGCCGCACTTCTGGACGACCTTGGCGTAGATGGCCTTTTCAATCTCTCCGATTTCAAAGGAGAGTTCCGCATTACCCTTTTCGCCAATCTGAGGGACCGCCTCGCCGATGCTAAATTGGCTACGCCCTGCTTTCTTGTTGGTCGTGGTGGCCTTTTCGTGTGCCACCTTCCGCTGAACCTTGTCGGTAATCGCAATGACTTCCATTTTCTTGGAGTCCTGCCCGATCAAGTCCAGCTTATTGATCATCGCGTCGAAGCGGTCATCGTGCGAACGCAGTGCTTGCAGCACCTGCCATACCACCGCATAGGTCTTGTTGTCATTGAGGGCATCGTGCGGCTCGACCCCCGCCGGAATAACCACAGGGAGGATGACGTAGCCGCGCTTCTTGCCTGGCGCATTGCGCATCACGCGGCCGACGGACTGAACAACATCCACCTGAGAATTGCGCGGCGTCAAGAACAGGACGGCATCCAGCGCGGGCACGTCCACGCCTTCCGAGAGGCAGCGCACATTGGAGAGCACCCGGCAGGTGCCTTCGGGCACGTCTGCCTTCAACCATTCCAACTTCTCTTCTTTGATGCTGGCATTCATACCGCCATCGACGTGCTCGGCTTCGCAGGTGAGGCGGGAGGCGGGGTCGATCTCTTCGGCCTCCTGATACGCATCCACTACCGCCTTGAACATACCAGCGATGTTTTTGGAACTGACCTTATGGGTTTTCGAACCCTTGGCGATTTCAATGACCTGGCAAAACGCCACCGCGCGCTGCATGGGGTCATGATCACCGACCAGGTCATCGTTCAACCCCTGCTTGGCCAGGGCTTTCCAGCAGCCGATGATTTTGGCGGCATCGTCCACTTTGATCTGATTGTCGTCACCCGCCAGCAGCGATTGCAGCTTGCGATTAACGTGGCTTTCCTCGACGGCCAGCACTAACACCTTGTAGTCCACCAGAAGCTCACGCTTAACCGCTTCGGAGAAGGTGATGAGGTAGAGCTGCTTGCCGTATTGCTCCTCGTTATCCATCGAACAAAGTTCAACGCCATCGCGCTCGGCCGTGGCTTTGGCACTGTCCGCGAAGATGCGGGGCGTTGCCGTCATGTAGAGGCGCTTCGCACCATGTATGAAGTCGGCGTCGTGGATTTTGACGAAGTGGCTTTCGTCATCGTCGGCGAAGGTGTAGCCGGTGGTGCGGTGCGCCTCATCGCAAACAATCACGTCGAAGGCGTCCAAGCCGAAGTTGGTCTGGGCGTCGTGGATGACGTCTATGGAATGGTAGGTGCTGAACACCACACTCATGTGATCGCTGTCGTGGCGTACCTGCATCGCCTGGGCAAGTCGGCGGGCGTCCGTGGTCGCCGGATAACGTAGCTCGTGAACGAAGGTTTGAACCTCATCGTCCTCCTTCCGGCGTTTCTTCTTACCCACGTCACTGTCCGAGCACACCGCAAAGCTGTGCAGTGGCGTTTCGCTTTCCTGCGTCCATTCCGTGAGGGTCTGAGAGAGCAGCGACAGGCTCGGCACCAAGAACAGCACGCGCTTGCCCTTGCCCGCCATGCTTTCGGCAATCTTCAAACTGGTGAAGGTCTTGCCCGTGCCGCACGCCATGATCATCTTTCCGCGGTCGGCCTTTGAAAGCCCATCGAGAACGGCGCGCACGGCGCTGTCCTGATGTTCGCGCAGCTTCTTCTTGGGTTTCAGCTCGACCTTGTGCAGAGCCTTGAACTTAGACCAGTCGATCTGGCTGTTTTCCAGCGCGAACAAATCAATCTTGCTGACCGGCGTTTGCTGATCGATCAGAGCATCTTCGGCATGGTCCGACCACACATTGGTGGTGCTGACGATCACACGATGGACAAAGGGCTTGCGGCCGGACGCCGTAAAGAAGCTGTCGATATCCGCCTTTTGAAGCTTGTAGTCTTCGGCGTAGAGCTTGCACTGGATGGCATGGAACTCTCCCATTCCCCGCGTTTTTGCTACCAGGTCAATGCCGGTGTCGCGGGCGTCCATCCCCTGTTCCCGAGCCCAGTCGGCATACGTCCAGACCTGCTCGTAGAGATCCTGGTAAGTCGCCTCATGCCGCAGGTAGGCGCAGATCAGCTCTTCAAAGTAGGTGCCCTTCTCCCGTTCAGTGAGGGCAGCGTTGCGGTAGGTGTCGAGCAGATCATGCAAGGCGCTCATTGGAACATCTATCCCCATCAATGACTTAGACCGCCTTCATGGCGGCCAATCTGGTTCATTTTGACATGCCGAGCGGGGCCTGGGATCCCACGCAACAACTTTTCCAGCCCCTGGCCGGGACCTCTAGATTTTTGAAAGCACCTTGATATATTCAGCAAGGGCGCGGTCGGCGCCTGCTGCTCACCCTGGCAAACCCTCGCGGGACGACATCCACTCTGACTTCGTCTGATTCCCTTCCTGTGGCGAATCTGGGCAGTGAGCACCTGGCGTTTGCCCGCAGAAGGAGTCAGTCATGCATTTCATTCCGACCTACCCCTCTAAGGTCAAGAACCTCAAGAAGCAAGCCAAGCGCCTCCATCGCGAAGGTGCGGGCTCTCACGTGTCTCTGCTCGATCAGGTTGCTCAGGGTGCGGGCTACGATCACTGGAACCACGTGATCAAGTGTCTCGAGGAGACGGAGCGGACCCAGGCCGCCCGAGGTCTCCTAGCTGAAATAGAGGCCGTCATCAGGGCTGAGCAGGCCGGAGAAGTCCGGATCGTGCGCACGGGCCCTGAGGCGACCCGTAGTCAGCCTTTCGTTCTCTTCTCAACAGGAACAGGCGATGCCTGGCTACTCGAACCGACGCACGATCGGGCGATTTGCCTGGTCTGGCGAGGCGAACGTCAGCAGGCACACATCAAAGATCTACCGACCAAGATTGAAATTCTCTGGGACGGCACCTTTGAGCTGCGCGGCGAATTCTTCATCGTGGAAACCGAGCATCCAGAAATTGGGTCGCGTGCTATCGCAGGCTTTCCACTGGATCGGCTCCGCCCTTACCTAGAGGCATCCAGATCAGTCGAACGCAAGTTTGACGAAGTCTTCGGCCAAGACGACACCGTGCCACTGACCCAAGATGTCATTGCACACCTGACCAAGACCGGCTGGGATGTAAAGCAGCTTACCGCTGCCGCAAGACAGGGGGCTCGCTATTCACCAACGCGAGATTCGGTCTTGTTTCCACCCGTTTTAGAGGCCTAATCGCCGACGATCTGGCACGCGTATCGCCTGGGGATCCTGGCATTCGCCAGGATCCCCTCCATTAGGTCGATCGACGCAACATCCATTCGACCTGCCGTCTCGCCGACGAAATGACATCGTTGAACAGCATGATCTCGGCGTTCGGTTCCATGTATGTACCCGCAGGTAAATCACTGCCCCGCTTCCCGCCAAGCAACAACACCCGAATGGGTTTTCCCGTATTGGAAGCAAGCTGGCTTCGATAGGCCGTGACCTGCTGATAATCTTCGTGTCTCAACGCGTGTCCCGGGCGCTTGAACTCGATGAGCAAGTATTCCCCGTGAAGGTTTTCATTCAAGAGCAGATCGGGCCGCTTGGATGCATTAGAACCGTTGAAGGCCTTGCCGAGATAGTCTTCGATCTGTTTTTTCAGCGTTTGATTGGAGCTGAAAAGCGAATACTGAGCACCGAAAATCCAGAGGTTCAAAGCAATCGCTCGATGCATCTGGCTTTCAAGCGTGTTGCCGTCACTTGCCAAACGTTCGAGCTGATCCAAGTAAAGCGACCGCCCTTCCGCTTGCTGGACCAGATACGACATGTCCGCAAGGCCGAACTGGTCCAACGCATCTGCGATGGCGCCGATGTCACCCCGCGTCGCCTCGGCGATGTGTTCCATGAGCGCCCTGTAGTCCGTGCGTTCGAGTGCTTCGAGCAAGACAAACACCATAGGCTCGACTTTTGACTCAGGTTCGCCGTAATAGCGGTCCAGCACTCGTTTAATGGCTCGCTCTGCGAATTCACGCTTGTATTCAGGAAGTTTCGCCAGGCGCTCCTGAACTGCTTTCTGCAAACGCGCCTGGGCAAGCTGCATGTCTCGGCCGTATTGCTCCTTGAATGCCGCTCGCAGCTTCGCCTGGGCAAAGACTTCAACCGCCCGAGCAAGTTCACTGTTCTCGACAATGCCGTCCCAGCCAGCCGTCACGTGCGGACCCAGGCCATCCGCGTCAATCTCTCCGAAAACCTTATTGAGCAGCTTGCGCGGAAAATCCTCGCTCTGATCCAGGCCAAAGAAGCTCGGCTTCCCGATCGCTTTTCCATCAACACGGAGGGTAATGCCAGGTTGCCGCAGCCCCGTCTTCCCATCACTGATGGCGAAACGAAGGCGAACTTCGCCGACACTCGGAAGCGTCTCAACCTCCTCGTTGTATGACCCTCTCACATCGTCAATGTCGAGTCGTTTCCCATTGACAAAGATGGCGAAGTCATCCTGCCGACCATATTCCTGCAAAAGCACCTGGCGCAGCTTGTCGGGATCAGGATAAGCAAGACCTTGATGTAGTTGAGTCAGAACAATGGTCGTACCATGTTGATCTTCGGAACAGGGCTCGGCTTGGTGATTAATCGGCAACTGCTCAATGTCTTGAACTTGCGCCAAGTCTTCCAATGTCAATCGGAGCCGACTGCATCGACCTCTTGCTCGCGTTTCAAGAGCCATGACAGACGCTGCCATGAGCCCAGCGAACTTGCCAATGCCTTTGCGCCCTTTGATAAGCCGCTTCTTGCCCCCCGTTCGCTCGCCTCTCCGCGAACGTCGGTCGCGCGCAATAAAGAGGTAATGGCGTGAGATCTCCTCCTCAGTCATACCAGTGCCATCATCTACGATCGTCAAAGGCTCGTCCGTCATCGGCGTCGGCAAGTCGATGCGGACTACGTCCGCATCCGCGTCCCACGCGTTGTCCACGAGCTCCTTAATGGCTTTTTCGGTTGACGCATATTCCTGGCTAAGCAGTGTCGCTAGACGCGAGTCAACTTGAAAATGAAGCTTATCCGTCGCCACTCCCCTTCTCCCTCAGCACCTAGACAATATGAATGATGTATCGGCAGGAGAAGCGCCAAATTGATCCCTGAAATGGTGCATTCCCTCATAACCGCCTCTATCCCCACGGAATCATAGACCAACGCGACAGATACCCTACCAGGGTTGGAGCCCCTATCCAGGCGACCAGGATGCCCGAGGGCGCCTCAACGGGATAATCTCGGTCGAGGCATCAGGGTGAAGAGGAGGCGCACACTCGGTAGCCGTCCAGCAATCCTTACGCAATTTCGGACGCTTTGGTGGGTCGATAGATGGTACCGCCAAGCGTGCAGATGATGCAGCCGAGACCACCGTGGTCAACACATCTGGTCGGAAGCCCAGGACGTTGGCCAGGTGTACTGGGATCAGCTCGCCCAAGGTGAGATAGAGCACAGACCAGAAGGTGAGATGGACGGCCAGCAAGGAAAGATATCCTCGCATCCTCTCTGTTTTGACGTGGCACAGGAAAATAAGCTCTTGCTCTTGATCTGAGCAGATTGGTCCCGTTTCCTACTGCTGCGACAATGTTGTGCTCATGCAAAAATGGCGGCCAAACGGCGTATTACATCCCAGCGGCTATAGGTACTGATTGCGCATGTCCATCGATGACACCGAAGAACTTAGCAACCACGAACGCGAGCACGATTGCCAGCCTTTGCAAACTTGGTCCAAACGCTTGTCTATACCCCCTGCATCCCTGCTTCACCATGCATCTCAAGGCCACCTTACGCTGTTCACCATTCCGCAATTTTGTAAAGCCAGCTACTTTTCTATCCACGAAGATCTAATCCGTGAAGGCCAGGAAAATTCGTCACCACTTGGCTCAGGGGAGGCCATCAACCAGTCGATCTACGTCGGCCCGCGGGATGAAATATACGGTCTGATCTTAAGCGCAGAGGACTGCTCGCAGTTGGCGAAGACCGGCAACGCCGACGTAGCAAGCTTTGACGCCGTTTTCCGTAAGCACTTCGGCATGGTTCGTCGGGACGATCCCACACCTGGGCGACTTGGAAATCCGTTACGACCCGAGGGCTGGCGAATTGTGGGTTACAGAGAGGGCGAAGGCGGTGAACCTGCTGATCCATCGCACTCGCTCCTCATCACGGAGCATCTGAACTGGAAGAACGTGTATGCCCGCGACGCTGATATCGCCGCCTTTTTCGATCGGTTGAACTCCTGGCAGTTCATCGAAGAATTCTGCGTGGATGGCGGAATCACCGAGGATGTTCCGGCCTTCATTTCGACGAAGCTCGACAGGATGATCGATGTCAATCGGAATCTTTGGCGCGATCACGCGAAGCTTGATGACAATGAAAAGACGAAGCGACGCCAGTACGTCGAGAAACTGTTGCGGGAAACATTTGAAGAAGTGCAGGACAAGAAAAAAGCGGGCAACCCTAGAACTTTGGCCAAACTCGCCGCCAGCATCTGTGATCGCACTAATGCATCTCTGACCACTGATTGGAAGCACTACGTCACACCGAGACTGTTGACCCTCATCACGACGGCCAAGATTTTCTGGTCCGCGCCGCATGTCAATTTGGAGGATCCGCTGAGCCACCCGGATCGCTCGGACGTCGAAGCCTTTCTGCGTAAAGCCGGATTTCAGGGCAAGGGCGAGGCGAGCGCTGCAACCACCTTGATCCGCCCCGAAGGCGCGGCCAATGCCACAGGCGCGACCAAGCGACCCAAGCACCAGCTACGCCTCAAGGATGGCTCCCTCTGGCAGTTCACGGAATAAATTTCCAAGCATGATGCCAAATCCTTGTCAAGGATTTGGCATTCCAACAGCTCTGCAATAGTCCGTAAGCCTCCGACGATGTCCATGCCGCGACACCTGCGGCCCGCTGCGCCACAAGACGTGACGGTCACATCCAAGGAGCGCTTCATGCACCACGCGACACAGACCAGCCAGCCGACCAGCACCAAGGGGCTCGCCCCCCACATCCAGTGCCCCGGCAAACCCATCGGTGGGATGGACCACCTCTATCTCGCCCCGGCGACTCACCACGGTCAACACACCGACACCCCATCCAGGTACGCCGTCCGCGCTCGTGACGGCATGGCCATGACTGGCGACAAGCGCAGCCATTGGTACGACCGTCAGAATGAGAAGTCGGCTGCCTACGATCCGACCTTCCCCCGTTCGTTCAAGCTCGGCGACTCCCCGCGCTCCCCGACCGTCTGGTGGGTGCACGAGATCCTGGCCTGGCTCGAAGCTCGTGCCGCCAAGTCCCGCCTGCACTGACGACAAGGGGAAAACCATGCACACCACTGAAACCATCAGTGCGGTCACGGGCAAGACCAAAAACACCCCGCTGGCCAAATTCAAGCGCGGCATGGAGGTCGCGCTTGTCAACGCAGGTCAGTCGATCGAATCGAAGTTCGCCGAGGCCTACGACGACGTCGAATTGGCTCTGGTCAATGAGATCCCTCAGAAGACCATCATCGAAAACCTCAACAACGCTTACGACCTGCGACTCCACCCCAAGCGCTTCCGCGAACTGCTGCACTCGGAGCGCAATCGTCGCCATGAAGCGGGTGATACGGCAACGTGCAAGACGTGCGGCCAGCCGTTGCATGTGAAAGCGCCGCACATCCCGATGGAATCGTCGAAGGCAACTCACACTGCAGATAGCGCCGCCCAGGAGGGCCTGGCATGAAATTCCTTACTCAACCCTATCCCCTGAACTCCTTGCCCGACTTCATGCATCAGTCCGCATGGGAAGTGCACCACTTCATGCAGTGCAGTCATGCGCAAGTAGGCATGGCGTTCGTGGCCGGCATGGTTATCACCTGCCAAGGCCTGGTGGATTTCAAAAGTCCGCTGACCGGCAAGCCGCGTTCCATCGGCATCAACCAGATGATCGTTTCGGAGTCTGGGGATCGCACCACCACGTCTGATGCGTTTGTGCTGGCACCGATCTTCCAACACGACGCTCAGGCGGTGGCGATGCATGAGGAAAAGCTCAAGGCCTATCGTGCAAACCGCACCATATGGATGAATATGAGCAAGAGCCTGAGTCGCCGCTTGGTCAAGCTCAAAACCGATGGTAAAGACACCACGATGCTGGAAGCACAGATCGCCGAACACCAGAGGCAGGAGCCGATCGCGCCACGGTTGCGCCGCCTCATCCGCCAGGACATCACCGCACGATCCAGCATGGATGCCTTGGCAGGTCATAATGAAACACTGTCCTTCGTCACTGACGAAGGGCAGACCCTCTTCGGCAGTGACATCATGCGCCATGTCGGCAAGCTCAACAGCTTCTGGGACGGCACCTCGCCGTTGAGCCTTGATCGCGCCAACGGCGAAACCATCATCGCGCGCGATGCTCGTGTCTCCATGTATTTCAAAGCGCACGAACCCGTTCTCAAGCGCTATATCCAGAAGTACGGCGAAATCGCACGCGGCGCAGGCTTGTGGGCTCGCTTTCTCGTCGCGAAACCCGAGTCACTCAAGGGTCAGCGCGTCGTCATGGGCCAAGAATTCAAGTCGGAAACGCTTCCCGACATTCATGCCCGCATGATGGAGCTGATGGCCATTTACGATGAAAAAATTCTGTCAGGCCCCTTTGAGCGTGATGTCGTCGAACTTTCCGATGACGCTAAAGATCTGTGGTTCCACTTTGCGAAGCAGGTGGAGCATGACCAAAAGCCTGGCTCATGGCTCCACGATGTCAGTGACCATGCATCGAAATTCATGGAAAACGTCGGTCGCCTCGCCGCCACCTTCCACTACTTCAGTGGGGCGGCAGGCAAGATCTCAGCCGTCACTCTGCGCAAAGCCCAGGAGATTGTCTATTGGCATATGTATGAGTACGTCAGGCTCTTTTCGACCTACGGGGCGCTGAGTCCAGCCCATGCGGCGGCCGGCGAACTGATTGACCATCTCCTGGAGCATTTCTGGGAGGGGCCGGGCAAAGGCACCAAAGTGCCGCGCTCGAAAATCCTCACGTCGGGCCCCGAACCCGTCCGCAACGCCGCTGGCCTGAATGCGGCACTTCACCTCCTGCAAGTCGACAACATCGTCAGCGTGTTCAAGAACCCCGAAGAAAACCAGAAGGAATACATCTTCTTGCAGGACTGGTATTTCAGTGCACGCGCCATGCGAACAGTCTGATGCGCTGCACGCCGACCCCGAAAGGGGTCGGTAGTTTTTTATGCTCGTTAAAGCCAGCGACAAAAGATGGGACCGCCCCGGCGTGAGCGAAGATCAGCCCGCACGCTCATCGAGCAACGTGGCGGCCGCGGCCGTCGCCGCACCACCCGCCACAGCCCCCACGCTCGTCACCACCGCCGTGCCACCAGCCATGCCCGCACCACCGGCCGCCAAAGCACCGCCACCCAAAGCAGCCAATGAAGCACTTTCGAGTGCCGCACCGGACAAACTGGCAATGGTCGAACCCAACAGGCCAGCACCGCCAGCGGTGGAGGCGATAACGCCTGCGCCCGCCAAGCACGCACCACCAGTGACCACCGTTCCCGCCACGATCGCGGCGGTTTTTCCCGGGTTCTCGCGCACAACCTCGACGCCATTGATGATCGCATCACCGCCGACCTCGATGGCCTTGGCGATGGCCTCACCAGTTCCTTCGATCGCTTCGCAAATGAAATCCGTGATCTTGCCCATAACGCCCCCTGAGGTAGATGGTGACCAGAGCATACCCAAGCAGACGCCACGAGAAGTACCCACCGTCAGGAAGCATGAAGGTCATGGACGTGGAGCAAACGCAAAATGACCGGAACAAGCAAGTGGATGGATGCGCGAGGAACGTGGAAGTAATACATCGTGTACGAAGGCCACTAGCGAGCACCGTACAGGTTACCGATTGGTGCCTGCCGCATCCCTTGTTCGTCCAGATTTGAACAATGCCCTCCCCCTATAGCCCGCAATTTTGCTAATCATTAGCAAAATTGCGGGGGCCTATGAATAGCCCAGCTACGCATCAGGCCGTTTCGGCATGGGTAGCACCAGAACGACCTAGCTGGCCACAAGCCGTGCGTTCCTCATTCACCCCTTCGCTATCCACGCCGTGTACCACGTGTGATCACGCCGCAGCACTTGCTCGTCTCTTGCGCGCACCATAACGCGCAAACACCTCGTTTCGATTGACTTGAAGTGCAGGCCTCCGCGAGGCTCGCCTGCACCGGATACTGCGTCGCTGTAACTGCTCGAAGTCCGCTGGGTACTGGCTTCGTGTCCCGCCCAACACACGCTTGACCTCGTCCATGCCATTACTAAGCAAGCGCGGCGCGCCGCGCTTGCTATCGGTCGTCGGCATCAGGCTGCGTATGAAGTTCTTGCCCTTGCCATCTTCCACCATCAAGGGCGAGTCCTGTTTGCTCATGTACCACAACGCCACACGCAGACCCATCAGCTTTTCCGTGTCGTTGACATGCACCATCCCCAACCCGTTGAAGCGATAGCGATGTCGATTCGCGTAGCAGTTGAAATAACTGCCTTTGCCAGCGCCCATACGCGCCACCCAGGCTTCCCCCATCTTCTCCGTCAGGTGGCATGCGCTCTGGCGCTCATGCCCATTTAGGAACACCATCAGGTGGTAGTGCATGCCCCGGCAAATCCCGCTTTCACGCTTGACGATGCAGGCGAGAAAATCAGGCACCATCCTCCCCTCGCGCAACTCGCGCAGGTATTGCTTCACAGCTTTGTCGGCCTCCTCGGTATAGCCCCAGTCCTTGGCGTCCTTCCGGAAGTACAGATCGATACGCAGCACCAGGAGGCGTGAGTGACGCTTGAACAATTCAGTGACCAAGTCACAGCTACTTCGAAAGTTGCCCTTCGCCTTGCGATTGAACTTGCGCAGCATGCTCTTGAAAGCCTTCTGACCGCACACACGACGGACATGCCCCGCAAATTGGAACAGCGCCTCGATAGCATCCTTTTCTTCTCTGTGTTCAACCCCGATGGACTCTGGATCCCACCAGTCACAGATCGGATTCCACCATCGCGTGACCGCCTCCCACATGACCGCGACAACCGGATGGAATGAATGGTGCGCATAGGCATGCTGCCAGTCCCGCCCCTCTTCTTCTCGAAACGCGAAAATCTTGCAGGCCGTTTGAATGGCTTGCCCTACCCGGGTTAGCCGGTACACCGTCCCGATGTGCTTCCGTTGATGTCGAAGGAGCACCTGCCTTACAGGCATCATGTCACTCGCCATGACGGTCTTGTGCAAGTCCTTCAAGATGGGCATGTAATCGAGCAGAAGCTGGTCACTAGTGTCAGCGACCGGCACCAATCCATCCGATGTCTCGATGTACACCCTTCGCTCAGCGAAGTGCTCATGGAATGATTCGCGACGAGCGATGTCCGCGATGGTCTGCCCCATGTAGCTGCGATCTTCTTCGTCGATCGCGCGAGATGTGTCGATCAGTGATGTCGTCATGGCGATGATTCTTTGTTGCCCAGATCATGGCCCGACCATGTAATTTATCGATGGGTAGAGATAGGGATAGAGATAGGGATAATTACTGCCCCTATAAAAGCATTGGATAAATAACCGGAATTCGATGCAGCGTAATTACTCAGCGCCGCCGAGCACTGGCATGTCCTTGCATCCACAGATGCTCGACATATACACCATCGTTCGATGTGTTGAGATAGCGTCACAACCACTGCATAGCAGTGACAAAAAGAAAGCGGACATTGACGAGGGGGAGCCCATGGCTCCCCCTGGCTCTATTCCACATCGATGGACTGGCGCTCAAAGCTGTTAGGCCGTCCTCTGCTCTAGCAATTGTGCAACTTTGACAGCCAGCTTGCAGCGCAGATTGATGCCGGATTCCGTTGGTTCCTTCTCACCTTCCGGATAGAACTCCTCGACCACCGCCCGCTCGTCGTCGTCCAGTTCCTCAAACGCACCGTTGACATACCTCCCCTCAGGCAACCAGCTTCATGGCTTCGTCCCATGCACGCTGCTTGATCTGCGCGCCCTGGCCGAACCATGCGGCATCACGGCGGTGATCTTGGCTGCGTGCGCGCCGGTGGTGATCCACGAACTCAGTCACGCTGTTGAGGAACCCCCAGACCGTCCCGCGACTGGAAGTCATCAACGCACCCTGACCACCACCTTCGTACAGCGCTCGCACGGTGGCGACGGCTTGTTCGTTGACCACCGCGGCCTTGGTGCCCTGGCCTTGATAGGTCAGGATGCGGCGTAATAGACCATCCGCGGAATCCGGATCGACCGGGCGATCCACCAGCGCCTTCATACGCGCGACAAAGCTATCCCACGACGATACGGTGACGCCGAGCTGGCGTTTGACCGCATCCGGGTCGAACGCACTTCGGTGCGGTACTTTGATGACCCCATTGGTCTGCCCCAAAGCGATCTGCAACGTGTTATTGCAGACCACGCGGACGCTGGTGAATTGCGCCGTGGTCGCCAGCGTGCCATCGCAGGCGGTTGCTAGTAGAAGGTAGCCATCGACTTTGTCCCGCCCCTTTAGCATGGCGCTCTGGCCAGTACGCGCCAGCGCCCAGAACTTTCGCCCTTCACGCAACACGCCCGCCGTTTCCAATTCAAAGCCGTTGCAGGCAGTCAGGTCACGGTAGAACTCCAGGATCTCACCCGGCTGGACCACCTGGAACCGCTTGCTCACCACTGCAAGCGGAGCCTTGGTGTCAGAGCGGTACAACACCTTTTGCTCTGGGAAGGCGCTGATAACGCCGACGTTGTTTTTGCCACTGATGTAGCGGACTTCGGACTCCTCAATCTCCCAGTCCATACCAGCGTTGACCTTCCAGACGTCAATCGGTTGTTGGGCTTCGAGTCTCTTTCCCAGACCATGCCACGGCTTCTCGCCGGCATAGGCCATCGTTTCGACCAGGTGCATGTTTGTTTCCTCATGTGTAGACGGCATAAAGGCCAAGCATCCGGTTAAGACCGGACGCTTGGTCTATGCATGGATTGTTGGGATTACGGACGAATCGCCATGTCAGGCAGGCTTGCTGCCAAAGGTGTATCCACAATCTGCGCAGCGGTATTTATCGAGCACGTTGTCGTCCACAACCTCACCGAAGGCAGCCCCTGCCGCACATCCGGTTGCACCACCGATGAGCATGGCCAACACGCCGCCGGTGAGCGCACCAACCGCCGATCCGACTGGTCCCGCCAAAGCACCAGCGACAGCCCCTACTTCCGCACCCGACAGCACCAGTGCAACACCACTGGTGGCACCCGCCACCACGCCGATGGTCCCACCGACTTTCTTTCCGTACTGACGGGTTTCAATGCGTATCGAACGGCAGACAAGGCAAGCAGGAGCTCCTTGAATCAGTCCAGAAGACTGCGCGGGTTCATCCAGCGTGTACGGGATCATTGAAGTTTGATCTTGCATCACCATCGCTCCGTTACAAAGGAACATCCATGAATCGATTTGCATGGATGAAGCAGCGGAGGTATCCCTGCTCGCATATGTGATATGTGGCTTAGGATTTGTTCAATCTACGACATCGAATTAGTGTTTTTCATGTGGTCTTGTCCCAACACACAATGGGAAACATAGCCGTGCCCGTCATTCGCGGAATCGACAGAGTCGTTTCATACAAGGCACCTCTGCAAAGAAGGGTCTGTCTACTGAGGACTTAGATAGGCCTCTGGTGTATGAAAGGGGGACGCAGACCACATGAACTCCGTAGAATTCAATGATCAACCAAACGCTACAGGGGCGACGGGATGAAGTCAGAAACGTGGGATGTGCGCCATGTCTACCAGGGACGACGCCTCTTTGCTGTTCCGCACTACCAGCGAGCCTACGCGTGGTCCCGGGCCGACCAGTGGGAGGCGTTGTGGGAAGACATCAAGGCCAAGGCTGAGGACCGCTTGGCGCTTGATCCCAAGCAGATCGCCCCGCACTTTCTGGGAGCCACCGTGGTCGAGCAGCAGCCACGATCAGGCCTGCGCGGGGTGGATACCTTCCACATCATCGACGGCCAACAGCGTCTCACCACGCTGCAGTTCGTGCTGCGCGGCCTAGTAGTGGCCTTCAACGAGGCGACCATCTCCGGGTTGGTGGCCACCTTTGAGGATTGCATGCGCAACGGATCGGCCGACACGATGAACCGCCCGGAGGTGGAGACCTACAAACTCTGGCCCACCTTCCGCGATCAGGCCAATTTCACGCACGCGTTCGCCTGCAACACCTTCGATCACTTGCGCGCCGCGTTTCCCGCCTGTTTCACCCAACAGGGGCACCTGCGTGCTTACGGCGCTCACCCGCCGGCATTAGAGGCCATCTGGTACTTTGCATCGCGGTTCCACGAATGGATTACCGAAGAGGGTGATCACGCCCAGCGGGCCGAGGCGTTGGCCCTGGCGGTGTTGGAAGACCTGCGGCTGGTGATGATCTTTCTGGAAGAGGCCGACGATGCCCAGACCATCTTCGAGACATTGAACGGTCGCGGCGCCGCCTTGAACGCCACCGACTTGGTGCGCAACTTCATTTTCATGCGCGCCGCGCGCGAGAACACCGAGTCAGCCGATCTCTACGAGTCCAAGTGGACGCCCTTCGAGCAGGAACCCTGGACCAACATCGAAACGCGCGGACGCATCAAGCGGCCCCGATTGGAGTGGCTGCTGTACACCATGCTCCAGGCCGAAGGGCGCGCGGAAGTAGACCTAGCCCGTCTCTACAACCAATACAAAGCCTACGCCGCCCCGAGCGGAAAGCCTCCGCTGACCGCGGCCCAGCAGCTCGATACGCTGACCAAGTACGCGGCGCACTACCAGGCGCTCACTTCCGGCGAAGGCCCGCTGCCCATAGCTCACTTCGGGCGGCGCATTACTCCCTACGAGGCCAGCCCCATTCATCCGCTGGCTTTAATGATCTCTACTTCCAATCGCACCGACGCGGAGAAAACCGCCATCTTCAACCTGCTGGTCTCCTTCCTCGTTCGGCGTGCGGTTTGCGGCCTGACGAACAAGGCTTACGCCAACATCTTCATGTCGCTCATGCGACAGTTGAATCGGGAAGAGGTCTCCGTGGCGGCAGTGAGCAAGCACCTTTCCGGCTCCAAGAGCGATACGACCCGCTGGCCGGACGATGCGGAGTTCCAGCGGGCGCTGACCACCTACGCACTCTACAGCGGCAACCTGGACGCACCCAAGGCCCGCCAAATCCTCACCGAGCTGGAGGCCGCGTGGCGGCGCGGGAAGAAAACCGAGGAATTGGTGCTGCCCAATCTCAATAATCTGGACATCGAGCACATCATGCCGCGCAGTTGGTACGCGCACTGGCCGCTAACCGATGGAGCACACGCCACCAAAGAGGAACGCGACCAAGCAACCGTCGCTCAACTGAGCGGACTGGAACTCTCGGACAGGCAGCAAGAGATCCTCAAACGGGATGCAGCGATTAGCACCTTGGGCAATCTCACGCTCTTGAACCTCTCCGTCAACCGAGAGGCGCAGAACAAGTCCTTCTCAGAGAAGAAAACGCTGTTAATCGCCCATAGCAACCTCTCCCTCAACACAGCGCTTATCGCCTTGAGTTGCTGGAACGTAGAAGCAATCCAAGAGCGAGGGATGAAACTGACAAACATCGCTATCGCTCTGTATCCGGGATCTCAATAGGCATCGAGATTTTTATGAGGGATGATCTAAACCGGCATGACTGGAACGAGCCGATGCGGCGCCTTGCCAAAGCAACCGTGGTCGCCATGAAGGAATGACCATCCCAGCCCCTAAGGGCTAGCGAAACTCTCTGATTAGGTAGGAGTAACCCACTTCGGTGATGGAGTTTCTTTGTTTCAATTCCTCACCAGGGCTTAGTGTCCCATGGTGACGGAACTTGAGCTTGCTTTTGCCGTCGTAGAGCACTACGACCTCAGGTTCCGCATCTGCCTGAATGTCGAACTCCATGGTCAGCCCGTGGTGCTTGTCAGTCATCGTTGCACGCCCACCTATGAAATCCGCAAGGGTTGTCGGTTTCTGGGCCTTGTCCACTGCGAAAGTGAGCAAGCATGGATCGGCCTTCTCGATCGTATTGGACAAAATAGATATCAGCTCGAACCTCATGGCTCCCTCCCTAAATACTTCACTTGTTGGAGCATAGCAGTGCTTATCCGATTGGCCACAGACGGGCCTCCCGATTTTGGGTCGTTTGATCATTTGCTATCCCTACTGGACATTGACCTTCGATACTAGCTAATAGGTGGTCACGGGCGCGCGCCCGATAACCTTACCTTTGCCGTCTTCGCAAATGTACTTACCGCAGGTGATGCCGCCTTGGTCAACGTCCGCCGGATTCACCGGGAACATTTCCTTGGCAACATCCACAACCGCTCCCATTGGCGTACCTGTGCCGCCTACGCACTCACCGTTGGACTGGCACTCGACCTGGTATTCGGGGTAGCCCGAAGGTGCCATGTCGAGCACGGTCAACTCTGAGTGGATCGAGACCAACGCATCTCCGATGGCATCCAGGGGTGACTTACCCGGATAGAACGAGGCCACCACATTCCCGTAGGTGTTTGGCGTCACCTTCGAGCTGTCACCCCGCGTTTTGGCTGCCGTGTCTCGCTGGACAGCCTGTAGCATCGCCTGCTGGCTTGGGGCTTGCGTCGGCTGCTGCACTTGAGCAGCTTGCGGTACTGAGCCATGGGCCCTATCACCCGAATCACCCAGCGCACCCGAAAGCGCCGCAGTTGTATCTCTGCTGGTGGGACTGTTATCGGGCGGGCTTCCAGAGTAGTAGCCGTTCGCATCGTAATCCGGCGAATGGGAGCGGCTATACAGGTAGCCGAGGAACACTGCTGTGGCGCACGCCACGATGACGATCAAGAGCACCCACACTCCCTTGCTCATGAAACTCTTCCCCACCAGGGGAGGCAGCATTTGCGTGACTTTCGCTTGTGGTGTGATCGACCGCTCGGTGGCGGGAGCGTGGCTCTGGAGTGCCTCTGCTTGAGCAATCTGCTGCCGACCTGTTGCGAGCTGGGTTTGTGGTGGCGTTGCCAGGGCGATCTGTAGCTTGGCCCGCTTGTACCCAAGAACAAACACGATCAGACGAACGAACACCAGAAAGCCCAAGAACATCAGGCCTGCAAAGTTGAACAACAGCATGATGGCGAACATGATCGCGACTTGAATCCAGTATCGCTGGAGCGGTTTCTGGGTGTTTCGCCATCCTTGGAGCCAGCCTGCGTGCCTTGCTCGTACATTCGGCTGGGGAAACTTGTCACCGTATGCCTTCATCACCATCACTGACAGATTGAAGGCTGTCAGCAGCGTCAAAATCAAAGCTACAGCGTCCATCGCTTTCCCCTAAGTGTTTGGGTCGACTTCAAGCCTGCTCACGAACACGAAGCGCTCCCTGCGGAGCGCTTCGTGTCTGCGGCCAGGTAGTTTCAAGACGGCTCATGCCTCTTGGTGTCAGCCACCTAGATTTGTTTCGACCACGTACTGCGCGTAGGTGGTTGTGTCGTTACGGATCATGGCCTGGATAGCATGTTGAGTTCCGATGTCGTAGTAGTTCACCAGCTTTTCTTTTCCGTTCTTGAATTTGTACTCGGAACCGGCAAATACAAAAACAGGATCGCCGTTCTCGGACATGCTCCATTGGAACAGTTCGTCGATACTCGTCGTGGCGTTGGCATCTAGCTGTTGCAGCTTGGATGACAAGTCCGCATCGAGCGAAGCGAGAGCTTGATCCTTGCTGGCCAGCAAGGAGTCGAGCTTCTTCTTGGTGTTTATGACATCCAGTCTGGCCTGGGGAATCCGGATCCGGTCATCCAATATCTGCCCCTCATCCGACGCTGCTGCGGCAACTGCACTATTGAGATCAGCACGAGCCTGGTTAGGCCACGTGGCGCTGTTGGAAAGATCACCATGTGCGCTCTGGATATCGGCTTGGAATGTTGCAACCGCTTGGTGTAAGGGATCGCTGTTTGTTTCCGCCTCCGTAAAACCATCCCAAAAGTTAGTGACGGCGACCGTGTCGAAGTTATTTTCGACCCGCGCGTTATTCAGCAGATTCTCCAAGTCATGGGCATGCTTAACCTTGGCCTCAAGCTGGTCGTCAGGCGTGTTGTCTGGATATTTCGATGCCAATCCAGATGCCTTCAACGTGGCGAGCCGTTTTTCAGCATCGCTCAGATCGTCTTGGGCATCCTTGCCGTAGGCATCCTTCGCAGACTGATACTGATCTTTCAGCTTTTTGGTCGCGTTGGCTAACGCATTGTTGAAGTAATCATCCACGCCGTTGAAGGTGCACCGGTACTCGACGATCTTCCGACCTCGATCGTCGGTGATCTCGTCCCATTTGACGGAGTCGCATACCTTCCGATTGTCGAAGGCCTGTCCCACCGTGTAGGACTGGTCCTGGTCGAGCGTTTGCTTCTTGACGGCGTCGATGTCGCTATTGCCGCAACCGGCAAGACTGACACTCCACGCCACCACCGACACTTTCGCAGCCGCTCGCAGCACCGAGCGGCCACCTTGACCTGCTTGATTCATGGAAATACCCCTGTCGATTGGAAAGATTCTTTTTCAACCCTTCGCAAGTGAACGCCTTCAGCGTCGTCGCTAGCGAACACGGGGAGGTCGCCCGAAGCGTCTCCCCGCGAGATCGTCATCATAGTAGATCATCTACTAAGCGAATATCGAATAGCTGCTTAACCGATTGCCGCATATAGCTTTAAGGTCCGTTGCCGAATGTCCGAGCGGGCCATGCCAGCACCCAAAAAGACGCCCAAGTCCATCTACCGACCGGAAATCCTGGTCGTCATCGGCCTGTTGCGGGAGATGCGGGAGGCCACAGGTCTGAACCAGACGGCTTTCGCTGCCAAACTGGCAAGGTCGCAGACCTATGTGAGCCAGGCCGAGCGGGGAGCCGTGCGGCTAGATGCCCTACAACTGCGAGATTGGTGCCGTGCTTGCGGCACGAACCTCATCGACTGGGCGCATCGGATGGAAGGGGCGCTAGGCGAGGATAAGGCCCCGCCGCGCAAGAGACGCTGACGCTGCGACGGTAGTACGCGCTATCCCCAAACATCACGGTATAGACCCCAAGGCCCAGCACATCACTGTGCTGGGCCTTGGGGAGCTACTAAGCGGCTAACGGGCCATCACCTACGCCTACTCGTGCGCTTTCATCGCGCCTTCTTCCTTACGGTATTCCAGATACCAACGGATGCAGACTGCCTAGAGGAAACTCGCCACGAACAGCACGACGAACACAAGTAATCCCTCGCCCAACGTAGGGCATGGATAGCCCACCCACGATCGGTCAAACATCACCAAGACTCCTATGAGAAGACGGCTTGCGCATGAATGCCATGTGCAAGGAACAGATGCTGCTCTGCTCAGCGTGGTGATATAGATTTGAAAGTTTGTTGGATGGTCAGGTGGACTGGTGCTTAAGCTGGATGACTTTGACACCTACTCGAAGGCCGTCCAAATAATCTGCCCATGCCTGCATAACTTCCCGTCGCTTCTCTCGGAACTTGACGCGGGCATAGGCTGCTTCCACTTCATCCTTAGGCGCATGAGCCAATTGAGCTTCCAGCACGTCCACATCAATCTCCAAACGCTCACGCCCCAGCGTTCGCAATGAAGCGCGGAAACCATGTGTGGTGTGCTCGCCTTGGAACCCCATATCTCGCAATGCTTTGCTCAAGGCATCTCGGCTGAGATGAGGTGAATTTTGGCGCGCCTGAGGAGGAAATACGTACTCACCTCCCATATTTCGCTCGTGCATCTCACGCAGTACCAATAGCGCCTGTTCCGGTAGTGATGTACTGAAGTCCTGGCCAGTTTTCATTCGATTGGTGCCATCCGGATTCTTTCCAGGGATGCGCCACTCTCCTGCATCCAAATCGATTTCCTTCCATTGGGCACTCGCAACTACACCAGAACGCATAGCGGTTAGAGCAGCCAAAATCAGCGCTGCGCGCACAACGCGGTTCTCATGGGCATCGATAGCCCGCATGACTTCACCTAGCTTGCCGTCGTTGTCGGTCACCGCAGGCATATGGCCACTACGATACGTAGGCAGAATACGATCGAGTCGTAATCGACTTTCATCCGGCCGAAGTCCCTCATTGATCGCGTGATCAACGATGCTACCGAGATATTGACGCGCCTTGCGGGCCAATTGCGGAGTCTCCTTGGCCATCTCCACCAATACAGGGCGCACGTCCTTCGTCTCCAGCCGACGCATATCCAGATCGGCTAACTTGGGGACAAGATACGAATCCACCACAAGGCGAGCCTTGCGGTAAGTTTCTGTTGCCCAACTCGGGCGTTTCTCGGCCATCCATCGCCCCGATACAGCCCGGAACGATGCATGCTCAATCTCAGCACGTAGTAGTGCCTCGGCAGCCAGCTCCTCGTCCGCCACCGCTTCGACTTCTTGGCGAGCCTTACGAACGCCAGCAGTGGTCTTGCCTTGCTTAGCATCACGCTGCACTTCCACAGCTTTGACACGCGCCTCGGCTAGCGACATCTCCGGGTAATGCCCGACAGTCGCCGGTGCGGGACGCGAACCGTCCGGGAGGCGATAACGCACACGCCAGGACTTCCGCCCGGCGGGACTGATCCAGAGCACTAACCCATTACCGTCGGACAGGAAATACGCCTCATCCTTGGGCTTGGCTTTCCGGATATGAAGTTCGGTCAGTGATGCGGCAAGACGCGGCATTAGCTTGAGACCTATTTGGGTACATAGCGAAGAGATTGTACCCAAAATTATACCCACTGCTCCTGGATCTCCTTGGACCGGCCAGGACACCTCTGGACACCAGGCAATAAAAAACCCCGCATTTACGCGGGGTTATCTACGACTCTGGACTGATATGGACAATCTAGAATCTTGCATTGGTGCCCAAGAGGGGACTCGAACCCCTACGCCCTAAAGCGCTACCACCTCAAGGTAGTGCGTCTACCAATTCCGCCACCTGGGCAGGTGTCTTGCTTACTGCTTCTTCTGCGGCGCCGGTGCGGCCGGCACTTCGCCTTGTTGCTTGTTCGCGGCCGGAGCCACGGGTACCGCGGTATTGTTCGCGGCAGCGGGCACTTCCGGGTTTGCCGGAGTGGTCGCAGCCGTCGCCTGCTTGGCGGGGGCCGGCGTGCTCATGCCGGCCATCACGCCAAGATCGGCGCCGCTGCTTTGCGTGGCGCCATGACTGTGCAGGTACACGCCCATGCCGAGGCTCAGCGCGAAGAACAGCGAAGCGAGCACGGCAGTGGCTCGGGTCAGGAAGTTGGCCGAGCCGCGCGCACCGAATACCGTGGCCGAAGCACCGCCGCCGAAACCGGAGCCGGCGCTGGCGCCTTCGCCGTTCTGCAGCAGGATCAGCACGGTCATCGCCGCGGCGATCAGGATGTAAAACACGCTGAAAATGACGAACATGTGTGCAATCGAGCCCGTGGCGACTAGTGCGCCGCTGCGCAGATTCCAAGGAAGTCAGAAGCGGTCAGCGAGGCTCCACCGATCAGCCCGCCATCCACGTCCGACTGCGCGAACAACTCGGCGGCATTGGCCGCCTTGACGCTGCCGCCGTAAAGCAGCCGAGTCAGACGGGCAATCATAGCATCTTCCTTTTGCAATTGGCTACGGATGAACGCATGCATTTGCTGTGCCTGCTGGGGCGTGGCGGTACGGCCAGTGCCGATGGCCCATATCGGTTCGTAGGAGATCACGGCCGTGTCGAACGCCCCGATGCCGCAGGCGGCAAGCACGGCATGCAACTGGCGCGCGACCACGGCTTCGGCTTCGCCGCCCTCGTGTTGTGCCAGCGTCTCGCCCACGCACAGGATGGGCGTAAGGCCCGCGGCACGCGCGGCGATGAACTTGCGCGCCACCAGCGCATCGCTTTCGCCATGGTATTGGCGGCGCTCGGAATGCCCCACGATCACCCATTGCGCGCCGCAATCGGCCAGCATCGCGGCGGAGACCTCGCCGGTATATGCGCCCTGTCCTTCGTGGGCGCTGAGATCCTGCGCACCCACGCCGATGCCGGCCTCGGCACAGGCCGCGGCCACGTCGCCCAGATAGGGGAACGGCGGGCACACCACCACGTCGACGCCTCCCGTGCCGGCGGCGGCGATCTCGCCGCAAAGGGCGCCGGCCATCGAACGGCTACCGTGCATCTTCCAGTTGGCGGCAACAAGCTTCTTGCGCATGTTCGACGTGCATCCGTTCCGATAAAACCGAGATTTTACGCGACGATACGGGACTGGTATTGCTGCGGCGCAACGTCCAAGATGCCACGACCCTCCAGGAGAAACGCATGACGCCAGTCCGCCCGCTCAGCCTCGTCACCGGCGCATCCGCCGGCATCGGCGCCGCCTTCGCTCGTGCGCTCGCGGCACGCGGCCACGACCTGGTGCTGACTGCGCGTCGCGTCGACCGGCTCGAATCGCTGGCCGGGGAACTGCGTCAACAGCATGCCTGCAAGGTGACTGCACTGGCGGCCGACTTGGCCGACCCCGCCGCGCCGGGGACTTTGTGCGATGAACTCGCGCAGCGTGGACTCGCTGTGGATTGGCTGATCAACAATGCCGGCTACGGCGTCCCCGGCACCTTCGTGGCGAACGACTGGCGCACGCATGCGGACTTCCTGCAGGTGCTGCTGACAGCACCCGTCGAACTGGCGTGGCGACTGCTTCCCGGCATGCGGGAACGCGGCTACGGCCGTATCGTCAACGTGGCGTCGCTGGCTGGCCATGTACCGGGCACCGCGGGACACACGCTGTACGCGCCCGCCAAGGCGTTCCTGATCAAGTTCTCGCAAGGGCTCGCGCTCGAGAGCCACGAACGCGGCGTGCACGTCTGCGCGCTATGCCCTGGCTTCACGTATTCCGAGTTCCACGATGTCACCGGTACCCGCATGCTGATGAACAAGCTCCCCGGCTTCATGTGGCAGAGCGCCGAGGCAGTGGTGACCGAAGGCATCGACGCGGTGGAGCGTGGCGAGATCGTGCATGTCACCGGCCGTGTGAACCGCATGATCAAGACCATGTTCAAACTGTTGCCCGACCGCGTGGCCATGAACCTGTCGGCCAGGCAATCCAAGCGGTACCGGGCGCAGGACGCCGCCTGAGCCGCGACTTTCCTTGCCTCATCGAGAGCGGATGCCGGCGCCCTGAAAACCAGCCGCTTTCGCCCTGCTGCCCTTCAGAGAGTGGCGAGGCTTCGCTTGCAATAGTCCGGGATCGCCAAGACTGCCGGCCTGAGGGCCTGGTGCGCCGCGTGCCACAGGCACTCCATCGACGTCTCCGCCGCGGTGGCGTTACCCAATGCGCTCGACACTTCGCGCATGCGTCGTTGCACGGTGTCGTATGCCGTGGCCAGTCCACCGCAGGCTGGTGAGGCCGCGTACTCCAGGGAAGTCGGCAAGGTGCCGGACACGCAAGGGGAATACCAGATCAGTTGTGAGATCGAGGCTCCCCTGCCCAGCCAATAGCGCGACACCTCCCTTTGCCGCGCATTGATGTAAGCCACCTGCGACCAGTAGGCGTCGATCTGCATCGCCATCAGCCTGGCGCCCTTGGGCGCGGCCTCTTCGTCGCTCGGGGGATGGCCTTCCAGCAGCGCCCTTTCCTTCTTGTACAGCGCAGCAGCCTTGGCGACGACATCGTCCTGGCTACCCGCCACGGGTGGTGCCTCGAGAAGCTGGTCGGTCTCCTGCATGTATGCCTTCAACTCGCGCTCGACGAGATCGGCCGAGGATGCCTGGAATGCCATCAGCTGCGCCTTGTCGGCGGCCATCTCCCTGTAGCGGTCGATCACCTGTCCATACTCGTCTTCGCTGGCGGTGACCAAGGCCGCGAAAGTACCGAGCTTGTCCGCCCCCATCTGCCTGTCGGGGGTTTTCCACGACAGTCTGAATCCGTCGGCCCGCATGTTCCCGGTCATCTCGGTCATCGAAGAGCGCAGTGGCTCGTCCTGCAGCTGGACAGTCAACGGCGCCGTGCTGTTGATGACGATCTTGCCCGGCGTCGCGGCGATACCAGCGTTGCCCATTGTCCCGGTCAGCTTCGAACTCAGTCGGACCAGCGCCCCGTTTTCGTCAAGGCGAACAACTTCCAGCGTGCCACTGAACTGGTCGCCGTCGACGCGGGTGATCCTGACTGCGAAGGCCCTGGGTTCCTGCCCTCCCGCCATGGCGCCCTGTCCCGCATTTGCATACAGCCCCGGCACCAGGGTCATGGGCTTCGGCGGCGGCGCTCCGAGGTAAATGCGAACCTGGGACAGGCAGGACAGAGGCAACGCGAGCAGCAACACCGCAAGCAATCGACGCACCAGCGACTTCATTGGATTCCCCAGGTTGCTGCGCACTCGCAGGAACGACCGCGATGTTAGCGAACGCGAGAGGCAGTCAACGGCTCAATTGTGGAAATCCCGAGGCAGCGCCTGACCCATGCCCGTCCGGAGACGGTATGCCGCCACGGGCTTGCAGCGGGCTCCATGCGTGATTCACCGGGCAAACGCTGGCGAGTGCGCGATAGGCGCTCTCGCCAGCGTTTCCGGTCATATCAACTTGATCTCGCGCAGACGCTGTTGCAGGTATTCGTGCGAAGTGATGGGCGCCTCGTAACGCTTCGGATTGTCCGGCGTCACGCACTGCGGCAGCGGATCGAGCACCACGTCGGGATTGGGGTGCAGGAAGTACGGCACCGAATAGCGCGGCTTGCGCGCATTGGCATTCTGCGGGTTCACCACGCGGTGGGTGGTGGACGGGTACACGTGGTTGGTCAGGCGCTGCAGCATGTCGCCGATGTTCACCACGATGGCGTCGCCCTCGGTGGTGATCGGCAGCCACTCGCCTTCGCGGGTGAGCACTTCCAGGCCTTCCGCGCTGGCACCGACCAGCAGGGTGATGAAGTTGATGTCCTCGTGCGCGCCGGCGCGCACGTTCGGCACATTGTCGTCGGTGATCGGCGGGTAGTGGATCGGCCGCAGGATGGAGTTGCCCTGCTCGGTCTTGTCCTCGAAATAGCTTTCGGGCAACCCGATGTGCAAGGCCAGCGCACGCAGCACGCGGGTGCCCAACTGGTCCAATGCTTCGAACAGGCCATAGCCGTACCGGTGGAACTCCGGCACTTCGTTCGGCCACAGGTTGGGTGCCATCACGTCGGCGAACTTCGAGTCGCGCGGGATCTCGCGGCCGACGTGCCAGAACTCCTTGAGGTCGGCGTGCTTGCTGTCCTTGGCGGTTTCCACCTTGAACGGCGTATAGCCGCGCGCGCCGCCGCTGCCCGGCACGTGGTACTTCATCTTGGTCTCGTCAGGCAACGCGAAGAAACGCTGGAACGCATCGTAGGCGCCGTCGACCAGTTCGCGCGGAATGCCGTGGCCGCTGATGCAGCAGAAGCCGAATTCGCGATAAGCCGCGCCGAGCTCGGCCACGAAGGCTTCGCGATCGCTGTCGTAACGACGGATGTCGAGGGTGGGAACGTTTTTCATGGTCGTGTCCAGTCAGGGCTGCGGTCGATTTGTGATACGTCACCGCAGGGACGTTCACGTCGGGCCAATCCTTGGCGACCGGTTCCTCTCACCTGTGGCCGGCACGAGCCGACTGGTTCACGAGCGTTCTGCGACCGATTTTACGACGTCGGCCAGACTTTGCGCCAATCGCTGCACTTCGGCTGCGTCGGCGCCTTCCACGGTGACGCGCACCAGCGGTTCGGTGCCGGAGGCACGCAGCACCACGCGGCCACGGCCGTGTAGGGTGCGTTCCGTATCGGCCAGCGCCTGCAGCACTTCGTCGCCTGCCAGGGCTTCGCGCGCGCCCTCGGCGCGCACGTTGATCATCACCTGCGGCATTTTCTGCAGGTTCCGGCGCGCCTCGGCGAAATCCTCGCCGGCCAGCGCTTCGAACACGGCCAGTGCGGAAACGATGCCGTCACCGGTGGTGACGCGATCCAGGCACAACACGTGGCCGGAGGTTTCGCCGCCCAGCACGCCGCCGTGTTCCTTGAGCTGCTGCAGCACGTAGCGGTCGCCCACCTGCGCGCGCACCAGCGGCACGCCGAGCTTGTCGAGCGCGAGTTGCAGGCCGTAGTTGCTCATCAGCGTGCCGACCACCGGGCCTTGCAGCTGGCCACGCGCCTGCCAGGCGCGCGCGATCACGTAGAGCAGGTCGTCGCCGTCGGCGAGCCCACCGTGGCGGTCCACCATCTGCACGCGGTCGCCGTCGCCGTCGAAGGCGATGCCGACGTCCGCGCCCAGTTCCTGCACTGCGCGCTGCAAGGCCTGCGGATGGGTGGAGCCCACGTCGCGATTGATGTTGAAGCCGTCCGGCTTGTCGCCGAAGGCGACCACTTCGGCGCCCAGCTCGGCAAACACCTTGGGCGCAACCTGGTACGTGGCGCCGTTGGCGCAATCCAGCACGATCTTGAGGCCATTGAGGTTGAAGTCCTCGGCCACCGTGCTTTTGCAGAACTCGGCGTAGCGGGTCACCGCGTCGTCGATGCGGCGCACCTTGCCCAATTGCTCGGAAGGCACGGTGACGAAGGGGGCGTCGATCTCCGCCTCGATGGCGGCTTCCATCGCATCGCTGAGCTTTTCACCGCGCGCGGAAAAGAACTTGATGCCGTTGTCGTAGTGCGGGTTGTGCGAGGCACTGATGACGATGCCGGCCTCGGCGCGCAGCGAATGGGTGAGATAAGCCACGGCAGGCGTCGGCATCGGCCCCAGCATGCGCACGTCCACGCCCGCGGAAACCAGACCCGCCTCCAGCGCGGCCTCGAACATGTAGCCGGAAACGCGGGTGTCCTTGCCGATCAGCACGGTGCGCCTGGCGCCGCCTTTCCGGCTGAGCACGGCACCCAGGGCGCGGCCGAGGCGCAGCATGAATTCGGCGTTGATCGGCCACTCGCCCACCCTGCCGCGGATGCCGTCGGTGCCGAAGTATTTGCGTTCACTCATAAGGGGTTTCCCGAGCAGGTTCCCTGTCCCTGCGCCGGCGCTTCGTGCGCCGACGCCCAGGCGATTCTTTTTCTAGTCTTCGTCCGGCCAGCGCGGAGTCGTCGGCTTCGGATCGCGACGTGGCGCCTCGTCACCCGCATGCACGCCCCGCCAGACCGCCAGCGCATCCATGGTCGCTGCCACGTCATGCACGCGCACCATGCACGCGCCACGCTGAACTGCGATCAACGCGGCGGCGGCGGAGCCGACGGCGCGTTCGGCCGGTGCCTCGCGGCCGGTCAGCGCCCCGATCATCGACTTGCGCGACAAACCCGCGTAGACGCCGCTGCCCAGGTCCGCGAAACGTTCCAGCGCACGCAGCAAGGCCAGGTTGTGCTCGAGATCCTTGCCGAAACCGAAACCGGGATCGACCAGCACCTTGCGCTTGTCGATGCCGGCCAACTCGCAGGCGAACAGGCGGTCGGCGAGGAAGCGGTGCACTTCGCCCACCACGTCGTCGTAATGCGGCGCCTCCTGCATGCGGCGCGGTTCGCCCTGCATGTGCATCAGGCACACCGGCACGCCGAGTGCGGCCACCGCGTCCAGCGCGCCTTCGCGGCGCAGGGCGTAGACGTCGTTGACCATGCCTGCGCCAGCGGCCACCGCAGCCCGCATCACCTCGGGCTTGGAGGTGTCGACGGCGATGGGCAAGGAGGTGCGCGCGGCCAGCTGTTCGATCACCGGGATCACGCGGCGCAGTTCTTCTTCGACGGATACGTCCTCCGCGCCGGGGCGGGTGGACTCGCCGCCCACGTCGAGCATGTCGGCGCCCTGCTCCGCCAGCAGCAACCCATGCGCCACCGCGGATTCCACATCGGCGAAGCGGCCGCCGTCGGAAAACGAATCGGGCGTGACATTGACGATGCCGGCCACGCGCGGGCGATCCAGCACCAGCTTGCGGCCCGCGCAGTCGAGCACGGGCGCGAACATGGCATCCAGGAGGCTATTCATCGTCGCCCTGCCCGCCCAACGCCCCCATGTGGCGGCGGTAGTAGCGCAGCTCCTCGATGGAGTCCCGGATATCCGACAGCGCGGTATGCGCGGATTCCTTGCTGAAGCCCTTGCCGATGGCGGGCGCCCAGCGGCGCGCCAGTTCCTTCAGGGTGGAGACGTCGAGGTTGCGGTAATGGAAGAAGCGTTCCAGGCGCGGCATCTGCCGATGCAGGAAGCGACGGTCCTGGCAGATCGAGTTGCCGCACATCGGCGACTTGCCCGCCGGCACCCAGTCGCGCAGGAAGTCCAGCGTGGCCAGTTCGGCCGCGGCGTGGTCCGCAGTGGAGTCCAGCGCCTGCTGCCATAGCCCCGAACGGCCATGCTGGTTGCGGTTCCAGGTATCCATCGCTTCCAGCCGATCCAGCTCATGGCGGATGGCGAACACCGGGCCCTCGGCCAGTACGTTCAACTCTTTGTCGGTGACGATGGTGGCGATTTCCAGGATCGAATCGGCATCGGTGTCGAGGCCGGTCATCTCCAGATCGATCCAGATCAGGTTGTCGTCGTTGGCTTGGCTCATGGGTTCTCCTTCGCCGCGCAGTCTATCAGCCGGCACGCCATGCGATGATTCGAGGAGCCTGCCGGACTTGGGCCGATCGGGCTGCAAATCCATCCACGCGATCCATCATCACGGCTGCTTCCTGGCCCATGGAACGACCGGGGCCGGCGAAGCGTCGAAAACCCGTCCGCGCCTGGTTGAATTTCGCCTCGACCGTTCAAGTCCCACAGGCTCCTGCATGCAGACTTTTCTCTGGCACGACTACGAGACCTTCGGCGCCGACACCCGGCGCGACCGTCCGGTGCAGTTCGCCGGCATCCGCACGAACATGGAGCTGGAGATCGTCGGCGAGCCGGTGATGTTCTTCTGCCAGCCGCCACGCGACAGCCTGCCCCAGCCCGAGGCCTGCCTGATCACCGGCATCACCCCGCAGCAGGCCGGGCGCGAAGGCGTGAACGAGGCCGACTTCGCCGCACGCGTGCACGAACAGTTCGCCGTGCCGGGTACCTGCGGCGTCGGCTACAACTCGCTGCGCTTCGACGACGAGGTGACGCGGCAACTGCTCTACCGCAATTTCTTCGAACCGTATGGCCGCGAGTGGGAGAACGGCAACTCGCGCTGGGACCTGATCGACCTTGCGCGCATGTGCGAGGCCCTGCGTCCCGAAGGCATGGCATGGCCGACGCGCGAGGACGGCACGCCGAGCTTCAAGCTGGAGCACCTCGCGGCCGCGAATCATCTGCGGCAGGAGCGCGCGCATGACGCGCTCTCCGACGTGCACGCGCTGATCGAGCTCGCCCGGCTGATCCGCGTGCGCCAACCCAGGCTGTGGGACTGGTTCTACGCGCTGCGTCGCAAGCAGCGCGTGTTCGAGCTGCTGGACGTGACAGGCATGACACCCCTCGTGCATGTCTCCTCACGCTACCCGTCCAGCCGGCACTGCCTCAGCCTGATCGCACCGCTGGCGATGCACCCTTCGCGCCCCGGCGAAATCATCGTCTACGACCTCACCACCGATCCCGCCGAACTGCTGGCGCTGGACGAGGACGAGATCGCCGACCGCGTGTTCACTGCGCGCGCCGACCTGCCCGAGGATGTCGCGCGCATCCCGCTGCGCACCGTGCGCGCGAATCGCGCGCCTGCGCTGGCGCCGCTCTCCGCGCTGAAAGGCGTCGACCTGCAGCGCTTGCAGCTCGATCCCGCGCTTTGCCTCGCGCATCGCGACGCCCTGGCCGCCGCCGACGGCCTCGCCGCCAAAGTCTGCCGCGTGTTCGCGCGCGCCGCCGAACTGCCGCCGCCGGAGGATCCCGAACTCGCCCTGTACGCAGGCTTCCTCCCCGACGCGGACAAGCGCCTGCTGCGCGAGGTGCGCGCCACGCCGCCGGAACAACTGGCCACGCGTGCCTTCGCGTTCCGCGATCCGCGTTATGCGGAACTGCTGTTCCGCTACCGCGCGCGCAACTGGCCGGAAACGCTGGATGCCGGCGAACGCGAACGCTGGGAGAACTTCCGTCGCCAGCGCCTCACGCGCCCGACGCCGCTGACCACGCTCACACTTGACGACTACTTCGCCACCCTCGCCGCCCTGCGTACCGATCCGGCACGGCAAGACAAGCTGCCGCTGCTGGACCAGCTGCAGATCTGGGGCGAACAGCTCGCAACCGAACTGACCTGATTTTACTCGTCATCCCAGCGCAGGCCGGACAAGCGCGAAGCGCGCAGAACGCCCGCAGGGCGACCCCGATGGGGTGAGCGCAGCGAGTCATCCAGCGCCCACGCCTATACACCGGGCACAAAGACACTGGATTCCTGCTTCCGCAGGAATGACGATCAAAAGCCAACCGACCGGATCCCGCTGCCCATGCCACACGCCTACTTCACGCCCGCCACGTTCAAGTTCCTGCGCGCACTCGACCGCAACAACAGCCGCGAGTGGTTCCACGCGCACAAGGACGACTACGAGCGCCACGTGCGCGAGCCCTTCCTGCAGCTCATCACCGACATGCAGGCGCCGCTGGCGAAGATCAGCCCGCACTACCGCGCCGATCCACGCAAGAACGGCGGCTCGCTGTTCCGCATCTTCCGCGACACGCGCTTCTCCAACGACAAGCTGCCGTACAAGCCCTGGCAAGGCTCGCGCTTCTTCCACGAGCGCCGCCACGAAATCCCCGCGCCTTCGTTCTACCTGCACATCCAGCCTGGCGACTGCTTCGCCGGCGGCGGCATGTGGCATCCAGAATCCGACGCGTTGAAGAAGATCCGCGCCTTCCTCGCCGACAATCCCTCCGCGTGGAAGAAAGCCACGCAGAGCAAAACCTTCCGTGACCACCTGCAATTCTGGGGCGAATCACTGAAGCGCCCGCCGCACGGCTTCGACCCCGGCCACGAGTTGATCGAAGACCTGAAGCGCAAGGATTTCGCCGCCGGCGAAGGCCTCGACGAAGCCATGGCCTGCTCTACCGAACTGCTGCCGTGGACGGTGGACTGCTTCAAGCGCGTGGCGCCGATGGTGGATTACCTCTGCGCCACGCAGGAGCTGGAGTTCTGACGCTGCGCGCCTCCAGGCTAGCCCTGATTTTCCGGTCATTCCGGCGCAGGCCGTAGGAGCTTCACAACAGCGAAGCTGGTCATCCGGCAGCCGTAAGGCCTGCACAAGCATGATCGCCACTGGATCCCGGCCTGCGCCGGGATGACGGGGCGAAAGCCCAATTGCTCGGGCAGGTCACTCAGGAGTTCTCAGCGTCCAGCCTCCTGATGCATTCCGACAGCGAGGAACCGCGCGGCGGATGCGGTAAGCGGACCCGGAGGACTCATGCTGGCTTTCATCGGCACGCCCGCAGGTTCACCTGCCCCGGCGAGCATGGGCATGATCAGAGCCGGACGGGTTCCATGCTTCGACTTGGCGGTGGCTTCGAGAAAGAGGAACGGGCGCTCAGCACCACCGACCGCGCGATTCAGCCGTGGGCACCCGGTTCTCGCTTCTGGTAACGCATCATCCACAAGCTGACGGCCACGCTTACTAGCGCGGTGATGACTACGTAGTACGCCGGCGCCATGCGGCCGGCATGCACGGCGAGCCAGCCGATCATCGCGGCAGTGCCCGCGCCGAACACGGCATAGGCCACGTTGTACGAGAACGACAGGCCGGAGAAGCGCACCGGCGGCGGGAACACCTGCACCATCACCACCGGCACCACGCCGGTCACGCCCACCAGCAGGCCGGCCAGTGCGTACAGCGGCAGGAAATGCGCACCGCCCGAGGCAAGGTCGGCGAACAATGCCCAGGTGCCTGCGATCAAGAGCAGCGAGCCGGCCAGCAAGGTCCACAAGGCACCGCATCGGTCGGCCAGCCAGCCATAGACCATGCAGCCTGCGGTGAGCGCGCAAGCCGCCAGCGCATTGCCGAGGAAAGCCAGCTTCGGCGGAATGCCAAAGCCCTTCGGCGCCAGCGTGGGCAGCATCAGGATCAACACCACAATGGCAGCGGTCAGCATCCACGTCACCAGCATCGACACCACGACGCCGCGCCGGTGCCCGGCCAGCACCACGCGCAATGGCAGTTCGCGGCTCAGTTGCTGGCGCTCGCGCATCTCCGCGAACACCGGTGTCTCGCTGAGCCAGCGGCGCAGCCACACCGCGGCGAAGCCGAATACGCCGCCGAGCAGGAACGGCACCCGCCAGCCCCATTCCAGCAGTTGTGCGGGGGCCAGCCGCGCGTTGAGCCACGCCGCCAGCAAGGAACCGATCAGGATGCCCGCAGTCAGCCCCGCGGTGAGGCTGCCGCAGGCGAAGCCCACACGCTCGGCCGGCACGTGCTCGGCCACGAATACCCAGGCGCCCGGCACCTCGCCGCCTACCGCGATGCCCTGCACGATGCGCAAGAGCAGCAGCAGCAACGGCGCCAGCATGCCGACCTGCGCATAGGTGGGCAGCAGGCCGATCGCCAGCGTCGGCAATGCCATCAGGAACACGCTGAGCGTGAACATGCGCTTGCGTCCCGAGCGGTCGCCGAAGTGTGCCATCACGATGCCGCCCAGCGGCCGCGCCAGGTAGCCTGCCGCGAAGATGCCGTAGACCTTGATCTGCGCGAGCCAAGACGCCGTGCCATGCGGAAAGAACAGCACGCCCAGTTGCTGCGTGAGAAACACGAACACCACGAAATCGTAGAACTCCAGCGCGCCGCCAAGGGCGGAAAGCAGCAAGGTGCGTGCGTCGCGGCGATCCAGCGGGCGCGCCGCCGGCAAGGGGATGGTTTCGCTCATTGGAGGAACCGGGACCTGCAGTAAATGAGCCCGCAACATAGCGCACCACGCGGCGTTTCGCGCAACCGTTTTCCTCTATGCTCGCGCGGACTGGAATCGCTTGCTGGGGAAGGGCAAACGATGTTCGCCCCCGGCCATCGGCCCAGCCGACCGGCAGGCATCGCGCCACCGCGACGCCGACGTCCATCCACGCAATCGGGAGGGGCTTTCGATGAATCTGGGCAAACGCATGGCCGCCGAGTTCTTCGGCACGTTCTGGCTGGTACTGGGTGGCTGCGGCAGCGCGGTGCTGGCCGCCGGCTTTCCGCAACTGGGCATCGGCTTCGCCGGCGTGGCGCTGGCCTTCGGCCTCACCGTGTTGACCATGGCTTATGCCGTGGGCCATATCTCCGGCGGCCACTTCAATCCTGCGGTGACCTGCGGCCTCGCCGTCGGCGGCCGGTTCCCGATGAAGGAAGTGGTCCCCTACATCGTGGCGCAGGTGATCGGCGGACTCGTGGCCGGCGGTGTGCTGTACCTGATCGCCTCGGGCAAGGCCGGCTTCGACGCCACTGCCAGCGGCTTCGCCGCGAACGGCTATGGCGAGCACTCCCCCGGCGGCTACTCGATGGGCGCCGCGGCGGTGTGCGAGATCGTGATGACCGCCTTCTTCCTGTTCATCATCATGGGCACCACCCACCGGAACGCAGCGGTGGGCTTCGCCGGCATCCCGATCGGCTTTGCGCTGACCCTGATCCACCTCATCAGCATCCCGGTCACCAACACCTCGGTGAACCCGGCGCGCTCGACCGCGGTGGCCTTTTTCCAAGGCACCTGGGCGGTACAGCAGCTGTGGTTCTTCTGGGTGATGCCGATCATCGGCGGCATCGTCGGCGGCTTGGTCTTCCGCTATCTGCGCGGCAACGACGAGTAAGCGGCGCGGCCTCGCTGCAGCACCACAGGCACGCGGCCCAAGGGCCGCGTGTCGGTTTCACGCCTCATAAAGCTCGATCGGCAGGCCGTCCGGATCGGCGAAGAAGACGAAGCGCTTGCCGGTGTATTCGTCCACCCGCACCGCTTCGCAGGACACCCCGCGCGCCGTCAACTCCGTCACGGCGGCATCCACGTCGGCCACCACGAAGGCGAGGTGGCGCAATCCCTGCGCCTCCGGCCATGAGGGTCGCGGCGGCGCGCCCGGGAAGGAAAACAGTTCCAGTTGCACCCCGGCGCCGACTTCCAGGTCGCACTTCCACGAGTCGCGCGCCTCGCGGTAGACCTCGCGCACCACGCGCAGACCCAGCACCTCGCTGTAGAACGCCTTCGAGCGCGGGTAATCCGAGCAGATCAGGGCCACATGATGGACGCCGCGCAGCAAGGGCTCCGCCGCGCTCAGGCCTCCGAAAAAGGAAAGGCCAGCACGTCGGCGATGGCATCGGTGCCGGCGAGGCACATCAACAGGCGCTCCACGCCCAGCGCCACGCCGGCGCAATCAGGCAGGGCGTCGAGCACGGCGAGCAGTCGCTCGTCCATGGGCAACTCGCGCTGGCCGCGATCGCGGCGCCGTGCGTTGTCCCGCGCGAAACGGGCGCGCTGCTCCGACGCATCGTTCAATTCGTGGTAGCCGTTGGCCAGCTCGTATCGGCCGAGATACAGCTCGAAACGCTCGGCCAGCGGCGGGTCGCCGGCGCGCAGCCTGGCCAGTGCGCATTGGCTGGCCGGGTAATCGTGGATCACCGTGATGCGGTTGCGCGGGAACAGCGGCTGCAGCTTGTGGGTGAGCAGCAGGTCCAGCCAGTCGTCGCGGGTGAGCCCTGCCGGATCGATGCCCTGCTCCGCCAGCGGCGCGCACAGGTCGTCGACCGGCGCGTGTGCGGGATCCAGCCCCAGCTCGTCGATGAACAACTGGCGATAGCCCACGATCAACACCTCTGCGCGCGTCCCTTGCAGCGCCAACGCCGCTTCCACCAGTTCGATGGCTTCGTGCATCAGGCGGCGATGGTCCCAGCCGACGCGATACCACTCCAGCATGCTGAACTCGGGATTGTGCCGTCCGCCTGCCTCGCCGTTGCGGAACACGCGGCCCAGCTCGTAGCAGTCGCCCACGCCCGTGGCGAGCAGGCGCTTCAGCGGAAACTCCGGCGAGGTGCGCAGCCAGCGCTCGCGTGCGCCGGCATCGACGTGACCGCTGAACTGCGTGCTGAAGCTCTCGATGTTGGGCTCGGTATTGCCGGCGGCGGAAAGGATCGGCGTCTCCACTTCCAGCACCTTGCGCTCGGCGAAGAAGCTGCGGATCAGGGCGTAGACGCGTGCGCGCAACTGCAAGGCCGGCATGCGGGGAAAGGTCTCGACCGTCATGCCCCGTGCTCCGCCAGCAATGCCAGCAACCGAGCCTCGTCCCACACCGGCACGCCCAGCTCGTTGGCCTTGTCCAGCTTGGAGCCGGCTTCGGCGCCGGCCACCACGAAGCCGGTTTTCTTCGAGACGCTGCCCGCGACTTTCGCGCCCAGCGCTTCGAGCTTTTCCTTCGCCAGGTCGCGGCTCATCGTGGGCAAGGTACCGGTAAGCACCACGGTCTGGCCTTCCAGCGGAAGGGCGGCGGAACGCGCCGAGCGCGGAATCGCATCGAGCAGGCGTTGCATCGCCGCTTCCGCCTCGTGCAGGGCCATCAGTTGCGACGCGTCTGCCAGGTACGCTTCGAGATTGATTGCCGCCGCCTGCGGCAATCCCGCGGTGATCCACTGCGGCTGCCCCGCGTCGAGCAGGTGCTGCAAGGTCGCATATTGCGCGGCCAGCAGCGCCGTGCTTTTCGGGCCGAGTTTGTTGACGCGCGCCATGTCCAGCAGCACGGCGAGGTCCAGGCCTTCGCGCAGCTTGGGCGAAGGCTCGCCCTCGTCGCCGAAACGGATGCCGGCGGCAAGCAACGCATCGACCACCCGCTGGTTGCCCGGCTGCGCGAAGAAGCCGGCGATGGATGCAGCCACCTCGCCGCCGATGTCCGGCAACACGCGCAACACCGGCGCCGGCATGCTGCGCACGAACTCCAGCCGGCCCAGCCACGCAGCCAGGGTCTTCGCCGTGCTCTCGCCGATGTGCATGATGCCCAGCGCGAACAGGAAGCGCGCCAGCGTGGTGCTCTTGCTGGCAGCGATGCCGTCGAGCAGGTTATCCGCCCACTTGGTGGCTATCTTGCCTGCCTTCACCGTCTCGGGCGTGGTGCCGTCGCGCTCGTCGGCGCGGCGCTTCATCTCCAGGAAATCGTCCAGCGTGAGCCGGTAGAGATCGGCCGGCGTATGCACGTAGCCGAAATCCACCAGCGCATCGACATAGCGCTCGCCCAGGCCGTCGATGTCCATCGCACGGCGCGAGGCGAAGTGGATCAGTGCCTCCTTGCGCTGCGCCGCGCAGATCAGGCCGCCGGAGCAGCGGTAGGCCGCTTCGCCTTCCTCGCGCAGCAGCGCCGAGCCGCACACCGGGCAATGCGCCGGCATCGCCCACGGCCGCGTGTGCGGCGGACGCTGTTCGGGTATCACACGCACGACTTCGGGAATCACGTCGCCCGCGCGGCGCACGATCACCGTATCGCCCACGCGCACGTCCAGCCGCGCCACCTGGTCGGCGTTGTGCAGGGTGGCATTGGTGACGGTGACGCCGGCCACCTGCACCGGCGCCAGCCGGGCCACCGGCGTGGCGGCCCCGGTGCGGCCGATCTGGATTTCGATCGCTTCGACCGTGGTGCTCTGTTCCTGTGCGGGAAACTTGTGCGCAATCGCCCAGCGCGGCGCGCGCGCCACGAAGCCCATCTCGCGTTGCCCCGCATAGTCGTCCAGTTTGTAGACCACGCCGTCGATGTCGTAAGGGAGGCTATCGCGCTTCGCGCCGATGCGCTTGAAGTAGGCGACCAGGCCCGCGAAGCCGCGCGCCGTACCCACCTCGGGCGACACCGGGAGACCCCATTCGCGCAGTTGCTGCAGTGTGGCCGAATGCGTGGGCGGCAGTTCGCCGCCTTCCACCACGCCCACCGCATAGGCGAAGAAGCTCAGCTTGCGCTTCGCGGTGATCGCCGGATCGAGCTGGCGTAGCGAACCGGCCGCGCCGTTGCGCGGATTGGCCAGGGTCTTCTCGCCCTGCGTACGGGCGTGCTCGTTGAACGCTTCGAAATCCTTGCGCAGCATGATCACTTCGCCGCGCACCTCCAATACCTCGGGCCAGCCCGCGCCGCGCAGCTTCAACGGAATCGCGCGCACGGTGCGCAGGTTGGCGGTGACATCCTCGCCGGTCTCGCCGTCGCCACGGGTGGCACCCTGCGCGAACGTGCCGCGCTCGTAGCGCAGGCTGATCGCCAGGCCATCCAGCTTGGGCTCCACCGAGAACAGCGGTTCGCTGCGATCCAGGGCCTGTTCGATGCGCCGTTCGAACTCGGCCACCTCGTGGAAGCGGGTCCGCTCGTCCTCGCCCGGCTGCTCGAAGGCATTCGACAACGACAGCATCGGCATCGCGTGCCGCACCTCGGCGAAACCTCCGCTGGCGCGCGCGCCCACTTTCCGGGTGGGCGAATCCGGCGTGGCCAGTTCGGGATGTGCCGCCTCCAGCGCTTCCAGCTCGCGCATCAGGCGATCGTATTCGGCATCGGTGATCGCCGGGTCGTCGAGCACGTGGTAGCGGTGGTTGGCCTGTTCGATGCGCTCGCGCAGGTCGGCGGCACGGGTCTTGCTGTCGGCGGGGACGGGAGATGCGCTCATGGACGCAGTTTAGCGATCCGCACGCCGTGGCGGACGGTCGGCATAAGCGAATCAAAAGCCTTGGAGCGTAGCCTGAACCTCCGGCGGCCACGTCCCCCGGCCGCCAGGGAGGCATCCCATGCGCACGACACGTCTCGCACTGTTGCTGCTCGCCTTCACCCTGCCTGCTCCGGCTTTCGCCAGCGGCGGCCCGCTCGGCATCGACCACCGCCTGCATTACGACAACAGCGGCATCTGGAAGCGCAGCAACCAGAACATTCTCATGTACGGCTCCATCGTGACGGTAGCCGGTGGCGCGCTGGCCTTCGGCGACCAGGACAAGCTGGGCGACACGTTCTGGCGCTCGGTGGACGCGATGGTGATTTCCGGCCTGGGTGCGCAGGCGCTGAAATACACGTTTCAGCGCGAGCGCCCTTCGCAGACGTCCGATCCGAACCGCTTCTTCGAAGGCACCCACGCACAGAGCTTCCCCAGCGGCGAGGTCACCGCGATCACCGCCGCGGTGACGCCGTTCATGGTGAACTACGGCCCCGATCATCCTGCGGTCTATGCGCTGGCGCTGTTGCCCGCCTACGACGCAGTGGCGCGCATGAAGACGCGCGGCCACTGGCAGACCGACGTGCTGGCCGGCGCCGCGCTGGGCGCGGGCGTGGGCATCTGGACCGCGCACCGGAAATCGTCGCTGCTCATCGGCTGGTTGCCGGGCGGCTTCCAGGTCGGCTTCGTGCACCACTTCAAACCCGGCCCGTGATGGCTGCCACGCATCGTGCGGAAACACGCGGCACAGCCACGGGCATGCCGCCCCCGCGACCGTGGACGATGAAACTCCGCTGACTCCGCGCAGGGGCGTGACCGCAGGCAACCTGTCGCAGCAGCTATCATGCGCGCAATGTCCCTGCACGACGCCGAGCCCTCCGACCAAGCCGATGCTGTCGCCACAGCAACCGCGGTCGAGGCGGCACCCGCAATCTCTTCGCGCGAACGCTACCGCGGACTGCTGTGGCTGGTGGCGGCGGCCTTCTTCATGCAGTCGCTCGATTCCACCGTGGTCAATACCGCGGTGCCGGCGATGGCCGAGGCTCTGAAGGAAACGCCGCTGGGCATGCGCAGCGCGCTGACCAGCTACGTGCTGACGCTGGCGATCCTGATTCCGACCAGTCCGTGGCTGTGCGACCGCTTCGGCACGCGCCGGGTGTTCGGCGGTGCCATCGTGCTGTTCGGCGTGGGCTCGCTGTTGTGCGGCGTATCGCAGACGCTGCCCCAGCTGGTGGCGGCGCGCGTGCTGCAGGGCGTAGGCGGCGCGGCCCTGATGCCGGTGGGACGCTACGTGCTGGTGCGCAGCATCGACAAGCGCGAATTCGTGGGCGCGATGAGCACGGTGGCCACCTTCGGCCTGCTCGGTTCGGTGCTGGGTCCGTTGTTGGGCGGCGCGCTGGTGGAATACACCACCTGGCGACTGATCTTCCTGGTCAACGTGCCGGTGGCGATCGCCGGCATGTGGATGAACCGGCGCGACATGCCCGAATACCGGCTCGAACGCGCCAATCGCTTCGACCTCGTGGGTTTCCTGCTGTTCGCCATCGCCTCCGCGCTGCTGCTCGCCGCGTCGGAACTGGCCGGCGCCGATCCGGTGCCGTGGTCCGAGATGGCCGCCTGCAGCGGCATCGCCCTGCTGCTCGGCGTGGTCTATGTGTGGCACAGCCGGCGTACCGCGTACCCGGTGGCCGATCTTTCCCTGCTGCGGGTCCGCAGCGTGTGGGTGGCGCTGGCCGGCGGCCTGTTCACCCGCCTGGGCATCTCCGGCATGTTCCTGCTGCTGGTGCTGTTCCTGCAGGTGGGTTGCGGCTGGTCGCCCTTGGCGGCGGGCCTGATGATGGTGCCGCAGGCGCTGGGCTCGATCGCCGCGAAGTGGGCGGTCAACCGCGCGCTGGTGCATTTCGGCTATCGCCGCCTGCTGCTGGGCAACACCCTGATGGTGGCCTTGCTGCTGGCCGCGTTCGCGCTGTTCGGACAGGGCACGCCGGGCTGGCTGATCGCTGTGTTCACCTTTGCCTACGGCGCCTTCGCCGGCCTGCAGTACACGGTGATGAACACGCTGATCTACAACGATCTGGACATCAAGCACGCATCGATGGCCTCGTCGATGGCGTCCACCGTGCAGTACCTCGCGATGAGCTTCGGCATCGCGCTTTCCACCCTGCTGATGCAGGCGCTGCTGCGCGGGCATGAGCCGCACGATTTCGTGGTCGCGTTCCGCTGGACGGTGGTGTTGCTGGCCGTGGTCACCGCCGCCGCCAGCCGCGTGTTCGGCCAGTTGCGCGAGAACCGGCAGCCCGAGGCACTTGCCGCCACGCCCTGAGCATCGCCACCGCACGGCAACGCGATAGCATGCGGCAATGCCCTCGCCCGGACGCGCCGCATGCACCACGCCAGCGACATCCTGCTCACCCTGTTCATCGTGTTCGTCGCCGCGCAGGTCGGCGGTGAAATCGCGCAGCGGCTGAAACTGCCCGGTGTGGTGGGAGAAATCGCCGCGGGCTGCGTGGTCGGCCCTTCCCTGCTCGGCTGGATCGCGCCGGAACAGGTCGCCACCGGCACGCCGCTGGACGTGCTGGCCGAGATCGGCGTGGTGTTGCTGCTGTTCTCGGTGGGCCTGGAAACGCGGCTGGACGATCTGAAGAAGGTCGGCAAGACCGCCTTGCTGGTCGGCGTGATCGGCGTGCTGGTGCCGTTCGGCATGGGTGCGCTGTGGGCGCACGGCAGCGGCTTCGGCTGGGACAAGGCCATGTTCGTGGCCGCCGCCTTCGTCGCCACTTCGGCCGGCATCACCGCGCGCGTGCTGCAGGAACTGGGCGCGCTGCAGCGCATGGAGAGCAAGGTGATCCTCGGCGCCGCCGTGATCGACGACATCCTCGCCATGCTGCTGCTCGGCGTGGTGGTGTCCCTGCAAGGCGGCGAAGGCTTCGACACCGGCCGCCTGCTGCTGGTGCTGCTCGAAGCTGTGGGCTTCATTGCGGTGATCGGCTGGGGCGGCTCGCAGGTGATGCGCCGCAAATCCCACTGGCTGGACAAGCCGCGCCACGCGCAATCGCCGTTGCTGATCGCGTTGGCGCTGTGCCTCGGGCTGGCCTACGTCTCCACCCTGTTCGGTCTCGCCGCCATCATCGGCGCTTTCCTCGCCGGCATGATCGCCTCCGAAACCCGCCAGCAGCACATGCTGGAAAAGCAGACCCAGCCGCTGCTGGCCTTGCTCACACCATTCTTTTTCGTCGTCACCGGCAGCAAGATCGATCTGCACGAACTGGCCAGCGCCGACGCGTTGTGGATGCTGCTGGTCGTCACTGCGATCGCCGTCGCCTCCAAGCTGATCGGCGGTGGACTGGGCGCGCTGCCGCTGGGCCGGCGCGCCGCCGCCATCGTGGGCTTCGGCATGGTGCCGCGTGGCGAAGTAGGCGTGGTGATCGCCAGTCTCGGCCTCGCTGCCGGCGTGTTCAACAACCGCGTCTACGCGATCATCGTGGCGATGTCCCTGCTCACCGCGATGGTGACGCCGCCGGTGCTCGCGTGGCTGTTGCGTCACACGCCGGCAGACGCCGGCACGGACAGCACGGACACGCCTCCACGATGACGCTGGAATGCTCGCTGTCCATCGCGGCATGCAATCTCGTTCACGCCACAGGAGGGCGGCAACGGCATAAACTTGCGACCGCCAGCACCGATTCGCCACTCACCCAAGGAGGTTCTCCCATGAGCATCAAATCCCTGCTCGCTGTCGCTTTCACCGCCGTGCTCGGCGTCGCCGCCAGCGGCACCGCCGCCGCGCAAAGCAACGGCGTGCTCGTGCGCAACGACGGCATCTATCTGCGTTGCGACCAGTGCGGCACCGTGCAGAGCGTGGAACAGAACATCACCCAGGGCGGCGGTCACGGCACCGCCGGCGCGATCATCGGCGCCATCGCCGGCGGCGTGCTCGGCAACCAGGTCGGCAAGGGCAACGGCAAGAAGCTCGCCACCGTGGGCGGCGCCGTGGGCGGCGGCTTCGCCGGCAACGCGATCGGCAACAACACCGGCAGCAGCACCAGCTGGGTCGTGCGCATCAGGATGGGCAACGGCAGCTACCAGAACGTCCAGGTAAGGGACGCCAGCGCGATCCGCCAGGGCGACTTGGTGCAGGTGGACCAGAAAGGGAACATCACGCGAATCCAGTAAGCGTTGCCAAACCGCATCGAAACAGAACGCCCTGACCGGGGCGTTCTGTTTGAGCGGGACTCGTGCGTGGTTGCTCAGGCAGCCTTCTGTGGCCAGTGACAGATGAACCCGGTGAGGCCAGCCAGACGGCACCTTGTATCGCAATTTGCCCGTCACCCTTCGAGCAGATGCTGCCGACCATCTTCTCCGTGGCTGCACAAGCATGCCGCCTATGCCTCCGAGTGCATAACGATCTGCGATTTGGCCATTCCGCTCTAGCGGATGCTTAACGCCTCCCGTGGTTTTCTGGAATCCGAGCACGCCAGCACCGGAGGCACCGATGTACGACGCACTCACACCATCCATCCACGCGTGGAACGAGCGGGTTCTCGCAACCATTGAAAGATGCGTGGTCCGGCAGGGGCAAATCGACGTGAACCATCTTGCCGGCGAGCTTTCGCAGGTTGCGGCATGGCCCGGTTGCCCGCAGGCCGCCGGACTTTCTCCCGCATCAGAGACACCGTCCTATCGACGGCTGCCGCTCGGCGCGGACGAGGCGCACGGCTATGAAGCGCTGTTGATCCTGTGGCCGCCGGGCCATGCGACGCCGATCCACGACCACGACGGCTTGTGGGGCATGGAATTCGTGCTCGACGGCGTGCTGGAAGTGGAATCCTTCCAGCTCCTCCCGCAACCCACCATCCACCTGGAGCGCGATCACAGCCGGATCGTGGGTGTCGGCGACCACGTCGCGTTTTCCCAGGCCGACTATGCGCATCGATGCCGCAACCTCTCCAGGAACCGCCAGGCGCTTTCCCTGCACGTATACGGCGGCGAACTGAACCGCTATCGCAGCTTCATCCACGACCATGGGCAATGGTCCAGCGAGCTGCATCAGGCCGTGCGCGAAAGTACGACGCTCGCGTAGGCGTCCCCCTCCCTTTCCCTACCAGAGATCTTGACCATGCCGGATATCGCAATCATCGGCGGCGGCGCGGCCGGAGCGGCGCTGTTCGGCGCCCTCCTTTCACGCGACACATCGGACGCTGTGCACTGGGTGACCGGAAGCACGCCCCGCATCGGACGCGGCGTCGCCTATGGCACGTCGCACGATCATCACCTGCTGAACGTGCGGGCGGCCGGCATGAGCCTGTACCCGGACGCGGACGAGAGCTTCGTCGAATACAGCGCAAGGAGCCACGCCGGCTCCAGGCCCACCGACTTCCTGCCGCGCCAGCTGTTTGGCGAGTACATCGAATCGCAACTGGACAGGCGCATACGCAACGCGGAACAGCACGGCCGGCGCTTCGCCATCGTTCCCGCCACCGCCTCGGGCATCCAGCCCTCCGCCAACGGCTACGAGATCGTCCTCGACAATGGCGGCACCTTGACCGCCGGGCGGGTGGTCCTGGCCTTGGGCGCGCTTCCCCCGCGTCCGTTGCGGACGGTTTCGAAGCGCGCGCTCGGCAGCGGTGCCTACGTGTTGGATCCGTGGAGCCTCACCGCGCGTCCGAACCGTCCGCGTCGGCTCATCGTGATCGGCACCGGGCTGACCGCCATCGATACCGTGATCTCGGCCTCCATCCGCTGGCCAGACGTGGAACTGGTCGCCGTCTCGCGCCACGGCTTGCCGCCGTTCGTGCATCCGGCGCTTCCCATCGATCCGTTCCCGCAACAGGCCGAACTCAACGCCATGCTGCTGGCATGCGACGGGCCGGCGCCCGTACTCGCCGAGATCCGGCGCACCTTCCACGAGCACCCGCACGTCGACTGGCGCAGCGTGATCGACGGCATGCGCCCGATCAACGCGAAACTCTGGCAGACCTTCACGCCGCGCCAGCGCAAACAGTTCTTGCGGCACGCGCGCTGGTTGTGGGAATCGGCGCGCCATCGTGTGCCGCCGCAATCGGCCGAGATCATCCAGCAACTGCGCGACGAAGGGCGATTGCAGATCCATGCCGCCCGCGTGCTCGACGTGGATGGCGAAGGCCCGCTCGATGTGACGGTTCGATCCCGCGACAACCAGCTCGTGACCACCCTGCAGTCGGATGTCGTGGTGCAGGCCACAGGCCTGGACACCGCAGCTGCCTTCGCCGAACACTCCCTGGTGTCGGGTCTGCTGCGTGACGGGCTCGCGTCGGCCGATCCATTGCAGCTCGGCGTACTGGCCGAACCGGACGGGCGACTGATCAATGCGGCTGGCGAGATACAGCCGGGACTTCATGCCATCGGATCGCTGCTTAGGGGCAATCTCTGGGAATGTACGGCGATGCCGGAAATCCGCGTCGCTGCCGATGCATTGGCGACTCGATTGAACACGTCGCGAGCGGATTGCGACGAATTGCCCGAGTTGCTTGTCGTGGGCTGACTGGAGATATCAGATCGATTGTTTTCACGAAGAGGAGTGGCAAAAGGATTTTCGGCGGCCCTGAAGACAAGGCGGTGCAAACGGTGTCTCAGCGCGAAAATTCTACTTCTGGCGGGCTCGAATCAACGGGGACGCTACAGATGCTATATAGCGGCAGCGAACTGCTCCCGATAGCTCGCAGGTGGCACACGCAAGCGCCGCATGAAGGCTCTCCGCATGCGTTCCTCGTCCCCGAACCCGCAAAGGAAGGCAATCTGCTTGATGGCAATGTGGTTCTCCTCGAGATGGCGGCAGGCTGTCTCCAGGCGAAGGTCTTCGATCAGCTTGGCGGGTGTGCGGCCGTACTGGTCGACAAATTTGCGCGCGAAGGTACGTGGCGTCATTTTCATGCGAGCGGCCAGACGTTCGATGCTGAGCTCTTCGTCGAGATGCTCGACGATCCAGACATGCAGGGTTTCGAGCTGCGACTTGAGTTTGTGCGTACCTGCACCAGCCTGAGTGGCCAAGGTACGGCTGAATTGTGCCTGCCCGCCGGGTCGATGCAGGAAAACGACGAGGTCTTTGGCAACAGCAAGACTCAGCCGGCGATCGTGATCGACTTCTACCAGGGTTAACGCCAGATCGATGCCCGCCGAGATGCCGGCGGACGTCCAGATGTTTCCGTCGTTGACATAGATGGGATCGAGCTGCACTTGTACAGCCGGAAATTGTGCGAGCAATTCATCGACCGATGCCCAGTGCGTCACGGCACGGCGCCCATCAAGCAGACGTGCCGAAGCCAATAGAAAAGCGCCAGTGCAAACACTGCAGGTGCGCCGCACGATGGTAGAAGCGTGCGCTATCCATTCGACGAGCACCGTGTCGCGCATCGCCTCGGCAACCGTAACGCCGCCGACTACGATCACAGTGTCCAACTCGTGCACATTGACCGATGCAAGCGATCGCGTCTGGATTGCGACGCCGGACGACGTGCGTACCAAATTGCCTGCTGTAGACAGGTAGATCAACTCGTAAAGCGGCGAACTTTCACCCGATAACCGATTGGCGCTGCCGAATACTTCGGCGGGTCCGGCGATATTGAGAGCCAGTGCGTCCTCGAACAGTACGAATGCAACGATTTTCGCGGAAGGCATCGGCGTGGCAGAAAAGGAGGGTTGATTAGCGTTGCGCTACGGAAGCGGAGTCGTCAAGGTCTCATTCCAATCAGACGTTGTCGCATGATGCGTCGGATAGCTGCTCATCGATGATGAGTGTGAGCCTAACTTTGAAGGATGAATTATGAATCACTTATCGATTTTCGCGACCCTCGCCGCACTGGCCGTAACGGCGCACGCATATGCTGCCGACGCTCCGACTCTCACTCCCGAGCTTCAGCCTTTGGACATCGCTTCCGGTACCTGGCAGTACCATGGAGAGAACTTGGCGACGGCTGATCAAAAAGCCGGCAAATGGACGTGGCTGGAAGAGTGCGAATGGTCTGCAAACCATGCCTTCATGTCATGCAGTTTCACCATGAACTGGCCCGACAAGGTCGTAAAGTCGCAGGCTGTAAGTACCTACAACTACAGCGACAAGAGTTATTGGCACTACGAAATGTTCGACTCTGATAACGGCGGTGCCGACCCTTTCATCGCGCGCATGACCATCGCCGGTAACACGTGGACACATTACGGTAACGCCGACAAAAAGACCTATCGTGTTATTTACCACTACGTATCACCGACTCAAGTAACCGTGCGTATCGAATTGTCCAGCGACAATGTTCACTGGGCGACGCTGGCTCAGGGCGAGGGCGTCAAGGACGTCAGAGCAACCGTGCGCAATTCAAATCGTTGAGTTCGGCAACGATTGGTCAACGTGCTGGCGCCTGCAGTTACGTGTTCTTCCGCCTTGTCGACCGATCTGAGCTGTCAGCAGGTCTCGTGCGTAAAGACTAAGGGTGATTTCGACCTTGCCCGTCCTGCATGCCTGGTGCGAGGACGGCCTCTGGCGAAAATGCCGGATGCCTGAGGGTGCAAGGCGCAGGTAGTTTGGGACGCGCATATCGGCTCGCTGTGGAGCGATATGTGTAGCGACAATCCCATCCTCAGAAAAGCAAAACCCCCTGTAAAAACAGGGGGTTTGCAGTTTTGGCGGAGAGAGTTGTGAGTGAGTAACTTCCCGCTCCACCAACGCCCGCGGCGCCTGGTCAGGTCGGAAAGGTTGACCTCCGAAGTTGACCAAGTGGGGGAAGGCTATCGCCAATGTAAAGGACCGGCAATCCTCCCGCCGATCACCGTCTCCGCACGGATGGGTTCCAGCCGTGTATCTATGTAGGATCACGTCAAAGTCCTTTTGTCGGAACCGAACCAGTGACGGAACCTCCCGCTCCTTGGGCTCAGGCGTCCCTTGACGATGCTGATGCCTTCGATTTCTCACTACCACAAGCTACTGCAACCGAAGCGTCGCCACACAACCTGGGACGGCTCTATCAAGACGAGCTGACATCTTCCCCGGACGAGCGGTCCGAACCACGTGCTCGCGTGCTGGCCACGCTCGCGGCCGCGTTGCAGATGCACGACCGGCTCAACTTACCCAAGGACCCCTACGGAGCCATGATGCAGATGGGAGACAGGCGAACCGCCATCCCCTCTGACTGGAAAGGGGAAAGCATTTCGGTATTGGAGCGCCTGGGCTGCCGAGCAACCAATCCTGTCATACGAGCCAGGCTATGTGACATCGCTTGGTTTCTTCAAAGAAACCTGGTGCAGACAGGTCATCAGGCGGCTGCGGCTTATCTTGCGACTGCCAGAGGATTGTGTGATGGCATGATCGCTGACGCCACGGACGGTCAAGTCCCTGGTGTTTGGATCTTGACCTTGCAGAAAGCGCTCCGACGCGGATTACAAATATGCATGCAGCTCCGGCCAGCCGATCCAGAACTCGGCGAACTAGAAGCTTTCATTTTCGATGCCGCCGATCAGTTTGAGGCAAAAGGCAATCCAAGGGCGCTTCTTGCAATGCTGACCCTTGCTTATGACTTTGAGCTCGGGGACCCGGCGGCTTATGCCGGACGCATTGAGCAAGCGGCAACCCAGCAAGGCGAAGGCGGTCCACACATCACCACCGATGCATTGGTTCTGGCTGCAAAAGCTTGGAGGCGAGCCAAAGACACTGACGGGCATGACCGATGCATGATGCAGGCAAGCGAAGCCATGGTGGCGCATGCCAACTCCATCAATCAGGCCTTTTCTGCATCACACTTCCTTCAAGAGGCCATTAACCTTCTTCGGGGGCTACGCTCACCCGCAGCCAAGGATCGGAAACGAGACCTGCGCATTGATCTCATCCGAATGCAAGCAGCCGCGGAAGATGAGATGGGCGTATTTGAGCACCCAGCTGATCTCACCAAACTCATCGAATGGACAACCGAGCACACGAACGGGGTAACCCTTCTCGACGGGCTGTTTCTTCTGGCCGCCATCAATCGGCCGAAGTCCATATCCGACTTAACGACCGAGGCCCGTCGCAACATAGTTGACCACCCTTTGACCGCCATGTTCGGAGTTCAACAACATGACGCCGATGGATATGTGCGGTTCCGTGCGCCCGGAGCCAGCCCTGGACAAGAGTCTCCGGAGGCTTTGGAACATCAGATCGCCAAACAGGAGGAAATACACAGACAAGTAGTCGTCGAAGGACAAATCAAGATTGTCATTCGCAATCTGGCGAGCCATTTCCCGATCAGCGAAGGAGACATCTTGCCTCTGTGTAGGGAAAGTCCCTTCGTCCCTACCGATCTGAGCCGGACATACGCTCGTGGCCTAACGGCGTTCTTCCACGGCGACATGACCACTGCTCTCTCCATCTTGACGCCGCTCCTTGAAGCCTCCTTGGTTTATGTGCTCAAAGGGCACGACGTCGATGTTGTGCGCCATGATGAAGAAGCAGGCACCCAAGAAGACATGACGATTACCCAGCTGTTTAAGAACCTGCGCAAAGAGCTGGACGACATCTTCGGGGACGCCATCACCGGAGACATAGACAGGGTGTTTCTGGCTCGCTCGGGCCCCTGCCTCAGGCACGCTGTTGCTCATGGCACGATGCACGATCAAACCCCCTACATGCCCGACGCAATCTACGCCTGCTGGCTGATCTTGCATCTCTGCCTATTGCCACTTTTTGATCGTTACAAACAGCTTCGTGTTGGCACAGACAGCCAGGAGCCGGCGGCTGAGGATGGAGTTTCAGTTAGCGATGCCGCGGGAGAGATCTAGATGCCGGCCTCGAGAGCCGACTGCTCCGCCAGGGCTGGACCGGCACTCCCCTCCTGGCTCGCCAAACCCCTCGCCAACAGCCAGCTTACGGATCAGAGGAAACCATATCCATCCTGCTGACAACCTGGGGGCGTCGTGCAGGAAACATCCCTCTTAGCTCCAACATCGCCTCTTGGACACTGTTGTAGATCAAGGGGAGCTCGTTTGCCTTGCTTTCCTCCACGACATACATGTGGACGGTCCCGAATGCTGCCGACGCTCCCTTCGCGGATCGCCTCAATCAGCCGTTCGTGGTCCGCCGCATCGGAGGCCTCAACCCGCATCGAGCCATCCGGGCGGATCTCACAGTCGTAATCAACAAGCTCGTTGCCAGCACCGGTTCGTAGGACCACTGAACGCTTGCGGGCCGGTTGCTCCGGCAGATCTTTGGCGCGCCGTTCCTTGACCATCGAGATCCCCTCATCCCGTGCCCTGGCGAAGATCTGAGCATAACGCGCACCGAGGATGTAAGCCCACCACCGGGCCAGCTTGGGATCTCGGGTGCGGAGGGATCGCTTGATGATCCGCAACCCCAGGAAGCCTTGAAGGTCTCTGGGGACCACCAGGCGGAAGTGAAAAACGCCTGAGGTGTGACGCAACAGATGGTGTGCAAGCCGCATGGTTGTTGACCAACCGACTTGACCAAGCGCCGTTTCTCTCAGTTCACAAAAAAGCCCTTAAAAAAGGGCTTTTCGTGAGGTTTGGCGGAGAGAGTGGGATTCGAACCCACGGTAGGCTTACACCTACGGCAGTTTTCAAGACTGCTGCCTTAAACCACTCGGCCATCTCTCCGGATTGTCGTGCCGCCAGCCATGCTGCGCATGGCTCTACGCCAGTTTTACTCGGGACTTCCCGTCCCTCGCCCTTCGGGCCAGCGGCTTCGCCGCTGTTCGCTTCGGCTTCCTGCCTCCGCGAGCAAGACTGCTGCCTTAAACCACTCGGCCATCTCTCCGGATTGTTCCGCTGGTTGCTCGCGTGCCGGCAGCCGGCACGCATCCTATCAGGTCTGCCCGGTGCCCTACCCCGCGCGGCCCTTGCGCGACAGCGCGACCAGCGCCCAGATCGTGATGGCCACGGGAATCAGTGCGCCGAGCAGCGGCAGCAACACGACGGGCTGGCGAATGCAGAGCGGCACCAGTTGGGTGGCGGTGGCATAGGCGACGATGGTGAGTCGCACGTTGCGGCGACGCACGACCCAGGGGCTCGCGATGATCAGCAGCAGTGCGATGCTGCCCAGCACGATGTCCAGCAGGGGCATCGACCAGACGCCGGCAAAGCCGAGGCGGGTGAGGATCACCGAGCCAAGCACCGCGAGCAGGAAATAGCTGCTCCAGTACTCGACCTTGTCCCAGCCGTGCCCGGCAGGCGCGTTCACGCAATCCGCTCCTGGCCGCCCATGTACGGGCGCAGCGCGTCGGGCACGGTGATCGAACCATCGGCGTTCTGGAAGTTTTCCATCACCGCTACCAGGGTGCGGCCCACGGCGAGGCCGGAGCCGTTGAGCGTGTGCGCCAGCTCGGGCTTGCCGGTGGCTGGATTGCGCCAGCGCGCCTGCATGCGGCGCGCCTGGAAGTCGCCGCAATTGGAGCAGGAGGAAATCTCGCGGTAGGTGTTCTGGCTGGGCAGCCACACTTCGAGATCGTAGGTCTTGATCGCGGAGAAGCCCATGTCGCCGGTGCACAGCAGCACCTTGCGGTACGGCAGGCCCAGCAGTTGCAATACCTTCTCGGCGTGGCCGACCATTTCCTCCAGCTGCGCGTGCGACTGTTCGGGCGCGGCGATCTGCACCATCTCCACTTTCTCGAACTGGTGCTGGCGGATCATGCCGCGGGTGTCGCGGCCATAGCTGCCGGCCTCGGCGCGGAAGCACATGGAGTGCGCGGTGAAGCGCATCGGCAGCGCGTCGGCCTCGACGATGCTGTCGGCGACGAGGTTGGTGAGCGCCACCTCGGCGGTGGGGATCAGGTAGCGCTTGCTGTCGCCCACCAGGGTGCTGAAGAGGTCTTCCTCGAACTTCGGCAGCTGGCCGGTGCCCTGCATGGTCGCGGCGTTGACGATCAGCGGCACGTTGCACTCGAGGTAGCCGTGCTCACCGGTGTGCAGGTTGATCATGAACTGCGCGAGCGCGCGGTGCAGCCGCGCCAGCTGGCCGCGCAGCACGGTGAAGCGCGCGCCGGAAAGCCTGGCGCCGGCATCGGCATCGAGCCAGCCGTGACGGGCACCGAGGTCGACGTGGTCTTTTACCTCGAAGTCGAACGTGCGCGGCGTGCCCCAGCGCAGTTGCTCGGCGTTTTCGGTCTCGTCCTTGCCTGGCGGCACGGACTCGTGCGGTATGTTCGGGATGCCCAGCGCGATGTCGGCGAGCTTGGCCTGCACGTCGGCCAGCGCGGCCTCGTTGGCCTTGAGCTTGTCGCCGATGCCGGCGACCTCGGCCATCAGCGGCGCGGTGTCCTCGCCCCTGGCCTTGGCCTGTCCGATTGCCTTGGAACGGGTATTGCGCAGGTTCTGCAGCTCCTGCGTCTCGGTGGCTAAGCGCTTGCGCTCGCTTTCCAACGACTCCACGGCGGACACGTCGAGCTCGAAGCCGCGGCTTTCCTTGAGGCGCGCCGCGGTTTCGGCGAGGCGCGAACGCAACAGGGCGGGGTCGAGCATGGGTGGTTTCCGGGCAGCTGTCGAAAGCGCCGATTATCGCTTTCGCACCCGCTGCGCCGCAACGCGGCCGGTGGGCAGGAGCACACCCTGTGCGCGATTGCCTTGCACTTGGATCAAAGCAAAAGCAATCGCGCACAGGGTGCGCTCCTGCCCGGCTATTTGCCGCGCGCCTTGCGGCGGATCTCGCGCAGCGCCAGCAGCTTGTCGCGCATCTGCGATTCCAGCCCGCGTTCCGCCGGCTCGTAGAACACCGTGCCATCCAGCGCATCCGGCAGGCATTGCTGGTCCAGCGCGACGCCACCTTCGACGTCGTGGTCGTACTGATAGCCGCTGCCGTAGCCCAGTCCCTTCATCAGTTTCGTCGGGGCATTGCGCAGATGCATGGGCACTTCCAGCGTGCCCGTCTCCCCAATCGCGGCCTGCGCGGCGGCGAGTGCCTTGTAGGCGGAATTGCTCTTCGGTGCGACGGCGAGATAGACCGCAAGGTTGGCCAGCGCCAGGCGTCCCTCGGGCATGCCGACCCGCTCGAAGGTGTCCCATGCGTCCAGTGCCATGTGCCACGCGCGCGGATCGGCGAGGCCGACATCCTCCACCGACATGATGGTCATTCGGCGCATGAGGTAGGACGGGTCACAGCCGCCGTCCAGCATGCGCGCCAGCCAGTAGATAGCCGCGTCCGGGTCGGAGGAACGCACGGATTTGTGCAGCGCCGAGATCAGGTCGTAGAACTGCTCGCCCTGCTTGTCGAAGCGGCGCGTGCGGTCGGCCAGCACCTGTTCCAGCGTGGCCTGGTCGATGCGGTTGCCTTCGGCCAGCTCGGCGGCGATCTCCAGCAGGGTGAGCGCGCGGCGCACGTCGCCGTCGGCGGCCTGGGCGATCAGCTGCAGCAAGGCATCGTCCACCTGCAGGTTTTGCGCACCGAGGCCGCGCTCCGCATCCTCCAGCGCACGCCTGAGCGCGGCCACGATGTCGTCCGCCGACACCGCCTCCAGCACGTGCACGCGGCAGCGCGAAAGCAGCGCGGAATTCAGCTCGAACGAGGGGTTCTCGGTGGTGGCGCCGACGAACAGGATCACGCCGCGCTCGATGTGCGGCAGGAAGGCGTCCTGCTGGGCTTTGTTGAAGCGGTGCACCTCGTCCACGAACAGCACGGTGCGCCGACCCTGGGCGAAGTTCACCTCTGCCTCGGCCAACGCCTTGCGTACCTCGGGCAGGCCGGAAAGCACGGCCGAGATCGCCTTGAAGTCGGCCTCGGCGTACTGCGCCACCAGCAATGCCAGCGTCGTTTTGCCGCAGCCGGGCGGTCCCCACAGCACCATGGAATGCAACCGGCCGGCCTCCAGCGCGCGGCGCAGGGCACGGTCGGGCGCCACCAGCCGGCGCTGGCCCACGATTTCATCGAGGTTGCGCGGGCGCATGCGCTCGGCCAAGGGCTTCAGCGCGTCGGGTTCGGCAAACAGGGAGGCGGAGGGCTGAAAGGGATTGGGGGGCATGACCAACATGATACGGCGGCCGGTACGGACTAGCCCGGGCACCCATGACACCGGTTATCATGTGAGGTTGGTACAGCGCGCACGGGGAGCTGCGCATGTCCGGGGGAATCCGCCAGCATCCAGGTCCGCACCACCATCGCCGAAGGCGAGGCGATGGACTGTGCGCGGCTTTCATGACGGTGCTGATGGTGTTGCTGTCGCTGTCGCCCGCGCACGCGGCAGCCCCGACTGATCGCTGGCACACGCTGGAACGGCAGTGGTTCGACACCGTGGGCATGGCCGAGGGCCTGCCCCATTCCATCACCACCGCGCTGGCGGAGGATCGCGACGGCCTGCTCTGGATCGGCACCATGGGCGGCCTGGCGCGCTACGACGGCTATCACATGCGGGTGTTCGAGCAAGCCAGCGCCACGGCCACCGGCCTGCCCGACACCTATGTGCGCACCCTGCTCGCGTTGCCGGACGGCGGCTTGCTGGTGGGCACGAACGCCGGGGGACTGACGCGTTTCGATCCGCAGACCGGGCAGTTCCACAATTATCCGGTGGGCGCCGGCGGCACCGGCAGCCGCAAGATCTACGCCCTGTCGCCCGACGGCGATCATGGCGTATGGGTCGCCACCGACAGCGGGCTGGACCGACTGGACCTGCGCAACGACCGCATCGAACCGATACCCACCGGCGGAGAAGCCGCACCGCGCGATTTCACGGTTTACCAGGACCGTTCCGGGAACGTCTGGCTGGGCAACAACAAGGGACTGTTCGTGCGTTACGCGGGCAGCGCCGATTTCGTGCGGCCACCGCATCCCGCGGGCGTGGTCGACCAGATACTGCGCAGCGAAATCTGGGCCGTGCGCGAAGACGCCGAAGGCCGGCTCTGGGTGGGCAGCGTGCAGATGGGCACGCTCTACCGCGAGGCCGACGGCAGCTGGCGCATGGTGCCGGGCTTCAGCGGCTACGCCGGCGAGGCGCAACAGGCCACGGTGCGCGATTTCCTGGAGGTGGCGCCGAACCGGATGTGGATCGCCACCGACGGCGATGGCATCGTCACCTACAGCCCTGGCGACATCAGCACGCGCGTGATCGCCCAGGACACCTCGCTGCCCTCCTCCTTGCCCGGCAACACTGTGCGTGCGCTGCTGCTGGGGCAGGCTGGCAATGTCTGGGCCGCCACCGACCTCGGCGCCGCGCGCAGCAACGCCAGCGCCAACATCGCGTTTTCCCTGCTGCCTGCGGCCGATCCCGCGCACTCGCTCTCCAACCCCAATGTGCGCAGCGTCTACGTCGATGCAAGCGGCCGGATCTGGCTGGGCATGGCGGTTGGCGGCATCGACATCATCGATCCGGTCGACGCTACCGTGCGTCACCTGCGGCTGGACGGCAAGCAGGCCCGCCGCGACGTGCAGAGCCTCTCCGAGGCGCCGGACGGCTCGATCTGGGTCGGAACCCAGGGGCTGGCGCGCATCGATCCGGTCACGCTGACCCTCAAAGGTTCCATCCTGCCCGAGCTGGACGGCGGTCCGGTGCTGAGCCTGCTCAGGCTGGGACCGTACATGTTGATCGGCACCTACAACGGCGCCTACCGCTACGACACGCGGAACGGCCAGTTGATCCACTACGGCCACGTCGCCAACCAGCCCGACAGCCTCGGCAGCGATACCGTGCACCAGATCGTGCGCGTGGGCACATCGATCTGGTACGCCACCAACAACGGCATCAGCATCGCGCGCGATCCGCTGCAGACCAGCGGCTTCGTAAACCTGGCTCGGCGCGAAGGCGATTCCGGCAGCCTGCCGCAGAACCTGGTGGATTCCATCGCCGTCGACACGCGCGGCCGCATCTGGGTGGGCACGCTGGGCGGCCTTGCCATGTTGCCGAACGGCGACGCATCGCCCTGGCGTTTCCAGCGGTTCGGCATGGAGGCCGGCCTGGTCAACGACAAGATCACCGCCCTGCTGCCCGACGACAACGGCAACGTTTGGGTCAGTACATCCAACGGCATCTCCGTGGTCGACGGCAACAGCCTGCGCATCCGCAACCTCGGCATTCGCGACGGGCGGCACATCGTCAGCTACATCTATGCCGCCGCCGCGCGCGCACCGGACGACACGCTGCTGTTCGGTGGCCTCGGTGGTCTCACCGTGGTGCGCCCGCTTCGATACCGGACCGACGTCCCACAAGCCCCGCTGCGCTTCACCAACGCGCTGGCGGACGGACACCCGCTGCCCTTGCCCGCTGACCACGGCACCCTTGCGTTGTCAGCCTCCCAACGCAGCCTGCGGGTGGACTTCGCGCTGCTCGACTATCAGGCGCAGCAGGAAACCGACTACAGCTACCGCATGGACGGTTTCGACAGCGACTGGATCGACGTACCCAAGGGCACCCTGCCCAGCGCGATCTACACCAACCTGCCCCACGGCCAGTACGTGTTGCACCTGCGCGCCGTGCCGCGCGGATTGCATGCGCACACCGTCGAAAGCCAGCTGGATATCTACGTGGCGCCGCTGTGGTACGAAACCCTGTGGGCACGCCTGCTGGGGATCGTGCTGGCGCTGGCGCTGGTCGTGCTGCTGGTGCATCTGCGCACGCTCTACCTGCGCCACAGCGCCACGCAATTGCAGGCGCAGATCGACGCACACACCCGCGAATTGCTCGCCGCCAACCGGCGGCTGGACCTGCTGGCCAGCACCGACGAACTGACCGGGGTGAGCAACCGCCGCCGCTTCCTCGAACTGGCCGAAGGAGTGCGCTGCGACGCCAGCTCGATGCCCGCCTGCATCGCCCTGCTGGACCTGGATCGCTTCAAGCTGGTCAACGACGAACATGGCCACCTTGCCGGCGACGCTGTACTGCGCACTGCCGCCGGCGTCATCTGCCAGCAATTGCGTACCGGCGACCTGGTCGGCCGCTACGGTGGCGAAGAACTCGTGCTGTGCTTGCCGAACGACACCAGCGAGCAGGCGATGGCCGTCGCCGAGCGGATCCGCAGCAAGCTTCGCAGCACGCTCATCCGGCACGAAGGGCGCGCCATCTCCATCACGGTAAGCATCGGCGTCGCCGAGCTGCGCCCCGGCGAGAGCATGAACTCATGGCTGTCGCGCGCCGATGCCGCGCTCTACGAATCCAAGCACCACGGCCGCAACCGCTGCACGCTGGCCAGCTGACTCAGCCGCCGCCGGCGTCGCCCGCGGCCGGCGAGAACAGGCAGTACAGGCCATAGGCCAGGCCGCAAACGCCGGTGAGCGCCGCCGGGACCAGCAGGCTGTGGTCCTGCATGCGCTCGAACAGCAGCGCGCCGATCGCGCTGCCCAGCATGAAGCACGCCGCCACCAGCACGCACACGCGCAGCCGCAGCCTGTCCACCGGCAGGCCGCGCAACAGGTGGCCGAGGTAGATGCCCATGTCGGTGAAGATGCCGGTAACGTGCGTGGTGCGTATCACCATGCCGCTGTATGCGCTGACCATGCCGTTCTGCAGCCCCACCGCCGCCGAGGCGAGATACAGGCCCGACGAGTCGGCGGCATCAAGCAGCGGCACCGCGGCGAACAGCAGCAGGGATTCCAGCAGCAGCGCCACGCCGTAGCGGCGACCCAGCCGCAGCGTGCTCTGCTGCACGATCACACCGCTCAGCATCGAGCCGAGCACGAACGCGGCGATGGTCAGCGCCCAGTGCAGCACCTCGCCGGCATCGCCCTTGCCCAGCGCGATGCCGAGCAGGCTGGTGTTGCCGGTCATGTTGCTGATGGACTGGTGGCGGAAACCCAGGTAGCCGGCCGCGTTGATCCAGCCCGCGATCAGCGCCAGCACGGCCATGCCGGGCCAGGCCCAGCGCGGCAATTGGCGCAGCACCGGCATCGGCAGGAGATCATCAGTTCTGCAGCGGCTGCACCTGCAACACGGGGGCGTCGCCGATCACGTCGGCGCCCTTGGGTGGCACGAAGGTGAACACCGACGCCGGGATCTCGGCATTGCGCTTCCAGTTCGAGAAACGGATGTCGGTGGTGGAACCGAGCTGGTCCTTGAAGGTCATCCGCGCCAGCCCGTTCGCGTCGAAACCGAGATCGGCATAGGCGAACTGCGGATCCTTGGCGGTGGAAGTGAGGCGCAGCCAGACCAGGCCGTCGTGCTCGCCCTGCTCGGCGACCTTGAACTCCTTGTCCATCTGCTTGAGGTCGGTGAGCACGGTGAGCGGGCTGTGCGCTTCTTCGCCGGACTGAATGCGCACGGTGACCTGCTCCAGCTCTGGGTCGTACATCCACACGCGGCTGCCGTCGGCCACGATGGTCTGCTTGTAGGGAGCAGTGGTTTCCCAGCGGAACTGCCGCGGCGCCTCCAGCGCCAGTGTGCCGCTGCTGGTCTTGCCGGCGTTGCCGTTCGGATCGAGCAGGGCCTGGGTGAAATTGCCGGTGAGCGAATGCAGGCCGGTGGCGAACGCGTCCAGCCGTGCGCGGGCTGCACCGGTGGCGGCCTGTGCTACGCCTGTCAGCGACAGCAGGAGCGCTACGACGACGAGAATGAGGCGTTTCATGGAGACCCTGTGCGCAATGCGATGCGCGCATTGTAAAGGGGAAGGCTTAACCGTTCGACGCTGACCGCAACGCCAGGGCTCGCTCTTCTCTGCCGGGAGTACGCAAGGAGATGCCGTGGATGACGTCGGCGTTGAGGAGCAAGGCAGGCAAGATGAGGAAGTCTTGCCTTGTTGCCCGATTGGAGCGATCCGTCTTGCCGGCTCGTCTCAAGAATCGCCCCTCACTCCAGCCCTATCCCAGAGGGGGGGAAGGAGCGAATCGCTCAACCCTTGGGCGGCGGCGGTGCCAGCACTTCGCGATTGCCGTTGTGCTGCGGCGCGCTCACCACGCCGTCCTGCTCCATCTGCTCGATCAGGCGCGCGGCGCGGTTGTAGCCGATGCGCAAATGCCTTTGCACACCCGATATCGAGGCGCGGCGTGTCTGGGTGACGATGGCCACGGCCTTGTCGTAGAGCTGGGCATCGGCGTCGCCGCCCTCCTCGCCCTCCTGCGGCAGGCCGGAGTCGTTGATGAACTTGCCGTCGGAGGTGGCCTGCACTTCCTCCAGCACGCCTTCGATGTATTGCGGCGCGCCCTGCGCCCGCAGCCAGTTCACCACGTTGTGCACCTCGTGGTCGTCCACGAAGGCGCCGTGCACGCGCTCGGGCATCGCGGTGCCGGGCGGCAGGTAGAGCATGTCGCCGTGGCCCAGCAGCGCCTCGGCGCCGGACTGGTCGAGAATCGTGCGCGAGTCGATCTTGCTCGACACCTGGAACGCGATGCGGGTAGGGATATTCGCCTTGATCAGGCCGGTGATCACGTCCACCGACGGACGCTGCGTGGCCAGCACCAGGTGCACGCCGGCGGCGCGCGCCTTCTGCGCGAGGCGGGCGATCAGCTCCTCCACCTTCTTGCCGACGATCATCATCATGTCGGCGAACTCGTCGATGATGATGACGATGTAGGGCAGCGGTTCCAGCGGCTCGGCGGCCAGGTTCGGCATCTCGGGATTGGGGCGGAACAGCGGGTCCAGCAGCGGCTGGCCCGCGTTCTCCGCATCCTTCACCTTCTTGTTGAAGCCGCCCAGGTTGCGCACGCCCACCGCGGCCATCAGCTTGTAGCGGCGCTCCATCTCGGCCACGCACCAGCGCAGCGCGTTGGCGGCTTCCTTCATGTCGGTCACGACCGGCGCGAGCAGGTGCGGGATGCCCTCGTACACCGAGAGCTCCAGCATCTTCGGGTCGATCATGATCATGCGCACATCTTTGGGGCTGGCCTTGTACAGCAGGCTCAGCACCATCGCGTTCACCGCCACCGACTTGCCCGAGCCGGTGGTGCCGGCCACCAGCAGGTGCGGCATCTTGGCCAGGTCGGCCACTACCGCGCGGCCGCCGATGTCCTTGCCCAGCGCCAGCGCCAGCGGCGACTTGGTCTGGTCGTACTTGTCCGAGCGAAGAATCTCGGATAGGTAGACGATCTGCTTCTTGGTATTGGGCAATTCCAGACCGATCACGTTCTTGCCTGGGATCACGTCCACCACGCGCACGCTGACCACCGATAGGCCGCGCGCGATGTCCTTGTCCAGGCTGGATACCTGCGAGCCGCGCACGCCGGGCGCCGGCTCCAGCTCGAAGCGCGTGATGACCGGGCCGGGATACACGCCCACCACCTTGGCATCGATGCGGAACTCCTTGAGCTTCAGTTCCACCTGGCGCGACAGCACTTCCAGCGTTTCTTCCGAATAGCCCGGGCCCTGCTCCGGCGCTTCGTCCAGCAGCGACAACGGTGGCAGTTCGCCCGGCTGCGAGGCGCCGGTGAACAGCGGAATCTGCGTTTCCACCTTTGCCCGCTCGCTCTTGGCCACCGGCGTCGGCGGCGCTTCGATGCGTACCGGCTCGCGCTTGGCCTGCTTCACGGCCTCGGCCTTCTTCACCACGTCACGCTCGGCACGCGCCTGCTGCGCCTTGATCACATCGGGCGCCGCGCGCAGCTTGCCGCGCAGCCATTCGACCGCGCGCAGCGTGGCCTGCCCGGTCCAGTCCATCACCTTGAACCATGACAGACCGGTGGCCAGCGTCACCGCGACGAGGAACAGCGCTAGCAGCAGCAGCGGCGCGCCCTTGTCGCCGAAGGCGGCGAGCAGGCCATGCGCTACCGCACGACCGATCACGCCACCGGCGCCTTCCGGCGCCATCGTGCTCTGCGGGAAGTTGAGCCAGCACAGCCCCGGCGCGGTGATGAAGAAGAACACCGAGCCGACCAGCCGCAGCGAGGACTCCCACGGCTGCACCGGCAAGACGCCACGCTGACGCAACACCGGCACGCTGAGCGCCAGCAGCAACAAGGGGAAGAAATACGCCACGCCGCCGAACAGGTAGCGCAGCAGGTCGGCCACATAGGCACCCACCGTGCCGCCGAGGTTGCGGCTGTGCGCGACCACGCCGGCATGCGACCAGCTCGGATCCTGCGCGTCGTAGCTGAACAGGCACACCAGCAGGTACAACGCCAACGCCAGCAACACCAAGGCACCCGCCTCGCGCAGGCGGCGCTTCAACTCGTCGCTCAGGCCGGCCGACTCCTTCTTTTGTTTGACGTTTGCGCTTGGCGCCACCGGGACGTGCTTCCGTAATGTCGATAGTCCAGGCAAGTCTACACAGGCGGCGCAGGCTTCAGTAGCCGCCGTATCCCTTGAATCGGCCGCCCACCTTCCCCATCCTTGCGGTTCCACGTCGTGCCGGCCACGGCGATGAAACCTGCACGGCGGTTGCGGCGAATAGCCCTGCAACCGCCGACCACCCTGAGGAACCCGCGCATGACCGCCACGCCCAAGCACACCCGCCTGCTGATCCTCGGCTCCGGCCCTGCCGGCTACACCGCCGCGGTCTATGCCGCGCGCGCCAACCTCAAGCCGACCATGATCACCGGCCTGCAACAGGGCGGGCAGCTGATGACCACCACCGATGTGGACAACTGGCCGGGCGATGTGGAAGGCCTGCAGGGCCCGGCGCTGATGCAGCGCATGGCCGAGCACGCCGAGCGCTTCCATACCGAGATGATCTTCGACCACGTCCACTCGGTGGATCTCGCCAAGCGCCCGTTCCGCCTCACCGGTGATTCCGGCGAGTACACCGCTGATGCCCTGATCATCGCCACGGGTGCCACCGCCAAGTACCTCGGCATCGCCAGCGAGGAGAAGTTCAAGGGCAAGGGCGTGTCCGCCTGCGCCACCTGCGACGGCTTCTTCTTCCGCGAGCAGGAAGTGGTGGTGATCGGCGGCGGCAACACCGCGGTGGAAGAGGCGCTGTACCTCTCCAACATCGCCAGCAAGGTCTATCTAGTGCACCGCCGCGACAAGCTGCGCGCCGAGAAGATCATGCAGGACAAGCTGTTCGAGAAGGCCGCCGCCGGCAAGATCGAGCTGGTGTGGAACCACACCGTGGACGAAGTGCTGGGCGACGACTCCGGCGTCACCGGCGTGCGCGTGAAGGACGTCAACTCTGGCGCCACCCGCGACATCGCCGCTACCGGCTTCTTCGTCGCCATCGGCCACACGCCCAACACCGGCATCTTCGCCGGCCAGCTGGAAATGCACGACGGCTATCTCAGGATCAAGAGCGGCCAGAACGGCATGGCCACCATGACCTCGGTGCCCGGCGTGTTCGCCGCTGGCGACGTGGCCGACCACGTGTACCGCCAGGCGATCACCTCGGCCGGCTTCGGCTGCATGGCCGCGCTGGATGCGGAGCGCTGGCTGGAGCAGCAGAAGCCGGCTGGCTGAATCACCGCGTCCCAAGACTTGAAAGCGCCCTGATCTTGTCCGTCATCCCAGCGAAAGCCGGGATCCAGCGTCTTAAGAACATGGCGCGCGAAGGCGCTGGATTCCGGCTTGCGCCGGAATGACGAGCCAAGGCATAGAGATTGAACCGCATGAGCGTCGCCACGCTGCACTACATCCACGACCCGCTGTGCGGTTGGTGCTACGCCGCCCAGCCGCTGGTGGGCGCGGCCATTGCACAGTTGGGTAGCCGCCTCGCGCTGCGCCTGCACGGCGGCGGCCTGTTCGGCGAGCCACGCCGCGTCGATGCCGCGCTGGCGCAACATATCGTGCATTCCGACGAACGCATCGCCCAGCTCAGCGGTCAGCCGTTCGGCGAGGCCTATAAGCAGGGCCTGCTGGCGGACGACGGCACCGTGCTGTATTCGCTGCCGCCCATCGCCGCCGTGCTGGCCGCCGAATCGCTGGATGCCGCGAAGGCCTACCCGATGCTGGTCGCGATCCAGAACGCGCACTACCGGCGCGGCCTGCGCGTGGCCGAACCGCAAGTACTGGCCGAACTGGCCGAAGAGATCGGGCTGGAGGGCGACCCGTTCGCGCAGGCCCTGGCGCGTGCCGACGGCCATGCTCTGTTCGAACACGTCGAGGCCAGCCGCCGCCTGCTGGGCGAAGTAGGCGGCCAGGGCTTCCCCACTTTGCTGCTGGACATCGACGGACGCCGCGCGCTGCTGCCGCACCACCACTACTACGGCCGCCCCGACGCCTTCGTGCAGATGCTGGCCGCGCAATTGCCCGCGCTGCACTAGGCCGCGGATTCCCCGGTAGGAGCGCACCCTGTGCGCGACGGCTTTTCGTTTCGATAGGAGCACAAGGCCATCGCGCACAAGGTGCGCTCCTACACAGTGGCTAATATCGCCCGCATGCCCGAAGCACGCTTCCACCCACGCATCGCCGAGATCCCAGCCGCCGACTGGGACGCGCTGCGCCCCGACGCCAATCCCTTCGTCTCGCACGCCTTCCTGCACACACTGGAGGACAGCGGCTGCATCCGCGCCGGCTGGGGCTGGCAGGCCCACCACCTCGGCCTGTACGAACACGGCCGGCTGCGCGCCGCCGCGCCGCTGTACCTCAAGGGCAATTCGCACGGCGAGTTCGTGTTCGACTGGAGCTGGGCCGCCGCGTGGGAACGCGCCGGCGGCGACTACTACCCCAAGCTGCTGTGCGGCGTGCCCTACTCGCCGATCACCGGACCGCGCCTGCTGGCCGGCGGCGATGCCGGGCTGCAACGCGCCCTCGTCGATGCGATGCGCGACGAGGCCGAACACCTGCAACTCTCGTCCGTGCATGCGAACTTCCTGCTCGCGGACGAAGCCGATGCCTTCGGCACCGACTGGCTGGCGCGTTCCGACGTGCAGTTCCACTGGCACAACCGCGGCTGGCGCGATTTCGACGACTTCCTCGCCGCGCTCAACCACAAGAAGCGCGCGAATATCCGCCACGAACGCGCCCGCGTGGCCGCCACCGGCCTGCGCGCAATCTGGTGCGATGGCGCCACGCTCAGCGAGGCCGAATGGGACGAAATACATGCGCTCTACCTCGCCACCTTCGACGCCAAGGGCAACCACGCCGCGCTGACGCCGACATTTTTCCGCCGGCTGGGCGGCATGGCGCAACTCGCGTTGGCATACGACACGGATGGCATCGCCGCGATGGCGCTGTTCCTCGAAGGCGACGGCGTGCTGTACGGACGCTACTGGGGCAGCCGCGTCGATGTGCCTGGCCTGCACTTCGAGCTGTGCTACTACCGCGGCATCGAATACGCGATAACGCAAGGCTTGCGGAGCTTCGAGCCCGGCGCGCAAGGCGAGCACAAACTGGCACGCGGCTTCCTTCCGGTGCGCACGCACTCGCGGCATCTGCTGGTGCACGAGGGTTTCCGTACTGCCGTGCGCGAAGCCTTGCGCGGCGAATCCGCATCGATGGACAGCTACGCGGAAGAGTGCATGGTGCACAGCCCTTATGCCCGACGCAATACACAAGGCGGCGAACCATGATCCGCCTGCCCAGACTCGATTCCGACTCGCCGGCACGCTTTCCCGCTCCGGACACGGCGCTGATCGAACCGAATGGCCTGCTCGCGTTCGGTGGCGATCTTTCGTCCGCACGGCTGCTGGCCGCCTATAGCCAGGGCATCTTTCCGTGGTACGGCGAAGGTGAGCCTATCCTGTGGTGGTCGCCCGACCCGCGCTGCGTGTTCCGCACCGAGGCATTGTGCACCAACCGCAGCCTGCGCCGGCAACTGCGCGGCAAGTCGTGGCGCATAAGCGTGGACGAGGCATTCGACGCCGTAATCCGTGCCTGCGCCGCGCCGCGCGGAGAGCACGGCGGCACCTGGATCATCCCGGAAATGATGGCCGCCTACTCCACGCTGCACCGGCTGGGCCACGCGCACAGCGTGGAGGTATGGGACGGTACGCGACTGGTGGGTGGCGTCTACGGTGTGGCAGTCGGCCGGTTGTTCTGCGGCGAATCGATGTTCAGCGTCGAAAGCGGTGGCTCCAAGCTCGCCCTGGTGGCGTTGGCGGCCCTGCTGCGGCAATGGGGCTGGCCGCTGATCGATGCGCAGGTGGCGAATGCGCACACGCTGAGCCTGGGCGCCGAGGAAATGCCACGGGAGAACTACCTGCGCGAAGCGGCGCAGCTCACTGCCCTGCCCGGCCGCGTGGGCAGCTGGGCACCCTGCGCTTCACAGGTTCAATTCGGCGACTGCGGCGGCGCGTGACGCGCGACGGCAACGAAGATCGCGGAGGCCGGGCGCCCCGTGTCCGGGTGCAAGGGCTCGACCAACTGCACGAGATCCAGGCCGGCTCGCTCGAAAGCGGCCACCCACGTGCCCAGCGTCCGAAAATACCAGGGGGCCGCCTGACCGAAACCCTCGCCACATCCAACCCACGAACCCTCGCGCCAGCCATCCGCGTACGGCTCACCGGCCATCGCAGGATGCAAGGTCTGCACGATCAGTGCGCCACCCAACTCCAGCAGGCGCGGCACCGCGGCGAGCAGGGCATCGACCGAGGCTCCACCGAGCAACGAGAAATTGCAGATCACCGCATCGGCCCGTTGATCCAGAGCACCCGAAGCGATGGCCTCGTAGGACATGACGCGAAAATCGCCGCCGCCTTTGGCACGGGCCGCTTCAACCAGTGCCGGTACCGCATCCGTGCCGAGTACCTGCACATCCTTTTCCGCCAGCGCCCGCGCAAGCCAGCCTTCACCGCAGCCCACGTCGATCGCCGTGCGGGGCGAACGTGCAAGCACGGCGTCGATAATGGCCCGATCGGTCACCAGCTTCCGGCTTTCGATGCTCCCCTCGCGCACCGCACATTCCCAAGCCCGTGCGTTCGCGCGCCAGGCATCGAGGATCAGGGCCTCCTGCGCGCCGTCAGTCACTCGGTTCAGCCGCCGCGTGCGGCGTACTTGCGCGCCACGTAGTCGTCGAGGATGCCCACGAACTCGCTGGCGATGTGCTCGCCGCGCAGGGTCATCGCCTTCTCGCCATCGATGAACACCGGCGCCGCCGGCGCTTCGCCATTGCCCGGCAGCGAGATGCCGATGTTGGCGTGCTTGGACTCGCCCGGCCCGTTCACCACGCAGCCCATCACCGCCAGGGTGAGGTTCTCCACGCCGTCGTATTTCACGCGCCACGCCGGCATCTGTGCGCGCACGTGTTCCTGCACGGTCTTCGCCAGCTCCTGGAAGAATTCGCTGGTGGTGCGCCCGCAGCCGGGGCATGCGGTGACCAGCGGCGTGAACGAACGCAGGCCCATGGTCTGCAGCAGCTCCTGCGCCACGATCACCTCGCCGGTGCGCGAGGCGCCCGGTTCCGGCGTGAGCGAGATGCGGATGGTGTCGCCGAGGCCTTCCTGCAGCAGCACCGCCAGCGCGGCGCTGGAGGCGGTGATGCCCTTGGAACCCATGCCCGCCTCGGTCAAGCCAAGGTGTAGTGCGTAGTCGCAGCGCGCGGCGATGTCGCGATACACCGCGATCAGCTCCTGCACGCCGGACACTTTGCACGACAGGATGATGCGCTCGCGCGGCAGCCCGATCTTCTCGGCCAGCGCGGCGGAATCCAGCGCCGAACGGATCAGCGCCTCGCGGGCCACATGGCTGGCATCCCACGGATCGGCGCGCAGCGCGTTCTCGTCCATTAGGGTGGCGACCATGCTCTGGTCCAGCGAACCCCAGTTGGCGCCTATGCGCACCGGCTTGCCGTACTGGATCGCCTTCTCGATGATCGCGCCGAACTGCGCATCCTTCTTCTTGCCGAAGCCCACGTTGCCGGGGTTGATGCGGTACTTCGCCAGCGCTTCGGCGCAGGCCGGCTCCTGCTCCAGCAGCTGGTGGCCGTTGTAGTGGAAGTCGCCGATGATCGGCACGTCCACGCCCATCATCGCCAGCCGCTCGGCGATTCGCGGCACCGCGGCCGCCGCAGCCGGCGTGTTCACCGTGATGCGCACCAGTTCGGAGCCGGCGCGCGCCAGTTCGGCGATCTGCTTCGCCGTGGACACCGGATCCTCGGTGTCGGTGTTGGTCATCGACTGCACCACGATGGGCGCGCCGCCACCCACGCGCACCTTGCCGATCTGTACGCCGACGCTTGGACGACGCGCCTGCGGCAGGGCTTCGCGGGGCTTCGTGCTGATGGAATCGTTCATGCGGGCAACCATGTATCCGTCACCGCGTGGCGTGCGGCGTGAAGGCATAAATTCTACCGGAACGCTCATGACAATCGACCGCTCCGTACATCAGGCATTACCTGCACAACCGCCGCCAAGTCACTGTTACGCAAGACCCGGCATCGGCAAGACGTGCTAGGCTCGGCTGCTCATGCTTTCGCCCGACGACCGCCCCGCTCCACCCCGCCACATCCTCACACCCAGCACGCTGAACCGGCTGGTGCGCGGGTTGCTGGAAGATGCCTTGCCGCTGGTGTGGATCGAGGGCGAGCTGTCCAACGTGGCGCGCCCGGCCTCCGGACATCTCTATTTCACGCTCAAGGACAGCGGCGCCCAGGTGCGCTGCGCGATGTTCCGCCCGAAAAGCGCCGCGCTGCGCTTCAAGCCCGTCGATGGCATGCAGGTGCTGTTGCGTGCACGGGTGGGCCTGTACGAACCGCGCGGCGAATTCCAGCTGGTCGCCGAGCACATGGAACCGGCCGGCGAAGGCGCGCTGCAACGCGAGTTCGAGCGGCTGAAGGCGCAGCTGGATGCCGAAGGTCTGTTCGACGCCGCGCGCAAACGACCGCTGCCCCGCTACGCACGACGCATCGGCGTCATCACCTCCGCCACCGGTGCGGCGATCCGCGACGTGCTCAGCGTGCTCGAGCGGCGCTGGCCGCTGGCCGAGGTGGACGTGCTGCCGGTGCCGGTGCAGGGCCGCGAAGCGCCACCCGCCATCGTCGCCATGCTGAAGAGGGCCTCGGCCAGCGCGCGCTACGACGTGCTGCTGGTCACCCGCGGCGGCGGATCTCTGGAAGACCTGTGGGCCTTCAACGACGAAGCGGTGGCGCGCGCCATCCATGCCAGCGCGGTGCCCGTGGTGAGTGCGGTGGGTCACGAGGTGGACTTCAGCATCGCCGACTTCGTGGCCGACCTGCGCGCGCCAACCCCATCGGCCGCCGCCGAACTGCTGGTACCCGATGCGCAGGCCACCGTGCGTCACCTGCGCCAGCTGCGGCAACGCCTGGCGTTGTTCGAGCAGCGCCGCCTGCAATCGCTCACCCAGCGCGTCGACCACCTGCTCGCGCGCCTGCAGGCGCAGCGTCCGCAGGCACGGCTCGCGCGCGACCGCGAACGCCTTGCCCATCTGCGGCACCGCCTGCTTGGCGTGCTGCGCGAACGCCAGCAGCGCGACCGCGCCCGGCTGGACCGCCTGCATGGCCGCCTGCTGGCGCGCCATCCGCAACAGCGGCTTCCGCTGCTGCAACGGCAACTGGCCGAACAATCCCAACGCCTGCGCCAGGCCATCGCCCGCCAGCTGGAACGCGACCGCCATGCCCTGCAGCAAGCCGCCCGCACGCTGCACGCCGTCAGCCCGCTGGCCACGCTGGAACGCGGCTACGCCATCTTGTTCGACGGTGACGGAAGGATCGTACGTGCGCCCGATGACGTGGGCGAAGGCGAACATCTGCAGGCCCGTCTGGCGACCGGCGAACTGAAGTTGCGGGTGCTCGGCAAGTAATCCGTCGAGGCCGGCTTTCGTCTCTGCCTCGAAACGACCTGCGCGATCAGTCGGCGTCGCGGCGCGCCCTGTCGGCCAGGCGCACCATCGCATCGGCCGCGTTGACGAATTCCGAAGGCATCATCACGATGATCATCGTGTTCTGCTCGGCGCCGACCTCGGTAAGCATCTGCATGCGCCGCAGTTCGATCGCCATCGGCGTCTGCGCCATCTTGGTCGCCGCTTCGGTGAGCTTCAGCGCGGCATCGTGCTCGGCCTCGGCCTTGATGATGCGTGCACGCTTCTCGCGATGCGCCTCGGCTTCCTGCGCCATCGCGCGCTGCATGGATTGCGGTATCTCGACGTCCTTGATCTGCACCATGTCGACCTCGACACCCCATGGCTCGGTGACCTTGTCGATGATCTTGCCCAGGGTGCTGGACAGCTTCTCCTGCTCCTTCAGCAGTTCGTCCAGCGAATGCTGGCCGATCACGCTGCGCAAGCTGGTAAGCGCGGTCTGCCGCACCGCGTCCTCGAAACGCGCCACCTGCACGATGGCCCGCTCGGGATTGACCACCTTGTACCAGACCACGGCGCGCACCTTCACCGGCACATTGTCGTTGGTCATGGTTTCCTGGGGCTCGATGTCCTGGGTCATCACCCGCATGTCCACGATCAGCATGCGGTCGATGGCCGGGATGATCCACGTCAACCCGGGCCCGCGGGTGGCGCAATAGCGCCCAAGCCGGAACACCACGCCACGCTGGTACTGCTGCAGCACGCGCAGACCGCTCAGGGCGAACAGCAGCAGCAGCAGGATGACGAAAGCATAGCCAGACATGGGATCACCCGTTGAAAGCAAAGCCGGAGACTTCAGTGTACGCGCAGGGATCACGCCATGCCCTCCGGCGACCCGATGCGCAACGAGCCCCCGCCGCCGCAGCCGCTACGACGACTGCCCTATGCCTGAACCGTGCGGTGGACGGTGCCGCGCAAAGCGTGGCTCAAGCATCGCCGGGGCCGGTCGCCCGCACGTTCCAGCCCATCGCTTCATAAAGCTTGTAGCGCCACACGCCGACGTATTCATGCAGCGCCACGTCGGCCACCGCGAAATTCCACGATTGCGGCCACCAATCCATGCGTTCCTTCAGCCAGTCGCTGCGCACCGGCGTGATCGCCACGCCGAAATGCGCGAAATACAGGCTGGCGCGACGCAGGTGCGTGGCCGAGGACACCAGCAACACGCGTTGTGCGCCGTAGGCGTGCAACAGGGGCGCGCTGAACTGGGCGTTCTGCCACGTATTCATGCTGCGCGGTTCCAGCAGGAGGTCGGCGGCCGATACGCCCATGCGCTCCAGCGCAGCCGCATATACCGCGGCTTCCGACTCGCCGATGTGCCGTGCGTCGCCACCGCTCACTTCGAGGCGGCAATCCATCCCGCTTGCCTTGCATTCGCGATACAGCGCCAGCGCTTCGTTGATGCGGCTGTGCGCCGGCTCTCCCGGCTCCGCCGTGCCATCCGCTGCACGCTGCGCGCCGGCGCCCAGCAGCACGATGGCGTTGCGCGGCGACCAGGCAATCGTGGGGCGCCGCGCATACGGCCCTTGCAGGCTGTCCAGCAGCCACGCCGGCAGCAGGCCGCAGCCTGTCGCGAGGAACAGCAACACGGCCAGCCACAACGCGACGGCAGCCGTGCGCCGCCGCTTCAGCACACGCAATGCCAGGCCCAGCAGCACGAGCACGATCAGCACATCCATCGTCATCGCATCCACGCTCCATCCATCGAAGCCACTGCCGAAGCCAGCGGCAAAAGCCCGAGGGTAATGCAAGGCATGACGCCGTGGCGCGCATCGCCTACGCTGCATCGCATGAGTGACTCCTTGCACACCCTCGTTGCCGCCTGTCGCCACGTCGAGGACATCAAGAAAAGCCGCTTCCTTGCCCAGTCCGCGCCGGTCGCCACCCCGGAGCAGGCGCTGGCTTTCGTGCGCGAGGTGTCCGCCGCGGATGCCACGCACAACTGTTGGGCCTACCGCATCGGCCAGGAATACCGTTTCAATGACGACGGCGAACCCGGCGGCACCGCAGGGCGGCCGATCCTGCAGGCCATCGAGAGCCAGGGATTCGACCGTGTCGCGGTGGTGGTGACGCGCTGGTACGGCGGCATCAAGCTCGGGGCGGGCGGCCTCGCTCGCGCCTACGGCGGCACGGCCGCGGAATGCCTGCGCACAGCCGAGCGCGTCGCGATCGTGGCGACGGTGCGCTTGGGCCTCAGCTGCGACTTCGCGGAACTGGCCCTGCTCAAGGCGCGTCTGCGCGAGCTGGGAGCCGAACCGACGCAGGAACAATTCGGCGCGCACGGCGTGACGCTGGAACTCGAGCTGCCCGCGCAGCGCGTTGCCGAAGCCGAGCAGCGCATCGCCGACCTCAGCCGTGGACGCATCACGGCTCGCCGCATGGATTGAACCTTCCGCCGTACTGCCGGCAAACCGCCATGGTTCGGGCTTGAGGAACGCCGATGCGTTGCGCACACTGCGCGGCCACACGCGGGCCGGCACCGGACAAGGGGTTCGATGCCCAACGCCGCGTCATCGGGGGAACCCATGCAACGCCTGCCCGGCCTCGACCTGCTGCGCGCCATCGCCATCGCCTGGGTGATGCTGTTCCACTCCTGGATGATCGGCGGCATCGGCGGTCCGCTCCAGCCCGTCGCCGACTACGGCTGGATGGGCGTGGACCTGTTCTTCGTGCTCAGCGGCTACCTGATCGGGCGGCAGCTGCTGGAACCGCTGAGCCGCGGAGAGCCCCTGCGCTTCGGTGCGTTCTACCTGCGTCGCGCGTTCCGCATCCTGCCAGTCTTTTTCAGTGTGCTGGCGGTGTACGTATTGTTTCCCGGCTGGCGCGAAGCGCCGGGCATGCAACCGGCATGGCAATTCGTCACCTTCACGTTGAACCTGCTGATCGACTACCAGCACAACCAAGCGTTCTCGCACGCGTGGTCGCTGTGCGTGGAGGAACATTTCTACCTGCTGTTCCCGTTGCTGGCGTGGTGGCTGGCGCAGCGTCCGTGGCGTGGTCTGGTCATCGGTTGCAGCGTGCTGGTCGTAGCGATGGGGATGCTGCTGCGCGGCTACGCCGTGCTTCACGGCAAGGACTGGCTGGAATGCATCTACTACCCGACATGGACGCGATTGGATGGCCTGCTGGCCGGCGTGCTGCTGGCGACGATCCAGGCGTATCGCCCACGTTGGTGGGCCGGCATGCAGCGGCGCGCCAACGCGCTCGCCATCGCGGGCCTGCTCCTTGTCGCTGCCGCCATCTGGCTATTCCGCGACAAGACCGGTTTCACCGCCAGCGTATTCGGCTTCCCGCTGCTTGCACTGGCGATGGCCCTGCTGGTGGCTGCTGGCGCAGCCAATGCCAGTTGGCTGGGGCGCTGGCGCATCCCGGGTGCTGGCTGGGTCGCCGGCATTTCGTACAGCCTCTACCTGAGCCACAAGCTGGCGATGCATGCGGTATACGAAACGTTGCCGCAGTGGCCCATGGTGCACGGGATTGCCGCCTTCGCCGCGTACGCGCTGGCCATCCTCGCCGCAGGCGCGCTGCTGCATTACGCAGTCGAGCGTCCCTTCCTTCGCTTGCGCGCACGACTGATGGAGGGCCCGCGCAAGCACGGCGTGATGCAGGCAGCCTGATTGAATCGCCCCGCGCCGTCCCCATCTGGAACGGACTGCCGCCCGACCGCATCGAGCCCATGAGCGATTCCGCCCAGCCCCGCCCCACCCGCCGCATCGGTGCACTGCGCCAGTTGTGGCCCTTCCTCAGGCCGCATTGGCCGCTGGCGTTGGGCTGGCTGGTGTTCCTGGGCATATCGTCCAGCGCGACGCTGGTACTGCCGATGGCGATACGACGGATCATCGACCACGGTTTCGCGCATGCCGATCCCGCGATGCTCAACGCCACCTTCCTCGGCCTGTTCGGCGTGGCGCTGGTGCTGGCCGCGGCCACCGCGGCGCGCTACTTCTGCATCACCCTGCTGGGCGAACGCGCGCTGGCCTCGCTGCGCAGCCAGCTCTATGCGCACGTGATCGGCTTGGACGTGGGCTTCTTCGAACGCAGCCGCGTGGGCGAACTCAATTCGCGCCTTGGCACCGACACCGAGGTGATCCAGGCGCTGGTCGGCTCGGGTATCTCGGTGGCACTGCGCAGCGCGGTGATGCTGTTGGGCGCCAGCGCGATGATGGCATGGACCAGCCCGCGTCTCGCCGGCCTCACCGCGCTGGTGATCCCCGCCGTGATGCTGCCCATCCTGGTATTCGGCCGGCGTGTGCAGAAGCTGTCGCGCGCCAGCCAGGATCGGCTCGCGGACGCCGCGGCCATCGCCAACGAAACGCTCAACGCCGCACCTGCGGTGAAGGCCTACGCGCGTGAGCAGATCGAAAGCAGCCGTTACGCCAATGCCATCGCCCGCGCGCTGGTCTCGGCACGTCGCCGCATCGGCATGCGCGCCTGGCTCACCGCCGCGGTGATCGTGCTGTTCTTCGGCGCGATCACCCTGGTGCTGTGGGCCGGTGCGCGTGACGTGATGGCCGGCACGCTGTACGTGGGCGTGCTGAGCCAGTTCGTGCTGTACGCGGTGTTCGCCGCCGGCTCGGTGGCAGGCCTTTCCGAAGTATGGGGCGATGTATTGCGCGCTGCCGGCGCAACCGAACGCATCGTCGAGCTGTTCGGCGAGCATGCCGACATCGCCAGCCCCGCACAGCCACAAGCGTTGCCGCGGCCGGTGCGCGGCGCGCTGCGCTTCGAGCACGTGCGCTTCCACTATCCCAGCCGTCCGGATGCGCCCGCGCTGCATGACTTCAACCTCGCCATCCAACCCGGCGAAACGGTGGCACTGGTCGGCCCATCCGGCGCCGGCAAAAGCACGGTGCTGGCACTGCTGCTGCGCTTCTACGATCCGCAATCCGGCAGCATCCGCTTCGACGACACCGACCTGCGCGCGCTGGCGCTGCCCGAACTGCGCGGCGCCATCGCGCTGGTACCGCAGGAAACCGCCATCTTTGCCGGCAGCGCGGCCGACAACATCCGCTTCGGCCGCGCAGACGCCAGCGACGACGACGTGGTCGAAGCCGCGCGCGCCGCCGAAGCCAACGACTTCATACGCGCCCTGCCCGAATGCTACGCCGCCGAGCTCGGCGAACGCGGCGTGCGCCTCTCCGGTGGCCAGCGCCAACGCATCGCGATCGCCCGCGCGATCCTGCGCGACGCGCCGCTGCTGCTGCTCGACGAAGCCACCTCGGCACTGGATGCGCAATCCGAAGCCGCGATCCAGCAGGCGCTGGCGCGACTGGAACAAGGCCGCACCACCCTCGTCATCGCCCACCGGCTTGCCACCGTGCAACGCGCCGACCGCATCGTGGTGATGGACGGCGGCCGCATCGTGGCCCAGGGCACGCACGAAAGCCTGCTGGCCGAAGGCGGCCTTTACGCGGAGCTGGCGCGGCTGCAATTCGTGGCGTAAAGCCATGTCTATGCGAAAGCTCACGCTTTGCGCGGCCACGCTTCGCGTGGGCATTAGCGCGCAGGACGCACCGTAACGGATGGTTGGTGCCCGAGGCGGGGGTCGAACCCGCATAGCCTTGCGGCCGAGGGATTTTAAGTCCCTTGCGTATACCAGTTTCGCCACTCGGGCGGCGAATGAAATGCCTGTGCGCAGGCGGCACGGATCGTAAACGAAAAACCCGCCAGAAGGCGGGCTTCGATACGCGGGTTTGGAGGCCTAGGTCGGAATCGAACCGGCGTACGCGGATTTGCAGTCCGCTGCATGACCACTCTGCCACCAGGCCAAACTGCGATGAAACTGGAGCGGGAAACGAGACTCGAACTCGCGACCCCGACCTTGGCAAGGTCGTGCTCTACCAACTGAGCTATTCCCGCTTGGTGAGCCGTCAATGATAGCAGAAGAACATCATATGGGAAGCCCTGGCCTGCCAACTCGATACCCTGTCCCAAACGACGAAGCCCCGGCAAACCGGGGCTTCGTGCCTGAAACTGGAGCGGGAAACGAGACTCGAACTCGCGACCCCGACCTTGGCAAGGTCGTGCTCTACCAACTGAGCTATTCCCGCTTGGGAGGGCGCATTCTAATACGCGAACGCGCTGCGTCAAGCCTTCAATCGTCGCTGCGCGCAGCGAATTTCGATGGTGCGTCGCCGCGCAGGCTGGGCCATGCCGCGCGCAGGTAGTACAGGCCCGACCAGATGGTGAGCACGCCGGCGAACACCAGCAGGGCTTCGCCGATATGGTACAGGCGCAGCGCGGTGGCTTCCTTCTCGTGCTGCACGATCAGCACCACGAGTGCCACGATCTGCATCACCGTCTTCAGCTTGCCGATGAAGGCCACCTTCACCGTGGCGCTCAGGCCGACTTCGGCCATCCATTCGCGCAGCGCCGAAATGCTGATCTCGCGCCCCACGATCACCGCGGCAGTCACCGCCATCACGATGCCGGACCAGCCTTCCGGGTGCGACTGCACCAGCAGGAACAGGGTCACCGCCACCATCAGCTTGTCGGCCACCGGGTCGAGGAAGGCACCGAAAGCCGAAGTCAGGTTCATGCGTCGCGCGAGGAAGCCGTCCAGCCAGTCGGTGATGGCGGCGAGCAGGAACACGACAGCCGCGGTGATGTTGTGGCCGTGGAACGGCAGATAGAACACCACCACCATCACCGGCAGCAACAGCACGCGGAACAGGGTCAGCCAGGTGGGAAGGTTGATGTGCATGGGAGCGCCTGCGGATTTGCCACAGTGTCGCATGCCGTCGCGTCACAGCGCAGCGCGGCCATGCATGGCGTTCAGCCGTGCAATGCGTCGTAAATGCGTTCGGCCAGGCCGCGATCGATGCCTTTCACGCGCATCAGTTCTTCCACGCCGGCGGCTTCCACGCCGGGCAGGCCGCCGAAAGTCTTCAGCAGTGCGGTACGGCGACGCGACCCCACGCCGGGGACGTCTTCCAGCACGCTGCGCTCACGGGCCTTCTCGCGGCGCTTGCGATGGCCGCTGATCGCGAAGCGGTGCGACTCGTCGCGTACCGCCGCCACCAGGTGCAGCGCAGGCGAAGTCGGGCCGGGATGGATCTCACGCCCCTGGTCGACCAGGATGAGGGTTTCCTCTCCTGCGCGCCGTGCCGGCCCCTTGGCCACGCCGATCACGTGGATGCCGGTGACGCCGAGTTCCTTCAGCACGTCCAGCGCCTGCGCGACCTGGCCACCGCCGCCGTCGATCAGCAGCACGTCGGGCCTGGCACCCTCGCCTTCGGCCACCTTGCGGAAGCGCCGGGTCAGCGCCTGGTGCATGGCGGCATAGTCGTCGCCGGGCGTGATGCCGCCGATGTTGAAGCGGCGGTAGTGCGATTTCTCCGGCCCTTCCGGCCCGAACACCACGCAGGACGCCACGGTGAGCTCACCGCGCGTGTGGCTGATGTCGAAGCATTCGATGCGTCGTGGCGGCTCGGCCAGTTCCAGCAGTTTTTGGAGGTCCTCGAAGCGAGTGCCCAGCGTCTGCCTGCTGGCCAGCCGTTGGGTGAGCGAGGCCTGCGCGTTGCGCTCGGCCATCTGCAGGAAGCGCGCGCGTTCGCCGCGTACGCTGCTCTTCAGTTCCACTGTATGGCCGCTTTGTTCCGTCAGCACTTCGGCAAGGAGCGCCTGTTCGGGCAACTCCTCGCCCAGGATCAGTTCGCGCGGCACCGGCCGGTCCAGGTAGTACTGCGCCACGAATTGCGCCAGCACGTCGGCCGGCTCGGCGTCCAGCGGCAGGCGCGGGAAAAAATCCCGCGTACCCAGGCTGATGCCGTCGCGGAAGAACAGCACGCTGACGCAAGCCATACCCGACTCGATGCGGCAGGCGATCACGTCCATGTCGGCACTGGCGCCTTGCACGTGGTGCTGTGCCTGCAACTGTCGCAACGCGGCCACCTGGTCGCGCAACGCGGCGGCCCGCTCGAAGTCCAGCTTCACGCTGGCTTGCTCCATCGCCGCGGCCAATTCGTCGATCACCGCACTGCTGCGGCCTTCCAGGAACATCTCGGCGTGGCGCACGTCGCCGGCATAGTCGTCTTTCGTGACCAGCCCCACGCACGGCGCGGTGCAGCGGCCGATCTGGTATTGCAGGCAGGGGCGCGAGCGGTTGCGGAAATAGCTGTCCTCGCACTGACGCACCTTGAACAGCTTCTGCATCAGGCCGAGACTCTCGCGCACCGCGAAGGTACTGGGATACGGCCCGAAATAGCGCCCCGGCATGTTCCTCGCACCGCGGTGGAAGGCCAGCCGCGGATAGTCCTCGCCGCCGGAAAGATAGATATAGGGATAGCTTTTGTCGTCGCGCAACATGATGTTGTAGCGCGGCTTGAGCGACTTGATGAGCTGCGATTCCAGCAGCAGCGCCTCGCCTTCCGTACGCGTGACGGTGGTTTCGCAGCGCGCGATCTGCGAGATCATCGCAGCGATGCGCGGCTCCAGGCGGGGCTTGAGGAAATAGCTGCCCACACGCTTTTTCAGGTTGCTGGCCTTGCCCACGTACAGCAGCTCGCCGTCCGCGTCGAAATAGCGGTAGACGCCGGGCGAGGTGGTCAGGGTGCGGACGAAGGCCTTGCCGTCGAAGGCCTGCGGCGATGTGGATTGCATGTGTAAATTCTAGCCGGTTCGGTTGCGCACGGCCGGTATCATGGCACTCCTGTCGAGGGCCTGACGGAGACCTTCATGGGTTGCCTGCCGATCCCCATCCTGTTCTTGCTCGGCGTGCTGATCGGCGATTGGCTGTGGGGCGATCGGGGAGCGTTGTGGGGAGCAGGCATCGGTTTGCTGCTTGGGCTGATTCTGTTCGTCATATTTATCGTGAAGCTGCGACAGCGGCGTTGATCTTGTCGGCCACTCCGATGCAGGCCGAAACCTGGTGGCCTTGTAGCCAGTTCCGCATCCTCGGTCCTGCTGCTCCTTCTTGTAGGAGTTAGGAAGAGAGAGTGCTCGCGTTATCGCGAAGAACAGAACGGTTCCGGTCACCTGCCGATGCCAGAGTTCTTTCTCTTGCTGGACTATCTCTCCGGCCCATACATTGGCCCGAAGAGAAGAGCCGGAGAAATGGCATGGCTCACGATCGGAACTACGAACTGGCCGCGCTGAGGATTTGAGAGCAGCCCACACCCACGCAATCGACGCCACGACCGCGCCGCACCGTATCTGGGCGCTGAGGACCGTGCCGTGCGAATTCTCGTTCCGGCTTTCACGGGTCACACCAACGCAAGCCGGAGTCCAGCGACCAGGGTGCTTGTACAGCCATGATCGCTGTGGACTCCGACCGACCAGGGACGACAGCAGAAGTCCGGCTGGCCGGGATTTCAGGAAGTTCAGCGATCGGCGTCGCGCAGGCGTTCGATCAAGCCGGCGACGCCGCGTTCGGCCAGATTCACTGCCGCCGTGAAACCGGCCGCATCGCCATACCACGGGTCGGGGAATTCCAGCGGGGACGCCACGCCCGTCCATTCCAGGAACAACGCGGCCCGCTCCATCTGTTCCGGCGTGGCGGCAAGCTTGTGCAGGCCGCGCAGGTTGTCGCGATCCATCGCCAGCAAGAAGTCGTAGTCCGTGAAGTCGGGCGCGTGCAGCTGGCGCGCGCGGTGTCTCGACAGGTCATGGCCCGCGGCGCGCGCCGCCGCGACCATGCGAGGGTCGGCGCCCTCGCCCGCATGCCAGCCGCTGGTGCCGCAGGAGGCCACGACCACATCCAGGCCGGCCTCGGCCAGGCGCTTGCGCGCCACGACTTCCACCAAGGGCGAACGGCAGATGTTGCCCAGGCAGACGAACAGTAGGCGCCGCTCGCTCACCCTTGCGTCTTCAGCCATCGCTCGGCACGCGCGAGATCGGCTTCGGTGTCGATGCCGGGTGGGAACGGTTCGGGCGTGAGGCGTACCGCGATGGCGTGGCCGTGTTCCAGCACGCGCAATTGCTCCAGCGACTCGGCCTGTTCCAGCGGCGTGCGTGCCAGCCGCGCGTACTGTGCCAGGAAGCCGGCGCGGTATGCATAGATGCCGATATGGCGCAGGAACGGCACGCCCGGCGGTACCGCCTCGCGGCTCCCGGCGAAGGCATCGCGCGCCCACGGCAATGGTGCGCGGCTGAAATACATGGCGCGGCCATTCGCGCCATGCACCAGCTTCACCACGTTGGGATCGAACAATTCATGGGCGTCGGTGAGCGGCGTCGCCAACGTGGCCATCGGCGCCTCGTCCTCGGCCAGCGCACGCGCGACTTCGCGGATGCCCGCAGCCGGTGCAAACGGCTCGTCGCCTTGCAGGTTCACCACGATGGCGTCGTCGGCCCAGCCGCACAGCGCGGCGCACTCGGCGAGGCGGTCGCTGCCGGAAGCGTGGTCGACGCGTGTCATGCACACCTTCACACCCTGCCCTGCCAGCGCATCGACGATGCGAGCATCGTCCGTCGCCACCACCACGTCCGCCGCTCCCGCCTGCAAGGCCCGCTGCGCCACGCGCACCACCATCGGCACGCTGGCGATTTCGCGCAGCGGTTTGGCCGGCAGACGAGTGGAACCGTAGCGGGCGGGGATGGCGACGATGAAGGGCGGGACGACGGACATGGTGGACTCGCGATCAGGTTGGCCGCGACTTTAACCGAAGTGCCGTTGCCAGCCGGAGGATGCACGGATGTCGCAAAGTCGAGCCCACATCCGGCCCCTCTCCTGCATGGAGCGGGGCAAAGCACCGCGTGGTGAAACCCCTCCCTTGTCGGGAGAGGCGCCAAGCGTCGCATGAGGGAATCCCTCTCTCAGCGAGGGAGGGTGCCGGCAAGCGGGCGAGGGTTCGGCCGGAGCACGGCACCCCACACCCTTCGCCCTACTGTCAGTCCGCGACTTCCAGTGCGAAGCCGCAGCTGTTGGCCAGGTCCATGAAGCCCGGGAACGAAGTGGCCACATGACGGCAGTCATTGATGCGCACCGGCGCCTGCGCCACCAGCCCGGCGACCGCGAAGCTCATCGCGATACGGTGATCGGTGAGGCTCTCGATCGTACCGCCGGCAAGCGTGCCGCCGTGAATGGTCGCGCCGTCGGGCGTCTCGTCCACCGCAATGCCCAGGGCGCGCAGGCCTGTCGCCATCGCAGCGAGGCGGTCGGATTCCTTGACGCGCAATTCGGCGGCGCCACGGATGACGGTGCGGCCTGCGGCCATCGCCGCCGCGACGAACAGCGCCGGGAATTCGTCGATCATGTCCGGCACCAGTGCTTCGGGCAGTTCGACGCCGTGCAACGGCGCGTGACGCACCACCAGATCGCCCACCGGCTCGCCGCCGCTTTCGCGCGGGTTTTCGATGCGGATGTCCGCACCCATCAGGCGCAATGCTTCCAGCAGGCCGGTACGGCGCGGGTTGAGCCCCACGGCGGGCAGCTTCAGCTCGGAACCGGGCACGATGCTGGCAGCGACCAGGAAGAACGCGGCAGAGGAGAAATCCGCCGGCACGTCCACGTCCGTGGCGCGGAGCGCGTGGCCACCGGACAGCTTGGCCTGACCGGGTTCGAACGCGATCGGCCAGCCGAACGCGGCCAACATGCGCTCGGTATAGTCGCGCGTGGGATGGGGCTCGATGACTTCGGTCTCGCCTTCGGCGTACAGGCCGGCCAGCAGCAGCGCGGACTTCACCTGCGCGCTCGCCACCGGCAATTCGTAGCGGATGCCCTGCAGGCGCTGGCCGCCGCGCACGTGCAGCGGCGGCAGGCCGTCCTGTGTATCGATACGTGCGCCCATCGCGGCCAGCGGGTTGGTGACGCGACGCATGGGGCGTTTCGACAGCGAGGCATCGCCGATCAGGGTGCTGTCGAAGGCTTGCCCGGCCAGCAGGCCGGCGAGCAGCCGCATGCCGGTGCCGGCGTTGCCGCAATCCAGCGGGTCCGCGCTGGCACGCAGGCCATGCAGCCCCACACCATGCACCACGCGCTCGCCCTCGGCCGGCGTCTCGATGCGCACGCCGAGCTGCTGCAGCACGGCGGCGGTGGCACGGGTGTCCTCACCCTCGAGGAAGCCGCGGATGCGCGATCGGCCTTTGGCTAGCGCACCGAACATCAGCGCGCGGTGCGAAACCGACTTGTCGCCCGGCACGCCCACGCTGCCGCGCAGTGGACCTGCGCGGCCACTGCACCAATCCATCTTCCCGCTCATGGCAACGCCACCGGATAGGAACCCAGCACGCGCAGTTGCGCCACCGACTGTTCGATCTCTTTCACTGCTGCCTGCAAGGCTTCGTCCTGGATGTGGCCGGAGACGTCGATGAAGAAGGCGTACTGCCATTTGCCCGAATGCGCGGGGCGCGACTCGATGCGATTGAGGCTTACCCCGTGTGCGGCGAACGGGCTAAGTACGTGGTACAGCGCGCCCGGCTGGTCGTTCACCGTGATCAGCAGCGAAGTACGGTCGTTGCCCGACGGTGGGAACAGCGAACGGCCGATGACGAGAAAGCGCGTGGTGTTGTCCGCCCGATCCTCGATACCGGTGGCCAGCGTCTTGAGGCCATACACCTTGCCGGCCGTCTCGCCGGCGATGGCACCGGCGTCATCGGCATGGCGCGCCAACCGCGCGGCCTCGGCATTGCTGCTCACCGCCTCGCAGGTCACGTGCGGCAGGTTCATGCGCAACCAGGTCTTGCACTGCTGCAGCGACTGCGCATGCGCATAGACGTGCTTGATGGATTCCAGACCGGCCGCCATCGAATGCAGGCACTGGTGCACGCGCAGCTCCACTTCGCCGCAGATGCGCGCGTCGGAAGTGAGGAACATGTCCAGCGTCACCTGGATCATGCCCTGCCCCGAGTTTTCCACCGGCACCACGCCGAAGTCCGCATGCCCAGCGGCGACCTCCTGGAACACTTCCTCGATGCTGCCCAGCGGCAATCCGTAGGCGGCATGGCCGAAGTGCTTGCGCACCGCCTGCTCGCTGAAGGTGCCCTCGGGACCGAGGTAACCGATCTTCAGGGGGTCTTCCTGCGCGAGGCAGGAGGACATGATCTCGCGGAACAGCCGCACCATCTCCGCATCCGACAGCGGCCCCTTGTTGCGGTCCACCACCATGCGCAGCACGTGCGCCTCGCGCTCGGGCCGGTAATAGTCGATGGCGGAAAGGCCTTCGCCTTTCACCCGCGCCACTTCCTGCGCCCAGTTGGCACGCTCGGAGATCAACTCCTGGATCTGCCTGTCGATGCTGTCGATGCGCTCGCGCACGTCGGTCAGCGAGGTCTTGCTTTCGGTCATGATGGATAGCTGGATGGATGTCTGGACGGATGGAAGGCCAAATGCATGATGCCTGAAAGGCTCAACCGTGTCGCGCCGCGAAGTCGCGCATGAATGCAGTCAGCGCATCCACCGCCTCCGTCGGCACCGCGTTGTAGAGTGAGGCGCGCATGCCGCCCAGCGCCTTGTGCCCCTTGAGCGCGAACAGGCCGGCCGCCTCGGACTCGGCTAGGAACAGGGCATCGAGCGCGCCGTCATGCAGGGTGAACGGCACATTCATGCGCGAGCGGGCAGCAGGATCGATCGCGTTGCGGTAGTAGCCGCTCGAGCCGTCTATAGCGGCATACAGGCGTTCGGCCTTGATGCGGTTGCGCTTCCCCATCGCGGCGAGCCCGCCCTGTTCCTTCAGCCACTGAAAGGTCAGACCCGCGAGATACCAGCCCCAGGTATTCGGCGTGTTGAGCATGGAATCGTTCGCCGCATGCTCGGCATAGCGGAAGATCTTCGCCATCGGCCGCGTCGTGCGCGCCAGCAAGTCGCGGCGCACGATCATCAGCACCAGGCCGGAGGGACCGATGTTCTTCTGCGCACCGGCGTAGACCAAGCCGAAGCGGCGCACGTCCAGCGGCGCGGAGAGAATGTCGGAGGACATGTCCGCCACCAGCGGCACGCTGCCGGTGTCCGGCACCTCGTGAAACTGCACACCATGGATGGTCTCGTTCGGCGTGTAGTGCACGTAGGCGGCGCGCGGATCGAGTTTCCACTCCATGCGCGGCGGCAGGCTGCGGTAGCCCTCGCTCTTGCTGCTGGCAGCCACGTTCACGCGTACGTAGGACGCAGCTTCGTTCGCAGCCTTCTCGCCCCAGTGGCCGTTGACGATGTAGTCGGCGCTGTCGCCCTCGCCTGCCAGGTTCATCGGGATCTGCGCGAAATGCTGGGTCGCGCCGCCTTGCAGGAACAGCACGGCGTAGTCGTCCGGGATCGCGGCCAGTTCGCGCAGGTCGGCTTCCGCCTTCGCCGCCATCGCGATGAAACGCTTGCCGCGATGCGACTGCTCCATCACCGACATGCCGCTGCCGTTCCAGTCCAGCAGTTCGCGTTGCGCACGCTCAAGCACTTCGCACGGCAGTGCCGCCGGACCCGCACTGAAATTCCACACCTGGCTCACCGATTGCTCCACGTGATTGCGTTCGCCGCATTATGGCGCGGCGCAGCATGGAGCCGTCAATGAGATCTTTAGCCGAGAAGTACGGTCAAGCGTGGCCGCTCAAAATCTCGCAATCAGAAACGATCGCAAGACATGCAGCACTCGAGGCTGGGACGGCCCCTCGGCTGATCCTCACGATCCTGGCCAATCGCAAGTTTCAGAAACGCATCCACAACACCAGCGCGATACCCAGCGCCAGTACGGCGGCCGTGACGATCAGCCACCAGACCTCCCCCCGCGGGCCGGCGACGTCTTCGGGTAGCGCCGATGTCACCGGCTCGGACGGCGTGACCTCGGGTTCCGCCTCCATCCCCGGCGCATCGAGCACGAAGCGATGCGGCCCCAGGCTGATCTGGTCACCTGGCCGCAAGGCCAGGCGTTGCACCGTCGCACCGTTCACGCGCAGCGGATAAGTCGCCGAGGCCTGCACTACTTCAAGTACCAGGTGATCATCCTGCCAGTTCAACTTGAGGCTGACTGTCTCACCCTGCGGCAGTTCCAGCGGGCAGCGGCCATAAGGCCCGAGCTCGAGGCCATCGCCGATGGAAAACACGCGTCCCGACAAGGCGCCGGCCAACGCACGCAACGCTGCGGTGCAGTGCGCCTGCAGCGGCGCCATCACGGTTTCACGCTGCTCTGGCGCAACATCGTCGCGCAGCAGCATGCGGCAATCGCCCACGCTCAGCATGTCGCCGGGACGCAACAAGGCGCGCTCACGCACCGGCCGCGCGTTCACGTAGACACGTGTTGCCGAGGGCAGTACCGCAAGCACCCAGCCACGCTGGTCCTGCTCAATGCGCAGATGCCGCGGCGCAGCCTGCCCAGCCGACAAGACCAGGTCGTTGTCCGCCGCACTGCCTATCCGCAATTGGGGTGCCGTCCACGGAAAATCCTCGCGAGCGGAATGGAGAAACTCGATGCGCATTGCCGTACTAATCCTTGGACCGCAGCACTCTAGCATGCGGTTCCTGAGTGCTTGCTCACGTTTCCGCATGCCCGATGCATGGCATGGCTTATCATGCCTGCCCGCCTTCGGAGCCCACGCATGCCCAGCATCGACATCCAGCGCCCCCACAACCTGCCGCTGCCGGAAGCGCGGGCTGTGGTCGACAAGGTCGCCGCGCGCATGCATGAGAAGTTCGATATTGCAGGCCGCTGGGAGGGCGACGTCTTGCATTTCTCCCGCCCAGGCGTGAACGGCCAGATTGCGGTCGGCAGCGATGCGATCCGCGTGCACGCCGAGCTGGGCCTGCTGCTGTCTCCGCTGAAGGGCATGGTCGAACAGGAGATCCGGCGCAAGCTGGACGAGCATTTTGCCTGACCGACCCGGCGATTCTTGGCGACACCATCCGTGGCGCCATTCGGGCCATCGCTGACGCGCTATCGGATATCCCCGAGGCAATATTTTGACCGGACGCCCTGCCGTGGCATAATCGCCGGCTTGTGCGGCCGCTATGGCCGCTCTCCGACCCGGAACACATGGCCAAAGACGACGTCATCGAAATGGAAGGCACGGTTCTCGAAACCCTGCCCAACACCATGTTCCGTGTGCAGCTGGAGAACGGGCACGTTGTTATCGCCCATATCTCCGGCCGCATGCGCAAGCATTACATCCGCATCCTCACGGGCGACAAGGTCAAGATCGAAATGACCCCGTACGACCTGAGCAAGGGGCGGATTACCTACCGCATGAAATAAGACGATTGCCGGCATCGGCACGAAAAGGCCGCGCAGTGCGCGGCCTTTTGTGTGCCTGAAGCCCGCGATTACTCGACAACAGCCGGCAGCCGCTCCGCCGCCTCGCAATCCACCGACAGCTCGCCGTCCTGCACGCCCAGCGTGACCTTGCCGCCGCCGGCCAGCTTGCCGAACAGCAGTTCGTCGGCCAAGGCACGCTTCACCTTCTCCTGGATCACCCGCGCCATCGGGCGGGCGCCCATCTGCGCGTCGAAACCGTGCTCAGCCAGCCAGCGGCGCGCCTCGGCGTCCACATCCAGGCTGACATGCTTGTCGGCCAACTGCGCTTCCAGCTCGATCAGGAACTTGTCCACCACGCGCAGGATGTGCTCGAAGTCCAGCGAATTGAACTGGATGATCGCGTCGAGACGGTTGCGGAATTCCGGCGTGAAGGCACGACGGATCACCTCCATCGAGTCGGTGCGATGGCTCTGCTCCACGAAGCCGATGCTGCGTCGTGCCGCCTGCGCCGCGCCTGCATTGGTGGTCATCACCAGGATCACGTTCTTGAAATTCGCCTCGCGCCCGTTGGTGTCGGTGAGCACGCCGCGATCCATTACCTGCAGCAGGATGTTGTAGACGTCAGGGTGTGCCTTCTCGATCTCGTCCAGCAACAGCACCGCGTGCGGATGCTTGGTCACCGCCTCGGTGAGCAGGCCGCCCTGGTCGAAGCCCACGTAACCCGGGGGAGCACCGACCAGGCGCGACACCGAGTGCGCCTCCATGTACTCGGACATGTCGAAGCGAATCATTTCGATGCCGAGCTGCATGGCGAGCTGGCGGGTGACCTCGGTCTTGCCCACGCCGGTAGGCCCGGCGAGCAGGAAGGAACCGATCGGCTTGGCCGGATCGGCCAGGCCGGAGCGCGCCATCTTGATCGAGGCGGCCAGCGCCTCGATTGCCGCATCCTGCCCGAACACCACCATCTTGAGGTTGCGCTCCAGGTTCTTCAGCACATCGCGGTCGGAAGCCGACACCTGCTTGGCGGGGATGCGCGCCATCTTGGCGATGATGTACTCCACCTCGGGCACGTCGATCTTGCCGGTACGCTGTGCCTCGGGCAGCAGGCGCTGGCGGGCGCCGGCCTCGTCGATCACGTCGATGGCCTTGTCCGGCAGCAGGCGGTCGGGGATGTGCTTCACCGACAGGTCCACCGCCGCCTTCAGCGACTCGTTGGTGTAGATGACGTTGTGGTGTTCCTCGAAGCGCGAGCGCAGGCCCTTGAGGATCTCGATGCTGTCGGCCACCGTAGGCTCGACCACGTCGATCTTCTGGAAGCGGCGGGCCAGCGCGCGGTCCTTCTCGAACACGCCGCGGTATTCCTGGAACGTGGTCGAGCCGATGCAGCGCAGCTCGCCAGAGGCGAGCAGCGGCTTGATCAGGTTACTGGCATCCATGGTGCCGCCCGAGGCGGAGCCGGCGCCGATGATGGTGTGGATCTCGTCGATGAAGAGGATCGCGCCCGGTTGCTTCTTGAGCTGGGCGATCACCGACTTCAGGCGCTTCTCGAAATCGCCGCGGTACTTGGTGCCAGCCACCAGCGCGCCCAGATCGAGCGACCAGATGGTGGCGTTTTCCAGCACCTCTGGCACGTCGGCGTCCACGATGCGCTTGGCCAGGCCTTCGGCCAGCGCCGTCTTGCCCACGCCGGCGTCGCCGACGTAGAGCGGATTGTTCTTGCGGCGGCGGCATAGCACCTGGATGGTGCGCTCGATTTCATCGGCGCGGCCGATCAGCGGATCGATCTTGCCTTCCAGTGCGCGCTCGTTGAGGTTGCTGGCGAACTCGGCAAGCGGATTGCCCTTGGCTTCGCCGCTTTCCTCGCTTTCACGCTCGCTGCCGCCGGACGTGCCTGCCGCCGGCTCCTCGCCCACCTTGGCGATGCCGTGGGAGATGTAATTGACCACGTCGAGCCGGGCAATCTCCTGCTGGTGCAGGAAGTACACGGCATGGGAGTCCTTCTCGCCGAAGATCGCCACCAGCACATTGGCACCGGTGACCTCCTTCCGGCCCGAGGACTGCACGTGATAGACCGCGCGCTGCAGCACCCGCTGGAAACCCAGCGTCGGCTGGGTGTCGCGCTCGTCGCCGTGCGGCAGCACCGGCACGGTCTCGGCAATGATCTTCTCGAGCTCGCGGGTGAGTCGCGCCAGGTCCACGCCGCAGGCACGCAACGCCCCCAGCGCGGACTGGTTGGCGGTGAGTGCGAGCAGCAGGTGCTCCACGGTCATGTATTCGTGGCGCTGCTCGCGGGCCTGCTTGTAGCACTGACCGATGGTGACTTCGAGATCCTTGCTGAACATCCGGACCGTCTCCGTTGCAATGGCGGGGCGGCAAAGCCGCGATGGCTACAAAATGGGGCCTGCCTGGCTTATTTCCATAGTGCCGCCAAGGCGGTCACTGGAGTTTTTCCATGGTGCAGAGCAGAGGGTGCTGATGAGATCGTGAATATTCGTTGACCTGGGTGACCTTGGTCTCGGCCACCTCGCGGGTGAACACGCCGCACACGCCCTTGCCACGGGTATGCACGTGCAGCATCACCTGCACGGCATGCTCCTGGTCAAGGCTGAAGAAGCTGCGCAGCACCTCGACCACGAAATCCATCGGTGTGAAGTCGTCGTTGAGCAGCACTACCTGGAACAATGGCGGCCGCGCCACCTCGGGCTTCGCGGTCTTGAGCGCCAGGCCGTGGCTGCTTTCGTGATCGTTGTCGGGTTCGTGGGCCATGGATGACTGTGTTCGTGGAACGGTTGCGAGTATACCGCCGCGCCACCTGCCGGCCTCGCGACGACCGCAGCGGGATATAAGAGCCTGTCCACGATCTTCAAGTGCCCCGCGTTGCCATCGGGTGGTCGTCAGGGGTAGTGCATGGCGCAGCGCTTGCGTGGCTGGCAAGCCATGCGCTGCCGCATGGCGGCCACCCGATGGCAACCCGCGGGGCCGGGTCTGTTTGCCCGCATCCCTGCGCCATCCCTCCGTCGTGGACCGACGTCCACTCCTTCGTTCCTCCTTGGCCTGCGGGCAAACAGACCCCGGCGCGGGGCGCTTGAAGATCGTGGCCACGCTCTGATGGCACAATGTCGCCTTTTCCAGTCCCCGCATGCCATGCCTTCCGCTTCCGCCATCGACGCCATCTGGCGCCCGCACGTCACCGTGGCCTGCGTGGTGAGCGATGGCGCGCGCTACCTGATGGTCGAGGAAGAAGTGAATGGCAGGCTGGCGTACAACCAGCCTGCCGGCCACCTCGAAGACCGCGAGCGACTGGTCGATGCGGCGGTGCGCGAGACACTGGAAGAAACCGGCTGGACGGTGGAACCCACCCATCTGATCGGCGTGCACCAGTGGCGCAGCACCGAACACGGCGAAGGCATGATCCGCTTCAGTTTCGCCGCGCGCCCCGACCGCCACGATCCGGCGCGTCCGCTGGACGCGGGCATCCGCCGCGCGCTATGGCTGGACCGCGCCGAAATCGCCGCGTTGGGCGGACAGCTGCGCAGCCCGCTGGTGCTGGCGAGCATCGACGCATGGCTGGCCGGCGCCCGCCTCCCGCTGGACGTGCTGCACGCCTGGCCGCACGGCACCACGCCATGAAGGTGATGCTGGGCGTTTCCGGCGGCGTCGATTCCTCGGTGGCGGCGTTGCTGCTGCAACAGGCCGGCCATGAGGTCGAAGGCCTGTTCATGCAGAACTGGGAGGAAGACGATCGCTCGGGCCCCTGCACCGCCGATGCCGACCGCAAGGACGCGGTGGCCGTGTGCGGCCGGCTCGGCATTCCCTTCCATGCGCGCAATTTCGCCGCCGAATACTGGGACGGCGTGTTCGAGCACTTCCTCAGCGAATACCGCGCCGGCCGCACGCCCAACCCCGACGTGCTGTGCAACCGCGAGATCAAGTTCAAGACCTTCCTGGACGAGGCTCACGCACTTGGCGCGGAGAAGATCGCCACCGGCCACTACGCCCGCGTGAGCAACACGGATGGCGAATACCGCCTACTGCGCGCGGCAGACGCGACCAAGGACCAGACCTATTTCCTGCACGCGCTGGGCCAGGCGCAACTCGCCGCCACGCTGTTCCCGGTGGGCGAAATCGAGAAAACGCGCGTGCGTGGAATGGCGCTCGCCGCCAATCTTCCCACCCACGCGAAGAAGGACTCCACCGGCATCTGCTTCATCGGCGAGCGCGACTTCCGCAGCTTCCTCGCGCAATACATCCCGGCACGGACCGGCGAGATGCACACGCCCGAGGGCGAGTTGGTCGGCGAACACCAGGGCGCGATGTACTACACGCTGGGCCAGCGCAACGGGCTGGGCATCGGCGGCCGCCACGGCGCCAGCGGCGAACCGTGGTACGTAGTGGGCAAGGACGTGGCGTCCAACGTGCTCTACGTGGCGCAAGGCAATGCCAACCGCTGGCTGGATTCGCACGCGCTGCGCAGCGAGGCGCCGACCTGGGTGGCTGGCCGTGCGCCGGCCGGCCATTTCCGCTGCACTGCCAAGACCCGTTACCGCCAGGCCGACCAGAGCTGCGAAGTGCACGTGCTGGAAGACAGCCTTGAAGTCCGCTTCGACACCCCGCAACGTGCAGTGACCCCCGGACAATCGGTGGTGTTCTACGACGGCGAGGCCTGCCTCGGCGGCGCGGTGATCGCCGCCACCGATGCGCCTTTCGGCGGCTTACCCAATATACGAAACGAGAATTGACGGTGCTTGACGCTTTTGCGATGAACGAGGAACGCGTGCTGGCGTTGGCAGGCCTCTACCAGGCCTGCGCACTGGTGCAGCAGCTCGCCAACCAGGGCCGCTGCGACGAGACCGCGATGGATGCCGGCATCGCCAGCGTGTTCCGCATCGATGCGCCTTCCGTGGTGGGCGTGTACGGCAACATCGCCAGCGTGCGGCTGGGCCTGCGCACCCTGGTGTCCCAACTCGACGAAAGCGGCGACGACATGAGCGTGACACGCATGGCGATGACCGTGATGCGGCTGGAGCGCAGCCTGTCCGGCCGGCCGGAGCTGCTGGACCGCCTGCAGCAGGGCATCCGTGCCGCGCAGCGGCAGGCCGAGCATTTCGGCCAGAGCTCCAGCCAGGTCACCGCGCGTCTGGCCGAGCTCTACGCGTCCACCCTGTCCACCCTGCGTCCGCGTGTGATGGTCAATGGCAACCCGCAACATCTGCAGCAATCGGCCACTGTCGAGAAGGTGCGCAGCAACCTGCTCTCGGCGGTGCGCTCTGCTGTGCTGTGGCGCCAGCTCGGCGGCCGCCAGTGGCAACTGCTGCTGTTCCGCAAGCAATGCAGCATGCTGGCGCGGGGACTGCTCACAGGCTCCACGCTGGGCGGTCGCTGAAGGCCATGCTTTCCCTTCTCCCTGCGGGAGAAGGGGGCCGCGCTGCGCCGGATGAGGGTGTGAACGAGGCGCGGCGGCGAACCGTGCGACAAGGCTAACTGCCGCGCTCCAACCGTACCTTCCCCCTCTTCCGCAGAGAGAGGAGCTCGACAGCCGAGACGGCAAGCGCCGTTCAGATCTGCTAGCCGAGCAGTTTCAGTCCTGGCAGCTGCTTCGCCAGGGCGCGCAGCAGCTTGGCGAAGGCGGCCAGATCGGAGCCCCACGGCGTGGCCTCGCGCCAGTACAACGCGATCTCGCGACCCGATACCTGACCTTTGATCTTCGCCAGCACGATGTCGGGCTTGGAAGCCAGCCGCTCGTGCGCCAGCACAGGGACCAACGCGTGGCCGCCGCGCAGGCTGACCAGGGCAGCCAGGCTTTCCAGGCTCACGTCCTGCACGTGGCCGTCGCCATCGGCGTGGCTCTCGGCCATCAGGATCGCGTCCGCCTTTTCCAGTTGCTCCAATGCCACGCTGCGACGGCCGGCCAACGGATGATCGGCGCGCAGCATCGCTTCCCATGGTTCGAAGAACAGCGGCTGCATCGCGATGCCGCTGGCCAGCGGCGCGAGCGGCGCCAGCACGGCATCCAGCTCGGCCTCGTGCAGGCGGCGCAGCAAGCCGCGCGGCTTGCCCTCGGAGATGCCCAGCCGCACACCAGGAAAATGCTGCGGGAAGGGTCCGATCAGATGCGGCAGCAGGTAGGGACCCAGCGAGGCCGGTACGCCAAGCCGCAGCTCGCCGCCAAAGGCCACCGCACCGGCACGTGCGGTCTGCTGCAGCAGTTCCGCCGCGGCGATCAGGGCATCGATGCGTTCCAGCAGCCGCCAGCCGCCCGCTGTAGGCACCACTTTGCGGCCGCCGCGTTCGAACAACGGGGCACCCAGCGCCTGCTCCACCTTCTGCACCTGGTGCGACAGCCCGGACGGGCTGATGTGCATGGCCCGCGCCGCGCTGTTGAAGCTGCCGTGGCGATGCACCGCCTGCACCATCATCAGGTCGCGCAGCGAGACCGCCGAAATGTGCGAAGAGATCATCCGTGCGCCCGTGGTTGCCGCCATGGGCGCAGCATAAACGACGAAGCCCGGCACGCGGCCGGGCTTCGCTTGTTTCAAGCCACTTTCCCTTTGGGAGGGCGGAGACGCGTGCAGCTTATGCAGCGACGGTATCCGCGACTTCCTTGTAGTCCTGGATCTTGTCGAAGTTCATGTAGCGGTAGATCTTCTCGCCGTTGGCGTTGATCACGCCGATGTCGGCCATGTACTCGTCCCTGGTCGGGATTCGGCCGAGGCGCGAACAGATCGCCGCAAGTTCGGCCGAACCCAGGTACACGTTGGAGTTCTTGCCGAGGCGGTTGGGGAAGTTGCGGGTGGAGGTGGAGAACACCGTGGCGCCCTCGCGCACCTGCGCCTGGTTGCCCATGCACAGCGAGCAGCCCGGCATTTCCATGCGTGCGCCGGCGGTGCCGAAGGTGCCGTAGACACCTTCGTTGGTCAGCTCACTGGCATCCATCTTGGTCGGCGGGGCGACCCACAGCTTGGTCGGGATGTCGCGCTTGCCTTCCAGCAGCTTGGCGGCCGCCCGGAAGTGACCAATATTCGTCATGCACGAGCCGATGAACACCTCGTCGATGGTGGCGCCAGCCACGTCGCTGAGCGTCTTCACGTCGTCGGGGTCGTTCGGGCAGGCCACGATGGGCTCGTGCACGTCGGCCAGGTCGATCTCGATCACGGCGGCGTATTCGGCGTCGGCATCGCGCTCCAGCAACTGCGGATTGGCCAGCCAGGCTTCCATCGCTTTGATGCGGCGCTCCAGGCTGCGCGGGTCCTTGTAGCCCTGCGCGATCATCACCTTCAGCAAGGTGATGTTGCTGTTGATGTATTCGATGATCGGCGCCTTGTCGAGATGCACCGTGCAACCGGCAGCCGAGCGCTCGGCCGAGGCATCGGACAGCTCGAACGCCTGCTCCACCTTGAGGTTCGGCAGACCTTCGATTTCCAGGATGCGGCCGGAGAAGATGTTCTTCTTGCCCTGCTTGGCGACGGTGAGCAGGCCGCTCTTGATCGCATACAGCGGGATCGCGTTGACCAGGTCACGCAGGGTGACGCCCGGCTGCAGCTCACCCTTGAAGCGCACCAGCACGGATTCCGGCATGTCCAGCGGCATCACGCCGGTGGCGGCGGCGAAGGCCACCAGGCCCGAGCCGGCCGGGAACGAGATGCCGATCGGGAAGCGCGTGTGGCTGTCGCCGCCGGTGCCGACGGTGTCGGGCAGCAGCATGCGGTTGAGCCAGCTGTGGATCACGCCGTCGCCCGGACGCAGTGAGATGCCGCCGCGCGTGCTGATGAATTCCGGCAGCGTGTGATGGGTCTTCACGTCCACCGGCTTCGGATAGGCCGCGGTGTGGCAGAACGACTGCATGACCAGGTCGGCCGAGAAGCCCAGGCAGGCCAGGTCCTTCAGCTCGTCGCGGGTCATCGGGCCGGTGGTGTCCTGCGAACCGACCGAGGTCATCTTCGGCTCGCAGTAGGTGCCCGGGCGCACGCCCTGGCCTTCCGGCAGGCCGACCGCGCGGCCGACCATCTTCTGCGCCAACGTGTAGCCCTTGCCGGTATCGGCCGGCTGCTGCGGCAGGCGGAACAGCGTGGACACCGGCAGGCCCAGCGCTTCGCGCGCCTTGGCGGTGAGGCCACGGCCGATGATCAGCGGAATGCGGCCACCGGCGCGCACTTCGTCGAACAGCACGTCGGACTTCACCTGGAATTCGGCGATCACTTCGCCGTTCTTCAGCGCCTTGCCGTCGTACGGGCGCAGTTCGACGACGTCGCCCATCTCCATCTTGGAGACATCGAGTTCGATCGGCAGCGCGCCGGCATCTTCCATGGTGTTGTAGAAGATCGGGGCGATCTTGCTGCCCAGGCACACGCCGCCGAAGCGCTTGTTCGGGATGAACGGGATGTCTTCGCCGGTGAACCACAGCACCGAGTTGGTGGCGGACTTGCGGCTGGAACCGGTGCCGACCACATCACCCACGTAGGCCACCAGGTGACCTTGCTTGGTCAGGTCCTGGATGAGCTGGATGGGGCCGCGCTTGCCGTCTTCCTCCGGCTCGAACGGCGCGCCGTCGCGCTTGTTCTTCAGCATGGCCAGCGCGTGCAGTGGGATGTCCGGGCGCGTGGTGGCGTCCGGGGCCGGCGACAGGTCGTCGGTGTTGGTTTCGCCCGGCACCTTGAACACGGTGACGGTCAGGCTCTGCGGCACTTCCGGCTTGCTGGTGAACCACTCGGCGTCGGCCCAGCTCTGCAGCACGGCCTTGGCGTTGGTGTTGCCCGGCGCGCTATTGGATTGGGCCTTTTCCTTGACGTCATGGAAGGCGTCAAACATCAGCAGGGTGTGCTTGAGCGCGTTGGCGGCGACGGTGCCGATCTGCGCGTCGTCGAGCAGCTCGATCAGCGGATGGATGTTGTAGCCGCCCAGCATGGTGCCGAGCAGTTCGGTGGCCTTCTCGCGCGAGATCAGCGCGCACTGCTCGGTGCCGAACGCCACAGCGGCCAGGTACGAGGCCTTGACCTTGGCCGCATCGTCCACACCAGCCGGCACACGGTTGGTGATCAGGTCGACGAGGAACGCTTCTTCGCCAGCCGGCGGGTTCTTCAGCAGTTCGACCAGCTCGGCGGTCTGCTGGGCCGACAGCGGCAGCGGCGGGATGCCCAGCGCGGCGCGCTCGGCAGCATGTTGGCGATAGGCGGTAAGCATGTGGCTCGTCCTGTGGCGGGGATTGGCTGCTCCCCTGCATGCAGGGGAGCGAAGGGTGGCGAGGATCGCCGGTGTCGGCGCGATCAACCGCTTCTTTCAGCCGCCAATTTTGCCAGCCGGCCCGCGCCCCCAGCAACGGAAACCTGTTTCCGGCAGCATTCGAAATCGTGCAATGCCGCCTTGCGATACCGCTCACGTTCAGTGGCGTAGCATCGCGGCAGTTCCCATCGCCAGATTCGAGCCACCGGAGTCAAGCCATGCAGGATTCATTCGCCACCCGCGACACCCTCGCCGTCAACGGCCGCCAGTACCGCATCGCCAGCCTCGCCAAGCTCGGCCAGCGCTTCGATATCAAACGCCTGCCCTACTCGATGAAGATCCTGCTGGAGAACCTGCTGCGTCACGAGGACGGCGTCAATGTGACGGCGAAGGAAATCGAGGCGGTGGCGAACTGGGATGCGAAGAAGGAGTCGGGCACCGAAATCGCCTTCATGCCCGCGCGCGTCGTGCTGCAGGACTTCACCGGCGTGCCCTGCGTGGTCGACCTGGCAGCGATGCGCGACGCGGTGGTGAAGCTGGGTGGCGATGCCAAGCAGATCAACCCGCTGGCGCCGGCGGAACTGGTCATCGACCACTCCGTGCAGGTGGATGTCTTCGGTTCGGAATCCGCGCTGGAGAAGAACGTCGAGATCGAATTCCAGCGCAACCAGGAGCGCTACAGCTTCCTGCGCTGGGGCCAGAAGGCCTTCGACAACTTCAAGGTGGTGCCGCCGCGCACCGGCATCGTGCACCAGGTGAACCTGGAGCACCTGGCGCGCGTGGTGTTCACGGGCGAGGAAAACGGCGAGCCCTGGGCCTACCCGGATACCGTATTCGGCACCGACAGCCATACCACGATGATCAACGGCATCGGCGTGCTGGGCTGGGGCGTGGGCGGCATCGAGGCCGAGGCCGCGATGCTGGGCCAGCCCTCTTCCATGCTGATCCCGCAGGTCGTGGGCTTCAAGCTCACCGGCAAGCTGTCCGAAGGCGTCACCGCCACCGACCTGGTGCTCACCGTCACCCAGATGCTGCGCAAGCTGGGCGTGGTGGGCAAGTTCGTGGAATTCTTCGGCGACGGCCTCAAGCACCTGGCGCTGGCCGACCGCGCCACCATCGGCAACATGGCGCCGGAATACGGTGCCACCTGCGGCATCTTCCCCATCGACCAGGAAGCGCTGAACTATCTGCACCTGTCCGGCCGCAGCGAGGAACAGATCAGGCTGGTGGAAGCCTATGCGAAGGCACAGGGCCTGTGGCACGACGAACACACGCCGCACGCCGAATTCACCACCACGCTGGAGCTGGACCTCGCCAACGTGAAGCCCTCCATGGCTGGCCCCAAGCGCCCGCAGGACCGCGTGCTACTCGGCGACGTACGCAAGAGTTTCAAGGACGCCGTCGTCGGCCTCACCAGCGCACGCAAACCGATGGCTACCACGATCGAGCGCTTCGCCGGCGAAGGCGGCGACACCGCGGTGGGCCACGAGGAGAGCGCCTTCGGCGAAGGCGAGCATGTCGAATTGAATGGCGACAAGTTCAAGCTGGGCGACGGCGCCGTGGTGATCGCCGCGATCACCTCCTGCACCAACACCTCCAATCCCGCGGTGATGCTGGGCGCCGGCCTGGTGGCGAAGAAGGCCGCGGCGAAGGGCCTGAAGGCCAAGCCATGGGTGAAGACCTCGATCGGGCCGGGCTCGCTGGTGGTCTCCGACTACCTCGAGAAAACCGGCCTGCTGAAGGAGCTCGAAAAGATCGGCTTCTACATCGTCGGCTACGGCTGCACCACCTGCATCGGCAATTCCGGTCCGTTGCCGGCCGAGATCAGCAAGGGCATCGCCGACGGCGACCTTGCCGTGGCCTCGGTGCTCTCTGGCAACCGCAACTTCGAGGGCCGCGTGCATCCGGAAGTGAAGATGAACTACCTGGCTTCGCCGCCGCTGGTCGTCGCCTACGCGCTGGCCGGCACGCTGGACATCGACCTCACCAGGGATCCGATCGGAACCGGCACCGATGGCCAGCCGGTCTACCTCAAGGACATCTGGCCGACCGACAAGGAAATCTCCGACACCATTGCCGGCGCGATCAATCCGGCCATGTTCGAGAAGAACTATGCCGACGTGTTCAAGGGCGACAGCCGCTGGAACCACATCGCCTCGCCGGACGGCTCCGTCTACCAGTGGGGGGATTCGACCTACATCAAGAACCCGCCCTATTTCGACGGCATGACCATGGAGACGGGCAAGATCGAGGACATCCACGGTGCGCGCGTGCTCGGCCTGTTCGGCGACTCGATCACCACCGACCACATCTCGCCAGCCGGTTCGATCAAGAAAGACAGCCCGGCAGGCCGCTTCCTGATGTCCAGGGGCGTGGAGCCGAAGGACTTCAACTCCTACGGCTCGCGTCGCGGCAACGACGACGTGATGGTGCGCGGCACCTTCGCCAACATCCGCATCAAGAACCTGATGCTGGACGGTGTCGAAGGCGGCTACACCCTGCACGTGCCCAGCGGCGAACAGATGGCCATCTACGATGCGGCGATGAAGTACAAGACCGACGGTACGCCGTTAGTCGTGCTCGCCGGCAAGGAATACGGCACCGGTTCCTCGCGCGACTGGGCGGCCAAGGGCACCCTGCTGCTGGGCGTGAAGGCGGTGATCGCCGAGAGCTTCGAGCGCATCCACCGCTCCAACCTGGTGGGCATGGGCGTGTTGCCGCTGCAGTTCGAAGACGGCCAGAACGCGCAGTCGCTGGGCCTGACCGGCAGGGAGACCTTCGACATCGCCGGACTGCAGGACGGTGGGTCGAAGACCGCGGAGGTCACCGCCACGGGCACCGACGGCAAGAAGAGGCAGTTCAGCGTGAAGGTGCTGCTGCTCACGCCGAAGGAGCGCGAATTCTTCCGCCACGGCGGCATCCTGCAATACGTGTTGCGCCAGCTGGCAAGAAGGAAAGCTGCCTGAGTGCAGCCGCGACACCCTTGAATCGCGGCAGGCGTCATTGGTGAGCAGTGCGGCCATGGATGGCCGCCCGTTTGATCCCCGCGGTCATGGACGATTGCAGTGAGAACATGCTGCGCGCCTTGCCGCCGTACGCGCGCGCATGCTCCAATGCGGTGAGGGGTATCGCTCTCCCGGGCGATCGCGATCAGGAGTCGAGCAAGCACATGAGCAACGAGCGTCCATGGCTGGATCATTATCCGCAAGGCGTGCCCGCCGAGATCGACCTCAACGCCTACGCCTCGGTCGCCGCCGTACTGGAAGAAGCGTTCCAGCGCTTCCGCGACCGCCCTGCGTTCGCCAATTTCGGCAAACGCCTCAGCTATGGTCAGATCGATGTCCTGAGCCGTCAGTTCGCCGGCTACCTCACCGGCGTCCTCAAGCTCGGCAAGGGTGATCGCATCGCGATCATGATGCCGAACGTGCTGCAATATCCGATCGCCCTGTATGGTGCGTTGCGTGCCGGGCTGGTGGTGGTCAACACCAACCCGATGTACACCGCCCGCGAGTTGAAGCACCAGCTGGTGGATTCCGGCGCCAAGGCCATCGTGGTGCTGGACAACTTCGCCGCCACCCTGCAGCAAGCGGTGGCCGACACCCAGGTGCAGCACATCGTCACCACCGGCATTGGTGACCTGCTCGGCTTTCCCAAGGGTGCGCTGGTCAACTTCGTGCTCAAGCACGTCAAGAAGATGGTGCCGCCCTACAGCCTGCCGCAGGCGGTGCGCTTCCGTGACGCGCTGGCGCAGGGCGCCGCGCATCCGTTGCCCCGGGTGGAACTCGGCCATGGCGACCTCGCCTTCTTGCAGTACACCGGCGGCACCACCGGCGTGGCCAAGGGCGCCATGCTGACCCACGCCAACATGGTCGCCAACATGCTGCAGGTGGGCGCCTGGATCGGCGACGCGCTGAAGCCCGGCGAGGAGGTTGCCATCGGCGCCCTGCCGCTGTACCACATCTTCTCGCTGACCGCCTGCGGCATGGTGTTCACGCGGCTGGGTGCGCTCACGCTGCTGATCACCAATCCGCGCGACATGCCCGGCTTCGTCAAGGAACTGAAGCAGGCGCCCTTCTCGATCCTGCCCGGCGTCAACACCCTGTTCAACGGCCTGCTCAACACGCCCGGCTTCGCCGAAGTGGATTTTTCGCACCTGAAAATTTCGCTGGGCGGCGGCATGGCGGTGCAACGTCCCGTGGCGGAGCGCTGGCAACGCGTGACGGGCTGCGCCCTGGCGGAAGCCTACGGCCTCACCGAAACCTCGCCCGGCGTGTGCATCAACCCCACCGACCTGAAGGAATACAACGGCTCGATCGGCCTGCCGCTGCCCAGCACCGAGGTGGCGATCTGGTCGGAAGAGAACCAGCCATTGCCGACCGGCGAAGTGGGCGAACTGATGGTGCACGGCCCCCAGGTGATGAAGGGCTACTGGCAGCGTCCCGACGAAACCGACAAGGTGCTCGCTGCCGATGGTTGGCTGCACACCGGTGATATCGCCAGGATGGACGAAGCCGGCTACGTCTACATCGTCGACCGCAAGAAGGACATGATCCTGGTGTCCGGCTTCAACGTGTACCCGAACGAGGTCGAGGACACGGTGATGCAGCATCCGGGTGTGGCCGAGGTAGCCGCGGTGGGCGTTCCGGACGAGCATTCCGGCGAGGTGGTCAAGCTGTTCGTTGTCCGCAAGGACCCGAACCTTACCGAGGAAGCGCTCAAGCAGTTCTGCCGCGACAATCTCACCGGCTACAAGCGGCCCAAGTTCATCGAATTCCGCGATGCCCTGCCCAAGAGCAATGTCGGCAAGATCCTGCGCCGCGAGTTGCGCGACGAGAAGAAAGCCGCAGCCGTCGCCCACTGAAACGGCGAAGGCCCCGCCAGGGCGGGGCCTTCGAGTCCACCGGTTTCGCGGAATCACGCAATCGCGGTCAGTCCTTCCAGGACTCCAGGATATCGGCGTAACCGCCCAGCAGGTTCCACAACGGCACCTGCTTGTCCTCGGGGATGCATACGTAGGAAAAACCGACGTGATGGTCGGCCACACGCGCCACCTGCGCCTCCAGATGGATGTGCAGGTCGCTGCCGAAGATCATGTCCAACAGCCAGCTCTGGCCCACTTCTCCGGTCCAGCCCAAGGGGCGACGCAGCAGCACGCCAGTTGCCGAGATGTCCACCAGCTCGGTGGGGTGCGATTCAACACCGCGGCTCATCAGCACCGTCGTCTCGATCTGCATGCGCGCCGGGCGCAAGTGTTCGCTTTCGCTGCCGGGCATTTCGTTGCTGTCCTTCACCATGAAAGCTCCTCGATTGTCACATCTCGTCGCTACGGCGACAGCCCCGCGGATCGCACCAGCAAACCGTGCCCGCCATCACACTCAAGCAAACCACATGCCATCTCTGAAAGTGGCGTCATAACGCGCTTCGTCCCATATTTCGCGCGCGGCAACTGACGCATGCCGTCGCGTCGGACACCCAAGGTCACTTGAGCGATTCGCCCGGCGATATCGCCACGAGCCAACCGCAGAGTGTTCCACATGCAAGGCATGCATGGTACCCACCCACACGTCACACTCGCTGGACTTGTCGCCAGCCAATCGCTACTCTTCGCCCACGCGTGGCGCCACGGCCAGTCCTGGCAGTGATGGCGCCCACCTGATGCCCCAGCCAGACCACTCGATTCGTTGACGACGTTTTCCACGTCGCCGCATAGCCTTGCACCGGCCAGACACGGCTCGCGCTCCGCGCCGTCGCCTGGCAGAAGGCAACCCAAAACAGACGCACTGCCGGCCGCCTTGCGGCCCAATGACACGCATCGATGAGCACCGAGCCAGTCGGGCCGCAGGGCCCGGACGCATCGCAGGACAACTTGCGGGACAACCAGGCGGCGCATCCCCAGCAGCAGGAAATGCCGCTGGCGATCGTGCGTGGCGAACCGGTGCTGCAAATGCCGCAGGATCTGTACATCCCGCCGGATGCGCTGGAAGTTTTCCTTGAGGCGTTCGAGGGTCCGCTGGATCTGCTGCTGTACCTGATCCGCCGGCAGAACCTGGACATTCTGGACATTCCGATTGCCGAGATCACCCGGCAGTACATGGAATACATCGACATGATGCGGGAAACGATGCGGCTGGAGCTGGCCGCGGAGTACCTGCTGATGGCAGCGATCCTGGGCGAGATCAAGTCGCGCCTGCTGCTGCCGCGGCCACCCGCCGAGGAAGGCCTGGAGGACGACCCACGCGCCGAGCTGGTGCGCCGCCTGCAGGAGTACGAGCGCTTCAAGAAGGCGGCCGAGGACATCGAGTCGCTGCCCCGAATGGAACGCGACACGGCCGTTGCGCAGGCCGACACCGGCGAACGCAATGTGATCAAGCTGCCGCCGCCGCTGGATCTCAAGGAAATGCTGCTGGCGCTCAAGGACGTGCTGCATCGTGCCGAACTGTTCGGCCATCACGCGATCAAGCGCGAGGCACTCAGCGTCCGCCAGCGCATGGGCGAGTTGCTGGGCAAGCTGGAAGGGCCGGCTTTCCATCGCTTCGAAACGCTGTTCGACGTCAGCGAAGGGCGCCTCGGCGTGGTGGTTACCTTCCTGGCCATGCTGGAACTGGCCAAGGAAATGCTGATCGAGATCGTGCAGGAGGCTCCGCTGGCACCGATCTATCTGAAGGCGCGCGTGGATGCCGAGGCGGTCCTCGCCGACGCGATGGAGCAGGACGACGCGAACGATAGGGGCGCCGCGGAACCGGCGTTCGAGACGCCGGACATCGCCGGCAACGGCACGCACTGAATCGGCACCGGGAACCATGCAGATCGAGCAACTCAAACCCATCGTCGAAGCGGCCCTGCTCGCCGCCAGCCAGCCGATGACCGTCGCCCAAATCGGCGACCTGTTCAGCGAAACCGACGAAGTCGGCCACGAACAGATCGCCCGCACGCTGGAAGCGCTGGGCGCCGACTGCGAAGGCCGCGGCGTGGAACTGAAGGAGGTCGCCTCCGGCTTCCGCTACCAGGTACGCCAGGACGTGCACCCGTGGATCTCCCGCATGTGGACCGAGAAGCCCAGCCGCTACTCGCGCGCCTTGCTGGAGACGCTGGCGCTGATCGCCTACCGGCAGCCGATCACGCGCCCGGAGATCGAACAAATCCGTGGTGTCGTGGTCTCCAGCAACATCATCAAGACGATGGAAGAACGCGAATGGATCCGCGTGGTCGGCTACCGCGACGTGCCCGGCAGGCCGGCGCTGTTCGGCACCACCCGCGCGTTTCTTGACTACTTCAACCTGAAATCATTGGATCAGCTTCCACCGTTGTCCGAAATCCGCGACATGGAAGATCCGCAGATGGGCTTTGAACAGACCCCGCTGCCCGCCCGCGTCATCAAGGACCTGCCGATCGATCCGGACGAAGAGGAAGCGGCCGAGGCGGAAACCGACGAGCACGAAGCCACCCACACCGAGGCGGACGAGCACGGGCACGAAGCCGTCCATCACGAAACAGACGAGGCGGACGCCGGAGCCGCCGCCGAAACAACCGAACACCCAGCCGAAGCCGGCGAAACCGAACCCTCCACTGCCGATGAGGCAGCGGCCCCCGCGGACGCCGAAGACGGCGAAACCGCACAGAATTCCTGAGGAGCAACGCGCATGACTGCGCCGAAAAAATCCACACTTTCCCTCAAGCGCGCGCCGGTCACCGAGAACGCGTCGCTGGAAGAGCGCCTGCACAAGGTGCTCGCCAACGCCGGCCTCGGCTCGCGCCGCATGCTGGAACAGCGCATCCAGGCCGGCGAGATCGAACTCAACGGCCAGGCCGCCACCATCGGCACCAGCGTGCATGCGGGCGACCGCGTGGTGGTCGACGGCAAGCAGTTCGTGGTCGCCACCGACAACCGCGGCGACACCGAGGTGCTGATCTACCACAAGCCCGAGGGCGTGCTCACCACGCGCGACGACCCCGAAGGCCGCCCCACCGTGTTCGAACAGCTGCCGCGCCTCAAGGGCGCGCGCTGGGTCGCCGTGGGTCGCCTCGACATCAACACCACCGGCCTCCTGCTGCTCACCACCGACGGTGAACTCGCCAACGCGCTGATGCACCCCAAGAGCGGCATCGAGCGCGAATATCTCTGCCGCGTGCACGGCGAGGTACCCGACGAGGTGATCGAAAAGCTCAAGGCCGGCGTGGAACTGGAAGACGGCCCTGCCCGCTTCGACGAAATCGCCGTGATCAGCCGCGGCGGCAGCCACAGCTGGTTCCGCGTGGTGATCCGCGAAGGCCGCAACCGCGAAGTGCGCCGCCTGTGGGATTCCCAGGGGTTCCTGGTCAGCCGCCTCAAGCGCATCCGCTACGGCAACATCGAACTGCCGCGCACCCTGCGCCGCGACGACAGCGCCACGCTGGACGAGGAATCCGTGAAGCAGCTGCGCCAGGCCGCCGGCCTCGGCGCGCCGCAGCCCGTGCTCACCTTGAGCCCGGTGCTGCACCAGCGCCGCGCCAACCGCAACGTCACCGAATACCGCCCCGAGAGCGGCTCCAGCAGCGGCTGGAGCAGCGGCCACCAGGACGAAGCACGCGAACTGCGCGCCTACGACCGCATCCGCGAAGAACCCGTGCGCGGCCGGCAGCAGCGTCGCCACCCCGGCAAGGAAGTGAACGGCAACGTTGCCCGACCGGAACGCGCGACCGGCAACGGCTTTCAGCGCAAGAACAAGCGCGGCATCGCACCCGGCCAGGAACTGCCCTCGGTGCGCACCTGGTTTGCCGGCGACAGCCGTGATGGCGGCGCGCGCCCGGCCGGCGGCGGCCAAGGCAACAAGCGCCGTGGCGGCAAGCCCGGCGGTGGCGCCGGTGGTGCGCGCGGTGGCGCAGGCCATGGCGGCTTCGCGAATGCCAATCCGTACGGCAGCGGCTTCGGTGGCAGCCAGGGAAGTGGCCATAGCGGACACGGCGGGCATGGCGGTTTCGGCAACAGCCACGGCGGCGAAGGCCGCCCGGCCGGCAACCGTCAGGGCGGCCGTGGTCGCCCGCAAGGCCAGGGCGGCAATCGGCCGCCGCACGGCGGCGGTCGCCCCGGTGGCAACCGTCCACATGGTCGCGGCGGCAGCGGCGGCGGTCGTTCCGGCAATCGCTGATTGCCGGCGATGATCCGTATCTATCACAACAACCGCTGCAGCAAGTCACGCGCCACGCTGGCGCTGCTGGAAGGCCGCGATGTCGAGGTGGTGAACTACCTCGACACGCCGCCCGATGCGGCCGAGTTGAAGCATCTGCTCAAGCTGCTCGGTATTCCTGCACGCCAGCTGTTGCGCAACGGCGAAGCCGTCTACGCGCAGCTCGGCCTTGCCGACCCCACGCTGGACGAAGAAGCCTTGATCACCGCCATGGTCAGGCACCCGATCCTGATCGAACGCCCCATCGTGGTTGCCAACGGCAAGGCGGCGATTGGCCGGCCGCCGGAAGCGGTGCTGGAAATCCTGTAACCACCTCGCATCATGGCTCGTCATTCCGGCGTAGGCCGGAATCCAGAAGTCGAATGGCCTGAATGAGCGGGATCGTTACCGGATCCCAGCCTTCGCCGGGATGACAAGCGAAAGCCGAAACCGTTACGCACAGGACACACCGGCAATCCAATCAGGCTCGATCGAGCGTGAAGGCGTCGGCGTCCATCCATGCCGGGAAGCGTTCGCGATGCGCGAGCAACGGCGCGGGGTCGAGGGTAAGCGTGGCTACCTGTTCCAGCGCACCGCATTCCACCAGCGGCTCGCCGACCGGGTCGATTACCGCGCTGTCGCCGGCGTAAGGCAGTTCATTGCCGTCCACGCCCACGCGGTTCACGCCGATCACGCAGGCGAGGTTCTCGATCGCACGGGCGCGCAACAGCGTGCGCCAAGGCTGGCGCCGCGGCGCGGGCCAGTTGGCCACGAAGATGGCAATGTCATAGTCCATGCCGCCGGCAGCGCTTTCCAGCCGGCGGTTGCGCAGCCATACCGGGAAGCGCAGGTCGTAGCAAACCTGCGGCAGGATGCGCCAGCCCTTCAGTTCCACGATCAGCCGCTCGCTGCCGCCGCCGTAACGCGTATGCTCGCCGGCCATGCGGAACAGGTGGCGTTTGTCGTATTGCTGGAACGTGCCGTCCGGCCGCATCCACAGCAGCCGGTTATAGACCGTGCCGGCTTCGCGGATCGCCAGACTGCCGCAGATCACCGCGCCTGTCTCGGCGGCCAGCGCGCGCAGCCATGCCACGCCCTCGCCATCCATGGTGTCCGCACTGGCACCTGTGTCATTGCTGAAGCCGGAAAGGAAGGTTTCCGGCAGCACGACCAGATCGCTGCCGCGCGCGCGGCGTACCAGCTTGCCGTAATAGTCGCGGTTGGCCGGCGCATCGTGCCAGCGGGTGGCTCCCTGCACCAGCGAAACCGTCAGCGGCTGCAGGCCCACGCCATCTCCACTCACAGCCGGCACAGCCGCTCGGCGGCCGCCTCCATGGTGACATCGCTCTTGGCAAAGCACAGGCGCAGCAGGCGCGTGCCCGGCGCGGCTTCGCAGAACGGCGTCAGCGGAATCGCCGCCACTCCACCCTGCTCCACCAGCCAGCGGCTGAAGGCGAGGTCGTCCTCGTCGCGGATGGCGGAATAGTCCACCAGTTGGAAATAGCCGCCCGGCACGTCGAGCAGCTTGAAGCGCGAAGGCGCCAGCAGCGCGCGGAAACGGTCGCGCTTGGCCTGATAGAACGCAGGCAATTCAAGGTAATGCTGCGGGTCGCTGGCAAGGAACTCGGCGAATGCGGCCTGCGCTGGGTGGAAGCTGCAGAAGGTGAGGTACTGGTGCACCTTGCGGAATTCCACGGTAAGCGCACGCGGTGCCACCGCATAACCCAGCTTCCATCCGGTGCAATGGTAGGTCTTGCCGAAGGAGGAGATCACGAAGCTGCGCGCAGCGAGCTCCGGATGGCGCAGCACGCTCTCATGCTGCCTGCCGTCGTAGACAATATGTTCGTAGACCTCGTCCGACAGCACCACGATGTCCGTGCCGCGCACGATCGCCGCCAGCTCTTCGAGATCGGCCGCGGACAGCACCGCGCCGGACGGATTGTGGGGGCTGTTGATGAGGATCATGCGCGTACGCGGGGTCACCGCATCGCGCACGCGCTGCCAGTCCACCGAGAAAGCCGGAGCGATCAGCGGAATGTGCACCGCCTTCGCCCCCTGCAGCTCGATCGCCGGCTCGTAGCTGTCGTAGGAGGGGTCGAAAACGATCACCTCCTCGCCCGCGCGCACCACCGCGGCGATCGCCGCGAACAGCGCCTCGGTGGCGCCGGAGGTGACGGTGATTTCGGCGTCCACGTCGGGGCGGTGGCCGTACATGCGCTCGGTCTTGGACGCGATCTGCTCGCGCAGCGGCGCGGTGCCGTGCATCGGCGCGTACTGGTTCCTTCCCTCGTTCATCGCCCGCGCCAGCGCATCGCGCAGGCCCAGCGGCGGTTCGAAATCGGGAAAGCCCTGCCCCAGGTTCACCGCCTTGTGCTCCAGCGCGAGCTGGCTCATCACGCTGAAAATGGTGGTGCCAACCTTGGGGAGCTTGGTGTCGATCTTCATCGCATTGCCGTATGGAAGTCCAAACGAAAGCGTAGCATGGTCACAACGCGCGCTTCTTGCACTCCTCGTGCTTGCTCAGGGTGGCCGAAGGCAGGCGTTCGGCAAGGAAGTCCACCAGCGCGCGCACGCCCGGCAACATGCCGCGTCGGCTGGGATAGATGAAGTGCATGGTGCCTTCCGGCGCGCTCCATTCCGGCAGCAGCACTTCCAGCTCGCCGCTGGTCACCGCCGGTGCGCAGACGAACTCCGGCAGCAGGGTCACGCCGACACCGCGGCGTGCCGCCTCCAGCAACACGGCGAAGTCGCCGCAGATCAGCCGCGCGTCCACTTCCACGTTGACGCGCTCGCCGCTTGCGTCGATCAGCTCCCAGGTCTGCGGGCCTTCGTGTTCCTGCATCGACAGCGCCGGGAATTTCGCCAGCTCGCCGGGATGCTTGGGGCGCCCCAGCGCAGCGAGCAGCTTGGGGCTGGCCACCGGCAGCACGCGCGACTGGCCGAAGCTGCGCACCACCATGTTGGTGTCGGTATCGAGCTTGCTGCGCACGCGGATCGCGAGGTCATAACCTTCGCCGAGCAGATCCACGCGGCGATTGCTGGAAAGCACGCGCACCTGCAGACGCGGGTATTGCGCCATGAAGTCAGGCAGCACGTGGGCGAGGATGGTCTGGGTCAGCGACACCGGGCAACTCAGGCGCACCACGCCGCGCGGCTCGGCCCGCAACTCGTCCACGGCTTCCTGCGCTGCGCGTGCTTCCTCCAGCACCGCGCGGCAATGCGCATAGAAACGCTCGCCCACTTCGGTGACCACGAAGCGGCGCGTGGTCCGCTGCAACAGACGCACGCCAAGCCGATCTTCCAGTTGCGCTACCCGTTTGCTGAGCCGCGACTTGGGCATGCCCAGCGCCCTTCCTGCTGCCGAGAATCCGCCGTGCTCGACCACTGCAGCAAAGAAATACAGGTCGTTGAGATCCTGCAGTGCCCCGATCAATTGCGTCATGGTTGTTTCCCGCTTCGAACAACACCCCAGATCCGGCCAGCTTAATTGGCAGATTGTTTCGAATACACCTGCAGTAGACACCACTCCGGGCTTCCGTCGCCCCACCCCTGCCATCAGTCATGTTGCCAAACCCGCATTCGGCGCTTGACGGTCAAATTTTCAGTGTTATAGTTCACTACAACACCACTTAACGACTTCACCAGAGGAGCAATGCCATGAACGCGAAGCTCAACTCCCACAACCCGGCCGTCGCAACCCACGACGTCTTCACCACCACCCTGGTCCCCGCCCGCCGCTGGATCGCCTCCGCCGTAGCAGTGGTGATGACCAGCCTGACCCTGGCCGTGGTGAGCCTGCCGACCCACGTGCCCGCAGTGGCCTGGATCAACGGCATCCATGTGACCAACCTGACGCCGGTCGAAGTCACCCCCACGGCCGCCGACATGAAGGCCGCCGCCACGCTGGAACACGCTGCGGTGGGTGTCGCCAACGGTGCCGCCGTGCAGCTCGGGGCGCAACTGGCCATGCCCTACTATTCGTTTGGCACCACGAGCGCTAGCAGCAAGGAATAATCCATGACCATCACCTGGAACGACAGCATCCCGATCTATCGCCAACTGCACCAACGCGTGGTGGCGATGATCCTGGATGGCGCCTTGAACGAGGGCGACCCGCTGCCATCAGTGCGCCAGGTAGCCGCGGATTTCCAGATCAATCCGCTGACCGTGTCGAAGGCGTACCAAGAGCTGGTCGATGAACGCTTGGTTGAAAAAAGGAGGGGACTGGGCATGTTTGTGATCGAGGGTGCACGCGAAGAACTGTTGAAGTCCGAACGCGAGCGTTTCCTGCGCGAGGAATGGCCCGCGCTGTATGCCCGCCTGCAGCGGCTGGGCCTGGACCTGAAGACCCTGCTGCGCGAGGCGCCGTCCGAGCCGGAGAAGCACGCATGAACGCAGTCATCTCTGCCCGCGGTCTGGGCAAGCGCTACAAGAACGCTGCCGCGCTGGACAACGTGAGCTTCGAGATCCAGCCCGGCCGCATCGTGGGCCTGATCGGCCCGAACGGCGCCGGCAAGACCACCGCGCTGAAGGCGATCCTCGGCCTCACCGACTTCCAGGGCGAACTGGACGTACTCGGCCTCGATCCGCGCAAGCAACGCGGCAAGCTGATGGAGCAGGTCTGCTTCATCGCGGACGTGGCGGTGCTGCCGCGCTGGATCCGCGTGAGCGAAGCGGTCGATTTCGTCGCCCACACGCATCCGCGCTTCGACCGCAAGAAGTGCGAAGCCTTCCTCGCCCGCACCAAGCTCACGCCCAACCTGCGCGTGAAGCAGATGTCCAAGGGCATGATCGTGCAGCTGCATCTGGCGCTGGTGATGGCCATCGACGCGCGCCTGCTGGTGCTGGACGAGCCTACGCTGGGCCTGGACATCCTCTACCGCAAGCAGTTCTACCAGAGCCTGCTGGAAGACTACTTCGACGAGAACAAGACCATCATCGTCACCACGCACCAGGTGGAGGAAGTCGAGCACATCCTCACCGACCTGATGTTCATCCGCGACGGCAAGATCGTGCTGGACGCCGACATGGACGCCGTGGGCGAACGTTTTGCCGAAGTGATGGTTGGCGCCGAACGCGCTGCCGAAGTCCGCGCCCTGAAGCCGCTGGACGAGCGCCAGGTATTCGGCAAGAGCATCTTCCTGTTCGACGGCGTGGCACGCGCGCAACTGGAGGCGCTGGGCGAAGTACGCCGCCCCTCCGTCAGCGACCTGTTCGTCGCCACCATGAAAGGAACCTACGCATGAAAACCTTCTACTGGCTGGTGAAACGCGAATTCTGGGAACACCGCGGCGGCTTTCTATGGGCGCCGGTGATCACCGGCGGCGTGTTCCTTCTGCTTAACCTGATGGGCATCATCGGCGGCGAGGTGATCGGTGCGCAGCACGGCTTCCACTTCCTGTTCAACGACAGGATCCACATCCTCGACCACGCGCTGACCGCGGAAGAAGCCGCCAAGGCCGGCGCCTTTATGGACGTGATGATGTATTCGACTTCGTTCATTATCAGCGTCGTGCTGGGCTTCGTGGTGTTCTTCTATTGCCTCGGCGCGCTGTACGACGACCGCCGCGACCGCAGCCTGCTGTTCTGGAAGTCGCTGCCGCTGTCCGACACGGCCACCGTGCTGGCCAAGGTGGTTGCCGGCACCTTGCTGGCCCCGTTCATCGCCGTGATCTGCGGCGTGCTCACCGGCATCGCGATGTTGCTGCTGTTCACGGTTGCGTTGTCCTTCCACGGCATCGGCGCCTGGCACCTGCTTGTCTATGCACATCCGTTCCAGGTCATCGTCAACCTAATCGGCAGCATCCCGCTGTACGCGATGTGGGCATTGCCGGCCACCGGCTGGCTGTTGCTCTGCTCCGCCTGGGCACGCAGCAAACCTTTCCTGTGGGCCGCCGTGCTGCCGGTGGTAGTGGGCGTAATGCTGGGCTGGTTCAACCTGATGGGCACACGTTCCGTCGGTGGCGGCTGGTACTGGAAAGACGTGGTCTGCCGCATCCTGCTCAGCGTGTTTCCGGGCAGTTGGCTGGGCGCGAGCAGCTACCAGTCCGTGAGCAGCGGCGCTGAACACACCCTGGACGTACTGGACCTCGGCAGCGCCTACAGCGTCATGGCGGCGCCCAGCTTCTGGATCGGCGCCATCGCGGGCCTCGCCCTGCTGGCCGCAGCGATCTGGCTGCGCCGCTGGCGCGACGACACCTGATAACCCATCGGATTCATTCACACGGGGAGCGACACCATGAAGAACATCGCGATCACCGGCAGCACCCTTGCGCTGATCCTGCTGTTGCCTCTGACGGCCTGCAGCCAATCGTCCGACAGCGGCTCCAACAACAACGTGCCACAAGCTCTGCAGGAGGCGCAGCAGCAGACCTCGCCGTCGGTCATCCACGCGGAGGTCCAGAAGGGAATCGACCAGGCGAAGCGGGAACTTCAGACCAAGGACATCAGCGTCGGCAATGTGCACTTCAACAGCAAGGGCAAGCATGACGACGATGACGACAACAAGCTGCCCAAGGCCGTCATCACCCCGCAGGGCACCCTGGTGATCGCAGGCAAACCCGTCGATGCCACGCCCGAGCAACACACCATGCTGTTGGATTACCGCCAGCAGATCATCGGCATCGCCGATGCCGGCATGGACATCGGCGCCAGCGGCGCGGACATCGGCGTCGCCGCGGCGAAGCAGGCGATCATGGGCGCGTTCACCGGCAAGAGCGACAAGGAAATCGAGGCGAGCATCAAGCCGCAGACCGACGCGATCCAGGCCGCTGCCCTGCGCCTGTGCAAGCGGCTGCCCGGCATGCTGGCCTCGCAGCAGAAGCTGGCCGCCTCCATGCCTGCCTTCCAGCCCTATGCGACGATGACGCAGAAGGACGTCGACGACTGCAGCAAGGACATGACCGACCAGAACGGCAAGAAGGGTGTCGCCGTGTTCTCGGACTGATCGATAGCCACGCCCTTTGCCCAATCAAGCACAGAGCCCATCATGAAGCACGCTAATCGCACGCTGATCGCCACCGTACTGGCATGCTCCCTCGCCGCCTGCCACGTTCCCGACACCACCATGGAGAACGGCGCGATCAGGCTGTACGGCGACGTGGTGACCTTGCATGTCGACGGCGCGTCGGAAGCGAACATCGCCGCCGACGGCGGGTTCACGGTCGGTGGCAACGCCGTGGTGGTCACGCCGGCCGAACGCGCCCTGCTTGCGCAATACAACCAAAGCGTGCGTGACGTACGCAACACCGGCCTCGCCATTGGCAAGGCTGGTGTCAGCATGGCCACCAAGGCCATTACCACCGCAGTCTCGTCTTCTTCCGGCAACGCGGACAAGGCGACGAAGGCTGGGTCGGACCGCATCGAGAAGCTCAGCCTCGACATCTGCAAGGACACCGCCGCCATCAAGGATGCGCAGGATCAACTTGCCGCGCAATTGGTGGCCTTCAAGCCCTATGCGGCCATCGTCAGCGCCGACGACGTGGCGAGCTGCGAGAAAGATGCCAAGGATTGAAGCCGCCTGACATGCGCGGGCGTGGTTGCTCGCTATGTCAGGCCGCCTTGCATGGACGGCCAGATCACCGGTACTTCCGAAGCGCCGCGAGGGACTGCGGTGTCACCAGTCGGTGCTACCGCTGCGTGTGGAATTCCTGCGCCACTCGTTCGGCCTCGGATTGATACTCAACGCTCTGGCCCATGTGGTACGGGCATCGCGTAGGCGCCACTCCGGGATTGGCAGGACACCGTTTCCAGCGTGCTCGGCCCGCTGCATTTCGCGAAAGTGCCGTTCATGCTATGCCTGCGGGTGCCGGCGGCACACCCAAGTTTCCGGCAAATGCAGGCGGAGGCCGCCACGCCTGCCGGCGCGTAAGCGCCACCTTCGTCGCATACAGGGCTTGCCTTGAATACGACTGCCAAACAGCCGCTCAAACATTGGCGCACGCCCGTGCAATCGAAGCTCGCCGCGCTATGGACATCGGTGATGCGCTACGTCTGCCGCGACTATTTCGAGCTTTATACGCCGGGGAAATTGCAGGAAATACTGCGAGCCAGACCAGGGCCGCTCGGCCCGGCAACCCAGGGCGGGCAGATAGGCACATGTTTGATGATGGTCGTTCCCAGCCTCATGACTTCCTCTCCATCGCCGTAGGCATACGCACGAGCCGCTGATTCAACCTTGCGTCCGGATTGCTTACAGCTCAGGTTGGCAATCCAGGCCATGCGTGGCACTTCTATCAGGGCTTTGCAGTGCTGGAAGCTGCACTGACGGCGCTCGCGGTGTGGTACGCACGGCATTGGCCGCGAGCACTACGCACGATGTAAGCACCAGCCAGCTCAGCCTTCGTGGATACCCCCTTTGGTCAAGGCCAAGGGATCGAGCAGCTTCTGCAATTCGGCCTTCGACAAACCAGTGGTCTCCAGCGCCACATCCATGATCGGTCGATGCTGCTTGTAGGCCTGCTTGGCGGTAGCCGCCCCCTTCTCGTAGCCGATGACCGGGTTCAGCGCGGTGACCAAGATCGGGTTCATCGCCAGCGCCTGGTTCACCCGCGTCTTGTTGACGTTGAAACCTGCGATGGCCTTGTCGGCAAGCAGGCGCGAGACGTTGGCCAGGATGCCCAGGGATTCGAGCAGGTTGTAGGCGATCAACGGCAGCATCACGTTGAGCTGGAAGTTGCCGGACTGGCCGGCGATGGTGATGGCCGCATCGTTGCCGATCACCTGCGCCGCCACCATCGCCGTAGCCTCCGGGATCACCGGGTTCACCTTGCCGGGCATGATCGAGGAGCCGGGCTGCAGCGCGGGCAGCTCGATCTCGCCCAAGCCGGCGAGCGGGCCGGAGTTCATCCAGCGCAGGTCGTTGGCGATCTTCATCAACGCCACGGCCAGCACCTTCAGCGTACCGGAAAGCTCTACCGCGTCATCCTGCGCGGCCATGCCCTCGAACGGGTTTTCCATCGCTTCGAAGCGCACGCCGGTGAGTTTCTTGAGCTCCTTCGCCACCGCGGCACCGAACTTCGGATCGGCATTGACGCCGGTACCCACCGCGGTACCGCCCTGTGGCAGGCGACACATACGCTTGAGTGCGTCTTCGATGCGGGCAATGGCTGAGCCGATCTGCGCCGCCCAGCCGGACAGCTCCTGACCAAAGGTCACCGGCATCGCATCCATCAAGTGGGTGCGTCCGGTCTTGGCTACGTGGCGCAGCTGGCGCGCACGCTGGTCGATGATCTTCTTCAAGTGCTTCAGCGCGGGCAGCAACTGTTCGTGCGCGACCAGGGCGGCGCTGACGTGGATCGCGGTTGGAATCACGTCATTCGAGCTCTGCCCGTAATTGACGTGGTCGTTCGGATGCACCTTGGTGCCGGCGCGCGCAGCTAGATGAGCAATCACCTCGTTCGCGTTCATGTTGGTGCTGGTGCCCGAGCCGGTCTGGAACACGTCGATGGGGAACTGCGTGTCGTATTCGCCGGCCGCCACCGCCAGCGCGGCCTTGCGGATCGCCACGGCCTGCCCTTTCTTCAGGTAGCCCAGCCCGTGGTTCGCCTCGGCGGCGGCAGCCTTGATCAGCCCCAGCGCGCGGATGAACTCGCGCGGCAGGCGCAGCCCCGAGATCGGGAAATTGTCGATCGCGCGCTGGGTCTGCGCGCCGTAGAGCGCGTCGCTGGGCACCTTCAGCTCGCCCATGCTGTCGTGTTCGGTGCGGAAGTTGGCCATGTCGGTTCTCGCGGAAATGGATTGTTTGCCCGTCATCCCGGCGCAGGCCGGGATCCAGTGAAGTATGCGTGCGCAGCACACGAAACAGGCTTTGCGTACTACGCACGAGTAACCAAACCGGACCCCGATCTGCACCGGGATGACAAGCAAAAACCACTATAAGCCTGCGGGCATCGACCCGCCGTCAATGTAAAATGGGCGTTTTCCCGTGCCGGAACACCCCGATGTCGAACCATGCCCTCACCGCCCTGTCGCCGCTGGACGGCCGCTACGCCAGCAAGGCTGAGCCGCTGCGCCCGATCTTCAGCGAGTTCGGCCTGATGCATCGTCGCGTGCACGTGGAGATCGAGTGGCTGCTGGCGCTGGCCGCCGAGTCCGGCATCGCCGAACTGTCTCCCTTCACGCCTTCGCAGGTGTCGCAATTGCGCGCCATCGCCAGCGGTTTCGCCGTCGAAGACGGCGCGCGCATCAAGGCCATTGAAGCCACCACCAATCACGACGTGAAGGCGGTGGAGTACTTCATCAAAGAGCGCATCGGCAACGACGCCGCGCTGGCCCAGGCCAAGGAGTTCGTGCACTTCGCCTGCACCAGCGAGGACATCAACAACCTGTCCTACGCGTTGATGCTGCGCGACGCGCGCGAACAGGTGCTGCTGCCCGCCTTCGACGGCATCATCGCGAAGCTGCGCGAACTGGCGCACACCAACGCTGCGCTGCCGATGCTTTCGCGCACCCACGGCCAGACCGCTTCGCCCAGCACCCTGGGCAAGGAGCTGGCGAACGTGGTGGCGCGGCTGGAGCGCCAGCGCAAACAGCTCGCCGCGCTGGAGATCCCCGGCAAGATCAACGGTGCGGTGGGCAACTACAACGCCCACGCCATCACCTATCCCGAGATCGACTGGCGCGCGTTCTCGCAGCGCTTCGTGGAAAGCCTGGGCCTGGACTACAACCCGTACACCACGCAGATCGAACCGCACGACGACGTGGCCGAATACTGCGATGCGGTGCGTCGCGCCAACACCATCCTGATCGACCTCGCGCGCGACGTGTGGGGCTACATCTCGCTGGGCTACTTCAAGCAGAAGCTCAAGGAGGGCGAGGTCGGCTCGTCCACCATGCCGCACAAGGTCAACCCGATCGACTTCGAGAACGCCGAGGGCAACTTCGGCCTCGCCAACGCACTGCTCGGGCATTTCGCCGAGAAGCTGCCGATCAGCCGCTGGCAGCGCGACCTCACCGACTCCACCGTGCTGCGCGCGCTGGGCACCGCCTTCGGCCACACCCTGGTGGCGCTGGAGTCGCTGCAGAAAGGCCTGGGCAAACTCACCGTAAACGCCGACCGCCTCGCCGCCGACCTCGATGCCAGTTGGGAAGTGCTGGCCGAAGCCGTGCAGACCGTGATGCGCCGCTACGGCCTGCCGCAGCCCTACGAGCAGCTCAAGGCGCTGACCCGCGGCCAGGGCATCACGAAGGAATCGATGCGCGAGTTCATCGGCAAGCTGGAACTGCCCGCCGACGCGAAGCAACGCCTGCTCGACCTCACGCCGGGCGGCTACATCGGCTTGGCCGAGGGCTTGGCGCGGGATATCTGATCCACCGCGTACATGCTCGCCAGCATCGGCCGATCTGGCTGGCCACGACGCCAACCGAAGATTACATTCACCCCGAGCATAGGCCCGCAGGACCGGCGCGGGGAGGAACCACGGGTGGCCACGCTTTGAGGAGCGACGAAGTCGAAGGGCCGTCGTGCTATTGGCGCTTCGACTTCGCTTGCTGTCGCAAGCTACGCTCAGCTGGGACGGTGAATATCGGGCCGCGTGTCTCCACACGCGGCCCGATACGCATCAGGCGTGGGCAGGCTTCTTCGGCGCTTCCGCCGCCAATGCTTCGCGCACCGCCGGGCGCTCGCCCACACGCTTCTGGAAGGCCAGCAACGCCTGGAAGCCCGAAAGGTCCAGCTCCACATGCTTCGCCCAGTTGGTCACGGTGAACAGGTAGGCATCGGCCGCGGTGAATTTGTCGCCCAGCAGGAAAGGCTGCTTCGCCAATACGTTCTCGATGAACTGGTAGCGACGCTTCAGGTATTCCTTGCGCTCGACGCGGGTGGCCTCGGGCGTATCCGGCTTGAACAACGGGCTATAGCTCTTGTGGAGCTCCGAATTGATGTAACCCAGCATCTCCTGCAAGTGGTAGCGCGGCAGCGTGCCGTTGGCCGGAGCGAGGCCACTGGCCGGGTTCTGGTCGGCTAGATACTGCACGATCGCCGGGCCTTCGGTCAGCACTTCGCCGCTGTCCAGCTCCAGCACCGGCACGTAACCCTTGGGATTGACCAGCCAGAAATCCGCGCCGCTCTCGGTGCGCTTGGCCTTGCCGTCGACTTTCTCCAACTGCAGCTGGATGCCGGCCTCGAGCGCCACGATATGCGGGGAAAGCGAGCAGGCGCCGGGGGAGTAATAGAGCTTCATGCGATGACTCCAGGTGGGGGACGGGAAACGGACACGCGCAAGCGAAACCGCGCATCCGAACCGCCGATGCTACGCCGCCATGGTTACCATTGGATACCATCCATCCACCAATTAGCCGCAGAATGCGGTAACCCCACGGTTACCACCGCCTACGCCAGCATCGAGCCGTCCCATGGGCCTACCCGTACGCAAGAGCAAGGTCGCACCACCACCCGCCTGCCCGCTCACCGAAAGCCTGGCGCTGCTACGCGGCGCCTGGGCACCGAATGTAGTCTGGTGCCTCAGCGGCGAACCCCGCCGCTTCGGCGAACTGCGCCACGACATCCCGCGCATCTCTGCCCGCGTGCTCAGCGCCCGCCTGCGCGAACTGGAATCGCGCGGCCTGGTAAGCCGTCATCTGCTCGACACTTCCCCGCCCTCGGCCGAATACGCACTTACCGAACTGGGCCGCGAGCTGCTGCCTGCGATCAGTGCGTTGGCGCAGGTGGGGCAGAAACTGATAGCGGAGTGGGATTCGCGTGCTTCGTTGGGGAAGAAGGTGCGGGTGGTGGGCTGACTCCACCCAGTCAGTTTCCGACCAGTTCATCGTAAGGCGGCAGGTTGAGGACAGTCCGGGCCGCTTCGTCGTAGGCACGCTCCAGATCCTCGGCAGCGCGAATGCGATCCTCTAGGAGCTGGTATTCCTCCGGCTCGGCATCGCCCTCCGCGAGCGCCGCGCGCAGGCTCCGGATCTCGGAGGCCACGGCCTGGATTGCGACGATCAGGGTTTGATGGCTGATGCTAGGCATATCTACCCTCGTCGATCGCAACGGGAATCACAGCCCCGCCATTCCGCACTGCTGGACGACCGCTGCGCGGGCCATGTTGTCCAGCGCGCCCTTGAAGGCCTCCACCGTCATGCGCGTACGGGGCTTGAGCTGGTAATGATGCCCTTGCAGCTTGCTGTTGTAGGGACTGGTCTTGAGCTTGTCGTCCTTGCGGATGCGGATGACTTCATCTGCGTATTCCGTTCCAGCCGGAATGAAGAATTCTTTGCTCGGGAACCACCCGGCCACGTCGTGCAGCGAGGTGCCGCCGTCCGGCAGCACCTCCGGGCCATCCTTGCCACCGGCGATTACCGTGACGTCCGCCTGGCTGGTGACCATCTTTTTCAGCTTGTTGCTGAAATACTGCTTCGACTCCCAGCGGGGATCGAGCACTCCGTCACCGGGATACACCCCAAGCTTGAAGCTCTTGAAGTCGCCGCCCATGACTGACCGATACAAGTCGACATCCGTCGTCGCCATCGCACATGCTCCCTGTCTTGAACCCGCGTAGGGATGCTAAACGAGAATCTCGCCTGGACACTGCGAGGTGAAACATATCATTCCACCTCATCCGATCCCTCGTTGACACCCTCGAACAGGAAGGTCGACAGGTAGCGCTCACCGGTATCCGGCAGCATGGCCAGCAGCACTGAGCCTTCAGGCGCGCTCTGCGCCACCTGCAGCGCTGCGGCCAGCGTGGCGCCGGAGGAGATGCCGGTGAAGATGCCTTCCTTCTGCGCCAGCGCGCGCGAGGTGTCGCGGGCCACGGTGTCTTCCACTGTCACCAGCTGATCGACCACGTTGCGGTTGAGCACGGCAGGCACGAAGTCCGGGGTCCAGCCCTGGATCTTGTGTGGCGCCCATTCCTTGCCGCCCAGCAGCGAGGCCACCGCGGGTTCGGTGCCGATCACCTTCACTTCCGGCCGCGCCACCTTGAGCACCTCGCCCACGCCGGTGAGCGTGCCGCCGGTGCCCCAGCCGCTGACGAAATAGTCGAGGCGGCGGCCGGCGAAGTCGCGCAGGATTTCCGGTGCGGTGGTCTGGCGGTGATAGGCCGGATTGGCCGGATTCTCGAACTGGCTGGCCCAGAACCAGCCATGCTTGGCGGCCAGTTCGCGCGCCTTTTCCACCATGCCGGTACCGCGCGCGGCGGCGGGGGTGAGCAGCACCTTGCCGCCGTAGGCGCGGATCAGCTTGCGCCGTTCGATCGAGAAGGTCTCGGTCATCACCGCCACGAAAGGATAACCGCGCGCCGCGCACACCGCCGCCAGCGCCACACCGGTGTTGCCCGAGGTGGCCTCGACCACGGTCTGGCCGGGCTTGAGCGCACCGCGCTGCTCGGCGTCGAGGATGATCGCCAGAGCTAGGCGGTCCTTCACCGAGCCCGCGGGGTTGAAAGCCTCCACCTTCACGTACAGCTCGACGTGTTTCGGCGCAAGGCGATGCAGGCGGACGATGGGCGTGTTGCCGATGGTGTCGAGGATGCTGTCGTAAATCATGGCGAGGCTCCGGGTGGTGGCTGCACGCGATCATGCGCGCGATGGTGCAAGGTTTCCGTCAAGCGCGGCGGCGGACCGGTTCGCGGGTTATCTGCGCAGTCTGCACCGGACGCAAGCGTGACGGCACGGGGGCAGGTTCGTCCAGGGGCGGCGCGCCGAACCAGGCCAGTCGCTCGGCCAGTCCAGCCACCTCGCCCAGTATCAGCAAGGCGGGCGACCGCACCATATGGGCCGTCGCGCGTTCCGGCAGGTCGGCCAGCGTGCCGATGACTACGCGCTGATTGGCGCGCGAGCCGTTTTCGATCAGAGCAAATGGGGTGGAGGGGACTCGCCCGTGCGCCAGCAGCCGTTGTTGCAGGCGATCGAGGCCGGCCACGCCCATGTATACCGCAAGGGTCTGGCGCTCCTGCGCCAGCGCGGGCCAGTCCAGCGTATCCAGCGACTCGCGGCAGTGCGCAGTGACGAAGCGCACCGACTGCGCGTGGTCGCGATGGGTGAGCGGCACCCCGGCGTGCGCCGCGCAGGCCAGTGCCGCCGTGATGCCAGGCACTACTTCATAGGGAATGCCGTGCTCGCGCAGGAATTCCAGCTCCTCGCCGCCGCGGCCGAACACGAAGGGATCGCCGCCCTTCAGGCGTACCACGCGACGACCCGCACGTGCATGGCCGAGCAGCAACGCATGGATCTCGTCCTGGGTCGCATGATGATTGCCCGCCTGCTTACCCACCTCGATGCGCTCGGCGTCGCGGCGCGCGAGCTCCAGCACCTCGGCGCTCACCAGGCGGTCGTGCAGGATCACGTCAGCCTCATTCAGGGCGCGCAGGCCACGCAGGGTCAAGAGACCGGCGTCGCCCGGGCCTGCACCCACCAGCACCACCGAGCCGGCCTGCTCGACCGGCACGGTGCGCAACGCCTGCTCGGCGGCAGCGGCCGCCTTTTCCGGTTGCCCCTTGCGCAGCAGCGCAGCCACCGGCCCGGTGAACAGTTCGGTGTAGAAACGGCGCCGCGCGGCAAGTTCGGGATGGCGGCGGCGGATGCGCTTGCGCAGGCGCGCCGAAAGTTGGGCCAATGGGCCCAGCGAATGATCGAGCAGGGTTTCCAACTGCTCGCGCACCCGCCGGGCAAGCATCGGTGCCGCACCGCCGCTGGATATCGCCACCACCAGGGGCGAACGGTCGACCACGGCCGGTACATGGAAGCTGGACAATTCGGCATCGTCCACCACATTGACGAACACGCGCCGCAGGCCGGCCAGTTCGGCGACGCGGGCATTGAGCGTGCGGTCGTCGGTGGCGGCCACCGCCAGCCAGGCGTAGTCGAGCCACGTCGCCGAGAATTCGCCGGCACGATGCGCGACGCGACCTTGCCGCACCCAGCGTTGCAGCCGCGGCGTCAGCTCGGGGGCGCCCACGGTGACCTGTGCGCCGGCTGCCAGCAGGGCAGCCGCCTTCCGCTCCGCCACGACGCCGCCACCCACCACCAGCACGGCACGTCGGGAAAGGTCGGCGAACAACGGATACAGCTTCATGGCACGGTCTTCGTCGATGGCGGCGATGGAGCCGACCACGCTACGCATCGCGCCATCCGGGCGGAAATGACTTTGGCGACGCGGCATATGCCGGCGAAGCATGAAACCAGGGCAGGCCGCCCAGACAGGAGGCCCCGCCCAGGAAACCGCGACACCCGCGGTCATGAATGCACTGTTTGAACGTCTATACGTATAGACGTCCGAACAAAAAAGCATATAGACTCGAAGGCATGGCCACTACAAACGCCAAGCCAGGACCATCCAGCACTGTCCCCGCACAGGACCGTGCGATGCGATGTATGCGCGCGGAACATCACGATTTTCCGCGCCTCATCCGCCATCGCCCCTGACCACTGGATTGCCATGACCCTCACGCAGCTCCGCTACCTCGTCGCCATCGCCGACTGCCGCCTCAACATCACCGCCGCCGCCGAGCGCGTGCACGCCACGCAGCCCGGCGTCAGCAAACAGCTCAAGCAGCTGGAAGACGAACTCGGCCTGCTGCTGTTCATCCGCAAGGGCAAGAGCCTGGATTCGGTCACCGACGCGGGCGTGCGGGTCATCGAGCGCGCGCGCATCATCCTCGCCGAGGCGCTGAACATCCGTTCCATCGCCGCCAACCTGCGCAACGAGGCTCACGGCGAACTGCGCATCGCCACCACGCATACGCAGGCACGCTTCGCCCTGCCCGCTTCCATCGCCGCACTGAACCGCCGCTACCCGCAGGTGAGCGTGCATCTGCAGCCCAGCGGCGATGCCGAGGTGCTGGATTTGCTGGAAAGCGGGCGCGTCGATCTGGCCGTGGTGAGCACCTCCGGCCCGGCGCCGAATGGCGGCATCGCTTTTCCCGCCTACCGCTGGAGCCGAGTGGTGCTGGCACCGCAGGACCACCCGCTGGCGAAGCCGGGCCGCGCGCCCACGCTGGACGAACTGGCCGCGCAACCGCTGGTGAGCTACGACTCCTCGAAGCGACCGGAGTCCTCGCTGCGGCGAGCCTTCGCCGCCGCCGGACTGGCGCCACAGATCGCCATGACCGCTGCCGATGCCGATCTGATCAAGACCTACGTGCGCGCCGGCATGGGCGTGGGCGTGTTGGCCGAGATGGCCTTGCAGCCGGGCGAGGACGCCGACCTGCGCGTGATCGAGGCCGATGCGCTGCTGCCGCTGTGCACGACCTGGATCGTGCTGCGCAAGGACAGCGTGCTGCGCGACTACACGCTGGAATGGATCGCGCAGTTCGCGCCGCACCTCGACCGCAACGACGTGCGCCGCCAGCTCACGCTGGGCATCGCGCCGGAAAAGCCGCCGCGCGTGCCGCACTGGCGCGAGCGGCTGGCCGCCACGCCGATCACGGCGCCTCGTGCAGCCCGCATTCGCGCTTGAGCCCGAAGAAGCGGGTGTCCTCGGCATCCATGCCCGGTTCCCAGCGATGCGTGGTGTGGGTGTCGCCGATGGAGATGTAGCCCTGCTCCCATAGCGGGTGGTAGGGCAGCGCATGCTTTTGCAGGTAACGGCCAACATCGCGGTCCGTCCAGTCCGCGATGGGGTGCAGCTTCCAGCGCCCTTGCCGCCATTCCACGAAATCGATGGCGCGACGGCTGCGCGACTGGTCCCGACGCAGGCCGGCGAACCAGCCCCGCACGCCCAGCTCGGCCAAGGCGCGCTGCATCGGCTCGATCTTGCGGATGCGGTTGTAGCGGTTCAGCCCCTCGATGCCCTGCTCCCACTGCTTGCCGTAGCGCGCCTCGGCCCATGCGCGGCCGATGACGGGCCGGTAGACCTTGAGGTTGAGCGACAACCGTTCGGTAAGCGTATCGACGAACTGGTAAGTCTCGGGAAACAGGTAGCCGGTATCGATCAGGATCACCGGGATACCCGGCTCCTGGCTGCCGAGCAGATGCAGCGACACCGCTGCCTGCGCGCCGAAGCTGGACGACAGAGCATGCGCGCCCGGCACGTTCTCCAGCATCCAGCGCACGCGCGTCTCGACATCCTGCCGCCCCAGCCAGTAGTTGAGCGCGAGCAGCGCCTCGGCATCGTTGCCGTCACCGGGAAGCGCCGGCGTACTCATGCGACCACCTCCGCGGGGATCTTCCTGTTCTTCAGCACGCCACTGCGCAGCAAGAAGTCGCCGAAGTGTTCGCCGGGCGCCCGGTCCGCGGCATAGCTGGCAAACAGGGCATCCAGCGCTTCGAGCAGGGTCGCCTCGTCCACGTTCTCGCGATAGGTCTGGTTGAGCCGCTGGCCGCTGAAGTCCGCGCCGAGACGCAGGTCGTAGCGACCGATCGCTCGCCCCACCAGCGCGATCTCGCCGAGGTAGGGCCGCGAGCAGCCGTTCGGGCAACCGGACAAGCGCAGCAGGATGGGCTCATCGAGCAGGCCGTGGCTGTCCAACAGCGATTCCAGCCTGGGCAGCAGCTGCGGCAGATAGCGCTCGCTCTCGGCCATCGCCAGGCCGCAGGTAGGCAATGCCACGCAGGCGATGGCATGGCGGCGGATGCCGCTGTAGCGCCGGTAACCGCCCATGCCGTGGGCAGCGACAATGGTATCGATACCTGCACGATCGTCCCCGGCCACATTGGCGATGATGAGGTTCTGGTTGCAGGTGAGCCGGATGTCGCCGCCGTGTACGCGCGCGATTTCGCGCATGCCGCTGAGCCAGCGCGCTTCCTCGTTGTCCACGAGGCGCCCGGACTCCACCTGCAAGGTGAGATGCCAGCGGCCGTCGTGGCCTTCGATCCAGCCGTAGCGGTCGCCGTTGTGGTCGAAATGGACCGGCCGCTCCGTTTCCAGCGCGAAGCCGGCGCGCTTTTCGATTTCCGCCTTCACCGCCGCCAGGCCGTGCGTGTCGATGGTGTACTTGAAGCGTGCGTGCTTGCGCTCCTCGCGATTGCCCCAGTCGCGTTGCACGGCAATGATGGCCTCGGACAATGCCAGCAGATCTCCGGGCGCCACGAAGCCGATCACGCTGGCGAGGCGCGGGTAGGTGGTGGGGTCACCGTGCGTGGCACCCATGCCACCGCCGATGGCCACGTTGAAACCCACCAGTTCGCCGCGCTCCAGTATCGCGATCAGGCCGAGATCCTGTGCGAACACGTCGACGTCGTTGAGCGGTGGGATCGCCACGCCGATCTTGAACTTGCGCGGCAGATAGGTGGCACCGTACAGCGGCTCGTTCTCGGCTTCGGCGGCCTCGCCCACCAGCTTCTCGCCGTCCAGCCAGATCTCGTGGTACGCGCGGGTCTTCGGCTTGAGGTGCTCGGACAGCCTGGCCGCCCAAGCATAGGCCTCGGCATGCGCCTGCGACTGCACCGGATTGGTGTTGCACACCACGTTGCGGTTGACGTCGCCGCAGGCGGCGATGGTGCTGGCCAGCGCAGCGTCGATGGCGGCGATGGTCGGCTTGAGGTTGTGCTTGACGATGCCGTGCCACTGGAAGGTCTGCCGCGTGGTAATGCGCAAGCCGCTGGAAGCGTAGTCGCTGGCGATCCTGTCGAAGGCCAGCCATTGCGCCGGCGTCATCACGCCGCCGGGCAGGCGCGCACGCACCATGAAGGCGTAGGCCGGCTCAAGCTTTTGCTTGCGACGCTCTTCGCGCAGGTCGCGATCGTCCTGCTGGTAGCTGCCGTGGAACTTCAGCAGCTTGTCGTCGTCTTCGCTGATCGCGCCGGTAACCGGGTCGGCCAAACCTTCGGCGATGCTGCCGCGCAGGAAACGGCTGGCGGTCTTGATGTGTTCGAGATGGGAAGGCATGGGGATAGCTTGCTTCTTTCGAAAGTGCCGCCATGGATGGCGGCTTCCTGATTTCCGCGTTCGTCGACGAACGCATGGATTCCCAAGGTTCGGCGATGGATTGCCGCTCCTCGACTCTCGCGTTCACGGACGAACGCTTCAATAAACATCCCGGGCGTAGCGCCCTTCCTGCAGCAACTCGGTCAACCAGCCACGTGCGTCTTCGCTGGAGAGGCCGCCATGGGCCACCGCCACTTCCACCAGGGCCTCGTTCACGTCCTTGGCCATGTGCGTGGCATCGCCGCAGACGTAGAGGTGGGCACCATCGCGCAGCCGCGCGTACAGCTCGCGACCATGTTCCCTGAGCTTGTGCTGCACATAGGTCTTGGCCGCGCCGTCGCGCGAGAACGCGAGGTCGAGCCGGTCGAGGCCGCCGTCCTTGAGCGCCTGCTGCCATTCGACCTGGTAGAGGAAATCCCGCGCGAAATGGCGGTTACCGAAGAACAGCCAATTGCGACCAGCAGCCCCCACCGCCAGGCGCTCCTGCACGAAGGCACGGAACGGCGCCACGCCGGTACCCGGGCCGATCATGATGATGTCGCGGCTGCCGTCCGCGGGCAGGCGGAAGCGCTCGTTCGGCTCCACGAACACCGGCACGCGCGCGTCGTCGGCCGCCGTGGCGAGGAAGGACGAGGCGGCGCCGGCGTGCTCGCTGCCGTACGCGTGGTAATTCACGACGGCGATGGTGAGGTGTACCTCGTCCTCGCCCACCGCCTTCGGGCTGGAAGCGATGGAATACAGCCGCGGCGTGAGCGGCCGCAACGCGGCCACCAGTTGCTCGGCGTTCCACTGCACCGGATAGCGACGCAACACGTCGATGGGCTGGTGCGTGTCGAGAAGACGACCCAAGGCCTCGCGCTGCGCTGGTTCCAACACGTGGGCCAGCTCGGTATCGCCGCCGTCGGCGGCATGTGCAGCCAGCAGCGGGCGGCTGAGTTTGGTCAACTCGCGCTCCTGGCTGAGCCAGCGTGCCAGCGGCAGGCGACGCCCGTCGTGCGCCACTTCCTGCTCGCCGTCGAGGCCGAGCAGGCGCAGGTATTCGCCTACCAGCGCGGGCGGATTGCGCGGCCACACGCCCAGCGCGTCACCGGGCTCGTAACGCAGGCCCGAGCCCTGCAGGGAGAGTTCGAGATGGCGCACCTCGCGACTGCTGTCGCGCGAAACGATGCGCTGGTTGTCCAGCACCTCGGCAGCAAACGGATGCTCGCGCCCTTGCAGCACGCTGCTCACCGCATGCAAGCTCGGGCGAGCACCGGTTGCGCCCAGCGTTGCCGGGGCATCCAGCACTTCGCGCGCCTTCTCCAGCACGCCATCGCTCCAGCTCGCGCTGGGTGCCTCGAAATCCACGTCGGCCTCCCCCAGCTCGGCGAAACGCCGCGCACCCAGCTCGGCGAAGCGCGCGTCCAGACGACGACTGACCGCGCAGAACTGCGGGTAGCTGGAATCGCCCAGGCCCAGCACGGCGAACCGCAGTTGCGGCAGCTTTGGAGCACGCTTGCCGGCGAGGAACTCGACGAAACCGATGGCGTCGTCCGGCGGATCGCCGTCGCCCTGGCTGCTGATCACCAGCACGAGATGCCGCTCCTGCGCCAGTTCGCGCACGGGATAGGCGCCGGTGCGCAGCAGCCGCACGTTCAACCCCGCGGCGGCGGCACGCTCGGCCAGCCGTTCGGCCACGCGGCGTGAATTGCCGGTCTGGCTGCCGTAGAGCACGGTGAGGCGTTCGTCCGCCGCGGCATTCGCCGCCGGCGGGGCGGCTGCCGGCAACGCGACGCGCGTGGCTTGCGCCGCCAGCGCGGCCGTCCATGCCGACACCCAGTACAGGTCGGCCGGCGGCAGGCCTTCGGTCAACCTGTTCAGCAACGCGAGCCGTTCCGCGGCAAGCGCCGGCGCAGGCAGGATGGGGCGTGTGGCAGCACTCACGTGACTTTCCTTTTGGACGTCCAAACGCCCATTCGTGCATGCTATTGCCGCCGCGCCCATGTAAAGAAAACATTTGTGTGCATGTGCTTATGCGGGCCGCTCATTTCCGGCATGCCGGCATGCGTGCTGACATGCGTCAGCCACCCTTCTGCGAGCACCGATGAGCAACCTGCCGGAATTCCTCGTCTTTGCCCTCGTCGGCACCGCCGCCCAACTGGTGGACGGCGCGCTGGGCATGGCCTACGGCGTGACCTCGGCGGGCCTGCTGCTGGGGCTGGGCATGCCACCGGTGATGGCCAGCGCCAGCGTGCACTACGCCGAAACCTTTACCTGTGGCGCGTCGGGACTGAGCCATCTGCTGGCGGGCAATGTGCGGCGACGGCTGTTCCTTGTGCTGGCGATCCCCGGCGCAGTCGGCGCCCTGCTCGGGGTATGGCTGGCCGTGCATATGCCTGCATCGTGGATGCGCATCGCGCTGACGCCCTACCTGCTGGGCATGGGCCTGTTCCTTTTGCTGCGCAAGTCGCGTCGGTCCGGCGAACGCACCGAGCCACCGCGCGGCACGTCCCTGCTCGGCGTGGTCGCCGGCTTCCTGGACGCCGTCGGCGGCGGTGGCTGGAGCGCGCTCACCGCCACCGCCCTGCTCGCCCGCGGCTTGCAGCCACGCGTGGTGATCGGCAGCGTGCATCTGGCCAAGTGTGTGGTGAGCATTGCCGCCAGCGCTGCCTTCCTGTTCGGCATTGGCGCTGGCCATGTGGTCGCCGTGCTTGGCTTGATCGCAGGCGGCATCCTTGCCGCGCCGTTCGGCGCGTTCTTCATCCGGCGGATTCCGGCGCGTGCCGCCACCGTGCTCGCTGGATTAGCGGTGTTGGCGTTGGGTATCAACAACGTGGTACGGATGCTGTATTAACTTGGCTTTGCCCGCTTCCCCTTTTGGGGCCGGGTCAGGAAAGGCATTCGCAGGGGCTTCGCGACAGATTGGACTGAGGGCCATACGAAACTGAGGATTCATACGCTCGTCGTCCCGGCACAGGCCGGTGAAGCTCCACGACAGCGAAGCCGGTCATCCGGTGGTGATCGTTTCCATTCGACCCATGCAGTCACTGGACCCCAGCTTTCGCTGGGATGACGATCAACACTAAGAGCGCTTCGCTTCACTTTGGCGCCGCTTTGCTTCGGCTCTTCCGTTCTTGCCGTTGCTCCCGCGTGCTGGAGCACACCGATTTTCCGGGGTCTCTATGCGACGGTAAGGCGTGGAGGATCAGGCCGCGCAGGGGTGGCGGGCGAAGGCGCTCCGAAACTTGCGAGACGACAAGCAGAAACTGTCCGCCCCGCAAGCGAGAAAAACGATCAGCGAGTAAAGCATCGCCAACGCTGCCGATTACAATGCGCCAATGAAACGCGCCCCCACTCCCCGCAAGCCCACTCTCCCCATCGAAGTCCGCGGCTCCGCCCGCCACCCGCTGGGCATGCCGCCGGCGCAATTCCTGCGCGACTACTGGCAGAAGCGCCCGCTGCTGATCCGCAACGCCTTCCCGGATTTCGTGCCGCCGATCGCGCCGGAAGACCTGGCCGGCCTAGCCTGCGAGGACGGCGCGCTGTCGCGATTGATCCGCCACGACGAGGCGCGCGAACGCTGGCAGGTGAAGACCGGTCCGCTGGCCGAAGCCGACTTCGCCAAGACCGGCGATGCCAACTGGACGCTGCTGGTGCAGGACGTGGACAAGTGGGACGCCGACGTGGCCGCCCTGCTGGAACCCTTCGCCTTCCTGCCGAGCTGGCGCGTAGACGACATCATGGTTTCCTATGCCGAGCCCGGCGGCGGCGTTGGCGCGCACGTGGACCAGTACGACGTATTCCTACTGCAGGGGCTGGGCCAGCGGCACTGGGCGATCAGCACCGATCCCGATGCGCCGCGCGATTTCCGCACCGACATCGAACTGAAACAGCTGCGCCAGTTCGAGCCCACCCACGAATGGCTGCTCGATCCGGGCGACATGCTCTACCTGCCACCCGGGGTACCGCACGACGGCGTGGCTTTCGGCGGCCCGTGCATGACGTTCTCGGTGGGCATGCGTGCGCCCTCGCAAGGAGAGCTGACCGGTGACCTTGCCGACTACCTCGCCGAGCGGCTGCACGAAGACCAGCGCTACACCGATCCGGACCTCGCACCGGCCAGGGCAACCGGCGAGATCGACGAGGCCGCGCTGGCGCGGCTGCGCAAGACATTGCCGTTCGCTGCCGCACTGGATGAAGAAACCCTGCGTGACTGGTTCGGCCGCTTCATCACACGCTATCGGAACGCGCAGACCCCGGCCCTTCCCGACCGCTCCCTGGACGAAGCCGCGCTGCGCAAGCAGCTCGCTGCTGGCGCACACCTGCTGCGCCACCCGTGGTCGCGCATGGCCTGGAGCCGAGGCAAATCCGGCTGCGCCTTGTATGCGAACGGCCACGCGTGGCCTGCGCCACCCGCACTGGCGAGACAGCTGTGCGCGCAAAGCGAAATCGCGCCAGGCGCGGCGCCTTCGGCGGCAGTGCTTGCCTTGCTGCTGGCCCTGGTCAACGACGGTCATCTGGTCCTGCGCAAGGCGCGCCGCCGGTGAATATCCAGACGGAAAGCACCCGGGACGACGGCCGCCGCGCCATCGACAGCCGCGAAGCGCTGGCCGCCGCGCGCCTGCAACTGCTGGCCGCCACGCGCAACCAGTTGGTGCTGCACCTGCCCCTCCTGGGTCGCGATGACTACGCCAACGATGCGGAACTGGCGGAACTCAAGCGCATCGCCACTTCCGGCCGGCGCGCCGACATCCGCATCCTGCTGCACGACCCGGCTGCCGCGCTGCGCGACGGCCATCGGTTGATCCTGCTGTTCCAGCGCCTGCCCAGCGCGATCGCCATCCGCACGCCGGTGGAAGACGCGGACCGCCAGAACACCAGCGGCTGGCTGGTCAACGACACCGGCGGATACCTCTACTTGCCCGACGCCAGTCAGCCACAGGGGCGCATGGCGCTGACCGACCGCCCCGCACAGGTGCCGCTGCAGCAGCAGTTCGACGAGATCTGGGGGCGCTCCGTCCGTGCCAGCGAATTGCAGAACCTGGATTTGTAGCGCCTGCTGAACGCACGGCCCATGGCTATTCGCTTTTGGTCGCAATCGGCCGAATCGGGCCGTTCCCGGGTTGCCGCGTCGCAGCAGCCCGGGTCTATAATTAACAACATTTTTCCGGCGATCCCCGCCCCCGAGATCGCTGCAAGCCTCCCTTCCCCTGCCGGTGGTGACGTGAGTACAAACCTGATCCGCGAGTTCTCCGAATCTTCCCAACTCGCTGGCGGCAACGCCGATTACGTCGAATCCTTGTACGACTCCTGGCTCACCGATCCCGCGTCGGTGCCCGCCGAATGGAGCAAGTATTTCGAGACGTTCAAGGGCCGCGAGGCCGGCGACGTGCCGCACGGCGGTGCCATCTCGCGCATCGAGGCAGCCCAGAAACAGCGCCACGTCGCGGTGGCCGCCCCGGTCAGCGACGAGCACGCGCGCAAGCAGGCCGGTGTGCTGCGCATCCTGACCGCCTACCGTTCGCGCGGCCACCTCGCCGCCAACCTCGACCCGCTGGGCCTGGCCCACAAGATGGAAGCGCCCGACCTGGGCCTCGCGTTCCACGGGCTTGCCGACGCCGATCTCGACACCGAATTCGACTGCGGCAACTTCGCCGGCGGCGGCCAGCGCATGAAGCTGCGCGAGCTGCTGGCACGCCTGAAGAAGGTGTACACCGGCACGGTGGGCACGGAGTTCATGCACATCTCCGACCACGCGCAGCGCAACTGGATCTACTCGCGCCTCGAACAGGCCAACGGCAGCGCCGGTCTCGACAAGGCCGGCAAGCAGCGCGTCCTCGACGGCCTCACCGCCGCGGAAGGCCTGGAGCGCTACCTCCACACGAAATACGTAGGCCAGAAGCGCTTCTCGCTGGAAGGCGGCGACAGCCTGATCCCGATGATCGACGACGTGGTGCGGGCCGCCGGCGACAACGGCATCAAGGACGTGGTGATCGGCATGGCCCACCGCGGCCGCCTCAACGTGCTGGTGAACATCCTCGGCAAGCCGCCGAAGACCCTGTTCAACGAGTTCGAGGGCAAGTTCGAGCACCACGACCACGACGATGGCGCCCATTCCGGCGACGTGAAGTACCACATGGGCTTCTCCGCCGACGTGCGCACGCCGCAGGGCGGCACCCACGTGGCGCTGGCGTTCAACCCCTCGCATCTGGAAATCGTCAACCCGGTGGTGGCCGGCTCCGTGCATGCGCGCCAGGTGCGCCGCAAGGACGGCAACCGCACCACCGCCTTCCCCGTGCTGATCCACGGCGATGCGGCGATGGCCGGCCAGGGCGTGAACATGGAACTGTTCAACATGTCGCAGGCCCGCGGCTTCAAGGTCGGCGGCACCTTGCACATCGTGGTCAACAACCAGGTGGGCTTCACCACCTCCAACCCGCAGGACGCCCGCTCCACGCTGTACTGCACCGACCTCGCCAAGATGGTGAACGCGCCGGTGTGGCACGTGAACGGCGACGATCCGGAAGCGGTGATCCAGGTCACCCGGCTCGCCTACGAATTCCGCAAACAGTTCCGCAAGGACGTGGTGATCGACCTGGTCTGCTACCGCCGCCACGGCCACAACGAGGCGGACGAACCCTCCGCCACGCAGCCGGTGATGTACCAGGTGATCAAGAAACTGCCGACCACGCGCGAGCTGTACGCGCGCGCGCTGGTGCAGCAGGGCGTGCTGGCCGACGGCGACGCCCAGAAGCAGTTCGACGCCTACCGGGACCGCCTTGAAGCCGGTTCGGCGATGACCGAACTGCATCCGTCGCTGACCAAGGACGTCGAGGTGGACTGGAGCCGCTTCCTCGGCAACAAGCTTTCCACTCCGGCCGACACCAGTCTGCCGAAGGCGAAGCTGATCGAGCTGGCCAAGCGCATCCTGGACATCCCCAAGGACATCACGCTGCAGTCGCGCGTCGCCAAGATCTACGACGACCGCCGCAAGATGGCCGCCGGCGAGCAGCCGGGCGACTGGGGCTTCGCCGAGAACCTCGCCTACGCCAGCCTGATCGACGAAGGCCACAACCTGCGCCTGGTGGGCCAGGACGCCGGTCGCGGCACCTTCTTCCACCGCCACGCCGTGCTGCACGACCAGAAGGACGGCCATACCTTCATGCCGCTGGCCACGCTGCGCGCCGACGCGGACGTGGAAGTGATCGACTCGCTGCTCAGCGAAGAAGCGGTGATGGCCTTCGAATACGGCCACGCCACCACCGACCCGCACACGCTCAACATCTGGGAAGCGCAGTTCGGCGACTTCGCCAACGGCGCGCAGGTGGTGATCGACCAGTTCATCAGCTCCGGCGAAGCCAAGTGGGACCGCCTGTGCGGCCTGGCGCTGTACCTGCCGCACGGCTACGAAGGCCAGGGCCCGGAGCATTCCTCCGCCCGCCTCGAGCGCTTCCTGCAGCTGTGCGCGATGGAGAACATGCAGGTCTGCGTGCCAACGACGCCGGCGCAGGATTTCCACATGATCCGCCGCCAGATGCTGCGCCCAGTGCGCAAGCCGCTGATCGTGATGACGCCGAAGTCGCTGCTGCGCCACAAGCTGGCCGTCTCCACGCTGGACGAGCTGGCCGACGGCAGCTTCCAGCTGGTGATCGGCGAGCACCGCGACCTCGCGGCGAAAAAGGTCAAGCGCATCGTGCTGTGCGCGGGCAAGGTCTATTACGACCTGCTGGAAGAGGCCGAGAAGCGCGGTGCAAACGACGTCGCCATCGTGCGCGTGGAACAGCTCTACCCGTTCCCGCGCGCCGAAGTCGTGGCCGAACTGGATAAATACCCCTCCGCCAAGGAAGTGGTGTGGTGCCAGGAAGAGCCGATGAACCAGGGCGCCTGGTTCCAGATCCGCCACCACCTGCAGGCTTGCGTGGGTGCCAAGCAGAGCCTCTCCTACGCCGGTCGCGCACGTTCGGCCGCACCGGCCGCGGGCCACCTCAACGACCACGTGGCCGAGCAGGCTGCGCTGGTCGAGCAGGCGCTGGTCGCGCCGGTCGGCACCGACCACTCGGCAGAATAAAATCACCCAGACCGATTTTCGCGCCCATAGCCGGGCGCAAAACCACAGGATCAACCCATGTCCACTGAAGTCAAAGTCCCCGTTCTGCCCGAGTCGGTCTCCGACGCCACCATCGCCACCTGGCACAAGAAGGCCGGCGAGGCGGTGAAGCGCGACGAGAACCTGGTCGACCTGGAAACCGACAAGGTAGTGCTGGAAGTGCCGGCCCCGGTCGACGGCGTGCTCAAGGAAATCAAGTTCGAGAGCGGCGCGACGGTGAACAGCCAGCAGGTGATCGCGGTCATTGAGGAAGGCGCGGCCGCCGCAGCGGCTGCCCCGGCGACTGCCCCGGCGCCCGCCGCCGCAGCTCCCGCTCCCGCGCCTGCCGCGCCGAAGGCTGCCGCTGCCGAACTCTCGCCGGCCGCCCAGCGCGTCGCCACCGAGAACAAGGTCGATCCGTCCGGCATCGCCGGCACCGGCCGCGACGGCCGCATCATCAAGGAAGACGTGGTCAACGCCGGCTCGCGTCCGGCGGCTGCGCCTGCCGCACCGGCGGCCGCCACTCCGGGCGCACGCCCGGAAGAGCGCGTGCCGATGACCCGCATGCGCGCCAAGATCGCCGAGCGCCTGATGCAGTCGAAGAACTCGATCGCCATGCTCACCTCGTTCAACGAAGTGAACCTGGCCGCGGTCAGCAAGATGCGCAAGGATCTCGGCGAGCAGTTCCAGAAGGAGCATGGCGTCAAGCTCGGCTTCATGAGTTTCTTCGTCAAGGCCACGGTCGAGGCGCTGAAGCGCCACCCGATCATCAATGCTTCGGTGGACGGTAACGACGTCATCTACCACGGTTACCAGGACGTCTCCATCGCCGTCTCCACCGACAAGGGTCTGGTCACCCCGGTGCTGCGCAATGCCGAGAACATGAGCTTCGCGGACATCGAGAAGGGCATCGCCGACTACGCCAAGAAGGCGCGCGACGGCAAGCTCACCCTGGAAGACCTGCAGGGCGGCACCTTCACCATCACCAACGGCGGCACCTTCGGTTCGCTGCTCTCCACCCCGATCGTGAATCCGCCGCAGAGCGCCATCCTCGGCATGCACACGATCAAGGATCGCGCCATCGTCGAGAACGGCCAGGTGATCGCCGCGCCGATGATGTACCTCGCGATCAGTTACGACCACCGCATCATCGACGGCAAGGACGCGGTGCTGTTCCTGGTGGACATCAAGAACCAGCTCGAAAATCCGCACAAGATGCTGCTGGGCATCTGATGCCTCGCGCCCCTCTCCCGCCGGGAGAGGGGTTGGGGTGAGGGTTCGGCACCGCCGCAACGCCTCGCTCCGCCCGTACCCTCACCCGGCCTTCGGCCACCCTCTCCCGCCGGGAGAGGGAAAAAGCGAGAAACGACATGAGCGACAAATTCGACGTCATCGTCATCGGCGCCGGCCCGGCCGGCTACGTGGCCGCGATCCGCGCCGCGCAGCTGGGCCTGAAGACCGCCTGCGTGGATGCCTTCACCGGCAAGGACGGCAAGCAGGCACTGGGCGGCACCTGCCTCAACGTGGGCTGCATCCCGTCCAAGGCGCTGCTGGATTCCTCGCGCCAGTACTGGAACATCGCGCACAACTTCCCGGTGCACGGCATCAGCGTGAAGGACGCCAAGGTCGACATGGCCACCTTCATCGGCCGCAAGGACAAGATCGTCAAGCAGTTCACCGGCGGCATCGGCCAGCTGTTCAAGGCGAACAAGGTCACCCCGTATTTCGGCACCGGTAAGCTGCTGAAGGGCAACAATGTCGAGATCACCGCGGCCGACGGCTCCAAGCAGACGATCAGCGCCACCAACGTGATCCTCGCCTCGGGCTCGGTGCCGATCGAGCTGCCGTTCGCCAAGTTCGATGGCAAGAACATCGTGGACAACGCCGGCGCGCTGGACTTCACCGAAGTGCCGAAGCGCCTGGGCGTGATCGGCGCTGGCGTGATCGGCCTCGAACTCGGCAGCGTGTGGCGCCGCATGGGCTCGGAAGTGACGATCATCGAGGCGCTGCCGGACTTCCTCTCGGTGGCCGATGCCGACATTGCCAAGCTCGCCGCCAAGGAATTCGCCAAGCAGGGCCTGGACATCAAGCTCGACGCCAAGCTCAACAAGGCCGAGGTGAAGAAGGACGGCGTGCACCTCACCTACACCGACAAGAGCGGCGAGCAGCAGCTGGTGGTCGACAAGCTGCTGGTGGCCGTGGGCCGCCGCGCTTACAGCACCGGCTTGCTGGCCGAGGACACCGGCGTGAAGCTGGACGAGCGCGGCCGCATCATGGTCGACGAGCACTGCCACACCGGCGTCGACGGCGTGTGGGCGATCGGCGACGCGGTGCGCGGCCCGATGCTGGCGCACAAGGGTTCCGAGGAAGGCGTGGCGGTGGCCGAGTGGATCGCCGGCAAGGCCGGCCACGTCAACTACGACACCGTGCCCTTCGTGATCTACACCGAGCCGGAAGTGGCCTGGGCCGGCAAGACCGAGAAGGAACTGAAGGATGCCGGCATCCCGTACAAGGTCGGCACCTTCCCGTTCGCCGCCATCGGCCGCGCCGTGGCGATGAACGAGGCCGTGGGCCAGGTGAAGATGATCGCCCACGCCGATACCGACCGCATCCTCGGCGTGCACATGGTTGGCCCGGGTGTGTCCGAGCTGATCGCCGAATGCGTGGTGGCGATGGAGTTCAAGGGCTCCTCCGAAGACCTCGCCCGCATCGTGCACGCCCACCCGACCCTGTCGGAAGCCGTGCACGAGGCGGCGCTGTCGGTGGACAAGCGCGCCATCCACAAGGGCAACTGATCGCCCCGCAGCGACAATGCGGCCCGCTCGTGGCGACATGAGCGGGCCGTTCTTTTTCTAGGGCATTGGCCAAATAACGAGGCGTAGAGTCACATGGATCTCGACGACAAAATCAGGAGCCCGAAAGGACTGGTGGCCTGCCTTCGCGATATGGGCAACGGCACAAGCCGGCTTTTCTTCGATGACGTCATCGCCGATAAAGATGTGAACCCCATTAATTGGCGGCACGATTACTTCTACACATTCACCCCGGAGCTTCCAAACTCGGAGCTCGAAGACATGACGCTCAGCGCTCAACTGTTTGAGAAAATTGGCGCCGCCGTGGTCGCCCGACTTCTTGCTCTCAATGGCCGGGTCAAGTGAGGTAGGTTGCTCGCTTGGTTCAAGCGTCGACTCATTACTTCGACATTCTTCCATCGCCCAAGATTTATAAAACCATGCCCCAACCCACCGCCCTCTGCGTCTACTGCGGCTCCAGCCCCGGCAGGCATCCCGAATACGCCGAGCAGGCCCGCGCCTTCGGCACCGAAATGGCCAGGCGCGGCATCGCGCTGGTCTATGGCGGCGGCAAGGTAGGCCTGATGGGCACGGTGGCCGACGCCGTGCTGGCCGGCGGCGGCAAGGTCATCGGCGTGATCCCGCGCCAACTGGTCGAACGCGAGGTGGCGCACAAGGGCCTCAGCGAACTGGTGGTGGTGGACACCATGCACCAGCGCAAGACGCGCATGTACGAACTTTCCGAGGCCTTCGTCGCCCTGCCCGGCGGCTTCGGCACCATGGACGAGATGTTCGAGATGCTGACCTGGGCGCAGCTCGGGCTGCACCGTCATCCCTGCGCCTTCCTCGACGTGCGCGGCTACTACGCTCCATTGCGCGCAGCGGTTGACCACATGGTGGCCGAAGGTTTCGTGCAGCCGGGCCAGCGCGAGAGCCTCTGGTTCGGTGCGACCATCTCCTCGCTGTTCGACTGGATGGAAAACTACGACGGCGGCAATGCCGCCCGCGTGATCGGCCCGGCCAGCATCAAGGCCTGATCGGAGAATCCCATGACCACCTTCCGCGCCTTTCGCATCCACAACGACGGCAGCAGCTGCCACGCCGGCATCGAGGCCATGGACACCGACGCGCTGACGCCCGGCGAGGTGCTGGTCAAGGTGGCGTACTCCTCGGTGAACTACAAGGATGCGCTGGCTGGTACCGGCAAGGGCCGCATCCTGCGCCAGTACCCGCTCAACGGCGGCATCGACGTGGCCGGCCACGTGGCCGCTTCCATCGACCCGAGGTTCAAGGAGGGCGACGCCGTGCTGTGCACCGGCAGCGGCCTGTCCGAGACGCGCGACGGCGGCTATGCCGAATACGCACGGCTGGATGCGCGCTGGACGATTCCGCTGCCCGCGACCCTCGACCTGCGCGAAAGCATGGTCCTCGGCACGGCCGGCTTCACCGCCGCGCTGGCGCTGTTGCACATGCTGGATAACGGCCAGACGCCCGCGCTCGGCCCCATCGCCGTCACCGGCGCCAGCGGCGGGGTGGGCCAGCTCGCCATCGACATCTTCAGCCGCGCCGGCTACGAGGTGCATGCGATCAGCGGCAAGGCCGATCACTTCGCCCATCTGGAATCGCTGGGCGCCGCCGCATGCATCGACCGCCACCAGCTCGCCTTCAGCGGCAAGCCGATGGACTCGGCCCGCTTCGGCGGCGCGCTGGACAACGTGGGCGGCGCAATGCTGGCCGGCCTGCTGCCGCTGATCGAGCCCTACGGCAACGTGGCGATCTGCGGCAACGCCGGCGGCATCGCCTTCGACAGCACGGTGATGCCCTTCATCATCCGCGGCGTGAACCTGCTGGGCGTGGCCTCGGCCGGTACTGCGCGGCACATGCGCGAACGCGTCTGGCAATATCTTGCGGGCGACTGGAAGCCGCGCCACCTGGCGCGCGTCGCCACCCGCGAGGCCACGCTGGACGAGCTGCCCGAAGTGTTCGACCGCATGCTGGCCGGCGACTCCTTCGGCCGCACCGTGGTGCGCGTCGCTGCTTGATGCCGCGCACCTTGGAAGCGTGGCGCCAGAAGCATAGAATCCACCGAACCGCTAACAAGGGGAAAACTGGCTTATGGCACGCATCCTGATCGTCGACGACTCGCCCTCGCAGCTCCTGGGCCTGAAGCGCATCGTCGAAAAACTCGGTCACGAAACCCTCACCGCCGAAGACGGCGCCGCCGGCGTCGAGGTTGCCAAGCGCGAGATCCCCGACCTGATCCTGATGGACGTGGTGATGCCCAACCTCAATGGCTTCCAGGCCACCCGCACGATCAGCAAGGATGCAGCCACCGCGCACATCCCGGTGGTGCTGGTGACCACCAAGGATCAGGAAACCGACAAGGTGTGGGGCATGCGCCAGGGTGCGAAGGCCTACGTCACCAAGCCGATCAAGGAAGAAGAGTTGATCGCGACCCTCAAGGAACTGCTTCCGGCCTGAACCGGGCTTCCGTGTGCATCGATGAAAATGGCGCCTCGTGGCGCCATTTTTGTTATGCGATCACCATCCTCGAGGATCGCGCCGCAGGCCGTCGCTGACACGATGCCGTAGTCGTTCCCGGCATTTCCGCTGCCGGCGTCCGATGCTCATTGGCGTGGATCGTAGTCGGCGAACTGTTTGCGCAACGCTTCGTAGGCCGCACGCTGCTTGTCGTTGTCCGCCACCGGTGCGCGTATCGACAGTTCCACAAACTGGTCGCCGGGTTGCGCTCCCGGCATGCCTCGCCCCTTCAGGCGCAGCTTGCGACCCGACTGCGAACCCGCAGGAATGCGCAGCTCCACCGTGCCGGCCAGAGTCGGTACCGGTACCGTGGCACCCAGCGCCGCTTCCCACGGGCTGATCGGCAGAACATGCAGCACGTTACGGCCGTCCAGTTTGAAGCGCGCGTTGTCGCGAATGCCGATTTCCAGCAACAGGTCGCCGTTCGGGCCACCGCTGTGACCAGGATGCCCCTGCCCCGCCAGCCGTATCGACTGGCCTGGCTGGATGCCGGCAGGGATCTTCACCTCCAGCACGCGCTCGCCGCCATGGCCGTCGTGCAGGGAGACGCGCGTGCGGCCGCCGTCGAACGCAGTCTGCAAATCGACCATCACCTGGGCCTGCACATCCTGTCCGCGGCGCGCGCGCGGTTGACCACGCTGGCCGCGCTGAGCACCGCCACGGTTGCCAAACAGGTTTTCGAAGAAATCGCTGAAGTCACCCTCACCACCGAAGTCGAAAGGCTGTCCCTGCCCGGCGGCCCCTGGCCGAAACGGTTCGTGACCGCGATAGCCGCCGGCACGCCACTGGTCGTAGGTGCGACGCTTCTCGGAGTCGAGCAGCACTTCCTGCGCCTCGTTCGCTTCCTTGAACTTGTCTTCCGCCCCCGCTTCCTTGTTCTTGTCCGGGTGGTACTTGCGCGCGAGCTTGCGATAGGCGGTCTTGATCTCCGCTTCGCCGGCATCGGGCTTCACGCCAAGGATCTCGTAATAGTCTTTGGATTCCACCGCCACTCCTTCGCACAACTGCATCAACGCCAAGCGGCCCGTGGCGGATCATCGTCCGCCACGGGCCGCGCTCGCAAGCTGCCGCGAATCAGTGGGCGGTATCGACCACGATGCGGCGCGGCGCGCTCTCGGCTTTCTTCGGTATCGCGATCTCCAGCACGCCATGCCGGTTGCTGGCGGTGATGCGCTCGGCATCCGCGCTCTCGGGCAGTGTGAACCGGCGCAGGAATGCGCCATGGGGACGCTCCCGGTGCACGCCAAGACCGGACGCATCGGCCGCTTCCGCCGCGCGCTCGCCGCTGATCGAAAGAACGTTCTTGTCCATGCTCACGTCGATGGCCGCCGGATCGACGCCGGGCACATCGGCATGGATCACGAAGCGTTCGGCCTCCTCGCGCACGTCCACGCGCGGCGACCATGCCGCGGCAGTGCCCTGGGCCTCGCCGGACTCCGTGAAACGGTCGAACGCATGCCGGAACGCCCGCGCATCGCGCGGCAGGCTCCACATCACATGATGATTCAGGCTCATCGCAAAACTCCTCGAATGGATTGCGGCACGTCGCCGCCTGCCAGCAGAAATAGGTGCGGCGGTTTCCGATTCAAGGCGGCGCGCGCAATTGCTCGCCAGGGGATGCGATCGGGTGCATGCTTGGGGTTCATGTTCGAAGCACCCCCTGGATGATCTTCATGCGCCACCTGATTCAACCCGGCCTTTTCCTCGTGCTGGCATTGCCGGCCGCATTCGCGGTGGCGCAGACAACGACACCGACACCCGCCGTGGGCGACCGCGGCGTCGCCATCGCCGACGCGCCGGTGCCGCGTCCTTCCGGCACGGCTTGCGTCGTGGACCTGTATGCGAACGTCGCCTTCGACGACCACGGCGAATCCACCTCGCGCGATGCGAAGCCACGCGAATTTAGCTACACCCCACCCGCGCAGTGCGCTGGATCATGGGCCAAGGTCGTACTGGAAGCGGATTTCTCGGTGGATGCCGGGCGGCAATACGACCGCACGGCCAGCCTGTGGCTCGGTGGGGTGAACCTTTACTACGGCACCACACAGGAACCCGGTGCCAAGGTCGCGCCGCACTGGCACGTCGAGCGCGACGTGACGGACTACGCCAGCCTGTTCCGCAACGCCGGGCATGGGCAGGTCGTCCTCAACAACTGGGTCGGCGGCAAGCGCGACAGCGTGATCCACGGCAGCGCGCGGCTGGTGTTCTATCCGGCGGCAGGCCATACCGATCCGGCACCCGCCGATCTTGCCATCGGCCTTGTCGGTGACAGCGGCGGACATCCGGTGGATGTGCAGGACGAAACGCAGGCGCTCGCGCGCGCTCTCACCCTGCCGCGCAACGTCGAGCGCGTGGCGCTGGACCTGATTGCGCAGAGCCAGGCCGTGGACGAGCAGTGGTACATGTGCATCGACGATGCCGACGTGGAACCCACGCGCGAATTCTCGCTGGGGCCGCCGAACGCCGGCGACCCGCTGGAGCAATGCGGCGGCGGCAACTACCGCGAGGTGGCCGTGAGCATCGACGGCCAGCCGGCCGGTCGCGCGCCGGTCTATCCGTGGACCTACACCGGCGGCGTGGATCCCAACCTGTGGCGCCCGACGCCGGACATTCAGACGCTCAACTTCATCCCGTACCGCATGGACCTGACGCCCTTCGCCGCACTGCTGGACGACGGCAAGCCGCATACCCTGGCGGTGCGCGTGCTGGGTGCACACGACTTTTTCAGCCTCGCCGCGAACCTGCTGGTCTGGCGCGACCATGGGGTTGAGGTGCTCACGGGCAAGCTCACGCAGAATACGCTGGCGACGCAACAGGGCACCTTGCAGCCGAAGGTGCAACGCCACTTCGACCACGGCACGGGAGACACGCTGCATGGCGAGGTTGATACCCGGCAACGCGGTACCTATGCGATCACCGGCGAGTTGCAGACCTCGCGCGGCAAGGTCGTCACGCAGGTCGCGCAGAACGCTGGCTTCGACAACGACCAGACCTTCGATCTCACCGCGCAAGGCATCTACCACCAGTACATACGCATGACCTCGCGGGTGGACGATGACGTGACGACCACCACCGACGCCGGCACGACGCAAAAGCGGCATCGTCTGTATTACCCGCTGACGATCGACATCCGCAAGCAGGTGCATGCCGGCGGCGACTTCACCGCCGACATCACCCTGCAGCAGGGTTACGAAAGCGCGCGCCGGAATATGGAAGGCAAGCGCGTGAGCTACGGATCCATGCTGACCAACCATCTCGAAAGCCACAGCAACACCGACTTCAACGCCGGCGGCACGGCCATCACGGGCTCGCGCGGACAGAACGGCCTGCAGACCTTCAGCTACGGCGACTCGCAGGGCAATTGCTATGCGCGCCGCGTGGAGACGCGCAACCAGGCCGTGGTCGCTGTCGCTACGAACCAGACCTGTCCAGAGGACCCATCGTTTGGACGGCCATCCACGAACTTGGGACGCACACCATGAGTATCCAGATCGGCCAGACCCTGCCTGACGTCGAAGTCCGCCTCGTCGGCGACGGCATCCGCGAGACCCGCACCGGCGAGCTGTTCGCCAAGCGCAAGGTGGTGCTGTTCGCCGTGCCTGGCGCGTTCACGCCCACCTGCTCCAACCGGCACCTGCCCGGCTACGTGACGCACCACCGCGATTTCCTCGAGCGTGGCATCGAGGTGATGTGCCTGTCGGTCAACGACGCCCACGTGATGAAGGCATGGGCCGAAGCGCAACACGTGCCGCACGACCTGCTGCTGATCGCCGACGGCAATGCCGCCTTCACCCGCGCGCTGGGCCTGGAACTGGACGGCAGCAGCTACGGCATGGGCCTGCGCGCACGCCGCTTCGCGCTGTACGCGGAAGACGGCGTGGTGCGCCAACTGCACGTGGAGGCGCCGGGCGAGTTCCGCGTTTCCAGCGCGGAGGCGATGCTCGGTGCCGTCCAGGCCTGAGCAAGGTCACAGAGAGCGGCCGTGTTGGTTGCCGTATAGTCGTCCTGCGCCACCCGTCGCGTACCGGCGGCGGCCACCAGTTGATGCGTACCAACCCAAGTGCCAAGGGGATCCACCATGCGCTACACGCTGCTGGAAAGCCGCAGGAACGAGGTGCTGTTGCTGGCCCGCTTGCTGCTGATGATGCTGTTCGTGCTGTTCGGCTGGAGCAAGCTGACCGACTTCGCGGGCACCACCGCCTACATGGCGTCGGAAGGCCTGCCGCTGCCTGCACTGGCCGCGGTGGTCGTGATCGCGATGGAATTCGTCGTGGGCCTGGCGATCATGCTTGGCATCTGCACCAGGCCACTGGCACTGTTGATGGCTCTGTACACGCTGGGCACGGCACTGGTCGGCCATCACTTCTGGACCATGGCCGGCGCCGAGCGCGCCGCGAACATGATCAACTTCTACAAGAACCTCTCGATCATCGGCGGCCTGTTGCTGCTGTGTCTCACCGGTCCCGGCAAGTACTCGCTCGATCGCAGGTAAGGCGAGGTACGCCAGCAGGAACCTGCACCGCGGCTACCCGTAAAGCGCCGGGGCCGATGCGGGTTGCGACCTGCGTCGGGAAGCCCCGCTTTCATCGATTTGTCATCCAGCCTGCCTAGGGTGGCCGGCATGGCCATCACCCGACGCGATTTCCTCCGTGGCACCGGCAGCCTGATCGGGGTCGGCGCATTGGCCGACATCCGGCACCCGGCTGCAGCGTTCGCTTCCTCCATGGCCATGCCGATGGCGTCACGCACCTCGGCGGCGATGCTCGCGGCACCCAAGGTGCCGCTGATCAACCCCGCATCGCTGGCGCGCTTCGTCGATCCATTGCCGATTCCGCCGACGGCGCGTGCGACGGAGCAGCGCACGCATCCGGCATTCCCTGGGCACAAGCTGCCTTGCTATCGGATGGAAATGCGCGCGTTCAAGGCACGCCTGCACCGCGATGTGCCGCCCACCGCCCTGTGGGGTTACGGTGGCCAGTTCCCCGGGCCGACGATCGAGGCCATGCGCGGCGAGCCGCTGCTGGTCGAGTGGGCGAATGCTTTGCCGACGCGACACTTCTTGCCGATCGACCACAACCTCCATGGTGCGGAGAAAGCCCATCCCGAAGTACGCACCGTGACCCACGTGCATGGCGCGCGTGTACCGGCCCATGCGGACGGCTACCCGGAAGAGTGGTACACGCCGGGGCATTCCAGGCTCTACCTCTACCCGAACGGACAGGATGCCGCCACGCTCTGGTACCACGACCACGCGATGGGCATCACCCGACTGAACATCTACGCTGGACTGGTCGGCACCTACATCGTGCGCGATCCGGATGAGCTGGCACTCGGTCTGCCATCCGGCGATTACGACCTTCCGCTGATCCTCTGCGATCGCCTGGTGGCGCAGGACGGCCAACTCTACTACCCGGTTTCCGACGATCCGGATGCGCCCTGGGTCATGCAGTGCAACGGCAACCTGCCGCTGTGCAACGGCAGGATCTTCCCGTATCTCGAAGTCGAGCCGCGCAGGTATCGCTTTCGCCTGCTCAATGCCGCCAATACCAGCTTCTTCGATCTGTCGCTGTCGCACGACCAGCCGTTCCAGCAGATCGCCAGCGACCAGGGGCTCCTGCCCGCGCCGCTGGAACGTGCGCGCATCGCGCTGTACCCCGCCGAACGTGCGGATGTGGTGATCGATTTCGCCGGCGTCGCCGGCAAGACTCTGCAACTGCGCCATCAGTCGCACGGCATCCTCGAATTCCGCGTGCGCGACGGCGGCCGGCGCGACACGTCTGCGCTGCCTGCGGCATTGCGCGCCGTGCCTCGCATCGACCCGGAGGCCGCCGCACAACATCGCGTGATGACGCTCAACGAAACCGATGACGCCAACGGCAATGCCTTGCAGATGCTGCTCGACGGCAAGCGGTGGTCCGCTCCGGTCAGCGAGAACCCTCGCCAGCACAGCGTGGAAACCTGGAGCTTCGTCAATCTCACCGGCGACGCGCACCCGATCCATTTGCATCTGGTGCGCTTCCAGTTGCTGGACCGCCGTCCCTTCGACCTGTTCGCCTGGAACGCCCGTCGGGAGCTGAAGTTCACCGGTCCGGCGCAGACGCCCGAGCCGCACGAAATGGGCTGGAAAGACACGGTGCGCGCGGACCCTGGCATGGTGACGCGCATCGCGATGCGCTTCGAAGGCGAGCCGGGACGCTACGTCTGGCACTGCCATTTCCTCGAACACGAGGACAACGAAATGATGCGCCCGTACGACGTGCTTCCCGAGATGCCGCCCAAGGGCTCCGCATAATCTCCGCCAACGACGAACCGGAAAAGCCCAGTCCAGATATGGCTCGACGTGGCCGCACCGGCTATCGCACGGGCGGGAATGGCTCCCACATCCTCAAGATGGCCCACCTGTAATTCCGGCGGATTGAACCGGGCCGTTTCCCTAGGCCACTTCTTTTACTCCGGGCGTCCATCCCTCCGCCCTTCGGGCCGGCTTCGCCGTTCGCCACTGCTCGTTTGGCGGCGCGGGCTGAGAAAGAGAAGTGGTTCGGGCGCCGGCAGACGCTCGAAGCCGCCTTGTTACTTGCGGCAACACAGCCCCTTTCTTCAAGTAATTCGGAGAGAAGATTTTGACCAAGCCCTGGTCACGCGTAAGTGTCTGGGCGCGAATCGAGCGGCGCGGTCCATCTCTTGTCGCAGCACTGTCATCTCCCGCGACCGTCGTGTCGCGCCGTTGCCAACACCACGTCATGCAGCCGGTGCACTGTGTTTCGGCTGGCGCAAGGCAGCTGCATGCGCAAGCGCAATCAGGGGGACCACTCGAGCCGGCACGCAGAAAGCCGACAGGAGAGACCAGTCATGTCCAGGAAATTCGGCAGTACCCGCTTGAAACCTTTCGCGCTGTGCATGTTGGCAACCGGTATCGTCGGCGTTGCCAATGCACAGACGAACACCTCGCAGAACGACGCAACCTTCCGCTCCAACGTGCCGCATACGAGCACCACGCCGGTGCATGGACTGCCCGGCGGCATCGTGACGCTGCATACCCCGGGCGACGACCAGGACGACAGCAACCGCACACGCACGCCGATCAAGCACGTGATCCTGCTGATCGGCGAGAACCGGACCTTCGACCACGTTTTCGCCACCTACACGCCGCCTGCCGGCCAGACCGTGAATAACCTGCTGTCCGAAGGCATCGTCAACGCCGACGGCACGCCCGGCCCGAACGTGGCCAAGGCGCAGCAGTGGCAGGCAACCCAGACGGGCGATTATTCGAATTCGCCCACGCGGGTCGGCCCGTATGCCAACCTGCCGGCGATGAACACCGGCGGCGCGCCGACGCAGCCCTACCTCGCTTCCGCCGCGCAGGCCGCCGCGATCGAACCAGCGTTGCCGAGCGACGACTACACCGAGCTTGCCGAGGGCGGCACGGGGCTGCCCAATGACGTGGTCGACACGCGCTTCCCGGGCACGCTGCCGAATGCGCCGGTGGATATGCACGCATCGATCAGCTACAACGATTACGCCAACAGCCCGGTGCATCGCTTCTTCCAGATGTGGCAGCAGCTGGATTGCAGCACCGCCAGCGCCACCACGAAGAATCCCAGTGGCTGCCGCGCGGACCTCTTCCCCTGGGTGGAAACCACCATGGGCGCCGGCAACAACGGCAAGACGCAGGCTGCGAACTTCACGGACGAAAGCACGGGTGAAGGCTCCACCTCGATGCAGTTCCTCAACATGGCGCAAGGCGATGCGCCCTACTTCAAGCAGCTGGCCGAGAAGTACGCGCTGAGCGACAACTTCCACCAGTCGGTGATGGGTGGCACGGGCGCCAACCACATCATGCTGGGCTTCGGCGACGCGATCTATTACGCCGACGCGAACGGCGATCCCGCCGTGCCGCCGACCAACCAGATCGAAAACCCGAACTCGCAAAGCGGCACCAACAACTGGTGGGTGCAGGACGGCTACAGCGGCGGCTCCTACGTCGATTGCGCCGACGATTCGCAACCCGGCGTGGGCGCGGTGCGCAGCTACCTGAAGGGCCTGCCCTATCACACCTTCCGCGGCACGGACTGCAAGGCCGGCGCGTACTACCTGGTCAACAACTACAACCCCGGTTACCTGGGCACCGGTGAGCCGGCTCCGCTGGGCACCGACCAGTACACCGTTCCGCCGACCAAGCAGGACAATCTTGCCTTGCTGCTGGCCCGTCACCACGTCAGCTGGAAGTATTACGGCGAAGGCTGGGCCAACGGCACGGAATCCGGCGAAGCCGGCACCTTCTGCAACATCTGCGACCCGTTCCTGTATTCCACGCAGGTCATGACCAACGCCAAGCTGCGCGCGAACAACCAGGACATCAACAATCTTTACAGCGACATCCAGAACGGCACGCTGCCGGCCGTGGCGATCGCCAAGCCGGATGGCCTGCTCGACGGCCACCCGGCTTCCTCCAAGCTGGAACTGTACGAAGGCTACGTGCAGAAGATCGTGCAGATGGTCCAGGCCAATCCGACGCTCTGGAACAACACCGCGATCATGATCACCTTCGACGAAGGCGGCGGTTACTACGACTCCGGCTACGTGCAGCCGATCGACTTCTTCGGCGACGGCACGCGCATCCCGCTGCTGGTGGTGTCGAAGTACTCGACCGGCGGCCACGTGGTGCACACCTACTTCGATCACGTGTCGTTCGACAAATTCGTCGAGGCCAACTGGGGGATCGACGAAACCATTTCCCGCCGCAGCCGCGACAACCTGCCGAACCCGGTCCAGTTCCGCAACAACCCGTATGTGCCGGTCAACGCCCCGGCCATCGGCGACCTGATGGACATGTTCGACTTCCATCGCGATTGGCAGCAGGACGGCAGCACCGTCGCCGCAGCCAAGAACTGAAACCCCGCAAGGCATGCCCCGTCCACTCCGGTGGACGGGGCTTTGCCGTTGCCAGACCGGGAATCTTCCATGACCCAGACCACGCGATTCGTCGCACGCCACTCCCGCGCAATTGCCCGCTTGCTGCTGTCCGTTGCTGCCTGCGCGCTGACTTCCGTCGTGCAAGCCGATCCCGGCGATTTCCAGACCATGCCCGGCTTGTGGAAGATCACCTTGCGCTCCGTCGCAAAAGACCATGCCCCGCCGACGCAGGTGAAATGGAAGTGCCTTTACGACGGCGGCGACCCATGGACGACCTTCGTGGACACAATGGCGCCGGACGCCGCCTGCCAGCGCAGCAACGAACATCGCGCCAGCACTGCGTTGGCGTGGCAGATCCATTGCGGCACACGCTCGGGCCAGGGCCGCATCACGCTCGACTCGCCCCAGCACTACACCGGCGACGTCGCGCTGGGTGGGCACCAGGTGCTGCAGGTCGAAGGCGCGCGGGTCGCCGCCTGCACCAGCCCCAGTGATTGAAGCACCCGACATAAGGGGCGCACGCCGTAAATTGGGACCCGGCCACAGAACCCCTTGGAGTCGTCTGTGCAAGGTCTCTGCCCAGCTCTCGCCGATGGCGAACCGGAAACCTCTCAGCTCCACACGGCGCCGACTTCACCGTTCGCGACGGCTCCCGTGCGGTGGCATGGGCCAGGAAAGTGGCCAGGGCGCCGGCAACGACTGGAATCGCCTTGTTTCTTGCGATAACGCGAAGCTCCTTACCTGCACAGGCGAGCACAAGTAGGTGAGCGATGGTGAGCCCCGGCTCTTAGAAATCCCGGCTGCCGCTCAGCAACACGCTACGGCCGCGATGCAGCGGCACGAAGGTTTCGTCGAAATCGACGTCATGCAGGTTGCGGTCGAGCAGGTTGCGCACGCCCAGCGTGACGTTCCAGAGCTGGCCTTGCCAGGACACATTCGCATCCACCCGGGCCTGCCCCGGTATGGCAAAGTACGCCGAGCCATCCGACAGCTGGCCGCGGCTGGCACTGCGTGCCAGCACGCCGCCGGCCACGCCCCAGCCGCGCAACAACCCGGAGTGCAACCGGTAACTGGCCCAAAGATTGCCGTGCTGTCGCGGCGAACCGGTCGGCAGCGAGCCGTCGTGGTTGGTCACCAACGTGTTGCTGTACGCAGCGCTCAAATCCAGTCCGGGCGCGAGCCGACCGTTGAATTCCAGCTCGACGCCGCGATTGGTCTGGCCGGGACCGGGGATGCCGTAATACGGCGGACGCGGTGAGCTCAGGTAGTTGCTGTGATCAAGCATGATGCGATAGGCCGCCATGGTGAACATGGCGCGCTGGTCGAACAGCATCAGCTTGGCGCCCGCTTCGACCTGGCGCGAGCGTGACGGCAGCAGTGGCTGACCGTTCTTGTCCAATACCTCGTCCGCCTGGAAACCACTAGTGGCGCTGGCGTACAACGACAGCAGCGGCGTGACTTTGTATAGCAGCCCGGCATTGGGCACCCACTGCGACTTGTGTTCGGTCAGCAGGTTGCCATTGGTGTCCTGCGCGGAAATTTCGTAGGTCGCCCGGCGCAACGCCAGCAAGACGTTCCAGTGTTCGCCCAGCGCCAGTTGATCCTGCAGGAACAGCGCATGATCGGTGGACCATGGGTCGGCAGGCGCATGCGCATCGACGTTATTGACGTTGCCGGGGCCGGTCACGGAAGGCACCGACGGCAACGGCGGCCCGGCATACAGGTTGTAGGTGTATTGGGGAAGGAGTCCGAGCACATCGTCGACGCTGCCGGACAGCGCACGCGAGTAATCGAAACCAGCCACTACGACGTGACTGACCGTATCGCCGTCGAAGCGCCCCACAAAATCGTTCTGCACCGTATAGAACGCATCGCCGTAGCTGTATCGCTCGGCCATCGGGAAGCTGTCGCCATTCGGCGAAAAGCCGGACACGATCCATTCCTGGACGCTGGAATCCTGATGCACGTACTGGCCGCGGCTGCGGAACGTCCACACATCGTCGAAGCGATGCTCGAATATGTACGAGAGGCGTGTGGTGCGAAACAGGGAATGGTCGTCCGGGCTGCCTATCATCAAGCCCGGCGGTGTCTCGCTGGACAGGCTTCCGCCAAGCATCACCGCGTAATCGGGGATCGGCTCGCGCCGCACGATGCGCTCTACGGAAAGCACCAGCTTGTTCGATACGTCGCGCCACCCGACAGACGGCGCCAGATAGCCGTTGCGCTGGCCGCGTCGCCCTTGCCGGGTGCGGTCGGCATACTCGGCCGAAGCCACCAGGCGATACGTCCACTCACCGCTTTTTCCCAGCGGGCCGCCCAGATCGACGCCGAGTTCGCTGTCGCCGTACTGCCCCAGCGCGAAATCGAGCCTGTGCACCGGCGTATCCGTCGGCTGCTTCATCACCAGGTTGATCAAGCCGCCGAAATTGTTGCTGACCGAATCGTCGCCGATGATCGCCTGCGGCCCCTTCAGCACTTCCACGCGCTCGATGCCGATCAGCGGCGGAAAATCGCCGTAGGACACGATGCTGTTGGGCAAGCCGTCGATCATGCCGTTGCCGACCTGGAAGTCGCGCATCAGGAACACGGGCAACGCATCCGAGCCGTCCAGGGACTGCACGCCGGCGACGTTGCGCACGGCATCGGCCACGCCGCGCGCCTGCTGCGAATCGAGCAGATCGGGCGACACCTCGCTCACCGAAGCCGGCAGTTCGAGCAGATCGGTGCCTGTACGCGTGGCACCACTGGTGACGTCGACCAGATAACTGCCCTGGTCGACCAGCCCGGTGCTGATGACCGGCGATAGTTGCCGGATGTCCGGTCTGGCGGCAGGCGCCGTGGCCGCTGTTGCGCCGGCTGGCAATGGCTTCACCACCACCGTGCCGGCATCGACGAAGCTGTATGCCAGCCCCGTGCCCTGCAGCAGGCGATCCAGCGCAGCGGCGGCGGTGCAATCGGCGTTGACGCCGCGGGAATGCAGGGCGTCGACGCTGCCACCCGCCGTGAGCACCTGCATGTTCGCCTGCCGTCCGAACGCGATCAGCGCGGTGGAGAGCGCCTGCGGTGGTATCGCGAAATGCAGCGTGTCAGCGGCAACGGCTTGGCACGGCACGGCCACGGCGGCAAGCGCGGCCATCGTTGGCAGCAGGCCGGACCGGCTCATGGCATCCACTCGTCCCCGATGAAAGCGACAAGTGTGGCATGCGCCGGATCCAAATGCAGCGCTGCGAACGCTGCGGCTGCGCTGGCGTGCCCGATGCGTTTAGCGCCGCTGCGCAGGCATCGGGCCGGCGGAAAGCGTCACCGCGTGCTCGCCCATTTCCACCTGCAACGGAAACACCTGCGGCAACGCGCGCAGCCAGCTGTCGATCTCGTCGGTGCGAACGGTGCCGGTGAAACTGAGACCCGCGACGTCGGCGCCATCCAGCCGCACCGGCCTGCTGCTGTAGCGGTTGACGCTGTCGACCACCACCGCCAGCGGTTCGCCCACGAATTCGAGCCGGTGGCTGCGCCAGCCCATCGCCTGCTCCTGCGTGGTAGTGCCCAGGCGCAGCGTGCGCGCGGCCGGATCCCAGGCCACGCGTTGCCCCGCGCCTGCATCCAGCGTTTGCATCGCACTGCTGGTAGCGGCGACCCGTACCTGCCCTTCGGTCACCGCCACTGCCACCTCGCCAAAACTGCGACGCACGTCGAAGGCAGTACCGATGTCACGAACCGTGACGCCGCCGGCGACGACCTCGAACGGGCGCTGGGAGTCGTGCACCACCTGAAAATACGCCTCGCCCGCTTCCAGCGTTGCCTGGCGCTGGCCGGCGTCGAAACGAACGCGCAAACGGCTGGCGCCACCCAGCGTCACCTTGCTGCCATCTGCAAGCACGATGTCGCGGTTCTGCCCGGTGACGCTCGCATAGGTCGCCTGCACCACGGCGTTGCCTGCGACACGCTCCCACAGCAGGAAGCCGGTACCGGCGACCAGGGCGACCACGGCCGCTGCAGCGGCCAGCGGCAGCCAACGCCGGCGTGGTGCGGCGGCAGGCGCGAACTCGTGCAGCAGTTGCCGGCGAGCGGCCGCATCCAGCCTGCCCAGCCGTTCGCCGAAAACATTGACGTATTCGAAAGCGGCGAGATGGCGCTCGTTCTGCGCCGTCCAGTCCAGCCACTGCTCCACGCTGGCCTCGGCGCCGCGCGTATCGCGCAGGCGGGTCCACCAGTCGGCAGCCGCCAGCAACATGTGTTCATCGAATGATTGTTGGGTGTTGGCCATCACGGCATCTCCCTTTCTTCCACGCGTGCGCGGCAATGTGCCAGCGCCCGGGTGACGTGGTAGCGCACCATGCGTGCGCTTAGCTCCATGGTTTGCGCGATCGCCTCGAAATCGCGTCCCTCGATCACGTGCAGCACAAAGGCACGGCTGGTCTTGGGAGGCAATTCGCGCAATGCCTCCTGCAATCCGCGCCATTGCTCGGAAGCCATCGCGTGGCGCTCCGGTACCGGTGCTAGATGCAGCTCCGGCGCGGGTTCCGGCAACTCGTCCATGGCTGGCGCCTCGCGCAGCTTGCGCATGCGCAGGCGATCGACCGCGAGATTGGCTGCGATGCGGAAGAGGAAGGCACGCGGCGAGTCGATCCGTCCGGAGTTTTCCAGCACGAGCATGCGCAGGTAAGCCTCCTGCGCCAACTCCTGCGCATCGGCGAGCGAGCCGAGCCTGCACTGCAGGAACGCGACCAGCGCGCGATTGTGTTCGCGGAACAACGTCGCGACACTGGCCCCCTGGCGCTGCTCTATCGTTGCATCGATGGTGTCTAGCGGCTGATTCATGACGCTTCTGCGCATGCCCCCTCCAATCGACGGTCGAAGCCCGGCATCTCGACGTGCCGCCTGTGCCGTTGGTGGCGTCCAGGTATCGCACCCAGCGCTTCGACGAGCAGGCGCTCGGCCTCCATGCGCAAGGCTTCGCGCTTGCGGAACGCGGAGCGATGCTGGCTGGGCACGTCCGCCTCGGTCTTGCGCAGCGGCTGCAACGGCAGTTCGTACCAACCGTCGCCGGCGGCCCTGCCCTGCTGCTCCTCCCAGTACGCATCGTAGTCCGCCACGAAGCGGCGCCGCGGATTGCGCAAGGGATGGGCCGCATTGCCGACCGCCAGCAACCGCGACAGGCCCCAGTGTCGCGCCAGTGCACGGGTCAGCGCCAGCATCAGGCAGCGCGGGCGCAGGCCATGCAGATTACGCGTCAACTCACGTACGGTTTCCCGTGCCGCTCCGCCGACGGGCCCTTGGATGCAGCCGATGGCCAGCGTATCGTCGTCGATCACCGTGACCACGATGCGGTACAGCGGATTGCCGAGTTCATCGGCAAGCTGAATGCACAGCTCGCCCTCGCACCCCAGGAAGATCGGCGGCCGCAGGCTCAGGATCAGCCGGCCGCCGTCCTTCAGCGTCAGCAGGCCCAGCGGGGCCGCACCCTCGGCGTACACCGCGCGGAACAAAGGCGTCGGCATCGCCGCCAGGGCATGGCGGTAATGCCCGCGGATCGCTCGCAGGCGCTGGCTGCGACGCCAACCCGTGTTGAGGTAGCGATGTAGGTGGCGCTCCAGCATGCGCGGATCACGGCGCCGGAACGCGCGCAATGCCGGCTCGCTCTCGACAAAGGCCAGGAAGCCCAGTTGCTGGCGAAACACCGCCAGGCAGCGTGCGATGTACTTGGCTGCCATCAAGGTGCGCCTGTCAACCTTGCCGTGCCAATCGTGGCGGCCGCGCAACGAGCGCAGGAAATGACCAATGGCCGGGGGAAGGACCTCGTCGCCAAGCCATGCCGCCGCCCGTTCGGACAGCGACATGGCAGGCAAGGTGTGCTGCATCTCGTTCAAGATCGTCGTCTCGCAATCGAACACTCGGCAGCAAGACGTTTGTGGCCCCGGAAATTGAAATGGTGACGCCAGCCACCCAGTCATCGGACGCGAAAAGCCCCGGCCAGGCCGGGGCTTTTCGTAGCCCAAGTGCGCCCGACGGCAATCAGGCCACGTCCGGACCCGGTTCCGGCGCCGCACCCTCGGGGGCCGGCTCTTCGCCGTTGTCCACCTCGGCGTCCAGACGCACCAGGCTGACCAGCGACTCCTCCGCCGGCAGGCGGATCAAGGTGACACCCTGCGTGATGCGGCCGACCTTGGCGATTTCCGCGGCGCGCGTACGCACCAGGGTACCCTGGTCGGAGATCAGCATGATCTCGTGCGTTTCGTCGAGGGACACGGCGCCGACAAGGTTGCCGTTGCGCTCGGAACACTGGATGCCGATGACGCCCTGGATGCCACGGCCCTTGCGCGGATACTTCGACAGCGGCGTGCGCTTGCCGTAACCGCGCGCAGTCGCGGTCAGCACGTAGCTCTCCAACGGCGACGTGGAGCCGTCGGCCAGATCCTCGGCCTCGTCCACCTCGTTGGTCTCGTCGTCGCCACCGGCCTGCTCGGCCGCATGCTCCACCACGAGCAGAGATACGACCTGCGCCCCTTCGGCAAGGCGGATGCCGCGCACGCCTGTGGCGGTGCGACCCATGACGCGCACCTCGCCCTCGGCGAAACGCACGGCGCGGCCATTGGAGGCAAACAGTATCACGTCACTGTTGCCGTCGGTAAGTTCAACGTTGACCAGCGCATCGCCCTCGTCGAGGTTGATCGCGATCTTGCCCTTCTGCAGCTGGAATGCGAATTCGCTGAGCGGCGTCTTCTTCACCGTGCCGTGCTTGGTGGCGAAAAACACGTAGCGGTCTTCGCCGTACTCGCGCACCGGCTGCACGGCCTGCACCTTCTCGCCTGCGGTCAGCGGCAGCAGGTTGATGATGGGTTTGCCGCGCGCGCCCGACCCCGCCTCCGGTATCTGGTAGACCTTGAGCCAATACACGCGACCGGTGCTGGTGAAGGTAAGCAGGGTGTCGTGGGTGTTCACGACCCACAGCTGCTCGACGAAATCCTCGTCCTTCAACGCGGAGGCGGAACGCCCCTTGCCGCCACGCCGTTGAGCACGATAAGTGCTGGCCGGCTGGCGCTTGATGTAGCCGGTGTGCGACAGCGTGACCACCATGTCTTCCGGCGCGATCAGGTCGAGGACGTTCAAGTCCTCCTGCGAGTGCTGAATCTCGGTGCGGCGCGCATCGCCGAACTCGTTCTTGATCGTCTCGAGCTCTTCGCGGATTACCGCGAGCAGGCGTTCCGGATTCTCAAGAATCTCGATCAAGCCGCGGATGGCTTCGAGGATTTCGCGGTATTCGTCGGAGAGCTTCTCCTGCTCCAGGCCGGTGAGGCGATGCAGGCGCATGGCGAGGATCTCCTGCGCCTGTACCTCGGAGAGCTGGTAACCACCAGGCTTGAGACCATCGCGCGGGTCCATGTCCTCCGGCCGCGAAGCCTCGGCGCCTGCAGCGGCGAGCAGCGCACCCACCATGCCCGGCTGCCACTTGCGCGCCAGCATGCGTTCGCGCGCCTCGGCCGGCGAGGCCGAGGTCTTGATCAGCTCGATCATCTCGTCGATGTTGGCTAGCGCGACGGTGAGGCCTTCGAGGATGTGCGCACGGGCGCGTGCCTTGCGCAGTTCGAAGATGGTGCGGCGGGTCACCACCTCGCGGCGATGACGGATGAAGGCCTCGAGGATGTCCTTGAGGTTCAGCAGGCGCGGCTGGCCGTCCAGCAGCGCCACCATGTTGATGCCGAAGGTGACCTGCAGCTGGGTTTGCTGGAACAGGTTGTTCAGCACCACGTCGGCCATCGCGTCCTTGCGGATCTCGATGACGACGCGCATGCCGTCCTTGTCGGACTCGTCGCGCAGCTCGCTGATGCCCTCGATCTTCTTTTCCTTGACCAGCTCGGCGATCTTCTCGATCAGCCGCGCCTTGTTCACCTGGTACGGCAGCTCGTGGACGAGGATGGTCTCGCGGCCGTTGCTCTCGGTCTCGATCTCGGTCTTGGCACGCACCAGGATGCGGCCGCGTCCGGTGCGATAGGCCTCGACGATGCCGGAGGAGCCGTTGATGATGCCGGCGGTGGGGAAGTCCGGGCCGGGAACGTAGCGCATCAGGTCGTCGACCGACAGCACCGGATCGTCGATCAGCGCGATGGTGGCGGCGATAACCTCGTTCAGATTGTGCGGCGGCACGTTGGTGGCCATGCCCACCGCGATACCTGCCGATCCGTTCACCAGCAGGTTCGGCACGCGGGTAGGCAGCACCAGCGGCTCGTTCTCGCTCTCGTCGTAATTGGGCCCGAAGTCGACGGTTTCCTTGTCGATGTCGGCGAGCAATTCGTGCGTGAGGCGCGACATGCGCACCTCGGTGTAGCGCATCGCTGCCGCGTTGTCGCCGTCCACCGAACCGAAGTTGCCCTGGCCATCGACCAGCATGTAGCGCAGCGAGAACGGCTGCGCCATGCGCACGATGGCGTCATACACGGACGCGTCGCCGTGCGGATGGTATTTACCGATCACGTCGCCGACCACGCGGGCCGACTTCTTGTAAGGCTTGTTCCAGGCGTTGCTCAGCTCGTTCATCGCGAACAATACGCGGCGATGTACCGGCTTCAGGCCGTCCCGCACGTCCGGCAGCGCGCGGCCTACGATCACGCTCATCGCGTAGTCGAGATAGCTCTGGCGCATCTCGTCTTCGATGTTGACGCGAATGACTTCTTTGGCGAGTTCTGCCATTGAGTGGCTTCCCTGGAGGACTGAAAGGAGCGCGAGACAAGTGCGGCACGAAGCGCGCACGGAGGCGCCGTCGCATGCCGCGCCAAAGCCTCTCGCGCAATCTTGGAATCATAGCACAGATGCACATTTCAACCAAGCAAAATGCGCTTTTAATTCAATGACTTATGAATGCTCTTTGGGCTTCTTGTAAAGCATCATGCGGGCACCCGCGTAATTGACCACGGCGGCAACGGCCGAACCCACCGCCACGGCCAGCACGGGCCAGCGACGCCAGGACGGAAACAGCAGGAGGCTGCCCGCGTAGGCGGCGTAATTGACCACGGCACCGAAACCCATCAGGGCCATCCAGTGCAGCCATTCGCCCAGCAAGGAACGGCCGCTGGAACGTCCCGCGAAGGTGCGGCTGCGGTTCCACCACCAGGTCACCGTGGCCGCGACGAGAAAGGCAAAGACCTGCGCGACGTAGGGGTTGGCTCCGCACAACGACACCAGCGCCTGCAGGATGGCGGCATCGACCACGAAGCCAATGCCGCCGCCAACCGCGAACAACATCAGCTCGCGACCGTGCCTCATGCGCCGAACATCGTGCGCATCGCGGCTTCGGTCGGCCGCTCGATCACGCCGCGCTCGGTGACGATGGCGTCGATCAGGCCGGCAGGCGTCACGTCGAACACCGGGTTCCAGGCCTCGGCGCCTTCCACCACCACGCGCCTGCCGCCGACGGCGAGCAATTCCGCCGGATCGCGCAGTTCGATCTCGATGTGGTCGCCCGAAGGCGTGGCCATGTCCACCGTGGAAGACGGCGCGGCCACCATGAACTTCACGCCGTGGTGCTTCGCCGCGATGGCGAGCTGGTAGGTGCCGATCTTGTTCGCGGTGTCGCCGTTCGCGGCGATGCGATCGGCGCCCACGACCACCCATTGCACTGCCCCCGACTTCATCAGGTGCGAGGCAGCCGAATCCGCGATCAGCTGCGCGGGAATGCCGTCGCGCACCAGTTCGTACATGGTCAGCCGCGCACCCTGCTGCCAGGGCCGCGTCTCGCCTGCGAACACGCGGGCGATGCGCCCCTGCGCCACGCCCGCACGGATCACTCCCAGGGCCGTGCCGAAGCCAGCGGTAGCCAGCGAACCGGTATTGCAATGGGTGAGCACGCCCGTACCCGGCGCGATCAGCGCCGCACCGAGGCTGCCCATGTGACGATTGGCGGCAAGGTCTTCGTCCTGGATCGCCTGCGCTTCGCGCTCCAGCGTCTGCGCATCCGCACCTGCGGCGACGCGCGCCTTCATGCGGTCCAGCGCCCACATCAGGTTCACCGCGGTGGGCCGCGCCGCGCGCAACTGCGCCAGTGCGGCATCCAGCGGCGCCCCTTGCTGCGCGGCCAGCACCACACCCCACGCGGCAGCGATGCCGATGGCCGGGGCGCCGCGCACGGCGAGATCCTTGATGGCCTGCGTCACCGCGGAGGCGTCGCGGCAATCGATCCAGCGCTCCTCCTGCGGCAACAGGCGCTGGTCGAGCAAACGGAGGTGGTCGCCGCGCCATTGCACGGCGCGGACGCGGTCGTAGCGGTCGTAATCCATGGGAACTTCGTGTGTTGGAGCGAAAAAGTCAGGGCGATTCCGGCATCACCAGCCAGAAAATCAGGTAAATCAGGATGCCCGAGCCACCCAGCAGGGTGAGGATGATCCATGCCACCCGCACCAGGGTCGGATCCCAACCGAGATATTCGGCGATGCCGCCGCAGACACCGGCCAGCGTGCGGTTCTGGCGGGAACGATAGAGACGTTTTTCCATGGATGGCTCCTGTCGGGTCAGTCGCGCGCGCGCAACCACTGGTGGATCGCCGGCGGCACCTCGCGCTGTGCGCGGCCGGAGACGTAGATGCCGATATGGCCGCCCTTGAACGCAAGCTCGGTGTAGTCGGAGGTGCCGATGCGACGCTTCAACGCACGCGAAGCGTCCGGCGGCACCAGATGATCCTGCTCGGCATAGATGTTCAGCACCGGCTGGCTGACCATGCCGAGATCCACCTCGCGGCCGCCGATGACGAGGCCGCCCTTCACCAGCTTGTTGCCCTGGTAGAAATCCTTGATGAACTGGCGGAAGGCTTCGCCGGCCTGATCGGGCGAGTCGAAGATCCAGCGCTCCATGCGCAGGAAGTTCTCCAGCTCCGCGGGCTTGTCGAGGATGTCCACCAGGCTCACGTATTTCTGCTGGTTCAGGCGTACCGGCTTGAGCGTCAGGTAGACCCAGTTCATCAGCATCGCCGGCACGTTGCCCAGCGTATCGACGAACAGATCAGCGTCCATCGCGCGGCACCAGTGCGAAAGCATGTTGTCCGGCGTCTGGAAGTCCACCGGCGTCACCATGGTGACGAGGTTCTTGACCTTCTCCGGATGCATCGCGCTGTAGCACAGCGAAAACGCGCCGCCCTGGCAGATGCCGAGCAGATTGACGGCGTCGAGGCTATGACGTTCGCACAGCGCGTCCACGCAGCGATCGAGGTAGCCGTTGAGATAATCGTCCAGCGTCAGCCAGCGATCGGCTCCGTCCGGGTAGCCCCAGTCGATCAGATAGACGTCCTCGCCCTGCGCGAGCAGGTTGCGCACCAGCGAGCGGTCGGCCTGCAGGTCGGTCATCCAGACCGTGTTGACCAGCGCGTAGACGATCAGCGTGGGAGTCCGCGTGGTGGGCGCGCGATCGCCCTTCATATGCCACAACTTGAGCTTGTCCTCGGCATACACCAGTTCGCGTGGCGTGTTGGCGTAACTGGGCTCGCTCATGCTGCGCAGATGGCCCATGCCGGCACTGAGCTTGCGCTGGAACGTTCCGATTTCCTGCATCAGTCGCGTGGGATCGAGATGGAGCGGGTTATCCATGATGGCTCTTCCTGTCAGCGCTTGCGCGAGCGGCCGTTGGCCAGTACGGGCTTGGCGCGAGCAGGCGCCTTCTTCGCGGCAGTGCTGGCGGCACGCCCGCTGGTGGACTTGGCCACGGCAGCCTTCGCACGTGCCGGCTTGGCCGTAGCCCCATCGTTCCCCGCGGGCTTGACCGCAGCCCCCTGCGTGCGGGCAGGCCTGCCGGCCAGCTCGGCCAACTCGCGGCGCAGCGCCGTCACTTCGCGACGCAACGCGAGGATTTCATCCGCGGCCTCGCCGCCATTCTGCTTGCGCAGGTCGCGGCGCAATTGTTGCAGACGCTCACCCAGCGAGGAAACTTCCTCTCGCGTGGGCAGGCCAAGCTCGCGGCATAGCTGGCCGGTCTGCTTTTGCTGCAGTTGGCGCACGCGCATCTGGCTGTTGATCATCTCGCCATAGGCCGCGCGAAACTCGTCGGACAACGCGACTTCAGCATAGGCCTCCTCCGCGGCGTCAACCCAGAGGTCATACAGCGCCTTGAGCGACTCGATCGGTGGACTCGACGTGTCACGTCTGGCGAGCGTCGCCTGCAGGCGCTCCAGCCCTTGCGTGTTCGCGCGCTGGATCAGCTCCTGGTAGCGCGCATTCGCTTCCAGCGCAGTCTGGATCGCGGTAGCGATTTCCTGATGCTGCATCAACTGTTCGCGATGCAGGCCGAAACCCGGCACCGGACCGCCGGCCGCGACCTGTGCAACAAAACCGCCGCCCTGCATCGATTGCAGCCACGCCTGCCACTGCTGCACGAAACCCTGTGCAGCCGCGTTGTCGATGCCGTTGAAGGCTTGCGTGAAAGGCTGGTTGCCGGAACCCGCCCATGAGCGCAACAGGGTCTGCCAGTCCGTACCAGGCTGACTGGCACCGGCCGCGGCCACGCCCTGCATCCAGTCGAAGCAGCCCTTGAGTCCGGCCAGCGTGCGTTCGAACGCCTCGTTTCCGGGCGGAGGCACGGCGGCGGCGGGCTGCATTTGCCGCAACCATGCATCCCAGGATTGCTGGGCAAGCACCTGCCAATCCTTGATGAAATCGCCTGTCTGTCCGCTCATCGCGCGCCCTCGTCAACCGGTGTTCGTATCGTAGCGCCTCGGGCAATCCCGCAGGCTCGCGGTCAATGTTGCAAAACCCTGCACAACCGCAGATTTGCGTCATCGTACCGGCGATTATGAAGATTGCTTGACACCACCTCGCACTGTCCGGCGAATTGCGCCCCCGGCAACCACTGCTGCAATGCCTCTGCTCCGCTCGCGACATTACTTTCCAGCAGTGCGTAAATGGGGCCTTGGTGGCTATGCAGGCGCTCGCGCACGAGTGCGTTCAACCGGTAATTCCCGGCGTGCTGGTTGAACGATGTCAATCCGATGAACTGGCTGGATTCCGCATTGCCGATGAACGGAATGATGTAAGCCAATGGCTGACCGATCAGCAACACCGTGCTTCCCGGCTCGACGGCTGGCGCACGCACGTGAAATACGGTGTCGGCATAGTCGGCGCGCCCCCAGCTGGGGTAATGACTGCAGTAGACCGACACGAGAAAGATACCGGCCATGCACCATGCAAGCCACGACCGCGACGACCGACCTTTGCCGGCAACGACGAGCAGAGCCTGTATCGCCAGCAACAGCAACAAGCCCGTCAAGGCTTCAAGTGGGATCACATACCGCAGTATCGAGAACAGCCGCAGCCACGCCACATAGGCCAGCACGACGAATACCGCCAACAGGCGTAAGGCACGTCCACCGGCCGCGGGTTGCTTGCGACGAAACCATGCAGAGGCAGCCAATACGGCCAGCGCGGCCATCGCCAATGCGTAACGCGGATCGGCAAATCTTGTTTCGGTGACCAGCCACTGGTTCTTGAACACCCAGTAGCACGGATAAAACAGCCATTGCCCAGCTGTTTTCGGCAGGAAACGAATATCGGTACCACTGACGGGCGGCAGCCAAGCCGAATGGAAAACCTGGTTGAACATCGGAAACACGGGGTTTCCGGTCAGGCTCCACAGCTTCACGCCCCACCAGCCATAGACGGCAAGAAATCCACCCGACGCCGCGGCCACGAACAGCAGACACAGCCGCCATGTCCCCGCACGGCCCACGCAAGCCACCAGCAAGGCGCACGCCAGGGCTGGCGAATAGACGATGGCCGTGGACTTCAATCCCGCCGCCAAGCCGCATAGCAGGCCAGCCAGCAAGACCCGTTGGGCCGCCCGCTCGACCGGATCTTCGGCACATAGCGGCAGTAGCAGGTAGACGGCCAGCAATACCAGCATGGCCAACGGCATCTCGTTGGAACTCAGTCCGACCTGCGATACGGTCATGGTGCCCGTGGCGCCGATCAGCACTGCGAACAAGTCGCCCGCGCCGAAGGCTCTCCCCTGCAAATCCGCCAACCGCATTGCGATCCGCAGCAACACGAACACCATGCCGCCGTACCACAGCCCTTGCAGGGCGGCCAACAGTCGCGGCAGGTGCGCAAGCGGCCCCATGCCAAGCAGGTAATACGGCAGATCCAGCAACGGATTGAAATAGCTTTGGAGCCCGGCCGCAGCGAGATCGAGCGTGAGTCGCCCGTGCAGCAAGGCCCATACGTTGTAGAGGTGGTAATTCCGCAGATCCCAGCTAGAGTCCTGCCTCAGGAACAAAGCTCCAATCGCCCCGAGCAACAAGCAGATAGGCAAGGCATGGCGGTCGACGGCGCTGCGCAGATCCGGCATCCGCATCAGCGCGCGCCCTGCGTCGACCAGCATCCCGGCGCCGGTTGGCCGAGATAAGCCAAGTGCTTCTGCTCGCGTCGCCCCAGGGTCACTGTGTCGAGCACCAACCCGCAGACCAGGAACACCCCGCCAAGCAACGTCAGCGACGCGCACAGGATCGCCGTCGGGAAGCGCGGCACCAGGCCGGTCGACAGGTAGGTAGCGAACAACGGCCACGCCAGCACGGCGGCCAACAGCAGGCATGACGCGCAAGCCAGCGAGAAAAAAGCCAGTGGCTTACCGTTCTTGGCCAATTTCAGGATGGTCAGCAAGATGCGCCAGCCGTCACGCCACGTGTTCAGTTTGCTGTGCGAGCCTTCGGGGCGCGCAAAATAGCGGTTGGGTACTTCCGCTACCGGCATGCGCAGCTCCAGCGCATGCACCGCCAGCTCGGTCTCGATCTCGAACCCCTGCGCATCGACAGGAAACGACTTCACGTAACGGCGCGACATCACTCGATAACCCGACAGCATGTCGGTGAAACTGCGTCCGAAGATCCGTCCTGCCAGGCCAGTCAGCATACAGTTGCCGAACCGGTGGCCCGGGCGAAATGCCAGATGCTGCCCGGTCACGCGGCTGCCCACCACGAGATCAAGGTGCTCGTCCAATAGGCGCTGGATCATTGCGGGTGCATCGCTGGCGTCGTAGGTGGCGTCGCCGTCCGCCATCACATAGATATCCGCGTCCACGTCGGCAAACATCCGCCGCACGACGTTGCCCTTGCCTTGCAGCCGCTCTTGCCGAACCTCGGCGCCGGCTGCGCGAGCCACCGATGCTGTGTCGTCGGTCGAATTGTTGTCGTACACGACGATGCGAGCCTGCGGCAGGCTTTCGGCGAAATCCCGCGCCACTTTGCCGATAGCCACCGCCTCGTTGAAGCACGGAACCAACACCGCTACACGCTGCATCCCGCTGGCTGGCATCGGGTTCCCTCGCTCTTTGCTTGGCAAGCCTGGATTCTAACAAGCACCTGTGACGGATCGGACCGGAATCCAGCCGGCTTTCGTTTGCTCGTATACGAAAACGCCCCGCAGTTGCGGGGCGTTTCCGGAGACACGCGATGCGAAGCGCGGCTATATCAGCCCTCGCCCTCCGCCACCGCTTTCATGGACAGGCGGATGCGGCCCTGCTTGTCCACTTCCAGCACCTTGACCTTGACGATGTCGCCTTCCTTGAGCTTGTCGGAAACCTTCTCGACGCGCTCGTTGGAGATCTGCGACACGTGCACCAGGCCGTCCTTGCCCGGCATGATGGTGACAAATGCGCCGAAGTCCATCAGCTTGGCGACCTTGCCTTCGTAGATGCGGCCCGGCTCGACGTCGGAGACGATCTGCTCGATGCGCTTCTTCGCCGCTTCGCCCGCGTCGCGGTTGACCGAGGCGATGATCACGGTGCCGTCGTCGTTGATGTCGATCGTGGCGCCGGTCTCCTCGGTGATCGAGCGGATGGTGGCGCCGCCCTTGCCGATGACCTCGCGGATCTTGTCCGGGTGGATCTTGATGGTGATCAGGCGCGGCGCGTACTCGCTCATCTCGGTGCGCGCGGTGCTGAGCGCCTTGGCCATCTCGCCGAGGATGTGCAGGCGGCCACGCTGGGCCTGGGCCAGCGCCACTTTCATGATCTCCTCGGTGATGCCGTCGATCTTGATGTCCATCTGCAGAGCGCTGATGCCCTCGGACGAACCGGCCACCTTGAAGTCCATGTCGCCGAGGTGATCCTCATCGCCCAGGATGTCGGACAGCACGACGAAATCGTTGCCTTCCTTCACCAGGCCCATTGCGATGCCGGCCACCGGCGCCTTCAGCGGCACGCCCGCGTCCATCATCGCCAGCGAGGAACCACAGACCGACGCCATCGACGAGGAGCCGTTCGACTCGGTGATTTCCGACACCACGCGCAGCACGTAGGGGAACTCTTCCATCGACGGCTTGACCGCCTGCACGCCGCGCTTGGCGAGGCGGCCGTGGCCGATTTCGCGACGCTTCGGCGCGCCGAAGCGGCCAGCTTCGCCCACCGAGAACGGCGGGAAGTTGTAATGGAACAGGAACGGATCCTTCGACTCGCCGGCCGGTGCGTCGATGATCTGCGCGTCACGCGTGGTGCCGAGGGTGACCACCACCAGCGCCTGCGTCTCGCCGCGGGTGAACAGCGCCGAGCCGTGGGTGCGCGGCAGCACGCCCACGCGGGCGGTGATCGCGCGGATGTCGTCGAGTTGTCGGCCGTCGATGCGCTGCTTGGTCTTCAGCACGCCGCTGCGCAGGGTGTTGTATTCGATCTCGGCAAACGCGTTGTTGATCTCGAGGTCGGACCAGCCGTGCGAAGCGGCGCTCACGGCGATGCCAGCCTTGATGTCGCTCTTCAGCGCACTGATCGCGTCGCGGCGCTCCAGCTTGTCGCGGATCGCGAAGGCCTTGACCAGACGATCGCCGAGGATGCTCTCGATGGCCGAGAACAGGGCATCGTTGCGTGCCGGCGCTTCCCACTTGAACGGCTTGCGGCCAGCCTCGGCCACGAAGGCGTTGATCGCTTCGACGGCGACCTGCATCTGCTGGTGGCCGAACACCACCGCGCCGAGCATCACCTCTTCGGAAAGCAGCTCGGCCTCGGATTCCACCATCAGCACCGCACCGGCAGTACCGGCGACAACTAGGTCAAGCTTCGAGCCGGCCAGCTCGGAGGCATCGGGGTTGAGCAGGTACTGGCCGTTGGCGTAACCGACGCGGGCGGCGCCGATTGGGCCCTTGAACGGGATGCCGGCGAGGGTCAGCGCGGCGGAGGCGCCAAGCAGCGCCGGGATGTCGCCATCGACCTCGGGATTCAGCGAAACGACCTGCGCGATGACCTGCACTTCGTTCTTGAACTCTTCCGGGAACAGCGGGCGCACCGGACGATCGATCAGGCGCGAGGTCAGCGTCTCCTTCTCGGTCGGACGGCCTTCGCGCTTGAAGAAGCCGCCCGGGATACGACCGGCCGAGTAGAACTTCTCGACGTAGTCGACGGTGAGCGGGAAGAAGTCCTGGCCTTCCTTCGCCTTGGCCGCGGCCACGGCGGTGACCAGCACCACGGTGCCGCCCATGCTGACCATGACCGCGCCGGACGCCTGGCGGGCGATTTCGCCCGTCTCCAGCGTGACTTGGTGCTTACCGTACTGGAATGACTTGGTTACTTTCGCCACGATGATTTCCTGCCTTTTTGAAGAGTGCGACCATGGATGGCCGCCTCTTGATCTTTGCGTTCACGGGCGAACGCAGAACCCTTGGAGAGTGCGGCCATGCATGGCCGCCCTTTTGACTTTCGCGTTCAGGACGAACGCAAAAGTTACCTCCGGAGGCCGAGGCGCTCGATCAGGCTCTGGTAACGGGCCAGATCGCGATCCTTCAGGTAGGCGAGCAGGCTCTTGCGGCGGTTCACCAGCTTCAGCAGGCCGCGGCGCGAGTGGTGATCCTGCTTGTGCGACTTGAAGTGCTCGGTGAGGTGCTCGATGCGGGCGGACAGCAGCGCCACCTGCACTTCGGTGGAGCCGGTGTCGTTCGGCACGCGGCCGAAGTCAGCGATGATCTTGCCGGTCTGTTCTGCGTTGAGCGACATGGTGATACCTGTTTCCTTGAAAAGACGATGCGAAGCTTGCGTTTGCGTCATCGGCGATGACACAAACGCAAGCTTCGACTATGGATGAAAGTGTCGGAATAACTTGTTTATTCTAACGGCTGCGCGGGCTTGGCAACAAGGGATGCCCTGATCAAATCCGCGCAGGCGTCACCGGTTCTGCCCATTCGCAGGCCGCAGGATCATCGACAAAGGCAGGCTGGTGGTCGGTCGAGGCGATGGGCCGAAGGCATGCGGACGGGCAGAATCAGCCCCAACGTATTGAAATTCAGAGCGACGGGGTGATGTCCAGAAGGCCCGCTGCATGGATTTGATCAGGGCATCCCTGGGGCGACAGGACAGAAACGGACGAATTCACGGCGGCGGCAGGTTGAAACCGCGCAGGATGCGGCTGCGTCCGTCCACATCCAGCTCCAGCAGCGCCAGCAAGGCACCGTCGCTGGCAAACGCGGCGTGCGGTCCACGGGCCCCAGCCACCACGATGGGCTGGCCGCGGGCGATGGCCTGGCTCTGTGCCTCGTCCAGTTGCAGCTTCGGCCAGTCGTCCAGCCCTGCCTCTACCGGCAACAGCCAGGCCAACAAGGCCTCGTCGCCTTGCGACGCGGCCTCCTCCAGCGCGGTCAGCGTGACCATGCGTGGCTCGAGGAACGGCTCCACCCACAGCCGGCGCAAGGCGGTGAGGTGAGCACCGCAACCCAGCGCCTCGCCCAGGTCCACGGCCAGTGAACGCACATAGGTGCCCGAACCGCACTCCACTTCGAACACCAGGGTGTCGGCGGCATGGGACAACAGTTCAAGCCGATGGACTTCGATCTCCCGCGGCGGCGCCTGCACCGCTTCGCCGCGGCGCGCCTTGAGGTACAGCCGCTCACCACCCTGCTTGAGTGCCGAATACGCTGGAGGCACCTGTACGATACGGCCCCGCAGCGGTGCCAGCGCAGCCTCGATGGCGACATCGTCCAGCGCAGGCACCGGCCGTTCGCGCTGCACCTCGCCCTCGCGGTCGGCGGTTGCCGTGGTGACACCCAGCCGGCATTCGGCCCGGTAAGCCTTGCGCGCGCCAAGCAGGTTGCCGGCCAGTTTGGTGGCCTCGCCGAAGCACAGCGGCAACAGGCCAGTAGCCATCGGATCGAGCGCGCCGGTATGGCCGCCCTTGGCGGCACGGAACAGGCGGCGCACCGATTGCAGGACCTGGCTGGAGCTGATGCCTTCCGGCTTGTCGAGCAGCACGATACCGTGCAGATCGCGCCAGGCGATGCGAGGGAGCTTGCGGTCGCGGTGCATGAAGCCCGGATTACGTCTCGTCATCCGACGGCGCGGCATCGCCCGCATCGCGCAGCAGCGCATCGATGCGTTCGCCCTTGTCCACCGAGTCGTCGTATTTGAAGCGCAGTTCCGGCACGCGCCGCAGCCGCATGCTGCGCGACAGCGCGCGCCTGAATTCGCCGGCCAGCGTGTTCAGCGCCTTCACCGCCGCGGCCGATTGTTCGGGCAGCAGCGCGGTCACCCACACCGAGGCGAAGTCGAGATCGCGGCTCACCTCCACGTCCGACACGCTGCACGACGGCAACCCATGGTCGCGCACCGCGGCATGCACCAGCATGCTCAGTTCGCGGCGCAGTTCGGCACCTACGCGGTCGGTACGTTTGAAGTCGCGGGAAGGCATGATTGGTTGGGTATCTTGTTGGGAAAAGCAATAAAGCCAAAGCGCGTTACTGATGCCGAGAAAATGCCATCCAGCACTTTCCTGGCTCGGCGCGCCGGGCATACGCCTGTCGCACCTCCACCGAAGCCGCGACTAACGCCGCTGCTTCTCGTACGGCCATCCATGGCCGCGTTCTGCCTTGCAACACCTTTTGGGCGTTACAGGGTACGAGCCACCTCGATGCGCTCGAAGCACTCGATCTGGTCGCCGACCTTGACGTCGTTGTACTGCTTCACGGCGATACCGCACTCCATGCCGTTGCGCACCTCGTCGACGAGGTCCTTGAAGCGGCGCAGCGATTCCAGCTCGCCCTCGAACACCACGGTGTTGTCGCGCAACACACGGATCGGCTTGTTCCGCTTGACCACGCCCTCGACCACCATGCAGCCGGCCACCGCACCGAACTTGGAGCTGCGGAACACGTCGCGCACCTGGGCGATACCGATGATCTCCTCGCGCACTTCCACGCCCAGCAGGCCGGAAGCCGCCTGCTTCACCTGGTCGATCACGTCGTAGATGATCGAGAAGTAGCGGACGTCCAGGCCCGCGGTGTCGATCACCTTGCGCGCCGAAGCGTCGGCACGCACGTTGAAGCCGATCACCAGCGCCTTGGAAGCCGCCGCCAGGGTGGCATCGGACTCGGTGATGCCACCGACGCCGGCGGAAATCACGTTGACCTTGACGTTCTCATTGCCGATGGCGCTGAGCGATTCGCGCAGCGCCTCGACCGAACCCTGCACGTCGGCCTTGACCAGGATGTTGAGCGTCTGTTGGCCGGCACCCTGGCCCATCTGCGCCATGATGTCCTCGAGGCGGTTGGCCTTGCTGACCATGCGCGTCTCGCGGCGCTTGAGCTGGCGCTCGGCGGCCACTTGCTTGGCCAGCTTCTCGTCGGCCACCACCACGAAGTCGTCGCCCGCTTCCGGCACGCCGGAGAGGCCCAGCACCTGCACGGGGATCGAGGGACCGGCTTCCTGCACGGTCTTGCCGGTTTCGTCGATCAGCGCGCGCATGCGACCGTATTCGATGCCGCAGACCACGAAGTCGCCGCGCTTCAGCGTGCCCTGCTGCACCAGCACCGTGGCCACCGGGCCGCGGCCCTTGTCCAGGCTGGACTCGATCACCACGCCCGAGGCGGCGCCATCGACCACCGCGGTGAGTTCCATCACCTCGGCCTGTACCGAGATCGCGTCGAGCAGGGCATCGATGCCCATGCCGGTCTTGGCCGACACCGGCACGAACGGCGTATCGCCGCCCCACTCTTCCGGGATCACTTCCAGGTTGCCAAGGCCCTGCTTGACGTGGTCGGGATTGGCGTCGGTCTTGTCCATCTTGTTGAGCGCCACGATCAGCGGCACCTTGGCGGCCTTCGCATGCTTCACGGCTTCGGCCGTCTGCGGCATCACGCCGTCGTCGGCGGCCACCACCAGCACCACGATGTCGGTGGACTGCGCGCCGCGGGCACGCATCGCGGTAAACGCCGCGTGGCCCGGGGTGTCGAGGAAGGTGATCACGCCCTTCGGCGTTTCCACGTGGTAGGCACCGATGTGCTGGGTGATGCCGCCGGCTTCGCCCGAAGCCACCTTGGTGCGGCGGATGTAATCCAGCAGCGAGGTCTTGCCGTGGTCGACGTGGCCCATGATGGTGACCACCGGCGGCCGCGGCTGCTTCTCGCCTTCCAGCTCCACGCTCTGCGTATGCGCGGCCAGTGCGGCCTCGGCGTTGCTGGCGTTGGACTCGATCACCTTGTGGCCGAGTTCCTCCACCACCAGCATCGCGGTATCACGGTCGATGGTCTGGTTGATGGTAGCCATCACGCCCATCTTGAACAGGGCCTTGACCACCTCGGACCCCTTGACCGCCATCTTCTGCGCCAGTTCGGCGACCACGTTGGCGTCGCCCACCACCACCTCGCGCACGACAGCGGCGGTGGGACGGGTGAAGCCATGCGCACCGGCTGCCGGCGCGCCGCCGCGCACGGCCTCGCGCACGGCGCCCTTGGCCGGCTTGCCGCGCTTGCCGCTGGAGCGGCGGGCGCGGTCGGCGTCGCTCAGGTGCATCTCGCCAGCGGCGAAACGTTTGCCACCGGCGACGTCGTCGCGATCGCGGCCGCCATGGCGGGCCTTGCCGCGTGCGTCGGCCGCCGCCGCCGCAGGTGCGGCGGCGCGCGCAGGCGCAGCCGCCGGGGCGGGCGCAGGTGCCGGCTTGACCAGCTTCTCGCGCTTGCGCGGCTCGTGCACCTGCGGAACGATCATGCCCAGGCCGCGCGTGTCGAGGCGCTGCACCACGGGTTGCGCTTCTTCGGCGGCCTCGCCGACAACTACGGGTTCAGCCGACTCCGGGACCGGTTCGGCGACGTCCTCTGGCTCCTTCGCGGCGGCGGCCTCGGCTTCCGCCGCGGCCTGGCGGCGACGCTCCTCGGCTTCCTCCTGCTCGCGACGCTGCTCTTCCAGCGCACGCTCTTGCGCTTCCTGCTTGCGCTGCTCGGCCTCGCGGCGGCCTTGTTCTTCCTGCGCACGCTGCTCGCGGGATTCGGCCAGCTTGCGCACTGCATCTTCGCGCTCGGGCTCGACGCTCGCCTCTTCGGCGATCACGCTGCGCTTGACGTAGGTGCGCTTGGCGCGCACTTCGACGGACACGGTCTTGGCCGTGGGTGCCGCACCGCGGCCGCCCGGCGTGGAGACCTTCAGCTCGCCGACCGTACGACGCTTCAGCGTGACCTGGCGCGGCGCGCTGTCGGCAGCCTCCGCATCCAGCTCGCTCTTGCCGTGGGCGCGGCGCAGGAAGCCGAGCAGCTTCACCTTTTCGGTGCTGCTGACCACCTGCTCCGGATCGGAGAAATTCATGCCTGCCTCGGCAAGCTGGTTGAGCAGCTTGTCCACCGGCTTGCCCACCAGCTGGGCGAGTTGTTTGATCGTGATGTCCGACATCGTGTTGTTTCTCCGCCTTTCCCGCGCTTGTCGTCCGTGCGGCCTACGCCGCGCGAACACCGCCGTCCATGGTGGAAGGCCTTCGCCTTCCTCGGCGCGCCCGTCCGGGGCGCGGCCGTTCGCGGTTAGCCGCCCTTCTCCAATTGCTCGATCATCGGCGCACGCGCCGCCATGATCATCGCGGCGGCCCGCTCTTCGGTCATGCCTTCGATGTCGATCAGGTCGTCCACCGCCTGGTCAGCAAGGTCGTCCAACGTGGCCACGCCCCGCGCAGCCAGCGCATAAGCCGTCTCTTCGTCCATGCCCTTGAGCGCCAGCAGCTCTTCGCTGGGCTGATGCTCGTCGAGGTTCTCTTCGACGGCCAGCGCCTCGGTGAGCAGCGCATCGCGGGCACGGGCCCGCAGTTCCTCGACGATGTCCTCGTCGAAGCCTTCCACCGCCAGCAGCTCGGCGCTGGGCACGTAGGCGATTTCCTCGACGCTGGAGAAGCCTTCCTGCACGAGGATGTTGGCGATCTCCTGGTCCACTTCGAGCTTTTCCATGAACAGGTTGCGGGCAGCCTCCTGCTCGGCCTCGCTCTTGGCGGCGACCTGGTCCTGCGTCATCACGTTGAGCTGCCAGCCGGTGAGCTTGCTGGCGAGGCGCACGTTCTGGCCGCCGCGACCGATGGCCTGCGAAAGCTTGTCCTCCGCCACGGCGATGTCCATCGAGTGCTTGTCCTCATCCATGATGATGGACTGCACTTCGGCGGGCGCCATCGCATTGATGACGTACTGCGCCTGGTTCTCGTGCCACAGAATGATGTCCACGCGCTCGCCGTTGAGGTCGTTGGACACCGCCTGCACACGCGAGCCGCGCATGCCGATGCACGCGCCGATAGGATCGGTGCGGTTGTCGTGCGCCAGCACGGCGATCTTGGCGCGGTCGCCCGGATCGCGCGCGCAACCCTTGATCTCGACCAGGCCCTGGCCGACTTCCGGCACCTCGAGCTTGAACAGCTCGATCATGAATTCCGGTGCGGCGCGCGACACGAACAGCTGCGGCCCGCGCACTTCAGACTTCACTTCGTACAGGTAGCCGCGCACGCGGTCGCCCACGCGCACCGACTCGCGCGGAATGGTCTTGTCGCGCGGGATGAAAGCCTCGGCATTGCCGCCGAGATCGAGGTAGATGTTGCCGCGCTCGACGCGCTTGACGATGCCCGTGAGCAGCTCGCCCACGCGGTCCTTGTAGGCGTCCACCACCTGCTGGCGCTCGGCTTCGCGCACGCGCTGCACGATCACCTGCTTGGCGGCCTGCGCGGCGATGCGGCCGAATTCGGCGTTCTCGATCTGCGTCTCGACATACTCGCCCACCTGGGCATCAGCGCGCTCGTCCACCGCGTCCATCAGTCGCAGCTGGTAGAACGGCGACTCCATCTCGCCGTCGTCGGCGATGACTTCCCAGCGACGGAAAGTTTCGTACTCGCCGGTGTCATGGTTGATGGAAACACGGATGTCCGGCTCTTCCTCGGGGTAGCGCTTCTTGGCGGCCGAGGCCAGCGCGGCCTCCATCGCTTCGAAGATCACTTCGCGCGGCACGCCCTTCTCGTTGGCAACCGCGTCGACCACCAGCAAAAGTTCTTTGCTCATTGCTGCAACTCCATGGACGCCCCGACGGCGACCGGTGATTTTTTGCATTCATCCCGTGAATGCGAAGGTCAAAAAGCAGCCACCCTTGGCTGCACTATTCAATATTTCTACACTCATCCATGATCGCAAAGATCAAGAAGCGACTGTCCATGGTCGCACTTTTCAGCATTTTTGCGTCCATCCGCGATCGCGAAGATCAAGAGCAACCACCCACGACCGATCTCTTCAATGGAGCTTCAATCAAGCTTTTTCTTGCTGGGACCCTTGCCAGGCTTGGGCTTGGGCGCATAGCCCAGCTCCACCCAGTCCGGCACCACGCGGGCACTTTCCACCTGCGCGTGCTCGAAGGCGAAGACCCTGCCCTCGGCTTCCAGCGAAATACGTTCGCCTTCCACCGACAGCAGCTTGCCGCGCAAGCGGCGACGGCCTTCCAGCGGCGCGCGCAACAGCAACTTCACTTCCTGGCCGACTACGCGCGCAAACTGCGCAGCTGTGAACAGCGGGCGGTCGAGGCCAGGGGAAGAAACTTCCAGAACATAATGGCCGGGAATCGGATCTTCAACGTCCAGCATGGCGGAAAGCTCGCGGCTGGCCGCTTCGCAATCCTCGATGCCCACCTCGCGGCGCTCGCCATCGGCGCCGGCGGCACCTTCAGGAATATCCAGGTAAACGCGCAGGGTGCTCTGCCCCTGGGATGGCGAAAACTCCACGCCGATGCACTCCAGGCCGAGGTCGGCCAGGATCGTGCTGAAGCGTTGTGCAAGTGCGTTCGTATCCATCATGCGTTTCCAAATCGCAAAAACAAAAAATGGGCTCGACGGCCCATTCCCTGCTCCTTGCCGGAGCGTCCTCGCCGATGTACCGACTCCAGGCGGCTCATCCGGCGCCTGCCGCGACAAAACCGCAGCAAGCGCGACGCCATCCTGGCGCCCAACAAAAAAGCCTCACGAGGAGGCTTTCTTGCTCTAAGAAAGATCTGGTAGCGGGGGCAGGATTCGAACCTGCGACCTTCGGGTTATGAGCCCGACGAGCTGCCAGACTGCTCCACCCCGCATCAGAGTCCGGAGAGTGTAACGATGCTTGCCTATATTCGCAAGCCGCATTCACGCGCCGGCTCCGAAGTCCCCCTCCCCCGAGAGCAGCCGGGGATGAACTTACCCGTTTGCCGTCACTTCGGCAGCACTCCTAAATATCTGCGCAGCGCATCAGGCTTGCTGCCGTAACATGCCGCATCGGAGACGCCGCGATGGATCGACTGCCTCTTTTGCGCGGCATCGGGCGTACTCGATTCCGCGCGAAGTCGATGGGGCAACACGCAGGCCGGATCGAAGGACGTCTGCAGCGTTTCAGAAGTCGCCGTAGACCACGACGATTTCTTCCAGGGCGCAAACACGTCGACCCACAGCACGACAGCAGCGCATCATCGAATCAGATCGGCGCGCTTACGCCGGCAGCGCGACATGAGTGCGATGCCTGATCGCGGCGAGCGAGGTTCCGCGCGGGCACGCGCTCTTTACTTCCCGCAAAGCCCTGGTCGAGCTAGCGCACGATAGGCATCAACTGTTTCAGCCCGGTGTGGCGAGCCAGATTCATGGACCGTCCCCTCCGGATTTCTCACCGCATCGCCTTTCGTAAAATGTAAAATAATCATACTTATCATGATAACGTAGGGCTCCTCTGAAGCAGCTTTTTCCGGTCCAACGGAAGACGGTTCCGAACCGTGGCAAGCGCCACGCGCAGACAGGAACTCGTGCTAGCGGGGGGGTACAACATGAAGTTGATTGTCCGCGTCACCCTGGCTCTATGCGCGTCCTTGGTGTGGCCATCGCATCGTGCCGTGGCAGCAGACGGCACGAGGTCGTTCCAGTTGGACGACCTGCGCAAATTGACCCGTCTGAGCGAACCGCAGATCTCGCCAGATGGCCAGCGCATCGCGGTGATAGCGTCCACTCCGGATTGGGCATCGGACCAACGACGCCAGCAAATCGATCTGGTCGATACGGCTAGCGGCGCAGTACGTGTACTGACTTGGCAGCGCAAACAACTGTCCATGCCGCGCTGGTCGCCCGACGGGAGCCAACTCGCCTTCCTCGCCAAAGATGCCGAGACCAAACAAGCGCAGATTTTCGTGTTGCCGATGGATGGCGGCGATGCTTCGCGCATCACCACAGCTGCCGGGGGCGTAGACGGCTATGGCTGGAGTCCGGACGGCCGGCAGATCGCGTTCGTTAGCGAAGACGAACCGGCCAAACCGGCGAGCGGCAAACCGCAGGGCGATGCCTTTCGCGTCGGAGACAACGACTTCTTGGCGCGATCGGCGCGCGCGCCTTGGCAATTGTGGGTGGTGTCGAGCCAGGGCGGCGAGGCGAGGCGACTCACACAGGGCGACGGCAGCCTGTTCACCGAGCAGCAGGACCATGCGCCCGAGCCGGTCTGGACTCGCGACGGGCGCCGCATCGTCTTTACCCGCTTCCCGAACGCCTACTGGGGCAGCTCGTTCAAGTCGGTGATTGCGAGCGTCGCCGTCGAAGGCGGCCAGCCCGAGCTACTGGCGCCGGAGGAAGGCAGCATGGACCCGGCTTACGCGCCCGGTGACGATGCGTTTGCCTACGTGCGGCCGCGGCAAGGCGACCGGAACAATGGCAACGCGGTCTATGTCGCCATCGACGGCAAGGTCAACGACGCTACGCAGAAGTTGGCTCGGCATATCGAAGCCTATGCATGGCTGCCCGGCGGCCACGCCTTGTTGCTGGAGGGCGACGACGGCACGCGGACATCGCTGTGGGAGCAACCACTGGCGCATCCGGCGAAGAAGCTCGATCTCGGCGATACGCTCGTCCACCCACCGTTGTCGGTGTCGCAGCCCGGCGCGATCGCTTACGTGGGCAGCACTGCCACACACCCTGATGAGCTTTATGTGATGGATTCGACGACCGCCAGGCCGCGTCGGCTCACCGACGTCAATGCCTTCATCGACAGCTTGACCCTCGGGCGCAGCGAATCCGTGGCATGGACAGGTCCCGACGGGTTCCCCGAAGACGGCGTGCTTACCTATCCCGTGGGTTATGCGGCAGGGAAGAAATATCCGCTGGCCTTGGTCATCCACGGCGGCCCGCAAAGTGCCTCCAATGTGTCGTTCTCCCCGCTGCCGCAATTGCTGGCGGCACGAGGGATTGCCGTGTTTCAACCGAATTACCGTGGCAGCAGCAATCTTGGCGACGCCTACCAACACGCGATCTTCCGCGACACAGCGACTGGCCCGGGCAACGATGTCATGGCCGGGCTCGCGGCCGTGGAAAAACTGGGACTGGTCGACGAGCAGCACGTAGCCGTCAGCGGCTGGTCCTATGGCGGTTTCATGACCGCCTGGCTCACGAGCCACTATGGGGTCTGGAAGGCGGCGGTGGCGGGCGCACCGCTCACCGACTGGGTGATGGACTACACCGTGTCCTATTACCAGCAGGGCGACGACTTCTACTTCGGTGGCTCACCGTGGACAGCCCAGTCCTGGGATATCTGGCGCGAGCAATCGCCGATCGCCTATGTCCGGAACGTCACCGCGCCCACCCTGATCATGGGCGACGTGGGCGACCCGGACGTGCCCCTGGTCAACAGCTACGAGTGGTACCACGGCCTGCGCGACAACGGCGTACCCGTGGAGTTATATGCCTACCCGGCCGACACGCACTTCCCTCACGACATCGCACGCACCACCGACGTGTACCGGCGCTGGGTGGACTGGCTGGTGCGGTATCTGGAGTGAGAACAGCGCGTCCCCCGATGGCGAGCGGCCAGCCATTCGCCACCTGTTGCACGTACCCATCCTTCAACCAGCAGAACGATGCATCGGCGGTGGTGAAATCGGGTCGGCGATACACTGCCGCGCGAGCAGACGCCGCTCGTCGAATGAAAACCGAACCTCCCCTGGCATGGCAAGGGAGGGTTCGATGCTGCCGGTCAGAAGTCGTACGACACGTAGAAACGGACCATGCGCGGTGGCGTCATTCCCTGAACCAAACCATAGCCCGGATTAGGCACCGTCGATTGTCCGTAGTTGTTTATCAACTGGATCGGCGTCTGTTTGTTGAACACGTTGAACACGGCGAGATTGAAGTTCCACTCGTGCTTCATCCAGGCCGGGCTGTAATTCACGTTGAGATCGAGCGTGTGGATCCACGGCATCGAGCCCAGCGAACCAGGGGGCGCCGGCTGACCGCCGCACCAGTGGTAGGCGCTACCGTAGCCGACGGGATCCGTCTGGCCAGGGCCGTAGTAGCCGATGCAGACCTTGGGCGTGCCGGAGGAAATGTATAGATTGCCACCGAACCGCCAGTCCGGATTGATCTGGTAGAAGCCGTAGGCTTTCAGCGCGTTGGTGTGGTTGTTGGGCTGCACGCCGTACGAATAGTCCATCAACGACGCTTCGTCCCACTGCGGCGTCAAGGCGACCGAGGTGCCACCGCCACCGCCGCTCAGGCCGACGTAGGAATCCACCGGCCCCTCCGTGTTGCCCCACGAGCGCGACCAGATGTAAGTGACGATGCCGTACCACTTGCCGTCGAAGGGATGCTCCAGCGAGAGGTTGACTGCGTAATAGCGGCGCTCGACCTTGCGCGGGAATCCCTGGTCCTGTGGCGTGATCACCACCTTGTGCAGGTTGCCGTTGCCGTCGGAGATCAGGAGATCGTTGGTCTGCGTCGGGTTGATCAGCACGAAGCCCGGCGCGACATTGCTGCAGCTGGAGAGCCGCTGATCCAATGTCGTGCCCGCATACTGCAGGCCCTGCGCGATCGCCGCCCGGCACATGGCGGTGGTGTCATCCCAGTCGTCGATGATGTTCGGACCCATGTCCTGATACACACCATTGGCGCTGAACACGTACTTCGACCCCAGCATGTCGAATTCCTGCTTCATGCCCAGCACGAAGTTGTCGGAATACTCGGCCTTGATGTTGGTCGCCGCCGCGGCTGCCGCATTCACCGGCTGGCCGTAAGCGTTGAAAGCGGACACGCCCACGTCGCCACGGCCGCCGTTGTTCTCCGCGATCGGCACCAAGCCGAGCGGGACGCCCGTGACCGGGTCGATGCCGGAATAGGTGTAATACTTCGAAGCCTGGTACGCGGTCGCCGTGGCGTTCCAGGAGACCGCCGCCGGCAGCGCGAGGTAGTAGCGGCCCGCATTGCCGTATATCTGCAAGGTCGCATCGCCGTGCACGTCCCAGCTGAAACCGAGGCGCGGCGCCCATTGCGGCTTCGTCAGCCGGGCGAAGGGCGCCCCGGAAGCAGCGTGGTTGACGAACTGGTCGTCGCGCAGGCCCAGATCCAGCAGCAATCGCGGAGTGACCTGCCAGTTGTCCTCGATGTACTGCGCCTGCTGGGTCAGGCGCGTCGACGCCACCAGGATGTTGTAGACCTGCTGGACATAGTAGCCACCCGGATTGGGGCCGTTCGAATTCGGCGCGGCGACGTAGGGCGGCCGGTTGGGGTCACTGCCGATGATGGGCGTGCCGGGATCGCCCTGCTCGTATGCCCAGCCGTAGCCCGGCCCGGTCATGACCGAGCCTTCGTCGTGATCCCAGGTCTGCAGGTTGTCGATGCCCGCCCGCAGGTCATGGTTGCCCAGCTGATATTCCAGGTCGATGCGGTAATTCATCTCCATCGAGCTGTGCGCCGGGTCGGAGATCGTCGAGGAAGTCTGGGTATTGGAGATCGGCCCGTTGGGTATGAAGGCCGGGTTCTCCGTCGAGGCGTTGGCGATGTTCGGCAATGCGGGGTTGTATCCCGGATACGGCTCGGCGATCACCGGGTATTCGGCGCGAACCTTGCCGAACATCGCGTGCAACGTGAAGTCGTCGGTGATGTAGGAGGTGTAGTTGGCCACCCACATGTCGTAGCTGTTCTTGGTGGTCAACGGCTTGGAGGAAAAACTGCCGTTCTGCAACGTGTCGTAGTTGAAGTTGTAATTGGACGACCAGACCTTGTTGGAGTTCTGCACGCCCGACAACGTCAGCACGTTGTTCTCGTTGATGTTCCAGTTGATCTTGGCGTAAAGCTTCGGCTGGTGCTGGGTATACACATTGGTGTACGGCGAGCCGACCGAACCGGTCGATTCTCCGCTGATGTCGTCGCGCTCGACGCCCAGGAAGAACGTCAGCTTGTCCTTGATCAGGGGACCGCTCACATACGCGTCGTAGACGCTTTCCTGCTGCCGGTTGCCCGCGTTGTACGTGTACAGATTCCCTGGCGTTTCCGCAGGGTTGAGGGCGTATTGGCCGGTGTAGAGCGGGTTGTCCCAGTATTCGTTGCGAGTGTCGGCGGTCAGGCTGGCCGGCGTCCACTGGGCCTTGAAACCGAAATGCCAGTCGTTCGTGCCGGGCTTGCCGATTTCGTTGATCACGCCGCCGATCGTGCGGCCGTAACGGGCACCATAACCGGACGTCATGGTCTGCTGCTGATCGATGGCGCCGTACGGCAGCGGCACGCCACCCTGCCCGGTCACCGCATCGGTCGTATTCATGCCGTCGATGAAATAGGCGTTTTCCGCAACCGACGCACCGCCGAACGACAGCAACGGATTTCCCAGTTGCCCTTTGCCAAGCGACGGTGCTCCCATCGCCACACCCGGCGCCAGCATCGCAATGGCTTCGGCAGTGTTTCCCAGCGGAAGGCGGGCGAGCTGGGCAGAGGTGATCGTGGTCACCTGGTTGCTGGTCGTCACATCGATCGGCGGAACGGCGCTGGCGGTAACTACGACGCCACTCAATGCTTTCGGATTGTCCGATGTGCCGCCGGTGCTGGCAAAGCTGACAGTAGCCGTGCCGGAGGCAGCCGGGCTGACGTTCGCGCGGGATTGCACCGGCTTGCCATCGCGCAACAAGGTGACTGTATAGGTGCCGACCGGGAGGATCATCGAGTACTGGCCCGACGAATCCACTGGAATGGTGCGATCGAATCCGGTGGTGCTGGTGATACGAACGCTCTCGTTCGGAGCCACCGGCACCGTGCCGCGGATGGTGCCGGTGACCGACTGCGCCAGCACAGCTTCGGCACAAACGAGGCAGAAACAACCGCCGATCGCCAGAACCAGCGTCTTGCGCGGCAGCGCAAGGCAACGCGATCGATTACCCGATGCATGCTTCATGACTTCACCCTCCCCGGTGGCAGTCTGGCTGCCTTTACCTGTGCGGCTTACATCAATCTACATTCCAGTTGCGATGTTTTAGATTATTTTAATACAAATACGATGATCAGTCGGTGATGTCAAGCCACGGAATCGCGCCGACGGCGAAGGCCGTCGCGATGAGGCATATGACCTTGATGGTGCGCCCACAGGCCTGTCCGGAGCGTCATGCGAACCATATCGTAGCCCGGCGGCAAACCAAGGGACTTATTCCCCGATGGGGATTCGCTACGTGGGTTCTCGACCAATAGCCTGCCGGGGCGCACGCTTTTTATCGCGCAAGGCAAAGCCGGCAAATGCGGTTTCGAAGCAATCCGTTCACTGGATCGGCGAATACAAAACATGCGGGCACATCGCTTGCCACAGGGAGCGCGGGCGTCTCAATGCGGCACAACGGACGATCAGATTACCCCGACGCTGACGACCAACGGCTTGCCTTCAGGTACTCACGGGCGCGCTGACGAACGATCCAGCCACTTCGGCGAGTCCGGCAGATGTCCGCACGCGCCTCGGTGAAGCCGTCATTTGCGTGACGGGTTCACAAGCGCCGATCCATGGCCACCCCGAGCGTTCGAACATTTACAAACGCTCAGCCCAGGCCGAACGAGTGACGGCACCAGCCCAGCAACGGACCCCAGTACACGCCCAGCACCAGCAATGCCAGTGCATTGATCGACAGCACCACGCGCAACGAGGCGTCAGCCTGCGGCTGATCGGCGCCGCCCTCTTCCGGCTTGTCGAAGTACATCACCTTCACCACGTGCAGGTAGTAGTACAGGCCGATGATGGCGAACACCGCGCCGACGATGGCCAGCCACAGCATGTGCGCGTCGATCGCCGCCTGCAGCACCAGGTACTTCGCGTAGAAGCCGAACAGCGGCGGCACGCCAGCCAGCGAGAACAGCGCCAATGCCATCAGCGCGGCAAACCACGGCGAACGCTGGTTCAGGCCCTTGAGGTCGGAGATCTCCTCGCATTCGAAGCCCGCGCGTGCCAGTGCCAGGATCACGCCGAACGACACCGTGCTCATCAGCGCGTAGCTGATCGCGTAGAACATCGCGGAGGAATAGCCTTCCGGCCCCGCATTGACCAGGCCCATCAGCAGGTAGCCCATGTGCGAGATGGTCGAATAGGCCAGCATGCGCTTGAGGTTGCTCTGCACGATGGCGACCAGATTGCCGATGGCCATCGACAGCACCGCCACTGCGGCCAGCATCGGCTGCCAGTGCTGCGACAGGCCGCCCAACCCCGTCTCCAGCAGGCGCCACGCCATGCCGAACGCGGCCAGCTTTGAGGTGGAGGCGATGAAGGTGGTGACCGGGGTGGAAGCGCCCTGGTACACGTCCGGGATCCACATGTGGAACGGCGCCGCGCCCAGCTTGAAGGCGATGCCCACCAGCATGAAGATCAGGCCGAACACCAGCAGGTTCGGCATCGCGCTCTGCGTCGCCACGGTGTGCAACTGGGCCAGGTCCAGCGAGCCGGTGGCGCCGTACACCATCGACATGCCGTACAGCAGCATGCCCGAGGACAGCGCACCCAGCACGAAGTACTTGATCGCAGCCTCGGACGACAGCGACGAATCGCGGTTCAGCGCCACCAGCGCGTAGGACGACAGCGTCAGCAGCTCCAGCCCCAGGTAGATCATGATCAGGTTGCCGGCCGATACCAGCAGCATCACGCCGATCACCGCGAAGATCATCAGCGTGTAGAACTCGCCGATGAACTGCTTGCGCTCGCGCAGATAGGGGCGCGCATAGACCAGCACCAGCACGGTGCACAGCAGCGCGAACACCTTGAGGATTTCCGAAACCTGGTCGCGTATGAACATGCCACCGAAGGCGGTCACGGTGACGTCGGGCTGGCCGGCCACCACGAAGTAGGCAGCCGCCAACAGCACCACGATGGAAATCCAGTGCAGCCAGTGACGCTGCTCGGGCTTCATGAAGGCATCCAGCAGCAGCAGCAAGCACGCCACCGTCACCATATAGAACTCGGGCAACAGGACCAGGATGTCGTTGAGGGTAATCATGTTCTATCCCGATCAGATCTTGTGGATGGCCAACTGCTGCACCACCTGCGTCACCGAGCTGTCCATCAGGTGGATCAGCGGTTCCGGCCAGATGCCCAGCGCCACGGTCAGCGCGGCGAAGGCAAGCAGCACGAAGGTCTCGCGTCCATTGATGTCCTTCATTTCGGCCACATGCGGGTTATGGATCTCGCCCCACAGCACGCGCTTGACCAGCCACAGCGTGTACGCCGCGCCGATGATGAGGGTGAACGCTGCGAAGAAGGCGATCCACGGATTGGCCTTGAAGCTGGCCAGTATCACCATGAATTCGCCCACGAAACCGCTGGTGCCCGGCAAGCCGCAGTTCGCCATCGCGAACAGCACGTAGAAGAAGCCGAACCAGGGCATCACGTTGATGAGGCCGCCGTAGTCCTTGATCTGACGGGTGTGCAGGCGGTCGTACATCACGCCGATGCAGGTAAACATCGCGCCGGAGACGAAGCCGTGCGAGATCATCTGCACCATCGCGCCCTGCATGCCGAGGCGTGCCGTGTCGACGTCGCCGAGCCCGCGTGCCAGCAGGAAGGCGATGAAGATGCCCAGCGTGACGAAGCCCATGTGCGCCACGGACGAATACGCCACCAGCTTCTTCATGTCCTCCTGCACCAGCGCCACGTAGCCGATGTAGACCACCGCCACCAGGCTGAGCGCGATCACCAGCCATGCGTAGTGCTCGCCCGCATCCGGCACGATCGGCAGGATGAAGCGCAGCATTCCGTAGGTGCCCACCTTCAGCATCACCGCCGCCAGCACCACCGAGCCGCCGGTCGGCGCCTCCACGTGGGCGTCCGGCAGCCAGGTATGTACCGGCACCATCGGCACCTTGATCGCGAACGCGAGCAGGAAGGCGAAGAAGATCCACATCTGCTCGGTGAAGGTCAGCGGCAGCGCTGCCAGCGTGTGCAGATCGAACGTGCCGGCCCGGTGGTACAGGTACAGCAGCGCGATCAGCATGAAGACCGAGCCGAGGAAGGTATAGATGAAGAACTTCAGCGTGGCGTACACGCGGCGCGGACCGCCCCAGACACCGATGAGGATGAACATCGGAATCAGCATCGCCTCGAAGAACACGTAGAACAGCAAGGCGTCGGTGGCGCAGAACACGCCGATCATCACGCCCTCGAGTGCGAGCATCGCGGCCATGTACTGGTGCGGCTTGTTCTGGATCACTTCCCATGCGCCGACCACCACGAGGATGCCCACGAAGGTGGTGAGCAGGATCAGCGCCACCGAGATGCCGTCCACGGCCAGGCCGTAGTGCACGTTCAGCGAGGCGATCCACAGGTGGCTCTCGACCAGCTGCATGCCGCCCTGCGCCGCGTCGTACTGCGGCAGCAGGAACAGGCTCGCCACGAAGGTGAGCACCATGAACAGCAACGCGAGCCAGCGCGCCAGGTTGGGCCGTGCGGAACCGGCCAGCAGCACCGGCACCGCGCCGACGATGGGCAGCCAGATCAGAAGGCTGAGCAAGTGAGTGAACATGTTAGCTTGCTTCCCTTATTGCGCAGCCGGCATGGAACCGAACAGCCAGTACCCGCCGAGCAGCAGGATCAGGCCGAGGATCATCGCGAAGGCGTACTGGTAGAGGTAACCCGACTGCAACCGGCGCATGCCGGCAGCCACGCGGTGCGTCAGGGCGGTGGTGCCGTCGACCATCACACCGTCGATCACCGCGGCATCGCCCGCCTTCCAGAACAGGCGGCCGAGCTTCTGCCCACCCTTGGCGAACACGGCGAAGTACAGGTCGTCGATCCAGTACTTGCGGTCGAGCACCGTCCACAGCGGGTGCAGTGCGCCCTTGATGCGGCCGGCGAGCGCCGGGTTGAACAGGTAGATATAGGTCTGGATCACGAAGGCCAGCAGCACCAGGCCGAACGGGCCGAGCAGCGAGAAGCCATGCAGCGCCATTGAGGCCGCGCTCTGGAAGTGTCCGCCCATCTCGGCGAGCACGTTGTTTGCCTCGTCCACATGGATGGCCGGACCGAACCAGCCACCGAACAGCATCGGCCCGACGGTGAAGAAGCCGACCAGCAGCGACGGGATCGCCAGCAGCACCAGCGGCAGCGTCACCACCCACGGCGACTCGTGCGGCGCGTGCGCCAGCTCGCCCGGCTTGTGATGGCCGTGGTCGTCGTGGTGATCGTCATGGTGTCCGTGGCCGTGATGCGCCACCACGGTGAAGCGCTCTTTGCCATGGAAGGTCAGGTACATCTGGCGGAAGGTGTACAGCGCGGTGACGAAGGCACCGGCCAGCACGCAGAAGTAGGCGTAGCCCGAGCCCCAGCGATGCGACTCGCCCACCGCGTCGATGATCGCGTCCTTCGAGTAGAAGCCCGAGGTGAACGGAATCGCCACCAGCGCCAGCGAGCCGATCCACATGGTGATCCAGGTGATCGGCATGTACTTGCGCAGGCCGCCCATGTAGCGCATGTCCTGCTCGTGGTGCATGGCGATGATCACCGAGCCCGCGCCGAGGAACAGCAGCGCCTTGAAGAAGGCATGCGTCATCAGGTGGAACACTGCGCCGGCGTAAGCCGACACGCCCAGCGCCACCGTCATGTAACCCAGCTGCGACAGCGTGGAGTACGCCACCACGCGCTTGATGTCGTTCTGCACGATGCCGATCAGGCCGGTGAACAAGGCGCCTGTCGCACCAATGACCATCACGAAGCTGAGCGCGGTCTGCGACAGCTCGAAGATCGGCGACATGCGCGCCACCATGAAGATGCCCGCAGTCACCATCGTCGCGGCGTGGATCAGCGCGGAGATCGGGGTCGGGCCTTCCATCGAATCGGGCAGCCACACGTGCAGCGGTACCTGTGCCGACTTGCCCATCGCGCCGATGAACAGGCAGATGCAGATCACCGTGGCCGCGTCCCACTGCGTGTTCGCGGTGATCTGCAGGGTCTTGCCGGCCAAGCCGGGCGCCGCCGCGAAGACGGTCGCGTAATCCAGCGAACCGAGGAAATACAGCACCGCCGAGATGCCCAGCAGGAAGCCGAAGTCGCCCACGCGGTTGACCAGGAAGGCCTTGAGGTTGGCGAAGATCGCGGTCGGGCGCTTGAACCAGAAGCCGATCAGCAGGTACGACACCAGGCCCACCGCTTCCCAGCCGAAGAACAGCTGCAGGAAGTTGTTGCTCATCACGAGCATCAACATCGAGAAGGTGAACAGCGAAATGTAGCTGAAGAAGCGCTGGTAACCCGGATCGTCGGCCATGTAGCCAATGGTGTAGACGTGCACCAGCAGCGACACGAAGGTGACCACCACCATCATCATCGCGGTGAGGCGGTCGACCAGGAAGCCAACGCTGCCGCTGTATTTGCCGATCGCGAACCAGGTGTAGATGTCCTGGTTGTAGTTGACCGCGCCACCCCAGACCAGCTGGTACAGCACGTAGAACGCCAGGCCGCAGGAAACCAGCAGGCCCAGGATGGTGACGCTGTGCGCGCCAGCACGGCCGATCTGCTTGCCGAGGAAGCCGGCCAGCAGGCAGCCCACCAGCGGCGCCAGCGCGATCGTCAGCAGGATGGATGTCGAAAGTTGCATCGGATCAACCCTTCATGCTGTCGATTTCGGCGACGTTGACCGTGCTGCGGTTGCGGAACAGCAGCACCAGGATCGCCAGGCCGATGGCGGATTCCGCCGCGGCCACGGTGAGGATGAAGAACACGAACACCTGCCCCGCCACGTCGTGGCCGAAGCGGGAGAACGCCACGAAGTTGATGTTCACCGCGAGCAGCATCAGCTCGATCGCCATCAGCAGCACGATCACGTTCTTGCGGTTGATGAACAGGCCGGCGACGGCGATGCAGAACAGAATCGCGCCGAGCACGATGAAGTGCGAAAGGGTAATCATGGCCGGGGCTCCTGCGAGGTCTGGACTTCCTGGGCCGGAGCGGCATCGACAGGACGCTCGGCCGCCATCTTCAACACGCGCACGCGGTCACGCGGATTGACCTGCACCTGCTGGCTGGCGTACTGGCGCTTCACACCCACGCGCTGGCGCAGAGTCAGCGCCACGGCAGCGACCACGCCGACGGTGAGGATCAGCGCGGCGATTTCGAACGGCAGCAGGTACTGCGAGTACAGCGCCTTGCCCAGCCACGCGGTGTTGGAATCTCCCGCGGGGTTCGCGCCCAGCGTCTGCGCATGCATCACGCGCACGCCGATCAGGGCCAGCATCTCCAGCAGCATCACCACGGCCACCATCAGGCCCACCGGCAGGAAGCGCACGAAGCCCTCGCGCAACCGCTCCATATCGATGTCCAGCATCATCACCACGAACAGGAACAGCACCATCACGGCGCCCACGTACACCACGATCAGCGCGATGGCGAGGAACTCCGCCTCGGCCAGCATCCAGATGCAGGCCGTGCTGAAGAAGGTCAGCACCAACGCCAGCACCGCATGCACCGAGTTGCGCAGGGTGATCACCGCCAGCGCGGAAATCACCGTGACCGCGCCGAAGGCGTAGAAACAGATGAGTTGGAACAGGTTCGGATCAATCATGACGTTCCGTCCTCAACGGTAAGCCGCGTCTTGCGCACGGGCAGCGGCGATGTCCGCCTCGAAGCGGTCGCCGATGGCGAGCAACTGCAGCTTGGTCACCACGTTCTCGCCGCGGTGCTCGAAGTGGTACTCGTGGATGCTGGTCTCGACGATGGAGTCCACCGGGCAGCTCTCTTCGCAGAAGCCGCAGTAGATGCACTTGAACAGATCGATGTCGTAGCGCGTGGTGCGGCGCTGGCCGTCGCTCTCGCGCGGCGCGGAGTCGATGGTGATCGCCAGCGCCGGACAGACCGCCTCGCACAGCTTGCAGGCGATGCAGCGTTCCTCGCCGTTCGCGTAGCGGCGCAGCGCGTGCAGGCCGCGGAAGCGGTTCGACTTGGGGATGTGCTCCATCGGGTAGCGCATCGTGTACTTCGGGCTGAACAGGTAGCGCCAGGTGAGTCCCAGGCCCTTGAGCAGCTCGATCAGCAACAGGCTGTTGAAATAACTGATTACGCGTTTCATCGGAATTCTCAAGCCCCCGCGATGCCGTAGTACTTCATGCAACCGGCCACCAGCACCCACACGATCGCGATCGGAATGAACACCTTCCAACCCAGTCGCATGATCTGGTCGTAGCGGTAGCGCGGAAAGGTGGCGCGCAGCCACAGGAACAGGAAGGCGAAGACGAACACCTTGGCGAACAGCCACAGCGGATTGCCGTGGCCGATCAGGCCCCAGCTTTCCGGGAACGGGCTGAGCCAGCCGCCCATGAACAGGATCGAGGCGAGGAAGCTCACCAGGATCATGTTGGCGTACTCGGCGAGGAAGAACAGCGCGAACGCCGAGCCGGAGTACTCCACGTGGAAACCGGCGACGATTTCCGATTCGCCTTCCGCCACGTCGAACGGCGCGCGGTTGGTCTCGGCCACGCCAGAAATGAAGTAGATGATGAACACCGGCAGCAGCGGCCACATGTACCAGCTGAGAATGCCCTTGCCGCCGGCCTGCGCGTTGACGATGTCGGTAAGGTTCAACGAACCGGCCAGCACCAGCACGCAGACCAGGCACAGGCCCATCGCCAGTTCATACGAGATCACCTGCGCCGCCGAACGCATCGCGCCTAGCAGTGCGTAGCGCGAGTTCGACGCCCAGCCGGCGAGGATGATGCCGTACACGCCGATCGAGGTCATCGCCAGCAGGTAAAGCAGGCCCGCATTCGCATTCGACAGCACCAGCTTGGCGCCGAACGGAATCACCGCCCATGCCGCCAGCGCCGGAATCAATGCAAGCAGCGGCGCGAGGTAGTACAGCGAGCGGTTCGCGCTGGTCGGCAGGATCACTTCCTTCAGCAACAGCTTCACCACGTCGGCGAAGGCCTGCAGCAGGCCGAACGGGCCGACCTTGTTCGGCCCCATGCGCACGTGCATCCAGCCGAGCACCTTGCGCTCCCACCACACGTACAGCGCTACCGTGACCACCAGCGGCAACACGATGCACAGGATGTGGATGACCGGCCAGATGACCTGGTTGAGTAGCTGTTCGCCCATGTGCCTTACGCCTTGCTCAAGGTGATGGCTGCGCCATAGGGCGGCAGCGTGGCGGTGATGTCCTGTGCAGCCTCGATCCACACGGCGCCGTCCGGCACGGTGCGATCGATGGCCACCGGCAGCGTGGCATCGCCGACGCGCACCTGCGCGCCATCGGCCACGCCGAAACGTGCGGCCTGGTCCGCGTTGATGCGGGCCGCCGGTGCACGGTTCAGCGGGTGTGCGTTGAGCGCCGTGGCACGACGCAGCACCGCGTCGCTACGGTAGATCGGCCACGTTGCGATGCGCGCAAGACCGGCCACCGGCATGCGCGCAGCCAGCGAATCACGCGCCGCGACGGTGCGTACCGCAATGCCATCGCGCAGGCCGGCGAGATCGTCGAACTCGAAACCGGCGAACTTCATCAGGCCACCCAGCGCGCGCAGCACCTTCCAGCCCGGTCGGGCCTCGCCAGGTGCCTTCGCGCCGGCCTGCACCGCCTGTGCCGTGCCATCGACGTTCACCAGCGTGCCGTCGGTTTCCGGCAGCAGCGCGATCGGCAGGATCACATTGGCCACCTCGCGCAGCGCGTCGCTGGCGTAGCCGCTGAACGCCACCACCTGCTGCGCGCCACGCAACGCATCGAGCGCCAGTGCGCCGTCGGCGAAATCGTGCGGCGGCTCCACGCCGTACAGCACGTAACCCTTCCGCGGCTGCACCAGCATGGCCTGCGCATCCAGGCCGCCATTGCCCGGCACCACGCCGAGCTGGCCGAGGCCGACAGCGTTCGCACCCACCGGCAGTTCGTTGTAACCGGCACCGGTCGCCGTGGCGATGAAGCGCGCGATGGCGCGCAGCCACGAGGCTTCCGGATGGGTGGCCGCGGCTTCGCCGAGGATCACCACCGCCTTGCCCGCCTTCAGCGCAGCGAGGGCGGCATGATCGCCTTCGTCACTGGCAGCGGCGTTGATCGAATCGACCAGCGCGTCCGGCGCCGTGGCACCTTCCGCCACGGCGGCGCGAGCCAGTGCCAGCAGCGCGTCGACCATGCCCTGCGGCGGCACGACGGCGACACCGGCCAGCTTGTAATTGAACTCGAACGCTGCCGGGTTGACCGCGTACACCTTGGCGCCCTTCTTGGTCGCCTGGTGCAGGCGATGGTTGAGCAGCGGCATCTCGTGGCGCAGGTCGGAACCGACCAGCAGCGCAGCCTGCACCTGCGACACCTCAGCCATCGGCAGGCCGAAGCGGCTGGCCACGGCGTTGTCGGCGAAATCGAGCTGGCGCAGACGGTGGTCGACGTGTGCGCTGCCCAGGCCGCGCGCGAGGCGCAGCAGCAGGTCAGCTTCCTCGTTGGTGGTAGCCGGGTGCACCAGCACGCCCAGGTCGCTGCCCGGCACGCCCTTCAGCGCCTCGGCGGCAACGGAAAGCGCGTCTTCCCAGGTGGTCTGCTGCCACTGGCCGTTGCGCTTGACTTGCGGTGCGCTCACGCGATCCGCCGCGTACAGGCCCTGGTGGCTGTAGCGGTCGCGGTCGGACAGCCAGCACTCGTTGATGGCTTCGTTGTCGCGCGGCACCGTGCGCAGCACGTCGCCGCGGCGCGTGTGCAGCCACAGGTTGGAGCCCATGGCGTCGTGGTAGGCGACGGACGGTTTGGCGATCAGTTCCCAGGCGCGCGCTTGGTACTGGAACGGCTTGTTGGTCAGCGCGCCCACCGGGCAGACGTCGATGATATTGCCCGACAGCTCGGTCTCCACCGTCTTGCCGATGTAGGTGCCGATCTGCAGATTCTCGCCGCGGCTCAAGCCGCCCAGTTCGTAGGTGCCGGCGATCTCGCTGGTGAAGCGCACGCAGCGCGTGCACTGGATGCAGCGGGTCATCTCGGTGGCAACCAGCGGCCCGATGTTCTCGTCGGCCACGGTGCGCTTGCGCTCGGTGTAGCGCGACACGCTGCGGCCGTAGCCCAGCGCCACGTCCTGCAGCTCGCACTCGCCGCCCTGGTCACAGATCGGGCAGTCCAGCGGATGGTTGATCAGAAGGAACTCCATCACGTCCTTCTGGAACTTCAGCGCCTTGTCCGAGCGCGTGGTGACCTTCATGCCCTCGCCCACCGGCGTAGCGCAGGCCGGCTGCGGCTTGGGCATCGGGCGGCCGCCCATCTCCACGTCCACCAGGCACATGCGGCAGTTGGCGGCGATGGGAAGCTTGCGGTGGTAGCAGAAGCGCGGGATGGCGATGCCGATGGCGTCGGCCGCCTCGATGATCATCGCGCCCTTGCGGATCTGCACGGGCTTGCCGTCAACCTCGATGTTGACGACGTCGGGGGCGGTGCTGGTGGGCTGCGCACTCATGCAGCGACTCCACGGTTGGCGGCAAGCTGGTCTTCAGTCATCGAGCGACCGTGCTGCACGTAGTATTCGAATTCGTTCCAGAACTTGGCGAGGAAGCCCTGCACCGGCCACGCGGCGGCTTCGCCGAACGCGCAGATGGTGTGGCCTTCGATCTGGCCGGCGATGGCCTTGAGGCGGTGCAGGTCGTCCTGCGTGCCCTTGCCTTCCACGATGCGAGTCAGCACGCGGAACATCCAGCCAGTGCCTTCACGACAGGGCGTGCACTGGCCGCAGGACTCGGCGAAATAGAACTGCGAGATGCGATGGCAGGCCTTCACCATGCAGGTGGTCTCATCCATCACGATCACCGCACCGGAACCCAGGCCCGAGCCCAGCTTCTGCAGGCAGTCGTAGTCCATCGTGGCGGACATCATCTCCTCGGCGTTGAGCACCTTCATCGAGGAGCCGCCGGGGATCACCGCCTTGAGCTGGTTGCCGTCACGCACGCCGCCGGCCATTTCCAGCAGGTCCTTGAAGGACGTGCCGAGGCGGATCTCGAAGTTGCCGGGCTTGTTGACGTGGCCGGAGACCGAGAAGATCTTCGGACCGCCGTTGTTCGGCTTGCCGAGATTGAGGAACCACTCCGCACCGTTGCGCAGGATCGCCGGCACCGAGGCGTAGGTTTCGGTGTTGTTGATCGTGGTGGGCTTGCCGTACAGGCCGAAGTTGGCCGGGAACGGCGGCTTGAAGCGCGGCTGCCCCTTCTTGCCTTCCAGCGACTCCATCAGCGCGGTTTCTTCGCCGCAGATGTAGGCGCCGGCGCCGAGCGCGCCGTAGATGTCCACGTCGATGCCCGAACCCTGGATGTTCTTGCCCAGCAGGCCCGCCGCGTAGGCTTCCTTCAGCGCCTCTTCGAAATGCTCGAACGGCTCGTGGTGGAACTCGCCGCGCAGGTAGTTGTAGGCCACGGTGGAACCGGTGCAGTAGCAGGCGATCGCCAGACCCTCGACCACCGCGTGCGGGTTGTAGCGCAGGATGTCGCGGTCTTTCGCGGTGCCAGGCTCCGACTCGTCCGAATTGCAGAGGATGTACTTCTGCATGTTGCCCTTCGGCATGAAGGACCATTTCAGGCCAGTGGGAAAGCCCGCGCCGCCGCGGCCGCGCAGGTTGCTGTTCTTGACGATCTCGACCAGCGAGGCGGGATCGGGCTTCTCGGCGAGGATCTTCCGCCACGCCTTGTAGCCGTCCACCTTCTCGTAGTTGTCCATAGCCCACGGCTTGTCGAAATGCAGCGTGGTGTAGACGACCTGGTGTTCCTGGGGTGCGGGCCCGACCGGACCGGTAGTGCTTGCCATGTCGCGCTTACTCCAACCCGTCCAGAATCTGGTCGAGCTTCTCGATGGTGATCCGCTCGTGGTAGTGGCCGTTCACGGTCATCGCCGGCGCGTACACGCAGGCGGCGATGCACTCTTCCTCGCGCTTGAGGTAGATGCGGCCGTCCGCGGTGCTCTCGCCCAGCTTGATGCCGAGCTTCCGCTCGCAATGCTTCACCAGGTCCACGCCGCCGTTGAGCCAGCACGAGATGTTGGTGCAGATCGCCACGTTGTTGCGGCCTACCGGCTTGGTCTCCAGCATCGAGTAGAAGCTGGCCACCTCGTAGGCCCACACGGCGGGCAGGTCGAGGTATTTCGCCACGGCGGCGATCAGCTCGTCGGTGAGGAAGCCCTGGTTCTGTTCCTGCGCGGCGAACAGCGCCTGGATCAGCGCCGAACGCTTGCGGTCCGGCGGAAACTTGGTCAGCCAGTGGTCGATGTGCTGGCGCGTGTGCTCGTTGAGCACGGCGAGCGCATCGACGTTCTTGACCTGGTCGTAATGTCCGGTGGCTTTCATGCGTTTCTCCGTCGTGCCGGCTCAGCGATCCACTTCGCCGAACACGAGGTCGTAGGTGCCGATCATCGCCACCACGTCGGCCAGCAGGTGGCCGCGCACGATGGCATCGATCGACGACAGATGGGCGAAGCCCGGCGCGCGCAGGTGCACGCGGAATGGCTTGTTGGCGCCGTCGGAGACGAGGTAGCAGCCGAACTCGCCCTTGGGCGCCTCGACCGCGGCATACGTCTCGCCGGCCGGCACGCCGTAGCCTTCGGTGAACAACTTGAAGTGATGGATGAGCGCTTCCATGCTCTCCTTCATCTCCGCACGCTTCGGCGGGGCGACCTTGTAGTTCTCCACCATCACCGGGCCGGGATTGGCCTTCAGCCACTTCACGCATTGCTTGATGATGCGGTTGGCCTGGCGCATTTCCTCGACGCGCACGAGATAGCGGTCGTAGCAGTCGCCGTTGACGCCCACCGGAATGTCGAAGTCCATCTCGGCGTACTTCGCATACGGCTGCTTCTTGCGCAGGTCCCAGGCAACTCCCGAGCCGCGCAGCATCGCACCGGTCATGCCCCAGGCCTGCGCCTGTTCCGGCGAGATCACGCCGATGCCGACGGTGCGCTGCTTCCAGATGCGGTTGCCGGTGAGCAGTTCCTCGTACTCGTCCACCTTCTTCGGGAAGTCGTCGGTGAAGGCGTCGAGGTAATCCAGCATCGAGCCTTCGCGCCAGCTGTTGAGGCGCTTGAGGTCCTTGCCCTTGTGCCACGGCGATTCGCGGTACTGCGACATGTGGTCGGGCAGGTCGCGGTAGACGCCGCCCGGGCGGTAGTACGTGGCGTGCATGCGCGCGCCCGACACCGCCTCGTAGACGTCCATCAGCTCTTCGCGTTCGCGGAACGCGTAGAGGAACACCGCCATCGCGCCGAGGTCGAGCGCGTTCGAGCCCACCCACATCAAGTGGTTCAGGATGCGCGTGATCTCGTCGAACATGGTGCGGATGTACTGCGCACGCTCCGGCGCCGCTATCCCCAGCAGGTTCTCGATGGCGCGCACATAGGCGTGCTCGTTGCACATCATCGACACGTAGTCGAGGCGGTCCATGTAGCCGATCGACTGGTTGAACGGCTTGGACTCGGCCAGCTTCTCGGTGCCACGGTGCAGCAGGCCGATGTGCGGGTCGGCGCGGACGATGGTCTCGCCGTCCATCTCCAGCACCAGGCGCAGCACGCCGTGCGCAGCGGGATGCTGCGGGCCGAAGTTCATCGTGTAGTTGCGGATTTCCTGGGCCATCGAATCAGTTCCTGCGCCAGTCGTCGGCGGCTTCGGCCTTGGCCTGCATGAGGTCGGCGTCGTCGCGGATCACGCGCGGCACCAGCACGCGCGGCACTACCGACGTCACGGGTTCGTACACCACGCGCTGCTGCTCGGGGTCGTAACGCACCTCGACGTTGCCGATCAGCGGGAAATCCTTGCGGAACGGATGCCCCACGAAGCCGTAGTCGGTGAGGATACGGCGCAGGTCCGGGTGGCCGTCGTAGATGATGCCGTAGAGGTCGAACGACTCGCGCTCGAACCAGTTCACGCCCGGCCAGATGCCGCAGACGGACGGCACCAGCGGCAGGCTGTCGTCCTCGCAGAACACGCGCAGGCGCAAGCGCTGGTTGTGCTCGATCGAGAGCAAGTGCATCACGGAGGCGAAACGGCGGGGGCGGTTCACGTCGCGCGGACGGTCGGCCCAGTCGAAACGGCCCACGGCTTCGCCTTCCACACCACGCGAGAAGCCGGTCCACGAGACGTCGGACGTGTCCCATTCGTTCTGGCCGTAGCCGAGGTAGTCGACGCCACACAGGTCGACCAGCTCGCCGAAGCGGAAGCCCGGCTCATCGCGCAGCGCGGTGGCCACGGCAAGCAGATCGGCAGCCGCCAGTTCGGCGGTGGTTTCGTTGCGCACGACGCTGATCTTCAGCGTGTCGCCGAACCGTGCGGCGAGCCGCTCGGCCAGCGAGGTCTTTTGCGTATCGGTCATGGCTCTGCCTTCAACCGCGGGCGATGGTGCTGGTGCGACGGATCTTCTTCTGCAACTGCAGGATGCCGTGGATCAGCGCTTCGGCCGTGGGCGGACAGCCCGGCACGTAGATGTCCACCGGCACGATGCGGTCGCAGCCGCGCACCACGGAATACGAGTAGTGGTAGTAGCCGCCGCCATTGGCGCAGCTGCCCATCGAGATCACCCACTTCGGCTCGGGCATCTGGTCGTAGACCTTGCGCAGCGCGGGAGCCATCTTGTTGACCAGGGTGCCGGCCACGATCATCACGTCGGACTGGCGCGGCGACGGACGGAACACCACGCCGTAGCGGTCCAGGTCGAGGCGCGCCGCGCCGGCGTGCATCATCTCCACCGCGCAGCAGGCCAGGCCGAAGGTCATCGGCCACATCGAGCCGGTGCGCGCCCAGTTCATCAGGGCGTCGACGCTGGTGGTGGCAAAGCCGCGCTGCATGACTGGGTTGTCGCCGGCCGGGCGCAGGATGTCGTCAACCACGCTCAACGGCTGCGGGTTGTGCATCACCTTGTCGATGGCGGAGATCACTCCCATTCCAGTGCTCCCTTCTTCCAGACGTAGGCGAAACCGATCACCAGCAGCAGCAGGAACAGCGCCATCTCGATCAGCGCCACGATGCCGATCTGCTTGAACACCACCGCCCAGGGAAACAGGAAGGCGATTTCCAGATCGAAAATGATGAAGAGGATGGCCAGCAGGTAGTAGCGCACGTCGAAACGCGCTCGGGCATCCTCGAAGGCTTCGAAGCCGCACTCGTAGGGCGCAAGTTTTTCCGCACTGGGCCGGTGCTTGCCGGCCAGCATGCCGATCACCAGCAGGACGATGCCCAGGCCGGCGGCCACGGCGATGAAAAGTAATACAGGCCAATATTCGGCAATCACGGTGCAACCTACCTCCGCGCCATCGGGGCGCATCAGCGACCGCGGGGAAACGGTCCGGCAATGCATTTCGGGCAACCACGCTCCCGTCTGGTGACAACCACGGGCGCCCGACTCTCCACGATCCAGGTCGTGAACCGACGCATTGTATCAGCGCATGCCGACACCACAACAGCTTGACGTTCGTCGGATGCGCGAAAACAACCCCTAGGTGCGCATGCGCTGGAAGCCGATGGTCACATCGTGTGCGTGGGCCGCTCGGAATTGAGCACGCCGGCCAGCATGTTCTCGATCCGTTGACGCGCCACTTCGGCGTCCGGCGTCTCGTTGAAATGGATGCCGATGCCCGCGGTGCGATTGCCCTGGGCACCAGTGGGGCAGATCCACGCCACCTTGCCCACCACGGACAGTCGCTCGCTTTCGTCGGCCAGGCTCACCAGCAGTACCACCTCGTCGCCCAGCGAATACGCCTGTGCGGTAGGTGCGAACAGGCCGCCGTTGCGCAGGAAGGGCATGTAGGCGTTGTAGAGCGCGGCGACGTCCTTGATCTTCAGCGAGATGATGCCCTGGCGGGCGGCAGCGGCAACGGGATTCATGCGGGCTCCTGGACGACTCTCGGCTGTCGATGCGACGACGCCCATGCTAGCGAGGGTCGCTCGCCGCGCAAAGCTCTAAGAGCTTGTTCACGATCTCTCCACGTCTCGCGCCGGGAGCTGTTTGCACGCAGCCCTAGGGAAAACCAAGGAGTGGATGCCCATCCACGACCGAGTGATGAAGCAGGGACGTTGGCAAACAGACCCGGCCCTTCGGGTTGTCTTGCCGCGACCGTCAGGCGGTAGCGCGCGGCGCAGCGGTTACCTGGCCGGCAGGTCAAGCCGCGCGCTACCGCATGACGTCCATCGCAAGACAACGCGGGCTACGGGAAAATCGTGAACAGGCCATCAGATCTCGCGCCAACCCCAATGGTCGAAGATCCATGGCGATGGCAGCGCCAACGACAAGCGTGCGAAGCAGACTTCGTTTGCCTGCGCAGCCGGCCAATCCAGCTGCCAGCCCCCATGCCCGTCGCGCCGCAACGGCGCGTCACGCCATGGCCATTGCCTCACTTCGCCGGAGGTGGTCGCTACGGTCAGGCGCAGGCATGGCCATAGCAACGGCGACGGGCGCCACGGCAGTCCCCGATCCGCAGCGGACGAAACGGACGCGATCGACGCATGGCGTTCGGGGCGCCGGGCCAACCGGCGAAACCGCTCGCCACTCAGGGCCAGTTGGGTGCCATAAGCGGCCAGCGCTTCTTCTTTGGCGGCCTGCTCCGCGGCGGTGCCGATCGATCCGGGCTCCGGAGCGGCATCACCAGGCCCGTGTATCAGATAACCGAGCAAGGTCGGCGTATATCCCAGCCGTGCCAACGCCATGCGCACCAGCACATGCGCTGCGCCGTGATCAGGATGGCGATCGGTCAGCGCCGGCATGGCGATCAGGTCGGGGGCGAAATCCGCCAACGTCACCGCCAGTTCGGCTGGTGCCTGACGATCCGGCTGCAACAGGCGGTCAAGCACACCCATGTCCGGCCAGCTCAGCGGTTGCAGCGCCGAGGGCGGCACGCCTAATCGATACAGCGCCTCTCCGCATTCGGCGCGGCGGCGGGATCCCCAGCGCGCCCGCCCGGCCGCGCCGATGAACCAGCGCCGTTCCAGCCAGCGCTGCGGCCATGGATTGTTGTCGCCATCGGTGAGCAGCAGTACGCGCACCGCACCGCCGACCGCTAGCACGCGCTGGATCAACAGGCCATTGGCAAGGGTTTCGTCGTCGGGATGCGGCGCCACCACCAGCAGGCGGGTTTGCGCCGTGATGCTCGGTGGCGTCGGCGCACTCAGCGCCATTGCGCCAGCAGTTCCAGCAACAACAGGTCGCCGCGCAAGGGGCCGCGCAAGGCATCCCGGGTGCGGTTGGCGGCGTCGTACCAGCGCGCCAGCGCTTCGCCATCCATCACGCTGGCGAGCGGCGACGCGGCCTGCGACGCCTGCGCACGACGTTCGTCGGCCACCGCCTGCGCGGCAAACCACAGGCGCTGTGCGGCTTCGTCGTCCAGCCAGCGACGGGCCATATCGGCCGCCTGTCCGCGGCCGGCGGCCAGCGCAGCCAGGTCGCGGCGTACTTCGGCGCGACGCTCCAGTGCGCCTTCCTGCGTCCATGCCAACGCCAGGCCCGGATTACCCAGCGCCGCTTCGAGCGCCTTCTGAGGTTGCGCCACGCCCTGCCCCTCCAGCCAGGATTGCGCCTCCGCGGGTGGCGGCACGTTGAATTCGATGCGCTGGCAGCGGCTGCGTATGGTCTGCGGCAAGCGCCACGGTGCATCGGCAAGAAGGACCAGCATGGTGCGCGTGGCTGGTTCTTCCAGCGTCTTCAACAGCGCGTTCGCGGCCGCCGCGTTCATCGCATCGGCCGGATCGATCAGCGCCACCTGCCAACCGCCAAACTGGCTGCTCATCGCCAATCGCGCGGACAGGTCGCGGATCTGCTCGACCACGATCTCGGTGCGCGGCGTGCCGTCTTTGCGCAGGCCGAAGCTGAGCGTCACCACGTCGGGGTGCGTGCCCGCAGCCAGCAGCAGGCAGCTGCGGCATTGCCCGCAGGCTTCGCCATCCTGTGCACGCTCGCACAGCAAGCCACGCACGAAGCGCTGCGCGAAGGCACGCTTGCCCAGTCCGGCGGGACCGCACAGCAACAAGGCGTGCGGCAAGGCGTCGCGCTGGCGGCGCGCCTGCAGGCGTGCCCAGTCCGCTGCGTGCCAGGGCATTGCGCTCATGCTGTCGCCCCGAACAAATGCGCGGTGGCCGCAATGGCGGCGCGCAGCACCGCCTCGGGCGGCTGGCCGGCGTCGATCACGCGGAAGCGATGCGGCTCGTCCACTGCGCGCGCGCGATACGCAGTACGTACGCGCTCGAAAAAACCATCCGCCTCGACCTCGATGCGATCCGCCTCGCCACGACCGGCTGCGCGCGCGCGCCCGTCGGCCACGGGCAGGTCGAGCAACAGGGTGAGGTCGGGCTTCAGTCCGGCGCAGGCCCACCGTTCCAGCGCGGCGATGCGCTCGACCGGCTGGCCGCGGCCACCGCCCTGGTAGGCATAGCTGGCATCCACGTAACGGTCGCACAGCACCCAGCGGCCTGCCGCCAGCGCGGGTTCCAGCGTTTCGCGCACCAGCTGCGCACGCGAGGCGAACATCAGCAGCAGTTCGCTCTCTGCACACATCGAGCGCTGCGCGGGATCCAGCAGGATGGTGCGCACCTGTTCGCCCAGCGCAGTGCCGCCTGGCTCGCGCGCCAGCAACGGATCGACACCGTGGCTTTCCAGGTGCGCACGCAAACCCTCCAGCAAGGTGCTCTTGCCTGCGCCTTCGCCGCCTTCCAGCGTGATGAGTCGGCCGCGCTCAATCATTGCCGCAATGCTTCAGCTGGTAGCAGGCCACGTTGCGGCTCTGCTGGTCGAGGGTGTCGGCAAACACGTGCGTGCCGTCGCCACGCGCCACGAAATACAGCGCGGTACCGGGCTCGGGATGCAAGGCCGCCATGATCGCCGGCTTGCCCGGCATCGCGATGGGCGTGGGCGGCAGGCCCGGGCGGGTGTAGGTGTTGTAGGGCGTATCGGTGGTGAGGTCGACCTTGTGGATCTTGCCCTGGTAGCTGTCGCCCATGCCGTAGATCACGGTGGGGTCGGTCTGCAGCAGCATGTGGTCCTCCAGGCGGCGCACGAATACGCCGGCGATCTTCGCGCGCTCGTCGGCGCGGCCGGTTTCCTTCTCCACGATGGAGGCAAGAATCAGCGCATCGTAGGGCGTGGCCAGCGGCAGATCCTTGTCGCGCCCCGGCCACAGCTGGTCCAGCATCTTTGCCATCGCCACATGCGCACGCTTGAGGATGTCGAGATCGCTGTCGCCCTTCACGTAGGCGTAGCTCTCGGGCAGGAAACGGCCTTCCGGCTGTTCACCCGTCGCGCCGATCTTCTGCATGATCGCCGCATCATCCAGACCGGCGGTGTCGTGTTTGAGCTTCTCCGCCTTGGCCAGCGCCGCGAGCACGTCGCGGAAAGTCCAGCCGTCGACAATGGTGAAGTTGCGCTGCAGCACCTTGCCCGCGGCCATATTGGCGAGCAGCTGGCGCGGAGTAATGCCGACGGGCGTGGCGTATTCGCCGGCATGCAGCTTGCCCGCGGCGCGCATCTGCATTGCCAGCAGGCGCCAGTACAGCGGCGACGCGCCGCTTAGCTGCTGACTGCGCAGCTGTCTCACGATTTCCTTGAAGCTGCTGCCGCGACCGATGTCGATGCTCTCGCCCTGCGCCGAAACGTGCAGCGGCGTATTGCCGAAGCGGCTGAAATCGCGCCAGCTCCACACCGCGACACCGATCAGCGCCAGCAACAGCACCAGGATCGCATTGCGCCAGAAAACACGTCCGCGCGAGGTCTTGCCAGTCATGCCTGCTCCCAAGTGAAGCCAAGCCCGCGCCAATGCGCCTGCATCGCGCGGGCCACCGGGCCGGGAGCGAACACCCTATCGCCCACGGCCTGAACGGGCAGAATGCCGCGAACGCTGGAGCATAGGAAGAGTTCGCCGGCGACAAGGCATTCGGCCAGCGGCAGATCGCGCACTTGCGCCTGCGGCAATGCAGCCAGCAGCTCGGCACGCAATACGCCGGCCACGCCGCAGCGGTGCACGCGCGGCGTCACCGGCACGTCGCCGATCACCGCAAACAGATTGGCCGCGGTAGCCGAGATCGCATTGCCGTGCGGATCGCACAGCACTCCTTCGGCGATCGCGGGATCGCTCCACTCGGCGCGCGCCAGCACCTGTTCCAGCCGGTTGAGGTGCTTGATGCCGGCAAGCAAGGGCTGCTCGGCCAAGCGCGTTTCACACAGGTGCAGGCGCACGCCGTCGCGGTACGCCGTCGCATCGATCTCCGGCAGCGGGAACGCCGCCACGATGCGGGTGACATGCGGTACCGCGGGCATCGCGTACCCGCGTGCACCGATGCCGCGGGTGAGCGTGATGCGCAGCACGGCATCCACGATGCCCTGAGTTACCGCCAGCGCCTCGCGCCATAGCAATACGGGATCGGGCGCAGGCAAACGCAGCCGCTCGCAGCCATGTGCAAGCCGCTGCATGTGACGCGCCCACAGCGGCGCGTTGCCGCCCACAAAACGGATCGTCTCGAACAGGCCATCGCCATACAGCAGGCCGCGATCCAGCGCGGCGACCGTGTCCTGCGACTGACCATCGACGAGCATCATGTGTCCCCTGCCCCCAATGCGCGCAACAGGCCGCGCGCCTTGGCGCGGGTTTCGTCGAGCTCCTTCTCCGCCTCCGAGTCGGCCACGATGCCGGCACCCGCGCGCAGGCACACCGTGTCGCCGGTCAGCGTCAGCGTGCGGATCAGGATGTTGAGGTCGAGATCGCCATTGCGGTCGAGATAGCCCAGCGCACCGGTATAGGCGCCGCGTGGCGCATCCTCCAGCGCGGCGATGATCTGCATGCAGCGCACCTTGGGGCAGCCGGTGATGGTGCCGCCCGGGAACACCGCTGCTATCGCCTGCCCCGGCGTCACGCCTTCGCGCAGGCGCCCGCGCACGTTGGAGACGATGTGGTGCACGTGGGCATAGCTCTCCACCGTCATCAGCTCGTCCACCTCGACGGTGCCCGGCACGCAGACACGACCAAGGTCGTTGCGCTCGAGATCGATCAGCATCACGTGCTCGGCGCGCTCCTTGGGATGCGCGGCGAGCTCGCGGATACGCGCAACGTCGTCGTCGCCGACCGTGCGTGGGCGGGTACCGGCGATGGGACGCGTCTGCGCGATGCCGTCGCGCACTTCCACCAGCCGTTCGGGCGAGGAGCTGGCGATTGCCCAGCCCGGCTGCTGCAGCAGGCCCGCGAACGGCGCGGGATTGGCGCGCCGCAAGGCCAGGTGCAGCGCCGCCGCGGTCGGCGGCTCGGCGTAGTGCGCACGCCATGCGCGCGACAGGTTCACCTGAAAGATGTCGCCCGCGGAAAGGTGTTCGTGGATGCGCGCCACGCCGTCGAGGAAAAGCTTTGGCTCGTCCTCGGCCAGTCGTACCGGCAAAGGCAACGTCGGCGCGGACGTCGCGGGCGCCGTTGCCAGATCGGCTTCCAGCACGTCGAGCAGGTGCTCGCTGCCGGCCTCGGCCACCAGCACGGTGCAACCGCGCGCATGGTCGACGATGACGGCGGCCGGGCAGCGCAGGGCCAGTGCCACCGGCAGCACGGCATCGGTGCGCAAGCGCAGCTTCGGCTCGATTTCGCTGGCCAGCTCGTAGCCGAGCAGCAGCGCCCAGCCGCCGTGGAACGGCAGGCCATCCTCTTCGCGCGGCAGGCGCTCGGCCCGCCAGGCGGAATCCAGTGCGTCCAGGAAGCGCGCGCCCACCGCATCGCCGGAAGCATCGCGCACGACACCGTCGGCAGTCAGCGTGAGGCTACCCTGCGGAAACGCGAACAGGATGTCGTAGCGCGCCTGCGGCGTGCCATGCAGCACGCTTTCGAGCAGGCAGGGATAGCGCTGCGGAAATGCAGCGGCCGGCGCGAGCAAGTCGCGCCGGCCGTGCAAGGTTCGACGATGTGTCACAGCGCAGCGGCTTATTAAACGCGACGGAACGCCAGCGTGCCGTTGGTGCCCCCGAAGCCGAAGGAGTTGGAGATCGCCACGTCCAGCTTCGTTTCGCGTGCGGTGTGCGGCACGAAGTCGAGGTCGCAGCCTTCGCCCGGCTCGTCGAGGTTGATGGTCGGCGGCAGCACCTGGTCGCGCAGCGCCAGGATGGTGAAGATCGCCTCCACGCCGCCAGCGGCACCCAGCAGATGGCCGGTCGCCGACTTGGTCGAGCTCATCGCGAGCTTGTAGGCGTAATCGCCGAACACGCGCTTGGCAGCCAGCACTTCGCCCAGGTCGCCCAGCGGCGTCGAGGTGCCGTGCGCGTTGACGTACTGCACGTCAGTCGTATTGAGGCCCGCGTCCTTCAGCGCGGTATCCATGCTACGTGCCGCGCCCTCGCCGCCCTCGCTGGGGGCGGTGATGTGGAACGCATCGCCGCTCATGCCGAAGCCCACGAGTTCTGCGTAGATCTTCGCGCCACGCGCCTTGGCATGCTCGTATTCCTCCAGCACCAGCACGCCGGCGCCGTCGGACAGCACGAAGCCGTCGCGATCCTTGTCCCACGGCCGACTGGCCTTGGTCGGCTCGTCGTTGCGGGTGGACATGGCCTTGGCCGAGCAGAAGCCCGCCATCGCCGTGCCGGTGGTGGCGAACTCGGCGCCGCCGGCGATCATCACGTCGGCATCGCCGTACTGGATCATGCGCGCGGCCAGGCCGATGTTGTGCGTGCCGGTGGTGCAGGCAGTGACGCAAGCGATGTTCGGACCCTTCAGGCCGTACATGATCGACAGATGCCCGGACACCATGTTGATGATCGACGAAGGCACGAAGAACGGCGATACGCGACGCGGGCCTTTCTCGTGCAGCTCGATCGAGGTGTGTTCGATGGTGTGCAGGCCGCCGATGCCGGCCGCCACCGCCACGCCGATGCGCGGCGCGTTGGCCTCCGTCACTTCCAGTCCGGAATCCTTCAGGGCCTGCGTGCCCGCGGCGATGCCGTAGTGGATGAAGGGATCCATCTTCTTGATCTCTTTCGGCGCGATCCATTGCGCCGGATCGAAATCCTTCACCTGGCCGGCGATGCGCGTGGCATAAGTGGTCGCATCGAAATGGGTTACCGGGCCGATGCCGCTGGCACCCTTGAGGATGTTGTCCCAAGCCGTGGACAGGTCGTTGCCGACCGGCGAGATGATGCCCATGCCGGTCACTACCACGCGTCGCTTGCTCATGCTCTTTTCCTTCGTGTTGCGGGGAGCCGGCGCGTGGCCGGCACCCTTCGTTCGCGGATGCCCATGGCCATGGCGCACCATACGGGATCGGACGTTACGGATTACAGAAACGAAAACTGCGCCAGTCGGCGCAGCTTCCGGTACCGCTCGCGAAGCAATGGCGCATTGCGCCTGCCTGCGTCGCTTGATCAATCCTTGGAGTGGGCCTTGATGTAGTCCACGGCTTGCTGCACGGTGGTGATCTTCTCGGCGTCTTCGTCCGGAATTTCGGTCTCGAACTCTTCTTCCAGCGCCATCACCAGCTCGACGGTATCGAGCGAATCGGCGCCCAGATCGTCCACGAACGAAGCGTTCGCCGTGACTTCATCTTCCTTCACGCCCAGCTGCTCCACGACGATCTTCTTGACGCGCTCTTCGATGGTGCTCATTGCAAATCTCCCACGGGGAATGTGTTGTGCGCCGGCTTGCGGCCGGCAAAGACCGGCGGATTGTAGTGGCTAAACCGCAAGGCCGCCATGCACCTGCCAGTGTTGCTGTGCCAGCCTCGCGGCCGATGCGAAAACGCGATTGTCGCCGAAAACGCGACCCTGTGCGACAGGTTTGGCATGCGTTGCCGTATGGACTCGGCACCGTTTGAAACTGCCGCGCCAAGCGCTCAGGGCATGTACATGCCGCCATTGACGTGCAGGGTTTCGCCAGTGATGTAGGCGGCAGCGGGCGATGCGAGGAAACCCACCGCCTTGGCAATGTCGCTGGCCTCGCCCAGTCGGCCCAGCGCGATCTGGTTCAGCAGGCCCTCTTTCGCGGACTCCGGCAGCGCACGCGTCATGTCGGTATCGATGAAGCCAGGCGCCACCACGTTCACGGTGATGCCGCGCGAACCGATCTCGCGCGCCAGCGACTTGGAGAACGCGATGATGCCTGCCTTGGCCGCCGCGTAATTGGACTGGCCGGGATTGCCGGTCAAGCCGATCACCGAGGCGATGGAGATGATGCGCCCCTTGCGCGCCTTCATCATGCCGCGCATCACCGCCTTGCTGGTGCGGAACACCGAGCTGAGGTTGGTGTCGAGGATGGCCTGCCAGTCCGCCTCGGGCATGCGCATCAGCAGCTGGTCACGGGTGATGCCTGCGTTGTTGACCAGGATGCTCACCGCGCCGAACTCCTTGGCGATGCCGTCGATCAGTGCCTCCACGGCGGCGGTATCGGCCACGTCCAGCACGCGGCCATGGCCGCCGTGCGCAGCCAGCCGCTCGCCGATGGCGGCCGCACCGTTTTCGCTGGTGGCCGTGCCGATCACGGTGGCGCCCATCGCCGCCAGCTCGTCCGCGATCGCCGCGCCGATGCCGCGGCTGGCGCCGGTGACCAGCGCGATTTCACCTTGCAGAATTGCACTCATGTCAGTTCTCGTGGATTGTGTGATGCGACGGCCAGACCACGGCCTGCGCGACAATGACCGACTTGCCGTCGAAGGTTGCGGCAGGGGATCCGTACAGCGTATAGCCCAGCGCCAATGCTTCGCTCACCCTCCGGCAGAACGCGGAGTCGTCCGGGCCGGTAAGCAATCGGTATGCAGGAAGCCCCTCGGGTGGCGATGATTTCACGGGTACGACTCCGGATCAGGGGTTCTGCCATTCGCCTTGCGTCTGGGCAAGTTCGGCAGGCATACCGATGGCGCGCGCTTCCAGCGATTTGTCGATGCGCTTGACCAGGCCGGCCAGCACCTTGCCCGGGCCGCACTCTGCGATGCGCGTGGCGCCGCCGGCGGCCAGCGCCTGCACGCATTCGGTCCAGCGCACCGGCAGGTAGAGCTGGCGCTGCAACGCACCGCGGATGTCTTCGATGCTGTCGTAACGCTTCGCCTCGGCGTTCTGCACCACCGGAATCGCCGGCAACTGCCACGACAGCGCAGCCATGCGCTCGCCCAGCCTGTCGGCGGCATCGCGCATCAGCATGCAGTGCGAAGGCACCGACACGGCGAGTTTCACCGCCTTCTTCACGCCCAGCTCGGCGAGCCTGGCCAGCGCGCGATCCACCGCCTCGGCGTTGCCCGCGATCACCAGCTGGCCCGGCGAGTTGTAGTTGGCCGGCGCCACCACCTGGCCTTGCGCAACCTCGTCGCACACCTGTGCGATCTGCGCGTCGTCGCCACCGAGGATGGCCGCCATCGCGCCGGTGCCCGCCGGCACCGCCGCCTGCATCAGGCGACCGCGTTCAGCCACCAGCGCTGCCGCGTCGTGCAGCGACAGGACATTCGCGCAGACCAGCGCGCTGTACTCGCCGAGGCTGTGGCCGGACAACTGCGCAGGCTGCGCGCCACCGAGCTTCTGCCACACGCGCCACACCGCCACGCTTGCGGCGAGCAGCGCGGGCTGCGTGTTTTCGGTGCGGTTGAGCTGGTCCTCCGGCCCCTGCTGGCTGAGCTCCCACAGATCCACGCCCGCGCCCTGCGAAGCCTCGTCGAAGCTCGCCTTCACCTCGCCATGCGCGGCGGCCAGTTCGGCCAGCATGCCGACCGATTGCGAACCCTGGCCGGGGAAGACGAAGGCGAGATGGGAATGGGTGGCAGTCATGCAGGTTTCTCCAACGGAAAAGCTCAAGGCCTCCGCTCCGGGTCCGCACCCACATTGCTGGAGATGGGGAACTCGGGCTGGAGGCTTCGGACGAATCGCGAGTCGATCAGTAGCGCAGCAGCGCCGAAGCCCAGGTGAAGCCGCCGCCGAACGCTTCCAGCAGCAGGTTCTGGCCGCGCTGCACCTTGCCCGAGCGCACCGCGTAATCCAGTGCCAGCGGCACCGAGCCGGACGAGGTGTTGGCGTGCTGGTCGACGGTGACGATCACGCGATCCATCGGCATTTCCAGCCGTTTCGCGGTGGCTTCGATGATGCGCAGGTTGGCCTGGTGCGGAATCAGCCAGTCGATGTCAGCCTCGTGCATCCCGGCCGCCTCCAGCGTCTCGCCGACCAGCGAATCCAGCGTCTTCACCGCGACCTTGAACACTTCGCGGCCGGCCATCTTGATGCGCACGCCATGGTTGGGTTCGTCCTTGAAGCCGACGGACACGCCGACCGGGTTCCACAGCAATTCCTTGTAGCCGCCATCGGCATGCATGCAGGTGGCGTAAACGCCGGGCTCGCTGGAGGCTTCGAGCACTACCGCGCCAGCGCCATCGCCAAACAGCACGCAGGTCTCGCGCTCGTTCCAGTCGATCATGCGGGTCAGCGTCTCGGCGCCGATCACCAGCACCTTCTTCGACTGGCCGCTCTTGATGAACTTGTCCGCGATGCCCAGCGCGTACATGAAACCCGAGCAGGCGGCGTTGACGTCGAATGCCGCGCATCCATTGGCGCCGAGACGCTGCTGCACGAGGCAGGCGGTAGACGGAAAGATGATGTCGGGCGTAGTGGTACCGACCACGATCAGGTCGATCTCGGCAGCCTTCACCCCGGCAGTTTCCAGCGCGCGTTGCGCAGCAAGGAAAGCGAGGTCGCCCGTGGTCTCGCCATCGGCGGCGATGTGGCGCTGACGGATGCCGGTACGGCTGCGGATCCATTCGTCGCTGGTGTCGACGATCTTCTCCAGATCGGCGTTGCTGACGGCGCGCTCGGGCAGTGCGCTGCCGGTAGCGATGATGCGGGAGTAGATCGAGGCCATTCCGTTTTCCGTGGGACGCAAACCGTGCATTGAACGCCCTGTGCGGTGCATGCGCAACCGTTCGGACATCGGGAATCCGGGCGACGTGAACCGCCCGGCATGCTCAAACGCGAAACGGCGCGTCGCCGCGCCGTTCCGTTCGATGCCTGCAGGCGGACTCCGCGAAGAGAGTCCGCAAGCGCGATCAGTCTTCGACCGACACGGCGCCCTTGGTCTCGATGACCTTCTTGCCGCGGTAGAAACCGTCGGCAGTGACGTGGTGGCGCAGGTGCACCTCGCCGCTGGTCGGGTCGGTGGACAGCTGCACGGTCTTCAGCTTGTCGTGTGCGCGACGCATGCCGCGGGTGGACGGGGTACGGCGGCTCTTGGCAACGGCCATGGTAGTTCTCCAACTGAACCTGTTTCGATGTTCACATGATCGGGGCTGCATGCCCCGACCGGTTTACTTCTTCAGCTCGCGCAACACCGCGAACGGATTGTTTTCTTGTAACTGCACCTCGTCCTGCTCCAGCTCGCCAGGATCCACCAGCGCATCGGGCAGGCTGCTGTCCGGATTCACCGGCACCAGCGGCAAGGCCAGCAACAACTCGTCCTCAACCACGTCAGCCGGATGCAGACGACCGTCTTCGGCCACCAGCAACGGCTCGCAACCCGGCGGCAAACCCGCCTCGTCGCGCTCCTGCCGGATCAGGCCGAGCCGGCTGTCCACCGTCACCGGCAACAGGAACGGCTCAAGCGTACGCTGGCAGGTCATCGTCAGCGGCGCCTGCGCATGGACATCCACATAGTCCGTACCCAGCTCGTCACGGCCGAAATCCAGCCGGTAACGCACCTCGCCTTCGCTGTTGGCCAGTGCACCGCACAGGCGCTCCAGAGCAGCAACAGGCATCGATCCTTCGAACGAACGCCGCGCCGAAACCATGCGCCAAGCGTCCACAGACTCTGGCAATGTCACGGACATAATCGGCAAATGGTAAGTTCGCGGACGGCCGAAGTCAACCGACAATCAAGCGCTTGCGTCATCCGTTTTGCGTATTTTGCCTGATCCACCCCGCTTGCGGCAGACTGCACGCCCACCTCAATCATCTGTCCACGTGAACCTTTCCCTGTCGCTCGGCGTGCTCGCGCTGCTGATACTGGTCGTCGCGTCGATCTGGGCGCTCACCTCGCGTCGCTGGCAGAACCGGCGTGCCACCGACCTTCAGCAATTGCTCGACCTTGCCGACCGGCTGGAAACCGACCTGAAAAGCTGCCGCGCCGGTCTGCAGCAGGCACACGCGGTCATGGCGACCAATCCCGACCTGCCCGCCGCCAGCGAACAGGATGCTCGCCACGCGGTCGATGCCGGCTTGCAGGCGCTGCTGCGCCAGCGCATCTGGATCCGCGACCGCGCCGCACGTGCCAGTCAACAGGAGCTGGCCGAAACCGCCGCCGCCATGCGCGCCAGCCGCGACCGCCTGCAGCCGCTGCTGCAGGCCCTGGACGCCGCCCAGCGCGACCTCGACAGCGCCATGCGCGAACACATCCATCGCGACGCCGAATGAGCGACACGCCGCCCCGCATCGTGCTTGCCTCCACCTCGCACTACCGCGCCGATTTGTTGCGCCGTTTGCTACCCGATTTCGAACAGCGCGCACCCGGCACCGACGAAACGGCGCTGCCCGACGAAGCGCCAGGCACCCGCGCGGCGCGGCTCGCCATCGCCAAGGCCATGGCCGCCGCGGACGATTTCGCCAATGCACTGGTGATCGGCTCCGACCAGGTCGCGGAGCTGGATGGCAAAACCCTGGGCAAGCCCGGCACCGCCGCTCATGCCTGCGCCCAGCTCACCGCCAGCTCCGGCCGCGTGGTGCATTTCCATACCGCGCTGTGCCTGCTCGACACGCGCGATGGCTGTCGTCAACTCCACATCGATCGCACCCGCGTGCATTTCCGCGCACTGGAAGCCCAGGAAATCGAACGCTACGTGGCGCGCGAGCAGCCCCTGGACTGCGCCGGCAGCTTCAAGTGCGAGGGACTGGGCATCAGCCTGTTCGAGCGTATCGACAGCGAAGATCCCACTGCGCTGATCGGCCTGCCCTTGATCGCACTGGCTGGGATGCTGCGTTCGGCCGGCGCGGCCATCCCATAGCGGTGACAGTTCACGCAAGCTGCCGCTACTCTGCACATGGACTTCAGGGGACAACATGAGCACGGAAACGACCTGGTATTACGCGGATCGCCACGGCCAGCAGCAGGGGCCGGTATCGCGGGAAGACTTCCTTCGTGTGATCGAACGCGAACGGCTGTCCCCCGACACACTGGTCTGGCGCGACGGACTGGCGCAATGGCAGCCGCTGTCTTCGCTGGCCGATGAACTGGGCCTGCCCACCGCGCCACCGCAACCGCCACCGACCATTCCGCCAGCGCCGCGTTTCAGCGCACCGGCTCCGTTCGCGGCGACGTCCGTGGACGTGGTCTACGCCGGCTTCGTCCGCCGTTGGGCAGCCTACCTGATAGACGGGTTGATTCTCGGCGCGATCACCTTCGTGCTGATTTTCGCGTTCGCGCTGGTGCTCGGCCTGTCGTTAGCCCTGGGGCAAGGCCACGAGCCCGATCCCGCCCATGCCGCCTTGATCCTGCTGATCTACCCAATCGTCTTCGGCGTGTCATTGCTGTACTACTCGCTGCAGGAAAGCTCCGTGCACCAAGCCACGCTGGGCAAGCGCGCGCTGGGCATCAAGGTCACCGACCTGGAAGGTCGGAGGATCAGCTGGAAGCACGCCGTCGGCCGCTGGTTCGCTGCGGCGCTGTCCCATCTCACGATGGACATCGGCTTCCTGATGGCCGCTTTCACCGAACGCAAGCAAGCCCTGCACGACATGGTGGCGAGCACGCTGGTGACGGACCGTTGGGCCTTCACCGACCACCCGGAGAGGCAGAACCGGCAGACGTCCGGCTGCCTCATCGTGCTGCTGATCGGCGTGCTCCTGATCGTGCCGGTGATCGCGATACTCGCGGCTATCGCGATTCCCTCTTACCAAAACTACCTGCAGCGCGCGCAGGTCGTCACCGCCATCGCGCAGGCCGAGCCGCTGGAAGCGCAAGTGGTTCAGGCATGGCAGACCAACGGGAAATGCCCGAGCAACGGCGAAGCGGGCATCCGCGACGCCGACAGCTATGCCAGCAAGCAACTGCAGTCGATCACGGTCGGCAGCATGAAGGCAGACGGCAGCTGTGCGCTGGAACTCACCCTGCACGCGCCGGGCCAGTCCATGCTCGACGGCAAACGCGTCTGGCTGACGATGGACAAAGGTAGCGGCATCGCCCCAACCTGGCGTTGCAGTTCCGAACTGCCGGCCCGTACCTTGCCGATGAACTGCCGCGAGCCCCAACAGCAATGAACCTGCCCTTGCCTGCCACGCCACCCGCCGACGAACTACGCCAGCGCCTCGCCGCTGCCGAGGCGCAGCTCAACCGCGTCGTGCTGGGCAAGGCACGACAGGTAAAGCAGGCACTGGCCTGCCTGATCGCCGGTGGTCACCTGCTGCTGGAAGACGTGCCCGGTGTGGGCAAGACCACGCTGGCGCACGCCTTGGCGGCGAGCTTCGCGCTGGAGTTCCAGCGCGTGCAGTTCACCAGCGACCTGCTCCCCTCCGACATCCTCGGCGTCAGCGTGTACGAACGCGAGACCGGCCAGTTCCGCTTCCATCCCGGGCCGATCTTCGGCGGCCTGCTGCTGGCCGACGAGATCAACCGCGCCACGCCCAAGACGCAGAGCGCGCTGCTGGAGGCGATGGCCGAAGGCCAGGTCACCGTGGACGGCCAGACGCACGCCCTGCCGCACCCGTTCTTCGTGGTGGCCACGCAAAATCCGCTGGATCTGGCCGGCACCTTTCCGCTGCCCGATTCGCAACTCGACCGCTTCATGCTGCGGCTGTCGCTGGGTTACCCCGATTCCGCGGCCGAACGCGAACTGCTCACCGGTGTCGACCGTCACGACCTGTTGAGCACGTTGACGCCTGCACTGGACGGCACCGCCCTGCTTGCACTGCGCAGGCAGGCACAGGCCATCACCACCAGTCCCGCCCTGCTCGACTATCTGCAAGCCTTGCTCGCCGCGAGCCGCCGCCATGCCGACATCCGCACCGGCCTGTCGCCGCGCGCCGGCCTGTCCCTGCTCGCTGCCGCACGTGCGTGGGCACTGCTGCATCGCCGAGCCTACGTGTTGCCGGAGGACCTGCAGGCGTTGTTCGTGCCGTTGGCCGCGCATCGGTTGGTGGCTGCACGCGGCGCCAGCGGCGAGGCGCTCGCGCGCCAGCTCCTCGCCGAGGTAGCGGTGGATTGATGGCACCCGTCCGCGGCTCCCTGGCGTCCCGCGCCGGCTCGGCTTGCCCGCATCCCGGCGGCGTCATTCGGTCATGGAGGGATGTCCACTCCCCGCTCTCCGGAGCCGGGCTTCTCCCTGAACTCTCGCCGCGTGCCCCCGTTCCTGCGTGGCCCGCGTGCGTACCGCTCCCACCGATGGGCACCCGGAGACCATGAACGGGCTCCTGCGCAAGCTCGCGCAACACGCCGAACGCCGCCTGCCCGCGCTCACCCGCCTGCGCCAACCCGAGCCGTTGCCGATCGAACTGGACCGGCGGCGCATCTACATCGTGCCCAGCGCGTTCGGCATTGCCTTCAGCGTGCTGTTGATGGTGATGCTGGTAGGGGCGCTGAACTATGCGAACAATGCCGCGTTACTGCTGACCTGCATGCTCGGCGCGGCCTGTGCGTCCAGCATGCTGCTGGCTTTCCGCGCACTGGATGGCCTGCGCTTGCGCGACATCCGCGCCGGTCACGCCACCGCGGGCGAGCCGCTGGAACTGACCCTGTCCTTTTTCGCATCGCGCCCGCGCGAAGCCGTGCGACTGGACTGCGCGGACGAAACGCACGCCTTCCCCGTGGACGGCGTCACCGAATTGAAGGTGTACCTGCCCACCGTTTGGCGCGGCTGGCAGGAACTGCCGCGGTTGCGCATCTGGAGCACCTGGCCGCTGGGACTGTTCCGCGCATGGAGCTGGTTGCATCCGCAGCAATCTGTCCTGGTGTGGCCGCGGCCGGAAGTGGGCGGCCCGCCGCCCTTCCTGCCCGCCGACGCGCAAGAACGGCTCCGCCCGCAACCGGGTGAGGAATTGGCCGCGCTTCGCGACTACCGTCGCGGCGACGCGCCACGCCACATCGCCTGGAAGGCCAGCGCCCGCCATCACGACCTGCTGGTGAAAGACTTCGACCGCCCTGAGCCGCGTGAAACCTGGCTGTTGGACTGGGATGCCCTGCGCTCGTTCGACAGCGAGACACGCATCGCCCGCCTGGCCCGCTGGCTGGGTGAGGCAGAGGCTCAGGGCCGCCGCTATAGCCTGAAATTGCCGAGCGGGTCCATCACCGCCGGCTGCGGGCCAACGCATTACGCGCGCTGCATGAGTGCGCTGGCGTTGTTGCCATGAACGCAGCCACTGCCGCGCCGCTGGGCGAACGCAGCTTCGACCTCGCCGCACTCTCCGTCGTCGCGGTGATCGCACTGCATGCGCCTCATCTGCCCTGGTGGTTGACCGCCCCCTTGCTGCTGGTCCTTGGCCTGCGCTGGTGGCAACGTCGCAGCCAGCACGCGCGCACTTCCACATGGCTGAAGCTGCCGCTGCTGGCATTGCTGGTGCTGGCGGTCGTAGGCCGCTACGGCAATGTGTTCGGTCAAGGGCCGGGCACCATGCTGGCCATCGGCCTGCTGGTGATGAAGCTGCTGGAAACCGAAACCGTGCGCGATGCCCGCGTGGGTATGAGCTTCGCCTGTTTCACCTTGATGGCCGCGCTGCTCTCCGACCACAGCCTCGTCGCCACCATCGCTGTGGCGCTGGGCCTGCTGCCGCCACTGGCCGCGTTGCGCTCACTGGAGCCGGGACGGCGTGTACCCGCCCCACTGTGGCGTGAACTGCTGCCCGGCATGGGCCTGCTGGCGGTTGCGCTCCCGCTGGCAATGCTGGCTTTCCTGCTCGTACCGCGCCTCAGTTCGCCGCTATGGGGGGCGCCGAACAGCGCTGAACAGCGCAGCGGCCTTGCCGACAACATGACGCCATCCGGCTTCACCCAACTGCTGGTCGACAACAGTCCCGCGCTGCGCGTGAGCTTCGAAGGCCCACCGCCACCGCCGGACCAACGCTACTTCCGCGCCTACGTGATGGACCAATACGACGGCGTCAGTTGGGCATATCGCGACGCGGCCGACGAACCGCCGGCGGCCCTTGAGGCCGCACACGGCATCCGTTACCGCATCAACCTGGAGCCGACCCGGCAACGCGTGCTGCCAACGTTGGATGTGCCGCTGTCCGCCCCGCCCGACGCCAGCCTGCGCCGCGATCGTGTGGTGGTTGCCGACAAGCCGGTGGACAAGCTGCTCGACTACACATTGACCTCCGCCACTGCCTACCGGCTGGAACCACAACCGGGCGGCGACCAGGCACGCTGGCTGGAACTGCCCGATGGCTTCAACCCGCGCACGCTGGCGCTGGGCCAGTCATGGCGCAAGCAATATGGCAGCGACGATGCCGCCATCGTGCAGGCCGCCCTGGCGTTGTTCCACGACGGCGGCTTCCGCTACACGCTGGCGCCCGCGCCGCTGGGCCGCGATGCGATGGACGATTTCCTGTTCGACACGCACGAGGGCTTCTGCGAGCACTACTCATCCGCCTTCACCGTGCTGATGCGCGCCGCCGGCATCCCCGCCCGTGTGGTCACCGGCTACCAGGGTGGCTACTGGAACGCGATGGGCAGCTACCTGCTGGTGCGCAATTCCGATGCGCATGCGTGGAGCGAGGTGTGGCTGACAGGCCGCGGCTGGGTGCGCGTGGATCCCACCGCCGCCGTGCGTCCGCAACGCATCGATTTCGGTGCCGCCGCCGCGGCTCCTGGCGGCCAGCTGCCCTGGTACCAAAGCGGCTGGCTGCAATCGATGCGCAATCGCTGGGACATCGTCAACCGTTGGTGGAACCTGGGCGTTAATGGCTTCGACGCGCTGCGCCAGCGCAGCCTGCTCAAGCCATTCGGCGTCGGCGAGACGGAGACGTCCACACTCGTCGGATTGCTCGCCGCATCCTCCGTGCTGGCCATGCTGATCGGACTGGCATGGGTATGGCGGCGGCGCGAACCGGAAGACGCCGTACGCGCGGCTTTGCGCGGCTTGGAACACAAGCTGGCGCGGATGGGCGTGGTGCGAGCGAGAGGCGAAGGGCCGCGCGATTTCCTGCAACGCGCCGCCCGCGTGCTGCCGACGCAACGCGAGAGGCTGATCAAACTGATGCACCACTATCTCGAACTGCGCTATGCCCATAACGAAGCGGCCGCTGAATCCCTCCGGGCACTGCAACGCGCCGTGCGGGATTTTCCTGTCAGCCGCGTGGTCAAATAAGCGTTAACCGGGTAGCACCACTATCACGTGATGGAGAAACCGCCATGTCTTCCCTGTATCGCCCTCTCGCACTAGTCGCAGGCATCGCCCTGCTCGGCGGCTGCGCGACCATGCCGCAACCGCTGCAAGGCAACTACGCCAACGTCACCAGCACCTCCGTGCAGCAGGGCAGCGCCGGCGGCACCCGTGTGCGCTGGGGCGGCGAGATCATCAAGACCGAACCGGGAGCGCAGGAAACCTGTTTCTACATTCTGGCTCGCCCGCTGGACGAACAGGCCCGCCCCGAGCTGGGCAACGCAAGCGAAGGCCAGGGCCGCTTTGTCGCCTGCCACAGCGGCTTCTATGATCCCGAAGTATTCACCCGCGGCCGCGAAATGACCGTGACCGGCACCATCAACGGCACGGTGTCGAAGAAGGTGGGTGAATACAGCTATCCCTATCCGCGCGTGGAAGCGGACGTGGTGTACCTGTGGCCGAAACGCCAGGCCTACGTGGGCGCGCCCTACCCGCCTGGTTTCTACGATCCGTACTGGGGCCCGTGGGGTCCGTGGGGTTACGGCCCGTACTGGGGCTGGGGTGGTCCGCGCGTGATCGTGGTGCGTCCGGCGCCGCCGCCCAGGTAATCTGCACGCACACGAAAAAGCCGGCCCATGTGGCCGGCTTTTTCGTGTGCGTCGATGCCAGCAACAGTCAACCCGGCGGCCATTTCAAATGACGCCCCGCCAGCAAATGGACGTGCAGGTGGTACACCGTCTGACCGCCGTATTCGCGACAGTTGCTCACCGCACGATAACCCTGCTCGGCGAAACCCTCGCGTCGCGCGTATTCGGCAATGGCCAGCAACAGGCGGCCCAGCAATGCAGCGTCCTCCGGCTTCGCGTCGTCCAGCGTGGGAATGGCCTTCTTCGGGATGAAAAGCACATGGACCGGCGCCTGCGGGTTCAAGTCACGGAACGCCAGCACTTCGTCGTCTTCGTAGACGATGTCCGCCGGAATTTCACGTCGGATGATCTTGTCGAAAATGGTGTCGGCCATGTCGTCGCCCTGATTTGAAGAGTGCGGCCAGGGATGGCCGCCCATTTGATTTTCGCGATCATGGATGATCGCAATACTTGAAGCCTGCGGCCACGGACGACCCGCCTGTTTGATCCCCGCGATCAGGGATGATCGCAAGGCTCAGAGCTGTTGGCGACCACCGAACGCATGCGCCAACGTGCCACGATCCACGTATTCCAGTTCGCCGCCCAGCGGCACACCGTGCGCCAGCCGCGTTGGCCGCACGCCTCCGGCGTGCGCCAGTTGCGCCAGATAATGCGCGGTGGCCTCGCCTTCCACAGTGGGATTGGTGGCGATGATGAGTTCCTCCACCTGGCCTTCGCCGAGGCGTTGCGCGAGTTGCGCCAAGCCCAGTTCCTCCGGCCCCAGGCCGTCCAGCGGCGAAAGCCGGCCATGCAGCACGAAGTAGTGCCCGCGATAACCGGTGGCCTGCTCGATGGCCGCGAGATCGACCGGCGACTCCACCACGCACAGCAAATGACGGTCGCGACTGCTGCTAGCGCAGAGCGCGCACAGCGGCTCCTCGCTGAAGTTGCGGCAACGCGCGCAGTGCCCGATGCGCTGCATCGCCTCGCGCAACGCATCGGCCAGCTTCAGTCCGCGCTCGCGGTCGCGCTCCAGCAGATGAAAGGCCATCCGCTGCGCACTCTTGCCGCCTACGCCGGGCAGGCAGCGCAGCGCCTCGATCAGGTCGGTGAGCAGCTTGCTCATGAGCCTTCGCTACGAAGCGGTTGTTGTTGAAAAGTCCGGCCAGGGATGGCCGGGGTTTTGCCGAGGGATCGGCATATCAAAATGGCATCTTGAAGCCCGGCGGCAGGTTCATGCCGGCGGTGACATTGCCCATCTTGTCGCGGCCGGCCTGGGCCACTTTGTTCACTGCGTCGTTGATCGCGGCGGCGACCAGGTCCTCGGCCATTTCCGGGTCGTCGGCAAAGGTCTGGCGGTCGATCACCACCTTGCGCACCTCGTGCGCGCCGCTCATCGTCACCCTCACCAAGCCGCCGCCGGCGCTGCCGGTGACTTCCAGCTTGGCGATCTCTTCCTGCGCGCGCTTCATGTCTTCCTGCATGCGCTGGGCCTGCTGCATCAGCTGGCCGATCTGACCTCTCATCGCACTACTCCGTCATCAACTGCCAAAGGGTTTCACCGACTGCGGCACCACGCGGGCGCCGAAGTCGCGTTTCATGGATTGCACGAAGGGATCCTCGGCGATGGATTGCTCCGCCGCCGCCTGTGCCGCGTCGCGCGATTGCGCGGCGCGCGCAGCAGGGGTGGCGGAGGCCGCCGACTTGTCGATGTCGACGAAGCGCAGTTTGATGCGTTCCCCCAGCGCATGGCTGATGCGCTCCTCCATCTGGCTGAGCATCGGTTCCACCGCCATGCCCATGTGCGCCGGCTGCAAGGCCAGCACCAGGGTATTGCCTTCGCGTTCGCGCAACACGGCGTTTTGCGCCAGCACGCCGAACGGGCCACGCAGGCCAGCTTGCTCGATCAGGCTTTCCCAATGCGGCAAGCCACCGGCATCGCGCGACGGTGCGGCCGGGGCCAGGGCCGACTCGCGCTCGGCGGGTGCCGGCGCGGCGACGGGTGGCGCAGCACGATAGGCCGAAGCCGGGGGCGCCGCCGGCGCTGCACCATGCGCGGGCGCAGCCGCAGCTCGAGGAACGGGTGCCGCGCGTTCCATGGCCGGGCGTGCCGCTTCGCCACCTGGGCGGAACGCCAGCATGCGCAGCAACGCCATCTCGAAACCGGTACGCGCGTCGGGCGCCAATGCGAGATCGCGACGGCCGCCGATGGCAATCTGGTAATAGAGCTGCACGTCTTCCGGCGCAATGCGCACCGCCAGCGCATGCAAGGCCTCGCCGTCGGAATCGTCGTCGAGCCGATAGCCGGGAACCAGCTGGATCAACTGCAGGCGGTGCAACACGCCGGCAAGATCGTCCAGCACACCACCGAAATCGGGCGAATACGAGGCGATCTGCGCACATTCGGCAAGCAAACGTGCACCGTCGCCGTCGGCCAGCGCATCGAGTACGCCCAGCACCTGGCCACGTGCCACGCTGCCCAGCATGGTGCGCACGTCGTCGGCATGCAGCGTTCCTCCGCCATAGGCGATGGCCTGGTCTAGCAGCGAGAGGCCGTCGCGCAGCGAGCCGTCGGCGCCTCGCGCCAGTTCCTCGATCGCGGCATCTTCGTAGGCGATGTTCTCGGCGCCGAGGATGTGCCGCATCTGGCCCGCGATCTGTTCGGGCAGCAGGCGCTTCAGGTTGAACTTCAGGCAGCGCGACAGCACCGTCACCGGCAGTTTTTGCGGGTCGGTGGTGGCGAGCAGGAATTTCACGTGCGGCGGCGGCTCCTCCAGCGTCTTCAATAGCGCATTGAAGGCCGGCTTGGAGAGCATGTGCACCTCGTCCACCAGGTACACCTTGAAGCGGCCGCGCGAAGGCGCGTACTGCGCGTTCTCGATCACTTCGCGCACGTCGTCCACGCCGGTGTTGCTGGCCGCATCGATTTCGAGCAGGTCCACGAAGCGGCCCTGGTCCACCGCCACGCATACCGCGCATTCGCCGCAGGGATCGGCCGACTCGCCACGCTCGCAATTCAGCGACTTGGCGAAGATGCGCGCGATGGTGGTCTTGCCCACGCCTCGCGTGCCGGTGAACAGATAGGCGTGGTGCATGCGCCCGGTGTCCAGCGCATTGGTGAGCGCGCGCACCACATGCTCCTGTCCCACCAGTTCAGCGAACTTGCGCGGGCGCCATTTGCGGGCAAGAACTTGATAGGACATGCGCAGCCACCTTGGAACGAACGTCGATTGTGCCAAGGTGGGGGCGGCAAGTCAGTAAAACATGCGCGGATTGATGCGAGCCCCGCCCGTCATCCCCACCTTCCTCACCCGGCAAGGCCGGCGCGATCCATGAGGCTTCCCCGCGGGCCTCCCGGCGGGGAGAAGGGGCGAACCCGCCGTGCGAGTCTTGCCAGCCCCCGGTAGCTGGATGGTCTCGGGCTGCGGTCAGGGCCTGCTCCGGATGGGCGGCGGCCCCGCCAGCCACACCCCGGCACCCGAATCATCCACTACCGTTGCTTCCTTCCGGACCTGGCGGGATTTGCGGACTATCGTCGCGGGGGGACCGACGGGGCCACCATAAGACGTCGCACGAGGTTTGGTCGTGACTGACTAGAAACTGGCGGAGAGGGCGGGATTCGAACCCGCGATACGGGGATAAGCCGTATACACACTTTCCAGGCGTGCTCCTTCAACCACTCGGACACCTCTCCGCACGCAACCTTCCCACCGACCCGAACAGCGGCAGGTGAAGACGCGGAAGGATACCGGGCACCACGGCCACTGACAAGGGACGGCGATGCTCAACCGGCATCCGCACGCGGTGGTGTCGGCATCCGCAAGGCGATGCGCTGCCCCGTCGCGGCGACCCGGTAGCCGCGCGCCGACAGCGCCGCGCCATCGGCCGCGCTGCCGTAGTGATAAAGCAGCAGGCGGCGGCGCAACACAGCGTCGTATTCGCGCTCAATATCGTCGATACCGGTATGCGAAGGGTTCCCATGCAAGCCGCAGTCGTGCGCGACCAACTCTCCGTTGCCCGCGTATCGCTCCAGGACTTCCGGGATCGGCCGCGTATCCCCGGTGTAGGCAAAGCTGCCCGCAAGCGCCAGGCCGAACGAGGTGTCGGGACGGTGGTGGCGCGTGGCGAACACGTCGAACCACAGACCGTCCAGCCAGAAGCCGCGCGTGCACGGCACGAGGCGGAATGCCTCCCAGTAGTTCACGCCACCTTCGGCGAGCACGCCGGGGTAGTCGGCTACGCGCGCCTGCAGCCACGGCACCAGGGCAGCGTGGCAGAACACGCGGATGGTGCCGCGCAGCGCCTCGTCGAACCACACGCGGGTGAACAGGCGCTCCATGCCGCCGATGTGATCCATGTGCGTGTGCGTGATGTACAGCGCTCGAGGCAGACTGCCGTAGGCGGCGCGGTAGCGATCGAGCGTGTCCGGCCCGCAGTCGATCAGCAGCAGTGGCTCGCCGTCGCGTTCCAGCACGACCGCCGACGAGCCCAGCTCCACCGCATGCGCGGCGCCCGTGCCAAGAAAATGAAGATGCCAGTTCATGCTCCGAACGTCGCCTCATAGGCTTCGGTGAGGGGTGTCCACACGGTCGCGCGAAACGCCGATTCGCCCTGCGCGGCTGCGCCGAGTTTGACCAGCGAGCGATGCAGCCGTGCAAGGTTGGCAAGTCGCCAATCTTGCGCCGGATCGCGCATGCGGCCACGATCGAAGTCGATCAGGTGCAGCACCGCAGGCGTCACCAGTACGTTATGCGCGTTGAGATCCGCATGCCAGATGCCTGCGCGATGGAAGCGCGCCACCAACGCACCGACTTCGCGCGCCAACTCCGCATCGAGGCTGCCGGAAGCAAGGCATTCGGCCAAGGTCTGCGCCCCCGCGATGCGGCGGGTGATGAGGTCGGCGCGATAAAACAAACCGTGCCGGCGATAGCGCGCAGCCACGGGAGCCGGTCCCGGCAACCCCAAGTGCGCGATCCTGGCCAATAGACGGAATTCGGCAAAGCAACGCGTGGCATCCGCGCCGCGCCACAGGTAGCGATCCCCCATCAGCTTTGCCACCATGCCGCCGCGACGGTAATGTCGCAGCACGCATTCGCCGGCCGGCGTGGCGATGATCTGCACACCGCCGCGCCCGCCCGCCTGCGAGCGCAACGCGCCGCGTTCGCGCCAGCGTTCCGGCTCGAACCAGTCGTTGTCGACTTGTGGCGATGCCGCGGCGTCGAACAGAATCGCGCCTTCGGCGTCTTCGCGCAGTTGCTCTTGCATCGGTGCTGGCGCGTCTTCGTTAACCCTCGGCGATTCTACATGTCCGCTCCCTCCTCGCTTTGCCTGCTGCGTACCTCGGCCATCGGCGACGTCACCCATGTCGTGCCGCTGGTACGCACGCTGCAGGCGGCGTGGCCACAAACTCGGCTGACATGGATCGTGGGCAAGCTGGAGCGCAGGCTGGTCGGCGAGCTGCCCGGCGTGGACTTCGTCACCTTCGACAAGGCCGCGGGCTGGGCCGGCATGCGCGAAGTGCGCGCGGCGCTGCGCGGCCAGCGTTTCGATGCCTTATTGCAGATGCAGGTGGCCTTGCGTTCCAACCTGTTGAGCTTGGGCATCAAGGCGGATCGACGCATCGGTTACGACGCTGCGCGCGCCAAGGACCTGCACGGCCTCGTCGTCAACGAACGCATCCCCGCACGCAGCGGCAAACACGTACTGGACGCCATCGGCAGCTTCTGCGAACCGCTGGGGCTGAAGCAGACCACGGTGCGCTGGGACCTTCCGATTCCCGACGAAGCACATGCCTGGGCCTCGGAACAACTGCCCGGCGACATGCCCACCCTGCTGGTCAGTCCCAGCTCCAGCCACGCGCTGCGCAACTGGCGGCCGGAGCGTTATGCGGCGGTGATGGAACATGCCACCGCCCGTGGCTGGCGCGTGGCGCTGGTGGGTGGGCCTTCGGCCAGCGAGCGCGCGATGGCAGACGCGGTGCTCGCCGCATGCACGCATGCACCACTCGACCTCACTGGCAAGGACACGTTGAAGAAATTGCTCGCGCTGCTTTCCCGCGCGCAGCTGCTGCTGACGCCGGACTCCGGCCCCATGCATATGGCCAACGCCGTCGGCACCAAGGTGCTGGGCCTGCACGCGGCAAGCAATCCGAACCGCTCCGGCCCCTACTCCGATCGCCGCTGGTGCGTGGACAAGTACGACCAGGCCGCGCGCAAATACCTCGGCAAGCCGGCCAGCGAACTGGCCTGGGGCACCAAGATCGAGCACTCCGGCGTGATGGACCTGATCGAGGTCGACGACGCGATCGAACGTTTCGATGCTGCCAGCACCCATCTCGGGATCGGCTGAAGCCGCAGGTTGCCTCTACAGCTCCCGCAGCTTGATATCGCGGAACTGCAGCCGGATCGGCGTCGTGCCCTTGTCCTCGGTGCCCTGCAGGGAAACATGTCCCTTGCGGAAGGTGCCGAAGTCCGGCCACGCCTTGAACTTGGTGGAGGCGACCAGCTTCTTCCACTCGTCCGTCCACAGCGAGGTGTCGAGCACCTTGTGGCCGTTCTGGAAGAACTGCAGGTGTCCGTGGTCGGCGACGATCTCGAAGCGATTCCACTGCGGCGCCTGGTTGACCCATTCCACCGGCGAGGAAATCAGGTCGAACAGATCGCCCGAGCGCTCGTTCAACACGCGACTGTCCGGCTTCGTGCAAGCCAGGTCGGCGATCTGCATCTCCGGTCCGGTCTCGTAGGTCTGCGCATATTTCGGCGACTCGTTCACGTAGAACATGACTCCGCTGTCGGCACACGGCGTCATCCGCCATTCCAGCTTCAGGTCGAAATCAGCGTATTCGCCATCGGTGACCAGGTCGGCGAAATCCTCGTCGCGACCGGTTCTTCCGCGTTGCAGTTCGATGCTGCCGTCGTGGACCGACCAGTCCTTCCCCGGCGTCTTCTGCAGGTAGGAATGCCAGCCATCGAGGTTGCGGCCGTTGAACAATAGTTTCCAGCCTTGCGCCTTCTCCTGCGGAGTAAGTGTATTGGGCGCCTGCGCATTGGCGATTCCGCATGCCAGGCAGGCCCACGCCATGAACAGCATGCGTTGTCTCGCGGACATGTCGTGGCCTCTTGTCGTCGGTTGCTTGCGTGGTCGTCGTGCGGTGTCGATCAGGAACCGGCGTGCCCGGCGGCGGGCGGGAAGGAAGGCGGTGCGACGCGCGGGTCGCTACCCCAGGCCTTGTCCGGTGTCGCCTGCAGCGAGAAGCGCAACTGGCCGCCATGCGTGGCGAAAGCCGCCGGCAACCAGGGCTGCGTGTACGGCTTGCCGTCGACCTGCAGGGTGTGCACGTAGGGGGTGTCGGCCGAAGCGCCTGGCGCATCGATCACCACGTCGCCGCCGCTGCGATGGACGACGGCGCGGTCGAACAACGGGCTGCCCACGACCAGGTCCGCGCTGCCGGGAATCTCGGGATACAGCCCCAGCGCCGACCACACGTACCAGGAGGACATCTCGCCCAGATCATCGTTGCCCGGGATGCCGTCGGGCGTGTTCTTCCACAGCGTGTTCACCACCGCGCGCACGGTCTCCTGGGTCTTGTATGGCTGGCCGGCGAAATCGTAGAGCCAGGGCGTCTCCACCGACGGCTCGTTGTTGAGTTCCGCATGCAGCGGCCCGGCGTTGGTGAAGGCCCAGTGCCCGTCGGCGTCGCGGAAGAAGCGGTCCAGCCGCGCCACGGCCTTGTCGGCGCCGCCCATCGCATCGAACAGGCCGTGCAGGTCGAACGGCACCATCCACACATACACCGCCGCGCTGCCTTCGACGAAGCCCTCATCGGTGGATGGCGTGAAGGCGGGCCAGCTGCCATCGGCATTGCGATTCTGGACGTAACCGCCATCAGGCGCGGCCTTCGGATTGAACAGGTTGCGCCAGTAGCCGGCGCGCGCACGGAAGCGTCGCTCCCCTTCCTTGTCGCCCACGTCGGCGGCGAGTTCGGACAGCGCGAAGTCCGCCGTCGCATCCTCCAGCGTCTCGGCGGCTCCGCCCCATGCGTGCGACTGGGTGGCGATGTAGTGCAGCTTAAGCCACTGGTCCAGCGAGGGCCGCTGGCCCACGCACTCCACGTTGCAGCCGTCATCCGATCCGTCGTGCGCGGTCGGCACGGTGGCGGCGCGGACCAGCGAAGCGTAGGCACCATGCAGGTCGAAGTCGCGCCCGCCGAAGGCGTAGATGTCCGCCAGCGCGGGCACCGCGGGGTCCCCGCTCATCACGTGGGTGCCGCCGCTGTTGTGCGTCCAGCGATCCCATTCGCCGTGGTTCTGTTGCGCCTGGTTGTAGAGCGACTGCGCGATGTCGCTGCCGACTTTCGGCATCAGCCAGGTCACCAGCTGCAGCTGCGAGCGGTACACGTCCCAGCCGGAGAAGTTGGCGTACTGCGCCTGCTGGTTGCCCTGCACGCGATGAATCTTCTGGTCGAAGCCGCGGTATTCGCCGTCCACGTCGCTGAACACGTTCGGATGCAACAAGCTGTGGTACAGCGCCGTGTAGAACACCGTGCGCTGGTCGGCGCTGTCCCCATGCACCTGGATGCTGGCCAGCGCCCTGTTCCAGGCATCGCGTGCGCGCCCCCGCACCTGCGCCAGCGTGGCACCTTGTGGAATCTCGGCATCGAGATTGGCGCGCGCATTCGCCAGGCTCACGTAGGAAATGCCCACGCGCATCCCGACCGGCCCCTTGGCTGGATCGAACGACACCCACACGCCCGAACCCTTGCCTGCGGCCGGGAAACCCTTGGCGTCATAGCCGGTGCCGCCCTGTTCGGTGTTCGCACCACCGCGCACCACCGCATCCCGCCAGGCACCGGTAGCGGTGAACGGCTGGTCGAAGCGCGCCACGAAATAAAGCGTGTAATAGCTGCGCTGGTCGGCCTTGGCCAGGTAGCCGCAGAAGTTGCCGCTGGTGACCGAACCGCTGACTGTCCGCTGTGCCGGATCGATCCGCGCTTCGGCCGCACTGCTGCCCACTTCCGAATCCGAGGTGCGGAACAACAGGTTCGCCGGCTTGCCCGTGGGAAAGGCGAAACTGGCCATGCCGCTGTGCATCGCCGCCGCCAGTTCCAGTTGCACGCCGTTGGCCAGTGCCAGCCGGTAGTCGCCCGGTGTCGCCCGCTCGTCGGCATGGCGGAAATCGACGGCATACCGCGAGTCGTCGGTGTCCATCGAAGGCGAGGCAGTGAGCGGCTCGGTGACCGGCAGCACGGGAATGTCGCCGCTCGCCCCCGCACAACCCGCACCCGACAGATGGGTGAGGCTGAAGCCTCGGATACGCTGCGCATCGAACTGGTAGCCGCTGGGCGAGGCCGTGCGTATGTGATGTCCGCGCGTGTTCTCCGGGCTCCACTGCAGCATGCCGAACGGCATGACGGCGCCAGGATAGGTATTGCCGCCGTTGCTGCTGCCGATCAATGGGTTGACTGCATCGGCCGGCTGCATATCTGCCGCCGTCGCGCATGCCGCCGCCAAAGAAAGCAGACCGCCCGACACGAACAGGCATGCGAGGGAGAAGAACTTGTGCCTGGTACCACTCGGATTCCGTTTGCACGTGGGCATGGACAGGTATCCCTTTGAGTGATTGTGATTTTGGATCGATCTAAATCGAAGGCAGGAATCTAGCCCAAGCCGCACCATGAATCGAGTTGCACAGCAACATCGCAGCTATACAGGCAAACGGAAGCACGGGGTCATGGATGCCGGGCACGTCACTACCAACCGCAGTCACAGGGCGCGCAAGCAGCATCAACCGTATGGCCAGATCTCCAAGAATCGTGCGGAAACTGGGCAAGAAAACATCAAGGCTATCGATTCGCCATTGGTCCGGCGAGAGGGAGCGCGAACCACGTCGCTTGAGCATGGACAAGCATCACGAACCCGCGCACAGCCGCCTCGGCAAGCCATGGCGAGCTGGGTGGGAGTATCAAAATCGAGAAGACGGGCGGGATGGATTTGGTCGGTGTCGATGACGCGTCCAGCGATGCGAGGCTGCTGCACTCGCCAAGGCCCGGTTTGAATGCCCCAATCCCCCCAGAGAGGGATTGGGGTAAAGGTGGGGCAAAACCTCTGCGCCACGCTCCACTTGCACCCGCCTGTTGACACCCCCTCCCGGAGAGAGGGCTTCCGTCATCAGACGGCGCGATAGTCCTGATAGGACTTTTCCTCGACCAACTGCGAGCCGAGCTTCACGTTGATCTCGCGCTTCACTGCAGCGCGCTCGTCGTTCCTGAAATACACCGAGCGCGCCAGCTCGATGAACTCGGCATCGAAAGCCTGCGCCTTTTCCTTGAGGCGGATATCGTCCTCGATCACCCACAGCGCTTCGTTCACCGCGAGCAGGCGCGCGCGTTCGTCACGGATATCGGCATTCGAGGCGGGGTGCGCGGCCCAGGTGGCGTTGAGCAGGTCGAGCTCGGTGCGCACATTGGCCAGCTTGGCGGGATCGCCGATGCGTTGCGACTTGATTTCGAGGATGGTGATCTTGTCGATCAGCTCGCCGTAGGACACCGGGGTCTGGATCAGGCTCATGGATAACTCCTAAGGTCAGGCCGCATGTGCGGGGTGGAAAGCACCCTGCCGCACGAGTTCGCAGATGCTGCGCACATCGCCGTCCAGCGCGCGGTCGCGGTGCAGGAAGGCTATGTTCTTGCGCAAAGTGGCGTGGGCACGCTGCACGTCGGTGCCAGCGTGGAAATCGCTGCTGCCGGCCAACGCCTCGGCCAGCTGGCGCGCCTCGGTGACGAACTGTTCGTGATGCGGCTGGCCTTCGCGCGGCGCATTGGACACCTTGGCCGCCAGTGCCTGCCAGCCGCCGCGCTGCGCGAGGCGGCGTGCCGCGTTGAGCATTTCCTGGCGGTAATCCAGCGCCTGCGCGGCGGTGTACAGCTCCAGCGCGATCACGTGACCGAGGTCTTCGATCATCTCCAGCACGTGGCGTGCCTCGTTGGCGCCCATCGAGACGTGGTCCTCGGCGTTCGCACTGGTCGGCACCGAATACACGCTGGCCGGATGCGCGCGGGTGGCGAGGTCGTTGACCAGGGCCGCGGCGGTGTACTGCACGATCATGAACCCGGAGTCGGTGCCGTCCTCGTTGCCGCTGAGGAAAGCCGGCAGGCCGTCGTTGGTGGCCGGGTCGACCAGCTTGTTGAGGCGGCGCTCGGAAATCGAAGCCAGCACCGGAATCGCCGCCTTCACGTAGCTCATCGCCAGCGCCAGCGGCATGCCGTGGAAGTGGCCTGCGGAGATCACCTGCTCCTCGATGAAACGCGCGCCTTCGGCATCGGGGAAGATCAGCGGATTGTCGGTAACCGCATTCAATTCGATGTCGAACACGCGGCAGGCCTGTGCCCACGCGTCGCGCACCGCGCCGTGCACTTGCGGCATGCAACGCAGGCAGTACGCGTCCTGCGGTTGGTGCTTCTTGCCGCCCTTGAACGGCAGGAAGCGCGCATAGAACGCCTCGCGGCCGTGGCGCTGGTTGGCCGGCACCCAGTCCCAGCCGATGTCGAAGCTGAGCGCCTGGTCGTCCGGCTCGCTCCACGCCTCGGTCGTCCACGGCTTGAAGCGCGGCACGAGATGATAGGGAATGTCGAGCAGGGTCGAGCCTTGCAGCAGCTCGCGCACATGCGCGGCCACCGCGACCTGCCCCGGGTGCGGACGCAGCTCGTGCACTTCGGGGCGCAGCGCACCGCTACGGCCGGCGAAGGCGTCCAGCGTCATCGCAGCGGCGAGGTCGGCGGCGTCGAGAAGGCGTTCCAGGTCGTGCAGCGCCAGCGTGCCGGTAGCCAGCATCTGCGCGGTGCCGTTGTTGAGCGCGAGGCCTTCCTTGAACGACAGGCGCACGGGCTGCAGCCCCGCGCGCTTCAGCGCCTCGCTACCTGACAGACGCTCGCCTTCGTAGAACGCTTCGCCACCGCCGAGCAGCACGATGGCCAGATGCGAGAGCGGCGCGAGGTCGCCGCTGGCGCCCACCGAACCCTTCTCCGGCACCACCGGCACCACGCCGGCATTGAGCATGGCAGCCAACGCTTCCAGCGTGCACACGCGGATGCCCGAATGTCCGCGCATCAGGGTGTTGATGCGGATGGCCAGCATCGCGCGCACCACGTCGGCGCCGAACGGCTTGCCCACGCATACGGCATGGGTGGTGATGAGGTTGTGCTGCAGCTCTTCCAGCAGCGTGCCTTCCGGCGTATGCGTGCGGCTGTTGGGCAGCTCGTCGCGTATGCGATGCGCACCCAGCAACTTGTCGGCATTGCTGCCGAAGCCGGTGGTGACGCCGTAGGTCGGCTCACCGCAGTTGACCTTGTCGGCAAGGAAATCCGCTGCGTGCTGCACTCGCTCCAACTGCTTCGCATCCAGCGCCACCTTGGCGCCATCACGAGCCACTGCCACCAGCTGCGCCCGCGTAAGACTGCTGCCGTCGAGAAGAATGGTTTTGCTCACAAATGCTCCAAAATATCCGTACGGCCAAGGAAATTCCGACTTTGCTCGCCGTTTCTGCGAAAGCAGGAATCCAGTGCACTCCCTGCAATGCGAAACGGTCTGCAGGCACTGGTTCCCAGCTTTTGCTGGGATGACAAGCAAAGAGCCGCTTCAGCCCATTGCCGCCGCCTGCTCCAGCTCCACCCGCAACGTCTTGACCAGCTCGGCACGCGCAACCTCGAACTGGTCGCCTCGGCGCAGGTCCTTCACGGTGACCACACCCTTGGCGAGCTCGTCCTCGCCCAGCACCACGGCGAAGCGGATGCCGGCGCGGTCGGCGTATTTGAATTGCTTGCCAAGCTTGCCTGCTTCCAGCACCGCCTCGGTGGCGATGCCGGCGGCACGCAGCTCGCCGGCCAGCGCGAGATAAGCTGGCAGCTGCGCCTCGTCCATCTGCGTGACCAGCACGTCCACCGTGCTCTGCGCCGTGCCGACGAGGCCGGCCTCGCGCAATTGCCAATACAGGCGGCTGAGGCCGATGGAGATGCCCACGCCCGGCAGGTGTGACTTGGTGTACTGGGCGGCAAGATTTTCGTAACGGCCGCCGGAACAGATCGAACCGATCTGCGGATGCTCGTTGAGCGTGGTCTCGTAGACGATGCCCGTGTAGTAGTCGAGGCCGCGCGCGATCGACAGGTTCAGCGCGTAATGCGTTTCCGGCACGCCGAGCGCATGGATCAGGCCGAGCACTTCCTTCAGCTCGGCGCGCCCCTGTTCCAGCGCTTCCGGACCGGCACCCAGCGCGTCGAGCTTGTCGAAGGCATCCTGCAGCGATGTGGAACGCACCTGCACGAAGGCCAGGATTTTCTCCACCGCCGCGGCCGCCAGGCCGAAGCCTTCGCCGGTGAGCGTGTCGCGCACGTAATCGGCCCCGCGCTTGTCCAGCTTGTCCACCTCGCGCAGCACCAGCATCTGCTGCTCCGCATCGGCCACACCCAGGCTCTCGAAATAGCCGCGCATCAGCTTGCGGTTGTTGAGCTGGATGGTGAACGGGCCGATGGCGAGCTCGCGGAACACGCTGTAGATCACTGCCGGCAACTCGGCGTCGTAACGGATCGACAGGCTGTCCTTGCCGATCACGTCGATGTCGCACTGGTAGAACTCGCGGAAGCGGCCGCGCTGGGCGCGCTCGCCGCGGTACACGCGCTGCATCTGGTAGCGGCGGAACGGGAAGTTCAGATCGCGCTCGTGCTCGGCCACGTAGCGCGCCAGCGGCACGGTGAGGTCGAAGCGCAGCGCGAGATCGGGTTTCTCGCCCTGCTCCAGCGCGCCGGTCGACTGCACGAAATACACCTGCCGCTCGGTCTCGCCGCCGGTCTTGGTCAGCAGCACGTCGGCGTATTCGATCGCCGGCGTTTCCACCGGCAGAAAGCCGAAGCGCTCGTAGTTGCGGCGGATGGTGTCGAGCATGCGCTGGAACGCGATCTGGTCGAGCGGCAGCAGCTCGAGCACGCCAGGCATGGTGCGGGCCGGGGTAAGCGCCATGGAAACCTCTGTGACGGGGATGGAATCGCCGCACGGCGATAGCCGCCAAGATTAACAGATGGCCCCCCGGCCTCCGCAGCCGGCGAAGACCTGTTGCCAAGGCCTGCCGCCGTCATTAAGATACGCGGCTCCCACGGGGTGTAGCTCAGCCTGGTAGAGCGCTACGTTCGGGACGTAGAAGTCGCAGGTTCAAATCCTGTCTCCCCGACCAAGTTCGAACTCCCGAGTCCCTCGGTCTCGAGAACGGAAAAGCCGCCCTCCAAGGCGGCTTTCTTGTTTCCGGCATCCCTTGCGCAAACCGTGCGGCCTGCACAAGGGATCGACGTCAGGATTTCGAACCTGTCGCGTCCGGCATTTGCCCGAAACGCAGCATCACCAATTGGCCGCCAGGGCTGCAGGCGGCTTCTGCTCCCACCTGTCCTTTGTCGAACTTCATCGGGACAAGCACGATGACGTCGCCTTGCATCAACTGGCCCTTGTCTGCGTTGCCGATCGACTTGGGATTGCCGTACTGCTTGGTCAGCGACCCCCAAGCCTGCTGCAGCTTGTCTGTTGAAGGTTTCTGCTGCGGAGCGAACGCCTGCGTCGCTCCATCGAAGTCGCCTTTGTCCATAGCCGTGATTGCCTTGTTCGCAACGCCACCGCAACTTGCCATCTGCGCCGCCGAAACCTGCAAGGGTGCCTGCTGCGAAGGCTGCTCCTGCTGTGCAGGCTGTGATTGCTGCTGTGGTTGCGGGGCTTGCGGCGCGGGAGCCCTCTGCTGAGCGGATGCGCTACCGAAAACCAGCAGCATGGCCGGGAAAATGAAATGCGTGGCCTGTTTCATGTCGTCTCCTCCTCGGGGGGAATGGGAGCGCGACGGCAAACCTGTCAGCAGGGGAATCACATCACGCCGAAGCGCCGAAGGATGCTGACGACGAAGTAGCCAAGGCCGTCGCGAAGAGAGCGCCGTCGATGCAGCGCGTCCCCATCCTCGTGAGCAGGGATGGCTCTGTCAAACCAGCGCGACGCTGGCGTTCAGCAACGTGAGCATTCAGTGTCCGCGAATCTGGGGTTCCGATCCGTGGTGGCGAGTGTCGTCAACCGATCCAACTCGGCCTCGACAAAACCGGCTTCCAATCGCGCCGGACGGTTGAACGGGCCACGCAAACTGACGCCGAGATAGTCGCGCAGCAAGTCGAAAAAGGTGTCGAAAGGATCGATGCCGTCCCGTTCGCAGCACCAGCGGTACCAACGCGTGCCGGCGGCGACATGGGCCACCTCTTCGCGCAGGATCACTTCCAATACGGCAATGGTGCGTTCGTCGCCTGCATGGCGCAGGCGTTCGATCATGCCGGGCGTCACGTCCAGTCCGCGCGCCTCCAGCACGCGCGGCACCAGGGCCATGCGTGCGGTGTCGGAGTGCGCGGTTTTCTCGGCCATTTCCCACAGACCGTTGTGCGCATCGAAGTCGCCGTAGGCATGGCCCAACTCCGCCAGCCGCGTAGAAAGCAACGCGAAGTGGCGGGCTTCGTCGTGAGCGCAACTGGCCCAGTCGCGGTAATAGGCATCAGGCATGCCGCGGAAGCGATGGACGGCGTCCCACGCGAGATTGATTGCGTTGAACTCGATGTGCGCCACCGCATGCACTAGCGCGGCGCGGCCTTCGGCACTGCCAAGGCCGCGCTGCGGCACCTGACGAGCGCTGACCAATTGCGGCTTGGCGGGGCGACCGGGGGCGCCGATGGGGGCTGCCGCGGATGCCGGATCGCCGGGCCGCAAATCGCCGATCTGCAGGGCTTGCCAGGTTTCATGGGTGAGGCGCAATTTCTCGGCCGGATCGCTGGCGTCGAGGCAACGCTTGGCGGCTTGGTGCAGATCGTTCATGGCGCGCAGTGTAGCGACCACTGGGTGCCAGGCCGAATTGCCGCCGTCATGCGCGGCATGCATAGTCAGCCGCGGATCCTCGCAAGGAATGGACCATGACCGGGCTCGGCGCGATCGAAATCAAGACCTTTGTTCCCGCACGCGACTATGAGCTGTCGCGGCGCTTCTACGCCGATCTCGGCTTCACGGAAAAATCGGAGTTCGAAGGCGTCGCCTACTTCGCGCTCGGCGGGTGCAGCTTCCTGCTGCAGCATTTCTACCAGCAGATGCACGCCGACAATTTCATGATGCATTTGCTGGTGGACGATGCGGACGCCTGGCACCAACGACTGACCGAGCAGGACATCGTGGGCAGATACGCCACGCACGGCGTACGCATGAATGCACCCGGTGATCGCCCATGGGGCATGCGCGACTTCCACCTCATCGACCCCACCGGCGTGTTGTGGCACATCGGCCACAACACGCGCTGAGCAGTCACGCGCTGCGGCGCGCAGCCTTGGCGTCGTCCGAGCGCAGCATCTCGATCTGCTCGAGATAGTGGCGGTCGAGGCCGGTGATGTATTCGCCGTTGAAGCAGGATGAGTCGAAATGCTTCAGCGATTCGTTGCCATCCTGCACCGCCCACACCAGGTCCTTGAGATCCTGGTAGATCAGCCAGTCGGCGCCCAGCATCTGCTGAACTTCGGTTTCGGTCTTGCCGGCCGCAACCAGCTCGGTGGCCGAAGGCATGTCGATCCCGTACACATTGGGGTAGCGCACCGGCGGCGCGGCAGAGGCGAAGAACACGTTCTTCGCGCCGGCGTCGCGCGCCATCTGGATGATCTGTTTCGACGTGGTGCCGCGCACGATGGAGTCGTCCACCAGCAGCACGTTCTTCTTGCGGAACTCCAGTTCCACCGGATTGAGCTTGCGGCGCACGGATTTCACGCGGTCGCCCTGCCCCGGCATGATGAAGGTGCGGCCCACGTAGCGGTTCTTGACGAAACCCTCGCGGAACGGCACGCCCAGCGCCTCGGCCAGCGCGCTGGCGGCAGTGCGCGCGGTGTCGGGAATCGGGATCACCGCGTCGATGCCATGGTCGGGACGCTCGCGCAGGATCTTCTCGGCCAGCTTCTGGCCCATGCGCAGACGCGCCTTGTACACCGACACGTTCTCGATCATCGAGTCGGGACGCGCGAGGTACACGTATTCGAAGATGCATGGCGCATGTGTCGCGCTCTCCGCGCAGTGGCGCGAATGCAGTTGGCCGTCGTCGGTGATGAACACCGCCTCGCCGGGCGCCACGTCGCGCAGGCGCTTGAAGCCCAGCACGTCCAGCGCCACCGACTCGGACGCCACCGCATATTCACGGCCTTCCGCCGTAATGCGCTCGCCCAGCACCAGCGGACGGATGCCGTTGGGGTCGCGGAACGCCAGCAGGCCGTAGCCAAGCACCAGCGCAATGCAGGCATAACCGCCTCGCGCACGCGCGTGCACACCGGCCACGGCCTTGAAGATGTGGTCGGGCGTCAACGCCATCCGCTCCTGGATCTGCAGCTCGTGCGCGAGCACATTGAGCAGCACTTCGGAATCCGAGTCGGTGTTGATGTGGCGGCGGTCTCCTTCGAACATCTCCTTGCGCAGCGCCTCGGTGTTCACCAGGTTGCCGTTGTGCGCGAAGGCGATGCCGTAGGGCGAGTTGACGTAGAACGGCTGCGCCTCCTCGGCGCCCTCCGAACCCGCGGTGGGATAACGGCAATGGCCGATGCCGATGCGTCCGCGCAGGCGGGCCATCGATGCCTGGTTGAACACATCGCGTACCAGGCCGTTGCCCTTGTGCAGGCGCAGGCGTGCGCCGTCCACGGTGGCGATGCCGGCGGCGTCCTGGCCGCGGTGCTGCAGCACCGTGAGGCCGTCGTAAAGCGCCGATGCCACTTCGGTGGTACCGACGATGCCGATGATTCCGCACATGATGGAGACCTGCTAAAGGTGATTCGAAGGAGAAACGGTGGCGGCCGGCGCGGGCGCCGCACCTGGCGTGGATATGGTGGCTGGCAGCTGGCTGCGCAATGCCTCGGGCAAGGCCGAAGGATCCAGGTGGCCGCGCAAGGCGTTCGACCACGCAGGCGAATTCAACTGTCCGCGCAAGGTACTCGACACCGATGCGGGATTCAGATGGTCGCGCAACGAATTTGTCGCCGCCGTTGCATTGAGGTGTTGGCGCACACTGGGCGGTACCTGCTGGCCCAGCCAGATGGTGGCGCTCTGGAACGGCGGCAGCAGCATCGACTGCCGCCACATCGGCTCGCGGGTGAAGCCGGTGAGCTGGCAGAGGAATACCAGTACGCACACGATCAGCGCACCGCGCACGAATCCGAAAACCATGCCGAGCAGGCGATCGGTGCCCGACAGGCCCGTGCTCACCAGCAAACGCTGCACGAAGAAGCGCAGGAACGCCCCCAGCACCAGCACCAGCACGAAGCACAACGCGTAGCCGGCTACCTCCCGCAACATGGGCATGGTGATCATCCCAAGGTGCGCGGACACCATCGGCCCGAACAGCCACGCCACCCAGAACGCGGCGATCCAGATCGCCAACGCCAGCACCTCGGAGACGAGGCCGCGGAACAGGCCGATCAGCACCGACACGCCCAGCACGCCAAGGATGGTGAAGTCGATCCAGTTCATGGGCAACTCAGGCTAGTCCGCGGTTCATGGAACGCGAACCACGTTGCCGCCGACGCTCAGCTTCGCCTGGATCTGGTCGCGCACGCGCTCGGCGTCGGCGCGCTGCGTCTGCGGTCCGGCGCGCACGCGCCACAGCTGCTTGCCGTTCACGCTGACGGTATCCACGTAACCGTCGAAACCAGCGGCACGCAGCTTGTCGCGCAGTGCATTGGCGTCGGCCTGGCTGCCCATCGCAGCCAGTTGCACGGCATAGCCGCCGGCGCGCGGCGCGGCGGCGGCAGTTGTCGGGCTTGCGGCGACCACCGCGGTGCGCGGCGCATTGGCGGCCATCGTCGTCGCCACCGGCGTCGACGCAATATTGGAGTCGGCGTGACCCAGGCCTTCCACCAACCTCGCCGGCACGCTGGGGATCGCCTGGGTGATCTTCAGGCGCGCCGCCTCGGCACTGGTACGCGAATCGAACGGGCCAGCGGTCACCAGGGTGAGCTGTTTGCCCGCCTGCGTGATGATGCGGGTGAGCACGGGGTAACCGAAGCCGCGCACGCGGCGCACCAGGCGATCCACGCTGTCCGCATTGGCGTAGGCGCTGAGGTTGAGCACGTAAATCGAACGGTCCGCCGCTGCAGACGGCGCCGGCGGCGTGGCTGCCGGCGTGGCCGCAACCGGCGCAGCGACCGGGCTCTTGGTCGGCGACGAATCATGCGTCGCGGCGACCACCACGGCCGCCCCCGTCATCGCAGCACCCGCCGCGACCGCGCCCTTCGATATCCCCGAGGAACCGCCCTGCAGTGGAATCACCGGCTGCGATGGCGAAGCGCCGGAGCCCATCGTCGGCCCGTTCGGCTGCGCCTTGGGGGCGGCGGCATCGGTGCCCACGTCGGTGGGGCGATTCGAGGGAATGTCCACCGAGGCAAGCTGGCTGCTGCTTGCCGATGCCTGCGCCGTCGTGGCCGCGCTGGCTGCGTTGGCCACCGGAGCCGCCGTGCCGGAAGCCGCCGGCGCCCCTGGCGCGAGACTCATGGTGCGCGTCTGCAGGTTGCTGTCCTGCACGGGCGGAATCGTCAGGCTCACCGACTGATCGCCGGCCGGGGCCGACGACGGATTGCTGGAGAAAAACATCGGCACGAAGATGACAAGCAGGGCTACCAGTACGAAGGCCCCCAGCAGACGTGTTTTCAAGAGTTCGCTCCGAGGCGGCCGGCGCGGCCTGCGATCCGGCGATTATACCTGCCCTGCCCCGCGCACCGCCCGCCTTCACCCGCCGCGTTCAGCCATCGCCGCTGCGGCAACGAAGAACGAACCAAACGCGAGGATGCGTTCGCCCGGCTTCGCCATGGCGCGCGCCGCGGCCAAGGCGCCCGCCACGTCGGCGTGCCGGTCGAAATCCGACCCGGGCAAGATCTGCCGCAGGATGTCCGCCAGTGCATCCTCCGCCAGTCCACGCGAGGTCACGCCATCCAGCCCGGCGAGATGCCAGGTGGCGATGCGCGTCCCGAGCGCGGCGATCACGCCGGCCACGTCCTTGTCCGCCAATGCGCCGTACACCGCATGGGTGCGTGCTGGCGGCTGCGCATCCAGCCATGCCGCCAGCGCACGCGCGGCCTGCGGGTTGTGGCCCACGTCCACGACCAGCGGCGGATCACCGCCCAACACTTGCAAGCGTGCGGCCACCCGCGCATCCCGCAGGCCTCGGCAGACCGCGGCATAGGCGTCCTCCGCCGCCAGCAAGTCGCCCACCGCCCACAGTGCATGCAACGCGGCAATGGCCGCCGCCGCATTGGCGATCTGCACCGGTGCCGCAAGCGCAGGCAACGGCAATTCCATCGCGGTGCCGTCGCGATGCCGCCAGCGCCAGCCAGCCGCCCGCCGCTCCGCAGTGAAGTCCGCACCTGCGCGTTCGACGTCCGCGCCGCAGGATGCCAGTGCATCCAGCAGGCCTTGCGGCGGCTCAAGTTCGCCCACGATCACTGGCCGGCCAGCGCGTGCGATGCCGGCTTTCTCGCGGCCGATGCTGTCGCGATCCGGACCCAGCCAGTCCATGTGGTCGAGGTCCACCGTGGTGACCACAGCCACGTCGGCGTCGACGATGTTCACCGCGTCCAGCCGGCCGCCAAGGCCGACTTCGAGGATCGCCAGATCGAGCTTCGCGCGGGCGAAGAGATCCAGCGCCGCCAGCGTGCCGTATTCGAAATACGTGAGAGGAATGTCCCTGCGCGCGTTTTCGATGCGCTCGAAGCTGGCGACCAGCGTGGCATCGTCTACGTCATGTCCATCGATGCGTACGCGCTCGTTGTAGGCAATTAGATGTGGTGAGGTGAACGCGCCGGTGCGCAGGCCCGCAGCGTGCGCCATCGCCTCCAGCAACGCCACGGTGGAACCCTTGCCGTTGGTGCCGCCCACGATGATGACGTGGTGCGCCGGCGCGGGCGCGCCCATCCGTTGCCAGACGCTGCGTACGCGTTCCAGGCCCAGTTCGATGCTGCGCGGGTGGACGCGTTCCTGGTATGCCAGCCATTCGGCAAGGGTACGGGACATGCGCGGGGCTTCACGTGCTTCGGAAAAGCGCGCAGCTTAGAACCTGTCCGAAGCCTGCGCATAGCCCGCGCGCATGTGCTGCTCAGGCGAGCGTGTGGATGGCCGCATGCAGCGACCAGAGGAAACCGAACGCGATGGACAAGCTGGAAAGCAGCGCCAGCAGCACTGGCGCGTGGCGGCTCATGGCATGGCGAGCTGCGGCGAACGTATTCATTGGGATCTCCTTCGACCCGCGTTGGTGGTGAAGGAGATGCTCCGCCAATGGCCCGCTTCGCGGCAGGCGCTATCGTCAGCGATCGGAAGTGACAGCCGTCACGGCAGACCGCTCATAGCCGTGTGCCACGCAGACGCAGCGCATTGCCCACCACCGACACCGAGCTCAGGCTCATCGCCAGCGCGGCGATCATCGGCGAGAGCGTGATGCCGAACACCGGATACAGCAGGCCGGCCGCCAGCGGGACGCCGATACCGTTGTAGGCGAAAGCGAAGAACAGGTTCTGGCGGATATTGCGCACCGTAGCGCGCGACAGCGAGCGGGCACGCAGGATCGCAGCCAGATCGCCCTTCACGAGGGTGACTTGCGCACTCTCCATCGCCACGTCGCTGCCGTTGCCCATCGCGATGCCGACATCGGCAGCCGCCAGCGCGGGCGCGTCGTTGACGCCGTCGCCAGCCATCGCCACCTTGCGGCCTTGCGCACGCAAGGCGTTTACCGCTGCCGCCTTGTTGGCCGGCGAAACCTCGGCGTGCACCTCGCCAATATCCAGTTCCTGCGCCACCGCCTGCGCGGTGGTGGCGTTGTCGCCGGTGAGCATCACGACGCGTATGCCTGACGCCTTGAGGGCCCCCACGATCCGCCGCGCCTCGGGCTTGACGCGATCCGCCACCGCGAACAGCGCGACCAGCGAACCGTCCACGACGAGATGCATCACCGTGGCGCCCCTCACACGCAGCGCACCCGCGCACTGGCTTGCCCGCGGCTCGATCTCGACCCCGATTTCTCCAAGCAGCTTCGCATTGCCCAATGCCACGCTGGCGCCATCCACCGTGGCGACGACGCCGCGGCCGGCGAGCGCATGGAATTCGGCCGCATCCAGCGACGCCACGCCTTCGTTGTCTGCCGCGTCCACGATGGCATGTGCCAGCGGGTGCTCGCTGGGGCGCTCCAGTGCAGCGGCCAGCGCCAGCAGCCGTTCGCGCGGCTGGCCGTTCAGCGCCACCACTTCGGTGAGCGCGGGCCTGCCTTCGGTGAGCGTGCCGGTCTTGTCCAGCACCAGGGTATCGATGCCCCGCAGCGCCTCGATGGCACCGGCGTCCTTGAACAACACGCCGAGCTGCGCGCCGCGCCCGCTGGCCACCATGATAGAGATCGGCGTGGCCAAGCCCAGCGCACAGGGGCAGGCAATGATGAGCACCGACACCGCCGCGACCAGCGCATGCGCGAATGGCGGCGGTGGCCCGAGCATCATCCATGCAGCGAACGCCAGCGCGGCCACCGCCACCACCGCCGGCACGAACCATGCGGCCACCTTGTCGGCCATGCGCTGCAATGGCGCCTTGCTGCGCTGGGCCTGCGCGACGAGGCCGACGATCTGCGCCAGCAGGGTTTCGCTGCCGACCTTGTGTGCACAAATCAGCAGTGCGCCTTCGCGGTTCAAGGTGCCGCCGGCCAGCATGTCGCCCTTGCCCTTCGCCATCGGCATGGCTTCGCCGGTGAGCATCGACTCGTCCACGTGGCTGCCGCCCTCGATCACCTCGCCGTCCACCGGCACCTTCTCGCCGGGACGTACCCGCAGGATGTCACCCACGCGTACCTCGTCCAGCGGCACATCGGATTCGCTGCCGTCGGCGGCAACGCGCCGCGCCGTCTTCGGCGCCAGCCCAAGCAGCGCCTTGAGCACCGAGCCGGTACGACGGCGCGCGCGCAGTTCGAGGAAATCGCCCAACGTCACCAGGGTGACGATCACTGCCGCCGATTCGAAATACACGCCCATGCGACCGTGCGTGTCGCGCAAACCCGCCGGGAACAGACCCGGCGCGAGAAAGGCCACCGCACTGAACGCCCATGCCACGCCGGTGCCCAGCGCAATCAGCGTGTACATGTTGGGCGACCATGGCTTGAGCGAACGCCAGCCGCGCGCGAAGAACGGCGCGCCGCCCCACAGCACCACTACGCTGGAAAACAGCGCCTCGACCCAGCCGGCCGGCACAGGCAAGTGCCAACCGAACATGTGCGGCCCCATCGCCAGCAGGAATACCGGCAGGGTCAATGCAAAAAGCGTCCAGAAGCGCCGCGCCATGGTGCGCAGTTCGCCACCGTCGCCCTCGTCCAGCGCAGGCATCATCGGCTCCAGCGCCATGCCGCACCTGGGGCAATCGCCGGGGCCGATTTGCTGCACCTCGGGATGCATCGGACAGGTGTAGACGGCATCGGCTTGTACCGGCGACGAAGGTCTGCGCCCATCGAGGTAAGCCGAGGGATCGGCCACGAATTTCTCGCGGCAACGTGCGGCGCAGAAGTGGTAGTCGTGGCCGTCGTGCGTGGCATGGTGCGCCATGGTTTGCGGATCAACGGCCATGCCGCACACCGGGTCTTTCGCCAGCGCATGCCCTTGATCGTCGTCCCCGCGAAAGCCAGGATCCGGCGGCTTCGGTTCACTGGCCGCCGAGTCGCTGGATTCCCGCTTTCGCGGGAAGGACGGCATCGCCTCGGACGAGCAGCAGCCGCCCGCCACTCCCGTCCCGCCACCGGGATAACGCTCCGGCTCCGCCTCGAACTTCGCCTTGCATTCGGCGCAGCAGAAATGCACCTCGCTGCCCGCATGCACGCTGCGATGCTGCGAGGTCGCCGGATCGACCGTCATCCCGCACACCGGATCGCGCGCCGCGACGTTCGCGCTGCCTGACGACGCACAGCAATTGTCCTGGCCGCTCATGCGCGCGCCTCCTCGTCGCTCAACGCGCGCAGGATCGGGCACTCCTCCGGCCTGCCGTGACCGGGGCAGGAGGACACCAGTTGCGCCAGCCCGTCGCGCACGCGCTGCAGTTCCGCGATGCGTTGCTCGATGGCCATCAGCCGCTGCTCGGCGCGTTTCTTCACCGCCTTCACGCCGCGCTGGCGATCCGCCGACAGCGCCAGCAGGTCGCGGATTTCCTCCAGCGTGAAACCCATGTCCTTGGCGCGCCGAATGAAGCGCAACTGCGCTACGGCGCTTTCGCCGTAGCTGCGATAGCCGGAAGCTCGCCGCGACGGCTCGGGCAGCAGGCCTTCGCGTTCGTAGTAGCGGATGGTGTCGATGGCCACGCCGGCGCGCTTGGCGACGGCACCGATGGTGAGGGGTGTGGTTTGCGTGCTCATGAACCAAGTCTAGAGCTTTGATCTAGGTCCAGAGTCAAGCCGTGGATGGCAGAAACTTCAGCAGCCTGTGCGATCGCCGATAGCGGGGCGACACCCATCCGATGCCCAGCATCCAGCCGGACACCTCATGAGCCCATCGCGCACCCGCCAAATAGCCCGTTGTTGCACCTTCCTGATGCTCGCCCTGATTGCCGGCATCAGCCAGGCCGCCGACTGGAGCGACGTGGCTATCGACTGGAGCGGCGGCGAGCGTTTCCGCGAGCCGTACAACAGCAGCGAGATCCACAAGAACATCCTTTCGCTGACCTGGGTCAGCGGCTATCGCTACGGCACCCAGTTCTTCGATCTCGACGTGCTCAAGTCCGACCACAGCGACCCGGCCTCGCCCGGAAGCCGCAACGGTGCGGTGGAGACCTACGCCACTTACCGCTACACGCTGGATCTGGGCAAGGTCGCCGACCGCGACCTCGGTTTCGGCCCGGTGCGCGGGCTGGGCCTCACCGGCGGCTTCGACTGGAACATGAAGCACGATGTCGACTACAACTCGCGCAAACGCATGCTGGTGCTGGGCCCCAGTCTGCTGTGGAACGTGCCCGGCCACTTCAACACCGCCGTGCTGATGGCGTGGGAGAGCAACGCGCCGCACGGCCCGTACCCACCCATTTCTGAAGTGCAGGGTCGCTATTACTACAAGGCCCATCCGATGCTGGCGATGGATTGGGGCATACCGCTGGGCGCGCACTGGTCGTTCGAGGGCTACGCCAACTACATCGCCGCCAAGGGCATCAACGAGATCGGCCAGGCCACCGGTCCGGAAACCGATGTCGACATGCGCCTCTTGCTGGATGCGGGTGAGTTATTGGGCGCCCGCAAACATCGCTTTCTCGCCGGCGTGGAATACCAGTACTGGCGCAACAAGTTCGGCAATACCCGCATCGGCACTGACGGGCAAGGCTACGTCGCCAATACGCCGATGCTGCGGATGGAATACCACTTCTAGCGCCAGCGCTGCGTCGCGCACGCCCTCACACCGGCAGCTCCGTCGTCCGCTTCACCGTGCGCAACGCCAGCGTGGACTGCACGCGCACCACGCCGGGCAGTTGGGTAAGGATGTCGGTATGGATGCGCTCGAAGTCGGCGGAGTCGGCATAGGCCACGCGCACCATGTAATCCGCTGCGCCCGCGAGCAGGCAGCATTCGGTGACTTCCGGATGGCGCTGGATCGCCGCCTCGAATGCGTCGAGCGCGGTGCGCCCCTGCTGGTCCAGCGTGACCAGCACGAAGGCCGTGCCCGGCAGGCCCACCGCCTTCTCGTCCAGCAGCATCACGTAGCGTGAAATCAGCCCGCGCTCCTCCAGCAGCTTCACCCGGCGCAGGCAGGCCGAAGGCGAAAGATTGATCTGCTGGGCCAGTTCCAGATTGGTCAGGCGACCGTCCTGCTGCAGCAGTTTGAGGATGGCGCGGTCACGTTCGTCGAGGGCGGGATCAGGATGCAGCATGAAATTTCAATCCATGGGGATTTTTCACGTGACAAATTCTACATGATGGCCGAAGCACCACCGAAATTGGCGAGTAATTGCGCAACACAGTCGTCATACTGCCGCCCCATCGGCAGGCAATACGCCGATCCGCCTTTCACTCCAAATCAGAGAGTCATCGCCATGCGCATCGGTGTGCCGAAAGAAATCAAGAACCACGAATACCGCGTGGGCCTCATCCCCTCGTCCGTGCAGGAACTGGTGCACAACGGCCATCAGGTGACGGTGGAAACCGGCGCGGGCCTCGGTGCGGGCATCAGCGATGCCGACTATGTCGCCGCCGGCGCCACCATCGCGAGCGGCCCCGACTCGATCTTTGCCGAGGCCGACATGATCGTGAAGGTGAAGGAGCCGCTGGCTGTCGAGCGCAAGAAGCTCCGCAAGGGCCAGATCCTGTTCACCTATCTGCACCTCGCCCCGGACCTGGAACAGACCAAGGACCTGATCGACTCCGGCGCCATCTGCGTCGCCTATGAAACGGTGACCGCGCCGAACGGCACGCTGCCGCTGCTGACGCCGATGTCCGAAGTGGCCGGCCGCCTTGCTCCGCAGGTGGGCGCGCATTCGCTGGAGAAGGCCCAGGGCGGCCGCGGCGTGCTGCTGGGCGGTGTGCCCGGCGTGCCGGCGGCGGAAGTGGTGATCCTGGGCGGCGGCGTCTCCGGCACCCACGCGGCGACCATCGCCGTGGGCATGGGCGCCAAGGTCACCGTGGTCGACCGCTCGGCCGACGCACTGAAGCGCCTGGCCGCGCAGTTCGGCACCGCGATCTCCACCGTGTTCTCCACCCGCGCCGCGATCGAGGAACTGGTGCGCCGCGCCGACCTCTTGATCGGCACCGTGCTGATCCCGGGCGCCGCCGCGCCGAAACTGGTCACCCGCGACATGCTGAAGACCATGAAGCCGGGCTCGGTGATCGTGGACGTCGCCATCGACCAGGGCGGTTGCGTCGAGACCTCGCACGCCACCACCCACGCCGAGCCGACCTACGTGGTGGACGGCGTGGTGCACTACTGCGTGGCCAACATGCCGGGCGCCGTGGCGCGTACCTCCACCTTCGCACTCAACAACGTCACCCTGCCCTTCGCGCTCTCGCTGGCCAACAACGGCTGGAAGAAAGCGCTGGCGCAGGACGCGCACCTGCGCAACGGCCTCAACGTGTGCGAAGGCAAGCTGACCTGCGAGCCGGTGGCCGAAGCGCATGGCCTGCCGTACGTGAAAGCAGAGACGGCGATCGGGATGTAAACAGTCCGTCGTTCCAGCGAGAAACCTTTCGACAACCGAAGACGGTCAAGCTGGAACCCGGGTTCCGGGAATTGCATGGAAGGACTCGCCAGATCCCGGCTTGCGCCGGAATGGCGACACAAACCCAAGGATCGAAGAAAAGGCCAGGCGCGCGCCTGGCCTTTTCGTTGGCACCGCTCCAACGCGGGCTCAATCATCCACCGTCCACGGCTGCGGCCAATTGTGGCGGGTAACGATCCCCCTGCACCTTGATGTGCGCGAGCGCTTCGTCGATGCGCTGAAGCGCATCGGGTGCCAGTTGGATCGCGGCGGCGGCTATGTTTTCCTGCAGCCGCTGCGATTTGGTGGTGCCGGGGATCGGCACGATCCACGGCTTCTGCGCCAGCAGCCAGGCCAGCGCCACCTGGGCAGGCGTGGCAGCCAGCCCTGCGGCCACGGCGCCCAGCAGATCCACCAGCGCCTGGTTGGCCTGGCGCGCCTCGGGAGAAAAGCGCGGCAGGCCGGCCCGGAAATCCTCCTTGGCGATGGGCGCGTTGGCGTCGATGGTTCCAGTGAGGAAGCCCCGGCCCAGCGGACTGAACGGCACGAAGCCGATGCCCAGTTCCTCGCACAATGGCAGCAAGGCATGCTCCGGCTCGCGCCACCACAGCGAATATTCGCTTTGCAACGCCGCCACCGGCTGTACCGCATGCGCACGGCGGATCGACGCCACACCCGCCTCGGACAATCCGAAATGCCCGACCTTGCCGGCCGCGATCAGCTCCTTGACCGTACCGGCCACATCCTCCATCGGCACCTGCGGGTCGACACGGTGCTGATAGAGCAGGTCGATCCGCTCTGTCCGCAAGCGCTTCAGCGCGGCGTCGGTCACGGCGCGGATGTTTTCCGGGCGACTGTCCAGAGCGGGCGCGATGCCGTTCCTGAAACCGAACTTGGTGGCGATCACCACCTTGTCCCGCAGTGGCGCCAGGGCCTCGCCGAGCAATTCCTCGTTGGCGAACGGACCATAGGCTTCGGCGGTGTCGAAGAAATTCACACCCGCCTCCACCGCGTCGCGCAGCAGGCGGATGGCCGACGCGCGTTCCATCGGCGCGCCATAGGCAAAGCTCATGCCCATGCAGCCGAGGCCGAGGGCGGAAACGGTGAGGCCGCTGTGGCCAAGCGTGCGCATCTGCATGGGGGAACTTCCGCGTGGAAAGGGTGAGGCGACGAAGTCTGCCGTTACGCGTTTGATTTGATTAGCCCGTGCTGTGCGAATGCTTTCATGAATTCTTCTCATCAATGCGGAACAATCGGCGGATGACGCGCACAAACTACAACGATCTGCTGGCCTTCCTCGCCGTGGCGCGAGAACGCAACTTCACCCGTGCGGCGGCACAACTGGGCGTGTCGCAATCGGCACTCAGCCACACCTTGCGCGCGCTGGAGGCGCGGCTCGGATTGCGGCTGCTGACGCGCACCACGCGCAGCGTGATGCCGACCGAGGCCGGCGAACGGCTGTTCCGGCAACTGTCGCCGAACTACGCCGACATCGATGCCTCCATCGCCGCCCTCGGCGACTTGCGCGACCGGGCCGCCGGCACCGTGCGCATCACGGCCAACGAGCACTCGGCCAGCACCATCCTATGGCCGGCCTTGCGCACGTTGCTGCCGCGCTATCCGGACATCCACGTCGAAGTCGTCACCGATTCGGCGCTCACCGACATCGTCGCCGAGCGCTTTGACGCCGGCATCCGGCTCGGCGAACAGGTGGCCAAGGGCATGATCGCCGTGCCCATCGGACCGCCGATGCGGATGGCGGTGGTCGGAGCACCGTCCTATCTGGGCGAACGCCCCGCCGTGCGCACGCCGCGGGACCTGACCAGCCACGACTGCATCAATCTGCGCTTCCTCACCCTGGGCAACTTGTATGCATGGGAGTTCGAGCGCGACGGTCATGCATTGAACGTGCGCGTGGAAGGCCGGCTCACTTTCAACAACCCGCGCCAGGTGCGCGAGGCGGCACTGGATGGCTTCGGCCTGGCCTGCCTGCCGGAGGACGTGGTGCGCGCCGATATCAAGGCGCGCCGGCTGCGCTGCCTCCTGTCGGACTGGTGCCCGCCGTTTCCGGGTTATCACCTGTATTACCCCAGTCGGCGCCAGCACCCACGTGCCTTTGCGCTGCTGGTCGAGGCGCTGCGCCGGCGCTGATCGGGCTACGCCGGCGCGCGCGACTCGTCAAGCCGTTTCATCCTCCGCCGCCACGAAACCGCCCGTCTGCCGCTTCCACAGTCGCGCATACAAGCCGTCGCGCGCGACCAGTTCGGCATGCGTGCCGGTTTCCACGATGTGGCCCTTGTCCAGTACCACGAGGCGATCCATGCGAGCGATGGTGGAGAGGCGGTGCGCGATGGCGATCACTGTCTTGCCCTGCATCAGCAGATCCAGGCTCTCCTGGATCGCCGCCTCGGCCTCGGAATCCAGCGCGCTGGTGGCTTCGTCCAGCACCAGGATGGGTGCGTCCTTCAGCAGCACACGGGCGATCGCGATGCGCTGGCGCTGGCCGCCGGAAAGCTTCACGCCGCGCTCGCCCACCAGCGCCTCGTAGCCGGTGCGGCCCTCGCCGTCGACCAGGGTGGGGATGAACTCGTCGGCGCGCGCCTTGCGCACGGCCTCGGCGATCTGCGCCTCGCTGGCGTCGGGCCGACCGTACAAGATGTTGTCGCGGATCGAACGATGCAGCAGCGAGGTGTCCTGGGTCACCACGCCGATCTGCGAGCGCAGGCTTTCCTGGGTCACCTGCGCTACGTCCTGGCCGTCGATGGTGATGCGGCCGTCCTCCAGGTCGTAGAGGCGCAGCAGCACGTTCACCATCGTGGACTTGCCCGCGCCGCTCGGCCCGACCAGGCCGATCTTCTCGCCCGCACGCACGGCCAGCTCCAGCCCCGCGATCACGCCGCCCTTCTTGCCATAGTGGAAATGGATGTCGTGGAAGTGCACGGCGCCATTGGTCACTTCCAGCGGCATCGCACCTTCGCGGTCCTGCACCGCGCGCGGCTGGGCGATGGTGGTGATGCCGTCCTGCACCGTGCCCACGTTTTCGAAGATGCCGTTGACCACCCACATGATCCAGCCGGACATGTTGTTGATGCGGATCACCAGGCCGGTCGAAAGCGCGATCGCGCCCACCGTGACATGGCCTTCGTTCCACAGCCACAACGCCAGCCCCGTCGTGCCGGCGATGAGGAAACCGTTGAGCGTGGTGATGCTGGCATCCATCGCCGTGGTCACGCGGGTCATCCGGCGCAGCTTGTCGGTCTGCTCGCCCATCGCCTCGGCCACGTAGGCCTCCTCGCGACGCGTGTGCGCGAACAGCTTGAGCGTGAGCACGTTGCTGTAGCCGTCCACGATGCGCCCCATCATTTTCGAACGCGCCTCCGACGCCTTCCACGAGCGCTGCTTGATGCGCGGTATGAAGATCCACAGCAGGCCGATGTAGGCGAACACCCAGACCACCAGCGGCACGGCCAGCCACACGTCGGCATGGGCAAACAGCGCGACGGCGCTGCCGGTGTAGATCACCACGTACCAGATCGCATCGACGATCTGCACCGCCGATTCGCGCAGCGCGCTGCCGGTCTGCATAATGCGGTTGGCGATGCGCCCGGCGTAGTCGTTCTGGAAGAAGCCCAGGCTCTGGCGGATCACGTAGCGATGGTTCTGCCAGCGGATGCGGTTGGTGAGGCTGGGCACGATGGCCTGGTTCACCAGCAGGTCGTGCAGGCTGTTGAATACCGGCCGCGCGACCAGCGCCACCAGCGCCATGCCCAGCAACTCGCGCCCGTGCCGGTGGAAGAAATCCGCCGCGGGCACACCTTTGGCCAGGTCCACGATGCGTCCGATGAAGCCGAACAACGACACCTCGACCACGGCCACGCAGAAGCCGACCACGATGGCCGCCACGAACACCGGCCACACCTGGCGCAGATAGAACGCGTAGAAACGCCACACCGGCTGCGGCGGCATGCCGTCGACCGGCTCCTTGAAAGCGTCGATCAGGGATTCGAACCAGCGGAAGATCATGGCGGCCGCACGAGATGCAGGGAGACACCTAGCGTGGGTGCACACCCGCTTGCGCACAAGAGGCAGGACGCACATGGGCTGAACGCCAGCTCTGCTTTGATACGCGCCTCGGTTGACCCTCTGCGACGCGGCCGGGATCATGCCGGAATGCTTACCATGATCCGTCGCCTGCCCGTACTCCCGGTCCTCCTGCTGGCCTTGGCCTTCGTCGCCACGCCCACGTGGGCACGTGCCGATGCGAATGCCGGCGCCGCCGCCACGCCGGCGCAGACTCTGCAGCAGTTGAGCAACCAGCTCAACGCGGTGAAGGCTGCGTTGTCGAATACGCCGCAGGACAAGCTCGACAACGCCACGCTGAATGACCTCCGCGCACGCGCCATGCAGGTGCAGAGCGGTGCGCAGCAAGTCGTCGATGGCCTCGCGCCGCAGATGGCCACATTGCAGGCGCAACTCACCGTGCTCGGCCCAGCCCCGGCCAAGGGCGCTTCGTCGGAGGCACCCGAGGTAGCCGCCCAGCGCCGACAACTGGACAAGGCGCAGACCAACCTCAATGCACAGATCGTGCAGGCGAAGTCGTTGGGCCTCGATGCCCTGCAGCTGATGGAGCAGATCAGCGGCCTGCTCAGCGACCAGTTCCAGGCGCGCTTGGCTGAACGCACCGACACGCCGCTGGGCCACGCGTTCTGGGTCGACCAGGTGCGTTCGCTGCCGAACGACATGCCGCGTCTCCAGCGCTTCGCCGCAAGCTGGGCCCAGGGCTTGAACGACGCCTGGCAGCCGCCGAACCGCACGCCGCTGCTGCTGTGCGTGGCCGCCGCCGTGCTGCTCCTCGCTGGTGGCCGGCGGGGACTGCAACACTTGTGGCAATTCATCGCAACGCGCTGGTTGCCGGATGGTCATCTGCGCCGCAGCGCAATGGCGGCGGTGATGGCGCTGTCCACCACGCTGGTGATCGGGCTGGCCGCGAAGCTGGTGCACCTGGGCATCAACTGGAACGACACGCTTGACACCGACCTCGACCAGCTGGCGACGTCGACGATGCGCGTCGTGATCATCTCCTCGCTGATGGCCGGGCTGGGCAGTGCGCTGCTCTCCGCGAAACGTGCGTCGTGGCGTCTGCCGCCACTGTCGGACATCACGGCGCAACGGCTGCGCAGCCATCCGTGGCTGCTGGGCGGCGTGGCACTGCTGACCGGCCTCACCGAGCACATCGTGCGCAGCATCGGCTCCAGCCTCCCGGCCACGGTGCTGCTGCACGCGCTGCTGGCGCTGCTGATCAGCGGACTGGTCGGCTCAGCGCTGCTGCGCCTGCGCCATGCGCGGCACGAAGCCGACGAAGCGAAGGCCGGCAGGGTGCGCCGGCCACTGTGGGTCGGTGCATTGGGCTTTGCCGCCGCCCTCGGCGTCGTGGTGTGCTGGTTGTCGGTATGCACGGGCTTCATCGCACTCGGCTTCTTCGTGGCGATACAGATGCTGTGGACTGGCCTAGTGGTGGCCAGCCTCTATCTGCTGCTGCTGCTGGTGCGCGACCTGTTTGAGACCCTACTGTCGCCGCAGAGCCGCAGCAGCCAGCATCTGCAGGCCAGTTTCGACATCTCCTCCGAAACGCTGCAACAAGCCTCTACCGTACTCACCGGGGTCACCCGCGTGCTGCTGACGCTGGTTGCGCTGGCGATGGTTCTGGCGCGATTCGACGCCGGCCCGGCGGAGTTGGCGCAACGCACGTCGCAGTTGTTCAGCGGGCTCAAACTGGGCCAATTGCCCATCAGCCCCGGCACCATCATGGGCGCCATCTCCGTGTTCGTACTTGGCCTGGTGGCATTGCGCGCACTGAAGAACTGGCTGCGGGACCAGTTGCTGCCCACCACGTCGATGGACGCGGGCATGCGCAATTCGGTGGTCACCCTGCTCGGTTACCTGGGCGGTGTGTTCGTGTTCGCGCTGGCGCTGGCCGCGGCGAACGTGAGCCTGCAGAGCATCGCCTGGATCGCCAGCGCGTTGTCGGTAGGCATCGGCTTCGGCCTGCAGCAGATCGTGTCCAACTTCATCTCCGGCCTGATCCTGCTGGTGGAGCGGCCGGTGAAGGTGGGCGACTGGGTCAGCCTGTCCAGCGACGTGGAGGGCGACATCCGCCGCATCAACGTGCGCGCCACCGAGATCCAGCTGGGGGATCGCTCTACCGTGATCGTGCCGAACTCGCAACTGATCACCCAGAACGTGCGCAACGTGACCCACAGCAGCGCGCAGGGCCGCGTGCGCATCATGCTGCCGATGCCGCTGGACACCGACGCCGATCGCGCCCGCCAACTGATGATGGAGGTTCTGAAGGCGCATACCTCCACGCTGGAGAATCCGCCTCCGGTGGTGCGGCTGGACAACATCAACGCCAGCTCGATGACCTTCAGCATCACCTCCTACGTGCGCAGCCCACGCGATGTGGCGGCGGTGAAGAGCGACATGCTGTTCGAGATCCTTGCCCGCCTGCGCACCGAGAACCTCCCGCTGTCCACGCCGACGAGCATGGTGGTGCGCAATCTGGGGCCGCTGGGGGAAGACAGTCCGGCGGCGCCGTCGTCGGGGTAGCGCTTCACTTGCTTGTCATCCCGGCGAAGGCCGGGGTCCAGTTCAAATACCGCGTCCGAAGGACACAAGATCTTTTTGAGTGCTTCGCACAGCAAGTGAAACCGGATCCCGGACTTCGCCGGGATGACGAGCCGAAAAAGCCCGCGAACTCGCCACGCGGACAAAACGAAGGCCGGCTTGCGCCGGCCTTCGTTTTGTCCGGTGATGCAGCGCCAGGATTACGGCGTGCAGGCCTTGCCGTGCTCGGCATGGTTACCCTTGGCCTTGGCGTCGGCCTCGCTCATGTACTCGCCATGCTTGGTCTTGCCATACCACTTGTCGCCCTGGCAGTGGTAGACCTTGCTGCTGTCGTTGACCCATACCATACCCGGGCCACCGCCCGGAGCCGCCGCCGCGGCCGGAGCAGCAGCAGACGCCTTCTTCGCCGGGGTCGCAGGCGCCGCCGCAGCGGCAGGCGCGGCAGCGGCCATCTTCGACGACGAAGCAGCGCTGGCGGCGTACCACGTCTTCACGCCCTTGTGGCCCTTGCAGGCACCGCTCTTGGTGGCGGTGCTGGTATAGCTGCCGTCCTTGCACTGGCCGGTGGAACCGGCAGGCGCGGCAGCTGCGGGAGTTGCGGGGGTTGCGGGCGCAGCCGGCGTTGCAGACTGTGCGAACACAGCCGGCACGGCCAGCACGCAGCCGAACGCCATGGCGAACACGGTGGATGCTTTCATCTTCAAACTCCCTCTTGCGCGATGGTTGCTCGGTGGCGGCCGGCCCTGCCCTCGCCTCAGTGTGCCGTGCCGCTCGCCCCTTGCACGCAACGCTCCGCATGGCGAAGTCGCTTGCATGCATCGTGGCGCCCGGACGCGGGAAACTCCGCGTCGGTGGCGCCACTATGCCGCAAAACCATGTCGATACAACGCGAAGCGCGCGACGCATTCATCATCCGTGTTGCGCCTCGGGCTTCAACGCGGAATGCGGCCGCGCCACCTCGTACATCTGCCAGCTGATGTCCTTCAGCAGGCCCTGGCGATCGTCGCCGATGCGGTAGAGGTCGAAATGGGTGCGATCCGGGATGAAACGGATGTCGGACTTCGCATGCAGGCCATCCAGTACCGCCTTGAGCTTGTGTGCGGCACCGTCCAGGTAGAACGTATCGGCCGTACCGACATAGAGGTGAATCTTGCCGTCGAGGTCGGGCGCAAGTTCTTGCCAATGGCGGGAGAGGCGATAGGCAATGTCGTAATGGTCGTGCCAGTAATCCACCACGGCCGGATCGACGTCGCCGGTGTCGCGGTCGAACATCGGCTCGGGCCGGCCGTCCTTGCCCTTGGGCGAGAACACCCACTCGAACGAGGCCATCTGGCCGCCGTACGGGCCCATCACGCGCTCAAGCTGGGCGAACTGTTGGTAGGTGGCCAGCACCTTGCCGTGGTCGCGCACCAGCGGATAGGGCGTGCCGTCGGCCTTGCGGTAGACGTTGGCATGCTGTGCGTAGAGATCCACGCCGGTGAAGTCGTGGAAGTCGCTGGGATCGGGCGAGGTGGACCAGGTGCCGCCGAAGATCTTCGGATAGCGCGTCTGCAACCACAGCGTGGCCCAGCCGCCGGAGGAATGGCCCTGCAGGAAACGTCCGCTGGACTTCGCGTCCATGCGGTAGGTCTTCTCCAGCTGCGGGATCAGCTCGGTGGTGAGCGCCACGCCCCATGGGCCGTTGTTCACCGAGTCGGCGAACTCGGTGGTGCCGGTGGGACTGGACTGGTCGAGGAATACCCAGATCATCGGCGGCATCTGCTTTTCCGCCGTGGCGCCGTAGACCATCGCGGCGCTGCCGGCCAGCGTGTCCGCGTCGCCGCCGTAGCCATGCGTGTAGTACACCGTGGGATAGGTCGCCTTGGCCTTGGGGTCGTAACCCGGCGGCAGCATCACCCAGCCGCGCATGTGGATGGGCCGGCCCCAGAACGCGCTCAGCGCGGGGCTGACGAAGTCGATGGCCTGCGTGTGCTGGCGCGCCTCGTCGAAATGCTTGAGCGAAGTCTCGCTCATGTAGCGCTTCGGGATGTCCCACGCCTTGCGCTCCGGCAATGTATCCGTCAGCGTCAGGTCGGGCATGGTGGCCGCCGGCAGATGCAGCTTCACCACCTTGCTCGCCAGATCGCCGCCGTCGCGGCCGTGGTAGTTGTAGTCGTGGTGCACGTCGAGCACGGCCTGCACGTAGTAATCGCCCGCCGGCAGCCGTGACCAGGCTTGCGGGAAGGCGATTTCATCGGCATCGACATCCACCGCGTGGCCCGGTGCCAGCCGGCTCATCTCGCGTGCCGCCACCGCCGTCTGGGTGGGGAAGAACGGACTGGTGTCCACCTCCTCCACCTTGCCGTCGCCGCCATGCTCCTTCGCCGCCGCCTCGGCATCCTTCGCGGCGATGGCAAACAGCAGCAACCGGCCCGACACCGGCTGCGTTTCGGCGCTGCCCAGTTGCACATGAAAGAAGCTGTGCGCCGGCACGGTCGGCGCCGCGTCGCGCGCTTGCGCGGCGACGGAAAGCAGCAGGCCGCAGCCGAGCAGCGCGGCAGTGAGATGACGATGACGCATGGTGATCCCCTTTGGTCTGGCAACGTGGGTGAAGCGATTTCTTTCTTCCTACGCAAGCTGGAGCGCCGGAAAAGCGAGGAGGTTCGGCCCCGTCACGCAACGCACTTCGGCCGGCTCTTCGCACCTCCTGCCTGTGTGCCGGGACGACGACGCCCGCGAATCCTCCCGCATCCAGCGGGAAGAGGCGATGGTTCAATCCTGCTTTTCGGCAGCCTTCACCGGCACCGGCCGCAGATCCTGGAAATCGAAACTGAAGTCGGTGAGCGGCGAGATCGGCTGCATGCGCATCTCCCGCACGTGGCCATCGTCGTCCAGCGCGAAATTGACGAAGGCGTCGGCGTCGAGTGATCGGTCGTCCCAGCGCACGATGAAGGTATCGTGCTGCCACGGCGCCATCGTGCCGACCAGTTGCCTGGTCTTGCTGAAGCGCAGGCGCAACTTGCCCTGCGCCTCGCTGACCACGATGTCGCCGTACCACGGATCGCGGTAGGTACCGGCGTAGCCGGACAGCGGCAGCGAGGGCTTGCTGTCCTTGTCGCGCGCGGCCTCGTGCTTGGCCCAGCTACTGTCGGCATCGGCTTCGCCCTTCTTCACCGCCTTGTCGTACACCGCCACCCAGTCGGTCTTGTGTTCGGCGTTGAGGTAGGCGTCGAGCACGCGATAAGTGACCGCGTTGAACGCGGCGCCGGACTGCTGGTTGGTGAGCACCACCACGCCGAGGTTCTGCCCGGGCACCAGGGTGAGGCGCGAAACGAAACCCGGCCAGCCGCCGGTATGCCACACCAGCTTGCTGCCCTGGTAGTCGCTGAGGAACCATCCCTCGCCGTAGCCGGAGAACTGCGGGGTCAGCGGCGCCAGCTCGGGAATCGGCGGCTTGCCGACCGGGATCGGCGTGAGCATCGACCACATCTCGCGGTGGCTCTTCTCGGAGAACAGCTGCTTGCCGTCGGGCAGCTTGCCGCCGGCGAGCTGCACGTTCATCCATTTGGCGAGGTCGTTGACGCTGGCGTAGATGCCGCCCGCGCCAGGGTCGTTGAGCCAGGCCATCGGCGGCACCGGCTTGACCTCCTTGAAGTTGTAGGGCGCATGGCCGGTAGCCGCATCCATGCTGTGTTTCAGGTAGGTCATGTCCACCAGTGTTTCGGTCATGCCCACCGGCCGGAAGATGTGCTGGCGGATGAAGTCGGCATAGCTCTGGCCGGACACCTTCTCGATCGCCTGCGTGGCGACCGCGAACAGGATGTTGTCGTAGGCGTAGTGGCCGCGGAAGCTGTTCTTGATCGGCACGTCGGCGAGGCGCTTAACCACGTCCGCGGTGGTGTAGCTGGTCGGCGGCCAGTACAGCAGGTCGCCCGCGCCGAGACTGAGGCCGCTGCGATGCGCCAGCAGGTCGCGGATGCGCATCTCGTGCGTCACGTAGGGGTCGGACATGCGGAACCCGGGCAGGTAATCGATCACCCGGCCGTCCATGTCCAGCTTGCCCTCGTCGGCCAGCATCTGCAGCGCCGCGGCAGTGAACGCCTTGGTATTGGAGGCGATCGCGAACAGCGTGTCGGCATCCACGCGGTCCGGCTTGCCCACCTCGCGCACGCCATAGCCCTTGGCCAGCACCACCTTGCCGTCCTTGACGATGGCCACCGCGATGCCGGGCACCTTGAAGGTCTTCAGGGTGTCGGCCATGTAGGCATCGAAATCCTGCAGTTGCACCGGCAGTGGACCCTGCGTGCCGGAAGGTTCGAGCGATGACGAGGACGCCGCCTGCTCCGGTGCGGTCTGTGCCGACGCCGCGACGGCGAAGGCAAGCAGCGTGACGCACACCGCCAGACGCGGGGAAAGATGACGCAGAGGCATTGCAGGCTCCGGCAACATGAATCGATCCACTATCGCGGCAAAACCCGGACAGAGCCAGCGCTGGAAGTCATGCCGGCCTTCCGGCAGGCTTCACTGTTTCATCGAACGCGGACGAAACGAGTTTCATGGAATCCCTCCCCCACTGGATAGGCCAACACGCCCTGGCGTTGTGGGCCACCGTGCTGATCCTCGCCTTGCTCGCGGGCGACCTGCTCTGGCGCCTGGAGCGCCGCCGCAAACTGGCTGCCACCGGCAGGAACGACTACCTCTCGCTGCAACCACGCACCGCCACGATCCTGCTGATGCTGTTCGGCGCGTTGTTCGTCTCGCTGTCCTGGGCGGTATGGACGCATACCGCGCTGACTGGCTTCGATGCCGAGCTGGCGCAAGCATTGCGCGCACAGCTCCCGCCGGAGGTGCTGGGCATGGTCGCCCTCGTCACCAACATCGGCGACCCCATGCTGCTGATGGCCGCTGGTGCAGCAGTGGCCCTGCTGCTGGCGCGGAAGCGCAGTTGGCGGCTGTTCGTGCCGTGGTGCGTTGCGCTGGGCGGCACCGCGGCGTGTGGTGAATTGGCGAAACGCTTCGTGAAGCGCGTGCGCCCGTTCGACGGCCACGGCTTCGTCGTAGGAAACGGCTACAGCTTCCCCAGCGGCCACGCCATGATGAGCATGGTGTTCTTCGGCATGCTGGCCTACCTGCTGTTACGCCAATTCCGCCCCCCACGCCATCGCGCCACCGTTGCCACCGCCGTGGCGCTGATCACCATCGTCGGCATCAGCCGCGTGATGCTGCAGGCGCATTACCTCAGCGATGTGCTGGCCGGCTATGCCCTTGCTGCGTTCTGGCTGGTGCTGAGCGTGTCGCTGGCCGAACGGCTGCGGCGAAACACACGGGCGCCGTAGCCGCACTTGCTAGACTTGCCCCTCGACCAACTACCGGTGATGCGCATGCGCTCCTGGAAGCCGCTGCTCGCCCTGGCGATCGTTCTGGTAGCCGCCCTGTGGGGCCATTTTGCAACCACGCCTCCATCGTCCGCCCCGGTCGCCGCGCCGGCTTCCGTGGCAAGTGCCGGGACCTCTGCTGCGTCGCCGGCCTTTCTGCCGCCCGAGGCGCGCGACACGCTGGCGTCGATCATGCATGACGGGCCGTTCCCGCACAGCCAGGACGGCGTGGTGTTCGGCAACTACGAGCACCTGCTGCCCGAGCAGCCGCGCGGCTACTACCACGAGTACACGGTGGAGACACCCGGCGCACGTACGCGGGGCACGCGGCGCATCATCACCGGTGGTACACCACCTGCGGTGTACTACTACACGGACGACCATTACCGCAGCTTCCGCCAGTTCATGGTGTCCCGATGAACAGCGCGCATCCGCTCGATCCCGATCTCACCCGTCCCAGCCAGAACGGCGTCTATTTCGTGGGCGATGGCGATCTTGCCCGGCTTGCCGACGCAGGCAGGCGCGACGAGCTTGCCGTGTGCCGCACCGATCTCACCGGCTGCGCCGACAAGGCCGGACTGCTGCAGCGGCTCGCCGCTTCGCTGTCGTTGCCCGCCGACTTCGGCCAGAACTGGGATGCGCTGGCCGATTGCCTGCGCGATCCCGCTTGGCTGCCTGGGTGGGGGCATGTGCTGCTGTTCGACCATGCCGGCGATCTGCAACGCGATGCCGTCGTGGATTTCGACGTGCTGCTGGGCATGCTCGACGACGCCGCCACCTTCGCGCAGGACGCGGAGCGCCCGTTCTTCGCCTTTTTCTCCCTGCCTGGCCACCACAACGCATGAGCAAGCCACCTCTTCGCTTCGAACTCGACCGCGACTACGTCAAGCTCGACAACCTGCTCAAGCTGGTGGGCATCTGCGACAGCGGCGGCGCCGGCAAGCACCTGGTCGCCAGCGGCGCGGTGACGGTGGACGGCGCGCAGGAGCTGCGCAAGACCTGCAAGATCCACGCGGGACAGGTGGTGCGTGTCGGCAACGAGGAAATCCTCGTACTGGCCGATCCTCGCCAGCCCGTTACGCCTTGAGTTCCCGCCAGGGCCGGTGCATCGCGCTCGCAGTTCCATCCTTCTGCTGCATCTCGGGCAGGCGCTGCTTGCCGATCGGATTGGCGTATTCGGCGTAGAGGATATCCAGCTCGAGGTACGTGCGGTCGTCGCAATAGAACGGCACCGTAGTCCTCGCGGATGGTGATGTAGATCACCTGGCGCTGGCTGCCGTAGTGCAGCGAGCCAAGACACATCGGGCAGGAGCTGGCCAGTATGCGGATATCGCAGAATGATCTTCGAGTACCCGTTCGCAGTGACCTGAAAATCCGGTCGCGCCTGGCAACGCGGGCTCACTGCGGCAACGCATCCAGTTTCTGCAACAACCGGGTACGGTCCGGCAATCGCAGCAGGAACTCCTGTTCCAGCACCCGGCATATGTCCTCGCTGCCAGGGAGCGTGTGCCGCTCGGGCTCCATGCCCGGCCTGCGCACGGTGAACTCGCGGTCACGCAGGGTCAGCCGGCGATCCTGGGTCGTGCGCGCCGCGATCAGGTGTTGCACGAAGTTCGACGAGGGATAGGTGGAGACGTAATGGTTCGCCACCACGTAATCGACGGATGCACGCGGTTCGAGATCGAAGCGGTACAGGGTTAGCCAGTCTCCGCGCACGCAGGCCTGCATGCGCCACTCGCCGTTCCGCTCGAGCAGCCGGAACGGCTCCAGCCCCGTGACCTGCGCGACATCGGGCTCCAGGCGCAACGCACCAGCCAGGTTCATGCTGCCGAAGCCCACGTCGGTCAGCCAGCTCTCGCCATCCGCCTCCACCCTGAGCAACATATGGGTCTGCGCGGTGACCGCATCTTCCGGCTGGTTCCACAGCACGCGCGCGATCAGACCCTGCACGGTAAAGCCGATCATGCGCAGAGCCGCGGCGAACAACAGGTTCTGTTCGAAGCAATAGCCGCCGCGCCCCTGATACAGCAGCTTGCGTTCCAGCGCGTCCAGCTCCAATTGCACCGGCACGCCACACAGCGGGTCGAGATTCTCGAACGGCAGCGCCGCCGCATGCGCCACCGCCAAAGCACGCAGGGTCGTCTGGTCAGGCTTCGGTGCACCGCGATAGCCGATGCGTTGCAGATAGGCGTCCAGGTCGATCGCGTCGGACATGCGCGGAGCTCCAATGAAGGAGGCCACGGTAGCACCGGGCATGACACACGGGTAACCGCCCGGGCTCCGCCAGCGAATAACGACTGAATCCCCATCGCGAGGCCGCCATGAATGCCAGTCGCCATCCCATCCGCACGCTGTGTGCCGCGCTCGCATTGAGCCTCCTCGGTGCCTGCGCGCTGCCGCCAACGGCCGAAGCCGCCACGAAATTGCCGGCACCGCTGCAGGATGCTCCTCACACCGCCGTGCACGGCGAACAGGTCGCGGTGTTCGCCGGCGGCTGCTTCTGGGGCGTACAGGCCGTGTTCGAGCACGTCAGGGGCGTGCGCAAGACCTGGGCCGGCTACAGCGGCGGCAGCGCCGCCACCGCGCATTACGACCAGGTCAGTGAAGGCGACACCGGCCATGCCGAATCGGTGAAGGTCTTGTTCGACCCGGCGCAGGTCAGCTACGGCCAGTTGCTGCAGGTGTTTTTCTCGGTCGCAAGCGATCCCACCGAGCTCGACCGGCAAGGGCCGGACAGCGGCATGCAGTACCGCTCGGTGATCTTCTACGCCAGCCCGGAACAGCAGCGCATCGCCGGCGCCTACCTGGACCAGCTAGGCAAGTCGCGGATCTACACCGCCCCCATCGTCACCCAGCTGGTGCCATTGCAGGCTTTCTATCCCGCCGAAAGCTGGCACCAGGATTACGCCAGTCATCACCCGGACGATCTCTACATCGCAATCAACGACGCGCCCAAGGTCGCCAACCTGGAACGATGGTTCCCGGCCTTGTATTCCAGGTAGCTGCAACCCGCCTCAGGACTGTTGCTTGGGTGGCACCAGACTCAGGCGCGCCGGCGTCTGGCGAGGGTTCAACAGGCGCTCCAGCGCCGCCGCCGGCAGCGGATAGGAATAGAGGTAACCCTGCCCCTCGTCGCAGCCGGCCTTGCGCAGGAATTCGTGCTGCGCTTCGTGCTCGATGCCCTCGGCGATGGTGCGCAGACCCAGGCTGCGCGCCATCGCCAATATGGCTTCGACGATCGCCACGTCGTTGGCATCGTGCGGCAGGCTGGTGACGAATGAACGGTCGATCTTCAGCCAGCTCACCGATGGCAGCTTGAGGTAGGCCATCGACGAATACCCGGTGCCGAAGTCGTCGATCGCCACCTCGATGCCCAGTTCGTGCAGTACGTGCATGGTGCGCTGCGTCTCGTCGCCCAGTCGCAGCATGGCGCCTTCGGTGATCTCCAGCGCGAGACGCCGCGAGGGAATCTGGAAATCACGCATCGCCTTGCCCAATCCGCTGATGAAGGCGGGATGGGCCAGCCAACGCGCGGACACGTTCACCGCCACGCGGAACTTCGGCATGCCGGCACGATCCCATTCGCGGATCTGCGCGCAGGCGGCCCGCAGCACCCATTCGTCGATGCTGCGGATCAGGCCGAGGCTTTCGGCCACCGGGATGAATTCGCCCGGAGACAGCTCGCCGCGCTCCGGGTGCTGCCAGCGCAGCAACGCCTCCACCGCCTCGATGTGCCCGCTGCGCAAATCCATGCTGGGCTGGTAGCGCAGACTGAACTCGTCGTTGGCCAAGGCGCGGCGAAGCTCGGATACCAGTTGCAGGCGCTGGCGCGCATTGGCCTGCATCAGCGGCGTATAGAACCGCAGTGCGTTGCGTTCACTGCTCTTCGCCGTGTACATCGCGGCATCGGCGTTGGCGATCAGCGTAGTGGCATCGGCACCGTCCAGCGGATACCCGGCGATGCCGATACTGGCGCTCAGCACGATCTCGTATTCGTCCATCACGATGGGCGCGGCCAGGTTGGCAAGCAGTCGCTCCGCCACGATGCCGGCGTCCTCGCGCAACTCCAGCCGCCCCAGCAATACCGTGAATTCGTCGCCGCCGATGCGCCCGGCCATGTCCGTGGCGGAAATCTGCTTCCTGATCCGCTCGGCGATCTTGCACAGGACACGGTCGCCCATCGCATGGCTGTAGCTGTCGTTGACGATCTTGAACGCATCCAGGTCGATGAACAGTACGGCGACCGCGGTACGCAGACGTCCCGCGGCGGCAATGGCGGCGTTGCATTGCCGCTCGAACGCAGCCCGGTTGGCCAGCCCAGTGAGCGGATCGTGTGTGGCCAGGTGCTCCAACCGCTGCCGCTGCGCCTTGGCCTCATGGACATTGCTGAAGACTGCCACATAATGCAGCACGCGATGTTGCGCGTCGCGGATCGCGCTGATGCTCAATTGCTCCGGATAGGTGCTGCCATCATAACGGCGGCTTTGCACCTCGCCGCTCCAGTGACGCCCTCCGGCGAGCGCCGACCAGATCGATTCCGGCAAGGGCTCGCCGTCGGGCAGGCGGCGCATTTCGTCGAGACGACGCCCGAGCATTTCATGCAGGCCGAAGCCGGTGATTTCGGCGTGGGCGGCATTGACCGAAACCACCCGGCGCTCGGCGTCGGTGATGATCACGCCCTCGGCGATGCCGGCCAACGCTTCGGCCGCCACACGGCGCTCGCGTTCTATCGCCATCCGCTCGGAAATGTCGCGGATGATGGCTTGCCGCACCTGACGGCCATCCCAGTCGACCAGGTTGCTCTCGATTTCCACCTGGCGCAGGCCACCCGTGTTGTCGTCCAGCAGCGTGCCGGTGGCGCCCCCTTTCGGCTTCGACTGGAGCCCGTTGGCGAACAGGTCGTCGAAGCGGCGCCCGGCCAGCGGGACGCGCGCGCTGCTGATCCACGCCCTGGCCGTATTGTTCGCCTCAAGGATCCGCCCGCCGCTTTCGTCGATCATCATGATCGCGTCGTTCGCGCTGTCGAACAGGAGGCGATAGCGCTCTTCGCTGCTGCGTATGCCCTGCAGGATGCGACGCGCCATGCGCAGCCACAACAGCGAGGCGGCGATGGCCACGGCAAGCACGGCAAGGAACAGCACGGTGCCGATCCAGGCCGCGCCATCCGCGATCTGCGCAGAGAACGTGTCGGCGCGTGGCCCGATGAAGTGGTTGGCCTCCGCAATGCGCGCTCGCGCGGTCGCCACCATGGCCGGCGTGATGCTGCCGTCGGCATGGGCTCGCTGCAGATCGCCGGCGATTCGATCCAGCCCGTCGATGGTGTCGTCGGTCGAATACCAGGCGTCGATGGCCGGCTTCATGTAGGGCGCCGAGGAAAAGTGGCCCATGATGAAGATCATGCCGTCGATCGCATCCGGGATGACGCCGGCGCTGCGGAAGGCGCGCCAAACGGCAGCATGGTCGTAGTGCCCGCTGGCAATGGCGTCTCGCGCCCAGCGATCCGCGCCCAGCACCCGCATGTTCTTCCGGTAATCGGCCAGCGCGTCGGCGCGGCCGTCCTGGGCGTAGATCTCCAGGTCGATCACCGCCTGCTTCTGTGCCTTGGACCAAAGACTCTCGCCGTTGAGGAAACCGGCGAGAGTCACCTGGATCCTCAGGGCACCCCAAGTCAGGCCCAGGATCAAGCCGACCACCAACGCCAGCGCGAGCGCCAGCGGCGTCAAGTGTTGCGACACTGACCTTGGTCGGCTTGCAATCATGCGCTGCCTTGTCGTACCCCTAGAAACACATCGAAAACGCTGGCTTCTACCAGTCGCTTGATGCCGGCATCAAGCCGCCGCATCTGCCCACGTGCCCAATTTTCCCGAGCTTTCCATGCAACGGTCGAGCGTGATGCCCATGCTCGTGTAACTGCGGCTAATGCATTCACCCAGGTGCCGGACCTGGTCCACTCCTGGAGTCATGCCCACCAGGGTACAGACGATTTCCAGCGCCTCCCATGGATGAGTATCGTCATAAGCGGCGTGAAGTTGAAGCCAACGCAAGCCCTTGGTGCGCCCCTGTTCGGGCAGACTTTCGGCGTAGGTCACGCTTTCGTAGATCCGCTGCGACCATTCGCCGGTAGCCCCCTCCACCGCGTAGTTGGTGGCCGCGATACCCGCCGCCAGCTCACCGCCGCGGCTCACCTCCTCGCACCACGAGGCCAGCACCTGGCTGCCTGCGGGCGGCCGCCCCATCGTCACCTCCTCCAGCCGTACGCCGGCGCTCTCGGCCCAGTTCAACCAGTACTCGGCGTGGTTCTGCTCCACGCGGATATTGCGCACCAGCCAGCGCCGGGCCAGATTGTCGCCCGGGCTCCGGCCATAGTTGGTCTTCAGCAGGTTGTAGGCCATGTAGGCCGGAAAACGCTCGATCACCGGCCACACGCCCACCATGAAGTTGCGCGTGGATTCCCTGTCGAGGCGAGCCTCGCTCATCCGTGCCCACAATTCGTGCTGGACCACGCCCTGCTTCGCCTTCTCGCAATCGGCCACCATGTCCTGCGCCCAGTACGGATAGCTGCTCAGCTCGGTCAGCGCGCCAGTGCGTTCAAAACGGGTATTCATGTGATTCTCCTGAGTCGGTTGGGATGCCCGGCGATATGTCGCTGCGGGTTGGCCGTCTCGGGGCCGGGCGCCCGCGAATCGGCCGCCATCCATCGCCATGCATGCGATGGATGTCCGAGTATGCTTGCGCTCGAGCAGCGTGCGGACTGCGCGGTGCCGCCCGGCTCCGTGGTGTGCGCCGGGCCGGAGCCGCAGCGAATACACGCGACCCGACTCCGGTTCACTTGCCGTACGGAAAGCCGCCAGCCCTTGGTACACAAGGCTTTGCGTACGGCCGCCGGCATTCGCGCGCTGAACCCCGCCCAACGCGGCGCCGTCCGGCAGTCGCCGCGGCGGCCACTGCCGCGTTATTGATACCCACACAGCAACCGGGAGGACGCCATGCAAGCCCACACCGCCACGATCAACCTTTCCTTGCGCCGCCAATGGCTGGCGAAGGGCGCGGCAGCCCTGCTCGCCGCAGCCGTCGCCGCCGCCATTCCCAGCCGCGCGCACGCCGGCGTGTTCGTCTCGGTGAACATCGCGCCGCCGCCACTGCCGGTCTATGTGCAGCCGGCCATCCCCGCGCCGGGCTACATCTGGACGCCTGGCTACTGGGCCTGGAACGGTGCCGGGTACTACTGGGTGCCGGGCGCCTGGATCCTGCCGCCCTACGTCGGCGCGCTGTGGACCCCGGGCTACTGGGGCTGGAGCGGCGGCGTGTACCTCTTCCATGCCGGCTACTGGGGCCGCACCGTGGGCTACTACGGCGGCATCAACTACGGCTACGGCTACGGCGGCCACGGCTATGACGGCGGCTACTGGCACGGGGGCGGCTTCTACTACAACCGCTCGGTGAACCACATCACCAACAACATCACCAACGTCTACAACAGGCCGGTGGCGGCCGGCGCAGCCGTCGGCCGCGCCAGCTTCAACGGCGGCCCGGGCGGCGTCCACTACACGCCGCGGACAAGTGCAGAGCTGCGCTCAGCCAATTACGCGCCGCGAAGCAATGCCGCGGGCTACCAGCCGGCAAGCAACAGCGGTTATCGCCCCACGCATTACCAGCCGCAGAACTACTACCACGAGCAGCCGGCCTATCGTCCGGCACAGCAAACCTACCGTCCGCCGCAAGGCGGCAATGCCCAGCCTGCCGCACGCCCGACGCAGTACGCGCGCCCCGCGCCCGCGGCACACGGCGGCGGCAACGGCAACAGCGGCGGACAGGACCACCATCACCACTAACTGATAACTGACCTGCCGACACGGCATGCAGGACGAACAGGCCCGCCGCATGGCGGGCCTGTTCGTTGAAGCGTGCGTGCATTGCCGGATCACGACATCGGCCGCAAGATGCCCCGACGCCCACCTGCAGCGATGCCGCCCGCATGCCCACACATCGTCCAACCACCTGCGCGCGCCACATCCGTCCGTGGCTGGCCGCGCTCGTCCTCGCCATGGGCATATCGACTGCGGCATCGGCGCAAACCACCGAACATGCGCGCCTGCAACGCGAAGCCTCTGCGGCGACCATTACTCGCGACGACTGGGGCATCGCCCACGTGCACGGCAAGACCGATGCCGACGCGGTGTTCGGCATGGCCTACGCCCAAGCCGAGGACGACTTCAACCGCGTGGAGAGCAACTACCTCGCCGCACTGGGCTGGACGGCGCAAGCCGACGGCGAAACCGCTATCTGGCAGGACCTGCGCCAGCAGCTGTGGGTCGACCCGATGGAGCTGAAGAAGCTTTACGCGCAGAGCCCCGCCTGGCTGCAGAAGCTGATGGACGCCTGGGCCGACGGCCTCAACTGGTATCTCGCCACGCATCCGGACGTGCATCCGAAGGTGATCACACATTTCGAGCCGTGGATGGCGCTCTCCTTCACCGAAGGCAGCATCGGCGGCGACATCGAGCGCGTCTCGCTGAAGGACCTCGCCGCGTTCTACGGCGACGCGCACCCGCAGCTGGCGCAGGCGAACCCGCCGAGCTGGGCCGAGCCCACCGGCTCCAATGGCATCGCGATCGCACCCAGGCTCACCACCGACGGCCATGCGCTGCTGCTGATCAACCCGCACACTTCGTTCTACTTCCGCTCCGAGCTGCAGATGTCCAGCGACGAAGGGTTGGACGCCTACGGAGCCGTGACCTGGGGCCAGTTCTTCATCTACCAGGGTTTCAACCAGCACATCGGCTGGATGCACACCTCGACCGGCCTCGATGCAGTGGACGAGTTCGCCGAAACCATTGCGCACAAGGACGGCAAGCCGTACTACCGCTACGGCACGGAACTGCGGCCGGTAACCGAGCGTGCGATCGACGTGCGTTATCGCGCCGCCGATGGTTCGCCGAAGACGCGCCGTTTCATCGCGTACTTCACCCACCACGGTCCCATCGTGAAGAACGAAGGCGACAAGTGGATCGCCGAGGCGCTGATGGACAAACCCATCGCCGCGCTGGAACAGAGCTGGCTGCGCACCAAGGCGCACGACTACGCCAGCTACATGAAGGTGGCCGAACTCAAGGCAAACTCCTCCAACAACACGCTGTTCGCCGACGACAGGGGCGAGATCGCCTTCCTGATGCCGCAGTTCGTGCCCAAACGCGACAATCGCTTCGATTACACCAGACCCGTGGACGGCAGCGACCCGGCCACCGACTGGCACGGCCTCACGCCCTTGGACGAACTGCCGCAGGCGGTGAACCCGCCAAGCGGCTGGGCGATGAACACCAACGACTGGCCGTACTCCGCCGCCGGCAAGTACAGCCCGAAGCAGGCCGACTTTCCGCGCTATATGGACACCTTCGGCGAGAACCCGCGTGGCATCCACGCCACGGACATGCTCACCGGCGCAAGCGGCTTCAGCACGCCCAAGCTGATCACCGACGCGTTCGATTCGTATCTGCCGGAGTTCGCCAAACTCATTCCCTTGCTCACGAAGGACTACGACACGCTGCCCTCCGGCGACCCGCTGAAAGCGAAACTCGCCGGCCCTGTCGAGTTGCTGCGCCACTGGGACTACCGCTGGGGTATCGCTTCCATGCCCACGTCGCTGGCGGTGTTCTGGGGCGACACGCTATGGGACGAAAGCGTGGCCAGAGCGAAGGCCGCCGGCATCCCGCCCTACGACTACATGGCACGCGATGACGGTGCGCAGGAACGCCTGCACGCGCTGGACGAAGCGGTGGAGCGCCTCACGCGGGACTTCGGCAGCTGGGGCGTGGCCTGGGGCGAGATCAACCGCTTCCAGCGCCTCGACGACGCGATCCAGCCGCACTTCGACGACGGCAAGTCCAGCATCCCGGTGCCCTTCGTCTCCTCGCGCTGGGGCTCGCTGGCCTCGTTCGGCGCGCACCGCTGGCCGGGCACGAAGAAATACTACGGCTCCAGCGGGAACAGCTTCGTGGCCGTGGTCGAATTCGGCGCTCGCGTGAGCGCCCGTGCCGTCACCGCAGGCGGCGAAAGCGGCCGCCCCGGTTCCCCGCACTTCGCCGACGAGGCCGAGCGCTACGCCAGTGGCAACCTGCGCACGGTGTATTTCTGGCCCGACCAGCTCAAGGGACATATCGAACGCGTCTACCACCCCGGCTGAAGGTTGGCGGGTGATCCCTCCTTCTCCGTCACCTTGGGTTTTCGACAAACTTCGGAGACCATCTCCGTGAGGGTCTCTTGATACGACACATACAGTCCGCCCGTATCGCCTGGGTCAACCATGCGCGAGTATCGCAGCCGACCGTCCATGGTCAGCGCGGGTGTCCCAAGATTTTCCGAATTACCGCTAATGCTGCGGATTCGCTCCGCTACCGGCACTCGTTGCCGACGGGGGCGCGGCACTGGTGGTCGCGGGCATCGGAGTGCTGGCCGGCATGGCCGGCGGTGGCGTAGCCGGGGCCTGCGCGCTTGCCGCGTGACCGGGAGCCTCAGGAGGGGGAGGCATATCGCCGCTCTTGTTGCATGCCGACAATGCCAGCGAAGCCGCGATCAACAGCCCTGCTGTGACTGAACCTTTCATGGGTGGTCTCCGTTGCGGGGTTGGGTGCGAGCGCGGCGCCGTTGCAGCCTCACGTTCCACTTCCACGGCGAAACCGTGGTGCCGCGCTCGCGTATCGACCCTACTCAGGCGTTCGTCGATATTTCAGAGTCATTGCATGAAGACCTGGTTAACATCACCGCGGCGAAGACGGCCGCTGCGCGCGGAAGATCGCGACGCGATCGGATCTTGGTTCATCGTCAGCCGCCAGCCAGGATTCGGCGGCCAGCACGGCCGTGCAGGGCCCGAAACTGCATACGCGGAACGTGCGCCGAGCGGCCTCGCACCGCAATGCATCGAGCACTTCACGCAGAATCGTTCCGGTGAAGGGCGTATAGAGGTAGAACACGCTGCCGATGCCGAAATCGGCTTCGCGGGCATCGCCACGAACGAAATGTGCATTCGCCAAGTGCAGATCTCGCGCGCAGCGACGCGCGCTTTCCACGTAGGCGTGCTCGATCTCGATACCCAGACAACGCGCATCGCTGCAAATCGCCGCCAGCAGCGGCACGTGACCGAGACCGGCACCGAGATCGACCAGGGTGTCGTGCCCGCCGAGTTGCAGGCGATCCAGCAAATCGAACACATGGCGTGCCGGCGTGGGTTGGTAGAACACCATCTCCGGCGGCAATGCCTCGGCTTCCGCAGGCGTGCCGTGCGGCAACACGCCCGCTACCCATTCGTCCAGCCAGTCGTAGGCGTCGCCGCAGACGGATGCCGCGCCATCGCCGTCGCGCCACCTATGCCTCATCGCTTCGCGACCACGGCCCTGGCGAATCGCCAGGCGAACGGCTTCGTACTCCGTCGCGTTGGCCGCCTCCAGCTTCCGCTGGATCGCCTGCACGCGCCACATCCACTCGCCAGCCACCGGCATCCATGCATCGAGTCTGTCCAATGCCTCGATGCGTTCGCGCAAGCGCGCAGGTTCCGCCAGCGCATCATCGCGCTCCAGGGCTTCGATCAGCGTACGCAGGGCGTCGCTCAATGCGATGGAATCTTCAGGCCGCGCTGCACCGCCGGTCGCGCCAGGCCGCGCTGCAACCAGGCATCGACGTGCCTGAAGCGCTCGTATTCCACCAGCGCACCGGCGTCGTACCAGCCGATGAGGTTGTTCACCCAACCCAGCGTGGCGATGTCGGCGACGGTGTATTCGTCGCCCATGATCCATTCGCGCCCGGCGAGACGCTCGTCCAGCACGTCGAGCAGACGCTTCGATTCGTTGACGTAGCGCGCCAGCGGCCGCTTGTCCTCGTATTCGCGGCCAGCGTATTTGTGGAAGAAACCCACCTGGCCGAACATCGGCCCGATGGACGCCATCTGGAAGAACACCCATTGGATCGTCTCCCACCGCAGTATTGGGTCGGCAGGAATGAACTGACCGCTCTTCTCCGCGAGGTAAAGCAGGATCGCGCCCGACTCGAACAGCCCCAGCGGCTTCCCTCCCGGGCCGTGGGGGTCGACGATCGCGGGGATCTTGCCGTTCGGATTGAGCGCGAGGAACTCCGGCAGATGGCTCTCGTCCTTGCCGATATCCACCAGATGCGCCTCGTAGGGCAATCCGGTTTCCTCCAGCATGATCGATACCTTCACGCCATTCGGCGTGTTGAGCGAATACAGCTGGATGCGGTCGGGGTGCTGCGCTGGCCAACGCTGCGCAATCGGGAAGGCGGACAGACCGGGCATGGCAGGCTCTCGCTGGGGACAATCTCTCGCACATGGGTATGACCACCCCGCGCTTCAATGGCTTTGTTTTTATGGCCTGAAGCGTAGACTCGGCCGCTTGCGCTAACCCATCCCCGGAGAATCCGCATGACCCAGACCCGCGCCTACGGAGCCACTTCCGCCAGCGAGCCGCTGGCTCCGCTCAACATCGAACGTCGCGAACCCGGCCCACGCGACGTGAAGATCGACATCCTGTATTGCGGCGTCTGCCACTCCGACCTGCACACCGCACGCAACGAATGGCAGAACACGCTCTATCCCTCCGTGCCCGGCCACGAGATCGTGGGCACCGTGACCGCGGTAGGCGCGCAGGTGACCCAGTTCAAGCCCGGCGACACCGTGGGCGTGGGCTGCATGGTGGACAGCTGCCAGCACTGCGCCTCTTGCGCCGAAGGCGAGGAGCAGTACTGCGAGAACGGCTTCACGGGCACCTACAACGGCCCAATGTTCGGCGGCGAGAACACCTGGGGCGGCTACTCCGAAAACATCGTGGTGGACGAGAAATTCGTATTGCGCGTCAACCACAACGCGGAGCAGCTCGCCGCGGTGGCGCCGCTGCTGTGCGCTGGCATCACCACCTATTCGCCACTGCGCCACTGGAACGTCGGCCCCGGCAAGAAGGTGGGCATCGTCGGCCTGGGCGGCCTCGGCCACATGGGCGTGAAGCTGGCGCACGCGATGGGTGCGCACGTGGTGCTGTTCACCACCTCCCCCGGCAAGCAGGAGGACGCCAAGCGCCTCGGCGCTGACGAAGTGGTGGTGTCGAAAGATCAGGCGCAGATGGCCCAGCACACGGCCAGCTTCGATTTCATCCTCAGCACCGTGGCCGCCTCGCACAATCTCGATCCCTTCCTCGCCCTGCTCAAGCGCGACGGTACGCTGTGCCTGGTCGGTGCGCCGGAACACCCGCATCCGTCGCCCACCGTGTTCAACCTGATCCTCAAGCGCCGCCAGATCGCCGGCTCGCTGATCGGCGGCATCCGCGAGACGCAGGAGATGCTGGACTTCTGCGCGAAGCACGGCATCGTTTCCGACATCGAGATGATTCCGATCAAAGACATCAACCAGGCCTACGAGCGCATGCTCAAGGGCGACGTGAAGTACCGCTTCGTGATCGACATGGCGACGTTGGACTGACCGCCACTGAACCGTGTAGGAGCGCACCCTGCGCGCGATTGCCTCGGCCTCGATCGAGCACAGAGCCATCGTGCACAGGGTGCGCTCCTACAACAGGTTTGGCTCACCATGACCCCACTGCAAGCCTTCGTCGAAACCCACCCGCGACTGTTCGTGCTGACCGGCGCCGGTTGCAGCACCGCCTCCGGCATCCCCGACTACCGCGACCGCGACGGCCAGTGGAAGCGCACGCCACCCGTCACCTTTGCGGCCTTCATGCAGGAGCCGCACACCCGCCGCCGCTACTGGGCGCGCAGCCTGCTCGGCTGGCGCCGCTTCGGTCACGCGCTGCCGAACGCCACGCATCACGCGCTGGTCGAGCTGGAACGCCAGGGCCGGATCGAGCTGCTGGTGACGCAGAACGTGGACGGCTTGCACCAGCGCGCGGGCAACGGCAACGTGGTCGACCTGCACGGCCGGCTCGACACCGTGCGCTGCATGTCCTGCGACTGGCGCGGCACGCGCCACGACTTCCAGCGTGCACTGGTCGAGCGCAACCCGGAATGGACTCGGCTCGATGCCAATGACGCACCCGACGGTGACGCCGATCTCGAAGGACACGACTTCGGCCGCTTCGATGTGCCGCCCTGCCCGCACTGCAACGCCATCGTGAAACCCGACGTGGTGTTCTTCGGCGAAAACGTGCCGAGCGAACGCGTAGTCGCCGCCATGGATGCCTGCCGGCGTGCCGACGCGATGCTGGTGGTCGGCTCCTCGCTGATGGTGTATTCCGGCTACCGCTTCGCCCACGCCGCCGCGCAGGCCGGCAGGCCAGTCGCCGCCGTCACGCTGGGGCGCACCCGCGCCGATGCGCTGCTCGCATTGAAAGTGGATGCACCCTGCGAGGAAGCGCTCGGCTTCTTGTTGGCACCTGCATCACCTGACGCCCCCGGCGTCGCGACAGCCGCCACCTGAGCGAACCACTGATGCAACCGCCGCCACGCTGACGTGCCGGTCTCGTCGATGCGATACATGAGCGGCACGCGAGGCATGCCGCTCCCACGGCGTCAAACCAGCAGGACCTTGCCGCCCTTGCCAGCACTGGCCGCCGCCAGTGCCGCATCGAAGTCGCGCATGGGATAACGCGCGGCGATGGGAACCAGCTCGGGATGGCGCGACAGCAACTCCCAGCATTCGCGCTGCGCTCGTGCGAGCGTCGTGGCTTCGCAATGGTTCAGCCAGCCATCGATGCCGAAGCCCTGCCAGGAAAGATTGCGGTACACCATCGTGGCCGCATGCATTTCGAACGGCCGGTCGTCGAGCACGCCGTAGGACACCAGTCGGCCGCCGGGTACGGTCGCGGCGATCAACGCCGGTACGCCCGGGCCGCCCACCGCATCCAGCACCGCATCGTAGGGAGCGACGGCCGCCAACGCCCGCGCCACGTCGTCCGCCTGCGCCAGCATCTGCGTACCGGAGGCATCCAGCAGGCTATAGCTGTCGCCTGCGCGCACCAGACGCTCGGCCACCAGGCCACTCTGCAGCGCGAGATGCCCAAGCAGGCCCGCGACCACGGAACGTCCCGCCGTGACGAGTACACGCGCTCCCCGCGGCAGGCGCGCCACGTCGAGCAGGCCCCACGCAGTGAGCGGGTTCAGGCCAAACTGGCACACGACACCGTCATCCAGTTGCGCCGAAAGATCGTCGGGCACTGGGTAGACGCGCGCCGCCGGCGCCACGGCGAAATCCGCCCACGCCCCCGGATAGCGAAAGCCCACGCGCTGCCCCACGCGCACGTGACTTACTTCCACTCCGGCACTTTCGACCACGCCGGCCGCATCGAAACCGGCCACTTGCGGAAAAGCGGGCTTCACGCGATAGCGTCCGGCGATGAACATGCTATCGGCCGGCTGGATGACTCGCGCGCGCACTGCAATCAGTACATCGCGGGGACCGAGTTGCGGCGGCGGCACGTCCGCGAGACGAAGCACCTCGCGTGGCTCGCCAACCCGGTCAAACACAAGTGCAAGCATGGATCTTTCCTTGAATGAAGGGGGGACGCGTCTCTCACGCTGTGACGCAAGGGAGCGCATCTTGAAGCAAATGCCCGGGGAAAGGTTGTGTCGTGACGCACGATGGAAGCGTGACAACCCAGAAGCCATTGCTTTCTGGTCGACAGACTGCCCACGGAACACCGAACCCGGCGAGCCAAGCATCGGCACCCGCACGGACAGACGAAAAGGCCCGGCACCTTTCGATGCCGGGCCTTTGTTTGAGACAACCTCATGCCGGGCGAGTCCGCGGTCGTGCGCCATGGATCGAACCGCCCGGCGCATCCAGACCCAAGGTTACTTGCTCGCGATCTCTCCGCACTTCAGCACGGAGCAGTCGAAGTCCACCTCGATGCCGCGCCCCACGGTCACCGGCACGTTGAGATGCTCCGCAACCGCCTGGCCGTTCTGCTTCAGCGTGACCGTGTAGGTTCCCGGCATCAACGACGGTGCACTGTAGCGGCCAGCGGAATCCACGGTGACCGTGCGCCCGGAGCCGTTCATGACGCTACGCGCGGTGATGCTGTAACCCGTCGGCGCCTTGCCGAACACGCTGCCCGTGGTGGCCTGCGCGCTGGCCGTGGAAATGCCCGCCACGGCAAACGCGACGGCGACACCCGCCAGCACCAGGCTGCGGGACAGACGGCGCGAGATGCCGGAACGGATCGAGGAAATAGTATTCATGACTTGACGATCTCCATTGAGTACCAGGGGGAAAAGCGCGGACATGCCAGGGGTTTGGCGCTTGCCCGCGAAACGGGGCGGACAATGCCGCCCCAAACCGGCGTGTTGCCGGTATTTCGTGTGATCGACCGCTCAGGCCAGCAGCATGCCGCCGACAGTCATCACGCAAATCAGCAGGCAGGCACTGAACAGGCTCTGCAGGATCAGGGTTTCGTACTTGAAGAATTTCATGGCGGCTCTCCGTTGGATGGGAAATGAAGCTTTCGAGTTGGATATGGCAAAGGGCGTGCCAACACCGACATGCCTCGAAAACCCCTGTTTCAGGCTATTTCCCGCCGGCCGCCGGAAATCTTTGTCCGTCCGCGGACACACGCAACGGACAACGGACGCGCCGCGGACACGCACACTGCAGCGAGGGCAGCGACGACCGCAGAGTCCCCTCGCATCATCTGTGTCGATAGGCGACCGGCCCGTTCGTCGCCATCATGAGAACCCAACCCGCCACTCCCTTTGGAGGCCACCATGTCCGGCACCGTCCGCCTGCTGCGTGTATTCACCGCCCCGCCCGAGCGCGTCTACCGCGCCTTTCTCGATCCCGCGGCACTGGCCAAGTGGCTGCCGCCGGACGGCTTCACCTGCACCGTGCACGAACTCGATGCACGCGTCGGCGGCCGTTACCGCATGAGCTTCACCAACTTCGGCAGCGGCAACGGCCACAACTTCGGCGGTACCTACCTGGAACTGGTGCCGCACCAGCGCATCGTCCACGATGACCGCTTCGACGATCCTGGCTTGCCAGGCACCATGGTCACCACCATCGTCCTGCGCGAGGTCGGTTGTGGCACCGAGGTGCAGATCGAACAGGCAGGCATCCCCGACATGATCCCGACCGAGCAATGCCACCTCGGCTGGCAGGAATCGCTCACTTTGCTGGAGCGGCTGGTGGAACCGACGATTCCAGGCTGAGCCCGCGCATCAGGAAGATGGCGACATGGCACTGGCCGCGCCATTGGCTTCACCCTGCTTCGAATGAAGGGACGAATGCATCGCCCCATGCCAGGAGAACCCCGATGATGAGCAAGAACACGATTTGCCTCTGGTACGACGGCGCCGCGCTGGACGCCGCCACGTTCTACGCCGAGACGTTCCCGGACAGTACCGTGGGCGCGGTCCATCGCGCACCGGGCGACTATCCCGCAGGCAAGCAGGGCGACGTGCTGACGGTGGAGTTCACAGTGATGGGCATTCCATGCCTGGGCCTCAATGGCGGTCCCGGCGTTCCGCATACCGATGCGTTTTCGTTCCAGGTGGCCACCGACGATCAGGCCGAAACCGATCGCCTATGGAATGCCATCATCGGCAACGGCGGCCACGCCAGCGCCTGCGGCTGGTGCAAGGACCGGTGGGGTTTGTCCTGGCAAATCACCCCGCGCGCCCTGATGGCCGCGATCACCGACCCCGATCCAGCCGCGGCCAAGCGCGCATTCGCGGCGATGATGACAATGGCGAAGATCGATATTGCGGCGATCGAGGCGGCACGACGCGGATGACGGCAGCAACGCTCGACCACACCCCGGGTCGAGCATGCTTCCTTCCAGGCCGGCAACCTGAAAAAAACGTCACTGGCGTCCTCCGGGAAAAGGCACTCCCGCCCCCTGTTTTGCCGCATACTCGCCCCCTGCATTGGACAGCAACGTGCTCGCGCAGCGCAGCGGGGGACAGGCCATGACAGCGAAACCGAAGGACCTCCAGGCAGCCGGTGCATTGGCGCCCAGTACGCCTGGCAAGGTGTTCGAACTCACGATCGCGACCAACCGGATCGCAGCCGGCGCCCCTGACGTCAATCCATACGGAGTACGCAACGACCTGCTGACCCGCAAGGAGAAGGCGCGGGTGCGCTACAACAACGGCGTGACGCTGCCGACGTCGGCCGAACAACTGCTCGCCAATGCCGAGCGCCGCGACTACAACCACCGCCGGACCCTGTCCAGGAACATCGTCAAGGCGACGACGCAATCGCGTCCGGCCAGCACGTGCGCGCACCACATCGTCGCCTTGCGCGACCCGGAAGCGACCAACTCGCGCGCCCTGCTTTTCGGATGGGGCATCGGCATCAACGACGCCGACAACGGGGTCTTCCTGCCGCAGTCCTCCACCGGGCTGCCCGGCCATCCCAACGCGCCGCGCCACAACCCGCATCACCGTGTCGCCTATCACCTGGCCGTGTACGACGAACTGCAATACGCCGGAAACACCCAGCAAGGCCGGGCGACCTTGCGATTCCTCAAGACCAAGATACTTTCCGGAGCGCTACCGCTCTGACATGGACACGCCGATGACGATCTGGGAATTGCGTTGCGCCTCGGTCAACGATTACGCGATGGCTGTCCCGCTCAATCCGGGCGACGTGTCGGCCGGCCTGTTCCGCATTGACGGCAAGCCGCTGGAATGGAAGCGACCGCCGCGGATCGGCTTCGCCGACAGCACGCGCAAGAACCATGAGCGCCCCCCCGCCGACGTCAGCGCGATGGTGCCCGGCGCGATGGTGCTGAACGCGCATGCGCACGCGGTGCTGGCGCCGTTCCTGTCGGCATTCGGACAACTGCTCGAGCTCGACAGCGAGGGAGCGCCTGGTCCGCGCTTTTTCTACAACGTCACCCATCTGGTGCGCTGCGTGGACGTCGAGCACTCGGAGAAAAACGAACTCGGCCGCATCCGGCGTGAAGTGTTCGACCTGTCGAAAGTCCCCGCCGAAGCCGCCGTCTTCAAGGATCCTGCGACCGCCAGATCGCGCATCTACGTCAACGACGCCGGCAAGGCGGTCATCGACCAGTTGATCGCCTCGGCCGGGCTCAGCGGCATCGAGTGCGGGATGCTGGAACCTACCCTGTAGGAGCGGCTGGGTTCGCTCTCGGGCAGATCACGCCAAGCCCCCCCCTGACACGTGGCGGAGACGAACCAAGGATTGTCGATTTCGGCTTCGCAAAATCGGGAAATGATTTTTCCGTCGTCCCGATCTTTGCAGTCCGCAGCCAAGATCAAAAGTTAGAAAAAGAGATCCTTGATCTCCTGCGCACTGCTGCCGCGCCCCCCAGATTCCTCCTGAAACGCGCCAACCACGTCAGGATCCAGTGCCTCGAATATGTCTTGGGCGAATCGCCTGCAATTTGCACGGTCGTAGGTCGGACATAGTCGGCGCACCTCGCCGAACGCCTGCAAGACTCTACGGCAGGTGATCGTGTCTCCGCTGACGTGCCGCTCCACCAGCGTGTTGTACTTGCTCGGGTTGGCGCCAATCTGGAAGGTATCCATGCCATTGTTGCGCGAGATACGCAGCAGAAGCTGACCCTGAAGCTCGATCATCAGCTCCTGGTGATGCGATCCGTCCCAGCCGGTCCCTCGCAGCATGATCCTTCTGACGAAACGGTGCTGGTGCTGCCAGAACGGGTACCGGGGGTTCATCGTGAGCCCGTTGTTGAGGCCGCCACCACCCATGAAATCGTCATCGAAGATGTCTGCCATGGCACTCTCCCTGGTTGCCTGCTCAACTAAGCTTGGTGCGGATTGACGCGGCCTATTCGGCCATTCGACGCCCTGCATCGCCCAACTCCCCGTCCCAATGCTTGCCTCACCCTCTGGAGCTGCTGCTCGCCACCTGATCGCGAGTGCGGCGCACTGCATTGATCGCATTCAGAATACATCTATCAAACGCAGGTGGACTCTGCTCGTTCGAATGGGCAGCACCGGCGGTTGTAACCACGCCGCTATTAGCGTCGTCCGAGGCAGTGGATGGAGTCGCCCCCACTTGTGGCAAAAATGCACGCCTACTGCTTAGCCCCACTTTCATTGTCACCAACGACCCGCGACGGAAACAATCCGTTCACCGTTTGCCGGTTCCCCTCCGCCCTCCCCGGCCCCATGCTGTGCGCATCCACTCTTGAGGGCATTCCCATGATCGAACGCAGGCCTTTCGACCGCCTCGGCGGCGCCGACCACAGCTGGCTGAAGGCGAAACATCATTTCTCGTTCGCCGGCTATCACGAGCCTGCGCGCATGGGCTGGGGCGCGCTGCGCGTGTGGAACGACGACACCATCGCGCCGCACACCGGCTTCCCGCCGCATCCCCATTCCGACATGGAGATCATCACCTACGTGCGCGAGGGCGCGATCAGCCACCAAGACAGCCTCGGCAACAAGGGCCGCACCGTGGCGGGCGACGTGCAGGTGATGAGCGCCGGCAGCGGCATCACGCATGCCGAATACAACATGGAGGACGAAACAACGCGCATCTTCCAGATCTGGATCATCCCCGATGCGCACGGCCAGGCGCCGGCGTGGGGCACACGGCCCTTCCCCAAGGGCGAGCGGGCCGGGCGTTTCGTGGTCCTGGCCAGCGGCATCGCCGGCGACGGCGACGCCCTGCCCCTGCGCACCGATGCACGCGTGCTGGGCGCCACGCTGAAGGCCGGCGAGACGGCGGAATACGCGATGGCTACCGGTCGATACGGCTACCTGGTGCCGGCCAGCGGCGCAGTGGAACTCAATGGCGTGAAGCTGGAAGCCCGCGACGGCGCGGCGATCCGCGACGAACCCGTCCTGCGCGTCACCGCGCTGGAGGATGCCGAGCTGGTGCTGGTGGACGTGGCTGCCTGAAACTCCGCCCGGTTGCCATCGCGGCAATCGGGCGAAGCGGGTGCGTCGATCCTCGAAAAGTGCTCAGCTCCGTTTTCCCGCTCAATCCAGCGGCCAGGGCAACTGGTCGCTCAACTGCTCGTTGATAGCCGGTTCGGGCGATCCGGATCTGGTTGAAGACCTGTCGCCGACAGGCTGTCCGTGCCGCCACCAAGGCTGCACTTCGCGCCGTTCGACCGGCTCGACCGGCTCGCCGAGACGCGGCAACAGCAGTGCGGTGCCGTTGGGATCGGCCAAGGCGAGCAGGTCTTCGACCGGCTCGTCCCAGGCATGCGTGGACAGCGCGAACGTGCCCCAGTGCACCGGCATCAACACGCCGCCGCCGAGCAGGCGATGCGCCGCCAGCGCATTGGCGGGACCCAGATGGATGTCGCCCCAGGAGGGGTGGAACGCACCGACCTCGAGCATCACCAGGTCGAACGGGCCAAGCCTGTCGCGGATGGATTCGTATTCCGTGGTGAGACCCGTATCGCCGCTGAAAAACACGCGGTGGCGCTCGCCCGCCATCACCATCGACGACCACAGGGTCTGGTTGCGATCCTTCAGGCCGCGGCCGGAGAAATGCTGCGAAGGCGCGGCGGTAATGGTGAGACCGGTGCCGGGCACGCGGTGGCTTTGCCACCACACCAGTTCGGTGATGCGGGAAGGTTCGATGCCCCAGCTTTCGAGATGGGCGCCGACGCCCAGCGAAGTGACGAACGGCACCTTCGACTTCGCCAGTGCGCGTATGGTCGGATAGTCCAGGTGATCGTAATGATCGTGCGAGATGACCACGGCATCGATCGCGGGCAGGTCGCGCAGCCCGACCGGCACCGGCTGGAAACGCTTCGGCCCGAGCAGGGTGAACGGCGAGGCGCGCTGGCCCCACACCGGATCGGTGAGGACCCGCCACCCGTCGATCTCCAGCAGCACCGTGGAGTGCCCCAGCCAGGTGGCGCGCAACCCGCTCGACGGCCTGCGCAGCCATGCCGCACGCGGGTCGTCCGCGGGCAAGGGCTCCAGCGGCGTGCGGTTGTCGTCACCGCACAGAAACTCGCGCAGCGTCGGCCGCGCCGCCTGCGGATCGCGCAGGCCGGGCAGCACCGGATGGATATTGCGCAGGCGTTCGCCGTCCCACATCGGCAGATCGCGCAAACGCTCCAGCCGCTCGCCCTGCGGCGCCTTGCCGAAGGATTTCATGTTCCGCTCTCCGTCATCGCCAACCGCTTCCCTGAAACCATGGGGGCACGGCATGCCCGGACCAAGGTAGCCAGGTCAGAAGCCGTCCCGGCACCCTTTCCATGCGCCGAACATCACGGGCGCCAGGGGTCTTATCGATAACATCACTGCCGGCTAACGATCGCTGGCGCAGATTTGTTGCTCTGGCTATGCGAGGCCCCCCGTCCATGACACTCGAATCGCAACCCCAATCGCCGCGGCGCTTCCGGACATGGGTCAATTACTTCACGCATATCATGCATCCGTCATCGACGGCAGCATCCGACCGGCCTTTGCGGCCGATGACGAGGCGGCAACAATTGCTTGAAGCGCAGGAACTGAAGCAGCGCGCACAACGGGAGCATTTGCTTGAACTTCTTCGTGAGGTGAAGGACAGGCATCAGCCCCACGTTTGAGACATCCACAGGCACTCACTGAAAGGCCCGCAACAATGCGGGCCTTTGCTTTTCGGCAGGCGCGTCGCAGGCGTCGCGTCGTCAAGCCGGAGCAAGCGCACGCCGCCGTCGGATGCTTCTCCAGCGGCGCACCAGCCAGCGCACCAGCATGATCGCCAGAACGAGTATCAGGAAGGCTGCAAGACCCAATGCCATCAGTTCGTGCGGCTGATGGATGATGGTGAAACCGTCGTGCTCAGCATAGAGGCCATTGAATCCATCCAGGATGGCCGGAAGACGCAACAAGTCCGCCTTGGTCATCGGCAGCGCATGTTCGTCCGGATGATGGGTGGACCCGAACGGGAAGGTTTCACCGGCGCGGTTCATCTCGACATGGCCGCCCAGCACATAGGTGATCGGGCGGTTCTCGACGAAGTTCACCGCACGCTTCGCGCTGGCCTGGGCCGCGGCGGTGTTGTCGATCAACAGGCGACCCGGCAGGAAAAAATCCCCGGAGAAGAAAAGACCGGTATTGCGGTCGTAGAACGCGATGTGCGAAGGGTAGTGGCCGGGAACCGGCAACACGTCGACGGTCCGGTCGCCGAGATCGATCTGGGCAACGCCGTTGGGCCAGTCGGTGAAATGGAAATAGGATCGGACGTGATCGAGATCGGCGGGAACCACCGTCGCATCAGGCAGGTGCTCGAACTGCGGATCGCCGGCGCGATGGTCCAGGTGGCCATGCGTGTGGACCACGATCAAAGGCATCTTCGATGCCCCCTTACCCGGCAGCAGTCCCATGACCGTCTGTGCCAGCGGCATTCGTCCCGGGTCGGCCACGTCGCCCGTGTCGATCAACAGCGCTCTGTGGGAGCCCACCAGCAAATACATGAAGGGCGCCTCGAAGGTGGCACACAGGTTCTCGCGCAAAACATAGGTACGGTCGTTGTACGGATGCACCTGGATGGGCGGATGCGGCTTCGCGGTGCAGTCGTCCGCACCTTCATCCCAGTGCATATCCACCGAACCGGGCACAAGCTGCGACCGTGCGGATGGGGCCGCCGCCAACAGTCCAGCGGCGAGCAAGACACCAAGCAGGAATTTCATCGAGGTAGCCTTTCGACAGGGGAATCCGGCAAACGTAGCCGCGCGTTTGTCATGTGATGCCCAGATGCCGCGCAGGGTTTAATGCGTTCGGCCAAGGCATCGGCGTGCAGCAGCGGCATCGACGGGAAGGCTGGCTGCCACGCAAGCACGCATCCCTACGATGGCCCTGGCCGGGGGCGCCCAAGGGCCGGCTGGTTCCCGGCAAATCAGATTTGCCCACGGGATCGGAAAATCCGAAGGCTCATGCCGCCGCATCCAGGCGATCCGTGTGACCATCCCGGGTATCCCGCCCGACAACGAAGAGGTAAGCCCATGCAACCCATCGGCCAGCGTTTCCTGACGATCTATGCCGGCGTGCTCACCGTGGTATTCGCCGCCACGGTGCTGAGCGGCTTTGCGCTCGCACCCCGCAAACTGTCGCTAGACGAACTGGACGTGCACCGCATCAACGTGCGCGAGCCGGACGGCACGCTGCGTCTGGTGATCTCCGATGCCGCCACTGAGCCGGGCATCATCATCAAGGGCAAGGAATACCCGCACCCCAGCCGCAAGGCCGCCGGCATGATCTTCTACAACGACGAGGGCACCGAGAACGGCGGCCTGATCTTCGGCGGCGAGAAGGACAAGGACGGCACCAAGGAGTCGCACGGCCATCTGTCCTTCGACGCCTATGAGCAGGACCAGACCATGGCGCTGGATTCCCACCAAGAAAAGGACGGCCGCTATACCAAGCTGCAGTTCAACGACTATCCCGACTATTCGATCCTGGACGAAATCCAGCTCATGGATTCCATCAAGAGCCTGCCGTCGGATCAGCAGCAAACCCGGATGAAGGCGTTCTTCGCCGAACATGGCGGCCCGACCAAGCGCATGGCGCTCGGCCGCGACACCGACGGCAGCGTGCAGCTCGCCATGGACGACCTGCAGGGCCATCCGCGCATCGTGATGAAGGTCGCCAAGGACGGCTCGCCGTCGCTGCAGATGCTGGACGCCAACGGCAAGGTGACGGGCGAGCTGGTGCCCAAGCCGTAATCGACGCGTGTCGGTGCCAGCGAGAAAATCGCTGGCACCCCCTTCCCCCGGTCACGGGGAAAAGGGCGCTCTGCTTCCCTTTTTCTTCCACGGACCGAATCGCCCGCAAGAACGATCAAACGCGGCCGTCGAGGCTGCGGTTACCCTGCATCCCTCGACTCCACCGCCGGGTTTCAGGGATGGCTGCTGCCGAAAAAGCGCTCTGGTTCATTGAAAGCCACTACAGCGAGGATCTGTCGCTGGGTCGCATCGCCGAGGTGGCCGGGGTCTCACCGTTCCATCTGGCGCGGTTGTTCCCGGCGATGACCGGCTGTTCGGTGGTGCGCTACCTGCGCGGCCGCCGGATGACCGAAGCCGCGCGTCGCCTGGCCGGCGGCGCGCCGGACATCCTGGAGGTGGCACTGGCCAGCGGCTACGGTTCGCACGAGGCGTTCACGCGTGCCTTCGGCGAACAGTTCAGCCTGAGCCCGGCCAGCGTGCGCGAGCGCGGTTCGGTGACCGGTCTGGCGCTGGTCGAACCCTGGCGCACCGCCGACGGCGTACGCGCGACGTTGGACGAGCCCCGCCTTGCGCATGACGACACGCGCTTCATCGCCGGGCTCGGCTGCCGCTACACATCCGACACGACACAGGGCATTCCCGCGCAGTGGCAACGCCTGTCGCTGCATTTCTCGGCCGCCCTGCCGAAACGGCAGACTGCATACGGCGTGTGCTGCAACAGCGACGACGAGGGCAGCTTCGAGTACATCGCCGGCGTGGACGTGCCGGGCTTCGGCGGCCTGGATCCCGCGCTCAGCACCCTGCGGCTGCCGGCCCGCGAGTACGTGGTAGCCACCCATCACGGCCATATCTCGGAGATCCGCCACACCTGGCAGACCTTCGTCAACGACTGGCTGCCGCGCTCGGGCCTGCGGGTGGCCGATGCGCCCGATTTCGAGAAATACGGGGCCGATTTCAACGACACCACCGGCAGTGGCGACGTCGAGATCTGGCTGCCGTTGCAAACCTGACTCCCACGCCATCACCTTCGACGAGGACCGCATGACTGCACGCACCCTTCTTATTGTCTTGGCCGCCGCATCGCTGGGCGTCTGCACCCTGGCCCGCGCCGGCACGGTGGGCGAAACCCATCGCGTGGCGCATACACCGAGCGCCGCGCTGCGCGACGCGCAACATCGCGACGAACTGCGCATCACCGTGTGGTATCCCGCGGCCGGCAACGTCGCCGAGACGCCGCTGCAGATCGGTCCGCCGGAGCATCCGGTGTTCGACGCCGGCAGCGCCGCCGCCGATGCGCCCTTCGCGCCGGGCCGGCATCCGGTGATCCTGCTCTCGCACGGCTTCGGTGGCACCGCAAGGATCATGGCCTGGTTCGGCACCGCGCTGGCGCGTGCCGGCGACGTGGTGATCGCGGTGGACCACCCCGGCACCAACGGGCGCGATCCGATGACCATGACCGGCGGCCTGCTGGTGTGGGATCGCGCGGTGGACCTGCGCGTGGCCCTCGATGCAGCCAAGGACGACGCCCTCATCGGGCCGCATCTCGACGCGCAGCGCGTGGGCGTGGCGGGCTTTTCGATGGGAGGCCTCGCGGCCCTGGTGAGCGCCGGCGCGCGGGTCGACATCGACCACTACATCCAGTTCTGTCGATCGCACGCCACCGACGCCACGTGTGCCGCGCAGGCCGAGGCGCCCGACCAGACCTTGGCGGCCCGCGAGCAGGCATTGAAGGCGCCGGCGATGGCGGCGCTGGCGAAACACGCCGGCGACGATTACGCGATCCCCGGTGTCCGCGCGGTGTTCGTGATGGCACCCGGCGGTATCGAGGCGATGGCTCCCGCCAGCCTGCACACGCTGGACACTCCGGTGAGCATCCTGCTCGGCGAGGCTGACCCGGTGGCCCCGCCGGCCAGCAACGGCAAGCTTGCCGCGACCCTGCTGCCCCACGCCACCTTGAAAGCCCTGCCCGGCGTCGGCCATTACGACTTCCTCGCCGACTGCACGGCACAGGGCCAGCAACAGGAGCCGATCTGCCAGCACATCCGCGTGCCGCAGCAGCGCACCCATGCCACCGCGATCGCCACCGCGGAAGCGTTCTTCGCTGGCCATCTCTAGCGCCCGCCGGATGAAAGTGTCAGGGACAGGTGATCGCAAGTCGGGCAGCCCCGCCACCGCCAGCGCGCACGCATCGGTTGCTGACCGAAACGATGCGCCGCGTGTCCTGCGCGCGTTCGCGCAACCAGTCGAGCAGGCGCGCATCGCCATGGAAAGCAGGTGCGCCGCGATACCGCCAGGTATCAGCGGCGTATCCAGTGGCGGCACGTCATCCAGCGTGTATGCAGGCACGACAGACAGGCCGTACTACTACGCGCGCACTGCGCGCGACTGCAGACCGATGATGCAAAGCGCGTAGGGTGGTGCATCTTGGGCAAATGAATTCGCTGCGCCAAATATGTCCAGCGGGCCGGCAAGATCCAAGCCTGCATGTCGTCATAGGCAAGCAGACCAACGGTCCTGGTGGGAGATTGCGCACTCATCGTGCGGGCACCGTGACCGACCGGGCCTGGCCGAAGTGGCGTCTTCGGCGTCCCAAGGAATAGGGTCACTACTCTCCGCTCCTCACCTGCGCTGCAACGCCGCGTAGAATGGGCGGTTTATGCTCCCTCAATACGCCCATGGCCCTCACCGCCACCATCCACAAGGCCGAACTGTCGATCAGCGACATGGACCGGCACTATTACGCCACCCATGCGCTGACGCTCGCGCGGCATCCGTCGGAAACCGAGGAGCGGCTGATGGCGCGCCTGCTCGCGTTCGCGCTGTATGCCGACGAGCGGCTGGAGTACGGCAAGGGACTCAGCGACACCGACGAGCCGGCGCTGTGGCGCAAGGCCTATACCGGCGAAATCGAACTGTGGATCGACGTCGGGCTGCCCGATGAAACGCGCCTGCGCAAGGCGTGCAACCAATCGCGGCAAGTCGTGGTGCTGGCCTACGGTGGCCACGCCGCCGACATCTGGTGGAGCAAGATCGCCGGCACGCTCACGCGTCACGACAACCTCAGCGTGCTCGCCATTGACCACGCCGACATGCAGCAACTGGCCGCCCTGTGTGAACGCGGCATGCGCCTGCAATGCCTGATCCAGGACGGTGAACTGCAACTCATCGCGGGCGACCTCACGCTGCCGATCCGCCCGGATATCCGCATGGGCGACTACGCCGTCGCCTGAGCCCAGCCGATCCATCCGGCGGAACCCCCGTCCAGGCATCATGCTTTCTCTGCTCGCCCAGTTCGTCCCCGCCGCCTGCAAGCGCGGTCCGCCGCAACCCTGGCAGGTTCGCATTCGATGCCGGGCCGCCACGCGTGACGTCCGCTGAAAGAAAAAGGACCCGGCGCAGCCCAAAGCTGTCACCATGATTCCGCGGCGAATCCACGCCCGCAGGAGCATCCCATGAAAGGCATGAACCAGAAAAAGAGCGACAAGAAGAAGCCCTTGAAGACGGCCAAGGAAAAGAAAGCCGAAAAGACCGCCAAGAAGGCCGCCAAGAGCTGACCGGTACCATCGCGCACCGAGAGGTGCCAGCTTCACACGCTTCCGCCTGCGCCACCTCGCGCCTAGCCGGCGGATGACAGCTTCCTCGGGCGCGTCGATGATCGACTGCATCGCGCTGAATTCGCCGCCGTTCGCCGTGCGTGAGGCATCCCGAAACCGTCGCCGAGGTATCCGATGGAAAGCCGAACCGCCTCCTGCTACTGCGGGCAACTGCGCATTGAAGTCCAAGGCCGGACCCTGGGCGCCGGCATCTGCCACTGCCTGGCCTGTCAGCGGCGTACCGGCAGCGTATTTGCGGCGCTGGCTGGCTACGCGGCGCCCTGGAAAATCGAAGGCGCGGCCACCGAGTTCGTACGCACCGGCGACCAGGGCGCCAGCTTCCGTTTCCGCTTCTGCCCGGTGTGTGGCAGCCAGGTATTCCACACCGAGGAAGGCAACGACGCCTTCGTGATGGTGGCGGTAGGCGCCTTCGCCGATCCCGACTTTCCGCCGCCGCAGGATTCGGTTTACGAATGCCGCCGGCACGCATGGGTGCAGTTGCCCGAAGGCATCACGCGTTACGACAAGGACCCGGACTGAGGCCGGCATCTACTGCGGCTAGCCATGAAAAAGGCGCGAGTGCCGGCGAAGGCGTGCAGGGCCATTTTTCGCATCGCCGAAGGCAATGATTCCCTGCGTCTTTCTCCTGCGCTCCGGGCCACTCAAAATCGGGTGACCACGCAAGGTTCCAAGCAATCCGAGAGGTGCACTTCGCCCCCGTTTCGGTCTCTCGTTTGAAGGAAGGATTTACGCGTCGCCCGCATACTGGACGGAAGCGCACACCTTAGCGCAAACCCAGGCTCCGTGAGCCCACGGCACTCTTTAGATAAATTAGCTCTTGTATTTCAAGATCAGGCCTTAAAAACATACATTGCGTTCAACGCATAATTTTTGGTGGAAATGTCTACGGATGATATTCCCGCGTAACCCGCAGCAACATCTTCTCGCTTGCCGCTCCTCAGCTTTACTATGTTCGCGACAAATACATCGACGCCCATTGGGGTTATAAGCCTGATTTTGTGATCAAGGAAAGCCTGTATCACATAGGCCACATTATTATAGAAATAGACACAGAACCCATGATTATATTCCGACGGATCGCCCATCAAAGTGACATTGAGAAACAAACCTGATGGATAAATATATTGCGAGCAAGGCCATTCTTGCGGATTCGCACTCAGCCGCTCCAAAATGGCCCCTGCGAAATTTACGCACGACAGTTTTGGCGAAGTCAACTGAGTACTTATGAGCGAGTTCAAGGACGGCATTTCCATCTTGAATTCCCTCAGGGCACCATGAACAGCCTCAAGGACTTGATCGACAGTAGGCATACAGCTTCCTTTTCAAATTGCAGCAATTCGAAAAAAGCATGACTACGTTGCAGATGATGAAGAAAATATCGCAGTCGCGCTTTGCGCCCCCATTCTCGCCTCTAGGGATTCTTTGCATCGAACGGAATCACCGATCCCATGTTGAGTGAACCCAGTCGTCCCGATTCGATGTGATAGCTTCCCGTCAACAGGACGCAGCGCGCCAAAGCGCCATTGGGCACGACATCGCGAATCTGTTGAAGCATGTAGGTATCGCGCAACTTCAGGCCTTCGGCCGATGTCTCCGCCGGACCCTTCATCTTCCCTTTGCCTGCCGAGACCCGGGTGTTGCAGTCCACGAGGAAGATATTCACGCCGCGTCGTACCGCAAACTCCATTACCCGGGCCGTCTTGACCGGATTTGTCTTGTCACCGGGCCACATGAGGCTGGATTGGGCCCTGAATTCCTGCCACGCCGGAATCTGGCTGATGTCCTCGGAGTGTGCTGCACGGTCCCTCAACCACCGACCCAGCTTCTGGCCTGCCGGAAAATCGAAGCCTAGATCGGCGGGCACGAACTCGACATCCTCCAGGAACAAGTTGTCCACGACACCGTCCTGGATCAAGTTGCACAACAGTCCGCGAGGATGCGGATTGACGTGGGTTTCGCCGATCATCAATCCCCTCGCCCTGGTGTCCCGATTGGCGGCGCGGCGCAAATCCGCGGCACGTTGCAATTCCTCTTCATCGAACGGCATCGACCTTCTCCTTAGCTCGAACTTTTCGTTCTCGAATCAAGAAAAACAGAAATCAGAGCACGCTGGGCTGACGCATTGAAGGGCTGCTTCTGCCGTCGCTTTCGCCACGAGATGACCGCCCCCTGCTCTGGCGTGGGCGACAAGATGGAAGCGGCTTGCCACCACTCCTGCCTCGAACCTACCGGCACCGCACCCAACGCCTATCGATCGCCTTTCAGCGCCACCCCCACGCATTCAGCCTTACAAGATGGGTCCGTATACCGAAATTTTGTGCGTGGCGTGTATCGACTGGTGATAAGGCCTCGACGGACTGCTTTCGACTGCTTCACTTCCTGGTTGTTGCCATAGACGCCAATTCCGCCCTTCTTGACTATGGCGAACGCGTGCCCCCTGCCGCCGCTGGAGCCACTTGGCCCCCAATTGGTTGCGTAATAGCGCCCGTCCTGCATGCCCTGCATGCCCACCTTGACGGTTTCCCAAGGCGTATCGGCGTAACGCGCCGCCAAAGCGAGCTTCTCGATTACCTTGTTGATGGTGGTGTCGTTCTCCAAATCGGAGGCCCGGGTGATCCAGCCCTTCCTGATCAGGAAATTGATCGTCGGATACACCCCCACGCCAAGCAACCGGGAGAACGTCATGGCGACACAGTTCTTGTCGTACGGGAGCATGCCATCCGGCTGCGAGTAATCGAGCGCCTCGCCGGTAATAACTTGCGCGACCATGGGCGACCTCCTTTTGCCTCGACAATCATCTGGCTGAAGGTGACAGACCTTAGGAGGCCGATGGTACACCCGTGGATTTGGCGCGCGGGAACGCTCCTGACTCCGCACCTGATTGAGCAATGAAAGCCGACGACAGCGGCTTGGCCAATCGAATGCGGACAAACCGAACCACACCAGACAGGTGAACCTGACCCTTTCGGCTCCAAAAGTCGGTTCTGATCGAACCTCACCGTTCCTACGATCCTGAAGGCGCGACGGTCTTGTCCGCTGCCCATCCCTCATCGCCCGATGACTTCATGCACATACCGCATCGCCAGCCCATCGCTAGGCTGCAGAGCGACACGGGAGAATCGCGATGCGCGGAACACGGTACGGATGGATGTTCGGCCTGATGCTGGCCTGCACGCACGGCGCTGCGCAAGCGGCACCAGCGCCGGACGCTCTGCGCAACCAGCTGCTGCAGATCACGCAGCAGTTGGTCGATGCGATCCCGCGGGGCGATCGCGGTCCCTGGCAACGCTGGCTCGCCGACGACGCCGTACTCGTCGACGAGTTCGGCCGCATTACCCACAAGGCCGACACCATGGCCTCGCTGCACCCGTTTCCGGCCGGCTTCTCCGGCAGCATCGAGCTGCGCGACGCGCACGTGCGCCAATACGGCGACAGCGCGGTGATGCAAGTCGAGGAATACGAACGCGAGACCGTGTTCGGCCAGCAACTGGTGGTGCGTTACGAGAGCCTGCTCACCTTCGTGCGGCAGGCCGATACGTGGAAGCTGGTCGGCTACGAGGACGTCACTCTCCCCACCGCACCGCCGGATCTGCACGTCGTGGGACTGACGTCATCCGATTACACCGGCACCTACCGCTATGCGCCCCGGCGCGCCTGGACCGTCGTCGACCAGCATGGCGTGCTGAGCTACACCACGCATGCCGGCGACACGGCAAACGTCCTGCAGCCGGTCGCGAAGGACGTATTCATGGGCAGCGACGACGAACGGAACCTCATCATCTTCCGGCGCGACGCCCATGGCCGCGTCGACACTCTGATCGAGCGACGCAAGTTCAACGACCTGCGATTGACTCGGGATCCGTCGCCGACGGGTTGATCAGAACGGGGCGAATTCAGTGACTGCGGGCACTCGGTGAATCTGACCCTGCTTTCGGTTGCCGATGCCGCGGCCGACTTCCAGGCAGTAGGGCAAGACCTGCGACCCGAGCCTGCGTCCCGTCCTGATCTCGCCATGTCGATTTCGACGGGCGCCATTCGTAGTGACCGTGGCGCGCCTCGACAGAACCGCCAACCCGACCGGCAAGATCCGCCGGATTCACGCCAGTCTTCACCTCCAAGGAGCCGCACTGCATGCGATACATGATGTTCATCAAGCACCCTACGGATTACGACCACAGCGACGTCCCGCCCGCCCTGTTCGAAGCGATGGGTGGATTCATCGCGGAATGCGCGCAAAAGGGCATGTTCATCGACGGCGCCGGGCTGAAGCCGCTCGCGAAGGGAACCCGTGTCCGCCTTGCTGGCGGCAAGGTGACCGTGTCCGACGGTCCATTCGCTGAAGCAAAAGAGGTCGTGGGCGGATACTCCCTGATCGAGGCCGCCACGCACGCGGACGCCGTCGAGCTGGCCACGAAATTCATGGAGCTGCACCGTACCTACTGGCCCGAGTTTGAGGGCGAGTCCGAGGTGCGCCCTCTGGAGGAGTGAGGGAGCACGGTGTCGGGGACCATTCGCACGCACAGACAGTGCCCCAAGCATGGTCCCTGACACTTTTTCTCCGCGCTCGACGGAGCCGAGGAGCAGGTTCAAGCCTCTCAGAGTGTCCCCGTTCCGGGTTCACTCTCTAGCCGCCTCAAATTGTCCATGGCACTTTGCGGAGCGCCAATTGGCTATCGCTCCGGCCAATGCCATGCCGGCTGGTCGAGCATGCCCTGCCCGCTCACCACCGTCTGGCTCAACTCCTTCTCCAGACGAATGGTGTGGCAATGCGGCTGGTCTTCCAGCGCCGCGATGAGGCGCGGCGCATGCGACACCACCCAGACCTGCGTGCGCATGGCGGCGTCGGCGATCAGGCGCGCCAGCGGTGGCAGGAGATCGGGATGCAGGCTGGTCTCCGGTTCGTTGAGCACCATCAGCGGCGGCGGCCGCGGCGTATGCAGGGCGGCGATCCAAAGCAGGTAGCGCAGCGTGCCGTCGGAGAGTTCCGCAGCCGACAGCGGACGCAACAACCCGTGCTGCGAGAAGTGCAGCAGGAAGCGGCCGTCCGTGTTGCCTACTTTGACTTCCGCGCCGGGAAACGCATCGGCGACGGCGGCATCGAGCGCGTCCGCGTCGCCGATTTCGCGGATGGTCTGCCACGCGGCGGCGACATCCCGACCATCGTGGCTCAGCACGGGCGTGCGCGTGGCCAGCTGCGGCAGGCGCGCCGGCGCATCCGCGTCCGAACGGAAATGGTCGTAGAAGCGCCAGCCGCGGATCGTTTCGCGCAGGGTCAACACCTCAGGGGCACTCTGCGCATCGGCGATCTGGCCGAACAGGCTCTCGAACGGATTGAGGTGCTGATGTATCACTCGCCAACTGCGCCCATCGCGCACACGCGCCATGCCGCCATCCCGATCGACCAGGGTGCTCGCCGCGCGCAGGAACGGCCCGTTCCAAATCGTCTCGCGCTTGATCTGCGGATCGAGCGCGAAAGCGCTCAACGATGGCTCCGGGTAGCCTAGATCGACGGCATAACCGAGGTCGTCGCTGGCGAATCCCAGGCACAGACGCACGGATTCCTGCCGCGGGCCACCCTGCACCGGCACCTCGCCGCGACGCATCGCACGGCTGATCGTCTCCGGCCCTGCCCACAACGCCGAACCCAGGCCGCCTTCGCGCGCGAGCGCCGGCACGATGCCCGCCTGCGCCGATTCGGCGAGCAAGCGCAACGCGCGGTACAGATTCGACTTGCCGCTGCCGTTCGCGCCGACGACGAGATTGAGCCGTCCCAGCTGCACGATCAGTTCGCGCAGCGAGCGGTAGTTCGCAACGGCAAGCGTGGTCAGCATGGGGGCGACTCCTTCGCTCAAACCAGCGCGGACTTTATAACGGGGTCCGGAGCGGGGCCAGAACAAGGCCAAGCGTCGATGTCGTGAGCATCCACGTGAGCCCAGCTGCATTTTCCGCGCGGGTGGGCCGCGAAGTGAACCTGATTCCGATATGGAAAGCGTCCCTGCCCTGTCTTACGACCCTGTCATGCAGGCTCTGGCGCTGGAGCCGGCGCCGACTTCCACGAAAGGATCAGGTAGGCGATAGCGAGAAGCGTAATCACGGCGCTCAGTTCCGCCGCCTTCGCGCAGAACGCGGGAAGTATCCGGTACCAGTGGATAGCGGCGACAAAAACCGCGAGCGCAAGCACGGGAACGGCCTTGAGATACCAGGCGATCCACTTCTCCGGGAACAGCAAGGCAAGCATGGCGGGTATCAACAGGACATCGGCCAGCGCGCCGACCTCGAGAAAGTGCAGTCCCATGCGAAAGCACTTCTCCGCTGGCCCGGAGTCACAAAAGACATTCGCGACCGCGAAGAGCCCCATGCCGAACAAGCTGGCCAGTCCCACCGACCACAGGCACGTTGCAAGCAGGCAGAGCCGGGCGACCTGTGCCCAGGTTTCTCGAAGGCGACCCCGCTCACTGGCCAGCAAAGCGAAAACCGCAACCTTTCGCTGGAACCACCGCCACGTGCTCGCAAGCGATCGCCCCGCCTTTCCTGGCGCCGAATGCGCTTCGATGCTCTCTTCGATGCGAAGCGTAACGATCCCGTCCGCGCCACTGTTTTCCAACGCCTCCACGGTGTAACCGCGGTCCGCAAGTACTTCCAGCAATGCGGCCCTGGCTTCCGGCAACAACCCGTCGCTGCGGTAACGAGCCAACAGGACGCGCGTATCCAACGCCCGGTAGTGGTGAAAAAAATCCTGCGCCTGCCCAGTCATTGGGACATTCCTCTTTGGGGGTTTCCGTTCCGCACTGACCGCTTCCACACCACCATCGAGGCCAAACTAGCGCACGCAACGGAGCCGCTCAAGATCGCGCCAGCGGAAAGAAAGAGAAACCGGAAAGCAGGGTCGATTCCCGCAACGCACGCTTCAAGAACGTGCATGCCGACCGCCGCTCCTAGCAGACTGACGCGCAAGACCGTTGCCGTTATGCTCCCCGGCACAGGCGTCATCGGCGAACGATGAAGCGCAGGCGGGGAGGCCCACGTGACCATGCATCGATTCCAGCGTGCAGCTGTCGCTTTGTTTGCAGCGACCATCGGGCTCGCAAGCATTCCCCAGGCGTGCCGGGCCGACACCGTGCCGAAACCGGCCGATCATCCCTGGCTGATCAAGGCCGACCGCGTCTTCGACGCGCGCAGCGAACAGACGCATTCCGGCTGGGTGGTGCTGGTGCAGGGCGAAAAGATCGCCGCCGTGGGGCCGGCTTCGCAAGTAAACGTGCCGGCCGGCACGCAAACCATCACCCTTCCGGGCACCACCCTGCTGCCCGGCCTGATCGACGCCCATTCGCACATCTTCCTGCACCCGTACAACGAAACCCTGTGGAACGATCAGGTGCTGAAGGAAACGCTGCCCTATCGCACCATCGAAGCCGTGCAGCACGTGCACGACACGTTGATGGCCGGCTTCACCGCCCTGCGCGACCTGGGTACCGAAGGTGCAGGCTATGCGGACGTCGACGTGCAGCGCGCGATCGACCAGGGCCTGATTCCTGGCCCGCACCTGTTTGTCGCCACGCGCGCCACCATCGCCGCGCATTGCTACGGTCCGGGCCCGCTGGGTTTCCGCGCCGACCTGGATCTTCCGCAAGGCGGCATCCCGGTCAGCGGCGTCGCGCAGATGATCGACGCCGTGCGCGACCAGGCCGGCCACGGCGCAGACTGGATCAAGCTCTATGCCGACTACCACTGCGGCAAGAGCAAAGGTGCCGTGCCCACGTTTACCCAGGAAGAATTGAATGCCGCGGTGGAAACCGCACACTCGATGAACCTGCCGGTCGCCGTGCATTCCACCACGCCCGAAGGCATGCGCCGATCAGTGCTTGCCGGCGTCGACACCATCGAGCACGCCTACGGCGGCACGCGCGACGTGTTCGAACTCATGAAGCAGCACAACGTCGCCTACATGCCCACGCTCGAGGCGGAAGCCGCTTACGCAGAATATTTCCGCGGCTGGAAGCCCGGCCTGCCTCCCACCGAAGACATGCAACAGGCGGCCCATGCCTTCAAGCTGGCCATGCAGGCAGGCGTCACCATCGGCTCGGGCAGCGACGTGGGCGTATTCACCCACGGCACCAACTACAAGGAGCTGGAGTGGATGGTGCGCGACGGCATGTCACCGGCGCGCGCGCTGCTTGCCGCCACGGCCGTCGATGCAAAGGTCCTGCGCCAACAGGACCGATTCGGACAATTGAAGGCCGGACTCGATGCCGACATCATCGCCGTCCAGGGCGATCCGACAGCGGACATCAGTGCCATCGAGCACGTGCCTTTCGTGATGAAGGGCGGCGCCATATACAAGCAGCCGCAATAGGCGGGCGGGCTCGGCCGGCCGCTTTCAAACAGGGCAAGCGTCGACTTCCTGCAACGCATGCGTCAAGAAAGTGCACCCTGCCCCTGTTTGATGAAACCCTCGCGCACCCTGCCGCCTACGTCGCCCATGGCGTAGCGCGGCCGGCCTGGCAGCGTAAACCGCGCAGTTGCCGGTATCACAGGCATGCCTCTGGGCAGCGAAGGTCCGCTACGGGTCGCGGATTGCATGGATCGGCGGTCCCGGCGAGACGCAGGGTGTCACACCGATCTTGCCATTCGGTCAGCTCGGACTGAACACGCCGGACAACACCATGACCAGCCCGACGACGGACACGGTCCAGACCAGGGTGCGCAGGTAAGGAATGCCAGCCGCATAAACCGGCAGGTAGACAACGCGAGCCCAGAAATAGAGTTCGGCACCAAGCGCCGTCCTGGCACCGGTGCGCTGCCCCACCACGACCACCAGCACGGCGACGGCAAAGAACGCGAAGGTCTCCAGGAAATTGCGGCTGGCGCGATCCATCCTTGCGGCCATCCCGGTCAGCGGCACCGCCTCGTCGCGATTGCCAGCGTTCCAGGTCATGCCACGCTGCACCAGCGACAGCAGCGTGGCCAGCAACAGGTAGATCAGCCCCAGCGCTGTCGACCACCCCAACATCTTCAGTTCGACCGGCATGTCGCGCCTCCCCGACTGGACCAGGCGACATGATGCGCCGTAAGGGGCGCCCGGTACTATCCGCAAGCTTCACCTCAGGGCTCCGGTGAGGGGCGCGTCCTCAAATACCTGACGGTCGCCGATGACGCCACGCACGAGGCAGTCGTCATCGAAGTCGAGCGGGGGATCTCCGGTATGGATGTGGCACAGGTGATGGATCGCCTGGCGTAGCCCCATCCCCCTTGTCCTTACTTGGGGGGATCGTAGTTGGGCTTCTCTTCCACACCCTTCTCCACCCGCGCCAGCGTCGCCTTCAGCCGGTCCAACTGGTCAGGATCCTTTGTCGTGACGATCTGTTTCTTGAGAATGGCCACGTAGGCGGTTTTCATCGCGTCAGCCGCAGGCACGGCAATATCCGGTTTGACACCGACATGCTCCCAGTTCGTATGCGTGACGGGGTTGACGGCACGGCCCACCGGAATGAAGGCGACGAAACCGTGGCCCAGTGCGAAGACATCGCCGGGATTGGCGCCGCCACCCGTGCTCGTACCCACCAGCGTGGCCCGCTTTTGCGTCTGGAAATCGTAGGCACATTCTTCGCCGCCGGAGAACGTGAGCGCAGACGTCAGCACATACACGGGCCTGGTGTAGCGTGGCCCGCTGACCGCAGCCGTCCAGAACTGCTGTGTCCTGTCGCCTTTGCGCCAGTACAAGTCGTTGAGGTGACGGCTATCGCCCTCGGCGAAGAAGTAGCTGAGCAAGGTGGCGACCGAGGAAGGATCACCGCCACCGTTCTTCCGCAGATCAATGATCAGTGCATCGCTTCCGGCAACCAGGTTCATCGCAGCGGCATATCCCGTCGCCACAAAGTCGGCCGGCAGAAAGCCGCGGATGTCCAGGTAACCCACGTTGCCCGGGAGTCGTTCCACTTTGGCGATGCCGTAGGCGTACTGGCTCGCCATCGTCCGCTGCTCATCGATCTGTTTCGGCGTAAGCGCCGTGTCGTCGTTTTCGTCCGGCTTGAAAGTTGGGTCATACATGATCCGCAGGTGCCGATCCATCCCGACCGACTGCAGGTCATGGGTCAATGCCTTGGCAAACGTGTCGCTCGTTGCGTCGTGCTCATAGGCATGGCCAGCGACCTTCGCGTCGAGTGCGGCAGCCACCTTGCCGGCGACGTCGGGAAATACGTAGTTCGCCTGCATCTGCTTGCCGAGACTCGCAACAACTGCCTGGCGGGTGGATGCGTCGACCGGACCGGCGGACGGGGCCACCTGTGCAACCGCCACGCCCAGTGGTGCCAGCAACAACACACACGACGTAATGACGCGACAAAGGCGCATGAATGCTCTCCTTGTAAAACAGCCGTTGATGAAAACCTGGCGCGGCACTGCCGTCTCGGTTCGCAGCCAACGTGACGCGAACGGCATGTGACCGCACTAAGCGCGGAACGATATCGAAAATGTCGCATGTAATGTTGTCGATGACATAATCTTGTGTCTTTACGCATGAAAACATCAAAACAAGGAGACTAAACGTTGCGAAACCATGCGATAGACGGCATCGACCGCAAAATCCTCAGCGTCCTGCTGACGCACGGAAGAACGAGCTTTCGCGAGCTTGGTGCGCAGGTCAATCTCAGCCCGAATGCCACGGCGGAACGCGTCGCGCGCCTGCAGGAGCGCGGCATCATTACCGGGTTCCAGGCCAACGTCTCGATGGAAGCCATGGGCTTCGGCCTGCACGCGTTTGTCGACGTGAAGCTCCAGCCGGGCGCCAGCATGGAGGCGTTCGAACAAGTCCTGCAAAGCATCGACGTCGTCCACGACGCCGTGTCGCTGACGGGTTCGTTTGACGCGCGCCTGCGCGTCGCCTGCAGGGACACCGCTCATCTTGGAGAACTCATCGAGTCGCTGCGCTCAGTCGCAGGCGTGCAGGAAACCAGCAGCACGGTTATCTGCCGCCCCCTGGACGTGACGGCGCGGGTTGGCAAGGTCGGAAAAGCATCGCGCAAGTCAAAATAGCTGCCGGTGTTCGTGCTGGTTCTCGCCAAAGCAGTCGTCCTTCACCTTCAACAACGGGGCCACAGGCGACCCTCAGTTAGGCGGTCCACTGGCCGGCGATGCTGGTCAGCTCAGTGCCGGGCGTGGTCAGCCGCGATGGCAATACCTGGTCGGCTCGGTGGCAATTTGCACCTCACCGAACCCGCACGACTTCCGCTGTGCGATAGTGCGATGGCGCCAACGAAAGGAAGCCATGGAGGACGGGAATATGGCAACGACAAAGCCTTGGAGCTTAACGCTGCTCCTTGCCTTCTCCCTTGCCTCAGCCGGCGCGCAAGCAACTTCGCCGAACGTGGCAACCCGGGTGACGATTCACTCGTACTGGGATGGCCTTAGCCCCCAATCGCCTCTCAAGACCGAACTGCTCATCCAGCGCACGGCCCACGGGTACGTGCTCAGCGGCGCCAGCAGCCATGGCAATAATTTCGACTCCGAGACAAAGCCCACCGTGGAAACCTACCGGTCGCGCACCGTTCCGGCCGAAGCGGTCGAACGTCTAGTGGCCGCATTACGTGCTCCGCCACAGGTTGAGGTGAGCCTCGCATCGCTAGGCGCGAGCAAGCACGATATGCATGCGGCACTGGGCTTCGTTGCACACGAATACGCGCAGTACGAAACCACTCCCACCTCGCGCGCCCGTTTCGCGGCGCTGCTCGAATCCCTGCGCCAACCGGAGACGTTGGCAGTCACGCTCACGCGCGGCTTCGCCGGGTTCCATACCGATGATGCCCCGCGCCTCTCGGTAGAGGTCGAACTGACCGATCACACCATTCTTTCGGCGCAAAGCAACTCCCAGCACTATCGGATGTTGCCTTGGACCACGCGCAACGGCGAGTCGACCTACGCACCCGCCATCGCCAACGCGCTGCACGCACTCATGCCCGGCGCGGCAACCAATCGCGAGCGCCTGAGCGGCCCCATTGATCTGGTTGAATTGATCAGGGCCGGGCTATCTGAACCGCTCGACCGGATTGACGCCGAAACGATGGCCGGCGCAGCCATGCAGGCATTGTCTTCGCATTTCAGGGTCAGCCAAGCCACCTATTTTGAAGCCGACGAAAACCATGGCGCACAGCTCGAGGTGAAACTGCAGCACCCCGGCTCACCGGATAACCTCACCCTGTATGTGTGGCTGCCACTCCACGGAGATGGGCTGGCTCACGCCGAAGACACTCGCGCGCGCCTCGATGCGGAACTGAGCCTCGTTGAGGCAACGCCAAGTGTCATGCGACGCGTGAGGGCCGCTCCGCATACGCTCTTCGTCATCAATGACCGGAACGACGTGCGCGTCCCTTACCGCAACATCGCCGCGCAATTCGTCGCGCAGATGCACGCGATGCATAAGCTGCCTGGACTGGAACGAGATGGCGCGTGGGCGCAGGGTGCGGTCTTGCTGGATGAAGGCGACCTACCCATTCGGTGGATAATCCTCCCCGACCATCGCGCCGTCCTCTGGAAGCGCTATTCGGGTGCCCCTGCCACACCCGGCACCATGCGTTGCGCATCCGAACCCGATGCCAAAGGCAACGTTGTGGAAACGGAGCTGAGCAACCTGTGCGAAGGCATCGTCTATGACACCGACGGGACCTTGAAGCACTGAACCAATTCCTCGTCGCTAACAACCAAGGTTGCCACTGACACCCTTTCCCTTGCGGTAGCTCTGCCCAGTGAACCCGGCACGTTTTCCCGCTTTAAGTAAGGTCTGATCAATCGGCCTTCTGCTCGTCATTCCTGCGCAGGCAGGACAAAAGCGAGCTATGCGAGCGTTGAACAGCCGAAGGCTGGCCCCGAAGGGGGCCGCGTAGCGAGTCATCCAGTGCCTTTGCGTTCAATGACCTGGAGACGCTGGACCCCAGTTTGACCAGCCTTCGGCTGTTGAGAAGCGCCTCGCTGGGATGACGAGCAAGATCAGAGTCTCCTTGACATGGCCGGCGCCAGCTTCCTGCAATGCATGCCTCAAGGCGCCGCCCTCGCTTGTTCAGGGCTTAGTCCGGAACTCCACTTCGATCCCCGTGGTCAACGCCATGGCGTACCGATGTGGACGCGCTTCGAAAGGGGACTCAATGAAGAAGCAGGCGAATAAGGCCGCTGTTGTTGCCGCAGGTTTGTTGGTTGCGATGCAGGCTTTCGGAACGGACACGGTCAGCGCATCTGGCGCGGATCGGGATGTGGCGGCGCTGCATGCCTTGTGGAATGCCTATGAGCACGCCGTGGCGACGAAGGACGCCCCTGCATTGCTGCGCCTGTACGTGAGCGCAGATGCGCCCGTGCGGGGTGGCTTCGCCCCCAAGTCCTATGCGCTCGTGACTGCCGCCAACAAGCAGCCCGTACCGCGCACCCTCCTGATCACCGCCAAGGAAGACGTCGCCGGCGAGGTGAAACTTCCAACCGACCAGATCGAAAATCTCGACATCCATTCCGACGGCGAGGTCGGCTCGATCTCGTTCGACTACAGGGCGAAGGTGGGGCACGGACGCATCGTCTGGACAACGGTCCTTACAAACGATGGATGGAAAATCGCTTCCGTCGTCTATTCGATCAACCTGCCCACGGCGGATCGCGCGGGAGCCGCGGGCTAAGGTAGCCAATGCCCCATAGGATCTGTGCCGGCTCGCTCGCTGCCACTCGGATAACGTCGGGCATCCTCCCTCTTGCCAGAGCGCTCAGTGAAACCAAGGGTCAGACTCAGACACCCAAAAGCGAACCCGCTTTCTTCCGACCAGCTGAGCCCTCAGGATCGGGCGGCTCCGAAAAACCCGCAGCCACACCGGAAAGTCAGACGTCATACCTGCTTCCCAGGTTCCTTCAGAAAAACAGCTCCATGATCTCTTTCCGGTTGCTGCCGCGCCCATCGGATTCTTTCTCGAAATCCTCGGTCACCTCGGGCACCAGGGCCTCGAAGATGTCCTGGGCGAACCGCCTGCAGTTGCCCTTGTCGTAGCTGGGATAGAGTTTTCGAACCTCGCCGAAAGCCTGGAAGACCCTTCGGCAGGTAATCGTATTGCGACTGACATGCCGCTCGACAAGCGTGTTGTACTTGCTCGCCGAGGCGCCGAGCTGGAAGGTGTCCTGGCCGTTGTTTCTCGAGATCCGAAGCAACACCGGCCGATACCGAAGGTACCCGCGTTTCACCAGCGTCGTAGGGATGGTCTGGCCGAGCTCGATCATGAGCTCCTGATGATGGGATCCGTCCCAGCCCGTGCCTCTCAATGCGATCGACCGGACGAAGTAATGCTGGTACTTGCTGAAAGGAAACTCCGCATTCAACTTCAGCGAGTTGTCCGTTCCGCCCCTGCCGCGGTTAGTGTCATCGTCCCAGATATCATCCATGGCGCCGCTCCTGTTGATGGCCCTATGAGGTATTGCGCAATCGGGCGCGCGATTCGGTCAGCAGATGCCGCGGGGCGCACGCCGGACAAGGAGTGGACCCGATACGCCCCCTTTTCCCCCGCTCTCGCCCGAATAACTCCCGCTCCGAATAAAGCGCGTCCTGCCGCAGCGCGCAGCAGATTGATCTCGCCCAGGCTGCCCGGGCCCAAGCGACCGTTGTTCGCGAAACTGCTCCCCTGAAAACAGGAAGCCCGAGCCGATGGCCGCGGCTTGATCGCCCCTCTCGCCTATCCGCCGCTTATCCGCCGGACGCTGAAGCTGCCGCCTTGGGGGCGCCCGATGGGCTGCGTCATCCCGGCCCGACCTTCACGCCAAGGGGCTGGACTCGACGCTCACGCATCGGTGAGCATAAGCGGCAGATGCCTGTCCCTCCCACGCCGCCCGAAGAATTGCTGCAGTTGCTACCCGACGCGGTGGTGCAAACGGACGCACGGTGGGTCATCACCTACCTCAATCCCGCCTGGCACAAGCTCACGGGTTACCCGATCGACGGGACGCTCGGCCAGTCCCTGCTCGACTTCGTGCATCCCGACGACACGGGCGCCTTGAGGGCAGGCATGCCGGTGTTCCGCCTGCGCTTCGCCGACTCGGCCCATCGCTGGATGCGCCTGCAGTTGCATCCGAAGACCGACGCCGCGGATCGCGTGCTCAGTCGCCAGGGTGTCCTGATCGAGATCACCGAGATCAGCGAACAGGTCCTGATGGAGGACCGCCAGCGCTTCCTGCGGCTGCTTGAAACCATCGACGGCGTCGTCTGGGAAGCCGAGCTCGGCGTGGGCAATACCTTCCTCAGCCCGCAGGTCGAGCGCCTTTTCGGCTACTCGGTGGAAGAGTGGCGGGCCGACCCGGGTTTCTGGCGGGCGCACGTGCATCCCGACGACCTGGCGGAAGCCCTGGTCATCGACGATGCCGCGTACTACGCAACGCACAGTTACGCGTACGAGATGAGTTACCGGTTGATTGCCAAATCCGGCGATGTCATCTGGGTGCGCGACCTGTGCCGCGTGGATGTCGAGCACGGCCGCCCGAATCGCATGATCGGCCTGATGATCGACGTGACCGAACAGAAGAGTACCGAACTCGAACTGGTGCAATCCGACAACCGCTATGCACTCGCCACCCGCGGCTCCAACGACGGCATCTGGGACTGGAACCTGCAGACCGGCGTCCTGCATGTGTCGCAGCGCTTCAATGAGATTGTCGGGCTGAGCGACACCGGCCACCTGCATGAAGACGGCTGGCAGTTTCTGCAGCAGCTCATCGATCCCGATGACCTCGAGCGCGTGGAGGCTGCCTACCGCAGGCACCTGTCGGACCATCACCCGAACTTCTCCGTGGATTTCCGCGCTCGCCATGGATCGGGGCGGCCGGTATGGCTCAACTGGCGCGGCATCGCCCAATTCGAAGACGGCGTCGCCGTGCGGATGGCCGGATCGCTGAGCGACCTGGCGGAACGCGGCAGCTCGTACGACGCCTTGACCAACCTGCCCGGCCGGCCGTTGTTCCGCGATCGCCTCGAACACGCCATCGCGCTGCATCGGGACAGCGCTTCGAAAGGCGGCGACGCGCCGTCACACGAGGACACCACCCCGTTCGCCGTGCTGCTGTTGGACCTCGATCGGTTCAAGGCCGTCAACGACACCCTTGGGCACCATGTGGGCGACCAACTGTTGCAGCAGGTGGCACGCCGGCTTGAATCCTGCGTCCGTGCCATCGATTTTGTCGCCCGCATGAGCGGCGACGAGTTCAACGTGCTGCTTGAGTCCATCGACCACGCGGGCGCCTGCGACCGGGCCCGGCAGATTGCGACCGCCCTCGCGGCCCCCTATCGGATCGACTCGCACACCGTGACCTGCGGCGCGAGTATCGGCGTGGTCAACAGCCAGGTCGGCTTCACAAGCACCGACGACTACCTGCGCGCCGCAGACGCCGCCATGTACCAGGCCAAGAGCCATGCGCTGGGCGTGTATGTTTTTTCGGGGGATGGGGACGCAAGCTGACGAGTGCAGGCCCACTTCCCACAAAGGTACGAGTGAACCTGCTCTGTTCTTGCAGCTGCGCCGTGCCGACCCGGCGCTTGATACGCACCTTACTTGGCCGCTTTGACCATCACGGTTTTGACCATGTGATCGAATCGCTTCTGGTCCTCGCCAGTTTCTGTGCCACCCATCAAATAAAGAAGCGAAGATTTACCTGTTACATTCATCACCGTCACGTGGATGAGGTGCCCGCCGACAATGACGCTACCGGTCCCTTTTGCCCACTCTCCGCGTTCATCCTTGAAAGTCGTGGTCTGAATGCTTCGCACGCCAAACGACTGCGCCGCACCCACCAGGCTCTTCATCCGCTCTTTCAGATTCGGCGGTGCCGAACCGTCCTCGCTTGTTGTGCATTGAGCAATGAACAACGGCGGTTCGTTGGCGTTGGTGACGGCTTGCAGCGCATGCTTTCCATCCGGAGCCACGTGGTCTTCCACATGAGCGGGGCCGGGCACCGTGACGGAAAAGTTGCAATAAGGAGGCGCATATGACACATCCCCGTCGGCCAGGGCCATACCGGATACCGCCAGAAAGAGTAGGAGTATCGAACAGCGTTGATGAATAGGCATGGATAATTCCTTTGATGGTTCGGATCAAGAACAGGACCCAAGAACGGAGGCACATTCACTTCCATAAGCTGGATAAATTAACCCGCCTCCGTTTGTTTCCCTACATCGCTGTTAGGCACGTGTTTGTTCAACGCCATCCTGGATGGCCTTCTTGAGGGTATCCAGGTTGATATCCTTGAGCGCTTTGAACTTGATGCAGTACCCGGTGACATTCGCCTTGCCGATCGAGTCGCCGTACTTACTCTGCAGATACTTCTTGTCGTCCATGCCCATGATGTAGACCGACAGCCCCGCCGAGTTGGCGCTGATCCCTGCCTGAAATACTTGCTTGGTCTTGCCGTTGGCGTATTGCTTGCCAAGCGTGCCGTAACCGATGCACGGGTTGGAGACAATCTTGCCGCTTTCGTCCTTGCCGTCGAGGAACCACAACTTGCAACCCGGGTTCATGTCGAGAATGGCGCCATGGAGCTTCCGCATATCGCCCTGCTTTGGCTCCGGCAGGGCTTCGAGATAGCGGCTGATCTGAGCCTTCGTCGTCATGGTGCGCCTCCGGTGGGCTTGGTCCTGCGCCTGACTATCGAAACATACGGATAATGGGACGGGGATGCGTAGTCTTGGAACGGCTGCTTTGGTCGATAGCGGACAGAATCGCTATCTCCTTACCCTAAATTTCGGCTCGCCCTTTTCGCAAGACATCTCGTAAGTAAGTCCGCCTTCGAACTTGTGCCAAACACTGGGTGGATTGTCTACAAAGATGTAGCCGGGACAGCTGTAACCGATGTCACGGTCTCCTGGGGCTAAGTGGACCTCCAGCGAAGGCTCGCGAGGCAATGCATAGTCGCCAACCATGTAAATACCACCAAGCCTGTCCAAGGGTCGGTCACCTTGGACAAAGATGAGGGTGGCGGCCAATTCTTTTGCCGCAGGCGATGTCGTGGCGCAAGAAACGAGCGCCAGGCTTACTAGGCAAGCTAGGAGTTTGCCAATCACAAATCCCCCAAGGGCGCATTAATCCAACTGTTGCCCGTTTTTGGCTCGATCCGGGTCGAGATTGGATCTTGTGGCATGCACCTTAGCCCGTTCAACTCTCAACCAAAACCTCGCCGAATGATGGATCATGCCTCACTCGTACACAGCAGCTTCTTCGCCGAACTCAAATTCGACAGCGGTACGAACTAAAGCTGGATAGGCAAACCAATACTGGCGTCGGGTGGCATCCGTCACGAATGCAGCGCCGTATTCTGCTATGGCATCCCGGCGCTCCCAATTCGATAGACGACTACGATCAAGCCGAAGTAAGGCTCGCCTGTGCCTCGTCATGAGTCGCTTAAAGTCGCCGACAGAAGTGATCCCGAAGCGCACCAATTCCTGGACAAGCTCTTCGAACGGTGCTTCGCCATAGTCGTTCTTTTTCGGAAAGTGGCGCGACATCACGTGGCGAATAGCATCACCGGTCAGCGGCCTTGCGTAGATAAGTTGCCTCGCCGACTGCCTATTCACTTCCTCTCTCCGGAAACTATACGATTTCCGCCTCGGGTCGAGAGCGGACCTTAGCTCACGTCGCCAGCCAGCTGCAGTTCAGAAGAAATTCTTTACCAGCACGTAGACCACGAAGGCAAAGAAAGCCGCAAAAGCCATCCACCATACGATCTTTCCACCCCTGGTTTTTGGCGATGTGCCGCCTACTCCCGCCATGGCAATTCTCTCCTTTATTTGAATCCGCTCTGGGCCAGAAGCGGACGTTGCTTTGAAAGCGCCCAGCTCAAGGCCTCCCTAGCCAGGAAGGCTAACCACTGGCATGAAGCCGCCAAAGATCATGCGCTTGCCATCGAAAGGACAGTCCGCGGCGGCTTCCATGCGCGGATCTTGCATAAATTTCGCCATGCCGGCATCGCGAGCGGCCTTGTCGGGCCACTCCACCCAGGAAAACACCACGGATTCATCCTGCGTCGCCTGCACAGCGCGGCGAAAGTCGGTGAGCTTGCCATCGGGCACGTTGTCGCCCCAGCACTCCACCACCCGGATAGCGCCGTACTCCACGAAAATAGCGTCAAAGGTGCGGGCGTGCTCGATAAACTTCTCGCGGTTGACGTTGGGTACGGCGATCACGAAACCATCGATGTAGGACATGATTGTCTCCTTGGCTGAAGCGTGGACGGTATGGTCACCTTCATGGGTGCGACGAATGAGCGCCTGCGGGATCGACACGGGGCCTCTTGAGAAGCTGTCCGCTTTGGGTCGAAAGCGGACATACGGACATCACGCCAACTCGGGTCACTCGTCAAGCGTTGCCGTCATTTTGAGATGGACGCTAATAACACCGCATAGGCTTTCGGCATCAGCCGATCGAAGCGCTCACCGCCCGTGGAAAGCAAGTTTGCCAGCCCATCGCACACTTCCGGCTTCGCTTCTATGCCCGACGAAATTGCCTGGCGACGATCGTTCAGTCGCAGCGTGATGCGATTGGCGAGTGCAGGACTGTGGCGAAGTACGGCAACTTCTTTTGAACTCGCCTCCAGAGCTGCGGCGTTATTTTTTCGCCAAATGGCGTAAGCGCTTTGAAATTGATTTGATCTGGATGGATATATTTGTCCGCATCGCGTCATCGCCGCGTCCTTCATGGCCTCATCTTCAGCAACCAACATGGCAGCCTCCCCAAGATTGCTGGAGTCGGGAACTCTAGTTTGCGCAAAAATTCGACCGCTAACGGAAAGTAATTCCATGAAAACCAGGCTCAACAACAAAAATCGATAGCGCATTTCTTTCCCCCATTGATTCCACGATCCACTTCGAAAAACATATCAGGCGTCCGCTTTCCCAAGCTGCAGCCAAGCGAACCTGAAACACTCTTCCGTTCAAGCAGGGTCAGAACCGGCTTCCCGCAGCTCGCGCCTCAAGGAAGTGCGCCCTGCTCCTGTTTGTTCCTTCGTATCCGGGTCACTCCGCATTCGATTTCTCGCTCGGGCGCAGCCAGAGACTGAGGGCGACCATCGCGAGCACCAAAACCCGGGGCAGAGTGGACTTTCCGAAGCATCAAATGAAAGCACACTCTGCCCCCTGTTCCGACGATATCGATGTCCCGCAACAAGACATAGGCCATCTGTCGATGCTTTCTGCGTGCCGATCGGCCTGTGCACGGGCGAACCTCCCATTCTCATCCGAGTTGCTCGGCAAGCCCGACAATGAGGCCTTCAGGCCCGCGGATGTAGGCAAGCCGGTACGAGTTCTCGTACTTCATCTGGCCAATGAGTTCGGCGCCATGAGCCCGCATGTGCGCTACGACAGCATCGATATCCTCGACAGAAAACATGATGCGACGCAGGCCCAGCGCGTTCACTGGCGCGTCCACAGGCCCAAACCTGACTGCATCGGGCGTGTGGAACTTGTCCAGCTCGATGCCTTGCCCATCGGGAGTGCGCATCATCGCGAGGGTGGCCCGGACATCCTTGAGCCCGATCAGGTCCCCTATCGCAGGCCCTTCAACCGTCGTCTGGCCTTCCAGCTCAAGGCCCAGCTCAGTGAAGAACGACTTCATGGCTTCGAGATCGTCGACAACGATGAGAACGTTGTCCATCCGTTTAAGCGTCATGTCATTGAGGCCCTTTTTCAGTGATATCGGCTGGGTCGAAAGCAGACGTTACGATCAGCAATAGCGATCCCCGACAATCCTAGTTACTTGATCACCGTCCCTAGCGTGAAATTTGCGATGTTCCAATCTCGAACTTGCCCGTCGGATTTCCGCACTGCATACCAGCCAACCAGTCCGCTCCCTACCCAATCAGTCCCGCCACCCATTGGGGCAGGATAGTTGGAGCGTAGTGAGAACACGTAGTAACCCTTTGGCCCCATCTTCGCGTCTTCGCAACGATACTCATCATCACCGTGCTTCGCGCCGAGCTGCTTGCTTATAACGGTTCTGAGGTGGTCGCACGCGCCCCTCACTGGCATCGTGTCTCCCAACTTGCCACCAAAAGGTGAGGCACAGACGGACGACCCCGCGAAGAGCAGCAGAGCGCCCAAGCCTAGCTTGCGGTTCATCATGATTGCTCCGTGTTTCCACCACGTCCGCTTCGGGTCGAAAGCCAACCTGTTCTAGCTTCTCACGCGCCGAGGCAGTCATCGCAAAGCTCGGGCAGAGTGGACTTTTCAACGCATCGACATCAACAGAAAGTGCACCCAGCCCCTTGTTACTCTTTAAGAGGCACGCCGGCACTTTGCCCCGGCGCCGCTCTGCTCGACTAACGCGACCAGTGACAATCCTGTTTGGAACTGCACAGGGCTCACGACCATGAGGAGACGCTTGTGGAATACGGTAAATCATCCCTCAACACTGTCGCATTATCTTACGACAAAGGTCTGAAGCGCGGCGCTAATACAGGAATAGTGCGCATGTGCAAAAGACCGCCTCGAATATGATATCGTCGAACTGCTGGGCTCTGTAACAAGTGGCAGTATAAATGCCAACGATTCCGAGATCAGCATGGAAGTGAAGATGCCAACTCATCGACCACGTCTGCAAAGGAGATTGAAATGAAAATCCTAGTATCGGCGTTATTGGTTGCGACAGTTACATTGATCTCTTATGGCCCAGCGTATGCGGCACCATTTCAAAACCAAGGAAGCAATTCTTCAGCCGAAAAACAAATGCTTTTGGCCCAGAAAACAAATCTGTCGACTGCGCTAATTAAAAATCAGGGTGAGCTCCAGCGGTTCATGCAAAGCAACTATAACAATGCAGATAATCCGCTCAACAAATTACCGGCCGCGGCCAGAATGCACTTTGTAGATTCCTTGGTTTTTCGTAGCGAAGGGTTAGCCTCTTTCAGCTACGATGATCTCAGAAATTTGTCTGTTACTGATGCATATAGAATCCTCTCACTGTTTGGCGCACAGGATTCAATCGGGAGCATACCGAATATTAAGCCGGTTACCGATGTAGATTACAACATACTGGCAGCATCGCCACAGCTTTATCCGCCTTATTTGCAGGACAATATTTGCGGATCTCCGAGCGGCAATGGGCAATACAACTGTGTTGGCGCTAGGAGCTATACCTGTAATCCAAATACCTGCCACTAGCAATTCGCTAAATTTAAATAAGCTCCCCCAGTTCTGCTGGGGGAGCTTATCCATCGCACATACAGGCGCCATGCCTTGCCGCATAAATCAGTGCCGGGTGACCCAATCATGAAATTGACTTTCCCCGCGATCATTTTAACAATGAGTTGCTTTGTTTCAGCGAATGCAAGCGCAACTCAAGAATACGCCGACGCGAGCGCAAAAATTGCGTACTACAACCGTCAATTTAGCCAAAGCGCTACTGATAAAGAACGTGAAATTAAGGCAGTGTACGATCTGCATATTGCACCCGCAATAACGCGTGCAAAGCTCCTGAATAATAAAGACCTGCATGATATTTTTTCATCGATAGATACTCTTTGGTTTTTTGCAAATATAACTGGTGACGCGAACAGCGATGTTTATCTCAACAGACAAATTGATATTCTCAATATACTTCGCACACGCAACGACGCTCTCACATCAGAATATATCGACAGTTATAATGCCTTAGTTACCGCCAGGCGATTCGAGGAAGCAAAGCACCTTTTGGCAAATGCTCCCGAGATGAATGTAACGCCTATTCCCGTAATTCAAAGTGCCAAAGATGACGTTACACCAGAGGGTCACGCGATCTTAGAATTGAGTGAGAATGCAACTACATTCAGTCTACGGCCCGTTCAAATAGACGTTGGCGATAGAATCGTTATTGTTGCAGGGTGTCATTTTTCAGAAGACGCCGCACGGGATATAAATTCAAACAATGCGCTTAGGTCGGCCTTTTTGAAGGGAAAGGCAATTTGGCTCGAACCCGCTGAAGCCGATTTAAATACACAGATCATTCAAGAATGGAATCAAAATTTCCCAGACCAGAAACTATCTATAGCCTATCATAATAGTGAATGGAAAGGCGTTGACTTCGCGCGAATCCCGAATTTCTACTTCTACAAGTCTGGACATCTCATTGGAAATGTCACGGGCTGGAAGCGTGGATACATTGACCCGAAGATCTACACCTATCTACACGAAATGGGGCTGCTTTAACCAGGCCACCAAAACAGGCCAAGTTCTGAGCTTTTCCCGCAGCGCTTGTATGGCTAGCCTCAACACCGGATCGCGGCCCGATCGGACATCGCCGACTGCAGGAGCCGCCTCGATGTTCAGGATAATCTCTTTGACAACGAACTCGCGGACATCAGATAGATACCGCGCTTAGTGCAGATACGAGAAAAACAGCAACGCCGTCATGGATCACCTCCATTTGGATCAGGGCAAGTCCACCTTGGCAAAGCCAATTTTCACGACTTAATTGCCCTCTTATCAGCAAAACGGCACATTACAAAACAAAGGCCTATTCCTACAGATTGACTCCACCGGCCTGACAGATTTTCTTTTTCTCCCCACTTAGTATGAAACCGCCAAGGCTCCCTAGCCTCCGGCCGGAGAAAACCAACACCCCAAAACCAACGCGGGCCGCATGGGCAGCCACCCATACGACCCGCTGACCACCACCAACTAGTTAGGAGTTGATCATGGCTAACCCCGATCATACGGCAGCCGCGCACGCCGCTGCGCCCCGCCCCACCAACCCGCTCTCGCGCCCCTACTGGACCCGCGCCGATGCCGGCCCCGACGCGCACGACGCCGCCACCCTGGCCGGCCTCGCCACCGCCATCCACGCCCTCGCCCGCGTGCTGACCAACAGCGAAGCCTTCCGCGACCTGCACGCCAACAGCCAGAGCGACACCGTCGAACCCGGCTGCTGCCCGCTGGACGCGCCCACCACCGAAGGCCTCTTCGCCGCCCTGTACTTCCTCAGCGAGCAGGCCGAACGGCACAGCCAGTTGCCTCTGCCCCAGCCCGCACTGCTTCATCCGGGCGACGTGCCGTATTGAGCCCAAACGCGAACCTGCCGGGTCGCTTCGCCAAGCGTGCCCGGCAGAGCCAATGGCCAGACCCGCACATCCCAAAGTCAACCGGCGAGGGAGACTCGCAAACGAGGAAATTGAACTCATGATTGCGGCTTAATTGCCTCCGCCCCCCTTTCCCCTGCTAGCCCTGAAATCAGTGAATCGGCGTCACCTCAGCATTCACTCGACACTGATCCCACCGAGACGGCCTCTTGGAAGAACGGAAGTGGGCGGGGGCAAAGTGGAATTTTTAAAGCGCCGACATGAACAAAAGGGTACTCTGCCCCGTTTTTTACACCGGCTTATTCAGTACCAAACAAATTGAATTGTGCAGACTCCTCATTTACACCAGCTCGCACTAATTCGCTTGGCGTGGGAGAGGCCTCACCACCTGATGCGGTCCAAGCCTTAGCAAAGCGCTCTCTATCGACTCCCGAGAAATCGAGAAGTGCGCCTAACATTGATTTAGCGTGAACACTGAGGCTATCAAATGGCGGCAATCCCACATGATAGCTAGCCATTTCCAACTCGCGGCCTGTCAAAAACAATTGATCTGCCCGAAGAAGCCGAACTGCTTGATCTGCAACAATTTCGGCTGGTATTTGCTCCAAATCCTTTTTTAGACCAACCTGCATTGCAATAGCGGCCCCTCGACCGCCTGGCGCATACTTCTCAACCAATGCAAGCGCCATATCCAGCGCATGCCGCCCATCTTCGTCACTTAACGCTCCAAGGCGCACGGCATTAAGCATAAGCTCCCTCCGCTCATCAATCGTGCGAAAGGCTGCGCCCACGCTCACATAATCCAAGCTTTCACAGGCAATAGCCGCAGCTAGATACGCCAATCGACCGGCCGCTCGGGCCGCCCCCGAACAGGGATAATAGCCAACGGTAGCGTTGGCCAGCCTACCGAAAGATTCGAGGGATCTCACGACAGATGGCGCACCAAAACCCTCTGAGAGAGAGGACAGGATATCCAAGCGGGCGTCTTGTAAATCCTTACTTCTAAATTCCCGATCCACCGCCTGAAGTTCGGCAATCATTCGCTCGTCGTCTATCCGACTGGGAAAAATAATGGACTGACTGCTCTGAATTCTCTGGATATCAGATCCATCAATAAGCTGAAGATTAAGCTTATTAGCAACAGAGCGCAGATTCTTTCTCTTGTCCGTAGTCGCTACGTAAGCACCATCCACACCCAATGCGTCAGCAAGTCCACGGGTCCAAAAGATACGCTCAATAGCTTTCGGACGCTGCTTATACTTTGCGTCACAGATCTGAACTCGACGAGTCGTTCCAGTTGGCCGCTCATAAAGCCAAAGATCCACATCTGTAAGATCTTCGTTAGAAAATCTAAATGGAACTCCGCGAATCACGAAGAATCCCGCACGCAAAAAATACGCCCTGAGGATCTCCTCAAGGACGGCCCCCTTGGGCAATTTATCTATGCCACTCATCGGAATGACCGCCCGCCTCGAACAGCTTCCAAAATGTCGCGCGTTGTTCTTTTACTCATGACTGACTGCTTCTTTCGTACCGATGTACGACTCTCCTCTGGACCGATGTAGCCGGACATCGGCGCGCTCGGCAAGTCAGTCAACGATTGCGCATACGCATTCCCTTGCGTAAGAACGTGCAATGCGAGCTCACCCACTTCCTTTTTTATGAGCGTCATATAGTACCGCTCAGGAAAACGAATATCCGGACGAAGCTTTACTACTCGATTTATCTCGAGCACGCGATAATCCTGACCAATAGCAGTCGCGGGACCAATCTCTCTTCCAGTGATCAGTTTTCCCAACAATACTGGAAGCATATCAATTCTACCCTGCGAAGATGGCCTTGATGTCATGCCATAACTGAGAGCCGCGACAAGCGACTTAGCCATATCGAAGCAATCGTCTATCATTGGATCGACAAACTTGTGAAAAGCAGATGGAGATGTCACATATACATGACTCCCCATTTCGTTAGTTACCTGATTCAGATCGAATACGCCAGCGGCGATTAATTTTTCAAATAACACCTTAGAAAGGACTTGCTCGACGCGAGTTGCCGTGAGACACCCGCTTTTCGAAAGTTCCTGACCTATTTGCACGACAAGGGCCTGCTCTGGCTGGCTCAGAGACGAAAGAACTTTTTGACTCTTGACCACGGAATCACGCCTAAACAAGTTTCCGTTGAAAAGTAGACGATCCTCCCCCTCTCCTTCCTTATCGATAAAGCCTATCTCCTCGGCACGATTCAAGAAATCATGAACTTGGCCGGATGATAGTTGATGTTCATCACCTATCTTTTCCAAGATATCAACACGGCGTACAGGCGCAGCTGAAGCAATCTCGGCCAACGAGATCGAGGCTTTTTCATAAGGCGTTGGATCTGCGTCGTAATACATATCCGCCGCATTTCCTAACGAGCCTCGCGTTGTAACACCTAGGACAGCCACCTCCTTTTCCGATAGCTCCACAACACGCTTTTTCTCCAGAACTTGAAGAAGACCATTGAGTTCATGGCGCGGATTGAGGCCAGATGCAACCGCGATAGCGCGAACTTCCGCTAACGGAATGACGACTTGATTGGACTGCCCAAGCTTCGTAAGTAATGTAGCAGCCTTTGCGGCCTCATCTATTGCTGGAAATTCGGCAGGCCCGTTCGAGTCTAAGACAAGCTTCCTTCCATGATGAATTACCCAAGCCCCAGTTATTTCCTTATCGCTCACCTCAGACATTGCAACCCCCTTTGTCAGACAAAGCTCGACATTTTCTTATCCGCAGGCACTCGTTTTTTAAAGGATTGCCACTCAATCTAACAATGAAATCGCTTAATGGAAAACGCAAAAACCAATTACACCATCGGCAACTTCAACCCCTGCTCTTTGGCGCACTCCACCGCAATCTCATACCCCGCATCCGCATGCCGCATCACCCCGGTACCCGGATCGTTCCACAACACCCGCGCAATCCGCTTGTCCGCCTCGGCGCTGCCGTCGCACACGATCACCACACCGGAGTGCTGGCTGTAGCCCATGCCCACGCCGCCGCCATGGTGCAGCGACACCCAGGTGGCGCCGCCCGCGGTATTGAGCAGCGCGTTGAGCAACGGCCAGTCGGACACGGCGTCGCTGCCGTCCTTCATCGCCTCGGTCTCGCGGTTCGGCGAAGCCACGGAGCCGGAGTCGAGATGGTCGCGGCCGATCACCACCGGCGCCTTCAGCTCGCCGTTGCGCACCATCTCGTTGAACGCTAGGCCGAGTTTGTGGCGTTGGCCCAGGCCGACCCAGCAGATGCGCGCGGGCAGGCCCTGGAAGTTGATGCGCTCCTTGGCCATGTCCAACCAGTTATGCAGGTGCTCGTCGTCCGGGATCAGCTCCTTCACCTTCTGGTCGGTCTTGTAGATGTCTTCCGGGTCGCCGGACAGCGCCACCCAGCGGAACGGGCCGACGCCGCGGCAGAACAGCGGGCGTACGTAGGCGGGCACGAAGCCGGGGAAGTCGAACGCGTTGGCGAGGCCTTCGTCCTTGGCCATCTGGCGGATGTTGTTGCCGTAGTCGAAGGTGGGGATGCCCTGCGCGTGGAAGGCGAGCATGGCTTCCACGTGCTTCTTCATGGATTGCTTGGCGGCGTCGCGGGTGCCGTGGGGGTCGCTCTTGCGACGCTCGAACCACTGCTCCACGGTCCAGCCGCTGGGCAGGTAGCCGTTGACCGGGTCGTGCGCGCTGGTCTGGTCGGTGACGGCGTCGGGCTTCACGCCGCGACGCACGAGTTCGGGCAGCACGTCGGCGGCGTTGCCAAGCAGCGCGATGGATTTCGCTTCACCGGCGGCGGTGTACTTGGCGATGCGCGCCAGCGCGTCGTCGAGGTCGCTGGCCTGCTCGTCCACGTAGCGGGTCTTGAGGCGGAAGTCGATGCGGCTCTGCTGGCATTCGATGTTGAGGCTGCAGGCGCCGGCGAGGCTGGCCGCCAGCGGCTGCGCGCCGCCCATGCCGCCGAGGCCGGCGGTGAGGATCCATCGCCCTTTCAGACTACCGCCGTAGCTCTGGCGGCCCATCTCCACGAAGGTTTCGTAGGTGCCTTGCACGATGCCCTGCGAGCCGATGTAGATCCACGAGCCGGCCGTCATCTGGCCGTACATCATCAGGCCTTTCTTATCGAGCTCGTTGAAGTGCTCCCAGTTGGCCCAGGCCGGCACCAGGTTGGAGTTGGCGATGAGCACGCGCGGCGCGTCCTTGTGGGTGGGGAACACGCCCACCGGCTTGCCGGACTGCACCAGCAGGGTCTCGTCATCGTTGAGTTCACGCAGGCTGCGCAGGATGGCGTCGAAGCATTCCCAGTTGCGCGCGGCGCGGCCGATGCCGCCGTACACCACCAGTTCCGCCGGGTTCTCCGCCACCTCGGGGTCGAGGTTGTTCTGCAGCATGCGGAACGGCGCCTCGGTGAGCCAGCTCTTGCAGCTCAGCTCGGTGCCGCGCTGCGCGCGGATGGTGCGGGTGGTGTCGATGCGGGTGGGAGCGTTCATGGCGATCTCGGGGAACGAGGGAAAACCCGATTGTGGCGAGCCATCCGGCGCGTGAAAAGGCGCGCTGCGGCATGGCGGCGGAAAAACCTGCGGGGAAGGTGTGTTGTACCCGCGGGCAACCCGGTTAGTGGCTTTTCGGCGCCGGCCCCGCCGCCGCGTTTGGCGGCGCCTTGGCGAGAAGTTCACGCATGTGGCTGATTTGCCATTGCATGCCCGGATTCGGATCGTTGGCAAAATGGTCGAGAAAATACCGATAGGTGCTGTCCAGGCCGGCACGCGGCTGCGTTTCCTGGATGCTTGCCCGCATGACCCACCCCGCCGGGCTGCCGGGGTATTTGCGGATGATGCGGTCGGTGATGTCCCAGGCCTTGTCCCACTCGTGCGTCTGGTTGGTGTAGAGATTCCCCAGCACCATGAGCACACCGATGTCGTCGGAGTTCATCGCCAGTGCGCGCTCGAGATCCTTTTCGGCGTTCTGGCTGTCCCCGCGCGACAGGTAGACGGTGCCGCGCAGCTGGTAGTTGTCGGGGTTCATGGGATTCCCGGCGATGAGGCGATTGGCGTCATCGAGCGCCATCTTGGATTCGCCCACACTGGCAAGGTTGCTGTCCCGCCGCCGGCGCGTGCTCTGCGCATCTGGAAGAAAGCGCAGTCTCTCCGACAGATAGACCACTGCGAGTTCCGCGTGTCCGTGCTCGCTGGCGACGTTGCCGGCGTTGCCCAGCAGGGTCGTGCTGCCGACGTTGTCGAATACCTTGGGATACGCCGACCAATCGACCGACGAGCGGCAATTGCACACGTCATATTCGTAGGCCGGCTCGGCGGAGAGCAGGATCGCGAGCAGCGGGTTTTCCTTTACGAGCACCTGCGCCTGCTGGGCCACGCGATCCATGGCCGCCAGCGAACCGCCCCAGCGGGGCTCCGCCGCGCTGCTCAGCGTGCCGTAAATGGCGTAGTTGTCGGGCGCCACCGCGAGGCCACTCCGCGCGGCGCGATCGACGTAGGCGGCCCCAAAGCTCATCGAACCGACATGGATCATCGCGACGTAGGTCGGCGTGACCTTGGGATCCAAGGCCATGGCGCGCTGCAGATCGGTATCCGCCCGCGCCAGCAGGCGATCCATGGCGTCGATGTTGCTTTGCGGCGTCTCGCTTATGTAGGCGCCGCCGCGCGCTTTCGAGGCCATGGCCACATACGCCCAACCGCTTGCGGCAAAGGCAAACGCGCTGTTGGGCGACGCACGCTTCCATGCATCCAGGGTTTCGCGGACACCGAGCGAACCCTCACCGAACGCCTTGAAGTACGTGTAATCCAGCAGGCCATGCGACTCGGGATAGGCCAGCTGCGCCTGAAGCGCCTGCGCAAGCCGGCGATCGAGCTCGGCGGCGCGCCCGTTCTGGATGAGTGCCTGCGCTTCGTCAAACGAGATCGTCTTTTGCAAGTAATAACGGCAATAGGCCTCTACCGTCGCCGGCGACCAGTGACTGCGCGGCGGATCGGGATAGCTCATGCAGCGTTGCAACGGATCGGCGATGGCCTCGGCGCTCCGAACCTTGGCGAGAAAGGCATGCACTTCGTCGGGAGTGAAGACGGGTCCGGCATGCCTGCGCAGCATGGCGGGGGGCTGTATGCGGGAGCCGGTGGGTTGCGCTTCCCTGGCGGCCGTCGTCAGGAATAGCGGCATCTCGCTGCTGACAAACCAGCCGAATGCGCCGAGGCCTGCGATGCCCGCCAAGGCCAGTGCAACGATCAGCGCAATGCGTCCATGCGTCGACATGATTCGCCTCTCCTCCTAAGGCACGAAAGGCGCGACAGTAGCACCGCGATGCGAGGGTTGTCAGTGCTGTGCGTCGACTGCGCAGCCTGCGTAGCCACATATTTCGATCATGCGGGTAACCCCGGACGAAGGCCGGGCGAATATCCCGGAAGCAGCCGTCGTTGGCGCGCCCTGTGCCAGCGACGCCCACCGCTATTTCGATTGTTTCGGAGCACCCGATGCCAGAGTCACGGACACCCAAAAAACGACCGCGCCACCTGGGGGCCTGGGTACTGATCGCCGCCGTTCCCGCGGCTTGTGCACTGGCCTTTGCCTACGTCGGCGGCTGGCTCGCGCCGCAACGGCTCACGCCGAAGCGCCTTGTCGACCAGTTCGAGGCCAACGCCGGCGTGCATCCCGGCTACCGGCGCAACCATGCCAAGGGCGTGTGCGTGGCCGGATACTTCGAAAGCAGCGGACAGGCCGCACCGTATTCGATGGCACAGGTGTTCGCGTCGGGGCAGCGCACGCCGGTGGTGGGCCGCTTCGCGATCCCGGGCAGCAATCCGTATGCGCCGGACAGCAGCGTGCCGATCCGCAGCATGGCGCTTCGCTTCACCCAGGCAAACGGGCAGCAATGGCGCACGGGCATGAACAGCATGCCGGTGTTCCCGGTGGCGACGCCGCAGGCGTTCTACGCGCAGTTGCAGGCGCAGCAGCCCGACCCGGCCACCGGCAAGCCCGATCCGAAGAAAGTGGCGGCGTTCTTCGCCGCGCATCCGGAGACGGCCGCGTTCCGCGCCTGGGCGAAGACCGCGAAGCCCTCGGCGAGCTTCGCCACCGAGAGCTACTGGAGCCTCGATGCCTTTGTGTTCACGGGATCGGATGGTCTGCGCCACGCGGTGCGCTGGCGCATGGTGCCGCAGTCCGCGGATGACGATAGTGCCGCGCCTGCGGACGATGCCGATTACCTGGCTGCCGATCTGCGCCAGCGTCTTTCCCATGGCCCGCTGCGCTGGAAGCTGGTGGTGACGCTGGCCAACCCGGGCGATCCCACCGACGACGCCACCAGGGCATGGCCGACCGATCGCCCGACCGTCGACGCCGGCACGTTGGTGGTCGACAGCGAGCAGGCGCAGGACAGCGGCCCCTGCCGCGACATCAACTACGACCCGACCGTGCTGCCGAGCGGCATCCAGCCGTCCGACGATCCGCTGCTGCCTGCACGCTCGGCCGCCTATGCCGATTCCTACCTGCGCCGCACCAGCGAGGAGGCGCATCTGCCGGGCACCGCATCCCTGCCTGCGAAAGCACAGCCGGAGGCCCGGCCATGAAGAACACGACCGGACTGTTTGCCCTGCCCGCCCGCGTGCTGCATTGGCTGATGGCGGCGATGATCCTGGCGATGCTGTTCATCGGCGTCGGCATGGTGGCCTCGGTGTCCGAACGCCACGCGTGGCTGCTGCGCATCCACAAGCCGCTGGGCATCGCGATCCTGCTGCTGGCGGTGGTTCGTCTCGCCGTGCGCCTGCGCTATCCGCCACCACCGCTGCCGGCGGATCTCCCCATGCTGCAGAAGCTGGCCGCGCACGCCTCGCACTGGCTGCTCTATGCGCTGATGATCGCGATGCCGCTGGTGGGCTGGGCGATGCTCTCGGCCGGCGGCTATCCGGTGATGCTCAGCGACTCGTTGCGCCTGCCGGCGATTTTCCCCACCGATCCGATCGCCTTCGCCGTCCTGCGCCACCTGCACAGCTGGCTGGCGATGCTGCTGTTCCTCACCTTCCTCGCGCATATGGCGGCGGCGCTGTACCACGGGCTGATCCGGCGCGACGGGGTGCTGGCGAGCATGGTGGGGAGAAAACGCGGCGCGTGACGCGGCACGCGAAGTGGACCATGGGCCCCATACAGGCTCAGGGATGACAATCCGGCTTTTGTTCCAGCCATGCCTGCGCCACCGCAAGTGCCGCATCGCCCTCGGCGTCGGAGGCGGTTGTCAGGACATCTGGCTGCAGCTTGTCGCCATAGGCTTGCCCGGTGCGATCCACATCGACGGCCGTCGTCAGGAAAAGCCTGCTGCCATCGGGAAGGTCGAAGCCGGTATTCGCCGTGCTGAGCCCGGCCGTGGGCCGGCCGAACGAACGCGTACCGGGTCGTCCGCGGAAGGCCACGGCCACCACCTCGCCTGAGCTGGCCGTGTGGGGTCCGTACAGCACGGCCACCGGGGCATGTTCCAGCGCCGGTCCTGCGGGTGCCGCCGGATCGAACGGGCTGGATGCCGCGAAGGTGCCCATGCGCCCGTCGGCATCGCGGAAGCCGCCGAGCTTCCCGTCGCCAAGCAGGGGGCGCAGCCCTGCCAGCATCGGATACATGTTGCCGCCGGTATCACCGCGGAGGTCGACGATCCAGCCGCAACGCACCTGTGGTGCCAGCTTGCCGATGGCATCCACCATATTGCCCACGAAAGCGCGTTGCGCGTCCGCATTCATGCCGCTGTAACCCGGCATCTCGATGTAGCCGATCCTCGCCCGCTGCAGTTCGACGGTGGAAGGCGACGTCGCTCCGCCCTGGGTTCGGTCCTGGTGAACGTCCCCGGGCACCATCAGGAAGCTGTGATGGTCGCCCAGCTTCGCCAACAGGAAACGGATGGTCGGATAGACATCAGCCGTGGACTTCGCATCCTTGCCCATTGCATGCAACGCAGGGATCAACTCTTGCCAGTCGACGTCTCGTGCATGCAGCCCGCGTGTGCGCACGATCTGGATGGCGGCATCGAGCACGGCTTCCGGCGCCACCGCCACCGCATTGGATTTCCCCGCGACCATGAGCCGGAGATGCCTGGCGACGACTTCGCCGTTGCCCTGGAGGATCGTGCCGAACAGCACGCGCGTGGCGGTCGCCGGCACGTCGATCCGCACTTCGCGATGCACACCTGACGCCGTACCCAGCACGGGCATACGCTGGGAGTTGGCAAAAGCCACCATCTTTCCGGCAGCGTCGTCCGCACGCAGCCATATCTCTGCGCCTCGCTCCGCATTGCCCGTATCGAGATCGGCGGAAAGCGCGAGCGTGTCGCCGCGATACGTCGCAGCGTCCAACACGCTCAGCGAGCCGCCAAACTTCGCGGGATCGGCGTCGCGCCTCGTCACTGTCACCGTCGCGCCGGAGTCGCCGGTCGCGTCGCCCGAGCCATCCACTGCGTAGTGCTGGCGGTCACTGCCGATCACCTTCCACGCCTCCGGCGCGCGCGTGGCGCCATAGGCGGCAAATGCCAGGGTGCAACACAAAACACATGCGGTGGCGAATGAACGGTTCATGGCATCCCTGCAGTCATCCGGAGTGCACGGAAGCTACGCCACCCGAGTGCAGGCAGGCAATGGGCTGATCCGTCGCGATGGAGTGCTGGCAAGCATGATTACGCGGCAACCCGAATAGATCCCCGCCGCCCGTCCGGAAATTGCCGTCATCACAAGCATCTCGATGCAGCGGGCGGGGCTGCGCCGGACGCCTTGTCGGCCGGTGTGGCGAAACACGCTTGCGCAAGGCCTGCATCCCGTAGCGACGGTTGCGCCCCTGCGTGGTCTACCCGGCGTGTCCGCCAGCGCCGGATTAATCCTCGGCCTGCGCCGCCTCGCGTCCCTGCTGCCGGATGACCGCTTCCTCGCGCGCATCGATGATCGATTGCATCACGCTGTCGATGTCCACCGCGCCCTCGTCGAAGACGAAGTGGCCGGTCAGCTCGCTGTCCGGTCGCAGTTCGCCCTGCGCGAACAGTGCCCACATTTCCTCGGCGTAGTGGGTATCGAGCAGCTCTGGCGCAAAGCGCGACAGGCTGATCGTGATGTTGCCCACGTCCCGCCGCAGCATGGTGCGCGCGGCATTGTTGCCGGCGGCGCTGACTGCCTGCGGCAGGTCGATGATGACCGGGCCATCGGCCGCCACGAGCACGTTGTATTCGGACAGGTCGCCGTGGATCAGTCCCTCGCACAACATGCATGCGATCTGGCGGATCAGAAAGCGGTGGTAGTCGCGTGCCGTCTGCGCCGACAGCTCCACTTCGCCCAATCGCGGCGCCGAGCAACCGTCGGCATCGGTGACCAGCTCCATCACCAGCACGCCGCCGAAATAGCCATATGGCTGCGGCACCCGCACGCCCGCGCGCGCCAGTTGATACAGCGCATCTACTTCGGCGCTTTTCCACGCGGCCTCGGCTTCCTTGCGCCCGTACTTGCTGGCCTTGCCCATCGCGCGCGCCTGGCGGCTGCCGCTCACCTTGCGGCCCTCCTGGTACTGCACGCGCTGCTGGAAGCTGCGCTGGGCCATGTCCTTGTAGACCTTGGCGCAACGCACCTCGTTGCCGGAACGCACCACGTAGACCGACGCCTCCTTGCCGCTTTTCAGCGGACGCAGAACTTCGTCGATCACGCCATCGTCTATCAGCGCCTGCAGGCCAGCAGGGGTTTTCATGCGCGGGAAAGCTCGTCAATGGGAAATAACCCGCCATTATGACTGACAAGCCTCTTTCGGCCGAATATGCACCCGTTGGCCCGTTCGAACGCGCGCAGCTGCGGCGCGGACCGGCCCCCTGGTGGTGAGGGGTCAGCTCGCCAAATGCGTATGGCACGATGCCGGCGGTACGGCTCGTCCACGCGATGCGGAAACCAAAGCCGGAAGCTGGAAGCAGCGGAACCTCAATGACAACCCTGGGGCGGCTGCAACTCCGCGTGGAACAGCACGTCGTAGGCCAGCGTGCCCATCACGGCGTAGCCGCGATCGTTCGGATGCAGGCCCGCGTCGCCCGCGCAGACAGCCGCCATGCCGACCGGCAACGGCGATTGCTTCGCGACCAGCGGCGGTGGCGCATAGGTGCCCGCCACGGCATCGGCAAAATCGACCACGCCGTCGAAGGTCGCCGAGCTGCGTATCCACTGGTTGAACTGCAGCCGGACGGCCTCCCGCCGCGGGGTGTACCAGCCCGGGAATCCCGCGAACGGCGTGACCGTGCCGGCATAGATGCGCAGGTGGTGCTGGTGCGCCACGTCGGCCAGCATGCGCATGGACGCGACGAGATCGCCGGTGGTCGCGCCGTCGGGATAACCGGCGGCATCGATGCCGCGATTGATGTCGTTGGCGCCGAACAGCACGACCACGTCGGTGACGCCGGGGCGGTCGACTACGTCGCGCAGGAAGCGCTTCAGGCCGGAGGTGCCGGCGTCGGGCGCGCCGATCTGGTCGACGGTGAGTTCGTCGGCGCTGATGCCGGCATTCACCACCGCCGTCGCGTCGCCGTTGCGCTGCGCGACGCGGGCCAGCACCGCCGGCCAAGATGCGGTGGGCGCGCTGGCGAGGTAGCCGTCGGTGATCGAGTCGCCGAACGCGACGATGCCGCGGGTGCCGGCCGGCGCCTCGACCTCGACGCCGGCCAACAGGTAGATGTGATCGTCCCGCGTGGTCGGCAATGCCTTCGCGGGCGGCAGTTGCGCCAGCGATGCCCGTTGCATGGCATCGCCATCCACCGCGTACGTGGTGTGCGCCCGTTCCAGCGGGTGGAAATCGGCCAGTTGCGCCGGGCCGTCGAAGTACAGGCTGACGACCACGTTAGACAGCGGCGGCACGCGCAGCTCGACCGGATCGCTGACCGCTTCACTGCCGGGCGCGATGGTGATCGAGGTTTTGCCGCCGTCGAAGCTCATCGGCCGATCGCTGCCGGGATCGATCGCCGACAGGTCGCCGGCATGGCCGGCACCGAGTGCTATGCGCGCGGCGCTCACGGTGAGCGGCTCGCGGCCGTAGTAGTTCGACAGCCGGATGCGCACACGCTCGCCGCCGGCGCTGAGATTCACGCTCTGGCGCAGGGTCAGGTGATCGACCGTGGGCACGCGCTCGAGCGGTTGCCCGTAGGCATCCATCACCAGCTTGCCGTCACTGCCGGCGGCGTGCACGTATTGCGAGGTCATCGCCTGGCCCCAACTGGCGACCCATTTTTGCGTCGAGGGTCGCGTGCCGACGGCGCAGCTCTGGAGCAGCACGCAGGCTGATAGCAACGCCGCCAGCATCGCGGCGCGCGGAAAACGGACAATGCGATAGGCGCGTGTCATGCATGCCTTCCCCGGGAAATGGCAGGGTCGCCAACCTGGATCGTTCGGCAGCGTGCGGCCAACTGTCAATGCGACGGATAGGCCCACCGCGGGCCGCCGCCCGGCGACTCCAGGGCACGTCGGCACACCGGCCGGCTACTCCGTGCGCGAATTGACGGGCCCTGGGCAGCGGCGGAGACTGATGGGCCGGGGATCCGGGAGTGGCCATCGCGCGTCATAGCGGGGGAGGCTGCCATGCGTACAACCGAGTCGTTCTGCCGATTCACGATTGCCACCGCGATGCTGCTCGTCGCGGGCGGGTTGCAGGCTGCGGACAAGAAGATGCCGACGGATGCCGAGCTGATCGCGAGCGCGATGAGTGCGGCGCCGACGGGCATCGCGAAGCACGCCACGATTGTCGTGCCGGGCGCAGACGGCACGATGCGCACGCTGCGCAAGGGAACGAACGATTTCACCTGCATGCCGGACAACCCGGCCACGCCAGGACCGGACCCGATGTGCGCGGACAAGAACGCGTGGGCATGGCTCGGAGCGTACATGGCGCACAAGCCGCCGCCGCCCGGCGTCGGCCTGGCATACATGCTGGAAGGCGGTGTCGACGCCAGCAACACCGATCCGTTTGCCACGAAGCCCGCCACGGGCCAGCACTGGATACGCACCGGCCCGCACCTGATGATCTTCGGCGCGGATGCGGCGTTCTACGACCTGTATCCGAAGGACACCACGCCGGATACGGCGGTGCCCTACGTGATGTGGCCCGGGACGCCGTACCAGCACTTGATGACGCCCGTGCACTGAGCCGGCGTGGTTCCGGCGGGGCGCCCGCATTGATGTCCGAAAACGGCGAGTCGCACCGACTCGCCGGTGCTAGCCTGACGGCATGAACGAACTCCATGCCGGCACCTTGCCCGACCCGCGCAGCTGCGAACAGGCGCGCCTGAGCCGCGATGCGCGCTTCGACGGGTTGTTCTTCACCGCCGTCAGCAGCACCGGCATCTATTGCCGGCCGGTGTGCCCCGCGCCCGCGCCGAAGCGGGAGAACGTGCGCTATTACGCCACCGCGGCGGCGGCGGAAGCAGCCGGCTTCCGGCCTTGCCTGCGCTGCCGGCCGGAGCTGTCGCCGGGCAACGACGTGTGGCAGCGGGGTGACCATGTGGTGGCGCGGGCGTTGAAGCTGATCGAGCACGGCGCGCTGGACGAGGGCTCGCTGGAACAGCTTGCCGCGCGCGTCAACGTGGGTGCACGGCAATTGCGCCGTCTGTTCACGGAGCGGCTGGGTGCGGCGCCGCTGAGCGTGCACACCACGCGTCGGCTGCTGTTCGCGAAGCAGCTGCTGACCGAGACGGCGATGCCGGTGACGGAAGTCGCGCTCGCCTCCGGCTTCCGCAGCCTGCGCCGCTTCAATGCCGCGTTCGCGCAGGCGAACCATATTGCGCCGCGCGAATTGCGCCGCCAGCCGCGCGCGGCGAAAAGCGATGCGCTGACGTTGCGCCTCGCCTATCGGCCGCCGTTCGACTTCGCCTCGCTGCTCGACTTTCTGCGCGGCCGTGCGCTGCCCGGCATCGAGCAGGTGGACGACATCGCCTACGCGCGCGTCTTCGGCCCTGCCGATGCACCGGGCTGGCTGCGCGTTTCCGCGTGGTCTGGCGGCGAGCATGCGTTGAAGCTGGAACTGCATTGCCCGCAGCCGGCGCAGATGCAGGGCGTGGTGTCGCGCGTGCGCCGGCTGTTCGACCTGGATGCCGACCCGCGTGCAATCGCTGACGCACTGCGCGGCGAGGCCACGTTGCGCCCGCTGCTGCGCAAGCGCCCAGGGCTGCGCCTGCCGGGCAGTTGGGACGGTTTCGAGGTTGCAGTGCGCGCGATCCTCGGCCAGCAGGTGAGCGTGGCCGCGGCGCGCACGTTGGCGTCGCGACTGGTGCAACGCCACGGTGTCGTGCTGGAGCAAGCGCCGCTGCCCGGGCTGGACCGCCTTTTCCCCACGTCCGAAGCGCTGGCGGATGCCGACCTGCGCGCACTCGGCGTGACCACGGCGCGCGCCGAAACGATACGCGGCGTGGCGCGTGCCCTGCTGGACGGCCGCGTGGATTTCCGTGCGGAGCAGCCGCTGGACGAATTCGTGGCGCGCTGGGTCGCCTTGCCCGGCATCGGCGAGTGGACGGCGCATTACATGGCGATGCGCGCGCTGAGCCATCCCGACGCCTTCCCTGCCGCCGACCTGATCCTGCGTCGCGCTGCCGCAAGCGGTGGCGACGCGCTCAGCACCAAGGCACTGACCGCGCTCGCCGAAGCATGGCGGCCGTGGCGCGCCTATGCCGTGATCCACCTGTGGCGCGCCAGCACGGATTCCGCGGCGCAACCACGCACGAAACGCAAAGGAGCCAACGCATGAAAACCCAGGAAACCATCTGGTACGACGAACTGCCCACGCCCATCGGCCAATTGTGCTTGGTGGCCGATGCCAAGGGCCTGCGCGAAGTGTGGTTCGAGAGCGGGAAGCATCCGAAGTCGCTCGACCCGCAGTGGATACACGATGCAGGCAAGCTCGCCTTCGCCCGCGTGCAACTGGAGGAATATTTCGCCGGCGGACGCCAGACATTCGCGCTGCCGCTGCACCCGGTGGGCACACCGTTTCAACTCTCAGTGTGGCACGAGCTGGCGCATATCCCCTACGGCACTACGATCAGCTACGGCGAAATGGCACGACGCATCCGCCAACCGAAGGCGATGCGCGCGGTAGGCGCCGCGAACGGCCGCAATCCGCTGCCCATCGTGTTGCCTTGCCATCGCGTGATCGGCGCGGACGGCAGCCTCACCGGCTTCGGCGGCGGCCTGCCGGTGAAGCAATTCCTGCTGTCGATGGAAGCACGAGTCGCCGACGGCGACCTGTTCGCCTCGGCGTAATTCGCCAGTGAGCTGCTGATTTTCCGGTCATCCCGGCGTGCCGCTTTTCAACAACCGGCGACTGGTCAAGCCTGGAACCGGTGCCTGCCATCCTTGAATGCGAAAGCGCTGGACTCCGGCTTTCGCACACTGCCGTCCGGAATATTTCGCAAGCGATCCTCTCTCCTCTATCGCCGGATGCGGAGAGCGGCCGTGGATGGCTGCGCTTTGAGGAGCGAGCAAGAGGGCCCGGGATGAGGGTTCGGGCTCGCGTCGACATTTCGCTGCGCCCGAACCCTCTCCCGCCTGCCGGCACCCTCTCCCGAAGGGAAAGGGACTCACCTTTTGTGTTCAGTGAATTCAAATTACCTGGCTTCGTTGTTCGAGACGAGAGCATGCGCTGCCTGGAGTCCGTGAACCGGGACATCGGATATTCCCAAGTCTCCACCAAGGTGCATTGACGCGGCCCGCGCTTCATGTATACAGTGTATACATGAAGCGCCTGACCACTGCCGAAAAGATCCTGCGCGCCGCGCACACGCTGTTCGACCGCGAAGGCGTCGATGCAGTAACGATGCGTCGCGTGGCCGAGCTGGTCGGCATCACGCCGATGGCGATCTATCGCCACTTTCCGAACCGCGAAGCGTTGCTGAAACGCATCTCCGACGACGGCTTCCAGTCCGTGGCGGATTCGTGGCAGGAGCACGCCGGCCGGGGCGACATCATCAAGCGCCTGCACGCCACCCAGATGCTCTATCTGGATTACGCGCTGGCCCATCCGCACCTGTTCGACCACGCGTTCTCGGTGCGCCGCGACGACGCCCGGCGCTTTCCGGAGGACTTCCGCGCACGGCGCTCGCCCACGCTCAACGTGGTGGCCGACACGCTGGCCGAAGGCATGCGCGAAGGCGTGCTGCGCAAGGACGACCCGTGGGACGTGGCGATGACGTTCTGGGCGCACACGCACGGGCTGATCGCGCTGTATCGCGCCGGACGCTTCAGTTACGACGAAGAAAAATTCCGCGCGTTCTACCGCGCATCGATAGGGAGGCTGCTCGATGGCATCAGGGCTTGATCGTCGCGCGTTGCCGGCTTGGCTGGCGGCGACTGCATTGTCCGCGCTGGGCTGGTGGTTCGGCAGCGGCCTGCACCCGTTGTGGTGGCTGACCTGGATCGCGCCGCTGCCGGTGCTGTGGCTGGCACCCCGTGTGCGTGCACACTGGGCGGCGCTCGCCGCGCTCGTGGCCTACACCATAGGCGGACTCGACCTGTGGACCTATGCGCGCGTCGATCTCGGCCTGCCTCTTGTGGTCATCCTGTGCCTGCTCTTCGAACCGGCCCTGGTCCTGGCCCTGTGCGCGCTGCTGTTCCGCAGGTTGCTCCTGCGCGGAAAGCCGATGGCCGCAGTGCTGTCGGTGCCGGCGCTGTGGGTGTCCGCCGAATATCTCTACAACCTCGTTTCGCCGCACGGCACCTGGGGCAATATCGCCTACACCCAGATGGATGTGCTGCCAGTGATCCAGGTTGCCGCCATCACCGGATTGTGGGGCGTCGGCTTCCTCGTATTGCTGTTGCCGGCGGCCATCGCAGCGCAGGCGATGCCGCGAGGAACGTGGCCTGTGCGCGTGACGACGACCGCGGTTGCGCTGTCGCTGGTTGCGGTAGCGCTGATCTATGGCGTCTTCCGCCTGCAAGCACCCGCGACGAGCGTTCTGCGCATCGGCCTGGCATCGCTGGAAAAGCCGGTTCAACCGTCGCTGTCGGGCGCCGCCGGCCAGGCACTGGAAGTCCGTTACGCATCGGCGATCCAGCGCCTGGCGAGCGAGGGCGCTCGCATCGTGGTGATTCCGGAAACCTCTTTCTCGACCGCATCCCCTACTGTGCCGGCATTCGCGCAGTTGGCCCGGCAGCAAGACCTGATTCTCGATACGGGCATCGACTTCAAGGGCGACCCGCAGGCCCGGCGCAACATGTCGATGGCGTTCCAGCCCGGCCTTGCGATGCCTGCCACCTACAACAAGCATCACCTGCTTCCCGGCCTCGACCCTTACACGCCCGGGCAGACTTACCGCATGCTGGACGGCACGCCGCGGATCGGCCTGGCGATCTGCAAGGACATGGATTTCCACGACATCGGCCACGCCTACGCTTCGCGCGGCGCGCAACTCCTGCTGGTGCCGGCCGACGATTTCACGGTGGATGGCTGGCTGCACAGCCGCATGTCGATCATGCGCGGCGTGGAAAGCGGCTTCGCCATTGCCCGCGCGGCACGCAAGGGGCGCCTCACGCTAAGCGACGACCGCGGCCGCGTGCTGGCCGAAGCATCCAGCGAAGGACGCGATGCCGAGCTGGTGGGCGATCTGCCGCTGCGCGCGACACGCACGCTTTATGCGCGCTGGGGCGACTGGTTCGTCTGGTTGAATCTGGCGCTGCTTGCCACGCTGCTGCTGGTGGCGTTGCCTGGCCGACGCACGGACTGAAACGCGCTCAAAGCCTGTTCAAAGTCTTCCCGCGGTTCGCGGCAATGTGAGCGGGCTTTCAGAGGTGACCCTGCGGCGCCGTCGTCGTCGACGTGGAGGTGTCGCGATACTGGTTGACGAGATCCTGCTGCCGCGCGTTGTCGCGCTGCTGCTGCGCCTGGTCGGCCTGCCGGATCTGGTTGCGCGCATCCGAGCTTTGCGCCAGGGGCTGCTGCGCCATGCTCGACACGTTCTGGCGTTGCTGCGCCTGCTGCTGGCTCTTCTGCGCCTGGTCGCTCACCTGCTGCTGTTGCGTGGTCTGCTGGAAGCGTGCGTTGGCCGGCGTGGTCTGGGCCGAGGCCGTGCCGGCCACGACGAGCAAGCCAGCCAGCGAGCAAAGGATGCGTGCGGTTGTCATGGCTTCTGGGCGATCATGGGGGGAGACATCCGTATCGTATGGCATCCGCATGAAACTACTGTCCCGCCTGTTGCTGGCCACCCTGGTCGCGTTCAGCACCGGTTGCGCCACGCAACCCAAGGCACCTGCCGCAGCGCCGCCGACCGCCGCGGCAACCCGGCCCGCGCCGTTGCTGCTGATCTCCATCGATGCGTTCCGCGCGGACTACTTCGATCGCGGCCTCACCCCCACCCTGGCCATGCTGGCGCAGGGCGGCGTGCATGCCGATGCGATGCGGCCTTCGTTTCCCTCGCTGACCTTCCCGAACCACTACACCCTGGTCACCGGGCTCTATCCGGACCATCACGGCATCGTCAACAACACCATGGTCGACCCGGTGCTTGGCAAGTTCACGCTGGACAACCGCAAGGCCGTGGGCGACGGCCTCTGGTGGGACAGCGGCACGCCGATCTGGGAGGACGCCGACGCGCACGGCCTGCGTACCGCCACCATGTTCTGGCCCGGCACCGAGGCCGGCATCCACGGCAGGCATCCGGACTACTGGATGCCCTACGACGGCAAGGTGACGCCGGACCAGCGCGTGGACCAGGTACTGGCCTGGTTCGATCTGCCAGCCGACCAGCGGCCGGCCTTCGTCACCCTGTATTTCGACCAGGTGGACCATGCCGGCCACGACCACGGCCCGCATTCGCCCGAGGTGAACCAGGCGCTGCGCGACACCGACGCCGCGCTGGCGCGCCTGGTGGCCGGACTGCAGCAACGCGGCCTGTTCGACCGGACCAATATCATCGTGCTTGCCGACCACGGCATGGCCAGCGTGCCGCTCGCCAACACCATCCTGATCGAGAAGCTCATCCCGCTGGATGAAGTGCAGACCGTCAACCTCGACATCGTCGCCGGCTTCAACCCGAAGCCGGGTTACGATTTCGCCGCAATCGAACGCACGCTGGAAGAGCCGCAGCAGCACATGCGCTGCTGGGACAAGACACGCATCCCGGCACGCCTGCACTACGGCAGCAACCCGCGCGTACCGCAGCTGGTGTGCCTGGCCGACACCGGCTGGCGCATCGCCACCGCCGAGGAACTGGCCAAGCATGCCGGCCACATCAGCGTCGGCGAACACGGTTACGACAACGCCGATCCGCGCATGGGCGCGCTGTTCATCGCGCACGGTCCGGCGTTCCAGGTCGGCCTGCGCTATCCGGAATTCCCCAATGTGGACGTCTACCCGCTGATGACCCATCTGCTCGGCATTCCTGCCGGCAAGAACGATGGCGACTACGACCAGGTGAAGGGCATGCTGAAACCGGCGGACCGCTGACCGTTATCCGCCGTCATTCCGGCGCAGGCCGGAATCCAGTGAAATGTGCGCGCGCAGCACACGAGACAGTTTCTGTGTGCTGAGCACGAGTTGCCTGACCGGATTCCGGCCTGCGCCGGAATGACGGGTGCGCCGGATCGAGCTGACAGCTCACCCCATCGCGCCCTTGCTCATCGGCGTGGGCGGCGTGGCCACGTTCACCAGCGGCTTGAGCCGGACCAGGCCCAGCGCGATCAGCAGCCCTACCAGCACCAAAGTGCCGGTGAACGCAGCCACGCCGTTCCAGCCGTGCGCGGCGTAGAACAGGCCGCCGCTGGCGCCGGCCACGCTGGAGCCCATGTAGTAGCAGAACAGGTACATCGACGAGGCCTGCGCCTTGGCCGCGCCCGCGCGCCGGCCCACCCAGCTGCTGACGATGGAGTGGCCGCCGAAGAAGCCGAAGGTGATCGCCACGATGCCCAACGCGATCAGCCACAACGACGCGGCAAGGGTCAGCAGCACGCCCGCCAGCATCAGCGCGAGCGCCGTCCACAGCACCTTGCGCCGCCCCAGCTTGCCGGCGAGGTAGCCCATCCACGCCGAGCTGAAGGTGCCGATCAGGTAGATGCCGAAGATCAGCCCCACCACCGCCTGGCTGAGGTTGTAAGGCGGCGCCAGCAGGCGGTAGCCGAGGTAGTTGTAGACGGTGACGAAGGCGCCCAGCAGCAGGAAGCCTTCGACGAACAACCACGGCAGGCCGCGGTCGCGGAACATGCCGGCGAAGCGCGACGCCAGGGCGCGTGCGTTCCACGGCTGGCGCACGAAATTCCTCGACGGCGGCAACGCGCGCCAGAACGCCAGCGCACACGCGAAGCCGATCACGCCCACCACGGCCACGCCCGTGCGCCAGCCGAAGAAGTCGTCGAGCACGCCGGCCACCAGCCGGCCGCCCATGCCGCCCACCGCGCTGCCGCTGATGTAGAGACCCATGCCCAGGCCGATCGACTCGGCATGCATTTCTTCGCTGAGATAGGTCATCGCCACCGCGGGCAGGCCGCTCAGCGTGAGCCCGAGCAGGGTGCGCACCGCCAGCAGCGAATCCCAGTCCGGCATCGCCGCGCTGGCCAGCACCAGCACCGCCGAGGACAGCAGCGAGGCCACCATCACCGGCTTGCGTCCCCACGCATCTGACAGACCGCCGGCAAACAACATCGCGAACGCCAGCACGCCGGTGGTGAGCGACAGCGCCATCGCCGCACCGGCCTCGCTCACGCCGTAGTCGCGGCTGAACTCCGGCATCAGCGGCTGCACGCAGTACAGCAGGCCGAACGTGGCGAGGCCCGCAGCGAACAGCGCGAGGTTGGTGCGGCGAAACGCCGGCGTGCCGTGACGGATCCAGTCCTGCGAATCCGCAGCCGGCGCATCAGGGATAGGGAGATCGTGCATCGCCACCGCATCCTTCCGAACGTGATGCAGCGAGGATAGAACCTCCGCGTGGAACGATCGACGATGCGCAGCGGCACATCGCCGGCACGTGGATCAGCCTGCGTTTCTGTGCGCTTCCAGCAGGGGCGTCAGCGACACCGACCATGCGTTGAGGTTGCCGTTGTCCCACTGCTCGATGCGCTGCAGGTATTCGGCCGCCTGCGCCGGCGTGTGCGGATAGTGCGCCACCGGCATGCTGCGGTCGCTGGTGAAATACAGCGTGCGCTGGTCCGGCCCGAGGTGCGGCAGGTAGTCGGTGCTGAAGCCGGGCGCATCGTCGCCCTCGTAACGGATGGCCTGCGGCGTGCCCCAGCCATCGCCCTGGCGGAACACGATGAACAGGTGGTCCTTGCTGTCGCCCGGCAGGCGGTGATCGCTGGCGAACACCATGTACGAACCGTCGGGCGCGATCTCCGGATCCACGTCGTTGTCGCCGTAGTGGCTGAACGGCAACGGCTGTGCTGGCTGGTAGGCGCCGTGCGCATAGTGCGACACGTACAGGCGCTTGCCTTTGCCAGGGTCGATCGACAGGAAGTAGATGCTGCCATCGCGCGTCATGCTGGCCTTCCACACGGCGTCGCTGATGTTGACCGCGTCCGGCAGGCGCCGGGGCTTGCTCCAGCCGTCGTTGCCTTCGCGGTCCACGCGCCACAGGCCTACCTGGTTGTGCGCCGGCGTGCTGTCGATGCGATGGATCGACACATAGATCACGTACCTGCCATCCGGCGAAAACTCCGGCGCAAGATCCGGCCAGGCGCCGGAGAACGATGCCATGACCGGGGCGGACCAATGTCCGTCCACGCGATGCGATTCCATGATGGTGCCGCCGCCGGCGCCGCTGCGGGTGAAGAGCAGCGTGTTGCCGTCGGGGCTGAAGGTCGGCGCCTCGTCGTTGGCAGGACCGGAGACGATGCCCGGCGCGAAGACCTGCGGTGCGGCCAGCGCCGGCGGTGCGGCGGTAGCGGTAGCGGTAGCGGCGGTGGCGGTGTTGAGACCCAGGGCAACCACCAGGGCCAGACAGAGCATGCAGCAGCGTGAACCGGACACGTCGTAACTCCTTATGCGGCAAGTCGAGAACAAGCGATCGGACATCCCACCCACGCGATGCCGCGACCATCGACCGGACGCGGCGCAGCGTGGGCGTCACGCTAGTTGCACGATCGCCCTGCCGCAGGTGCCGGACGTCACTCCTGGCCGTCGGTGCCGTGCGCCGGCGGCGCCTCCAGCTCCAGCAGCCAGCCCTTGCCGGGCTCCACGGTGATTTCATCGCCCGGCTTGAACGTGGCGGCCGGCTGGAAGCCCTCCACCGCGGGGGCGACCAGGCGGACGCGTGCAGGATTCAGGCCCAGCGCCTTCCAGTTGATTGTGAGCTTCACCTTCGCGGTGGCGGGGGCCCACGAGGCGATGGACACCAGCGTCTTGTCGCCCTTGCGCACGTAGCTGGTGGCGAGCACGTCCGGATTGCTGGTCTTCACCGGCGTGTCGTGCACCCACCAGCCGACCATGTCGGCCTGCTCGATGCCGAACGCATCCCACAGCTGCCACAGGCGGCGCGGGTCGCCGCCGGTCCACGGCAGGCGGTTGGTCATGCCGAACACCATGCCGCGCCACGGATTGCCGCCGTTCTGCAGCATCTCGCCCATCAGGCCGTAGGGAATGCCGGAGATCTCGGTGAGCCAGTACTGGGGCGAGGTGTGCTCGTAGTCGAACTCCTCGCCGAACCACAGGCGGTTGATGTACGGGAACAGCTCCATGTAGAGCAGCGCGCTGTTGATGTAGCCGTCGCGCGCGTCGTACTGGCTGGCGGAATGCAGGTCGATCAGCGCATGCGGACGATGCGCATCCAGCACCTTGCGCACGCGCAGCATGGTGGTGCGGTCGTAGGCCACGTCGTCAAGGTAAAGGCCGTCGATGCCGATGTTGCGCGCCAGCCAGTCCAGCCCCTCGATGTAGAAATTGTGCCAGCGGCTCTGGCCGGCGTCGACCACCGCCGCGTCGCGGTTCTCCGGCACGTGCCAGGCGGCGATGTAGTTGCCGTCCAGATGTTCCTGCAACCAGGAGAAGCCGCCGCCCTTGCCGGGGCTGACGATCTCGCTGCACGGTCCGGGTGCGGCGTTGCCGTCGTCGCCGAGGCGGCAGCCGGTGAGGCTTTCCAGCATCGGCAGTTCGGGCGCGCGGTCGGTGAGCTCGCGGATGGTGTCGTAGATCTTCACCTCCATGCCGCGTGCATGGGCCGCATCGATGTACGCCTTCATCTTGGCGGGTTCGAGGAACGGATAGTTGATCCACGGATTGATCGGCGTGGCGTGATGGATGTTCACCACGTTGGCACCCTCGGCCTTGATCTGGTCGAGGTCGGCGTACTTGTGGAAGTAGCGCTCGGCGAAGTGCTGCGCCGGGTCGATGGTCTTGAACGGCGTGACGCGGAGCACGAGGTCGTAGTGCAGCGTCTGCCCTGCCGCCATCGTGCGTGCGCCGCTGAATGCCTTGACCACGTAGCGCGCACCGTCGTGCGCGAAGGTGATGCCGCCCTGCCCCGCGTTGTCCCACGAAGCCGGCATCAGCAGCGGCTGCTGGTGATAGAAGTTGGTGTTGAGCGGACGGCGGTAATTTTCGTCGCGCAGGTGGAATTCCAGGCCCGCATTCACCGCGCCGATCCACGCGCCGTCCTGGTTGTTCTCGACGTTCCACTTCCACGCGAAGCTGTCCGGCGCGGCGGAACCGGTGCGGCCCAGGCCCAGTTCGTACTGCGCCACGTCGTTCCTCAGCGGAATCTCCAGGCGGATGTCGGCCAGCTTCACCGCCTGCGTGGCGGTGAGCGCGATGGCATAGCTGAGCGTGCCATCCATCTCCAGGCTGGCGGTCACTTCACCCTTCAGCGCGCCGGCCTGACCCGTCACCTGCCAGTGCACCTTGCCGGGGCCATCGACCGTCACGTTCGGCGAGGCAGCGGCGCGCAGGGCGTGCGCACCGCTGGCGTCCTGCACCAGCAATTGCATCGGCGCGGCCAACAGCGCGCGCGGCGTCTTGGCAAGGCCGGTCATGCGCTCGTCGAAGAAGCTGTCGATCTGTGCCGGCAGGCCGCTGGGGGCCAGCGTCACCGTGCGACCGAAGATGCCGAGCTTCGCGCCATGCACCGTCACCGCGGTGAACGGCTTCACCAGGTCGTCGTTCTGCGCCAGCGTGGAGTTGAGCCAGTGCAGGCGCGTGAGCTTGAACGGATCGTCGTCGCCATGCGCCACCGCTTCCTTCGCATGCACGGTGATCGCCAGCGGAACCTGCCGGGGCGCAACGCCGTCCGCGCTGATCGTCAGCGTGCCGCGGTAGGTGCCGGGGCTGGCGTCGGTCGGCACATCCAGCCCCATCCACAGCGGTTGCACGCGACCCCGCGCCACGTCGAGGCGATTGGCGAAGGTCTTGCCGGCGTAATCGGTACCGCCGAGATTGAAGCAGGTGAGCCGCGCCGCCGGAATCGTCGCGCCATCCGGCCCGTGCATATCGTCGAAGCTAACACGCACGTTCTGCGCCGCGCCGCGCGCCGCCCACAAGCCCACCTGGAAACTCAGATACTCGCCGCGCAGGGCATCGTCCGTCAGCGGGCCGCCTTCGCCACGTTGAGCCCAGCGTTCGGGGACCTGGGTGAACATGCGGATGGGGTGTTCGCGCGTTTCCGGGAACAGCAGCCAGGACCGGTCTGGATTCGCCGCCAGCAGATGCTGCAGTTCCTCCGGCGAGGCGGTGCGCTCCATGTCGGTATAGGCGTCGAAATCGTCCAACGCCTCGTAGCCGATCACGCGCGCCTGCGGCAGCTTCGCCACGCGGCGCGGATCGTCGAGGCCGTTCTGCTTCACCCATGTGACGTCGGCGGTATCCGTCGGCGTGCGGTAGGTCACCGTGGGGTAGTTCGAACGACCGCTGCCGATATAGGGCAGGTAATAGATCGCATACGTGCCGGTCTGTTTGGCTTCGAACGCCAGCACACCTTCGGCCTGGCCGATGCGCTCGCGCACCACGTTGCCCACCGCCTGCCCGTCCGGACCGACGACGATGGTGGCGACGCTCTCGGGATGGTGATCGCGCCGATGCCAGGGGATCGTCGCCAGCACCGCTGCCGCCGGCTTGTCCACGGCGACGGCGTAGCGATGGTTGCCGTACTGGTCGGCGTTCCAGTGCAGTTGCACGCCGTCCTCAAGTGTCTGCGTCTGCGCCATGCCGGCGGTGATGCTGCCGGCGAGCAGGCTGCAGGCCAGCAGGCCGAGTGCCGCCGGATGATGCGGGGCTCGTGAGTGGCGCATGGGGGTTCCCCTCGGTCGATGGTCGAAACCTGATATGTAACCCGTCGCTCAGCATTACGCAAGAAAACGACTTAAAACGAAATAACATGAAACCACAAACCCGGCATGCGTCATTCGTCATATCCACATGCCAAGGCTTCATTTTTTTGGACGTCCATTCGTGAACAGACTCGGCTCGACCCCCCGAGGAAACCGAGGCTCCGAATGCGAAGACGTTCCCTGCTGCTGCTCGCCGGCCTGCTGCTGGCTCCGCTCGCTCGCGCCGACGACGGCGTGCCGTATATCGAATTGCGCTACCGCGACAGCACGCTGCACCAGGCCAACCTGGCCGACACCGGCCACGCACACACCCTGCGCCTGCAACTGGGTTACCTGTGGACGCCGCTGCCCGACTTCTCCGCCTACGCGGAAGGCACCAAGGTGCTTTCGCTGTTCGGCCGCCAGTACAACGACACCACCGGCAAGCGCACGCCCTACCCCGCCGAGCCCGATCCGCCGTCGACCGAAGTGAGCAACGCCTGGGTGGGTTATGCGAACGACATCGTCGGCATCCGCGCGGGCAGGCAGTACCTCAACCTCGACGACCGGCGCTTCTTCAGCGCCAACCTGTGGCGCCAGAACCCGCAGAGCTTCGACGGCATCACCGGCTACGTGAAGCCGGACAGCAGCACCACGATCGGCTGGGGTTGGATCGATCAGGTCAACCGCACCGTGGGCGCGGACTTCCCCGATATCGAGCAGCGCCGCTGGAAGCTCGACGGCAAGCTGCTGCACGTGGACCAGGCGCTGCCGCTGGGCAGCCTGACCGCCTATGCCTACTTCGTGAAAAACCTCACCCTGGCGGCCGACTCCGTGCGCACCGAAGGCTTGCGCTGGATCGGCAACGCGCCCATCGGGCAAACACGGTTGAGCTGGACACTGGAGGGCGCGCACCAGCAGGACTACGCCAACAACCCTGCGCATTTCAGCCTGCCCTACCACCTGGTCGAACTCAGCTACGGCCTGCCGGCAATTTCGGCGCGCGCGGGCGAGGAACTGCTGGGCGGCAACGGTCGCAACGCCTTCAATACCGCCTACGGTTCGGGACACAGCTTCGACGGCTGGGTCGGCGTGTTCTCCATTCCGCCGCACGGCTTGCGCGATCGCTATGGCGGCCTGCTCGGCCAACTGCCGTGGCAGGGGCTGAGCTGGCAAGTCACCCAGCATGACTTCCAACCCGCGAGCGGCGACGGCAGGCGCTACGGCAGCGAGACCGATGTCGGCCTGCTCGCCAACCTCGATGCGCACCTGAATCTGGAGTTGCAATACGGCGACTACCGCGCCGACAGCTTCACCGTGAACCAGCGCAAGCTGTGGCTGATGGTGGAATACCGCTACGGCAAGCAGCCAAGTTGAGCCTTGGATTCGTCATTCGGGCGGGGGCCGGAATCCAGCGGCGATGACGCCGATCCGCACCATGCTGCCACTGGATCCCGGCCTGCGCCTGGATGACGAGCGAAAGCGGCATGTTTCACGCGCTGCGGTCGCCACGCAGCGCGCGCACGGCCGCCTCATCGCCAGCTGCATCGCGTCCGCTCACCCAGCCGAACAGTGCGATGCCCACGACAATGGCCAATGCGCCCAGCAGCGCCCAGCCGTGCGGCCATGCCTCGCCAAGCAGGGCCGCGCCCAGCGCCGTGGTGAACAACAGCTCCGCCGCCTGCATCGCCTCCACCGCGGCCAGCGCGGTGGGCTGCGTGCGCACGCGGTCGGTGGCGGCGAAGAACAGCACGGTGGCGATCACACCCGAGGACAGGGCCACGCCGCCCGCCAGCAACACTTCGCGCCAACCCGGCAAACCCACCGTGTACAGCGTGATCGCTGCGATCACCAGCCACAGCGGCCAGCTGCACAGCGTCATGCCGAACACGCGCTGCAGAGCATTCACCCGGTGCGCGCTGGTTTCCAGGTGCAACAGCAGCATGCGGTTGCCCAACGGATAGGCGAACGCAGAAAGCACCACCGCGGCCGCCGCCAGCCAGTCGCCAGCGCTCAAGTTGCCGTGCGCATGGCCCCATTGCAGCGCGAACACGCCGGCCACGATCAGCACGCCGATCGCCAGCGTGGGCCACGCCAGGCGACGGCGCGCGTCCCGATAAATCAGCGGCGCCAGCAGCGGTCCCGCCAACACCGTGGTCTGGAAGCTGCCCGCCACCAGCCACGCCGGTCCGCTGCCGGCCGCCCAGGTCAGCGGTATGCCGAACAGCACGAAGCCCACGCTGCTCCACACCAACCAGATGCGCGGATGCACGCGCAACTCGCGCGGCAACTCGCCCAGGCCGCTACGCCAGGGCAGCGCCAACGCCAGCAAGGGCAAGGTGATGAGATAGCGCAGGATCACCGCCCACGCCCAATGGCCGCCGCCGGTCACCAGGCTGCGGTTGAGCACGTAGGTCATCGTGAAGAACAGCGCCGCGCACAGCGCCAGTCCCACGGCGACGAAGGCATTGCGGCGCATCGGCAAATCAGTGGCGTCCAACAGAATCATCTACTCCGCGAAGTATTCCCGGCCAGCAAGGAACGCAGGCTTTCGACATACGCATTCCCGGCAAGCATGTACGTATCTTGGTGCGTACCGCCAGCCACCGTCGTGAATGCCACATTCGAGTGCCCCAGCGTCGCATCCCGCGCAAGCGCATAGGGTGTCACCGTATCGGCGGTTCCCTGGAACACCGCTACGGGCACGGCTGGAATCTGCCCGAAAAGCAGCGTGGCGTCATAGTCCGGACGTCCCGACAACGCACGCACGGGGAGCATCTGCCAGCCGACCAGCGCCGGATGCCGACTGATCCATGCCCGGACGACGCTGGACAGATCAGCCCCCAGCCCGTCGACGAGCACGCCCTTGGGCCTGAATGTCGATGCCTCCACCAGCGCCACGGTTGCGCCGAGCGACCGGCCGACGAAAACGCTGCGCCCCATGTCGCAACGAGTCGCCCTGCTCACCTGCGCTATCGCCGACGCAACCTGGCCGGGCAGGAGATCCCTGCGCGCACGCCCTTTCGTCCCATCCTGCCCCGGGTAGGAAATGGCGTAGACGTCGGCGCCAGCTTCTCGAATCAACGGGAAAAGCGTCCCTTCGTAGGTACCGATGCCGCCATGCTGGCCCGGAAAGAAAAACGCGCACGCCTGCCCAGCGCCGCCATACCTACGCACCACGACAGTAGTCTCGGGCGATACGGCAACGTCGAACCGCTGGTCCTCGTGCGTCGGGGCGTTGGACTGGGCACTGAATATCAGGCGGTCGAGATCCCAGTGCAGGAACGCGACCGGCAGGGCGAAATACAGAACGACGGCAGTTGCGACGACGACCCGCAGGATATTTTTGAACCGCGGGAAAGTGCTTCGCCCGTTCCCGTCGGAATGACGCATGAAACCCTTCACCCGCTGGCTACCGGCAACCTCAAGCGCACTTCCAACCCGCCGCCGTCGCCGTTGCGCGCAAGGATTTCGCCGCCGTGCGCCTTGGCCACGCGTTGCGCGATGGCAAGGCCCAAGCCATGGCCTTCGGCGCGTGCAGCGTTGCTGCCGCGGAAGAACGGCCGGAACAGCGACGCCAGCTCGGCTTCGGGTACGCCGGGACCGTGGTCGCGCACCAGGCATTCCGCTTCTCCATCGACGGCATGCGCCGAGATTTCCACGCTGCTGCCTTCGGGGCTGTACTTGATGGCGTTCGAGATCAGGTTGCCCAGCGCACGTTCCAGGAGCACGGGACTGCCGATCACTTCGAGCGGCGCGTCATCGGCCTGCCATTGCAGTTGGATGTGGCGCGCGTCCGCTTCCAGCGACGCCTGCTGCAGGCCTTCGTGCGCAAGCTCGGCAAAGTCCAGCCGCTCGCGTTCCATGCCCGGCAGGCCTCCCTCCATGCGCGACAGCGCCAGCATGTCGCCGGTCATGCGGTCGAGCCGGGCGATCTCCTGTTCGGCCTGGCGGAAGTAGCGCTCCGCCGCCGCGGGGTCGTCGCTGCGCTGGGCCAGGTCGAGGATCAGCTGCAGGCGCGCCAGCGGCGAGCGGAGTTCGTGCGAAAGATCCTGCAGCACGCGGCGGTCGTGCGCGACCAGTGCTTCGATGCGTTCGGCCATGGCGTCGAAATCGCCGGCAAGCTGGACCAGTTCGTCGCGCGCGGCACCGCCGGGGTGATCCACGCGCGCGGACAGCTCACCGGCAGCCATCCTTTGCGTCGCATTGCGCAGTGCCTGCACCGGCTTGGCCACGCTGCGCGCCACCCACCAGCCCACCAGGCCGATGAACAGCAGCGACAGCGCGCATTGCACGGCGAGCAGGATCTGTTCGCGTGCCTGTGGCGGCAGCCGCGTGTGCGAGCGGCTGATCGCTACCAGTTGCCGCTGCCTGCCGTCCGCACCGACCACGGGCTCCACCGCCACGTACATGGACAGCCTGCGCCAGGGCCGCAGCACCAGGCTGCGGTCGGCCGCCAGCATGTCGGGCAACGACTCGCGGATCGGCGGTGGCAGGTGGATAGGCTGCAGCGGCTGCCCATCCTGGAACAGCGTGGCTTCCACGCCCTCACGATGCTGTTTGTCGATCCAGTCCGCCAATGCGGACGGGCCGCCCTGGTCGTAAGCCTGCTCGGCCGACTGCGCCAGCGCGCTCCAGTCGATCTCCACCTCGGTGCTGTATTCCACGAAACGGCGGGTGAGGAAGCCACCCAGCACCAGCACCAGCAGGTTCGCCGCGCAGAACCACAGCAGCAACCGCCAGTACAGCGAACTCTTGAACGGATTCATGGCGCGGCCACCACCAGCACGTACCCGGCCCCGCGCACGGAATCGATGCGCGGCGATTGCGGGGAGGCCTCGGCCAGCTTGTGGCGCAGACGGCTCACATGCACGTCGATGCTGCGGTCGTAGCGCTCCAGCTCGCGGCCCAGCGCGAGGCGCGTGAGCGCGGACTTGTCCACCAGCTCGCCCGCGCGTTGCGCCAGCGCCAACAGCAACTGGAACTCGGCCCCGGTAAGCGACAGCTCCTGATCCTCGATCAGCACTCGACGCTCGCCGGGCAGCAACTTCAGCGCGCCCACCTGCAGCTCGCCCGCGGCAGCCGCGCCCGGTGCATGGCGGCGCAGTTGCGCACGCACGCGGGCCAGCAGTTCGCGCGGCAGGCAGGGTTTGGAGAGGTAGTCGTCCGCGCCCAGCTCCAGCCCCACCACGCGGTCCACCGGCTCGCCGCGTGCGGACAGCATGATCACCGGGAGGCGGTATTTCATGCGCAGTTCGCGCAGCGTTTCCAGGCCGTCGCGCCCCGGCATCATCACGTCGAGGATCAACAGGTCGGGCCGCTGCGCCGCGTTGTGCAGCCGCGCCAGCGCCTCCTCGCCGTCGTGGGCCAGGTCCACGGCAAAGCCTTCGCGTTGCAGGTACTCGGAAAGCAGGCCGCAGAGTTCACGGTCGTCGTCGGCTATCAGGATGCGGGTCATGGGTGGTTATTTAGCGGTGCACGGTGGCCGGCGGCAATGGCTTTACCCATCTTTACGCTCCCGCAAAGAACATACACGCCGGGATGTCGTCCAATAACCACACGTTCCACTACCCCAACGCAAGAGGCGACAACCATGCGCAAGAACCTCATTCTCGGCCTGGCCCTCAGCTCGGCACTGGCTATCGGCAGCTTCGCTGTCATGGCCCAAGGCGCCCCCGGCCCGGGCGGCCCCGGCGGCTGGGGTCACCATGGCGGCCATCACGGCATGATGGACCTGCACAAGCTCAACCTGACCGATGCCCAGAAGGCCAGCATCAAGCAGATCATGAAGAGCAGCTTTGAGCAGAACAAGAGCCAGCGCCAGGCGCTGCGCCAGCAGCACGAAGCGTTCGAGGCGATGAGCCCGACCGACGCCGGCTACCAGTCCGCTGCCGCGTCGCTGGCCCAGGCCGAAGGCGCCGCCACCACGGCTCGCGTGCAGCAGATGGCCAGCATCCGCGCGCAGATCTACAACGTGCTGACCCCGGCGCAGCAGTCGCAGCTGGCCGCGCAGAAGGCGCAGGCGCAGGCTCGCCGTCAGCAGTGGCAGCAGTTCAAGGCACAGCAGAAGGCCGCCGCCGGCTCCTCCAGCAACGGCCAGTAAGAACGTCCGCGCAGGATTCCTCCCCCTGCGCAACGTGAAGCCGCGTCGGTCTTGGCCGACGCGGCTTTTTTATGGCTGGCATCCTTGGCGGCCTGCTCTCTACACAATTGGGGGACGTCCAGATGGTCGCGAGGGACAAAGCGATTCCGGACACCTGCCGGCGCCTGAGCTCCTTCTCCTTGCCGGCCCGCGCCTCCGTTGAAGCGACGGCGAACGGCGAAGCCGGCCCGAAGAGCAGAGAAGGGACGCCCGGCCTCTGGAGAAGGAACCAGAGAAACGGCCTGGTTCGGTACGCCGGATCACAAGCAGGCCGCGTCGAGGATTCGGGAACGACTCCTGCCCACGCGTAGGCGGCTTGGCTACGCCACGCCGTATCTGGGTACTGAGGATCTCAGGCTTGTCACTCCGACGCACCCTGGAATCCGGTACCGGTACGGGAAGCCCGATTGAGCTCACTACGAAACGTGTCCGGTATTGCTTGAGCGCTTGCATTTCCTGCCGCGTATTTCGCCAGCCAGCGGCGGGTTTCGGCCAGCACTGCGTCGGGCGCCTCCATGTTGGCGTGGTGACCGGCGCCCTGCAGTAGCAGGAATTGCGCAACGGGGATGCCGGCGGCCATGCGTTCGGACAGCGCGACCGCCTCGGGTTGATCCTCGGTGCCGGAAATCAGCAGGGTCGGCGCGGCGATCTCGTGCAGGCGTTCCAGCGCCGAAGGTTGCGGCTCACGCTGGTCAAGCGCGGCACGCCGCCAGTAGTTCGAGGCACGCTGGAAGTTGTGCGCCGTCATTTCGCGCGTGCGACGGCGCACGACTGCGTCGACGTCTTCCGGCCGGCGGCGCGGACCATCGGTGAAGGCGCGCAACGAGCTGTCGATCATGCCTGCCGCGTCGTAGCTGCCGAGCGCCTGCAGGAAGGCCCGTGCGGCCGGTGTGGTGCTGGCGAACTGCCCCCAATAGCCGGCACCGACGAACACCATCGCGCTTACCCGCTCCGGATGCGCCAGCGCGAAATCCAGCGCGGTCGCTGCGCCGCCCGAACAGGCCAGCAACGCCGCGCGCCTTACCCCGCAGGCATCAAGCACGGCGGCGAGGTCCTCATGGTGCGCATAGGCTCCCGGCTCGACGGTCGAACGGCCGAAGCCGCGTGCGTCGTAGCGCACCACGCGACGGTCGCGCGACAACGCGGCGAACTCGTGGTCCCACTGGCCGCTGTCGACCAGGAAGCCATGCAGCATGGCAACTGCCTCGCCGGCGCCGGCCTGCTCGACGTGCAGGCGGGCATGGGCAACATCGACCTGCAGTGTCTGAATGGACATATGCATCTCCTTAGCGTGCATTCGTGACGGTCAGGCTCTGCGCGGCGCTGGCGGCCGCTACGCGCACCGGCGCGCGGTAGCCATCCGGCTTGTCGCCCACCGCGACGCCGCCATGGATGCGCTCCTGCTGTGCCTGGTCGAAAAAGCTGTAGGGAAACTGCTGCGGCAGCGCGGAGACTTCGTCCAGCCTGCGCAAAGCCTCGTCAGGCAATGGCCGGTCCAGCGCGGCGAGGTTGTCCTCGAACTGTTCCAGCGTGCGTGCACCGAGGATCACGGCACCGATGGCTGGACGGCGCACGGCCCACTGGATTGCCGCCTGCGCCATCGACAAGCCATGCTCCCGCGCCACCTGCTCGACAGCACCCACGATGGCCCAGTTGCGCGGCGTGAACTTGTCCAGCAGCGACACCAGTCCGCTGCCCTTGAGTGCCTGGATGCGGCCGTCCCCGGCGCCATCGTCGCCGGTTTCGCTGGGCTTGTACTTGCCCGAGAGCAGACCCATGCCCAACGGGCTCCATGCCGTGATGCCGTAGCCCAGCTCCTGCGCCAGCGGCGCATATTCCCGCTCGATGTTGCGCTCGACCAGCGAATACTGCAGTTGCAGGTTCACCAGCGGCTGCAGGTGATGCGCCAATGCCAGCGTCTGGATTTGCGCCGCGTACCAGGCCGGCACGTCCGACAGGCCGGCGTAGCGGATCTTGCCCGCGCGTACCAGGTCGTCCAGCGTGCGCAGCACTTCCTCGGCCGGCGTCACGCGATCCCAGGTATGCAGCAGGTAGAGGTCGATGTAGTCGGTGCCGAGGCGCCGCAGCGAACCGTCGACCGCACGCAGGATGTTCTTGCGCCCGTTGCCGCCGGCATTGGGATTGCCCGGCTCCGCCGCGTAGCTGAACTTGGTGGTCAGCACCACCCGGTCGCGGCTGCCGCTTTCGGCGATGAACTTGCCGAGCAGACGCTCGCTCTCGCCTTCGGTGTAGAGGTCGGCGGTATCGATGAAGTTGCCGCCCGCGGCGAGGTAGCGATCGAACATGGCGCGGGCGACACCGCCATCGGCGCCCCAGCCCCAGCTCTCGCCGAACGTCATGGCGCCCAGGGCAAGGCGGCTGACGCGGAGGCCGGAACGGCCGAGGGTGTAGTAGGCATCGAGCGACATGGCGAACTCCCGTAGTGGTTGACGGGAGCCAGTCTGCACCTTGTGATTGCTACGAAAAACCACCAACACCTTTATGCTATTTGAAGTACGGCTAATCAATCAGGAACCCGCTCATGCGCGACGACTATGCCCTGCGCGCCTTCCGCGCCATCGCCGAACAAGGCAGCTTCACCCGCGCCGCCGCAGCGCTGGACGTCACCGCTTCCGCGCTGAGCCAGACCCTGCGCCAGTTGGAAACACAGCTGGGCACGCGTCTGCTCCACCGCACCACCCGGCGGGTGGGGCTCAGCGAAGCGGGCCACGCGCTGCTGCAGCGGATCGCACCCGCATTGAACGAGCTGGATGCAGCCATGGACGCGCTACGCCAGCACGGCGACCGCCCCGCCGGCCTGCTGCGCATCACGGTGCCCGACGTGGTGGCCACCGCCCTGCTCGACCCCTTGCTGGGCGAATTCATGGCGCGCTGGCCCGACGTGCGACTGGACATCCACGTGGACAACGGATTCAGCGACCTGATCGCCGACGGCTTCGACGCCGGCATCCGCCTGGGGGAAAGCCTGCAGCGCGACATGGTGGCCGTGCCGGTGGACGGCCCGATGCGCTCGGTGGTGGTGGGTTCGCCCGCATATTTCGCGCGGCATGGACGGCCGATGCAACCGCGCGAGCTGGGAGCGCACGATTGCGTCAATTTCCGCAAGATCAGCAATCGCGCGATCTATCGCTGGGAGTTCGCCCACAAGAGCGGGCCGCGCAAAGGCCAGTGGTTCGACGTTTCAGTAGAGGGCCGGCTGACCGTCAACAGCATCCCGCTGGGTGTACGCGCCGCCATCGAAGGAGCCGGCCTGGCCAACGTGCTGGAACCCTTCGCGCGCGAGGCGCTGGACGACGGCAGGCTGGAAAGCGTGCTGGACGATTGGTTGCCGCCCTACGAAGGCTTCCATCTCTACTATCCCAGCCGCTTCCAGGTACCGCCGAAGCTGCGCGTGTTCATCGACTTCCTGCGCCAGCGCCAGGCAGCGGCCGGGACAACGCAGCGTCCCGGCCACGACCCGCGCAAGGCGCGGCATTAACGCCAGTGGCCACCGACCCAGACGTGGCCATAACCCCAGTAACCCGGCACCCACACGCGCGCGGGCCGCGGCGCAACCATCACGCAGCCGGTAAGCGTGGTGCCGACGCCAAGCAGGGCAACGGCAAGCAGACAGACGGACATGAGACGACGCATGGCAACACTCCTCCTCTTGGATATGTGTTGCTGGAAACGTCCCGCGCGAAACCGGGCTGACGGTGGTTGAGGACCGGGTTCAGCCAGGCCTTATCGACCTGACTGCAGGCAAAATCACCGGAGACGGGCATGTCATCGTGGGGCGCGGGACGCGCCCACCGTCGGTGTCATCGAGCCTTTGCGGCTCGTCCGGCGGCGTGCGTGACGCGATGGATCAACCGCGCGGCGACACGCGCCGTGACGTTGTCGCGATCAAGCGGGGGCGAGAGCTCCGCCACGTCCATCACCTTCAGCTTGCCGGTGGCCGCGATCGCATCCAGCAACGGCTCGACCACGTCCATGGCCACGCCACGCGCACTGGGTGCGCTGACGCCGGGCGCCATGGCGTGCGGCAATGCATCCAGGCAGAACGTGAGATAGATGGCATCGACATCCGCCAGCTTCTCCTGCAGTTGCGTGATGCGCGCAGGCAGATCGAGCGGGCCGAGTTCGTCGTCACGCACGTAGTACACGCCGAGCTGATCGGCGGTGTCGAACAGCACCCGCGTGTTCGCCGAGGCGCTGATGCCGAGCACGCAGTAATCCAGCGGCAAGCCATGGGCTGCGGCGTGTTCGATGGCCTGCAGGAACGGCGTGCCGGAACTGGCGCGGTCCTGCCTGCGCAGATCGAAGTGTGCGTCGAAGTTGACGATGGCCACGCGCGGGCGGCGCTCGCCCAGGTGCAAGGCCAAACCCTGGTAAGTGGCGAACGCGATCTCGTGCCCTCCCCCCAGGCCCACCGGCAGGTGGTCGGCATCGAGCAAGGCGGCGAGCTTCGCGGCATAGCGCGACTGTGCACCTTCCAGATCACCGTCGATCACATCGACATCACCCGCGTCGTATAGCGGCGTGTCGTCGAGCTGCGGCAGGTTCGAAAGCATCTTGCGCAACGCGGCCGGGCCTTCGGCCGCCCCCACGCGGCCGCCGTTGCGGCGCACGCCCTCGTCGCTGGCGAAGCCCAGCACCGCCACGCCAGGCGTGGCACCGGGCATCGGTGTGCGCACCCACTGGTGCCAGCGTCGCGTGGCCCGGCTTTCCGGCAGATCGACGCGGCCGCTCCAGCCGCTCACCACGGCGCTCATGGAAACGCCCGCCACAGGCAGCACACAACCTGGTTCATGAATGACTCCCGTAGGTGAGGCGTGCATTGTAATCGTCACGCTCGCATCCGCTTCACCCGCGTCACCGCAGCATGCCCCCATGGCAAAGAAAAACGGCGAACGCACTCCCAAGCTGCGCCTGCGGCTGGCCGCGCCCGACGATGTACCGGCGCTGGTCGAGCTCACCGCGCGCATCTACACGCCGGAAAACGGCTATTCGGCGGAAATGCTGCGCTCCCAGCAGACGCACTTCCCACAGGGCCAGTTCGTCGTGGAATACGAAGGCAAGGTGGTGGGCTACTGCGCGACCTTCCGCATCGACGAGGCCGCCGCGCTGGCGCCGCACACCTGGGTGCAGATCACCGCCGGCGGCATGGCCTCGCGCCACAAGCCGGACGGCAACTGGCTGTACGGCATCGAGGTCGTGGTGCATCCCGACTACCGCCGCATGCGCATCGGCCAGCGCCTGTACCAGGCGCGCAAGCGGTTGTGCATGGACCTGAAGCTGCGCGGCATCGTGTTCGGCGGACGCATCCCTGGGCTGGCGCGCAACATCCAGCGCTACGGCAGCGCGGAGGGCTACGTGCAGGCCGTGCAGGAAGGCCGCCGCCGCGATCTCACGTTGAGCTTCCAGCTGGCCAACGATTTCGAAGTTGTCGGCCTGCTGCGCAATTACGTGCCATCGGATCACGATTCGCTGGGCTATGCGGTGCACCTGATGTGGCGCAACCCGATGCTGCTCGACCAGCCCGACATTCCCTCGACCTCTTCTGCGCGCCAGTTGCCCACCACGGTGCGCGTGGCCTCGGTGCAATACCTGCAGCGGCGCATCGCCTCATTCGAGGAGTTCGCCACCCAGGTCGAGTACTTCACCGACATCGCCGCCGACTACAACGCGGATTTCGTGGTGTTCCCCGAACTGATCACGCTGCAGCTGCTGTCGATCGAGAACACCGAGCTGCCGCCCACCGAAACGATCCGCAAGCTCAGCCAGTACACGCCGCAGGTGAAGGAACTGTTCGGTCGGTTGGCCGTGCACTTCAACATCAACATCATCGCCGGCACCCATCCCACCGAGCAGGCCAATGGCGACATCCACAACGTCTGTTACGTATGCCTGCGCGACGGCTCGATCCACGAGCGCGAAAAACTGCATCCCACGCCCAGCGAGCGCATTACCTGGAATATCTCGGGCGGGGACGGCGCCGCCACGGTGCAGACCGACTGCGGTCCGATCGGCGTGATGATCTGCTACGACAGCGAATTCCCCGAGGTGGCCCGGCACCTGGTGGACCAGGGTGCGCTGATCCTGTTCGTGCCGTTCTGTACCGACGTCCGCGAAGGTTACCTGCGCGTGCGCTACTGCGCGCAGGCCCGCGCGGTGGAGAACCAGTGCTACGTCGTGCTCTCTGGCAATGTGGGCAACCTGCCTGGCGTCAACAATTTCGACATCCAGTACGGCCAGAGCTGCATCCTCACCCCCAGCGACTTCCCGTTCGCGCGCGACGGCATCGCCGCCGACTCCACCCCGAACAGCGAAACCGTGCTGTTCGCCGACCTGCACCTGGAAAGCCTGGCCAGCGCCCGCAACGCCGGCGCCGTGCAGAATCTCAAGGATCGTCGTTTCGACCTGTACGAGACGCGCTGGCTGCCGAAAACGAAGTGATGACGGTACTGCGGCGCGCTCTGCGATAATTGCCGGATGCCGGAACCATCCCTGCCGCCAAAATCATCCAACCCGCGTCTGCAGGCCGTGCTGGGGCACGAATTCTTCGCGCCGCACCAGTGGAAACGCCGCATCGCGTTGTGGAGCGGAGCCGTGCTGGTGGCGCTGGCGGCGATCCTGTTCGCCAAGGCCAGCAGCTGGTCGTACGCGTTGTTCCTGCGCCTACTGGCGCACGGCACCTGGATACCGCTGATCCTCACCCCGCTGGCATTTGGCCTGTTGTCCTGGGTCACCGAAGGCCGGCTGCGCGCGGCGCGCGGCAGCGGCATCCCGCAGGCGATCGCCACCCTGCATGTGGAGGATGAGGGTTTCCGGGCGCGGATGCTGGCCCTGCCGATTGCGGCGAGCAAGATGGCGCTGACCCTGATCGCCCTGGCGGTGGGCGCCTCGATCGGCCGCGAAGGCCCCACCGTGCACGTGGGTGCGGGGCTGTTCTACTCGCTGGGCCGACGCTTCGGCTTCACCGATGCCAAGGCGATCTCGCGCTTCATCCTCGCCGGCGGCGCCTGCGGCATCGCGGCGGCCTTCAACACGCCGCTGGCCGGCGTGATCTTCGCGATCGAGGAACTGGCCGGCACCTTCGAGCACCGTTTCAGCGGCCTGCTGCTCACCGCGGTGTTCGTAGGCGGCGTGGTGTCGCTGGGCATCATGGGCAACTACGCGTACTTCGGCACCGTGCAGACCGATCTGCCGCTGGGTCATGCCTGGCTGGCGGTGCTGCTGTGCGGGGTGATCTGCGGATTGCTGGGCGGCCTGTTCGCGCGCCTGATCCTGCTCAGCCGCCATGGCCCGCTGGCGATGGTCGGCCGCCTGCGCACGCGCTGGCCGGTGCCGTTCGCCGCCCTTTGCGGGCTCGTGCTGGCGCTGATCGGCATGCTCTCGCACGGCAACGTCTACGGCACCGGCTACGATCAGGCCCGCGCCATCGTGCAAGGGGCCGCACAGATGCCCGGCGAAAGCTTCGGCATCGCCAAGCTGCTGGCGAACGTGGTGTCCTACTGGGCAGGCATTCCGGGCGGCATCTTCTCGCCGGCGCTGGCCGTGGGCGCCGGCCTCGGCCACAACATCGCCCATTTCCTGCCGAATGCGCCCGCTGCCGCCGTGGTGCTGCTGGGCATGAGCGCCTACCTGTCCGGCGTCACCGGCGCGCCGCTCACCTCCGCGGTGATCGCGATGGAGCTGACCGACAACCAGGCCATGGTGATACCCATCATGGCTGCCTGCCTGCTCGCCCGCGCGGCGGCATCGATCTTTTCCCCCACGCCGGTGTACAAGGATTTCGCCGAGCGCCTGGTGCGCGATTTCGAACAACACCAGGCGGCACACGCCGCCCGGCAGTCTGCTGCCGGTGATACCAGCGCCTACGCGGAACCGGCTGCCGAGGCCGACGCCGGCGACGATTCCGACAACAGGCACTCCGAAGCATGACCACGAACCGTTGGGATCTATTGTTCGTCCACGCCAACCTGGCGAGCTTCGCCGGCGATGCACCGTTCGGCCTGATCGAGGATGGCGCACTGGCGTGTGCCGACGGCCGCATCGCGTGGATCGGCCCCATGCACGAACTTCCGCCAGGCGCCGACGCCGCGCATGTCGAAGACCTCGGCGGTGCCCTGCTCACGCCCGGGCTGGTCGATTGCCACACCCATCTGGTGTTCGGCGATAACCGCGCCAACGAATTCGACATGCGCCTCAACGGCGCCAGCTACGAAGAGATTGCCCGCGCCGGTGGTGGCATCGTGTCCAGCGTGCGCAGCACGCGCGCCGCAACCGAGGACGAACTGTTTGCCCAATCGTTGCCGCGTGCCCGCGCCCTGCTCGCCGACGGCGTCACCACGCTGGAGATCAAGTCCGGTTACGGGCTTGATCCGGAGGCCGAACGACGCATGTTGCGCGTGGCGCGGCGCATCGGCGAAACGCTCGGCATCACGGTGCGCACCAGCTTCCTCGGCCTGCACGCGTTGCCGCCTGAATACAAGGAGCGCCGCGACGACTACGTGGCGCTGGTCTGCGACGACATGCTGCCCGCGCTGGCCGCCGAACGGCTGGTCGACGCCGTGGATGCGTTCTGCGAGAAGATCGCCTTCACGCCCGCCGAAACGCGCCGGCTGTTCGAGCGCGCCACGCAGCTCGGCCTGCCGGTGAAGCTGCATGCGGAGCAACTCTCCGACCAGGGTGGCGCGGCCCTGGTGGCGAGCTACCACGGCCTCTCCGCCGATCATCTGGAACACCTCGGCGAAACCGGCATCGCAGCGATGGCGAAGGCGGGTACCGTAGCCGTGCTACTGCCCGGCGCATTCTATGCGCTGCGCGAGACGCATCTGCCGCCAGTGGCCGCGTTGCGCGAACACGGCGTACCCATTGCCGTTGCCACCGACTGCAACCCCGGCACCTCGCCCCTGCTCTCGCTGCGCCTAGCTGCGAACATGGCCTGCACGCTGTTCCGCCTCACGCCCGAGGAGGCGCTGCGCGGCGTCACCGCGAATGCGGCCCGCGCGCTCGGCGTCGCCGACCGTGGCACGCTGGCCGTGGGCCAGCGCGCCGACCTGGTGGCGTGGCACGCAAGACAAGCCGCCGAGCTGTGCTACTGGATCGGCGGCCAGCTCGTACGGCAAGTCTGGATCGGCGGCCGCCCTGTGTAGGAGCGCACCCTGTGCGCGATTGCTCTGGCGCTGGTCGAAGTCGAAGCGCAAGGCAATCGCGCACAGGGTGCGCTCCTACACGCGCCCAGGCAGCCTCGCCAGCACCGCTTCGAAAAACTCCACCGGAAGCTCGGCGTGCACCGGCACGCGCCACCAATGCGCCTGCGCGAAGCCGCGGCACTTCACCGCGTCCTTGTCGGTCATCAGCACCGGCAGTTCGTCGCCGAAGGCAAGCTCGGTGGCGACGAAGGCATGATGGTCGGGGAACGCATGCTCGACCACCTCGATGCCCGCATCGCGCAAGCCGGCGAAGAAACGCGCGGGATTGCCGATGGCGGCCAGCGCATGCACCCGCATGCCCGCGAAATCCGCAAGCAACCGCCGATGCACGCCATCCAGCGTCACGGCCTCGCCGCCGGCAAGCCGCATGCTGTACTCGCCTTCCTGCGGCGTACCGCCGTTGCACACGCGTAAATCCACTTGCGCCAACCGGTGCAACGGCTCGCGCAACGGGCCGGCCGGGAGCAGGCGGCCGTTGCCGAAACGCCGCACGCCGTCGATCACGCAGATCTCCACGTCGCGGACGAGGCGGTAGTGCTGCAAGCCATCGTCCGCGATGACCACGTTGCATCCATCCGCCACCAGCAGCCGCGCCGCTGCCGGACGATCGCGCCCCACTGCCACCGGCACGCCGCTGGCATGGATCAGACAAGGCTCGTCGCCCACCTCGGCCGGATCGGGCATGCCACCCAGCAAAGCGGCCCCGCGCTGCTTGCCGCCGTAGCCGCGACTTGCCACGCCGGGACGAAAGCCGCGTGCGCGCAGCGCGTTCGCCAGTGCGATGGTGAGCGGCGTCTTGCCCGTGCCACCGGCGGTGAGATTGCCGATCACGACCACCGGCACACCCAGGCGCACGCTGCGCAATACACCGATGCGGTACAGCGCTCGACGCAAGACGGTGATCGCGCCATACAAGCCGGCCAGCGGCTGCGTCCACCACGGGCAGCGGCGGTTGCCATACCAGGCCTCGACGAGTTCGTCCGCGAGCGCCATGCGCAGGTTCTCAGTCGCTGCCGAGGTTCGCGTCGTGGAACTGCATGCGATGCAGCGCGGCATAGTGGCCGCCCATCGCCAGCAACTCGGCATGGCTGCCGCGCTCCACGATGCGCCCCTGCTCCATCACTGCGATCTGGTCGGCACCTTCGATGGTGGAAAGGCGATGCGCGATCACCAGCGTGGTGCGGTCGCGCATCAACTTCTGCAGCGCCTGCTGGATCAGGCGTTCGGATTCGGTGTCCAGCGCGCTGGTGGCCTCGTCCAGCACCAGGATCGGCGCGTTCTTGAGGATGGCGCGGGCGATCGCGATGCGCTGGCGCTGGCCACCGGACAGACTGTTGCCGCGTTCGCCGATCTGGCTGTGGATGCCCTTGGGCAGGCGCGCGATGAACTCCATCGCGTTGGCCGCTTCCGCCGCGGCCACGATCTCGGCCTCGCTGGCGCCGGCCAGTTCGCCGTAGGCGATGTTGTTGGCCACGGTGGCGTCGAACAGCACCACGCTTTGCCCCACCCAGGCGATCTGCCGGCGCAACGAAGCCAGCGTGTAATCCTCGTAGTTCTCGCCGTCCAGCACGATGCGTCCGCCGCTGGGTTCGTTGAAGCGCGGCAGTAGGCTCACCAAACTGCTCTTGCCGCTGCCTGACCGCCCTACCAGCGCGGTGACCGTGCCTGGCGCGCAATGCAGATCCACGCCCCGCAGCGCCTCGAACTCGTTGCGTGCGTAGGTGAGCCGCACGTCCTCGAAGTGCAGGTCCCCGCGAGTTCGCACGAGTTCGCGCGTACCACGGTCGGCCTCCGGCGGCCTGTCCATCACTTCAAAAAGGTCTTCCGCCGCGGAGAGGCCGCGCTGGACGTTCGCCTGTACGTTGGCAAGCCGCTTCAGCGACGGCATCAATGCGCCCATCGCGGTAAGCACGGTGACGAACACGCCGGGCGAAATACTGTTGATCACGCTCGGCCGCGTCGCCAGGTACACCAGCACCGCCAGTGCAAAGGCCGCCACCGTCTGGATCGCGGTGCTGGAGAATGCGTTGGTAGCAGCGATCTTGAGGTTGAGTCGCCGCGCGCGGTGCGTGACTTCGTCGAAACGCTCCGCTTCGTGCGGCTGGCCGCCGTAGATGCGTACCTCCCGGTGCGCGCCGACCGACTCCTCCACCGTGCCGGTGACCGATCCCATCGAGTTCTGGATGCGCCGGCTAATCTGACGGTAGCGACGGCTGACTGCCGTGGCGATTAGCGCGATGGCCGGCACCATCACCAGCAGAGCCAGCGAAAGGTAGGCGCTGTTGTGCAGCATCACGTACAGCATGCCGACCACGGTGACGCCTTCGGTCACCACGACTTTCACCGCATCGGTGGAAGCGGCTGCCACCTGCTCGCTGGTATAGGTGATGCGCGAGATCTGCTGGCCCGAGGGCTCGCCGCCGAAGAAGGTGGCCGGCAGGCGCAGGTAGGCAGCGAACACGTCGGCCTGCATTGCCTGCACCACGTTCCGGCCGATATAGGAGATGCCGTAGCTGCTGATGTAGGTGCCGACGCCGCGCAAAGCGAAGATGCCCACGATCCAGATCGGCATCCAGAAGATCAGGTACGGATCCTTTTTCGCGAACAGATCGTCAATCATCGGCCGCAGCTTCTGGGTAAAAGCTGCCAGGCTGCCGCCGTCCAGCGCCATGCCGATCACGGTGACGACGCCGATCATCCAATAGCGTTTCGTGTACCCCAGCAATCGCTTGTAGATGCGCCAGGATTCCGCGTCCCACACCGGGGTTTTGCCGCTCATTGCGCCTTGTCCGGCTGCGTCGGCGTGGTGGCGATGGACAGGTGCGTGAAGCCGAGCTGGCCCAGCGCGTCCATCGCGGTCACCACGCTCTGGTGCGAGGACAGCGCGTCGGCGCGTATCGCCACCGGACGGTCGTGGTCGCCGTTCGCGTTGCGCTCGATCACCTGCTTGAGGATGTCGATGCCTTCGCCCGGCACCGCGTCGCTGCCCACCCAGTAGCGGCCCTCGCGGTCCACCGTGATGGTGAGCGCGGGCGCGTTCATGTCGCGATCCTGCGCGCTGGCATTGGGCAGGGTGACCTGCATCCGCGCGTGCTGGACGAAGGTGCTGGTGAGCACAAAGAACATCAGCAGGGTGAGCAGCACGTCGATCAACGGCACCACGTTGATCTCGAACTCGTCCCGGCGGTGGTCGTTGCCGATGCGCATGGAATCAGCCTGCGTTCGGCGCGACGGGCGTGGCGGTGCGGCGCACGCGCGGCGCGGTGGCCGGCGCGGGCAGGGTCAATTCGTCCAGCAGCGCGGTGGCCTGCTTTTCCATCTGCACGCAATAGCCCAGGATGCGCGAGCGCAGCCAGCGGTGCAGCACGTAGGCGGGAATCGCCACGGTAAGGCCGGAAGCCGTGCAGATCAGCGCCTCGCCGATGCCGCCGGCCATCTTCGCCGGATCGCCGATGCCGCCCGCCATCACCTGCATGAACATGCGGATCAGGCCGATCACCGTGCCGAACAGGCCCAGCAGCGGACCAATCAGCGCGATGGTGCCCAGCGTGCTGAGGTAACGCTCCATCGAATGCACCACGTGGCGACCGGTGTCCTCGATGCGCTCCTTGATGATGTCGCGCGACTGGCCACGCACCGCCAGCGCCGACGCCAGCAGCTCGCCCAGCGGCGAGCTGCTGGACAGCGCCTGCAGATGGCTCGGGTCAAGCTGGCCGGCATGCGCCCACTGACGCACCTCCTCGCCCAGTCCCGGCGGCAGCACGGCATTGCGCCGCAACGTCCAGCAACGCTCCAGCACGATCGCCAGCGCCACCAGCGAACACACCAGAATGGGCAGCATCGCCCAACCGCCAGCCATCAGGATATCGAGCACGTTCGTTCCACCGGGCATCCAAAACGAGAGGCCGCATCATAGCAGCCGGCCCATGCCGTTCCGTGGCGGCCGTGGCAGTCCGGAACCTGCGCTCAAGGGCGTTCGCGCCAATAGCGCGGATCGCGCAACCGCCAGCGCACCGCCACCCGGGCCGGCCCGTCGCGGGGAAAGTCCAGCGCGATCGCGCCGCTGTCGGCGGTATTCAGTACCGGCACGCCCGACTCCGCGTAGCGTGCGAGCACTTCCGGCTTGGGATGGCCGAAGCGATTGCGCCAGCCGGCGGAGACAACGGCGAACGGCGGGGCCACCGCATCGATGAAATCCACGCCGGACGACGCCTTGCTGCCGTGGTGCGGCACCAGCAGCACCGGCGACGGGCCATCGCCCAACGCGTTGGCCACGGCCGGTTCGACTTTGGAACTGATGTCCCCGGTGAGCAGGAGTGAACCACCGGCACCCGCCACCAGCAGCACGCAGGAGCGGTCATTGCCCTTGCCAGCCGTCTGAGGCGTGGGGCTCAGCACGCGGAAATGCACGCCGTCCCACACCCACGACTGCCCAGCGGTACAAGCCCGCATCGGCACGTGCATGCGCTCGGGTTCGCCTGCATAGCGCCATGCCTCGGGGAATGCGGCCACCACCGCATCGGCACCGCCGGCATGGTCGTTGTCCGCATGGCTCACCATCAGCGCGTCCAGCCGTGCGATGCCCAAGGCCCGGACCGAAGGCAGCACCGCCGCCTCGCCCAGGTCATAGCCGGAGGGATAGCGCGCGCCGGTGTCGTACAGCAGCGCATGCCCGCGTGTGCGCAGCAATACCGACAGTCCCTGCCCCACATCCAGCACCCACGCCTCGAACGCACCTGCAGCCGGCTCCGGCAACGACGGCCACAACAGCGGCAGGAACAGCATGAGGCCCAGTGTGCGCAACGGCATGCCGCGCGGCATGAACAGCCACAACGCACCCAGCGTGGCCAGCAGCAATGACCACGGTCGTACCTCGGGCAGATACCAATGCGCACCCGGCCACGCCGCCATGCGTTCCAGCAGCCACCACTGTGCGTGCGCGAGCGCTGCCGCCAGCTCCAGCACAGGCGCGGCCAAGGGCGGACACAGGCCCAGCAGCACGGTACCCAGCAAGACGCATGGCACGATGACGAAACTCACGAACGGCACCGCGACGAGATTGGAAAGCGCTCCCACCAGCGAGGCCTCGCCGAAGAACCACAGCGTCAGCGGCAGCAGCGACACCGTCATCAGCAGCTGGGCCGCCGTGAGCTCGTGCAGGAAGGCGCGCAAACCGCGGCCACGCGCCTGCAGGCACAGCATCAACAAGGCCACGCCGGTGAACGACAACCAGAAACCCGCCGCCAGTACCGACAAGGGATCGAACACGAGGATCGCGATCATGGCCAACGCCAGCGAATGCGCACCATGGCCGCCGCGCCTCGAACAGCGCGCCAGCGCGACCACTGCGATCATCAGCAGCGTGCGCACGGTGGGCAGGCCAAAGCCGGCCAGCGCACCGTATGCCACGGCCGCCAGCAAGGCAGCAGCGGCCTGTGCCTGCACGCGCGGCATGCGCAAGGCCAGCCTCGGCCACAACAGGTACAGCGATCCGGCCAGCCATGCACCGATCACCGCCACCACGCTCACGTGGAATCCGGAAATCGCGATCAGGTGCGGGATGCCGTTGGCACGCGCGACCTCCCAGTCCTCCTGGCTCAAGCCGCGCGTGTCGCCCACCGAGAATGCCTGCAGCAGCGCGGCGTCATGCGGATCACCCACGCGCACAGCGATGCCGCGCGAGACCGCATTTCGCACACCATCCACGCACCACGTCGCGCGGCCCATCGGTGCGTTGGCGGAATCCTGGCGCACGTAGCCGGTAGCCACGATGCGTCGCTGCAAAGCCATGCGCTCGCCATCCGAAGCGCCGGGGTCCAGCAGGCCGCGCGGTCGCTTCAGCCGCAACAACAGGCGCCAGCGTTCGCAGGGAGCGAGCAGCGGCGCATCGTCGTACCACGACACCATCGTGCGTCCGCGCAAAGGCACGGGTTTGCCGTCCAGCGTCGCGCCATCGACGGACAGCACGAAGCGCGTGGCGTCCTCGCGCACCAGCGGCAATTCCGCGACGCGCCCGGTCACCACGAAATCACGCCCTCCAGATCGCGCGGCAGCCGCGCATCCATCGCCCCCGCACCGCACAGCATCGCCCACAGCACGCCCACGCAACCACACGACGGCAACCGCCAGCGCGGCCAGCACCAGAAGCTCACGGCAACAGGCAGCAGCAACAGCATCGACAGCCAGCGTGGCGGCAACGCCGGCAGCCATTGCACCAGCAGCACGCCAATCAGCAGCACAGGCGCCGCCAACGTCGCGGTGAAAGGTTTGTCGAACGCCAGCGCCATGCCCCGCCCGATGCCGGATGGATTGATCGAGGCTAACGCGGCAACGTCATGACATCGGATGAAAGGTTTGTAGGACTTTGCCTCATCGCGAGCGCGAATCAGCTTTACTTCACCATCGTCTGGACACCATGCCCGAACTCGTCAAGCATCGCCCTTGCATGAGGTTGCAACCGAGCTGTCTGATTACTCCATCCGACCAAGGACTAAAGAATCGTGAAATCCATATCAACTTTCATCATGCTGATGATTCTTGGCTTTCTATGCATAGACACGGCCCCGGCAGCAACCGCCCAAACTCAAAACCTCCAGGTGTCTTGCGGCCATTCGGCAATGATCCTGCGCTGCACGACAGAACAATGCCACGCTACCTCGCTGCAACTGATTTCCCACGACCACGGTACCTTCAAGGCGTTGGACATCCATTCACCGCAAGGGCTGGAACAATACACAGCCGTAGGCCTGACCTGCTCCAAAGCCACCGATGGGACGCCTTATTTCGTTGTTCAGTACGGACAGTTGCCAGAAGGATGCGAGTTCTGTGAGTGGTTCCATATCTACAACACGCAAGGGAATCTTCTTACGCATAGCACTCCTGCCATCCTGACCGACAACAGCCTTCCTGATGGGCGGCAGCAATTTCCAAACAACAGAGAGTTCAACGCGATGAATCGCAAGCTGGGACTGGGCCGTCCACGAGTTCAATACATTCAATCGCACTGAACGAAAGCCGACAGCCCCGCACCCATGATCGTCACAGACAAGGAGAACGTCTATGAGCAAAGGAAACATCTACCCGTCAATAATTCAATCTCGAGGACAGCCTTACCGGGATGATCAAGTGGTCACGTGGAGCCATTACGATGACCCGATCGATCGCTCAGCCGGCCGGCCTGCGGGAAATTCGCGTATCTGGGGCGATGCCTCTCCCGAAGCGCAATCACAAGTGATCGATGCCCTGATCGCATCTTCCGAGCGCGCTGGCTTGAACCCTCGCGAGACTGCCTACGTGTTGGCTATCGCCCGCGTCGAATCCGGCTTCAATCTCGACGCCGCCGCAGGCACGACTTCCGCCACCGGTCTCGGACAGTTCATCGACAAAACGGGCACGAGCTATGGCATCAACGATGACAACCGTAGCGACCTACGAATGCAAGCCGACGCCCTGGTGGCGCACTACCAAGAAAACGCGGCATTGGCCCGATCGCGTGATCGAGGCGAAGCATATATCTACAAATACCACCATGATGGCCCGACCGAGGAACATGGCGGCCTCGCACTCTCCGAAAGAGAGGTCATACCTTACGTCAATCGTTACGAAACCTTCGTTCGCGAGCATGAAAAGAATTACGGTGTGACTCCCCGTGGCCCTTCATTAGCCAAACATGAGTCTGGTGTAGCTACTCATCATTCCCATCACGGGAACTCACATCCCAACACCCTCGCCAGTACAAGCCTTGAACAAGGCTCGCACGGCTCAGCCGTCACCACCCTGCAAACCGACCTTGCAAATTTGGGCTACGGCCAAGATCAAGGCCAGCCCCTCAAAGCCGACGGCGACTTCGGCATCCGGACTCGCCATGCCGTGGAACGTTTCCAGCACGAACATCATCTCGCCGTGGATGGCAAAGCGGGTCCGCTGACGCAGCAGGCCATGCACTCGGCGCTACAGTCGCAAGTTCGACAGGACGCTCTCCATCCTCTGGATGATCCCCGCAATCCCGATCACACCCTGTACGAGCAGGCGCTGGCAGGCGTGAGCAAGCTCGATGCACAGCATGGCCGCAAGGTTGACGGGCTAAGCCACAACATAGCCGCCGCGCTCGTCGTCGAAGCCAAGCGGGAAGGCATGACGCGCATCGACCAAGTGGCTCTAGGCGACGACAACAGCAAGATTTTCATCGCTCAGAGAGCCGGCTCGCCCTTTGAAGCGGACAAGTACGGCGCCAGCGACACGATCAAGGCTGCACAAACACCCGTGGCACAAAGCTCCGATCTCGCAGCCACGATACAGCCACCCATCGCGTCGCCGGCACCCTGCATTCAGCCATCCGCGCCATCTCAGGCTATGGTTTTCTGATGCTCCTAACCACGAAGGGAGAAGGGCAAATATTGCCGCGCATCTGCTCCCGCAACACCCCTGCATGCAACACCAGCGTACGATCCGTCCGCGCCGCCAGCCGCGTGTCATCCGAGACCAGGATGAAACTGACACTCACTTCGCCAGGATGGGATCGAGCTTATTTCACTCTTTGTTGGGGCAACATGACCGACCTTACTTCGACTTCTACCTGCACGCACTCCATTGGCCCGACATGAAAACCACTCGCCCCTTGACCTCCGTGCTTGCTTGCCTCTTGGGTACAGGCGTGTGTGCCGCGGGCACCAACGTCGCCCTCCCCGCCAACGTCAGCCTCTATGCAAAGCCAAGCATCGGCGCCGGGCAGAACTGCCTGGCCGGCGCGCAGACCGACGACGACGGCATGAACGAAAAGCCCGTGGTCTATCTCGAAAATTCGTCCGGCACGGCGACATGGCATGTCACCTTGCCTTTACCCACCCACACCTACCAAGCCAGGGCAACGCATTGCGTCGGCACGCCGTCCACGCTCTATGTGCTGGTGCAGGGCGACACGCAACCCGAACAGACCATGTCGCAGACGCTGCTTGAAATCGTCGCGCTCAACCGTTCCACCGGTGCTGTCGTGACTTCAATACCAATCGATGCACCAAACGTCAGCGCAGCCCACACGACATGGGTTGATGGCGGCGACCAGCACTTCGTCTTGCAGGACAACCGTCTGATCGTCACAGGAAAATACGCACTGCTTTCCGACCGGGACAGCTCGGTGGACTTCTCTCTGAAGGCGCCGATGAACCTGCATCCTTGAAGGAAAGCGCAGCATGAACGAGAAGGAAAGCTTCATTGCCGGGTTGTATCCAGCCGCTGTTGAAGTCTCCAATGAAACCGGCATGGCTTGGCAAACCATTTTGGCCCAAGCCGCACAGGAAACCGGCTGGGGACAACACCAGCTTCCGGGCACCCACAATATCTTCAACATCAAGGCCGATCCCAGCTGGCACGGACCGAGCAAGACATTCAATGTCTGGGAGATCGAAAGCGGCCAGAAGGTCTGGAAGGATCAGTCCTTCCGTGTGTATGGCTCCTACGAGGAAGCATTACGGGATCGTGTCGAGTTTCTGCGCGGCAACCCGCGCTATGCCAAAGCCGGCCTGTTTGACGAAGGCACCAGGGGCAACCTTGAAAAAGAAGCGATCGCCTTGCAACAGGCTGGTTATGCCACCGATCCACATTACGCCGAAGGCTTGGTGCGCGTGTTCAATAGCCCAACCATGCAGAACGCCATCAAGGAAGCGCAAACACTGGAAGCAACCGGATACCGCTCGCCGGGTAGTCAGCCACATCAACAAGTGATCTTGGAGCAAGGCACCCACGCCCCGGCTGTCGCCATCCTGCAAGCTGATCTCGCAAAGTTGGGCTACGGCCAAGATCAAGGCCAGCCCCTCAAAGCCGACGGCGACTTCGGCATCCAGACTCGTCATGCCGTGGAACGTTTCCAGCACGACCAGCATCTCGCCGTGGATGGCAAAGCGGGTCCGCTGACACAGCAGGCCATGCACTCGGCGCTACAGTCGCAAGTTCGACAGGACGCTCTCCATCCTCTGGATGATCCCCGCAATCCCGATCACACCCTGTACGAGCAGGCGCTGGCAGGCGTGAGCAAGCTCGATGCACAGCATGGCCGCAAGGTTGACGGGCTAAGCCACAACATAGCCGCCGCGCTCGTCCTCGAAGCCAAGCGGGAAGGCATGACGCGCATCGACCAAGTGGCTCTAGGCGACGACAACAGCAAGATTTTCATCGCTCAGAGAGCCGGTTCGCCCTTTGAAGCGGACAAGTACGGCGCCAGCGACACGATCAAGGCTGCACAAACACCCGTGGCACAAAGCTCCGATCTCGCAGCCACGATACAGCCACCCATCGCGTCGCCGGCACCCTGCATTCAGCCATCCGCGCCATCTCAGGCTATGGCCATCTGACGCGCTCTCACCAAGAGGGTGAGACAGCAAACCTCACCCGCGCGCCTGCTCCCGCAGCACCCCTTCATGCAACACCAGCGTACGATCCATCCGCGCTGCCAACCGCGTGTCATGCGTGACCAGGATGAAGCTGGTACCCACCTCGCGGTTGAGCTCCAGCATCAGCTCGTAGACCTGCGCCGCATTGCCTTCGTCGAGGTTGCCCGTGGGCTCGTCGCCCAGCACGCAGGCCGGCTTGGTCACCAGCGCGCGTGCCACCGCGCAACGCTGGCGTTCGCCGCCGGAGAGTTCGGCTGGCTTGTGGCCCATGCGCGCGCCAAGCCCTACCCGCTCCAGCAGTGCCGACGCCTGCTTGCTCGCGTCGGCGACCGCTGTGCCGCGGATCAGCAGCGGCATGCACACGTTTTCCAGCGCGGTGAACTCTGGCAACAAGTGGTGGAACTGGTAGACGAAGCCCAGCGAACGGTTGCGCACGCGGCCACGCTCGGCGTCGGACAGTACGGAGAGCTGGCGGCCATCCACCTCCACCTCGCCAGCACTCAGCGTGTCCAGCCCTCCCAGGATGTGCAGCAGGGTGCTCTTGCCGGTGCCGGAAGCGCCCACGATGGCCATGGTCTCGCCGCGCTTCAGCTCGAAGCTGACGTCGGTGAGCACCTCGGTGCGCAGGCCGCCTTCGGCGTAGGTCTTGGCCACGCGGGTGGCGCGCAGCACGGGCGTGTTCGGTACCATCGGATGTTTCTCACTCATAGCGCAATGCCTGCGCCGGCTGCGTGCGCGAGGCTCGCCACGCGGGATACAGGGTCGCCAGCAGCGAGAACGCGAAGGTGATCAACGCCACCCAACCCACGTCGCTCCAGTCCAGCCGGCTGGGCACCTCGCTGATGTAGTACACGTCTGGCGAGAGGAACTGCACGTGGAATACGTGCTCGATCACTTTCACGATGCCCGGCAGCTTCCACGACAGCAGCGAACCCAAACCCACGCCAAAACCGATCCCGACCAGCCCCACCAACACACCCTGCACCATGAACATGCCCATGATGCTGCGCGGCGTTGCGCCCAAGGTACGCAGGATGGCGATGTCGGCCTGCTTGTCGGTAACCAGCATCATCAACATCGAGATCAGGTTGATCACCGCCACCAGGATGATCAGCGAGAGGATGATGAACATCACCAGCTTCTCCATCGACAACGCGGAGAACAGATTGGCGTTGTCCTGGTCCCAGGTCCGCACCTGATAGATCTGGCCCAGCTGCTCGGCCAGTTCGCGCGCCACCGGACGGGCATTGAAGAGATCGTCTAGTTTCAGGCGGATGCCACTGGGGCCGTCCTGGCTATTGAGTTTCTCGGCGTCCTTGATGTTGACCAATACGAGGCCGGAATCGAACTGCTCCATGCCCATGCTGAAGGTACCCACCACATGGAAGCCACGCATGCGCGGCACACCGCCGAACGGGGTGGCGCGCATTTCCGACACCGCCATCACCACCTGGTCGCCCACGCCCACTCCGAGCTGGGTGGCGAGGTCCTGACCCAGCACAATGTTCCAGCTGCCCGGCGTGAGTGCATCGAGTTTGCCGTGCACCATGTGCTGGCCGATATCGACCACCTTGGGTTCCAGCGCAGGATCGATGCCACGCACCATCGCGCCGGCCGTCGCACGGCCTTGCAGCAGCGCCTGGATTTCCACGTAGGGTGCGGCGCCCTTCACGTGCGGATTGGCCTGAGCGATTTTCAGTGCTCGCGGCCAGTCCTCCATGCTCTGGCCGATGCCTGAGATGGTGGCATGCGAGATCGCACCAAGGATGCGCGTCTTCATCTGATAGCCGAAGCCGTTCATTACCGACATCACCGTAATCAGCGCGATCACGCTGATCGAGATGCAGACGATGGAGACGGCCGAAATGAAGGAGATGAACTGGTTGCGACGCTTGGCGCGGGTATAGCGCAGGCCGATGAAAAGCTCTAGCGGTCGGAACATGGACGGGTCGCTGTGTGGGTGGGCGGCTCGCCCGGTGGATCCGGCATTATCCGGCATTCGCTGAGACAGCGCAGGCACCGCAAAGTGCCGACAGGAACCTGCGATTCAGATGCGGGCCGCACCTTTGCCGGCCTGCACCGTGGCCAGGCGCATACGCAGGCGGCGACGGATGTCCGCGTCGCTGTTGTCGGGTGCCAACAGCAGCACCTGCTCGCCGAGCGGGGCCGACCGCAGGCGCAACAGGAGGCATTCGCCCAGCACGCGAAACGAAGCAAGGCGAGCCGGCGTGTCGCTGCGATCGGCCAGGTGCAGGCTCCAGCCGCCTTCGCTGCTCCAGCCGGCCGCCTTCACCGGCGAAGCGCGATGGCGGCGCACGGCACGGAACACCAACAAGACCGTCAGCACCGCCAACGGCAGTTTCAGCCACCAAGGCAGGCCACACGAAGCGATCGCAAGCAGGACCAACGCTGCCAGCGACCACAACAGGCGCGGCAGCCAGCGCGAAGGGAGGTATTCAAAGCCGATGGCGGGCGCGGATGTCATCGATGATCGCCTGCCAGTCTTCGCGCGGCGCGCGGGCATGACCCATCACCCAGTCCCACAGGTCCGGGTCCTGCACGTCGAGCAGTTCGTCGAAGGCCTGCTGTTGCGCCTCGTCGGCATGCGGAAAGGCTTCGTCCAGCCAGCCGCCGAACAGCGCATCGAGTTCGCGGGTACCGCGGCGGGTGCGCCAGCGGAGGCGTTTGATGCGGGCTGCGTCCATGGGATCAATGCGCGCGAAGCGCCTCCTTTGCACCCTCTCCCCGCCGGGGAGAGGGTTGGGGTGAGGGGCCGATCTTGCGACATGGCCACGTCGGGCGTAAAGCTTCGATCGATGTTCCCGCGAGCACCCGCCCCTCGTCCGCCCTGCGGGTACCTTCTCCCCAGTGGGGAGAAGGAAAACGCCGCCGCTTCGCAGCGGCGCTTCTTATGCCCGGCGCTCCACCATCAGCTTCTTGATCTCCGCGATCGCCTTGGCCGGGTTGAGGCCCTTCGGGCAGGTGCGCGCGCAGTTCATGATGGTGTGGCAGCGGTACAGCTTGAACGGATCTTCCAGGTCGTCCAGGCGGCCGCCGGTGTCTTCGTCGCGGCTGTCCACGATCCAGCGGTAGGCCTGTAGCAGGACGGCCGGGCCGAGGTAGCGATCGCCGTTCCACCAGTAGCTGGGGCAGCTGGTGGAGCAGCAGGCGCACAGGATGCACTCGTACAGGCCGTCCAGCTTCTTGCGGTCTTCCGGCGACTGCAGGCGTTCGCGGTCCGGCGTGGCGCTCTGCGTGCGCAGCCAGGGCTTGATCGAGGCGAACTGGGCGTAGAAGTGCGTGAGGTCCGGCACCAGGTCCTTGACCACCGGCATGTGCGGCAGCGGGTAGATCTTCACGTCGCCCTTGGCCACGCTGTCGACGGCGCAGATGCACGCCAGCGTGTTGGTGCCGTCGATGTTCATCGCGCACGAACCGCAGATGCCCTCGCGGCACGAGCGACGCAGCGTAAGCGTTGGGTCGATCTCGTTCTTGATCTTCAGCAGCGCGTCCAGAACCATCGGGCCGCACGCGGCCATGTCCACCTCGTAGGTGTCGATGCGCGGGTTCTGGCCGTCGTCCGGGCTCCAGCGGTAGATGCGGAAGGTACGCGGCTTCTTCGCGTCTTTCGCCGGGAAGTGCTTGCCGGGCTGGATCTTGGAATTCTTGGGTAGCGAAAACTCTGCCACGTTTGCCTCACTCTGCTCGTGCTAGCGGCAACAGCTCGTCTGGCGAGCGCCGGTACAACGTTGAAAGAACCCGATGGTTCCTGCCATTCGTCAGTAAACGCGCTTCTTCGGCGGCACCACCTCGACCTCGTCGGTCAGGGTGTACATGTGCACCGGGCGGAAGTCGAAGTCGGCCTTGCCGTTCTCGTCCACCTTGACCATGGTGTGCTTCTGCCAGTTGTGGTCGTCGCGGTCGGGGAAATCCTCGCGCGCATGGGCGCCACGGCTTTCCGTACGCTGCTCGGCAGAGTGCATGGTGCCCACCGCCTGGTCGAGCAGGTTGGCCAGCTCCAGCGTCTCGATCAGGTCGGAATTCCACACCAGCGAACGGTCGCTGGTGCGCACGTGCTTGAACGAGGCGTGCACCGCGTCGATCTTGGCGCAACCTTCCTTCAGCGTCTCGCCGGTGCGGAACACCGCGGCGTCGGACTGCATGGTGCGCTGCATGTCGAGGCGGATCTTCGCGGTCGGCAGTTCGCCGTTCGCATTGCGCAGGCCGTCGAAGCGGGCCAGCGCCTTGTCCAGGGCGCTGGCCGGCAGGTCCTTGTGCGCCGCACCCGGTTTAATGATCTCGGAGCAGCGGTGCGATACCGCGCGGCCGAACACCACCAGATCGAGCAGCGAGTTGGAACCCAGGCGGTTGGCGCCGTGCACGGACACGCAGGCCGCCTCGCCGATGGCGAACAGGCCAGGCACCACGGCGTCCACGTCGTCGCCCTTCTTCTGCACCACTTCGCCGTGGTAGTTGGTCGGGATGCCGCCCATGTTGTAGTGCACGGTGGGCAGGATCGGAATCGGCTCCTTGGTCACGTCGACGCCGGCGAAGATGCGCGCCGATTCGGCGATGCCCGGCAGGCGCTCATGGATCACTTCGGGGCCGAGGTGCATCAGGTTGAGGAAGGCGTGGTCCTTGTGCTCGCCCACGCCGCGGCCCTCGCGCACCTCGATGGTGATGGCGCGGCTGACCACGTCGCGCGAGGCCAGGTCCTTCGCGCTCGGCGCGTAACGCTCCATGAAGCGCTCGCCGTTGGAATTGGTGAGGTAACCGCCCTCGCCGCGCACGCCCTCGGTGATCAGGCAGCCCGCGCCGTAGATGCCGGTGGGATGGAACTGCACGAACTCCAGGTCCTGCAGCGCCAGGCCTGCGCGCAGCACCATGCCGCCGCCGTCGCCGGTGCAGGTGTGTGCCGAAGTGGCGCTGAAATAGGCGCGGCCATAGCCGCCGGTGGCCAGCACCACGGCCTGGCCGCGGAACAGGTGCAACGTGCCCTCGTTCATGTCCAGCGCGAGCACGCCGCGGCAGACGCCCTCGTCGTCGAAAATGAGGTCGATGGCGAAGTATTCGATGAAGAAGGTGGCGTCATGCGCCAGCGCCTGCTGGTACAGCGTGTGCAGGATGGCGTGGCCGGTGCGGTCGGCGGCGGCGCAGGTACGCTGCGCGGTGCCCTTGCCGTAGTGCGTGGTCATGCCGCCGAACGGGCGCTGGTAGATGCGGCCTTCGTCCGTGCGCGAGAACGGCACGCCGTAGTGCTCCAGTTCGTAGATCGACGGGATGGCCTCGCGGCACATGTACTCGATCGCGTCCTGGTCGCCCAGCCAGTCCGAACCCTTGATGGTGTCGTAGAAATGGAAACGCCAGTCGTCCTCGCCCATGTTGCCGAGCGCGGCGGCGATGCCGCCCTGCGCCGCCACGGTGTGCGAGCGCGTCGGGAACACCTTGGTGATGCACGCGGTCTTCAGGCCCTTCTCGGCCAGGCCGAAAGTGGCACGCAGGCCCGCGCCACCGGCGCCGACCACGATCACGTCGAACTTGTGCTGCTGGATCTTGTAGCTTTCCACGGTCTCAAACTCCCAATGCGATGCGCAGCACGGCCAGCACGCCCGCGAGCGCGCCCAGCACCGCGAGGAACTTGATCGCCACCAGCAGGACCACTTCCTTCCAGCGGGTGTGTACGTAGTCTTCGATCACCACCTGCAAACCGAGCACGGCGTGCCAGAACATGGTGACCACGAACAGGATCAGCAGCAGCGCGTTCCACGGCTTCGCTACCGCGGCCCTGGCCGTGGCGTAGTCGGCATGCAACAGCGACAGCACGGTGAACACGAACCACAGGCCGAGCAGGATCAGCGCGACGGCGGTGACGCGTTGCGTCCACCAGTGCCCCACGCCCGACTGCGCGGAACCGAAACCGCGTGCACGCTTCAGCGGGTTGCGCAGGTCTTTTGCGTTCGCGCTCATGCGGCACCTCCACAGGTCAGCACGCAGGCCCAGACGATGACGACCAGTACCAGGCTGACGATCACCGACAGCCAGCTCGAACGCACGAACTGCGGAATCGCATAACCCGCGCCGGTGTCCTGCAACAGATGACGGATGCCGTTGCACAAGTGGTAGAACAGCGCCCAGCTCCAGCCCACCAGCAGGATCAGGCCCAACGGACTGCCCATGCAGACCTTGAACTGGTCGAAAGCGGCTTCGCCGGCAGCCAGCGAGAGCAGGCCCCACACCACCACGAGCGTGCCTACGGCCAACGCGATGCCGGTGGCGCGATGCAGGATGGAGGTCACCATCTGCACTTGCCACTTATAGATCTGTATATGCGGAGAGAGCGGTCGTCGCGTGTCTGCCATGGCGGCTATCCTGAAGTGGAATCGCTGAAGCTGCCTGCCAAGCCAAACCGCCTTCGCGCGACGGCAGATGCCGCCGCGAAACGCATCAGAAATCGATGCAGCGCCCGTTCTTCTCCCAATCGCCGTAGCGGGTGGGATCGAGCGCCGGCCGCTCCGTCGCCGCCTTCTCCCCCGCCGGACGCGCGGGCACGGCCACGGTTTCCGCGGGAGCGGAAGCGGGACTGGATTCGGTTGGGCGGGAAGTGTCGGACATGGTCATCGCAAGCGGCGGGAGATTAATACTTGCCGCAATGCCGCACAACCTTGACGAAGGTCGCGATGACTTGCGCTCGGCTGCTGGCGACCTCATCTTGGACCGTCTATGCCGATTCCCTACCCCGCCGAAACCCTATTGATCGAAGGTCCGGATGCACTCGCCTTCGCGCATGCGCAATTCAGCAGCGATGTCCAGGCGCTTGCCGTCGGCAGATGGCAGTTCAGTGCATGGCTGAGCGCACAGGGCCGTGTGCGTGCGCTGTTCCATCTCGCGCGACTGGATGAACAACGCCTGTTGTTGCTGCTGCGCGGAGGCGAAGCGGGCGCATTGTGCGAAGCGCTGCGTCGATACGTGTTCCGCTCTCGGCTCACCATTACGATTTCGTCTTGGCATACGCTGTCCATCGATGCCGCATTGCCGTTGCACGAGGCACGCACCGCATCCGACAACATCGTGCTCGGCTGCGGCTCGCACAGCATGCGCATCGCCGCGGATGGCGAAAGCGATGCGCGGTGGCGATTGCCACAACTGCAACTCGGCTGGCCGTGGCTGCCGACTTCCACGTTCGATGACTTGCTGCCACCCGCGCTGTCGCTGCATCGCCTGCATGCCGTCGCCATCGACAAAGGCTGCTACCCGGGCCAGGAGATCGTGGCGCGACTGCACTGGCGAGGCGGACACAAACGCCACCTGTGCAAGGTGCGGCTGGCACGCGATGCGATGCCAGGCATCGTGTTGCATCGCGAAGGCCACGACGTAGGCGTGCTGCTTGATGTCGTTGCGCACGACAAACACGCCGATGCACTCGCCGTGTTGAACGACGACATCACATCGACGCATGCAAACGATGCTGCGCTTCAACTCGATGGCGATCTCGCGTTGCGTGTAGAGCATCGATGGGAGAATTGATGTGCATCGTCGCGCCCACGTGAACAATCGTTCACTTTCGCGTTCAATTTGAGTGAGTTTGCAATGAATCGACGTGACCAGGCACTTGCCGCGGAAAAAATCCGCCGCTAGGCTCCGTCGAACCTTTCACTAGGCACCCCTCATTTCGGTGCCGCAGAAACACGCGACGAACCGGAAGATTCCGAATCGGCGCGACCCGGCGAAGACCGTCGGATGGAACAACCGCCTGAGTGCGGAAAACGTCGCAGGCTACACGGCTATCGGCACCGCGCAACGCCGCGACAACATTCTTCGATCGGCACAGAGATACCGCCATTCGAGCGCCACAATCCCGTGGCACTTCGCCCAGCCACAAGTTTCGGTTGTGCGATTCAATCCAGGTGGAACGGCCTGCCCGCCCGTCCATCGCAACGGCGCAAAGGACAACGCATCGTCCGCGCGTACAGCACGCTGGAGGCAGAAATGAAACTTTCCATGTTGTTGTGGCTGACTACCCTGATGCCACAACCCGTCGCAAACCAGGCCTGCCTGGCGACGACGGTGTACCTGGAGGCGCGTAGCCAACCCATCGACGGCCAGATGGCCGTTGCCGAAGTGGCGATGCGCCGCCGCGAACGCGGCCAATGGGGCGGCACGGTGTGCGAGGTCGTGATGGCGCCGCACCAGTTCGCCACCACCACCACACCCGGCTCGTTCCAGATCAACAGCCTCGAGTCATTCCACAAGGCGTGGGAAATCGCGGGCCAAACGATCCACGACTGGCAGCTGCCCGCAAACAAGCGCCGGATGCTGGTGCCGCACGCCGACCATTTCGCCACGGCCGCAGTGGCGCCGGCATGGTCGCGCAACAAGACCGGCATCACCATCGGCGACCACACGTTCTACGCGGTGAACTGAGTGGAATGCTTTTGCGATCATCCGTGATCGCAAAAATCAAACGGACGGCCATCCTTGGCTGCACTTTTCGCCCAAAGCAGCGCCACGCTGATTTTGCACCAAGGATAAAAAAGGCCCTCTTGCGAGGGCCTTTTCATTTGGACGTCCAGACGTCTATTTAACGAACAGCGATCCGTCACATCGGATAGACCTGTCCGTTGGCTATCTGCACGTAATCGCCGTTACGCACGCGCGGATCGTCGCGCTGCGTCACCGTGGCGTACTGGCCGTTGTCCAGCCGGATCACGATGCGCCAGGCATTGCTGCCGCCACCGGCGTTCTGTCCGATCTGGTTGCCCACGACGCCACCGGCCACGGCACCGACCACCGTGGCGGCCGTACGGCCGTCACCCTTGCCGATGGTGCTGCCGAGCACGCCGCCGGCTACCGCGCCGATCACCGCGCCCAGTGTGCCGCCATTCGGATTTCCGCTGTTGATGTACACAGGCCGTACGTCCTGCACTACGCCGCAGCCCTGCTGGCAGCGACCGTAGCCGCCGCCAGGACCCTGGCCATATCCCGGGTGGTAGCCGCCATTGCCGTAGCCGGGGCCGGTGACGCAGGCGGACAACAGCAGACCAGCCGCAAGCACCGCCGCCGGAACGATGCCACGCATGAATGCACTCATCGCGCTGCTCCTTCGAGACTCACGGAATCAACGGGCGTCCGAAACGGCCGTCACGCCTTCCTGCACCTGCACGCGATCGCCCGGATCGTGATCCATGCGCGTGGTGCGGGTTACGCCGTTGAACACGTACTGCACGTCGTAGCCGATGATCTTGTCGCTGCCGGCGACCGTGTTGCACTGGCGCTGGACCGACTGCGTCACCTGCGGCTGGTGGTGCGCGTTCTCGATGCGGTTGCCGGCGTAACCACCCGCCGCCGCACCGGCCACCGTGGTCAGGGTATTGCCCCTGCCGCCGCCAACCATATGGCCAAGCAGGCCACCGGCCACGGCGCCGATCGCGGTGCCGGCGATGTTGTGCTGATCCTTCGGCGGCGCAGTCTGGTTGACCACCACGTCATGGCAAACCTGCTGCGACGCGCTCGTCGAGCGCACCGGCGTCACGCTGACCACCTGGGCGTACTGCGGGCCAGCCGGTACGGGTGCTGCCGGAGCCGGCGCGGAAGCTGCTTGCGCCACCTGTGTGCCGGCATCTGCGCTGCGGTTGCAGGCCGACAGGCCGACGGCCAGCGCGGCCACGATACCGATACTGAGTGCATTGACCATCAGTTTTTTCATGATTCTTTTCCTCTGTTTGTGTTCCGGTCGCGCCGCCACGCGCATGCAACTTCTTGCGGCGCTCGATGACATTGAACCTTCACAAGTCTGAATAGCGTCAGACCGCAACGTTACACTAGCCTCACGTTGATTTAGTGCCAGCCGTGGCACACATCGCATGGAAAACCGGACGCGCGTCATGCTTGCCGACAGCCACGCCCACCTCGACCACCATGCGTTCGACCCCGATCGCGCACAGGTGCTGCAACGGGCGCGGGGCGCAGGCGTCCTGCAACTGGTGATACCCGCCGTGGACGCGGCGAGCTGGCCGCGCATCCGCGACCTCTGTGCGACCCAACCACTTGCGCTGTTCCCCGCCTACGGCCTGCACCCTCTGTATCTCCACCAGCATGCGCTCAGCGACGTCGACGCATTGTCGTCGTGGTGCACGTCGAACGCCGCCATCGCCATCGGCGAGATCGGCCTGGATTTCCACCTCGCCGAGCTCGACCCCGTGCTGCAGCGCCACTACTTTGACCGGCAACTGGCGCTGGCCCGGGAGCTCGACCTGCCCGTGATCGTGCATGCACGACAGGCACTCGAGGAGGTCATCCTGACCTTGCGCCGCCATCCCGGCGTCCGCGGCGTGGTGCACAGCTTCTCCGGCAGCGAGGAACAGGCGCGAAGACTCTGGCAGCTCGGCTTCCTGGTCGGCATCGGCGGCCCGGTGACCTACGACCGCGCGCAACGCCTGCGTCGCATCGTCGCCGACATGCCCAGCGAATTCCTGCTGCTGGAAAGCGATGCCCCGGATCAGCCCGATGCGGGCCATCGGGGCCAGCGCAACGAGCCGGCACGCGTGGCGGATGTATTGCGATGCGTGGCCGCACTGCGTGGCGAAGCGGAGTGCGACTTGGCCGCTGTCACCGCTGCGAATACCCGCCGCCTGTTCCGCCTGCCCGATCCGGATCGTGCCTGAGGCGTGACGCGACGCTTGCGCGACGTTCCCGCATGCGTCACAATTTATTTCATCAGTGAAATATGATCCAATGAAATGGCGCACCTGAGTAAATGCATCGCGATGATGGACGAAGGCATCGAGCGAATGCTCGAGGCCATTCCTGGCCTTCCTGTGGAACAGGCCCGTCTGTGCCGGCTGATGCTGATGGTGGGTGGGCGCATGGACGAGGCGTTGGACGAGAAGCTCAAGTCGCAACAGCTCATCGACAGCGAATTCCTCACGCTGATGATCCTGTACAGCAGCCCTGACGGCAGCTCCACTCCGGGCGAGTTGTGCGAATTCACCTCGCAAGGCAGCACCAACATGACCCGCATCGGCAATGCGCTGGTGAAACGCGGCCTGATCTCGCGCGGCGCCAGCGCTGAAGATCGCCGCCGCGTGGTGATCCGCATCACCGCCGCGGGCCGGCGCTTCGTGCAGAAAATGTTGCCGCCGATGTTCCCGCGCGTGGAGGCGATGTTCGCCGGTTTCAGCGCCACCGAACGGAGCCAGCTCAGCCGCCTTCTGCGCAAGCTCGCCAAGAACCTCGACCAGCTCGACGCCGAGAGCGCGTCATGAAGGAGTCCAAGATGACCTTCGCCCCGCCCTTCCCGCGCGCGGCACTGACACTCGCCGTCGCGCTGACGCTCGGTGGCTGCGCATTCGCGCCGCCGAAACTGCAGCATCCCGCGCTGCGCGACGACGTGCCGCTGGCCGGCCTGCAAGGCGCTCCCGTCGCCGGTTGGCCGGCCACCGACTGGTGGCGCGGCTACGACGATCCGCAACTTGACGACCTGATGGCCACCGCGCTGAGCCAGTCGCCCGACCTCAGGCAGGCGCAAAGCCGCGTACACACCGCCGAGCAATCGGTGAAGCTTGCCGCTGCACAGGCGGGACTGAGCATCAACGGCAACGCGCAGGTCGCCCGCCAGCGTCTGAGCGAACATGGCTTGATGCCGCCGCAACTGCTCGGCTTTACCTGGTACAACCAGGCCGACCTCGGCGTGCAGTTCGAGTACGACTTCGACTGGTGGGGCAAGAAGCGCGCCGCCATCGAAAGCGCCCTGGACCAGGCGCACGCCGCCGAAGCACAGCGCAGCGAAGCCGCACTGACACTGCAGAACGCGGTTGCCGGCACCTATTTCGGGTGGCTGGCCGACGAGGCACGGCTGGCGTTGGCCAGGCAGTCGCTGGCCGTGCAGCAGCGTCTGCTGCAAATCGCCGAACTGCGCGTGCGGCAGGGCGTGGATCTACCCGACAGCGTGCAGGAGGCGCGCGCGCGCATTGCTGGCGCGGAGCAGGCGCAAACGGCGCTGGAAAGCTCGGCGAAGATCCGCAAGGTGGCGCTGGCCGCCCTGCTTGGCGTCTCGCCCGAACAATTGCCTGCGCTGTCGCCGCGTCCACTCCCGGCGGTTCGCAGCGGCCTGCCCGCCGATGCGAAGCTCGACCTGATCGCGCGCCGTCCCGACATCGCAGCCAGCCGCTGGCAGGTGGAGTCGGCGCTGAAACAGACCGACGAAGCACGCGCGCAGTTCTTCCCCGACATCAGCATCACCGCGATGGTCGGGTTGTCCAGCACCAACCAGGCCACGCCGGCGCTGTTCGGCGGCGGCGGTTCGGGCAACCTCGGCAACGTGTTCAGCGCAGGCAGCCGCGTCTTCGGCCTCACGCCTGCGCTGCATCTGCCGATCTTCGAGGGCGGTCGCCTCAAAGCCGCTTACGGCATCAGCCGCGCCCAGCTCGACGACGCGGTGGCGCAGTACGACGCCAGCGTGTTCCACGCCGTCCGCGAAGTCGCCAGTCAGGCGCTGGCCGCCGAGCAGTTGGCCACGACCCGCCAACAGCAGCAACAGCAGGTCGACACCACCGAACAACTTGGCAACACAGCGCGGTCGCGCCTGCAGCGTGGCGTGACTGATGCCCGCGAAAGCCTTGCCGCGCAGGCTCAGTGGCTGCAGCAGCGGGATCAGGCCATCGCCCTGCATGCACAGGCGCTGGGCACCGATCTCGACCTCATCAAGGCGCTCGGCGGTGGCTATCGCCTGCCCGCCGACGTCGGCACGAATCCCTCTTCCACGAACAGCCACCGGAGCCCAAGCCCATGAGCGCCACCGAGTCCGCCCAGCAAAACGACAGCGGCCTTGCCGCCAAGGATCCACCCAAGCGTCGCCGCGCATTGCTGATCGTGACGGTGGTTTTCGTGCTCGCCGCGCTGGCTTGGTTCCTGCTCTGGGAATTCGTGTTTTCTACCCGCGAGAACACCGACAACGCCTATGTGGGCGGCAACCAGGTGGGCATCTCCGCACAGGTGCCCGGCACGGTGGTCGCGGTGCTCACTGACGACACGCAGCACGTCGATGCCGGCCAGGTGCTGGTGAAGCTCGATGCCACCGACGCCGACGTGCGCCTGCGGCAGGCGCGCAGCGCGCTCGCGCTCGCCGTGCGCCAGGTGCGCGGCCAGACCGACAGCGCCAGCGGCGCCGACGCCGCGGTTGCCGCGCGCAAGATCGACCTGAGCAAGGCCGAGGCCGACCTCAAGCGCCATCTGCCGCTGGTCGCAGCGCAAGCGGAATCGCCCGAGATCGTGCAGCACCTGCGCGATGCCGTGGCCGCCGCGCAGGCGGCGCTGGATGCGGCGCAGGCGCAGGCGCAGTCAGCGCATGCGGCCATCGCCGGCACCGACACCGCCAACAACCCGGCGGTGCAGCAGGCGCGCGCCAACTTCCGCGCCGCCTGGGTGGCCGCGCAACGCAACACCATCGTGGCGCCTGTCTCCGGCTACGTGGCCCAGCGCAGCGTGCAGCTCGGCAACAGCGTCACGCCCGGCCAGCCGTTGATGAGCGTGATCCCGCTGCACAACCTGTGGGTGGACGCCAACTTCAAGGAAAACCAGTTGGGCCACATCCGCATCGGCCAGCCGGCGACCATCACCACCGACCTCTACGGCGGCAAGGTGGAATACCACGGCAAGGTGATCGGCCTGGGCGCCGGTACCGGCAGCGTGTTCTCGCTGCTGCCCGCGCAGAACGCTACCGGCAACTGGATCAAGGTGGTGCAGCGCGTGCCCGTGCGCATCGCACTGGACGACAAGGAGCTCGACCAGCATCCGCTGCGCGTGGGCCTGTCCGCCGATGTCACCGTGGACATCAGTCAGGACCAGGGCAAGGTGCTGGCCGCCGGTCCGGCGCAGCCTGCCGCCGAGACCAGCGTGTACGACAACATCGCCAGCCAGGCCGATGCCGAGGCCGACAAGGTGATCGCGGCCAACCTCGGCGCCAGCGGCACGTCGCGCTGATCCCCTTCGCACCCGACACCAGCGCGAGCCCCGCATGGCCACCACGCCCGAAAACGACGCACCGCTGAAGCCGCTGCACGGCGGCCCGCTGGCGCTGCTCACCATCGCCGTCGCCTTCAGCACCTTCATGGAGGTGCTGGACATGACCATCGTCAACGTGGCCGTGCCGCACATCTCCGGCAGCCTCGGCGTAAGCCCCAACGAAGGCACCTGGACGATCAGCTCCTACGCGCTGGCCAGCGCGATCATGCAGCCGCTCACCGGCTGGGTGGCGCGACGCTTCGGCGAGGTGCGCACCTTCGTGGTGTCGGTGCTGCTGTTCGTGGTGTTCTCGATGCTGTGCGGCCTGGCCACCAGCATGCCGATGCTAGTGGTCTGCCGCCTGATGCAGGGTGCGGGCTCCGGCCCGATGGTGGCGCTGTCGCTGACCCTGTTGCTGACCAGCTACCCGAAGGAAAAGCAAGGCGTCGCGCTGGCGCTGTGGGCCATGACCGTGGTGGTGGCGCCGATCTTCGGCCCGATCCTGGGCGGCTGGATCACCGACAATTTCTCGTGGCCGTGGATTTTCTACATCAACTTGCCGGTAGGCCTGGCCGCGGCGGTGATCACCTGGTCGATCCTGCACAAACGCGAGACCAAGACCTTCAAGGCGCCGATCGACGCGGTGGGTCTGGTACTGCTGGTGGTGGGCGTGGGCTGCCTGCAGTTCATGCTGGACAACGGCAACGACCACGACTGGTTCGCCTCGCCGTTGATCCTTACGCTGGGCCTGGTCGCCCTGGTCTGCCTTATCTTCCTCGTGGTGTGGGAGATCCACGCCAAGCACCCGGTGATCGACCTCTCGCTGTTCAAGCAGCGCAATTTCACCGTCGGCGTGGTGGCGCTGACGCTGGGCATGTTCGCGTTCTTCGGCATCAATGTGGTGTTTCCGCTGTGGCTGCAGCTCGACCTGGGCTACACCGCGACCTGGGCGGGGCTGGCCACCGCACCGGTGGGCGTGCTGGCCTTCCTGCTGTCGCCGATCCTGGGCAAGAACATGCACCGACTGGACCTGCGCGCGGTGGTGACCTTCGCCTTCATCGTCTTCGCGTTCACCTCGTACTGGTTCGCCGGCTTCGACAGCAACGCGTCGTTCGGCACGCTGGTGGTGCCGCGCTTCGTGATGGGCATGGCCATTCCCTGCTTCTTCATTCCGCTGAACCAGATCTACTTGTCCGGCCTGCCCGCCTCGGAGATCGCCAGTGCCTCGGGCCTGTCCAACTTCTGCCGCACCATGGGTTCGAGCATGTCCACCGCGATCACGGTGACGCTGTGGCAGCACCGCGGCGAGCTGCACCATGCCAACCTTACCGAGGACGTCAGTAACGCCAACCCCGCGGCGACGCAGTTCCTGCAAGGTCTCGCGCAGCACGGCATGCCGCACACACAGAGCCTGGGCCTGATCGACCAGTTGGTGAACCGCGAGGCGCTCACCCTGGCGGTGAACGACGTGTTCTGGGGCTGCGCGGTGCTGTTCCTGCTGCTGATCCCCATCCTGTGGTTCGCCAAGCCCCCGTTCGGCAGCGCCGGCGGGGCGGTCGGCCACTGATCCGCCGCCGTCTGCTGCAGACCACCGTGGCGCACATCGCGGCGCCACGGCCATCGCAGAGCAGACCAATTTTCGAACATGCATGCCAGTGGTCTACTGGTGCGGCGCAATATCTTCTGCTAGTTTCGCCGCATGGCACAAAACAAACGCACCATCAAGAAGTATCCGAACCGTCGGCTCTACGACACCGAGATCTCCAGCTACATCACGCTGGAAGAGGTGCGTCAGCTGGTGCTGGACAACGAGGACTTCGAAGTCCGCGATGCGAAGACCGGCGAGGACCTCACCCGCTCCGTGCTATTGCAGATCATCTCCGAGCATGAAGAGAAGGGGCAGCCGATGCTGTCGCCCCAACTGCTCAGCCAGATCATCCGCTTCTACGGCGATTCGCTGCAGGGCTTCATGGGTCCCTACCTGGAGCGCAGCCTGCAGGTCTTCCTCGACCAGCAGCAGCAGTTCCGCACCCAGCTCAACAGCCTGATGGGGCAGACCCCCTGGGCCATGGTGAACGAACTGACCGAGCGCAACATGGACGCGTGGAAGACCATGCAGCGCGGCCTGCTCGACGCCGCCGCGCAGATCACCCCGCAGGGCGCCGGTCGCGGCAAGAAATCCGGCTGATCCCCGCCCTTCCGTCCCGTGAGCGCGCCGCCCAAAGCGGCGCGTTTTCATTTGAAAAGTGCAGCCATGGATGGCTGCCCGTGTGACTCACGCGATCAGGGATGATCGCAAAAACACCTCAAAGCGCGGCCATGGATGGGCTGCCCGTTCGATTCCGGCGATCACGGATGATCGCAAAAGCAACGGAACCTCCATGAGCGCATCTTCTGCCACTCGTCTGGCCCTCGTCACCGGCGGACTCGGTGGCCTGGGAACCGAGATCTGCCGCCAGCTGGCACAGGCCGGCCGCCGCGTGATCGCGGCAGACCTGCCCGCCAGCGAGGCACGCCTCGCGGCCTTCGGCGAGGCCACCGCCGCGTTCGGCGACGCCATCCGCTACGAGGCACTGGACGTCAGCGACCACGAGGCCTGTGTGGCGATGATCGGCCACCACGAGCGCGAGCACAGCGGCGTGGACATCCTGGTCAACGCCGCCGGTATCACCCGCGACGCCAGCCTGCGCAAGATGACGCCCGCGCAATGGCACGACCTGATGCGCGTGAACCTCGACGGCGTGTTCAACACCAGCCACGCCGTGGTGGAAGGCATGACCGCGCGCGGCTTCGGCCGCATCGTCAACATCAGTTCGGTGAACGGCCAGACCGGCCAGTTCGGCCAGGTCAACTACTCGGCCGCCAAGGCCGGCGTGCACGGCTTCAGCATGGCGCTGGCGCGGGAAACCGCGCGCAAGGGCGTCACCGTCAACACCGTCTCGCCCGGCTACTGCGACACGCCGATGGTGGCTGCCGTGCCCGCAGAGATCCGCGCCCAGATCATCGCCGGCATCCCGGTGGGCCGACTGGGCCAGCCGGCCGACATCGCCCGTGCCGTGACCTTCCTCACCGCCGACGACGCCGGCTACCTCACCGGCGTCAACCTGCCGGTGAACGGCGGGTACTTCATGAGCTTTTAGGCGCCTGCTCAAAGCTTCTGCGTGGCCCGCGCCGGGAGCTCTGTGCCTGCGGGCCGAGGAAGAACGAAGGCATGCGGGGAGAGTCCATGGATGGATTCTTGAGGAATCGAGGAGTGGACGTCCGTCCACGTCCAAGTGCTGACGCAGGCACGCGGGCAAACAGCCCGGCCCTTCGGTCGCTTTGCCGCGGCCGCAGCGCGGAGGCTTCGAGCAGGCGCTGAGGCGCCGCGTATTGCAGTCCCCCGCCGCTTGCGGAACAGTGTCGCGATCCTTCATCCGGAACGCGACATGACGCAACGTCCTCGCATCACCCTGATCGGCGGCGGCCTGGTGGGCGCGCTGCAGGCTCGGCAACTAGCAAAGCACGGCTTTGCGGTGGAGGTGTTCGAGAAGCGGCCTGATCCGCGTCTCGCAGGGTTTCTTGGCGGTCGTTCGATCAACCTCGCCCTGGCCGAGCGCGGCCTGCAGGCGTTGCGTACGGCGGGGCTGGCCGACACGGTGCTGGAGCGCGCGGTGATGATGCGCGGACGCATGGTGCATGCACATGATGGGGCGAGCGGACTGCAGCGCTACGGTGTGGACGACAGCGAGGTGATCTGGTCGGTGTCGCGCGGCGCGCTGAACATGCTGCTGCTGGATGCCGCCGAAGCGTCCGGCGTGCACTTCCACTTCGGCCAGTCGCTGGTGGACACGGATTTCGACGGCCGCCGCATCCGGCTCGCCGACGAGGCGGGTATCAAACGCGAGCACGGTGTCGACCTGCTGATCGGGGCCGATGGCGCAGGCTCCGCGCTGCGCACGGCGATGAACACCTATGCACCTCTGGGTGAGCTCATCGAGCCCCTCGGCCACGGCTACAAGGAACTGGAAATTCCCGCCGCCGACACCTTGCCCGCCGCGTTGGTACAGCAAGCCGGCGGCGCAGGGCGCTTCGCGATCGAACCGCACGCGCTGCACATCTGGCCGCGAGGCGGCTACATGTGCATCGCGCTGCCGAACGCCGAAGGCAGTTTCACCGTAACGCTGTTCCTGCCGGCACACGGCGCGCACCCAAGCTTTGCCACCCTGCCCGATGCCACCGCGGCGCGCGCGTTCTTCGCCACGGACTTCCCCGACCTGCTGCCGCTGATTCCCCGCTTCGACGCGGATTACGCGGAACACCCGGTGGGCACGCTCTCCACGCTGCACCTCGACCGCTGGCACCTGGACGGACGCGCCCTGCTCATCGGCGACGCCGCACATGCCATCGTGCCGTTCCACGGCCAGGGCATGAACTGCGGCTTCGAGGACACGGTGACGCTGACCGAACTGCTCGCCGCCACGCCTGGCGACAGCGCCGGCGTGTTCGCCGAGTTCCAGCGCATCCGCCAACCCAACGCCAACGCGATCGCCGCGATGGCGCTGGAAAACTACGTGGAGATGCGCGACTCGGTGGCCGATCCGCATTACCTAGCCAGGCGCGCACTGGGCGCGAAGCTGGCCGAACGCGCGCCGCAGCACTTCATGGCGCGCTATCGCATGGTCACCTTTACGCACCTGCCTTACAGCTACGCGCTGGAACGCGGCCGCATGCAGGATGCGCTGCTGGAGGAAATCCTGCGCGAGGCACCGGATGCGAACGCCGTCGACCTCGACGCGGCGGCGCGCATGCTGCAAGCTCGGCTTACGCCCCTGCCCGCGCAACTACGCCATGAATGAGTTCCTGCTCGAAGACTTCCGCAACACCACCTACCACGTGGTGCTCGACACGGTGCGCTGGGCGGCGATCCGTATCGACCTGCCGCTGCCGGCCGAACTGGCGGCCGTCGTCGGCGGCCAGCCGTGGGGTTTCATCACGGCATGGAATCCGCAGGCGCGCCGCCGCCCGCAGGCGGAAAACCTCGCCGCGCAGCAGGCGCTGGTCGATGCCCTGGACAAGCTGCCGCAGGTCGCCGTCTACCCCGCCATCGGCGTGGGCCAGACCGGCTGGAGCGAGCCCAGCCTGTTCGTGATCGGTGCGGATCTGCGCACGCTGGACGCGTTGATGCGCGAACACGCGCAACTGTCCTACGTGCACGGCGAGGCCGACGGTCCCGCCGAATTGCGCATGCTGGGTTGAACGGCTTTACGGCGGCAGTCCGCCGCATGGACAAGCTCGCCAGCCATTGCGGAGAATGCGGCAGATGACCGCAGCCTCCGCCGCCACGCCCCTGCTCGAAGCGCATCGCCTGAGCTTCCACCGCCAGGACGAGCCGGTGTTCGCGCCGCTGGATTTCCGCCTGCACGCGGGCGAGCTGGCGCTGGTCGAGGGCGACAACGGCAGCGGCAAGACCACCTTGCTGCGCCTGCTGGCCGGCCTGCTGCACGTCAGCGAAGGGGAATTGCGCTGGCGCGGCGCACCGCTGCAACGCGACGCCTGCGCGAACGAGATCCTTTTCCTGGGCCACCAGCTGGGTCAGAAGCACGAGTTGAGCCCGCGCGAGAACCTGGCCTTCGCCGCCGGCTTGCACGGTTGCCGCGCCGGCGTCACGCCGGACGCGGCGCTGGGTGAAGTGGGCCTGCGCGGTTACGAGGACGAGCCGGTGCGGCGTCTTTCCGCGGGGCAGAAGAAGCGTGCCGCGCTGGCGCGCCTGCTGCTGCAACCAGCGGCGCTGTGGCTGCTTGACGAGCCTTACGCGAATCTCGACCGGCAGGGCATTGCATTGGTCAATCGGCTGCTGGAACGGCACGTTGCCGAGGGAGGCGCGGCATTGGCGAGCAGCCATGGGGTGGCGGGGTTTCATGGCGGGGAGCCGCAGCGGATACGCATGCATGGGTAAGCGTGTTCGTGGAACATCGCATGTAGTCGCTCGCGGAGGCGCTTGCGACGAACGTTCAATTGTCTGCCGCAAGCAGGTGCGCAACCTCGGTCGCGCGAGCAAATCCCCTCTCCCCTTTGGGGGGATGGCTAGGGTGAGGGGCGGGTGCCCGCGGCGACCTTTCGCTTTCGCATCTTGGCTCGCCTGCGGCGGGCTTTCGGCCGCCTGCCGGCGCCCGAGCTACTTCTCTTTGCTGGCCCACGCCACCGCTGGGCGCGGTGGCGAACAGCGAAGCCGGCCCGAAGGGCGACGGGCAGGATGCCCGGAGTCAAGAGAAGTAGCCAAGAGAAATGGACTGGTTCAATACGCCGGAACTACAAGCAGGCGGTGCCGAGGAGATGGGAACTACGCCCGACGAGACGTCCTGCACACCAGCCACGCCGCGCCGTATCTGGGAACTGAGGTGGTAGAGGCTGCGATGTCGATGGTGGTTGCGCCATGAATGCCCCGCTTCCTCGCGCTTGCGCCGCCATGCTTCGCCGCGACCTCATGCTGGCCTGGCGGCGGCGCGGGGATCTGGCGATGCCGGTGCTGTACGCGGTGATCGTGGTGGTGCTGTTTCCGTTTGCGCTGGGGCCGGACTTGGCGTTGCTGCAGCGGATCGCTGGCGGCGTGGTGCTGGTGACGGTGCTGCTGGCGATGCTGCTGGCGCTGGACGCGATGTTCGCCAGCGACATCGAGGACGGCTCGCTGGAGCAGCTGGTGCTGGCGCCACAGCCGCTGCCGCTGATGCTGGGGATGAAGATCCTCGCGCACTGGATCACCACGGCGTTGCCGCTGATCGTGATCGCACCCTTGCTGGCCGGCATGCTGCACCTGCCCGCGGCGGCGATGCCGGCGCTGCTGCTGGCGCTGCTGCTGGCGACGCCGCTGCTCAGCCTGCTCGGCGCGGTGCTGGTGGCGCTGACGGCCGGCACGCGGCGCTCTGGTATGCTGCTGGCACTGATGTTGCTGCCGCTGTGCGTGCCGGTGGTGATCTTCGCTGCCGGCGCGGTGACAGCCGCCCAAGAGGGGCTTCCGTGGTTCGCTCCGGTCGCGTGGCTGACCGCCGCACTCATCCTCGCCGTGGTGCTGGCGCCGCTGGCGTGCGCGGCGGCCTTACGCATTGCGCTGGACTCGTGACATGGCGAAGTGGATTCCACTCTGGTTGCACAAGCTCGGCTCGCCGCCGACGTTCTACCGCTTCGCCGGCGCGGTGCGGCCGTGGGCGATGGGGCTGGCGCTGCTGTTCGGCGTGATAGGGCTCTACGGCGGCCTGGTGCTGGCGCCGCCGGACTACCAGCAGGGCGACGCCTACCGGATCATCTTCATCCACGTGCCCAGCGCGTGGATGAGCATGTTCGTCTACGCCGTGATGGGCGTATCCGGTTTCATCGCCCTGGTATGGCGATTGAAGCTGGCCGAGGTGGTGGCGATGGAATCGGCGCCGATCGGCGCGGCCTTCGCCTTCATCACCCTGGCCACCGGTTCGCTGTGGGGCAAGCCGATGTGGGGCACGTGGTGGACCTGGGACGCGCGGCTCACCTCGGAACTGGTGCTGCTGTTCCTCTACCTCGGCGTGATCGGGCTGTACCACGCGTTCGAGGATCGCCGCCAGGGCGCGCGCGCCGCGAGCTTCCTCGCCATCGTCGGCATCATCAACGTGCCCATCGTGCACTACTCGGTGGTGTGGTGGAACACCCTGCACCAGGGCAGCACGGTGAATATCTTCGGCCACTCCAAGATGCCGTGGGAAATGCTGTGGCCGCTGCTGGCGATGACGCTGGCCACCAAGTGCTATTACGCCGCCAGCCTGTGCCGGCGCGCGCGCACCGACATCCTTGCGCTGGAGTCCGGCAAGGACTGGGTGCGCGAGATCGCGCAAGCGGAGGCAGCCCGATGAGCACGCTCTCGCACTTCTTCGCCCTGAGCGGCGAAGCCGCCGCTTTCTTCAGGATGGGTGGTTACGCAGGCTATGTATGGCCTGCCTACGCCGTGTTCTTCGTCGTGCTGATCGCCGACAACGTGACGCCGCGGCTGCGCCGCCGCCGCATCCTGCGCGAACTGCGCGGCCGGCTGGCGCGGCAGGTCGCGCGCGAACGCCGCTCTCCTTCTTCCACGCCTGCGCCCTGACCCCGCCGGACCACTGCATGCCGATGAACCCCACCCGCAAGCGCAGGCTCACCCTCGTGATCGTGATCGCGGTTGCCGCCATGCTGGCGGTCAGCCTGGTGGTGTACGCCTTGCAGCAGAACATGAACTACCTGTTCACGCCCAGCCAGGTGCAGTCGGGGCAGGCTACGCAGTACAAGACCTTCCGCCTCGGCGGCATGGTCAAGGCCGGCTCGATCCAGCGCAGCAAGGACTCGCTGCAGGTCACTTTCACCGTGGTCGATGCCGGCGGCGCCATGCCGGTGGAATACACCGGCATCCTCCCCGACCTGTTCCGCGACAACCAGTCGGTGATCGCCACCGGGCACATGGACGGCGCGCGCTTCGTCGCCACCGAAGTGCTGGCCAAGCACGACGAAACCTACATGCCGAAGGAACTGAAGGAGGCGATGGCCAAGGCGCATGCAGACGCGAAGGTGAAGGAAGCCGCCGCGCAGGACAAGAGCCCATGACGCCCGAACTCGGTCAGCTCGCACTGGTGCTCGCTTTCCTGCTCGCCATCGCGCAGGGCGTGTTGCCGCTGGTCGGTGCATGGCGCGACAACCGCGCGCTGATGGCAGTGGCGCGCCCGGCCGCGGCCGGCCAGGCGGTGTTCGTGGCGATGGCGTTCGGCATCCTCGTGTACGCCTTCCTGCATTTCGATTTCTCGGTGCAGTACGTGGCCGACAACTCCAACCTCGCGCTGCCCTGGTACTACCGCATCGCCGCGGTCTGGGGCGCGCACGAAGGCTCGTTGCTGCTGTGGATCCTGATCCTCAACCTGTGGACGGTGGCGCTGGCCGCGCTCAGCCATCGCCTGCCCGAAGCGTTCGCCGCGCGCGTGATCGGCGTGATGGGTCTGATCGCGATCGGCTTCCTCGCCTTCATCCTGTTCACCTCCGATCCGTTCATGCGCTTGCTGCCGATGCCGGCCGATGGCGGCGACCTCAATCCGGTGCTGCAGGACCCTGGCATGACCTTCCACCCGCCCGTGCTCTACATGGGCTACGTGGGTTTCTCGGTGGCGTTCGCGTTCTCCATCGCGGCCCTGCTCGGTGGCGAAGTGGAGCAGGCGTGGGTGCGCTGGGCGCGGCCGTGGACGAACGCGGCGTGGGGCTTCCTCACCCTCGGCATCGTGGCCGGCAGCTGGTGGGCCTATGCCGAGCTGGGCTGGGGCGGCTGGTGGTTCTGGGATCCGGTGGAGAACGCCAGCTTCATGCCGTGGCTGGTGGGCGCGGCACTGATCCATGCGCAGGCGATCACCGAGAAGCGCGGCGGCCTGCGCGCGTGGACCCTGCTGCTGTCGATCTTCGCGTTCTCGCTGTCACTGCTGGGCACCTTCCTGGTGCGTTCGGGCGTGCTCACCTCGGTGCATGCGTTCGCTTCCGATCCGCGCCGTGGCGTGTTCATCCTGGCCTTCCTCACCATCGTGGTGGGTGGCTCACTGCTGCTCTATGCGCTGCGTGCGCCCAAGGTGGCCGGCGGCAAGCCGTTCAATGTCGTTTCGCGCGAAACGGCGCTGCTGATCGGCAACCTGCTGCTGGCCACGGCGTCGGCGATGGTGCTGCTGGGCACGCTGTTCCCGCTGATCGGCGATGCGCTGCATCTCGGCCGCATCTCGGTGGGGCCGCCCTACTTCGGCTTGCTGTTCCCACTGCTGATGGCGCCGGTGGTGGCGCTGCTGCCATTCGGGCCGTTCCTGCACTGGGGCAAGGCCGATGGCGGCGTGCTGAAGCAGGTGATGTTGCGCGCCGGCATCGCCGCGGTGGCTTGCGCCATCGTGGCGGCGTTCTTCGTGCAGGGGCAACTGAAAGCCATCGTGGGCGTGGCATCGGCGGTGTGGATCGCCGTGGGCGTGCTGCTGTACGCGCTGAAGCGCTGGCGTGAAATGCCGCGCGGTCGTCGCTATCCCGCCGAGATGGCCGGCATGTTGCTGGCGCACCTCGGCGTGGGCGTGTTCGTGATCGGTGTGCTGCTGTCCGAGTCGCTCAGCGTCACCCACGACGTGCGCCTCACGCCGGGCCAGAGCGAGAGCGTGGCCGGCTACGACTTCCGCTTCGACGGCGTGCACCGCACCGTCGGCCCGAACTGGCACGCCGACCAGGGCGTGGTCACCGTGCTGCGCGACGGCGCCACCGTGGCGACGATGCACCCGCAGAAGCGTACCTATTCGCACGAGCAAGTGCAGACCGAATCGGCGGTGGACGCCGGCGTGTTCCGCGACCTGTACGTGGCGCTGGGCGAGCCGATGGACGCGAACGACATCGAGGGCGCGTGGGCGCTGCGGCTGTACTACAAGCCCTTCGTGCGCTGGATCTGGGGCGGCGGCCTGCTGATGATGCTGGGCGGCTTCGTCTGCGCCGGCGACCGCCGCTTCCGCATCAAGCGCATCGCCGCCGAGGCTGCTTCTCCCATCGCGGCGACTTCGCCACAGGAATCGCCGGCATGAAGCGCTTTGTGCCGTTCATCGTGTTCATGGCGCTGGTGGGCCTGTTCGGCTTCGGCATCTGGTGGAACACCTGGCACGACGCGCGCTACGTGCCGTCGCCGCTGATCGACAAACCCGCGCCCGATTTCGCGTTGCCCAAGCTGGATGCGCCGGAGCAGAACGTCACCAAGGCCAGCCTGCTCGGCAAGCCCTACCTGCTCAACGTGTTCGGCAGCTGGTGCGTGGCCTGCGCCGAGGAGCACCCGGTGCTGATGAGCGACGGCCGCCGGCTCGGCATCGTGCTGGTGGGCTACGATTACAAGGACGCGCCCGACGACGCCAAGGCCTGGCTGCGCGACCGCGGCAATCCTTACGACCTGGTGATCGCCGACCAGCCCGGCCGCACCGCCATCGACTTCGGCGTGTACGGTGCGCCGGAGAGTTTCCTGATCGATGCCAAGGGCGTGATCCGCTACAAGCACATCGGCCCGCTCACGCCCGAGGTGATCGCGCAGGAACTGCAACCGGCGATCGATGCCGTGAAGCGGGAGGCGCCATGAAGCCGCGTCTACCCGGACTCGCCTCGCGCAGGAGCGCACCCTGTGCGCGATGGTTCTTTGGTGCGGCCGAAGCCAAAAGCCTTCGCGCACAGGGTGCGCTCCTACATTTCGTGCTGCTGGCACTGCTGGTCTTCGCCGGCCACGCCTTCGCCGCCACCGGCGCCATCGAGCCGCTGCCGTTCAAGGACCATGCGCAGGAAGTGCGCTTCCAGAACCTGACGAAGCAGCTGCGCTGCATGGTCTGCCAGAACGAAGATCTGGCCGACTCCAACGCCGACCTCGCGCGCGACCTGCGGCTGGAAGTGTTCCAGCTGATGCAGCAGGGCAAGACCGACGCGCAGATCAAGCAGTACCTGGTGGATCGCTATTCCGACTTCGTGCTGTACGACCCGCCGCTGCAACCCGGCACGTGGCTGCTGTGGTTCGGTCCGCTGGCGATCCTGCTGGCCGGTGGTCTGGTGGTGGCGGTGACGGTACGCAGACGCCGCATTGCCGCCGGCGCGAACGACGGCAACATGGCCAACACGGAACGGGCCGGCACGGACCCGGCCGATGCGGGGGATGACTGGTGAAGCTTGCGTTCTATCTGGTCGCCGCCGCGATGCTCGCGACGGCGCTGGCCCTGCTGCTGGTGCCCCTGCTGCGCGAAGGCCGTCGCAACGGTCGTCCGCGCGGCGTGTTCGCGCTGGCGCTGGGCATCGCCCTGCTGCTCCCTCTAGTCACACTCGGGCTGTACCTGCATGTCGGCGCGCCTGCGACCCTCAACGGGGTGGCCGCCGCGCCGAAGCCGATGGACTTCGAGCAGGCACTGACCGAACTGCACGAGCATCTCCGGCAGCAGCCGAACGATGCGCAAGGCTGGGCATTGCTGGCCGAAGCCACTACCGCACTCAAGCAGCCCGCCGACGCGCGCGACGCCTGGGACCACGTGCTGAAGCTCACTCCGGACGACGTGGCCGCGATGGTGGGCTGGGCCGAAACCGATTCGATGGCGCGCGACGATCATCAGATCGACGGTCGCGCCCTCGACCTGCTGCATCGCGCGCTGGAACTGCAGCCGGACAGCCAGCGCGCACTGTGGCTGCTCGGCATCAGTCAGTTCCAGCACGCGCAATACGCGGACGCCTCCGCCACGTGGCGCAAGCTGCAGCCCTTGCTGGAACCTGGCTCGACCGTGGCCAAGGCCGTGGCGGAACAGATCGCGAACGCCGATGCCCGCGCCGGCATCAAACCTTCCACCGAGCCCGCGGCCGCCGCCAGCACCGGCGCCATGCTGACGGTACAGGTGAGCCTTGCTCCCGCGCTCAAGGACAAGCTGCAGGCCGGCGACCAACTCTACGTGTTCGCCCGCGCCGTGAGCGGTCCGCCGATGCCGCTGGCCGTGGCCAAGCTCGCCGCCGGCACGTTGCCCACCACCGTCACGCTCAGCGACACGATGGCGATGACGCCGGAACTGAAACTTTCCTCGGTGGCGCGCGTGATCGTGGCGGCGCGCATCAGCCACGACGGCCAGCCCATCGCCCAGCCGGGTGACCTCGAAGGCAGCGCCGGCGTCGTGGACACCGACCGCAGGACGCCCATCGCCATCACCATCGACAAGGTCCACTGAGATGGCCGACGCACGCCGCTACTGCAAGCTGCCCTCACCTTTCGCCATGAAGCGCGGCGGCGTACTACACGACGCACGCGTGGCCTATGAGACCTGGGGCACGCTCAACTCCGCGTGCGACAACGCCGTCCTGGTACTCACCGGCCTCTCGCCCAGCGCGCACATGACGTCCAGCGCGGAGGATCCCGCCGCGGGCTGGTGGGAAGACATGGCCGGTCCCGGCAAGGCCATCGACACCGACCGCTGGTTCGTGATCTGCGTGAACTCGCTGGGCAGCGACAAGGGCTCCACCTGCCCCGCTTCGATCAATCCCTCCACTGGCGAGGCCTACCGGCTGGACTTCCCCGAGCTGTCGCTGGAAGACGTGGCCAACGCGGCGCACGAAGTGGTGCGCACGCTCGGCATCGAACGCCTCGCCTGCCTGGTCGGCTGCTCGATGGGCGGCATGGCTGCACTGGCCTACATGCTGCTGCATCCAGGCGCGGTTCGCGCCCATGTCAGCGTGGATACCGCGCCGCAGGCGCAGCCCTTCGCCATCGCCATCCGCTCGCTGCAGCGCGAAGCGATCAGGCTCGACCCCAATTGGGCTAACGGCGGATACGACATCCATGGCGACGGCGAACGCTATCCCGACATGGGCATGAGCATCGCACGCAAGCTCGGCGTCATCACCTATCGCTCGGCGATGGAATGGAACGGCCGCTTCGCGCGCATCCGCCTCGATGCCGAGCAACGCGAGGAGCAACAACCCTTCGGCTTCGAGTTCCAGGTGGAGTCCTATCTGGAAGGCCACGCCCGCCGCTTCGTGCGCAGCTTCGATCCCAACAGCTACCTCTACCTGTCACGCGCCAGCGACTGGTTCGACATCGCCGAATACGGCGACGGCAACGTGATGGAAGGCCTCAGGCGCATCCATGTCGAACGCGCACTGGTGATCGGCGTCAGCACCGACATCCTGTTCCCGCTGGAGCAGCAGGAACAGATCGCCGAAGGCCTCGCCGCCGCCGGCGCCGCGGTGGATTTCGTGGCGCTGGATTCGCCGCAGGGCCACGACGCCTTCCTGGTCGACATCGAGAACTACAGCCGCGCGATCGGCGGCTTCCTGGCGAAGCCTTGAGTCTCGTGAGATTGCGGCAGTGACCTGAACAACACGCTGGTGTCCTTCACCCTGCTGCTATTGTCCAATCCAGGCTATCCGAAAGGTTAGCTACGGGGTGAAATCGGGCGCTGCCATCACGTCGTTTTGAAGGCGACTGTCTTCACCAAGCCCTCTTCGGTCTGGAGGAGCGTCCACGCAGTAATGTTGAGTCGTTGGAGCTCTTTCATCACCCTTTGCCTGGCATCGGCCGTTCCAACCAAGCATTCACGCAGGGGAAAACCATGAAGATGTTCGCCACTCGATACGTCGTCGCGCTCTATGCAGTTGCCAGTGGTCTACTGGCCGGCTGCATGCCGCCGCCGTCGAATTCGACAGCCCCGGACCCCTCTTCCGTGAACAAAATTCGCGCTGACGATGCCGCCATCATGCAGTCCGTCAGCAAGGGGCGCGAAGACTACGTCCGCGCGCACCCCGATAGCGCGTACAACATCGATGTAGAGCACGGCCTGATCGTCGTCGGCATGTCCCGCGACGAAGTCGCTGCCGCCGGCTACCGCTGTGAGGTCAAGGAAGGCTCGGCCATTGGAAATACCCAGACCTGCACGAATCAAATGCTGCAGGCAAAAATCGATGCCACCTGGGCAGGTGCCACCTCAACGGACTTCGAGCGCAAGGCTCCAACACACTACGTAAGCTTCAACCCTGACGGGAAGGTCGAATCGGTTTCGTATTGACGCGCGGCATCCGCGGCGACTGGGCTCATTTCGACGATTTTTTCGTGTCCTGCTGCACCGCATGGACAACCCGAGCACACGTCGAAACAAGTACAACCACAGAAATGCGGATGATACGGCTGGTCATTGCGCTTCCTCCGACATTTCTTGCCTCCGAAAATGCCGATGTCCGCTTTGGGGAAGCGGACATCAGTTTCACGTCGGCAGCGCCAGACAGGTATCCCGGGCAAGCTCGCGTTTCACATCGCGAAACCCACCCAGAACACCTGCCACCTGCTCCGATTCAGCGGACTGGCCAGTTCAGTGTCCGCCCGTCATGGGCATCTTGCCTGACCGCATGCCCTGCACGATGGCCAGCGACCGAGCCACGTGCTGATCGGGGCGCAGGTGGTCCGCCTCCGACGACAGCGTGGCGACGATCCGTCCGTCGCTGGCAATCACGAATGTGGTGCGCGAGATGAAACCATGATCGATGGCCACCCCACGCACGTCGTTGATGCCGGCCTGCGCCGCCGTCATCTTGAGGTCGTACAAAGCCGCCACCTTGCCACTGGGGTCGGAGGCTACCGGGAACTTGCCGGCGCAGTACTGCGGATCCGACGAGAAGGCATTCAGCCGCTCGATGCTGTCGGCGGACACACCGATGATGGTGGCGCCGGCGGCGTCGAACTTGGCCTTCTCGGTGGCGAAGCTATGCGCTTCCAGATCGCAGCCGCCGGTGTACGCCGATGGGTAGAAATACACCACCACCGGCCCCTTCTTGAGAGCCCCTTCAAGCGAGAAGCTGAAATCCTTGCCGGCAAGACTCGCCTCGGCAGTGAAGTCCGGTGCCATCGCACCGGGCTTGAGCGCGGCGAGCGCCGGCAGTGCCGTCAGCGACGCCAGCAAGGCGACCGCGGCCATCGATCCCGTAATACGCGTCTTCATTTGCGATCCTCTCGTGTGTGCAAGAACTTTGCGCGGATTGCCCCGCGCAAAGTTCTTGCGGGTTGAACTACTTCAGTGGTTCGTCGGACTCGACCCTAAAGTTACTCTCCCATCGACATGGACAGTCGTATCCGTCACGGGTGGCAAAGGCAGTCAGGCCCTCATCCGCCTGGATGTCGACAGGGACTACCTGGGCCGTTTCATTGAAGTGACACCTCGGGTCGCGGATTCAGCCGGTCGAAAGCGGACATTTCCAGGATAGCTGCAGGCACCTCTGGCACCCACGGTCCGCACCAACAGGGTACCCGGCGCTTGCCTTGCTCGATGCCCGATCCACCCGGAATCCCTGTCCGGGTTCTCAACGCTCTCTCTGCGCCTTCCATGCGGCCACGCGCCGGCGGATGTACGTCCTGTAGTCGTCCTCGGTGTGCAGTGCCGTGCGATCCGGCCCGGTAGCAGCAACCGGCAAGGTTGCCGCAAGATCGGCATACACCTCCTGCAAATGCGAAGGTTTCCCGGCGGCGGGGTTCGTTCCCGTCGACACGGGCACCACGACCCCGGAGAGTGGATCGTCCGTGCGCGCCGCGGCGAGCGTGAGCACACCGCCGACGTCCGACGCCGCCGCGTCGCGCGCGGTCAGCGCCGGCAGACCCCAGCGCTGCTCGACCGTTTTGAGAATGGAAGTGTGGTCGAACGGCATCGCACCCATTGACACCCTGAACACCGTGCCCGCTGCGATCCAGGGCGAGACCAGCAACGTGGGCACGCGCGGTCCGAAGCGCTTGAAGTCGAAACCGAATTCGCCGGCCGTGGCATCGGGCGGCACAGCGTTGGTCGGCGGCGGCACATGGTCGTAGCAGCCACCATGCTCGTCATAGGTGACGATCAGCAGCGTTTCGTTCCAGGCCGGCCCGTTGCGCAGTGCGTAGTAGACGTCGTGGATCAGCTGTTCGCCGAGCGCGACATCGTAGTTGGGATGCTGGCTGTTTCCGCTCGATCCCCAGCTGGGCTCGAGGAAGGTATACGCGGCCAGTTGGCCTTGCTTGGCCGCGGCCTGGAAATCGGCGAACAAGCCGAAGTGCGTATCCGCCGCGCTCGCGGTGTCGCTGAAGGTCAGTCGGGTCAGCGGGTCGGCGTCGTAGCCGTAGATCATCCAGTCGATGGCGTGTTGCGAAAGCAGGCCGTAGATCGTCGGCGCGGTGAACGACTTGGTCTTGTCGTCCATGTGGCCCTGCGAAGTCGCCGCATGCACGAAGGCGCGGTTGGGCAAGGTCTCGGTGGGCGCCGAACCGAACCACTGGTCGCACACCGCGAAGCCGCGGGCGAGCGTCGACAGCACGGGCAGGCTGGCAGGCGTATGCATCGCCATGATGTCGGTGGCGACGGTGCCCGCGAGAATCGACTGCTTTTCCGCAGCCTCCCAGGTCAGTGTGGCGGCGAAGTTGTTGATGAAACCTGCATTGGTCGCCACCGGAGGCGCCGGTGGCGCATTGCTGCCGAACAATTGCGCGTTCGTCGCCACGTAACCTTCGCCGGGATCGGCACCGGGCAGGAAGTAGGCGTTCGCCGCCCCCGGCTGGATCTGCGATACCGTGACGTTCGTGCCGTTTGCGCCGTCGGGATTTGATTCCTTGCCGGTAAGGCCTTCAAACGCGTTGCCGGCAGGCGAGACATTGTTCGCATCGGCGTAGAGAAATCCGAGCATGTGGTCGAACGAACGGTTCTCCAGCATCAACACGACGATGTGATTGATCGCACCGAGGCCGCTCGCAGCCACACCCTGCGCGCCTGATGGCTGTTTCCCGGTCGGCTTTTTGCCGCCTCCGCGTTTCGCATGCGTGCCCATGGCGCCACCTCGAAGCCGTGTTCCCGTCGAGCATAGGCATGCTCTGATTAACCACGGTACAAGCGCATTGCGACATTCCCGCGTCCGTTCCTGAACACCCCGATGCAGTTGGGCCGCTCATGACCATTCGTCATTACCGACCATCGAATCTATAATGACCGAACCGTTTCACGCCACGCGTGGAGTCACCATGCTCACCACCGAATTTCCCGGCTGTCGCCAGCTGATCGACGCTATCGATACGGCTGTCATCCAGGCCAGCACACCCGCGATCACCGACAGCCTGCGCAACAGCCTGTGCAAACTGATCCGCGGCAACGAAATCCAGCTGCCCGAATGCGTGCTGGAAACCGCCGAAGGCCGCTATGCGCGCCGCGAGCTGTACCGCAGCGACGACCACGGCTACTGCGTGGTGGCGATGACCTGGGGCCCGGGCCAGGGCACACCGATCCACGATCACGCCGGCATGTGGTGCGTGGAAGGCGTGTGGCGCGGCGCACTGGACGTGGTGCAGTACGAGCGGATGGACGATGCCGAGGGCCATTGTCGCTTCCAGCCCGTCGGTTCCGTGCAGGCCGGCCCCGGCTCCGCCGGCAGCCTGATCCCGCCGCACGAGTACCACACCATTCGCAACCCCAGCGACCACGACATCGCTGTCAGCCTGCACATCTACTCGGGCAACATGACCCACTGCGCCGTATTCCAGCCGCTGTCCGGCAACAATGGCTACGAACGCTGCGAACGCCAGCTGGGCCTCGACCCGGTGCACTGATCCCGGCATAATGCGCTGCTCACATGCCGGTGTGGCGGAATGGTAGACGCGGCGGACTCAAAATCCGCTACTGGCGACAGTGTGTAGGTTCGAGTCCTATCACCGGTACCATGTGAGAAATTGGATAGTTGCACCCACGAAAGCCGCCATTGAGCGGCTTTTGCTTTGTTCCGCGAACCTCTTCTCCGACAGCGCCCTAGAGGCATCCGGGCAGCGAGGCACGGCAGCACTGCGTCGCCGTCGTCGATGGATTTCCTTCATTGACCACTGGGCGGAAAGTCCAAAAACCCGCGTATTTGCGGATTTTTCTGCATCGATAGCTGCTTCCGGCAGACCTTGTGCACGCCTCTGATCCATGCAGCAGCCCTTTTCCGGGGCAATTCCGGCATGTTGCGCCACCACTTGACACCGGTGTCAATAACGTTTCAAGCTGATGGCGAATCCATTGCGGGGGAGCGCGCTGGACGTGGCAATCGACCATCCGGATCGACTGGCGGGAATACCGACGACGCCGTTTCTGGCCGCCGACATCGGCGGCACGCATGCACGTGTTGCGCTGATGCGCGCCGCGCGCGGCGAAAGCCACGGGGCCGAGACGCTCGCCTATCGGAAGTTCGTGTGCGCGGACTACCCGAAGCTGTCGGAACTGCTGCGCGCCTTCATCGATGCCGAGGTGCAAGCCCCGGTGAAGCACTGCGTACTGGCTTGCGCGGGACAACCCATGGGCGACGAGGTCGCGAACGACAACCTCGCCTGGCCTATCCGCCTGTCGGAATTGCGCCAGGTGCTGGCCCTGGAAGATGTCGCCGTACTCAACGATTTCGAGGCACTGGGCTACGCCCTCGACGGCGGCCTGGCCCGCGGCGGCCGCCATCTCTGCGGGCCGGGCACGCATGGGCATGGCCCCAGCCTGGTGATCGGCCCTGGCACGGGCCTTGGCGCCGCGGCGCGCATACCCGGTCCCAATGGTGGCTTGGTGGTGACCACCGAAGCCGGGCAGATGGATTTCGCGCCGAACTCGGTTCGCGAGCGCGAAATCCTCGCGCACCTCGCCCCGAACGGCGGTTATGTGGAGTTCGAACGTATCGTCTCGGGCCCCGGCCTGCTGACCACTTACGAGACCCTGTGCGCCTTGTGCGGGGAATCCCCGAAACACACCACGCCCGAAGCCGTCACCGCCGCAGCGTCCGCCTGCAGCGATGCGCGTGCCGCGGAAGCCGTGGAAATCTTCTGTGCTTCGCTGGGGAGTCTTGCCGGGAACCTTGCACTGGCCTTCATGGCCACCGGCGGCGTGTACCTGGCCGGCGGCTTCCTTTCCTCCATGTTCGAGCTGCTCGCGCACAGTGCCTTTGAAGAACGCTTCCTGCATGGACGCAGCGCACATGCGTTGCTCTCGCAGGTGCCGGTATGGGTGACGGAGCACGGTCGCCACGGCGTGCTGGGTGCGGCGCGCTGGTATCTGCGGCGCAATGCCTTGGGCAACGCCATGGCAAGCGAGCGGGTCGCATGAACCACATCGCGCCATCCAGGCTTTTCCGGTACATGGCCATGACCTGGCTGGCGACCACCGGCGTCGCCGTTGCCGTGCCCGCCACGCCCGCGTGGTCGCTGATGCCGCAGCCGGCCCGGATGCAGCCGGCAGCGGCCGGCTCGTTCAAAATCGCTGACGGCGCCGAGGTCGCAGTACACGGCGCCGATCTGCAACCCATCGCAGATCGCTTCATGCGGCTGGTCGCCAATACCCGCGGGTTACGTCTGCGCATGGCGACGACGGCCGGTGCGCATCCAGCAATCACCTTCGTGGTGGATCCGCATGCCGATGCCGCGGGCGATGCCGGTTATCGCATCGCGGTGAACGATCAAGGCATCCGAGTCATCGCGCGCACGCCACGCGGCATCTTTTACGGCAGCGTCACCCTGTGGCAATTGCTGACACCACCCGGCTGGACGCGCGGCGCGCCGGCCGACGTCGCGGATGGGATCATCGACGACTGGCCGCGTTTCGCCTGGCGCGCCTTGCTGCTCGACTCGGGACGGCATTATCAGGGCACCGCCGACATCAAGAAGCTGATCGACTGGATGTCGCTCAGCAAGCTCAACGTGCTGCTCTGGCACGTGACCGAAGATCAGGGCTGGCGCCTCGAGATTCCCAAGTATCCCGAGCTCACGAAAGTCGGCGCCTGCCGCAAGGCGGTTGGACTCGATGCCGAACTGACGGGCTCCGCCGACAAACCCTATTGCGGCTACTACACCGAAGCCGAGGTGCGCGACATCGTGCGTTATGCCGGCGAGCGCTTCGTGGACGTGGTGCCGGAAATCGACCTCCCCGGGCATTCGCAGGCAGCCATCGCCGCCTACCCCTGGCTGGGCGTCACCGGCCAGCGTCCGGCCGTATGGACTGAATGGGGCGTCAGCCCGTGGCTGCTCAATCCCAACGAAAAAACCTTGCGCTTCGTCGACGACGTGCTCGACGAAGTGATGCGGCTGTTCCCGTCGAAGTACATCTCGCTCGGCGGCGACGAGGCCGACAAGCAGCAATGGAACGCGTCGTCCGAAGTGCGCGCGCAGATGCACAGGCTGGGGCTGTCGAACATGGACCAGCTGCAAGGCTGGTTCATCGGCCAGCTCGCCGACCATCTCGTGAAGAACGGCCGCACACCGGTCGGCTGGGACGACGAACTGGTCGCCGGCGCGACGCTGCCGGCCTCGCAAGTGGTGATGTCGTGGCACGGCGACGACGACGAACGCGTGGCGCTGCAAGCGATCAGGCAAGGCCACGACGTGGTGATGACGCCGCAGGAGTCGCTGTACTTCGACCACTACCAGTCCGACCTGCCCGATGAATGGGCGGGTCCGCCTCCTGCGGCAACGCTGCGCCAGGCCTATGACACAGCGGTCATCCCGCACGGTGCGGGCGCAGGCGAAGCCCAGCGCATCATCGGTGTGCAGGCCGGTCTGTGGACCGAGCAGATGGCGACCTTCGCGCATGACCAGCATGCGGTGTTCCCGCGCATTACGGCGCTCTCGGAACTCGGCTGGTCGCCTGCGGGCGCGCACGACTGGAACGGCTTCCTGCAACGCATACCGGCCGAACTCGCACGCTACCGCGCACTGGGCATCGACTACGCGGACAGTGCGTTCGCCCCGGCCTTCCATGTGGCCGCCGCGACCAGCGGCACGTTCCAGGTCGAACTGTCCAACCAGACTGGTTTCGGCACGATTCGTTACACCACGGATGGCTCCGCACCCACCAACCGCTCCGCACCGTATGTCCGACCGCTGACGCTGCCCGGCAAGACCAGCCTGAAGGCGGCGACGTTCGCGCCGGACGGCTTCGAGCTCGCCGCACCGCGCACACAGGCGCTGGACGAAACGACCCTGCTGGCCCGCGATGGCAGCGCGCTCGCGACCTGTTCCGGGCAGCCGGCTTCGCGCCTGGATGGGCGCCGCCCCACGCAGGGGCCGCGACCGGTCTACGCGGTGGATATCGGCAACGCGTGCTGGCTGTGGCCGCAGGCTTCGCTGGATGGCATCGGGCACGTCGTCTTGACCGTCGAGCGCATGGCATGGCGCTTCGGCGACGAGGCCAAGGATGCAGTCGTGCGCCACAAGGCCAGCACCGCCGGCGAGTTCGAAATCCACGCCGGCAGCTGCTCGGGACCGCTGCTTGCCAGCCTGCCGTTGGCACATGCGGCAGGGACCGCGGGGCAGATCCATCTCGATGCAGACGTAGCGTTGCCAATGGGCACCGGCGTCCGCGACTTGTGCATCTTCGCTACGGGCGATCCGCGGGATGGCCAGTGGGCGTTGGCGCGAATGGCGTTTTCGAAATAGGTGGAACGCGGGGCGCATGCCCCGCGCAGTGACACCGGAGGGAACGGCCATGGCCCGCGAAGCCATGGCCAGGGAGATCGAGAGGCTGCATCACGACGACACACGGAATCGCTGACGCCGCCGGATTACACGCGTATCGGAATACCGCGGAGCACCTGAGGTTCGACAGGCATCAACAACTGAGGTTAAGGCCCATGTCCACCGTACATCACAAGCATCCCCTGTCATTTGCCATCACCATGTCGCTGTTCGCCGTCGTGTCGACGTCGGCCGCCGCGACACCGTTCGCCGATGTCCAGACGGATGGCCAGGCAACGCAGACCACCGCAGCGCAAACTGCACCAGCGACGTCAGCGGCTTCATCGGCCAACGCCAAGAAAGCCAATACCAAGGACAAGGCCACGACCGCGGAAAAGAATGCGGTCACGCTGGCCACCGTGAACGTCTCCGGCGTGCGCGCCTCGCAGGAACGCGCGATCGATGTGAAGCGCGAAGCGCCGAACATCCAGGACAGCATCACGGCGGAGAACATCGGCGCCCTGCCCGACACCACCATCACCGACTCCCTGCAACGCGTCACCGGCGTGCAGATCGACCGCGATGCCGGCGTGGGCACGTCAGTCTCTGTACGCGGCTTGCCGCAGGTCGGCACGATGTTGAACGGCGAGGTGTTCATCACGGCGGACCAGATCGACTCGCAGCAGCCCGACTTCACCATGCTGCCTTCCACGCTGTTCCACGGCGTGGACGTGGTCAAGTCCACCACGGCCAACGAGACCGACGGCGGCATCAGCGGCGCGGTCGACCTGCACACCTACCGCCCCTGGGACCTGCCCAGCGGCTTCACCTACAGCTACTCCGCCAACGGCGAGCGCGGCAGTACCACTGACCGCTGGGGCCCCGAGGCCAACGGTCTGATCTCGTACAACGACGACGGCAAGTGGGGCCTGCTGGTCTCCGCCGACTTCTCCAACACCACGCGCGAAAACTCCACCGAAGGCCTCGACCAGTACGGCGTGGTGCTGAACGGCGAGAACGCCACCAGTGCGGGCGGCTACGGCGGCTTCCTGACATCGTGGAACGGCGCGCCCATTCCCTCGCAGATACACCAGAACGCCGACGGCAGCGTGGACGTCAACGGCGACGGCAAGTCCAACGGCGTGTTCATGGGCAGCCAGAACATCGGCCTCTACGACACCATCACCCAGCGCAAGCGCAAGTCTGGCAACGTGTCGTTCCAGGCGGACCTCGGCAACGGCTTCAGCCTGACCAGCGATTTCTTCTATTCGCAGCAGCGCGAGTGGGATACCAACGCCGGCATCCAGTTCAACTCCACCGACTGGCAGGGCGCGACCTACGTGCCGCTGCAGTCGCGCAATACCGGCAGTCCCGCGCTCGGCGCCTACGGCACGCCGCAACCGGGCTGGCAGGGCTCGCAGCTGTACACCACGCAGGTGTACGAGAAGTGGCCGGGCGACGTGGAGTCGTTCTCGCAGATCACGCAGAAAAGCTCGAACGCGAAGAACTTCAACCTGCAGCTGGACTACGACAACGGCGGCTCGTTCACCTTCGGCCTGCGCGGCGTGCACGACACGGCGTTCCAGTCGAACGTGGAAACCGATCTCAACATTTCCGATTCCGACGGCGGCCTGTGGCCCAACGTGCTGAGCGACGGCAGCACCACGCCGGGCACCACGATGATCTATCCGTCGCAACTCGGCGGCGACCGCGTGTTCAACGCCAACGGCATACCGCAGAACACCATTCCGATCATCGCCAACTTCGGCGGGCGCTACCTCACCATCAGCATGCCGCAGACGATGGTCAACGATTTCGCCAATCCGGCCGGCTGGACGATGAAGACGATTGAGTCCTCCGGCGACTACGACCGCCAGGTGAGCCTCAACGCGCTGCGCTTCGACGGCAAGTACGATTTCCAGGACGGCATCCAGCTCGAGTTCGGCCTGCGCGACAGCGTCCGCAGCGCCAACAACCTCGGCTGGACACTGGAGACGCCGGTATATGCCGGCATGGGCGCCAGCGACCCGAACGGCTGCCTGGTGCGCTACGTCGGTGCCGACGTGGTGATGAACACCGGCTCGTGCACCGCTGGCAACGCCGAGGGTTACTACCGCGCGGGACCGCTGTCCGCGATCTCGATGCCGAACACGGCCGCGCCGCTGTCGAGCAACTGGAAGGAATACACCAACCTGCTCGGCTCCGGCATCAACTACTGGGCGGTCAATCCCAATGCGCTGATCAACCCCATTTCATACTGGAAGTCGCTCTACCCAGACACCGTCATCGCGGACGATCCCAGCACCACATGGGGCGTGGGCCTGCGCGAGTTGACCGGCTACATGCAAGGCGATTTCAGCGGAACCATCGGCGACATGCCGTACAGCGGCAACGTCGGCGTGCGCATGATCCACACCGACCTCAACGTGACGCAGCACCTCGTCGGCGATCCCGGCGCCTATGGCGACGTGTCTGCCCCCAACGGCACGTCCATCACCGACCGCAGCTACCAGGACGTGCTGCCCTCGGCCAATTTCTCGCTGGATATCACCGACACCCTGAAGTTCCGCCTCGCCTACTCCAAGAACATGATGCCGCTGGATCTGAGCCAGTGGTCCGGCGGCCTGCAGTTGAACTACTCGCTGATGGAAACGCCGCAGGGGCCGCTCTACCGCGTCTCCAGCGGACAGTCTGCGGGCAACCCGAATCTCAACCCGTGGCGCTCCACCAACTACGGCGCGTCGCTGGAGTGGTACATGAACCCCTCCAGCATGATGAGCCTCGCGCTGTTCCGCATCAACATGGAGAGCTTCATCGTCAACGGCAACGTGACCAACTGCGGCTACCCGGACGAGGACGGCGTGGTGCGCGACCACTGCATCACGATCCAGGAACCCGTGCAAGGCAGCGGCAACAGCATCCAGGGCGCGGAGTACGACTACCGCCAGGGCTTCACCTTCCTGCCCGGCATCCTGTCCAAGACGGGTATCGAGGTGAACGCCACCTACGCGCCCAGCAACACGGGCCTGCGGGATTTGTCCGGCGCGAAAATTCCGTTCCAGGACAACTCCACCAAGTCCGGCAACTTCATCGTGTGGTATCAGGACAACCGCTTCGAAGCGCGCCTTGCCTACAACTATCGCTCGCGCCGTGCGGTGGAGGAGGACGTGGGCAACATCACCGGCCTGGAAATGTACGAAGCGCCGCAAAAGTATCTGGACGCATCGGTGTCGTACAAGCTCAACAAGTACGCCACGATCTTCCTCGACGGCACCAACCTCACCAACGAGTACCAGAAGTATTACCTCGTATGGCCCGATCAGGCCTCGCACTCCCAGTACTCCGAACGCATGGTCATGCTGGGCATACGCGGGCAGTGGTGATTTGAGTGGTTCTCCCGAGCAGTTCCCCCTCGCTGCTCGTGGTCTTCCTCCCCTCTCCCGCTTGCGGGAGAGGGGCTGGGAGAGAGGGTTCGGACTTGCCCAAACATTCGGATTCTTGTTCGTCATTCCTGCGCAAGCAGGACAAAAGCCCGCCTTGCGGGCGTTGAACAGCCGAAGGCTGGCCCCGAAGGGGTGAGCGAAGCGAATCATCCAGCGCCTTTGCATTCAAGCAATCATAGACACTGGATCCCAGCTTTCACTGGGATGACGAGCAAAAAGCAGAACAACTCATCGCGCAAAACACCAAGGCCACCATGCAAGATTCCAGCGCGCCACAGCCCGTTCGCGACAACGGCTTCCATCGCTCCATCGGCCTGTTCTCGGGCACCGCGATCAACATGACCCAGATGTGCGGCATCGGGCCGTTCATCACCATCCCCATCATGGTCGCCGCGATGGGCGGCCCGCAGGCGGTGATCGGCTGGATCGCCGGCGCCATCCTGGCCATGGCCGACGGTCTGGTCTGGGCCGAGCTCGGCGCGGCGATGCCGGGTTCCGGCGGCACCTATGTCTACCTGCGCGAAGCGTTCCAGTACCGCACCGGCAAACTGATGCCCTTCCTGTTCATCTGGACGATGCTGCTGGCGATTCCCCTGCTGATGTCCACCGGCATCATCGGGATGGTGGAGTACCTCGAATTCTTCTTCCCCGGTCTTGGCTGGTGGCCGGTGCACCTCATCGGCCTGGTGGCGACCGGCCTTGTCACCTGGATGCTGTACCGGCGCATCGAATCGGTGCGCGCGATCACCATCGCGCTGTGGGTCATCATGCTGGTGTCCGTTATCGGCGTGGCGGCAGCGGGCTTTTCGCACTTCAACGCGAGCTACGCCTTCACCTATCCGGCCGGCATGTTCGGCGGCAAGTTCTTCATGGGGCTGGGCGCGGGACTGGTCATCGGCATCTACGACTACCTCGGCTACAACACCACCGCCTACATCGGCGACGAGCTGCGCAACCCGGGACGCACCATGCCCGGCTCCATCATCGTCTCGGTGATCGCGATGATGGTCGTCTACCTCGCCCTCAACATCAGCGTGCTCGGCGTGGCGCCATGGCAGGAAATCGCCCAGTCCAAGTCCGTGGCTTCGCTGGTAGTGGAGCGCAGCTGGGGACACCTGGCCGCAGCCGTGATGACCTTGCTCATCATCGTGACCGCATTCGCCTCGGTGTTCACCGGCCTGCTGGGCGGCTCGCGCGTGCCGTTCCAGGCCGCGCAGGACAAGGTTTTCCTGTCCGTGTTCAGCCGCCTGCATGCCAGGCACGGCTTCCCGCACGTGGCATTGCTGACGATGGGCGTGGCGACGGCCATCGGCACGTTCTTCGACCTCACCGAAGTCATCAACATGCTGCTGGCCGCGACCGTCATCGTGCAGTCGGTGGCGCAGATCGCTGCGCTGGTGGTGTTGCGCAAGCGCCAGCCGACGCTCGAGCGCCCGTACAAGCAGTGGCTTTATCCCGTGCCCTGCGCGATCGCGCTGCTGGGCTGGATCTACGTGTACGTGTCAGCGTCCACCTTGTCGCTGATCCTGTCCGGCGTGTGGATATTCGCCGGACTCGTGGTGTTCGCGATCTGGGCCAGGGCCAACCGGTCGTGGCCGTTCGCGCCTGTCGAAGTACACGAAGCCTATCTCGGGAAACCCTGACGCCATGCGAACCCCATTCAAGCACGCACTCTGCACGGTGATTGCATTGGCAATAACGGCATCCGCCGCGCCCGCCCATGCCCAGGCGACCTATGCCGCCGCACAACTGGCCGGCGGCGCCGGCACCAGCACCGCCATCGGCCACTGGCTGATCCAGGACAGCGCGAAGGCGCAGCAAGGGGGCGCCGAAATCTCCTCGAGCGGTTTCCCCACCAAGGGCTGGTACCCGGTCAGCGGGCGCGCCACCGTCATGGCCGGGCTGCTGGAAAACGGCACGTACAAAGACGTGTTCCACAGCGACAACCTGGGTACGGTGCAGGTGCCCGACTCCAGCGGCACCCTGTTCGTGACTCCATGGTGGTATCGCGGCGAATTCGTGCTGCCGGCAAGCGCAAAAGGCTTGCACACCCTGCTGCGCAGCAGCGGCATCATCGCCAGTGCCGATATGTGGTTGAACGGGCACCAGGTTGCCGACCATGCCGCCGTCGCCGGCGCCTACCCCGTCCACGAAATCGACGTGACGCAGTGGACGCATGCAGGCGCCAACACCGTCGCCCTCGACGTGCATCCGGCCGACCCGAGAATGGCGCTGACGACGAGCTGGGTGGACTGGAACCCCACGCCGCCGGACAACAACATGGGCCCGTGGCGCGGCGTGGACATCGTGCAGACCGGCCCGGTCGAGCTGCGCTGGCCGCAGGTGATCCCGTCGCTGCTGCCCGATCTCTCGCATGCCGACCTGACCGTGAAGGTGGAAGCGAGGAACCTCGACACGGCGGCGCACGACGCGACGATCACCGGCACCGTGGCCGGCATTACGCTGCAGCGGACCATCCATCTCGCCCCCGGGCAGATGCAGGTGGTTTCGTTCTCGCCCAAGACGAATGCCGGTCTTGCACTGGACCATCCAAGGATCTGGTGGCCGGTCGGCATGGGCGGACACCCGCTGTACCGGCTCGACATGACTGCAGCAGTCGATGGTGCAACCTCCGACAAGGCCGACGCAACGTTCGGCATACGCAGCGTGCGCTCCAGCCTCACCAAACAGGGCTACCGCCAGTTCTTCGTCAACGGCAAACCGCTGCTGATCCGCGGCGCGGGCTGGGCGCCGGACATGTTCCTGCGCAGCGATCCGGCGCGCATGGAAGCCGAGTTCCGCTACGTGCTCGATCTGGGCCTCAACACCATCCGCAGCGAAGGCAAGCTGGAGGACCAGCATTTCTACGACCTCGCCGACCGCGACGGCATCCTGATACTCGCGGGCTGGGAGTGCTGCGACAAATGGGAGTCCGCCGCCAAGACCGGCGGCGCGCCCTGGGACGCCGCCGACGAAAAGGTGGCCGAGGACTCGATGGCCAGCGAAGCGCGCCTGCTGCGCAACCATCCCTCGGTGATCGGCTTCCTGATCGGCAGCGACAACGCACCGCCGCCGGCCATCGCGAAGATGTACGTCGATACCCTGCGCGCTGCAGACTGGGCGTTGCCGATCGTCGCTGCCGCCTCCGATCAGGGGACTGCCGAAACCGGCCCTTCCGGCATGAAGATGGCCGGTCCCTACGACTGGATTCCGCCCGCCTATTGGTACGCTGACAAGCTGGGCGGCGCGTTCGGCTTCGCCTCCGAGGTCAGTGCCGGCGCCACCATTCCGCGGCTGGAAGACTTGCAACGCATGTTGTCGCCGCAGGAACAGGAAGCGCTGTGGAAATACCCGGAGCTGCGGCAATACCACGCCTCCGCCGCGTGGTCGCCGTTCGCGGTGCTGACGCCGTTCGACAATGCCCTCGCACACCGTTACGGCGCGCCGACCGATCTCGCCGACTACGTCGCCAAGGCCCAGCTCGACAACTACGACAATGTGCGTGCGCAGTTCGAGGCGTTCAACGCGCACATGGATGCGGCCAATCCGTCCACCGGCGTGATCTACTGGATGCTCAACAACGCCTGGCCCTCGCTGCACTGGCACCTGTACGACTACTACATGAATCCGGCAGGCGCATACTTCGGCGCGAAGAAGGCCAACGAGCCACTGCATATCCAGTATTCCTACGACTCGAACGCCATCGTGCTGGTGAACCATGCACTGGACGATGTGCCCGGTTTGCAGGCGGACATCCGCGTGCGCAACCTGGACGGCAGCGTGCGTTACCAGAAGCACCTGCAGGGCATCGACCTTGCCGGCAACCACACGCGGCAACTGGCGACTCTGCCGGCGATGGCAGGTCTGTCGCGCACCTACTTCGTCGAGCTCGGGCTCGCATCGGGCGACGGCAAGCCCGTCAGCCGCAACGTCTATTGGCTTTCCACCCAGGCGGACAAGCTCGACTGGGACCATTCGAACTGGTACCTCACACCGTTGACGCAGTACGCGGATCTCAACGCGCTGAAGTCCCTGCCGGCCGCAACGAGCGAAGTTCGCGCAACGACGCGGCATGACGGCGACGAAGAGGTCACCACGGTCACGCTGTCGGTGCCCGCGTCTTCCGCGGCCGTGGCGCTGTTCCAGCACGTGTCTATCCGACGCGGCGCGCACGGCGCTCTCGCGCTGCCGGTCGTGTGGAACGACAATGACGTTACGCTGTGGCCCGGCGAATCCATCGTGCTGACCGCACGCTACGCAGCACAGGGGACCGCAGGCCCGGTCGTCGAAGTGAGCGGCTGGAACGTTCCAACCCGAAGCATCCCGGCTGCTGCGCAGGAAACCACGCATTGAATACGGACAGCACCCCATGTCGCGCGTGACCATCAACGATGTCGCCCGGGCTTCAGGTACCTCGAAGAAAACCGTGTCGCGGGTGCTCAACAACGAGCCGAACGTGCGCGACGCCGTGCGCGACCGCGTGTTGGCCGCCATGGCGGAGCTCAACTACCGTCCGCTCACTTCGGCGCGCAGCCTGGCGACCAACCGCTCTTTCATGATCGGCCTGCTGTACGACAACCTCTCGCCCAGCTACATCATGGAAGTGCAGGCCGGCGTGCTGGAGGCCTGCGAGGCGCAGCACTACAGCATGATGGTGCAGCCGCTGGTCTCGACGTCGCCGGACCTGGTGGAGCGCGTCGAGGACATCCTGTCGCGGCACCGGCCCGACGGGCTGATCCTCACGCCGCCCATCACGGACCATCCGCAACTGCTGGACCACCTGCGCAGGCACGACCTGCCGTTTGCCTCGATCGCCCCGCTCCACCCCAAGGACTGCATCGGCGTGATGCTGCGCGAGCGCGAGGCCGCCGCGGCGATGGTGGCGCACCTGGTGGCGCTGGGCCATCGCCGCATCGCGCACATCATCGGCGACCCCAAGCACGGCGGCGGCGTCTGGCGCCTCGCCGGCTTCCGCGACGGCATGCAGCGCGCCGGCCTGAAAGAAAACCCGAAGTACATGGTGCAGGGCGAGTTCTCCTTCGAATCGGGCGTGGCGGCCGCGCGTCAACTGCTGGCGCTGAAGCAGCGCCCCACCGCCATCTTCGCGGCTGACGACGACATGGCTACCGGCGCGATCTGGGCCGCCGCCGAAGCCGGCGTTTCCGTGCCCGGCGAAATCTCCATCTGCGGCTTCGACGACACCAACATCGCCACCCAGGTATGGCCGCCGCTGACCACCATCCACCAGCCCGTGCGCGAAATGGGCAGACGCGCCACCGAGGAACTGCTGTTGCGCGTGCAGGGCAAGGGCGACGCCACGATGGTCGAGGTCGGCTACGAAATGCGCATCCGCGCCTCGACGGCGCCCGCGCCTTGAACGGCCCGCGTAGCATCCACCGGGTCACTCAAGCCAGGCACCTTGCTGCGGCCGACCGCTTCAGTCAGGCATGGTCAAGCGGAGCATGACGTGAAAATCGTCGTAGATGATTTGACCCATCCGGAGGTTCATGCCCTTCTTCGGGAACACGTGGCCGGCATGCATGCCCATTCCCCTCCCGAAAACGTGTTTGCGCTGGATCTGTCCAGACTGAAGGTGCCGGAGGTTATGTTCTGGACCGCCTGGGACGAAGCGGAACTTCTGGGTTGCGGTGCCATGAAAGAACTCGATGCCACGCATGGCGAAGTGAAATCCATGCGCACCGCCGCAGGACATTTGCGCAAAGGCGTGGCCCGGAAAATCCTTGATGCCATCCTGGCCGAGGCCGGACGCAGAGGCTATTCAAGGGTGAGCCTGGAAACAGGCTCCACGGCCGCCTTCGTCCCGGCGCATACGCTGTACGCGCAGGCCGGCTTTGTACGCAGCGGGCCATTTGGTGATTATTCTCCCAACGACTTCAGCGTGTTTTTCACAAGAACGATTGGACAGGCCTGACCCTTCCTTCCACCCGGACGGGCCGACACCTATCGGTCGATTCAAGCCATCAAGAGGAAGCCACCGGCATGTCCACCGCACCTGACGCCAGCAAGCCGCCACGGAAGTTCCACTTCATCTCCGGCCTGCCGCGTTCCGGCACCACGCTGCTGGCCGCCATCCTCAACCAGAACCCGCGCTTCCGCGCCGGCATGACCAGCCCGCTGGCTGACATCATGGGCGTGGTGATCGCCGAGGCGAGCAGCAAGAACGATTTCTCGTTCGACGTTTCCGACGAGCAGCGCGTGGCGCTGCTGCGCGGGCTGGTGGAGAACTTCTATTCCGTGCAGGCGGACGCCGGCGTGGTGTTCGACACCAGTCGTCTGTGGTGCAGCCGCATGCAGTTGCTCGATACCTTGTTCCCCGGCGTGAAGGTGATCGCCTGCGTGCGCCAGCTGGCATGGGTGCTGGACAGCATGGAACGGCTGGTGCGCAGGCAGCCGGTCAGCGTCAGCAAGGTGTTCCGCTTCGACACCAACACCACCGTCTATTCGCGCATCGAGGCGCTGACCGACCCGCGCGGCATGGTGGGCTTCGCCTACCAGGCCACCAAGGACGCCTTCTACGGCCAGCACGCGCAGGATCATCTGCTGCTGCTGACCTACGAAAACCTTGTACGCGACCCGGCCACGGCGATGCGCGCGATCTACCGCTTCCTCGACGAACCCTGGTTCGAACACGATTTCGACAACGTCGAATACCACGCGGACGAGTTCGATGCCCGCGTGGGCATGCCCGGCCTGCACACCGTGCGCCGCAAAGTGGAGGCGGTCGAACACCAGCCCATCCTGCCGCGCGAAATCTTCGGCCGCTTCGCGAACGAGGCGTTCTGGATGGATCCGAAGAACAACGTCAACCAGGTGCCCATCGTGTAGGGGGCTGTTCGCGGCTTTGAATCCGCCTGCTTCCATTTGCGGGGAGATGTTTTGCGTTGTCGCAAGTGGCAGAGCGGTTTCGGTCGCCTGCCGGCGCCCGGGCTACTTCTCTTTGCTGGCCCACGCCACCGCAGGAGCGGTGGCGAACAGCGGAGCCGGCCCGAAGGGCGGAGGGCAGGATGCCCGGAGTCAAGAGAAGTAGCCCAGAGAAACGGCCTGGTTCAATCCGCCGGAATTACAAGCAGGCTGTATCGAGGAGTTGGGAACTACCCCAGCCTACGCGATTGGCGGGACGGCCACACCGCGTCGTATCTGGAAACCGAGGGCGGGAACCTGCGGCACTTCGCTCTGCATTTCTTGCTCGTCATTCCGGCGCAGGCCGGAGGAGCTCTACAACAGCGAAGCTGGTCGTCCAGCGACCAGGAGCCAGATCTGCTGTCTTGGCCTGCACGCAAACAGCTATCGGTGCCGGTTATGCGGGGCATGTGAACAGGCTCCATGGCATGCCATTGCCACGAAAAACAAAGGCCGCTTGCGCGGCCTTTGTCGTATCCGGAACCGCACCACCCGCATCGCGGGCGGCGTGGTGGCAGCGCTTAGAGCGCAGCGTCCTTCAGCTTCTTCAGCGGGCGCACCTTCACCTTCACGGTGGCCGGCTTGGCGGCGAACACCTGTTCCTGCTTGGTGAAGGGGTTGATGCCGGTGCGCTTCGGCTTGGCCGGCACCTTCACCGCGTTGACCTTGAACAGGCCCGGCAGGGTGAACTGGCCGACGCCCTTCTTGTGCAGCGAGCCGAGCACGACGTGCTCCAGCGAGGCGAGCACGGCCTTGACGTGCTTGGCTTCGACGCCAGCGTGCTGGGCGATGTGGGCGATCAGGCCGGACTTGCTCAGCGAATCGCTGATCGGCTTGACGGCGGCGGGAGCCTTCGGCGCCGGCTTGGCGGCCTTGGCGGGGGCTTTCTTGGCAGTGGTCTTGGTAGCCATGGGCATCCATCTATGGTGATTGGGGCACCGCCTCCAACGAGGCGACGGCCATTCGGCCTGCACAATCTACGCGAAATTTAGGTGTTTGGTGTAGTTGCGGCGCATCAGAGTTTGTTTGCCGCCTCTGCATGACCCGCGCCGGCAGCTGTTTGCGCGCAGGACAAGGAAGAACGAAGGAGTGGACGTCCGTCCACGATTGAGTGATGACGCCGGCATGCGGGCAAACAGCCCCGGCCCTTCGGGTTGCCTTGCCGTGGCCGCCATGCGGCAGCGCGCGGCTTGGCCTGCCAGCCAGTCAGGCGCTGGCCACGCACCACCACCTGACGGCCACGGCAAGGCAACGCAGGCCATGCAGAGACGGTAAGCAGGCTCTTGTTTACAGGTCGCGCACTATGCGGAAACCGATGCGCCCGCTGCGCAGGCCGGCGTCGGCAGCTTGCCGCCATTCCGAGCGCGCCTGGTCGGGCGAGCTTCCCCACGATCCGCCACGAAGCACGCGCACGCTGCAGCCGGGGTTGAGCCATGCGCCGCCATCGAGGGGCGCGCGGATGTAGTTGTCGTGCCAGCAGTCGGCCGTCCATTCGGAAACGTTGCCGCCCATGTCGTACAGGCCGAACGGATTGGGCGCGAAACTCATCACCGGCGCCGGCCCCCAGTAGCCGTCGCCGTAGTCGCGGAACGCGTTGTTCCAGCGCCGGCCGCTGGGCGAGCGGTCGCGCGAACCGGTGAGGTTCTCCAGCTTGCCCTTGGGCGTGCCATCGCCCCACCAGTAGCGCGTGGTGGTGCCGCCGCGCAGCGCATAGGCGAATTCGGCTTCGCTGGGCAGGTGGTAGGTCTTGCCGGTGCGCTTGCTCAGCCAGTCGGCGTAGGCCTTGGCATCGCCCCAGGAGATGTTGACCACCGGCAGGTTGTCGGCCGCCTTGTTGCCAGCGTAGTCGTCCTGCCAGTTGGCGTTGCTGTCGTCGTGCATGGTGCCGCTGCGTTCGTCGTACACGCTGGCGCCACCGCGCTTCACCGAGTCCGGCACGTAACCGCTCAACCTGACGAATTCGCGGTACTGGCCTACGGTGATCGCGCTGCGCGACATCGCGAAGCCCTGGGCGATGTTGACCTTGTGCTGCGGCTGTTCCGCCGCGCCGCCATCGCTGGTCGCCCCCATCAGGAAGCTGCCGGTGGGGACCACCACCATCGCCGGCGACTGCCCCGTCACGTCCACGTAGCGGTCGCTGAACACCTGGCCCGGTTTGTGGTTGTCGTAGAGCTGCGCGTTGAGCAGTTGCTGGTCGAACGCGGCAAGGTCGGCCAGTTGCGGGCTCACTGCACGCGCTTGTGCGGCAAGCTGCGCCGCCATCGGGAGGTTGCCGGCATCCAGCGCGGAGCGCGCCTGGTCCAGTACGGCACGCGCACGCGACGTGCGCATGTCGTCCACGCGCTGGCGCACGTCGTGCAGTTGCTGCGAACCGGGATGGATCAGCTGTGCCTCGGCCAGCACCTTGTCGGCGCTGGTGAAGTCGTTCTGCGCCACCGCGGCCAGCGCGCGATCCAGCACGGCGTGCTGCACGTCGAGGACGCCCTGCTCCGCCACCGCATTCTGCGGATCGAGCCGCTGCACCTGCCGGTAGATGTCCAGCGCGCTGCGACCGACCGGCTGGTCCGCCTTGCCCTGTTGCAGCAAGCCCGCCGCCTTCGCCAGCAGCGGACGCACTTCGGTGAGCGTCTTGAGCGCAGCCGCGAGACGCGACGCGTCGTCCATGCTGTCGGGCAATTGCTGCAGCGTCGCCAATCCGTCGCCCGCATCCTCGGCATTGCCCAGCGCGATGTCGCGCTCGATCTGCGCCACCAGCCGCGAGCGCACGTCGATCACGCCCTGCGCGGCGCGGCGACTGTCGGGCTTGTCCTTCGCCGCCTGCAGGAAGAGCGCGGCAGCGCTGTCCGGGTCGCCCATCAGATGGCCGGCGGCAAGCGCCTTGTCGGCGCGATTCAGCAATGCGCGCACCTGCGGCGTATCGGCCGTCAACTGCTTTGGCAACTTCGTGTGCTCGTGCTTCAGCCGCGCAGCGATCACCTCGGTAGGCGCGAGAGTGATCGGCGGTCCGGCGTTCAACTGGTCGTCGGCCAGCTCGTCCACCGCCGCGGTGTGCCCGGGCGGCACCGGCAACATCGGCACGACCTTTCGCACGACCTCGACCGGCTCGGCGTGGAACAGACCCGGAAAGAAGTGGTACCCCAGCCCGAAAGCCAACACGAATATGCCGAACACGCCGCCCAGCGTACGTTGGCGTTGCAGCATGCTGTTGCTCGGCATGTTTAGGCGTTCCCGGATCGGCCTGCTATCGTCGTCCGCCCACCTTATGCCACGACCGATGGCGGGGCAATCCGCGCCCTGCGATTTCGAGGAAAACATGTCCCTGCCCAATGCCACCGCCGACTGGATCGCCGACCGCGCCACGCTGCAAGCCTGGCTGGACGACGTGCCGACGGAGGCGGTGGTCGGCCTGGACACCGAATTCATGCGTCGCGACAGCTTCCATCCGCAGCTGGCCCTGTTGCAGTTGGGTTGCCGTGGTCGCCACGCCCTGGTCGATCCACTGGCCTTCGCGATCGACGATGCGCTGCGGCCCAGGCTGGGCAACGGCGACGCCGTGACCGTGATGCACAGCGCCGGCGAGGACCTGGAGACGCTGGCGCCCATGCTGCCCGACGGTCCGCGCATGCTGTTTGACACCCAGATCGCCGCCGCCTTCGTCGGCATGGGGCTGGGCATCAGCTACCGCGCGCTGGTCGCGGAACTCTGCGGCGACGAACTGGACAAGGGCGAGACGCGCTCGGACTGGATGCAACGCCCGCTCACCGCATCGCAGCGCAGCTATGCCACGCTGGACGTGGTGTACCTCGAATCCATCCATGCCCAGCTCGCCGAACGACTGCGCCAGCGCGAGCGCAGCGATTGGTTCGCCGAAGACTGCGAACGCCTGAAGCGCCGCGCCAGCCACCGTGACGGCGACCCGCAACCGCAGCGGGCATTGCGCGGCGCGGCCGAGTGGTCACCGGAACAGCAGACCCTGTTGCGCCGGGTCCTGCTGTGGCGCGACCGCAGCGCACGCACGCTGGACCGCCCGCGACCGTGGCTGCTCGACGACGCGCTTGCCATGAGCTTCGCCCAGCAACCACCCGCCAGCCTCGCCGAACTCGAACAGCGCGGACGCGGCCAGCGCGCCCTGCGCAGCGCCCAGCGCAGCGAACTGTTCGCCTTGCTCCGCGAACCGCTCGAAGCGGAAGAAGTCGCCACCACCCAGCCGATACCCGCCCATCCGCAAGGCGAAGCGAAGAAGGCGCTGGGTGCGATGAAGACCCTGGTCGACGAACGCGCCGCCGAACTCGAGCTGCCTGCAGGCCTGCTCTGCCCGCGCAAGGTGCTGGAGGAATACGTGGTCACCGCCGAATGGCCGGACTTCCTCGACGGCTGGCGCGGCCAGGTACTGCGCGAACGCCTGCCCGCCCTGCTGCCCGGCTGAGCGGGCGGCGAGGCTTGCCCGCCCCAATCCGAGTGGCTATTATTCGCCTTCCCTTTCGGGGCCATAGCTCAGCTGGGAGAGCGCGTCGTTCGCAATGACGAGGTCGGGAGTTCGATCCTCCCTGGCTCCACCAAGAAACAAAAATGCCGCCTCCGGGCGGCATTTTTTTATGACGCTTGACCCAGCCTAGTTCGCACCGCCTGCCGCACCGGCCGGCGCGTCGTCGGACACATCGTCCAGGAAGGCCGCGGCCGGGATGAAGAACAGCGAGCCGGTCACCGCCCTGCTCACGTCGAGCAACCGGTCGTAATTGCCGGGAGGAAGGCCCACGAACATGTTCTCGAGCATGCGCTCGATGCGAGTCGGCGAGCGCGCGTAGCCGATGAAATACGTGCCGAACTCGCCCTTGCCGATCTCGCCGAACGGCATGTTCGCCCGCACGATCTGCAGCTGCTGTCCGTTCTCTTCGATGTTGGTCAGCACATTGTGCGCATAGCGCTGCTTGGCATGCTCCGGCAGCTCGATGTCGGACAGCTTCTTGCGGCCTATCACGCCCTCCTGGTACTCGACCGGCAATGCGTTCCAGGCTTGCATGTCGTGCAGGTACTTCTGCGTGATCACGTAGCAGCCGCCTGCAAAGCCCGGATCCTCGTCGCCGATGATTGTTGCGTCCACGGCCGCCTGGTCGACCGGATTCTCCGTGCCGTCGACAAAGCCCAGCAGGTCGCGTTCGTCGAAATACTTGAAGCCGTGCACCTCGTCGACCACGGTCGCGGCGCCGCCGATCCGATCCATGATGGCGCTGGCCATCTCGAAGCACTGATCCATCCGGTTGGCGCGGATATGGAACAGCAGGTCGCCCGGCGTGGAAACGGCGTGGTGGACCCCGCGGATCTCGCGGAACGGATGCAGTTCCGCAGGCCTGGGCTTTCCGAACAGCCGATCCCAGGCCTCCGAGCCGAACCCCATGATGCACGACAGGCACCCTTCCTGGGCGCGAAACCCGACAGCACGCAACAGCGAGGACAGGTCGGCGCAGAGTCCTTTGACCGCCGCGTCATGCTCAGCCCCCGCCTTCAGGGTCATCACCAGGAAAATGGCGGACTGCGTGAGCTTGCCGGTCACGGGCTGGGAATTGGCGTAGCGCACGTCGATGGTCCTTGGGGTGTTTGGAAACGAGGCCGCGAACCGGCCATGAGATCCGGTGCCGTTCAATGCATCTTGCCAGGAAGCCCCGATTCTGCCCGCCATCCCGGCGCATGCCGGACTTCGCGAGTACACCCGGAAGGTGGTCTAGCGAGCAGCAGGCGCATGAATCATGCAGCACCGTCAAACGGTTGAACACAGCGACCCTGGAAGGCCCCGTTTCGCCGCCGCAGACGCCTCCTGCTTGCGCAACCGTGACGGACTGCAGGCAGGTTGTTCAGGGCAACCCAGGCGCACTTTCCCCCTCACCTTCTCCGACAGAGCCTCACTCGCGGCGAAGGTCGATGAACCGCCTCTCCTCCAGGATGCGAATTCGCACCCGAGAGGCCTTCGTTTGCCTGTCCGGAGTCCCTGCTACGCAAAGATGCATGCAACGTCATCCGCATCAAGCGCGCGCCACCCACCCGGAGCCAGTTCACCCAACGCGAGCGCTCCGACGGCCACGCGCTGGAGGGTTTCGACATGGTTGCCGGTGGCGGCGAACATGCGGCGCACCTGATGGTAGCGACCTTCGGTGACGGTAAGACGGGCGTGGCGCGGGCTGAGCGTTTCCAGCCTGGCAGGCGCAAGCGGCGTGGTTTCGGATTCCAGCAGCAATGTGCCGCTGGCGAACAGCGCCGCTTCGTCACCGCGCAGATCCTGCGCCAACGTGGCTTCGTAGACCTTGGTCACCTCGGCCTTGGGCGAGATGATCCGATGCAGCAGCGCACCGTCGTCAGTGAACAGCAGCAGGCCCGAGGTATCGCGGTCGAGGCGGCCCACGGTGGAGAGCGCAGGTTCGCGGATGCGGTAACGCGGCGGCAACAGGTCGTAGACCACCCGGCCGGGATCCTTGCGCGAGCAGGTGACGCCCAGCGGCTTGTGCATCATCAGCACCAGGCCGGGCGGCGGATCGAGCGGCTCGCCGTCGATGTGGATCTGCGCGTGCTCCACCTTGTCGTCGGCGTACAGCACCTCGCCAGCGGCGTCGGTGATGCGGCCCTCGCGGAACATCCACGCCACGTCCTTGCGGCTGCCGTAACCGAGATTGGCGATCAGCTTGACCAGTTTCATGCGCGCAGGCTCCTCGCCTCGATCACCTTGAAGCCGTCCTGCAGCGCGAGCTGCCGCACATCGGCGAAGCGTGCGGCGAGCAAGGCCTCGTAAGGCAGGTGGCGGTTCGCCACGATCAGCAGGCGCCCCGACTCCACCAGCGCGTCGGCGGCGCTGGTGATGAAGGCGCGGCCGAGTTCCGGCAGGTCGGCGCGGCCGAGATGGAACGGCGGATTGCTGACGATGGCGTCGTAGCGGCGCGGCAGGCCGCGCGTGACGTCGTGCCCGTGCACGTTCACCGGCAGCTCGCGACCGGCCATGCGCAACGCGTTTGTCACGTTGCGGCGGGCGGGTTCCAGCGCGCGCGCTTCCGCTTCGTACAAGTCCAGTGCGGTGATGCGCGGGCAACGCGCGATCAGCTGCGTGGCGAGGTAACCGTAGCCCGCGCCGAGGTCGGCCACGCGGCCGTGCAGGTCGCCGGGGAAATGCGCGGCGAGCAAGGCGGAAGCGCGATCCACGCGATCCCATGCGAACAGGCCGGGGCGGCTCCACCAGCCGTCGGCGGTTTCACGCGGCGCGTCCAGCGCGCGCCATTCGTCCTGCAGGAGGCGGTCGACGGCATGCGGCTCCGGCGTGCTCCAGAACACGCGGCAATGATGCTTGGACAGGTTGCCCACCGCGCCCACGAGCTTGGTCAGGTCCGCCTCGCCGGACTTCGCGCCTTCGGCCTTGGCCATGCTGGCCACCAGCGTCCCGCCAGGCGCGAGATGGTCCAGCGCACGGGCGAACAGGGCGCGCGCCTCGTCGCGCTGGCGCGGCGGCAGCAGCAGCACGAGCGGGAAGATTTCGCCCTCGGCCGGCTCGCCCACGCGCAGGCTGCAACGCGCCAGTTCGTCGGCAAACGGCAGGAAGCTCTGTTCGCACAGCCAGCCGGGCTGCGCCAGTTCGCGCAGTTGCACGCCCGCACGGGCGCGCAGGAACAGCGCTTGGCCATCGGTCGGCAACCGCAGCACGCCGGTGTCGAAGGGCACGCACAGGGCGGCCAGCGCCGCTTCGGGCGCGGCCGCGGAAAAACCGCCAGCACTCACAGCAGATCCGGATCGGGGAGTCGCTGCGTATTGTAGGCGGTGAGCGCGACTCTCAGGCAGCGCCGTGCTGACTCACCGCATCCATCACGCGTGCCGAGTACACCAGCGCGGCGCCGGCGTTCATCGCCACGGCTACGCCCAATGCTTCGGCGATCTCCTCGCGCGAAGCGCCGTGCTTCAGCGCCTCGCCGGTATGCACGGTGATGCAGCCGTCGCAACGGGTGGTGACGGCCACCGCCAGCGAGATCAGTTCGCGCGTCTTGGCGTCCAGATGGCCGGTTTCGGCGCCCGCCCTGGACAAGGTCTGGTAGCCGGCGAGCGTGCCGGGGCTCAGTTTGCCGATCTCGCCGATGCGCCCCAGCAGTTCTTTGCGGTATGCGAGCCAATCAAGCATGACGTGCCTCCTCTCCCGAGCCATGGAACGGGCGACAGTGTCGCCGAGGAAGCGTTAATGACCCGTGCTGGTACCCGCCGCCTGCGCCGGCATTTCCTCGACCATCTGTGCCGCCAGCGGCTGGTAGCCGCCCTCGAAATGGTGGTCGCCGTTCTTGGCGTGCACCGTCACCCAGGCGGGCAGGCCGGGATCGGTGCACAGGGCGTCGTCGGCCTCGTCCTTGCCGTAGTAGCAGACCACCGGGAACTGGTCCTTGAGCGCGACCAGCGGCGGCAGCGCATCGTAGTGCTCCACCTTGTTGAATTTCTCCAGCACGGTCTTCACGAAGGCCTTGAAGCGCCCCTGCGTGATCATGTAGCCCTCGAACTGGATCTCGAAGCTGGTGTCGTGGCTGGGCGAGAGCAGCACCAGCTGGGTGATGCGCGCGCGATTGGCCGGGCTGAGCTTGTCGATGAGGGTGGGCAGCACGTCGGCGCCGAAGGAGAAGCCCACCAGCCACACGCGGCGCTTGTGCCACTGGGTCAGGTACTTGGTCATCAGCGCGTCGAGCTCGGCGGCAGCCTGGTCCGGATCGCGGTTGCGCCAGAAATACTTGAACCCGTTGATGCCCAGCACCGGGATGCCATCCGCCACGAAAGCGCCGCCGAGCTGCTTGTCGAGATCGGCCCAGCCGCCGTCGCCGGAATACAGGATGGTGAGCACATCGCCCTTGCCCGCCGGCGCCTGCACGCCGGCCGCCGGCGTGAGCACGATGGTGGAATCCTCCAGGCTGGGCTTGGAGAACGGTGTCCACACCAGCAGCGCCAGTCCCAGCACACACGCACCCACGCCTGACCACATGATCCACTTGCCTCTCTTCGACTTGCTCATCGACGCACGACCCCGGTGATGCCGCCGGAAATGAGGCTGGCCACGTTGGTAAGGATCACCGGCAGCGCGATGCCGCCGGGCACGGCCATGTAGCGCGGCTCCCACTCGGGGTCGAACTTGTCCTTGTAGCGCTGCAGGCCCTGGAAATTGTAGAAGCGTTCGCCACGCCCGAACACCAGCGCGCCGAAACGGTTCCACAGCGGCGCCTGGCGACGGCTGGTGAGACCGGCCAGCGGCGCCATGCCGAGGTTGAACCAGCGGTAGCCGTGCTGCTTCGCCCACTGCATCAGTTCGATGAACAGGAAATCCATGATGCCGGACGGGCCTTCGGGCACGAAGCGCATCAGGTCCAGCGAGGCCTCCTCGCGCGTCTCGGTGAGGAACAGGTTGGCGAAGGCCAGCAAGGTTTCGCCCTGCCATATCAGCGCCATCGGCGTGCGCACCAGATAGCGCGGATCGAACGAACCCAGCGAGAAGCGCTTTTCGCGCGCGTTCTTGTCGCCCAGCCAGGCGTCGGAAATCTGCTTCAGCCGCGGCAGCAGCGGCGCCACCGCTTCCGCCGGCACAATCTCCAGCCGCAGGCCGTCGCGGCTGAGCTTGTTGACCGTGCCGCGCAGGGTCTTCTTCGACTTGCCGTCGAGGTTGAAGTCCTCCAGCCGCACGCGCGCTTCCTCGCCGATCTTCAGCAGGTTCATGCCCACTTCGAGATACATGTCCAGGTCGGCCGGGCTGACCTGGTAGAACACCGGCCAGCCGCCCGCGCGCTCGCATTGCTCCATGAAACTCCACACCAGCTCGCGCCGCGCATCCTCGTCCTCGCCCACCGGATCGCCCATGGTCACCCAGCTGCGCCCACCGGTGTCGTACATCAGGAAGGCCTTGCCGTCGGCGTCGAACAGCAGGTGCTTGTCGCCCATCAACGCCAGGTGCGCCTGGGCGGAATGGAAGTTGCGGATCAGCGGCAGCGCGCGCTCCAGCTCCGCCTCGCTGGGTGGATCGCAGCGCAGGCGTTGCGGCTTGATGAGCGTCGCCAGCGCGAACAGCAGGCCCGCCGCCGCCGCACCCACCAGCGCACGCAGTGCGCGCGACGCTCCCTGGTGAAAGCTGAATTCCCACCACAGGCTATTGCTGTACTCCACGTGCTTGTAGCTGAACATCACCAGCCAAGTCGCGCAGCCGAACACCGCGAGGATCGCCACGATCCAGCCCACCGAGAAGCTGGCACTGAGCAGGGACGCGCGCCGGTAGAACAGACGGTGCGCCGGCCCCAACGCCATCGCCAGCAGGGCCAGCAGTGAGGCTTCCTCGTAGTCGATGCCCTTGAGCAGCGAGAACACCGCGCCCACCACCAGCAGCACCAAGGTCGCCCAGTAGGCCACGTCCAGCCGCCGCTGCAGGCCGCGTGCGAGGATCAGCAACAGCATGCCGATCACGCTGGCCATGAAGTGCGAAACCTCCAGCACCGACAGCGGCAGTACGTCGCGCAGGACTTCCATGCGCTCCGGCAACGCCCGCGTGGCACCGGAGAACAGCAACACCGCGCCCGACACCAGGGTCAGCCCGGCGAAGAACGAAGGCAGCAGACCGGTGAACCACGGCGACCACAGCGACTGCCGCCGAAGACCGCGCGCCTCGCGCTGCAGCACCAGCATGGTCGCCGCGCACAGCGGCATCAGGTAGTAGACGACGCGGAACATCACCAGCGCGCCGAGAATGGGTGCGGCCAGGTGCTTGTCGTTGGTGACATGGAAGCAGGCCAGCATCATCGTCTCGAACACGCCGAGGCCGCCCGGCACGTGGCTGATCAGGCCCGCGATCTGCGCGATCACGAAGATCGCCAGGAAATGCCCGAAGCTGGCGTGCAGGCTGTCCGGCATCAGCACGTACATCACCGCCGCCGCCAGCCACCAGTCCAGCGCACCCACCAGTACCTGGCGCAGGGCCGACAGCGGCCGCGGCAACAGCACGCGCCAGCGCCACAGCTTGATCGGCTTGCGGATGAAGCCGCCGAAGATCCATGCCAGCGGTACCGCGGCAAGCGCGACGGCCAGCGGGATCCGCCAGCGGCTCATGTGGATCTGCCACTCGCCGATCTGCACCAGCGCGGGCAGCGGCTCGACCAGCAGGGTCACGCCGGTCAACGCCAGCAGGCCCAGCCAGAAGCTCAGCGTGCAATACAGCACCAGCTTGGCGATCTCGGCGGTGGAAAGGCCGTTCTGCAGGTAGAAGCGGTAGCGGATCGAACCCGACACCAGGAACGACATGCCCACCGCATTGCTGAAGGCATAGCTGATGAAGGAGATCAGGGTGACCCGCTGCCACGGCATCGACCGGCCGATCGACTTGAGGCCGAAGCGGTCGTACAGCGACATCACGCCGAAACCCAGCATGGTCAGCACGATCGCCAGCAGCAGCCGCGTACGCGACACGCTGGCGACGTACTCGCGGATTTCCTGGTAGGTGACGTGGCGTGCGAACTGGCGCAGCCCCCACAGCGCCAGCACCAGCAGGCCTACCGACATCAACGGCCCGGCCACGCGGCGCAGCACCGCCACCCGCGGGCTGATCGGGTTCAAGGCATCATCCGCGCGCGGCACCTGCTCGACTTTTTCCTGCTGCTCCACGCGACGCTCGTTTTCCCTGGGGACACCCGATTTTAAGGCACGCCGTGTTGCAGGCGGTGAACAGCGTCGCCGCGGTCAGCGCGCGGACGTGCCCTGGCCCATGCGCGCGATCCAGCGGTACATCACCGCCACCAGGACCACGAACGCGATGCCGCCGATCCACTGCGCCGCGTCACCGAAACTCTCGCCCACCAGCGCCAGCGGCGCCGCCTTGCCGGAGAAGCCGACGATGAACGCGATGACCACGCCCATCACGCTCTCGCCCACGATCAGGCCCGAAGCAAGCAGGACGCCGAGCTGCTTGGTGGCCTCCGGCTTCTTCGAACGACGATCCGCGCGGCGATCGAAGAGCCAGCCCACCACCGAACCCACCACCACCATCAAGGTGCTGACGGTCGGCAGGTAGATGCCCAGGCCCACCGCCAGCGGCGGCACGCGCATGTTCCGGGTCGTGCGCGCAAGGATTTCGTCGATCACGATGATGCCGACGCCGATCCCGATGCCCGTGATGATCAGGCTCCAGTCGATGTTGTTGGTGATCACGCCCTGCGCCAGCGCGGAAATCAGGCCCGCCTGCGGCGCCGGCAACGCATGCGCGCCGACGCCGGCCACGCCCACGAAGCCGTAGGCCTTGTTGAGCAGGTTCAACACCGGCGGAATCACCGCGGCGCCGGCGATCACGCCAATGACCAGCGCCACCTGCTGGCGCCACGGCGTGGCATCGACGAGCTGACCGGTCTTGAGATCCTGCAGATTGTTGTTGGCGATGGCCGCCACCGTGAACACCACCGAGGTGATGAACAGCGCGAACGCCACGAGTGCCTTGCCTTCTTCCGGACTGACATGCGGCTTCACGAACGCCACCAGCAGCAGCGCGGCGGCGATCACCACGAGAATGCCCACGCCCGACAGCGGGCTGTTGGACGAACCGATCAGTCCGGCCATGTAGCCGCACACGGTGGAAACGAAGAAGCCCATCAGCACCACGAAGGCCACACCGCCGATGGCGAGCACGGCGACCTGGTCGCCCAGGCCGCTGATCGAACCGAAGTAGCCGAGCAGCCAGGCGATCGGCACGAAACACGCCAGCGTGATCAGGCCCACGATGCCGATCGGGATGTCGCGCTCGGTGCGCGGCAGCGAATCGGCGTTGCCGGCCTTGCGCACGCGCGAAGCCGCCATCGCCGAAGTCAGGCCGGTGATCACCGGCTTCACCAGCTTGGCCAGGGTCCAGATGGCCGATACGCCGATGGCGCCGGCACCGACGAAACGCACCTTGTGGCTCCAGGTGCCGTTGGCGAGGTCTGCCACGGACTGGCTCATGTCGCCCAGCACCGAGTAATGCGGCACGCCCCAGCCCCAGCCGATGACGGCGCCGATGAGCATCGCGATACCCACCGACAGGCCCACCAGATGGCCAATGGCGAACAGCGCGAAGGAAAGATTGAAATCGAAACCGCTGACCGCACCCTTGTCGTTCACGCGGAAATTGCGCACGAAATCCGACGCGAACACCTGCGTGGCGACCACCACGGCGAACACGGCCGAGACGATGGAGCCCCACAGCACGGCGAGCAGGCCGGCGCGGCTCTCTTCCGCGCTGCCGGCATCCGCGTCGTCGCCAGTGCCCACCTTGAGCACTTCGGCGCAGGCCAGGCCTTCCGGATACGGCAGATCGGTATCGGTCACCAGCGCGCGACGCAGCGGGATGGAATACATCACGCCCAGGATGCCGCCCAGCGCGCAGATGGCGAACGAGGTCCAGAACGGGAAGTCGGCCCACCAGCCGATCATGATCATGCCCGGCAGCACGAAGATGATCGAGGACAGCGTGCCGGCGGCCGAGGCCACCGTCTGCACGATGTTGTTCTCCTGGATCGTGGAGTTCTTCATCGCCCGCAGGATCGCCATCGAGATCACCGCCGCCGGGATCGAGGTGGCGAAGGTCAGGCCGGCCTTGAGACCGAAGAACACGTTGGCCGCGGTGAACACCACCGTGATGACGATGCCGATGACCAGGCCACGCAGGGTCAGTTCAGCGCGCGAGGATGCGCTGGGTGCGGATGGCTTCACGATGGGACTCCCCGGATGGACACTGCCGCGCACGATAGCGTGGATCGGGCGTACCGTGAATATTTCGACCGGCAAGCCGGCGCCTGGCGCGATCGGCAGGCTCCGCCGGGGAACGGCCTAAACACTGCCGCAACAGGCGCTGGCGCACTGTGGCGGCACTGGCATCCGGGAGGCGCATACGTGTCGCGCAGGCCATGGCTCAGCTTCGGCGTCGCCACTGCCCTTGCACTGGCGCTGGCCGCGCTCGCGGCCGGATCGCCACCGCCTGCGCGCGGCAACGCCGGTTTCGTGGCGCGGATCGACCTGGACGGCCCGATCGGCCCCGCCGCGGCGGAATACGTGGATGCTGCAATGCGACAGGCGGGCGCCGACGGCGCCACCGCCATCGTGCTGCAGATGGATACGCCGGGTGGCCTCGCCGAATCGATGCGGCAGATCGTCAGCGCGATCCTGGCGTCGCGGCTGCCGGTGCTCGGTTACGTGGCGCCTGCCGGCGCGCGCGCCGCCTCGGCCGGCACCTACATTCTTTACGCCTGCCCGATCGCGGCGATGGCACCGGCCACCCACCTCGGGGCGGCGACCCCGGTCAGTCTCGGCGGCGGCACGCCGCTGCCGATCGGCGGCACCCAGCCGGCGCCATCCAAAAGCAGCGGCACACCCGAAACCGGCGGCCCCGCCACCGACGCCGAAACCCGCAAGGTGCTCAACGACGCGATTGCCTACATCCGCTCGCTGGCGCAACTGCGCGGGCGCAACGCGGCGTGGGCCGAGCAGGCGGTGCGCGGCGCGTCCACGCTGACCGCCGACGAAGCGGCCAGCCAGCACGTGATCGACTTCGTCGCCGCCGATGATGCAGCGCTGCTGGCGCAAGCCGATGGCCGCACGCTGAAGCTCGGCGATCAGACGGTGACGCTGGAACTGCGCGGCCTGCCTGTGCGCGACTACCCGCCGGACTGGCGGGCGCGCTTCCTCGGCATCATCACGAATCCCACCATCGCCTACTTGTTGTTGCTGGCCGGCATCTACGGGCTGATCCTGGAAGCCTTCCACCCCGGCACCTGGCTGCCCGGCGTCACCGGCGGCATCTGCCTGCTGGTGAGCTTGTACGCACTGCAGCTGCTGCCGGTGAACTACGCGGGCCTGGCCCTGATGGCGCTGGGCATCGGCCTGCTGCTGGCGGAGGCCTTCGCGCCCACCGCGGGCGTGGTCGGCATCGGCGGCGTGATCGCGTTCGTGATCGGCTCGATCATGCTGTTCCATCGCGGCGTACCGGGCTACACGGTGAACCTGGGGGTGATCGCCGGCCTCGCTGTCTGCGCCGTCGCCTTGCTGGCCATGCTGCTGCGGCTGGTGTCGCGTGCACGCCGCGCCAGGCGCTTCCTCGGCGACGAATCGATGCTGCTGGCCGGCGGCGAGCTGCTGCAGGCGGTACCGGCCGGCGGCGAAAGCTGGGCGCTCATCGCTGGCGAACGCTGGCAGGTGCATTGCGAAGCCGCCCTGCCTGCCGGCGCGCGCGTGCGCGTCACCGCCCGGCGCGGCTTGCTGCTTCAAGTCACGCCCCTGCAGTCGAACGAAGGAGAACTCCCATGATCGGGTTCGGTGGTGTCGTCGTCATCGTGGTGGCCCTGCTGCTGTTCCTGTCGGTCAAGGTGCTGCCGGAGTACCAGCGCGGCGTGGTGCTCACGCTGGGCCGCTACACCGGCATCAAGGGGCCGGGTCTGGTGATCCTGGTGCCCATCGTGCAGCGCATGACGCGGGTGGACCTGCGCGTGACCGTGATGGATGTGCCGCCGCAGGACGTGATCTCGCGCGACAACGTGTCGGTGCGGGTCAACGCGGTGGTGTATTTCCGCGTGGTGGAACCGGACAAGTCGGTGCTGCAGGTGGAAAACTTCCTGCAGGCCACCAGCCAGCTGTCGCAGACGCGGCTGCGCTCGGTGCTCGGCCAGCACGAGCTGGACGAGATCCTGTCGCAGCGCGACTCGATCAACCACAGCCTGCAGCGGATCCTCGACGAGGCCACCGACCCCTGGGGCATCAAGGTCACCAACGTCGAGCTCAAGGATGTCGACCTCAACGAGACCATGGTGCGCGCGATCGCCCGCCAGGCCGAGGCCGAACGCGAGCGGCGCGCCAAGGTGATCCATGCCGATGGCGAACTGCAGGCCGCGGAAAAACTGCGCGACGCCGCCGCGCTGCTGTCGCAGCAACCGCAGGCGCTGCAGCTGCGCTACCTGCAGACGATGGCCGACATGTCCAACAACGGCAAGGCTTCCACCATCGTGTTCCCGCTGCCGCTCGAACTGGTCCGGCCGCTGCTCGAAACGCTCAAGCCTGCGCCGCCGCCAGCCGCGTGAACACGCCTCTGCTGACAACAGGCTGTCAGCAGCCCCCCGGCAGGCTGCCCCTCGTCCAAACCGAGGAGACACGCCATGAGCATCACCCTGTACGGCTGCGCCCCCGCCTTCGACCTGCCCGACCCCAGCCCCTTCGTCACCAAGACCGAAGTGCAGCTGCAGATGGCCGGCCTGTCCTATCGCAAGGTGTTCGCGATCCCGCCGGAATCCCCCAAGGGCAAGCTGCCGTACATCGACGACGCTGGCGAGATCGTGTGCGACTCCAGCTTCATCCGCGCCCACCTGGAGCGCAAATACGCACTGGACCTGGATGCTGGCCTCGATACGCGCCAGCGCGCCGAGGCCTGGGCGGTCGAGCGCCTGCTGGAAGACCACCTGTACTGGGCAATGGTGTGGTTCCGCTGGGTCGACGCGGAGAACTTCGCCAAGGGTCCGGCGCATTTCGTCGACCGCGCACCAGAGGCGATGCGCCAGCGATTGCGCGAGGACATGCAGGCCGCGAAGCAGAACGAACTGCATGCGCACGGGCTGGGCCGGCATTCGCGCGAGCAGATCGCTGAACTGGGCACGCGCTCCATCGACGCCTTGGCCGTACTGCTTGGCGAGCAGGACTACCTGTTCGGCGACCGGCCGCATGCCGTGGACGCCATCGGCTTCGGCGTGCTCGCCGCCGTGCTCACGCCGTTCTTCGACACACCGCTGCGCACGGCTGCCGAGCGCCATCCGAACCTGGTCGCGTACGTGGCGCGCATGATGCGCTTCTACTACCCGGCACACGCGTGGCGGCAGCCGCTGGCGGCCTGAGCGCCTGATCATGGTCTCCCCAGGGTCCATGGGAGGTCGCGATCAAGCTCCAGAGCAGAGACGATCTGCGATGATGCGCCGTCATCATCGCGGATACCTGTCCATGCGCCATCGCCTCGCCCTGCTCGCCATCGCTGCCGTCGCTCTCGCCGCCTGCAACCGCATCCCGCCACCGCCCCCGCTGGCCAGCCACGGCCAGGTGGACAAGCTCGCCACGATCGATACCAAGACAGGCACCGGCCCCGAGGCGAAGCCAGGCATGACGGTGCAGGTGCTCTACACCGGTTGGCTGTACGACGACCGCGCCAAGGACAAACACGGCACCAAGTTCGACAGCACCGACGACCACGGCGGCCAGCCGTTCTCCTTCCCGCTGGGCCAGGGCCAGGTCATCAAAGGTTGGGACCAGGGCGTCGCCGGCATGCACGTCGGCGGCGAACGCACCCTGCTGATCCCCGCCGAACTCGGCTACGGCGCCCGCGGCGCCGCCGAAGTGATTCCGCCCAATGCATCGCTGGTGTTCGACGTGAAGCTGGTGGGCGTGGGGCAGTAGTAGGCGGCTGCCCTGCAGATCTCCGCGGACGCTCCCGCACAATGCTTTCTTTCGCAGGCGCCGAAACGACCGTGATCGCATGCCGCAAGAAACAGAGCGATTTCGGTCGCCTGCCGGCGCCCGAGTCACTTCTCTTTGCTGGCCCAAAGAGAAGTAACCAAGAGAAATGGCCTGGTTCAATCCGCCGGAATTACAAGCAGGGTGTTTCGAGGATGCTGGAATTACATCCCGCGACACGTCCACTGCCGCCGCCATTCCGCGCCGTATCTGGAAGCTGAGGCACAAAGGCCTACGATGCCTGTACCGTTTTGCTCTGGCCGTTGCTTCTGGCGCGCACGATGCGCGCCTGCTCTACCCGGGGCCCCTCGGCGGCGGTGAGGCGTGGACGATCAGGCCGCGCAGCGGGCATCGCCATGGAGGGCGATGCCTTTTCGACCGGGCAGGAAGCCCGGCCGAAAAGCCCGGCCACGCCTCACGGACTCGGAGGGCAGGACGCCCGGAGAGCGCCGCCGCGGGGTGGCCTTCTCTTTTGGTTACTTTTCTCTTGGCCACGCAAGAGAAAAGTAACTCGGGCGCCGACAGGCGCACGAAACCGCTTCGTCGCTTGCGACAACCGAACAAAAGAAAAGCGCCCTCTCCCCCAACCCCCTCCCACAAGTGGGAGAGGGGAGGCCGGCTTCGAGCGAGCTACCCGCGCGCAGCAGCCACCAGCTCATACGACCGCCGCCGCAACCCATGATCAAACACATTGCTGGTGATCATCAGCTCATCCGGCTTGTGCCGCGCAATGAACTCCGCAAGCCCCTGCTTTACAGTCGAGGCATCCCCCACCACGGCACACGCCAGCGCCCGCTCCACCATCAACTTTTCCGTCGACGTCCAATACGACTCGATGTCGTCGATCGGCGGCGGAATCAATCCAGGCTGGCCGCGGCGCAGATTGATGAAGCTCTGCTGCTGCGTGGTGAACAGGCGCCGCGCCTCAGCATCGCTGCCAGCCGCCACCACGTTGATGCCCAGCATGGCGTAAGGCTGCGCCAGCCGCGTCGAAGGCTTGAAGTTGCGGCGGTACAACGCCAGCGCCTCGTCCATCGCGTCGGGCGCGAAGTGCGAGGCGAACGCATACGGCAAACCAAGCTGCGCGGCCAGCCGCGCGCCGAACAGGCTGGAGCCGAGTATCCATACCGGCACCTCGCTACCCGCGCCGGGCACGGCGCGCACCGTCTGCCCCGACGTGGCGGGTTCGAAATAGCCGAGCAGCTCCACCACGTCCTGCGGAAATTCGTCGGCGCTTTCGTAATAGCGGCGCAGCGCCCGTGCGGTGGCCTGGTCGGTGCCGGGCGCGCGCCCGAGACCGAGGTCGATCCGCCCCGGATGCAGCGCGGCCAGCGTGCCGAACGCCTCGGCCACCTGAAGCGGCGCATGGTTCGGCAGCATGATGCCGCCCGCGCCCACGCGGATGGTCGAGGTACCGGCGGCCACGTGGCCGATCAGCACCGCCGTCGCCGCGCTGGCGATACCCGGCATGTTGTGGTGCTCGGCCAGCCAGTAGCGCGTGTAGCCCAGCCGCTCGGTGAGCTGCGCCAGGTCCAGCGTGTTGCGGAACGCCTGCGTGGCATCGCTGCCCACGGTGATCGGCGCAAGGTCGAGTACGGAAAACGGAATCATGGCGGCATCCAATAACACGATGGCTGCCGATCTGGGGGCGGCAAGCGCGCTTGCCAATGCGCCCCGGACGTCTGCTTTGCTCCCTACCTTTGATCCCGCTTGCCGCGGATCTTCAGTACAAAGATTCCGTTCACGCTGAACGCAGGGATGCTCTGACTTTGCTCGTCATTCCTCCGGAGGCAGGACAAAAGCGAGCTATGCGAGCGTTGAACAGCCAAAGGCTGGCCCCAAAGGGGCGAGCGTAGCGAGTCATCCAGTGACTTTGTGTTCAATGGCCTGCAGGCACTGGATCCCAGCCTTCGCTGGGATCACGAGCAAGAGCCCGGTTGATCAAACCTTCCCTAGCTTGCGACAGCCAGCGAAGCGCCTCCACGGGCCCTTCGACTTCCTCGCCCCTCAGAGCGCGATCATCCTTGGACGCTCCCCCCGCGTCGGCCCATCAGGCCTACGCTCAGGGCGAACGGTCAGAAATACCAGACAGCCCCTTGAAGGGGAGTGTTGCAAAGCTCACGCGTCGGGATGCCGCGCCAGCCACGCCGCCAGCGCGGTGCGGTAGTACGTCAGTTGATCGTTGTACAAGTCGTAGATGCAAGGGTCGCAACCGTTGCCGCAGCACTCGCCGGGATCGGGTTCGGGCGGCGGCTTGGGACGCGGGTCGTCGGGGCTGTCGGTTGGGATCACGCGTGGCACTCGGGCAAATCCGGAGCGCAGTGTAATTCGCACTGGCCGTGCCGCCGAAGCGCTGCGATGATCGGAGTTCCCCCGTTGCGGAACTCCCACGATGCCATCGCGCTTTCGCCTCCCCCTGCTCTCCCTGCTGGCGATGTTCGCCTGCCCACTGATCGCACACGCCGGCCCCGAACACTATCGCGTGGTGGCCTACGACACCGCGCACCATCCGATTCCCGCGGCCGACGTGGACCGCATCGACACCCTGATCTTCGCGTTCGCGCACCCGGCCGATGGCCGCGTGACGCTCAATCCCGCAGCCCGCGCCCTGCTGCAGCAACGCATCGCGCTGAAGGCCGCACACCCGAACCTCACCGTGATGGTGTCGGTGGGTGGCTGGAGCGTGGGCGGCTTCTCCGAGGCCGCGATGACCGCGGAAAGCCGCCAGCGCTTCGCCGACAGCGCCGCCGCGCTGCTCGTGGACACGCATGCCGATGGCCTCGACGTGGACTGGGAATACCCCGGCCACCACGAATCCGGCATCGCCTCCAACCCGCAGGACCGCGAACATTTCACCGCGCTGATGAAGGCGCTGCGCGCCGCGCTGGACAAAGCCGGCCACGGCAAGCACTACCTGTTGACCATCGCCGCCGCCGACGGCCCGTTCGTGGACGGCATCGACCTCGCCGCCGTCGCGCCGTCGCTGGACTGGTTCAACATGATGACCTACGACTTCTGCAACGTGATGACGCCGACCACCTGCAACCACACCGGCCTGCACGCGTCGGCGCTGGCGCCGGCCGATGCACGCACGCTGTCGCGCGCGGTGCGGCAGTTCCTCGCCGCCGGCGTGCCGGCCGCCAAGCTGGTGCCCGGCGTGGCGTTCTACGGCCGCGAGTTTGCCGATGTCGATCCCGCCCATCACGGCATGTTCCAGAAATACGGCCACTACCAGGGCGGCCACGACTGGCCGGAACTCAAGGCCGACTTCATCAACCACAACGGCTACGTGCGCTACTGGGACTCGAAGGCCGATGCGCCGTTCCTGTGGAACGAAAAGACGCACCGCTTTATCACCTACGACGACCCGCAATCCATCGCCGCCAAGGGCGCGTACGTGAAGGCGCAGCACCTCGGCGGGCTGATGTACTGGGAACAGAGCAGCGATCCCACCGACGAATTGCTGCATGCGGTGTGGCAGGGACTGCAGTAACTCGCCACATCGGTACATGCCCGTTCCGCTCGTCATCCCAGCGAAAGCTGGGATCCAGTGACTTCAAACCACCCGCCATCCAGTCACTGGATTCCTGCTCTCGCAGGAATGACGAACAAAAAGCCGGTTGCTCCGACATTTCGCAGGAAACCCCACCGTTCGCCCTGAGCGTAGGCCCGTAGGGCCGAAGTCGAAGGGAACTCGCGACGACGCTTCGACTTCGCTTGCTTCCGCAAGCTACGCTCAGCGCGAACGGTGCCCTTGAACGGTGCCTTTGGTTGTTTGGTTGAAGGGGAGTTGTCCATGCCACACACGAACATCCGCCCGGCCTGCGCCCTGGCCTGCCTGCTCGCCACTTTCGCCACGGCAGCCGCCACACCCGCCAGCGATCAGGCCGGCACTAGCATGCTCGGCTTCACCAGCACTGGCGCCACGCAGGAACAAACCCTCGAGCAACGCTTCGACGCCCTGCTCAATCCCGCCGACCAGCGCGAGTGGCTGAAGCAGATGGCCTCGCAGCCCAACCAGGTCGGCTCCCCGCACGACAAGGCGAACGCCGACTTCATGCTGGCGAAGTTCCGCGCGTGGGGCTGGGACGCGCACATCGAAACCTTCGACGTGCTCTACCCCACGCCGAAGAAGGAATCGCTGCAACTGCTGGGGCCGAAGCCCTTCACCGCCAAGCTCAACGAGCCGCCGTTGCCCGGCGACGCCACCTCGGCCATCCAGCAAGGCGCGCTGCCGCCGTACAACGTCTACGGCGCCGACGGCGACGTCACCGCGCCGCTGGTCTACGTCAACTACGGCATGCCCGACGACTACACGGCGCTGGCCCGGCGCGGCATCGACGTGAAGGGCAAGATCGTGATCGTGCGCTACGGCGGCGGCTGGCGCGGCCTCAAGCCCAAGCTCGCGCAGGAACACGGCGCGCTGGGCTGCCTGATCTACTCCGACCCGCGCGACGACGGCTATTACCAGGGCGACACCTACCCCGAGGGCGGCTGGCGTCCCGCCGACGGCGTGCAGCGCGGCTCGGTGGCGGACATGCAGGTGTACCCCGGCGACCCCACCACACCCGGCTACGGCTCGGTGCCCGGCGCCAAGCACCTGGCGCTGAAAGACGCCAAGACACTGATGAAGATCCCGGTGCTGCCGATCTCCTACGCCGACGCCACGCCACTGCTGCAATCGCTGGGCGGCCCGGTGGCGCCCGCCGACTGGCGCGGCGCGCTGCCCTTCACCTACCACATCGGCCCCGGCACCGCGAAAGCGCATCTCGTGGTCGAATCGAACTGGGGCCGCCAGCCCGTCTACGACGTGATCGCCACGCTCAAGGGCGCCAGCGAACCCGACCAATGGATCGTCCGCGGCAACCACCACGACGGCTGGGTGTTCGGCGCCTTCGATCCGCTCGCCGGCAACGTGGCGCTGCTGGCCGAGGCCAAGGCCATCGGCACCCTGGTCAAGCAGGGCTGGCGGCCGCAGCGCACCCTCGTCTACGCCAGCTGGGACGGCGAGGAACCCGGCCTGCTCGGCTCCACCGAATGGGTCGAGACGCACGCGCAGGAGCTGCAGGCCAAGGCCGTGCTCTACGTCAACTCCGACACCAACGGCCGCGGCTTCCTCGGCGCGGGCGGCAGCCACTCGCTGCAGCACCTGGTGAACCAGGTCGCCGCCGGCGTCACCGATCCGGAAACCCACGTGAGCGTGCAGCAACGCCTGCGCGCGCGCATGCAGGTGCAAGGCGCGGCCAAGGGCGCAAGCGCACGCGCGAAGGACGACGCCAAACTCGCCGCCGGCGGCGGCGACCTGCCGATCGAGGCGCTGGGCTCCGGCTCCGACTACAGCGCCTTCCTCGAACACCTGGGCATCGCCTCGCTCGACCTCGGCTTCGGCGGCGAGGACGAAAACGGACCCGTCTACCATTCGGCCTACGACTCCTTCGACCACTACGCGCGCTTCGGCGACCCCACGTTCGAATACGGCGTAGCACTGTCCAAGGTCGCCGGCCACATCGTGCTGCGCACTGCCGACGCCAGCGTGCTGCCGCTGCGCTTCGGCGACTTCAGCGACACGCTGGACCGCTACGTGAAGCAACTGCACGAACTGGTCGACACCACGCGCAAGGCCACCGACGAACAACACCGCCTGCTCGACCAGCACGCCTTCGCCCTCGCCGACGACCCCAGCCACCCGCTGGCGCCGCCCGCGCGCGACTCCGACGTGCCGGCCATCGACCTCGCGCCACTGGACCAGGCCGCGCAAAAGCTGAAGCAGAGCGCGCAGGCCTACGAGGCCGCCTACCATGCACGCGCCGCCAGCGGACTCGACCTCACCGACGCCCAGCGCAACGCGCTGAACGTGCTGATGGGCCGCATGGAACAGTCCCTCACCAGCCCCGACGGCCTGCCCGGCCGCACCTGGTTCCGGCACATGATCTATGCGCCCGGGATGCTCACGGGTTATGGCGTGAAGACCGTGCCTGGTGTGCGCGAGGCGCTGGAGGCGCGGCGGTGGGATGAGGCGGATCGGTATGCCGTGGTCACGGCCAAGGTGCTGGATGGGTATCGTGCGCAGCTTGATCGGCTTACTGGGATGCTGAAACAGCCGCGTTGAGCGCAGCTGTGAAGGTGCCAGGGACAGAGCCAATCTGCCCTGCCCCGACTTACTTGCCGGCACCGGTTTCCAATGAAAGGATTGCTACGTGGTCGCCATCTTCGGGAAAGGCTGCAGGATTAGACGACAGGAATAGGCGGCGCGATCGGGGGGGGGGGAAGTCTTTGATTTGTGTGGAAAGCGTGCGATGACTAGAGCCCATATCGCTGGCTTAGGCTGCGGGATTAGGCTTCATTCAACAACCGAATTTAAGTTAGATGTGCATAGTCCATCTCGGTGATTCATATCCATGAGCCGTATCCTTTACTCTGGCACAAAGAATGCCTCTAGCTGGGCTTTCCGGGCTTGGTTGGCTCTTAAGGAGCAAGGCATTGAGTTTGAGGAATGCGTTGTTGACATTCGGGAACCCCAGCGCTTCGGTAACCTCGCCCGGATAGCTGAATTTTCACCGCCAGGGGCTGTGCCTGTATTCGTAGATGGCAACGCCATCATCTACGACTCGCTTGCCATCATGGAGTACGCCAACGACATTGGAGACGGCTCCCTTCTTCCGAAGGATATGAAGTTGCGAGCTCAAACGCGTTCCTTGATTGCTTGGCAACATTCAGGTCTTTCCAATATTTGTCCGCGACTCTCATTTGAAAGTTCGTTCTATCCTGATCGGCGTGCCATGACCTCTGATGAGGTAGCAGATGCAAAGCGGCTATTTGACGTTTTCGAGAGCGCACTCCAACGCAACGGCGGCCCCTTCCTTTTTGGCGCTTTATCACTCGCTGATTTGACGCTTGTTCCCACCTTGATTCGCATCATGTCGCATCGGCCAGACTCGGACGCGTGGCCGTTGACCCAGACCTGGCACAGCCTGCTACTGTCCAGGAATACTGTGCAAGAGTGGATGCAGGAGGCAATGAGCCTTCCACCCGTCTTGCTCGACGGCTACAGGGGTTAGTTCGATGCCTTGCGCGTCTAACAATTCATTCAAGCCGACGCTGCTTCGCGGCGCGGCTTAATTCAGGCGCCAGGTTAAAAAATGTGTCAGGTTAAAAAATGTGTCAGGGACATTTTCGCATGAGTTGTCCCGACACCTTTTGTGGATGTCATCGGCGCCACTTAATAACTCCAAAGCTGAACCACATGACTAGAATTTTCGCAGCGTCATTGCTAATCATCGCTAGCGGCGCAGTCAATGCGAGCCGCCCGGATCGCCCCATCATTTCTTGTGACAAGGCCCCGCTTTTGGCCGTCTTTCAAAAGCAACTTCCGGATCACATCCTGGCCACGACCGCCGACAAGCAGCCAAAGATCCTCTCGACGCTTCCGGTAACAGTTGCCGGGTCGCTCCACCGTCAAGCAATGACAAGCCTCGTATGTGTTGTCGTCGCACTCGACGCTACGGGAAAAGCGGAGGCCACGGAGGTCTCCTATCCCACCGGGATAAAGCTGAATCCTCAAGAACGTCAGCAGATACTTGAGACGGAATGGTCTCCTGCGGAACAGGAGGGGCAGGCTCGCCCATCGCTCGTAAGCATGACTTTCCAGTACGAGACGAGATAGCAGGTGAGCGGACAATTCGTTCGAGGTGGACGGCTTCGCCACCAATTGGCTCAAGCATCGCTGGCAGCTTCGCCCTCCAAAACGACAAGGCCGGCTTTCGCCGGCCTTCATCGCATCTGGTGACCCCGGCGCGATTCGAACGCGCGACCTTCCCCTTAGGAGGGGGATGCTCTATCCAGCTGAGCTACGGGGCCGAGGCGCGGATTCTGGCATGGAACGCGCCCCCTCCGGAACCGGCCGCGGGGCAGCCCCTGCTAGAATCCTCCTTTTGAAACGGGGCGCACGCACGCGTCCGGCACTGGAGTCCGCATGTCCCACAGCATCCTCTCCGCGCTCGGCCTGACCGAGACGAATTCCGGCACCTATCTCGGCAACGGCGAGTGGTCGAAGACCACGGGCGCCGGCGTGCTGGAGCCGGTGAACCCGACCACCGGCGAGGTGCTGGGCCGCGTGAACGCTTCCTCGCAGGCCGACTACGACGCCATCGTCGAGCGCGCCCAGGCCGCCTTCAAGGTGTGGCGCACCACGCCGGCGCCGCGCCGCGGCGAGGCGATCCGCCTGTGCGCCGACGCGCTGCGCGCGCACAAGGATGCGCTGGGCTCGCTGGTGGCGCTGGAGATGGGCAAGTCCAAGCCGGAAGGCGACGGCGAAGTGCAGGAGATGATCGACATCGGCGATTTCGCCGTGGGCCTGTCGCGCCAGCTGTACGGCCTGACCATGCACAGCGAGCGCCCCGGCCACCGCATGTACGAGCAGTGGCACCCGATCGGCCTGGTGGGCATCATCAGCGCGTTCAACTTCCCGGTGGCGGTGTGGGCGTGGAACAGCTTCATCGCGGCGATCTGCGGCGACATCAGCATCTGGAAGCCCTCGCCCAAGACCCCGCTGTCCGCCATCGCCTCGATGAAGATCTGCAACGAGGCGCTGAACAAGGCCGGCTTCCCCGACCTGTTCTTCCTGTTCAACGACGCCGGTAGCGCGCTGGCGCAGCAGTTCGTGGACGACAAGCGCGTGGGGCTGATCTCGTTCACCGGCAGCACCAAGGTCGGCCGCCAGGTCGGCGAGCGCGTGGCGCAGCGCATGGGCCGTTCGCTGCTGGAGCTGGGCGGCAACAACTGCATCATCGTGGACGAAACCGCCGATCTTAAGCTGGCGATCCCGGCCATCGTGTTCGGCGCGGTCGGCACCGCCGGCCAGCGCTGCACCACCACGCGCCGCCTGATCGTGCAGGAGTCGGTGTACGACGAGGTGCTGGCCAAGCTGATCACCGCGTACAAGCAGGTGGAAGGCAAGATCGGCGATCCCACCGACCCGGCCAACCTGATGGGCCCGCTCAACAGCAAGGAAGGCGTGGCCGCCTACCTCGACGCCATCGCCAAGGCCAAGGCTGCGGGCGGCAAGGTGGAAACCGGCGGCGCCGCGATCGAGCGCCCCGGCAACTTCGTGCTGCCGGCCATCGTCACCGGCCTGACCAATGACGCGGAGATCGTGCAACACGAGACCTTCGCGCCGATCCTGTACGTGATGAAGTACCGCGACATCGCGGACGCCATCGAGATGCAGAACGCGGTGCCGCAGGGCCTGTCGTCCTCGATCTTCACCACCAACCTGAAACGCGCGGAAGCCTTCCTCTCCGCCGCCGGCAGCGACTGCGGCATCGCCAACGTCAATATCGGCACCAGCGGCGCGGAGATCGGCGGCGCGTTCGGCGGCGAGAAGGAAACCGGTGGCGGCCGCGAGTCGGGTTCGACGGCGTGGCAGGCCTACATGCGCCGCCAGACCAACACCATCAACTACTCCGATTCGCTGCCGCTGGCGCAGGGCATCAAGTTCGATCTGTAAGCAATCGCACCTCTCTCAAGGCGGGCTGTCGCACATGGCCCATCCGAACGCACCCAGCTCGTCATCCCGGCACAGGCCGGGATCCGATGGCTTCAACGCCTGATCAGGCCACGATGTCACTGGATTCCGGCCTTCGCCGGAATGACGAGCAGAAATGCGAAGGCCTTCGGAGTCATGTGCGCTGTCCTGCCCTTGCAGGGAAGGGCCTCACCTTTCAAGGATCGCCGCCGTGAGCTACCAGCCGCCCCAACGCAGCACCACCAGCTCCATGGCCATCGTGAGCCTGGTGTTCGGCATCCTTGCCTGGGTGATGCTGCCCTTCGTCGGCGCGTTGATCGCGGTGATCTGCGGCCACCTGGCGCGTGGCGAAATCCGCCGTGCGCCCATCGACCAGCGCATGGAGGGCGATGGCATGGCCGTCGCCGGGTTGGTGCTGGGCTACGTGCAACTGACCGTCAGCGTGCTGGTGGTGATCTTCATCATCGCGATGCTGATCTTCGGCCTGGGCTTCGCGCATTGGCACTGACGTCACCGATGCCTGACGCACACGCCACCCCGCTTTTCGACTTCCACGGCTGGCGCATCGCCGTCGCCGGCGGCAGCAAGGGCATCGGCCGCAGCATCGCGCTGGCCTTCGCGGAAGCCGGCGCGGACGTATCCATCTGCGCACGCGGCGCGGAGGCACTCAAGACCACGCACGACGAACTCGCCGGCTTCGGCCACGCGACGCACGCGGCCAGTTGCGACCTTGGCGATGCAAACGCCATCGCCGCCTGGATCGATTCCACCGCGGACGCGCTGGGCGGCATCGACGTGCTGGTGAACAACGCCTCGGGCTACGGCTTCAGCGAGGACGACGAGGCGTGGCTGGCGAATTTCAACGTCGACTTGATGGCCGCGGTGCGCGCCTCGCGCTGCGCATTGCCGTACCTGCAGCGCTCGCCGCACGCCAGCATCCTGCACACCAGTTCCATCGCCGCCTTCCATCCGCGCCGTAACGGTTCCGCCTATGCCGCGATGAAGGCCGCGCTCAGCCACTACACCACCTCGCAGGCGATGCAGCTGGCCGGGCAGCGCATCCGCGTCAACGCCATCGCGCCGGGCTCCATCGAATTCGCCGATGGCCTGTGGGACAGGCGCAAGCGCGAAGAGCCCGAGTTGTACGCCGCCACGCTCGCCAAGATTCCTTTCGGCCGCTACGGCAAGCCGGAGGAAATCGCCCACGCTGCCCTGTTCCTCGCCTCGCCCTGGGCCAGATGGATCACTGGCCAGACTTTGTGCGTGGACGGCGGCCAGAACCTCTCAGGTTGATGCCATGAGCCAACTGCACAGCACCGAGCGCTTCAGCGACCGCGTCGCCGACTACGTGCGCTATCGCCCCGACTACCCCACCGCGATGCTCGACTGGCTGCATCGCGAACAAGGCGTCACGCCCGCGTGGAAGGTGGCCGACGTGGGCGCGGGCACCGGCATCTCCTGCAAGCTGTTCCTCGACGGCGGCCACGACGTGACCGCGGTGGAGCCGAACGCGGCGATGCGCGACGCGGCGCTCGCCTGGCTGGGCGGTAACCTGCGCTTCCGCGCCGTCGACGGCACGTCCGACGCCACTCACCTGCCCGATGGCAGCATCGACCTGGTGACGGTGGCGCAGGCCTTCCATTGGTTCGACCCCGCCTCCACGCGCCGCGAGTTCGCACGCATCCTGCGTCCGGGCGGCCTCGCCGCGATCTTCTGGAACTCGCGCCGCCTCACCGGCACACCCTTCCTCGAAGGCTACGAAGCACTGCTTCAACGCTACGGCACCGACTACACCAGCGTGGCGGAACGCTATGCCGACGACGACAGCATGCGTGCATGGTTCGGCGCTGGCTGGCGCGGCACCGTGCGCTTCGAACACAAACAGTCGCTGGATTTCGATGCGCTGCGCGGGCGCCTGATGTCGTCTTCCTATGCACCGAAGGAAGGCCATCCGCAGCACGTGCCGATGATCGCCGCGCTGCGCGAGCTGTTCGAGCACTGCCAGCAGGACGGCCGCATCAGCTTCGACTACGACACGCGCATCATCGTCGGTACGCTTCAGCCTTAGCTCGTTATCCCAGCGAAAGCTGGAATCCAGCGACTGTAATTTCCTGAAAACCATAGTCACTGGATTCCTGCTTTCGCAGGAATGACGAGCAAAAAAACCGGTCAGCCGGACCTTTATTCTACCGAGACACTTCATGTACGACCTGCTCCGCCCGCTGCTGTTCGCGTTGGAAGCCGAGACCGCACACGGCCTCACCCTCTATGGCCTGGACGTGGCCCATCGCAGCGAGCTGATGCGCTTCGTCGCCAGGCCTGCCGACGAACTGCCGGTGGAAGCCTTCGGTATCCGGTTCCCGAACCCCGTCGGCCTTGCTGCCGGCCTGGACAAGAACGCCGACCACCTCGACGCGCTGGGCGCGCTGGGCTTCGGTTTTGTCGAAGTGGGCACGGTGACGCCGCGACCGCAGCTGGGCAACCCGAAGCCGCGCCTGTTCCGTCTGCCGCAGCACGAGGCCATCATCAATCGCATGGGCTTCAACAACGCGGGCGTCGACGCGCTGGTGCGCAACGTGGACAAGTCCGGCTACCGCGGTGTGCTCGGCATCAACATCGGCAAGAACAAGGACACACCGAACGAGCACGCGGTGGACGACTACCTGCTGTGCCTCGACCGCGTGTACGACCGTGCCACCTACATCACGGTGAACATCTCCTCGCCAAACACGCAGGGCCTGCGCGACCTGCAGGAAGAAGCCACGCTGCGGCGCTTCGTCGCCACGCTGCGCGAGCGGCAGGAACAGCTTGGCTCGCAAAGCGGCAAGCGCAAACCGATGCTGCTGAAGATCGCGCCCGATCTTTCCGAACACGAACAGGACGGCATCGCCGAAACCCTGCTCGCCACCGGTATCGACGGCGTGATCTGCACCAACACCACCATCGACCGCGCGCTGGTGGCCGACGATCCGCGCGGCAGCGAAACCGGTGGCCTGTCCGGCAAACCGCTGTTCGCGCTTTCCACCGACGTGCTGCGCGGTATGCGCCGCCGCCTGGGCGAACGCATGCCCGTCATTGGCGTAGGCGGCATCCTCGACGGCAGCGACGCGGCGGAAAAACTCGACGCAGGCGCCAACCTGGTGCAGATCTACTCCGGCCTGATCTACCGCGGCCCGCGCCTGATCGCCGAATGTGTGGATGAGATCCGCCGTCAACAGGAAACCTCGCATGCCGCCTGAAAAGACCGACATGGGCGGCTACACGCTCACCGAAAACGCATCGCTCGCCAACCGCAACACGCTGCGCGTGAACGCCCGCGCGAAGTTGCTGGCCGAGTTGCGCGACGCCAGCAAGCTGCCCGAGCTGCTGGGCTTTCCTGCCGTGCGCCACGCGCCGCTGCTGGTGCTGGGGGAAGGCAGCAACCTGCTGCTCGCCGGCGATTTCGACGGCACCGTGCTGGCGATGGAAACCCGCGGCGTGCAGGTGGAGCACGACGGCGACGTCGCACGCATGGCGGTGGCCGCCGGCGAACGCTGGGACGACTTCGTGCGCTGGTCGCTGGGCCAGGGCTACGCAGGATTGGAAAACCTGATCCAGATCCCCGGCACAGTGGGCGCCGCGCCCATCCAGAACATCGGCGCGTACGGCACCGAGGTCGCCGAGTTCATCGAGAGCGTGGAGGCCTGGGACACCCGCGAGCATCGCGTCGCCCAGCTCGACCGCGCCACGTGCGCGTTCGGCTACCGCGACTCGCTGTTCAAGCGCGAGCCCGGCCGCTACATCGTCACCGCCGTGCGCTTTGCCCTGCCCCGCTCGCGCGAACTCAGGCTCGACTACGCCGGAATCCGCGAGGAACTGGCGCGCATGGGCGTGGCCAAGCCCGCGCCGTTCCACGTCGCCGAAGCCGTGGTGCACCTGCGCACGCGCAAGCTGCCCGACCCCGCGGTGATCGGCAACGCCGGCAGCTTCTTCAAGAACCCCGTGGTCGATGCCGCGCAAGCCGCTGTGCTCAAGCAGGAGCACCCCGAACTGCCCGCATGGCCGCAGCCCGACGGCCGCAGCAAGCTCTCCGCCGCATGGCTGATCGAAGCCGCCGGCCTCAAGGGCCAACGCGAAGGCGACGCCGGCATCTCCAACCGCCATGCGTTGGTGCTGGTGAACCACGGCCACGCCAGCGGCGGCGAACTGTGGGCCTTCGCGCAACACGTGATCGCCACCGTGGCAGCGAAGTTTGGCGTGCGGCTGGAGCCGGAACCGGTGGTAGTCGGCGCGCGCTGAGGGCTCGATCAAGATCTCTGCGTTGCTCGCGCAGCACAGCCTGATGGCGAGCCGGAAAGCTTTCGGTTTCCCTCAACCCCAGATGTTTCCCTCAGTTCCCAGATACCGCGTGGTATGGCCGCTGTGCAGGACGTGTCGCCATGAGTGGTTCCAACTTCCTCTACGCTGCCTGCTTGTAGTTCAGGCGGATTGAATCAGGCCGTTTCCCTGGGTTACTTCTCTTGACTCCGGGCATCCTGCCCTCCGCCCTTCGGGTCGGCTTCGCCGTTCGCCACTGCTCCTGCAGTGGCGCGGGCCTGCAAAGAAAAGGGACTCGAGCGCCGGCAGGCGACCGAGACCGCCTTGTTCCTTGCAACAGCACAGAACTTCTCTCCCGCAAAAATTAAGAAAGCGCGTCGGGCGCCCCTTCACGCTGCCCGAAGAACCCCCATGCCAGCATGACCGCTCCCCACCCCAGGAGCGCCTCATGGCCATCCGCAACGTCGCCGACGTGCTGGTCGAGACCCTCGCCAACGCCGGCGTACGCCGCATCCACGGCGTGGTCGGCGACAGCCTCAACGGGATTACCGAATCGCTGCGCCAGCGCAAGGAGATGAGCTGGATCCATTACCGGCACGAGGAAGCCGCCGCCTTCGCCGCGGGCGCCGAATCGCAGCTCACCGGCCAGCTGGCGGTATGCGCAGGCTCCTGCGGCCCCGGCAACCTGCACCTGATCAACGGCCTCTACGACGCGCAACGCTCACGCACGCCGGTGCTGGCGATCGCCGCGCACATCCCCTCGGTGGAGATCGGCAGCGGCTACTTCCAGGAAACCCATCCGCAGAACCTGTTCCAGGAATGCAGCCACTACTGCGAACTGGTGAGCAGCCCCAGCCAGATCCATCGCGCCGTCGAGATCGCGGTGCGCACTGCCGTCGTCCAGCGCGGCGTGTCCGTGCTGGTGATACCAGGCGACGTCGCGCTGGCCGAATCCTCCGGACCGGTCGCCGATGCAGCCAGCCTGTTGCCCGTGCCCGCCACGGTGGTGCCTTCGCACGACCAGCTCGACAAGCTGGCCGCACTGTTGTCCGGTGGCCGCAAGATCACCCTGTTCTGCGGGCGTGGCTGTGCCGGCGCGCACGACGCGGTGATGGAACTTGCCGAAACACTTAAGGCGCCAGTGGTGCACGCGCTGGGCGGCAAGGAACACATCGAGTGGGACAACCCCAACGACGTCGGCATGACCGGCCTGATCGGCTTCAGCTCCGGCTACCAGGCGATGATGGATTGCGACACTCTGCTGCTGCTCGGCACCGACTTTCCCTATCGGCAATTCTTCCCCAGCGATGCGAAGATCTGCCAGATCGACTTGCGCGGGGAGAACCTGGGCCGCCGCTGCAAGCTCGATCTGGGCCTGGTCGGCGACGTCGGTGCCACCGTCCGGGTACTGCTGCCGCGCCTCAAGCCCGTGCGCGACGACAGCCACCTCAAGGCCAGCCTCGCCAACTACCGCAAGGCACGCGAAGGGCTGGACGAACTCGCCACCGGCAAGCCGGGCCAGAAACCCATCCACCCGCAATACGTGGCGAAGGTGGTCGACCAGGTCGCCAGCGAGGACGCGGTGTTCGCCTGCGACGTCGGCACGCCCACGATCTGGGCCGCGCGCTACCTGCGCATGAACGGCAAGCGCCGACTGCTCGGCTCCTTCGTGCACGGCTCGATGGCCAACGCGATGCCGCAGGCGATCGGCGCGCAGACCGCGTATCCGCAGCGCCAGGTGGTCAGCCTCTCCGGCGACGGCGGCTTCGCGATGCTGATGGGCGACCTGCTCACCCTGATCCAGCACAAGCTGCCGGTGAAGATCGTGGTGTTCAACAACGGCACGCTGGGCTTCGTGGAGCTGGAGATGAAGGCTGCCGGCTTCCTGCCCACCGGCGTCTCATTGGACAACCCCGACTTCGCCGCCATGGCGCGCGCCATAGGCATCCACGGCGTGCGCGTGGATGATCCTGGCGACCTGGAAGCTGCAGTGCGCGAAGCCTTCGCACACGACGGCCCTGCCCTGGTCGACGTGGTCACCAACCGGCAGGAACTGTCGATGCCGCCGAAGATCCAACTGGAACAGATCAAGGGCTTCAGCCTGTGGGCCCTGCGTACCGTGATGAACGGCCGCGGCGACGAACTGATCGAACTGGCGCGCAGCAACCTGCGGCTATGAAGACGCAAGGCCCACTCGCCAGATTTAGCGAGGACTCTCATTTCGCTCGTCATCCCGGCCTACGCTGGAATGACGGAGAGAGGGCCCGGTTACGGAAACAACCTCACCGCCTGGCCGGCTTCTCGATATCCGGCAACAAAATCGCGCACACGCCGATCAACGGCAGCCACGCGCACAACTGATAGACATAGCCGATGCCCTGCAAATCGGCCAGCTTGCCCAGCAACGCAGCCCCCAAACCGCCCATGCCGAAGGCCAACCCATAGAACACGCCGGAAATCATGCCAAGCTGCCCCGGCACCAGCTCCTGCGCAAACACGATGATGGTGGTGAAAGCCGAAGCCAGCACCAGACCGATCACCACGCTGAGCACGCTGGTCCAGAACAGGTTGGCATGCGGCAGCATCAGCGCGAACGGCGCCACGCCGAGGATGGAGCCAAGGATCACCCACTTGCGCCCTACCTTGTCGCCCAGCGGGCCGCCGATCAGCACGCCCGCCGCCACCGCCGCGAGGAACACGAACAGGTGCACCTGCGCATCCTGCACCGACACGCCGAAGGTGTGCATCAGGTAGAACGTGTAATAGCTGCTGATGCTCGCGATGTAGAAATACTTGGAGAAGATCAGCACGGTGAGGATGAACAGCGAGAACAGCACCATGCCGCGCGACAGCTCGCGCACCGGCGCACGGCGCGCGCGCGCCTTCACGCGCCCCGCATGCCGCGCATACCAGTGGCCGATCTGCACCAGCACCACGATGGCCAGCAGCGCCGCCAGTGCGAACCACGCCACGCTGCCGCGCCCGTGCGGCACGATGATCCACGCCGCCAGCAGCGGCCCCAGCGACGCGCCGAAGTTGCCACCCACCACGAACACCGACTGCGCCAGGCCCGGGCGCCCGCCCGACGCCATGCGCGCCACGCGCGAGGATTCCGGATGGAAGATCGAGGAACCCGTGCCGACCAGCCCCGCCGCGAACAGCAGCACCGGGAAATTCGGCGCATAGGCCAGCAGCAACAGGCCGCACAGGGTGAAGCCCATGCCGGCGGCGAGCGAATACGGCATCGAGCGACGGTCGGCCGCCATGCCCACCAGCGGCTGCAGCAGCGAGGCGGTGACCTGGTAGGTCAGCGTGATCAGGCCGACCTGGGCGAAGCTGAGATGGAAGCCGCTCTTCAGCAGCGGGTAGATCGCCAGGATCAGCGACTGGATCATGTCGTTGAGCAGGTGCGAAAAGCTGATCGCACCCAGCACGGTGAATTGGGTGCGTTCCTCCGTGGCCGCGGGCGGGTTGGCGGCAGGGTTCAGGGGAATGGCGTCGACGCGGGTCTGCATGGGGAAACCGTCTGGGATCTTGGGGAAAGATCGCGATGGCATGCCTTGCATCCATCGCTGCGCGCACGATAAACCGCCCTTGGGCGGCCCGCATGCGCCGTCGGGTCACAATCTGTAGAATTCGGGCCATTGGAGCGGGCTCTTATGAGACACACCCCCGTCGATGCCTACGAAAACGCGCCGCGCGACGTAGTCGCCGCCGGCAACGACTACGCCGCCGGCTACGTGCTGCCCGCCCACGCGCACCGCCGTGGCCAGCTGCTGTACGCGGCCACCGGCGTAATGAGCGCGGTGACCGACCGCGGCAGCTGGGTGGTGCCGCCGCGACGCGCGCTGTGGATACCGCCGGGCGTGCCGCACGAGGTGCGCATGAGCGGCGAGGTCTCCACGCGCAGCATCTATGTGCGGCGCGAGGCCGCCGATGCCGCGGGCCTGCCCGCGTACTGCCAGGTGATCGAGGTGTCCCCGCTGCTGCACGCCTTGCTGCTGGAGGCCGTGGACCTGCCGCTGGAATACGCGCTGGACGGCCGCGACGGCCGCGTGATGGCGCTGCTGCTGGACGAGATCCGCATGATGCCCGTGCTGCCGCTGAACACGCCGCTGCCCGACGAGCCGCGCCTGCGCAGGCTGTGCCGTGCCCTGCTCGCCGCGCCCGCACTGGAGATCGACGTGGACGCGATGGCGCACAAGGCCGGCATGAGCCGGCGCCACTTCACCCGACTGTTCCGCCGACAGACCGGCATGAGCTTCGCCGCATGGCGCCAGCAGGCCTGCCTGCTGACCGCGCTGAGCCGGCTCGGCGGCGGCGAACCGGTCACCACCGTCGCGATCGACCTGGGCTACGCCAGCGCCAGCGCCTTCAGCGCCGCATTCCGCCGCGCCCTGGGGGCACCGCCCAGCCAGTATCTGGCGAAGCAGGGGCACGAAGGTCGTGCACATTGATCGACCGCAGGAGCGCACCCTGTGCGCGATGGCTCTGATGCTTGATCGGAGCAGAAGGACTCGCCTACGGGGTGCGTTCCTGCCGAAGGCAAAGACACGTCATCCCTCCGTCATGAACCTTGGTCAAAGTCGCCACACCCGTGCCTGAAGCGCATGAGCCGCCGAGGGTTACCATGCCCGCAGCATCAGGCGCCGCAGGCGCCCCACGGACACGACCCCATGAGCTCACGCGCTCCCCGCAAGCCCACGCCAGTCGCCATCGATGCACCGGCGGCCAATGACGCAACCGAAGCAACCACGCCTGACCTCGGCGAGCGCCGGCTGTACATCAACCGCGAGCTGTCGCTGCTCGCGTTCAACACGCGTGTCCTCGACCAAGCGCTGGACGAACGCACGCCGCTGCTGGAACGGCTGAAGTTCCTGCTGATCTTCTCGCGCAACATGGACGAGTTCTTCGAGATCCGCGTGGCGGGGCTGAAGGGCCAGATCGCGCTGGAGCGCGAACTCCCCGGCGTCGATGGCATGGCGCCGCGCCAGGTGCTGGCAGAGATTGGCGTGATCGCCCACCGGCAGATCGAGCGGCAGTACTCGATCCTCAACGAGCGCATCCTGCCGGAACTGGCCACGCACGGCATCCGCATCACGCGACGCGACGAGTGGACGCAGAAGCAGAAGCAATGGGTGCGCCACTATTTCCGCGCGGAGGTGGCGCCGCTGGTGACGCCGATCGGGCTGGATCCCACCCACCCGTTCCCGCTGCTGGTCAACAAGAGCCTCAACTTCATCGTGCAGCTGGACGGCGTGGACGCGTTCGGCCGCGACTCCGGACTCGCCGTGGTACCGGCACCGCGCGTGCTGCCCCGCCTGATCCAGATGCCCCCCGATGTCGCCGGGCACGGCGACTGCTACGTGCTGCTGTCCTCGATCATCCACGCGCACGCCGAAGAGCTGTTCCCCGGCATGAACGTACTGGGCTGCTACCAGTTCCGGCTCACCCGCAACGCCGACCTCGCACTCGATCCGGAGGACGTGGAAGACCTGGCGCTGGCGCTGCGCGGCGAACTGTATTCGCGCCGCTTCGGCGACGCGGTGCGGCTGGAAGTGGCGGACAACTGCCCGAAAAACCTCAGCACCTACCTGCTGAAACAGTTCGGCCTTGCCGAATCGGAACTGTACGAGGTGAACGGCCCGGTGAACCTGGCGCGGCTGTTCAGCATCGCCAGCAAGGTGAATTACCCCGCGCTGCAGTACCCGTCCTTCGTGCCCGCGTTGCCCAAGCTGCTGAAGCACGCCGAGGATCTGTTCGCGGTGATCGCGAAACGGGACGTGCTGCTGCTGCACCCCTACGAGTCGTTCACGCCGGTGGTGGAACTGCTGCGGCAGGCGGCCAAGGACCCGCAGGTGCTGGCGATCAAGCAGACGCTGTACCGCACCGGCGCGGATTCGGAAATCGTCGACGCCATGGTGGACGCGGCGCGCGCGGGCAAGGAAGTGACCGCGGTGGTGGAACTGCGCGCACGCTTCGACGAGGAATCCAACCTCTCGCTCGCCTCGCGCCTGCAGCAGGCCGGCGCGATGGTGATCTACGGCGTGGTGGGCATCAAGACCCACGCCAAGCTGATGTTGATCCAGCGCCGCGAGGGCAGCGAGCTGGTGCGCTACGCGCACATGGGCACCGGCAACTACCACACCGGCAATGCGCGGCTCTACACCGATTACAGCCTGCTCACCTCTGACGAAGCGCTGTGCGAGGACGTGCACAAGCTCTTCAGCCAGCTCACCGGCATGGGCAAGGCGCTGCGCATGAAGAAGCTGCTGCAGGCACCGTTCACCCTGAAGAAAACCCTGCTGGAACTGATCGGTCGCGAGACCGAACATGCCGCGGCGGGCAAGCCGGCGCAGATCATCATCAAGGTCAATGCGCTGACCGAGCCCAAGGTCATCCGCGCGCTGTACAAGGCCAGCATCGCCGGCGTACGCATCGACCTCATCGTGCGCGGCATGTGCTGCCTGCGACCCGGCGTACCCGGCGTGTCGGAACACATCCGCGTGCGCTCGGTGATCGGCCGCTTCCTCGAACACAGCCGCGCCTACTGGTTCGCCAATGCCGGTGACCCGACGCTCTATCTGTCCAGTGCGGACCTGATGGAGCGCAACCTGGATCGCCGCGTGGAATGCGCCTTCCCCATCGAAGGCCGCAAGCTGCAGCAGCGCATCCACGCGGCGTTGCAGCTTTACCTGGAAGACAACATCGGCGCGGCCGACCTGCAGGCCGACGGAAGCTATCGCCCCGCCACATGCGGCCCCGGCGAAGCGTTGCACGACGCCCAGCAGCAGTTGCTGATGAAGCTCTGCGACGTGCACGCGTGAGCAACGACAGCGCCTCCGCTGGCTGCCGCGGGGTTACAGCAAGGAATACCTGATCACCCTTGGCGTGTCCTCACGGCTCGCCCGCGAATGTGTTGCAGCTCCTGATGTCGCCGCTCTGCATGCCGGCCTTGAACCACTTCACGCGCTGCGCCGAGGTGCCGTGGGTGAAGGTGTCGGGCATCACGCGGCCCTCGGTTTCCTTCTGCAGGGTGTCGTCGCCAACCGCACTGGCCGCATTGAGCGCGGATTCCACGTCGCCCGCCTGCAGCCAGTCGAGCCGCTGCTGCGTACGGTTGGCCCACACGCCGGCGAAACAGTCGGCCTGCAGCTCCTGCCGCACCGAGAGGCCGTCGGCGCCGTCCATCGGATAACCCTGCTGCTGCAGTTGCCGCACCTTGTCGAACACGCCGAGCAGGTTCTGCACGTGATGGCCGACTTCGTGCGCAATCACGTAGGCCCGCGCGAAATCGCCGGAAGCGTGGAAGCGGTCCTGCAGTTCCTGGAAGAAGCCGAGGTCGAGGTAGACCTTCCGATCGCCCGGGCAATAGAACGGCCCCACCGCGGTGGAAGCGGCACCGCACGCCGTAGCCACCTCGCCCTGGAACAGGTGCAGCTTGGGATCGACATAGGTCTTGCCCATCGCGGCGAAGTAGTCCCCCAGGTCTTCTCGGTGGAACCCATGATGTGGCAGGCGAACGCGATCTGCCCGTCGCCCGGATTCTGGCAACTGACGGCCTGCGTGGGCTGCGTCTGTCCGGATGTCTGCTGCACTCCCACGCCACCACCCAGAAAAGGCGTGATCAGGTCGCGCTTGAAGATCAGGCTGAGCACCAGGAGGATCAGCAAGCCGCCCAGGCCGAGATGGACCCCGCCCGGCTGGAAACCGCTGCCGCCACCGCTGCCTTCCTCGACGTTGTCGCTGTTCTCGCCCTTCTGCCAGTCCATGTCGCCCCTCCCGCATGGATGCCCGCAACGACGATAGCGCCTCGCGCGCCCCCGCGCCAAACCGCTACAGTGGTACACCTTTCCCGAAGAGACGCGCCATGCTCCAGCAACTGCCCGCCCTGGTTGTCCTGCTTGCCGTGCTGCTGCAGTTCGGCACGATGTTCGCGGTAGGCCGCGCGCGTGGCAAATACGGCATCAAGGCGCCCGCCATCAGCGGCCACCCCGATTTCGAGCGCGCCTATCGCGTGCAGATGAACACCCTGGAAGCCGTACTGCTGTTCCTGCCCACATTGTGGGTGGCCGTGCACTACGGCTACGGCGGCTGGGCCGGCGTGGCGGGACTGGTATGGATCGTCGGCCGCGTCTGGTACGCGCTGGCCTACCTGCAGGATGCCGCCCGTCGTGGCGGCGGCTTCGCGCTGGGCATGGTGGGCTGGGCAGCAACGCTGCTGATGGCGCTGGCGGGTCTGGTCCGCGCCTTGCTTGTCGGCTAAAAGCCGATAGGCCACATAGGAAGCTCTTCGCATTGAACACAGAAACCATCGGCTTCTTTGTTGGTGCGGCTCCTGGGATAGCTATCGTCCTCAGGAACATGTGGCTGGACCTCTACTTCGCTCATCACCATCTCGCCACCATCGACATGCGCGAGGGCGAATAGACTGTTACCTATGTCCTGGCACGACTGTTACCTATCGCTACAGTCCATACAGCATGGCCAAGAGAAAAGTAACTCGCGCCGCGGCAGCGGCACGAAACCGCTCTGAAACTCGCATGAGCCTGGGGGCAAAAGCCTCTCTCCCAATCCCTCTCCCGCAAGCTTGGAAACCGCTTCCGCGGACGCCAATGCACACCACAACATGCGGGAGACCCCAGCAAGCGCAGCACAAAACATCAGCAGACTTGAGTGCCCGCTAAGCAGTCGCGACACGCAAGCGCTCGATACGCGCTCCATCCATCGCCACCACCTCAAACCTCAACCCTTCACTGGCAAACCGCTCCCCCACTGCGGGCAATCGCCCCAGCTGTTGCAACGCATATCCTGCGAGGCTGGAAAAACTGTCATCCCCGCCCAGCCGATGACCCAGCAACTGCTCCACCCGGCGCAAATCGAGGCTGGCATCCAGCAACCACGAACCATCGGCCTCGCGCACCGCTGCCGAATCCCCGTCGCCCGCTTCGGAAAACTCACCGGCAATACTCGCCAGCACATCCGCTGGCGTGACCAGGCCGAGCACGCTGCCGTACTCGTCCACCACCAGCGCCACCTGCAGCGGCGAACGGCGGAATTCGTCGATCAGGCGCAGCACGCTCAGCGATGCCGGCACGGTCATCGGTTTGCGCACCACACGCTCGGCGTCGATGTGGCCGTGTTCCTGCAGGCTGGCCAGCAGGTCGTGCGAAGTGGCTACGCCGACCAGCTGGTCGAGGTCGTCGGCCGCCAGCGGTATCCAGTGATGGCCGCAGGCAGCGACTTCGGCGCGCAGCTTGGCGGCGTCCTCGCGCGGGTCGATCCAGCTGATTTCCGGGCGCGGCGTCATGATGGAACGCACCGGGCGGTGCGCCAGGTCGAGTACGCCCTGCACCATCGCCAGCTCGTCCTTGCCGAACACCGCGCCGTTTCCGGCGGCGGCAGCCGGGACCGCCTCTTCCTCCATGCTGCCGGTACCCAGCAGGCGCAGCACCGCCTGCGCCGTGCGCTCGCGCAACGTGCGCGCGCTGGCCAGCAGGCTGCGCCGGCGATTGCGGCGCATGGTCTGGTTGAGCGCCTCGATCACGATGGAGAAGCCGATCGCGGCGTACAGATAACCCTTCGGGATGTGGAAGCCTAGGCCTTCGGCGACCAGGCTGAAGCCGATCATCAGGAGGAAGGACAGGCACAGGATCACCACCGTCGGCCGCGCGTTGATGAACGCGGTGAGCGGCTTGCTCGCCAGGATCATCAGCAGCACCGCGATCACTACCGCGATCATCATCACCGAAAGGTGGTTGGCCATGCCTACCGCAGTGATCACCGAATCCAGCGAGAACACCAGGTCCAGCGCCACGATCTGCACCACCACCGGCCAGAAGCGTGCCTGCGCACGGCTTTCGGAACGATGCTCGTCGCCACCTTCCAGGCGTTCGTGCAGTTCCAGCGTGGCCTTGAACAGCAGGAAGCCGCCGCCCGCGAGCAGGATGATGTCTCGCCACGACAGCGACAGGCCGTGCCACTCCACGATGGGCGCGGTGAGCCGGACCAGCCACGACATCGCCGCCAGCAGCGCAAGGCGCATCACCAGGGCGAGTCCGAGGCCAAGCAGGCGCGCGTGGTCGCGCCGTTGCGACGGCAGCCTGTCGGAGAGGATCGCGACGAATACCAGGTTGTCGATGCCCAGCACGATTTCCAGCACCACCAGGGTGAGGAGACCGGCCCAGGCGGTGGGATCGATCAACCAGTCGAATTCGAACATGCGGACGTACGCCGGCGCCATCGTGGCGGGAAATGCAGCCCACTATACAAGCGGCACCGTGCCGGACGGCGCATTGCCAATGCCCGCGCGCAGCCGCCAAGATGGCTGCACGGAATGCGGCGCCGCGCGCTCCGGCGTTTCGTCCACCAGGCGCAAGGATTCACCGCCCGATGGATGCACCGCGCTTCAGCCCTTCGCCCATGCCGCCTGCAAGCACGCGCCTGCCGGAGATAGGCCACGCGCTGGGCATGATCGTGCTGTATTTCGCGCTGCAGGTGGCCATCGGCATGCTGGTGGTCCTGCTGCTGGGCATGGCCATCGGCCTGGCTCATCACCATGCCGCGATAAGCGATGTGCATGCCGCGATGGCGGACGCGGACGTCAAGAGCTCCCTGGTGATGACCGTGCTGCTTGCCGATGCCGCCGCCACGCTGTGGCTGGCGCGGCGCTTCTGGCCGCCGCTGTGGTCGCGGGCGCAACCGCCGGGCTTCGGCTTTACCATGCCCACCGCGGCCTGGTGTGCCGTTGCCGTGGTGGTGGGGTTGGCGATGCCCTGGGTCGGCGGCAAGCTCACCGAACTGATCGCACACGGCCATGCCGTACCGCAGGACGTGAAGCAACTGGGCGGCGACACCAGCCTCGGCTTCGGCATCGCGCTGACGCTGGTGGTGGCGAGCGCCGGCCCATTGGTGGAGGAACTGCTGTTCCGTGGCGTGCTGCTCTCCGCCCTGCTGCGCCGCTTGCGCACCGCCTGGGCCGTGCTGGTCAGCGCCGTGCTGTTCGCGCTGGTGCACCTGCCGGACCTGCACTGGCTGTGGTACGCACTGCCCAATCTCGCGCTGCTGGGCGTGGCGCTCGCGTGGCTGCGGCTGCGCTCGGGTTCGCTGTGGCCCGCGGTGATTGCCCACGGCTGCAACAACCTGCTGGCGATGGCGGCGCTGTTCGCGTCGCTGCATCAACCCGGATAGATCGCCGCCGCGCGCAGCAATTGCGCGGTCTCGAACAGCGGCAGGCCCATCACGCCGGAATAGCTGCCTTCCAGATGCTCGACCAGGGTCGCACCGCGTCCCTGGATGGCATAGGCGCCAGCCTTGCCGAGGGATTCGCCGGTAGCGACATAGGCGGTTATGGCGGCATCGTCCAGTTCCGCGAAACGCACGCGCGACACGCAGCAGGCGCTGCGCTCGCCACGCGCATCGAGCAGCCACACGGCCGAAATCACCGCGTGCGTGCAACCGGAAAGGCGACGCAGCATGGTTGCAGCGTCCTGCGCGTCGCGCGGTTTGCCGAACACTTCGTCGTCCAGCACCACCTCGGTATCCGCACCCAGCACCATGGCACCGGCCGCTCCTGCGAGCGCAGCCAACCCGGCACGCGCCTTGTCACGGGCGACACGGTTCACGTACTCGCGCGGCGACTCCTGCGCAGCACGCAATTCGGGCACCTCCACGTCGATCACGCGGAAATCAATCCCGAGCTGTGTCAGCAATTCGCGACGACGTGGCGATTGCGAGGCGAGATAGAGCATCCTGCGATCCTTCAAAGCACGAGACTGTATTCGCGGAACTGCAGGTCGCGCTGCCAGCCCAGCGATTCGTACAAGGTCTGCGCCGGCAGGTTGTCGTGCGCGGTGGACAGCGACAGGCTGGCCGCGCCCAGCTTCTTCGCATGCGTTGCCGCCGCTTCGAGCAGCGCCTTCGCCACGCCCTGCCGGCGCGCGTGCGCGGCCACGAACAGATCGTTGAGCAGCCAGGTGCGCACCATGCGTACCGAGGAGAACAGCGGATAGAGCTGGGTGAAACCCTGCGCGACGCCGTGCCCATCGCGCGCCAGCAGGATCAGCGATTCGTTCAGGCGCAAGCGCGCCGTGAGGAATTCGCGCGCGCCCTGTTCGTCGGACGGCTTGCCGTAGAACTGGCGATAGCCGTCGAACAGCAGCACCAATGCATCGAGGTCGTGGAGGGTAGCCGGGCGGATGAGGGAGGTCATGGCAACTCCGCAATGGAAACGACTGCCGAGCCTAACGCATGCCGTCCTGCGATGAACGCCTGCCTGCTGCAGCCACGTGCCGGTTGCCCAGCCAAAGCAGCGCCGCGCCAAGGGCGGCAATGCCGAGCACCGTCAACGGGCCGGACACGGCGAATGCGGATGGTTCGATCCAGTGCTCGGCCAGCGATCGATACACGAGCCAGCCACCGAGCGGCAGGTTGAACACCAAGGCGGTGGCCGTGCCCGGCGCGTAGGCACGCAAGGCCACCGTCGCGGCGACATGCGGCAGGAACACGTTCAGCACCATGGCCATGGCGTAACCTGCGATGAGATATGCGCCCACGCTGTGCGGGCCGCCGACATCTGCGAGCCACGCGGCCAGCAGCGCAACCAGCGACAGGACCGCAGCGGCGAAGCAGAACGAAGCGGCCTCCACGTTCGCCCGGCGGAACCGCGGACGCCCTGGCCACGACGGAAGCAACCATGCTTCCTCGGTGTTGTGGGCCACCACCCCGAACGCGAACAGCCAGCCGAGCAGCGGCAGCGACATGGGCGGACTAGGCCCGATGGTAGGGATGCCCCGCCACGATGGTCGTGGCGCGGTACAGCTGTTCGGCCAGCACCAGCCGCACCAGCATGTGCGGCAGGGTGAGCGGACCCAGCGACCAACGCTGGTCGGCGCGCGACAGCACCGCGGGCGCGTGGCCATCGGGGCCGCCGATCAGGAAGGCCAGTTCGCGCCCCGACATGCGCCATGCCGTGAGTTGCGCGGCCAGGTCTTCGCTGGACCAGGTCTTGCCGCGGCCGTCCAGTGCGACGACGTGGCAGTCGCGCGGCAGCGTGGCGAGTATCGCGGTGCCCTCGTCGAGGATCGCCTTCGCATCGTCACGTCCCTTGCCGCGCACACCGGGCTTCAGCTCGACCAGCTCCAGCGGCAATTCGTGCGAGAGGCGCTTGCGGTACTCGGCGAAGCCTTCCGCCACCCAGGCGGGCATGCGCTCGCCGACAGCAATCAGGCGCGCGCGCATGATTGCTGTCCAACGATAAAAGCCGGCGCGCAGCGCCCATATTCGCCTCCTCTCCACTTCGGAGCATGCGGGAAGCGGCCATGGATGGCCGCAGTTTTGAAGAGCGAGGAGAGGGGGTGGGGCTGACGGGAAAAACCATCGAAGCGCTTGTCCGCTTCGTGGGAGAGGCGTCGCAGGATGCGCCCCTCGTCCCGGCCCTCTCCCTGGAAGGGAGAGGGAGAAAAGTTGCGCCAGTTCCGCCAATGGAAGGGAGAAAAGCTGCATCCCCTCCGCAAGGGAGAGGAGGAAAAGCGGGTGTTCACCCCGCGCTCGCCGCATCGACATCCGGCTCGCGGTCGCCCACCGTCCACAGCCGTTCCAGGCCGTAGAACTCGCGGATGCGCGGCAGCATCACATGGACGATCACGTCGCCCAGGTCCACCAGCACCCATTCGGCTTCCTGCTCGCCTTCCACGCCCAGCGGCATTACGCCCGCCTTCTTGGCGAACTTCACCACTTCGTCGGCGATGGATTTGACGTGGCGCGCGGAAGTGCCGGAGGCGATCACCAGCAGGTCGGCAATGGAGGTCTTGCCGCGCACGTCGATTTCGCGGACGTCCTTGGCCTTCAGTTCTTCCAGCGCGGCGATGACGGTCTTGCGCAGTTCGGCCGTGGTGTCGGCCTTGGTCTTGCGGCTAGTGCTCAAGGTGGGGATGCCTCGGTACGGAGTCACGCGCCTGAGCGGCGCGGCGGCAGTATAACGCCCGCCGTGTCGGCGCAGGTCAAGGCGGCATGCGCAATGTCTGAGCCATCAATGCGCCAGCGCCCGCCGCGCCAGCCGGTATTCGTGCATCAGTCGCGCCACCAGTTCGGCGGCAGGCTGTGGGTGCGCCAGCGCAGCAGCCTGGCCGCACCATTCGGAAACGAGATCGGCGCGACCGGCCGCGGCCGCCGCGCGCCGCAGGGGCGCCGTGAGCGCGTTGAGCACGGGATAGGCCGGCAGTTCGTCCGCCATGCTTTCCATCGCCTCGACGTAGCGGTTGCGCAGGCCGCGTGCGGCGCGGCCGGAGAAGCTGCGGATGGTGGCTATGCGATGGTCTTCCGCTGTCGCCAGATCGCGCTTCCACGCTTCCGCCGCGGACGACTCCGGGCAGGCGAGGAAGGCCGTGCCGAGCTGGCTGGCCGCGGCGCCCAGCACTTCGGCAGCGAGCATGCCCGCGCCGTCCATGATGCCACCGGCGGCGATCACCGGGATTTCCCTACCGCTCGCCGCGACCGCGCGCACTGCCAGCGGAATCAGCGCGAACAGGCCGATCAGCGGCGTCTCGCCCGCATGCAGGAATCCGCCGCGATGCCCGCCCGCCTCGACCCCCTGCACGCATACCGCGTCGGCGCCGCGCTCGGCCCAGGCGCGCGCCTCCGCTGCCGTGGTGGCGGTGCCGATCACGTAGATGTCGCGACGCTTGATTTCCTGCATCTGCGCCGGCGTCAGCAGATCGAACGCGAAGCTGGCCACGGCGGGCCGCGTCTCGCACAGCGCGGCGAACTGTTCGGAGAAGCGGGGTGTCCAGCGCATTGGCAGGCTGGTGCGCACCTCGAGTCCCTCGCGCTCCATCAGCGCGTCCAGCCGCGCGCGGGCGCGCGCCACGGCCGCCATGTCCGGCTCGAAGTCGTCGGGCAACACGAACAGGTTCAGCGCGAACGGTCGACCGGTAAGCGCGCGCACCTGCGCGGCTTGGTCGAGGATCGCCTGCGGCTCGATATAGCCCACGCCCAGCGAGCCCAGGCCACCGGCCTCCGAGACTGCCGCGGCCAGCGCCGGCGTGCTCGCGCCGGCCATCGGCGCCTGGATCAGCGGGTGTTCGATGCCGAGCTGCTGTGCGAAAGAGGCCATGCGCGTGATCCGTTGTGGAGAATCACGCGATTATCCGCCCGCCTCGCCCGCGTGGCGTGAAACGCGGCATGGCGGGTGGCTTGCCCGCCATGCCGCCCGTGCATCAGCCACCGCTGCTCATGGCATTGCCGGTACTCGGCTTCATCTTCATCGCGTCGTCCTTTTTCATCGTGGCATCGGACTTCATCGCCTTGGACTTCATCGCGCCGGACTTCATCGCGTCCTTCTTCATCATGTCGTCCTTGTGCATGGAACCCTTCATCGCATCCTTGGATTGCATCGCGTCGTGCGACATCGCCGTGCCGGCACTGGCGGGCATGGCATCCTGCGCGAAGGCGGGCGCGACGGCGAAGGCAGCGACCGCAACGGAAAGCGCAAGGGCGGCAAGCGTGCGTGTGTTCATGGGTGGATCCTTGAGTGAGGAAAGGGACGGAAGCGGTCACGCCACCTCCACCCTCCCCTTCGCCACGGACGCGCCGCCGGTTACATCAGAGCCTGTTCACGATCTCCAAGCGCCCCGCGCCGAGAGCTGTTTGCGCGCAGGCCAAGGAAGAAGGAGGGAATGGACGTCCGTCCACGACTGAGTGATGACGCCGGCATGCGGGCAAACAGACCTGGCCCTATGGGTTGCCATCGAGTGGCCGCCATGCGGCAGCGCGCGGCTTGACCTGACGGCCAGTCAGGCGCTGCGCCACGCGCCACCACCTGACGACCACTCGATGGCAACGCGGGGCACTTGGAGATCGTGAACAGGCTCTCACTGCCGCGACAGCAGCCGGCCGCCCATCGCCGTGTTCGCTGCGACCACGATGCCCACCGCCAGCGCATGCGTGAGCAGGTCGGTGGCGGCCGCATCGTAGGCGTGGCAGATCTCCAGCAGGCAGGCCGAGGCGGCGGCACTGGCCAGGCCCACCAGCAACGCGGCCAGCAGCGGGCGCAACGGGCAGGCGCGGCGCAACAGCCACACCAGCAACGCCGACAACGGAATCGAGAAGCCGATGATGAAGACCAGACAGTCCGCGGACTGATGCAACGTGGCGATGCTGGTGCCCGGTGCCAGCCAGGTGCGCAGGCAGCCCAGGCCGCTGGCGCCGATCCACAACAGCGCGGGCGGCAACGGCAGCCAGGCCCAGGCGCGCGAACGCCCCGGCACGGCCAGCGTGAACGCCGCCCAGGCCGCCGTGGTCGCGGTGAGCACCGCGCCGAACGCGGCCCAGGCGAGGTCTGGCGCGCCGGCCCAACGGCGCAGCATGGGTGCATCGCCATAATGCGCAAACAGCAGCGCCGCGAACGCCGCAACCAGCGCCAGCCAGCCCACGGTGCGCAGCCACGGCGGCAGCAGGCGCCGCACCGGCACCAGCTCGGCACCGAGCGCGTCGATCAGGGCTTGGTGGCGTGGCTCGGACATGGTACTCAGGAATCTCCGTTCAGGCGGTCGCGCAAGGCTTTCAAGGCGCGGTGCAGGTTCACTTTCAGCGCACCGGTGTTGCGGCCGGTGTGCGCAGCCGCCTCGGCCAGCGACTGCTCGCGCAGGCCGAGCTGCTCCACCGCCTCGCGCTGGCCGGGGGGCAATTGTGCGATGGCCTCGCGCAGGTGCCGCGCCTGCTGGTTGCGTTCGGCGTCCATGCTCGCGTCGTCACGGTCAGGGTGCTGGTCCAGCGCGATGTCGTCGTGCAGTTCGCGCCGGCCGCGCCGGCCCTGGCCACGCAGCGCATCGATGGCGCGGCGCCCGGCAATGGCGCCGAGCCAGGCGTCGTAGGAACGCGTTGGATCGTAGGTGTGGCGCACGCGGTGCACGGTGAGCAGGGTCTCCTGCACCACGTCGTCCAGCCCATCCACGCCCATGCCTTGGCGGCGCGCCACTGCCCGGATCAGCGCCACCGAATCGGCCAGCACGCGCTCGTAGGCACGGCGGTCTCCCGCCTGCGCGGCGGCCATCCAGGCGGCGCGCTGGCGCTCGGCCTGTTCGTTGGCGCTGGCTGGCTCGGCAGACACGGAGGCGCGGTAATCCGATGACGGGGCGAAGCCGCCATCCCATACCAAGGTGCCATCGGCGGTCAAGGGTTGTTCGTCCCATAAGGTGATTCCATCCGGCAATTCGCTACGCCGGGCGTCACGGTTACCTTGCATGCGGGATGTAACCATCCGCGACGTGGCAGCGAATCACCGGCACACACCTCAACGGACCACCACCATGCTCCTGCTGATCCTTGCCTACCTCGGCGGCGCGCTGACCATCCTCAGCCCCTGCATCCTGCCGGTGCTGCCCTTCGTGTTCGCGCGCGCCGACCGTCCGTTCCTGAAGAGCGGCCTGCCGATGCTGATCGGCATGGCGCTTACGTTTGCGCTGGTAGCCACGCTGGCTGCCGTGGGTGGCGGCTGGGCGGTGCACGCCAACCAGTACGGCCGCGCGGTGGCCCTGGTGGTGCTGGCCCTGCTTGGCCTGACCCTGCTTTCCACGCATGTCGCGGAGTGGTTGACGCGGCCATTCGTGGCTCTGGGCAACAAGCTCTCTCAACGCACTGACGATGACAACGGATCGATCTGGGGTTCCGTAGGCCTGGGCATCGCCACCGGCCTGCTGTGGGCGCCCTGCGCAGGGCCCATCCTCGGCCTGCTGCTGACCGGCGCGGCGCTCAAGGGCGCCAGCGTCACCACCACCTTGTTGCTGCTCACCTACGCGCTGGGCGCCGCCACTTCGCTGGCCCTGGCCCTGGCCGTGGGCGGCCGGGTGTTCGCGCTGATGAAGCGCTCGCTGGGTGCGGGCGAGTGGGTACGCCGTGCGCTGGGCGCACTGGTGCTGGCCGGTGTGGGTGCCATCGCGATGGGCGCGGACACGGGCCTGCTCACCCGCGTTTCCCTGGCCAGCACGAATGGCCTCGAGCAGAAACTGATCGCCGCCGTGCAGCCGATGCCCGCCGCCGCAGCCTCGCCTGCGACCAAGCCCGGCGAGGCATTGCCGGTGGAAGGCAGCTTGCCCTCGCTCACCGGCGCCACCGGGTGGATCAACAGCAAGCGGCTCACGCCCGCCGCACTGCACGGCAAGGTGGTGCTGGTGGATTTCTGGACCTATTCCTGCATCAACTGCCTGCGCTCGCTGCCCTACGTCGAAGCCTGGTACGACAAGTACAAGGATCACGGCCTGGTGGTGATCGGCGTGCACTCGCCCGAATTCGCCTTCGAGAAGGACCCGGCCAACGTGCAGGCCGCCGTGCAACGGCTTGGCGTCCGCTACCCGGTGGCGCTGGATTCCGACTACGCGATCTGGCAGGGCTTCAACAACGAATACTGGCCGGCGGAATACTTCATCGATACGCGGGGTCGCATCCGCCACCACAGCTTCGGCGAAGGCGGTTACGCCGAAGACGAGGACGTGATCCGCCAACTGCTCGCCGAAGCCGGCAACACCAATCTGCCCGCCGGCTACGTGCAGCCCGGTGCGAAAGGTGCGGAAGCGGCCATCTCGAACGACGACGACCGCTCGCCGGAAACCTACGTGGGCTACGCGCGCTCCGAGAACTTCGCCAGCGGCCAGGTCGCGCACGACGAGGCCTACGATTACCGCACGCCCGCGCAACTCGCCGCCAACCAGTGGGCGCTCGCCGGCCGCTGGATCGTGCAGCCGCAGAGCGCCACATCGGACATGACGGGCGGCTCCATCACCTACCGCTTCCGCGGCCGCGACCTGCACCTCGTGCTCGGCCCCGGCAAGGACGGCAGGCCGGTGCGTTTCCGCATCACGCTCGACGGCCAGGCACCCGGCGCCGACCACGGCATGGACACCGATGCGCAAGGCAACGGCACCGTCACCGAACAGCGCCTGTACCAGTTGGTGCGCCAGGCGCACGGCAACGGCGAACGCACGTTCACCATCACCTTCCTCGACCCCGGCGTACACGCCTACGCCTTCACCTTCGGCTGAACCACATCCGGTAGGAGCGCACCTTGTGCGCGATTGCCTTGTGCTTTGATCAAGGCAGAAGCATTCGCGCACAAGGTGCGCTCCTACCGGGATCTTCCATCCGCATTCGCGTCATCGGAGGTCGCCATGTCCCGCATCGATGAAACCATTGCAATGGATCGCCGCCGTTTCCTGCGCGCCGCGCTGGGCGGCGGTGCCCTGCTCGCCGTCGGCGGCAGCATCGCCCTGCCCCGCCTGCTTGCGGCCGGTGCCGGGGGCGGTCTGCCGGCGCTGGTCCACGACCAGCCCGGCGAGGTGGCCCTGGAGTGCTTTTCCGACGATGGCCGCGATCTCGGTGTCCGGCAGGTACAGCGACTGGTGCTCACCGACGCGCAATGGCGATCGCGCCTGTCGCCGCTGGCATTCGACGTGATGCGGCGCGCCGGCACCGAACGCGCCTTCAGCGGCCCGCACGAACGCCCCGCGCAACCCGGCCTCTTCCGCTGCGTCGCCTGCGCTACCGCGCTCTACAACGCCGCCACCGAATTCGACTCCGGCACCGGCTGGCCCAGCTTCTGGCGCCCCATCGCGAAACGCAACGTGATCGAAACCCGCGACGACAGCTTCGGCATAGAGCGCATCGCCGTCAGCTGCGCCGGCTGCGACAGCCACCTCGGCCACGTGTTCGACGACGGGCCGCAGCCGACGGGGTTGCGCTATTGCATGAACTCGGTGGCGTTGCGGTTTATCCCGAGGACGGCATGAGCTGACGCACGCCGCCGGCTGGAAGGATAGACGCGTGCCCGATACTGGTCGCTCGCTGCGGTTCGCTATGGCATGCTCGATATCTCGCGATCATCGACCGGGCCTGCGCCATGCAAGCTGCACGATCCGATGCCCATGACACCCAAGTGCTGATCGTCGGCGCCGGTCCTACCGGCCTCGTGCTGGCGCTGTGGCTGACCCGGCTCGGCATTGCCGTACGGATCATCGACAAGACCACCGAAGCAGGAAGCACCTCGCGTGCCTTGGCGGTGCAATCGCGCACGCTGGAGTTTTACCGGCAGGTCGGCGTGGCCGATGCGGTTGTCAGCCGCGGCGTCCAGATTGCCGGCGTCAATCTGTGGGTCAGGAGCAGCAAGGCCGCACGGGTGCCTTTCGGGCAGATCGGCAACGGCCTGAGCCCGTTTCCGTTCGGACTGGTCTTTCCGCAGGATGCCCACGAACGACTGCTGATCGAACGGCTGGAGGCGCTGGGAGTGACGGTGGAGCGTCAGACCGAGCTGCTCGCTTTTGACCAGTCGCGTGACGGCGTGCGCGCCACGCTCAGGCAGTCCGATGGTGCGGAGGCGACCTGTCACGCGACCTACCTTGCCGGTTGCGACGGCGCGCGCTCGGCGGTCAGGAATGGGTTGGGGTTCACCTTTCCCGGGGGAACTTACACACAGCGGTTCTACGTCGCCGACATACAAGCCCATGGCCCGACCACCGACCATGAGCTGCATATCGATCTCGACGACGCCGACTTTCTCGCGGTCTTCCCGCTCAAGGAACAGGGCTGCGTACGCCTGGTCGGCACCGTGCGCGAACCCACCGATGAAAACGGCGAGCTGACGTTCGACGACATCAGTCCACGTGCGATCGCACATCTCGGACTCGACGTCGTGAAGGTGAACTGGTTCTCGACCTACCGCGTGCATCACCGGGTGGCGCCGTCGTTCCGACAGGGGCGTGTGTTTCTGCTGGGCGACGCCGCGCATATCCACAGTCCGGCCGGCGGCCAGGGCATGAATACCGGCATCGGCGATGCAGTGAACCTGGCATGGAAACTTGCCGCCGTGTCGAACCAACACGCCACCGAGAGCCTGCTCGATACCTACGAGGTTGAACGAATCAGGTTTGCCCGTCGGCTGGTTGCCACGACGGATCGTGGCTTTACCCTGGCCACCAACGAAGGCCGGCTCGCACGGCTTGTCCGCACGCAGCTGATTCCAGTGATTGCACCTTTGTTGTTCCGATGGTCGCCAATGCGGCGACTTCTGTTCCGCACGATGTCGCAAATCGGCATCGAGTATCGGCACAGCAGGCTGAGCGCAGGCAAGGCCGGTGCCGTGCATGGAGGCGATCGCTTGCCATAGGTCCGCGTCCCAACGGTACGGGACAATGTGCAGCACGACAATTTCGGCCCGCTCGAATCGTTGGCGTGGCAGGTGCATGTCTACGGTGCATTACACGCGGATCTGAGTGCGACATGTGCCGAGCACCAGCTTTCGATCCATGTATTCGCGTGGAACGCCGACATGAAACGCGCCGGCTTCAAACGCGATGGGTTCTACCTGATTCGCCCCGATGGTTACGTTGCGCTTTCCGCTCCTGACCAAGATCCGCGGCGTTTGCACGACTACATGCATGCACACGGCATGCAAAAACAATGAGCGAACCACGGACGACTAGTCGCGATAAGGCGCCAGCAATGCGGGGGTGTCGAACAGACCTACCGGCAGCAGGTAACGGGGATCGCGCCCAGCGGCAAGCAACTCACGGATGCGCGTCGCGGAGATTTCCAGCGGCGTGACCGTCAGCTCGATCACCATGCCGGCGGGCTGATGGCGTAGAGCATCGACATCATAGCTACGGCGCGGCACCACCTCATGCAGCAACTCGTCGGAAAGCGCCGCCGGAACACCCGGCCGGCTCAGCACGCCGATATGTGCGACGTCGAACAATTCGCGCCAACAGTGCCATGTCGGCAATCCCGCAAACGCATCGGCGCCAAGCAACAGCACCAGTGAGCGGTCATCTTGCTCTGCGCGTAGCTCGATCAACGTATCGATGGTGTACGAAGGTCCGTCGCGCTCCAGCTCGCGTGCATCCAGCACCAACCGCGACTGCCCGGCCAGCGCCGCGCGCAGCATCGCCACCCGCTCCGCGGCAGAAGCCAACGGCGCCGCCCGGTGCGGCGGCACGTTGGCCGGCATCAACCTTACCTCCGCATCCAGCAGCTCGGCAGCCTCCCACGCGACGGTGAGATGGCCGATGTGCACGGGGTCGAAGGTGCCGCCGAAGACCGCAAGCGGGCGAGCGCTCATCGCGCGACCTCCGCTGCAACTGGCGCAAGCCGAAGTGCGATCATGAAGGATTGTCGCGAGCACCCACCACTCACCCCGGCGTGGAGAGGGAGCGAAGCAGACGGCATGGCGATCATGCGAGCGCCCGTGCCACCCGCGGTTCGGCCATCGCCGCGATCAGGCGCTCGGCCTCGCGCCAAGGTTCGCCCTGTTCCCGTCCCTTGGCGATGCGGTCAATCCGCGAAGCCCGGGCCAGGCAGGCCAACCAGTGTTCGCGCGGCGCGCGCCGCAACGCCTTGCGGAACAGCTGCTCGCGCGCCGGCCACAAGCGCTCGGCGCGCGCCTGCGCGGCAAGATCCGGCGCGTTGGCGAGGCGCAGGGCAAGCTGCAGCTGGTTCACCACCCAACCCATCATGGCGATCAACTCGTCGCCCTCGGCGCGCAGGCCAGCGAGAATGCGCAACGCACGCGCGCCCTCTCCCGCCAGCGCGGCATCGGTGAGCTTGAACACGTCGTAGCGGGCGCTGTCGGCAACCAGGCTTTCCATCGCGTCGGCATCGATGCGGCTGCTGTCGCCCGCACGCAGCACGGCAAGCTTGTCCACTTCCTGTGCGGCAGCCAGCAGATTGCCTTCCACGCGCTCGGCCAGCAATGCCGCGGCGTCAGGCGTGGCGCCGAGGCCGCGCGAGGCGAGTCGCGCGCCTATCCACGCCGCCCATTCGTTGGGCTTGGGTGCGTTGAACACCACCATGGTGCCGGCGGCATCGAGCTTCTTGCTCCATGCGCCATCGTGCTTGCTGCTCCATTCCATCGCGGTGACCAGCAAGGTGACGTCGGGCGGCGGGTTGGCGCAGAACTCCGTGATCGCCTTGGCGCCATCCACGCCTGGACGGCCGGTAGGCAGGCGCAGGTCGAGCAGCCGGCGGGTGGCGAACAAGGACATGCCTGCGGCGGCACGCGCCAGGTCGTCCCAGTCGAAATGCGGCCCGGCTTCGAGCACTTCGCGCTCGGTGTAACCCAGCTGACGCGCACGCACGCGCAGTGCGTCGGCGGCCTCCAGCACCAGCAGTTCTTCGCCCGCCAGCAGGTAGACCGGCGCCAGTTGATCGCTGGCCAGCGCCCTCTGCCATTGCGCCGGGGCGAGTGGCATCAGGGTTTGCCGGTGGTGGACGCCGGCGCCGGCACAACCTGCGGGTGCCGCCCCGCGGCTTCGAGGCGGAACATGATGGCTTGCACCGTGTCTTCCACCAGGCTGCTCTGGAGCTGCTGCACTTCCGAGGCGTTGCCCACGGTGTCGGTGGAGTCGTAGCTGTATTCGTGCTGCATGTCGATGCTCTGGTGCGGCACCAGAATCGTGCCGTCCCCAGCGGTGAGATTGAACTCGGTATGCATGCGCACCGCGTATTCGGTGATGCGCACATAGCCGCCCTGGGTGAGCGACTGGGTACCGAACGAAGCCACCGGCACGTGCAGTTCCGCAATGCCAGGACCGGGTTCGTCCTCGACATCGACCTTGGCGTTCTCCAGCGCGCGGCTCAGCTTGCGCTGCAACTCGCTGCTGCCGGTGACGACGAGATGCACGCGACTCATCGCCGGCGGCAACGCGGCGTTGCGGCGCAGATGGAAGCCGCAGGCGGAAAGCGCGATGGCGATGGCGAGCAGCGGCGCGACACGAAGCATGCGGTTCATGGATTTCATCCTGCGACGATGTTGACGATCTTGCCGGGCACCACGATCACCTTGCGCACGGTGAGTTCCTTGAGGAAGGCAGCCACGTGCGGTTGCGCCAGCGCCAGCGCTTCGGCCTCTTCCTTGCCGGCGTTGGCGGGCACCTCGATGGTGCCACGCAGCTTGCCGTTGACCTGCACGGCGAGGGTGAGACTGTCGCGCACCAGCGCGGCTTCGTCCACGCCCGGCCAGGGCTGGTCCTCCAGCACGGCCTCGGCATGGCCGAGCACCTGCCACAGGTGATGGCTGACGTGCGGCACCACCGGGTTCAGCAGCAGCACCATGGTTTCCAGCACCTCGTGGCGCACGGCGCGCCCCTGCTCGCTCATGTCAGCGAACTTGTTCACCGCATTGAGCAGCTCCATCAGCGCGGCGATGGCGGTATTGAAGGAATGGCGGCGGCCGAAGTCGTCGCTCACCTTCTGGATGGCTTCGTGCAACTGGCGGCGCAGGGTCTTCTGTTCGGCATTGAGTTGCGCCGGGTCGACCACCGGGTGGTCCGGCTGTGCCGCATGCGTGGTGACCTCGCGCCAGAAGCGGCGCAGGAAACGCGCCATGCCTTCCACGCCGGCCTCGTTCCATTCCAGCGACTGCTCGGGCGGCGCCGCGAACATGGAGAACAGGCGCACCGTGTCGGCACCGTACTTGCCCACCATAACTTGCGGATCGACGCCGTTGTTCTTGGACTTCGACATCTTCTCCGTGCCGCCGATCTTCACCGGCTGGCCATCGGTCTTGAGCAACGCGCCAACTACACGCGCCTTGTCGTCGCGCTGGATTTCCACGTCGGCGGGATTGATCCAATCCTTCGAACCGTCGGCGTTGTCGCGGTAGAACGTCTCGGCAATCACCATGCCCTGGCACAGCAAGTTGCGGGCAGGCTCGTCCGACTTCACCAGGCCCACGTCGCGCATGAGCTTGTGATAGAAGCGGAAGTACAGCAGATGCAGGATGGCGTGCTCGATGCCGCCGATGTACTGGTCGACCGGCAGCCAGTAGTTGGCGCGTTCGTCCACCTGCGCGTCCGCACCCGGCGAGGTATAGCGCGCGTAGTACCAGCTCGACTCCATGAAGGTGTCGAAGGTGTCGGTCTCGCGCTCGGCGGCGCCGCCACATTGCGGGCACGTCGTCTTGCGCCACTCGGGGTCGGCCTTGATCGGCGACTGCACGCCGCCGGCCTTCGCAAACGCGTCCGCCACGTCCTCGGGCAGCACCACCGGCAACTGGTCCTCCGGCACCGGCACCGCGTCGCACTTCGGGCAGTAGATGACGGGGATCGGGCAGCCCCAGTAGCGCTGGCGGCTGACGCCCCAGTCGCGCAGACGCCAGTTGACGCGACGCTGGCCCTTGCCGGCCGCTTCAAGCACGCCGGCGATGTAGTCGAAGGCGGCGCGGTAATCCTTGCCGTCCATTGCGCCGGAATTGATCACGCGCATGTCGGCGCGGATCTTGTCGCCGTACCACTCCTGCCAATGCGCGGCGTCGTAGGTTTCGTCGCCGGCGGCGATCACCTGCCGGATCGGCAGGCCGTACTTGTGGGCGAACTCGAAATCGCGCGCGTCGTGGCCGGGCACCGCCATCACCGCGCCGGTGCCGTAACCCATCAGCACGAAGTTGGCGACCCACACCGGCACCTTGTCGCCGCTGACCGGATGGATAGCGAACAGGCCGGTGGCCATGCCGCGCTTTTCCTGCGTTTCCAGCTCGGCTTCGGAGACGCCGCCCTGTTTCAGCTCGGCAAGGAAGGCAGCGAGCTGCGGATTGTGCTGCGCGGCCTTCAGCGCCAGCGGATGCTCGCCCGCGATGGAGACGAAGGTGACGCCCATCAGGGTGTCGGGGCGCGTGGTGAACACGGTGAGCGGCTCGGCGCCGCCTTCCACCGCGAAATGGATGTCCAGGCCCTCGCTGCGGCCGATCCAGTTGCGCTGCATGGTCTTTACCGCGTCGGGCCAGCCGGGCAGCGTGTCCAGGCCGTCGAGCAGTTCCTGCGCGTAATCGGTGATGCGCAGGAACCACTGCGGGATCTCGCGCTTCTCCACCACCGCGCCCGAGCGCCAGCCGCGGCCGTCCACCACCTGTTCGTTGGCAAGCACGGTCTGGTCGATGGGATCCCAGTTCACCACCGAATTCTTGCGGTAGGCCATGCCCTTCTTCATCAACCGGGTGAACATCAACTGTTCCCAGCGGTAGTAGTCGGGACGGCAGGTGGCGAACTCGCGGCTCCAGTCGATCGCATAGCCCAGCGACTGGAGCTGGCCGCGCATGTGCTCGATGTTGGCGTAGGTCCACTTGGCCGGCGCGGTCCGGTTCTTGATCGCCGCGTTCTCGGCCGGCAGGCCGAATGCGTCCCAGCCCATCGGCTGCAGCACGTTCTTGCCCTGCATGCGCTGGTAGCGGCTGATGACGTCGCCGATGGTGTAGTTGCGCACGTGGCCCATGTGCAGCGCGCCCGACGGATACGGCAGCATCGAGAGGCAGTAGAACTTCGGCCGCGCCGGGTCTTCCTTCACCTCGAACGCGCGTTGCGCGCTCCAATACTGCTGGGCGGCGGCTTCCACCGCCTGCGGCTGGTATTCGGTTTCGTTCTTGCTGGCTTCTTGGACGTCTTGCATTGGGTCTGGAGCGGGCTGCCGGGAGAACGGGGCAGATTAGCAGAATGGCCGCCGTTCCCCGCCGGCAGCGGTCTCAATCGGCAGGGCAGCCAGGCCGGTTGCCGGCCTCGTAGGCCCGTGCGGCAGCGGCGATGCGGTTGGCCAACGATGCCAGCGCCTGCTGGTGGCCTGCCACCAGCGCATCGTAGCCAGCCCCCACCTGTTCGTTGACGAGGCTGGTGCAGGACAGTGCGTCCTGGCCGCCGGAGGTGCCTGCCAGGTGCAGGCTCCATGCGGCCTCGATCAATGCGTGGTCGCCAGGCACCGACTCGAAGCGGCGCACATCGAGGGTGATGCGCAGGCGCGGCTGGCCGTTGCCGGGCAGGCCGCCCATGTCCGCCACACCCAACGCGCTGGCCAGGTCGGCGGACAACGCGCTGTGGATCTCGTCGCCCAGCGGGGCGATCCAGCGCTGGTCATTCAATGGCTGCATGCCCTGCCCGCCCGTGCGCACCACCAGTTGCGGCACATCCACCTGGGCGGGCACGTTCACGGGCGAAAGTTCGAACGGATACGGCACAGGAGCGATGCGCACCGCAGGGGCGCCCTGCGTCGTCAACGTGTAGTAATGCATCGGCGCGGAAGCGCAACCGGCAACAGCCAGCGCCAGGGCGCCGGCGAATATCCAAGCATGCCGGCGGCTCATGGCTGGCTCCTGTTCGGTTGGGCGGCGGGTTGCTTCTGCACGGCAGGCGCGGGATCGGCCTGGCGGCCGCGCAACAGCGATTCGGGATGCACGCCGAGGTAATCGGTGAGCACGCGCAGCGAACGCATCGTGCGCTGCAGTTCCTGCATCGTGCTGCCCAGGTTCTGCTGCAGCGGCGAGTCGGTGGAGAACGTGTCGTTCGCCGCGCCCAGCGTCTTGCGGGCGTCGTGCAAGGTGTCGTTGAGCGCCGGCAGGGTCTGGCCGTTCACCTGCTTGAGGGTGGCGTCGAGGTTGGCCAGCGAGTCGTTGAGGTGGTTGCCGATCTGGTCGAACGGAATCTTGTCCAGCTTGCCCACGATATCGGCCATCTGCTCCTGCAGCTTGTCGAAGCTACCGGGTGCGGTGGGAATTTCCAGCGGTCGCGCATCGGGGTCGTAGCTTGCCTTCGGCGCATTCGGCAGGAAGTCCATCGCGATGTAGAGCTGGCCGGTAAGCAGGTTGCCGGTGCGCGCCTGCGCCCGCAGGCCGTGGCCGACCAGGGTGCCGACCATGTGCGAGAGGTCGGCGTTGTCGCCGTGCTGCTTCGCCAGCGCCACCAGCTTGTCGTGCGCCTGGCCCAGCCGCTCGGGGTAGATCACGGCACCGACGATGAACGGGAAACGATGGGCCTTCTCGTCGTAGTCCATGCGGATCGACACCACCCTGCCGAAGTTCATCCCGAGGAACTCCACTGGCGCGCCCACCGCCAGCCCGCGCAGCGACTGGTCGAAGCGCATGCGGATGTAATGCGGCTCGCCGTCCGGCGGCGCCATCGCGGAAGCCTGGTCGGCGAACAATTGGAAACCGGTGCCATCGCCCGCCGGCGTATCGTCGTGCGGGCCACCCGGATCCTGGAAGGCCACGCCACCGGCCAGCACGGCGGCGATCGACTGCGTGTTGAGCTTGAGGCCGTCCGCACCCAGCGAGACATCCACGCCGCTGGCGTTCCAGAAGCGGGTTCCGCTGTCCACGTAGCGGTCGTTCGGGCTGTCGATGAATACCGCGAAGGTCACGCCCTTGCCGTCCTTGTCCAACTGGTAGGACACCACGCGCCCCACCTGCATGCGGCGGAAGTACACGGGCGAACCGATGTCCAGCGAGCCGAGGTCGTCGGCATGCAAGACGAAGCTCTTGCCCGGTTCGCCATGGGTCACCGCGGGCGGGATTTCCAGGCCCTTGAACTCCTCCTGCGGCGTTTGCGAATCGCCGGTATCGGCGCCGATATAGGCGCCCGAGAACAGCGTATCCACGCCGGAGACGCCACCCAGCCCGATGCGCGGGCGCACCACCCAATAGCGCGTGCCTTCGGTGGCGAACGATCCCGCGCTCTTCTCCAGCGCCACCTTCACCAGCACGTGGCTGCGGTCGCTGCTGAGGCGGATCTTGTCCACCTTGCCGATCACCACCTCCTTGTACTTCACCGGTGTCTTGCCCTCGGCCAGCCCCTGCGCGGTCTGGAAGCTGATGGTGATCACCGGACCGGCCTGCAGCCAGGCGTTCACCACCAGCGACAGCCCCACGATCGCGGCCAGCGCCGGCACCAGCCAGATCAGCCAGGGGGTGCTGCGCCGCTTGCGCAGCACGGGACGCGGCAAGGCGCCGGCTTGCTCGTCAGTCATCGGAATCTTCCTTGCCATCCCAGATCAGCCGGGGATCGAAGCACATCGAGGCGAACATGGTCAGCACCACGGTAAGGCCGAAAAACACCACACCCGGCAACGGCTCCACCAGGCTGAAGTAGCCGAAGCGTACCAGCGCGGTGAGCAGCGCCACCACGAACACGTCCAGCATCGACCAGTAGCCGATCAGCTCCACCAACCGGTACAGCTGCGCGCGCTGCCGCCGCGCCCAGTTGCTGCCGCGGCGGCAGGTGATGAGCAGCGTGCTCAATGCAAGGAACTTCAGCATCGGCACCATGATGCTGGCGCAGAACACGATCACCGCCAGGCCAGGCGAACCCTTCACCCACAACTCCACCACACCGCTGAGGATGGTGTTGTCGTCGATGTCGCCCAGGCTCGCGGTGCGCATGATCGGCAGCACGTTGGCGGGAACGTACATCAGGAACGCGGCGATCAGCAGCGCCCAGCAGCGGGCATAGACCGCCGGCTTGCGCCGGTGCAAGGACGAGCCGCAACGAGGGCAGGCCGGGACGCCGTCGCTCTCGTCTACCGCACGGCACACCTGGCCGCAGACATGACAGCCGATCAGGCCCAGTTCGGTGGCGCGCGGCAAGGTGCTCATGGCGACTCCTCGCGCGTCTCGTCCCACAGTCGGCTCAGGTCCACCCCTGCAAACACCGTGATCAACAGCATCAATCCCGCATACGCATAGATGCCCGGATCGGGCAGCACGTCGAAATACAGGTGCGCCTTGACGATGGAAACCAGTGCGCCCAGCACGAACACCTCGCTCATCGTCCATGGGCCGAGGTGGTGCATCGCCACCATCAGTGGGCGAAAGCCCGGCGCGCGACGGCCGCTGCGTGCGTACAGCAGCAGCCAGCCGAGCGCGAAGATCTTGCACAGCGGGAACACGAACAGCGTAAGCGCCGCCAGCACCGCCACCACCTGCGATTGGTCCAGCCACATGGTGTGGATCACGTCCCAAAGCGTGGCATCCACGTATTGGCCGTTGAGACCCAGCGTCACGATGGGCCATAGCGTGGCCTGCGCGAACACCACCAGCGCGGTCAGGATCAGCGCCAGCAGGCCGTTCGCACGCATGCCGCGGCAACGCTCCAGCACCGCTCCGCAACGCGCGCACTCGGCCCCCTCGCCTTTCGCCAGCGGGCGTCGGTGATACACGGTGTCGCAGTGCTCGCAGATCAGCAGCGCCTGCGCCGCCGTCGCGTCGTCGGGTGCATCCGTTGGGGACAGATCCATCGGGCGATTCTCGCAAATCCGGCTGCATCACGGGCGACATCGCAGGGGCTTGATATGCTGGCTCGCGCACTCCATTTCACCAATCTTCATTCATCCACGAACGGAATCCGCCGTGACCGACGCCACTCTCGACCACGTCTTCGACGTTACCGAACAGAATTTCGAGGCCGACGTGCTCAACGCCTCGCTGGATACGCCGGTTCTGGTGGATTTCTGGGCCACGTGGTGCGGCCCCTGCAAGACGCTGGGCCCGTTGCTGGAGCAGCTCGCCGCCGAATACAAGGGCGCGTTCCGCCTCGGCAAGGTGGACGTAGACAAGAACCAGCAGCTCGCCACGATGTTCGGCATCCGCAGCGTGCCCACCGTGGTGCTGGTGAAAGACGGCCAGATCGCCGACGGCTTTGCCGGCGCGCTGCCGCTGGGCCAGTTGCGTGAATTCCTCGAACGCCATGTGCAAGCGCTGGAAGGCGAAACAGAAGAAGTCGAGCTGCCCGCCGAAACGCCTGAAGCGGCGATCAATCGCCTGCAGCAGGCGATCGCTGCCGAACCCGACCGTGCCGAGCTCAAACTCGATCTCGCCACGGCGCTGGCGCAGGCCGGCCACAGCGACGCCGCTGCCAGCGAGCTCGACGCCCTGCCCGCCAATCTCGCCACCGACGCCCGCGCCGTGCGTCTGCGCCATCAGCTGGAATTGGCGCGCTCGCTGAAAGACGCCCCCGCGCAAGCCGAACTCGAGCAGCGCATCGCCGCCAACCCAGCCGACTGGGAAGCCCGCGACCTGCTTGGCGTACGCCTGCTGCTGGGCAACGATCCGGGCACCGGTCTGGAACAGTTCCTCGCCATCCTCGAAAAAGCACGCGACTGGAACGACGGCGCTGCCAAAAAGCGCCTGATCGCCGCCTTCGCCACGTTGGACGATGCCGAACTGGTAAGCCGGTACCGCCGGCGCATGACATCTTTGCTGTTCTGATGAGGGCGGCCCGTCTGGCCGCCACCCATTCCATACGCTAAAGTACGGAACACTTCCCGCTGTTCCGTGCCTTCATGCGTGCATCCACTTTCCGTCGGCTGATGAATCTCTGGCCGCCGTTCCTGTTCAACAGCATCCGCGTACAGTCGCTCAGCGAGGACTACAGCCAGGCGACGATCGTGCTGCGCCTGCGTCCGTGGAACCGCAACTACGTCAAGAGCCAGTTCGGCGGCAACCTGTTCGCGATGGTCGACCCGTTCTGGATGCTGCTGGCGATGCATCGCCTCGGCCCCGACTACTACGTCTGGGATCAAGCCGCCGCCATCGATTTCGTGGCGCCCGGCCGCGAGGACGTCTACGCCCAGTTCCAGCTCGACGACACCACTCTCGATGAACTGCGCGCCGCCGCGGCCAAGGGCGAAAAGGTGCTGCGCTGGTTCGAGAACGAGATCACCACCGCCTCCGGTGAGGTAATCGCACGCGTGCGCAAACAGGTCTACGTGCGATTGAAGCCGCGGGCGCGCTGACACCTGCAGCGAACCTGTCTGCTGCGGGAGTCATGTCTCGGCAAGGTTCCAGCCCTCGTAGAACAGAATGACGCCTTCCCTGATGGCCAAAGACGGCGTGACGAAAACGCCGTCAGCGAGGATGCGCGGCGTTTCAACCGGCCTGCGGCAGTTCGCCGAAAGAGCCCACGCGACCGGTTCCCAGCAACGAATTGCGCGTCATCCAGGCCAGCGGCAGACCGACCAGCACGACATGGCTGAAAATCTGCTCGGCGAACGAGACGACGGTGACGTGCGGAAACAGTGCAGGCCAGCGCAGCGGCAGCACGATGAGGTTCATCACCGCCCACAGCGTCATGCCGTACAGCGTGCCGGAAATTGCCGGCCTCGCGGCGAGCTGCGGCAACCGACGCGCCACCATCACGTACGCGGCGACCATCGCCAACATGATGGCGAAATGCAACAGCACGCCGACCACCAGCGCCGGCGCGCCCGCTTTCAATGCCCCTGGCCATACGGCCGAGGCAATGCCGACAGGCACCGCCAGCGGATTCCTGCCATCGATCAGCACATAGGCCATGGCTGACAGCAAATCGAGCGTGCCTGCGAACAATGTCGCGCGCAGCAACAGGCGTGCGGGCTTCTCGCCAAGGTTTTCCATGATGTTTCTCCACTGAAAAAGGAAGCGGCCGTAGCGAGCCGCAGGGCAACCGGCGCCGACTGACCAGCGGGCGCTTGCCAGGCAGCGCGAAACAGGCCGCAAAGCTGCGTTGCGTCCGTGCCGGCACCGTCGGCCATGCGGGCATCTACGTCCGCAGGTGCCTCGCGAAGCATTCACAGATCGCGAAGACAACCAAGCCGGTCGCCGTGAAGCTGCCGCCGAGCCCCGCATCGTCGCCATCGGCGAGGAATCGGCGATGGAACGAACTGCGCCAGCAGCGTAGGTGGCCGGCACGATGGCGTCATGGGGCAATGGCGACATATCGACAGGCGATCTCGCCATCCGCATCGAATCGCGCACAGGGCGCTTGACGTGCCGAACGAAAGCGCCACGCTTGGCCCACCATCACCACTGGAAGCCGCCGTGCGTGTCGCCATTCTTGCCTATGACGGATGCATGGGCGCCGAAGTGCTTGGCCTGTCGGATGTCTTGCTGGTTGCCAATCGCATCAGTGCGATGCGCAGGCCGGACGCACCAGCGCCCTTCTCTGTGGCCATCATCGGCACGCATGCCGGCACGGTGCGCCTCGCCGGTGGTGCGCAATTGTCCGTCGTCGCGCCCGCGCCATTCGATCTGCTGGTGGTGCCGGCCTTCGACTTCAGCGGCAGCGAGGAAATCACCGCGGCATTGGCCGCCCTCGATGCGGAGAAAGCCCTCATCCGCCGCGCGGCCGAGCAACGCAAGGTCGCCTCCATCTGCGGCGGCAGTCTGCTGCTTGCCGATGCCGGCCTGCTTGATGGGCGGCAAGCCACCACCGCCTGGGCGCTGGCGGGCGAAATGGCGCGGCGTTATCCCCGCGTCGAAGTGCTACCCGACGCCGTACTGGTGCGCGCGGGCGAAATCGTCACGTCGGGCGCCTTCACGGCGTATGGCGACCTTGCCCTGCAGCTGATCCGCGACTGCGCCGGCAGCAGCCTGGCTCGCGCCGTCGGCCGTTTCAGCCTGATCGACCAGGGACCGCGCAGCCAGGCGCCTTACCTCGACCGCCGACTGGGCCACAAGCGCAAGGAGTCCTTCGCGCGCGCGGTCGGTGCATGGTTCGAGCAGCGTCTCGCCGAACGCTACAGGCTGAGTGCGCTGGCTGCCTCATTCAACCTCTCCAGCCGCACGCTGCTGCGAAGATTCCGCGCAGAAGCGGGGTGTTCGCCGCTGGACCTGCTGCACGACCTGCGCATCGAGAAAGCCAAGCTGCTGCTGGAAACGACGACGTTGGGCGTGGCGCAGGTGGCCGCCGAAGTGGGCTATCTCGACGTCGCGACTTTCTCCCGTCTGTTCGCGCGTCACACGCAACTGACGCCGGCCACTTTCCGCAAGCGCTTCCAGGCTGTCGATGTCGCGGTGTTCTGAGGCAACGGCATATGGCGGCTTCGACCGTCCATTTGTCCATCGCGCCCGATTACCTCGTCGGTTGCGAGAGCTAACGTCCATCGTCGTCAACATCACCTCGACGAAGCCCATGGACATCACGAACTCGCCTATCGCCCCCGCTGCTTCCACGAAGCGTCCCGAGACTTCTGTCGACATCGCGCGCAGCCATGGTGAACACATCGGTTACCTTCCCCGCGATTCGCGGGCGGAACTGGACGCCGCCTACGAGGCGCTCGTTTCGTGCGAGTCGGCCTGTCGATTGCGCAGGCGATGACGCGTCACGGGTCGCACGCCTCACTCCCGCTCGAATCGCGCGATCTCCTGCAACGCTGATTCGGCCTTCACGATGGCGCTGCCGGCGAAGTTGTTCTCCAGCCAGCGGCGGTGGCCCAGTTTGCGCAACACCACGTAAGCCAGCGCGACCACGCCCAGCGAAACGATCACGCTCGACACCAGCCATACCACCGTGCCGGGCCGCAGGTGCTGCCAGAGGGCAAAGCCGCCGACGCGATCCGCTTCATACTGCGCCAGCATCATCAATGCTGGAATCCAGATGATGCTGCCCAGCACGGCGAACACCGGCGCCTCCACCTTCACCCGCCACGCGCGCATCTGCGCCAGTCGGCGCTGGATCTCCAACACCGGCGCGGCGTAATCGATGCCTTGCTGCATCGAGAGCAGCCGCGCCGGAAAGATCAGCGCCAGCGTGCCGAATGCCTGCATGGCGATGCCGCAGGCCATCGCCTGCCACAGGCCCACATGCGTCGACCAGAAACTGATGCCCCACAGCATCAGCACGATACCCAGCGCGATCTGCAGCGACTGCCCCCACACCAGCGGCCGCAGGTGGCGGCGCAGGCGATCGGCCTGTCCCTGGCGGAACAACTGTTCGTTCAACGCGTTCTGCCGTTCCAGTTGCCGGCCCAGCGTCTGCCACGCAAGCTTCATCTCGTCGAGTTCCATGGTCATGCTCCGGTGGTGGCCGCGGCGGTCATCCGGCCGCGCAGCCGGGTCTTGATGCGATTGATCTTGGTGGCCACGTTGGTGGCGCTGATGCCGAGCACTTCGGCGATTTCGGCGTAACTCCGGTCTTCCAGGTACAGCAGGATCAGCGCGCGGTTGAGCGCGTCCAGCTCGCCGATGAAGGCGTACAGCGCGTCGAGACGTTCGTCCGGCTCCACGGCCGGTTCGCCCGCGATGGTTTCCAGATGCGCATCGTCCAACGGCTCGAAGCGCACAGCCTCGCCGCCGGCGCGGCGCAGGTGCGAGATCGCCACGTTCAGTGCGATGCGGTATAGCCAGGTGCTGAACTTCGCGCGCCGCTCGTCGAAAGCCGCGAAGGATCGCCACAGCTGCGCGCCGATCTCCTGCGCCAGGTCGAGCCGCTCTTCGGCACCCCGTGCGTAGACGCCGGCCACCTTGAACACGATGCCCCGGTGTTCGCGCCACAGTGCCTCGAAACGTTGCTGGTCTGCCTTGCCGCCCATGTCCGTCCACGCATCCCCGTCGTTGCCAGCATGATTCGCACGGGCGCGGGAAAAATCACAGTGCGTCACCCGGCGATGACGCCGGCGGCTCGCATAATCGCCGCAATGGGCTTGCGGAGAACCGCATGGCACTGGCTGAAAACCTGTTGATCCGCGTGCGCCGGCTCGACCCGGGCTGCTTTGCGCTGGTGATGGCCACCGGGATCGTGTCGGTGGACGCCAGCCAGCACGGCCTGCCGCGGCTGGCGCAGGCGCTGTTCGTGCTCAACCTGCTGACCTATGCGTGGCTGCTGGCGCTGAGCCTGCTGCGGCTGGCGCGCTTCCGCCACGAAGTGGTGGCAGACTTCACCGATCCTTCGCGCGGAGCCGGCTTCCTCACCTTGGCCGCAGCCACCTGCGTGCTGGGCAGCCAGTGCGTGCTGGTCCGTCCGCTGCCCATGCTGGCGGCAGTACTGTCGGTGGCCGGCGCGGCGCTGTGGCTCGTGCTGATCTATCTATTCTTCGCCGCCACCATCACCGCGCGCTTCAAGCCCAGCTTCACCCGCAGCATCAATGGCGGCTGGCTGGTGGCGGTGGTGTCCACCCAGGCGTTGTCGGCACTCTTGACCCTGGTCGCGGCCAACCGAGCCGACCCTGATCGCCTCCAGTTCATGGCGCTGAGCCTGTACATGCTGGGCGCGGCACTGTATCTGCTGATCATCACCCTGGTGGTGTACCGCATGGTGTTCTTCCCGCTGCGCGCGCGAGTTCACCCCGCCGTACTGGATCGACATGGGCGCGCTGGCCGTCACCACGCTCGCCGGCAGCCTGATCGTGATCCACGCGCCAGCGCGCGGCGTGCTGACCGAGCTGCTGCCGTTCGTGAAGGGTTTCACGCTGTTCTTCTGGGCCACCGCCACCTGGTGGATTCCGCTGCTGGTGATCCTGGAGGTGTGGCGGCACGTGTGGCGCCACGTTCCGCTGCGCTACGAGACGGATGATTGGGACATCGTGTTCCCGATCGGCATGTACACCGTGGGTACGTTCGAACTGGCACAGGCACTGCACGCCGACTTCCTGCTGGCGATCCCCGCCGTCGGCGTGTACGCGAGCCTCGCGTTGTGGCTGCTGGTGGCTGATCGGCCTGCGCCGGCTGTACCGCAAGGGACTGCGGCATGGCACGCACGCGCAACACTGAGTCGTTCCCTACAATGGGCCCTCCCTCTTCACCTGTGCATCGCCATGCCCCCGCTTCGAGTCAAACGCTACCTGATCACTGGCCTGCTCACCTTCCTGCCGTTGTGGGTCACGGTGCTGGTGTTCAAGTTCGTGCTGGGACTGTTGGCTGGCATCGGCGCCCCCATGGTGGCAGCGCTGACGGAAACGCTGAGGCTGGTCGCTCCACACGCCGCCGATACGCTCAACAAGAGCGGCCTGGTGTTCGTGCTCGCCCTGCTGCTGACGCTGGGCGGCCTGTACACCGTGGGTTGGCTGGCGAACCGCGTGATCGGCCGGCGCCTCCTCGATGCCTTCGACGCCCTGCTGCAGCGCATACCGCTGGTGCAGACGATCTACGGCGGCACCAAGAAGCTGACCGCGGTACTGCAGAACAAACCCGGCGGCACGCAGCGCGTGGTGCTGGTGGATTTCCCGCGGCCGGGCATGAAGGTGGTGGGCTTCGTCACCCGCACACTGATCGAGGAAGGCACCGGCCGCGAGATGGCGGCGGTGTACATCCCCACCACGCCCAATCCCACCGGCGGCTACCTGGAACTGGTGCCGATGAGCGAACTCACGCCCACCGATTGGACGATGGACCAGGCGATGGCCTTCATCATCTCCGGCGGCGCAGTGGCACCGGACAGCCTGCCGGCGCCACAGCGCCTGCCCGACCACGCACCCTGACTGCAGGAGCGCACCCTGTGCGCGATTGCCTTTCGCTTCGATCGGAGCACAAAGCAATCGCGCACAGGGTGCGCTCCTGCGCAAACCACCCGACTGGGGAAAATCCACATGCATAAATGGTCGTTGCTCGCCCTGCTCGCCTTCGCCGCCACCGGCGCGCACGCCACCGACTGGACCACGCCCGCCGAAGCCGCGCACTTCCGCACCACGCCGAGCTACGCCGACACGCTGGCGTACCTCGAACGGCTGCAACACGCGGCGCCCGGCAAGATCAGACTGGAAACCTTCGGCACCACGCCGGAAGGCCGGCCGATGACGGTGGTGATCGCCAGCGGCGACGGCACGTTCACGCCAGAGGCCGCGCGTGCGGCGCACAGGCCCGTCGTGCTGGTGCAGGCCGGCATCCATCCCGGCGAGATCGAGGGCAAGGACGCCGGACTGATGCTGCTGCGCGACTTCGCCGTCACCGGCAAGTACCCGCACCTGCTCGACCACTCGGTGTTGGTCTATATACCGGTGTTCAGCGTGGACGGCCACGAACACAGCTCACCGTACAACCGCATCAACCAGAACGGCCCGCAGAGCATGGGCTTCCGCGGCCAGTCGCAATACCTCAACCTCAACCGCGACTACATAAAGGCCGACGCGCCGGAAATGCGCGCATGGCTGAAGCTGTGGCAGGCATGGCTGCCGGACTTCTTAGTGGATGTGCACACCACCGACGGTGCGGACTACCAGTACGACCTCACCTGGTACACCGAGGATCCGCACAAGCTGGCTCCCGTGCTCGCGGACTGGCAGAAGCACCTTACCGACACCGTGATGCCTGCGTACGACAGGCGCGGCCATCTCGCCTCGATCTACCTGGAGTTCAAGGACGGCGCCGATCCCACCAAGGGCATCGAGAATTTCGGCTCCGGTCCGCGCTTCTCCACCGGCTATGCGGCGCTGCAAAACCGGCCCGCGCTGCTGATCGAAACGCACATGCTCAAACCCTACGCAGTACGCGTGCAGGCGGCATACGACCTGATCGAACTGATGCTGGCCGATATCGACGCGCATCCTGCTGCGCTGCTTGAGGCCACCACCAAGGCCGATGCCGACACCATCGCCCGCGCACACGATGCGCATGCCAGCGTGCCGCTCACCTTCAAGCCCGACCCGATTTCGACGCCCTACGAGCTGAAAGGCTACGCATATACGTTGACCCGCAGCGACATCTCCGGCGGCACCTGGATCCAATACGACCCGCACACACCGAAAACCTACGACATACCGAACTGGAACGGGCTGCTGCCCGACCTTTCCGTCACGCCATCTGCCGCCTACGTGGTGCCCGCGCAGTGGACGACGATCATCGACAGGCTCGATGCGCACGGCATCCGCTATCGGCGCCTCGACCACGCCATGACGATCACCGCCGAGGGCTACCAGTTGGAGGATCCGAAATGGGCGACGAAGCCTTTCGAGGGCCACCTGATGCTGCGCGACTTCAAGCTCGCCAGCGTGCAGCGCACCGTCACCCTGCCGCCCGGCTCGGTGGTCGTCCCCATGGATCAACGGGCCGCCAACGTGGCCATCGAACTGCTGGAACCGCAAGCCCCCGACTCCCTGCTGCAGTGGGGCTATCTCGACGCCATCTTCGAAGCCAAGGAATACGGCGAACCGCGGGTGCTGGAAAGGCTGGCGCGCGACATGCTGGCGAAGGACCCGGCACTGAAAGCCGCGTTCGACAAGAAGCTGCACGACGACCCGGCTTTCGCCGCCAACAGTTACGCGCGGCTGGATTTCTTCTTCCGCCATTCGCCGTGGTATGCGGTGCAGGACGTGGGGGCTTATCCGGTGCTGCGGCTGGACGCGGCCGGGCTCCGGCAGCTGCCCATTGCCAGCCCCACCCCTGACCTTTGACACTGTGCCGACCATGACGAACGACCTAGCGTGGGCGGTCATGGTCGGAGGGGGTAACCACCGAGGCCCGGCCAGCACACGCAGACGCCGCCACGGCGGCACCACACACGAAAGAGAGGGAAGTCCATGACCCAGCAATTCCTGAAGCCCCTGGCGCTGGCCGCCGCTGTCGCGTTGGCGCTGACCGGCTGCGGCAAGAGCGAGCAGGCCGCCGCACCGGCACCGGCCAAGGCGGCCACCGCCCCTGCCCCTGCCGCCACCACCGCTGCAGCCGCCGCACCGACCAGCGTGTTCGACGTCAGCGAACTGGGCGCGAGCACCGAGGCCTGTACGGACTTCAACAGCTTCGTCAACGCGAAGTGGGTCGCCGCCAACCCGATCCCGTCGGACTACCCCATGTGGGGATCCTTTGTCCAACTGTACGCCAAGAGCCTGGACGACCAGCACCAGCTGGTCGAGGACGCCGCCAAGGGCGCCGACAGCGCCAAGGCCGGCTCGGTCGAGCAGAAGATCGGCTGGCTGTACAAGTCGGGCATGGACGACGCCGCGATCGAAAAGGCCGGCTTCGACCCGGTCAAGCCCAAGCTCGCCGCCATCGACGGCCTGAAGAACACCGCCGACATCGTGAACTTCCTCAACCAGGACGCCGCCGATGGCGACGGCCAGGTGTTCAGCTTCGGCTCCGGCGCCGACTTCAAGGACGCCACCCAGCAGATAGGCTTCGCGAACCAGGGCGGCCTGGGCCTGCCCACCAAGGACTACTACTTCAAGCCCGAATACAAGGATCTGCGCACTGCGTACGTCGCCTATATCGCCAAGACGCTGGAACTGGCCGGCGTGGCCGAGGCCGATGCCAAGCAGCAGGCCGACGCGGTGATGAAGTTCGAGACGGCGCTGGCCGGCGCCTCGCTGGCGCCCACCGAGATGCGCGACCTCGACAACCAATACCACTTCGTCAGCGTCAAGGACGCCGACAAGGTCACCCCGCACTTCAGCTGGGAACAGTTCTTCAAGGCCCAGGGCGTGACCATCGACAACGGCTTCTCGCTGTCCCAGCCGAAGTTCTTCGCCGAGTTCGACAAGCTGCTGACCGGCGCGCCGGTGTCCGAGTGGCAGGCCTACCTGCGCTTCCACACCATCGACGACGCCTCCAATGCGCTGTCCAAGACCTTCCGCGACAACAAGTTCGACTTCTACGGCAAGACCCTGTCCGGCACGCCCGAGCAGAAAGCGCGCTGGAAGCAGGTGCTGGGCGACGTCAACGGCGCGATGGGCATGGGTCTGGGCGAGCTGTACGTGGCCAAGTACTTCACGCCGGAAGCCAAGCAGCGTGCCGAGGAACTCGTCACCAACGTGCGCGACGCGCTGAAGAACCGCATCGAGCACCTGGACTGGATGAGCGACACCACCAAGGCCAAGGCCGTCGACAAGTGGAACAAGTTCCTGCCCAAGATCGGCTATCCCGATCAGGGCGAGTGGCGCGACTGGTCCGGCCTCACCATCAGCCAGGATAACTGGTACGCCAACCTGCAGGCGGCGCAGAAGTACAACTACCAGTACGACCTCTCGCACATCGGCAAGAAGACCGACCGCAAGGAATGGGGCATGACCCCGCAGACGGTCAACGCCTACTACGACCCCAGCACCAACACCATCAACTTCCCGGCCGCGATCCTGCAGGCGCCGTTCTTCTATGCGAAGGGCGACGACGCGATCAACTACGGCGGCATCGGCGCGGTGATCGGCCACGAATCCAGCCACGGCTTCGACGACCAGGGCAGCCAGTTCGACGGCGACGGCAACAAGAAGGACTGGTGGACGCCGCAGGACAAGAAGCAGTTCGACGAGCGCACCAAGGCGCTGGTGGACCAGTACGACGGCTACGCGCCGATCAAGGACAAGCCGGACCTGCACGTCAACGGCAAGCTGACCCTGGGCGAGAACATCGCCGACCTGGGCGGCCTCAACATCGCCTACGAGGCGCTGCAGACCGCGCTGAAGAAGGACCCGTCCGAGGCCGACCAGAAGATCGACGGCTACACCCAGGACCAGCGCTTCTTCCTCAACTGGGCGCGCGTGTGGCGCGGCAGCATGCGCGAGAAGGCGGCCGAGCTGCGCCTCAACACCGACCCACACTCGCCGATCGCGATCCGCGCGATCGCTTCGCCGTCGGACATGACCGCCTTCGCCACTGCCTTCCAGTGCAAGCCAGGCGATGCGATGGTGCGTTCGGGCGACAAACAGGTGAAGATCTGGTGACACCCTCCGAACCGCGACGCTTGTCGTCGCGGTTCGTGCACTTTCAAGCGCCGCGCACAAGCGCGGCGCTTTTTTATGCGCGCTGCATGCACTCCTCAACCATGCAACGGCAGCCGCCTCAACTGCGCACCCTACGCGCTTCGTAAGCCTTCAAATGTGCGTACGCGAGGCGCAATAGCGGCGTGGCCACGCCATGTGCTTCGCCACGCGCCAGCAGATCGCCGAGCACGTGGTCTGCTTCGACGCGACTGCCGTGCTCGAGGTCGCGCAGCATCGAGGCGCTGAACGTGGAACCGGCCTCGGTCAACAGGCCGTGGGCGCGCTCGATCACCGCCGCGCCTGGCTCGTGGCCACAGGCGACGGCGATGCGGCGGCAGTCGTCGAGCAGGGCCAGCGTGGCCTCGCGACCGCCTGGCGCGGCCACGATGTCGCCAACCGGCGCGCGCATCAGGCAGGTGATGCCGGCAAGGGCGGCGAGGAACACCCATTTGTCCCACATGTCCTGCACGGCATGACGGCTGGCGCGCGCGTCGAAGTTCGCGCCTGCCATCGCCTGCGCGATGCGTCGCACGCGCTCCGAATCGCTGCCGTCGCGCTCGCCGAAGCCGAGGCTGTGGGTGCGGTTGAGATGGCGCACGGTGCCGTCGTCGTCCAGCGTGGCGGCAATGGCGCATTGCCCACCCAGCACGCGGGCGGCGCCGAAGCGCGCATCGAGCAGATCGAGCTGACGCATGCCGTTGAGCACGGGCAGCACTGTGCTCTGTTCGCCCATGGCGGGCACGATGTCCTCCATGGCCTGCGGCAAATCCCAGGCTTTGCAGCTCAACAGGACGAGGTCGAATGGCGCGCGCAGCGTGGCCACGGTGACCGTGGGCGGCGCTGCCATGTCCGCATCGCCCGTCGCGCTGCGGATGCGCAGGCCATGCTGCGCGAGCATCGCCGCTCGCCGCTCGCGCACCAGAAAGGTCACGTCCTGCCCTGCCTGCAGCAAGCGGCCGCCGAAATAGCCGCCGGTGGCGCCGGCGCCCACGATCAGGATGCGCATTGCTCTGGTTTCCTTGTGACTAAGTCCGTTCAAGCGTAGCGCCACGATTCGCCGCTGCCGAGCCGCCCGAGATCCGCTGCGCGCCTGAATCGCGCACGCATTTATTGCGAATCATTCTTGTTTGAATTAACCTCGCCGCCGATCCGCACGGGGCAACCGCGCCATCGCGACATGCGAAGGCAGCACCACCCTGCGCCCCCTGTTCCGAACTGCCGTGGAGCGTTTCACCGATGGATTTCGTCAAGAGCCGCAAGCATCCCGTGGCGCGCCGCGTTGCCGCCTCTCCGCTCACCGCCGCCACGCTGGCGACCGGCCTTGCGCTGGCGTTGCCCGCCATGGCGACCGACGCCTCGTCGCCCACCACCGATGCGCAAACTTCCCAGGCCAAACACCTGCAAGGCGTCACGGTGGAAGGCACCACCACCACCGCGCAACTCTCCTCGCCCAAGTTCACCCAGCCGCTGGTGGACACGCCGCAAACCATCCAGGTCATCAGCAAGGACCTGATCCAGCAACAAGGCGCCACCACGCTCACCGAAGCGCTGCGCAACACGCCTGGCGTGGGCACGTTCTTCCTGGGCGAGAACGGCTCCACCAATACCGGCGACGCCGTCTACATGCGTGGCTTCAACACCACCAGCAGCATCTTCGTGGATGGCGTGCGCGACCTGAACACCATCTCCCGCGACGTGTTCAACATCGAACAGATCGAGGTGACCAAGGGCCCGGACAGCACGGAATACGGCCGTACCGCGCCTTCCGGCGCCATCAACATGGTGACCAAGCAGCCTACGCTGAAAGACGCCGCGTCCGGTTCGGTGTCCTACGGCAGCTATGACCAGAAACGCGCCACCGCCGACTGGAACCAGCAGATCGGCAACGGCGCCGCCTTCCGCCTCAACGTGCTCGACCAGAACAGCGGCGTGCCCGGCCGCCACGACGTGGAGAACGATCGCTGGGGCGTGGCGCCCTCGCTGGCCCTGGGGCTGAACACGTCCACGCGCGTGTACCTCGATTTCTTGCACGTGAAGCAGGACAACGTGCCCGATGGCGGCGTGCCTACCATCGGCCTGCCCGGCTACTCCTCGCCCGATCCCACGCGCCCGTTCATCGCCAATGCGCCGGCGGTCGATCCCAGCAACTTCTACGGCACCGACCAGGATCATGATCATGTCGTCGAGAACATGTTCACCGCGATCCTGCAGCACGACTTCTCGGACAACGTGACGCTGCACGACACCCTGCGCTGGGGCCGCACGCAGGAGAACTATCTGCTCACCTCGTTCACGGCCACCGCCGCCAATCTGTTGACGCCAAACCCGGCCGATCCGTCCACCTGGACGCTGGCGCGCAGCAATCCGAATTTCGAGGACCAGATCAACCGCATCGTCGCCAACCAGCTCAACCTCGCCGCCAACTTCGATACGGGCGCGATCAGCCACAGCCTCAGCACCGGCATCGAACTGAGCCAGGAGAAGCTCAACACCACCACGCTCGCCGCGCTCAACGGCAGCACCTGGCCCGCGGCCAATCTGTACGATCCGGATCCCGATGTCGGCACCGCGCTGCTCTATGGCCCCAACGGCGGCTGGACCAGCGGCAGGACCAACACGGCAGCCGCCTACCTGTTCGACACGCTGAAGTTCGGCGAGCAATGGCAGGTCAATGCCGGCGCGCGTCTCGACCACTACGACACCGACTTCGACAGCACCATCGCCTGCGGCGGCAAAAACGCGCCAGTCTGCGGCAAGCTGGCTACCGGCACCATCGTGCCAGGCCTCGCTGCCGATACGTCCGGCAACCTCACCAGCTGGCAGCTCGCGCTGATCTACAAGCCGGCGACAAACGGCAGCGTCTACGCAGCACTATCCACCTCCGCACAACCGCCCGGCGGCGACAGCCTCTCCCTGAGCAGCTCCGTCAACAGCGCGGACAACCCCATGCTCGAACCGGAACGGGCGCGCACCGCCGAAGTGGGCACCAAGTGGAACCTGTTCGACGAACGCCTGCTGCTGACCACCGCGCTCTATCGCACCACCGTCAGCAATGACCTGGAGCAGGACCCCACCACCCTGCTGTACTACCAGATCGGCCAGAAGCGCGTGCAGGGCGTGGAAATCACCGCGGTCGGCCAGATCACCACGAACTGGGCAGTCAATGCCGGCTTCACCAGCATGCACACCAGCCTCAGCAATGGAGGCGTCAGCAGCGCCACCAGCACCTCGGCGCCCGCCGCCGATGGCAGCAACGCGCTGGCCTACACGCCCAGGAGCGCCTTCACCAGCTGGACCACCTACCGCCTGCCGTTCGGCCTCACCATCGGCGGCGGTGCGCGCTACTCCGGCGAGATGCAGCGCGGCGCCGACAGCGCCATCGGCACGCCGCAGTACGCCAAGTCGTACTGGGTGTTCGACGCCATGGCCACCTACACCATCAACCGGCACTTCGACCTGCAGCTCAATCTCTACAACCTGTTCGACAAGACCTATGTGGCGGCAATCAACAAGAGCGGCTACCGCTATATCCCGGGCACGCCGCGTTCAGGCATGCTGACGGCGAACTTCCACTTCTGATGAAGAAGCGGCTTAACCGCTGCAACCGTTTGCCCTGGGCGTAGCGCCGAGGGCGCGGCGCAGAGAGTAGCCACGGATGGCCGCGCTCTGATCAGCGAGGAAGTCGAAGGATCGTGGTACGCGAGGCACTTCGACTTTGCCTGCCAGCGCAAGCTACGCTCGGCACGAACGAATCCTGGCCATCCGGCAGCCTACGTCGAGAAACATCCCCATGCTGCTGCACATCCCCGACATCCTCGACCGCGAACAGCTCAAACAGCTGCGCACTGCGCTGGATACTGCCGAATGGACCGACGGCCGTGAAACCGTAGGAGCGCAGGGCGCGCAGGTGAAACACAACGTGCAATTGCCCGACGCCTCGCCGCTGCGCAGGCAACTGGGCGAAACGGTGCTCACCGCGCTGGCGAAGCATCCGCTCTACCACGCCGCCACCCTGCCCCTGCGCACGCTGTCGCCACGCTTCAACCGCTACGAGGGCGGCGGCGAATACGGCATGCACGTCGACGGCTCGGTAATGGCGCTGCCCAACGGCGAGCAGTTGCGCAGCGACATCTCCTGCACGCTGTTCCTCAGCGAACCGGACGAGTACGACGGCGGCGAACTGATCGTCAGCGATACCTACGGCGAGCACGAGGTGAAGCTTCCCGCCGGCGACGCCATCATCTACCCCGCGAGCAGTCTGCACCGCGTGCAACCGGTGACACGCGGCGCACGCATCGCCGCATTCTTCTGGGTGCAAAGCCTGGTGCGCGACGACGGTCGCCGTCGTCTGCTGTTCGAGCTGGATGCTTCGATCCAGCGCCTCGTCGCCACCGGCGCGGACCGCGACGCCGTGCTGCAGCTCACTGGTACCTATCACAACCTGCTACGGCAATGGGCAGAGAACTGAAGCGTTTCCTGAATCCATTGGAGGGTGCCCATACATGTACGCCTCGGCCTCGATCAGCGCCGAAGCATTAGCCTGCAAGCACTTCGCCACTCCGCTCGTTTCTCAACCACTCCAGCATTGCGCTGTGGTATTCGTGCCGCCCACGACGTTGCGCGCGCCGGTCTGATCGAGCGTCAGGGTGCCGCATTGCGTATCGCGTGTCTGCTGCGCATTGATCGGCGCGGCACGCAGGGTGTAACCGGTCGCTGAAGCGGCCGGCGCGGTGTATTGGTAGTTGTTGCCGGTCTGCGATGCCGCAGCGCAACCCAGCACCAGCGACGGTGCCGTACCGACGATCGGGTTCGCCGCTGCAGCCGCTGTTCCGGACGCTGCGGGGGCCTTGTCGTAACGCAAATTGGTTGTGTAGTAGCGCTCCATGTAATTCGCGTATTCGGACAAGCAGGCCGTCGCCGCCGCGCGATTGGTCTTGACCACGTAGCGCGAATACGAAGGAAGCGCGACGACCGCGAGAATCGCGATGATCGCCACCACGATCATCAGCTCGAGCAAAGTGAAACCCGCATCACGACGGTCACTGACCTGACGGGAGCGGCGTTCCGCCGTGCGATTGCTGTTAAAGGGAAGCCATTCCATCTTTCGCTCCTCAATGGGCAATCAGTTCACGCCAGGACACACGCTGAAGCGCGCCGACCGAACTCGACGTCTTGGCGCTGGACGTGGTGCCGTTGTCGAAGCTGATCAGCATGGAACTGCCGACGAAGATAGGGTTGTTCGGCAACGAACTGAAACCGAGTCCCGCCGCCGGCTTGCCGTCGATAAGGTCGTTCGAATCGATCTTGCCGTCGCCGTTGACGTCGAAGAACGACTGCGACGGATTGGTGCCGGTGAACGGGTCGAGCGCCATGATCCAACCCCTGCCGGACGGATTGCAGGGATCGCTGGCCTTGGGAATGCGCGTGGTACCGAGCAACAGGTTGCCTTGGAACTGGTTGGGCGTGACCATGCGCTCGCCCTGGGCGCCGGCTACCGGGGACACCAGATCGATGTACCAGCCCGACTTGCCGTCGATGGATACCTTGTCCGTGACCGCCTCGGCCAGCGTGGTCACGGCACGCGCATTACCCGCTTCTGCCGTGACGGAACGTTTCGCCAGATTGGCGCTGCGCGTCATGCTGGATCTGATGGCCAGCCCGCTGGTGCCGGATTGCACCACCAACCCATACCAGCTCTGCACACTGGCATCGGACAAATCGGTCGCATTCAGGTAGCGACCCGTGCCGAAGAATACCCACGTGTTCCCGGTTTTCGGATCCTTGCCAACCAACAGTCCGGCCGTGATCGGCTGCGCCTTGTTGCCGCCATCCAGGGCGATGAAGATCTTCGCGCCCGCGCTGCTCGGCGTGGCCGTGTCGCTCGTGCCCGTGCTGGTGTTGAGCGCGAACGACCACACGTTGCCATCCGCGTCGCCGGCATAGGCTGTGGTGCTCACGCCATTGCCGGAGGGGTCCATCCATACGGCGGGCGCGGCCAGGCCGCTGTTGTCGGTGGTGTCGTGTATGTTCAAGCTGCCATCGGCCAATGCGAACTGCAGCAATGCCGACTTGCCGACCGTGCTGTTGTAGCCGTTGCCGACCAGCACCGACCACGTGCCGTCTGCGGTCTGGGCAACCACCGGCTTGCCGACCATCTGCCCGATATAGTTGCTGTTCGTCAGCCCATCGGTCGCCGAACGCTCCCACAGGAACGCCACGTTGGCCGGATCGGTGACATCCAGCGCATATACGGCCCTGGCCAGGCCACGGCCGGTGGTTCCGATCAGGACCGTCCGCCAACTCGCCGGATTGCCGATGTATACGTCGGCAACGGTCAACTCGCCGTCGTTGAAGAAACCGTGCGCCACCGCGCCACCGTAATCCGGGCTGGCCAGCGCACTCAGCCCTGACATGATGACGGCACCGGGCAGATAGGCGAAGTTCTCCACACCGGAAGCGGCATCGATACCGTGCAGCATGCCGTCGTTGGCAGCCACGTAAACCGTACCGGCACGCCTGCTCCTGTCGCTCGCATACTGCGCAAAGGCCGACGAACCGATGAACGATTCGGTATAGAACTGGTTCGCGTTCGGCGCACCCACGTACACCGGCTGCGAATTGACGACATCGCCTATTGGCGTATCGCGGTTGCGGAACATGCCGCCGTTGGAAAGCTCCTGTGAGCCGTCGCCGCGCAGGTAATTGACCAGGGCGGCGCCGCTGAACACCGTACCTGTCGGCAGCGATACGGCAAGCAATGCGTCTTGTTGCGTCTTCGACAATTTGTCCCAGGCAAAATCCACGTATCTGCTGCCTGCGGCGGCACCGGAGTTGTAGGTCTTGATGCTACGGTTGGCAGCCATCGGCAAATTGCCCGAGGCCGTCCAACTGGGACTGTTGGCAATCGTGCCGGTGGTGGAATCCACTGCTAGCGACTTGAGATCGCCCTTCCATTTGGCCGTCCAGTAGTTGGCCTGATAGGCCACCGTACCGGTCTGCAACTGCGTGGAATTGGCGGCGAGGCTGGCACCGGTGCCCACGCGCTCGGCAGCACGCTTCAGCGCCTCCTTCAGACCATCGGAAAAATCCTTGGGACTCTTTGCCGAGAAAAAGCCGCCGTGGCCGTTGACCGCGGCATGGGCGAGGTCGGCAATGTTGTTGATGCTGTCGCCTTGCGGCTTGGGCCAGCTGAAGTTGCCGATCGCTTTGCCGCTGTTGCCATCGGCCCAGGCAAATATCTGCTCCATGCGGTCCTTGTCGAGCACGGCACCGGTACCGTCCTTCGCATCGAAGCCCATTCCCAGCGTGAACGTGGTCATGTGCTGCCAGAACGCCGGATCTTCCGTATTGGTCGGTACCTCGTTGTCGATACCCGGCTGCAGATCGGTTCGCCAGTACTTCATCGCCACATCGGCCAGCGTGTCGCTGTAGCTTGTGCCGGTAGTTGTTGTCTTGCTACAGGTACCTTTGTCCACACTGAGGGCGTAGCCGCTACCGCTGCACGTGGGCGCCTGCGTGCTGCCGTTGGAGCTTCGATAGCAGTAATAGGCCGAATGCGTGGCGTCGGGCGACTTCAACGTGTAGTTGCTGGAGCAGGACGCGGCCTTGGTGTCTGTCGTGGATGTGACCGAACCATCGGCGTACGGCACGGCCGGCGAATAGGCGTAACTCTGTTCGTTGTTCCCCGTAATGGTCGGGCCGCTGCTGCCGTCCACGTCGCCCACGCCGGAGAAGCTCTCGTTCCAGAAGCCGTCCGTCGTCAGGATGGTGTAGGACTGGCGGCATGCCAATTGGGTGCTGGCCGCCGCCGTGTTGTAGTCGGGATCGGAACTCATCCCGTTCCAGGGCTGTGCCGTCGAATAATAGGAACCGACCGCATCCAGCGCCTGTCGCAACGGCGTACCGCCATTGGCCGTGGCGTTGGCCACCCATTTCCAGAACTGGGTCTTCTGGTCGTTCGCGTCTGTTCCGTCGCCGAAAGGCTGCACCGCCGCGATGTAATTCGTGCCGCCGTTGTAGGCGTCCGAATAGCTGACGCGACTGGCAGGAAGGTTCTTGTAGTTGTTGTTGCCGCTGCCGCCGCCATCGATGGAACCGAAGCCGACGCGGAAGGTGGCGTCCAGCGTCGAGAACGCATTCATCAGACCGCTCTTGGCCAGCAGGATGCGCGTGCGGTAATACGAAAACCAGTTGGCCACGTTCTGCTGGGTTGCAGGTTTGTCGTCGCAAACTGCCTGCTGGGCTGCGGCAAGCAAGGCGCAGCTTCCCGCGATGCCGACATAGTGCTGAATGTTGCTGGCGCCAGTCGTATAGGTGAAGAAATACTTGTTGGCCGTGGTGCTTTTTGTGCACTGGGTGCCGTTCAGCACGTCACCGCTGCTGCAAGTCGGCACGTTGGGCGCGTAATAGGTGTAGGTAGGGTTCTTGCCGCCGCTGCTGCGCTGGCACTGGCCTTTGTTGGCACCGGCTGCCTGCAAGGAATCCCCCGCGGCACACGTCATCGTCGCGTCATAGGCACTCGTTGTGACGATCGGGAATGCCGTGTAGTACGGGAACGTCTTCGCGTAACTGCTGTTCCCGCCCGTGAACTGGGTGATGTCGGTTGCACCGGAGGCCGCGAACCCGTTCGTATAAGCATTCGTCAAGCCGGCGGGCGACGAATACTGGCTACCGTCTGCCCTCGGCGGTGGCGTGTAGGTCACCTCGGGGTTGTAGTAAGCGCCATTGATCGAGGCATTGCGCACGGCATCGTTGCTGGTGCTGCTCAGATAGCTCCAGTCCGGCATGTAGTCCCACGCCATCGACCCCGAGTCGTCCAACATCAGCACGATGTTGGGCGGCAACGAACGCTGGATGATCAGCGGCGACTGGTCGACGGTGACGACACCAGCCATCGCAGGGGTGATGCCGGTGGCACAAACCAGCACACTGGTGGCGAACAGGTAGCCCAGGAAGCCAGCAGCTTTGCCGCGCGGGTGGCACACGGGATTCATGGCGTCGTCGCTCCATGGATGTTGCAGCGTGGAATGCCCGTGCGCCACGCGCACGGGAAGCGCGTGGATCAGCCCTGCTTGACCATGGCTTGCAGCACCACCACGGCACGATCCCCCACCACGGCGGGATCGCCGCTGCGTGCGGTGATGCGGTAATACACGGCCGTCGTGGAAGTACCTTGCGCGCCATAGTTGTGGGAATTGGCGCTCTGGCCGAAACCGGTGCTGGTATTCGGGTTGTACCAATTGCCCATGTTTTCGATGACGTACTGCGGCTTGCTGGCCGCCAACCCGCCTGCATCGAACTGGCCGGTGCCGGTGCCTGGACTCACAGTGATGATCTTGCTGGTATCCAGCTTCGGATCGTCGAACGGGTTGCCCTGGCAGAACACGCCGCCGGCCTGGCAGTTGCGCGCAATGTCTCCGGGATTGCCCGTGATCCGCGCAGTGGCCGCGCGCACCGCCGCTTCGGCACTCTGGAAAGCGACCTGCCGATCAAACAGGTTGGCTGCCATCCGCTGCTGCATGATCGTGCCGCGCACGGCGGCCAGGCCCACCAGCGTAATCACCACCAGCAGCAGCAAGGCCACTACCAGCGCGACGCCATGCTGCGCGGCGGGTGACGGAAAGGATCGTCGGCAGAGCGACAGGTTTGAACGGGAGTAGCGCATGTCAGTTCACCCGGTTGCGCACAGTGGTGGTGGCGATGAAGTCGCGCCGTAGCGCCTTGTCGTCGGTGCCGGCCCGCTGGTCGGCGCTCTCCAGCCACAGGTGTACCTGCACGGCATCGACCAGCGCCCAGTTGCCCACGTCGCTGGCTGGCACGAAACCGGTGTTGCCCGACTGGTGATAGGCGATGCCCATGCTGGTCACGCCACGCACCATTTCCTCTGCCTTGGATGCGGGTTCGCCATTGGTGTTGACCAGGCCTACGCGATACAGCGAACGACCGTTGTCGGAGTTGTTGCCCACGTACCAGTGGGCCACGCGCAGCCGAGTAACCAGCGCATTCGCGGCAAACACGTAGCTGGATGAACTGCTACATACCGTGGGGTAGTTGAGATCGGTGGTGCAGTTGCCTGGCGCGCCACCGGTTCCCGCATGGCTGATGGCGCCCGATACCAAACCGGTGATCTGCACCAGCGCGGCATGATCGGGGTCGCACACGAGCATCACGTCGCCCACCTTGAAGTCGGAACCGGCTTCGTTGAGGGTGAACGAAGCCGCCGGCTCGGCATTCGCCTTCACGCTCGCCCCCAGCCCTTCACCGCCCAGCAGCATCAGCGCATCGGTACCGGCCACCCGCTGGCCCGTGCCCCTGCCGGTGCTGGCGGCCGGATCGGTCTGGCTGCCGCCGTACCCGATCAATGTGTTGCTCCAGTTCGCCCACCACGCACTGCCGCCTGCGGCTGGACCGTTGTTGAGCACATTGGCCACCCGTCCTTCGTTGCTGCAGCCGGTGAGGCCGGCGTCACGGATGTCGCGCGCCATCATCTCGAAGGCCATGCGCGTGTTGTCCTGTACATCGCCCAGTGCCTGGCTGGTGCGGTAGGCACGCTGGTTGGCGAGGAAAACGCTGCTCACGCCCGCGATGACGACCAGGCCGAGCAACATGGCCACCATCAACTCGATCAGGGTGAAGCCCGCAAGCGCACGGCACTTCACAACATCGCCCTCGTGGCGATGGTCTGAACCCGGCTGCCACCCACGCCGGCGCGGCTGTCGTCGAAGGTGATGGTGATGGTGCAGTCGGCGGTGGCCCCCGTGTCCGCACAGGCCACCTGCCCCGTGGTGGTTTCCACCGCACCCAGGCCTTGACCCAGCTGTGCGCACCACAGGCCCAGCTGGGTCTCCGCCATCGTGCCGGAGGCATCCGGGCAGGCGTTGGCAATGATCTTCGAACTGCCCGTGCGGTCGTAACTGCCTGCCCGAGCGCCATCCATATCCGCGCGCATGGCATCGAGGATCGAATAACTCGCAATGGTTGCAAGGCTGCGCGCCATCGCACTGTTGTTGGTGGACAACGAACGCCCTTGCAACGCGGCGATGCCGAGAAAGGCGATGGAAAGCAGCAGTACCGCAACCAGTACTTCAATGAGGCCGACACCAGACTGGCGATGTCTGGACAGCACGCGCACCGCGCGTCGCGGGGACACGATCATTCCGTTCATGGCGAGGGACACGCTCCGCTGCTGGTCGTGGTAGCAAGAATCGAGCCGGCCCGCATGGTGATGATGCGGTGGTTGTCCTGGCTCATCTGGCTAGTGCAGATGTCGGCCACCTGGTCGCCGAAGGGCGTGCTGGTACCCGCCTGTTGCGCCTGCCCCTGCGCGGTGAAACGCAGCGCCGCCGCGTTGCCGTTGAGCTGCAGGGGTTGCACGAGGTTGGCCGGTCCTGCAAGCACCTGGCTGGCCTCGCCGCCGCTCAGGACCCACACCGCTCCGGTCTCGACGCCACAGGCGTCGCCAAGCGTGTCGCTGCTGTTGGCGCCAGTCGAGTTGCTGCAGAACTGCGTGCTGGAATTGCGCTTGACCGCTTCCATGCGCGCAGCATTGATCGCGCCGACGAGGCCGTTGGCGGCTGTATTGAGCCGGTTGGCGAGTGTGATATTGCGGAAGCTCGGCACGGCGATCGCCAGCAGGATCGCCGCAACCGCCAGCGTGATCATCAGTTCGACGATGGTGAAGCCGCATTGCTGGCGACATGCCAGCCTTCGGCTGACGACACCCTCCCAGCCTCGCATTCCGCCAGTGGATACGCTTCGCCATTGCGACTGAGCTTGCATGGCCACTCCTAGGTTCGGTGGCTATGCAGGCTAGCTTCGTATTTTATTACGTCAAGTATTTGCGACGACAGGCGGTAAGGAATCGCCGACGAATGGCATGATGATGCTCGATGAAGCGCTCTCCGTGCGTGAAGGGTGTTGGCTCACCTAGAGTAAGCGCTGGACGTGGGGCCGTTTGGTAATCGCAGTAGCACAACGAAGCGGTCCCCTCGTTTCCCGGCCTCTACTTTTGCGAGCGTTCCGTATCGATAAGCAACGCGTTGCCGCACATTATCCAAGCCATGGCCATTACCAGGCTCAGGTGGATTAGTCGACAGCGGATTGCCAATTTCGATACACAAGCCTTTGCTGTCGCGCCGACCGCGCAAAGTTACCTCTCCCCCTTCGCGCAAGGGCTGAATACCATGACGCACCGCATTCTCCACCAGCGGCTGCAGCAGCAGCCGAGGCAACGGAAAATCGACGGGCAAATCACCCAGGTCGCATTGCACGCGGAGGCGTTCGCCGAGGCGTAGTTGCTCGATCGCAAGATAGCGCTCAATTAGCGTCAACTCGTCGCCCAAGGTGCCATCACTTGAATCGTATTGACCCAGCGCAGCACGAAACAGTTCGGACAGGTTCTCCACTGTACGCTCAGCGGCGACTGGATCGAGCCGAATGAGGGCCGCCACCGTATTCATGCTGTTGAACAGGAAGTGCGGGCGAATGCGGGCCTGCAGCGCGTCCACTTGCGCCCGGGTAGCGGCCGCCAACCGTGTCCGCCATTGCACTAATACGTAAAAATAGCGAAGCATCGCCGCCGCGAGCAAAGCAGTGATCGCGACGTTGTCACGCACGAAAGTACCCAAGTTGCTACGCACAAGCTGCAACTGTAAGGCGTCATTGAACTCGTACGCCAACACACTGGCACCAGCCACAATCGGCATGATCACCAGCCACGCGGCCACATAAGGCATCTGCCGCGGCAAGCACTGCAGCAGCGAACGCAACATGCATAGCGACAGCCCGATCATCATGGCCATCCATGTCACAAACAGGATGCTGATGCTGTAACTGCTCCAATCCCGTCGATTATCCGAAGCCAGCCAGACGATAGTTGCGGTAAGCGCTGCAATCACGAGCAACGCAAACATTATTGGGAGGCTGCAAAAGTCAGGCAAAGAGCCGCGTTCGGGAGGGCGGCGCAAACCGCTGATAGAGTGGGGACCACGCATGCCGCAAGTGTGCCACAAGCAACCGTCACATCATCCTGAGCCACCGCGCCGCTACACGGTTGCATCGCGGAATGACAGAAGTCGCCTCCTACTTTTCGGCTGCCCCTATCGCCCCCTGTGCCGCGATGGCACACAACGAACGACGTCGGTTGATGCTCATGACTACATCATCTGGACATGCGGAACGACGCTTTTCGTTGACTTGTACAAGTAGCATTTCACATCGCTTAATCCGGGCTCGCAAAAACATGCGAAAACTTAGAGGTATCCGTCAAACTTTCCCTAGTAAACGGCTATTTTTCCCCGACAAACGGTAGTTCAAATCGTCACGCCTGGAGGAGAGAATGAATCGAAAATCTACGCATGCAGGATCTGCCGAAGCAGCATGGATGCGGACGTCATGCAACGAAAAGTCACTCGGCATCGATACCAGACAGGGGCAATCCATGAATACGATGCATGTGCATCGCAAACCGATCGGCGGCTTTACGCTGCTCGAACTGATGATCGTGGTGGCGATCATCGCGGTACTCCTCGCCATCGCCATTCCCAGTTATACGGACTACCTGACTCGCGGCAAACTTACCGAGGCGCAGAATAATCTCGCCGCCTATCGGGTGAGCATGGAGCAGTACTTTCAGGACAATCGCAACTATGGCACCACCACTACGTGCGGCGTGCCGGTACCCACGAGCCCCACCGTCAAATATTTCACGTTTTCCTGCCTCCCCAGCGGAACTGGGTCGACAGCCACAGCGTACACGGCCTCTGCCACCGGCATCACTGGCACCCCCGTGGCAAATTTCACGTTTACTATCGACTACAACAACAACCAGCAGACCACGAGTGAGCCGACGGGCTGGGGCTCCGGCACGATCAATTGCTGGGTGGTCCGAAAGGGCGGAAGCTGCCAATGATTCCGTCGTCGTCACGCGGCTTCAGCCTGATCGAACTGATGACGACCATCACGGTCCTCGCGATCCTGCTTGTGCTCGGCATCCCAAGCTACCAGCAGTGGATGCTGAATACGCGCATCCGCAGCGCGACGGAATCGATCCAGAACGGTCTGCGCCTGGCACGCAACGAGGCGGCACAGCGCGCCACTTTCGTCAGGTTTCAGTTGACCTCAGCCACCGACGGCACTTGGGCGGTCTGTCAACTCCCTGCAACGGCGGCTAGCGCCGCCACCGTGACCACTTGCACCGGCACCGGCCTTACGATGATCCAGCAGGTTCCCGCAGACAACACGAGTGGCGTACAGATAGGCGCAGCGACAGCCGTGGCTGATCTCGCAGCCACCAGTTACGGCACTACCGTCACTGGTGGCGTGCCGTCTGGTATCACGTTCACCGCACTGGGGCGCCCAATGAGCTATGGCGGCAGCTCCATCCTTCGCATCGATGTCAGTGCCGCCCAAGCCGGCAGCAGGCGTTTGGTCACCACGATCTCTGCCGGTGGCATGGTGAATATGTGCGACCCGGCCATCACCTTCAATGCCACCGGCAGCACGCAGGGGTGCCCGTGAAAACCACGCGCATGATCAAGCTTGGCCAAGCTACGCAGCCATCGTTCCAGCGTGGGTTTGTCCTGCTGGACGCAATGATCGCCGTAGCAATCTTCTCGATCGGTATCCTGGGGCTCGTGGCGCTGCAAAGTTCGGCCATCAAACTCGCTGGCGATGCCAAATATCGCACGGACGCCGCCATGCTCGCCGATCAGGTGATTGCGGAGATGTGGACCAACAATGCCGCCAATCGGGCCGCCTTCATCGCCCAATATTCCGGCGGCAGCGGTACGAATGGCGCAGGGTACACGGCATGGGCGAACACCCTGCAATGCACGACTGCCAATGCCCCTACCAGATGTCTACCGGGAGTGACAGCCAATCCTCCCGTCATCACGATCACTCCCGTCTCCACCGATACCAATGATTCGCTGGTTACGGTCACCGTCAAATGGCAGGCCCCGAACGACACCGGTCCCCACAGCTATGTCTCGATCACACAAATCGGTATCTGAACATTGCCTGCGCGGTCATGAGGCACGCAAATTTCCCTGCGCGCATCCGGCAGCCAGCGAGGGATTCTCGCTGGTCGAACTGATGGTGGGCATCCTGGTAAGTCTCATCGGGATTCTCGCCATCATGGCGGCCTTTTCCGTGTACGAAGGCAAGAAGCGCACCACGACCAGCGGTGACGATGCCCAGCAAAATGGCAGCTTCGCGCTCTATGACCTGGAACGACAAGTGCGCTCCGCCGGCTCCGGACTGGTGCAAGGCAAGAACTATAGCGTCTGGGGCTGCCCGATCACGGCACTGACGTTCGCAGCTATGCCTGCCCCGTTCAACAACACAGCTCTCAAGTTGCCAGCCACCACGCAAGCCGTGCCGGTGTTGATCGCCGCAGGAGGCACCAGTCCGGATGTGATCAGCGTGGTCGGCGGCAATCCTTCCCAGCAGGTGTTCAAGATAGGAGTCACGTCGGCCCCCACCGGTGGCGCAGTGGTGGTAGGCAATTCCTTTGGCATCCTACCGAACGACTATTTGCTTGGGACCTTAGCCAATGGCACCTGCCAGTTGGGGCAAGCTGTCACCGTGACGACAGCGAGCAACAGTTTCACCGTGGCTGCTGCCACCACCACTGTCACCGGCTTGGCCAATTCGGTCAATCTGTTCGATCTTGGCCCCGGCCCGGTGTTCACCCTGTTTGGGGTCGATCCCACCAGTAATTCGTTGGTCTCGTTCGATCAATTGCAGCGAACCGCCAACGGAGGCATCGGCACCCTGCCAATCGCCGACGGCATCGTGCAGATGAAGGCCCTGTATGGCATTCATGACGGAACCGGACCTACCGGGGAGTCGGTGTACGCAGTCGACAAGTGGGTACAACCGGTCGGCACCACTTGGGGCATCGGCGCTCTTACGGCAAGTGCTACTGCTGCTGCTGCTGCTGCGACCCAGATCGTGGCCATCCGCGTGGCGGTGGTGGCACAAAGTCGCCTGCCGGAACGGGCAAGCGATTATACGGGGCCAGCCACGCTGACGCTGTTCCCGGACCTTCCGACAGCGGATCAATACAACATCGCTGTCCAGACGCAATATCGCTACAAGATCTACGACACCACCATCCCAATTCGCAACGCGATGATCGTCCAATATTACTGAGCGACCGACATGAGCATGAAGAGCGTTGGCATGGGATATCGAAGCGGCCCGTCCCGCCAGAAAGGCATGATTTCGGTCCTGATCGCGATCATCGTGCTGGTGGTGTCGCTGCTCGCAGCGATGGCGTTGATGCACTCCATAGATACCAGCAACACGATCGCCGGCAGCCTCTCCTTCCGGCAGGGTGTCGTGCAAGAGGCTGAGCGCGCCTACAGCGCCGCCAAAGACAGCGCCACCCTGTATCCCGAACCATCCAGCGACAGCAATCAACCTACCCTCGGCTACTACGCCACGCCGCAGGCGGCGACCATCCGGCCGGACAAAGACATACCTGACATCCTTGTGAATGCGACGGTAGCCTCATGTCCATCCGCTGTGGCCGTTTGCCTGTCTGATTTGTCCACCGGCAATACGGTGATATATGTGATCGAGCGACTCTGCCCGGCTGTCGGCCCTGCCAATCCTGGTACTTGCATCGTGCCAGGTGCATCGATCCAGGGCGGTTCCGTTTCAAACCAGACCAAGGACAATGGCCCACCCTTTTCATCGGGCGCCTATGCTGCATTCCGATTGAGCGCGAAGGTGATTGGCCCGAGAGGCGCCATTGGCTATGTACAAACCGTAATGCGTTAAAGGGCGGCGGCAACTGCCGAGAATCGTACAGCACTCGCCTGCACACGACGCGAAGTATTTGCGCAGTTGTGGGCTCAGGGGCAATCGATGCATCAGAACCAGCAATCTCCTTCCAACCACGGGCACCCTGCTCGCACCCCTGCCTTCAGTTTCATCATTCGCAAGTCGGAAACGGCCATGTCCAAGTCTCCTCGCTCGCTCCGCTCCGCCGGCCTGGGGGGCGTACTGCTGACCTGCATGCTGACCCTACTGGGCGGGGGAACCGCACAAGCGCAAACCGTGCTTTCAGACACTCCGGTATACAGCGCCTCCAATGTACCGGCTAACCTGATGATGGCGCTGTCGGTGGAGTTTCCGACCGGCACTGTGGCAGCCTACGGAACCGCCAAGGGATATTCGGCGAGCACTACGTTCCTTGGCTACTTCGACCCTGCCAAGTGTTATACCTACAGCACCTCATCTCCGCCTGGGACGCAGACAGGCGGGTATTTCGTACCCAACGGGGCTGTGAACTCCAGCGGTGGCTGCAACATAACAACCACGACCAAATCCGGTTCGACTACCACGTCCTACTGGAGCGGCAACATGCTGAACTGGGCCCTGATGACGGCCCTTGACGAGTTCCGCCAGGCCCTTACCGGCGGCACGCGAATTGTCGACACCACCTCAAGCACCGTGCTGATCCGCTCGAACCTCAATTCGCAAAGCAGCACAGGCAACGATCCCAACCGACAGATTGATGCCACCGACAACGTCTCACCATCCACGGTTATCGGTGACTCAAATTACTCCTCGGCAACAAACGTTTACATCGAGGTGGCCGCACAGGGCACGCAATTCGTGGTTTCAAATAATAGTTCGTTCTCCAATACAGGAACGACTGGCAGTGGCAGTTCACAAATCACCAATAAAGCGACGACCTACAACGCCGAAGTTCAAGTTTGCGTAACAGGCATGCTTGAGAGCGACTGCAATTCCGCACACGCAACCACCGATTATGTAGGCGCCGGGCAATACAACAAACCTGAAGGCCTGATTCAGCAGAACTACACCAAAATCCGCGTCGGCGCGTCGGCCTATGCTTTCCAGCAAGGCAACGGCCCTGCCAATGGCGTGGTGCGTGCTTTGCTGCGCGACAACGGACCGACCACCTACAACGGTTACGGTACACGCCAGACCAACCCCTATAGCGAGTGGAACGCGACAACCGGCATCTTTGCCACCAACCCGGATACTGATGAGGACACCGGAACGGCTCCTGGGAGCGTCAATGCCACCTCCACGGGCGCCATCAATTATCTGAACAACTTCGGCTACGCCAACGGCTACGAGACGTACGACACGATCGCCGATCTCTACTGGGCGACACTGGCTTACTACATGCAGGTGCCGCTCGATTCTTCCTATACCAGCGGGCTGAGCGCAAGCAACAGTCTTGACACAAGTTACCCGGCATTTACTGGCACGATCGGCACGGGAACAGGGCAACTCAATGATCCTATCCAATATACCTGCCAATCCAACGCGATTGTCACCATCGGTGACGCGCATACCTGGTATGACACCCGCGTGCCCAGCTCAGGAGGCCCCACTCCGAACGCGACCAATCAGGCAGCGTTGCCCGTCGTCAACGGGGCCGATGCGGGAGGCTATGCGACCAAGCTCGGTAATCTCCCGTTAATCGAAGCCAAAGGCACCACACCGGCATCGATCACCATGGCTCAGCTCAGATATAAGGGCTCGAGTGCAACGACGACTACGACTGTCCCTGCAGCCAACCAATTGGGTCTCACCACTGAGCCGGATGGCACGACCAGTCCGACCTACAACATGGCGGGTCTGGCATATTTCGCCCATACCCAAGATATCCGACCCGACTTGGCCAACAAACAGACGGTGACGACCTATACGCTCGACGTATTGGAACCAGGCTCGTACGACGGCATTAACCCCGACTACACCTACGATCCGGCCAATTTCAGCACGAGTAGTGGCGAGGCAGGTCCGGACATGTATTGGCTTGCCGCCAAGTACGGTGGTTTCAATGACATCAATAGCAATGGCATTCCTGCCAATATTCTGACTTGGCACACCAATACAACCACCGCGGCAGCTTTTAATCTACGCCCTGACAATTACTTCCCTGGCAACCAGCCAAGCTTGATCCAGTCCGGGCTGCAGCAGATTTTCAATAATGTTGCCTCGACCGCTTCGCAAAATGCGTCAGCACCGAGCGTGTCGCCAACCCGGGCACTCAGTAACGTCACCGCGAGCACCGCTCCCTACTATTCACCGGTCGCCGGCTTTCCGATCTATACCACCTCCTACACACCTGTCAGCTGGACGGGCGACGTTGAAGGCTATGTGGGCGCGGACACAGCCGGTGCCGCCGTCACGGCCGTGTCAGGAAGTACCCCATGGCATGCCCAATACCAGTTGGATACTCTGACCCAGAGCGTATCTGGAACGACCATCGTGGGCTGGAACACTGGCCGCCGTGTCGTTACCTGGAATGGCTCGAAAGGGGTGCCCTTCCGCTACACCAACCTGTCCACAGCTGAGCAGACTGCGCTCAACAGTGTGACTACCGGGGGTACCGGCACGAACCTGGTCAATTACCTGCGTGGCGACCAGAGCAACGAAGGAACCGACTACCGCACACGCACGCATATCCTTGGCGATATCGTGAATTCCACTCCGGTACTGGTACAGGGTCCGGCTTCGCCGTCCTATACCGAATCGGCGAATCCCGGCTACACAGCTTTTTCGACGACCGTGGCGAACCGCCAACCTGTGGTCTATGTGGGTGCGAACGACGGCATGTTGCATGCGTTCGAGGCCGATTTCCTGAACCCGACAACCGCAAATCCCGTCACGGGCGGGGGTAGCGAATTGTTTGCCTATGTGCCCAGCCTTCTCTTCAACGGCCCTACCAACACGCCTTTGGTCAACGGCTTGCCGGCGTTGGCCAATCTCAATGGTGTGTCCACGAACAACTATGCACACCACTTCTACGTGGATCGCACGCCCCAAGTTGCGGATGTCGACTTCACCTTTACCGGCAATGGCACGGTGGCGCCCGCGACCACAGCTGCCACGTCCAACTGGCACACCGTGCTGGTGGGCGGACTCGGCAAAGGCGGCATGGGCATCTACGCTCTCGACGTCACGGCTGTTCCGGCCGCAGTCGATACCACCAGCAGCGCCACCGTAGAAACGGCCGAGGCCGCAAAGGTGATGTGGGAGTTCACCGACGCCGACATGGGATACAGCTTTGGCGCGCCGTTGATCGTGAAGACCCGCAAGTACGGGTGGGTCGTGGTGATGACCTCCGGCTACGACAATACTGGCACCGGACAAGACGGCCACGGTGTGCTGTATGTCCTGAACATACAGACCGGAGCGCTCATACAGAAGATCGATACAGGCGTGGGCACGACCGCCAATCCCGCAGGCCTGGCCCAGGCCACCGCCTACACCCAAAACGTTGCCGACGGCACCATCGACCAGGTCTATGCCGGCGACCTGTTGGGGAATGTCTGGCGCTTCGATCTCTCAGGCACCGTAGCGAACGGCTCTTATCCGGCACCTACCTTGTTGGCCAAGCTGACCGATCCCTCCGGCAATGCCCAGCCCATTACCACTGCACCACGCATCGAGGAAAGCATCGATTCCACCGGTCTCGGCACGCTGCGCTGGGTCTTTGTTGGCACGGGCAAATTCCTTGATATCAGTGACCTGACCAACACTCAGCAGCAGACAATGTATGCCTTGCGCGACGGTACCGGCTCAACGCCCGCGACTACTGGACTGCCGCTGACGCGTAGCACGTTGACAGCCAACACCAACCTGCTGACGGGCTTGAACCTGAGCGACACATCCAGCGGCTGGTACTACGACCTGACGGGCACGGCAGGATCGAATGGCGGCACCGAACGAATCGTGGTCAACCCTGACGCTGCAGCCGGTGTCTCCATCATCACGTGGACGACGTTGACACCCTCTTCCGATCCATGTGATCTCCTGGGCAGCGTCTATGCGACCAACTTCAGTGGCCAGTCGCAGCTCTTAAACAGCTCGAATACCCTGATGACTTCCATTACCACCAATACGGCCACTACTGGCATCCAGATCGTCCAGTTGCCAAACGGTGTCTATGCCCTGTTGTACGGCCAAACCGGCGGCGCGCCGCAAACGTCCACCATCCAGCAGCCTGGTGGCGGCAACACGCTCCAGCGCACGAACTGGCGAGAGATACTCGATTGAGTTGCACACCATAGCCGATCCATCGACTCTCTCAAGGAACTAAAACAGCGCTCCCTGACAGTAACGACGACCCGAACAGCATTTTCCCTAGGCAGCAACAACCGCTCGGCGGATAATCGACGCCCCTTACGCCAAGCGGCTGTGCAATGTTCGTACCTGGTCAACGCTGGATCTCCACCGCCGAGCCCGAGCTCGGCCTCGGCACCGTGCTGCGCGTGGAAGGGCGCGGCGTGCAGGTGCTGTTCGCCAGGGCAGGCGTGCTGCGGCCCTATGCGGTGGATTCCGCCCCGCTGGTGCGCGCGGAGTTCCGTGCCGGGCAGCGCGTGGCCGGCAAGGGCATCGCGTTCCTGGTCGAGCAGGTGGAGATCCGCGAGGAGCTGCTGATCTATCGCGGCGAGGGCCGCGAATTGCACGAGGGGCAGCTCGACGACGAGCAAAGCGTGAGCCAGGCCGACGACCGCCTGATCGGCGGCCGCACCGATGCCGTGGCGCAGTTCGAGTTGCGCGTGGAAGGCCTGCGCCGCCGCGCCGAGGCGCGCCGCTCGCCTGCATGGGGTCTTGGCGCCGCACGCATCGGCCTGGTTCCGCATCAGTTGCGCGTGGCAGGCATCGCCGCCGCGCGTCGGCCGCCCCGCGTACTGCTGGCCGACGAGGTTGGCCTGGGCAAGACGATCGAGGCCGGCATGATCGTGGCGCGCCAGCTCGCCACCGGCCGCGCTTCGCGCGTACTGCTGTTGTTGCCCGACACGCTGGTCTACCAGTGGTTCGTGGAGCTGCTGCGCCGTTTCAACCTCAGCTTCGCCATCTACGACGAGGAGCGCTGCGAAGCGCTCACGTCGGCCGGCGAAGATGCGTCCGCCGACAACCCGTTCGAAGACGAGCAACTGGTGATCGCGGACTTCACCTTTCTCGAGGCGAATCCGAAGCGCGCGCAGCAATTGCTGGACGCGCCATGGGATCTGCTGGTGGTGGACGAGGCGCATCACCTCGCATGGGCGCCGGAAGCCGCCAGCCCACGCTACACGCTGGTGGAACAGCTGGCTGCGAGGACACCCGGCGTGATCCTGCTCACCGCCACGCCGGAGCAGTTGGGCCGCAGCGGCCATTTCGCCCGCCTGCGCCTGCTCGATCCGCAGCGCTACCGCGACCTCGACGGCTATCTCGCCGAAGCCGAACGCTTCCAGCCGCTGTCGCAGGTGGCCGACAAGCTGCTTGACGGCGAGGCGCTGGACGAAGCCGAGCGCACCATGCTGCGCACCGCCTTCGCAGCCGACGCAACGCTTGAGGCGCGCCTGGCCGACACCACCAGGCCCGAGCACGCGCGCGAAATCCTCGCCGCGCTGATCGATCGCCACGGCACCGGCCGTGCGATGTTCCGCAACCGCCGCGCCGGCATCGGCGGCTTCCCGCAACGCGTGCCGCAATGGCAGGTGCTGGACGCCGGCAATCTGGACGAAGCCACGCGCCAGTCGCTGCTCGCCGAGTTCCACGCCGACATCCAGCAACCGTCACCGGCACTGGAACACGACTACACGAACGATCCACGCCTAAACGCGCTGGTCGAATTGCTCGATGCACATCCGCAAGACAAGTTCCTGCTGATCTGCCGCAGCCAGGCCAAGGTGCTGGCCCTGGAAGAAGCCCTGCGCACGCGCACCGGCGCCGGCATCGCGCGCTTCCATGAGGGGCTGGGCATCGTGCAGCGCGACCGCAACGCGGCCTACTTCGCCCAACCCGACGGTGCACGCCTGCTGCTGTGTTCCGAGATCGGTTCGGAGGGCCGCAACTTCCAGTTCGCCCACCGCCTTGTGTTGTGGGACTTGCCGCTGGACCCCGACCTGCTCGAACAACGTATCGGCCGCCTCGATCGCATCGGCCAGAGCCACGACATCAGCATCCACATCCTCGCCGTGGCCGACAGCGCGCAGCACGTGCTGGCGCGCTGGTACGACGAAGGCGTGGACGCGTTCCGGCAGAGCCCCGCCGACGGCCGCGAACTGCTGCGCCGTTTTGGCGACACTCTGGCGCAGCTCGCCGGCCAGCACGCACGCGGCGACGATGACCGCGACCAGGAACTAGATGTGCTGCTCGCCGAAACCCGCGCCGCGCACGAGCAGATGGCCGAGCTGATCCGTGCCGGCCGCGACCACCTGCTGGAACTGGCGGCCAGCCGCGACCCGCACGCGGACGAGCTGGAGCGCGCGTTCCGCCGCGAGGACGACGACCCCGCGCGCGATGCCTTCGTGCAACGCCTGCTGGAAGGCTATGGCATCCATGCCGAGGAACTGGGCGGCAAGGTGCTGCTGCTCGACCCGCAATACCTCTCCACCGACGCCCTGCCCGGTTTCGCCGAAGGCCCGCAGTCGGCCACCTTCAGTCGCGCCGTGGCGCTGGCGCGCGAGGAATTGCCGTTGCTGCGGCTCGACCACCCGATGGTCGCCGGCGCGCTCGACCTCGCGCTCTCCGGCGAACAGGGCAACGCCGCCTTCATGGTGGACGATGCGCTGCCGCCGCGCAGCGCACTGCTGCAGACGGTATTCGTACTGGAGTGCGTGGCCGACCGCCGGCTCGACGCGGAGCGCTTCCTGCCCGCGCTGCCGATCACGGTCACCATCGACACCCGGCTCGCCGAGCGAACGGATTTCCAGCCCAGCGACATCGCGCTGCGCAAGGCCGCCGACCGCAACATCGAAGTACCGCGCTACCGCAAGTTCCTCGCCAAGCTGGTGCCGCCGATGCTCGAGAAAGCCGAGGCCGCCGCGCGCGCGCGCGCGCAGGCCACGATAGACGAGGCCACGGCCGAAGCAGCCGCAGCGTTGGATGCGGAACTGGCACGCCTGCATGCACTGCTTGCGGTGAACCCTTCGATCAGTGCCGCGGAGATCGCCACGGTGGCCGCCGAACGCGACGCCCTGCTGACCGCGTTGCCGCAATCGCGCCTGCGACTGGACGCGGTGCGCTTCGTGGTCAGCGCGGATTTCCTCGCGCTGCGCTGATCGCGGAACACCATCGGCTCCGCACTCCCTGTTCGTCATCCCGGTGCAGGCCGGGATCCAGTGGCGATCAAACTCACTCAAGCGACACTGCTGCTGGATCCTGGCCTGCGCCGGGATGACGAGCGAAATCAGAGCTCCATCAAGCTTTCATCGCCCGCGCATGCCAGGCGATGTGCTCGCCGATGAAGCTGGCCACGAAGTAGTAGCTGTGGTCGTAGCCTGGATGCAGGCGCAGGGTCAGCGGATGGTTCGCCTTCGCGCAGGCTTCGCGCAGCAATTCCGGCTTGAGCTGCGTGGCGAGGAATTCATCGGCCTCACCCTGGTCTACCAGCAGCGGCAACCGCTCGCTGGCCGTCTTCAGCAGCCCGGTGGCGTCATGGCGTGCCCATTGCGCACGGTCCGGACCGAGATAAGCCGAGAAGGCCTTCTCGCCCCAGGGCACCTGTGCGGGTGCAACGATGGGTGAAAACGCCGACACGCTGCGGTAACGCCCCGGATTGCCCAGGGCGATCGTCAGCGCGCCATGCCCACCCATCGAATGTCCGCTGATGCCACGCGCATCGTTGACGGGGAAATTGGCCTCCACCAGCGCAGGCAGCTCGTCCACCACGTAGTCGCGCATGCGGTAATGCGCCTTCCATGGCTGCTCGGTGGCGTTGAGATAGAAGCCCGCACCCTGGCCCAGGTCATACGCCGGATCATCCGCCACGCCCTCGCCGCGCGGACTGGTGTCCGGCGCCACCACGACCACGCCATGTTCGGCCGCGTAGCGCTGCGCGCCGGCCTTGGCGATGAAGTTCTGTTCAGTGCAGGTGAGGCCCGACAGCCAGTACAGCACCGGCAGCCGCTCCTGCCCCGCCTGCGGCGGCAGGTAGACGGCGAAGTTCATCGTGCAGCCCAGGACAGCCGAGTCGTGGCGGTACACGTCCTGCCAGCCGCCGAAGCAGGCGCGGTGTTCGATGCGCTCAAGGTTCATAGGATTCTCCCTATCAAGAAAGCTTTGATTTTGCTCGTCATCCCTGGAGGCGCTTCTCAACTGCCGAATGGCTGATCAAGCAAGAATCCAGCGGCTTTGCATTTGAGGCGTTACAGACGCTGGATCCCAGCTTTCGCTGGGATGACAAGCAAGAAGCCGCTTAATCCGAGCTGCCTCGACTACTCCTTCTCCCTTCGGGAGACAAATCGGCAGGGAAACCGATTTGCCCGGCGAAAACCGCCCGAAGGATGAGGTACATGGATGTGCCGCATGACGGCGCCCAGCAGTAGATGAGCTTACGGTCGAAGCGCGGCGCCCCATCCATATCCTCACTCCCATCTCGCTCCTGAGAGGAGATGGGCTTGCCGTCAGTAATGAATGACCGAACGGATCGACTTGCCTTCGTGCATCAGCTCGAAGGCGTGATTGATTCCGTCCAGCGCCATGGTGTGGGTGACGAACGGCGCCAGCTCGATCTCGCCCTTCATCGCGTCCTCCACCATGCCGGGCAACTGGCTGCGGCCCTTCACTCCGCCGAACGCGGTGCCCATCCACTTGCGGCCGGTGACCAGTTGGAACGGGCGTGTGGCGATTTCCTGGCCTGCGCCGGCCACGCCGATGATGATGCTCTGGCCCCAGCCGCGATGCGCGCATTCCAGTGCCGCGCGCATCACGTTGACGTTGCCGATGCACTCGAAGCTGTGGTCCACGCCCCAGCCGGTCATCTCCACGATCACCTGCTGGACCGGCTTGTCGTGATCCTTCGGGTTGACGCAATCGGTGGCGCCCATCGAACGCGCCAGCTCGAACTTGGCCGGGTTGGTGTCGACCGCAATGATGCGGGCCGCCTTCGCCTGGCGCGCGCCCTGCACCACGGCCAGGCCGATGCCGCCGAGGCCGAACACCGCCACGCTGTCGCCCTCCTGCACCTTGGCGGTGTTGTGCACCGCGCCGATGCCGGTGGTGACGCCGCAGCCCAGCAGGCAGACCTGCTCGTGATCCGCCTGCGGATTGATCTTCGCCAGCGACACTTCCGCGACGACGGTGTACTCGCTGAAGGTGGAGCAGCCCATGTAGTGGTAGATCGGCTGGCCGTTGTAGGAGAAACGCGTGGTGCCGTCCGGCATCACGCCCTTGCCCTGGGTGGCGCGCACAGCCACGCACAGGTTGGTCTTGCCGCTCTTGCAGAACAGGCATTCGCCGCATTCGGCCGTGTACAGCGGAATCACATGGTCGCCCGGCTTCACTGAAGTGACGCCCTCGCCCACTTCCATCACCACGCCCGCTCCCTCGTGGCCGAGCACGCAGGGGAACAGGCCTTCCGGATCGTCGCCGGACAGCGTGAACGCATCGGTGTGGCAGACGCCGGTGTGGCTGATCTTCACCAGCACCTCGCCCTTCTTCGGCGGGGCCACGTCGATCTCGACGATCTCCAGCGGCTTGCCCGGGGCAAAGGCGACGGCGGCACGGGATTTCATGGCGGTACTCCTGCAGGGAATCGATGGTTCAGCCGACGCAACCGCCGGCTACTTGAGATAAGTGCGCAGCAAGGCGATGGTCTGCTCCATTGCCGCCGCGTCTTCTGTTCTTGTCGCGCGGCGCCTAGGCCCTGCACGGGGTACGAAGCTGGCGCGCAGATGGCTCTCCAGCACCTCGCCCAATAACCCGTTCACCGCGCCGCGGATCGCCGCGATCTGCTGCAGCACGGCGCCACAGTCCGCCTCCTGCTCCAGCGCTTGCGCCAGCGCGTCCAGCTGACCGTCAATACGGCGCACGCGCACCAGTGCCCGCTTCTTTTCCTGAGTCGAGTACGGCATGGACGTTCGCCTCTGATACTCAGGGGGAGTATAGGCCATCTAGTCGTCACAGCCAGGGCATAGGCGCGGACGAACGACGCGCATGAAAAAAGCGCACGGCCCGCGCCGCGCGCTTTTGAATGGGACACCGAAGCGAACCTATGCCGGAGTCAGGCTGCGCCCGATGCAGTGACCTGCCGCATGCGCCGCTCGATACCGAACGCGTAATAGGCCACGGTGAGCAGCGCGATCCACGCCACGCCCACGTAGAGCGCCACGCGGGTATCGGGACTGTAGCCCAGCATCACCCACACGAAAGCGAGGAAGGCCAGGCACACCACGCTGGACAGCGGCCACACGCGCAGGCGGAAACCCAGCGGCTGCGCCTGGCGGCGACGGAAGCTCCAGTGCGCCACCAGCACCATGCCCCAGGTCCACACGGTGTTGAACGCGAGGATGGACATCATCATGCCGAAGATGCGCCCAGGCACCAGGTAGTTCATCAGCACGCCGAACAGGAGGAACGCCATCGTCACCAGCACGCCGCGCACCGGCACGCCTTGCGTGCTGGTGCGGCCCATTGCTGCTGGCGCCTGTCCCTTGGTGGCGAGGCTGTGCAGCATGCGGCTGCCACTGAAGGTGGTGGAGTTGAAGCTGGACAGCGCCGCGGTAATCACCACGAAGTTGATCAGCCCCGCCGCACTGGGAATGCCCAGCCGCGCGAAGGTGGTGACGAACGGGCTGCTGTTCGCATCCAGCTCGTTCCACGGATAGATCGCCATGATCACGAACAGCGAGCCGATGTAGAAGATCAGGATGCGCCAGATCACCGAGTTCACCGCGCGCGGGATCGTGCGTTCCGGCTGTGCGGCCTCGGCTGCCGCCATGCCGATGGTCTCGATGCCGCCGAAAGAAAACACCAGCACCGGCAACGCCAGCACCATGCCGGTGACGCCGTGCGGGAACCAGCCGCCGTGCGTCCACAGGTTGGACAGGCCCACCGGCGTGCCGTGGTTGCCCCAGCCCAGCCAGATCATCGCGAAACCGCCGGCGATCATCAGCACCACGGTCAGCACCTTGATCAGCGAGAACCAGAACTCCAGCTCGCCGTACACCTTCACTGCCAGCAGGTTCAGTCCGCCGATCATCGCCACGCTGGCGAAAGCCCAGATCCACTGCGGCGAAGCGGGAAACCAGGTCTTCATGTAGATGCCCACCGCCGTGCTCTCGACGATGCCTACGCCCATCATCAGGATCCAGTAGTTCCAACCGGTGAGGTAACCGGCGAACGGCCCGAGGTATTTGTGCGCATAGGCGCTGAAGGAGCCGGCAATGGGCTCGTGCGCCGCCATCTCGCCCAACGCGCGCATGATGATGAAGATCATCGCGCCGCAGATCAGGTAGGCGAACAGCACCGACGGCCCGGCCAGCTTGATCGTGCTGCCCGAACCGAGGAACAGCCCGGCGCCTATGCACATGCCCAGCGCCATGAAAGTGATGTGGCGCGGCGTGAGGCGGCGCTGCAGGTCTTGGCTCATGCGTTTCCCTGTAATCAGCGCAGCAATTGGCGCTTCGGTTTCAGCGGCAGGCGGCCGCGCCAGTACTGGATCATGACATAGCCGCCGACCATGCCGCCGAGGTGCGCGAAATGCGCCACGCCGGCCTGCGTGCCGGTGACGCCCAGCACCAGTTCCACTGCCGCGTAGCCGATCACGAAAAGCCAGGCCGGCATCGGGATCGGCAGGAAGATCAGGAACACCTTCTCCTTCGGGTACAGCATGCCGAAGGCCAGCAGCAGGCCGAAGATCGCGCCCGAAGCGCCAATGGTCGGATAGACGCCGTGGGTGAAGAACTTCACCACCAGCAGCTGTGCTACCGCTGCGATGACCGCGCAGACGAAGTAGTACACGGTGAAGTTGCGTGCGCCGAAGGTACGCTCGATCACCCCGCCGAACATGTACAGCGCCATCATGTTGAACAGAATGTGGGTGTAGCCGCCGTGCATAAACGCGTAGGTGACCACCTGCCAGAACCGGAAGCCCACCGTGATGACCTGGCCGCCCGCCACCGCACCGGTCACGTCCGGCCCCAGCGGCCACAAAGCGAAGTACCGGCTCAGCGCCAGGGTATCCACGTCGTGCAGGAACAATTGCAGTGCGAACACCAGCACATTGGCGATCAGCAGATTGCGGGTAACCGGCGGAAGATTGGGCATGCAGAAGTGCAATAGAGGCAATGCGCTAGCGTAACGTCTGCGTCGGTCGCTCGCCATGCTCGGACAGCCCCAAGACAAAACGACAGGATTGCCGTTTTGCGCGCCCGCAACGTGTCCACAGACTGGCGCACGTGGATGCGCGCCATGAAAAAGCCGCCACGCGGGCGGCTTCAACGAATGGCGATGCGGCCAGGATCAACCGTTGCCGCCACCGGTCAGCGCCAGCATGCCGTCTGGGCGCTTGGCGCCGACAAAGCGCTTGGCCCAGTAGGCCTCATCGAGGCTGGAGATCTGCACCCGCTTGCCGTAGGTCGGCGCATGGATGAACTGGCCGTTGGAAATGTAGATGCCCACGTGGCTGATGCCACCGTGACGACGACCGCCGGTATGGAAGAACACGAGGTCGCCCGGCTTCATGTCCGCGCGATTCACCTTGAGACCGTCGAGGAATTGCGAGGCGGAATTGGCCGGCAACTGCACGCCGATCGCGTGAGCGAACACGTAGCGCACAAAACCGCTGCAATCGAAGCCGGTGGACGGGCTCTTGCCGCCGCGCACGTAACGCACGTTGCGCAGGTTCATCGCCAGGTCGATCAGGGACTTGCGCAGGTCACTGATGTTGTCGACCTGCATGTCGGCATCACCCTCCGCCTGACCTTCGGTCGCCTTCGCGACTTCGGCCACGACCGGAGCAGCGGCTACCGGTGCGAGCACGCTGTGCTCGACGCCGAAGGCCGGCGCCGCATTGCCGCCAAAACCTGCCAGGTTGGGCGAGGCCAGGGCCGGCATCGGGCTGAGGGCAAACCACGGATTCAGCGACAGCGGGGAAGCGAGAACGCCGGGAACCTGCGAGTAATGATTGTCGACCGAGGCTTTGGCAACGACATGGGAACGGCGGGACTGGGTGTGGTGCTTCAGGACGCGATGGGTCGTCGCATGCGAAGGAGTGGCCAGCAGCAGCATCGGAACGAGCGCGGCAACACCGGTCAATCGCTGGATTGGCATGAGGCGGTAACCCCTACGGTTCTCGGAGGCGCCACCTGACGTGCGGGTGACGTGACGAAGGGGTGAACTTACCAAGACGGTTCCGTGAAGTTGTTGGATCGAGGTTAACTGAACTCTGTCGTTCGCAAACAACCGATACACCCGTCACATCCGAAAAACGGCAGATTCTTCCGAAAATTGTCCAATCCGACCCGAAACCGGGGGTTTCGGGTCGGATTTCCGATTTGTTTCAAAGATCGGCCTACACCGGGCGGCGTCCGAAGATCGCACTGCCGATGCGCACTTCGGTGGCGCCTTCGGCGATCGCCAACGGGAAATCGCCGCTCATGCCCATGGAAAGCCTCGGCAGGTCATGGCCTTGCGCCTGGGCTGTATCGCGCAGCTCCCGCAGTTCGCGGAAGCAGGCGCGCACCTCGGCCGGGTCGTCGCTATGGGTGGCGAGAGTCATCAGGCCACGCATGCACAAGGTCTCGTAGTGCGCGAGGCTGTCCAGGAAGGCCGGCAATGCATCGGGCGACAGGCCATGCTTGCTTTCCTCGGAGGAGGTTTTCACCTGCACCAGCACGTCCAGACGGCGCCCTTCGGCCTGCAGGCGGCGGTGCAATGCATCGGCGAGTTCGATACGGTCCAGCGACTGCACCTCGCTGGCCAGCCGCGCCACTTCCTTGGCCTTGTTGGTCTGCAGGTGACCGATCACCACCCAGGCAATGCCGCAGTCGGCCAGCGGGCCGGATTTGTCGCGGATCTCCTGCACCTTGTTCTCGCCGAAACGGCGCAGACCCAACGCCACCGCCGCACGCACCACGTCGGCGTCGAAGGTCTTGCTGACAGGCAGGATGGAGACTTCGGCGGGATCGCGCCCGGCAGCGCGGCAGGCCTCGTCCACGCGATGGCGGACGTCGGCCCAGTTGGCGGCGAGGTGGGAATGATCCATGAGCCTTTACCTCCTCTCCCAGCGGGAAGAGGGAGAAAACCGCATCAGTCCTTCGCGCCCTGCGCATAGTGCTTGGCCACCACCTCGGCCACCACCGCCGACACCTTCTTGCCGGTGGGAATATGCAGGAATTCGTTGGGGCCATGCGCGTTGGAGTGCGGACCCAGCACGCCGGTGATCAGGAACTGCGCCTGGGGGAACTTCTCGCCCAGCATGCCCATGAACGGGATGGAACCGCCCTCGCCCATGTAGGTGGCCGGTGCGCCGAACTGGTTCATCGACGCCTCGTCCACCGCCTGGGCGAGCCACGGCGACAGCGCCGGCGCATTCCAGCCGCTGCCGTCCTTCTCCAGGTCGAAGCTGACCTTGGCACCGTAGGGCGGGTCCTTTTCCAGCAACTGCTTGAGGAGCTGGCCGGCCTTCTTCGCGTCCAGCGTAGGCGGCACGCGCAGGCTCAGCTTCACCGCGGTGAACGGGCGCAGCACGTTGCCGGCGCTGTCCAGCGGCGGGATGCCGCCGATGCCGGTGACCGCCAGCTGCGGGCGCCAGGTGCGGTTGAGCACCAGCTCCGGTAGCTCGTGCGTGACCGGCTGCATGCCTTCAGCCCAGGGAAACTTGCTGTAGATGTCGCTACCCAGCACGGTGGCCGCGTGCTTCGCCTGCTCCACGCGCTGGGCGGGAATCTCGACGTAGAGCTCCTTCGGCTTGATCGTGCCGGTTTCCGGATCCTCCAGCCGCGACAGGATCTCGCGCAGGATGCGGAAGCTGGATGGCACCACGCCCGAGGCGTCGCCCGAATGCACACCCTCTTCCAGCACCTGCACAGTGAGGTTGCCGCCGGTCATGCCGCGCAGCGAGGTGGTGAGCCAGAGCTGCTCATAGTTGCCGCAGCCCGAGTCCAGGCACACCACCAGCGACGGGTTGCCGATGCGCGCGGCAAGGTGGTCGACGTAATACGGCAGGTCGTAACTGCCCGATTCCTCGCAGGCCTCGATCAGGATCACGCAGCGCGCATGCGGCACGCCCTGCTCGCGCAGCGCCAGCAATGCCGCCAGCGAGCCGAAGATGGCGTAGCCGTCGTCCGCGCCACCGCGTCCGTAAAGCTTGTCGCCCTTCAGCACCGGCGTCCATGGACCCAGGCCCTCGGCCCAGCCGGTCATCTCCGGCTGCTTGTCCAGATGGCCGTACAGCACCGCGGTGTCGTTGCTGGCGCCTGTAGCCGGCACCTCGATGTAGATGAGCGGCGTGCGCCCTTCCAGCTGCACCACCTCCAGCGTGGCACCCGGCAACGCGGCTAGCTTGGACTGCGCCCAGTCGCTCATCAGCTTCACCGCCGCGTCCATATGACCGTGCGCCTTCCAGTCCTTGTCGAACATCGGCGACTTGTTGGGAATGCGGATGTATTCCACCAGCCTGGGCACGATCTCCTCGTCCCACAGGCCGCTGACGAAGCGGGAAAGGCGGGCGGTATCCATGGGCACTCCGGAAACGTGGGGAAGACGGACATTCTAGCAAGCCGCCAATGCAAGCCTGCCCTACACTGGCGCCCCGCTCCGACCGGTCCCGCCATGATCCTGCCGCGCTACCACATCGCCGCCTCACGCATCCCCGGTGCAGGCAAGGGCCTCTTTCTCGACGAGACGGTGCGCGCCGGCAGCATCCTCACCGCGCCCGACGCCATCAACCAGACCTTCCGGCACGCCGAATTCGACCTGCCGGAACTGGCCAAGCTGAAGTACGCCAGCGCGCGCTGGTTCGAGGACCGCTACACCGTGTCGCCGGACTGGCCCGACGAGTGCTACATCAACCATAGTTTCCAGCCCAACGGGCTATGGCATCTCGGCTTCGTGTTCGCCTTGGCCGACCTGCCCGTGGACAGCGAGATCACCGTGGACTACCGCCACCTGCTCCCCCCCGGCGAGACCGAGGATTTTGCGGATGCAGCAACTGGTGAGACAATCGTCGGCTTGTCCTGGACGGAAAGCCTCGCTTCGAGCACCCGCGCATTAGCGGCGTTGCTCGAAGGCACGTGATTTGCTTCTGAATTTGACATGATCAACATTCCCACCATCGAGACGGCGCGCCTGCGCCTGACTGCGCTCACCGAGCGCCATTTCGACGACTACGCCACGATGCTGGCCGACCCGGCCAGCACCCGCTACATCGGCGATGGCCAGCCGCTGGACCGCACCAACGCCTGGCGTTCGCTGGCGATGCTGCTGGGCCACTGGCAATTGCGCGGCTATGGCATGTGGGCGTTGGAACTGAAGGCCACCGGCGAGTTCATCGGCCGCGCCGGCCTGTTCCAGCCCGAAGGCTGGCCCGACCTGGAGCTGGGCTGGATGCTCAAGCCCGAACACCGCCACCATGGCTACGCCACCGAAGCTGGCACCGCGGTGCTGGACTTCGCCTGGAACCAGTTGCGCGCACAGCGCGTGATCAGCCTGGTGCGGGTGGGCAACGAAGCCTCCGACCGCGTGGCGGAACGCCTTGGCGGCGAACACATCGAGGACCGGGATTTCTACGGGTGCGATACGCATGTGTTCGCGTATTACCCACCGCATCGGGAGATCCGTCGCGTCGCTTGCGGTTGAGGGGCCTCCGCCTTCCGTGAGCAGGTGCTCTGCGACAGCTTTGCTTCAGTGGCCCGATTCGCTTGCGGTGCCTGCCGTGAGCGACAGAGCGGCCTCGAGCGCCTGCCGGCGCCCGAGTTTCACTCTCAGCAGGTGGAAACAGTGGAAAACAGACGACGTCAACGCGCCGGCGCCAGCCGCGCCAGCGCGAACAGCCGCGCGATGCGCATCCACCCCAGCACCACCACGGTCAACTGGCTGAGCAAAAGTCCCAACCAGAAGCCGCCATCCGCCGCCGTGGTGTGGATACGCGCGATGCCCAACACACCGGCAATCACCAGGCCAACCAGGCTCACTACCAGATAGAACAGCAGTGTCTTCAACGGCCGGCGCAGCAGTTGCCGGATGCCGCGGCCAAAGGCGCGGGTGGCGGAGCGCAAACCGGAATCGGCGATGAAGGCTGCGCGGGTGGATTCCACGATGGCGTGCATCAGCACGAACACCACCAGCAGCACCCATTGCGCACCGTGCTGCCAGGCATCGGCCTGCGACTCCAGCACCGCCTGATCGGCATGCTTGTCGGCCATGTGCATGGCGACGCCAGCCGCCAGGACCACCACCGCATAGGGCAAAAGCGACCACAACATCACGCGGAACATGCGACCGTATTCGATCCAGCCGCTCAACAGCAACGCGCCGAAATCGAGGCTGCGCCCGGCGCGTCCGCTGCCCACCGCCATGCCGTTGAGGAAGGGCGACAGCAGCAGGGCAAACACCAGACCCAGCAAGGAAGCACCGCTCAGCCACGCGACGTGCCCACCCATCGCGAACATCGCATCGCCGAACATCATGGGATCGAAGTGCCGTGCCCATGCATCGGCATGCACGGAGTGGTCGAGCAGGTTCGCGAGCGAGCGCCACAGCGGCAGCGCCACCATCGTGGCCGGCAGCAACATCAGCAGCAGCCACAGCAGCAGCAAACGCCATTGCACGGCCTCAGCCATCGCGGAGAACAGGGCGCCGAAGCCGGCGCGCGGGGCAGTCGTCCTGGCCATCATCACAGCGTCACCAGCATCGAGTAGAGGGTTTGCAGCAACGCGGCCGCGTCGGCCGTCCAGCGCCTGGAAGCAGCGCCGTTCGGCTTGGTCGAAAGGCTGTCGTTGAGTTTGTTGGCGTCGAGGTAAACCTGCTGGGCGGGATCAAGCTCGGCGGACACCACCTTGCTGGCCTTCTCGAATTCGAAGCGCGCCCAACGGCGATCGTCATCCCAGCGCACATCCTCGTGGCTGCCGTCGGCAAAGATGACATGCAAGGTCTCGGGCACGCGTGCGCCGTCGCGCAACACGGTCACCGTGCTGTGCCAGGGGAACGGCCCGCTGTCGCCAGGCCTGGCGTCGGGATGGGCCTTTTTCCAATCCTCGCGCTGTTTGGCGACCTGCTTGTCCAACGCAGCCTGGTCGGCCATCGGCTTGCCGTCCTTCCACATCACGCCGGACGGCGGCAGCACCTCGTTCGTGTCGATGTCGATCACGCGGTCATCGATGTGTGCCGTGCCATACACCACCTCGTCGAAGATCTCGTTGACATCCTTGGCATCGCCCGAGCCGTCGACGAGTGCCTGGCGCAGGTCGGCCACCGAGGGATGGCGGAAACTCCAGCGCTGGTAGTACAGGCGGATGGCCTTCTGCATCACCGGCTCGCCGATGCGCTGTTCGAGATCATGCATCGCCGTGGCGGTGCGCGTGTACACCGTGCCGTAGCTGGAACCGGAAAGCCTGTCCCAGCTGTTCTGCGCCAGCGGATCCTCGGGGCGCTGCAATTGCGCGCCCAGGCGCTCCATCTGGAATCCGCTCATTGCCGGCGCGACACCCAGCCACTTCATGAATGGCGTGGCGAGCACGAGGTCCTGCTTGCGCTCGCGCATCATGCGGTCGTCCCAGTACTCGTTCATGCCCTCGTCGAGCATCGGCTCCTCGAACTCGTTGGAGGCGAGGATGCCGTAGAAATACCCATGGCCGAATTCGTGGATGTTTACGAAGTCGCTGCCGTACTGGCTGAGGGTGCCCGGCGTGACCTCCTTGTAGCCCTCGGAGGTGAAGAAGGTCGGGTATTCCATGCCACCCGCCTCGTCCGCGTTGTACGGCGGTATCACCGCGGTGACCGTGTGGTAGGGGTACGGCGCGATGGTCTGCGAGAAATAGCCCAGCGCGTCGATGGTGGACTTCAGGGTGGGCGCGGCGCTGGCCGCGTATTCGGTCGGATAGATCACGCGCACGGCCACCGGCGGGCTGCCCGCGCCGGTATAGGTGCCGTCCATCGTCTTGTAGCCCTTGGCGGCCACCCAGGCGAAATCGTGCACATCGCCCTGCATGAAATGGTAGGTGGTGCGGCCGTTCGCCGCCTGCGGCTCGCCCCGCAGCTGGCCCACCGCGCCCACGGTGTAGTCGCTGGGCACGTCGAGATGCACGTCGTAGCTGCCGAAGTCGGCGTAGAACTCGCTGTTGAAGTGGAACTCGTGCACGTTCCAGCGCGGCGCGGTGGCACCGCGTTCGCCCGCCAGTTCCAGCACGCCGATCTTGGGAAACCACTGGCCGACCAGGTTGAAGTCGCCCCACCAGCCGGTGCGCTCCACCACCCGCGGCAGCTGGCTGAGGAAATCGATGTCCAGCGCCAGCGTGGCACCTGCGGGCACCGGCTGGGCAAGATCGATGCGCACCACGGTGTGGTCGCTGTCGGGGCCGCCATCGGGATGCACGAAACTCCACTTCAGCGCCGCACCTGCCTGCACCGCGTCCTTCAGCTCCGCATCGCCCTGCGTCACGCGCTGCAGGCGGATCCAGCCCCACTGTCCGTCCTTCAGCTCCGCATTGCCCCGTGAGCGGCCATGCGCGGTGAGCACCTTGCGCTCGGTGAACCAGGTGCTGCCATCACTCTCGAACGCATTGAGGTAGAGATGGAAATAGACATGACTGACCGGGCGGTCGCTGCGGTTGCGCCAGGTCATGTGTTCCTTGCCGGCCACCTGGTGCTTGGCCGCATCGAGGCTGGCATTGATGGTGTAGCTCACCACGCGGTCGGACAGTGTTGCCTCCTGGCCGGTGCGTGCGCCGCCCCAGGCGGTCGGCGCGCTTGGCGTGGTGATGATGGTCTGATGCGCCGGCGCAAACGGGATTGGCTCCAACGCAGCCGTCGCCGTACTTGCCGCGGGCGACGCCACCATGCTTCCCGCTGCTACGGGTGCCTGCTGCGCAAAGCCAGCACCGGTCGCGCACCAGCCCATGGCCACTGCGGCAAGCCACAGCCCGCCCCTGCCCCTGATCGACACCATTGCGCTCTCCCCGCGAGTGATTCGCCAGCGTGCACGCAGCGTGGCATCGCCGTCATAGGCCAAAGGTCATGCCTTGACGACGGAAAGATCCTGCCCGGCTCCTGCATAAGCCTGCACGGGAAGCCGTTTGCGAACGGGCTCATTGAAGAACGAGAGCACGCCGGTAGACGGGCAGCCGTCCGCGCCGCCTCGCCGAGGCCCCATGCGGAATCGCGTACAGGCTCTAAGCTACTGGACAGGTGGCGCATGGCAAGCTGTGCACCCCTTCATGCCGACGAACGGAACCCGAACCGCATGCGCATCCTGCTGGCCGAAGACGACCCCTCCATCGCCGAAGGTATCTGCGCGTCGTTGCGCCACAGCAACCACGCCGTGGATCATGTCGCCGGCGGCCAGCTGGCGGACGCCGCGCTGCGCGAGCACGACTACGACCTGCTGGTGCTGGACCTGGGTCTGCCGCAACTGGACGGCAGCGAAGTGCTGCGCCGGCTGCGCAGCCGTGGCGGCAGCGCGCCGGTACTGGTGGTAACGGCGCGCGACGGCCTGGACGAACGCATCCGCGTACTCGACCTCGGTGCCGACGACTACCTGGTCAAACCCTTCGAGCTCAGCGAGTTCGAGGCACGCGTGCGCGCCCTGCTCCGCCGCAGCAGCAGCCAGGGCGTGCCCGAGCTGAAGATCGGCCGGCTGCGGCTGGATCTGCCCGGCCATCGCGCGTGGCTGGACGACGAGCCGCTGGAACTCACCGCCCGCGAGTTCGGCCTGCTCGAGGCACTGGCCATGCGCGCCGACCGCGTCACCAGCCGCGCGCAACTGATCGAAGCCTTATGCAGCTGGGACGAGGAGCTCACCGACAACGGGCTGGACATCGCCATCCATCGTCTGCGCCGCAAGCTCGAAGGCAGCGGCACCGGTGTGCGCACCATCCGCGGCCTGGGCTACCTGCTGGAAGAAAGTCCGGCCGACGGTGACCGCCCATGAGCCAGGCTCCCGCCCGCCGCCCCAGCCTGCGCCGCCGTTTGCTGGGTTTTCTGCTGATCCCGGTGACCATCCTGCTGGTGCTGGACATCCTGTTCACCTACGGCGTGGCGCTGGGCTATGCGAACCACGTGCACGACCGTGACCTCGGCAACGACGCGCTGACGCTGGCCAAGATGATGGGTAGCGAGCAGCTGAGCGGTGAGCTGAGTCCGCAAGCGCGCTTCCTGCTGCAGTACGACCCCAACGGCGATGGTTACTTCAGTGTGGTCAGTCGCCAACGTGGCCTCGTCGCCGGCAATGGCCAACTGCCACAGGCACAGCGGATTCCGGCGATGGGCGCCAAACCCGAGCTGTTCGACACCCGCATGGAGAATCATCCGCTGCGCGCGGTCACGCTGACCGCACCATGGAACGGCCACCCCGGCGACGTCCTCGTCATCACCGTGGCCGAGACCCTCAGCGATCGCCACGCGCAGGCGCGCAGCATCCTGTACCTGGCGATCCTCACCCAGTCGCTGTTGATCGTGTGCGTGCTGTCGCTGGTTTGGTTCGGCGTCAACCACGGCCTGCGCGTGCTCGACCCGCTGACCCGGCGGCTTGCGCGCCGCAACCACGAACTCACGCCCATCGGCGGCCCGGACGTACCACAGGAAATCCTCCCCCTCACCCGCACCATCGACGCATTGTTCGCACGCCTGCGCGGCATGCTGGCGCTGCACGACCGCTTCATTGCCGACGCCGCGCACCAGTTGCGCACGCCGCTCACCGGCCTCGGCCTGCACGTGGAACGCGCGCTCGCCGATCCCGATCCGGCCAACGTGCGCGAAGCGCTTACCCACATCCGTCGCCTCAACCAGCGCGCCGCGCGCACCACCGCGCAGCTGCTGGCGCTGACCCGCGCACAGGCGCCTTCCACCGAAACCGTGGAACACGTGCCGCTGGATCTCGCACGCTGGGTTCCCGAGGCGGTGACGCAACGCGTGCACGATGCGCTGGCCGCCGGTATCGACCTCGGCTACCAGGGCCCTGAGCAAGCGCTAAGCATCCATGGGCATGCTGCAAGCTTGCACGACCTCCTGGACAACCTCATCGACAACTGCATCCGCTACGCCGGCCGCGGCAGCACCGTCACGGTGAGCCTGCAGGCGCGCACCGACGGCGGTGCCAACCTCATGGTGGAGGACAATGGCCCAGGTGTGCCACCCGAATTGGTACCCCGCCTGAGCGAACGCTTCTTCCGTGCGCCGGGCACCAGCGAGGAAGGCAGCGGACTGGGGCTGGCCATCGTGCAGCGCATCGCCGAACGCCATCGCGCCGAGGTGATCTACCGCCTGGCGGAGGAACACGGACTATGCGTGGAAGTGCGATTCCCCGCGCCGCGCCGGGGTCACGTCGCTGCTACGCAGGCCGAAGCGCCGGCGACGCGCTGACAGCTTCGGCGCCCGCCCTGTATCCTTGGCAGCTCCGCACGGTCGTTATCCGTTCCCCATCCCTCCACTGTTGTGTGACCTGACCGTGGCTCTGATCCGATCCGACATCGCAACGCGCCAGGGCTGGCGCACAAGCTTGCTGGCTGCGGTCATCGCGCTGGCCGGCTGCTCGGTGTCGATGCCGAAGCTCGAGCCGCCGATTCCGGCGCAATGGCAGCATGCGGCGGCGACGCAGGCGCCGGCTCCCACCAATCTGCGCAGCTGGTGGCGCGCCTTCGACGATCCCGCCCTGAACGCCCTGGTCGACCAGGCGCTTGCGCACAATCTCGACGTGGCCCAGGCAGTCGAACGGGTGCGCGCCGCGCGGGTGCTGCAGCAGCATTCCGGTGCTCCCTACCTGCCTTACCTCAAAGCCAGCACCGACCAGGTGATCGACCCCGATGCCAGTGCCTCGTATCTGGTGGCCGGCTTCGACGCCAGTTGGGAGTTCGGCCTGTTCGGACGTGCGCAAGGCAGCCGGCGCGAAGCGCAGGGCCAGCTCGATGCCGACATGGCCGACCTGCAGGCGGCGCGCGTGACCCTGGTGGCGGAGGTCGTGCGCAACTGGATCGAACTGCGCGCCGCGCAGCAGCAGGAGACCCTGCTGCAACAGGCCAGCGACCTGCATGCCCATCAGCTCGACCTGCTGAAGATCCGCCAGCAGCTGCAGCTGGCGCCCACCGACGCGGTGGATCAGGCCGTCGCAACCGTCGCGCAGGCACAGGCCGCACTGGCCGCGCCGCGCCAGGCCATCAACGAAGCCGCGCAGCGGCTGGCCGTGTTGGCGGGCCAGAACCACCCCGATCCGGCTTGGCTGCAGGCTGGCCTGCAGCCGCAACTCGGCACATGGGAACTGCCCGGCACACCGGCCAACCTGCTGCGCACGCGCCCCGAAATCGCGCGTGCCGAGGCCGATGTGCTGCGCGCCGCCGGCGAGCTGGGCGTGGCGCATGCCGACCGCTTTCCCAAGCTCGGCCTCGATGCCTCGATGGTCTGGGCCAGCGACCTCAACAACAACCGCAAGCACACCTCGGACAACGGCCTGGTCACGATGGGGCCGATGTTCGACATGCCGTTGTTCGACTGGGGCCTGCGCAAGGCCAACGAACACGCCAAGTCGCACGAGCTGAAAGCCAGCGTGCTGGCCTACCGCCAGGCCGTGCTGCAAGGCGTGGCCGAAGTGGAGACCGCGCTGGGCACGCTGCAACAGCAACAGCAGCGCGAGCAGCACAGCCTGGAAGCCTGGCAGGCGTTGCAGCGTGCAGGCGACGCGCTGCAGACCCGCGTGAAGCTGCAACTTGACAGTCCGCTGGCGCTGGCCGACAGCCAACTTGCCACCACGCAGGCCGCCATCGAACTGGCCGATGCCCGCGCCAGCCACAGCCTCGCCTACGTGGCGTTGTTCAAGGCCCTGGGCGGCGCACCGCTGCCGGCGGACGAGGCGCCCGACGCGAAGTCCGCCGATGCCGCGGGAGCAACACACTGATGGTGGCCCTGGCGCGCAAGACGCTGGTGTACGAATGGCGGCGCTTCTTGCCCGCCATCCTCGCCGTCGGCTTCGCCGGGCTGCTGCAACTGCTGCAGCTGGCGCTGGTGCTGGGCATCTTCGGCGCCACCAGCGTGTACATCACCGGCTCGTCGGCCGACGTATGGATCGGGTTCCCCGGGACGCAGAGCGTGGGCTCGGGGCGCTCGATCGACGCCAACGTGGAATCGCGCATCCTGCTGGATCCGGCGGTGGCGCGCGTGGAACCTTACGAGTGGATCGACGGCGACTGGCGCGGCACGGGCGACACCGGCGGCGTGTCGGTGTTCGTCTCCGGCATCGACCCCGCCGCCGCCGGCCTGATGTTCTCCAGGGTGTTGCCGCCCGACCTGCGCGCCCGGCTGGCCGAACCTGATGCGGTGATCGTGGATCGCGCGGACCTCGACAAGCTCGGTGTGGCGCTGGGCCGCACCGCCACCATCAACGGCCAGCGCGTGCGCGTGGTCGGCGTGAGCAGTGGCCTGCGCGGACTGGGCGGCATCAACGTGATCGCCTCGCTGGACACCGCGCGCCGGCTCGACACCGACGCCGCCGACAATGGCCCCACCTATCTGGTCGCCAAACTGCGCGACCCCACGCAAGCCGACGCCGTGGCAGTTCGTCTGCGCGGCAGCACCGCGTTCGGTCCCTATACCACGTGGAGCTCCGCCGATTTCGCGCGGCGTTCGGTGCGCTACTGGTTGTTCGACACCGGCGCCGGCGCCGGTGTGCTGTTCCTGGCCGGCATCGTGTTCCTGGTCGGCGCGGTCATCACCAGCCAGACCCTGGTCGGCGCGGTGCAAGGCTCGGTGCGCGAGTACGCCACGCTCAATGCGCTGGGCGTGGGCGTGGGCGCGCTGCGCAAGGTAGTGCTGGAACAGGCATTCTGGGTAGGCGCGCTGGGCCTCGTCGGCGCTACCGTGCTCGGGGTGGTGCTGTTGCTCGCGGCACGGGCCGAAGATGTGCCGGTGACGCTCGGCCCGCTGGCCGCACTCGCTTGCATCGCTCTGGTGATGGGCCAGGCGGCGGTCTCGGGCATGGCGGCGATGCGCAGCATGCGTCGCATCGATCCGGCGACCCTGCTGCGATGAATGCCATGATCCAGGTCAACGCCACGCCAGGCGCCCCGGTGCTGCAAGCCGACAGCGTGTGCAAGGCCTTCGTGTCCGGCAAGCTGCACACGCAGGTGCTGAACGGCTTGTCGCTCAGCATCGATCCGGGCGAACTCACCCTGATCTCCGGCCCGTCCGGTTGCGGCAAGAGCACTTTGCTGGCCATCCTCAGCGGCCTGCAGAAGGTGGACAGCGGCCGCGTGCATGCCCTGGGCAGCGAACTGGGCCAGCTCGACCTGCGCGCGCTGGAGCATTTCCGCCTGCAGCACACCGGCTTCGTGTTTCAGGGCTTCAACCTGTTCCCCGCGCTCACCGCGCAAGAGCAGGTGGAGCTGCCGCTCAACCACATGGGTCTTTCGAAGCGTGAGGCTCGCGAACGGGCACTCCGCTCGCTGGAGGAAGTGGGATTGACCCATCGAATCAAGCTGCGGCCTTCCGAACTTTCCGGCGGCGAAAAGCAGCGCGTGGCGATCGCGCGCGCGCTGGCCAAGGAGCCGGAGCTGCTGTTCGCCGACGAACCCACCAGCGCACTGGACGCCGCAAACGGCCAGACCATCATCGACATCCTGCACACCATCGCCCGCATCCATGGCACCACCGTGCTGTGCGTTAGCCACGACCCGCGCCTGGTCGCGCACGCCGACCGCGTGCTGGCGATGGAGGATGGCCGCATCCTCAGCGACAGCCGCCGCGATGCGGTCGCCCTCAAGGAAAACCCGCCATGACGCCAACCGCCCTTCGCCTGCCGTCGCCCTTGCGCCTCGCCGGATGCGCGCTGGCCGCCACGCTCGCGCTCGCCGCCTGCTCGAAGAGCGCAGAGCCGCCCGCGAACAACACCGCCAGCCAGTACGCCGCAGTGGCGCGCGGCCGCGTGGATATCGAGGGCGGCCTGCTCACGCTCAGCATGCCGCGCGAAGGCGTGCTGGCCAACGTGGCCGTGCACGAGGGAGACGTCGTGAAGCAAGGCCAGTTGCTGGCTGCACTGGATACCCGTCCTGCCCAGCTCGCGGTGGATTCCGCACAGGCGCAACTCGAACAGGCCCAGGCCCAGCTCAAGCTGCTGGCCGTCAAGCAGGCCGCCGCCAAGCTGCGTGCGCAACGCCTCGGTGCCGCCGCCACTGCCGGCGCCGGCGATGGCCAGAGCGCGGACGACGCGCGCGAAGCCAGCAACCAGCTCGACGCCGAACAGGACGCCGACCAGGCCGCTGCGGACATGGCCGCGCAGAAACTCGCCGAGATGAAATACGAATTGGCCCAACGCAGCCTTCGCGCGCCCTTCGATGCGACCGTGGTGCACGTCACCGCCCAGCCCGGCGCCAGCGTGTCGCCCTCTGACGCGCTGTTCACCCTGTTGCCCGACAAGCCGCGCATCGTGCGCGCCGAACTCAACGAAAGCTTCGTGGGCGTCGTGCATCCGGGCATGGCCGCCGAGGTGTCGGACAACGACGACACCGAGAGCGGCCACTGGAACGCCCACGTGTTGCGCATTGGTCAGGTCTATGGGCCGTCCACGCTGGAAAACGACCCGCAGACCCGCGCCAACGCGCGCACGGTGGAATGCGTGCTTGCCTTCGACCAGCCCGAGCAGCAATTGCGGATCGGGCAACGGGTAATCGTGCGATTCATTGCTGCAGACAAGCACTGAGCAGCGCACTCCAAGCATGAGCGTCGGCACGGATGCCGCCGTGCGCCATGCACCTGGCCAGCATAAAACCACACCTGGCACAGCTTCATGCTGGCGGAAAAAGGTGGCGCTCCATCGTGGCGTACACAGCGATGAGCATCATGGGGACGCGATGCGACCCGACCGGAACAGATGGATCAAGCAAAGAGCCCGGGACAAGCGATGGAACCGGTAGCTTGAAGTTGATTTACCCGGTCAGCGCATGAACATCGATCGAGCTAACCTGAACTCCGCACATCGTCGGGGTCAACACGCTCCACCGGCGCAACAGGCACGACGAGGCAAGTTAACCTCCTCGATGGGAGCGGCTGTCGCAGTAACCTCGGTGACCGCCGCTGCGATCGAGAGTGCGCGGGCATGGGCGGCTCCCTTGCGCTCGCTGTAGCGGCTTACCAGATAGTCGCTGCGATCGCGCACCAGCAAGGTGAACTTGAACAGCTCCTCCATCACATCGACCACGCGGTCGTAGAACGGTGAGGGTTTCATGCGGCCGTCCTCATCGAACTCTTGCCATGCCTTGGCGACCGATGACTGGTTCGGAATCGTCACCATGCGCATCCAACGGCCCAGCACACGCAACGCGTTCACCACGTTGAACGACTGCGAGCCGCCGCAGACCTGCATGACCGCCAACGTGCGTCCCTGCGTCGGGCGCACGCTGCCGTCTTCGAGTGGCAGCCAGTCGATCTGGTTCTTGAACACGCCGGTGAGGTTGCCGTGCCGCTCGGGGCTGACCCAGACCTGACCCTCGGACCACAGCGACAGGGCACGCAGCTCCTGCACCTTGGGATGGCTGCCTGGCACGCTGTCCAGGATCGGCAGCTCGTGCGGATCGAACACGCGGGTCTCGGCGCCAAAACGGCGGAGGATACGCTCCGCTTCCAGGGCAAGCTTCCGGCTGAACGATTGCGGTCGCAGCGAGCCGTACAGGATGAGAATGCGCGGCGGATGATCGGCGCCCGTCGGCAATGCCAGTTTCGCGAGGTCGGGGGTGTCCAGCAGCGCGGAATCGATGTGCGGGAGTTCGTCGGTCATGGCAGGTCCTGCATTGCATTGAAGAAACGATTCTATGAATATAGAAATGTCGAATCAATGCGCCCGCACGAAGGTGATGAACGCCTGCAGCGCAGGCATTTCTCCTTGCCCTGCGATCCATGTACTTGCACGAGAGCCGTCATGAACCCCTGCCGCGTCCTGTTCATCTGCACGGGCAACTCCGCCCGCAGCATCCTGTCCGAAGCCACGCTCAATCACCTGGGCGAGGGCCGCTTCGAGGCGTTCAGCGCCGGCAGCCAGCCCACGGGGCGGGTCAATTCCTACGCGTTGGATGAACTCCAGGCCGCGGGCATTTCGACCGCCGGCCTGAGCAGCAAGTCGTGGGATCGCTTTACGGAAGAAGGAGCGCCGCCGCTCGATATCGTCATCACCGTGTGCGACAACGCGGCCAACGAGGCCTGCCCGGTGCTCTTCGGCGATTTCGTCAAAAGTCACTGGGGCCTGCCCGATCCGGCGGCTGCGCACGGCCACGGCGCCCTGCTCGAAGCGTTCCGCCGCGCACACACGCTGATCCTCTACCGGATCGCAGCCCTGGTCGACCTGCCGGTGGAGACGATGGATCGCGCGGCCCTGAAGCAGGCGCTGGATCATATCGGCAACATCACCGACGAAGACGAGGACGCCGCATGAGCGCGACACCCCTGCCTGCAGGCGAAGCCTCGGCCGTCGCTCATGCGAAAAACTCCATTGGCTTCTTCGAGCGCTACCTCACCGTCTGGGTACTGCTGTGCATCGTCGCAGGCACCCTGCTGGGACACCGGCTGCCCGATACGTTTGCGCGACTGGGCGACATGCAGCTGGCGCAGGTCAATCTGCCTGTCGCCGTGCTGATCTGGCTGATGATCATCCCCATGTTGCTGAAGATCGACTTCGGCGCCCTGGGAGGCGTGCGCCGCCAGTGGAAAGGCATCGGCGTCACGCTCTTCATCAACTGGGCCGTGAAGCCTTTCTCGATGGCGCTGCTGGGCTGGATCTTCATCCGCCACGTGTTTGCGCCGTGGCTGCCGGCCGACCAGTTGGACTCCTACGTCGCGGGCCTGATCCTGCTGGCGGCCGCACCCTGCACGGCGATGGTCTTCGTGTGGAGCAACCTGTGCAACGGCGAGCCCAACTTCACGTTGAGCCAGGTGGCCTTGAACGACGCGATCATGGTGGTGGCCTTCGCGCCCATCGTCGGGCTGTTGCTCGGCATCTCGGCGATCACCGTGCCGTGGAACACCCTGATCCTCTCGGTGGTGCTCTACATCGTCGTGCCGGTGCTGATCAGCGTCGTGCTGCGTCGTGTCGTATTGGCTCACGGTGGTCCGAACGCGCTCCAGCGCCTGCTGGCTCGGCTGGGACCGATCTCGCTTGGCGCGTTGCTACTGACCCTGGTGCTGCTGTTCGGCTTCCAGGGGCAGCAGATCCTCGCCCAGCCGCTGGTGATCGCCATGCTGGCCGTGCCAATCCTGATCCAGGTCTACGGCAATTCGGCGCTGGCCTACGTCCTCAATCGCGCGTTCCGCGTCCCGCACTGCGTGGCGGCACCGTCGGCCCTGATCGGCGCCAGCAACTTCTTCGAGCTGGCAGTCGCCACGGCGGTGGGCCTGTTCGGCGTGCACTCGGGCGCGGCACTCGCCACCGTGGTGGGCGTGCTGATCGAGGTACCCGTGATGCTGTCCGTGGTCCGCCTCGTCACCACCAGCAGGCGCTGGTACGAAGCCCAGACCGTCTGACCGGAGAGCGCCATGCAAGGTCATTACAGCGTCCTGTTCGTGTGCACCGGGAACTCCGCCCGCGGCATCCTCGCCAAGGCCATCACGAACCCGCGGTGAAGGGCTGGATTCCGAAGCCCGTTCGCAGGCCGCCTGAGTCAGCCGACAGCGTGTCCCCATACACTGGCCAAGCCCCAGAGGAACACCCGCACCACCATGCAGACCAAGCAAGCCATCACGGTTCTTTCCGCCCTGGCCCAGGAATCCCGCCTGGCCATCTATCGCCTGCTGGTCGAGCATGCGCCGGATGGCCTGATCGTGAGCGCGATTGCCGAGCGTCTGAGCGTTGCAAACACCACGCTTTCCTTTCACCTGAAGGAACTGGTGCATGCCGGCCTGATCACCAGCCGACAGGAAGGCCGTTTCATCTACTACGCGGCCTCGATGGCAACCATGGACGATTTGATCGGCTATCTCACCGAGAACTGCTGCTGCGCCACCGGAAAGACCTGCGCGCCATCCAAGAGTGCGGCCCAGGTAACAAGCGCGCGCAAGCGGGGCGTCAAGCCAGCCTGAAGAACGCCATTGCGGAAAGCCGAGAGTGACCTAAGGGCTTTTTCAAAATGTCCGCTATAGAAGGCGCTGGATTCACGCTTGCACCGGGATAGCTGGCACGAAACCCATCGATTTCCGGATCACAATAAGCACCCGGGCGACGTATCGGACAACGCCGGCGCGCCGGAAGAGTCAGGTTTCTGTTGTCAGAACGAAGACGCGCACAAGGGTGCCGCCTGTGTCGGCAGTTCGTGCACTGGAGTGACTTCTCCCTGAGCTTCCTTGGCCCATTCCAGCCATTCGGAAAGCACGATGAGGTTCCATAGGCCGCGCGCATGATCTCCCCTTCGCTGCATGTGTTCCTCCATCAGCGCCAGGGCCGCGTCCGTCCGGATGCCAACGTTGCAGAGAGCCTCGCTCAGCAACCTTCCCGTTGCCCAGCCGTGAAGAGGTCCGCGCAACCATTGGCCAAGCGGCACAGAGAGGCCGCGCTTTCGGCGCTCGATGATTTCCGGCGGCAGATAGCGACGCGCATAGTTCTTCAGGAAAACCTTGGTGCGAAGCCGCTTGATCCTGGCGTTTATCGGCAACGTGCTCGCGTATTCGATTACCGCCCGGTCGAGAAACGGCGCCCGGATCTCCAGGCCATGACACATCCCGCCGCGGTCGGCCTTAGCCATCAGGGCATCAGGCAGTGAATGCTCGAAATCGTAGCTTTGAACCAGGTCGAGCAGAGCCAGCCCATGGTGCTCGGCCTGATCCATCGGGCAGTCCATGCCCAGCCGCCGGATCCACTCCGGCGACAGATTCGCGTTCCAGAGCAGATGTCGTGTCAGGCCATCGTGTGCTTGTCCGTCGACGAACTCCTTGAGCAGGAAGGACAAGGCGACTTTCTTGTCGCTTACGGGAAGCCCATCGACAACGCGCCGGACCACCCTGCGAAGGGTTGCCGGCAGCCTGCCGTATTGCGACGACCACAACGCACCAAGATACGTCGGATACCCGCCGAACAATTCGTCCGCGCCTTCACCGGCAAGCAGCATCTTGACATCGCGGGATGCGTGCCCGGTTACCGAAAACAGCGGCAACCATGCCGGATCGGCCAATGGCTCCCCCGTCGTGCGGACGAGATGCCTGAGCATCTGCGGCACCTCGGCTGCGCCGAGCGTAACCGTAGTCAGCGGACAGCCGTGCATGCGGGCGACGACTTGCGCGCCGCTTCCTTCGTCGAAGGAGCTTTCCTCGAAGCGGACGCAGTAAGCCCTGAGCCGGTGCGCCGGCCGCACCCGGCGCGTCACGGCCGTGATGAGCGACGAATCCAGTCCACCGCTGAGCAGCACGCCGTAATCCACGTCGACATCGGTCTGTCGCTCGACCGCATTGCGGAAGATGGCGTCAAATGCGGAGGCGCTGGGCGGAGAAGTCTGTCTCCTGCCGATGGGAGGCGCCCAGTAGCGGGTGTAGCGCGTCCTGTTTCTTTCCCGCACGATCATCTCGCCGGGACAAACCTTGAACTGCTGGGAAAGCAGTGTCCTCGGTGACGGGCAATAACCCGACCGCAGGTAGTGTCCCAGCGCTTGCCGGTCCATCGCCGCATGCGCCGGTACAGCGACCTGCAATGCAGCGAACTCCGATGCAAAACAAATGCCTTGCGCGGACACGGCGTAGTACAGGTGCCTTTCCCCGGTGCGGTCCCTGGCAAGGATGAGGCGCCCTTTCCGGGGATCCCACAACGCCATCGCGAACACGCCATCGAGGTGTTCGAGAAAACCAAGGTCTTTCTCAAGGTAGAGCGGTGCGATGACGGCGATGTCGCTGCTCGAACCGATCACGTGTCCTTGCGCGGCGAGCGAGGTACGTAGGGCGCGGTGGTTGTCGATCTCGCCGTTGCAAGCCACGACCACGCCGGACTCGTGGACGAACAGCGGGGGTTGCACCTGATCGACACCGCGTATCGCCAACCGATTGGCGCCCAGGCCGACGCTCTCGTCGACGTATTCGGCTTGCCCGTCGGGACCGCGATGCCGCATCGCCGAGAGCATGGCCTGCACCTGGCGCAGGATCGCCTCATGGGAGCCATCGTGGTGATTCATCAAGACACCGCCAATGCCGCACATGTTCGCCAGTTCCTGGTGGATTGCGGGTGAAGGCCGGGCGCGTCAGATGCCCGCGACGAACAGCAGGTCCTTGCGCCACGCGCCGACCGGCGTGATCGACGCGCGGCAGCGACCCAATGCATCGTCGAGATCCCGCCGGGGGATGGTGTGATCGACCAGCAGCAACGACTGGCCCTGCGCCTTGATGGCGCCGCATATCTGCATGGCTGCGTCCGCATCCATCCAACGAACGCCGTAGACGGGCTTGTCGAGGTACAAGCGCATGCCCCATGGCGTCTGCTCTTCGATGGCATAGCCGTCGGTGGCTCTCTCCACGAACACGAGTGCGCGGTAACCGATGCCGGCGGTGGTCGCCGCCACTTCCCGCGAGCCAACGCCATCGTCGATGTCCGCGCCGTAGCCATGGGCGGGCAAGGCCTTGATCACCAGCAGAACCACCAGCCACGCGGCCAGCAGAAGCGTGTTGCGGCGGAGCGCAAGATCGAACGTCGGCGCCATGCGCGACGCCACGAGCAAGGCCAACGGCAGGAACAGCGGAAGCAGGTACAACGGAAGCCGGGATTTCGCCAGGCAAAAAATCACGAAGGGAATGGCAACCCACAAGAGCAGGAACAGGTGGATCGAATGCGTCGCCCGCCACATCCTCCACGACGATGGGCTTGCCGCTGCCCTGACCGCACCCGCTGCACCGCCCCACCACGGCAAACTGCCGAATATCAGCACGGGGGCGTAAACCAGGATCCAGCCGAAGGCTCCCGAGTGCCGCACGTACATATGCGTGAAGATCCGTCCATAAACCTCGTCATGGATGAAGTAATGGAATAGCCACGGATATCGGGAAATCGCCAGGGCATACCAGGTGAAACCGACCACCAGGAACACCAACAGGCCGGCGGGCGCAAACAGGCGGCCCACGGCGCGCCAGCCCTCACACAGCACGGTGAAGGCAATGATCGCCAGCAATGGGAGCAGGCCAGGCGGCCCCTTGGTGAGAAACGCGAGGCCAAACCCAAGCCACATCAACCAGCGGCCATGCCGCGACTCTGACGCGGAACCGGGCCACGCAAACATCATGTATCCGAGAGCGGCGAGGCCCTCGGCAAAGGTCAGCAACACATCCGTGCTGATGATGTTCGACGTCAGGAAGGTGAAGATGGAGGTGGCGTATACCAGCGGAGGCAACCACGGCTTGTACGGACAAACCTTGCGCCCCATCGCGAACAGGACGAGCAGCGTGGCGAGGTAGGCCAGCGCATAAGGCAGTCGGGCCGCCCAGGTGTTTCGCCCGAACAACTGCATGGATCCGGCGATGACCCAATACGTCAGTGGCGGCTTGGAAAAGTTGAGTTCGGCCGGACTGTAGGAGGGCACCATGTAGTTGCCCGAGTCCAGCATTTGCAGTGCGGCATCCACGTAGCGCCCTTCGTCCGGCCCCCACAATCCGCGCGAGCCCTGGAAGGCGAAGCCGAGAAGAAGACCCAAGGCAACGATCCACAGCAGTGCCTGCGACGGTCGCAATGCAGCGGCACTTCTGCTGACGACGCGTACGTCGACGCTTCCGGTCATGGCGCACTCCGGGGAACGGGGTGGCGCTCCGTCGCAGCCTTGGTCGACGTACTGCGGCCGATCAGCTGCAGGTTTCGGCAGAAGATCGCCAGCGTCATCGCCTCCCCGGCAATGAAAACCGGATCGCGCCGATGGATGGCATAGGCAAGAATCAGCATGCCGGCGGCGACACTGATCTGCCAGAACGCTCGTGGGAAACGACTCTTGCCGAGCATCTCGCTGTGCAACCACTGCACGACGAAGCGTGCGCCGAACAACGCCTGACCCAGCAGGCCGACTGCCAACCAGACGGATCGAGCATCCATGTGGTTCATCGCGAAGCCTCCGCGATATCCGCGCGCGCTTCGCGCCGGCGCAACTGGATGTTGCGGCAATACACACACAGCCCCGTGGCCTGCCCGACGATGAACACCGGGTCGCGCCGCTCGATGGCGTAAGCAAGGAGACCGATGCTCCCCGCGGCGCTCGCATACCAGAACGACATGGGAATGCTGCTTTCGCGTCGCCACTCGCTGTAGATCCATTGCATGAGGAAACGCGACGAGAAAACCAATTGGCTGCCCATGCCAACGACCAGCCAGAGGGCGCCGTTTCCAGTCACAGATCCTCCTGCGGCAAAGCTTTTGCCAGGGCCTGCGCCGGCCAAACGGCCAGCGATATGCCGCGGAACGGCTGGACGTAGATCGCCTGCGAGTGATCCGCCTCGCTCAGCCGTTTCGGATAGACGATGACGAGTCCATTGGCATGCTCGCCCGACCACTGCTGCAGCGCATTCGTGCTGTGCAGCTGTTCGACCGGTCGGGTAAGGCGGCCAAGGAAGGTGTATTGGCCATCGTTCGATTCGAAGCTGGCTACGGGGCGATTTTCCCGTTGCGCCTCGGCCACCAGATGACTGACGGGTGCGAAGTCGTAGGCCGGCCACAAGGTCAGGCTGAAGAGGCCGTTCGCCGCTACGGCTGCCACGAGCCCCACGCCCGCCACGCGATAGAGCTCACCCTTGCGAGGCACGGCCAGAACCAGGGCCAACAGCAGATACAACACGCCGAATGGCGGGCTGTGGGAGGCCATGACGGGATACAACGGATCGGACAGTGCATGGCGGGCAACTAGCCTATCCAGCCCGAGCAGGGCCACTCCTGTTGCCGCAAGCAACAGGGCAAGCGGCCAGGGCGACAGCCAGCGACTGTGCACCGCCCCCGATGCCTCGGCACGGGCGAGCGCGACCGCCATCACCATCGCCATGCCGGCGAACTCGGGCAGCAAGTAGTACGCCTGCTTGCCGCTGATGACCGAGAAGCCAAGCAGTACCGGGATCAGCCACGCAAGGAGAAAGCGCGCACCGGGATCCAGCGGAAGACGCCAGCGCAGCAACGCAACCCACACGCGAGGCCAGAGCGTAAACGGAAATGCCAGCACAGGGAGCAACGGCAGATACCACCAGAACGGATGTGCGTGGGCGAAGGCGTCGACCACGCGGCCCGCGGTCTGGTGCACCAGCAGCATGCGCTGGTACGACTTGCCGCCGATCCATGCCGCCGGGAGCGCCCACGCCATAAGCACGGCGCAAGCAGCTACGCAGCAAATGCCGCCATGGAGATACCACTTGCGGCGGTTCTGTCGCGCCCATTCGCTCCACAGCGGGCCAAGCAACCAGGGCACGCCGGCATGCAACAGCACCACGGGTCCCTTGGTCAGCAAGCCGAGGCCGAGGGCTAGCAGGAATCCACCGAAATGCGGGGCCCTGCCGTGCACGGCTGGTGCCAGGCACAGCAGAGCAGCCAGGACACAATCGGCCATCAACACTTCGTACATGACTTGCAGGCCGAACAGGAACCCGTACGTGAAGGCCAGCAGGATCCACGCGGTGGCGTGCGCGATGCGCGTGTCCTGCGGAAACAGATTGCGTGCCAGGCGCCATGCAAGCAGCAGCTCGATGGCGCCCAGCAGCACCTCCAGCAGGCGTGGCCAGACATCATTGACGCCGGCCACGGCCCAGCCCAGCTGAATCAGCCATAGCAGCAACGGCGGTTTGTCGCTGTAGGGGAGGCCGTTGAGGTACGGCACGAGGATGCTGTGGTGAAGCCACATCTCCCACGCCACGGAAAGCGTCCGTGTCGAATACATGGGCATGGGGCCATGCTGGAAGATGGCAACCAGCGCCACGCCGCCCCAGAGCGGCAACCAAACATAGGGCAGCAGTCGCGCTATGGATTCACGCGAAAGAACGTGGCCTGGCGGCCGCGACGGGATCATGGCGCCAGCGCTTGCCGCAAGGACACGTCGTCATGGCGCGAGGACGCAGGCATGCTTGCGTCGCGCCCCAGCAGTTGAGAGTAGTTCTCCACCACCCGGCAAGCCACCTGGCGCGCCGTCAGGCCGGGGGTCTGGAGCGGGCAGTTGCCTTGTCCGTAAGGTGCGTACACGGACGCATCGGTGACGCAGAACATGCCTATGGTTGCCGTCCGCGACGCCACGGCGAGATGCATGACGCCGCAGTCGGCGGTGATCATGAGATCCACGCCTGCCATCACCGCGCCCATGCGGCGTATGTCGGACGAGTAATAGGCTGGCCACTCCGCGCCCAGCATCGAACGCCCATGCATGGGAATCAGCTCGATGATGCTGGCCGTCGGGCAAAGCAGCTTGAAGGTGTCGATGAACTCGCGCCACCACGACATGGGATACCGCTTTTCGCCCGTGGCATTGGCGAACACGCCGACCACCGGAGGGGACGTGGTTTGCCGGGATTCGGACAGCAGTTGGTTGATTGCGCGGCGGCCGCTATCCATCTCCGGGTCGGTCAATCGAATGTCGAGCGTGGGCACGCTGTCCTGACGGGTGGTTTCAAGTTCCAGGGCCCAGCGCAACAAATTCACCGGCCGCTTGGCCATGTGTTGCCCCGCGACGTCGGTCGGCGCCGCATGGGTCAAGCCATCGCGTTTCGGGTTGTCGCTGAAGCCGAGCTTGTACGTGCCCCGAAGCAGACGCGTCAGCGTCCTGCTGAAGCCGGAGCCGACGCAGGGATCGATGATGAGGTCGTAATGCGTTCCGCGCACGCGTCGAATCAGCCGCAGGAACGGAAGCGGATGCTTGAAGCCACGTTTTGGCAAGCAATACACGTTCTGCACGCTGAAGAAGCTGGCGAACACTTCCTTGGCGATGTCGCCCTCCGAAATGACATCGATTTCCGCCCCCTTGTAGTGCCGTTCGAGCTCGCTGATCAGTGGCGTCAGCAGAACGGTGTTGCCAAGGCGATGGTTGGGCCGGCAGATCAGGATGCGGAAGACTCCCTTGCGTGGAAGCGGGGTATCGCAGCGGCGAGTCAGAATCTGATTCAAGCGGCACCAACGTAGAAGTGGATGGGACGGACTCTGTTGCTACGTGCACAGCGAATTCCGTGCCATTGGCACAACTATTTGATGCACATGGAAAAGACGCCCTCCTTTCGAGACGGGCCGGCATGCAGTCTGCAAAATTTGTCTGCACGAATTGGCGTGCCGACGCGTGCTTCAGGGTGACGCGTGACGCTCCGGGCACGCCGGCAGTTCATTGCCCGGCTTGGATGGAAGCGTGATGGTCATCACCACACGTACCGACGCGTCCACCTGGCATGCCGCCACGTAGCCAATCGCACCTGGCGTCTTCGCCACGAACTGGACAACGGCATCGGGCGACGCAAGCACGTAGGGTGGACTCACACCCTGGAAGTACTGCTTGTTCCAGTAATCCTGGAGTTGCACACCGTCCATGTGCAGGATCGCGTGCGCAAACGCGTCACGCAGGGAATCTCCGCTCGGGAGGTTGACCGGGGTAAGCCTCCGACCATGGTCGTCCACGAAGATCCTCTTCAGGTAGACGTTGCGCAGCGTGTCCTGATTGAAGGTCAATTGAGGCGCATCGGGCGCGGTAATGATGGCCATCTGCGACGATGCAGCCCAGGACGCCGGGGCGAACGCCAGCAGGCCCCCCATGGCCAGTCGTTCCAACCATTGCCGGATGCGTCCGCGCATGGCTCGTCAGAACAGGATCGCGGCGGAAGCCAGCCAGCCGGTGGGCGCCAGCAGCAGGTTGTGGTTGCCGTCACGGTATTCGATCTTCAGGACGATGCCTTCGATCGGCTTGAAGTTGATGGCCGTGGTGCGGATGGTGCTGGTCTGCTCCGGTGTCGAGGAGCGGTAGCGCTCGTAGCGCTCGATCAGGTAGAACCGGCGCCACAGCGGTATTTCTGTCTGCACGAATCCGCCGCGTTCGTCGGGTCGACGGTCGGTGCTGCTGCGATAGATGGCCTCGCCGGTGAAATCGATGTAATGCGTGGTCCAGCTGAAATCGAGGCCGCTCAGAAAGTACTTGTCGCGAGGCGATTCCAGCTCGTAGCTGAGGGCAGAAGCGCCGACGCTCAGCGAATCCCCGAACAGGTGGTACAGCACCCGGCCACCGACTGCCTGGCGAAAATTGTTTTGCAGCGTCTCCGTCGTACCGAAATTGGTGTACGCATTGTCCTGGTCGTCGCCGATCCTTAGGTTCTTCGTGTCGTCGGCAAACACCCAGTAATCGAGGTCGTTCCCATGCACGGGAAGCGTGCCGAACATCATGGCGCCCGTAGCATGGAGTGCGAAGGCCGCCGACGTCGAAAGCGGTCGCGATATCGTCCAGGTCAGCGGGTCGGCATGCACCAGATTCCACTCGCCGACGGGGGTGAGGAACTTGCCGAAGCGGAAGTTGACGTACGGGTTTGCGTGGTAGTCGACGTACAGGCGCTCGACATCCAGCTCGGCGTCGTCGACATCGGTGCGTCCCCGGCTGGTCACCGGGTTGGCAGCGTCGATCTCGGTGAACAACTGCCACTGTGCCCCGATGTCCTGGGTCAGGAACAGGCTGAAGTCGTGGACGTTGTAACTGGTCTTGGTGCCCTGGACGTCATAGAAGTTGAAGTCCGCGTAACCGCCTATCCGCAGCCCCGTGCTGGGGAAGTACAGGCCTTGGCCCAGCGTGTAAGGGGCCGGTTGCCAAACGCTGCTTGCGTTGCCACTGTCGGCAGCCACGGCTACCGATGCGTGCGCAAGCCCGAACAGCAAGGCGGCCACGCCATAGCGCAAAAAGCGGCACAGGTACCTGTTCATGGAGTTGTTACCGGCAAGTGCATGGAGCGGAGCCGACACGTATGGGCCATGTCGTCGAGTATGCGAAACCTCAAGGAAGGCGCACTCCCCATGTCGGATCGGCGCCGCACGAATTCTGCGACACTGGGATAGGAGACCGCAAAACAGCACCCCTGACCATGGGCGCCCCCAGTACCACCCTCACGCGACGGCATTCAATTGACAATACGAGCCGCCCTTTTTCGCCTGCTGTTCTGGACTCTGCTGGGCACGGTGCTGGTCGTGGGCGCGTTGTCGTTTTACCAGTTCCGCACCGCGCTCAGAACGGAGATCGCGGCGAACCTCCGGTTCGGCGCCAGCACGGTCATGCAGCGCATCGATACCTTGCTGTTCTCCCATATCGAGAACATGCGCGTGTGGAGCGGGCTGGAGGTCATGCAGGACATCCGCATCCACGACGTGGACAAGCGCTTGTCGCACTTTCTTTCGGACCTGCATGCAGGACAGGGAAGTGCCTACACTGCCCTGCTGTGCACGGACGAATATGGCCGGGTGGTCGCGGCCAGCCAAGCGGCCTATATCGGCACGATGGCGCCGGTCGCCAGGTCCTGGCGCGTCATTCCCGGCGACAGGCTCGGCGGCGTGAGCCTGGCACGGGTTCCCGATGCCGATGGCGGAACGACCCTTTTGCGCACGGCGATCCCCAATGCATTCGGTGAAGGCAGCCTTGGCTATCTCTATGCCGTGCTCGACCGGCATGTCGCACAGCAACTGCTGGACGATGCCGTTGACCACGGGCCGCGGAGCCTGTTGTTGCTTGATGAAAATGGCCACGTGATCGCGGCGTCTGCCGCGCTGCGCGCACGCATCGATGTGGGTCGACTGACGCTGAACTGGCGTCTGCCTGATCAGGGAGCCGTGTCTTACGTGCGCGATGGCGGCGTGCTGGGCTACGGCACGGTTCTGGTAGGCGTGGCCAGATCCGAGGGCTATCAGCAATTCCAGGGCCTGGGTTGGCACATCGTGATGGTGGAGCCCACCCTTGTGTCCTTCGGGCCGATATGGCGCTTGTTGTGGGCGATGCTGGTGGTTCTCGTGCTGACCCTGATCGCCGGTCTGTGGATCTCTTCGCATCTGGCCCATCGCATCGCCTTGCCGATCATGACCCTCACCGATTTCACGCGCAGCTTCCGTCAACGCGACGTAGCCCTGGTGCCATTGCCAGCCACCAACATCCTCGAGCTCAAGGAGCTGCATCACGCCTACGCGGAGATGATCGATGATTTGGCGAAGTCGCGCGAGCAGGTCGTACGCGCAGGCAAGCTCGCGGTGGTGGGGGAAATGGCGGCGATCATGGCGCACGAAGTACGCACGCCTCTCGGCATACTGCGCAATTCAGCGCAGCTGTTGCAGCGGCAACCCGAACTGGGGGAGCGGGAGCGCGAGCTCATCGGCTTCATCTTCAGCGAAACCGAGCGGCTCAATCGCCTGGTGACCCTGTTGCTCGAATGCGCGCGCCCGACGCAACCGGATTTCAGACCGCACGATCTGCATGCCATCATCGACAGTGTGCTGAGCATTCTGGCGTCGCGGGCCGAGAAGGCAGATGTTTCGCTCTCCTGCAGCTTCGCCGAGCCAGAACTGATCTTCCTGTGCGACCGGGAGCAGATCATGCAGGTACTGCTCAACCTGGTACTGAACGCACTCGCGTTTGTCGGCGACCATGGACACGTGCAGATCGCCACGCGACTCGACGGTCCGGTATTGCAGATTTCCGTGAGGGACGACGGACCCGGCGTACCCCTCGCACTTCGGCAAGCCATCTTCGATCCCTTTTTCAGCCGCCGCGAAGGTGGCATCGGCCTCGGGCTGACCATCGTGCAACAGATCGTGCATGTGCATGGTGGCGAGATCGCCGTGGGCGAAAGCCCGTGGGCCGGGGCATCCTTCAATCTCACCTTTGCAATGAACAGGCAGGATCGATGAGCGCCAAGCGCATCCTCATAGTCGACAACGAAGCCAAGATGCGGCGCATCCTGGAGCTGTCGCTCAAGGCAATGGGGCATATCGTGTCCGAAGCCGCGGACGGGGCCGCGGCGCTGTCCATTGTCGAAAAACAAGCTGTCGACCTGGTCCTGACCGACTTGCGTATGCCGGGCATGGACGGCATTGCCCTGCTCGCCGTGTTGCGCGAGCGGGGCATGGACGTTCCCGTCATCGTGATGACGGCCTATGGCACCATCGAAACTGCCGTAGAGGCCATGAAGCTCGGCGCGGTCGATTACATCATTCGCCCATTCGAAATGGAGACCGTCGAAATGGCGGTCACCCGGGCGCTGGCCATGCAGGCTGTGCAGCGCGAAAACAGCTTCCTGCGCGAGGAGGTTTCGCGCGGCTGGGGTGCCTTCGTCGGAACAAGCGCCGCCATGCAATCGCTCTACGAGCTGATCCGCCAGGTGGCGTCAACACGCAGCAATGCCTTCATTGTCGGAGATACCGGCACAGGCAAGGAGCTGGTGGCACGCGCCATCCACGAAGCCTCTGGTCGGACGGGCTTGTTCGTGCCGATCAACTGCGCAGCCATCCCGGCAGAGTTGCTGGAGAGCGAGCTTTTCGGACATGTCAAAGGTGCGTTTACCGGCGCCGTGCGCGATCGCGTCGGGAAATGCGAGCTGGCCAGCACGGGCACGATCTTTCTCGACGAAATCACCGAGATGCCCGCCAACCTGCAAGTCAAGTTGCTGCGCGTGCTGCAGGAAGGGTGCATTGAAAGGCTGGGAGCCAACGGAACGGTTCCGGTGGACCTGCGGGTCGTGTCGGCCACCAACCGGGATCTGCAGCAAGCGGTGGAAAGCGGCGCGTTGAGGCGGGATTTGTATTTTCGCCTCAACGTCGTGCGCATCGATGTGCCAGGACTTCGTGATCGCCGAGGTGACATCGCCTTGCTGGCCAATCACTTTCTACGCAAACATGCGCTGGAGCTGGGTCGTGCCGTGCCCAGCCTGGATTCGCATGTTCTGCAGCGTCTCGAAGCTTATGAATGGCCCGGCAATGTGCGCGAACTCGAGAACATCATGGAGCGCGCGGTTGTTCTGTGCCGTGGCGAAGAGATCACCCTGGCGCATCTGCCGGTGGAGCTGGTCCATCAGCCGCCCAGCCGCTCCGCACCACCCGTCACGCTTGTCGACAATGAAGGTTCCCTCAACCTGAAGGCTCAAGTCGAAGAACTCGAATGTCGACTCATCAAGTCAGCGCTGGCGCGTAGCGCCAATAACAAGGCGGCAGCAGCCCGCCTGCTTGGCATCAGCGAACGGACCCTCTGGTACAAGCTCAAGACATACAAGGTGGAGAGCTAGACCGGATTGCCCGGCACCCGCCAATGGCCGCGAACAAATTGACCAAGTTCTGGCGGAAGTTCTAGCCAAGATCCTCCGCTGGCTTGGTCCGGGAATGCATGACGACCGGTGCCCAGGTGCAGCCAGGAAGCCGAGAGGCGTAGCGGACTCCCTGGGTCCTCAGGGCCTTGTCATTGAAAGCAGAACGCAACGGGGCGGCGCTGATCGAAGCATCGAGGTCAACCCGGGCTAGGTCTAACGCATGCTGATGCGCCGTCAGCAATTCCAGTGGGCGAAGGCTGCGAGTCACTTCACGCCTGCCTGTCTCACGTTCTTGATGCGAAGACAAATCTCTGTCGAAAGTGCCAGATGCCTAAGGGTGCCAACCGGAGATAACTTGGGTACGCATATCAGCTCACTGCGGAGCGACAAAATCCAACCTCGAAAAAGCAAAAACCCCTGTAAAACAGGGGCTTCGCAATACTGGCGGAGAGAGAGACTGTCCGTCAAACTTCCCACTGAATCCCATGTCGTCCCTACTCGTCACTAAGCCGAGTAAACCGCTTCAAAATGGCACTTATCTCCTGCCCCATACCATCCCTTGACATCCCACAACATCCCGGCGCAATGTATGGGGCACAGACAGGGGCGTTCGAGTTTGGCGGAGAGTTTCCATGGCACTGCACGTGAACCGACTGACGGCGACGGGCGTGAAGACCGCCAAGCCCGGCATGCACGCCGATGGCGGCCTCCTGTACCTGCTGGTCAAGCCAGACGCCAGCGGCACCGAGTACCGGAAGTCGTGGATCTTCCGCTACCGCGATCGCATCACCGGCAAGCTGCGCGACATGGGGCTGGGTCCGGCTTGGGACGTGAGCCTCGCTGAGGCGCGCGAAAGGGCTGCTGAGCTCCGGCGCATGCTTCGCGACGGCAAAGACCCGATGGAAGAGAAGCAGACGAAGAAGACCGATGCGCGCCTGAAGCAGGAGCGTCGCCTACCATTCGGCAGGTGCTGCGAGCTCTACATCGAAGCGCAGCGCAGCGGCTGGAAGAACCCGAAGCACGCCGCACAGTGGGACAGCACCCTGCGCACCTACTGCGAGTCGGTGTGGAAGTTGCCGGTCGACCAGATCGACACCGCGCTGGTGATGAAGTGCCTGGACGGGATCTGGACGGACAAGACCGAGACCGCGAGCCGCCTGCGTGGGCGCATGGAAAGCGTGCTGGCCTGGGCGACCGTCCGCGGGCTCCGCGCCGGCGACAACCCGGCGCGCTGGCGCAACCACCTGGACCAGCTGCTGCCGGCGCGCAACAAGGTGCAGAAGGTGCAGCACCGCGCAGCCCTGCCCTACGCCGACATGGGGGCGTTCATGGTCGAACTGCGCCAGCGTGACGGGCTCGCTGCGCGCGTCCTGGAACTGCAGATACTCACCAACACCCGACCGGGCGAGGCCGCCGGGGCGCAGTGGCCAGAGATCGACCTGGACGGCGCTGTGTGGACGATCCCGGGCGCGCGGATGAAGGCCGGCAAGGAGCATCGGATTCCCCTCGCGCCGGCCGCCGTGAAGCTCCTGCGCGGCCTGGTGCACGTCAACGACAACGTGTTCCCCGGCGTGCGCAACAAGCCCATCACCACCGAGGCCGCCATGAAGCTGCTGAAGGAGCTGCGCCCCGGCCTGACCGCGCATGGCTTCCGCTCCACGTTCCGCGATTGGGGCGCCGAGACCACCAACCACCCGCGCGAGGTGATCGAGCAGGCGATGGCTCACCGCCTCAAGGATGCCGCCGAGGCGGCCTACCAGCGCGGCGACATGCTGCAGCGGCGCACGCGACTGATGAAGGACTGGGCCGCCTACTGCGGCACGACCACGAAGGGCGACAACGTCGTCACGCTGCACAGCGCAGCGAAGAAGAATCGGGCGAAAGCCTGATAAGCGGCTCACGGCGTGCGACAACACGCCGGGAGCCTTCCACAACCGTTCGATAGGAGAACGATCATGGCAACTACGATTGTACCGCTTCGATCCATCTACCCCCGCTGGCATCGTTTCTGCGATCACTGCAGTAACGAGTTCGAGGGTCAACAACTGTTCTTCAACCACCGCGAGAACGCGGCCGGCGGGTTCACTTGGGCGCTGTGCCGCGATTGCATTAGCGCGCTGAATAGCAAGCGCAAGTCTGTCCGCGAGAACGCATACAAGCGCGCGATGGTTCGCCACGCTGCGCGGTACTCCGAGGAGTTCTGTCAATTCGTCGCGCAGTGGTATGGCGTGCGTCGCGTACATGCGCACAAAGAAGCCAAGGGGGCGCACGCATGAACGCCCGCGCAGACACAGCCGTCGAAAGGCCCGCACCACTCCTTGGCGACTATTACCGCAGCACCGAATGCGAGAACGCCGTGGATGTGGCCGACCGCAAGCTGGCCCAAGCTGAGGCTTTGTCCCAGATGATGTATGGCGAAGAGGGGAAGGCTTTCCGAGGACTCGGCGACGACATTCAGGACAACATCCACTGGTTGCTCTCTGACCTGCTCGGCGAATGTCGCTTGTATCGGCGCAAGGCCAGGCAGGAGGCGGCTAACGCACGCATGGAGGCCCAGTCATGAGCGACCACCCCATCAGCAGAAAGGCGCACAAGCTTCCTCCGCCCCGGATGACCATTCCCAGCGAGATGCGTTGCCGACCTCGTTGTGCCAAACCGCGCCCCTATCGGCGCAGTGTCGAAAATGCAACCTTGCACCGGGCGCGATACGAGGCCGTGGTAGATGTACAGCTAACCGACGGGACGGTGTTTATCGGTTACCCGTTGAACCCTGCCGCGCCCATGACACGCTTCCAGGCTAGGAAGCTGCTGAAACGGTACAGGCGAGATTTCCCCAACGCCTATTGCATGGTGACGAAAAGCTTCGACTGAAACACCTGCCATGCCGCGCCAGTTCGCCTGCTGGTGCGGCCTTTTCAGAGGGGAATCCGCATGGGAATTGCCACAGTAGGACAGTACGAAGTCAGCAGCTTGGCTTCTTGCAGGAACGCACAGCAAGGATGGCAGGGTGAGTACACCATCCGCCGTGGCGATGAGCTGATACATCGTGAAACCGCGCGTGAGTATCACCTAGGCGTGCTCGCCGCCTGCGAACACGCGCTGGAACTTGGCAAAGAATATGCGCAACGCCTGATTGACGAAGCTCTCTCTTGAAGGGCATGGAGGTAGGCGCGTGGACGAGCATGCAGCACCCCAACCACCAGCAACAGAGGATGTATGGCACCCACGACTTTCGCGAACCGAGCGACATGAGCGTTTCGCACGCAACTTCAGTGACGAGCAGATGCGCAGTCTGAAGGATCTTGGGTGCACTACGGCACAGATTGATCGTTTGCGCATTTCTCTGCGTGTCATCGCTGCCAGCACAACGCCTGCGATACCGGCACCGAAGCTGGCTGATGTGCGAGCGCCACTTGATGACCTCGCCAAGAAGGCGAAGGAAACGGCAAAAGCCTTGGAATCCCTTCTGAAGGCTCCCGAGAGCAACGATGCGCGCACTGAAGCGAAAGAACGACTTCGTGATGCGATTTTCTCGCTCTACCCTGATCGGTGCCGCCCAGATCCCCATAAGGTGGGCTTTTACAACGATTACGACGAGTGCATTGAGGAGGCCAAGCGCCTACTCGATAAGGTTCACGAGGTTGAGAAGATCGCCGCGAAGGCGCGCGAGGATATGCCCACCAAAGCCACTAGGGCGCGGATACAGACACGCCCGATTGGTCACATTCACTCCGCCTTGAGCTTCAACTTTGCGCCAACACCACGCCAGCCAAAGGAGCTCATTCCGCCGAGCGTGTCGATCACGAGTCCCTTCCGCAAGATCGTCGGCATTTGCTACGAGGCTGCCGGCGCGACCACCGCCGACCCAGAGCGCGCCATTCGCGCCTACTACAACGATCAGAAGAAGTTGGACAAAGGCTCGGAAAACTCAACCACGAATCGTCCAAGTAAGCGGAAGTGACGGCTAGCACCATCACCTCGTCCATTGAGGTGATGCCCCATGCAGCCCAAGCCGTCCACTACGCACCCCATCCCCACCGAGATCAAGCCCGCGCGCTTCCTGCGCCTGCCGGAGGTCTGCTCAACCACCGGCCTGTCGCGCACGCAGATTTACCGCCTGGCGCAGGCCAAGCAGTTCCCGGCACCGATCAAGCTGAGCGAGAAGGCGTCCGCGTGGATTGAGGGCGAGGTCGCGCAGTGGTGCGCCGACCGCATCGCCGCCTCCCGCGGCGAGAAGGCGGCCGCGTGATGAGCCGCTCGTCCAGCGCCTACCTGCCGAAGGACTGGCACGGTCGTCTGCCTGCTCCAGCCATCTACTACGCGCAGCACCTTGGCAATCTCGACCAGGCCGACGCGAATGGTTGGGCACCTGCACCGTGTCCGTTCCACGATGACCACGGCGCGTCGCTGAGCGTGAAGCTGGTCGGCACCAAGGGCGCCTATCGCTGCGACACCTGTGGCAACCATGGCGACATGGTGGCCTTCCACATGGCCTGCACCGAACTGCCGTTCAAAGAAGCGGTCCGCGACCTGATTGGGCTCAGGGGGCGCGCATGAGCGCCGCCCGCAGCTTCGTCCCCATCAACCCGGCAGACCTTCTGCTGCCTCGCCTGGATGGCGTGCGCAAGGCTGGCAGAGGCTGGATCGCGCGCTGCCCGGCGCATCAGGACCGCTCGCCCAGCCTCTCGATCACGGAGCGCGAGGATGGCGTTCTGCTGGTGCACTGCCACGGCGGCTGCGAGGTCGCTGACGTATGCGCCGCGGTGGGCTTGAAGGTCGGCGACCTCTTTCCGCGTACCGACACGCGCTCGCTCACGCCACAGCAGCGCCGCGAATTCCGCCAGACCGCCATGATTCCACGCTGCCGTGCTGCGCTGAATGTCCTGGCCACCGAGTCCACCGTCCTGCTGCTGGCGGCCGACCAGCTCAGCGACGGCCACCCGCTGAGCCCGAACGACCTGACCCGCGTCCGTGTCGCCGCCTTGCGTGTATTCGACGCGAAGGAGGTGCTCGGTGCACGCTGATTCCGAGGACTTCGAAGCCTACGCCGACAGCATGATGGGCGGCGACCCAGGCAACGTGCGCCACCTGCCCATGCCTGCCCCCACCGAGCCCGACGACGGCGAAGCGGCCAAGCGCCCGCTGAGTGCTGCGCTGGCACTCGCTCTGACCACGTACTCCGCCGAGGAACTGGAGGCCTCCGGCAGGCCCCACCCGCACGCCTTCATGGGCGGCGAGGCTGGGCTCTTCCCGATCAGTGAAGTGAGCGTGGTCGCCTCCCCGGGCCGCGAGGGTAAGACCTACAGCCTGGTGGCCATCGCCGCCGCCTACGTCCGCGGCGAGACTCTGGCCGGCCTCGACCCGATGCCGAAGCGCACCGCGGTCATCTACAGCGCCGAGGATGACCGCGCCCAGTACGCCCGCAAGCTGGGTGCATTGAAGTGGATGCTCGGCGACACCACGAACAGCATCGAATGGTGGAAGCGCATCCTCGTGCCGGACCTCGAAGATTCAGGCATCCGCGAATGGCGCGAGCTGGTGCGCGTGAGCGCACTCACGCGCCGCCCTGAAAAGTCCCAAGCCGTCGCCGCGATCATCAACGCCCTTGCCCCGCGCATGGACGACGAGGTCGCGCCCGGGCTACTGATCTTCGAGACGGCCAGCACGCTGTCGGACGCCGAGGAAGACAACACGGGACTCAAGGTGCTGGTCTCGGCACTCAAGGACATCGCCAAGGCGCTCGGCATCGCGGTGGTGCTGGTGCACCACACCAGCCAGGCCGGCGCCAGCAACCTCGCCACGCTCAACCCCACCACCGCCGACATCCGCGGCGGCACGGCGCTGACCGCCAACGCACGCCAGTGCCTCATGCTCGTGAACCTGGGCAGCGAGGACGATCCTTTCCCCGACAGTGATGCCCGCACCGTGTTACGCAAGATGTGGGCGCCCCTCGAACGCCGGCGCTTGTCGATGCTGATCTGCCTGGACAGCTCCAAGTCGTTGCCACCGCGGCCGATCGCCTTCGCCTGGGAGTCCACCCCCAAGCATGGCCCCGCGCTCAAACCCATCGGAGCGCCGCAGCACCTTATCGGCGCAAGCTGGCGCAAGGTGCGCGCCATGATCGACGGGAAGCGCGCAGACGCCCGCGCGGACGCCAAGGCTACGGAGGTGGCGGCCAAGGTCCAGAACGTCGTGGAAGCCGTCAGGAGGCTGCAGGACGCCGGCACGCCGGCCAGCGCGAAGGCTGTATCGGCAGCATGCAGTCGCACCAAGGAATGGGCCCTCCCCTACCTGCAAAACGCGGTCGAACAAGGGCTGCTGACCACGAGCACCGAACGACTCCCGCACACACGGAGCGACACGACGATCTACCGCGCTGCCAACTGGGCAAACGGGGCGATGTAATGAATCTGCCCACTGCCAGCACAAACCGCACAACCGCGCCGCTTCAACTGGGCAGGCGACTGAGCAGGCATGAATCTGCCTACTGCTACGGGAAGGAACGAGGCAGAAAGACGCGCCTTCATGGGCGCTTTCTGCCCGTTCCCTCCGCACCGTCGGATGACTGGACTGGGCAGATCTATATAGGGGTGTGGGGGATCTGCCTACCCAGACGTTCAGGCTCGGAAACCGCCTTCGGCGACGACGGAAAGCCCCGGGCCGATACCGCCCAAGGCGCCCACTTCGTGCCTGCGTGTGCGCGGGTGACTTTGGCCGAGAGCCTGACCAAGAACATGACCGAACCGGACCATGCCGTGCACATCACGCGGGTGTGCGCGCGAGTGAGTCTGGTGCGATGGATGGCGTTGCGTGAGGCGAAACCATGAGCGAACGCGAAGTAACGCGGCGTGGCATCGGCCCTGACTACGTCGGCGACGACACGAGCCTCTGCAACGCCCGCACGAAGTCCGGCCACCCATGCCGCGCCACGGCGCTGCGAGGCGGTCGCTGCAAGTGGCATGGCGGCCTCTCTACTGGCCCGACCACCGACGAGGGTAAGCGCTGTGTGGCGATGAACCTCCCGCGGGTGCGCGCCAAGCACGGCGGCATCTCTCCCGGTACGACCAGCCGAACCTCCGACGACGAACTTCAGGCCCGCGCTTATCGCTACCTCAAGGCGATCAGTCACGAATCGACCACCAAACCATGACCGCCACGGGGCCTCGCCGAATCCTTTCGCATCCGCCCGTTTCGTACTGAGACACGCGCAAAAAATGCAGGCGCACATCGCATCGACTTCGCCGCCCCATACCCAGACCCACCCATCCACCAGGCACTGACCATGTCCGACCAACAGAAGAAGCTCGAAGCCCTCACCGCGCTGGCCAAGCTATCGCCCTTCGAACTCTCCGCCGTGATGGCGAAGGTGGAGCGCGAGAAGGACTAGAGGCTCGCCAAGGCTGAAAGGGCCGACAGGCTCGCAAAGAAGACCGGCCGCCACCCCTTCGCGGTCACTGGCAACCGCTCTACCGCGTCAACGATCCGATCACCACCGAACGCGCCATGTCCCGACTCAAAGCTCAAAGCAGCGACCTCGCAGCTGCCGTCATCGACCACCTGTCCACCAAGGAGAACACCCAATGACTGATACCACTCATCAACAGCGCGTCCTAAACGCATTGGAGGCTCATCGGGGTATTGGAGCCCAGCGGCAACAGAAAATGGACGTATTGAGCCAGCTATCCGCCGCAGGGGATCCCGAGCGCGACATCCGTTCTCAGCTCGACGCCTTGGACAAGGCCGAAGCCGATGCGATGGACAAGTGGGCGGCGGCAGGGGCAAAGGGAGACGCGCCCGCGCTGGATCATGCGGCACGCGAGGCACTGGTTCGCCAACTTGCCGAGAGCCAAGCGCAGTCCGTGGCTGCAGATAAGGCCGCTCAAAAGGTGAAGGGGCAGATCGCGGAGCTCAACAAGCAAGGCGACGCGGCACTCGCACTGCACAAGGTCGAGTCGCTGGCTTACCTGACCTCATTCGCTGAAGAACTCGGCGAAGAGTACCGGCAGGCACGAATCCAGGTTGAGCGTAGTCGCGCCATGCTCGTCGCGCTCGATCGCTTGCTCGCCCAAGCCCAGACCTTGAGTGATCGGCGCACAACGGCATTTCTGCCGCTGGTGGCGCCCCACCTTCAGCAGCGCGACCTCTGCATTGAAAAGGTTCAATCCGCGGCCATGGATGCCGCCACGGAACACTGGCGCACGCTGTGGGCGCAATGCATGAGCGGCAAATTCACCGAGTAACCAGCTCAGCCACGGGCGGGACAAGTGCGCAAGTGTCCTGGCGATGAAGTCGCAAACAACACGCACAGGGGGCGGTGACCTTCATCTCCAAGGCGTTCATCAGGGTCACGCGGCCCCCAACCACTCACGTAGCCCCATCAGAAACCGAAGTGACCTGCGCACGCTGCGCTGCTGAGCGATCCCGAGGTGCACATGGAAACCCCTACTAACAAACCTACGCACGCCAGCGTCACGCTGCGCGGCAAAACCGTGGCAGTGAAGCCACTCGCCGCCACTCAAGTCGGCGAGGTGCTTGAAAGCGTCCAGGCCCTTGGAGAGTGCACGCCAACCATCCGAGTGCTGGAGCGAGACAAGTGGCCGCACCTGCTTCGTGTGATCGCCATTTCGATTCGCCACGAATTCCTCGGCTCCACGCTTGAAGAGTTGGCGTTCGAACTCGACGAGGCAATCTCGCTCGACGAACTACCACCGATCCTTCGAGTGCTCGGTGAAAGCCACCGAAACATCCCGCTGCCCATCGAAGTACACAAGGAGAATCCCGATGTCCGTCTCAGCTGACGAAATCCGCGTTCTGCTGACCGCAGACGCGTCCGAGTTGCAGGCCGGCATGGAAGCTGGCGCGGAAAGCGTCGAGCAAGCCACGGAGGCCATGCAGGCGACCGTGGCGCAGGAGGCCGCGGCCTTCAACGAAGCCGTGCAGACGAAGATCGCGGCGATGATGCGGCTCGATACCGCGATGGCCGGCAACCTTGGATCGTCCGAAGGCATGGCCGAGGCCGAGTCAGCACTCGATGCCGCGATGGCATCCGGCGCGGTTTCTGCCAGCGAGTACGCTGCGGCGCTGGAGACGCTCAACGCCGCGGAGGTCTCCACTGCAGCGGCTACCGAGGTCAGTTCCGCCGCCTTCGCCTTGAGCGGCGGCACCGCGCGCGAGCTGGGCGTGATGATCGGCGAGTTGCTGCGCGGAAACTACACGCGCCTGGAAGGCTCCACGATCACTCTGGCGAACCGTACGGGACTACTGCAGCAGGTGTTCTCACCGACCGGCGTTGCCATCATGGCGACAGCTGGGGCAGCCCTCTATCTCGGCGACCAGCTCTTGAAAGCGGAGGAGGTGGCGAGCGCCTTCAATCGCGCGATCTTGTCCACGGGCGACATCGTCGGGATGACGAGTGGCCAGTTGAATGCCGTGGCGATGCAGATCGGCACCTTCACCGGTCAGACATCACAGGCGGACGTCATCGTCCAGAAGCTGGCGCAGTCCGGCAAGCTCACCGGCCAGTCGCTGCAGTACGCCGCGCAGGCTGCTGCGAACTCCATGCAGCTCACCGGAGAATCTGCCGACCAGGCCGCGCGCGAGGTGGAGTCGCTGGCCGGCAACCCCACGCAGGCTGTCGTCGCGCTCAACAACAAGTACCACTTCCTCACGGTCGAATTGTACGAGCAGATCAGCACCCTGCAGCGCGAGGGCGACACGTTCGGCGCCACGGAGATTGCCGCCAAGGCGTTCGCGGACAACACCTCGGATCGGCTCGACAAGCTCAACGACAAGATGGGCTTCTTCGAGAAGCAGATCAGCGACTTCAAGAACGGCTTCAATGTCATCGACCAAGGCCTGCGCAAGGCCTTCGATCCGACACTGGAAGAGCAGTCGGCGGCGGCGACGCACAAGGCCGTCGAGGCGCAGTACGAGCTGCAGCAGGTCATCAAGGCCAACGCCAACCTGGGCGGCGACGATGCCAAGCAGGCCATCGAGAACGCGCGGCAGTACGCTGACGAGACGCACAAGGCGGCGATCGCGCTCCGCGACAAGGTGAAGGCCGAGCAGGATGACGCCAAGCAACAAGGCGCAAATTCGCAGAAGAACACCCAGCTTATCCAGGAGGTGCAGGAGCAGGAAAAGCTCAACCAGCACCTGAAGGAAACGAGCCTGCTGCAGGAGAAGATCGCCGAAGCCAAGCAGCGCATCGAGGACATTCACAAGAGCGATCCGAACTCCGACTCCATCAAGGGCATCAGCTTCGATGCGTCCGGCGCGATTGCAGGCGGCGAGCAGTGGGAAGCGATCCTCAAGAAGCTGCAGAGAGAGTTCGGCGAGACGAAGGCCAAGGCCGTCAACCTGCACAAGTCGCTGGAAGAACAGCTGGAGATCAGCGAGTCCACGGATCAGGTGTCATACCAGAACCGCGAGAAGTACGAGCTGGCGTTCTGGACGCAAAAGCTGGCGACGCTGAAGAAAGGCACGCTGCAGTACGCCGAGGCCTACCGCACGATTCAGCAGCTCACGAAGGAAGTGGACGACGAGCGCGCACAGGAGGCCAAGAAGGCGGACGAAGAAGAACTATCTGCGTTGCAGGAAAACGTCACGGAGGCGAAGAACAGCGCCGAGGAGAAGAAGCGCGCCAACGAAAGTGCATTCAGTGAAGGCACGATAAACGCACAGCAATACCTCGATACCGAGAAGTCCATCGATGCCCAATTGCTGGCTGCCTATCAGGAGTACATCGCCAAGAAGCGAGCTCTCGATGCCGGCAACACGGCGGCGTTGAATGCCGATGCAAAGCTCTGGTCAACGATGCAGACCGAGGTTACGGACGACGTCACGCAGGCGAACAAGAAGGCTGCGCAGAAGTCCATGCAGTCGTGGAACGACGCCGCCAAGCAGATCAGCAACGAGGTGACGCAGGCTTTCAACCAGATCATCTTCCGCAGCGGCCACACCACACAGACGATGGCGCAGCAAGCCGAGCAGGCAGCTGGCCGCATCATCGAGTCGATGGTTGATAGGGTGTTGGAAAATTGGCTGGAGGGTGAGGCGAAGAAGTTGGCGTCATCCCTTCGAACGCTCCTTGGCCTGGGCACAGCCAACGACACACAAGCGGCTACGGACATCGCCACCGATAAAGCCAAGTCGGCGGCGCTGATCGCCGATGCGGCCGCTGTTGCTGGCGCCCAAGGAATAGCATCGTTCTCCGGCGCACCGTGGCCGGTGGACATGGGTGCGCCGGCCTTCGGTGCAGCCGTGGCTGCAGAAGCTGCGGCATTCGGCTCCATGGCCTCGGCCGCTGGCGGTTGGGACAACGTGCCCGCCGATCAGATCGCGCAGATCCACAAGAACGAAATGGTCCTCCCGGCGCACATCGCGAACTTCGTACGCCAGGGGGCGGCGGGCATGCAAACGCATGGTGCTCCGGCCGCCGGCAACGCAGGCGTCACGCAACACCTCCACTTCAGCGCCGTGGACGGAAAGAGCCTGACGCGGATGCTGACCAGTAATCCGGATGCCGTCACCAAAGCGGCGCGACGGGCACTCATTCGCAACGGTCGGCGCTGATCCATGAGCAACGATGATCGCTTGCGGTAGGCATGCCATCATGCCGGCATGAGTTGGAGATTCGTGCCGGCAGAAGGTCTCTACCCTGACGAGCTACGCTACGGCCAGTTTCGCCCCGAATGGGTTGAGGCCAACAATGCCCTCACCATCGCCATCACTCAGGAGCTACCTCGAGTGGATTTGGTGACCGGTATCGCCTGGGGCGCGCCTTATCCCCGCGCGATTGCGTGGGCAACGAAGTTCGGCGCGGCTCTGGTGCTTGTAGCACCAGATGGCACGCCACTCGACCATGAGCAGCGGCGCGAGCTCCGGTTACTCATCCGCAACGCGCTGGCGACTCCGGGCATGTCCGACAAGCCATTTCCAGCTGCCATCCAGGCGTTCGGCTACAGCGAGCGTCAAGCCAAGACCATCGCAGTGACTGAAGAGAGCCTGGCGAATTGCTACGGCAGCCTTTGCGGCGCCATCGATGTAGGCATGAAGGTGAAGCGGTGGCTTGTCTCGAATGACCCCGGAATCTGCCTGGGCTGCACCGCCAACCATGCCCAAAGCTGGGTGCCGATCGATCAGCCGTTCGCTTCTGGCGCCATGGTGCCGGCTGACCATGTCGGATGTCGATGCGATGCCGTCCATGGTCTCAAACCCCGCTGAAGTCTGCGGGCATGCGCCTAAATCCAGCTTGTACGCATGTATGGGGCAACGCTGGGAACGAAACCATCGGACAACAAAAAAGCTCCTGAAATCAGGAGCTTAGTTGCTAATCTGGCGGAGAGAGAGGCCGATTCGTGGCTTCCTCGACGTTCCGTAATGTTCCGCAAACCCGCGCCGTTGTGCGGTTTTGAATCCACACCCTGCCGGATCATTCCTGTACGATCCGCACACCAAACATGGGTAGGATGGTGGGTAGGAATGGGGCGTCCGATCAACCGTCTGTCGGCACGTCAGGTCGCCACGGCGAAGGCAGGTTATCACGCGGATGGAGGCGGCCTGTACCTGCAGGTCACAGACGCCGGCACGCGATCCTGGGTGCTGCGCTACCAGTTCAAGGGGCGGCGGCGGGAGATGGGGCTGGGTGCGGTCGCGCTTGTGAGCCTGCAGGACGCTCGCCACACGGCGCTGGGTCACCGGCAAGCCCTTCTTCAGGGCATCGACCCGCTGGACGCACGCAGGGCTGCACAGGCGGTTACAGGCATGACGTGGGGTGCCTGCGTGGATGCCTTCATCGAGACGCACCGGCACGGCTGGAAGAACGACGCGCAAGCCGAGCAGTGGGAGCAGTCCCTGAAGGACTACGGGCCGGCGCGCGATGCCGAGGTCGCCCGCATCGACACGCCAGCCGTGTTGGCGTGCCTGCATCCGATCTGGACGGACAAGACCGAGACCGCCACCCGCGTGCGCGGTCGCATCGAGCGCATCCTGGACTGGGCGCGCGTGTCGGGGTATCGGTCAGGAGAGAACCCGGCGCGCTGGCGCGGGCATCTGGACAAGCTGCTGCCGCGCCCGTCGAAGGTGAAGCGCGCACAGCACCATGCAGCGATGCCCTACTCGGATCTTCCTGCGTTCATACCTGAGCTGCTGGCCCGGCGAGCGCTGGCCGCGAAGGCGATGCATTTTACCCTGCTGACCGCCGCGCGCACTGGCGAAGTGACGGGAATGCCGTGGGCCGAGCTGGACCTGGATGCGGGACTCTGGACGATCCCAGTCGAGCGCATGAAGGGCGGCGCCGAGCACGTCGTCCCGCTGGTGCCGGAAGCCGTGGCGATTCTGAAAGGTTTGCCGCGCAACAAGCCGCCGTTCCCGCTAAGCGAGAACGCTATGCTGTACCTGCTGCAGAAGCGCATGGGCAAGCCATTCACGGTGCACGGCTTCCGATCCTCGTTCCGCGACTGGGCGGCCGAGAAGACCGACTTCCCCGCCGAGGTGGTCGAGATGGCGCTGGCGCACACCATCCGCAACAAGGTGGAGGCAGCCTACCGCCGCGGCGCGCTGCTGGAGAAGCGGCGGAAGCTGATGGAAGCATGGGCCGCATACTGCGAGACAGCGCTCCAGCCATCGGACCGCGCCTGACTTGTGCGCGTCGGCTGCGCCTGACGGCCATCGGATGAGGCCTGACGACTAGGACAACATCATCTTCATGACGCCACGAAATGGATGCTGTAGGCGCAGACTAGTGATGGCGTGAGCGGTATGCTTGCCCTTCCCCACTCCAAGGATGATCAATGTCGCGCCCAGCCTTTCCAGACGGTCATTTCTATTCGCCAGTGGTTGACCCTAAGGAGGCCACGAGGGATCAGAGCCACATCTGGACAGGCGCCAAGACGGTGCGCGGAATTGATCTTAATTCTGCTAGCCATGAGCACTTGCTGCGTGACGTCTTCCCGAAGCTGATCGCCGGCTACGACTATCCGTCGAGCGGAGCTGCCGATGATGCACTCGATCACTTCTATGACTTCAACGGGCAGTTTGAGCGTCAGGATCCGCGCGTCACCTTCTGTCTGCTGCAGATGATTCGTCCGCGAAAGATCGTCGAAGTCGGATCGGGCTATTCGACGCTGCTGATGATGGACGTCAATCGCCGATTTCTGGCTAACTCGACTTCGATCACCTGCGTTGAGCCTTACCCGCGCCCCTTCTTGGAAGAGGCTCACCTGACGGGACGAATCGATCTGCAGTATTGCCGTGCCCAAGAAGCTGATGAGTCCATTTTCACCAGCCTGGTAGCTGGCGATATCCTGTTCATCGATTCATCGCACGTCTCGAAGACTGGCAGCGATGTGAACCGGTTGGTTCTGGAAATCCTTCCAGTCCTCTCGCCCGGTGTCTATGTGCACTTCCACGACATCTTCATGCCCACCGAGTATCCGCAACGCTGGGTATGCGAGCTAGGCTTCAGCTGGAATGAACAATATCTACTGCAGGCGTTTCTTTCCGGCAATCCAGACTGGGACATTATCTACGGGAGCGCCATTGCTCGCGAATGCCATATCGAGGCGCTCAGCGCCTTCTTGCAAGGCAATCCACCGCATGGTGGAAGCCTTTGGCTGCGGAAAACATCCTAGTTATTTCCGGGGCTGACGAGCAGCCCCTGTATCCAGGTGGATTGCTCATCAAAGTACGTCTTCCACCGGATATCGGATGCTTGGATGACGCTTTGATTTGGATATTGGGTCGGATCCTGTGCATTAGCAAAATAGGCGATGATGGTGCTTTCGGTGGAATCGCTGAACTGCACATTCAATTGTGTCATCTCGAATCCTCCCTTAGAAAGTATATCCAGTAATCGATAGAGTCAACGTTCCTACACCAGTATTTGGGTTTAAGGTGTAAAAGATCGCCTGTGGAGTGGCTATCGAAATACCACCGAATGGACAGGTGGCCGCACCTGAAGCACTCACAATGTATTGCAAGGTTTGCGCCTTGCTTGATCCATTAACATCCGAATTGATCGACGCAGAAACCGAAGAATTTGCCGTATTATTGGCAACAGTAATGTTGCCGCTAATGCTCAATGCATTCTTCGGAATTGCGGCCGAGATCGAAACAGATGTCGGAGTAGATGCATTCGTCGTTGTATTTACTGCCGTTACACCAACGAACTTTAGCGACCTATCATTTTGGTAGCCGATCACGAACTGACTGCTGGCATTCGTCGGCCATACGCCAATCAACGCGCTCGCGGTGTAGCCGGACGGCATGTGGCCACCCGCATAAATAGTCGGAGCAGCCGCGCTTGTCGCGTTCGTGGCCAGAATCGAGGTCGTTGCAGTGGTCGGGTTGTAGATCGCATAGAGCGCCACGAAGCCCGACACCGGCGCAGATCCTGTATCCATGCCGCCGGCGCCGGTCGTGGCGAGGTTGATGGTCTGACTGTAGCTTGGGAGCAGGTATTCCAAGCCGTTCAACGCTGTTCCAACCACCACCTGATCGGCGGCGAAGGTCGCGGAAGCCCCGGCAGATGTCACGCTCATTGAAGCGTTTCGCATCGAGCCGATCAGGCCGGTTAACTGACCGAATTGCACGGCTTGGTTCGGCTGCGTCGCCGCTCCAACTTGCATTGCAGATGGCTGCAAGATATTCGTGCCGTCGCTGTAGAGGAAAGCTGCACCACTCTGAGCCACTGCAACGCCCGTGCCTGAGGCCGTCTTGCACGTTACCGTGAACGCGCCGGAGGTACTGTTGATGACCGTCCATTCCACGCCTGCCCACGCAGGAAACACGACGTTGAGGTTGGCTGTAAGGGTTCCGGTCAAGATGATGATCGGCGATGCCGCCTGGAGCGCCGTCAGAGTCACCGCAGAGCCCGACAAGGCAACTGACGCGATCTGGCTGGATCCGCCGCAGGGAATCCAGCCTGAGCCACCCGTATCGGGATCGGTGGTATTACCGTCCGCCGTGCTGAGCCAGAAGCCGCTCAAATCGGAGCGCAGCAGCAACGCGCCCTTCGGATAGCCGCTGATTGCAGTCTGGAAGGTCGAGTTGTAGCCGAACTGGCCGCCCGCCTGCACCCATTGAACAGTCTGCGACAGCAGGTTCAGGATGCCGTTGAAGTCCGCGCCAAACGGCGGCACGCCGCCTGCGGAAATCGGCGTGAATGTAAGAGGCGGAAAGCCATCCGTCAGCGATGCCGCGCCGGCTGTGATGCCGATCTGCGAGGCAGTAGGAATGGCATTCTTGGTTCCGGAATTCGCGAACGGCAACGGAACCGATGTCGGGGGCGCGCTACTGAGCATTTTGAAGTCCCGATGAGGTAAAGAAGGTCCCCTGGCCGAAGGGCTGCAAGCCTGCTTCGTTGAAGCCAAAGGTCTGAGAGGGGGCGATCTGCATCACAGATGCGAGGACCCCTGCCGGACGTGGAACCGCACCGGAATTGATGAGAATGGCGAGCTGCACGGGGGTCAGCTCGAACTCGAAGACGAACCGGATTTGCATGCTTCCGGTGTCGACGACGTAACACCGCCCCTGTCCTTCGAACAGGACTTGCAGGAGGTTGTTGAGGCTGGGCACTGTGCAATTGGTGATGTTGGCCAGCGCCTTCACCATGATGAGCGTGCGATAGGCCTCGGTCGAAAGCTGGTAAGTCTCCGTCGCTGGCTTGCCTGTCCAGAACGGAGCCTGTCCAAAAGGCTGCGGATCCGTCGAATCATCCGTATAGGCTTCATGGAAGCCGAAATAGAGAATGTCGGATGGGATCTGGATGTTGCGGGAGATATTGACGATCTTCCCCCACACCATGAGCCCGTAGTCATTGCAGGTCTGAATGTTCCAGATCTGCTCGTAGATGCCGTCCGCGTCATCGCACGGATCGATCCACTGATTGAAGAAGTCGATGAGCTGCGTGAGGATCGGACTGTTTTGGTACTGCGCCAGAATGGTCTGTTGGTAATCGATCATGACAACGTAACCGCCACGTTTGCCGCGGTGAGTGTCGGGTTCTGATCGATGCCGAGCAGCAATGCCGTGCTGCTAGGGCTTGCGGTCGTGCCAAGGGTGATCTCGTAGATCTGGACATTGCTGTCCTGTGCGGCGACGTTGGCGTAATAGCGACCTGCGTAGAGCTGGGAGCCTTGGCGCGCACGCGATCCGCCATCCTCCCCGTTGAACGAGGCGACGACCGCGGCTTGCACGAGTGAAACGATGTTGGCCGGCAGATTTGCATTCGCCGCCAGGCTCACCGTGAAGTAAACCGGAACATTCGTCGGGATGTTCCACTCCACTGTGTACTGCGGATATGGCTGCGTCAGAGCTGCCGTGTCATAGACGATCTGCGACGTGTTGCCGTTGTAGCTGCAACCGCCGGACTTGTTGTTCCAGATCGCTAGCGCGATCTCTTCCGCAGTCCCACCGACAACGCCGACGAAAACACTGTGCGGCGCAAGCGGATAGTTCGTGGCGCCGTAGTTGACCGTGTTGCCGCTCGGGTTGTCGACGACGAAGACGTCGAGCACTCCTTCAAGGGCGAATACTGCGGCGCGGATCGACGCCACCATGTTCACCGAGTTGATCGCGACCGATTGCTTGCGACGGTATTCGAAGTCGTACTGCGACTCGACAAGATTGCCGAGCGTGCCGCTACCGTTGAAGGTGCAGCTGTCCCAGCCCGTGGTGGCCTTGTAGATCGTGAGCGCGCCACTCGGGATGGTGATCGGGCCATCCGTCTGGCATTGGAACTGTGGCGAGGCCTGTCCGTTGGAGTCGAAGGTAAAGGCCTGCGTTGCCGCCCACAGGTAGCCGGAAGCATCCTGCACCAGCACGCCGGCCTGCACCGTCTGCCCCACGAGGCCCACGCACGCGGCCGCAGTGACAGATCCGGCACCCTCGATGCGATTCAAAAAGTAGATGCGTCCGATTGCATCCTGCCAACGTCCCGACGCATTGTCCGGGTTGAGGTTGTTGACGATGCTGGCGATCTCGTTGTTCTTGTCGCCGATGATCGCGGTGTAGCTCTGCGCCTCTTGACCCGATGGACTGGTAAGGGTCGGGGTCACCGAGCCGCCGTTAGCGGTCTGCTGGTCTGCCTGCACGCCGGCCAGAATTTGGGCTTCCGTAGGCAATACGAGGCCCGTCCCCGTGAACTGAATCGCGGGGACGCTGGTTTGAATCGTCATTAGAAGTTGACCTCAATCGGAGTCGTGCTGGTTGAAGTCGTCACCACCACGGTCCCGGTCAGCTTTCGTCCGGAGATCGTGAGATTCGTGAGCGTTGCGCCTGTGACCGTGGGGACGGTCAGCGCGGCGTTCTGCACCTGCTTCTTGAGGAAGGAGGAAGCGACAGGCTGGCCGAAGATGCTTTCGAAGTACGGCATGCCCTGCGTGTTGTCGTACCAACATTCACCCTGAAAGGTGCGGATAGCCGAGCACACGTCCTGCTGGATCTGCGCAGCTCCGGTGAGCGTGACGTAATTGCCGTCCGGCCCGACGACCAGATCCCAGGTGTCAGGGTCGAGCATGAAGGTGGTGGTCATTGTTTAGCCCGTCGGCTTGCCGGTGTTGCTCGACCCGGACTGAACTCCGGTATGGACGTGCTGCGAAAGCTCAATGCCATTGCCCGTCACTTCGCCCGTGACGTTGGCCGATTCGGAAACGGTTAGGTGGCCGGTTATTGCAATGGTCGGCGCCTGCAGCGTGATCTGCGTTGGCGAAACCACCGTGATGCCGCTCGCGTTGAACTGGACGTACTGCGTGGGCGCCGATTTGCCGAGCACGCTGCACACGTAGAGCGCATCCGACAAGCTGTTGCGTCGGTTGCTTCCGGGCGCCGCTTCGCCCTGCGAGGCGATGGCACTGGAAAGGTCGCGGTCTCCAAACACGCAGACCCCAATGTCATCGACTTCGGGATCGAGAATCACGGCATTCGTGCCGCCCTGGACGCGACCGTAGGGCACGCCATAGACCGTCGGCCTGGACGTCGTATTGAACTGCCCGTCGATCTGCATCACGAGCGGCTGGACATCCACGAGGCCCGCAGGTTCGTCGCCACCGTCGTTATAGACTGCAATGACCCTCACCAGCGTTGCCGTGGCAACGTCCGCCATCGCGCGCCGGAAGAAGAACGCCAGCAACTCCTTCTGCCCCGCGCCCGATGCGCCGCTGACAAAGCCTGTGGACGAATTACCGGGCATTGTAGGGAAGGCTCGAAAGCTCAGAATGCGTGAACCATGGACCGTTCGGAATCTCTGAGGCGAGCTCGTGCGTCACTCCGATAACGGAGAAGGTGCCGTTGGCGCCGGAGATCTGGAGCGGTCCTTGGCCCGGCAGTGTCCCCGGCACCTGCAGCGGTGCATTGGCGGCCGGTGCCGGCGTGGAGCTGGTGACGTTGATTTGACGCCCCACCGCAATACTGGGGTTATAGAGGCAACTGATGTTGATGCCGCGCACGGAGTACTGCGGATAGCCCACCATGCCCGTTTCCGGGCCCACATCGATGATCGTGTCATCCGCATTCGATCCGCTGGGCCAGACGGTCAGGGTCATAGCCTGCGGGCCATTCTCGATCTTGTAGAAGATACCCGCGGCAAGACAGATGTCCTTGATCTGTTTCAGTGGCGATCCGCCCACCGCGTGGTTGCTGAGCATGGCCGTGACGCCGTTGTTGACGAACGACATGCCGGCGGCATTGCAGATCGCCTGCAGCATGGTCGCCACGCTCATCGACCCCTTGTAGCTGCTTGCCGCAATGGACTGGAACTGCAGGCCCGTCAGCGCATTGCAAACCAGGTCGACACCGACATCCGGTTGCGCGTTGTAATTGACGTTGCCCGAGGTGATCGCCCCACTGAAGGCAAGCGTCATTCCGGCCTGATCGTCGCCCGCAAAGACGTTGATCGAGTTCATCTGACCCGATGCGCCGTTGTAGTTGTTGGCGATGAAGCCAAGCGTGGAGAGTTTCGCCATGTCCGCGTTCTTCATGCCGCTGATGCGCAGCGTGGCATCGCTGGCCCATCCGCCCGTGCCGCCGATGAAGGTGTGGATCACGGCGTTCACGCGCAGACCGGAGAGCGTGATGATGTTGTTCGACCCGTCGAAGGTGTCGCCGTTGAGCGCGATCTGGACGTCAATCTTGCGTCGAATGAAGCTCATGCCATGGCTCCAGTGACATCGGATGGCGCGAGATAGAACAGCAGCCAGCGTGATCCGAGGCCGGTGTAACTCGGAGCATCGGCGCCCTGCGTGTCGACGAATACCAGATCGCCGATAAAACCCAGATAGCTCAGTCGAACCATTAATGTCCGGTTGAGGCATACAACGCACGTCATGAGGACGACGTTGTTCACCGTGAGATCCATGAACAGGCCCGTCGATTTCTGATAGAGCGAAATCTGGCAAACCTGGCCGCCGAGCATGCAGTTGAACTGCTGCGAGGCGACGGGCTGAATGTTGACCAAGTTCACTGTACGCCCACTCCGTTCTGGACCAGGCTTTGTCCCGAGCCGCTGTATGGCGCATTCGGGAAAGACACCGATACCGATCCGACTTGCGTGGGAGATGCCGCGCTCGGGCTATCGCTGTTGATGACCGGCGTTGTTCCGGTATTGCTTGAATACGTGGGACTTGCCGCTTCCATGATCTCGTTGAACACGGCATCCACAGTCAGCATGGTCACCCCGTTCTGCGCGCTTCGTACGTAGTCGTAACGTGTCAGCGACATGTTCGGCAAGAAGTCGTCGGGCGTAGCGATGTCATACAGGTTCGTGCTGTAGCGCATGATGCGCAGCGTGGCGAGGAAATCGTCGCGGCCCATGTTCTTGCCACCGCAAACAAGGCGAATGCGCAACTCTTCCGGCACCATCACCTTGTTGTAAGACTCGAAGCCGCCCTGCTCGACGGGGTAATCGCAGACGCGCGAATCGCCGTTGAAATCGATCGCGGCGAAGCTGTCCGGCAGAATGGCGGGGTTGGAAGTGCCAGTGGCGTAGATAGCCCATTGCGTCGCCCAAGCGCCCGTAATGAGGCTGATGCCGTCGGCAATAGACGAGCCAGCAAGGAGAATGGCCGAGACCTGCGAAGGCATCACTCGGCCCCCGTGTCAATGCTGGCGATCATGCCGTTGTTCTGGAGCTGAGCAGGCAGGTCACGCGCCATGCCCTTGGCATCCGTGGCCTGCGTTGTAACTGTCAACTGTCCAATGTGCACGTCGTTCTGCACGCTCTTGGAGTTTCCGCCATTCGCACGCGCCATCGCATGCTGCCGCGCGCCATACCGGAGCCCGGACTGAATATCGGCATCCGAGACGTATTTGCCATTCCCCTCTTCGTCGATGATGGCCCGCATCAGCTTAGGGATGTCCGCCACCGTCAACTGCTGATCGCCACTGCGAATGCCCATCGACCGCATCACATCGTTGATGTACTTAGCCGTGTTGTTCTTGTCACCTTTCGGTGCGTACGTGCCGATGATGCTGCTGATCGTGTCCTTGCCCCGCGCCATGTAGAGCACCAGCTGATTGGCGAGCGCAGAGATCCCGGCATCCATGCTGGAGAAGCGTGCAAACCGACCGCCCGGACCTTCAAGCGTCGCGCCATCCTGCCCCACATAGTTGAGGTTCCCCGGGTTGTCATTGCGAACGCCGCGCGGAAGACCCGCGCTCGAACTAGCAGTGCCGCCGCCGGGAAAATCGCCCGGCTGAATCTTGTTCTGCAGGATGTCACTGGCCGCCTGCCGATAGACTTCCGGTGACATCTTGTCGGCATACATGCGACCGGCCAGCAACGTTGCGGCCTGTAGGGCGCTACCCGTGTACTTCGATGGCCGTCCCTTGACGCGATTCCAAAGGTCCGCATTGCTGAAGGTAGGCATGCTGCCGGGACGCGCCGCCTCATCCTCGTAGCTTCCATCGGCGCGCTGCTTGCCGCCGAGCGATGGCGAGTAGAGCAGACCGACAGCGCCAAGAACGCTCCCTAGCGCGGCAAGGTTGATGCCGCTCAGTGCAGCACCGAATCCACTCAGCGCGCCTGCGCCACTGCCCAGCAGCGGCACCATGCGGGTGAGCGCACCGACGATACCCAGCATTGGGCTGAGCAACTTGAGTGCCAGCACCGAGCCCACCACGGTCGCCACCGTTCCCCAACCACCGAGCGCATTCACCACGGCATTGATCTGCTTGGCCAGGCCATCCCAGTCGACGCGATCAAGCCAGTTCACCAATCGCTCGATCATGGGCTCAACAGCTGCCCACGCCTTATCCTTAATGCCCTCGAACCGCGCTTGAACGAGTGCCCATTGTTTCTGCAGCCGCTCGGCTGCCTCGGTGCTTTGCTTGGTGACGCCGACGACCTGTTGAGCCTGCGCAAGGTTCTGCTGGTAGTTCGGATCCATCAGGGCGTTGAACATGCTCCCGACGCCCAGCTGGTTCGCGTCGTATTGCGCCAACGGCCGTGGCAACGACTGCAGACGCGTGGCAATCGCTTCCATGACGCCGGCATAGTCCTGATTGCGGATCATGCTGTCGGTAATGCCGATGCCCATCCGTCGCGCGGTATCGGTGAAGGCAGAGTGGCCGTTCGCCATCGCCTCGCCCAAACCTTGCTGGATGCTCATCAGCGAGCCATAGGCATCCTGCGCCTTGCCGCCCATTTCCTCCGCCACGATGCCCCACGCCTTGAGGTCGCGGGCATTCATGTTGAGGTTAGTGCTGAGGCGGCCAAGCGCGGCCTGAGAATTCATCGTGCCCAGCACGAAGTCCTTGAGGCCGATGCCGCCGGTGACAATGCCAATGACCTCCAGAAGCCCCGTCTTGAGAGACGTCAGGCCCTCGACCACTTTCTTGTTGCCCTCGGACATCTCCTTCAGCGTCTTGGTGGTGTCGTCGCGCATTTTCTTCTGCGCGTCGCTGACCTCCTTCTGGCCTTTCTTGTAGTCAGTGACGTCGAAGCCCAGCGTGATCATCAGGGCGTCGATAACGGTAGCCATCAGCTGTTCGTCCTGTTCATCACGGATTGGTTGTGGTTGTCCACGGCGATGATCTCCAGAAAGCCCCACATGTCCGTGGTACCGTAGACCGTATCCAGCTCATGCAGCGAGGCGAGGCGAGACGAGACGACCGTCGCGATCGTCTTGGGCACGTTGGTGTATTCGACCAAGTCGCGTGTGCTGTGACCGCCAGACCCTATGCCGAAGTCGATGGCTTGGCGGCCTCGGAAAAACCCGCATGCAACTTGATCAGCTCCCACTTCAGCTTGAAATGGGTGGCGATCTCGTCGATGTCGTCCTCGATCAGCTCGCGGGTAAAGCCGTTCTTCGGATCAGCGACAACCTGCACCTGGCGGTACAGCTCATCCATCAGCGGCTTCGCATCGGCGGGAGACATCTTGCCGATCTGGCTGAGAGTCAGGCGCGCCACGCCCGCCATGCCCATTTCCTTGAGGTCTTCGGGAAGTTCGACGCCACCCCGCGCCAATGCCACGAAGGCACGGAAGGCCCACCACTCGCCCTGCGTTGCCGGCATCTCCTTGAGTAGGAAGGACCGCCCCTTGTCGCGGTTGTCGTCCGTGACGGTATAGATGCGCTCGCGCCGGCTCATGCGATGGGCGCCGAGATGATGGTGCCCCATTCGATCTGCGCGCGCACCGGCTGCAGCACTTTCTTCGCCGGGGGCATGGGAGGCAGATTCTTCAGCACGCCATTCGACAGCACGAACTTCATGCCGATCGACGGAAGACTGATACTTCCGAACGCATAGACCTTGTCCACGATGGCCTTCTCGTACTGCGACCACGACCAGAACAACTGGGGCGACGACGAGGATGCGAGAAACATCAGGTCCATCTTGTACTGCTCGAACACCAGGCCGCCGACGAAGACGCCATCGACGCCCATCTGGGTTTCGGCGAGGTTGACGCCCTCGACAGTAAAGGCGTCGTCAGCAGACCATCCCTGCAGTTTCTGCGCGACAGGAAAGAGGCTTGCGACGCCCAGGGAGAACGAGGCATTGGCCGAGGTAATCGTGGACATGTTATTGCACCTCGTAGGCGGTCAGGTCGATGACTTGGACGGACTGGCCATCCACATAGAACAGGGCAAGCGGCCCACTGGTGCGCGAGACGCGGGTGCTGGAAGTCGCCGTGCCGATGAAGAGATACCAACCCTGCGAGAACAACGTGCCGGAGATATCCGTGCCTCCCGTGAGGCTGGTGATCTCTTGAATCTGGCTCTGGCTCAGCGTCACGCCATTCACGCAGCCGCCGAAGGTCGTGAACTGCGACATGACGGTGGAGACGGCCGCTTCGATCAGCGCATTGCCGTCCGTGTTGTACGGGATCGCATTGGACTGCTGCTTGGCCTTGACCAGGGCAAGCTGCAGGTTGTCGCGCAGCCATGCCTGGTTGGCGTAGGAGTCCGCCCAGAGGTAGGGGCCAGAAATCGAGCCGCTCTCGAACGAGTTGAAGTTGCCTTTTTTGGAGGCGAAGCCGCAGTAGGAGCTATAGCCGTTCGCCAGCATGTTCGTGTACGAGGTCAGGTCGCTGACATATGGCGATTGCCCGACCCAGGTTCGACCGGACAGTGTCGTTCGCCCATTCACCGCTTCGAAGTTGAGGCTGGCGTAGTACCCCATGACCTGCATCGCCTGATTGATCGTGCCGGCGAGCAGGTTGGAGCCGCTGTAGCTGCCTTGCTGGACGGCATAGCCCCAGGTTTCCGTGCTGCCCTGCTGGTTCAGGACGTTCGGATCACTGTCGTAGCCGACGTAGGCATAGCCATTGCTCTGCTCGCTGGTCCATTGCGAGAACGAGGTCTTGTCCGAGACATCCGGCTCCCACATCGTCGTGAAGGAGAACCACTGCTGGTTGACGCCGACGAGTGCGCTCATGAACGCATTGATCGTGGCCGCGGCCGCACCCTGGGACAGGACGGCGCCCGTCGCCTGCGTCAGGTTCAGGCCGGCTGCCAGCGAACCGGAGGCGTAGGTGATGGTCTCCGTCGCGCCGGTCGCCGTCGAGGTGAAGGTGAAGGCGTTGCGCTGGCTGTCGTAGGCCACGGCGAACGGCGGCGATGTAAAGGCTGCCGCGATGACCGTGGCGGCATTGCTGAAGCTCGTCGCCGACGACAGGTTGATCGAGGACGAGGTGAGCGCCGTACCGGCGAAAGTGATTGTCAGGGTCCCAGTCAGCTCCTGGAGCTGCGTCAGCGTCAAGCTGAGCGCCCCGCCGCGCAGGTATCCGCTGACGGCACTTTCGGGATACTGCGCGAAGAGGATCGACTGCGGCGTCTGCGTCGAGTTGTCCGGGCCTTGGGCGTAGAGCTGCGCCGCGGCATATTCGGGAGACGACAAGCCGAAGAAGGCGCCCACGGCGGCCGCGGAGTTGGCTGCCGAGAACGACATCACGGAGCCGATCGGCACGGCCGGGTTCTGGGTGAGGATCAACCCGTTGAGGTAGTTCAGCGTTCCCGCGGGAGCGATGACGCCCGACTGCGCGCTGGCGAGTTGCGAAATGGGGATCGAGTTCTGCATGTATCGGCTCCGGTGCGGAAACGAAAAAGCCGCCTTGCGGCGGCTTGGATGGATGTCGGCGGGACTGGTTAAGCCTTACGGCGGGGCAACCGCATCGACGCTGTTCACGCCGATGGGGAAGGTGTCGCCGAAGTTCTGCGGCACCGTGATCTGCGGGTTGTATTGCACGTTCGCGGTGAGCTTCCATCGCTGCTCGTACTGCTCTTCGCCGTCGATCAATGGCATCTGCATGGGATCATCGGCATAGAGCGGCTGGATGTTGGCCGGCATGTCGTCCGTGGCGTATTCGTCCCGAAACACAGCCTGTGTCATGGCAGCCCATGCGGCAGACGATGGGCCGTAGAAGTCGAGCTGCACGGCATACTGCGTCGCCGGCTGCATCATCTTGGTGCCGGGATTGGCGGTGCCTGGTGTGTAGTTGGTGGCGTTGTACGCCAATCGTGTCTGCCCGGCACTGGTCATGACGACGAAGCCGCCATTGGCGCCCTGCAGAGGCATCGGCACCCGGTTGTCCTGGCCCTGCACGACCTCCGTCCCTGCAGGCAGGATCGAAAGCAGCAACGAACGCACCGCGCCGAAGACATCCTGGTCGGTAATGTCAATGGTCGCGGTCATGAGGTTTGCAAGGTCACGATGACGTGCGCCCAGTCGGGCCAGGTCTCAATCACGGTAGTCACCAGCCAATTCCGCACTGGGCCGCCGGGAATCTCCGGAAATTGCAGGATGTCGCCACCCTGCTGGTCAGTGCGCACCACGCTCTGCAGGTTGCCGTACCAGTAGACAGAACGCAGGACACCCGTGATGTTCAGTGCATCGATGTGGCGAAGCAACGCCCCGGCCACGGCTTGAACCTGCGCGCTGCCCGTGTTCGTGACCGTCATCGGTGTGCGCCTGCCGTTGCTGTCCGTCGTGTAGCCGGTAGATTGCAACCACGGGACAGCCTGCAGGTTCTGGTTCACCACCTGCGTGTACCCGTTGACAAGTGCCCGCAGCTGCATCATTCGGCCTCAAACTCGGCATCGGCCTTGTTGACGGCATTGCGCACCGAGGCGATCAGGAAGCCCGTCGCATTCAGCGGCTTGTCGTCAGTGCCGGGATCAACGCCATCCTCAATGGCCTGTGCGGCTTCGCCCACAGTCTTTCCGGTAATGGTGCGACCCTCCTTCATCCATTTGCGCAGAAGCACGGTGATGGGACTCAGCTCCGGCGACGTGATCGAGGCGATTTCCTCTTGGATGTCGCCCACGGCCATGCGACCTACGCCGTCGAGTACATCGAAGGCTGATAGCGAACCTTCGCCCACCTTGCGCGCACCGTGCCCCATCAGGCGCACCCAGTCCTGCTTGTGATCGCTGATAGCAGGCTCGATGAAGGGTCGCTTCGGAATACCGACGGCCGGCGCGCCGAAGTTCTGGATGGCAGCCACATAAGCGACGGGCGTGCCGTCCTCGTATTCGAGTCCCTGTGGAAAGCCCACCTGCGCGACCATGCCGTCGAACTCTTGCGGGATGCGCGCGAGGCGAGCATTGATCTTGTCGAAGTTGAGGTCGTTCATGGCGTGGCGAAGATGTAGGCAGTGAAGATCTTCGGGACAAGAAGATCGCCGTCCGACTTGTCGCGCTCCATTTCGAACGCCTCGTTCAGGATGTAACCGGCATCAGCCAGCATGCGGAGCTGATCTCCGAAAAGCATGGCATTCACCCCGACGATCTGTATTTTCCCCTCGACACCATGGTCGATCACTTCATACAGCCCATCAGGCGTGCTGAGCACCACACCTGGGACTTTGGGAAGATTGATATTGATCATCCGAACACTCCTCCCGCCTTGCGGAACCCCGCGCGCTCGCACGACCCGCCTACGTAGAATCCCACGCTAGCAACAACGCCTAGCAACGCGCGGAGTTGCGCGCCATAGGCCGTCGTCGCCAGCCAGTACCCGAAGGCCGACTTCACTGGCGGCGGCGTCAGGGATACCGATACGGAGCCTTCCGTCGAGCCCTGCACCAATACTGACGGGACGCCGGCATTGATCAGGGTGTAGGACTGCGCGAGATGCGCCGCCATGAGGTCCAGTGCCAACTGAAGCTGCGCCGGGTTCTTCATCCAGCCCGGGCCGCCGTCCTGATTGATGTACGCCGTTCCCATCGTCCAGTAACCCTGCAACATGGCTTCGGGATAGGTCGTCGTATTGGCGAACGCCGGGAACTGCGACCGGAAGTTCCCATCGTTGTAGGCCGGCGGCGTCCAGGACATGTCAGGCGGCTTCGCGGCTCATGACCTGCTTGCCGCCCGACACCACCGCATCGACTTCCTTTTCCAGGTAGTCGGCCGGCGTCAGCGGCTTGGAGAGGTCGCGAGCATTCATATCGGTGGCGATCTTGTCGGGATCGTTGCGGCGATCGCGCACGAGGATGAAGCCGTTCCTCTTGTGTCGCTGGAAGTCGGGGTTCTTCTCCAGCCGCGCCAGATGTTCCTCGGGAATCTCCGTGCCGACACCAAGCGGAGTGATCAGTCGATCGTTCGCCACGCCCGCGCCGCCCTTGATGAAGCACTTGAAATTCGGGATCGGGATGCCTTCCGGGCTGAAATCGTAGTTGGTGTAGTTCTGGTCGTTGGCCAGTGTGGAGAACACGTGCACGGTCTTGCCCATCGGGATTCCTCCGGCTTGAAAAGAAAAGGCGCTCCGAAGAGCGCCCATAAAAAAAGCCGCTTTCGCGGCCCGTCCGATTACTGTTGCTGCGCCTTACACGCCGGAGTAGCGCACCACCGCGTAGGGGCGCTTGCACATCGCACCCGCCGTGGCGTTGGTGTAGTCCTCGACGTAGGACTTGGCCAGCTTCTCCACGCCCAGCGCCATGAACTTCGCCGGCACGCACTGCAGCCACACGCGCGAGTCGTCCGAGCCGCCGTCCTCTACCTTCTCCGCGTACAGATAGAACACGTTGGCGCCACCGTTCGCACTGTTCAGCTGCGGAGCGGAGATGATGCGCCACTTCGGGTAGGTGTCCTTGATGTACTTGATCACCGAGTAGCCGAGGTCGCTCGGGGTGGACAGGTACTGGTACACCGCCGTCGCCACGGCCAGGGTGCATTCCGTGTCCTGCGGGTTGATGGTGTCCTGCGACTGGATCTGCAGCTGAGCCGCCGCAGCCTGCAGGTCGGCGATGATCTGCAGCATGGTCTTGGTCGACCAGGTGGTGGTGGAACCCGTGCCCGAGGCGGCGACCGTGACGTAACCCGGCAGGCCCGTATCGTTCAGGAAGCCATAGGTGCGGTCGTTGCCCGAGTTGAAGCCGTTGAAGCCGATCAGGTTGCGCTGGATCTCCAGGGCGCGGGCCGAGGCGCCACGCTTGGTGGACGCCGAGTCCACGCGGATTTCGGCAGCGCGAGCCGCTTCCAGGGAGCCGACCTTCAGGCCCTTTTCGAATCGCACCACCGTGCGCCGCACGAAGTTGGTGTTCCAGCTCGACAGCGGCACGTTGGTGTAGTCGCCATAGGGCACGGCGTTGCCAACCGGCTCCAGAATGCCCTGCACCACTTCTTCGAGGTGCCACGAGCCGACGGTGCTGATACCCATCAGCTCGTCCGCCTTCATGGCGGCGGTGTTGAAGCCGACGAAGCCGGGCATCCATTCCTGCAGGAACTGGATCGGCACGCCGATGCTGGCCTGCGTCACGAGACCCTGGCTGTCCATGGCGTAGTTCGCCATCTCCCGCAAGTTGCGAGCCGCATCGCGGGGATTCTTGCCGAACGAAATGCCGATATTGGACAGCAGCTCGTAGTCCGCCACGTCCTGACCGGTCATCTGGATGGGTCGCACATCGCGCGGGGCGATATACGACAGTTCACGAAGTGCATTCATGAGTCGGTTCCTTACGCGTTGAGGTTGACGTGGATGGAGACCAGACCAGCGGCGCTGGTGTAGCTCGTCACGACGGCGCCCGAGATGAGCGCGTTACCCGTGGTCGCGGAACCGCCCGGGGCTACGGCGCTGAGAACGCCGGTGGTTTCGTTGTACTGCACCTGGTCGCCGATGTTGCCGGCACCGGTGAGGGCGACAACGATGTCGCCTTCCTTCAGGAATTCGCCCTGCGAATAGGCCGGCAGGGTGAGCGTCGGGTCCAGCGTGCCGCCGGAGTCGCCCACGGAGGCGTAGACCTTCGGATTGACCAGGAAGCCGGCCGCGACGACGGCCGAGGCAATGGTGCCGCCCTGGGTCGCAACGCCCGTGGTGTTGCTCTTGGTGAAGAAGTTGCCGATGGTGCCGCCGTTGCTGTCGATGGTCAGCGAGTCGGCACGATGCGGGGTCTTGAGGATCAACTCGCCCACGACACCGAAGCCGAGGGTGACGTTGACGGTGCTCTGGAAAGCTGCGGAAGTCATGGATTAGGCCCCCTTCTGGAAGTGGCGGTCGAGGAAGTTTCCGGGGCGACGCGCGGGCGCGCTGTCCTGGGCATGCGCGGGCTGCTGGCCCTTGCCGTTGAGGTAGGCCTGCAGGTAGGTCAGGCGCTGGCCCTTCGGTGCGTCCAGCCCGAGCTGCTTGCACCCGTACTTGGCCATCTTCGCCAGCGACATGTCGTCGTGGTCGAAAGCGCCGATGTGCGGCGAAAGGGCATCGTAGAGTTTGCGCTTGGCCGCGATGGTCTGCTCGACCTTCTGGGCGATGGCTGCAGCATCCATCCCTTCGCCCTTCTTGTCCTTCTTCTCGTCGTCCTTCTTCTCTTCCTCTTCGTCCTTGGCCTTGTCCTTGCCTTCCTTGTCACCGGAATCCTTGCCCTTGTCCTTGGCGTCCTTCTTCTCCTTTTCCTCTTCCTCCTCGGAATCCTTCGACTCCTCCTCCTCTTCTTCGTCCTCCTTGCTGGCCGCCGCGTCCATCGCGGCAATCATCTGCATGAGGCTCGGACGCAAGGTCTGGAACGCCTTGAGGGCTTCCTCTTGCGACATACCGCTATTGGCTTTGGTTGCCATGGTGAATTCCTTCTGGTCGATCGTGAAAACGAGATGGTCTTGGACCGCGACCTTGCTTCCCATGCGACCGGAGTCGACAGAAGCAATGTGATTGCCGCGGATATCACGCTGGATGTAGTCGTAGGCCTGGCCGTTGAACGTGCCCGGCGCATACTCGTAGCGGCAGCGATATCCGCACGAGAGTTCCTTCTTGCCGTTCGCAATGAGAGAAGCCATTGCTTCGGAGAAGACTTTCAAATTCCCCTTGAGCGCGCCGGATGGAAATTCCGGATCGTCCAGGGTGAAGTAGACCTCCTGACCGATGACGCCCTGCACGCCCTTGCGCTCGGCAGGGGTAAGGCCGTCATCTTCATCACCGAGCATGGTGTGGTTGTCGATCCAAGGGAGAAGCTTGAATGACTCCACGCACTCCGGGGACGCCAATTCCTCCGCGGGACGAAGGACATTGAAGAGCTTGTCGGGATCAGCATTCGGATCGATCGAGCGACCCAGGTACGGGAACACGCCGACGAGCGAAAGCGGGTTGTCCTTGACCTCGAACCAGCCGTTGGTGTCGTACTCGCGGCGATCCATGGCCGCCGCGGCACCCTCCGCGATCTTCTCCGCGTCGTCGGCGATCTTCGGGAACAGCGGTTCCGGGGCGTCCTCGAAAGGCGCCCACACGAAAGCGTCGTGCTCGTCATTGAGCTGCGGATCGAAGCGACCGTCGTTGCAGTGGAAGAGATGCACATCCCCTTCCACGTAAATCTCGGCCAGGCCCGTGCGAGGCACATAGGCCGTTTCCTCGCGGCTCTCGCGGATCGCACCCTCGATGGGGCTCTCGCCTTCCTCGACATGGCCGCCGGGAAAGCCCCACGAGTTGTCCTTCGTGCGGCGCATCCACAGGATCTTTTCATCGTCGGTGTAGATGATGAACGCCACGACCTTCGTGTCCGGCTCCGTCTTCAGGTCGCGCTGATGATCGTTGTCCGGGTTGCCATCACCCTTATCCACGCCATGCGACTTGCGGGCGTTGTTGTAGGCGATGGCGACGGCCTGGGCCTGCGGATGGCCGGCGTTGACCAGCTCGGCGATGTTTTCCGAGATGACGGCTCGGCTAGAGCCTGACTTCAGTGGCATTTCATTCGCCCAATAAAAAACCCCGCCAGAGCGGGGTTTGGTTGGTCCTGATAGTGACTTGACCGGCTAGCTATCCAGCTCGATCTTCGCTGCACAGAGTGGACAGAAATTGAACTCTTCCTCAAGCGAAGCCTTGATGACTTTCACATCTGATTCGGAGATAAGCGCTTCATCCACAGGCATTGTCGGAAGGATGGCCTGTCGGCTTTTGATGCACTGCCGAATCCGTGCAGCCTCATTACCAATTTCGCTTAACCTCAAGAGGTCATAGGAATGACCTTCCCCGGCGGTGAGTCCAATGATGTGGTCGCAAAGATCCATTGGTGGGGCTGATCAGTCTGGAGTGATGACCCTGTCTATCTTTTCCGGGTCAAACGGTTTTTTGAACACTATGTGGCGGATTAGCGACCACAAGATATATGGACCAGCCCACCAGCGAAAATCCTTCCTTGAACGATACAGCTCAACGATTCCCGCGGATATTGGAAGGACGCAACCCAAAAGGATTGCGAAGAAGCCCAGCAATTTTTCACCATCGGTCATGCGCTGATTCTACGCCCAATTGAACACCGGCTTCTGAATACACCGACAGAATGGAAGATCGCCGGGCTTGCCGCGCACCTCTTGCCCGTACATCACGCCGATGACCGGTAGATCGTCGTACCGGTACTCGTTGCCCGACATGTCGATATGATCCTTGCGCGGGTGCTTGCCACCGCCGGTATGCACCCAGATGAACGACTCGCAGCCCAAGGCCTGGAGCCGGGCTGCGGTGATGTTGCTGTAGGCCTTGCGCGTCTGATCCAGCGCCACGTTGCGCGCATGCTTGATGCGCCCGTCGTAGAGCCGATTGAGCGTCGGCACGAGGTCTTTCAATCCTTTCCCCGTCGAGATCGAGCGCATCACCGCGCCCTGAACGTCGGACAGATACTGCTCCGGAATCACCTTGATGAGGTTGGCCGCTTCCTGCGTGCTCGCCGAGATGACCTGCTCGATCCGGTCGTTGAGGAAACTCGTGTCGACCTCGAAGTCCTTGGAGATCTGGCGCAGTGACATGCCCAGCGTGACCGCCGAGTTCTTCAGCGTCTGCGCCATCATGCGATCCACGATGCGCTTCGACAGTTCGCTGAACCTCGGCTTCCACTTGTTGCCGATCTTGTTGAGACGGATGCGCGCTTGGCTGGAGCCATCTGGCGCATCCATGGCCATGTGGTCCATGCCGGCCGCATGGAACGCCGCCAACATCTCCCGCTTGATCTCTGCACCCATCTTTTCCAGCATGAGGCGCACCGGCTTGTAGAACTCCGCCGCAATGCCTACGGCCGGTCGGAGCTCGCCACCGACGGCACCGCGGGCATCAATCGGCTTTCGAAGCTTCGTCGTCATCGAAGTCGTCGAGGCCAAGTGCGTGATAGCCACTTTCCTTGTCCATGGCAACGCGCTTTTGTTCGGCCTCACTCGTGATCGCGCCGGACTGGATCAGAAGCTGACCCGTCTGCGCCTTGGTCATGTTCGTTGTCGCCAGCTCGGCGGCTGTCGGCGTGTCCAGTGGGTTCCACATGACGGACGTGGAGACATTCGCGCCGCCCAGCTTGGGCGCAATGTAGGACCGCCAGACGAGCGCCTGATGCCGCTCCAGGAAGGGCGTCACATCGTCCTGAATCGACTCCAGCTCTTCGTGATAGCTCGATTCTTCGTACTCGCCTGACGCGCCGAAGCCCTTGGGGCTCGTACCCAATAGCTTCGTCGCCGGCATGCGCGCAATCGCCGCCACCAGCTGGTATTGCGACATCATCAGCGCATCGAAGTCGGCCAGCGTGGTGTCGAACTGCTCCAGTTGATCGCCTTCCTTGTCGCCCAGCTTGACGCCATAGCTGTTGCGATTTTGAGTCCATTCCTGAAGCCGCTGCAGCGCCTCCTGCGGATTGGCCATGACCTTTTCCATGTCGGTCAGCCAGACTGTCGTGCGTTTGGTCATCGCCAGCTCAGGCGCTTCGTTCGCCACGCGCTCTGCGGCGTAGACGCGCTCCATGATCTGCTGCGGCAATGGCACGCCGCCGTACAGGTATTGCGGCTTCAGCACATCGACCGGTTCGTCATGCCGATAGATGCAGAGGTGCGAGCGGTGAATCTTTCGCCCGTTGATGATCCACCACGTCGGCTCGTAGAAGTGCAGCGAGTCGGGCTGGGACGCGGCAGGACCATCGAGCAGCGGAGCCGTCCAGTACGGATCGACCTGCACGATGCCCTTGTAGCTTCCCTTGGTCACGCCATCGAGGTTGAAGGGCTTCTCGTAGTATTCCGAGTCCGTGGAATCCACCTTGAACATCGCAATGCGGACGCCGAAGATGCGCCCCTTGCGGATGAAGTCAACGAGGTGATGGCGCAGACGAAAACGGCGGTCATACTGCTTGAACAGCTTGATCGCTTCAGGGTCCAGGTCATCGCCGTCTTCCGTGACGATGGCGTATCCCTTACGGATTGCATCGCGCGCCGGCACGGAACAGGCCTTGTTGACCAACCAGTGCTGCGCCACGATGCCGGCGAGCTGGTGGCTGATGAAGGACTGCGCCGCATACCATCCGACGATCTCGCCCGACATCAAGGCCGGCGAGTTGTTCCACAGCTTGAGGTCGTCGCCACCCCAGTCATCCATGGCCGACTTGGCACCGGATTCCTTCGGCGTCGGCAGTGAGCGCAAATAACCCTGCACATCGAATGGCGCGACATTCGCATCGTCACGCGCATGCGTGCTGAACCAGCTGGAAGCGCGGCGAATCGCCGGAGGCGCTGCCGTCTCCGGTTTGGACTTGCGAAAAAAGGCCATGGGTTATCCGAACCAGGAGCGCCGGGGAGCCATGACTTCGGCGAAGGCGCGGCTAAGCGCATCGACCTGATCGTCGTGACTGCCATTCGGGAACATCCGCATTTCGTTCACCAGCGCCTCGTTCCACGGTCCACGCAGCATCAACACGTTTCCAACGTTCACCTGAGCGGCGAGCGGTTCGGCACGTGTCACCTTGTCGCCCGTCTCCGGGCTCGTCTTGACGCGATACCCGGCCAGAGCACGGGTCATGTAAAGGGCCTGCGTCTTGCCCGCCTGCCCAGGATCTTGCGGATAGCTCACCACGACACTCTTGCCGTCCATCGCCGTCGTGTTGACGATGGCCGCGTCACGTTCGTCCGGGCCGCGCTGCAGTCGCGCCATATCGCCGATGATGTAGCGACCGTCGGCGAGCCGTCCAAGCTTGCCGCCGGCCGTCCAGTCGCCGTCCTCGGTCACGCTGGCCAAGTCCCAGCCACGGCACCAGCGGATCTCGCCAGCCGGCACCGCATCAACCACCTGCAGCTGATCCGGCTTGAAGAGTCCGCCTTCCAGCGGCGCCGGACGCTGCATGTACTGACCAGCGAACACGTATGGGCTGGCCTGCTCCATGCGGCGAAGCTCAGCCAGATCATGTTTGGCCGGCCAGAGCGGTTGCCCATCATCCCGAATCGCAGGGAGGCAGACATGCTCCCATTGCTCACCGTTACCGCCGCGCAGCAGCCAGCCCGCAAGGTCATCTTCATGCAAGCGCTGCATGATGAGGATGATCGGCGTGTCGGGACCGTTCTTACGTGATTCCAACGTGTTCTGGAACCAATCGAGCACGTTCTGCCGCTTGATGTCGCTGCGCGCCTCGTCGGCCTTGTGAGGGTCGTCGATGATGATCGCGCCGCCGAAGCCTGGTCGATGCTTGCCTGCCCCGAAGCCCGTGATCGTTCCGCCCGAGCCTACGGCGTACACGCAACCATCGACATTCGTGCGCCAGTGGTTGCGCGCCGTGCTGTCCGAACGCAATGCCATTCCCGGAAAGATCGCCCGGAACTCTTCGTGCTGCACGAGCTCGCGCGCCTGCCAGGCATTGTTCGCCGCCAGGTCGCCGCTATAGCTGGTGTGGATGAATTCGGCATCGGGAACATTGCCCAAGGCCCAGCCCATGAAGTTCACGACCGCAAGTTCCGTCTTCGAATACCGCGGCGGAACGTTGATAATCAGCCTCTTGCACTCGCCGTCGTACACGCGCATCAGTGCGTCGGTCATGACGCGATGATGCTCACCCATGCGCCAGGCATAGCCCTTTCGCTTCAGGAACATCCACTGGCTGAAGGTCAACAAGTCAGCCGGCGCGACCTGCCGGATGGCTTGGATCTCGGTGTCCGTGAATTCCACGGGTCACCCCGTCAGCTTGGGGATCGCCGCCTGCAGCGTGGCGCGAAGCTCTTCGCGCGTCAGCTGTTGAAGCACGATAGGACGCTCACCGCCCTCCAGCGAAACCTGCTGCTTGTCGCCATAGCGCCGCGGATCCCACTTCGCCAGAAGCTTCAAATCCGTCTCGACGATCAGCTTGTCGCGCTGCACATTCGTCGATGAATCCTTTCCCTTTCGATGATTGCCAGAGGCCACTTCGCGCGCATGCTTGGCAATCGCGTCATATCCATGATCACGTGCATCATCGAACTGAGCGGCAATCAATGGATCGATTCCGCGCCATTCGTCCACCGTACGCTTCGGAATGCCGAGCGATCGGCAAATGACCGTCAGAGGCTCCCCATCTGCAAGGCGTGCGCAAATGTCTTGGACCAGCTTGTCCCGGTCATACTTGCGCGGCGCAACCATGACTTAGACCCTCCAGCTCTGCAGCGCCAGCCAAATGCAGATGGCGAGCTGCGTGTGGCGAAGCTGGCCGAGGCTGCGGTGCATGGCGTTCATGGGTTGCTCAGCGCCGCGATAACGCGGTCGATGGAATGGTCGATGAGGTTGGGCAGCGACAATGCTGGCGTGCCGATCCGCGTCAGCGGACCGGGTAGCGACATGAGCGTGGGGATTTCGGTCACCAGGTCGTTGCCGTTTCGAGTGGCGAAGAACGGAACTTTCCAGACGGCGAGCATCTTGGCCAGCACGTCGTCGCCGCAGATGCGCGGCGGCTCGAAGGCGTATACCGGCACGACGTGACCCAGCTTCGCCCATTCGGCCGCTTCGAAGATCGCCAGCCCAGCGCCTTCGCTATGGCCTCCGATGGCAGATGGAGGCGGGAGTGCCAGACAAGGCTCGCGGATGTCGAGCCATGCATGCCAGATACCGGCATGCAGCTTGCCGAACGGCGTATCCACCAGCGCAATGTCGAAGTCGTGCAGCCACGACTGGATGTCGTCGCTCCCCCGGAACATGTGCACGTCGCCGTACACATGCATCCTCGAGGCGCTGTCAGCCTGCCCGATGGTCGGCGCGTCCGAATAGGCGCGCTGGGCCAGCAGGGCATAGTCGACAGGGTTCACGCGTCCACCAGTTCGGGGAGATCGACTGTCTGTCCAGCCATCACATGGCTGCAATCCGACAGAAACTGGATCCTTCCATCACGCACGAACGAGTGGCATCGCTCGCACTTGAACGACGAAGGTTCGCGATCAGGCATGCGCTCGGCCCAATCGCAATAGCAGTTTCCTGCCACCTGCGGCTCGTGCAGGTAATGCCCGCTGCGCACAAGAACGCTCGGAGAAAAGGTGGGACTCTCCATTGAGCCGTTGAACGTCCACGACAAACCCACAATGTGCTCGTCGTCGCAACCCGGGCAGTGGAAGCGATAACCCCAGAGGTTCCCGGAGCCATCGTTGACGCGCTTCAGCTTCACGGGTTAGCCGCACTCGATGCCGATACCGGCGCAGCCTTCGCTGCGGCGATCTGCTGCTCGACCACGCCGACAAGGCCCATCGCTGTTTCGGCGGCGACGAGAATGGTTTGTGCCTGCATCTGCTGCGCGGCGGTGAGCGGTAGCGCGCCGACAATCGAACCGAGCGCCGGCAATGCCTGCGTCTTCAATGCGCTGAGGTTGGTCGCCGTCACGGTCGCGCCAGCTGCGCACACCGCATCGATGGTCGGCGCATATTTGGTGAGATCGGCCTGGGCCTTGGTTGCGAACCCCGCAGAGGACGGAACAGCGGCCATCTCGGCATTGAAGGTCTTGAGCAGCGTCACGCCGGCATTGATCGATGGACACGCAACGGCAGCGATCTGCGCGGGCGATGGCGGTTTGGTGGCACAGCCGGCGATCAAGGCGAGCGAAACCATGGCGGCCAAGGCCACCAGCATGGACAGGCGTTTCATGGGATTACCCTTTGGGGTTGGTGTCGGAATCGAAGGGCTGCGGAACGGTGGGCGCGGTTTGTGCCGGCGGCTTTTGACCGGTGAGCAGGAAGCGCACTTGCGGATCGCTGAGGATGACCAGGGCGATGCCGGCGCTGGCTGAAATGATCGCCGCGATGCTCCCTGCCTCATTCGCCCATTGCTTGCACAGGACCGAGGTCACCAGAGCGACGTAGCCGTACACGCTCGACTTCTCGTTGAGCTTCGCCAGCAGCCGCTGCAGAAGCGCCAGCGTCTCAGGCTTCACGGCTTCTTCCCCTGGATCGATCGGATTGTGTCCAGCTTCGCGTTGCAGGCGATCAGCGCCTGCTTGCGCTCGTTCGCGACACGCACCACCTCGGCCACGCTCTGGTTCACCGGTAGCGCTACCGCGCAATGCTCGGTGAGGTAATCCGGCAGCGGATGGTCCTGCACGACGACCGCAGCCGAACGAGGCGCAGTGATCGGAGGTGGTGCCGTGCATCCCGCCAGCACCAGGCAGAGCAGCGCGGCGCGCATCATCACCGCAGCTTCCGTGTCGCCTGCAGGTCGTGGATGTCGGCGCTGTTGCGGTCAACCTGCACCTTCAGCTCGGCCATCTGTCGCGTCAGGCCAGGCACGTCGGCGAGCTGCTGCGTCAGGGTGGTGATCTGGCTGTTCAGCACCGCGATCTGCGTGGTCATGCCGTCCAGCGTCTTCTGCTGGTTGTCGAAGCGGCCCATCGTGGAATCGAAGATCCATCCCCAGGACAGGAACAGCAGCACAGCCGCGCCGGTCACGATGTACTTTTCGACCGGACCCAGTCGGAAGTGCCAATGGCCGTTGTCTTGCTGGTCCAAATCCATTTCCGTCATGCCTCGCTTCCGGAGACGGCCGCGAGCGCGGCGCTGTAGTTGTCGTTGAACCGCTGCCGGATGGCGGCGCGTTCGGCCGGCGTGCCGCGTGTGTAGGCGCCAGGCCCCCACGTCGCGATGTAGTAGTCGAAGGCTGCGTCCACATTGCCCAACGCTGGCAGTGGCGCCAAGTTGCACCACAGCGCCAGCCGAGCGGTGCCAGCGGCGAACAGGTCATCCGTGAGCAATGCCCAGTACATGTCCGATGCCAGCGGCGCCACGGCGCGCGACTTGCAGAGCGCGTACACCTCGGCTGAGCTGGCTTTGTTGTCGAGCAGCAGCTGCATCAGCGGTCGCTCGCACTGCCACAGGCCATGCGCCGGACCGCCCTGCTGCTGGCGCGTCCGATAGCCTGTCTCCTGCGCACCGAACGCCACCAGCAGCACGCGCGCCGGCGGCGTGTCCATCTGCGCTGGCAGCAACGCCAGCGCCGGCACGATCACCTTCGCCAACACGGTTTGTGGTGTGGCAGGAAGATCGATCATTGCCCGACTCCACACAGCGAAAAAAGCGCCCAGATGATCAGCGCCGAAAGGAGACAGGCAACCACACCCCGCGCCGCATCTATCTGGTCGTCGCGCATGGGATGTCCTGAAATGGCTAGCCGCCCAGGAGTCGAACCTGGAACCTCGGGATTTGGAGTTCCGCGCTCTGCCAGTTGAGCTAGCGACTATCGGAAAGGTGGTAGCACGGGCCGGACTTGAACCGACAACCTCCGGGGTATGAACCCAGCGATCTGCCATTGATCTACCGTGCGTCGGAAACGAAAAAGCCCCGCCGGTGAGGGCGAGGCTTTCGGAAGTGGCAACTTTGCAGCGTGGCGAAAACTAGGCGATTACCCCCTTGACGTCAAGTGCCTGCTCGCCCTCATTGCGTAGCGCGAACTCCCAGCGATCCAATGCGCCCTCGCACTTCATCCATAGCCAGCCGGCGCCGATGTTCGCCAATAGCGTGAAGTCTCGATGGTTGCGATGAATCGGCGCATCAACCTCGATGCCATGCACTGCCAGCTTGTACGCCGCCAGTGCTACCGGAAGCATGCGGTCGCGGTTTCGCTTTCCAGTCGACCCCGTGCCCTGCTCCAGCTTTCCGGCCAGCCACTCGACGATCTCGCGTTGGCGATCATCCACCTGCAGCGCCAGGCTGTAGACGATCCACGGGCCCACGTCGTCAGGATGCCGCTGCGCCATCTTGAGCGACACCAACAGCTCGGCTTCAGCTGTCAGCTTGCGCGAAGAAAACGGCGTGCCGCCACCGGAGTCTTGGTCGCGATACGTGGTTGACCCCAGTAGGCGACCCAGCCGCTCCATCAGCAACGGCCGGTCTTTGCCCCACAATTCGTTCGTCATCCCCACCTCTCCCGCTGAAACTTCGCCGGCACTTCCGGCAACTCCATCCACCCCAGCACGCCGTCGTGGCCGACGAACCTGCCGCGAACGCACCAACCGATATCCGGTCGCCAGTGACCGACCTCGCGCTTCGTCCACGAGTCCACGACGAGGTACTCGCCCTGACGTGGCGGGGCGTTGGTGTTCCAGGTCATGCACCCGTTTCCTTCGCTGCCCGCGCCGCGCGCCGTGCCAGTTTCGCCGCGCGCTTGGCCATGATCTCGGGCACATCCTTGGCCTCGGAGAGCTTCGGCGGCTGCCGCGCAGCGGATGCAGCGATTGCGCGGGCGAGCGGAGTGAGTTCGTGGAAGAAGGTGCGGCGCTTCATGCGAACAGCTCCGGCGCCACGCGCTCGACCACCAGCGGCGCAATCTCGACCTCGACGCGTGCGCCGCGATCGTCCGGCTCGCAGCGCACCAGCGCGATGCTGTGCAGCTGCTTGTCGTCCTGCCACGCGATGCCATTGAGCGCATCGCTCAGCACCTTCTCGCAGTTGCCCAGGTCGATGCAGCGCACACTGTCGGCCCAGGTGTCGGGATCCTTCCGGGCGCGCTTCGCCCAGTCCAGCGGTCGATCCGGGAACAGCCGCAGCGTCATCGCGAGACGACCTGCCATCGGCGTCACCATCGCCCGGGTCGCCAGCGTGGAGACCTCCGAGCGGTACGCCTTCGCCTCCTTCGTCGGCACGATGGTGATGTGGTTGCCGATGCGGACCGGGCGCCAGTAACGGTTGCTGCTGATCGGGTACGGCAGCACCAGCCGCACCACCGCATGGGCTTCGTTCCCCGCCTCAGGCGCGCGCGCGGGCACGAAGTGGGCGCCTTGGACGCGTTCCTCGCACGCATGCGCGAAGGCCGAATGGTCAGGGCGGGTCATGCGATTCCCCAGACGATCGTCGGACGAAAGGATCCGCCGCGCTCTTTGCTGCAAGGCAGCACGCGGCGATCCTGATGCAACTCCTGGACGGCATGCTCGACGCCCGAATGGCTGGCACTGAGCGCGCGAGCAAGCTGGTCGAAGGTCATCGGCTGCAGTCGAAGCACAGCGACGACGCGATCACGGAGTGGTTGCGGCCGCATCGCTGCCATCCTCCGGCCTGTCGTACCCCATCTGCTTCGCGATTTCGGCGAGGTGCTCCAGTCCACGCAGCCGGCGCTCCTCGTGCTCGATGCGCTTCACCTGCTCAGGGTTCGGAATGGCCGGCAGCGCGTCGAGGAGTTGCCGCGGCGCGGGCCAGTGCGTGCAGGTGCTGGCCAACGTGCGGAAGGCGATGCGGAAGCGCTCGCGGTCGCGCTGCTGGTCGAACTGGCGCCCTTCCGTGATGGCTTCGCGCCAGGCCATGGCGGTGCCTTGGATCACGTCCATGGCGGGGGTGCGGTCAAGGCTCAGCGTCGCGAGGCGCGTCAAGCCCTGGGCGATCTCGTGGAGAATCCAGTCGGGTGTGGCCATTGCCGAGTTCCTGCAGTGCGTGGATGCCTTGGAGGGTTTTGCTGGGTGCAGCGGCGCGAGCGGTTCGCGGCGGTCCTGCGGGCAGTGCGCTGGCGCCTTCGGCGTGGCGACTGCGTGCGGTCTGGATGGCCCATGCGAACGGTTTGGCCTTGCCGGCGGCGACACCCTCGGCGGCGGTGTCGCGCAGCGCCTGGGGAGTGACGCCCTCGGCCAGGGCAGCGAGCAGGTCGGGGTGACTGGGATTGGTCTGGACGCAGCCGGCCTGTCGCATCAGCAGGCACGCGCGCCCTGCCTCGGTCGGTGAACTGGGTCGCGCGGGAGGGTCTTGCGAAAGCGGCGCGTGCGGAGAAGCTTTTTGCTCTTGATCTTTAACTGTCCCTGTCCCTGTCTTAGCCATTGCAGGTGCGTTGCAGCCGTTTCCGTTCTGAAACGTTTCAGTTTCAGGTTGCGTTTCAGTTTCCGTTTCAGGTTTTGTTTCAGGAAGGTTCGCAACACGCTCACGCAGGACGTCGATCTTGGTGTCGAACGGGAGGACGATCCCATGGGCGCGAAGCGCTCTGCGTAAGGCTTTGTGCTCTGCTCGGAAGTTCTGCAACCGGGTCGATTCGTTCTCCTGACGATCCTGGAATTCCTCACGTTCCTTCCATGCTTCCAGCGCCTTTTCTGCGATGACGGGGTGATAGAACCGGCCGTCGTCACACAGCACCCAACCACGCATGCACATCGCCTTCACGCGCTTCCAGCGAGATGCTGTCCCTGACAGGTGTGCAAGAATCCGGTCGTCATTCGGCAAAGAGGCTGCCGGAACCTGCGTCCAGGACTTGCACCACAGTGCGACGGCGGCCTTGAACTCGTCGCCCGTCGAGAGCGCGAACAGGTCGGAGTCGATCAGGCGCACGGTGTCGAGCGGCATCCATGGCATACCGCGGAGATCGACTTCGGATGGAACGAGTGGACTGGTCATGCCCTCATCGTCTCAGCGTTGGCGCCGGTATCCGTGCTGCCGGACGGCGATTGAACGGGCCGCATCGAGCAATTCGCATCCGCTGGCCCGGCGAGCGCCTTCCGGAACTCTTCCGCCAGCTGCTCGTGCCCGGTGTAGTCCAGCGCGCCTTCGGGTGGCGCTGGACGCGCTGCCTGGTCGCGAAAGTCGATCGTGGTGCGCGACATCAGTGCGCCTCGATGATGTGGTAGAGGCGTCCGCCGTGCTGCCGACGGAAGGCCCGAGCGAGCTTCCGGGTGCGCAGCAGGGTCCAGTGCGTGCCGGCGATGCTGTGCGGCGTGCGCACGGCCCATGCGTAGGTTTCGCCCTCGCTCATGCGGCCTCCAGAAGGCGCGCAAGATGCTTCACCGCATCGCGTTCCGCCTCGAAGCGGTTCAGCGCGGTCTGCAGTTCGCGGAATTGCGCGAGCAGGTTGGAGCCGGTCGCCGCGCAGAGCGGCTTGACCAGCTTGTCAGGGATGGGGCGTTCACCGTTCTGCAGGCGCGAGATGTAGGCGCGCGACTTGCCTACACAGGCGCCGATGTAGTCGAGCTTGTGGTGGCCCGCGGCGATCGAGACGGCCAGGGCCTGCGCATCAGAGTCGATCTGCCGCAGCAGCTTGGCCGGCGCGTCCTTGGGGGCATGGTGCACGCCGAACGCCAACGGTAGCGACGACTGGTTGCCAAGCGTTGCCAACGGTTGCCTTTCGTTGCCAAGACCGGCTGGGCAAAAATTTTTACCCATGGCGCAGACCCCGAAAAAAGGCGGACTCCCCCGGCGGTACGATGGCGTCGCCCGACCCCATCAATACGCACCGGAGGAAATCCATGGAACCGTTCAGCTCATTCACTGCCATCGCTGGAACCCTCAAGGCGACGCAGGAGACCCTCCGTGTAGCGCTGGAGAGCCGCGATCTCATCAAGAACGCTCCCCTCCTCCAACAACTGAACGCTGCTCAGCAGAACGTGTTCGCGCTGAACGCGCAGCTCTTCGAGCTTCAGAACCAGTACCTCGAAACCGCACAAGATCTGGCCAAACTCAAACAGTCGGCGGTCGAGCGCGACCGCTATGCGCTTTCCGAAATCACCAAGGGCGTCTTCGCTCTGAAGTTCCGAGGCGCCCCAGCGTCGGTGGACGGAAGCCACGAAGGCCTGGCGGAGCCCGAGCACTTCATCTGCCAGCCGTGCCTGGACGGACGGGGGCAGAAAGTTGTCCTTCAGCGCGTCACGGATGGATGGGGATCCATCGCGCTCAAATGCCCCAGCTGCAACACCGAGCTGCTCACGGGAGAGGTCATTCGCACAGCTCTCGGGCGCAGCGTCGATCCTGGGTTCTGACGACATCACGCCGCCTCCCCTTCCTTGCTGGAGGGCGGGGGGCCGAAGATCAGCTCTTCCTTCGAGACCTTCTCGGGACCGAGGCGCTCCGTGGCTTCTTCGATGCGACGAGCGAGACTGGGACTTGGCTTGCGGCGCCCAGTGGCAAGCTGCCAGAGATAGTCGGGAATCGTGTCGCAGGCTTCCGCAAGCGCCTGGCGCCTGGGTATGTCACTGATGTAGGCATAGAGGTCCATGCAGCACATCTAGCCACATGCTATGCGAAAATGTCAAGCAATATGCTAGATTTCGCGCCAAAAGTGCTAGACGTTACTGGCCTAGCTTGTAGCTAGCATTCGCCCATGACTACTGTTGACACCATACGTCGCGCGAATCTGGCGCTGCTCGTTCAAAAATATGGCTCTCAGGCCGCTCTTTCCCGACACATCGGGAAGGATCGAAATCAGATCAATCAATGGCTTGGCAAGGGAAGTGCGCGCGACATGGACCGCGAGACCGCCCGAATGTTCGAAGACAAGTGCGAAAAGGAGCGGGGCTGGATGGATCAGCCACATGATGAGGCGACACCAGCCAAGGTCGCAGACTCTGCGACCCGACCAGACTATGTTCGCGCCGAGCAGCGCGAGGTGGATGGGGATATGGGCGATGGAAGAGTCAACGATGAGGTGCCGGAGGTGATCCGGGCAGTGGACTACACCTCCATCTTCATCCGGTCACTCATGGGCTTTGTTCCATCCCCTTCTCGCTTGAAGCTTGTGCGCGGCATCGGCGATTCAATGCGTCCAACGATTGAGCCCGGCGAATCTGTACTGGTCGATACAGGCTGCCGATCCTTCAATGGTGACGGCATTTATCTGGTCAACTCCGGCACGGGTGAACAGATTAAGCGACTTCAAGACAAAGGCGGCATTGTCCATGTCGTAAGCGACAACAAGGCCTATGAATCGTTTTCGGTTAATGAAAATACAATTATTGAGGGGCGCGTGTACCTTATTCACCATTTAGAACGCGTTACTTAATCAAATGGAATAAGGGGACAATATGAAGAAGATTGCATTAGTTGCAACCTTGTGCGGCGTGCTTCCGTTTGTCTCTCATGCGCAAGGCGAACGCCTGAATGCAGCAACATTCTCTACCTTCAAGTCCGACCCCGTTGTTCGGCAAAGCGGATGGATAAAGCTTGGCGACACTCAGACAACTGAGTATTGGTACGCGCACACCGCCGGCAATCCTTCCGTTGTAGGCATAGCCGTAAAAGCTGCCATCAAGGCCATAGGCGCCGGCGAATATTCCTCGATCCAGATCGCCACTGGATTCGTTAATTGCAGCGAAGTTCCAAAGGGATTATGGCCTCTCCATCTGCACTCCTATTCGATTGAGTCGAATGATGCACAAACAGGGGATGGTGATCCTGCCAATCAGATAGAGCCCAATGCGGAGAGCATCACCATTCCAGGCGGAACATATCTAGCTAAGGCGATCAAGCTTTCGTGTATCGCTGTCGTGTCAAGCAAGTAACTCCATAATTAACGTCGCTCGTGCATCTCACGCATAAGCCCCGCTCAAGCGGGGTTTTTCATGTTTCGAACTCGGGAATGTCTGGCACTTCTCCGCTGCGCACCAGTACTCGCGGCTCCCCATAGTACCCCTCGTCGTAGTCCTGCACCTGATACCAGGCCAGCACGCCGTCGTAGCGCTCGGTCAGCAGCTGCGCAGCCCAGCGCGCCTCGGATTCGTGCCCACGCAGTAGAAGCTGGGCCGGCCGCCCCTCCCTGAAGCTCTGTATGTAGTAGATCGTCTGCATGTAGAGAGCATGGGCGTGGGTGCGCTCAGGGGCTGCGACTGTATTAGTGAACTTTGTCGTATCGATATTCGTCTAGCTTTTTGCTTGACATGTCTAGCTTTAAGCTAGATGATTCCTCTCAACGCCCTACCGGGCTGGGAGGAACGCCATGGATCACCGCATCGCCACCAAGGTTGCAGCCGCCGCCGCACTGGCCTTGTGCGTGTCTGGCGCCCAAGCCGCTGACCTCGACCTTTCCCTGCACGCAGAGGCCGGTCTCGGCACCTCGCAGTACCGCATCGTGCCGAACGGCACCTGGTATCAGGTGGGCGCGGCGGACAACCACGTCGAGACGCGCGGCATGCCGTGGCTGGTCGGCGTCACTGGCGACATCGTTACGGCTGATCGCGCCGGGCTGAGCTACCACGCGGACTACCTCGACCTCGGTCATCTGACGTCGGCCTGCCAGTGCACGACGATTGATGCGGACTACAACCACGAAACACATCTACTCATCGCGAATGCGCCGACGGCTCGCTACGTCGGTTCCGGTGACGTGCATGGACTCAAGCTTTCGCTGGCCCCCTACCTCTCGTTCGGCGCGACGCGCATTGGCGTCGAAGCCGGCGAATTGATCTATGCGGACAACTGGCACGAGTCCGTCTACGGCTGGGGCGCAGGCATGCATCTGCAGCCTCGTAACGGGTCGTTCAGCACAGCATCCAACATTCATGCTGCGCACCTCTTAGGCATCTACGCGACACGCGACCACCTCACCGTGAGCTACGAGTGGGCGCATCTCCAGAACAACCTCTCTCAGCGCGTTCCTCCGCTCTATGTGGGTATGCACGCGCTGATGGTGACCTATTCGTTTTGACAGCGCGGCCAGGAGAGATAAGCCATGCACCAGCAAGTCAACTTCCAGGCCGAGCCGTCGGCCACCGTCGCGGGCCAGTGGATCGGCGTCGTGCGTGAGGCCGTCACGGGCAAGTTCATCACGCAGACGTCGCTGTCGTTTCCGTCGCCGAGCTGGGCCATCGTTGCCGCCGAGAAAAAGTGGCTGCGTCGTCCGGCGTTGATCCATAGCGCGATGGCGGGAGCCGCGGCATGAGCGCGCCCGTGGATGTGATGGCGGTGCTAGATAAGGCACAAGAACGGCTTTATGGCGTCGCCAATAACCAGGTTAATCCTGGTGGTGCAGAAATCTATACGAAGCTTGGAGACGACGTCTTCTGCGCCCGCGCCGCCGTGGCGGAACTGATCGGGGCAGCTATTGTTGTGCTCGCGTCCTGTCGGGCCGGCATGGAGCCCGACCTGACCGCGCTCGCCGATGCACTGAGCGGCGTCAGTTCTAAACAGACGCGAAAGGCTTCATTCGCCCGCATCGGCGGTGCAGCATGAGCCGCATCGACTGCCACATCTGCGGTGGTGATGGGCTGCACGAATGCGGGCTGCAGCATGACCCGGACGCCATCGTGTTCGAGCCCTGCCGCAACTGCAAAGGCACCGGCGAAGAACCGTGGCGCGCCGCGGGATCGCGCGACACCGGGCCGAAGCCTCCCGTGCAGTACTTGGGACCGCTCAAGAACTGGAGCGGCGACCTCCTCGAAGAACTGCAGCTGGCACGCACGCACGAGAACCGCGCCTATTACGCACGCGTCCGCCGGGAAGCCATGCGCCCGAAGGTGATGCAGCTCGCGCAGGCCGACATGCTGGCTCGCGCTGCCATGTGCGTCACGGCCGCGGATCGCGCGGTGGCGGCGTGGAGGGCGGTGGCATGAGCATCGAGTATGCATTCCCGTCTTCCGATCTCGGCATTCATGGCACGTATGGCATGACACTGCGCGACTACTTCGCAGCGCAGGCGCTTCCCGAAGTTGTACGTCGCTACCCGATCTCTACAGCAACTACTGTTGATGAAGCTGCGGAGTTGGCCTACGAAATGGCTGACGCCATGCTCCGCGCCCGCGAGGTGCAGTCATGAGCGCAACCCTCCAGAACCGCCGCGCCATCCGCGCCTACGACGAAGTGCAGCGCGATGCGATCTACGCCGTCGAGCGCGAGTCCATCCAGCGCGAACCGCAGCCGCCCGAGCCGTGCAACTTCTGCGCGTCGGACATCGAGCCGGATCGAACTGTCAAGGATTACTTGCGAGTTGCCGGCGCGTGGCTGATGAACCCAGACAACAACCCAGCCATGTTCGCTGCAGTCGTCGTGTTCATCGCGATTTGCGTCGCTCTCAGCTTCGCGAGTGTGTCGCCATGACCATGCTCGCCGATCTGCATGATCTATCCGCCGCTGAGTTCGCGGAAGCCATCGCGCCACTGCAGTCCCTGCTCGACACCTATCACGCCAAACGCGCCGATGCCCGCGCGCGTTTCGGCCAATCCTTCGCCGGCTACCGCACTGCAGTCCCTCCCTGCAGTGATCTTCCCCTGGATCGCGCGGTAGCCGGCGAATCACCCATGGAGCAAGCCGCATGAGCGCTATTGCCTGTGAATCGCCGCGCCCCTTCATTCCGTGGGGACGTCTCTCGGCCCCTGTCGATCCCGAGGAAACGCGGCAGCGCTACCTCGCCCAATCCCTCCTCTCTGGCCCGGAAATCGGCCAGTGCCCTCCTCTCTCGCTCGACCAAGCGCTCGATGTTCTGCGCTGGGCCGGACGTCTCTGACCAACACATTTCAGGAGCAGCCCGCATGAGCATCATCGACTTCGCCAAGCCCGCCATCCTCAAGATCAGCCCCGCCGGCGACATCATGCCGCTCGACGCCAAGGGCCACGCCGCCATCCGCTACCCCGACTTCGGCGTGGAGTTCGCGGTGGGCGCCGGGCTGCTCGCCCGCAACATCAAGTTCGACACCGCGGTGAAGAAGTGCCGGGATCTGCAGCACGCCGGCGACGACGGCTGGATCCTCGCGCCCGACCTGCGCCTGCACCTGCTGACCGTGGACTACTCGCGCAGCGGGCCGGCGGCTGATCCGGATCTGTTCCCCGATGCCGTGTCCGAGTGGCACTGGACCGCGCACGGCTGCGAGTGGGCCGGGAAGGATGAAGACGGGACGCCTCGCGCGTTCTGGCAGGTCTACGGCAGCAGCGGCCACGTCCTCTACGGCGACCGCGGCCGCTACTACGGTGTCGTGCGGCCGTGTCGCCTGGTGCCGCGTCCCGGTCAGTGAGTCCTCGTTTATCGATTGCGCCGTAGGCGCACACCCCATTCCACACCGCGCCGGCCGGTAGCCGGCAGGAGATTCCCATGGACACCAGCACCACCAAGGATGCCGGCAGCAACCTGACTCAGGTTGCCGAGTACACGCAGACCGCGGCCGCTCTGGCCGAGTTGCGCCAGAAGTACACCGGCCTCGTCATCGACGTCACCACGCCGAAGGGCATGAAGGAGGCCAAGGCCTGCACATTCGAGCTACGAACGCTGCGCACCAATCTGGAGAAGCGGCGCGCCGAGCTGAAGGCACCCATTCTCGCCCGCGGCAAGCTGCTGGACGATGAGGCGAAGCGCATCACCGCCGAGATCCGCGCGATGGAGGAACCCATTGATGTGCAGATCAAGGCCGAGGAGGCGCGCGCCGAGGCCGAGAAGCTGGCGAAGCTGGAGGCCGAGCGGCAGCGCGTCGAGGGCATCGCCCGTGCCATTGAAGAGATTCGCAACGTGCCCGGCAGCCTGTTCGGCAAGCCGGCGGTGATCGTCGAGGGCCAGCTGGCCAAGCTGCGCGCGCAGACGCTCGATATCGAGTTCTACGCCGAGCGTTTCCGCGAAGCCGAGGACGCCCTGGCCGCAACCATCGCCCGTGTCGAGCAGCAGCTGGCTGCCCAGCGCGAGCAGGAGGCCGAACAGAAGCGCATGGCCGCCGAACGCGCGGAGCTTGAACGCATGCGCGCCGAGAACGAACGGCTGCAGCGCGAGGCCGACGAGCGCCGTCGGGCTGACGAGGCCCGGGCCGCGGCCGAGCGGGCAGAAGCAGAGCGCCAGGCGCAAGCGGAGCGCGACCGGCTCGCCGCCGAGGAGCGCGACCGCGAGGAAGCCGAGCGCGCCGAGCGCCAGCGGCAGGAGGCAGAGGCCCGGGCCGCGCGTGAAGCGCTGGAGCGTGCCGAGCGCGAAGCCCGTGAGGCCGAGCTGGCCGCCGAGCGCGAGCGCCAGGCAGAGGAACAGCGAAGGCTGGAAGCGGAGCGCGCCGAGCTGGAGCGCCAGCGCCGGGCAGCTGCAGCGAAGGCCGAGCGCGAGCGGCTGGCGAATCTCGGGCTGCGCGAGGCGGCATCCGCTGTACTGAGCTGGCTCACTGTGAACGGGCACAGTCAGCAGCAGGTGACCAAGGACTTGATGGCGGCGCTGGAGAACGACGCCGCCCAGGTCAAGCCGGTCCGCGGCAAGCGGAGCGCCGCGGCATGAGCGACATGGGCGAAATGTACGCCGACTGGCGCGCCATGAAGCGCGAGAAGAAGGCGTCCAACCTAGCCAGCTCGACCGATCTTCTGCGCGAGCGAGGCGTCGACTTCGAGCAGAAGAACGATGGCGTGCACCTGATCGTTCGCGGCGTCGGCAACGTCGTCGACTTCTGGCCCAGCACCGGCAAGTTCATCGTGCGCGGCGGCCGCACTGGCCGCGGCGTGTTCAACCTGCTGCGCATCGTGCAGCCGAAGGCTTCCGCATGAACGCCCGGCTCCAGCAGCCCCACTCCCGCGTCGGCTACGTCGGCGGCGCGAACGTGGCCGGCATCCTCGGCATTTCCCCGTTCCGCACGCCATTGGACGAATACCTGCTGATCACCGGCGAGCGCGAGGAGATCATCACGACTGAGAAGGCAGAGTTCTTCGAGGACCGGCGCGACCTGGAGCCGTGGGCGGCAAAGAAGTTCGTGCGCCGCAGCGGCCTGGCTATCGTGCGGACGAACGAGCGCTACACCGACGCGGTGCTGCCGTGGGCCCGCGCTGAGATCGATTTCGAGGTCGAGGACGGCGGCAACGGCGAGACGAAGACGGTCCACCCCAATGCCGTGCGCGACTGGGGCGATCCGGACGCCGGCGACGAGCCGCCGATGTATGTCACGGCGCAAGCGATGTGGGGCATGGGCGTGCATCCGGCAACGCACTGCTACGTGCAGGCGCTGGTGGGCTTCGATGACTACCGCCTGTACCGCATCGAGCGCCACGAGCCGACGATCCACGAGATCCGCCAGCGCGTCGCTGACTTCTGGCGCTGGCACGTCGAGATGCGCCGGGCGCCGCAGCCGATCAACCACGCCGACGTCGTTGCCCTCTACAACCGGGACAGCGGCCGAGCCGTTGAGGCCGACCAGAACACACGCAGCGCATTGGAGAACCTCGCCACCGTGCGCCGCCGGCTGGCATGGGACGAGAACCAGCGAAACCTCGCCGAGTTCGTCATCAAGGCCTTCATGCGCGACGCCACCACGTTGCTGGTGGACGGCAAGCCGGCACTCACCTGGAAGGCGCGCGCCGATGGCGTCCGCGTGTTCCGCATCCGCTGAATCACCCCGAGGAGAAACACCGATGGCCAAGGCCAACGCTTTGCAGAACCACATGGCAGGCAATGCCGGCACGAACGTCGCAACGCAGCCGCAGGGCGAACACAAGACGCTGGCGCACCTGCTGACCGATCCGAAGATCAAGCAGCAGATCGCGCTCGCCCTCCCCAAACACATGACGGCCGACCGTCTCGCGCGCATCGCCCTCACCGAGATCCGCAAGGTGCCGAAGCTGGCGCAGTGCGACCAGACCAGCTTCCTCGGCGCGATCATGCAGATTGCTGCCCTTGGCCTGGAGCCGGGCGGCGCGCTGGGGCATGCCTACCTGATTCCCTTCGACAAGCGCGCCAAGATGGCGAACGGCCAGTGGGGCGTCGTCGGCACCGACGTGCAGCTGATCATCGGCTACCGCGGCATGATCGACCTTGCCCGCCGCTCCGGTCAGATAGTCAGCCTCTCCGCCCGCATCGTCTACGCGAAAGACAAGTTCGCGTATGCCTACGGCCTGGAGGAATCGCTGGAACATGTTCCGTTCGAAGGCACCGATCCCGGAGAGATGACCCACGTCTACGCGGTCGCCAAGCTCGTCGGCGGCGGCGTGCAGTTCGAGGTCATGAGCCGCGCGAAGGTCGAGTCGACGCGCGACGGCAGCCAGGGATACCAGGCGGCGGTGAAGTCGGCCGAGAAGTACAACAAGACCGTCGACAGCCCCTGGACCAACCACTTCGACGAGATGGCGAAGAAGACCGTCATCCGCCAGCTGTTCAAGTACCTGCCGGTGAGCATCGAGATCCAGCGCGCGGTCGGCCTTGACGAGCAGGCCGATGCGGGCCTCTCGCAACACAACGCCCTGGTGATCGACGCCGACTACACCGTGCAGCCCGGCGCCCAGCCGGCTGACGACGCTCCCACGGCTGATGACGGTCCTGGCCTCTCCACGCAGGAAGTCCACGACGCCCTCGCCGCAGCCACCACGCGCGACGCGCTGGACGAGGCGGCCTCCCTGATCGACCTGACTCCGGAAGCCGGACGCGGCGCGCTGCACGCGCTGTGGGGCGCGCGCGAGAAGGAACTGCAGGCGTAACCGAACCCTGATGCCAAGAGCCGGTTGCTCTGCGCCCAACGCAATAAGCCCACGTGGCCGCGCCGAGGGATCACGTATCAACGCCGGATGACGTAACCGGTCCCCTTCCCAGCAAGGAAAACGACCATGTTCCAGCTCACGAACCAGCAGACCAAAATCAACAGTTTCACGCCCCGCATGGAGAAGCACGGCGACGAGAACGTGCTCGCCGGCACGATGAAGTGCGAGACCACGATGCACAGCGGCGTGCTCGACATCTTCGACAAGGGTTTCCGCAAGCTTCTGTACCGCAAGCCCGCGCCGGGCGAACAGGCGCAGTTGCCGCTGGGCGACCACTCGGACGGCCTCACCGCGCTCAAGCTTCCGTGCCTCAAGCCCATCCAGTGGGACGAAGACTTTCCGGGCTACACGCTGGCGATCCAGTCGGGCCTCGCGCTCGATGAGGTGCTCAAGCTCAAGGACGTCGAGCTGCACGGCTTCAGCTTCGAGCCCCTGGAGGGCGGCAGCTGCACGGTGAAGTTCGCGCTGAACTTCAACCAGGACGGCCGCACCAGCGGAAAGCTCTGCCAGCTGATCCAGGAGACAGTGGAGATCACGCTGACGCCGCCGCCGAAGAACGCCGAACTCGATCAAGCCGCGTGAGTGCGGCTCCCCATCCCATCCTCACCAAGGACACCCGCATGAACGCTCCGCTCATTCACGTGAAGCACCTGCACCTCCACCTGCCCACTCCCGCGGTCGGCCCCATCGATCTCGGCGCGCTCGATCTGTCGAAGGCATCGAACGCAGCTGCGGCATCACGTCCGCGCTTCGAGCTGTCGCCGGATGGATCCTACGTCACCGACCACAAGACCGGCATCCAGTGGGCCACCGAGACCACCGACTACATGAGCTATGACAAGGGTATGGCCTACTGCGCAGCCCTGACGCTTGGTGGCTTGACGGGCTGGACCATCGGCCCGCTTGAACGCCGCGAGACGATCACTGATCGCACGCGCTTCAAGCCGGCAATGCCAATGCCTTTCAAGGGCGATAAGTACGAATGGACGTGCACGCCTTATCTGCCGTCCGGCAACGATGAAAACGGACAGCCTCGCGCGTTCTGGCAGGTCTACGGCAGCTACGGCGGCGTCTACTACGACGGCCGCGACGACGGCAGCGGTGTCGTGCGGCCGTGTCGCCTGGTGCCGCGTCCCGGTCAGTGAATCTCCTCGTCCCTTGTCTGCGTAACCTCCCATGACCTTCACCCTTCCAGCCGCCGTGCGTCTCGCCGAATCGCTCTCCTCAGCCATTGAGGAAGCGGTAACGCGGTTCCCGCGCAAGCATCGATATGCCTTCGGTGCGGAGTTGCGGGAGCGCGCCTGGTCCGTGCTCAGCATTGCCAATCTGGCCGCATTGCGACCGGAGCGGCGCGCGGCGTTGCTGGAGGAGCTGCGCGACAAGGTGGACGATCTGAAGCTGTCCTTGCAGCTCGGCAAGCAGATGCGGGCCTTCGTCAGTTTCCGCCAGTTCGAGGCGTTGTATCGCGACGCCGCGAAGCTGGGGCAGCAAGTCGGTGGTTGGTATCGATCCGTGATTCCCCCTCAAGGCCAGAGTGATCAGGACGTCGTTCCTGGTCAGCGCGCCAATACACTGAGTGCCCGTTCCGCCTCGATCTATGAGGCCAACGCATGACGACGCCACGCTACCTCGACGGCTGTGTGGCTGGGTCGCAAGTGAACGGGAAAGCGCCTCGCGCGTTCTGGCAGGTCTACGGCAACAACGGCAACGTCAACTACGACAACCGCGACAACAACAACGGTGTCGTGCGGCCGTGTCGCCTGGTGCCGCGTCCCGGTGAGTGTAAGGGTGGAAAGGTCAGCGTCGAGGCGCTGCACCATGCATGGAGGGCGGCACGCCGCCGCAAACAGCCCAGCCGCAACCAGCTGGCTTTCGAGGTCCGCTGGATGGACCGCTTGCTGGAACTGCAGCAGCAGTTGAACGCGGGCACCTGGAAGCCGCTGCCGACCACCTGTTTCATCGCCTCACGTCCGAAGGCTCGCGAGATCCACGCGCCGGACTTCAGCGACCGTGTCGTGCATCACTGGCTCGTGCCGCAGCTGGAGGCGATCTACGAGCCCCGTTTCATCTTCGACTCGTACTCAAACCGCAAGGGCAAAGGCACGCACAAGGCGGTGGAGCGCTTGCGTCAGTTCGTGCGCGAGGTGCACAGCGGCCAGGGTGGCGGATGGTATTTGCAGCTCGACGTGAAGAACTTCTTCCCAAGCATCCATCGACCGACGCTGTGGGCGATGCTCAAGAGGCGTCTGACGCGCGCCGGCTTGCCCGAGGTCGGGATGCGCGCCACGCACGCTCTGCTGCGCCATCCCGTGCAGGTGCAGGGCATCCGCTACCGCTGCACGGAAGCCGAGCGCGCCCGCGTGCCGATGCACAAGCGTCTGGAGAACGCGCCGACTGGGTGCGGCCTACCGATCGGCAACCTGTCCAGTCAGTTCTTCGCGAACGTGTATCTGGACAAGCTCGACCAGTTCGTGAAGCACGTGCTCAAGGCGAAGCGCTACGTGCGGTTCGTGGACGACTTCGTGCTGGTGCACCACGACCGCGCTGTGCTGGCCGAGTGGAAGGAGCGCATCGAGCAGTTCCTGGTCAGCGAGCTGCGTCTGCAGTTGAAGGACGACGTGCGCCTGCGTCCGCTGTCGGCCGGCTGTGACTTCTTGGGCTATGTGGTCTACCCGACGCATACCCGCGTGCGGCGCCGCGTCCTGAGCCATGCTGCCGAGAAGTTGGAGGCCTGGCGCAAGGAACACCTGCAAGGTCGCGTCGCCACCGGCACGCCGGCTGACTTCCGTCATCTGCAATCCGTGTGGTCGAGCTACACCGGCCACATGCGCCACGCGAACGCCCATCGACTGCAGCAAACCATCCTTCGCCGCCAGCCGTGGCTTGCGCCGCTCGCGAACACAAGACGGCGGTTCAGCCATCGGTTGGAGGGTCAGCCCGTGCGGATCGAGGTGTTCCATGGCTGACGGTGCGCAAGGCGGCCAGATCCGCGCAATCGACCTGTTCGCCGGCTCCGGACTTTTCAGTCGCGGCGCTGAGGATGCGGGAATCCGTATCGTGTGGGCTGGAAACCACTGGAAGGTGGCGACGGACTGCTATGCCGCGAACCATGCTGTCCTGCCGGCATGCCAGGATCTTCACCAGCAGGATTGGACGCAGGTTCCTGCGCACGATCTACTGATTGCCTCACCGGCATGCACCGGACACACGCCGGCACGCGGCAAGGATCGACCGCACCATGACGCTGATCGCGCAACAGCGTGGGCCGTGGTCTCGGCACTCGAATGCCATCGACCGGCGTTTGGCGTGATCGAGAACGTGGTCGCTTTCACGAAGTGGGTTCTCTTCCCGGCGTGGTGTCAGGCGGTCACTGCTCTGGGCTATGCCATTTCGCCGCACCTTGTCGATTTCGCCGATCTGGAAGTTCCGCAGAACCGGGAGCGGGTCATCATCGTGCTGTCCCGGTCCAAGCATCCGCTTGAGCTGAAACTGCCGAAGATACCCCACATCCCGGCTGCGCAGATCGTGGACTTCAGTGCCGGGAGCTGGTCGCCAATCCGCAAGCCAGGTCGTTCGCCGAAGACTATTGCGCGGATCGAAGCTGGTCGCCGCGCGCATGGTGACCGCTTCGTTGCGCCGTATTACAGCACCGGCTCTGGCACATCTGGCCGATGCCTGTCCAGACCAATCGGAACCATCACTACCGTTGACCGCTGGGCGGTCATCGATGGCGATCGGATGCGCATGCTGTCGATTGCCGAAGCGCGCAAGGCGATGACGGTCCCGGACGACTACAAGCTTCCAGCGCGGCATGCTGACGCGATGAAGTTGCTGGGCAATGCAGTTCCGCGGCTCGGGGCCATGCACATCTTCCGGGCGCTGGAGCGTGCCGCATGAGCCGCCTCCACAGCCGCAAGCTCCCGGCCCACCGCGGCACCTTCAGCTATGCCCGCGTCCCGATGGATGACGGCGGCGTGGCCTACCGACTGTTCCGTCGAGACATGCGCCGCGCGCTGCACGCGGAGCTGTGCAACTTCCACCCGGACTGCGACCGGCGCCTGATCGCGCAGCAGCTTCGCAAAGCGCGGCACCGGCTGCGCGAGACCGTGGACGACATCGACCTTCAGATTTTGGGAGTGACGCAATGAGCACAAAGCACATCTCGCAGCGTGAGGCTCGTGCACTCAAGCGCCGGGTCGCGCAGTTGGAGGCGGCCGAAGACCGTCGTCGCAACTGTTACGCGTTCGACTGGCCTGGAGGCACGCATATCGGCTCGCTGTCAGCAGATGCCGCGAGCCTGGCCAAAGTCGATATCGCGCGCCGACTCAAGCATGCCGTCGTGTGCACTGCTGTGAATGGCATCATCCAACTGTATGCGTTGCCGATCAGCACCAAGGCTTACGAGGAGGCGATGGGATGAGCGAGACTCTACTCCCGCGCCGCGAAGTGGAGCGCCGGGTCGGTCTGGGCCGTTCGGCGATCTACGCCCGCATGGCACGCGGTACCTTCCCCAAGCCGGTACACGACACTGAGACCGAAACCGTGTGGTGGGTGGAATCGGAGATCAATGCCTGGGTGCAAGCGCGCATCGACGCCAGCCGCAAGCGCGCCGCATAACATGGGTACAAGCATGGGTAGACTGACGCAAGTCAAGAAAAAAGCCGCTATTTCAGCGACTTAGTTCATGCATTGGCGGAGAGAGAGGGATTCGAACCCTCGATAAGGCTTTTGACCCTATACTCCCTTAGCAGGGGAGCCCCTTCGGCCACTCGGGCATCTCTCCGGGATTTGGTGTCGCTGCGAGCCGGCAAGGATACCTGCCGGTCGACTCGGCGTAAAGCCCGAAGGCCGTGGATCAGTGGTTTTCGTCGCCGTGCCCAGTGCCCGGCTCGTGGCCGCTCTTGATGCGCTGGTAGATTTCTTCGCGATGCACGGCAACGTCCTTGGGCGCATTGATACCGATGCGCACCTGATTGCCCTTCACGCCCAGAACGGTGACGGTCACCTCGTCGCCGATCATCAGGGTTTCACCAACCCTGCGGGTCAGAATCAACATGGTTGCTGCTCCATTGGTTCCTGGTTCCAGACCTGCAGACGATGGCGCCTCACCCCTGAGCCTCCATCACTACAGTTCGACGATCGATCCGTCGAAGGCCCTACCGCCTTCCCGGCTCACCATCCCGGCTACCTGCCGCGGCAATCATTCATTGTCCGCAAACTGCAACCGTGGGGATTCGAACGATACTAACGAGCATCCATCCTTGGCGCAATGCGCACGAGTACGCCTTTACTCATCGCAATGAATACCCTGTTCAGGCCCTCAACTGGTCCGAAACCCACAGCGGCAGGCCCGCCAGGATCGTTGACAGGTCGGGCGCGTCAATGCCGCCGCCTTGCGCCATATCTGGCCGACCGCCGCCCTTGCCGTCGATCTGCTTTGCCACGTGCGCAACCACGTCGCCGGCCTTGATGCGGCCCAGCGCGCCGCCGTGCACGCCCGCGATCAACGAGACGCGACCGTCCGCCGCACCCGCCAGCAGGACCACGCAGTCGCCCAGTTGCTGCTTGAGCTGATCCACGCTGTCGCGCAAGGCCTTGGCGTCCAGCCCCTCCAACCTGGCGGCCACCACCTTGATGCCTTGGACATCCTGCGCGTCGCCGGCCAGCTCAGCCGTGGCGGATCCGGCCGCCTTGGCGCGCAGCGATTCCAGCTCGCGCTCCAGCTTTTTCTGCTTGTCGAACAACTGACGCAGCTTTTCGACGGCATCGTCGCCGCTGCTGGAAAGCAGGTGCGACAGCTCGCCGAGGCGACGCTCCTCGTCGCCCACGAAGGCCAACGCGCCGGCACCGGTGACCGCCTCGATGCGGCGTACGCCGGAGGCCACGCCGGACTCGGCCACGACCTTGAACAGACCGATGTCGCCGGTGCGGCCGACGTGGGTGCCGCCGCACAGCTCGGTGGAGAACTCGCCCATCTTCAGCACGCGCACTTCGTCACCGTATTTCTCGCCGAACAGTGCCATGGCGCCGAAGGCGATGGCGTCGTCGTAGGCCATGTGGCGCACTTCGGCGGCCGCGTTGCGGCGCACCTCGGCGTTGACCAGGGCCTCCACCTCGGCGAGCTCTCCACGGCTCAGAGGTTTGTGGTGGGCGAAATCGAAGCGCAGGCGCTCGGGGGCCACCAGCGAACCCTTCTGCGTGACGTGCGTGCCCAGCACCTTGCGCAGCGCGGCGTGCAGCAGATGGGTGGCGGAATGGTTGAGCACGATGGACTGACGGCGTGCGGTGTCAACCTGCGCGTCCACCACGTCGCCGGTCTTCAGCGGCTGCACGCCATGCCAGGTGCCGGCATGGCCGAAGAACACGCCGCCCATCTTCAATGTATCGGCCACCTCGAAGCGGCCGCCGGCTTGCGACAACGTACCGGTATCGCCCACCTGGCCACCGGATTCGGCGTAGAACGGCGTGCGGTCGAGTATCACGAAGCCCTGTTCGCCTTCGTCGAGCTGTCCGACCTGGCGGCCATCGCGCACGATGCCCAGCACCTTGCTTCCGGTCGCAGCCAAAGCGTCGTAGCCGAGGAAGACGGTGGGTGCGAGCTGGCTGGCGAGTTCCGCCGGCATCTGGCCCTTGGCCTCGAACTTGCCCGCGGCGCGGGCGCGCTCGCGCTGCTCGTTCATCGCCTGTTCGAAACCGGCCATGTCCACCTCGAGGCCGCGCTCTCGCGCGATGTCGGCGGTGAGGTCGACCGGAAAACCGTAGGTGTCGTACAGGCGGAACGCATCCACGCCGGCGATAGTCTTGCCGGAAAGCTTGCCGGCGACTTCGTCGAACACGCGCATGCCGTGTTCCAGCGTTTCGCCGAAGCGCTGCTCTTCGGTGCGCAACGCATCTTCCACGAAGGCCTGCTTGGCCCTCAGTTCCGGGTAGGCCTCGCCCATCTCCTCGACCAGCGGTTGCACCATCTTCCAGAAAAAGTCGCCGCGCACGCCAAGCATCCAGCCGTGGCGCAGGGCGCGACGGATGATGCGGCGAAGCACATAGCCACGGCCTTCATTCGACGGCAGCACACCGTCCACGATCAGGAAGGAGCACGCACGCACGTGGTCAGCGATCACGCGCAGCGACTGGTTGGCCAGGTTCTTCGTGCCCGTGAGTTCGGCCGCCACCTTGATCAGGTGCTGGAACAGGTCGATCTCGTAGTTGGAATGCCCGTGTTGCAGCACGGCGGCCAGGCGCTCCAGGCCCATGCCGGTGTCCACGCAGGGCGCGGGCAGTTTCGACAGCGTGCCGTCGGGCGCGCGATCGAACTGCATGAACACCAGGTTCCAGATCTCGATGTAGCGGTCACCGTCCTCGTCGGGCGAGCCGGGCGGGCCACCGGCCACGTCCGCGCCGTGGTCGTAGAAGATCTCGGTACACGGACCGCAGGGGCCGGTGTCGGCCATCTGCCAGAAGTTGTCGGAAGCAAACGGCGCCCCCTTGTTGTCGCCGATGCGCACGATGCGCTCGGCCGACACGCCGACTTCCTTGTGCCAGATGTCGTAGGCCTCGTCGTCGGTGTGGTAGACGGTGACCCAGAGCTTTTCGGGCGGCAGCTTGAGCACCTGGGTGAGCAGCTCCCATGCCCAGGTGATCGCTTCGCGCTTGAAGTAGTCGCCGAACGACCAGTTGCCCAGCATCTCGAAGAAAGTGTGGTGGCGCGCGGTGTAGCCCACGGCATCCAGGTCGTTGTGCTTGCCGCCCGCGCGCAGGCAGCGCTGCACGTCGGCCGCACGCACATAGGAGAGCTTTTCGCTGCCCAGGAACACGTTCTTGAACGGCACCATGCCCGAGTTGGTGAACAGCAAAGTCGGGTCACTGGCCGGCACCAACGACGCGGAGGGCACGATGGTGTGGCCTTTCGCGCGGAAAAAGTCGAGGAAGGTCGAACGGATGTCGGCGGTTTTCATTCGTGACGGCAATGGCTGCGAGGAGGCACGCCGCTACTCCGCCGCGATCAAGTCTCCTCGTCGGCTTCGTCCACTTCGGCGTGGGTCGCATATCTTACCGTGGCGGCGGAAAAACCGCGCCGCAGGAGGAATTGCGCCCTCTTCCCCTGCTCCTCGCGATCCGCGGCGGCCTTACCGCCGTAGCGGCGGCGTAGCTGGTTGACAGCGCTCGCCTGCCAGTCCACTTCGGATTCGTCCAGCAGGCGGCGGATCGCCGCATCGGCCAAACCGTGGGTTTTCAGCTCCATGCGGATGCGCGCGGGGCCGTAGCCTTGCGAAGCGCGATTGCGCAGGAGCATGGCGGCGAAGCGTTCATCGTCCTGGTAATGCTGCTCGCCCAGCTTGGCCAAGGCTGCGTCAGACTCTTCGCCGGCGTAGCCACCCTGATCCAGCTTGCGGCGGAGTTCGCGTTTCGACTGCTCGCGGCGGGCCAGCAGGCCCAGTGCCTTGTCGTAGGCGCTGGAGCGCGGTTTGCCGGTGTTGTCGCTCTGCTTGCGCTTCATGGGAGCTTGCCGTATCGCCAAATTCGGCATTTGCCCCAGGCTAGCTCGCCTGCGGCGGACTTTCGAACGCCTGCCGCAAGCGACAGGGCAGTTTCGGCCGCCTGCCAGCGTCCGAGTTCCTTCTTTAGCTGGCGCACGCCACCGCAGGAGCGGCGGCGAACAGCGAAGCCGGCCCGAAGGGCAGAGGGCAGAGCCTGTCCCGGACTCGATCCGGGAATGCCCCGAGTCAAGAGAAGGAACCAGGAGAAGTGGCCTGACTTGACGTCGGACCTACGAGCAGGCTGTGTCGAGGACTTCGGATCGACTCACAGCGATACGACCTGCCATGCGGCCACACCGCGCCGTATCTGAAGACCGAGGATTGCGCCTCCGCGGGGCGGAGGCGCAATGCGATCAGGCTTCTTCCAGCGCCTCCTCGGAGGCCGAAGCCTTGCCTGCATTGCTCACCAGCAGGCGGACGCGCAGCTCGGCGTCGATCTCGTTGGCGACGGCGGGGTTGTCCCTGAGGAACTGGCGGACGTTTTCCTTGCCCTGGCCGATGCGGTCGCCCTTGTAGCTGTACCAGGCGCCGGACTTGTCGATCAGGTTCTGCGCCACGCCCAACTCGATGATCTCGCCTTCGCGCGAGGTGCCTTCGCCATAGAGGATCTCGAACTCGGCCTGGCGGAACGGCGGCGCCACCTTGTTCTTGACCACCTTGACGCGAGTCTCGGAACCGATGACCTCTTCGCCCTTCTTCACCGCGCCGGTGCGACGGATGTCCAGGCGCACCGAGGCGTAGAACTTCAGCGCATTGCCGCCGGTGGTGGTTTCGGGGCTGCCGAACATCACGCCGATCTTCATGCGGATCTGGTTGATGAAGATCACCAGGCAGTTGGATTTCTTGATGTTGGCGGTGAGCTTGCGCAGCGCCTGGCTCATCAGGCGGGCATGCAGGCCGACGTGGGAGTCGCCCATCTCGCCTTCGATTTCGGCCTTGGGCGTGAGCGCAGCCACCGAATCCACCACCACCACGTCCACCGCACCGGAACGCACCAGCATGTCGGCGATTTCCAGCGCCTGTTCGCCCGTGTCGGGCTGGGAGACCAGCAGGTCGTCCACGTTCACGCCCAGCTTCTGGGCATAGGTGGGATCGAGCGCATGCTCGGCGTCGACGAAGGCCGCGGTGCCGCCGTTCTTTTGGCAGTTGGCGATCACCTGCAGGGTGAGGGTGGTCTTGCCCGAGGATTCCGGTCCGTAGATTTCGACCACGCGGCCGCGCGGCAGGCCACCCACGCCCAGCGCGATGTCCAGACCCAGCGAACCGGTGGACACGGTTTCGATCGCCTCGTTGGTGCGATCGCCCATGCGCATCACGGCACCCTTGCCGAACTGCTTTTCGATCTGGCCGAGGGCAGAGGCGAGCGCCTTGCGCTTGTTGTCATCCATCGTCTTGGTTCCGGTTGGCTGCGAATGTGGGGCCATGATGCCCGGGCTGCATCTCACGGGCTGCGATCACGGCGAACATGAAGTATCCCACACCGGTCAAGCCTTACCGTCGGCAGGCAACGCCTCACTCGGTCAGGGTTTTCCGCAGGCCGGCGAGCGCGGCGGCCACGGTCTGGCGGCGCACCGCTTCGCGGTCGCCGGTGAACTGGAACAGTTGTGCATGGGCATAGCCACCGCGCCGCTTCCAGGCGATCCAGACGGTACCCACCGGTTTGTCCGCGGTGCCGCCGCTGGGGCCGGCGATGCCGGTGACTGCCACCGTCACACCGGCGCCGAAACGGGCCAGCGCGCCGGCAACCATCTGCAGTGCGACCTCCTCGCTCACCGCGCCGACACGCTCCAGCGTGCGCGGATCGACACCCAGCAGCGCCTGTTTGGCCTCGTAGCTGTAGGTCACCACGCCGGCGGCGAACCACACCGAGCTGCCCGGCAGGTCGGTGAGCGTCTTGGCGATCCAGCCGCCGGTGCACGATTCGGCGGTGACCAGCATCAGCCGCTGGCGCTGGGTCTCGTCCGCCACTGACTGCGCCAGCCCGCGCAATTCGGCATCGGTAGGAACAGACGACAACTCCATGCGAGACTCCCGCTCTTCAAGACCGGCACGTTAACGCGGATCGGCCACCCTGTTCCACCCACGCGCAATTACGCATGAGCCAAGACGATCTCTCCCTGCACACCCCGCTGATGCGCCAGTACCTCACCGCGAAGGCGGCGCATCCCGACGTGCTCCTGTTCTTCCGCATGGGCGATTTCTACGAGCTGTTCTACGACGATGCGCGCAAGGCGGCACGGCTGCTGGACATCACGCTGACCCAGCGCGGGCAGTCGGCGGGTGCACCGATCCCGATGGCGGGCGTGCCCTACCACGCGGTAGAGAACTACCTGGCCAAGCTGGTACGCCTGGGCGAGTCGGTGGCGATCTGCGAACAGATCGGCGACCCGGCGCTGGCCAAGGGCATCGTGGAGCGCAAGGTGGTGCGCGTGGTCACGCCGGGCACGGTGACCGACGCCGCGCTGCTGGAGGAACGTCGCGACAACCTGCTGCTGGCGATCAGCGCGGGCGCGAAGGACGGCTACGGTCTCGCCTGGGTGGATCTCTCCAGCGGCCGTTTCTTGCTCAGCGAAGTACCGGGCGCCGAAGCGCTGGCCGCGGAACTCGCGCGCCTGCAGCCGGCCGAGACGCTGGTGGACGAAAGCGTGGCCTGGCCGAAGCTGGTTTCCGCACTGCCCGGCCTGCGCAAGCGGCCCCCATGGCATTTCGAGAGCGACGCCGCACGGCGCGAACTCAACCGCTTCTTTGGCACGCGCGACCTCGGCGGCTTCGGCGTGGACCAGCTGCCGCTGGCCATCGGCGCCGCCGGCTGCCTGCTCGGCTACGTCGAGGAAACCCAGAAGAGCGCCCTGCCGCATCTCAGCGGCATGGCCGTGGAATTCGCCGGCGAGACCATCGCGCTGGATGCCGCCACGCGCCGCAACCTGGAACTCGACACGCATCCCAGCGGCCGCACCGAACACACCCTGCTCGGCGTGCTGGACGAAACCGTGACGCCGATGGGCGCGCGCCTGCTGCGCCGCTGGCTCAACCGGCCGCTGCGTTCGCGCGCGGTGCTGCGCGCGCGCCATCAAGCCACCGGCGCGCTGATCGACAACCGCCAGTACGAGGCATTGCGCGATCAACTGCGCGGCATCGGCGATCTGGAGCGCATTCTCGCGCGTGTGGCGCTGCGTTCGGCAAGGCCGCGCGATCTCTCCACCTTGCGTGATGGCTTGTTGGCAGCGCCCGTAATCAGTGCGCTCATCCATGAGTGCGAAGATCAAGAAGCGGCCATCCATGGCCGCACTCTTCAACAAGAGCCCGCTCCGTTGCTGCAATCGCTGGTGAAGCGTATCGGCGACCACGCCGACAATGCCACCCTGCTTGCAGGCGCCATCGTGCCGCAGCCACCGGTACTGCAACGCGACGGCGGCGTCATCGCCGACGGCTACGACGCCGAGCTGGACGAATTGCGCCGGCTGTCCACCCACGCCGACCAGTACCTGGTGGAACTGGAAGAACGCGAGAAGACTGCCAGCGGCATCCCCACGCTCAAGGTGGGCTACAACCGCGTGCACGGCTACTACATCGAGATCAGCAAGGCGCAGTCGGACAAGGCGCCTACTCACTACACGCGCCGCCAGACCACCAAGAACGCCGAGCGCTACATCACCGAGGAGCTCAAGCAGTTCGAGGACAAGGTACTCAGCGCGAAGGAACGTTCGCTGATGCGCGAGCGCGCGCTGTACGAGGCGCTGCTCGACACGCTTACCGGGCAACTGGAACCGCTGAAGCAGGCTGCCGCCGCCATCGCGGAACTGGATGTGCTGGCCACGCTGGCCGAGCGCGCCGAGACGCTGGACTGGGCAGTGCCAGAACTCGCCGACGAACCCGGCATCGCCATCGAGCGCGGCCGCCACCCCGTGGTGGAAAAGGTCCGCCAGGAACCGTTCGAGCCGAACGACCTCGCCCTCGACGACGCCCGCCGCATGCTGGTCATCACCGGCCCCAACATGGGCGGCAAGAGCACCTACATGCGGCAGAACGCACTGATCGTGCTGCTCGCCCATATCGGCAGCTACGTGCCGGCCAGCCGCGCCGTGATCGGTCCTGTCGACCGCATCTTCACCCGCATCGGCGCGGGCGACGACCTTTCGCGCGGCCAGTCCACCTTCATGGTGGAGATGAGCGAAACCGCCAACATCCTGCACAACGCCACTGCGCACAGCCTGGTGCTGATGGACGAAGTGGGCCGCGGCACCAGCACCTACGACGGCCTAGCGCTGGCGCGCGCTGCAGCGGTGCATCTGGCCGCAACGAGCCGGGCCTTCACGTTGTTCGCCACACACTATTTCGAGCTGACCGAACTCGCCAACGAATTTTCCGGCATCGCCAACGTGCATCTCGACGCCGTCGAATACGGCGAGCAACTGGTGTTCATGCACGCAGTGAAGGAAGGCCCCGCCAACCGCAGCTTCGGCCTGCAGGTGGCAGCACTGGCCGGCCTGCCGAAGGCAGTGATCGCCGATGCCCGGCGCACGTTGGCGGAACTGGAGCACGGCATGCATGCGCACGTCGGCGCACCGGCACCTGCCGCCGATGCCTCGCCGCAGCTCGGCCTGTTCGCTCCGCCGGCGCCCTCGGCGGTGGAACATGCGCTGGATGCCATCGACCCCGATACGCTGGCGCCGCGTGACGCGCTGGAAGCGCTCTACCGGCTCAAGCAGCTGCGCTGAGAGCGGCATCGACACCTCTCCATCACGGCCTGCCCGACATACTCGCGGCTTCACGCCAGGCGATAGTCACGCACTATCGCCGGTATTGGAATATTCGAATTCCACGAATGGCTGGAGCTGCGTAGATTGGTTCGGGCCACCCCACGCACGAGGAGAGAGCCCATGTCCGCCGAAGCGAAGTGCCCCTTCCACCAGACGATCACCGGGACCACCAACCGCGACTGGTGGCCGAACCAGTTGCGGCTCGACCTGTTGAGCCAGCATTCCGAAAAATCCAGTCCGCTGGGCAAGACGTTCGGTTACCGCGACGAATTCAAGAAACTCGACTACACCGCGCTGAAGAAGGACCTGCTGGCGCTGATGACCGATTCGCAGGACTGGTGGCCCGCCGACGGCGGCAGCTATGCCGGCCTGATGATACGCATGGCCTGGCACAGCGCCGGCACCTACCGCGTCGGTGACGGGCGCGGCGGCGCGGGGCGCGGGCAGCAGCGCTTCGCCCCGCTCAATTCGTGGCCGGACAATGTCGGCCTCGACAAGGCGCGCCGCCTGCTGTGGCCGATCAAGCAGAAATACGGCCAGCGGATTTCCTGGGCCGATCTGATCGTGCTGGCCGGCAATGTCGCACTGGAATCCAGCGGCTTCCGCACCTTCGGCTTCGCCGCGGGACGCGAGGACGTGTGGGAACCCGACCTCGACGTGTCCTGGGGCAACGAAACCGAATGGCTGGCGGCGAGCGGCACGCCAGGTAGCCGCTATTCGCACGGCAAGCCCGGTGAGCGAGCGCTCGACAATCCGCTGGGCGCCGTGCAGATGGGCCTGATCTACGTGAATCCGGAAGGCCCCGACGGCAACCCCGACCCGCTCGCCGCCGCACACGACATCCGCGAGACCTTCGCGCGCATGGCCATGGACGACGAGGAAACCGTGGCGCTGATCGCCGGTGGCCACACCCTCGGCAAGACCCACGGCGCCGCGCCGGCCAGCCACGTCGGCGACGTGCCGGAAGCCGCCTCGCTGGAGCAGCAGGGCCTGGGTTGGGCCAGCACGTTCGCCAGCGGCAAGGGCAAGGATGCGATCGGCTCCGGCTTGGAAGTCACCTGGACGCGCACGCCGTCGCAATGGAGCAACGACTTCTTCAAGTTCCTGTTCGACTTCGAGTGGGAGCTGGAAAAGAGTCCGGCCGGCGCGCATCAGTGGGTCGCCAAGGGCAGCGACGCGATCATCCCCGGCCCTACCGCCGATTCGCCGAAGCGTCGACCGACCATGCTCACCACGGACCTGTCGCTGCGCTTCGATCCCGCCTACGAAAAAATCTCGCGCCATTTCCGCGACGATCCGCAGGCGTTCGCCAACGCCTATGCGCGCGCGTGGTTCAAGCTGACCCATCGCGACCTCGGCCCCAAGGCGCGCTACCTCGGTCCGGAAGTGCCGACGGAAGATCTGCTCTGGCAAGACCCGCTGCCCAAGGCCACGCATCACCCCAGCGCCGCCGACATCGCCGACCTCAAGGCGAAGATCGCCGCCTCAGGCCTCAGCGTGTCGCAACTGGTTTCGCTGGCCTGGGCTTCGGCCTCCACCTTCCGCGGCGGAGACAAGCGCGGCGGCGCCAACGGCGCGCGCATCCGGCTGGCTCCGCAGAAGGACTGGGCGATCAACGCGCTGGCCATCCAGGCGCTGCCGAAGCTGGAAGAAATCCAGAAAGCCTCCGGCAAGGCTTCGCTGGCCGACGTGATCGTGCTGGCCGGCGGCGTGGGCATCGAGATGGCGGCCAAGACGGCGGGCATCGCCGTCGAGGTGCCGTTCTCGCCGGGCCGCGTGGATGCCGTTGCCGAACAGACCGACGTCGAATCCTTCGGTTATCTGGAGCCGTATGCCGACGGTTTCCGCAACTACCTCAAGGCGAAATCGGATGTCCCTGCCGAGCATCTGCTGATCGACAAGGCGCAACGGCTCACCCTGACCGCACCGGAGATGACCGCATTGGTCGGCGGCCTGCGTGTGCTGAACGCCAATCATGACGGCAGCACGCACGGCGTGTTCACCGGCAACCCCGGCGTGCTCAGCAATGATTTCTTCGTCAACCTGCTGGACATGGCCACCGAATGGAAACCAGCCGGCGACCTGTTCGAAGGCCGCGACCGCAGGACCGGCGTGACGAGGTACACCGGCACCCGCGTCGACCTGGTATTCGGCTCGAACTCGGTGCTGCGTGCGCTGGCCGAGGTCTACGCCAGCTCCGATGGCAAGGAGAAGTTCGTGCGCGACTTCGTGGCAGCGTGGGCCAAGGTCATGAGCCTCGACCGTTTCGATCTGGCCTGATCTGCGGCGCGGCGTTGCAGATAAAGAAACCGGCGTCACGCGACACCGGTTTCCTTTTCCATTGCCTGGCGACCCGAGGCGCCTATGAATTGCCAAGGACCGGCGGCGCCGCGTGCGCTTCGTCCGGCATCGCGATATCGGGAATCGCATCCCATTCGGCCTGGCTCACTCCGTGCGGCAGCCCGGGCTCCGTGGTCGATGTGCGCGCCGGCAGGCGCCCGGCCACCACCAATTGGCAAATGCGCTCGAACACTTCCTCGCGACCGAACGGCTTCTTCATGAAGTCGTCGGCGCCGTAACGCTGCACGTAGAACTGTTCGGTAGCCTGCACGTTGCCGCTGATCATCACGATGGGAACATGCTGGGTGGCGGCCTCGCGCCGCAGGGTACGCAACACCTCGAAGCCGGACATGCCAGGCAACACGATGTCGAGGAAAATCAACGCCGGCTGCTCGCTCCGCGCCAGCGCCAGCGCGGCTTCGCCATCTTCGGCCTTGAGCACCTCATAGCCGTCCTGCGCGAGCATCTTGCCCAGCACCGCGCGAATCGTCGCGGAATCGTCCACCACCAGCACACGGGTGGCCACCGGCGCACGCACGCGAGGCTCGCTGAGGCGACGCTCGCTGCCAACCAGCCGCTTGAACAAACCAAAACCAGCCATCCCCTGCCCCTTCGCGAACACCTGCATCCGCGTCAAGCCAGTTTCCGTGCCGGCATGGGATAGCGCAAGTTGCGGCCTTAAGTGGGGGCATCGCGGCAACGCGCTCCCGCGGCCTGGACCGTTGACGCCGAGCCGGCATCGCCCTCAACGAAAGGCAAAGTCCAATAATCGGAAGATATATATGCTTTCACAAAGTTTTGTTATTTGCTTTTTCCTTTCGATACTCGTAGGTTCGGTTTGCCCGAGGTCAGTCAAGGGGTGCCTCTCAACGAGGCGGATGCTCCGGGCAATTCCAGGCCAGGGACTGGTCCCGTTCGCCTGGCTTTTCCAGCGCGAAGAGAAACGTGCTGGGTCAGATGGCAATCCGACCATCGCAACCGAACCAAACAGCAGTTTGGCCATGAGGGGTATTCGATGAATAGCAAGCAGCAAGCGTCGTCGCACCACATCACACGCCGCACCGCACTGGCCGCGGCCATCGCGATGGGGGCAAGCCTGTCCGGGCAGGCACTCGCCCAGGCGACCACCGGCACCATCTTCGGCAGTGCACCCACGTCCGGCACCACCGTGCAGGTCATCGGCGGTGCGGGCTTCAACCGCACCGTGCCGGTCGACAGCACCGGCCACTACTCGGTGACCGTGCCGGTCGGCGACTACACGGTCAACCTCATCCAGAACGGTGCCGTGGTGCAGACGCACAACCACGTCAATCCAAGCGCAGGCGGTGCTTCCGAGGCCGACTTCGCGCAGCCCGGTGACAAGGACACCAGCACGCTGAGTTCGGTAACCGTGACGGCGAACGCGCTGCCTGCGATCGACGTGACCTCCACCAGCCAGAACCTGACCATCACTTCGCAACAGTTGACGCAGTTGCCGCTGGCGCGGAACTCGGGGGCCATCGCCCTGCTGGCGCCGGGTACCATCTCGGGCGCATCCATGCTCGGCGCAGGCCCCACCGGCGAGCCGCTGGTTTCGTTCGGCGGCTCGTCCATCGTCGAGAACGCGTACTACATCAATGGCTTCAACACCACCGACCCGCTCAGCAACACCGGCGGCATCACGCTGCCCTACGGTGCCATCGACCAACAGCAGACGCTGACCAGCGGCTACGGTGCCCAGTACGGTCGTTCGGCCGGCGGCGTGATCAGCCAAGTGGGCAAGAGCGGCACCAACGACTGGCACTTCGGTGGCCAGGTGCTGTGGCAGCCGGCCTTCGCGCAGAGCAGCGCCGACAACATCTACTGGAACAATCCGCTGAGCACCACGTCCGGCGAGGAGTACGGCGATCTCGAGCAATACCGCCAGGCCAACAGCAGCTGGAACACGGTCTACGACGCCTATCTCGGCGGCCCGCTGATCAAGGACACGTTGTTCATGTTCCTGGCGGCCGAGGTCGACAAGACGCAGGGGCAATCGGTGGGCACCGTGAACGCGGGCAACATCGGCTACTACAAGGACAGCGATCCCAAGTTCTACGGCAAGCTGGACTGGAACATCAATTCCAGCAACATCCTGTCGCTGACGAGCATCTACAACTCGGCGCAGAACACCCCCGAGCAGTACTACAACTACGACAACACCACGCGCACGGCGAACTCATTCGAGACCGAAGGCGATCGTTCCAAAACCGCCTTCAAGATCTGGATCGCCAAGTACACCTCGTACATCACCGACAACCTGACGCTGAACTTCCTGTACGGCAAGATGGACGGCACGTATTACACCGGCTACCCGGGCTACGACCCCAGCCTGACCTATGTCGGAGGCACTGCCAACGAAAACCCGGCCTACCTGTCGTGCGCCTCCTGCTACGTCCACAATTCGAGCCTTTACCTCAATCTGAACAACCCGGCCCACCGTTCCGAGGTGCGAAATCTGCGTCTGGATCTCGATTGGAAGCTGGGCAACCACGATATCCAGTTCGGCATCGACAACGACACCAGCATCGACAGGGACGACGGCGTGTCGATGAGCGGCCCGGGCTATTCCTGGAGCTACGGGCAGACCGGCGCGCCCGGCGCCGACATCATCCAACTCAATGGTGTCGGAACGGCCGGACCGGGTACGCCCTGCGCGAACAACAGCGCGGGCTGCTACGTGGAAAAATACGTATTCACCAGCAGCGCCTCGGTGGAGGTGATGCAGCGTGCGGAGTACATCCAGGACAACTGGCAGATCACGCCGAATTTCCTGCTGAACCTCGGCCTGCGCGACGATCAGTTCACCAATTACAACCCTGAAGGCGAGGCCTATCTGCGCCTGACCAAGCCGCAGTGGGCGCCCCGCATCGGCTTCAGCTGGGACGTGTTCGGCGATTCCAGCATGAAGGTGTTCGGCAATGCCGGCCGCTACTACCTGGCGATGCCCACCTCCGTGGCGCTGCGCGAGGCCAGCGACCCGCTGTACACGGAGCAGTTCTACACCTACTCGGGCATCAACGCCGACGGCACGCCGGTCAATCCGGTGCTGGTGCCGAACACCTTCCCGAACAACACCTACTACGTCAACAGCGAAAACGGCACGTCGATCCCGGCCAAGGAGACCACCTCCGCGAACCTCAAGGCGGAGTACCAGGATCAGTTCGTGCTGGGCATGCAGCAGCAATTCAAGATGTTCGACCAGAGCTGGGTGTACGGCGCCACCGGCACCGTCAACAAGCTGGGCCGTGCCATCGACGACTGGTATGGTTCCGAAGGGGCGAATACCGCTGCCATCGAACGTGCCGCCGCAGCGCAGGGAGTCACCATCGACCCGAGCGCCATCCTCGGCAGCCTGCTGATCAATCCGGGCGTCGCCAACACCCTGAGGATCGCGAACGGCAGTGGCGGCTATAGCGAAGTGAAACTGAGCAACGCGGATTTCGGCTTCCCGCAGCTCAAGCGCAATTACTACTCGCTGGACCTGTACCTGGAGCATCCGTTCGACGGCAAGTGGTACGGCAAGATCGACTACACCTTCTCGCGCAGCTACGGCGACACCGAGGGACCGGTGGAGTCGAACATCGGCCAGGGCGGCAGCTCGCAGTCGATCACCGAGCAGTGGGACTTCGCCCAGATCATGTCGTATGCCAACGGGCTCCAGGCGAACGACCAGAAGCACCAGTTGCGCCTTTACGGTTCGTACCAGATCACGCCGGAGTGGAGCGTCGGCGGCACCTACCGCATCGCCTCGGGCACGCCGATATCCTGCCTCGGCTTCTACGGTCCCAACCAGAGCGATCCCGGCGGTTACAGCTCGTCCTACCACTGGTGCAACGGTGTACCGACGCCGGCCGGAACCACCGGTTTCACGTCGTGGACGCATCAGTTGAACCTGCAGCTGGATTACCGTCCGGCCTTCGCCAACCACAAGCTGGATTTCCAGTTGCAGGTCCACAACGTGTTCAACGAGCAACACGTCACGCAGTACTACGGCCAGTACAACCAGGGCTTTCCCACCGTTGAGAACGGCAAGGTGGTCACCTCGGTCAATCCCCAGTACCTGTTGCCGTACAGCCTGGAAAGCCCGCGCTACGTGCAGTTAGGCATCACCTACGACTATTGATGCTCCGTTCGAACCAGGCAGACAAGAGGGCCGTCAGGAAATCCCTGGCGGCCCTCTTCGCATGCAAGCTCGAAATCGAAAATCCCCACACGCAGCTCCTTCGCCAGTGCTTGTGCCGTTATGGCGGCATGAACGCAAGCATGCAACCTCAACGTTCCGCGGCGCGCGCCTGCGGTTCGTAGCAGATCAGCATGTTGCCGTTGCCAAAGCGCCGCGACTGGACAAGACGCAAGTCCATGGCGCCTTCGAAGCCGCCGAACAGCGACCTGCCGCGCTTGCCAAGCACGATCGGGATGATCACCAGCTGGTACTCGTCGATCAGCCCGGCGTGCCCCAGCGAAGCCACCAAACGGCCGCTACCGAGGATCACCAGGTCTGCTCCGGGTTCCCGTTTGAGCGTCTGCAGTCGCGACACTGCATCGCCTTGCAGCAGTGTGGTGTTGTTCCATTCGGCCTCATCCAGCGTGTGCGAGCAGACGAACTTCGGCACCGCGTTCATGCGTTCGGCCACCAGCGGTTCGTTCTGCGCCGCCGCTGGCGAGGGCCACCAGGACGCCATCATCTGATAGGTGACGCGCCCGAACACCAGTTCGCCGCCACTGCCTGCGTTGCCCTGCACGAAAGCATCCCACTCCGCGTCGCGTTCCCGCCGGTGGGTCCAGCCGAAGTCGCCGTCCGTGCGGGCGTAACAACCGTCCAGCGTCACCATTTCGAATGCAATGAGTCTGCGCATAATGGATACCCGGATGATGTGAATGGGATCAGGCCGCGGCGCCGACGGCAGTCGTGCTCGGGAAGGGTTCACGCCACGCCGGCATGGCCTGCAACTGCCTATGCCAGCGCGCAAGATGTTCGAAGCCCTCGAGCGGCAAGCGGGCTTCCTTCGCCCAGCCCAACGGAGTGGAAACGGCGAAATCCGCCACGCCAAGCCGGTCGCCCACCAGCCATTCGCGCTTGGCCAGGTGCGCGTCGAGGACGGCCGCGAAATGCCGGAAGAACTTCTCGGCCTCCGCCACGGCGGCCGCATCGGGTTCGCCCAGGCCCAGCCAGGGCTTGATCAGATGCTCGAAATACAGCGCACCGCCGTGCCGCAGGAAGTGCGCCTGGTTCCAGGACAGCCAGCGCAGCACCTCGACCTGCAGCGTAGGAACGGTTGGCCACAGGTCCGAGCCAGCCAGCGTCGCCAGATGCACCATGATCGCGTCCGCCTCCCACAGGTGCAGCTCGCCATCGACCAGCAGCGGCACCTTGCCGTTCGGATTCAGCGCGAGATACGGCGGCTGGCGGTGCTCGCCGCGCGCGAGATCGACACGCACATAGTCGACCGGCGATTCGAGATACCGCGCCACGGCACAGGCTCGGCGAGGGTTGAAGGTCTCGGCGTAGTACAGCTTCATGGGATGCTCCTCGGTGATGGAGGAGCACAGTCTGCGTCGCATCTATATATGTTCAAGAACATATTCAGCCTCGGCGCTACGCTGTGCCGGTACCGGAGGAGACCGCCATGCCATATAGCGCCGAACACAAGCAGCAGATCCGCTCACGCATCGTCGAGTGCGCCCGTGTGCTGTTCAACCGCAAGGGTTTCACCGAGGTCTCGATCGACGAGATCATGGCCAGCGCCAAGCTCACCCGCGGCGGCTTCTACAACCACTTCCGCACCAAGGAGGAACTGTTCGTGGAAGCGGTTGCGGCCTACCAGGACTTCAACCCGGCCGATCGCTGGCCGGAGCTGAACTTCGATTCGGGGCGTTGCGGGGCGGCATTCGCCCGCCAGATGGTCGACGTCTATCTCTCCCGCGAACACCTGGACGACATCGAGGGGCACTGCCCGATGATCGCCCTGCCGTCCGACGTGGCGCGCGCCAGCCCCGGCGTGAAACACGCTTATCGCGGATTGCTGGAACGCATGGCCGGCATGTTTGCCCAGAGCGCCGATGCATCTGCCGACGCACACGTCGCTCGGCGGCACGGACTGGCCCTCGCTGCGCTGTGCGTCGGCGGCATGGTTCTGGCACGCACAATCGAGGACGACGCTTTCCGCGAGGAAATACGTGCGGCAACGCGTGCCACGGCACACGACCTGATCGACTGAACCACGCGGCGCCGCAGGTTTCTCGGACTTCCTCCGCTCGCTGGCGCCACCGGAACGCTTAAGGCCGCCATGCCGGGCACCTCACCGGCATGGCAAGGATCGCAATCCGCCTGCGCCCTCACTTCGACCGGACACGACAGCCGTTCCGGCTCCACCCACGCCTCGACGCCGCCCCGCGCTTCGGCGTGACCGAATGGCTTCTTATGGAAGGGTCACTGCGACATTCGCCGCCTGCCGTCACCGGCACAGACAACGAAAGCTATGCGCAAACTGAACCGAACAAAATCTTCACCGGAATGGCTGTCAACACCGATGGCAGCGGCTCGTTATCGGCAACTGCGTGAGTCAAGGGCACCCGATGGGGCAGGATGCGGGAGGAATCCATCGGCTAGACAGTGAAAATGCTGGCCCACTCAACGCATGTGTGCTGCTTTCCCCGGCAACGGCGAAGCGGCGGATACCACTACAGCAAATCCGCTCACTCGAAGGAAAAATTGCCATGAATGCAAAGTCGAAGATTGCCCTGTTTGGCCTGGTCATCGGCGCCGCCATGATTTCCGGCCAGGCGATGGCGCAGACCACCCCGCAGACCGATGTGCCGGGCCACCCGCGCGTCAACGAGGTCAACAACCGCCTGACCAACCAGCAGAACCGCATCAACAACGGCCTGAAGAACGGCACCATGACGCAGAAGCAGGCCGCCCGCGACGAATCCCACGATGCGAACATCGCGCGCCGCGAAAGCGTGGACGAGGCCAAGCACAATGGCCACCTGACCAAGCAGGAGCAGAAGAACCTCAACCGCTCCGAGAACCGCGACAGCCGCCACATCTACAAGCAGAAGCATTGAGTCCCTGCCGTCGCCTGATTCCGGTCCGTTGCCCGCAAGGGCGGCGGACCGGAATGCAATGGCGGTGACCTGTCGGAAAAAAAGCCCGAGGGCCTGTGTCCCCCGGGCTTTTCGCTGTCGACAAAACCTGCGTTGTCGGTCAGGTGGCCAGGCTGGCCAGACCAGCCACGTGGACGCCCTTCTGCAGGTCTAGCGCGGCGGCCCGCTCGAATGCGACGTCGCGCGCCGGCAACCGCCCCGAACGGACCAGTTGGTCGATGCTGCTCGTTACGTCGTTGCGGCCGAACGGCTTCTTGATGAAGTCGTCGGCGCCGAAGCGTTGCGCGTAGAACTGCTCGGTGGCCTGGGGATTGCCGCTGATCATCACGATGGGTATATGCGCGGTGCGCGCATCGTGGCGCAACGCCCGTAGCACGGCGAAGCCGTTGATGCCCGGCAGCACGATGTCGAGGAAGATCAGCTCGGGCGCCTCGGCTCTGGCCAGTTCCAGCGCGCGTTCGCCGTCGGCGGCCTTTTGTACCGCGTAACCGTCCTGCTCCAGCATGCGGCCAAGCACCGCGCAGATCGTCGGCGAGTCGTCCACCACCAGCATGCGCATGCCCTGCGTTGCTTGCCGCCGAACTTCCGGCCGTTGCGCCGAATCTCCGGCACCACCCAGCCAACGCTTGAAGAAACCCATGCCGTTCATTGCGATGCTCCCCTGGCTACGCCGAGTCGGATTGCGCTTGAGCGCCTACCGACATTGCCGCGCATGGTGCGGCAGAGTTTCCGCACAATCTGCGATGCACTGCTCAGGGACGACTCAAAAGCTGCCCGGATCGTCTTTAAAGCGACGCAGTTCACGGCGCGCGTGCTTGTCCGGCCGCTGACGCGGCGCCTGCGTGCCGACCAGGCGACGTTGCTCATGCCGCGCCTCACGCGCGAGGCGGCTCGTCTCGCTCTCGCGGTACAACGCCTGCGCCGTGCTGGCCGGCCCACGCTTGTCGGCCAAGGCCAGCACTTCGATTTCCAGCTTTTCCTCACCGCGGCTGATCTTCAGCAGATCGCCCGCACGCAAGGACTTCGCCGGTTTGCAACCACCGCCATTGACGTCGATCTTGCCGCCGTCGATAGCCTGCTTGGCGAGGCTGCGCGTCTTGAAGAAGCGTGCGGCCCACAGCCACACGTCGGCGCGCATCTCGGTCGGATCATCGGCATGGGTGGCTTTCATCGATGGCATTATCGCCCGATCCCCGCGGAGCCCAGCCATGGCCGACAGTCGGAATTCACGCTTGCTGCTCTATCTGCTGGACCTGGCAGGCGTCGCCGTGTTCGCGGTCAGCGGCGCGCTGACCGCAGCGCGCACCGGCATGGATCTGCTGGGCGGGCTGGCACTGGCGACGATCACGGCGATCGGCGGCGGCACGCTGCGCGATCTGTTGCTGAATCGCCATCCGATCTTCTGGATACGCGATGCGCGCTATCTCGTGGTGATCGTGGCGGCCGCCCTGCTCTCCATGCTCTGGAGCGCCTGCCTACCGCCGCTGAGCCACGCCCTGCTGGTGGCCGATGCGCTGGGCCTGGCCCTGTTCGCCATCAGCGGCGCGCAGGTGACCGAGGCCGACGGGCACTCGCCCATCGTGGTGGTGCTGATGGGCACCATGACCGGTGCCGCCGGGGGCATGCTGCGCGACATGATGATTGCGCAGGTGCCCCTGATCTTCCGCCAGGACATCTATGCCAGCGCAGCCGTCGCCGGGATCGTGGTCTATCTGCTGTTGAAAGCCGCCGGTCTGCGGTCACGCTGGGCCATCACCGCTGGCGTGCTGGTCATTCTTGGCCTGCGCATGGGTGCGGTGCTCTGGGGTTGGCATCTGCCGCGGCTGCATCCCGTCGGTTAACCTGCCGGCAACCACAGGTTCATCAGCGGCACCGTGAGCAGCGACAGCACGATGCCGGCACCCAACACGGTGTTCGCCAGCTCCGGATCCAATCCATGCTCGTCGGCGAGGATGGCCGCGGAAATCATCGGCGCCATCGCGGCCTGCAACACGCCCGTGGTCAGCACCAGACCGTTCACCCCCGCGGCCGCGCCCAGCAACCAGCACAACGCTGGCGCCAGCAGCAGTTTCCAGCCCAGTCCGCAGACCAACGGTCCAAGCTGGTGGCGGACCGCTTGCAAGCGGAACTGCAGGCCCACCGAGAACAGCGCCAAGGGCGTCAGCGTGCCGCCAAGCGAATGGAGCACGCCCGCGAGCGGACCAGGCCAGCCGCCCAGCAAGCCGATCACCACACCCGCCAGCAAAGCGAGGAAGGCAGGAAAGACCAAGATCCTGCGCACGACCTGCCATGGCTCGGCAGCACGCCCCGCATATATGCCGGCCACCAGCACCCCGGCCGAGGCGAGCAAGGGGAAACAGCCGAGCTGGTCGGCCACCACGGCCAGCGCCAGCCCTGCCTGCCCATGCAACGCCTGCAGCATCGGATAGCCCATGAACGAGGTGTTGCCGAATCCACACACCAGTACCAGCGCGCCGATGCGCCCGCGCGACCAGCCCAACCGTCGCCCCAGCCAAGCGAACAGCAGCCATGCGCCGAAGAAGGCCACCCAGGTCGCCACCACCGGAAACCACAGTTGCACATTGGGTTTCACCGCCGGGATCAGTTCCAGCACCAGCGCCGGCAGCGCGATGTTGATCACCCACCAGTTCAAGCCATGCACGATCCCGGCCGGCGGCTGCGCGAGACGACGCACCACCGCGCCCAGGGCCAGACAAACGAACAACAGCAGCAGGGCACTCATCGGCTAGGCTTCGCAGGAACCAGCACCGCATTAGACGGGATCCCGCCAAACACCGGAAGGCCGTCGTACAAGGCGTTGGCATGCGAAAATAAGCCATCTCCGCACCACCATGCCTGCATCATGAATTCCAAGCCTTACGATTTCCGCCAGTTCCAGGCCGAGCTTTCCGCGCTCGACCAAGGCAAACCCGAGCCAAAAGCCGAGCCAAAAGCCGAGCCAAAGCCCGAAGCCAAGCCCGAGCCGAAGGCCAAGCCCCTGGGCAAGAAGGCGGCGGAAGCTGCACGCGTCGCCCGCGCCCGCGAGGAGTTCCTCGCCCTGCGTGAGCGCTACCAGTTGAGCGTGGGCGACGTGGTGGCCTTCTTTCCCGAGGAGGAAGGCATCGCTTACCTGCAGCAGCTGCTGGTTGCATCCGAGCGGAAACCGCGGAAACGAAAGAACGCTTCAACGTGAAAGACCAAGACTAAATGTCGAGCCCATCGACGATACTCCCATGCCTATATTCTCGGCAGTCGCACGGGCTCGTTTCATCAAGATGAGCTCCTGCTGACTCTTCGATAGCAAATCCCTCAATTCGCATCGATGTCGCTTCTTCGCAAATATTTAGTGCACTTGACTTAGCGTAGAGTGGCACGTAGAACGTCCAATATTCATTGGATGAAGGGGATGCGGATGAGCACTCGAACGCAGTTGCTGTCCCTCATGACCATCGCGCTGCTGAGCGGCACCAGTGCCGTTGCCGCCGACTCGACGCCAACTCCTCCAGATGTCCCGAGGATCGAGTCGGTGCTGGTGCAAGTGGATGCGCAGGGCAAGGTCACTGAAACCTCACCGGCTTATGCACTTTCGCCATCGCTCACCCAATTGCTGGATGCCAATGTGAGGCAAATGATCCGCTCTCCGGGAACCGACAAGAACGGCAAACCGATACCCACTCAGTTTCTGATGAATCTGTCGCTGGAGAGCAAGCCAAACAGCGCGGGCGGGTACGATGTGCATTTCGCCTACGTCTCGAGCAAACCCCTGCCGTTTGGTTCTTGGTATTGGACGCGACTCCCTGACGACCGTGTGGAGTTGGCCAACGCGGCGTCCCCCTCTTCAAGGGACTCGACGACTGAGGAGGCCCCGCCACCGTCCAGCGCGGGCTCCCGCTCCTCCTCCCCACCATCCAACTCATCGCCAGGCAGCCATCACTAGGGTCTAGTGATCGGATATATCCGCAAGAAACTCATTGCACGCGACGCACTGCCGCTGCCCGCGCTATGAAGCCTTTCCCGAGGCGGAAGACGTCGCTTGGCAGTGGTAACTGCCGGTGGCTTCGGGAAGGAACCCGCCGAGCAGGAAAGTTCCAGCGGGGTGAAGCTACGCTGTCGGACCTATCGCAACCACTCTTCACGCCGGGTCGCTTGACCCGGTTCGCGGAGCAGCGTAGATAGGCGCTATCCATTGTCACAAGGAGACTGACATGAGGATGCAACTGCTTTCTGCCGCAGCCGTCGCCCTGCTGGTCAACACGGGCGCCATCGCCAACGACCTGATGACGCTCAACCCGTTTCCGCATCGGGTGGAGCCGGTACTGGTGCAGGTAGATACCCACGGCAAGGTTACCGAAGCCTCGCCGGCCTATTCGCTTCCCCCGAAGATGGGCCGCCTGTTGAACACCAACTTGGGTGAGATGATCCACGCGCCTGCCATCGACAAGAGCGGCAAGCCGATACCGAGCCAGTTCGTGATGAATGTGGCCCTGCAGGCCAAACCGAGCGGCGCGGGCAATTACGAAGCCCACTTCGCCTATGTCTCGACCGAGCCCGTGCCGCCGGGCAGCTGGTATTGGGTGCATCTCGATGGCGACCGTCTTGCGCTGGCCAGCCGCGACCGCTTCCCGAGCGGCAGGCGCTTCATGCCTATGGAGCATTACCACGGCGGCTACCAGCCAAACTACCGGGGCAGCAATCGGCCTTCGCCGGCCACCGCCACGCCGGCGGTCCAGAACGCGACCTACAACAGCCCGAATACTTCGAATACCTCTTCTTCGTCGCAGTCCAGCCATACACGGTGAGTCCGTGCAGGCAGACAGGAATCGCACGCAGCGATTTCGGGCACCTGCCAAGACGATGGTGATCACAACAAAAAGCCCGTCGCGAGCGACGGGCTTTTTGTTGTGCGGAATTCCACGCGCTCAGGCGTTCAGCAGCACCCGGTTCATGCGCTGCACGAAAGCCGCGGGATCGGCCAGCTGCGCACCAGCGGCGATCTCGGCCTGCTCCAGCAGCAACGTGGCCAGATCTCCAGCCTTCGCCTCGTCCGTTTCGCTCTCGACGCGCTTGAGCAAAGCGTGCTGCGGATTGATCTCCAGCGTGGGCTTGCTCTCGGGCAACTCCTGTCCGGCTTCGCGCAACAGGCGCGCAAGGTGCGGGGCCATCTCGTAATCGCTGAGCGCGAGGCACGAGGGCGAGTCGGTGAGCCGTGCTGAGACCTTCACATCGCCCACGCGATCGCCGAGCAGTTCCTTGAGCTTCTTGAGCAGCGGCTCGGCCTGCTTGGTGGCTTCTTCCTGTTTCTGCTTGTCGGCCTCATCCAGCGGCAGCTCACCCTTGGCGACGTTGCGCAGCTTCTTGCCTTCGTACTCGCCGAGGTAGCCGACCATCCATTCGTCGATACGGTCGAACATCAGCAGCACTTCGATGCCCTTGGCGCGGAACGCTTCGAGTTGCGGACTGCCGGCGGCGGCGACGTAGCTGTCGGCAGTGATGTACCAGATCGCGTCCTGGCCCAACGTCATGCGGCCGATGTAGTCGTCCAGCGATATCGTCTGTTTCGCGCCATCACCTTTGGTGGAGGCGAAGCGCAGCAACTTGGCGATGCGCTCGCGGTTCGTCGCGTCCTCGCTGATGCCTTCCTTCAGCGTGTTGCCGAAGGCCTTGCAGAAGGTGACGAACTTTTCCGGCTCGTCCTTGGCAAGCTTCTCGATCAGGTCCAGCACACGCTTCACGCAGGCTGCCTTGATGCGCTCCAGCTGGCGGTTGTGCTGCAGGATTTCGCGGCTGACGTTGAGCGGCAGATCATCGGCGTCCACCACGCCGCGCACGAAGCGCAGATAGTTCGGCAGCAGCTCCTCGGCCGCGTCCATGATGAAGACGCGCTTGATGTAGAGCTTCAGCCCCTTGCGCTCGTCGCGTCCGCCCATCATCAGATCGAACGGCGGTTGCTCGGGGATGTACAGCAGCGTGGTGAAGCTCTGGCTGCCTTCGACGCGGTTATGCGTCCAGGCCAGCGGATCGTTGAAGTCGTGGCCCAGCGACTTGTAGAAACCGATGTAGTCCGCGTCGCTGATCTCCGACTTCGGCTTGGTCCACAGCGCGGAGGCGTCGTTGACGGTCTCCCACTCGCCCGTGGGCTTGCCGTCCCCGTTCTTGTCGGACTCGTCCTTCGGCATGCGGATCGGGAAAGCCACGTGGTCGGAATACTTGCGGATCAGCGACTTCAACTGCCAGGCCTTGAGGAACTCGTCCTCGTCGGCCTTGAGGTGCAGGATCACCGCCGTGCCGCGCCCGGCCTGTTCGACCTGCTCCAGCACGTACTCGCCCTTGCCGTCGCTTTCCCACTTCACGCCCTCGCCTGCCGGGGCATCGGCGCGACGGGTGAGCACGGTGACCTTGTCGGCCACCACGAAGGCGGAATAGAAGCCCACGCCGAACTGGCCGATCAGGCGAGCATCGGCCTTCTGCTCGCCGCTCATCGCCTCGAGGAAGCGACGCGTGCCCGAGCTGGCGATGGTGCCGATGTTCGCCACCACTTCCTCGCGCGTCATGCCGATGCCGTTGTCGCGCACGGTGATGGTGCGCGCGACTTCGTCCCAGCTCACGTCGATGTGCAGTTCGCTGTCGCCACCCAGCAGTTCGGGCTTGCCCAGCGACTCGAAGCGCAGCTTGTCGCAGGCGTCCGAGGCGTTGGAGATCAGCTCGCGCAGGAAGATCTCCTTGTGCGAGTACAGCGAATGGGTGACCAGATGCAGCACCTGGGCGACTTCGGCTTCGAATTTGCGGGTTTCGGTAGTGGTCATGGAGGCAGGATTTCAAAAAGTAGCGTTAAAGAATATCGACCTGATTTTCACGTGGTTACGTTGCAGGTCGCCAGCAGGAGCCCGGCATCATGACGGTCATCCATAGACCTTGATGCCAAGCCAGATGAACAGCAATCCACCGATGACGTAGGCGATGCCCGCCCAGACGGCAGCGATTCCCGTGTAGGTGGTTTTCGGACCCAATCGCCATCCGTCGGTCAGGCTTTTGACAACGATCCCACGCACACCAATCGCCACAAGGGCGACCCCTGCCCAAACAAACAAAGTCCCGACTTTACTCACGACACGCCCCCCTTCTGGCACCATGTGGACGGCAGACTGGCAAGCATCAGGCGTGCGGCGTCGCGTTCTGCAGCGCTGCGATGCGCTCGTCCAGCGGCGGATGGCTCAGGAATAGACGCTGCAAGCCGCTGCCCATGCGATCGGAGATGCCGAACGCGGCCAGGGTCTTGGGCAGGGTGTTTTCGCCGTGGTCGGCCTGCAGCCGCTGCAGCGCGGAGATCATCGCGCCGCGGCCGGCCAGCTTCGCGCCGGCGGCATCGGCGTGGAATTCGCGCCAGCGCGAGAAGGCCATCACGATCATCGAGGCGAACAGGCCGAACACCAACTGCAGCACCATCACGGTGACGAAATAGCCGATGCCCGTGCCGCCGCGATTGTCGTCGCGACCGCCGGACAACCAGCTGTCCACCAACCGGCCGACCACGCGCGCGGCGAGGATCACCAGGGTATTCAGCACGCCCTGGATCAGGGTCATGGTCACCATGTCGCCATTGGCGACGTGGCCGACCTCGTGGCCCAGCACGGCAGCCACCTGCTCGCGATCCATCTGCTGCAGCAGGCCGGTGCTCACCGCCACCATGGCGCTGTTCTTGCTCATGCCGGTGGCGAACGCGTTCATTTCCGGAGCGTCGTAGATCGCCACTTCGGGCATGCCGATGCCGGCGTTCTGCGCGTGTTGGCGTACGGTGTCCAGCAGCCAGCGCTCGGTTTCGTTTGCCGGCTGTGCGATGACCTGGGCACCGGTCGTCATCTTGGCCATCCACTTGGACATGGCCAGCGAAATGAAGGCGCCGCCCATGCCGAACACCGCGGCATAGATCAGCAGGCCGGTGCTGCCGCCAAACCCTTGGGTGGCGGCCATCTGATCCACCCCGAACAGGTGGCAGACGATGCCGAGCAGCAACAGTACGGCGAGGTTGGTACCGAGGAACAGGATGATGCGGCGCATGGCTGTCTCTTTGGCAGTCACGAGGATCTTGGCGATGAGTGTAGGCGTGGTGGCCTGTTTTCAAGCATCGGGCGCCACCACTCGCCAGCGGCCTCGCGGATGGGCAGACTTCCGCGATGGACTACCGCGGACGCTTCGCCCCCTCGCCCACCGGCCAGCTGCACTTCGGCTCACTGGTCGCCGCCGTGGGCAGTTGGCTGTGCGCGCGACATGCCGGTGGCAAATGGCTGTTGCGCATGGAAGACATCGATCCGCCACGCGAGGTTCCCGGCTCGGCGAACGCCATCCTCGCCGCGCTGCCTGCGTTCGGCCTCGTCGCGGACGAGCCGGTGCAGTTGCAGTCGCAACGCAAGGCCGCCTACGACGACGCCTTCGCCCGCCTGCGCAGGATCGGCGCGGTCTTCCCCTGCTGGTGCAGCCGCAGCGAACTGGCCGCCAGCGGGCCGCACCGGGACGGCCGCTGCGCCAGCGCGCCCGACCCAGGCCGCGAACCCGCATGGCGGCTGCACACGCCGGACATCGACATCGCCTTCGACGACGCCCTGCAGGGCCCGCAACGACAGAACCTGCGCGAAAGCGCGGGCGACTTCGTGATACGCCGTGTCGAGGGCCTGTATTCCTACCAGCTCGCCTGCGTGGTGGACGATGCGTACCAAGGCATCACCGACGTGGTGCGCGGCTGCGACCTGCTCGACTCCACGCCGCGGCAGATCCACCTGCAGCGGCTGCTGGGCCTGCCCACGCCGCGCTACTTGCACCTGCCGCTGGCGCTGGATGCGCAGGGGCGCAAGCTGTCCAAGTCGACGCAAGACTTGCCGGTCGATCCCGCCGACCCGCTGCCGGCACTGCGCGGCGCACTGGGCTTCCTCGGCCAGCTGGTACCGGCGGATGCCGCCGATGCGCCGGAAGTGCTGGCTGCCGCCCTGTCCCGTTTCGATCCGACCCATATGCGGCAACGCAGTGGTTGCTTTGTCATCTGAACAGTTATAAATCCTCGGTGGGCCAACGCCGGTCGCCGACCAGCGCGCCATGCGCCCGCCATCATCCCCAAGGAGACTCGACATGACGCAACGCACGGCTTTGGTCACCGGCGGCACCGGCGGCATCGGCAGCGCCATCGTGCGCTACCTCGCCCGACAAGGGCATCGGGTCGCCACCAATTACCGCAATGCGGAGAAAGCCGAAGCGTGGCGCAAGGCCATGGCCGATGACGGCATCGACGTCTGCATGGTGTCCGGCGACGTCTCCGAACCCGCTTCCAGCGAGGCGATGATCCAGGAGATCACAAGCAAATGCGGCCCGGTTGACATCCTGATCAACAACGCCGGCATCACCCGCGACACCACTTTCCACAAGATGAGCTACCAGCAGTGGACGGAAGTGCTGAACACCAACCTCAACGCCTGTTTCAACGTCACCCGCCCGGTGATCGAAAGCATGCGTGACCGCAAGTGGGGCCGCATCGTGCAGATCAGCTCCATCAACGGCCAGAAGGGCCAGTACGGCCAGGCCAACTACGCCGCCGCCAAGGCCGGCATGCATGGCTTCACCATCTCGCTGGCGCAAGAAAATGCCAAGTTCGGCATCACCGTCAACACCGTTTCGCCTGGCTACGTGGGTACCGACATGGTGATGGCCGTGCCCGAGGACGTGCGTGCGAAGATCGTGGCGCAGATCCCGGTGGGACGCCTCGGCCGCCCCGACGAAATCGCCCACGCCGTAGCCTTCTTCACCGGTGACGACGCGGCATGGATCACCGGCGCGAACCTTGCCATCAACGGCGGTCATTACATGGGGTGGTGATCGCCAGACTCACTGGGCGAGGCAGACTCAGCTGGGCCTGCCTCGTCCAGGCGCAATGCCAATTCGATGGCACGCCCCGTGCTTCTCGATCCCGACACGAATGCCGTGCCGCGCCGGACCCTGATGGAAACGCCTGTCTCCGCCCCGCTGGGGAAAATCCTCGACCTGCTGCTGGATGCCATCTGTGTGGTTGACGCAGAAGGGCACTATGTATTCGTCAGTGCCGCTTTCGAACGCATCTTCGGCTACGCCCCCGACGAGGTGATCGGCAGGCGCATGATCGAACTGGTGCACCCCGAGGATCGCGAAGTCACCCTGCGCACCGCGGCGGCAATCATGGACGGCAAGCATGCGTCCAATTTCCAGAACCGCTACGTGCGCAAGGACGGCCGGATTGTGCACATCATGTGGTCGGCACGCTGGTCCGAGGTCGACCGTGTGCGGATCGCCGTTGCCCGCGACATCACCGAACTCAAGCGTGCCGAGTCGATGCGCCTGGCGCTGCACGCGATCTCCGAAACGGCGCACGCGGCGCAGGACCTGCCTGCGGTCTTCGGGCAAGTGCACCAGATCGTCGGTGGCATCCTGCCCATGACCAGCTTCATCGTCGCCTTGCGGAACCCGGCGGATGGTCGCCTGGAAGTTCCCTATGCGGCCTGCGGCGGCGAGGCGCCCCCCACCGCGGGGAACCTTGCCGCCGAGGTGATCCGCAGCAACAAGGCCGTGCAATCGACCACCGGCGGCTCGAACTGGCTGGGCGTGCCGCTGTACGCAAAGGAAAACCCGATCGGCGCACTGGTCGTGGAGCGCCAAGGTGAAAGCAGCCACACCAAAGCCGACACCGAGCTGCTCGAGTTCGTCGCCACCCAGTTGGGCACCGTAATCGAGCGCAAGCAGGACCAGGTCCAGCTGCACCACCTCGCCCTGCACGATCCGCTGACGGACCTGCCCAACCGCACCTTGTTTCACAACCGCCTGCAGGCCACGCTGGTGAGTGCGGCGCGCGCGAAGACATTGGCAGCCCTGCTCTATATCGATCTGGACGGCTTCAAGCAGGTCAACGACCTCCATGGCCATGCCGTCGGCGACCTGCTGCTTTGCGAAGTCGCCGCCCGCATCCGCGGCTGCCTGCGCGAGCACGACACCGCGGCGCGCATCGGCGGCGACGAATTCGTCGTGCTGCTCGATGCGTTGGCCGCGCCCGCGCACGCCATTGAGATCGCGGAGCGGATCCGCACCACGCTGACCCAGACGTTCCTGCTGCAAGGCCAGATGATCCGCATGTCGGCCAGCATTGGTGTGGCTACGTTCCCGCTCGATGGCGAGAACAGCGAGCAGTTGGGCAAGGCCGCCGATCACGCCATGTATCGGGCGAAAAAGGCTGGCGGCAACCGCACCCATGCCTCGGACAAATCGATCCCGGGCTGACTTCGACGAACCGGACGCCTGATCGCCATGGCCGTATCGATCCGCCCCTTCGAAGCATCCGATTGGTCATTGCTGTGGCCGCTGCTCCATGCCGTTTTCGCGGTGGGCGACACCTATACCTTCCCGCCCGATGCCAGCGAGGACGAAATCTTCGCCCTGTGGATCAAGCTGCCCCAGGCCACCTTCGTGGCCTGCGACGAATCCGGCGCCATCGTCGGCTCGTACTACATCAAGCCCAACCAGCCAGGCCACGGGTCGCATGTGTGCAACTGCGGCTACCTGGTGGCTAAGGCGGCGCGCGGCCAAGGCATCGCGTCGCTGATGTGCGAACACTCCCAGGCCACGGCGCTGGCCTTGGGCTTCCTGGCGATGCAGTTCAACTTCGTGGTCTCGACCAACCGCAGCGCCGTCCGCCTGTGGCAGAAGCACGGCTTCAACATCGTCGGCACGTTGCCGAAGGCATTCCGCCATCCGCAGGCAGGCCTCGTCGACGCCCACGTCATGTACAAGTGGCTGGCGGGCGGAAGCGACGCTCCCTGACGGAATGCCCGTGGCAGCGCGGATCAGGTCTCGCGTTCCGCCAGCAGCTTCTCGATCACCTTGCCCACCGCCGCGAATGCGAACGCGCCGGTGACATGCGTCGCCGCGCCCAGGCCGCCGCCACAGGCGAGGTTCAACGCGTCACCGCCGGGCGGGCGGTTGCCGCACACGGTGCCGTCGGGCTGCGGGTATTGCACGTTCTGCAGCGAATAGACCGCCGACACGCCGAAGTAGCGATCCGGGTTGCGCGGAAAGCCGAAGTCGGTGCGGAGCTTCTTGCGGATCAGGCTGAACATCGCGTCGTGTTCGGTGCGCGAGAGGTCGCGCACGCGGATCTGCGTGGGATCGGTGCGCCCTCCGGCCGAGCCCACGCTGACGATGGGCAGCTTGCGACGGCGGCACCACGCGATCATCTCCAGCTTCACGCGGAAGGCGTCGCAGGCGTCCAGCACCGCGTCGTAACCGCGGTCCAGCAGCTCGTCCAGCGTGGAGGTGGTGAGAAAGCGCTCGATGCCTTCCAGTCGCAAGGCCGGATTGATCGCATGCAACCGCGCGGCCATCACGCCCACCTTGGGCTTGCCGAACTCGCCGTCCAGCGCATGCATCTGGCGGTTGGTATTGGATACGCAGACCTCGTCGGCATCGATCAAGGTGAGTCGCCCCACTCCGGTGCGCGCCAGCGCCTCGGCCGCCCACGACCCCACGCCACCGACGCCCACCACGCAGACATGGCGCTGCGCCAGCTTCGCCACACTGCCGATGCCGTACAGGCGCTCGACGCCGGCGAAACGTTCGTGGGGGAATGCGATGTCGCTCATGGGACGTGACCTTGCTGCGAGACGCGAGATTCTATCGCCGGCCGGGTTATGCTCGCCCCTCCCAATCAAGGATTACCGCAATGCGTGCAGCGCTCCTGATCCTGCTCGGCCTCGCCATCGGCGTGATCGGCACGTCCCAAGTGATGAATGCGCTCGCTGCGCGCAACCCCATGCCCAAGGCGGTGATGCACACGCTGGGCTACCACGCTGGCGAATTGAAGCAGGCGATGAAATCGCAGCAGTGCGACGCGGCGAAAATCCAGCTGCATCTGCTGCGCCTGCAGTCCACGTCCACCGACATCGTGCCCACGTTCGGCATCGCCGACCAAGGCTTCACCGACGCCGCGAACAAGCTGCAGACGACCCTCCAGCAGGCCGTCGCCGCCGCGCCCGCCACCTGCGCATCGCTGGCCACGGCGCTCAAGCCGGTGGGCGAGGCTTGCCAGAGCTGCCACCAGAAATACCGCTGAAGCACTTTTCGCGAAGTGACAAGGGGCCCGGCAAGCCCCCCGAGAAGCGCGTCGTTGCTGGTGAAGAGCCGCCCCCGAAAGACTGAAGAAACCGCCTGCTGCCACCCTTTATCCGTGAAATGCCGCCACTGCGGCCTGACTTTTCCCGGGTACCCCACGTGATCCAACAGACCGATTTCTTCTTCGAAGGCGGCCGCAGCGGCGTTCTGCTGATCCACGGCCTCACCGGCACGCCGATGGAGATGAAGCTGCTGGGCAAGGGGCTGAACCGCGCCGGCTACACCGTGCACGGCATGCAGCTGGCCGGCCACTGCGGCAACGCTGACGATCTGCTCGCCACCGGCTGGCACGACTGGTACGCCAGCGTGGAGCGCGCGGCCGACGCGCTGCGCGAAAAGGTCGACCACCTGTTCGTGGGCGGCCTGTCGATGGGCGCCCTGCTCTCGCTCAAGCTCGCCGCCGACCGCCCCGATCAGATCGCCGGCGTGGGCGTGTACGGCGCCACCTTCCGCTATGACGGCTGGAGCATCCCGCGCACGGCGCGCATGTCCTTCCTGCTGCCGCTGCTGAAGAAGCTCGGCATCGGCCGCAACCGCAGCTTCATGGAACAGCCGCCCTACGGCATCCGCGACGAGCGCCTGCGCGCGCAGGTCAGTGCGGCGATGCTGGGCGGCGACAGCGCCGCCGCCGGGCTGCCGGGCAATCCGTGGTATTCGCTGGCCGAGATGTACGAGCTGTCGGCCACCGTGCGCCGCCAGCTTTCGCAGGTCACCGCGCCCTGTTTGGTGGCACACGCCAGCGAGGACGACGTGGCCAGCATCAAGAACGCCGAACTGGTGATGCGCGAAGTGAGCGCGCCGGTCGAGCTGCTGTTGCTGGATGACAGCTACCACATGATCACCATCGACAAGGAACGCCGTACCCTGATCGAGCGTTCCGCCGCGTTCTTCGACCGCGTCGCCGCGGCCGACATCTGCCAGCGCGTTGCCGCCTGACATGCCGACGGGTTCCATCACTCCGCTCATCGCCCTGCTGTGGGTGTTGAACGTGGTGCTCGACACCGGCGGCCAGCTCGCCTTCAAGGCGGCCGCCGGCGATCCCAATGCCGGCGACGGACTGGCACGCTGGCTGTACATGGCGCGGCGCCCGTGGATCTGGCTGGGCATCGCCAGCTACGTGGTCGAGTTCCTGATCTGGATCGCCTTCCTCTCGCTGCTGCCGCTCTCCGAGGCGATCCTGCTCGGTTCGATCAATATCGTGGCGATCATGGTGGCCGGGCGCTTCCTGTTCGGCGAGAAGCTCACCCGCATGCGCGTTGCCGGCATCCTGCTGGTGACGCTTGGCGTGGCGATCGTGGGAGTCGGCGGATGAAGCGCAGCTGGTTCTACCTGATCGGATTCCTGGTGCTGGTGCTGTTCGACTCGGTGGGCGCCATCAGCTTCAAGTACGCCGGCATGCATGCGCTGCCGGTGGAAGTCAACACTGCCTGGCTGTTGCGCCTGTTCGGCAGGCCATGGATCTACGGCGCCGTGGTCGGCTACATCGGAGCCTTCTTCACCTGGATGACCCTGCTCAAGCACGCGCCCATCGGCCCCGCCTTCGCCGCCTCGCACCTGGAAGTGGTATCGGTGATGCTGTTGTCGATATGGCTGTTCAACGAGCCGCTCAGGCTGCCGCACGTGCTGGGCGCCATCGCCATCGTCGCCGGTATCGTCTGCCTCGGCTTCGCCGAGAGCCGCGAGCACGTGCCGGAAGAAGGCGAAGCCTGACTCCGCCGCGCGCATGCTGCCCCGTCGCCGCCACGAATTGCCACCCACCGCCGGGCTGCCGCTGAAGCTGGCCGACCTGCGCCCCGGCAGGGCATCGCTGGCCGCCGACGTCGCCGCACAGCTTGGCACGCCGCCATTGGCGCTCACCTGCTCCGGCACCGCCGCATTGCTGATCGCACTGGCCGCGCTGCGCGAACTCAAGCCCGCCTGCCGTCGCGTGGTGATGCCCGCCTACACCTGCCCATTGGTGCCGATGGCCGTGCACCAGGCCGGGCTGGAGTCCGTGCTCTGCGACCTGCGCCCCGGTCATTACGACATGGACCCGGATGCGCTGCGCGCAGCCTGCGACGAGCGCACGCTGGCGATCCTGCCCACTCACCTCGCCGGCCGCGTGGCCGACGTGGACGACGCGCTGGCCGTGGCCAACAACGTCGGCGCCTTCGTGATCGAGGATGCCGCGCAGGCACTGGGTGCGCGGCGCGAAGGCAACAGCGTGGGCCTTGCCGGCGACCTCGGCTTCTTCAGCCTGGCTGCAGGCAAAGGGCTGTCGATCTACGAAGGTGGCCTGTTCGTCGCACGCGATCCCGAATTGCGCGAACGCCTTCAGCGCACCGCCAGGCGCATCGCCCCGTTCAAGCCAGGCTGGGAACTCCGCCGCAGCACAGAACTGCTTGGCTACGCCGCGCTGTACCGCCCACGAGGCCTGCGCCTCGCCTACGGCAATCCGTTGCGCAGTTCGCTGCGCCGTGGCGATCCGGTAGCCGCGGTCGGCGACGATTTTTCATTGCCGCTTCCTTTGCACTCCGTAGGCCGTTGGCGGCAAGCCGTCGGCGCGCATGCGGCCACGCGGCTGCCTTCCTTCATCGAACAATGCACGGCGCGTGCGCAGCGCTATCTGCCTCGCTTGCGTGCCATTGCAGGCGTCAACGTGCTGGACGACCCCGCCGGCGCGCAAGGCACATGGCCGTTCTTCATGTTGCTGCTGCCCGACCAGGGCCGCCGCGACGCCGCGCTGGAACAGCTCTGGCAAGCCGGCCTCGGTGTGAGCCGCCTGTTCATCCATGCCCTGCCCGACTACGCCTATCTGCGCGGCATCGTGTCCGCGGTCGATGTGCCGAACGCCCGCGATTTCGCCGCGCGCAGCCTCACCGTCGGCAACAGCCCGTGGCTCATGGAGTCGGACATGGATGCGATCTGCATCGTGTTGGAAACGGCGCTTCGCAAAGCCTGATCTTGTTGAGGATCCCTTGGGGTTACCCGTAACCCAGGCGCTGGCGCGGGGAGCCTCAGGAAAGCGAAGCAGGTCACCCAGTTGCCGCCACGGCCATTGCATGCCACGTGGTCGCTGGATTCCGGCCTGCGCCGGAATGACGGGCAGAAGCCAAAAGCCATCACTCGCAGGGTGCGTTGCTACCGCTTTGCCGTGATGGCGTCCAGCAGCTTGAGGTTCAACGCATGCTGCTGCGCCTGCCAGCCGGCGACCTGGGCGGGATCGATCGCGGGCTGCTCGTCCATCGCGGAGAGCTTGCGCTTCCACCACGTGCTGTAGCGGTAGTGCGAAACCTCGCCGTTGATGTCGCTGCCAGCCAGCCCGTTGCGCAGGCTGGCGATCAGGGTCAATGCGTGATCGAGCTGCAGGCGACCCTGGTCCCAGTTGGTGTGCGCCACTTCGGGCGCGAACGCATCCTTGTCGATCGTGAGATAGCTCGGCAGAGTTTGCGCACGCTGATGTTCGACGAAGCCGTCGACCAGCGCATCCGGCGTGTCGAAACCACGGAACGCACGCGCAATGCCCAGCCGGCGCGACCAGGCTGTGTCCACGCCCATGCTCCAGTACGTGAGCCTGCCGCGCAGCAGCGGCGTGAGGTAGTTCTCCCACGCATGCCCGGCACCGATGTCGTGGGACGTGATGCCGAGCACGTGCACGTGGTCGACGAAGGGCAGCGCGGCCACGCGGCGCACCCAGGAGCCGCAGTGCACGCCGAACGGGAAGCGCATGTTGTCGGGATGGTTGTCCAGCACCACCACCTGGATGGGCGTGGCCGGTGCAAGCCGCGCGATCAAAGGCCAGCTGAGGTGATGGAAATCGCCGGAGCCGGTGAATACCGTGCCATGGCATGCAGGCAGCTGCGCATCCAGCAGCCTGCGGAAACGGCGCATGGTGGCCAGCGAACAGCCGAAGCGGATCGCTTCCTGCCACTCGGCCAGATCCAGCACCAGGCCATCGGCCAGCGGCCCCACCGAGCGGTCGATGTCGAGCACGACCGGGCGATGCGCAGCGTCATTCATCGTCTTTCTCCGAAGCTTCCTGCCAGCTGCGGTCGCTCTCGAAATGGCCGCCCAACCTGCGCAGCAGCGCCCGCAGCACGGGGTTGCGCGCGTATACCGCGTGGCAGGTGAAGGTCATGCTGGCGCCTAGGAAGGACTTCACTTCCGGGTCGGTCCAGCCGGCCACGTAGTGCGTCAAACCGCGTTCGCGCGCGTAACCCAGGTTGTGCATCCAGCTCACAAAGTACAGGTTGTGCTCGCGCGCCTCGGGGTAGGCGAAGCCGATGTACTTGTCGATCAGCTTGCCGCCGTGCTCGTAGCAAAGATTCCAGCCGATCAGCTTGCCAGCATGGCGGTAGACGAACACCACGCCGCCGCTGCCACCGTCCTGCAGCAGCAGGCGGAAGTAGTCCAGGCCCAGCCGGTCGAAATGGATCTCGCTCTGCGCATACACGTTGTCGAACAGCCCGTAGTACGCGGCCAGCGTGGCCTCGTCGTGGAAGCGGGCGTCACCGGTGCGCACGACCTCGATGTCGAGGTCGGCGCGCGAGCGCAGCTTGCGGCGGATGTTCTTCCGGCGGCTGTAGCTGAGTTTCGCCAGATACTCGTCGTCCGAGGCGAAGTCGATCGGCACCCAGGCCAGCGCCTGCCCTTCGAGCAGCACGAAACCCTCCCCCTCGCAGGCGTCGGCGAAGGCGCGCGCATGGGTGTTCTCGGCCTCGGTCAGCAGCGGCGAATCCTGTGCGATGTCCTTCACGATGAGCAGCTTGCACTCGCGGGCCCATGCGGACTTCAAGCCTTTCGCCAGTTCGGCCGGCGGCACGCCCGGCGGCAGCGGCGCGTATTCGGTCGCCGTGCTGCCGGCGAAGCGCGTGCGCCAGCGCAGCAGGCGGCTCCAGTGCCGGTACAACGGCAACCCGGCCACGCGCTTGCGCAGTTCATCGTCCGCCGTGGTCAGCAAGTCGAACGGCGCCACGAAGCCCGGCATGCCTTGCGGCGAGCGCCCGGCCGTGAAGCCGACCGGTGGCTGCGCCATGAACGCCTCGAGCAGCGCATCCGGTTCGAGTTGCGAAATGAAAGGCATGAGTAAGCGAGTTTGCCTAGACTGTGCGGGTCAGGAGCTTGACCGGCACACCTTGCGCCGGCCTTCCATTGTCGCCCGCCACCGAGGACTCCGTCATGCCCGGAACGACCCAGCAGCAAGTGTTCGAGATCATCGCCAAGCAGGCCAAGGTCGACGTGGCGAACGTCACGCCCGAGTCCACGCTGAAGGACCTGGGCGTCGCCTCGCTGGAGGCCATCGAGCTGATCTTCGACATCGAGGAACACTTCGACATCCACTTCCCCGAACAGCAGGGCGCCAACTTCGACAGCGACACCGCACAGAGCCTGGTCGACGCCGTGCAGAAGGCGCTGGACGAAAAAGCCGCCGAAGGCGAAGGCGGCAAGTAATGCCCACCATCGAGACACGCCGCGTCGTCATCACCGGCATGGGCGCGATCAGCCCGCAGGGCGTGGGCGCCAGGGCCCTGTGGCACGGCTTGAGCGAAGGTCGCTGCGCGATCGGCCCGCTGCGCCACAAGGACGGCGAGGTGCTGCGCGTGAAGATCGCCGCACAGGTGCCGGAAAGCTTCGACCCGGCCACCGGCATCGACGAACGCACCCTGCCCCTGCTCGACCGCACCTCGGAGTTCGCGTTGCATGCGGCGCGCGAGGCCATCGCGCACTCGGGCATCGATTTCACCCGCGACGGCCTGGGCCAACGCACGGCAGTGATTGTGGGCACCGGCGTGGGCGGCGAAACCACCCAGGACGAGCAGAGCCGCCGGCTGTACGCGGAAAAGGCCAGCCGCACTCATCCGCTCACCATCGTACGGTTGATGACCAATGCCTCCGCTAGCCAGATCAGCATCGCCTATGGCCTGCGCGGCGCCACCTACGCGGTGGCCAGCGCCTGCGCCTCGGCCAACCACGCGATCATCCAGGCAGCGCAGATGATCCGCTTCGGCATGGCCGACGTGGCCGTCACCGGCGGCACCGAGGCCTGCCTCAGCTACGGCGCACTGCGCGCGTGGGAAGCCATGCGCGTGCTGTCCGACGACACCTGCCGCCCGTTCAGCGCCAACCGTCGCGGCCTGGTGCTGGGTGAAGGCGCCGCCATCTTCGTGCTGGAATCGCTGGAACACGCACGGGCGCGCGGCGCCACCATCCTCGCCGAACTCGCCGGCAGCGGCATGAGCGCGGACGCCAGCGACATCGTGATGCCCAGCGCCGACGGCGCCGCTTCCGCAATGCGCCAGGCGCTGGCGGAAGCCGAACTCAACCCCGAAGACGTGGACTACATCAACGCCCACGGTACCGGCACGCAGGCCAACGACAGCACCGAGACGCGCGCGATCCGCCTCGCCTTCGGCGCGCATGCCGACAAGCTGGCGGTGTCGTCCACCAAGTCCATGCACGGTCACGCGCTGGGCGCCTCCGGCGCGCTGGAACTGGTGGCCGCGATCGGCGCGCTGCGCGAGAGTGTGGTGCCTCCCACCGCGAACCTGGACAAGCCCGACCCGGCCTGCGATCTCGACTATGTGCCGAATGTGGCGCGCGAGATGAAGGTACGGGCAGTGCTCAGCAATTCGTTCGCATTTGGCGGGCTCAATGCCGTGCTGGCGTTGAAGCGGGCGCCGTAACCACCAGCCCGTTCGTCCTGAGCGTAGGCCCGCAGGGCTGAAGCCGAAGGACTACCGCCAGTCCGTAAAGCAGTTTCGGGCGCCGGCAGGCGCACGAAACCGCTTTGTTGCTTGCGTAAGCACACAAGAAAACCCCTCTCTCGCAGGTCACAAGAAAACCAAATCATCGCGAGCCCCCACCCTTCACCCCGAAGGGAGAGGGAGAAAAAGCAAAAGGCCCGGCGGTTTCCCGTCGGGCCTTTTGCTTGTGTCACGCGACCGACGATCAGCCCTTCTTGGCCTTCGTCAGCAACTGATCCAGCAGCGACATCGCCAGATCGATCTCCTCGTGCGTGATGTCCAGCGACGGCGCGAACGTGATCACGTTCTTGTACCAGCCGCCCACGTCCAGCACGAGGCCGATCTTCTTGCCGTTGTGCTCCAGGTCGCCGGCGAGGCCGATGTCGACCATCTTGTCGAGCAGCGCCTTGTTCGGCGTGAAGCCGTCTTCGGTGCAGATCTCGGCGCGCAGCGCGAGGCCGAGGCCATCGACGTCGCCGATTTCCTTGTGCTTCTTCTGCAGCTCGCGCAGGCCTTCGAGGAAGTGCGCGCCCTTCTTCGGCACGGTGGTCTCGTAATCCAGCTCGTAGCCCATCTTGATCACTTCCAGACCCAGCGAAGTACCCAGGGGGTTGGAGTTGAAGGTGGAGTGGGTGGAGCCCGGCGGGAACACGGTGGGGTTGATCAGCTCTTCGCGTGCCCACAGGCCGGACAGCGGATTCAGGCCGTTGGTCAGCGCCTTGCCGAACACGACAATGTCCGGCGTCACGCCGAAGTTCTCGATCGACCACAGCTTGCCGGTGCGCCAGAAGCCCATCTGGATCTCGTCCGACACCATCAGGATGCCGTACTTGTCCAAGACCTTCTTCAAGCCCTTGAAGAAATTCATCGGCGGCAACACGTAGCCGCCGGTGCCCTGGATCGGCTCGACGTAGAACGCGGCGTATTCGCACTGGCCGGTCTTGGGATCCCACACGCCGTTGTATTCGGTTTCGAACAGCCGCTCGAACTGGCGCACGCAGCTGTCGGAATACTCTTCAGCCGTCATGCCCTTGGGGCGGCGGAACGGATACGGGAACGGCAGGAACATCGCGCGCTCGCCAAAGTGGCCGAAGCGGCGGCGATAGCGGTAGCTCGAAGTGATCGAGGAGGCGCCCAGCGTGCGGCCGTGGTAGCCGCCCTCGAAGGCGAACATCAGGCTCTTGCCGTTGCTGGCGTTGCGGACCAACTTCAGCGAATCCTCGATCGCCTGTGCACCGCCGACGTTGAAATGCACGCGGCCGTCGAGCCCGAACTTCTTCTTCGCGTCCAGCGCGATGGTCTTGGCCAGCTCGATGCGGGTCTGGTGCAGGTACTGGCTGGCGACCTGCGGCAGCACGTCGATCTGCTTCTTCAGTGCGTCGTTGAGGCGCTTGTTGCCGTAGCCGAAATTGACTGCCGAGTACCACATCTGCAGGTCGAGGAACGGCGTGCCGGCGGTGTCGAACATGTAGCTGCCTTCGCCGTGACGGAAGATCTTCGGCGGGTCAACGTAATGCACGGTGTCGCCGAAGGAGCTGTACTTGGCCTCGTCGGCGAGCAATTGCGCGTCGTCGATGAAACCGACGGCGTTCTTGTCGATGTTCATGGTCGGATTCCGGGGAACGGTTTTGAGGGATGCAGCAAGCAGCAAGACGGCCGATCAGGCCGCCGCCGCTTCGTGATAGCGCGCGTGATGCACCAACGTGCCGTCGAGCAGGCGCGGCAGGTATTCCAGCGCATCCTCGAAGCCGGTGATCGGCATATAGGGGATGCCGGCGGCGCGGCAGTGCTCGATCAGGCGATGCTTGGCGAACACGAAGTCCACGCGGTCGGCCGCGCAGAAGTCCGAAGCGCCGTCGCCGATCAACAGGGTCTTCGCGCCCGTGGTACGGGCCTGGGCCACACAGGCGCACTTGCAGGTGCCGCTGCGGCAGCCCTCGGCCTGGAACGGCGAGGTGAGCTGCCACTGCTTCGGCGGCGTGGCGGGCGAAAGATGGTTCGCGGCCAGCGGCAGGTCGTCCAGGCCGTAGCGGCCGAGGATCTGGTGGATCGCGTAATCGAGCCCATCGCTGACGATGCGGATCGGCACATTGAGCTCGCGCGCCTTCGCCACGAAGCCGGGAAAGGCGTGATCGATCCACAGCTCGCGCAGGTGCTCGTCCAGCTCCGGGCGCGTCATCTGCAGCAGCTCGACCTGGCCCGACATGCATTCGCGCGAACCGATGCGACCGGCACGCCAGTCCTGCTCCAATACTTCCCAACCGGGACGGCCGAAGCGATCGAGCAGCGAGTCGATCACGTCTTCGACGGAAATGGTGCCGTCGAAATCACACAGAATGGTCCAGCCAGACGGGGACATCGGGAATCCACACCTATCAACGATGACAGGCAGGTTAGAAACCCTGCCTTTCGGCGCCCTTTCCCCCAACGGGTACCGAACAACCCGCAGCCCGCCAGGCGGCAAACTGCCCATTCGGCTTTATCATGCCGCCCCCATGACCCGCCTATCCCCGACTACGGGCCTGCTCCGTCGCCTTGTCCTGTCCGCCTGCCTGCTCATCGGCCTGCCATGGGCGCGGCACTGCCATGCCGACGACGGCGAGCAGCCGACCTACGCCATCGGTGCCGGCATGGAGCGCATGGCGGCGTGGCCCGGCGCCCATGACGCGCGCAACCAGCCGATCCCCTTCGTCGACATCGAGATCCCCAACCGTCTCAGCCTGTCCACGCTGGATGGCCTGCAGCTCGATCTGATTGGCGGCCCGGTGTTGCATGGCGGCCTTTACGGCGACTACCAGTGGGGGCGCGACAGCGAAGACCTCGGCGTCCTGCGCGGCAGGATCGCGCCGCTGTCGCCACGCCTCACGTCGGGCGGCTACCTGGAGTGGCAGCTCACGAAGCAGGTCGACGTGGGCACCGACCTCAGTCATGACATCGACGGTGCGGGAGCCTACTTCGATGTCTACGGCGAGTGGGATCTGCCGCCGATCTGGCTGCTGCAGCATTCCTTCGAGCTGCGCTGGCAGGCGATGAACGGCGCAGCCATGGATCGCTTCTTCGGTATCACACCAGCGCAAGCCAAGGGGCTTGCCGTGCCTACCTGGCGCCCCGGCGCCGGCAGCCAGTCGACCTCGCTGGAATACGACCTGTTCGTCCCCACCAGCCAGCACACCGGCCTCGCACTGGCGCTGAGCTGGGAACGCCTGCTGGGCGATGCAGGCAGCAGCCCGTTGGTGACGCGGTTCGGCTCACGCAACCAGCCTTCCGAATCCTTGGCCTTCGTCTACCACTTCTGAAAGATGCGGCCAGGGACGGTCGCCGGTTTGATCTCAGCGATCTCAGCGATCGAGGGCAATCGCAAAAACTCCCTCTCAGCGGTCGTCGCGCGTCCAGATCGCGCCGTCTTCCTCGCGCACGGGAAAGCACGCGATCGGCTCGTACGCCGGCGGGCATGTCACCGCGCCGGTGCGCAGATCGAAACGCGCCCCGTGGCGCGGGCATTCCACCTCGAAGCCGTGCACCTCGCCGCCGGCGAGATCGCCACCGTCGTGCGTGCAGACGTCCTCGACGGCATATAGGTCGCCGTCGATGTTGTACACGGCGATGGGGGTGTCGCCGTCGAACACCACCCTGAACTCGCCCGGCAGCAACTCGCTGCGCGCGCCCACGCGCACCCAGCCTTCGGCCGCCGGGTTCATGCGAGGTCCTTGCGCAACACTTCGAAACGCAGGTCGTCGCGGCGCGGAATGCCGAAGCGCTCGTCGCCGTAGGGGAATGGCTGGAATTCGCCGGTACGGCGGTAGCCGCGGCGTTCGTAGAAGGCGATCAACTCCGCACGCTGCACGATCACCGTCATGTGCATCGCGCGGCACTGCCACTCCTCGCGCGCGATGCGCTCGGCTTCGGCCAGCACCGCCTTACCCAAGCCGTCGCCCTGGCGCAAGGGATCGACCGCGAACATGCCGAAGTAGCCCGAATCCCCCTGCCGCTCCACATGGCAACTGGCCATCAACACACCGTCGCGCTCGGCCAGCAGGACTACGCCATGCGGCTGGTCCAGCAAGGCGGAAACACCTGCAACATCGGTGCGCTGGCCGTCCAGCAGGTCGGACTCGGTCGTCCAGCCGCGGCGGCCGGAGTCGCCGCGATAGGCGGATTCGACCAGCGCCACGATGGCGGAAACATCGGCTGCGATGGCCGGGCGGAAACGGAGGGGGGTGGGTTCGGACATGCGCGAATGTTAAAGCCAGCAACCCGCGCGCGCATTAGAACCTGTTCAAGATCACTTGATGCTCTTGCTTCTGGGCGCGGAGAAAAGGGGTAGCGCCAGGCAGTACTCGGAGCAACGCCACTGGATCTCGGCTTGATGGCCCTTCAGCTGTCGAAAATCGCCTCGTTGGAATCAGCCGCGGGGAAGCCCTCAGTTTCCAGATACGGCGTCGTGTGCGCACCGTCCATCGCATAGGCAGGAATGGTTCCGATGTCCTCGTTACAGTCCGCTCGCGCAGCATCGACGGATGAATCGGGCCGTTTCTCTTAGTCTCTTCCGCTGACTCCGGGCACCCTGCGCTACCCGCTTCAAGCCGGCTTCGCCGTTCGCCACTGTTCCTGCGACACGTGGGCCAGCAAAGAGAAGAAATTCTGGCGTTGGCGGTCGGCCGAAGCCACGCCATCCCTTGCGACGGCGGGAGCGGCATTCCCCAGCTCCCACCCATTAGGAGGCGGTGCAAGTTGGAGCCTTTGAGGAGGCTCTCAAAAACTCACCTTCCCGCGCAGCATCTGCGAGTACATCACCCAGTCACCCATCAGGCTGTAGAGCGGATGCCGGAAGGTAGCCGGGCGATTCTTCTCGTAGACGAAGTGGCCGATCCAAGCGCAACCGTAGCCGGCCACCGGCAGCAACCACAGCCACGCCAGCCGCCCACTTGCGATCGTCAGCAACAGGATCAGCAACACCAGCGTGCTACCCACGAAATGCCAGCGGCGGCACAGGCGGTTGCCGTGTTCTCCAAGGTAGTAGGGATAGAACGCGCGAAAGCTGGCGAATTCGGCCATCTCGGTTTCCTCAACCCGGCAGCGGGATGAATTCCTGCTCGTCGCCGGGCACGACGGGAAAGCGTCCCTCGCGCCAATCGGCCTTGGCCTGTTCGATGCGTTCGGTGCTGGCGGCTACGAAGTTCCACCACAGGTGACGCTCGCCATCCAGCGGTGCGCCGCCGAACAGCATCACGCGGCTGGCGCGGTTCGCCCTGATGCTCGGTGCCGCGCCCGACTGCACTGCCATCCGACCCTCGATCACGGTCAGGTCGCCCCATGACAATTCGCCCTCTATCACGTGCACGCCGTGCTCGGCATGTTCCGATGGCAGGGCGAGTTCAGCGCCGGCATCAAGTCGCGCCTCGGCGAAGAACATCGGCGCAAACACCTTCACCGGCGACGCCACGCTCCAGCCCGTGCCGGCGATCAACACCAGCTCGACACCGGGTTGCCGGATGCGCGGCAACGCATCCGCCTCATGATGATGGAACTCGGGTGCAACCTCTGCCTGCCCTCGTGGCAGCGCCACCCAAACCTGGATGCCGTGCATGCGCTGGCCGGTGGCGCGCACTTCCGGCGGCGTGCGTTCGGAATGCACGATGCCCCGGCCGGCGGTCATCCAGTTCACCGCGCCGGGACGGATGTCGGCAAGGCTGCCCAGGCTGTCGCGATGACGAACCGTGCCGTCGAACAGCCACGTCACGGTGGCCAGCCCGATGTGCGGATGCGGCCGCACATCCATGCCACGGCCGGGCGCGAAGTCCACCGGCCCCATATGGTCGTAGAACACGAACGGCCCCACGTGGCGGGCGTCGAGTACCGGCAGCAGACGCCGTACGGTGAAGCCGTCGCCCAGATCGTGCAGGCGACCGTCGATCAGGATGGGTTGCGCGTCCATCGATTGCTCCCTTCACCAGGCGCGTTGATATTGCACCGGCGCGTGAAGCTGCGCACCCAGTTCCTGTGCGGCGCGACGTGGGAAGTAAGGATCGCGCAAGCTCTCACGCGCAATCAGCACCACGTCGGCCTCGTCGTTCGACACGATGTCGGCGGCCTGTTTCGGTTCGGTGATGAGGCCCACCGCGCCGGTGGCGATACCTGCCTCGCGGCGCACGCGCGCGGCGAACGGCACCTGGTACCCAGGCCCCACCGGAATCCTCACATGCGGTATCAGTCCGCCACTGGAAACATCGACCAGGTCCACACCCAGCGCCGTCATCCCGCGCGCCAGTTGCACGCTCTGCTCCACATCCCAGCCGCCCTCGGCCCAGTCGGTGGCCGAAATGCGCAGCCATAACGGCAACTCCTCCGGCCATACCTCGCGCACGGCAGCGACCACTTCGCGCAGCAATCGCGTGCGGTTCTCGAAGCTGCCGCCATAGGCGTCGTCGCGCCGGTTGCTCAGCGGCGACAGAAACTGGTGCAGCAGATAGCCGTGCGCGGCATGTAGTTCAATCAGCCTGAAACCGGCGGCCAACGCGCGCTGCGCGCTGGCGCGGAAATCGGCGATCACCTGACGGATACCCGCAGCATCCAGCGCCACCGGCACATGCCAACCCGTGTCGAACGGCAATGCTGACGGCGCCACCGTGGTCCATGCGCCCTGCCCCGCCGCGAGCGCACCTCCGCCCTCCCAGGGCCGCTGCGCACTGGCCTTGCGGCCGGCATGCGCGAGTTGCACGCCGGGTACCGCTCCCTGCCCAGCGATGAAGGCGGCAATCGGTTGCCATGCCGCGACCTGGGCCTCATTCCAGATGCCGGTATCGCCCGCCGAAATGCGCCCCTGGGCCGACACCGCGCTGGCCTCGGCAATCACCACGCCCGCGCCGCCCACCGCGCGGCTGCCCAGATGCACCAGATGCCAGTGGTCGGGCACTCCGTCGGTGGCGGAGTACTGGCACATCGGCGACACCACGATGCGGTTGCGGAGGCTCAGGCTGCGCTGCGGGAAGGGTTCGAACAGTTTCATCAGGCGACCGGCGGGGAGAGGAAACACCTACAGTGCCGGCATGATGCAGCTACATCAAGGGCTGGAATGGTGCGGTGTTGTGAACACCGCGTCGTCTGTGGCAATCCATTCGACCATGCGCGCAGCGATGCTGCCGGGTGCCTTCATCCAGCTGAAATGATCGGCGGGGGCGCCCCCGAGATCGTCGGGCGTAACCTGTTTGTGCCGACGCAAGGCATGCGGCATCTTTCCCAGCAGCCAGTCCAGCGAGGCGGCCGGGCCCAGCCAGTCGTCGCGCATGCGCTGTGCCAGTACCGGCAGTTCCAGCGAGGCCAGCCTTTGTTCGAAATCCTCGGCCATGCCCGCTGCCGCATAACGGCCGGTGCGCCCGCTGCGCGCCCAGTCGGCAATGACACCGCGCGCCTCGTTGCCACCAAAACCGATGCGCCGACCGGGCAGATGCCCACGCAGTGCCGCCAGCAGGGGCGCCAAAACATAGGCCATACCGACCAGCGTGCCGTGGCGGAATCGCCGCCAGTACGGCGCGCCACTGGCCACCAGCGCGATGCCCGCCATGTCGCCGGGATGCAGCGCGGCATACAGACAAGCCAACTGCCCTCCCAGGCTGTGACCGCCCACCCACGCGCGTGCCTGCGGCCAATGCGCACGCAAGGCGGCCATGCCGGCAGGCAGGTCGAGCTGCAGCAACTCGCGATAGCTCCAGTTGCAGCGATGGCTGGCGCGCAGGCTGCTGGAACCGATACCACGCCATTCGTGCAGTGCCACCGCCACGCCCCGCGCCGCCAGCGCGGTAGCCAGCGGCAAGTAATGCTTGGCCGGCATACCCATCGCCGGCAGCCAGAACACGGCGTCGCGCGGTTCGCCATCCGGTGCCACGCACAGCAGCTCGGCGCGCGCGCCGTCGGCCATCGTCAGCGGCAGCACGGTGGGTTCAGTAGCGGTTGTGGGGCTCATTGAAAAGTGCGGCCGTGGATGGCCGCCCATTTGATCCTAGCGATCAAGGATGATTGCAAGGGCAACGGCCAGCCATGGACGGCCGCCCGTTTGATCTTCGCGATCAAGGACCGTCGCAACAGAAAAGAAAAGGCCGGCTTGCGCCGGCCCTTTCCGCTTGCAAGGCAGCGATCACGCCGGAGCGACTTCTTCGGCCTGCAGGCCCTTCTGGCCCTGCACCACCTTGAACGTCACCTTCTGGCCTTCCTGCAGGCTCTTGAAGCCCGTGCCGGTGATGGCACGGAAATGCACGAACACGTCAGGGCCATTCTCGCGGCTGATGAAGCCGAACCCCTTGGCGTCGTTGAACCACTTGACGGTACCCGTTTCACGATCCGACATGACTCACTCCGATCCAAATCCAGACGCTTGAGACGAATCGACCTCCCTAGGGCCGACGGCTTACTGGGCATGCCGGGGTCGGGTGTAGCGACATGGAATCGAAACGGTTCCACACCGGGCACGCACGTGGCCAAGCAGACGCAGTAATCCAAGCATAACGGAAATTCAGGAATGCGAGGGAAGTGTCAAGCAGCTCCTAAAAAAAGACTGCCACGGACATAAAAAGTCGCCGGAAGCGATTTTCGAAACCGTGCTGGCGAAGCCCGAGAGGCGTACGCCATGGATGCCGGGCACAAAAAAACCGGGCGTTGCCGCCCGGTTTCGTTTGACGCTTGCAGGCAATCAGGCGGCGCTGACTTCGTCGGCCTGCAGGCCCTTCTGGCCCTGCACCACCTTGAAGCTGACCTTCTGGCCTTCCTGCAGGCTCTTGAAGCCGTTGCCGGTGATCGCGCGGAAATGCACGAACACGTCCGGGCCGTTGTCACGGGCGATGAAGCCGAAGCCCTTGGCGTCGTTGAACCACTTGACGGTACCGATCTGACGATCAGACATTTGAATCACTCCACATGGGTAAAAAGAGACTCGACCGCCGCGAAATGCGGCAGCCGGCTTACTGGTATGCAAAGGAAAACAACCCCGGGGTGAACTGATGAGGCAGATCGTGGATCGGCTGCATCGGGTCACCGGTGCTTGGCGACCCCGGCAAACGCAGTCCCACCATGATAACCGATAACCGCGCGATACCGTCCGATGCGAGAATCGGCCATCCCGCACCGAGGATTGCCGCTTGAATATGCGCCCGCTGCTTCCGCTGTGCACCGGCCTGCTGCTGGCCGGCTGCGCCACCACCAAACCGCGCCCGGCCGAACCACCCCCGGTCGCCGCTACCGGCGTAGCCTCTTGCGATGCCTATCTGTCCAGCTACCTGGCCTGCCATCGCGCAGCGGGGATCTACCCGGCGGATCAGCTGCAGGCGCGCTACCAGGCCATGCGCGACACCTTGCTGCAGGCTTCGCAAAGCCCGCAGGCACGCCCCTACCTGGATGCGCGTTGCCGGCTGCTGGCCAACCAGATGAGCCAGAACCTGCAGGGGCGTTCTTGCGATGCGCCGATTGCTGCGAGGGCGCGTTGAGCTGGCGGAGGTTCCTTCGCTTTTAAGCTGAGGAGTCCCTGCATGATTTGCCGTCTTCGCAAGCCACAAGGCGGTTCGGACACCTGCCGGCACCCGAGTTCCTTCTCTTCGCCATTCGCACGCATTCCGGTGCGGGCGTAGATACACAAGAAAGTAGCTCGTCCACCCACAGTGACCGAAAGCGTTTTGTCGCCTGCGCCCCACTTCCCAAATGGAAGAAAAGCGGAAGCCCGGTGACCAGCCGAATCTACTTCCACTCAGCCCGCAACATCGCCCCCAACGCCGCCGGCCGACAACGCCCCAGACGGACCCTCGGCGTACCGTGCCAATTTGCGGTGCGCACGATAGCTGCAGCCAACTCCCCGGCTAGGCGCGGCGAGGGTTCCACAGCAGGCTCCAGGAACAAGGCCTTGATCTCGAACACCCCTTCGGCACGATGCGCCTTGGCATCCAGCCGACCGATCAGCGCGCCACGATGCAGGATCGGCAGTACGTAGTAGCCATAGCGCCGTTTCGGCGCAGGCACATAGCATTCGATGCGGTAATCGAAATCGAACATCGCCAGCGCACGTGCGCGATCCCACACCAAGGGGTCGAACGGTGACAGCAGCGTGGTGTGCGTGGCACGCAGGCGTCCGCCGCGCGCCCGCTCCAGCACAGTGGCATGTTCGCGATGCACGTAGCCTGGAGCGTCCCAGCCGCGCACCGCCACTTCCAGCAGTTCGCCCTCGGCCAGGAGGGGAGCCAACTCGCGCGCCGTCACTGCCGGCTTGAGTCGGAAGTAGTCGGCGATCCAGCGCGCCTGCGTGATGCCCAGCGCGCGCACGCTGTCGAGGATGAAGTGCCGGCGCAGCTGTTCCGTATCGAGTTCACTGGGGGAGAACGGTGGATCGAGCGTGGCCAGCACACGCTCGGCGAGGTCGTATACGCGCTGGAAGCGTTCGCGCCGCGTCACCATCAGGTCGCCCAGCGCAAACCATGCTTCCAGCCAGCGTTTCTCCGGCTTCCATTCCCACCAGCCGGAGGCGCCGCGATCCTCGCGCGGAAAATCCGAGGCAAGTACCGGCCCTTCCCCGCGAATGCGCGCAAGCAGCGCGTCCATCGACGGCTTGTGTTCGCGATGCATGCGCTCGGCATGGCGCTGTGCCCAATGGCTGCCGCGCTCCCGCCATGCACGATGCACGGCGAGATCGCGGGCGCCGACGAAGCAGGCTTCGTGCGCCCAGCACTCGGCGATGCGGCCGTCGCCCAGCGCCTCGTCCAGCCACGCCACCGGGTAATCGCCAAGGCGCGAGTGCAACACCATATACGGGCTGCGCGCGACCACGTGGATGGAGTCGATCTGCAGCAGACGCATGCGCTCGATGGCTGCCACCACGTCCTCGCGACGCGGTTTGCGGCGCGGCGCCTGCAGCATCCCTTGCGCATGCAGTTGCAGCGCACGTGCCTGCGACAGGCTCAACGGGATCGCGCTTGCTGAAGCCGCGTTCAACGACACACCGCCTTCACGCCAGCTCCACAAGAGTATTGCGATGGCATTTACGCTACCTCTGCTAGGGTCGATCACGAGCCGGGCCGATGCCTGATACCGCCTGTGATCGCCAGCAGGGCCTGCGCTCCCTCAGACATTCTGGCATGGAGAAATGATCATGAAAGCACGCAACGCGTTGTTGCCCGTTCTCGCTACCGCCACCCTGATCTTCGCTGGCGCGGCTTTCGCACAAGACCAAACCGGCCAGACGCAGCCGCCACCGTCGCAAGACAGCATGCAGCAGCCACCCGCGCAAACGGCCGCGCCGGCGCCGATGCCGCCGCCCGACGTGACCGTGCGCAGCGTGCCGCCTGCCGCACCGCAGCTTGCTCCGGCGCCCCCCTTCAGCCAGCTCTCCGGCGGCGGCAAGTCGATTACCGAGGAGCAGGCCGCCGCCTACCCGCCGTTGGCCAACGACTTTCTCAACGCCAGCCATGGTGCCCAGCGCATCAACAAAACGCAGTACGAAGCGTGGGTGAAGCAGATGCAGTGACATGCTGGAATTCAAATCGGCCGCATTCGATGCGGCCGATTTTTTTTTGCAACCACCATCCATAAAATTCGGCCTTGGAAGTTGCCTGCGCGAGGCCGTTGCCGCGATGCCAGGTTCGCCCCGGCGATTTGCGTCGCTGATCGGAGAGCCATCGCCGCACATGGCCTAGACTTCACGCACATCCGTGCGACGGAGTCGTCATGAAACAGCTTCGCCTCCTGCTTTTGATCGGCGCTTTCGCCGCCGGCATCTGCCACGCGCAAAATCCCAACCCGCTGGATATCCGTGCCTGCACCGCGATCGAAAGCGACTCGCAGCGACTGGCCTGCTACGACCGCGCCACCGGGCGCGACCGGTTGCCGAGCGCGCAGAAGCGCAAGGATCAGCCCGCCGCAGCGAATGCCGGCGTGTTCGCCCACGACAGACAAGCCACGGTCGCCGCACCGGAATCCGCCGAGGTATCGACGCCCATGTCGCTGCTGGACAGCCGCTGGGAGTTGTCCCCCCAGAGCAAGCTCGGCACCTTCAACCTGCGCGGCTACCAGCCGGTGTACGCGATGCCGGTGTTTGCCACCAGCAACCAGAACAACATGCCGCACAGCCCGAACCCAGACAACACCGTGCAGACGCCCCAGCAGCTGCAGAACGTCGAGGGAAAATTCCAGCTGAGCCTCAAGACCAAGATATGGCAAGGAGTGTTCGGCGACGTGGGCGACCTGTGGGTGGGCTACACCCAAAGCTCGCGTTGGCAGGTGTACAACGCCGAGATATCGCGCCCGTTCCGCGAGACCGACTACGAGCCCGAGGCGTTGCTGGTGTTCGACACGAACTACCAGCTGCTGGGCTGGGACGGTCACATGTTCGGCATTGGCGTCGACCATCAGTCCAACGGCCGCAGCAATCCGCTCTCGCGCAGCTGGAACCGCGTGATCGCCGACTTCGGCTTCGAGCGCCCCGGCTGGACCATCGTGTTCCGCCCGTGGTGGCGGATTCCCGAAGCGCGCAGCGACGACGACAATCCGGACATCAGCAAATACATGGGCCGCGCCGACGTGCAGATCATCCACGAATGGAACGGGCAGGAATTCGGCCTGATGCTGCGCGACTCGCTGAGCCTCGGCGACGACAACCACGGCGCCGCGCGCTTCACCTGGAGTTTTCCCATCGCCGGCAACCTGCGCGGCTATATGGAACTGTTCAAGGGCTACGGCGAAAGCATGATCGACTACAACCACAACGCCACCTATTTCGGCGTGGGGGTGTCGTTGCTCGATTGGTACTGAGCAATCGCACCCTCTCGCTAGTTTTCGCTCATCCATGAGCGCGAGGATCAAGCCGCGGCCATCCTTGGCTGCACTCCTCAACAAGGCACGCAATCGCGAGCAATCCATGAACGACACGCTATCGATCCGCCCCGTGACCGCCGACGACTATGCCGCGTGGCGACCCTTGTGGGACGGCTACAACGCGTTCTACGGCCGCAGCGGCCCCACCGCCCTGCCGGAAGAAATCACCCGCACCACCTGGGCGCGCTTCCACGATCCCGACGAACCGGTGCACGCGCTAGTGGCCGAACGCGACGGCGCGCTGCTCGGCCTGGCGCACTACCTGTTCCATCGCAGCACGATCCAGATTGCGCCGACTTGCTACCTGCAGGACCTCTTCACGGCGCCGGCCGCGCGGGGCCTGGGCGCGGGTCGCGCCCTGATCGAGCGCGTCTACGAACTCGCGCAATCGGCGCGCGCGCCGCGCGTGTACTGGCAGACCCATGAGAGCAACGCTACCGCGATGCGGCTCTACGACCAGGTCGCCGAGAAATCGGGCTTCGTCGTTTACCGCAAGATGCTCTAGCGCCACCAGCCCTGCTTGGTACCCGTGAGGATGCGCAGCATCTGCCCGCGCGCCAGCGGGAAGCGGCCCAACGGTCCGAAGGCGAGATCGCGCAATTGGGCCAGACGGTCGTGCTTCGACTGGAACAGCGGCGTGAGCCAGCGGCTCATGGACTGGTACACCTGCAGATGGCGGCGACGCGTGCGCACATGCGCACGCAAGGCGAGTGCGAGGTCGTCGTGTGCGGTCAATGCATCCGCCAGCGACTGCGCATCCAGGAGTGCCATGTTCACGCCCTGGCCAAGCTGCGGGCTCATCGCATGCGCCGAATCCCCGAGGAATACCACGCGACCGCGATGCGGCACCCGCATCACCACGTCGCGATAGCGCGCACGATGCAACTGCTCCGGCGCGTCGATACGGGCCAGCAGCGGCGACGCCTCGGGCCACAGCACCGCTACCCGCGCTTGCAGGCGTGAAAGCGCCACAGCATCGAAAGCATCCACCTGCCCGCCCGGCAAGCTGAAGTAGAAGGTCAACCAGCGACCGTCGCGGTCGACACGGTGCCCCACCGGCAACAGGCCGATCATCTCGCGCGCGCCGGCGTAGCGCTGCTGCAAAGTATCAGCATGCGCCCAGTCCCCGGCGGGCAGCAGGCACCACACCGCACCCCATGGATAGACCACGTCGCGCGCGGCCAGCCCAGGCAGGCCAGCACGCAAACGCGAGCCTGCGCCATCGGCGGCCACGATCAGGTCGAACGGGCCGTGCCTTCCGCTGTGTTCGTCGAACAGAAGGCCGGCTTCGGCATCCACGCCGACGATGCGTGTGCCGACATGGATATCGTCGGCCTCGGCATAGGCATCGCGCAGCAGGGAAAACAGGCTGCCGCGGCTCATGCCCAGGCCGAAGCAATCCGGCGCATGGTCGGCGTAGCGCATGGCCATCACCTGCCGGCCACGCGTGTTGCAGCCATGCAGCGACTCGATGCGCTGGCCTTGCGCCAGCGCCTGCTCGTGCAGGCCGAGCCGGGCCAGCACCGCCAGTCCGGTGGGCTGCAGCAGGAAGCCCGCGCCCACCGGCCCCGGCGCGCTCGCTTGCTCGAACACACTCAGGCGATGCCCTTGCCCGGCCAGAAACAACGACGCCGCCTGACCGGCGGCGCCGTAACCCACGATGGCGATCTTCATGCGTCCCTGCATGATCGTGCGTCAGTGGTGATGGCCACCTGCGCCATGCACATGGCCGTGCGACAGCTCTTCGTCGCTGGCTTCGCGCACGCCGGTGACTTCGATGGCGAAATGCAGCGGCTTGCCGGCCAGCGGATGGTTGCCGTCGATGTGCACCTTGTCGTCCTCGACCTTGGTCACGGTGACGTTGATGACACCCTGCGGGCCATGGCCCTGGAACTGCATGCCGGGCTGGATGTCGGCCACGCCCTGGAACGCCTCGCGCGGCACTTCCTGCACCAGTTCCTCATGGCGCACGCCGTAGCCTTCCTCCGGCTCCACGTGGGCGTCGAACTTGTCGCCGATCTGGCGGCCCTCCATCTGCTTCTCCAGACCCGGCACGATATGGCCATGGCCATGCAGGTAGGCCAGCGGCTCGCGGCCGGCGGAGCTGTCGACGACCTGGCCGTCGTCGTCGGTGAGCGTGTAGTGGAAGGTGACGGCGGCGTTCTTGGCGATCTGCATGACGGTGTTCCGGTATCGGTAAAAGAGCCGGTTTCGTGCCGGCATGAACATACAAGCCTAGCAGATGGCGACTTTGCGATACTCCGCTCATGAAAGCCGCCCTGTGGATCGCCGTGCTGCTGTGCCCGCTGACCCTGCCGTGCGCCGCGCTCTCGGCGGCGGCATCCGCCACCGCGCCTGTCGCTGCGCAAAGCCGCCGGTCGCTGAGCACGCAAATCGACGCGGTCATCCGCCAACCACGCTACGCCGCCGCCGACTGGGGCATCGCCGTGGCGTCGCTGGACAGCGGCCGCACGCTGTACGCGCACCAGTCCGGCAAGCTGTTCGAACCGGCATCCACCGCCAAGCTGTTCACTGCGGCGCTGACGATGGAAACGCTCGACCCACAATCCCGCATCCCCACGCGTCTGCTCTCGGCCGCCCCCATCCGCCACGCAAGGCTGGATGGTCCACTCCTGCTGTACGGCATGGGCGATCCCACGCTGGGCACACCGGGCGCCAATCCCGATTGGGCGGATGACCTTGCCGCGCAGCTGGCCGCACGCGGCATCGAAGAGGTGCATGGCGACCTGGTCGCCGACGCTACGTATTTTTCCGGACCTCCACTGGGCAAGGGCTGGGAAGCCAGTGACCTGCTGGGCTGGTTCGCCGCACCGGCTTCGGCGCTAAGCGTGCACGAGAACACCGTGGCGCTGACCGTGACGCCCGCCACCGTTGCCGGCCAACCGCCACAACTAAGTTTCGCCCCCGGCGTGGCAGCACCGCCGCTGGCAAGCACGCTGACTACTGCGCCACCACGGACGCCCGACGACTTCAATCTCTATCGCGCTCCCGGCGACGCGCTGCTGCATGCCTTCGGCAGCATTGCCGAAGGCGCGGCGGCGCGAACCTACCAGCTGGCGATTCCCGACCCGGCGCAGCAAGCGGGCGAGGAATTGCGCGCGGCACTGGCACGCCACGGCATCCGGTTGACCGGCGGCCTGCGCGTGCTCGCGTGGCCGGAACGCGACGATGCATTGCGTGCCAACGCGAAGGTGCTGGCCGAAGTGCTGTCGCCGCCGGTGAGCGGCATCCTCGCCCAGGGTCTCAAGCGCTCGCAGAACCTCTATCTGCAGAACCTGCTACAACTGGATGGCATCAGTGCACAGGCCGCGGCTGCAAACCAGCCTGGCGCGCCCATCGGCTTCCTCAGCAGCGAAGCGTGGGGGTTGCGCGCGCTGCACGACCTGCTGGAACGCATCGACATCGCGCCGTCTTCGGTACTGATGGAGGAAGGCAGCGGCCTGTCGCGCAGCGATCTGGTGACACCTGCCGCAATGACGCGCCTGCTGCAGGTCATCGCCATGCAGCCGTGGGCAGGCGCATTGCAGGCCATGCTCCCGGTGGGCGGCGTGGACGGCACGCTGGAATGGCGGATGCGCGACGGCGCTGCCACCGACAACGTGCATGCCAAGACCGGCAGCATGGCCTACGTGCACTGCATTGCCGGTTACGTCACCGCGGCGGACGGCCAGCGACTCGCCTTCACGATCATGCTCAACAACTACCGTCGCGATGACGGCGAGCCGTCGGCCAACCACGACGTCGATGCCATTGTGCAATTGCTGGCCGGCTGGCGCGGCAGCGACTGAGTCAGCTCACGTGCCGGGCAGGCGCTCCAGCTCCTTGCCGATCTTTTCCGGCGTATCGGTAGGCGCATAGCGCTTCACCACCTGCCCCTGGGCATCGACCAGGAACTTGGTGAAGTTCCACTTGATCGCCTCGCTGCCGAGGATGCCCTTGCCCTCGCTCTTGAGCCACTTGTACAGCGGATGCGCATTCGCGCCGTTCACCTCGACCTTGGCGAACATCGGAAAGCTCACGTCGTAGCTGGTGCTGCAGAAGTTGCGGATTTCCGCCTCGTCGCCCGGCTCCTGGTGGCCGAACTGGTCGCAAGGGAAGCCCAGTACCACCAGGCCGCGCTCGCGCCATTCGCGCCACAGCTTTTCCAGCCCGGCATATTGCGGCGTGAAGCCGCATTTGGAGGCCACGTTGACGACCAGCAGGGTCTTGCCCCGCCATTCGGCGAACGAACGCTCGTTGCCTTCGATGTCGCGGGCGCTGAAGCCATAGATGTCGCTCATCGCGTGATCCTCGTGTATGGCCGTATGGAAGGCCGGACAGCGGGTAGAATACTCGCCCGACCCGACGCCATGACTTCCGTGATCCGCTTCCTCGACGTACACAAGTCCTACCGCGTGGACGGCCGGGAGGTTCCCGCGCTGCAGCCGTTCAACCTCGACATCGTGGATGGAGAGGTGTTCGGCATCATCGGCCATTCCGGCGCGGGCAAGTCCACGCTGATCCGCCTGATCAACCTGCTGGAACGGCCCAGCGGCGGACGCATCCTGATCGGCGACACCGAGATGACCGCGCTGCCCGAACCCGCGTTGCGCGCGCAGCGGCAGCGCATCGGCATGATCTTCCAGCACTTCAACCTGCTGGCCTCGCAGACCGTAGCCGACAACGTGGCGTTCCCGCTGCGTCTTGCCGGTGAACGCGACGCGACGAAGGTCCGCGAACGTGTGGACGAACTGCTCGCCCGCGTCGGCCTCAGCGAACATGCAGGCAAATACCCTTCGCAGCTCTCCGGCGGCCAGAAACAGCGCGTGGGCATCGCGCGCGCGCTGGCGAACCGCCCCGACATCCTGCTGTGCGACGAGGCCACCAGCGCACTCGACCCGCAGACCACGGCTTCTGTGCTCGACCTTCTGGCATCGATCAATCGCGAGCTGAAGCTCACCATCGTGCTGATCACCCACGAGATGGACGTAGTGCGCCGCATCTGCGACCGCGTCGCGGTGCTCGATGCCGGCTGCATCGTGGAAAGCGGCACGGTGGCCGACGTGTTCCTGCATCCCCGGCATGCCACCACGCGGCGCTTCGTGGAAGAGGCACTGCCCGAGGAAGCTGCCACGGCGCAGGCGCCGGGAGTCGCCGGCCGCGTGATGCGGCTGACCTTCCGCGGCGCCGCCACGCTGCAGCCGGTACTGAGCCGCGTGATGCGCGAGCACGGCGTGGATTTCAACCTGCTGGCCGGCCGCATCGACCGCATCAAGGACCTGCCCTACGGCCAGCTCACCCTGGCGCTGGAGGGCGCGGACACCGACGCCGCGCTGGTCGCCCTGCGCGCAGCCGGCATCGAGATCGAGGAGATGGGCGCATGATCGCCTCGCCGCTGCAAAGCCTGTTCCCCAACATTGACGACTGGGGCGAACTCGGCCATGCCTGCATCGACACCCTGCTGATGCTTGGCGGCTCGTTGGCGCTCACCGTGCTGATCGGCCTGCCGCTGGGCGTGCTGCTCTACCTCACCGGCAACGGGCAACTGCGCGCGATGCCGAAGTTCTACGGCGTCGTCTCGCTGCTGGCGAACGTGCTGCGTTCGGTGCCCTTCATCATCCTGATGATCGTGCTGATGCCGGTCACCTATGCGCTGGTGGGCACCAAGCTGGGCGTGCGCGGCGCGATCCCGCCGCTGGTGATCGGCGCCGCGCCGTTCTTCGCGCGACTGGTGGAAACCGCGCTGCGCGAGGTACAACAGGGCGTGATCGAGGCCGCGCAGGCGATGGGCGCCAGCACCTGGCAGATCGTACGCCACGTGCTGCTGCCCGAGGCGCGCGGCGGCATCGCCGCCGGCATCACGGTCACCGCCATCGCCCTGGTGGGCTATACCGCGATGGGCGGCGCGATCGGCTCCGGTGGCCTGGGCGACCTGGCCTATCGTTACGGCTACCTCAGCTACAAGTCCGACTACATGCTGGTCACCGTGGCGCTGCTGGTGGTGCTGGTGCAGCTGCTGCAGATGATGGGCGACCGCATCGTGGCGCGTTATAAGCGCCACTGATCTGGTTATTTCCCCGCCAAGGTTTGGCTATCTAGTCTGGAACTCCTCCCGGAAACCGCCATGATCCATGCTGCTGCTCGCCTCCCTCTCCGCCATCCTGTCGTTGCTGCTGCTCGCTGGCGTGGCGCGCAAACCCTCGTGAGGCGCGCGTTACGCGTCGCCGGTGCCGCGGCCGTCGCCCTGTTGCTCGCGGCCTGCTCCGCGCCGAAGCAGGATGCGGACACGCTGGTCGTGGCCGCCACCGCCGTGCCGCACGCGGAAATCCTGAAGCAGGCACAGCCCATCCTTGCGAAGGAAGGCGTGAAGCTGGAGATCAAGGTATTCGCCGACTACGTGCAGCCGAACACGCAGGTGGCCGAGAAGAACATCGACCTCAACTATTTCCAGACCGGGCCCTATCTCGACGCCTTCAACCGCGAACACGGCACCAACCTGGTGCCCGTCGTGGGCGTACACATCGAGCCGTTCGGCGCCTATTCGCGCAAGATCAGGAGCATCGACCAGTTGCCGGACGGAGCCACCGTGGCGCTGCCGAACGACCCCAGCAACGAGGGCCGCGCCCTGTTGTTGCTGGCGAAAAACAGCCTGATCACGCTGAAGGATCCGGCCAACGCGCTGGCCACGCCCAAGGACATCACGGCGAACCTGAAGCACCTGCAATTCAAGGAACTGGAGGCGGCGATGCTGCCCCGCACGCTGGACGAAGTGGACCTGGCGCTGATCAACACCAACTACGCGCTGGCGGCAGGCCTGAACCCCACCAAGGATGCACTGCTGATCGAGAGCAAGGATTCGCCCTACGTGAACTACCTGGTGGGTCGCCCCGACAACCGGAACGATCCGCGCGTGCAGAAGCTGGCGCAGGCGCTGACCAGCCCGGCGATCAAGGCGTTCATCGAGCAGAAGTACCGGGGCGCGGTGCTGCCCGCGTTCTGAGCCATCGCGGCGCCATGACTCGGGCGCGAAGCATCGTCATTCCGGACACAGGCCGCACAAGCAGAAGCGCTTAGAACGCCCGCAGGGCGGCCTCGAAGGGGCGAGCGTAGCGAGTCAGTAGCACCGGCTCATACAAGCCATATCGTCACTGGATTCCGGCCTGCGCCGGAATGGCGGGCGAAATGCAGAAGCCCCCTCAAGCAGAGAGGGGGCGCCCCAGGTCAACCGTCGCTCAGGCGGCCGCCATCTGCTTCGGGATCGAGCGATTGGTGTGGGTGATGCGGTTCTTCTCGTCCACGTAGACGCAGGTGGGCTGGAACTGCGCCAACTCTTTCTCGTCGATCTGCGCGAACGCGGCGATGATGATGAGGTCGCCCACCTGCACGCTGCGTGCGGCGCTGCCGTTCACCGAGATGATGCCCGAGCCTTCTTCGGCACGCAGCGCATAGGTGACGAAGCGCTGACCATTGTCGATGTCCCAGGCATGGATCTGCTCGTACTCGCGGATGCCCGCGGCGTCGAGCAGGTTGCCGTCGATGGCGATCGAGCCTTCGTAGTGCAGCTCGGCGTGGCTGACAGTGGCGCGATGGATCTTCGCCTTGAACATGTTCAGGTGCATGACTTCGATTTCCTGCGGGGACGTCCCGCGTCGATGCGCATTATCGAACTGCCGACATTGCACTGCAACATCAGCGATTATGGCCCGGAAATGGGGGCGATTCAGTCAAACGGAAGGTTGTCGATCAAACGCGTGGTGCCCAGCCGCGCGGCGATCAGCGCCACCAGCCCCTCGCGCTCACCGTCAGCCGGCTCGGCCAGGTCCTCGGCGCGGCGGATCACCGCGTAGTCGGGCAGGAAACCCGCTCGCTCCAGCTTCGACTGCGCGGCTTCCTCGATGATGCGCCGCGCGTGCCCCTTGTCCAGCAGGTCACGCATCTGCTGCAGGGTCTGCCGGATCAGCGGCGCCTGATTGCGTTCCGCTTCGGAGAGGTACTGGTTGCGCGAACTGAGCGCCAGCCCGTCGTCGGCGCGCAGGGTGGGCGCGCCCATTACCTTCAGCGGCAAGCCCAGGTCGCGCACCATGCGCTCGATCACCTTGAGCTGCTGGAAATCCTTCTGGCCGAATACGGCCAGGTCCGGCTGCACCAGGTTGAACAGCTTGCACACCACGGTGGCCACGCCGTCGAAATGGCCGGGACGATGCGCCCCCTCCAGCGTGTCGGTGATGCCCGGCACGTGGATGCTCACGCTCTGTGCGGCGCCGAACGGGTACATGGTGGCCACTTCGGGAGCGAACAGCAGGTCGCAGCCATGCTCCGCGAGGCCAGCCTGGTCCTGCACCAGGGTGCGCGGATAGCGCTCGAAATCCTCGTTTGGGCCGAACTGGGTGGGGTTGACGAACACCGTGGCCACCACGCGGTCGGCGCGCGCGCGTGCCAGCTTCAGCAGCGAGTGGTGCCCCGCATGCAGGTTGCCCATGGTCGGCACCAGTCCGACCGTCTGGCCCTGGGAGCGCCAGCCGCGGATGGCGGCGCGCAGCGCCGGAGCGTCTTGCACGGTTTGCATGGCGTGTTTCTCGGTCGATGGAGGCTTAGTTGAAGCAGTGCTCGGGGGCGGGGAAAGCTCCGCTTCGCACGTCGGCCGCATAGGCGGCGAGCGCAGCCGCCACAGAATCGCGGCCGGCGAGGAAATCCTTGCTGAACTTGGGCCGCTTGCCCGGCGTGATGCCAAGCATGTCCTGGATCACCAGCACCTGGCCGTCGCAGTCCGGGCCGGCGCCGATGCCGATCACCGGAATCTTCAGTTCCTGGGTCACCCGCTTGCCCAGCGCGGTGGGCACGCCCTCCAGCACCAGCAGGTCCGCGCCCGCGGCCTGCACGGCCTGGGCTTCGGCGAAGATGCGGTCAGCCGTTTCCTGCTCGCGGCCCTGGATGCGGAAGCCGCCGAACTTGTGCACCGACTGCGGCGTGAGGCCCAGGTGCGCACAGACCGGGATCGCGCGCACCACCAGCGCGGAAATCGCCTCCAGGATGTGCGGTGCGGCACCCTCGATCTTCACCATCGCCGCGCCCGCCTCGCCCACCAGCCGCGCACCGGCCTGCAAGGTGTGCGAAACATCGCGGTCGGCCATGAACGGCAGATCGGTCACCAGCAGCGTGGCCGACAACCCGCGCGCCACCGCCTGCGTGTGGTAGACCATATGGTCCAGCGTCACCGGCAAGGTGCTCTTGTGGCCCTGCACCACCATGCCCAGCGAGTCGCCCACCAGTGCCACGTCGATGCCGGCCAGTTCCACCTGCGCGGCGAGGCTGTAGTCGTAGGCGGTGAGCACGGTGATGCGACGGCCTTCGGCCTTCATGGCATGCAGGCCAGGAACGGTGACCGGTTTGCGCGCTGGAACAGTGGCGGGATCCACGTACACGATGTTGTCTCGAATCAGGAGTCCGTCGATTATCCGCTGCGCCGCATCATTCGGCCAGCCGGCCTTCGTCCAGGCACTCGCAGCCTTGCGCATCCACCACGGCGAGCAGGTCGGCCACGCGACCCTGACCCGGCAACACGAGGTCTGGCGCCAGGTCAGCCAGCGGCAACAGCACGAAGGCGCGCTCGGCGATGCGCGGGTGCGGCAGCGTCAGGCTGGCACCACCGAGCTGCACGCCGGCCATGTGCAGCAGATCGAGGTCCAGGATGCGCGGCCCGTTGCGTTCGGCGCGCACGCGACCGGCGCGTTGCTCGATGGCGAGCAAGGCCTCCAGCAACGCGTGCGGCTGGAGGCTGGTTTCCAGCAAGGCGGCGGCGTTGACGAAGGACGGCTGCTCCAGCAAGCCCCACGGTGGCGTGCGGTACAGGCGTGAACGGCGGAGCAGCCGCGTGCCTGGCAGGTCTGCCAGCGCATCCACGGCATCCAGCACCTGCCTGCGCGGATCGCCCAGATTGCTGCCCAATGCGACGTAGGCGGCGGTCACACCGGTTTCGATTTCGTTGAAGGCTTGCGCCGGCGCCGCTTGCGCGCGGGGCTGGTCGCCGCCGCGGGCATCTCGGGATCGTTGCCGCCGCCGTGTGTCGGCAAGGCGGCCGCCAGCGTGTCGTGCGGCAACTGCTGCGCGTGATCCCACCACAGGCCCAGCTCGCGGATCGCCGACGACTCGTGCGCGCGCAGCAGCAGGAAATCGAACGCGGCGCGGAACCGCGGATGCGTCAGCAGGCGCAGCACCTTCTTGCGCTGGATCTGCTCGAAGCGCGGCTGCAGCGACCAGATCTCTTCCATGGTGAGTGTGAAACGCCGGGGGATCGCCACGCGCTGGCACTGTTCGGCCACCACCTGCATCGCGGCTTGCGTCCAGGCTTCATTGGCGTCCTTGCCGCGGGCGATCTGGTGGTGCGCCAGATCGCGCACCTCGCCCCACAGCAGCACGGCGAACAGGAAAGCCGGTGTCACCGACTTGCCCTCCACCACGCGTTCGTCGGTGTTCGCCAGGCCCTGCTCGACCAGTGCGCGCAGTGCCTCGTCGCCGCGCTTCAGCGCACGCGCCGTGGCAGGGAACAGGAACTGCAACAGGCCGCATTGTTCGAGCATGCGGAAACTCTTCAGCCCGTGTCCCGCGAGGAACATCTTCAGCGACTCGTCGAACAGGCGCGCTGGCGAGGCCTCCAGCAACAACGAGCCCAGCTCCGCGAACGGCGCGGAAGCGGCCGCATCGATGGTGAAGCCGAGCTTGGCGGCCAGCCGCGCCGCGCGCAGCATGCGCACCGGATCCTCGCGGTATCTCGTGACCGGATCGCCGATCAGGCGCAGCACACGGTCTTCGAGATCCTGCATGCCGCCCACGTAGTCGCGTACCGAGAAATCGTTGACGCCGTAGTACATCGCATTCACGCGGAAGTCGCGACGCAGCGCATCCTCCTCGATCGAGCCCCACACGTTGTCGCGCACGATGCGGCCGTCGACGATGTGCCGCTCGCCCTCCGCCCCCTCTTCCTCGCCGGTACCCCGGAAGGTGGCCACCTCGATGATTTCCGGCCCGAACACGACGTGGGCCAGGCGGAAACGGCGGCCGATCAGGCGACAGTTGCGGAACAGCTTTTTCACCTCGTCCGGCGTGGCGTTGGTAGCCACGTCGAAATCCTTGGGTCGGCCACCCAGCAGCAAATCGCGCACGGCGCCGCCGACCAGGAAGGCGTCGTAGCCCGCCTCGTTGAGGCGGTACAGCACGCGCAGCGCGGCCTTGCTGATGTTCTTGCGGGAAATCGTGTGCTGCTCGCGCGGGATAATGCGCAGCGCGGGCCTGGCGTCGTTCCTGGCTTCGGGATTCAAGCGGCTGGGATTCCTGGCGGGTACTTGTCCGGCACGCCGCTTCGCGACGGCGCGACGGCCTGCAAGCCGTGGATGATAGCCGTCATCGCCGCGGCATTGCCGAGCGTAACAATTCCGCTATACTACCGCGCTCCGTAAGACTGCGCTCCCATCGTCTAGCGGTCTAGGACACCGCCCTCTCAAGGCGGGAACACGAGTTCGAACCTCGTTGGGAGCGCCATTTATTTGTGCGATTCGTCCGGAATCGCCGCCTGGCGTGGCGAAATGGCAAGCTTCTGGCAGCCGCTCCGCCCGAACGCCAACCGCGGCCATCCATGGCCGCACTTTTCAGGAGCAGCCGGCACGATCAAGCGATCGTGCCGTTTGTTTTTGAAGCAACAGCCACGCTGCAGTCTTAAGCTCGGTCCCGGCACGCGGCGCGGCATGGTCGCATCGTCTATCGCACGGGAGAGGTTGGGTCCCACATCCTCGAAATGTCCCTGCTTGTAGTTTCGGCGGATCGAGGCAGACCATTTGTCTGGGTTACTTCTTTTGGGCCTATCTCGAGGTCCATGCAAGGCGGCAAAGAGAAGTGACGCGGGCTCCGACAATCGGCCGGAACCGCTTTGTCGCTGGCGAAAGCGCATAAACAAAAGGGCGCCTCCCCAACCCCTCCCACGCAGGGGGCAAAGGAACCATGCGCGACTTTTCACTCGACGCGCATTGCAGTCATACTTGCCAACGCCTCAACGCAAGAGCCCCACCCCATGACCTTCGTCGTCACCGACAACTGCATCAAGTGCAAGTACACCGACTGCGTGGAAGTCTGTCCGGTCGATGCCTTCCACGAAGGCCCGAATTTCCTCGTGATCGACCCGGACGAGTGCATCGACTGCACGCTGTGCGAACCGGAGTGCCCGATCAACGCGATCTATCCGGAAGACGACGTACCCGGCGGCCAGGAAGGTTTCGTGGCACTGAATGCCGAGCTGGCCAAGGCGTGGCCGGTGATCACCGAGCGCAAGGACGGCCTGGCCGACGCGAAGGAATGGGAAGGCAAGCCGGACAAGCTCGAGCTGCTGCAGCGCTAAGAACCGGAATCGCCTTGCGATCATCCAGGATCGCGAAGATCAGACGGGCAGCCACCCTGGCGCGCTGCTCAACAAAAATGCCGCCCGATGGGCGGCATTTTCGTTTGCGGGAATATCTGCGGATCAGCGATCAGCTGCCAATGCCTTTCTTCAACGCGTCGATGAGCTTGGCGACCGCGCCTTCGTCACCCTGCACGCGCACTTCGCTGGCACTGTTTCCGCTGGGGTTCACCGTGACCTGCACCACATGCGTGGCGGTGTCGGCCGTGCTCTTGTCGTGGTGGAACATGCGGCTAAAGAAACCACGCTTCTTCGCCACCGCTTCGCCGCCCACCACATTCACCGTATAGCTGTGTGCGCTGTCGTCATGGCTGGTCACCTGGCCTGCGCTGCCAGTGGCAGCCAGCAGCTGCCCCACCTTCTGGTAGGCACCGTCGACGGAACCGGACACCACGAAGGCATCGGAGATCGCGCCGGGTATGGGCGCAGGCTGGATCTGGCCCGAACCCGGCGGCGGGATCACCAGCGCAGCGGTCGCCGGCGGCGTGTCCATGCCCGGCGGGATTTCCAGCGGGGACTCCTGCTTGGCCGTTTCCCACGATTTCGTGGATCGGAACATGCCGCAACCGGAAAGCAGCAGGCCTGCGAGGGCCAATGCCGGCAGGGTCACGAGTAGCGAGGATTTCTTCATGCAAGGGTTTTCCGTGGAAGGTTCGTTGATGGCCGCCTAGGCGGCTTTCGATCAGGCAGCGCGTGCCAAGGATGCCAGAGTGGACAGTGTCTCGCGCAAACGGGCACGCTCCGGGCCTTCGGCCAGCTCCACCAACGGCAGCCGCGGCAACGCCAGACCCAGCCCCAGCTCCGGCAGGCCGGCCTTTACCGCAATCGGGTTCGGTGCGCAGTTCAACGCCTGCATCAGGGGTGCCAACGCATCATCGCAACGTGCCGTGGCAGCCCGGTCGCCACCGATGGCCGCGTCGCACAGCGCACGGAACATCTTTGGCACCAGATTCGCCACCACCGAGATTGTACCGGCGGCACCGGCCAGCATGGCCTGCCCGGCCGTACCGTCGTCGCCGGAGAGATAGACGAAATCCGGGCGCGCAAGTTCCGCGAGCGCGGCAATGCGCTCGGCGTCGGCACGCGCTTCCTTGATGCCGACGATCGCCGGATGTCCGGCAAGCTGCGCCACCGTCTCCGGCAACAGGTCGCAGGCGGTGCGCGTTGGCACGTTGTAAAGCAGTACCGGCAGGCCGCCGTGCTCGGCGACTTCGAGGAAGTGGCGGCGCATGCCTTCCTGCGTGGGACGCACGTAATAGGGCGTCACCACCAGCGCAGCATCGGCCCCCAAGGCCTTGGCGCGGCGCGTGACCGCCACGGTTTTCGCGGTACCCGCCTCGCCGGTTCCGGCGATCACCGGCACGCGACCGGCGACATGCTCCACCGCGAACGCAAGCAGACGGTCGAACTCGTCGTGTTCGAGCATGTGCGCTTCGCCGGTGGAGCCCGCCACCACCAGCGCCTGCGTGCCGCCGGCGAGTTGATGGTCGAGCAGGCGCGCGAACGCCGCCAAGTCGAGCGCGCCGTCGGGCGCGAACGGCGTGGCCAGCGCGCAGATGCTTCCGCGAATGTCCAAGGTCGGATACCGCTTGATAAACCAGCCTTGCATGTTACTTGCGGGCTTGCAGGAGCGGCAAGTAAGCTGGCTGGCGCGATTCCCGCGCCGCGCGGGTTCCGGCACAGGCCACTCCATTGAAATCGACGCCCCACGCCCGTTCGGGCAGCGACAATCAGCTGCTGATCCATGCACTGACCTCGGCCGCCCATTCGCCACTCACCGCACTGACCCGCCGCATCGCCGACGCCGGCTGCAGCCTAGCCGAGTCGCGTGTGGCCACGATAGGCAACGAAGTGTCGATCATGCTGCTGGCCAACGGCGCCTGGGACGCGCTGGCCAAGCTCGAAACCGCCCTGAACAAGCTGGCTCGCGACGAGAACCTGCGCCTCGCCCACTACCGCACCACGCCGCGCGAACCCAATTCGCACTTGCTGCCGTACATGGTGGAGATCATCTCCGCCGACCGCCCCGGCATCGTGGCGCGGATCGTGGAGTTCTTCAGCCAGCAGGGCATCAGCGTGGAGCAGTTGCACTCCACCCGTTACCTCGCGATGCAGACCGGCGCGGAGATGTTCCAGGCGCAATTCACGATTGGCATTCCGGCCGACGTGCACATCGCCGCCTTGCGCGACGACTTCCTGGAACTGTGCGACGGGCTGAATCTGGATGCGATCATGGATCCGGTGAAGTTCTAGAGTCTGTTTGCGCTCTCCGCATGGCCCGCGCCGGGATCCGCCTGCGCGCGGACCAAAGGAAGAAATGGGTGAGCGCACGTCAGTCCAGGAACGAGCAGTGACGCAGGGATGCGGGCAAACAGACGGACCCTTCGGATTGCCCTGCCCCGGCGGCCACCCGGCAGCACGCGGATTGACCAGGCAGGCGCTGCGCCATGCGATGCCACCTGACGGCCGCGGCAAGGCAAGCAATGCCGGGTGCGCAAACAGACACTCAGGATGCTCCGCCGATGACCGCCTGACAAGGCTGTCATCCGTAACATTCATCGCGCTAGTCTCTCCACGCACAGCAGCGAAACCCCACCGGGTTTCCGGAGAGACCATGCCAGACATCGGAAAGAAGGCCCCCGCCCTGAGCGGCACCACCGGCGACGGCAGCACGCTGAAGCTCGCCGACCTCAAGGGCCAATGGATCGTGGTGTATTTCTACCCCAAGGATGCCACCCCCGGCTGCACCAACGAAGCCAAGGACTTCCGCGACCTGTACGCGAAGTTCAAGAAGCGCAACGCCGAAGTCATCGGTATCTCGCGCGATTCGGTGAAGTCCCACGCCAACTTCGCCACGAAGCAGGAACTGCCGTTCCCGCTGGTATCCGACGCGGACGAAACCTGGTGCAAGGCCTTCGACGTGATCCACGAGAAGGTGCTCTACGGCAAGCGCCACATGGGCATCGTGCGCAGCACCTTCCTCATCGACCCGGACGGCAAGCTCGCCGCCGAGTGGCTGGGCGTGAAGGTGCCAGGCCACGCGCAGGCCGTGCTCGACGCCATTCCCGCCAAGTGACCGCGCCACTTCAAGCCATCCTCCCCGCGGCATCCGCGATGCCGCGCTCCCTTCGTCTCGTCCCACGCGAGGTTCCTGCCGCATGACCGCAAGCAAGCGCATCTACGTTCTGGACACCAACGTGCTGCTGCACGATCCCACCTCGTTGTTCCGCTTCGAGGAACACGACGTGTTCATCCCGATGACGGTGCTGGAGGAACTGGACGAGAAGAAGAAAGGCGGCTCGGAAGTTTCGCGCAACGGCCGCCAGGTCAGCCGCTTCCTCAACGAACTGATCGTGCGTGGCAACGGCCACGGCATCAGCAACGGGCTGGAGCTGGCCAATCCGCAGGGCGTCAATCTCAAGCGCGGTGCCGCGGTGGGCCGGTTGTATTTCCAGCAGCGCACCACCGCCAACCACGGCAAGGCGGACAACCTGATCCTCGCCGCGGTGATCGAGTTGCGCGACCAGAACCCCGAGCGCTCGGTGATCCTGGTCAGCAAGGACATCAACCTCCGCATCAAGGCGAAGATCTACGGCATCGACGCGGAGGACTACGAGAACGACCGCGCGCTGGACGACTTCGCCCTGCTCTACACCGGCTCCACCGCGCTGCCCGAGAACTTCTGGGACGCGCACCCGGAAGTGGAGTCGTGGAACGAGCGCGGCCGCACCTACTACAAGCTTTCACGCCGCGAAGACGAGGACTGGTATCCCAACCAGTGCCTGTACCTGCCCGGCGAAGGCGGCGTGGAGCTGCGCGTGCTCAAGCTGGACGAAGACAAAGCCACGCTCGCGCTGATGGACGACCACAGCCATGCCAACCACCATGTCTGGGGCATCGCCGCACGCAACCGCGAGCAGAACTTCGCGCTCAACGTGTTGATGGATCCGGACGTGGATTTCGTCACCCTGCTCGGTACCGCCGGCACCGGCAAGACCCTGCTTGCGCTCGCGGCAGGCCTGGCGCAGGTGATGGACCAGCAGCGCTATCGCGAGATCATCATGACCCGCGCCACGGTGAGCGTGGGCGAGGACATCGGCTTCCTTCCCGGCACCGAGGAAGAAAAGATGACGCCGTGGATGGGTGCGCTCACCGACAACCTCGAGGTGCTCGCCAACCCCGAGGAAGGCGGCAGCTGGGGCCGCCAGGCCACCAACGACCTGCTCGCCTCGCGCATCAAGATCCGCTCGCTCAACTTCATGCGTGGACGCACCTTCCTGTCGCGCTACCTGATCATCGACGAGGCGCAGAACCTCACGCCCAAACAGATGAAGACGCTGATCACCCGCGCCGGGCCCGGCACCAAGATCGTGTGCCTGGGCAATGTGGAGCAGATCGACACGCCCTACCTCACAGAAACCACCTCCGGCCTCACCTACGCGGTGGACCGCTTCAAGCAGTGGGAGCATTCGGCGCACGTCACCCTGCGGCGCGGCGAACGCTCAAGACTGGCGGATTTCGCATCCGAGGCGTTGTAGGCTTCACCATGAAATACCTGATCGCTCTCGCAAGCTTGGCGCTGTCCTTGACCGCCAGTGCCGCCGATCCGCCAAGCTGGCTTAGTCCGGCGCCGTCGAACCTCAACGGCCCTACCAGGCAGATTCCGGACGCCGCCTTTTTCGAGGTGCCGGTTTCGAAGTTCGATGCCGCTGCCGCCTGGTTACAAGACAAGGTGTTCATCAGTCAGAGTGCAAAAGAAGCGAGATATTTTGGTCATGCCAACTTTGTGTGCTCCGGCGGCAGCAAGCCCTATCTCGTTCGCGCCCTGTATGAAAACGGCGGCACAGGCGTATTTGAACTCGCATGGGTTGGTGATGCATTGATCGTCCAACATGAATCGCTCGGCTCCGAAGGGACGATCATGAAATCAGCCTTGTTCGCCTGCCTTTCCAAAGAACCGACGCAGGTATACAGCGCTATCGGTGGAGCCATGTGATCCATGGTTTCCAGCCCTCCCCCAACCGCCCTCACCATCGCCGGCTCCGACTCCGGCGGTGGCGCGGGCATCCAGGCCGACCTGAAGACCTTCCATGCGCGCGGCGTGCACGGCTTGTCGGCCATTGCCGCGATCACCTCGCAGAACACGCGCGGGGTGGCCGCCGTGCATCCCGTACCGCTGGCGCACATCCGCAGCCAGATCGCCGCGGTATTCGACGACTTCCCCATCGGCGCCGTGAAGACCGGCATGCTGGGCAGCGCGGCCATCGTGCGGCTGGTGGCGCGCGAGATGGCGTTACGCAAGCCGGCGTGGCTGGTGGTCGATCCGGTAATGATCGCCACCAGCGGCGCGCGCCTGCTCGATGAAGGCGCCATCGCAGTGCTGGTGAACAAGCTGATCCCGCTGGCCGACGTGCTGACGCCCAACCTGCCCGAGGCCGAGGCGCTGCTGGGCTATCCGATCCGCAGCGCGAAGGACTGCACGCGTGCCGGCAACGAGTTGCGCGAACTGGGCGCCAAGAGTGTGCTGCTCAAGGGCGGCCACGGCAGCGGCCGCGACGTGGTGGACCGCTACTTCGACGCGCGCGGTGTGATGGAACTGCGTCACCTACGACTGAAGCTGGAGGCCCACGGCACAGGCTGCACGCTGGCCTCGGCGGTGGCCGCCGAGCTGGCGAAGGGGCAATCGCCACGCAGCGCCGTGCGCCGCGCAGTGGCCTATGTGCAACGCGCGCTGGCGCAAGGCTACCAACCCGGCAGCGCGCCCTTGCGCGTACTGGCGCACTAGGCCGGCAACCGGCGTCATTCACGACGGGGCGGTAGAATGGCGTGTCGCCCATGCCCTTCGAACCGATGACCCTGCGCCTCGTCCTGCTGATCCTGATCCTGCTGTTCGTGCTGTGCGTGCTGCTGGTGCATCTGCGCGGACGCGTGCGGCTGCGCTTCGACCGCCAGCTGGTGGACCACTCGGCGATCTTCGCGCCCTACAACCTGCTGATGTACGCGTTTTCCGCAGTGCCGGCGCGACCCATCCTCGACCGCCGCGGCTTTCCCCAGCTCGATCTCCTGCAGGCCAATTGGCAAACCATCCGCGAAGAAGCGCTGTCGCTGTTCGACGAGGGTCACATCCGCGCGGCGCATAGTGGCAACGACGCCAGCTTCAACAGCTTCTTCAAGCAGGGCTGGAAGCGCTTCTACCTGAAGTGGTACGGCGAGCCGCTGGCCTCGGCCGAAGCCTTGTGCCCGAAGACCGTGACGCTGCTGAAATCCATCCCCAGCATCAAGGCGGCGATGTTCGCCACGCTGGCGCCCAACAGCCGACTCAATCCGCACCGCGATCCGTTCGCCGGCTCGCTGCGCTACCACTTGGGCCTGATCACGCCGAACTCGCGCGACTGCCGCATCTTCGTCGATGGCGAGGAACACGCGTGGGGCGATGGCAAGGACGTGGTGTTCGACGAGACCTACGTGCACTGGGTGGAGAACAAGACCGACCAGACCCGCGTGATCCTGTTCGCCGATGTGGAGCGCCCGCTGCGCACGCGCTGGATGGACGCGATCAATCACCGCGTGGGGGCCTTCATGGGCAAGATCACCGCTTCCCCGAATACCGAATCGCCGGAGGAGAAAACCGGCTTCGTCAACCGCGTGTTCGCGCTCAACCAGCGCAACCGCGAGCGCAACCGCGCGTTCAAGAAGAAGCATCCCAAGCTGTTCCGCACGCTGAAATACCTGGGCATGCTGGTGCTGGCGTGGCTGATCGTCTGCGCGCCGTGGCCGTTCGTGCGCTGAGGCTGTAACGCCAGCGCGTGTCTGCGCGTCCTTGCTGCGATCCCTTCAAGGAGACCACCGTGGATACGCAAACCGCCCTGTTCCAGCAGCACCGCCAACGCCTGTTCGGGCTGGCCTACCGCATGCTCGGCGCGCCCGCCGATGCCGAGGACGTGCTGCACGACGCCTGGCTGCGCTGGCACGCCCAGGACACCGCCGCGCTGGACGATCCGGAAGCCTGGCTGGTCACGGTAACCACGCGCCTGGCGCTGGATCGCCTGCGCCGCGCGAAGACCGAACGCGCGCATTACCCGGGCCCGTGGCTGCCCGAACCGCTGGTGGACGAGGATGCACAGCCCGTCGCCGAAACTCCCGAAGCGCTGCTGGAGCGCAACCAGACCCTTACGCTGTCCTTCCTCACCTTGCTGGAACGGCTGGGACCGGACGAACGCGCCGCCTTTTTGCTCAACGAAGTATTCGATTACAGCCACGCCGAGGCGGCGTCCATCCTTGGCATAACCGAGAACACCTGCCGCCAGCGCGTGCATCGCGCCAAGGCGCGCCTGCGCGAGGATCGCCCGCGCTTCAGCGTGGATGCCCGAGCCCAGCAGCGCCTGCTGCAACGCTTCGTAGCCGCCATGCAACAACCCACGCTGGAATCGCTGCAGGCACTCTTCGCCGAAGATGCCGTACATGTGAGCGACGGCGGCGGCGTGGTCGCCGCTACCCTGCACCCGCTGCACGGCGCCGAGCGACTGGCGCGGCTATATCTGCAGATCGCCCACAACACCCGCCTGCAACCGCTGCGCTACAGCATGCTCACGCTCAACGGGGCACCAGCCCTGCTGGCCTGGTCCGGCGGCACGCTGACCACCGCCATCTGGGTCGAAGGCGACGGCGAGCGCATCACCGCCATCCACGCGCTGCGCCATCCAGGCAAGCTCGCACGGCTGGCGGCGACGGTAACGAATCCGCCGGCCGACGCGTCCTTGCAATGAACGGCCTGCTCGGGCCGTCGTTCCCCAACTGTCGAAGGAATTCCCTCATGAGCCGTTTCTCCATCCAACGCCACTACGCCACCATGCAGCCGCTGATCCAGCTCGGCCAGGAAATCCGCGGACGCGGCCACCTGGACGGCAAGCTGGTCGAACTGGTGCTGATGCGCTGCTCGCAGATCAACGGCTGCGCGTTCTGCCTGGACATGCACAGCAAGGACGCCCGCGCCGCCGGCGAAACCGAGCAGCGGCTGTACCTGCTGTCGGCCTGGCGCGAGACCGCGCTGTACAGCGAAAGCGAACAGGCCGCCCTGGCGCTCGCCGAGGAGCTCACCGAGCTGCCCTCGCACGAGTCGGTGTCCGATGCGCTCTACGAGCGGGTGCGCGAGCACTTCGAAGAGGCCGCCGTGGTCGACCTGGTGCTGCTGATCGGGATGATCAACACCTGGAACCGTCTCAACATCGCCGCCCGCACCGTGGGCGGCAACTACAAGCCTGTGGCGCACCACTAAGAGCCTGTTCGCTGCATCCGGCCGGCGCCTGACGGGTGCGAACCGGCCGGATCGCACCTCCGGAAACCGCGCTGCCGTACGGTTCCGCCGCCTCGGACGAAGCCCGACGCTCGCCCTCGCATGCTGACTGCACCTCCCAACGAACAGGGCAGCCGCATGCACGAACGATCCATCCGCAGCCGACTCCCGCGCCGCATTGTCATCGCGGCGTTCGGTGCGCTTTCGGTAGCCGTCGTCGCCCTGTCGGTGGCACAACACACGCAGGGCGCTGCCGCCACCGGCGCAGCACGGGTCACCCGGGCCGTGGCCTGGTCGTTTTGCATGGGCAACGGTATACGCCACACCGTGGCTGGCGACTCCGCCAGCCTTCGCCGCCGGGGGTGCCGCGCCGACGCACTGACTTTCGCCGCGGTAACGCGGCGGCTGACTCTCGCCGCCGGCATGGCGCTCCATCTGCCGCGCCTGCCCATCCATGTCCACGCGACCGGGGCCCGTTGGCCGATCAACCTGGCCGCATGCGCAGCCCTGTTGCACTGGTCCGCCATCGGGCCGTACCCATCTGTCGCCGCTACGGCAGCACAATCGTGAAACGAAGGAAGAGCCTCATGACTGCACGCATCCCGAAAATCGTCCTCAGCCTCCTGCTGGCCGTCATACTCCTTGGCGCCGTCTGGTTGGGCACTGCAGGGCGGCCCTTGATGCTGCTCGCCACCGGTTCGGTCAGCCACGGGCTGTGCGACGCCGCGTTCGTCAGCCACGTCGACCCCGACCGCGTGTTCCGCGAGCAGCACGCGCCGCAGATGCGCGGCATCGCCTGGGCAATCCACTGGCGCGTGGATCCCACACAACATGAGGCGCACGCCAGCGTGCTGGGTGCCTTCGGCGCACGCGCAGTGTTCCGCCCCGGCCTGGGTTGCGTGCTGATGCATGGCGACGGCCCGGTGCCCGAGGCAGCCGGCTTCGCACCCGAACCCATCGCCAGTCCCTATCCAGAGCATGCCGTGGTCGCTGACGACCCCGCCATCCAGCATGCGCTGGACCGCGCCTTCGCCGAACCCGATCCCGCGCATCCGCGCAATACCAAGGCCATCGTGGTGCTGCACGACGGCCAGCTGATCGCCGAACGTTATGCCCCCGGCTATGGGCCGGACACGCCGATCTGGGCGCATTCGTTGACCAAGTCGCTGACCAGCGCGCTGATCGGCATCCTGGTGCGTGAAGGCAAGCTGCACCTGGAACAGCCCGCGCCAATCCCCGGCTGGCGGTCCACCCGGGACCCGCACCATGCGGTCACGGTCGACCAGTTGCTGCGCATGGACAGCGGCCTGCCCTTCGACGAAACCGACAATGTGTTGAACCCCATGGCGCGCATGACCTTTCTGGAGAGCGACATGGCCGGCTATGCCTCGCGGATGCCGCTGGCCCACCCGCCCGGTACAACATGGGGTTACAGCAACCTGGGCTACGTACTGCTCGGCCGCATGGTCACCGACGCAGCCGGTGGCAGTGCGGTGGACGCTGAGCGCTTCGCACGGCGGGAGTTGTTCGCGCCGCTGGGCATGGCCCACACCACCATCCAGACCGATGTCCGCGGCACCCTGATCGGGGCGAGCGACAGCTACGGCACGGCACGCGATTTCGCCCGCTTCGGCCAGCTTTATCTCGACGACGGCGCAGCCGGCGGCAAGCGCATCCTGCCCGAGGGCTGGGTGGCCTACAGCCGTTCGCAGACGCTGGATACCGGCTATGGCGCGGGCTTCTGGCTGAACCTCAAGAACGACACCCGGGTGCCGGTGTGGAACGCCCCCTGGGGCATGCCGCAGTTGCCGAAGGACATGTACTACGCGCGCGGCGCGTTCGGGCAATACGTGGTAATCGTGCCGTCCGAGCGGCTGGTGGTCGTGCGCATGGGCATCTCGCTGGACTACGGCGACGCCACCGGCGACCTGGTGGCCGCGATCATCGCCGCTCTGCACCGTCAGCCGCAGCCTTGAGCGGCCTGGCGGCCTTGCGATAGCTGCTGGGCGTGTCGCCTACCTGACGCTTGAAGGCGGCATTGAAGGTGGACTTGGAGGTGAAGCCGCAGGCATAGGCGATATCGAGGATGCTGCGCGTGTCGCCGGCGTCGGCAAGGCAGGCGCGCGCCGCTTCCACACGCAGCCGGTTGATGTAGTCCCAGAACGTGCCGCCGAACCGGCGGTTGATCACTGCCGACACCAGGTATTCGGGATAGCCGCTGCGCTTTGCCACCTGGCCGATGGTCAGCGCCGGCTCCATGTACAGGGGATCACCACCGTCCATCAGCGAGGCAAGGCGTGCCTGCACCACGTCGTAACGCATATCTTCAGGTTCGTTGGTCGTGGCCGGGGCAACCGTTTCGTCGCCCACGGGCCCGACCTCCGGTTCAACCGCCAGCGGCGGCTGTCCCAGGCTGAACCAGCCCACCACGCAGATCCAGCCCGCAATGGCTCCGAACAGCAGCCCGTAATTGAGTATTGGCAACTCCACCAAGGCCTGCACGATGGCAATGCACCAGATCACGACCTGGCATGCCGCCATCGTGTCGATCCAGCGCAGCGACAAGCGATCGGCATCGGAACGCCGCTCGCGCAGACGCCGGCGATAGCGATGCACCTGAACCAGCGCCGCTGCCACATAGGACAGGCTGTAGAGGAACAACGCGATGTCGAACCAGTGGCCGATCGAACGCTCGCCCGCAATCCAGCTTGCCGACATCGCTTGCAACCGCGCCGTACTCGCCAGCAGCACATGGCCGGTGACCAGCAGCATCGCCACGAAACCGAGCAGGTGCCGCACATCGCGCCAGCGGAAGCCCAGCCCCCGGGTCAGCGCCCGCACATAAAGGAAGAACAGGCTGCCGTACAAAAAAGGAAACAACGCCACGAAGCGGTAGGCGCGAAACCACTCCGGCGACAACATGTGCCAGTAGGCCGCCTTCACCGCCAGATCGATGCCCGCCAGCGCCACCCATGCGGCGAGCAGGCGATTGGCCTCGCGGTTGGCGGAACGGCGCCACAACGCCAGCGCCAGCAGCGCGGCCTGCACGGCAGCGGCGATGTAGACGAAAACCCAGAACGCAATATCCATCGGATGGTCTGCACAAGAACGGCGGCAAGCATGGGGCGCCCATGCTAGCAACCGATCCGCATGATCCAGAAACGACAAGGCCGCGGACGACGCCGCGGCCTTGCGTGTCGATGGGGCCGGCGCTCAGCCCTTGACGCGCTTCGCGATGGCCTCGCCGAAGCTCTCGGTGCTGCCCTTGCCGCCGAGGTCCGGCGTCACGCTGTCGCGGTCGTTGGTCATGGTGTCGCGAATCGCGGCGCGCAGCTTGTCGCCCTTGGCCACCATGCCGAGGTGGTCGAGCATGTCGGCCGCGGCCAGCAGCAGTGCGCAGGGGTTGGCGATGCCCTTGCCGGCAATGTCGGGAGCGGAACCGTGCACGGCTTCGAAGATCGCCGCGCCCTCGCCGATGTTGTCGCCGGGCGCGAGGCCCAGGCCGCCTACCAGGCCCGCGCACAGGTCGGAGAGGATGTCGCCGAACAGGTTGGTGGTGACGATCACGTCGAACTGCTCGGGCTTCATCACCAGTTGCATGCAGGTGTTGTCCACGATCATCTCGTTGAACTCGATCTGCGGGTATTCCTTGGCGACTTCGCGTGCCACGTTGAGGAACAGGCCCGAGGCGGTCTTGATGATGTTGGCCTTGTGCACGGCCGTGACCTTCTTGCGGCCCTTCCTCACCGCCAGCTCGAAGGCGTAGCGCACGATGCGCTCGCTGCCCTTGCGCGTGTTGCGGATCATCGAAACCGCGGTCTGGCCGTCCTCGGACAGCGACTGCCCTTCGGCCAGGTACGCGCCCTCGGTGTTCTCGCGCACCGTGATGATGTCGATGTTCTCGAAGCGCGCCTTGGTGCCGGGAAAGCTGATCGCCGGACGCACGTTGGCGTACAGGTCGAAGTGGCGGCGCAGGGTGACGTTGATCGAGGTGAAGCCGCCGCCGATCGGCGTGGTCAACGGGCCCTTCAGCGCCACCTTGTGCTCGGCGATCTTGTCCAGCGTGGCCTTGGGCAGCAGGTCGCCGTGCTTCTCCAGCGCCACCATGCCGGCGTCGGCGAAATCGTAGGCGAGGCCGCAGTCCAGCGCGTCGAGCACGCGCAGCGTGGCGGTCATGATCTCCGGGCCGATGCCGTCGCCCGGGATCACCGCGATGGTCTTGCTCATGAGGGGGAACTCCGTGGGGAAGAATGCCGTCGATCCCGCTGCGGCAAAGGCAGGCAGGGATCGGTATCGCTGCAATTATCGCCGATCCATACGGAAGCGAACAGGCGAGAGCCGGCTCGCGGCGTTGAAAATCCTCGCACGGAGCATTGCGGGAAATGGCACGTCGCCTTGCCTCCCTTTCCAGGGACAGGACCGGGGTGGCATGGCAATCTCGTGCGGCGAGCATCCGGCGGAGCGCACTGGGCGGCCATTCGAGCGAGAGCTGCCCGTCAGCACGACCCCGGCACGGAGAGCAACTACGCCGTCAGCCGTGATCGGCGCAAGCCACATCGGTCGCGGCCTCGCCCTCTTCCAGCTTGTCGAGGAAATCCACGGCTCGGCGCAGGTGCGGGATCACGATGGAACCACCCACCACCAGACCCACGCTGAAAGTCTCGAAGAATTCCTCGCGGGTCACCCCGGCCTCCTTGCACTGCGCCACGTGGTAACTGATGCAGTCGTCGCAACGCAGCACCATCGAAGCGACCAGGCCAAGCAGCTCCTTGGTCTTCACATCCAGCGCGCCGGGCTTGTAGGTCTGCGTGTCCAGCGCGAAGAAACGCCGCACCACCTGATTGTCCTCGGCCAGGATGCGTTCGTTCATGCGCTGGCGGAACGCGGTGAACTCGGCGACGCGATCCTTTTCGCCCTGTCCGCCGCTCATGCGCTTGCTCCCAGCAGCTCGGCCAGCTTGCCGCTGCGGTCGGCCGCGACGAGGTCGTCGTAACCACCCACGTACTGGTCGTTGATGAAGATCTGCGGCACGGTACGGCGGCCGCCGCTGCGCGCCAGCATGGCATCGCGCTGCGCAGGGTCGGCGTCCACGCGCAGTTCGCTCCACTCCAGGCCCTTGGACTTGAGCAGGTTCTTCGCGGCCACGCAGTACGGGCAGACCGCGGTGGAATAGACTTCGATCTTGGACATCACGTAACTCCGGTTGCCTGCGCACAATGTGGGGGTAAAAAACCCTTGGAACAAGCTTCCACATGAGCGGTCAACTGAATGGTTGAAAAGTGCGGCCGCGGATGGCTGGCCCGCTTGATCCCGCGATCATGGATGATCGCAAAAGCAGCAGAAGTACGGCCACGGCTGGCTGCGCGTTTGCTCTCCGCGATCATGCTTGGTCGCAACCCTTCACATTATCCGCAGATACCCGCCCTCATGGCACCACGACGCCCCGTCAAGCGCCTGCCGATCGTCCTGATCCTCGCCAGCCTCGCCTTCGCCGCCGGCGCGCAGGACAACTCGCGCCTGCCGGACCTCGGCAGCTCGGCGGACGCGCTGATCTCGCCGCAGGAAGCGCAGGACTACGGTGCCTCCATGCTGCGCCAGATGCGCGCGCTGGACATGGTGGTGGACGACCCGCTGCTGGACGAGTACATCAACGATCTCGGCTTCCGGCTGGTCGCCGCCTGCGCCAAGCCGCGCGACCACTTCCAGTTCTTCATCGTGAAGGACGAGGAAATCAATGCCTTCGCCCTGCCGGGCGGCTACATCGCGGTGAACTCCGGCCTCATCGCCATTACCCGCAACGAGGACGAACTGGCAGGCGTGCTGGCGCACGAGATCGGCCACATCACGCAGAACCATCTGCAGCGCGCATTCGAGGATTCGAAGAAGGACGCGCCGCTGCTGGCACTGGTGGTGCTGGGCGCGATCGCCGCCGGCGCCGCGGGCCGCAGCGCCGGCGATGCACCCATCGCGGTGCTGGCCGGCGGCCAGGGCCTGCTGGCGCAGAAGGAGATCAACTTCACCCGCAAGGACGAAATCGAAGCCGACCGCGCCGGCATCAAGACGCTGGCCAATGCCGGCTTCGACCCAAACGCGATGGCCGCGTTCTTCCAGCACATGGAGGACGTGATGAGCACCGGCGCAGGCGGCCAGGTACCGTCCTTCCTGCAGGACCACCCGGTCACCAGCGACCGTATCGCCGATGCGAAATCCCGCGCCGACGCCCTGGTCACCGCACAGAAACTGCACCCCGGCGGCGACAACCTGCTCGACGGCCAGTGGGAGCAGATCACCACGCCGATAGCCTTCGTGCGCGGGCCGATCCGGCTCGGCGCGGACACCGCCAGCCCGGGCGGCCTCAATACCTACGAACTGATGCGCGAACGCGCCCGCGTGTTGAGCGGCAATCCCGTGCGGCTGGTCGACTACTACGCCGGCAACCTCAAGAACAAGGCCGGCTTCGACACTCCGGTCAACCGCTACGGCTACGCGCTGGCGCTCACCCGCAGCGACCGTGGCGCGCAAGCCGTGGCGCAACTCGAGCCGTTGCTGAAAGCGCATGCCGGCAGTCTGATCCTCACCCTGGCGCTGGCCGACGCCCGGCTGCAGGCCGGTCAGCGCGACGCCGCGCTTGCGCTGTACCAGCCGCTCAACCGGCAGTCGCCGCGCAACCGGGCGGTGGCGCTGGCCTATGCCAACGCGCTCACCGACCGTGGGGACAAGCAGCAGGCATCCACCGCCGCCGACCTGCTGCGCCCCTTGTTGGAAAACAGCGACGATCCCGCGCTGTACACCGCCTACGCCCGCGCCAGCGACAAGGCCGGCGACGACGAGCGCGCCGGCGAGGCCTGGGCCGACGCCAGCTATTACGCCGGCCGTCCCTTCGACGCGATGGAGCAGCTCCAGCGCCTGCTCAAGCGCAACGATCTCAGCTACTACTCGCGGTCGCGTATCCAGGCCCGCATCGCCGAACTCACCCCGCTGGTGCTGGAGCTGCGCAAGCGCAGGATCGACACGCCGGACAATCCCGCGACCGGCAACAGCTCGCAGCAATGACGCAGCGCAGCGACACGCATGTCATCGCCGCGTAACATTCCTGCATTGCAATATCCCGGTCATAGTCCAACGGATCTTTCCGCGTGCACAAACGCATCCTGATCGTCGAAGACGAGACCTCGATCCGCGAGATGATTGCCTTCGCCTTGCGCAAGGCCGACATGGAGGCCATGCAGGCCGCCGACGCGCGTGCCGCCCAGCTCGCCATCTCCGAGCAGGTGCCCGACCTCATCCTGCTTGACTGGATGCTGCCGGGCATGAGCGGACTGGAACTGGCGCGCCGCCTGCGCAAGGAAGAGCTGAGCCGCGAGATCCCCATCATCATGCTCACCGCACGCGGCGAGGAAATGGACCGCGTCAACGGCCTGGAAGCCGGCGTGGACGACTACGTGGTCAAGCCCTTCTCCACGCGCGAGCTGCTCGCGCGGATCAAGGCGGTGCTGCGCCGCACCCATGGCGACGACGGCGACGGCATGGTGGAACTGGGCAAGCTGCGCATCGACGGCCCCGCACATCGCGTGTTCGCCGGCGACGAACCGGTGACCATCGGCCCCACCGAATACCGCCTGCTGCATTTCTTCATGACCCACGCCGAGCGCGTGTACTCGCGCGCACAGCTGCTCGACCATGTGTGGGGCGGCAGCGTGTACGTGGAGGAGCGCACGGTGGACGTGCACATACGCCGCCTGCGCAAGACGCTTGAGCCGTGGAAGCTGGAAGACATGGTGCAGACCGTACGCGGCAGCGGATATCGCTTCTCCGCAAGCGTCTGAGCGACCCAGCGCCTGCATTTTGCTCGTCATTCCGGCAAAGGCCGGACAGGCGCGAAGCGCGCAGAACGCCCGCAGGGCAGCCCCGGAGGGGCGAGCGCAGCGAGTCATCCAGTGACTGTGCGGCTTGAGCAAGCGATATTGCTACTGGATCCCGGCCTGCGCCGGGATGACAGGCAGAACGCATCAGTAGGCACGCTGTAAGCTCCACATCCAGCCAGCCAGACACCCTGCCTTTCGATGCCCATTCCCTATCGCTGGAAACTGCCTGTCATCTGCTTTGCCGGCCTGTGCGCGGGCGCGCTGCTCGGCTGGCTGGCGGGCGACCGCATCGCGGCGGGAGTGGCCTTTGTCGCCGTGGCGGAAATCGTCTTGCTGTTGTCGCGGGACGGTCATACGACGCGTCACATCATGTCGCCGGCCACCATCACCGCGAAACACGACCGCCTCGTCATGCGTACCCACCGCCTCGCCTCCAGTCTGCGCGACCTGCGCCGCACCGCCAGCCAGTTGCCCGACGCCGTGGTGCTGCTCGATCCCGATCAGCGCGTGCGCTGGTTCAACCACGCGGCGGAGAACCTGCTCGGCCTGCGCGCTCCGCACGACCGCGGCGCATCGCTGGAGCAGCGCCTGCAAGCCTCGGAACTCGCGGACTGGCTGCGCCAGGACGAGCACGAGCCGCTGCATGACACCGTGGCGCCGGGCCGTCCCGACAGCCAGATCAGCGTGAGCCTGCTGCCATTCGGCCGCCGCCAGCAGGTGCTGCTGGCGCGCGACACCAGCCATGTCACGCGACTGGAACAGATGCGCCGCGACTTCGTGGCCAATGTCTCGCACGAGCTGCGCACGCCGCTCACCGTGATCCACGGCTATCTCGAACTGCTCGATCCCGAGGACGCCCCCGCGCTGGCGCCGGTGCTCGGCGAGATGCGCGCGCAATCCCGCCGCATGGGCCAGATCGTGGAAGACCTGCTCACCCTGTCGCGGCTGGAAACCCAGCACCACGTCGAGGATGAGCGCGTGCCGATGGCGCCTCTGCTGGCCACGCTGCGCAAGGAAGCCGAAGCGCTGAGCCAGGGCCGGCACCAGGTCACGGTGGAAGCCGACACCGACCTCGACCTGCTCGGCTCACCCAAGGACCTGCACAGCGCGCTCTCCAACCTGGTCAGCAATGCGGTGCGCTACACCCCCGCCGGCGGCAGCATCGCGATACGCTGGCGGCGCAGCGCGGAAGGTGCGACCTACTCGGTCAGCGACACCGGCTACGGCATTCCCGCCAGCCATCTCTCCCGCCTCACCGAACGCTTCTATCGCGTGTCCTCGAGTCGATCGCGCGGCACCGGCGGCACCGGGCTGGGATTGTCCATCGTCAAGCATGTGCTGAACCTGCATCAGGCAAGGCTGGGCATCGAAAGCGAACCGGGCCGCGGCTCCACCTTCTCCTGCCACTTCGCGCCCGAGCGCCTGCTTTCGGCCACGCGCAGCCGCGACGAAAGCTGAAGCGCTGCACGCCACGGCGCGCACCAACCGCCGCGCATGCGCCAGAATGCGTGCATGCGACGCACCGACGCCCAGACTCCCAAGCCCCCAGACCTCTCCGCTCCCGAGCTCTACCTGAGCCGCGAATTGGCCGCACTGGAATTCAACTTCAGGGTGCTGGCGATGGCGCGCGATACCACGGTGCCGCTGCTCGAGCGACTGCGCTTCCTCAGCATCGTGGCGAACAACCTCGACGAATTCTTCGAGGTGCGCGTGGCGATGCTCAAGCACCACCACGCCTTTGGCTCGGCCGCGCCGGGGCCGGACGGCCTGTCGCCGCCTGAGCTGCTCGCGCGCATCCGCAACCGCGTGCTGGAGCTGGTCGCCGAACAATATGCGATCTGGCAGCAGGAACTGCGCCCGCAGTTGAACGCCGAGCGCATCCACATCCTGACCCGTACGCAGTGGACCACACGCCAGAAGCGCTGGTTGCAGGGCTATTTCGAGCACGAGGTGCTGCCCGTGCTGTCGCCGCTGGGGCTGGACCCGGCCCATCCGTTCCCGCGCATCCTCAACAAGACGCTGAACATCGCGGTGGTGCTGAAGGGCCGTGACGCCTTCGGCCACGAAGGCCACATGGCGCTGGTGCGCGCGCCGCGCTCGCTGCCGCGCATCATCCGCGTGCCCGCCGAGGTGTGCGGCGAGGGCGATCACTTCGTGTTCCTCGCCGAACTGCTGCACGCCTTCGTCGACCAGATGTTCCCCGGCTTCAAGGTGGTTGGATCCTGGCAGTTCCGCGTCACCCGCAACAGCGAGCTGATCGTGGAGGAAGCCGAGGTGGAGAACCTCGCCCTCGCGCTCAGCGAGGGACTGGTGGGACGCGGCTACGCACGGCCGGTGCGGCTGGAGATCGCCAGCGACTGCCCTCAGTCCATCACCTCGATGCTGACGCACAACTTCCAGCTGGAAGAGGCCGACGTCTACCGCTGCGACGGCCCGGTCAACATCATCCGCGCCGGGCTGATCTACGACTGGCTGGATCGCCCGGAGCTGAAGTACCCGCGCTTCACCCCGAAGCTCCCCGCCGAGCTGGAAAGCAGTCGCGACAAGTTCGAGCAGATCGCCCAGCGCGACGTGCTGCTGCACCACCCCTACCAGAGCTTCGCCGCCGTGGTGGACCTGCTGCGCCAGGCCAGCACCGATCCCAACGTGCTGGCGATCAAGCAGACCCTGTACCGCGCCGGCGAGGACACCCCGCTGGTTGATCTGTTGGTCGAGGCGGCACGCCACGGCAAGGACGTCACCGTGGTGATCGAATTGCGCGCGCGCTTCGACGAGGAGGCCAATATCCGCCTCGCCACGCGCCTGCAGGAGGCCGGCGTGCAGGTGGTGTACGGCGTGGTGGGCTACAAGACCCACGCCAAGATGATGCTGATCGTGCGCCGCGAGGGCGACACGCTGCGCCGCTACGCCCATCTCTCCACCGGCAACTACCACCAGATCAACAGCCGCACCTATACCGACATCGGCCTGATGACCGCCGACCCCGAAATCGGCGAAGACCTGCACAAGGTGTTCCAGCAGCTCTCCGGCCTGGGCCCGCGCATCGCGCTCAAGCGCCTGCTGCATTCGCCTTTCACGCTCTACGCCGGCGTGATGGAACGCATCGGGCGCGAAACCGAACTGGCCCGCGCAGGCCGCCCCGCACGCATCGTGGCCAAGCTCAACGCGCTGAACGAGGCGCACGTGATCGAGGCGCTGTACCGCGCCTCGCAAGCCGGCGTGGAGATCGACCTGATCGTGCGCGGCGCCTGCACGTTGCGTCCCGGCCTGCCCGGCATCTCCGAGCGCATCCGCGTACGCTCCATCGTGGGACGCTTCCTGGAGCACAGCCGCGTGTACTGGTTCGGCAACGATGGCGCGCCGGAACTCTACTGCGCCAGTGCCGACTGGATGGAGCGCAACCTGATGCGCCGCATCGAGATCGCCTTTCCCATCCGCGACCCCGACCTGTCCACACGCATCTACGATGAAACCCTCGCCAACAGCCTGGCCGACAACACCCAGGCATGGCTGCTCGACGGCAACGGTCGCTACACCCGTGCCACGCCGGGCAAACAGGCTCCCTACAGTGCACAGCAGACGTTGCTGGAGAAGCTGTGCCCGTGAGGCGGAGGACGCCAGGCAGAACATCCTGCCCGTCGCATCCCTCGACGAGGATATCCGCCGATGGAGACATCCATCAGACCACCTTCGCCAACTGGGGCCGGGCATGTACGGGTTACCTGTGAAAATGAGGCGCGTGCTGGGGTTTGCGATGGGCATTGCCAGCATCGCCGGCATGTCATCGACGGCCCTGGCCGCCAGCGAGACAACCGGGATACCCGCCCCCGCCAGCTCGGCACCGAGCGACGCCGAACTGGCCGGCGCCGCATGCGCGATCGGCGAAGAACAGTTCCTGCCGGGTGATTACTACTACTGCCTGGGCACGCAAAGCTACGGTCTGCAGCATTACGGGCAGGCACAGAAGTTCTTCGCCACGGCGGCCAGCTGGGCCAGCAAGCCAGCGCAGTACGTGCTCGGCATCATGGCGCTCGATGGCGACCACCAGCCGGCAAATCGTCCGTTGGCGGCGGCCTGGCTGGCGCTCGCATCCGAGCGTCCGCAATCGGACTTCGCCGCTGCATCCGCCACGCTTGATGCCTCGCTCACGCCGGCCGAACGGAAGGCGACCGATCAATTGCTCGCACGTATGCGCCCCACCTATGGCGACGCCACGGCGGCGGTGCGTGCCGAGAAGCGCTACGAGCAGGGCATGGCCCGGCTGGCCCATCTGACCGGTCCCGGCGGCCACTACTGCATGGCGGGAATCACCACGCCTGCCGACCCGAGCATGGCAAGCAACCCTGAGCAATGCCCGCCCATCCAGATGATGACCAAGGCCATCGACCAGGCGGCCGTCAAGGTGTTCGAGGGCTGGAGCGGCCACGTCACGGTAGGGCCGCTGCAACAGGTGAACGGGGTGCCAGCGACACACAATCCCGGTTGAATCGCCGGCATTCCGGGCCGCACCTCACGCATGCGAGGAAAGCGGCGGGCGAATACGGCATGATGCGCATTGCCGCCCCACCCGCGTCGACCAGGAACCCGCGCTTGAGCCAGGCCGAACACACCCCGATCCGCGATGGCGAGCTGCTGGCCGCCGTGGACATGGGCTCGAACAGCTTCCACCTGATCGTTGCGCGCATGGAGCACGGCGAACCGCGGGTGATCGATCGCCTGCGCGACAGCGTGCGCATGGCCGCGGGCCTGCGCAGCGATGGTTCGCTGGACGCCGATCGCCGCGCCCGCGCCATGGATTGCCTGGCCCGCTTCGGCCAGCGCATCGCCGGCCTGCCTTCGCAGCGCGTGCGCGCGGTGGCCACCAACACGGTGCGCCGGCTGGCCGCACCGCATGCGTTCCTTACCGCCGCCGAAGCCGCGCTGGGCCACCCGATCGAAGTGGTGTCGGGCCGCGAGGAAGGCCGCCTGATCTTCCTCGGCGCCGCGCACGACCTGCCTGCCTCGCGCGAGCCGCGGCTGGTGATGGACGTAGGCGGCGGCAGCACCGAATTCATCATCGGCCGCGGTCTCGCCCCCTTGCACACCGAGAGCGTGCAGGCCGGCTGCATCGCCTCCACGCTGCGCTTCTTCCCCGGCGGCAAGCTCAACCGCAAGCGCTGGCAGCGCGCGCGCGGCGAGATCGGCGTGCTGTTGCAGCAGTTCGCCGAGGACTATCGCGAATCCGGCTGGCAGGAAGCGTTTGGCTCCTCCGGCAGCGCCAAGGCAATCGGCGCGGTGGTGCAGGCGATGAAGCTCAGTGACGATGGCATCACGCCCGCGTCGCTGGCCGGGCTGCGCGACGCGATCCTCGCGCAGGGCTCGATCGCCACGCTCAAGCTGCCCGGCCTGGCCGAGGAGCGCGCGCCGGTGCTCGCCGGCGCGGTAGTGATCTTCGAGGCCGCGTTCGAGGCGCTGGGGATCGCGCGCATGCGCGTGTGCGAGAGCTCGATGCGCGAAGGTCTGATGTGGGACCTGCTCGGCCGCGCCGTCGGCAGCGACCCGCGCACCGGCAGCATCGACGCGCTGGCCACCCGTTACGGCGTGGATCGCGCGCAGGCGCGACGGGTGGAATCCACTGCGCTGCAGCTGTTCGACCAGGTCGCGAAGGCATGGAAGCTGGACGGCGAAGCACGCGAATGGCTGTCGTGGGCCGCCCGCGTGCACGAGATCGGCCTCGCCATCGCACACAGCCAACACCATCACCATGGCGCTTATATCCTGCGACATGCCGACCTCGCCGGCTTTTCGCGGCAGGAACAGCAACTGCTCGCCGCCGTGGTCGAGATGCACCGGCGCAAGCCCGACAAGGCGGTGATCGCCACCCTGCCGCAACGCTATCGCCCGCTCGCCCGCTACACCACGGCGCTGCTGCGTCTCGCCGTGCTGTTCCGCCGTGGCCGTCGCGCCGAGTCGCTGCCGCCGATGAAGCTCTCCGCCACCCGCCAACGGCTGCGGCTCTCGCTACCTGCCGCGTGGCTGGAGCAGCATCCGCTCAGCGAGGCGGACCTGCACCAGGAACAGGCGCCGATGATCGAGCTGGGGTTGGAGCTGGAGCTGTCCACGAGTTGAACCAGTGCGATTCGTCCGGAATCGCCATGGCGTGGCAGGTAGCTGCAAGTTTCAAGTTCTCGCCCTGCTCTTGCGCCACCAGCGGCCATCCAGAGTTTTGCGATCGTCCCTGATCGCGAAGACCAAACGGGCAGCCATCCACGGCCGCACTTTGAGTATCAGTGCGATTCGTCCGGAATCGCCGTAGCGTGGCAGGTAGCAGCGAGCCTCAAGCCCATCGCCCTTCCCTGACGCCACCAGCGGCCATCCGTGGCCGCACTCTTCAAGAACCCATCCTGAACCCCGAAAGGCGCATGCGGCCATGGGGCCGCGTATCATGCGCGGATACTTCGAACGGCCTGCCTCCATGTCCAAGCCCAAGCTCGCCCTGCTGCTCCTATCCACTGCCCTGTTCGCCCCTGCGCTGTGGGCGCAGAACGCCAAACCGGCGGACACGGCCGACCCGCAGGTGGTGCTGCACACGTCGCTGGGCGACATCACGCTGGAGCTGTTCCCGGACAAGGCGCCCAAGAGCGTGGCGAACTTCCTGCAATACGTGCACGACGGCTTCTACGCCGGCACGGTGTTCCACCGGGCCATCCCCGGCTACCTCGTACAGGGCGGCCTGTACACGCGCGAGCTGCAACCCAAGCGCACGCATCCGGCCATTGCCAGCGAGGCGGACAACGGCCTGACGAACCTGCGCGGCACGGTGGCGGTGGCGCGCGGCGCCGATCCGAACTCGGGCACCTCGCAATTCTTCATCAACCTGGTGGACGACCGCCGGCTCGATTTCACGGGCAACCAGAGCGGCCTTACCTGGGGCTATGCGGTGTTCGGCAAGGTCGTCAAGGGCATGGATGTGGTGGACAAGATCGCCGCCACGCCTACCCACGGCATCGGCCCGTTCACCGCCGACGTGCCCAACCCGCTGGTGGTGATCGAAGGCGCGCAGGTGCTGGGCGAAGCCGCACCCGCCGCCGCTGCCAGTGCGGCCGCGCCGACCAAGGTACCCTGATCGGTCATGGCCAGTCTGTTCATTGCCGACCTGCACCTTGACGACAGCCGTCCGCGCATCACCGAACTGTTCGAACGCTACCTTGCCAGTGACGAAGTGCGCCGCGCCGACGCGCTGTACATCCTCGGCGACCTGGTGGAGGCCTGGGTCGGCGACGATGACGACGCCGAATTGCCGCAGCGCATCGCGGACGCCACCCGCGGCGTGCGCGACGCCGGTGTGCCGGTGTACTTCATGGTTGGCAACCGCGATTTCCTGCTGGGCGAAGCGTTTGCCCGCCGCGCCGGCTTCGAGTTGCTGGAAGACGGCACCGTGCACACGCTGCACGGCCGCCCCACCCTGCTGATGCACGGCGACGTCCTGTGCACCGGCGACGTGGCCTACCAGACCGTGCGCAAGCAGGTTCGCACGCCGGAATGGAAGGCGCAGATCCTCGCCATGCCGCTGGAGGCGCGCCGCGCCTTCGCCGCCAAGTCACGCGCGGAAAGCCGCGCGCACACCGGCAGTGCGATGGAAACCCTCATGGACGTCGACGCCGGTGCCGTGACGCAGGCCATGCGCAACGCCGGTGTCACGCGACTGATCCACGGCCACACCCATCGCCCCGCGATCCACCGCTTCGAACTGGACGGCGCGCCCGCCGAACGCATCGTGGTGGGCGACTGGTACGAACAAGGCTCGGTGCTGCGCGTGGACGCCGACGGCGTCGAGCTGCGCGGCTTGCCATTGGGCTGAGAACCACCTGTAGAGCGCACAGGTTGCGCCTACAAGGCGCGCTTCTCTGAAAAGTGCGGCCATGGATGGCCGCCCGTGTGATCTTCGCGATCAGGGATGATCGCAAAAATCACCTGACCTTGCTCTTGGACACGTACCACGTGCCCAGCAGGAAATCCCACAACGGCGAGGTGACGCCGTAATTCTTGTCGGGATGATGGTGGTGCACGTGATGCACGGCAGCCCACTTTCGCACCAGCGGATGGTTGAAGCGGCCGCGCCGGTGGATCACGAGGTGGCTGAAACCGTACAGCGCATAGCCCAGCGCGATCGCACCCGAAAGCAGCAAGGCGGTCGCCGCGGGCAGCGCCAGCGCCAGCGCCGCTGCGAGCAGCACCACCACCGCGGGCGGGAAGAAGAACGGCAACGAGTCGTAGCCCAGCGGCTGTTCGTGATGGACGGTGTGTCCGCGCTCGAACAAGCGCAGCGCACCATGGAACAGCCAACGGTGGAAGGCGTACTCGATGAAGCTGAAGATGAACAAGCCGAGCAGGAACACCAGCGCCGACAACAGCGGCCGGCTGTGATCCAGCCAGAACGAGGCGCCGAGCAGGGCAAAGCTGACCAGGAAATCGGTAGCGTGGCCGACCCAGTAATTCGTCCGCGTGGACGACATGCGCGCAATCGCCTGCAACACGCCCGCAGCGCGTGCTCCGCCCGATCCCGCCGGTGCGAGCTTCGCCTCACTCATGGTGTGTATCGCTCCAGCGCCATCCTTAACCCCCATTGCCCGCCTGCATGACCACGTGGCGGCTACGCCGCCAAGTCTACCTCGCCGTCATGCCGAGGCGAACGGCGTGCCATCCTTCCGCCTCACGCGGTATTCAGGCATCCAGCAAGCGCGTCAGCCGCGCATCCTGCTCCTGCCAGAGCTCGTTGACCCACGCCTGAAAACGCAGGCGGAAGGCCTCGTCGCGCTCGTAGTCCCCGCGCAACTCCGGCGTGATCGCCCGCTGCAGCAAACTCACCCGCACCTCGCGCAGGCGCCCGGCAATCAGGTCGAGGATGCTGCATGGGCCATCAGGATAAACGATCGCGACTTCGAGAATAGCGTCAAGCCCTTCGCCCATCGCATCGAGGACGAAGGCCACGCCGCCGGCGCGCGGCTTCAGCAGGTGGCGGTACGGCGAACCCTGCGCATCGTGCTTGGCCGGCGTGAAGCGCGTCCCCTCCACGAAGTTCATTACCGACACCGGCAACTGGCGGAATTTGGCGCAGGCGCGGCGGGTGGCTTCCATGTCGCGACCGGCCAGTTCCGGGCGCCGGGCCAGCGTTTCCCGCGAGTAACGCTTCATAAAGGGGAAATCCAGCGCCCACCACGCCGGCCCCATCAACGGTACCCAGATCAATTGGCTCTTGAGGAAGAAGCGCAGAAACGGGATGCGCCGGTTCAACAGCTTCTGCAGCACCGGGATGTCCACCCAGCTCTGGTGGTTGGCCAGCACAAGGTAATTGGCATCACGGCGCAGGCCATCCAGCCCGTCCACCTGCCAGTGGATGCGCGTGAACAGTGCGAACAACGCGTTGTTCCCGGCTATCCAGCTCTCCGCGATCGCCACCAGCACACGCGAGCAGGCGCGACGGAACCCGGCCACGGGCATCAGCAGCTTCAGCAGGGTGAGCGCGAACAGCGGCAGCACGTGCAGCAGCACGTTGAGCGCCAGCAGCAACACCACCAGCGGCACGCGGATCAGAGCGGGGAGGGAGGCGAGCATCGGGACCCTTTCAGCGGAGCAGGCGCCGCACCTTGAGCAGGGCCGCCACGAAGGCATCGACCTCCTCGTGCGTGTTGTAGAACGCCAGCGAGGCGCGCAGCGTGGCCGGCACCCCATAGAACTGCATCAGCGGGTGCGCGCAATGATGGCCGGATCGCACCGCCACGCCTTCCAGGTCCAGCAAGGTGGCAAGGTCGGTGGCCTGAGCGCCTTCGACCAGGAAAGAGATCACCGGCTCCTTGTCATTCGCCTCGCCGAAGAGACGCAGGCCCGGGACTTCGCGCAGTTGCGCGGTGGCGTGGTCGAGCAACGCACGCTCGTGGGCGCGGACGGCGTCGAAGCCCAGCGCATCGTAATAGGCGATCGCCGCAGCCACACCGGCGAAACCGGCGATGTTCGGCGTGCCCGCCTCGAAGCGGTGCGGCGGCGCGGCGAAGGTGGTGCCGGAGAACTTCACCTCGCGGATCATCTCGCCGCCGCCGAAGAACGGCGGCATGGCTTCAAGATGTTCCTTCTTCGCCCACAGCGCGCCGGTGCCGGTGGGCGCCAGCATCTTGTGGCCGGTGAGCGCGTAGAAATCGCAGCCCAGCGCCTGCACGTCCACCGGGCGGTGCGGCATCGCCTGCGAGCCATCCACGAACAGCGGGATGCCGCGCTCGCGACAGGCCTTTGCCAGCTCGCGCACCGGGTTCACCGTGCCCAGCACGTTGGAGACGTGGGTCACGCAGGCCAGCTTCACCTCGGGCGTGAGCAGCTCGATGAACTTTTCCACGATCAGTTCGCCGCGCTCGTCGATCGGCGCCGCCTTCACCGTGGCGCCCGCACGCGCGGCCACGATCTGCCACGGCACGATGTTGGCGTGGTGCTCCATCGTGGTGGTGAGGATGGCATCGCCGGGCTTGAGCCGCGGCAGCGCGAAACTGTAGGCCACCAGGTTGGCCGCCTGCGTGGTGCCCGAGGTGAGCACCAATTCATCGCGCGAAGGCGCATGGATGAAGCGTGCGAGTGCGTCGCGCGCGCCCTCGTAAGCCGAAGTGGCTTCCTCGCCCAGCAGATGCACGGCACGCGACACGTTCGCGTTGTGTTCGCGGTAATGGCGGTCCACCGCCTCGATCACCGCCAGCGGCTTCTGGCTGGTGTTGGCGTTGTCGAAGTACACCAGCGGCTTGCCGTGCACCGTGCGCGCGAGCAAGGGGAAATCCGCGCGAACGCGCTGGATGTCGAAAGTGGCGGATGTATTCATCGTCAATGTGATCCGTATTTCCCGGTTGGCCTTTTGCTTGTCATTCCTGCGCAGGCAGGAATCCAGTGTCTTTGCTCTCAATGATTCCCAGGCACTGGATGACTTGCTGCGCTCGCCCCTCCGGGGCCGTCCTGCGGGCGTTCTGCGCGCTCTGCGCTTGTCCAGCTTTTGCTGGGATGACGGGCATGAAACGTCAGGCGGGCAACTCGACCGCCAGCAGCGCAGCCAGATGCTCGCGCAGCGCCACGTCAGGCAGATCGTCCAGCACCGCACGGCAGAATGCAGCGGTAAGCAGCGCGCGTGCCTCAGCCTGCGGAATGCCGCGCGAACGCAGGTAGAACAGCGAACGCTCGTCGAGCTGGCCCACGGTGGCGCCGTGCGCGGCCTTCACCTCGTCGGCGTGGATTTCCAGTTCCGGCTTGGTGTCGATCTCGGCGTTCGGCGACAGCAGCAGGTTCTTGTTGCTGAGGCTGGCATCGCTGCCATCGGCCCCCGGCGCCACCAGGATCGCCCCACGAAAAACGCCGCGCGCCCGCTGGTCGGCCACGCCTCGCCACACGGAATCCGACGTCGTGCCCAGCGCCTGGTGGCGTATCGCCAGCTGCGTGTCGATGTGCTGGCGGCCGCGCGGCATGAAGACGCCACGCGTGGTGAAGGATGCGCCATTGCCCGCCAGGTCGGCGTGCAGGTCGTGGCGCGCCAGTGCACCGCCCAGTTCCAGCACGTGCGAGATGGTCCGGGCGCGCGAACCCAGATGCAATTTGCTGCGCCGGATCAGGCTGCTGCCGGTGGCCGCCTGCTGCAACAAGAGTTGCCGCAGCACGGCGCCGTCGCGCAACACGATGTCGCTCATCACCGTGGCCAGATGCTGCTGCTCGCCACTGGCGGCGTGGTGTTCCACCAGGGTGAGTTCGGCGCCTTCGCCCAGCTCGATGACGTTGCGCAGATGCCAGGCCAGGTCGCCTTCGGCAGGCGCGCCGAGGAACACCAGGTGCACCGGCTTGGCCGGCTTCGCGCCGGCCGCCAATTTCAGCAGCACGCCGTCCGCGGCGAACGCCGCGTTGAGCCGCACGAAGGCGTCGCCCTGCTCTGCTTCGTGCCGTGACAGCACGAAGCGCAGCGGCTCGGCATCCTGCCGCAACGCCTGCGACAGCGGCTGCAGCGTGAGGCCGCCGGGCAGCGCATCCAGTATGGAAAGATCGGCGCGGAACACGCCGTTGACGAAGACCAGTTGCGGCCCGTCCATACCGGGCAAGGCAAACGCAGCCGGATCGACCACGCGGGTCGCCGCTTGCGCATCGCCGACAGCAAAGCGGCGCTGGCCCAAGGCGCGCAGCGCGGTGTATTTCCACGCTTCCATACGCGTGTCAGGCAAGCCGATGGCCACGAAGGCATCGAGTTGTTCACGGCGCGACGCGTCCAGCCATGCGATGCCGCTGGCCGGCAGCGGCGCCGCACCGAGTGCCTCGACGAAGGGCAGCGCCTGGCTCATGCCGATGCGCCCGCCGGTTCGCCGTGCTCGCGCACCCAGGCGTAGCCGTGCTCTTCCAGCTTCAGCGCCAGCGTCTTGTCGCCGCTTTCCACGATGCGGCCACCGGCCAGCACATGCACGAAGTCCGGCTCGATGTAGTCGAGCAGACGCTGGTAGTGGGTGACGACAAGGAAGGAACGCTCGGGCGAACGCTGCGCGTTGACACCCTGCGCCACCTGCTTCAGCGCATCGATGTCCAGCCCCGAATCGGTTTCGTCGAGGATCGCCAGCTTCGGCTCCAGCACCGCCATCTGGAAGATCTCGTTGCGCTTCTTCTCGCCGCCGCTGAAGCCTTCGTTCACCGCGCGGTGCAGCAGCTCATCGGAGATCTGCATCACCTTGAGCTTCTCGCGCACCAGCTTGAGGAACTGCATGGAATCCAGCTCCTTCTCGCCGCGCGCCTTGCGCTGCGCGTTGAGTGCCGCGCGGAGGAAATAGGTATTGTTGACGCCGGGGATTTCCACCGGGTACTGGAACGCCAGGAACACGCCGGCAGCGGCGCGCTGCTCGGGCTCCAATGCCAGCAGATCGATGCCGTCGAAACTGACCGTGCCGGCGGTGACCTCGTAGCCGTCGCGGCCGGAGAGCACGTTGCCCAAGGTGGACTTGCCCGCGCCGTTCGGCCCCATGATGGCGTGCACCTCGCCCGGGTTCACGGTGAGCGTGAGGCCCTTGAGGATTTCCTTGCCCTCCACGCGGGCGTGCAGATTTTCGATGCGGAGCATGCTCATCACTTCTTGGTCTTCTCGATCAGTTGCAGGATGCACGGGCCCTTGCCCATGACCTGGAGGTCGCCGGCGATCGCGCTGGTCTTGCTGTCCACCGCGAGATCGCACATGGCGGACACGGGGGCCTGCGGCACCACGCCCAGCATGGCCGGATCCGACAGCCAGCCGGCATGCCACGTCTTGTCGTCGGCGGAAAGGCGCAAGCCCCACGGCACGGTGTGCAGGTCCACCCGCTTCGCCTTGCGGTAGAGCGGACCGACGGTGAAGTGACCCTGGCCGTCCGTCACCACTTCGTCCTTCTCCGCATCGGGCAGCGGCGCGCCGGCATCGTCGAACGCCTCGACCAGCTGTACGTGCACGCCCGGCACCGGCAGGCCGGCACGGGTCACGGTGCCGCTGATCTGCGGCGCCACCGGATCGGTGTGCTTGACGTGGATGCAACCGGCAAGCATGGCGGCCGCGGCGCCCGTCAGCAGGAGGGAAAGCGATCTCATGGAGTGTTCCTCGAATCGGCCAGAAATACCGTGCGTGCGCGCGGCGATGTCATGCGTCCACGCCATCGCCGCAACGCTGCAGCACGACGTAGGTGAAGGCTTGTTCACTGCCGGACGGTGTGCGGTGCACGTCGCGGCTGTGGGAAACCAGCCGGAAGCCCGGCACGAAGATCGCAGCCAGTGCCGACGCGTCGTAGCGCGCCACGGCGAGACCGCTGCAACGTTCCGGGCCATCGGCGGCAAACGTGCCGATGACCAGATAGCCGCCTGGCCGCACCGCATGCCTCGCTGCCGCGACGTAGCGTGCGCGCTCATCGGCGTCGGTGAGGAAATGGAACGCCGCGCGGTCGTGCCACAACCCGAAGTGCGCCGCAGGCAAGGCAAGGTCGACGACGTCGCCGGCCATCCACTTCACCGAGTGCGCCCTGGCACCGAGCCGCCGCCGCGATTCGGCCAGGGCGACAGCCGAAATATCGAGCACGCCCACGTCCGTGAAACCACGCGCCAGCAGGTCATCGGCCAGGGTGGAGCGACCGCCGCCCACGTCCAGCGCCGGCTGGTCACTCGGCATGTCCAGCGCATCGATCAGGCGCAGCGACTCGTCGAGATGCGGACGGAACCAGCTGGTCTGGCCCGCCGTCCTCTCGCGGTACACCGCATCCCAATGTGCGCCGCGGGCGACACTCATCCCACCGCCCCTTCCAGCGACACCTCGAGCAGCTTCTTCGCTTCCACCGCGAACTCCATCGGCAGTTCGCGGAACACCTGCTTGCAGAAGCCGTCCACGATCAGCGACACGGCGTCTTCCTCGCCGATGCCGCGGCTGCGGCAATAGAACAGCTGGTCGTCGGAGATCTTCGAGGTGGTGGCCTCGTGTTCGACGATGGCGCTGGGGTTCTTCACTTCCATGTACGGGAACGTGTGTGCGCCGCACTGCTTGCCGATCAGCAACGAATCGCACTGCGTGTAGTTGCGCGCGCCCTCGGCGCCCTTCTCCACCTTCACCAGGCCGCGGTAGCTGTTGCTGCTGCGGCCCGCGCTGATGCCCTTGGAGACGATCTTCGACTTGGTGTCCCGGCCGATATGGATCATCTTCGTGCCGGTGTCGGCCTGCTGGCGATGGTGGGTGAGCGCCACCGAGTGGAACTCGCCCACCGAGCGGTCGCCGCGCAGCACCACGCTGGGGTATTTCCAGGTGATCGCCGAGCCGGTTTCCACCTGCGTCCAGCTGATCTTGGAATCCGCGCCGCGGCAGTCGCCGCGCTTGGTCACGAAGTTGTAGATGCCGCCGACGCCGTTCTCGTCGCCGGGGTACCAGTTCTGCACGGTGGAGTATTTGATCTGCGCTTTCTCCAGCGCGACCAGCTCCACCACTGCGGCGTGCAACTGGTTCTCGTCGCGCTTGGGCGCGGTGCAGCCCTCGAGGTAGGAGACATGCGAGCCTTCCTCGGCGACGATCAGGGTGCGCTCGAACTGCCCGGTGTTTTGCGCATTGATGCGGAAATACGTGGACAGCTCCATCGGGCAGCGCACGCCCTTGGGAATGAACACGAAGCTGCCATCGGAGAACACCGCCGAGTTCAGCGCGGCGAAGAAGTTGTCGCCCGTGGGCACCACGCTGCCGAGGTATTGCTGCACCAGTTCCGGATACTCGCGGATCGCCTCGCTCATCGAGCAGAAGATCACGCCGGCCTCGGCCAGCTTCTTGCGGAAGGTGGTACCCACCGAGACGGAATCGAACACCGCGTCCACCGCCACGCCGGCCAGCGCGGCGCGCTCGTGCAGCGGCACGCCCAGTTTTTCGTAGGTTTCCAGCAGCGCTGGATCCACCTCGTCCAGCGACTTCGGCCTGGCCTTGGGTGCGGCGTAGTAGCTCAGCGCCTGGTAGTCGATGGGATCGATCTTGAGCTTGGCCCAGTCCGGCTTCGGCATGGTCAGCCAGTGGCGGTACGCGGCAAGGCGCCACTCGGTCATCCATTCCGGCTCGCGCTTGATTGCGGAAAGCTGGCGGATCGTCTCCTCGTCCAGCCCCGGCGGCAGACCGGTCATCTCGATCTCGGTGACGAAACCGGCGCTGTAGTTGCGTCCCAGCGCTTCGGCGACCTCGGCGTTGTCGCGCAACGCGGTGGCGGCGGTGTCGATGGATTCGCTGCTCATGCCATGGTCCTGCCTTTCAAGGTGCTGATGTCCACCGTCACTTCGTGGCGGCGCGGTGCCGGGCGCAGCATGTCGGCCAGGGTCACCGCACGCAGCGCGTTGTCGAGCACGCTGCTGATGCGCTGCCAGCTGCCGCGCACGCCGCACTGCGCCTCGCGCCCGCAGTTGCCCTCGGCGACGACACCGCATTCGGTCATGCCGATGGGGCCTTCCATCGCCTCGACGATCTCGGCCAGTGTGATCGCACCGGCCGGTCGCGCCAGCCGATAGCCGCCATTGACGCCACGGAAGGATTCCACCAGCCCGGCATGGCCCAGCGACTTCAGCAGCTTGCTCACCGTGGGCAGTTCCAGATGCGTCTCGTCGGCGATCTGCGCCGTGCTCAGCACGTCGGCCGGGTGGGCGGCGATGCAGGTCATCACCACCGCGGCGTAATCCGTGAGTCGGCTGACACGAAGCATGATGGGAGAGGGAAACGGCTTAATTCAGACCAAAATGGTACTGATTATGGGCGATCCGGTCAAACCGGCATACCCGTAACCGTCATTCCGGCGCCGGCCGGAAGCGCGTCGCAATAGCGAAGTTGGCCATCCCGCGGAGACCGTGCTCGTTCAGGCCGTGCGGTCACTGGATGACTCGCTGCACTTTCCCCGCGAGGCCGCCCGGCAGGCGTCCTGCACGTCTGTCCGGCCTGCTCCGGGCGACGAACGCTGGGCGACTTGCACCAACAGAAGGCATGACTTGCACCAGCTTTGCCGCTAGCCGATGCATTTGGACGTCCAGACGGCCACGCAGCGCGCCCCGCGGCGCTGGCACGCATCCTGCTGAGCGCGATATGGGATCAATCGCGAAGGGGTTGCCGCATGCAGTGGATCACCGCCGTCATCAAGCCGTTCAAGCTGGACGAGGTACGCGAGGCATTGGCCGAGGCCGGCGTGCACGGCATGACCGTCACCGAGGTCAAGGGGTTCGGCCGCCAGCACGGCCACACCGAGCTGTACCGCGGCGCCGAGTACGTGGTGGATTTCCTGCCCAAGCTCAAGATCGAGGTGGCGGTGAGCGACACGCAGCTCGACCGCGTGATCGAGGCCATCGCCGGCGCCGCGCGCACCGGCAAGGTGGGCGACGGCAAGATTTTCGTGCACCCGCTGGAGCAGGCGATCCGCATCCGCACGCAGGAGGTGGACGATGATGCGCTTTGACGCAAGACGGCTGGGCCGCCAGCTCGCCGCTTTGGGCCTTGCCGGCCTGTTCGCCCTGCCCGTCTTCGCCCAAGGCACGCCGCCGCTGCATGCGGACAGCGGCGACACGGCGTGGATGCTGGTCGCGTCCATGCTGGTGCTGATGATGACGATACCCGGCGCAGCGTTGTTCTATGGCGGCATGGTGCGTGCCAAGAATCTGCTCTCGGTGATGATGCAGTGCTTCGCCATCACCGCCCTGGTGACCGTGCTGTGGGTGCTCTATGGCTACTCGCTGGCCTTCAGCACCGCAGGCATGCAGGCCGCCACCACGAACTGGCATTCCATCATCGGCGGACTCGACCGCGCGATGCTGGCCGGACTCACACCCGACACGCGCTACCAGACCGTGCCGGAAAGCGTGTTCGTGATGTTCCAGCTCACTTTCGCGATCATCACGCCGGCGCTCATCATCGGCGCCTTCGCCGAACGCATGAAGTTCAGCGCGATGCTGTGGTTCAGCGGCCTGTGGCTCACCTTCGTCTACCTGCCGATGGCGCACATGGTGTGGAGCGGCCCCGGCTCGCTGCTGGGCGACATGGGCGTGCTCGACTTCGCCGGCGGCACCGTGGTGCACATCAACGCCGGCATCGCCGGCCTGGTCGCCTGCCTGGTGATCGGCAAGCGCCGCGGCTGGCCGCAGACGCATATGCCGCCGCACAACCTCGGCTACACCGTGATCGGCGCCAGCCTGCTGTGGCTGGGCTGGTTCGGCTTCAACGCCGGCTCCGCCGTAGCCGCCAACGGCAGCGCTGGCATGGCGATGCTGGTGACGCAGATCGCCGCCGCCGCCGCGGCCATCGGCTGGACGGCAGTGGAATGGGCCATCCACAAGCGCGCCAGCGTGCTCGGCATCGCCTCCGGCGCGGTGGCCGGACTGGTCGCGGTGACGCCGGCCGCCGGCACCTGCGGCCCGGGCGGCGCGCTGTTGATCGGCCTCGCCGCCGGCGTCGTCTGCTTCTTCACCGCCACCCGCCTCAAGCACCGGCTGGGCTACGACGACACGCTGGACGTGTTCGGCGTGCACGCCATCGCAGGCATCGTCGGTGCCCTGCTCACCGGCCCGTTCGCCGCGGCCAGCCTGGGCGGCTACGGCCACGTGGCCTCGGCATGGGGCCAGTTGTGGATCCAGGCCAAGGGCGTGGGCTTCACCATCGCGTGGAGCGCAGTGCTCAGTTGGGTGATTTTGAAACTCGTCGACCGTGCGGTCGGCTTGCGTGTGGATGCCGAGCAGGAGCAAATGGGGTTGGATCTCGCCGAGCACGAGGAGCGGGCGTACAACCTCAGCTAGCCGTGCTGCCACGCATGGGGGACGGCGCTCAGAAACCGTCGCCCAGTGCAAGGCCGCCCTGCGACTGTGCCGTCGGCGTCGCACGCACCTTCGAATACGCCAGCAATTCGCCGAGCCGCGCGCCGTTCTGCCGCCAATCGTGGAAGATCGATTCGCCGACCAACGCGTAATGCCAAGGCAGGCCGCTGCGCAACTCCGGCGGCAACGCATTGATGCGCTCGCACCAGGCAGCCGCAGCCCTGCGTTTGCGCTGCACATTCGGGTGGCTGGTCTGGTCCTGCGCCTTGGTCTCGACCAGATAAATGGCATCCGCCATGCGCACCAGGAAATCCGGTGAATAGAACGCCGGCATGCCGCTGTCCTTGACGTACCGTAGCCGCGCGAAGTCATGCCTGGTCTCGCTGATCTTGCAGAACGCCGCCACGCTGGCATCGTGCAGAGCCCATTCGATGAAGGTCCGTTCGAGGCCGCCGCTGCGGCTTGGGTACGGCAAACGCGGATAGATGCACTTCTCTACTTCCAGCGACGCACTCTCGCGCATCGGCAGCCGGCTCACCTCGGACAAGCGGCGATGGCGAACCTCGATCTCGCCGCTCGTATTGTGGTCTTCCGCATTTCGCAGCGCCAACGCGAATACTTTGATCACGTGATCGACCACCGGCTGCAGCATCAGCAGGCGCCAGTTCTCGTTCTCGAAAGGCTCGAACTCTTCGCGGAACAGCCGTGAACGGATATAGTCGTCGATGGCCGTGGCCATCACCGCCGAACCCACCTGTGTGTACGGCTTGGCCAGGTGATACGCGACCTTGCCTCCTACCGGCAACGGCTGGCTTAATGCTTGGGTGATCCGTCGGGTCAACCTGGACAGCCATTCGTTGTAGCCGCCAACATTCATCACCGCGCCGTCCACGCGGTAGTCGCCGAACAAGGTACTGCTCTGCAGGTCGTGCGACGTGAACACATCGCCCTTGCCGACCAGGTCGCTCAATTGCTCGCGCGTCATGCCGCCGAATGGCTGCAGGTCGGCGATGTCGATCGGCATATGCTCAAGCGTTTCTTCCGCCTCGCGCAGGATAAAGGGGATCGCGAAATCGTATTTCTGATAATCCGGCCGCAATTCCACAAGGATCTGGTCGCCGATGTTGCTTTCCAGATCGTCGCGGATTTCGCCTACCAACTCCTTGCCAAGCTGCTCGTCATAGAAGCTCTGGAACGCCGGATGCTCGACGATGGAGAGGATGTCGATCAGCGAATCCGGTTCTTCGCCGCGATTGATGCGCTCACGGTTCTCGCGCTTGCTGTCGATGTATTCCGGTTCACGCCACATCAGCCGCAGGCCGCGGCCTATGGTCTGCTCCAGCAGGATCTGCGCCTGCGAGGAACGCAACGGCACGATCACGCAGATGTTGTTGACGTCGAAGCCTTCGCGCAGCATCAGCACGCTGACGATCACGCGCGGCTGTGCTCGCCGGTCCACGTCGAACAACTGCTGGCGAACGCGCGCCCATTCCTTTTCGCCAATGTCTTCCTTCTTGCCGGAATCCACTGTGAGCACGTCGCTCTCTTCCAGCCCCTGATCGCGCAGGAAATCCGACACCAGCGGCGAGACCTTGGTGTCCTCGCACACCACCAACATCTTCGGCTTGCGCACCGGATCGAGCTTTGCGAAATCGGCCTCCAGCTTGCGCAGCTTGTGCAGCCCAGCACGCAGCATCACGCGCTGACCTTCCGACAGGGTCGCGTTGCCGTTCTCGTCGCGCTCGGCCTTGAACTCCAACGGCAGTGCGCCAATCTCCTTGCGCTTGTCCAGCACCAGCGACTTGACCAGCCCTGCACGCATCGCGTCCTTCAGATCGAAATCCACCACGATGTGCGGGAAATACAGTTTGCGCTTCTTCTTGCCGCCACCGACGTCGTTATAGGGCGTGGCCGAGAAATCCACCTGTACGAAATGCCGCCCCTTACCGGCTGCGATGCGCGACAGGCTTTTCTGCCATTCGACCTCGTCGGCCTCGCCTTCGCGCTTCAGTTCATGGATATGGTGCGCCTCGTCGTTGAACACCATCAGCCTGGGAATGCCGGCCAGATACGCCAGCACGTTGCCGCGCGCCCAGCGGCGGTCCAGCACGTCCAGGCTGTTGCCCGTTGCGCGGCCCGGCGTCAGCGGCAGCAAGTCGTAGGCCACGGCGGCGGCATCCGCCACCATGCCAGGCGTCGCCAGCGATGCGTCCTCGGCTTCCTGCTGCTCTTCTTCCGCTTCGGCATCAACCAACAGATGCCAATTCGTGATGGCGATCATGCCGCCGCCGGTCGCCTTCAACCCAATCTCTTGCTTGGTGCAGACGTTGCCGCGCACGAACTGTTCGACCTGTTCGCGATATCCCGGCGGCACGAACAGCTCGCGGCAGACCGCCACATCAGACGTCTCGAAGCGCCGCTGCCCATCGGCGCCTTCCTTGCCGAGGAAGGCATCCAGCAGGCGCTCGTACACGATCAGCCCCGGTGCGACGATCAGGAAATGCCGGGTGAAGCGCGGATCATCGATTCCAACCGCCAGCCCGGCCGAACGGTTCAGCATCTGCCAGACCAGCAGCGCCTGCAGCACCCAGGTCTTGCCGGTGCCGGTGGCCATCTTCAGGCAGTATTTCGGATGCGCGTGCTTGCCCTGCTCGACTTCGAGGAGCCGGCCATCCTTCAGCAGCTCGTCCGCGCACACCTGCCGGTACAGGTCGGCGAGGTTCGGGCTGTCCAGCACCTCGTGCGCCACGATGGTGTTGAGGATGGCCTGGCGCTGCCCCGCATGGAAATTGAAGGCGCGCGACTGGCAGGCGTCCGCGCTGAACCACCAGCCCAGCAGTTCCGCTGTCGTCGGCGTGACCAGTTCGAGGATTTCCGCCTCGCCGTGCTCCAGCCCAAGGCAAAGCAACTGCACGCGCTGGGTGAGCGCCCTGGCCAGCGCGAGTTGGTCGTCGGGAGATGCAACGCGGCTCATGGCGTGCACTCCGCTACGACTTGCACCACCTCCGCCTCGAAACCAAACACGTCCACCACGCGCACGCACACGCGGCGCGCGCCGTCCCTGCGCGGCGCGTCGAAGCGCGCCTCGGTCGCCACGCGCAGCGTATCGTCGTCGTTCGCGGTATTGCCGCGATAGTCCTGCCACACCGAGCGGAACACCCGGCCGTCGTAGTCCGGGTCCACCGCCCAGTACTCGATCAGCGCCAGCGGCTCAGCGTTCATCACCCTGTGCAGCTTGGCTCGGTTGGCCTCGTCCAGGTTGATCGCTTCCGGCGAGAGCAGCACGTAGTTGTCCAGCGTCACTCGCAACTGCTCACTGTCACCACTGCACAGGCGCCGCACTGGCTTGATGGTGAGGTACTGCAGACTGGAGAAGCGCACCTGACCGCGCAGCTTCTCGACGCCGCCCTTCTTGCGCAGGCGGTCGAGCAGGTCAGGGGGGATCACCAGCACTTCCAGTCGGTCGTCGCTGAGCGCGGCGATGCTCTGGCCGATGGCGGGTTCGAAATTCCAGCCCAATACCACCACGCGATCCCAGCCACCCATTAAGTTATCGCGCTGAGCAATCGCCTTGCGCAATGTGGCATCGCCGGTGAGCTTGTTTGGCGAATCCACTAGCACCAATGTTTTCTTACCGGCGAACACCACTTTACCAAGGTTGCGAATTGGATTGTCGTCGGGGTCGAGCGGCTGCGCTCCATACAGCGATAGAACGATGGCAGACAGGTCACCTACGCGGAATTTGCGGCCCAGCTCGTTCTTCGCTGCCTCTACTTGGTAGTCACCGATGGCTTGATACAAGAACGGCCTGGCGTCCTGATCAATTAACCGCTTACGCATGATCATGCAGGCAGGTTTACCCAAATCAGATGTGATCCAGCGACGACCGAGTTTCTCGGCAACAGCTGCCGTGGTGCCTGATCCGCCATTAAAGTCGACAACGAGACCATTATCCGGACAAGAATGTTCGACGATGCGCTCCAGTAACCGGACCGGCTTCTGGGTCTCGTAGCCAGTAATCTCCGAATGCTTCGACTGATTTTCCTTATATGCGCGCGGGTCAGCATAGATCTGCTTTATGTCCGTCCATACTGTCGAAGCCGGCAATCCTTTGCTTTCGTCTAGATATTGTCGATCAACAATGTTCTCGCCTTCTTCGTCTTTGCCACGAAGCCGAATTCGATATCGTCGACCATCATCGTCCGTGTACTTGAACCAGTCTTCTATGTATTTCTGCTCATAGGGTAAATACACTTTTTTTGTGTAACGACTGTCGTAGCATTTCGAGTAATGCGCGATGTACTCATGAATTTTGACCATTTTTGGACCGGCCGCTCGTCCACCAGAAGGTGATCCGTATGCCCAAATGACTTCCTGTACGAAGTTTCCCTTGCCGAAAACCTCGTCCATCAAGATTTTCACGTAATGGCTAACCTGAATCCCCAAATGGACATAGATCGAACCCGTATCAGAAAGTAACTCACGCATGAGGATCAGCCGCGGCGTGATCATCGCCAGATACGACGCCGTCCCATCCGACCATGTATCGGAATACGCGAACTGCTCGATCACCGTAGGCTTCTGCTCCAACTCCGCGCCCGGCAGCAATACCTTGGTGCGGTAGTCCGCCTTGGAGTCGAACGGGGGGTCGATGTAGATCAGGTCAACCTTGCCGCGCAGGCTGGGCGTGAGCTCGTCGCCGGCCAGCAGAGCGGCCATAGCCAACATGTTGTCGCCGTAGATCAGCCTGTTGGTCCAGTCGAAGTTGCCCTCCTCGCTGAGATGGGCCTGCCGGTTCATCGTGCTGATCCAGTCGCTGTCGCGCGTGTCCTTTGACGGCAGAACCCATTCGCGCGTCTGCAAGCCGACTCGATGCCGCCCTTCCAGGCTCTCCAGGATCTTCTCCGCCTGCTGGCGGCCGCGGGCGATGATCTCGGGCAACTGTTCGAGCAGGGACTTGGGCATGGCGGCGGCCGTAAGGAATCCAATCGCCATGAAAGCAAATCTTTCGATTCTTATAAAGCATGAATTTCCTTTGACCAGGGAAGTGCCGCCTATGGTCTCCGCCCATGAAGACCGAACAGTCCGCCTTCGCCAAGCGTCTGCTCGCCGCGCTCGGAGCGGCGGGCATCGAGGCAAGCCCTGCCTTGCTGGAGAAGCTGGTGCCCAAATACGGTGGCGAAGCCGTGACCTCGCAGGCGGTTTCCGGCTGGCTCACCGGCAAGCATCTGCCCAAGCAGGCGAACATGCAGGCCCTGGCGCATATCGTGGGCGTCCCACCGCATGAGCTGCAGTTCGGCACGTCGGCGCACAAAGGCGTACGTGAAGCGAACTTGGCATGGCCGGATCATGTCCGCGGCCACGATCGCCTAGCCTTCGAGGCCTTTCTCGCCCTGCCGGAGGGACGACGCAAGCTGGTTCGCGAGTTGATCGCCGTGCTTGGCGCTCCGATACCCAAGCGACCGGCTTGAGGATTCCCGGCCGGTCATGCGCTCAGGCCGCTGCCACCGCGATCTTGAGGCCATGCGTACGCACCACTTTGCTGACGGCGGCAGAGCTTGGGGTTGCCCGTGCCGGACAGCGCCTTGCAAAGCCCCATGTGGGTCGGCCTGGTCTTGACCTCACGGAGGACGCTTCGCGAACGCACCACGTCCCAAGGCAGCAAGGAACAATGCTGGATCGCCTCTTCCGCAGAGGCTACGGATAGGCCGTGATGTCCTTCTCGGTCCCGAGGTAGTCGGCGTTGTAGTAGCGCGAGAAGGTTTCCTTGACGGCAACCATGCTCGATTCTCCCCACATTCGGCAAGCCATCCAGAGCCTCGGCGACCAGTCGCGTGAAGGCGTTGGCCCTGGCTTGCGCTAGGGCGATAGGCGCAGCCAGACCCTCCCGTGCTTCGTGTGCCATCCGACATGTTTGAAGCTCGCCAACGCAACGCGCTTTTCACATTCCCAGCTTGCAATCGATCGCTTATCGACATACGATAAACATGTGATCAAGACCTTCGCCGACAAGGACACGGAAGCCCTCGCGAACGGCAAGCGCGTGCGCCGCTGGGCGAGCATGGAAAATGTCGCTCGCCGCAAACTTGCACAGCTCGATGCGGCGGCAACGCTGGACTTCCTGCGGATTCCTCCGGGCAATCGACTGGAGGCCCTGAAAGGCAATCGCAACGGACAGTACAGCATTCGCATCAACGACCAGTTTCGCCTCTGCTTTGTCTGGAGGGACGGCGATGCCCACCGCGTCGAGATATGTGACTACCACTAGATGGCGCCGATTTCGATGATCGACGACGCAACGTCTAGAACATTCCGCAACAGACAGGACAAGCCATGACCGCCAAGAAATCCCTCCCCCCGGTACACCCTGGCGAGATTCTGCGCGAGGAGTACATGAAACCCTTCGGCTTGTCGGCGAACGCCTTGGCGAACGCCATCGGTGTCACCGCCGCCCGCGTGAACGAGATTGCGAACGAGCGGCGCGGAATCACTGCCGACACCGCCTTGCGGCTTGCCGCGTACTTCGGCACCGACGCGCAAAGCTGGCTGAACCTCCAGAAGAACTACGAACTCGAATGCGCCCGCACCGAACTGGCCGCCGAGTTGAAACACATCCAGCCGCGCGCGGCCTGAAGCGCGCCGGGTGAGGCTGGTAGATGCCTTACCATCGCCGCATGACTGCCACCGATCTCCGCGCCGCTGCCCGCCTCGCATGGACCCGTACCACCCTCGGCGACGATACGCTCACGCTGGAATCCGCCTCCTCCGACGCCAGCTTCCGCAGCTATTGGCGCACTACGCACGGAGGGCGGAGCTGGATCGTGATGGACTCGCCGCCAGAGCGCGAAGACCCCCAGCCTTGGCTGGCGATAGGTAGGCGGCTTGCTGCCGCGGGGCTGCACGTACCTGGGGTGGCGGCGCAGGATCTGGACCAAGGCTTCCTGCTGATCGAGGATCTCGGCTCGCAGCTGTATCTCGCCGCATTGGACGACGCGAACGCCGACAAGCTCTATGGTGACGCCATGGACGCACTGCTCGCGATGCAGAACCGCGTGGCCAGCGACGACCTGCCGCCGTTCGACCATACCGTGCTGGTGAACGGGCTGGAAGTGATGCCCGAGTGGTTCCTCAAGCGTCATCTCGGCCACGCGCCGGACTGCGAGGAATGGGACGTGCTGGAAGCGGCGTTCGACGTGATCGTGCGCAATGCGCTGGCGCAGCCGCGCGTGTTCGTGCACCGCGATTACCACAGCCGCAACCTGCTGGTGGTCGGCGAGAACAACTCGGGGATCATCGCTCCCGGACTCTTGAGTCCGGGAATTCTGGATTTCCAGGGCGCGCTGCATGGACCGCTCACCTACGACCTTGCTTCGTTGCTGCGCGATGCCTACGTCGCATGGCCGCGCGAGCGCGTGGAAGGTTGGGTGGAGTCGTACCGGCAACGGCTGCTGGGCGCGGGCATGATCGATGGCAAGGTGGACGCCACGCGCTTCCGTCGCTGGTTCGACCTCACCGGCCTGCATCGCCACGTGCGCGTGCTGGGGCAGTTCTACCGGCTGTGGTATCGCGACGGCAAACCGGCTTACCTCAAGGATGTGCCGCAGGTGTATCGCTACGTGGTCGAGGTGGCGCGCAGTTATCCTGAATTGGCGGATTTCGCGGCATTGCTGGAACGGCATGCGTCAGGCCGCGACCTGACGCAGGTGGCGTCAGCATGATGGAAATGCCCGGGCGTCCCATCTTCGTCGTCCCGGCGAAAGCCGGGATCAAGTGCCTTGCCCTGGACCTACGGAAAAGCCGCCGGATTCCGGGCCTCGCCGGAATGATGACGAAGAGCCAACAAGACAGGGGCAAGCCATGAGGCACGCGCTGATCTTCGCCGCCGGCCTGGGCGAACGCATGCGTCCACTCACCGACCGCACGCCCAAGCCATTGCTATGCATCGGCGGCAAGCCGCTGATCGTGTGGCACCTGGAGAAGCTGGCCGCCATCGGCATCAACTACGTGGCGATCAACACATCGCACCTGGCCGGGCAATTCCCCGAGGTGCTGGGGGACGGTTCGCGCTGGGGCCTGCGCATCCGCTATGTATACGAAGGCCCGACCCCGCTGGAAACCGGCGGTGGCCTGCTCAACGCATTGCCCATGCTGGGACCGGAACCGGTGCTGGCGATCAGCGGCGACGTGTGGTGCGACGCCGACCTCACGGCCCTGCCTGCGGAACCGGAAGGCGCCGCCCACCTGCTGATGGTGGACAACCCCGCGCATCACCCCGGCGGCGATTTCCGGCTGGACGCACAAGGCCGCCTGCACGCCGACGGCGAACCGCGCCTCACCTACAGCGGCATCGCCGTGTTCCGTCGCGAATTGCTGGATGGCTGGCGCACGGCAGTGGGCGACGCGCCGGATGCCGACGCAAAGCCGCCACGCTTCAAGCTGCGCCCGCTGCTGGAAGCAGCCATGGCGCGCGGCGCATTGACCGGCTCGTTGCACCGCGGGCGCTGGACGGACGTGGGCACGCCGCAGCGCCTCGCTCAACTGGACGCCGAACTCTGCGGCTGAGCGCTCGCATGCACCAGCGGAACCTGGCTGGCTTCCAGCGCATGCAGGTCGAAGTCCCGCACCGATATCGGCGCATAGCTCTCGTCGAAAGCCACGTCGCCCGGCCGCCAGCCGGCGCGACGCCGCAGTGCGCCCCAGAAGCGACGCAGCACGTAGAGCTGCTGGCCGACGATGCCGCGGCGGTTGTCCGCATCCACCATCGGATCGCCCACCCCGGTGGGCCGCGCCGGCTCGCCGAACAGCGCGGTGCCGAACACGATGTCCCAGAGCGGGAAGATGAAGGCGAAGTTGCAGTAGTGCAGGTTGGGCCGATCCGGATCCACCCGCATGTGGTGCAAGCGGTGGTAGCGCGGATCGACCAGCAGCTTCTCCAGCACCGGGCCGAAGCGCAGCCGGACATTGGCATGCCCGAGGTTCTGCAGCAGCTCGCCGCTGAGCACCAGCAACGCATAGTCGGTGGGCGACACCCCGATCAACAGCGCGGCCAGCGCCACGATCAGCGCCTCCAGCAAGTCGTCGAGGTAGTGGTCGCGATCGTTCGACCAGCAGTTCAGCTGGCGCTGGCTGTGGTGCAGGCTATGCAGCGCCCACCACCACGGGATCGAGTGCTGCAGGCGGTGGATGCCGTAGTACACCAGGTCGTAGATCGCGTAGTAGACCAGGAACAGCGGCACCGGATGGCGGCTCAGCCAGGGCACCATAGCCTGCACGCTTAGCAGGCCGGCCGAATCGTCGCTGGCGCCGGCGCCGCCTATCCATTGCGTCACCGGCGAAAGTACGAGGTAGGTGAACAGCGGCAGCACGCCGAACAGCTTGAGCAAGGTGTAGGCGCGATCGATCAGCGTGGCGCGACGGTCCTGCCATTGCTCCACCGGCCACAGGCTTTCCATCGGGCGGAACACGCAGGCGATGATCGCCACCTGGATCGCGGTGAGCAGGAAATACTGCGCGATCTCGCGCGGTGAGTCGACGACATAGTGCGCGAGGTGCAGCACGGCCAGCACCGGCTTGACTGCATGTAACGTCAGCCAGTCGACCGCAGCCGCCCAGAGATCGGAGATGGCGTGCATGGTGGGGTGAGGAGCGCATGAACCACGGGGCGGCGCATACGATGACGCGGTGTAGCTGAACCTTTTTCTGCCACAAGATTTCGCGAGCGGGCGCCCGGAATCTGTTCAATATCTGCGATCTCCCTTCTCCGCTCGCAGGACCGCGGACGAAGGGAAAGAACGTTTCCGCGGAGACGGGAACAAGGCGATTTCAGTCGTCTGCCGGTACGGGATTCCTTCTCTTTGCCGACCTGCATGGAGCCGGAGAGAGAGGCCCACACCAAAACGCGAACGGCCCGGATTGGTTCCGGGCCGTTCGCAAACCGCACAGGTTTTCCCCTCCCGGCCTCATCGGCAGGCAGCAGGCAGGGAAACGTATCAAGGACGCCGTGCGAGCTCCGGGTTCTCCCTGGTCACCGGCATCAGGTCCTTCTTCGACACGCCCAGCCACAGCAGGATGGGGCTGGCCACGAAGATCGAGGAAAGCGTACCCACCACGATGCCGATCAGCATGGTGATCGCGAAGCCGTGCACCGCCGGACCGCCGAAGAAGAACAGCGCGGCCATGGTGATGCCGGTGAACAGCGAGGTGATGATGGTTCGCGACAGCGTGCTGTTGATCGAGCGGTTGAGGATCTCCTCCGGCTCGGCCTTGCGCGCGAGGCGGAACAGCTCGCGGATGCGGTCGAACACCACCACCTTGTCGTTGATCGAGTAGCCGATCACCGCCAGCACCGAGGCCAGCACGGTCATGTCGAACTCGCGTCCGGTCAGGGCAAGGATGCCCAGCGTCACCAGCGTGTCGTGGATTTCGGTGGCCACCGCGGCGATGGCGAAGCGACGCTCGAAGCGGATCCACAGGTAGGCCATGATGCCGAGCATCACGAACACCGCGGCCAGCATGCCGTCGCTCTTCAGCTCTGCGCCCACCGCGGCACTGACCGAGGAACGGCTCTTCAGTGAGGCATCGGCACGGGCCGCCTTCAGCGGTTGCATGACCACGCTGGCCACCTTGTCCAGATCCACCTGGCCCTTGGCGTCGAGCATGGCCTTGTCGGGCTGGATGCGGACCGACACCTCGCGGGTGCCGCCCACGCTCTGCACCACCGGATCGACGATGCCGCCCTTCTCCAGCGCGTCACGCACATCGCCGGTCTGCACCGGTTGCGCATAGTCCACCACCAGCGAGACGCCGCCGGTGAAATCCAGGCCATAGGTCAGGCCCTTGGTGGCGAGCAGCGCGACGGAGGCGAGCATCAGCACCACGGCGATCGCGATGCTGTACACGCGGATGCGCAGGAAGTGGATGTTGCTGTTGTGATTGAAGATTTCCATGGATTGAATCCCGCCCTTAGACCGACAGGGTCTTGAGCTTGCGGCGGCCGTGAATCAGCGCAGTGAACGCGTGCGTCATCACCACCGAGGTGAACATCGAAGTCAGGATGCCGATGCCCAGCGTGATGCCGAAGCCGCGGATCGCGCCGGTGCCCATCGTCATCAGCGCCAGTGCGGCGATCAGGTGGGTGACGTTGGCGTCGAGAATCGTGGCCCACGCCTTGTCGTAACCGGCGTGGATCGCCGCGTGCGGCGTGGAGCCGTTGCGCAGTTCCTCGCGCACGCGTTCGCAGATCAGCACGTTGGCGTCGATCGCCATGCCCAGGGTCAGCACGATGCCCGCGATGCCCGGCATGGTGAGCGTGACGCCGATCATCGACATCACCGCCACCAGGATCAGCAGGTTGAAGAACAGTGCGATGTCGGCAACGAGCCCGAACAGCTTGTAGTAGATCGCCGCCGCCAGCAGCACCAGCGCGAGGCCGAGCATCACCGAGTCGAAACCCTTCTTGATGTTTTCCTGGCCGAGGCTGGGGCCGATCACGTATTGCTCGACGATGTCCATCGGCGCGGCCAGCGCGCCGCTCTTCAACAGCAGCGCCAGGTCGGAAGCTTCCTTGGGGCTGCCCAGGCCGTTGGTGGAGAACTCCTTGCCGAACGGGCTCTGGATGTTGGCGTAGTTGATCACCTTGGTGATGGTCTTCGGCGTGCGCACTACCTTGCCGTCCACCGTACTGGTTTCGTACTCGGTGTTGATCAGCAGCACCGCCATTGGCTTGCCGACGTTGTTGTTGGTGAACTCCTGCATCTTCGCCGCGCCGGAGGCGTTCAGCGTCACGTTCACCGAAGGCGTGCCGTTCTGCTGATCGACGCCGGAGCTGGCATCCACCAACTGGTCACCGGTGACGATGGGGCGCTTGCCCACCAGCACTGGCTCGTTGGTTCCAGCTTCGTAGTAGAGATTCGCATCGGGCGGGATACTGCCGCTCTGCGCAGCCTCCCTTGCTCGTGGATCAGGGAATTTGCTAATGCCCGGACGATATTCCAGCGTGGCGGTGGCGCCGATCAGCCTCTTCGCACCGGCAGGATCCTGCACACCGGCCAGCTCGACCACGATGTGGTCTTCGCCCTGCTGCTGGATCAGCGGTTCGGACACGCCCAGCGCGTTGATGCGGTTGCGCAACGTGGCGAGGTTCTGCTTGATCGTACCCAGCGAGAGGTCGCGCAGCTTGGTCGGCTTGATCGCGGCGTACAGCACGAAGCGGTCGCCGGTGCTGGGGCCGTCGGTCACCACCAGGTCCGGCGAATTGCCGGCGATCAGGTCGGCGGCGCTGGAGCGGTCGGCATCCGAACGCAACACCACCACGATGCCCTGGCCGGCCACTGTGCTGCGGACCACCGACTCGTAGCGGATGTTCTTGTCGCGCAACTGGCCGCGGATGTCGTCGGCATAGCTGTTCTCCAGCTTGTCGAGCACGCCGCTCTGGTCCACCTGCATCAGGAAGTGCACGCCACCCTGCAGGTCCAGGCCCAGCGGCATGGAGTTCGCATGGATGGAGGTCAGCCAGTTCGGCACCGTGGACTGCAGCTTGAACGCCACGGTGTAGTTGTCGCCGAGCAAGGCGCTGATCGCGTCGGCGCCGCTCTTCTGGACGTCGGCGTTGGCGAAGGTGGCGAGCAGATGGTCGCCCTGCACCTCCACGTCCTTCGCCACCACGTGGCTCTTGACCAATGCGTCGGCCACCTTCTGGCGCAGCGCATCGTCGGCCGGCGCAGCGCCCTGGTTGGGAGTGACTTGCACCGCCGACAGCGGCCTAAAAGCGTTGGGCAGCGCGTAGAGGATGCCGAACAGCATCGCCAGCACAACCAGTGCGTACTTCCAGCGGGGGAAATCGCTCATCGATAATCCTTTGCAGCCATCCGTGTTGCAGACGTCATCCAGCCGATCGTCCGTGGCCGAACTCAAGAGGTTTGCGCTCGTCCATGATCGCCGGAATCAAGAAGCGGCCATCCCTAGCCGCACCATGCGTAAAGCGCCGGATACCCAGCCTCTCAGGCGGACTTCAGCGAGCCCTTGGGCAGCACCTGCGACACCGCGCCCTTCTGCAGCTTCACCTTCACGTTCGGCGCGATCTCGATGGTGATGAAGGTCTCACCGATTTCGTCCACGCGGCCGGCGAGGCCGCCGTTGCTCACCACTTCGTCGCCCTTGGCCAGGGCGGAGACCATGGTGCGATGCTCCTTCTGCCGCTTCATCTGCGGGCGAATCATCATGAAGTACATCAGGCCGAACAGCACCACCATCATGATGATCATGGACAGGCCGCCACCCTGGGCGCCCGGGGCCGCCTGGGCCAGCGTGAAAGACATCGGAAAACTCATCGGTTCGTCTCGCAAGTTATGGCGCCAGCAGGTTTTTTTGCCGGGCGCCTAGAGTAAAAGACCGTGGATTATGCCACGCCCCCCAAGGCCATGCACTGCGCCACAAGGCGCTTGTGCGGCCACTTCCGTCCCGGTATCGGGGCAGCCGGCGCACGAAACAAGAGAGCCGTCTGCACGATCCGCAGGTTTTCCCGCATGACGGCCGGCTAGACCCTCGCCCCAGCCCGGCTCGCGTGGAAGCCCGCAACGAAGTCACCCAGAGTGCCTGCCGCGATGGCTTCCCGCAAGCCGGCCATCAACCGCTGGTAGTGGCGGAGGTTGTGCATGGTGGCGAGCTGGCTGCCCAGGATCTCGTTGCAACGATCGAGGTGGCGGAGGTAGGCGCGCGAAAAGCCGTTGGCGCAGGCATGGCAGTCGCAACCTTCCTCGATCACCCGCGTGTCGTCCGCGTACTTCGCGTTGCGGATGCGCAAGGTGCCCTCGGCGGTGAACAGGAAGCCATTGCGCGCATTGCGGGTGGGCATCACGCAATCGAACATGTCGATGCCGCGGCACACCGCCGCCACGATGTCCTCCGGCCGGCCTACGCCCATCAGATAGCGCGGCTTGTCCTGTGGCAGCAGATCCACGGTGAAATCCAGCGTATGGTTGCGCGCCTCTTCCGGCTCGCCTACGGCAAGGCCGCCCACCGCATAGCCGTCGAAGCCGATCTCCACCAGCCGCTCCGCCGAGCGCCGGCGCAGCGGCTCGTACACGCTGCCCTGCACGATACCGAACAGATTGTTGGGGTTCTTCAGGTCGTCGAAGGCACGGCGCGAGCGCTCCGCCCAGCGCAGGCTCAGCTCCATCGAGTCGGATGCCACCTTTTCCGTCGCCGGGTACGGCGTGCACTCGTCGAAGATCATCGCGATGTCCGAATCCAGCGTGCGCTGGATCTGCATCGACACCTCCGGCGAGAGGAACACCTTGGAGCCGTCCACCGGCGAGGCAAAGGTCACACCTTCCTCGGTGAGCTTGCGCCGGTGTGCCAGCGAGAACACCTGGAAGCCGCCGGAATCGGTAAGCATCGGCTTGTCCCAACCGATGAAGCGGTGCAGTCCGCCGAACTTCTCCACGATCTCCAGGCCGGGCCGGAGGTACAGGTGGAAGGTGTTGCCGAGGATGATCTCCGCCCCCGTTTCACGCACGTCGCGCGGCGTCATCGCCTTTACCGAACCGTAGGTGCCTACGGGCATGAAGGCTGGCGTTTCCACGGTGCCGCGGGGGAAGGAGAGGCGGCCGCGACGGGCGCCGCCGTCGGTGGCGAGAAGGTCGAATTTGAGGGAGCTCATGGCGGGATTATCGCAGGTCGATGCAATGTCTCCTCCTATGGGGAAGACTTGGGGCAAGTGATGGGGACTGGCGAAGACCGTTCCCTTGCGTGCACTCGCTCGCCTGCGGGGGCTTTCGGTCGATTGCCGCCAGCGACAAAGCGGCTTCGGATGCCTGCCCACGCCCGAGTTCCTTCTTGCTGGCCTCATCGCATCTTGAAATTGAGGGCCCACAGCCAACCGAGAGCCCTCACCGTTCGTCATTCCGGCGCAGGCCGGAGGAGCTCTACAACAGCGAAGCTGGTCATCCAGTGACGGTATGGCATGGATGAGCGTGATCGCTGCTGGATCCGGGCCTGCGCCGGGATGACGAGCAAAACCCTCGGTGCTTCACGCAGCTTTGGCTTTGGCTTTGCTCGTGCTGTTGTTTTTGCGCGCTGGAAACGCTGCTTTTCCGGGGCCCCTCGGCAGCGGCGAGGCGTGGACGATCAGGCCGCGCAACGGGCCATAGGGAAACTCAATCATCCCCCGGCAAGATCAACATCGCATCCCCGTACGAGAAAAACCGATACCGCTGCTCCACCGCATGCCGATAGGCATCCAGCATGAACTCCCGGCCCGCCAACGCCGACACCAGCATCAACAAGGTCGATTGCGGCAGATGGAAGTTGGTGATGAGGCCATCAATGCTGGTGATGCGGTAGCCGGGGAAGATGAAGATCTGCGTCTCGCCCGCGAACGGGTGCAGCTCGCCTTCCACTGTGGCGCTCTCCAGCGCGCGCACCACGGTGGTGCCGACCGCGAACACACGGCCACCGGCGGCACGGGTGCGATGGATCTGCTCGACGAGGCCTGCACCCACGTTGAGCCACTCGCGGTGCATGTGGTGCTCGCTGAGGTTCTCCGTGCGCATCGGCTGGAAAGTGCCTGCTCCCACGTGCAGGGTGACGTAGCCGAAACCCACACCGCGTTCGCGCAGTTGCGCCAGCAAGGGTTCGTCGAAATGCAGGCCGGCCGTGGGTGCGGCCACTGCGCCGGGCTCGCGCGCGAACACGGTCTGGTAGCGCTCCATGTCGGTGCTGTCGGCGTGGCGCTCGATGTACGGCGGCAACGGCATCTCGCCCAGCTTGAGCAGCAGCTTCTCCAACGATTCGGGTGCCTCGAAGCGCAGGCGGAAGAAACCTTCGTCGCGCCCAAGCACCACCGCATGGCTGCCGTCGGCCAGTTCGATGCGACCGCCTTCCTTCGGCTTCTTGCTCACGCCCAGCTGCACGGTGGCCTCGTGCGCGCCGGTGACGCGCTCGATCAGGATCTCCACCGCGCCGCCGCTTTCCTTGCGCCCGTACAGGCGCGCCGGCAGCACGCGGGTGTCGTTGAACACCAGCAGATCGCCGGGCCGCAGGAATCCGGGCAATTCGCGGAACATGCGGTCCTCGCGCCGGTCTTCCGCCACATCCAGCAGCAGCAGGCGGCTGGCCGAACGTTCGGCCAATGGCGCCTGGGCGATCAGTTCGGGCGGCAGGTCGAAATCGAAATCGGACTTTTTCACGGGGGGCGGGTTCGAAGCGTGCGACCGTAGATTATCGCGCAGGTGGGGCACGCAGGCGCGCCGGCTTGTCCACGCCACGCCGTGCGGCGAGAATCCGCGGATGCAAACAAGTCGACCTGCCGCGCCCTGGGGCACCTTTCTCAAGGGCATCTCGATCGCCGTCACCCTGCTCCTGCTGGGAGTATTCCTGCTGGTGGCGTACTTCGTGCCGGGCCAGACGCTGCCGAGGGTGCGCACCGTAGTCATGGTGCTGCCTACGTCGATCCTGCTGATCTCCCTGCTCTTCGTAGTGCGTGACTACACGGTGCACGGTGGCGTCCTGCACGTGCGCCGGCTGCTCTGGACGACGCGCGTGGCGCTTGGCGAATTGCGCGAGGCGACCATCGACCCGAACGCCGGCGCCGGTTCGATCCGTCTGTTCGGCAACGGCGGACTGTTCTCGTTCTCGGGCTGGTTCCGCAACGCCAAGCTGGGCCGCTACCGCGCCTTCGTCACCGATTGGCAGCAGGCCGTGGTACTGCGCGGAGATCTGTGCACCGTGGTGCTTTCGCCTGCCGATCCGTCCGGCTTAGTGCGCGACTTGCAGGCATCTGTCACACCAAAGGTGCCGCCGCGCACCCTCTCCTGACACGAGGCAGCGCGGCGCTTCCGCTCGAGGCAACCCCAACGGGCATCAGGCTGGAGCCTTGCCTCGCCGCCGGCGCACCAACAAGGTCACGACTCCCGCGACGACGAGCACCAGCCCGCCCAGCTCAAGCGGGAACCAGCGACGCACGGCATGCTTCACCGCGCGCACTTCCTGGGACCGCTGCAACGCACGGGCGCGGTTGAAATCGGGCTCTTCGCAATGGTCGCCAAAGTCGCTGGCCCAATCGACGTAGGCGCCTTGCTTCACATAGCGTGCGTAGTACGCATCGGCGCGGCGCCTGCGCTCGGAAATCCCCTTCGGTGCCGGCTGGCCATAATTTGGATAGTTGTCGTCGTAATCCGGCGGCCCTTGCTGCATCCAGCCCGTGGCCTGGCACAGCACCGCAGCGAACGCCTGCGAACGCGGCGGCAGCAGATCGGCCGCCTGCGAAGCCTCGTCCGCGGCGATGTAGCGATAGTGGAAGCGATAGTCGGGCCTGGCTACGCTCGCCGCGTAGCGCTGCCGTTCGCCATCGGTGACGTAGGCCTGCTTCAGCGAGTCGGGCGTCTGGCCACTGCCGTCCTGGAACGCACCGTCGCTGTCCTGAAAATCCGGCCCCTGCTGGTAACCCAGGATTTCCATGCCGTCCGTGCGAGCGATTACCGCAGCGGCGTACAAGGCTTGCGCCTTGCCGATGTCCGTCCATGTGCGTGCGGCCTGATGCATGGCATCGGCATAGGCGCGCGCCTTGCTGCGCAAGTTGGCGGCCTGCCTGTTGCCGGCGTCGTCCGTGAAGGCAATGCGCGGATCGTCGTCCTGGGGGAAATACACCAGGGCCTCGTCGTAACGACCCTCGCGCATCAGGCGGCGCGCCAGCAACCAGCGCAGGTTGTCAGCCAGGGGAAGCGAGCCGACCGTCTGCTTGTCGCCGGAAGGAACGGGGGACGCGGGTGCGTGCGCATCGACGAAATCTTTCAGCTCATCGACCGTCAGCACACGCTCGGCGACATAGGCGGCGTCGTTGCCATACCCCCTGCCCGAGCCATCGTCGGTGTATTCGTTGCCATCGCCGCCGGCCGCGGAAGCCGCGTCATACAAGTGCCCCATCGCCTCGACATAGTCGCCGCGCGCCAGCGCAAGCACGCCTTGCTCGCCCGTGACCAGGCGGACGTTCTCCGGCTCGATGGCGGCCCTCGGATCGTCCGCCTTCGGGAAGGCCTTGGCCGCGGCGGCGTAAGCCGCAGCCGCAGTCGCCAGGTCGCCCTTCTGCAGTGCGAGTTTCGCGCGCAACCATTCGGCCAGCGGGCCGGCCGAATGGTCCACCAGCTTGGCGGCCAGGTCGTAGTCGCCGATCTGGTAAGCGAGCGAGGCCAGCCGATCGGCTCCCGCGACATGGTCCAGGCCACGCTTCTCGATGGCCTGCACGAGCGCGACGAGGCGCGGGTCGGCCTTCGGCCTTGGGGCGCCGGCTACCGTGTCGTCGGATCCATCGCCGATCCGGGCCAGCGCGTAGGCGACCAGCAGGCGCTGCGGCACCGGGCTGTCGATCAGCGCCTCGGCAAGCTGCGGCTGGCGCAGGACGAAATCGGCCACCGCGGCGAGCGAGTTCACCGCGCCGTCGGATTGATGTCCCGCCTGCGCCGCGTACAGCGTGATCGCCTTCTTGAGGTCGTCCGGCGACAGGCCTGTGCCGCAGGCGGGGGCAGTGTCCTTGGCCGTGGCACTGGCCTCGCCACTGTCGTCACTGGATGTATCTGGCGACACACCATAGAGCTCAGCCCAACTGCACTGCGCGCCGTGGTCGTAGAGCCACAGCCGCGCTTCGTCGCCGAAACTGGCGACGGCCAAGCCCTGCGTGTCGGAAGCACCCTCCACCGCGCGCGTGCGCACAAGCTCGAAAGCCTTCGCGGCCGCCGTGCGCTCGTTCGCAAAAGCTGGGGCATCGGCTGTCGCGTCATGTGCCTTGGCGGCATGGATGCGGCCCAGCATGTATGCCGCCCAGGTGGCGCGCAGCTTCGCCTGCTCAGGCGGCAGAGCAAGCACCTGCTCGAAGCGCGCAGCCGCCTTGTCGGCATTGCCCTTGGCGTAGTCCACGGCACCGGCGGTGTAGAGGCGAAGGTCCTCCGGCAGATCCTTGCCCTGCTCGTAGGCCGCATCGCCGCTGTCCAGCGTGCGCAACGCCCTGGTGCTCGCGAGCTGCGCCACCGACACACCCAGCGATTTGGCTTCGGTCGCGTCGTCCTTTTTGGCGGGACCGGAGTCGTCTGGCGACGATTCGTCTCCGGCCAGCTTGTCCGTCGCCGGCAGCAGGCGCTGCGCCTCGAACGCGAAGCTGTTCTGCGGCACGGCCTTCAAGGTTGCGCCACGCCGATCAAGCAACTGGTTGGGGAACATCGGGCCGCACGCCCAGGCAACGGCGCCGGCAAAAGCCGCCGCCACGACGGCAGCGATCCATGTGCGCTTGAACATGGTTTCCCCTGACAGACGGGCACCCTCGGCCCGGGTCGCCCAATTATGTCGGAAACCACCCTTCACGAGCCGATGCGCAGCCCTGGAGCGACCTCGCAGCGCAACCATCCTACGGTCAGTTGCCGCCCCGCGCGAAGCACTCCAATCCGCGTACGTTGCAGAGACTGGCCACGGCCGTCGTGCTGCAATCCATAACCGTTGACGCCATCCGCCGCCATGCAGGCGCCGTCGACGCGAATCGACGGCGGCAAGGGCAGGTCGGCGTCGCCCTCATTGCGCAGCAGGACGTCGTAGCGACGCGGATCGTCCGTAGCGACGGCGACCACGGCCAGCGACGCACGCAAAGGCGCTCGGGCAAGCACGGCCTGCCAGCTCGCCTCGCTCCACGCCCGCACGTCGTCGCCAGTGGGCAGGCGGAACCACACGATGCCCGCGAGGTGGTCCGGTGCGTCCTGTTCCAGTGAAGCGACGAACCGCTGCATGGTCTGCGGATCGACGAAGAGTTCGTTGGAACGCTGGTCGCCCAGCAACATGGGACGCTCGCTTTCGATGGCGACCACGCGGCCGTCCTGATCCCAGCTCACTCGCGTGCCATAGGCGGGCAACGCCACGCGCCATGGTTTGCGCGTGTGCCGGGCGAAAGCGTCCAGCCACGCGCGCGCCACGGCAGGATCGAACAGGCCGGCGCGCGGCGACTGCACGGCATGCACCTGCAACACCGTTTCGTCGGCCTGCGCGAGCAGCTTGTCTAAGCCTGGGCTACCCATCCATGTCGGCAACGCCGTTATCGAGAGCTTCTCGCGCGGCAACAAAGACGGGTGCAACGACTGCAGGAAGTGCGCATAGGCAGCCAGGCGCGAGGTGGCGCAATCGTGATCGATCTCCACACCGGCGAACGCGATTTTCTGCTGCCGCCACAGCGCCAGCACCGCACGCACGTCCGCCAACAGCGTCGCTTCGTCCCAGTGCTGCAGTTGTCCCTCGATGCGCACCACCGCGACGACCGGCTTGCCGCTCGCCGCCAGTGCACGCCAGTCCGGCGCGAACAGGCGCCACTGGCCCTGTGCATCCATTTCGCCGGTAAGCACGCGCCATTCGCGCACCGATCGCCCATCGTCCGACAACGCGTGCACGAGCGCAGGCGTCCATTGCCGTTGCCACACATAGGCATCGTTGGCCAATGGCGTGGGTTTGCCGCTGCAGGCCGCCACGCAAGCTGCCAGCAGCAGCCACGCCAGTCGGTGCATTCGTCGGGATAGGGAGGCAATCAAGAGCGCGCTCGCCAGGAGTTCCGGACGACATTGCACCCGAACGCGTGCGCGCTTGCTACAACCAGCCCTTCTGGCGCGCCAGCCGGTATGCCTCGATGCGATTGGCCACGCCGAGTTTGCCGATGGCTTCGGAAAGGTAATTGCGCACCGTACCGTGCGAAAGATTCAGGGCGATGGCGATGTCGCCCGCGCTCTGTCCTTCGCCGGCAAGGCGAAGTACCTGGCGTTCGCGATCGTTCAGCGGGTCGGCCTCCGACCATGCCTCCAGCGCCAGCTGTGGATCGATGGCGCGACCGCCGCGGTGCACGGTGCGCAGGGCATCGGCCAGGTTCTCTGCGGGCGCGTCCTTGAGCAGATAGCCGGAAACACCGGCATCCAGCGCGCGGCGCAGGAAGCCCGGGCGCGCGAAGGTGGTGACGATGATGATCTTCATCGGCAACTCGTGCCGCTGGATGCGCTGCGCCAGTTCCAGGCCGGTAAGACCGGGCATCTCGATGTCGGTGACCAGCACGTCGGGCTTCAACCGTTGCAGCTCGCGCCAGGCCGCCTCGCCATCGCAGGCCGAGCCCAGTACCTCGATGTCGGATTCGAGGTTCAGCAGCGCCGACAACGCGCCACGCACCATGGCCTGGTCTTCGGCCAGCAGCACGCGGATCATGCCGCGTCTCCCTGGCTTGCCAGCGCCGGCAACAGGTGCGCATCCACGACAACGGATTTCGGCGCCGCGCGCGAGGGCACCTCGATGTCTAGCGTGGTGCCGCGCCGCACGGGCGAATCAATAGTGAGCGTGCCGCCCAACGAGCGCACGCGCTCGCGCATGCCGCTGATGCCGTTGCCGTGAGCGGCGAGGCCGCCCCGTCCGTTGTCGCTGATACGCATGTGGAACCTTTCCGTCTCGCATGAAAATGACACCCGCGCCGCCGTGGCATGCGCGTGGCGGTGGATGTTGGTGACCGCCTCGCGCAACACCAGCGCAAGCGACGCTTCGACCTCCGGCGGCAAACCGGCCAGCGCCAGCGTGCCCGCCTCGAACGCGATGTTCGAGGCTTCGAGCATCAGCCGCGCCGAGGCCAGCTCCGCCGTCAGGTCACTGCGGCGCATACCGGTGACCGCGGCGCGCACTTCGGCCAGCGCATGGCGCGACACGCGCTCCACTTCTTCCATCTCGCGCTGGGCGCGCGGCGGATCGGCCAGCGCCAGCTTGCGCGCCAGCTCGGACTTCAGCGTCACCAGCGACAGCGTGTGGCCGAGCAGGTCGTGCAGGTCGCGGCCGATGCGCTCGCGCTCGGCGAGCACCGCCAGCCGGCGTATCTCTTCCTGCGACAAGCGCAGCGCGGCGTCCTTTTCCTTGTTGATGCGCTCGACCAGCATGATCACGCTGATCACGATGACCGAAGCCGGCATGATCACCAGCACGCTGGTCGGATAGCCGATCCACCAGGCCAGTCCAAGCAAAGCCACGTTGAGCAGCACCAGCTGGAACAACTGGGCGCGCAGGCGCATCCGGCAATGATTCAGCATCACGCAGGCATAGACGAAATAGCTGAGGCCGCTCGGATACCAGCGCAGCAAGGCGAAGCACAACACCGCCATGGCCCAGGCATACAGGTACGCCGTGCGTTGCGGCGCCAGCTGGATCTTGGCGAAGAGCAACAGGAACAGGGGATAGGACGCGGCCGTGAACAGCAGCCAGGTCCGGGTGTAGCCCGCGGTGCCGTTATCGAACAGCGGCGTGATGAAAATCCACACCGACCACAACAGATGCACGCTGTCGGCCCACGGCGACTTGCCGCGCCGGATGTCGTCGGCCACGCCGGAATCCGGCGCGGGCGTGAACCAGCGGACAAGCAAGGCGGGAATCATGTGGCGTGCCGCATACAGGCGGAGACCGGCGCCTCGACCCTGGGCATGCCGACGGCATGTGCCGCAATCGTCGCCACGAGCGGCACCTGGACGTCCAGCCGCGTGCCGCCGCCCGGAGGCGAATCCAGCCGCATTGTGCCGCCCAGTGCCAGCACCCGCTCACGCATGCCGCGCAGGCCGTTGCCGGCGGCGTGGATGCCGCCGCGGCCGTTGTCCTCGATGCACAGCTGCAGGCCACCGTCCGTGCCGGTAAGCGACACCCGCGCCAGCGTCGCGCACGCATGCCGCGCAATGTTCGTCACTGCCTCGCGCAATACCAGCGCCAACGCACACTCGACAGGCTCGGGCAGGTTGAAGGCCTGCAGGTTCTGGTCGAGCTGCACGCCGGACGTGCGCAGCAACAGCGTGGCCGACGCCAGTTCGGCGGCAAAGCCCGCCGCGCGGATGCCGGTGACCGCCGAACGCACTTCCGCCAGCGCGTGGCGCGCCACCTCTTCGGCCTCGGCCAGTTCGCGCCGTGCCGTCTCCGGGTCGCGGTCGAGCAGCCGGCGCGACAACTCCAGCTTCATCGTGATCAGCGACAGCGTATGGCCGAGCAGGTCGTGCAGGTCGCGGCCGATACGCTCGCGCTCCGCGGTGGCGGCAAGCTGGCGGATCTGCTCGTGCGACATGCGCAATTTGTTGTTCTTGTCCCAGTTCATGCGCCCGACCAGCGCGCCGACGCCCGAGCTGGTGCACACGCCAACCAGGATCACGAAGGAGTACCAGTCCCAGTGCAGGAAGATGCCCTCCAGCACCAGCAGGGCCTGGATCACCCCCATCCTGATGGCGTTGGTCAGCCATGAACCTTCGTACGGCAACATCGCGCAGGCGAACACGGCGTAAGTCCACCCGGCGGGATTCCACGGCATCGACAGCGCGGTGAGTATCACCAGCGCACCGATATAGCCGCTCACCTCGGTGGTCGGCCGTATCCACGAGAGCAGGAAGAGCAGCAGGAAAAGTGGATAGCCCACTACCAGCGACCACCAGAAGCCCTGCCCCACATGCTGGAACAACGGGCCGAGAAACACCCAGAACGACCACAGCAGGTTCCATGCATAGGCCCAGGGCGAATGGCCCGCGGCGCGCATCGCCGCCGCGGCAGAACCGGGCGCCGGGTGCAGCCACGCAGGCCATTGCCTGTGGTCGGAACGGTGATCCATATCGCTCATGGCCGAATGCTACCGCCAGTTCAGCCGTACCGGCGCAGCTGCCGCACCGCCAATGCAAAGAACGCGGCGGCGAAGCCGGCCAGCACCAGCACGTGGGGCAGCACCGGCTCATGCACGATACCCGCCGCGACCAGCGCGATGCGGTCAAGGTGATAGCTCGGCCACACCGGCGCGAATTGCTGCAGGGTCTTGGGCAGCATCGACAGCGGGAACCACAGCCCTGACAGGAAGGACATCGGCAGATAGACCAGCTGCAGCATGCCGGGCGCGCCCTGCCCCTTGATCAAGGTGCCCACCAGCATGCCCAGCGCACAGAACGGCAGTACGCCCAGCATGCCGGTGGCGAGCAACGCCGCGACCTGCGCCGGTGCCAGCACCACGTGCGCGAGGCCCATGGCCATCGCCAGCAGCATCAGCACCACCACCGCGGCTGCGCCCATCGCCATCAGCATCTTGCCCAGCAGGTAGGCGCCCGGCGGCATCGGCAGCGCGCGCTTCCAGGTCAGCAAGCCGCCGTCCCGCTCCAGCGACAGCGACACGCCGAAGCCGAACAGGCCCGGACTCATCACCCCGAAGACGCTGTAGCTGGCCAGCAGGTAACGTGCTGCATCGGCGCCTTCGGACTTGCCCATCAGCACGCCGAACACCAGGTAGAACAATCCGGGAAACAGCAGGATGGGCAGCAAGAAGCCCGGTGCACGCATATAGCGCAGGCACTCGCTGCGCGCTTCGGCAAGGTAGGCGCCGAGCACGCGGCGCGGCGGCATGACGGAAGTGACGGCCGGCGATGCGGCGACAACGGCAACGGTGTTCATCAGGCGGCCTCCTGCTCGACGGTGGTTTCGCGGGTAAGTTCGGTGAAGGCCTCGGCAAGGCCCGCGCGCTGCACTTCCAGTTCGCTGAGGGCAGGATCGGCGTCGAGCAGCCGGCGCACCACCGTCTCGGCTTTGGCGGTGGCGATCCACAGATGGCCGTTCTCGCGCGTCGCGGATGCCACGCCCGACCATGCGGCGATCGCCTCCGCATCGAGGTCGCTCACGCAACGGATGCGGGTGAGCGCGACGCGCTTGCGCAGGTCGTCCACGCTGCCTTCGCTGAGCACGTGTCCCTGGCCGAGCACCACCACGCGCTGGGCCAGCGCCTCGGCTTCTTCGAGGTAATGCGTGGTGAGCACCACGGCGCAGCCCTCGGCGACCAGCGCGCGCATGGCCGACCAGAGCTTCTGCCGCGCATCGATGTCCATGCCCACGGTGGGTTCGTCGAGGAACAGCAGCTCGGGTCGTCCGCACAGCGCCAAGGCGAACTGCACGCGCCGCTGCTGGCCGCCCGAGAGCTTGCCGTAAGGCCGCAGCAACAGGTCGGCGACGCCGGCCAGCGCGGCGGTTTCGTCGAAATCACGCGGGTTCGGGTAGTAGCTCATCGTGAGTCGCAACAGTTCGCCCACGCGCAAGGTGGGCGGCAGGTTGGCGGCCTGCAGCATCACGCCGATGCGACGGCGTGCCTCGATGCGTTGCGGGTCGAGTCCGAACAGTTCGGCGCGGCCCGCATCGGGGCGGATCAGTCCCAGCAGCAGACTGATGCTGGTGCTCTTGCCGGCGCCGTTGGGGCCGAGCAGGGCCAGCAGTTCGCCTCGCCGCACGGCGAGATCCACGCCATCCAGCGCGGTTAGTGAGCCGTAGCGTTTCGCGGCGGCGGCGAGTCGGGCAACGATGGTGTCGGTCATGGCTTTTCCTCCGTGCTACACACAGTAGATAGCGGGCCCTGACAACCCCAGTCGCCGCCGTCAGCCATCGCGTGTGACAGGCGTCACCCGCCTGCAAGGTGTTGCAGTGCAAGGCGTTTTGCTGCAGCCAGGGGGTACCGGGCCACCTGCCCGGCAGGTTATCCTTAGGGTTCGTGGATGCGCGCTGCCGCCAAGCCGGATCACCCCGCCGCGCATCACGCAAAACACGTCGGCCTGCTTCGCGCTGGGTGCGGGGCGCCGACGGATTTCGAGGAGAGCACCATGGGTTTGATCGATCAGCTGCGCGAACTGCGCGAATTCGGCGGCAAGCTGCGCACCACCGGTCTGGACGACGCCAGCATCGAGCGCATGGCCGCAACCGACGCCATGCTGGGCGAGGCCGTGGCCGCCGCGGTGGCTCGCCACCGCGAACTGCGCACCGAGCTGGGCGATTTCCTGAAGCTGGACGAGTCTGCGCAACTGGCGCAGGCGCAGGCCGGCTTCGTCAACTTCTATCCCGACGACGCGATCAATCCCTACCTGCCGGCTGCCGCGCGCGGCCCGTGGGTTGTCACGCTGAAAGGCGCGGTGGTGCACGACAACGGCGGCTACGGCATGCTGGGTTTCGGCCACAACCATCCGGCCATCGAGGCCGCGCTGGCCCGCCCGCAGGTGATGGCCAACGTGATGACGCCCAGCATTGCGCAACTGCGCCTGGTGCAGGCGCTGAACCGCGAACTGGGCCAGAACCGCGGCAGCAATCCGTATGCGCACTACCTGTGCCTCAACTCCGGCTCGGAGTCGGTGTCGCTGGCCTGCCGCATCGCCGACGTCAACGCCAAGCTGATGACCGACGTCGGTGGCCGCTACGCCGGCCGCACCATCAAGCGTCTCGCGGTGAAGGGCGCCTTCCACGGCCGCACCGACAAGCCGGCGCTGTATTCCGATTCCTCGCGCAAGACCTACCAGCAGCACCTCGCCAGCTATCGCCACGAGGACAGCCTGCTGACGGTCGAGCCGTACAACATCGCCCAGCTCGAAGCCGCGTTCGCCGACGCCGACAAGCATGGCTGGTTCATCGAGGCGATGTTCCTCGAGCCGGTGATGGGCGAAGGCGATCCGGGCCGCGCGGTGACGCCGGAGTTCTACGCCACCGCACGCAAGCTCACCGAAGCGCACGGGACCCTGCTGCTGGTCGACTCGATCCAGGCCGGCCTGCGCGCGCACGGCGTGCTGTCGCTCACCGACTACCCCGGCTTCGAGAAGCTGCCCGCGCCGGACATGGAAACCTTCTCCAAGGCGCTCAACGCCGGCCAGTACCCGCTATCGGTGCTGGCGGTGAGCGAGCGTGCCGGCAACCTGTACCGCAAGGGCATCTACGGCAACACCATGACCGCCAACCCGCGCGCGCTGGATGTGGCGCTGGCCACGCTGGGCGAGCTCACTGACGGGGTGCGCGCAAATATCCGCGAGCGCGGCAAGGAGTTCGTGGACAAGCTCAACGCGCTGAAGGACGAGCTGGGCGGCCTGATCACCAAGGTGCAGGGCACCGGCCTGCTGTTCTCCTGCGAGCTGGCCCCGCAGTTCAAGTGCTACGGCGCCGGTTCCATCGAGGAATACATGCGCGAGCGCGGCATCGGCGTGATCCACGGCGGCGTCAACTCGCTGCGCTTCACCCCGCACTTCAACGTCACCAGCGCCGAAGTGGACCTGGTGGTCGCGCACGTGCGCCACGCCCTGCTGGAAGGCCCGCGCAAGAGCGAAAGCAAGGCTGCCTGACCGGCGTGATGCACACCAGCGCCCACCGCCGACCGAGCGGTGGGCGCCAAGCCTACGCCTGTCTTCCGCCGTTCAGCTTCAATGCTTCCTCCGCAGCGATAGACTGCGCACGCCGGCAGCCGCCGGTCACCTCGGGAGGAATCATCATGACCTTGCGTTTCAGCCAGATCGCCGCCTGCGCCGTGCTCGCCTTTGCCACCACCGTCGCGTTCGCCGCCACTCCGCAGGCAGCCACCGCCACCGGCAAGACACTCACCCCGCAGCAGCAGCGCATGAGCGACTGCAACAAACAGGCTACCGGCAAGAGCAGCGCCGACCGCAAGACCTTCATGAGCTCCTGCCTCAAGGGCGAAAGCGCCGCCGCGGCGCCGACCGCCAAGGCCACCCAGCAGGAAAAGATGAAGAGCTGCAATGCCGACGCCAAGACCAAGGCGCTCAAGGGCGCCGATCGCAAGACCTTCATGAGCTCCTGCCTCAAGGGCGATGCCGCCGCAGCTCCCGCCGCCGCGCACTGAAGCCGCCGCACCGTTCCATCCAAAGCGCCGCCGCAACAAGGCGGCGCTTTGTTTTTGCGATCATCCTTGATCGCGAGAATCAAACGGGCGGCCATCCATGGCCGCACTCTTCAGAAAATGCCGCCCGAAATCGCTCCATGCGATTCTTGTAGGTAGGCGCACCCTGTGTGCGAATGCTTTTGCTCTGATCCAGCATCAAAGCCATCGCGCACGGGTGCGCTCCTACGCGTGCTCCGCGGCTATGCTTGGACGATGAAAATCGTCGAAGTCCGCCACCCGCTCATCCAGCACAAGCTCGGCCTGATGCGCCGTGCCGGCATCAGCACCAAGGAATTCCGCGAGCTGGCCGGTGAAGTCGCCGCCCTGCTTACCTACGAGGCCACCAAGGATCTGGATACCGTCGAGGAGCACATCGAAGGCTGGGCCGGCCCCCTCGTGGTGCATCGGATCAAGGGCGCCAAGATCACCATCGTGCCCATCCTGCGCGCCGGCCTCGGCATGCTGCCGGGCGTGCTGGACATGATCCCCGCTGCCAAGGTCGGCGTGGTCGGCCTGCAGCGCGACGAGCAGACGCTCAAGCCCATCGCCTACTACGAGAAGCTCACCGGCCGCATGGACGAGCGCATCGCGCTGATCGTCGACCCCATGCTCGCCACAGCAGGCACCCTGGTCGCCACCGTGGACATGCTCAAGGCCGCCGGCTGCACGCGCATCAAGGGGCTGTTCCTGGTCGCCGCGCCTGAAGGCTTGAAGCGCATCGAAGCCGCGCATCCCGACATCGAGATCTACACCGCCGCGATCGACGAGCGGCTCAACGAGCACGGCTACATCCTGCCGGGGCTGGGCGACGCGGGCGACAAGATCTTCGGCACCAAGCAACTGCCGGGCTGAATGCGCGAACCCAGGGGAGCATTCGACTTCATCGTGGTGGGCGCCGGCCCTGCCGGTTGCGCCACCGCGACGCGGCTGGCCACGCTCAAGCCGGATGCCAGCGTGCTGCTGGTTGAAACCGGCCCGGCGAAAAGCGGCATGCGCTCGGACGTGCCGCTGGGCATCGCCACCCTGGTGCCATTCCGCAATGCGCGTAACTACAGCTACCGCACCGTGCCGCAGGCAGGCCTCGGCGGGCGGCGCGGCGTGCAGCCACGTGGACGCGGACTGGGCGGGTCCAGCCTGATCAACGCGATGATCTACACCCGCGGCCAACCCGAGGATTACGATGACTGGGCGCGGCTTGGCGCCACCGGCTGGGCCTGGCGCGACGTGTTCCCCTACTTCCTGCGCAGCGAGCACAACACGCGCGGCGCCGATGCCTGGCACGCCACCGGCGGCCCGCTGACAGTGAGCGATCTGGCCAGCCCCAGCGATTGCACCCGCGCCTTCATCGAAGCCGCTGCTCAATGCGGTCACTCCTTCAATCCGGATTTCAACGGCGCCAGCCAGGAGGGCGTGGGCGCCTACCAGGTGTTCCAGCAACATGGCCGCCGCTGGAATGCAGCACGCGCCTACCTCACCGCATTGGCACCGAAGAATCTCACCGTGCTCGCGGAAACCCCGGTGGCGCGGGTGGCGATCGAAGACGGGCGTGCCACCGGCATCGCCTGTGCGAACGGCGGCAGTTATGCCGCACGCGCCGAAGTGGTGCTTGCCGCCGGCGCCTTCGGCACGCCGCAGCTACTGATGCTCTCGGGCATCGGGCCGGCCGCGCACCTGCGCGAACTGGGCGTCGCGGTACATCGCGACGCCCGCGGCGTGGGTGCCAACCTGCAAGACCACGTGGATTTCGTCATCAGCCGCAAGGTCGACGACCGCGGCCTGTTCGGCACAGTGCCAGGCATCCTGCCGCAGGTGCTGCGCGCGATCGGCCCGTTCCGGCGCGGCACCGGCCTGCTTACCGGCAATGTGGCCGAGGCCGGCGGCTTCCTGCGTACGCGAGCGGAACTGGCACGGCCCGATATCCAGTTGCATCTTTGCATCGGCATCGTGGACGAGCACAGCCGACGCCTGCATGCCGCACGCGGCCTGTCATTGCACACCTGCGTGCTGCGTCCGCATAGCCGCGGCAGCGTGCGCCTCGCCAGCGCCAATGTGCGTGCGGCGCCGCTGATCGACCCGGCCTTCCTGAGCGATCCGCGCGACATGGAGACGCTGATCGCAGGTGTGGGCCTGGCCCGCCGCATCCTTGCGGCGCCCGCCTTCGCGCGCTACGCGGGGCCGGCGTTGTACGACGCCGAGACGGACGACGAAGTCCGCCTGCGCGAAATCATCCGCCGGCATGCCGACACCATCTATCACCCGGTGGGTACCTGCCGCATGGGCAGTGATGCGAATGCCGTGGTCGATCCCGAGCTACGCGTGCGCGGCGTGGCCGGCCTGCGCGTGGCCGACGCCTCGATCATGCCGACGCTGATCTCCGGCAATACGCAGGCCGCCTGCGCGATGATCGGCGAGCGGGCGGCGGAATTCCTCGCGTGCGGCTGATGCCTCCTCAGCTGCGACCGAAGCGATCGGTGGCTTCCACCAACTCATGGATATTGCCCGGCTCGAACGCCGAGTGGCCAGCATCCTGCACGATGCGCAGGTCTGCTTCCGGCCACGCGCGGTGCAGATCCCAGGCGCTGCGGATCGGGCAGACCACGTCGTAGCGGCCCTGCACGATCACGGCAGGGATCTTGCGGATGCGATCGACGTTACGCAGCAACTGATCGTCGTGCGCGAAGAAGCCGCCGTTGACGAAGTAATGGCATTCGATGCGCGCGAAGGCCAGCGCGAATTCGTCCTCGTCGTGCGCGCCGATGCTGGCCGGATCCTGCTGCAGGTAGCTGGTGGAACCCTCCCACACCGACCACGCCCGCGCCGCGGCGACGCGCACGGCCGGGTCGTCGCTGGTGAGGCGGCGATGGTAGGCGCTCATCAGGTCGCCGCGTTCGGCTTCGGGAATCGCCGCGAGATAGGTTTCCCAGGCGTCCGGGTACAGCGCGTCGCAGCCCTTCTGGTAGAACCACTCCAGCTCCCAGCGGCGCAGCATGAAGATGCCGCGCAGCACCAGTTCGGTGACCTTGTCCGGGTGCGTCTGCGCATAGGCCAGCGCCAGCGTGGAACCCCACGAGCCACCGAACACCTGCCAGCGGTCGATGGCCAGGTGTTCACGCACGCGCTCGATGTCGGCTACCAGATCCCAGGTCGTGTTCTCGCGCAATTCCGCATGCGGGGTGGATTGACCGCAACCGCGCTGGTCGAACAGCACAATGCGGTACACCGCCGGATCGAAGAAACGCCGACACTTGGGATTGGTGCCACCGCCGGGGCCGCCGTGCAGGAACACCACCGGCTTGCCGTCCGGGTTGCCGCACTGCTCGTAGTACAGCGTGTGCAACTCCGAGACCTTGAGCATGCCGCGATCGTACGGTTCGATTTCGGGGTACAGCGTGCGGCGTTCCTGCGTCATGGACATGCTCGGATTACTAACATCCCAAAAGGCTAACACGGCGACCCGAGGCAACGGACCGTGCGGCGCATTGTCCAGTCATGCACACGCTATCGCGCCGCCCTTTTCATCTGGGAAGCTGGTGCCTTCCTGCCAACCAGAGCCCCCGCATGCAACCCAAATACGTCCGCCTGCCTCGACTGCTCGCCCTTGTCCTCGCCTTCATCGCACCAATGGCCATGGCGACATCGCAACCAGCGGACGTCCATGCAGCGCTGCAAGGCAAGTTCGACGCGCTGTCCAGGCACGCGCAGCCCGGCGTGTTCGGTATCGTCGTGCTCGACCCGCAGAGCGGCGAGCGCTGGCGCGTCAACGCCGACCGCACCTACCCGATGATGAGCGTGTTCAAGGCGCCGGTCGCCGCTGCGGTATTCGCGCAGATCGACAGCGGCAAATTGTCGATGGAACAAACCGTCACGCTGACGCGTGCGGATGTGGTCGGCGGTTCCGCCGTGCAATCCATCGGCGCGCACTTCCATGGCGAACGGATGACGTTCACCGTGCGCCAACTGCTCGCGGCAGCCGTCAAGGACAGCGACAATACCGCCGTCGACGCCCTGCTGAAGCTGGTCCCGCCGCAGGAGGTCACCGCGTTCCTGCGCGCGCACGGCATCACCGGCATGCGCGTGGACATGGGCGAGGCCGGCTTCGACCGCGTGTTCGAACAATTAGCGCCCGGCCAGCAGCCGCCTGCGAACGAAACGGCACAAGCAGAGGAGTCGCGCCTGCAACGCGGCTACCGTGCCTATCTCGCCGATCCGCGCAACCGCACTACGCCGGATGCCGCCGCGGACTTCCTGCGCCAGTTGCAGCGCGGCGCCCTGCTCTCGCCGTCATCGACGCACGCCTTGCTCGCACTGATGCAGGCGCAGACGCAACCGAACCGCATGCGGCAGGGCTTGCCCCACAACGTGCAGTTCGCGGACAAATGCGGTACGTCCTACACGCTGGACGGGCTGACCGCCGCCTACAACGACATCGGCATCCTGACCTGGCCTAATGGCCACAGCGTGATCGTGGCGGCTTTCCTCACGACCTCGCCCGCCTCGAAGGCCGAACGTGATGCGCTGTTCGCCGTCCTGGCACGCACGGTCGCGGACACGCTGCATCCCTGAGCGTTCATTCCACCTCGAACAGCTTGCCCGGATTGAGGACGCCATTCGGGTCGAACACCTTGCGCACGCCGCGCATCAGCGCGATCTCCGCCGCGCTGCGCGTGCTGTCGAGGTAGGGCCGCTTGACCAGGCCGATGCCGTGTTCGGCGGAAATGCTGCCGCCGTGCTCCTTCAGCGTGGCGGCCAGCAGCTTGGTGACGTGCTCGCATTGCGCGATGAAATCCGCATCCGCCATGCCTGCCGGCTTGAGCACGTTGATGTGCAGGTTGCCGTCGCCGATGTGGCCGAACCACACCACCTCGATGTGCGGATACTCGCGCGCCAGCAGCGCCTGCATCGCGTGCAGGAAGGCCGGCACCGCGCCGATGCGCACCGACACGTCGTTCTTGTACGGCTTGTACGGCGCCAGGCTCTCGGTGATGCCCTCGCGCAGCCGCCACAGCGCGGCGGCCTGGGCCTCGCTCTGCGCGATCGTGCCGTCGACGATCCAGCCCTGCTCCATACCTTCGCCCAGCACCGCCAGTGCGGCGTCCTGCGCGGCTTCGTCCGGCGCGTCGAACTCGGTGACCACGTAATACGGATGCTCGCCGTCCAGCGCGCGCTGCGCGCCATGCGCCAGCACGTGTTTCAGCGCCACGTCGGTGAAGAATTCGAAAGCCTGCAGCGAGAGCTTCGCGCGGAACAGACCGAAGACCGCCAGCACCGCGTCCATGTCGGGCAGCGCCAGCAACATGGTCTGCGCGGGCGGCGGTGGATCGGTGAGCCTGAGCGTGGCTTCCACCACGATGCCCAGCGTGCCTTCCGAGCCGATCAGCAGTTGGCGGAAGTCGTAGCCGCTGGAGTTCTTCACCAGCGCACGGTTGAGGTCGAGCAGCTCGCCATTACCGGCCACCACCTTGAGCCCGGCAATCCACTCGCGCGTGTTGCCATAGCGGATCACCCGGATGCCGCCGGCATTGGTAGCGATGTTGCCGCCGATGGAGCAGGAGCCGCGCGCGGCGAAGTCCACCGGGTAGATCAGCCCGTGTTCGCGCGCCGCCATATGCACCGCCTCCAGCGGCATGCCCGGCTGCACGGTGAGCGTGCGGTCGGCGGCGTCGAAGCCCAGCACGTGGTTCATCCGCTCCAGGCTCAGCACTAGCTCGCCGTTCGCCGCCACCGCACCGCCGGAAAGCCCGGTACGACCGCCGGAGGGAACCAGGGCCACACCGTGCTCATTGGCCCAGCGCACGATGCCCTGCACTTCCTCCACCGTGGCCGGCAGTGCGACAGCCAGTGGCGCAGGCGTCCAGCGACGCGTCCAGTCGCGACCGTAATGCTCGAGGTCGCCGGGCTCGGAAAGCAGGCGCAGCCCGGGCAGGCGGCGGGCGAGATCGTCCAGGGTGGTGCTCATGAGGTCTCCGTTGGATTATCAGGAGCCTGCGCGGCAAAAATCATCCGGGCTGCACAGCTCGCCGTGCGGTGCATATTTCCGCCGCTTCTTGGCCCATAGAACCACTACGGGCCGGCGAACCGTCGAAAATCAGCCTTCGCACCGCAGGCTTTTCGCCTCGGATGTTTCCACCACGCAGGCTCCTTGCGTGGCGTTCGGACGTCCAAACGGCGACGTGCTGCGTTGCCGCAATTCTGGCATAGTAGCAGTTCATTTCGCGCCGGAGCCCCCATGAAGACCTCGTTCCCTCGGCAAGACATCAAGGTGCTGCTGCTGGAGGGTGTGAGTCGCACCGCGGTGGAGGTTTTCGAGCGGGCGGGCTACAGCAACATCGAATACCACCTGAAGTCGCTGCCCGAGGCGCAACTGCTGGAACGCATCGCCGACGCCCACATCGTGGGACTGCGCTCGCGCACCCAGCTCAGTGCCGAAGTGCTGCGCCACGCCAAGCGGCTGATCGCGGCGGGCTGCTTCTGCATCGGCACCAACCAGGTCGACCTGGGTGAGGCGGAGCGGCTGGGCGTACCGGTGTTCAATGCGCCCTACTCCAATACGCGCAGCGTGGCCGAGCTGGTGATCGCCGAGGCCATCATGCTGCTGCGCGGCATCCCGCAACGGAGCGCGCAATGCCACCGCGGCGGTTGGAGCAAGTCCGCCGCCGGCAGCTACGAGGCGCGCGGCAAGGTGCTGGGCGTGATCGGCTACGGCCACATCGGCACCCAGGTGGGTGTATTGGCCGAAGGCCTGGGCATGCGCGTGATCTTCCACGATGTGGAGACCAAGCTGGCGCTGGGCAACGCGCAGGCCGCGGCCAGCCTGCACGACCTGCTGCAGCGCTCCGACGTGGTGACCCTGCACGTGCCGGAAACGCCGGCCACTAAGCTGATGTTCGGAGCGACGGAAATCGCCGCGATGCGCAAGGGCGCGGTGCTGATCAATGCCTCGCGCGGCAGCGTGGTGGAGATCGACGCGCTGGCCGAGGCATTGCGCTCCGGGCACGTCGCCGGCGCCGCGGTGGACGTGTTTCCGGTGGAACCCAAGGGCAACGACGATCCGTTCGTCTCGCCGCTGATCGGCCTGGACAACGTGATCCTCACCCCGCACATCGGCGGCAGCACGCTGGAGGCGCAGGACAACATCGGCATCGAGGTCGCCAGCAAGCTGGTGCGCTACAGCGACAACGGTTCCACCCTGTCCGCGGTGAACTTCCCCGAAGTGTCGCTGCCGGAACACCCGAAGAGCCGGCGCCTGCTGCACATCCACCGCAACGTGCCTGGCGTGCTGTCGCGCATCAACGAGCTGTTCTCCGCCGGCAACATCAACATCGACGCACAATTCCTGCAGACGGACGCGGAGGTGGGCTACGTGGTGATCGACGTGTCGGCCGACGAAATCCAGGCCAATGCCTTGAGGGACAAGCTCGTGGCCATCCAGGGGACGTTGCGCACCCGAGTGCTGTACTGACGACGCGCCGCCGTCTGGCAGCGCAGGGCCTGCCACCCATGCCGGGGGCGATGCTCAAGCCGCAGCTTCGATCTGCCGATAGCCAAGTGTCCTGTCCAGCTTGGGTATTGCCATGACGTTCCGGTTACGCGACTTGCGCATCGCCCTGCGGCTCGGCCTGCTCGGCTTCGTGATGCTGGTGGCCACTGCCGTGGTCGGCTTCGGCGGGTGGCAGGGCCTGGAACGCACCCACGAACTGCAGATCCGCGCCACCCACACCGCCACCGCCTTCGCTGCCGCCGTGGACACCGCGCGCGTGGCCCAGGTCGATTTCAAGAAGCAGGTGCAGAGCTGGAAGGACACCCTGCTGCGCGGTGCGACACCCGAGGCATTCAAGAAATATCACGACCAGTTCGGCACCAGCAGTCAGGCCGTGGACCGCGACCTTGCCTCCCTCAAGCAGCAGATGACCGCGCTCGGACTGGACAGCCGCGGCGTCGACGCCGCACTGTCTACCCATGCCGAGCTGCAGAAGCGCTACGAGGACGCCCTGCAGAAGTACAACGGCAGCAAACCGGAAAGCGTGCACGTGGTGGACGCTCTGGTGGCCGGCATGGATCGCCCGCCCACCGACGCCATCGATGCGCTGGTGGCCGGCATGAAAGACCAGGCCGCGGCCGAGGGCCGCAGCATCGACGCGGAAAGCGAGGACGCCTACCGCGGCGCCTGGCACCTGCTGGCGGCGGTGGTGTTCTGCGCGCTGGTTGCCTGCACGCTGCTGATCTGGCTGCTGGCATACAGCATCACCATGCCGATCCATCGCGCGGTGAAGATGGCCGAGGCCGTGGCCGACGGCGACCTGCGTACGCGCATCGAATCCGCCAGTCGTGACGAGACCGGCCAGTTGCTGGCCGCCCTGGATCGCATGAACCGTCAGCTGCTCCAGGTCGTCGGTACGATCCGCAAGGGTTCGCACGAGATTTCTTCCTCCACGAACCAGATCGCCAGCGGCAACCACGATCTTTCTTCGCGCACCAGCGAGCAGGCTGCGGCGCTGGAGGAAACCGCCGCGTCGATGCAGGAATTCACCGAGAGCGTCAATGCGAACGCCATGCGTGCGCAGCAGGCCGCCCAGTTGGCTGCCGGGGCATCCAATGTGGCGCGCGAGAGCGGCGCCGCCATGAGCGAGGCGGTCAAGGCGATGGAGCGCGTCCAGGACGTCTCCGGCCGGATCAACGAGATCACCGAAACCATGGCGAAAATCGCGACCCAGACCCATATCCTGGCGATCAACGCATCCGTGGAAGCGGCCCATGCCGGCGAGGCCGGCAAGGGGTTCAACGTGGTGGCATCCGAAGTGCAGTCGCTGGCGCGCAGCTCGCGTGCGGCATCCGACCAGATCCGGGCGTTGATCGAGGAATCGATATCCATCATCGACGGCAGCACGCAGAGGATCGGTCATGCCGAAGCTATGGTCGGCAAGCTGCTCGGAAGCGTGGACGAGGTCGTCGATACCGTCAATTCCATCGCCCTGCAAAGCCGCGAACAGGCGACCGGCATTCAGCAGGTCAACCAGGCGGTGAGCCAGATGGACGAAGTCACGCAGAGCAACGCGGCGCTGGTGGAGGAAGCCGCCGCTGCGGCCGAGGCCGTGCAGTTGCGTGCCGGATCGCTGGTCAGGAGCGTGGCCTTCTTCAAGGTGGACGAAGAAGAGGAGCTGGCGGAAGCCGCCTGAACTACCGGGCGGTGCAACGCCCGCCCCTCCTATCCAAGCGCCTGCTCAAGGCATCGCTACGGCCTGCTCCGTTGGCTTTGAGCTGACGCCGCGGGTGCTCTCAAGCCCTGTGCGAACGCCCCGGACGAGCTCTCGTCGGGGAGCGCGTTGCGCAGCCGTGCATCGCATCGAAAACGGATTCGGACGACGCGCCTTCCGGCATGCTGCAACAGGGTTGTCGCTCAGCTGCCCGTGCGTTTCGAAGCTTTCACCGTCATCTTGCGGGTAGCCGGCTTCTCCACCGCTTTTTTCGCCGCCCCCTGCTTTGGCGCCACCGCCGCGCGTTTGCGCGTACTGGTGGCGTGCCGCCGCTCCACTTCGTGCTGCTCGCGGAAGGCGGCGGCATAGGCCTTCAGTTCGTCCTTGAGCTTCGCGCCCAGCCCGGGCGTGTGCTCCATATGTTGCTCCATGCGCTGCAGCAGGTCGTAGTCGTGGTAGTCGCGGTAGGGCTTGAGGTCGAGATCGGAGGGCACCTTCTGCAGCCGTTCGTCGCCGATGGACTTCACGTATTTCTGCATGAAGCGGTCGTAGGCCTTCCAGGTAACGCGTTGCGCGTTCACGGCGGCCTCCTCGGCACGGGTGGCAATCTGGTGGGCGTGGAGGTAATGCAGGCCGAGCTGGTCGATCAGGGTCTTCTCGACTTCCTCGTGCAGGATCAGAAAGCGATCCACATCAATGATGCGGCCGCGGAACATGAAACTCTTCGGCAGATGGCGGTCGATGTAGATGGTCTTGCCGTCCCGGCTGTAGCCGGCGAGATAGGGAATGTCGTGTTCGCGGTCGAACTTCTTCACGCGGCGCAGGATCGCGTCCAGCGCACGATCCATCATCAATGCCGAAACGTACCAGTCGGGCGCCTTGAGCTTCTCGTGCGGCGCGTTCGGGTGGCAGCTGTTCGACGACATGCGGCATCTCCTGTGGATGGACCCGTGGCCGCAGCCTACCCGGCCCGCACTGCAATTTCCTGCGCCTTCCGCAACGGATACCACGACCCACGGCAGACATGCCCGATGAAGCGAACTGCGCCAGCACATTGCCGCAGCGGCAGACCACCGAGCCGTCATCCGACCCTAGTGTCGATGAAGCGAGCCGCCATCCTGGGGATCCAAGGTACTTGCAACCGCATTTCTTTCGTTTATATTCGAAAAACATCAGTTTGCTTTCCTTTTATTCAAATCCGGCAATAAAACCGCCGCCGAGAAAAGAAATAAAAGAAATCATGCATGAGCCATGAGGGAGCGAGTCCATGTTTCGAAACATCAGGATCCAACCGCCGCGTGGCCGGTCGCAGCGAAGCAGCGGCTCACGCCTCGCCGTCCAATCCCGCCTCTCAGTCTGTTCAATGCCTACCGACAGCCAGCGTGGCCCTGCCGCGGCGGCTGGGCCACGGCACCTGATGCGGCGCCTGGCTGGCGGGCAGATCAATCGTCCACATCCGGCATGGTGAAGGTAATGACGCGTTCACGGTTGAGTCTCTGCATCCTGTTTCTGTTGGGTCCGCTTTCGCTGCATGCACAGGTTCGCGTCTGGCAAGGCCAGATGCCGCTTGCGGCATCGGAGGAAGGTCCACCCGACGAGAACCCGCCCTTCGACATCTATGGCACCGCCAATTTCAGCTACCCCTACACGCTGCGCGAGGATGTGCGCAACACCGAAGCCAAGCATCTCTGGCGCGCGCTTTTTCTCGAGAACGAATACCTGAAGTGCACGATCCTTCCCGATCTTGGCGGACACATCTATACGTGCGTCGATAAGATCAACGGCAAGCCGATGTTCTACGCCAACCCCACGCTGAAAAAGGCGCTGATCGGCTATCGCGGCGCGTGGTCGGCATTCGGCGTCGAGTTCAACTTCCCCGTTTCGCACAACTGGGTTTCTCTCTCGCCCGTCGACTGGTCCTACGCCCAGGACCCAGACGGAAGCGCGTCGGTGACGATCGGCAACCGCGATCGCGTCTACGGCATGGAGTGGACGGTCCAGCTGGTCCTGCGCCCGGGCAGCACCGTGCTGGAAGAACGCGTGACGCTGTCCAACCCGAGCGAACTGCGGCACCGGTTCTACTGGTGGAACAACGCAGGGGTGCAGGTCCATGACGACTCGAAGATCTGGTACCCGATGCAATTCACGGCCAGTCATGGCTTCAAGGACATCGACACCTGGCCGGTGAATGCGAAAGGCATGGACCTCAGCATCGTCGGCAACCACAAAGACGGCCCCGTGTCGCGCTTCGTCTACGGCAGCCGCGAACCGTTCATGGGCATCTACGACCCGGATACGGATGCCGGCGTTGTCCACTACGCCAACTATGCGGATCTGTCGGCGAAGAAGATCTGGACCTGGGGCACCAACGCGGATGGCCTCGCCTGGCGCCATGTGCTTTCGGACAACGACAGCGCGTATGCGGAAGTGCAGGCCGGCCTTTTCCGCAACCAGGAAACCTACGGCTTTCTCCAGCCCGAGCAGGTCATCCACTTTTCCGAATACTGGATGCCCGTGCATGAGATCGGCGGCATCTCGCGCGCCAACTTGAATGGCGTCGTGTTCATGGCCAGGAAGCGCGATGCTGACGGACATGCGGCATTGACGGTGGCCTTCAATGCCAACCGCCGGTTCCCCGATGCAAGCATCCGGATACTGGACGGCACCAAGACGGTCTTCCAGGGAACGGCGACACTCGATCCGGCGCAGACCTGGCAACACACGTTCGACGATCTTTCTCCGTCGAAGAAATACACCTTCGTGCTCGAGAGCGACCAGCACGAAGTGCTCCTCGAACACACGGAAGACCAGTACGACTGGACCCCGCGCAACGAAGTAAAGACCGGCCCCCAGAAGACCTATCAACCACCCGATACGAGCGACGGCCTGCTCGAACGGGGCAGGAACGAAGAGCTTCAGGGCCAATTGATCACTGCCCGGAAAACTTATGCGCAAGCGCTTGCGGCGGCGTCGGACAGCCTGCCTCTCCTGAAGGCGCAAGGCCGCCTGGACGTGGACCTGTTCCGCTTCGAAGACGCGTCGCGTCTGTTGAAGCAGGTCGAGGACCGCGCCACCTGGGACGGAGAGACGCATTACTACCGCGGCATCGCGGAAGCCTTCCTCGATCATCCGCGCGAGGCGCGCCTCGAATTCGAGGCGGCCTATCGCGATCCGTCCCATCGGGCTGCAGCCGGCGTGTTGCTGGCCGAGCTGCTCATCAAGGACAAGGATTTCGCACGCGCACACGATGTGCTGACCCGCGTATGCCACCCGGATACGGCCGACACGGTCGCCCAGCGCTGCATCGAAGACGTGGTGGCGGTGCGGCGTGCGCTTGGGCCTGCTGATCGCGCACGACAGCTTGTGGCCACGGCGCTGGCCACCTATCCCACGAGCGATTTTCTGCGCAACGAGCAATCCATCCTGGGTCATCCGGATGCACAGCTCGATGCACATCTCGCTGCCGACCCCAACCGGATCCTCGATCTGGTGATCCAGTACAACCGGCTGGGGCTTTATTCCGATGCACTGGCGCTACTCACCCGCCACTATCCCGCCGTGCCGGCCGATGAGTCCGAGCCGGGTACGGTGCTGCCCGACAGGAATCCTTTGCTGGCCTACTACCGCGGGTATTGCCGCGAACAGATGGGCCAATCCGGCGTGGCCGACTATCAGGCCGCTTCGCGCATGCCGCTGCGCTACGTGTTCCCCGAAAGACGCGAAACGCTTCTGGTCCTTCGCGCGGCGCTTGCGAGGAATCCTTCCGACGCATCCGCGCACTATCTGCTGGGAACGCTGCTGTTCTCCAAGGGCATTACCGATCAGGCCATCGCGGAATGGCGCCGCGCTTCGTCGCTCAGGCCCGATATTCCATCGCTGGATGCGAGTCTTGGTCGCGCGCTGCTCGAGATCGACCACGCGCCCGCGGACGCCGCCACCGTGTTCCAGCATGGATTCCAGGTCGATCCGGCCAACCCCGCGCTCTACACCGGCATGGACAAGGCCATGCAGCAAACGGGCAAACCCGCTGCCCAGCGCGTCGCCATGCTCGAGAAGTTCCCCGCAGACGCGGACATGCCTGCCGATCTGGTACGTGCCTTGGTCAATGCATTGCGTGAAGACGGCAAGGACGACCAGGCGGATGCGTTGCTGGCCAAGCACTTCCTGCCGCGCAAGGAAGGCGCAGCGCCGCTCGTGCCGGAACCCAAAGACAAGCCGGCGGGCGTTCCGGCGCGTCAGCGTCCGTAATCCGCCTGCGGACGCGCCGGATAACACAAATAGCGCAGCCAACAAAAAACCGCGCCAAGGCGCGGTTTCCGGGATATCCAGGGTTGCCTGGAGTCATCCAATTGGTCGGGGCGGCCGGATTCGAACCGACGACCCTTTGCCCCCCAGGCAAATGCGCTACCAGGCTGCGCTACGCCCCGACTTGGACTGGAAAGGCGGCAACGTGGCCGCCTTTCGTGCTTCGCGATCATGCGATCGGGAAGCGCGAACTATAGCAGAGGAATGCGCTCAACGGCGCAGCAGGGCGAGTACTTCTTCCAGCTCGAGCCGTACCTGATGCACGATCTGGTGCGACATGCTCGCCTCCACCCGCGCCTGCGGGCCTTCCAGCCGTGCACGTGCACCGGTGATGGTGAAGCCTTCGTCGTACAGCAGCGCGCGGATCTGGCGGATCATCAACACGTCATGGCGCTGGTAGTAGCGACGGTTGCCGCGGCGCTTCACCGGATTGAGCGCGGGGAACTCCTGTTCCCAGTAGCGCAACACGTGCGGCTTCACCCCGCACAACTCGCCTACCTCACCGATGGTGAAGTAGCGCTTGGCCGGGATCGGCGGCAGTTCGGTGTTATTCCCTTGGTCCAGCATAGCCTTCGACTCGCACCTTGAGTTTCTGACCCGGTCGGAACGTCACCACCCGGCGCGCCGAGATCGGGATCTCCTCGCCGGTTTTCGGATTGCGCCCGGGTCGCTGGTTCTTCTCGCGCAGGTCGAAGTTGCCGAAACCGGACAGCTTCACCTGCTCCCCCCTCTCCAAGGCCTCGCGGACCACCTCGAAACAGGCGTCCACGAATTCCTTGGCTTCCCGCTTGTTAAGGCCTACGTCGAGGAAAAGCCGCTCGGCCATATCCGCCTTGGTCAGAGCCATCTCATCCTCGCAACTTGGCCTTGCACGTTTGTTCCAATGCGGCAATGGCCTGCCGCACGCAGCGGTCTGCGTCTTCGTCGGTAAGGGTGCGGGAAGCATCCTGCAAAATCAAGCCCATAGCGAGACTTTTTCGGCCCACTTCGACCCCCTTGCCACTGTAGCGATCGAACAATCGCAGCTCCACCAGCAGCTCGCCGAGGCTGCCGCTGACCGCCTGCTCGATCCGTGACCAGGTCACCTCATCGGACACCTCGACCGCGATGTCGCGGCGTACGGAGGGGAAACGCGCTACCGGTTGTGCCTTGGGCAGACGGCGGGCCAGCAGCGGCTCCAGCGCCAGTTCCAGCACATGCACGTCCGGGCCCAGGTCCAGCGCCTTGGCCAACTGCGGATGCAGGGCGCCCAGCCAACCGGCTGTCTGGCCGTCGCGCGCGAGCCGCGCACCGCGGCCCGGATGCAGCCAGGCCGGCAGACCGTCGGCATGGATCGTCCAGCGGTGGGATTCGCCCCCCCAGGCGAGCAAGGCGTCGAGGTCGCCCTTGAGGTCGAAGAAATCCAGGGCGCGGGACGGCTCGCCCCACTGTTCGGCATGGGCGTTGCCGCTGACGACGATGGCCACGCTGGGGGTTTCCACAGGCGGGTTGCCCGCCGCGAAAACGCGGGCGACTTCGAACAGGCGCACCCGTTCCTGCTGGCGCGCGCGGTTGTGGCGCAAAGCCTCCACCAGCCCCGGCAGCAGCGAGGGGCGCATCACCGCCAGATCGGCCGACAGCGGATTGGCCAGCGGTACGCCCTGCCCTTCGAAACCCCAGCGCGCCAGCAGCTCGGCGGAGACGAAGGACAGGTTCACCGCCTCGAAATAGCCGTGCGCGGCCAGTTGCTCGCGCAGCGCCAGTTCGCCGATGCGGGCTTCCGGCTCGGCGACGAGGACCAATGCGCCCGCCGGCGTGGCGGTAGGGATGCTGTCATAGCCGAAAATGCGCGCGACTTCCTCGATCAGGTCTTCCTCGCGCTCGATATCGAAGCGGCGACTGGGCGCAGTGACCCGCCACCCTTCGGCCAGCGGCTCGACCTTCATCCCAAGCGCAGTGAAGATGCGCAGGACCTCGGCATCGGCAACTGCCAGGCCGAGCACGCGCACAAGGCGCGCGCGCCGCAGCAGGATCGGCTGCGGTGCCTGCACCTGCCCGGGCAGCGTGACGTCGAGCAACGGACCGGCCACGCCGCCGGCGATATCAAGGATCAACCTGGTCGCGTACTCGATGGCGATGGGCGGCAGCTCGGGATCGACGCCACGCTCGAAACGGTGCCCGGCGTCGGTGTGCATGCCCAGCCGGCGGCTGCGGCCGATGATGGCCGACGGAATCCAGTGTGCGGCCTCCAGGAACACGCTGCGAGTGGTATCGGTCACGCGCGTTTCGGAACCACCCATGATCCCGCCCAGCGCGACCGCGCGTTCGCCCCGGCCGCCGTGGCCGTCGGCGACGACGAGGAAATCCCCGTCCAGCTCGACGGTGCGGCCATCGAGCAGTTGCAGCGACTCGCCGGCACGCGCCGGACGCACGACGATCCCACCCTCCAGCTTGTCCTTGTCGAAGGCGTGCATCGGCTGGCCCAGTTCCAGCATCACGTACTGGGTGACGTCGACCAGGAAGCTGATCGGGCGCAGACCGCTGCGGCGCAGGCGTTCGGCCATCCACACGGGCGTCGCCACGCGTGCGTCCACCCCATCGATCACGCGGCCGGTGAAGCGCGGAACGCGCGGGCCGGCTTCCAGGGCGATTTCCATCGCGGCGTCGCTACCGGCGGATACCGGCGCGGCATCCAGCGGCAGCACCTCGCCGCCCAGCGCGGCGGCGACGTCGAATGCGATGCCGCGCACGCTGAAGCAGTCGGCACGGTTGGGCGTGAGCTTGATCTCGATGCTGGCGTCCGGCAGGCCGAGGTACGCCGCGAGCGGCGTGCCCACCGGGGCATCGGTCGGGAGTTCGAGCAGCCCCGAGGCATCCGGGTCGATGCCGAGCTCCTTGGCCGAGCACAGCATGCCGAACGATTCGACGCCGCGCAGCTTCGCCGGCTTGATGGCGATACCGCCCGGCAACGTCGCACCCACGGTCGCGAGCGGCGCCACCAGGCCCGCGCGCGCGTTGGGCGCGCCACAGACGATCTGCACGGTGCCGTTGCCCGTCTCCACCTCGCATACCTGCAGGCGGTCGGCCTCCGGGTGTTTTTGCGTGCTGACGATGCGCGCCACGACGACGCCATCAAGCGAATCGCCCAGCGCGGCAACGTCTTCGACTTCCAGGCCGATGGCCGTCAGCGTCGCGGAAAGTTCGTCGCGCGACGCCTTGGTCGGCACATGCTGGCGCAGCCAGTTCTCGGAGAATTTCATGTCACGGTTCCTGCGGCGTTTAGGCGAACTGCTTGAGGAAGCGCAGGTCGTTCTCGAAGAACGCGCGCAGGTCGGAGACGCCGTAGCGCAGCATCGCGAAGCGCTCCACACCGAGGCCGAAGGCGAAGCCGGTGTAGCGCTCCGGATCGATGCCGCAGTTCGCCAGCACGTTCGGGTGCACCATGCCGCAGCCCAGCACTTCCAGCCAGCGCGATTCGCCGTCCTTGGTCTCCCAGCGGATGTCCACTTCGGCCGAGGGCTCGGTGAAGGGGAAGTAGCTGGGGCGGAAGCGCATCTCGAAATCGCGCTCGAAGAACGCGCGGATGAACTCGGCCAGCGTGCCCTTGAGGTCGGCGAAGCTGGAAGTTTCGTCGACCAGCAGGCCTTCGATCTGGTGGAACATCGGCGAGTGCGTCTGGTCCGAATCGCTGCGGTAGACCTTGCCCGGCGCGATGATGCGGATGGGCGGCTGGCGCCCCTTCATCGAGCGGATCTGCACCGGCGAGGTATGCGTGCGCAGCAGACGCCCGTCGCCGAAGTAGAAGGTGTCGTGCATGGCGCGCGCCGGATGGTGCGGCGGGAAATTCAGCGCCTCGAAGTTGTGCCAGTCATCCTCGATCTCGGGGCCGTCGGCACGCTGGTAGCCCAGCCGCGCGAAGATCGCGGCGATGCGCTCCAGCGCACGGGTGATCGGATGGATGCCGCCGCGCTCGCCGTCGCGACCGGGCAGCGTGATGTCGATGGTCTCGGAAGCGAGCCGGCGATTCAGCTCAGCCTGCTCCAGCTCGGCCTTGCGCGTAGCCAACGCATCGGCAAGGCGCTCCTTGACGCGGTTCACTTCGGCGCCACGCGCTTTTTTTTCTTCCGGCGGCAACGAGCCGAGCGTCTTCAGCGCGGCGGTGACGATGCCGCTCTTGCCGAGCAGGCCGACGCGCAATGCTTCAAGCGCGTCCAGCGTTTCGGCCTTGTCGATTTCAGCCTGCGCTAGCGCGGCGCGGCTTTCCAGATCGTCCATCGATGCGACTCTCTCTTGTCCCCTCTCTCCCGCGGGGAGAGGGCTAGGGTGAGGGGCGGCTCTTGCAGCGTCGCGCCTTCGAAGTGTGCTTCGATTGAAGCCGGGGCCAGACGTATCCCCCACCTCAATCCTCTCCCCCGCAGGGGAGAGGAAGCGGACGCCGCAAGCATTATCCAAATAAAAACGGGGAGGAGGCTTTAGGCCTCCTCCCCGCAGACGTTACGCGCATCCCTTGAAGAGTGCGGCCGTGGATGGCCGCTTCTTGATCTTCGCGATCAAGGATGAGCGCACAGATTACGCTGCCAGTGCGGCCTTCGCCTTTTCAGCAATGGCACCAAAGGCCTTGATGTCGTGCACGGCGATGTCGGCCAGCACCTTGCGGTCGACCGTGATGCCGGCCTTCAGCAGGCCGTTGATGAGGCGGCTGTAGGACAGTCCGAACTGACGGGCAGCAGCGTTGATACGCACGATCCACAGGGCGCGGAACTGGCGCTTCTTCTGCTTGCGGCCGATGTACGCGTACTGGCCGGCCTTGATGACGGCCTGGTTGGCTACGCGGAAAACCTTGCGGCGGGCGTTGTAATAGCCCTTCGCGCGGCCAATGATCTTCTTGTGACGACGACGGGCGGTAACGCCACGCTTGACACGAGCCATGGTCTAGTCCTCCCGGTTCAGAGATACGGCAACATGCGAGCCACACCCTTGGTGTCGCACGCCTTGACGTGGTTGGTGGCGCGCAGGTTGCGCTTACGCTTGGTCGACTTCTTGGTCAGGATGTGCGACTTGAAGGCGTGACCGGCCTTGAACTTGCCGGAAGCGGTCTTGCGAAAACGCTTCGCCGCCGCCCGGTTGGTCTTGATCTTGGGCATGGAAATGCTCCTTGATGGGGTCGCCCTCCTTACGGGAGCGGCCCGGTTTCTGACTGATTCGGCGGCGACCGCAAGGCCGCGCTTTCCATCCTGCCGACATCGGTTCACGACCCTTCCTGGCGGGTCGAACTGGCAATTGTACGGAGAAATCGGGACCGGCGCCAGCCTATGGCGCTGATCCGGGCAGGAAGGCCGCCCATCGCCTCATGCGAAACGGCAGCCCGCAAGCCGCCGTCGCCTTACTGCTTCTTCTTGGGGCCGATCATCATGACCATCTGGCGGCCTTCCAGGCGGGGAAAGGATTCCACCTGGCCGTTCTCGCCGATGTCGACCTGGATGCGCTTGGCCATTTCCTGGCCCAGGTCCTGGTGCGACATCTCGCGGCCGCGGAAGCGGATGGTGACCTTGACCTTGTCGCCTTCCTCGAGGAAGCGAAGCATGTTGCGCAGCTTGATCTCGTAGTCGCCCACGTCCGTGACCGGACGGAACTTCACTTCCTTGATCTCGACCTGCTTCTGCTTCTTCTTGGCGGCCTGGGCCTTCTTCTGGGCTTCGAACTTGAACTTGCCGTAGTCCATGATGCGGCAGACCGGCGGATCGCCGTTCGGCTGGATTTCGACCAGGTCCATCCCCGCTTCCTGCGCCAGAGCCAGCGCCTCGTCGCGGGTGAGGATGCCCAGCTGCTCAGCGTCGGCGCCGATCACGCGCACGCGCGGAACGCGGATTTCCAGGTTACGGCGATTACCCTTGTTGTCGGTGGTAGCGATACCACTATCCTCCAGAAGAAGTTTTGATTAGGCCGTGCAACGCCTTCAGCGTTGCGTCTCGGCCTGCAGTCGTCCGATGAAGTCGGCCAGCGGCATGCTGCCCAGATCCTCACCTGAACGGGTACGCACAGAAACGGTTCCCGCTTCCTTCTCGCGGTCACCGACCACCAGAAGATAAGGGACTTTCTGCAACGTATGTTCGCGGATTTTATAGCCGACCTTCTCGTTGCGCAAATCGGCCTCTACCCGGAAGCCTTTATCGACAAGGGTTTGCGCTACCTCGCCAGCATATCCGGCCTGGGCGTCGGTAATGCTGAACACCGCGGCCTGCACCGGCGCCAGCCAGGGCGGCAGCAGGCCGGCATGGTGCTCGATCAGGATGCCGATGAAGCGCTCCATCGACCCCACAATGGCCCGGTGCAGCATGGCGGGGCGCTGGCGCTGCGACTGTTCGTCGATGTATTCGGCACCCAGCCGCTCGGGCATCATGAAGTCCACCTGCATGGTGCCCACCTGCCAGGCGCGGCCGATGGAATCCTTCAGGTGGTACTCGATCTTGGGTGCGTAGAAGGCGCCCTCGCCCGGCAGCTCCTCCCAGTTCACGTTGGCCGCGCGCAGTGCACGACGCAGCATGTCTTCGGTGCGATCCCAGAATTCGTCCGAGCCGATGCGCTTGTCCGGACGCAGGGCCAGCTTGACCGCGATATCGGTAAAACCGAAGTCGGCATAGACCTTCATGGCCTGCAGATGGAACGCCGTGACTTCCGCCTCGACCTGATCGGGCGTGCAGAAGATATGGCCGTCGTCCTGCGTAAAGGCGCGTACGCGCATGATGCCGTGCAGCGCGCCCGAGGGCTCGTTGCGGTGGCAGGCGCCGAATTCGCCGTAACGGATCGGCAGCTCGCGGTAGCTGTGCAGGCCGGTGTTGAAGATCTGCACGTGGCCGGGGCAGTTCATCGGCTTCAGCGCGAACGTGTGCTTCTCCGATTCGGTGAAGAACATGTTTTCCTGGTAGTTGTCCCAGTGGCCGGACTTCTTCCACAGCGACACGTCCAGCACCTGCGGGCAGCGCACTTCCTGGTAGCCGCTCTGGCGGTACACCCGGCGCATGTACTGCTCCACCTGCTGCCAGATCGCCCAGCCACGGGGGTGCCAGAACACCATGCCGGGACCTTCCTCCTGCTGGTGGAACAGGTCCAGCGCCTTGCCGATCTTGCGATGGTCGCGCTTCTCGGCTTCTTCCAGCTGATGCAGGTAGGCCTTGAGGTCCTTGTCGTTCAACCACGCCGTGCCGTAGATGCGCGTCAGCATTGCATTGTTGGAATCGCCGCGCCAATACGCGCCGGCCACCTTCATCAGCTTGAATGCACGCAGCTTGCCTGTGTTGGGCACGTGCGGGCCGCGACATAGATCGGTGAACTCGCCCTGCGAGTAGAGCGAGAGTTCCTCGTTGGCCGGGATGCTCTCGATGATCTCCGCCTTGTACGCCTCGCCGATGCCACGGAAGAATGCCACCGCGTCGTCGCGCGACTTCACGTTGCGCGTCACCGGCAGCGCCTCCCTGACGATCTTCTCCATCTCCGCCTGGATCTTCTCCAGGTCATCGGGCGTGAAGGGGCGCTCGTAGGCGAAGTCGTAATAGAAGCCGTTGTCGATCACCGGGCCGATCGTGACCTGCGCGCCCGGATAAAGGCGCTGCACCGCTTGCGCCAGCAGGTGCGCGGTGGAGTGGCGCAGGATTTCCAGCGCCTCTGGGCTTTTCTCGGTGACGATCTCGAGGCTGGCGTCGTGCTCGATGGGGAAGCTGGCGTCCACCAGCTTGCCGTCCACCTTGCCGGCCAGGGTGGCCTTGGCCAGGCCGGCGCCGATGGAGGCAGCCACGTCCTGCACGGATACGGGATGGTCGAACGGGCGCTTGCTGCCGTCGGGTAGCGTGATCTCGATCATGGGATTCTCTGAAAACAAAAAAGGCGCTTGAGCGCCTTTGTGGAGCACAAGGCGGAAGAGTCGTCAGCGAGGGTCACGGGTAGTTGCCATGTCACACGCTCGGCCGGCGCGTTGGCGCGGGCCACCTTGGTCACTGGAATGGATAGCGAGACGCTAGTTTAGCCCATCGCGCGCTGTCAATTCAGCGCCCTGCCGCCGACAATAGACCGGCCTCCACCCCTCAAAGGCTTTGCCCATGCGCCTCCTCGTCACCGGCACCGCCGGCTTCATCGGCGCCGCGCTGACCGAACGCCTGCTGGCGCGCGGCGACGAAGTGCTGGGCATCGACAACCACAACGATTACTACGACCCGGCGCTGAAAGAGGCTCGCCTCGCCCGCTTCGCCGGGCATGCCGGTTACACCCACCGTCGGGCCGACCTGGCCGACGCCGCTTCGGTGAACGAGGCCTTCGCCAGTTTCAAGCCGCGACGCGTGGTGAATCTGGCCGCGCAGGCCGGTGTGCGCTACTCGCTGAAGAACCCGCAGGTCTATGTGCAGAGCAACCTGGTCGGCTTCGGCAACGTCCTCGAAGCCTGCCGCCACAGTGGCGTCGACCATCTGGTCTACGCATCCTCCAGCTCGGTCTACGGCGCCAACCGCAAGCTGCCGTTCGCGGTGGAGGACGCCGTGGACCACCCGGTGAGCCTGTACGCCGCGACGAAGAAAGCCAACGAACTGATGGCGCACAGCTACAGCCATCTCTATGGCCTGCCCACCACCGGCCTGCGCTTCTTCACCGTGTACGGGCCGTGGGGGCGGCCGGATATGTCGCCGATGCTGTTCGCCGACCGCATCAGCCGCGGCGAAGCCATCGACGTGTTCAACTTCGGCGACCACAGCCGCGACTTCACCTACGTCGACGACATCGTGGAGGGCGTGATCCGCACCCTCGACCGTCCTGCCACACCCGACCCGGCCTACGACGCGAAGTCGCCGAATCCCGGCACGTCGAATGCGCCCTACCGCGTCTACAACATCGGCAACGACCAGCCGGTGCAACTGCTGCGCTTCATCGAACTGCTGGAACAGCACCTGGGACGCAGCGTGGAAAAGAACCTGCTGCCGATGCAGTCGGGCGACGTACCCGACACCTGGGCGGACGTGTCGGCGCTGCGCCGCGACGTGGGCTACGCGCCGGGCACCTCCATCGAGGAAGGCGTGGAACGCTTCGTGGCGTGGTACCGAGGGTATTTCAACCGCTGACCAGTCGCCCTTGAATCGGGGCTAGAAAGGCTTGGCCAGCACCAGGAAGATCACGCCCAGCAGCAGCAGCACCGGCAGCTCGTTGAGCAAGCGGAGCGTCTTCGCAGGCGGCAGCGCAGCGCCCTTCTCGCAACGCTTGAGCATGCGCCCCGTCCACACGAAATAGGCCAGCAACACGACTACCAGGGTGAGCTTGGCGTCGATCCAGTGCAGGCCCGCGGTCACGTCCGGCAGCTTCGACGGCAACAGCCGCCAGCCTTGCCACAGGGTCAGGCCGAACAGGAAGGCGATGCCGAACATGTTGTGGCCGAACCTGTACAGCCGCCGCCCCATCAACAGCAGCCGCGCCTTCACTGCGGGTTCGTCGCCGGCCTCGGCCAGGTTTACCAGAATGCGCGGCAGGTAGAACACCGTGGCCATCCACGCGATCACGAACAGCACGTGGAAGCTCTTGACCCACAGGTAGACCATCGCATCGCTCCGGCAAAAAGAAACGGCGCGAAGCGGAATCCGCGCCGTTGCATGGTATCCGGTGGGCGACGCCAGGGTCGAATTCATGCTGCGTCCCAGACCAAGCACCCTGTGCCTACATGCGTTGCCTCTCGCTCGAAATGCACACCATGGACTGCGCTCGCCACACACAGCAGGCCCGAGGTGTAACCAACCAGGCCAATCGTTCGAATAACTGGTGACCGACGCGCGCGGTCGCTGATTAGCGACTTGTCGCGGCAACGCCTGTTGCCGCATACCTAATGCCCATATCGAGGAACGATCATGAAAAAGACGGTCTTTGGATCGGCGCTGCTTGGATTGATGGTTGCGGGAACCGTCAATGCGCAGGCTGCCGCACATTGGAACGATGGCGACCTGGTGGTTACGTCGTCGAACACAGCCAACAATGAATTGCTGGTCTATGACACCCGCGGTGCACTGGTCGAGCAATCCCCGACCGGAGGATCCGGTGGAGTCACAGGCAATGCCGGCGGCATCGCACAGAGTCACGATCGCCTTGCCGTGGTCAATTTCGGATCGGGCAATGTTTCGGTCTTCCAGAAAGGCTGGACAGGCATTCCGCTGCAACTGGAGAAGCTCGTCCCCGCCCTCAACAACCCGGTCAGCGTCGCCTTCGGCCACGGCCATCTCTACATCCTGACCGCCACCTATATCGAATCGCACCCGATCGACCGCCATGGCGTGAATTCCATCGCCGACGGCAAGGCGCGGCTGGCCGTTGCCGATGGCTCCGCGGCCCAGGTAGGCGTCATCGGCGGCCAACTGGTCATCAGCGAGAAGAGCAATGCCATTGAAACGGTCGACCTGACAGACCAGGGCAGCGTGTCAGGCACGACCAGGCTGGTGGCGAACATTCCCGCCAACGTCAACGCACCGTTCGGGCTCGCCACCCGCGGCAACGATGCCTACGTCACCATCGCGCACGCGAACGAGATCAGCCTCGTGCGCAACGATGCGGTGCTGACGGTCACCGGCTCCGGCACCCAGATGGCTCCTTGCTGGGTCACCCTCGACGGCTCCTTCCTGTTCTCCGCCAATTCGCCCAGCCACTCCGTATCCCGCTACCTCGTGTACGGCCGCAAGATCGTCCAGGACGCAGCGGTGGTGGCCTCGTTCAATGGCGCACCGACCGACATCACTTACCGCGACGGCCTCGCCGCGGTCATCGACGGCACCGGGTCGGCCTCGCACGTCTCCATCTTCAACGTGGACGGCGATGGCAATTTCGACCTGAAGAGCGTCGTCACCATCGACAGCGGCACCGCCAACGGCGTTGCGATCGTGCGGGGCGACGACGGCTTCGACCACTGACCGACCGAGGTTCCCCGGCCTCGCAGGATCAATCCGGCACCAGCCGGGCGTCGGAAACAACAACGGCGCGTGCCCGAAGGCCGCGCCGTTGCCGGATTCAAATTGGTGGGCGGTACAAGGATCGAACTTGTGACCCCTACCATGTCAAGGTAGTGCTCTACCGCTGAGCTAACCGCCCGATTCGCACGGCTGCAAGCCGCGCGAGCCGCGCAGTATAGGCGACTCCCTGCCCCGCGACAAGCTTAGAGCCTGTTCAACATCTCCACGTTCCCGCGCCGGGAGCTGTTTGCGCGCAGACCGGGGAAAAGTGAAGGCACGCGGGAAGAATCCATGGATGGGCACTGCCCTGAGGAGCGAGGAGTGGACGTCCGTCCACGACCGGGTGACGACGCCGGCATGTGGGCAACCAGCCTCGACCCTTCGGTTTGCCTGCCGTGACCGCCATGCGACAGCGCGCGGCTAGACCCGCCAGCCTGCGCCATGCACTAACACCTGACGGCCACGGCAAGGCAACGTGGGCTATGCGGAGATATTGAACAGGCTCTCAACGCAAGGCCTGCTCGCGCAACTGATGGATCTGGTCGCGCAGATGGGCCGCCGCCTCGAACTCCAGGTTCTGGGCGTGCTTGTACATCTGTGCCTCCAGCTTCTTGATGGCGACGGCGGCCTTAGCCGGATCCATGGCTTCATAACTCGCCGGCGATTCGGCCACGGCACGCGCCCTGCCCTTGCCGCCGCGACCGCGCGGCGACTCGCTGCGGGCGCCCTCCATGATGTCGGCGATACGTCGTTCCACCGTCCTGGGCGTGATGCCGTGCGCCTCGTTGTAGGCAACTTGCTTCTCGCGGCGGCGGGCCGTTTCGTCCATTGCCGCCTGCATCGAGCGAGTCACTTCGTCGGCGTAGAGGATGGCCTTGCCGCGCACGTTGCGGGCAGCGCGGCCGATGGTCTGGATCAGCGAGCCGGTGGAGCGCAGGAAGCCTTCCTTGTCGGCGTCGAGTACCGCCACCAGCGACACCTCGGGCATGTCCAGGCCCTCGCGCAGCAGGTTGATGCCCACCAGCACGTCGAACTCGCCCAGGCGCAGGTCGCGGATGATCTCGCTGCGCTCCACCGTCTCGATGTCCGAATGCAGGTAGCGCACCTTCACGCCGTGCTCGGAGAGATATTCGGTCAGGTTCTCGGCCATGCGCTTGGTCAGCGTGGTGACCAGCACCCGATCGCCCATCGCGATGCGCTTGTTGGCCTCGCCCAGCAGGTCGTCCACCTGGGTACGCACTGGGCGCACCTCCACTTCGGGATCGACCAGGCCGGTGGGGCGCACCACCAATTCGACGATGGCGTCGCCGGACTTCTGCAGCTCGTACTCGCGCGGCGTGGCGGAAACGTAGATCGCACGTGGCACCCGCGCCTCCCACTCCTCGAAGCGCAAGGGCCGGTTGTCCAGCGCGGATGGCAGGCGGAAGCCGAATTCCACCAGCGTCTCCTTGCGCGAGCGGTCGCCTTTGTACATCGCGCCGACCTGCGGCACGGTGACGTGCGACTCGTCCACCACCAGCAGGCCGTCGGCCGGCAGGTAGTCGAACAACGTGGGCGGCGGCTCGCCGGGCGCACGCCGGGATAGATGGCGCGAGTAGTTCTCGATGCCCTGGCAATAACCCACCTCGGCCATCATCTCCACGTCGTAGCGGGTGCGCTGGTCCAGTCGCTGCGCCTCGACCAACTTGTTGTCGCGGTACAGCACCTCCAACCGCTCTTTCAGTTCGTCCTTGACGGTGTCGATGGCGTTGAGCACGCTCTCGCGCGTCGACGCGTAATGCGTGCGCGGATACACCGTGTAGCGCGGCACCTTGCGGACGGTTTCGCCCGTCAGTGGATCGAACAGCGCCAGGCCTTCCACCTCGCCATCGAACAGCTCGATGCGCAGCGCTTCGGTTTCCGATTCGGCAGGAAACACATCGATGATCTCGCCACGCACGCGGTAGGTGCCGCGGCGCAGCTCCATCTCGTTGCGGGTGTACTGCAGTTCGGTGAGCTGGCGGATCAGCTGGCGCTGATCGATGCGCTCGCCCTTCGCCAGGATCAGCCGCAACGACAGGTAATCCTCCGGATTACCCAGGCCGTAGATCGCCGAGACCGTGGCCACGATGATCGCGTCGCGCCGCGAAAGCAGCGCTTTGGTGGCGGCCAGCCGCATCTGCTCGATGTGGTCGTTGATCGAAGCATCCTTCTCGATGAAGGTGTCGGACGCCACCACGTAGGCCTCCGGCTGGTAATAGTCGTAGTAGCTCACGAAGTACTCCACCGCGTTGTGCGGGAAGAACTCCTTGAATTCGCCGTACAGCTGCGCCGCCAGCGTCTTGTTCGGCGCCATCACAATGGTGGGCCGCTGCACCTGCTGGATCACGTTGGCGATGGTGTAGGTCTTGCCCGAGCCGGTGACGCCCAGCAGGGTTTGCGCGGCCAGACCGGCCTCGAAGCCCTCGCTCAGGCGGCGGATCGCCTCGGGCTGGTCGCCGGCAGGCTGGTAGGGCGCGACAAGTTCGAATCTATCGTTCATGGCCAACGACATGCGGGCGGAGACTTGCATATTAAATCGAGGCTGCTGACATACCCTGTCAGCAGAGTCCGACGCCATGCTCCCCTGCCGGACGGCTGGCCGCGTGACCATGCCTTCCTAGCATGACACCTCCGCCCGTGCAGGAGCGCATCATGGCGATGCGAAAGGCTTGCTGTTCACGCGACAGGCCGCGTGGCGCCACCCTGATCGAACAGATCATGGTCGTGGCGATTCTCGGTGTGCTCACGGCCATCGCCGCGCCTTCGCTGGCACGTTTCGTTCGGCATAACCGGATGCAAGTCGCGCAGATGGATTTCATCGCCGCCTTGCAACACGCACGCGGCATCGCCGTCACCACCGGCAAGACCGCCTTGTTTTGCCCCAGCCGCGACGGCATGCGCTGCAGTGGCGAGACACGCTGGGAGTCCGGCTGGCTGGTCGGCCACGACCAGGATCGCGACGGCCAGCCAGATGCCGCACCCCTGCGCACCAGGGCCGGCTACACCGGCATCACCGTCCTGGGCGACAACGGCCGCCAATTCGTGCGCTTCCGCAGCGATGGCAGCGCCAGCGGCACGACCAACACGCTGCGCTTCTGCAGCCGGAACGACCCGGATCAGGCCCTGGTGGTGGTGGTCTCCAACATCGGCCGCATCCGCGGCGCGCCGGCCAGCACGGCGGAAGCCGCCAGTTGCGCCGCGGCACAATGATTGCGGTTTGTTGAGCAAGAGAGCCGCTTGACAGCTCCCCGCCCGATCGACAAACTACGCAGCTCCCGCCCGAATAGCTCAGCTGGTTAGAGCACTTGACTGTTAATCAGGGGGTCGCTGGTTCGAGTCCAGCTTCGGGCGCCAGATACATCGAGGGCTTGCAGAAATGCAGGCCCTTTTCTTTTGGATTGCGCGTAATTCGACGCGTAAATCGTGATGCGCAAGCTGTCAGGGCGCATCTGCAAACTGGCACGAAAAGGCCGGCAGCAATGCCGGCCTTTTTGCATGCGGCTCTCGACGACCTCGTCAGCTCGTGATCACGCGATAGCACGGCACATAGGCCGTGCCGCCGGGCAGCTTCATGCGATGCTGCGCCACGAAGGCCTGCAGCAGCTTGTCCAGTGCCTGCATGATGTCGCGGTCGCCGTCGATGTCGAACGGACCGTTCTTCTCGATCGCCTGCACGCCTTCCTCTTTCACGTTGCCAGCCACGATGCCGGAGAACGCACGGCGCAGGTCGGCCGCCAATTCGTGCAACGGACGGCCATGATGCAGCTGCAGGCCGCGCATCGCTTCGTGCGTGGGCGCGAACGGGCTTTGGAACTCCAGGGGGACGCGCAAGGCCCAGTTGAAGAAGAACGCGTCCTTGGTGTCGAGACGATTGTTGCGCACCTTCTCGATGCCCTTGGCCATCGCCTTTGCCACCGCAGCCGGATCGTCCACGATGATCTGGTAATGCGCCGCCACCGCATCGCCCAGTGCGAGGCGCAGGAATTTGTCGATCTGCTCGAAATACGCAGCCGACTGCTTCGGCCCGGTAAGGATCAACGGGAACGGAATACCGGCGTTTTCCGGGTGCAGCAGGATGCCAAGCAGGTAGAGGATCTCCTCCGCCGTGCCCACGCCGCCGGGGAACACGATGATGCCGTGTCCCATGCGGACGAAGGCCTCGAGGCGCTTCTCGATGTCCGGCATGATGACCAGCTGGTTGACGATGGGATTCGGCGACTCGGCCGCGATGATGCCCGGCTCGGTGACCCCGATATAGCGGTTGTTGCGACGCCGCTGCTTGGCGTGGGCAATCGTGGCGCCTTTCATCGGCCCCTTCATCGCGCCCGGGCCGCAGCCGGTGCAGATGTCCATGCCGCGCAGGCCGAGCTGGTAGCCCACCGCCTTGGTGTACTCATACTCATCGCGCGAGATCGAGTGGCCACCCCAGCACACCACCAGGTTCGGGTCGATGTGCGGCTTGAGGATGCGTGCGTTGCGCAGGATCTCGAACACGGCCTGGGTCAATGCATCGGAGGGCTCGAGATCGTCGCTGCCGATCTGTTTCAGCTGCGTGGACACGTAAACGATGTCGCGCACCACGGCTACCAGCAATTCGTTGATGCCACGGATGATCTGGCCGTCCACGAAGGCCTGCGCCGGAGCGTTGGTCAGCTCGATCTTGATGCCGCGATCCTGCTGCTGCACCTGGATGTCGAAATCCGGATATTGCTCAAGGATGGCCCGCGGGTCGTCGCTGATGGTGCCCGAAGTCAACACCGCCAGGGCGCAACGGCGCAGCAGGCCGTGCAGGCCCGAATCGCTCGCCCCGCGCAGACGCGCCACTTCGTGACGGGAAAGAATGTCCAGGCCGCCGGCGGGCGAAATGCGTGCGCTCACCGCGGCTTTGCGACCGGCAACGCCGGTACCTGCATCGTTCATCGATATCTCCAACCACTGTCCCGCGGGCACACGCCCGCGTAGATGCGGCGACCGTGAAGCTTCCTGCCTGGGCTGCGGCACAGTCAAGCCAAAATGCCTGGCTGCCCTCGTACTTGCACGGGGGCATTCACAGAACACGCCACGACGCGCGACAGGACTGCCGCCGTGCGCCCATGGCACGTCCGCGGAATGACATGCTGGCAAGAATGTGTGACATGAAAAAGCCGGCGCCTCCGTGGGCACCGGCTTCCCGTGACATCCGGCAGCGTACTCAGAACGTGTAGCGGACCGTCAACATCGCCGACCAGCGCGAGACCACATTGGTCTTGGTATAGGTACCGGCGTCGTACACCGTGTACTGCTCCGGCTGGTAGTTGCCGTACTTGTCGGTGTAGAGCTTGTAGATGTACTTGCCGTCGGCGCCTACGCCGGCATAGTCGGCGAGGTTGCGCGTCTGGTAGAAACCCAGGTCGTGCTCCTGGCCCCAGCGCTTGTCGACCAGGTTCAGCACGTTGTAGACGTCCAGGCGGACCTCGCCCTTGTTGCCCTTGAAGAGGCCAGGGATTTCCTGGCGCACGCTCAGGTCGAGGTCGTTGACCCAGGCGGCGCTGGCGGCGTTGCGCTTGGCGATCTGGCCCTGGTGCCTGCTCAGATACGAGTCGCTCTGGATGTAGCTGTAGAACTGCTGGATCTGCGCGGCCGTGGCCGGCTTGCCGTTCGGCTGCAGCAGGGTCACTTCGCCGTTGCGCGGGATATAGACCAGGTCGGTGCCCTGGCCGAAGCCGTCGCCGTTGGCGTCGTTGCCGAAGGTCCAACTGTACGGCTGGCCGGTATGGCCGTCGTAGAACGCGCCGATGCTGGTGACGTAATCGCCAAAGAACCGGTGCTGCCAGGTGACCGATGCATTGACGCGCTGGCGCACCGCGCGGTTGGAACGCGCCACTGTCTCGTCGTTCGGGTTCACCCAGGCGCTGTTCGACAGGTTCGAGCTGGCCTGGCTGGAGGTACCCGGATTGACCTCGGTGGAGTCGCCGAAGGTCACGCCCAGGCTGCCGAACCAGCTGTCGGAGAACGGCTTCTTCAACGACAGGGTCAATGCGTCGGCATGGCCTTTGTGGGTGTTGGTGAGGTAGGTGGAGTTGTAGGTAAAGCTCTTGCTCGCGTTGGCACGGGCATCGGCACTGGCGCCGGCTTCGCCCGGCGTCTTCCAGTACTGTGCGCGGCCGTCGGGCATCGTGCCCGTGGGCGAGCCGAGGTTGAGCATCTGGTACCAGATGCCGTTGCGCACCTTGACGTACTGGTACTCGGCCGAAAACACCGTGCCCCACCACGGCAGTTCGCGGTCGAGCGCCAGGCTGTACTTCCACACGGAGGGCAGCTTGAAGTTCCGGTCGATGGTATCCACGTTCATCGAGCTGCTCGCCGGCGGCGGCAGGTTCTGGCCGTATGGATTCGGACTGAACACCGGCAGGCTGTTGCCCTGCCCCGGCTGAACACCGTAGTCGTTGTAAACCTGATACACGGTGGTGGTAATGCCGTTGTTCTGGAACGGGTTCGTCATCCACACCGTCGGCGGATTGGACTGGAACAGTCCGAAACCGCCGCGCAGCTGCGTCATCAGCTGGGTGTCGAAGGCATAGTTGAACGACACGCGCGGCTCGACGATACGCAGACCGTCGATGGTGTTGTTGTTGCGCAACGGGGTGATGTTGCTGCCCGACGGATAGTTCACCACGACCTGGCCGTTCGCATCGATGCCGAAGGTCTTGGTGACCGCGGGGTTGTAGACCGGACGGTCGCCGGTGTTGGCCTGGTCGACGCGGATGCCGTACTGCAGCGACAGGTTGTTGTTCACCTGCCAGGTGTCCTGCAGGAACAGGCTGGTCTGGCGCAACGTCCACTGCGCCGCCACATCGTTGAGCGTATAGCCCGTCGACGGCTGGTAGATGTTGTACGAGCCGTAGATGCCCTTCTCGAAATTGTCGATGCCGTAGAAGGTGTAGGCGCCGAACTCGGTACGGCCGAACAGGTTGTAGATCTTGTTCTGCTGGAAGTCGACGCCGCCCTTGAGGGTGTGGTCGCCCAGATACCAGGTGGCCGCCTCGAACAGGCTCCAGGTCTTGATGTTCAGTACGTTGTAGTGGCTGTACTGGTCCTCGCCCAGGTCGACGTAGGGCGTCGAGCCGGTCTGCTTGCCGGTCTTCGGATTCGTGCTGACGCCCACATCGACGAATACCTGCGGCTGCTGCTCGGCGACGCTGCGCACCTGCGAGAACTGGCGGTAGCCGAGCTTGGTTTCAGTGGAAAAGTCCTCGTTCCAGTCGTCGAAGAACTGCAGCACCGCATTCTTGGTGTCGCTGTTCTTGGTGTACCAGTAACTGGTCAGACCGATCGAGTTGCTGGAGTTGCCCTGCACGATCGGCTGGACTTCCTTGGTGCGCTGGTAGCTGAAGCTGGCGCGGTGGTTGTTGGTGATGTTCCAGTCCAGCTTGGCCAGGTAGCGCTCGTCGAGCAGATCTACGTTGCCGCCGCTGAAATTGCCCGGTTTCAGCCCCAGTGCGTTGGCGGCGTTGATGATGCGCTGAAGGTCGCCCGGCGACACCTTGTTGGAGGTGGACGAGCCGTTGCCGAGAGTGGAATCGAGACCGTTGGCCGAATCGGCGCCGAGGCCGATGGTCTTCTCTTTCTCGTAGTTGACGAAGAAGAACAGCTTGTCCTTGACGATCGGTCCGCCCAGCGTGGCGCCCGCGGTCCAGTCGCGCTTGTAGCCGGCGTAGTCGTAACCCGGCTGGTCCTTGTTCAGCCAGCCAGCCGTGCCGACCAGCTTGTCGGCATTGCGGTAGGCGTAATACACCGAACCGTGGAAATCGTTGGTGCCGCTCTTGGTGACCGCGTTGATGTTGGCGCCCACGGTGTCGGAAGCCACGTCGAAGTTCGCCGTGGAGATGTTGTATTCCTCGATGGTGTCGGCCGAGATCGGCGAACCGATGTAGGGCATGCCGTTGGAATTCAGGCCGAACGGATCGCCCACGCCGGCGCCGTCCACGGTGATCGAGTTGTAGCGGTTGTTCATGCCCATCGTGGAGATGGCGCCTTCACCGCGATCGGAAATGCTCACGCGCGGATCGAGGCGGGCGATGTCGGCAATCGAGCGGCCGGGCGACGGCGCAGCCTGCAGCTCGCGCTGCGAGACATTGGTGGACATGCCCTTGTTGTCGGGCGTGAAGGTCTGTGCCAGCGCGTTGGCCGACACGGTGACGCCGCCGAGATTCTTCGCCTCCTTGACCTGCTCGGCACCCATGGCCAGGTTGACCGCAGTGTCCTGCGCCAGCTGCAGGTAGACGTTCTTCTGTTCGGCCTGGGGCATGCCGCCTTTGGACACGGTGACATCGAACGGGCCTCCCACGCGCAGGCCCTGCGCCGAATAGCGGCCATTGGCATCGGTAGTGGCGACCTTGGTGGTGCCTGACGGCTCGTGCACGATCTGCACGGTGGCGCCGACAACCGGCTGGCCGCTGCCGTCGAGCACCCGGCCGCTGATCGAGGACGAGGTGTCCTGCGCCAGGATCGGCGAGGAAGCCAACAGTGCGGCGATGGCCATCGGCAGCAGTTTGGCGCGATTGGTGTGTTTCATAGAGACGTCGACCCTCATGGCGGTTCGCAACAAGCAACGAAGTGAAGGCAGCAGACCGGACCATCCGTCGCCCCGGCATGCCGGGCGCGGTACTGGCTCCTCTGCTGCCCCTGGGAATGCAGCGGCCATGGGCGGAGGCTCCGGCCGAGGCTGCTACGCAAAAAGTTACGCGCAAGATATTACATTATCGTAACAATTTGCCTGATCGCTGCTTCGTTGCCGCTTCCGGGGGTGATTCCGGCAACAAAAAAGCCGGCACCCGAAGGTGCCGGCTTCGCTCCCCACGCTGTGTCAGCCGCAGGTGATGGAACGCAAGGTCAGTGGATCGAAACGCCGAAGGTGATCATGTAGGTACGGCTCTGCAGGATCGAGTAGGTCGCCGGCGTCGCGTAAGCCGAGGGGTTGGTGCTCTGGCCCGAAGACGCCAGGAACGGGTTGGCGTAGGACCAGGTAAGCGCCTGGTGGTCGGCTATGTTGAACACGTTGAACTTGACGTAGGGCTGGGTGAAGTCGGTCGAGAAATCCGGCAGGTGGTAGCCCGCGCTCAGATTGAAGGTGGTGTAGCCGCCCACCTTTTCCGTGTTCGACCAGTCGCCCCAGATCGCGCCGCTGTACTTCGCGTTCAGGCTAGCCCACAGCGGCCCCTGCTTGTAGTCGAGGCTTGCGTAGGCCGCATTGCGCGGCGTGTTGATCAGGGTCTTGCCCTGGGTGAAGTAGATGCCGTCGCTGCCGGAATTCACGTTGTCCTGCTGACGCGCCACGGTGTAGGTGTACGAACCGTACAGGGTGAACTGATCGGTCAGCTTGACGCTGGCTTCGCTGTTCATGCCACGCATGTGGACGCTGGGCAGGCTGGTGTACACGGTCTGGCCGCTGTTCTCGTCGTAGCCGCTGACCTGCTTGTTCTGGAAGTTGGCAGCATAGGCATCGATGTTGACCGACACGCGCGGAGCATAGAAACGCCAGCCCAGATCGGCACTGGTCGCCGTCTCGGGCTTGTTGACCGCGGTGAAACTGCCCGACTCGGGGTGATTGGCATTCAGGTCGGCCGCCGCGCCGTTCTGCGCCAGTGCGCCGTTGACCGGCGTACGGAACGTCCGGCCCATGCCGAAGTAGAGCTGGTTCTCGTCGTTCAGCTGGAACTTCGTGCCCACCGTCGGCGACCACTTGTGGTAGGTGGCCTCGAACGGGCCGCCGAACTGCTGGTCGTAGTACGGACCATAGTTCGAACCCGGGTACTCGTAGTCGAAGCCCTTGCGCTGGGCCCAGAGGTAGGAGATGCCGGCGGTCACCGTCCACTGGTCGCTGGGCGTCCAGGTGTTGGTGGCGAAGGCCTTCTCGGTAGTGGTGGTGGTGTATTCGTCGTATGCCGCCTGCACGCGGCCGTCCGGATAACGGATCAGGTCGGTCTGCGCCCAGATGTCCGACGGCGTGCCGGTGCTGGTATCGATCGGCGTAAACACTTCGTTCTGCTGCTCGCGCGGACGCTCCCACCACACGCCGTAGACTAGTGTGTCGTTGAGGCCGAGATCCTGGCTCAACTTGGCGATGACGCCGGGACGGTAGGTGATGTTCTGGCTGAGCGAATAGACCAGGCCCTTGGTACCGTTCTTGATGAGGCCGTCGCCGTTGAGGTCGGCATTGACATAGCCGTACTCATTGTTGTCGGAGGTGCTTTCCTTGAAGGCCGAGGCGCCGCTGCCGCCGCCGTCGCCGTACTGGAAGTAGGGCACCACGGACAGGTGCAGGCTGTCATTCAGCGTGAACTCGCCGTCGGCACTGCCCATCCAGCTGATATACGGATTGGTGTGCAGCTTGTAATAGCAGACGTTGTAGTTGACGTTCGGACCGCAAGAGCTGGTGCTGGTCGACTTCACGTTCTCCGGGACTGTCCAGATGTCGGAGTAGTTGTAGTCGTAGTCCGTAGCCGCCTGCGCCTTGGTCGGATGCATGTAGCTGTTCTTCACTTCCCGGTTGTACTGCATCGAGAAGGAGATCGAGTTGCGGTCGTCGATGGTCCACAGCACCTTGCCGTCGACCTTCGTCACCTTCTGCTGGCCGGGGCCGTCCCAGATATCCGCGTCGTTGTCCGAGTACGAAATCCAGGAGCGCACCGGACCCATGTCGCCGGTGTTCAGGCGCACGAAGGTGCGGTGGTAGCTGTTGCTGCCGAAGGTCTGGCTGAGATCGACGCCGCCCGTGTGCGACGGATCGATGGTCGCCCAGCCGATGGAGCCGCCGGCCGCGCCGGAGATCGGCTGGTCGACGTCCGGCCAACCCTGCTGCACGGTGATGTCGCCCATGTTCTCGGCGTCGCCGTACTCGGTGGCGTACACGCGGTAGTTGCCGCTGTCATTGATCGGCGCGCCGTTGACGGTGGTACCCACTTCGTCGCTGGTGAAACCGCGGATGGAATAGTTGCCGTCGTTCAGGCCGGTGAAATCGTCGGTGGACGTGAACACGCCCGGGATGCTCTGGATCGCCTGCACGAAGGTGCCGCCGGGCGCTCCCTGCTGGATCGCCGCACGCGTGATGGTGGACACCGCCTTGGGCGCGTCCTGCTCGGACATCAGGCCGCCGCCGAGGCTCACGGCCGTTGCCGTCACTTCGACGGACTGCAGCTCGCGCGCATGCTTGGTGGCCACCGCCGACACCTTGGAGGTGCTCGACACGCTGGACTGGCCACCGCCGCCCTGCTGGGCCGTGGCTTGCGCAGGCTGACTGTTGCCGGTCGTGGTCTGCGCCAGCGCCATCGACGACGCCATGCCAAGAGAGAGTGCAATCGCTGCAGAGAGATAAGCTCGCTTCATGTGTAATCCCCGTAATGCAAGTTCAAGCCAGTAATGACTGGGTCGCGGCGGTAACCAAACGCGTTTCGAAAGAAAAAACGAATATTTCGGGCACAAAAAAACTCGACCCTTCCGGATCGAGCACTAGCAGCTCGTAATGCGAATTTTCTTGCGACACCCTTCTATTGAATTGCGTCGCCCGCCGTCCAAAGCCTTTGATATTGTCTCCGGCTTATTTTACAGCAATTTTACATTAGTTCCATCGTGACATTCGCCACGGTATGTCGCGATCGACTCGTCAAAGCGCCAGATGCAGAAACGCGGCCACGCCGCCCATGAACATCTGCACCGACAGGGCAATCAGCAGCATGCCCATCACGCGTTCCAACGCAGTCAGCACGCTCTCGCCGAGCCAGCGGAACAGGTAGGTGGAGAAGAACAGGATCATGGCCGTGGCCAGCCATGCGCCGATCAACGCGATGGCCCAGTCCGCGGTACGTCCCGGCTGGGTATTGGTGAGCAGCAGCAACGCCGCCATCGCGGAGGGGCCGGCAACGCCGGGAATCGCCATAGGCACGATGAAAGGTTCGCCGCCGCCGCTCTTGCCGAAGATGCCGCCGCCATCCGCCGGCGGGAACACCATGCGGATGCCGATGAGGAACAGCACGATGCCGCCCGCGATGCTGATCGAATCGGGCTTGAGTTGAAGCAGGCTGAGCAGGTGCTGGCCACCGATCAGGAAACCCAGCAGCACACCCAGCGCGATCAGCAGCTCGCGTACCAGCACGCGGCGCCGCCGCTTCGGCGGTACATCCTTGAGCAGGCTGAGGAAGATCGGGATGTTGCCCAGCGGATCCATGATGAGGAACAGCATGATTCCCGCCGACAAGGTGGTCATCTGCGTTTCCATCACCCCTCTCCTCGCAGATCGAGCACATGGCCACGTGCAGGCAGACCATGCGCCCCGAGCAACCAGACCATCGCCGCAGCCGCGGCATCCGGCAGGGGGCGCTGCATGGCATCCTCACCGAAATACGCCTGCCTGCGCAGCATGGTGCGCATCGGCGCAGGCAGCAACGCATGCACGCGCAACGGGCTTTCGTCGGTTTCCTCGTGCAGGATTTCCGCGAAGCGTTCCAGCGCCGCCTTCGATGCGCCATAGGCGCCCCAGTGCGCCCGCGCCAACCGTTGCGGATCGTCCAGGACGAACACCACCGCGCTGTCCGCAGCCTCCTGCAACAACGGCAGGCAGGCCTGGGTGAGCGCGAACGGCGCATTGACGTTGACATGCATGGCACGCAACCAGCCGTCGGGCTTGTGCATGGAGATCGGCGTGAGTCCGGCGAAGCTGGCTGCACAGTGCGCGATGCCGTCCAGGCGACCGAAGTCGTGGCGCAGACCGTCGACCAGCGCGGCGTATTCGCGCGGCGTGGCCGTCTCCATGTCCAGCGGATGGATCACCGGCTCGGAGAGGCCGTCGGCCAGCATGGCGTCGTAGAGTTGTTCCAGCTGGCGCTTGCGCTTGCCGCTGATGATGACGGTGGCGCCCGCACGCGCGGCTGCGCGCGCCACCGCGCCACCGAGGCCGCCATAAGCACCCGTGACCAGCACCACGCGGCCGTCCAGCGTGTCGCTGGCGGGCATCCAGCCCGCGGGGAGTCGCGCTGTCGGCAACGTCATTCGTGCACAGTCCCGCTCACGTCTCCGGCCATGCGCGCCAGCTCGCCGGAAGCCTCGAGGTCGACGACGATGTCACAGCCGCCAATGAGTTCGCCCTCGATGAACAGCTGCGGGAAGGTCGGCCAGTTCGCGTAATGCGGCAGCGCCGAGCGGATCTCGGGATCGGCCAGCACGTTCACCGCATGGAACGGTGCACCTGCCCGCTGCAACGCCTGCGCGGCACGGCTGGAGAAGCCGCACATCGGAAACTCCGGCGTGCCCTTCATGAAGAGCACGATGGGGTGCGCAGCGAGCAGCGACTTGATTCGCTCGTTTACGTCCATAGGTCGGGTATTCATCTTTACAATGCGGACAGACCGGTATTGTATCAGTCGGCCAGGCGGCCACCGGCCGCCGCGATCCCTTCCCAGCCACCGTCAAGGAGCCACTCATGGCGATCGAACTTCCCCCGTTGCCCTACGAAAAGAACGCCCTGGAGCCGAACATCTCGGCCGAAACGCTGGAATTCCACTACGGCAAGCATCATCAGGCCTACGTGACCAACCTCAACAACCTGATCAAGGGCACCGAGTTCGAAGGCGCCGCGCTGGAAGACATCATCCGGAAGTCCTCCGGCGGCGTGTTCAACAACGCCGCGCAGATCTGGAACCACACCTTCTACTGGCACTCCATGCGCAAGCCGCAGGAGAACAATGCACCCAGCGGCAAGCTGGCCGATGAGATCAACAAGGCGTTCGGCTCGCTGGACAAGTTCAAGGAGGAGTTCACCAAGTCGGCCGTCGGCAACTTCGGCTCGGGCTGGACCTGGCTGGTGCAGCGTCCGGACGGCACGCTGGGCATCGTCAACACCTCCAACGCCGCCACGCCGATCACCGGCAGCGACAAGCCGCTGTTCACCATCGACGTGTGGGAGCACGCCTACTACATCGACTACCGCAACGCCCGCCCGAAATACGTGGAGTCGTTCTGGAACCTGGTGAACTGGGAATTCGCGGCGAAGAACCTCGCCTGATTCGTCTTGCGCCAACCCCAAAGGCGGGGCCCTCGCGGCTCCGCTTTTTTTATGGCGCATACCTGTGCCGGAACGCCTTGGTGGGCGCGCAGAATGGCGAGTCCCGCCATCTTGAGCCGCCCTCGCCGCGCGCATGAACTCGCCGCGTCCGGCCGCAATCGTTACAATGCGTCGGTTTGCGCCATTACAATCCGGAGACCCCATGAGCGACCAGCCCAAGTACCGCCGCATTCTGCTCAAGCTCTCCGGTGAAGCCCTGATGGGCGAGGCCGATTACGGCATCGACCCCAAGGTGATCGGGCGGCTGGCCGATGAAATCATCGAGGTGGTCAGGGCCGGCGTAAACATTGGCGTAGTCATCGGCGGCGGCAACATCTTCCGCGGCGCAGGCCTCGCTGCCGCCGGCATGGATCGCGTCACCGGCGACCACATGGGCATGCTGGCCACGGTGATGAACGCGCTGGCGATGGCCGATGCCATCGAGAAGCGCGGCGGCTACGCCCGCGTGATGAGCGCGATCCAGATCCACGACGTGGCCGAGGATTTCATCCGCCGCCGCGCGATCCGCCACATCGAGAAGGGACGCATCGCGCTGTTCGCCGCCGGCACCGGCAACCCGTTCTTCACCACCGACTCGGCCGCCGCGCTGCGCGCGGTGGAAATCGGCGCCGACCTGCTGCTCAAGGCCACCAAGGTGGACGGCGTGTACACCGCCGACCCGGCCAAGCACGCCGACGCCACCCGTTACGACCAGCTCACCTACGACGAGGTGATCCAGCGCAATCTGCAGGTGATGGACACCGCCGCCATCGCGCTGTGCCGCGACCATCGCATGCCCCTGCGCATCTACGACATGACCGTGCCTGGCAACCTCATGCGAATCATGCACGGAGAAGCGGTGGGCACCCTGGTGCACAACTGAGCCTTCGACCCGCGCTGCTATACTCGGCGGCTAGCCAGATTTTCCGGGGAACGCCCATGATCAACGACATCAAGACCGATGCCCAGACCCGCATGAGCAAGAGCATCGACGCGCTCAGGCACGAGCTCACCCGCCTGCGCACCGGCCGCGCCAGCACCGCGCTGGTGGACGGTATCCGGGTGCCTGCCTACGGTTCCGAGATGCCCCTGAACCAGGTGGCCACGGTGGCACTCGCTGATGCGCGCTCCATCGTCATCACGCCGTTCGACAAGAGCCTGGTCGGCCCGGTCGAGAAGGCCATCCTGGGCTCGGACATCGGCATCACGCCGACCACCGCCGGTACCGTGATTCGCCTCAACCTGCCGCCGCTCACCGAGGAGCGCCGCCGCGAACTGGCCAAGCATGTGTCGCACGAGGGCGAGAACGCGAAGATCGCGATCCGCAACGTGCGCCGCGATGCCATGCAGAAAGTGAAGGACCTGCTCAAGGACAAGCAGATCAGCGAAGACGAGGAGCGCCGCGCCGACGACGAGATCCAGAAGCTCACCGACCGCTTCGTGAAGGACGTGGATGGCGTGGTGAAGACGAAGGAAGACGAGTTGATGTCCATGTAACGGACGCCACAGCGGAACCCGCGATTCCGGGCAACGGCCGCGCCCGGAAAACGAACCCGCACGGCACCACGCGTTCCCCTCTCTTCCCCGAGGAGAAGGCAAAGGCAGAGGAGACAGTCTTGCGGCACCCTTTCGGCTCGATTCGCCTTGAGCCGCGGCGCGGCAGACATCCGCCCCTCATCCGCCCCTCCGGGGCACCCTCTCCCCAGAAGGGGAGAAGGACACAAAAGCCCCGCCGATGACCAAGACTCCCGCCATCCCGCGCCATATCGCCATCGTGATGGATGGCAACGGCCGCTGGGCGAAGCTGCGCCATCGCCCGCGCAGCTTCGGCCACAATGCCGGCCGCAAGGCCGTGCGCGAAGTGGTGGAGGGCTGCCTGCGCGAAGGCGTGGAGGCGCTTACCCTGTTCGCCTTCTCCAGCGAGAACTGGCAGCGCCCCGAAGAAGAGGTCGGCGCGCTCATGGGCTTGTTCGTGCGGGCGCTGGACAAGGAAACCGACGAACTGCATGCCCAAGGCGTGCGGCTGCGCTTCACCGGCGACCTGACTGCCTTCGACGAGCCACTGCGCGAGCGCATGCAGGCCTCGATGGCACGCACCGCCGGCAACCACAAGCTGCACCTCAACATCGCAGTGAACTACGGCGGCCGCTGGGACATCGCGCAGGCCGCGCGCGATGCCGCTTGCGCGGTGGCGCGCGGCGAGCTGCGCGCCGAGGCCGTCGACGAGGCCGAACTGGGCCGTCGCATGTGCCTGGCCGAACTGCCGCCGCTGGACCTGTTCATCCGTACCGGGGGCGACTGCCGGCTCAGCAACTTCCTGCTGTGGCAGGCGGCCTATGCCGAACTGCATTTCACCGATACCCTGTGGCCAGACTTCGACCAGGCCAGCCTGCACCGGGCGATCGAGGACTACGGCCGGCGCGAACGCCGCTACGGCCGCACCGGCGACCAGGTCGCCATGGACAAGGGGTAAGCATGTTGCAACAGCGCGTCCTCACCGCCTTGCTGCTCGCGCCGCTGGCGATCGCCATCATCCTGCTGCTTTCCACCCCATGGATCGCCCTGGTGGGCGCAGCGGTATTCCTCGGCGCAATGGAGGAGTGGACTCGCCTCGCCAACGTGCAGAAGCCCGCCTCACGCATGGCCCTGCTCGTGTCCGCCGCAGTGCTGTTCGCACTGCTGTGGATGGGGCACGCCGGCGCGCTGATGCCTCTGCTGCTGGTGCTGGGCGTGGCTTGGTGGCTGCTGGCCTGCCTCTGGCTGCGGCACTTCGCCTTCGGTGCCGCGCCCACACCGGAAAACCGCACGCTGAAGCTCGCAGCCGGCGCCTTCGTGATTTTCCCGGCGTGGGTCGCGCTGATCGCGCTGCACGGCCGCGAGGTGCATGGCCACTGGTGGCTGCTGCTGGCGTTGGTGATCGTGTGGGCAGCCGACATCGGCGCGTACTTCAGCGGACGCACCTTCGGCAAGCGCAAGCTGGCGCCGCAGATCAGTCCCGGCAAGACCTGGGCCGGCGCGTACGGCGCGATGGTCGCCGGCGTGCTGGTGGCTCTGGCCGGCGGCTGGCTGCTGGACGTGCGCGACACGGCGCTGCTCGGCCTCGGCGTACTGGCCGCCATTACGGTAGCCGTCTCCATCGTGGGCGACCTGCTGGAGAGCCTGATGAAGCGCCATGCCGGCATGAAGGATTCGGGCAGCGTCTTCCCCGGCCACGGTGGCTTGCTGGATCGGCTGGACAGCGTGTTCGCGGCTCTCCCGGTGTTCGCACTGGGCTTGCAGTTGCTGGGTCTGTGAGATGAAGAAAGTCGCCGTCCTCGGCGCAACCGGTTCGATCGGCGCCAGCACGCTGGACGTGATCGCGCGACACCCGGACCGTTTCCGCGCCAGCATCCTGAGCGCTCACAGCAACGTGGCCGCACTGGCCGAGCTGTGCGAACGCTTCCGCCCCGATCTGGCCGTGATCGCCGACTCCACGCTGGAGGGCGAACTGGCGCGCAGACTCGCTGCTGCAGGCGTGCGCTGCACGGTGGCCAGCGGCCACCATGCGCTCACAGCCGCCACCGCAGGCACGTCGTGTGACATCGTCGTGGCCGCCATCGTCGGCGCCGCAGGATTGGATTCCACCCTCGCCGCGGCGCGAGCCGGCAAGCGCCTGCTGCTGGCGAACAAGGAATCCATCGTGCTTGGCGGTCCACTGCTGCTGGAAGCATTGCGCGCGGGCGGCGGGGAACTGATCCCGGTCGATTCGGAACACAACGCGATCTTCCAATGCCTGCCCGGCGGTCGCCCCGACCTGGCGAAAAGCGGCGTGCGCCGGCTGGTCCTCACCGCCTCCGGCGGCCCGTTCCGCGGTCGTTCGCGGGCCGAGCTGGCCGCAGTGACGCCCGACCAGGCCTGCAAGCATCCGAAATGGTCGATGGGCCGCAAGATTTCGGTGGACTCGGCCACGTTGATGAACAAAGGCCTCGAAGTGATCGAGGCGCATCACCTGTTCGGCGCGCCGCCGGACGCGATCGACGTACTGGTGCACCCGCAGAGCCTGGTGCATTCGCTGGTGGAGTACGTGGACGGCTCGGTGCTGGCCCAGCTCGGCAACCCCGACATGCGTACCGCCATCGCCCACGCCTTGGCATGGCCGGAACGCATTGAGGCAGGCGTGCCCCGGCTGGACCTCGCCGATGGCGGTGCCCTGCAGTTCGAGGCACCGGACCTGGACACCTTCCGCTGCCTCGCCCTCGCCTTTCAGGCGCTGCGCGCCGGTGGCGATGCACCCGCGATCCTGAATGCGGCAAACGAGGTGGCGGTGGAGGCCTTCCTGGCCGGCACCCTGCCCTTCCTCGCCATCGCCGAGGTGGTGGAGGCCGTGCTCACGGAACTGCCGGCGCAAGCCGTGGTCGATGTGGAGTCCCTTGTCGCGCGCGACGGCGAGGCGCGGGCTGCGGCCCGGCGCCTGCTGCGGCGGCCTTGCTGATATCCTTCCCAGATAGATTCCTGTCCTCGGCGTTTGATGACTTCCTTCTTCGGCTCGGTGTTCTGGTTGCTGGTCACGCTGGGCGTGCTGGTGACTTTCCATGAGTTCGGCCACTACTGGGTCGCGCGCCGCTGTGGTGTGCGGGTACTGCGCTTCTCTGTGGGCTTCGGCAAGGCGTTGTGGAAACGCACCGGCCGCGATGGCTGCGAGTACCAGATCGCCGCGATCCCGCTGGGCGGCTACGTAAAGATGCTGGACGCGCGCGAAGGCGCCGTGCCACCGCAGTTCCGCGACCAGGAATTCACCACCCAGCCGGTGTGGAAGCGCATCCTGATCGTGCTGGCCGGGCCGGGCTTCAACCTGATCTTCACCGTGGCCGCGCTGTGGCTGATGTTCATGCTGGGCCTGCCCGACAGCGCCCCCATCATCACCGCCAAGCCGCAAAGTATGGCGGCTGTGGCGGGTATACGGCCGGGCGATCGCATCCTCAGCATCGACGGTCGCAACGTTGACACTCTGGGCGATTCCCTGGACGCGATGGCCAATGCCTTGCTCGGCCGCACGCCACTGCCGCTGACCGTGCGCGACCCCGACGGCACGCAAAGGCAGTTGCTGCTGCCGCTGGACAAATTGCCGCCTGGCCAGACCATTGACGACTACTTCACGACCCTGGGCTTGCAGCCGATGCCTCCGCCGCCGGTAGCCGCCACCGTGATGCCTGGTCAGCCTGCCGCACTGGGCGGCATGCAGGGTGGCGACCGCATCGTCAGCATCAACGGCAGTCCGGTGCCGGATTTCGATACGGTAGGGAAGCTGATACGGCAGGATGCCGATGTCTCGCCGAAACTTGCCATCATGGTCGAACGCAACGGCAAGACCATGCCGTTGCAGGTCGTCGCACGCCATGAGTCGCTGCAAGGCCAGCCAATGGCATGGGTGGTCGGCATTACCCCGCCGGCACCGGAAGCTGCCACGTTGCGCTACGGTCCGCTGCGTGCCCTGCATGAGGCACTGGTCGGCACCTGGCGCAACGTCGCGCAAACCTTCGGCATGATCGGCAAGATGCTGCGCGGCGAGGCCTCGCCAAAGAACCTATCCAGCGTGATCGGCATCGCGCAGGTGGCCAGCGCCAGTGCCCAATTGGGCGTTGCCCGGTTTCTGCAATTCCTCGCCATGGTGTCGCTGAGCCTGGCGGTACTGAACCTTCTGCCCATCCCCGTCTTGGATGGAGGGCACCTGCTGTATTACCTTATCGAGTTGCTCAAGGGCAGCCCGCTCAGCGAACAGGCCATGGCTATCGGCCAGTACATTGGATTGGTGCTGCTGTTCAGCCTGATGGGTTTGGTGTTCTACAACGACATCCATCGCCTGTTGCTGTCGTGACGTCGACGATCCACCCCCATGGTTCGCCGGCGCCACATTCGGTGCCCTCGCGGGCCCCTGTTTTTTCTCGCGGCGGGGCCCAACCCTGCCGCGTGCCTTGATCGGGCCGACGGCCTGATCGAAACCACCCACCGGAACCGACGATGAAGCGTATCGCCGCCCTGCTGCTGCTTGCCTCCCTCTCTGCCAAGGCGCTCGCCTTCGACCCGTTCGTCATCTCGGACATCCGCATCGACGGCCTCACCCGCATCTCCGCGGGCACCGTGTTCAACTACCTGCCGGTCAGCCGCGGCGACCAGATGACCGATGCTATGGCGCAGCGGGCGGTTCGCGCGCTGTACCAGACCAAGTTCTTCAGCGACGTGGAACTGGAGCGCGACGGCAACATCCTCGTCATCAAGGTGGTGGAGCGTCCCTCGATCGCCAAGCTCACCATCCGCGGCAACAAGGACATCAAGACCGAAGACCTGCAGAAGGGCCTGAAGTCCATCGGACTGGCGGAAGGCGAGACCTTCGACCGGCTGGCGCTGGACAACGTGCAGCAGGAGCTGATCCACCAGTACTACAACCGCGGCAAGTACAGCGTCACGGTGCTCCCGCACGTGGTGAAGCTGGACCGCAACCGCGTGGCCATCGACATCGAGATCCGCGAAGGCCAGGTGGCGAAGATCAAGGAGATCAACATCGTCGGCAACCACGCGTTCACCGACAAGGCGATCCGCGACGACTTCGAACTGGGCACGCCGAACTGGATGTCCTGGTACTCCAAGAACGACCAGTACTCGCAGGAAAAGCTCTCCGGCGACCTGGAGAAACTGCAGTCCTACTACATGAACCGCGGTTACGCCGACTTCGGCGTCGATTCCACCCAGGTGACGATCGCTCCCGACAAGCAGTCGATGTACATCGCCGCCGACGTGAAGGAAGGCGAGATCTACAAGATTTCCGACGTGAAGCTGCTCGGCACCCTGGTGCTGCCGGAAACCACGCTGCGCCAGCTGGTGTTCGTCAAGCCGGGCGACGTGTTCAACCGCGGCCTCATCGAAACCAGCACCAAGACGATCAAGGCGCTGCTGGCCAACATCGGCTATGCCTTCGCCAAGGTCACGCCGTACCCGAAGCTGGACAAGGAAAAGCGTACCGTCGATCTCACGCTCTACATCGAGCCGGGTCCGCGCGTGTACGTGCGCCGCGTGATCTTCGAGGGCAACACGCTCACCGAGGACAACGTGCTGCGCCGCGAGATGCGCCAGCTCGAAGGCGCCTGGTACTCGCAGGGCATCATCGACCGCTCCAAGAACCGCCTGCAGCAGCTGGGCTACTTCAAGAAGGTCGACATCGACAAGAAGAAGGTGCCGGGCTCCGACGATCAGGTGGACGTCACCGTCAAGGTCGAGGAGCAGTCCGCGGGCAGCCTGCAGTTCGGCATCGGCTACTCGCAGTATTCGGGCATCATCCTGTCCGCCTCGGTCTCGGAGCGCAACCTGTTCGGCAGCGGCGACACCGTGTCGGTGGGCGGCGAGCGCAGCGCCTACTACACGCGCTACAACGCCAACTACTACAACCCCTACCTCACCGACAACGGCGTGGGCATCGGCTACAACCTGACCTACTCCAAGACCGACTACAACAACGTCGACAACGGCGAGTTCGCCGACTACTCCACCAGTCAGCGTGCGTTCTCCACCTACCTCGGCTTCCCGATCACCGACTTCCAGAGCCTGCGCGCCGGCATCGGCCTCAGCAGCAACAAGGTCAACTCCATCCCCGGCTATACGCCGCAGCAGCTGATCGACTACCAGGACGAGATCGGCCACTACACGATCCATTCGACGATCGGCACCTTCGGCTGGAACATGAACACCCAGAACGGCTACTGGGCCCCCACCCGCGGCGGCCAGCTGTCGTTGAACACCGAAGTGGGCCTGCCCGGCTCCACCGTGAAATACTGGAAGGCGACCGGTCAGGCCGACCATTACTGGCCGGTCGGCGGCGGCTTCGTGCTCTACCTCAAGGGCGTCCTCGGCTATGGCAAGACCTACGGCCAGAACGGCATCAGCGACACCGCTCTCGACGCGCTGCAGAAGGCCAGCCTCGCGGCCGACCCCACCCATGTCGTCACCGACATGCGCAACGACTTTCCGTTCTGGGACAACTTCTACTCCGGCGGCGTGAGCGACGTGCGCGGCTTCCAGGACAACACCCTGGGTCCGCGCCTCTGCGGCGGCACCGGCACAGTCGCTGCGAACACCGGCAGCTACTGCAACAACAGCTACTACAACTATGCGCAGCCCGTCGGCGGCGCGATGAAGGTGCTGGGCACGGCCGAGCTGTACCTGCCGCTGCCTTTCCTCAAGGACATCAACACCGCGCGCGTCTCCTGGTTCGTGGACACCGGCAACGCCTACGCGAACTGGAACAGCTTCTCCGCCAGCACGCTGCGTGCCTCCACCGGCCTGTCGCTGCACTGGCAGTCGCCGATGGGGCCGATGATCATCAACTTCGCGCTGCCCTTCCGCACCCAGCCGGGCGACGGCTATTACGAGGAGCGCATCCAGTTCACCTTCGGCTCTACCTTCTGACCGGAAGCGAATCTGCGGCATGACGAAAAGCGCGGCTTGCCGCGCTTTTCGCGTTTTGGCGCCTGGCCGATACAATGGCCGACCCGCCGAGGAGCACCGCTTGAGCCAGCCACCCAGCCATACGCTTGCCGAACTGGCCGAAAGCTTCGGCCTGCGCCTGCGCGGCGACGGCAATCGCCGCATCGAAGGCATCGCCACGCTGGCGAACGCCGGCAACAGCCAGCTGGCCTTCCTTTCCAACAGCAAGTACGGCGCGCAACTGGCCGCAACCGCCGCCGGCGCGGTGATCCTGCGCGAAGAAAACCTCGCCGATTGCAAGGTCGATGCCCTCGTCGCCGCCGATCCCTACGTGGCTTACGCGAAGGTCGCCGCCCTGTTCGAACGCCTGCCGGCCGCCGCACCCGGCATCCATCCCACCGCCGTGGTGGACAGCGGTGCGAAGGTCAGCGCAAGCGCAAGCATCGGGCCGTGCTGCGTGATCGGCAACGATGCTGTGGTCGAGGATGGCGTCGTGCTCGGTCCGCACTGCATCGTGGGCGAAGGCTGCTCGGTTGGCGCGCAATCGCGTCTGGTGGCACGGGTGACGCTGGTCACGCGCGTGATGCTGGGCAAGCGCGTGCTGGTGCATCCCGGCGCGGTGATCGGCTCGGACGGCTTCGGCCTCGCCTTCGAGCGCGATCACTGGGTGAAGATCCCCCAGCTCGGCGGCGTACGCATCGGCGACGACTGCGAGATCGGCGCCAACACCACCATCGACCGCGGCGCGCTGGACGACACCGTGCTGGAAGAAGACGTGCGGCTGGACAACCAGATCCAGATCGCCCACAACGTACGCATCGGCGCGCACTCTGCGCTTGCCGGCTGCTCCGCCGTGGCAGGCAGCGCCAGGATCGGCCGTTACTGCATGATCGGCGGCAACGCCGGCGTGCTGGGCCATCTGGAACTGGCGGACCGGGTTACCATTACCGCCAAGAGCCTGGTAACGCATTCGATACGCGAGCCGGGCGAGTATTCCTCCGGCACGCCGCTGCAGGAGAACCGCAGCTGGCGCAAGAGCGCCGCCCGCTTCAAGCACCTGGATGATTTCGTGCGCCGCCTCGCGGCGCTGGAGAAGGACAAGAACGATGAGTGACGCCCCCGCCCCTGTGACCTTCCCGGTGACCGTGGAGCAGATCCAGCAGCTGCTGCCGCACCGCTATCCGTTCCTGCTGGTCGACCGCGTGATCGAACTGGTGCCCGACCAGAGTGCCGTGGCGATCAAGAACGTCACCATCAATGAGCCGTTCTTCAACGGCCACTTCCCCGGCCATCCGGTGATGCCGGGCGTGCTGATCGTGGAAGCCATGGCGCAGGCCGCCGGCTTGCTTACCCAGCTCAGCAATCGCATCAAGGGCAACACCGGCAGTCCGCTGTTCTATCTGGTCAAAGTGGACAATGCGCGCTTCAGCGCACCGGTGGTGCCGGGCGACCAGTTGCGACTGGAAGTTTCGGTGAAGCGCGTGATGCGCGGCATGGGCCTGTTCGCCGCGCGCACCCTGGTGGACGGCAAGGAAGTGGCCAGTTGCGAGTTGATGTGCGCGGCGAGGTCGGAGAAATGATCCACGCCACCGCGCAGATCGACCCGTCGGCAAGGATCGGCGCCAATGTCAGCATCGGCGCCTACAGCGTGGTCGGTGCCGACGTGGAAATCGGCGACGGCACCGTGATCGGTCCCCATGTAGTGATCGAGGGACCCACCAGGATCGGCCGCGACAACCGCATCTCCCAGTTCGCCTCGATCGGCGGCGATCCGCAGGACAAGAAGTGGCAAGGCGAGCGCACCGAACTGGTGATCGGCGACCGCAACCTGATCCGCGAATTCGTCACCATCAACCGCGGCACCGGCGACGGCGGCGGCATCACTCGCATCGGCGATGACAACTGGTTGCTCGCCTACGTGCACATCGCGCACGACTGTCAGGTCGGCAACCACGTGGTGTTCTCCAACTATTCGGCGCTGGCCGGGCATGTGGAAATCGGCGACTGGGTGATCATCTCCGGCTACGCCGGCGTGCACCAGTTCGGCAAGGTGGGAGCGCACGCCTTCATCGCGATGGGCTGCCTGGTAGGTGCCGACGTACCCCCGTTCCTGATGATGGCGAACGAGCAGACCGGCCGGCCGCGCGGCATCAACAGCGAAGGCCTGAAACGCCGCGGCTTCGACGGCGCGCGGGTCGCCGCGATCAAGCGCGCTTACCGCACGCTGTACATGGCAGGCCTGTCGCAGGCCGAGGCGCGCGAGCAACTCGCCACGCAGGCACAGGACAGCGCCGACGTACGCGCGATGCTGGAGTTCATCGAACGCAGCGAGAGGTCGCTCGCCAGATAAGCGCCCCGCTTGTCTGGCAATCAGGCACGAGCTCTTGCTCCCGCTCTCCACATGAACGAAGCACAGTACCCAACCATTGCCCTCCTTGCCGGCGAGGACTCCGGCGACCAGCTCGGCGCCGACCTGATCGACGCGTTGCGCGCCCGCTACCCGCAGGCACGCTTCGTCGGCATCGGCGGCAAGCGCATGCAGACACAGGGCTTCGAGTCCTGGTACGACATCCACGAACTGTCGCTGTTCGGCTTCGCCGAAGTGGTGACGCATCTGCCTCGCCTGCTCAGACTGCGCAAGGAACTGGTCGCGCGCCTGGTCGCCGCACAGCCGGCGCTGGTAGTCGGCATCGACGCACCGGATTTCAACCTCGGCGTGGAGGAGCGACTGCGACAGGCCGGCTTGCGCACCGTCCACTACGTCAGTCCTTCGGTGTGGGCGTGGCGCGAAAAGCGCGCTGAAAAAATCGGCCGCTCGGCCGACCGGGTGCTGTGCCTGTTCCCGATGGAACCGGCGATCTACTCGAAGCACGGTGTCGACGCGCGTTTCACCGGCCACCCGCTGGCCGACCGCTTCCCGCTGGTGTCCGACCGCGCCGCGGCGCGCGAGGCCCTGCAACTGCCGCAGGACGCACCGGTGCTGGCCGTGCTGCCCGGCAGCCGCGGCAGCGAACTGGCGCGCCTGGGCGAACCTTTCCTCGATGCCGCGCGGCGTGTCGCCGCTGCCTTGCCCGGCCTGCGCGTGGTGATACCGGCTGCCAATCCGCGCATGCTGGAACAGTTGCGCAGCTTGCTCGCCAAGGCGCCGCAAGGCGTCGCCACGCTGCAGTTGCTGGATGGTCACGCGCATGAAGCCATGCAGGCCGCCGACGTGGTGCTGCTTGCTTCCGGCACCGCCACGCTGGAAGCGATGCTGGCCAAGCGCCCGATGGTGGTGGGCTACCGCGTTTCGCCCGTGAGCTACCGTATCGCGAAGCTGCTGCGCATGCTCAAGACCGACGTCTATGCCCTGCCCAACATCCTCGCCCGTGCCTGCGGCTTGGGCGAGCACGTCGTGCTGGCACCCGAGCTGATGCAGGATGACTGTACCGCCGCGAAGCTCGCCGACGCCGTACTCGCCCTGTTCAACGACAGCGAACGCCGCGGCGCCATCGTGGCGGCGTTCGAGCAATTGCACCGGGCCTTGCGCGCCGACCTGGATGGCAGCGCGGCGGATGCGGCGGCAGGAGCGATCGCGGAGTTGCTGGAGCCGCCTTTCTCCCTCCCCGTCCGCGGAGAGGGCCGCGGGTGAGGGACAAATGCTCGCGCTGAGGCTGAATCGAAGCACCCTCTGAACAACGTGACCGCAAGTCTTGGCCCTCACCTCAATCCTCTCCTCGGAGGGAGAGGAGGCGAACGTGCCGTGCGGATCAGTACTCATCGAGATTTTCTGGCGCACATGAATAATTCGACTTCGGCCAGCGCAGTTTATTTAAAAGCGGGCGTTGACGAAGCCGGTCGCGGCCCGCTCGCCGGCCCGGTGGTGGTGGCCGCCGTGATCCTCGACCCGGCACGCCCCATCCCCGGCCTCGACGACTCCAAGAAACTCAGCGAGAAGAAGCGCGAAGCGCTGTACCCGCAGATCGTCGAGCGCGCGCTGGCGCATTGCATCGTGGTGGTGGAAGCGGAAGAAATCGACCGCCTCAACATTTTCCAGGCCACCATGGCCGGCATGAGCCGCGCAGTGGCCGGCCTCGCACCTGCCGCGCACGAGGCCCTGGTGGACGGCAACAAGCTGCCGAAGGACTTGCCCTGTCCCGGACGCGCCATCGTGGGCGGCGACGCGCTGGAACCGGCGATCAGCGCCGCCTCTATCCTCGCCAAGGTGACCCGCGACCGCCTGATGGTGGCGCTGGATGCCAGCCATCCCGGCTACGGCTTCGCCGTGCACAAGGGTTACCCCACGCCCGCTCACCTGGCCGCGCTGCAGCAGCTGGGACCTTGTGCGCAGCATCGGCGCAGCTTCGCCCCAGTGCGCCTTGCGCTGGATCAGGTGGCGCCGCTCCGGGAAGGTCACGATTGCTGATTGCCCCCCGGCAAGGCTGCCGGCATGGGCCATCGGTCTATGCAACTTTTTCCCGCGCGGGAGCATCATTCACTACAGGAAACCATGTCCGCATGGACGCGTCCGCAGCAGCGGCGACGTCCCGCCAGACCGGCCCAGCCGGCCGCTGCCACCGTTGCGCATAGCGCGCATCGCCGATCGCAGGAGCCGTGCCATGATGCCCACGTCCAACCCTCCAAGCATTCCCCCCGTACCGGCCGACATGTCTCCGCCGATGCGAACCGAACCTGCCGCCGGCAGCGTCGAAAAAAGCGCCCTGCCGCATGCCGACTACAACCTCCTCCCGCTGAAAGTGGACAGCCTCGGCCATTACCTGTCGCCCAGCGAGGAACAGGAGGAAGGACGCTTCCACGTGCGTTGAATGACGATGCTTCCCTCGCCCTGCTCCGCTCGATACGCTGGCGGCACTTCATGGGGGGAGGGACAGCATGCGCCGCATCGCCGCCGTATTGCCCGGGCTGCTGTTCTGCCTGGTGGTCCACGCTCACGTGCAACCGGGCGACACGCCGCCGGATGCGCTGGGCACGACCCAGGAAGGCAAGGAGGTCACGGTTTCGTCGTTGCGCGGCAAGGTCGTGGTGGTCAGTTTATGGGCCACCTGGTGCGGCTACTGCATGAAGGAGATGCCGGTGCTGGCAAAGTTCCAGTCATTGGCCACGCAGCGCGGCCTGCCATTGCAGGTAGTCTCCATCAACTATCGCGAAGATCGGCACGTCTTCGTGAACACCGTGCGCGTCTTACGCCCGCTGCTGCCCGGCTTGCTGATGACCTGGGACCGCGACGGCACACTCGGCAAGCCCTATGGCACCGCCCGAGGCATCCCGGTGATGGTGATGCTGCATCGCGACGGCACGATAGCGCACGTCCACGTCGGCTACGGCGAAGACATGCTCGACAGAGATCAACGAGCTGCTGGCCTAGAAGCAGTCCCCTTCCGTCACCGATAACGCAAGCGGCCTGTAAGAACTCCTCCGACGGCGTTCGACGACCAGAATCCAGCTGCGCGCCCGTTCCGGGCGGAGCACGCGGAAGTCAATCTTGCCGCTGAATCGGGTGCCGGTTAGCCTGCATGGATTCACCGCATCCATCCGCATGCCCGCACGCTTCGTCCACACCCACCTGCACAGCGAGTATTCGCTGGTCGATTCGACCATCCGCATCAAGGCGATGGTCGCCGCGTGCGCGCAAGCCGGCATGCCTGCCGTGGCGCTCACCGATGAAAGCAACATGTTCGCGCTGGTGAAGTTCTACAAGGCGTGCAGCGCAGCAGGCATCAAGCCGATCTGCGGCGGCGACGTATGGATCGGCGCACCTGACGACCCGCGCCCATGGCGGCTCACCTTGCTATGCCAGCACCGAGAGGGTTACCTCAACCTGTCGCGTCTCGTCTCGCGCGCATGGCAGGAAGGCCAGCACGGCGGTCGCGCCCTGGTCGAGACGGCCTGGCTCACCGCCGTCGCGACGGATGGCCTGATCGCCCTGCTCGGCCGCGAGAGCGAAACGGCGCGCACCGCATTGACGCAGGGCCACGACGCCGCACTGGCGAAGCTGCGCCCGCTGATGCGACTGTTCCCGGATCAGCTGTATCTCGAACTCACCCGCTGCGGCCGCGAAGGCGAGGAAACCTGGAACTCGGCCGCACTGGCACTGGCCGCCGAACTCGAACTGCCGGTGGTCGCCAGCAACGACGTGCGCTTTCTCAAGCGCGACGACTTCGAGGCGCACGAGGCGCGCGTGTGCATCCACCAGGGCCGCGTACTGGCCGACCCCAAGCGCCCGCGCGACTACAGCGACCAGCAGTACCTGAAATCCCCCGAGGAAATGCTCGAGCTTTTTGCGGATATTCCAGAAGCGCTGGAAAACACCGTCGAGCTGGCGAAGCGCTGCAACCTCGAACTGAAGTTCGGTGAGTATTTCCTGCCCGACTTCCCGGTGCCGGACGGCTACGACCTCAACAGCCACATCCGCGAACTGTCGCGGCACGGCCTGGAAGAGCGCCTCGCCGCCGCGCCGCTGGCCGAGGGCTACAGCCGCGCCGACTACGAGACACGGCTGGAACGCGAGCTGGACGTCATCATCAAGATGGGTTTCCCCGGCTACTTCCTGATCGTGGCGGACTTCATCAACTGGGGCAAACAGAACGGCATCCCGGTGGGCCCGGGCCGCGGCTCGGGCGCGGGCTCGCTGGTGGCGTGGGTGCTGAAGATCACCGATCTCGATCCGCTGCAGTTCAACCTGCTGTTCGAGCGCTTCCTCAACCCCGAACGCGTGTCGATGCCCGACTTCGACATCGACTTCTGCATGGATCGCCGCGACGAGGTGATCGACTACGTGGCGCGCAAGTACGGCCGCGACCACGTCAGCCAGATCATCACCTACGGCTCGATGGCGGCGAAGGCGGTGCTGCGCGATTCCGGCCGCGTACTGGGCATGGGCTACGGCGCGGTCGACAAGATCGCCAAGCTGATCCCGCCGCGCCCACTCGACCTCACGCTGTCCGATGCACTGGGCCGCACGGAGAAGTCGAAGAAGGAGCCCGAGCGCGTCGTCAAGGAATTCTGCGAGCTGTACGAGCAGGACGAGGACGAGGCGCGTCCGCTGATCGACCTCGCGCTGAAACTGGAAAGCCTCACCCGCAACGTCGGCAAGCACGCGGGCGGCGTGGTGATCGGCCAGAAGACGCTCACCGAATACGCGCCGCTGTACTGCGAAGCGGGCGGCGGGGGCGTGGTCACCCAGTACGACAAGGACGACGTGGAAGCCGTCGGCCTGGTGAAATTCGACTTCCTCGGCCTGCGCACGCTCACCATCATCGACTGGGCGGTGAAGGCGATCAACGTGCGCCGCGCGCAGAGCGGCGAGGAGCCGCTGGACATCGCCAAGCTGCCGCTGGACGACGCCGCCACCTACGCCGAGGTCTTCGCCAAGGCGAAGACGGTCGCCATCTTCCAGTTCGAATCGTCAGGCATGCAGCGCATGCTCAAGGACGCGAAGCCCGACCGCTTCGACGACCTCATCGCGCTGGGCGCGCTGTACCGACCCGGCCCGATGGACCTGATCCCCAACTTCGTGGCGCGCAAGCACGGCCGCGAGGAAGTGATCTACCCCGACCCGCGCGTCGAGCCTGTCCTGAAAGAGACCTACGGCATCATGGTCTATCAGGAGCAGGTGATGCAGATGGCGCAGATCGTGGGCGGCTACACGCTCGGCGGCGCCGACCTGCTGCGCCGCGCGATGGGCAAGAAGAAAGTGGAGGAGATGGCGAAGGAGCGCGCCAAGTTCCGCGAGGGCGCGGCCAAGGACGGCGTGGGCGGCGACAAGGCCGACGAAATCTTCGACGTGATGGAGAAGTTCGCCGGCTACGGCTTCAACAAGTCGCACGCCGCCGCCTACGCGCTGGTCTCCTATCAGACCGCGTGGCTGAAGGCGCACTACCCTGCCGAGTTCATGGCTGCGACGATCTCGTCGGACATGGACAACACCGACAAGGCGGTGACCTTCATCGACGAGTCCAAGGCGATCGGCCTCGACGTGCTGGCGCCGGACGTGAACGCCTCGGACTTCATGTTCGTCGCCGTCGAACCCAAGGTGATCCGCTACGGTCTCGGCGCGATCAAGGGCGTAGGCCAGGGCGCCTGCGAGTCCATCGTCGCGGAACGCCAGCGCAGCGGCGTTTACAAGGATCTCGCCGACTTCTGCCGCCGCGTCGACCCTACCAAGCTCAACCGGCGCGTGCTCGAGGCACTGATCCTCTCCGGATCGCTCGACGCGCTGGCGCCGAACCGCGCCAGCCTGATGCTGCAGCTTCCCGACGCGATCAAGGCCGCTGAACAGCACCTGCGCGATCGCCAGTCCGGCCAGAACGACATGTTCGGCGCCGCCATGGGCACGGCCGCGACGGTGGTGCAGATCGACCTGCCCACTGCGCCCGACTGGCCGCTGGAGCAGACGCTGCAGGGCGAGCGCGACACGCTGGGCCACTACCTCTCCGGCCACCCCGTCGACCCCTGGCGCGAGGAACTGGCCCAGCTCGCCACCTGCCCCCTGGGCGAGATCGTCGACCGCTACCAGCCGCCCAAGCCGCGCAAGAGCGACGGCGACGACGGCAACCGCTTCCGTCGCGGCCCCGACACGCCGTGGACGGCCGCGGGCATGGTGGTGGCCGTGCGCAAGCGCGGCGACAGCGATGCCTTCGTACGGCTGGATGACGGCACCGGCGCGATCGAGGTGAGCTTCTTCGGCGAGCTGTACCAGCAGGTCGCGCCGCTGCTGGTACGCGATGAAATGCTCATCGTCGAGGGCGGTCTGCGCATCGACGAATTCTCCGGCGGCGGTTTCCAGATCCGTGCCCGTAGCGCCATGACCCTGGCCGATGCCTGCCGTCGCCACGCGCGGCTGCTGCAGTTGAAATTGAACGGCATCGACGCCGGTTTCGCCGCGCAACTGCGCCAGACGCTGGCCGGCTTCCGTGGCGGCAGGGCCAGCGTCACCTTGCACGGCTACCACAATGCCAATGCCCAGGCCGACCTGGAACTGGGCGAGGAATGGCGTGTGGAGGCCATTCCCGACCTGCTGCGCGCAGTGCGCGCGTTGCCGGGGGTGCAGGCCGCCAGAGTACGGCTGGTGCGCAGCGAGGGCTGAAGATGCTCAGCCCGTGGTTCCTGCGCAGGCAGGAGCCCACCGACTTCGCTGAGGCACGCCAGAATCGAAGCCTTTACTGATCTCCAAAACCGCCTTCCTGGCGGTCCTGGAGTCGGCTTGACCGGTCACAGACCGGCCAACCCTCCGCTGCGCAGGCGCAAAGCGCCTGCACACGGGCGGCGCATCCCTGCGCCGCGTATGGCCGCCGCACCACACATGGTGCGCCCGCCATACGCCCCCGTTCTCCCGTTTTCCCCGCGCCAGCTATACTTCCGCGCTTCCATGCCATGAACCTCGGCGAATGAATCCCAACTTCCTCGAATTCGAACAACCCATCGCCGAACTCGAAGCGAAGATCGAAGAGTTGCGCCATACCAGCCACGGTCAGGCGCTCAACATCGACGAGGAAGTCGGTCGGCTGCGCGAAAAGCTCAAGCTCAAGACCAACGACATCTTCAAGAACCTCAGCCCGTGGCAGATCGCGCAGATGTCGCGCCATCCCGCGCGGCCTTACACGCTCGATTACATCGGCGTGATGTGCGAGGAGTTCCACGAGCTGGCCGGCGACCGCATGTACGCCGACGACGGCGCCATCGTGGGCGGCCTCGGCCGCATCAACGGCCGCCCGGTGATGATCGTCGGCCACCAGAAGGCGCGCGATACCAAGGGCAAGCTCAGGCGCAACTTCGGCATGCCGCGCCCCGAGGGTTACCGCAAGGCGCTGCGCCTGATGAAGATGGCCGAGCGCTTCGGCCTGCCCGTGCTCACCCTGATCGACACCATGGGCGCCTACCCCGGCATCGGCGCCGAGGAGCGCGGCCAGAGCGAGGCCATCGCCCGCAACCTGCTGGAAATGGCCGATCTCAAGACGCCTATCATCTGCACCGTGATCGGCGAAGGCGGCTCCGGCGGCGCGCTGGCGATCGGCGTGGGCGACCGCGTCAACATGCTGCAGTACTCCACCTACTCCGTGATCACCCCGGAAGGTTGCGCCACCATCCTCTGGCGCAGCGCCGAGCGCGCCAAGGACGCCGCCGAGGCGCTGGGCCTCACCGCGCCGCGCCTGCTTGAGCTGGGCCTGATCGACAAGATGATCCGCGAACCGCTGGGCGGCGCCCATCGCAATCCGCGCTCGATGGCGATCCGCCTGAAGGCCGTGCTGATGAACCAGCTCGACGAGCTCGCGCCATTGCCGGTCGATGCCCTGCTTGAGCAGCGCTACCGGCGCCTGCGCAGCTACGGGGCATATCAGGAATAATTTCGCGCCCGGCCAGCGCGTGGGAGGTTTGAATGAAAGCCCTCTTGTTCCATGCGTTGTTGATGTTGCCTGTCGCTGCGGGAGCGGCCGTCATGGCTGCGCCAACGGGTACCCATCCGGGCCAGACGACCGCTAACTCGTTGCTCCCGATAAAGTCCAAGGCGGAGCTGACGCATTACCTGCGTGACACACCAGCCGGGACCTCGCCGCTGGACAAACTGTCACCGTGGGCGCGCAGGCGATTTCTTGCCCAGTTGGAATTTGGCCAGCGGGGAGTAACGACCATCAATTTCGGCGAACCCATGGCCGAATTGACCCACCCGCAAATCGTCCAGCTCTTCGCACTGTTTGGTGCCGAACAGGAAAAACTGGCTCAAGGCCTAGATATCGGACTGACGCCAACCGAACAATCCCGTATCGAGCGGGAGCATATCGAAGATGCCAAAGCGCGCGGCTGCGCCCCGGAAGATTGTCCTGAGAGTGAGATCGAGCGACGTTATGACGAGCTGATCCTGCAGGAGCCCCCTCTTTCCATACCGGCTGCAAAACGGCTCGCTCTTGATCGCCAGCGCTATGGTCGTCTGTTCGCCGATTACCAAGTGCCGGGACGGTTGAGCACTACCAGCAAGCCGGATCTGAGATTACTTGTGCGCGCGGTCAACGAAGTATTGCGATCGCCTTCCGCTATGAGCGGAACGTACATTGCCCAGTTGCGAATGGATCTAACCGAAATGCAACGGCGCGGCATGACCGAAGACAAGGATTACGCGCAACTGTACGAATTGTTGCTCTCAGCCCGTCAATTCGCGGAGGCAACGGCCCTGTTGCATCAGCACCCAGGCCTGGGTGAAAGCGCAATGCCGACTGTGCGTGACAGCACTGCCAACTCTTCACATGGAACACCCAGCGCGCTTGTTGTCGACACGCAGGGCAGTCTGATCCGCGAATCAGTCGACCTTTCGCGCGAGGTTCAAATCGTGGCACTTAGCGGCGATGGGTGTCATTTCTGCGACGAAGCCGCGCAGGCCATCGAAACGGATGCACAGCTGCGACCGCTGTTTACCCATCGCGCAATCTGGCTGGCCAGCCAGGGAGACGATTTCGCATATGCCAAGACGTGGAATCGCCTGTTCCCCGATCAGCCCATGCATATCGCCTGGCAGAACTCGGAATGGTCGATGCTCGGCAATGACGCATGGGCGGCACTGCCAGCGTTTTATGTCTACCAGAACGGAAAGTTGACCAAGAAATTTCTTGGCTGGGACGGCATCAAGAAATTCAAGCAATCATTGCGCGAAGCTGGCGCGCTTCACTGACAGTCGCTGTTGACTCACGCAACATCGCAGACAGGAAAAGCCATGGCCCACGACAAGCTCGCCGTACTGATCGACGCCGACAACGCCCGTCCGGCCATCGTCGAGGGGCTGCTCGCCGAAATCGCCAAGTACGGCACCGCACACGTCAAGCGCATCTACGGCGACTGGACCAAGCCCGACCTCAACGGCTGGAAGGATGTGCTGCTGCGCCACTCGATCCAGCCCATCCAGCAGTTCCGCTACACGGTTGGCAAGAACGCCACCGACTCGGCGATGATCATCGACGCGATGGACCTGCTCTATGCCGGCCGTTTCGACGGCTTCTGCATCGTCTCCAGCGACAGCGACTTCACCCGGCTCGCTTCGCGCATCCGCGAGTCCGGGCTCACCGTGTACGGCTTCGGCGAGCGCAAGACGCCCGAGCCGTTCCGCACCGCCTGCGACAAGTTCATCTACACCGATGTGCTGGTTCGCGCCGACGAAGGTGAAGCGGAGGCAGCGCCCAAGCCTCGTTCGGCCAAGGAACTGCGTGGGGATACGCGCCTGATGAACCTGCTGCGCGGGGCCATCGAGGCGGCCTCCGACGAGTCCGGCTGGGCCGGCCTCGGTCCAGTCGGCAGCATCCTCAACAAGCAGTCGCCCGACTTCGACTCGCGCAACTACGGCTACGCCAAGCTCAGCGGGCTCATCAAGGGCATTGGCCTGTTCGAGACCGAAGAGCGGCACATCGGCAATGGCAAGCACATCTACGTGCGCCCCCAAAGCGGCAAGAAGTGAAGCCTTCGCTGTCCGGCCACCTCCGCACTGCACTGACGGACCTGCCCGGAGCTGCGCTCTGCGTGGCCTACAGCGGCGGCCCCGACTCCACCGCCCTGCTGCATGCGTTGGCACAGTTGCCGGCAGCACGCGCGCGCGGCTTGCGCGCGCTGCATGTCGACCACGGCCTGCACGCGGAGAGCGCAGCGTGGGCCGAACAGTGCCGGCGCTTCTGCAGTGACCTCGGCGTGGATTGCGACGTGGTGCGCGTGCAGGTTGAAACGCAGCGCGGCGAGGGCGTGGAAGCTGCCGCGCGCCATGCGCGTTACGCCGCCTTCGTGGCACAGGTCCGCGACGGCGAGCTCCTGTTGATGGCGCACCACCGCGACGACCAGGCCGAAACTGTTTTGCTGAAATTGCTGCGCGGTGCCGGCCCGGAGGGCATGGGAGGCATGCGCGAGCGGCGCACACTGGGTCGTGGCGAATTGTGGCGGCCGCTGCTGGGCACCGTCACGCGCGCGCAACTGCGCGACTACATTGCCTCGCATGGCCTCGCCTGCATCGATGACCCTACGAATTCCGACACCCGGCTTGCCCGCAACCACCTGCGCCACGACATCCTGCCGCGTCTCGCAGCGCACTGGCCCCAGGCGGTGGACTCCATCCTGCACAGCGCTGCGCTCAGCCGCGCCGCCGCGGACACGCTGCGCTCGGAATGGCTGACGGCCTACGCAACATTGCATGACGATGCGAATGGCTGCCTTGATGCGACTGGCTGGCTGACGCTCGCGCCCGCGTTGCGCGAGCCGCTGCTGGCCCACTGGCTGCACGGGCGCGGGCTGACCGCCCCCACCACCGCGCAGCGCGCGCAGATAGAGCGGCAGTGCGGTGCGCGCGCCGGCCAGTTGCCCTGCATCCGCTGGCCTGGCGTGGAACTGCATGTCTGGAAAGGACGACTGTGGGCACGCATTCCGCGCCCCGCCGTCGCTGCGGGCTGGCAGGCTACCTGGCAAGGCGAACTGCTCGTCTTGCCCGACGGCGGGAAGTTGAGCCTCGAACCGCCTTCCCGGCTTCCCTTCGCGCTGAGCGTGCGCATGCGCAGCGGCGGCGAACGCATCAAACCTGCCGGCGATCGCCATACCCGCGAACTGCGAGCACTTTTCCAGTCCGGCGCGGTCCCGCCATGGCAGCGCGACGCCTGTCCCCTGCTCTACGAAGGCGAGAAACTGATTGCCGTAGCCGATCGCTGGCTGGGCGAACGCGCGGAAACGCTCTTCGGCCAAGTGGGCGTGCGCCTGCGCTGGCAACCGGCTGGATAGGCCTGGCAATCCAGCGGACCCGGAGCCTGTTCACGATCTCAGGCCGTCACGACTCCTGGCCAGCTTTCTGCACTAGGCCCGGAGCGGGCGACATCGTGGCGCCGCTCACCCGACGGTTGACGAAATACATCAGCACGAGCGACAGCAGCGTGGTGCATACCAGCACGTCGCCGAGCACCTCGAAGCGCAGCAGGCGGCCGTCGCTGGCTTCCTTCACCACCATGCCGCCAAGCATGGCCGCAAAGCCGCCCGACATCTGCTGCAACGACGAGCTGATCGACATGTAGGCGCCACGGTCGGCCGGCTTGGGCAACGCGGACATCAGCGCGGAGGAGGAAATCATGCGCGAGAAGATGCCGATCTGCAGCAGCGCGCTCACCACGATCAGCATCCAGAGGCCAGCGTTGGAGAGGCGCGTGTAGATCAGCACCATCACGATGGTCATTGCGCAACCGAAGACGAATACGCGCAACTTGCCGAACGCATCGCTGGCCCGGCCGATCAGCGGCCCCATGACCGCCGACACCAGCCCCGTGATCAGGTACACCAGCGACAACTGTTCCACCGGAATGCCGATGTTGTGCACAATGAACAGCGTGGAATACGGCATCAGCAGGAAACCGCCGACTGTCAGCATGGCGGTGGTGACGAAGCCGATCAGATAGGAACGTTCCCGCAAGGTGTGCAGCAGGTGATGCAACGGATGGCGATCCGGCAGCAATGCCAGATGCGCGTTGACCGGACGCAAGCGCCCGAGGATCGCCACCCCGACCACCGAACACACCGCCACGACCATGAAGAAAGGCGCGTTCCAACCCCAGCGGCTGGAGAGCTCCAGCCCCATCGGCAAGCCGAGCACGGTGCTGGCTGCGAAGGCCGATTGTATGAAGCCCATCACGCGGCCACGCATCGACAGGGGGAACAGGTCGGTGACGATCGCCATCGACGCGGCACCGACGACGCCGGCGAACAAGCCGGTCACCATGCGTGCCAGCAGCAACGCGACATAGCTGTGCGCCAGCGCGCAGCACAACGTGCCGACCATGAATCCCGCATAGAAAACCAGCAGCAGCTTCTTCCGGTCGAAACGATCGGCGAACCCCGCGGCGGCGATGCCCGAGACGCCCGCGGCAAACGCATAGGCCGAGACGACGTCGCCGAATTGGCCCGGGGTGATCTTGAGCGCCGGAATGACGATGGCGCCCAGCGGCGCCAGCAGCATGAAGTCCAGCACGATGGTGAATTGCAGGAAAGCCAGCACGGCCACCACGAATTTCTGGTAGCCGGAAAAGCCCATGCCGGTCGTGTCGCCGGCATGCGATGTGGAGGGTTGGGGCACAGGAACTCCGTTGCCGGACCTTATCCGTGGTCCGAGCGGTTCGTGGGATGACCCATAAGATAGTATTTAGATATATCGAAATCAAGCCTACCCAAACGCGTGGCGCCATATCGAAGGCTCTTGCGGGCCGGAGGCAGCATCGCGAGGCATCGTGCCGGCGATTGATTCGAGACCTGCGCTGCGCTAGCTTTGCGGCCCATGGCCAAGACCGCTTCCCCCGCCGCCAAGACGCCGCCAGCTGCCGATTTCGAGCAGTCGCTGGACGAACTGGAACAGTTGGTGGCGAAGATGGAAGGCGGCCAGCAAAGCCTGGACGAATCGCTGGCCTCCTTCGAGCGCGGCATCGGCCTGTACCGCCACTGCCAGCAGGCGCTGGAGCAAGCCGAACTGCGCGTGCGCCTGCTGCTCGACCCCGAAGCCCCTGACCGCGCCGAACCGTTTGAACCCGAACACTGAACTGGGGCCGGCACTGCAAGCGCTGATCCGTCGCGCCGAACAGGCGCTGGACGCGCGGCTGCCCAACGCCGAACAAGCACCCGTCGAACTGCATCGCGCCATGCGCTACGCCGTACTGGGCGGCGGCAAGCGCCTGCGCCCGTTGCTGGTCTATGCCGCTGCCCATGCACTGGGCCGCGAAGACGCCGCGCTCGACGCATCCGCCTGCGCGGTGGAACTGATCCACGCCTACTCGCTGGTGCACGACGATCTGCCCGCGATGGACGACGACGACCTGCGTCGCGGCCGTCCCACCTGCCACATCGCGTTCGGCGAGGCGATGGCGATACTCGCCGGCGATGCTCTGCAGGCGCTGGCCTTCGAGCTGCTGGCCGCACCCGATGCGTCGCCCGGCGCAGCCATCGGCATGCGCATGCTGCACGCACTGGGCCGTGCCTGCGGCGCCGAAGGCATGGCCGGCGGCCAGGCGCTGGACCTCGCCGCGGTAGGCAGGAAACTCACGCTGGCCGAGCTGGAACACATGCACGCCTGCAAGACCGGCGCGCTGATCCGCGCCTCGGTGCAGCTCGGCGCACTGGCCGCCGGCGCGGATGAAGCCACGCTCGCCTCGTTGGACCGCTACGCCGCCGCCGTGGGCCTGGCTTTCCAGGTGCGCGACGACATCCTCGACGTGGAAGGCGAATCCGCGGTGATCGGCAAGACCGCCGGCAAGGACGCCGCCGCCGACAAGCCCACCTTCCCCTCGATCATCGGACTCGACGCCTCGCGCGCGCGCCTGGCCGAACTCACCGTCATGGCGCTCGATGCCGTCGCGCCATTCGGCGCACGCGGCGGACTGCTGGTCGAGCTGGCGCACTACGCTGCGCAACGGCAACGTTGAGCCGAAACGAAAAGGCCCGCCAATGGCGGGCCTTTTCGTTTCGGCGGAACCAGTGGCTCAGTTCACCAGGCGCAACGCGAACGGATAGCGATAACTGCCGTCCGAGCTGACCTTGACCGCGGCCACGATGCAGAACACCAGGTTCGCAATCCACACCAGCACGCCAAGAAACGCGCCAATCACGATGAAGACGAGGATCCAGCAGACCAGGTGGGCAAGCAGCATGGTGATCTGGAAGTTCAGCGCCTCCTTGGCCTCGCGCACCAGGTAAGCCTTGTCGGCGCGATCCTTGTGCACCAGCCACACGATCAACGGCACAATCACGCTGAGCAGGAAGCCCGACAGGTGGGTGATCATTGCCAGGTTGCGGTCGTCACTGCTGGCCTCGGTGGTTGCGGGCGGCGATGGCGGCATCTGATCCGACGGTGTACTCATGAGCAATCCTCCCGGTTAATGGAATGCGCGCATCGCGCATGGACCAAGCGCCTGAGAGCATGCCGCAGGAATCAGCCGCCCGCCACTGTCATCCGGTCCACCAGGATCGAACCGCAAAGGATGTGCGAACGCGGATCGACATCCGCACCGACAGCGCGGATGCCGGCGTACATGTCGCGCAGGTTCGCGGCGATGGTGATTTCCTCGACCGGGTAGGCGATTGCGCCGTTCTCCACCCAGAAGCCCGCCGCACCGCGCGAGTAATCGCCGGTGATGGTGTTCACGCCCTGCCCCATCACCTCGGTGACCAGCAAGCCCGTGCCCAGCCGGCGCAGCATGTCCGCGAAGTCGCTGGCCTCGCCGTCGTCCGCGCCTGGCGCCACCCGCAGGTTATGGATGCCGCCGGCATTGCCGGTGGATTGCAGGCCGAGCTTGCGTGCCGAATAGCTGCCCAGCACGTAGCGCGCCAGCACGCCACCCTCCACCAGTGCGCTTTCGCGCGTGGCCACGCCTTCTGCATCGAAGTTGCCCGAGGCATGACCTCGCTGCAAATGCGGCTTTTCGTCGATATGCAGCCATGCCGGCATGATCGCCTTGCCGGCATGGTCGAGCAGGAAGCTGGCGCGGCGATACAGCGCGCCGCCGCTCACCGCGCCGACCAGATGGCCGACCAGCCCGCGCGCGATCTCCGGCGCGAACAGCACCGGGCATTCGCGGGTGGTCAAGCTGCGTGCGTCCAGGCGCGCCAGCGTGCGCTCGGCGGCCTTGTCGCCCAGCGCCTTGGCGCTCATGAAATCACCGGCGTCGCGCGCGCTGTCGTACCAATAGTCGCGCTGCATGCGCTCGCCTTCACCTGCGATCAACGACAGCGACAGCGAATGCCGCGTGCCGCGCTCGCGGCCCAGGAAGCCATGCGAGTTCGCGTATACCGACAGACTCTCGCCTGCCTGCACGCCGGCACCATCGGAGTTCGCGATGCCCGCATGCGCGCGGCCGGCATCCTCGATGCGCCGGCCCAGCTCGATGGCATCTGCGGTATCGATGGCCCAGGGGTGCCAAAGGTCGAGGTCGGGGAAATCCCTGGCCATGCGCGCGGCATCGGCCAGACCCGCGGCCGGATCCTCTTCGGTGAACCTGGCGATGGCGCAGGCCTGGTCCAGCGTGGCCTGGATCGAATCGGGGTTGAGGTCGGCCGTGCTGGCCGAGCCCTTGCGCTGGCCGAAGTAGACGGTGAGACCGAAGCCACGGTCGCGGGTGTGCTCCACCGTCTCCACCTCGCCCAGTCGCACGTTCACGTTGAGGCCGGTATCGATGCTTGCGGCCACCTCGGCGGCGCTGGCGCCGGCCGCGCGGGCGCGACGGATCACGTCCTCGGCGAGGTTGGCGAGGCGGTCCAGTTCCTCAAGGCTGCGGTCGGTGCTGGCGGCAATCTCGCTCACGGGAAGCTCTCAGGCAAGTCAACGGGTTGGATACAAACGGGTAGAATGCACGATCCGCGCCGTGCCGTCTCCACATGGGGGCGCCATGGCCCACCCGCAACGTACCGCGGAGCCACAGCGCATGTCGGTCGTCCCCGGCCTCTACCGCCACTACAAGGGCCAGCGCTACCGCGTGCTGGGCACCGCACGCCACAGCGAGACGGAAGAATCGTTGGTGGTGTACCAGGCGCTGTACGGCGAGTACGGCCTGTGGGTGCGCCCCGCGGCGATGTTTGCCGAAAGCGTCACCGTGGACGGCGCGCGCCTGCCCCGTTTCGCGCTGGAACAGGCCGAACCTGGCTTGCTCGAAAGCCCGCGCCTGCTGGAAAACCAATGAACCGCAATTACACCGACGACCCCGATCACGACTACGGCCCCACCCGCACGCAACAGCGCCGCGACGCGCTGGCCGTGCTGGAGCTGGCCAACCAACTGGTCGAGCTGCCGCCGACACGACTGGCGAAGCTGGACCTGCCCGACGACGTGCGCGACGAGATCGCCCATTTGCGCCGCATCACCTCGCACATCGCGCGCAAGCGCGAGCTGGCCTTTCTCGCCAAGCTGATGCGCCGCCACGACACCGAGGCCTTCGACTCGGTGCGCGCCGCACTGGGCGAGAACCGCGACCGCCAGCGGCAGGAGACGGCCGCGATGCATCGCATGGAAGCGCTGCGCGAACGCCTGTTGGGCGACGATGGCGATGCGGCGGCTTCGGAACTGATCGAGCAGCATCCCGGCGTGGACCGTCAGCACCTGCGTGCCTTGATCCGCCAGGCACGCGTCGAAAAAACCACGCCGAACAAACCGCCACGTGCATATCGCGAGCTGTTCCAACTGCTCAAGTCGATGCAGGGCGACGAAACGTAAAAACGCACCAGCCGGCGCACGCCGGCCGAACCGTCACGACGGATCAGACCGCGGCGAGGTCCTCAGCTCCGGCCATCACGCGATTGCGGCCGCCGCGCTTGGCGCCGTACAGCGCGGCATCGGCGGCGGTACAGAGGTTGCGCAAATCATGGCCGTCGGTGTCGGTGAAAGCGAGGCCGACGCTGGTGGACACCGCCACCACGACACCGTCGAGCTCCACTGCGGTGGCTTCGATGGTGGCGCGCATGCGCTCGGCAATGGCAATACCCTGCTCGCGCGAACAGTCCACCAGCAGGATGCCGAACTCCTCGCCGCCGAGGCGGCCGAACAGATCAACGATGCGCAGATGCTGTTTGCAGGCACCTACCACGCGGCACAGCACTTCGTCGCCCATGGCGTGGCCGTGGCTGTCGTTGATGCGCTTGAAGTGATCGAGGTCGATGATGGCCAGGCAAGCCATGCCCTTGCGGCGCTCCAGTTGATGCAGCAGGCGCCCGGCCTCGTCCATGAAATGCTGGCGGTTGTAGATGGAGGTGAGGCCATCGAGATGCGACAGCCGCTTGAAACGTAATTGCGAGTGCTTGAGCCGGAGCATCAACACCACCGCGAAGCCCAATGCCATCAGCAGCAGCACGAGATAGAGCCGATTGGCCTCGGCCGTCTTGGCATCCAGCTTCTGTTGCGCAAGCAACCCGGTGTTCTGCTCGCTCAGCTTTTCCGTATCCAGCTTCTGCGCCAGCACGTGCTGCTGCACTGCTTCGTAAGCCAAGGCACGCGCATGAATGTCGTCGAGGTAGGCCTTGTCCAGTGCGGCGAACTTCTCGTGATAGTCGAGTGCGGCGGCGGCGTGGCCCTGCTTTTTCTCGATGCGGTAGAGCACCTCGTAGGGTTCTTTCAGGAACTCACCGAAATCGCCTGATCGCGCTTGAGCAACGACGGCCAACGCCGCCTGCCGAGCGGCATCGTTCTCGCCCAGTTCGGCCAACGCCCACGCCCGATCCCCCAGCGCGCTCAGTTTGCTGGGGACGTAGCCGTTGGCCTCGACGCTGGACTGGAGTCGGTCGAGCAAGGCCAGCGCCTCGCGCGGCTCACCGTCGTGGGCACACAGATCGGCAAGCATTAGCATGAGGTCCGTGTGGTACACCGGCTCAGAAGCCGCGGGGCAAGCAGCCAGTGCCTGCTGCAGTTCCGGGCTATTGGGCTGGAGCCTGTGGCCGTTGAAGAGCACATCGACCAGTTCGGAGACGGGATAGCACATATGGCCATCAACCGGAACGGCAGCCATTGCCATGTGCGCATAGTGCACGGCCAGATCGATCTGCCCGGCAGAGCCCATCGCTTGCGACAGGTTCAGCAATAGCGAGAAGCGCACTTGAGCATCCGTAATCTGCGGCAGGCGTGTTGCAAGGTGATCAGCCAGCTCGAACGCCTCTGTGTAGCGGCGGGTGAGTCCATACTGGCTCAACAGCATGGACGACGCGCGATCCGCCAACCGCGGATTGCCGGAGTGCTGGATGATGTCCTGAAACAACTTCTCCGACCTGGCGTAATCGCTCTCGTACATGGCCTCCCACGCGTTGAGATAGCGCAGGCGCCATTGCTGATCCGGCGTCAAACTGGCGGCCTGCTGGTTAAGCTTGGCCAGTACCAGCAGGGAGCGTTGATGGTCGGTGAGCTGCAGATCCCAAGCTTGCTTTAACAAGGCATTGGGGTCCGCAACAGGCATGGCTGCATGAGCTGCCTGAAACCACAAGCAACTTGTGAGAGCCACGCCTGCGAGCCATCGCCTCAGGCTGTTCGGCCACCGAGGCATGCATTACACCTGCCTGCTTCAGTGAGACTTTTTGGCAGGCGGATGTGACGGTGCCTTGTCAGGATGCCGCTCCCTTTGCGGAACATCACATTCGCCGTCATCGTCATCCTGATGGCCAGGCGCATGCGTCTGAGGGGTCTGCGGCATCTGCTGAAGCCCGAATTCATCGCGCAGTGGCGCACCGTCACCCAAGGTCACCGCCACCCTTAGTTCGACGCTGGCCTGCGTCTGTTTCAGCACCGCATTCAACTCGTCCGCCTGCGCGTAACGCAGCGATGCATCACTGCCGATGGCTTCCAGCAACTCGATCGTATCGGTCATGTCGTCCCCCTGTTCCTCTTGGTCACGTCGGCGCCTTCCTATCGCGCCGCCCCTGGATTCAAGCCGCTGCGGCGTCCAGCGCCTGCAACCGCCCCAGCATCGCACGGTTCGGTTGCAAGGTCACGGCATGCGGCAGCACCACGGTTCCCCGGCCACCAAGGGTACTTCAGCCAGCCTGTGCAGCGAAGTGAGGCGGGGAACCGGCGTCATGCCCGGCCTCGCGCGGACAAGGCGCCCGCGGGCGGGGCGCGTCCGGGGAAGAGAAGGTGACGCTTGGCCATCCGGCGGCCTCGACTGGCTCCAACTGCATGAGGCCGGGAAGCCCCCAGCACGCCATGCGCATCAGGCCATCGCGAGATCTTCGACACCGGCCATCACGCAATTACGGCCACCACGCTTGGCGCCGTACAGCGCGGCGTCGGCTCCGGTGCACAGGCTGCGCAGGTCGTAGCCGGCGGCATCGGTGAAGGCGAGGCCGATGCTGGTCGATATCTTCACGACCACGCTGTCGAGCTCCACGGAAGTGGCTTCGATGGCCGCACGGATCCGCTCGGCGATCGCAATGCTCTGCTCGCGCGAGCAATCCACCAGCAGGATGCCGAACTCCTCGCCGCCGAGGCGGCCGAACAGGTCGACGGTACGCAGGTGCTGTTTGCAGGCAGCCACCACGCGACGCAGCACCTCGTCGCCCATGGCATGTCCATGGGTATCGTTGATGCTCTTGAAGTGGTCGAGGTCGATGATGGCCACGCAGGCCGCGCCCCTCCGCTTCTCCAACTGGTACAGCAGGCGCCCGGCCTCGCCCATGAAGTGCTGGCGGTTGTAGATGGCAGTCAAACCATCGAGGTGCGACAAGCGCTTGAAGCGCAGCTGTGAACGCTTGAGCCGGAACATCGCCAATGCACCAAAGCCCAGCGCCATGAGCAGCAGCACTAGGTAGAGCCGGTTGGCCTCGGCCGTCTTGGCGTCCAGCTTCTGCTGCGCGCGCAGCCCGGCGTTCTGCTCACTCAGCTTTTCCGTGTCCAGCTTCTGCGCCAGCACGTGCTGCTGCACTGCTTCGTAGGCCAGCGCGCGCGCATGGATGTCGTCGAGGTAGGCCTTGTCCAGTGCAGCGAATTTTTCGTGATAGTCGAGGGCGGCGGCTGTATTACCTTGCTTTTTCTCGATGCGGTAGAGCACCTCGTAGGCGTCTTTCAGCCAGTCGCTCGATGGGTCCATAGCGACGACGGACAAGGCCACCTTCCGTGCAGAGCCATCGTTACCGATAACAGCCAACGCCTGCGCCCGGTTCACCAGGGCTTCCAGCTTGTTGGGAACGTAGCCGTCGACATTGATGGCAGGTGCAATCTGGTCGAGTAGGGCCAGCGCCTTGCGAGGCTGACCTTCGTTTAGATACAGCGCGACAAGCGTAAGTTGCAAGTCTGTGCTGTACACCGGCACCTTCGCCGCGGTGCAGGCATCAATGGCTTGCTGAAGCTCTGGACTGTCGAGTTTGAGCCGATGACCATTGGAAAGTGCTTGAACAAGACTGGAAGCGGAATAGCATGAGCCCTTGCCAGCAGGAGCAACTGCCATCGCCATACGCGCATAGTGCACGGCCAAGTCGGTCTGGCCAGCCAAACCCAATGATTGCGAGAGGTTCAATAGAATCGCGAAGCGGCCCTTTGCATCCGTGACTTGTGGCAAGCGTGCTGTAAGGTGATTGGCCAGCTCAAACGCGTCCGTGTAATGCCGGGTGATGCCAAACTGGCTTAGCAGCAACGCGGAAGCACGATCAGCCCAGATCGGATTGCTGGAATGCCGAATGATGTCCTGAAATAGTGTCTCCGACTTCGCGTAATCGCTCTCATACATGGCCTCCCATGCATTCAGATAACGCAGGTGCCACTGCTGATCCGGTGTCAACAGGGCAGTCTCCTGATTAAGCGATGCCAGCTGCTGCAGGGATTGCGGATGATCCGTGATCTGCAACGTTTCGGTTAGGTCGAGAGTTTCACCTGTATCAGCAATAGACGTGTTGGCATAACTGACCTGCCAACACAGGCCACAGACGAAACCCACACAGACGGTATATCGCTGCAGACTGCGTGACCACCGGGACATGTCGTTACACCTGTCATGCTCAGTGCGAGGAGTCCCGCTTAGCGGAGGAAAGTGAAGAGCGATCCGGCTCGGGCTGATCCGGCATGGGAACGTCAGTTTCTTCTTCCTCTTCGTCCCCATGGCCCGGCGCTTGCGTTTGGGGCGTTTGTTGCACTTGCTGGATTCCCAGCTCATGACGCAATGGCGCACCATCGCCCAACGTCACCGCGGCGCTGAATTCAGCACTCGCATTCACCAACTCCAGCACGTCCTTCAACTCGTCAGTCTGCGCATAACGCAGCGACGCATCGCTGCCGATAGCTTCCAGCAACTCGATCGTATCGGTCATATGTTCCCCCTGTTCTACATGTTCGGCTGGCATCGACGTGCCACACCGCTTCGCTTCAGGCCACAGCGCCTTCCCTTTCCCTTGCATCCAGCGCCTGCAGCCGCTCCAGCATCGCACGGTTCGGCTGCAAGGTCACGGCTGGCGGTAGCACCACGGTTTCCTCGGCGGTCAACAATACCTCGGCCAGTTCGCGCAGGGTGATGCGCTGGATGCGCGGCCGCTCGATGGGCAGGGTGGCGCCGCGGTAGACGATGACCTCGTGATCGGACGGATAGTCCTGCTCCAGCCGTTCCACCAGCAAGGCACGATAGGCGGCCGCGGTGTCGAAACGCCCCACCGACCGGTTGCCGATTACCCCAACCTGCCACAGCACCAGGTAACCGGCGGGATCGATGCGCCGCTCGCAGTACAGCAGCTGGCTGGCCTCGAAGTGCTGGCAACCGTATCGCCCGGGGTCGAAGCCGAGGTCGGCGTACAGGCAGTCCTCGGCGGAGATGCCCGGCTCCATATGCGCCTCGTAGCCTTCCGCGCGGGCCTGCTCAATGACCTTGTGCGGCGACCACGCGAAGATGCCGGGATGACCATAGAACACGCCACAGACCTGCTTGCCGGCGCGCAATTCGTCCATCATCAGCGCCACCCACTCGCGGTAGGTCTTCATGCGCGGCTTGCCCTCGGCGTAGTAGGGCTGCAGGCTGCGCACGTCCGGGTGCATGCGTTTCAGCCACTCCTCCGCGATGGCGTCGGAGAGTGCGGCGAACACCACGTCAGCCTGCAGAATGTGGCTGCGTGCCAGCGGAGTGAGGTGGGAGCCCAGCGTCATGCCCAGGCCCACGCATGCAAGGCGGCCACGGCCGGGAATGTTCAGGGAAGGAAGAATGGAATGGGTCATCTGGCGATCTTAGCGAATTTTCCTCCCTGCGCTCGCGGCAGCATGGGAGGGACACGGCGTTTCAACGCATCGCGTACCTCAGGCCATCGCCAGGCTTTCCACGCCAGTCATCACGCAGTTGCGCCCGTCATGCTTGGCCCGGTACAGCGCGGCATCGGCCTCGGTGCAGAGACGATGCAGGTCGTGGCCGATGCCATCGGTAAAGGCCAGGCCGATGCTGGTGGAAACCGTCACGATCACGCCATCGAGTTCCACCACGGTGGCCTCGATGGTGGCGCGGATGTGTTCGGCAATCGCCACACCCTGCTCGCTAGAGCAGTCCACCAGCAGGATGCCGAACTCCTCGCCGCCGAGACGGCCGAACAGGTCGGCGATGCGCAGGTGTTGGCGGCAGGCGTCCACCACGCGGCGCAGCACCAGGTCGCCCGTGGCGTGGCCGTGGCTGTCGTTGATGCGCTTGAAGTGATCCAGGTCGATGAAGGCCAGGCAGGCCGCGCCCTTGCGCTTCTCCGACTGGCGCAGCGCGCGATCGGCCTCACCCATGAAGTGTTGGCGGTTGTAGATGGCGGTCAGTCCATCGAGGTGTGACAGTCGCTTGAAGCGCAGCTGCGAGCGTTTGAGCCGGAACATCCATAGCGCGCCGAAACCCAGCGCCATGAGCAGCAGCGCGAGGTAAAGCCGGTTGGCCTCGGCCGTCTTGGCGTCCAGTTGCTGCTGCGTGCGCAGGTCGGCGTTCTGCTGGCTCAGCTTTTCCGTCTCCAGCTTCTGCGCCAGCACGTGCTGCTCCACCGCTTCGTACGCCAAGGCGCGTGCATGGATGTCGTCGAGGTAGGCCTTGTCCAACGCGGCGAACTTCTCGTAGTAGCCGAGCGCGGCGGCGGCATTCCCCTGCTTTTTCTCGACGTGGTAGAGCACCTCGTAGGCCTCTTTCAACCATGCGTCGATGTCGCCCGATTTCCCCTCGGCGACGACCGCCGACGCCAATCGCCTGGCGGCATCGTCCTCGCCCAAGGCAGCCAGTGCGGATGCTCTGTCAACCAACGCCGACAATCTGGCTGGAACATAGCCATTGGTGTCGATTCTGGGCTGGATCCGGTCGATCAGCGCAAGCACCTTGCGCGGCTGCCCTTCCTGCAGGAGCAGGTCGGCGAGTATGAGTTGCAAGTTGGTGTTGTACAGCGACACCGTGGTCACCGGGCAGGCCTCGAAAGCCTGTTGCAGCTCCGGGCTGTCGGATTTGAGCCGCTTGCCGTAGTACAGCACCTCGACCAGTATCGAAGCGGGGTAGCACTGGCTTTCGCCGGCAGGAACGGTCGCCATCGCCATGCGCGCGTAGCGCACGGCCAGATCGGTCTGACCGGCGGATCCCATCACCTGGGACAGGTTGGACAGCAGCAGGCGGCGATCCTTGGCATCCGTGACCTGGGGCAGGCGCGCCGCGACACGATTGGCCAGCTCGAACGCCTCGGTGTAATGCCGGGCAGCCCCGAGTTGGCTCAGCAGCGCGGCAGAGGCATGGTTCGCCAACTGCTGATTGCCGGAACGCTCGATGACATCACTGAGCATGGCCTCCGACTTGGCGTAGTCCCCCTGGTACATGACCTCCCAGGCGTTGAGATAGCGCATCTGCCATTGCTGGGCGGGCGTCAGGTTGGCGGCCTGCTGGTTGAGCTGGGCCAGCACTTGCAAGGATCGCGCGTGATCTGTGACCTGCAGTGCATAGATCTGCTTGATCAGAGCATCCGGATTGGCCAAGGCCGCAACGGCCAGGCCGGTCTGCCAGCACAGGCAGCCTGCGAGGCCCGCCCACACGAGCCGCGTTCTGGTGCTGCCGAATAGCCAAGCCATGCCCCACCCCCATGAACTCGCACAACAACAGGTCACATCCGGCCTCCGCCCGCGGCACCTGTCCGTTGCCCGTTCCATCCTCCACAGCCCTACAAGCATGGCATGGTTCGCCTGCGAGGTCACCGTGGCGCTCGTAGCGCCTCGCCATCCATGCCATCAGGCACGGTTGCGCCGCAGCGCGGCTCGCTAGGCTAGGGCTTTTCCACGCGAGGACACACCCGTGCGCAAGCCGCTGCAAACGAGCCTGCTGGCAGCCCTGCTGTTGGCCGGTTTCCACCACTCGGCACTGGCTGCCGACAAGAAGCCGCCAGCGGCGGAAGCACCAGGTACCGGCAATGGCTTCCAGTTGCCACCTTTCCCAGCCGACGCGCATGTTGCGCAATCCGCCACGGCCGGCGGCCATACGTTGTCGTACACCGCCACCGTGGGCTCGCTGCCTGTGCGCGACGACACGGGCAAGGTGATCGCTCAAGTGATGTTCACCGCCTACACCATGCCCGGCAAAAATCGCCCGGTGACCTTCGCGCTGAATGGCGGCCCTGGCGCCTCCTCGGTGTACCTCAACCTCGGCGCCATCGGCCCGAAGAAGGTGAACTTCGGCGTGGAAGGCGACAACCCGTCCGACCCCGCCATGCTGCATGACAACCCCGGCACCTGGCTGGGCTTCACCGATCTGGTGTTCATCGACCCGGTAGGCACCGGCTTCAGTCGCGCGCTGGTGGACGACAAGGAAGCCACCAAGGATTTCTACAGCACCAACAGCGACATCCATTACCTCTCGCGCATCATCTACGACTGGCTGCTCAAGAACGGCCGCATGGAGTCGCGCAAGTACCTGGTGGGCGAGAGCTACGGCGGCTTCCGCGGCCCGCGCATCACCGACTATCTGCAGACCCAGCTGGGCGTGGCGATGAACGGCGTGGTGCTGCTGTCGCCCTATCTCGATCCAGCAGCGTCGGACGACGAGAATGTCTCGCCGCTGCCGTGGATGCTCACCCTGCCGTCCATCGCCGCCGCGCACCTGGAGCGCGAGGGCAAGCTCGACGCGCAATCGATGCAATCCATCATCGACTACACGCGCACCACCTATGCCGACACGCTGATGCAGGGTCGCAGCAACCCGGCTGCTACCGACGCGATGATTCGCAAGGTGACCGCACTCACCGGCCTCGACCCGTTGTTCGTACAGCGCTCGGGCGGCCGGCTGGAAACCCAGGCCTACCTGCGCGAGGTGTACCGCGCCGAAGGCAAGCTGGGTAGCCGCTACGACTCCAACGTCACTGCCTGGGATCCCTTCCCCTACGCGCCGCATCAGACCTCGGGCGACCCCATCCTCAATGGCATCATCGCCCCCACCACCACCGCGATGGTGAACTTCGTCACCCAGACCGTGGGCTGGAAATACGACGGACGCTACAGCGCGCTGAGCTACGACGTGGGTCGCATGTGGCACGACGACGAAGACGCCAACAACGGCTCGGTGGCGCAACTGCGCGAAGCGGTAGCGAACGACCCCGGCCTGCGCGTGCTGATCGCCCACGGCTGGGACGACCTCTCCTGCCCGTTCATGGCTTCGGTGCTGATCGTGGACCAGATGCCTGCGATGGGCGACCCGACCCGCGTACAGGTGAAGGAATACCCAGGTGGCCATATGTTCTATGCGCGGCCGTCGAGCCAAGCAGACCTGCTGCGGGACGTGAAGACCTTGTACGGGGTGAATTGAGAACGCCTTGCCCGTTCCCGCAAGCGGGAGCGGGCGCCTTTCACGCCGTCCACCACGCTTTCGCACCATAATCGCCATCCACATCCACGTCGGCGATGAGGTGCACCATGAAGACCGTCACAGCCAGTCTGCTTGCATTGTCTCTCGCGGCAATCTCGACCGCTGCATCCGCACAGACGCCGCCGCATGCGCCCGCCTATACGCCCATGCGTCCGGTTTCCGACTGCCTGCGCACCGACCGCATCACCGAGTGGCACCTGGTGGACTCGCGCACGATCACCGTGCGCAACGGCCCCAACCGCTTCCTTGTGAAGCTGCAAGCCTCTTGCCCGCAGCTGAGCTACGGGCCGCCCACCCTGCGGTTCGGGACCAGCAAGGCAAACCAGGGGACCGCTCCCTTCAGCATCTGCGGCGAGGCGGGCGAATCGGTGCGTTCGACGCAGCCACCGCCCTGCCCGATCCAGTCAGTGCGCCAGCTCGACAAGACCACGTTTGACAAGCTCAGCGCACATGCCAAGCGCAACGGCAGCGGTGCGGATCAACCCACGCAGCCCTGAGTACCTGAAAGCAAAGAGCCCGGCAGATGCCGGGCTCTTTGTTTACCTTGCTACGAACGGTCAGTTGCCGTAGTAGGGCGCGCTGCCCACATACTGTGTGGGATAGCCGTTGCTGTAAATCACCGTGGTCTGCGGCGGCGGAGCAGCCTGATACACCACCGTGGCAGGCGGCCCGTACACCACCGGCGCCGGCGCGTAATACACCGGGGGCGGCGGCGCCAGGACACTTCCTACGACGCCGGCCACTGCACCTGCGACGATTGCACCGGCGATCCAACGGCCACCCACCCAGTGACCACCACCGTGGTAGTAGCCGCCATGGTAACCGCCGTAGTAACCGCCATGGCCCCAGTCATGCGCGGACGCGCTCAGCGGCAACGCCACCGCCGCGGCAACAGCCATACCGATAGCCAAAACCTTGCCGACATTACGCTTGGACATGGGGAAAACCCTCCTGTTGATCTGCGGAACAGATGCTCGGACTTCCGCACTTAATCCGAACTGAAGGGTTCAAGATTTCGGCCGGGCCTCGCTCCACGGATTGAACTCGCCTTCAGGCTTGCGATGGCGCAGCAGCCAGCAGCCGTGGATGTCGGCGCGGCGGGCGAAGTCGAACGGAATGCTGGCGGCACTCCAGTCTTCGATGTCGAAGCGTTCCGCCAGCGTGGCTTCGTCCAGCTTGAAGCGACGGAAGTTGTTGGAGAAAACGATCACGCCATCGTTGGTCAGCCGCTCGGCGCAGGCCTCGAGCAGGGCGACGTGATCGCGCTGCACGTCGAAATCGTCGGCGCGCTTGGAGTTGGAGAAGGTCGGCGGATCGACATAGATCAGGCCGTAGTGCGCACGATCCTGGCGCAGGAAACTCACCGCATCGGCCTGCATCAGCCGGTGCCTGGCGCCGGTGAAGCCGTTGAGCGCCAGGTTGCGCGAAGCCCATTCGAGATAGGTGGCCGACAGGTCCACGCTGGTGGTATCGCGTGCGCCGCCCGCCGCCGCGTATACGCTGGCGGTGGCGGTATAAGCGAACAGGTTGAGGAAGCGCTTGTTCGCTGCCAGCTCGCGCAACCTGGCTCGCACCAGCCGGTGGTCGAGAAACAAGCCGGTGTCCAGGTAGTCGGTGAGGTTGACGCGGAATTGCAGGCCGCCCTCCTCCACTTCCAGGAACTCGCCACGCTGGTCGAACTGCCCGTACTTGGAGCCCCCCTTGCCGCGCTCGCGCGTCTTGAGTGCGATGCGCTCGCGCGGCACCGCGAACACTTCGCCGGACACGCGCGCGATCTCGCGCAAACGCTGGCGCGCCACCTCGGCCGGCACGTCGGCGGGGGCGCGGTATTCCTGCACGTGCAGCCAGGTGTCGCCGCCTTCGCGGGCGTAGACGTCGACGGCGGCGGCGTATTCGGGCAAGTCCTGGTCATAGGCGCGCCAGCAATGAATACCCTCGCGCGCTAGCCGCTTGCGCAGATGCTTGAGGTTCTTCTCGAGCCGGTTCTTCAGCATCTGCGCGCCGGCAGAGAGCGGCTTCGGTTCGCGCGGCGCCTCGTCACGCGCACGAATTTCGAACGTGAGCAGTTGGGTTTCCAGCGCGCCGTTGTAGAGCGCGTATTTCTTTTCGGCATGCAGGCCCAGTGCACGCCCCAGCTCCGCATCGCCTGCCAGCACGGCGGCGCGCCAGCCTGCGAATTGCGTGCGCAGGCGTTCGCCCAGCGCATGGTAAAGCGCAGGCATCTGCGCGCGTTCGCCCAGCCGCTCGCCATACGGCGGATTGGTGATCACGAGGCCGCGCGCCACGCCTGCCGGCGGTTCGGCATGCGCCATGTCGCGCTTTTCCAGCGTGAAGAAACCGGCCACAGCCGCCTCCTGCGCGTTGCGCTTGGCGGTCTGCACCATGCGCGGGTCGGCGTCGCTGCCGAAGAAGCAGGGACGCAACTGCTTCAGCCCCGTTTCGGCGCGCTGGCGCGCCTCGTCCAACAGCCCGCGCCACAGCGCGATGTCGTGCTGCTGCCAGCCGAGGAACCCGTAGTAGTCGCGACGCCAGCCCGGCGCCACGTCGGCTGCCATCAGCGCAGCCTCGACCAGCAAGGTGCCCGAGCCGCACATGGGGTCGAGCAGTGCGCCGCCATCGGCGTAGATTTCCGGCCAGCGCGCGCGCAGCAGCATGGCGGCAGCAAGGTTTTCCTTCAGCGGCGCTTCGCCCTGCAATTCGCGCCAACCGCGGCGATGCAGCGGGGAACCGGCCAGGTCCAACGACAGCGTGGCGCGGTCGCGCTTCAGTCGCAGGTTGAGGCGCACGTCCGGTTCTTCGGTGTCCACGCCGGGACGGGTGCCGCCCTGCTGGCGAAACTGGTCGACTACCGCATCCTTCACCCGCTGGGCGAGGAACTGGCTGTGTGTGAGCTTGCTCAGCGCGGTGTGCGCATCCACCGCCAGCGTGGCGTGCGCGGCGAGGTGCTTCGACCAATCGGTGGCCTGCACGCCGGCATACAGCGCATCGTCCGTGGCCGCGTCGAACTCGGTCAGCGGCAACAGGATGCGACTGGCGAGGCGCGACCATAGACAGGCGCGATAGGCGGTTTCCAGTGGGCCGGCGAAATGCACGCCAGCCAGCGCCTCGCGAACTTCCTCTGCGCCCAGCGCCGCCAGTTCGTCGCGCAGCAGGTATTCCAGGCCCTTGGGACAGGTGGCGAACCAGCGGCTCATGCCAGTGCTCCCAGCAGGACATCGAACTGCGCGGCGATCGCGTCCATGCTCGCCAGCAGCCGGTGGTCATCGTCCAGCAACAACAAGGGCAGCCGGCGACGCTCGGCAAAAGCCTGCACGCCCGCCACTGGGCAAAGCTCGTCGCGCCAGCCATGGACCATCAGCGTGGGCACACCGGCGCGAAGGTCCAGCGCCTGCGGGCAGGCAGGAATCGCGGGCGGCGTGGCGAGCAGGAACAAGGCAGCCACCGGTGCCTCCAGCGAAACCAGCGCCGAAGCGAACGCCCCCATGCTGGAACCCACCAGCACGGGCGGTGCATCGCAAGCCGCGATGGCGGCGCGCAGGCGGGCCACACGCGGCGTCACCGCGCTGGCGTAGCCCGAGGCGTCATCCGCGCCGAAATCGGGGCGTTCGGTGCGCCAGCCCCGCGCCTCGGCCCGGGCGGCCAGCGCGCTGATCTTGGTGGCGCCCGGACCGGAATCCGAACCGTGCGAAAGGATGATCTGGCCGCGCATGGCGGTCTCCGGTACAGGCTGCAGGACGCCCATGATAACTGGCCGCCATGCGAGACTAGTCGCATGTCTGCGCTTTCCATCAATGACCAACCCCTGTCCTATGCGGCGAAACTGCCCGAGCGTCCCGCCAGCGCGGTGACCCTGGTGGTGATCCACTGCACCGAGCTGCCCGACCTCGCGACCGCGCGCGAGTACGGCGAAAAAGTGCTGTACGACAGCGGCGCCGGCAACAGCGGCCACTACTACATCGACCGCGACGGTGCCGCCTACCGCTACGTGCCCGGCACCCGCGTGGCCCACCACGTGCGCGGCCACAATGCCGAGTCCATCGGCATCGAACTGGTGAACTCCGGCCGCTTCCCGCACTGGTTCGACTCGCGCCGGCAGGCCATGGACGAGCCATACACTGCCGCCCAGATCACCACGTTGCGCGAACTGCTGGCGGCGCTGCAACGGGAATTTCCGAACCTGCACCGGATCGCCGGCCACGAGGATCTCGACACCGCGATGGTGCCGGCCAGCGACGATCCGGCCAGACAGGTATGGCGCAAGCGCGATCCCGGGCCGCTGTTCCCGTGGGATGCCGTCGTACCCGACAGTGGACTGCAGCGGCTGCGCCAGACTGCGGCGATATCCATCGACCCGTAACCATGTCGGAGTTCAAGGTCCAGTCCTTGCTGAAGTCGACCACCGTTGCGGTGCACGACGTGTGCTGCCGCGGCGAGTGCCGTCATCGCAGCGCCGAGGAATGCGCATCTTCCACCCAACTGGTGTTCCCTTATCGCGGGCTGTATCTGCGCCATGTCGGCAGCGTCCAGTCGGTGGCCGACGCCAATCATGTGCTGTTCTTCAATGCCGGCGAGGGTTACCAGGTCAGCCATCCGGCGACCGGCGGCGATGCCTGCCTGTCGCTGACGGTGTCGCAATCGCTGCTGCGCGAGCTCGCGCCCGCCGCGATGTTGCAGCGGCGCGACCAACCCGTGTTTCATCACCAGGCACTGCGCATCGACGAACGCGCCCAGGTGCTGGTGGCGCTGCTGCGCCACAGTCTGCGTCACGGCGGCATCGAGCCGCTGGAAGCCGAGAGCCTCGCCCTGACCCTGGTCGGCCGCAGCCTCGGCCCGCGCACCACCCACGCGCCCGGTGCGACTCCTGCGCGACGGCGGCTGGTGGATCGGGTGAAGCTGCTGCTCGCCAGCGACCTCACCCGACGCTGGACGCTGGCGGAGATCGCGGCGGAAATCGGCGGCTCACCGGTCTACCTCACCCAAGCCTTCCAGCAGGTCGAAGGCATGCCGTTGTACCGCTACCACCTGCGCCTGCGCCTGGCGCGCGCGCTGGATCTGATCGCCGACTGCGAGGATGTCGCTGCACTGGCACAGGACCTGGGCTTCTCCAGCCACAGCCATTTCAGCTCGGCGTTCCGCCAGGCCTACGGGCGCACGCCCTCGGAATTCCGCCAGGCCGTGGTCGCCGGCATGCTGTGAATCGCTAAAGATTCTGACAGCCGCCGCCGGCGGCTGGTGGTCTCCTATCCCTGCCCGATCGTGGGCATCTGCCGGAAACCCGCCATGAAAGAAACCACCTGTGCCGCCTGCGACTACCCGCTCGACGGCAACGCCATCGCAGTCACCATCGGGGGCCGCACCGTCGAAGTTTGCTGCGAGGAATGCGCGCAGAAGCTGCGCGAAGCGGAGGTCCGCTCGTGAGCAGCGAAACGTCGATATTCGCCAATCGGCAGGCGCCGGGCATCTCCCGGCGCCGTTTCCTTGCCCTCTCCGCCGGCGCGCTGGCCGGCGTATGTGCCGGCAGCTACGCCAGCGGCATCCGATTGCCATCCCCGCGCGCCGACAAGACGGCGATGGATGCAGCGCGCTTCCATGCCCTGCGTCGCTACACGCAAACGGCGTTCGGCCGCATCGCCCATGTCGAACAGGGCAGCGGACCGGCGGCGTTGTTCCTGCACGGCTTTCCGCTCAATGGCTTCCAGTGGCGTGGTGCGCTCGACCGGCTCGCCGCGTACCGGCGCTGCATCGCGCCCGATTACCTCGGACTGGGCTATACCGAGGTTGCCGACGGGCAGTCCTGTGCACCGCAAGCGCAAGTCGCCATGCTTGTCGCCCTGCTCGACGCGCTCGGCGTCGAACACGCCGATGTGGTCGCCAACGACAGCGGCGGCGCAATTGCGCAACTGCTGCTCGCGCATCATCCCGAACGCGTGCGCAGCCTGCTGCTGACCAATTGCGACACCGAGCTGGACTGTCCGCCGCCGGCGCTTCTTCCGGTGATCGCGTTGGCGAAGCAAGGGCGCTTCGTCGACGACTGGCTGGGCAAGTGGCGCCACGACCACGTGCTCGCGCGATCGGCGGCCGGCATCGGTGGCATGTGCTATGCCGACCCCGCTGACCCCACCGATGAAGCCATCGAGACGTACTTCGCGCCGTTGCTGGCCTCGCAGCGCAGCCGCGACTGCGCGCATGCCTATGCCACTGCCTTGGAACACAACTCACTGTCCGGCATCGGCCCCGCGCTTGCCCGGTCCCGCGTGCCCGTGCGCATTGTCTGGGGCGATGCCGACACGATCTTTTCCGCCAACAATGCGGACTATCTCGCCCGCGCCTTCGGCCATTCGCTGGGTGTGCGCCGGCTGAAGGACAGCAAGCTGTTCTGGCCCGAGGAACGCCCGGACGTGATCGCCGAGGAAGCCCATCGACTGTGGACCACGCAAGGAGACAAAGCATGACGACGCAAACTTCCCGCCGCATTGCGGTATATGGCGCCTATGGCCATACCGGCCGCTTCGTGGTGACCGAGTTGCTTCGCCGCGGCTTCGTACCGGTCGCCTGCGGCCGCGATGCGGCAGCCCTCGAGGCGCTCGCCACGGCCACCGGCGCCGAAGTGCACACAGCTTCCGCCGACGATGCGGCCGCACTGGATGCCGCCTTCGCCGGCACCGCCGCGGTGCTGCATTGCGCCGGCCCCTTCCTCGACACCGCCAAGCCCGTGCTGGACGCGGCACTGCGCGCGCGCATCCACTACCTCGACGTGGCGGCGGAGCAGCGCGCCGTGGCCGACACGCTGGCACGCGATGCCGAAGCCAGGGCCGCGGGCGTGACCGTGGTGCCGGCGATGGCCTTCTACGGCGGCCTTGCCGATCTGCTGGCCACCGCTGCGCTCGACGGCGCCACCGACGCGGATGCGATCGACGTCGCCGTGGCGCTCGACGGTTGGCACCCCACGCGCGGCACCCGCCTCACCGGCGACCGCAACCACTATCCGCGTACCTATATCGAACACGGCGAAACCCGCACCCTGCCCGATCCCGCACCGGTGCGCGAAACCGATTTTCCGGCCCCGTTCGGGCGACAGGAAACGGTACTGCTGACCTTGACCGAGGCTGTCGTGATTCCTCATCACCTCGCCTGCCGCAACCTGCATGCATGGATGAACCTGGCTCCGCTGCGCGACCTGCGCGACCCGGCCACGCCGCCGCCGGTCGGGGTCGACGACAGCGGCCGTTCGGCGCAGCGCTTTGTGATCGACGTGCGCGTGCGGCGCGGTCGCCATACCGGACGCGCCACCGCCAGCGGACACGATATCTACGCCGTCACCGCGCCACTGCTGGTCGAGGCGCTGCAGCGCATCCTCGACGGCCGGGTCCTTGGCTGCGGGGTGCTGGCTCCTGGGCAGGCATTCGACGTGCGCGACTTTCTGGCTGCGCTTGCGGCAGCCGGCGTCGCAGTGGCATTCGAGGCCGACGAGGAGAAGGAAATGGCCTAGGCACTCCCTGACGCAGTCTCCGAGGGCACCCCGGTATACTGGCGAACCCCCGCCAAGGACCCACCATGCGCGAAGAGCACGTCAACGAACTGGTCGAGCTGCTGCAGCTCGAACGGTTGGAGGACAACCTGTTCCGCGGCCAGAGCCGCGACATCGGCACGCGTTTCGTGTTCGGCGGCCAGGTGCTTGGGCAGGCGTTGTCGGCGGCACAGCAGACCGTCGATCCCTCGCGCGAGGCGCATTCGCTGCACGCCTATTTCCTGCGCGCCGGCGACATCGACGCACCGATCGTCTACAGCGTGGAGCGTGCCCGCGACGGCGGCACGTTCTCCTCGCGGCGGGTGCTGGCGATCCAGCACGGCCAGCCCATCCTGAACGGCTCGATCTCGTTCCAGGTCCCCGAAAAGGGCTTCGAGCACCAGACTGCCATGCCGGAAGTGCCCGCGCCGGAAGACGTGGAGACAATGCGCCCGCTACCGCCCGACGAACTGGCCAAGCTGCCGGTGAAGCTGCAGCGCTGGCTGGGCATCGACGGCCCGTTCGAGTTCCGCCTGGTATGGCCGCGCGACGAGATGCACCCGGTGAAACGGCCGCCGATCCAGCACATCTGGTTCCGCCTGGCCGCGCCGATCAGCGACTCGGCGATCCTGCATCGCGCCCTGCTCGCCTATGCTTCGGACTTCCACCTGATCGGCACTGCCACCCTGCCGCACGGCATTTCCTATCTCACGCACAACGTGCAGATGGCCAGTCTCGACCACGCATTGTGGTTCCACCGCCCGTTCCGGGTGGACGAGTGGCTGCTGTACTCCTTCGACAGCCCCACCGCCCAGGGCGGCCGCGGGCTGGCGCGGGGTCAGATCTTCGACCGCACCGGCCGACTGGTGGCCTCCACTGCGCAGGAAGGCTTGATCCGACTGCGCAGTGAGTGAGAACAAGAACCTGCGTATGGCCCCCAAGTACCCCGCGTTGTCATCGAATGGCCGTCAGATGGTGGCGCGTGGCGCCAGCCTGACCGGCCGTCAGGTCAAGCGGCGCACTGCCGCATGGCGGCCGCTCGATGACAACCCGAAGGGCCGGGACTGTTCGCCCCCGGCCCCGCGTCATCACTCACTCGTGGACCGACGTCCACTCCTTCGTTCTTCCTTGGCCTGCGCGCAAACAGCTTCCGGCGTGGGTACTTGGGCGTCATAAACAGGCTCTGACATGCGCCAGATCTACACCTCGCCCCGCCCCGGCAACATCGACCGAGTGGTCGCCCTGATGGCCGAGCACGGCATCGCCACCCAGGTGGAGAACCGCTCCAGTTGGCGCACGCAAGGTCATCGGCGCTTCAGTTACCAGGAGCCGGACAGCGCACGCGACCATTGGGAACAGGTGTGGATCACCCATGCCGACGACTACACCCGCGCCCGCGAGCTGATGCGCGGGCTGGGCATCGAACCGGTGGTGCGCTTCGGCCAGGAACTGGCTGCGGCACGCAACCAATCCCCGCAGGCACGTCGCAAGTACACCGTGGCACGCGTGCGCCGTATCGTGATGCTGGCCATATTGGGCGCCTTTGCGCTGCTGGTGTTGCGTTATACGGGAGTGCTCTGAGCACTCCGTTCCGTGACGCGGCATGCGCACCGCGCGATTTTCCGGCCTAGAATCGGGCCATGCGCTCCGAACAAGTCCGGCTGTTCCAGACCCTGCCGCACGCCTGCGGCTACTACGCCGAACGCACGGCGCAGAACCTGGTGCTCGACCCGGCGGCGCCTCAATTGGATCGGCTGTACGGCCCTGCGCTGGAACGCGGTTTCCGCCGTGCCGGTGGGCACCTGTACTTCCCGCACTGCCCGGAATGCCGCGCCTGCACCCCATGCCGCATCGACGCGCTGCACTTCGCGCCGGATCGTTCGCAGCGGCGCTGCCTGAAGCGCAATGCCGACATCACGGTCACCGAATGCCAGGCCGGTTACAACGCCGAGCGCCATGCGCTGTACGAAAAATACCTGCGCCATCGCCATCCCGGCGGCGGCATGGACGAGGCTGACGCCAGCGACTTCCGCCGCTTCCTCACCGCTCCGTGGAGCCCCACCGTGTTCCTGGAGTTCCGCCTGCACGGACGCCTGGTCGGCGTGGCAGTCACCGACGTCTGCCGCAGCGCCCTCTCCGCCGTCTATACCTTCTACGACCCCGACGACGAAGCCCGCGGCCTCGGCACCTTGGCCATCCTCCAGCAGGTGGAACTGGCACGGCAACGCCGCCTGCCCTGGGTTTACCTCGGCTTCTGGATCGAAGGCCACCCAAAGATGGATTACAAGCGGCGCTTCAGGCCCCTGCAGTTGCGCACGGCTGAAGGTTGGACGGTGATGCCTTGAAGGCGACAGCGCAACTCTTGCCCATTAACCGCGCCGCTCACGTGGACAACCATGGTTGACGACAAGACCACCATTGCACGCCCGAACGGCACCGCCGCCCATCCTCAATGGCAATCGACCGCCTGCCTCGTGCAATACAGCGGCACGAATCTCGGCAAGCGCTACGTGCTCGAGCACCCGGAAACGATCATTGGCCGCGCGCCGACCGTCGACATTTTCGTCAACGACCAGAGCGTGTCGCGCTCTCATGCCCAGTGCGTCCAGCAGGGCGACGAAGTGGTCATGGTCGACCTCGGCTCGTCCAACGGCATCTACATCAACGACCAAGAAGTCAGGGACCGCCAAAGCCTGCACGACGGCGACATCGTTCGCCTCGGCAACATCGTGTTCAAGTATTTCGCGCACGGCAATGTCGAGAATGTATTCCTCGACAAGATCTACCGCATGGCGACCATCGACGAAGGCACCGGCACCTTCAACAAGAAGTACCTGCTGGAATCGCTGGACAACGAGTTCAAGCTGGCGCGCGCCAGCGCGCTACCGCTTTCAGTCATCTACTTCGACCTCGACTTCTTCAAGAAGGTCAACGATACCTACGGCCATGGCGTCGGCGACGGCATCCTGCGCGAAACCGCGGCCATAGTGAAATCGACCATCCGCGCCACGGACATCTTCTGCCGCTTCGGCGGCGAGGAGTTCGTCATCCTGCTTCCCGGCACCGACGACAAGACCGCCGGCGAGATCGCCGAGCGCATCCGCGGCAATTTCGAAAGCCACACCTTCGACATCCAGGGCAACCTCATCCGGCAAACCGCGTCACTGGGCGTGTCGCAACTGGGCCCGGAAATGCCGACGCCGGAGTCCCTGCTCGAAGACGCCGACAAGAAGCTCTACCAGTCGAAGAGTGGCGGCCGCAACCGGGTCACGAACTGAGCCTTTCGGCGGCGCCCGGCGCTACCGGATACGGAAACAACTCCACCAGCGGCACGGAGATGCCGTCGTCTCCTACGACGCGGCAATGTGTGCGATCGAGCTGGCGCGGGTCGTCCACGCCGCAGCTGTGGGCGATGATGCCCACCTCGTACATCACGTTCTTCGCGTAGTTCGCCACCTTCTCGCTCTTGTCGGTGACCACCAGGCCGCGCTGCAACTTTGGGTTCTGCGTAGTGATGCCGGTGGGGCAGGTGTTGCGGTTGCACTGCAGTGACTGGATGCAACCCAGCGCCAGCATGAAGCCGCGGGCGGAGTTGACGAAGTCCGCGCCCATCGACAAGGCCCACGCCACGTCGTAGGCGGTGATGCGCTTGCCGGAGCAGATCACCTTGACGCGCTCGCGCAACCCCTTGACGACCAGGGTGTCAACCAGCGCGGGCAACGCCTCGTGCAAGGGCAGGCCCACGCCCTCCATCAAGGTCTGCGGTGCGGCGCCGGTGCCGCCCTCGGAACCGTCCACGATGATGAAGTCCGGCGCGCTCTCGATGCCGCGCCTGCGCACCTCGTCGCACAGTTCCTCGATCATGGCCATGTCGCCGAACACCGCCTTGAAGCCGGTGGGCTTGCCGGTGAGCTCGCGGATGTGATGGATGGCAGCCAGCAGTTCCGCCACATTGCCGATATCCAGGTGCCGGTTCGGGCTCTGCGAATCCTCACCCACGGGGATGCCGCGGATCTCGGCGATCTCCGGCGTCACCTTGGCCGCCGGCAACAGGCCGCCCATGCCGGGCTTGGCGCCCTGGCCGAGCTTGATGCTGACCATCTTCACCTGCTTGTGCGCGCAGATCGCAGTGAGCTTGGTGTCGTCCAGCTTGCCGTCCGGCGTGCGCACGCCGTACTTGGCGGTACCGATCTCGAACACGATGTCGCAGCCACCCTCGAGGTGGTAGGGCGCGAGGCCGCCTTCGCCGGTATCCATCCAGATGCCGGCCTTGGCGGCGCCACGCGACAGCGCGCGCACCGCAGGCGCACCTAGGGCGCCGAAGCTCATCGCGGAGATGTTGAAGAACGCGGCGTGGTCGTAGGGTTCGCGCGCATACGGGCCGATGCGCACCGGCTGCGGCTCCACATGGTGGTCGCCCAGAGCGGGAAACGCCGCGTTGACGAAAAACGGCACACCTTCGCCGCGCAGGTCGCGGGTGGAGCCGAAGGCGTTGGTGTTGTCCGCGTTCTTCGCGGCGCGGTACACCCACACGCGCTGGGCGCGGTTGAACGGCATTTCCTCGCGATCGCTGGAAAACAGGTATTGGCGGAAGAATTCGCCCAGGCGCAGGAAGCCGTAACGGAAGTGGCCGATCACCGGGAAATTGCGCAGCACAGCGTTGCCGGTCTGGTTGCGGTCCAGTACCCACACCGCCGCGATCACCACCACAACCACCGCCACCAGCAGCAGGAACAGCACCGCGAACGTCTGTACCAGCATCACCAGCCAGGGTGAAAAACCCGTCGATTCCATAAGCGCCTCCCGTGCGTTGCGAACCGGTCGAAGCCTAGCGCATCAGGCATGTCGCATGCCTACAGCTCCACGCGCAATTGCGCCGCCACGCGCACGGCCTTCGCGCGCGCCGCTTCGATGTCGCCATCGCGCGCCAACGTCACCGCCATGCGCCGCCGCCCCTTCACCTCGGGCTTTCCGAACACGCGCAACTGCGTGTCCGGTTCGGCGAGCGCCGCCGCCACGCCGTGGTAGCGCGGGGCGCAGCCCTCGCCCTCCACCAGCACCGCGCACGAAGCGGACGGCCCAAACTGGCGGATAACCGGAATCGGCAGGCCGAGAATCGCCCGCGCGTGCAGCGCGAACTCCGACAAATCCTGCGAGATCAGCGTGACCAGACCGGTGTCGTGCGGGCGCGGACTGACCTCGGAGAAGATCACCGCGTCGCCCTTGACGAAGAACTCCATGCCGAAGACGCCCCAGCCACCCAGCGCGTTCGACACTGCTGCGGCCTGGCGCTGCGCCTCGGCCAGTGCCTTGTCGCTCATCGGTTGCGGCTGCCACGACTCGCGGTAGTCACCATCTTCCTGCCGATGGCCGATCGGCAAGCAGAAGCTGGTGCCGTCCCTGTGGCGCACCGTGAGCAGGGTGATCTCGAAATCGAAATCGACGAAGCCTTCGACGATCACCCTGCCCTTGCCGGCGCGACCGCCGGACTGCGCGTAATCCCAGGCATGCTGCAATTCGGACTCGTCGCGCACCACGCTCTGGCCCTTGCCGGAGGAGCTCATCACCGGCTTGATGACGAACGGATAGCCGATGTCGGCCACCGCGCGGCGGTAGTCCGCTTCGTTGTCGCAGAAGCGATACGGCGACGTGGGCAGCTCCAGCTCCTGCGCGGCGAGCCGGCGGATGCCTTCGCGATCCATCGTCAGCCACGCGGCGCGCGCGGTGGGGATTACGTGCAGGCCCTCGCGCTCCATCTCCACCAGGGTGGGCGTATGAATCGCCTCGATCTCCGGCACCACGAGGTCCGGCTTCTCCTGCTCGATCAGCGCGCGCAAGGCGTTGCCGTCGAGCATGTCGATCACATGGCTGCGATGCGCCACCTGCATCGCCGGCGCAGCGGCGTAGCGATCCACCGCGATCACCTCCACCGCGTAGCGCTGCAGTTCGATCGCCACCTCTTTGCCCAGCTCGCCGGAACCCAGCAGCAGCACGCGCAGGGCATGATCGGAATGGGGCGTGCCAAATGGCTTCATCGGATTCTCCGGCGCGGGCAAAGCAGCATTGTAGCGGGCCGGGAAACGGTGTTCGGGGCCGCTCGGCAGGCCGGGCGGCGGCGTGGATTCGACTCAATGATCGCTGCCGGCTGCTGGTCGCGATTACCGCAACGCGGGGCCGCTGCGCGTGCCGTCACCGGCCATCACGAATACGCGGCCGTCGTGCCGGACCAGCACGGCAGCCGCGGCGTTGGCGTCGAAGTGGCGCAGCGGGCGTCCATCAGTCGCATCGTAGACAGTCAATCGCTCGCCCTGATCGTCGACAACAAACAGGCGATCGTAGCCGGCGTCGCCTCCGCCCAAGAACGTGCCGGATCCCGGCTGCGGTCGAATCAGGCCAAAGCCGTTCAATACGGTCACGACCAGCGCCGTCAGCATCACGGCAACCAGCCACCGCGGATGGGAATGCGGGATCGTGGCGAGCCTCATGGCCGCCATGTTCACCTGGCGGGATGACAGACGAGTGACGGGCCGACGGTCAGTCCGCGCGCCGACGCAGCGCCAGGCCGAGTGCGATCCATCCGATCACGAAGGCCACGCCACCGAACGGTGTGACGATGCCCGTCCAGTGCGGTGCGCCCAACGCCAGCGCGTACAGGCTCCCGCTGAACAGCACGATGCCCAGCGCGAACGCATACGCCGCGCAGCGGCCTGCGCGCCCGCGGCCCAGACCCACTGCCAGCACCAAGGCCAACGCGTGCCATGCGTGGTATTCCACCGCCGTGTGCCACAACTCGCGATGCGCCGGGTCGAGCACGTCGCGCAAGGCATGCGCACCGAATGCGCCGGACAACACTGCGCTGGCGCCGGCGATACCGGCAAGCAGGCCGGCACGGGATCGGACAGTTTGTCGCAGCATGGCAGGCTCCGAAAATGTGTGGCGCATTGCGCGAAGGCCGCCAGCCGTGGTTTCCGACGGCATGTCGGCGCCGGTGCGAGTGGCGAACACCATGGACGGTGCCCACCATCGCTGGCGTATGCTTGCGCGGTTGCAGTCCACGGATTCTCACATGAAGCTACCGCGTACTCCGCGCCTTGCGCTGTTCCTGCTGTCGCTGGCCGGCATCCTGCTGCTGTCCGCCTGCCACCACGGCAGCGACCTGCCGTTCAAGCTCACCGACATCGGCGGCCACATGCCGGACCTGCAGTTCCAGCTCACCGACGACAACGGCAAGCCGGCGAGCGCCGCCGACTTCCGCGGCAAGGTGGTGCTGCTGTACTTCGGCTACACGCACTGCCCCGATATCTGCCCGCTGACGCTGGCGCAACTGCACGCGGCGCTGCAGAAGCTGGGCAACGCGGCGGACGACGTGCGCATCCTGTTCGTCAGCGTCGACCCGGCCCGCGATACACCGGCCGTGATGCATGCCTACGTAAACGCCTTCGACAAGCGCGCGGTGGGCCTCACCGGCAGCGCGGGCGCGATCGAGGCATTGAGCAAGCGTTACCGCTCGGGCTTCACCCGCGAGCCCGCAAGCGATGGCGGCAACTACGAAGTCACCCACAGCTCGGCGATCTACGTGTTCGACCGCAATGGCCATGCGCGCGTACTCGACGCCAATGCGCCGCAGGAAGACCTGGTGCACGACCTCGGCCTGCTGCTGAGCAACGGAACTTCGCCATGAAGCGCATTGCTCTGCTGCTGGTCGGCTTGCTCGGCGCGGGTCTCGTGCATGCAGACACCACCCGCATCAGCGCCAGCCACGCATGGATTCGCGTGCTGCCCGGCGCACTGCCGGCCGGCGCCTATGTCGTGCTGCGCAACGACGGCGACAAGCCCGTCGCCCTGACCGGGGCAAGCACACCCGACTACGGCATGGCGATGCTGCACCGGAGTACGCAGTCCGGCGGCAGCAGCCGCATGGCGATGGTCGACGCGCTGCCAATTCCCGCCCATGGCACCCAGGCGCTCGCACCCGGCGGCTATCACCTGATGCTGATGGACGCCAGGCACCCGGTGCAGCCCGGCGACACGGTGCGCATCACGCTGAAGTTCGACAACGGCGTCACGCTGCCGGTGGATTTCATCGCACGGCCGGCAGGCGCGCTGGGCGATCAAGGTTAACCCGGTTGGAGCGCACCCTGTGCGCGATTGCCTTGCACTTCGATCGAGGCGTAAGGCAACGGCGCACAGGGTGCCCTCCTACGACACCGCTGCCGTGCGTGCCGGCCAGGTTTTGCGCGGCAAGCGCCCGCTGCGCGACAGGCGCAGCCACTGCCGCAGCGCCAGCAGCGCGCCGATGGACTCCAGCAGCGCCGCCGGCACCCAGGTGATCACGCCACCGACCATCTGTCCGGTGAGCACGTTGAAGGTGAAGGCGCGGCCGCAGATCTCGAAGATGGGATAAAGGTCGCTGCGCGAGAACGTGACGATGGCGCCAGCCAGGATCTGCGGCGCCATCGTGATGCCCGGCGACAGCACGCGCAGGCCCGCGCCCATGCGTCCCGGCGGATGCGGGCGATGGTCGAGGATCAACGACCAGTAGACGAAGCCGCTGAGCAGCATCGTCCAGTTCATGAAGCGATAGACACGCCAGTCCAGCATGGCCAGCGTCTGCATCGACGGCACCAGCCAGACCAGCACGAAGAACACGAACAGCAACGACGCCAGCACGGGCTGGAACAGCACGCCGCTGACGGCACGCCACGGCCACGAATGCCGCAACGGCTTCAACCAGCGCAGCCGCCAGCGCAATGGCAAGCCTGCACGCAACACACCGGCCGGGTACGAGGCACAGATCAGCAGTGGCGCCAGGTGATGCAGCAGCAGCTGCTGCAGGCGGTGCACGAGAAATTCGTGCTCGGCATAGAAATCGAGATAGGTCTGCAGCGTGAGCCAGATGATCGCCATGCCGGTCCAGAACGCCACGCGCCGGCCGATGCCCACATGGATGCACCGGGTGCCTCGCCAGTACAAGCCGGCGACCACAAGGAAACTCGCGAGGAACACCCACGAGAATTCCCACGGCACGATCCATTTGAGCAAGGTCGCCATCAGCCTAGTCTAGCCCTGGCCATGACACGCGCCTTGCGGCGGTTCGCCGCCTGAGCCGCCGTTACCATCACCTGCGCTGTCGATTGCGGCGCGTCCGGCGCCAGCCGTAGAGCAGCCCCAGCAGGGCCACCAGTACGGGCACCAGCACGATGTTGATGACCTTCAGGCGCACGCCCAACGCATCGATCTCGGCGTTGAGCTGGTGCTGCACGTCGCGCAGTTCCTTGTTGATCGCCAGCTGGCGTTGGCGGAACTGCTCGATCTCCTGCCGCTGCTCGGCGCCGACGCTGCCGGCATGGGCGCCGCTCTTGCCGGGTTGCAGTTCCTCCAGCCGCTGCCGCGTCTCGGCCAGCTCGCGTTCCAGCTCCTGTTCCTTCTGCAGGAACTTCTGGTCGGCCACGTTGCGCAACGCATCCACGCGCGTGAAAGCCCGCTGCGAGGTGGAACGCCCACGGATGGAGAGCAGCGCCGAGGAGCCGCTGAGATTGTCGACCAGGTTGCCGAGGAAATCGCCGTTGTTGGCGAACGGACGCATCATGGTCTGGCCCAGGATGGCCTGCGGTTCCACCCACAGGCGATCGCTGAGCAGGTCGGTGTCGGCGACCAGGATCACTTCATCGCCCGCTGCGGACTGCGCCAGGTGACCCGGCTGCTTCGCGCGCTCCGGAAAGGCACTGGCAAAGCTGCCGCGCAAACGCGCGGCAAACACGTAGTTGATGTTGTCCGGCTTGTAGTCCTGCAACAGCAACGAGGGATTGTCGCCTGCCTGCAGCACGCGCTGCACCGGCACTTCCTCCGCATCGTTACTGCTCTGCAACAGAGGAATCAGCCGCGTGTTCGCGTTCGGCGCAAGATCGAAATGTCCGGCGGTGGAGAGGTCGAGCCGTTGCAGGCTGGCGGTGACCACGTCGTCATGATTGAGCTGCTGCGCGTCCAGCCAGAGCATGGCGGGATGGCTGACGCTGTTGCCACCCAGCTCGATGCTGAGCGCATGCGAACGGTCCAGCACCACCTCGTGCGGGTCGTAGCGCACGCCCCAGGCCGCGAACAGCCGCGGCAGGTCGGAACTGTGGTCGGGCGGCAGTGCGGTGGCCGGGTCGCCCTGCGTATCGTCGAGTTCCGCGTAGGGATCGACGAACACCACCAGATGGCCGCCGCGCAGCACGTACTGGTCGATGGCGTACAGCGCATCGTCCGACAGGTGCTTCGGGTGAATCAGCAGCAGCACGCGGATGTCGGCCCCGATCTGCTTGAGGCTGCCGGGATCGATCGTTTTCACGTCGAACAACTGTCCCAGTTGCTGCAGCGCCAACCACGGCTGCTGGCCCAGCACCGGGTTGCCCTCCACCGGCAGCGAGCTGATGACGCCGATGCGCGGCTTGCTGCCCTGGTTCAGTTCATACAGCAGCTTGGCGACGTCGTACTCGAGGAACGACTCGCGCTTGGGGTCGAAGAACGCGATCGCCAGCGAGCGCTCCGGCGCCACGCTCTCGGCCACATCGCCCTCGATGCCAGGGGGGAACGCGCTGCCGGCAAGTCCGAAGAACACGCGCTCGCCGTTGCTGCCGCCGCTGGCCGGGGTGAGGCCGGCACCCTCGGCGCTCGCCTCGTCGTCGGAATACGGCACAGGGTCGATCACCGAAAGCTGCACGCGGCCGTGCGAACGGGCGGCGATTTCCTGCAACATGTCGCGCACGCGCTGCTCGTAGCTGCGCAGCACGGGCAGATCGCGGGTGGCGTGCTCGGAAAAGTACAGCGTGAGCCGCAGTGGCCGCTGCAAGCCGTCGACGATCTGCAGGGTGCCGGGCGAAAGCGTGTACAGCTTGTCGGCGGTCAGGTCGACGCGTCTCGCGCGCAGCCAGTGCCCGCTGGACACGACCAGCGAGACGACGGCCACGGTCAGCAGCGCCAGCGCGACATAGATCACCGCGCGCCGGCTCACGCGCCATGGCGCGGTGAATGCCCTGGACAGTCGTGGGCGAGGCATCTCAGCGCACCCGTTTCAGTTCGAGCAGCAGCACACCGGCGGCCAGCCACCCCAGCGTGCTCAGCAGGAAGTAGGCCAGGTCACGCAGGTCCAGCACGCCACGTGCGATCGCCTCGAAATGCCGCAGCATGCTGAGGTAGGCCAACGCGTTGATGAGCCGGCGCGGAAGAGCGCCGGAGAAGAAGTCCAGCACCTGCGGTTGCCCGGCCAGTATCAGCAACACGCAAACCACCGCGGTGAGCACGAAGGCCACCACCTGGCTGCGGGTGAGCGCGGACAGGCAGGCGCCGATCGCCACGAAGCTGCCCGCCATCAGCCAACTGGCGAGGTAGCCCGCGAAGATCACACCGTTGTCGGGCGTGCCGAGGTAGTTCACCGTAAGCCAGATCGGGAAGGTCAGGGCCAGCGCCAGCCCGATGAACAGCCATGCGGCGAAGAACTTGCCCAGCATGGCCTGCCACAGCGTCAGCGGCAGCGTGAGCAACAGTTCCAGCGTGCCGCCCTTGGCCTCCTCCGCCCACATGCGCATGGTGACCGCCGGTACCAGGATCAGGTACAGCCACGGGTGCATGGTGAAAAACGGCTGCAGGTCGGCCTGGCCACGCTCGTAGAAGTCGCCCGCGTAAAACGTGAGGATGCCCGCCAGCACCAGGAAGATCACCAGGAACACCCAGGCCATCGGCGTCACGAAAAAGCTGCGCAGCTCGCGCCGCATCACCGCGCTGACCGGGCTCATGCACCTGCTCCGTTCGGCGCCGTGGTTATCTGGCGGAACACCTCGTCCAACCGGCCGCGCTCAAGCTGGATCTCGGAGACTTCCAACCCCTGCTCGCGCAGCAGCTGCTCCACCGGTTCGAGGATGCGTACACCGGGCTTCGGGAACACGGTGATGCGCCCATCCAGCGGATCCACCTCGATCGCCGCCACTTGCGGCAGCCGCCCCAGCATTTCCTGCGACACACCACTGCCCGGCGCACTGAACGACACCGCGCCGTGGTAACGCGAACGCGCCTCCAGTTCGGCCGGTGTGGCATCGGCCTGCAGACGGCCATGCGCGAGGATCACCACGCGATTGCACAGCGCGTGCACTTCCTCCAGCAAATGCGTGGAGATCAGGATGGTGCGTTCGCGCGCCATCGCGTCGATCAGCTGGCGCACCGTGTGCTTCTGGTTGGGGTCGAGGCCGTCGGTGGGTTCGTCCAGCATCAGCACCGGCGGATCGTGCAGGATCGCCTGCGCCAGGCCCACGCGCCGGCGCAGCCCCTTGGACAGCGTGTCGATGCTGGTCTCCAGCACGTCCTCGAGTTGCAGCCAGCCCACTACCTCGTCGAAACGGCGACGCCCCATGTCGGCGCCCAGCTTGCGCATGCGCGCAATAAATACCAGGAACTCGCGCACCGTCATCTCGCCATAACTGGGCGCCCCTTCGGGCAGGTAGCCCAGTGCGCGGCGCGCAGCCAGCGGCTCGCGCTGCACGTCGTACCCGCATACCCGCGCGGTGCCCTCGCTGGGTGCGAGGAAGCCCGCGATCATGCGCATCGCCGTGGACTTGCCCGCACCGTTGGGGCCGAGCAGACCCAGCACTTGCCCGGGCTCGGCGCGGATGCTCAACGCGTCGACCGCGGTGAGGTTGCCATAGCGTCGGGTGAGTCGTTCGGTTTCGATCATGGATGGGCGCGCGGAGATATCAACGCAATGTACCGCATGAAGGCCGGAAGGTTCCTTCGCAAGCATGGGTACGGACATAAAACGGCAGGACCGTCCTTTTGTCCGCTGCTTGATGCCAAGGATTGCACACAGGTGACGCGCAATAGAAAAGGCCCTTCCGGAGAAGGGCCTTTCGATGGAACGGCAACCGTGGATCAGTTGCTGGCAGCGGGGGCCGCGGCGGTACCCGCAGGCGTCGGCGCGGTACCCGCGCTGGCCGGAGCCACGTCCAGTGTCGGCTGCTTCATGCCGGCGGCCTGCTCCGGGGTCTGGTCCGGCGCATTGCTGAGCGGCAGGTACACGTCGAACTCGGCGTAGCTGGTGATGTTGCCCTGCGCGTCCTTCACCTCGGGCTTGGCGAGAATGTCGTAGCTGCGGTTCAGCACGTCGTCGTACTTGTAGCCGTGGGTCAGCGCATAGGCCTTCAGCTCGTCGCGCGTCTGCGGCACGCCGGCGGCGGTGCCGTTCCACACGCCTTCCAGCGCGGCGCCGCCGAATGCCAGCGTGGCGCGCACGTCGCCGTCCACCACGAGGCGGCCGTACTTGTCGTGGTCGCCGGGGTTCAGCGCGGGAGCAGCCGGGGCGGCGGCAGTGCTGGCGTCGGCCGGCGCATTGGGGTCCAGCGCCGGCGTGGTCGGCGCAGTGAGCTGCTGGGCCTGGCCATTGACGTTGACGCTGCTCGAATCGATCGGCATCGCCACGTCGAAGGTGTACGTGGTGTCGCCGTAGTTGGTGGTGAAGATAATGCGCGGGCCCGTGACGTTCACGCCCAGCTTCTTCGCCGTAGCCAGGATCTGCGCCACCGACTTGTTGATGGTGTCGTTCAGGCCGTCGATGCCGTCCTTGCGCTGGATCGAAGTCGACACCAGCAGTACCGGCGCCTGTTCGGTCTGGCGGATGTACGGGACCAGGTCGCCATAGCTGACGTTCGGCACCGCGGCCAGCACGTTCTGCAGGTTGTTCAGGCCGAACTCGATGAAGGAATCGGGATCGCCGTGGATATACAGGTTGGCGAAACGGTTCACCAGGTTCCAGCCGTACTTCACGTCGTACGACCAGGTGATGTTGGTGAGCTGGTTGCGGTTGCCCTGGCGCTCCAGCGCGAAGGTGAAGGTCTTGTCGTAGCCCTTCCAGCCGTTGTCGATGTCCCACACGACCTGCGCGGTCTTGGCGGTGCCGTCGACCTTGTTGAAGTCCGGGGTGGCACTGTCGATGGTCAGCGAGCCGTTGCCGATGGCGGGTTCGCCGCTGGCCCAGCTCACCTCGGCGCCGGGGCCGAAGGCCTTGCCGGAATAGGTGTACTTGATCTGCGGATCGCGCGAGGTCAGCACCGAGAACTCGGGCAGGCGGCGGAGGTTGTCCACCACGTCGTAGACCTGGCGCATGTCCTTGCCAACCACCAACGAACGCTCGATATGGCCACTGCCAGGCATCACCACCGCGGCAACCACGCCGATACCGACGACGATGGCGCACGCCGCCAGGAATTCAAGAACACGAACACGCATCATTACAGGGTCTCCGAGCGTTTGTTACGCGATACTCAGGTATGGCCCCAGCCATCGCGTGAACCAGACGGCAGCTCGTCCGCAGGGATGATGGCGGGGGTCGGCAAGCGCCGAAGGCTTGGATGTTACTTGTTCAGGCGCAGGAACGCTATCGGGTTCCCGCAAGCCGCCTAGACGGCCATAAAAGCCTTGCAGCAAGGGGCGCGGCGCAGCATCCGCCGGCGCATGGAGGCGCATCCGCCTTGCTCAGACGATGCCAAGCTCCAGCGCCTTGAGCACAGCGCGTGTACGGTCGCGCACGCCGAGCTTGGAAAGGATATTGGAGACGTGGTTCTTCACCGTGCCCTCGGCCACCTTGAGCGAGTTGGCGATCTCCTTGTTGGAGTAGCCGCCGGAGAGCAGGCGCAGGATCTCCGTCTCGCGCTCGGTCAACGGATCGGGCTGCTCCAGGCTGGTGAACTGGTTCTGCATACGACCCACGCCGGCCAGCAGGCGCTGGGTAACCATCGGCGCCACCAGCGAACCGCCGGCAGCCACGGTACGCACCGCCTCCACCAGTTGCTCCAGCGAGACGTCTTTCAGCAGATAGCCGCGCGCGCCGGCCTTCAGACCCTGCAGCACCAGCTGATCGTCGTCGAAGGTGGTAAGGATGATGGTGGGCGGCAACTCGTTGCGGGCGGACAACGCCTGCAGCACCTCCAGTCCGCTCATGTTGGGCATGCGCAGATCGAGCAACACCACGTCGGGCTTCACCCGCGGGATGTCCACCACCGCCTGCGCGCCGTCGGCGCATTCGGCCACCACACGGATGTCCTGCGCCAGGTCGAGCAGCGAGCGCACGCCTTGGCGTACCAGGTTCTGGTCGTCGACGAGACAGACGGAAATCATCGCGTACCCTCGAAGCGGTCGTCGTTGCGGCGAACCGGCACACGACAGGGGAAACAAGGTGGAATCCGAACCGGGCCATTCTGGCATGGCCCGGGCGGGCGGCACATCGGCAAAACGCACATTACGGCATGCTCAACGCTGGCGGCACACCGCGCGACGGCGCATGGGCCAGCTCCGGCTGCTCGCCCAGCGGCAATCGCACGGTAAGCGCGAAACCCTCGCCCGGCGCGGTTTCCAGCGCCAGGCTGCCGCCGAATTCGGCCAGCCGCTCGCGCATGCCGGAGAGGCCATTGCCCGCCGCCGGCCGGGTGGCGCCGCGGCCGTCGTCGCGCGCATGCAGGCCCAGCAGGCTGGGCCCGGCGTAGGCGAAGGTCAGCCACAGGTTGCGCGCGCTGGAGTGTTTGGCGGCGTTGGTGATGATTTCCTGCGCGCAACGCAGCAACACCTGGGCCCGGCGCGGATCCTCCACGCTGAAGCGCGGCGGCATCGACACCTGCACATTCAGCCCCGGCACGCCTTCGGTGAGGCTGCGCAACGCCTGGGTGAGGTCGATCGCGTCGTCCTGGCGCAGTTCGCTCACCGCCTCGCGCACGTCGGCCAGCAAGTGTTTGGCGGTGGCCTGCGCCTTGCGCACGTGCCCGACGGCATCCTCGTTGCAGACGTGGCTGGCCACCTCGAGGTTCAAGCTCAACGCGGTGAGATGGTGGCCGATCAGGTCGTGCAGCTCGCGCGCGATGCGCATGCGCTCGGCCAGCCGGCTGGATTCGGCCAGCAGCGCGCGGGTGGCGCGCAGCTCGGAATTGAGCCGGCGCAAGGCCTCGCGTTCGTCGGTCTGCTGGCTCGCCACCACCGACGCGACGAAGGCCAGCGCGCAGATGCCCAGGTAGATGATGGTCTGCAGGAAGGCCAGCGCCAACGAGGGAAATTCCGGAAAGCGCGAAAACACCGCCACCAGGCAGGCGTTCTGCAGCACCATGCACAGCACGCCCAGCCAGAACGGCAGCAGCCATGGCAGCACCATCGCCATCAACGCCAGAAACATCGCGGTGAGGCCGCTGTGGCTGTACCAGCCGATCGCCAGCGACGCCAGCGTCATCAGCATCAGGCCAAACAGGCGCAGGCCGAGGTGGCGCCGCGAGCCGAGGTCGTAGGTCACCGCCCAATACAGCACGCCGAACACGAGGTAGCAGATCGACCATAACAGCAAGGCGAAATCCGAACGGTGCAGCAGGTTCAGGCGATCGGTCGCCCAATGCGTGAGCAACGGCGTGCCCACGCAGAGATAGGTGAACAATCCGGCAAAGCGCAGCAGCCGGATATGGCTGAAATTGACTTGGAACATGTCGCGCATGATTGGCCACGCGCCAGGCGCGCGCAATGCGCGGGAAGTCATCCATGCCGAAAGGCAGGGGAGCTTCGTTTTACGGCGTCTTTACATGTGGCGGCGCGAGGTGTGCCCCCGGCGGGTGCATGCCATAATACGTACTTGACGCGAGGCCATGCCGGCCTTGACGCATCTTCATCCTGCGGAGCAACGAATGGCCCTCGCCATCCGCGACGTCAGCGAGCACGACCTGGACGCCGTGCTGGCCCTAAACAACGCCGGCGGTCAATCCATCATCGCCCTCGACGCCGTGCAGCTGCGCTACTTTTTCGAGCGCGCCGATTACTTCCGCGTGGCCGAAATCGACGGCCACCTCGCCGGCTTCCTGATCGGGCTGCGCGAAGGCGGCGACTACCAGAGCCCGAACTACCGCTGGTTCGGCGAACGCTATCCGTCATTCCTGTACATCGACCGCATCGTGGTCGCCAACGCCTACCGTCGCCACGGACTGGGCCGAATCTTCTATTGCGATGTGACCAGCTACGCCGAGGTGCGCGTGCCGCAGCTCACCTGCGAGGTCTTCCTGGAGCCGCGCGACGACGTGATCGTGCTGTTCCATGGCACTTACGGCTTCCAGGAAGTGGGACAGCAACGCATGGGACCGAAGGGCCGGCAGGTCAGCCTGCTCGCCAAGGAACTGCCGAGCTACGCCTATGTGCGCGAGACCTGGCTGGCGCACGGCGGCCTCCCCGACGTGCCCTGGCTGGCCGAGCGCCTGCATTCCACCCCGACATCCGACCCGCGCCGTGTTGCCGGGGAGCGCCACGCTTGAACGCAAAAATGGATACCTCCGACGCCTGCGACCTGCGCTTCGGCCAGGTCGGCATCGCCAACGTGCGCATCAAGCGCGTGGACGCCGCCGCACTCTGCGAAGAACTGGAACGCCGTGTACGCACCGCGCCGCAACTGTTCGCCCGCGCCGCCGTGGTGCTGGATCTCAGTCCGCTGCTGAAGCTGCCCGACGACGGCACCGTCGACGCGCTGCTGGAGGCCGTGCGCAGCGCCGGCATGCTGCCGGTGGGCCTGGCCTACGGCACCAGCGAGACCGAAGCGCTGGCCAGGCGCATGGGCCTGCCGCTGATCGCGAAGTTCCGCGCCGCCTACGAACCGGCTGACGGCGACGTTGCCGTTGCACCGGCCTCCGCCCCGGCGCCGGTGCGCGAAGTGGTGCGTGAAGCGGCGCCGGTTGAACCCGCCGCCGAACGCGTGGCAAGCACGCTGCATCACGATGGCACCGTGCGCTCCGGTCAGCAGGTCTACGCACGCGACCGCGACCTTGTGGTCACTGGCACCGTGGCCAATGCTGCCGAGGTGATCGCCGACGGCGACATCCACATCTACGGCAGTTTGCGCGGCCGCGCCATGGCCGGCGCGCAGGGCGACACCGACGCGCGCATCTTCGTGCACGACTTCCGCGCCGAACTGGTGGCCATCGCCGGCCACTACCGCGTGTTCGAGCAGATTCCTAAAGACCTCGAAGGCCAGTCCGTGCGATGCTGGCTGGAAGGGGAAAAGCTGCTGCTGGCCAAGCTGTAACCTGCCGCAAACGCAACTACCATAACGACAATAAACGTAACCGGGAGATGGTTCCTTGACCGCTGAAATCATAGTTGTCACCTCGGGCAAGGGCGGCGTCGGCAAGACCACGACCAGTGCCTCGCTCGCCACCGGCCTTGCGATGGCCGGCAAGAAGGTCGCGGTGATCGACTTCGACGTCGGCCTGCGCAACCTCGACCTCATCATGGGCTGCGAACGCCGCGTGGTGTACGACTTCGTCAACGTCGTACACGGCGAGGCCACGCTGAAGCAGGCGCTGATCAAGGACAAGCGCCACGAAAATCTCTTCGTGCTGGCTGCCAGCCAGACCCGCGACAAAGACGCGCTGACCCAGGAAGGCGTGGAGAAAGTGCTCGACGGCCTCTCCGAAGAAGGCTTCGACTACATCGTGTGCGACTCGCCCGCCGGCATCGAGAAGGGCGCGCACCTGGCGATGTACTTCGCCGACATGGCCGTGGTGGTGGTCAACCCGGAGGTGTCCTCCGTGCGCGACTCCGACCGCATCCTCGGCCTGCTCGCCAGCAAGACGCGACACGCTGAACGCGCCGATGGAACCACCGTCAAGCAGCACCTGCTGCTGACCCGCTACAACCCCTCCCGCGTGGCCAGCGGCGACATGCTCAGCGTGAAGGACGTCGAGGAAATCCTCGGCATCACCGTGGTCGGCGTGATCCCCGAATCGGAACAGGTGCTGGCTGCCTCCAATTCGGGCGTACCGGTGATCCTCGATCAGGCCTCCAATGCCGGCCATGCCTACCACGACACCGTGGCCCGCATCCTCGGCGAGGAGCGTGCCCTGCGCTTCCTCGAGGTGCCGAAGAAGGGTTTCCTGCAGCGCGTATTCGGAGGCTGAGCCGATGGGCATTCTCGACTTCCTGAAACGCAAGCCCGAACCCACCGCCGGCGTCGCCAAGGAACGCCTGCGCATCATCGTGGCGCAGGAACGCTCCACCCGCGGCGGCCCGGACTATCTGGCGACCATGCGCAACGAGCTGCTCGAGGTCATCAAGAAGTACGTGAACGTCGACATCGATGCCATCAACATCAACGTCGAACGCGATGGCGGTCACGAAGTGCTGGAACTCTCGGTGGCGCTGCCAGAGGGCAAGGCCGTGTCCACGCCAGCCGGCTGATCGCAACGCCGCCCGCCAAGGTGGGTAACGTTTTGCCATGACCGACGCCCACTCAGAGCCTGGCGTGCTGCGCCTCGCCGACACCGGCGAAGCGCAGCCTGCCGCCCTGCTCGCCCGCTATGGCCTTGCGTTGCGGCGCGTGGCCGACGCCGCGCCGATTCCCGGCAGCTACTGGGGCGACGAGGAGGCCGGCATCATCGGCCATACCGTGTACGCGCGCGGCGACACGCCGGTGCATTCGCTGTTGCACGAGGCCTGCCACCTGATCGTGCTGCCATCGGAACGGCGATCCGCCGTGCACACCGACGCCACCGATTCCATCGAGGAAGAAGACGCCACCTGCTACCTGCAGATCGTGCTGGCCGACGAGCTGCCCGGTGTCGGGCGTGCGCGCCTGATGGCGGACATGGACGCCTGGGGTTACAGCTTCCGGCTTGGTTCCACCCGCGCGTGGTTCGAGCAGGACGCGGAGAACGCGCGGTGCTGGCTGGTCGAGCGCGGGCTGCTCACGTACGAAGGCAAGCCTTCCGCTCCGCCTGACGTTACGATGCGCGCTGCCGACTGACTCCCTATCATTTGCAGGCACACCGTGGCGCGATCTACGCACGACTCTTTCGACCTCGACCATCTGCGCCGTCGCATGGCGCGCGGCCTGATGCGTCTGCTGTACGGCAAGGGCGCCGAGCCCAGCGGCGAACCGCTGCCGCGACGGGGCATCTATCGCATCCTCGTCTGCCACGTCAGCCACACGCTGGGCAATGCGTTGCTGCTGACGCCGCTGATCCAGGAACTGGAGGCCACGTATCCCGGCGCCGAGATCGATATCGTCACGCGCAGCCAGGTAGGCAAGCTGCTGTACGGCCATTACGACCGCGTAAGCCAGGTGTTCCAGCTGCCGGCGCACGGTTTTGGCCATCCCATCCAATGGCTGCGCGCCACGCGCGGCATGCGCAAGGCGCATTACGACCTGGCGATCGATGCCGACCCGCAATCGCAGACCGGCCGCCTGCTGCTGCTCAAGGCGCGCGCCACCTGGACACTGGGTTTCAGCGGCCGCAAGAAAAGCGGCAGCGTGACGCATGCGGTCGAAGTGCCCGAACACGTGCAGAACAAGGGCCAGCGTCCGGTGTACCTGCTGCGCAAAGCACTCGATGTCGGTACCGAAACCGACTACCCCGTGCCCGACCTCCGCCTCGACGATGCAGAGCTCGCGCAAGGCCGACGCATGCTGGATCAAGTGCTCGCCTCCGCTCCCGCCGACGCTGCGCATCGCAAGGTCGTCGGCGTGTTCGCCAACGCCACCGGACCCAAGCTGCTCGGAACGGACTGGTGGAACCCCTTGCTGGCTGCGCTGGAACGACTGCGACCGGACTGCCGGCTGGTGGAAATCGTGCCGATGACCGGCCGCTCCATGCTGGACTCGCGTTACCCCAGCTACTTCTCCACCGAACTGCGCCAGCTCGGCGGCGTGCTCGCCAACCTCGACGGCTACCTCAGCCTGGACTGCGGCATCATGCATCTTGCCTGCGCCTCGCGCGTCCCTACGCAAGGCATCTTCACCACCACGCGCGCCGACGAGTGGGGACCCTACGGCCCGGGCAACCATGTGATCGCTGCGTACGGTCTCGCACCCGAAGCGGTGGCGCAGGAGCTTGCCGCGCATCTGTGATTCCCGCGCACGGGGCTTCCCGCTGCGCTAGGCTTCCCCTGTTGCCGTGCCGCTCAATGCGGCGCGACTCATCAACGCCACAGGGAGCCTCAGATGAAACCAATCAGCCGGATCGCTTGCGCCATTGCCCTCGCGTTGCCGCTGGGCAGCACCGCCTTCGCGGCGCAGCCTGCACCCGCCAATACAGCGGCTGCCGACCAGGCCTTCACGCACCTGTCCGACCAGTACTTCGACACGTACTACTTCCCCACCAATCCGAGCACCGCCACCTCCGATGGTTTCCATCAATGGGACGGCAAGCTCGAGGATTATTCGCGCGCGGGCGTGGATGCCAACATCAAGGCGCTGCAGCAGTGGGAAGCGCGTGTCTCGGCCGTCGATCCGAAAACGCTCGGCCAATTCGCGCAGGGCGACCGCGAACTGGTGCTCAACAACATCCACAGCACCCTGCTCACGCTGCAGACCATCAAGCCGTGGCAGAAGAATCCGGACAATTATTCCAGCGGCATCACCAGCAGCGCGTTCACCCTGATGGAGCGCAAGTTCGCCGCCCCCGAGACACGGCTGCGCGCGCTGATCGCCCGCGAAAAGCAGATGCCTGCGGTCCTGGTCGACGCACGCAAGAACCTCGACAACCCGCCGGAGATCTATACGCAGATCGCGCTGGAACAGTTGCCTGGCCTGGTGGACTTCTTCCAGCACGACGTGCCTTCGGCCTTCGCCGACGTCACCGACAAGGATCTCAAGCAACAGTTCGCGGCCAGCAACGGCGCAGTCATCAAGGCCTTGCAGGATTACCAGAACTGGCTGAAGACCGACCTGCTGCCGCATTCGCATGGCGACTTCCGCCTGGGCGCACAAGCCTATCGCGACAAGCTGAAGTACGACGAGATGGTCACCTTGCCGCTCGACCAGCTCATCGCCATCGACACCGCCAACATGCACGCGAACCAGCAACAGTTCGCCAAGGTGGCGCACGAACTCGATCCCACGAAAACACCACAGCAGGTGCTGGCCGAACTGGCCGCCGACCATCCCGCGCCGGACAAGCTGCTGACCGTATTCCGCGACAGCCTCGGCAAGCTGGTGTCCTTCATCCGGCAGCAACACATCATCACCATTCCCTCGGACGTGCTGCCCCTGGTGGAGGAAACGCCGCCCTTCATGCGCGCCACCACCTTCGCCTCGATGGACACGCCCGGGCCCTATGAAACGGTGGCGAAGGAGGCCTATCTCAACGTCACCCTGCCCGACCCGTCGTGGGACAAGCAGCACACCGACGAATTCATGGCGCAGTTCAGCTACCCGGTGATCAACAGCGTGGCGACGCACGAGGCTTATCCAGGCCACTACGTGCAGTTCCTGTGGATGCACCACCTGGACGATCGCGTGCGCAAGCTGCTGGGTGCCAACACCAACGTGGAAGGCTGGGCGCACTACTGCGAACAGATGATGCTGGACGAGGGCCTGGCGCAATACCTCTACCCGAACGACCGCCACCAACAGCTGCTGCTGCGCCTCGGCCAGCTGCAGGACGCCCTGCTGCGCAATGCGCGCTTCATCGTCGGCATCAAGCTGCACACCGGCCAGATGACGATGGACCAGGCGATCGACTTCTTCGTCAAGGAAGGCTACCAGTCGCGCGCCGTGGGCGAAGTGGAAACCAAGCGCGGCACTTCCGATCCCACCTACCTCTATTACACGCTGGGCAAGCTGGAGATCCTCAAGCTGCGCGCCGACGTGGCGAAGAAGCAGGGCAAGGACTTCAACCTCGAACGTTTCCACAACGCCTTCATGCAACAGGGCTTCGCACCCATCGCCATCGTGCGCAAGGCCATGCTGGGAGACGACTCGCCGGTACTTTGACGCGGCACGCCGCACCATCACGGAGGACGATCAGGGCATGCGCAGGCTGGTCGCACTGTTCGACGGCACCTGGGAAAAACCGGAGTCGGATACCAATGTGGAGCGGCTGAGCCGGCTGATCGCACCTCGCGATGCGGCCGGCGTCGAGCAACGGGCCGAATACTTCCCGGGCGTCGGCGCAGGCGTGACGTCCGGCCTGGCGCACCTGCTGGGCGGCGCGTTCGGCTACGGCTTCTCCGGCACCGTGAAGGACGGCTACCGCTGGCTGTGCCGGCAGTGGCAGGCCGGCGACGAGATCTGGTTGTTCGGCTTCAGCCGTGGCGCCTACACCGCGCGCAGCCTCGCCGGGATGATCCGCAAATGCGGACTGTTGCGCCGCGATGCGAACGGCGTCGTAGGCAACAATGCCATCGCCGGCGCCTATGCGTTCTACCGCGATGCCGGGACCAAACCGGGCGACGCGCAAGCCGTTGCCTGGCGCGCCGGACACTCGACGGAAACGGACATCCAATTCATCGGCGTGTGGGAAACCGTGGGCGCGCTCGGCATCCCGCATACCGCCGCATGGTTCCCGTTCGCCCATGCACGCTACGGGTTCCACGACACCGAACTCAGCCGCATCATCAAGCATGCCTACCAGGCACTTGCGCTGGATGAGCACCGCGCCAGCCTCGCCCCGGCCAAATGGACGCGCAATCCCGACACGCTGGCGCCCGGCGAATCGTGCACCGACTGGAAATCCGGGCAGGTCGAGGTGGAGCAGCGCTGGTTCGTGGGCTCGCACACCGACGTGGGCGGCGGCTATCGGCACGATGGAACCCACCGGGCGCCCGACCTGCTGCCGGACCTTACGCTGGCATGGCTGCAAGGCAAGGCGATGGCCGCTGGACTGGGCTGCACGGAACGCTTCCTACCGCCATCCGGCGCCGACCTCGGGATGCCGCGCCGCTCCTATGACGAGTTCATGCATGGCCTCTACAAGCTTTTCAGCCTGCCATACGACCGGGTGATCGGTGGCGGCATCAACGAGACGGTGGACGAATCGGTGTGGCGACACGCCAGGCTCACCGACTACCGCTCGCCCACGCTGGCGCGGGCGCTGCGCGACGACGTGATCGCCGCTCCGCCGGGCGTCGCCTGATGGGCATTCCGCCTGCGCATCGGCTAGCATGCCGGTCCATTGGGGAGATGGCATGCCTCCCGTTCCGTCGCTGCGTTGCCTGCGGAACGAACCGCCCACGTGCGAAAGCACCGAAGCTGATGATGCCTGCACCACCGGATTCCGGCGGCGCAGGCGTGCCTGTTGTCGCGGGTCATTGCCACGCAGACAGGAGATGCCCGACGTGAGCTTTGCTGGATTCGTTGCCGTGGGCCTGGGCGGCATGCTGGGTTGCTGGCTGCGCTGGATGCTTGGCGTGCTGCTGAACCCAGTGTTCCCGACCCTGCCGCTGGGCACGCTGGCTGCCAACCTGATCGGCGGCATCGTCATGGGGCTGGTGATGGCCGTGTTCAGTCACTACCCGGCGATACCGCAGGCGGTGCAGCTGTTCGCGACCACCGGTTTCCTCGGCGGCCTGACCACCTTCTCCACCTTCTCCGCCGAGGCCAATACGCTGCTGCTGCGCAGGCAGTCGCTATGGACCTTCATCCACGTGACAGCACATCTGGCCGGCACGCTGGCCCTGACCATGCTCGGCATCGTCCTCGTCCGCAGCGTATTGCACTGACATGCACCAACCACGGGAGACTGCAGCGTGAACTTCCCCGGATTCCTCGCCGTGGGCCTGGGTGGCCTGCTGGGCTGCTGGCTGCGCTGGATCCTGGCCGTGCTGCTCAACCACCTTTTCTCCAACCTGCCGCCCGGCACGCTCGCCGCCAACCTCATCGGCGGGCTGCTCATGGGTTGTCTGATGGGCGTGTTCGAGCGCTTCCAGACCCTGCCGCCGACGGTGCGGCTGTTCGCGGCCACCGGCTTCCTCGGCGGCCTGACCACCTTCTCAACCTTTTCCGCCGAAGCCAACACCTTGATCCTGCGTGGACATTACGTATGGTTTGGTTTGCACGTAGCGGCCCATCTCTTCGGCAGCCTGCTGCTGACCCTGTTCGGTATCTTCCTTGTCCGAAGCATCCTGCGTCGATCCGCTGGCGCCTATTGATTCGAAGGAAACGGTATGACCCCGGAAACCCTGATCGAAGGAGTGCAACTGCGCTTCTACGTGCACATGCATGCGCGCCACGACGGCATGCTGGTCTCCGAGTGGCTGCTGGAACTGGCGAAAGAGCACAAGCTCGGCGGCTGCTCGGTGTTCCGCGCCATCGCAGGCTTCGGCCGGCACGGCGTATTGCACGAAGAAGCCTTTTTCGAACTCGCCGACGACCTGCCCGTGGTGGTGGAATTCCTGTTGCGCGAAAACGAAGTCCAGATCCTGCTGCAGCGAGTACGCGACGCCGGCACGGCGCTGTTCTATTCGCTCGTACCAGCGCGTTTCGGGCTGCTCGGCAACGAGGAACATCAATGAGCCAGGATTCGCTGAGGCAGCGCGCCACCGAACTGCTGGAGCTAGCCGGCGTGCATATCGATGGCGACGCGCCCACCGACATCCGGGTGCATGACGAGCGCATCTACGCGCGTGTTTTTGCGCATGGCTCGCTGGGTCTCGGCGAGGCCTACATGGACGGCTGGTGGGATGTCCGCGACCTTCCGGGCTTCTTCACCCGTCTGCTCGATTCGCACGTTGACGAACACCTCCGGACACTGGACACGGTGATTGCGCACCTCAAGGCGCGCTTCGTCAACCTGCAACGCGGCGAGCACGCATTCGAGATCGGCAAGGCGCATTACGATCTCGGCAACGACCTGTTCCAGGCCATGCTGGGCAAATGGCTGGTGTATTCCTGCGGTTACTGGGCACAGGCGGACAACCTCGACGACGCCCAGGAAGCCAAGCTCGACCTGGTCTGCCGCAAACTCGGACTGCAACCCGGCCAGCGCGTGCTCGACATCGGCTGCGGCTGGGGCGAGGCATTAAAATACGCCGCGGAACGCTATGGCGTCAGCGGCGTGGGCATCACCGTATCCGAGCAACAGGCCGAATTCGCCCGCGAGCTGTGCAAGGGCCTGCCCATCGAAATCCGTCTGCAGGACTACCACGAGATCGACGAACCGTTCGATGCCGTGTATTCCATCGGCATGTTCGAACACGTGGGCGGCAGGAACTACCGTGCTTATTTCGAGACCGTGCGGCGCTGCTTGAAAGCGGAAGGCCTCTCGCTGCTGCACTGCATCGGCAGCAACAACACGCCCGCGCGCCCCGATCCGTGGATCGAGAAATACATCTTCCCCAACTCGATGATCCCCGCCGCCAGCCAGGTGACGGCCGCGCTGGAAGGCTTGTTCGTGGTCGAGGACTGGCACAACTTCGGCGCCGACTACGACCGCACGGTCACCGCCTGGCGCGCCAACTTCGACAGCGCGTGGCCGCAACTCGCGCAGCATTACGACGAACGCTTCCGTCGCATGTGGCACTACTATCTCGCAGCCTCCGCCGCGGTGTTTCGCAGCCGGCGCGACCAGTTGTGGCAACTGGTGTTGAGTCCGAATGGCGTACCGGGCGGCTTGCGGGTGGCGCGCTGAGCCCAAGGTCTTCTCGATACTCTCCGCAAGGTTCAAGGCGTTTTCGTGCGCCTGCCGGCGCCTGAGTTACTTTTCTCTTGCGTGGCCAAGAGAAAAGCAGCCCAAAGAGAAGGCCACCCCGGGGCGTCGCTTTCCGCCCATCCATGGACGGAACGTCCGTGAGGCGTGGCCCTCCACGGCAACGCCAGCCATGCGGCCTGATCGTCCACGCCTCACCGCCACCGAGGGGCCCGAAGAGCAGGCGCGCATCCTGCGCGCCAGAAGCCAAGCGGCACGCACCGCATGCATCGGCATGATGTGCATATGCGATTTTTCGAGGTGATAAGACATACAAGCCTCGTTTTGCGAGATACGCACACGAACGTGCCGCTGCGCGGCGGCCGAAAGGAACCGGGCAAGTGCATGATTGCTTGCAGGATTTCCTTGCTTGACGAGATAAGTGCAAGCGTGGAGCATCCGTGCGTATGCCCCGATCCGGGGTCTACTAAGCGTTAGGGGACAAAACTTGTCATCGCCGATTGGACCGGAAGATCTAGAAGCTCACCTAGCGGCCGCGTGCAGCGTGTTGAACGATGCGGCTGGCATTCAAAAAGATGTCGCGGTTCCGCCCGGAAAAGAAATTCTGCTCAAGATCGCCGAAGCGCTGGCATGCTGCTGGGAAGCTCGAGAGAAGATTCATGCATATCGTCCAGATCTCGTGCCATCTTTCGTCGTAGAGCACGAGAAGTCGCCAGAGATCTACGGCCAATTCATCTCACTATGCTCACGAGCGCATCAACTAGAGTCTGCTGGCGACCTCGCCGCGACACTCGCGGAGTACGACGCGTTCGTTGCTTCTACTCCATCAGGCTATTGTCGACGTGTCATACAGCTGCGCAGCAACCTGCTACGGCTGTCCCCTAACAATTCGTTCAAGGCGGACGCCTCCGGCGCCGCTTAACTCCAGCGTTAGGGCCCTATGGACAGAACCTCGTACATCCTACAAACCAGAGTCGCCTTGGCGCATACGCGCCGCAAGTTGGTTTTGTACGGCGCACCTCTTTCCGTTGTTCAACTATCCATCGCCATCGCTGGCTTTATCGTTTTTCAGTCATACCCTGAGCACGCTCCTATGTACTTTGCCATCGCTGCACCCGTGTGCATCGCAGCGATATGGCTCTGGGCAATCCCCATGCGCAGAGCGTTTGCCCACAATGCACCTTCTTGTTCTGCATGCCACAAGCCCGCAGGGTTGTTCACATGGCGCAAGGCAACGGCCAGCGGTCTATGCCCACATTGCCACGGGGCGTTGTTCGGGCCCTAACCACTCGTTCAAGGCGGACGGCTTCGCCGCCGCTTAACTCCAGCGTTAGGCCAAAGGAGAAGAACATGGAGCGTTACAGGAACCTTGGCGGCGACTCCAACGTGGCGGCATACGAACTCGGTAACGGCTCAATCACCGTTCAATTCAACGACGGCTCTGTTTATCTCTACACCAACCAGAGTGCCGGGCCGGCCAACATCACCGAGCTACAGCGTTTGGCGCAGGTCGGGCAAGGGCTCAACAGTTTCATCAATCGGTACGTTCGCAAAGGCTATGCGCAAAAGCTTCGCTAATCCGAGCTATGTCGTCAGCGCCTAACAACTCGTTCAAGGCGGACGGCTTCGCCGCCGCTTAACTCCAGCGTTAGGCCCGCAAGGAAGATCTACGAATGCTTGTGTATACGGAGCTGAGCAAGCAAGAGACCCGGCGCATGCAGCTACTCGGCATCCCGATGTTCATTGTTGTTGTCGCTTGCTCCATGACCATGGGGTGCACTCTGGAGCATTCTCTTCGCATTCGTTGCACTCATTCCTTACTCGTTCTTCTACAGCAAGGCGTACGCTGTGGTGGCTTCGCGCAATTCATCGCTGCCTGGCTGGAAGTTCTACGCTAGCGTGGTTCTGGTACAACTTGCCTTCATCGCAACACTGGTGGCTCGCGCGCGGGCCTAACATCTCGTTCAAGGCGGACGGCTACGCCGCCGCTTAACTCCAGCGTTAGGGTTCATGGTCAAGTTATCTGAATATCGTGAATATCTAGAGGCAATTCCTGCTGCCACATCAGGAGACCTTGTGTCTGCCCGCTCAAACCTCGAGTCGCTCCTCGCAAAAATCGAGCTACATTCCAGCTCAGAGCAGCTTGCCTACGTTCTTCAACTCCTAGCTGACGTCGAGGCACAAGCTGGCAACGCTGAAAAAGCGTTGTCGCTTCACGAGCGTGCACTGGTCACTGATAGCGCCAATCCGCTTACGCCGCTCAATTGCGCAAAGAGCTTGTTAGGTCGCCTCAATCAGCCCGCGCTTGCACTCGCACGCCTAAAAGTCGCCGAGGCTTTGCTGGCATCCGGCACTTGGCAACCCAACTCAAACGACATGCCTCGCGAGTGGTATCAACATCAAATTCAATCCGTTCGGGTGCAAGCTCTGCAAGCATGAGCCCTAACAATTCGTTCAAGGCGGACGGCTTCGCCGCCGCTTAACTCAGGCGTTAGGCGCACATGGAAAGTTCTATGGGCACGAAAGAGAAAGATTCATCCGCCAGAGAGCTTGTTCGCGCCCTGAGCGCTGAGAACAAGCGCTTACACTCACAGATCGCGCGCCATGAAGCTAAGGAAATCACATACAAGAATCGAATCGCGGCGCTCGAGGCAGAGATCAAATCGGGAAACAATCGCGAACTCAAGAAGATCCTCAATGAAATATCTAATGCCGGCAGCAGCTTGCCTGTTCAAAAATAAGGCTTGCGCGCCTAACAATTCGTTCAAGGCGGACGGCTACGCCGCCGCTTAACTCCAGCGTTAGGGCTCAAATGGAAGTTTCCCAAACGATCGAGACAAATGTTCGAGCCGCGTTCTCATCACAAGACGCGAGCGTGGCGCTCCATGCACTTGCCAGCATGCAGCAACCGCCTTCCACACCTGAGTGGGCTGCATCAAGAGCTCGCGTGCAAATTGCAGTTCTCATGCTCGCCAAAGGCGATGTCGAGTTGCTTCGCAAGACAATCAAGCAGGCCCAAGTAGACTGGCGCGACACTCTTATGGCTGCAGGTCTCGGCAATGCAAATTGGCCATCTGTTGCAAATGCAGCCGGCTTTGCAGTTTCCTAGGGCCGCAGTTGAGCCCTAACATTTCGTTCAAGGCGGACGGCTTCGCCGCCGCTTAACTCTAGCGTTAGGTTCGAAATGAAGTCCATCGCATTTGGCGGCAAAGAGCATGAACGCCTAGAGATCAACGTCTTCGGCTATGGCTGTGCAGCATCCGGCAACTATCACGATGTCAACTGGCTTTCTGTAGAAACATTCATCTGCTGCGGCGGCTTTCACGGCAAGTTCCCGGCTACGTTCTTTACCGGCGATCTTCAATCCTTTCATTCCCAGCTCGCTTCGCTCTATCAAATACTTACCGGCACCGCTAAATTCGAGACTCTCGAAGGGCAGCTCAAGTTGGAGGCTACCGGTGATGGCTTGGGCCATATCAAGATTTCCGGCGAGGCGCTTGACCAGGCCGGCATCGGTAACAAGCTCATCTTTGAAATTGGTATTGACCAGACTCAGCTTCAAACTTCGGTGCAATCGTTGGCAGCGGCAACGTCAGCTTTCCCTGTTCGCACCTAACATCTCGCTCAAGGCGGACGGCTTCGCAGCCGCTTAATTCCAGCGTTAGCCGTCAAGGAAGGTATGCGCAAAATATCAGCCATCATTATCGTGCTTTGCCTGTTCCTTCCATTGCATTCGTGTACTTATCACGGTCAAATCGAGGTCTTTTATCCACTATCGGGTGACTTGCTTGGCAAGCTAGTCATTGTCGCAATTTATTTTCTTCCTCTGGTCACTTTCTTGCGGCTCAAGTATCGAATTGCCACCATTCTTGTTGGCATTTCGGCGTGCTTGGCCGGCCTGTATTTCGTGATGTACGCCGCGATCATGTGGGCAACCAACCTGTTGGTGGGTTGGTACGTGTACTCGACTGCCTCACTAATCTACCTAGTTGCCTCCGCACTCGAGCTTAGGCGCGCGATGGCTGCTAACAAATCAATCAAGGCAGACGCCTCCAGAGCCACCTAACTCAAGCGTTAGCACTTCTAGGCGAAGATGAAATCAACTGAGGTGTATTCCCAGCTACGCGCCGAGCTAGGCCCATGGCTCAAGTCTTTAGGCTTTAAACGGGCCAAGGGCCTTCTCAGCTGGTCTCGCCAATACGGAGAGATGCAAACAGTTGTTTGGTTTCAAATCTCTCAAAGTGGCTGGGAGGCGTACAGCGGTTCACAGTTTGTCGTAGAGTTTCAGCGTTCGTTAGAGCCAAGGGGCGGAACCATAGGTGGTCGCAGGCAAAGGCTTGCAGCCTTCCTTTCCGAGCTAGAGCGCGAAGAAGTCCGCAGTATTCAGAATTCCATAATCGCCAGCTTGTCCCACCCGCCACACAATCATCCTTTTCTCCATGTTTCACCTACTGTTTCAGAGCACTACCTGAAACAGTTCAGGCCTGTCACTACGCCGTACTCTGAAGGGCAAGACATATGGTTTCGCTATGCGTCACCTGAACACGTTGGCACTTGGAGCAAATTTTTCTTGCGTAAGCTTCCCCAATGCTTTGAAAAAATCGAGGCAATGGGCTAACAATTCGTTCAAGGCCGACGGCTGCGCCGCCGCTTAACTCCAGCGTTGCAATCGTGTATTCGGCCTTGGGGTGAGCGCATGGCGCTCGGGCCATCTTGGAGCCCACGAGTCGAAAGCCTATCGTTCGAAGCTGCCCCACGGTCGATTCGGGACCGACACACTTGCCCTGACATCGGCCGCCATGGCAACTCAGAGCAATAAACGGCTGCCTGGTGGCGAGGACAAGGACGGCACGCTGCGCGAGCCGCCTGCTTCGGCCTATGCCCGCTGAAATGCCTGCTTCGCGTCGATTCACCGCTCCCGTCAAGCTGTCCCCCGCCCTCCCGATCTGGCACCATCCTCCGGTTACCCGCGCCAGAATCCCCTGCATGAACCTGCAAGCCAACTACGAACAGATCCCGCTCAAGGAATACGCCGAGCGCGCTTACCTCGACTATTCGATGTACGTGGTGCTGGACCGCGCCCTGCCCTTCGTAGGCGACGGCCTGAAACCGGTGCAGCGGCGCATCGTGTATGCGATGAGCGAACTGGGCCTTGCCGCCACGGCCAAGCCGAAGAAGTCCGCGCGCACCATCGGCGACGTGATCGGCAAGTTCCATCCGCACGGCGACACCTCGTGCTACGAGGCGATGGTGCTGATGGCGCAGCCGTTCTCCTACCGCTACCCGCTGGTCGACGGCCAGGGCAATTTCGGCTCGCCGGACGACCCGAAGAGCTTCGCAGCGATGCGTTATACCGAGTCCAAGCTCAGCCCGATCGCCGAGGCGTTGCTGGGCGAGTTGGGCCAGGGCACGGTGGACTGGGTGCCGAACTTCGACGGCACGCTTGAGGAGCCTTCGTGGTTGCCCGCGCGCGTACCGCACGTGCTGCTCAACGGCTCGATGGGTATCGCGGTGGGCATGGCCACCGACATCCCGCCGCACAACCTGCGCGAGCTTGTCACCGCGTGCATCCGCCTGCTCGACGAACCCGACGCCACGGTGGCCGACCTCTGCGAACACGTGAAGGGCCCGGACTATCCCACCGAGGCGGAGATCATCACCTCGCGCAGCGAACTGCTGGCGATGTACCAGAACGGCATCGGCTCGGTGCGTGCCCGCGCGGTGTATGTGCGCGAGGAAGGCAACATCGTCATTACCGCGCTGCCGCATCAGGTCAGCCCGTCGAAGATCCTCGAGCAGATCGCCGCGCAGATGCGTGCGAAGAAGCTGCCGATGATCGAGGACCTGCGCGACGAGTCCGACCATGAGAACCCGATCCGCCTCGTGCTGGTGCCGCGTTCCAGCCGCGTCGACGCCGACGAGCTGATGCCGCATCTGTTCGCCACGACGGATCTGGAGAAGAGCTTCCGCGTCAATCTCAACATGATCGGGCTGGACGGCCGCCCGCAGGTGAAGGATCTCAGGAAGATCCTCACCGAATGGCTGGTGTTCCGCACCAATACGGTGACCCGCCGCCTCAGCCACCGCCTCGCCAAGGTCGAGCGCCGCCTGCATCTGCTGGAAGGCCTGCGCATCGCCTACCTCAATCTGGACGAGGTGATCCGCATCATCCGCACCGAGGAGGAGCCGAAGGCCGTGCTGATGGCGCGCTTCGGCCTCAGCGAGGAACAGACCGACTACATCCTCGAAACCCGCCTGCGCCAGTTGGCCCGTCTCGAGGAAATGAAGATCAATGCCGAGCGCGACCAGCTCGAAGAGGAGCGCGCGCGCATCAACGTGCTGCTGAAATCGCCGGCCAAGCTCAAGAGCCTGATCAAGGACGAACTGCGCGCCGACGCCGAGAAATATGGCGACGCGCGCCGTTCGCCGCTGGTCGAGCGCGAAGCCGCGCAGGCGCTGGACGAAAGCGCGCTGGTGGCCAGCGAACCGGTCACCGTGGTGCTGAGCCAGAAGGGTTGGATCCGCGCCGCCAAGGGCCACGACATCGACGCCGAGGGCCTGAGCTACCGCGAAGGCGACGGCCTGCTCGCCACGGCGAAGGCGCGCACTACCCAGCAGGTGGCGGTGATCGACTCCACCGGCCGCAGCTATTCCACGCCCGCACACACGCTGCCCTCGGCACGCGGCAACGGCGATCCGCTCACCGGCCGCTTCACGCCGCCGCCGGGCGCCAGCTTCGACACGCTGGTTGCTGGCGACAACGACACGCGCCTGATCCTCGCCACCGACTTCGGCTACGGCTTCGTCACCCGCTTCGAGGCGCTCACCGGCCGCAACAAGGCCGGCAAGCAGATCATCTCGCTCAGCGACGGCGCCAAGGTACTTGCGCCGCAGGCCAGCGCCGACCCGGCCCGCGACCGCATCGTGGTGGTCACCACCGAAGGCCACCTGCTGATGTTCTCCGTGGCAGAGCTGCCGGAGCTGGACAAGGGCAAGGGCAACAAGTTGATCGACGTGCCGAAGAAGCAGCTCGCGGAAGGCGAGCGAGTGGCCGGCATCGCCGTGGTCGCCGAGGGCAAGGGCGAGGTCACCATGTACGCCGGTGCGCGCAAGCTGACCCTGCGCTGGGCCGACCTGGTGGAATACGGCGGCAACCGCGCCACCCGTGGCGGCCTGCTGCCGCGCGGCCTGCGTCGCGTGGAGCGCATCGAGACCACGGGCTGAAGCGCACATCCGTAGGAGCGCACCCTGTGTGCGAATGCTTTTGACTCTGATCGAACATCAAAGCATTCACGCACAGGGCGCGCTTCTACAGCTCAGCCCAGAACCCACGTATCCCCGCCACGCCCTGCGCAACCGCCGCACGCGCGCGCGGCGACTGTGCTGGTGACAATCCGCCCAATGCATACACCGGCATCGCGGCGGCTTCGGCCAGCGACTGGAAAACATCCCAACCCAAGGGTGCCGCATCAGGATGGCTGGCGGTCGCCGCCACCGGCGACAGCGTGGCGAAATCCACGCCCATCTGCTGCGCCCTCGCCAGCTGCGCGGCATCGTGGCAGCTGGCGCCGATGATTTGCTGCAACGGCAAGGGACGTGCATCGAGTGCAGCCAGTTGCGCGCCCGTCAGATGCACACCGACACCGAGTGCCAGCGCACCTTCCACGTCCGCATTGAGCAGCAGTTGGGCGCCATGCGCGCGCGCCGACGGCAACAGCGTCGTGGCAAGTTCACGCACGGCCTCGCGTGGCCAGAGCGGCAGGCGCAATTGCACCAGCCGCTCACCGGATTCGATGGCGCGCACGATGCGCCCGAACCATGCATCGCACTCCAGCGGCGACACATCCGCGGGCGTGATGAGGTAATGCGGCGGCAGACGCAGCGCCTGCAGGATGGCACGATCGGCAGGCGCCAGCGTGGCCGGATCCGCCTGCGACGGCAGGCACCACTGCAGGCCCTGCCCCTCCAGCGAACGCGGCTCACCTCGCCACTCAGTCACGCACCACGCATCAAGCAGCAATTCGCGTTCGTGATAGCGCCAGGGCACGCGGATCAGCGGCGTGGCTTCGACCAGCTCGATGCCGAGCTCCTCGACCAGTTCGCGCGCCAGCGCCACCAGCGGTGTCTCGCCAGGCTCGCGCTTGCCGCCGGGGAACTCCCACATGCCCGCTAGGTGCTTGCCGGCGGGCCGCTCGGCCAGCAGCACGCGACCCTCGCGGTCGCGCAACGCGCCGGCCAGCACATGCAACGGCGCGTCACTCATGGGGAGGCACGGAACAGGTTTTCGGGCTCAACTGCCGCGGACGTACTCGACCATGTCAAAGTCGTAGGCGTGCTCGGCGTCCTTCTTGTGATGCACGCGCGAGACTTCGGTCCACTCGCTGAAATGCACGCCCGGGAAGAAGGTGTCGGCACCATCCACGGCCGCACCGACCCAGGTCAGGTACAGCCGGCGCGCCAGCGGCAGGGCTTCGCGGTACACCTGTCCGCCACCGATCACCATCAGGCCGGTGCTGTTGCAGCGGGCCTGCGCCTCGTCGATCGAGCGCACGGTGACCTGGCCCGGAAACGGCGCCTCGTGCTTGCGCGACAACACGTAGTTGGTGCGCTCCGGCAACGCGCGCCCCACCGACAACGCGGTGTTGTAGCCCATCAGGATGTTCTTGCCCATGGTGAGCTGCTTGAACCAGCGCAGGTCGTCTGGCAGGTGCCAAGGAAGTTGCCCCTTGCGGCCAATGGCGAAGTTCTCGTCCAGTGCGGCGATCAGCGAAATGGCCATCGGTGCTCCAGGGGCAAATGTGGCAGATTGGGCGGTGCATGAGCGGCGCGATGTCCTGCCCATGCTGACCGTACATTGTAGCCACTTGGGGGGACGACGAGCATGGCGATCATCATGGAATTTCTGGCCACCGCACTGGCCTCTGCTACGGGAGGCGCAGCGCCGGCCACGGTGCAGGTGCTGCCCACGGTGTACGAGGCGGGGCATTTCTATGCGGTGCCGGAGGCGGTGAACGGGCAAAAGTTGAAGCTGGTGGTAGATACCGGCGGCGGGGGCGGATTCGGCATGTACTGGATTACTGCTGAAGCCGCGAAGCGCCTGCACCTGAAAACCCATACCTGCAAGCTCGACGATGACCCCATCGCCGTGGCCGACTTGCCCGAGTACAAATCAGGCCGAGATCTGCCCCCACCGGCATCGAGCCCCTGCGGCAACGTGGCGATGGTTCAGGACGTTCCCGAAGGCTATGGCTGGAATGCCCATGACGAGGGCCAGTTCAGCGGCAGCTACCTGTATTCGCAGGGCATCTGGACCTTCGATTACCCCGGTGAGCGCCTGACGTTGCAAGGCCATTCATGGCGGCCCGATTCCACCGCCCATGCAATCCATCTTGGATTCCAGCGGGATGATCATGGACGCGCGACCCACGGCTATGCCCGCCTGACCATCCGCGTCGACGGGCAGCCGCTGGACATGTTGCTCGATACTGGCGCCACTGCCCATCCCACCGCCGAAGGCGAGAAGGCCAGCAGCACGCCCACGGTCAAAGGTATTGGCGTAACGAGTTATGTGGTCGCCAGCCTATTTGAGCGCTGGCACAAGGCTCATCCGGAGTGGCGGGTCGTGGTAGACGGCGACGCCGCTTCTCCCAAACACCCGATGCCAATGATCGAAGTGCCGCGCGTGGACATCGCCGGCTGGTCGGTTGGCCCGGTATGGTTCACCGAGCGCCCGGATCCCGCTTTCCACGACATGATGTCCAGCATGATGGACAAGCAGGTGGAAGGTGCGGTGGGCGGCAACGTCTTTGAGCACTTCGTGCTGACCATCGACTATCCGCACGACGCGGCCTATTTCAGCTGCGTAACCGGCTGCAAGGCCGCCGCTATACCGCCACCGGCGCCTTGATCGCCGGATATGGGTCATAGCCCTCGATGGCGATGTCCTCGTAGCGGAATTCCTCCAGCGCACGCACGTCGGGATTCAGCACCAGGCGTGGCAAGGAGCGCGGCTCGCGAGATAGCTGCAGCCGCGCCTGCTCGACGTGGTTGTTGTACAGGTGCGCATCGCCCAGCGTGTGGACGAAGTCGCCCACACCCAGCCCGCACACTTGCGCCACCATGTGGGTGAGCAGCGCGTAGCTGGCAATGTTGAACGGCACACCGAGGAAGATGTCACCGGAGCGCTGGTAGAGCTGGCAGCTCAGCTTGCCGTTGGCGACATAGAACTGGAACAGCGAATGGCAGGGCATCAGCGCCATCTTCGGCAGCTCGCCCACGTTCCACGCACTGACGATCAGCCGGCGCGAATCGGGATTGCGCCTGATCTCGTCCACCACCCAGCGGATCTGGTCGACAGCTTCACCGTCGGCGGCAGGCCATGCACGCCACTGCTTGCCGTAGACCGGACCGAGGTCGCCGTCGGCATTCGCCCACTCGTCCCAGATGCTGACACCGTGCTCCTTGAGGTAGGCGATGTTGGTGTCGCCTTTCAGGAACCAGATCAGCTCATGGACGATGGACTTGAGATGCAGCTTCTTGGTGGTGACCAGCGGGAAGCCTTCGGCGAGGTCGAAGCGCATCTGCCAGCCGAACACGCTGCGTGTGCCGGTGCCGGTGCGGTCCGCTTTCTCGGTGCCGTGGTCGAGCACGTGGCGCAGCAGGTCGAGGTAGGCCTTCATTTGCCGTCCTTCGCGGGCATCGCCACGTCGTACAGCCGCAGTGTGGGCGCCTTGCGCGAAAGCCACAGCAACCACAGGCCCACGGCGATCAGCGGCAGCGAGAGGATCTGCCCCATTGTGACCCAGCCGAAGGCGAGATAGCCCAGCTGGATGTCAGGCAGGCGCACGAATTCCACTGCGAAGCGGAAGCAGCCGTACATCAGCGCGAACAGGCCGGACACGAGATAACGCGGCCGCGGCTTCATCGATACCAGCCACAGCACGGCGAACATCACCACGCCTTCCAGCGCCAGCTCGTACAGCTGCGACGGCTGGCGCACCAGGCCGCCAAACTGCTGCAGCTGCGCCTGCCATGCCGGGTGCGCGGCAGCATAAGCCACGTCCTCGGCATGCGCGTTGGGGAAGATCATGCCCAACGGCAACTGCGTGGGCTTGCCCCACAGCTCGCCGTTGATGAAGTTGCCCAACCGGCCAAGACCCAGACCGATCGGCACCAGCGGCGCCACGAAATCCACCGTGTCGAAGAAATGCAGCTGCTGCCTGCGCGACCACCACAGCCCCGCCGCCAGCACGCCGAGCAGGCCGCCGTGGAAGCTCATGCCGCCATCCCATACCCGGAACAGCGCCAGCGGATCGGTCCAGATCCAGCGCGGGCCGCCCGCGTAATAGAACAGCATGTAGCCGATGCGGCCGCCCACGATCACGCCCATCATGGCGTAGAAAAACAGGTCGCTCAGCGCATCGCGGGTCACCGGCAGACGTCCCTGCCGTCGCCGGTATTCGCCGAGCAATGCGCCACTGAAGAACCCCACCAGATACATCAAGCCGTACCAGTGCACCTGCACCGGGCCGAGGTGAAAGGCGACGGGGTTGATATCGACGACGAAGGGTTGCGTCATGCGGTGCGGAATCAGACAGGCAAGGCCGCCAGTGTAGCGGGACACGCCCCGATCCGCCGGATAAACTGCCGGACACCCGGTCGGCGCTGGAGCAGGGGAGTAGCCGTCGCGACCGGGCCACACCAACAAGGGGAGAGCAAGGATGATGTCGATGCGCAAGCTGCATGCCGCGCTGGTCGCGGCGTGCCTGTGTTCGCCTGTCGCCGCGGCCGCGGCGGATTCGATTCCGGTGGAAACCTTCGCCCGTCACGCCAGCATGTCGATGCCGCGGCTGTCGCCCGACGGCAAGCACATCGCGCTGCGCGTGGACGACGGCGGCAACCATGCGCTGGTGGTCTATGCAGTAGACGACATGAGCCATCCGCTCAGCATGCTGCGCATGCCCGTCAATGAAGTGCCGGCAGGCGTGTACTGGGTCAGTCCGACCAGGCTTATCGTGGAAAAGGGCAAGCAGTTCGGCTCCATCGATGCGCCCCAGCTCACCGGCGAGATCCTTGCCACCGACGTGGATGGAAGGCATCAGGACTATCTGTTCGGCTACCAGTCCGGCTATGGCACCCGCGGCGACACCCGCCAGGGCGATGATGGCTGGGGTGAAGTGGATGGCTTGCCCGACAAGGCCAACAACCATTTCTACCTCGGCGCCCATCCGTGGAATGACAACAACCGGAACCGCAGCCAGATCTACGACATCGACGCGGTGAAAAACGTACGCCACCTGATCGGCGATATCGGCGTAGGCCAGATGAGCTTCATGGTAGGCCCGGATGGCAAGGTGGGCTTCGCCTACGGCACCGACAACAACTTCGACTACGTGGCCTACCAGTTCATGGCTGGTCGTTGGGTACAGCTGCAGGCTGGCAAATACTTCGCCCCGTTTGCCACCGCGCCCGATGGCCAGCACGTCTACGCCATGTACAGCGCCAATGGCGGCCCCATCCAATTGATCGAACAAAGCCTCGATGGCAACGATCGCAAAGCGCTGGCCAAGGATGATTTCGGCAACGTCCACAACGTGCAATGGACCGCCCCACCGCTGCAGCCATTCGCGGTAATCACCGCCACCGGCACGCCGCGCCCGATCTACGTCGACCCCAACCTCCCGTCAGCCAAGCTGTACATGGCGATCAGCCAGAAATTCCCCGGCGAGTTCGTCGATTTCATCAACTTCAGCGAGGACGGTCGCGAATTGCTGTTCAGCGTGAGCAGCGACCGTGACCCGGGCACCTGGTACCTGATCGATACCGAGCATTACAAGGTGGTCAAGCTGTTCGAAGGGGCACCGTGGATCGACCCGGCGAAAATGGCCGAGCGCGTACCGATGCACTTCAAGGCCAGCGACGGCACGGAACTGGAAGCCATCCTCACCGTGCCCAACGGCGTGCCGATGAACAATCTGCCGATGGTCCTGCTGCCCCACGGCGGCCCGCATGGCGTCAGCGACGACTGGTTCTTCGACAACGACGCGCAGTTCCTCGCCAGCCGCGGCTACCTTGTGCTGCAGGTGAACTACCGCGGCTCCGGCGGCCGCGGGGAGAATTTCACGCAGGCCGGCTACCTCAAGTGGGGCACCCGCATCCAGCAGGACCTGATCGACGGCGTGCGGTGGGTCGAGCAGCAGCAATACGCCGACCCGAACCGGGTCTGCGTGTACGGCGGCAGCTTCGGCGGCTACTCGGCGCTGATGTCGGTGATTCGCGCCCCGAAACTGTTCAAGTGCGCGATCGGCTACGCCGGCGTCTACGACCTGGCGATGATGTACAAGAAGGGCAGCATCGGTTCGGACACACTCGGCAAGAATTACCTGACCGCCGTGATCGGCAAGGACGATGCCGCACTCGCGGCCAATTCGCCCGACAAGCTGGCCGACCAGATCGACGTACCCGTGCTGCTGATCCACGGCGAGGCCGACGAGCGCGTACCGATCGCCCAGGCCAAGGCCATGCGCGCGGCGCTGGATGCCGCCCATAAGCCTTATGAATGGATGAGCAAATCCGGCGAAGGGCACGGCTTCTACAGCGAGGCCGACAACGTCGATCGCCTGGACCGCATGCAGGATTTCCTTGCCAAGTACATCGGCAGCGGCGCCACGCCACCCTGACCCCTTCCAAAAATCCGAAATCTCAAGGCGGGCCCGAAGGGTCCGCTTTTTTTTGCGAAATAACGCGTTATGAAATTGTTGACTGACGGATTTTCTTACTATAGCTTCACAATTTCTTGCGTCTCGCCTGACGGCTGAAAGGACCTCCCAAGCCAGCCACCCAGCAAGTTGCAAGAAAGCCTGGACGACCTCTTTTTATCACGCAGGTCTTTGATTTTTTAAGAAATTAAACGCTTAACCAACTTTTAGAAGCTGCTCAACCATTTGGGGAGATTGATGATGGTCAACAATCACACTCGGCGCCGGATCACCTATCGTCGAACAGCCCTCGCCCTGGCGCTGGGCATGGGTTTCAGCGGCTTGGCCTTCGGCCAATCCACCACGGGCAACATCTTCGGCCAGGCGCCTGCGGGCGATACCGTGGTAGCAACGAGCGCAACTGGCGTGCAACGTTCCGTCACAGTGGACGCAGACGGCCGCTACACCATCAACGGCTTGCCGGTTGGCTCCTATTCGGTATCGCTGCAGAAGGACGGGCACGAGGTCAGTTCACGCTCGAACGTCACGATCCAGGTGAGTGCGGGCACTGATGTGTCTTTCTCTGCCGCCAAGAATCTGGAAAGCGTGACCGTCACGGCCAATGCCCTGCCGGCCATTGACGTCACTAGCGTCGATTCGCGCACGGTGATCACCGCGCAACAACTCAAGACCCTCCCGCTGGCACGTTCGGCGGAAGCCATCGCCCTGCTGGCACCGGGCGCAACCCAGGGCAGCAGTTGGTTCACTGGCCCGACCGGCAATGCACTGGTGTCTTTCGGCGGTGCATCAGTGACCGAGAATGCCTACTACATCAATGGCATGAACGTCACCGACCCGCTCAACGGCCTCGGTGGCATCGATCTTCCTTATGGTTCGATCGAGCAGCAGGAAACGCTGACGGGCGGCTACGGTGCGGCCTATGGTCGTTCCGATGGCGGCGTGATCAACCAGGTCGGCAAGCGCGGAACCAACGAATGGCACTTCGGCGGTCAAGCCCTGTGGGCCCCCACCAGCCTGCGCTCCGACCCCAAAAACATCTACAACCCGGCCAACGGCAAGATCTATCAGTACCGCAACGACAACAAGGGTTGGAACACCACCTATGACGCCTACATCGGCGGCCCGCTGATCAAGGACAAGCTGTTCCTGTTCACGTCGGTGGAAGCCTCCAAGTCAAAGGACACGCTCGTCTCCACGGCATCGTCCAATACCGCCTATAAGCGGGACTTCCACGATCCCAAGTGGTACACCAAGCTGGACTGGAACATCAACGACAGCAACATCGTCGAGTTGACGGCGGCGTCGACCAAGCACCAGTACAACGGTGACGTCTACGCCTACGACACCAGCACCAGGACATTGGGTGACTTCGAAGGCACGGACACAAGCACCAAAACGTCGGCCCAGATGTGGATCGCGAAGTACACCGGCTACATCACCGACAACCTGACGGTCACCGCCCAGTACGGCAAACAGAAAACCGAAATCTTCACTTCGGCTGGCGCCAGCATCGATCCCTCGATCATTCCGATTGCCGGCGCGGACAGCGAGAACCCTGCGTACACGGGCGGCACGCCCATCACCAATTCGCAGCTCTCGGGCACCATCGGCGATCCCGCGCATCAAACCAAGGGCGCGAACTACCGTATCGACCTGACCTATGTCCTCGGGGATCACACGATCACGGCCGGCATCGACAACCAGCGCACCCAGGATCTGCATGACGGTGAATACATTCCCGCCGGCTACAACTGGGAATATGGCAAGGTCGACCCGGGTTCGTTCATCAGCGAAACCCCGTCCGGCGAAATGCAGGTGGATACGCCGTCCAACTATCCGGGAGGGGCGCAGGGCTATTACGTAGATCAGTACAAGTATCAGACCGCTGCATCGGTTCGAGTGGAGCAGCGTGCCCAGTACATCGAGGACTCCTGGCAGGTCAGCGACCGCTGGTTGCTGAAACTGGGCCTGCGCAACGACCAGTTCACCAACTTCAACAGCAACGGTCAGCCCTACATCAGGCAAACCAAGCCGCAGTGGGCCCCCCGCCTCGGCTTCAGCTGGGATGTGAATGGCGATTCCAGCTTCCGTGTCTACGGCAATGCGGGGCGTTATTACCTCGCACTGCCGACCAGCGTGGCGCTGCGTGGCGCGTCAGGCTCGCTGTTTACTCGTACCTACTACACCTACACCGGCATCGACGCGAACGGTTACCCTACCGGCCTGACTCCGATCAATACGGTCAACGGGCCGGGCCAACCGTACTCCGAGAACCTCGAGTACGGCCAATCGCCCGATCCGAAGACGGTCACCGCCAAGTCGCTTACGGCGCAGTATCAGGATGAGTACATCCTTGGCTTCGACAAGCAGCTCAACAGTGCATGGACCTACGGTGCCAAAGCGGTCTACCGCAGCCTGAAGAACGAGATCGACGATACCTGCCAGGTTGAATTGTTCACGGCGAAGGCCTTGGAAGCAGGACTCGATCCGTCGAATCTGCGCGGCTGCTATTTCTTCAACCCGGGACGTGCGGCCACTTTCACCATACCGGATGGCAAGGGCGGCTATGGCGAAATTCACCTGAGCAACGAAGAACTGGGCTTCCAGCACGCGAAGCGCAATTACTATGCATTGAACCTCTACCTGAACCATCCGTTCGACGGTACGTGGTGGGGGCGCCTCGACTACACGTTCTCGCGCAGCTACGGCAACTCCGAAGGCCAGGTGAAGTCGGATACCGGCCAGTCCGATATCTCGGCTACCCAAGACTGGGATTATCCGTCGCTGATGGAATACCAGAACGGCCTCCTGCACAACGATCACAAGCACCAGTTGAAGGTGTCCGGCGGTTACCAGATCACCCCGGAGTGGAATGTATCTGGCGTCATCTCGATGATCTCGGGTGCGCCGTACGACTGCTTGGGTGCTTATGGCCCCAACGGCACCTATCCGGCATACGCCGGCCCGTATTACCACTGGTGCAGCGGCAAGCCGGTGCCATCCGGCTCGGCAGGCCGACTGCCATGGCAGAAGACCGTTTCGCTCAACGTGGAATATCGCCCGGCATTCGCCGACAACAAACTGGCCTTCAACGCGGATGTGTTCAATCTGTTCAACTCGCAGAAGCCGACCTACATCTACGAATACCAGAATGCTGGTCAGTTCGGCCGTGTCCGTGGTTACACCACCCCGCGCTACGTGCGGCTTGGCGTCACCTACGATTTCTAAGCCCGGCACGGGTTCGCTGAATGCAACAACGGCGCCGGGAGTGATCCCGGCGCCGTTGTTCTTGTGCACGTCTTCCTGGGGAGAGTCGATGCGGCCGCAACATGGCTGCGCACACACGCATCAGGCACTGAATCAGCCGTAGCCGTTGCAATGGATCAGAGCAGCACCGGCCTGTCCGGCAGTTCGTCTTGCCGCGACTTGCTATCGGCAGGGAAGTGCAGTTCAAGCAGCGCATGCACAGCTTCGATACCGCGCAGACTGCCTTCCCTCCACTGATTCCTGGCATAGGCTTCGCGCATGTGGTCGCAAACCGTGGTCCACTCTCCGGCTGAAACACGACTGGCAATGCCGCGATCGGCCACGATCTCGATACGGTGCTCGGCCAACAGCACATAGACCAGCACGCCGTTGTTGTGCTCGGTGTCCCACACTTGCAATTGCCTGAAGATCTGATGCGCGCGCGTGGGTGCGTCCAGCCCGGCAAGCACGGCCAATGGCGACAACCTGGACTCCACCGCAAGGCGAACTTCGCCCCGATGCCGGCGCTCGCCTTGCGCAACAGCAGCCGTGATTTCGTCAAGCAGGCTTGAGGGAAAGCGGCGATGCAACTGGAACCAGCCTTCGCCGAGGTTCATCAGTAGACGCTGCAATCGCCCCATGTCACCAGCTCCCCGAGGCGCCGCCGCCGTTGAAGCTGCCGCCACCGCCGCTGAACCCGCCGCCCCCACCGCCAAAGCCGCCGCCTCCACCGAAACCGCCGCCGCCCCAGCCGCCAAAACCACCCCAGCCGCCACCGCCGATAGAGCGACCGGCGCCCGCCGGCAGCAGCATCAACAAACCGCCTGCGATGCCGCCAAAAATGCCAACGCCAGCCGAAGCCAGCAGCCAGAACAGGCCCCCGATGACCAGGCCGCCCACGGGCACGCGCACGAACGCATGCGCACTCCCCAGGATGCCCCGCAGGAAGAGCCATGCGAAGAACCCCACGGTGAGCAGGGTCTGCAGGTCCAGGCCATGACGCTCGTGCGGCGCTCCCTGCACGGGTGGCGGCAGGGATTCGCCGTTGATGAGCAACGTCAGCGCACCCACGGCATCGTTGATGCCGCCGTAGTAATCGCCACCGCGGAATTTCGGCGCGATGTACTCGCGGATGATCCGCGCGCAGGCCGCATCGGGGATCGCACCCTCCAGACCTGCGCCTACTTCGATGCGCACGGCATGGTCGTTCTTGGCGACCAGCAGCAGCACGCCATCGTCGATGCCCTCGCGTCCTACCTTGTTCGCCATCGACACATCCAGCGAATAGGCATCGATGTCCTGCGGCTGGGTGCTGTCCACCATCAGCACTACCAGTTGCGCGCCCTTGGATTTCTCCAGAGCCACCAGTTGCGCGTCGAGCTGATCCACCTGCTGTGCGCTCAACGTACCGGTGAGATCGGTGACGTGCCGCGCGAGCTTCGGCATGGCGACATCGGCGTGCGACAACGCCGGCAATAGCAAGGCAACTGCCAGCAGCCACACGCACAGCGCCCTGGGGCTGCGCATTGTCATGTCAATGGGCCGAGGCCGCGTGTGCTGGGGTGGCGGTGCCGAAATCCACCGTGGGGGCGGTGGAGATCGCCTGCTCGTTCTGCACGCTGAAGTTCGGCTTCACGGTGTAGCCGAACATCTTGGCGGTGAGGTTGTTCGGGAAGGTGCGGATCATCGAGTTGTAGTCCTGTACCGCCTGCACATAGCGCTGGCGCGCCACGGTGATGCGGTTCTCAGTGCCTTCCAACTGCGCCTGCAGATTCTGGAACAGGCCGTCGGCCTTGAGGGTCGGGTAGTTCTCGCTCACCGCCATCAGGCGCGACAGCGCATTGCCGAGCTCGCCCTGCGCTGCCTGGAATTTCGCCAGCGCCTGCGGATCGTTCGCCAGTTCCGGCGTCACCTGGATGCTGCCCACCTTGGCGCGCGCGTCGGCTACCTCGGTGAACACCTTCTCCTCGTGCTGGGCATAGCCCTTCACCGTGGCGACCAGATTCGGCACCAGGTCGGCGCGGCGCTGGTACTGGTTGAGCACTTCGGACCAGGCGGCCTTGACGGCCTCGTCCTGGCGCTGCATGGCGTTGTAGCCGCATCCGCCAAGTCCGATGGCGAGCACCAACAGCACTAGATTGCGCAACAGCTTCATGGCGGAACTCCGTTCGGATGAGGGCGGCATTGCAGCATTCCGGACATGGCGGCGCAATCGGCTAACGCAAGCCCAGTACCAGCCCCCAGCTCAGCACCATCAGCACCACCAGGAGAAACACTGCGGCCGAACCCATGTCCTTGGCGCGGCCGGCCAGCTCGTGGAATTCGGGGCTGACCTTGTCCACCACGGCTTCGATGGCGGAGTTCAGCAACTCGGCCGACAGCACGAGAAAGGCCGGTGCCACCAGCGCAACTTTTTCCAACGCCCCTTGCCCCAGCCACAAGCCCAACGGAATCAGAACCACGGCCAACATGGCTTCCAGCCGGAACGAGGCCTCGTGCCGCCATCCGGCACGCAGGCCCAGCATCGACCAACGGAAGGCTTTCCATAGCTGGCGCGGGTCGCCGCGAAAACCGGGACTGGGCATGGGACGCGAATCTCCGACAAGTGTCGCCCCGCCTTGCGGGGCCAAAAGACGATTTTGCCATACGCAAGCGTCGCGCCCATTGCATATTGCGCTGCAGCGGGGGCAATGCGGCGGATGGGGTAGGCTTCGACGGTTTGGCACCGCCAGGAGCCACGACATGCCGGCCCGCTTACGCGGCCGTTGTAATCCTCAAGCACGGAACAGTTGTATGGCAATCCAGAATCCACCCGTTTCGCAAACCCGGTCGTTCAGCACCGTCTTCCTGATCGAGATGTGGGAGCGCTTCGGCTTCTACGGCATGCAGGTGTTGATGGTCACCTACATGATGAAGAAGCTGGGCTTCGTCGATACCAAGGCGAACCTGGTGTGGGGCGCGGCGGCGGCGTTGATCTACGCCACCCCGGCCATCGGCGGCTGGGTGGGCGACAAGTTGCTGGGCACCCGCCGCACCATGCTGATGGGCGCGGTGATCCTCGCGCTGGGTTATGGCCTGTTGTGGATGCCTTCCGACAGCGCAGGGGCCACCTATTTCGCGCTCGGCGTGATCGTCGTCGGCAACGGCTTCTTCAAGCCCAACGCCGGCAATCTCGTGCGCAAGATCTACGAAGGCGACGAAACGCGCATCGACAGCGCATTCACCATCTACTACATGGCGGTGAACGTGGGCTCGATGATCTCCATGACGGCGACGCCATGGATCCGGGATTACATCGCGGGCAAGTTCGGCGACTCGATCGGCTGGCACACCGCGTTCGGCGCCTGCTCGGTGGGTCTGGTCGCCGGCCTCATCAATTACTCGTTCATGCGTCGCACGCTGTCGCACATCGGCTCGCCGACCGACGACCGCCCGATCGATTTCAAGCGCCTGGCCCTGGTGCTGCTGGCCGGGCTTGCCACGGTATTCATTTCCGCCTTCATCCTGCAGAGCGAAGCCGTGGCCCGGTGGTGCGTGTACGGAGCCGGCGTGGTCATCCTGGGCATCTTCGTGCACCTGATCCGCAGCAGCCAGTCCAGCGAACGTGCAGGTCTGATCGCCGCCCTGGTGCTGACCGTGCAGACCATTTTCTTCTTCATCTTCTACGCGCAGATGGCGACGTCGCTGAACCTGTTCGCGCAGAAGAACGTGGACCTCGACTTCAATCTGTTCGGCTGGCACATGCTCACCTGGATCCCCGAGCAGTACCAGAACCTCAACGCAATCTGGATCGTGGTACTCAGCCCGGTACTGGTGTTCATCTACAACTCGCTGGGCCGCATCGGCAAGGATCCGTCGGTGGCTGCCAAGTTCGCATGGGGCTTCGCTGCCGTGGCGCTGGGCTTCTTCATGTACGGGTTCGGCGCGAATTGGGCGGTGGACGGCAAGATTTCTTCCTGGATCATGGTGTGGGGCTACGGCCTGTACTCGCTGGGTGAGCTGCTGGTGAGCGGCCTGGGCCTGGCGATGATCGCGCGCTACGTGCCCGAGCGCATGGGCGGCTTCATGATGGGCGCGTACTTCGTCGCCGTGGGCATCTCGCAATACCTGGGCAGCGTGGTGGCCAACATCGCGCACATCCCGGACAACATCACCTCGCCGCTGCAATCGCTGGCGATCTATACGCATCTGTTCAACATCCTCGGCGTTGTCGGCATCGGGTGCACGGCCGTCGCGCTGGCCATGCTGCCGCTGATGAAGAGGCTGTCGTCCAGCCATGCCGACATGGCGAAGCACAACGAGCCGCTGCCCGCCGTGCGCAGCGAGGAATTCGACACGCCCTGATCCTCATCGCCGATCCGCCGGATGCGGCGGATCGGCGGCGCCGGACGGCAGCCCATGCCGCATCGCTCCCTCAAGAACCGCATCGGCCCGTTCGCGCTGGCACGCACGCTGGCCTGGCTGCGCCTGTGCGCCATCGGCGGCCAAAGCATCGCCGTGCTGGTCTGCGCGCTGTGGTTGCAGTTGCCGATACCGCTGCTGCCGCTGCTGACCTGCATCGGCCTGCTCTCGGTGTTCTCGGTGCTGGCGGCATGGCGGCTGCGCCAGCCGTGGCCGATGCACGAACTGGAGACGATTGCCCACATCTGCGTGGATACGCTGGTGCTAGGCGCGCTGCTCTACTTCACCGGCGGCGGCAGCAACCCCTTCGCCACCCTGCTGGTGGTTCCCATCGCGCTTTCTGCCGCCGCCCTGTCGATCCGCACCACGCTCGCGGTGGCGGCGATCGCCGGCACCGCGTACCTGTTGCTGATGCGCTGGCATGTGCCGTTGCCGATGCTGGACGGCATGCACGACGACGGCTTCGGGCTGCACGTGGTCGGCATGGGCGTGAACTTCGTCGTCACCGCCCTGCTGCTCGGCTTCTTCATCAACCGGCTGGCGCGCGCACTGCGCATGCAGCAACAGGCCATGCAGCGGGCGCACGAGCGCGCCTTGCGCGACGAAGGCATCCTCGCCATCGCCACGCAGGCCGCGGGCGCGGCACACGAGCTCAACACGCCGCTTTCCACCATGCGCACGCTGCTGCCGGAGCTGCGCCGCGAACACGCCGCCGATATCGCGCTGACCGAGGATCTCGGCCTGCTCGAAGGCCAGGTGGACCGCTGCCGCGACATCCTGCGCGAGATGGTGGCCTTCGGTCAGGCCCAGCTCTCGCAGGAGCCGGAACAGCTGGACGTGACGCAATTCCTGCACGGCTGCACCGAACGCTTTCAACTGTTGCGCCCCGAGGCGGAACTGCAACTGCAACTGGATGAAGACATTGCGCACCTGCCGTTGCAAGTACCGGCCGGTCTTCGCCATGCCTTGCTGAACCTGCTTCACAATGCCGCCGAAGCCTCCGCCGAGCACGACTCGCGCGATGTACTGCTGCAGGTGGCGTGCGAAGGCGACTGGCTGCAGCTTGCGGTGATCGACCGCGGCCCCGGCTTCGCCAGCACCGAAGGCAATGCGCGGCTTGGCCACACGCAAAAGCAGGCGGGCCTCGGCATCGGCCTCACCCTCGCCGAAGCCACGGCGGAGCGCCTTCATGGGGAATTGCTGACGCGCAATACCAGCGACGGCGCGATGGCATGCCTGCGTCTGCCGCTGGCGACTGTCTTGCGGCATTGAGTCGCACCCCCAGCGTGTGCAACCGATGCTGCCTGCGACGAAAATACGCACATGAATGAGCCAACCTCGTCCGCCGCCGTGCGTCCGCTGCTGCTGGTGGACGACGACGCCACCTTCGTTCGCGTGCTGAGCCGCGCATTGACCTCGCGCGGCTTCGAGGTGATCGCGACCACCACCCCAGGCGACGCGCGCGCGCAGGCGCGCCATCGCCTGCCGCGCTATTGCGTGCTCGACTTGAAACTGGGCGACGAGAACGGCCTGCGGCTGATCCCGGAATTGCACGCGCTTGTACCGGACATGCGCATCCTGCTGCTCACCGGCTATGCCTCCATCGCCACGGCGGTGGAGGCGATCAAGCGCGGCGCGCACGACTACCTCGCCAAGCCGGTGGATGCCGATGCCGTGGTACGTGCCCTGCTCGACATCGATGGCCATGCGGATGGCGACGACGAAGCCCTGCCCGAAGCCCCCGAGGTGCCACTGGCACTGCGCCGGCTGGAGTGGGAACACATCCAGCGTGTGCTCACCGAGTGCGACGGCAACATCTCGGAAACCGCGCGCCAGCTCGGTATGCACCGCCGTACCCTGCAACGCAAGCTGGGCAAGCACCCGGTGCGCGAACGACCCAGCGACAACGACTGAGAGTCTGCTCAATATCTCCGCATGGCCAGCGACTGCGACAACACGCCGTCTGGCGCCGTCATGAAAGGCGTCTAAGCTCGCAAGCCTCGACCCTGGTCCAGAGTTTCGCTTGAACCCACGACTTTCCATCGCCCTGCTGCTGTGCGCCGCAAGCACAACGGTTTTTGCCGGCGATCCGCCGCAAACCACCACCCTGACGCCCGTGCAGGTGCACGCCAGCGACAGTGCAGTGATCGACACGCCCAGCGTGAAGGTGCACATCGACCGCAAGCAGCTGCAGCAACAGAACATCGTCGGCAGCACCGACGTGGTGCGCTACGCGCCCAACCTGCAGGTGCGCGAACGCTACATCGGCGACCCCAACGCCACCCTCAGCGGCCGCGACAGCGGCACCCTGCAGAGTGCGCGCAGCCTGCTCTACGCCGACGGCCTGCTGCTCTCCGACCTGATGGACAATGGCTGGGACGGCGCGCCGCGCTGGGGCATGGTGCCTGCCGAGGAAATCGGCGCGGTGGACGTGTTGTACGGCCCCTATTCCGCGCTGTACCCCGGCAACTCGATGGGCGTCACGGTACTGATCCACACCCGCCTGCCCGACAAGCTGATCGCCAGCGTCGATTCGCAATATTTCAGCCAGGACTACGGCGACCACTACGGTGCGGGTGGCCACTACGACGGCCATCGCCTCGCCGGCGTGCTCGGCGACAGACAGGGCCGCTGGCGCTGGCTGCTTTCGCTCAACCAGCTCGACAATCACGGCCAGCCGATGCAGTACGCCACCGCGCAGGCCGGCGGCAATGCGGCCGGTGCGGTGCCGGTGGACGGCGCCACGCTGGACCGCAACCCCAACGGCACGCCGCGGCTGGTCTATGGCGCCAACACCATCGAACACACCAGACAGACCCAGGCCAACCTGCAACTGGGCGTGGACATCACCGATCACGTCAATGCGCTGTTCACTCTCGGCTGGTGGCACAACGATGCCTTCGACGCCACCCGCAGCCTGATCCGCAACGCCGCCGGCCAGCCGGTCTACACCGGCAGCATCCTCGCCGACGGTCAGCTCTGGAGCCTGCCCGCCAGCGGCCTTGCGCCGAGTTCCTACGAGCAGACCCACGTGCTGTACGGCGCCGAGCTCGACGGCCGTTTCGACAACGACTGGCGCTGGGAAGCCGTGGCCAGCCACTACGATTACCAGCACGACCTGCAACACGATGCCGCGGCCGCATCGCCGACCAGCGCCTATGGCGGCCCCGGTTCGGTGGCCGACATGGGCGGCTCCGGCTGGAGCACCTTCGATTTGCGCAGCTCCGGCCCGCTAGGCGACGCGAACATGCTGTACGCCGGCGCGCACCTCGACCGCTACGTGCTCGACTCGCACGTGCAAGCCGCCAGCGACTGGCTGGGCCCGGCCGACGGCGCACCGATCAGCACCTACGCCGGCCGCACGCAGACGCGCGCGCTCTACCTGCAGGACGTGTGGAGCTTCGCCCAGGCCTGGTCGCTCACCGCCGGCCTGCGCTGGGAACAGTGGCGTGCGTACGATGGCCTGCTCGCCAACGCCAGCAGCGTGCTCGCCTACCCCACGCGCCAGCGCAGCGACTTCTCGCCCAAGTCTTCGCTGAACTGGGACGTCGCCGAGGACTGGCAACTTCGCCTGTCCTTCGGCAAGGCCGTGCGCTATCCCACCGTGGAAGAGCTGTTCCAGGGCTCGATCTCGAACGGCGCCATCGTCAACAACGACCCGAACCTGCAACCGGAACGCGACTGGTCCACCGATCTCAGCCTGATCCGCACATTGCCGCAGGGTCACTGGCGTGTGTCGCTGTATCAGGATCGCGTGGCCGACACCCTCTACACGCAGACCGACATCACCTTGCCCGTGCCGGTCACCAGCGTGCAGAACATAGACAGCGTGCGCACACGCGGCATCGAAGGCGAGCTGGTGCTCACGGACGTCTGGACACCCGGACTGGACATCAGCGCCAGCGCCGCGTGGAACCAGGCGATCACCCTGCGCGACCAGCAATACCCGGTAGCCGACGGCAAGGATTTCCCGCGTATCCCGCGCCTGCGCGCCACCGTGTTCGCCGACTACCGCTTCGCGCCCGGCTGGGACGCCTCGCTGGGCGTGCGCCGTTCCGGCCGCCAGTACAGCAACCTGAACAACAGCGACACCATCGACACCTATGGTGCCGTCAGCAGCTTCACCGTGGTCGATGCGAAGCTGCGCTGGCGCTTCGCGCCACAATGGACAGCGTCGCTGGGCGTGGACAATCTCACCAACGAGCACTACTGGGTCTACCATCCCTACGCCGGCCGCACGTGGTTTGGCGAGCTGCGCTGGGAGCTATAGCCGTGCAGCGTTGCCGACAAACCCAACCACCCGATCCATCATGCGCAACCTGATCACCATCCTGCTCTGCCTGCTTTCCTTCACGGCCGTCGCCCACGACATGCCCGGCATGGCCATGGCCGGCGGCCCCGCACTCGGCGCCAGCGCCTCGTTCGACGCGCATGGCCGCCTGTGGGTGGTGGATGCCGCGAACGGCCATGTGCGGCTGCGCCGCTCCGACGATCTGGGCAGGACGCTGAGCCTGCCCGTGGACGTCAATGCCGTCGCCGAGCCGATCTATGACTCCGGCGAGAACCGGCCAAAGATCGCGTTCGGCCCCAAAGGCGAGTTGTACGTGAGCTGGTCGCAGCCGCGCGCGAAGCCGTGGACCGGCTTCGTGCGCTTTGCCCGTTCGCTGGACGATGGCGCGCATTTTTCCGCGCCGCTCACCGTGCACCACGACACGGCCGAAATCACCCATCGCTTCGATGCCCTGGCGGTGGACGGGCAAGGCCGTGTACTGCTCGCATGGATCGACAAGCGCGATCTTGAAGCAGCGAAGGCGCGAGGCGAGCCTTACCTTGGCGCCGCCGTGTACTACAGCTGGTCGAGCGACGAAGGTCGGACCTTCGTGCCCGAGCGCAAGGTGATGGACAACAGCTGCGAATGCTGCCGCATCGCGCTGGCACGCACGCCGGACGGCGGAATTGCCGCGCTCTTCCGTGGCGTATTCGGCGACAACATCCGCGACCATGCCTACGCCCTCCTACCCACCAACGATGGTCCCGTACATGCCGCACGCACCACCTTCAGCAACTGGCACATCGCCGCCTGCCCGGAACAAGGCCCCGGCCTCGCCGTCGGCGAAGACGGCACACGCCACGCCGTGTGGTACGAAGCCAGCCACGGCCCCGCAATCTGGTATGGCCAGCTCGATCCAGGCCACCCACCGCAGCACGTGCTGAAACTCGCCGGCCCCGGCGCCAGCCATGCCGACGTGGCCGTGCGCGGCAAGACCGTGTGGCTGGCATGGAACCAGGTAGCTGCGAATGGCTATGCGCTGATATTGCGCGTGTCCACCGATGGCGGCCTACACTTCGACGCCCCGCGTGCCGTCGCCACGTCCGTCGCCGCGACGGGTTCACCGCAACTGCTGGTGTGGCACGATCAAGCCTTCATCGCATGGAACACTGCAGACGGCTTCCGCCTGGTTTCCAGCGGGGCGCGCTGATGCGTCGCACCCTCTTCGTCGCCCTGCTCCTGCTGGCGCTGCCCGCCTTCGCGCGCGCCGGCAAACTTGTGCCGCTTTCCGCCGCCGATGTTCCTGCGCTGCTCAAACCGCCCGCTCACGGCATGCGCATCCTCGCGATCTGGTCGCTGGACTGCGCCTATTGCGAGGCGAACATGCAGACGCTGGCTAAATGGCAGCGCACGCATCCGCATGACATCGAACTTGTCACCGTGGCTACCGACGATGTAGCGCAGGGCGCCGCTCTCGAAGCGCGCCTCAAGGCCGCGCACATGGAAGCCTATCCGGCCCTGGCCTATGTCGAGGGCTCGCCTGAGCGCCTGGATTTCCTGATCGATCCCGACTGGGGCGGCGAGACGCCACGCACCGAGATCATCCGTTCCGATGGCACCCGGCAAGGTATCAGCGGCGAGATCACCGCGGCGCAGTTGCAGGGACTTCCGTAATACCTTGTTCAAAGCTTCCAGCTTTCCACCGCTCCCGGCTTGTCGGAGTAGAGAAGACTGCTTCCGCCGTCACAAGGAACAGGGCGGCTCCGGTCGACCGTCAGGGGCCGGGTTCCTTCCCTCTGCCGATCTAGCCACCGCAGGAGCCGTGGCGAACAGCGAAGTCGAACCCTGAGGCTGAGAGCAGAACGCCTGGAGTCAAGAGAGGCAAAGAGGAACGGCCTGGCTCAATCCGTCGGGACCAGAAGCCGGCCGCGTCGAGGGTCTAGAACCACTCCCTGCTACGCGATAGACAGTGCAGCCACGCCGCGCCGTATCCGAGATACTGAGGATCTCCCGTATCCATCATTCCGGCGAAGGCCGGAGGTGCCTCGCAACAGCGAAGCTCGTCATCCCGTGACTGTATGGCTTGAGCACGCGTGATCGCTACTGGACGACTCGCTACGCCACGCGCTCGTGCGGCCGCCCTGCGAGCATAGTGCGCAATGCGTGCCTATCTGGCCTACACCAGGAATGGCGGGCAAAGCCGCGGATGCTTCGCGCCGCCCTGCTCTGCTTGCGATTGCCATGACTCCGGCTTGGCACAAAAAAAGCCGCGCACAAAGTGCGCTCCTACGGCTGTTCGTCGGGATCGTCCGTGCTGTCGGCCGGTGCCGGCGCCGGGGGCGCGGAAGTGCCGTCATCCTCGTCGCCATAGATCGCCACGTGCGGCACGCCGCTGGCATCGATCCAGCCACGGTACATGCCGTCGGTATTGAACGGGATGGCGATGTCGCCGTGTACGTCCAGCGCGATGGCGCCGCCGTTGCCGCCCAGCGCAGGGATATCCTGGTTGATGACCACCGCCGCGGCACGCTTGATCGGCACGCGCATCTCGCTCACCTGCATGCAGATCGCATGCGCCGCCACGGTGCGGATGTAGTACTCGCCCCAGCCGGTGCCCGACACCGCGCAGTCGCTGTTCGCATAGGTACCCGCGCCGATGATCGGCGAATCGCCGATGCGCCCCCAGCGTTTGTCGGTCATGCCGCCGGTGGACGTGCCGGCCGCCAGATGGCCCTGGGCATCCAGTGCCACCGCTCCCACGGTGCCGAAGTGTCTGGCCGTCTCCTCGTCCTCGTGCGACTTGCCGGCCGCATCTTCCTTGAGCGCCTTCTGCAACTGCTGCCAGCGTTCCTGGGTGCGAAAATACGAGGGATCGACCAGCGGCATGCCGATGCTCTGCGCGAACGCCTCGGCGCCGGTGCCGGAGAGCATCACGTACGGCGTCCTTTCCATCACCGCACGGGCCAGCAGGATCGGGTTCTTGATGCGCATGACGCCGGCCACCGCACCGGCGACCTGGCTGTCGCCGTCCATGATCGCGGCGTCCAGCTCGTTCCTGCCGTCGTGGGTGAACACCGCACCTTTGCCGGCGTTGAAGTCCGAGTCGTCCTCCAGCACCACGATCGCGGTGCTCACCGCGTCCACCGCGCTCTTGCCCGCCTTGAGTTGCGCGTATCCGTCCTGCAAGGCCTTGGTCAGCGCCGCACGTATCGCCTTCTCCTTTGCAGGAGTGAGATCACGCTTGATGACACCGGCACCGCCGTGGATCACCAGCACGGGCGGCACGGCGGCGTGACTCATCGCGCTGACGCCGAGAGCGGCAAGGACAGGCAACAGGTAACGCGGCTTCACGGAGCTCTTTCCCTGAGGACAACGGGGGAAGTATAGCGAGCCGTTTCCGTCACTTGGGTTCGAAGCGCACCTGCTTGCTCTCGAATATCGGCTTCATGCCGGCGAGATCAGCCAGTCGCTGCATGGCCGTTCCTGCAGGCATGTCCTTGAACGACAACGTGACGGAGCCATTGCCCAATGCATCCGGATTCACGAGCGTCCAGGCCGCTGCGGCCGCCACCGCCTCCGCCACCACGCGTACTGAAGCATTCTTGGCGTGCTCGGTGACCCTGGCCGGAGAAGCTTCAGCGGCCACGCGCGCCGGACAGCCAGCCAACGAAGTCACCTCGATGGTGTAGTCGTGAACGCCATCCGGCCCTTTGTCAGTCACATGTGCCAGTTCGCCAAGTTTGGCATCCATCCGGTGCTTAGCCACCAGCTTCCCAGCCACCATCACTGCCACGTCGATACGAAGCCGATTGCCGCCTTCAGGCGACGGCGTGGCATCGATTTGCCAGCCATGATCACGATTGGCCACCGTGCCGGTCTTGCCTGGCGCCATGCACAGCTCCACCGACATGCCTTCGGGTTGGCTGGCATGCCCATCGTCCGCGTTTTGCTCCACCTTCAAGTTCAACTGGTACACGGTGGTCGCTTTCGCGCTGTCTTCCGCGCCTTTCACCGGGGTACTGGCGGCATAGACGGAACCGGCCACGGCCATCGTCAGCCCGCAGATGGCAATAATGCCGGTGTGGCGACGCTGACGATTTGGTGGGGGCAGTTTCAGCATGGCGATACGCTCCGTAAGTGGGTGACGAGGGGACCAGGTGCAGCCCACCGGCAACGCGAACGCAGCCGACTGGGTTTTCAACATCGCATTCGCATAGCTGCGGCGCTGCGTGCCGTGCTCGCGCAGCACCGCGGCATCGCAGGCCAGCTCCTGGTCATGGCGCAGCGCGACAAGCGCCCACCATGCCAGCGGATGGCACCACAGCAGTGCAACGAACATCTGCGCAAGCAGACACCACCAGCCATCGCCACGGCGCGCGTGCATGGTCTCGTGGGCAAGGATCAGCGCCTGCTCGGTGGCGTCGTAGCGCTGGCGGAAATCCGCGGGCAGCACGATGCGGCTGCGCCACACACCAACCAAGGCCGGGCCGACGCCGGCGCTCGCAGCACGCACTACCGGCCGGGATGTCGACACTTCTGCCATCGGTGTGGCGCCGTGCAAGCGCTCGCGGTAACGGCGCTGCGCCACGACAGCGAACCCAAACGCGACGGCGACGCCCGCCAACCACAGCGGCAAGGCGGTAGCGCGCCAGTCGAAACTACCCGTGACGTCCGCATGCGGCGCCGCTGCGCCGACCGCCGAGGTGATCGTGTACACCAGCGGCGGCAGTTGCACCGGCGATGCGGTGACATGCGGCAACTGGCTGGTCAGCAAGGCCAGTGGCGGCAGCAGCCACAGCTGGAAGGCGCGCTCCGCGCCGAACCAGCGGCGACACGGCTTGCGCAACGCGGCGACGACCAGCACCGCTGCGGTGAACGCCAGCAGCGCCAACCAGCCGTGCGCGGCCCAGGTCATCGTCAACGACTCAATGCCCGGCAATGGAAGGTCACTCATCGTCGAGCTCCTTGAGCAGCTTGCGCAGTTCGGCGACATCCTTCTTGGTCAGCTTGCGCTGCTCGCTGAAGTGCGCCACCAGTGGCGCCACGCGGCCGTCGAACAGGCGGTCGAGCAGGCCCTTGCTCTCCTGCGACACGTACTTCTCACGACTCAGCAGCGGCGTGTAGAGATAGCGGCGGCCATCGCGCTCGGCCTTCACCGCCTTCTTCTTCAGCAGGCGGTTGAGCAGGGATTTCACCGTACCCTCCTGCCAGTCCTGCGCCGGCCCGACCTCGGCGAGGATCTCCTCGGCGCTGCGCGGCGCCGCACGCCACAGCACCTCCATTACCACCGCTTCGGCTTCGCTGACTGCCATGGCATCACCGTTTACGCATGTAAGTGGATTTATGTTTACATGCGTAAATGACAATCGTCAAGCGCCCGAAACCTCGTACAAAACGGCGGAGCGACATTCCGTCGTATCCTTGGCAGCTGATTTCCCTGCACGAAGGCACGGCAATGGACAAGGTTCACGCAACGGCGGCCCAGGCGCTCGACGGCCTGCTGTTCGACAACATGACGATCGCGGCCGGTGGCTTCGGCCTGTGCGGTATCCCGGAGAACCTGATCGCCGCTCTGCTCGCGGCCGGCACCAAGGGCCTCACCATCGTCGGCAACAATGCCGGCGTGGACGACTTCGGCATGGGCCCGCTGCTCAAGACGCGGCAGGTGAAACGGGTGTACGCCTCCTATGTGGGCGAGAACAAGGAATTCGAGCGCCAGGTACTGGCCGGCGAACTGGAGCTGCACCTGGTGCCGCAGGGCACCCTGGCCGAGAAGCTGCGCGCCGGCGGCGCGGGCATCCCCGGCTTCTACACGCGCACCGCGTTCGGCACCCAGCTGGCCGAAGGCAAGGAGACCAAGGTGTTCGACGGCAAGGAATACGTGCTGGAGGAAGCCATCCGCGCCGACGTCTCCATCGTCAAGGCGTGGAAGGGCGACCGCCTCGGCAACCTCGTGTTCCGCGAGACGGCGCGCAACTTCAACCCGATGATCGCCACCTGCGGCAAGGTCTGCGTGGCCGAGGTGGAGGAACTGGTGGATGTCGGCACGCTGGACCCGAACAACATCCACGTGCCGGGCATCTACGTCGACCGCATCGTCCAGGGACCGTCGTATGAGAAGCGCATCGAGTTCCGCACCATCGCCGGCGCCAACACCGGCAAGGAAAGCCCGATGCGCACCGCGCTGGCGCAGCGCGCCGCGAAGGAGCTGCGCGACGGCTTCTACGTGAACCTCGGCATCGGCATCCCTACGCTGGTGGCCAACTACATCCCCGAAGGCATGGACGTGGTGCTGCAGTCGGAGAACGGCCTGCTCGGTATCGGCCCCTTCCCCACCGAGGCGCAGATCGACCCCGACCTGATCAACGCGGGCAAGCAGACCGTCACCACCCTGGCCGGCTCCAGCTTCTTCTCCAGCGCCGAATCGTTCGCGATGATCCGCGGCGGCCACATCGACCTGGCCATCCTGGGCGGCATGGAAGTGTCGGTCACCGGCGACCTCGCCAACTGGATGGTGCCGGGCAAGATGGTGAAGGGCCCCGGCGGCGCGATGGATCTGGTCAGCGGCGTGCGCCGCGTGGTGGTGCTGATGGAGCACTGCGCGAAGGACGGCTCGCCCAAGATCAAGGACCAGTGCGACCTGCCCGTCACCGGCAAGGAATGCGTGGATCTCGTCATCACCGACCTCGCCGTGTTCGAGGTGGAAAAAGGCAAGGGCCTCACCCTGATCGAGCTGCAGGACGGCGTGACGCTGGACGAGGTGAAGGCGAAGACGGGCTGCGCGTTCGCGATCAGCCCGTCGTTGCAGAAGTAACCGTCAGTCAGGATGCGCCGCGGAACGATCCCGCGGCGCGCGTCATGCCGTGCGCACCGATGCCACTTCCGCGTCGAGATCCGCAAGCCGGTAGCCGGCGGAATGGATGGTGTGCAGCAACGGCCGCTCGAAGGGTTTGTCGATGACGCGGCGCAGGTTGTAGAGGTGCGAGCGCAGGGTGTCGGAGTCGGGCAGCATGTCGCCCCAGATTTCACGCTCGATGTCGCGCCGGCTCACCACGCGCGGCGATTCGCGCATCAGGATCGCCAGAAGCTTCAGCCCGATCGGTGACGCGGAGAGTTCCTCGCCGGCGCGCGTCAGCCGCAACGTGGCGGTATCCAGCGTCATGTCGCCCACGCGCAACACCTCGGAGGACACCTGCCGGCGATCACGGCGGATCAGCGCATGCAGCCGCGCATCCAGTTCGCGCACCTCGAAGGGCTTGACGAGGTAATCGTCGGCGCCGGACTCCAGCCCGGCAAGCTTGTCTTCCAGCGTGCCGCGCGCGGTCAGCATCAGCACGGGCGTGGCTTTCTTCGCCTCGCGGCGCAGCTTGCGGCAGACTTCGAGGCCGTCCATGCCGGGCAGGTTGAGGTCGAGCACGATGGCGTCGTAACTGCTGGCCACCGCCAGATGCAGGCCACTGGGGCCATCGGCCGCGTAGTCCACGGAGTAGCCGCTGTGCTCAAGGGCAGCCCCCACGGACTCGGCAATCTGGCGGCTGTCTTCCACCAGCAGGATCAGGCCGGTCTGCTCAGTGTGTCCATTCATGTCGCTTCCTCCTCTTGGCTTCACAAATGTGAAGAGCTAAGCCGGCATCTGGTGATGATTGCGTGAAAACTTCGATCAACCGTTCAGCAACGGCTGCAGCACCGCCCAAACGTTGGCCAGCACCCTCGGCTCGCCGGCGGCGGTGGGATGGAGGCCGTCGTCCTGCATGAGCGCCGGTTGCAAAGCCACGCCATCGAGCAGGAACGGCAACAGCCCCACGTGCTTCTGCTTCGCCAGATCGGCATAGATCGCACGCAGGCCATCGCGGTATTGCGGGCCGTAGTTCACCGGCAGCTCGATGCCCAGCAGCAGCACCCGGGCATGCGTTGCCTGCGCGGCACTGACCATGGCGACGAGGTTATCGCGCAATTGCGCCAGCGGCAGACCCTGCAAGCCATCGTTCGCGCCAAGTTCGATCACCACCACGGCGGGGCGATACGTTGCAAGCAGTGCCGGCAGGCGATTGCGCCCGGACAGCGAGGTCTCGCCACTGATGCTGGCATTGACCAGAGCCCATGGCGGCACCATCTTGCCCAGACGGACTTCCAGCAGATGCACCCAGCCCTGCTCCGTCGCAATGTTGTGCGCGGCGGAGAGCGAATCGCCCAGCACCAGCACGCTACGTGCAGGGGCGGCTTGCACGGCGGCGGCACCAACAAACAGCAACAGCAGCAGACACAGGAAACGACGCATGAGCAATACGCCCCGGTTGGTTCTCGACGTGCGCGATGTTAGCAAGTCGGTGCACGGCCCCGAGGGGCGGCTGGACATACTCGACGGCGTCGGCCTGCAGGTGGCGGAAGGCGAAAGCTTCGCCATCGTGGGCGCCTCGGGCTCGGGCAAGACCACCCTGCTCGGTCTGCTCGCCGGACTGGACACGCCAAGCACGGGCAGCATCCGCCTGGCAGACCACGCACTGGAAAGCATGGACGAGGAAGCCCGCGCCGACCTGCGCCGTCGCCTGGTGGGTTTCGTGTTCCAGTCCTTCCACTTGCTGCCTGCGCTCAGCGCGGAGGAAAACGTGATGCTGCCGCTGGAACTGGAAGGCGACACCCAGGCACGTGCCAAGGCACGCGCGGCACTGGAGGCCGTCGGCCTCGCCGCCCGGCGCCGCCACTATCCGGCGCAACTCTCGGGCGGCGAGCAGCAGCGTGTGGCGATTGCCCGCGCCTTCGTCCACGGCCCGCGCCTGCTGTTCGCCGACGAACCCACCGGCAACCTCGACCAGCGCACCGGGCATCACGTCACCGACCTGCTCTTTGCGCTCAATCGCGACCACCGCACCACGCTCGTGCTGGTCACCCACGACGTGCAACTCGCCGCGCGCTGCGGGCGGCGCATCGAGCTGCAGGAAGGTCGCGTGGTCGCGGAAGCAAGAGCATGAACCTGCTGCGCCTCGCCTTGCGCAACCTGCGTCGCGAATGGCGGCTGCCCGAACTGCGCACCCTGGCCGGCTCCCTGCTGCTGGCGGTGCTGGCGATGGGCGTGGTGGCCACCCTGGCCGCACGGGTGGAACGCGGCATCCTCGCCAGCGCGGCGGAGCTGATCGGCGGCGACATCGGCATCTCGGCGCCACAGACCGTGCCGCCAGCCTTCGCCGCCGAAGCGCGCCGCGACGGTCTCGCCATCGCCCACGCCGCCGGCTTCCCCAGCGTGGCTTTCGCCCATGGCCACAGCCAGTTGCTCGACGTGGAAGCCACCGACGACGCCTATCCGCTGCGCGGCAAGCTGGTGCTGGCTGCTGCTGGACACGAGCGCAATGGCCACGGCCCTGCAGTGGGCACGGTATATCTCGACCATCGCGCCCTGGTGGCGCTGTCGCTGCAACCGGGCGATACATTGCAGCTCGGCGGCAAGGAGCTGCGCATCGCGGCGGAACTGGTACAGCAGCCCGATGGAGGCGCGCTGGTAGCCCTGGCGCCGCGCGCGCTGATGAGCCTGGCCGACGCAGAACAGTCCGGACTGCTCGGCATCGGCAGCCGCGCACACCATCGCCTGCTGCTGGCCGGCGCACCGCATGCCGTGCAGCGCTGGCGCACATGGGCAGAACGGCAAACCCTACCGCAGGGCGCGGAACTGGTTACACCGGAACAGACCCAGGAACGCATGCGGACGGCATTCGACCGCGCAGGTGCCTTCCTGCACCTTACCTCCCTGCTCGCCGCGCTGCTTGCCGGCGTGGCGATTGCGCTCTCCTCGCAGCGCTACGCGCGGCGCAAGACTCCCGAAGTGGCCCTGCTGCGCGCGCTGGGCACACCACGCCGGCGCGTGCTCGGCCTGCTGCTGCTCACGCTCGCCGCGCTGGCCTTGCCCACGGCGCTGATCGGCGCCTTACTCACCCTGGGTGCAGCACAACTGGCATGGCACTTCGCCAGCGTGCTGTTCGGTGGAATTCCCACCGAGCTGCCGCTGTTGCCCGTGCTGGGTGCCGGCATGATGGGCCTCGCCGTGCTGGCCGGCTTCGCATTGCCGCCGTTGCTGCGGCTGGCCGAGGTGGCACCCGTCGCCGTGTTCCGCCAAAGCCTCGCGCGCCGCGTGCGACGCTTCGACGCCTTGTACCTGCTGCCCGCGCTGGTGGCGCTGGCCTTGATCTGGAGCCAGAGCGGCTCGCTGAAGCTCGCCGCCATCCTTGCTGCCAGCCTTGCCGGCGTGGCGTTGGTGGCGGCATTGCTGGCGAGCCTGCTGCTGTGGCTGGCGCGGCACGTGGCACCGGGCGCGCATCCCGCCCTGCGGCTTGGCCTTGCCGCGCTGGCACGTCGTCGCGGGCTCAGCGTGGTGCAGGCTACCGCGCTCGCACTCGGCCTCACCGCCCTGCTGCTGTTGTCGGTGGTGGCACCTGCCCTGCTCGACGGCTGGCGTCGCGAACTGCCCGTCGACACGCCGAACTGGTTCGCGTTGAACCTGCAGGACGAGCAGCGCAACAACTTCACCCACGCACTCGCGCGCATCGGTGCCGACCAGCTCAACATGATGCCGCTGGCGGTGGGCAAGCTCACCGCGATCAACGGCAAGCCGGTGGACGACCTGCATTTTTCCGACCCGCGTGCGAAGGAATCGGCCGACCGCCAGTTGCGCCTGTCGTGGGCCGATGCGCTGCCGCCCGCCAACCGCGTGGTCTCCGGACAGTGGTTCGGAGCGCGGCCGGCGCAAGCCGAAGTCTCGGCGGACCGCATGTGGCGCGACATGTTTGCGCTGAAACTGGGCGACACGATGAGCTTCGACGTGGGCGAAGGCCATATCGATGCAACAGTCACCAGCTTCCGCCAGGTGGACTGGAGTTCGTTCCGCGTCAACTTCTTCCTGCTGCTCGACCCTGCACACGCGGGGGCGTTGCCGCATACATGGCTGGCCAGCTTCCACTTGCCGCAAGGTCACGCGCAGGCCATGGCGCAACTGTCGCGCGACTACTCCAACCTCAGCCTGGTGGACGTGGATGACCTGCTGGCGCGCATCCGCCAGATCGTCGACCGGGTGGGCGATGCGGTGCGTTGGATCCTGGCTTTCAGCCTGCTGGCCGGTGCGCTGGTGCTGGCCGCTTCGTTGGCTGCCAGCGCCGCCGAACGGCGCCACGAAGCCGCGCTGCTGCGCACGCTGGGCGCGCGTCGTGCGCAGTTGCGCGTGGCAGCTGCCTGCGAATTCGCCCTGCTCGGCCTGATCGCTGGGCTCACCGCCGTTCTGGGCAGCGCGGGCGCGGGCCTGTGGCTGGGCCATGCGGTGTTCCACATCGACAACTTCGTGCCGCCGCTCGCGCCATTGATGCTGGGCGCGCTGGGCTGCGCCTTCGTGGTGATGCTGCTGGGGTTGGCGGGCACGCGCAAGGTGGTGCGCACCTCGCCGATGCGTCTGTTGCGGGAAGGATAAGCGCCTGTCCAATGTCTCCGCATGGTCCGCTGTTTGCGCGCAGGCCGAGGAAGAACGAAGGAGTGGACGCCGGTCCACGCCTGAGTGATGACGCAGGAGTGCGCGCAAACAGACCCGGCCGGGAGGGTTGCCTTGCATTGGCCGCCATGCGGCAGCGCGCGGCTGGACCCGCCAGGCAGGCGCTGCGCCACGCGCCACCACCTGACTGCCAATGCGAGGCAACGCGGATCATGCGGAGACATTGAACAGGCTCTGGACAACCGTCACCATCGGCGCGTTCGCACCACGACGCGGGGAACCCATGTATACGCTCTACTACTCACCCGGCACCGCCAGCATGGTGGTGCATCTGGCCTTGCTGGAAATCGGCGCGCCCTACGAATTGCGGCTGGTCGATTTCGATCGTGACGCGCAGCACAGCGACGAATACCTCAGGCTCAACCCGCGGGGCATCGTGCCCACGCTGGTGATCGATGGCCGGCCCCGCAACGAATCGGCGGCGCTGCTGACTATGCTGGCCGAGCGACACCCTGAAGCAAAGCTGATTCCGCCATCGGGCACGCCGGAGCGCGAGGCGTGGCTGCAGTGGGTGGTCTATCTCAGCAATACGCTGATGTCCGCCTACCGCTTCTGGTTCTACCCGGCCGACCTGGGCATGGCGGAGCACACCCCGGACGTTCGCGCTGCCCTGCAGAAGAAAATCGAGGCGGTGTGGCATCTGCTCGACGCGCAGCTCGCGAAGGACGGCCCCTACCTGCTCGGGGCAACGTTCTCCGGTGCCGACCTGCTGCTCACCATGCTGATGCGCTGGTCGCGCAACATGCCCCGCCCCGCCACCGAGTGGCCTGCACTGAAACAACTTGCCGACCTGGTGCGCGCAAGGCCCAGCTGGAAGAAGCTGTACGAACTGGAGGGCTTGAGCGGGTGGTGATGCGCGCTTCCTTCACACCGTAACTGCGGAAGATCCACCCGCCCACTTCACGAGGACCCTCCATGGCTGACCACGATCCCTGCGGCAAACCCGATCCCGAACGCCAACGCAAGTTCCTTGCGGGCATCGCCATTGGCACTGCCATCGGCTGCGGCATCGGCGTGGCCATGCACAACCTGGCGCTGGGCATCAGCCTGGGCGTAGCCATCGGCGTCGCGATGGGTGCCGGCGGCCGCAAGAACGACAAGTCGGGTCGCGAGTGACGCTTGCCGATGCCATAGGCCGCTTGCGGGTCAAGCTGAAATCGGAATGGCTGTTGTTGCTGTTCGGCGCACTCGCACTCGTGCTGGCGCTGCTCGATCCGCATCCGTGGGCGAGCTATCGCCGCTGGCTACAGGTTCCGACGCTGGGCGGCCTGCTGGGCCTGATGCTCGCGATCCAGGGCATACGTGACAGCGGTCTGGTGCAGCATGCCGCGGGCGCACTGGTGGCACGCGTACACAGCCTGCGTGCACTGGGCCTGCTGCTGGTGACGACCACCGCGCTGCTCGCCACGGTGCTGACCAACGACGTGAGCCTGTTCCTGATCGTGCCGCTGACCTTGACGATAGGCACCCTGTCCAACCTGCCGGTGGCGCGCATGGCGGTGCTGGAAGCGCTGGCGGTAAATGCGGGCAGCACTCTCAGCCCCATCGGCAACCCGCAGAACCTGCTGCTGTGGCAGCACTCGCAACTGCCGTTCCTGCATTTCGCGCTGGCGATGCTGCCCGTGGCCACCGTGCTGTTTGCGCTGGTGGCAGTGCTTGCTCTGGCATGGCTGCCCAAAGGCCGTATGACCTTGCAACCTGCGCTGGTGGATGGCCACCCCGTAGGCGCCAGACTGGCTACCGGCTCGCTGCTTGCCCTGGGGTTGATGGTGCTGGCGATGGAGAATGGCCTGGCTCTGACGGGCGCGGTGACGCTCGTTGCGGCCTACGCGCTGGTGGCGCGGCAAGTGCTTGGGCGCATCGACTGGCTGCTGCTGGCCACGTTCGCGGCGATTTTCCTGGGCCTCGGGCATTTCGCTGCCCTGCCACTGATACAGCACGGCCTTGACCGGCTTGCGCCCGATCGTCCGCTGACGCTTTTCATCAGCGGCATCGCCATTTCCCAGGTCATCAGCAATGTGCCTGCCACTGTGTTGTTGCTGGGGCATGCACACGATGCCATCGCGCTGGCGGTGGCGGTGAACGTGGGCGGCGCCGGGCTGGCGATCGGATCGCTCGCCAACCTGATCGCCTTGCGGTTGGCGAAGCAGCCGCAAGGGCTACGGCTGTTTCATCGTGTGTCGGTGCCGTTTTTAGTGATGTCGGCGCCGCTGGCGTATGTGGTCTGGCGGTGGATGGGGTAAGGGGCATCTTTCCCCAGCACCGTCCGGATCGCTTATCGCGAGCGACAAAGCGGTTTCGGTCGCTTGCCGGTACCCTAGCTCCTTCTCTCTGCTGGCCCACGCTACCGCAGGAGCAGTGGCGAACGGCGAACTTACTCGATAGACAGCGCAGCCACGCCGCACCGTATCTGGGTACTGAGGGGAGCATCTTGCAGCAGTCGCCCTGCTTCTGGCTTGCCATCCCGGCGCAGGCCGGAGGAGCTTCATAACAGCGAAGCTGGTCGTCCAGTGACCGTGATGCTCGAACAGGCGTGATCGCTCCCGGATTCCGGCCTGCGCAGGAATGACGACTAGAGCCGTGGGGTGCCTCACCCTGCTTTTCTGGGCTCCGCTCTGGTTGTTGCTTCTGCACGCCAGGAGCGCCCTGCTTTTTCTGAGCCCTCATGCGGCGGTGAGGCATGGGCGATCAGGCTGTGCAGCGGGCGAGTCCATGAATGGACTCGCCTTTTCGACCTGGCACGATGCCCGGCGGAAGAACCCGGCCACGCCTCACGCGCTTTCCGTCCCGGGGTGGATGGAGAGCGCTGTCGCAGGATGCCCTTATGGGCACGCAAAAGAGACGTGGCTCGGCAACCGCCAGCCCGCCGGAACCGCTCTGTCATTTGCCAGGCGCAAAGAATAAATCCCTTGCGAAAAAAGGAAGGCGCAGAGAGATCAATCGTCATCCTGCGGCACGTTGACCTTCCCCTTCACGCCGCTCTGGCTGACGTCGCCACTGCCCTTGGCGCCCAGGCTGAGATCGCCGCCCACGTCGTGTACCCCGAGGTCGCCCGAACCCAGCGTGTCGGCATGCACGCTGCCGCCCACGTTGCGCAGGGTGACGTCGCCGGAACCGATGCTGCCGACCCTTGCGTCACCGCGGATGCCGCTGACCTTCAGGTCGCCCGAACCCACCGAACCCGCCTCCAGACTGCCGACGTCACTGGCGTCCACGTCGCCCGAGCCCACGCTGGTGTCGAACGCGCCGGAAATGCCGGACACGTGCAGGTCGCCCGAACCCACCGAACTGTGCAACTGCTGCACGCCGTTCACGCTGGCGTCGCCCGAGCCCACACGCACCGTCACCGGCAGGTCCGGCGGCAGTTGCACGTTGGCTTCGAGATTCGTGGAGTAATTGCCGAAGAGATGGAACGAGAAGGTGTTCTCCCCGCCCAGCTCGATGATGAGCTGGTCGCCTTCTCGGCGCTGGGTGATCTGCAGCTTGTCCAGCAACGACTGGTCGGAGGCGCAGGCGCGACCGTTCACCACCAGTTGCTTCGCACCCGGGGCGCCGTTCACGTGCAGGTCGTAGCTGTTGACGTCGATCTGCACGCCACGCACGCCGGCGAGGTCGACCTGCAGATTGCGCGGCGCCTGGTATTTGCAGTCGTCGGCGGCGTAAACGGCGAGCGGAGCAAGCAGCAACAGGGCAAATGCGGTGCGACGCATGGCGGAACTCCTGGTTGGGTATCGCCTGATCTGATGCAGCCCGACGGCAAAAGGTTGCAAGCCGCTTTCAGCAGGAGCGCACCCTGTGCGCGATTGCCCCAGGGTTTCGATCAGGGCCAAGGGCGTTCGCGCACAGGGCGCGATCCTACGCGAGGCCGACGTCAACCTTCTTCGCGCTTGGCCCGCCGCCACAGCGCTTCCTGTGCGGCGAGGTCGTGCCCGGCCAGCGTGCCGCCAGCCGCGGCGGCCAGTTGTTCCATGCGGCGGAAACGGCGCTCGAACTTGGCGTTGGCATGGCGCAGCGCGCGCGAAAAATCCACGCCCGCATGGCGGGCGAGATTGGCCACCACGAACAGCACGTCGCCGATCTCGTCTTCCAGCCGCACCGGGTCGGCGCCCGCATCGAACTCGGCCCGCACTTCGTCGATTTCCTCGGCCAGCTTGTCCAGCACCGGGCGATGGTCGGGCCAGTCGAAGCCCACCGTGGCGGCGCGCTGCTGCAGCTTGGTCGCACGCTTCCATTCGGGCAGGCCATGCGAGACACCGGCCAGCGTGCTGGCGTCATGCACGTCACCCCTGGCGGCGCGTTCGGCGGCCTTGAGTTCTTCCCAGGCCTGCTTCTGCGCGGCGAGGTCCGCGTAGCGTGCTTCGCCGAATACATGCGGGTGGCGGCGGACCATCTTGGTGCTGATCGCCTGCGCTACGTCGTCGAAATCGAAATGCCCCTGCTCGGCCGCCATCTGTGCGTGAAACACGATCTGCAGCAGGAGGTCGCCCAGCTCTTCGCGCAGGTCGTCGAGGTCGCCACGGTCGATGGCGTCGGCCACCTCGTAGGCCTCTTCGATGGTGTAAGGCGCGATGCTGGCGAAGTCCTGCTGCACGTCCCACGGGCAGCCGCGTTCGGGGTCGCGCAGGCGCGCCATGATCGCCAGCAGCTCGTCGATGCCGCGCCGCGGGGTGTCGTTCATGGCAGGCCGGCGTCGCGCAGCTTGGCCGTCCAGTCAAGACCGGCGTCGCCCACCGCGATGAACTCGGGATTGAGCACCGATTCGCCGCGGTCGTAACGCAGCGGCTTGCCGTGCAGGTCGAGCACGGCACCGCCGGCTTCTTCCAGCACGCATTGCGCGGCGGCGGTGTCCCATTCGCTGGTCGGTCCGCGACGCAGATAGACGTCCGCACCACCACGCGCGAGCAGGCAGAACTTCAGCGAGGAGCCCAGCGGCTGCAGCGTGTAATCCTCGCCGAGCAGGTGGCGCAGGGTGTCCTCCTGCGATCCGCCATGCGAGCGGCTGCCGGCAGCGATGGCTGGCTGCGCCAGCTCGCGTGTGCTGATGCGCTCCCAATCGCCGCCTGCCTCGGCCTGCCACCATGCGCCGACGCCACGCGCCGCAGCGTACAGATCACCCGTGACCGGTGCCAGCACCACGCCGAGCACGGATTCGTGGCTGTCGATCAGGGCGATGTTGACGGTGAACTCGCCGTTGCGCTTCACGAATTCGCGCGTGCCGTCCAGCGGATCGACCAGCCAGTGCAACGTCCAGGTGCGGCGCTGCTCCCACGGAGCCTGGCTGGCTTCCTCGGAAACCAGCGGCAACGCGGGCTCGATACGGGCCAGTCCCTCGGCGATCACCTTCTGCGCGGCAAGATCGGCGGCGGTGAGCGGGGAGCGGTCGTCCTTCAGCTCGACGTCGAAGTCCTGCCGATAGATTTCGAGGATGGCTTCGCCAGCACGACGCGCCAGCGTGGCGATGTCGAGCAACAGGGGATGATCAAACGGCAGGCTCACTTCAGCTGCATCCTTCCGGCAAGGTATTCGCGCGCCATGAACAGCGCGGCAATGGAACGGCCTTCGGTGACGTCGTCGCGCGCCACCAGGGTGTGCAGGTCGGCGAGCTTCCACGGCACCACTTCCAGGGGTTCCGGTTCGTCGCCTTCGAGGCGTTCGGGATAAAGATCCTGCGCCAGCACCGCGTGCGCCATGTGGGTCATGTAGGAAGGCGACAGCGAGAGTGCGTGCAGCGACGTCAGTCGGCGCGCACCGTAGCCCACCTCTTCCTTCAGTTCGCGGTTGGCGCCCTCTTCCACCGTTTCGCCTGGATCGAGCCGCCCCTTGGGCAGGCTCAGTTCGTAACGCTCGAGGCCCACACCGTACTCGCGCACCAGCAGTACGGTGTCCGCATCCAGCATCGGCACGATGATCACCGCGCCAAGGCCGCCCGGCTTCATGCGCTCAAAGGTGCGGCGCTCGCCGTTGGAAAACTCCAGATCGACCTGCTCGAGCCGCAGGAAACGGCTGTCGGTGACATCACGCGTGGCGTGGATGATGGGCGGTTTGGGCATCGGGCGATTGTAACGTGGCTCAAACCATGGGCGGCGGAATGCCCCGCACGCGCTGGGCGAACGCCGCCCACACCAGCAGCCCGATCACCACACCATGCAGAATGCTGCTGCACATCGCCCAGATGCCCATGAGCTGCGCGAAATGGACAATCGGCTCGCCTGCTGCCCTGGACGCAGGCAACCAGCAGCCCTGCAGCCAGGCACCGAACGACGTCACCGCAAACTGCAGGATGCAGGCGATCAGCACCAGCAGTGCCGGTCGCGGCGCACACCGCCACAGCACCAGGGCCACCACGCCACCGACCAGTGTGGCGAACAGCACCGGACTCGCACCCAGCAGGGCCATCAGGAAAACCATCGTGGATTCCACCGTCACGCGCCTCCGTTGCGATTGAGGGAGAGCCGCTGCAACGCCGTGGCGTGGATCGCCGGCGTGCCGGCCAGCACGCTGCGTGTTTCCAGTGTCGGTGCGTGGCCATCCAGATCGGTGAATACGCCGCCGGCCTCACGCACGATCACCGCCAGCGCGGCGATGTCGAGAATGTTCACATCCGACTCGACCACGAGATCCAGTGAGCCGCGTGCCAGCAGGTGGTAATGGCAGAAATCGCCGTAGCCCCGGATGCGGTTGCTGTCGCGGATCATCGCGCCCAGCGCGGCCCAGCGTGCGTCTCCGGTGAGCGTCTTCACGTTGCCGGTGGAGATCGATGCCTGCGAAAAATCCGCGGTGTCGGCCACATGCACGCGCTCGCCTTCGAACCACGTGCCGTTGCCCGCGCTGGCCCACATCGTCTCGCCATATACCGGCGCGCTGGATACGCCCAGCACCAGTTCGCCGCGATCCATCAGCGCGATCTGGGTGGAGAAGAACGGCGTACGGCGCACGAAGCTCTTGGTGCCGTCCAGCGGATCGACCAGCCAAAGCAGGCCGTCGCGCCTGCCGTCGAGGCCGAATTCCTCTCCATAGATCGCCGCTCCCGGCAACGCCGCGCGCAGTACCCTGCGAATCGCCTGCTCGGCCTCGCGGTCGGCCGCCGTCACCGGCGTGGCGTCACCCTTGATCTCCACATCCACGCCGCGCTTCCAGTAATGCAGGATCACCTCGGCGGCGGCGGCGGCGGCTTCGCGGGCGGCGGCGAGGGCCTGCGCGGCGGTTTCGGCGTTCATGGTGCGGTTTTTCCCGTGATTGCAGCGGCCATGCCGCCACTGCGTGCTATGTGGATGGTGCCGTCGGCATCAGGCCTGCCCAACGCGGCGAGCCAGCGTTGCAGCGCCGGGTCGGGCCGCCGTGCTTGCAACGCGGCTTCGAGACGCCAGCCCAGCAGGCTCAATTCGAAACGACCGGCAGTGCGCAGCGGCCCCTGGCCGTCGTCCTGCCATTGTGCATGGATGACACCGCCCTGCGCGGTGAGCGTGCCATGCAAATTGCCCAGCGGGGCATCGCCGTTTTTCATATGCATCGCGGCTTGCCGCCACTGCCAGTCGGCCTGCAGTTCCAGTGGCCAGCCGCCCTGCAGCACAGCGCGTTGCACGCCCAACACCAGTTCGCCACGCGGTTCGCCCAGGGGCAGACGAAGGCGCGGATCGGCCAATGCCGCCAGATCCGCATGCGCTTGCAGGTCGCTCCATTCCACCTGATCCGCCGACAGCTTCCGCATATGCCCACGCAAGCCGAACCGCGACCCCGTGAAATCGAGCTGCAACTCGGCCTGTCCGAGCAGTACGCGGCGCGACAACTGCCATTGCACGTGCCCTAGCTCGCTGCCGTCCGACGACTGCACGCGATCCGCATGGCCGTCCCACACGGTGCCGCCCACCTGCTGCAAGAGCAGGCCGTGCAGCGACGGCTGCAGCAGCGGCATCGCCCAGCGCGCAGGCAGCCACCACAGCAGCGCCGCGACGGCCAGTAGCAGGACGGCCACGACCGCAAGGATTTTCCTGAGGAGTTTCAAGCAGGCTTTCCGCAATTTTCATGCGCACACTTGAGCGCGCAGCTATGGACGCCGATCATAACGCGATGACGAATCCAGCCGACCGCAACACCGCGCTCGCCGCGCGCGACCTGAAACACATCTGGCATCCATGCACCCAGATGCATGACCACGCCATGACCGGCAAGGGCGGCGTCCCCATGCTGCCCATCGTGCGCGGCGAGGGTGCGTGGCTGATCGATGCCGAGGGGCGGCGCTACCTCGACGGCATCAGTTCGTGGTGGACCAACCTGTTCGGCCACGCCAACCCGCGCATCGCCGCCGCACTGGCGGAACAGGCGCGTACGCTGGAACACGTGATCTTCGCCGGCTTCACCCATCCGCCCGCGATCGAACTGGCCGAAGAACTGGTGCGCATCACGCCACCCGGGCTGGACAAGGTGTTCTTCGCCGACAACGGCTCGGCGGCCATCGAGGTGGCGCTGAAGATGAGCTTCCACTATTGGCTCAACCAAGGCCATGGCGAGAAGACCCGCTTCATCGCGCTCACCGGCAGCTACCACGGCGAGACGCTGGGCGCGTTGTCGGTGAGCGACGTGGCGCTGTACCGCAAGACCTATGCGCCGCTGCTGCTCACGCCCATTCTCGCCCCCTCGCCGGATGCCTACGAAGGCGAGCCCGGCGAGTCGCCGGCACAGGTCGCCGCGCGCCGCGTGGCCGAGCTGCGTGCATTGCTGGAATGCCATGCGCACGAAACCTGCGCGGTGATCGTGGAACCGCTGGTGCAGTGCGCAGGCGGCATGCGCATGTATCACCCGGACTACCTTGCGGGCCTGCGCAAGCTCTGCGATGAGTTCGCCGTGCACTTCATCGCCGACGAGATCGCCGTGGGCTTCGGCCGCACCGGCACGATGTTCGCCTGCGAGCAGGCCAGGGTCTCGCCCGATTTCATGTGCCTGTCCAAGGGCCTCACCGGGGGTACGCTGCCGCTGTCTGCCGTGCTCACCACGCAGCACGTGTACGAGGCGTTCTACGCCGAATACAGCGCCGGCAAGGCCTTCCTGCATTCGCACAGCTATACCGGCAACCCGCTGGCCTGCAGCGCGGCGCTGGCCACGCTGGCGATCTTCCGCGACGAACCGGTGCTGGAACGCAATCGCGCGCTGGCTGCCCATCTCGGCCGCCGCCTGGAACCGCTGCGCGATCACCCGCACGTGGCCGAGGTGCGCCAGACCGGCATGATCGCCGCGGTGGAACTGGTGGCCGACAAGGCGACGCGCTGTCCCTTCCCCGCCGAAGACCGCCGCGGTCTGCGCGTCTACCTGCATGGCCTGCGGCACGAAGCCCTGCTGCGTCCGCTGGGCAACGTGATCTACTTCATGCCGCCCTATGTGGTGAACGAGGCGGAAATCGACCATCTGGTTACGGTGGCCACGTCCGGCATCGAACAGGCCATGGTGTAGCGGGAGCCTGCCGATGATCTCCAAGCATCCCGCAAGGCCGGAGCCATTCGCCCACCTTCCAGCGCCGTCACCCAGTCGCGGACTGAGGCCCGCTCCTTCGTTCTTCCGTTGCCTGCGCGCGAACAGCTTCCTGAAAACCATGGGTGGCCTCTGACATGCGCACCATCCGTATCCATGTCGACCTGCCGCTGACCGTCAGCACCGAAATCGCGTTGCCGGCGCAGGCGGGCGAGCATGTGGCGCGCGTGCTGCGCCTCGTGGCAGGCGATCCGTTGACGCTGTTCAACGGCGATGGCACGGACTATGCCGCCGCGATACGCAGCGTCGGCAAGCGCGAAGTGCTGGTCGAAGTGCTGGATCGGCAGATCGTGGAGCGCGAGTCGCCGCTGCCGCTTACGCTGGCGCAAGGCGTGGCGCGTGGCGAGAAGATGGACCTGATCGTGCAAAAGGCCACCGAGCTCGGCGTGGTGCGCATCGTGCCGCTGCTCACCGAACGCTCCGAGGTAAAGCTGGATGCCGCCCGCGCGGAGAAGCGGCTGGCGCACTGGCAGGCAGTGGCTGCCAGTGCCTGCGAACAATGCGGCCGTGCGCATCTGCCGGAAATCCTTCCTACGCAAACCCTGCCTGCGTGGCTGGCGTCGTTGGATGGCGATGCGGCCCTGCGCCTGGCGCTGCTGCCGGAAGCCACCGCTTCCGCGCGCGAGCTGCGCCCTGGCAGCAATGGCGCCCTGCTGGTGGTGGGCCCGGAAGGCGGCTTGGGCGAACGCGACACCGCGTTGCTGGGGGATGCCGGCTTTGCCGGCCTGCGCCTGGGGCCACGCATCCTGCGCACCGAAACGGCCGGCCTCGCGGCATTGGCTGCGTTGCAGGCCTTGCACGGGGATTTCTGACAGCCGGAAGCGCGGCTATTTTTTCTTGCGCGCCTGCGACAGGAATATCACCGCGACGCCAATAAAAGCTGCTCCAACACCGTAGAAAGCCGGTCGTTTGCCTATCGCCGCAGCGACGAACTCCATCACTGCCGCTACCGCGAACAGCACGCTCGGCAACCAGGCGCGACGACGCCCCGTCAAGCCGCGCCGTCCAGCTCTTCCGGTTCGTCATCCCCGCGAGACAGGTCGTGCACTTCCTGATCTTCCGGTTTGTCCTCCGGCTGGTCCTGCGCCAACAGGCGCACCAACTCCGCCTCGATGCCTTCGAGGTCGGGGATTACCGCCACGTCGTCGCGCACCAGTACCTGCGCGCGCACGCCCGGCGGCAATTCGTTGCCGTCGTGGGTGGGAATGATGAGCTCGGAGTTGAGCGTGGTCAGGCGCGGAAAGCCCTGTGTGAGCACGGCAATGAAGGGCATCTTGGGATCGCCGCCCAGCGCCTTCAGCACCGCCACGCGCACGGTGAGCTCGGCGTCGCCCTCGTCCGCGCCGGCGAGGCGCGAGAAGGATACCAATGGCACGCGCCAGCCGCGCCAGGCGAAGCGACCGACCAGCCACTCGGGCGCGCCGGCCACCGCCTCATGGACAGGGCGGGTAATGACTTCGGCCACGGTGGCGTTGGGCAACAGCAGGCGAAGGCTGCCGGCCGGCACCAGCACGCAACGGATTTCGCGGGGCAACTCGACGCTCATGGATAGACCTCGATCAGATGCGCCGCCAGTTCGTGCAGCGTTCCGGAATAGCTCACCAGCCGCTCGGCGAAGATGGCGCCGACCATGTCGGCGGAATACCCGCCATCGGCGGACTCCACCCATACCTGGCCGTTGCGGTCGTGGATCGCCTGCGCGCCGGCCACCGCATCGGTGGAACGGCCAGCGAATACGATACCCAGCGCATCGCGCCCGAAGGCACTCGCCGCCATGGTGAAGCTGGCGTCGATCGAGGGCTCCAGTGCATCGTCGCGGGTGCGCAACTCGATACTACCGTCGCGGCGCAATTGCACCTGGGCTGCGGCCGGCACCAGCAATACTTCGCCGGCGCGCGCGCGGCCACCGTGTCTGGCGAGCCGTACCGGCAGGCTGGAGCGCTCCAGCAAGCGCTGCAACACGGTATCGACCGGCTGCGCGCCGAAATGCTGGGTAAGCAAGATGGCATGGCGCGCGCCGGCAGGCAGACTGGCCAGGAATTCGCAGACCGAATCCAGGCCGTCGGCCGAGGCACCCAGCAGCACCACGCGGCTGAGCGCACCGCCGAGGTCGTCCAGCAGCATCTCGGTCGGCTCCCATTCGGTGGGGGCCACAGCCTCTTCCAGCGATACCAGTTCCAGCGTCAGCGTCGGCTTGAAATCCTCCGTCGCCGGCTCGACGTCCGGTGCGAGGTAATCGGCGGCGCTCACCTTCTGGACGCCAAAATCGTCGACTTTCGCAGGGGGCGCCGGGGCCGCGGCAACCTCGTCGTGATCCACCAGCGCCCAGTTGTCGGGGGCTGCAGGGGCGCTTGCCGTCACATCCGACGCGGCGGCCGATGCGGGCGACACCTCATCGACCTGCGGGAAGGGGGCGGATTGCTCCTCGGGTAGCGGCAATGACTGGTGCGACGCATCGTCCTGCTGTGCGACGCCGAAACTGCCGTCATGCAGCGGCAGTTCATGGCGCGGCACGGCGGGTGCGAAGTCTTCGTGGGGCAACTCGATCTCGCCAGCAAGCAGCGCGGCCAGCTCCGCTTCCAGATCGTCCGTCGCGGCAAGCCCGTGTTCCGCATGCTCGTCGGCTTCGCCGTGAAATGCGACCGGCTCGGCAGCGGCATGCACATCCGCTTCGGGCAACGCAGGCGGCGCATCGGCCAACGGCTCGGATGGCAACGCCGGCTCAGGTGCGGCCAGCAGTGCCGCCAATTCAGCTTCCAGGTCGTCCGAGGCAGCACGATCATCTGCTTCGTGCCCGGCGGCATCGCCGTACTGTTCGACCGACTCCGACGCATGCATCGTTTCCGGTTCCGCCGAGGCCTGCTCGGCCTCCGTCGGCTCGAACGCTAGCGCTTCGGTCGCTTCGGCAGCCGGTGCAATCGCCGGCAACGTTTCCACAGCCTGTGCGTCGGCCGGGCGCGGCGGGTCCACGTCGCCGCTGGCCAGCACCTTCATCGCAAGGTGGCGCGCCCAGCGCGCGCGATCCCAGCCGTCCAGCGCGCGACTGGCACGGGCATCGTTGAGCACCAGGCGCGGGTGGTCGCCCTCGACCATGCCGAACAGTCGGTCGAAAGCCTCGTCGTCCTCTTCGTCCAGGTTCACCACCAGCACGTCGGGATCGAGCTGACGCAGCAGTCCGGCATCGAACCCCGCGACGGCACCTTCGTGCACGATGCGCGCGCCGCGCTCCTGCAACGTCTGGCGCAGGTGCCCCCCCAGCTCGGCGTCGTCGAACAGCAATGCCACCGAAGGCAGTGCTTCAACCATGGTGCGGCTCCTGCGAAAGCTGTTCGACGGCGCGCCGCTCCAACATCTCGGCGCGCTGATCCAGCACTTCGGTGATCTGCGACAGCAGTTCGGCTTCCTGGTAGGGCTTGCCGAGATAACGATCCACGCCGATGTCGAACGCACGCTGGCGATGCTTGTCGCCGGTACGGGAGGTGATCATGATGATCGGCACGTCGCGCAGGCGCGGATCCGCCTTCATATGGGTGGCCAGCTCGTAGCCGTCCATGCGCGGCATCTCGATGTCCAGCAGCATCAGGTCGGGCACGCGCTCGTGCAGCTTCTCCAGCGCGTCCACACCGTCCTTCGCGGTGCCCACTTCGTATTCGTGGCGCTCCAGCACTCGACCGGTGACCTTGCGCATGGTGATCGAATCGTCCACCACCATGACCAGCGGGCGGGTGCGCTGCTCCTCGATCTTCGGCAACTCGACCGCGGTGAGGCCCTCGGACAGGCGCTGTTCGCGGCGCACCACGCCATGGCGCACCAGCGGCGCCAGATCGAGAATCACCAGCACCGAACCGTCGCCCATGATGGTGGCGCCAAGCACGCCCGGCACCGAGCTCACCTGCGGGCCGACCGACTTCACCACGATTTCGCGCGAACCCAGCACCGCGTCGACGCGGATCGCCGCACGCAGGTCGCCGGTGCGGGCAAGCAGCAACGGCGGTTGCTCGCCTTCCGGCATCACGCCAGGCGGCAGACCGAGCAATTCGGCCAGGTCGTGGATGCCGAACTGCTCGTCGCCGTGTGCGAACACGGGCTCGTGTTCGGCCATGCGCGAGGTCAGTTCGTCGACATCGACGCGCGCGACACCCTGCACCGAGGTCATCGGGATCGCGAAGGTGCTTTCGCCGATGCGCACCAGGATGGCCTGGGTCACCGCAAGGGTGAATGGCAGGCGCAATACGAAGGTGGTGCCCTGGCCCTGTTGCGACTCGATCGCCAGCGAACCGCCCAGCTGCTTGATCTCGTTCGCTACCACGTCCATGCCCACGCCGCGGCCGGCCAGCTGGGTGACCGTGCTGGCGGTGGAGAATCCGGGCTGGGTGATGAGGGCGAGCACCTGGTCGTCGCTCAGGCGGGCGTCAGCGCCGATGAGGCCGCGTTCCACGCCACGCTTGCGAATGGCCTCGCGGTCGAGGCCGCGGCCGTCGTCGCTGACGCGCACCACCACCTCGGTGGCTTCGCGCGTCACGCGGATGCGTACCGCACCCTCTGCCGGCTTGCCTGCCTTGCGGCGATCTTCCGGCGATTCGAAGCCATGCGCCACGGCGTTGCGCAGCATGTGCTCGAACGGCGCCTTGATGCGATCAAGCAGGTTGCGATCCATTTCGCCGTGTGCGCCGTCCACGTAGAGCTGCGCGCTCTTGCCTTCCTCCTGCGCGGCCTGGCGCAGGGTGCGACGCAGATTCGGCACCATGGTGTCGAACGGCAGCATGCGCGTGCGCAGCAAGCCCTCCTGCAACTCGGTGCTGACGCGGGACTGCTGCACCAGCAGGTTTTCGGCCTGGCGGGTCAATTCGTCCAGCACGCCCTGGATGGACACCAAGTCGGACACCGACTCGGCCAGCGAGCGCGAGTACTGCTGCAATTGCGAGAAACGGTCGAGCTCGAGCGGATCGAAGGCAGTGGCGCTGCCGGCCTCGCGGTGCTCGCGCTGGAAACGCGCGATGATCTGCGCCTCGGTTTCGATTTCCAGCATGCGCAACTGGCCGCGCAAGCGTTGCACGGTCTGATCCAGTTCGACCAGGTTGAAGCGGTAGCCGGACACCTGCTGTTCCAGGCGCGAACGGTAGATCGCCACCTCGCCGGCATGGTTCACCAGATTGTCGAGCAGTTCGGCGCGGACGCGGATCTGTTCCTGCGACGAAGCCGCATCGGCACCCTGCTCCGTTGGCAGCAGCTCGGGCAACGGCTCGGCTGCGGCTGCCGCATGTGCCACCTCGGCAGGCTGCGCGTCCGCGGGCGCCATCCGGGCAGCCAATGCCGCTTCGTCGGCGAACTCCTGCTCGCCAGACAACGCCAGCAGGTGCTCGATCGCGGCCTGCGGATGAGCCGGCACCAGTCCCTGCCCCACCTGTTGCACCATGGTGTGCAATTGGTCGAAGCTGGCCTCCAACACGGCGATCAGCGGCATCACCTGCGCCACGCCCGCCACTGGCTTTTCCAGCAGCGTTTCGATGGCATGGGCCAGGTCGCCCACCGACATCATGCCGGCGATGCGCGCGCCGCCCTTGAGCGTGTGCAGGTCGCGCTGCAGCTCGCCCAGATGACCGGCTGCCGTCGGCTCGGCATGCCACTGCGCCAGTACGCCATCGGCGTGGTCGAGTATCTCTCGCGCTTCTTCGACGAAGACCTCGAGCAGATCGGCGTCAATCGGCATGCCAGCGTTCGTGGCCGACGCATCGACCGCCGGCGCGGCGCGCACGGCTTCGTTGGCAGCGCGACGAGCGGCCTCGGCCGCGCGTTCCGCTTCCTGCCGAGCCTGTTCCGCCGCTGCGGCTTCCGCGGCACGCTGCTCGGCCGCCGCTTTCTCGGCCGCAGCGCGCATCTGCGCTTCGGCGGCCTCGCGTGCGGCGCGCTCCTGCGCCAACCGGGCCTGCTCGGCGCGTTCTTCCTGCTCGATGCGCTCCTGCTCGATGCGTTCTTGTTCCAAACGCTCCTGCTCGACGCGCTCCTGTTCGAGGCGTTGTTGTTCCTGCTCCTGCTCGGCCTTCGCCTGTGCCTCCCGCTCTTCGGCTGCGGCGTGCTCGGCCGCTTCCTGTTCCGCAATTTCGCGAGCGTGCTGCTCGTCGTCGACCGGTTCGGCCTCAGTCGGCGCATTCGGCTCGAAGGCGCCCAAGGCAGCCATCAGTTCGCTGGCATAGTGGTCGTGCGAGCCGTCGTCCAGCAACGGCGATGCATGCTCCTCGGCTGCAACCACTTCGTGGGCGTCCTCGGCGGCCTCTTCCGCAACCTCGTCGACCGCGGGTTCCACCGGCGGCTGTGCGGCTTCCACCGGATGCTCGGCGATGATGTGCGCCCCCTGCACTTCCGGATAGCGGTCACGCAGCTCGATCAGCTGGAGCGTCAGCTGGTCGACATTGGGCAATTGCGGCAGAGCCACGTCGAACTGTGCCATGGTCTGGTCGACCACATCGGCGGTACGGTCGAGCAGGCGCACGCCCTCCACCGGCAACGACTGGGCGGTGTGCCGCAAACGCTTGAGCAAGGTTTCGAGCGGCGACAGCAGCTGGATGAGCAGCGGGATGTCGACCATCGCGATGGCGCCATGCAACGTGTGCACGGCGCGCAGCAGGTCTTCGCCCACTGGCAGTTCGCCGCCGCTGCGGTGGATCGCGGTGCGAATGGCCTGCAGGTACTGCGCGACCTCGCTGCGCAGGATTTCCAGCAAGACTGGGTCGACCGAGGGCAACGGCGAGATGGCGAACGTCGCCATTGCCGGCGGCTCGACCGGTTCCGGGGTGGCGATGCTGCCGGCATCGGTGATGCCGGCAGCGGGAATCCCTGCGGCAGCGGCATCGAACCGCGGCACGCGACGGCGCACGATGCGACGCACGGTTTCCATCGCGACCGGCGCGTGATCCTCTATGCGAGCGGTAGCGTCACCGGCAGCGAGCTTGCCGGCGGTCTGCATGATCGCCTCGACCGGTGCATGCGGCACGCCTTCGCCCTTCAGCGAGGCCAGCAGTTGCGGCAGCGCGGCGATGGCATGGTGCACCACGGCCCGCACACCCTCGTGCGGCTCGATGGTGTGGTCGAGCACGCGGTTGAGCATGTCTTCCACCTTCCACGCAAACTCGCCCAGCGCGGGGACGCCGACCAGCCGGCCGGAACCCTTGAGCGTGTGGAAGGAACGGCGGATCGGCGTGAGCGCGGCGAGCTGCGCGGGATCGGTCAGCCACGCGCTCTCGGCGCTGCGCAGGTTGTCGATCTCTTCCTGCATTTCCTCGAGGAAGATGTCGCGGATGTCGTCGTCGATGCTTTCGGCCTGCTGGTCGAAGCGGAAGCCTTCGGCCAGCGCACCGTCCACCGGCACCTGTTCCTCGATTTCCTCCTCGACTTCGATCCACTCGTCGCCAGCGGCAGCGGCCGGTGCGGGCGGCGCGGTGGGCTCGGTCTGCGCGAAGCGCAGGCCATCGATGTCGTGGGTATGCACCGGCTGTGGCGCTTCCGGCGCAACGAACAGGTGGCTGGCATCGCTGCCCGGATAGATGCTCACCGGCTCGGACAAGGCTTCGTGAGCGTGCCCCTCCGGCGTCGCCGACGCATCGGCGCCCGGCAGCGGGCGCTCGGCCGGCAGCGGCCAGTAGCCGAGCTGGCCGAGGCTGTGTTCGGCGACGTCGATGATGTGCGCCAGGCCGCCACGGTGCTCGCGCGCGGCTTCCAGGTAGTACTCCAGCGCGGCCAGCGCGTCGGCCAGATGATCCATCTGCACGCTGCTGGGTACGCGCCGGTCGACCAGCAATTCGTTGTGGATGAAGCGGCCGATGCCTTCGGCCAGTTCGGCCGTGCGATCGGCGGACAGCATGCGCGCGGCACCGGCCACCTCGGCCATCTGCGCCGGCGCTTCGGCCAGCCCGGCGTGATCCCAGCCGGACTCGACGAAGGCGACGATGGCTTCCTTCACCTTTCCGGTGTTGCGGATCGCTTCCTGCATCACCGTGCTGAGGATGCCCTGCACTTCGCTGCGCGGCAGGCTCGACGCGTCGGCCTCGCCGTCCTTCGATTCTTCGATTGCGCCGAGGCTCTCGATGTGATCGTCCAGCGATGCTTCCACGTACAGCAGCGCACCGGCCACGTCGAGCAGGGTTTCCTCGTCGACGACACGCAGCTTGTTGGTGACTTCCTCGAGCACGCGACGCTGCTCGTCCACCACCCGGCGCGGCACGGCAAGGGCCAGCATGCCGAGGGTATCGGCGACACGGCCCAGCAATTCGCATTGCGGCTCCAGCGAGGCCGGATCGGCGTTCGGCTGGCGCTGGAACAGGTCGAGCGCTTCCTTGACGCGCAGCAGGTCCTCCTTGAGCGCCTTGGCCACCGAGTCGAGCAAGGCCCGGTTGTGCCCGGCCATGGAACCGCGGGCGTGCTCCAGTTCCTCGGCGCCGGGCAGCAGGCTGTCCAGCGAATAGGTGCGGCGCAGCAGCTCCATGCTTGGGCTGTGCTGGCGCGACTGCGCCACGATGTAGAGCAGACGATTGCACAGGTCGTCGGCGTCGCCGCCGCGCAGGCTGTCCTCGCCCTGTTCGATCAACTGCCGTATATGACGATCGGCCTTGCCGATCAGCTGGCGCAACTCGGTGGAATAGGCGCCGAGCATGCCGTGCTCCAGCCCCTCCACCACACCGGCGGCGATCCACCACAGGCGTCGCCCATGCACGTGGTAGCAGCGCGCGGCGATCGCCAGCAAAGTCTTGCGCATGCCGGCCAGCGGCTGCGCCTGCGACTGGCCGCGGAACCACGCGAGCATGTGCTGCTGGAACTGCAGGCGCAGTGCCACCAGCTCGCCGCGACGCTCTCGCGCCTGCGCCTCGCTCATCGCGGCGGGCGCCTGGGTAGGCAGGAAGGCGTCGAGGTTCGGGCGGAACAGCGCCGCCTCCGACAGCTCCTCCTCGCCGCGGCTGGCCCGCAGGTCGTTCAGCAGCGGCAACAGCACCACCGGCACGTCGCGATGGCCGCTGGCGACGCGTTCAAGGTAGTCGGGCAACTGCATCAGGCCGCGCATCATCGCGGCGTAGGCGTCCTCGCGTTGCGCGACCTTGTCCTGCAGCAGCGCGATGGCAAGCTCTTCCATCTCCGTCGCCACCATGGCGGGGCCAGGCAGCTCGACCATCCGCAGCGTGCCTTGCACCTGATGCAGGCTGTCGGCGCAGGATCGCATGGCGTCGCCGCGGGCCGGATTGGCCACGTAGGACTCCAGCGACTCGCGGGCGCTGGCCAGTGTCTGCTCCAGCTCGGGGCGAACCCACTGCAGGGTGGTGAAATCGATATTGTCTTGAAGTCTCATGCACTTCCCTCAGCGGTTGCGCGGCGAGTCGCCACGCCACCATCGAGACTGCCCCAGTCAGTAAATGTCGCCGCCAAACCGTCAGCCCGGCAGCTTGAAGTGGGCCACCGAGCGACGCAGATCGCTGGCCAACTGCGCCAACGTACCGATCGAGTCCGCGGTCCGGCTGGCACCTTGCGAGGTCTGCGAGGTGATTTCCCGGATCGCGTTCATCGATTGCGAAATGTCCGTCGCCGCCGCCGACTGCTGGCGTGCCGCGCTGGAGATGTTCTGAATCAGCGCAGACAGGTCATGCGACACGCGTTCGATGTCGCCCAGCGCGCTGCCTGCATCCTCCGCCTTGCGGGCGCCGGCCACCACTTCGGCGGTGGTCTGCTCCATCGAATTCACCGCTTCGTTGGTATCGGACTGAATGGTCTGCACCAGTGTCTCGATTCGCTTCGTGGCGCTGGTGGAGCGTTCCGCCAGTCGCTGCACTTCGTCCGCCACCACCGCGAAACCGCGGCCCGCCTCGCCGGCCGAAGCCGCCTGGATGGCCGCGTTCAAGGCGAGGATGTTGGTCTGCTCGGCGATGTCGTTGATGAGTTCCACGATGGAGCCGATTTCCTGCGAAGACTCGCCCAGCCGCTTGATGCGCTTGGAGGTTTCCTGGATCTGGTCGCGGATCGAGTCCATGCCGGAGATCGTCTCGCGCACCACCTCGGCGCCGTGCGAGGCAATCTGCACCGAGCGCTCGGCCACGTCGGCCGATTCGGCGGAGTTCTTCGACACGTGGTCCATCGAGTTGGCGATCTCGTTGATCGCGCTGGTCGCGGTGCTGATCTGCTGCGCCTGCTGCTCGGCCGAAGCGGCCAGATGGCGGGCGGTGGTCTGCGTTTCCTGCGCCGACGAAGAGACCTGCTCGGAGGTTTCGTTGATCGTGGTCACCAGGGTACGCAACTCGTCGATGGCGTAGTTCACCGAGTCGGCGATGGCGCCGGTGATTTCCTCGGTCACCGTGGTCTTCACCGTCAGGTCGCCTTCGGCGAGCGCGCCCATCTCGTCCAGCAGGCGCATGATCGCCTCCTGGTTGCGCTGGTTGAGCGAGGTAGATTCGGCGAAACGGCGGCGCTGGTCGCGCACCAGGCTGACCACCAGCAACAGGGCGAAGAGCACCGCACCGATGGCGGCCAGAAGGCCCCACCACACGTTCGGGAACAGGCGGCGCAGCGGCAGCTTGCCGATCTGGTCGGCGAGGTCGTTTGCGCGCAGCAGCACCGATTGCGAATCCAGCGAGGCCTGGGTTCCGGCCTGCTTCACCGCCGACAGGTTGCCGGAAGCGGACACCAGCTTGGCCAGAGGGTCGGCCAGCTTGCCCCAGCTGCCCTGCATGTCGGTAAGGATCTTGTGGGCGTTGGCGTCGGCAATCGGCTTCACGCCGCTGTTCGCATTGTTCTCGGTCAGGCCCTGAAGCACGTTGCCGTACTGCTGGGCATCGCGCTGCAGGCCGTCAGCAGCCGCCTGGGCGTTGTCGCCGCCCTGCAGCACTTCCTGCACGCGGCGGATGATGCGGTCGGCCGAGAGCATCTGGCGCGAGGTGCCCAGCATCTGGTCAGCGCTGCCGTTGCGCTGCTGCAGGATGGTGACCACCTGCTCCATGCTGGAGTTGAGCAACGGCATCTGCTGCGACACGGTGGCCGCGTTCTGGCCGGAGTCGAGCACCACGGACCGGTTCGACAGGATCTTGCCGATGTCGCTGTCCAGCTGCTTCCACGCGCCATCCAGCGCGCTGTACGAGCGGCCGACCAGCGAGGTGTTGTTGTCGGCGTAGGCATGCATGCCGGTGGTCGCATCGCCCCTGTTCAGCTTGCGCACGGCGGAATCGATCGCGTTGCGGGTGCTTTCCAGCTCCTTGAACGAATCGGCGTTGCCGTCGGACGATTCCAGCGCGAATTTCGCGGTCTGCTGCGACAGCACCTGGATCTGCGTGGTCAGCGCTACGGCCTGCCGGTCTTCGCCGTTCTTCACGTTGAGCTGCCAGAAATCCAGGGCCGCGAAACCGATCGCGACCAGCAACATGACAATGAGCGCGGTGTTCCCCCGCTCTTTGCCGACGCCCCCTGTAGTGCTCATGTTCACCTCGTCCGTCTACTTCGCCGGATCCGTTCCGCCTACTGGGGCGGCATCGGATCCTTGGTCTGCCATCTTGGAATTGCCGGCCCTTGGCGGCACCGAACCTGTTGTCTGCAACCGTCCGGGCTCAGGCCGCGGCCTGACGGAAGTCCGGGGCACGCACCAGCCTGCCCATGCTGAATATCGCCATCTGCTGCCCGCCGTCGCCCACCAACTGCTCGGCGAAGCGGGCCAGCCGTGGATCGTCCTCCTGCCCAGCCGCGCGCCGCTGCTCTTCGTCCACCGTGCGCTGGCCGAACACCTCGTCCACCAGCAGTGCCACGCTGCCGCCGCCCTGACGCACCACCAGCAGGCGCGCGCGGTCGGTTTGCGGGGTGCGCTCGCCGAACAGGAAGCGGCCGAAATCCACTACCGGCATCAGGTTGCCGCGCACGTTGGCCACGCCGAGCAGCCATGGCTGCGTGCGGGGCACGGTGGTGAGCGGTGGCATCGCCAGCAATTCATTGATCTCGCCGATTTCGCTGACCAGCATGCGCTGCCCCACGCGGTAGCCGATGCCGCGCCACAGACCGGGCGCATCCATCCGCTCGCGGGTATCCGAGGCATGCGCCAGGGACAACCGCTCGTAGCTAGCCAGGATTTCGAAAGGGGTAAGGCCAGGGGTTGCGTTCATGCCGCGCTCGCGCTGGACAGCAATTGGTTGATGCAGGCGAGCAACTCGCCCTCGTTCACCGGCTTGGTGATGAAGGCGCGCGCGCCCTGGCGCAGGCCCCACACGCGGTCGGTTTCCATCGCCTTGGTGGTGATCATTACGATCGGCACTGCGGCGGTGGCAGGGTCGCGGGTAAGCGTGCGGGTCGCCTGGAAGCCGTTCATGCCGGGCATGATGACGTCCATGATGACCAGCGCCGGCGGCGCGCTGCGCACGCGCTCGATGCCTTCCTCGGCGTTGCCGACCGAGGCGACCTGATGCCCCGCACGTTCGAGCAGCGTGGTTAGCACGCGCACGTCGGTCGGGGAGTCGTCGATGATGAGGATATTGGCCACGGTTCCCCCTGAGTTCCGCGGTCAGCGACCGGTCGCCGCGCCGACGTGCTGCTGGATGGCACCCAGCAACTCGTCACGCGTGAACGGCTTGGTGAGGTACTGCTCAGCGCCCACGACGCGGCCGCGCGCCTTGTCGAACAGGCCATCCTTGGAGCTGAGCATGATCACCGGCGTGGCGCGGAACTGCGGGTTGTTCTTGATCAGCGCGCAGGTCTGGTAGCCGTCCAGCCGCGGCATCATGATGTCGACGAAGATGATGGCAGGCTTCTGGTCGGCGATCTTGGCGAGCGCCTCGAAGCCGTCCACGGCGGTCAATACGTCGCAACCTTCCTTCTTCAGCAGGGTCTCTGCCGTGCGACGGATGGTCTTGGAATCGTCGATCACCATGACCCGCAGGCCGGCCAGACCATTCGCGTTCGCGTTCAGATTCATTTCTCCCCCTGTCGCCCAACACCGGGCCCAGGACAATCAGCAAGGCAGGCAACAAGCATGCCGCTGATGCACATGACAAAACAACACTTGGTATTGCAGCACACGACCCCGCTCTGCGGCGGGATGCGCTAGCAGTCGTTGTTTACTGCCTGCCTGCCATGGCGTCAAGCAACATTCGCATCGTCAAGCATCCGTCGGCGCGCAATGTGACCTTCACCGGCCATGTCGGACCTCCCGCGGCATGCGGGGCCCATGCGCGCTTGTCGCGACCTGCCGCGTAGGCGAACATCGGCACCCTGTCGCCGGCGTGCCGCGCCGCAAAACCTTTCGCGGAGAATCACGATGCCACTTTCAGTCGCGGTGCTGATGGATCCCATCGGCACGATCAAGCCGGCCAAGGACACCACCCTGGCCATGCTGCTGGAAGCTCAGCGCCGCGGCCACACCCTGTTCTACATGGAACAGGGCGACCTGGCCCTGCGCGATGGCGCACCGTGGGCCCGGCTGCGCCCGCTGGCGGTGCGCGACGACCAGCACGACTGGTCCACGCTGGGCGAGGCGCAATGGCGCGACCTGCGCGAACTGGACGTGGTGCTAATGCGCAAGGATCCGCCGGTCGACGCGCAGTTCGTCTACGACACCATGGTGCTGGAAACAGCCCAGCGCGGCGGCCTGGCGGTGGTGAACGATCCGCGTGCGCTGCGCGACTGCAACGAGAAGCTGTTCGCGCTGCAGTTCCCGCAGTGCATCGCCCCCACCCTGGTGAGTCGTGATGCCAGCGAGCTGCGCCGTTTCGTCGCCGAATGCGGCGAAGCGGTGCTGAAGCCGCTGGACGGCATGGGCGGACGCGGCATCTTCAAGGTCAAGGCCGGCGACAGCAACCTCAACTCCATGCTGGAAACCCTGCTGGCCGGCGGCCCGCACGGCGAGGGGCGGCAGTTTGCCATCGCGCAGAAGTTCATTCCGGCGATCAGCGCGGGCGACAAGCGCATCCTGCTGATCGACGGCGAGCCGGTTCCGTATGCGCTGGCGCGCATCCCGCAAGGCGACGAGTTCCGCGGCAACCTCGCCGCCGGCGGCCGCGGCGAGGGCGTGCCGCTCAGCGAGCGCGACCGCTGGATCGTCGCCCAGGTGGCACCGGAGCTACGTCGGCGCGGCCTGCGCTTCGTGGGCCTGGACGTGATCGGGGATTACCTCACCGAGATCAACGTCACATCGCCGACCTGCGTGCGCGAGCTGGATGCGCAGTTCGGCCTTAATATCGCAGGCCTGCTGTTCGACGCCATCGAGAACACCGCTTCGTGAGTCCTGCCGCCGTACGCCCCAGCGCCGCCCCCATCGGCGCCACCCTGCTGTTCTCGCTGCTGCTGCATGGCGTGCTGCTGCTGGGCATTACCTTCCATTTTGCCAAGATCGATCCCGGCCTGCCGACGCTGGACGTCACCCTCGTCAACGTGGCCAACCGGGAAGCGCCGGACCAGGCTGATTTCCTGGCACAGGCGAACAATCGCGGCGGTGGCCAGAGCGACCAGGCCGCGCGACCGTCGCAACCGCTCTCCGGCGCGTTGCCCAAGCCATTTCCGGGCACAGCCATGCAGTCGACCGAAGCCGCCACGCCTCTGCCCCGCGAAGCCACTCCGCAGCGCATGGTGACCACCAGCGGGCAAAGCAATTTCAGCGTGGCCAGCGACACCGCCCACACCGAAGTCCCGCCCCAGGATGCCCCTACCGCCGAGGATCTGCGCCGCCAGCAGGAAATGGCGCAGCTCTCCGCCGAACGGCGCCAGGCGATCGAGGACTACGCCAAGCGCCCGCGCAAGAAATACATATCGGCCAACACCCGCGAATACGTCTATGCCGCCTACATGCGCGGCTGGTCCGACCGCGTCGAACGGGTGGGCAACCTCAACTATCCGGAAGAGGCGCGTCGGCGGGAATTGCATGGCGACTTGCTGCTCACCGTATGCATCAATCGCGACGGCAGCATCAGCAGCATCGACGTGATCCAGAGCTCCGGCCAGCCGCTGCTGGATGCCGCCGCCAAGCGCATCGTGCAACTGGCCGCGCCGTTCCCCCCGCTTCCGCCCGAGGCGAAGGTGGATCAGCTCTACATAACGCGCACCTGGCAGTTCCTGCCCGGCAATGTGCTGCGGAGCAAATAACGTCGGGCGGTTTACAATGCGCGCATGAGCCGCACCGAACCGCCCACCCTCACCGGCCACTTCCTGATCGCCATGCCCGGCCTGGCCGAACCGCCGTTCTCGCGCGGGGTGGCCCTGCTCTGCCAGCACAACGAGGAAGGCGCGGTTGGCCTTCTGGTGAACCAGCTTTCGCATTACCGCTTCGGCGACGTGCTGGCGCAGATGAAACTGGAGTGCAGCGACCCCGAGCTGGTCGACGCCCCCGTGCTGATCGGCGGCCCGGTGCAGCAGGAACGCGGCTTCGTGCTGCATCGCGAGTCGGGCCACTGGGATTCCAGCTATCGCATCAACGCACAGTGGTCGGTGACCACCTCGCGCGACATCCTGGTGGCGATGGCCGCGGGCGAAGGTCCGCGCCAGGCGATCATGGCGCTGGGCTACGCAGGCTGGGACGCCGGCCAGCTGGAACAGGAGCTGATGGCCAACGCGTGGCTCACCGTGGAAGCCAGCGAACGGGTGATCTTCGATACCCCGCTGGAGGAGCGCTGGAGCGCCGCCGCCGGCCTGGTCGGCGTCGATCCGCTGCAACTCGCCGGTTACGCGGGCCACGCATGAACTGCGCCTTCGGCTTCGACGTTGGCAGCAAGCTGATCGGCGTCGCCGTGGGCAATGCGCTTACCGCCAGTGCACGCGCGCTGGGCGTGGTGGCGATGCGTGACGGCTCGCCCGACTGGCCCGCGCTCGATGCCATGCAGGCGCAGTGGCTGCCCGAGGCCCTGGTGGTAGGCCTTCCGCTGACACTCGCCGGCGAGGAGCAGCCCGCCACGCGCCGAGCCCGCCGCTTTGCCGAACAACTCGGGGCCCGCTACGGCACCGCCGTTGCGCTGGTGGACGAACGCCACAGCTCGCACGAAGCCGCACGCCGTTTTGCCGGCGCACGCGCTGCCGGCCTCAAGCGCCGCCGCGACACCGCCACCATCGACGCCGAGGCCGCCGCCGTGATCCTCGAACGCTGGCTGGCCGACACCACTTCAACTTTCCCTGCCCAAGCACCCTCTCCATGAGCCCACGCCTGCGTCACCTCACCACGCTGGAACATCTGCCACGCGCCAGCATCGAGCACCTGCTCGACCGCGCCATCGCGCTGCGCGACGCCTGCGCGCATGGCACCCGCAAGCTGGACACGCTGGCCGGGCGCACCGTGCTCAACCTGTTCTTCGAACCGTCCACGCGCACGCGCACCTCGTTCGAGCTGGCCGCGCGCCGGCTCGGCGCCGACGTGGTGAACTTCGACATCGGCTTCTCTTCCACCACCAAGGGTGAAGCGCTCTACGACACCTTGCACACGCTGGAGGCCATGCACCTCGATGCCATCGTCGTGCGCCACAAGGTGTCCGGCACACCGGAGGAACTGGTGCGCCATGCGATGAGCGGCGTGTCGGTCATCAATGCCGGTGACGGCAACCGCGCCCACCCCACCCAGGGCCTGCTCGATGCGCTGACCATCCGCCAGCACCGGCCGGATTTCGAAAATCTCGTGGTGACGATCTGCGGCGACATCCGCCATTCGCGTGTGGCGCGCTCCGACGTGCACGCGCTGGCCGCGCTGGGAGTGGGCGAAATCCGCCTGTGCGGGCCGGCCGCGCTGCTGCCGGAAGCGGACGAACTCCCGCAATGCCGCCTTACCGAGGATTTCGACAGCGCCATCGCAGGCGCCGACGTGGCGATCATGCTGCGCCTCCAGAAAGAGCGCATGGCCTCCACCGACCTGCCCGACGAGGCTGCCTACTTCCGCCACTACGGCCTCGACAGCCGCCGCCTCGCCCTTGCCGCGAAGGGCTGCCTGGTGATGCATCCAGGCCCGCTCAACCGCGGCATCGAAATCGCCGACGCGGTGGCCGACGGCGCACAGTCGCGCATCCTCGAGCAGGTGGCCAACGGCGTGTTCGTGCGGATGGCCGTGCTGGGCGAGCTGCTGGCACGTTGAACACCCGCGGATAGGTCTGCCCGACAGCCGGGCGGCCCTAATCTTGCACCGCAACAAGCATACAAAACGGGCATAATGCCCGCGACGGCTTTCATTACCGGGGAACACCATGCAATCGAGGACGCGCTTCATCGCGCTGGGTCTGGCCTGCGCCGCATTGGCGGCCTGCTCGCACAAGGACAAGGACGCACCGCTGGCCTTCGTGCCCGCGGATACGCCCTACGTGGCCGCCAACCTGGCCGTACTGGACGACGACACCCGCAAGGCGCTGCTCGCCCAGGCCAATCTGCAGCTGCCGTCGCAGGTCGCGCAGATGGAGGCCTATGCGACCCGCCTGCAGGCCAGCGACCCTGACGCCGCGCGCCTCGTGCAGGCCTTCGCCGCCGAGTACAAGGGCAAGACCGTGGAAGGCTTCGCCCAGTCCACCGGCTTCGACCTCAAGGGCCGCTTCGCGCTGTACGGCGAAGGCATGGCGCCGGTGCTGCGCGTCGAACTGAGCGACCCGGCTGCCTTCGATGGCTTCGTAGCCCGGCTTGAAACCGCCTACGGCAAGAAGCTGGACACCGCCACCATCGGCAAGCAGACCTACCGCCTGCACGTGCTCCCTGCCTCCGGCGCGGAGCTGGTGCTGGCCGTGGTCGGCAAGCAGATGGTGGGCGCCCTGCTCCCGGCCGACGCCGCCACGCCGCTGCTGCGCCAGACGCTGGGCCTGGACCGCCCGGCGAAGAGTCTGCAGGACGACGGCCGCCTCGACACACTGGCCAGTGACAAGGGTTATGCGAAGTGGCTGGTGGGCCAGTTCGACCTCACCCGTGCGCTGCCGCTGGTGCTCACGGGCTCCGATCCGCTGGTCGCCGCGGTGGAGAAGGCCCGTGCCAGCGCCGAGTCGGCCCAGACTGGCGAACCGGTGGCGAACCTGCTGAAGAACTCGCCCGACTGCGCCCCCGAAGCCAGCCGCATTGCCGCGCGCGTGCCGGCCATGAGCTTCGGCTACACGAGGCTGGATGCCACACACCAGGACGCGCGCTTCGACCTTGCACTGGCCGATGACATCGCCAAGGCCTTCAGCGGCCTCAAGGTGGAATTGCCGGGGTTGGGCAGCGGCGCCAGTACGGCACCGTTCGACTTCAGTCTCGCCCTGCCGGTGGCCGCCCTGCGCACGTTCTGGTCGGCACAGGCCGAAGCGGTGGCGGCCAAGCCGTTCGCCTGCCCCATGCTCACCGACCTCAACGACAGCTTCGCCAAGCTGGGCGACGCGCTGCCGAAGACGGCCATCCCGCCGTTCGGCAACCTGCTCGGCCTGCGTGTCGCGCTGGACACGCTGGGCACCGACAGCACCAGCAGCCTGCCCGACTTCACCGGCCGCATCGTGCTGGGCACCAGTGACCCCGCCGGCCTGCTCGCCACCGGCCAGATGATGGTCCCCGCATTGGCCACGGTGAAGGCAGCCGCCAATGCCGCACCGGTGGCCCTGCCGAAGGATGTGACCGGCATGCTCGGCCAGCCGAGCTGGCTGGCCAGCGGCGACAAGGCGCTCGCACTTGGCATCGGCCCTGGCGAAGACGCCAAGCTCGCCGGCACCTTGCACGATGCGTCGGGCGAACCCGGCCAGATGGCGCGCATGCACCTCTCCGGAGCGATGTACCTGGACTGGCTGAAGTTCATGGAGAAGAAATCCGACAGCCTCGCCGCCGCTGCCGCGGAAATGAGCAAGAACGACGAACCCCCTGCCAATGGCGAACCCTCGCCGGCCAACGAAGCCGCGCAGGCCGCCGCCGATGCCGCCCGCAGCAAGGCGCAATTCGCCGCGATGGAAGCGCAGGCGCAGCGCGTGGACGGCATTGATGCCGAAATGCATGTGACCGACAGCGGCATCGTCGTCACCAGCCACACGACGCTCAAGCAGTAATTTGGAGTTGCGCGAACGAAAAGAAGAAGGCGCCCAATGGGCGCCTTCTTCTTTTCCACGCGCCTGTAGAAGCGCACCCTGTGTGCGACTGCCTTGCGCTTCGACCAAGGCAAAAGCTTTCGCGCACAGGGTGCGCTCCTACTGGCAGGCATGGTTCAACGTTGCAGCAAACCGCCGCCGAAACTGTCGCCACCGCGAGGCTGCTCCACCTCCACGCCTTCCAGACCCTGCGACAACGTGTGCGCATCGCCACCGTGCGCCAGCTTGATGCGCAGACGCACTTCGTTCGAGCTGTCGGCGTGGCGCAGTGCGTCCTCGTAGCTGATCTCGCCGGCGTGGTACAGCTCGACCAGGCTCTGGTCGAACGTCTTCATGCCGAGCAGGTTGGATTCCTTCATCACGTCCTTGAGCTTGTGGATCTCGCCCTGGCGGATGTAGTCCTGCACCAGCGGCGTGCCCAGCAGCACTTCCACCGCCACGCGTCGCGCCTTGCCGTCCGGCGTGGGAATCAGCTGCTGCGCCACCACGCCTTTGAGGTTCAGCGACAGGTCCATGAACAGTTGCTGGCGACGATCCTCGGGGAAGAAATGCAGGATGCGGTCCATCGCCTGGTTGGCATTGTTCGCGTGCAGCGTACACAGGCACAGGTGGCCGGTCTCGGAGAAATTGATCGCGTGCTCCATCGTCTCGCGCGTGCGCACTTCGCCGATCATGATCACGTCGGGCGCCTGGCGCAGGGTGTTCTTCAGCGCGTTCTCCCAGCTGTCGGTGTCGATGCCGATCTCGCGCTGGGTGATGATGCAGCCCTCGTGCTTGTGCACGTATTCGATCGGGTCCTCGATGGTGATGATGTGGCCGGTCGAATTGGCGTTGCGGTAGCCGATCATCGAGGCCAGCGAGGTGGATTTGCCGGTGCCGGTGCCGCCCACGAAGATGATGATGCCGCGCTTGGTCATCGCCAGCTGCTTGATCACCGGCGGCAGGGTCAGCTCCTCGATGGTGGGGATCTTCGACTCGATCCGGCGCAGCACCATGCCCACGCAATTGCGCTGGTAGAAGCACGACACGCGGAATCGGCCCACCCCTTGTGCGGAGATCGCGAACTGGCACTCGTGGGTCTTCTCGAACTCCTCGCGCTGCGAGGGCGTCATCACGTTGAGCACCATGTCGCGCGACTGCTGCATGGACAGCGGACTCTGCGTGATCGGCACGATGCGCCCCTGCACCTTCATCGACGGCGCCACACCCGCGGTGATGAACAGGTCGGAAGCCTGTTTGTGCACCATCAGCTTGAGGAAGGAAGTGAAGTCGAAGTCGCTCATGGCTTTGTCCGGGAGTCAAAAGGTGGAGCCCAGGGTTCGCCAAACGCGAAACCCACCGCCCCGTGGAGCCGGGGCATAGCAGCGCGGGGTGTCGACCCCCATTCCCCGCGCCCCATCTGCTATTCCATTACTTACTTGAACAGATCCTTGTTCTTGGCATAGCTGCCCGCTTCCTGGCGCGACACCAGGCCACGCTTCACCAGGTCCTGCAGGCATTGGTCCAGCGTCTGCATGCCGAACTGCTGGCCGGTCTGGATCGCCGAATACATCTGCGCCACCTTGTCTTCGCGGATCAGGTTGCGGATGGCGGGCACCGCGACCATGATCTCGTGCGCCGCGATGCGGCCGCCGCCGGTCTTCTTCAGCAGCGACTGCGAGATCACCGCGCGCAGCGACTCGGACAGCATCGAGCGCACCATCGGCTTTTCGCCCGCGGGGAACACGTCGATGATGCGGTCGATGGTCTTGGCCGCCGAGCTGGTATGCACGGTGGCGAACACCAGGTGGCCGGTTTCCGCGGCGGTGAGCGCCAGCCGGATGGTTTCCAGGTCGCGCAATTCGCCGACGAGGATGTAGTCCGGGTCTTCGCGCAGCGCCGAACGCAGCGCCTCGTTGAAGCCATGCGTGTCGCGGTGGACTTCGCGCTGGTTGACCAGGCACTTCTGCGAGGTGTGCACGAACTCGATCGGATCCTCGATCGTGAGCATGTGCCCGTATTCGTTCTTGTTGATGTGGTCGACCATCGCCGCCAGCGTGGTGGACTTGCCCGAGCCGGTGGGGCCGGTCACCAGGATCAGGCCCTGCGGCTGTTCGATCAGCTCCTTGAACACGCGCGGGCAGGCGAGATCCTCCAGCGTCAGCACTTCGGATGGAATGGTACGGAACACCGCACCGGAACCGCGATTCTGGGTGAACGCATTGACGCGGAAACGGGCAAGGCCAGGAATCTCGAACGAGAAGTCGGTCTCCAGGAACTCCTCGTAATCGCGCCGCTGCTTGTCCGACATGATGTCGTACACCAGCGAGTGCACCTGCTTGTGCTCCAGCGCGGGAATGTTTATGCGGCGCACGTCGCCGTCGACGCGGATCATCGGCGGCAGGCCCGCGGACAGGTGCAGGTCCGAAGCCTTGTTCTTCACCGAGAAGGCAAGCAGTTCGGCGATATCCATCTGTGGTTCCCCTCGACCAGTCGTCGGATGCTGTGGCAATGGCTGCGGCGAAAGGACGATGCGCGGACGCGGCGCGCCACCGACGCGCGGACACCCCTGGCCATCCCCCCTTGCAGCGAGTCGATACTACTCGCGGCACGGGGCGAACGGCCAGCCTTCGCCCCGGTTTGCGCACCGCGTCACCGAAACCGCGGCACCCCAGGACGACGCCCACTCCGGTAAGGTATGCGACCGTTCCCCCCCAACCCAGGTGCCTTCATGACACGTATCGCCTTCGTCGGCGGCGGCAACATGGCACGCAGCCTGATCGGCGGCCTGCTCGCCACCGGCCTGGCGCCCGCCGACATCCGCGTGGCCGAACCGCTGGCCGAGACGCGCGACAAGCTGGGCCATGACTTCGGCATAGCCACTTTTGCCGAGAACCGGCTGGCCGTGGCCGACGCCGAGGTGATCGTGCTGGCGGTGAAGCCGCAGGCCATGCCCAAAGTGCAGGCCGAGCTGCGCATGGCCATGCAGGGCCAGCGACCGCTGGTCATCTCGATCGCCGCCGGCGTGCGGCTGGACCAGCTGGAACGCTGGCTGGGCAACCTGCCCATCGTGCGCTGCATGCCGAACACCCCCGCCTTGATCGGCGCCGGCGCCACCGGCCTGTGCGCCAACGGCCGCGTCAGCCCTGCCCAGAAGGCGCTGGCGCAACACATCATGGATGCCGCCGGCCTGACCCGCTGGATCGCCGACGAGTCGCTGATGGACACCGTCACCGCGCTCTCCGGTTCCGGTCCCGCCTACTTCTTCGCCCTGGTCGAGGCGCTGGAAGACGCCGCCGTGGCACAAGGCATGCCTCGCGACACCGCACGCGCGCTGGCCGCGCAGACCTGCCTGGGCGCAGGCCGCATGCTGGTGGAAAGCGGCGAGGATCCCGCCGAACTGCGCCGACGCGTCACCTCGCCCAACGGCACCACGCAGGCCGCGCTGGAAAGTTTCGCTGCCGACGACCTGCCGCGCGTCACGGCCCGTGCCGTCGCCGCGGCCACCCGTCGCGGCGCGGAACTGGCCGACGCCCTGGACAAGGAGACCTAGAGCCTGTTTATGATCTCCAAGCACTCCGCATTGCCATCAAGTGGCCGCCAGACGGCAGGGCGTGGCGCATGGCCTGCGTGGCTGGCTGGTCAGGCCGTTCGCTACCGCATGGCTACCGCTCGATGGCAACCTGCACGGGCCGTGGTTGTTTGCCCGCATCCCTGCGTCATTACTCCGCCATGGACCGACGTCCACTCCCCCGCTCTTCCTCGGCTCGCGCGCAAACAGCTCTCGGCGCGGAGTGCTTGGAGATCACAACCAGGCTCTAATCCGTGAGTTACCTGCTCAACGCCATCGCCCTGCTGGTCGAGCTGGCCTTCGACGCCGTCGCCACGCTGTTCCTGCTGCGCCTCGCCGCCGAGGCCTGCCGCGCGGACTTTCACAACCCGCTCAGCCAGTTCATCTACCGCACCACCAACCCCGTGCTGGCGCCGCTGCGCCGCGTGCTGCCGAACTGGCGGCGCATCAACCTCGCCGCCTTGCTGGTGGCGTGGCTGGCGATGCTGCTGAAGCGCATCGTGCTGTTCGCGCTGGTGGGGCTGGTGGCGCATCCGCTCGGCTTGTTCGTGCTGTCCTTGGCGGAACTGCTGGACTATGCCCTGCTGTTCTATCTCGTCTTGGTGTTCGGCTGGTCGCTCATGAGCATGTTCGCGCCCGATCCTTACCACCCGCTGCAACGCCTGCTGGGCACGATCGTCGACCCTCTGCTGCGCCCGCTGCGCGGCAAGTTGCAGGTGGGAATGATCGATTTTTCGCCGACGGTGGTGATCGTCGCCCTGTTGCTGGCGAGGATGCTGGTGGCGCAACCGTTGCTCGACCTCGGGACGCAGTTGGCGGTGGTCGGCTGATATTCGCGGGAAGGAACGCGTGCCCCCGCGGCAGGCACGCTAGAACTGCTCAACGGCGGCCATGGATGGGCGAATTTCCGGCGGCGACGTTCGATCGATCCACGTCGAAAGTCATGCCTCTCGCCCGGATCCAGCGATACCACGATCCGCTAGCATGCGCCGACATTCTTCCGGAACCCTGCGCATGAAAGCGAACCCACGCCGCCTGTCCTGTTGCCTGCTGGCCGCATCCGTCGCCATCGCCCTCGGCGGCTGCAACAACGCGACGCCACCGCAGGCATCGAACTCTGCCGCACCCGCAGCCACCACTGCCCCGGCCCACGCTGCGACGGCGGCGGCGGTTCCCGCGGCGAAGGCAGACGTGGTTGCCGCGAACATCGATGCCTCGGTGAGCCCCGGCGACGATTTCTTCAGCTACGCGAACGGCGCATGGCTCAAGAAAAATCCCATCCCTGCATCCGAGGCCACATGGGGCATCGGCAAGCTGGTGCAGGAGGACCTGTACGGCAAGCTGCGCAAGATCAGCGAGGATGCCGCCGCGGAGAAGGATGCCGCGCCTGGCAGCGACGAGCAGAAGATCGGCGACTTCTGGAGCACTGCGATGGACACCGACCTGGCCGACCGCCAGGGCTTGGCGCCGCTGAAGCCGGAGCTTGACCGCATCGACGCCGTCAAGGACGTGCCGGGCGCGCTCGACGAAGCCTTCGCCCTGCAGTCGCTGGGCGTCGATGCCTTGTTCGACTTCGGCGTGCAGCAGGACGAGAAGCAGAGCGACGTGATGGCGGTCTACCTCGAACAGGGCGGACTGGGCCTGCCCGAACGCGACTACTACTTCAACACCGAACCCGGCGTGGCCAAGGCCCGCGCTGCCTATGTTGTGCACCTGCAGCACATGTTCAAGCTGCTGGGCGAGGATGATGCCACGGCAGGCGCCAGCGCAGACAAGGTGATGGCCTTCGAGACCGCGCTGGCCAAAGTGTCCCGTCCGCTGGCCGACCTGCGCGATCCGCAGAAGAACTACAACAAAATGTCTCCCGCCGACCTGACCCGCAAGTACACGCCGGGCATCGCGTGGAACCGGCAGTTGCAGGCGTGGAAGCTGGATCCGTCCTACGTCATCGTCGGCCAGCCCGAATTCTTCGGCGGCCTGCAGAAGCTGCTCGGGCAGACGCCGGTGCCGGTGCTGCGCGATTACCTGCGCGTGCACCTGGTCGACGATTACGCCGCAACACTCAGCAAACCCTTCGACGACGAGCATTTCGACTTCTACGGCCGCGTGCTCACCGGCCAACAGGAACAGCAGCCACGATGGAAGCGTGCGCTGCGCGCGGAGAACCGTGCGATCGGCATGATCCTCGGCCGCATCTACGTGCATGATTATTTCTCCGCGGAAACCAAGCAGCGCTACAACGCCCTGGTGGAGGCCATCCGCACTGCGTATGGCGCGCGCATCGACAAGCTGGACTGGATGAGCCCCGCCACCAAGGCCAAGGCGCACGAGAAGCTCGCCGCGGTGACCAAGAAGGTGGGCTACCCGGACAAGTGGAAGGACTATTCCGCGCTGCAGATCGGTCGCGACTCCTGGGCGCAGAACGAGATGAGCGCACGGCGCTGGGCCTTCAACGACCAGGTGTCGAAGTTCGGCAAGCCGGTCGACCGCAGCGAATGGGACATGACGCCGCAGACCTACAACGCCTACTACAACCCGTCGAACAACGAGATCGTGCTGCCGGCCGCGCAGTTCATGATCCCGGGTTTCAGCGACGGCGAGGTCGACGACGCCGTCGTGTACGGCTATGCCGCCGCCTCGACCATCGGCCACGAGATCACCCACGGCTTCGATGACCAGGGCCGTCAGTTCGACGCCAAGGGCAACCTCGCCGACTGGTGGACGAAGCAGGACGCGCAGAAATTCACCCAGCGTGCCGACGTGCTGGCGAAGCAGTTCGACGCCTACGAACCGCTGCCCGGCCTGCACATCAACGGCAGCGCGAGCCTCGGCGAGAACATGGCCGACCTGGGCGGCGTGCTGATCGGCCTGGATGCATTCAAGCAGACCGAGGAATACAAGAAGGGCGACAAGGTCGCCGGTTACACACCGCTGCAGCGCTTCTTCCTCGGCTACGCGCTGTCGTGGATCTTCGAAGAACGCGACGCCATGCTGCGCCAGTCCCTGCTCAGCGACGTGCACGCCCCGGCGAAGTGGCGCGTGAACGGGCCGCTGTCGAACATCCCCGATTTCTACGAGGCGTTCGACGTCAAGCCCGGCCAGCCGATGTGGCGCGACGCCAAGGACCGCGTGCAGGTCTGGTAAGCAACGATGCTCGGGCTGACTGCGTCACATGGATGCGGGTCAGCCCGGGCGACCCGCCCACGCCACGATGATGCGATGGATCGCGTCCAGCCCGTCGAACAGCGCCGCCGGCCCTGGCTGCAGGATGATCGGCGACTTGATCTCGTGCAGTTCGCCGTCGCGCACCGCGGGAATCGCCTCCCAGCCCGGCCGCACCGCCACCTTCTCCGGCCGGAAGCGCTTGCCGCACCACGAGCCAAGGATGATGTCCGGCGCGCGTCGCACCACTTCGTCGCCGTTGGCGAGGATGCGCTGCTTCGCCAGCGGCTCGCGCGCCAGTTCGGGGAAGCAATCCTCGCCGCCGGCGATCTGCACCAGCTCGGCCACCCAGCGGATGCCGGTGATGATGGGCTCGTCCCATTCCTCGAAGTACACCTTGGGCCGGTGCGGCAGCTGCGCCGCAGCGACGCGAATGTCGGTGATGTGCTGCTCGGCGCGCCGCGCGTAAACCTCGGCCTTCTCGTGTGCGCCGACCATCGCACCGAGGCGGCGGATATAGGCAAGGATGCCGTCCACGCTGCGGTGGTTGCTGATCCACACCTCGATACCGGCCTTCACCAGCTCGCGCGCGATGTCGGCCTGGATGTCGGAAAAGCCGATGACCAGGTCCGGCTCCAGCTTCAGGATCTCGCCGATCTTCGCGCTGGTGAAAGCGGAAACCTTGGGCTTCTCCCTGCGCGCCCGCGGCGGACGCACGGTGAAACCGGAGATGCCCACGATGCGCTGCTGCTCGCCCAATGCGTAGAGCACTTCGGTGGGTTCTTCGGTGAGACAGACGATGCGCTGCGGGAAGGCATCCGCCATGCTCAATGCCCCAGCACGGTCACGATGACCTTGCGTTGATGCGGGTCGCGGCGATGTTCCCACAGGAACAGGCCCTGCCAGGTGCCCAGCTGCAGCCTGCCGCCATGCACGGGCACGACGAGGCTCGCGCCGGTGAGCACAGAGCGCACGTGCGCAGGCATGTCGTCCGGCCCTTCGGCATCGTGTTCGAAGATCGCATCACCGTCTGGCACCGCGCGGGCCAGCCAGCGCTCGAGATCCTCGCGCACCGCGGGGTCGGCGTTCTCGCTGAGCAGCAGCGAGCAACTGGTATGTGCGGTGAACACGTGGGCGATGCCGACGCACACGCCGCTGGCAGTCACCCTGTCGGCGACCTGGCCGGTGATCTCGGTGAAGCCGCGGCCACGTGCGTGCACCGTGAAGCCGTGCTGCGCAACGTGCTCTGCAGGCACGGAACGGCTCATGGCGGGGACATCTTCACGGATACAGCAACCGGTGTGTCCAGGTCTGCCCGTGCCGGCTCCAGCGCACGCGGTCATGCAGGCGGAACTCGGCGCCGTACCAGAACTCGACCATGTCCGGTTCGATCAGGAATCCGCCCCAGTGCGGTGGGCGCGGCACGTCGCGGCCCTCGAACTCGTGCTCGTAGCGCGTCACGCGCTCGTCGAAGCTGTGCCGGTCGGGCAGGGTCTGCGATTGCAGCGAGGCCCAGGCGCCGATCTGGCTGCCGCGGGGGCGGGTGGCAAAGTAGGCATCGGATTCCTCCGCCTGCAGCTTGCGCGCCACACCCTCCACGCGCACCTGCACGCCATGGCGCAACTGCTTCCAGTGGAAGCACAGCGCCACCTGCGGATGTGCCGCCAACTGGCCACCCTTGTCGCTTTCGTAGTTGGTATGAAAACGGAAACCACGCTCGTCCACACCCTTGAGCAGCACGATGCGCGAAGCCACGCGGCCGTCGGCGCCCAGGCTGGCCAGGTTCATCGCGGTGGGCTCGGGGTCGCCGGAGGCCTTCGCCCCGTCCAGCAACTGCCGGAAAGTCTGCAGAATCTCTGGGTTCAGCATGGCTGGAAAATTTTTCCTTGAATCGTGGCGCGACCGCGCCATCATGACGCGGATGAAGCCCGCTTATCTTAACGCAATCCCCATTTCCGCCCTTGTGCGCGGCGGCCTTCACCCATCCATGGCGGAAGCCTGCCGATGACGGCCGCCAAGCCGCATCCGCCCGCACCGAACGCCTCGCTGGCCGGGCACCTGCTGGACCAGTACGCCGGGCGCATCGCCCGCTCGCGCCGCCCCTACATCATCGGCCTGTCCGGCCTGCAGGGCAGCGGCAAGAGCACGCTGGCGCGCGAAATGAAGGCGCAGGCCGAGGCACGCGGCTGGGCCACCGAAATCCTGTCGCTGGACGACTTCTATTACGCGCGCGCCGACCGCGAACTGATGGCCCACCAGATCCATCCGCTGCTGCGTACCCGCGGCGTGCCGGGCACGCACGAGATCGAGCTGCTGCTCTCCGTGCTGGCCGCGCTGCCGCAGGCTTCGGAAAAGTTGCCGGTGGCATGGCCGCGCTTCGACAAGGGACGCGACACGCGCGTACAACCCTCGCGCTGGCCCCGCGTGACGCGACCGCCGAAGCTGGTGATCGTGGAAGGCTGGGCGCTGGGCATCCGGCCGCAGGTGCAGGCCGCGCTGGAAGAACCCGTGAACCAGTTGGAACGCGAAGAGGATCCTGACGGCAGCTGGCGACACTGGGTCAACAAGCAGTTGCGCGGCTATCAGCCGCTGTGGCGCAAATTCGACGCGCTGATCGTGCTGCAGGCGCCAAGCTGGAACGTTGTGCGCCGCTGGCGCGGCGAGACCGAGGAAGAACTGCTGGCACGGCATGCCCCGCTGGCGATGGACGCCACCACCATGACGCGTTTCCTGCAGCACTTCGAGCGGCTCAGCCGCCATGCGCTGGCTACCCTGCCTGCGCTGGCCGACAGTGTCGTGGAATACGACGATGATCGGCACATGACGGGCCTCACGCATTCGTGATGAATGCGGTTTGGCACTGGACAGTCAACTATCAAGCTTGGCGAAGCTGCTCACTCCGTGAATCACCGAGCATATGAGAAGCAAGGCAAGCAAGCATTCAAAGGTGACCCATGCCGCCCGCACGCGCCTGCGCAGCTTGTCGTCCTTGATTCCCTGACTCCACCTGTTGATGCTTATCGCAGCGACCACAAACGCGATAACCACCAACCAAAAAACACCGACGACCAATTCACCATTGCCGAATCCCCTTACGCCCCCCTGCCAGCAAGGGTGGGATTCCCCAACGACCTTCAGGCATTTCCTAGACCGGCTCGACCTGCACCGCCGTGCCATAGGACAGCACCTCGGTGACGCCCTCGGCGACGTCGTTGGCGTCGTAGCGCATCGCCACCACCGCGTTCGCACCCATCGCGGCGGCATGCTGCAGCATCAGCTCGAAGGCCTCCTCGCGCGCCTTCTCGCACAGTTCCGTGTAGATCGTGATGTTGCCGCCCACCAGGGTCTGCAGCGCGGCGCCGATATTGCCCACCACGCTGCGCGAACGCACCGTGATGCCGCGCACGATGCCCAGCGTGCGAGTGACGCGATAGCCGTGCAGGTCGTTGCCGGTGGTGACCATGCCGTGCGGGATCGGTAAGTTGGCCATGAGCGGACTCCAGTGGTGGGAAGTCTCAAGTATCCAGCAAGGCCGCGTAGCCGCCGCGTGCATCCGGCCATCGCGGCGCCCAGCCGCTCGCCCGCAGGCGCGCATTGCCGAGCCGCTTGCTGCCCACGCCGACGGGCGCCGCACCCTCACGCGGCGGCGGCGCGTCGAGCAGTTGGGCGATGAAGTCGCACAACTCGTCCAGCAGCAGCGGCGTATCGTCCACGCCCAGGTAAAGCGGCGACGGCGCAGGGAGGCGCAGCAGATGCTCGATGGCCGCCGCCGCATCGTCGACGTGGATGCGGTTGGCCCAATGAGGTATCTCGCGCGGTACGCGCTGCGCACCGGAGCGCAAGCGCTCGATCAGTTGCATCCGACCTGGCCCATACAGTCCCGCGAGGCGCAAAACGGTAGACGGCACGGCCTGCTCAGCCAGCCACTGCTCCGCTTCCAGCAGCAACGCGCCGTTGAAGCCCAGGGGTGCGGGCGGCGTGTCCTCGTCCACCCAATCGCCGTCGTGCTCGCCGTACACAGCGCTGGAGGACACCAGCAGCACCTGCTTCAGCGCATGCGTATCCAGCGCCTCCAGCAGATGGCGCAGGCCATCCACGAACAGCGCGCGATACGCCGCCCTGTCCCGCGCGTCGGGGGCAGGCAGGTAGACCACGCGGTCGACGCCGGCAGGCAGGTTTCCCAAGGTGCGCGGCTCCGTGAGGTCGGCGCCCAGCCAGCGCAAGCCCGGCACGTTTTCGCGCAACGGACTGCGGCGCAACGCCCACACTTCATCGCCTCGCGCCAGCAGGTCTGCGGCGACCCGCAACCCCACATCGCCGCAACCTGCGAGCAAAATCCGTTCAGCCATCCAAACGCCTGCTGCTAAAGTGAAGGAATGAATCCGTCGCGCAACCTGTTCCTGATTGGCCCGACCGGCGCCGGCAAGACCTCGCTCGGCCGTCGCCTCGCCGCGCATTATGGCCTGCGCTTCGTCGACCTGGACCGCGAGATCGAGCGTCGTACCGGCACCCTTGTGGCCACGGTGTTCGAGATCGAAGGCGAGGCCGGCTTCCGCCAGCGCGAGAGCGCGCTGCTGGCCGAGTTCGGCGCAGGCGAAGGCGTGCTGATCGCCACCGGTGCCGGCGTGGTGCTGGCCGAGCACAATCGCGCGCTGCTGACCGAGCGCGGCTATGTGTTATGGCTGCAGGCCACCATCGACCAGCAGCTGGAACGGCTGGTGCACGACACCAAGCGCCCGTTGCTGGCCGGCGCGGATCGCCGCGCGCGGCTGGAGGCGATGGTGGCGATCCGCGAACCGCTGTACCGCGCAACTGCCGACCTGGCCCTGCCGGCCATTCACGGCATCGCAGCCGTCAGCACGCAGGCCATCGCCTTGATCGACCAACACTGGCAACGTCAGACGTCCATCGCATGAACCAGAACAGCCCGACCACCCTCGACGTCACCCTCGGCGCACGCAGCTACCCGGTATGGATCGGTCGCGGCCTGCTGGCCGATGCCGCGCGCTGGCGCGAACGCCTGCGCGGCCGCCACGTGCTGGTCATCAGCAACACCACGGTGGCGCCGCTTTACCTGGATCGCGTGACGCGCGGCCTCGAAGGCCTGAAGTGGGCCAGCTTCCTGATAGAGGACGGCGAGGCGCACAAGAGCTTCGCCAACGTGGAACGCGCGCTGGCTGCACTGGCCGAACTCGGCGCCACCCGCGACGCCTGCGTGATCGCCCTCGGCGGCGGCGTGGTGGGCGACCTCGCCGGCTTCAGCGCGGCATGCTGGATGCGCGGCATCGATTTCATCCAGATGCCCACCACCTTGCTGTCGATGGTGGACTCTTCCGTGGGCGGCAAGACCGGCGTGAACCTGCCTGCCGGCAAGAACCTGGTCGGCGCTTTCCACCAGCCGCGCGCGGTGGTGGCCGACATCGACACCCTGGCCACCCTGCCGGATCGCGAATACCGCGCCGGGCTGGCCGAGGTCATCAAGGGCGCGGCCATCGGCGACGAGCCGTTCTTCGCGTGGCTGGAAACGCATGCCGACGCGCTGGCCGCGCGCGACGACAACGCCGTGGTCGAAGCCATCGCCCGCAAGCTGCGCTACAAGGCCGGCGTGGTGGCGCGCGACGAAACCGAACAGGGCGAACGCGCCCTGCTCAACCTCGGCCACACCTTCGGCCACGCGCTGGAAACCGCCGGAAACTACACCATGCTGCTGCACGGCGAAGGCGTCGCCATCGGCATGCTGCTCGCCGCGCGGCTGTCCGAGCGGCTTGAGATGAGTTCGGCCGCCGACACTGCGCGCCTGCAGCGCCTGCTGGAAACCGTGGGCCTGCCCGTGGCCATCCCTCCGGGCATGGACGCCCAGCAACTCCTGGCACTGATGCGGCTGGACAAGAAGAACACCGCGGGCACGCTGCGGCTGATTCTGTGGCGCGGCATCGGCAAGGCCGAAATCGTGGCTGGCGTGGGCGAGGATGACGTGCTCGCCACGCTCCAGGCAGCGATCGCCGGTTAACGGCTCTGGGCAATCCAGACCGCGCCCGACTCCCTCACCGTTGCCCTCCGTGAGCTGGACCGCTTTCTGCCGGTCTCGCTGATCTGGCAATTCGTGCTGTTCAATCTGGGCCGCGGCACCCCGCTGCGCTGCACGCTCGGGCGCCATCCTCACGGTCCGGCCCTCGCACGCGATGCCGATCGCGGCGCTCTGACCGGCTTGGGCGTACTGCTCTGCGCGTGGACTGCCATGGCCATCCACAACAATTTCGCATCGCCAGCCCGACCGCTCCATTGACGACACTCCGTCCCCGCAGAACGCGCTCCTACAAAGCGGAGGCGCGTCCTATAAACTCTGAACTCCGGCTCACGCCCAACGCCCTGCCCCATGCGCCTCTATCTGCAAAACCTGCCCGGCAGCGCCGAGCCGCCACGCTATGTCCAGATCGTGCTGGAGCAGGACCTGCTCGGCGGCTGGACGCTGTATCGCGAGACGGGCCAGCAGGGCGGCAAGGCCACGCTCAAGCGCGAGCAGTTCCTGGAACGCGACGAGGCCATCGCCGCGTTCGAGAAAGCACGCGACGCCCAGCTCAAGCGCGGCTACCGCCTGATGTTCAGCCAGGGCCTCGACGGCCCCTATGGCCGTTGACCCGATGAATGCGGCACTGAAGAACGACCGCTTCCTGCGCGCGCTACGCCGCGAACCCGTCGACACCACGCCGATCTGGGTGATGCGCCAGGCCGGACGCTATCTGCCCGAATATCGCGCCACGCGGGAACGCGCCGGCAGTTTCATGGGCCTAGCGCAGAATCCCGAGTTCGCCTGCGAAGTGACGCTGCAGCCATTGGCGCGCTTCGACCTCGACGCCGCGATCCTTTTCTCCGACATCCTCACCATTCCCGACGCGATGGGCCTTGGCCTCAGCTTCGCGCAGGGCGAAGGGCCGCAGTTCGCGCGTACCGTGCGCACCGCTGCCGACGTCGCGCAACTGACCGTGCCCGACATGGACGGCGAGCTGCGCTACGTGATGGACGCGGTGCGCCTGATCCGCAGGGAACTGGACGGCCGCGTGCCGCTGATCGGTTTCTCGGGCAGCCCGTGGACGTTGGCCTGCTACATGGTGGAAGGCGGCGGGTCGCGCGACTTCGCCACGCTCAAGGCGATGTGCTGGGACGAGCCTGCGCTGGTCCACCGCTTGCTCGACGTGCTGGCGCGCAGCGTGGCCGCCTATCTCTCGGCGCAGGCCGCCGCCGGCGCACAGGCGCTGATGATCTTCGATACCTGGGGCGGCCTGCTCGGCCCCGCGCCGTTCCGCGAGTTCTCGCTGCACTACATGGCGCAGATCGTCGGCGAACTGAACACCGACACGCACGCACGCGAGCTGCCGCTGATCCTGTTCTCCAAGGGCGCCGGCGCTCACCTCGCTGCGATGGCCGATACCGGTTGCGCCGCACTGGGCGTGGACTGGACAACCGATCTCGCCGCTGCGCGCCGAGCAGTGGCCGGCAAGGTCGCACTGCAGGGCAACCTCGATCCCGCGATCCTGCGCGCCGCTCCTGAGGTGATCCGCCGCGAAGCACGTACCGTGCTCGACAGTTATGGCAACCACCCCGGCCACGTGTTCAACCTGGGCCACGGCATCACGCCGGAGGTCGATCCCGAGCACGTGCGCATACTGGTCGATGAGGTGCACACTTACGGGCGGGTGCTGCGCGGCGCGCCAGCCTGATCGTCAAGCGGGTCGCCGGCGGGTAACCATTGGAGCTTTCATGAAGACCATGGATATCGCGTTCCTGGGTTGCTGCGTGTTGGCGAGTTTTGCTGCCCTGGCGCAAACCAATCTCCCCGCCGTCAAGGTCACCGCGCCACCGTTCTCGTCGCAGCATGGCGGCTACCTGGTTTCCGGGGACTTCAAGGTCGACCCGCGCATGCCATCGGTGGTGTTCCCCGCGCAGGCGCTGGTGAAGGGCGACATCCTCAGCATCGAACCGGTGTCCCTGCAGGACGACGAATACCTGGTGCTGCAGGAGTGCGCATCGGCCGATTGCCGCGAGGCCAGCATCGTGCGCTTCTGGACGGCCGACAACATCGGCGGAAGCGACGCGCGCTACAACCGCGTGCGGATCACGCACGAGAACAAGTATTTCATCTGGCTGAAGCGCTTCCCCGACGTATCGGGCCAGAGCTGCGGCCAGGGCTGGCTCAAGTTCAGCAACGACACCACCCAGTGCGGCAGTCACTTCACCAGCTTCCAGCAGATCAGCCCGCCGCTGGTGCTGATTCCCAGCGGCGGCCTGGCGGCGTTCCATCAGGAAGTCCTGCAGAAGGCCATCCTGAGCGACCCGGTGCGGGTCGCCCGGCAATCGCACGAAGGCGCCACCTACGTGGTGACGTACGAAGGCGGCAGCATCGCGCGCATTCAACGCATGCATGCGACGTACGGAAGCCAGCAAGATCGACAATGACAGCAGCTCGGCCAGGCATCTGCCAGCGAACGCACATGCACGTGCCAGTGGACGAACAGCATGCCCGCAGGCACGGTATGCGCGTCAGTCGGATCCGCGGCTTCGATCAGCGCGTGTGCACCCAATGCACGTAGACGCCGTTGACCCGGTCTTCGTCGCGAAAGCCTTCGCGACCATCCGCCACGATGCCCCAAGTCGAACTCATCGTCCCTGAGCGGACGCGATCCACACGCACGTGCTCGCCCTTGGGGATCGCGAAACGCGTCTCCACCACCAACACGGCATCGCGCTCGTAGACCAGGGTGGCAGGCCGTCCCGTACCCGCGCCCCAGCCAACGTGCAATTCGCAAGGCGTAGGGGTGTAGACGCCACGCTTGTCCAGGCTCCAACCCTCGGTCTTGCTGAGCAGCGACTGGAGGTCCGGATTGTTCCAATCCACGACGTTGCCGGATGGCGGTTTGCTTCGATGGCTCATGCCGGAGGGAATTCCTGGCCTGACATTTGCACCGCAAAATGTTCCGTGGACGCATGCCGCAGACGACTTTGCGGGCGGCCCCGAAAGTACCGGTTCAAGAGTTAAATTCGCGCGAGTCCATTCATACGAGCTTGCCGGCAGCGGCGCGCCCGATCAGCGAACGACGTCGCAATTGGCGGCACCCGACAACCGCATACGCAACCAGCGCTCGCATGGCGCCGAAAACCAGCGCTCCACCATCGCACCAAGCAGCCAGCACGACACCAGCGCCGGCGCGTACCACAGCCAGCCGTGCGCCGTATCGCCACCCCATGCGCGATACGCGCGTATCACGGCGAACACCACGAACATGTGGGTGAGGTAGATCTCGTAGCTCATCCGCCCCCAGGAGCGCAGCCAGCCGAAACCGCGCAACGGCGACACACCACCCGCTTCGGCACGCCACTGGCAGCACAGCAGCAGGCATAGGGTAGAAAACGTGAGCAGGAGCATGTAGCCGTCGCGCAGCCAGTGCCACATCGCCCAGCCATCGAGAATCACCGCCCCCAGGCCCAGGGCACCCAGCCAGCCAAGCAGCAACGCGGTGCGCCGCGGCGGACGGCAGGCGTCGGCCAGCAGCGCGCCGAGCACGCCGGTGGCAATCGCCGCCATGCCCGGCAGGTAGGCTTTTTCCAGCCAGATCTCGTTGCCGTGCAATGCTGCGCGCGCCCACGGCAGCGACAATGCGAGCAGCACCATGGATGGCACCAGCAACACGCGCCACCGCAACAACAGGCAGGCCAGCGGGAAGCCGAGGTAGAACGCCTCCTCGATCGAGAGCGACCACAACACGTCCCACGAACCGGGCAGGTAGCCGGTATGCCCTTCGTACCAGTTGAGATGCAGGCCCAGCGCCGACAGCAACGCGCCCGGCAACGACTGGCCGGCGCGATGGATCACGTAGTCCTGCACGCCGAGCAGATGCAGCACGCTCAGCACCGCGAGCAACGCAAGCAGGCAGGGCACGATGCGCGCGAAACGCCGCGCATAGAACGCTCGCGGGTCGATGGCCGCGAGGCTGCCCCAGCGGCGCAACGCATTGCCCGCGATCAGGAAGCCCGAGATCACGAAGAATACGTACACGGCCTCGTAGCCGTTCCAGTTCAATCGGTTCAGCAGCCATGTCGGCAACACATCGGCCAACGCGCTCTTCTCCAGCGGAATGCGTATGCCGAGATGGTTGAACACCACCAGCACGATGGCCAGTCCGCGCAACAGGTCGATGCCGGGATTGCGGGATACCGCACCCTTCGTTGCCGTGGAACGAACCGTATCGCGCATGCACCCTGCCCCGTCGTGTCGAACCGCGATGGTGGCGGCACGGAGGATGGCGGGCAAGCCGTCAGCCCGGCGGTTCTGCGGTCCAGCGCGCGGCGGCGAAATCGATGAAGGCGCGCGTGCGCGCAGGCAATTGCTTGCCGGGCGGCCAGACGATGTGCAGCGGCAATCCAGGCGCCTGCCAGTCGTCGAGTACGGTTTCCAGCCGCCCCAGGTCGAGCAGCGGGCGCACCTGCCAGGCCGCCGCCATCGCAATGCCGAGGCCTGCCACCGCCGCCGCGTTGCAGGCAGCGGCATTGTTCGCACTGAAGCGGCCATGCACTTCCACCGATTCGCAGCGATTGCCGCGGCGATATTCCCAGCGCTGCTTCGTGCCGTTGCCCTGGCGCGCGATGCAGTCGTGCCGTCCCAGCTCGGAAGGCTTGCGTGGGCGGCCATGCTGGGCAAAGTAGCCGGGAGCGCCGACGGTAAGCATGCGCATCGTGCCGAGCTGGCGCGCATGCAACCGACTGGATGCCAGCTCGCCCAACCGCACGGTGGCGTCCAGCTTTTCGCGCTGCAGGTCGACGTGCTGGTCGGTGACCACCAGCTCCACGGTCACGTCGGGATAGCGCTCCATGAAGGCTGCCACCAGCGGCACGAGATAGGGCGCGCTGAACTGGGTGGAACCGCCGATGCGCAGGGTGCCGTCGATGCGCGCACCATGCTCGGCGAGTGCCGAGCGGGCCAGGTCGATGTCGGCCAGCGCCGTCCTGATCCGCGCATGGAAAGCCAGTCCCGCCGCGGTGGGCTGCACCCGGCGTGTGGTGCGCTGGATCAGCTCCACCCCGAGCTCGCGCTCCAGTACCTGCAGCGAACGGCTCACCGCCTGCAGCGAACGGCGCAGGTGACGCGCTGCAGCGGTGAGATTGCCCTGCTCCACGATGGCGACGAAGACGCGGTAGTCATCCAGGTTGGCCACGGCATTATCTCGATTTGATGGATAGTCAATCCATCCTAACGCGGATTCTCTCCGACTGCCTTTCGCCGAAGAATGGCTCCAACGCCATTCCCACCCGAGGAGACACCCATGTCCACCCTGCTTCCCGCCGCCATCGACGGCAACGAAACCGACCTCGACTCCGCTTCCCCGCTGGCCGCGCTGAGCGCCTTCTATCGCGCCTTCAACAACCGCGACATCGAAGCGATGGCGCGCAACTGGCATGACGAGGCCGACGCGTCGATGAGCAACCCGCTGGGCGGCATCGCGCGAGGCTGGACGGCGATCCGCGCGGTGTATCAGCGCATCTTCGAAGGCCGGGCACGGGTGCACGTGGCGTTCCACGACTACACGCTGCACGTGGCTGGCGACATGTTCTACGCCGTCGGCCGCGAGCGCGGCACGCTGGTGCGCGATGGTCTGCGGCTGGAACCGGCGATCCGCACCAGCCGGCTGTTCCGCCGCATCGATGGCGCCTGGCGGCAGGTGCACCACCACGGCTCCTTCGACGACGCTGCCCTGCTCTCCGCTTATCAAGAGGCCGTGCGATGAACACGGCAGGGACCGTCTCCGCACCGGCTGCGCAAGCCCCGGTACTGCTGTTTGCGCTGGCCACCGGCGTGATCGTGCAGAGTCTGTATGTGGCCCAGCCGCTGGTGGGCGTGATCGCCCACTCGCTGGGCCTGCCGCCCGCGGTGGTGAGCCTGGTCGCCACGCTGGCCCTGCTCGGTTACGCACTCGGCCTGTTCCTGCTGGTACCGCTGTGCGACCTGGTGGAGAACCGTCGACTGGTACTGGCGACGCTCGCGATCAACGCACTCACCCTGCTGGTTGCCGCGCTGCCGGTGTCGGCACCGGTCTTCCTCGCCACCAGCCTGCTGGCGGGTTTCAGCGCCACGGTGATCCAGATGCTGATCCCGCTGGCCGCCGCGATGACGGCAGAGGCGCAGCGTGGCCGCGTGATCGGCAACATCACCAGCGGCATGATGCTGGGCATCATGTTGTCGCGCCCGCTGGCCAGCGTGATCGCCGGCTACCTGGGCTGGCGCGCCAGCTACGCCGTGCTGGCGATAGCCATCGTGGTATTGCTCTTCGCGCTGGCCCGCTCGATGCCCCGCCTGCCGCCGCGGCAACGCATGGCGTATCCGGCCCTGCTCTCTTCGTTGGCCGCGCTGTGGCGCGCGGAACCGCTGCTGCGCGAACGCGCGCTGTCGGTGGCACTGTGCTTCGGCGCGTTCAGCGCCTTCTGGGGAATGGTGGCGCTACGCCTGACGGCAACGCCGTTCGGACTGCATGCGAACGGCATTGCGCTGTTCGCGCTCGCCGGGGTAAGCGGTGCGATCAGCGCGCCACTGGCCGGACGACTGGGCGACGCCGGCAAGGCGCGCATTGCCACACTGGCGGCGCACACCTGTGTAGTGCTGGCAACGCTGCTGGCTTGGCTGGGTGGAAACGCAGGGTTGTTTGCATCACCGACGTCTGCACTGGCGACGCTGGTGTTCGCGGCGATCCTGCTCGATGCCGGCACTATCGGCGACCTCACCCTGGGACGGCGCGAGATCAATCTGTTGCGGCCGGAAGCACGCGGACGCATCAACGGCCTGTATACCGGCGTGTTCTTCGTCGGTGGTGCGGTCGGCTCGGCACTGGCCGGATTCGCCTGGGCTCGTGCGGGTTGGGACGGCACCTGTCTGGCAGCCTTGGGTTTTGGGCTGGCGGCGCTGATCAGCGGTCTGCGTCGCCGCGTTCCCTCGCCACGGATTGCTGTCTGCGCACCCTGAGCCAGCTATTCGTCCGCCACGCCCATACCCGGAAACAGTACGTCGGTGTAGCCGAACTTGCTGAAGTCGGTAATACGCGAGGGATACAGGCGGCCGATCAAATGGTCGCACTCGTGCTGCACCACACGGGCATGAAAGCCTTCGGCATCGCGATCAATGGGTGCGCCATGCGGGTCGCTGCCCTGGTAGCGGATCAGGCTGTAGCGATTTACCGCGCCGCGCAGGCCGGGCACGGAGAGGCAACCTTCCCAGCCCTCCTCCATGTCCTGCGACAGCGGGGTGATGACGGGGTTGAGCAGGATGGTCTGCGGCACGGCAGGTGCATCGGGGTAGCGCTCCGATCGCTCGAAGCCGAAGATCACCAGTTGCAGGTCCACGCCGATCTGCGGCGCGGCCAGGCCCACGCCGCCGGCATCGTGCATGGTGTCGAACATGTCGTCGATCAGATTCTGCAGCTCGGTGCTGCCGATCATTTCGTCGGGCACCGGCGGCGCCACGCGCAGCAGGCGCGGGTCGCCCATCTTCAGGATTTCGCGGATCATGCGGGCCTCGTCGGAAGCGGTACCGGCCCGAAGCCACAGGCCGGCGAGCGTTCCGACTTATAGCAGCAACATCGATACACGCCGGTGAAACCGGTGGAGGCGGCCTTGCGCCATACCGTCCGCCCCGCAATAACCTCTGCAAGGCGGACAACTGGCCAAGGCATTGGCGGCCGCCATGCACATACCGCAGCCCGCTTGCCGGTGGCGCCACCGGCATTCGACCAAAGGCTACACCTTGCGGCATTGACCCCTGCCACGCCCGGCGAGACTCTTGCAGGGACTTTCCGGGAGAGACCCCATGCACAGCGCGACCGTCAAACCCAGCCCGGCGGCGAAGATCCTGTGGGTCGCCATCGCCATCGTGGGCGCCTGGTGCCTCGGCGTGGTGGCCTTGCGTCGCGGTGAATCGATCAATGCGATCTGGCTCGTGGCCGCGTCGCTGTGTGTGTTCCTGATCGGCTACCGCTTCTACGCCAAGTTCATCGAGCACAGCGTGCTGCGCCTGGATCCCACCCGGGCGCCGCCTTCGGTGCTGCGCAACGACGGTCTGGATTATGTGCCCACCGACAAGTGGGTGGTGTTCGGCCACCATTTCGCCGCCATCGCGGGCGCCGGTCCGCTGGTGGGGCCGGTGCTGGCGGCGCAGATGGGTTACCTGCCCGGCACGATGTGGATCCTGTTCGGCGTGGTCTTCGCCGGAGCGGTGCAGGACTTCATGATCCTCGGTCTCTCGCTGCGCCGCGACGGCCGCTCGCTGGGGCACATGCTGCGCGAGGAGCTGGGGCCGCTGCCCGGCATCGTCGCGATGGTGGGCGTGCTGGTGCTGATGATGATCGTGCTGGCGGTGCTGGCACTGGTGGTGGTGAAGGCGCTCACGCACAGTCCGTGGGGCACCTTCACGGTGGCGGCGACGATCCCGATCGCACTGCTGATGGGCGGCTACCTGCGCTGGCTGCGGCCGGGACGCATCCTCGAGGTATCGATCATCGGCCTCGCGCTATTGCTGCTGTCGATCTGGGCCGGCCGCTTCGTGGCCGAGTCGGCCACGCTGGCACCGGTCTTCGACCTCGACGCCAAGGCGCTGGCGTGGTGGCTGATCGGCTACGGTTTCTGCGCCTCGGTGCTGCCGGTGTGGCTGCTGCTGGCGCCGCGCGACTACCTCAGCACCTTCCTCAAGATCGGCACCATCGCCTTGCTGGCGCTGGCGATCTTCCTCGCCGCGCCGATGCTGCAGATGCCGGCGGTGACGAAGTTCATCGACGGCACCGGCCCGGTGTTCCAGGGCAACCTGTTCCCGTTCCTGTTCATCACCATCGCCTGCGGCGCCGTGTCGGGCTGGCACTCGATCATCGCTTCGGGCACCACGCCCAAGCTGCTGGCGAACGAAGGCCAGGCGCGCCTGGTCGGTTATGGCGGCATGCTGTGCGAGGCCTTCGTGGCCATCATGGCGCTGGTGGCGGCGGTGTCGTTGCACCCGGGCGTGTATTTCGCGATGAATGCGCCGGGCGCGCTCATCGGCACAACAGCGGAACACGCGGCACAGGTGATCAGCCAGTGGGGCTTCGTGGTGACTCCGGATGCGCTGGTGCAGACCGCGAAGGACGTCGGCGAACAGAGCATCCTCAGCCGCGCCGGCGGCGCGCCCACGCTGGCGGTGGGCATGGCGCAGCTGCTGCACAACATCCTGCCGGGCGAAGGCATGATGGCGTTCTGGTACCACTACGCCATCCTGTTCGAGGCACTATTCATCCTCACCACGGTGGATGCCGGCACCCGCGTAGGCCGCTTCATGATCCAGGAGATCGCCGGCCTCATCCACAAGCCCCTGCAGGAATCCGAATCGTGGTCTGGCAACCTGCTCGCCACCGCGATCTGCGTGGGGCTGTGGGGCTACTTCCTCTACCAGGGTGCGGTCGATCCGTTGGGCGGCATCAATACGCTGTGGCCGCTGTTCGGCATCGCCAACCAGATGCTCGCCGCCATTGCGCTGATGCTGGCCACGGTGGTGGTGGTGAAGCTGAAGCGCGAACGCTATGTATGGGTGCCCGGCGTCCCGGCGATCTGGCTGATCACCTGCACACTGGCGGCCGGCTACGAGAAGCTGGTCGGGCCGATCAGCTTCACCGCGGCCGCCGACAAGTACGCCGCCGCGCTGGCGCAAGGGCAGATGCTGGCGCCGGCCAAGAGCGCGGCGGCCATGCAGCAGATCATCACCAACAATCGCGTCGACATGGCGATGACTGCGATCTTCATGGCGCTGGTCGTGGTGATGACGCTGTTCTGTCTGCGCGCCCTGTTGCAGGCCTGGCACACCAACCACCCCACGGCCCATGAGGAACCGTACGTGGCTCTGACAGGGGCGAGCCTGGCCGCGCATCATTGACGCCATGAACCTCCAGGCGCGACTGCAATCCGTACGCAAGTGGGCGGTGCAAACCGCCCGCCTCTGCTGCGGCATACCCGACTACGACGCCTACGTGCGACACCTGCGGGAGCATCATCCCGAGCGCAGGGTGCCCAGCTACGCCGAATTCTTCCGCGAGCGGCAGGAAGCTCGCTACAAGGGCGGTGGCGGACGCTGCTGCTGAGAATCCGTTCACGATCTCCGGGCATTCCGCACGGCGAGCTCATGAGCAGCGCTTATAAGCCGCCGACAGGCCCTAGAATGTCAGGCTTCCGTGGCCCCGCCGCAGCAATCAGGCGGGGCCGCGCGTTTCCCGACGGACGCCGGCGGCGGTTGCGCCGGCTTCCAGGTGCAATGCATGCCTGTAGCGACGAACTTCACCAACTTCGGTTACTTCGCCACCGCGCTGATCGCCACGGCCGCGGTAGCGGTGGCTGCGGGCATCCAGTTTCTGCTGGTCGGCTGGCGCCGCGGGAGCGACCGCACGTCCCTGGCCTTCGCCGTGCTGTGCCTGTGCGTCGCGGTGATCGCGCTCGGCCGCGTGGGCATCTACTCCGCACAGACGCTGCCCCAGGCCATGCGCGCTCTGCGCGTGCTGGCCGGCACCGTCCTGCTCGCGCTGCCGACGCTGATGTTCTTCGTCGCAGGCTACACGAACCGGCCCATGTCACAGCGTCTGGTCATGGTTGTGCTGCTGCTGACGCTGGCCATGTCCGCGCTCAACCTGCTCGAACCGGGCACCGTACTGTATGCCTCGGTACGGACGCGCACGCCCATACAACTGCCCTGGGGCGAAACGCTCTACGCCATCGATGGCGCGCACTCGGCATCCGGGCAGGTGTTCTACTGGCTCTGTTATGCGGCCTTCGCGTGGGCGTTCTACCGCGCGTCCCGCCAATGCGTGATGGATGGTCAGCGCCTGCGCGGCGGCATGCTGCTGGCCTGCCTGCTGGTGCAGTTCCTCGCCCTGTTGTGGAGCAGCGTCGTGATCGACGCGATGGGGCGCCCCTACCCCGCCACCGATGCCTTCGCCTTCCTCTCCTTCGTGCTGTTGATGGGCCTGTCGCTGGTCGGTCAGATGCGCATGCATACGGCACAACTCGAACGCACGGCCACGCAATTGCGTGCAGAAGCGGCAACCCGCCACCAGGCCGAACAAAGCCTGCGCCACGCCGCCTGGTACGACGCGTTGACCGGCCTGCCCAACCGCCTGCATGCGCAGGACAGGCTATGCGGCCTGCTCGACGACGCCACGCGCAACGGTCTGCACGGCAGCGTGCTGCTGGTCGACCTCGATCATTTCAAGACCATCAACGAATCGCTGGGTCACCGCTTCGGCGACCTGCTGCTGCAGGCCGTCGCCGAACGCCTGCCCGATGCGGTGCCTGACGCCATCACCGTGGCGCGGCTCGGCGGTGACGAATTCCTGGTGCTGCTGAGCCCTTCCTCGGCCGACGCCGCCACCGCCGCGCGACGCGGCATGGCCATGGCCACGCACGTGCTCGCCCACCTGGCCAAGCCGCTGGTGATCGAGCGCCGCCCGCTGGCCATCGGCGCCAGCATCGGCGTGGCGACCTTTCCCGACGCCGGCGTCAGTGCCGCCGACATCGTCCGACGCGCCGACATCGCCCTGCATCGCGCCAAGACCTCCGGGCGCCATGCGGCGCGGCTGTTCGAACCGCAGATGCAGGCCGAGGCGGATGCCCGGCTGGAATTGGAACGTGGCCTGCGCCTTGCCCTGCAGCGCGACGAACTGACTTTGTACTTCCAGCCGCAGGTGGATGCCGAGGGCCGGCTTGCCGGTGCCGAAGCCCTGCTGCGCTGGCGCAATCCGACGCTCGGCATGCTACTGCCCGGCGGCTTCATCCACATTGCCGAGGAAACCGGGCTGATCCACGCCCTGGGCCAGTGGGTGGTCGATGCCGCTTGCAGCCAGTTGCGGGAGTGGCACCGACTGGGCCTCGCCGACGGCATCCACCTCTCGATCAACGTCAGCCCCTGGCAAATCGCCCAGCCGCAGTTCGCGGACGACCTCGCCGCGCGCGTCCTGGCCGCGGGCATCGAACCCTCCGCGCTGACCCTTGAATTGACCGAGAGCGCCCTGCTGGGTGATTTCGATGCGGCCCGGCAGACGCTGCAACAGCTGTCCGATGCAGGTTTCCGGTTGTCGCTGGACGACTTCGGTACCGGCTACTCGTCGCTCGCCAGCCTGCAGCAGTTGCCGCTGGACGAGTTGAAGATCGACCGCTCCTTCGTCGTCGCGCTGCAGCCCGACAGCACCAACCCGCTGGCCGGCTTCATCGTCGACATCGGCAAGCGGCTAGGCATGATCACTGTGGCCGAGGGCGTGGAAACCGACGAGCAACGGACCATGCTGGCCGCGCTGGGCTGCAACCTCATGCAGGGCCATTTCATCGGGATGCCCATGCCCGCGGAAGAATTCCAGCACTGGCTGGCTGCATGCCACGCCACCAACGCCGCGCCCTTGAGCGCGCCCTGAACGGTTCCTCATGCTCCATACCAAAACCGCCATCGCAACCCCTTCGCAACATCGCACCGGCCTGCGAGTGATCGCGGTCTACGAAATCATCAAGACCACCTGCCTCGTGCTTGTGGCCATTGCCGCCTTCCACCTAGAGCACCAGCAGAACTTCGACCGGCTGGTGTACTGGCTGGGACACCTGACGCTCACCGATAGCAACGAACTGCGCTGGCGCCTGGTGGATGCACTGCAGAACTTCGGCCCCAGCCGCTTCGTGGCAGTGGGACTGGTGGCGCTGGTCTACGCCGTACTGTTCGGCATCGAAGGCGTGGGCCTGTTGATGGGCAAGTACTGGGCGGAGTGGTTCACTGTGATCGCCACGGGTTCGCTGATACCGCTGGAGCTCTACGAGACCGTGCGCCATTTCGGATGGGTGAAATTCGCCACGCTGGTCGGCAACGTAGTGATCGTGGTGTATCTGGTACGTGTGGCGCTGCATACGCGGGAGATGCGCAAAGTGGCGCCGGGCAGGCCACTCGAGCCCGTCCGCTCTCACACCTCGTGATGCGCCGCCTCCGCCCCCAAGGCCGCTGACCGGCGCGGCATCAGTTCCACCAGATACATCGCCCCCAGCACCAGTGCGCCACCGGCGAGCATGCGCCAGGTAAGCACGTCGCTGCCCAAGGCCACCGCGAAGGCGGCGGCGAACACGGGCTCGGTGGTCATCACGATGGCGGCGCGGGTGGCGGGCAGGTGGGCCTGCGCCCAGGTCTGCACCAGAATCGCGCCGGCGCCGGCGACCAGCCCCATGTAGAGCACGGCCAGCCATGCGGCGCGGTCCGGCGGCAGCATGGGGCCGCCGTGCGGCCACGTGGCGAGCAGGCAGACCAGTGCGATGGCGACCATTTGCAACGAGGTCAAGCCGAAGGCCACGTCCGGGCGCGACCACTGTCCCAGCAACACGATGTGCAACGCATACAGCACGGCCGAGGCCAGCGTGAGCCATACGCCCGCATCCACCGACATCCCGTTGAGCGAAAGCAATGCGAGGCCTGCCGTGGCCAACCCCACCGCGAACCACACCACGCCAGCCATGCGCTGACCAAGCAGCAGCGTCGCGAGGATGGGCGTGAACACCACGTACATGCCAGTAGCGAAGCCGCTGACGCTGGGCGAGATCAATGCCAGTCCCCACGTCTGCAGCAACTGGCCGCAACCGTAGATGGCGCCCAGCGCGAGGCCACGCACCATGCCCGTGCGTCCCAGGCGCCAGACATGGCGAGGGAACAACGCCAGCATCGCCAGCGCGGCGACGGCGAAGCGCACGGCCAGGAAATCAGCCACCGGCATGCGCGCCACCACGTCCTTGATGAGCACGAAGGTGGAGCCCCACACGGCGGTCATCGCCAGCAGGCCGAGGGTGGGAAGGAAGCTGGTGCGTGAGGTCATCGGGCGAGGAGTGGCGGGGTGACGTGGGAGAAGCGTGATGCCGCGGATCGCTCGCCTATTTTCCCGACGCTCTTCGCATCAGCTGGCCGGGAAGCTGCACAAGAAAGTGCGCCCAGATGCCCAGCCACACCGTTGCCGCCACGAGCGGATTGCGGGCGGCGGGATCGAACTTGCGGAACCAGCGCCACATGCCGCGATGCTTGTGGCGACTCACGAAAATCGGCCGGTGCCGGCTGGACCCGCCCTTGGTGTGCGGTACGCGCACGTCGCCCGCCAGCATCACGCGCCAACCGGCATCGCGCACGCGTCGGCACAGGTCCAGATCCTCGCAATGCAGGAAATAACCCTCGTCGAAACCATGCAACCGCTCGAACACGTGGCGCGGCAGCAGCATCAATGCGCCGGACACCGCCTCGGCCTCGACCAGACCATCCGGCATCGCGCCCTCGACTTCGACACGCTCGCCCTTGCCGCCGGAGAGGCTGGCCAGCGCGCGACGCAACAGCGGATCGCGCCGATGCGAGGCGGGATCGGGCACGCCCTGCTCATCGCAGGCCACGGCGCCAAGCAGGCCAACCTGCTTCTCGCTCGCGAACACGGCAAGCAGGCGGTCGAGGCTGGTCTGCTCGAGCAGGCAATCGGGATTGAGCACCAGCAGCAACTCGCCCTTCGCCTGCGCCGCCGCGCGGTTCACCGCCCGACCAAAGCCGAGGTTGGTATGGCTCTGGATCAATCGAAATCGCGGATCGTGCTCGCGCGCGCGCGCCACCGCTTGCGGCACGCCGTCAGCCGAGGCGTTGTCGATCAGCAACAGCTCCAGCGACGTGGTGCAGGCAAGCACGTGGCGCACGCAGTCGCGCAGCCCCGGGCCGCTGTCGGCGGACACCACGATGACGCTGAGCGGCAATGGCGAGAAGGGAGAAGGTATGTTCACGGCGCAAGTATGCGGCAGGAAATGTGCAGCGGGTGTACCAGGTCGGCCATTCCGTCTCACCCGGAGGGGAAGCGCCGGCAGCCATCGGCTACCGGCACCTTTATGCGGGCTTGCTCAGCCGCACCACACCCTAGCGTTGCGGAACATGCGCATCCACGGCGAATCCTCGCCCCACTTCTCCGGATGCCAGCTCATCTGCACGCTGCGGAACACGCGCTCCGGATGCGGCATCAGGATGGTCACGCGGCCATCGGCGGCGGTGAAGCCAGCCAGGCCACCGGGCGAGCCGTTGGTATTGAGCGGGAAGTGTTCGGTCGGCTTGCCGCGGTTGTCCACGAAACGCACCGCAGCCTGCGCCTTGGACGGGCTGCACGTGTTGGGGAAATGCACGCGCCCCTCGCCGTGCGCCACCGCCACCGGGATGCGCGAACCGGCCATGCCCTTGAAGAACAGGCTGGGCGAATCCAGCAACTCCAGCGTCGCCACGCGCGCCTCGTACTGCTCGGAGGCGTTGCGCAGGAACTTCGGCCAGTGCTGCGCACCAGGGATGATGTCCTTGAGCTGGCTCATCATCTGGCAACCGTTGCACACGCCCAGCGCGAACTTCGTCGGGTCGGCAAAGAACGCGGTGAACTCCGCACGCAGGTAGTCGTTGTAAAGGATCGAAGTGGCCCAGCCGCGGCCCGCACCGAGCACGTCGCCGTAGGAGAAGCCGCCGCATGCTGCGAAACCGCGGAAGTCGGAGAGCTTGATGCGCCCGCTGGCGAGGTCGGACATGTGCACGTCCACTGCCTCGAAGCCGGCGCGGGTGAACGCGGCGGCCATTTCCACCTGGCCGTTGACGCCCTGCTCGCGCAGGATCGCCACGCGCGGCTTCGCGCCACCGGCGATCGCCGCGTGGATCAGCGGCGCGGCGATGTCCTCGGCCGGGTCGAACGTGAGCTTGGGATTGAGGCCGGGATCGGCGTCGTCCAACCGCCATTCCAGTTCGGCGTCCGCGCTGGCGGGGTTGTCGCGCAACTGCTGCATGGCGTGGCTGGTCTCGTTCCACGCGCGGTACAAGGTGCTCCAGTTCCACTTGAACAACGTCTCGCCGCCGGCGAAGAGCTTGATGCCCAGCTTCTCCTTGGGGCGGCCGATGCGATAGCTCATGCCGGCGAGATCGTGCTTCACCAGCAGCGCCTCGAAGGCTTCGCGGTTCGCCTTGGCCACCTGCAGCACCGCGCCCAGTTCCTCGTTGAACAGCGCGCGCAGCGCGGCGTCGGCCCAGCCGTCGAGCTGGATTTCCAGGCCGCAGTGGCCAGCGAAGGCCATCTCCAGCAGGGTGACGATGACGCCGCCGTCGGAACGGTCGTGGTAAGCCAGCAGCAGGCCGCTGCGGTTCGCCTCCTGCACCAGCTCGAACAGCGAGCGCAGGCGCTTGGCGTCGTCCAGATCCGGCGGCACGCCGCCGCTGCGGTTGAACACCTGGGTCAGCGCGGAGGCACCGAGACGGTCGCGGCCGGCGCCGAGGTCGAGCAGCCACAGGTCGGTGTCGCCGCGGTCGAGCTTGAGCTGCGGCGTGAGCGTGCGGCGCACGTCGTCCACACGTGCGAAGCCGGTGATGACCAGCGACACCGGTGCAACAGTACGTTGTGCGGTCGCGCCGTCCTTCCACACGGTCTGCATGGAGAGCGAGTCCTTGCCCACCGGAATGGAGATGTCCAGCTGCGGGCACAGCTCCATGCCGACCGCCTTCACCGCATCGAACAATGCGGCGTCGTCGCCGGGGTGATTCACCGCAGCCATCCAGTTCGCCGACAAACGGATCTCGCCCAGCGAAGCAATCGGCGCCGCGGCGAGGTTGGTGATCGCCTCGCCCACTGCCAGCCGCGCTGCATCGGCACTGCCGAGCAGCGCCACCGGCGCGCGTTCGGCCATCGCCATCGCCTCGCCACGATAGCCGTCGAAGTCCGCCATCGTCACTGCGCAATCGGCCACCGGCACCTGCCACGGACCGACCATCGGGTCGCGGTGATTGAGGCCGCCCACGGTGCGGTCGCCGATATTGATCAGGAAGCTCTTGCTGCCCACGGTGGGCAGACGCAGCACGCGCAGCAGCGCCTCGTCCATGCCGATGCCGGTGAGGTCGGGCACCAGGTCCACGCGCGGCTTGATGCGCTTCGCCTCGCGATGCATGCGCGGCGGCTTGCCGAACAGCACGTCCATCGGCAGGTCGATCACCGTAAGGTCGCGGCGCGGATCGGTGACGCGCAGCACGCGCGCTTCCGTGGCCGTGCCGACCACGGCGTACGGGCAGCGTTCGCGCACGCAATACGCCTCGAACTCCGGCAGGTTTTCCTGCGCGATGCCGAGCACGTAGCGTTCCTGCGATTCGTTGCTCCATACCTGCATCGGCGACAGCGAAGGATCGTCGCAGGGCACTTTGGAGAGATCGATCTCGCCGCCCACGCCGGCATCGTTGAGCAGTTCGGGAATCGCATTGGACAGGCCGCCCGCGCCCACGTCGTGGATGCTGACGATGGGATTGTTGCTGCCGCGCGCCCAGCAGGCGTCGATCACCTGCTGGCAGCGGCGCTCCATCTCGGCGTTGTCGCGCTGCACGGAAGCGAAGTCCAGCTCGGCGCTCGACGCACCGGAAGCCACCGAGGAGGCCGCGCCGCCGCCGAGGCCGATCAGCATCGCCGGACCGCCCAGCACGATCACCGCGTGGCCGGGCCGGATCTCGTGCTTCTGCACATCCGCGCTGCGGATGTTGGCGAGACCGCCCGCCAGCATGATGGGCTTGTCGTAGCCGCGGCGCACGCCGGCTTCGCCGGTCTCGTGCTCGTAGGTGCGGAAATAACCGCCGAGGCACGGACGGCCGAATTCGTTGTTGAACGCCGCGGCACCCAGCGGGCCGTCGCGCATGATCTCGAACGCGCTGGCCATGCGCGGCGGCAACGGGCGATCCACTTCCCACGGCTGCGGACGACCGGGGATGCGCAGATCGGATACCGAGAAGCCGGTAAGGCCGGCCTTGGGCTTGGCGCCACGGCCGGTCGCGCCTTCATCGCGGATCTCGCCACCGGCACCCGTCGCAGCGCCGGGCCACGGCGCGATGGCGGTGGGATGGTTGTGCGTCTCGACCTTGATCGCGTAGTCGATCTGCTCTTCGCGCGCGCGCCACACGCCGCTCTCGTCGCTGAAAAAGCGCTTGCCCATGCTGCCTTCGATCACCGCCGCGTTGTCCTTGTAGGCGGACAACGTGTGGGCGGGCGAATGCTGGTGCGTGTTCTTGATCATGGCGAACAGGCTCTTGTCCTGTTCCTGACCGTCCACCGTCCAGCTGGCGTTGAACACCTTGTGGCGGCAGTGCTCGGAGTTCGCCTGGGCGAACATGAAAAGCTCGGCGTCGGTAGGGTCGCGGCCCAGTTCGGCGTAACGCGCGGCGAGATAGTCGATCTCGTCCTCGGCCAGCGCCAGGCCCAGTTCCTTGTTTGCCCGCGAAAGCGCCGCCCCGGCGTCGCCACCCAGCGCGATATGCACCAGATCGCCTGGCCGGCCGGCAAGGAACAGGCTCTGCGCGCCGGCCAGCGAATCCAGCACCGACTGGGTCATCGCGTCGTGCAGGAGACTCAGCACCGCATCGTGGGCAGGCGTATTCGCCGCAGGCATGCCGGCGAGCTGCCACGCCATTCCGCGCTCCACCCGGCGCAGGTCGAAACCGGCGCCATGCAGGATGTCGGTGGCCTTGCTCGACCATGGCGAGATCGTGCCCAGCCGTGGCACTACCCAGAGCGTGGCCGGTGCGGGAGCGGCATCCTTGGCCTCCAGTACTTCCAGCAGGCGCTGGCGCAACGCACCCTCCGGCGGCGCGGCGGCATCGAGGAAATACACGTACCAGGCCGCCTGCACGTGCGCCCCGCGATGCAGTGCATCGAGGCGGGCGTTGAGGCGTTCGAGGCGGAAGGACGAAAGGGCGCTCTGCCCGTCGAGTGCGATCATGCGGGGAACGGAGCTATGCGAGTGGAAACGCATATTCTAACTGATGCTGCAGTACGGCATAACCGGGGGAGGGGTGCTCTCCCGGATGTTTGTGCGACCGAGGAGCCGCGGCGGCTCGCCTGCATGGCGTTTTGGCGGTCTTTTGGCGCTTTTCGTTGCAGGTTCGGGATTTTGTTGCAAGCGACGGAGCGGTTTCCGGCGACTGCCTGCACCAGCTCAATCCTTCTGCAACGCCTGCAGCAACTGCAACGGCGTGAGATAGCCCCCAATCTGGCGCCCGCTGGCGGTAAAGATGGCCGGCGTGCCGTTGACGCCCAGCCGCATGCCCAGATCAAACTCCTGCTGCACAGGGTTGACGCAACTGGCGGGCTTGGGTTCGCGCCCGGCGAACGCACCATCGAGCGCGGCCTTGGGGTCGGTGGCACACCAGGCCGACACCATGGCCTTGTAGGTTTCCGTGGGGCGTCCCGTCTCGTCTTCCACGCCCGAGCGCGGCCATGCCATGTAGTCGACCGCGATGCCGGCCTGGTTCAGCTCGGCCATGTGTTCGTGCAGTACCCGGCAATACGGGCAGGTGACGTCGGTGAACACGGTGATGCGGTATTTCGGATTGGCGGGTGCGTACTCGATGCGCGCGGCTGCCGGCACCTTGGCCAGTTCGGCCTTGCGAAACGCCGCCCAAGCGGCATCGTTGACGCTCTTCTTCGCGTCGAGATCGACCAGTTCGCCGTTCATCAGGTACTTGCCGTCGGCGCTCACGTAAAGCAGCTGGCCGGAGGCGATCACCTGGTAGAAGCCGGGCAGCGGCGCACGGTTCACCACATCCACCTGCACGCCCGGCGCCAGCTTGGCGAGTGCCCGCTGCACCACCTGCACCGCGGATGCGTCGACGCCACTACCCAGCGTCGTGGCCGCAGCGGAGTTGCCGGCCGCACAGGCAGTCAGGACGAATCCGCTGACGCACGCGGCCAGCAACAACTTCTTCAACATCTTGCACCTCGATGGCCGCGGGGAGACGGCAGCGTCCCGATTTTCGCACAACCGCCCTTCTCGCCTGTGAACCGGCGTCTCAACCACGCGGATGGTGCTGTGCATGCAGCCGCTTCAACCCCTCCTTCGCGACCAGGGTGTAGATCTGCGTGGTGCTGAGCGCGCTATGGCCCAGCAGCATCTGCAGTGCGCGCAGGTCCGCGCCGTGGTTGAGCAGATGGGTGGCGAAAGAGTGGCGCAACACGTGCGGCGAGATGCGCTTCGACTGGATGCCGACCCTGAGCGCATGGCGCTTCACCAGCGTCCAGAACATCTGCCGCGTCATGCCTTCGCCACGCTTGCTGAGGAACAGCGCCACGGGCTGGCGTCCTCTCGCCAGCGCGGGACGCGCGCTCGCGAGATAGTTCTCGATCCAACCCAGCGCCACCTCGCCCACCGGCACGAGACGATCCTTGCCGCCCTTGCCGGTGATGCGCAGCACACCCTGCCGCGGGTTCAACGCGGCCAGCGGCAACTCCACCAGTTCGGACACACGCAGGCCCGAGGCGTACATCAGCTCCAGCATCGCGCGATCACGCAGGCCCAACATGCCGTCGGTGTCCGGCGCGTTCAGCAGGGCCTCGATCTCTCGCTCGGCCAGCGCCTTGGGCAGGCTGCGCGGCATGCGCGGACGCTCGATCAGCAACGTGGGGTCGTCTGCACCCGGCGTCTCGCGTGAACGGAGCGCGTAGTAGCGGCGAAATGCCGATTGCCGCCGCGCCATCGAGCGCACCGCCGCCGGCTGCATGCCGTGGTAGGCGGAAATGTCCTCGCGCCGCGCATCGTGCAGCGATCGCCCGCGCCCGGCCAGCCAGCGCGCAAGCGCTTCGAGATCGCGGCGATACGCCTCCAGCGTGCGGTCGGCGAGGCCGTCCTCCGACCACACGCGCTCGATGAAGGCGTCGATGTTCGCGGCATCTGCTTCGGCGATACTGGGAGAGTCTTCCTTCTTCATGCGCGCCATGCTGGACATGGCGCCAAGCGAGTGCAAGCCGCCCGATGAACGCCGCCAACCTGCCCTGCCCGCTGTGGCGTCGCCTGGTCGCGCTGGTCTACGACCTCCTGATCGTGGTCGCGATCGTGATGGTGGTCGGCCTGCTGTGTCAGCTCGCCACCGGCGGCAAGCTGATCGCCACTGGCACGCATGCCATGGTTCCGCTGTGGTACCAGGCACTGCAATGCGTGGTGGTGGCTGCGTACTTCGTCGCTTCCTGGCGGCGCGGCGGCCAGACCGTCGGCATGCGTCCCTGGCGCATCCGGGTGAGCCGCGACGACGGCGGCACGATCAGCCTGCTGCAAGCCGTGGTTCGCGTATCGGCGGCCGCTGCCCCCATGCTGCTGCTGGCGCTGGAGCCGACGCTCGGCCTGCACACGACGCTGTGGGCGGTGCTGGCTGCGTGGGCCTTGTGGTTCGGGGTGGCGTTGTTCGATCCGCGCCGCCGTGCGCTGCACGACATCGCCGCGGATACCGAAGTACGTCGCCTGCCCGCCTCCTGAGCGATCCGGCGGCCGTCATGCGGCGGCGCAGCAGAAATCGGCGGTCCGCGCTAAAATGGCGAACTTTTAGCCAGGCGGATCGCCTCATGCTCTATCAGATCCACGAGTGGCAACGCGCCTTCCTGGGCCCGCTCAGCCATTTCGCCGACGCCAGCGCGCAGATGCTCAACGATGCGAACAACCCGTTCGCCTCCTGGCCCGCCACGCAACGGCTGGCCGCCGGCTATGAGCTGATCCATCGCCTCGGCAAGGATTACGAGAAGCCAGCTTTCGGCATCCATCAGGTCGAAGCGCACGGCCATGAGATCGCGGTGATCGAGCGCGTGGCGCTGGATACGCCGTTTTGCCAGCTGAAGCGCTTCAAGCGCTTCAGCGACGAGCAGGCCATCGTCGAGACGATGAAGAACGACCCGGTAGTGCTGGTGGTCGCACCGCTGTCCGGGCACCACGCCACCCTGTTGCGCGACACCGTGCGCACCCTGTTGCGCGAGCACAAGGTGTACGTCACCGACTGGGTGGACGCGCGCATGGTGCCGGCCGAAGCGGGACCGTTCGGACTGGACGACTACGTGGCGCTGATCGAGCGCTTCATCCGCCATATCGGCGCCGAATCGCTGCACGTGATCTCGGTATGCCAGCCCACCGTACCGGTGCTGGCAGCGGTATCGCTGATGGCGGCGCGCGGCGAGCCCACGCCGCGCAGCCTTACCATGATGGGCGGCCCGATCGACCCGCGGCGCAGCCCGACCAGCGTCAACAATCTCGCCACTACGCAACCGCTGTCGTGGTTCAAGGGCAGCGTGATCCACACCGTGCCGCCGAACTATCCCGGCCGCGGTCGCGAGGTGTATCCAGGCTTCCTGCAACATGCCGGATTCATCGCGATGAATCCGGGCCGCCATCTGCAATCGCACTGGGATTTCTACGAGAACCTGCTGCGCGGCGACCTGGACGACGCCCAGTCGCACCGCAAGTTCTACGACGAATACAACGCCGTGCTCGACCTGCCGGCGGAGTTCTATCTCGACACCATCGCAGCTGTGTTCCAGCAGTTCCTGCTGCCGCGCGGCCTGTGGGACGTGAACGGCGAGCGCGTGACGCCTGCAGCGATCAGGACCAGCGCCCTGTTCACCGTGGAAGGCGAGCTGGACGACATCTCCGGCCTCGGCCAGACCCAGGCCGCGCACGATCTGTGCAGCAGCATCCCGGCCAAGCGTCGGGCACACAAGGTGATCGAGGGTGCCGGCCACTACGGCATCTTCAGCGGCCGACGCTGGCGCGAGGTGGTCTACCCACAGGTGCGGGAGTTCATCCGGCGCTTCGACAAGCCGACGGTCTGAGCGACAGGCAGGACAAATACGCGCTACCCAACCCGTTTTCGAACAGGGGACGTGACGATACCCATGCCGACAAGGCGCTCCGCCTCCTGCCTGGTTTCACGGCAAGCGGATGACAAGCGTCACTGCCGGTACAGGGGCGAGGCTCGCAGAATCACCGCATCCGGCTGGGTGCGCGACGTAGCGCATCCGCTTCTTCCGATGCCTTGACGGGGTACCTGCCATGTCGCTGCTACTGGGAAAAGTGGACGAAACGAACGTGGCGCGTACGCGCGGCATCCTCAGCGGCGCGACCGTGCTCGGTGCAGGCGGTGCGGCCTGGTGTTTTGCCGCGCTGCTCAACTGGAACGCCCGCTCCGCCTGGGCCATCCCGGGCGCCATGGTCGCAACCATCGCCCTGCTCGGCCTGTGCGCCGCCCGCCTGTTGGCAACGCGCCGAACCCGCAGCGCCGACGACCCAGCCGCATCCGCTGCCGGCAAACGCGCCGGCATCTGGTTCGGCATCATCTTCGGAGCCGAGGCCGCGCTGATCGCCATCAGCTCGGTGTTGCTTGCGCGCGGCGGACTGGGGCTGTGGATACCCGCGACGGCGGCACTCATCGTCGGCATCCACTTTCTGCCGCTGGCCCGCGTATTCGCCGCACCGATCTATTACGGCACCGGCATCTTCAGCGTACTCGGCGTCCTTGCCTGCCTGCTGATTCCCGACATGGCGCTGCGCCTGCTATGCGTGGGCTTGGTGATGGCTGCAGTGCTGTGGGTCACGTCATGGCTGCTGCTGTGGCGCACCCGCCTGGGCTGACGGGCTCGGTCGCGCAGCATTCGAAAACCAGGATTCGAAACGTATGCATGGCCCCGCCGCGTTCGGTGTGGCCGGCATCGCGTCGACCTGATTCGCTGCGACCCCGCTCAAATAGCGCCCCACAGCGCACGGTCGAGATCGGCATCCAGCCCGAACGCGCTGAGCGCCACGCGGCCGTTCTTCACTTCCACACCCTCGGCGCACAACCGCCGCACCTGTTCGCGGAAGCCGCGGCTGCCCTTGGGCAGGGCGATCTCGCCCGAGGAACGCAGGACGCGGAACCATGGCAACTCCATCCCATCGGGCACTTCGCCCAGCAGCTTGCCAACCAGCCGCGCCCGCCCCGGCAGGCCGGCACGGGCGGCAATAGCGCCGTAGCTGGCCACGCGCCCGGGCGGAATCGCGGCGATGGCGGCATAGACGCGGGCGTGGCTGTCTTGCATGGCGATAACAGAGCCTTGACCAAGCCGGGTGGCAGACGTGTCAGAGTAGCAGCGCCATGGTCAGCCTCGGGGGCAACCTATGCACCACTTCGAAGCCGTGCGTTCCCACCTGGGCAGCTTGCACGGGCTGCGTCAGAACGATCCCTACCTCATCAGCTTCGATCTGAGCCTGCCGCATGGCCGCCATCAGGGCATCTATCTGGCCGAACTGGAAACCGAATCGGGCCACCGCTATCTGCGCATCTCCACGCCCATAGGCCCGTTGGCGGGCACGGATGCGCAGCGCTGCCTGCGCTTCAACTGGGAGCAGCGCTGCGGCTTCCTCGCCGTGGCCGACCTGGATGGCGCGCCCTACCTGCACCTGTGCGAAAACCGCCCCTACGAATTGCTCGATGAGGGCGAGCTGCAGCGCTTGATCGTGGAACTGGGCCGGTTGGGCGACCAGCTCGAACAACTGGTCGCCAGCGGCAGCGACGCGTTCTAGGAGCGTGGGCGGTAGAAACGTTCGCGGCGAGAAGCCTGCCGCGCGAGGACAGTTTTTCGACGGTTCTCCGACCCATAGTCGGCGCTATGGGCCAAGAAGCGGCGGGAAAATGGACGGCGTGGCGGGCTCCGCGGCCTGGACGGCTTCTACCGCCCACGCTCCTAGCCCAGCAGGCGAGCGATCCGGACGAAGCCCCATGCGACCAGCGCGGTGATCGGCAAGGTGAGGATCCATGCCCACACCATGCGCTCCACCACCGACCACCGGATGGCGTTGGAACGCTTTGCCGAGCCCACGCCCATGATCGCGGACGACACCACGTGGGTGGTGGACACCGGCAGGCCGAACGCCGAAGCGCCCAGGATCACGATGGCCGAACTGCCCTCGGCCGCGAAGCCGTTGATCGGATGCAGCTTCACCATCTTGTGGCCCAGTGTCTTGATGATGCGCCAGCCGCCACCAGCCGTACCGCCGGCCATGGTCAGCGCGCAAACCACCGCCACCCACGCCGGCACCACGAAGCCGCCGTGGGCGGAGCCGCTGATGCGCAGGAAATGCAGCCACCCCGGCAGATGATCGAACTGGCCCGCCGCGGTGGCGCTGGCCAGGGCCAGCGCGATGATGCCCATGCTCTTCTGCGCGTCGTTCATGCCGTGGGCCAGGCCCATGGCGCTGGCCGAGGCGATCTGCGCCTTGCCGAAGAAGCTGTTGACGAAGGGCGTGCGGCCGAGCAGCCGCAACCAGCCGCTGCGGCGCGAGAACCACGCCAACAATGCATAAAGGCCGCCCATCAGCAGGAAGCCGATCACCAGGCCCGCGAACGGCGACACCACCATCGGCACCACCACCTTCGGAATCACGCCCTTGCCCAGCCACCAGTGCGCGCCGCCCTGCGACCAGATCACCGCGTTGAAATGGTCGCCGGCTTCAGCCATTGCCGCACCTACCAGCGCCCCTACCAGGGCATGGCTGGAGCTGGAAGGCAGGCCCAGCCACCACGTGATGAGATTCCACACGATGGCCGCCAGCAGTGCGCAGATCAGCAACTGCGGGCCGGCCTCGACCACGCCGGTGTTGACGATGCCGGCGGCGATGGTGGCCGCCACCGCCGTGCCCCACAGCGCACCGATCAGGTTGGTCACCGCCGCCAGCAGCACCGCCTGACCCGGCGTGAGCACCTTGGTCGCCACCACCGTGGCGATCGAGTTGGCGGTGTCGTGGAAGCCGTTGATGTAGGTGAAGGCGAGTGCGATCAGCACCACCACTGCCACGAGTCCGAGGCTCATGAGTTCTTCAGCACGATCGAATAGACGATATTGCCAACGTCGCGGCACTTGTCGATGGCCTTCTCGATCAGCTCGAACAAGTCCTTTGCGAGCATCGCCTTCATGGCGTCGTTGCCTTCCACGTAAAGCGTGCGGTACGGCGCCAGCAGCATGCGGTCGCCTTCGGATTCCAGCGTCTGCAGGCGGTCCTGCAGCTTCTTCACCGGATCGATGCGCAGCCCGCGACGCAGTTCGCCGATCATCTCCACCACCACGGTGGCGGAGCGCTCCAGCACCAGTGCACGCTGGCCGAAGTCCACGCCCTGCAGGCGCACGGACACGATGTCGTAGCGCTCGGCGAACTTCTCCACCGATTTGGGGATCTTGTACAAGGCCGAATTCAGCGCCTCGATGTCCTCGCGATCCAGCGCGGTGACGAAGGTGTTCACCAGTTCCTCGCTGATCTTCGAGGCCAGCGATTTCTCGCGCGCACGGGTCGCCGCGAACGCGGCCATCACCGGCGCGTGATCGGCCTGGGTGACCAGCGCGTGCAGCGCCTTGGCACTTTCGTGCGCCGCCTCGGCGCTCTGCTCCAGCAAGCCGTAGAACTTGTCGCCTTTGCCGAAGATCGTCTGCAGTGAAAACATGCGGGTCGCGCCTTGGGTCGAATGGCGGCGATGTTACAGGACAGTTACCTCGCATCGCAGCATGGCGCCCCGTAACGGCGCCGGTTTAGCCGCTAAACTCCCTCAATGCATTCCGCCTCACGCCCCACGCGATGCTGACCGAAATCGCGCTCGTCCTCGTGCTCGCCCTGTGCAACGGCTTCTTCGCGCTGTCCGAGATGGCGCTGGTCGCCTCGCGCAAGAGCCGCCTCAAGCAGATGGCGCGCAGCAGCCGCCGCGCGACGGTGGCGTTGCGGCATGCCGAGAATCCGGAATATTTCCTCTCCACCATCCAGGTCGGCATCACCTTGATGATGCTGGTCACCGGCGCGGTGGCCGGCGACGCACTGGGCGCGCACATCGCCGACCTGCTGCACGGTGGCCACGCCGCGTGGCTGGAGCCCTACGCCCGCATCATCGGCGTGGTGCTGGGCTTCGTGCTGATCTCCTTCATCCAGATCGTGGTGGGCGAACTGGTGCCCAAGCGCCTGGCGCTGTCGGCACCGGAGAAGGTGTCGGCCATCGTGGCCATTCCCATGCTGCTGCTGTCGCGCGCCACCGCGCCGTTCGTGTGGCTGCTCAACACCGCCAGCAACCTGCTGCTGCGCGCGCTGGGTGTGCGCGGCCACAGCCATGCCGCCGCCACGGAAGAGGAAATCCGCCTGCTGGTGGCCGAAAGCGCCGAACAGGGCGTGCTGGACGCGGACGAACACGCCATGGTCAACCGCGTGCTGCGTCTCGGCGACCGCAGCGTGGACAGCGTGATGACGCCGCGCGTGCGCATTGCGTGGCTGGACATGGCCGCGCCGCGCGAGGAGAACGTGGAAGTGCTGCGGCAGACGCCGTACTCGCGCTACCCGGTGTACCGCGGCGACGAGAGCGAAGTGGTGGGCGTGGTCGAAGTGAAGCGCCTGCTGCAGTCTTTCGCCGAGGGCCGTCCGCAACTGTTCGAGCACCTTGCCAAGCCGCTGTACGTGCCGGCCACCGCGCGTGCACTCGACTTGCTGGAAGAGTTCCGCGACGCCGAAACCCCGCTAGCGCTGGTGGTGGACGAATACGGCGACATCGAGGGCGTGGTCACCGTCAACGACCTGCTCGCCGCGGTGGTCGGCGCCAGCCAGCTCGCCCACGGCGACACCGCGGAAAACGCGCCCATCGTCGAGCGTGCCGACGGCAGCTGGCTGATCGACGGCAGCCTGGCCACCGACGACCTGCGCGAACTGCTGCGCCTCGACCACCTGCCCGGCGAAGCCGAGCACGAATTCCGCACCGCCGCCGGCATGGTGATGGCCGCGCTCGGTCACATTCCGCAAGTCGGCGAGGTGTTCGCCTGGCAAGGCATCCGCTTCGAAGTGGTGGATCTGGACGGCGCGCGCATCGACAAGCTGCTGGTCACCCGCGAACCCACGCGCGAGAGCACGGACGAAGCCGAAGGGTAGGAGCGCACCCTGTGCGCGATTGCTTTTCGCTCTGATCGAAGCGCGAGGCAATCGCGCACAGGGTGTGTTCCTACCGTTTTCCGCCTGCCAGCATCGCCATCCGCTGCGCGTCCGCCAGAATCCCGTGCAGCACGCGCAACTCGCGCTGATCCGGCTGCGCACGCTGAAACAGCTTCCGCAACCGCAGCATGATCGTGGTCGGCTCGCGCCCCTTGTGGAAGTCGATGTCGTCCAGTGTCTCGGCAAGATGGGCGTAGAAGCGTTCCATCTGCCCCGCATCGGCGGGCGGCTCGTCGTTCTCGGGCGGCGGCCCAGGCAGCGCATCGCCCAGCATCGCCAGGCGCAGTTCGTAGGCCATCACCTGCACCGCCTGTGCAAGGTTCAACGAACTGAAGTCGTCCACGCTGGGAATGCGCACCATCGCATGGCAGGTCGCCAGTTCCTCGTTTTCCAGGCCCGTGCGCTCGTTGCCGAACAGCAGCGCCACCTGCTCGCCGCGCGCGGCTGCGGCCAGCGCCTGCGCGGCCCCCTCGCGCGGCGACAACTCCGGCAGGTTCACTCCACGCCGCCGCGCGGACAGGCCCAAGGCGAAACTCGTCCCGGCCAAGCCACCGACCAGGGTCTCGTGCACACCCGCCTCGGCCAGCACCTGCACCGCGTTCGCCGCCAGTGCGTCAGCCTCGCGGTCGGGGAAGCGCTGCGGCGCCACCAGCTCCAGCCGCGTGAAGCCCATGGTGCGTATCGCCCGCGCCGCGCCGCCGATATTGCCCGGATGGGAGGTGCGTACCAGCACGAAGCGGAACAAGGAGACGAGATCGGGTGGGTTCATGGGTACCGCCGGCAAAGCAAAGACCGTCTAGGATACGCCAGCCTGCGGCCCGGCTCTGCTAGAATCGCCGGCCGCAACCCGTTCTTTCGACAGCCGAAGCCATGACCCGACCCGCCATCACCATCGCGGTGCGCGCCGCGCGCGCCGCCGGCAACGTGATCCTGCGCTACATGAACCGCATCGAAGGCCTCGCCGTCGTCGAGAAGCAGCGCATGGACTTCGCCTCCGAGGTCGACAAGCTGGCCGAGGCCGAGATCGTCAAGGAACTGCGCCGCGCCTACCCCGACCACGGCATCCTCGCCGAGGAAAGCGGCGCCATCGGCAAGAAGAACCCGCTCACCTGGGTGATCGACCCGCTGGACGGCACCCACAACTACCTGCGCGGCATCCCGCATTTCAGCGTCTCCATCGCCATGCTGGACAAGGGCGTGCCGGTCTATGGAGTGGTGTTCGATCCGTTGCGTGGCGAACTGTTCACCGCCAGCAAGGGCGACGGCGCCTATCTGGACAAGGGCACCGGCCCGACGCGCATCCGCGTCGGCAAGCGCGAGAACCTGGGCGGCGCGATGATCGCCACCGGCTTTCCCTACCGCCAGCGCGCCCACCTCGACGCGCAGCTCGCGATGACCCGCGCCCTGCTCGGCCAGGCCGAGGACATCCGCCGCTCCGGCTCCGCGGCGCTGGACCTCGCCTATACCGCCGCTGGCCGCTACGACGGCTACTTCGAGATCGGCCTCAAGCCCTGGGACATGGCCGCCGGCGTGCTGCTGGTGCACGAGGCGGGCGGCCGCTACGGCGACTTCGCCGGCCGCGACGGCATCCCCGAAAGCGGCAACATCATCGCCGGCAACCTCAACGTGGCGAAGGCGATGACGGACGCGATCGGCGCCCAGGCGACACCGGAGCTGTTGAAGGCCTGATCACTCGACCGGAACCACCAGATCAAGACGGCGAATTGCACGCGGCGATATCCGGCTCGCCCAAACGCTCAGCAATCAATTGATCTCGAGCCTCGTGCCCCGCGCCTGCGGGGCCTGGATCAACCCAGATCCCAGCTTCGCCACGCAAGCCTTTCGGCGTCAGTTGCATGCGTACTCCGTAACCACCATCCGGCGAACGCACCAGCTCAAGATCAGCGGCACCTTCAAGCAACGCCCATGAGAAGAAGCCGCGCTGCTCGTTGCCAAACGGGCCGCCTGTTGCTTTCGACCAGACGAAGCAGCCGTTGGCATATTGCGTGTCGAGGTCGGCACGAAAGAGACGCCCCTGCGCATTCCGTATCGGACGCTCGAACAACACCAGCGTTCCGGTGAAATCGGGCGTTGCGATGCATGGGCCATGGCACACGCGAAGAACGTAGGTTCCCGCATAGGCCGCCGGGTGCGTGGCCGCATACGACGACGGATCGGCCGCGCCTGCTGCCAGGAGAAGCGCTGGAGCAAGCAGGCCGGCATGCATCCATGACATTGGAGGCGTCTCCGTCGCGATTCGTGCGGCCCATCTTCCTGCTCACCCGGCAAATTTCGCAAGGAAAACCCCTGTTGCAGACCGGGCCTCACCGCCGGAATTCGGTCGGCCGCTCCAACTGGTAGATCGCTTCGCCCAGCTCGTCCAGCTTGCCCGAGAGGATGGCTTGGGCGTCGTACAGGCCGCGGTTGTAGAAATAGCCGCCGATTTCGCCCGCGAAGAAATCCAGCAGGAATTCGGCATCGAAGCGCCCGATCTCCTGCTTCAGCTCTTCCGTGAAGTAGAGCTTGATCTTGCGCACGAGGATTTCCTTCTCGTCGCTGCTGAACTGGATGTCGGGCATGGCAATCCACCATGGGTGCAGTTGGCTTCTGCGGCTATTTCAGCAGCTCGCGCAGGAACGGGATCGTCACCCGCCGCTGCGCCGCCAGCGAAGCCTGGTCCAGCCGGTCCAGCAGGTCGAACAGCGCGCCGAGGTCGCGGGTATGGCGGGCGAACAGCCAGTCGAGCACGCCTTCATCCAGTTCGATGCCGCGCAGTGCGGCTTGCGCCTTGAGCACGTCGCGGCGTTCGGCATCGTCCAGCGGCCGCAGCGCGAGCTGGGTGCAGGCGCCGAGGCGCGAGCGAAGATCGGGCAGCCCCAGGCCCAACCGGGCAGGCGTGGTTTCGGCAGCGAAGAGCAGAGCTGCGTCTTCCGCCTTGGCGCGGTTGTAGAGGTCGAACAGCGCGTGCTCGGCCTCGCGGATGCCGGCGATGGCGCCGAGGTCGTCCAGCGCCAGCAAGGCACCGCCCGCAACGCCGCGGATCGCGGCGGCATGATCGGCAAGCTTCGCCAGCGGCAGGTACTGCACACTGCGCCCGGCGTCGCCGGCGGCCTGGCAAGCGGCCATCAGCAGATGGCTCTTGCCGCTGCCCGCCGGTCCATGCAGGTACAGCCATGGCGCGGCGGCCTCGCGCGCGAGCCGTTCAACCGCGGCGAGTGCGGCGGCGTTGGCGCCGGCATGGAAATGTTCGAATCGCTGGCGGCGCGGCCAGCGCAACGCAAGCGGCAGCTGCGGAATCATGGCCGGGCGGATGGCTCGTGCGGCGACGCGGCCTCCCCCGCGTCAGACGCAGTGCTCACGGCGACATCCACTTCGACGACGGTCTCATGGATGGCGGGGTCGGCCTCGCCCTCTTCGGTGTACAGCTCGCTGAGGCGGTAACGCTCCATCAGATAGTGCAACAGCACCATCACCACCGACGCGGCCGGCAACGCCAGCAACACACCGAGGAAGCCGAACAGCTCGCCGCCGGCCAGGACCGCAAAGATCACCGCCACCGGATGCAGGCCGATCTTCTCTCCCACCAGCTTGGGCACCAATACGTAGCCTTCCAGCAACTGCCCCACCACGAACACGCCGCAGACGATCAGCACATGGTTCCAGTCGCCGTACTGCACCAGTGCGGCGATGATGGCCGCGCCGAAGCCGGTGATGAACCCGAGGTAGGGCACGAAGCTCAGCAGGCCAGCGATCATGCCGATCAGCGCACCCACCGACAGCCCGGCGACCAGCGACAGCGAGCCCCCGTAGTACACGCCCAGCGCCAGCATCACCAGCAATTGGCCGCGCACGAAAGCGCCAAGTACGGCATTCGTTTCGCGCGCAAGGTGGGCGATGGTGGGTTCGATCGAGCGCGGCAACAGGCGGTCGATGGCCACTACCAGCCGATCCCAGTCGCGCAGCAGGTAGAACGCCACCACCGGGACCAGCACCAGGTTGGTGAGCCACAACACGAAACCCAGACCGGAACGCGACACCTTGCCCAGCACCAGGCCGGCGACGCCGCCCACTGAACCGATGTGCTCCTTGATGGTGGCAATCAGCTGGTCGCTGTCGAACGTGCGCGGATCGAGGTGCAGCTTCACCTGCAGCCATGGCCACGCCGTGTGCTCGGCCCAGTCCACGTAGCGCGGCACGTTCTGGATCAGGTTTTCGACCTGGTGCGAGATCAGCGGTATCAGCAGCAGCAAGGCACCGCCCAGCAGCAGGAGCAGCACCAGGAACACGATGGTCACCGCCAGCGTGCGGCCCATGTGCAGGCGCTCCAGTCGGTCCGCCAGCGGATCGCCGAGATAGGCCAGCATCGCCGCCACCACGAAGGGCGTCAGCATCGGGGCCAGCCGCCACAGCAGAAAGCCGATGACCGCGATGATCGCCAGCATCTGCCAGCGGCGATAGGCGTCGTGGTTCATCATCCCAAGGCCCTATGCAAAGCCGGCTCTCCCGAAGAGTCCGCACGGAGAAGTGCGGGATTTTGCGAAGGGTCCGCATATGACCGCACATGGATGCGCGGGCCTTCGCGGGCGACTCGCATGCAGGTGTGCGTGGTATCGCGAGGAGCCTGCATGCGAGATCAGTGCAGCCACTGCAGGCTGGCATCCGTATCCGGATGCGCCTCGCTGCGAATCAACCGTCCACTCGCCGCAAGGTTCGCAGCCAGCGCATCGGCCGGCATCACCGATTTCACCTCGAACAACATGCCGTCGTTGTCCGCGCCCAACATGGCGACGCCACGCACCGAAGGATCGTTGCGCAGCAAACTGAGCAGGTTCGCATAGTCCATCGCGCTGGCGAGGCCGCTCACCCACAGCTTCTCGTCGTTGACGGTGGAGCCGATCACGTTGAGTTGCTGCCCGATGCGGTCGACCATGCCGTTGCCGGCATCGGTCATCAGCGCGTCTTCGGTGGCGGCCTTGTCGTTCCAGTGCTGCGCCTTGCCGCCGGACACCAGCGTCCAGTCGGCGCCGCCGTCGTGCAGGCTGCCCAGCAGCACCAGACCGGTGTGGTATTGCTGATTGATCGCCACCAGGGTGGCAGGATCGGCGGCGTCCACCTTGGCCGGATCGGGTGCGTTCGAGGGATCGACGTAGGTCACGCCATAACCGCGCGCGGCGGCGGCACCGGCGAGGCTGGCCAGCGCGTCCTTGTCCAGCAACTGGCCGTCGCTGCCGCGCACCATCAACAACACCGGCGGCTTGCCGCCCACACTGTCCGTTACGCCGAGCTGGGTCACCAGGTGGCGCACCGCGCCCGGCTCGAAATCCACCGAAAGGTTCATGCCGCCGGTGGTGCGTGCGTACTGGAAGTGCAGCACCAGCGCTGCGGCGTTCTTCAACGCATCGTCGTAACCCGCCTTGCCGCGCAGATCCTGCCCGCCGGCCACCCGCGCCAGTACCTGGCTGAGCGCGCTGGCGAAGGCCGCGCCACGCTGGGTGTCGCTGGTGTCGGTCACCGGCACCGTCACCGAATACGGCGATACGGTCTGCGCATGCAGGGGCGGCAACCCGGCCAGGCCCAGCAGCAGGACGATGAGGAACAGGCGCGGCAGGCGCATGGCGAACGGGCGCATCGGCGGGGCACTTGGCGGGGAATACCACGGAAGTCTGCCCAATCGCCCCCGCGGCGTCCATGCCGCCGTCCACGGAACTGGCGCGCGACCGCGTCGGCAACCGTCCGCATGCAGTAGAATTGCGCGTTTCCCACGCCGGTTTCCGCCATGTCCGACGCCCTCACCTACCGCGCCGCCGGCGTCGATATCGACGCCGGAAATGCCCTGGTCGAACGTATCAAGCCGCTGGTGAAGCGCACCAGCCGTCCCGAGGTGATGGGCGGACTGGGGGGTTTCGGCGGCCTGTTCAACCTGGGCGGCAAATACAAGGAGCCGGTACTGGTCTCCGGCACCGACGGCGTGGGCACCAAGCTCAAGCTCGCCCAGCAGTTGAACCGCCACGACACCATCGGCATCGACCTCGTCGGCATGTGCGTGAACGACGTGCTGGTGCAGGGCGCGGAACCGCTGTTCTTCCTGGACTACTTCGCCACCGGCAAGCTGGACGTGGACACGGCCGCTGCCGTGGTGGGCGGCATCGCCAGGGGTTGCGAGCTGGCCGGTTGCGCCCTGATCGGCGGCGAGACCGCCGAGATGCCGGACATGTATCCGCCCGGCGAATACGACCTTGCCGGCTTCACCGTGGGCGCGGTGGAAAAAGCCGCGCTGCTCTCGGGCGACGGCATCGTGTCCGGCGACGTGGTGCTGGGCGTGGCGTCGAGCGGCCCCCATTCCAATGGCTATTCGCTGGTCCGCAAGATCCTCGAACGTGCCGGCAGCCCGCTGGACCTCGACGTGGGCGGCGTGAAGCTCGTCGACGCGCTGATGGCCCCCACCACGATCTACGTGAAACCGATGCTGGAGTTGATCGCCACGCAGGGTGCGTCCATCCACGGCATGGCCCACATCACCGGCGGCGGTCTCAAGGAAAACATCATCCGCGTGGTGCCCGACGGCCTCGGCCTCGCACTTGACGCCCACAGCATCGAACTGCCGCCGGTATTCGACTGGCTGCAACGCGAGGGCAAGGTAGCGCGCGAGGAAATGTGGCGCACCTTCAACTGCGGCGTGGGTTTCACCGTGATCCTGCCGCGCGACGCGGTAGCTGCGGCGTCCGCCCTGCTGGGCAAGCACGGGCTTTCCAGCCGCGTGATCGGCGAAGTGGTCAAGGCCACGGACGACGAGCGCGTCCATATCGGCTGAGCCTGTCGTGAGCCAGTCCCTCCTCAAGGTTGCCGTGCTCGCCTCCGGCCGCGGCAGCAACCTCGCTGCGCTGGTCGCGGCGCGCGATGCCGGTGCGCTGCCGGTGGAAATGGTGCTGGTTGGCAGCGACAAGGCATCTGCCGGCGCGCTGCGGCTGGCCGAGGCGGCGCACATCCCCACGCTGGCACTGAACCCGAAGGACTATCCGGATCGACCCAGCTTCGACCGCGCCCTGTTCGCGCACGTCGCGGCCAGTGGCACGGAACTGCTGGTGCTGGCCGGTTTCATGCGCGTGATCGACGCTGCTGTGGTGGCCCAATGGGAAGGCCGCGCGATCAATATCCACCCGTCGCTGCTGCCGAAGTACCCCGGCCTGCACACGCACCGCCGCTGCCTCGAAGCCGGCGACACCGAGCACGGTGCCAGCGTCCATTACGTCACCGCCGAACTGGACGGCGGCCCGGTAGTGGCGCAGGCACGCATCCCGGTCGGCCCGGGCGATACCGAAGCTTCGCTTGCCGAACGCCTGCTTGCCGAAGAACACCGGCTGCTGCCCGCCGTGGTCGGGGCCATCGCCCGCGGCCGCCTGCGCTGGAACGGCGAAGCGATGTTCGATGGCCGACCGGTGACCGCGCCGCTCACGCTGGCGCAGCTTTCGTAGATACACAGGTCGTGCGGCATTCAGCCACACGGCCTATATTCGGCGGAATGAAAATCTCCCTCCTCCGCGCCGGCCTTGCCGCAACCTTCGTCCTGTCCGCCACTGCAGTTTCCGCCGCGAGCGTGCCGCAGTCCTTCACCGCCACCTACCACGTGCTGCAGGGTGGCGAGCCGATGGGCGAAGCCAAGCTCACGTTGAACCCAGTCGGCAACGGCCAGTTCGAATACACCGACAAGGTCACCGGCACTTCCGGCCTCGCCGCCGCCTTCGGTGCCAGCACGTCGGAAGTGTCGCACTTCACCTGGGCCGGCCAGGTACCGCAGGCGGTGTCGTACAAGTACGCCTTCGCCTCTTCGTTCAAGCCGAAGAACCGCGAACTCGTCGTGCAGGGCAATACCGTGCAAATGGATGACAACGGCAAGCATCACAGCTATCCCATGCAACCGGGCATGGTGGAACGCAATACGCTGCCGCTGGCGTTGGGCGTCGCGCTGCGTGACGGCGCGAAAAGCGCCACCTTCGGCGTTGGCGGCAGGCAGTCTGTCGAGATGCAGACGTTCAAGGTGGCCGCCAGCGAAAAGGTCAGCGTGCCTGCCGGTTCGTTCGATGCCGTACGCGTGGATCGCACCGATCAAGAACGCGATTTCAACGCCTGGTATGTGCCGGCGAAATATCCGGTGCCGGTCAAGATTTCCCAGAAGGATGGCGGCAATCTCACGCTGGAACTCGTGAGCTATTCGCAGCCATAGGGCACTCGCTCAAATAACTTCCGGTGCCAGACAGACGGAGATCGCAGAGGTTCCACGGTCTGCGCTGGCACATGGCATACCCGGCCCATGTGCCCGCACAACCAAAGCTCAGTTCGGTAGACGCCGGATGCGTGCGCCCAGCGTGCCCAGCTTTTCCTCGATGTTCTCGTAGCCGCGATCGATGTGGTACACGCGGTCCACCGTGGTGTCGCCCTGTGCCACCAGTCCGGCGAGCACCAGACAAGCGGAGGCGCGCAGGTCGGTGGCCATGATGGGCGCACCGCTCATCTGGTTCACGCCCTTGATGACGGCGGTGTTGCCTTCGAGCTGGATGTCGGCGCCGAGGCGCTGCAGCTCATGGGCATGCATGAAGCGGTTTTCGAACACCGTCTCGGTGATGATGCCGATGCCCTCGGCCACACAGTTGAGCGCGGTGAACTGGGCCTGCATGTCGGTGGGGAACGCCGGATACGGTGCGGTGGTGATGTTGACCGCCTTCGGCCGGCGCCCGCCCATGTCCAGCTCGATCCAGTCCTCGCCGCTGGAGATGTGCGCGCCGGCATCCTCCAGCTTGGCCAGCACCGCGTCCATCGTGTTGGCGCGCGCGCCGCGGGCGCGCACCTTGCCGCCGGTCATCGCCGCACCGACCAGGAAGGTGCCGGTTTCGATGCGGTCGGGCAGCACCTGGTAGTCGGTGCCGTGCAGGCGGTCAACGCCATGGACCACCAGCGTCGAGGTGCCCACGCCTTCGATCTTCGCGCCCATCGAGATCAGGCAATGGGCGAGATCCACCACCTCGGGCTCCTGCGCGGCGTTCTCGATCACCGTGGTGCCTTCGGCCAGCGTGGCGGCCATCAGGATGTTCTCGGTGCCGGTGACGGTGACCATGTCCATCACGATGCGCGCACCCTTGAGCCGCTTGGCGCGCGCCTTGATGTAGCCGTTCTCCACGGTGATCTCGGCGCCCAGCGCCTGCAGGCCGCGGATGTGCTGGTCCACCGGGCGCGAGCCGATCGCGCAGCCGCCGGGCAGCGACACCTCGGCCTGGCCGAAGCGCGCCACCAGCGGCCCCAGCACCAGGATCGAGGCGCGCATGGTACGCACCAGGTCGTAAGGAGCGATGCAGGTACTGGTGGTGCGCGGATCGACGTGGATCTTCATGCGGTCGTCCAGCACCAGCTGTACGCCCATCTGGCCGAGCAGCTCGATGAAGGTGGTGACGTCATGCAAGTGCGGCACGTTGCCGATGCTGACCGGCGCATCGGCCAGCAGGCAGGCGGCGAGGATGGGCAGCACAGCGTTCTTCGCGCCGGAAATGCCTACCTCGCCCTGGAGCGGCACGCCGCCATTGATCAGGATCTTGGCCATCGAACGGTGTCCTAAACTTGTACGCTCCTCCATGAGCGCGAAGAAGAACCGGCATCCGTGCCGGACTTTTCAATAAGAGCGGAAATCACCCTCGGCGCGCGGCGGCTTCCTCGGGGGTCAGCGTCTTCAATGCCAATGCGTGGATCGCGCCGCCCATCAGTTCGCCCAGCGTGGCATAGACCAGCCGGTGCCGCGCCAGCGGCAGCTTGCCGGCGAACTGGCTGGCAACCACGGTGGCCTCGAAGTGCACGCCATCGTCGCCGCTGACCTCGGCCTGCGCGCCGGGCAGGCCGGTTTCGATCAGGGTCTGGATGCGTGCTGGGTCCATCGGGCTTCCACGAGCAAAGGGCGGCGGACGCGACCGGAATCGGCATCGCGTCGGCTTGTGACGTTAAAATGCGAATATGCCATGGTAATGGAAATCCCCTGTCGCAGAAACGACAGCGATCCCGCCATGGGCATTCCCGCGCCCCGTATCGAGCCCCCATGAACCCACGTCCCGTCCCGCACGCTGCCATCGAACTCGCACCCGAAGCCATCGTGCGCAGCGCCCGTGCGGTGATCGCCACCGAGGCCGCGGCCATTGCCGAGCTCGGGCCGCGCATCGACGGCGCCTTCGCGGAAGCCTGCCGGCTGATCCTGGCCTGCCGCGGCCGCGTGGTGGTCACCGGAATGGGCAAATCGGGTCATGTGGCGCGCAAGATCGCCGCCACGCTGGCGTCCACCGGCACCCCGGCCTTCTTCGTGCACCCCGGCGAGGCCAGCCACGGCGACCTCGGCATGATCCAGCCCGACGACGTGGTGCTGGCGCTCTCGTATTCCGGCGAGACCGACGAGCTGCTGTTCATCCTGCCGATGATCAAGCGCCAGGGCATTCCGCTGGTCGCGATCACCGGCAAACCGACTTCTTCGCTGGCTACCCAGGCCAACGTGCATATCGACGGCAGCATCAGCAACGAAGCCTGCCCGCTGGGCCTGGCCCCGACCACCAGCACCACGGCAGCACTGGTATTGGGCGACGCGCTGGCGATCGCCTTGCTGGAGGCACGTGGCTTCACCTCGGACGACTTCGCCCGCTCGCACCCCGCCGGCAGCCTGGGCCGCCGCCTGCTGCTCAGGATCAGCGACGTGATGCACTCGGGCGAAGACGTGCCGCGCGTGCCGCCCGAGGCCAGCCTTACCGCCGCCCTGGTGGAGATGACCCGCAAGCACCTGGGCATGACCGCCGTGGTGGATGAACAGCAGCAATTGCTCGGCGTGTTCACCGACGGCGACCTGCGCCGCGCCCTGGACGACGAGGGGGTGAACCTGCGCGACGCCACCGTGGCCGCGCTGATGACCCGCGGCCCCAAGACCATCGGCCCCGACAAGCTGGCCGCCGAGGCCGCGCAATTGATGGAGAAGCACCAGATCCATGCCCTGCTGGTGGTGGACGACGAGCGGCGCGTGGTCGGCGCGCTCAACATTCACGATCTGCTCCGTGCACGCGTGGTCTGATCGCACGTTTATCTCTCCCGCCACTTCTGCGAACCGACTCATGTATCTGGCCGATCTCCCCGCCGACCTCCTCGCCCGTGCTGCGAAAATCCGCGTGGCTGCGTTCGATGTGGATGGCACGCTCACCGATGGCCGGCTCTGGTACGGCGAAGACGGCCGCGAAACCAAGGTGTTCCACGTCCACGACGGCCTCGGCCTGAAGCGGCTGCAGGCGAACGGCGTGCAGGTGGCCATCGTCACCGCGCGCATCAGCCACCCCGTGGCGCTGCGCGCCGAAGAACTGGGCATCGCCCACGTCTACCAGGGGCAGGCCGACAAGCGCGCCTGCTTCACCGCCCTGCTGGAAGCGCTGGGTCTCGCGCCCGAGCAGGCCGCCTTCGTCGGCGACGACCTGCCCGACCTGCCGCCCATGCGCATCGCCGGCCTCGCCGTGGCGGTGGCCAACGCGCACCCGTGGGTCGCCGAGGTCGCGCACTGGCAGACCCAGCGGCCCGGCGGCATGGGTGCGGCGCGCGAAGCCTGCGACCTGATCCTGCATGCGCAGGGCAAGAGCGCCGCCGAGCGGGAGCGCTGGCAGTGATCGCCTCCCTGCGGCTCTGGTTCCGCGACCGCAAGCTGCCCGCCATGATCGTGGTGGTGGCGCTGGCCGCCGGACTCGCCCAGGTGTTGCTGTGGTGGGTGGTCGGGACACCCAAGGAGAACGACTTCGTGGGGCCGCCGCGCTCGGGCTACGTGCTCTACAACGCCAAGATGTGGTCCTACAACCCCGAAGGATTGCTCGCATTCCGCATGCAGGCGCCCCATATGGAGCGCCGCGAGGACGATGACACCCTGTACATCAACGCACCGGTCTTCCAGATCTCCCCCAAGAAGCCCGGCATCCCGGACTGGGACGGCCATTCGCTGTACGGCTGGGTGGACAAGAGCGGCACCCTGATCAAGCTGCAGGGCCCGGTGCACATGCAGCGCGCCGCCTACACCGATGCCAAGGGCCAGCCGGTGGACATGGCGACCCTGGACACTTCCGAAGTCACCGCTTGGCCGAAGGAAAACCGCATGGTGACGGCCGAAGCGGCGCACGCCGTGCAGGGCGCCCGTACACTGGACGGCATCGGCATGCGTGCCAACCTCAACGAAAACCATCTGGAGCTGTTCGATGCAAGCCATGGCACCTTCCCGCCGCGCCCGCGTCCGCAACGCAAATCGTGAGGCTCTCGGCATAGCCTGCGTGGCGGCCTTGCTCGCCCTGGCTCCCTTGGCTGCCAGCGCCAAGAAATCGGATCGCCAGCAGCTGATGAACACCTGGTCCGTGAAGACCGACGCCTACAACGCGCCGAACACGGTCACCACGCTCACCGGCAGCGTCAGGATCACCCAGGGCACCATGCTGCTCACCGGCGACATCGCCAAGATCTACCTCGATGGCGACCAGCAGGTATCGCGCGTGGTGGTCACCGGCACGCCCGGCCATCCGGCGCACATCCAGGAACTGGACGAGAACAACAACCTGGTGACCGGCGACGCCGCCACCCTGGACTACGACAACGTCAACAACATCGCCGTGCTCATCGGCAACGCGGTGGTGGTGCAGCAGTGCCGTGGCGAATTCCATGGCGACAAGCTCACCTACAACCAGAACACCAACTACATCACCGGCGACACCGCCAGCAACGGCCTGGTGCATGGCGTGATCCTGCCCAAGAACACCACGGGCGCGCCGGTCATCTGCGCCAAGCCGCCCACCGCGATGCCGGTGCCCGACAACGAGCCGGTGGCCGGCAAACTGCCTCCCAAGGCAGTCGCCGCTCCGGCGAAACCCGCCGCACCGGCAAAGGGCAACTGATCGATGCTGTCCGCCGAAGGTTTGCAAAAGAGTTTCAAGGCGCGCCAGGTGGTGCGCGATTTCGCCTTCTCCATCCGCGAGGGTGAAGTGGTGGGATTGCTCGGCCCCAACGGCGCCGGCAAGACCACCTGCTTCTACATGATCGTGGGCCTGATCGAAGCCGATGGCGGCACGATCAAACTCGACCAGCAGGACATCACCGGCCTGCCGATGCATCTGCGCGCACGCCTGGGCATCGGCTACCTGCCGCAGGAAGCCTCGGTGTTCCGTCGGCTCAGCGTGGCCGACAACATCATGGCCGTGCTGGAATTGCGCGAGAGCCTCACCCAGCAGCAGCGCGAAGTCGAACGGGAGAAGCTTCTCGACGAGCTGAAAATCGGCCACATCGCCACGCAGAAGGGCATCAGCCTGTCCGGCGGCGAGCGCCGCCGCGTGGAGATCGCCCGCGCCCTGGCCGCCAACCCGCGCTACATGCTGCTGGACGAACCCTTCGCGGGTGTCGACCCCATTTCGGTGGGCGAGATCCAGCGCATCGTGCGCCACCTCAAGGAACGCGGCATCGGCGTGCTCATCACCGACCACAACGTGCGCGAAACACTGGGCATCTGCGACCGCGCCTACATCATGAACGAGGGCGAGGTGCTGTCGCGCGGCACGCCCGCCCATATCCTCGCCGACGAAAAGGTGCGCGAGGTTTATCTGGGTCGCGAATTCAAACTTTGACGTTGGCTTCACGGCGGGTGAACTGGCTATGGCCGCGCCCGCCGGCTGCGGAGTAGGATGACTGCCAGTCCATTCCACGGGCCGGCATGAAACCTGCACTGCAATTTCGTCTCCATCAGCAGCTCACCCTGACGCCGCAACTGCAACTGGCGATCCGGCTGCTGCAATTGTCGCAACTTGAGCTGGAAACCGAACTGCGGCAAATCGCCGAAGGCAACCCGCTGCTGGAATTCGCCGACGAGAGCGAAGACAACGACGCCAGCGCGGAGGAAGCCGCACCGGAAGCCGAATACGCGCAGACGCCCGGCCCCGCCGAGGCCGTCACCGACCACGGCATCGACGCCGACGACAGTGCCGAGTGGACCGACGACGGCGGCGGCAATGTCGAAACCCCCATCGACTTTTCCAGCAGCTCCGCCAGCGGCAACGCGCGTGGCGACGAAGACTTCGAGCCGCAGAACGCCGCGCCCGAGACCCTGCAACAGCATCTGTTGTGGCAGCTCAACCTGGCCGGTTTCAACCCGCGCCAGACCGCCATCGCCACGGTGATGATCGACGCGCTGAACGCCGACGGCTATCTCGCCGACGGCATCGAAGCCGTGCGCACGGCGCTGCCCGACAACCTCGACGCCAGTCTCGCCGAGATCGAGGCCGTGCGTCGCCGCCTGCAGGGTTTCGACCCGTTGGGCGTGGCCAGCCTGGACCTGCGCGACTGCCTGCGCAGCCAGCTGCAGCAGTTCGACGCCAGCACGCCGCAACGCGAGCTGGCGCTCGCCATCGTGGAAAACGAACTGGAACTGCTTGCGCGCAACGACGTCGCGAAACTCGCGCGCAAGCTTCGCGCCGACGAGGAAGAAGTGGCCGCCGCCGCCACCCTGATCCGCAGCCTCGACCCACGCCCCGGCGCGGCGCTGGACGCCACCCCGGTGGAATACGTGGCGCCGGACGTCTATGCCGTGCGCGAAGGCAGTCGCTGGCAGGTGCGCCTGAATGCGGACGCGCAGCCGCGGCTCGGCCTCAACCAGCATTACTGCAACCTGATCGCCCGCGCGCGCGGCGACGACGCCAACTGGATGAAGGGCCAACTGCAGGAGGCGCGCTGGCTGCTAAAGAGCCTGGAGTCGCGTGCCGAAACCCTGCTCAAGGTGGCGGGCGCCATCGTGCGGCGACAGAGTGCCTTCCTCGACTACGGGCCGGAGGCGATGCATCCGCTGGTGTTGCGCGAAGTGGCGGAGGAGGTTGGCATGCACGAATCCACCATCTCGCGCGTTACCACGCGCAAGTACCTGCATACGCCGCGCGGCACTTTCGAGCTGAAATATTTCTTCTCCAGCGGCGTCTCCACCGAAGACGGCGGCAGCGCCTCGGCCACGGCGATCCAGGCGATGCTGCGCAAGCTCATCGATGCTGAGAATCCGCGCAAGCCGCTGTCCGACCAGGCCTTGGCCGCGGAGCTGAAAAGCAAGGGCATCCAGGTCGCGCGACGCACCGTGGCCAAATATCGCGAAGGATTGCGCATCCCGAGTTCCAGCGAACGCCAGCGCAAGAGTTGAGCAGGGAACTTGCTCCCCGGAAAAACGCTCTCATATTTGTAGCGAAGGATGTTCGAAGGCGCGCCCGCATCCATCGAAGCGCGCCGATCCCGCCGCGAAACGCGGCCTGCACCACCAGAGGAGGCGTACCATGCAATTCCAACTCAGCGGCCAGCAGATCGATGTCACCCCCGCGCTGCGTCAACACGTCGAGTCCAGGCTCGACCGCCTCCACCGCCTCGATGACAAGCTGGTCAGCCTCGCCGTGATCCTCTCGGTGGACAAGCTGCGACATCGCGCGGATGCCACGCTGGGTATCACGGGTGCCACCCTGCACGCCGAGGCCGCCGAGGCGGACATGTACGCCTCCATCGACGCACTGTTCGACAAGCTGGTGGCACAGCTGCGCCGCCACCGCGAAAAGATCGTGGACAAGCACCATCGCGCCACGCGCACGGAAGTGCAGTACGGTTGACGCTTGCCGCAGGCCGCCCGGCGCACGGGCGGCCTGCTCTTCCCCGCACAGCTCCGCCCCAAGCTGGCACAATGGCCCTGCTCCGCCGCAACCTCCACGCGCGGCGCGCGACGCAAAGGACCGAAGCTTGGATCGGCTCACCGCACGACAACTCTTCGACGGCGTCAACGAGCGCATGGCGCTGCGTTGGATCGCCGGCATGCGCGGTGAATCGCGCATGCTGGAACCCAACGTGGCGCAATCGCGCCGACCTTCGCTGATCGGCTATCTCAACGTCATCTACCCGAACAAGATCCAGATCATCGGCTCGGAGGAACTGAATTTCCTCGACGCCATGGACTCGCGCCAGCGCTGGGAAGCGATCCACAAGATCGCCGCCACCCGTCCGGTGGCGATGATCGTCACCAAGGATCAGACCATCCCCTCGGATCTGCGCGAGGTGGCCGAGGAAACCGACACCCCGTTGTGGGTCAGTTCGAAGCGTGGGCATGAGCTGCTGACCTTCCTGCAGTACCACCTCGCCCGCCAGCTGGCGGCCAAGGTCACCCTGCATGGCGTGTTCCTGGAAGTGTTCTCGATCGGCGTGCTGATCACCGGCGAGGCAGGTTCCGGCAAGAGCGAACTGGCGCTGGAGCTCATCAGCCGCGGCCACCGGCTCGTGGCTGACGATGCCACCGAGTTCACCCTGATCGCACCCGACGTGATCGACGGCACCTGCCCCGAGCTGCTGCAGGACCTGCTGGAAGTGCGCGGCCTCGGCGTGCTCAACGTGCGCGAGATGTTCGGCCATATGTCCGTCAAGCCGTCCAAGTACCTGCGGCTGGTGATCCACCTGAAGCCGCTGCGCGAAGGCGAGGACATCGACGCGCTGACCCGCCTGACCGGCGACACCGGCCACCGCGAGGTGTTCGACGTGCGGGTGCCGATGATCACCATCCCGGTGGCGCCGGGCCGCAACATCGCCGTGCTGGTCGAAGCAGCCGTGCGCAGCCACGCGCTGAAGAGCAAGGGCATCGACCCAGCGCAGACCTTCATCGACCGCCAGGCGCATCAGCTGCGCCGGCTGCCGCCATGGTGAGTAGAGCCTGTTCATGAACGAAGAATCCACACCGAGCAACCTGTTCACCAACCCGCACGAAACCCACCTGATCGTGCTCACCGGCATGTCCGGAGGCGGCAAGACGGTGGCCCTGCGCGCGCTGGAGGACCTGGAGTTCTACTGCGTGGACAACCTGCCGCCCTCGCTGCTGCCGCAACTGGTGGACGCGGCAGGACGCGGCGCGGGCCGTTACCGGCGCATCGCGGTGGGCGTGGACGTGCGCAATCGCGGCGCCGACCTCGAACACCTGCCCGAGGCGCTGTCCGAACTGGCCGCCACCGGCGTGCAGCTGCACCTGATCTTCCTCGATTGCAGCGACGATGTGCTGCTCAAGCGCTATTCGGAAACCCGCCGTCGCCATCCGCTCGCCACGCGCGGCAAGTCGCTGGCCAACGCGATCGCCGAGGAACGCCGCCTGCTGCGCCCGCTGATGGCGATTGCCGAGAAGGTGATCGATTCCAGCGAACTCAACGTGCACCAGTTGCGCCGGCTGGTCGCTACGGGCTACGCGCAGGCCACCGAGGGCATGACCCTGATGTTCCAGTCCTTCGCGTTCAAGCGCGGGTTGCCGCTGGATTCGGATTTCGTGTTCGACGCGCGCTGCCTGCCCAACCCGCATTGGCAACCGAAGTTGCGCCCGCTCTCCGGCAAGGACGCGCCGGTGCGCGAGTTCCTCGAAGCCGAGCCGCTGGTCAACGAATACCTTGCCGACACCACGCGCTGGCTGGATGCATGGTTGCCGCGCTTCGAACAGGACGATCGCAGCTACGTCACGATCGCGATCGGCTGCACCGGCGGCCGCCATCGCTCGGTATACCTCGTCGAGCAACTCGCCGCGCATTACCGCGCTACGCGCGAAGGCGTGCTCACCTTCCACCGTGAGCTGGACTGACTGCCATGTCGCCGCGACAAACCAACCAGACGGAAGCACGGCCATGAGCGTCGGCGTGCTGCTGATGACCCACGAGGCGGTCGGCCAGGCACTGATTTCCGCCGCCCATCACGTGATGCCGAAACTGCCCTTGCAGGTGGAGGCGGTGGAAGTGCCGCCGCAGGCCGATCCCGACGTGATGCGCACGCTCACCGCGCGCCATGCGCGTGCGCTCGACCAGGGCGAGGGCGTGCTGGTGCTGGCCGACCTCTACGGCGCCACGCCCTGCAATATCGGGCTGTCGCTCAGCTCGCTGGGCGTGCGTCTGCGCTGCGTATCCGGCCTCAATCTGCCGATGTTGCTGCGCGTGCTCAATTACTCCGACAAGACGCTGGACGAACTGGCCGAGATCGCGGCCAGCGGCGGCCGCGGCGGCATTTTCATCGACAAAGCCTGTCCATGAGCCATTCTCGAAAAGCCTGACCCATGCTTGAAAAAGAAATCGTCGTCTCCAACAAACTCGGCCTGCACGCGCGCGCTTCGGCCAAGCTGGTGCAACTGGTGCAGGGCTACAAATCCACCGTGCTGCTGCTGAATCGCGGCCGCGAGGTCAACGCGCAGAGCATCATGGGCGTCATGATGCTGGCCGCCGGCATCGGCACGCCGCTGACGATCCGCGCCGATGGCCCGGACGAGCAGGCCGCGCTGGATGCCGTGGCCGATCTTTTCGACCGCAAGTTCGACGAAGGAGCCTGATCGGAATGAGGCATGTCCTGCCCGGCACCCTGGCCTCGCGCGGCATGGCGCTGGGGCGCGCACGCCTGGTGCGCCCCAGCCGCTACGCCGTGGACAACCGCCCGTTGGCCGAGGACGAAGTCGAGGCCGAGCTGGAGCACCTGCATCGCGCGCTGGACACGGCGCGGCAGGAGCTGCGCGAACTGCGCGGCAAGCTGCACGGCGCGCTGGCACGCGAGGTCAACGAGTTCATCGACGCGCACAGCCTGCTGCTGGACGATGCCGAATTGCTGCGCGGCCTCGACGACCTGGTGAAGATCGGCCACTACCGCGCCGCCGCCGCGCTCAAGAAACAGCGCGATCGCCTGGCCGCAGTGTTCGAGGCGATGGACGATCCTTATCTGCGCAGCCGCAAGGAGGACATCGACCAGGTCATCGCCCGCGTAGTCTCGGCTCTGCAGCGCCACACCACACCGGAAGAACGCAAGATCGCTGCGCGCGTGGGCGAGATCCTGATCGCCGACACCATCGCGCCGGCCGACATGGCCCAGCTGGCCGGCAACGGCCTGCTCGGCGCGGTCACCAGTTCCGGCAGCGCGTACTCGCACAGCGCCATCCTCGCGCGCAGCCTCGGCCTGCCGATGCTGGTGGGCGCGCGCGATGCGCTGTCGCTGCTGCACGACGACGACCTGATCCTGCTCGACGCCGACCGCGGCGAGGCCATCGTGCACCCCACCGCACAGGACCTCGCCCGCTACCGCGCGTGGCAGCGCGAGGCCGCCGCCGAGGGCCGCCGCCTGGCCACGCTTGCCAACGCGGCCACGCGCACCCGCGACGAAGTGGCCATCCGCCTGCTGGCGAACGCGGAAACACCCACCGATGTTGCGCTGGCGCGCACGCGCGGCGCCGACGGCGTGGGCCTCTACCGCACCGAATTCCTGTTCCTGCGCCACAAAGGCCTGCCCACGGAAGACGAGCAGTTCAATGCCTACCGCGACCTGGTGCTGGGCATGGGCGGCCTGCCGGTCACGATCCGCACGCTGGACCTCGGCGCCGACAAGGCCGACGCCGCCGGCCTGGTGATGCGCGGCGAAGACAATCCTGCGCTGGGCGTGCGTGGCGTGCGTCTGTCGCTGCGCTACCCTGCGGTGTTCACCACGCAGATCCGCGCCATCCTGCGCGCCGCCTGCTACGGCCCGATGCGCGTGCTGGTGCCGATGGTGACCCAGCCGGACGAACTGATCGCGGTGCGCACACTGTTCAAGCTGGCGCGGCAGGACCTGAAGCGCGAGAACATCGACCTGCCCGAGAAACTGCCGCTGGGCGCGATGATCGAAGTGCCCGCCGCCGCGATCAACGTGCGCTCGCTGCTCGAACATGCCGACTTCCTCGCCATCGGCACCAACGATCTCGCCCAGTACGTGCTCGCCGCCGACCGCGGCAACGACGCGCTGGACAACATCTACACCCCGCTGCAGCCGGCCTTGCTGCGCCTGCTCTCGCACGTGATCGGCGCGGGGCGCCGCGCGAAGAAGCCGGTAAGCCTGTGCGGCGAAATCGGCGGCGACGTGAACTTCACCGCGATGCTGCTCGCGCTCGGCCTCACCGAATTCAGCATGCACCCCAGCCAGTTGCTGCTGGTGCGCGACCGCCTCGCCACGCTGGACCATGCCATGCTGCGCAGCCACTGCGCCCGCCTGCTGCGCGCCACCACCCACGAGCACGTGGCCGAGCTGCTGGCGCAACTCGGCGGCTAACGGCGATCCCCTCGTTGCGCCGGGATGAAATTGGCGTACGCGTAGCGGGCCGCCGTTTCCTTCACGAGAAGCGCCATGCCGGGCCGTCCGCCAAGCGGCGCATTCACTTCGTTCGCCGGAATTTCCGCGGCCACTGTGCCGATCCGGCAGACCATCGAAGTATGCCGATTTCCGCATCGGCGAACCGCAAGAGCCCATAGACGCCCGGCCGCAGCGGGGCGAGCATAAGCGCATGACTACGATAGACGTGATCGACTCCCATACCGGCGGCGAACCCACCCGCGTCGTCATCAGCGGGTTCCCCGATCTGGGCAACGGCACGCTGATGGAACAGCGCGAACGCTTCCGCCGCGACTTCGACCGCTGGCGCAGCGCCATTGCATGCGAGCCGCGTGGCAGCAGCACCGTCGTCGGCGCGTTGCTGCTGCCGCCGCAGACGGCCGGCGCCTGCGCCAGCGTCATCTACTTCAACAATGTTTCCTACCTCGGCATGTGCGGCCACGGCACGATCGGCCTGGTGCGCACATTGCAGCATCTTGGCCGCATCGCTCCGGGCAGGCACCGCATCGACACGCCGGTAGGCACCGTGGAGGCCGAGCTGCATGACGACGGCCGCGTCACCGTGGGCAACGTGGAAAGCTACCGCCACGCCGCCGGAGTCGGCGTCGACGTGCCGGGCTATGGCCGCGTCACCGGCGACATCGCCTGGGGCGGCAACTGGTTCTTCATCACCGGGGACACGCCGCTGCCGCTGGAAATCCGGCACCAGCGCGAACTCACCGCTTACACCGAGGCGATTCGCCGCGCGCTTGAATCGAACGGCATCGCCGGTACGGACGGCGCCGAGATCGATCACATCGAGATCAACGGCGCCTCACCGCACCCCGGTCTGGATGCGCGCAACTTCGTGCTGTGCCCCGGCCTGGCCTACGACCGTTCGCCCTGCGGCACCGGCACCAGCGCCAAGCTGGCCTGCCTCGCCGCCGACGGCAAGCTGGCGCCCGGTGCGCCGTGGCGGCAGGAAAGCATCCTCGGCAGCGTGTTCGAGGGGAGCTATGCGCCCGGCCCGCGCGGCGTGCTGCCGCAGATCACCGGCACCGCGTTCGTGGTTGCCCGCGCGACCCTGCTGTTCGACGAGGCCGATGCTTTCGCCTGGGGCAGCGGCGCCGAATGAAGGGCGCCATCGCCAGCCATGACCTGATCGTGGTCGGCGCAGGCATCGTCGGTGCCTGCTGCGCCGATGCAGCGGCAGCGGAAGGCCTGCGTGTGGCCATCATCGAGCCCGGACCGATCGGCGGCGGCGCCACCGCGGCGGCGATGGGGCATCTGGTGGCCATGGACGACGACCCGGCGGAACTCGCATTGGCGCACTACTCGCTGCAGCAATGGGAGGAATTCTCCGACCTGCAGGAAGCCGAATTCAGCCGCTGTGGCACGCTGTGGGTGGCGCGCGGAGAACACGAGCTGCGTGCGGCCGGACAACGCAGCGCGCGGCTCGCCGCCGCCGGCATCCAGGCTCATGCCGTCGATGCGAAAACCCTCTACGAGCTGGAACCGGAGCTGGCGCCGGGCATGCACGGAGGCATGCTGGTGCCGCGCGAGGCGGTGGTGTATCCGCCGCGCGTGGCGCGCTACCTGGTGCGTCGCGCGCAATCGCGCGGCGCGCAGCTGCATGCCGGCCGCCGCGTGCAACAGCTGACCCGCGACGGCGTGCAGCTCGATGACGGTACTCGGCTGGATGGGCCGACCCTGGTCGCCACTGGCTGCGCGCTGCCCGAGTTGCTGCCGCAACTGCCGCTACGGCCGCGCAAGGGCCATCTGGTGATCACCGAACGCTACCCGGCCCTGCTGCGCCACCAACTGCTCGAACTGGGCTATGCCGACAGTGCGCATGGCGACGCGGGCAGCAGCGTCGCCTTCAACGTGCAGCCGCGTCCGACCGGGCAAATCCTGATCGGCTCCGCGCGCGAGTTCGACGCCGCGGACGCGGAAGTCTCGCCCGTCATGCTGCAACGCATGCTGGAACGTGCGTTCGCCTTCATGCCGGTGCTGCGCAAGCTGCAGGCCTTGCGCGCGTGGACCGGCTTCCGCCCCGCCACGCCCGACGGGCTACCCTATCTCGGCGCCGTGCCCGGACGCGCCAACCTGTGGGTGGCAGCCGGCCACGAAGGCCTCGGCATCACCACCGCACCGGGCAGCGCGCGCCTGTTGCTGGACCTGATCCATGGCCGCACGCCGGCGATCGACCCGGCGCCCTACGCGCCGTCGAGAGTCGCGGCATGAGCGGCCTGGTCCGACTCACGGTGAACGGTTGCGCGGTCGAGATGCCGGACGGCAGCAGCGTCGCCGCCGCGGTCGCCACAGTCACCCCGCACTTCCGCCGTTCGGTGCGCGGCGAGTCGCGGGCGCCGCTGTGCGGCATGGGCGTTTGCTTCGAGTGTCGCCTGCGCATCGACGGCGTCGCCCACCAGCGCGCATGCATGATTCCGGCACGTAATGGCATGCAGGTGCAGACCGATGACTGAGCACTACGACGTGCTGGTGGTCGGCGCCGGCCCCGCCGGCCTCGCCGCGGCGCAGGCGGCGGCCGGCCATGGCGCGCGGGTGGGCGTGATCGATGCCCAGCCGCGTCCCGGCGGCCAGGTCTGGCGCCACGATGTCCGCCATGCGTCGCCGCACGCCGCACGACAGGCCTTCGCAACGCTGGCACGCGTGGAATGGCTGGCCCGGCACAGCGTGATGGGCGCCGAGACGCAGGTCTTGCGCGTTGAGCACCCCGACGGTGTACGCCTGCTCGGCTACGGCGCGCTGGTGCTGGCCACCGGCGCACGCGAACTGATGCTGCCATTCCCCGGTTGGACGCTGCCCGGCGTCAGCGGTGCCGGCGGACTGCAGGCACTGGCAAAGCAGGGCTGGCCCGTCGCCGGCAAGCGCGTGCTGGTCAGCGGCACCGGCCCGCTGCTGCTTGCCGCGGCCGCCACCTTGCGCACGCATGGCGCACACCTGCTCGGCATCCACGAGCAGGCGCCGACGCCGGCGGTGCATGCCTTCGCGCGGCAGATGCTGCATTGGCCTGCGCGCGCAATGCAGGCGATCTCCCTGCGCACACGCCTGGCAGGTGTGGCCTATCGCTGCGGCTCGTTCGTCCGTCGCGCCAACGGCGACGACCGCCTGCGATCGGTGGACATCGAAGGCCCCGACGGCGCGCAACAGGTCAAGTGCGATCTACTCGCCACCGGCTATGGCCTGGTGCCGAACGTCGAACTGGCGCAACTGCTCGGCTGCGCGCTAGCCACGCATGACACGCATCCGCACGTGCAGGTCGATGCACTGTTGCGCACCAGCGTTGCCGGCATCCACGCCGCCGGCGAGCTGTGCGGCATCGGCGGCCTCGCCGCTGCGCGCATCGAAGGCGCGATCGCCGGCCACATGGCGGCTGGCGACCTGGCCGCCGCCAGCGCCCTGCTGCCCGCGCGTGCCAGGGCCCGGCGGTTCGCCGGATTGCTGTCCACCCACTTCGCCCTGGATCCGCGCCTGCGCACGCTGGCCACGCCACAGACCACGATCTGCCGCTGCGAGGACGTCACCCTGGGCGAATTGGATGGCTATACCGATGCGCGCGACGCCAAGCTGGCCACGCGCTGCGGCATGGGTGCCTGCCAGGGCCGCATCTGCGGCAGCGCGCTGGCCGAACTCGGCCGCTTCCCACGCAGCGGTTCGCGGCCGCCCCTGTTCCCTGCCCGGCTGGCCACGCTGGCCGAGGCTTCCCCACCTCTTTCCGACTGACACATCCGAGGTAGTTGACCATGAGCAATGCATCCATCTGGCACGGCGTCATTCCCGCCATCACCACGCCGTTCGCCGCCGACGGCCAGGTCGATCACGCCTTTCTCGCCGAGCACGCCCGCACCCTGATCGACAGCGGTTGCAAGGGCATCGTGCCGCTGGGCTCGCTGGGCGAGGCGGCGACGCTGACGTTCGACGAAAAGCTGGCGATCATCCGCACCCTGGTGAAGGCGCTGGACGGACGCGCGCCGGTGATCCCCGGCATTGCCGCGCTGTCCACCGACGAAGCCGTGCGCCTCGCCCGCGAGGCCAAGGCCCTGGGCTGCGGCGGCCTGATGGTGCTGCCGCCCTACGTGTACTCCACCGACTGGCGCGAGATGGGCGCGCACCTGCGCGCAGTGATCGCCGCCACCGACCTGCCGTGCATGCTCTACAACAATCCGATCGCCTACAAGACCGACTTCACGCCTGAGCAGATCGCCGAACTCGCGCACGCCTACCCCAACGTGCAGGCGGTGAAGGAGTCCTCCGGCGACGTGCGCCGCTTCGCCGCCTTGCGTGCATTGCTGGGCGACCGCCTCGAACTGCTGGTGGGCATGGACGACGCCATCGTCGAAGGCGTGGCGATGGGCGCGCGCGGCTGGATCGCCGGCCTGGTCAATGCCTATCCGAAGGAATCGGTGAAGCTGTTCGAACTGGCACGCGATGGCGGCGCCGATGCAGCCGCCGAGCTGTATGCCTGGTTCCTGCCGCTGCTGCGGCTGGACACCGTGCCGAAGTTCGTACAGCTGATCAAGCTGGTGCAGCAGAAGGTCGGCTTGGGCAACGAGCGCGTGCGCGCGCCGCGGCTGCTCATCGAAGGTGCCGAACGCGATGCCGCGCTGCGCGTGATCGACCATGCCATCGCCAACGCGCCGGCGCTCTGAGATGGCCGCGCAACCTGTATTGATCGCGGGCGAGTGGCGGCCGGCCAACGAACCGACCGCCAGCTTCCGCGCCGAGGATCCCGCCACCGGCAACGCCATCGGCGCGGAGTTCCCGGTCAGTGGCGCCGCCGACGTGGAAGCCGCCATCGCTGCGGCAGCTGCGGTGGCGGACGAACTGGCGCGGACGCCGCCGGAGCAGATCGCCACCTTCCTCGACGCCTATGCCAACGGTATCGAACGCGATGCCGAAGCGCTGGTCGCGCTGGCCCATGCCGAAACCGCGCTGCCCGCCGAGACCCGGCTGGCCAAGGTGGAACTGCCGCGCACCAGCGGCCAGTTGCGCCAGGCCGCGCGCGCCGTGCGCAATTTCGGCTGGACGCAGCCGGTGATCGATACCGCGGCAGGCCTGCGCAGTCATTGTGCTCCGCTGCACAAACCCGTGCTGGTGTTCGGGCCGAACAATTTCCCGTTCGCCTTCAACGCAATCGCGGGCAGCGATTTCGCCTCGGCGATCGCAGCGCGCAATCCGGTGATCGCGAAGGCGCATCCGTCGCATCCGGCCACCTGCGAGCGGCTGGCGCAGTTGGCCCATGTCGCGCTGCGCGAGGCCGGACTGCCCGCGGCGGCGGTGCAGATGCTCTACCGGTTCGACGCGTCGCTTGGGCTGAAACTGGCCGGCGATCCGCGCCTGGGCGCCATCGGTTTCACCGGCGGCCGTCCGACCGGCCTGGCACTGAAAGCCGCTGCCGACGCGGCCGGCGTGCTGGCTTATCTGGAGCTGTCCAGCATCAACCCGGTCTTCCTGCTGCCTGGCGCCCTGGCCGAACGTGGCACGGCGCTGGCGCAGGAATTCTTCAGCTCCTGCACGATGGGCAGCGGCCAGTTCTGCACCAATCCCGGCGTGGTGGTGGTGCCGCGCGGCGCCGACGGCGATGCCTTCGTTGCCGCCGCCACCGCGCACTTCGCCGCGGCCGCCCCGGGCGTGCTGTTTTCGCGCGGCGTGCTGGAGCACCTGCAACGCGGCGTGGACACCCTGCGCAAGGCCGGCGCCGCCACGCTTGCCGGTGGCGCCGCCGCAGGGCCGGGCCATCGCTACCAGCCCACCCTGCTGCAAGTGGATGCCGCGCAGTTCCTGCATGCACCGCAGGCGCTGCAGACCGAGGCGTTCGGCCCGGTCAGCCTGCTGGTGCGCGCCGACGATGTCGCGCAGATGGCCGCGCTGGCAGCGGCGTTCGAAGGCAACCTCACCGGCACGATTTACAGCGCCGCCGGCGACAGCGACGACCATGCATGGGCGCAAGTCGCCGCTGCGCTGCGTCCGCGCGTGGGCCGGCTGATCGGCAACCGCATGCCGACCGGCGTGGCGGTGAGCCCGGCGATGAACCACGGCGGCCCCTACCCAAGCACCGGCCATCCCGGCTTCACCGCGGTCGGCATGCCGGCGGCGATCCAGCGCTTCACCGCCCTGCACTGTTACGACCATGTGCCGGACGGGCAGTTGCCGCCGGAACTGCGCGACCGCAATCCGGGCGGCGTGGCGCGGCAGATCGACGGCCACTGGTGCGTCGACGATGTCGATGCCGGGGCGCCCGCCGCATGATGCCGGCGCGGCAGATCGGCGGTTTCGACCTCGCCCACGCCCGGGCGATGCTGGCGCCGTGGCCGACACCGGCAGCGGCCATCGCCACCGCCGAATACGAGCAGCGACTGGAACGCGCCCGCGCCCTGATGCGCGAGCAACGCATCGACGCACTGCTGATCACCGCCGGCGCCTCGCTGCGCTATTTCTGCGGAATCGGCTGGGGCGCCAGCGAGCGCCTGCTCGGCCTGCTGCTGACCGCGCGCGGCGAGCCGCTGGTGATCTGCCCGGCGTTCGAGGCCGGCTCGCTGGCCCACGCCCTGCGCATCCCGACTGAACTGCGCTACTGGGAAGAGCACGAAGATCCGCAGGCCCTGGTCGCCGATGCGCTGCACGAACGCGGTGCGGGCAACCTCGCGCTCGATCCGGCCGCGCCCAGCGTGGTCGCCGAACGCCTGCGCGCAGCCCTGGCCGGCACGCCGGTGGTCGATGCCAGCGCCATCGTCGATGGTTGCCGCATGTGCAAGTCGCCGGCCGAACTCGCCCTGATGCAGCAGGCCACCGCGATGACGCTGCAGGTGCACCGGCTGGCCGCCGGACTGGTCCGCGAAGACATCAGCAGCATCGAACTGACCCGCTTCATCGACGATGCGCACCGTGCGCTGGGCGCCGACAACGGCTCCACGTTCTGCATCGTGCAATTCGGCCGCGCCACGGCGTATCCGCACGGCATCCCGGGCGAGCAGCGCCTGGCCGAAAACGAACTGGTGCTGATCGACACCGGCTGCAGCGTGCAGGGCTACCAGTCCGACATTACCCGCACCTACATCTTCGGCCGGCCAACGGCGGAGCAGGAACGCATCTGGGCACTCGAGCAAGCGGCGCAACGCGCGGCGTTCGAAGCGGTACGGCCCGGCGTGCCATGCGCCGCGGTGGATGCCGCGGCACGCGCCGTGGTGGAGCGCGCCGGCCTCGGTCCCGACTATCGCCTGCCCGGCATCCCGCACCGCACCGGCCACGGTTGCGGCCTGAGCATCCACGAGACGCCCTACCTGGTACGCGGCAACGCCACCGAGCTGCAGCCTGGCATGTGCTGCAGCGACGAACCGATGATCGTGCTGCCCGACCGCTTCGGCGTGCGACTGGAAGACCACTTCCACGTCACCGGCGACGGTGCCGCCTGGTTCACGCCACCGTCGCCCGCCATCGATCAACCGTTCGCCTGATCCTCCCGACACCACGCCATCCCGACACGCGCCATCGACCACCTCGGAGACCACCGCTCATGAGCAAGCTGTTCGCCAGCCTGGGATGCGCCGCCTGCCTGGCCGCCGCCTCGGTTCATGCCGGGACCGCCGACGATGCCGCTGCCCGCTTCCACGCGATCTACACGCAGGAATGGAGTTGGCGCCAGCAGCAGTTCCAGGGGCTGGACGACGAGGACAGCCAGGGCGCGCCTTCGGACCACCTGCCCAGGGTCGACGCCGCCACCCAGTCGGCGCGCGAACGCTACTGGACCGAGGTGCTGGAAAGACTCGACGCGATCAAGCCCGCCGAACTGCACGGCGAAGAGGCGGTGAACTACGCGGTCTACCGCTTCCAGATCGAAACCCTGCTGGCCGAGCAGCACTTCCGCACCTGGGAAATGCCCTTCAACAGCGACTCGGGCTTCTGGAGCGACCTGGGCTTCACGGCCCGCGCCCACTACGCCCAGCCGAAGGAATACCAGGACTACATCGGCAAGCTGCGTGACATCCCGCGCTATTTCGCCGAAGAAACCGACAACATGCGACTGGGCCTGGCACGCGGTTTCAGCCAGCCGAAGGTCATTCTCCAGGGACGCACGCAATCGATCAGCGACGTGATCGACGCACCCGGCGAGAGCAATCTTTTCTACACGCCGTTCAAGCAGATGCCGGCCAGCATTCCCGCCGCCGAGCAGGCGACGCTGCGCGCCGACGCGCTGGCGGCGATCAAGGATGCGGTGATCCCCGCCTACGCGAAGCTGCTCCGCTTCATGCAGGACGAGTACATCCCCAGGGCACGCACCGGCATCGCCGCCGAGGACCTGCCCGATGGCAAGGCCTTCTACCAGGCGCAGATCCGCGAATACACCACGCTGGACATGAGCCCCGACGCCATCCACCAGCTCGGCCTCGAGCAGATGGCGATCATCCACCGGCAGATGCTGGATACCATCACACTGGCCGGCTTCAAGGGCAGCTTCGCCGACTTCCTGCACTTCCTGCGCACCGATTCACGCTTCTATGCCAGGACGCCGGAGGAATTGCTGAAGGATGCGGCCTGGATCGCCAAGCAAGTCGACGGCAAGGTCGGCGACTACATCGGCCGCCTGCCGCGTCGCCGTTTCGCGATCGAGCCGGTGCCGCCCGACCTGGCACCGATCTACACCGGTGGCCGCGGCGGCCCGGGCATCTACCTGGTCAACACCTACAACCTTCCCTCGCGTCCGCTGTATTCGCTGCCCGCGCTGACCCTGCACGAGTCCTCGCCCGGCCATGCGCTGCAGATGCCGCTGGCGGCGGAGATGGAGGGCCTGCCGGACTTCCGCCGCTATTCGTACATCTCCGCCTACGGCGAGGGATGGGCGCTGTACTGCGAATACCTCGGCCAGGAAATGGGCATCTACCACACGCCTTACGAACAGTTCGGCTATCTGAGCTACCAGGCCTGGCGCGCGGCGCGGCTGGTGGTGGACACCGGCATCCATCACCTGCATTGGACGCGCGCGCAGGCACAGGACTATCTGCGCGAAAACACCGCGCTGGCCGACCACGAGATCGAGACCGAGGTGGATCGCTACATCGCCTGGCCGGGACAAGCGCTGTCTTACTACCTCGGCGAGATGGCCATCCGCCAGGATCGTGCGCGCGCCGAGCAGGCGCTGGGGACGAAGTTCGACATCCGCGCCTTCCATGACGCGGTGCTGTCCACCGGCTCGGTGCCGCTGCCGGTATTGAACGAGCGCATCGACCGCTTCATCGACGACGGCGGCAAATCGCCTTACGCCGACGACGGGCATTGCGACTGCAAGTCACCATGACGGTACGGCGCCGGCCGGGATCGGCCAGCGCCACGTCGAAGCCTGCGTCACTCCACTGCCGCCCGTGACCATGCATCCATGGCCACGGGTTCCGTCCAAGCCGCCGCCGGATCACGCCTCATGCCATCGACGGGAAAATTCCATCGCCAGCTCAGCCTTGCCGACCTGACCTTCATCGGCCTCGGCGCCATTTTCGGTTCCGGCTGGCTGTTCTCGGCCAGCCATGTCTCGGCGATTGCGGGTCCGGCCGGCATGCTGTCCTGGTTGATCGGCGGCGCGGCCGTGCTGCTGCTCGGCATCGTCTACTGCGAACTCGGCGCCGCGCTGCCCCGCGCCGGCGGCGTGGTGCGCTACCCGGAGTATTCGCACGGGCTGCTGCTGGGTTCACTGATGGGCTTCATCACCCTGATCGCGTTTTCCAGCCTGATCGCGATCGAGACCGTGGCGTGCCGCCAATACGCAGCGGCCTGGTTCCCCGCGCTGAGCCGGGATGCGGCAGGCGACCCCACCGTGCTCGGCTGGCTGGTCCAGCTGGCGCTGCTGGCGCTGTTCTTCGCGCTCAACTATTTCAGCGTGAAGACCTTCGCCAAGGCCAACAATCTCATCAGCATCTTCAAGTTCGTCGTGCCGCTGCTGGTGGTCGTCGTGCTGATGGCACACTTCCAGCCGCGGAACATGAGCCTGCACGGCTTTGCCCCGAACGGCTTCAGCGGCGTGGAAGGCGCGGTTTCCGCCGGCGGCATCATCTTCGCCTACCTGGGACTGACACCGATCATCTCGGTGGCCAGCGAGGTCCGCAACCCGCAACGCACGATCCCGATCGCGCTGATCCTCTCGGTGCTGCTTTCGACCGTGATCTACCTGCTGCTGCAGATGGCCTTCCTGGGCAGCATCCCCACCGGCCTGCTGGCCGGGGGCTGGAGCAGCACCGGCACGATGTTCTCGTTGCCCTACCACGACATCGCGCTGACGCTGGGCATCGGCTGGCTGGCCGCACTGGTGGTCTGCGATGCGGTGATCTCGCCCAGCGGCACCGGCAACATCTACATGAACGCCACGCCGCGGGTGGTCTATGGCTGGGCGCGCAGCGGCACGTTCTTCAAGGTGTTCACGCGCATCGACGGCAAGTCCGGCATCCCGCGCCCGGCGCTCTGGCTGAGCTTCGCGCTGTCGATCTTCTGGACCCTGCCGTTCCCCTCGTGGGAGGCGATGATCAGCGTGGTCTCGGCCGCCCTGGTGCTGAGCTACGCCGTGGCGCCGATCACCGTGGCGGCATTGCGCCGCAACGCGCCGCAGTTGCCGCGACCCTTCCTGGTGCGCGGCTTCGGCGTGATCGGACCAGCCTCGTTCGTGATCGCGACGTTGATCGTGTACTGGTCGAGCTGGCAGACAGTGTCGTGGCTGCTGGGCCTGCAGATCGCGCTGTTCGCCATCTATGTGCTGTACCGGCTGCCCTCGCCCGCAGGCCGCGCCAGGCTGCGCCAGGAGGTGTATTCGTCGGCGTGGCTGATCGCCTACTACGCGCTGCTCATCGCGCTGTCCTGGCTGGGTACCTTCGGCGGCCGCGGCATCATCGGCCATCCCTGGGATACCGCGGCCGTCGCGCTGGTCGGCGTGGCCATCTACTACTGGGGCGCCCGCACCGGCCTGCCGGCGCACCTGCTCGACCTGGGCCGCGACGACGACTGATGCCGATGCGCCGCGACGCGGCTAGCGTTCCAGGCCGGCCTGCGCGATGAAGGCGTCCAGCAGCGCGCCGCGGTATTTCTGGCGATGGACCAGCATGGACAGCTTGCGGCGCAGGTCGAGGAACGGCGTCTTCAACGCCTTCAGGCGACCGGTGGCGAGCGCGTCGGTGACCGCCACCTGCGGCAGGCAGGCGATGCCGAGGCCGGCGATCACTGCCTGCTTGATCGCCTCGATCTGATCCAGCTCCAGCACGGTCTCGCCGGGCGGCAGCTGCGACAGCACGCGCTCGCTGGTGGCGCGGGTGGCCGAGCCCGGCTCGCGCATCACCCAGCGCGCACCGGCGAAATCGGCAGGCTTCAAGCCGCGCCTGCGCGCCAACGGGTGGTCTGGTGGCGCACACACCACCAGCAGGTCGTCGCGCCATGGCCGCACTTCCAGTTGCGGATGCGTCACCGGACCCTCCACACAGCCGAGGTCGAGACTATGGTCGAGCATCGCCGCGGCAATCGTGTCGGTGTTCGCCACACGCAGGCGGATCGCCACCTGCGGCTGCGCACGCACGAACTCGCCCAGCAGTTCGCCCACGCGATAATTGCCCACCGTGTTGCTGGCGCCGATGCGCAGCTCGCCGGAAAGCGCGTCGCCCTCCTCGCGCCCACGACGGCCGAATTCGGCGTGGCGCTCCAGCAGTTCCTGCGCCAGCGGCAACAGCTCGCGGCCACGCGGGTTCAGCCGCAAGCGGCCGCGCTCGCGGGCAAACAGCGGCGCGTCGAGCTGCCGCTCCAGCTCGGCCAACGCCATGCTTGCGGCCGGCTGGGTCAGGTACAACCGCTCGGCCGCGCCGCGCACGCTACCCAGCAAGGCGATCTGCACGAACACTTCGAGCTGGCGCGGGCTGATGTTGTTCATCATTCAATCTTATACGAACGATCAGATATTCCAAGTTTTCCTGATTGAATGCGGCGCGGACAATGGCGCGCATCGACATAAGGCCGTACCCCATGAACGCCCCTCTTGCTGCCGCCCTTGCCCGCCCTACCCTGCGCAGCCGCGCGCCCGGCCTGCTGCTCGCCATCGCGATCGCGCTCGTCGCGTGGTGGCTGGGTCGGCTGCTGCCGCTGATCGGGGGGCCGGTGATCGGCATCCTGCTCGGCATCGCGGTGCGCAACATCGTTGCCCCGGATGCGCGCTTCACGCCCGGTATCGCCTTCGCCGGCAAACAGGTGCTGCAGTGGTCGATCATCGCGCTGGGCTTCGGCCTCAGCCTCACCCAGGTGGCGAAGACCGGACTGGAGTCGTTGTCGGTGACCCTGGTGACACTGACCGTGGCCTTCCTCAGCGCGTGGGCGCTGGGCCGCTGGCTGGGCGTGCACGACAAGCTGAAGATCCTGATCGGCGTGGGCACCGCGATCTGCGGTGGCTCGGCCATCGCCGCGGTGACGCCGATCATCAAGCCCGACGAACACGACACCGCGTTCGCGATCTCCACCATCTTCCTGTTCAACGTGGTGGCGGTGCTGCTGTTCCCACTGCTCGGTCACCTGCTGCACCTCAGCGACCTCGGCTTCGGACTGTGGGCCGGCACCGCGATCAACGACACCTCGTCGGTGGTCGCCGCCGGCTACAGCTTCAGCCACGCGGCAGGCGACTACGCCACCATCGTCAAGCTCACCCGCGCCACGCTGATCATCCCGATCTGCTTGATTCTCGCCTTCGCGGTGGCCGCGCGCGAAAAGAAGATGGGCGCCACCGACTTCAGCCTGCGCCGCATCTTCCCTTGGTTCATCCTGTGGTTCCTGGTGGCCTCGGCGCTGCGCACCGCCGGCCTGATCCCCGTCGCCATCCAGCCCGCGCTGCACGCCGCCGCCGAGTTCCTGATCATCGTCGCGCTCACCGCGATCGGCCTCTCCGCCAACCTGCGCAAGATGATCGCCAGCGGCCCGCGGCCGATCCTGCTGGGGCTGGGCGTGTGGGCGGCGGTGTCGGTAAGCAGCCTAGCGGTGCAGTTGTTGATTGGGCAGTTGTGATTGCCGATCACTGGGTCTTTCGCATGTCTTCCCTTGCAATCGACAACGCTTGGTCGATGGCATCGATCACGATTTGCGGGTGTTCGTACTGGATGTAATGGCCCGAATTCGGCACGATCTCGTTCACGCCGCGCGTGGACATTGCGGCCACATCCAGATGCAGCGACTCCCACAGCAGCGTGCGCTGGTTCCGTTCTTCCTGGGTTTCGTCCTTCGCTTTCGGATAGGGCGAGTGGGTCAGCACGATGATCGGCATGTCGCCGTAATGTCTGCGCGTGGCGCGCGCCTGGTCGGCGCTGGCGTAGGCCACGGACTGGCGCTCGGAGGCAATCGCCGCCTGCCAGCGCACGGTCGCGGCGTAGCGCGCTTGTGCCGCATTGATGGCTGGACTGAAACGCGGATCGGGATCGCCGACACATTTCTTGTAGGCTGGGGTGCCGGGGACGAGGCCGCGCTTCGCCTCATCCACGCAACTGCCGTATTCCTTCAGGAAGGCGTCCCACTTGGCTTGCTGACCCGGTGCGCCAATAGCCCATCCACGCACCCATTGATCCTCGTGCGAGCCTTCGACCGAAACCATGCCGACTACCTCGTCGGGATAGCGGTCGGCATAGACGCGGATGTACATACCCGCCGCCGAGTGACCGACAAGAACATAAGGCGGAGCGACATGAGCCGCCTTGAGCAAGGCATGCAGATCCTCGGCGATGTTGGCCGCGGTACTCGGGCGGCTTGAGCCATCGCTGAAACCCAGGCCGGCGCGATCGTAGGAACAGACCTTCGTTCTGGCGGCGAGGGCCGGCTGCACGAGTGCCCACGAAATGGTGGAATCGCCCATGCCTGCATCCAGGACGACGGCCGGCGAACCGGACCCCAGGCAATAGATGTTCATGCGCCGCCCATGATCCATGTCCACGAGCTGCTGTGGCTTCGTGTACACGGAGCTGGTGACCAATGGCTTGGCGGCTTCCTGTCCCAGGCATTGGGCTGCGAAGACCACACCGACAGAAAGGATCGCCGCTGCGGCAATGCGTAGATACATGCTTGTCCCCCTGTTCGACTGGCCGCCGTGAAGCGGTCGCCCGCTTCTCTCGCGCCACTCTATGGCAGGGACACGATCACCGTCCATGTGGATTCATTGCCGCGGAGTCGCCGGCCTCACGGATACATGCGGGCCAAGCTTTCCCCTGCTTCACCAACGCCAATGCCACCTTGTCGCGCAGATAGGTCGGCAAGGCGCATTCCGCCTCCCGCGCACGACCGGACAACTCCGAGACCCTGCCCGCACCCACGGACAACGCGGATTCGGGCAACCGCACTCCGGGAAGTAGCGCCGGTCAATCGTCCGAGGTGGCCGCAAAGCGCGCGCCGAGGAAATCGATCAACGCCCGTACCGACGGCAGCAACCCGCGGCGCGAGGCGAACACCGCATGCACGATCTCGCGCCGTGGCTGCCAGGCAGGGATCACGCGCTGTAACGTGCCACTGATCAACTGCTCGCTGATCATCATGGTTGGCAACTGCACGACGCCCACGCCGGCCATCGCCGCGTCGCGCAGCGCAGGCATATCGCGGGTGATGAAGCGTGGACGATGGTGGAGCGCAGCCTCGGCACCATCGGGGCCGAACAGATGCCACACATGCTCTCCCTGCGGCACACCGAGACCCAGGCTGGGAAAGCGCGACAGATCCGCTGGCCCCTGCACCGCTCCATGCCGCGCCACCAGCGCGGGGCTCGCGACCAGGCACTGGCTGCGCTCGGCCAACACGCGCATCACCAGTTCGCTGTCCTCCAGCGGCGGCGGACGCACGCGCAGCGCCACGTCGATGCCCTCGCCTACCACGTCGACGCGGCGGTTGGTCTCTTCCAGGTGCACCTCCACCTGCGGATGCTCGACCATGAAGTCGGCCAACATCCGGCCAACCAGCGCGTCGAGCAACGCCATCGGACAGGTCATGCGCACGATGCCGCGAGGCTCTGCGCGGGTGACCTCGATGGCCTCCTCCGCGGCATCGGCTTCCACCAGCATGGCCTTGCAATGAGTATGGAAGTCCCGCCCGATCTCGGTCACCGAGAAATGGCGCGTGGAACGCTGGATCAGGCGCACGCCCAGGCGCTCCTCCAGCAGGGCGATGCGGCGGCTGAGCCGGGACTTGGGCATGCCCAGTGCGCGCCCGGCCGGCGCGAAACCGCCGTGCTCGACCACTTGGACGAAGTAGTAGAGGTCGTTCAGATCCCGCATGGCGCGCCCTCATCGTTCCATACATAGGACTCTGAGGATAAATCATGCCGACTACCGGCACCATCGTTCCACGAACATCATGCACCCAACGCCAACGGACCGCACCTTGCGGTTCCCGCGCAACGATTGGAGTCGGCACATGAAAAAGATCCTCGGCGTCTACAGCGCCCCCCGGCCGCACTGGGTCGGCGACGGTTTCCCGGTGCGTTCGCTGTTCTCCTACGACAGTCACGGCCGCGAACTGAGCCCGTTCCTGCTGTTCGACTACGCCGGTCCGCATCGCTTCGACGCCGCCGCTGGTCCCCGCGGCGTGGGCCAGCATCCGCACCGCGGCTTCGAGACCGTCACCATCGTTTACGAAGGCGAGGTGGAGCACCGCGACTCTACCGGTGCCGGCGGCAAGATCGGCCCGGGCGACGTGCAGTGGATGACCGCCGCCTCCGGCATCCTGCACGAGGAGTTCCACTCGCGCGAATTCACCCGCAGCGGCGGCACGCTGGAGATGGTGCAGCTGTGGGTGAACCTGCCGGCCAAGAACAAGCTGGCCGCGCCGGGCTACCAGACCCTGCTCGACGCCAACATCCCGTCGGTGGCGCTGCCCGACGGCGCCGGCCAGTTGCGCGTGATCGCCGGCGAGTACGCCGGCCACCACGGACCAGCCCGCACCTTCACCGCGATGGACGTGTGGGACGTGCGCCTCAAGGCCGGCAAGTCGGCAGCCTTCAGCGTGCCTGCCGGCCGCACGCTCGCTCTGGTGGTGCTGAAGGGCGCCGTGCTGGTGAACGGCAGCGAGGTGACACGCGAGGCGCAGATGGTGGTACTGGAGCGCGACGGCAGCGAGGTCGCGCTCGAAGCCAATAGCGACACCACCCTGCTGCTGCTCGACGGCGAACCGATCGACGAGCCCATCGTCGGCTACGGCCCGTTCGTGATGAACACGCGCGAGGAAATCGGCCAGGCCGTGACCGACTTCAACAGCGGCCGCTTCGGCCGGATGCAGTAAACCCCGCGCCGGCCCGGATCCGGGCCGGCGCCTTCCTGGCGGATGTACGGAAGAACCACGAGGACCCGATCCGAGCCGCAGCCGACACACCAGCTTTCCGCAACACGCGTGCCGCGTTCCAGCACATCCACGCAACGGAGTACTTCCATGGCAAGCGAACCCATCCGTGATCCCCTGAAGGACGAACTGCTGACCCCGCAGAACTCGGCCCTGATCGTCATCGACTACCAGCCGGTGCAGGTGAACTCGATCGCCTCGATGGACCGGCAACTGCTGGTCAACAACATCGTCGGCACGGCCAAGGCAGCCGTGGTCTACGGCCTGCCGATCGTGCATTCCACGGTCAACGTCAAGACCGGATTGAACAAGCCGCCGATCCCGCAGTTGCGCAAGGTGCTGGACAAAGTCCCCACCTACGACCGCACCTCGATCAACTCGTGGGAGGACGTCGAGTTCCGCAAGGCGGTAGAAGCCACCGGCCGCAAGAAACTGATCATGACGGCACTGTGGACCGAGGCCTGCCTCACCTTCCCCGCGCTCGACGCGCTGAAGGCCGGCTACGAGGTCTACGTCGTCGCCGATGCCGTCGGCGGCACCTCGGTCACCGCGCACGAAATGGCGTTGCGGCGCATTGAGCAGGCCGGTGGCAAGATGATCAGCGTGGCGCAGCTGTTCTGCGAACTGCAACGCGACTGGCAACGCCAGGAGACGGTGCCAGCCTTCATCAACCTCTTCATCGAGACCGGCGGTACCGCAGGCATCCAATTCTCGTACGACCGCACCGCGTGAAAGCGCCACGCGTCGCCTCCCGGCATCAGCCGGGAGGCGACGCGCATCATTCATCCACGAGCGGGCAATGTGCGTGGCGCTGTCGGCCCGCGACTACGCCTTGCCCTGCTCCACCAGCGTCAACGCCACCTTGTCGCGCAGATAGACCGGCAACGCCAGTTCCGGCGCCTGCGCTCGGCCAGCCTTGAACTCGCGGGCGGCAAGCTCGGCCACGTGCAAGGCCTGCGGATAGCGGGCACCGTCCGCGAAGCGCGGCGCGCAGCCCAGCTTTTCACCCAGCACGCTTTCATAGGTAGCCCAGCCGCTGCCCACTACCTGCCAGGCACCGGCTTCCGGCAGCACCAACGCATCGGCGGTGCAGACGCGTTCGTGGTCGAGCGCGACCAGGCCGCCTTCTCCATCGCGGCGATAACTGGCGGCGTAGATCTCGCCCATGCGGGCATCGATCACGGCGAGGATGGCGTCGGTGTCATCGCCATCGTCCGGCGCCTCCAGCGCCAGCGCGGCGAGCGAGGAGACGGTGACCACGGGCACGTCCAGCGCCAAGGCCATGCCTTGCGCCAGCGACACCGCGAGGCGCACGCCGGTGAAGGCACCGGGGCCACGGCCGACCGCGATCACATCCAGGGCATGACGCCCCAAGCCCGCCTCGGCCAGCAGTTCGTCCGCCATCGGCAATACGCGCTCGGCGTGGCGGCGGGGCGCGAGTTCGCTGCGGGCGACCACTTCGTCGCCGTGGATCAGGGCGACGGAGCAGGCTTCGGTGGCTGTTTCGATGGCGAGCAGGTTCATGGCCGGCCCATGATAGCTGCAGGTTGTGCGCATCACGCTGCTGCAACGCGTTGCGCGTGAAGGCACTGGATGACTCGCTACGCTCGCCCCTGCGGGGCCGCCGCTTGGGCGTTCTGCGCGCAGCGCGCTTGTCCTGCTTGCGCAGGGATGATGGGCAAAAGACCTCCACCGACCATGATCGTAGCTCCCTGTTGCGGAAGTACGAATCACAACAACACGCGAGGTGTTCCCGCAGACAGATGTGGGCCACGAACGGACTGCAGCGTGGCTTTTATACGGCGGCCAGGCTGTCGCGCGAAATGCCGGCCAGCGACCTCGCGCCGGTCAGCGTCATCGCGACGCGCATCTCGCTGGCGATCAGGTCCAGCAGATGGGCGACTCCCTGCTCGCCCCTCGCCGCCAGCGCATAGACGAAAGCCCGGCCCAGCAGCACGCTGTCGGCGCCCAGCGCCAGCATGCGCACCACGTCGAGGCCGCTGCGCACGCCGGAGTCGGCGAGTATCTTCAACTCGCCCTTCACCGCGTCGGCGATCGCCGGCAGGGCGCGCGCGGAAGACAGCACGCCATCCAGCTGACGGCCGCCGTGGTTGGACACCACGATGCCGTCGGCACCGAAGCGCACCGCTTCCTTCGCGTCCTGCGGGTCGAGAATGCCCTTGATGAGCATCGCGCCCTTCCAGGATTCGCGTATCCATTCCAGGTCGCGCCAGCCGATGGACGGATCGAAGTTCTTGCCCAGCCAGCCGATGTAGTCCTCCAGCCCGATGCGGTGGCCGAGATAGGCCGATACATTGCCGAGGTCATGCGGCCGGCCCAGCAGGCCCACGTCCCACGACCAGCGCGGATGACACATCGCCTGCCAGATGCGGCGCGACGCGGCATGCGGCCCCGACATGCCCGAATGCGCATCGCGGTAGCGCGCGCCCGGCACCGGCATGTCCACGGTGAACACCAGGGTGCGCACGCCGGCGGCCCAGGCGCGATCCAGCGCGTTGCGCATGAAGGCGCGGTCGCGCAACACGTAAAGCTGGAACCAGATCGGCCGCGACACCTGCGCCTGCACTTCCTCGATGGGGCACACCGACACCGTGGACAGTGTGAACGGCACGCCCTTCGCCGCCGCCGCGCGCGCCGCCTGCACCTCGCCACGCCGCGCGTACATGCCGGTGAGCCCCACCGGCGCCAGCGCCATGGGCAGGCTCAGCTTCTCGCCGAACAGTTCAGTGGAGAGATCCACCTCCCCGACCTCCTTCAATACGCGCTGGCGCAACGCAAGATCGCGCAAGTCATCCACGTTGCGGCGCAGGGTCTGCTCGTCGTAGGCGCCACCGTCGATGTAGTGGAACAGGAACGGCGGCAGCCGGCGTTGCGCGGCCGCGCGGTAATCGAGGGCGGAGGAAATGATCATGGCGACGAACTCTGCTACGCCACCACGCGGCACGCAATACTCGGAGCCTGCTCTCAGGTATCCGCGACCACCGTGCCCTGATGGAACACGATCTTCCAGCCGTCCGCATCGCGTCGCCAGATCGTGGCCCGACGCGTCACGCGTTCGCCCTGGCGCAAGGTATAGGTCAGCAGATAGACCGCTTCGGCAAGCTGACGGCAGTGGAAGTCGCCGGTTTCATACGGGTCGGGCTGCGGATTGCGCTGGCGTTCGTCGAGGACGTCGAGCACGTGCTCGCGGCTGTAGCGGTTACCGGAAGCGCCCACCTCCCAGAAATCCTCCGCCGTCATGGCAAGGTGGTCGGTGCGAGTCGCGCCGAATTCCGGACGATGGAAGATCGGTTCGCGCCGGCGCAGTTCGTCCAGCACGGGCAGCAACGCCGGATCAGTGCGCAGCTCGGGTTCGCGGCTCATGCGGCTGGCTCCCCATGACATTCCCATTCTGGCGTCCTGCCCGCGAAAGCGGGCATCCATTTTCGAATACGCCGGAGATCCACATGGACGCCCGCTTTCGCGGGCACGACGTCAACACACATTGCGCTCATCGACGAGCGGCGCGAAGAACGCCTCTGCATCCACCAGTTCGCGGGTGCGCGGCATCGGCGGCAGGCTGGCGAGGAACAGCTTGCCGTAATTCTTGGTGGCGAGGCGCGGATCGCACAACACCAGGATGCCGCGATCGGTGACGCTGCGGATCAACCGGCCAGCCCCCTGTTTCAGCGCGATGGCTGCGGCGGGCACCTGCCAACCCATGAATGGATTGATGCCCTGCTGTTCCAGCGCTTCCAGCCGCGCGACCAATACCGGATCGTCGGGTGCGGCGAACGGCAACTTGTCGATCACCACCACGCTGAGCGCGTCGCCGGCCACGTCCACACCTTCCCAAAAACTCGCCGCGCCCAGCAGCACGCCGTGTCCCGAATGGCGGAAATCCTCCAGCAGCTGGTGGCGCGGCGCCGTACCCTGCACGAACAGCGGCCACGGCACGCGTTCGGCCAACAGTTCGGCGGCGCGACGCAACGCGCGATGCGAAGTGAACAGCAGGAAGGCACGGCCGTTCGATGCCTGCAACACCGGCAGCACGACATCGAGCACGCGCTCGGTGTAGTCGCGCGCGGCGGGATCAGGCAGGCCTTGGGGCATGTAGCACAGCGCCTGCTTCGCATAGTCGAACGGACTTTCCAGCAACAGCGCCTGCGGCTCGTCCAGCCCGAGCTGGCGCGCGAAGTGCTCGAACCGGCCGGCCACCGACAGCGTGGCCGAGGTGAACACCCAGGCGGCCTCGCTGCGTTCGCGCATCGCTCGCAGCGGCGCGGCGAGATCCAGCGGCGTGGCGTGCAACGCGAATCCGCGCGGGAAGAGTTCGTACCAGCGCACGTCGCGATCGGACGCCTGCTCGAGGATGCGCTCCAGCCGTTCGGCCAGCATCGCCGCCCGCTCATATGCGTTGGCGAAACCGCGCGAGCGCTCGGCCTGCGAAGCGAGCAGGTCAGCCAGCGTGCTCAGCAGGTCACCGACTTCGCGCAGCCCGTCGCGCACCTCGCCCGATCCTTCCAGGGCGGCGAACGTGCCGCGCAGCCCCAACGGCTCCATGGCGAGGCGCAGCTTGCGCAATGCCTCCTGCAGCGCCTCCACCGGCTCCAGCAGCAAGCCGATGGCGCCGGTGACGCCGCTGCATTCGCGCAGGCTGTCCTGCGCGAGGTCCCCGAGCTGGCGCGCGCTCACGCTTTGCGAGAAGAATTGCCCGGCAAGCTCGGGCACCTGGTGCGCCTCGTCGAGGATGAAGGCCGCCGCGCCTGGCAGGATCTCGCCGAAGCCTTCCTGCTTGAGCGCAAGGTCGGCGAACAGCAGGTGATGGTTCACCACCACGAGATCGGCTTCCTGCGCTTCGCGACGTGCCTTGAACACGTGGCAATCGTCGTAGAACAGGCACTCCACGCCCAGGCAGTTCTCCGGCGTGGAGGTGACCTGCGGCCACAGCGGCGATTCCTCCGGCACCTCGGCCAGTTCCATGCGGTCGCCGCGTCGCGTACGCGCCGACCACGCACGTATCGTCGCCAGTTGCGCGGCCTGTGGCTTGTCGAAGCTCGCGCCTTCGCGCACGGTCTGGTCGAGCCGGTACAGGCACAGGTAGTTCGCGCGCCCCTTCAGCAGTGCCGTCTTTAGTCGCAGGCCGAGCACGGAGACCACCTTCGGCAGATCGCGAAAGTAAAGCTGGTCCTGCAGCGCCTTGGTGCCGGTGGAAACGATCACCCGCTCGCCCGAGCGCAGCGCGGGCACAAGGTAGGCGTAGGTCTTGCCGGTACCGGTGCCGGCCTCGGCGATCAGCGTCTCGCGCCCGGCGATGGCCTGTGCCACGGCCTCGGCCATCGCCTGCTGTACGGCACGCGGCGCGAAGTTCGGCAGTTCGCGCGCGAACGGGCCATCGGGGCCGAGCAACGCGGCGGCGTCGATATCGTCGTGATCAATCATCTGCGCCAGTATCGCCGCAGCGGCTGCGCCTGCAAATGCGCGGTGTGCGCGGACCGCCCTCGAAGCGGCGGAAGTCCTCCAGCAACCCGGCGGTGCGGGGGCACCGCCGGGTTGCCGGAAAAGCGCCATCCCGACGCAGACCTGCATGCTCGCGGGGCAAGGCATGCATACCACTCCAAGCCGTCGGGTCGGCGGCGTATTCACGAACGCCCCTGCTCCTGAGCGCCACAGACGGTGGCGACAGCCTCGGGATACCCGAACCATCGACGACCGCAGCGACGCATTCCGACCCGTCTCAGGTAGTCAGACGTTTGAGGGACGGAAAATTGAAATGGCGACCTTCAGGCCGATGAAACGGCCACAGCCTAGGCCCGGACCGGTCACTCGCGACCACATGGCCTGAGCACCCGTTCAAAGTTTCTTGCGGCCCGCGCCGGAAGCTGTCTGCACGCAACCCGAGAAAGAGCGGACGCGTGAGCATCCGTCCATGACCGAGCGATGACGCCGACCTGTGCGCAAAGAGACCTGCCCTCCCCGGTGAACTGGCCCCCCAGTTTCCAGATACGGCGCGGCGTGGGCGTCCGGTCTATCGCATGGGCGGGAGCGGCTCCAATACCGTCGACACAACCTGCTTGCAGTTCCGGCGGATTGAACCTGGCCTCTTTTGGGGCCACCTTGCTTGACTCCGGGCGTCCTGCCCTCCGCCCTTCGGGCCGGTTTCGCCGTTCGCCACCGCTCGTGCGGTGGCGTGGGTCAGCAAGGAAAGGGGACTCGGCGAAGGCCGGCGAACGAAACCGCCATGTTCCTTGCGACAGCGAGGAAGATCTCCCCCCGTCGAAACAAAGGTCTTGAACAGACCCTAAGAGCCTGCCCGATAGATCAGAACCGATTGACGCCTTGCACGTGGCACTTCGGCAACCACTTTTCCGCAGTGTCGAAGCCTGTGTCGTCGCCGGCTTCCTTGCGCAGTTGCGCGATGGTTTCCCAGTTGCGCGCGCACAGCGGACCGAACTTGGGACCCACCGTCCACGAATGCTGCGCGAGCTTCTGCGCCATGTCGTAGTCGTGCTGGTATATCGCCACTTCGGCGCGGTCCTGCAGCAGATCGGGCGAATTCGGGCTTTGCTTGATCGCCTGGTCGAGCGTGGCCGCGGCCGTATCGTAATGACCGGCCTGCACGCTGGCCTCGGCGGCCTGTTGCCACGCGGAAATGCCCGGGTCGGCCAAGGGCTGCACCGCGATCACGGATTGTTCGCGGTCGCCCGCGGCGCGGATGGCCGCGACCATGCTCGCAGGCGAGACCGCGGGATGCCTGGGTGCCTCGACCGGCGCTTCCGTGGCACAGGACGCCAGCAGGACCGCGGCCAACGGCAAGCACCACGCACGCGTGGATCGAAGAACAGTGGCCATATCAGTTTCCGTTGGGGAGGGGTTGGACGGCCGCAGGCGGCGCGGCTGGGCTGGGCGGAGCGGCACTCGACGATGAACCTGCCGGGCCGGTACCGCCGAACAGACTTTGCCAGAAGCCGCAACCTTCGACATCGCCGGGCAATGAACCGGCCACCACCGGCACCTGCTTCGCACCCGTGCACTGCGGCTCGGTGGGCTTGCCATCGGCGGGGTTGATCCACGCCATCTGCAGGCCATCGCCGAGCGTGACCGGCAGTGGCCGGGTAGGCAGCTTGGCGAACAGGTTGCGCCACACCGGCAGCGCACCGGTGGCGCCGAACAGGTGGGCAGGCTTGTTGTCGTCGCGGCCCAGCCAGAACACCGCGAGATGGTCGCCGGTGAAGCCTGCGAACCAGCTGTCGCGCAAGTCGTTGCTGGTACCGGTCTTGCCGGCGACGTGCAGCGAGGCCAGGCTGGAATCGCCCAGCGAATGCGCGGTGCCGTACAGCGCCACCTGCTGCATCGCCCAGGTGACGAGTCGCACTGCCGGCTGGTATTCGCCCGCGCCCGCCTTCACCTCGTAGCGCTTGATGGTGTTGCCGTTGCCGTCCACCACGCCGCGCACGGCGAGCAGCGGCAGCGCATGACCGTCGGAGGCGATGTACTCGTACATCTGCGCCACCTGCAGCGGCGAGAGATCCAGCGCGCCGATCAGCAGCGAAGGGCCAGAGTTGACGTTCTCCAGGCCGAAGGATTGCAGGAACCCGCGGATACGCGGCAACCCCACCGCAAGCCCGAGGCGGATGCTCGCGAGGTTCCACGACTGCGCCAGCGCCTCCACCATCGGCACCATGCCGTGGCTCTGGTTGTCGTCGTTGTGCGGCTCCCACAATGTGCCGTTCTGCATGCGCATGCTGATCGGGCTGTCGTCCAGCGCAGTGGCTAGATTCCAGCGCGAGGGATCGGTGAGCGCGACGAGGTAGACGAAGGGCTTGATGGTGGAACCGATCGGCCGCTGCGAATCCAGCGCGCGGTTGAAGCCCTGGTCGCCGGCGAACTTGCTGCCCACGATGGCCAGCACGCTGCCGTCGTGGGCGTCGGTGACGACGCCGGCCGCCTGGATCGGATCGGCACGCTTGCCCAGGCTCTTCATCGTCGCGTCCACCGCCTGCTCGCTGTAGAGCTGCGCGGCCGGGTCCAGCGTGGTGAAGATCGACAGGTTGCCTGCGCGCAGCGTGTCCTCGTCGAAGTCGCTGGTGATCTGCTGGCGCACCAGCTGCATGAAGGCGGGGAAACGGTTGTGCGGCAACTGGCCATCCTGGATCACGCCCAGCGGCGTGGCCTGCGCGGCCTTGGCCTGGTCGGCCGTGAGCAATCCGGTGTCGACGAACTCCTGCAGCACCAGGTTGCGCCGCGTCAGCGCGCGGTCAGGATAACGGCGCGGATCGTAATAGCTCGGCCCCTTCACCAGGCCCACCAGCATGGCGATCTCCTGCGGGCGCAGGTCGCGCAATTGACGGCCGTAGTAGAACTCCGCCGCCGCCGCGAAGCCGTGTACCGCCTGGCCGCCCTGCTGGCCAAGGAAGACCTCGTTGACGTAGGCCTCGAGGATGCGGTCCTTGCTGTAGTGCATCTCCAGCAGCATCGACATCAGCGCCTCGTTGATCTTGCGCTTGAAGGTCTGCTGGCGCGAAAGGAACAGATTGCGTACCAGTTGCTGGGTCAGCGTGGAGGCGCCCTGCACGGTATGGCCGGCGCGCAGGTTGGCGAACATGGCGCGCAGGATCGCGCTGAAGTCGATGCCGATGTTGTGCTTGAAATCGCGGTCCTCGACCGCCTGCAGGCCTCCCACCAGCAACGGCGGCAAATCGGCGAGATGCACGATGCGCCTGTCTACCTGGTCGGCGCCATACACCGTGGCGATGCGCGCCGGGTCGAGGTGGGTGAGGTCGATGGCCTTGCCGTTGCCCAGGTCGCGCACCGACGCGATGACGCCCCTGCCCAGCAGCACCTCGATGCGCTTGGGCAGCTCGCCGCCTTCCGGCCCCGCATAGCCGCGGGAGGAAATCGTGTAGTGCGAACCCTTCATCGCCCAGCTGCCCGCCACCTGGCCGGCACTGTCCTGGGTGTAGCCGGCGAAGGTGAGCTCAAGCTGCAGCGTCTCCGCCGTCATCGGCTCGCCCGCCACCAGCGGCAGCGGTCGCGCGAACACGCGCGTGGGCACGGCGAACACCAGGTCGTTGAAGCGCTCCTGCACGCGCTTGTTCAACACCAGCGTGTACGGCAGCACGAAGCCGACGAACAGGCCGAGACAGACCCAGAACGGAATGCGCAACCAGGGCCAGCAGGCTTGGAAGATCAAGCGGAGGCGATTCAGCAACGCAGGAGATCCAGGGGACGGAGGCTTGGATGATAGGGCCTGCCGCCCGGCGCGGATATGAACGGGGCGGGCGCGGAAGGTGGCTGAATCAGGGCATGACTCGCATCCTGCTCCGTAGGAGCGCACCCTGTGTGCGATGGCTTTGGCTCCGATCAAGCGCCAGGGCCACCGCACACAGGGGATTCCTACGGGGCCACGGCGTCAGCCAGCCTTGTCGCCTGCCTTGTGCGCAATCCACGCGCCGACCACGGCCGAAACGTAGGGAATCGACTGCGCGGTGAGGATGAACATCCACAAGGTGCCTTCGATGTAGCGGGTACCGTAGCCGTGCGCCATGCCGATCACGCACAGCGCCAGCGCCACCGCCATCAGCATTTCCTCGCGCACCGGCGCAAAGGCGGCGAAGCTGCTGCCGCCCATGCGCCGGCTCTTGGCGGTCACCACGAACGAGGTCTTCTCGCGGGTGAGACCGTGCAGGATGCCGCGTGCGATGGCATGGGAAAGGCTCATGCTGGCCAACGAGGCCATCAGCGTGTCGTACCAGCCGCAGGGTACGCGGGCGCGGTACAGCACGACGCCGAAGATCGCCTTGGCGAAGAAGAAGCCGATCACCGGGATCAGGAACAGCTGCATGGGCAGGCTGAAGTACTGCGGAAGCGCCACCATGCCCGCGGTCCAGAACAGCGCCATCAGGGTGAAGATCAGATGCAGCGCGTCGGCGAACCAGCTGAACCAGCCGGTGAGGAAGTGGAAGCGCTGGCCGCTGGAAAGCGGCCCCTTCCTGACCATCCAGTTCCAGCGGCCCTTGAGGATCTGCATCGCGCCGAAGGCCCAGCGGTAGCGCTGGCTCTTGTACGCCTTGAAGTCGGCGGGCGTGAGGCCCTTGCCCATCAGCTCGTCCACGTACACCAGCTCGTAGCCGGCGTGCATCAGGCGCAGGCCGAGTTCCGCGTCCTCGCAGATCGTCCACTCCGACCATCCGCCGGTGCCTTCCAGCGCGGTACGGCGCACCATGGTCATGGTGCCGTGCTGGATGATGGCGTTGCGCTCGTTGCGGTGGTGCATGCCGATGCGGAAGAAGCCGTCGAACTCCCACGCGGTCATGCGGCGGAAGCGGTTGTGCTCGAAGTCGCGGTGCGCCTGCGGGCACTGCACCACGGCCACCTTGGGGTCATGGAAGTAACCGGTGAGCGTGGCCAGCCAGTCGTGGCGCACCACGTAGTCGGCGTCGATCACCGCCACCACGTCGGCCTCGGGCGAGGTTTCCTTCAAACCGAAGTTCAGCGCGCCGGCCTTGAAGCCCGGCCACGGTTCCAGGTGGAAGAAACGGAAGCGCTTGCCCAGCTTCTCGCAGTATTCCTTCACCGGACCCCACACCGCCGGGTCCTTGGTGTTGTTGTCGATCACCAGGACTTCGTAGTTCTCGTAATCCAGCTCGGCCAGCGAGTCCAGCGTGACGATCACCATGTCCGGCGGCTCGTTGTAGCAGGCCAGGTGGATCGATACGAAGGGCTGCTTCTCGGGCGTGTCCGGCCGCAGCATGCCGGCGTGGCGCACCCACCCGCGCCGCCACAGCACCTCGGTGAACTCGAAGCCGTTGATCAGCAGGATGGCGAGGATGGCGATCTGCGCCGGGAACAGCAGCACCAGCATCGTCCAGTCCACCCAGCTCAGGTAGAACTGCAGCGGCAGCGTCGCCGACCACACGACCAATCCGCAAGCCAGCTGGATCAGCGCGCAGAAGAAGAAGCGTCCCATCAGTTTGAAGCGCGCATAGCGCCGCGCGAACCACACCATCGGCCACAGCGCCAGCAGGCTCGCCACCAGGGCCTTCCACGGCCACGCGGTGTCCTCGGTCACCGGGCCGGTGAACGGGAACTTCGGCTGGCGGTCGGCGCTGAACATGCCCCAGTAGGCGCCGGTGCGCCCTTCGCCCAAGCCTTCCTTCCACGGCTGGTCGAAGGCCTCCATCACGTAGTACTCGATGTGGTCGCGCTTGGCCACATTGAACCACTGGCGCAGGAAGATCGCCTCGTTCGACACCGAGGGATAGGCATACTTGACGCGGTCGCCGTTGGAGGGCCAGCCGATCTCGCCGATCACGATGTGCTTGTCGGGGAACATCTTGCGCAGCGTTTCGTAACTGCCCAGCGTCGCGGCGAGCGCCGGGAAGCGATCCAGCCCGTTGCCGTTGCCGGTCAGCGAAATGCCGTTCCAGTACGAGAACAGCTGCACGGTGATGAAATCCACGTGCTGCGCCAGTTCGGGGTACTTCTCCCAGATGTAGTCCGGCTCGGCGGTGGACACCGGCTGATGCAGCGCAGCACGCACGCGATCCAGGTAGGCCATCAACTGCTCGGGCGGGACGTTGTTGCGGAACAGCACCTCGTTGCCCACCAGCACGCGGTTGATGGTGCCGGGGTAGCGTCGCGCCTGCGCGATCAGCGCATTGATCTCGGCATCGTTGTTGTCCAGCCGCGTGTCGATCCAGGCACCGGCCAGCACCTTCAGTCCCTCGCGCTCCGCCAGCCGCGGCACCTGCGGAGCTTGCAGCATCGAGTAAATGCGGATGTTCGGACTGTACTGGCGCACCAGCTTGAGATCGCTCTCGATCTGCTCATCGCTGGGGAACTTGTCGTGCAGCGGGTCCTGGTAGCGCTGGTACGGCTCGAAGGCGAAACCGCTGATGGGGCCGTGCCAGTCCTCGGGGCCATGCGGCCGGTTGCCCGCCCACCACAGACCGATGTTGAGCGCGGCCACCACCAGGGCCAGCAGAATGGCAACAAGCAGCGAAGGACGGCGGTGGAGATTGGAAGGACTGGCGCTCAAGAAAATCCCCGTGGGCGCCACTCCGGGCGCGGACCTAACCCTGTGAGCTTAACCAATGCGTGCCGGCTGCCTCAATAAATGGCGGCCATGACGGTCAGCGCAAGCTCAGGCCTGTACCGCCGAGATGCGCAGCGTCCATGCCAGCGAGCCTGCCAGTTGCCGGCGCACCGCCGGCGGCAAGGCAACCTCGACGCCATCGCTTCCCTGCTTCCACGTCAGCTCGCCATCCGCGCCCAGCACTTGCAGACGCGCGCCCTGCGCAGGTTGCAGCGAGCGCAGCGTGATGTTCGCCGGCGGCTCGTGCTCGCCTTCGTCGGCCAGCCAGATCGCATTGACGCTGCCGTCCTTGCCCTGGGTGAAGCGGAACTGGCCTTCGCCGTAGGGAGCGATGGCCCGGCTGCCGTGGATGGCGGAGCCGTTGACCTGCATCCATGAACCGATGGCCTTCAGCCGGTCCAATGCTTCCGCCGGCAGCTGGCCGTCGGGCTGCGGGCCGACGCCCAGCAGCAGATTGCCGCCCTTGGCGACGATGCCGACCAGGGTATGCACCAGTTCGCGCGGCGATTTGTACTTGTCGTGCGGACTCCACGACCAGGAGCCGCCTGCCGTCATGCAGGTCTCCCACGGGTACGGCAGCGGCTTGTCCGGCACCGTCTGCTCGGGTGTGCGGTAATTCTCGTAAGGCCCGCTGACGTCGCGGTCGACCAGCACAATGCCCGGCTGGTTGCGCCGCGCGATGGTGGCCAGCCCCGGCATGTCGATGTCCTGCGCCCACGGCACGTCCATGCTGTAGGCCTTGGCGTCGGGATGACTGTTCGCGTTTACCCAGCCGGCATCCAGCCACATCAGGTCGATGCGGCCGTACTGCGTGGTGAGTTCGTTGATCTGCGCGTGGGTGAAATCGACGAAGCGCTTCCACAGCTGCGGGTACTTGCCCACGTCGTAATTGTTGTTGCGCGTCGGCGTGGCCCAGAGCGGCGACCAGTAGTCCGGGTGGTGCCAGTCGGCCTTGGAGAAATACGCGCCGATGCCGAAGCCGCGTTGGCGGAACGCATCGAACACGGCCTTGGCGATGTTGGCGCGCGGGCTGGCGTGGTACGGCACATCGGGCGCGGTGACGCGGTAATCGGTCTGCGCGGTGTCGAACATGCAGAAACCGTCGTGGTGCTTGGTGGTGAACACCAAGTAGCGCATGCCGGCGGAGTGCGCGGCCTCCGCCCATTTCGCCGGATCGAACTTCGCCGGATTGAACTGCGTGCGCAGTTGCTCGTAGCGCTGCTTCCACTCCACGTAGCCGACGCCGCCGGGACGCTTGATCCAGTCCTCCGAGCACAGCGTCCATGACTCGACGATGCCGAGCACGCTGTAGATGCCCCAATGCAGGATGAGGCCGAACTTCCAGTCCGACCACTGCGCCAGTTTCTCCTTCACCAGCGGATCGGTGATTGGCACGTAATCGTCGCCCGTGGGCTTGGCATGTTCCTGCTGCGCGACCTGTGCCCCGGCCTTGGCCTGGTCATGGCCGAAACCCTCGCCGAGCGGCGACAGCAGGGCCAGTGCTCCAACACCTTGCAACATGCGGCGGCGGGTGACCATGGGTGACTCCTCGTTACGGTGACGGCAAAGGCCCAAGTCTTGCACAGGCGTCGCGCCGACAGCAGCGCCCTGCCACAGGTCATGCTTGACATCGAACCATGTGTATCGTTGTATTAATACACATGGATGCCTCACTGCTCACCATTCAACCGAACGCCCCCGAGCCGATCTATCGGCAGATCGTGGAGCAGTTGCGCCGGCTGATCGCCAGCGGCCAGCTCGCCACGGGCGACCTGCTGCCTTCCGTGCGCGAGGTGGCCGGCTTCCACGCCATCAACCCGATGACCGTATCGCGGGCCTACGGCCTCGCCGAGACCGAGGGGCTGCTCGAACGCCTGCGCGGCAAGGGCATGGCAGTGGCCGCCACGCGCCGCGCCACCCAAAGCGAGAACCAGCGCCTTGCCTTGCTGGAACCACAGCTGCAGGAACTCGCCCGCCACGCACGCGAACTGGAATTGCCGGTCGAGCCGGTGTTGCGTCGGCTGAACAAGTTGCTCGGGGACTGAGATGCTGGCCACGCTCGCCATCGCCGCGCTGGAGCTCTACCTGCTGGTCGCCGAACCGTTGCCGGGAGGCCGCGGCCATCGCCGCCTGCTCGCCTGGCTGTACTGGTCCACCGACAGCCTGCTGCCGATGCGGCTGCACGTGCTGATCGACCGGCGCCCTGCCTTCGTGCACGCACCGGTTCCATCCAACCAACGATCGTCTGCGAGGGAAAGGGCATGAACGCCGTACCGAAGGAAATCGCACAGGCCGTCGCACCGCTTGCCGCGCACGGCCTCACACACAGCTACGAGGGCAGCAGCGTGCTGCGCGGCGTGGATCTCGCGCTGGAACCCGGCAGCGTGCTGGGCCTGATCGGGCGCAACGGCGCGGGCAAGTCCACGCTGATCCGCGCGATGCTGGGCCTGCTGCAGCCGTTGTCCGGCAGCGCCTTCGTATTTGGCGAACCGGCACTGCAGCTTGGCGACGACGCCAAGGCGCGCCTCGCCTATGTGCCGCAACAGCCCGAGGCGCTGGCGTGGCTCACCGCACAACAGATGCTGGATTACGTCGGCCGGTTCTATCCGCGCTGGGACGAAGGATTCGCGCACAGGACGCTGGAACGCTGGAAGCTCCAGCCGAACAAGCTGCTGGGCAAGCTCTCGCCCGGCGAACGCCAGCGCGTGGACCTGATCCGCGCATTGGCCTCGCAGCCGGAACTGCTGGTACTGGACGAGCCCGCCGCAGCGCTCGATCCGGTGGCTCGCCGCGAACTGCTGCGCGAAGTGGCGCTGCGCGCAGGCGAAAGCGGCACCACGGTGCTGTTCTCCACGCACATTGTTTCCGACCTGGAGCGTGTGGCCTCGGAAATCGCTTTCCTGCACGAAGGGCGCCTGCTCTTGCGCTGCGGCGTGGACGAAACCAAGGAGCGCTACGCCCGCCTGTGGCTGCCCGCCGCGAAGAGCGCCGCCGCGCCCGCGCAGACCTTGAGCCGTCGCCGCCACGACGACGGCAGCCTCAGCCTGGTGGTGGAGCGCGATGCGCAAGGCCGCTGGCCCGAAGCCGCCGACCTGCCAGGCGCACGCATCGATGCGCTGGGGCTGGAAGACCTGTTCGTGGAGATTGCGGAGTGAATTCCGACGCCGCCATCGACGTCGTTCGCATCGAACGCAAAATGCGTGGGAGGCAACACATGCCACTGATAGACATCTTGATGGTGCCCTGGCGCTCGGCCAATCGCGCATTACGCTGGCTGTCGCTGGCCATCGTGATTGCCTGCGCGCTGTGCGCGGCCGCGATCGGCTTGCATATGCGCTTTTCCGATCGCTGGTGGCTAGGCAGCTGCCTGATCTACTGCGTCGGCGCGGGTTACGCGTGGGCATTCTGGCTCTCGACGTCGCTGCTGCTGGCCATCGACGCCCGCAAACTGCGATTGCCCGGCATGCAGCGCGCCGTGCATGCCAGCGTGCTGCTTTACGGCTCTCTCATGATAGGCCTGCCCACACTCGTGATTGGTGCGCCAAGTGCGCACGCGTGGCAGGTCCTGCTGCTGGCGACACTGGCGGTGACCGGAGGCCTTGCCTTCGTGTTGCTGCCGCGCTGGTGTGCGATGGTGGTCGGCTTCCTGCCCGCACTGGGCACGAGCGCACGCTATTTCTTCCAGTTGCCATCGCTGTCCGACCCGCGCTGGCTGGACTGGGGCGCACTGGCGCTGGCCGTGCTGGTGATCGTGGACGTGCTGCGCTGGCGCCAACTGCTGCACGGCGATACCGACAACGAACTGGGCTTCGGCAGCGCGATGGTGCTGCAGTTCCGTCGACAGGGCACGCTGAACAACTGGAACGGTCTGCAACAGCTCGACAGCGGGCAGATGATCCGCCAACGTCCGGACTGGATGCAGCCGCGCGCAGATCTGCGCCGCACCGGGCCGCAATCCACCGTGCGCTCACTGCGCGTGGCGCTGGGCGGCTGGTATATGCCCAAAACGATGGCCGGCCATCTGCGCGCATCGGCGCCGGTGCTGCTGCCTGTCCTGCTAATGGTTCCGGTGATGGCGCTGATGTTTGCCGGAAATCACCGCGCCGACGCCCCGAACATCGCCTTGATCGGTTTCGGCGCGGGCCTGGTGTGGTGCGTACTGTTCGGAGGCCTGATGCTTGCCGCCATGGCCACGGTGCTGATACGCCAGCGCTGGCAGCGCACCAATGCCGAACTGCCGCTGCTGGCCTTGCTGCCGGGACTGGGCGATGGGCAATACCTGCGACACAGCTTGCTGCGCGCAGCACTCACCATTCCGCTCCTGACGCAACTCCTGCTATCGGCGATCCTGTTGATCGCTGCACTGGCAGCCGCGCGCTTCATGCATCTGGACAGACTCACCCTGCTGCTGATTGCACTGCCCCAGTTCGCCGCCGCCGGCACGATGGTCGTGCAGGTGCTGTGCACGCTGGGCGGCCGCAAACTGCCGACCTGGATCGAATGGCTGGTCTACGTTCCGCTCTTCGTGTTGTTTTTCCTCAGCATCTTCGTCCCGGCCACCGCGATGGGCAAACATCCCTGGCAGGGCGCCGACCTCACCCAATCCTTGCTGCTTGCCGCCTGGGCGGTGATGGCGATGGTGCTGGCATGGATCGGCCGCCGTGGCTGGCAGGGCCTGCTGGCGCGACCGCATCCGTTCATGTCGAATTGACCACTATCCGCGATATTCGCTCCGCATCATTGCCGCACCGGGACGCGAGGCCCGCGTCCGCCTTCTCGAACGACACCAGGAAGCACGATGAAGAAACAAGCCCTGCGACTGGCCGCCGCCATCGGCCTTGCTCTCGCCTCCGCCAGTGCGACGGCCGCGACCGGCGACTCCGACGTCACCCGCGCCACCCTGGACAACGGCCTGCGCGTGGTGATCGTGCGCGACACGCTGGCACCGGTGATCACCACGGAGATGAACTATCTCGCCGGCTCCGACGAGGTACCGGATGGCTTCCCCGGCACCGCGCACGCGGTGGAACACATGATGTTCCGCGGCAGCCCCGGCCTCAGCAAGGACCAGCTCGCGGCGATCGCGGCGAACATGGGCGGCGCATTCAATGCGGACACCACGCAGAGCGTGACGCAGTATTACTTCGTGGCGCCGTCGCAGGACCTCGACGTGGCGCTGCACGTGCAGAGCCTGCGCATGCGCGGCGTGGACATGGACGCGAAGGAGTGGGACAAGGAGCGCGGCGCGATCTCGCAGGAAGTCTCGCGCGACCTCTCCAGCCCCGACTTCAAGTTCTACACCCAGCTGCTGGGGCAGATGTTCTCCGGGACGCCCTACGCGCACACGCCGCTGGGCACGCGCGACTCGTTCGACAAGACCACGGCGGCGATGCTGAAGAACTTCCACGACACCTGGTACGCGCCGAACAACGCCATCCTGGTGATCGCGGGCGACGTCGACCCCGTCGCCACGCTGGCCAAGGTGAAGCAGGAGTTCGGCGACATCGCGCGCAAGACGCTGCCCGCCCGCCCTGCATTCGACTTCCGGCCGGTAACCGCCAAAACCGTGCAATTGCCCACCGATGCGCCCTACGGCTCGGTATACCTGGGTTATCGCCTGCCCGGCCTCACCGCGAAGGACCACGCCACCGCGATGGTGCTGAGCGGCGCGCTGGGCTCGCAACGCGCCGCGCTCGCCGGCATGCGCTTCGACGGCACCGCGCTGTTCGGTGGCTTCTTCGACCAGTCCATGCCGCAGGCAGGCGTGGGCATGGCAGTGGGCATCTTCCCCAAGGGCGGCAACCCGCAACCCGTCCTCGCGAAGATGCAGTCCATCCTCGCCGAAGCGGCGGCCAAGGGCATCGACCCCGCGCTGGTGGAGGCGGCCAAGCGCAAGGCCATCGCTGCGCTGGAGTTCAAGAAGAACTCGGTGGACGGGCTTGCCAATGCATGGTCGAGCGCGCTGGCCTTCGAGGATGCCGAGTCGCCGGACGCCATCAAGGCCGCGATCGAGGCGGTGACGCCCGAAGCGGTGAACGCGCTGGCCAGGCAGACCTTCGACCCCGCGCACGCGATAACCGCCATCCTCACGCCGGAAAGCTCGGGCAAGCCGGTGGAAGGCAAGGGCTTTGGCGGCGCGGAAAGCTTCGCCTCCACACCCGACAAGCCCGTGCAACTGCCGGCGTGGGCGGAGCAGGCCTTCGCCAAGCTGGAAGTGCCGAAGTCTTCGTTGAAGCCGGTGTCGTACACCTTGCCGAACGGCCTCAGGCTGATCGTGCAGCCGGAAACCATCAGTGACACCGTGGAACTTTTCGGCAGCATCAAGACCAACCAGGACCTGCAATCGGCCAAGGGCGACGAGGGCGTGGCCGACGTGCTGGAGGATCTCTTCCCGTTCGGCACCGAGCACCTGAACCGCCTGCAGTTCCAGGAGGCGCTGGACGCGATCAGTGCACACGTGAGCACGGGATATGATTTCTCGCTATCCGTGCCGTCTGCGCACTTCGCCGAAGGCGTGAAGCTGCTGGCCGACAATGAACTGCACCCTGCGCTGCCCGCGCAGGCCTTCCCGGTGGTGCAACAGCAGACGGCTGGCGTGCTCGCCGGCCAGTTGCAGTCGCCCGACTTCCTGCTGCAACTGGGTCTGGGCAAGGCGTTGTTGCCGGCGAACGATCCCCAATTGCGCTATCCCACCCCGCAAAACGTGATGGCACTGACCCTGGACAAGGTGAAGCAGTACTACGCGCAGACCTTCCGCCCCGACCTCGCCACCATCGTGATCGTGGGCAAGGTCGATCCCGCGCAAGCGAAGCAGGTGATCGAGCAGGCCTTCGGCGACTGGAAGGCCGCAGGCGCCAGGCCCGACACCGACTACGCCGCCGTGCCTGCGAACCAGTCCGGCAAGCTGCACGTGCCCGACACCAGCGCAGTGCAGGACAGCGTCGACATGGCGCAGACCATCGCCGTCACCTACGACGACCCCGCGCGCTTCGCCATCAACCTCGGCAACCAGGTGCTGGGCGGCGGCTTCTACGCCTCGCGGCTCACCCGGGACCTGCGCGAGAAACACGGCCTGGTCTACACCGTGGGCGTGGGCCTGGACACCGACAAGCACCGCAGCACCTACAAGGTGTCTTTCGGCTGCGACCCCGACAAGGTCGGCGCGGCCAGCGGGCTGGTGGTGCAGGATCTCAAGCAGATGCAACAGCAACCGGTGACCGACACCGAGCTCATGCAGGCCAAGGGCATCCTGCTGCGCCGCATTCCGCTGGGCGAATCCAGCTTCGGCGGCATCGGCAGCCAGTTGCTCACGCTTTCGCAGCAGGGCAAGCCGCTGGATGCGATGACCATCGCGGGCCAGCATTACCTCGAACTCACCGCGCCGGAAGTGCAAAAGGCCTTCGCCAAGTATGTGCGTCCGGATGGCCTGGTCACAGCGGTGAAGGGGCCGGTACCGAAGAATTGATCGCCCGGCTGCAGGAGTGCACCCTGTGCGCGATTGCCTTGTGCTCCGATCGAAGTGCAAAGGCATTCGCACACAGGGTGCGCTCCTACAGGTTCACTTGAGCAACGAGCGCAACATCCACGCGGTCTTCTCATGCGCCTTCAGGCGACCGGTGAGCATGTCGGCACTGCCTTCGTCGCCGGCCTTGTCGGCCACCTTGATCGCGGCGCGCGCGGTGTTCGCCACGATCTCGTGGCCTTCGACCAGCTGGTTCACCATCTGCTTCCACTCCGGCACGCCGGATTCTTCCTTGATCGAGCTGAGCTTGGCGAACTGGCTGTAGGAGCCGGGGGCGAACACATCCAGCGTGCGGATGCGCTCGGCGATTTCGTCGGCGGCCAGCCACAGTTCGTTGTACTGCGTCTCGAACATCGCGTGCAGGCTGTTGAACTGCGGACCGGTGACATTCCAGTGGAAGCTGTGGGTCTTGAGGTAAAGCGAATAGGTATCGGCCAACAGCTTGGACAACTGCTTGGCGATCGCTTCGCGACTCTTCTTCGCGATGCCGATGTTCGAGGCCATGGTGTTCTCCCTTGCGATGAGTGATGGAAGCACGGTAGCGGTGCGCCGACCGCGTTGGAAATGAATCCTTGCAATGCGGTCGATAGCAGGAGCCTATCGAGCGTTACGTAAGGAGTTTGTCATTCCGGCGCGGGCTGGAATCCGGCGATGTCGGCGCATGCCCGAGCCTCACCACCACTGGATGATTCGCTGTGCTCACCTCTACGCGGCCGCCCTGTGGGCGTTCTGCGCGCCACGCGCTTGTCCGGCCTGCGCCGGGATGACGAGAAAAAACCAACCGTTATCATGTGCGGCTCAATGAACGACACGAACCGCCCGCCGCCCACCCAGCCCACGCTGCGCGACCTGCGTCGCGCGCTCGACGGCGCGTGCAGCCGCGACTTCGGCCGCCTGCTGGGGCGCTGGCGCGGGCTGTCCAGGCACGCCGACGAGAAGAAGCTGGCGACCCTGGTCGCCGACATCGAAACCTCCGCGGCGAAGCGCCGGGCGCGCGTCGAGGCAAAACCGGCGATCCGCCTCGACGAATCGCTGCCCATCGCCGCACGCGCGGACGAAATCGTCAAGCTGATCCGCGAAAACCAGGTGGTGGTGATCGCCGGCGAAACCGGCTCGGGCAAGACCACGCAGATTCCCAAGCTCTGCCTCGCCGCCGGCCGCGGCGAAGCCGGGCTGATCGGCTGCACCCAGCCGCGCCGCCTCGCCGCGCGTTCGGTGGCGCGCCGCGTGGCGGAAGAACTCGGCACGCAGCTCGGCGACCTGGTCGGCTTCCAGGTGCGCTTCACCGACCAGGTGAGCGAGCGCACCCTGGTGAAGTTCATGACCGACGGCATCCTGCTCGCCGAGACGCAGAACGATCCCTGGCTGTCGGCCTACGACACCCTGATCATCGACGAGGCGCACGAGCGCAGCCTCAACATCGACTTCCTGCTCGGCTACCTCAAGCGGCTCGCCGCGAAACGGCCCGAGCTGAAGATCATCGTCACCTCGGCCACCATCGATACCGCGCGCTTCGCCGAACACTTCGGCGGCGCGCCGGTGGTGTCGGTGGAAGGCCGTGCGTATCCGGTGGAACTGCGCTGGCGGCCGGCCGGCGAAACCGGCGAACGCATACAGCAAGGCAGTACCGAGCACATCGCCGCCGTGCTCGACGAGATCATGGCCGACCGCAGCCTCGGCGGCGGCCCGGGCGACGTACTGGTGTTCCTGCCCGGTGAGCGCGAGATCCGCGACGCCCACCTGCTGCTGTCGCGCCGGCAATACCGCGAGACCGAGATCCTGCCGCTGTACGCACGGCTCTCCGCTACCGACCAGGACCGCGTATTCAAGCCCGGCCCGAAGCGCCGCGTGGTGCTGGCGACGAACGTGGCCGAGACTTCGCTCACCGTGCCGCGCATCCGCTACGTGGTCGATACCGGCAGCGCGCGCGTGAAACGCTACAGCCAGCGCAGCCAGCTCGAACGCCTGCACGTCGAACCCGTCTCGCAGGCCGCCGCCGACCAGCGCAAGGGCCGCTGTGGCCGCATTGGGCCCGGCATCTGCTATCGCCTCTACGATGAAGCGGATTTCGCGTCGCGCAACGCATTCACCGATCCCGAATTGCTGCGTTCCTCGCTGGCCAACGTGATCCTGCGCATGCTGGCGCTGAAGCTGGGCGAGGTGGACGATTTCCCCTTCCTCGATGCGCCCGACCCGCGCGTGGTGGCCGACGGTTACCGTCGCCTCGCCGAGATCGGCGCCATCGACGACACACGCACGCTCACCGCCATCGGCCGCACGCTGGCCAGGCTGCCCATCGACGTGCAGCTCGCGCGCATGCTGGTGGAAGCCGAAAAGCTGCACGCGTTGCGCGAGCTCATCACCATCGCCGCCTTCCTCAGCATCCAGGACCCGCGTGAACGCCCTGCCGACGCGCGCCAGCAGGCCGACGCCGCGCACGCCGCCTTCGCGGATCCGAAATCCGACTTCGTCGGCGTGCTGAACCTGTGGCGCGAGTACGACAAGGCGCACGAAGAGCTCACGCAGTCGAAGCTGCGCGACTGGTGCTCGCGGCATTTCCTCAGCTTCATGCGCATGCGCGAATGGCGCGAGCTGCACAGGCAGTTGCTGCTGGTGGTGCAGGAGCTGGGATGGAAGCTTTCGCCTCCCTCTTACGCAGCGGTTCCTCCCTCTCCGCAGCGGGGAGGCCATGCTGCTCCCCCCTCGCCCCTTCGGGGAGAGGGGCGGGGTGAGGGGCCGGCCTCGCGAAGCGGTGGCAAGAACAAGCACGCTTCGCATGAGCGTTCCCGCGAGCACCCGCCCCTCGCCTCAATCCTCTCCCCGGAAGGGAGAGGAGGCGAACGCAAGGAGCGCGTCATTGATGAAGAGACTGCGGCGGCTCGTCTCTTCGAGACGATCCACCGCAGCCTCTTGGCCGGCCTGCCCACGCAAGTCGGTCGCAAGGACGAGCGCGGCATCTTCCAAGGCACGCGCGAGCGCAAGTTCCAGGTCTTCCCCGGCTCGGCGCTGGCGAAGGTGCCGCCGAACTGGGTGTTCGCCGCGCAGATCCTCGACGTAAGCGGCAAGGTGTGGGCGATGATGTGCGCGCGCATCGAGCCCACATGGATCGAGCAGCAGGCTGCGCACCTGCTGAAGTCCAGCTGCCGCGACGCGCACTGGTCGAAGAAGCGCGGCTGCGTGGTGGCCTACGAACAGGTGAGCCTGTTCGGCCTGAACCTGGTCGAACGCCGCGCGGTGACCTTCGATAAACAGGACCCTGCCCTGGCCCACGAGATCTTCCTGCGCGAAGCGCTGGCCCGTGGCGACATCGAGGCGCGTGCCGATTTCGTGCGCGCCAACCAGCGCGTGCTGGAGGATGCGCAGGGCATCGAGACGAAGCAGCGCCGCGAAGGCCTGATCCGCCACGAGGACGAACTGGTCGATTTCTTCCGCGGCAAGCTGCCGGGAGACATCTCCAGCAGTCGCGCGCTGGATGCGTGGTACCGCCATGCGCGCCCTGCTGAGCAAGCAGCCTTGCGCTGGTCGCTCGACGAGGTGATGGCTGGCGGCGCAGGACTCGATCCGAAGGCATTTCCCGCGGCGCTGGAAATCGTACCGATGGCCGCCAGCGGGGCGCTGGCAGCGGCCACGCAACGTTACCGCCTCGAATATCGCTTCGTGCCAGGCGACGAAGCCGACGGCGTGACCCTGCACCTGCCGCTGGCGATGCTCAACGCCCTGCCCGCCGCGCGCTGCGAATGGCTGGTGCCCGGGCTGCTCGCCGACAAGGCGGCGGAACTGATCCGCGGCCTGCCCAAGGCACAGCGCCGCAACTTCGTGCCCGCACCGGATTTCGCGCGCGCCTTTGCCGAGGCCGAGGCCCCGCGCGACGAACCATTGGCGAAGGCGCTGGCCGGTTTCCTCAAGCGCACCACGGGCGTCGCTGTCGACGCCGGCGAATTCGCCGCCATCGAACTCGCGCCGCATTATCTGATGCGCTTCCGCGTCCATGACGAAAGCGGCCGCACGCTGGCTGCCGGCCGCGACCTCGCCGCATTGCGTATCGAGTGGGAAAGCCGTGCGCGCGAAGCGTTTTCGCGCAAGACCGACATGGAACTCACCCGCGAGGACGTCGCCACGTGGGACTTCGAGGAAATTCCGCGCGAAGTCCGTTCCAGCGGCGGCCTGTTGGCCTTCCCCGCGCTGGTCGACCTCGGCGATGCCGTGGCGCTGCGAGTGTTCGAGCGCCGCGACGAAGCCGCGGCCGCGCATGTCTCCGGCGTGCTGCGCCTGTTGCGCAATGCGCTGGCCAGCGAGTTGAAGCAGGCGCGCCGGCGTCTACCCATCGCCAACCCGCTGGCGTTGAAATACGCACCGCTGGGTGGCGTGGACGGGCTGCGCGAAGAACTGGTGGAAGGCGGCTTCGCCGACCTCGTCGCGCGGCTCGATCTCGATGCGCGCAGCGCCGGCGCCTTCGAGGCGTTGCGCACCCACGCCACGCGCGAACTGTTCGGCTGTGCCGTCGAACGGCTGAAGCTCGCCGAACCCGCCATCGAGGCGCAGGCCGAGCTGAAACCGTGGATGCAGCCGCCCATGATGGGTTTCGCGCGCGCCAGCTACGACGACCTGCGCGAACAACTCGACGCCCTGCTCGCCCCCGGCTTCCTGCGCGACCTGCCGCTGGCTCGGCTCGCGCACTATCCGCGCTACCTCAAGGCCATGCGCCTGCGCGGCGAACGCCTGCGGCAAGACCCGGCGAAAGACCAGCAGCGCATGCTGCAAGTGCTGCCCTATTGGCGCGAATACCTGAAGCACCGCGCCGCCGGCGACGGCGACCTCGACGAATTGCGCTGGCTGATCGAGGAATGGCGCGTGTCGCTGTTCGCACAGGAACTGAAGACCGCGGAGCCGGTGTCGGCCAAGCGCCTCGCCAAGGCGCTGGAAGCGATCTGAAGGACCGCTCAAGTTTTCCAGCTTGTCTTCTCAAGACTTGCGCGCGCCATTGCAAGGAACAAACCCTCCTGCGCGATAAACGGCGTGGCCACGCCGCTCCGTATCTGGAAACTTCAGGACTTCCACATTCGTCATTCCGGCATAGGCCGGGCAAGCGCGTAGCGCGCAGAACGCCCACAGGACGGCCTCGCAGAGGTGCGCGCAGTGAATCATCCAGTGACGGTGCGGCTCGAACAGGCGTGATCGCAACTGGATCCCGGCCTGTGCCGGGATGACGAGCAAAGCCGTGAACGCATAGCTCTGCCTAGGATTTGCCTGACGAACGAACCTCTGCCCGCGCGTGCCATGCAAAGCATGCGACATGCTTCAAGAGTTTCCCCCGCTATCATCCAGAGATACCAGCAGACAGCAGCGACGATGGATGCCACCACGCACAACGCGACGCAACGCAGGGAACTCGGCGCGTTCCTGGTGGCCTGCCGCGCGCGCGTGTCGCCGACCGCACTGGGCTTTCCCATCGGTCGCCGCCGCACGCCGGGGCTGAAGCGCGAGGAAGTGGCGCTAGCCGCCGACGTCAGCGCGAGCTGGTACACGTGGATCGAGCAGGGCCGCGACGTGCGCGCCTCGCCCGAGGCGCTGGAGCGGCTGGCACGGGTGCTGCGCATGAGCGACGCCGAGCGCGCCTACGTGTTCGCGCTGTCCGGCTACCCGCCGCCGGAAGACACCCACGACGAATCGCTCACCGACGGCCTGCGCCAGTTCGTGCAGGCGCTGGACCCGCTGCCCGCCTATGTGCGCAACAACCGCTTCGACATCCTGATCTGGAACCGCGCGATCGCCGAGCTGTTCGTCGACTACGACAGGCTGGCGCCGCACGAGCGCAACACGCTGCGGCTGATGTTCCTGCATGAGCCCTACCGCACGCTCATCGTGAACTGGGAAGAGATCGCGCGCGGCACCCTCGCCGGCTTCCGCGCCGCGTATGCGCAGGCAGCGGACAAGCGCCCCTTCGACGCGCTGATTGCCGAACTGACCGAGTGCAGCGACGTCTTCCGCCGCTGGTGGCCCGACCACGACGTGCGCCGCTTCGACGAGGGCATCAAGCAGCTCGACCACCCCGCGCTGGGCCGGGTCGACCTGCAGTACGTGGCGCTGGTGCCGCAGAACCGCCACGACCTGTCGCTGGTCACCTATCTTCGACGGACAAAAGGCTAGCCTGCCGGGGTCGCCTAGCGAGACTGGTGGTACGACACCCAGGATCGCCACCCGTCTTGTTCCCGCCGGCACACAGGTCCATGTTTCGCGCATCGACCGCGCCGCGTGCCGGCCACGTACTCACGAGGAAGCCATCCATGTCCGCCGACTCTACCCGTCCGACTGCACCCGACGCCGCTTCGATATCGCGCGACCCCGCCACCGGCGAACTGATCGCCGAACGGCCCTTTCTTGCCGATACCGCACTGGGGCCGCTGCTCGACCGTGCGCAAGCCGGTTTCGCGCGCTGGAGCGCCGTCGGTCTGACGCAGCGCGCGGCGGTGCTGCGCGCCATGGCCGCGTCGCTGCGCCAGCGCACCGAGGCGATGGCCGCGATGGCCACCGCCGAGATGGGCAAGCCGCTGCGCGACATGCGCGCCGAGGTGGAGAAGTGCGCGCACCTGTGCGAGTGGTACGCCGACCACGGCCCGCGCCTGCTGGCGGACGAACCCACCGAGGTGCCGGACGGCAAGGCCTACGTGTCGTACCTGCCGCTGGGCGTGGTGCTCGGCGTGATGCCCTGGAACTTCCCCTACTGGCAGGCGATGCGCGCAGCGGTGCCGATCCTGATGGGCGGCAACGCCTTCCTGCTGAAGCCGGCCGAGAACGTGGTGGGCTGCGCCGAGCTGCTGGACGAGGCCTGGCGCGCCGCCGGCCTGCCCGAGGATGCCTTCATCACCGCGCACCTCACCCGGGCGCAGAGCGCCACCGCGATCGCCGATCCGCGCGTCGCGGCGGTCACCGTCACCGGCAGCGTGGGCGCCGGGCGCACCATCGCCGGCCAGGCCGGCCAGGCGATCAAGAAAGTGGTGCTGGAACTGGGCGGCTCCGACCCCTTCATCGTGCTGGCCGACGCCGACGTGGAGAAGGCCGCCGAGATCGCCGTGACCGCGCGCTTCCAGAATGCCGGCCAGGTGTGCATTGCGGCCAAGCGCATGATCGTCGAGGAAGCCGTGCTGGAACGCTTCACCCACGCCTTCGTCGAACGCACCAGGGCACTGGTGGTGGGCAACGGCCGCGACGATGCCACCCAGGTCGGCCCGATAGCCCGCCTAGACCTGCTGGAGCAGTTGCACCAGCAGGTGACCGACAGCGTGAAAGCCGGTGCCAAACTGCTGCTCGGCGGCCAGCGGCTGGATCGCGAGGGCTTCTTCTACGCGCCCACCGTGCTTGCCGACGTCAAGCCGGGCATGCCGGTTTTCGACGGCGAGACCTTCGGTCCGGTGGGGGCGATCATCGCCGCGCGCGACGCCGACCACGCGGTGGAACTGGCCAACCAGAGCGACTACGGCCTCAGCGGCAACCTGTGGACCGGCGACGTCGAGCGCGGCAAGCGGCTGGCGCGGCGGCTGGTCACCGGCGGCGTGTTCATCAACGGCTGGTCCGCCTCGGACCCGCGCGTGCCGATCGGCGGCGTGAAGCACAGCGGCTTCGGCCGCGAGCTGTCGCACTTCGGCCTGCGCGAATTCGTCAACGCACAGACCGTATGGGTGGACCGTCTCTGACGAAGATCCAAACCGTGCCTGTCAGTCATCCCAGCGAAAGCTGGACAAGCGCTTCGCGCGCAGGGCGCCCGAAGGGCGGCCCCGGAGGGGCGAGCAAAGCGAGCCATCCAGTGCCTTCAAGCCTTGAACACCAAGGCGCTGGATTCCTGCTCGACCAGCCATTCGGCTGTTGAGGAGCGCCTCGCGGGAATGACGGCAAAGAGCAAATTATTCCGACCCTCCCTGATGACACTCGATTTCCGCCTGCGCGGGAACGACAGGGGAAATCACCAACCACATCACCGGAACGTCACGACATGACCAAGGGATCCGACCTGCTGGTAGCTGCGCTGGAGAACGAAGGCGTCGAGCGCATCTTCGGCATACCCGGCGAGGAAAACCTCGACGTGGTGGAATCGCTGCGCCACTCCTCCATCCAGTTGGTGATCACCCGCCACGAACAGGCGGCGGCGTTCATGGCCGCCACCTACGGGCGCCTCACCGGCAAGCCGGGCGTGTGCATCAGCACACTGGGGCCGGGCGCGCTCAACTTCACCACCGGCGCCGCCTATGCCTTCCTCGGCGCGATGCCGATGATCATCCTGACCGGGCAGAAGGGCATCCGCTCCAGCCGGCAGGCGCAATTCCAGATCGTCGACATCGTCAACACCATGAAGCCGCTGACCAAGTCGGCGCGGCAGATCGTCTCGCCCACCACGATCCCCACCCTGGTTCGCGACGCCTTCCGCATGGCGCAGGAAGGGCGCCCCGGCCCGGTGCAGCTGGAATTGCCCGAGGACATCGCCGGCATGGAATGCGACCCGGTGCCGCTGGTGCCGCCGCACCCGCTGGAAGTGCCGGTCGCCGGCGCCGAGGCGGTGGAGCGCGCTGCCGCACTGATCCGCGCCGCCCAGCGGCCGCTGGTGATGCTGGGCGCGGCGGCCTCGCGGCCGGCATCGAGCGAGGCGCTGTCGCGCTTCGTGCTGCGCGCGGGCATCCCGTTCTTCACCACGCAGATGGGCAAGGGTTCGGTCGCCGGCGGCTCGGGCCTGTACATGGGCACGGCGGCGCTGAGCGAACGCGACTACGTGCACGAGGCGATCGACCGCGCCGACGTCATCGTCGCGATCGGCCACGACACCATCGAGAAGCCGCCCTTCGTGATGCGCCCGGGCGGCCCCACCGTGATCCACGTCAGCTACCAGCCGGCCAGCGTGGAGCAGGTGTACTTCCCGCAGGCGGAGGTCGTGGGCGACATGGGCCGCTCGCTGGCGTTGCTGGCCGACCGCATCGAGGGCCAGGTACCGAACGCCAAAGCGCTGCTGCCGCTGCGCGAGGGCATCCTCGCCCACCTCGCCGACCGCGCCGGCGAAGACCGCTTCACGCCGCAGCGCATCGTGCGCGACGTGCGCGCGGTGATGCCGTCCGACGGCATCGTGGCGCTGGACAACGGCATGTACAAGATCTGGTTCGCGCGGAACTACCGCACTCAGGTCGCCAACACCCTGCTGCTGGACAACGCGCTGGCCACCATGGGCGCCGGCCTGCCCTCGGCGATGATGGCCTCGATGCTGTATCCGGACCGCCGCGTGCTGGCCGTGTGCGGCGACGGCGGTTTCATGATGAACGACCAGGAGATGGAGACGGCGGTGCGCCTCAAGCTCAACCTGGTGGTGCTGATCCTGCAGGACAACGCCTACGGCATGATCCGCTGGAAGCAGGCGGTGGACGGTTTCGCCGACTACGGCATGACCTTCGGCAATCCCGACTTCGAACTGTATGCCCGCGCGTTCAGCTGCCAGGGGCATCGCGTCGACGATATCGCGCAGTTCGCGCCGACGCTGGAGGCCGCCTTCCGGGCCGGCGGCGTGCACCTGGTGTCGGTGCCGATCGACTACTCGGAGAACGAGCGCGTGCTGGTGAATGAGCTGCGCGAAGCGTTTCCGCCCAACTTGTCCTGACTCCCGCCAGCTGACCGAAGGCCAACGGAGTCTCGGGGCCGCTGGCTCAGCGTGACTTGCGCCGGCGCCGCTGCAGCAGCGCCGGCACCACCACCGCCAAGGTGGACAGCAGGCCGAAGGCCACTCCCATCATGGGATGCCGTTGGGTGAAATCGAGCAGCGACGGCGCGCCTGCCTCGCTCCACGCCATCAGCAGCCATGCCGCGAGCAGGGTAATGCCGGCAGCCAGCGCGACGGCCAGCAGTGATCGAAACCAGCGCATGAATGGGATCTGTCGCAGGCAAGGGGTACCGGTGCGATTCTGCGGCCGTATGACGGCCAAGCCAAGCGCCATCGATCCCCCTAGAATGCGTCATCCCCGATGCGCTTCCTGCCATGCACACGCCCACGCCACCCGCCCGCTTGCAAGCCTGGCGCGACCGCGCAGGCGTGCTGTCGCCCGCACTGAATGCGGCAGTCGAGGCCTGCCTCGCACGGCCCGTCGACCAGGCCGAATGCGCCGACGTGCTCGACCTGCTGACGATGATGGGTTGCGATGCGTCCACGCTGGCGGCTGCGCTGTGGTTCGCCTTGTCGCGCGCGGATGCCGCCCTGTGGCAAGCCGAGGCGCCGCGTCTGCCACAGGAAGTGCGCCGGCTGGTGGAAGGCCAGCAGGCCGCCGAGCAGGTGTGGGCCCTGCACGCGCAGCGCACGCAGGACGGCGGCTCCGAGGGCCTACGCCGTCTGCTGCTGGCGATCATCCGCGACCTGCGCGTGGTATTCGTGCTACTGGCGCGCCAACTCGCGCGCCTGCGCGCGGCGACGGCGCTGCCCGAGGCCGAACGCACGGAACTGGCGCGGCTCACCCGCGACATCCACGCGCCACTGGCCAACCGGCTCGGCATCTGGCAATTGAAGTGGGAGCTGGAAGACCTCGCCTTCCGCCACCTGCAGCCGGATACCTACAAGCGCATCGCCAGGCTGCTTGACGAACGCCGCACGGACCGCGAGGCCTTCATCCGCGAATCGCTGGACGAACTGGGCCGTGCGCTGGCCGACGCCGGCATCCGCGCCGAACTGGCGGGGCGTCCGAAGCACATCTATTCCATCTGGAAGAAGATGCAGCGCAAGGAGCTGGAATTCGGCGAGCTGTACGACATCCGCGCGGTGCGCGTGCTGGTCGACACGGTGGCCGACTGCTACGCCGCGCTGGGCGTGGTGCACACGCTGTGGCCGCACCTGCCGCGCGAATTCGACGATTACCTCGCGCGCCCCAAGGACAACGGCTACCGATCGCTGCACACCGCGGTGATCGGCCCGCGCGACAAGACGCTGGAAGTGCAGATCCGCACCCACGAGATGCACCGCGCCAACGAGCTCGGCGTGGCCGCGCACTGGCGCTACAAGGAAGGCAGCGGCGCCGACGCCGAGTTCGAGGCCAAGATCGCCTGGATGCGCAAGCTGCTGGAAACGCGCAGCGACGACGAAGGCACGCTGGCCGCCAACCTGCGCACCGAACTGATGGAGGACCGCGTCTACCTGCTCACGCCGCGCGGCGAAGTGGTGGACCTGCCGCACGGCGGCACCGTGCTGGACTTCGCCTACCACGTGCACACCGAGGTGGGCCACCGCTGCCGCGGCGCCAAGGTCAACGGCCGCATCGTGCCGCTCACCTTCCAGCCGCAGAGCGGCGACCGCGTGGAGATCCTCACCGCGAAGCAGGCCGAACCGAGCCGCGACTGGCTGTCGCCCCACCACGGCTACCTCAACAGCGCGCGGGCGCGCGACAAGGTGCGCGCCTGGTTCCGCCGGCTGGCGCACGACGCCAATCTCGCGGTGGGCCGCGCGATGTTCGAGCGCGAACTCAAGCGCCTGGCATTGCCTGAAGTCGACCTGGCGAAGCTGCCGGCGCATTTCCACCTGAAGACACAGGACGAACTGCTCGTCGCGCTGGCGCTGAACGAAATCAGCGCAGGGCAGATCGCGCGCGCGCTGCAGGAAGCCGCGCAGCCGCTGGAAAGCGACGATGCCATCATGCCGGTCGCGACCGTGCGGCCCGCGCCCACCCGCGATCCCGGCGCACTCAGCATCGAGGGCATCGGCAACCTGCTCACCACGCTTGCGCGCTGTTGCCAGCCGTTGCCCGGCGACCCGGTACGCGGCTTCATCACGCGCGGCCGCGGCGTGTCGGTGCATCGCGCCGACTGCGCCAGCCTCGCGCGGCTCGCCCGGCGCGATCCCGACCGCGTAATCGAGGTGGCCTGGGGCAAGGCCAATGCGCAGGCCTACGAAGTGGACGTCGAACTGCGCGGCTACGATCGCAAGGGACTGCAAAAGGACGTTGCCGGCGTCATCAGCAATGCCGGTACGCCCATCCTCGCCTCGTCCAGCCGGGCCATCGCCAAGAGCGGCGAGGTGGAAATGCGCTTCGCCCTGCGCGTACGCGACTTCGAACAGCTCTCCACCCTGCTCGGCCGGCTGGTGGCCTTGCCCAACGTGCTGGAAGCGCGCCGCATCGGTAGCGCTCGCGCATCCTGAACGCGCGTTCCGGCGCAACGCGGCGATGGAGCGGTGCGCTGCTAAGCTGCGATGGAATTCCAAACGCTGCTGATTCTGCCCGTCCTGCCGGCAGGACGTTTCTCAACAGCCGAATGGCTGGTCAAGCCGGCATCCAGCGCCGTCAAGCCAAGAGCATCAAGACACGGGATGCCGGCTTCCGCCGGCACGACGAGCTGGAAAGCCGATCATTCAACCTTCCCACGATTTGCCAAACCCATGAGCGGACGCCGCGACCAGCACGAATCCGAACAGCGCGGACGCACCGAACCCACGCTGGGCAACCTCGACCAGCTCGATGCGCCGTCGCGCCGTGGCTCGCTGCGCGACGCACCGCCACGCGACGACTTGCCATCGATGAAAGCCGAGCCGCGCAATGCGCGCGAATCGGCACAACCCCGGCGCAAGCGCCGCCGCTGGCTGGTGCCCATCCTTCTGCTGCTCGTGATCTGCGCGGCGGGCGCGATGTGGCTGGGACGAAGCTATCTCAGCAACAGCCTGCTGCCACGCACCGAACTCAACGACGTGCTCGGCCGCGCGCAACAGGCGCTGGCCGCCGGCCATCTGGATGGCCAGGACGGCACCAGTGCCCGCGAGCTGTTCCAGGCGGCCGTGGCGCTTGAGCCGGACAACGACATCGCCCGCGACGGGCTGCACCAGGTCGGCATGGCCGAACTTTCGCAAGCCGACGCCGCCCTGCAGGCCGGCCAGTTCGACGTGGCAGCACAAAAGGCCGCGGTGGCGCGCGAGCTGCTGGGTGGCGGCAGCGACGTGGACCATCTCGACCAGATGATCGCCTCCAAACGCGCATCGCAGGTGCAGGTTGCGACCCTGGTAGATCAGGCGCAGCAAGCCTTCGCCGCCGGCCAGTACGGCGGCGACCACGGCGCCGGCGCACTGTACAGGCAGATGCTCGCCGCCGATCCCGGCAATGCCGTGGCGCGCCACGGCCTGGATCAGGTTGGCGACGCTCTGGCAGCACAAGCACAGAAGGCCATCGATGCGAGCGATGGCCCGGGCGCCGACGCCGCCATCGAACAGCTGGCCGCGTTGCAGCCGAACAACGCCGCCCTGCCCGGCCTGCGTGCCGCGCGTGCGCAAGCCGGCCAACAGGACAGCGCCGCATTGGCTGCCGATCTGCAACAAGGCGACGATGCACTGCGTAACGGACGCATCGCCGGCGACGGCGACGACACCGCGCTGGCGCATTACAAGGCCGCGCTCGCGCTGGATCCGAACAACGCGCAGGCACAGGCCGGCCTCGGCAAAGTGGCGCAGGCGCTCACGGTGCAGGCCAGCGCAGCGATGGACGCCGGCGACGCCGCGCAAGCCGGCAAGCTGCTGGACAATGCGGCGGCACTGGCACCGAAATCCGCCGACATCGCCGCGGCGCGTGCGCGCCTGCAAGGAATGCAGACACAGCCGTCCACGGCCGCCAAGGCACCGGCGAACGAAGACCAGGATGTGGTGCCCGCCGCGGCGCCCGCGCCGACGCCGCAGCAAAGCGCACAGATCGCCCGCCTGCTGCAGCAGGCCCAAGCCGCCACTCAACGCGGCGACATCATGATGCCGCCCGGCAACTGCGCCTACGACCTCTACCGCAGCGCACTGGCCATCGACGGCAACAATGCCGCCGCCCAGCAAGGCTTGCAGGCGCTGCCCGGCGCGGTGCAACAGTTGTTCAATCGCGCGCTGGCTGCGGGCGACCTCGTCCGCGCCGGCCAGATGCTGGACAACCTCGCCGACGTTTCGCCTGGCGATGCGTCGCAAGGCACGCTCCGCCAGCGCCTTGCCAGCGCATGGCTGGACCAGGCCGATCGCCAACTCGCCGGTGGAGACCGCATCGGCGCGATGCAGGCGTTGCAGCAGGCGCGCAAGCTGGCGCCGGACCTGCCGCGCACCCGCGATCTCGCCGCACGCCTGCAGTCGGGTTCGTGATGTCGGAGCCTGCTCGCGATCTCCAATCACGCCGCGCCGGGAGCTGTTGGCGCGGAGGTCAAGAACGAATGATCGTCCGCAGGGAGAGTCCGTGGATGGACTCGGCTTTGAGGGGCGAGGAACGGACGGACGTCCACAACCGAGCGATGACGCAGGCATGCGGGCAAACAGCCCCGGCCCTGCGGATTGTCGTCGAATGGCCGCCATGCGACAGCGCGCGGCCTGGCCTGAGAGCCCAGGCGCTGCGCCACGCCGCGCTTCCACCTGACGGCCGCCCGGCGACGACGCGGGGCACCTGGAGATCATGAGCAGGCTCTCCGTGCTGGTTTTCGGTGGCAGCAGCCAGATCGGCCACTTCCTCCTGCCGCGCCTGGTCGCCAGCGGCGCCTCGGTGACGGCGCTGAGCCGCCACACGCGCGCCTCGCAACCCGGCCTGCGCTGGCTGCATGGCAATCTGCCCGACGCGTTGCCAGACGAACTGCCGCATCCTTCGGCGGTCATCAGTTTCGGCCCGCTCCGGCCGTTTGCCGATTGGCTGGCGCGCATGGAATTCGGCAGCGAGCCGCCGCGCGTGATCGCCACCAGCTCGATGAGCGCGGAGACGAAACGCGACTCCGGCGAGCCTGCCGAACGCGCCATCTCGCAACAGCTGCGCGATGGCGAACAGGCGCTGGCCGCCGCCTGCGCCCGCCATGGCGCACCGTGGACGGTGCTGCGCCCCACGCTCATCTATGGCGCAGGGCTGGACAAGAGCCTCAGCCCCATCGCCCGGCGCGCCTGGCGTACGCGTGTCTTTCCGCTGCCCGCCGGTCGCGGCATGCGCCAGCCGGTGCACGCCGAGGACATCGCGCTCGCCGTGCTCGCCGCGCTCGATTGCCCTGCCAGCGCGGGACGCATCCTGCCCATCGGCGGCGGCGAGCGGCTCACCGCGCACGACATGTTCGCCCGCGTCCGCCAAACGCTGCCACACGCCAACCTGCCCATCGCGCTGCCGGCGTGGCTGCTGCACGCGGGTCAACGCTTCGCGCCCGCCAAATTGCGTGGCCCCCTGGCACGCCTCGATGCGGACCTGATTGCGGACAACAGTGAACTGGAACGCTTGCTCGGTGTGACGCCGCGAGCGTTCCAGCCGACCGCGGACATGTGGTTTCCGGCCAGGGGGTGACGCCCTCGGAGCCCGTTCACACTCTCCCCGTGCTTGCCAAGCGGAGATAGTGGACAGACCCCCAGCGTTTGATCCGGCCTGCCCCGCGCTTTCTATACTGGCCTCTTCGCACCGAGGAGTCGCCCATGGGATTCCTGCAAGCCGCCCCGCAACTTCCGCATCCCTGGCGCAGCGACCGCCTGCTGCCTGCCTTGCTTGAACGCACGCTGCCCATCGTGCGACGCGACGCGCTCCACAGTGACCTCCATGCGTTGGGCGACTACGCGCTGATGGCGTGGCAGCGCGCCGCCACGACCACGCGACGCAAGCCGGTGCTGACGCAATGGGACGCGTGGGGACGGCGCGTGGATCGCATCGAGTTGACCACGGCATGGCAGGAAGGGCCGCACGTCACTACGCGCCACGCGGTGCTCGCCGCCGGCCACGAGCACCATGAGCACGCGCGGCTGGAGGAATTCGCGCGTGTCTATCTCTACCACGTGGCCAGCGAGTTCTATACCTGCCCGCTGGCGATGACCGATGGCGCGGCAACCGCGTTGAAGGCTTCCGGCAATCGCGCATTGATCGAGCGCGCGCTGCCGCATTTCCTCAGCCGCGACACGGCGACGTTCTGGCTCAGCGGCCAGTGGATGACGGAGACGCACGGCGGCTCGGACGTGGGCAACACCGAAACCGTCGCACGGCAGGATGCCGAGGGCCAATGGCGCCTGCACGGCCGCAAGTGGTTCAGTTCGGCCGTGGTGGGCGAGGCGGCGCTGGCCCTGGCGCGGCCCGAAGGCGCCGGCGCCGGCTCCGGTGCCTTGGCGCTGTTCTACGTGGAAACGATGGACGGTGCGCAACGCAGGCCGGAACTCGTCATCGACCGCCTGAAGGACAAGCTGGGCACGCAGGAACTGCCCACCGCCGAGATCCATCTGGACGGCCTGCCCGCGTGGCCTCTGGGCGAATTGTCGAACGGCGTGCGACAGGTGGCGCCGATGCTCAACGTCACGCGCACCTGGAACGCGGTGTGCGCGGTCGCCAGCATGGCGCGTGCGATCACGCTGGCGCGCGACTACGCCACCCGCCGGCTGGCCTTCGGCCGCCCGCTGATCGAGCAACCGCTGCACGCGCAGACGCTGGCCGACATGCAGGCCGAGTTCGAGGGTGCGTTCGCACTGGCCTTCGAAGTGGCGCAACTGCTGGGCCGCGTGGAACACGGCAGCGCCGCACCACACGAGATCGCGCTGCTGCGCCTGCTCACGCCACTGGCAAAGCTGTGGACCGGCAAGCTCGCGGTACGCCTCTGTTCCGAGGCGCTGGAATGCTTCGGCGGCGCCGGCTACATCGAGGACACCGGGCTGCCGCAGCTGCTGCGCGATGCGCAGGTATACGCGATCTGGGAAGGCACCACCAACGTGCTATCGCTGGATGCGCTGCGTGCGCTGACCGGCGACGGACTGGTCACGCTGCGCACCGCCGTGGCCGCCTGGCTGCAAGGCGGCGATCCGCACGCCGCATTCGCCATCGACGCGGCATTGGATGCTGCGGCCAGCCATCTCGATGCGACGCCTGCGCAGCGCGCCACGCTGGAAGCCGGCGCGCGCGGCCTGGCGATCACGCTGGCACGCTGCGCGGCGGCGGCCCTGCTGGCACGCCAGGCAGCGTGGTCGCAAGCGCGCGGCGATGCGCGGCCTGCGGCGGCGTTGCGCCGTTTCCTGGGTCACGGCCTGCTGCGGCTGGCGGATATCGGCACGGACGACACCGCCTTGCTGCTGCACTGAGCATGCCGTCGCCGCCGACAGGACATGCCGGCGTGACGCTGTCCGATCTGGGCAGGCGCATCTGCATCCTGGGTCCTTCCAACAGCGGCAAATCGACCCTGGCGGAAGCGATCGCTCGCAAGTGCGGCCTGCACGCAATCCACCTCGACCAGCTCCACCATCTCCCCCGCACCGACTGGCGCCCCCGGCCGCAAAAGGAGTTCGTCGCCCTGCACGATGAAGCCATCCTGGGGGATGCCTGGGTCATCGACGGCAATTACTCCGTGTGCATGCCGCAGCGTATCCGGCGCGCCACCGGAATCATTCTGCTGGACACATCCGCGCCGCTCAGCCTGTTTCGCTACCTGGCGCGCTGCCTTTCGGGCCATGCAAGGGTGGGCGCGCTGGAGGGCGGCCGCGACCGCGTCACCTGGAACATGCTTCACCATATCGTCGTGGTCACTCCGGGCAACCGCAAGCGCTACGCGGAAATCTTTCGCCGGATCGCGTTGCCGAAGATCCGGCTCGCATCCGTGGGCGCCATCGACGGGTTCTACCGGCAAAGCAGCCTCGAAAGACAAGCGACAGCACGCAGCGGGCGCTAGACTGGCGCCCTTTCCACCACGCGGCTCCGACCATGCAGCATCTCACCATCGTCACCACCGGCGGCACCATCGACAAGATCTATTTCGACGACAAGTCGGACTACAAGATCGGCGCCCCGCAGATCGGCGAGATCCTCGGCCAGCTCGGCGTGGCGTTCCAGTTCGACGTGATCCCGATCCTGCGCAAGGACAGCCTGCACGTGACCGACGAGGACCGCGCGCTGGTCCGCTCCACCATCGAGGCGCAGCCACACCGCCACGTGCTGGTGACCCACGGCACCGACACCATGGTGGAAACCGCCAAGGTGCTTGCCACCATCCCCGGCAAAGTGATCGTGCTCACCGGCGCACTGAACCCCGCGCGCTTCCAGGGCTCGGACGCGGTGTTCAACATCGGCTGCGCGGTGGCCGCGGTGCAGACGCTGCCCGACGGCGTTTACATCGCGATGAACGGACGCGTGTGGGATCCGGCGAAGGTGCGCAAGAACCGGGCGGAGAATCGGTTCGAGGAAGTGCGGGGCTGAATACAGCGAGTCTTGGAAAAGACTCTTTACCCTCCGCTTTGGTCTCGTTGTTTCTTTCAAATCGAGCATCGTTGGAAATATGCGATGAAATGGAACATCTTGATGGCCGTTGTGACTGCCACACTTGTTCTCACCTCATGCATGCCCGTAACGCGCGAAGCCGGGCAACGCATAAACGGGAAAGGATCGGCACCGGAATTTGTCGTGACAATTACCCGAAGCGGATCCTATGCGCTGTGCGGGCGCCCCGAAACGGAGCCCGATATCCGCGCATACCTCCCCGTTGAAGCCATGCGCGCACCGCAACCAACATTGCGAGCCTTTGTCGAAGGAGGCATCGAAACTGCAGCCGGATCAAAAGCGCTGCACACATTGCTGACTGAAGCGAGTGATTTCGGCATCACACATATTGTTATTGATCGGCCTGATCCGTATAGCACCGCTACCGCTCCTGGTTGCTAAACGTGTACATGCCGCCGGGAACAAGGGCGGAATCCAATCTTAGGGGTGCGCCTCCAATTTCCACCTCGCACGCTTGGCCTCTCACCTCCAACCCTCTCCCCGAAGGGGGTCAAAGCATCCCCGTTTCCAGCTTCGCCAGCTCGGACATCATCGAGTGGTTCCACGGCGGATCGAACACCAAATCGATGTCGGCCTCGGCGATGGTGGGGATCATCTCCAGCTTGGTGCGAGCGTCGTCCACCAGGATGTCGCCCATGCCGCAGCCAGGCGCGGTGAGAGTGAGCTTGACGTAGACCTTGCGCTGGCCGTCCTCGCGCTGTTCGAGGCTGAGGTCGTAGACCAGACCCAGCTCGACCACGTTCACCGGGATCTCCGGGTCGAACACAGTGCGCAGCTGATCCCAGCAAAGCCTCTCCACGTCGGCGTCAGTGGCGTCGGCCGGCACCTCGATCGGCGGCGGCGGCTCCTTGCCCAGCGCGTCGGCGTCCTTGCCCGCGATGCGGAACAGGTTGCCTTCCACATACACGGTGAAGCTGCCGCCCAGCGCCTGGGTGATGTAGCCGACCTGGCCGGCGGGCAGGCTCACCGTTTCGCCCTGCGGCACCATCACCGCCTCGCAGTCGCGTGCCAGGGTGAAGGGTTCGCTGCTCAGACTGAAACCACTCATGCCACTCGCCAATCCGTCGTCAATGATGGGCGCCGCACGGCGCGCCAAGCTGCCTATTATGCCGCGCCGCCGGGCCGGATCGGGATGATCGGCCACGCCGACCGGCTATGATCGGCGCTTTGCCCGCCGGACAAGCGCATGTTCCACCTCTCGATTTTCCGCCGCACGCCATGAAGGCACGCGACGTTCCGCTGTTCGTTTTCGCACTGTTCTGTGCCGCGATGATGGGCCTGGCCGTGGGCGCGACGTGGATGGTGGCGGCGGTGTACCTGCGCCAGACCGCCCCTTGGCTGGGGCTGCCGGCAGGCGCGGTGCTGGCCTGGGCGGTCCGCCACTGGATCCGCCGTCCCGGCACCGGCGCAGCGCTACTGGCCGCCTTCGCGACCGCATTGGCGGCGCTCTACTTCAACGTGCTGATGGCCACCATCAAGCTCGCCGGCAGCTTCGGCATGGGGCTCAGCGAGACGGTGCGCACCGCGGGCGCCGGCCTGTTGCTGGACCTGGCGAAGCTGAGCATGAGTCCGGCCGATCTCGCGTGGTATGCGCTTGGCACGCTGCTCGCGGCAGGGCTGGCCTGGCGCCGAAAGCGGTGATCCTTGGGCCGCACAGGCCGCGTCCGCTCGGTGCCTTTGCGATCCTCCTTGATCGCCAGAATCAAACGGGCGGCCATCCATGGCCGCACTCTCAACTGTCCAATGCCTTCAGCTCGCTGACCAGCTGACCGGCGGCGGCCTGACCATCGCCGTACAGCATGCGCGTGTTGTCGGCATAGAACAGCGCGTTCTCGATGCCGGCAAAGCCGGTGCCCTTGCCACGCTTGACCACGATGACGTGCTTCGCCGCCGCCACGTCGAGGATAGGCATGCCGTAGATCGGCGAGGTCGGATCGGTCTTCGCCATCGGGTTCACCACGTCGTTGGCGCCGATCACCAGCACCACGTCGGTGTTGGGAAACTCCGGGTTGATGTCGTCCATGTCCTCGATCAGGTCATAGGGCACGCCCGCCTCGGCCAGCAACACGTTCATGTGGCCGGGCATGCGGCCGGCCACCGGGTGGATCGCGAACTTCACCTTCACGCCGCGCTCGATCAGCAGCTTGGCGAATTCCCATACCTTGTGCTGCGCCTGCGCCACCGCCATGCCGTAGCCGGGCACGATGGCCACGCGCTCGGCATAGGCCATCATCACTGCGGCATCGGCGGCCTCGATGGGCTTCTGCGCCCCCGCGATTTCCTGCGCCGCACCGCCAGCGGCCGCCCCGAAGCTGCCGAACAGCACGTTGCCCAGCGAGCGGTTCATCGCCTTGGCCATCAGCTGGGTGAGCAGGGTACCGGCCGCGCCCACCACCATGCCGGCAATAATCATCGCCTCGTTGCCCAGCACATAGCCCTCGAACGCCACTGCCAGACCGGTGAAGGCGTTGTACAGCGAGATCACCACCGGCATGTCGGCACCGCCGATGGGCAGTGTCATCAACAGGCCGAACAACAGCGAGAGCACGAAAAACGCCAGGATCACCGGCGATTCGAGGTGTCCCGCAGCCAGCATCACGCCATGCACCACGGCCAACAGCAGCACCAGCAGGTTCACCACGCGCTGGCCGGGGAACACGAAACGCCGGTCCATCCAGCCCTGCAGCTTGGCGAAGGCGACCAGCGAACCGGAAAAGCTCACCGCGCCGATCAGCGCGCCCAGCACGCCCAGGCCCAGGGCCACCGGCGACAACGGGGCCACCGCGGGAACCTGGTGCAGCGCCTCGGTCACCCAGTTTTCCGGGCGCAGGGGGTAGGTATCCGGCACCGCCACCGTCGCGCGCTGCACGTGTGCCACCAGTTCCGCCGCGCCGATGCCGGCCGCGGCGCCGCCACCCATGCCGTTGTACAGCGCCACCATCTGCGGCATCGCCGTCATCGCCACGCGGCGGCCGCTCCACCATGCCGCGGCCACGCCGATCAGCACCGCCGCAAGGATCAACCCGCGGTTCTGCATGTCCGGCAGCGCGAACGTGGCCAACACCGCCACCAGCATGCCCACGCCGGCCCATACGATGCCGCCGCGCGCAGTGCGCGGCGAACTCATGCGCTTCAGGCCCAGGATGAACAGCAGCGCGGCGAGGAAATAGCAGGCCTGGACCAGGGTGGGCAGCCAGCTCATGCCTTGTCTCCCGGCTTCCCGGCACTGGGCTTGAACATCTCCAGCATGCGCTCGGTGACCACGTAACCGCCGGCGGCGTTGCCCGCGCCAAGCAGCACGGCCACGAAGCCCAGCCCGATCTCGAACGGCGTGGAGGCGTGACCAAGCGCTATCATGGCGCCCACCAGCACGATGCCGTGAACGAAGTTGGAGCCCGACATCAACGGCGTATGCAGGATCACCGGCACCCGCGCAATGATTTCGTGTCCGGTGAACGCAGCCAGCATGAAGATGTACAGCGCCACAAATCCGTCGATCATGACCCCTCCCCTATGAGTTCCACCTACCTGAACAACGTTGCTCCAGCATCATACGCAAGGGATGCTTCGATTGCTCTCAGCGCAGGCGGCATGGCGCATGGAAGGCCCTCAGATCGTTGTGCGTGGCGCAATCCATGGCTGCCTGGGCAAGGCGCATGCGGCAATTTGGCGCCCTTTCGGGCACCACACCGTCATTTGAATTCGACTCGCTGGAGCCGGATTGTCTGCCCATATCCCTTCGGCACCCGGTCCCGGCAGGCAGCCGGCCGGCCTGCGACGACACAGCTGGGGGGCGCAGGCAGCCCATTCGGGGACGCCGGCACCGAATGCAATCGAAGCATCCCCGAGTCAACCTGCGCGGGCGCCGAACGTTGAGCACGGGTGTCGAACCGATGGAGCCGACGCATGCATCAGCCGACGATGCGGACGAGGCCGCCATGAACAGCCTCGCCGGTAGCCTCGATGCCGAACTGCTGGCATCCACAGGCGCGCAGGAGACCCCGGCCACCCTGGACGCCTTTCTGGCGCAGGTGGAGCGGCGTGCCTTCCGCGTGGCCGAACTGAACCTGCGCAACCGCGAGGATGCGCTGGATGCGGTGCAGGACGCCATGCTGCGGCTGGTGGGGCATTACCGCGACAAGCCGGCCACCGAATGGGCGCCGCTGTTCTGGGGCATCCTGCGCCGGCGCATCGTCGACCTGCAGCGCCGCCGCAAGGTGCGCTCGATCGTGGTGGGCTGGCTGGGCGGCGGCCGCGACGACGAGGGCGACGAACTGCCCAGCTGGGACCCGGCCGACCACGGCCCCGGCCCGCAGGACAGGGTGCAGGACGCGCAGTCGTGGAGCGACCTCAGTGCCGCGTTGCGCGAACTGCCGCAGCGGCAGCGCGAGGCCTTCACGCTGCGCATGCTGGAGGAACTGGACGTGGCCGAGACGGCCCAGGCCATGGGTTGCTCGGAAGGCAGCGTGAAAACACATCTGTCGCGCGCCATGCAGCGGCTGCGCGAACAACTGGAGGACTGGCGATGAACACGCCTGGCAACAACCTGTCGAACGCCCCGCTGGAGCAGCGCGCCCGCGCGCTCTACCACGAAGCCGCGCGCGACCTCGATCCCGCCATCGCCGGCCGTCTGCGCGCCGCGCGCCGCGACGTGCTGGCCGGCACCCGCCAGGCGCAGCACCGTGTCGCACGCTGGCTGGTGCCGTCCGGCGCCTGCGCAGCGATCGCGCTGGCCGCCTTGCTGGTATGGCCGTCCGCGCCACGCCCGACCGCCGAGATGCCGGCCGCCGTCACCGCTGCGGCCGGCAACGAAGCCGACAGCCCGCTGCCGCCTGACCCCGAACAGGCCGATCCCAACCTGTACCAGAACCTCGATTTCTACGGCTGGCTGGCAGCCAACGACAACCCGCCCCCCGCCCACTGATCCATGGCCTGGTTCGCACGCCCGCTGCATTCTTTTGTCCTCGCCGCCCTGCTCGGCGGCCTCGCCGTCGCACCCGCGCTGCAGGCGCAGGCGCGTGCGCCGACCTCGTGGGACAGCCTCACGCCCGCCCAGCGCGACGTGCTGTCGCCGCTGCGGCAAGACTGGGACGGCTTGCCGCCGCAGCGCCAACAGCACCTGCTGGAGAAGAGCAGGGACTGGGTGAACCTGCCACCCGCACAACGTGCGCAGATCAGCCAACGCATTGCCCGATGGCAACAGATGACACCGGTCGAGCGCAAGCAGGCGCGCGACAACCAGCGCCTGTTCCGCCAGTTGCCGGCGGAGCAGCGCGAGCAATTGCACGCCGCCTACCAGCGCTTCCAGAAGATGCCGCCGGAGCAGCGCGCCAAGCTGATGCAGCAATGGCATGCCATGCCGCCCGCGCAGCGGCTGCACTGGCTGCACGGACCGAAACGCTGACCAAGCCCCGGGATACTCCCGCGGGAGCCGCCTATCCCTTGAACATCGCCTCGCCGCCACGCGCCAAGCAGCTCTTCGCCACCAGCTCGTCGTCGAAATCGGGTGCCAGCGCGCCGTCCTTCAACAGCAGCTCGGCGAAGTTCACCACGTTGCGTGCGTACATCTCCGAAGCGTGCAGTGGCGCACCGGCCGGCAGGTTGAGCGGACCCAGGATCGTGACACCACCGTGCTCCACGCGCTCGCCCGGCCGGGTCAATTCGCAGTTGCCGCCGCTTTCGGCGGCGAGATCCACGACCAATGCACCCGGCTTCATGCCCTCGATCATCGCGGCAGTGAGGATCTTCGGCGCGGCACGGCCCGGCACGGCAGCAGTGGATACCACCACGTCGAATGCCTTGAGATGCTCGGCCAGCGCCTGCTGCTGCGCCGCGCGCTCCTCCGCCGACAGTTCGCGCGCATAGCCGCCGCTGCCTGCGGCACTGACGCCGAGGTCGAGGAACTTCGCGCCCAGCGATTCTACCTGTTCGCGCGTCTCCGGGCGCACGTCGTAACCCTCGGTCTGCGCACCGAGGCGGCGCGCCGTGGCGATGGCCTGCAAGCCGGCCACGCCGGCACCGATCACCAGCACCTTCGACGGACGGATCGTGCCCGCTGCGGTGGTGAGCATGGGGAAGAACTTGGGCGCCGCCTCGGCGGCGATCAGCATGGCGCGATAGCCGGCCACTGCCGCCTGCGAACTCAACACATCCATCGCCTGCGCGCGCGTCGTGCGCGGCAGCAGCTCCAGCGCGAACGCGGTGAGCTTGTGCGCGGCCAGCGCCGCGATGCGCGAGGGTGCGCCGTAAGGCCGCAATTGCCCCACGACCAGCGCACCTTCGCGCAACTGCGCGAACACCGCATCCTCGGGCGGCAGCACGCAGGCCAGCAGGTCGGCCTGCGCCAGTACTTCGCCGGCCGATGCGAAATCCGCATCTGCATAAACCGTGTCGGGAAAACCTGCCGCCGCGCCCGCGCCGCGCTCCAGCAACACGCGCAACCCTTTGCCGCGGAGCTTCTTGGCCATCTCGGGCGTGATCGCCACGCGGCGTTCGCCGGCGGCGGTCTCGCGCAGGGCGGCTACGGTGATCGGCATCGTGCGTCCCTCGTGGAAGATCGCTGCATCTTGCCATGTTTGCGCGCACTTGGACGCGCCGCCACGGCGCGCTAATCTGATCCACCGCCCGGGGGAGCACGGAGAGCACGATGCCCGTTTCCATCCCGCACGACGAACTGCTGGCGCTGGCGCACGCAGCCCGCGCACAAGCCCACGCCCCGTACTCCGGCTTTGCCGTGGGCGCCGCCTTGCTGGCGCACGACGGCCGCCGCTTCAGCGGCTGCAACGTCGAGAATTCTTCCTACGGCCTGTGCAATTGCGCCGAGCGCACCGCGCTGTTCGCCGCCGTTGCCGCCGGCTGCAAGCCGGGCGATTTCGCCGCCATCGCGGTGATCGCCGACTGCGACGGACCGGTCACTCCCTGCGGTGCCTGCCGCCAGGTGATGAGCGAATTGTGCGACGCCGAGATGCCGGTGCTGCTCGCCAACCTTCGCGGCGACAGCGCGCAGACCAGCGTGGGGGCACTCCTGCCGGGCGCCTTCCGGTTGCGCACCGCGGCGCCATCACCCTGACCCGGCAGGAAAAGGGCGACGCCGGCGGCGCCGCCCTTTTCGCCAGCGTTTACTGGTACTTCGTGCCGTTCACCACCACGTAGCCGGCATACGGCCAGGAGCTGCTGGTGCCGTGGTGCGTCCAGTCGATGCCCTGGCTGTCCATGTTGTCGTAGTAGTAGCGGCCTTTCACGTAGGTGGTATCGCCCACCGCTACCCATGGCCATTTCGGCGCGTCCATCTGGTCGAGATCCGACACGATCTCGATCACCACGCCCGAGGCCACCTGCACGTAGAAATAGCCGTGGTGGCCGCTGCTGGTCTTCTTCTCCGGCAGCACCGCGGTCACGATGCCGCAGACGTCCTCGGGCTGGTCGGCCGTGATCTGGCCGTTCTCGAACGCCTGCTGGTCCTGCAGGAACTGCGCGTCGTTGCACGGATACGTGGCCGTCGATTTCGCAGGCGCGAAAATGCCGGCGACATAGCTGTCCTGGGCTTGCGCCGCCGTGCCCAGCATCAGCGCTGCGCAGAGCAAAACGAACGACATGGAACGTGTTCTCATCAGATTTCCTCCCGATGCATCCCCTGCCCGCCCATCCTGTATCGCGCTGATGACGGCTCCGTGAAGCGGCGTGAATGTTTCGTCGAACCTGTGAACCAGTCGGCATGCGTGCGGCAGGAATGACAGAGGAGTCGACAAGTGCCTGATTCGCGTGCGGCACACGTGGCCGCTAGCATGGGGGCTCCCGCACCACGACCTGCGTCATGACCGCTGCCCTTTCCCTGCTGCAACAGCGCCACTCCATCCCATCGCGCCAGCTCGGCGCGCCCGCGCCCGACGAGGCCACCCTGCGCGAGCTGCTCGCCGCCGCGATCCGGGTGCCCGACCACGGCAAACTGGCGCCGTTCCGGCTGATCCGCCTCCAGGGCGATGCCAAGCTGCGCTTCGGCGAACGGCTGGCAGAACTGGCGATACGCAAGCAGCCGGAACTCTCCGACGCCAAGCGCGAGAAGGAGCAACTGCGCTATACCTTCGCGCCGCTGGTGATCGCCGTGGTCGCATGCATCGATGCCAGCAGCACCGTTCCCGAGATCGAACAGCGCCTGAGCGCCGGCTGCGTGGCCTACAACATCCTGCTCGGCGCGCATGCGCTGGGCTTCGGCGCGCAGTGGCTCACCGGATGGGCCGCCTACGACCCCGACGTGGCCGCGTTGCTGCAACTGTCCATGAACGAACACGTCATCGGTTTCGTGCATCTCGGCACACCGCAGCTCGACGTGCCCGATCGCGAGCGTCCCGCCTTGGATGATCTGCTCTACACATGGACGCCATGAACGCGGACCGCCGCGACGCCGCCCACCTGGTGGACGGCAGCCTCTACGTGTTCCGCGCCTGGCACTCGATGCCTGACGAATTCCACGACGCCGAGGGCCATCCCGCCAACGCCGTGCACGGCTACACCCGCTTCCTCTGCGAACTGCTGGAACGGGTGCGGCCGGAACGATTGGCCGTGGCATTCGACGCTTCGCTCACCAGTTCCTTCCGCAACGCTATCTACCCGCCCTACAAGGCCAACCGCGAGTTGCCGCCGCCCGACCTGGAACGCCAGTTCGTGCTGTGCCGCGAAGTCACTGCCGCGCTCGGCGTCGCGGTGCTGATCGATCACAGCTACGAGGCGGACGATCTGATCGGCAGCGTGCTGTGGGGCTTGCGCGCCCACGGCGTGCCCAGCGTGATCGTCTCCGCCGACAAGGACTTCGGCCAGTTGCTGGGCGAACACGACGAGCAGTGGGATTACGCGAAGAACCTGCGCTGGGGCCCCGCTGGCGTGCACGAAAAACTCGGCGTGCATCCGCACCAGGTCGCCGACTACCTCGCCCTCTGCGGCGACGCGGTGGACAACATACCCGGCGTGCCCGGTATCGGCGCCAAGACCGCCGCCGCCCTGCTCCACCACTTCGGCAATCTCGAAGCCCTGCTCGATCGGGTGGAAGAGGTTCCCTTCCTGCGCATCCGCGGCGCCGCCAGTTGCGCCGCGAAACTGCGCGAGCATGGGCAACAAGCGTTGCTTTATCGCCGTCTCACGCGCATTGCGCTGGACGCACCGGTGCCGGAAGGCATCGACGCCCTGCACCGTGTGGGCGGCGATGCCGTCGCACTTGACGCACTGTGCGAGAAGCTGCGGTTCGGCCCATTGACGCGGGCAAGGATGAAGGCACTGCTGGGGTAAGCCTCCTGTGCGCAACGGGGACATGCCACCTGCCCAGCCTGTATTTCCGCGCAACGATCAAGCGGCCTGCATTCCTAAGCCGGCCGCCGCAATGCCACAATGCACGGGATACGTTTGAAGGAGATCCCGCATGGCGCAAGCCCAAGCCCACGGTACGCCGGCCGTTCCGGACAACGGCATCGCGCCCGCGGCGGCGCATGGCGGCATAGCGGTCGAAATAAACGGCGAACACTTCGCGCATACCGGCGACCCGCAGATGCCGCTGCTGTGGTACTTGCGCGACGTGCTGTGGCTCACCGGCACCAAGTACGGCGGCGCGCACGGCGGCAGCGGCGCCGACCTGGTGCTGGTGAACGGCAAGCTGGTTTCCGCGATCACCCAGCCGATGGCGAAGCTTGCGGGCAAGAGCATCACCACGGTGGAGGGCCTCGCTGCGGACGACGGCACCCTGCATCCGCTGCAGCAGGCTTTCATCGACGAGGACGCGATCGGTTGCGGCTACTGCACGCCGGGCTGGCTGATGGCCGGCATCGATCTGCTCAAGCGGAAGCCGCAACCCAGCGACGCCGACATCAACCAGTTGCCCAACAGCTGCCGTTGCGGTTGTCAGACCCGGGTACGCGCCGCGATCAAGCGCGCCGCGGGCGGCAAGGTGGGCCAGGCATGAGCGCGAACCCGTCGAACGGCATCGGGCTGTCGCGCCGGCGCTTCCTGCAGATACTCGCCGGTACCGCGGGTGCGCTGGTGATCGGCGTGCGCTTCGCCGAGGCCGGCGAACCATCGCTGCCGCAGGAATGGCTGGGCAACGATTTCCATGATCTGGGCGCGTATGTGCGCATCGATTCCGATGGCAACGTGTTGATCGGCGCGCGCGATCCCGACACCGGCACCGGCGTCGCCACCGCGTTGCCGATGATCGTGGCCGACGAGCTCGATGCGGACTGGAACCGCGTCAGCGTGGTGCCCCTCGGCCTCGGTGTCGAAACGGGCGACAACGGCCGGTCACGCTGGACCTACGGCCATCAGCGCGGTGGCACCGGCGACTCCGTCCCCGCTGCATGGGCCGATCTGCGCCATGCCGGCGCGCTGGCACGCTGGCTGCTGACCCAGGCTGCCGCGCGCCGCCTCGGCATCGCGGCCGACCGCCTGCATTGCGAAGCCGGCACGGTGATCGCGCCCGACGGCCGCCGCGTCACCTACGGCAGCCTGGTGGACGACGCCAGCAAGATCGACCTGCCGCAGCAGCCGCCCGCGCCGAAATCGCCGGATCGCTACACCTTGATCGGCAAGCCGGTAGGCGACGCCGATGCGCACACCATCGTCACCGGCCAGGCCAAGTACGCCATCGACCACAACGAGGCCGAGGCGCTGGTCGCCGTGCTGCTGCACTGCCCCTGGCCCGACGGCACGCTGGCAAGCGTCGATCCCGCCCCCGCGCTCGCGGTGAAGGGCGTGGCCAGGGTGATGCAGCTGAAGCCGGATCCCAGCCAGTCACGCGGCTTTACCGTGATCGCTCCCGCGGTTGCGGTGCTGGCCGAAAACACCTGGGCCGCGCTGGAAGGTCGCGACAAGCTCAAGGTGGTATGGAAGCCCGGCGCCGGTGCCGCGGAAAGCAGCGCCGCACTGGAACAGCAGGCCGCCGCCCTGCTCGACGACAAGTCCACCGCCGCGCCCACCACCCGCGTGCGCGACGAAGGCGACGTGGAGAAGGCTGCCAAGCACGCCGCCAGCCGGCTCGACGCCACCTACTACCAACCCTGGCTCGCACACGCCTGTGCCGAACCGATGAACTGCCTCGCGCGCATCGACAAGGACAAGGCCAGCCTCGTGGTACCCACGCAGGCGCCGCAGCAGGCCTGGGCAGTGGTGCAACGACTCACCGGCCTCGCTCCCGACCAGATCGAGATCCGCGTGCCGCGCGTCGGCGGCGGCTACGGTCGCCGCCTCGACCACGACTACGTGGCCGAAGCGGTGCTGCTGGCCAAGGCCGTGAACAAGCCGGTGCGTCTGCTGTGGACGCGCAGCGAGGACTTCACCAACGACTACTACCGCCCCGCCAGCGTGCACAGGATCAGCGCCACGCTCGACCGCAAGCGCAACGTGGTTGCCTGGAACCAGCGCATCGCCAGCGCGTCCGCCCTCGCCGGCCGCGGCGTACCCGTCAACCGCCAGTGGAGTTCGGAAGTCTCCGCCGACCAGTTGCCCGCAGGCCTCGTGCCCAATTTCCGCAGCGACTGGTATGCGCAGGAATCCAGCCTGCCGCGCGGCCCGCACCGCGCCATGCCGCACCTCGCCAATGCCTTCGCGGCGGAGAGCTTCATCGACGAAATCGCGCACCAGTTGCGCGAGGATCCGCTGCAAACCCGTCTTCGCCTGCTCGGCGAGCCGCGCAACATCACGCTGAAGAACGGCGGCATGCTGGACACCGGGCGCCTGCGCAACGTGCTGCAGCTCGTCGCCGACCGCATCGGCTGGAAGAGCTGGCTGCGCAGCGTCAACGGCCTGGGCATCGCCTGCTGGTACATGGACGGCGCCTACGTGGCGCACGCCATCGAGACCTCGTTGCAGAATGACAAGCTCGGCATCGAGCGCGTCGTCTGCGCCGTGGATGTGGGCCGCGTGATCAACCCGCTCGGCCTCGAAGGCCAGGTCGCCGGCGCCACGCTGGATGCGCTCTCCACCGCGCTCAATCTGGCCATCACGGTGAAGGACGGTCAGGTGCAGCAGCACGATTGGAAAAGCTATCCGCTCGCCAGCATGGCCTTGCTGCCGAACAGCGTGGAAACGATTGTCGTCCCCGACGACGGACGTCCGCCCACCGGCGCCAGCTTCCTTGCCATGCCCACCGTCGCGCCGGCCCTCGCCAACTCGGTGTTCCGCGTCAGCGCGGTGCGCGTGCGGCGGCTGCCGCTGCTGAAGGAGTTTCAGCGGTTGCTGTGACCGTTCGCCGCCGGCTTCCTCGTCCTTCGTGCCCGCGGCCTGCCGTCAGCCGGCGGGCGGCTTGTGGCCGCCCTATTCCTCGCCAGGCGACGACGACCCCGAACGCTTGCCGGTGGCCAGGGCACCTTCTTAGCCATCCCGGGGGAAGCAGGCTCGGTTAATGTTCTTGGCCTGTAAGCCGATACCAGACGCAGCGACGTCCCAATGATGCGGAAACGATCCCTGCCCGCGCGAGGTGCATGCCGACCACCCCTCGCCGTAGTCAAATTTGCGTGCTATCGACCGTATCCATGACCCTGCGTTATCGTTGATCCCGCAGGTATCCGGTGCATTCCCGATGACCCGCTGGAAGACGAAGAGAGGCAGTCCTCGGCCACCCTTTTCATGACAAGGATCGGCGCCGGGGAACGATGTGACTTGGCAAGGCGAGGCTGGCATGGTGGGAAAACGTCTTTTCCGCTTGGCCATGATGGCTGCACTCGAATTCTCGTCGGCAGGCGTGCATGCCGCGCCCTCCCTGCAGGTGGTCTTTCCCCGGCCGGAAACGCCCTACGACGCCAGAACGGGCTACCCGGTCGCGGTTCTGCGCCTGGCTTTGGAACATCTGAATGTCGCGTTCTCGATGAAGCAGAGCGCGATCGTGCTGTCGCAGGCACGCACCCTCAAGCTGCTCGAGGACAACCAGGTGGTGACGGTGGGATGGTCCGTCGCGACGGTGGAGCGGGACAAACGGCTCCTTACCGTCAGGGTCCCGATCGATCGCGGCCTGATCGGTTGGCGCATCCTGCTGATCAGGCGCGACGAGGAGAAGCAGTTCAGGGACTTGCTGACGGTATCGCAACTGGCCCATGTGCCGATGGCTCAGGATCAGGACTGGCCGGATCTGGCGATCTTGCGTGACAACGGTTTCGACATGACTGCGGCGTTCGACTACGCGTCCCTATTCTCGATGTTGAAGCTGGGCCACGTCGACGCCGTGCCCCGATCGGTGGCCGAGATAGGCCAGGAACTCCAGAGCCCCGATGGAGCCGATCTCGTAGCGGAGACACATCTGCTGCTGCACTATCCGTCGGCGCTCGTCTTTTTCGTTTCGAAAAGCAATCCATCACTCGCCGCCGAACTGCAGAAGGGCCTCGAACGGGCCATTGCCGACGGCAGCCTCCGGCGGCTGTTCGAGCTCACGTACCGCCAGAGCCTGAATGCCCTGCACTTGCACGATCGCCATGTCATCGAGCTGACCAACCCATTGCTTCCGGCCAGCATGGTGCCCGCTTGCCGCGACTTCGGGTTTCAACCCGAAACCACGCAATGAATACGCAAGGCTCCAACGGCCGGCACAAGCGCGTACTGGCGAAGAGACTGGCCGTAGCGAATGTCTCCATCAACCTGCTGGTCACCGTCGTCATCACCGCCTGGATGCTTCTTGGCAGCTATCGCAGCGAGGTAAATGCGACGCGGCAAAGACTTGACGAAATCGGCCGGACCATCGTCCCCGCGCTCGTCGGCAGCCTCTGGCAGGTGAACGCGCATGAAATAGATGACCGCCTGGACGAGATCGGCAACATACCGGGCGTCGACTATGTGCGCCTGCAGAGCCATGAGGAACTGCATCAGCGTGGCCGGCCCGATGCACACCCGCGGGTAATCCGCACTTATTCCCTGATCTACAGCGACCACCAGCACTTCGACCTCGGCACCCTGACCGTCGAGTTCGGCTGGAGCCCGGTGAGGCAGAAGCTGCAACATCAGGCCATCGAGATAGGCATCGCCACACTTTCCCTCACGTTCTTCGGAACGCTGGCCCTCCTGCTCCTCGTCCAGGCCCGGATGACGCGATCGCTGGAGATCATGTCCAGCTATCTGCGCATGCTGCGTGTGGAGTATCTGGACATTCCGCTCATCCTGCCGAAATCGAAATGGAACCGGCCACCCGACGAGATTGATCAAATGGCGGGGTCGATCAATCGCATGCGCGAATACCTGGCCGAAAACGTTGCGGCACGCATTCGCCACGAAGCGGAACTTCAGTCGCACCACGAGAAACTGGAAGCGCTCGTCAGGGAGAGAACCGCGGCTCTCGAGGAAAAGACGCGCGAACTGGAGCTCCAGTCGCATACCTTCGAGAAGATGGCGAATACGGATGCGCTCACCGGCACCTGTTCAAGGCGCTTCTTCATCGAGGTGTCCGAACACGTGATAGCACGCTGCGCGAGAAGCAAGACCCCGCTTGCAATGCTGCTGCTGGACGTCGACCACTTCAAGAGCATCAACGACGTCCATGGCCACGCCGTGGGCGACCAGGTGCTCGTCGGCCTGGCCAGCACGTGTCAGGCTGGCTTGCGCGAGATTGATCTGCTCGGCCGGCTCGGCGGAGAAGAATTCGGCCTGTTGCTGCCCGAGGTGAAGATGAGCGACGCGCTGGTCATTGCCGAACGGCTGCGCAGCACCCTGGCGTCGCTGGCCATCCGCATTCCGCGCGAGGACGAGGTCCGGTTCACCGTCTCCATCGGGCTCTGCATGCTGTCCGATGGTTCGGACACCTACGAGACCCTGATGGCCCACGCGGACAGTGCCCTGTACGGCGCCAAGGAAGGCGGTCGCAACCGCGTGTGCGTCTTCGACACCACCACACTCATGGCTGCACGATGAAGATGGCCCGCTTGCCCTGACCTTGACCGCGGGGCGATTCGCGCGGATTCCACGGGGTGCAGCGGCTGGCATCCAAGGCCATTCGGGCAATCCCTCATCCGCTGGCCCCTGTGCACGACATCCCTGGTGCGCCTTCTTACTGCTGGCCGGCATGAACCGGCAAAGGCGGCCCGAACTGGTCGCTGGCTGGTACCCACGAACTCGACGAAGCCGCTGGCGCATGGCCTTTCACCACCGGCTCGGTCGGTGGGCACCCCGGCGGCAACGGGCCGCCGGCGACACGGGCAGCGGCGCATTGCGCACCGTTGTCCAGCACCACGTGTGGCGGAGCGGCGGCGGTTGTCGATGGCGCGGGCGGCATGCTGGGTACGCTGCCGCCGGGGAGGTCCGGCAAGTTGAGTCGGTCGTAGGATTTCTGCGCCACCGCCGGAGGCGGTGGATCGGCATTGCTGCAACCAAGCAGCGATACCGGCACCAGTGGCGTCACCGAGCACTTGATGCGGATGCCGCGCGGCAGGTGAAAGGTGTGTTGCACCGTGGTCTTTTCCGCCGCGTGGCGCAAGGCAGTGTCCACCGAACTCTCGCCTGGCGGCGTCCAGTACGGGTCGAAGCGCGTGGCCTGATATTTCACACCGTTGATGCCGTGGCTCATCACTGCAGTGTCACCGGTAGGCTTGAGCTGGACGTAGTCGGGCACGTTGCTGGGTGATGGCGCGTTTGCTGAGCCTGTCCCCGGCTGCGTGCCTGGCGACATGCCCGCGCCCTTGTCCGCGTCGCCCGCGGTGGCATGGCCAAGGCCGTGCGATGTCGTCGGGCCGTTGCCGTGCACCGCAACCGTCTCCCTGGCATTGGCCGCACCTTGCGGCTCGCCGGGGCGCGCGTCGTCGCTGCCTTGCGGATTGGCATCCGGCGCGGTGCTGACATCCGATGCCGTGCTCTCGTTGGCCTTGCCAGCAGCTTCGTGCGCGGCATCGTTCGCGGCACTCGACGGCGCGGCAGTCGAGGCCTCGCTGGCCTTCGATGTGTCCTCGCCCGGCGGCAGGGTCAGCGGCGCAGGGCGACTGATCGTGGTGAGCGGCTGGTCGTGCGCAATCGCTATCGCGGCCTTGGGCAACGACGCGATGCTGGGCACGGCAGGCGCGGATTGCGGGATCGCGGCAAGCGGTTGTTCCTGCGCCTCGACAGGCGCGGGTGCCTGCAGCTTGGGCAGGTGTTGTGGCAGCTCGGGTGCAGGCGCGCTCAAGGAAGTCTGCAGGTTGACCTGCGGTGCTGCTTGCGCCGCCAGGGGCACGGTCTGCAGCTCAGGTTCGGGCGGAGCCGCCGGCAAGTCCACATGCGCGGGCTGCACGATGGTTGGCACCTGCATGTCCGGCGCCACGCGATCCAGTGCCATGGTCGGCTGCGCAATCGACGGCTGCCATTGCGACGGCACCACCGGCAACGCCAGCGAAGCCGGCGGCGGCATCGGCTGGTTGCCTTCGAGCTGCGGTGCGCGCACCGGCGTAGGCTGGAACTTGGGCGGTACCGGCGGCTGCAGGGTGGGGTTGGCCAGGCTCACCGGCGGCGGCTGGTTCGCCACCGGTACCGGCTGCAACTTGGGTGCGGGCGCCGGCTGCGGCACGCTGGGCGGTGGCACGGGAGCGGCGGCCACCTTCGCCGGCGCCACGGCCACCGCCTTCGCGGCAACAGCGGCCGTGGCCGTTGTCCGATGTGCGGCGACGCTCGCAGTGCGCGGCGTCCCGGGGACGGCCATCGCATGCCCCTGGTGCAGCGGTCCGGTCTGGCGCGGCGGCTCCCCTTTCGGCGGCGGTGGCGGGGCAAGATCGGGCAGTTCGATGAAGCGCGCCTGCATTTTCGCCGGCGCTTCCCTTCCCGGCGGCGGCTCCCATGCCGGGCCGAGAATGAAGCCGAACAGGAAAAGAATATGGATCAGCAGGCTGGCGGCGAGCGCCACGGTGCGTCGCCACAGCAGGTTGGGCCGCGGCCGCCGCGACGCACGCAGGTTCAGCATGCGCGACGAGGCGGCGAGCGGCGAGTTCAGCAGCACCTGCGCCGGCCGCTGGAAGGGCTGGCGTGGTGCATGGGGATCCTTGGGCAGCGGCATCTCAGGAGTGTAGTGGGCACCAACGGAACTTCAGTGCTCCGCCGCCTGCTTTGCCTGCTTCTCGCGCTGCTCGCGCAACTCCTGATCCACCGCGTGGATCGGCGTGTCGCTGGGGCAACCATCGGCAAGCGGCTTGCCTGCGCGATACAGCGAAATGCACTCGGACAACGGCGGCGCCTTCGGCACATTCGGGCCGGGTGCGAGCGGCTTGGCCGGCGCCATGTTCATGCGCACGTCGCCGTCCTTCGACGACGGTGGCGACGGCGGATCGCCACCGCAGCCGCCGGCCAACGCCGCCAGCGAAATGCCGCAATGGATGTGGATGCCGTGCCCCAGGTCGAACGTGTGCTTCACCGTGGTCTTGTCCACCGCCTTCTGCAGCGCATTGGTGACGGCGCTGGTGCGCCCCCAGTCCTTGTCGAAGCGGGTGGGCTGGTATTTCACCGGGCTCGTGTGCTGCATGATCCCCGCGTCGCCCTGCGGCATCTGCTGCACGTAATCGGGCGCGGGGGCGCTGCTGGCCGCGGCCGGCAGAATGGGCATGCCGTTGCTGTCGAACAGATGCGGCTTGGCCACGCTGGCCGCCGGGGCCGGCGCAGGAAGCTGCACGCTCAGCGCGTTCTTCGACACGGGTTCGGCGACACGCTTCGCCGGCGCGCGGGTCGCATGCATTGGCGGTGGCGGCAACGCCATGGGCGGTGGCGCCTTCGCAGCCGGCTTGCCGCCCGTGGAAATGAAGCGCACCTCGAGCACGTCGTTCGCCGCCGCAGCCGGCTCGCCCGGCGGCGGTGCCGGGGGCCGCATCGCCCACCACGTCAGCGCGGCGAACACGAGGTGCAGCAATGCGACGACGGCCAGCACCCACCACGCCAGCCGCCACCTGTGCAACGGTTCGCGGCTGCGCAACTGGCGCAGGCGCGCAGCCGTCACCGGATCGAGCGCATGCATGCCGTCCCGCTCGGGATCGGGCATTGGCGTGGCTCGGGTTTCGGCCTGCGTGGGAGTGGCGATGGGAATGCCTTATGCGCCGGATGACGCCGGGAATGGCGGGAGTATGCGAGGCGTCGCTTGAACCGCCCTACAGACAACGGCGTATTGTCGCGGTTCCCGGTGCTTGTTGACGCAAGGCTAACCACTGCGCGACGTACCATCGGCGGGCTTGTCCCGCCATGACCGCCCCCGCGTCCGCGCCCGGACGACCATGACGGCCCGTCAGCCGCCATGTGCGGTTCCGTGCGGTGCCGCTCATGCCGATGCGACCCGCACCCTGCAAGAGGAGGGTCGTATCGTGTCCTACCACACGGAAAACATCCGCAACATCGCGCTCGCCGGCCATGCCGGCAGCGGCAAGACCTCGCTGTTCGAGGCCTTGCTGCATGCCGGCGGCGTCATCCAGTCGCAGGGCTCGGTGGAGCGCGGTACCACGCAATCGGATACCGACGCGCAGGAAAAGGCGCGCGGCCACTCCATCGACAGTTGCATCGCCGGCATCGACCGCGACGGCTGCCACATCAACCTGATCGACACCGCCGGCTACGACGATTTCCGCGGCGGCACGCTCTCGGCATTCTCCGCGGTGGAAACCGTGATGGTGCTGGTGAATGCCGTCAACGGCATCGAACACGGCACGCGCCGCATCATGGAGCACGCGCGTTCACGTCGTCTTGCCCGCGTGCTGGTGGTCAACAAGATCGACTTCGAGGGTGCCCACCTGGGTGCACTGGTGGAGGCGTTGCGCGAGGAATTCGGTCCCGAGTGTCTGCCGGTGAACCTGCCTGCACAGGGCGGCAAGCACGTGCTCGACTGCTTCTTCCATGCCGAGGGCCATACGGATTTCTCCTCGCTGGCCAGCGCACATCAGCGCATCCTCGATCAGGTGGTGGAGATCAACGAGGCGACCATGGGCGCCTACCTCGACAAAGGGGAGGCGGCGTTGGACCGACAGCAATTGCACGACGCCTTCGAGCAATGCCTGCGCGAAGGACATCTGGTGCCGATCTGCTTCGTCAGCGCCCGCAGCGGCGCGGGCGTGGCGGAACTGCTGGAGATCGCGGATCGCCTGTTGCCCAACCCCGCGGAAGGCAGCCCACCGCCTTTCCGCAACGGCGAGGACGAAGCGATCACGGTGAACGCGGACCCGAAGCAGCATGTGATCGCCGACGTGTTCAAGATCGTCAACGATCCTTTCGTGGGCAAGCTTGGCATCTTCCGCGTATGGCAGGGCACGCTGCGCCGCAACGCGGAATTGTTCGTGGACGACGGCCGCAAGCCGTTCCGCCTTGGCCACCTGTTCCGCCTCAACGCGAAGAACCACGTGGAGATCGAGCAGGCCATCCCCGGCGACATCGCTGCGGTGGCCAAGGTGGAGGAGATCCACTACGACGCCGTGCTGCACGATTCGCACGAGGACGATCGCATCCACCTCGCCCCCATGCGCTTCCCGGAGCCGATGTTCGGGCTGGCGCTGGAGCCGAAGCACAAGGGCCAGGAACAGAAACTGGCGAACGCGCTCGCGCGACTGGCCGAGGAAGACCCCTGCCTGCGCATGGAACACCACAAGGAACTCAACGAAACCGTGTTGCGCGGCCTTTCGGAGCTGCATCTCAAGGTGACGCTGGAGCGCATGCGCGAACGCTACGGTGTGGAAGTACTCACCCGGCCGCCGCGCATCGCCTACCGCGAAACCATCGCGACGCAGGCTGAAGGGCACCACCGTCACAAGAAGCAGACCGGGGGCGCCGGCCAGTTCGGCGAAGTGTTTCTGCGCGTGGAGCCGCTGGACCGCGGCGCCGGCTTCGAATTCATCGACGCGGTGAAAGGTGGCGTGATCCCCGGCACCTTCCTGCCTGCCATCGAAAAAGGCGTGCGGCAGGCCATGGAGCGCGGTGCGGTGGCCGGCTACCCGCTGCAGGACCTGCGCGTGACCGTGTACGACGGCAAGTACCATCCCGTCGACTCCAAGGAAGTGGCCTTCGTCAGCGCCGGCAAGAAGGCCTTCCTCGATGCCGTGGGCAAGGCGCGACCCGTCGTGCTGGAACCCATCATGGACGTGGAAATCTCCATCCCCGAAGTCGCCGTGGGCGACGTCACCGGCGGCCTCGCCGGCAAGCGCGCCCGCATTCTCGGCACCGACAGCAGCCGCGGCGGCGAGCTGATGATCCGTGCCCAGGCCCCGCTGGCCGAGCTCACCGGCTACCCCACTGAACTCAAGGCGATGACCGGCGGCCGCGGCCGCTACAGCCTCGACCTCAGCCACTACGAGCCGGTACCCATGCCGGTGCAGAAGCAGTTGAGCGAGGCATGGCGGCCGAAAGCGGAGGAGGAGTAGCGGCCATGAATGACCGCTCGCGGATCAAGCGCCACCGCGTTTGATCCGGCGGACGCAAGCGCTCTTGAGGATCATCGCCTCAGCTTTCGGCAAAGGACGTGGGCCAAATCGAGAACCGAAGCGGGCGTGCCGCGCCAAGCATTCAAGATCGGCTTTTGCCGTCTTCTGCGTTTTTTTTTTGAAGGCATGCAGCACATAGACCGCATTCGCGAACTTGGCTACGCAGATCGTGCGCCATGCACCACTGGCATCACGCACCCGCACCTCGTACGCCCCGGAGCCAACCGACGGCATCGGCTTGAAGTCCAGAAGCACGGGCGATCATTCCGCCACGAAGCGGGGTTCAGGGCTTGGGCTTGAGCAAGGTCCCCGAGCAATTCGGCGACCCACACAGGCACTTCCACAGCTTCTTCAGGCGCGCCGTATGCGGCACTTCCAGCGTGATGCCGTAGTCGTAGGTGAGTTCTTCGCCGGGCTTGATGTTGCGGATGGCCTCGATCAACACCCTGTCCCTGCGCGGATCGCCGCTGGCGCTTTCTTCGACCACGGCGCGGCAGTTCGGCGCGCAGCTGTGATTGATCCAGCGCGCAGTGTTGCCCTTGCGGTTGGCGTCGACGATGTAGTCGTCGTTGAGGGTGAACAGGAAGGTGTGGCCGGTTTCGCCGCCGTCGCCGTACATGTCGTCGGCCTCGGCGTGGGTCATCAGCGTGCCCCGGTACTGGATGATCTCCTCGCCCTTCCGGATGGACTCGACGGCGAACACGCCATTGCCATGGATGGGAGAGCGACGGGCGACGATGCGACGGGTCATGTGGCGTGCTGGCCTGATGGTGGAACCCTGCATGATGCCGCGAGTCCACTTTTGTGGGAACCGCCGCAAGCGTGGACTACAGGAACGTCCGTGCGGAGAGCTTCAGCACGAGCCGACTTTCGGCGGTTCGCCGACCGACAGCGGCCTTGTGGGCCAGGCGGCGGAAACATGCGCCATGCAACGAGCTCTGCAGCCCGGACATCCCTACCGCCCTTGCTCCGTCCATTGACGCGCGCAGCGGCCCGGGTCAAGATTCAAACAATCGTTTGAGATCGTAGCCATGAGGTCACGGCCGTGATGCGACTGATCCGCTGCTTCGCACTCGTTGTTTGCGCCGCCTGCCTCGCGGCATGCGGCCCGCAGCGCAAGAGCGTGTTCCCGCCCTCGCTCACCGTGCAGCAGATGCAGGTGCTGCCTAGCGGCATGTGGCGGCTCACCGTGCGCATCCAGAACAACAGCTACGGCGGCATGGATTTCAGCTCCATCGAGGGTTCGCTGCAGGTGGCCAACGACATGCCGGTGCGCCTGCATGCCGCGTTCGACCGCGACATCCCGTCCTTCGCCGGCGACGTGATCGCCGTCGACGTGCTGCCCACGGCCACGATGGGCAGCGCGCTCGCCGCCGTCGCGGCAAAAGGCAGTGCTGGCTCGCTGGCCTACGCCATCCGCGGCACGATCCATGCCCAGCCCGACCTGGCCGATCATCCGGACAACAAGAACCCGCAGGATTTTCCTTTCCAGCACAGCGACTTCCTGTCGCCGGTGCCGGGCATCGCCAACACCTTCCGCTGATTCCTTCTTCACGAGAGATTCGCCATGACGATCTACAAGGCTCCGCTAGACGACCAGCGCTTCACCCTCTTCGACCTGCTGGGCGCCGAGGCCATCCTCACCAGGTTGCAGGGCGGCGCGGAACACAGTCGCGACCTGCTCGACGCGGTGCTGGAGGAAGCCGGCAAGCTCTCCGAACAGGTGCTGGCGCCCACCAACGCCTCGGGCGACGCCGAGGGCTGCCATTACGACAAGGCCACCCACGCAGTGACCACGCCGAAGGGCTTCAAGGAGGCCTTCAAAGCCTTCTCCGAAGGCGGCTGGGCCGGCCTCACCGCGAAGGAAGAGTTCGGTGGCCAGGCGCTGCCGAACGTCATCGGCACCAGCACTACCGAGCTGTTCCAGTCCGGCAACCTGTCGTGGAGCCTGTACCCGCTGCTCAGCGAAGGCGCCTGCCACGCGATGGAGCTGCACGGCACCGAGGCACAGCAGCACACCTACATGAAGCCCATCGTGGAAGGCCGCTGGACCGGCACGATGTGCCTGACCGAGCCGCAGGCCGGTTCCGACCTCGGCCTGCTGAAGACGCGCGCCGAGCCGAACGCCGACGGCAGCTATGCGATCAGCGGCACCAAGATCTTCATCAGCGCCGGCGAGCACGACATGGCCGAGAACATCGTGCACCTGGTGCTGGCGCGCCTGCCCGATGCACCGGCCGGCAGCCGCGGCATCTCGATGTTCATCGTGCCGAAGTTCAAGGTGGACGCGAACGGTTCTCTGGGGGAACGCAACCAGGCCTACGCCGGCGCCATCGAACACAAGATGGGCCTCAAGGGCTCGGCCACCTGCGTGATGAACTTCGACGGCGCCGAGGGTTACCTGATCGGTCAGCCGCACAAAGGCCTCGCGGCGATGTTCACCATGATGAATGCCGCGCGCCTGTCGGTGGGCGTGCAGGGTCTGGCGCTGGCCGAGCGCGCGTGGCAGAACAGCCTGAACTATGCGCGCGAGCGCCTGCAGGGCCGTGCGCTGTCCGGCGCGAAGTTCCCCGACAAGGCTGCCGACAACCTGCTGGTGCAGCCCGACGTGCGCCGCATGCTGCTGACCCAGCGCGCCTTCGTGGAAGCTTCGCGCGCCTTGCTCTACTACACCGCGCTGCAGACCGACATCGAAGCACGCGGCACCAGCGAGGACGAGCGCAGGCACGCCAGCGAACTGGTGGCTTTCCTCATCCCCATCGCCAAGGGCGTGGTGACCGAACTCGCGCAGGAGTGCACCAAGGAAGCGCTGCAGGTGTACGGCGGCCACGGCTACATCGGCGAGAACGGCATGGAGCAGTTCGTGCGCGACGCGCGCATCATCACGCTGTACGAAGGCACCACCGGCATCCAGGCCGCGGACCTACTGGGCCGCAAAATCCTCCAGTTGCAGGGTGTGGGTTTCAAGCACTTCGTCGCCGAGATCGGCGCGTTCTGCAAGACGCATGCGGGCGATACGAAACTCGCCGCACTGATCGCGCCGCTGGCCATCCTGGCCAAGGAATGGGGCGAACTCACCCAGTCGCTCGCGCAGCGCGTGCAGGCCAACCCGGAGGAATTGGGCGCTGCCGCAGCGGATTACCTGTGGTATTCGGGCTACGTCACGCTGGCCTACTTCTGGGCGCGCGCCGTGGCCGCCGCGGAGGCAGGCACGCAGTCCGAAGCATTCAAGCAGGCCAAGCGCGACACCGCCGCGTTCTATTTCGCCCGCCTGTTGCCACGCACGCTGATGCACAAGGCTGCCATGGTGTCGGGCGCCGGGACGATTGCCGACATCGCCTGACGCACGCCTCGCATCTCTATCTGCATCGAAGCGAAACCCGGCAAATGCCGGGTTTCGCTTTTGTGCAGCACACGCACGCAACAGCGTGCCTTCGTCATGGCTGGAAGCCGGGGAAACTGAATGCCACCGTAGCGATGACCCATCGAGATGCGCGATTTCGTACTGGCATGCGTTAGGTTCCCAGAGGCAGCACACGCAGGGGGCGTCCATGAATGCCGGCACCGTCGCTGTCACCGACGACGCCGGCACGCACATCGGGAGAAACATCGATGAACATCCGAGCCCCACGAATCGCCATGCTGGCAACCGGCATCCTGGTCGTCAGCCTGGCTGGCTGCTCGCAATACGTGAAGAAGGACGAACTCAACACCGCCATCCAGCAGCTGCAGCAGAAGCAGCAGGATCAACAGCAGCAGATCGATGCGATCAGGCAGCAGATGCAATCGCAATTCTCCAAGTACGACACGCAGATCACTGCCATGCAGGGTCGCGTCAGCGTGGATACCGTGGCGCACTTCGCCTTCAACAGCGCCGATCTCAACGATCAGGACAAGCCCGCGCTGCAGAACTTTGCCGAGACCATCAGCAAGTACCACCCGAATGTGCTGATCACCGTGGAAGGCTTCGCCGATCCAGCCGGCTCGCACTCCTACAACAAACATCTGGGGATGAAGCGCGCGCAGGCCGTACGCGATTTCCTGGTTTCCAGCGGCATCAACGCCGACCAGGTCCGTGCAGTGAGCTACGGCGCGGACAGTAATCGCCAGGTAGTGAAAGGGGCCAGCCACGAGCGCGGCGCCGACAACCGCCGCGTCTCGCTGACGGTGGATTCGTCCGGTGCGGGCGCGGTGGCTTCGACGCCCGCGGCCTGACGTGCCTCGTCGGGCATTGTCCGCACAGGAACGCCCGAGCAATCCGGGCGTTCCTGTTCCCGCCGGAGATCGACCGCGCCACAGCAGGCCACAACGTCGCCAATAGCTCGCCAAGCGGATGGCGGGATCAATCCGGGCTCGCGACCTTGCCCGGCATGGTGCCGACGCCATTCACCCGTTGCAGATGCAGCCGCATGATCCGGCGCAGCTCAAGGATCGCCGCCGGTGTTTCCTGCACGCTGTGCCACGAGGGAATCACCACCTCGGATTCCGCACCGTCGAGATGTGCGCTGGCATAAGGCACCACGCCGTCGCTGCTCTGCTGCAGCGAGCCGCTCGGTTTGTACAGGCCGACGATCGAGTGATAGCGCACCGCGGGCGAAATCGGCAGGTTCGCGGTGGCGACGATGAAGGGATCGGCATCGCTGAGGTTGTCCACGCTGTTCGACACATGGATGGGCGCATTCTTGCCGCTGTCGTCTTTCAGCAGATCGGTGACACCGGCCATTTCCTTGAGCACGCCAAGCGGCAGGCGGATCAGTTCGGCGATCCAGCGCGCGATGCGATGCCGTGCCACCGGCGTGCCGCGATGCGGCGCGGCGAGGAACACCGCGGCATCCACCTGCGGCATGGGCGAGAACTGCAGGTACGGTGCCAGTTGCTGGTGCAGTTTCGCGCGCTTGGTGGCCGAGAGATGCGCGCCCTCGGGCACCAGGCTCCAAAGCTTGTCCCCGCTGGACGACACCAGGAGGCGAGCGATCACGCCACCCATGCTGTGTCCCACCAGCATCATGTGGTTGGTGGCGCGCGTGGTGCCGTCGGGATCGAAGTGGCGGACGGTGTCGTCCAGCGCACGGCGGATCTGCATCAGGTTCAACGCGATGGGCGCGTTGGTTGGGTAGTAGACCTGCCACACCTGGTAGTGGCGGCGCAGCTCCTCGTCACCCAGCACTTCATTTGCGACGTTCACCCATGCCTCGGGACTGCTGGCAAGGCCATGCAGCATCACCACGGTGCGGCGGTTCGGGTCGAAGGGCTGCAACAGCAGCACGCGCGGAGAATCCAGACCGCCCTGCCGCCCCAGCAACGAACGGATCGACTGCATGGCGAAACCCGAGCGCGCCAGCCACAAGCCGTATGGCGCGGTGAAGTTGGCGCCCAAGGGCACCCTGCGACCGGCAATGCTCGCGTCCGCATCGCGGTAGGGATCGCGCACCAGCAATTGCACCTGTCGTGTGCCCAGCACCTCATCCAGCGTGCTGCCGCCAAACGTGAGTACCCCGGTCATCGCCACGTAGCGCGGCTCGCGCCACGGCACGGAAGCCGCATCCGCCGTGCGCGGCGTCACCGCCACGAATTCCGAACCGAAACCGTCGCGCCGGTATACGTTGCGCAAACCCTTGAAGCGCAACGAGGATGCGGGCAGCAATTCCGTCGGCGCGGTGCGCAGATGCAGGTCGGTATCCGGCCGCAACACCGACCAGCCTGCCAGATCGGTACGCGTCCAGCCGGTATCCAGCTTCGGTAGTTCCTGGAACCAGCGGCCCACCACGCGCTCCACCGCGTAATCGTAGAAGGCGATCACCTTGGCCTGGCGCTGGTCGAACACGCGTTCGGCGGGCGTACGCTGCGTATAGAACAGGTACGCGTACGCGTAGCGCGCGCATTGCAGGTAGGCGTCAAGCGTGGCGTCGTCCATCACCGGCTGGCGGTCGGCACGCAGCGCGCGGCCCAGCCACAGCTCAGAAAGCGCGGAAAGCCGGCCTTCCTCGTCGAGCCCGCTGGCATGTCCGACGATGCCGACGCAGGCGTCGAAGGACTGCGTGCACTGCTTGCCGGTCAACGCCACACCGTTCAGCGCCTGCACCGTGCCGTCGCTGAGCTGGCCGCTGCCGATCACGTCGTTGCGCCGCTCGCTTACCACGTCGCCGGGCTTGAGCCGGCTCACGTTCACCATGGCGCAGGCGTTGAGGCACAGCAGCACCATCGCCATCGCGAACCACAACCACTGCCTGACCGGATCGCCCCGCATTCCCTGCACGCCTCCCTCGCCTGAGCTGCAGCGATTGTAGTCACGGGCGCCCCCAACCGTTGCCACGACGCGCGCGTCGCGGCAGGCTAGCGCCCGGCCACGCATGGACGACACCTATGGCGAAACTGTTGCGCATCCTGGGACGAAGCCTGGCGTTGTTGCTGGGCGGGTCGATTGCCCTGCTCTCCATCGCCTGGGGTGCATTGGCACTGTGGTACCAGCTGCCCGGCGGCGGCGTGGTGCGCGTGCTGGGCGCCGCGCTGTGGGTCGCGTTGGCCTTGATGCTGTTCGTGCTGGCGATCCGCCACCGCCCATGGCCTTCCTTGTGCGGTTATGTGCTGATGTACGCATTGCTGCTGGCATGGTGGGCCACCATCCGGCCCAGCAGTCAACGCGAATGGGCCGACGATGTTTCGCGCCAGCTCGCCGGCGAGGTGCACGGCAACGTGGTCGTGCTGCGCAACGTGCGCGATTTCGCCTGGCGCAGCGACAGCGACTACGACGCGCGCTGGGAAACGCAGAGCTACGAGCTCGATCATCTGGTCTCCGCCGACGCCGTGTTGTCGCACTGGGGCAACGGCGCGATCGCACACGCGATGATCTCGTTCGGCTTCGACGACGGTCGCCACCTCGTCTTTTCGGTGGAGATACGCAAGCGGCGCGGACAGGAGTTCTCCTCCATCGGCGGCTTCTTCAAGGATTTCGAAACGACACTGATTGCCGCGCCGGAAAACGATCTGATCCGCGTACGCACCAATGTGCGCGGCGAGGACGACTACCTTTATCCGCTGGCCATCAGCCGAGCCACGATGCGCGCGCTGTTCCTCTCCTACGTGGAGACCGCGAACCAGTGGGCGAACACGCCTGCGTTCTACAACACCGTCACCTCGAACTGCGCCACCGTGGTGTACCGGATGGCCCGCCACCTCGGCCTCGGCCTGCCCCTGGACACGCGCCTGCTGCTCACCGGCTATTTGCCCGGCTATCTCTACAGGATAGGCGTGCTGGACCACCGGCTCACGTTGCAGCAATGGAACGAGCAGGCGCGCATCACCGACCGCGCGCGCGCCAGCGCACCGGGCGAGGATTTCTCCAGGGCGATACGCGCCCCGCTACGCTGAAGCTGCTCTTGCCGGCGGGTCGCCAAGCATCTGCTCGAACGAGCGCAGCGGCATGGGCCGCGAGATCAGATAACCCTGGAAGATGTCGCAGCCCTGGGTCATCAGGAAGTTCCGCTGCGCCTCCGTCTCCACGCCCTCGGCCACCACCTGCAGGCTCAGGCCGCGGCCCATGCCGACGATGGTCTGCGCCACCATCGCGTCATTGGCGTCCTCCGGCAGCCGGGCCACGAAGGCCTGGTCGATCTTCAACTCGTCCAGCGGCAGGCGCGACAGGTAGGCCAGCGAGGAATAGCCCGTGCCGAAGTCGTCCAGCGAGATGCGCAGGCCCATCGCGCGCAGGCGGGCGAGCTTGTCCGCGGCTTCGGCGAGGTCGTCCAGGATCGCGGTCTCGGTGATTTCCAGCGTCAGCAGCGACGGATCGGCGCCGGACAGCACCATTGCGCGCTGCACGTTGTCCACGAAACCAGGTTGGAGGAATTGCCGCGCGCTCACGTTGATGGCGAGCGACAAGTCGCGCCTGCCCGGCAGGGCGGACCAAGCCGCCAGCTGCGCGCAGGCCTTGCGCAACACCCAGTCGCCCAGCGGCAGGATCAGGCCGTTCTCCTCAGCCACCGGAATGAACTCGTCCGGCGAGACCTGCGTACCGTCGTGACGTGTCCAGCGCAGCAACAATTCGGCACCGACCACGTTGCCGCGACGGTCGGCCTGCGCCTGGAAGTGCAGTTCCAGCGCCTCGTCGGCGATGGCATGAAGCAGGTCTCCGGCCAGCGTCTCCCGACGCGCCAACGCCACCTGCATCTCCGACTCGAACTGGCGCACCCGGTCACGCCCGGCTGCCTTGGCGGCGTACATCGCCAGCTCGGCCTGCTTGAGCACCGTTTCGGGCGTGTCGCAGCCGGCCACCAGTTCGGCCCAACCCAGGCTGATGGTCATGCCCGCCAGCGCCTCGCCGTCCAGCCGGAACGGTTCGCGCAATACCTGACGCATGCGCTCGGCGCAATCCAGCACTTCGCTGGCCAGCATCGCCGGGGTTTCCGCGCGGGTGGGCAGCGCCAGCGCGAAGGTGCCTCCACCGAACCGGCTCAGCACGCAATCGTCGTCCAGCATGTTGCGCAGGCGCTGCGCAACCAATGCAAGCAGGCGGTCGCCGGCGGCATGGCCGCGCAGGTCGTTGACCCGCTTGAAGTGGTCGAGGTCGAACAGCAGCAAGGCACCCATGCACGTGCCGGACTCACCCAGCATGTGCTGCAGCTGGCCGTACAGGAAGCGCCGGTTGGGCAGGTCGGTGAGCGAATCGAAATAGGTCATGCGATCGACGCTTGCATGCGCCTCGCGCTCGCTGGTCAGGTCGATCATCGAGCAGACGAAGTGGCTCAGCTGCCCTGCGTCGGAAGTGACCACCGACGTGGTGATGCGCACGACCTTGGGTTGGCCGTGGCTCGCCTGTATCCACATCTCGCCCTGCCAGAAGCCGCCGTGCCACGCGTCGGACCACTGGCTTTCATAGAACTCGGGATCGTTCTGCTTCGAGCGCAGCAGCGACACGTGCCGCCCGACCACGTCGGCCGGCTGATGACCGGTGAGCGTGATGAAAGCCTGGTTGACTCTCTGGATGACCCTATCGGCATCCAGCACCATCAATGCCTCCTGGGTCTCGAACGCGACGGCGGCCAGACGCCGCTCTCCCTCCACCCGCTTGCGCTCGGTGATGTCCTGCGCGTGCACGAACACGTACTGCGCACTGCCGTCGGTGTCGTGGAACACCGAACAATCCAGCCACACCGGGAAGCGCCGGCCATCCTTCGCGATGTGCTCGGTCTCCCACACGTAGTGGTCCAGCCAGTCGACGGTTGCCCGCAGGGCCGCGCGCTCGGCAACCAGGTCAGGCGGGTACAGCGCATCCACGGACAGGCCGACCATCTCCTCCATCGCGTAGCCGCGCTCGCTGGCGAAGGTGGGGTTGGCGGCGATCAGGCTCTTGCTGCGCGCATCGCAGATATACATGCCAAAGGCGGCATTCTGGAATGCGTGCGCCCATAGCCGGAGCTGTGCTTCGGCCAGCAACCGTTCGGTGACGTCGCGCGCCGCACTCATCACGGCGTGCAGCTCGCCCTGCGGCGTGAACAAGGGCGTGCTGATGACTTCGAGCTGCCTTTCCGTACCGTCGGCGGCCTCCAACGGCAGCAAGGCGCTGGTGTTCCGGCCGAGCTGCCTGGCTTCCCGGTCCAGTGCGGTCACCTTCGCCGCGAACGCCGCATCGAACAACTCGTCGCAGCGGCGCCCGACCGGCGCCTCGCAAGGCTCGTGGAACAGGGCGACCGCACGACCGTTGCCTTCGCGATAGATGCCCTTGAGATCCTTCACCCACATCGCGTCGGGACTGGCATCGAAGATCGCGCGCAGCTTGCCCTCTTCCGACCGCAAGGCGGACGTGCGCGCCGCCACCGTGCGACGCAGCGTCCATACCCACAGCGCCATCAGCATGGCCAGCAGCAGCAGTACCGCCAAAGCAATGCCCGCATCGCGGGCATTGCGCTGGTAACCCACCGTCTCCGACGACGGATGATCCAGCCAGCGTTTGCGCAGCGTCGCGCGCTCGTCCGGCGTAACGAGCGACATGCCGTGCTGGATCGCGAGGAACATGGCCGTGTCGCCCTTGCGCACGGCCCAGTGCGATTGTTCGGTGAACAGCACGAAGGCTTCGTAGAAGCGATTTAGCGCCGAATACCGGTACAGGTTGTAATCCGCCGGATACTGATCCATGCAGAACACGCGCAGATCGCCTTTGGTCGCGGCCTGCAGGATGTCCTGGTAGTCACCGTAAAGCTGCACGCTGGTGATGCCGTCTTCCTGCAACCGCTCAGCGCAAGCGTCGCCGCGCTGTACACCCACCGGAAGGCCGCGCAAGGTGGCCACATCACGGACACCGCTGATTCTCCGGTCCGCGTAGATGCCTACCGGCAAGTCGGCGTAGGGCGCTGAAAAATCGAACAGCAGCTCGCGCGAGGGGGTGCGGTAGAGCATGTCGATCACGTCGGCACGCCCGTCCTTCATGTTCCGCATGGCGTCGCCCCAGTCCGTGAGCATCAAATCGACCTGGACGCCGGTATGGCGTTGGAACAGCCGCCACATGTCGACTTCGTAGCCCTGCGGCTTGCCATCGCCATCGATGAACACGAACGGCGGGTAATCGTCGTTGGTGGCCACGCGAATGCGCGCCGGCACGGACGCGGACGCCGGAGCGGCGGCAGGGCCCATGGGCGCTGACGCGGACGAAACCGCCGCCATGCAGCAGAACAGCCCAGCCACGCATGCAACTCTCCATCCGCTCACGCGCATATCCTCATTCGCACGCGACCACAGGCATACCGGCGACATCGTTGCCCGCGCAAGCGATACCACCTTCTTAAACTAGCCCGCAGCCCTGCCATCCTCCCGCAAACCTGTCATCGAATCCTTAGCGAATCGGCAGGCCACGCATAAACTGAAGTCGCCGCAACGGCATCGCCGATCAGGGCGCACCACTCTCCAGTTCGAAACGCACCTGCCGTTGTGCCGGATCGGCCACGGCCAGACGCACCACGACTTCCTGCCCCAACGGCAGCGCTGTCGGAGAGTTGACGCGCGCCTCGATGGCAGGATCACGCAGCATCACCACGCCTTCATGGCCATCGCCATGGGCGCCGTTGATTTCCACGATGGCCCCCTGGAAGGTTTCGCCGACGTTCGGCGCCAGCAGCACCGCTTCGACCAGGTCGGTCACCTTGCGCTCGTAATGCTTGGCACGGTGATCCGCCTCGGCCATCAGGCCGGGCAAGGCCGGCAGCGCGGCGCGCACCCAGTCCGGCACGGGCTGGTTCGCGCACAGCGCCACGCATACCTCGCCCACGTAGCGATCCACCAGCCGTCGCAGCGGCGCGGTGGCGTGGGCGTATTCCGCCGCCACCGCGGATTGCACGGGCTGCGCGGGCAGGTCGCCGTCGAAGGCCACGTAGCCGGCGCCGCGCAGCACAGTGGTGCAGGCGGTGAGCATCGCGACGTGGGTATCCTTCGATGGATCGAGCGTGCGGATGAAGTCGGGATAGCCCTGCCCGTCCGGCCACGCGATGGCCAGCGCCTGCGCGGTGCGCTTGAGCCGCGCGATGTCCTGCGGCTGCGGCGGCGGCAGCGTGCGCAGGATGCCAACCTTGCCCTTGACCATCAGCTGCGCCGCGGCCATGCCGGTGAGCAACGAGATCTGCGCGTTCCAGTCCTCGTCCGGATGGTTGGCGCGGTACGCCAGCTGCCACTGTCCATCGACCACGCTGATTTCCTGTTCGGGCAACGCGAGGCTCACGCCACCGCGCGCCTGTTCGCGCCGCTGCCGCAGCTCGCCCACTTCGCGCAACAGCGTCCACAACGGGTCGGCGGTGCCGGCATCGAGTTGCTGCTGCACACCGGCGTAATCGAGCCGCGCCCGACTCTTCACCCGCGCACGGCGCACGTCGATGGCGGCGATCTCGCCGCTGGTGTCGAGGTCGATCGTCCACAGCAAAGCGGGCCGCAGCTGGTCGGGCAGCAACGAGGCAGCACCTTCGGACAGCACCGGCGGATGCAGCGGGATGCGCGAGTCGGCGCCATACAGGGTTTCGCCGCGACGATGCGCCTCCGCATCCACGGCGCCGCCCGGCGCCACGAACGCAGCCACGTCGGCGATGGCGTAATGCACGCGATAGCCGCCTCCGTCCCGCCGCTCGAAGTGCAGGGCCTGGTCCAGGTCCATCGAGCCGGGCGGATCGATGGTGACCAGCGGTATATCGGTGCGATCCAGTTCGGGCAGTCGGGGTTGCGCTGCCGCTTGCCTTGCCTCGGCCTCGACCTCGGGTGGGAATGCCAACGGCAACTTCATTTCGTCCTGGATTGCGGCGACGCCCTGCACAAGCGTGGCGTCGTCGCCCGCCAGCAGACGGATGCGGGTAGAGGGCACGGAGCGATCCTCGCGAAAGCAATGAAGGCCGCACTATAGCCGTGCCGCCAATAGGCATGGCGCACTTCCGCCACGCCCCGAGCGGGTGTAGAACCGGCATACGTTTCCGCACTTGCGACGACCATGAGCCAACCGTCCCTGCTGATCCGCCTCGCCGAAGACGACGACGACTTCATCCTGGCCCTGGTGCCCCGCTTCGTGGATTTCCCGCTGCCCGCGTGGCGGCGGCGGCACGAGTGCATCGAAGGCATCCGCGACGAATTGCTGCGACATCTGGAAGACCAGCTCGCGAACAGCCATCTGTTCGTTGCCGAAGACGCCGACGGCACGCGCGTGGGCTTCATCCACCTGCAGCGCACCGAGGATTTCTTCACCGGCCGCAGCAACTGCCACATCGCCGACCTGGCCGTGGCGCCGGCGCACGAGGGCCGTGGCGTGGGCACGTCGCTGTTGGCGCACGCCGAGCGATGGGCGCGCGAGCATCATTGCCAGCTGGTGACGCTGGCGGTGTTCCCCGGCAACGAACGCGCACGCGAACTCTATGAGGCGGCGGGCTACGGCACGGATCTGTTGCGACTGGCGAAACCGGTGCGCTGAGCGCGACGGTAAGCTGCCCAATCACTTCATCCAGGGGGAATCGATGCCATGACGCCACGCCGTATCGCCGCGGGCCTGAAGACCACGTTGCTGGCCGCCCTGCTTGCCGCCAGCAGCGCACTCCCCGCAACGGATGCGCCACAGGCCAAGTATCCCGACTATCCCAGCGAGACGCCGGCCAGCTTCAAGCCCGCCACCGGCAGCTTCGACTACGTCGAACGCGACGTGATGATCACGATGCGCGACGGCGTGAAGCTCAACACCGTGATCCTGGTCCCCAGGGGCGCGAAGCACGCCGGCATCGTGCTCACCCGCACGCCCTACGACGCGCACCAGCTCACCCACAACCTCATGAGCGGCCACCTCGAACCGCTGCTGGAGGGCTACGACAACGCAGCCGACGTGATCGTGGAGGACGGCTACATCCGCGTGATCCAGGACATCCGTGGCAAGTACGGCTCCGAGGGCGACTACGTGATGAACCGGCCGGTGCACGGCCCGCTCAACCCCACGCCGGTGGACGACGCCACCGACACCTACGACACCATCGACTGGCTGGTGAAGCACATCCCCGAATCGAACGGCAAGGTCGCCACCATCGGTATCTCCTACGACGGCTTCGAGCCGCTGATGTCATTGGTGCATCCGCATCCCGCGTTGAAGGCGGCGGTGCCGATGAACCCGATGGTGGACGGCTGGATGGGCGACGACTGGTTCCACCACGGCGCCTTCCGCGCGCAGAACCTCAGCTACATCTACGAGCAGGAGGCCACTCGCGACAACACCGCGAAATGGTGGACCAGCTTCCACGACGAATACGACCTGTTCATGCATTACGGCTCCGTCGGCGCGATGGGCGATGCCTACGGCATGCGGCAGCTCGGCTTCTGGAACAAGCTGGTGGCGCATCCCGCCTACGACGCGTTCTGGAGCCAGCAGGCGATGGACAAGGTGCTTGCCGATCAGCCGCTCACCGTGCCGGTAATGCTGGTGCACAGCCTGTGGGACCAGGAGGACATCTACGGCGCGCTGGCCGTGTATCGCGCGATCAAGCCGAAGGACAGCAGCGGCGACATGGTGAAGCTGGTGATGGGCCCGTGGCACCACGGCCAGGAGATCGAGGAAGGCAGCTCGCTGGGCGCGATCCGCTTCGGCAGCGACACCGCGAAATACTTCCGCGAGCACATCCTGCGCCCCTTCCTGGCGCAATATCTCAAGGACGGCGCGCCAAAGGCCGGCCTCGCTCCGGTCACCGCCTTCCAGACCGGCACCGACCAGTGGCAGCGACTGGATCGCTGGCCGCTGTCATGCGACAGCGGCTGCACCGCCAAGAGCCAGGCGCTGTACCTGCAATCGGGAATGCAACTCGGCTTCGACCCACCATCGGGCAGCAACGCCTACGACGAATACGTCTCCGATCCTGCGCACCCGGTGCCGTTCCGCGCGCGGCCGATCCAGCCGGTCGGCTACGACAACGGCCTCACCTGGCCGGAATGGCTGGTGGACGACCAGCGCGAAGCCTCCGGCCGTACCGACGTGCTTACCTACGAAACAGCGCCACTGGACAAGCCGCTGACCATCGCCGGCGCGCCCGAGGTAAACCTGGTCGCCTCCACCAGCGGCACCGACAGCGACTGGGTGGTGAAGCTGATCGACGTGTATCCGGATCAGGTGGCCGAGCAGCCGGCGATGGGCGGCTACCAGCTTGCCGTGGCGATGGACATCTTCCGCGGCCGTTACCGCACCGGCTACGACAAACCGGGGCCGCTCGCCGCCAACCAGCCGCTGGCCTATCGTTTCGACCTGCCTGCCGCCAACCACGTGTTCCTGCCCGGCCACCGCATCATGGTGCAGGTGCAATCGAGCTGGTTCCCGCTGTACGACCGCAACCCGCAGACCTTCGTCCCCAACATCCTGCTCGCCAAGCCGGCGGATTACGTGAAAGCCACCCAGCGGATCTATCACGCGCCGGGCGAAGCCAGTTACATCGGGCTGCCGGTGGTGGCGAACTGATCCCGGCAAGCGCCTCGCGCTGCCGCCGACCTTCAGGCCATTGAAAAGCGCGGCCAGGGATGGCCGTCCGCTTGATCTTCGCGATCAGGGACGATCGCAAAAGCAAGCGCCGCGACAGTCGCCTGTCGCGGCGCTTTTTTTCAGGCGTGCGAGATGCCCGGACAGGCTCAGTTCCTGGAAGCGCCCACTTCGCCATCCTCGCGTTCGCCCAGACGCTGGCCCAGGCGATCGAGGTTGTTCATCGAGATCAGGTGCGCGTAGATCCAGCCGAGGACGCCTTCACGCACGAATTCCTGCGCGGTCTTCTCGTCGAGCTGGCGCAGCTTTTCCTCGTTGACCACGAACATGCCATTGAGGTTGATCACCTGGCCCTGGCCGTCCGGCGTGCCCTTGCGCATGCTGATGTTGCGCGACTCCAGCAGGTCGTGCTTGCGCAGTTGGTCCATGAACCAGCGGGTACGCGCCACGTGCTGCTGGAACTCGCCGAGGAAACCCACGGCGCGGCTCAGCATTTCGGTGTCGCTGCCGTCCTCGTTGAACAGGCGGTCGCCCTCGGTGGCGTTGAAACCCTCGTAGCCCTCGTCGAGGAAGACGGCGAAATCATCGCCCTCCTGACCGGCCGGCTTCTCGGCCAGCACGAACGGGTAGCGGCGCACAAAGGCCGGGACGTAGGCGCCCGGCAGCCACTGGCCATTGGCGTCGACGAACAGATTCTCGTTCTGGCGCAGGCCCAGCAGGGCCACCGGGCCGGCGGAAGCGAGGTCGTTGCCGGCGAACACGATGGGCATGTCGCGCGCAGCCAAAGCGAATTCCACGCCGGTGAGCGGCACGGAATGGGCGTCCAGCGCGAACTTCATGTTCGGGATCGGCTTCAGGCGCAGATCCTTGTGTGCATTGCGGTTGAGCGGCACCGGGCGCTCGTAGAAAAGAACTTCAGCCACGTCATTACCTCTGCCCCGCCGTGCCGGGGTTGCCACCATCGGCCCCCCCTCCCAAACCCGGCGTCGGGTCTGCAAACGAACAATCACTATATCAGCGCCCGTGGCCGGCCGCGAATGCCCGGCATGGAGCTATCTGATTGAGCCAAGGGCCTATTTGCGTGCGTTTGCAACAAATTTTGTTCTATGCTCGGGTGCATCCGAGCACCGTTGCATGGTTGCCGCGCTCTTTCTCGTAAGGAAGGACGAACTGCATGCTGATGGAAGTCGCCAGCCGGGCCGACCTGCATTCGACCCGCGTGCTGTCGCTGGACGCCGCCGGCCGCATCCTTGACTGGATCAGCTGGCAGGACGCCGCGTGTCTCTACGTGCGCGGCGCAGTGGCGTGGACGCTGGGCGATCCCTGCCTCACCGTGCACGGCGGCCACAACCGCGCCCTGGGCGTGCAGAGCCAGCTCGACCTGCATCCCATCATCGCCAGCACCGGCCACTGCCACGAACACGCGATCGATCCGGCCCCCGCGCTCACCAACAGCGCGCTGTTCGCCCGCGACCGCCACCTGTGCCTGTATTGCGGCCAGCACTTCAGCCGTGGCGACCTCACCCGTGACCACGTGCAGCCGGTATCCAAGGGCGGTCGCGACGAATGGGAAAATGTGGTCAGCGCCTGCCTCGCCTGCAACCTCAGGAAGAGCAACCGCACCCCGCAGCAAGCCCACATGCCGTTGCTGGCCGTGCCGTACCGGCCCAGTTGGGTGGAGCACCTGATCCTCTCCAACCGCAACATCCTGAGTGACCAGATGGACTTCCTGGTCAGCCATCTGCCGCGCGACCGGCGCCAGACGATGGGCTGAACCGCCCCATCACGGCCAGCCCCTCGCCCTTGCCCCGCCCCGCCTTCGGGCCAACAATAGGCGGATGAAAGATCCTGCACATTACCCCCACCTGGCAGCCATCGAGTCGCCGGCCGATCTGCGCCGCGTTCCCGACGAGGAGCTGCCCGCCGTCGCCGACGAGCTGCGCCAGTACCTGATCGAGGCCGTGGCCAGTTCCGGCGGCCACTTCGGTGCGGGCCTGGGCGTGGTGGAACTCACCGTGGCGCTGCACCACGTGTTCGATACGCCCACCGATCGGCTGGTGTGGGACGTGGGCCACCAGTGCTACCCGCACAAGATCCTCACCGGCCGCCGCGACCGCATCACCACGATCAAGAAGAAGGACGGTCTCGCGCCCTTCCCGCGCCGCGAGGAAAGCGAGTACGACACTTTCGGCGTGGGCCACTCGTCCACCTCGATCTCGGCCGCGCTGGGCATGGCCATCGCCGCGCAGCGCAAGGGCGACCCGCGCAAGTTCGTGGCGGTGATCGGCGACGGTGCGATGACCGCCGGCATGGCGTTCGAGGCGCTGAACCACGGCGGCGACGTCGAGCCGAACATGCTGGTGGTGTTCAACGACAACGGCATGTCGATCAGCGAGAACGTGGGCGCGATGACCCGCATGATGTCGCGCGCGCTGGCCAGCCGTCGCTTGAACGCGGTACGCGAACGCGCCAAGCGGGCCATCCCGAAACAGTCCTTCGCCGGCCGCTTCTTCAAGCGCTGGGAAGAACACGCCAAGGGCATGTTCGTGCCTTCGACGCTGTTCGAGGAACTGGGCTTCCACTACACCGGCCCCATTGACGGCCACAACATCCCGCAACTGCTGGCTGCGCTGCGCACGGTGAAGAACCTGCCCGGCCCGCAGCTGCTGCACGTGGTCACCACCAAGGGCAAGGGCTACGCGCCCGCCGAGCAGGCGCAGATCGAATACCACGCCGTGGGCCCGTTCGATCCCGAGGCGGGCCTGGTGAAGAAGAACGCGCCTTCCAGGCCCACCTACACCGACATCTTCAGCGCGTGGCTGTGCGACCAGGCCGCTGCCGACGAACGCCTGCTGGGCATCACGCCCGCGATGCGCGAAGGCTCGGGCCTGGTCCGCTTTTCGAAGGAATACCCGGAGCGCTATTTCGACGTGGCCATCGCCGAGCAGCATGCGGTGACGCTGGCTGCGGGTATGGCCTGCGAAGGCGCCAAGCCGGTGGTGGCGATCTACTCCACCTTCCTGCAGCGCGCCTACGATCAGGCCATCCACGACGTGGCGCTGCAGAACCTCGATGTCACCTTCGCCATCGACCGCGCCGGCGTGGTCGGCCCGGACGGCGCCACGCATGCGGGAAGTTTCGATCTCAGCTTCCTGCGCTGCTTGCCCAACATGGTGATCATGGCGCCGGCGGACGAGAACGAGTGCCGCATGATGCTCAGCACCGGTTTCCACTACGCCGGACCCGCCGCGATCCGCTACCCGCGCGGCACCGGCCCGGGCATCGCCATCCGCACCGAGCTCGACACCCTGCCGATCGGCAAGGCCGAGTTGCGCCGCCGCGGCCATGGCATCGCCCTGCTCAGCTTTGGCGCGATGCTTTCCCCGACGACGGAAATCGCTGCGGAACTGGACGCCACCCTCGTCAACATGCGCTTCGTGAAGCCATTGGACGAAGCACTGATCGTGGAACTCGCCAAGACCCACGACGCCTTCGTCACCTTGGAAGACAACGCCATCGCGGGCGGCGCAGGCTCCGCGGTAGCCGAATGCCTCGCCGCGCACGGCATCGTGAAGCCGATCCTGCACCTCGGTCTTCCGGACGTCTATCTGGAACACGGCAGCCGCGAGGAAGTGCTCACCATGGCCGGCCTCGACCTGCCCGGCATCCGCCGCGCCATCCACGCACGCTTCCCGCAGCTGTGCGTCGGCAGCCTCGCCAGCGCAGGCTAGAAGCCCGGCAACCCAAGACGCGGTGCCGGCAACGGCGCCTCGCGGGTGTCGAAACACCGCGTGGCTTCACGCCCGTCGCCGACGGCCGCATCCGGCGATCGCATTGACGCCTTGCGGCGGTTAAGCGCGTGTCGATGCACGGATGGCATGGCGTGGCCCGTTGCCGCAACCGCAGCGATACATCCCATAGCACCGCAACGGATCTCCCGTAATCCGGACGCCGTGCGTGCGTGGCGTCGATCTCGATGGGCCTTTCGCGCATGAATGCCGCTTGGCCCACTCGACGAATAATTCACCCGAACCTAACTCCCCGCCTTCTATCACTGAAGCCGTCCCGCTTTGCTGTGCGCGTAAAACGGGCATTCGCAAAGCGGCGCGATGCTCCGACCGCGATGCCTCCGACATTGCATCGCCACGGTTCATAGGGCCGCTTTTCATGCCGCCGGAAAATCCACTTTCGAAACGCGAGGTCATCATGGAAACCACAGCCGTCCTGCCAGCCCTGGCTTTTTCAGTTGCCATCGCCCTGGGTTCGTTCGCCGGCACGGCGCAAGCGCAAGACAGGCCGGTCAGCGACCACTCCAGCACCATGAGCCAAGCCGGCGGCGACACCTGGATCACCACCAAGGTGAAAACCGAGCTGGCAACTACCAAGGGAGTCCCCAGCAAAGAAATTTCCGTCAATACAGTCGATGGCGTAGTCACCCTCACCGGCGTGCTTCCCACCAAGATCACAGTGAACAAAGCGGTGGCCGCGGCCAAGAGCATCAAGGGCGTGAAGAGCGTCGATGCCTCGGGCCTGAAAGTGAAGTAACCCATTTCCCGATACGGAGAATTCCTGATGAACGAAGACAAGCTGAAGGGCCAGTGGAAACAGCTTCACGGCAAACTCAAATCCCGCTGGAGCAAGCTGACCGACGACGACGTCGGCGTGGCCAACGGCAACGCCGAGTATCTCGTCGGAAAACTGCAGGAGCGCTACGGCATTGCCAAGGACGAGGCGATGAAGCAGCTGCGGGACTTCAATTCCGGCCTGTGATGCAAGCCTTTGCTTCGCGGTACCAGAGAGAACAGGCGGCCCTCTGCCGTCTCCACAAAGCCTCTCGAGTTGCCGGCATGAATGGGCATACATCCACGATTACGGTATCGAAACCTGCTTGATGTGCCACAGGAGAAAATCATGCTCTATTACGCAATCGTCTTTCTGATCATCGCGCTGATTGCCGGCTTCTTCGGATTTTTCGGCATCGCCGGCCTCGCCGCGAGCATTGCCAAGATCCTGTTCGTCGTCTTCATCATCCTGTTCATCCTGTCGCTGATCTTCGGGCGCCGCCGACCACTCTGACGAGAACCACACGTCTTGCGATCCATCATCCCGATGAATCGCGGAAAGCCGCCGCTCCCGGCACACACCTGGGACGGCGGCTTTCTCTTGGCACAAGCTTCATGCCGAAAACCATGGGAAACGGGCCTGGATTGACCTGCCCGCTTTGCTCCCCTCTCTGTCCGCGCACCATCGGTGTCGATCGAAGATAAGGACATGCGACGCCGTCCAGGGTCCGATAGCGGCGTCCGGGATCAGTCGCCTACTTTCCTTCCACCGCTCACCCGATCGCGCGCTTCCAGATCCTGCGCCGTGAACACCTGCGCATAGCCTGCCGCACGCAGCAGCGCACTGGCAGCGTCGCCCTGGTCCCAGCCGTGCTCGAACAGCAGCCAGCCGCCGGCTTCGAGATGGGCGGGCGCACCGGCAACGATGCGGCGGATGTCGTCCAGGCCATCCGCGCCCGACGCCAAGGCCGCAGCCGGTTCGTAGCGCAAATCGCCTTCAGCGAGATGCCGATCGGCCGCCTCGATGTAGGGCGGGTTGGAAACGATCAGTTCAAAACGCTCGCCCGCCAGCGGCGCCAGCCAGTCGCCCTGAGCGAAGCGCACGTTGGCGATACCGAGCCGCTGCGCGTTGTGGCGCGCTACCACCAGCGCAGCGGCACTCGCATCGGTGGCGACGACTTGTACCTGCGGGCGTTCGCTGGCGATGGCCAACGCAATCGCACCGCTGCCGGTGCCGAGGTCGGCCACACGAGCTGCCGCATCGCGCGGCAGGCGCTCCAGCGCCAGTTCCACCAGCAGCTCGGTTTCCGGTCGCGGAATCAAGGTGGCGGGCGTCACCTCCAGCTCCAGCGTCCAGAAGCCCCGCCGGCCGGTGAGGTAGGCCACCGGCTCGCCTGCCGCGCGTCGCGCGACCAAGGTATCGAAGGCCGTCTGGACGTCCCTATCCGGAACATCGTCAGCATGCGCGAACAGCCAGCTGCGCGGCCTTCCGAGCGCGTGCAGCAGCAACGCTTCGGCATCTGCGCGCTCGCCCAGCCGTTCCACCGCGGTCGCCAGCATTTCGCGCACGTCAGACATGCGGCGGCTCTTCCGGTGCCGACGACAACGGTGGCGGCGTCACATTCGGCCTGGACTCCCTGCGGCGCCAGTAGCCGCCATGAGTCCATGCTGCAAATGCCCATTGCAACCAGCCGATCAAGGCGAAGGCCAGCCACAGCGCCCAGGCCAGCATGGCCAGCTTGTAGAACCACAACGATATGCTGAGCACGCCGGCGGCGGGCAAAGCGCCGTCGCTCTGGTCGGCGAACCAGCGCAATTGCCACGCATCGGAGCCGTTGCCGGCCACGTGCATGTCCGGCACGCCGAGCAGGCCCTTGGGCACGGCGGCGACCAGCACGGCCAGCGCCAGCACGGTGAGCATGGCGAGTCCGAGTTGCGCGAGGTTGAAGCGCGCCGCAGGCAGCTGTTCTGCGGGCGCCCAGCGCGCGCGCAGGCCGATCAGGACCAGCCACACCACCACCAGCGCGAACGCGCCCCATGCGAAGGCGGAGAACCCCAGCCCCAGCAGCAGCCAGTGGTGGAAGCGCAGCGGTGTGGGCGCATGGCGGCCGAGCAGCCATGCGACGAGCAGCAACACCGCCAGTTGCGACCAGTACATCACCGCCGGCCCGGTGGTCGGGCCCCATGTCCACAGTACCCAGCGATCCTGCGGCAGGTCGAGTTCGCTGCCGATGTTCGCCACCGGCGCATCCAGCGCGAACGGCGACGCGGCGATGCGCACAGCGGCGCCGTGCGGCACGCGCAACCGCACGCTGTAGTCGTGTGCGCCAGGCAACAGCGGCAGGCCGAGCTTGCCATTGCGCACGGCCAGGCTTACCGGCTCACTGTCGCGGCTTGCTTCAAGCAACTCCGCACCCGCCGGCAATGTGATCGCGTGTTCGCCGCCACGCGTGCTGCGCGCCTTGAGCGTGACCGTGGTTTCCGTGCTGCGTTCGCCCACCTTGCTCTGCACGTCGACATCGTCGAAGGCGAGGCTTCCGCCGTCGATCGCCGCAGGCTGACTGAAGCTGAGCTGCAGCGTTTCGCCGGGCAACGGCTGAAAGCGCAGCCCCGTGTCGCTGGCACTGGTCGGTACGCCCTGCGCATCGACGTGCCACATCGGCGCAGCCACGACTTCCCACACCTCGGCGCGCTCGCCCAGCCCCGGCGCCGCCAGCGCGAGTCTGGCCGCGTGATCCAGCCGGCTGGTCCAGCGCACTTGCCGGCTGCCCGCGTTGAAGGTGACGTCGATGCGTCCGTTTTTCACCAGTGCGCCATCGCCCTGTGGATGTTCACCGGGCAGCAACGGCAGGCTGAGACTGAAGCCGCCATTCGCGGGCGCGATGCGCTCGACCGTGTTCTCTACCTGCCAGTCCACACCCAGCAGCAGGCGACGGGTCAGCCGCACGTAGGGCGGGAAGTCCTGTGCGGCCACCGCCTGCACACCGTTGTCGGCAACACGCTCGCGTTGCAATGTGAGGCTGTCGCCCAGCAGGCGGCCACCATCCAATCCATCCAGCGACCAACCCTGCCCGCTGAACACCACGAGTTGCGGGCGCAGCGTGAAGTTCAGGCTGGCACTGTCCACCATGCCGATGCGATAGCGCAGGCCGACACGATGCACACCGCGGTCGAGGCGCAGCAGCGCGTCGTCGCCATCGCGGACCAGCGTGGCGGGATGGCCGTCCACGCTGGCGTCGAGCAATTGCAGCGCGGCATCGGGCTGCGGCAGCGGCAAGGCCACCGTCGCTCCGGTGTGCACGTCCAGCGCCATGTCCAGCGTGTCGCCGCTGACCTGCAATTGCGCCTGCGCCACGCTGGCGCAATCGGGTGCGCACTTCGGTGCTTCGGTGAGGCGGGACCTCAGCTGTTCCAGCAACTGCTGGCTGGGCAGGCTCTGTGCATGCGAAGCCGACGGCAGCAGCGCAATGGCCAGCAACAGCGCACCGGCCGCATCCACGCCGCGCGCGGCAGGCCAAGCGACGTGCCATGGACGCAAGCTGCCGAGCAGCTTCGCGAGCAGCGCACCCAGCAGGGCGACCATCACCACGCGCAACAGCCGCAACAGCCAGCGCGGCGCAATCAGCAGGCGCATGGTTTGTTCGGGGCTCACCGGACCCGACCAGCCGAGCTGGTAGTCGTTGCCTTGATCCCAGCTCGGCGTGCCCGCGCCGGCCTGGATCACGTTGCGGCCGTCGAAGTCGTCGGAACTCGGACTTTGCAAGGCGTTGGCAGTCACGATGACGGAAGAAAGAATCTGGGGAGCAGGTTGCTTCGGTGCCACCGGTTCAGCCAATGACGGCGATCCCGCGGGTGGCGGCGGCGGGGCCGGAGCCTCTTCCACCGGCGGCTGTGCGGCTTGCGCCACGATTCCTGGCGGTGGCTGCACAAACTGCACTTGCACGATTGGCCCACCCTCCAACTGCGGGTGCAAGGCATACTGCAATTGCGACGCGGCAAAGGGCAGGCTCCACAGCACCGCCAGCGCGAACACTGCGATGGCGACACCGCGCACCGCGGCATGCAAGCGCCCGCCCGGCAAAGCGCGCAGCAACAACGCCAGCATCAACACCACGGCCAGCGTCCACAGCGGCGCGCCATCCTCGTGGCGCCCCAACGCGAGATACAGCGCCGCCAGCAACGCCCAGCGCCAGCCGAGCAGGCGACCGGCCAACAAGGCGACCAGCGCGAGCACGAACAGGTCGAGCAAACTCCACCGCGCCACCCACGTATCCGGTGCGCGATCCGCACCGGGCGCCGCGATCAGGCGATAGCCGAAGGGCAAATGCAGGTTGGCGTCGATGTTTTCCAGCGGCAGTTGCCAGCCGGAGCTTGGGATCGCGCCGCCGTGCATGGGCAAGCGCAGGCCGGCATCCAGATCAAGTCTTCGTGTGCGCAATTCGATGCCGCTCCTGCCGTCGCTATCCCCGCTGACCAGCAGCGGCGTACCGCCCTCGCTGGCGCGCTGCAGTTGCCACGGCGCGATCGTGTCCAACCGTCGACGGTGGCGCAGTTCGCCAGTGAGATGGTCGGCCGCGCGCAGGCCACCGCCGTCGAAATCCAGCCACATTTCGCGTTGCAGGCGAATCTGATCGCCCTTGCCGCCTTCGTCGCCGCGCGTGCCTGCGGCGATGGTCAGGCCCATGTCGTCGTCCAGCGCGAATGCGGGCAGGTCGCCCCAGTCACCAGGCACACCGGACTGCGCGGCGTCGATGCCCCGCCCTTCGGCACGGCTGCCGCGCAACGCGGGGTCGTCGCGATAGCTCCAGATTTCCTGCCGCGGCCAGGGCGCGGCAGGCAGTCTCAGCGCCACCTTTTCCAGCGGCGCAGTGGCGCGCGCATTCAGGGTCAGCAGCCAGTGCCCGGAACGCAGTTGCACGCGCAAGCGGCCGTCACTTTCCAGCCGCGCCGGCAAGTCGCCATCGAGCGCCGTGGCGACGAAGCCTGCGGGCAAGGCGGGACCCAGCACGACTTCGCGCGGGCTGCCGGCCACGTCCAGCTGCAATTGCGTCTGCAGCGTGTCCGGCAGACCATCGTCGAGCTTACGGTAGACGCGAAGCGACAAGGCATCGGCGGCGCGTTGCGCGGCGGCGGCTTCGCCCAGCGTGAGCTCATCGCCGTTGCGCTCGACGCGCGACACCGCCGCGCCATCCAGACTCAGCGCGACGATGCCGATTTCCGCCGGCACACGCAGGCGCGCGGGACGCTCAGCCCACGGCAGCGTGCCGCGCAATTGGTAGTCGCCGGGAGGCAACCACAGCATCGGATACCCCTCGTGCTGCAACACCACAGCGGCCTGGTTGTTCGACGTCACCGACTGCGGCCAGGCGTGTCCGTCTCCCGGCAATGCCACCCAGCTCGGCGCGTCCACGTGCACGTCGAGGCTGAAGCGCGCACCATCCTTGCCTGCGTCCAGTGCCAGCCGTCCGGGCCACGCGCACTGGTAGCTGTCCGGATCCGGCGACTGGTTGGCGAGGAAGGGGCAGGCGTACTGTGGTACGTCATGCAGCACCCAACCCTGCCAGTCGCGCAATGGCGGTGGCACGTCCTGCGCGTGCAACGACGCAGCCACCAGCAAGCCAAGCCCCAAGCATCCGATCAGTCGAGCGAGCATCCCCATCTCCCTGTGCCTACATGGCCGGCACAGTGTAAGGAATCGCGGCGGTCAGGATTCGGATACGGCAAGCACGCAGTCGTCTGCCCCGAAGCTGCGACAGCAGACGGGGAAAATCGACAGCCCTTGCGGAGCGATCGCGTGTGCCAGCAGCCCCTCGAGGAAGCCGCTGTAGAAGCTGCAGCCGGAATGGCCGCCTTCCGCGCATAAGGGACTGTGGCGTATGTGCAACTGGCCGTCCTGCAGGTCGACCTCGACGATGCCCTGCAAGGCGGGCGCCCCAATGGCGGCAAGCGCGGCAGGGAGTGTCTGCTTGCCACGCTGGGCATGTTCCCGTGCATGCAGCCACGCGCCGACCCGCTGCCCCGCCAGTTGCAGCGAGGATTCGCGTGCGCCTGCGGCCACCTTGCGGTCCAGCGCCAGCAGGTTGGGCATGATGCGCGGATAGTCGTATTCCAGCGAGGCCAGGGCCTTGTCGACGGCCATCACGTCGGCCTCCAGCACCTCCACCTCGATGAAGGGTGCAGGCGGCGGTTCCGCCGGCGCCGGTGCGGGCGCACGCTGATGCACCACAATGAACTCATCGAACGACTCCGGCGGCGCAGGTTCGGGGGCCTGCACAGTCGGCTTGACGGCGGCGGGCGCCGGCTCAGCTTCGGCAACCGCAGCAACCTCTTCCACCGGCTCTTCCACCGTCTCGGGCTCGGGTGCAGGTGGCGGCACATAGTTGGAAACGGTCTTGTTGGTGGCGGCGAAATGCTCACGCTGCTCGCCTTCCACGACGCCATGCAGCTCGAAGCTGACCAGACGGTCGCAGGTCGCCAGCGCCGCACGCAACGCGCGCTTCTTGAACCACGAGCCGCGCACGATCATGGAGAGCAGGGTTCCGTGCGGATCCTGCACCGACCGTTGCCGCACCAACGTGTAGCCGCAGGTGCCGGCCAGTCGACCAACCTCGATGAGCAGGCCCTCGCGTTGCAACGCGAGCGCCTGGATTTCCAGCTCGATCATGCGTCCCCCTGTAGACGATGTCGGTGGGTTGAATGGACGGCCATGCTACGACAACCGCGACGGCAATACCTTGCCAGACGTCGCACCGAGCGGATGCACACCCAGCGGCATTGCCAATAACTGCAAGCCCCGCCGTGGCGGGGCTTGCAGTCATCCGGAGCACGAGGCCGGTCAGTGCGTGATCGAGGCCGGATCCTGCCTGACGGTCAGCGCCGCGCACAGCTCGATGGACTCGGTGGTCTGCGCCAGGCCGCGCGAGATGCCCGCGGCATCATTCATGCGCGACCTGAAGAACGACTGCAGGCGCTGCGCTTCCCGGCTGGAGCAACCACCGCCACCCGCCAGCATCGGCAAGGCGCCGCCGGCGAAGCTGCCGGTGCGCGCGAGGATCTGCGCATAGTGGCTGTTGAACCACGTCCATGTCGCGTCGCGCTGGGCCTGCGTGCCGCGGCCAGAACGCAGCAGCGAGGCCATCTCGCCCACCTTCACCGGCTTGCTGATCGCGAAGTCGCGCACCTGCTCGGCCAGCGCCGGATCCTCGACGCTGGCGAGGCCGCCGAGGATGCCGTTGCGCAGCGCGGGATCGCTGGTCTGCGGCAGCTCGGCGATCAGCGCATCCACCGCGCTCTTGCCCTGCGTCTGCACCGCCACGCCCAGTGCGTCGCCGAGCAGGTCGGGATTCGCGGCGGTGAGGTTCAGGCGGCCATTCGCGTTCTTCTGCAGCGCGGCCTCGCCCTGCTTGAGCAATTCCGCGCGCACTTCCGGCAGCTTGAATTCCAGGCCGAGCGCGCTGGCCAGCGTGCTGCGCAGCAGGGAATCGTCTTCCGACTCGCCGGCCTTGCGCTGATAGCCCAGCGCTTCGAGCTTCGGCAGGTAGGCGGCCTTCACCCAGTCCGCGATGCGTGCGCGCTGGGCGTCGGTCTTGGCCACGTGGTGGTAGATCCAGCCGACCTGGCCCAGCGGCGCGGTGGCCACCTGGCTGGTCTTGGACGCGGTGAGCGGCTCGAGCGCGGCCAGCACCTGGCCGGCGTCGAGGTCGCCATGCTGGAAGCTGGCATTGATCGCGTCGGCGTAAGCCAGCTGCTCGGTGTCGCTGAGCTTGGCGACTTCCTTGGTCAGCGCGCCCAGCTCGCTCTTGTCGAGGCTGAAACGGTAGTAGCCGGCGGCGTTCGCGTTCGGCATCACCCAGGTCGGGGTGCTGGCACCGGTCAGCGCCATCGAGCCGCCGGCCTTGTCCAGCATGCTGCACGCGACTTTGCTGCCGTCGGTCGTGCCGTAGCGCACGCACACCGGGATGCCCCAGGTGCGATCGCCCTCGACCTGCGAATCGACGCATGGACCGCGATCAGCCTGACAAATCTGCCGGACGTGCGGAGCATCATGGCTGCCCAGCGGCAGATAGCGGGTCTGCTTAAGTTCCAGCACTGTCTGGCCGTCCTTCTGCGCCAACCGGGTCTGCACGTATGGCACGCCGGACTGGTCGAGGAAGCTCTTGAACGCGTGCTTGAAGTCGTCGCCCTTGCCCGCGGCGGTAGCGATGGCGTTGACCAGGTCATCCGCATCTGCATTGCCGAATTTGTGCGCCTGGATGTAGGCACGCATGCCCTTCTGGAAGGTCTGCTCGCCCACGTAGTTCTCGAACATGCCGATCACCGAGGCACCCTTCTGGTAGGTGATGCCGTCGAAGGCGGTCATGATGTCGCCGTTGCCGGTGATCGGCTGGCGGATGCTGCGCGCGCTGACCAGGCTGTCGCTGGCCATCGCACCCTGCGCGCCGCGCACGCGGTCGAGGTCGGCGCGGTATTCGGGGTGGACTTCCTCGGTGACCTTCTCCTGCATCCAGGTGGCGAAGGCCTCGTTGAGCCAGATGTCGTTCCACCACGCCAGTGTCACGGTGTCGCCAGTCCACTGGTGGGCCAGTTCGTGCGCGGTGACGTTGAACGAGCCGCGCACGTTGCGCGCCGGCGAATCCTTGTCGAGCAGCAGCAGCCAGTCGCGGAAGGTGACCAGGCCCGCGTTCTCCATCGCACCGGCGGCGAAGTCCGGTGCGGCGAGCACGTCCAGCTTGTCCCACGGATAGCCGAAGCCGTAGTAGTTCTCCAGCGCATGGATGATGCTCGGCGTTTCGGAGATCACGTGGCTCATGCGATGTGCCTCGCCGGCGGCGGCGATGCCACGCAGCGGCAGCGGCTTGGTCCGATAGGCATCGGGCGAGATTTCCGCGGTCGGCGTGATGTCCCAGGGACCCACGCCGAAGGCCACGAGGTAGGTGGGCAGCGGCAGGGTCTGCGCGAAGGTCACCGTCTTCCAGCCCTGGCCGGCGGGCTTTTCGCTCACCTGCTGCGTGTTCGCCACCGCAACCTGGCTGTCGGGCAGAGTGATGGAAATATCGAACGGCGTCTTGAAACCGGGTTCGTCGAAGCTCGGGAAGGCGAAGCGCGCGCTGATCGGCTCCATCTGCGTCATCGCATAGGGCTGGCCCTTGGCGGTGACCTTATAGAGGCCCTGCAACTGTGCGTTGAGCGGGGCGGTGTAGTCGAACTTCAGCGTGATTTCGCCGGCCGGCAAGGTGCTGCCGAAATCCACGCGGACCACGCCGGCCTTGGGGTCGGCTTCCACGTACTTCGCGTCGTGCGCCTTGCCCGCCGCATCCGTCACCGTCACCTTCGACACTTTCAGCTCGGCGCCATCCAGCCACACATGATCGGATGCCTGCGCGAGCTTCACCTTGATCGTGGTGGTACCGGAGAAATCGGTTTGCGCCGGGTCCACCTTGAACGCGATCCGATAGGACTGCGGCACGGCCCACGCCGGCAGGCGGCCCGCAGGCACCTGGTCCGCGGAAGCCGCGAAAGCCATGCCGCAACTGGCGGCCAGCGCGGTGAGCAGAAGGGGACGAAGATGACGGCGCATGGCGTTTTCCCATCGGGTGAGGTGACCCCGCACGCTAGGTCCGGCATGACTTTCCACACAGTGCCATAAGGCATGCGTGCGGCCTTGCTTGCGCCGGCCAATCCAATGGCTAACATCACATTCCATAGTCCATGTCTATGACAAGAGACCGCGATGAACCTGCGCGACCTGCACTATCTCGTGGCGCTTGCCGAGCAGCGCCATTTCGGCCGTGCGGCAGAGGCCTGCTTCGTCAGTCAGCCCACGCTGTCCACGCAGATCAAGAAGCTGGAGGAAGAACTGGGCGTGGCCCTGGTGGAACGCACGCCGCGCAAGGTGCTGCTCACCGACGTGGGCCGCGAAATCGTCGCGCGCGCGCGCGACGTGATCAACGAGGTGGAACAGATCAAGGGCATCGCACGGCGTACGCTGGATCCCGAATCCGGCACGGTGCGGCTGGGCATCTTCCCCACCCTCGGCCCTTACCTGCTGCCGCATGTGGTGCCGCGCATGCGTGAACGCTTTCCGCGACTGGAACTGCTGCTGGTCGAGGAGAAAACCGAGGAAGTGCTGCGCCGCCTGCGCGAAGGCCGACTCGACGCCGGCATCCTTGCCTTGCCCGTGCACGACGAAAGCCTGCACACGGAGTTCCTGTTCGAGGAGCCGTTCCTGCTCGCCGTGCCGCAATCGCATCCCCTGGCGAAGCGACCCTCGCTGAAGCTGACCGACCTGAGCGACCAGAACCTGTTGCTGCTGGAGGATGGCCACTGCCTGCGCGACCAGGCGCTGGAAGTCTGCCAGCTCGCCGGCGCGGGCGAGAAAAGCGGCTTTCGCGCCACCAGCCTGGAAACCCTGCGCCAGATGGTGGCCGCCGAAGTCGGCATCACCCTGCTGCCCACGCTGGCGGTGAAGCCGCCGGTGGCGCAGGCGCCGAACGTGCGCCTGATCGAGTTCCGCGGCAGCCACCCGCCCAGCCGCCGCATCGCGATGCTCTGGCGCAAGAGTTCCGCCATGGGCGGCTTCCTCAAGCAGCTTGCCGCCGTGGTCCGCGAACTGCCTAAGGGCCTGCTGGATCCGCGTGACGTTGTCACGCCTGCAAGCGCAAAGCGCACAGCATCGGCATGACAATGCACGCACGACGGCCCACCCGGGAGCTCGACTGAATGCGCCGCGACCGGCTCTCCCCTTGGCTCATCGCCGTCCTGCTGCTTGCACTCTGGGGCGGCTGGTCGTGGTGGCACATGCGGCCACTGCATCCCGGGCCGGGCGAACTTGCTCCTGACGATCCTGTGCAGACAGCGCTGGATACGCCGATGGAGCCCATCCATTTCGGCGACTTCACGCTCACCCCGCGCGCGAAGTTCGACCTCGTGGCGCGCGTGCTGTCCACCGAGCACTATCGCTTCGATGCTGGTGCAGCACTGGTGCCGGAGGATTTCGCGTTCGGCTGGGGCCGCATGTCCGACAGCGCGATCCTGAAAGACATCGACATCTCGCAATCCGGTCGCTTCTATTACTGGAGCGTGCGGCAATTTCCGATACCGCGCCGCGAAATCGAAACACACAGCGCCAACATGCACCTGATCCCCGCCGACGTGGGCGTGCGTCGCGCACTGGGACGCATACGCGTGGGGCAAGTGGTGGCGCTGGATGGTTTCCTCGTGGACGCGGACCGTGCGGGCGGATGGCATTGGCGCACGTCGATGACGCGCGACGATACCGGCGACGGGGCATGCGAGTTGTTCTATGTCACGACGGTCGATTCACCCGTGGACCAGACCGATCCGGCCCCACCCAGTTCCGAATAGCCATCGGGGTATTGCGATAAGTAATACCGATTCCGCCACCGGGCCATGTGAAGCCGGGGCGGCGACGCAATCCGACACGGACGGTGCCTCGCGACTCCTCGTGGCCCGATAGCGCCGCATGGAAACATACGCGGACCAGGATTCGACACCCCCGTTGCGCTGCGCCTTGCGATCAGTATCGCAACAGGGCGTGCAACGGCTGCTCGCCCATCCAGCGCTCGCGGCCACGAAGCGCCTCCAGCTCGATGAGCACCGACGCGCCCACCACGTCGCCGCCAAAATGTGCCACCAGCGCCTGCGCGGCGGCGAGCGTGCCTCCGGTGGCCAGCACATCGTCCACCAGCAGCACGCGCGTGCCCGGCGCAATCGCGTCGCTGCGCGCCTCCAGCCGGTCGCTGCCGTATTCCAGTTGATAGTCCACCGCCAGCACCGGCGGCGGCAGCTTGCCTGGCTTGCGCAGCGGCACGAAGCCCGCACCCAGCGCCCGCGCCAGTACAGCGCCGAAGATGAAGCCGCGCGCCTCAATGCCGCACACCGCCTGCACGCCGGCATCGCGCCACGGTGCGGCCAGCGCGGCAACGCAGTCGGCGAAGCCTTGCGCGTCGGCCAGCAGCGGCGTGACGTCGCGGAACAGCACGCCGGGCTTGGGGAAGTCAGCCACGGCGCGGATCAATGCGGCGAATGAGGGCCTCGCGTCTCCCACGGTCAGCAAGGCACGCCCACCGGCAGGCCGGGATCGTCGTCCCATTCTCGCAACGCCTCGCGCGCTTCGGTCAGTTGCGCCTCGACCTCTCGCACGATGCCTTCGGCGGTTTCCACGCCGGAGTCGGGCACCATCACCGCGAGGTAATCCAGCGCCGGCAACTGACCCACGCCGCCGGTGAGGTACTCGCCGGCGATGAAGGCGGGGATCTGCGCATGCTCCAGCGCATCCTTCACCAGATGCGCATCGAACAGGTTTTCGGCGCGATAAACGGTATGCATGGTTGCACGCTAGCCCCGCCGCGCGCCTACGGCAAGCCTGCGGCCGCCACCGGGGACAGGGTAAACTTCGGGGGATTCCCTTGCCAGCCCACGAGATCGTTGCATGTCGAGCACGCCCAGCCCCGCCGAGTCCGCCACTGTCGCCACCGACGGCCCACGCGACTTCATCCGCCAGATCGTCCGCGAGGACCTGGCTTCGGGCAAGCACGCCGCCATCCATACCCGTTTTCCGCCGGAGCCGAACGGCTACCTGCACATCGGCCACGCCAAGGCGATCTGCCTCAGCTTCGGCATCGCGCGCGAGTTCGGCGGCTGGTGCAACCTGCGGCTGGACGACACCAACCCAGGCAAGGAAGACCCGGAGTTCGTGCAGGGCATCAAGGACGACGTGCGCTGGCTGGGCTTCGAGTGGCACGACCTGCGCCACGCCTCGGACTACTTCGACGTGTTCTACCGCGCCGCGCTCAAGCTGATCGCGGACGGCGTGGCCTACGTGGACGACCTCAGCGCCGACGAAATGCGCGAGTACCGCGGCACGCTGACCGCGCCGGGCCGCAATTCGCCATACCGCGACCGCAGCGTCGAGGAAAACCTCGACCTGTTCCAGCGCATGCGTGCGGGCGAGTTCGCTGACGGCAGCCGCACGCTGCGCGCGAAGATCGACATGGCTTCGGGCAACATCAACCTGCGCGACCCGGCGCTGTATCGCATCCGCAAGGTGACGCACCAGAATACCGGCGACACATGGCCGATCTACCCGATGTACGACTTCGCGCATGCGCTGTCCGACGCGATGGAAGGCATCACGCATTCGCTGTGCACGCTGGAGTTCGAGGACCACCGCCCGCTGTATGACTGGTGCGTCGACAAGGTCGACCTCTCGAATCACCCCGAGCTGTGGCAGTCAGTGGTCGCCGCCGGGCTGGAGGCCAGGCCGGCCAAGCCGCGCCAGATCGAATTCTCGCGCCTCAACCTCAGCTACTGCATCACCAGCAAGCGCAAGCTCGCGCAGCTTGTCGCGGAAGGCTTCGTCGACGGCTGGGACGACCCGCGCATGAATACCCTGCGAGGCATGCGCCGCCGCGGCTTCACGCCAGCCGGCCTGCGGCTGCTGATCGAGCGCGTGGGCATCTCCAAGCAGAACAGCGTGATCGACTACGCCATTCTCGAGAACTGCATCCGTGAGGACCTCGAGGCCAGCGCACCGCGCCGCATGGGCGTGCTCGATCCGCTCAGGCTCGTCATCACCAACCTGGCGGAAGGCCACGCGGAAACATTGACGTTCTCGAACCATCCCAAGGACGAGAGCTTCGGCACGCGCGAAGTACCGTTCGCACGCGAGCTGTGGATCGAACGCGAGGACTTCGCCGAAGTGCCTCCCAAGGGCTGGAAGCGCCTGGTGCCCGGTGGCGAAGTGCGCCTGCGCGGCGTGGGCATCGTGAAATGCGAAGAGGTGGTAAAGGACGCCGCGGGCAACATCGCGGAGCTGCGCTGCACGCTCGATCCCGAATCGCGCGCCGGCCTCCCCGGCGCCGACCGCAAGGTGAAGGGCACCATCCATTGGGTGAGCGCAACGCACGCGGTGGCCGCCGAGCTTCGTGTGTACGACCGCCTGTTCAACGTGGCTGCACCGGACGCCGAAGACGATGGTCAGCCATGGACCTCGCACGTCAACCCGGAAGCCAAGCGCGTGGTGCATGGCTGGATCGAACCCGCCGCTGCCCAGGCTGATGCCGAGCAGCGCTACCAGTTCGAGCGCCTCGGCTACTTCGTGGCGGATCGCATGGAGCATCGTGCCGATGCGCCGGTGTTCAACCGCGTGGTGACCCTGCGCGATACGTGGGCGAAGTGAGGCCTGCGATGCTTCTGCCCATGCAAATCCACCTTACGCTTCCGCCGTGGATCAACGAAGTGGTGGATGGGGCGAACCGCTACGTCACCGATGAGGCACGCGTGGGACTCGCCATCGCGCTGGCCCGTCGCAACATCGATCACGGCGAAGGCGGCCCATTCGGCGCCGCGGTGTTCGACGCGGAGGGACGCGTGGTGTCGGCGGGTGTGAACCGCGTGGTGCCGCAGACCTGCTCGGTGGCGCACGCCGAGATGATGGCCTACATGAGTGCGCAACAGCGTCTCGCCAGTTTTCGCATCAACGCCAACGGGGGCCGCTACACGCTGGCCAGCAGCGCACAGCCCTGCTGCCAGTGCTTCGGCGCCACGGTGTGGGCCGGTGTCGACGAACTGTTGATCGGCGCACGCGCCGAAGACGTGGAAGAGCTCACCGAGTTCGACGAAGGCCCGCTACCCGCCGACTGGATGGGCGAACTGGAGCGCCGCGGCATCAGCGTGCGCCGAGACATCCGGCGTGACGAAGCGCGCGATGTCCTTGCCACCTATGGCGCACGCGGCGCATCGTATTGAAACGCCTGCGCGCCGCGTTGCCGCTGATCCTGCTGCTGCTCGCCGGCATCACGCTGTATGCCTCCGGCGTGCTGGATCGCTTCAGCCCACAACATCTGGTCGCGCACCAGCAACAGATACGCATGCACATCGCCGAGCATCCCTGGCTCAGCCGGCTGACCTATGTCGGACTGCTCACCTTGGGCATGGCCACCGGCATCCCTGGCACCATCTTCATCATCCTTGCCGGCGGCTACGCGTTCGGCGTGGTGGACGGCACCCTTTGCTCGTCCACCGGCCTCACGCTGGGCACGCTGATCCTGTACCTGGCCAGCCGCTACGCCTTTGGCACAGGCAGCAAGCATCCGCCGGCCATCGTCGCGAAACTGCACCACGGTTTCGAGCGCCACCCGGTGAGCTACACGCTGTTCCTGCGCTTCGTTCCGGTGATGCCTTTCGGCGCGGTCACCGTAGGCCTGGCCTGGCTCCGCTGCCCGCTATGGCTGTTCCTCGGTGCGAGCTGGCTGGGCGGCACCGTGTCGCTGGTGTTCGAGAGTTCGATCGGCGCAGGCCTCGGCGAAGCGCTGGACCACGATGGCGCACTCGACATCGGCCTGTTGTTGCACCCGTCCGTGCTGCTGCCGATGGGCGCTCTCGCCGCGCTGGCGCTGCTGCCGCTACTGATTGGCCGCCTGACTAGGCATCGGCGCCGGGCGCCGGCAGACAAGCCGGACTGAGCGCCCACAGCGTTTGCTAATCCCCCGGCGGCATGCTTGAACGCAGTCGTCCAACCCGCCGGAGCCCGCCATGAAATTCCCCGCACTGCTGCTGTTCCTAGCCGCCAGCGCCACTGCCACCGCCTATGCCGCCACGCCGGATGCCACCGTCCTGCAACGTTACCCGCTGGGTGGCGATGGCGGCTGGGACTACCTCACCATCGATCCGGTCGCACATCACCTGCTGATCGCGCGCGGCAACCGCGTGATGGTGGTGGATACGCGCGACGGCAAGCTGGCTGGCGAAATCCCCGGCATGCAGCACATCCACGGCATCGCGCTGGTGCAGAAGTCGCGGCACGGCTATGTGACCGATGGCACCGCCAACAGCGTGCACGTGATCGATCTCGACACACTCAAGACGCTGCACGACATCTCGGTTGGCGGCAAGGGTCCGGACGGCATCGTGTTCGATCCCGCCACCGGCCACGTGCTGACCATGAACGGCCATAGCGGCAACGCCAGCGTGATCGACACCGCCAGCGACAAGGCCGTTGCCGACATCGCCCTCCCCGGCAGGCCCGAGTTCGCGGTAAGCGACGGTCGCGGCCACGTGTTCGTCAACATCGAGGACAAGAACGAGCTGGCACGCGTCGACACCAAGGCGAACAAGGTCGACGCCGTGTGGAAGCTCGCGCCCTGCGACTCGCCCAGCGGCCTGGCCATCGACGCACATTCCCGCCGCCTGTTCTCGGTCTGCGACAACAAGCTCATGGTCATCACCGACGCCGACGATGGCCACCAGGTCGCCACCGCGGCCATCGGCGACGGCCCGGACGCCGCCCGCTTCGACCCGGCCACCCGGTTGGCCTACAGCTCCAACCACGATGGCACCCTGACCATCGTGCACGAGGACGACGCCAACCACTACAGCGTGGTGGCCAACGTGCCCACCCAGGCCGGCGCCCGCACCATGGCACTCGACCAGGCAACCCATCGCATCTGGCTGGTCGCCGCGGCCCCTGCCCCGCGCCACGCTCCGGTGAAGGATTTCACCGCACTGGTGGTCGGTTCGCATTGAGGCCGCGGTCGCTCCCGATCGCAGGAATCAAAACGGCGACTGTTTATGGTCGTGCCTTCCAAAAAAAAGAGCGCCCGACGACGGGCGCTCTACTAAGGCTTGGTGGGTCGTCCGGGACTCGAACCCGGGACCAATGGATTAAAAGTCCAGTGCTCTACCAACTGAGCTAACGACCCGTCATGACAAGCGGATTGGCGATTTTAGGGATTGCGCTGCATGCGCACAAGCAAAAAGCGCCTCAGACGTAACGCGTAGGGTCAGGCAACCCAGCCTCGCGGAAACCCTGCGCACGCAGGCGGCAGGCGTCGCAATGGCCACAGGCGCGGCCTTCGGTGTCGGCCTGGTAGCAGCTCACGGTGGTGGAGAAATCCACGCCGAGGCGCCGGCCTTCGCGCGCGATGTCGGCCTTGCTCATGCGCATCAGCGGTGCGTGGATGCGGAAGCCTGCACCTTCGACACCTGCCTTAGTGGCCACGTTCGCCAGTGCCTCGAATGCCTCGATGAAGGCCGGACGACAGTCCGGGTACCCCGAATAATCCACCGCATTGACGCCGCACCAGATGTCGGTGGAGCCCAGCACCTCTGCCCAGCCCAATGCGATCGACAGCATGATCGTGTTGCGCGCAGGCACGTAGGTGGCTGGGATATGGCCGTCGCCGTCGTGCGCATCGTCGTCCAGCGGCACGTCGATGTCGGCGGTGAGCGCCGAGCCACCGATGCTGCGCAGATCTACCTGCACGGTCTTGTGCTCGACCGCACCCAGCAAGTGCGACACGCGCTCGGAAGCTTCCAGTTCGGAACTGTGGCGCTGGCCATAGGCAACACTGAGCGCATGCACCTGATAGCCCTGCTCGCGAGCGATGGCCACAGTGACAGCCGAATCCATGCCGCCGGAAACGAGCACGACGGCCTTGCGGGTTGAAGTTTCAGTCATGGGTTTCGTCCACTACAGAACGGCCGGTCACCGGCCGGAGAAACGCTTGCGGCAAGACAGGCCACAGCGCGGATTTTCCTTGAGCGCGGCCGTGGGACGAACGCGCTCGTCGACTCTCACTTTCCCTTTGCGTCGTTCCACAACAGTTTGTGCAACTGCAACTGGAAGCGCACCGGCAATTTGTCGTCGATGATCCATTCAGCCAGCTCGCGTGGCTCGACGTTCCCCCATACCGGCGAGAACAGCACCATGCAGCGCTGCTCAATGGCGTGTTCGGCCACCACATCGCGCGCCCATTCGTAGTCGGCCCGGCTGGCGATCACGATCTTGATCTGGTCGTGCGGCAACAAGTGATCCAGATTCGACCACAGGTTGCGTGCGCTTTCGCCGGAGTCCGGCGCCTTCAAATCCACCACTTTGCGCACGCGCGGATCGACCGTGGAGACATCCAGTGCGCCGGAGGTTTCCAGCGAAACCTCGTAACCCGCATCGCACAGGCGCTGCAGCAAGATCAGGCAACGCTTCTGCGCCAGTGGCTCGCCACCGGTAACGCAGACATGCCGCGCGCCATGGCTGGCGACCTCGGCAAGGATCTCGTCGATGGCCCGCCATTCACCGCCGTAAAACGAGTAAGTGGTATCGCACCAAGTGCAGCGCAGCGGGCAACCGGTCAAGCGCACGAACACCGTGCGCCAACCGATCGCGTCGGCTTCGCCCTGGATCGAGTGGAAGATCTCGGTGATGCGCAACCGCTCGGCGGCCATCGAAGGCGCGGCGATCACCACGCTGCTGTCTGCATCGACCACGGCCGCAACCTCAGCCAGCCTGCTGGATGCGGCTCAGCCGCTCCTTCGCCAGATTGGCGGCCTTGGAGCCGGGATACTTGCTGACCAACGCTTCAAGCGTGGACTTGGCCGCAGGCACCTGCTTCAACTCGTACTGGCAGTAGCCGACCTTGAGCATTGCGTCGGGCGCCTTCTCGCTCTGCGGGAACTGGCTCAGCAGGTGCTGGAAGGCCTGCAGAGCCACGTCGTAGTTGGTGGTGACGTAGTACGACTCGCCCAGCCAGTAGAAGGCATTGGGGGTGAGCGAGTGATTCGGGTACTTCTCGATGAAGGTGCGGAACTGGCGCGAGGCGCCCACGTAATCGCCGCTGCGCAGGGTCTTGAAAGCGGCATCGTAGGCAGCCTGTGCTGCCGCATTGTCCGCGGCGGAAAGCGGCGGCTTGCCACTGTCGCCAGCTTGCGCCGGAGCGGCCGCGCTGGTTGCCGGAGCAGCTGCGCCTGCAGTGATCGAGCCTGTGGCGGCCGCAGCCGATGCGCTGCTACTGGACGAGCCTGGTGCGCCCCCGCCCTGTGTCTGATTGCCGGTCTCGAGGCGTCCCACGCGGGAGTCGAGATCGGTGTACTGATCCTTGCTCTTGTCCTGAAGCTGCTGCAGCTGGTGCTGCAATTCCTCGATCTGGCCCTGCATGTCGCGCAGCTGCGATTGCATCTGCTGCAACTGGTTGACCAGTTCGGCGCCGCTCTGGTTCTTGTTCTGCGCCTGCTGCTCAAGCAGCGAAACGCGATCGGCGAGGCTCAGGCGCGAGTCCTGTGCGGATGCCGGCAGCACGAAAAGCATGGCGGACGCGATTGCGCCCGCCATGCCGATTCTGGCTGCAAGTTTGCTGACCAGTCGTTGCATCGATTACTCGGCCGTGTAGACGATCTCGACGCGACGGTTCTTGCTCCAGCAGTCCTCGTTGTGCTCGCGGCACACCGGCTTTTCCTTGCCGTACGAGATCACGCTGACCTGGCTGGCGGAACCGCCGTTGGCTTGCAGCGCGCTGGACACGGCGTTCGCACGACGCTCGCCGAGGCCCAGGTTGTATTCCTTCGAACCGCGCTCGTCGGTGTTGCCTTCGAGGCGCATCTGCGCCATCGGGCGATCCTGCAGGTACTTGGCATGGCAAGCCATGATCTGCTGGAACTCCGGCTTGATCTCGTCCTTGTCGAAATCGAAGTACACGACGCGCTGACGCAGGCAGGCATCCTTCTCCAGGTCGCCGAGCTGGTACTTGCCGCTGGTGTCAGCCGGCTGGGTCTGGGTAACGGGCTCGCTGGTCGGGCCCTGCGGCTTGACCTGCTGCTTCTTGGAACAGGCGGCCGCGCCAACGCAGAGCAGGGCGACCAGGGCGACGCGAACGGTCTTATTCATGGTGACGTTCCTTCAAACGTGTGTGAGATCCGACATGCAGTGACGGACGGGTTACGGGACGAAATTCGCCGGTGGTCCGGCTGTTATTGATTTTTGTTATTGCAAGATCAACGGCGTGTGATGCTCGCCATCAGTGGCTGGCCTTGGCACGACAACGCCCCGACCGCAAAACACGCCGGGCGCGACCCTCGCGGGCCGTCCCCGGCATCGACCGCCCCACGCGAATGCGGCGGCACGAATTCATTGCTGTTGCCGATACGGTCCCCAGGAAGGATCGCTCACGCTGCCATTGGCGAGCGCGAGGCGCTGACGCACCATGCCATCGGACGAAGTGGCATACAGCACGCCGCGCGGGCCTTCAGTTGCACCGTACAGCAACATGCTGGCGTTCGGCGCCCAACTGGGGCCGAAATCCAGCGGGCCCGGCGAGAGGTAACGCACCTGCCCGCCCAAGCCCAGATCCATGATTGCAATACGATACACGTTCCCGTTGCCCTGCACCATGGCAAGTTCCTTGCCGTCGTAGCTGATGTCGGAGTTGGAGTTGTACGTACCCTGGAAACTGATGCGCTGGGGCGTGCCGCCGCTCGCCGGTATCTGGTAGATCTGGGGGCGGCCCGAGCGGTCGGAAGTGAAATAGAGGGACTGGCCGTCCGGCGCCCACACCGACTCGGTGTTGATCGACATGCCATGGGTCAACTGGGTTTCCTGGTGCGACGCCACATCGAGCACGTACAACTCGAGGTGGCCGGTGAAGGACAGCGCCACCGCCAACCTGCGACCATCCGGCGACCATGCCGGCGCGCCATTGATACCCTTCTTGTGGGACTCCACCAACTGGCGGGCGCCGGTGGTGAGGTCCTGCACGTAGATTTGCGAATTGCCGCTCTCGAAGGAGACGTAGGCGATCTTCTTGCCGTCCGGCGACCATGCCGGCGACATCAGCGACTCGCGCGAACGCGCCACGACCTGCGGGTTGTAACCATCCGAATCGGCCACCACCAGCGCATAGTTGGTGTTGTCGCCCAGGCCAGTCTGGGTGATGTAGGCGATACGGGTCCAGAACGCGCCGCGCACACCGGTGATCTTCTGGTAGATGGCGTCGGCGATCTGATGGGCCACACCACGCAGGTCGCCTGCCGGGGCCGTGAAATACCCTGCCAGCAGGTTCTGCTGCCGGTTCACGTCCCACAGCTCGTAATCGACCCGCACCATGCCGCTGCCGGCGTCGCTGATGTGGCCGACCGTGATGTAGTCCTGCTTGAGCAGGCGCCAGGTGCCGTAGTTGATGTCGGCGCCTTTGGCTGGGAACTCGACGATGTCGCTCTTGGCCAGCGCACGGAACTTGCCGCAGCGGTTGAGATCGGCACGAATCACGTCGGCCACGTCGGTGGGCAGAGGCGCCACGCCGGGTTGCGCGAACGGCACCACGGCGATCGGAGTGGCGGTCTTCACGCCATTGGCGATCTGGATGTCCAATCCCTGAGCCGCGACCGGACCGGCAAACAGCGCAGCCACGAGCAGAAGGAAGAATGCGTACAACGGATTCGGATTGCGCATGAGATCCCTCATTGCGGCGTGAAAGTGAAGGTCAGTTCGCGCTGGAACACGTTCTCGAAACCCTTGTACGGCAAGGTCTTGGTGCGCAGGATCGCATTTTCTACCGAACGCTTACCCGCATCGTCGTAGGGGCAACTGGAGTCAACCTGGGCGCTGATCACGTCACCGCCAGGCAGCTGCACGACATGCACCTTGCATGGGGTGTTCGGCATGTTATCCGGACGGGTCCAGTTGGGCGTGACCGCATTCTGAATGGCGGCTGCATATTCGCTCTTCAGATCGCTGTTCTGCGCATTGTTGCCGCTCTGCCGCTGCGCGGCATTGGGCAGGTTAGTGAGACTGTCGTCCTGGGCGTTCTTGAGATCTTCGTATTGCTGCTTGGCCTGCTTCGCCTTGCTATCCTGCTTCTTGGTCTGCGCCGAGGCCGCATCCATCTGCGCGAGCATCTCATCGACCTTCTTCATCTCTTCCTTGCGCTTGGCGGCCTGCGCGTCCAGCTCCGCCTGGCGCTGGCGCTGCTTCTCTTCCTGGACTTGTTTCTCCTCGGCCTGCTGCACGCCCTGCTCGACCACGCGCTCCTGGTCCTTCACGTCGGGGTGCTCCGGCGGGGGCGGCAACGGCGCAATCTTGGGCTGCGTCACCGGCGGAGGGGGCGGTGGCGGCACCGAAGGTGGCGGCGGCACGGTGTTGGGAACCGGCTTGACCTTGACCGATTTCGGGGGCGGACTGCCGGTGGGCCCGATCAGGGTGGCCTCGATCACCGGCCCCTTCAGCTGCAAGGGAGGTGAACAGGTGATCGGGTTCATCCACGCGGGCAGGCCCAGCGTGTTGATGAAGTTTTCGTAGCTGGTGCAGGGCAGTACCGCGAGGAACAGAAACGCGACGATGCCCAGATGCAGCAGCGCGGACAGCACTACTGCCCGCGGGATGCCCTTACGGTCGTCCATGGGACCCCTGACCCTGGCTGGAACCGTCGCCGGGCGTGCTCATCAGGCCAACCTTGTCCACGCCGGCCTGCTGCAGGTCCGCCAGCACCTTGTACACGCCGCCGTAGTTGCCGCTGGTGTCGCCTGCCACCAGCACGGTGAGCTGCTGGTTGGCATCCAGGAACGCCTTGACCTTGGTCTGCAGGTCGGCCTCGTCCACCGGCTGGGGTTTGCCATTGCCTATGATGAGGGCCAGCGTGCCGTCCTTCGCCACCTGCACCACCAACGAATCCTTCTTGCCCTGCAGCGCCTTGGCATTAGCCTGCGGCAGGTTCACGTCCACGTTGGAGTTCAGCATGGGCGTGGTCACCATGAAAATGATGAGCAGCACCAGCATCACGTCGATATAGGGAACGACGTTGATCTCGGATTTCAGCTTGTAGCGCTTGTGGCGCCGCGCATTTCGCATGTCAACGCTCCACTCAAGCCGCGTCGTCGGCCTGGATCTGCCGCTGCAACACGGAGGAGAACTCTTCCTGGAAGACGTCGTAGCGCGAGGCGATGCGCTCCACCTTGGTGGCGAAGCGGTTGTACATCCATTGCGCCGGGATCGCCGCAAACAGGCCCATCGCGGTGGCGATCAGCGCCTCGGAGATGTGCGGCGCGACCACGGCGATGGTGACGTCCTTCATGTCGCCCAGACCCTGGAACGCGCCCATGATGCCCCACACCGTGCCGAACAGGCCCACGTAGGGACTGATCGAGCCGACGTTGGCGAGGAACTCCAGGCTGCGCTCAAGTGCACCGATTTCGCGGGTGCTGGCTACCTGCATCGCGCGCTCGGTGCCCTCGATCACGCCGCGCGTGTCGTGGGTCCTGCGCTGTCGCTGGCGGGCGAATTCGCGGAAGCCCGATTCGAAGATGGTCTCCAGGCCGCCTTCCGCACCGCGACTGCTCACTTCGCGGAACAGTTGCGCCAGGTCGCCGCCGGACCAGAAGCGCTCCTCGAAATTCTCCGCGTTCTCCAGCGCCGCCTTGGTCTGGCCCAGCTTGCGGATGATGATGACCCACGACAGGAAGGAGAAGATCATCAGGATCACCAGCACGCCCTGTACCGGCAGACTGGAATGGATGATCAGGTCGAGAACATTGAGTCCGCCGTTCATTGGCTTGGGGCACTCCGCGTCGGCAAGGTTGTCAGAGAGGGGATGATTCGGGGAACAGATCGGCAGGCATGGCTACGGCGCGCATGCGCCGCGTATCCACGCAGGCCACGCGCACCCCGGCGCGAACCAGGCAGGCACCGTCAGCACGATCTATCGTCTGGGTGAAAAGGATACTGGCTGCGCGCCGTTCCTTGACAGCCACCGTCACCGACAGTTCATCGTCCAGCAGGGCGGCGCGCAGGAAATCCAGCTGCATCTCGCGCACCAGGAAGGCCAGCCCGGTGCTTTCCTTGTAGGCCATCTGGCTGATGCCCAGCGCGCGCAGCCATTCGCTGCGGGCGCGCTCCAGGAAGCGCAGATAGCTGGCGTGGTAGACCACGCCACCGGCATCGGTGTCTTCCCAGTACACCCGCACCGGCCAGCGGAAGGGTTCGCGCTCAGCCATCGAGGCCATCCCCGGCGAACAGATCGGCGGCCTGCGACTGACGCGGCGGTGGCGCCAGGCCAAGGTGGCGCCAAGCGCGCGCGCTGGCCATGCGGCCGCGCGCGGTGCGCACCAGGTAGCCCTGCTGGATCAGGTAGGGCTCGACCACGTCCTCCAGCGTGCCACGGTCCTCGCTGAGCGCGGCGGCCAGCGATTCCACGCCCACCGGACCGCCCTCGAAGCTCTCGATGATGGTGCCGAGCATGCGGCGGTCCAGTTCGTCGAGGCCGTCGGGGTCGATCTTCAGCATATCCAGCGCGGCCTGCGCGGCGGCCAGGGTGATCTGGCCGTCCGCACGCACCTCGGCGTAGTCGCGCACCCGGCGCAGCAGGCGGTTGGCGATGCGCGGCGTGCCGCGCGAGCGACGGGCGATCTCCTGCGCACCGTCGATCTCGCAGGCGATGCCCAGGATCTTCGCGGCGCGGCGCACGATCGCGGTGAGCTCGTCGACGGTATAGAACTCCAGCCGCTGCACGATGCCGAAACGGTCGCGCAACGGGGCCGTAAGCATCCCGGCCCGCGTGGTGGCACCGATCAGGGTGAATTGGGGCAGGTCCAGCTTGATCGAGCGCGCAGCCGGCCCCTCGCCGATCATGATGTCGATCTGGAAGTCCTCCATCGCCGGGTAGAGCACCTCTTCCACCGCGGGCGACAACCGATGGATCTCGTCCACGAACAGCACGTCGTTGGGCTGCAGGTTTGTGAGCAGGGCGGCGAGGTCGCCAGCGCGCTCCAGCACGGGGCCTGAGGTGGAGCGCAGGCTCACCCCGAGTTCGTTGGCGATGACGTGACTGAGCGTGGTCTTGCCCAGGCCGGGCGGGCCGAAGATCAGCACGTGATCCAGCGCGCCACCGCGTCTGCGAGCCGCCTCGATGTAGATCTCCAACTGCTCGCGCACCGCCTGCTGGCCGAGGTACTCGGCAAAACGGCGCGGACGGATCGTCGCCTCCAGCGCCTCGTCGTCGAGCTGGGAGACGGGGGTCACGATGCGTGGTTCGGTCATGGCGCCATTATGGCGGGCTGGGCCCGTGAAAAGGAGCGAAGTCGGGAACGAGAGCAAACCGTGCTCATGAGCCAATGAAGGGCCGTTCCACCTTTCTTTGGCTCGCCCTGGTCGGTTGAGCCCGATTGGTGTTCCGCAAGCCGATCGCACAGACGACCCGCCTGCGTGCGGTCCATCCTTGGACCGCCGGTTCTCCGATGGGGATCCGATTCGTGACGCGAATCAGATCTCCACCTGAGCCCCCAGCTCGATCAGGCGGTTGCCGGGAATCTGGAAGTACGCCGTGGCGGGCAGCGCGTTGCGCGCCATGAAGGCGAACAGCTTGTCGCGCCACAGCGCCATGCCGGGGCGTCGCTTGTCGGCCACGATGTTCTCGCGCGACAGGAAGAAAGTAGTGTCCATCATGTCGAACGGCAGGCCCGAGCGTGCGCATTGCGACAGGGCCAGCGGTACGTTCGGGTCCTCGGCGAAGCCGAAGCGCAAGTCGATGCCATAGAACTCGTCGCCCAGCGCATGGATGTGGATGCGCTCCTCGGCATCGGCCACCGGCGCCTCCATCATCTCCACTGTCAGCAACACGTTGCGTTCGTGCAATACCTTGTTGTGCTTGAGGTTGTGCAGCAGCGCATGCGGCACGGCGTGCTGGTTCGCGGTGAGGAATACGGCCGTGCCCGGCACGCGCAGCGGCGGATGCTCGCGCATCGCCACGATGAACGGCGCCAGCGCCAAGCCGCCCTGCTTGATCTCACGCACCACCAGCTCGCGGCCACGACGCCAGGTGGTCATCCAGGTGAACACCGCCACGCCCAACACCAGCGGGAACCAGCCGCCGTATTCGACCTTGATCAGGTTCGCGCTGAAGAACGACAGGTCGATCACCAGGAACAGCCCGCCAGCCGCCACCACGGCCGGCAGCCTCCAGCCCCACTGCCGGCGCGCCACGATCAGGGCGAGGATGGTGGTGATCGTCATGGTGCCCGTCACCGCGATGCCGTAAGCCGCGCTCAGACTGTCGGAGCTGCGGAACCCAAGCACCGCAACCAGCACCATCACCAGCAGGAAGTTGTTGACCCAGGGCACGAAGATCTGGCCGGACATCTCGCGCGATGTATGCACCACGGGCATACGCATCGAGTAACCCAGCGACATCGCCTCGCGAGTCATCGAGAACGCGCCGGAAATCACCGACTGCGAGGCGATCACCGCCGCAACGGTGGCCAGCGCGATCATCGGGTACAGCAGCAAGGGCGGCGCCAGCTTGAAAAACGGGTTGTCGATCGCTTCCGGATGCAGCAGCAGCAGCGCACCCTGGCCGAAGTAGTTCAGCAGCAACGCCGGCAACACGAAGCCGAACCAGGCTACGCGGATCGGCTTCTTGCCGAAATGCCCCATGTCCGCGTACAGCGCCTCGGCTCCGGTCAGCGCCAGCACTACGCCACCCAGCGCGATGAAAGCCTTCAACCCGTGGCTCAGAAAAAATTTCACCGCATAGCCCGGATACACCGCGTACAGCACCTGCGGATGACGCACGATCATGTTCACGCCCAGCAGCGCGATCACCACGAACCAGACCATCATCACCGGCCCGAACATTCTGCCCACGCGCTCGGTGCCGTGCTTCTGCAGCAGGAACAGGAAGATCAGCACGACCACGGTGATCGGCACCACCCACTTGCCCAGGCCTGGTGCGATCACCTTCACGCCCTCCACCGCGCCCAGCGTGGTGATCGCCGGCGTGATCACGCCGTCGCCGTAGAACAGTGCCGCGCCGAAGATGCCGAGGATCACCAGCACCCAGCGCAGCTTCGGCTGTTCGCGCACGCAGCGCTGGGCCAGCGCCATCAAGGCCATGATGCCGCCCTCGCCCTTGTTGTCGGCGCGCATGATGAACACCACGTACTTCAGCGACACCACCAGGATCTGCGCCCAGAAGATCAGCGACAGCACGCCGTAGATGCTTTCGCTGGTGGGGTGCATTCCGTCGTGGCTCAACGTGGTCTGCAAGGTATAGAGCGGACTGGTGCCGATGTCGCCGTACACCACGCCCATGGCGCCGAGCGCCAGCGTGGCGAGGCGCCGCTTGGTTCCTGCGGCATCGCCGCTAACAGTAGGGTTCACTTGGTTCAGCTCCCCAGCGCGGCGCGCAGCGCCTTGCGGATGATGGTTTCGGCATCGTCGCCGTCGGCGGCAACCTTCTGCACCAGCCGCGTCACTTCGGCAGGCTTGTAACCCAACTGCTGCAGCGCCACCGTGGCCTCGCCGACCGCGTCGAGCGGTGCGCTGGCCGGCGAAGCGCCGGACAGGCTCACCGCCATGCCATCCAAGCGATCGCGCAGCTCCACGATGATGCGCTCGGCGGTCTTCTTGCCGATGCCGGGGATCTTGGTCAGCGCCACCACGTCGCCGGCCTGCACCAACCGCGCGAAGTCGCTGGTCGAGACGCCGGACAGCACCGCCAACGCGATCTTCGCGCCGATGCCCGAGACCTTCTGCAAATTGCGGAACAGCGCGCGTTCGGCGTCGGTGAGGAAGCCGTACAGCGACACGCTGTCTTCCTTCTGCGCGTAATGGGTGAGCAAGGTCACTTCCTTGCCCAGGCCCGGCAGGTCATAGACGGTGGACATCGGCGCTTCCAGCTCGTAGCCGACTCCGCCCACTTCCACCAGCAACCATGGCGGCTGCTTCGACACGAGGATGCCGCGCAGGCGACCGATCATCGGCGACGTCTCCATGCCGTGCGCGGGATGCCCACGCGTTGCAGGCTGGAACGGGTGTGCGCATGCGCCACCGCCACCGCCAGCGCATCGGCGGCGTCGGCCTGGATCGGCCCTTTCAGCCCGAGCAGGACGCCGATCATGTGCTGCACCTGGGCCTTGTCGCCGCGGCCGCTGCCGACCACGGCCTGCTTCACTTCCGTCGCTGCGTACTCGTGCACCGCGATCCCCTGGCTCACCACCGCGCAGATCGCGGCGCCTCTCGCCTGCCCCAGTTTCAGGGCAGAGTCGGCATTGCGCGCCATGAACACGCGCTCGATGCCGCACTCGTTCGGGCGATGGGCGGCGATGATGTCATTCAGTTCGTCAAAAATGCGTTTCAGGCGCAGCGGGAAACTCGCCTCGCCAGCCACCGCGAGTGCGCCGTGAAACACGTGCACCAGCTTGCCCTGCGCATCGACATCGACGATGCCCACGCCGGTGCGCTGGCTGCCCGGGTCGATGCCGATGATGCGGGTCATCAGGGTGATGGATGCGAAGGCGCGCGAGTACTTACTCGCCGGACTCGGCGGGCAACAGGGCGTTGTGGCAGACCTCGCTCACGTCGTCCAGCGCGTCGAGCTTCTCCAGCAGCGTGTGCAGCGCCTCCAGCGCTTCGCCGCTCACCGCAGTGCGGTTGTTGGGGCGCATGCTCACGCCGGCGTGCTCGGACTCCAGGCCAGCCGCGGCCAGCGCCTGCTGCACCGTTTCGAAGTTTTCCGGTGCGCAGAGCACCGTGCTTTCGCCGTTCTCGTTCACCACGTCGTCGGCACCGGCGTCCAGGGCCGCTTCCAGCACCTTCTCCTCCTTCGCCGCATCGCCGCCGGTGACGAATACCAGCTCGCCGCAGCGGGTGAACTGGAAGGCCACCGAGCCGGAGGTGCCGAGGTTGCCGCCATACTTGGTCAGCGCGTGGCGCACGTCGGCCACGGTACGCACCGGGTTGTCGGTGAAGCAATCGACGATCAGCGCGATGCCGCCGGGGCCGTAGCCCTCGTAGCGCATTTCCTCGCCGGCGCCGTCGGCGCCCGAGCCGCGCTTGATCGCGCGCTCGATGGTGTCCTTGGGCATGTTGGCCGCCAGCGCCTTGTCCACTGCCGCACGCAGACGCGGATTGCTCGCCGGATCGGCCACGCCGGCGCGCGTGGCGACGGTGATCTCGCGAATCAGCTTGGTGAACACCTTGGCGCGCTTGGCGTCTTCGGCGTTCTTGCGGCCTTCGATGGACGGACCTCTACCCATGGCGGTTCCCGGACGTGCTCAAGAGAGACAAGCGGACGATTTTACCGCAATACGGGCGGATCGCCGCCAGTGCGCCGGAATCAGGCCTGGGGGGCGTCAAAACGGCCATGCCGCAGGAAGGCGTCCACCTGCCGCGCCACTTCCTGCGAGAACAGCAGGCCGGTGTGGTTGGCCTCGACCACGCGATGGTCGGCCAGACCGGGCAGGCGCGTTTCCTCCACCGCCACGGTGCCATCGTGCTCGCCGTCCAGCTGGCCCAGCATCGCGCCGAGCCCCAGCGGCAGGCGGCCGGCAATCAAGCCGACTTCGCGCGGACCATTCCAGCGTTCGAAGCCCTGCTCCAACAAGTCGCGGTTGTGCCCCAGCAGCACCTCGCCACCACGCCCCCACGCTGCGAAGGCGCGCGCCGCCGCGCTGCCCATGAGCGGCGAACCGAGGCAGACGACGCGACCCGACGGCAACGCCGTGGCATCGAGGCAGGCACGCAAGGCCAGCAGGCCACCCAGGCTGTGCCCCACCAGATGCACCGTATCGGGAGCATAGTCGGCCATCCGCGCCTGCAGCCGCGCGAGGATGCGTTCCTGCGACGAAGCCACGCTCAGGTAGTCGAAGCGATGCACGCGATAGCCGTCGGCGATCAGCCGGCGATGCAGCATGCCCAGCGCGAAGCCGCGCATCCACAGGCCGTGCAACAGGATCACGTGTTGGGTCATCAGTTCCGCGCTTCGCCGTTGCTCGCTCTCCCCGTCGGGGAGAGGACTGAGATGAGGAGCCCAATCTTGCTCAACGCAAGCTTCCCCTCATCCAGCCATTCTGGCCACCTCATCCCCGCAGGAGGAAAGGGGAATGGTAGGTCAGGCCTTCTCGACCGCCACCGCCACGCTGAGCTCCTTCAGCTGCGCCTCGCTCACCACCGACGGCGCGTCGGTCATCAGGCATTGCGCGCTGGTGGTCTTGGGGAAGGCGATCACGTCGCGGATCGATTCGGTGCCGGCCATCAGCGCCGCGATGCGGTCGATGCCGAAGGCCAGGCCGCCATGCGGCGGCGCGCCGAACTTCAGCGCCTTGAGCAGGAAGCCGAACTTCATCTCGGCTTCGTCCGCGCCTATGCCGAGCAGCTCGAACACCGCGCTCTGCATCTCGGGGCGATGTATGCGGATCGAGCCGCCGCCGATCTCGTTGCCGTTGAGCACCATGTCGTAGCCGCGGCTCACCGCGGTGGCGGCGTGGCTCTTGAGATCAGCGATGTCGTCGATCTTCGGCGCGGTGAACGGGTGATGCAGGGCCACGTAGCGCTGCTCGTCCTCGTCGTACTCGAACATCGGAAAGTCGGTCACCCACAGCGGGCGCCAGCCCTCGTCGACCAGGCCGCGATCCTTGCCCACCTTGAGGCGCAACGCACCCATGAAGTCGGTGACGGCCTTCCACTTGCCCGCGCCCACGAACACGATGTCACCGGACTCGGCGCCCGTGGCCTTGAGCACAGCATCCAGCGCTGCGTCGTCGAGAAACTTCGCCACCGGCGAGTTCACGCCTTCGCGGCCCTTGGCCAAGTCGTCCACCTTGAGCCATGCCAGGCCTTTGGCTCCGTATTTGGCGACGTATTCGGCAAGGCCGTCGATCTCCTTGCGCGACAGCGCCGCACCGCCCGGCACGCGCAGCGCGGCCACGCGGCCGGCCGCGTCGTTGGCGGGCTCGGCGAACACCTTGAACTCGATGTGCTTCAGCGCCTCGGCCACGTCCACCAGTTCCAGCGCGATGCGCAGGTCGGGCTTGTCGGAACCGAAGCGGCGCATCGCCTCCGCCCACGTCATGCGCGGGAAGCTCGCGTCCAGCTCGACGCCCTGCACTTCCTTGAACACATGGCGGATCAGTTCCTCCACGAAATCCTGCACGTCCTTTTCCTCGACGAAGGCGAACTCCAGATCGAGCTGGGTGAATTCCGGCTGGCGATCGGCGCGCAGGTCCTCGTCGCGGAAACAGCGAGCGATCTGGTAGTAGCGGTCGAAGCCCGCCATCATCAGGATCTGCTTGAACAGCTGCGGCGACTGCGGCAGCGCATAGAACTGGCCCGGATGCACGCGGCTGGGCACCAGGTAGTCGCGCGCGCCTTCCGGGGTGGCCTTGGTGAGGATGGGCGTCTCGATGTCCTGGAAGCCGCGCGCGTCGAGATAGCGACGCAGCGCCTGCACCAGCTTGATGCGCTTGCGCATCATCGCCTGCATCTCGGGACGGCGCAGGTCGAGGTAGCGGTAGGTCATCCGCAGGTCTTCGTTGGGGTTCTCGTGCAGCGCGAACGGCAGGTCCTTCGCGGCGTTGAGCACCTCTACCGTATCGGCCAGCACTTCCACCGTGCCGGTACGCAGCTTGTCGTTCACCGACAGGCGTTTGCGCAGCGTGCCGGTGACGCGCACGCAGTACTCGTTGCCCAGCTCGCCGGCGACGGCGAACGCGTCGGCGTTCTCGCGCTCCACCACCACCTGCGCCAGACCCTCGTGGTCGCGCAGATCGACGAAAGCCACATGGGCCTGCAGGCGGATCTTGTTGACCCAGCCGCACAAGGTGACGGTCTGGCCGAGCAGCGACTCGTCGATGAGGCCGCAGTAATGCGTGCGCATGCGCTTGGAACTCCGGGCCGCAGCCCTTGGGGAACAGGAAGAAAGACCCGGAATTCTAGCATCCCGCTACCGAAGGCCGGCAGCGGCCAGTCCGCGCGGTTACCAGCGCGGCCGCACGTCCCGCGCATCGCGGAACTGGCCGCGACAGCCGCCCTTCACCCACACGCTGTAGGGGTCGCTGCCCCAGGTGCGCCCCTCGATGCAGCCCGCGTCGGACATCTGCCTCGACAGTACCGAGTAGCGCCAGGGCACCTGGCAACGGTTGCCGCGGTTGTCGTTGCTGGCGCAATAGACTTCCTGGCCAGGGCCAGGCCCGTAACCGGGGCGACCATAGGCACGCGCATCGCCGAAGTTGCCGCGACAACCGCCCTTGATCCACACGCTGTACGGGTCGCGCCCCCAGGTCTGCCCTTCGACGCACGGCGCCTTGGACAACTGCTGCACCAGCACCGAATCGCGCCAGGGCATCTGGCAACGCGTGCCGCGAGTGTCATTGCTGGCGCAATAGACGGGCCGAGGTCCGCCGTCGCCACCATATCGCTGCGCCTCTGCATCGTCCGCCATGAAACTCGCGGACATCAGCGCTACCGCCATGGCCGATGCGATCCTGAGTGCGTTGTGCATGCTTAGTCTCCGTTGGCAATGACGGCCTCGGAAAGGCCGGAACGGCATACCTCGCGCCGCTTCCGCACAGGCTAATCGCCGGACGAGGAACTTGGCGCAGGGGCGGCAGGGGCCGGTGCTGCCGCTGGGGTGGCGGCGGCTGGCGGGGCAGCGGCGCCATCGCCGGCGAGGTTGCGCTTCTTGTCGCCGTCCTTCTTGAAGTCGGTCTCGTACCAACCGCCGCCGGACAGGCGGAACGAGGGTGCGCTCACGCGACGATGCACCTTGGGCGCACCGCACTGGGGGCAGTCGGCGGGATCGGCATCGGACAGTTTCTGCAGGCGGTCGAAACGGTGACCGCACTGGCTGCATTCGAATTCGTAGATGGGCATGATTACTCCGTGGCTGCCTGATCGGGCAAGCGACCCGGCAGCATCCCATTATTCGGTGCCGGGCTCCGCTTTTCAATGCGACGGATGGCGCATGGACAGCAGACCTGGTCACCCAGCAGGCTGCAGGGAGGAAAATGTGGAGAATCGTACCATCTCCAGAAAGGCGACTTGTTTCATTTGGACGTCTATACGGCTGTTGACGCATGACAGCCGCAACGTTAGCCTGCAGTTGCTGCAATGCATCAATCACTCCGGGGAGACACCATGAACAAGAACAACTCGAATCGCATCCTGCTTCCCAGCGCGCTGGCCGCCGCCGTGCTGCTCGCGCTCGTCGGCACACCGGCCGCCGCCCAGGACAACAACAACACCAGTACCACGGCCGCCAATGCCAAGAAGCTGGAGACGGTGATCGTCACCGGCACGCGTTCCGCGAACCGCACCGAAAGCAGTGCGCTGACGCCGATCGACGTCGTGTCCGCGCAAGTGCTGCAGCAGACCGGCACCACCGACTTGCCCACTGCCCTGGCGCGCATCATCCCTTCGCTGAATTTCCCGCGGCCGTCCGCCGCCGACACCGCGGACACCCAGCGCCCGGCACAGCTGCGTGGCCTGTCGCCCGACCAGGTGCTGGTGCTGGTGAACGGCAAACGCTGGCATCCCGGTGCCATGCTGCTCAACAACGGCGTGATCGGCCGCGGCTCGCAGCCGGTGGATCTCAACACCATTCCGGTCTCGGCCATCGACCACATCGAAGTGCTGCGCGACGGCGCTTCCGCGCAATACGGCTCCGACGCCATTGCCGGCGTGATCAACATCATCCTCAAGAAAGGCGCCCAGGGCGGCGACGTGGAAGTGAGCGGCGGCCAGTACTCGGCCGGCGACGGCCGGCAGTGGCTGGGCTCGGCCAACTTCGGCATTCCGCTCGGCGACGACAAGGGCTGGATGCGCTTCACCGTGGAAAGCGGCAACGAAGACAACACCAACCGCGCCGGCCCCGACGATCGCTCGCCGGCATGGGAGGCGCTGGGCGTGAACTACCGCCAGGGCGACCCCTGGGTGCACAGCAACAACGTGATGGTCAACATGCAGTACGACGTCACGCCGGATGTGCAGCTCTACGCCTTCGGCCACTACGGCAACCGCGATAGCATCTCGCCGGCGTTCTTCCGCTACGGCCTGAACTCGCCCTCGCCGAAGAGCCCGCTGATGGCGGCGTACTACCCCGACGGCTTCCTGCCGCTGGAGAACTCCAATTCCTTCGACCAGTCGTTCGTGGCCGGCCTGCGCGGCACGGTGGACGGCTGGCGCTGGGACGTCTCGGCCAACGAGGGCGCCAACCGCGTCTCGTACGAGACGCAGGACACCATGAATTTCGCCTACTACCACGACTTCGGCTATTCGCCCACGGTATTCCGCGACGGCATCCTCACGGCCGGGCAGCAGTCGTTCGACATCGACATCGCCAAGGATCTCAACGTCAGCTGGCTGCCGAATGCGCTGACCATGGCATTCGGCACCGAGTACCGGCGCCAGACCTACCAGATCGCGCCGGGCGACCTGGCTTCGTACTACGTGGGCACCTCGGGCGTCTCCGGCGGCGCGCAGGGCTTCGCCGGCTGGCAGCCGGCCAACGCGGTGGACGCCGCCCGCCACGACGTGGCCGAGTACCTCGATTTCGAAACCAACCTCACCGACAAGCTCGGTGCCTCGCTGGCGGTGCGCCATGAGGACTACTCCGACTTCGGCAACACGACTTCGGGTTCGATCTCGCTGCGCTACGACTTCACCGACAGCTTCGCCCTGCGCGGCACCGCAGGCACGGGCTTCCGCGCGCCTTCGCTGGGCCAGGAGTACTTCTCGCAGATCTCCTCGCTGTACTACGCCGCAGGCAACGCGGCAGGCCTGACGCCCGGCATCTACAACAGCGGCCTGGTGCCGGCGACCAGCCAGATCGCCCAGTTGCTCGGCGCCCAGGCACTGAAGCCGGAGAAGTCGCGCAACTACACCTTCGGCGCGGTGTGGAATCCCACTGACACGCTGAACCTCAGCATGGACGTGTACCAGATCTACATCGACAACCGCATCGCGCTGTCCGGCGCCATCTCCACCACGTCGCCCACCGTCGTCAATTACCTCGCGGCTAACGGCGTCACCAATCTCGACTACAGCAGCGTCGACTACTTCACCAACGCCGGCGACACACGCACCCGCGGCGTGGATTTCGTGGGCACCTGGGTGAAGGATCTCGGCAACATCGGCACGTTCACCACCACGCTGAGCGCGAACTACAACCAGAACGTGGTGACCAGCGTCAAACCCAACCCAACGGTGCTCAGCAACCTCGGCGTCAACTTCGTGCGCCTCAACCGCCAGGACATCGAAGGCTACCTCGCCAACTCCACGCCGCGCAGCAAGCTGATCCTCGGCGAGCAGTACGGCATCGGCAACTGGAGCTTCAACGGCACGTTGACCCGCTACGGCCGCTACACCAGCTACGTGAGCAACATCGCCAGCTACAACCCAACGACGGGCGTGGTGGACCAGACCTTCACTCCGAAGTGGGTACTGGACCTGTCCGGCAGCTATCGCTGGCAGAGCTGGACCTTCACCCTGGGTGTGGACGACGCCACCGACACCTATCCGGACAAGAACATCGCCAGCCAGAGCAACAACGGCACCCTGCCCTATTCGACGTTCTCGCCGTTCGGCTACAACGGTGCTTACGTGTACGGCAAGGTGCGCTACAGCTGGTAACGACTCACCCCAAACGGCGCGGCTTCGGCTGCGCCGTTTTTTTGCGGCCGCCGTCCTTGCCCCTTCGAACCATCGCCTCCGCGCCCTCGAAACCGCTCCCGGCGATATTCCGCGCCATCCATAAGGTTCGCCACATGACCAAGTCAGCTCCCCTATGGGGCCTCGCCGCCGCGCTGGCGGCTGTCCCCGTGGCACAAGCCGCATCGCAGCAGGCGCCGATTCCCCAGCAGGCACTCGACGCCACCGCGCATGGCACCACGATGGCGGAGCTCGCCAACGCCAGGCCAGTGACGGCGGTGCACGGCATGGTGGTCTCCGACCAGCACCTTGCCTCGGACGTTGGCGTGGAAATCCTCAAGGAAGGCGGCAATGCCGTGGACGCTGCGGTGGCGGTCGGCTTCGCGCAGGCGGTGGTGAACCCCTGCTGCGGCAACATCGGCGGCGGCGGCTTCATGCTGGTGCATCTGGCCAACGGCCAGAACGTGTTCCTCGATTTCCGCGAAAAGGCCCCGCTGAAGGCCACACCCACCATGTTCCAGGATGCCAAGGGCAACGTGATCCATGGCAAGAGCACCAGCACCTATCTCGGCGTAGGCGTACCCGGCACGGTGATGGGCCTCGATACCGCCTTGAAGAAATACGGAACGATGTCGCTAGGTCAGGTGATCGCGCCGGCGATCAAGCTGGCCAACGATGGCTTCGAGCTGGACCAGGGTGACGTGAACGTCCTCAATCAGCGCGTGAAGGATTTCGCCAAGCACCCCAACGTTGCGGCGATCTTCCTCAACCAGGGCAAGCCTTACGTACCGGGCGACCGCCTGCGCCAGCCGCAGCTGGCGAAAACGCTGGAACTGATCTCGAAGGACGGCACCGGCGCCTTCTACCGGGGCCCCATCGCGCAGGACGTCGTCGCCGGCAGCGACGCCAATGGCGGCCTCTTGTCGCTGCAGGACTTCGCCGACTACACGGTGCAATGGGAAACCCCGATCACCTGCACGTACCACGGCTATACCTATGTCGCCGCGCCACCACCGAGTTCCGGCGGTGTATCGATCTGCCAGATCCTGCAGATACTGGAACCGTATCCGCTGGCCAAATGGGGCTACGGCTCGGTGAACGGCGCACATGCCATCATCGAAGCCGAACGACGCGCCTACGCCGATCGCAACACCTACCTCGGCGATCCTGCCTTCGTGCACAACCCCATAGCGAAGTTGCTTGCGCCCGACCACGTGGCCGCCCTGCGCGACACCATCCTGCCCGGCAAGGCAACGCCGTCCTCCGAGGTCAAGGGCAGCCTGGGGCCGGAGGAAGGCACCAACACCACCCACTACTCCGTCGTGGACAGCCACGGCAATGCGGTAGCCGTGACATACACGATCAACTACCTGTTCGGTAACGGCCAGATCGCCGGCGACACCGGCTTCTTCCTCAACAACGAGATGGACGACTTCACCTCCAAGCCGGGCGTGCCCAACTCCTTTGGCCTGGTGCAGGACAAAGCCAACCGGATCGAACCCGGCAAGCGCCCGCTCAGCTCCATGTCGCCCAGCATCGTGCTGCGTGGCCCGGAAAAGAAGCTCTACATGGTGACCGGCAGCCCCGGCGGCTCCACCATCATCACCACCGTGCTGCAGAGCTTCCTCAACGTGGCCGAGTTCGGCATGAACATCAAGCAGGCGGTGGACGCGCCGCGCATGCACATGCAATGGCTGCCGGACACGGTGATGATCGAGCCCGGCCTGTTCGCGCCCGAAGCGCAGAAGCAGCTCGAGGCGATGGGCTACAAGTTCAGGCAAGTGCAGTCGTGGGGTGCCGACGAGGCCATCCTGGTCGACCCGAAGACCGGTGCACTCGAGGGTGCCAACGATCGCCGTCGACCTGCCGGGCTGGCCGCCGGCTATTGACGGAAATCGCAGACGAAACGGCCGGCCCGATGGTTTCGGGTCGGCCGTTTCGTTTCATGAAGGCAATGCGACGATCGATCGCCGGCACGCTCAACCCTTGCGGAACACCAGGTGGCCGCCGGCCACGTCCACCGCAATGATGCTGCCTGGCGCGTAACGGCCTTCGAGGATCTCCCTGGCCAGCGGGTTCTCCAGTTGCTGCTGGATCGCACGCTTCAGCGGTCGTGCGCCGTATACCGGGTCGAAACCCACGTTGCCGAGCAGATCCAGTGCTTTCTCGCTGATCTCGAATTTCAGCTGGCGTTCGGCGAGACGCTTCTCCAACGCGGTCAGCTGGATCAGCGCGATGCGGCGGATCTGTTTTTTCTCCAGCGGGCGGAACACCACCAGTTCGTCGAGGCGGTTGATGAACTCGGGGCGGAAGTGCGCCTGCACCACGCCTAGCACCGCGGCCTTCATCTGCACGTAATCCGCTTCCGAATCGCCGGCCTGCTCCTGGATCAGCTGCGATCCAAGGTTGGAGGTCATCACGATCACGGTGTTGCGGAAATCCACCGTGCGACCCTGGCCGTCGGTGAGGCGGCCGTCGTCCAGCACCTGCAGCAGGATGTTGAACACGTCCGGATGCGCCTTCTCCACCTCGTCGAGCAGGATCACGCTGTACGGACGGCGGCGCACGGCCTCGGTGAGATAGCCGCCCTCTTCATAGCCCACGTAGCCCGGGGGCGCGCCGATCAGGCGACTCACGGAATGCTTTTCCATGAATTCGCTCATGTCGATGCGCACCATCGCGTCCTGGGTGTCGAACAGGAACTCGGCCAGCGCCTTGCACAGCTCGGTCTTACCCACGCCGGTGGGCCCGAGGAACAGGAAGGAACCGCTGGGCCGGTTGGGATCGGACAGTCCGGCACGTGCGCGACGCACGGCATCGGACACCGCGCGTACCGCCTCGTCCTGACCCACCACGCGCCGGTGCAGGTCGTCCTCCATGTGCAGCAGTTTTTCGCGCTCGCCTTCCAGCATCTTCGCCACCGGGATGCCGGTCCAGCGCGCCACGACCTCGGCGATCTCTTCGGCGGTGACCTTGTCCTTGACCAGGGTGAATTCCTGCGTCTCGGCAGCCTGCGCGACGGCGAGCTGCTTCTCCAGCTCCGGCAGCCTGCCGTACTGGATCTCGCTCATCTTGGCGTAGTCCTGCCGGCGCTGAGCCGCTTCCAGTTCCGTGCGCGCCTGCTCGATCTGTTCCTTGATCTTGGTCGCGCCCTGCAGCGCGGCTTTCTCGGATTTCCACACCTCGTTGAGGTCCGAGAACTCGCGTTCGAGCTTGGCGATGTCGGCGTCCAGGTCGGCGAGGCGTTGCTTCGACTCGACGTCCTTTTCCTTCTTCAGCATCTCGCGCTGGATCTTCAGCTGGATCAACCGGCGCTCGAGACGATCCAGCTCCTCCGGCTTGGAGTCGATCTCCATGCGGATGCGCGAGGCCGCCTCGTCCATCAGGTCGATGGCCTTGTCGGGAAGCTGGCGGTCAGGGATGTAGCGGTTGCTGAGCGTGGCGGCGGCGACGATGGCCGGGTCGGTGATCTCCACGCCGTGGTGCACGGCATAGCGCTCCTTGAGGCCTCGCAGGATCGCGATGGTGTCTTCCACCGAGGGCTCGCCCACGAACACCTTCTGAAAGCGGCGCTCGAGGGCCGCATCCTTCTCGATGTACTTGCGATATTCATCCAGCGTGGTGGCGCCGATGCAATGCAGTTCGCCACGCGCGAGCGCGGGCTTGAGCATGTTGCCCGCATCCATCGCACCTTCGCCCTTGCCGGCGCCGACCATGGTGTGCAGTTCGTCGATGAACAGGATGATCTGGCCTTCGTTCTTGGCGAGGTCGTTGAGTACCGCCTTGAGGCGCTCCTCGAATTCGCCGCGGAACTTCGCGCCAGCGATCAGCGCGCCCATGTCCAGCGCGAGCACGCGGCGATCGCGCAGGCCTTCCGGCACCTCGCCTTTCACGATGCGCTGGGCGAGGCCTTCCACGATGGCGGTCTTGCCCACGCCGGGCTCGCCGATCAGCACCGGATTGTTCTTGGTGCGCCGCTGCAGCACCTGGATGGTGCGGCGGATCTCCTCGTCGCGGCCGATCACCGGATCGAGCTTGCCGGACTCGGCGCGCTCGGTGAGGTCGATACAGTACTTCTGCAGCGCCTGGCGCTGGTCCTCGGCGTTCTCGCTCTGCACCTTCTCGCCGCCACGCACCTGCTCGATGGCGGCCTCGAGGTTCGCCTTGGTCGCACCTGCCGCCTTCAGTGCCGAGCCCAGCTCGCCCTTGTCCTCCAGCGCCGCCAGCACGAACAACTCGCTGGCAATGAACTGGTCGCCGCGCTGCTGCGCCAGCTTGTCGGTGAGGTTGAGCAGGCGTGACAGGTCGTTGCCCACATTGATGCTGCCCTCCTGCCCGCTGACCCTGGGCAGGCGGTCGAGCAGCTCGTTCACGCGCTGGCGCAGCGCCGGCACGTTGACGCCCGCATGCGTGAGCAGCGGCGCGGTCGAGCCGCCTTGCTGGTTCAACAGCGCCGCCATCACGTGCGCGGATTCCAGCATGTTGTTGTCGCGCCCCACGGCCAGCGACTGTGCGTCGGCCAGCGCCTGCTGGAAACGCGAGGTGAGTTTGTCCATCCGCATCGGTTGATCCCCACGAAAGGTTTGGCGGACTGGCCGCCACTGCCCGCTGAGATGCGGGTGGCCGCCAGCGATTCAAGCAGCCGGCATGCGGGGAAAACGTCAAGGTTTCAGCGGACGGAGGGGATCCGCCCGGACGCCAGACGTGCAACGTTCAATTGGGACGATGGCGCCATGCGGGTACGGACATTCAGCCTTCGGCCAGCCAGATCAGGCTGGCGAAACGCCCACTGCGCGAGCCTTCGCGGCGGTACGAATAGAACCGCACGTCCTGGAACGTGTCGAAACCGCCGCCATGCACACGTGCGACGCCGGCTGCGGTCAGTCGCTGCCGTGCCAACGCGGCAAGGTCGCAATGCCAGTGACCCGGTCGCGTGGACGTGAAGCAGGTCGCCGCGCCGGGCGCACGATCGACGAAGGCGGCGCGCACCTCCTCGCCCACTTCGTAGGAAGCCCCGGCTATGCACGGCCCCAGCCATGCCATCAGCCGCGCCGGCGACGCCTGCATCTGTTCGATGGTGGCTTCCAGCACCCCGGCAGCAAGGCCACGCCAGCCTGCATGAGCCGCGCCGATGGCGCTGCCATCGTCGGTGCAGAACAACACCGGCAGGCAGTCGGCGGTAAGGATGGCGAGCGCGGTGCCGGGAATGCGCGACACGGCGGCGTCGGCCTGCGGCTCGTGTCCGCCGGGCAGCGGACCCAGCTCAGCCACGGTGGTGCCATGCACCTGATGCAGCCAGCGCGGAGCGCTCGGCAAGCCCAGTGCCTGCCGCAACACGTCGCGGTTGCTGCCGACCACCTCGGTGGACTCGCCGCTGCGCATGCCGAGGTTGAAACGACCGAACGGCGGCGCCGAAACACCCGGGCCTTCGCGCGTACTCACGACCGCGTGCACGTGCACGGGAGCAGGCCAATCGGGGAAGAGCCAGGGGTCGATCATGCAATCAGTCGTCGTGGCCGTGGGCGGCAAGGTCGTCACGCAAGGCCGCAATCAGGACATTCATGTCGTCAGGGCGTGGCGCGGCAAAAGACAGCGCCTCCCCCGTCGCCGGATGTTCGAACGCGAGCCGCTCGGCGTGCAGGGCCTGCCGGCGGAAGCCGCGCAACGCAGTGACCAGCTCCGGCATGGCGCGCTTCGGCAGCTTGAGACCACCACCGTAAAGCGGGTCCCCCACCAGCGGATGGCCGATATGCGTGAGATGGACGCGGATCTGGTGGGTGCGGCCGGTTTCCAGGTTGCACTGGAGCAGGCTGTGCGCGCGAAAGCGTTCGCGCAGGCGGTAGTGGGTCACGGCATGCTTGCCGGTTTCGTCCTCGCGCACGGCCTGCCGCAGGCGGTCGCCCATGCTGCGGCCGATGGGCGCGTCCACGGTGCCGCCGGACACCATGCTTCCTAGCACCACGGCTTCGTACTGTCGTTGCACGTCGTGATTGGACAGCCTTTCCACCAGCGCAGTCATGGTGGGCAGCGTCTTCGCCACCACCATCAGGCCACTGGTGTCCTTGTCCAGCCGGTGCACGATGCCCGCGCGCGGCAACTCGGCCAGCTTCGGGTCGTGGTGCAGCAAAGCGTTGAGCAGAGTGCCGGAGGCGTTGCCGGCACCGGGGTGCACTACCAGGCCGGCGGCCTTGTCGAGCACCAGCAGGTGTTCGTCCTCGTGCACGATGGTCAGGGCGATGTCTTCCGGCGCGCTCTCCACCTCGGTTTCCAGCTCGGCTTCCAGCTGTACCAGTTCGCCGCCCTTCAGCAGCAGGCGGGGCGGCGCCATCGCGCCGTCCAGGGTGGCCGCACCGGACTTGATCCAGCCAGTGAGGCGCGAACGCGAGTAGTCAGGGAACAACTCGGCCAACACCTGGTCGAACCTGCGTCCGGCCAATGCCAGCGGCACCCTAGCCTCGTGGCTTATCACGGTCATGCAACAGCCCTCGTGTAGCGGACCGCGGGCCGCGGGGCGGCTCCGGTTTCAGCTATCATGCCCTTTCGATCCAACATACGATCCTTTTCCATGCGTTCAATTATCGACTCGCCCAAGCTGCCGACGACCACCCGGTTCTGCCTCAGGACACTCGCCTTGCTTGGTCTGGCGCTGGCGATGAGCGCCTGCTCGCTGTTCCACCACAAGCGCGACAACATCGACACCATGCCGGTGGACGTCTTGTACAAGAAGGCACACGTCTCGCTGGAGAATGCCGACTACTCCGCCGCCATCAAGGACTACCAACGCCTGATCGCGCGCTTCCCAGCCGGTGATTACAACGAACAGGCCCAGTTGGAGCTGACCTACGCGCAGTACAAGGACGCCCAGTGGGAAGACGCGTACTCGACGATCAACCGCTTCATCAAGGCCGATTCGTCGAACAAGCACATCGATTATGCCTATTACTTGCGCGGATTGATCAATTTCGACCGCACTACCGGCTTCATGGACAAGGTTTCCCGCGACAAGCAGGCGCAGTCGCGCCGTGACCAGGGCTACAACCTGCAGTCCTTCGACGACTTTGCCGAGCTGTCGCGCCGCTTTCCCAACAGCGCCTATGCTGCCGATGCGCGCCAGCGCATGATCTACCTGCGCAACGTGCTGGCGCAGTACGAGGTCAACGTGGCCGAGTTCTACCTGTTCAATCGCGTCTATGTCGGTGCGGCGGATCGCGCGCAGTACGTGATCGAGCACTACCAGCAGGCGCCGCAGACCGGTGATGCACTGGCCATCCTCACTCGCAGCTACCTTGCGCTGAAAGAGGACAAGCTGGCCGATCAGACCCGCCAGGTGCTGGTGCTCAACTACCCGGATCACCCTTACCTGAAGGATCCCACCTGGCCGCACGAAGTGGCGAAGTGGCGCAAGATGGTTCCCTTCATGCGGCACCATTGATGCCGACAGGTCAGTACAACAGAAACCGGCGAGCGATCGCCGGTTTTTTTATGCAAGCTCCGCCATTTCCATGAGAGCCGCTGCGCCGGAATCGCCATGAGCCAGGAAAGCAAATCCGGCAACCGCAAAGGTCACAGGATATGGACCGGCATCCTGCTGCTGACCGCCGTGGCCACCCTCCGGACCGAAAGGCCGCCCGCATCGGCCTTCAGCGGTTGCGGCTTGCTGCTGGGCGCATGGGTAGCGTTTTACTACCCGGGGCCGGGCTTTGGCCGAACGCCACAAGAGATCTACCAGTCCGCCAGGCAAGGCCGATGGATCAGCCCTCGGTCGGTCATGCTCGTCTCGCTGCTGTCGATCATCCTGATGATCGTCGGCAGCATCTATAACTACCGGCAATGACTAGGATGCCGCGCAGGCTTCACCGCCAGCCCGAGGTGATCGGGTATCGCCTTTCGCGGCCGAACGCACGGGTAGTGACGCGCGGCCCCGGCGCGGACTGGCGGCGCTTGAATTCGTTGGCAAGCACCAGCCGCACCACGCGATGCACCACGTCGGCGGCGAAACCGGCCGCGATGATCTCGGCCTGTGACTGTTCGCCCTCGATGAAGCGCTCCAGGATCGCGTCAAGCACCTCGTAGGGCGGCAGCGAATCCTGGTCGGTCTGGTTGTCGCGCAGCTCGGCCGAGGGCGGCCTGTCGATCACCGCCACCGGAATCGCCTCCTCGCCGCCAGCCTGGGCGTTGCGCCAGCGTGCGAGCCGATACACCGCCGTCTTGTAGACATCCTTGAGCGGCGCATAGGCACCGCACATGTCGCCATACAGCGTGCAGTAGCCCACTGCCATCTCGCTCTTGTTGCCGGTGGCGAGCAGCAACTTGCCGTGCTTGTTGGAGAGTGCCATCAAGGTCACGCCGCGCGTGCGCGACTGCAGGTTTTCCTCGGTAGTGTCGGCAGCCTTGCCGGCGAAGGCGGGTGCCAGCGCAGCGAGGAAGGCTTCGGTCATCGGCTCGATGCCGATGACGTGGTAGTCCACGCCCAGCTGCTCAGCCTGCACGCGCGCGCCGTCCAGCGACAGTTGCGAGGTATAGCGCGTCGGCATCATTACCGCGACAACGCGATCTGCTCCCAGCGCATCCACCGCCAGCGCCAGCGTCAACGCCGAATCGATGCCACCGGACAGGCCCAGCAGCACGCCGGGAAAACCGTTTTTGTCGATGTAGTCACGGATGCCTCGCACCAGCGCGGCGTACAGCGTGGCCTCGGCCGAGGCGTCGGCGGCGACCGGCCAGTTTTCGGCCTGCAGGCTGCGTGTCGCCGAATCGAATTCCGCCCACAGCAGCGCATCGACGAAGGCTTGCGCTCGCGCCGCGACCGAACCGTCGCCGTTCACCAGCAATGAGCCGCCGTCGTACACAACCTCGTCCTGCCCGCCGACCAGGTTGAGGTAGGCCAGTGCGCAGCCGGTCTCCCTGGCGCGCTCGACCAGCACCGCCTCGCGCTCGGCCTGCTTGGCGTCGTCCCAGGGCGAGGCATTGATCACCACGATCAGCTCGGCGCCGGCACGCGCCATCGCGGCAGCCGGCTCGGGCCGCCACACGTCCTCGCAGATCAACAGACCGACACGCACGCCAGCCAGCGTGGCCACCGTGCTGGCATGACCGGGACGGAAGTAGCGCTTGTCATCGAACACGCCGTAGTTCGGCAGCGCCTGCTTGTGCGCCACCTGCGTGATGCGGCCCTCGCGCAACAGCGCGGCGGCGTTGTACACCTCGCCCTCGCTGTGCGGGAAACCCACCAGCGCGGCCATGTCGTCCGTCGCCACGGCCAGCGCATCCAGCTCCTGCTGGCAGGCAGCGAGGAAACTCGGGCGCAGCAGCAGGTCTTCCGGCGGATAGCCCGAGAGGGTCAGCTCGGGGAACGCCACGAGGTCGGCACCGCCGCCGCGGGCCTGCGCCATCAGGTCGCCCACCTTCGCGGCATTCGCCGCGACCGCGCCGACCGGGAAATCGTGCTGGGCCAGCGCCAGTCTCAGGACAGCCATGGATCAAGCTCTTCGGGGATGGAATCGGGGACGAAATGGTAGTGCATCGCCATCGACACAAGAGGGCGGCCGCCTTCCCCCAAACGCTCCTTCGCCAGCTTTTCGTGCCCTGCCGGCCTCAGGCCATTGGCCGCAACAGCAACAGGGTAGCCAGCCCCCACATCAGCAACGCCACGAGCACGTCGAACACGCGCCAGGCAACCGGGCTGCGGAATACCGGCAGCAGCAGCCGCGCCCCGTAGCCCAGCGCCGTGAACCACAGCAAGCTGGCCGTACCTGCTCCAGCTGCGAACGACCACTGGACGCCACCCAGGTAATGGGTGGACAAGCTGCCGAGCAGCACCACGGTATCCAGATAAACATGTGGGTTGAGCAGGGTGAATCCCAGGCAGGCCAGCACCGTGCGCCCTTGCCTGCCCGCCGTTGCATCGGCCGGACGCAGGCCGCTTTCGCCGCGCCAGGCACGTCGCGCTGCCAACACGCCATACGAGGCGAGAAAGGCAGCGCCCGCGAAACGCAGGACCTGTAGCAACCCGGGCTGCTGCTTCACCGCCAGCCCCATGCCGGCCACGCCCAGGGCGATCAGCGCGACGTCGGCCAGCACGCAGACCAGTACCACCGCACCGACATGCAGGCGCTGCAGTCCCTGGCGCAAGACGAAGGCATTCTGCGCACCGATGGCGACGATCAGGCCGGCCCCGGTACCGAGCCCGGCGAGATAAGCGGATGCGAGCATGCGGACCTCACGAAAGGAGGCCTACTTTCGAATAGCCGTCTGCATCAGTAAAACTATATTTGCTTAAGTCAATTCAGATTTTCTAATTTCGAGTGCGCCCATGCGAATGCTCAACCCCCAACTGGCCGCCTTCGTCGCCGTACTGGACGAAGGCAGCTTCGATGGCGCCGCGCGACGGCTCGCGTTGACCCCATCGGCCGTCTCGCAACGCATCAAGGCGCTGGAAGATCGCCTGGGTCAGGTGCTGGTGTTGCGCCAATCGCCCAGCCGGGCCACGCCGGCGGGTGAGCGACTGCTGCGCGGCGTGCAGCAGATGCGCCTGCTGGAGGCAGAGATTCTCGGCGACTTCGCCGTCGAAGCGACGCACACCGCGCCGGTCACGATAGCCATTGCCGTGAACGCAGACTCCCTTGCCACCTGGGCGCTCGGCGCCCTGGTCGAACCGCACCAGCACGACGGGCTGCTGTTCGACGTGCGGGTGGAGGACCAGGATCATTCCGTCGACCTGCTGCGCGACGGCTCGGTGCTCGGCGCGATCACCGCGGACGCCCGCCCCGTGCAGGGCTGCACGGTGAAGAAGCTGGGGGTGATGCGCTACCTGCCGATTGCCTCGCCTGCTTTCGTCGCGAAGCATTTCTCCAAAGGCCTGGATGCAGCATCGCTGGGCGCGGCGCCGATGCTGGTGTTCAACCGCAAGGACGCTCTGCAATGGCGCTTCATCCGCAGCGTGACCCATGCCCGGCTGGCCCCGCCCATGCATTACCTGCCCTCCTCCACTGCCTTCGTGGAAGGCGCGGCGCTGGGCCTGGGCTGGGCGATGGCGCCGGAGGCCATGCTGGAACAACCCTTCGCCCTGGGCTCGCTGCAGCCAATCGCGCCCCGGCGGTGGCTGGACGTGCCGTTGTATTGGCAACACTGGTCGATCCGCTCGACCGCATTGGCCAAGGTCACCGAGGCGCTGCTGCATGCGGCCCGTCACGGCCTGCGCAACGCACGCGCTTCCTCGTAGGCGCCAGAAAACAGGAAGGGCCGCACGAAGCGGCCCTTCCCGTACCGGTCGGATGGACCCGGTTTTACTTCTTCATCAGCTTGGCGAGCGTCTTGCCGAGGTCGGCAGGCGACTTCACCGTGGTGACGCCGGCTTTCTCCAGCGCCGCGAACTTCGCCGCCGCCGTGCCCTTGCCGCCGGAGATGATCGCACCGGCATGGCCCATGCGCTTGCCCGCCGGGGCCGAGGCGCCGGCGATGAAGGACACCACCGGCTTCTTGACGTATTCGCCGATGAACTCGGCGGCATCTTCCTCGGCCGAACCGCCGATCTCGCCGACCATGATGATGCCTTCGGTCTGCGGATCGTCCTGGAACAGCTTGAGGCAGTCGATGAAGCTGAGGCCGTTGATCGGGTCGCCGCCGATGCCGATGCAGGTGGACTGGCCCAGGCCTTCGTTGGTGGTCTGGAACACGGCTTCATAGGTCAGGGTGCCGGAGCGTGACACGATGCCGACCTTGCCCGGCTGGTGGATGTGGCCCGGCATGATGCCGATCTTGCATTCGCCCGGGGTGATCACGCCGGGGCAGTTCGGCCCGATCAGCACGGTTTCCGGATGCTGCGCCAGCACGTTCTTCACGCGCAGCATGTCCAGCACCGGGATGCCTTCGGTGATCGCTACGATGACCTTGATGCCGGCGTCGACCGCTTCGAGGATCGAATCGGCCGCGAACGGCGGCGGCACGAAGATGACGGAGGCGTCGGCGCCGGTTTCCAGAACGGCTTCGTCCACCGAATTGAAGACCGGCAGGCCGATGTGCTCGCTGCCGCCCTTGCCGGGGGTGACGCCGCCCACGACCTTGGTGCCGTAGTCGATCGCCTGCTGCGCGTGGAAGGTGCCCTGCTGGCCGGTGAAGCCCTGCACCAGCACCTTGGTGTTCTTGTTGATGAGAACGGACATGACTTAGTTGCTCCTCACTTCGCGGCGGCCACGGCTTTCTGCGCCGCGTCGTTGAGATCGTCGGCCGGCGTGATCGCCAGGCCGGAGTTGGCCAGCAGTTCGCGGCCCTTCTCGACGTTGGTGCCCTGCAGTCGCACCACCACCGGAATCTTCAGGCCCACTTCCTTCACCGCGGCGATGATGCCCTCGGCGATCATGTCGCAGCGGACGATGCCGCCGAAGATGTTGACCAGGATGGCCTTGACCTTGTCGGACGAGGTGATCAGCTTGAACGCCTCGGTGACGCGCTCCTTGGTGGCGCCGCCGCCCACATCGAGGAAGTTGGCCGGCTCGCCGCCCGCCAGCTTGATCACGTCCATGGTGGCCATGGCCAGGCCGGCGCCGTTGACCATGCAGCCGATGGTGCCGTCCATCGTCACGTAGTTGAGGTTGTTCTGCACCGCAGCCGCCTCGGCGGCGTCTTCCTGCGTGAGGTCGCGCATCGCGGCGAGGTCGGCGTGGCGGAACTCGGCGTTGTCGTCGGAGTTCACCTTGCCGTCCAGCGCGGCGAGGTTGCCGTCGGCGAGGATGGCGAGCGGGTTCAGCTCGACCAGCGAGAGGTCCTTCTCGTTGAACAGCTTGTACAGGCCCAGCATGATCTTGGTCAGCTGCCCGACCTGCTTGGCGTTGAGGTCCATCGCGAAGCCGAGCTGGCGGCACTGGTAGGGCTGCAGGCCTTCCACGAAGTCCACCACGATGGTGTGGATGTCCTCGGGGGTGTCCTTGGCCACCTGCTCGATATCCACGCCGCCGTGCTTGGAGGCGATGAAGGAGACGGACTTGGAATCGCGGTCCACCAGGATCGACAGGTACAGCTCCTTGGCGATGTCGGTGGCGTCGGTGACCAGCACCAGGTTCACCGGCAGCGCACGGCCGGCGGACTGGTAGGTCTCCATCTTGGTGCCCAGCATGCCCTTGGCGGCGGCGCGCACGTCGTCCAGGCTGCGGCAGAACTTCACGCCGCCGGCCTTGCCGCGGCCGCCTGCGTGGATCTGCGCCTTGACCATCCATTGGGTACCGCCCAGCGCCTTGGCGGCGTCGACGGCGGCATCGGGAGAGTTGGCGACCTTGCCCGGCGGTACGTTGATGCCGTACTGCGCGAACAGTTCTTTGGCCTGATATTCGTGGAAATTCATTCGAAAGCCTCGAGCGAACGGGGAAACACGGCCTCGCGCGGAAAGAGCGCGGCGCGGGCTGGGGGAGTCGGGCGGCGCGGACGCTGCCGGCATGTCGATGCGCGGCGCCATGCCCGAGAGGACAGGAACGGCGCGAAACGGCCGCCCATTTTCGCGGAAGCGGCCCCCAATGGAAAGGGGCGGGCCAAACCGCTCATCCTGCGATGCCTGCTCCAGGCCTCTGCGTGGCCCTCATTACCCTGCCGCGGCCGCCGGGCGGCAGTGAGCGGCGCAACGCCCTCCTGACTGGCAGGTCAGGTCTTGCGGCTACGGCAGGGCTGCCCGAAAAGCCGGGTCTGTTTGCCCTTATGGTGGCGTCATCACTCGGTCGTGGACGGACGTCCACTTCTCGCCGCTCATGGCCGAGTCCATCATGGACTCCCCCCTTTCTTGCTTGGCCTGCGTGCATACAGCTCCCGGCGCGGGCCACGCGGAAGGTATGGAACATATACTCTGTCCAGACCGCCCCGGAGCGCCGAACGTCGTGTCCAACCCCGCCCTGCCGCAGCTCAACGCCCCACGCCCCATTCCGGCGGCGATCCGCCACGAGATGCTGTTCTTCAACGGCTTCCGGTTGATGCAGGCGCTGGTGTACATCGGACTGGCGTTCGCGCCCGCGCAGATTCACGGCCTGTCGCTGGAATCGCTGCGCTTCGCTCTCGTGGTGACCCTGCCTTATCTGCTGTTTGCGGTGGCGGCGCTGGCGCTGACCCGACGCTGCGTGCCTTACGCGAAGGCGGCCGTATCGATCTGGCTGGTGGTGGACATCATCGCCGCGGTGCTGGCGCTGAGTGCGATCGACTACTCCCGCATCGGCATCGCGATGATGCTGGCGGTGAACCTTGGCGTGGGCGCATTGATCCTGTCGCTGCGGGTTTCCAGCTTCTTCGCCGCACTGGCCACGCTGGGCCTGCTCGGCCGCGCCCTGTTCATCCAGCACGGCGGTGGCGGTGGCGGCGAAAGCAGCCTGCTGGAATCGGCGTTGTTCGGCGTGGCTTATTTCGCCATCACCACGCTGTGCCACGTGCTGAGCCGGCAACTGCGCGCCAGCGAGGCCCTGGCCGAACAACGCAGCACCGACCTGGCCAACCTCTCGCAGGTCAACGAACTCATCATCCGCCGCATGAAAACCGGCGTGCTGCTGGTGGACGACGCCAACCGCATCCACCAGATCAACGAATCGGCATGGATGCTGCTGGGCAACCCCAGCGCCGAACAGCGCGATCTCGGCCGCCTCGCGCCGGAACTGTCGCGCCGCCTGTACCACTGGATGACTTCCGGCAAGCTGGACGAAACCGCCACCCAGCTCGCCGACGGCGTGCCCGAAGTGGTGCCTCGGTTCTCCCGCCTCGCACCGAACGACGATTCGCTGGTGCTGATCTTCCTCGACGACACCTCGCTGGTGTCGCGCCGCGCCGAGGAGCTCACGCTCAGTTCGCTGGGCCGCCTGTCTGCCTCGATCGCGCACGAAATCCGCAACCCGCTGGCGGCGATCCGCTACTCGGCGCAGCTGCTGGCCGAGTCGGAAAGCATGGACAGCGCCGACCAGCGCATGGTCGAGATCATCAACAACCACTGCGTGCGGCTCAACGAGATCATCGAGAACATCCTGCAGCTGTCGCGACGCGAGCGCTCGCGCCCGGAAACGCTGGATCTCGGGCGCTGGGCGCAGAGCTTCGTGGACGAGTACAAGCAAGGCAACGACATCGGCAACGACACGCTGCGCGTGGTCGTGGGCGGCCCCACCGCGGTGGCCGCGCTGGCCGACCCGCAGCAACTGCAGCAAGTGGCGTGGAACCTGGTGCAGAACGCACTGCGCTATGGCCGCATGCCCGGGGAACCGGCACGCGTGATCGTGATCGTGCGCACCGGCGAGCACGGCGAGCCCATCCTGGAAGTCACCGACCGCGGTCCCGGCATCGCGCCCAAGGTGGCCACGCAGATCTTCGAACCGTTCTACACCACCCACGAATACGGCACCGGCCTCGGCCTGTACCTGGCACGGCAGATGGCCGAGGCGAACCAGGCTTCGCTGGAATACGTGCGCGTGGCGGGCGGCGGCAGCTGCTTCCGGCTGGTGCTCACGCCGGCGCAGATGGGCCGCATGGCGGGCGAGGCAACGGGTACCTGAAGCTCAGAGCCTGTCCGCGACCTCAGGTTGCGCGCACGACCAGGCTGGTGGGCAACACCTGCGAAGACACTGGAAGCCCGTCGATCAGCGCAAGCACCTTGCGCGCCAGCAGCACGCCACCCTCCTGCCAGTTCTGCCGAACGCTGGACAGCGGCGGCAGGAAGCTGGCGCCATGCGGGGTGTCGTCGTAGCCCACCACCGAGACGTCGTTCGGCACCGACAGCCCCAGCTCCACCAGCGCGCGGATCGCGCCCATCGCCAACAGGTCGCTGCAGGCGAAGATCGAGTCGAAATGCACCTTGCGGGCGGCCAGCGAGCGCACCGCTTCGACGCCCGATTCCAGCGTCCAGTCCACCCGGCGCAGCAGCAGCGGCTTGATGCCGTGACCGGCCAGCTCGTCGACGAAGCCATGCAGGCGCTGCGCCATCTCGGGATGGTCGGAGTTGCCGATGAATACCGGATGGCGCCGCCCGATCGACAGGAAGCGCTCGGCCACGCTGACGCCGCTGTGCCGGTTGTCGCTGCCCACCACGATGTGGTTGTCCCGCGCGGATTCGGCGCCCCACACCACCATCGGCAAGCCCATGCGGTCGTACAGCTTCACCGCGTCCTCGTGTTCGCCCTGGCCCAGCAGGATCAACCCGTCGGCCGCCTGCACCGCGGCGTTCGCCGCGTCATGGCGGGTGGTCAGCAGCACGCTGTAGCCGGCCGAGGTCAATTCCTGCGAAATGCCGCCCAGCAGTGACAGCGGGTAGGGATCCCACATGGTGCGGCTGGACGAAGGCTTCATCTCCACGATCACCGCCACGGTATGGCTGCGCCGCAGCCGCAGGTTGCGTGCGCTGACGTTGAGCTTGTAGCCATGCTTGCGGGCCAGCGCCTGGATGCGCTCGCGGGTTTCGGCTGTCACTAGCGGGCTGTCGCCCAGCGCCCGCGACACGGTGATCTTGGAAACCCCCGCCAGCTTCGCCAGATCCGCCATGGTCAAACCGGGCTGTGCCGCGGCGGGAGACTTCTTCTTGGCGTGGCTCACGCAACGGCCCTCGGGCAAGAGTGCAGGCGGCGGGAGGCCGGCCTTGGCGACGGCTAGTGTGGCCCGCAAAGCCGAAGGGTTCAATGCGCCGACATCCAGCCCGCAAGCCGCCCGAGACGGCTTCGCAGCGAATGATATCGATATCTTGATATCGATATCATTCGCCCGTATGCTGCGCCCGGATAGATGCCGTCGCGGCATGCAACCATGCGAGGGAACCACGTGCAGACACACGATGCGGCCACGCCCGCCTTGTCCGCCGATGCGGGCTCGGCGATGCATGCCACCGGCACAGCCGATCCCTGGCAGCTCGTGCGTCATGGCCGCGATCGTGCAGGCTTTGCCCAGGACGAGAGCCTCTTTGCCCTCGCCAACGGATCGCTGGGCGTGCGTGGCGGGCTGGAGGAAGACGACAGCCCGAGCCAGGGCTGCTTCCTTGCTGGCGTATGGGAACGCTCGCCCATCGCCTACCACGAACGCTTCACCGGATACGCCCGCAATACCGACACGCGCGTGCCGGTGGCCGACGCCAGCCGCATCCGGCTGCGGCTGGGCGATGTCCCGGTGCAGCTGGACGACGGCGAATGGCTGGCACTGGAACGCCGGCTCGATCTGCGCAACGGCAGCTACCGGCGCACCCTGCGTTGGCGCGCGCCGGGCGGCGGCACACTGGAAATCAGCTCGGAACGGTTAGTGGCGCTGGACCGCCCCGGCTTGCTGGCGATCCGTTACCGGGTGCGCTCGATCGACTACCGCGGCCCCATCGCGCTGGAGTCGGCCATCGATACCGTACGTACCGCCGTGACCCAGGGCGACGACCCGCGTATCGGCGCGCACCTGAGCGGCGGCCTGCATCTGGATGACGCCCACGCCGACGCCGACGTCGCCTGGCTGAGCCAGCGCACCACGCACAGCGGCATCCGAGTGGTCTGTGCGCAGACCCATCGCCTTGCGGCCGACGGCGCGTTGGCGTTTCAAGGCGCCGCACGCACGCCGCACGGCGTGGCGCAGGTCTGGGCGGCCGAACTCGCTCCCGGCAGCGACGTGGTGCTGGACAAGTTCGCCGCCTGGTCTTGGTCGCAACCCACCGCCGACGCAAGCTCCCACCCTGTCCTGCTGACCAGCGCAAAGGCCACGCTGGAATCGGCCGGCCACGCAGGCTTCCCCTCCCTGTTGGCCGACCAGGCAGGGCAACTCGCCGCGCTGTGGCGGGCATCCGATATCGCCATCGACGGCGCCCCTGAAGTGGAGCAGGCGCTGCGCTTCAATCTGTTCCAGCTGTTCCAGTCCGGCAGCCGCAACGACCAAGGCAGCGTCGCGGCCAAGGGTCTCACCGGCGAGGGCTACGAAGGCCACTGCTTCTGGGATGCCGAGGCCTTCATGCTGCCGGTGCTGGCCACGACGGCGCCAGCACTGGCGCGGCACATGCTGGCCTGGCGCCACGCCACACTGGATCGCGCCCGCATCCACGCCCGTGAGCTGAACCACGCACGCGGTGCGCTGTATCCCTGGCGCACCATCGCCGGCGACGAATGTTCGGCCTACTTTCCCGGCGGCTCCGCGCAATACCACATCAATGCGGCGGTGGCCTGGGCGATCCGCCTGTACGTGGACGCCAGCGGCGACGAAGCCTTCCTGCGCGATCTGGGCGCGGAAATGCTATGCGAGACCGCGCGCGTCTGGCTGCAAGTCGGCCACTACAACCCGCGCCGCGGCGGCGCCTTCTGCATCCACGAGGTCACCGGGCCGGACGAATACTCCGCCCTGGTCGACAACAACCACTACACCAACCGCATGGCGCAGCGGCACCTGCGTGACGCCGCGGCCACCGTCGAGTGGTTGCTCGCCACCCATCCGGCCGAGCACGCCGCACTGGCGAAGCGCATCGATCTGGACGCGGACGAGGCCGCCCAGTGGCGGCATGCCGCAGACGCGATGTATCTGGCGGAAGACGCCGAACTGGGCATCTTCCCGCAGGACGACGGCTTCCTCGACAAACCGCGGATCCCGCCCGAACAGATGGACGACCCGGCGCTGCGGCCACTGCTGCTGCACTGGCACCCACTGACCATCTACCGCCATCAGGTATGCAAGCAGGCCGATACCCTGCTCGCCTTGATGCTGGCCGGCGAAGACGTGGACGCAGCCGCGAAGCGGCGCAACTTCGACTACTACGAAGGCGTCACCGTCCACGATTCCACGCTCTCCGCCTCCACCTTCGCGGTGCTCGCCGCCGAGACCGGACGCGCGGCGCAGGCCTACCGCTACTTCCTCGACACGCTGCGCGTGGATCTGGACGACCTGCACGGCAACGCCGCCCACGGGCTGCACATGGCGGCGATGGCCGGCAGCTGGCTGGCGCTGACCTGGGGCTTCGGCGGCTTGCGCGTGCGCAACGGCCAGCCCGCACTGGCGCCGCAGTTGCCGCAGCCCTGGCGCGGCTATCGCTTCGGGCTGCGCTGGCGCGATACGCAACTGCGCGTGGAGGTGGATGCCGCCGGTGCGCGCTACACACTGCTCGACGGCGACATGCTCGACTTTCTGCATCGTGGCGAGCCGCAGCGCCTGCGCAAGGGCGAAACCCTGCAGCTGGCGCACCCGGCTGCGCCAGCGCACGAACTGAAGGCCGTGGTCTTCGACCTCGACGGCGTACTCGCCGATACCGCCGTGCTGCACCGCGCCGCGTGGCAGCAACTGGCCGCCGAGATCGACGCGCCGCTCGACGAAGCGACCGCCGAGCGCATGAAGGGCGTGGACCGCATGGGTTCGCTCGAGATCCTGCTGGAACACGCACCGCGCCGCTACGGCGATGCGGAAAAGGCCGAGCTTGCCGCACGCAAGAACGCCCGCTACGCCGAACTCATCGAGCACCTCGACCCGAACAACCTGCTCCCCGGCGCCCGCGCCGCGGTGGAATCGGTGCGCCACGCGGGGCTGAAGACCGCATTGGCCTCGGCCAGCCGCAACGCGCCACGACTCATCGAGCGGCTGGGCATCGCCGACCTGTTCGACTACGTGGTCGATGCCAGTCACATCACGCATTCGAAGCCCGACCCGGAAATCTATCTCGCCGCTGCCGCCGGCCTCGGCCTGGCGCCGGCCGACTGCCTCGGCGTGGAAGACGCCGCAGCGGGCATCGCCAGCATTCACGCCGCGGGGATGGCGGCGGTAGGCATCGGTCGGGCGGATGCCCTGGCCGAGGCCGACGTGTTGTTGCCGAACATCGCCGCGTTCGACATCGACCGGATAAGAACGAAAAGCGGCCCACCGGCACGGCTTCGCGCCGACGCCGTCTCACTTTGCAATCCGAACTGAACGGGGAGTCAGAACATGAGTGCTCGCATACTTACAAGCTTGACGTTGTCCGCGGCGATCGCGGCTGCGCTGGCATCCGGCACCGCACAGGCGCAGGACAACGGCCAGAACGCCAGCAGCGCGCCGACCGTCGCCACCAACGCTACGCAGAAGGCCAAGAGCAACGCGAAGAACGGCAAATCCGTGCAGTCGCTGGAGCAGGTCGTCGTCACCGGCTCGGCCAGCAATGCCGGCGTGCGCAAGATCGACGCCAGTTATTCGATCACCACCGCCACCGATGCGCAGATCCAGCAGATCAACCCGCGCAGTGCTGCCGACCTGCTGAAGCTTTCGCCCGGCGTGTGGCCGGAATCCTCCGGCGGCGAAACCGGCGCCAACGTCGAGATCGCCGGCTTTCCGGGCGGCGGCGACGCGCCGTTCTACACCAACCAGATCATGGGCACGCCGCTTTACGGCATGCCGTCGCTGTCGTTCTTCGAGCAGAGCTCGATGTTCCGCCTCGACGACACCGTCGACCATGTGGAGCTGCTGCAGGGCGGCCCGTCGGTGGTCTTCGGCGACGGTCAGATCGGCCTCACCTCCAACTACATCCTCAAGCAGGGCACCGACACGCCGTCCGGCGACATCGGCGTCACCTACGGCACGGGCGACCTGCGCCGCATCGACGGCTTCTACGGCTTCCCGATCGGCAAGAACGGCTGGTACGGCAGCGTGGGCGGCTTCTACCGCGACTCCAACGGCGTGCGCGATCCGCAGTACGCCGCCGACAAGGGCGGCCAGCTCACGGCCACGCTGACCAAGGACTGGGACAACGGCTCGCTGGTGTTCTGGACGCGCGGCCTCGACGACAAGAACCAGTTCATCACCCCGGTGCCGTTGATCCAGGATCGTTCGGGCATCTTCTCCGACTACCCCGGCTTCGACCCGCTGACCAGCACGTATTACAGCAGCGCGATGCAGCACACCTATCTGGAAAGCTACCCGGGCGGCGGCACCGGCGTGAACCTCGCCAACGGGCGCGGCGCGCAGCTCGGCTTCTTCGGCGTCAACTTCGACTGGGACTTCGGCGACGGCTGGACAGTCAGCGACAAGTTCCTCGTCGACGGCGGCAACATGGACACCAACGCGCTGTTCTCGGGCTCCAATCCGCAGTCGCTGAGCAGCTGGGAAAACACCGCCGGCACCTACCCGGACAACACCGTTCCCACCGGCGCCGTGTACAACGCCAGCTACACCAACGGCACCGGCACGATCACCAATCCCAACCTGGACGTGATCAGCCAGGGCCTGTGGCACATCCACAAGAATCTGCACAGCGTGATCAACGACTTCCGCGTCAGCAGGGATCTGTTCGACGGCAATACGCTGACCGCCGGCCTGTACCTGGCGCACTACACCGACGACGACCGCTGGTCGCTCGGCAACCCGATGCTGATGACCAACACGCCGAACGCCACGCCTATCGCGGTGAGCTACGTGCAAGGCGGCAAGACCTACTACGTCACCAACAGCCAGGGCCTGATCTACAACGGCGGCTACAACATCACCGAGAACGGCGAATCCGACAACAAGGCGTTCTACCTGTCCGATACGTGGAAGCTCGACCAGTGGATCTTCGACGCGTCGGCCCGCGTGGAGAACGAGAACGCGCGCAACACCGTGTGCAACCTCTCCAACGTCAATATCGACGGCAACGCCTACACGCTGTACGACAACGCCGTGGCGATGTGCAACGGCTCCTACTCGGTCACCGACTACGACAAGACCCACACCTCGTGGACGCTGGGTGCCACCTACAAGCTCAGCGACGACATGGCCATCTACGCCCGCGCCAACAAGGGTGCGCATTTCAACAGCTTCGACGACATGCGCGGCAACACCACCGGCAACACGCCGCCGCTGCTGACCATCCAGAACTTCGAGGTGGGCTACAAGTACTCGTCCGATCTGCTTAGCGCCGACCTGGCGTTCTACCACCGCCAGTTCAACGGCCTGTCCTACCAGCCATCGATACTGGGCGTGCCGCTGGGCGGCTATTCCACCTACGGGTCGGACACCAAGGGCCTGAACTTCGCGGTACGGGCCACCACGCCGGACCAGGTGTTCTCGATCACCGCCTCGGGCGATTGGATGCAGGGACACTATTCGCACTTCGAAGGCGACGCGGTGTTCTACGGCCTGCCGACGTCGGACAACCCAACCGGCGAGTTCGTCAGCACCTACGAGGGCAAGCAGTTGCAACGCCAGCCCAAGTTCCAGGTGCGCATCACGCCGTCCCTGCACTTCAGCATGCCGCAGGGCGACCTGCGCCTGTGGGCCACGATGGAATACGTGGGCCCGCACACCCAGGACCAGCTCGCGCTGCAGCAGCTGGGCAGCTACACCGACTTCAATGTCGGCGCGCAATACACCTACGACAAGCACTGGGTGTTCACCCTGCTCGGCTCCAACGTCACCGACACGCTGGGCCTGACCGAGTCGAACTCGCGCATCGCGGGCAACGCCACCGACGCGTCCGGCGTGCTGCTGGCCCGCACGCTGGAAGGCCACCAGTACACCTTCCAGGTGAAGTACCAGTTCTGATGCAAGCCTGAAGCCGCCCCCTGCCGCCGCGACGCACACGCGGAAACGACGGCAGGGTACGGAAGCTCCCGCAACAACAGCTCTCCCCGCGTTCCGGCCCGGATTGCGCGATGGCGACCCGGGCCGTCTTTTTCTGCGAAGCTCGCCACCACGAGGTGTGCATGAACCGTTACCGCATGATCGCCGCACTCGCGCTGACCTATGTGGTCTTCGCGATCCTGCTCAACAGCGTGGGCACGGTGATCCTGCAATCCATCGCCAGCTTCGGCGTGGGCAAGACCGAAGCCAGCCTGCTCGAACTGTTCAAGGACCTCACCATCGCCGTGGTCTCCTTCGGCGTGGCTTCCTTCCTGCCGCTGATCGGCTACCGGCGCGCGATGATCCTGGCGCTGGCGCTGCTCGGCGTCGCCTGCGCGCTGATGCCGCTGTGGCCGGGCTTCCGCACCACCGAGGTGCTGTTCACCTGCGTGGGCATCTCGTTCGCGCTGGCCAAGGTCGGCGTGTACTCCTCGATCGGCCTGCTGACCGCTGATCGCGCCGCGCATGGGCGCCTCACCTCGACTATCGAAGGCACGTTCATGCTCGGCGTGCTCGCCGGCAACTGGCTGTTCAGCGCTTTCATCAACCACGCTGCACCCGCCGACCTTGTGTGGTTGCGCGTGTACTGGGTGCTGGCCGCGCTGTGCATGCTGGTGATCGTGCTGCTCGCCGGTTCGCGCATGGACGAGTCGGCGGCGCGCAACACGCGCACCACCACGATCAAAGGCTCGCTGGTCGAAATGCTGCAATTGTTCGCGCGACCGCTGGTCTACGTGTTCCTGATCTCGGCCTTCCTCTACGTGCTGATCGAACAGAGCTTCTCCACCTGGCTGCCCACCTTCAACAACGAGATCCTCAAGCTGCCGAACGCGATGAGCATCCAGCTGGCCAGCATCCTGCCCGGCACCATCGCGCTGGGACGGCTGGCCGCGGGCCAGGCCTTGCGGCGCATGCATTGGTACACCTTGCTCAACTTCTGCGTGGTCGGCATGGCGGTCATCGTGATGGTGAGCCTGCCGCTGGCGCGCGGCGTCGAACCCGGCGCCACGGTCGGCTGGCGCAACGCACCCGCTGCTGCGTGGCTGTTCCCGCTGGTCGGGCTGCTGATGGCGCCGATCTACCCAGTCATCAACTCGGTGGTGCTCAGCTCGCTGCCCAAACCCGCGCACGCGGCGATGACGGGACTGATCGTGATCTTCTCCGCGCTGGGCGGCACGCTCGGCTCGCGCATCACCGCCATCGTATTCGCCCGCTTCGACGGCATCGCCGCGTTCTATTTCTCGCTGCTGCCGATGAGCCTGGTGCTGCTGGCGCTGTTCTTCTTCAAGCGCGAAACGGATCGCTCGAACTCCCCTGTCACCGTCGGTCTGGCGGCCGAATGACACCAACCATCGCCGGAGCGCGCATGAAAACCCGACTCGCCTGCCTTGCCCTCGCGGCCCTGTTCGCCGCCCCTGCGATGGCGGCTACCGATCCAAGCTTCCTGCTCTCCGGCACCAGCGACGATTTCGGCAGCTATTTCCCCGGCTACCTGGCGAACGGCTATTTCTCGGTGATGACCTCGCCGCGCGGCACGGAGCCCGACCGCGGCTACATGGTCGCGTTCATGGATTACGGCAAGGGTGACATCGCCCGTCCCGCCACAGTGCCCGGCTGGAACGAGATCGATTACAACCCGGGCGGCGGCTGGCTCAATTCGACGCGGCTGGACGCGAAGATCTTCGCCGGCTACGCGCAGACGCTGGACATGCACGACGCCACGCTGACCACACGCTACGACTTCGACTACGCGAACAAGTCCACCGGCGTGGAGGTGCAGAGTTTCGTCAGCCAGGCCGACCCGCATCTCGCCGCGGTGCGCTTTACCGTCACGCCGGCGTTCAGCGGCGACGTGCAGCTCAGCTTCCCGATCCGGCTATGGTCGGAACACCAGCCGCGGTTTCCCATCGGCAGCATGACCGGCGACCAGATGATCGCTGCGGTGATCGCCAGCGGGCAGAACCTCGACAACAAGCCGGTGCCCACGCCCGACCGCGCTGCGGTGTGGTACCCCGGCTACACGCAGGTGCTGTCGAACGATGGCGATGCGAAGGCGCTCACGCTGTGGCTGGACGGCCGTGCCGAGCAGGGCCTCGCGATGGCCGAGGCGGCGGCGCTCGAGTTGCCTCCCGGCATTGCGGTGAAGAGCGCCACGGTGTCGAGGGGGCCGTACAAGCTGTCGCTCGACCTTGTGGTGCACGTCGAACAGGGCAAGCGCTACAGCTTCACCAAGTACGTAGCCCTCTCGCGCGAAGGCTGGGGCGGCGACGCCAGGGCCGACCTCACGCTCGCCACGCAGGCGCGCGATGCCGGCTTCGACAAACTGCTCGCGCGCCACCGCGACGCATGGCACGGGCTGTGGCAATCCGACATCGTGGTCGATGGCGACCCGCAGGTACAGAAGGCGGTGCATTCGGACCTGTACTACCTGCTGTCCAACACCACGACCGGCACGGCGTGGCCGATGGGTGCCTGCGCGCTGACCCCCAACTATGCCGGCCACGCGTTCTGGGACAGCGACTCGTGGGTGTTCCCGGCACTGCTCCTGCTGCACCCCGAGCGCGCCAAGCCCATCGTGATGTTCCGCCACCGCACCTTGCAGCCGGCACGCGAACGCGCGCGGCAATACGGCGCCAAGGGGTTGATGTATCCATGGGAAGCCGACCCGCAGACCGGCATCGACAACACGCCGCACTTCGCCTACGACGTGTACCGCGAGATCCACGTCAACGCCGACGTCGCCATCGCACAGTGGCAGTACTGGCTCGCCAGCGGCGACCAGGCCTGGCTGAAGCAGTACGGCTGGCCGGTGATCCAGGGCGTGGCCGAGTTCTGGACCAGCCGCGTCACCTACGACAAGGCACGCGACCGCTACGAGATCCTGCACGTCACTTCGCCCGACGAGGCCTACAACGACGTGCCCAACGACGCCTTCACCAACGCTGCCGCACAGAAGGCGCTGCGCATCGCCGTCGAGGCGTCGAAGCTGGTGGGCGCCACGCCCGACCCGCAGTGGTCGCGCATTGCAGACCGGATGTACATACCGTTCGACGACGCCGCACAGCGCCACTACGACTTCGATCCGTCGGTGCCGCACGACAAGATCACCTGGATGGGTTCCTCGCTGGCGTGGCTGATGTACCCCAACCTCGACCTGCCGATGAGCGACGCCGTGCGCCGCAACGACTTCGACTTCCAGTTGCACGAACTGAAGACGCACGGCGACGATCCGAACGAGATGATGATGGTGATGCTGGCCGTGGGCGAAGCGGAACTGGGCGACGGCAAGGCCGCCGGCGACTGGCTGCAGCGCAACCTCGTGGGCTTCCTCAAGCCGCCGTTCAACGTGCGCACCGAGACCGTGGCCAACAACGCCGGCTATATCCTCGCCACCTCGGCCGGCTACATCCAGAGCCTGGTCTACGGCCTCACCGGCCTGCGCATCGATGGCAAGGGGCTGGATCCTGCCTACGCGCCGGTGCTGCCGCCTGGGTGGAAATCGCTCACGCTCCAGGGTGTGGACTTCCGCGGCAAGCGCTACGACATCAGCGTCGAGCGCGATGCGGAAGGCAAGGCGAAACTGGTGCAAAAGGCGCTGTGAAGAGTTCCCGATGAAACCCACGCCTCCACTCCGTCATTCCGGCGCAGGCCGGAATCCAGCAGCGATAAGGCTGGTCCATGCCCCGCGGTTACCGGATTCCGGCCTGCGCCGGAATGACGAGCCCCAAAGCGCCCCGGCGTGATGGGCTGGAAACAGCTTATGTCCACTACGCCGCCCTCATTGCTCGAATCCATGCGACAGATCGGCGCATTGCTGCAGACTGGCGATTTGCGCAACGCGCATGATCGCCTGCAGGCCATCGTCGCGGAACACCCGGACAGCGCGGAAGCGCTGCGCCTGCTTGGCGGCCTGCGCCTCGGCTTCGGTGACGCGGAGGATGCCGAGACGCTGCTGCGCCGCGCGCTGACGCTCGATCCAAACTGGGCACCCACGCTCGCCACGCTGGGCGAACTGCTGCTCAACACCGGCCGCGACGACGAGGCCGAGCCGCTACTGCGTCGCGCAGCCACGAAACTGCCGCAGGCCGCGCTCAGGCTGGCGCGACACTGCAACGACCGCCAGCGCCCGGCCGAGGCGCTGGCCCTGCTCGCACCGCTGTGCACCACCGGGCTGGTCGACGCCGAAGTCGCCACGCAGCACGTGGCGGCACTGGCGGCACTGGGGCGAGCAGACGAGGCCGTGCAGTTCTATCGCGGCGTCGCCGAAACCGCGCCGGACAACCCGGCGCTCGCACATGCCCTGGCCATCGCGCTCGCCGCGTCCGGCCAGCATGCGGCCGCCGAAAGCCACATTGCACGCGCACTGGCGCACGGCCAGCCGACCGCCTCCGCCTGCTTCACGCTGGCACGCAGCCTGATCGCACTGGGCGAATTCGCGCGCGCCGAGACGGCCCTGCGCGAAGGCCTGTGGCTGGAGCCGCGCCAGGTCGAAGCGCACGACCATCTCGCGCGGCTGGTGTGGATGCGCAGCGGCGACCTTGCGCAGAGCACAGCGACGCTCGACGAGGCCATGTGCCGCTTCCCGCACGACGAGCCGCTGCTCGCCGCCAAGGCCGCGATCCTGCAAGGCGCGGGCGACGCGCGCGGCGCCTGGGCCTGCCTCGCCGAACCGGCCGCGCGCACGCAGGCCTCGCCGGCCCTGCTGGTACGCGCAGGGCTGGCCGCACTGGAGTTCGACCCGGCCGGCGCACGCGCGCTGGCGGAGCGAGCGCTGCAGCGCCCGCCCACTGCCGCCGCACGCAACCTGCTCGCCGCCGCCCTGCTCGGCACCGGCGATGCGCAGCAGGCCCTGGTCCACTGCGAGGCCCTGCTCGCCGACGCGCCCGACGACCAGTACCTGATCGCGCTGCAGACCACCGCGTGGCGACTGCTAGGCGACGCACGCCACGAGGCTTATTGCGACTACGCACAACTGGTGAAGCGCTACCGTCTGCAGACACCGGAAGGCTGGCCGGACCTCGCGGCCTTCCTCGCCGACCTGAAGCGCAGCCTGGAGCGCCTGCACGATCCGCACGGCCACCCGCTGCTGTTCCAATCGCTGCGCCATGGCACCGAGACCACCGAGGATCTCGCGCGCCACGACGACCCGGCGATACGCGCCCTGTTCAAGGCCTTCGACGCGCCGATCCGCGACTATCTCGAACACATTGGCCACGGCGACGACCCGTTGCGCCGGCGCAACCGCGACAACTACCGCTTCAACGGCAGCTGGTCGGTGCGACTGCGCAGCGCGGGCTTCCACGCCAATCACGTGCATCCGCGCGGCTGGATCTCCTCGGCCTGCTACATCGATCTCCCCGACGGCATCGCCGAAGCGGAGACGACGGATGGCTGCCTCGCCTTCGGCGAGCCCGGCATCGTCACGGCGCCGCCGTTGCACGCGCAGCACGTGGTGCGTCCCGCGACCGGCATGCTGGTGCTCTTTCCGTCCTACATCTGGCACGGCACCGTGCCGTTCCGCGGCGACCGCGCGCGCCTGACGGTCGCTTTCGATGCTGTACCGGGATTGTCGGCATGAAGCGTTCTTGTACCGCCGGCGGTCACGCATGCCAGCACCATGACCGTGTGCCGTCGCCAAGGGCAAGTCTGCCTTGTCGATGACCGCCCGCCCTTCCACCGGGAACACTCCGCCATGAAATCCCGCACACGCCTTGCCATCCTGCTGTCCGCGCTGCTGTCCACGCCACTGGCCTCCGCGGCCACGCCCGATGCCGCGAAAACGCTGGCCTACATCCATCACGCGTGGCCAACGCTCACGCGCCGGATGGAAGACTGTTCCGCCTTCGGCAAGGGGCCGGGCGATACGCAGCTGGCGATCTACCTGCCGCATCAGTTGCCGATGCCGCAGGAGCTTCCGCGCATCGCGAAGGCCTGCCATGTGGAAGTACGCCGGCTGCCGCAATCGATACGCGAGCTCGGCGAGTTCGATCCCGCCACGCTGCCGGTGCAGGGTCTGCTCTACCTGCCGCATCCCTACGTGGTGCCCGGCGGCTTCTTCAACGAGATGTACGGCTGGGACAGTTACTTCATCGAACTGGGCCTGCTTGCCGATCACCAGGAAACGCTGGCGCGCGACATGGTGGACAACGCGCTGTTCGAGGTGCAGCACTACGGCGGCGTGCTCAACGCCAATCGCAGCTACTACCTCAGCCGCTCGCAGCCGCCCTTCCTCGGCGCGATGATGGCGGCGCTGCTGGCCGACCCCGCGAGTTTCCGCGACGAGGCCGACAGGCGTGCGTGGCTGGCGCAGGCCTATCCGCTGGCGGTGCGTAACCACGACCTGTGGATGCGCACCGGGCACCGCGCAGGCGATACCGGCCTGTCGCGCTACTTCGACTATGGCCACGGCCCGGTGTTGGAGGCGCATGACGCCAGCTATTACCAGGGCGTGATCCGCTGGCTGCTGGCGCATCGCGCGGAAGATCCCGGCTATCTCGTCAAGGCGCCGCAACACCCCGACGACGCCGAAGCGGAACAGCTGAAAACCGCGAGCTGCGACACCGCGGCTTCGAAGGCCTGCGCCGATGCATGGGTCGGCGGCTATCGCCTCACCGCCGACTACTACCTCGGCGACCGCGCCATGCGCGAATCGGGCTTCGACACCGACTTCCACTTCGGCCCGTTCGCCGGCTCCACCCACCACTACGCTCCGGTCGGGTTGAACAGCCTGCTCTACCGCTACGAACGCGACCTGCACGACTTCGCAGCCGTTCTCGGCAAGACCGCCGATGCCGAGCGCTGGCAACAAGCGGCCGCGGCACGCAAGGCGGCGATGGACAAATACCTGTGGCAACCCACGCAGGGCAGGTACATGGACTACGACTTCGTCGCCGGCAAGCCCTCCAGCGATCCCTACCTCAGCATGTTCTATCCGCTGTGGGCCGGCGTCGCATCCCCCGCACAAGCGCAGGCACTGCGTGGCAGGCTGGGCTTGTTCGAGCAACGCGGCGGCCTGGCCATGAGCACGCGCGCCACCGGCGCACAATGGGACGCGCCGTTCGGCTGGGCGCCGACCAACTGGCTCGCCATCAAGGGGCTGGCGGACTATGGCTTCGACGCCGACGCGCGGCGCCTCGGCGCGAAGTTCATGGCCACCGTGGACAACGGCTTCGCCCATGACGGCACCATCCGCGAGAAATACAACATGGCGAGCGGCAACGCCGACGTGAAAATCACGGCCGGCTACACGCAGAACGTGGTCGGCTTCGGCTGGACGAATGGCGTGTATCTCAAGCTGCACCAGTTGCTCGACGGCCCTGCCGGACAAGCCGCACCGCCACCGGCCGCGACGCCGCGACCCTCGCCCGCAGTGCGACCCGGAACGTGATGCGCGCAGGCACGAGCGGCACATGGAGAACGGCCGCGCGTCATGCGCTGCCCACGCGGCTGGCTGCTGCGCTGTCGCTCTGCGGCGCCCTGCTTGCCGCCCCCGCCATAGCGCAGGACGCCAAGCCTGGCGTACGCGCCGACGGCACCGCCACCGCACCGGCCGCCAGCGTGCCTTACTCTGCATTCGCCTCGCCGCAGGCGCGCGCATTCTTCCCGGGCATGCTCGCCTTCGGCGCCAAGGCCCCCCCGATCGGCGGCCCCATTGCCGCAAGCCGCGACTTCTATGACGGCCAGAACTGCGGCCGGGCGGAGCTCATGGAAAAGCTCTATCCCGTGAAGCTCAAGCGCGACATCATCGCCGGCGTCGGCGTCGACGTGGTGCTACCGGCCCAAGGCGTATCGCCGGAGAACCGCCGCCGCGTGCTGCTCAACCTGCACGGCGGCGCTTTCCTGTGGGGCGCGCACAGCGGGGCGCTGGTCGAATCGATTCCCGTCGCCAGTCTCGGCCGCATCGAGGTGATCGGCGTGGACTACCGGATGGGCCCGGAGCATGTCTTCCCCGCCGCCAGTGTGGACGTGGAAAACGTCTACCGCGAGCTGCTGAAAACCCACAAGCCGGGCGAAATCGGCATCTATGGCTGCTCGGCCGGCGGCATCCTCACCGGCGAAGCGGTGGCGCGCTTCATCCACGACAGGCTGCCGGTGCCCGGCGCGATCGGCATGTTCTGCGGTGCGCTGGTCGACCTCGGCGGCGATTCGTCCTACGTGGCGCCCATGCTCAACGGACAAGGCGTGCCGACCACGCCTCCGCTCGGCCTCGCCACGCTGCCCTACTTGCGCGGAGCCGACCCGGACGATCCGCTGGTGCAGCCCGGCCTGTCGCCCGCACTGCTGGCAAGGTTCCCGCCCACCCTGCTGATCACCGGCACGCGCGACTTCGCGATGAGCTCGGTCGTGCACAGCGGCGAACTGCTGCACCAGGCAGGCGTACCCACCGAACTGCGCATATGGGACGGCATGTGGCACTCGTTCTTCTCGGACCCGCAATTGCCCGAGTCGAAGCAGGCCTATGCCGCGATCGTCGGCTTCTTCGACCGGCGACTGGCCCGCTGAAAGGGGCAAGCTTTGCCCCCGCCGGCGCCCCGAGTATCCTCGCTGGTACTCCCCGCCAAGACAGCACCAACCATGAGCCAACAGACCGTCCTGGTCATCGACGACGAGCGCGATATCCGCGAACTGCTCACCATCACGCTGGGTCGAATGGATCTGCAAGTCGACGCCGTGGGCACCGTCACCGAGGCGCGCCGAGCGCTGGGCGAACGCAGCTACGACCTCTGCTTCACCGACATGCGCCTGCCCGACGGCACCGGACACGAGATCGTGGAGCACATCAGCGCCAACCACCCGGATATGCCGGTGGCGATGATTACCGCCTATGGCAATGTGGATGCCGCGGTGAACGCGCTGAAGGCCGGTGCGTTCGACTTCGTCTCCAAGCCGGTGGACATCCAGATGCTGCGCCAGCTGGTGCGCACCGCGCTGCGGCTGGCCGAAGAAAAGCGCAGCGGCAAGTCCGCCGCCAAGGCCGGCGGTGCCGGCGAGCGGCTGGTCGGCGACTCGTCGGCGATGCAGCAGGTGCGCTCCACCATCGCCAAGCTCGCGCGCAACCAGGCGCCGGTGTACATCGCCGGCGAATCCGGCGTGGGCAAGGAGCTGGTCGCCCGCCTCATCCACGAACAGGGCCCCCGCGCGAGCGGCCCGTTCATCCCCGTGAACTGCGGCGCCATCCCCTCCGAGCTGATGGAAAGCGAGTTCTTCGGACACAGGAAGGGCAGCTTCACCGGCGCGCATACCGACAAGGAAGGCCTGTTCCAGGCTGCGCACGGCGGCACGCTGTTCCTCGACGAGGTGGCCGAGCTGCCGTTGCACATGCAGGTGAAACTGCTGCGCGCGATCCAGGAAAAGGCCGTGCGCCCGATCGGCGCGCGCGAGGAAGTGCCGGTGGACGTGCGCATCCTCTCCGCCACCCACAAGAACCTCGCCGCGCTGGTCGAGCAGGGCCAGTTCCGCCAGGACCTGTTCTACCGCATCAACGTGATCGAACTACGCGTGCCGCCGCTGCGCGAGCGCCGCGGCGACGTGTCGCTGCTGTCCAACCACATCCTGCAGGGCCTTGCCCGCAAGGACGGCGGCGCCCCGCGCCGCCTGCTGGCCGAGGCGCAGCAGGCGCTGGAAAGCTACGACTTCCCCGGCAACGTGCGCGAGCTGGAGAACATCCTCGAACGCGCTACCGCGATGTGCGACGGCGACACTATCGCTGCCGACGACCTGATGCTGCCGCAACGCCTGCAGCGCCTTGAGTCCGCTGCCGTCCAACCTCCGTCCGGCAACGGCGCTGCCGCTCCGGCGACCACGCCACCCGTATCCTCGGCCGCTGCCGGCGGCCTGGACGACTACATCAGCAACCTGGAACGCAGCGCGATCATGAAAGCGCTGGAAGAGTCCCGCTACAACAAGACCGCCGCCGCGAAGAAACTCGGCATCACCTTCCGGGCGCTGCGCTACAAGCTGAAGAAGCTGGGTATCGACTGAGGTTGCTCGCGGCACGCCCCACGAGGGCATGGCCCGGGCAAGGAACCATCCTCGCCACCCCATCGGAGGCAACTTCCTCCTGCACGCCAAAAGCAGACCACTGGGATGCCATCTCCAACGAGATATCGTGCGTATCCATCTTTTCGAGGCGATAAACCACAAAAGCCACGTTTAGCGTGATACGCAAAGCAAGCGATCATCTGGCAACACGCAGGAAGGTAGAGCAAGCTCTTGAAACTGCTGCCATTCATTCGCTTGACGGGCCCACATCGACGATGGAGCATGGCGTGCATATTCCCCGATCCGGGGTCTACTAAGCGTTAGGTGTATCCAAGAATGAGTCGCTTTGCCAAGCTCAGACAGTGGGTCAACCGCGATGACGGTAGGTTCTATCAAGCTGGCAACAGGTCGTTGGGCGCGGTCGAAACTACTGGCTTACTCATCTTCGTCAGCGCTATCGCCTTGTGGCAACTTCACGTCAAAGCTGGCATCAGCATCATCTGGTCTCTCGCGGCAGGCAGTATTGGTCTCGTGTTAGCAATCGCCGGTGGCGCTGGCAAAAATCGTGGCCCGCACACCTAACCAGTCATCCAAGCGGACGGCTTCGCCGCCGCTTAATTCCAGCGTTAGGGGCTCAAATGCAACATCGGCGCGCCGTGCGTATGGCTTGTTTCGCAATAGCTGTGTCCTTCGCAACGATGTCATATTCCGACACGGTGACTCTTCCGAACGGATATGACTTGGTAAAAAGCCCGCAGGGTGGCTACTCTGTTATCGATGTTCAAACCACCGGGGTCGTCGGTCCCGGCATCGTTTCGATCGGCTTCAATGAGCGGTACATTGTTGCGTGCGAAGATCGAAAGGTTCCAGTTGCAGATCAAAAGCGAATGGTCTTTATTCGGCTAGACAATAGGGTCGCGGTAGACACAATCAATTCTCGTAACTGGGCATATTTTGTCGCGCGTATTCCTGAGCTAAAGCAGATCAAACTTCGGCAACTCACAGATACGAGCTGCCCCTAACAATTCGTCCAAGCGGACGCGTTAACCGCGCGCCGCTTAACTCAGGCGTTAGGCCTCACGAGATGGCTATGTCGCTTGCCCGTACTCTGATCATCTTTTCACTGGCTGTTATTGCATTGCCATTGTCCGCTCAAGAACACAGCGTCCGTCCCGCACAAGGGCTTGTGCCGGATGCCAAGACAGCAATAGCAATCGCTGTTGCCATCTGGTCTCCGATCTACGGCGAGAAAAAAATTGCCTCGGAGCAGCCTTACGTAGTCACGCTTTCGGAGGACGGGAAATGGACTGTTACAGGCTCGCTCCCCAAAGGCTGACTTGGCGGCTCCGCAATTGCCGTCATCTCAAAATCGGACGGCCAAGTCTTGCGTGTTAGTCACGGCAAGTGAGGCCTAACAATTCGTTCAAGGCGGACGGCCTCGCCGCCGCTTAACTCAGGCGTTAGGCCCGCAAGGAAGATCTACGAATGCTTGTGTATACGGAGCTGAGCAAGCAAGAGACCCGGCGCATGCAGCTACTCGGCATCCCGATGTTCATTGTTGTTGTCGCTTGCTCCATGACCATGGGTGCACTCTGGAGCATTCTCTTCGCATTCGTTGCACTCATTCCTTACTCGTTCTTCTACAGCAAGGCGTACGCTGTGGTGGCTTCGCGCAATTCATCGCTGCCTGGCTGGAAGTTCTACGCTAGCGTGGTTCTGGTACAACTTGCCTTCATCGCAACACTGGTGGCTCGCGCGCGGGCCTAACATCTCGTTCAAGGCGGACGGCTACGCCGCCGCTTAACTCCAGCGTTAGGCTCGTATGCCACGACTTTTCATAGTCATTATCTTTGCGTTTTTATTTGGCTGTTGTGGCTTGCACGCAGCTGAGTCGCGCGTCGGTGGCTCCGGTGTCGCAACCCTGATTGTTTCTCACACTACAAACTGGTGTTCGCATTGCAAGTTGGGGCCAGATGTTGCTCTTATCCAAGTTCGGACGACTTCGGGCAAGATCGTCTGGTTCTCCACTGCAGGGCAAGAACCTGAGCGGTTGTCTTTGCAAGCCGGTCACTGGCAAATCACGTATTTCTGCCCCGGTATCGCAGACTTCGAGGGGCATCAAGAGATCGTCGTAGAATCCAGCGTCAGCTATATCGTTTCCTGCGGCGAGCCTCCAAACTACCCCCTTCAATTGCAGCGCGCATCTGGTCCGCCTAACCACTCGTTCGAGGCGGACGGCTCCGCCGCCGCTCAACTCCAGCGTTAGGCTCTAGGAGATAGCCCTATGCGTTTTGCAGTTCTGATCGTTGCTGCTGCGACAGTCATCTCTTCGATGCCCGCGCTTGCTGCTGGCAAGAACGACCTCAAGGTGAGCACGTCACAAGTTGTTGGCCTTACCAAATTTCTGGAAGAGCATCCTCGCAATGAGCAAGCGCCGGCTGTTCGCGCATTAATGCTCGACTGGGAAGACAAGACAAAAGACGTCGTGGATTACGTGTGCCCCGGCGTTTTGGCACCTGTGCCAAATGACGGTGTACCGAACGGACCGGAGTTACTAGCACAGTTCATTCTTAGCAGTGCCGCTTTTCAAATCGCAAACCCTTCGCAGAAGGGCGCTCTTCAGCCTAGCCAACTGGCTGGCATGCGTAGCATGCTCAAGGTCTATCAGGCATTTCTAGCCAGTGATCCCAAAGCCCGCATTCCTCGATTTGACGAACTTTTGGCCAAAGAAGCAGACGGGTCGCTCCCTGCTTATCTTGAGCCAGTGGTGGCAGCAGAGTGCAAGCAATAGCAAGGCAACCGGGCCAAGTGCCTAACATTTCGTTCAAGGCGGACGCCTCCGGCGCCGCTTAACTCCAGCGTTAGGTGCCTCAATGCGCAGCACCGGATACATATCTGCCCTATTCGTAACCGCAGCTTTGGGCTGCGCCACATATGTTGGCCACTCCCTTCTAGTCGGTTACGTCAGCGCACATCTTCCTCTTACGCTTTGTCACGACGCCCTATGCCTGCTTCTGTTGCCTGGCATCATGTCTGCAACGATCACCGGATTTCTACTGGCCGCCCTTACAATGTGGCTCGCTCCACGATTTGCTATTGCCGCCCCCGTCTTGGCTACCCTGCCTTGGATCATGCTGCACATATGGACCTGGATCATCTATGGCCAATGGGATATCTGGTGGTTTGCCCTCAGCGACATTGCAGCTCTTATCGGGGCAACTTACGCTTTCGCAGCATTGTTCAGGCGGCTCCGATTGAGGCTGCCACCTAACAATTCGTTCAAGGCGGACGCCTCCGGCGCCGCTTAACTCCAGCGTTAGGTGGCAAAGTGCGCACAATTCGTCACATTGTTGCTTGCATCGGGCTGGTCACACTGCAGTTTGTGCTCGCCCAACCCTCCTTCCTCCCCGGAGCTTGGATAAATATCGCCCCTCCTGCCATCGGCACAGTTTTCGCCGTTCTTGTTGGTAGAGTCAGTCTTGAGTTTGTCGTGCTTACGCTGGTCATTGTGGGGCCGGTCATGGCGTTAAGCATTCTCTTCCTAATAGCCGGTGTCGCTTGGCCAGATGCCGCAGCGGCCCACGTCCAAGCCAATATGTCACTTGGCAATTTCTTAGCTATCTTATCGCCACCCTTCGTCGGTGCAGCCACATGGTTTGCGGTTCAGCACCTAACCAGTCATTCAAGCGGACGCGCAAAAGCGCACGCCGCTTAACTCCGGCGTTAGATTTTATGAGACTCGATGCACAAGGAGAGTCAATGCTAGGGCACTTTCGCGAATGGCTCGGCGACTTCAAGATGGTTATAAACCGACGTGTCGGTGGCCAAAGCATTCCAACTTTCAGAGAAAGCATCCCGAACCTCGCGCCCCTTGCATTGCTCATCTGGCTTTTCGCGGGACATGAAATTTATCAGCGTGCTGCAATTTCTCTATACGGCACCGTAGTCTCATCCGAGACTAGTTGTGTTCAGCCCTATAAAAATCGGTGCGCCACTACGTACGTCGTTGAGGCGCAAGATCAAACGCGCTCCACTTACGTAGCTGGCCCAACTGACGAGTCCTTAGAGAGGCGCTTGCCTGTAGGTACTCTTATCCGCAAAGACAAGTGGGCGCTCACATACTCAGTCAACAATCTAAAAATCAGCGACTTTCCAATTGTGTTCTATGGCGGCTTGATGGCTTTCGGTGTTCTATGCGCGTTGTTCGGGCGCCCCTCGGCCAAGAAGCAAATCTAACAATTCGTTCAAGGCGGACGGCTTCGCCGCCGCTTAACTCCAGCGTTAGGCCTCATGGACAATCGATCACCTGACGAGATTGCCGAAGAATGGATTCGCGCATGGTCCGGCACAGAGCAGCCAGCCATCGGAGTGGGTATTGGCGCATCCCGGTTGGATTGGGAGCTGCCGCGAGAAGAGCCTCAGCTTTGCCTCGAATCAATCATCACAGTGCTAGAGCACATCCAGGGGTCTTCTTCCAAACTTCTTGCAGTGCTAGCCGCTGGCCCGCTCGAAGATCTCTTGGCTAAGAACGGGAGTGTCGTTGTCGATCAGGTCGAGGTACTTGCCAGGCGCAGCCCAGAGTTTCGACACTTGCTCAACGGCGTCTGGGACAGCGGGATCCATCCAGAAGTACTTTCCAAACTGGCCAAGTACCGTAACCAACGGTGGTAAGGCCTAACATCTCGTTCAAGGCGGACGCCTCCGGCGCCGCTTAACTCCAGCGTTAGGCCCCAATGCAGATGAACCGCAATTTGCCGCGTACAATTGCCTACTTTGACTTCGTGGTGGCGGCGTCCTTGGTTGCATGGGGACTGTTCTTAGCAACAGCTCCGCTGCATCCGCCTCCTGGCGATTCGCACGGTGGCCTCATGGCCGTGTTCCCCGGCCTGCTTCTCATTCTTCTAGCTGCAGTAACCTACGGTTCGGGCAAACTACTGTTGCGTCAAAATATCTGGGGCTGGCTTCTGCAAGCTTTCGTGGTCGCGTGCATCGGCCTTCTTGCAGTTATGCTTTCAGCCTCGTAGACCCGTGGTGTCGGGGCCTAACATCTCGTTCAAGGCGGACGGCTTCGCCGCCGCTTAACTCCAGCGTTAGGCTTTATGAGCAACTCTCCGGTCTACCTTCACATCTCACCCGAGGGCGCGTTGCCAGACATCGCTCATCTCTCGCCGTTTCGGGCCGTCGTCATCATCGGTTCGGCAGTCACCAGTGAGTGGCAAGTCATGGTTAGCGATTGGCTGGTGCTGTCAGGCTGCTTGTACATGATGGCTTGGGGTCTAGACTGCACAACGTGGGACGATTCCGTGGATTCCGCCAACTCGCGTCAATTCCACTACGGTGACATCCCGAGCGATCGAGACGTGTTCACAACGTGGCACGCCAATGAGCCTCTCAACGAGGCGTTCTACTTCTGCAAGCACCATGCAATCCACCCAGTTGTCGACCTACAACGCACCGTCTTGCTTCACGTTGCGGCGCAGAGCGATTCTTCTCGCATTGTCCAGGGCTTCGTCGCGGCCTAACATTTCGTTCAAGGCGGACGGCTTCGCTGCCGCTTAACTCAAGCGTTAGGTCGCAATGTCATCAGAGTTCTTCGCTGACATCTATTTGCTTCCCACCGAGGCTGGCGGCAGGCAGGGGCCGTTAGTTTCTGGCGAATGGCGTACGGTGCTTGGCCTCAACAATGAGCACTGGTCTGCTCGCCTCACTTTTGCGGGGCATCCGGCGCCTGGCGAAACCTTCTACGCTGGCGTGCAACTTCTGTTTCCTGAGCTGGCTTTGCCATGCTTCGCTGTCGGCGCCGAGTTCACAGTTTGGGAGGGCGGTACCAAAGGCACTGGGCGGGTTGTGTCGCTAGCAACCTAACTACTCGTTCAAGGCGGACGGCTACGCCGCCGCTTAACTCCAGCGTTAGCCCTTATGTTCAAAGCACAGCCACTAAAACATGTCGTGCCATTCACTGCATCGGTGTTCATCACGTCGCTGGTCGTAGCCATGTATCCGTTTCACTTTGTCCCACTCAGTCTTCCGGAAACCCTTAAGACGTATCTACCGGGCGTTGTAATGTGCGCAATTGTTTCAGGCTTCGCATTTTGGCTTGGTCTGGGCTTTAGTCATCGCGTACCAGATGCGCGCAAGACATTTTTCCTAGTCGCAATCTTCTACTTTGCATCGTTCATGGCCGTAAAAAGTTTGGCTACGTACATTGCGTGGTACATAATTTTCTCGGCTCTAGTAACTGCTTTCCCTCTAATTTTCGGTGCATGTTGGCCCGCGGCTTGGGCTAACAACTCGTTCAAGGCGGACGCCTCCGGCGCCGCTTAACTCCAGCGTTAGGCACCATGGAAATCACTCAACTAATTACCTCGGCAAAGACCATCGTTCGCAGAAACTTATCCGCTAACGTGGTGACCGCTTCCATCGAGTGGCAAGCCGCAAAGGGAAAATTGGTTCTTGCCTACTACATGCAAAACGCGCACACGGAAGACGACGAAGAATGGTGTTCTTTGGCGCTCGCTGAGCTGGAGGCAAAGTTCCCAGACATACGGTCGTCGGAGCTACTTATGCTTCCATCTACAGACTTGCTGCGCGTTGCAAATTCCGGCAGGCATGTTTTGTATCAGTCACTGCCTAACATTTCGTTCAAGGCGGACGCCTCCGGAGCCGCTTAACTCCAGCGTTAGGTGCCACAACCATGGTCCGCACAGTTGCCGAAGACGAGAGCGAGCAGAAGGTCCTCGACGACATCGCAAACTTTGGATGGCACTGCGTCGGCATTTTCGCTGAGGGCGAGCAACCCCAGTACTCATTCACTGTTGGCCTATTCGAGTCGTACAACCATCCTGAGCTCATCATCTTTGGCCTGGCGCCAAAGATTGCGCATCAGATTCTTTGCACCGTCGCAAACGCTGCCAAGTCAGGCCGACCTCTCGATCTCGCGCAACCCAGCGATGCTCTAGTCAACGACTACCTGTGCTGCTTCGCTCAAGTCCCGGTGTCCGAGTATCACGAGCATGTCGGCTTCTGCCGCTGGTACTACGGCGGCAACGACTTTCCCCTCTATCAAATTGTCTGGCCCTCGCGGACTGGGCTTTTTCCATGGCATCCTCAAGCCGCACCAGAGTTCCGTGCAGCACAACCCGTCATTGCATCGCACACAGGCGGCACCTAACAATTCGTTCAAGGCGGACGGCTTCGCCGCCGCTTAATTCCAGCGTTAGAGGTCATTGCTGACGGTGTCGCAACTTGATCAGCTAAACATGCTCATCGCTCGTGCAGGCCTCGCCGACTTTCATCCAGCATCATCGGGCTATCGCTGCGGCGACCTTCACGCGCAGCTGATTCCTCTGTCGGAGATCCAAGTTCCAACCAGTCGCACGCTCGTTGTCGAGGAGCGTGCCAACGCCATCCTTGTTGCAATCAATCAAAGCGCTCCGTTGCCTCCCGTCGAAGTCGACGAGCCACCCTCTCGTACCGCAACCAGTTGTCGCTATCGCCTTCGTGATGGATTTCACCGTTACCACCTCTCGGCGGCGCTTGGCTTCACCCACATTCCTGTTGCAATCAAACCGTTCTTCGACTGGAATGACCTCTAACCATTCGTTCAAGGCGGACGGCTTCGCCGCCGCTTAACTCAGCGTTAGGCCTTCAATGGAACGTATGTCTTCGTTTATGTTTTTTACAATGCTCCTGTTCTTGAGCGCAGTTGCCGTGTCGACAAGCACATATCAGTTGTTCGATTTTTGGGGCCTGTCGGCTAACTTTGTCGTCGCATCAACCCACTCAGTGTGTGAGAAGCCTCTCAACAACAGGTGTGTCACTCATTACGTCACTCACAACGCTAACGGAACATCAGGAGACCTTGTCCCCTTTGGTTACGAATTCGAACCGGAGGCACTCGAGATAGGGAGTCGCGTCGTCAAACATGGGAACAGCTTCTCCAACGAGCTCAACGGAAAACAAGAACTATGGCCCTATTTATGGCAACACGTAGTCGTGTCTTTGCTTGGAGCGGTCGGATTGCTTCTCTGGTATTTGGGTGGTGGGCCAAAGATTCTTATTTGGTGGTTACACGGGCTCCTGCATACGCACAAGGCCTAACCACTCATACAAGCGGACGCGCGTACCGCGCGCCGCTTAACTCCAGCGTTAGGCCACTCAGGAGCCTCTTTCGTGAACCAGGCATCCCTAGAAACTACGTTCTTGGAGTGCTTGCGCAAAATTGATTTGCCGCCACACGAAATTTCTCGCCTAGACTCGGGCCACCTGCTTCTAGATATTCCGTCGCCTTGCCAAGAAGTTGGGTTCCTTCGAGCTGCTGTGGTTGCAGCAAACGAAATCGTTGTCTATTGCAAAATCACACACGCTCATTGCAGTAATCACGGCTCCAGCAGCCAACCACTTTCAGCCGTGCAACTCGCGATTGCTCAAGAAGCGGTAGAAGCGATCTCCGGTTTTCTTAGCGGCTCCCTCTGTGCATCTGTGGAGCATGGCTTTGACGGGCGCACAATCGGGTATGGTTTTGGGCCGGCGTCAACTGTCGGGCAATCCAACGAGCAGTATCGGCAGCTTATCCAGCAACAGTATGGCGGCCCATCCACCTTTCAAGCATGGTCATGGGCCGGCGAAATTCCAGTCGTGGCCTAACTATTCGTTCAAGCGGACTGGCGCGGGGCGGTCGCGCTAAACTGTCACGCATCGCGGCGCCAGCCGCTTACCTCAAGCGTTAGCGCTCAATGACAGAACCCGATAACTGACAGAACCCAATAACTGCTACGCATACTTCTCAGTCTATGGCGACGATATAGATCCGTCGGCCCTGTCTGCCGAGCTTGGGGTCGCGCCAACACAGGCCTGGCTCAAAGGCGACTTAGATCCAAGGCGCCGTGAAAAACGTACGGGACATTGGTCGCTCTACTCTCGGCTCGCCCGTACTGCTGAACTGGAAGAGCATTTGCATGATGTTCTGCTTCAAATGGATGCCAACGCATCCGCGTTCGCCGCGGTCAGCCAGCGCTTTGGCGGCACCATGCAACTGGTTGGCAACTTCAATGACATTGGCGCTGGCCTCAATGTTGCAAAGGGGGTCATAGCTCGCCTCGCCTTCTATGGCTTGCAGTTGGACCTCGACACCTACTATCTGTACTCGGATGCCCGCGAGTGCACGGTTTGAGCGCTAACAACTCGTTCAAGGCGGACGGCTTCGCCGCCGCTTAGCTCCAGCGTTTGATACAAGCATCCAGCATCAAGCGGCGCCGGTCAGCGCCAATCGCAACGTGCGCAACAGCTTCCTTGTGGTGACCGGCTTGTCGAGCACATGCAGGCTGGCCATGGGAGGCAGGTCGTCGCGATTCGGCGGCGCGTCCGGGCGCACCAGTATCACCACCGCACCGTCGTAGCCCTGCTCGACCAGCGCGGCAAGCGTACGGCCCCCGGTGAGCAGGTTCATGTCCGCGTCCATCAGCACGAGGTCGGGCAGACCGTGGGCACCAACCCACTGCAACGCGGCAGTGCCGCTCTGGCTGGCGCTGGCCTGATAGCCCCAGGCGTCCAGTGTGTCAATGAGCAGGGAAAGCTCGGCGGCCGCCTCGGCCACCACCAGCACGAGTTCGCCCAGACCCTCGAGATCCTCGCTGTCGTCGCCCGTCTCGCCGATGTCCACCATCTCCTGCAACGGGATATAGAGATCGAAACGCGTGCCATGACCCGGTGAGCTGTCCACGCGCATCACGCCGCCGTGGCTGGCGACGATGCGCTGGCACGACAGGAGGCCGAGGCCGGTGCCGTTTTCCTTGGTGGTGAAAAACGGCTCAAACAGACGCGCCAACACCTCGCGGCTCATGCCCTGGCCGCTGTCGATCACGCCGAGGCGCAGGTACTGGCCGGCATGCATCTGCTCGCCAGGCAGGAAGAAGCCGGCTTCCAGTTTCAGCTGTTCCGCCTCGATGCGCAGCTCGCCGCCGCTCGGCATCGCCTGTATCGCGTTGAGGCAGAGGTTGAGCATGCATTGCTGCAATTCGGTGTGGTTGCCGGCGAACGCAAGCTCGGGCTCATCCACCCTCATCTGCATGCGTATCGCGCGCGGCACACTGCCCTTGAGCAGCAGGCCCAGCGCATCCATCAGCCCACCGAGGCGAACTTCCTCGGCACGGCGCGCGCCACGGGCAAAGGAGAGCATGGATTGCACCATCTCCAGCCCGCGCTTGCCGCAGTCGCGCACCAGTTCACCCAGCCGCGCGAGCTGCGGATCGTCGTTGCGGTGACGCAGGGTTTCGCCAGCCAGCAGCAGCGGTTGCAGCAGGTTGCGCAGGTCGTGGCTGAGGCCGCCGGCCAGCATGGCCAGGCTCTCGAAGCGCTGCGCGCGGATCAACTCCGCTTCGGCACGCTGGTTGGCGCGGTGTTCCGCAGCCTCGGCCAGCGCGCGACGCACGGCGCTGGCGAGGCGCGCCGGGTTCTGCTTGAGGATGTAGTCGGTGGCGCCGTTGCGCAGTGCCGCGATGGCCGCCTCCTCGCCCAGCGTGGCGGAGACGAAGATGAAGGGCAGGTCCTCGTCGCACTGGCGCAGCAGCTCCAGCGCGCGCTGGCCGGAGAAGCCCGGCAGGCTGAGGTCGGAGAGCACGATGTCCGGCGCGAAATCGCGCAGGGCAGCGAGATAGGTCGCCTCGTCGTCCACCACGCGCGCCTCGTGCACCAGTGCGTCGTCGGTCAGCTCGGCCAGTGCCAGCTCGGCGTCTTCGCGACTGTCCTCCACCACCAGCACCCGGATCGGACGGGTACCACGACTTTGCGAACCATGCATGGATGCATCCATTGCTCGTGGTCCTCAATCGTATTCGGGCGCCTGGTTCAACACCGCCCAGAATTGCCCCAGCGTGCGCACGGCGTTGAAGAACTGATCCACGTCCACTGGCTTGATGACGTAGGCGTTCACGCCGAGATCCCAGCTGTGCGCCAGATCGCTTTCCTCACGCGAAGAAGAAAGGATCACCACCGGGATGCGCTTCAGTCGCTTGTCGGCACGCATGTGCTTGAGCACTTCCAGGCCATCCATGCGCGGCATCTTGATGTCCAGCAGCACCACGACAGGGTTGCCCGGTTCGCGCGTGGCCCAGGCGCCGCGGCATTGCAGCCAGTCCATGCACTCCACGCCATCCTGCAGATGCACCACCGGGTTGGCGAGATTGGCTTCGCGCAACGCGTCCAGCGACATTTCGGCGTCAGCCATGCTGTCTTCGACCAGCAGGATGGTGCGGATGTGGCGATTCATCACGAAAATCCCTCGTTGGTTATACCGGACAGGTCTCGTGCCGGCAGCGAAAAATGGAAACGCGCACCGTGATCGGGCTCGGCCTCGGCCCAGGCGCGGCCACCGTGGCGCGCGAGGATGCGCCGCACGTTGGCTAGACCGATGCCGTTACCCGGAAAGTCCGAAGCGCGGTGCAGACGCTGGAACACACCGAACAGCTTGTCAGCGTACTGCATGTCGAAACCTGCACCGTCGTCGCTCACGGTGAATACATAGTCGCCGTTGCGGCTGCGTTGTACATCCACCGCGATATGCGCGACTTCACGCTGGCCGGTGTACTTCACCGCGTTGCCGATCAGGTTCTGCCACACCGTACGCAGCATGTTCTCGTCGCCCACCACGATGGGCAGCGGCGCCATCGACCAGTTGATCCGCCGCTCCGACGTCTCCGCCACGCACAGTGCGCGCGCCTCCTCCGCCAGCGACTGCATGTCCACCGGCTGCAGGCGCAACGCGCCGCGGCCAAGACGCGAGAACACCAGCAGGTCCTCGATCAGCTGTCCCATGCGCTGCGCCGAGTCGCCGATCACGTCGAGGTAGTGGACGCCGGTTTCGTCAACCTGCTCGCCGAGGTGCTGGCGCAATTTGCGCGCGAAGCCGGCGATGTGGCGGAGCGGCGCGCGCAGATCGTGCGAGACGGAATAACTGAAGGCCTCCAGCTCGCGGTTGACATCGGTGATCTGCGCCACCTTGCCCTCCAGCTGGTGGTTCAGCTCGTTGACCTTGTGCTCGGCCAGCGCGCGCGCGGTGACGTCGCTCACGGTGAGCAGCAGCGCCTGCGCGTCACTGTCCTGCTGCTGGATGCGCCGCGCGTTGACCACCACGTGCCGGTCCACGCCGTCGGGGGTGTGCTGCACCACTTCGTAATCCCACAGTTCGCGGTCGCGCAGCAGCACGTCGTTGAGCCGCTGCAGCAGCGCGCCGTCGCTCCATGCGCCATTGCCGATCTGCGGCAACGACAGCGCACGCTGGTGTTTCGGATCCAGCCCGTACAGCTCGCCGAACGCGGCGTTCACCAGCAGGCTGCGCAATTGCTCGTCGAACAAGCCGATCGGCTCACGCACCGCCTGCACGATCATCTGCGAACGCAACACCGCGCGGCCCTCGCGGGTTTCCGCCAGCTGGCGCTTGCCGATCTGCCGTTCGGAGGTGACCACCACCACGATCAGCAACAGCAACTGCGCCAACGCGATCAGGCCGAGCACGAACTGGCTGCGGTGCACCTGCTGTTTGACATCACGGCCGCGCTCGGCCAGCAGGCGGTCAGCGGACTGCACGATGTCGTCAGTCAGCGTATTCATGCGAAACAGGTCACCGGCGTCGCGCAGCGATTGCCGCGCGCCGCCGGCATCGCCCTTGTGCATCCGCGCCAGCGCCTGGTTCACCAGCGTGATGCGGCCATTGACCACGCTCTCCAGTGCGCCGATGCTCGCCTGCTGCTCTGGACTGTCGAGGGTCAGCGCATGCAGCTGATCCAGCAGGGACGGGATCCTGCCCCTGGCCTCGAGAGCGCGCTGCTCGACGGACGCATCGCCATCGCCGGCAAGGATGCGATAGCTCGCCGCCTCGCTGTCGCGGATCAGATAAGCGATGCGGTAGGTGAGTACCTTGATCGTACTGGCATGATTGAGCCAGAGATTGGCCTGCTGCGTCTGCTCAGCCATCACGCGCATGGCGAAGTACGGCAACGCCACGATGACGACCATCGCGAGCAGCAGGCCAGCGAAACGCCAGCGCGGCAGGCCTTGGGTTTTCATCGGACACGCAACATTGGCGACTCCGGCTCGGTAGCGCCCGACTCCCCTTCGGACGCTCTCCCTATTCTGCGCAGGTTTGCCGGCGACGGCCAACCTGCAGGCAGTATCTGTCCAAAACTCCCGCCCCACCCTTTTCGACGTTGCAGACGAGGAACTGCGTTATCGCAAGTAACAAAGTGGCTTCGATGGCCTGCCAGCGCCCGACTTCCTGCTCCCCATACTGATTCACGCCAGCGCAAGAGCGCTGGCGAACGGCAAAGCCTGCCCGAAGGTCGCAGGGCAGGATGCCCGGAGTCAAGAGAAACAACCAGAAAGACGGCCTCATTCAATCCACTGGGACTGCAGGCAGGCCGCGTCGAGGATTCCGGAACCGCTCCCGCCTACGCGATGGACAGCACGGCTACTCAGCACCCTATCTGGAAGCCGGGATTGTCAAGCCCGGCATCCTGGCATGGCGCTTTTCGGCAACCGCAGGCCGGTCAACCCGAACGGAAGGACGGGAAACGCCCGCCCATGACCGGGTGATGACGCAGGCATGCTGGCAGAGATCCTTTGTGCCAGCCCTGCGGAGATCATGGACGGACCCTCACTGCTGCCACGCGCTCATCGACGTTGGCCGTGCCGTGGTCGCCGTGCCCCATTGCCTGTTCGGCTGCGCCTGCATCACGAAGCACAACTCGCCGCCGGCAAGGATCTCCGCATGACGCAGGAAAACGCGATCCAGCGGCTTGCCGTTGAGCGTGACCGATCCGACATACGGGTGCGCGTCGTCCATGTGCTCGGCCACGATGGTGAACGCGTGCCCGTTCGGCAGATGCAGCACGGCCTTCGGCACGAAGGGGCGGCCGATGGCGTATTCGTCGCTGGCCGGGGTGACGGGGTAGAAACCCAGCGCGGTGAAGATGTACCAGGCCGACATCTGGCCGAGGTCGTCGTTGCCGACGAGGCCGTCCGGCTTGACGCCGTACTGGCTGTCCATGATCTGCTTCAGCCGCTGCTGCGTCTTCCAGGGCGCGCCGGCGTAGTCGTAGAGATAGGCAATGTGATGGCTGGGTTCGTTGCCGTGCGCGTACCAGCCGATCAGGCCGGTGATGTCTTCCACGTTCTTGAAGATCGCCGGGTCCACCTTGGCGTCGAACATCTGGTCCAGCTTGCCAGTGAACTTCGCGTCGCCGCCATAGGCGGCCACCAGGCCCGCCACGTCCTGCGGCACATACCACGAGTATTGCCACGCATTGGCTTCGGTGTAGTCGCTGCCGTAGGCGGCCGAGGTGGGGTCGAACGGCGTGCGGAACTGGCCGTTGCTGAGCTTCGCGCGCATGAAACTGGTCTGCGGATCCCACACGTTGCGCCAGTTGGCCGCACGCTTTTCAAAGGTGGCGTAGACATCGTTCTTGCCCAGCGCCTTGGCCATCTGCGCGATGGCCCAGTCGTCGTAGGCGTATTCCTGGGTCTTGGAGCCGGCCTCCGTCTCCTTGTCGATGGGCACGTAACCGAGCTTCATGTAATCGGCGAGGTCGCCATAGTTGCCGTAGGTGGCGGTGGACACCATGGCCTTCAGCGCCTGGTCCGCATCGAAGCCGCGCACGCCTTTGATGTAGGCGTCGGCGATGATCGCCACCGCGTGGTAGCCCGTCATGCACCAGGTTTCCAGGCCCTGGTACGCCCACACCGGCAGCATGCCGAACGGGCTGGCCTTCTGCGCGGCGATCAGGGAGCGGATGAACTGCGTGCTGAGGTCGGGCCGCAGCAGCACCATCAACGGCTCCTCGGCACGGTACACGTCCCACATCGACCAGCTCGAATAGAACTCGAAGCCGTCCGCCTGGTGCACCTGGTGGTCGGGGCCACGGTATTCCCCGTTCACGTCCATGCTCAGCGTGGGCGCGAGCATGGCGTGGTAGAGAGAAGTGTAGAAGCCGGTGCGCTGCTCCGGCGTGCCTTCCACGTCGATGGCGGACAGCGCCTTGTTCCAGGCCGCAGTGGCGCTGGCGTGGCGTGCGTCGAAATCCCAGCCCTTGCCGTCCTGGTCGAGGTTGGCGACGGCATTGGCTTCACTTACCGGGGAGATCGCCACCTTCGCCAGCAGCGGCTTGCCGAGGTTGCCGAAGTCGAACACGCCTTCCAGTGCACGGCCGTTTTCGGCGTCATTGTCTTGCGGCTGGTTGCCCGGCCCCTTGAAGCCGTTGTAGACCAAACCCGTCTCGCGGTTGTACAGCGTGCGCGAAGTCATCGGCTGGCTGAAGCGCATCGCGAAGCACAGCTCGCGCCCGGGCGCCCAGCCGCGCGTGGTGCGGCAACCCGTCACCGTGCCGTCCGCGCGCACGCGCAGGTCGGACCACAGCACCTTGCCGGGGTAGTCGTAGATGCTGGGGCGGAAATCCAGCAGCACGTGTGCCGGCTTGTCCTTGGGGAAGGTGTAGCGGTGCCAGCCGATGCGCGGCGAGGCCGTAAGTTCCGCCCGCACGCCGTAATCGCTCAGGGTGACCGCGTAGTAGCCGGCCTGCTCCACCTCGGCGCCGTGGCTGAAGCGCGAGCGGTAGCCGCTACCTGGCTTGTCCGCATCGCCCGGATCCAGCTTCACGTCGCCGGCGATCGGCATCACCAGCACGTCGCCCATGTCCGAATGGCCGGAGCCGGAGAAGTGCGTGTGCGAGAAACCCATGATCGTGCCGTCGCCGTACTGGTAGCCGGCGGCCCATTTGTAGGCATGCTTGAAGTCCGGCATCGCGGTATCGGGCGACAGCTGGATCATGCCGAAGGGCACCGTCGCGCCCGGGAAGGTATGGCCGTCGCCGCCAGTGCCGATGCGCGGATCGACCGCAGCCGCATTGCCGCCCGTGGCCGCCGCCAACGCGCCACCGCTGGACAAGGCTAGCGACACCGCCATCGCGAGTGCCGAACAAACCTGCTTGCCGCGCTGCTTCATGGGTCGCCCCTTCGATTTGCTTTGTAAAAAGTGCGGCCAGGACGGCCACCCTTCGGTTCCAGTGATCGTGGATCATCGCGAAGGCCCGGGCTCCAGCCATGGTTGACCGTCGGCCCTCGCGATCAAGGACGACCAAAACCCTGCCGATCGCAAAAAATTTGAATCGTTCCAACCCGGGGACGCTACCATTGCGGCAGGGATATGTGCATGTTGCAACGCGGAACCACGCGTGCCGCGCATACGCTACATTTTGATCGTTCCAATCAACCTTAGACGAGCATGGCAACGGACACCACGCCTCACGCCAACCGCAAGATCACTCTCGCCGACATCGCCGCAGGCTGCGACGTGTCGCGGGCCACGGTGTCGCTGGTGTTGCGCGGCAGCCCCCTGGTCAACAAGGTCACCCGCGCCCGCGTCGAGGAGGAACTGCGCCGCCAAGGTTACGTCTACAACCGCGCCGCGGCCAACCTGCGCCGGCGTACCTCGTCCAGCATCGCACTGGTTCTCAACGACCTCGCCAATCCGTTCTTCGCCGAGTTTGCCACCGGCGTGGACGAGGCGCTCGGCGGCGCCGGCTACGTCACCCTGCTGGGCAGCACCGGGGAATCGATCGCACGCGAGCAGGCGGTGCTCGGCTCGCTGCTGGAGCACGATCCGGCCGGGGTGATCCTCTCGCCCGCGGAAGGCAGCGATGCAGGCCAGGTGCTGAAGACCATCGGCGTGCGCACGCCGCTGCTGCTGTTCAACCGCGAACTCGCCGGCAAGGCCTCGTCCGACGCGCCATGGGACCGGCTGATGCTGGACAACCAGCGCGGCGCGCGGCTGGCGACCGAACACCTGATCGCGCTGGGCCAGAAGCGCATCGCCTTCTTCGGCGGCCACGCGAATTCAAGCTCCTGCCAGCAACGCCATGCCGGCTACGTCGAGGCCATGAAGGCGGCAGGCCTGCCGATCGAACCGCACTGGCGCATCGAGTGCGCACCGAACCGCGTGGACGCGGCGGCGCAGTGCGGCGCACTGTTCTTCGACTCGCCCGCACCCACCGCGGCGGTCTGCTACAACGACGCGGTGGCGCTGGGCCTGATGCTGGGCCTATACCAGCGCGGCATCCGGCCCGGCCGCGACTTCGCCGTGACCGGCTTCGACGACATCGCCGAAGCCGCGTTGAGCGCACCGCCGCTCACCACGCTTGCCTCCATGCCGCGCGCGCGCGGGCGCCAGGCCGCCGAACTGCTGTTGCGCCGCCTCGGCGAGCCGGAGGCCGAACCACAGCGCACCGTGTTCCCGGTGCAACTGGTCGTGCGGGGCAGTAGCTGCCCGCCGCCCACGCCCTGATTCATCGCACTACCCATCGCTCCAGGGGAACCGAATGGCCTTTGCCTCCGCACCAACGCCCTCTTCCGCCGCCCATGCCGGCGCCGACGGCGGCCGCTTCACCGATTACCCGGCGGCGATGGCGTCCTGCACGGTGATCTTCTTCATGTGGGGCTTCCTGACCAGCCTCAACGACGTGCTGATCCCGCATTTGAAGGCGTTATTCACGCTCGACTACACCCAGGCGATGCTGGTGCAGTTCGTGTTCTTCGGCGCCTATTTCCTGATGTCGCTGCCCGCGGGCAAGCTGGTGGAACGGATCGGCTTCAAGTTCGGCATGGTGGTTGGCTTGCTGGTCGCCGGCGTCGGTGCTGCGATGTTCTGGCCGGCCGCGCGGTGGCAAAACTACGACCTGTTCCTGGCGGCCTTCTTCGTGCTCGCCACCGGCATTACCGTGCTGCAGGTGGCGGCCAATCCCTACGTCGGCCTGCTCGGGCCGGAGCGCACCGCGTCCAGCCGGCTGACGCTGGCGCAGACGCTCAATTCACTGGGCACCACGCTGGGCCCGAAGCTGGGCGGCATGGTGATCCTTGGCACCATCCTCGGCGCGGATCAGATCAGCAAGCTGTCCGACACCCAGCTTGCCGCCTACCACGTGCAGCAGGCGCAACTGGTGCAGGTGCCGTACCTGGTGCTGGCCGCGCTGCTAGTGCTGCTGGCGCTTTTCGTCTGGTGGGTGCGCCTGCCTTCGCGGCTGGGCAATGTCGTCGCCGCCGATCGCGATCATTCGCTGTGGGATGCGCTACGCGTTCCGCACGTCGCCTACGCGGTGGTCGCGATCTTCTGCTACGTCGGCGCGGAAGTGGCCATCGGCAGCTTCCTGATCAGCTACCTGTCGCAACCGGAGATCGGCAACATCAGCGAAGCGCACGCAGCCGACTACGTGGCCTATTACTGGGGCGGCGCGATGCTGGGGCGTTTCATCGGCACCTTCCTGCTGGCCCGCTTCGATCCACGCAAGCTGCTGGCGCTGTTCGCCGCCATCGCCGGCATGCTGGTGCTGGCCAGCATGCTCAGCTATCACGGCCTGGCGATGTACAGCATCGTGGCGGTGGGTCTGTTCAACTCGATCATGTTCCCGACCATCTTCGCGCTGGGCATCGAACGCCTCGGCCCCCTGACCGACAAGGCTTCCAGCCTGCTGGTGATGGCCATCGTCGGCGGCGCGGTGATTCCGTATATCCAGGGCGCACTGGCCGACCACCTTGGCATCCACCATGCCTTCGTGCTGCCGCTGCTGTGCTACGCCTACATCATCTTCTACGGTCGCAGCGGATCGAAGATCCGTGATGTCACCGCCAATCAGGGATAATTCTCGCAATGCGTTCCGTACTCTGCTTCGGCGAAGCGCTGATAGATTTCCACGCCGAAGGCCGCGACACGCACGGCTATCCGCGTGCCTTCGTGCCCTTTGCCGGTGGCGCGCCCGCCAACGTGGCGGTGGCCGTGGCGAAGCTGGGCGGTGCCGCGCGCTTCGCCGGCATGCTGGGCACCGACCTGTTCGGCGACCTGCTGCTGGACAGCCTGAAGCACGCCAATGTGGACACCCGCGACGTGACGCGCACCGGCGAAGCGAACACCGCGCTGGCCTTCGTGGCGCTGGATGCGCACGGCGACCGCAGTTTCAGCTTCTATCGCCCCCCTTCCGCCGACCTGCTGTTCCGCCCCGAGCACTTCCGCGCGGATGCGTTCGACGGCACCGCCGTGTTCCACATCTGCTCCAACAGCATGACCGAACCCGGCGCGGCGGAAACCACCCGCGAAGGCATGCGCCGCGCACGCGACGCCGGTGCGCTGGTGAGCTTCGACCTCAACCTGCGCCCCGCGCTGTGGCCGCGCGACGTGGACGCTCGCGCACACGTCTGGCCGGCGCTGCAACTGGCCGACCTGGTGAAGCTCAGCGCCGAGGAATTCGAGTGGCTGGCGGTGGACGGCGAAGAGGCCGTGCTGGACCGCCTCTGGCAGGGCCATGCACGCCTGCTGGTAGTCACCGATGGCCCGAACCCGCTGCGCTGGTTCCATCCCGACGCCGACGGCGAACTACCCGCCTATCGCGTGCCGATGGTGGACAGCACGGCCGCGGGCGACGCCTTCGTTGGCGGCCTGCTGCAGCAGATCGCCGAACAGCAGATCGGCGCCCGCGACCTCGACACGCTGGTCGCCACGCTGCCGCGCCTGCACGCCACATTGCGCCACGCCGCCGCCGCCGCCGCGATCGCAGTGACGCGCCAGGGCTCGTTCGTCTCGCTGCCGACCACCGACGAAGTTCTCGCTTTCATGGCAACACACTCCTGAGTCCCGCATTCATGACCCACGTACTGCCCGCAACGCCGCTCCCCGACTTCAATTCCCCGGCCTTCCTGCGCCGTCACATCGCCGACACCATGGCGTTCTACCACCCGCGCGCGATCGATCCGGCCGGCGGCTTCTTCCACTATTACAAGGACGACGGCACGATCTACGACCGCAGCCACCGCCACCTGGTGAGCAGCACGCGCTTCGTCTTCAACTACGCGATGGCCGCCATCGAATTCGCCGACGACACCACACTCGCCGCCGAGTACCACGACGCCTTGCGGCACGGCCTGCGCTACCTGCGCGACGTGCATCGCAATGCGCAGAGCGGCGGTTACACATGGACGATCCGCGACGGCGTGCCGGAAGACCGCACCAACCACGCCTACGGCGTCGCCTTCGTGCTGCTGGCCTACTCCAGCGCGCTGAAAGCCGGCGTCGCCGAAGCCGGCGCGTGGATGGAAGAAACGTGGAATCTGCTCGAACACCGCTTCTGGGATGCCGAGGCCGGGCTGTACCGCGACGAGGCCGATGCGGACTGGAACTTCGGCAGCTACCGCGGCCAGAACGCCAACATGCACATGTGCGAGGCGATGCTCGCCGCGTATCAGGCCAGCGACGACGTGCGCTACCTCGACCGCGCGCTCACGCTCGCCGACCACATGACGCGCCGCCAGGCCGCGCTGGCCGACGGCCTGGTGTGGGAGCACTACGACACGCAGTGGCACATCGACTGGAACTACAACAAGGACAACCCGAAGCACCTGTTCCGTCCGTGGGGTTTCCAGCCCGGCCACCAGACCGAATGGGCCAAGCTGCTGATGATCCTCGAACCGCTGCTGCTGGAACGCAACCGCGAGGAACACTGGATCCTGCCCGTCGCACGCCACCTGTTCGATACCGCGGTGAAGCACGCCTGGGACGAGACGCACGGCGGCCTGTGCTACGGCTTCGCACCCGACGGCAGTGTGTGCGACGACGACAAGTATTTCTGGGTGCAGGCCGAATCGCTCGCCGCTGCCGCCCTGCTGCATGCGCGCACCGGCGACGCCAGCTACGCCGCATGGCACGACAAGCTCTGGGCGTATTCGTGGAAGCACTTCGTCGACCACGAATACGGCGCGTGGTACCGCATCCTCACCCGCGACAACCGCAAGTACAGCGACGAGAAGAGCCCCGCCGGCAAGGTGGACTACCACACCATGGGTGCGTGCTACGAGCTGCTGCAGTTGCACGAGCGCTGACAGTAGCCACGCTTTTGTTCCGCACATGCCCGCGCAAGCGGGCATGCTTTTTTGCGCTTCCGGGTAGCAGCAATGCGATAACCGCAGAGGACGGCATGTCCCTCCCGCCATGTCAAAAAAAACGCCCCGGTCGAAACCGGGGCGTCGGGGAAAGCCCAACCTGAGAGGGATCAGTTGAGCTTGTAGTCAAAGGTCAGGAACAACTCACGACCGTCGTACTCGCTGCCGGTCTGTCCGGTCGTGACGAACTCGAAGCCGCCGGCGTAGTACGGGATCGAAGAGACCCTGTTGAAGATATTGGACACCGTGAAGCTCAGCTTGGTCTCCGGATTGATCTGCCAGCCGATCGAGCCGCTCCAGGTGATCCACGTCGGCACATGGCCGTAGTACAAGGTGTCAGCGACGTTTGCCCCACCGATCTGGCAAGCGCCGGTATTGACCGTCGTCCCGTCAGGGCTGACGACAGTCACCGGGCTCGGCTGGATGCCATTGGGCAGCGTGTTGCAGTTACCGTAGCCTGGCGCGCGCATGCGGCCATCGCGCACGCCGGAGAGCGACGCGTTCCAGTCGCCCTTCTGCCAGGTGCCGATCCAGGTGACCCTGCTCGCCACATTGTTGTAGCGAGTGTTCAGCAACGGGTCGGAAGCCAGCACGCGCTGCTTGTACGCGAGGTTGTCGGTGTAGTTGACGCTGGTGGTGAAATTACCGTAATCCTCGGTATTCAGCCTGTACTGCAGCGAGGCATCGACACCGCTCACGTACAGCGAGGCCTCGTTGATCGGGCCGGATTGCACCGAGGTGATTTGGCCTGCCGCATTGCGCTGCACATCCGCTATCACCATCTGGCAATACGCCGATCCCTGTACGTGCGCGGTGTACGGCGACAAACCCGTTGAGCCGTCCGCCTGATAGCCGGTAAGGCAGCCAGCCTCGTCCTGGAGCACGGTGCCCTGGCTGATGTACTCGATGGCGTTGTCCACGCCCATGTGCCAGTAGTCGGCAGACACCGACAGACCCTCCACGCCCGGAACCTGCCACACGAAACCATAGGTCCAGGAGTGGCCGGTCTCAGGCACCAGGTTCGGGCCGCCGACCGTTCTTTGCTCGTACCACTGCGACTGGGGACGTTGAATACTGCCGTTGCACCAGGTGCTCGAGGTGTTGCCCGCCTTGATGGCGTCGATGCACTGCAGATTATCTTCGTAAATGCCTTGTGGTACGACGGAGCCGCCCTGGTAGATCGCCGCCATGTCCGGCGCCTTGAAATTGGTTCCGTAGCTGCCGCGGATCAGCAGGCTGTCGAACGGACGCCATTCGAGGCCGGTGCCCCAGGTGCGGGCAATGTCGGCGCTGCTGGCATCGTGGTACTTGTCGAGGCGGCCGGAGATGGTCCAGGTCAGCGAGTTCACGATCGGCACGCGGAACTCGGTGCCCAGCGAAAAGCGCTGGCGGCTGCCGCCGCCAAAGTTGTCGTTATAGAAGGGATCCACGAAGGTCGCGCCGTTGGCCTCGCGCGGATCCGGCGACAGCAGGAAATCGTTGTCTGCAGCTTCCACCACGGCTGCCCAACCCACCGACTCGTCCACCCACGGGAACTTGAACAGGTCGCCGTTGACGCGGAACTGCGCCTGGTTCAGCGACGACTCCGCCGTGTTCTCGCCATTGACCGCGAACTGGCTGTATTGCTGCGGCGTGATGGGGTTCCAGAAGCGCTGCCAGTTGATGGCATAGATGGGCAGCCCACCGGCGGTGGTTCCCATTTGCTGGCCGAGGAAGAAGTTGTTCATGGCCGCCTGGTCCATGCCCGTAAAGTCCTCGCGCACGATGTACTTCTGGCTATTGAGGCTGAAGTCCCAGTTGAAATTGCCGTCGAACATGGTGCCGCGCAGGCCGGCCGTGATGTTCCAGCTCTGCTCGCGATCGTGGGTATTGGCGGACGTGCCGATTTCCTGCGCGGTCAACTGGCGGTCGAGCGCGTTGATGGTTTGCCCAGTGGTCTGGTCATAGAACTGGCTGCCGTAGCCAAAGAAAGGCAACTGGGTCTGGGAGATACCCACCGTGTCGTACAGGGCCGCCGAGCCGTAGAGTTGCAGGCCATTGCTGAAATCGTATTCGCCGGCCAGGTAGCCGTTGTTGGTGCGGCTGCCAGGCGTCAGCACCCAGTTCTGGAACAGGTTGGGCTGCGAGCAGAAGGAACCGTTGTCGGTCGTGCCGGTGATCTGGGTGCCGCTGGTGCTGACGCTGTGCGACTGGCTCAACTGCGAGTTGCTGAACTTGCCGCAGGTGCCCGCCGGCGGCGTGATGTACTGGCCATTGCCGTTCGTCGCGGAGAGGGCGATGGCGCCGGACGCATCGTACTGGTAGCCGAACATGCGGTCGGCCGGGTTCCAGGCACCGTAGCCTGCATCGGACACCGAATCCTGGTACGGACGATCACTGCCCCACAAGGCCGTGCGGTTGGACTTCTCCACGTTGTAGAGAATGTGCCAGTTTTCGCCGGACTTGCCGCCGAAGAAGTTGATGTCGCCATAGGAACGGCCGCCACGGGTGGCGCCGCCGCCGGTGACCTGCAGGTCGTCGCCCTGGTAGTTCTTCTTCAGGATCACGTTGACCACGCCCGCCACCGCATCCGAACCGTAGATCGACGAGGCACCGGAGGCCAGGATCTCGACATGGTCGATCATGCCGCTAGGCAGGTTTGCGTAGTTCTGGAAGCTGCTCTGCGCGCCCAGCGGCTGCGGGTAATCCACCACGCGAACGCCGTTAATCAGCAGCAGGCTGAAGCCCGCACCCAGGTTGCGCAGATTCACCGGGCGCGCATTCACCGCGGTGGCTCCCCAACTGGCCGGATCCTGCGGCGGCTGGCCCATCTGCGGCAGCGAATCCAGGAATTCCCACAGCGTGGTGAAGCCCTGCTGCTTGATCTGCGTACCGGTGATGGTGACCACGGGCGCGGGACCTTCGACTTCCACACGCGGGATCATCGAGCCGGTGACGGTGACCGTCTGCAGCTGCTTGGCCTTGTTCTGATCAGGCTGCCCGCTGGACGAGCTCGTCTGCGACGAACTGGACTGGGCATCGGCAGCCGTAGCCGTCTGCGCCTGCACGGCGAGCGGTGACAGCAAGGCAATGGAAAGCGCACTCACGAGTGTGGTGCGACGCAAAGCGATGGCGTGACGCATGGGAACCCCTCCCTCAAAAATGTTGTTTGCCGTTGTCGCACGACCTGGCGAGAACACCCCAGACTCGCCTAGTCCTGCTGGTTTCTTTTGCCACCGACTCGATTGGATCGAGTCAAATTCCAATCGGGCCGATCTACAATCTTGTCTGCGAAGGCTGACAAATTTGCGCGGAACTTCCTGCGCCAGTTTGCAAGCCTGAAATCCTTGGCGTTATTTAGATCGATCCATATATGAAGCTATCATTCACCCATGAACGATGCAAGCGGCATTGCAATATGCCGGTAACGCCGGCCTGGCAAGGCCAGGCTGGGCGCCATGCCGTGGCTCAATTGCTCTCGATCGGCTTCACTTCGTCATGGAACAGCTTCACCGGGCCGTCCAGCGTGAGCGCCAGCACGGTAACCTCGGGGTCCAGCGTGTCCGCCGGCAGGTCAACGTAGAGCAAGCCCGGGACTTTGCTCCAATAAGCCTTGCCCACCACCTGCGTGTCGAGCGTGGTGCCGTTGCCGACCACGCGTGCGTGCAGCACGCGGTTCATCAGGCCCTTCACCAGCACCGGTCCGTTTGGACGTCCATCCACGAACAGGTACAGCGTGCTGCCGTCCTTGGACAAGGTACTGGAGCCTGCGTAGTAGTCCTTGGGGATGCCGGCCTGGGTGCCGTAGATCGCCTCGGCGTTCTTGTGCGTCCAGCGACCGATTTCCTTCAGCGTGTCGACTTCCTGCTGCGGAATCGTGCCGTCGGGGCGCGGACCGATGTCCAGCAGCAGGTTGCCACCCATGCCGATGGTGTCCGCAAGTATCCGGATCAGCTGGTTGGCGCTCTTGAAGTGGTCGTCGTTCGGCTGCCAGCCCCAGGAGTTGTTCATGGTCATGCACAGCTCCCAGTATTTCTGGGGCGGCGGCGTGATCGGCACGCCCTGCTCGGGCGTGGCGTAGTCGCCATAACCCGCGAGGCGCGAGTTGATGATGGCCATGGGGTTGCGCGCCAGCAGCATCCCGCGCACCTCCTTGGCGTGCCACTCCTCGGCGCTGTGCTCCCAGTCGCCGTCGAACCAGTACAGGTCGGGGTTGTAGCGCTGCGACAGATCCTTTAACTGGCCCTGGTAGTACTGCACGAAACGGTTCCACCGCGCGGGATCGGCCTTGGCGTCGTAGCGCGACTCGGTCTTGGTGAAGCCCGGATAGTCCGGATACGACCAATCGATCAGCGAGAAGTACAGGCCCACCTTGACGCCGTCCTTGCGCAGCGCCTGCACGAATGGCCCCACCAGGTCGCGCCGGGCCGGCGTGTCTTTCACCACGTTGAGGCCCTGCGCGGTATCCCACAGCGCCACGCCGTCGTGGTGCTTGGCGGTGAGCACCGCATAGCGCGCGCCGCTTTCGCGGATCAGGTCGGCCCAACCCTGCGGATGGTAGTTCGCCGCAGTGAAGCCCTTGAGTTGCTGCATGTAATGGTCGTAGCTGACATAGCCGTCGAAGAACGACCACGACTCGTCGATGCCGTCCACCGCGTAGATGCCGTAGTGGATGAAGATGCCGAACTTCGCATCTGCGAACCATTGCATGCGCTGCACTTCGGTGGGCGCAGTCGTGGAGGCCGGCGACGAGCCCGTCGGTGTCGCGGCATGCACGGCAAGGCTGGCGCAGGCAGAGGCAAGCAGCAGGACGATCCGCCGGCAGAATTTACTTGGCGTGGGCTTGCAAGAAAGTGCTTCGAACGATGGTTGTTGCAATGGACTGGGCATCTTCTGGGATCACAGGTACGGGAATGTCGGTTACTTCAATTTGGCATTGCGCGGCGTCATCGATGGAGGCGCATCATCCGGATCGGCTCCCCAGGACTTGTTCGGCTCCGGCCCCATGGTCAGCACCAGCTTGGCACCTTCCGCGATGTCGGCCTGACTGAACCATGGCTTGTTCCACGGCTTGCCGTTGAGCGTCGCCGACTGGATGTACATGTTACGCGTCGAATTGTTGAGTGCATCGATCTCGAGCACTTTGCCGTTGCCCATGTGCAAGCGCACCTGGTCGAAGATCGGGCTGCCCAGGATGTAATCCGGGGTGGACGGGTCCACCGGATAGAAGCCCATCGCACTGAGCACGTACCAGGACGAAGTCGAACCCTGGTCGTCCATGCCGGGGAAGGCATAGCCGCTGGCGTCGCTGCCGTACATCTCGGCGAGGATGCGGCGAGCCAGCGCCTGCGTCTTCCAGGGCTGGCCGCTCCAGGCGTAGAGATAGGCCGCCTGCTGGTCAGGCTGGTTGCCCTGCACGTATTGCCCGATCAGGCCAGTGCAGTCGCGGCAGATGCCCTTGGCCGTGTACGGCGTGGAGAAGAACGCGTCGAGCTTGGCGTTGAACGCGTCGCGGCCGCCGAGCAGGTCCATCAAGCCCTGCACGTCGTGCGGCACCAGCCATAGCGTGGACCAGCCCGAGGCCTCCTTCATCATGAAGTTGTAGTAGGGCTCGCCCGGATCGAACGGCGAGATCCACTGGCCGTCCGCGGTCCTGCCGCGCATGAAGCCGACCGACGGATCGAACACGTTGCGGTAATTCGCGGCGCGCCGCTCGAACATTTGCGCGTCGTCGATCTTGCCGAGGCGGCTTGCCACATCGGCCAGCGCATGGTCGTCCCAAGCGTATTCCAGCGTGGTGGCCGCGCCCGCCTTGCCGCCGGCATACGGCGGGCTTGGGTTGCCCGGCGGGACGATGTCCGAGATCCAGCCGTTCTTCATGTATTCGGCGAGATAGCCGCGCGGCCCCTTGGGGTCGGTCGCGTTCTTGCGCAGATAGTCATAGGCGGCGGCGTAGTCGAACGGAATGCCGCGTTGCCAGGCGCCGTCGTACAGGAACACGGCATGGTCGCCGTGGAACGAGGTGTCCATGTAGCCGCGTTCGCGCGCCCGGTCCAGCTCGGAATGCATGATGTCCTGCACGACCTTCGGTTCCAGCAGCATCAGCAGCACGATCTGGTTGCGGCCGGTATCCCAGAACGGCACCGGGCCGTAGCGGTCGTAGCCGGCGACCTGGACCTTGCCGTCCGCTCCGGTGAAGTGCTCGCCCTTGCGCGCCAGCAGCCGCGGACTGGCGAAGGAGTGATACAGCGTCGAGTAGAACAGCATGCGCTGCTTCGGCGTGCCGCCGGTGACTTCGACACGGTCGAGTATTTGCGCCCACGCTTCGCGTGCCTTGGCATGCACGCGCTCGAAATCCCAGTCCGGTTCTTCGTCGTGCAGCCGCTGTTCGGCCTCATCGGCGCTGTGGCCGTGGGCGATCTTCACCAGCACCTGTTCGCCGGCCTTGGTGTCGAAGGTGACGTAGGCCCCCGCGTAACTGCCGGATACCGCACGCCGGTCCTGCTGCACGTCGGCATCGCCGATGCCGTAGCCCTCGTGGTCGTGGTCTGCGCGGAAGGTGCCGAATCCGGCGAACGGGCGCGAGAACTCGGCGACGAACCAGGAGCCATCCGAGTCACGTTCCGGGCGACCGCCCGCGGCGACGCCGCGGATGGTGTGGTCGTCGACCACTTCCATATCGCCGCCGGGGCGGCGCAGGTTGATGATGACGTTCGAACGATGGCTGGCCGGGAAGGTGAAACGCATCAGGCTAGTGCGCTGCGTCGCCGTGAGCTCGACCTTGGTGTGGAAGGTGGCCAGGTCCACCGTGTAGTACCCCGGTGACGCCTTTTCGCTCGCCTTGTCGTAATACGACTGCGCGTAGTCGGGCGGCACGGTCCAGTCGCCCACGACCGGCATGATCATCGGCGATGCCTGACCGCCATAGGTCGAGCCGCCGCCGGTGAACCCGATCATCGTCGGCCTGGGGTAGTAGTACGACATGCCGACGCCCGCGGGATAGCTGAGGTCGACATTGAGGTTGACCGGCGTCGCCTCGGTCGCGCTTTGCGGCAGGCTCGCGCCCGGCGAGGTCATGCCCGAATACAGCGGCTCGCCCGGCGGCGGCGCGTTGCCGATCAGCTCCTGCCGGTCGAGCGGCGCGGTACCGACCAGTGGATTGGCTTCGTCGACGGACTGCACCGCGGATGGCGGTGCATTGCCGGCGCGGGCATGCCCTGCCCCGCTAGCCGGCACGCTGATCGCCAGGGCGACCAGCAAGGCAGCGAAACGATGATGTAGGACCGGCGAAGTGCGGCTGGCTGGACGTGTGCTGGATGTATGCATGATTCCCCAACGAGGAGATGAAGTCGCGCCCTCCCCGTGACCTTGCGACCGCCATCCATGGCAGTCGCCCTTCAGGTCATCGCTGGCGCGCGCAAGAATCGCTCCCGCGATATCTGGCAACCGTCGTCCATGGCCGTTGCCGCCCGGCTCAGTCGCCCGTGCCGAAGTTGTACGTGAGGCCCACGTAATACTGGCGCCCGTCGTACTCGAGGGTGTTCAGGCGGTCGGTCGTGTCGCTGCCCAGGTAGGAGCGCGTGGTGGAGCGCGTCAGGTTGAGGACCGACGCGGTGACCATCAGGTGCTTGTTGATCTGGTACTGGCCATTCAGGTCGACCTCGTTGTACGGCGCCGTGTACTCCGGAAGACCCGCGGCCAGGCCGTCCATCACGCGGCCCGTCCAGTTGGACGACGCGCGCAGCAGCAGCCCGTTCTTCTGGTAGAACAGCGAGAGGTTCCCTGCGTATTTGGCGCTGCCGATCAGCGAAGCACTGCCGATGCGCGTGTCGCCGATGGAAACCGCCGTCGAGTTGGTCTTGTTGAGCGTGTAGTTCGCGATGACGCCGAAGCCCGACGACCAGGTGTGCTGCGTGTACAGCTCGATGCCCTTGGAAACACCGGCCTGCCCGTTGGCATTGGTGCTGTACTGCGCGAACAGCGTCGGCGTGCTGTTCACGTCCACCGTGAAGTTGTTCACCTGGACCGGCACCACGAAGTTCTTCACTGTCTTGTAGAACAGGTCGAAACCCAGCACCGATTCCGGCGCGTAGTACCACTCCACCGCTGCATCGTACTGAGTGGCGAGGAAGGGTTGCAGATTGTTGTCGGCACCGCTGCCATACCAGCCGGGCAGCGGCGCACCGAACTGGCTGCGGTCGCTGTAATAGGTCGGGAGGTAGTCGTTGAGGCTGCCTAACTGGGCCAGATCGCCATAGTTGGCGCGCGCCATGGCGCGGTTGGCGGCGACGCGCAGATCGAAGTCGTCGGCGAAGTTCCACACCAGGTTGAAGCTGGGCAGGAAGTTCCGGTAGCGCCGGCGCTGGGTGTTGAGGGTGTAGGCCTCGTAATACGAACACTTCCCGGCCTGCCCGGCCGCAAACGTTGTGCACTGCTGAGGGAGATATTCGAAATCGCCGGGAGCGCACGGGCCGCCGGCGGAGTTCAGACCACTGGCCGGACAGATCAGGATGGAACCATCCGCGCCATGGTAGTAGTCCGCAAAGTAGGTGGTGACCTGGTCAGCGGTGGTCACGTCCTGCAGGGTGTCCACGTAGCGCAGGCCGAAATTGCCGTGCAGGGTGTCGGTGTCGAAATTCACCTGCACGTAAGCCGCCGAAATCGACTCGCGCACCCTCGCCTGATTGTCGGGATCCATGTACTTGACGGGATCGTAGGTCTGGTTGAGGTAGTTGTAGTACGCCGGGAAGTTGATCCCCGGGAAGATGTTGTCGTGGTATGCCAGCGTATTGGTGGTCAGCTCATACGGCAGCAGGAGGCTCGGTTGCAGGTTGCCGGCATTGGGGTCGCAGCTCTGGAACTGCTGGTCCGTGCCAGGGCAGTACCAGCGCAACTGACCACTCTGCTGGAAGGCCGTGTTGTAGCGGTACTTGGCGCCGAACTGCACCGAGGACAGCCAGCCATCGTCGAAATCCAGCGTGAAATCGGCCTGGGCGACGTTCTGCGACGTCGCGGTGTTGATGAAGCCGGACCCGGTGGAACCCAGGTCCACCTGCCCCTCGCCGTTCAGCATGTTCTGCAGCGTGTCCGTCGAAGCCGAGATACCCGGCGTGCCCTCGCTGCCATTCAGCGTCCACTGGCTGTATCCGCTGCCGTCCACCCACTGCCCGTTGACGAAGTTGCGCGGCTTGGCCGCCACGCCAAACTCCACCGACGGACCGCCCGTCGCCCAGGTGCGGCCGAGGTTGAACGTGCCGCTGAGGATGCCGCCGGTATTCCATTCACCCTCGATGTTGGCGGTCTGCGACGTCGCCTTTTCGACGGAGTAGTTGCCATTGAGCCACGGCGTCTGCGTGGAGCAGACATCCACCGGCTGGCGCTGCGCGCCAGTGATCGGATTGGTCAGCGAGTTGCATCCCGTGCCGGCCGCCGGCAACCGGTAGTTGGCGCCGGTGACGACCGTGCCCGACGGGTCGAACGTCAGCCCGTTGGGCGCCAGCAGGTTGCCCTGCTGATTCGCGTAGGTGTCGGTGGGCAGGTTCCATTCGGGAATCTCCAGCGTATTGGTGATCTGATCGCGGTCCAGCTGGAAGCGGAAGTAGTTGGCCGTCATCTGGAAACGGTCGCTGGGCTTGAACTGCAGAGTGAGCTGGGCAGCCTTGTTCTTCAGGTTCAACTGCGTCTGGCTGGTACTGAACTGCTGCGGCATCCAGTAGCCCGAATAGGCGCGCCCGCCCTGGTCGACGATGCCGCCCGGCGGCACGTTGCCCCATTCGGGAATGTTGGGCTCCACATAGCCGCCGAACTGGTTGCCGCCGACGCTCACCGGCGGCTGCGTGTTGTAGTTGTTGGCCCACCAGTACCAGTTCGTGGCGCTGGACGTGTATTCGGTTTCCTGCCGTTTGTCGTAGGCGCCGCTCACCAGCACACCGAAGGTGCTGTCGCTGTTGTGCCAGGAGTAGAGGCCGGAAACCTGCGGGTTGATCTTGCCGTTGTTGTCGGCGCCCGTTTCATTGACGGTGAGGAAACCGTCGTTGGGCTTCATGTCGAGCGGCTTGCGCGTGTGCGCCTCCACCACGCCGCCGATGCCGCCTTCGTCCAGCGATGCCATCTGGCTCTTGTAGAGCTTGACGCTGGAAAACATGTTGGCCGGCAGCAGCTGGTAGTTGAATGAGCGATCGAGCCCGCTCGATGTATCGGCGGAGGCGACGTAGTTGCCGTTGAGCTCGGTCAGCGTGAGCTCCGGCGCCAGGCCACGGATGCTGATGTTCTTGCCTTCGCCGTCGCTGCGGCTGATGACCACGCCGGGGACGAACTGCAGGGCGTCGGCGATGTTCTGGGCCGGGAACTGGGCGATGTTCTGCGCGTTGACGACTTCCACGATCTCGTTGGTGTTGCGCTTGTCCTGCAGGTTCTGGTCGATCGACTGGCGGTAACCCGTGACGACCATGCCTTGCAGGACCACAGGTTTCTCGTTTGCGGCCTTCTTCTTGCCATCCGTCTTCGTCTTCGTCTTCGTCTTCGTCGTGTCGGATGTCGTGTTGTCGGTCGTTTGAGGTGATGGCGAGCTTGCCGCCGCTGCCGGTGCCTGTTCGGCATGGGCGGCGACGGATAGGCAACCACCCGAAGACAGGATCGCCAGGGTGAGCGCTGCATACAACGGCTTTCGGGCAAAAAAACGTGACAGACAGGTCATTTTTTGAATCCCCATTTCGTTGGCGCGCGCTGTTTATCGGAGTCAGCGCGACATCTCCTTCCCCCTGTCCAGACAGGCATTTAATTCACGCAACCATCACAACATCCGATATCCGGCAGATAATCCATGGCGCGAGCATCGCCCCTGAGCGATACGCGCACTCCCCCTGCGCCATGCCAAGACATGGACGTTGCGAAAAAGCCGTATTTATATCGATCTAAATTACATTCGAAACTTATACACCGAGGCGCAGCATGTCACGCTGCACTGCGCAAAATTTTCGCACTTTCTTAATCGCCGAATGCCGGCAAAATTCGCTACGCCGCATTGCGTTCAATTCAACATCGGCAATCAGGCGCAAGCGGCGGTACGGGAGGAGGGAAAAGCCCTCCTCCACTGAATATCCATTAGCCGTTTTGACAGGAAGCTGACAAAGCTTAATTAATCAAAACGAATCACGGCATTCCACCTGCCCGAATTACCGCCTGGTTGATCGCGCGCACCTTAGCTTCGTCGACCTTTTCGATCTTGCGGTCGTAGGTGAACAGCCCGTTGTGTTCGCCCTCGACATCGGTGATCTGGGTATAGACGCTGCCGGACATTCCCTTGGGCACGCCCTTGTCGAGCAGCACCTGGGTGTTGGCGACATAGCCGGCAACCAGCGCCGAGCGATCCTTCACCGCACCATAGGGGTTGATCGGCGTACCGGGCCAGACATGGCCGGGAATGCCGAGGGTAAGGCCGCCGTGCTCGCCGTCGACGGCGGCACGCGTGGCATCCGGACTGGGCAGACCCGGCCCCTGATAGTCGTGCACGTCGTAGACATCGCCGGCATGCGGGTCGCCCTTCATGTCGCAGCAATTGGCACCGCTGCGCGCATCGACGAGACGCGACGGGTCGAGCTGCTTGATTTGTGCAGCCAGCTCGGCCGCGGCGGGAATGCTCCACTGGCCCCAGCCCTCGTTGAAGGGAATCCAGCCGACGATTGCCGTCGTACCTTTGAGCTGGTCGACGATGGCCGACACCTGCGCGCGGAAGTTGTCCTTGTCGGCCTCGCTGAGCTTGTCGTTGCGGTCCGTGGGCAGCGCCGGCATGTCCTGCCACACCATCACGCCCAGGCGGTCGGCCCAGTAGTACCAGCGCGCCGGTTCGACCTTGATGTGCTTGCGGATGGTGTTGAAGCCGAGATCCCTGGTTTTCTGGATGTCGAACTTCAAGGCCTCGTCGGTGGGCGCGGTATAGATACCGTCCGGCCAATATCCCTGGTCCAGCGTTGCCAGCAGGAAGGTCGGTTTGCCATTCAGCACGATGCGGTTGCGGCCGTCCTCCGGCTTGATCGCAATGCTGCGCAGGCCGGCGTAACTGGTCACCGCGTCGCTTTGCCCATCCCGCGTGAGGGTGGCCTTGAAGGTGTAGAGGAAGGGGTCCGATGGGCTCCACAGGTGCGGTCGCGCAATCGCCAGATGCAGCGGTCGATCTGCCGGGCCATCAGCCTCTCCCGCCACTTTGTCGCCCGCATAGGCGGTGACGTGCAGCGTGGCGCCCTCGCTTCCGTGTACCTTGGCGGTCACGGTGAAGGCATCCAGGCTCTGTGTCGGCGTGAAGACGAGCTGCGCGAGGCTGGTGGCCGGTGCCGGCTCCAGCCACACCGACTGCCAGATGCCCGAGGCCGCCGTGTAGAAAATGCCGCCGGGCTTCAGGCGCTGCTTGCCGACCATCACGTTGAGGCTGTCCACCGGCGCGTGCACGGCGACGACGATCTCCTGCGTTCCGCGCAGATGAAGATAAGGCGTGATGTCCACACTGAAGGATGTGTAGCCGCCCACGTGCCGGGCCACTTCCTTGCCGTTGACGTAGACCGTAGCCTCCCGGTCCACCGCGCCGAAGTTCAGCCATACGTGCTGGCCGTGCGCGGTGAATGCTGGCGGGATATCTACCAGCCGGCGGTAGAACATGAAGTCGGCATGCTGCTGCACGCCCGACAGCACGGACTCGATCGGATACGGCACCAGCACGCGTCCCGCCAGCGTCTTGCCGAACGGCGGGGTGCCCTTGCCGTCATCCGGCGCAAACTGCCACAGGCCGTTCAAGTTCATCCATTGCGGATGTGCCAGCGATGGCCGGGCGAGCTGTGGGCGCGGGTAGTCCGGCAACGCATTGGCGGGCGAGACCTTGGCCGTCCATGGTGTCGCCAATGGCGCGACCTTGCCGCTCCATGTGGCCGCCTGATCCGGCGCCGCCATCGCCATGGGGGCAGACCCCATGGCGACCGCCAGACCGACCCACGCCATCACGTGTCGCATCCCGCCCTTCTCGATCATGTGCGCGCCCTATCAGTCATGCCTTGGTCTCGGTGGCCAGATGGCCGAACGACGGCGGACGATCTTCCGGTGCCGCGCCGAACTTCTTGTTCGGCTGGTCGCCCATCTCGAACACCAGCGTGCCGCCCGCGGCCAGCTCCGCGTGGCTGATCCAGCTCTTCGTCCACGGCTTGCCGTTCCACGTCACGGACTGGATGTAGGGCTTGCCCGGACCGTTGCCGTTCGCTTCGACGACGAGTTTCTTGCCGTCGCCCACCATCACCTCGCCGCGATCCACCAGCGGGCTGCCGAACACCCATTCGGCGCTCACCGGATCCACCGCGTACAGGCCCAGCGCGCTCAGCACGTACCACGCGCTCATCTGCCCGCAGTCGTCGTTGCCGGCGGTACCGTCGGGCAGCGGCGGGTACATGGTTTCCAGCAGCGAACGCACGCGCGACTGCGTCTTCCAGTGCGAACCCGTGTAGGCATACAGATAGGCCACGTGGTGGCTGGGTTCGTTGCCGTGCGCGTACTGGCCCACCATGCCGGCGATGTCCGGCGGCGCATCGGCGGGCAGTTCGGAGCTGGTGGTGAACAGTTCGTCCAGCTTGCGTTCGAACGCAGGTGTGCCGCCGAACATCGACATATAGCCGTAGAGATCGTGCTGGTTGAGGAAGGTGGCTTCCCACGGGTTCGACTCGGTGAAGTCGCGCCACTTCTCGAAGTGCCCCATCTCGCGCGGATCGAACGGCTCGATCCACTGGCCCTTGCTGTCGCGCGGACGCATGAAGGTGATCTTGGGGTCGAACACGTTGCGGTAATTGCGCGAACGCTTGCGCAGCGCCTCCGCATCCGCGTGCTGGCCCACGCCGTCGGCCAGGCGCGCCATCGCCCAGTCGTCGTAGGAGTATTCCAAGGTCTTGCTCACCGACTCCCACTCCATGTCGGCAGGGATGAACCCCATCTCGCGGTACAGCGGCAAACCGCGGTAATCGTCATCGAAGGCACGCTTGCGATAGACCGGCCATGCCTTGTCGAACGCGATGCCGGGGTAGCCCTTGGCCTGCGCCTCGGCGAGCAGCACGATGGAGTGGTAGCCAATCATGCAACCGGTCTCCACGCCCTGCAGCGGCCATACCGCCGGACCCTCCGGGCTTTCGTTCGCCTGGCGGATCAGGTCGTTGGCGAAGTCGGGAATGCGCTCCGGCTGGAACAACGTGTACAGGGGATGCAGCGCGCGGTAGATGTCCCACAGCGAATACGTGCTGTAGGTGTGCTGCCCCTCCGGCAAGGTGTGTACCTTGAGGTCCATGCCGCGGTAACGGCCATCGACGTCGCTGAAAAGCGTGGGCGCGACCATCGTGTGATAGAGCGAGCTGTAGAACGTCTTCAGCACCACGTTGGACGAGCTGTCGATGCGGATGCGCGAGAGTTCCTGCTCCCACTGCTGCGCGGCAGCTTGCTGCACGCGTTCGAAATTCCAGTCGGGCAATTCCGTTTCGAGGTTGCGCAGCGCGCCGTCGACATCCACGGCCGAGAGGCCCACCTTGACCAGCAGCGGCGCCTTGTTCGCGTCGTCGAAATGCAGCGCGGCCTTGAGATGGTCGCCCGAGGCTTCGTGCATGCCGCTCGGCAGCGGCGCATCCTCGATATACAGCGTGGCCTTGGCGATGGGCCGCGACAGCTTCATCGCGAAATAGATGTAGCGGCCGGGCGCCCACTCGCCCACGCGACGGCCGCCGACCAGGGTGTCGTTGCCGACCAGGCGCAACTCGGCGTCGGAGACCTTGCACGGCGTTTTCGCGTTGTCCTGGTAGCCATGCGTGAAATCGAGCAGCAGATGGCCGGGGCCGCTCTTGTTGAAGGTGTAGCGATGGAAACCAGTGCGTGCGGTCGCAGTCAGCTCGGCGAGGATGTCGTTGTCGGTGAGGCGCACGCGGTAATAGCCGGGAACCGCTTGCTCGGAACCCTTGTCGTAGCGCGAGCGGTAGCCCTTGCCCGGATGGGCGACCGAATCCGCGGTGAGGTGCGGCCCATGCGCCGCGCCGTCGAACTTGGAGTAGTACAGCTGGTCGGGCAGCCCCCGCTCGCCCGGCATGAGCAGCACCTCGCCCTGCCTCGGCATCACCAGCACGTCCAGCAGGTCGCCGCCGCCGGTGCCGCTCAGGTGGGTATGCGAGAAGCCCATGATGGAACCATCGGCCTGGTGGTAGCCCGAGCAGGCATCCCAGCCGTAGTTGTTGGTGTCGGGCGAGAGCTGCACCATGCCCCACGGCAGTGTGGGGCCGGGATAGGTATGTCCGTGGCCGCCGGTGCCGACGAAGATGTCGACGTATTTCGACACGTTGTTCTTCGGCAGGCTGGACAAGGACAGCGCGTCAGCACCGCCTTGCGCGTGTGATGCGGCCAGCGCGCGGTGCGCGTCGATGCCGCCAAGCAGGGTCAATGCCGTCGCGCCTTGCAGGAATCGTCTGCGGGTCACCATGTTCGTGGGCTCCTTCGGGGATGTGGGGTGCGGAGTTACCGCAGCAGCTCGGGGTGGTGGTCGGCCAGGTCGACGATCAGTTCGCCGAACAGGCTGTTGGCCCAGGCGAACCAGGGCCGGGTGAATTTCGCGGGATCGTCCTGATCGAAGGCTTCGTGCATGAAGCCGGTGCCGGCGTGCGTGGTCTTGAGCCAGTGCAGGCACTGGCGGATCTCGCCCGTGTCCTCGCTGGTGAGTGCGCGCACCATCAGCGCCATCGGCCAGATCATGCGCAGGCCTTCGTGCGGTCCGCCGATGCCCTCCGCCGCCTTGCCGCGGAAGAAATACGGATTGTGCTCGCTCCAGGCACGGGCGCGGGTGCGGCGATAGCGCGCATCGTCGCGCGCGCAGAAGCCGAGGTACGGCAAGGCCAGCAGGCTGGGCACGTTGGCGTCGTCCATGAACAGCTGGTTGCCGTAGCCGTCGATTTCGTAGACCCAGAAATCCTGACCGCCGTCGGTCATGACGGCGTACTTTTCCAGCGCAGCCTGCACCTCGCCGGCCAGCGCCTCGCAATCGGCGGCGAACGCGGCGTCGCCATGCAGGGCGCGCGACATTTCGGCCAGTTGCCGCAGCGAAACCACGGCGAAGGCATTGGCCGGCACGAACAACGGATAGATGCAGGCATCGTCCGAAGGCCGGAACATCGAGAAGATCATCCCTACCGGCAACGCCGGGTTGCCGTAGCCGTCCAGCGGCACGGTGTCGGTGGGTACGGCCGATGCGCGCTGGAAGTGGTACGGCCCCTTGCCGTCCTTGCGCTGCTGCGCGCGGAATGTCGCCAGCACCTGGTGCATCGCGGCACGCCAGTCGTCATCGAACGGCACGCGATCGCCGGTGGCTTTCCAGTAGCCGTGCGCGATGCGTATCGTCCAGCACAGCGAATCGATCTCCCACTTGCGTTCGGCTACGCCGGGCTTCATGTCGGTGAGGTCGTGCTGCGCCCAGTCCAGCGTGGTGTGCGCCTGCGGGTCGGGCAGGAAGGCGTTGGCGTAGGGATCAATCGCGATGCACGCCGCGTGGCGGTGGATCAGCCCGCGGTACAGCCGGCGCAGCGATTCGTCTTTCGCCGCCAGCGGCAGGTACGGCCACACCTGCGCCGAGGAATCGCGCAGCCACATCGCGTCGATGTCGCCGGTGACGATGAAGGTGTCCGGCTTGCCGCGCAGAGTGCCGATATGCACGGTGGTGTCCAGCGTGTTCGGGTAGCAGTTGCCGAACAGCCACGCCAGCTCGGGGTCACCGATCTTCGCCTGTACGCGCGCGATCTCCGCCTCCACCGCCGCACTGGTGAACTTGCGCTTGCCCGGCGGCGGCCGATGGTCGGGCCGCGCCGGCTTCGTGTCCGCCGTGGCGAAACGCGGCAAGGCCAGCGCGAAAGCACCGGCACCGACCAGCTTGAGCATGTCGCGCCGGGTGAGCGTGTCCATGGTCATGGTGCCAACACCTCTTTGCCGTTGATGGTGAATGTGGATGCGACACCCGCAGCCTCGCCGGGCTGGCCGCCGCCAATGAACACACGATAGCGGCCGGGTTCGACGGCGCGCACGCCCGCCGCATCCACGCTGCTCACGTCGCGCGCTGAGAGTATGAAGTTCACGCGCCGGCTTTCGCCCGGCTTGAGATGCACGCGCTGGAAGCCGACCAGCGCATGCCGCGGCACCAGCGGCGACGGCGGCGCGTCCAGATACACCTGCACCACCTCGTCTCCCGTACGCAATCCGGCGTTGCGCAACTCGGCGCTCACCTGCAACGTGCCACCAGCCCTGAGCGCATCCGCCGACAACGTGGGCTTGGCATAGGCGAAGTGCGTGTAGCTAAGGCCATGGCCGAAGGCATACAGCGGCGTGCCCTGGAAATAACGGTAGGTGCGTCCCTGCATCGTGTAGCTCGTGAACGGCGGCAGATCCTGCGCCGTGCGATAGAACGTGACCGGCAACCGGCCACTTGGATTGGCGTCGCCCGCCAGGGTCTGCGCGATCGCCGTGCCACCTGCTTGCCCCGGATACCACGCGGCAAGGATGGCTTCGGCGTGCAGTTTCGCCCAATCCAGTGCCACCGCGCCGCCGGACATCAACACGACGACCAGCGGCTTGCCGGAGGCCGCGGCCCGTTCCAGCAACGCGCGTTGCGGTGCCGGCAGGTCGAGCGAGGTGCGGTCGCCGCCCGCGAAGCCGGGCACTTCGACCTGCAGGGCTTCGCCTTCCACGTCGGGCGACAGGCCGACGAAGGCGACCACCGCATCCGCCGCATGCATCGCGCGGTCGGCCTCGGCGAGTTGCGCCGTGGGTGGCGCCAGCCATTGCAGGCGCACGCCACCATCACGGCTGCGGTGCAGCAGCTCCATGCGCAAGGCATGCGGCTCGCCGTCGGCGAAATGCAGCTTCGCCTGCAGGTGCTTGTCGTCGCCTTCGTCCGCGAGCACTGGCTTGCCATCCACGAACAGACGCACCGCGTCGTGCGCGTCGCAATCGAAGCAGCGGTCCACGTGCAAGGCCAGCACGTAATCGCCGGGGCCCGGTGGCAACAGTTCGCCGCTCCAGCGCACTGCGTAATGACCAGCGTCGAGACTGGCAGCAGGCGCCGCGCGATCCCAGTCGAAGTCGATCACGCGATCGGTACGCGTGATACGCGGTGTACCGTGGAAGTCGGCGCCCGCGTAGTACTCGCCCGTAAGGCCCGCCACGCCGCTTGTCGTGCGCAGCGCGCTCTCTGGCACCGGGACCGGAACGCCGATTGCGACCGGCGCCCCTTGCGCGTAATTGACGTGGTCGTTGCCGAAGCGCGCGCGCAGCCCCTGCAACGCCGTCACCGGCCTGCGCGCGGTGCCGTGGTAGTTCGCCTCCAGCGTCTCCAGCGTATCCGCGTCCGGACCGACGACCGCAAGGCGCAGGCCGGCCCGCAGCGGCAGCGTGTCGTGCGCGTTCTTCAGCAGCACCAGCGACTCCTGTGCGGCCTGCAACGCCAGCTTGCGGTGCGCGTCGCTGTCGATATCGTCCGCGCCGATGCGTGCATACCTATCGCCGCCGCCGAGTTCACCAAGGCGATAGCGCGCGCTGAACAGGCGCACCAGCGCGGCATCCAGCGCGGACTCCGGAAGCTCGCCCTTGCCGACCATGGCGGCGAGGCTGGCGTAGGTGTGGCCGCAGTCGAGGTCGGTGCCTGCGCGCAATGCGGCCGCGGCAGCCTGGCCGTCGTCGGGCCTGTAATGGTGGAAGGCCGAGATGTCGCCTACCGCATCGCAATCGGAGACCACATAGCCCTTGAAGCCCCATTCCTTGCGCAGGCGCGTGTCCAGCAGCGCTGCGTTGGCGCACATCGGCACGCCGTCCAGCGCGTTGTAGGAACACATCACCGAGCCCGCGCCACCCGCGGTGACGGCCGCACGGAACGCCGGCAGGTAGGTGTCTTCCAGGTCATGCGGCGACACCACCGCGTTGAAACTGTCGCGACCGGTCTCCGGCCCGCTGTGCGCCACGAAGTGCTTGGGCGTGGCGATGGCACGCGGATGCTGTGCATCGTCGCCCTGGATGCCATGCACGAAGGCCACCGCGAGGCTGCCGGTGAGGAAGGGATCCTCGCCGTAGGTTTCCTGGCCGCGCCCCCAGCGCGGATCGCGGTCGATGTTGATGTTGGGCGACCAGATGGTCAGGCCCTGGTAGCGCTCGTGCACATGGCCCGCGCCGATTGCATTGAAGCTGGCGCGCGCCTCGGTCGATACCGCCGTCCCCACCGCCTGCAGCAACGGCGCATCCCAGCTCGCCGCGAGGCCGATGGCCTGCGGGAACACGGTGGCGTAGCCGTCGCGCGCGTGGCCATGCAGGCCCTCGTTCCACCATTCGTAGGCCGGCACGCCGAGGCGCGGGATCGCCGCCGCGTCGTTCTGCAGCTGCGAGACCTTTTCCGCCAGCGTCATCTTCGCCACCAGCGCCGATGCCTGCGCTTCGGCGTCTTGCGTTTGCGCTGCGGCGGACCCCGCCGCCAGCAGCAGCGCAATGACGGCGATGCTGGCGACGCGTTTCGTCACGGTGCGGTTGCCGCGGCGCCGTACAGGCTGCGCACTGTCATGGAGCGCTGCAAGGCGGCCGCATCCGCGGCACTCTCGACATGCAGCGTCACCGATTCGCCGGGCAGCAGGTCGAAGGCGTTGTCGGACAGGCGCGCATCGGGATCGGCGAAGTCCAGCCATACCTCGCGCGCGAGGTGTTGCGCACTCACCGTGACGCTGTGACCGTCCGCGGAGAGCTCCGCCTTCAGGCCGGGATCGGGCAACGCCAGGTTCTTCGCATCATCGAAGTACACCAGGTGCCGCGAAACTGGCTTGCCTTGTTCAAGCAACTCGAACACCGCCACCGTGCGACGCGGATCGGCGCCATGCAGCAATTGCGCGTCGGTGTAGTCGCCAGCCGGCGTGCTGGCCAACGCCGCCACGTGCGCAGGCTGCGTGTGCTCCGAGATCGTCTTGCCATCCATGTCGAGCACGCGCACACGCAATTTGGCGTCGAACGCCTCGGTGCGGTCGGACACCAGTGACACCTGCGTCTTGCCGTCCTTGCGCAGGGCCACTACGCGCAGCGGGGCGTAGAAGCGCTTGGCGTGGTATTGCAGCGCCTTCCAGCGGCCGTAGTAGTCGATGCTGGCCCAGGTGGCGCCCGGCCACACGTCGTTGAGCTGCCAGTACAGCGAACCCATGCTCTGCGGCCGCGAGGCGCGCAAGTGTTCGGCGGCGAGCTGGATCCCCTCGGCCTGCATCACCTGGCTGAGGTACACCAGCGAGGCGAAATCCTTGGGCTTGCCGTATCCGCGCTCCACGTACATCAGCAGGCGCTGGTTGCCCCTGCCCTTGTCGAATTTCTGGTGCGCTCGCAGCACCGGCGAATCGATGGAGAGGTCGGACGGTTCGAGCGCGCTGCGTAGCGTCGCCATCGAGGGGAAGGACTGCAGGCCGTATTCGGACTGGAAACGCGGGGTCACGTCGAGGTAGGCCGTCGGCGGCAGCGCGTCGCCCGACCACACGTTCCAGTAGTGGTAGTCGCCGTTGTCCAGCACGTTTGCCTTGTCGTCGTAGTCGCTGCTGGGAGTGCTCGGCCAGTACGGCGTCTCGGGCGACTGCGACGCCACCACGCCACGCAGCGTGTGGTCGAACAGTTCGCGCATGCCCTGCACGATGCGCTGCACTTCGGCCCTGGGCTGCGTGGCTTCGAGATGCGCACCGCCGCCCCAGGTCTCCCACGCGGTCTCGACCTCGTTGTTACCGACCCATATGACAATGGAGGGATGATCGCGCAGGCGATCCACCTGCTCGACGGCCTCGGCGCGCGTGTTGTCGCGGTAGGCCTTGTCGTAGGGCGTGATGGCGCCGCCGAACATGAAGTCCTGCCACACCATCAGGCCCAGCTTGTCGGCCTCGGCGTAGAACGCGTCGTCGAAGTAGTAGCCGCCGCCCCAGATGCGCAGCATGTTCATGTTGGCGTCGCGCGCGGACTGCAGCATCGCGTCGATGCGTGCCGGCGTGACGCGGTTCGGGAACATGTCCTGCGGAATCACGTCCGCGCCCTTGGCGAAGATGGGCACGCCGTTCACCACGAATTCGAAGCTCTTGCCCCACGGGTCCTTCTGCCTGCGCAGTTCGACGCTGCGCAGGCCGGTGCTGCGATCCGCGCTGGCCACGGCCTGGCCGCCCATGTCCACTTCGACGTGAAAGTCGTACAGATTCGGTGCGCCGTAGCCGACCGGCCACCAGCGCTGCGGATGGGCGATGCGCAGCGGCAGCACGATGTGATTGTCGCCGGCCTTCAGCGCAATGTCGCTGGCTTGCGATTGCGTGCCGCCATCCGGGGCACGCCAGCGCAGCATGGCCCTGGCATGGCCTGCGGTATCGGCATGGATGTCGAGCTGCGCTTGCAGCTCCGCGACATCTGCCGTGACTTTCGGTTGCGCGATGTGGAAGTCGGCGAGACGCAGCGCGTCCCAGCTTTCCAGCTTCACATCTCTCCAGATGCCTTCGGTGACGATGCGCGGGCCCCAGTCCCAGCCGTATTGCCAGGCGGCCTTGCGCACGTAATTGGCCGTCTGCTTGCCTTCGGGCTCGTCTCCGAAGGGCGTGTCGAACTCGCCCGGCAGCGCATAAGGCTGCTTCAGCAACCAGGGTTGCAGGCGCGTGATCGGCGAATGCAGGGTGACTTCCAGCGTGTTCGCACCCGCGTGCAGCCATGCCTTCACCGGCACGCGCCAGCGGCGGAACATGTTGTCCGCGACGAGCAGCTTGTGGCCGTTGAGCGAGACGTCGGCAAAGGTGTCCAACCCGTCGAACACCAGTTCCACGTGCTTGCGCGCCAGCGTGGCGGCTTCCACGGTGAAGGTGCTGCGGTACTGCCAGTCGGACAGGCCCACCCACTGGATCCTGGCCTCGTTGTCGCGCCAGTACGGATCGGGCACCAGCTTTGCGACCAGCAGGTCGGTCTGCACCGTGCCGGGCACGGTGGCCGGCAGCCATTGCGCGGCCTCGGCATGGTCGGTGGCGTGCTTGTCGCCGGGCGCGAGGCGAAGCTGCCAGCCACTGTCCAGCGATTGCGTCGCCAGCGTCGATGCCAAGCCCGGCAGGGGCAACGCCAGCACCAGGGCCGCCAGTACGGACAGCAGCCTGTGGCGTGCCGGGATGCCTCGCGCCCATCGCTTCTTCATCGCCCACCCCTTTCGTGTTGCCACAAGCCGGCTCTGTGACTGTCAAAATTTAGATCGATCCATGTGGACGCTAACACCGACCTGGCCGTGGCGCATGCCGCAGCGCAAAATCCGCTGGCGATCTTGCATGGATTAGCGACTTCAACCGATCCAAAGCAAGGCTCCAACCGCTGACGGGAATGAGGAGCAAGCACATGAATACGTATGCATCAGGCTGGCTGCTGCATTGCGATGCCACCTAACCTCGCGGAATCACCTTTCCCAGGCTCGCGCCCTTGACGTCTGCTCCCGCTTACCGCGCCCCATCGCAACAACAGCCCGAGCTCTCCTTCCGGCAGATCTGGAACATGTGTTTCGGCTTCCTCGGCATCCAGTTCGGCTTTGCGCTGCAGACCGCCGACGTCAGCCGCATCTTCCAGACGCTGGGCGCCTCGCTGGAACAGATCCCGTCGCTGTGGATAGCCGCGCCGCTCACCGGGTTGATCGTGCAGCCGATCATCGGCCACTGCTCCGACCGTACCTGGACGCGACTGGGCCGGCGCCGCCCGTACTTCCTCGCCGGCGCGCTGCTGTCCACGCTGGCGCTGCTGTGGATGCCTAACGCCGGCGTGCTGTGGATGGCGGCGATCCTGCTGTGGTTGATGGATGCCAGCTTCAACGTGGCCATGGAGCCGTTCCGCGCCTTCGTCGCTGACCAGCTGCCGGTGCGCCAGCGCCCGCAGGGCTACCTGATGCAGAGCTTCTTCATCGGTGTGGGCGCGGTGGTCGCTTCGATGCTGCCGTGGATCCTCGCTCACCTGGGCATCAGCAACGTAGCGCCGGACGGCGGCATTCCCGACACGGTGAAGTACTCGTTCTACGCCGGCGGCGCGGCGCTGCTGGGCGCGGTGCTGTGGACGGTGCTCAGCACGCGCGAATATCCGCCCGAACAGTTGCACAGCTTCGATGCCGCACCGGTACACGAGAGCCTGCCCGATCTGCGCGGCATCTGGCGCCGCGGCAGCCTGTGGCTGGTCGCGGGCATGGCGCTCGGTGTGCTGGTCTGGTTCCTGCAATTGCGCGACGAGGTGTACCTGCTGGCCACCGGCCTGGCCTTCTACGGCCTGCTGCTGATCGGCTACGAGGCAGCCATGAAGATGCGTCCCGCACTGGCGGAAAAGCGCGGCCTGCTCGGCCACGTGCTCGGCGACCTGCACGCGATGCCCGTGGCGATGCGCCAACTCGCGTGGGTGCAACTGTTCTCGTGGTTCGCCCTGTTCGCGATGTGGATCTATACCACGGCCACGGTGGCGCAGGTGCAGTACGGCGCCACGGACGCGCACTCCGCGCTCTACAACGAAGCGGCGAACTGGGTCGGCGTGCTTTCCGCCGCATACAACGTCTGCGCGGCGGTGGCGGCAATGGTCATTCCACGGATGGTGCGCCGCTGGGGCCTACGCAGGAGCCACCTGGTGAACCTGTGGCTGGGCGGTCTGGGACTGGCGTCCTTTCTGTTCGTGCGCGACCCGCGCTGGCTGCTGCTGCCGATGGTCGGCGTAGGTTTCGCGTGGGCGTCCATCCTGTCGCTACCCTACGCCATGCTCTCCGACAACCTGCCTGCGTCGAAGATGGGCGTCTACATGGGCATCTTCAATTTCTTCATCGTGATCCCGCAACTGGTCGCTGCCAGTGTGCTGGGCGAACTGCTGAAGCGGTGTTTCCACGGCCAGCCGGTATGGGCATTGGTGGCAGGCGGGGCCAGCCTGTTCGTGGCCGGCTTGTGTACGTTGCGTGTGCGTCTGGGGGATGGCCGCGCGGACTGAGGGTCAGTTCAAAATCCTTGACTCCCTGCGTCTGGAAACGGCTGTCCCGCGCTGGCGCAAGGAACATGGCGGCTTCGGCCGCCTGCCGGCGGCCGAATTAGCTTTCGCTGCTGCCTCTCACGCCGCCGCACAGTGCGGAAACGAATGGCGAGCGGCCCGAAGAGCGGTGGGCAGAGTGCCCGGAGTCAGAGGGGTAACCCAGGGAAATGGCTTCAGCCCGCCGGGACTGCAAACGAAGTTGTGTCCAGGCTGTGCAAGCCACTCCCACCCACGCGATAAACGGCCCGGCCACGCCGCGCCTTATCTGGAAGCAGAGGGATCTCCAGCACGATTACGCGGAGATATCGAACAGGCGCCTAGAGCGTTTCCAACGCAGCGTCGTAGTTCGGCTCGTGGGTGATCTCGTCCACCAGCTCGGCGTGGATCACCTTGTCATGCTCGTCGAGCACCACCACCGCGCGGGCGGCAAGACCGGCCAGCGGGCCGTCTGCGATCGCCACGCCGTAGTCGCGCAGGAACTCGCGCCCACGCATCAGCGACAGCATCTGCACGTTCTGGATGCCCTCGGCGCCGCAGAAGCGACCCTGCGCGAACGGCAGGTCGGCCGAGATGCACAGCACCACGGTGTTGGCGAGCTTGGTCGCCAGTTCGTTGAAGCGCCGCACCGAAGTCGCGCACACGCCGGTGTCCACGCTGGGAAAGATGTTCAGCACCTTGCGTTTGCCGGCGTGGTTGGCCAGCGTGACCTCGGACAGGTCGCCGCCGACCAGGTGGAATGCCGGCGCCTGGCTGCCGAGCACAGGGAAACTGCCGTCGACGCGTACCGGCTGACCCTTGAAATGGACTGTGGACATGGCGCACCTCTCGATGGGGAAGACAGGGCCTACAAGTAGAACATGGTCCTGGCCGGAAAGACGATGGCCGCCATCGCCGGCGGCACGATGCAATGCGTATTTCCGCACATGCGCCGATTGCCGCCACGCCACCCGCTACTTCTCCACGAACGCCCGCTCGACCACGTAGTCGCCCGGCTCGCGCGTGCGCGACGAGGCGCGGAAGCCGCGGCCGTCGAGCAGGGCGCAGAGGTCGTCCAGCATCGCCGGGCTGCCGCACAGCATCACGCGGTCCGTCTCAGGGTTCAATGGCGGCAGGCCGGTGACCGCGCTCATCGCTCCATCGGCGATCGCATCGGTGATGCGGCCGCGGTTGCGGAACGGCTCGCGCGTCACCGTGGGGTAATAGACCAGCTTCTCGCGCACCAGCTCGCCAAGGTATTCGTGCTGCGGCAGTTCGTGTTCGAGGTAGTGCGCATAGGCAAGGTCGTTGACGTGGCGCACGCCATGCGCAAGCACGATCCTGTCATAGCGCTGGTAAGTGTCCGGGTCGCGGATGATGCTCAGGAACGGCGCGAGGCCGGTGCCGGTGCCGAGCAGGTAGAGGTGCCTGCCGGGCTTGAGGTCGGTGAGCACCAGCGTACCGGTGGGCTTGCGCGTCACCTGCAGCGGATCACCCGGCTTGAGGTGCTGCAGGCGCGAGGTGAGCGGGCCGTCCGGCACCTTGATCGAGAAGAACTCCAGGTGCTCCTCCCAGCTCGCGCTGGCGATCGAGTAGGCGCGCATCAACGGGCGACCTTCCATTTCCAGCCCGATCATCACGAACTGTCCGCTGTCGAAACGGAAGGCCGGATCGCGCGTGGTGCGGAACGAGAACAGCGTGTCGTTCCAGTGCTGCACGTCGATCACGTGCTCGGTTGCCATTGCCACCATCGTTGTTGTCTCGTGTTGTTGCTGGGTCGGGGCTCGAAGACGCTGCGCCGCCGGCCGTCCGTTGCGCCGGAGGCAAAGTCTCGCGGGGAAGGCAGTGTCACTGGCAGTGCCTTGTGGTCACCGGAAGGGAGCGCGGCGACAGGCGCCAAAGGATACGCGAATAGGCATGAATGCGCCTGTGCCGGCGGCCCGAGTGCATCATGGAAAGGCCTTGCAGGAGCGGCTTGCATCCGCGTTGAAGGCGCCGGCATTCGCATATTCGCAGTGTCGTGTTTCGTGATGCCGACGCCACTTGCGGCGCAAAGTAGACGGTGCGGCGGCTGCGGATGGCCGCAAGGCGCACGGGCGCCTCAACCCCGCCCCGGGATAGTTCGCATGCCGCGACGCAAGCGCGCCGACAACGGGTCTTCGCCCGTTCCTGCAGGGAGGGTTCTACGGCATCATGTGGCCGATCAGGCCAAGGAAAACCGCTCACATGGAAAACATGGCACCGCAGTTGCGCGAGGAGCACGTGCGCCAGCGTCATCTGGATCGGCTGGTGATGATGTCGGACGGCGTCTTCGCGATTGCGATGACCTTGTCGGCGGTCGAACTGAAGCCGGAGTCGCTGCCAGGAAAATCGCTGCTCGAAGCGTGGGCGACACCGCTGGGCGTTTATTTTCTGAGCTTCGCGATCATTGCGGGCGTGTGGTTCGTGCATCGCCGCAGCCTGGCCCATCTGCGCGACGTGGATAACGTCACCACCGGGCTCAACCTGTTGCTGCTCAGCCTGGTGGCCTTGATGCCGGTAGTGGTCCGCTTTCTGATGACCGACCAGGCCCGCCTGATCAACAACGCCGGTATGGTCGTTTATGGTTTCGCCATGACGGCGACCTATGGCTGCCTTGCGTTGACCTGGGGTTATCCGGCGCTGTACGCCGGACTGGCGTCCCACGTTTCGCGTCGCCAGGCTTGGGCATGGACGCTGGAGTACCTGTTCGTCTCCATACTGTTCTGCGCCATGGCGCTGCTCGGCCTGCGCCTGACGCTGCTTGCCGTACTGGTGGCCGTGGTGAGCGTGGTCATGCGCGCCGCTTCGTTCTGGCTGGGGCGGCCGGGCAAATCCTGATCGGCAATCCATTGCCGCCGGCCCCGTCACGACATGATTCGGGCGAACCAGTCCGCCGGAGACCCTGCGCCGTGCCGTGGCATGGAGTGCTCCGATCGCGGAGAATGGCCGCCCTGATGAAACCTGCACCCCCCGCTGCACCACCGATCGATGCCACGTCCTGGCGCCTGTCCGTGGCCCCGATGATGGACTGGACCGACCGGCACTGCCGGTACTTCCATCGCCTGCTCTCCCCGCATGCGCGCCTGTATACCGAGATGGTGACCAGCGCGGCGTTGGTGCGCGGAAAACAGTTGCGCCTGTTGGAGCACAGCCAGCAGGAACATCCATTGGCTTTGCAGCTCGGCGGCAGCGATCCGCACGAGCTGGCGCAGGCCGCACGCTTCGGTGCCGAGGCCGGCTACGACGAGATCAACCTCAACGTGGGCTGCCCGTCCGACCGCGTGCAATCCGGCCGCTTCGGCGCCTGCCTGATGTACGAGCCCGCGCTGGTGGCCGACTGCGTGAAGGCGATGCGCGACACGGTGAGCGTTCCGGTGACAGTGAAGTGCCGCATCGGCGTCGACGAACAGGACGATTACGCCGACCTGCAGCATTTCACCGAAACCATGCTGGAAGCCGGTGTCGAAGTACTGGTGGTGCATGCGCGCAAGGCGTGGCTGAAAGGCCTGTCGCCAAAGGAGAACCGCGAGATCCCGCCGCTGGACTACCCGCGCGTGCACCGCCTGAAGCGCGAGTTCCCGCAACTGGTGGTCGCCATCAACGGCGGCATCACCACAGTGGAACAGGTACAGGCGCAACTGGCCGAGCTCGACGGCGTGATGCTGGGTCGCGCCGCCTACCATGACCCGTACATCCTGGCCCGGCTGGAACACGCGCTCTATGGCACGCCCCTGCCCGGCCGCGAGGACGTGCTGCGGCGTCTGCAGCCCTACATCGAAGCCGAGCTGAAGCGCGGCACCGCGCTGAAGCACATCACCCGCCACCTGCTGGGGCTGTACCAGGGCGAGCCGGGCGCACGCGGCTTCCGCCGCACGCTCAGCGAGGGTGCGCACCTGCCGGGCGCCGGCTGGGCGCTGATCGAGCAGGCCATGATCCCGCTGCAACCGGCCGCGTGACAGCCGCCGCTCGTCCGGTCACTATTCAGCCCGACTCGCCCAAACTGAACGACCAGAGACATACCCATGGTCGAGGCATGACATGAAAACCCGCTGCACCCTCGCGCTGTTGGCGTTGGCGCTGGGCATGGGCCCGGCGGTGGCGCAGGCACAGCAACAAGCCAGGCCGGGCGAACTGAGCCTCGGCCAGGCCGTGGACAAGGCGAAGCAGGAAACCAGGGGGCAGGTGCTGTCGGCCGAATCGCGACACTATGATCGCCGCACCGAGTACCGCATCAAGGTGCTCACGCCGGAAGGCCACGTGCAGGTGATGAGCATACCCGCCAGTGGCGGCGACAGCCTCCGGCAGCCCACCCAGACCACCCGCAACCCGCCCGGCCGGCACGCCGGGGGCAAGGAGAAACACTGATGCGCATCCTTTTGGTGGAAGACGAGGCCCCGCTGCGCGAGACGCTGGCGGCACGCCTGAAGCGCGACGGCTTCGCCGTCGACGCGGCACAGGACGGCGAGGAGGCGCTCTACCTCGGACGCGAAGTGCCGTTCGACCTCGCCATCATCGACCTGGGCCTGCCCAAGATGTCCGGCATGGACCTGATCAAGGCACTCCGCGAGGCCGGCCAGCGTTATCCGGTGCTGATCCTCACCGCGCGCGGCGGCTGGCAGGACAAGGTGGAGGGCCTCAAGCAGGGGGCCGACGACTACCTCGTCAAGCCGTTCCACGTCGAGGAGCTGCTGGCGCGCATCAACGCGCTGGTCCGCCGCGCCAGCGGCTGGTCCAAGCCGGTGCTGGCCTGCGGCCCGATCAAGCTGGACACCACCGCGCAGACGGTGACGGTGGAAGACAAGATCGTCGACCTCACCAGCTACGAGTACAAGGTGTTGGAATACCTGATGCTGCACGCGGGCGAGCTGGTCTCCAAGGCCGATCTCACCGAGCACATCTACCAGCAGGACTTCGACCGCGACTCCAACGTGCTGGAAGTCTTCATCGGCCGCCTGCGCCGCAAGCTGGATCCGGAAGGCGCCTTGAAGCCCATCGAAACCGTGCGCGGCCGTGGATATCGCTTTGCCATCCCCCGCACCGACGGCGACGAGTGAGCCTGCGCCGCGCCGCCCGCTCTCGCTGGCGGCGCGCTCGGCCATCACCACCGGTTTCGTACTGGCCGCCTTCCTCGGGCTGGTCGGCGTGGTCATGTCCGTGGTCAAGAAGGACACCGCGCTGAACAGCTTGCAGACAAGCCTGCGCGATTCCGCCGTCACGGACATCATCACCCACACCGACGTCGATCGTTATGGTCGCCTGCTGCCTCCCGATTCGCCACCGCAGAAGTTCTCCCAGCCCGGCTCCGGCCTGTACGCGCTGATCCTCGGACCGAACGGCTACCGCTGGAAATCCAATTCGGCGCTCAACAGCGACTTCAGTTTCCTGAAGCCACTGCCTCCAGGCAAAGACCAGTTCGGCGGCCCGGTCGATACCCGCATGGGCCGCGTGTACTACTACGCCATCGGCGTGACATTCGACTACCTGGGCAACCAGTCCACGCCGACCACCGTCATGGTGGCGCAGACCGAACAGCAGCTCGAAGGCGAAAACGCCGTATACCGGCGCACCCTGGCATTGTGGCTGTCGGTACTGGGCGTGTTGCTGATCGTGCTGCAATTGCTGCTGTTGCGCTGGAGCCTCACCCCGTTGCGCAAGGTGGCCAGCGACATGAGCCGCGTCGAGCGCGGCGACAGCGATCATCTGGACAGCCAGTACCCGCTGGAGCTGACCGGTCTGACCGAGCGCATCAACGCCTTCATCGAGAGCGAGCGCGAACAGCGCACGCGCTACCGCCATACCCTCGCCGACCTCGCACACAGCCTGAAGACGCCGCTTGCGGTGATCCGCTCGCAAATGGAGTCCGCCAGCGAGGAGCCCGCGCGGCGCGACGTGCTCGACCAGGTGCGCCGCATGGACGAGCTGGTCGCCTACCAGCTCGCCCGCGCCGCCACCTCGGGCCGGCAGACGTTCGCTGCGGCGGTCCCCATTGCCGGCCACGCCGAGGATCTGGTGCAGAGCCTGGAGAAGGTCTACGCCACCAAGAACGTGCTGTGCGAGTTCGACATCGCGGACGGTGCCTCCTTCCACGGCGAACTGAACGACCTGCTGGAACTGATGGGCAACCTGCTGGAGAACGCGTTCAAATGGACGCGCCACCACGTGCTGCTGGTGGTGCAGAAGCAACCCCTGCCGGGCCGAGGCCGCCCCGGTCTGCTGATCAGCGTGGAAGACGACGGCCCCGGCATCGCCGAGGACAAGATCGAGAAGGTGCTGCAGCGTGGCGTGCGCGGCGACGAACGCGTGCAGGGCCACGGCATCGGCCTGTCCATCGTGCAGGACATCGTGCGCGCCTATCGCGGCGAACTGGTGGTGGATCGTTCGCCCGACTTCGGTGGCGCGCGCTTCAGCGTGAAGTTGCCGCCGGAATAAAGGCCGGCGACGACGGCGGGGCGAATGAATTACTGGATCGAACCCGGCAGCAGCGATTGCCAACCCAGCGTGGCCGGCTTTGCCGTCGTAGGTGCGGAGATGCGACCACCGTGCTCGCTGCCGCCTGCCGTGCCATTGCCGCGAGCATCGGCATCGCCGTTGTCGGCATCGCTGCCGCGGTGGGAGGCCGGGCAATCGCGGTTGAGCCCGAGCGCATCGGCGCCACCGTTGCCACCGGCGTCATGCGCGTTGCTGTCCGCCGCGGGGCGGCTGGTCGCAGTGATGTCGCGGGCGCCGAGGTCCGACGCCATCGCGCTGCCCATGCCGGCCAAGCCGATCAGGCAACCGATCATCCAGTGTCTGGCACTCATGGCTGGGCACCCCTTGACGCGCAGGCGAGATTCCCGATCCTCGCAGAAACCGGGGCATGGGCGCCAGTGCCGCTGCGAGGCCCGGCCTTGGCCGGCTAGAATCCGCCGAATGCGTGCCACCTTCCCCTTTCACTGATGCAAGCCGCCGACTTGTTGGCCGAACTGGCTGCAGGCGAACCGCGCTCCGGTGTCGAGCTCGCCGCCAAGGCCGGCGTCACCCGGGCCGCGGTCTGGAAACAGATCCAGGCGCTGCGCACGCGTGGCGTGCCGATCGAAGCCGGCGGCGCCGGCGGCTACCGGCTGCCGTGGCCCGTGCAGGTGCTGGATGCCGGTCGCATCCGCGCCGCCCTGCCCGCTGGCGTCGCCGAGCAATTGGGTGCGCTGGAGGTACATTGGGAACTCGACTCCACCTCCAGCGAGTTGCAGCGCCGTGGCTCTGCCGCGCCGGATCTGTCCATGGTGATGGCCGAGACGCAGAGCGCCGGCCGCGGGCGGCGCGGCCGCACCTGGCTGTCGCCGCCGGGACTGAACATCTACCTGTCCTGCGTGAAGCGCTTCGACACCGGCTTCGCCGCGCTGTCGGGGCTGTCGCTGGCGATCGGCGTGATCGTGCTGCGCACGCTGGCGGCGCTGGGCGTCACAGGCGCGGGCCTGAAATGGCCGAATGACGTGCTCGCGGCGACTCCCGATGCCGCGCCTGGCAAGCTGGCCGGCATCCTCGTCGAACTGAGCGGCGAATATCAGGGACCGTGTGCCGCAATCATCGGCGTCGGCCTCAACCTGCGGCTCACCGATGCGCTGCGCGGGCAGGCCGGCCAGCCGATCTGCGACCTCGTCACGCTGGCCGGCGGCGCGGCGCCGGATCGCAACTGCGCCGCCGCCGCGCTGGTTGCCGCCCTGGCCGACGGCCTGCGCCAGTTCGAGCGGGAAGGCTTCGCCGCATTCGCCGAGGAATACGCCCGCCACGACCTGCTGCACGGACAGCCGCTGCGGCTCAGCGGCGCCGGCGGTGAACGCGACGGCGTCGGTGCGGGCGTGGACAACCGCGGCGCCCTGCTGTTGCGCCTGCCCGACGGCGAAATCCAGCGCATCGACAGCGCCGACGTCACGGTACGCCGCGCATGAAGCTGCTGCTGGATCTGGGCAATACGCGCCTGAAATGGGCACTTCATCGAGGCACGGACGTGCTCGCCGGCGATGCGGTGGCATGGAACGAGAACGTGGCGGAAGCCCTGGCAGCCTCGTGGGCAGGGCTCGCGCCGCCTTCGGCCATATTCGGCGCGTCGGTGGTGGATGCCGCGCGCGAGCAACTGGTGGCCGCCAGCGCCGCCGCCGCGTTCGGGCGCGAACCGTGGTGGCTGCGCACGCCCGCCGAAGCCTGTGGCGTGCGCAACGCCTATGCCGAACCTCAGCGATTGGGCGTGGATCGCTTCCTCGCGATGGTCGCCGCCCGCGCCGAAGGCAGTGCACCCTGCATATTGGCCGGCGTGGGCACTGCATTGACGCTGGATGCGCTGGCCGCCGACGGCCGTCATCTCGGCGGCCTGATCGCACCGGGACCACGACTGATGCAGCAGTCTCTGCTGGGGGCGACCGCACAGATACGCCCCGCTCATGCCGGCACGATCGTCGAGGTGGCGGACAACACCGCCGACGCGGTGGCCTCCGGCTGCTGGCTGGCGGCGGCGGCCCTGGTCGGACGCTTCGCGGCCCACATGTCGCCTGCGCTGGGTGGTGCGCCATCACTGCGCCTCGGCGGCGGCGACGCGGAGGCACTGTTGCCCTTGCTCGCCACGCCAGCGCAACTTGTCCACGACAACGTGCTGCGCGGACTGGCGGCATGGGCCGCGGCACAATAGTCAAGCAAACGCCGCTGGCGTGAATGACGGGGGATCGATGTTCCTGCGATTGCTGTTCGTGCTGCTGATCATGCTCAACATCGTGGCCGGGGCCTGGCTGTTCCTCGGCCAACCGTATGCGCACGTGCCGCCAGCCACCGATCCAGGTGTACCGGAACTGCACTTGCTTTCCGAACTGCCCGCGCAGGTGGCCACGGCAAATCCTGTCGCGGACACTTCAGCACCGATGCCGCCCGCTCCCACTCCCGTGGCACCGGACACCGCCAGCGGGAGTGCGTCCGAGTCGGGCACCACCGAGCTTCGCTGCCTCACCCTTGGCCCGTTCGCCACGCCGCACGACCTGCTGCAGGCCCGCACCGCGCTCACGTCCATCACCAAGCGCATGCGCTCGCGCCAGGAGCAGGTCGCGCAATCGCGCAGCTGGTGGGTCTACCTGCCCGCGCCCACCAGCCGCGCGCAGGCCTTGGCATTGACCAAGCAACTCGCTGCGCACGGCATCGGCGACTACTTCGTGGTCGGTGGAGGCGATCAGCCGAACACGATCTCGCTTGGCCTGTTCAAGGATCAGGACAACGCACGCAAGCGGCGCACCGAAGTGGTAGCCGCCGGCTTTCCCGCGCGCATCACCGAGCGCAGCGAAACCGCGCCGCAATACTGGCTCGACCTCGTGGCCGCCAGCAACAGGTTCGACTGGCAGAGCCGAGTCCACGCCGACGGCGTGGATTCGCACAGCACATCCTGCTTTTGAACATCCCCTGCTAGAATCTGCCGCTGCGCCGGCATAGCTCAGTTGGTAGAGCAACTGATTTGTAATCAGTAGGTCGCGGGTTCGATTCCTGCTGCCGGCAGACTCCCTCCGAAACGGCCTCGTTGCAGCCGACCCGTTACACTTGATGGCTGCAAGTCATCGACGTGGACACGCAACATGAGCAAGCAGACCATCGCCCTGGTGGGCGTACCCACCGACATCGGCGCAGGCCATCGCGGAGCCTCGATGGGACCGGAGGCGCTGCGCGTGGCGCAGATCGCGGAGAAGCTGCGCGCGCGCGGGCTGGACGTAGTCGACCGCGGCAACCTGCACGGCCCGCATAACCCTTGGCTGCCGCCAGTCAATGGCTACCGCCATCTCGCCGAAGTAGTGGCGTGGAACCAGGCGACGCATACGGCGATCTACGATGAACTGGCGCATGGCCACCTGCCGGTCATGCTGGGCGGCGACCATTGCCTCGCGATCGGCACGATCAGCGCGGTGGCGCGCCACTGCCGCGAGCAGGGCAAGAAACTGCGCGTGCTGTGGCTGGATGCGCACGCCGACTTCAACACCGCCACCATCACGCCCTCGGGCAACATCCACGGCATGCCAGTGGCCTGCCTGTGCGGCAACGGCCCGGCGGAACTGGTGCGGATCGGCGACCACGTGCCGGCGACCACGCCCGACGTGTTCCGCCAGATCGGCATCCGCTCGGTGGACGAGGGCGAGAAGCGGCTGGTGCGCGAGGCGCAGATCGTCGTGCACGACATGCGCAGCATCGACGAGATGGGCATGCGCAGCACGATGGAGCAGGCGCTCGCCGACATGGACGGCGGCACCCACCTGCACGTGAGCTTCGACGTGGATTTCCTCGATCCCATCATCGCGCCCGGCGTGGGCACCACCGTGCGTGGCGGCCCAAACTATCGTGAAGCACAGCTGTGCATGGAAATGATCGCCGACAGCGGCAGGCTTTCCTCGCTCGACATCGTGGAACTCAACCCCGCATTCGACAAGCGCAACCAGACCGCGAAACTCGCTGTGGACCTGGTCGAATCCCTGTTCGGCAAGTCCACCCTGCTGCGCTGAGCGCATCACCCATCGAAATCGAGACATGCAGACCCGAGTCCTCACCGGCATCACCACCACCGGCACCCCGCATCTCGGCAACTACGTGGGCGCGATCCGCCCCGCGATCAAGGCCAGCCGCCACGCGGACGTGGATGCGTTCTTCTTTCTCGCCGACTACCACGCGCTGATCAAGAGTGACGACGCCGCGCGCATCGAGCGCTCGCGGCTGGAGATCGCGGCGACCTGGCTGGCCGCCGGACTCGATCCCGCGCGCGTCACCTTCTACCGCCAGTCGGACATCCCCGAAATTCCCGAGCTGACCTGGTTCCTCACCTGCGTCACCGCCAAGGGCCTGCTCAACCGCGCACACGCCTACAAGGCCGCGGTGGACCGCAACGGCGAGATCGGCGAAGACCCCGACGCGGGCGTCACCGCGGGCCTGTACATGTACCCGGTGCTGATGGCCGCCGACATCCTCGCGTTCGACGCGCACAAGGTGCCGGTGGGCCGAGACCAGATCCAGCACATCGAGATGGCGCGCGACATCGGGCAGCGCTTCAACCACATCTACGGCCGCGACTTCTTCGTGCTGCCCGAGGTCGTGATCGAGGAGCAGGTGGCCACCCTGCCCGGCCTGGACGGCCGCAAGATGTCGAAGAGCTACGACAATACCGTGCCCCTGTTCGCCGGCGGCGCGAAGGCGCTGCGCGAGGCGATCATGCGCATCGTCACCGACTCGCGCGCGCCGGGCGAGGCGAAGGACCCGGACAGTTCGTCGCTGTACACGATCTTCCGCGCCTTCGCCGACGAGGCGGAAAGCGCGGCGTTCCGCCAGTCGCTGCTGGACGGCATCGGTTGGGGCGAAGCCAAGCAGCGCCTGTTCGAGCGCATCGAGACCGACGTGGCGCCGATGCGCGAGCGCTACGAGGCCCTGATCGCCAAGCCCGACGAGATCGAGGCCATCCTGCGCGACGGCGCAGCCAAGGCGCGTGCCATCGCCTCGCCGAAGCTGGCCGCGATCCGCGACTCTATCGGCCTGCGCGCGATGGGCAGTGCGCCTGCCGCCAAATCGAACAAGACGGCTGCCGCCAAGGGCGGCAAGGCGCCGCGCTTCGCCAGTTTCCGCGACGGCGCCACCGGCTTCCGCTTCCGCCTGTTCGCCGCCAACGGTGAGGAGCTGCTGCTCTCCATGCCGTTCGCCGACCCCAAGGCCGCCGGCGCATTGCAACAGCGCATCCGCCAGCTGGGCCATGCCGCCGTGTTGCGCGAAGACGGCGAAGCGCTGGTGCTGGAACTGGACGGCGAGGCCGTCGCCCGGACCCCGCAGGCCGGCGACGAGCTGCTCTCACGCCTGCGCGAGGCGCTGGAACAGTTGGCCGCGCAAGACTGAGCCGACAGTCAACGATGCGCTACCTCGCCCTGTTGCTGCTTGCGCCCTGGCTGCTGATTCTCGGCTGGGCTTACGCGAGCTACCCGAAGTCGCTGCCGCGCACGCCGGCGCGGCGACTGTTCGACGCACTGGCACTGCTGTTGGCGTTCTCCGCCGCGGCCTACGCCGGCCTGCTCGGTCACGACGCGGTGCAGCTGCCCGGGCTCGATGAGGCCGGCCGCCGCGCCAGCGGCGCAATCTGGCAGCAGGTACTGCCCGCATTGTGCGGCTACGGCGCCTTCGCCGGCGTGCTCGCACTGGCGCTGCCGCTGCGTCACCTGCTCTGGCAACGCTTGCGCTGAAGCGCGGGCACATACGGAATCGCCGTCATGGACACCGCCACACTGCAACGCCACCTGCTACGTCTGTTCGAGCGTCACGAGGTGGAGCTCGAACCCGACGAGGACTGGCTGCTTACCGATGGCGACTTCCCCGCGGTCCGCGCCAGCTGGCACGACGCCATCGCCGATGCGCCGGGACGGCTGGATCTCGACATCGTGCTCAACGAGGACCAGCAGATCGAGGAAAGCTACGCCGGCATCGGCACTGGCGACGCGGCTTGCCGGGACGCGCTGGAGCGCTTCGAGCAAGGCAGTCTGCATGTGCTGCTGGCCGCTTGCTGGTATGTCACCGACGCACGCAAGTTGCAGTTGGATTCGTGGGACATCGGCGTGCACGGCTGGGATGCGTTCATCGGCCCGCTTGTCGTCCAGGGCACGGCGGTGACGCTGCCGGCGGATGCGCTGGCGCCGTTGACCGCTGCGCTCCGCAGCGAAGCGCTGGCGCCGCGGATGCATTGGGTGCGGATGTTCCTGCGCCGGGAGGCGAACGGCGAAACGACCGTCGAGACGCGGCTCGACAACGAGCCGTGGCCGGCAGGTGACCACGCCCTCTCTGCGGTGGCATGGCCGCCAGCCGCGGAGCCTTACAGGGTGCGCTGCTTCATGATGCTGGACATCCGCGACTACTAAGGAAGGTCTGATCAGTCGACTGCTTGCTCGTCATTCCTGCGAAGGCAGGACAAGCGCGCAACACGCAAGCTGCGTGATGCAGTGCTGACCCGTGTACGTGAAGCGTTGGCACAACTTGCCGTGCAAGATTGATGCGCTGAGCTTCAACTCCCCGCCGGGCCGCGCGGAGGAGCCAAGGATGGCCCTGCTTTGAGGAGCGAGAAGAAAGGTTGAGGCGAGGGACCAATCTTGCGACATTCCTGATCGAAGCACGCTCCGGAACCACGCTCCTGTGGCATCGTAAAACTCACTATGGATCGTGTCTTTCGAGGATGATATGAAACCAGCCTTAGCTATCTCCAGACTTTGCCAAGTACTGGTGATTGCAGCCAGCCTTGCCGCGCTTGCCCCCATCGCCAATGCCGCCACCACGATGGCAGTTCCCGTCACTCAAATGCAGGAATACGCACAGGTAGTCGCCGCCGAAGCCGAGGCCAACAAAGCGTCAAGCGACCCAAGCGACTTGATTGCGTCCATGCTGAAAGTAACCGAAGTGGACAAAATCATGGTGCAGGGCGGCACGGCCCCTCCCACGGTATTGATCTATGACGCGCAACTGCTGCGCCTATTTAGCCAACACCCCGCCACACTAGCCGAACACCAGCGCGACCCAGAATGGAATAAGCGCAAGCACGCATTGTTTGCCGCAAGAGATGCCACGCTGCAAACCTATAGCAACGCCGTTATGCAGCAGAACCAGCAAGAACAACAGCAATACCAAGACAAGGCCAACGCCGGTGGCAATGGCCACCCCAACTCGTGTATTGGCCCGATGGGACAAGACGTGTGTCACCCAAAGAAAGTCTTTAGAGGATGGTGCCCCGGCCAGCCTGTTAACGGCTTTGAAACTTGGGAAGAATGTCCACCAGGGGTACGGTGTGACGGGTATCAAGGCAATTAACTAGGGACATTGGCTGATCGAAGCAGGATTTGTAGCCGCGCTTCCGCAGACGACCGCCCCTTATCTTAATCATCTTCCTCGCTCCCCAAAGCAGGGCCATCCTTGGCCCTTCCCCGCATCTCAAAGGGAAGAGGAAAAAGCGTCAGCGCTTGAGCGGCGCGATGCGCTGCTCGATCGCGCCGAAGATCGAAGCGCCTTGCGGGTCGGTGACCTCGATGCGCAGCGTGTCGCCGAACTTCATGAACGGCGTGCTCGGCTTGCCATCGCGCAATGTCTCCACCGTGCGCTGCTCGGCGAGGCAGGAGGCGCCCTTCGAGGTGTCCTGGTTGGCGATCGTGCCGGAACCGACGATGGTGCCGGCGGTGAGCGGCCGCGTCTTGGCCGCGTGCGCCACCAGTTCGGCGAAGCTGAACTGCATGTCCACGCCGCATTCGGCCTCGCCGAACCAGGCGCCGTTCAACCAGGTGCGCATCGGCAGGTGCAGCTTCTCGCCCTGCCAGTTCGCGCCCAGCTCGTCCGGCGTGACGAACACCGGCGACAGCGCCGAGCGCGGCTTGCTCTGCAGAAAGCCGAAACCCTTGGCCAGCTCGCCGGGGATCAGCCCACGCAGCGAGACGTCGTTGATCAGGCCAACCAGTTGGATGTGTTCGGCGGCCTCGGCCGGCGCGGCCGCCATCGGCACGTCGTCGGTGACCACGACCACCTCGGCTTCGAGGTCGATACCGTAGTCCTCGCTGGGCACCACCACCGGATCGCGCGGACCGAGGAAGCCGGCGCTGGTGGCCTGGTACATCAGCGGGTCGGTATAGAACGAAGCCGGCACTTCGGCGCCACGCGCCTTGCGCACGCGCTCCACGTGCGGCAGATAGGCGCTGCCGTCCACGAATTCGTAGGCACGCGGCAGCGGCGCGGCAAGCTGTGCCATGTCCAGCGCGAAGGCGCCTTCGGCGGTACCGGCGTTCAACGCATCGGACAGCGCGTTGAGCCGCGGCGCGGCGTTCGACCAGTCGTCCAGCGCGGCCTGCAGCGTGGGTGCGACGCCCGTGGCCTTCACCGCGCGCGCGAGATCGCGGCTCACCACCACCAGGGTGCCGTCGCGGCCGCCTTCTTTCAAACTGCCAAGCTTCATTGCGTGTGCTCCAGATCGTTTATGCGCGCGACGGATCGAAGTGCTTGCGGATGCCCTGCCAGCACTCGTAGTAATTCTGCTGCAACTGCGGCGCCGCCAGCGCCTGCGCAGTGGGCCGGATCACCTTGCGCGTTTCGAACATGAAGGCCATGGTGTTCGCAAGGTGGTCGGGCTTGCCTGTGTCCGCCGCGCTGGCCTTCTCGAAGCTGGCCGCGTCGGGGCCGTGGCCGCTCATGCAGTTGTGCAGGCTCATGCCGCCCGGCGCGAAGCCGCCGACCTTGGCGTCGTAGGCGCCTTCGATCAGGCCCATGAACTCGCTGGCCACGTTGCGGTGGAAATACGGCGGACGGAAGGTGTGTTCGGCCACCAGCCAACGCGGCGGGAAGATCACGAAATCCATGTTCGCCGTGCCGTGCGTATCCGACGGCGAGGTCAGCACGGTGAAGATCGACGGATCGGGATGATCCACGCTGATCGAACCCACGGTGTTGTAGCGCGTGAGATCGTATTTGCACGGCGCGTAGTTGCCGTGCCAGGCGACCACGTCCAGCGGCGAGTGGCCGATGTCGGCCTGCCACAGCGCACCCTGGAACTTGGCGACAAGCTCGAAGTCGCCTTCGAGGTCTTCGTACGCCGCATGCGGCGCGAGGAAGTCGCGCGGCAGCGCCATCGAATTCGCGCCGATCGGGCCGGCATCAGGCAGGCGAAGCAGCGCGCCGAAGTTCTCCACCATGTAGCCGCGCGCTGCGGCATCCAGCAGTTCCACGCGGAAGCGCACGCCGCGCGGGATCAGGGCGATTTCCAGCGGAGCGACTTCCAGCACGCCCAGCTCGGTGGCGATGCGCAGGCGCCCCTGCTGCGGCACGATCAGCAGTTCGCCGTCCGCGTCGTAGAAGTAGCGCCCTTCCATCGAGTGGTTCGCCGCATAGACGTGGATGCCCACACCGGCCTGCTCCGCCGCACTGCCATTGCCGGCGATGGTGACCAGGCTATCGAGGAAATCGGTGGGCGCCTCGGGCAGCTGCCACGGGTCCCAGCGCAACTGGTTCGGCGTGGCGGGCGTCTCGTCGAAGCGGTTGTGGAACGTGGTGTGCGCCATCTGCACGAACGGTTTGTGCATCGCCGCCGGGCGGATGCGGTACAGCCAGCTGCGGCGGTTCTCATGGCGCGGCGCGGTGAACGCAGTGCCGGAAAGCTGCTCCGCGTACAGGCCGTGCGCCACGCGCTGCGGCGAATTCTGGCCCGCGGGCAGCACCCCCGGAATCGCCTCACTGGCGAATTCGTTGGCGAAGCCGGATTGGTAGTTCATGCGTCGTCTTCCCGTCAGGTTTGACGCGCGACGGCATCCCCACCGTTCGCGCCGAGCGAAGCTACGAGAGCCAGGGATGTCCTGGCTTACAGCACGCCGCGCTTCATCTGGTCGCGCTCGATGCTCTCGAACAGCGCCTGGAAGTTACCTTCGCCGAAGCCCTCGTTGCCCTTGCGCTGGATGATCTCGAAGAAGATCGGGCCGATGTTGTTCTGCGTGAAGATCTGCAGCAGCAGGCGCTGCTTGGTCTCCTGGTCGGCATCGATCAGGATCTTGTTCCTGCGCAGGCGCGGCACGTCCTCGCCGTTGTTCGGGATACGAAGATCCACCACGTCGAAATAGGTATCCGGCGTATCGAGGAATTCCACGCCCTGCGCACGCATCGCCTCCACCGTGTCGTAGATGTTGTCGGTGAACATCGCGATGTGCTGGATGCCCTCGCCGTGGTACGCATCAAGGTATTCGTTGATCTGCGACTTCGGGTCGCTCGACTCATTGAGCGGGATGCGCACGATGCCGTCCGGCGCGGTCATCGCCTTGGACACCAGGCCGGTCTTGGCGCCCTTGATGTCGAAGTAGCGGATCTCGCGGAAGTTGAACAGCTTCTCGTAGTAGTCCGACCACTTCTGCATGTTGCCGAAATACAGGTTGTGCGTGAGGTGGTCGATGAAGGTGAGGCCGAAACCCGCGGGGCTCTGCGTCACGCCAGCCACCGGCTCATAGTCGCCGTCGTAGATGCTGCCCTTGTCGCCGTAGCGATCCACCAGGTACAGCATGCAGTCGCCGATCCCCTTCACCACCGGCGCATCCACGGCCTTGCTGTCGGCCTTGTCGCCCACCGCCTCGCCGCCGTTGGCGAGCACGGCGTCGAACACTTCGTTCGCAGGCTTTCTGAAGCGGATGGCGAAGCCACAGGCGCAGGGGCCGTGCTTGGCGGCGAAATCGGCGGCGAAGGAATCCGGCGCCTCGTTGACCAGCACGTTCACGTCGTTCTGGCGGTATACCGTGATCGGCCGCGACTTGTGCTTAAGCACCGCGGTGAAACCCATCCTGCGGAAGAGGTCGTGCAATTCGTGCGCACGGCCTTCCGGCGCGGCAAACTCGACGAACTCGAAACCGTTGATCCCCATCGGGTTCTCGAAAGTGGTGACCTGCATGCCGAGGTTGGGCTGGGCTGTCATGGAGTTTCTCCGACGGGCTACGATGGGGGAGCAATCGGCGCCACCGAATGCCTTTGGCACGAAGGGCGCTAACGCGACGCTTGTTCTTGGTGAAAAGCGCAACCACGAATGGCAGCACACCCCACATTGCTCACGCGCCACGTCCAGCGCGCGCCTTTCGTGAGGCGTGCAGCCATGAATGGCTGCCCGTTTGATTTTCGCTGTCACGGATTACCGCATTAGTTATAGTTTCAACTGAAACCATTTGCAAGGAACACCGCACCAGTGCCTGCCAAACGCCATCCCGACCATGCTCCACTGGAGCTGGAACGCTTCCTGCCCTACCAGCTATCCATCGTCTCCAACACGGTGAGCCAGGCGATCGCCGACGACTACCAGGCGCGCCACGACCTCAGCGTCACCGAATGGCGGGTGATGGCGGTACTGGCGCGTTTCGACGGCCTCTCCGCGCGCGAAGTGGCCGAACGCACCGCGATGGACAAGGTGGCGGTGAGTCGTGCGCTGGCCCGGCTGGTCGCCGCCGGCCGCGTGCGCCGGCATATCCACGCCAACGACAAGCGCCGTTCGGTGCTGGGGCTCACGGCCGCCGGATGGCGCATCCACGACGAAGTGGCGCCGATGGCGCGGCAGCGGGAAAGGGAATTGCTGGCACGGCTGGCGCCAGAGGAGCAAGCGTGGCTGCAGCAGATCTTGGACAAACTGATGCCGCAGGACGTGGTGAAAAGCTGACGGACGCCTTTATCTGTGTCCCGGCAGGGCTTGCGCCCCGCCGGGACCCGCCTCGGCACAGGCGCAACCTGGTCGAGACCACGCCGGGCGGATACGCCGCCCGACCGGGGCCTTGCTTGGCCCGCTATTTCACCCCGTGCATGAGCCGGTTCAGCAGCGGCGCGATCAGCAGCAACACCGCGCCTGAAATCAGCAGCAGCCAGAATCCGAACGTGAACCCCGACAGCGCCGAAGCTGCCGTCATACCGTTCTGGCCGGCGATGTAGCTGGCGAGCAGCCCGGAAAGGTTGCCGCCAGCCGCGGTGGAAAGGAACCAGCCACCCATCGCCAGACCCACCAGCCGCGGCGGCGCCAGCTTGGTCACCATCGACAGGCCAATCGGCGACAGGCACAGCTCGCCCACGGTCTGCAGCGCGTAGCAGGCCGCCAGCGGCCAGAACGGAATCATGCCGCGTGGGTCGATCAGGCTCTTGAGCGCGTACATCAGCACCAGAAAGCCCAGCCCGTTGAAGATCAGGCCGAAGCCGAACTTGCGCGGAATCGACGGCTCCGCGCGCCGTCGCTGCAACCAGGCCCAGACAAGACTGACCACCGGCGCCAGCACGATGATGGTGAGCGGGCTGACCGACTGGAACCAGCTCGTCGGGAACATCCAGCCGAACATCTTGCGGTCGACCAGGTTCTCGGCGAGGAAGTTGAACGAGCTGCCGAGCTGGTAATAGAACATCCAGAACAGCACGTTGAAGCCGAAGATGATGAGCATGGCCCACACGCGGTCCAGCTGGATGCGGTCGTGGCGCATGGCTTCGCTGATCAGCATCGCCGAGACGCCCACTGCCAGCAAACCGATGATCCACTGCAGGCCGATGGTGCCCACGCGGGACAGCAGCAGGTATACCAGCGGCGCGGCCACCAGCGATCCCAGCAGCACCAGCAGCGAGCGGCCACGACCTTCCATGCCGGGCAGCGGCCGGCCCACGTCGGCAAGCTGGCGGCGGCCGAACCAGAACCACACCAGACTCAGCAACATGCCCACGCCCGCGGCGAGGAATACCACGCGGTAGTTCTGCTGCGTTGGCGTGTCGGTGAAATAGCCGGCCATCCAGCCGGTGAGCAGCGGAGCGACGAAGGCGCCGGCATTGATGCCCATGTAGAACAGGGTGAAGCCGCGATCGCGACGCGGATCATCGCGGCCATATAACTGACCCACCATCGAGGAGATGTTGGGTTTGAACAGTCCATCGCCCACGATGACCAGCGACAGGCCGAGCAGGAACACCGCCTTGCTCGGCACCATCAGCGTGAACAGCCCAGTCGCCATCACCAGCGCACCGATCAGGATGGCGCGCTGGTAGCCGATCAACTTGTCGGCCACGTAGCCGCCGAAGATGCCCGTACCGAAGATGAGTGCCGTGTAGGTGCCGAAAATCGTGCCGGCCCAGCCCTGGCCCGCCGAGTCGCCGTGGTAGAACTGCGCGACCACGTACAGTGCCACCGCCCAGCTCACGCTGTAGAACGCGAAGCGCTCCCAGAACTCGGTCATGAACAGCATCCACAGCGGTCGCGGATGGCCGAGCAGCTGCGGAAACTGCGGAACAGCTTGCGCTGCGGTTGTGTCGGTCGTCGTCATGGGGCCTGCTCGTGATGATGGTTCGTCGGAAACCTGGAAGCGCCACACGTGTACTTGCCGGAACTGTCGCCGTCAACCGGCATCAAGGCAGCCCCGTGCCCGCCGGCTCCGGCGAACCCGCACGAAAAGTCTGCCCCAGGCGCCGCGCCTCGCCGAAATAATGGCGAAACACGTACAGCAGCGGCGACCATGCCATGACATCGACGTGCTGTGTACCTGGCACCACGATGCCGGCATGCGCATGCACCCGCTCGACGCGAGTCTCGACGATCAACGTGGGGTCGATCGGATCGTCGCCGCAAACATGCATCGCCACCACACGCGCTTCCAGCTGCAGCGGGCATTCGGCGATCCGCGGCGGCGCCACCGTCTGGGAAGGCGTGGCAGTCAGCCCGGCACAGGCGAACTTGTCGGGCTCGAAACGGTAGCCCATTGCACGCTTGTGCTCGGGTACGGGATGACTACCGGTGGTGCTGGCGATGGCCTCGACCCGCTGCCAAAGCTTCGCGTCCGGCAAGTTGATCACGCACTCGCCCAGGCGCCGCAGGTTGGCGGCGCACTGACCACGCCCGCCCAGACCCAGTACCACGCGGTCATCCAGGGCCCAGGCCGATGACATCGGCGAAATGTTGGCCAAACCGTCCGGTTGCATGGTGGTGATCAGCGCCACTGGCGTGCCGAAATAGAGAACGCTGGGATTGATGACTAGGCTGTCCATGCCTGCCAGTGTCCGACAGGCGACGCGGCCAGTGCTTCGTTGCGCATCGAAACATCAGCCCGTGGGGATGGCTATTGTTCGCGCGCAGCGATCCGCGCCGCCATGGACCGGGCGCGTCACGCTTTGGCCGTCAACCCTCAGGCAGCGGCGACCATTGGCACGGCTCAGATGCTCAGCACTGTGCGCACTCCCAGCAACTCCGGGAAGAAGGTGAGGTCCAGCGCCTTCTTGAGGAAGCCTACGCCGGAAGAGCCGCCCGTGCCGCGGCGGTGGCCGATGATGCGCTCCACCGCCTTCATGTGGCGGAAGCGCCAGAGCTGGAAGCTTTCCTCGATGTCCACCAGCGTCTCGCACAGATGGAACTCGCTCCAGAAACTTTCCGGTGCCTCGTAGATGCGCCGGAATACCGGCAGCAAGCCGTCGTGGCGCTGCCAGGGCTGGCTGACATCACGCTCCAGGATATCGCGCGGGACCGCATGGCCGTGCCGCGCCAGCCAATGCAAGGCCTCGTCGTAGAGGCTGGGCGCATGCAGCGTGTCGCGCAGGCCCTGCTGGATCGCCGCGTCGTGCGCGAACACCTCGAGCATGTCGGCGTTCTTGTTGCCGAGCAGGAACTCCACCGTGCGGTACTGCGCCGACTGGAAACCGGACGACGGCCCCAGCGCATCGCGGAACGCGAGGTATTCGTGCGGCGTCATCGTCTCCAGCACCGCCCATTGCTCGAACAGCTGGCGCTGGATCTGCTTCACCCGCGCCAGCACCTTGAGCGCGGGGCCGATGCGCTCGCCGCGCATGAATTCCATCGCCGCGCGCAGCTCGTGGATCAGCAGTTTCAGCCACAGCTCCGACACATGGTGCTGCACGATGAACAGCATCTCGTCGTGGTACGGCGGATCGGATACCGGCCGCTGCGCGGACAGCAGGGTATCCAGCCGCAGGTAGCCCGCATAGGTCATGCGTCCTGAGAGGTCGCGTTCGATGCCCGTTTCGAGCTCGCGCTGGTTGTCCGTCATGGTCGATCGCGATGGTCGGAAACGACCATGGTAACCGCTGGCGTCGCCGCCGTTTCTTGCGAACCCCGTACCCGTCCGCATGCTGCGGCGTGCCTTGCGACGCAACATGCCCGCCTGCTATCAATATGCGGCTTTTCCCGGCCGTTTTGATCGCCACGGCGGTCGCCGGCAAGGGAGTTTCGCGTGTCTGGCCCCACTGGATGGGCCACCGCCCCCACCCCATTCGTCACCAACGGGAGCGCGTCGTGTCCATCGCCGCCAAGTTCGAAATCGAATACCTGCAATACCTCGACGCCGAGGGCAAGCAGGTTCGGGATGACCTGCCTGAGTTCGCCAAGAACCTCGACCACATGGTCGAGCTGTACAAGCTGATGCTGTCCACCCGCGTGTTCGACGCGAAGTCGGTGGCGCTGCAGCGCACCGGCAAGCTCGGCACTTACGCGAGCTGCCTGGGCCACGAAGCCGCGCACGTCGGCATCGGCAGCGCGATGAAGCCGGAAGACGTGCTCGCCGTGAGCTACCGCGAGTACGGCGCGCAGCTGTACCGCGGCGTGCAGCCGCGCGAGGTGTACATGTACTGGGGCGGCGACGAGCGCGGCAACGACTACCAGAACGAGCCCGCGCGCCACGACTTCGCGTGGAGCGTGCCGATCGCCACGCAGTGCCTGCATGCCGCCGGTTCCGCGCTGGCATTCAAGATCCGCGGCGAGAAGCGCGTGGCCGTGTGCACCATCGGCGACGGCGGCTCGTCCAAGGGCGACTTCTACGGCGCCATCAACATCGCGGGCGCGCAGAACCTGCCGATGGTGGCGGTGATCGTCAACAACCAGTGGGCGATCTCCGTGCCGCGCAAGATCCAGTCCGGCGCGCCCACGCTGGCGCAGAAGGGCATCGCCGCCGGCCTGTACTGCATCCAGGTCGACGGCAACGACATCATCGCCGTGCGCAAGGCGATGGAAGACGCGCTGGAGCGCGCGCGCAACGGCGAAGGCGGCAGCGTGATCGAAGCCGTGACCTACCGCCTCGGCGACCACACCACCGCCGACGATGCCCGCCGCTACCGCGGCGAGCAGGAAGTGAAAGACGCCTGGGCGAAGGAGCCGATGAAGCGCCTGCGCAACTGGCTGGTGGCCAAGAAAGTGTGGGATGACCAGAAGGAAGAGGCCTGGAAGGCCGAGTGCGACGAGTGGATGGACAACGAGGTGAATGCCTACCTCGAGACCAAGACGCAGCCGGTGACGGCGATGTTCGACTACACCTTCGCCGAAGTCCCCGCCGATCTCGCCAAGCAGCGCGATCTCGTCCTCTCGTACGAAAACAAGGGCCACTGAGTCATGGCACAGATCACCCTTATCGAAGCCGTCACCCAGGCGCTCGCCTACGAGATGAAGCACGACGACAGCGTCGTGGTGCTGGGCGAGGACGTGGGCGTCAACGGCGGCGTGTTCCGCGCCACCCAGGGTCTGCAGGAAAAATTCGGCGAGCTGCGCGTGCTCGACACGCCGCTGGACGAGACCACCATCGCCGGCGTCACCGTGGGCCTGGCCGTGCAGGGCATGAAGCCGGTGGCCGAGGCGCAGTTCGAAGGCTTCATCTACCCGATGATGGAGCAGATCGCCTGCCACGCCGCGCGCATGCGCAACCGCACCCGCGGCCGCCTTACCGTGCCGGCCGTGTGGCGTGCGCCGTGGGGCGGCGGCATCCGCGCGCCGGAGCACCATTCCGAGGCGAACGAGCACCTGTTCACCAACATCCCCGGCCTGCGCGTGGTGCTGCCCTCTTCGCCTGCGCGCGCCTACGGCCTGCTGCTGGCGGCGATCCGCGATCCCGATCCGGTGATCTTCCTCGAACCCAAGCGCATCTACCGCCAGTACAAGGAAGAAGTGCCCGACGACGGCGAGGCGCTGCCGCTGGACGTGTGCTTCGTGCTGCGCGACGGCACCGACGTGACCCTGGTGACCTGGGGCGCGCAGGTGAAGGAAACGCTGGAAGCCGCCGACGAACTGGCCAAGCAGGGCATCAGCGCCGAAGTCATCGACGTCGCCACGCTCACCCCGCTGGATTTCGACACCATCGCCGAATCGGTGCAGAAGACCGGCCGCTGCGTGATCGTGCACGAGGCGCCGAAGACCGCCGGTTTCGGCGCCGAGATTGCCGCGCGCTTGGCCGAGGAGTGCCTGTACGACCTGCTTGCGCCGGTCGAGCGCGTCACCGGTCCCGACACCCATATCCCGCTGTTCCGCCTGGAAATGAAATACCTGCCCAGCATGGAGCGCGTCGTCGAGGCCGCGCAGCGCACGCTGGCCGCATCCTGATTCCCTTCTTCCCGGCGGGGAGAAGGTGCCCCGAAAGGGGCGGATGAGGGGCCACAACTTGCGACAAAATGCAACGAAGCACGGCTTCAATGCACGCTACCGCAGGCCCAACCCCTCACCCAGGCCCTCTCCCCGGCGGGGAGAGGGAGAAAAACCAAACCTTGGAAGCTCACTCATGGCCGACATCAAGACATTCCACCTGCCCGACCTCGGCGAAGGCCTGCCCGACGCCACCATCGTCGAGTGGCACGTGAAGGAAGGCGACTACATCAAGCTCGACGCGCCGCTGTGCTCGATGGAAACCGCCAAGGCCGTGGTCGACGTTCCGTCGCCCTACACCGGCACGGTGAAGAAACTGCACGGCGCCCCTGGCGACATCATCGAAACCGGCGCCGCGCTGGCCGACTTCGAGCCGGATGCCAACGCCAAGCAGCGCGCCGAAGCCGAATCCACCGGCCACCACCACGGCCCCAAGAAGGCCGAGACGCCCGCCCCGGCTCCCGCGCCGGCCAAGGCCGCCACTGCCGACCGCGAAGACGAAGGCACCGTGGTCGGCGCGATGGTCAGCGGCAACACCGTGCACGTCGAGCAGGCCGCCAGCATCGGCGGCGTGAAGGCCGTGCCCGCGGTGCGCGCGCTGGCAAAGAAGCTCAAGGTCGATCTCGCCCGCGTGCGCCCTACCGGCGCCGACGGCGTGGTCACCATGAAAGACGTGAAGGATGCCGCCGCCAACGGCAGCGCAACGCTGGGCGCCGCCCCGGCGCGCGCCGTGCCCGCCTCGGCTGGCCGCCACCTTGCGCCGGAACTGCCCGAGCCCGGGGCGGCACCCAGCCGCACTGCCGTGTCGCTGGCCGGCAAGGCCGTGCGCACCGCCCCGCCGAGCGTGCAGGCCAGCGGCCAGCCGGAGCAGCTCAAGGGCGTCCGCCGCAACATGGCGCGCGTGATGGCCGAAGCCCACGCCAACGTGGTGCCTACCACCCTGGTCGACGACGCCGACCTGCATGCCTGGATCGGCAAGCAGGACATCACCGCGCGCCTGATCCGCGCCATCGTCGCCGCCTGCAAGGCCGTGCCGGCGCTCAACGCCTGGTTCGACGGCAAGAACCTCACCCGCACCCTGCATCCGCACGTGGACATCGGCATCGCCGTGGACACCGAGGACGGCCTGTTCGTGCCGGCCCTGCGCAATGCCGACGTGCTGGACGGCGCCGGCATCCGCGCCGCGATCAAGCGCCTGCGCACCTCGGTGGAAGACCGTTCCATCCCGGCGTCGGAGCTCTCGGGCTACACCATCAGCCTGTCGAACTTCGGTATGTTCGCCGGCCGCTACGCCACACCGGTGGTGGTGCCGCCGACCGTCGCCATCATCGGCGCCGGCAAGCTGTGCCACGACGTGGTGGCCGTGATGGGTGGCATCGAGGTGCATCGCCGCATGCCGATCAGCCTCACCTTCGACCATCGCGCCGCCACCGGCGGCGAAGCCGCGCGCTTCCTCAAGGCGCTGCTGGACGATTTGTCCGCGCCGAACTGAGGCAATGCGGCCGTAGGAAGCAAACGGGGCGCCTCTGGCGCCCCGTTTGCTTTGTGCTCAATCCCGTCCCGCGAAGGCCTCGTCCAGCCATATCCGCATCAGGCGATACGAACGCGCCGCGGCTTTCGCGTCGTATTTGCATCCCGGAGAGTTCTCGCCCTCCTCCGTGAAGCAATGCACCGCATGCCCCAGCGCCACGAACTGCCAGTCGGCCGGGCTCTGGCGCATTTCGTCCATGAACTTGTCGGCGTCCTTCATCGTCCACGTGTCGTCGGCGCCGTTCATCGCCAGCACCCGTGCCTTGATGTGTTTCGCCATCGAGGCATCGTCGGTGGAGAGGTCGCCGTGGAAGGACACCACGGCCGCCACGTCGGCGCCGCTACGGGCCAGGTCGAGCACCGCTGCGCCACCGAAACAGAAACCTATGGCAGCCAGCCTCGCGGTATCGATGGGTGCATCCTTCGCCTGCGCCCTGAGCTGGGCCAGCGCCTCGTTGATGCGCGAGCGCATCAGCGCCCGGTTCGCGTACAGGGGCTTGACGGCGACCTGCGCCTGATCAGCGTTGTCCAGTTGCGGACGCACGTTGGCGCCGTACATGTCGGTGAGCAGGATCACGTAGTCCTTGCCCGCGATCATCTCCGCCTTCTTGATGGCCTCGTCGTTCACGCCGAACCAGTTCGGCACCATCACCAGGCCGGGACGCTTCGCGCTGCTGGCGTCGTCGTAGACCAGCACGCTGTGGAAACGCGTACCGCCCTGCGTCCATTCCACCGGGCGTTGCACCATCTTCGCCTGGGCGGCGAAGGCGAGGCTGGCGAGCAGGAATACGGCGAGACAACGGACGTAACGCATGGCGAAGCCCTCCATCGTGAAGAGTGCGGCCAAGGATGGCCGCCCGTTTGAATTTCGCGTTCACGGACGAACGAAAAAAAATATCAAAGACCGGCTGCATGCTGCGCGATGCGGCGCTTCAGCGGTACCAGCCGGTCGAGCAGACGCACCCCGAGACCTCGCGCGGCGACCAGCGGTGGCGACTGCCAGGCGTAGATGCGCGCCAGCACGTCGAAACCGCGCGCATCCAGCGTATCGGCGCTGCGGCGCCGACGCGCGTAACGGCGAAGTACGTGTGGCGAGGCAATATCACGCCCGGCTTCGCGGGCGGCAGCCAGCACGTCGCAAAGCTCTGCCACGTCGCGCAGTCCGAGGTTCACGCCCTGTCCGGCCAGCGGATGCACCGCGTGCGCGGCATCGCCCAACAGCACCAGGCGTTCGGACTGATAGGTTTCTGCCAGTTGCAGCTTGAGCGGGAAAGCCGCGCGTTTCGTGACTGATGCGATGCGCCCCAGACGGAAATCGCTGGCGACGCCCAATTCCTGCATGAAGGCCGCGTCGCCCAGCGCCAGCACGCGTAGCGCCTCGTGCTCGGGCAACGACCAGACGACGGAACTGCGCCCGTCCGCCAACGGCAGCAAAGCCAGGGGACCGGTGGGCAGGAAGCGTTGCCACGCCGTCTGCTCGTGCGCCCGCTCGGTCGCGACATGGGCCACCACCGCACGCTGCGCATAGTCGCGACCGCGGGTGGCGATGCCCGCCATTTCGCGCAACGGCGAAGCGGCACCATCGGCGGCCACCACCAGGCGCGCGGACAGGCTTTCCCCATCGGCCAGTTCCAGCGCCACGCGATCTTCGCGCGCCTCGAAGCCACGCACTTCCGCCGGGCACAGGCGACGCACACCGGAGGCTTCCAGCGCCTGCCACAGCGTCCACTGCACAAGATTGTTCTCAACGATATGACCGAGCAGGTCGCGCCCTTCGTCGGCGGCGTCGAAGCTCACGGCCGCGCCGTTCTCGCCGTCCCACACATGCATGTGCGCGTAGGGTCCGGAGCGCGCGTCGCGGATCGCCGCCCACACACCCAACTTGTCGAGCAAGGCTACGGACGACGGCGCCAGCCCCACCACGCGCAGATCCACCTCGTCGGCCATGCTCCACGGTTGCGGCGCACGCGCCTCCAGCAGGGCGGTGACGAAGCCCGCGCGCGCCAGCGCCAGCGCTGCGGCGGCGCCCACCATGCCGCCGCCGACCACGGCGACATCCAGCGCGGGCGGGCGGCGGCGTTCGGCAACGGTGCTCATGGCAGGCGCTCCAGTACGGCACGCGGCGGTTCGCCGCGGAAGCCCATGCCATGCCGGGCCAGACGGTCCTGCAGCGGCGCAAAGCGGTCGTTGGCGAGCAACGCCAGCGATCGCAGCGGCGCAAGCGTCGGCTGTTCGAGGCAGGCAAGGCGCACCAGGCCATGGCTCATCGCCATCGTGCCCTCGCGATCCGGCGCGCGGCGCGCAGCGTAACGTTCCAGCAGGTCCGGCGCGCCGGGATCGTCCGCGGCAGCGACCAGCTCGGCGAGGGTAAGCGCATCGCGCAGGCCCAGGTTGAAACCTTGTGCGCCGATGGGATGCACGGTCTGCGCCGCGTTGCCCACCAGCACCGCGCGCGGGCCGGTGAGCCGCCGCGCAGCCACGCGATGGATGGCATAGGGATGGCGCTTGCCGGGCCGCCTGAGTCGACCCAGCCGCCAGCCGAAACGCAGCTGCGCCAGCGCGACGAAATCGTCGTCGTCCATCGCCGCAACTTCATCGACCTGTTCCGCGGGCACGGTGAGCACCAGCCCGCAATGCCCTTGCGTCAACGGCAGCAGCGCCACCGGCCCTTGATCGGAAAAGCGCTCGTAGGCGCGGTTCGCATGCGTGCGTTCGGGAGTGACCGTAGCGACGAACAGGGTTTGCCGGTAATCGAGCCGATCGGCTTCGATACCCAACTGCGCACGCACAAAGGATTCGGTGCCATCGGCGCCCACCAGCAGCGCAGCGTCGATCATGCGCTCGCCGTCGGCGGTGCGGATGCGGGCGCGCCAACCATCGGCCTGTGCTTCCACCGATTCCAGTTTGGCGGGCGCAAGCCGGGTCAGTCGGTTGCAGGCATCCAGCCGTCGCAGCAGTGCCGCGCCCAGTTCGCGCGCCGGCAATGTCCAGCCCAGGGCATCGACGCCGTGTTTCGCCGCATCGATGCGCGCGCTGCCGAATTCGCCGGCGCGGCTGACATGGATGTGGCGGACCGGGGTGGCTTGCGCAGCCGCATATGGCCACACGCCGATGGCGGATAGGCCGTTGACGGTGGCACGGGCCAGCGCAAGGTTGCGCTCGTCGTAGCTGGGCTGGGCGTCGATGCGCGGTACGGCAGCCTCGACCAGGGTGGCGGCGACGCCGGCGGCGTCCAAGGCGATGGCAAGGCTGGCGCCGACCAGGCCGCCACCGACGATCAGCACACTGGCGGCAGGGGATGCAGGGGGATTCATGCACGTGATGATACGCGCCGGCGCATCGGGCTGGCTGCCATGGAGTTGTTCCATATCTCCGCGTGGCCCGCGCCGGGAGCCGTTTTGCATGCAGGACAAGAACGAAGGCACGCGGGAAGAATCCGGGAATGGACTCGGCTTTTGAGGAGCGAGGCGTGGGCGTCAGTCCACGACCAAGGGATGACGCAGGCACGCGGGCAAACAGACCTGGCCCCTTCGGCCTGCGTTGCTGTGGCCGCCAGGCGACAGCAGGCGGCTTGACCTGCCAGCCACGCAGACACTGCGCCACGCGCCACTACCCGACATCCACGGCGAGGCAACACAGGCTACGTAGAGATATGGAACAGGCTCTTACGCTAAACTATTCGCCTGATTTCAGTTGCGTCGCACGGAGTAATCATGGCAACCACAACGACCCGACGCCTGGCCATCTTCCTGGCCCTGGCCCTGGTGATGGGCGTCACCCGCTTCCATCCTTCGCTGCTGCATCACGCGCTGTGGGATGCCTCGTGGGGCGTGTTCTTCCTCGCCGGCTTCTGGCTTCGCGGCCAGGGCCGCTGGGCCTTCCCGCTGCTGATGGCGGAAGCGGTGCTGGTCGATTATTTCGTCATCACCGGCCTGGGCATCGATTTCTGGAGCCACTACTGCGTGTCGGCGGCTTACTGGTTCCTGATTCCGTCCTATGGCGCGCTGTGGCTGGGTGGCAGCTGGCTGGCGAAACATCAGCACGGCCTCGACCTCACCACGCTGGGCCTTGCCGTTGCGGCACTGCTGGTCGCGGAAGGCGCGTGCTACCTGGTCTCCAACGGCAGCTTCTACTGGATCAGCGCCAGCGTGCCGGCGCCGCGCAGCTTCGGCGCGTGGTTCGCCAACCTCGGCGACTGGTACCTGCCCTTCCTCGAAGGCACCGCCCTCTATGCGGGGCTGGGTGCGGTGGTACACGTGCTGGCGACGCAGTTGTCGCGCGCTCCACGGCATAGTGGCCACGCGCCGCACTGACGGTGGGCAATCGCCTTTCGAAAATCTACACACGCACCGGTGACGACGGCTCCACTGGCCTCGGCGACGGTTCGCGCGTGCAGAAGGATTCCCCGCGCGTAGCCGCCTATGGCACCGTGGACGAACTCAACAGCACCGTTGGCATGGTGCTCGCCAGCACGGGCGTGGACGAAGCCGTGCGCGAGGCGCTGACGCAGATCCAGCACGAACTGTTCGACCTCGGCGGCGAGCTGTGCATCCCCGGCATGGCGATGATCGAGGATGCCGATATCGCGCGACTCGAAGCCGTACTGGACACCTTCAACGAGCCGCTGCCGCCGCTCAAGGATTTCATCCTGCCCGGCGGGGGCATGGCGGCCTCCTGCTGCCACCTGGCGCGTACCGTGTGCCGCCGTGCGGAACGCGAGGTGATCGCGCTGCGCCGCGTGGAACCCGAGGTGCGCCCGCAGACGCAGCGTTACCTCAACCGTCTCTCCGACCTGCTGTTCGTGCTCTGCCGGGTGCTCGCCCGCGCCGGCGGCCACGGCGAGGTGCTGTGGCAGCACGAGCGGCGGCGCAAGCCTGCCGCCAGCTGAAGCCCCCGCATGCTGCGGCTGTATACCCATGCCGCCTGCCTGCGGCACGACAATGGCCCTGGTCATCCCGAGACGCCGGCCCGACTGACTGCGGTGCTGCGCGCACTCGACCACGATCGATACGCCGCGCTGGATCGCGTCGAGGCGCCGCGCGCCAGCCGCGAGCAACTCCTGCGCGTGCACACGGCAGCCCATGTCGAACGCATGCTCGCCGCCGTGCCCGAAGGCGAAACGCAGCGGCTGGACGAAGACACCGCGCTGTCGCCCGGCTCTGCCGAAGCCGCCCTGCGTGCCGCCGGCGCCACGGTGGCGGCGGTGGATGCCGTGCTCGATGGCGGCCATGTGCGCAGGGCGTTCTGCGCGGTGCGGCCGCCCGGCCACCACGCCACGCACGAGCAGGCGATGGGTTTCTGTCTGTTCAACAATGTGGCCGTCGCTGCGGCGCACGCGCTGGCAGCGCACGGACTGAAGCGAGTGGCGATCGCCGACTTCGACGTACACCACGGCAACGGCACGCAGGACATCTTCTGGCGCGAACCGCGCGTGCTGTTCGCTTCCAGCCACCAGATGCCGCTGTACCCGGGCACCGGGCACCCTGAGGAACGGGGCGCGGGCAACATCTTCAACCGGCCGCTGTCCGCCGGCGACGGTCCCTACCTGTTCCGCGAACTGTGGGATGGCGACCTGTTGCCACGTCTGCACGCGTTCAAACCGCAGCTCGTCCTGGTCTCGGCGGGCTTCGACGCGCACCAGCGCGACCCGATAGGCAACCTGTGCCTGGGCAGCGAGGACTACGCCTGGATCACCGCGAAACTGGTCGACGTGGCGAACCGCCATGGGGATGGGCGGCTGGTCTCCACGCTGGAGGGGGGCTACGACCTTGCCGCCCTGGCCGCCAGCGCGGCGGCGCATGTTGAGGCATTGATGGAGTAGGAGCGCATCCTGTGTGCGAATGCTCTCTCCCTGACCGAAGCACCCAAGCCATCGCCCCCAGGGTGCGCTCCTACGCCGGTTCGAAGTCCAGTGCCAGCGAGTTGATGCAGTAACGCAAGCCGGTGGGCCGCGGGCCGTCAGGGAACAGGTGGCCAAGATGCGAGCCGCAATGCGCGCACCGCACCTCGGTTCGATGCATCCCGTGACTTTCGTCGTCGTAGTTGGATACCGCGGCCGGGATCAATGGCTGCCAGAAGCTGGGCCATCCGGAACCGGAGTCGTACTTGCTGTCCGAACCGAACAAGGCGCTGCGGCAGGCCACGCACACATAGATTCCCTCGGCATGGTGGCGGTACCACTTGCCGCTGAAAGGCGGCTCGGTGGCCGAGCAACGACATACCGCGTACTGTTCGGGGCTCAAATCGGCACGCCACTCCGCTTCGCTCCTGACCAACCCGGGTTCGTTCATGACTGAATCCTCGTTGCCGGCGGCAGCCTCGCGTCTGCCTGACCTGGGGTGTTTCTGCTAGTTTTACCGACCTCACTGCCGCCGGGTTTCCATCGTGACGCGCAAGCTTCCTCCACGCCGCCTGCTGGCCGTTGCCGCCGCCCTTGCCCTGATCGGGGGCCCGGTCGAAGCCGGCAGCGCCGGGCCACACCGCGGCTACACGCTGGACGGCAGCGAGCCGGTTTGCCCGCTGGGTTCCTTCACCTGCCCGCCACGCCCGTACAACTACGTGATGTGCCGGCCCAACGCCATGCTGGAGTTCTACGACCCCACCCTGAGCAAGGACAACACCGTCCGCGACACGAGCAAGACCTACGTGTGGGCCAAGCACGTGGACAGCTCCGACCAGACGGTCTATCACCTGTCCGGCGACGTGCGCCTGGACAGGGCCGATCAACGGCTGCAGGCGGACACGGTTGACTACAACCAGGACACCGCCGACTACGATGCGCGCGGCAACGTGCGCTACCAGGACTACGCGCAGCTGATGTCCGCCACGCATGCGCGGGGCAACGACGCCTCCGGCATCGGCATCGCCGACGACGTGCGCTACCAGATGCTGAATTCGCGGGGCAACGGCGTGGCCCGCCAAGGGCAGGAACTCGACGCCCAGCACACCCGTTACACCCAGGCCACCTACTCCACCTGCGACATCGGCCACCACCTCTGGGAATTCCAGGGCAAGACCATCACCGTGGACAAGGTCAACGGCGTGGGCGTGGCGCGCGACGCGACCTTCCGCGTCGGCAACGTGCCGCTGCTCTACCTGCCCTGGTTCAGCTTCCCGGTGGACAACCGGCGCAAGACCGGCTTCCTGTATCCGACCATCGGTCACAGCAGCCGCTCGGGCTTCTTCCTCAGCACGCCGTATTACCTGAACCTGGCGCCGAATTACGACGCCACGCTGGACCCGCGCATCTACACCACGCGCGGCTTCATGCTGGATACCGAATTCCGCTACCAGCTGCCTGGCAGCATCGGCACGATGGACGTGGAATACCTGCCGAACGACCATGGCCCGACCGATCCCGGCACCACCGCCAACACCGCGGGCACGAACCGCTACCGCTACACCATCAAGGACACCACCCACCTGTGGGGAAGCTGGAATTTCAGCACCTCGATCGACCGCAGCTCGGACAACAACTTCTTCTACGACTTCGGCAATCAGATGGGCGGCACGCCGATCTACATCCTTACGTCCACTGCCCAGGTCACCGGCGGCGGCAGGTGGGGTGATGTGCTCTGGAACACCTCGGTGGGCGGCACCGCTTACCAGAACATGAACCCGTTCCTCAACGACGCGTCGCTGCCTTACCGGCAGTTGCCGTACGGCAATTTCAACCTCGACTGGCCGATCAACAACTGGCTGGAATTCGGCATGACCAATCAGTTCGTGGCGTTCCGCAAGCCGGGCTACGTGGAAGGCAGCCGCGAAGACCTGCAGCCCTACCTCTCCGCCGACTTCGGTACCTCCGCCTGGTTCGTTCGCCCGCGCGTAGAATGGCGCTATACCGACTACCAGCTCAGCCCCGGCTACCAGCAGTACGGCTACTCCGGCCTGCTGGGCAGCGGCACGGCCACACCGTTCACGCAGCAATCGCCCAGCCGTTCGCTGCCCATCGTCAGCGTGGACAGCGGCCTGGTATTCGACCGCAATACGTCGCTGTTCGGCGAAGACTACACGCAGACGCTTGAGCCACGGCTGTACTACCTGTACGTGCCATACCGCAATCAGGACAACCTGCCGCTATTCGACAGCAGCCTGATGACGTTCGACTACTGGCAGCTGTTCTCGACCAACCAGTTCGCTGGCGCGGATCGCCAGATGAACGCGAACAACCTCACCGCGGCCATCACCACCCGCCTGCTCGACGACAGCGGTGTGGAACGGCTGTCGGCCAGCTTCGGCCAGATCCGCTACTTCACCCCGCAAGAAGTGCAGATGCCGAACAGTACGAACACCGTGTCGCCGGCCACCGACTGGAGCGGATCGGCCTACGTGGCCCAATTGAACCTGCAGCTCAACGACCGCTGGCGCGCCAGCAGTTCCTACCAGTGGGATCCGAACACCCGCAATACCGACATGGCCATGTTCCAGTTGCAGGGACGGTTGGGCCTCGACGGCATCGTCAACTTCGCCTACATCTACCGCACCGGGCTGATGGAACAATACAGCGTCTCGGCGGTCTACCCCGTGTCCGATCGCTGGCGCCTGATCGGCGCCTGGACGTATGCGGAACCGGTCAAGGGCGTGGTCAACCCGCTGAAGGGCACCATCGAGGCCTTGGCCGGCGTGGAATACGACAGTTGCTGCGTCACCCTGCGACTGGTCGATCGCAGTTACGTGAACCAGGGTTACTACGGCGTCGCCGCCCCCATCACGGGGACTCCAGGCAACCTGCGCGACAACGCCATCATGTTCGAAGTCATCTTCAAGGGCCTGGGCTCGACCAGCAGCCAGATCGACCCGCTACTGCGCCGTGATATTCTCGGCTATCAATAATCCGCTGTATCTCACTCTTGGCTGCTCCCTGATGAAGCGTTTTCTCGCCCCGCTCCTGTCCACCCTCGTGTTCGCGCTCGCATTGCCCGCGCAAGCCCAATTGCTGCCCAACGCCGGCGCTGGTGCACCCGTGTCCTCGAACACACTGGACCGCATCGTGGCGGTGGTGAACGAAGATGTGGTCCTGCAGAGTGAACTGGACAACGCGGTGCGTTCCGTCCAGCAGCAATACGCCAGCCAGCCCGGCCAGCTGCCGCCGCTGAACGTGCTGCAGCAGCAGGTGCTGGATCGCCTGATCCTGATGAAGCTGCAATTGCAGAAGGCCGACGACCAGGGTGTGCACGTCTCCGACGCGCAGGTCGACCAGGCCGTGGCCCAGGTGGCCCAGCAGAACAAGATGAGTCCCGACCAGTTGCGCTCCGAAGTCGAGCACACCGGGCAGGACTTCGGCTCCTTCCGCCAGCAGCTGGCCGACCAGCTCACCGTGCAGCAGCTGCATCAGAGCGTGGTGCACGACTCGGTGTCGGTCACCGACAGCGAGATCGACAACCTGCTCAACAGCCCCACGTACAAGGCTGGCGAGATCCACCTGGCACACATCCAGATCAGCATTCCCAGCGGTGCCGACGCTGCCGCAATCCAGGCCGCTGCAGCCAAGGCCGAACAGGCGCTCGATGCGATCAAGGGCGGCATAGACTTCCACGCCGCAGCGATCCGCTACTCCGACGCACCCGACGCACTGGATGGCGGCGACCTCGGCTGGCGCCGCATGGACGAAATCCCGCCTGCCTTCGCCGACACCGTGGCCAATATGAAGTCCGGCGACGTCAGCTCCGCGTTGCGCGGCCCTACCGGCTTCCACATCATCAAGCTGGTCGGCCAGCGCGAACCGTCCAAGCAGATCGTCACCGAGTACCACGCGCGCCAGATCCTGCTCAAGCCGAGCGAACTGATGACGGCCGACCAGGTCGAGCAGAAGGCGCAGGAGCTGTACGACCAGATCGCCAACAAGCACGCGGACTTCGCCAAGCTGGCCAAGGACAACTCCAAGGACGACACCACCGCCAACGTCGGCGGCGACATGGGCTGGTTCGCGCAACAGGCATGGGGTGCCGCCGTGGCGCAGCAGCTCAGCCAGCTGAAGGACAACGAGGTCTCGAAGCCGTTCCAGGCCGGCGACGGCAACTGGGACATCCTGCAGTTGCTGGGTACGCGCCAGAGCGACCTCACCAGCCAGATGGCACGCGACCAGGCTCGCCAGGCCATCGGCAACCGCAAGGCCGAGCAGGCCTACGAGGACTTCCTGCGCGACCTGCGCGCGAACGCCTACATCCAGGTGCTGGTGCCCGAGCTGCGCGACGACACCAACACGCCGGCCGGGGCCGGAAAGACCTCCTGACCGGGAGCCACGGGCATGACCCTCCCGCGGCTCGCCGTCACTGCTGGTGAGCCGGCTGGCGTCGGCCCGGAATTGATCGCTCAACTGGCTGCCACGCCGCTGGCAGCCGACCTGGTGGCAATCACCGACCGTGATCTGCTCGTCCGGGCCGCTGCACGATGTGACTTGCGCATCACCCTGGCCGATGACGACGGCTCGCCCCGCGAGCAACGGACTCCCGGCAGCCTGCGCGTGCGCCATGTGCCGCTGGGCGCCGAGGAAATCCCCGGCCGGCCCGACCCGCGCAACGCGGACCACGTGCTCGCCACGCTGACCGAGGCCGCCAATGGTTGCACGGCAGGCCGCTACGCCGCCGTGGTTACCGCACCGTTGCAGAAGGCCGCGATCAACGAGGCCGGAATCCGTTTCAGCGGCCATACCGAATTCTTCGCCGAGCACGCCCACGCCAACGTGGTCATGATGCTGGCCAGCCCCGAACTGCGGGTGGCGCTGGCCACCACCCACCTGCCGCTGGGCGCGGTGCCAGCCGCCATCACGCGCACATCGCTGGAGCGCACGCTGCGTATCCTGCACGCGGAGCTGCGCGGGAAGTTCGACATTGCCGCACCGCGCATCGCCGTGCTGGGTCTCAACCCGCACGCGGGCGAAAGTGGCCATCTTGGCCGCGAGGAACTGGACACCATCATCCCGCTGCTCGATAGGCTGCGCGCCGAAGGCATGATGTTGATCGGCCCGCTGCCCGCCGACACCGCCTTCGTGCCCGCGCAGCGCGCGCGCTACGACGCCGTGCTGGCGATGTACCACGACCAGGCCCTGCCGGTGCTCAAGAGCGAGGCCTTCGACCGCACCGTCAACCTTACCCTTGGGCTGCCCTTCATCCGCACCTCGGTCGACCATGGCACCGCGCTGGATCTTGCCGGCACGGGTCGCGCCGACCCGTCCAGCCTGATCGCCGCAGCGAACATGGCATTGGAACTCGTGGCGCGCCGCGGCACTCATCTATCCTCTTCCCCTTGGGGAGAGGAACGAGGTGAGGGGCCAATCTTGCGAAAAACGCCATGAACCACACCCCCGCCCGCCCCAAGAAAAGCTTCGGCCAACACTTCCTGCACGACCGTCGCTACATCGACGACATCGTCCGCGCCATTGCGCCACGTGCCGGCGATTTCCTGGTGGAAATCGGCCCTGGCGAGGGTGCGCTCACGCTGCCGCTGCTGGCGTCCGCGGGTTCGCTCACCGCCATCGAGCTGGACACCGACCTGATCCCTGCGCTGAAAGAGCGCGCGGCCAGCGTGGGCGAACTGGCGGTGATCCACGCCGACGTACTCAAGGTGGATTTCGCCGCGCTGGCACACCGCCATGGCGTGGAACGCCTGCGCATCGCCGGCAACCTGCCCTACTACATCTCCAGCCCCATCCTGTTCCACTGCGTCGAGCATGCGTCCGCCATCGAAGACATGCACTTCATGCTGCAGAAGGAAGTGGTGGACCGCATGGCCGCCGACCCTGGCAGCAAGGTCTACGGGCGCCTGTCGGTGATGTTGCAACTGGCCTGTCGCGTGGTGCCGCTGTTCGAGGTGCCCCCGGAAGCGTTTCGGCCGCCCCCGAAGGTGGACTCCGCGGTGGTGCGCGTGGTACCGCTGGCCCCGCACGAACGCCACGATGCCGACCCCGCGCTCCTGCACGACGTGGTGAAGGCCGCCTTCGGTCAGCGTCGCAAGACACTGGCCAATGCGCTCCGGCAACTGCTCGATGCCGAAGCGATCCGCGATGCGGACGTGGATCCCAGGGCGCGCGCCGAAACCCTTGCGCCGGAAGATTTCGTGCGATTGGCGAAACGCCTCGCCATGCGCTGAGCCGCCTGCTCGCTGCGCGAACCGGCGTTCGCCCTTACAATTGCCGCATGAGCGAAAACAATCCCTACACGATCGACGTGCAGGTCAGCACCCGTTTCGTCCCCGACCAGTCCCGCCCCGACGACAACCGCTATGCGTTTGCCTACACCATCATCCTGCGCAACACCGGCGATGTGCCAGCACAGTTGCTGACCAGGCATTGGGTCATCACCGACGCCAACGGCAAGGTGGAAGAGGTGCGCGGCGACGGCGTGGTGGGCGAACAGCCATGGATGCGCCCGGGCGACGATTACGAATACACCTCCGGCGCAGTGCTGGAAACGCCAGTGGGCATCATGGGCGGCAGTTACCAGATGCTGGCCGACGACGGCACCCGCTTCGACGCGCCGATCCCGCCGTTCACGCTCGCCATACCGCGCACGTTGCACTGATGGCCACTTACGCGATCGGCGACGTGCAGGGCTGCTACCCGGAACTGCGGCGCCTGCTCGACAAGCTGCATTTCGACCCGGCGGCCGACAAACTGTGGTTCTGCGGCGACCTGGTGAACCGCGGCGGCGAATCGCTGGCCACGCTGCGGTTGATCCACGGTCTGCGCGAACACTGCATCGTCACCCTGGGCAACCACGACCTCAGCCTCCTGGCGATCGCGCTGCGCAAACCCGAGGCGCAGGCCAAGGTGAATGCCGAGTTGCGCGAAGTGCTGTTCGCCGAAGACGCGCCCGTGCTGTTCGACTGGCTGCGCTCGCAAAAACTGCTGCATCACGACGAGCAGCTCGGCTGGACGATGATCCACGCCGGCCTCGCACCTACGTGGACCCTGCGCCAGGCGCAGAAGGCCGCGCAGGAGGTGGAGCGCGAGCTCTCCAGCCCGCGTCACCCACGCATCCTGCGCAACCTGTTCGGCAACCGACCGGCTGGTTGGTCGAGCCGCCTGCAAGGGCTGGATCGCCATCGCGCCACCATCAATCTGCTGACCCGCATGCGCTACTGCGACGTCAACGGCCGTATCGACTTCGAGAGCAAGGATATGCCGGGCACGCAGCGACCCGGACTGTATCCGTGGTTCGAGGTACCGGGGATGCGTCGCCGCGAGACGCGCATCGTCTGCGGGCACTGGTCCGCGCTCGGCCGCTTCGCGGGCCTCGGCGTGTTTGCCATCGACACCGGCTGCGTGTGGGGCGGCCAGCTCACCGCACTGCGGCTGGACGGCGAGGAGCCGCAATACATCACCGTCGCCGCCGAGCCGCACCGCAAGCGCATACCTGGCGCGGACTGATCGCGTGCTAGCTTGACGACTCCCTCCTCAGGAGTCGTCGCAATGGAACACCAAGGCACCGTAGCCCGGCAGTTCGGATCGCAGGCGCAGGCTTATCTGGCCAGCTCCGTGCATGCACAGGGCCGCGACCTTGGCCAGCTCGCCGAGCTCGCCGCGCGCGTGGCCGCCAACGGCGCGGCGCTCGATCTCGGTTGCGGTGCGGGCCATGCCAGCTTCGCGATGGCGCCGTACGCCGCGGAGGTTGTGGCTTACGACCTTTCGCACGGCATGCTTGATGTGGTGACCCAAGCAGCCGCTGCACGGGGCCTGGCATCCGTGCGCGTACAGCACGGCCCTGCCGAACGGTTGCCGTTCGCCGACGGCAGCTTCGACCTCGTAGCCAGTCGCTACAGCGCCCATCACTGGAACGATCCCGCGGCTGCACTGCGCGAAGCCGCGCGCGTGCTCGCACCCGGCGGTACCTTGTGCCTGATCGACGTGGTAGGTCCACAAGGCCCGCATGCGCCTTTGCTGGACAGCCACTTGCAGACGCTGGAACTGTTGCGCGACACCTCGCATGTGCGCGACTACAGTCGCGCCGAATGGCGCGCCATGCTCGCCGACGCCGGCTTCGCATTGCAGGACGAACACGACTGGCGGCTGGACATCGGCTTCTCCAGTTGGCTGGCGCGCATGCGCACCCCGCCTGTGCTGGAGGCAGCGATCCGGCAATTGCTCGCCCATGCACCCGACGAGGTGCTTGCCCATTACCAGGTCGATCCGGCGACGCTGGACTTCAAGCTCGAATCGGCGATGTTCGTGGCGGCACGGACGAACTGACCTCTACCGTAGATCAGCAATGAAAAACGGCCGGGTCGCCCCGGCCGTTTTCTTCATGTCCGCCTTTGGTCAGTTCAACTGGCCATGGCAATGCTTGTATTTCTTGCCCGATCCGCAGGGACAGGGATCGTTGCGGCCCACGCGCGGCCCGTCGGGCTGCTGCGGTTGCATGGCACCGGCCGGATCGGCCCCCAGCGCCAACATATCGGGGGCACCACCGCCGCTGGCCATCATCTGGCGCTGCAGGCGCTCGGCGAGGCGCTGCTGTTCGGCCTCCATCGCAGCGACTTCCTCTTCGCTGCGGATGCGGATGCGTGCCAGCATCTGCACCACTTCGCCCTTGATGCGATCGAGCATTTCCGAGAACAGGCCGAACGATTCGCGCTTGAAGGCCTGCTTGGGATCCTGCTGCGCATAGCCCACCAGATAGATGCCCTGGCGCAGGTAGTCCATATTTGCCAGATGCTCCTTCCAGGCGTTGTCCACCACGGTGAGCATGATGTGCTTTTCCAGCGCGCGCATGGTTTCGGCGCCGATCTGCGCCTCCTTGGCCTGGAACAGCTCGTCCACGCCTTCGCGCACGTGTTCGAGGATCATCCCCGCATCGACTTCCTTCTGCTGCTCCAGCCAGTGCGGCAGATCCAGCGAGAGGCCGAACTTGCCTTCCAGCTCGCGGTCGAGAGCGGGGACATCCCATTGCTCGTCGATGCTGTCCGGTGGCACATGGCCGCGCACGATGCTCTCGACCACGTCGTGGCGGACATCGGCCACAGTGGCGGAAACATCTTCGCCTTCCAGCAGTTCGTCGCGCTGGCGGTAGATCACCTTGCGCTGGTCATTGGCGACGTCGTCGAATTCGAGCAGGTGCTTGCGGATGTCGAAGTTGTGCTGCTCGACCTTGCGCTGCGCCTTCTCGATCTGGCGGCTGATCATGCGGTCTTCCAGCGCGTCGTTTTCCTTCATGCCGAAGCGCTTCATCCAGCGGATCAGGCCCTCACCGCCAAAGATACGCAGCAGGTTGTCCTCCAGCGACAGGAAGAAGCGCGAGGAGCCCGGGTCGCCCTGGCGGCCGGAACGGCCGCGCAGCTGGTTGTCGATGCGGCGCGACTCGTGGCGTTCGGTGCCGATGATGTGCAGGCCGCCGGCAGCGAGCACCTGCTCGTGCAGCTTCTTCCAGTCGGCCTTGACGCGGGCGCGGTCGATCTCTGAGGCCTCTGCCGGCAACGCCGCCAGCGCAGCCTCCAGGCTGCCGCCGAGCACGATGTCGGTGCCGCGACCAGCCATGTTGGTGGCGATGGTGACTGCGCCCGGTGCGCCGGCCTGCGCCACGATGTGCGCCTCGCGCTCGTGCTGTTTGGCGTTGAGCACCTCGTGCGGGATTTTCTGCGCACGCAACTGGCCGGACAGCAGCTCGGACACCTCGATCGAGGTGGTGCCCACCAGCACGGGCTGGCCGCGCTTGTGGCAGTCCTTGATGTCCTCGATCACCGAGTTGTACTTGGCTTGCTGGCCGAGGAAGACCAGGTCCGCGTTGTCCTTGCGGATCATCGGCTTGTGGGTGGGGATCACCACCACTTCCAGGCCGTAGATGCTCTGGAACTCGAACGCCTCGGTGTCGGCCGTGCCGGTCATGCCGGCCAGCTTCTTGTACATGCGGAACAGATTCTGGAAGGTCACCGTGGCCAGCGTCTGGTTCTCGCGCTGGATCGGCACACCCTCCTTCGCCTCCACTGCCTGGTGCAGGCCATCCGACCAGCGGCGGCCCGGCAGGGTGCGGCCGGTAAATTCGTCGACGATGATCACCTCGCCGTCGCGCACGATGTAGTCCACGTCGCGCTGGTAGATCGCGTTGGCGCGCAGCGCAGCGTTGAGGTGGTGCACTACGGCAAGGTTCTTGGAGTCGTACAGGCCGCTGTCTTCGCTGATGACGCCGGCTTCGCGCAGCAGCTCGTCGGCGTGCTGCATGCCGTCCTCGGAAAGGTGCACCTGCTTTTGCTTTTCGTCGACCCAGAAGTCGCCCTCGCCCTCCTCTTCCTTCTGGCGGACCATGCGCGGCACGATCTTGTTCACCGCGATATAGAGTTGCGGCGAATCCTCGGCCGGCCCGGAAATGATCAGCGGTGTACGCGCCTCGTCGATCAGGATCGAGTCCACTTCGTCGACGATGGCGTAGTTGAGGCCGCGCTGGTAGCGCTGCTCCTTGCTGAGCGCCATGTTGTCGCGCAGGTAGTCGAAGCCGAATTCGTTGTTGGTGCCGTAGGTGATGTCGGCGGCGTAGGCCTTGTGCTTGTCCGCGTGATCCATACCCGGCCACACCACGTCGGTGGTAAGGCCGAGGAAGCTGTACAGCTTGCCCATCTGCGCCGAGTCGCGGCGGGCGAGGTAGTCGTTCACGGTGACCACGTGCACGCCCTTGCCTGCCAGCGCATTGAGGTACACCGGCAGCGTGCCCACCAGGGTCTTGCCCTCGCCGGTACGCATCTCGGCGATCTTGCCCTGGTGCAGCACCATGCCACCGATCATCTGCACGTCGTAGTGACGCATGCCCAGCACGCGCTTGGCACCTTCGCGCACCACCGCGAAAGCCTCCGGCAGCAGCTTGTCCAACGATTCCCCGTCGGCGACGCGCTGCTTGAACTCCGCGGTCTTGCCGCGCAGTGCTTCATCGCTCAACTTCTCGAATTCGGGTTCCAGCGCATTGATGCGCACCACGATGCGCGACAGCTGGCGCAGCACGCGGTCGTTGCGGCTGCCAAAAATGCTGGTGAGGACGCGATTAAACATCGATCTTCCGAATGGCGTGGACAAAAGGTTGCGCCTTGGCGCAAACCAAACGGGCATGGTACTACACGGGCCCGGGTGGCATGCGCGGTGGCCGTCCCGGCATGGCGGCGGCGGCGCACGGATTCAAGAGCATGGGACGGGTATCATCAGCGCATCGTTCCCTCCTGGAGCCACCGGCCCATGTCCCGCGCCGCCCCATCCCGTGGTCCGCAAGCTCTCGAAGCCTGCGGATCCTTCGCAAGCCTTGCCAACAAGGCCGCTGCGCTGGACGCGATGGACCGTGCGCTGCGCCAGACCCTGCCGTTGCCACTGCGCGAAGAGGTGCGCTTTGCCAACCTGCGCGGCGGGCGCCTGTTGTTCCTCGCCAGTTCGCCTGCCTGGGCCACACGGCTGCGCCTGCTGCAGGCGCAGATTCTCGCCGCGGCACGAAGCCTGGATATCCGCGCCGAAACCATCGGCATCAAGGTGAGCCCGCTGCCGCACATCGAGCCCGAGCCCGAACGCATGCGTACACTGTCGCCATCGGCAGCCGGTCACCTGCGCGCCGCGGCTGCGGCTACGGCCGATCCCGAATGGAAGGAGTTGTTCGGCAAGCTGGCAAGGCTGGCCAAGCCTGGCGAATGATTTTTCGACCATCCCTGAGCGCATGGAGCAAATGGGAGGCCATGCATGGCATATAGCCTTGCGATCGTCCTGATCGCGAGGATCGAACGGGCGGCCATCCATGGCCGTACTCTTCAACAAGTGCTTCCCAGACAAAAAAAAGCCGCCGCATTGTGGGATGCGGCGGCTTTGCTTCTTGTCCGTTGACTGTTGCGATGCGCGCTATCAGATCGCCTGCGCGGGATGCGCGTAGGAGATCGGCGAAGTGGCCGGATCGTCCTGGTAGCTGGCCTCTTCCCAGGCCGAGGCATCGGCCATCAAGGTGCGCAGCAGCTTGTTGTTGAGCTCGTGGCCGGACTTGTGCGCACTGTAGGCACCGATCAGGCTATGGCCGAGCAGGTAGAGATCGCCGATGGCATCGAGGATCTTGTGCTTGACGAACTCGTCCTCGTAGCGGAGGCCGTCCTCGTTGAGCACCCGGTAGTCGTCCAGCACCACGGCGTTGTCCATCGAGCCGCCCAGCGCAAGGTTGTGTTCGCGCAGCATCTCGATGTCGCGCATGAAGCCGAAGGTGCGCGCGCGGCTCACTTCCTTCACGAACGAGGTGGTGGAGAAGTCGATCTCGGCGCGCGAGGTGCGCTTGCTGATGATCGGATGGTTGAATTCGATCGAGAAGCCGACCTTGAATCCGTCGAACGGCTCGAAGCTGGCCCACTTGTCGCCTTCCTGCACCTTCACCGGCTTCTTGATGCGGATGAAGCGCTTGGCGACGTTCTGCTCCTCGATGCCTGCGGACTGCAGGAGGAACACGAAGGGACCCGCGCTGCCGTCCATGATGGGAACTTCGGGAGCCGACAAATCCACGTAGGCATTGTCGATGCCGAGGCCCGCCATTGCCGAGAGCAGATGCTCGACCGTGGCAACACGCACGTCGCCGTTGACCAGCGTGGTGGAGAGCCGGGTGTCGCCCACATTGTCGTGGCGTGCGCGAATATCCACCGGCGGATTGAGATCCGTGCGGCGGAACACGATGCCGGTGTTGGGTGCGGCAGGGCGCAAGGTCATGTACACCTTGTCGCCGGTGTGCAAGCCCACGCCGGTGGCGCGGATGATGTTCTTGAGCGTGCGCTGCTTGATCATTGTCGTTGGTACCTGCCAAAGAGCAGCCAATTCGGTGGCGGATGCTAACACAGTTTTAACCAGCTGCAATAGCAAACCGTACCGTACAGTCTGGTCGAGTCATCGCGCATCCCCATCCCGAGGCGCGCTTCACGAAACATGTCCAGCCACACCATGGGCATGGATGCGACACGCCACCCCGGTCCGGGACGGGAATTCCGGCACCGGGGCAACGGATCGACCAATCCGGGCTTTCGCCCGGGGCAGCGGATCATGCGCATCCCTGTCGCACTGTCTGGCAGGGTCCAGCCCCAAACGCATCACTTTGCCATTCGCTTACAGCCATGGCGCCATGTCAAGCCTGGACCCACCTTTCACGTTTCAGCTCTGACCAATTCGGCAGGCGTTCGTTCAACTCCTTATTAACAAGCCATTGGCGCCCGATACAGGCGCCTGTGCTTCAGTCGGCCTGACGACGCAGGAAAGCCGGAATGTCCAGGTAGTCCAGCCCGTTGTCCTGGCCCTTGGCCGGCGCTTCGCTGCGCGGATTGGCGCTGAACACCGGTTCCGGCTGGGCATAATCGACCACTTCGTTGCCGGTGCCGGTACGCAACACCACCGGGCGCGGGCGCTGGCGCATCTCGACCTGCCGGGCCTCCACCGCACGCACGCTCTGGCGTGCCGGGGCGCGGTTGAGGCCGGTGGCGACCACGGTCACGCGCACTTCGTCCTTCAGCTCCGGATCGAGCGAGGTGCCGATCACCACGGTGGCATCTTCGCTGGCGAAGTCGTTGATGACGCGGCCGATCTCGTCGAACTCGCGCATGGTGAGGTTGGGACCGGCGGTGACGTTGACCAGGATGCCGCAGGCGCCGTTGAGGTTGACGTCTTCCAGCAGCGGGTTCTTGATCGCCTGCTCCGCCGCGGCCTGGGCGCGGTCATCGCCACTGGCGACGCCGGTGCCCATCATGGCGAGGCCCATTTCGCTCATCACGGTGCGCACGTCGGCGAAGTCGACGTTGATCAGGCCCGGCGCAGTGATGAGGTCGGCGATGCCCTGCACCGCACCCTGCAGCACGTTGTTGGCGGCCTTGAACGCGTTGACGAGGGTGACTTCGCGGCCCAACACACTGATCAGCTTCTCGTTCGGCACGGTGATCAGCGAGTCGACGTGCTGCGAGAGGTCTTCGATGCCCTTCTGGGCGACCTGCATGCGGCGGCGGCCTTCGAACGGGAACGGCTTGGTGACCACGGCCACGGTGAGGATGCCCTTCTCCTTGGCCAGCTGCGCCACCACCGGCGCGGCGCCAGTGCCGGTGCCGCCGCCCATGCCGGCGGTGATGAACACCATGTCGGCGCCTTCCAGCATCGCCTCGATGCGCTCGCGATCCTCCAGCGCGGCCTGACGGCCGACCTCGGGATTGGCACCCGCGCCCAGGCCCTTGGTGACATTGGAACCCAGCTGCAGGTGGGTGCGCGAGTTGCAACTGCTCATCGCCTGCGCGTCGGTGTTGGCGACGATGAACTCCACGCCTTCGATGTTGGCGTTGATCATGTGCGCCACGGCATTGCCGCCACCGCCGCCGACGCCGATGACCTTGATGACTGCATTTGGTGCGAGTTTCTCGATCAGTTCAAACATTTCCCGTCCTCCAGAGTTGTTGTCGTTGTAACCATGGATGCAACTCCTGTTGCTCCATGGTGGTGGGCGGCTGACCTGCCGCCCGCGGCCCCGCTTCCTGCGTTGCCAAAACTTCGCCCTTCCAGCGGATGCCTACCGGCGCCGCGCTAGAAGTTCTTCTTGAACCAACTGCTCCACTTGCCGAGCACGCCGCCGACCTGGCCGAGCGAGCTGCCGCCGCCGCGCACCGGCGCGTTGTGGCGCGAGGCGTGCAGCAGCAAGCCGGCGCCAGTGGAATACAGCGGACTGGCGATGACTTCGCCGAGGCCGCTGATTTCCTGCGGCACGCCGAGGCGCACCATCTTGTGGAAGATCTCCTCGGCCAGTTCCAGCGCACCTTCCATCTGCGCGGCGCCGCCCGTGAGCACGACGCCGGCCGCCACCAGGCTGTCGTAGCCAGAGCTGCGTAGCTTGTCCTGCACCATCTCGAAGATTTCCTCGTAGCGCGCCTGCACGCTCTGCGCCAGCGCCTGCCGCGCCAGACGGCGCGGCGGGCGGTCGCCCACGCTGGGCACCTGGATGGTTTCGTCGGCATGCGCCAGCCCGGTCAGCGCGCAGGCGTACTTGATCTTGATCTCCTCCGCGTGCGCGGTCGGCGTCTGCACCGCATAGGTGATGTCGCCGGTGATCTGGTCGCCGCCGATCGGCAGCGAGGCGGTGTAGCGGATCGAACCCTGCGTGTAGATCGCGATGTCGGTGGTGCCGGCACCGATGTCGACCAGGCACACGCCGAGCTCGCGCTCGTCGGGCGTGAGCACCGCCCGCGCACTGGCCAGTGCGGATGGCACCAGTTCATCCACCGACAGGCCGCAGCGCTGGATGGACTTGGTGATGTTCTGCACCGCCGCCGCCGCACCGGTGACCAGGTGCACGTTCGCCTCCAGCCGCACGCCGCTCATGCCGACCGGCGAACGGATGCCGTCCTGGCCGTCGATGCGGTATTCCTGCGACTCCTTGTAGAGCACCTTGCGGTCGGCTGGGATCGCCACCGCGCTGGCGGCCTCCAGCACCTGGTCGAGGTCGTCCGCGGTCACCTCGCGCTCGCGGATCGCCGCGTTGCCGTGCGAGTTGCGGGTTTCCAGGTGGCTGCCGGAGATCGAGGCGGTGACGGCGCGGATGTCGCAGCCGGCCATCAGCTCCGCCTGTTGCACGGCCTGCTGGATCGAGTGCACGGTGGATTCGATGTCCACCACCATGCCCTTGCGCAGGCCGCGCGAGACATGGGTGCCCATGCCGATCACGGTGATTTCCTCACCCGGTTCGTATTCGCCCACGATGGCGGTCACCTTCGAGGTGCCGATATCGAGGCCCACCACCAGTTGCTTGTCGTTGCGAGTCTTCATGGGCATGGCGTTCTCAGGAGCGTCGCGTGGTGGCGGGCTTGGCGACGGCGGGTGCCTGTTCCGGCCAGCGCACGGCGAAACCGTTGGTGTAGCGAAGGTCGGCGTAGACGAAACCGTCGGTGTGGCCAGCCATCATTTGCGGGTAGACATCCAGGAAGCGGCGCAGGCGGTCGCCGGCAAGGTCGCGGTCGCCGATCACGATGCGTGCGCCGCTGGTCGTGGTTACGCTCCAGCTGCCGCGCGCGGTCAGCGCCACGCCGTTGATCGAGAGATGCGTCCCGGCGAAGGCCTTGCCCACGTCGGCGTAGAAGCTCACCACTTCGGCAAGCCGTTCGTCCGGTCCTTGCAGATCCGGCAACGTGGCGGCGTCGGCGGCATCGATCGGCGCGTCGAACACCTTGCCCTGCCGGCTGATGAGCTGCTTTTCGTTCCAGCGCGCAAACGGCTGGCGCTCGATCACGCGCAGCTGCAGAGTGTCCGGCCAGCGCTTGCGTGCTTCCACCGACTCCACCCAGGGCAGCGCCGCCACGGCCTGCTGCACGCCGTCGAGGTTCAGCGCGAAGAAGCCCTTACCGAGACGCGGCAGCACCGCGGCGCGGATCTGCTCCATACCTACGTGCTTGAACTCGCCCTGCACGGTGAGTTGCGTCACCGGCCAGCGGTTGACCGCGAACCAGCCGTTCAGCACGCCCACGACAGGCAGCGCCAGCAAGGCAGCGACCAGGCACCAGACGACGGGGCGAACGCCTCCCCTCATGTGCCCTCCCGGAAGCTGGTTTCGAGCACGCGCCAGCACAGCGCCCCGTAGTCGATGCCCGCGGTGCGCGCGGCCTTGGGCACCAGCGAGTGCGAGGTCATGCCCGGGGCGGTATTCACTTCCAGCAGCCAGTTGCGCCCTTGGCGGTCACGCATCACGTCCACGCGCCCCCAGCCCGCGCAGCCCAGCGCATCGAACGCGGCCAGCGCCAGCGCGCGCAGCTCGTTCTCGGCATCGCCCTGCAGGCCGGGGCACAGGTACTGCGTGTCCTCGGCGACGTACTTCGCGTTGTAGTCGTAGAACGCGCCCTTCGGCACGATGTGGATCGAAGGCAGCACTTCGCGACCGAGGATGCCGACGGTGAGCTCGTCGCCCTCGATGAGCGTCTCCATCAGCAGGTCGCCGGGATACTTCGCTGCCAGTTCGACGGCGCTGTCCAGCTGCGCCTCCTCGAACACGCGGGTGACGCCCACACTGGAACCCTCGCAGGCCGGCTTCACGATCAGCGGGAAGCCGATCTCGCGGGCCGCCACATGCACTGCCGCGGCATCGCCGCCCCGCGGCAACGCCACGAACTTCGGCGTGGGCAGGCCCAGCGACTGCCACACGCGCTTGGAGCGCGTCTTGTCCATCGAGAGCGCCGAGCCGAGCACGCCCGAACCGGTGTACGGCACATTGAGCGATTCCAGCGCGCCCTGCAGCACGCCGTCCTCGCCGCCGCCATGCTGGCCGTGCAGGATGTTGAACACGCGCGCGAAATGGCCGGCGCGCAGTGCGTCCAGCAAGGCCGGAATGCCGTCGATCGAATGCGCATCGACGCCGCGCGCCCTCAGCGCCGCCAGCACGTTGCGGCCGGAGTCCAGCGACACCTCGCGCTCGGCCGAACTGCCGCCCATCACCACCGCGACGCGGCCGAACTCGGCGGGATTGGAGATACGGGTTTCGGACTTCGTTGCCATCACGCGGCGCCCTTGGTCTTGAGTTGGCCCAGCTGCGCCAGTTCCACCGCCGCGGCACCGATGTCGCCGGCGCCGAGCAGCAGCAGCAGGTCGCCGTCGCGCAGCAGCGCCGGCAGGGTTTCCTTCAGTTCGCGCGGGTGCTCGACCAGCACCGGATCGACCTTGCCGCGCGCGCGCACCGCACGTGCCAGCGCGCGGCCATCGGCACCGGCGATGGGCGCTTCGCCTGCCGGATAGACCTCGGTCAGCACCAGCACATCGACCTCGGCCAGCACGTTGGCGAAGTCGTCCAGCAGGTCACGCGTGCGGCTGTAGCGGTGCGGCTGGAAACCGACCACGAGACGGCGCTCCGGCCAGCCGCCGCGTGCCGCGGCGAATACCGCGGCAAGTTCGCTGGGATGGTGGCCATAGTCGTCCACCAGCAATGCGGAACCCTTGTCCAATGCCAACTCACCACGGCGATGGAAGCGCCGGCCGACGCCCTGGAAGTTCGCCAGCGCGCGTGCAATCGCCTCTGCTCCCACCCCGAGTTGCCAGCCGATGCTGGCGGCAGCCAATGCGTTAAGCACGTTGTGCCGGCCCGGCAGGTTCAGCGTCACCGGCACTGCGGCAGCGTTGCCGGGCAGATGCAGGTCGAAGTGCATCTGAAAGCCCTGCTGGCGCACGTTGGAAGCGCGCACGTCGGCATCTGCGCTGGCGACACCATAGGTCATCACGCGGCGCGTGGTGGTCTTCGCCAGTTCGGCCACTTCGGCGTCGTCCACGCACAGCACGGCCAGGCCGTAGAACGGCAGGCGATGCAGAAAATCGGCAAAGGCCTTCTTCACCTCGGCGAAGTCGCCGTGGTAGTTCTCGAGATGGTCGGCGTCGATGTTGGTGATCGCAGCGATCACCGGCGACAGCAGCAGGAAGGAGCCGTCCGACTCGTCGGCTTCCGCCACAAGGTACTGCCCAGTGCCCAGGCGGGCATTCGCACCCGCGGCATTGAGCTGGCCGCCGATCACGAAGGTCGGGTCATAGTTGGCCTCGGCCAGCACGCTGGCAACCAGGCTGGTCGTCGTCGTCTTGCCGTGCGTACCGGCGATGGCCACGCCGCGACGGAAACGCATCAGCTCGCCCAACATTTCCGCACGGGGAATCACCGGTATGCGCGCGGCGCGCGCGGCGAGCAGCTCGGGGTTGTCCTCGCGGATCGCGCTGGAGGTCACTACCACATCGGCGTCGCCCACGTTCGCGGCATCGTGGCCCACGTGCACCACGAGACCCAGTTGCGCGAGACGCTGCGCGGTCGGCGAGTTCGATTTGTCCGAACCCGACACCGCATAGCCAAGGTTGTGCAGCACTTCGGCGATGCCGCTCATGCCGACGCCGCCGATGCCGATGAAGTGCACGCGGCGGAAGGTGGTCATCAAATCCTCATGCGCGAGCAGGCGGCGCGGCGTCATGCGGCCACCTCCACGCAGGCGCGGGCGATGGCGGCTGCCGCGTCGGGCTTGGCGAGCGTGCGCGCGGCATCGGCCATGGCCAGCAATTGCGCGCGGTCGGCGAGCAGCGTGTCCAGACGCTGCGCGAGTCGTTCGATGTTCAAATCGCGTTCCTGGATCAGTTCCGCCGCACCAGCGGCGAGCAGCGCTTCGGCATTGCGGGTCTGGTGGTCGTCCACCGCGTGCGGGAACGGCACCAGCACGGCGCCCAAGCCGGCTGCGGTGAGTTCGGCGAGGGTGAGCGCACCGGCACGGCAAACCGCGAGATCGGCCCATGCGTAAGTGCCCGCCATGTCTTCGATGAAAGGCACCACCTGCGCGTCGATGCCCGCCTTGGCGTAGGCCTCGCGCGCTTCGTCGATACCGCGGTTGCCGCATTGATGCAACACCTCGGGACGTCGCTCCGGCGGCATCAGCGCCAGCGCTTGCGGCAGCGCAAGGTTCAGCGCACGCGCACCAAGGCTGCCGCCCAGCACCAGCAGGCGACCACGGCCCGTTCGCTCCGCGAAGCGCTGTGCCGGCGGCATCAACGCGGCGATCGCGCTGCGCACCGGATTGCCCACCCATTCCGCATCCGGCAATGCGTCGGCAAAGCCAGCCAGCACGCGCTGCGCGCGCGTGGCGAGCTTGCGATTGGTGAAACCGGCTACGCGATTCTGCTCGTGCACCAGCAAGGGACGGTGCAGCAGATGTGCAGCCAAGCCGCCCGGACCGGCCACGTAGCCGCCCATGGACAACACACTGCGCGGCTTCAGCTTGCGCAGCACGACCAAGGCGGACAGCAACGCGCGCGCCAGCATCAATGGCGCCGCCAGGCGCGTCTTCCAGCCCTTGCCGCGCAGGCCGCCCACGCGGATCTCGTGCAGTTCGATGCCGTGCGCCGGCACCACTTTCGTTTCCATGCCGCCGGCCGCGCCCAGCCACGCCACCGGCACGCCCTGCGCGCGCAGGGCTTCGGCCACCGCAAGGCCGGGAAAAATGTGGCCGCCGGTGCCGCCGGCCATGATCAGCACTGGGCGCGTGTTGGCGCTCATGCCGCCACCGCCTCGTGCTGGCGCATCGCGTCATTCGCATCCGCAGCCGCCACTGCTTCCGGCATGCGCTTGGCCATTTGCCGCGCGTCGAGCGCGCGATTGATTTCCCAGGTCGCGCGCAGCAATACGCCGGCCATCGCGCAGGTCAACGCCATCGACGAGCCGCCGTAGCTGATCAGCGGCAGGGTGAGGCCCTTGGTCGGCAATGCGCCGAGGTTCACGCCCACCGACACAATGGCCTGCATCGCCAGCATCAGCGAGACGCCGAAGGCCACGTAGCCGGCGAAGCGCTGGCCTACCTCGACGCCCTTCAAGCCCATCGCCAGGCCACGCCCCACCGCCAGCGCGAACAGGCCCATCACCAGCACGATGCCGATCAAGCCAAGCTCCTCGCCGATCACTGCGAAGATGAAGTCGGTGTGGGCTTCCGGCAGGTAGGAAAGTTTGAGCACGCTGGAGCCCAGTCCGACGCCCGTCCATTCGCCGCGGCCGATCGCCATCAGCGACTGGGTGAGCTGGAAGCCGTCGGTGAACGGGTGCTCCCATGGGTTCATGAACGACGTGAGGCGCTTCATGCGGTAGCTCTCGCCGGTGGCCGCCATGTAAAGCAGCGGCATCAGCGGCAGACCCATTCCGCACAGGTAGATCGGTCGCGCACCGCCGAGCCACACCATCCCGATGGTCACCGTGATCACCAGCATGGCGGAGCCGAAGTCCGGCTGCGCCAGCAGCAACAGCACGAGCATGCCGGCCACCATGATCGGCTTTATCAGACCCAGGAATTCCGTCTCGATGCTGTCGCGCCGGCGCACCAGATAGCTGGCGAGGTACACCACCAGGATCAGCTTCACCGCCTCCACCGGCTGGAAGCTGGTCACGAACAGGTTCAACCAGCGCCGCGCGCCGTTGATGCGCATGCCGAAGTGCGGAATGAACACCGCCAGCAGCAGCGCGAACGCCAGCGCCAGCAGCGGGAAGGCATTCTTCTCCAGCAACTTGAGCTCGGTGCGCATCGCCACGCCGGCCGCCAGCACGCCCAGCGAGAGGAACAGCAGATCCTTCTTCAGGTAATAGAAGGCACCCATGTTGCTGCTGTCGGCCACTGCGATGGAGCTGGAAGTCACCATCACCAGGCCGACGCTGGCCAGTCCGATCAGCGCAACCAGCAGCCACGGATCGAAGCTGCCGCGCGGGCCCTGCCGCTTGACCGCCTGCGATGTGCCGAAACCGAACATCTCAACGCACCTTCAACGTGGCGAGGCCGATCAGCACCAGCACGACGCTGATGATCCAGAAGCGCACGATCACCCGCGGTTCGGGCCAGCCCTTCAACTCGAAGTGATGGTGGATGGGCGCCATACGGAACACGCGTTTTCCTGTGGTCTTGAAGCTGGCCACCTGGATCATTACCGAGGCGGTTTCCAGCACGAATACGCCGCCCATCACCAGCAGCACGATCTCTTGCCGCACGATCACCGCGATGCAGCCCAGCGCGGCACCGATGGCCAGCGCGCCCACATCGCCCATGAACACCTGCGCGGGATAGGTGTTGAACCACAGGAAACCCAGACCCGCGCCAGCCAGCGCGCCGCAGTAGATCGCGAGTTCGCCCGCGCCGGGGATCGAGGGAATGCCGAGGTATTCGGAGAACACCTTGTTGCCGGCGAGGTAGGCGAACACGCCCAGCGCACCGGACACCAGCACGGTGGGCATGATGGCGAGGCCGTCGAGACCGTCGGTGAGATTCACCGCGTTGGAAAAGCCCACCACGATGAAATAGGCCACCACCACGAAGAGCACGCCCAGCGGAATCGCCACGTGCTTGAACAGCGGCACGTACAGCGCCGTTTCCGCCACCGGCACGCCGCCCATCGCTTGCGGCGCGGTGTAGTACAGGAACAGCGCGGCACCAAGGCCGAATACCGACTGCCAGAAATATTTCCAGCGCGATGCCAGGCCGCGGCTGTCCTTGAGCACCAGCTTGCGGTAATCGTCGTAGAAGCCGATCACGCCGAAGCTCAGCATTACCGCCAGCACCACCCACACGTAGCGGTTGTGCAGGTCGGCCCACAGCAGCGTGGCCACGGTGACCGCGAGCAGGATCATCACGCCGCCCATGGTCGGCGTGCCGGCCTTGGACAGGTGTGACTGCGGGCCGTCGCTGCGCACCACCTGGCCCGCCTTCAATGCGGCGAGCTTGCGGATCAGCGCCGGCCCCAGCAGCAGCGACACCGCCAGCGCGGTGAGCGCGGCCATGATGGTGCGGAAGGTGATGTACTGGAACAGGTGCAGCGTGGTGAAGTGCCGCGCCATCCAGTCCGCAAGTTCAAGCAGCATCGGATGCGCCCTCCTTCTTGACCACGCCTTCGAGCGCCTTCACGACTTGTTCCATGCCCGCCGAATGCGAACCCTTGACCAGGCAGGTCACGCCACCGTGCAGGCCACTCTGCAACGCGGCGATCAGACTCACCTTGTCCGCGAAGTGCTCACCGCCGTCACCGAATGCCTCGACCGCTGCCGCGCCCAGCACGCCGACCGCGAACAGGCGTTCGATGCCATGCTCGCGCGCCTTTACACCCACCCCTGCATGCAACGCGCGCGCGTCTGTGCCGAGTTCGGCCATGTCGCCCAGCACCAGCCAGCGCTCGCCCCGTGCCAATGCCAGCGTCTCGATGGCCGCGGCCATCGAACTGGGATTGGCGTTGTAGCTGTCGTCGATCAACGTGCCACCACCGGTCAACACGATGCGGCGCAGACGTCCCGTGACTGCGCGAGCCTGCCGCAAGCCGGCGACGATGGTGTCGAGCGGCACGTCCAGCGCCAGCGCAATGGATGCCGCAGCCAGCGCGTTGGCCACGTTGTGGCGGCCGGGCAGTGCGAAGTCGACCGCTGCCTTGCCCTGTGGCGTGACGAGCACGAAACGCGAGCCATCCGCGCGCAGCTCCAGGCTCTCCGCACCCACGTCGGCCTTGTGCTCCAGGCCGAAGCGCAACACACGCCGCGACCCGACCAGACCGGAAAAAAAGCCGGCGAATGCATCGTCCGCGTTGATGATGGCCACGCCGTCCGCGGGCAATGCCTGGTATAGCGCGCCCTTGGTCTCGGCCACGCCTTCCACGCTGCCCATGCGCTCAAGATGCGCCGGCGCAATGATGTTGACGAGGCCGATTTCGGGCCGCGCGATGGCGGCCAAATAGGCGATGTCGCCGGGCTTGCCCGCCCCCATCTCCAGCACTGCGTATTCGGCGTCCTCGGGCATCGACAGCAAGGTCAGCGGCAGGCCGATCTCGTTGTTGAAACTGCCGGCATTGACATGGGTGCGGCCGTGCAACGACAAGATGGCCGCCGTCAGCATCTTCACCGTGGTCTTGCCGTTGGAGCCGGTGATGCCGATCACCCGTGCATGGCGCTGCGCACGCACCGCGCTGGCGAGGTCGCCCAGCGCCGCCTCCACGTCGTCCACCAGCACCTGCGGCAACGGGCTGTCCACCTTGCGCGCCACCAGCGCACCGGCCGCGCCAGCGGCTTGCGCCTGCGCGAGATAGTCATGGCCGTCCACATGCTCGCCCTTGAACGCGGCAAACAGGTCACCGGGCTTGATCTTGCGCGTGTCGATCGCGACACCGCCCACGGCGGCGTCGTCACCGAGCAGGCGACCGTGCGTCCACATCGCAATGGCGCCGAGTTGCATCATGCGCGGCGCTCCAGGGCCGCACGCGCGACCAGCATGTCATCGAACGGGCGCTTGCCAGCCGCGCCCTCCTGGTAGGTTTCATGACCCTTGCCGGCGATCACCACCACGTCGTTGACCATGGCCATTTCCAGCGCCTGGCCGATGGCGGCGGCGCGGTCGCGCTGCACGCTGTATTCGCGCGCCGCGCCCATGCCGGCCACGATCTGCGCCACGATGGCGTCGCCGTTCTCGCCACGCGGGTTGTCGTCGGTAACGAGGGAAACGTCAGCCAGGCGCGCCGCGATGGCGCCCATCAGCGGCCGCTTGCCCGCATCGCGCTCACCGCCGCAGCCGAATACGCAGATCAACCGCCCGCGGCAATGCGCGCGCACGGCATTCAGCACCTGCTCCAGCGCGTCAGGCGTGTGCGCGTAATCGACCACCACCAGCGGCAGACCATCGTGCCCACCCAGCCGGCTCATGCGGCCGTTGACCGGCTGCAATTTCTCCAGTGCGGCGACGATGCGCTCGAACGGCTCACCCAACGCACCGAGGCAAGCCGCCACGGTGAGCAGGTTGGCCACATTGAACAGGCCAAGCAAGTGGCTCCTGAGCGTATGCGCGCCCCATGGCGTGCGCAGTACGAAGGACAGGCCTTCGGCGGAGCTGACCACGTTGCCCGCTGTCACGTCCCCCGCCGCATCGCCCTTCACACTGACGCGCAATGCGCGCACTTCGGCAGGCAACTGGTCCAGCAACTGGGCGCCGAACGCATCGTCGCTATTGATGACGGCCGCGCGCAGGCCGGGCCACGCGAACAGCTTGGCCTTGGCCGCGCCATAGGCCTCCATGCTGCCGTGGTAATCCAGATGGTCGCGGGTGAGGTTGGTGAATGCGGCGACCTCGAAATCCACCGCGCCGACACGGCCCTGCTCCAGAGCATGCGAGGACACCTCCATAGCCACGTGAGTAGCGCCGGCGTCGCGGAACTCGGCGAGCAGGCCGTGCACGCTGATCGCGTCCGGCGTGGTGCGCTCGCCATCGCGCAGCCGCCCGTGGATGCCTGCTCCCAGTGTGCCAATCGTGGCAGCGCGATGGCCAAGAAACTCCAGTGCCTGCGCCAACAATTGCACGGTCGAGGTCTTGCCGTTGGTGCCGGTGACGCCGACCACCCGCAGCTCCTCGGAGGGACGGCCGTAAAAGCGCGAGGCGATTTCGCCGACTTGCTCATGCAAGCTATCGATCCACAACACCGGCACGTCCAGCGAGGCGATTTCGACGGCCGGCGCTTCGGCCAGCACCACGGCTGCGCCGCGCTGCGCTGCGCTCGCGGCGAACTGGATGCCGTGGCCCTGCGTACCGCGCAAGGCAAAGAACGCGTCGCCGCGGCCAACCTTGCGCGAATCCAGCGCGAGTCCGCTTACCGCGATGCGCGCAGCAGTCGCTGGAACGTCGGCGATGCCCAGCAGCAATTGATCGAGGCGGCCGGTCATGGCGCGTCTCCTTCCGACGGCGCTTCGTCGACCGGCGCCTCGTGCACTGGCGCGTCGTTAGCCGAAGGTTGCGGAGGCGGCGTCTGGCTGCCGACCAGGCCGCCATTGCCCTGCAGCGGGCCACCCACATACCAGCGTCCGATGTTGTCTGGCGGAATGTCGAGCAGGCGCACGGCCCCACCCATTACCGCGGAAAACACCGGTGCCGACACGGTGCCGCCGAAGTAGCCACCCCTGGTGGTGCCGTTGACCACCACCACGGCCACCAGTTGCGGATCGCTGGCAGGCACGATGCCGGCGAACAAGGAGTTGTAGGTGTCTTTGGAGTAACCACCGGCGATCGCCTGGTGCGAAGTTCCGGTCTTGCCGGCCACGCTGTAGTTCGCGATGCGCGCATTCGCGCCGGTGCTGTTGGGTCCGGTTACCGTCTCCAGCATGCTCACCAGCTCGTGCGCCACCTGCGGCGAGATGATCTGCTTGCCCGGACTGTCGTCGTCCTTGATGAACGTGGGCGTGTGCATCACGCCACCGTCGGCGATCGTCGCGTAGCCAGTGGCCAACTGCAGCGGCGTGACGTTGAGGCCGTAGCCGTAGGCCATGATGGCCTTTTCCAGCGGTCGCCAGTCACGGCCGACGCGCAGCAGGCCCGACGATTCGCCCGGAAAGCCGCTGCCTGTGCTGCTGCCGAAGCCGAAGGCGCGATAGGTGTTGTACATCAGCGACGTGTCTAGCGTCATCGCGATCTTCGCCGCGCCCACGTTGCTGGAACGCGTCAATACGCCGGTAGGCGTGAGCGTTCCGTTCGGGTCGTCGTCGTGGATATCGTGGCCGTAGAAAAACCAATGGCCGTTGCCGGTCTCGATGGCCGGGCTGGTCGGCGTGTATTTGCCGCTGGACAGCGCCGCCGCCAGGGTGAACGCCTTCATCGTGGAGCCGGGCTCCACCACGTCGGTCGCCGCGCGGTTGCGTCGCTGCACCGGCTTGCTGCCGGCCAGTGCGTTCGGGTTGTAGGTCGGGAGGCTGGCCATCGCCAGGATCTCGCCGGTGTGCACGTCCATCACCACCATCGAGCCGGAAGCCGCGCTGTATTTTTCCAGCGTGTTCTTTAGCTCGTTGTAGGCAAGGAACTGGATGCCGCGGTCGATGCTGAGCGTGAGGTTTTGCCCCGGTTTGGGTGCGCGCACCTGCTCCAACTCCGCCACTTCGTGACCCTTGCCGTCGCGGATCACGCGTTTGGCACCGGGCTTGCCGGCGAGCCAGTCGTCGTAGGCCAGTTCAAGGCCTTCCTGGCCGTGGTCGTCGATATTGGTGACGCCGATGACGTGTGCGGTGACCTCGCCCGACGGATAGAAGCGCTTGAACTCGCGCTGGCTGTTGACGCCCGGTATGTCGAGGTCGAGCACGGCCTGCGCCGCCTCCGGCGGCATCTGCCGGCGCAGGTAGACGAACTCGCGATCGGAGCGCTGCTCGAGGTATTGCTCGATCTGCTGCGGATCGCCGCCCAACGCCTTCGCCAGCGCGGGGATGCGATCCGCGTTCGCCAGCAGTTCGGCCGGATTGGCCCAGATCGAGGTGACCGGCGTGGACACTGCCAGCGGCTCGCCATTGCGGTCGAAGATGGTGCCGCGCGACACCGCAATCGGCATCTCGCGCAGGAAGCGCGCATCGCCCTGCTTCTGGTAGAACTGCTTGCGCACAACTTGCAGGTCGAACGCGCGCGCCACCAGACCCAGCGAAATCAGGCCAAGCACAGCCACCACCAGCACCATGCGCTTGCGCGCACTGGAGCCGGCGCCGCGGCGCCGGCTACGCGACGACTTGGCGCGCTGCGGTTGCGGACGGATGCGGTCGCGCCACTTCATCATCGGCGCAGCAACCGGATGTCTTGCGGTCGCGGATCGACCATGCCCAATTGCTGCCGCGCCTCCTCGTCGATGCGGCGCGGTTCGGCGAACGTGGCCTGCTCCAGCTCGAGCCGGCCATATTCGATGTTCATGTCGTCGCGCTGGTTCTGCAGCGCGGTCAGCTTCACGAACAGCACGCGGCTTTCGTGGCGCGCCCACACCACGCTGATGGCGCTGCCGATCACGGCAGCCAGCAGCGCAAGCATGAAAATGCCCTGGATCGCCTTCATGCCCCCTCCGCCAACGGCAGCTTCTCGGCGACCCGCAGCACGGCTGAACGTGCGCGCGGATTCGCCGTCAACTCGGCATCGGAAGGAAACTGCGCCTTGCCCACCGCCACCAACTCGGCTGGCGCGGCAACCACCGGCGGCCCGCGCCGGCTGCCCACCACTCGCCCGCCATGGTCGCGGATGAATTGCTTGACGATGCGGTCTTCCAGCGAGTGGAAGCTGATGACCGCGAGCCGGCCGCCGGGCTTCAGCCGCGACAACGCGGCATCCAGCCCGCGCCGCACGGCATCCAGCTCTCCGTTCACGCGGATGCGCAGCGCCTGGAAACTGCGCGTGGCCGGATGCTTGCCCGGTTCGCGTCGACCCACCACACGCTCGATCAACGCGGCAAGTTCGCCGGTACGCGTGACGGGATTTTCAGCGCGGCGCTCGACGATGGCATGGGCGATCTTGCGGCTGAAACGCTCCTCGCCGAACTGCCACAGCACATCGGCGATTTCGCGCTCGGTGGCATGCGCGAGGAAATCCGCGGCGCTCTCGCCCCGGCTGGTATCCATACGCATGTCCAGCGGAGCGTCGGCCATGAAGCTGAAACCGCGCGCGGCTTCGTCCAGCTGCGGCGAGGACACGCCGAGATCAAGCAGCACGCCGTCCAACCCTTCGGCAGTTTCGTCCCATTCGGCCATGCCCGAGAAGTTGTCGTGGCGGATCGCCACGCGCGGCTCGGCGGCGAATGACTTCCGCGCTTCGGCGACGGCCTGCGGGTCGCGATCCATCAGCAGCAGGCGACCATCGGGGCCCAGGCGCGACAGCACGGCGCGGGCGTGACCGCCGCGTCCAAACGTGCCATCCAGATAACGCCCGCCTGCCTGCACGGCAAGGCCCTCCACCGCTTCTTCCAGCATTACCGGGATGTGCCGCAATTCGGCCATGCCGCACCCTCCCGTCCGGTTCGTCCGCAAAATTTCACGCCGCGTTACAGCTGCAACGCGGCCATGTCGTCAGTGATGTCGTCTTCGCCGATGGTCTGGCGGATCTTGGCCAGGTGGGCCTGTTCGCTCCACAGCTCGAACTTGTTGCCCATACCCAACAGCACCGCCTTCTTCTCGATGCCCGCCGCCGAACGCTGACTGGCCGGCAGCAGGATGCGTGCGGCGCCGTCGGGCTCGACGACGGTTGCAGCACCCACCAGCTTCATCTGCATGTCGCGATGGGCGGCCTTGACCTTGGGCAACGCATTGACCTGATCGCGCACCTTTTCCCATTCGTCGTGCGGGAACAGCCACAGGCAGCCCAGCTCGAACGGGTTGTAGGTGACCACCAGCCGATTCGCGCAGGCGCCAACCACCAACTCGCGGTAAGCGGTCGGAATGGCCAGGCGGCCCTTGTCGTCAACGGTGATGGCAGTCTCGCCTTGGAACACGAACAGACTCCACGATTACCCACGATTTCACACTGAAATCCACGATAGTCTCGCCCTGTGAGACTGTCAAGGGATTTTTGCTTGTGAATCAATGAGAAAGGCGAAGTTATGACTGTGTTTCCAGCACTTTCTGAGGAACACCATCAAGGTGTTTGAATGCAGGGAGGTTTTTCCGCAACACACTCGACACATAGAGCCCGAAAACCATCCGCAACGGCCGCCATGGCGGCAACGGGATGAACAAGCATTCACGCTGCCGCACCGCGCACCCGCAGGCCCGCCCCGGCGCATATCGCGTCGGGACGGGCAGCAAGGGAAAGGCGGAGTCGGCCTGTAAGCCGGGTTCTGTACGCCTTGCGGCGCGACAGTCATTCCTCTCGGCCAGGCGTCGCCACCTGGCTCCAGCAACCTACCCGGGAACAACGCGGGCCGCGTTATCGTTCCCCTATTTGGTCTTGCTCCGAGTGGGGTTTACCGTGCCGTACGACGTTGGCCCCGTACGCGGTGCGCTCTTACCGCACCCTTTCACCCTTACCTGTGCCCTTGCGGGCCATCGGCGGTCTGCTCTCTGTTGCACTGGCCGTCGGCTCGCGCCGCCCAGGCGTTACCTGGCACTCTGCCCTATGGAGCCCGGACTTTCCTCGACGCGCTTGCGCGCGACGCGACTGTCCGGCCGACTCCGCTGCTCATTGTAGCGGGCAGGAAGCGGAAAAGCCCGCTCGCACGCGCCATCACGATTCATACAAAGCCTTGCGCGCCGCGCCGCTGATCGCCGCGGCCAACTTCGCCGCCTTGGCCGGCGGCAATTCCTCGCGCAGGATCGCAAAGATGCGCCGCCCTTCGACCAACTTCGCATCGGCCTCCTCGCCACGACCGGCAACGAGGATCACGCACTCGCCGCGCTGCTGGTCGGGATCGCTTGCCACGCGTTCGGCCAGCCGCGCCAGCGGCTGATCGATCACCGTCTCGAACATCTTGGTGAGTTCGCGCGCCAGTACCCCCTCGCGTTCATCACCGAATACCGCAAGCATGTCGGCAAGGCTCTCCGCCACGCGATGCGAGGATTCGTAAAAGATCAAGGTGCGCGGTTCAGCTGCCAACTCCTGCAGGCGTGTACGCCGCGCCGCAGATTTCGGCGGCAGGAAACCTTCGAACACGAACCGATCGCTGGGCAATCCCGCCACCGACAACGCGGCAATTGCCGCACAGGCACCTGGCACCGGCGCACAACGCACACCGGCCGCCCGCGCCGCACGCACCAGCCGAAAACCCGGATCGGAAATCAACGGCGTGCCCGCATCGGAAATCAGCGCCACCGATTCGCCGCCCTGCAATCGCCTCACGATGGCGTCTACTACTTCGCGCTCGTTGTGCTCATGCAAGGCAAGCAGCGGCGTGGCGATGTTGTGGTGGAGCAGCAGCGGCTTGCTGTGGCGAGTGTCCTCGGCGGCGATCACCGCCACCTCGCGCAGCGTGGCGATGGCGCGCGCAGAGAAATCCTCGCGATGGCCGATCGGCGTGGCGACTACCCACAGGCAGCCGGGTTGGATAGGTGGCATGTGCAAGACCGGGTCACGGAAACGATGGGCTATCATCGCTCACACTCGACGCAAACATGCCGACATTGAGAGTCCAGATGCGCCTGCGCCCCGTCACCCGACAGTCCCTGCCGGCCCTCGCCTCCGTCCTGCTGCTTGCCGGCACGCTGGTTCTGAGCAGTTGCGTCCCTGGCAACACCAAGCCGTCGCCCGCCGAAACCGCCGCCACGGACAGCGCCGCGTCGCTGGCGCGTCAAGGCCAGTTCGACCAAGCCGCGCAGGCTTATCTCACGCTTGCCTCCCAATACGGCGGCCATGCCGACCATTATCGCCTGCTGGCTGCCGAGGCCTGGCGCGAGGAAGGCCGCATCGACACCGCCGCGCCCACGCTTGCGCAGATCAAGCGCGAAAACCTGCAAGGCAACGACGCCATGCGCTTCGACCTGCTGCGTGCCGATCTCGCGTTGCACCACCACGATGCCGCTGCCGCACTGCGGCTCACCACGCAACCCACCGTCGCCGTGCCGGAAGCGCTGCAACTGCGCCTGTACGAACTGCGCGCCCGCGCACAGGCGGCCACCGGCGACCACTGGGGTGCTGCGCGCACCCGTGTGCAGATGGACGATCACCTGCAAGGACTCGACCGCTCGGAAAACCGCAAGCTGGTTCTCGCCGAACTCGCCCAGCTTGACGTAGCCACCCTCAAGCAACGCGCTGCCGCGATGCAGGCGGGCGACCGCATGTTGCCGTGGACGAACGAGGCGCTGAGCCAACACGGCATCGCAGTCGCACAACCCACGCCATCGCTGCAGCAGCCGGTAGGCACCTTATTGCCGGGCGCCAACGCCGATGTCCGGGAGGGCTACAAAATGCCCGCCCGCATAGCCCTGTTGCTGCCGCAAAGCGGCCCCTACGCCGCCGCCGGCAACACCATCCTCGAAGGCTTCTTCGCCGCCTATGCGGAGGCCGCACGCACCCATGCACCTCGCGCCTCGGTGCGCATCTATGACACCCGAGGCAATACCGATGGTGCAACCGAGGCTTATCAGCAAGCCACCAAGGACGGCGCCCAACTGGTGGTCGGCCCGCTTACTCGCGGCGCAGTAGCCGCGTTGTTCGCCCAGTCCACGCTGCCAGTGCCGGTGCTGGCACTGAACCACCCGGACAACAAGCAACCCCCGTCCAGCGGCACCAGCGAATTCGGCCTGCTGCCGGAAACCGAAGGCGCCCAGGCAGCCGACCACATGGTCGACCGCGGCCTGCACCGGGCCTACGTAGCGATCTCCAGCGACGACTTCGCCCAGCGTGCGGCCAACGCCTTCAAGGCCGAATTCCTCGCCCGCGGCGGCAACGTGCTCGGCATGGCCACCGTACCCGCCACCGACACGGATTACACCAACACGATCAGCCAGCTCAACATGGCCGGCGCAGACAGCGATACCGGTCTCTTCATCAGCATGCGCCCCAGCCAGGCGCGCCTGCTGATGCCGCAATTGCAAATCGCCAAGATCACGTTGCCAGTATTTGGCACCTCGCACATCTACGCCGGCAGTGACAATCCCACCGCCGATGGCGATCTCAACGGCGTGGAATTCTGCGACGCCCCGTGGCTGTTCAACGCCCAGCCCGGCCTGCCCAGCCACGACGACATTGCCACCCAGTTGCCCTCCGCACGCGACGCCAACGCGCGGCTGTTCGCGTTCGGCATGGATGCGTGGAATCTCGTGCCTTATCTCGATTGGCTGCGTGACCATCCAGGCAGCTATCTCCCCGGCGCCTCCGGCCAGCTCACCGCCGACCAGTTCGGCCGCATCCGCCGCGTGCTGACCTGGGCGAAATTCGAGAACGGCGTAGCCCGCCCGCTCAGCGGCAGCCTGCAATTGGACGATCTGCCCGCATCGTCCGGCAGCGCTCCCGCGCCGGCCAGCAGCAGCGTGCAACCCGCGGCGGCGGCTTCAACCAGCAACTGATGCGCAGCACCGGCGCCGCCTTCGAGCAACGCGCCAGTGCCGAGCTCGAGCGCGCCGGCCTCGAGGTGCTCGCCCGCAACTACACCACCCGTCTCGGCGAACTCGATCTGGTGATGCTGGATCGCGATGTGGTGGTTTTTGTCGAAGTGCGTTATCGCATACGCGCAGGCCACGGCAACGCGCTGGCCTCAGTCACCCGCAGCAAGCAGGACAAGCTGATCCGCACTGCTCAACTCTGGCTGGCTGCTCACTCGCAACACGCACACCGGCCCTGCCGCTTCGACGTGGTCGGATACGACGGCCCCGAAGCGGATGCACGTATGCAGTGGCTGCGTGGCGCATTCGAAGCATGACGCTGCGTAGGTAACGGACTACATAACGTCGGCGCAACCCGACGTACTTTTCAGTGCATCTTCTTACATGCCCCTGTTCGTGCACGAACTAACATGCACGGCGCACAGTTTTGGGATGCATTCGACGAAACACGCGCGAGTGGCGTGACAGCATCCGCGAATGTGGCGGCTTCATATGCCATCAGGGGATTCGTCGACTAACCCAGCTCGGCACATGCCCGCACGGCGCACCACGCTGCGTCGGCTGCTCGGATGCGAATGGCTTTGGATTCTTTGGAATGGATGCACGAATGGATATCGCAGTGCTTGGACAGCGCAACGCATCGACGCGCACGCAGCGCACCAGCACTCCCTGCACGCATCTCTCCGAACAAACCCTTGTTTCAAACATGACCGTCGACAGCGGCGCTTTGTCATTTCCATGCGACGCGCGAATGGCAGCATCCATGCGGCGTTCGAAACACCCTCTTTCACTCTCGACCAGCGGATCAGCCATGGACAAGGATCTACTGAAAATGCCCCGTGCAGGCGCCATGCTGCTTGCCATCGCGGCACTCGCCGGATGCGGCACCCCGCCAGCCAAGAACTTCAGCGGCCCATGGAAACCCGTCAATCATTTCCAGAATGCGCCGACCGAGATACCGCTGAATCCGGCCTATGTATTTTATGCCTCGCCGATGGACGAAACACTCAAGACGATGCTTGCGCGCTGGGCCAAGGACTCGGGCAGAGAGCTGTCGTACCAGCTTCCTTTCGACGTGACGCTGTACCAGCCCGTTGTCGGCATTCGCACGACGGATGTCGACAGCGCCGTCGCGCAGCTCAACTCCATCTATGCGGCGCAGGGTGTCTCCGTCACGGCCAGCCTGCGGCGAATCGAAGTCCAGCCAGCTGCCTCCAGCGGCGCGGGCGCACCCACCGGAAGCGCCACGCCTGCAGCACCGTCTTCCACGACTCCAATCGCCACGAAATGACCATGCGCGCCATCAACACGAAAGGGTCGGAACCCAGCCCATGCTGAAGAAAAATTCCTCCAGCCAGAAAATAGACGAAGCGGTCGCCAAGTCCGTCAATTTCGAATTGACCATTGCCGATCTCGCCAGACGCAGCGAACGCCGCGCATGGATGGTCGCGTTCGGTGCCATCACCATGTCGCTGATCCTTGCCGGCGGCTATTTCTACATGCTGCCGCTCAAGCAGAAAGTGCCTTACCTCGTCATGGCCGATGCCTACACCGGCACCAGCACAGTGGCCCGCCTCACGGACGACGTGGCCCAGCACAGGATCAGCACGAGCGAGGCGATCAATCGCAGCAACGTCGCTCACTTCGTGCTGGCACGCGAGTCCTATGACCTGGCCCTGCTCAATCTTGGCGACTGGACGACGGTCCAGACCATGTCCTCGCCAGGAGTCAGCGCGGCCTACACCCAGCTCTATTCGTCGACCAATCCCGATGGCCCCTACAAGAAGTACGGCAAGGACACCGCCATACGCATCAAGCTGCTGAGCATCGTGCTCACCGGTGGCGGCCCCGGCATGACGCCCATGGGTGCCACCGTGCGCTTCCAGCGCAGCCTCTACGACAAGCGAACCGGCAGCACTCAGCCGCTGGACAACAAGATCGCAACGATGTCGTTCGCCTACAAGTCCAACCTCGACATGGACGATCAGAGCCGCATCCAGAATCCACTTGGCTTCTGGGTCACCGAGTACCGCGTCGACGACGACTATTCGTCGGCTCCGCCTGCCGAAATCCAAAACGCAGTCTCGCGCACCGTACCTCCCCAAGGCATCGATTCGACTGCCGTTCCATCGATGGCCACCGCCGCTCCGACCGCCCTGCCCCCCGCTTCCGTCGTTGCCAATCAACCCATGCAGGCACCCGCGCAAGCCACCGGGAATTCCGCCACTGGAGTAGGCCGCCCATGAATCGATCCAACCTGCTTGGCACGACCATCGCAGCGTGCGCGGCCCTCTTCGGATTGCCCACGCTGGCGAACGCACAGGTCGTGCAACAGTACGAATACCAGCCCGATCGCATCTATCCGGTGCGCACGGGACTCGGCATCACCACGCAAATCGAGCTCAGTCCGCAGGAGAAAATCCTCGACTACAGCACCGGCTTCAGTTCCGGCTGGGAGCTCACGCGGCGCGACAACGTCTTCTACTTGAAGCCGAAGAACGTCGACGTGGATACCAACATGATGATCCGCACGGCAACGCACTCCTACATCTTCGAACTGAAGGTGGTCGCCACCGACTGGAAAACGCTCGACCAGGCTCGTCGCAGCGGCGTGGAATACAAGATCACCTTCAATTACCCGGCCGATGCCAGCTTTGCCAAAGAAATCAGCAAAGACGCGAAGACATCCGCACTCAACACCAGCCTCGTCCCGGATCGAAGCTACAACTTCAACTACGACTACGCGACGCGCAGCAAGGCTGCGCCGTGGCTGGTTCCGGTCAATGTCTACGACGACGGTCACTTCACCTACATCAAGATGAGCGACCTGAAACAGTTTCCGACCGGCGATTTCCCCGCGATCTTCATGCGCGAACAGGAAAACAGCGAAGACTCGCTGGTGAACACGACTGTCGAGGGCAACACCATCATCGTTCACGGCACGTATCCCTACCTGGTCATCCGCCACGGCAACGACGTCGTGGGTCTGCGAAGGAACACCCAGAAGTGAACTCCAATACCTCCAATCAACCCGATGATGGCTCGATGCCCCGTGATATGCCGGGCAACCAGTCCGACCCGCTGGCCAGCAATCCCTATTCCACCCGCTACCAGCAATCCGCCGCGCCTGATCTCGATGCAGGCGCCCCCCAGTTGAGGTCGCACGACCTCAAGCGCATGAACCAGCGCGCACTGCTCCTTCTTGGCGCGGTCGTGCTGCTCTTGCTGTTCGTCGCCTATTGGATGATCACCGGTACGGGCAGTCGCAACGAGCAGCCGAAACCGCGCGAGGAAAAGGTCACGGTGGCGGAGCCGCCCAAGTCGCTGGTCCTGCCGCAGCTGCCAGCGCCCGCGCCTGCTCCGCAACAGGCGGCTGCCATCCCCCTGATGCCCTCGGCTGTGGCGTCACCGACCCAGCCAGCACCACAGGCAGCAGTTGCACAACCACCTTCGATCGTGCAGCGCCGGATTGCCGCTTCGGAAGACGCAGGTTCCGCCGGCGCTGAGCAGCAGCCTCCCGCCATGCCCGCCGCGGTCGCAACCGGTCCGGCAGGCAGCCTGCATGACTCGAACATCACCAGCGCCCAACCACTCCGCAATCCCGACACGCTGATGCAACGCGGCACCTATATCCGTTGTGTGCTTGAGACACGCATCATCTCGGACATACCCGGATACTCGTCCTGCCTGGTGACCGAACCGGTCTACTCATTCAATGGACAGCGCCTGCTGTTGCCCAAAGGATCCAAGGTGCTTGGCAGCTACGACAAGGGTCCGGTAGGGGATCGTGTGGCGGTGATCTGGGATCGCATCATCACGCCCAACGGCATCGATGTGAACATGGCCAGCCCGGGCATCGACAACTTGGGCGGCGCGGGCCTGCCCGGCTATTACAACGCACACTGGGGCCAGCGCATCAGTGCAGCCCTGCTCATCAGCATGCTCAGCGATGCCTTCAGCTATGAGGCTGCCGAACACGGACCGAAGACCACCACCATCACCAATGGCGTGGTGACCCAGGAGCCGTTCCAGAGCAACACCGCGCAGACCATACAGAACCTGGCCAATCAGGCAGTGCAGGCCTCCGCCAATCGCCCGGCAACCGTCACCATCAATCAAGGCACGATCATCTACGTCTACGTCGCCAAGGACGTGGATTTCAGTGGTGTCGTGGCCCGCTTCTAATTCACCTCGCCGAAGCAGCCATGCAGGAACTGGACGCCCACATCTCGAACGAATTCCTCGCCTACCAGTACGAAGTGCTGGGAGTGCGGGAGTTCATGTCCTCGCCGGACGTCACCGAGATCTGCATCAACCGGCCGGGCGAGCTGTACCTGGAAAGCCGCGGCGCCTGGCGCCGCGTCGAAGTGCCTTCCCTCACGTTTGAGCGGGCGCGCCAGTTCTGTACTGCAGTCGTCAACGAGAGCAACACCGGCCAACGCATCACCGACACCGACCCAGTGGTGTCGCTGACTTTCCCCACCGGAGAGCGCGCGCAATTCGTGATCCCGCCCGCCTGTGAGGCAGGCAAGACATCCATCACGATCCGCCTGCCCTCCAAGCAGACGAAGACATTGGCCCAATACCAGCAGGACGGCTTCTTCGACGAGATCGTCGAGGTCGGCGGTGGCATCGGCGACGCGGATCGCGAGCTGCTGGAGCTGCGCGCCAGCCGCAACTACGCGGACTTCTTCCGCAAGGCGGTACACAACAAGAAGAACATCGTGGTCTCCGGCGCCACCGGCAGCGGCAAGACCACGTTCATGAAGTCGCTGGTGCATCACATCCCAGACAACGAGCGACTGGTGACGATCGAGGACGCGCGCGAGCTGTTCATCGCTCAGCCCAACGTCGTGCACCTGCTCTACTCCAAGGGCGGCCAGAGCACCAGCAACGTCACCGCCAAGAGCTGCATGGAAGCCTGCCTGCGCATGAAGCCGGATCGCATCATCCTGGCCGAGCTGCGCGGCGACGAGTCGTTCTATTTCATCCGCAACTGCGCCTCGGGCCACCCGGGTTCGATCACCAGCTGCCACTCCGGCAGCACGGAACAGACCTGGGACCAACTCGCGCTGATGGTGAAAGCTTCGAACGAGGGTGCCGGGCTGGAATTCGCCACCATCAAGCGCCTGTTGATGATGACCATCGACATCGTCGTGCACATCAAGGCCCATGCAGGGCGCCGTTGCATCACCGGGATCGATTTCGACCCGACCCGCAGTTTTTCGCAGTCCTGACCCACACCACGTACAGATACCGGAAACCGCACCATGTTCGCTGCAATCGGATTGATGGCTTGCCCTAACCTGGCCGTATCGGTCGAGGTGATGAGCCACATCGTCGATGTCGAATCGGGCGCCAATCCCTATGCGATTGGCGTGGTCGGCGGCCAGCTCGAACGTCAGCCAAAGAATCTGGCCGAGGCGCTGGCCACCGTGCACATGCTCGATGCCAAGGGCTACAACTATTCGCTGGGCGTGGCGCAGGTGAACCGCGCCAACCTCGGCAAGTACGGCCTGGACACCTACGAGAAAGCCTTCGACGCATGCCCGAACCTCGCCGCTGGCGCACAGATACTCGCCGCGTGCTATGCCAGCTCTGGCCGCAACTGGGGCAAGGCCTTCAGCTGCTACTACTCGGGGAATTTCGTCACCGGCTATCGCGACGGCTACGTGCAGAAGGTGTACGACTCCATCAATCGCGACAAGGGCTTTCTTGCCGGCTCCAGCGACTCTCAAGCCATTCCGCTCAAGTCCGTGGCGATGGCATCGGCCGACAGTGCCGACACGATATCGGCACCGCAGCCAGGCAGTCCCGACTACCGCGTGGCCATCCGCAGCGTGTCGTTCTTCTCGACCAAGGCGTATTCGGTTGACTCAGGCTCCGTCGCCCTCCCGAATCATGCGGGCATGGAACCTACCATCGCGGCGCAGGGAGAAGCACCAAAGGCCGCCGCTTCGCTTCCAGCCGCTGCATCGGTGATCGCCGCCCCGGTTTCCACGCCGACCAATGGCATACCGACGAGTGCCGCAACAAACAGCTCTACCGCCGATTCTTCGATCTTCGTGCCACAGGTAACGGGGCCGAATGATCCGACTCCCTCACCGGCACCTTTCGCGCGGCCTGCCGCATCCACACCAGCAGCATCCATGGTCGCCGGCACCAATGCCAATGCCACCGCCGCCCATGCACAGGAGCCCGGCGATGCCGCCTTCGTTTTCTGAAGCCACGGACGCATGCCATGGCGCGCGCGTCATCCGGCCCTGCGGCCCTCCTCTCTCGCTTCCGCATCGGCGGCCATTTGGCCGCAAATTCGCCCGAAAACCCGGGGCGTCCCGCAGTGAACCCGGCTGCACATCACGCAGCTTCCCCTGAAGCAACGCAACCCTGAGCGTCGCACTGTTCCATAACCACCTAAGGAAATCCGTCATGGCACCGAATCAGATCGTCACCGACAGCCTCATCCGCTCCAGCCGCGCGCGCCTGGGCGCCTTCCTGTATCTCGCCGTGCTCATCGCCCTGATCGTCCCTGGCATCGCTTTCGGCCAAGACGCCACCGACACCATCAATACCACCTGCACGTTCGCTTCCAATATCAACAAGATCCTCAATGCCATTTCTATCGTGGTGGTGACCATCGCAGTGGTGTTCTCCGGCTACCAAATCGCTTTTGCGCACAAGCGTATCGGCGACGTCGCTCCCGTACTGATCGGCGCCGTATTGATCGGCGCTGCCGGCCAGATCGCCAAGATGTTCCTGAGCTCCAGCACCTCGAGTGCCGGCGCCACCGCTTGCCAGACGACGAGCCTTATCTCTCACGTCCTGAGCAACTATGCATAAGAACGCGCTGTTCCGCGGCTGCACCCGCCCGCCCATGTTCATGGGCGTGCCCTACATACCGTTCTTCTTTGCGGTGGGCGCGGTGTTCCTGCTGTCGGTGTACACCAACTTCTTTTACTTGTTGCTGATTCCGCCGGTGATCTTCGTGATGCGCCAGATGGCACGCCGCGACGAGATGATTTTCCGCCTGCTTGGATTGCGACTGCAGTTCCGCACACGGGTTCGGAATCTGCGCGAGCACGACGGGATGTGGGTGTTCACGCCCAACAGCTACCGCGGTCAATCGAAAGACAAGACGTAAGCCACCAGGCATCCCGGCTCGCCGGGGTGCCATTTCGGATCCGGAACCATGTCCAAGCCAAGCTTCATTCCCGACACGGCGATCAGTGAGTTCGTCACGCTGTCCACCCATGTGTCGCCAACCGTGCTCAAGACCACGGGCGGTGACTACCTGATGGTGTGGCGCCTGGGCGGCTTGCCGTTCGTTGGGCGCGAAGAATGGGATATCGAGCACCGTCACAACACCTTCAATCGCATGCTGCAGACCTTGCGTGCTCCGGACTACGTAAACGTGGCGTTTTGGGTTCACGACATACGCCGCCGCCGCCGCTTCAAGGACCACGGCCGTTTCGCGCAGGCTTTCAACCAGAGCATGTCGGACGCGTACTACAGCGCGCTGTCCGCGCAGAAGCTGATGCAGAACGAGCTGTATCTCACCCTGATTTATCGCCCTATCGTCGAAGGCAAGCGCTTTGCTGAAAAATCCAGCGACGTAGGCAGGCTGGAATCCGAGCAGTTGCAGGCCGTCAACACCGTGCTGGAGTTGGCCGGCAACGTCGAAGCCGTACTGAAGGATTACGCGCCCTATCGCCTTGGCATGTACGAGGCGAAGAACGGCGTAGTGTTCTCCGAGCCGCTGGAGCTCTATGGCTACCTGCTCAACCGTATCGATGAGCCGGTGCCGGTGCTGCCCGCGCCGGTCTACAGCTATCTGCCAGTGAGCAAACACCGCTTCTCCGCCAAGACCGGCGACTTCGTCATCACTTCGCCCGACGGTGCCAACCAGTTCGGCGCCATCCTCAACATCAAGGAATACACCGATGGCACCTACCCAGGCATTCTCAACGGACTGAAGTACCTCGACTTCGAATACGTCATCACCCACTCGTTCAGCCCCATGGGTCGCCACGATGCACTCAAGGCGCTGGATCGCACCAAGGGCATGATGATCTCCTCTGGCGACAAGGCCTTCAGCCAGATCGCCGAGCTGGACCACGCCATGGACCAGCTCGCCTCCGGCAATTTCGTGCTGGGCGAATACCACTTCACCATCGCAGTCTACGCACCAACCCAGGAAATGCTCTCCCAGCAGATCGCGGCCACGCGCGCGGAGCTTTCCAATGCCGGCTTTGTCTCGGTGAAGGAGGACCTCGCTGTCACCGCCTCGTTCTATTCGCAGTTGCCATGCAACTGGAAATACCGCACACGATTGGCCAACGTCAGCTCGCTGAATTTCCTCGGCCTGTCTCCGCTGCACAACTTCGCAACGGGAAAAAAGGAAAACAATCCCTGGGGCGACTACGTCACCACGCTGCAGACCACCAACGGACAGCCCTACTACTTCAACTTCCACGCCACTCATCCGGCAGAGAACTCGCTGGGCGAGAAGGCCATCGCCAACACCATGGTCATCGGCAAGTCCGGTACCGGCAAGACCGCGCTGATCAACTTCCTGCTCAGTCAGGTGCAGAAGTACACGCCGACGCCCACGATCTTCTTCTTCGACAAGGATCGCGGCGCGGAGATCTTCGTGCGCGCCTGCGGTGGCAACTACCTGGCGCTGGAGAACGGCCGGCCCACCGGCTTCAATCCGTTCCATTGCGAGCGCACCGAAGCCAACGTGCAGTTCCTCGCCGACCTCATCAAAGTGCTGGCTGGCAAAAGCATCTACAGCTCGCGCGAGGAGGAGGACATCTTCCGCGCCGTCGAGAGCATGCTCGACACGCCGATGCGTCTTCGCAACATGACCAACTTCCAGAAGAGTCTGCCAAACATGGGCGACGATGGCCTGTTTGTGCGCATGCGCAAATGGACGGCCGGCAATTCACTGGGCTGGGTGTTCGACAACCCCGTCGACACCATCGACCTGACCCGCGCCAGCATCATCGGCTTCGACTACACCGATATCATCGACAATCCCGAGGTGCGCGTGCCGGTCATCAACTACCTGCTGCACCGCCTGGAGGCCCTGATCGACGGCCGCCCGCTGATCTACGTGATGGACGAGTTCTGGAAGATCCTCGACGGCAAAGGCGGCCTCAAGGAATTCGCCAAGAACAAGCAGAAGACCATTCGCAAGCAGAACGGCCTGGGCATCTTCGCCACGCAGAGCCCCGAGGACGCGTTGGCCAGCGACATTGCCGCAGCGCTCATCGAGCAGACCGCCACCATGATCCTGCTGCCCAATCCCAATGCCAGCCGCGAGGATTACGTCGAAGGCCTCAAGCTCACCGAAGCCGAATACCAGGTGGTGGTCAGCCTGGACGAGCGCTCGCGCTGCTTCCTCGTCAAACAAGGCCATGCCAGCGCGGTATGCCAGCTCAACCTGCGCGGCATGGACGACGCGCTGTCGGTGATCTCCGCTTCCACCGACAACATCGAAATCATGCACCGGGTACTTCAGGAGCGCGCGTCGGCCACTGACGTGAGCGTGGACGATCTGCGCCCCGAACAATGGCTCAACGACTTCTACGAAAACCGCAAGGGCAGCGGCAAGAAGCCTGCGCCATCATCCCAGCCCACGCGACCGTCGCGTTCCGCGGCAGTGTAGTCCCTGGCAGTCACAGAGGAGCATGCGTCATGCAACGTCCAACCGAACATACCCATTCCAACCGACACGCCACGCGCACGCTGACGTTCTTCCTGACCCTTGCTTCCGCCCTCACGGCGGGCAGCGTTCACGCACAGACCGGCATTCTGGTTCAAGACGCTGTACAGGAAAAAACCTCCTCGGCGTCGTACCTGTTCCAAAAAATCACGCAATACGCCAAACAGGTGCAGCAATACGAAACGCAGGTGCAGCAGTACCAGCAGATGCTCACCAAGGTCATGAACCTTGGCACCAACTTCAGCATCGCTCCGAACACCATGCAGGAAATCGACGCCGGGCCGCTGATTCAGGCCACCTGCAACGGCGGCTCCAGTTCCATCGTTAGCAATCTTCTAAACCAGGTGACTTCGCTGATGAACCAATCCATCACGCAAAGCCAGCAAGCCATCTGCGCCCAGATCGTCACCACCCAGGTGGACAAATACAACATAACAGTGGACATGATGAACCAGCTTCACTCAAACATACCGGCACTGCAAAAGCTCACCAGCCTGACGAATGGCTTCACTACGGCAGGAGAAAGCAGTTCCGCCACCGCCCAAGCAGCAGGCGTAGCGAATGAGATGGCTACGGCGATGAACAATTGGAAGACCCAGGTGGATGCCGACGATGCCTTCATCAGCTCGTTGCAAGGCATGCAGTCGACGCTCGGCCATGCCGCTATGCAGGGCAATCCAAGCCTGCTCGGCAATGCTGTCCAAGCGACTGCGTTGACTGCCGCGTTCTCTTACCAGCCGTCGTTGTGATACCGGGCGCCCTCTCCAGACGCCGCGTAATCTTGCCGACAACAATGCCCGGATGGCCGTTGCATTAGTTATGGATTGGAATAACGCATGAATCTCGCCATCTACATACTGGTTTACAACTACATCAACACGGCCATCAATAATTTCATGACTCACCTCATGAAACAGACGATGGAAGTGGTGTCCGCAGCAGCGCTGCTGGTGCTGACAGCCTGGGTTATGAGCGTGGGCTACCGCGTCATCACCGGTACCCTGCGCGAACCATTGATGGCCGTGGTCACCAACATGGCGCGCATTGTGATCATCGTCACCATTGCTACGTCCATGTCGATCTTCGGCAGCAACCTGCACGACCTGGCCACCAACGAGATACCCACCGACCTCAATCAGATGTTCACTGGAAACAGCAATACCATCCAGCAAAGCATCAACGACAATCTGGCCCAGACCGTAGCCGCCATGGCCGCCATCGACGCCGTGCAGGCTGCGCCCGGCGATATGCAGACCATCAGTGACAAGGCTCGCGCCGCCGACTTCGCCATCTTTGGCACCGCCAGTCCGCCCATGGCAGTCGGCGCCATGCTGCTGCTGTACAACTTTGCTATCGCCCTATTCGTAGGACTCGGGCCGCTATTCATCCTTTGCCTGATCTTCAACAAGACCAAAGCGCTGTTCGAAAAATGGTTGATGTACGGTCTCGCCACCCTGTTCTCGCTGGCCATGCTCAGCTTCGTCTCCGCCATCGTGCTGCAGGTAACTCTGCGCGCTGCCACTGCCCTGTGGGCGTCCAATTTCGTCAACAATCTGCTGCAAACCAGCAGCGAAGGCCTATCCACCCAATCGTTGGAGCAAGGCGGCATCGGGCTGTTGATGACCATGCTGATCATTTCCGTGCCGCCCATGGCCGGCAACTTCTTCCAGACCACCCTAGGAAGCTTCATGGCCTATTCCGCTTTCAATGGCGCCGCCTCACGACCGGGTCCACAGGGACAGCCGCCTGGCGCGTATGGATATGGCGGGCATGGGCCAGTGCAAGCGGGCGCGAATCGAGTTGCAGCAGATTCTCGAACTGCTAGTGGCTACAGCGCATCACTGGGTCCCACCTCGTCCGCTAGCGGCGCTCGTTTGGGTAGCTCGAGCTATATGCCTCGCGCAGATGTCACCAAGCAGGGTGGCGGCTTGGCCAACCCACCGACACCGGGATAATGATCATGAAAGCTTTACTCTTATTCACGCTTTTGTTGGCCACCACCGCCACGCATGCCCAACAGGCTGGCGTCGACTGCGTTCCCGTACAGGGACAAGGCTGGTCTGGCTGCGATCCTAACTATCAGCCGCAATCGCAACAGCCTCAGACCCAACAAATGCTCCCGCAGATCTGGGTAGATCATTATGGGGCGATGGTATCGGATGACTCCTTAGGAAAGCTCGGCGTCGCTACTGATAAGCAAAGCGAATCAGCGGCCTGGCAAACCGCTGAGGAAGATTGCCATGCCAAAGGCGGATTGAATTGCACGCGACTGATTTCATATCACAACGAATGCGTCGCAATGGTCCTGGGAGACAAGACGTACAGTTTTTCTGCAGGCCTAACTGAAGCCGACGCTGTGCAACAAGCAACTAAAAAATGTACTGCAAGTTCATCAAATTGCCATGTCTATTACTCCGCATGCAGTCTACCTAATCGTATTCAGTAAGTGAAAAGCGGGAACATCACCCCATAGATTTCACTGCTTCCATTTTCATCACAACCGAAGCATTGACGAATAGCCCGACATTGCCTTGCTTTCCAATCGCGACAGCACTCACAACTTCCCCCTGAAGGCCGCACATAATTTGCATTATTGACTAGAGGTTCATTGTGTCCACCATGAAACTAACCCTTCTCGCCTGCACTTTTGGCGCACTCCTCTTCACAGCACTCCCACGCGCTATGGCTGCCAGCTTTGATTGCAGCAAGGCTGCGAATGCCACAGAAACGCTGATCTGCAAGAACGCCAAAATTTCCGCACTGGACGATAAGTTGCAGCAAACCTACATGGAGTCCCTAGCCGTGGTTGCACCATCCAGCAAGAAGGCGCTGATCGAAGAACAGCGCCACTGGATCACCTATACGCGAAATGTCTGCCAGGACGAAACGTGCCTGCAACAGACTTATACCGCTCGCATCGCTGTTCTGGCACGCAACGAGAAGGACATCATCAACAAACTGTCTTGCGTATTACCGAACGGAGGCACCGCATGCACCAATGTGGTGGCGTACCGTGATCCCAGCATCCGGATTCAATCATTCAATCAATCTCTCGCCCATGCGAAGCATTCCGGGAAGATCATCAGTTGCGGCAGGCTTATCAGTCTTCCCGTGGGCACTGTCGGCAGCAACAATCGCTTCGGCGGCATCTGCACTTTGTCAGATGATTCGCAGCGCAAAACCGTGGAAATCTGCGACGACGATATGTTCGGGCATTTCGAGTTGCAACCTGGCGAATCCCAGGATGTCTCGGACAAAACCCTGATCGACTTCACCTACGAACACTGTTTTGGGGGCTGACGGCCCTTTCCTCGACATGAACCAGAAGGAATCCGCCATGCCTGATAACGTCGCGATCACGGTCAACCGACTGCGCACTTCACTCAAGGCATATGCCATCACCTTGCCGTTGCTTGCTGCTTTCGTACTTACGGCTGGCATGGTGCATGCGCAGAATGCCATCGGACAGGGCAACACGAGCGCGGAGAACACCCGAGCCTCCTATGCGGCCTGCCTAACTGCAGCTGCAGGGGTAACGCCGAGCATGAAGCAATGTATGGGAGCCGAATATGCCTATCAGGACAAGCGCCTGAACGTGGCGTACAAGGCCTTGATGGCCGCATCAGACGAGAGCCAGCAGACTAAGTTGCGCAGCGACGAACGGGCCTGGATCACCTATCGCACCTCCCATTGCGCGCTTGACCAAGCCGGTGGGCAAGCCGCTGAACTGGATGCATACGATTGCTCTGTGCAGGAAACGGCCAAGCAGGCAAGAGCCCTGGAAGACCGTCTGCATAACAAGCACTGAACGTATTTCGATCTCGCCTAAAGGGAGAAGAACATGGCGCAGAATCCTTGGCATCTCGGACAAACCTCGGAACATTACGAGACTGGCGGCCGGGGGCCAGGCAGCATCTCTCACACGCCCGGTGACCCAGGCGGAGCTTCTTATGGACTTTCGCAGTTCGCACTGAACACGGGAACGTTGCGAGAGTATCTAAATCACTCCCGCTACGCGGACTCGTTCAAGGGATTGGAGCTTGGCTCGTCCGCCTTCGACGCCAAATGGCGCGAAGTGGCCAAGGCTGATCCGATCAACTTTGCCAAAGATCAACATGATTTCACCAAGACCCAGTTCTACGATGCGCAAAGTGCGCGGCTCAAGACGGATGGTTTGGATTTGTCCCAACGCGGCCCAGCCGTGCAGGATGCTTTATGGAGCACGTCGGTTCAATTTCGAGGCCTGACGCCAAGCATCTTCGAGAAAGGTCTGGAAGAGAAATTCGGCAACGACTTTGATCTAACCAAGTTATCGGACAAGGATATTGTCGGTGCAGTTCAAGACTACAAGATCGTGCATAACGACCACCTCTTCAGCCATAGCAGCACCGCCGTCAAAGCCTCGGTCCTGGCACGGGCCAGGGAAGAAAAAGTGGATCTGCTCAATTTGGCAGAGGGAAATACAGTGGAACACGCACAACCCAGCGGGCCTGGACACACCGCTACGTCCACACAAGAGCAGGGCACCCACGGCCATGCAGTGGCGACACTCCAAACCAATCTCACCGTGCTCGGCTACACCGTCCACAACGGCAAACCGCTGACAGCCGACGGCATCTTCGGCCTGGATACCCGTCATGCCGTGGAACGCTTCCAGCATGACCACCATCTCCCCGTTGACGGCAAGGTCGGCCCGGTCACTCAGCAGGCCATGCACACAGCGCTGCAGCAGATCACCCACGCCCTGAACGATCCGAAAAGCCCCGACCACGCCCTGTTCAAGCAGGCGCTGACGGGCGTGCACAACCTCAACGCCCATGGCCAGCCCACCGTACAGCAACAGCACAACCTGGCTGTGGCGCTGGTCGTCGAGGCCAAACATCAAGGCTTCGCCCGTATCGACCAGGTCGTCCTCGGCGACGACGGCCGTCAGGTCTATATCGCCCAACACCCCGCATCATCGATGGAGCAGGCGAAGTTCGGTTCCGTCGACACAGTAACGGCCCTACAAGCGCCGATAGCGCAAAGTGCTGCTACAGCGGCAAGCCTGCGGACTTCCGATCAGGCACCTCCAACTCTTCCAGAGCTGCATCAACCCGATCACAACACCTTGGCGATGTAGCCCGGATTCGTCGTGTGTCCAATTTCGTCGTCGATTCGATGGCACGAGGGTGAGTTGGGTACTTGCATACGAAACCACATGCCCCGTTGATCCAATTTTCATGACCACAAGGAGTCAAGTCATGCAATTGCGTACCCTGCTTGCCACTCTCACCATCAGTGTCGCCGGGCTGACGATTGGCACCGCACATGCCCAAGGCTCGGACCCCTGTTCGGTCTACACCTGCATGGCCGGCATTTCCGGTGTGGGTACTTCGGGCGGACCGGCTTGCACGGCGCCTATCGCCACCTTCCACGCCATCCAGGTGTGGGATCCGGAATTCGACAGCGGCTCCACCGCTGCCTCGCGCCGGCAGTTCCTGATGCAGTGCAAGCTTGTTCAATTGCCAACCAATTTGGCCATCCTCAATGACATCATCACGCAATGGGGCTACAGCCCCTGACTGGCGCCATCGTTTGCCCGCCGGCATGCCCCATGCGCATGCTGCCCAAACACTCGACGAGACATTGATGAATGCGCCAAGGAAAGTTGGCCCTCGCAGTGATTCTGCTCATGGCCGCCCTGCTCGGCGGCCTCTACTTCGCTGACTGGCTCACGCTGTGGCTGCTCGGCCTGAAGGGCTCGCCCCTGATCTGGAATACCTGGTGGCAGTACCACCAAGCCGCTAGCCTGCCGCAATACGCGCCATACGTCGGCAAGATCAAGCTGGCCGGTGGCCTCGGCTTCGGACTGCCCCTGCTTGCGTGGCTGCTTCTATTGATTCCGTTGTCCCGGCGCAGGGTCGAATCCCTGCACGGCAACGCCCGTTTCGCCGGTCTGCATGACCTGAAGAAAGCCGGGCTGCTCACGCAGACTCCGCAGGGCATTCTCGTCGGCAAGTACAGGGGACGCTACCTGTGGTTGAACGGCGCTCAGCATGCGATCGCCATTTCGCCCACCCGGTCCGGCAAGACCACCAGCATCGCCATTCCCGTGCTGCTTTCCTACGCCCAGTCGATGGTGGTACTCGATCTCAAGGGGGAGTTGTTCAAGTCCACCAGCGGCTGGAGGGAAGCGCAAGGCCACTCCATTCGCGTGTGGGCACCTTACGACGATGCCGGGAACACCCACCGTTTCAATCCGATGTCCCTCATGGCCGGCCTGGATCCCGGCAAGCGCCTCGGCGAAATCCAGACCATGTCGGCCATCCTGTACCCGGACGAGACGGGCAAGGATCCTTTCTGGATCAGCCAGTCGCGCGCCGCCTTCGCCGCCTTCGCCTCTTTCATGTTCGAGGTCTGGGACGCCCAGGTGCTGGCCCAGCAGAACGCCGGCAGTCCCGCGTCGATGCGGCTCGATCCGGACACGTCTGCTCTGTTCCCCAGCCTTGAACGCATCCTGCGTCTTTCCAGCGGCATGGGCGGCAAGAGCAGCAAGGAGACGTTGCAGCAAATTCTCGCCGATCCGGCCTATGCCTGCGTCAGCACGCAGACGCGCACCGTGTTCGGCAATCTTCTGGGGCTTGCCGAGCAGACCTTCTCCTCGGTCATCGCAACCGTACAGGCACCATTGCAGCAGTTCCTGAGCCCGATCCTGGCAGCCGCCACCAACGCCACGGATTTCGACGTCACTGCGCTGCGCAAGCGCCCCACCACCCTTTACGTCATCATCCCAACGAACAAGCTGGATGAGAGCAGCAAGCTCTTGAACATCTTCTTCAGCACCGTGATCGGCTCCAACCTCGGCAGGCAGCTGGGCGAAGAGCCCGACCTCAAATACCAGTTGCTGATGCTGATGGACGAATTCACTGCCATGGGTCGTGTGGACGTGTGGGCCAAGCGCATCTCGATCTCGGCCAGCTACGGCGTGCGCGACCTGTGCATCGTGCAGAGCCGGTCGCAGTTGCGCTCGACCTATGGCGACCACGACGCGCAGAACTTCATCACCAATCACGGCGCACAGATCGTGTTCGCCCCGCGCGAACAAGCCGACGCCAACGAATACAGCGAAATGCTCGGCTACAAGACAGTGCGCAGGAAACAGCGCAGCGAAAGCCGTGGCCGTGGCAACAACCAGGTCTCGACGAGCTACAGCGAAGAGAAGCGTGCGCTTTTCCTGCCGCAGGAGATCAAGGAGCTTCCGCAGGATGAGGAGATCATCTTCTACGAGGGCTGCAAACCTATCCGCGCACGCAAGAACTGGTTCTTCAGGGACAAAGAGCTCAAGGCGAGAGCCGACTTGCCTCCGGCAAAAATCAAACCGATAGCTCGCAATCCTGCAGGCGAAGCGACAAGGAACATCGTTCGGCCGCAGCAGGGGCAAGCTGCGGTGTGGTTGGCGCAGTAGGTCGTGCCGCGACTCCAGAAGACTTCGACCCGACCTGCCCCAAACCCGGCGATGAAGCATCAGCACCGATTCTTGAGGACCCGATCACCATCTCCACGACCCATGCTTGTACGGCGCTCACTTCCAATCATGAAATCTCGAATCCAACCCGTCTTGTTCCTCACCTTGACCGCGATCACAGGATGCTCCATGGCACACGGTGACCCAAGCAACCCGAAAAAGAACCCACACCCCGTCAAGCGCTATGAAATCACCGCCACGACTGAGGCTCCGGGTCCATGGGATTCGGTAAGCGGCACGGTGTTTTTCGACGTCGTCAATGTGGACTGCGTGCCGCAGGGGGCATTCACTGGCGGACGGAACATCCCGAATGTCAGCCATGAATTCGAAATGACCCGCATGGATGGAAAAACCTGGAAGGGCCTTTTCCATCGCGACCTGCTGCAAGACGAAGACTATTTCGGCAAGGGCGTCTGCCATTGGGACGCGACGGGCATGGGTCCGGTTTTTGTTGTACACGGCGCAACGTTCTCTCCGACGAGAGGCCTGGAACAAGCGATCAGGGCCGGGTCGTACACCGAGTACTTCAAGAAGAGCGCCTACAAGGACCGCTCCTTTACCGACATGAGTGCACTGGAGTTCCTGCCAAACTCCCCTGAAGTCGCCAAGCATCCCGAGGACTTCTTCCCGATCACGGTCACCATCAAGGAGGCCGGGCCGTGAGTCCAACAGCAAGGGAACAAGCCGATGCCGCCAGCGACGCCTACACAAACCACCCAAATTACCTGCACGACAACAAACCCGTTTACCTGGGCGGCGCCGAGTACAAAATCATTGGCTACAGGAATGATTCGACCTCGGGCTTCCACGCCACGGCCTATCAAAGCGTGGCCACGCACGAAATCATCATCGCCTACCGCGGCACCGATCCCGCCATCAAGGACATCACGAGCCACACCCTCACGACACTTCAGGACATTGCCGTCGATGCAACAATGGTGCGCGATCGAATCAATCCGCAGGAGGCCGCCGCAAGCGACTTCACCAGAGAAATAATCGACAAGGCGAAGATGCAGGGCATCTCGACGGACCAGATCACCGTCGCCGGCCACTCGCTGGGCGGCACCCTGGCTGAAATCGAGGCGTACAAGTACGGCCTGAGCGGTGCGACCTTCAACGCCTATGGAGCGGCAAGCCTGGATTACGGCGTGCCCGAGGGCGGCAGCAAGATCATCGACTATGTGATGGCGGGCGATGTGGTCAGCGCCGCCAGTCATCACAACGGTCGTATTACGACACTTGCCAGCCCAGAGGACCTGGAGAACATGCGGTCTGGACGCTACCTGGATCCGCCAGCCGGTGCGCAGGCGCCCAACCCTTTCCTGGCCATGAGCCTGGATGACCACAGCATCAAGCACTTCGCCCCCGGTCCCGGCGACCACATGGCAAGCGTCCTTGATCCAGGTGCGTTGGCTCAATGCGAGAAGAATTACGCAGACAACAAGGCCGCCATCGATGCCTACCGCAACGATGTCTACCGCGAGCGCGGCGAGTTGTCCGAAGCGTTGCGCCAAGCTCAAGGCCACGGCGCCCGCGCGCAACTTCCGCCGGACATCCGCAAGCAGTTGGACGAATACCTGACGGTGAATGTGGATCCGCTCATACAGAAGAAGGTCGAGCAGAACGGCGTCGTACTGGGTGCGGAACACGGGTTGCAAGCAGGCGCCGACGCTGCGCACGCGGGCGGCCAATATGTGCAGTCACAGTTTGAGCATGTGGCAACGGCAGTACACAAGGCGGGCGACGCTATGACGCCCGTCAATCCCATCGCGCCGCTGGCAGGCACCATCGCCGGCGAAGCCGCGCATTTGCAGGGACAGGCGGCACATGCCATAGGCGACCTCGCCGCAAACAGCCTGCACGCTACCCAACAGGCGATCGAACGCGGCACGCACGGCGCCGCACGAACCATCGATGCAGCCGTCCACAGCTCCGAGGTCCAGGCAGGGGTCATTCATCTCGTCAACCGCGCCGTCGGTACGTATCGAGCAGTCGAAGACGCCGGCCATGCAGCCGAGCAGACCTATGACCATGCCAAACAGGCCGTGTCGCACGGTACCGATGCAGCCAAACAGACGGCCACCAAGGCTTATGACGACACTCGACAAGCCGTGACGCACGGCATCCAGGCTGCCGAGCACACCGCCGCAAAGGCTTACGACCATACCCGGCAAGCTGTCTCGCAAGGCATCGCCACCGCCGAGCACGCGGCCTCGCAGGCCTACAACAGCACCAGACAGGCCGTGTCACACGGTGCGGATGTCGCCGAGCACGCAGTCGGCCACGCTTACGACAAACTGACACATCCGGGGCGGTGGTTTGGGCACGACGCGGCTCCTACAACCGCCGCGCAGCTGCAACATCCGCTTTCGCGTCCGACGGCGGAATCGCCCTATACGCATGATGATCCACGCCATGCGGCAAACCCTGATCACGCGCTGTACCAGCAACTGCACGAGCGCATCCCGGCGGCCGGTGAAAAGCGTCTGTTGCAGTTCACCGCGGCCTGCCACGCCGGCGGCATCACCCACGACAACATCGGCCCGATCGCCTACGACGAGAGCCGCGGCATCATGCATTTCATGACGGTGTCGGAACTCAGGCCCCCCGTCGCGGTGGACGTGAAAACACCTTCGCCCGATCCGCAGCACTCCATTCACCAGATCCAGCAAGCCAATCAACTGCAGGCCCATATCCATGGCCAATCCCAGGCTCACGGCGCGCAAATCGGGCAATAGCAAGCTCCCCGCACGCACGAGGTCGGTACGTAGCCATGACACCGGCTCGATGACAGGTCATCGGCCAGGATCGAGTTGCCTGGCACGTGCAACAACCATGTCGCGCGTACATCGCTAAACTGGTGCGATGCCGCTCGCACCCGCCTTGTTGAATCTTCTGCACGACACATTGCCGCCCGGGGCACTCTCGATCGCCGAAGCCGATCGCCTTGCCTGCGCACACGACAACTCGCGGCTCGACGCGTTGCCCGATGCGGTGGCATTCCCCGCGGAGCATGTACAAGTAGAGGCTCTGGTACGCGCCTGCCGGGAGCATCGCGTGCCGATCACCGCGCGCGGCGGCGGCACCAGTTCCACCGGCGCCTCGGTGCCGATGGCAGGCGGCGTGGTGGCGAATTTCATGCGCATGGATCGCATCCTGCGCATCGACCCGGACAACCGCCTCGCCGTGGTGGAGCCGGGCGTAACGAACGAGGCGCTGCAGCAGGCACTGGCGCCGCACGGTTTCTTCTGGGCGCCCGATCCAGGCTCGGCGCCATGGTGCACGGTGGGCGGCAACCTTGCCTGCAACGCCTCCGGGCCGCACGCGGTGAAATACGGCTCGACCCGCGACAACGTGCTGGGCCTGCGCGCCGTGGCCGGCAACGGCGAAAGCTTCCGCTGCGGCGCGCAGACCACCAAGAGCGCGATCGGCTACGACCTCACGCGCCTGCTGGTCGGCTCGGAAGGCACGCTGGCCCTGATCACCGAGGCCACCCTCAAACTTACGCCGAAGCCCCTGGCGGTGCGCACGCTGCGTGCCACGTATCGCAATACCGCGGCGGCGATACAGGCGGTGGCGCGCATCATGGCGCAGCCGGCCACGCCATGTGCGCTGGAATTCATGGATGCGCTGGCGCTGAAGCTGGCCCGCGAACACCAGCCCGAAGCCGGCGTACCCTCGGCCGAGGCGCTGCTGATGATCGAGCTGGACGGTGCGCCGGACGCGCTGGACAGCGCCGTGGCCGCCGTCGAGTCCGCCGCCCGCGTGGACGGCCTGGTGCAACTCGAGGTAGCCCGCGACGAGGCGCAGACCCGCGCGCTGTGGGCCGCGCGCAAGGCGCTCTCCTTCGCCCAGCGCGCCGCCACGCAGCACAAGATCAACGAGGACGTGGTGGTGCCAGTGAGCCGCCTGCCCGAGCTGGTGGATGGCGTGCGCCAACTGGCGGAAAGGCATGCCGTGCCCATCGTGAGCTTCGGTCATGCCGGCAACGGCAACCTGCACGTGAACCTGCTGCCGCGCGACGTGGACGAGATCGAACGCGCCTACGCCGCGTTGCCCGCGCTGTTCGCGCTGGTGATCGCGCTGGACGGCACGATCTCGGGCGAGCACGGCATCGGCGTGGTCAAGCGCGAGTTCATGCCGCTGGCGCTGTCGAGCGAAGCGCTTGGCCTGATGCGCGGCATCAAGGCTGCATTCGATCCCGATGGCATCCTCAATCCCGGCAAGCTGCTACCGTAGTTGCTCGCATTCGACAGGGAAATCGCATGAAGCGTGTGTTGCTTGCAGTAGTGGCCGTACTGTGTCTCACATTGAATGCCTGCAGCCAGCAGGCACTCATCGACAGAATGGAGCCCAAGGCCGAATCGTCCTCGGCCAAGGCCATCATCGACCAGCTGCGCAATGGCGATATCGATGCCGTGAAGGCGCAGCTCGATCCGAAGTACCTCAGCCCGGGCATCGACGGCAAGTTGCGCAGTGTGGCTTCGACGTTCCCGGACAATTCACCGGAATCCGTAAAAACCGTCGGCGCCTATACCACCCATTTCAGCAAGTTTGGCTCGCATGAACAGAGCGTCGTGTTCAACTTGACGTATGAGTACGAATTTCGCGACACCTGGGTCGTCGCCAACGTCATGCTAAAACGGCAAGGCGACAAGCTCATGCTCGAAGGCCTGCGCGCCAAGCGCCTCGCCGCCCCCCTGGAGGCCACCAATGCATTTACCTTCAAGGACAAGAGCGTCACGCACTGGCTGATGTTCGCCCTGCTCATCGCGGACGTGTTGTTGTGCGTGTACGCCTTCGTGCTGTGCCTGCGCACGCCTATCGCGCGACGCAAATGGCTATGGGCGCTGTTCACTCTCGTCGGGGTGACTACGCTGCATTTCGATTGGAGCAGCGGACAGTTCTCGTTCCAGCCCTTGAGTGTGCAGCTGCTCAGCGGATCGGCCGTAGCGCAAGTCTACGGACCACTGGTCCTCGGCCTGTCGATCCCGCTCGGCGCGATCTGGTTCCTGATAGTACGACGCAGGTTGATCGCCGCATCCAAACCGCCTCCGCTGCCGGATGTCCCGGCGTAACCATGAATGCGTCCGCCAGCAACGACGTCGCAGCCTTCCAAGCGCTACTGGCCGAGATCCGCGGCTGCCGTATCTGCGAAGCACACCTGCCATTGGGACCGCGTCCCGTATTGCAGGCGTCGCCGCAGTCGCGGCTGCTGATCGTGAGCCAGGCGCCGGGACGCAAGGTGCACGAAACCGGCATCCCCTTCAACGACGTCAGCGGCGATCGCCTGCGCGAATGGCTGGGCGTGGACCGCAGTGCTTTTTATGACGCAGGGAAGACCGCCATCGTACCGATGGGTTTCTGCTTTCCCGGCACCGGCAAGGGTGGCGATCTGCCGCCACGCCCGGAGTGCGCGCCCACCTGGCACCCGCGCCTCCTGCCGCATCTGCAGCAGGTTCGGCTGACGCTGGCGATCGGCCAGTACGCGCAAGTCGGCCTGCTCGGCGAGCGGCGCGGCCGCACGCTCACCGATACCGTGTTGGCCTGGCGCGAGCATCTCGCGCACGGCGTGCTGCCGCTGCCGCATCCCAGCCCGCGCAACCGGCTGTGGCTGACGCGCAATCCATGGTTCGAGGCGGAGCTGCTGCCGGTGCTGCGTCGACAGGTTGCGGCAGCGCTTGCCGGGTAACCTCAGGCGCCACGCCTGGCAAAGATCAGGTGCAGGCCGAACAGCATGAATACCGCACCGGCACAGCCGTCGATCCAGCGTCGCAGACGCAGGTAGCCCCGGCGCATTGCCGGCAGCGCGAACACGCCGGCCACCAGAGCGAACCACAGCAGCGTCTCGGCCACCACCATCAGCCAAAGTCCCCAGCGCGCCCAGGCACTCTGTCCGTCGCCCACGAAGGCGGAGAAGATGCTGCCGAAATACACCACCACCTTGGGGTTGGCGAGGTTGGTGAACAGGCCGTTGCGCATGGCGCGCCACGCGCCGTCGGCCAATTTCACCGCGTGCATCGGCGCGCCGCCGGCAGGCGCGGCCAGCGCGCCGCGCAGCATCTTCAGGCCCATCCAGCACAGATAGGCGCCGCCGCACACCGCGATCGCTCGCTCCAGCCACAGCACCCGATGCAGCAGCAGTTGCAGGCCGAGCAACGCCAGCGCAGCCCACACCGCCACGCCCAGCGTGATGCCCAGCACGCCAGCCAGCGCCTCGCGGCGCGAGTGGCTCACCGCGGTCTGCGAGACGTAGAAGAAATCCGGACCCGGGCTCATCAGGGCGATCAGCTGGACCACGGCGATGGTCAGGAACAAGCTCATGCAACACGCTCCGGACGGGATGGCGGAAGCGCAGTTTAGCCGCACTCGGACGATGCGCCGCGCCTTGCTGCACAGCCGGAGCTTCCTCTACTCTCGCCCGATTCCAAGCAGCATGGCCACGGGATCGTCCCCGGCCGCACAGGGGATCCAGACCCATGAGCCTCAAGCTCCGCCTCGTCGTCCTCAACTTCTTCCAGTACTACATCTGGGGCGCGTGGCTGCTGACGATCGGCACGTGGTGGTTCCAGACCTTGCACTGGTCGGGCACCAGCTTCGGCGCGATCTTCTCGACGATGGGCATCGCCTCGCTGTTCATGCCTTCGCTGGCAGGCATCGTGGCGGACAAGTGGATCAACGCGGAGCGCCTGTACGGCCTGTTCCAGATCGTGGGCGCGCTGGTGCTGTTCGCGATACCGCACGCGGCCGACCCGCAGCAGATGTTCTGGGTGGTGCTGCTGTACATGTGCTTCTACATGCCCACCATCTCGCTTGCCATCACGGTGGCGTTCAACGCGCTCAAGCAGGAGGGGCAGGACGTGGTGAGCACCTACCCGCCGATCCGCGTGTGGGGCACGGTGGGTTTCATCGCCGCCACCTGGACCACCAGCCTGCTCGGCTTCAAGGCGTCGCCGGCGCAGTTCTATGTGGCCGCGGGCGCCTCGCTGCTGCTGGGCCTTTACGCGTTCACGCTGCCGAAGTGCCCACCCAAGCTCGATGCCACGCACAGCCGCAGCCTGACGGATCGCCTCGGCCTCACTTCGTTCGTGTTGTTCAAGAACCGCAACATGGCGGTGTTCTTCGTCTTCGCCATGTTGCTGGGCGCGGCGCTGCAGCTCACCAACGCCTACGGCGACGCCTTCCTCAGCGACTTCGTCAAGGTGCCGGCCTACGCGAATCTGCTGACGGTGAAGTACTCGACCATCATCATCTCGATCTCGCAGTTCTCCGAAACCGCGTTCATCCTCACCATCCCGTTCTTCCTGAAACGCTTCGGCATCAAGGCGGTGATGACGATGAGCATGCTGGCCTGGGTGCTGCGCTTCGGCCTGTTCGCGTTCGGCAACCCGGACCCGCTCGGCGGCCTATGGATGATCGTGCTGTCGTGCATCGTGTACGGCATGGCGTTCGACTTCTTCAACATCTCCGGCTCGCTGTTCGTCGAGGGGCAGGCCGACCCGAAGATCCGCGCCAGCGCGCAGGGGCTGTTCATGCTGATGACCAACGGCGTTGGCGCGGTGCTGGGCAGCCTGATCGCCGGCTTCGTGATCGACCACTTCTTCACCGACCACACCTGCAACGATGCCTTGCTGATCTGCAAGGACTGGCATGGCATCTGGCTGGCCTTCGCCGGCTACGCACTGGTGATGGCGTTGCTGTTCGTACCGCTGTTCAGGCATCGCCACAACGCAGGTGCCGCCCGCGGCATGCCCACGCACTGAGCCTCAGTCCAGCAAGCGACTCTCCATCACCCGGTCGCGTCCACCGGACTTGGCCGCATACAGCGCGAGGTCCGCGGCGCGCATCCAGCTCGACAGGTCGCGGCAGCGCACTCCATCGAAGGGTGCCACGCCGATGCTGATCGTCAGCCGCTCCAGCGGCAGGTCGTCGGGCATGGTCAGTTCGGCGGTTCCCGCGCGCAGTCGCTCAGCCAACCGCATGCCGGCGGCCAGGCCGGTTCGCGGGCACAGCACGGCGAACTCCTCGCCGCCGATGCGCGCCACGAAGCAGGGGGCGCCGACCGCGCCGCCCAGATAATCGGTAAGGATGCGCAGCACGCGGTCGCCTTGCGGGTGGCCGATACTGTCGTTGATGCTCTTGAAATGATCGATGTCGATCAGCAGCAACACGTGCGCCGCGATGCCTGCTTCATGCGGCCCGTCCAGCAACTCGCTGGCCCGCTGCTGGAATGCACGCCGGTTCGCTATCCCGGTGAGGGGATCGCGCAATGCCTGCGCACGCAGTTCGGCGGCGTGCCGGCGCTGCGCGCGCAGCAGCAAAACGAGCAGGCCGACAATGAGCGACAGGGCCCCGGCCAGGATTGCGATCATCGCGTTGGCCAGCCGTTGGCGCTGCTGCTGTTCGCGCCGACGTTCCGCTTCAGCCTTCACTGCCCTGAGCTGCAAGTCTTTCAGCTCATTGGCATGTTCCAGCTCGCTGATGCGCAATTCCTTCTCGCGGGTGGCATAGCGCTGCTCCAGCTCGGTTTCGACGAGGCGCTGCGCCGGCGTATCGGCCGTGTCGTTGAGTCGCGACGCCTCGCGCTCGTCGTCCAGTGCCTGGCGCAGGTCGCCGACCTGTTCGGCCATCCGGCTCTCCACTTGCAGCATCCCGATCAACTGACCGTTGATGCCGGCCTGGCGCGCACGCACCACGGCTTCGCGCATCCGCGCATAGGCCTGGCGATGCTGGCCCAGCGCCGCCTCGGCCAATGCGATGTCGGTGGTGGAATCCAGCGAATCGCTGATGCGTCCGGCACCCAGCTCCTGCTTGAGCGAGGCCTGCGACAACGCCATCGCCTCGCGCGCGCGGCCCTGCTTCAGGTACATCTTCGCCAGGTTATCGCCCACCAGCACCACCAACTGTCCCGCCTTGGCCTTGGCGTAGTGCTCGCGCGAGCGCACGTAGGCCGCGGCCGCGTCATCGACCTTGTCCTGCGAGGCCAACGCGATGCCTGTGTCGTTCTCCACGTCGCCCATGCCGAACTCGTCGTTCAGCGCGCGATAACCCGCCAGCGCTTGCTGACACACGGGCAACGCCTTGTCCGGTTTGTCGTCGAGGGTGTAGGCGTCGCACAACTGATAACGCGCCCAGGCCATGATCCGGGGATCGGTCTGCCCCAGCACCTTGTTCGCTGCCTGCAAGGCTTCGCCCAGACCGGCACTGATGCCGTTGGCGATGTCGTGGCGCGCCTGCAGAAAGCCGGCAGCCGCAGCGGCTACCGGGTCGTGCGCCACCGCTGCAAGACTGTCGAGGCGCAGCGTGGCTTCGGCCAGCGCGGCATCGTCGTTGCTGTTGATCGCAGCCGTGCCCATGCCCCACAGCAATTCGCGTTCGCGCGCGGGCGGCAATGCGGTGCCGGCCCGGTCGAGCTGCTGGCGGACCGAGGCAATCAGGCTGTGCGGATTCGTCACCGCACGCTCGCGGAACGCATCCATGGAGGCGGCGGCCGCCGGCACTGCAACCAGCATCCCCAGCACACCCAGCCACGCCCTCTTCGGCATCCTAAGCCCACCCTGTCCTGCGGTTTTCCAGAATTTTAGGGCTTGTTCGACGTCGTCGCACCCTGGCGCAGCCAATCTGCATCACCCCATCGCAGATACGTCAACCGCCATCGCCTGGAAGCAGGTGTTCTTGCACCAGTTGGCTGCGCGAGGCATCCAGATGGCCATCCGCATCGAAGCGCAGCACAACCAGCCAGTCGTATACGTCGCTTGGCCACGACTTGTGACCGGTGATGGCTTTGGCGTCGCCGCCGAAGGCCTCGAGCAGCTTGTCGATGTGGCCGTGGTGCCATGCGATCAGCACTACCGGCGACTGGTTGTCCTTGCTCAGTGATTTCACCAGTTTGTCCACGTCCGCGTCGGCATACGGCTGCTCGATCGGCAGGCCGAGGCGCTGCGACAGCGGCGTCAGCGTGAGGCGCGGCCGGATGCTGGACTTGCTGTCCCTGGTGGCGATCAGTCGCCCCGGCAGCAGGCTCTGGCCATCGAGCTGCAGCGGATCGAAATAGGCGACGTAGGCCTGCGCGCGCTGCTCGCCCTGCGGGCTCAAGCCGTTGCCCGAGGCCGGCTTCTCGGCATGCCGCACGATCAGCACGGTGACATTGCTCAGCCCGCGGCTGCTCTTGTCGCCGTGATCGTGGTGCGCCAGCGCCAACGTCGGCAACAACAGCGACAGCGAAAAAAGCATCCATGCGCGCTTGCGCCAGATCGTGTTCATGCAGTGCCTCCGTCGGTTCATCGGGTCCAAAAGATCAGGCAGGTACAATACCCGCATGCAAATCGGCCCCTACCGCATCGACCCGCCGCTGGCGCTGGCCCCCATGGCCGGCGTCACCGACAAGCCGTTCCGCCTGCTGTGCAAGCGGCTGGGCGCGGGGCTGGCCGTATCCGAGATGACAACGGCCGACCCGCGCCTCTGGCATACACGCAAGTCGCTGCGCCGTATGGACCATGAAGGCGAGCCAGAGCCGGTGAGCGTGCAGATCGCCGGCTACGACCCCGCGATGCTGGCCGAGGCCGCACGCTTCAACGTGGCCAACGGCGCGCAGATCGTCGACATCAACATGGGCTGCCCGGCGAAGAAAGTCTGCAACGTGTGGTCGGGCTCCGCCCTGCTGCAGGACGAGCCGCTGGTGGCGCGCATCTGCAAGGCAGTAGCGGATGCGGTGGAAGTGCCGGTGACACTGAAGATCCGCACCGGCTGGGACCGCCAGAACAAAAACGCACTGGCCATCGCGCGCATCGCCGAGGACACTGGCATCGCCGCGCTCGCCGTGCACGGCCGCACCCGCGCCGACAAGTACGAAGGCGAAGCCGAATACGAAACCATCGCCGCGGTGAAGGCCAGCGTGCGCATCCCGGTATTCGCCAACGGCGACGTCACGACACCGCAGCAGGCCAGGCACGTGCTGACCGCAACCGGCGCGGACGCGCTGATGATCGGCCGCGGCGCACAGGGCCGCCCTTGGATCTTCCGCGAGATCGCCCACTACCTCGCCACCGGCGAACTGCTGCCCGAACCCACGCACGCCGAAGTGGCGACGATCCTGCTCGGTCATCTGGAACACCTCTACGCCTTCTATGGCGAACAGGCCGGCGTGCGCATCGCGCGCAAGCACCTGGGCTGGTACGCGAAAGATCGGCCCGAGAATGCCGCGTTCCGGCAGGTGGCGAATCGCGCGGAGAGTGCTCAGGAGCAGTTGCGGCTGGTGCGGGATTATTTCGAGACGCTGGCGGCTGGGGAATTGTTGGCGGCTTAAAGGGCTTGGACGTCCAAACGCATAGTCAATTTGCGTAGGGATGATCCCACGTCGCCAGCAGGAAGCTGGTGCGTTGCGCCTCGGCAACCATGCCAAGCACCGGCGCATATGTATGACCGTCCCGGCGCCAGATGCCTAGCAGCCAGTCATCACTGGTATGCCAACCCATCGAGGCATGACCAATGCGGCCAAGCAGCCACTCGCCCTGCCAGTGAACGGGGAAAAACACGCTGGCGCCGTCAAATCCATCCATGCCGTAGTAGAACCTCTTTGGCGTATTTCCCCAAGGCAAGTTCCACACGCCAATGTCTTTCAAAGCCAGCTTACGCTCTGCTTCAAACTGCGCCTGCACATCAGCTGGAACATGGCCAACCAGCCCACTAGCATCGAAATTTTGCAGGTAACGAACAAACACTTTGCTCACCTGTGCGGTCAACCCGGAACAATCGGTCAATGCACAGCGCATGTGCTGCGGCAACGTACTGTAGTCGTAACGCACGTGCACGCGATTGAATGAACTCCAGCCACCCCCGTTCCATTGCTGCACCATGATGTCGGTTGACACAACACTGAGGTCATCCAGCTGCATGGCATAAGCATGGCCTTGGAACTCAACTAGCGGCCCACCCGACATCCCGCAGTCATGATCGAATACTTCCGGCGCATTGATGAACTTGATTGCCCGATCATGCCAACCGAAAAACACCACATCCATGCAGCGAGCCGTACCTGTCCACAAATAAAGCGCGCCGAAATGGAGATCATCGAGACGTGACAGCCTCATGTCCTCGACATCGACGCCATCTTGGCCAGCCATCTGGTCAGCCACCTTGACTAGCGGCCCAATATCGAACGGCTGCGGCTTCGTGGGATCGAACATTTGCTCTGTCGCCATCTTGAACACAGAGCCGTCACCGCCCATTACCTGATTCATATCCGAATAGCGCTGAAGCAATGCCACCGACGACCGATTGGCCAGATGCTTCACGATGGCGGCAAGCAGCGGTGTATCTGTTGGCGGCGCATCGAACACATGCTGAAGGTACTTAATGCGATCCTGATAGGGAGCGGGATACCCTGAAGCCATCGCCTCATCGCGCTCACGCAACCAGTTGTGCTGATCGCGCACCAAGGCATCCGCTCGCGATCCAGCCTGGGCGCGCGTCTGCTCGAATACCTGAGTCATTTGGCTGTCGAGCGCTGACAGTCCAGGATCGGCACAAATTTTCTGCTCGGCCGCTCCGTTGGCCTTCGCGCAATCGAACCCCGCAGCCAATGCCGGAGGTACAGCGCCCAGCAGAGCCAAAGCCAACGAAAGCTTCATCCAGATCGAGCGCATGTCCGTCCCTTGTCGTACAGCTGAAGGGATTTTCGCATGCCTTTCGACGCCTTCCGCGACCGCGCGCAGGCAGGCTCGTGACAAGACGCGGGCAAACCACGTCAGTTCGCCAAACCGTCCTAGATGCACGAAGAGCGAACATGAACTTCAGGCCGCCAGCTCGTGCGGCATTTCCACCATCGTCAGACGTAACCGCGGTGGCAATTCGGCAAGCACCTCGCCGCGATGCCCGAGCAGGCGTAGCACGCCGTCCGCGTCCTCGGTCAGCGCGGTGAGGCTTTCCACCCAGTCACCGTCGTTCGCATAGATCAGGCCGTTCCGCTCGATCAGTCCGGCGCGGTGGATGTGCCCGCAGACGATGCCGTCGAGCTGGCGCCGTGCGACATCGTCGAGGCCGGCCTGCACGAAGCGCTCGATGTAGCGCTCGGCGGCGTTGCTGCGCCGCTTCACGAATTCCGACAGCGACCAGTAGCGCAGGCCGGCGCGCCGGCGCGCGATGTTGAGCCAGCGGTTGCAGGTGAGGATGCGGTAGTACAGCCAATCACCCAGGCGCTCCTGCAGGCCGCCGAACTGGGTGACGTTGTCGTAGTCATCGCCGTGCGTCACCAGCAGTCGGCGGCCGTCGGCGGTGACGTGGACCGCACGCCGTCGCACCCGCATGCCGGGCAGCATCAATCCACACACCCGCCGCAACGGGCGGTCGTGGTTGCCCGGCACGTAGACGATCTCCGTGCCGCGGGCATGCAGCGCGTGCAGCACCTCGATCACCCGGGTATGCGCACCGCTCCATTGCGAACGGCGCTGCGCCATCCACCACAGGTCGACGATGTCGCCCACCAGGTACAGCTGCCTGCAGCGCAGGCCGTCGAGGAAGTCCGCCAGCTCCGCCGCATGGCAATGCCGCGTGCCCAGGTGCACGTCGGAAATGAACACCGCGTTCCATGGCCGCTGCGTCACCGCGACGAGGCGCCTCATGCCGGCACGCTCCGCGCCTGCAGGTAGCGTTGTCGCTTGCGCGGACGCACGCACTCCAGGTCCACCTCGATGAGTCCGTCGATGGCGCCGCTGAAATCCGGGTCCACGCCGAAGGCGAGGAAGCGCGCGCCGCCGGGTTCGCACAGCTCGGTGTATTGCTTGTAGAGCATCGGTACCGAGGCGCCCAGCCGGGCCAGTGCCGCCTTCAGCGAGTCGAACGCCGCATTGCCGTCGCCCTGGCCGTCAGGCGCGGACGGCGCTCCCGTGGCGACGAACGGCCGGCGCGCACTGGCCAACCGTTGCGCGCTGCCGTAATAGCGCCGGTAATAGTCCACGATCCGTTCACTCGCCTCGTGCGGCATGGCCGCGCTGATCGACACTGCGCCGTAGAGGTAGCGCACGCCCGGATAACGCTGCAGATATGCACCGATGCCCTGCCACAGGTAGTCGAGGCTGCGGCTGCCCCAGTAGTCGGGCACCACGAAACTCCGTCCCAGCTCCAGCCCCGCGGCCAGTCGCGCCACCGCTTCGTCCTCGTAACGGAACAGCGATGCGGTGTAGAGGCCAGCCAGCCCGCTGCGCGCCAGCGCCTCGGCGCCGCGCATCACCCGGTAGGCACCGGCGATGCACGACGCCTGCGCATCCCACACCAGGATGTGGTCGTAGTGCGCGTCGTAGGCGTCGAGGTCGCGGCTGCGTCCGGTGCCTTCGCCGACTTCGCGAAAACTCAACTCGCGCAGCCTGCCGATTTCCTGCAGCAGCGGAGAGCCGCCGGCATGGCGCGCGAGGCGGATGTGCTTGCCGTCGCCGGTGCAGCCGAGCAGTTCGGTGGTCTCCATCGCGCGCGCCAGCACGTCGGCGTCGATGGCCGCTGCCAGCGGCTGCTGGCCGACCACGGCAACGGCCAGGGCGGCGGCAGGCCTGCGGCCGCTCGCATAGACCGCGCGACGGATGCGTTTCAACGCCGCGCCTTCGTCCTCGTCTTGCGCCAGCGACAAGGCTTCGCCCACGTACAGGCGCATCGGGCGCTGGCGCCGCGCGAACATCTCCCTGGCCAGCAGTGCCGTCGAAGCCGGCCGCCATAGCGCGGAAATCCCATAGAACAACGCCGAGTTGCGCGCCTCGATGCGCACCGGCAATACCGGTGCCGCAGCGCGGCGCGCGAAACGCAGGAAGCCGGGGCGCCAGCGCGTGTCGCGCACGCCGCCTGGTCCCAGCCGCGAGACTTCGCCGGCGGGAAACACGATCACGCATTCGCCATCGCGCAGCGCGCGCTCCACCCGGCGCAGGCTGGCCGCGCCGGCACTGCCGCCGAACACGCGCACGGGCAACAACAATTCCGCCAGCGGCTCCACCAGCGCCAGCACTTCGTTGGCGACGATGCGCACGTCGCGACGCACTCGCCCCACCACGTCCAGCAACGCCAACGCGTCGAGCCCGCCGCAAGGGTGGTTGGCGACGATCAGCAGCGGCCCCTGCGGCGGAATGCGCGCCAGCGTTTGCTCGTCCACGTCGTAGCGCAACTGCAGATAGCGCAGCGCCGCCTCGACGAAGGCGAAGCCGTGCAGCCCGGCGTGCTCCGCCTCCGTACAGAAGGCATTGATGCCATCCAGCCCCGACCAGCTGGCCCATCCGTGCAGCAGCGGAGCGGCGAGTCGCCCGCGGTGACCGCGGAACCAGTGCGGATAGCGTTGCTGCAAACGCTGCTCGATGGCTTGCATGGCGAGTCTCCCGGCTTGGCCTGCCGCAAGATTCCGCGGTTACCGGGACGGCTGCGTTGCGCTGCTGCGTCAACGGCGTGACAGGCCGGGCGTCGAATTCGCCATGGCGTTTGGACGGCCATCCGCCCATTGACGGATGCCGCGCCACGGCGTACCTTGCGCAGCGCCGAGGTTTTCATCTCTTTATTCGAATGAAGAGATGAAATTAAAAGGGAAGCCGGTGCGAATCCGGCGCTGCCCCGCAGCGGTATGTGGAAACGACCTTCGCCATCAGCACTGGGCGCAAACGCCTGAGCGGGAAATCATCCGTTTCGTCTCGGATATTTCTGCAGCTCAGGCTCGATGCCCGGGAAGCGGCGGACAGTAGGCGGCCGGCGCATAACCAGCCTCGTCCACGAGCCCGAAGACCTGCCCCGGCGAAGCCTGCGCGTCACGCGAAAGCATGCGCGCGGGCTTGTATCGGCCTGGCTCTCCGCGGGGAGCGCCGCGCCCGCCGCGTGCCATGCGGCGGTTGCGTCGCGCCCGCGTGAGCCGGTTCGCCCGCGGGGGCGAAGGTCAACGGAGCAGCAACCACTGCCCATCCTTCGTTCCTCTTTGCCCATATCCGCAAGAGGAATCATTCATGTCGCTCGTTACCCATCCTGGTTTTCCCCGCATCGGCCTGAAGCGGGAGCTGAAGCGTGCGCTGGAGGCGCACTGGCGAGGCGAAACGCCTGTCGAGGCCCTGCTCGATGCCGCCCGCGAGTTGCGCGTGCGGCACTGGCGGCTGGCGCGCGACGCCGGCGCCGATGTCGTGCCCTGCAACGATTTCAGCCTTTACGACCACGTGCTCGACACCGCCGTGCTGTTCGACGCGATCCCGGAACGCTACCGGGCGCTTTTTGCAGACAGCCGTCTGGACGGCTACTTCGCGATGGCCCGCGGCCATCGGCGCGACGGCCATGATCTGCATGCGCTGGAAATGACCAAATGGTTCGACACCAACTACCACTACCTCGTGCCGGAACTGCATGCCGGCCAGCATTTCGCCCTGATCGGCGACAAGCCGTTGGCCGAACTCCGCGAGGCGCAGGCGCTGGGCCACCGGGCGCGGCCGGTGCTGCTGGGTCCGGTGTCGTTCCTGCTGCTCTCCAAGACCGTGGACGGCAGCGACCGGCTGGCCTTGCTCGACAGGCTGCTGCCCGCCTACGCCGAGTTGCTGCGCCAGCTGGCCGAAGCCGGCGCGGAATGGGTGCAACTGGACGAGCCCTGCCTGGTACTCGACCAGGACGCCGATGACCACGCCGCCTACCGCAAGGCCTATGCGGCGCTGGCCGCGGCGAACGGTCCCAGGATCCTGCTCGCCTGCTATTTCGGCGCCCTGGGCGACAACCTGGCGCTGGCCACGGAGCTGCCGGTGGATGGACTGCATGTCGACCTGGTGCGCGCGCCGCAGCAACTCGATGCCGTGCTCGATGTGTTGCCCGCAGGCCGCGTGCTCAGCGCCGGCGTGGTCGACGGACGCAACGTATGGCGCAGCCGCCCCGGACAGGTGCTGCCGCTGTTGCGCAAGGCGCACGCGCGGCTCGGTGGCGAACGGCTGTGGCTCGCCCCGTCCTGCTCGCTGCTGCATGTGCCGATCGACCTCGAGGCCGAGACAACCCTTCCCGCGGAACGCCGCGCCTCGATGGCGTTCGCGAAGCAGAAGCTGGAAGAGTTGCGCGCCTACGCCGATGCGCTGGCCGGCCATCCCGAAGCCGAAGCCGCGCTGCACGCGCAGCAGACCCTGCTCGACCGCCAGGCCGGGCAGGCCGGTGTGCTGAACCCGGCTGTGCGCGGCCGCCTGCAGGCGCTCAGTCCGCAATCGGCATTGCGTCGATCGGCCTACGCCTCGCGCCGCGTCGTACAGGCCGAAGTGCTGGCGCTGCCGCCGCTGCCCACCACCACGATCGGTTCCTTTCCGCAGACCGACGAACTGCGCCAGGCACGCGCCGCGCATCGCACCGGCAAGCTGGCCGACAAGGCCTACGAAGACCGGCTGAAGGCCGAGGTAGAACGCGTGGTGCGCTTCCAGGAGGAGATCGGGCTGGACGTGCTGGTGCACGGCGAGCCCGAGCGCAACGACATGGTGGAGTACTTCGGCGAACAACTCGACGGCTACCTGTTCACCAAGCTCGGCTGGGTGCAGAGCTACGGCTCCCGCTGCGTGAAACCACCGGTGATCTGGGGTGACGTGGCAAGACCCGCGCCGATGACGGTGCGCTGGTCGGCCTTCGCGCAATCGCTTACCGACAAGCCGATGAAGGGCATGCTCACCGGCCCCGTGACCATGCTGCAGTGGTCCTTCGTGCGCGACGATCTGCCGCGCGAGACGGTCTGCCGGCAGATCGCGCTGGCGCTGCGCGACGAGGTGCACGACCTGGAAGCCGCCGGCATCCGCGCGATCCAGATCGACGAACCTGCGCTGCGCGAGGGCCTGCCACTGCGCCGCGCCGATTGGCCGACCTATCTCGCCTGGGCGGTGGAATGCTTCCGCATCACGGCCGGTGGCGTGCGTGACGCGACCCAGATCCACACCCACATGTGCTACTCGGAGTTCAACGACATCATCGAGGCGGTGGCCGCGATGGACGCCGACGTGATCTCGATCGAGACCAGCCGCTCGCGGATGGAATTGCTGGACGCCTTCGTGCGCTTCCGCTACCCCAACGGCATCGGCCCCGGCGTGTACGACATCCACTCGCCGCGCGTACCGACGCAGGAGGAAATGCTGGCCCTGCTGCGCAAAGCGCTGGAAGTGCTGGATGCCGGCCAACTGTGGGTGAACCCGGACTGCGGCCTGAAAACCCGTGGCTGGGCCCAGGTGGAACCGGCGCTTCGCCGCATGGTGGGCTGCGCCCGCCAGCTGCGCACCGACATCGTGGCCTGACCCGTTCCTGGCACGGGAGCCGGTAGAAACGCCAAGGCGTGTTTCTACCGGCCATCCCCTGCGCTTCGCACGTGGCGCGGGGCAAGGCGAAGCCCCGGAACCGGTTTAAGATGCCGTCTGGACAGCCGATAACCCCTGCCAATGGACACCACCCAGCCCAGCACCAACCCGCACGACAAAGTCGAAGTGCTCAAGCTGCGCGAGGCACAGTGGCGCCATGTAGGCGGCCTGCTGCATCGTCTGCTGGCCCAACTGGCCGGCTCGGGCGATCTGCACAACCATGTGCTGGAGAGCACGCTGGCCGAACTGCGCGGGCTCATGCGCGAGCCTGGCGGCGACAACCGTATCGCCACCCTGCTCGGCACGCTGGCCAAAGCGGTGAAGTCGCCGGACGCCGCGTTCCGCCCCGAGCCGGATGCCGCACCGACGGCAGCCAACGAATTGCTGCTCGCCGTACTTGACTACCTCGCGCTGGAAGAACCTGCCGCGGATCTGGCCGAATTGCGCCAGCAGGTCGCCGGCTGCACCGATGCGCAGGCATTGTGCGAACACGGCAAGACACTGGCCGCACTGGTCAATCGCCGGCTGAAGCAACTGTCGGAAGAACGCCGCGCGGCGGCCCAGCTGCTGCACCATGTCAATTGCCACCTGGGATCGCTGACCGAATACCTCGACCAGGACGAAAGCGCCAACCACGCCGCCGTCACCGCCCGCCACGAATTGAACGGGCGCATGCTCGACGAAGTGCAGGCGCTGGACGAATACGCCAGCGCGGCGCCCGACCTTGCCAGCCTGCGCCACGACGTGCAGGCACGGCTGGCCACCATCCGCGACCACCTTGCCTCCGCGCGCGACCGCGAAGCGGAGCGCGAGCAGGATTGGCAGAAGCGCCTGAAGCGTTCGCGCCATCGCGTCCGTCAACTGGAAGACGACATCGAACGCATGGAGACCATGCTGGCGGCGAAGGGCCATCTGGTCGACACCGATGCCCTGACCGGCCTCGCCAACCGCCGCGCGCTGGAAGTGCGCATGCCCAACTTGTGCGACACGCCCATAGGTACCACCAGCCTGCTGATGGCGGACATCGACCATTTCAAGGAAATAAACGACCGATTGGGGCACGGCGCCGGCGACCGCGCCCTGCGTATCGTCGCGGAGCAATTGGTGGCCGCGCTACGCCCGGGGGATTTCCTTGCCCGTTATGGCGGCGAGGAATTCGTGGCCATCCTGGAAGCCGGTCCGGAAGAAGCGATACTGGTGGCCGAACGCTTGCGTGAGCGGATCGAACGCACGCGCTTCCGCAGCCAGGATCAGCCTGTGCACGTCACCTTGTCCTGCGGTGTCACCACCACGCGGGCCGGTGACACTCCCGAGAGCGTGTTCGAGCGCGCCGACCGCGCGCTGTACCAGGCCAAGCGTGCCGGTCGCAACCGCTGCATGGTGTTGTAAGAACCGCCCGGCAATACTCAGATCCGGGGCCTTTCCAGCGTACGATGGGCTTACCACGACACGCGAAACCACGCCGATGGCTTCCGACCACCCCGATTCCGCCATACCCGACGCCATCGAGATGTTCGAGCGCGAGCGCGAACGCTGGCGCGAAATTGATGCGCTGCTGCGTCGCCTGCTTTCGCGCCTGACCTATGCGGCGGAGGGCCGCAACATCGGTCTGGACGCCGTGCTGAGCGATATCCGGCTGGCCACCCGGAACACCTTCGATGAGCAGCGCCTTACGCCGCTGCTCGACGCCCTGACCGACGCCGTGGCCGTGCTGGACGAGGAGCTCGCCCAGCCATCCAGGGAGGCCGCCCTGCCGCCCTCGCCGCCTCTAGTTCCCTTGCCGCAGGCGGCGGAACCCGTGCTGGATCGCCTGCTGCTCGCCATCCTCGATCGCCTGCCGCTGGGCGAGACGGCCGGCGCCGAACTGGAGTCCCTGCGCCAACGCATCGTCGGCTGCCACGACACCAGGATGCTGCAGGCCCACGGCGAGGCACTGGCCGCCCTGGTCGCGCGCCACATCGAGCAACTCGAAGAGGCCCAGCGCACCGCCAGCCGCCTGCTGGACCACGTGGACAACGAACTGACTGCGTTGACCGAGCATCTCGACGAGGACAACCAGTCGCGCAACGATGCCGTCATGGCCCGGCGCGAGCTGGGCGAACGCATGGCCGGCGAGATGCTGACGCTGCGCGAGCGCGCGCGCACAGCCTCCGACCTGCCCAGCCTGCAAGCCGACGTGCATGCGCGGCTCGCCGCGGTCGGCGCCCACCTCGCCACGCTGCGCGAGCGCGAGCAGACACGCGAGCAGGCGTGGTACGAACACACTGCACGCATGCGCGAGCGCATCCGCGAACTGGAATCCAGCACGCGCAACATGGAAGCCACGCTGAAGCAGAAGCTCCAGTTGGCCGACACCGATCCGCTCACCGGCCTTGCCAACCGCCGCGCATTGGAGGCGCGCATGGCCTCGCTGCACGAGTCGAACGCGCCCGACATCAGCCTGCTGATGCTGGACATCGACCATTTCAAGTCGATCAACGACCTGCTCGGCCACACCGCCGGCGATCGCGCGCTGCGCATCGTGGCCGAACAGCTGCAGGCCGCGCTGCGCCCCGGCGACTACCTCGCCCGCTACGGCGGCGAGGAGTTCGTGGCCCTGCTCACCGCCGATGCCAATGAGGCGATGCGGGTGGCCGAGCGCCTGCGCATACGCATCGGGCAAGCGCGCTTCCACAGCCAGAACCAGGTGGTGCCGATCACTCTGTCGTGCGGCATCGCCACGATGCGCGACGACGACACGCCCGAGTCGCTGTTCGAACGCGCCGACCAGGCGCTCTACCGGGCCAAGGACAACGGCCGCAACCGCTGCGAGGCGGCGTGAGGCCGGCGGCGGGCAGATAGCCGTCCATCCGTCCAAAGCCCGGTTCAGCCAGGGGTACAACGCCGGTACGGCACGATGGTATGATGGCGCACTTTCTTTTATCTCTTTATCCGTACACGAGGATATAAACCCGATGTCCAGCCATCTGTTCACTTCCGAATCGGTCTCCGAAGGCCATCCGGACAAGGTCGCCGACCAGATCTCCGATGCCGTGCTCGACGCGATCCTCGCGCAGGATCCGCGCGCCCGCGTGGCCTGCGAAACCATGGTCAAGACCGGCGTGGCCATCGTCGCCGGCGAGATCACCACCAGCGCCTGGATCGACCTGGAAGCGATCACCCGCAAGGTGATCCTCGACATCGGCTACAACTCCTCCGACGTGGGTTTCGACGGCGCCACCTGCGGTGTGCTCAACCTGATCGGCAAGCAGTCGCCCGACATCAACCAGGGCGTGGACCGCAAGAAGCCCGAGGAACAGGGCGCCGGCGACCAGGGCCTGATGTTCGGCTACGCCACCAACGAGACCAAGGACGGCATGCCGGCGGCGATCCACTACTCGCATCGCCTCGTCGAGCAGCAGGCCAAGGTGCGCAAGAAGAAGAACTCGCCGCTGCCGTGGCTGCGCCCGGACGCCAAGAGCCAGGTCACCCTGCGCTACGACAACGGCGTGGCCACCGCGATCGACGCCGTGGTGCTCAGCACCCAGCATGATCCGGGCATCAAGCAGAAGGATCTGATCGAGGCCGTGCGCGAGCACATCATCAAGCCCGTGCTGCCGGGCAAGCTGCTGCACAAGGGCACCAAGTTCCACATCAACCCGACCGGCAAGTTCGAGATCGGCGGCCCGGTGGGCGACTGCGGCCTCACCGGCCGCAAGATCATCGTCGACACCTACGGCGGCTGGGCCCGCCACGGCGGCGGCGCATTCTCCGGCAAGGATCCGTCCAAGGTGGACCGTTCGGCCGCCTACGCCGCGCGCTACGTGGCGAAGAACATCGTGGCCGCCGGCATCGCCGACCGCTGCGAGGTGCAGGTGAGCTACGCCATCGGCGTGGCCGAGCCGACCTCGATCTCGGTGACCACCTTCGGCACCGGCAAGATCAGCGACGACAAGATCGAGAAGCTGATCCGCCGGCACTTCGACCTGCGCCCGTACGGCATCCTCAAGATGCTGGACCTGATCCACCCGATGTATCAGCAGACCGCCAGCTACGGCCACTTCGGCCGCAGCCCGGTCGAGATCAAGGACAAGAACGGCAAGGTCTACACCGCGTTCTCGTGGGAGAAGACCGACAAGGCTGAAGCCCTGCGTGCGGACGCCAAGCTGAAGTAAGCCGGCATCTGCTACGCCATGGAAACGGGCCGCGAGATGCGGCCCGTTTTCGTTGGGTGCGCGATCAATTCAAGCTTGTCGCCTACTCGATACGTCTCGCCCGTTCGCGCTATCGCACAGCTTCCGCAGCCGAAATTTGCCGTGCACGACATGCATTGAATGCCATTGCGATCGGCTACGGCTTCAACATGCGGATCGCCTCGTCACGCACGCTGCGCATGGCAGCATTGAGCGTCTTCGGATCCATCGCGATCACCGGATCCATGTAGCGCTGGCGTACCAGGGTTGCCGCGCCGGTATCGTGCAATTCCACAAGCACGGAATACAGGCGCGAGGCGCTTTCGATGGTATGCGCGTCGCGCAGGCCCAACAGCTGCTCGCGTTGTTCCAACGCCTGCCGGTAGGCATCACGTGACGCCTCCCAATGATGCGCATCGTCCTCGATGTCGCCGATCAGGGTACGCGTGGCGGATATCAGCGGGTGCTGCGGACCCAGCACGCGCAACTGGCCGGCAAGGCACAGCCTGGCTTCGGCGAGCGCCTGCTCGTATTGGCCGGCCTCGTCCAACAGGCTGGCCAAGCTGCCAAGCGCCATCAGTGTCTTGGGATGATCGGAGCCAAGCTGGTGCTCATGGGCGGCGAGGATCTGTCGCTCCAGTGCGATCGCTTGCGCGTAATACGTGCGCTGTTCGGCCGGCACCTTGGTGTAACTGCCCTGCTTGGCCAGCAGCCGCACCATGACCGTCTCGGCGGCGATGGTGTCGGGATGGTCGCTTCCCAATTCGCGGCGACGCACGTCGATCACCCGCTGCAGATCCGCACCGGCCGCGGCGAAAGCCTTCGGTTCCTGTGCCAGATACACCTCGTCGGTCGCAGCCATGAAGGCGGCGGCCAGCGCGTCGGGATGGTCCACGCCCAGCCGCCGCGCGCGGGCAGCGGCTACCTGGCGCGCGAGCGCGAGCGAGCGCTCGTACTCGTAGCGATAGTGCAACAATCTGGCCTGCACCAGCATGGTGTCCAGGGTCTGCGGACTCTCCATTCCCAGCGTCCGCTGCTCCAGCGCCACCAGCGGCTCGGTCAATTGCAGCGCGCGGTCGCGCTGCCCCAGTCCGATCAGCGTCATCACCAGGTCGCGCTGCAACTGCATCAGGCCAGGGTCGGTGGCGGGCACGCGCGGCTTCAGCAGGGTATAGAGCGCGTCCTGTCGCTGCAGTGCCTGCTGCAGATGGCCCTGTTCCATCAGCATGCGTGCGGCGCCGGATTCAGCCGCGATCCGCAGCGCGTCGGTGGACGGCTCGGCTTGCGCCAGCTTTTCAGCCTGGGCATACATGTCTGCCGCGGCTGCGATCTGACCCTGCTTCTCCAGCGCCTGCGCCAGATCCGCGCGTACGGAAAGCTGGCCACGATCATCGGCGGGCAGCAGCTTCGCGCGAACCGCGAACACCTTGCGCAACTCGTCGGCGGCATGCGCATAGCTGCCGATGCCCAGCAGCGCCCGCGCCAGCGACTGGCGCAGGTCGGCGTCCAGAAGCGGCGCATCGGGGAACGCGTGATCGAGGCCGTCGAGCGTATGCCCGATCACGTAGCCATCCATCGCCTCGCGCGCGATGTCGGTGGCCTGCACACTGGCAAAGGCCTTGGTCAACGCATCATCCGCCGCCGGTGCCGGCGTCGATGCCAGCGCTGCGCCAACCTGCTGCTGTGTCGCGGCAACGACCGCATGCCCCATGGCACCGATGTCCACGCTGTCATACATCGATTGCTGGAACCGCACCATGCGCTCCAGTTGCAGCTGCCGCTGCTCGGCCAGACGCTGCTGCAAGCGTGCCTGGTGCAGCGAGTACAGCGACGCGAAGAGGCCGACCAGCACGCTGAGCAGCAGCGCCGCAGCGGCGGCCAACGGCCAGCGGTTGCGCTGCAGGAAGCGGCGCGTGCGGTACAGACGCTGGCCCCGTCGCGCCGCCACAGGTCGCTGCGCCAGCCAGTTGCGCAGGTCTGCAGCGAGCGCAGCCACGCTGGCATAACGTTCGCCGGCCTGGCGGCGCAGCGCCTTCAGGACGATGGCGTCGATGTCGGCCGGCACCGGGTAGCGCGTCCCGTCCCCGGTTTTCGCGCTGCGGCTGGGCGGTACGATTTCGCCCGCAACGATGGCCTGGCTGAGCTGGTGCGGCGTGCTGATGTGCTGCCACGGCCGCCGCCCGGCCACCATCTGGTAAAGCACCATGCCCAAACCGTACACGTCCACCGCCGTGGTCAGCGGTTGCTGCTCGATCTGCTCCGGGCTGGCGTAAGCCAGCGTCAACGCATGCTGGCCGGTGACGGTGAGCGTGCTCTCGATCGCCTGCTCGTCGATCAGGCGCGCGATGCCGAAGTCCAACAGCCTGGGCTCGCCTTGTGCATCGACGAGGATGTTGGCGGGCTTGAGATCGCGATGGATCACCAGGTTGCGATGCGCGTACTCCACCGCGGCGCAAACCTTGAGGAACAGTTGCACGCGTTCGCGCAGAGCCAGCCCACGATGGGCACACCACGCATCGATGCGCTCGCCCTCGATGTATTCCATCGCCAGGAAGGGCTGGCCGTCGGTGAGCACGCCGCCGTCGAGCAGCCGCGCGATGCCGGGGTGCTCCAGCCGCGCCAGCAGTTGCCGCTCGCGCACGAAGCGTTCCAGCAACGTGGGGGAGCCGATGGCCGAGGCGTTCAGCACCTTCAGCGCCACCTGTTGCGTGAAGCCGTCGTCCTCGCGCTCGGCGAGGTAGACCACGCCCATGCCGCCCTCGCCCACGCGGCGCACCAGGCGGTAATGGCGCGGCGCATCGACCTGGGCGTCACTGCCGCTCAGATCCACCGTATCGCCCGGCTGCAACGGCAGCGTGGCGGTATGGCTGTTCTCGATCGCGGCAATCATCCAGCGCACTTCGCGCACCAGCACTTCGTCGCCGCCGCATTCGCGTGCAATCAGGTCATCGCGCCCTGACGCATCGATCTCCAACGCGTCCATGGCGATGCGCTTGGCAAGCAAGTAACGGTCGGTCAGCTGACCGGTCATGGGTTCCCCTGTATGCGCGGCATGGCCCGCAGCCATGCGGGCAACCCCGCATGACGCATCCTGGCGTCGAAGGATAAGCGATCAGATCGATGGTCTGCCCGTGCCCTTGCGCGGCATGGCCGCCTGGACGGGAAGACAGCCGCCTAGTCGTCCGTGTCGCTGCGCGAAGCGACCACGACGGCCGGCTTCTGCTTGCTCCGCGGGTGATGTGCCGCCAGACGGGGAGTGCTGTGACGCGTGCGATGCGCAGTGATGCCCCGACAGGTGGAACCGCTGCGCGAGCAGCTGCGTCCGGCGTCGGCGACTACCTTGCGGCCGCGCGTCGAGCGGGCCGCCGGTGCCGGGTTGCGCTGCGAAGCCGGCACAGTATCCGCATCGGCGGTCTGGATCGGCGAAATCGCTTCGAGCAGGCGTGCAGCGCGGCTGCCTGCCCGCACGCCGCCGGCCTCGGCGACCAGGATCGGCGGGGTCTGCTGGCCGTCGAAGCCGTCGTCCAGCAAGCGCGCCATCAAGCGATCACGCCCGCTCGCAGTACGGCTCCCCAACACCACGGCGAACAGGCGGTGGCCATCGCGCACGGCGGTGGAGGCGAGGTTGAAACCCGAGGCGTCGGTGAAGCCGGTCTTCAACCCGTCCATGCCCGGATAGCGGTACATCAGATTGTTGTGCCCGCGCACGATGTGGCCACGGAACACGAACTCCTGCGTGGCGAAGAAGTGGGCGTACTGCGGGAAGTCGCGGTAAAGCGCCATCGCCAGCTTCACCAGGTCGTGCGCGGTGGAGGTGTTGTTGGGGTCGGGCAATCCGGACGCGTTGGCAAAATGCGTATCGCTCATGCCGAGCAGCGCTGCCTGCGCATTCATCATGTCGGCGAAGTGGCTTTCGTTGCCGCCGATGCCTTCGGCCATCACGCTGGCGGCGTCGTTGGCCGATTTGGTGATCATGCCGAGGATGCAGTCCTGTACCGCGACGGTCTGGCCGGCGCGCAAGCCCAGTTTGGTGGGTGCGCGGCTGGCGGCCCATGCCGACACCGGCATCGTCTGGTCGAGGCTCAGCTTGCCGCTCTTCAATTCCTGGAAAGCGATGTAGAGCGTCATCATCTTGGTCAGCGAGGCGGGATAATCACGCTGGTCGGCGTTGACCTGCTGCACGATCTGACCGGTTTCGCCGTCGACGACGATCGCCGCGTAGCCGGCATGCGCCGCGCAGGCAAAGCTGCCGAGGCCGCACAGCAACGTCAGCATCAGCAGCACGCGCAAGCGACCCAACGTCCGCCCCAGCCTCGTCGATTCGATGGCCACCCGACTTCCTCGCAAACAAACTGCAACCAAATGGAAACCCCACGTGGCCGCGACCTTAACCCAAGGTGGCGAAAATTTCTACAGGCAAGACTTGAAATAATTTCGTTAAATCCATGTTCCACAACGGATTGTTCAAGCCATTCGCAAGCGCATGCAGCGGCATTCGCACGGTCGCCAGCTAGAATGGCCGGATGTCCCTGATCCAACTCCATCGCGTCGATTTCAGCATCGGCGGCCCCCTCCTGCTCGAACACGTCGATTTGTCGATCGACCGCAACGAGCGCGTGTGCATCGTCGGTCGCAACGGCGAAGGCAAATCCACCCTGATGAAGCTGATCGCCGGCGAGCTGAAGGCCGACGACGGCGAAGTGCGCGTGCAGACCGGCGTCGTCATCGCGCGCATGGCGCAGGAGGTGCCGCAGGGCACCGCCGGCAGCGTGTTCGACGTGGTGGCGCAAGGCCTGGGCGACCTCGGCCAGTTGCTGGCGCGTTATCACCACCTGCTGCACGAAGGCGACCTGGATGCATTGGGCGACGTGCAGACGCAGATCGAAGCCCGCCATGGCTGGGATCTCGACCGCCGCGTCACCGAGGTGCTGACCCGGCTCGAACTGCCCGCCGACACCGACTTCGCCGCACTTTCCGGCGGCATGAAGCGCCGCGTGCTGCTGGCTCAGGCGCTGGTGCGCAAGCCCGACGTGCTGCTGCTGGACGAGCCCACCAACCACCTCGACATCGAAGCCATCGGCTGGCTGGAAGGCTTCCTGAAATCCTTCGACGGCAGTCTGCTCTTCGTCACCCACGACCGCAGCTTCCTGCAGGCATTGGCCACGCGCATCGTGGAGATCGACCGCGGCCAGCTCACCGACTGGCCCGGCGACTACGACAACTACCTGCGCCGCCGCGAGGAGCGCCTGCACGCCGAAGCGCAGGCCAATGCGCTGTTCGACAAGAAGCTGGCGCAGGAAGAAGTGTGGATCCGCCAGGGCATCAAGGCCCGCCGCACACGCAACGAAGGCCGCGTGCGCGCACTGAAAGCCTTGCGCGTGGAACGCGCAGAGCGCCGCGAATTGTCCGGCAACGTGAAGATGACCGCTGCCAACGCGCAGGCCTCCGGCAAGAAGGTGATCGATCTCGAGCACGTGCACCAGAGCTACGGCGGCCGCGTGCTGATCGACGACCTGAGCACGACCATCCTGCGTGGCGACCGCGTGGGTATCGTCGGCCCCAACGGTGCGGGCAAGAGCACCCTGCTGAAGATCATGCTGGGCGAACTCAAGCCCGAACGCGGCAGCGCCACGCTGGGCACCGGCATCCAGATCGCCTACTTCGACCAGCACCGCCTGCAGCTGGACGATACGCAGAACGCGTTGGACAACGTGGCCGAGGGCCGCGAATACATCGAGCTCGACGGCCAGCGCAAACACATCATCGGTTATCTGCAGGATTTCCTGTTCTCGCCCGAACGCGCCCGCGCACCGATCACGCGGCTCTCCGGCGGCGAACGCAACCGCCTGCTGCTGGCCAAGCTGTTCGCGCAGCCGTCGAACCTACTGGTGATGGACGAACCCACCAACGACCTTGACGTGGAAACGCTGGAGCTGCTGGAAGAACTGCTCGCCGGCTACCAGGGCACCCTGCTGCTGGTCTCGCACGACCGCGCCTTCCTCGACAACGTGGTATCCAGCACGCTGGTGCTGGAAGGCGAAGGCAGGGTGGCCGAATACGTCGGCGGCTACAGCGACTGGCTGCGGCAACGGTCCGCGGCGGCCGCATCGGCTCCCACTACGGCTGCAAAAAGCCAGACGCCTGCGCCCACTCCCGCGCCGGAAGCCAAGCGCAAGCTGAGCTACAAGGACCAGCGCGAACTGGAACAACTGCCCATGCGCATCGAACAGCTCGAAGCCGACATCGCCGCACGCGGCGAAGCGATGAACGATCCGTCGTTCTTCCAGCAGGACAGCGCCGCCATCGTCAAGGCGAACGAATCGCTGGCGAAGCTGCAGCATGAGCTGGAAAGCGCCTACACGCGCTGGGCCGAACTGGACGGCTGACGCGCGGCCTATCCCTGCTCTCCTGGCGCGACGCGGTTCGGCAACCACAGCCGCGCCAATGCGCCACGCGCATCGTCCCGCGCCACCAAGGCCACGCCGCCCTCGTGCGCCTCGGCGATCTGACGCGCCAGCGCCAGGCCGATGCCGGAACCGCCGGGCTTGGTGGTGAAGAACGGCACGAACAGGTTGTCGCTGGGCGGCGGTCCGGGGCCGTCGTCTTCCACTTCGATCACGGCGCACTCGCCGTCGCGGCACCAGCGCAGCCGCACGCCGCCATCCGGAAGCGAGGCTTCCACCGCATTGCGCACGAGGTTGATCAACGCCTGCTCGAGCTGATCGGGGTCTGCCGCCACCGTCAGCGGCTCGCCTGCTTCCACCGTCACCGCCATGCGCTGTTCCAGCTTCGCCAGTTTCGCCAACAGCGCGGACAACTCCACCCCTCGCGGCTGCGGCGGCGGCAGGCGCGCCAGTTTGCTGTAGCTGGAAAGGAAGCGCCCCAGGGCCTCGGCGCGATGGCCGATCAGTTCCAGCCCGCCGCGGAAATCTTCGCGCCAGTCTTCCGGCAGGGGATCGCGGGCGACCAGCGTGGCCAAGGTACCGGCCATCGACTGGATCGGCGCCAGCGAGTTGTTCACCTCGTGGCCCAGCACGCGCAACAGACGCTGCCACGCCGCACGCTCCTCTTCGCGCAGCACGCGGCCGACGTCATTGATCACCAGCAGCCGGCCGCCGCGTCCGCCGCTGCGCAACGCCGCATGGCGGATCTCGAAGCGCCCGCTGCGCCCCGGGAATACATGCCTGAGCAGGCGCGCGGCCGGCCCATCCAGCAGCGGAGCCAGACCGAGCTCCGCAGCGCTGAGGCCGAACAGGCGATGACGCTCGGCATCCAGCAGGCGCTGCGCCGCCGGGTTGAGCAAGCGCAGCCGCTGGCCCTCGTCGAATACGAACACCGCGCTGTCCAACGCCGCCAGCGTCTTGCCGAGCAGATAGGAGGATTCCTCGAACTCCAGCCGCTCGCGCTGCAGCCGCTCGGCCAGCGCGTTGATGTCGTAGATCGCATCGCCCAGCACGCCGCCATGCACGCCGCGCAGGCTGTAGTCGCCTTGGCGCAATGCCTCCAACAGGCCGGACAATGTGTACAGCGGGAACACCACACGGTGGTATTGCCAGCGCGCAAGCAGCAAGGCGGCGGCAACGGCGACGGTCACGCATGTCCAGCGCAACGGCTCGCCCATAGGTATCCAGGCGAGCGCCAGCGAGGCAAGCAAGGGAGGCGTCGCCACCAGCAGGCTGCCGAGCAGCACGCGCCGCTCGAACCGCGGCATGCGGCCGGCGCGCTGCACGGGTTGCTCAGTCGGCATCGACGGCGCCGTCGCGCAGGTCGTGCTTGTCCAACCGCCGGTACAACGACTGCCGGGTGATGCCCAGCGCGTCGGCGGCGCGCTGCAGGTTGCCGTCGAAGCGTTCCAGCGCACGCTGCACCAGATGCGCCTCGGCCTGCTCCAGCGTCATGCCGTCGAGATCCGCCACCGGCTGCGCAGCGGCCTCACCGAAGGCCAGCGCGGCCGCACCCACCTCGTCGTGTTCGGCGAGCAGTACGGCGCGTTCCATCAGATGCTGCAGTTCGCGTACATTGCCGGGCCAGCGCCAAGCCATGAGCGTGCGCTCGGCCGAGGGCGCCAGCCGCAGCCCGTCGCGGCCATAGCGTTGCGCGTTGCGGGCAAGAAAGGCACGCGCCAGCGGCAGGATGTCCTCCACGCGTTCGCGCAGCGGCGGCAGGCGCACTTCCAGCGTGTTGAGGCGGTAGAGCAGGTCCTTGCGGAAACGCCCCGCGGCCACCTCGGCCGCAAGATCCGCGTTGGTGGCCGAGACCAGCCGCACGTCCACCTTCTGCGTGCGCGAGGAACCCAGCCGCTCGAACTCGCCGTCCTCCAGCACGCGCAGCAGCTTCGGCTGCTGCGCGGCCGGCACGTTGCCCACCTCGTCGAGGAACAGCGTGCCGCCGTCGGCCAGTTCGAAGCGGCCGATGCGCTCGCTCTTGGCGTCGGTGTAGGCACCGCGCACGTGGCCGAACATCTCCGACTCGAACACGCTCTCGGCGATACCGCCCATGTTCACCTTGACCAGCGAATGTGCCGCACGCGCCGAGTGCCGGTGCAGCAACTGCGCGACCACACCCTTGCCGGTGCCGTTCTCGCCCAGCACCAGCACGTTGGCGTCGCTGGGCGCGATGCGCTCGACCAGCGCCATCACGCGGCGCATCGCCGGCGATTCGGCGATGAAATCCCCGCCTGTATCGCCGCGCAGCAACGCGTTCTCCGCCTCCAGCCGACGCTGCCTGCGCGCCGCTTCGGCGAGCGCGATCTGCGTGCGCAGCACGCTGAGGAGGCGTGCGTTGTCCCAAGGCTTCTCGATGAAATCGGCGGCACCTTTGCGCATGGCCGCCACCGTCAGCGGCACGTTGCCCCATGCCGTCATCGCCACCACCGGCAGCTCGGGCGCGAATTGACGCAGGCGCTCCAGCAGATCCAGCCCTTCCTCTCCCGAGGTGGTGTCGCGCGAGTAGTTGCAGTCGATCAGCGCACAGGCGAACTCGCGCCTGCGCACCGCTTCCAACGCTGCCACGGGATCGGCCACGCCCACGCTGGCAATGCCCTCGGCCTTCAGCAGCAGGCGCAGCGCCTCACGCACGTCGGCCTGATCGTCGGCCAGCAGAATGGTGGGGGTCGGTTCACGTGCCATGCCTTCGCTCATCCATGCAGTTTAGCGATCACTCGTAGCGCAAGGCGACGGCCGGATCGACGCGCAGCGCGCGCAGCAGCGGCACCAGCGCGGCGAAAGCGGAAACGCCGAGCACAAGCAGCAGCACGGGCACGAACACCGCCGGATCGTGGGCGCGCGTGTGCAGGCCCGGCTCGGCCAGCATGCCGGACCACGGTATGGCCAGCAGCAGGCCGATGCCCAGCCCCAGGCCGAGTTGCCACGCCAGTTGCCGTGCCACCGTGCGCACGATGGCGCCATGCCCGGCGCCGATCGCGCGGCGGATGCCGAGCTCGCGCGTGCGCTGCGCCACCGAGAACGCCAGCATGCCGTACAGGCCGGCGCCGGCCAGCAGCAAGGCGACCAGGCCCAGCGCGCTGAAGATGTCGGTGAGCACCACCAGGTTGGTGCGCGACATCGCCATCGCCGCCGCCTGGCTGTACACCTCGAACACCGCCACCTGCGGATCCACGGCATGCGCCGTCTCGATGAGGTGCCGCGTCCACGTCGCGGCATCGGCATGCGTGCGCACGGACACGCCGACCCGGTCCATGGGCGACGCACCCGCCGCCTGCAGCAGCGGCAGCAACAGGCCCGGCTGCGATTTCGAGAGCGCGCTGGCGAGTTGCAACGGCTCGATCACCCCGACGATCGTCACCGTCTCGGCCTGTGGCTTGCCGGGATACAGGACCAGCGTGCGATTCAACGGATCGTCGCCCGGCCAGAGCGCCGCGGCCATTTTCGCGTCGATCACCGCCACCCGCTGGCTGCCTGCGCGATCGCGCGCGTCGAAGAAGCGCCCCTCGCGCAGGTGTACGCCGTAGGTGTCGAGGAAATGCGCATCGACGATGCCCATCTCTGCTTGCGGCCAGCCATCCGACGGCTGCCCCTGGCCCGGCAGTGCTACATCCTCGCGACTGCCCAGCATCGTGCTGGGAATGGTGTTCGACGCGGTCGCGTCGACCACGCCCGGCTCGCTGCGCAGGCGCTCGACCAGGGTTTCCAGGAAGCGGATGCGCTGCGCGTCGTGCGGATATTCCGCGCGCGGCATGGCGAACTGGGCGGTGAGCACATTCGCGGCATGCGCGGCACCGACCGGGCTCTGCGTCATCAAGCCGACCAGGACACGCACAAACATGCCCGCCCCCACCAGCAGCACCACGGTCAGCGCGACCTGGGCCACCACCATGGTCCTGGTCGCCTTGCCGAAACCGCCGCTGCTGCCCTTGCTGCCGTCGCGCAACGCGTCCTGCAGGTCGGCGCGCGCCGCACGCCACGCCGGGATCAGCCCGACGACCGCGGTGCTGAGCACGGCAACGCTGAAGGCGAACAACAGCATCCAGCCGTCGGCATCAAAACGGTACGCCGAAGGCAGCGGGTTGTCGGTGGCGGCGAACGACACCTGCAACCAGCGCACCGCGCCGCGCATGATCGGCCATGCCAATGCCAGCGACGCCACGCTCAGCAGCAGGCTCTCGACCAGCGCGCCCGCCATCAGGCGCGCCCGGCCTCCACCCAGCGCGCTGCGCAGGGCCAACTCGTGGCGCCGGTTCAGGGTCTGCACCATCTGCAGGTTCGCCACGTTGACGCAGGCCAGCAGGAGCACCAGTCCGCCGGCGCCCAGCATCAGCCACAACCAGCCGCGCGTATCCTCGGGAGTGAAGCTCAGGGCCAGCGGCTTGATCGTCGACGCGCGCACCCGCTGCTCCACCGGCAAGGCACGCCGCAGCTCGCTCGCCTTCGTCGCCAGTTCTGCCCGGGCCTGCGCCAGGCTGACCCCGGGTGCCAGCCTGGCCACACCGGAAAGACTGCGGTGCTGGCCAATGCCCAGCTGCAACGGCATCCACAGCTCGCTGTCCTGCGGGAAATCGAAACCCGCGGGCAACACGCCCACCACCGTGGCCCAGCTGCCATCAATGCGCACGCTGCGCCCCACGATGTTCGGATCGGCGCGGAAATCGTGGCGCCACAGCGTCTCGCCCAACAGCACCACCGGCGCCGCGCCCTGCGCATCGTCGGCCGCGGTGAAAGCGCGTCCGAGGATCGGCTTCACGCCCAGCATGTCCATCATCGAGGCGGTGAACCGGGTGCCATTCCGGTAGGTCGCGCCCCGTTCCTGGTCGAGGTTCACGCCGACTTCCGTGTACGCACCGAGCGCATCCACGCTGCGCAGGTGCCCACGCAGCAGCAGGTACTGGTCGCTGTCGATATTGCCGATGCCATTGCCGTTGTCGGGCACGTCGCCCACCGCCATCAGCCGATCCGCATGCGGGAACGGCAGCGGTTGCAGGACCATCGTGTCGACCACGCTGAACAGGAACAGCGTGATCCCAAGCCCCACGCCCAGCACCGCCACCGACAACAGCGCATAGCCCGGTCGCCTGGTGAGCCGCCGCCACGCCTCGCGGAATTCGCGCACGATCATCGCCACTCTCCCTGCCATCTCACTCATAGCGCAACGCGACCGCCGGATCGACACGCAAGGCGCGCAACAGCGGCACCAGCGCAGCAAGTGCGGATACGCCGATCACCAACAGCAATACCGGAGCGAACACCGCCGGATCGTGCGCGCGCGTGTGCAAACCCGGGTCGGCCAGCACACCCGATCCCGGCACGGCAAGCAGCAGGCCGATACCCAGCCCGAGGCCAAGCTGCCACGCCAGCTGGCGCGCCACCGTGCGCACGATGGCGCCGTGCCCGGCGCCGATCGCGCGGCGGATGCCGAGCTCGCGCGTGCGCTGCGCCACCGAGAACGCCAGCACGCCGTACAGGCCTGCACCGGCCAGCAGCAGCGCGACCACCCCGAGCACCGCGAACACCTCGGTCAACACCAGCATCCTGAGGCGCGATATCGCCATCGCCCTTGCCTGGCTGTACATCGCGTGGACCACCACTTGCGGGTCCACCTCGCGCACCACGGCGGCCAGTTGCCGTGCATAGGTTTCCGCATCGGCATGCGTGCGCACCGCCAGCCCCATGCCGCGGCGCAGCGGTCCCTGGCCCGCCGATTGCTCCAGCGGCAGCAGCAGGCCGGGCAGCGGCTTTTCCAGCGCGCTGTCCAGCTGCAGCGGTTCGATCACGCCGACGACGGTGAGCGTGAGGGCCTGCATGCGACCCGGCCACAACACCAGCTTGCGGCCCAGCGCATCGCCATGCGGCCACATCGCCTCGGCCAGCTTGGCGTCGACCACGGCTACCGGCGGGCTGTCCGCGCGGTCGCGCGCATCGAAGAAGCGCCCCGCACGCAGATGCACGCCATAGGTGGCGAGGAAATGCGGATCGACGATACCCATCTGTACTCGCGGCCAACCGTCGGACGGCTGCGGCCGGCCCGGCAGGGAAACGTCTTCGTGGCTGCCCAATGCAGCGCTCGGAATGGTGTCCGAAGCGGAAGCGTCGGCCACGACGGGATCGCTACGCAGGCGTTCGACCACGGTATCCAGGAAGCGGATGCGTTGCGCATCGCCCGCATAGCGGGCCGACGGCAAGACCACGTCCGCGGTGAGCACTTGCGCAGCATGCGTGGCGCCCGCCGAGCGCTCCGCCAGCAACGCGCCCAGCGCCCGCACGAACGTGCCCGCGCCCACCAGCAACACCACGGTCAGCACCACCTCGGCCACTACCAGCACCTTCGCCACCTGGACGAAGCCGCTGCCTGAGCCCTTGCTGCCGTCGCGGAGTGCATCCTGCAGGTCGTCGGCGCGCGCAGCACGCCAGGCAGGCACCAGCCCGGCAAGCGCGGTGCACAGCACGGCCACGCCGAAGCCGAACAGCAGCACCCGGCCGTCGATGCCGAAGCGGAGGAACATGTTCGGTGGGTTGTCGCTGGCGATGAACACGCCGACCAGCCAGCGATTGCCGAATTGCATGATCGGCACGGCCACCGCCAATGCCGCCACGCTGAGCAGCAGGCTTTCCACCAGCACGCCGACCATCAGGCGCCCGTGGCCGCTGCCCAGCGCGCTGCGCAGGGCCAGCTCGCGGCGCCGGTTCAGGGTCTGCACCAGCTGCAGGTTTGCCACGTTGACGCAGGCCAGCAGCAGCACCAGTCCGGTGGCGCCGAACATCATCCACACCCAGCCACGGATGTTCTCGGGTATGAAGCTCAGGGCCAACGGCTTGATCGTCAGCGAAGGCCCGCGCTGATCCGCCGGCAGGGCAAGCTGCATCGCATCCGACCGCGCGGCGAGTTCCGCGCGCGCCTGCGCCAGGTTGACGGACGGCAGCAACCTGGTCACACCCTGGATGTCGAGATACTGCCGCTGTCTCAGCTGCAGCGGCATCCACAACCGGCTGGCCTGCGGAAAACCGAAATCTGCCGGCAGCACCCCGATCACCGTGGCCGGTTCGCCATCCACCTGCACCGCACGCCCCACGATGTGCGGGTCGGCATGGAAATCGTGCCGCCATAGCGCGTCACCCAGCAGCACCACGGGCGCCGCGCCAGGCACCTCGTCGGAGGCGATGAAGCCGCGGCCGAGAATGGGCTTCACGCCCAGCAGTTGCATCATCGAGGCGGTGAGCAGGCTGCCGCGCGAAAAGTTCGCGCCGCCACCATTGTCCAGGTTGAAGCCCGCGGTGGCATAGGCACCGTACATGTCCACGCTGCGCAGATGCCCCTGCAACTGCAGGTACTGGTCGCTGTTGATGCTGCCGATGCCGTAGCCGTTGGACGGCTGCTCGCCAATCGCAATCAGCCGGTCGGCCTGCGGAAACGGCAGCGGCCGCAGGATCATCGTGTTGACCAGGCCGAACAGGAACAGCACCACGCCCAGCCCGACGCCCAGCATCCCCACCGACAGCAAGGCGTAGCCCGGTCGTCGCATCAACCGTCGCCATGCCTCGCGGAATTCGCGCACGATCATCTTCATTCTCCCCTCAAGGCGCGCATCGGCGGCACACGCGATGCGCGCAACGCCGGCCACAGGCAGGCCAGCAGTCCTACCGCCATCAACAGCAGGCAAACCATCAACAAGACTGCTGGATCGAACACGCTGCGCTGCATCTGCACCAGGACGGCGCGCAGCACGCCCGCCAGGACGAAGACGATGCCCAGCCCCATGCCCAGCCCGACAACGATCTGCAGCAGCGCCCCACGCAGCACGCTGCGCACCAGCCGCGACGGCGATGCGCCCAGCGCCAGCCGCACGCCGAATTCGCGCTCGCGCAATGTCACCGCCACCGATACCACGGCGTAGATGCCCGCGGCGGCCAGCGCCAGCGCCAGCACCGCGAAGATTCCGATCAGCAGCAGATCCATGCGGGCGGCATCCGTGGTGCCGCTGACGATGCTTTGCATGCTGCGCATGTGGGCAATCGGCTGATCGGGCGCCACCTCGGCGACGGCGGCAGCGACGGCGGCGCGATAGCTTTCCGGATCGCCGTGCACGCGCAGTGCGAAACGCAACGGCAGGTAGTTGCGCATCAAGCCCGCCAGATCGTCCGGCACCTGCTGCATCGGCAGGTACAGGATGCCGTCCCGGTCACCCAGGGGACCGAACGGACTGATGTCGTCGACGACACCGACGATGCGTGCGGAAAACGGCCGAACGCCGATGCTGTTCTCGGCGGTACCGATGTCGATGGCCTGGCCCAGCGCATGCCCTCCGTACAGACGCTGGGCCAGCGTCTGGTTGACGATGGCCACCGGCTCGCCCCCTCTCACGTCCGTATCCTGGAAGCCACGTCCTTCGCGTGGAGTGATGCCGAAGGTCGGGAAATAGTCCGGGTCGACACCGCGAACCTGGGGAGAGTTCGCGAGCAGGTCCTCCGCGCCGGGCGCATGGACGTAGCCCATGTAGAAATTCTGCGTCTTGTCGCCCATCGGCAGGCCTGTGCCGACCGCGGCGCGCTCGACGCCGGGCTGCGCGCGCAGTCGATCCAGCAGTCGCCGCGTGAGTTGCTGCAGCGAGGCGGCATCGGAATAGTCGGCCTTGACCGGCGCCAACTCGAAGGTAAACACGCCCTTGCTGGAAAATCCGAGCGGAACATGCGCAGCGTCATGCAGCGCGTGCAGGAACAACCCTGCCGCACACAGCAGGGTGGCGGCCAGGGCCACCTGTGCCATCACCAGCACGCGTCCCAGTGGGCCATCGCGATGCCCCGCACTGCCGCGTCCACCCGCGCGCAAGTCCTCCATCGATATGGCCGACAGGCCGCGCCAAAACCCCAGCGCCGCCGCCAGAAGCGCTGCAGCCATGCCAAGGCAGAACGCCACCGCCACCGTCGAGATACTGAAATGCAGCCGACTGCCTGCGAACCACTCCGGAGGTATCAATCCGCTCAGCAGATTCAGCCCGAGCCAGCCCAGAGCGATCCCCGTCAGCGTACCGCCGAGGCCGATCAGTACGCCCTCCGACAACATCGGCGATACCTGCCGCCCCCACGATGCACCCAGCGCCCCCCGGACCGCCGCATCGTGACCGTGCGACAAGATGCGCAGCAGCATGAGGTTGGCGAGGTTCACCCACGCGATCAGCAACACCAGTGACGCACTCGCCAGGAACATCGTCAGCACCGGCCGCGCATTGACCCGCATCGCGGTCTTGAGATCGTCGGCGCGGAACCGCAGGCCCCTCATGTACTCGCTTCCGGCGTCGTGCTTCGCCGCGAACACCGCATGCAGCCGCGTGTCGACCTCCGCTCCGACCGAGGCCGCCGTCGCCCCGGGCGCGAGCCTGGCGATTGCCCGGTAATTGTTGCTGTCGTCGTCCGTGCTCTCGAGCGAAAAGGCGACAGGCAATACGAGGTCGCCCTGCTTGAGGTCGACGCCCTCCGGCAGCACGCCGACGATGGCGTGCGCGACTCCCTCGATCGACAGGACACGGCCGATCACGCCGGCATTGCCGCCATAGCGACGCAGCCAGAACCCGTGGCTCAGCATCACCGCCTTCGGGCCGTTCGGGCGATCCTCGTCCTCCGTGAAATTGCGACCCAGCAGCGGTTTGATTTCGAGCGTCGGCAGGTAGCCGTGATCCGCGTGAATGGCCGGCACCAGCTCAGGTGTACCGTCGCCGGCGATGTTGACGGGCAACGCATCCGCCTCGATCAGGCCCAGCGACCGCGCGCCCTGCAACGGCAGCAGGTGCTGGTATTCGCTGGGCGATATCCAGTAGGCGACGCCGTATTTTTCCTGCCCCACCTGTACCAGTTCCGAGGCGCGCGGATACGCCAGCGGCTGCAGCAGCATCGCATTGACCAGGGCGAACACCGCCACGCTGGCGCCGATGCCGAGCGCCAGCACGCCGACGGCCAGGGTCAGATAGCCGGGGCGGCGGAGCATGGCGCGCCACGCGCGCCAGACTTCGGTGAGCCAGATGTTCATATGCGAATCGCCTCTTCCATTGCTTCCATTGCTTCACTCTCCGCGCAAGGCGTGCATCGGCGCCGTCCGCCCTGCCCGCACGGCAGGCACCAGGCAGGCCAGCACGCCGGCACACGCAAGCACCACGCAGGCGACGAGTACGGCCCAGGGATCGAACACGCTGCGTCCCAGCTGCACCACCACCGCGCGCAGCACGCCCGCGCCGGCTGCGCCCAGCACCACGCCGGCCGCGAGACCCAGCACGATCTGCAGCAGGCCTCCACGCAACACCAGCAGCAACAGGCGACGCGGCGACGCGCCCAGAGCGGCGCGCACGCCGAACTCGCGTTCGCGCGCGGCGACCGCCACCGCCATCACCGCATACATGCCCACACCGGCCAGCAGCAGCGCAAGACCACCCAGCAAGCCGACCAGCATGAGGTCGAATTTCGTATCTCTGGTGATGTCGCGCACGATCCACGCCATGCTGTACACGTGGTTGATCGGCTGGTAGGGCGCCACTTCGGCCACCGCCTGCTTCACCGCATCACCGTAGCCGTCGGGGCTGCCCTGTACCTTGATGGCGAAGCGCAGCGGCTCGTAGGTGCGGAACGCGCGCAATATGTCGTCCGGCATCTGCGCCAGCGGCAGGTAGAGGATGGGCGTCGCCGCATCCGGATCTTCCGGGCCGAACTGCCAGGTGCTGGCCACCACGCCCACGATGCGCGCCGACAGCATGTCCGCGCCCGAGCCGCGCTGGATGATCTGGCCCAGCGCACGGCCGTGGTAGTGCTGGTCGGCGAATTTCTGGTTGACGATGGCCACCGCCTCACCACCCCGCACATCGGCGTCGGCGAACAGGCGACCCTGCAGCAGGCGTATGCCGAATACCCCGAAGAAGCCCGGATCAGCCGCATGTAACTGTGCGTTGAAATCCTCGCCACCCGGCACATGCATGTTCATCCGCCACTGGCCGCTGAAATCGCCTGCCGGCAGGTTGGTACCCACCGCGGCCTGGCGCACGCCGGGAATCTGGCGCAGGCGTTCGACCAGCCGCTGCGACAAGAGCTGCACGGAAGCGGCGTCGGGATAGGTCGTCTTGACCGGCGCGAGTTCGAAGGTGAGCACACCACGCGCATCAAAGCCGAGGTCCACCTTCGCGTTGTCGAGCAGGGTGCGCAGGAACACGCCGGCCGCGCAAAGCAGCAGCGAGGCCAGCGCCACCTGGGCGATCACCAGCACGCGACCCAACAGACCGCTGCGCCGGCTGAAGCCGCTGCGGCCGCCTTCGCGCAAGCTGTCTGCCGACAGTGCGGCGTGGCCACGCCACAAGCCCAGCAAGGTGGCGACCAGCGCGCCGAACAGACCGACCGCAATAGCCAGCGCCCATGCCGACCAGCCGAGACTCAGGCCGCCGGGACGCGTCCAGTCCACCACCATCCAATCGGCCGGCATCCACGTGCGTATCGCCGACAGGCCCATGCCTGCCAATGCCTGCCCGAGCAACACGCCGAGCAGACCGACTAGTACGCCCTCGGCCATCGAAGGCAGCGCCACGCGCCACGGCGAAGCACCGAGCGCACCGCGCACGGAGGCATCGTGGCTGCGCCCCATCGCACGCAGCATCATCAGGTTGGTGAGGTTGACCAGCGCGATCAGCAGCAACAGTGCGGCACTGGCCAGCCACATCAACGAGGTCGCACGCGAGCCCTGGTGTTCTTCCGCACCGAAATCCTGCGTGCCGAAATGCGCCCGTAGCCAGTAATCGCTGGCGTATGCCTTGTGGCCTTGCGTCACGTAGAAGGCATGCAGCCGTGTCTGCACTTGCGCAGCCAGCGCCTCGCGGGAAAAGCCGGGGGCCAGACGCGCCACCGCGGTGTAGTCGGTAGAGTCGTTCGGTGTGTTCGCGCGGAATGCGACCGGCAACGCGATCGATGCCTGGCCGAGGTCGAAACCCGCCGGCAACACGCCGACGATGGTGTGCGCAACGCCTTCCACCTGCATCGTCTTTCCGACCACCGCAGGATTGCCGCCGAAGCGGCGCAGCCAGAAACCGTGATAGAGCAGCACCGCCGGCGCTCCGTGCGGCTGGTCTTCCGGCGCGGTGAAGTTGCGGCCAAGCACAGGCTGCACGCGCAGCGTGGGCAGCAGGGTGTGGTCGAATTCCTGCGCTTGCACCTGCACCGGCTCGCCATCGCCAGCGATGTTCGTGGCGAGAGGATCGCTCTTGAAGATGCCGAGCGAATCCGCACCCGGCAAACCAGCCAGTTGCTGGTATTGCTGCGGCGACGCACCCACCACATTGCCTTGTTCGACCTCGCCAAGCGCCACCAGCCGCTGCGGCTCGGGATAAGGCATGGGCCGCAGCAGCACGCCGTCGATCATGGTGAACACGGCGCTGGCCGAGCCCACGCCCAGCGCCAGCACGCCCGCCGCCAGCAACAGGAAGCCCGGCCTGCGCAGGCTGGCGCGCCATGCCTGCCCGATCTCGGTAAGCCAGGTGTTCATGCAGCTGTCTCCACGTGCAAGTGGTCCGTGATGTTTGGCCAAGGCGACGCCCGGCATACCGTTGCGGAATCCATGGGCTAATCCCCCTGCAGGACACGCATGGGCTGGATCCGGCCCGCGCGGATGGCGGGCACAAGGCAGGCAAGCAGGCCGAAGGCCAGCAACAGCACGCAGACGCCGCCCGCGACCCATGGGCCGAATGCTCCGTCCGTGCCGAGCTGGTTGAACGAGGTACTCAGCACGCGCGAGAACACCCCGGCCAGGATCAGCCCCAACGTCAGGCCGACCGCGATCCGTGCCATGCCGCCACTCAGCATCAGTGTGGCCAGTCGCATCGGCGACGCACCCAGTGCCGCGCGCACGCCCAGCTCGTGCTCGCGCGCCGCCACCGCGACCGACATCACCGCATACAGGCCGGTGCCGGCGAGCAGCATGGCCAGTGCCGCGAACACGCCACTGATCCATGCGCCGGTCTGCGTGCCGTCCAGTTGCTCGGCAACGGCTTCGCGCATGCTGCCCATCGCTGCCACCGGCTGCTCCGGCGCCACCTCGGCGACGACCGCGCGCAGCGCCTCGCCATAGCTGGCGAGGTCGCCCTGTACGCGCAGTGCGTAGTGCATCGGCCCAATCGTCCGGTAGCGGGTCATGAGCGCATCGGCCATCTGCGCCAGCGGCACGTAAAGCTCAGACGGAATCCGCCCGACACCCTGCTGCGGGAAGGTGTCGTCGACCACGCCAACGATGCGCGCCGTCCACGGCTGGCCTGGATGGGCTGCATCGTCCATCAGCACCTGCTGGCCCAGCGCGTGGCCGCCGTACATCCGCCTGGCCGCCGTCTGGCTGACGATCGCCACGGCCTCGCCACCCTTGCTGTCGTCCCGCGTGAACAGGCGTCCACGCAGCAGGCGCATGCCGAACAAGCGAAAATAATCCGTGCCCACGGCACGGTAGTACACGTACGTCGGCATCTGGCCTTGCGCATGCGCAGGCATGCCGAAGGTACTGAAGTAGTCGTTCACCGGCAGGCTGGTGGCAGCCACCACGTCGAGCACGCCGGGCAACTGGCGCATGCGGTCGACCAGTCGCCGCGACAACTCCGTCACCGACTGTACGTCCGGGTAATCGGCCCGCACCGGGGACAACGCGAGTGTCGCCACGTTGGTGTAGTCGAAGCCCCAGCGCAAATGTGCGTTGTTCCAGGACGCGCGCAGGAAGCTGCCACACGCGCACAGCAGCGCCACTGCCAGCGTCACCTGCGCGATCACCAGCGCGCTGTAGATCCGTCCCTGGTAACGCGTTCCGCCACTGCGGCCACCCTCGCGCAAATCGTCGAACGAAGAGATGGCGCGGGCACGCCACAATCCGAGCATCGCCGACACCAACGTCGCAATCAGCGACACCAGCACCGTCAGCACCACGGTGTGCATGCCCAGATGCATTTCGCCGCCAGTGACTTCGGCCGGGAGAATGCCGAGCAGGATCGCCACGCCCAGCAGCGCAAGCAGCACGCCAAAACCGGCACCGGACAGACCCACCAGCAGGCTTTCACCGAGCAACGGCACGGCCATGCGCAAGCTCGATGCGCCCATCGCGCTGCGCACCGCGATGTCGCGATGTCGTGCCAGTGCGCGCAGCAGCAGAAGGTTCGTCACGTTGACCAGGGCGATCAGCAGAACCAGCAGCGCGCAAGCTTGGAACAACACCAGCACGGTGCCGAGTTGCACGTTCTTGGCGGCCTGATAATCCATCGCGCCGTAACGGACGTGCATGCCGCGATCCGTGGCAGAACGGTCGGCGACCGCCTTCAACCGTGCTTCCACCTGCGCGCCTACGGCGGCAGGCGTCGCGCCATCGGCGAGGCTGGCCACCGCGACGTAGCCGAGTTGATCGCCGGAGCCGTCGGGTGTCAGCTTGGCCGGCAGCAGGATGTCGCCGCCGTTCAACGTCGTTGCGTCGAAGGTTTCGGGCAGCACGCCGATGATGGTGTGCGGCATGCCCTCCACTTTCAGGCTCTGGCCGATCGCGTCCGGATTGCCGTTGTAACGAAGCTTCCAGAAGGCATGGCTTAGCAGGACGACCGGCGCCGGTTGCGTGCCGTCCTCGCCCGCCACGAAATTGCGCCCGAACTGGGGCTGTATGCCCATCGTGGGCAGCAGGTTGTGGTCGATGTAGGCCGCGGCCACCTGCTGCGGCACGCCGTTGCCCGCGATGTTGAGCGTCGCCGTGACGAACGACTGCAGGCCGATCGAGCGCACGCCCTCCAGGTGTTGTAATGCCTCGTACTGCCGCACGCTTACCTGCGGCGGCCATCGCGGCTCCAGCCTGCCCACGGCCAACAACCGCGATGCTTGCGGCACCGGCAACGGCTTGAGCAGTATCTGGTCGACCAGGTTGAACGCAACGGCGTTGGCGCCGATGCCCAGCGCCAGCACGCCACTCGCCAGCAACAGGAAACCGGGCCGGCGCAGGCTGGCCCGCCATGCCCGCCAGACCTCGGCGAGCCAGACGTTCACGCACCCACCTCGATGCGCTGGCCGATCAGCGCGTCGAGGCGCGATTCATCCTCGCGGCGCAGGCGGTCGAAGGTTTCCTCGTCCACCACGCGGCCGTCGAACAGGCGCACCTTGCGCTGCGCGAGTTCGGCGTAGCGGGCGTCATGGGTGACCATGCAGATGGTGGCGCCGCCCTTGTGCAGCTCGTCGAGCAGGGCCATCACCGCCTCGCCGTTGCGCGAGTCGAGGTTGCCGGTGGGTTCGTCGGCGAGCAGGAGCGCAGGCCTGCCGACCAGCGCGCGCGCCACCGCCACGCGCTGTTGCTGACCGCCGGAAAGCTGGGCGGGATAGTGCCGCATGCGGTGCGCCATGCCCACACGTTCCAACGCCTCCTGCACGCGCGCGCGACGCTCCGCGTTGTCGATGCCGCCGCGATAGGTAAGCGGCAGCTCGACGTTCTCCTGCACGGTGAGGTCGCCGATCAGGTTGAACGCCTGGAAAATGAAGCCGATCTCGGCGTTGCGGATGCGCGCCCGTTGCGCGGCGTTGAGCCCGGCGACGTCGTGGCCGTTCAGCACATAGCTGCCGCCGCTGGCGGTGTCGAGCAGGCCGAGGATGGACAGCAGCGTGGTCTTGCCGCAGCCGGACGGCCCGGAGATGGAGACGTACTCGCCGCGCGCGACGGTAAGGTGCACGTCGCTGAGCGCGTGGGTTTCTACCTCGTCGGTCTGGAACACCTTGCGCAGGCCGTCGAGGGTGATGACGTTGGCGGGGTTGGTCATGGGTATGTCCATTTCTTCTTGGGTTTGTGCGGTTTTCCTTCCCCTCCGGGAGACAAATCGGCAGGACTGCCGATTTGCACGGCGATCGCCGCCCGAAGGGTGCGGGCCATGGATGGCCCGCATGAAGGCGGCCCGAAGGGAGAGGGGTTCAACTTCGTTGCTCACTTCAACTTGATGCGGTCGTATTTGTCCCACTGGCTGGCGTCGGAAAGGACCACCCGGTCGCCGACCTTGAGTCCACGCAGTATCTGCACGCGATCTACCGAGGCGGCGCCGATGCGCACCGGCACGCGCGTGGCGGTGTTGCCGTCGGGGTCGAGGCGGAACAGGCTGAGGTCGGCATCGGCCTGGGCGAGCGCGGGACGCCCTACCGAGAGCACGTCGCGCAGCTGCGCGATCAGGATGCGGCCATCCACCGAGAGGTCGGGCCGCGCACCGGGCGGCAGCTTGCCGGTGAGCACCACGTCCACTTGCACGCTGCCGTTACGCACGGCCGGATCGATGCGCTCCACCTTGCCGTCGACGACGCCGTTGTGCGTGTCCACGCTGACCGGCATGCCCATGGCCACGTCCTTGGCCTGCACCTCGGGCACCTGCAGCCGCGCGATCAGCACGTCGGGCACCGCCACGCGCGCGAGGTTGGCGCCGGCGGCGACCTGGGCACCTTCCTGCACTGCCACTTCCTGCAGCACGCCGGCGATGCCGGCCTTCACCTGCAATGCGTCGGCTTGGCGCTGGCGCAACTGCAGGTTGCTCTGCTGCTGCACCAGCGCGGCCCGCACCGCGTCGATCTGCGCCTTCATGCTGGCGGCGAACGCGGCGACGCGCTGCTGTTCGATCTGCATCCGGCCGTTCAACTGCTTCAAGGCAATCTGGCCCTGCTCGTACTGCACGCGCGGGATCACCTGCGCCTTGATCGCGATGGTGTCGGCCTCGGCCTTGACCTTGGCCGACGCGTAATCGGACTGCGCCTGGGCGAGGGCGGAACGCTGGTCGAGCAATTGCGACTCGAGTTCGGCGCTCTTGGCGGCGACCTCGGCCTGTGCCGCAGCCACCTGCGCCTGCGCGTTGCGCAGCGCGTCCTCCACCTGCGGGTCGGAGAGCTGCATCAAGACGGTATCCGGCTGCACCTGCGTGCCGGGCCATACGAGGATCTTCTCCACCTGTGCCGGCGTGGCGGCCGCCAACCAGCGGATCTCGCGCGGCACCAACGTGCCGGTGGCACGCACTTCGCGCAGCATGTCGCCCTGCTGCACGGCATCGATCCACAGGCTGCCGCGGTCCGCCGCAGGCAACGCCGGCCCCAACCGCCAGACCAGCACGGCCAGCACGGCCACGAGGGAGGCGCAGGCCGCCACCATGAGGCGCAGCCGTCGGCGCTTGCGGATGCCATACATCGGGTTTGCGATATCCATGCGCGATACATGGCAAGCCGCGTGCCAGCATCTATCCGCGCAAAAATGCCTTGCGAATCAAGGGTAGTTTCCCGTGCCGCCGACAGGCATGGCGAGGCACCGTCCGCATCCGGATCGCCGCGTCCGCAAACGGACGCCCGCTTGCGGTCAATCCGCCTCGCGCTGCCTGTGCAAGCCTGCCTGCATGATGCGGTCGGTCCATGCGATGCCGATGGCCGAGAGGATGAATACCGAATGGATGATGGTCTGCCACATCACCCCCACCGGTGTAAGGGTGGCGCACTGCAGCCCGGTGGCGGCTTCGCTGCTCTCGGCAATGGCCGTCAGTTCCGCCGGCGAACAGAACGGCATCCCCTGCAGCGCACCGGCGGCAATGAAGGTCTTCAGCAGATGGATCGAGGAAATCCCGATGATCGCCATCGCCAGCTTCACCTTCAGCACCGAGGCGTTGACGTGGCTGAGCCACTCCGGCTGGTCGGGGTGGTTCTCCAGCCCGAGGCGCGAGATGAAGGTCTCGTAGCCGCCCACGATCACCATGACGAGGAGGTTGGAGATCATCACCACGTCGATCAGGCCGAGCACGATCAGCATGATCTCCTGCTCGCCCAGCTTCGGCGCCTCGCGGATCAGGTGCCACAGCTCCTTGCCGAACAGGAACACGTAGACGCACTGCACCACGATCAGGCCGAGGTAGAGCGGCAACTGCAACCAGCGTGCGTTGAAGATCAGCAGAGGCAGCGGGCTGAGCTTGGGTACGGGACGGTCGGACATGGGAAACTCCCGGTTGATGCTGCGTCAGCGTAGCGGGCACACACTATGCGCGCCGCCAGCGCGGCGAATCCGACGGCCCGGCTCAGTTCGCATCGCCCGGCTGGCGCGTCGCGTAATGCACCAGTGCGACAGCCATCTGCTGCTGGCGTGCAGGATCGTTTACACAGACGGAAAATTGCTTGAGCGCCGCCGAACCTCCGCTCGCCTCAAACGACTGGGCGAGGTTCCGATCCAGGTCGGGGCGGGGGATGGCCTGCCCCGGATGTTGAAAGCTCTGGATTACCCAGGCAATCAGCGCCTGGCCGGAGCCCGTCTCCAGAAAATCGGCCACCACGCGCGCGCGATCCTCGGAAATGCAGTCGCGCAGCGAGGGCGTCACGATCTCCGCGAACGTCGCATCGGAGGTCATGCCGAGTTGTCGGCTCATCTGCAGGAGCACGGCATTCTGGGCGGAGGAAGGCGGCAGCTGCGCTATACCTCGCTGGACGCCCAGCTGCATGATCTGCGCGATGTGGTAATCGATCAGCAGCCGTCGCAACTGCCGGTTGCCGGACGAAGCGCCTTCCTGCGCCACGGCATTTCCCGCATGCCCCATCACCAGCATCGCCATCACCGCGGCGCATAGCCACTGCTTCAGCTTCATGCCAACCCCCAGTTCCGGACCGGAGCGGTGCGCTCCGTGCATATCCGATGGCTCCGGCGAAACATCCCTCATCAACCGGTGTTCTGCAACCCCTGCGCCACGCCGTTCACGCAGCTCACCAGCGCGCGCAGCAAGGCGTCATCTTGGCGGTCGCCCGCGCGCCAGCGTCCGAGCAGGTCGACCTGGAGCAGGCTCATCGGGTCGATGTAGGGATTGCGCAGGCGGATCGACGCGGCCAGGCGCGTGTCGCCCTGCAACAGTTCGCTCGCGGCCTTGAGCTTGAGCAGCCAGCGACGGCTGCGCTCGAACTCCGCGCGGATCAGCGCGAAGAACGGCTCATGCAGGTCGCCTGCGAGTTGCGAGAATGCTTCGGCGATGTCGAGGTCGCACTTGGCCAGCAGCATTTCCACGTCGTCCAGCGCATTGGCGAAGAACGGCCAGTCGCGCGCCATCTCGGCCAGCGCCTGTTCGCCGTATTCGGCTGCACCCCATTCCAGCGCACTGCCCAGGCCGTACCAGCCGGTGATGATGGAGCGGCACTGCGTCCACGCGAACACCCACGGGATCGCGCGCAGATCTTCCACGCCGCGCATGCTGCGCCGGCGCGAGGGGCGCGAGCCCAGCGCCATGCGCTCGATCACGTCGATGGGCGTAGCGGTACGGAAATAGTCCACGAAGCCCTCGCGTTCGACCAATGCCCGATAGGCCTGCCGGCTACGCGTGGACAGCTCATGCATGCGTTCGCGCCACTGCACCTCGCGTGCATCCTCGTCGCGCGGACGCAAGCTGGCACGCAGCACCGCGCCCAGGGTCTGTTCGAGATTGCGCAGCGCCAGCGCGCGGATACCGTACTTGCGATGGATCACCTCGCCCTGTTCGGTGACGCGCAGCCTGCCGGCCACCGAGCCGCGTGGCGAGGACAGCAGCGCAGGCATGATGCGCGCGCCGCCGCGGCTGGCCGAACCGCCGCGGCCGTGGAAGAACGCCAGCGTGATGCCGCGCTCCCGCGCCACTTCCAGCAATTCCACCTGCGCCCGCTGCAGGCCCCAGCGCGAGGCCAGCGTGCCGCCGTCCTTGCCGCTGTCGGAATAGCCCAGCATCACCCACTGGCGGTCGCCGCGCGCGGCGAGGTGCGCGCGGTACAGCGGGTCGGCCAGCAAGGCGCGCAGCGTGGCGGGGGCGTTCTTGAGGTCGTCGATGGTTTCGAAGAGTGGAGCGATGTCCAAAGGGACATGGCTTTTTGCGTTCGCCTCCCAGCTCTTATCAGACAACGCGCTTCTTGCGATCACCTCCTCTCCCCTGCGGAGAGAGGGAGAGGATCCGTCGTGCTCAACCAATCCCCCATGCCTCGCCAGCGCCAGCACCGCCAGCACGTCGGCGGCGGAGCGCGCCATGCTGATGATGTAGAGACCGGAGGCTTCCGCGCCATAGCGGCGGCGCGCATCGCGCAACGCGGCGAACACGGCACGCAGCGAAGTCGCCACGCTGTCTTCGCTGTCGACGAAACCGCGTTCGCCACGCAGGTGGGCGTGCAAGGCGGCCACGCGCTCGTCCACACCGCGCTGCGGCCATTCGGCATCGTTGAATAATGCGCCCAGCGCATCGTCGTGCACGCGCGAATCCTGCCGCGCATCGAGTCGCGCAAGATGGAAGCCGAAGCTGCGTACGCGCCAGACCAGGCGCTTCACTGCGTAGGCACCCGCGTGCAAGCCGCGGTGGTCGACGAGGCTGGCGGCGATCAGTTCGAGGTCTTCGCGCAATTCCCCGGCACCGGCGTAAGCCTCGGGATGCCCGTCCTCGTGCGTGGCTTCCAGCCGCGCGCCGATCACGGCGAGCATGCTTCGATAAGGCATGTCGGCATGGCGCGGCTTGATGTGCGACGCAGCCTGCGGATAACGCGCGCGCACCTCGTCCAGCCGCTGGCGCAGGCGCGGATCGACCTGCACGCGACTGTCGGTCTGGCTGAGCAGGCGCGCCAGCGCGGCGACGTCGCCGATGTAGCGGTCCAGTATCTGCGTGCGCTGGCTGGCAAGCGTGGCAGCGATGGTATCGGCGCCCACATTGGGGTTGCCGTCCATGTCGCCGCCTACCCAGGTGGCGAAGGAAAGCAGCCGCGGCAGCGGCACCGCCACGCCGTACACCGCCTGCAACGCGTCGGCCAGCGCCTCGTACAGTGCGGGCACGATGCGGTAGATCGGATCGGCGATATAGAAACTCACGTGTTCCCGCTCGTCCTGCACGCTGGGCCGCAGCGGCGAAGCCTCCGCTGTCTGCCAGCCGGCGGTGAGCGCCATGTGGATGCGTTCCTCGTCCTCGCCGCGTTCCTGCGGCGTGCGGCCGGCGTCGAAGCCGTCGACCAGGGCGCGCACGATGGCCTGCTCCTTCTCCAGCAGCGAGGCGCGCACCGCCTCGGTGGGATGCGCGGTGAACACCGGCTCCACTTCCAGCTTGAGCAACCAGTCGAGCAGTTCAGGCGCGCCCACGCCCTGCGCCTTCAGGCGCTCCAGCACGTCGCGCAGCGACTCCGGCTGCGGTGCGCCACCTTCGCGCTGGTAGTCGCGGCGACGGCGGATGCGGTGCACACGCTCGGCGATGTTCACTGCGTTGAAATAGGTGGCGAAGGCACGTGCCAGCGCTTCGGCATGCGCCACGTCGAGCCCGGCCAAGGGGGCCGTCAACTCGGCCAGCGGCGCGCCCTCCTGCCGGCGCGCGATGGCCGCGACACGCACGTGTTCCACTTCGTCGAGGAAAGCCGGCGCCACCTGTTCGGCCAGCATGCGGCCCACCAGGGCGCCCAGCCGGCGCACGTCGTCGCGCAACGGGGCATCGGGCAAGGCAGGCTCGGGACTGCGGGAAGCATTCATCTCGACGGCGTCGACTCGCAGGGGTGGAATCCCGAGCCTAACGCATATCCAAGCCGATTTGTTGCGGCGCCGCATATGACTTTCCGTCATCGGGCCGGGCTTTGCAGGCGCGCCGCCATGAAGGACGCAAACGCGGCACGAAGCTATACTTTCGGCTCCCCGTCGAGGGGCGCTGCGACCGTTGTCGAACGCGGAACCATCCGCAGAGCCTGCACGTTCCCGTGCGGACTCCCCGATCAACGGCCAGGCTCGACGGCACGAACTTGCAACGGCGCTCAATCACCGCACGCGTCTTCGCGGCAGCCATCAGCGCCGCGAAGCGTAATCACCCGGAGATTCACGATGGACGCCGCAACCCACGACTACAAGATCCGCGACATCGGCCTCGCCGATTTCGGCCGCAAGGAACTCGACATCGCCGAGCACGAGATGCCCGGCCTGATGTCGATCCGCCGCAAGTACGCCGCCTCCACGCCGCTCAAGGGCGTGCGCGTCACCGGCTCGCTGCACATGACGATCCAGACCGCCGTGCTGATCGAGACGTTGAAGGACATCGGCGCCGACGTGCGCTGGGCCTCGTGCAACATCTTCAGCACGCAGGACCACGCCGCCGCCGCCATCGCCAAGACCGGCACGCCGGTGTTCGCCTGGAAGGGCGAGACGCTGGAGGAATACTGGGACTGCACGCTGGACGCGCTGTCCTTCCCCGACGGCAAGGGCGGCTTCCTCGGCCCGCAACTGGTCGTCGACGACGGCGGCGACGTGACCCTGCTGATCCACAAGGGCTACGAGCTGGAAAAGGGCGACGAGAGCTGGGTCAACAGCGCCTCGGGCAGCCATGAGGAACAGGTCATCAAGAACCTGCTGAAGCGCGTCGCCAAGGAGCGCCCGGGCTACTGGACCCGCGTCGTCGCCGACTGGAAGGGCGTGTCCGAGGAAACCACCACTGGCGTGCACCGCCTGTACCAGCTCGCCGAGGCCGGCAACCTGCTGGTGCCCGCGATCAACGTCAACGACTCGGTGACCAAGAGCAAGTTCGACAACCTGTACGGCTGCCGCGAGTCGCTGGCCGACGGCCTGAAGCGCGCGATGGACGTGATGCTGGCCGGCAAGGTCGCCGTGGTGTGCGGCTACGGTGACGTCGGCAAGGGCTGCGCACACAGCCTGCGCGCCTATGGCGCCCGCGTGGTGGTCACCGAGATCGATCCGATCAACGCGCTGCAGGCGGCGATGGAAGGCTTCGAGGTCAACACCGTCGAGAGCACGCTGGGCCGCGGCGACATCTACGTCACCACCACCGGCAACAAGGACGTGCTGACCCTGGCCCATATGCAGGGCATGAAGGATCAGGCCATCGTCTGCAACATCGGCCACTTCGACAACGAGATCCAGGTCGACGCGTTGAACGCCTCGGGCGCTACCCGCCTCAACATCAAGCCGCAGGTGGACAAGTACACCTTCAAGAACGGCAGCAGCATCTTCCTGCTCGCCGAAGGCCGCCTGGTGAACCTGGGCTGCGCCACCGGCCACCCCAGCTTCGTGATGTCCAACTCGTTCTCCAACCAGACCCTGGCGCAGATCGACCTGTGGGCGAACAAGGACGCGTATACCGCCAAGGTCTACATCCTGCCCAAGAAGCTGGACGAGGAAGTGGCGCGCCTGCACCTTGAGAAGATCGGCGTGAAGCTCACCACGCTCAGCGCCGAACAGGCCGCCTACCTCGGCGTGTCGGTGGATGGGCCGTACAAGCCGGATCACTATCGTTACTGATAGCGGGACCGGCCATTGCCGCAAACGCAACGGGCGCCGCAAGGCGCCCGTTTTTGCGTCCGTCCCCGGCCGACCGCGCCATGTCGCGTGCTTTGCGACAATGCCGGCAATTCCGTCGCCGCCCTCACCACATGATCATCCGCCCCCGCCCGAATTGGTTCCGCATGCTGTTCGTGCTGCGCGGCTCGGTTCTGCCCGACATCGCGCCACAGCTGATCGGCGTGACCCTGCTTGCGGCAGTCATCACCGTGGTGCATGGCCAGGTGCTTTCGTGGAAGATCCCGCTCAACGTCATTCCGTTTTCGCTGATCGGCATGGCGCTGGCGATCTTCCTGGGCTTCCGCAACAGCACGAGCTACGCACGCTGGTGGGAAGCGCGCACGCTGTGGGGCGCCGTGCTGAACGCCGGCCGTTCGCTGGTGCGCATGGGGCTCACGCTGGCGCGCGACGGCAGTGCGCCGGAAGTGCTGGGGCGTCGCACGATCGCCTTCGTGCATGCATTGCGCCACCAGCTACGCAACAGCGACCCGCGTGCCGATCTCGAGCGCGTGCTCGATCCGGCGGACGCCGCGCGGGCCGCCGCGGGCAGCTACAAACCCGCCGTGCTGTTGCTGATGGCGGACGAATGGGTCGGGCGCAACCTGCGCGAAGGGCGCATCGATGCAGCCTGCGTACCGGCCTTCGAGCAATCGCTGGGGCACCTCACTGACGCACTGGGCGGCTGCGAGCGCATCGCCGCCACCCCGATTCCGTTCACCTATTCGGTCATCATCCACCGCACCATCTATCTCTACTGCATCCTGCTGCCGTTCGGCCTGGTCGACCAGATCGGCGTGATGACGCCCTTGATCGTCGCCTTCATCAGCTACACGTTCTTCGCGCTGGAAGCCCTGGGCAGCGAGATCGAGGAGCCGTTCGGCTTCGACGCCAACGACCTCGCGCTCGACGCGATGTCGCGGATGATCGAACGCACGCTGCGCGAGATGCTCGGCGAGCCGCTCCCCACGGAACCGGTCCCGGGCAAGGCCGTCGCCCACCTGTCGACCTGAAAGAGCGTCAGGGTCGCCAGTTTGCATTGCCCTCCCAGAACGCCACCGCTCGGCGGTAGGCCTCGCGATCCAGCGGCACGCCGGAACCGCCCTCTTCCACACCCAGCGCATTGCGCAGCATGGTGATCGGGGCCATCGGGATTTCCTCCGGCTCCATCGTATAGATGCAGCCGACGACGCCCCAGTCGGCTTCGATGGATTCGCCTTCCTTCGCCAGTTGCTCTCGGCCGTAGAGGATGACCACGAGCCAGTTCGCCACCGGCGGCTGCACACCCTCGAACCAGCGCACCAGCACCGGCAGCTCGGCCTTGGTGCGCGCCTCGTAGGCCGAGCGCAGCAGGTGACGGTTGGCCTCGGTGATCGGCGCGGTAAGGCAGCGCGTGGAGGTCCAGTTGCGGTGTACGTGCAGCTTGCAGAACGGCGCATAGCCGTCGAGCAGCTTGAACGGCACCTCGTCGTTGAGGCGACGCTGGAATTCCTCGGGCGTGCAGTCCTGGATGGTGTTCCCACGCGGCTCGCGCGGGAACAGGCGGGCACGCGCGAAGGGCGTGAGGACGATGGACATGGCCTGACCGATGGCAAAACGCCAGAGTAGCGCATGCCCTTGCCATGCCCGCCCGGCCACCGCCGGCATTTGGACGTCTATCTTTTCATCGCGATGGATGTATAAAATCACCCGATACATCCATCGGGAACACCCATGCCCGCCATCAGCTTCGAATTCTTCCCGCCCAAGACCGACGAGCAGCGCGCCCAGCTGGACCAGGCTGCGCAGGCGCTGAAGACCTGGCAACCCGAATATGCGTCGGTGACCTTCGGTGCCGGCGGCTCCACCTTGAGTTACACCGGCGACACCGTGGCGCACCTGCATCAGGCGCACGGTTACACGGTGGCGCCGCACCTGTCGTGCATGGGCGGCACGCGCGCGGAAATCCGCGCCCTGCTCGACGGCTACCGGGCTGCGGGTTATCGGCGCATCGTGGCGCTGCGCGGCGACCTGCCGTCCGGCATGGCCAGTGCAGGCGATTTCCGCTACGCCGCGGAACTGGTGCGCTTCATCCGCGAACACTCGGGCGACCACTTCCATATCGAAGTGGCGGCCTATCCGGAAACCCATCCGCAAGCCGACGACGCGCTCGCCGACCTGCAGCACTTCAAGGCCAAGGTGGACGCCGGCGCGAACGGCGCGATCACCCAGTATTTCTTCAATCCGGATGCGTACTTCCGCTTCGTGGACGACGCGCACAAGCTCGGCGTACGCGTGCCCATCGTGCCGGGCATCATGCCGATCGCCAACTTCACGCAGTTGAAGCGCTTCTCCGACGGTTGCGGCGCGGAGATTCCGCGCTGGATCGCCAAGCGCATGCAGGCGCACGGCGACGACGCCGCATCCGTGCGCGCATTGGGCGCGGAAGTGGTGGCACAGCTGTGCCGACGCCTGCTGGACGGCGGCGCTCCGGCGCTGCACTTCTACACCTTGAACCGCGCCAAGGCCACGCGTTCGGTGCTGGAACAGCTGGCCTGATTCACGATTGCCCAAGCCGCGCATCGCTATGCTTGGGCAATGCGCCTATTCGCCCTGCTTCTGCTGATGTTTTGCACCCTTGCCACGGCAGCACGGGCGCAGGATGCGATCCACCGCTGCGTGGACGCACACGGCAATCCGCTGTTCACCGACCAGCCGTGCCCGTCGCAACTGGCCTCGCCGGCGCCGGCGCCAACCTCCAGCCTCGCGCCGCCCGGCGCACCGGTGCCGCTGCAACGCTGCGCCGCTACCGCGGCGGAACTGCGCCAGCGCGTGATCGATGCCTTCGCCGCACATGATCCCAACCGGCTCGCCGGACTGATGCTGTGGGGCAGCTACGGCAACAGCTCGACGACAGGCGATCTGCGCGCGCTGGCCCAACTGGTGCGACAGCCATTGCTGGAAATCCACTTCGACAACGAGTCGGCCGCCGGCCTGCCGGCACCCGCATCCTCCGCGGCACCACCCGCAAAAGAACTGCAGCTGCGCACCGATGACGGCGGCAATGCCGGCTTTGCGATCACCCACGAGGCCGGTTGCCTGTGGTTGCGCCAGATGGATTGAATCGACCCCTGCAAACCGCGGCGGCGCACTCAGGATCCTTGCGGCATGCTGCGCCGCAAATATCGGTGTGGAAGGCCCGGGTTTATCATGGGCAGTCCCCCACGGAGAGTTCCCATGGCGCAGCAGTACCCCGATTGGATCTGGCAGAACGGCACGATCAAGCCGTGGGCCGAGGCCACCACCCACGTGATGTCGCATGCGCTGCATTACGGCTCCTCGGTGTTCGAAGGCATCCGCAGCTACGCCACGCCGGACGGCGCGGCGATCTTCCGCCTCACCGACCACCTCACGCGCCTGTTCCACTCGGCGAAGATCTACGACATGGTGCTGCCGTACACGCGCGACCAGATCGCTGCCGCCTGCCGCGACGTGGTGAAGAAGAACGGTCTATCCGCCGCCTACCTGCGGCCGGTGGCATGGCGCGGTCTGGGCGGCTTCGGCCTCTCCGCCGAAACGCCCATCGACGTGGCCGTGGCCGCGTGGCCGATGGGCCCCTACCTCGGGCCGGAAGCGCTGGAGCAGGGCATCACCGCCTGCGTGTCGAGCTGGCAGCGCTTCGCGCCCAACACCATTCCGGCTGGCGCCAAGGCCGGCGGCAACTACCTGTCCGGCCAGCTGATCGCGCGTGAAGCGCGTCGCATGGGCTTCGGCGAAGGCATCGCGCTGGCCTCCACCGGCCTGCTTAGCGAAGGCGCAGGCGAGAACATCTTCCTTGTATTCGACGGCGCGCTGCACACCACGCCGGCCAGCGCCTCCATCCTCACCGGCATCACCCGCCACTCGCTGATCACGCTGGCGCGCGAGGAAGGCATCGAGGTGATCGAGCGCGACCTTCCGCGCGAATACCTCTATCTCGCCGACGAGGTGTTCATGTGCGGCACCGCCGCCGAAGTCACCCCTATTCGCGCGGTCGATGGCAAGCAGGTTGGTGCCGGGCACGCGGGCCCCGTCACCCGTCGCATCCAGGAACTGTTCTTCGGCCTGTTCAACGGCAAGACCCACGACAAGTGGGGTTGGCTGGAGCCGGTTTGATTTTCCGCTCCCCCGGCAGGCCCGGGGGAGCACATTGCAAGCCGCTATCATGTGCGGATGACCGACATCGCCTCCGCTCTTCCCGTCATTCGCCTGAAGTCCGACCGCACGCCCGGCCACCCCTGGGTGTGGTCGGCGCAAGTGCACAAGCCCGAGGGGCGCATTCCGCCGGGCAGCGTGGTGGATGTGGTGGATGCGAAGGACCGCTTCGTCGGCCGCGGCTTCTGGAACGGCCATGCGCGCATCGCGCTGCGCCTGCTCACCGCCGACCCTGCCGAAACCATCGACGCCAGTTGGATCGCCGCACGCATCGGCCGCGCCGTACGGCTGCGCCGCGAGCTGCTGGACCTGGACAAGACCACCGATGCCTGGCGCGTGATCCATAGCGAGGGCGACGGCCTCAGCGGCCTGATCGTGGACCGCTACGCCGACATCCTGGTCGTCGAATACTTCGCCGCCGGCATGTGGAAATTCCGCGATGCGATCCGCGACGCGCTGCTGGCGCATTTCCCCGGCGCGCGCATCTACGGCTTCGCCGAAACACACGTGCAGAAGCAGGAATCCTTCGACTGCCGCACCAGCGAGCCGCCCGCACCGGTGGCGGTGCACGAGCACGGCCTCGCCTTCCACGCCGCGCCCGGCGCGGGCCACAAGACCGGATTCTTCGCCGACCAGCGCGATAACCGCCAGCGCTTTGCGGAACTGGCGCACGGCCGCCGCGTGCTCGACCTGTGCTGCAACGCCGGCGGCTTCGCCGTACACGCGATGGCTTCTGGCGCACGCGAAGCGACAAGCGTGGACATGGACGCCGGCATCCTCGACATCGCCCGCGCCAATGCCGCCGCGAACAAGGTCGCGGTGGATTTCCAGCAGGCCGACATCTTCGACTGGCTGCGCGACGCGGTGGCACGCGGCGAAAAGTACGACGCGGTGATCCTCGATCCCGCCAAGCTCACCCGCGACCGCAACAAGGTGTTCGATGCGCTGAAGAAGTACTTCGCGATGAACCGCCTTGCGCTGGACGTGATCCCGCCCGGCGGCCTGCTGCTCACCTGCTCTTGTACCGGCCTGGTCAGCGAAGCGGATTTCCTCGAGATGTTGCGCCGCGTGGCGATCAACGCCGGCCGCGAGATCCAGATACTCGAAGTGCGCGGTGCCGGCGCCGACCATCCGGTGCGCGCCGACGTGCCGGAGAGCCGCTACCTCAAGGCGGTGTTCTGCCGGGTGGAGTGATACGGAAGCGACGCACTTCCGTACCCGGCGACGGCCATACTCTGCCTTGGACCGGTGGACATACGGCGCGGCTTGCTTCTCCGCAACCGCTTTGCACAAGGCCGCTCCAAACCGGTTGCGGCACGTTGTTCAAGCGATCGGAGCCCGAGAACAAACGTCCACCATGCGAGTGCCTCTGCCCGATGGCATCAGGCAGGTTCATGCCACTTTGCTCACGGCTGCATTCGCTTCCATCCCGTCAGGGGAATATCGCCATTGGGACGCGCCGCGACCTGATAGCTCAGCACGTCGCCGTCCATCGTGTAATGGCGAACTTGCGTCGTCCCTTCCGAGTTGGGATAGGTCGAGCCGACCACGTGGAATGTCAGCGTGTGCGTGGCCGGATCGATCGCCACCGTTCCAAAATGGGAACTGGTCCCCATGATGGCTGCGCGAAATTCTTCGGGCGTGCCCTTGCTTCGATCATTGGCCGCAAACCTTGGGCGCGCGCTGTCAAAAATAAACATCGCGTAGTGCCCGTTGTGATCGACCTGGAATACTCCCTTGGGCGAATCGCCGTAATCATGCCCGCGTGTGCCGTCGGGATGCCGGACATCGGCAAACGCGAGTGTCCAGGTACCTTCGAGGGCCGTGATCGAAGGTTTCATGGTGGCAGCCTCAGAAGCGGCCGCGCTATTCGCCAGTAAAAGCAACGCGCCGATGAGCGCCAGTGTTTTCGATGATTTCATGGGTCCAGATCCTTGTCGGCCTCCGTCAGGGAGGAGTGGTCATGGGCAATGCCGCAGGTATCGGCATCGTCGTTTGCGCGTTGGGCGATCAGGGGCTTCCGCAGCGGACAGGACGACCATGCGACATCCCATGAAAGAGCATCACGTCTGTGGACGACGTAGCCATGCAGCGAAAGCAGATCGACCAAGGGAGACTTCATGCGAAGGGCGGTGCGTGAGAAAGCGACGAGATGGAGGCATCACCGAAGCCGTCGGCATCGGGTGCAAAGCAGGGTAGTGGGGTACCATCTATTTCGAAAATACATGAATAGATATTTCAGTCATTACAAAATCACATGGTGATGGTGTGAAATCTCTCGACCTGGATGCCGTGCGGGCGTTCGTTCTCACGGCCGAGCTGCAAAGCTTCACGCGCGCCGCCGATGCGCTGGGCAGTACCCAATCGGCGGTCAGCCTGAAATTGCGGCGGCTCGAAGAGCAGTTGGGCCGACGCCTGCTGGAACGAACGCCGCGCCAGGTGCGCCTCTCTGCCGAAGGGGCCGCATTCGTCGAATCGGCGCGTCAACTGGTGCAGGCGCATGAGCGCGCCATGGCCTCTTTCGAGGTGAAGCGGCGTCGACTGGTCATCGGCATCAGCCACCAGCTTGTGGGTAGCGAACTGCCAGGCTTGCTCAAGCGGATGAATCAGCACGATCCCAACTTGGTGATCGAGCTTCGCGTGGCTGGTTCACGTGAGGTCATGCAAGGCTACGACGATGGCGTACTGGACGCTGCCCTGGTACTGCAGCCGGAAGAGCAGCGCCGACACGGCGAGGTGCTGTTCGATGAGTCGTTCGCGTGGATTGCCGCCGCGCACTGGGAGCCCCGCGCAGGTCATCCGCTGCCACTCTCCACGCAGGGCGAGACATGCAGCATCCGCATGGCCGCCGTTGCCGCGCTGGATGCCGCCGGCATCGCGTGGACGGAGGTCTTTATCGGCAAAGGCGCGGCACTCGTGGGCGCGGCGGCCAGCATGGGATGGGCCGTTGCCGTCCTGGCGAGAAGGGCGGCCCCTGCGGGCACCATCGATATCGGGAAGGCGCTCTCCTTGCCTGCCCTGCCAACGCAACAAGTCGTGTTGCATTCGGCACTCAACGACCGGCGCTCCCGCCAGGCGCTGGGCACCTTGGCGACGGCCTTCAAGAATTTGTCTGCAGCGTAAACGCCTTCGTCATCGTCTTGATTCGAACCTGGCTCGTTCCTGATCCTTGTTCACACCCATTGCACGTGGGGCATCGGGGTGTGCAACGGCAACATCCCGCCGATTCAGAAGTACGAAGGGCCGTGCGGCGCGTGATTCAAGCGCTGCGGGGGAGCCGCCCTCGCAGCGAAGTCGCATCGAACGGCCCGGGCTCTGCGATCAGCGCGCGCGCTGCGTCCACCTGGCCCCAGGTGTTCCACAGCAGCACGCCGCGCACGCGGTCGCGCTCCAGGTAATACACCACGCCCTCGCGATACGGTTCGCGCCAGTCCTCGACCACCTGCAGGCGGGTGTCGAGCAGGCCGACGGCCTCATAGCCCAGGTCAAACAAGTCCGAGTAGAAAAACGGCAAGGTGTCGTAGTTGCCGGCGATGCCAGCCATCGCACGGCCGGCGTGCCGCCCCATGCTGACGGCGGCGTCCTCGTGTTCCACACGCAGGCGCCGGTCCAGTGCCGGGTTGTAGAAGTTGGCGATGTCGCCGGCTGCCCAGATGTCGGGATCGCTGCTGCGCAGTTGGGTATCCACCACGATGCCGTTGTCCACCTTGAGGGCCGCCTGTTCGGCCAGCGCGATGTTCGGTGTCACGCCGAGACCAGCCACGGCGGCCTCCACCCGCAACAGATTGCCATCGGACAGTTCCAGTTCCACGCCGCCATCGGTGGGCCAGCCGCCAGCCACCCTCACGCCGGGGCGCACGTCCACGCCGCGCTGGCGGTAGTAGTCGCCCAGGTGACGCGCAAGGTCGTCGGGATAGCGGCCCGCGCCGATGTGGGCATCCGGAAATAGCATGCTCACCTTGCAGCCGGCATCGCATAGCGAGGCAGCCAGCTCGGCGCCGATGAAGCCGCCACCGACCACGGCGATGGCCGCGCCAGGCTGGGCAAAACGGCGCAGCGCCTCGTAGTCGTGCAGCGTGCGGAAATGTATGACGCGGTCGCCGCCCTCGAACGGCAGTCGCCGCGGCGTGGCACCGGTCGCAAGCAGCAGGCGACGGTAGTGGTAACCGTCGCCTTGCGTGTCGCGCGCGAGGTGTGCCGCATGGTCCAGCGCCACGATGCGCCGCCCGGCATAGAGCTTCGCGCCGCTGGCCGCGGTGCCCAGGTCGATGTCGGCCACGCGCTTGTCTCCTTTCCACAACGCCTTGGACAACGGCGGTCGCTGGTAAGGCGGCGAGGCCTCTTCGCCGACCATGCCGATGTTCGCCGCCGCGTCGGCCTCGCGGATCGCTTTCGCCGCCGCATCCGCCGCCATGCCGGCACCGACGATCAGGTAGTCGTGCGCGTGTTCCATGACCCGCTTCCCCGCAATGGACCTGGCCATCATGCGCGCCAGCGGCGAATGCGGCGTGAAGTCGCAAGGCCTGCGACGGCAGGCCGTACACTGATGCGTACCGTTCCCCGTGAAATCCGTCATGCCTGTCAGCGAAACCCTGCTCGTCGTCCTCATCGCCGTTGCCCTGCTGTTGCTGGCGCTGCAGATCGTCCTGCTGTTGCGTGGCCGCGGCGATGCCGGTCTGAGCGCGAAGCTCGATGCCTTGAGGGACGACAACGAACGCCTGCAACGCGCATTGCGCGAGGAGCAGCGCAGCGGCCGCGAGGAATTGCAGCAGGGCTTCGAGCGTTTCCGCGGCCATGTCAACGAACAACTGGACGGCATGTCGCGCCAGCAGGCGGAACGTATCGACGGTTTCGGCCAGCGCCTGGGCGCGCTCACCGACGGCACGCGCAGCGGCCTGGAATCGCTTTCGCTGCGGCTCGCCGAGGATGCACGCAAGAGCCGCGAGGAATTGACCGAGGCATTGGGCCGCTTCGGCGAGCAGCAGCAGCAGCGCCTCACCGCTCTGGGTACGCAGCACGAGCAGCGCATGGGCGAAGTGCGCGGCACGCTGGAAGGCCAGCTCAAGACGCTGCGCGAGGACAACGCGCAGCAGTTGGAAAAGATGCGCGCCACGGTGGACGAGAAACTGCAGGCCACGCTGGAGACGCGGCTGGGCCAGTCCTTCCAACTGGTGTCCGAACGGCTTGAGGCCGTGCAGCGCGGGCTGGGCGAAATGCAGAGCCTCGCCACCGGCGTGGGCGACCTCAAGCGTGTGCTGGGCAACGTGAAGACGCGTGGCATCCTCGGTGAGGTGCAGCTCGGCGCCCTGCTCGACCAGTTGCTGACGTCCGAGCAGTACAGGTCGAACATCGCCACCGTGCCGGGCAGCAACGACCGCGTGGAATTCGCCCTGCGCATGCCGGGCGCCGACGCCGAGCATCCGGTGTGGCTGCCGATCGACGCCAAATTTCCGCGCGAGGACTACGAGCGCCTGCTCGATGCGCAGGAGCGCGCCGACGCCGAGGCCGCGGGCCTTGCCGCGCAGGCACTGGAACGCCGCGTGCGCGAGGAGGCGAAAACCATCCGCGAGAAATACGTGGCGCCGCCGCACACCACCGACTTCGCGATCCTGTTCCTGCCTACCGAAGGCCTGTACGCCGAAGTGCTGCGCCGCCCCGGCCTGTTCGAGGCGCTGCAGCGCGAGCACCGCGTCACCGTGGCCGGCCCGACCACGCTCACCGCCATCCTCAACGCGCTGCAGATGGGCTTCCGCACGCTGGCCATCGAGAAGCGCAGCAGCGAGGTATGGCATTTGCTCGGTGCGGTGAAGGGCGAGTTCGGCAAGTTCGGCGACGTGCTGGACAAGGTGAAGAAAAAGCTGGACGAAGCCGGCAAGCACATCGACGCCACTGGCGTGCGTACCCGCGCAATCACGCGCAAGCTGCGCGACGTGGAATCGCTGCCGGAACAGGAGGCGGCCGAACTGCTCGACCATGCGCCAGCCGACGACGACGCGACGGACGAGGATGCATGAAAAAACCGCGGCGCCCGTTGGCCGAACACCGCCTCAGGCTGGACGCGCTGGTCGGCGAAGCGCAGTGGCTATGGAAGGCACTGCCACGGCACCAGCGGCTGATGATTGGCCTGGTGCGCGCGCTGCTTGCGGTGCTGGCCGCCAGCCTGGGTTACTTCGGCGCACGCTCGCTCGGCTTGCAGCAGGGCTACTGGGCGGCGATCACCGCGATCTCGGTGAGCCAGAGCAGCTATATCGACGTGCGCAGTTCATCACGCGACCAGTTCCTCGGCGCGGTGATCGGCGGCTTGATCGGCATGGCCGTGGCCACGCTGGGCCATGACCGCTATCTCACCTACGTGCTGGCGGTAACGATCGGCATGGTGCTGTGCTCGGTCTTCGACCTTGGCGCCGCCGGCCGCATCAGCGGCATCACCACCACGATCATCATGCTGGTGCCGCAGCACGGCGCGTTCTGGCAGATCGCACTGTTCCGTCTCGGCGAAGTGACCTTGGGTGCGACGGCCGCGTTGCTGGTGAGCGCGCTGTTCAATGCGCTGGAGCGGCGCCTGTTCGGCGCGCCGCCGACGACCTGAGCCGCGAAGCCGCTAAAATACGGCTTCACTGATCTCCGGAATCCCCCCATGAGCAAGCACGCAGCCGACGACGGCGTCACCCAGCAGCAGGCCGAGGAAGCCGTGCGCACCCTGCTGCGCTGGGCCGGCGAGGACCCCGCGCGTGAAGGCCTGCTCGACACGCCCAAGCGCGTGGTGAAGGCATACAAGGACTGGTTCTCCGGATATGGCGAGGACCCGGCCGAGTACCTTCGCCGCACCTTCAAGGAAGTCGAGGGCTACGACGAGATGGTGGTGCTGCGCGACATCGAGTTCGAGAGCCATTGCGAGCACCACATGGCGCCCATCATCGGCCGTGCCCACGTCGGCTACCTGCCGACCTGCCGCGTGGTCGGCATCAGCAAGCTGGCGCGCGTGGTGGAAGGCTATGCGCGCCGCTTCCAGGTGCAGGAGAAGCTCACCGCGCAGATTGCCAACTGCATCCAGGAGAACCTGCAGCCGGCCGGCGTGGCAGTGGTGATCGACGCCAGCCACGAATGCATGACCACCCGCGGCGTGCACAAGCGCGGCGTGTCCATGGTCACCAGCCAGATGCTGGGCGCGTTCCGCGACGACGCGCGCACGCGCGCCGAATTCCTGGACTTCATCGGGCTGCACGGCAGCATGCGCCGGTGAGGCGCCGGCTCGCCCTCGCCGCGCTGTGGCTGCTGCCGCTCGCGGCGACCGCGCAGGATTCGCGCGAAGCCTACTTGCGCCAGTTCGACACCGGCGGCAAAGACTGCGTGAACGAGGCCGAATACGTGGCCTACATGAGCCGCGGCTTCGCGCAGATGGATCGCAACCACGACGGCGTGCTGGAACCGGACGAGCTTCCCGGCGGCCACGGCAAGCCGGTGACGCTGCAGGAATGGCAGGCCAATCTGCGCCGCCAGTTCCACCGGCTGGATCGGCACCACAACGGCTGCCTGGACGCGCAAGAACTCACGGCACCGCCGGGCTGACGTCGCGTCGCACACCGAACCGCGGAGCATGACGATGCGTTATCGTTCCGCGTCTGCCGTTGCCGCCCGTGCCATGAACCAGCCCGCCGAACCCACGCCGCACCGTCGCGCCGCCCTCGCCTTCATCTTCGTCACCGTGATGCTGGACATGCTGGCGTTCGGCATCATCATCCCGGTGCTGCCGCATCTGATCGTCGACCTGATCGGCGGCAGCATCGCCAGGGCCGCCGTCTGGGTGGGCGCGTTCGGCGCGCTGTACATGACCATGCAGTTCGTGTTCTCGCCGGTGCAGGGTGCGCTGTCGGACCGCTACGGCCGGCGCACGGTGATCCTGATCTCCAGCCTCGGCCTCGGCGTGGACTTCATTGTGATGGCGCTGGCGCCGGTGCTCTGGCTGCTGTTCCTGGGCCGCGCGGTGTCGGGCGTCTGCGCAGCGAGCTTCTCCACCGCGAATGCCTACATCGCCGACATCGTGCCGAAGGAGAAACGCGCCGCTGCTTTCGGCATGCTGGGCGCGGCGTTCGGCATCGGCTTCATCGTGGGCCCGGCGCTGGGTGGCTTCCTCGGCCATTGGAACCTGCGCCTGCCGTTCTGGGTGGCCGCGTCGCTGTCCCTGGTCAACTTCTGTTACGGCTATTTCGTACTGCCGGAATCGCTGCCGAAGGAACGCCGCACAGCGAGCTTCGACTGGCGCCATGCCAATCCGTTCGGCGCGGTGGTGCTGCTGCGCCGCTACCCGCAGGTGTTCGCGTTGGCCACGGTGTTCTTCCTGATCAACCTCGCGCAGTTCTCGCTCAACTCCACCTATGTGCTGTTCACCGACTACCGCTTCGGCTGGGGCCCGCAGGCGGTGGGCTACACGCTGGGCCTGGTCGGCGTGTGCAGCGGCCTGGTACAGGCAGTGCTGGTGCGCCGGCTGATGCCGAAGCTGGGCGAGCGGCGGATGATCCTGATCGGCCTGTCGCTGTGCGTGCTGGGCTATCTGGCGTTCGGACTGGCGCCCACCGCCTTGCTGTTCCTGCTGGCGATCCCGGTGTTCTGCCTGGGCGGTCTCGCCGGGCCGCCGGCGCAGTCGATGATGACCCACCAGGTCGATCCACACGAGCAGGGACGCCTGCAGGGTGCGCTGACCAGTCTCGCCAGCCTTGCCGGCATCTTCGGCCCGGCGATGTTCGCCAACCTGTTCGCGCTGTTCATCAGCGACCACGCGCCGGTGTCTCACCTGCCGGGCGCGGCCTTCGTGCTGGCGGCGATGCTGCTGGCGGTGGCGACGCTGGTGGCGATCCGCGCCACCCGTCACGTTCCTCAGACGGCACATCCTGATGACGTGTCGCTCGCGAATGTGCAGCCAGCGATGGGTGACGTGCCTACGCCCGGAATACCTTCCCCCCACTCCGCGGAGCAAACCCGATGAGCCTCTCCATGTACCAGGCCAGCGCCCCCGTCTTCGTCCGCGCACTCACCAACCTGCGCCACGTGCTGCAGAAAGGCGAAGCGCATGCCCAGGCAAAGGGCATCACCGATGCCGTATTGCTGCAGACGCGCCTGATCCCCGACATGCTGCCGCTGGTGAAGCAGGTACAGATCGCCTGCGACATGGCCTGCCGCGGCACCGCACGCCTTGCCGGCGAGGAGCCGAAGAGCTTCGAGGACAACGAGACGACGATGGCCGAGATGTACGACCGCATCGATCGCGCCATCGCCTATGTGCAGTCGTTCAAGGCCGAGCAGATCGACGGCAGCGAAGACCGTGCGATCCACCTCAAGATGCGCAACGGCGAACTGGACATGAGCGGCCAGTCCTACCTGCTGCAGTTCATCCAGCCCAATCTGTATTTCCATTGCACTACGGCATACAACCTGTTCCGCGGCATGGGCGTGGAGATCGGGAAGACCGACTTCGTCGGGGCGATTTAAAGGTGGCGAAGGGTCGCCACTGAGCCACGCGACCACCCCTCTCCCCGTCGGGGTGAGGGGTGGGTGCTCACGACAACCTTTCACCTTCGCAATCCGGCTCGCCTGCGGCGGCCTTTCGATCGCCCGCCGGCGCTCGAGTCACTTCTCTTTGCCGGCCCACGCCACTGCAGGAGCAGTGGCGAACGGCGAAGCCGACCCGAAGCGCGGAGGGCAGGATGCCCGGAGTCAAGAGAAGTAACCCAGAGAAACGGCCCGACTCAATCCGTCGGAATTACGAGCAGGCTGTTTCGAAGACGTTGGAACCACATCTCGCGACACGCCCACTACCGCCGCCACACCGCGCCGTATCTGGAAGTTGAGGGAGCGAATCTTTTGGTGTCCTGCTTTTCGCGTTGTTTCTGCGCGCAGGAACGCACCACTGCTCTACTGGGGCCTTTGGCCAGCGGCGATGCGTGGACGATCAGGCCGCACAACGGGCGTCGCCGCGGTGCGGCCTCTCTTTTGGCTACTTTCTCTGGCCACGCAGAGGAAGTAACTCGCGCCGCGACAACGGCACGAGGCCGCTTTGTTCCTTGCGAAGGCCCACAAGCAAAAAGCCCTCCCTCCCGCAAGCGGACGAGGAGAAATGCGCGCCCTCGAAAAGAGAAAGGAGCAATCCCGCGCGAATCTGCGAAAATCCACACCGTTGCCCCAGTGAAAAATCCCCACCGCTGATGCTGCGCCTAACCGACATCAAGCTCTCGCTGGATCACTCCGCGGAAGCCCTGCCCGCCGCGATCCGCGCGAAGCTCGGCATCGCGCCCGAGGCCCTGCGCGGCTTCACCGTATTCCGCCGCGGCTACGACGCTCGCAAGCGTGGCGCAATCACCCTGATCTACACGCTCGACGTGGACGTGTCCGGCGAAGCTGCGCTGCTGGCACGGCATGCCGACGACCGCCATGTGCAGCCCACGCCGGACACCAGCTACAGGTTCGTGGCGCAGGCGCCCGCGAAGCTGGAGCACCGGCCGATCGTGATCGGTTTCGGCCCCTGCGGCATCTTCGCCGCGCTGATCCTCGCGCAATCGGGTTTCCGCCCCATCGTGCTGGAGCGCGGCAAGGCGGTGCGCGAGCGCACCAAGGACACCTGGGACCTGTGGCGCAAGCGCAACCTGCATCCGGATTCCAACGTGCAGTTCGGCGAAGGTGGCGCTGGCACGTTCTCGGACGGCAAGCTGCATAGCCAGATCCGCGACACGCAACACCACGGCCGCAAGGTGCTGGCCGAATTCGTGAAGGCCGGCGCGCCGGAAGAGATCCTCTACGTCAGCAAGCCGCACATCGGCACGTTCCGGCTGGTGACGATGGTGGAAAACATGCGCGGCACCATCGAAGCGCTGGGCGGCGAGATCCGCTTCGACCAGCGCGTCGACGACCTCGCGGTGGAAACCGATGCGCACGGCGAGCGCCACGTGCGCGGCGTGCGGCTCGCCGACGGCAGCGAGTTGCGCAGCGACCACGTGGTGCTGGCGCTGGGCCACAGTGCGCGCGACACCTTCGAGATGCTGCACGCGCGCGGCGTGTACGTGGAGGCGAAGCCGTTTTCCATCGGTTTCCGCGTCGAGCACCCGCAATCGCTGATCGACCAGGCGCGCTTCGGCCCGCAGGCCGGCCATCCTGTCCTCGGCGCGGCGGATTACAAGCTGGTGCATCACGGCAAGGACGGCCGCTCGGTGTACAGCTTCTGCATGTGCCCCGGCGGCACCGTGGTGGCGGCCACCAGCGAACCGGGCCGCGTGGTCACCAACGGCATGAGCCAGTATTCGCGCAACGAGCGCAATGCCAACGCGGCACTGGTGTGCGACATCCGGGCCGCCGACTACGCGCCCTACGGCGAAGGTCCGCTGGCCGGCATCGCGCTGCAGCGGCACTGGGAAGCCCATGCCTTCCAGATGGGCGGCGGCGACTACAGCGCACCAGGGCAGCGCGTGGGCGACTTCCTCGCCGGCAAGGCATCGCGCGCCTTCGGCGACGTGCTGCCCTCGTACAAGCCGGGCGTGCATCTCACCGATCTTTCCACCGCGCTGCCCGATTACGCGGTGGCGGCGATCCGCGCGGCGATTCCCGCCTTCGACCGCCAGATCCGCGGCTACGCGTTGCCCGATGCCATGCTCACCGGCGTGGAAACGCGCACCTCCTCGCCCGTGCGCATCCGCCGCAACGACGACGACCTGCAGAGCCTCAACACCCGTGGTCTGTATCCGGCCGGCGAAGGCGCGGGCTACGCAGGCGGGATTCTTTCCGCGGCGGTGGATGGAATACGCGTGGCGGAAGCGGTGGCGGTTTCGATCGCCAAAAAATAAGCGAAAACACGGTAGGTGCGCACCCTGTGCGCGATTGCTTTTGCTCTGATCGAAGCGCAAGGCAATCGCGCACAGGGTGCGCTACTACAGGCGCATCATTGCCACTCCACGCGCCCGACCACGCGTCCCAGGGCGGCATCCATCTTCTTGCACAGCTTGGGCGTGCCGTTGACCAGCACGGATTCGGCGGCAGGCTTGAGCATGGGCACGTCCATCAGCGAGTCGGTGTAGGCGACATGCCATTCGTGCACGCCGTGCGCAGCCAGCGCCTTGAGCTTGTTCGGGCCGATGTTGTGGAAGCCGGTGCGCATGCCCGACCAGCCTGGGCGCAACCGCGAGGCGAGCAGTTCGACGTCGCCCAGGCCCAATTGCTCGAGGATGCTGCCTACCAGTGCCTGTTCGCAGCCGGTCACCACGATCACGCGGTCGCCGGCCTGCTGGTGACGGCGCAGCTGGCGCAGTGCGTCGCGGTTGAAGCGGCGCGAATGCTGCACGAGTTCGGTAGCGCAGGCCTGGGCCTGAGCCCGATAGCGTTGTTCGCCGGTGCCGAACAGTGCGACGTGCACCAGGGTGCGCAAGGCAAGCCGGCGCGAGAACGGCAGCATCAGCAGCAACCATGGCAGACAGGGCAGCACCAGCAGCTTGCGCCACCACGAACGCTGGTAGCGGCTGCGGATGAAAAGCCCGAACGCATCGCCGTGCAACAGCACGCCATCGAAGTCGAACAGCACCACGCGCGGCATCGGCAAGCCGGCATCGGCCGTCGCGGACGGCAGTGCATCCCCTGTCTGTGTGGACATTACTTCGTACCGAACAGCCGCTTCAGTTCCATGCCCGGATCCTCGGCGCGCATGAAGGCCTCGCCGACGAGGAAGGCGTGGATGCCGCCCTCCCGCAGTTGCGCCACGTCCGCGGGCGTGCGGATGCCCGACTCGGCCACGAGGATGCGGTCGTATTCCATCAGCTCCTGCAGCCGCAGCGAGGTTTCCAGCGAAGTCTCGAAGTTGCGCAGGTTGCGGTTGTTCACGCCGACCAGCGGCACCGGCAACGCCAGCGCGCGCTCCAGCTCTTCCTCGTCGTGCACTTCGCACAGCACGTCGAGGTCGAGCTCGGCGGCCTGCAGCGACAGCTGCAGCAGCACGTCGTCATCCAGTGCCGAGACGATCAGCAGCACGCAGTCTGCGCCGATGGCGCGGGCCTCGTGCACCTGGTACGGGTCGATGATGAAGTCCTTGCGCAGCACCGGCAGCGAACATGCCGCACGCGCCTGCTGCAGGAAGGCCTCGCTGCCCTGGAAAAAATCGCTGTCGGTGAGCACGGAAAGGCAGGCGGCGCCTCCCTTCTCGTAGCTCCTGGCGATGGCTGCCGGGTCGAAGTCGGCGCGGATCACCCCTTTGCTGGGGCTGGCCTTCTTCACCTCGGCGATCACCGCGGGCAGGCCGGCCGCGATCTTTGCTTCGATCGCCGCGGCGAAACCTCGCGTTTCGGGAAGGTCTTGGATGCGCGCGGCGAGTTCGGCCAACGGCAGGCGTGCCTGGCGTTCGGCCACTTCTTCCGCCTTGCGGGCGAGGATGCGATTGAGGATGTCGGTCATGGCGCTCGGGGATGCGGGGGCCGGATCATCGTGGCGGCGCAAATGTCGCCGCGCCGTCAAGCTATCACAGCTTGTCGGCCAACCGTTGTGTCGCCTCGATGAAGGCCTGCATTTTCGCACGTGCCGCGCCGCTGGCAATCGTCGCGGCCGCCAGGGCGATGCCTTCGGCGATCGACGCGGCCACGTTGGCCGCATACAGCGCAGCCCCCGCGTTGAGGCAGACGATGTCGTGCGGCACGCCGCGCTCGCCGGCCAGCGCCTGTTCCAGCATCGCCTTCGATTCGGCCACGCCGGCCACGCGCAGATTGCGGCTCGAAGCCATGGCGAGGCCGAAATCCTCCGGCTCCACCTCGTATTCGCGCACCACGCCATCGCGCAGTTCGCCGACCAGGGTGGCCGCGCCCAGCGAGATCTCGTCCATGCCGTCGCGCCCCCACACCACCAGCGCGCGCCGCGCGCCGAGCTGCTGCAGCACGCGCACCTGAATGCCGACCAGGTCGGGATGGAACACGCCCATCAGGATGTTCGGCGCGCCGGCCGGATTGGTCAGCGGACCGAGGATGTTGAACAGCGTACGCACGCCCATTTCCTTGCGCACGGGCGCCACCACCTTCATCGCCGGGTGGTGGTTGGGCGCAAACATGAAGCCGATGCCGGTCTCGGCCAGGCACTCGGCGACCTGCGCGGGCTTGAGGTCGATGCGCGCCCCCAATGCCTCCAGCACATCCGCGCTGCCGGACTTCGACGACACGCTGCGGCCGCCATGCTTGGCGATGCGAGCGCCAGCCGCCGCCGCCACGAACATCGAAGCGGTCGAGATGTTGAAGCTGGAGGCGCCGTCGCCGCCGGTGCCCACGATATCGAGCAGGTGTGCGTCGTCGCCAGTCACCGGCACGCGCTCCGCGAGCTCGCGCATCACGCGCGCCGCGCCGGTGATCTCGCCCACCGTTTCCTTCTTCACGCGCAGGCCGGTGACGATGGCCGCGGTCATCAGCGGACTCACCTCGCCCGCCATGATCTGGCGCATCAGCGCGATCATCTCGTCGTGGAAGATTTCACGGTGCTCGATCGTGCGCTGCAGGGCCTCCTGCGGCGTGATCGTGATCTCGCGCGCACTCATGCCGCCAACTTCCGCCGCGGCAGGCCGAGGAAGTTGGCGAGCATGTCGTGGCCATGCTGGGTGAGGATGGACTCGGGATGGAACTGCACGCCTTCGACCGGCAGCGTCTTGTGGCGCAAGCCCATGATCTCGTCGATGCTGCCGTCCGCGTTCTCCGTCCAGGCCGTGACTTCGAGACAATCCGGCAGCGAGCCCTGCTCCACCACCAGCGAATGGTAGCGCGTAGCCTCGAATGGATCGGGCAGACCGGCGAACACACCCTGCCCGCGATGGCGCACCGGCGAAGTCTTGCCGTGCATGATCTGCTTGGCGCGGATCACCTTGCCGCCGAAGGCCTGACCGATCGCCTGATGGCCCAGGCACACGCCGAATACCGGAATCTCGTCCGACAACCCGCGCAGCACGTTCAGCGACACGCCTGCATCGTCGGGCGTGCCCGGGCCGGGCGAGATCATGATGTGCGAAGGCTTCAGCGCGCGGATGTCCGCCACGCCCAGCGCATCGTTGCGCACCACCTTCACCTCCTGCCCCAGCTCGCCGAGGTACTGCACAAGGTTGAAGGTGAAGCTGTCGTAGTTGTCGATCATCAGCAGCATGGCGCGACGTCTTCGCAGGGGAAACCGGGGAGACGGCATCATACCGGCATGCGGCAGTCCATGCGCCGCGCATCGTGCGATGGACGTCCAAACGCCGCGACGGGCGGCCAATGCACCACGAAGTGCACGCATCCATCTCGGCATCTCGGGTTCCGGCGATTGACATCGAATTCATTGTTAATGAGAATGCATCTCATTAACTAAATATCAATCGCCAGCTCCTGCACCGGTGCCGCGCCTTGTTTCAGGAATCCTTCCCGCGATGAATCTCCATGCACTGCTGCTGGGCATGGCTGGCGCCGTCCTGGCCTATCTGGCCAGCGCCAGACAAGGCCTGCTCGCCAAACCGCTGCCTGGAAGCGTGCGCGTGCTGGCAGCGTCCCTGCTCGCCGCCAGTGTCGCGGCGTGGATCGCGGCAGCGGGCCTCGGCGCCGGCATCGCGGCGGCGCTGACCTGCTGGGTGACAGCATGGGTGGCATTGCCCTATCTCGCATGGTGGCGCGGCGCGAAGGTGCCGTCGCGATGATCGCTCGCTGTCTTGCCGGCGTCCTGCTCGGCTTCACGCTCGCCGCCGCCCTGCCCGCGCTCCTGATGCGCGTACTGCCAGACGGGAGCGCCTGGCTGATTCCGCTGCTTATCCTGTTTTTCCCGTTGTGGATTGCCTTCATGGCCGGCGCATACGCGGCGCGCAGCGGTACGCGCGCGTGGCTGGCGCTGGGTAGTGCGAATGCCGCCGCCTTCCTCGCGCTCTGGCTGCTGCCGCATTGAAGGCGGCCGATACACGATGAAAGCCGCCACGATCCGCCGTTTCCAGACCGTGCATACCTGGACCGGGCTGCTTGCCGGTTTCGCGCTGTTCGTGGCGTTCTATGCCGGTGCGCTGACCGTGTTCCACGACGAGATCGCCGCATGGCAGAACCCGCCATGGCGCGCTGCGCCGGACGCCAGAGTGCCGGTGGGCGCGCTGATCGAAAGCCTGCTCGCGCACCACCCGGAAACCCGCGACGATTTCGGCATCGTGTTGCCCGGCGGCGGCAACGGCGCGCCTTATGCGTTCTGGCAAGGCAAGGATGGGGCGCGCTTCGCTACCGCGAGTCAGATGGACGCGCCCGCCGCCGATGCGGGCGGCTCCAGCCTCGCCGACTTCGTGTACGCGCTGCACGATTCGCTGGGCCTGCCGGTAGTCGGCTTGTACCTGATGGGCGTCGTCAGCGTACTGTACGGGCTGGCGCTGGTGTCGGGTTTCCTGATCCATTTGCCGCAGCTGCTGGGCGACCTGTTCGCGCTGCGCGCAGGACGCAACCTCAAGCGGTTGTGGCAGGACGCGCACAACGCCATCGGCGTGCTCAGCCTGCCGTTCCACGTGATCTTCGCGCTGACCGGCGCGATCTTCTGCCTGTTTGCCGCCACGCTGCTTGCGCTCAATACGGTTTCGTTCAACGGCAAGCTGTTCGGACTGTTCGCGCAGGCCGTGGCGACGGCCCCGGCGACGAAGGCCAGCGGCACGACCAGCGCGATGTTGTCGCCCGATCGATTGATCGCGCGGGCGCGCATCGCCGCTCTGGCGAAAGGTGTCAGCAGCTTCGATCCCGACTACCTGCACTTCGTGCACTACGGCGACCGCAACGCGGTGGCCGAGGTGCGCGGCCTGTCGCAGCACACGTTGGGCACCTACGGCACGGTGGCACTGTCGGCACGGGACGGCAGCGTGCTCGCCGCCCACGTCGGTGATGGGCATGACGCCAACAGCATCAGCTGGTCGGCGCTGTACGCGCTGCACTTCGGCAGCTTCGGCGGCGATACGGTGCGCTGGCTGTATTTCGTGCTGGGACTGGCCGGTTCCTTCCTGTTCTATTCCGGCAACCTGCTGTGGGTCGAATCGCGGCGCAAGCGGCGCCACGCCGACCAGCCGCTGCACACGCGGGTGATGGCGCGCGCCACGGTGGGCGTGTGCATCGGCACCTGCTTGGGCATTTCCGGCGCCTTCGCCGCGGCGCTGGCCTGCTCGCACCTGGGCATCGATGCGACGATGGCGCAGCGGCTGGCCTGCTACGGACTCTTCCTCGTCGCCTGCGCCTGGGCTTTCGCGCGACCCGTCGCGCGCGCCGCCACCGAACTGCTGGGCGCGACCGCCGCACTCACCATCGCCGTGGCGATGGCCGACCTGCTCGGCAATGCCGGCCGCTGGCTGCAACCGTGGACACCTGCGACACATGCCGTGCTGGTCGTCGATCTCACCGGCGTTGCACTCGGCCTGGTCTTCGCGCGCCTCGCGCGCGCTGCGCTGCGGCGCGGGCGCGACGGCGATCCGAACAGCGTGTGGGCACTGCCGGCGCGCGCCGCAGCGGCGACGAACTGAATCCCCTTTCCGGCAAGCCTGTGCCAGCCGGGCAAACCTGCAACACGGAGTCACTCCATGATTTTCCCGCCTCCCCGGCGCCTCGCGCGTCGGGCCATCGCCTTGCTGATCTTCGCCGCACTGGCGAACACCACCGCGTACGCAGACGACACCGGCAGCACCGCGAACCCGCAGAACGCCAAGCAGCTCGGCGCGGTGACCGTCACCGGCACCACCAGTGCGCTGGATCTCTACGGCAGCAACAACGCCAGCGCCGGCGCGCTGGGCAATCGCAGCTTGCTCGATACACCTTTCAGCATCAGCACGGCCACCTCGGACCTGATCGTCAACCGGCAGGCCATCGACATCAACGAGGCCTTCGCCACCGACCCCGGCGTGACGCCCCTGGGCAGCGGCTATGCCGGCGAGGAATCCGCGTTCGCCGTACGCGGCCTGCCGGTGGACCTGCTCAACGGCTACAAGATGGACGGCCTGTCCGTGGTGAACTGGGCCAGCGACCTGCCGCTGGAACCCTTCAGCGAAATCCAGTTGCTGAAGGGCGCGGGCGGCTTCATGTACGGCTTCGGCGCGCCCGGCGGCATCCTCAACTACGTCTCCAAGCAACCGACGCTGCAGCCCTATGCCAGCTTCACGCTGGGCTACGTGTCCGACGGTGCGCTCGAGGAAGCCGCGGATCTCGGCGGCACGTCCGGCGGACAGGGCGGCTGGGGCTACCGCCTCAATCTCGTGCACGAGGACGGCAACACCTTCGTGCAGGGCGGCCGCATCCGTCGCAACGCCGCCTCGCTGGCGCTGACCAAGGACATCGCGCCCAACCTGCACTGGCACTTCAACAGCATCTGGCAGGACCGCGACACGCGCGGCACCTACTACGGCATCATCCTCGGCCAGTACTACGGCTACCCGACCGTGGTGCACACGCCCGCACCGATGGACGGCAGCCAGCGCGTGACCCAGCCCTACACCGGCTATGGCACCTCGATGCGGGTGGCCAACACCGGCCTGAAGTGGGACCTCTCGCCCGACTGGACGGCCAGCCTGGACTACAGCTACGCCGGCCAGACGCGCTCCAACCGCGACAGCGCGATCATCCTCACCGACAGCCAGGGCGGTTACACCGACCTCAACTACCTCGGCTACTCGCGCTACAACTACCAGCAGTGGCAGGGCATGCTGCAGGGCAGGTTCGACACCGGCGCGATCGGCCACCAGGTGGTGCTCGGCGCGTCGTGGCAGGCACTGGATTACCACTATCCGACCGGTCCCTATGCCGACGGACAGGAGCTCGGACAAGGCAATCTCTACGACGTGCCCTTGCTGCCCGATCCCGGCACGCCGCTCAGCCGCAGCACCTACCTCGCGGAAACCACCACGCAGCGCGCGGTGTTCGCCAGCGACACGGTGACGTTCTCGCCGCAATGGTCGGCCCTGCTCGGCCTGCGCTACACCGACTACATCGACAAGGACTACGCCGCGGGCAGCAGCCTGCCCACCGCGCGCTACGTGCAGAGTCCGCTGACGCCCACTGTCGCCCTGCTCTATAAACCGACCGCATCGACGACGCTGTACGCCAGTTACGTCGAGTCGCTGGAACAGGCCAGCAGCGCGCCGCTGGGCACGAAGAACCAGTACCAGACGTTCGCGCCCACGCGCAGCAGGCAATACGAACTGGGCGCCAAGACCGAGCACGAAGACTGGAGCGTGGATCTCGCGCTGTTCCGCGTGGAGCGCGGGCTGCAGTACATCAACTCCGAAGACGTGTATGTGTCCGACGGGCGCACGCGCTACCAGGGCATCGACTTGTCCGGCAAGTTGTCGCTGGCGCGCGACTGGACGCTGCTCGGCGGCATGATGTACCTCGACGCGTACAACCAGCAGGCTTCGGCAGGCGTGCAAGGCATGCGCGCCTACGGCACCCCGCGCGTGCAGGGCAATCTGTACGTGGAGTACGCGGTGCCGCGGATCGCGGGACTGGTGCTGGATGCCGGCGGCCGCTACGTGGGCAACGAGGCCATCGATGCCGGCAATACCGAGTTCGTCGGCGCGTATCACACCTTCGACATCGGTGTGCGCTACGTCACCAGCCTCGGCGGGCATGCGGTGACATGGCGGGCCGGCATCGACAACCTCGCCGACGAGAAATACTGGCTTGCCAGCTGGGGGTTCATCCTCAACCAGGGAACGCCGCGCACGGTGCGGGCCAGTGTGACGCTTGCGTTGTAAGTGTCGCTTGTCCCTTTTCGTGTTTGCGGGAGTAGGGATGGTTTGTGTTCTCGCAAGGAACAGAGCGGTTTCGGTCGCCTGCCGGCGCCCGGGTTACTCCTCTTTGCTGGCCCACGCCACCGCAGGAGCGGTGGTGAACAGCAAAGCTGGCCCGAAGGGCGGAGGGCAGGATGCCCGTAGTCAAGAGAAGTAACCCAGAGAAACGGCCGGGTTCAATCCGCCGAAACTACCAGCAGGCGGTGTCGAGGATTTCGGAACTACTCCCGCCTACGCGATAGACGGCGCGGCCACACCGCACCGTATCTGGAAACTGAGGGTTTGGGCCTTGTCGTTCCGGCAGGTCTTGCCTGTTTCGGGCGGTTACTGATGTAAGTGCGTGAAGATTTTGAACAGGTGCCGGCGGCTGCTCAAAGCGGCTGCTCGCTATCGAGCGAGTCGCGCATCATTGCCGTGGCGCGAGCATCTCGGCAGTGATGCCTGCTGCCACCAAGTGCTGCGGCAATGCGTGGCCAAGAGCGAGGTTCGCGCAGGCTTCGCCCATCGCAGCACTAGTCTGGATGCCGTAGCCGCCCTGCGCGGCCACCCAGAAGAAGCCTTCCGCATCCGGCGCGAAGCCGCCCACCAGGTCGCCTTCGGTGCCGACGAAGCTGCGCAGGCCGGCCCAGCTGCGCGTCGGGCGGTTGATCGTCATCGTGGTGGCCTGCTCGATGCGGTCGATGCCCAATGCGATGTCGAAATCCTCCGGTTGCACGTCGTGCGGCGGCACCGGGTCGGCGTTGGCGGGCGAACCCAGCAGCAGACCGGCATCGGGCTTGAAGTAGAAGCTTTCCTCTGCGTCGATCACGAAGGGCCAGTGCGAGGTGTCGAGGCCTTTCGGCGGCTCGAACAGGAAGGCAGTGCGCCGCTTCGGCTGCAGGCCCAGCGGCGCCACGCCGGCGAGGCGCGCCACCTCGTCCGCCCACGCGCCCGCGGCGTCGAGCAGCAGCGGCGCGCGATACGTCGTTTCGCCGCAGTCGATGTTCCACTGCCCCTGCCCGCGTTCGATGGAGCGGATGGCCACGTCGACGCGTAGCGTGCCGCCGCGCTGGCGCAAGCCGCGCAGGAAACCCTGGTGCAATTCGTTGACGTCGATGTCGGCGGCACCGGGTTCGAGCATGCCGATTTGCGCGGCTTCCGGCTTCAGCACCGGCACCATCGCCTGCACTTCGCCGGCATCGAGCAGGCGCAGGCCTGGGATGTGGACGCGGTTCTCCGCGTACATCTCGCGCACGGCGCCCGCCTGCTCGGCGCTGCCGATCACCAGGGTGGGGCGTTGCGTCAGGATGGGATGCTCGGCGAAACCTTCCGGCGGATGCTCGAGGAAAGGTCGCGTGGCGCGCGACAGTGCACGCACCTGTGTCGAACCGTAGGTCTCACTGAACAGTGCCGCGGAGCGCCCGGTGGAATGCATGCCCGGCCACGACTCGCGTTCCAGTACCAGCACGCGCGCGTGCGGCGCCATGAACCACGCAACCGAGGCGCCGGCCATGCCGGCACCGATGACGATGGCGTCGAAATCGTTCGCCTGCATGTTCAATCCTGTTTCGCGTTGCCTTCCCCGTTCGCGGGGGAAGTGTTGGAGGTGTCGTTGCGCGACTGCCGCGCGACTACGCTGGCCACGGTGAGGTCGGCAGTGACGTTGCCCAGCGTGGCGAACACGTCGGGCAACGTGTCCACCGCCAGCATCAGGCCCAGCGGCGCCAGCGGCACGCCCATCGCCTGCGCCACCGGCAGATTCGTCGCCATGAAGGTGACCTGGCCGGGCAAGCCCACCGAGCCCAGGCTGATCACCACCGCCAGCGCAGCCGCCGCGGCAAGCTGCGCAGCGCCGACGTCGGTGCCGGTGGCCCACGCGATGAAGCATGCCGAGGCGATGTACTGCACGGGGCTGGTGAGCCGGCACAGCGATACCGCCATCGGCAACACCAGCGCAGTGACCTGCTGCGGGTAACCCAACCGCCGCTCCGCGCTTTCCAGCATCGCCGGCAACGAAGCGAGCGAAGACTGCGTGCTGGCCGCCACCGCCTGCGCCGGCGCCAGCGCGACCACGAAGCGCCGCAGGCGCTCGCCGCCCCACAGCACCGCCACCGGCAGCATCAGCACGGTGACCGTGAGGTACAGGATGATCTCGACCAGCACGTACACGCCCAATGCGCGCACCATGCCCAGGCCGGCGCGCGCGCAGACGGCGAGGATCAGCGCGAACACGCCCAACGGCGCCAGCCACAGCACCCAGCGCACGATCACGATCATCGCGTCGGCCATGGCCTGGAAGAATTCCACCAGCATCGCGCGGCGCGAAGGCTGCAGCTGCGTGAGCGCGAAGCCGAGGAACAGCGCGAACACCACCACCGGCAGCATCGCGCTCTGCGCCGCGGCCATCAGCGCATTGCTGGGCACGATGCCGGCGAACCAGTCGGCCCATCCCGGTGCCGAGACTTCCGTGGCGTTTACGGGGTGGCCGCTCAGCGCTGCACCCAACGCGGGGTTGTGCGGAAACATCGCCAGCAACGGCGGCGCCAGCAACGCGGCGACTGCCGCGCCCAGCGCCAGGATCGCGATGATGGCGACGAGCGCACGCCGTGCGATGCGTCCGGAGGCCGCCGCATCGCTGGCCGTGTTCACGCCCACCACCACCAACGCCAGCACCAGCGGCACCACTGTCATCTGCAAGGCGTTCAGCCACAGGTGGCCGATGGGCTGCGCCACATTCGCCGCGTGCTGCGCCCAGGCCGGCGCCCAGGTCGCCAATGCCAGTCCGGCCAACGCGCCGGCAACCAGGCTGGTCAGGACCCGCGTGGTGGCGCTCATCGACCGGCCTTCGCGTCGGGCAGCCGCCATGCCTGGCGCAGGCGGGCGTATTCGTCCTGCGGCAACAGCACGAATACCGGATGCGCCTGCGGTTTCAGCCATGCCAACAGGCGCTGCATGGTGTCCGGCGTCATCGCAGTGCAGCCGGTGGTGCCGCTGGTCGGCGACGACCACAGATGCGCGAAGATGCAACTGCCCCCGTGCGCCACGCCGTCCGGGTTGTGCTCGATCACGAAGCCGATGCGGTAGGCCTGGTCGCCGTGCATGTGCAGGTCACGCCGCATCGGCTCGCTGGAACCCCTGAGCGCGGCCTCGCCAACCTTCGCCGTATCGGCAATCCGGTTGTAGAGCGGCGTGCCGCTGACGTCCATGCAGTAATCGGTGGCGGTGAGCCCGAGATACGGCATCGCCGTGTCGGCGTGTGCCGCGTAGCCGAAGGTAGTCCCGATGCGGAACACGCCAGCCGGGCTGCGTCCGTCGCCTTCGTGCTTCTGCGGGCCGTCGGCCTGCGCTTGGTTCAAGCCGAGCCCCCAGGCCGAGCCGCTCTGGCCGATCACCACAGGTTGCGCGCTACCCACTTCGTGCCACGCACTGCCTCGATCGCGCTGGTAAGTGCGCAGCGTGCCTTCGATGGTGTTCCAGTCGGGCACGGTAACCAGCACCATCTGGTCGGCGTTGGACCAGGCGGCGGTCGGATCCGTGGCGGCAATGGCATGACCCGCGAAGGCAACGCCGGCAATCAGCAAGGCGACGAAACGGTTAAGCATGGCGTGGAATCCCCGCATGGTTTGTCACGGCTCCAGCACCTGCTGGATGCGTTCCAGGTTGGCAACCAACTGCGCGTGACGCGCGTCGTCGCCTTCGCAAAGCTGCACGAACAGGACGTCCAGCAGGTGTTGCAGCGCGGACTGGTAGAGCAGCGACTGGATATACGGACGCTCGTCGTGCGCGGACACCAGCAGGGCCGCGTCGGCCAGCGTGCGCAGCGGGTTGGCGCTGTGCCGGGTCACGCTGACCACCATGCCGCGCCGTTCGCGGAAATGCCGGCCGATCTTGCACAGCGCCGGATGGTTGCCGTGCTCGGAGAACACCAGCAGCACGTCGCCGGCTCCAGCGGCGGAGACATTGGCGGCCATCCGTGCGAGGTCGAAGTTGTGCACCACGGGCAGGCCGAGCAGCGCGAGCTTGTAGGCGAAGCCGCGCGCATGGATGTCGTCCTCGCCGAGGCCGATGAGGAACACCTTGCCGCCGCGGCCGGCCTTGGCCATGGCCTTGGTCACCGCGGCGAGTGTCTGCGGCGGATTGATGAGGCGCGTGGCCTCCTCCGCTTCGGACTTGCGACGCCACAGGCTGGTGGCCGGCAATTCCGCGGCCTCGCCGCGAACCTGCGCGGCGGCTTCCACCTCGTCGCCGTTGTCGGCGCGCGCGATCGCCTCGCCGACCGAATACTTGAGATCGGGATAGCCCTTGAAGCCCAGCTTCTGGGTGAACTTCACCACGCTGGACTGGCTGATGCCCAGCGCGTTGGCGAGTTGCTGCGAGGAGTAGTCGCGCAGCAGTTGCGCGTTGTCCAGCACGAAATCGGCGATGCGGCGTTCCACCGCCGACATCTGGTCGCGCTCGGAACGGATTTTTACGAGCGGCGACATGTCAGCCCGCGACGCCCGTTTCAAGCCCGCGGATCTCGCGGATGCCCAGGCCCGGCGCATCCGTCACCGAGATCTCGGACTCGTTGAAGATCACGCCGCCGTCCACCGGGTTGAACTGGCACAGCGAAGGGCCGTCCAGGTCCACCTTGGTGATCGCGTTGGACTTCGCCACCGCCACGTGCACCGCCGCCGCCACGCTGATCGAGGTTTCCAGCATGCAGCCGATCATGCACTCCACCCCGTGCAGCGCGGCGATGTCCGCGATCTTGATCGCGTTGGAGATGCCGCCGGTCTTCATCAGCTTGATGTTGATGATGTCGGCGGCGCGCAGGCGGATCAGGTCGATCACCTCCATCGGCCCGAACACGCTTTCGTCGGCCATGATCGGCGTGTGCACGCGCTCCGTGACGTAGCGCATGCCCTCCAGGTCGCGCGCCTTCACCGGTTGTTCGACCAGCTCCAGCTTGATGCCGGCGTCTTCCAGGGTCTGCAGCGCGTACACCGCCTGTTTGGCCGTCCAGCCCTGGTTGGCGTCCAGCCGCAGCAGGGCGCGTCCCTCGACCGCCGCGTAGATCGCCTTGACGCGCTCGATGTCGACGCCGATGTCCTTGCCCACCTTGATCTTCAGCGATTCGAAACCGCGCTCCACCGCGGCGACGGAATCGGCCACCATCTTGTCGATGTAGTCCACGCTGATGGTGATGTCGGTGGTGATCACCGGATCGCCGCCGCCCAGCAGCTTGTACAGCGGCGCGCCGTAGAGCTGACCCCACAGGTCGTACAGCGCGATCTCCACCGCCGCCTTGGCGCTGGTGTTCTTCTCCATCGACGACTGCACCAGGTGGGTCAGCCGGTTGAGCTCGGCCACTTCCTGGCCGAGCAGGCGCGGCGTGATGTAGTGGCGGATCGCGTCCGTGATCGAGCCGTGGGTGTCGCCGGTGATCACCGCAGTGGCCGGCGCCTCGCCGTAGCCGACATGGCCGGTGTCGGTGTGCACCATCACCACGATGTCCTCGACCTGGTTGACGGTACGCAGCGCGGTCTTGAACGGCGTCTTCAGCGGTACGCGCAGCATGCCGAATTGGATGTCGGTGATTTTCATGGGTGACCGTGTCCGTGTAATTCGGTGAAAGGCGATGGGAATCAGCGGCGCATGCGCACGATGCTGGTCATGTGGTCGATGAAGGTGGAGCCGTCCTTGCCGTAGAGCATGGGCAGCAACGGCGTCACCGACACCGCGTTGAGATCGACGTGTGCGGTGGAGCCGTCCGGCTTGCGATAGCTCATGCCCAGCACGTCGTGGATCACCCACGGCTGCCCCTCCCACTGGCCCAGCACCATCATCACGTGGCCGGGAATGTAGACCAGGTCGCCGAGCTGCAACTGCAGCGCCGCCTGCAGGCGCACCGCGTGGCTGTCGGCGGCGGTGAACAGGCGATGTTCCAGTGCGGGACTCTTGGCCTGGTCACCGGTGTTGCGCGGCATCTGCACGCCGAGGCTGCGGTACACGTCGGAAACGAAGCCCGAGCAGTCGCGGCCGTCGTACGAGTGGCCCCAGCCGTAGCGCTCGCCGAGGAACTTGAACGCCTGGGTGATCAGGTTGCGCGGCGTCAGCGACGGATAATCGGCCGCGGTATCGGTGTTCTTCTGCAGAAGCGCGGGCACCAGCTCCAGGCTGCCGTCGTCCCTGCGGATGGGCAGTTGCAGCGTATATGCGGCATACGGCGTCTGGCCGTTCACCGGCTGCTCGGGCGGCAGCGTGCCAAGCAGCGGCACGCGCGTGCCCATGTCCAGCTGCAGCTGAGACACCGCCGGCTGCTCGGGCGTGAACACCGTACGCACGCTGGGGCCGGTGACCACGCGGTACGGTGTCTTCGCGGCGTACGCCAGCACCATGTCCTTCGCGCCTTCCGCCACGTACCGCTTCTGCATCCATGCCGCGTAGCGTGGACTCACCACGAAAAGCCATTGGCCGTCGCGGCTGGCGTGCACGATGGCTACCGGCGTGCCGGGAAACTCGGCGCTCTCCTGGAAGCGGTCGATGTCGTGGTCGTCGTCGCTGCTGAATACGCGCAGCGTGGTGGGAAAGGTGCGCAATGCGGCGCGCTCAACCACCAAGCCATAGCGCACCGTGGTCTGCGCGGGGATCGCGTCCAGCGCCAGGTCGCTCTCCGCCTTGTCCAGCGTGGCCGCCGGCACGGACTGCCCATGTTCATCGTAGAGCGCGTGCGTGGGTCGCTTCGACAGGCGCTCGATCCAGGCAGCCACCTGCGCGCGCGGCAGCGTGGCGGGCAGCGCTGCGAGGTCGTGCATGGTGGGATCGAGCTTGAACAGTTTCGCGTTCTGCGCATCGACCTGGGCGCTGGTGAGGATCTGCCTGTCGGGCTGCGCCTGCAGGCCGATCCAGAACGCCGGCGTCAATTGCGTGTCGCCCACGCCGAGCACGCCACTGGGTGGGATCGGCAATGCACTGGTGGGCGCGTCACGCGCCTGCATCGGCAGATGGACGAGCGTGAGCGCAAAGACCAAGACTGCAAGAACCGGACGCTTCATCGTTTCACCCCTTCACCAGCCTGTCGCCAGGCGCGACAGCACGGCCATGCGGCAAGCCAAGGAATATTTGATTCCATGTAATTTCATCGTCAGCATAAATTATTGACCACCATTTGCAAGCGTGCTACACAACGCCGCTGGGGACGCACCGCGGGGGTTTCTGATGGCGAACGTGGCAAGCACTACACGCTGGAGGACACGCTTGCTGTTCGCATCGGCCTTGCTGGCCGCACCCTTTGCAGCGACCTGGGCCACCGAGACGCCAAGCAGCATCGCCGCACTGGTGGATGCCGGCCAGTTCCAGGCCGCCGATGCCGACATCGCGCAGGCACTCGGTCAGCCGGGGCTGGACGCCGCCATGCGCGATGCGCTGCTGTTCCAGCGCGAACGCATGCGCCGCATCCGCTACGACTTTTCGCTCGACGCCGACGCGCTGAAGGCGCGCATCCGCAAGCAGGTGCCCGACCTGCGCGACGACGAATTCCGCGACTGGGACGAGCACGGCCTGCTCGAACGCATGGCGATCGACGGCCGCGTGATGTACTTCAAGCGCGACGCCTCCAACATCTTCCGCCTCAGCGCCGAGGCCGCCGCACGCCGCGCCCATCCCGCGCCGTTCGACGACGATCCGATGCAAGTGCTGAACGACTACCACCGCGAGGTGCGTTCGGCATCGCTGCAGGAAAACCGCAGCAGCGTGCTGCCGCATCGCGTGCGCATTACCCAGACGCTCACCGTGGATGCCGACGCGGTGCCGGCCGGCAAAACCGTGCGCGCGTGGATTCCCTACCCCAAGGCACTGCCGGGCCAGCAGGACGACATCCGCTACGTGAGCAGCGTGCCCGCAAAGCACGTCATCGCGCCCGATGCCGCGCCGATGCGCACGGTGTACTTCGAAAAGGCCGCGCAGGCCGGCAAGCCCACCACGTTCTCGGTCACCTACGAAGTCACGCTGTCCGCGCAATACCACGCGATCGATCCGGCCAAGGTGGTGCCTGCGACGATCACGCCGGACCTTGCACCCTATGTAGCCGAACGCCCGCCGCACCTCGTGTTCACCGAGCAGTTGCGCCTGTTCTCGCGGCAGGTGGTGGGCGACGAGAAGAATCCCTACCGCATCGCGCAGAAACTCTTCGCCGCAGTGGACGAGATCCCGTGGGCGGGCGCGCGCGAGTACTCCACCATCCCCAACCTCAGCGACTACACCCTGCACGCCGGCCACGGCGACTGCGGCCAGCAGACCATGCTGCTGATCGCCCTGCTGCGACTGAATGGCATACCGGCGCGCTGGCAGTCCGGCGCGATCTTCGCCGACCACGGCTACAACGACATCCACGACTGGGGCCAGCTCTACCTCGCGCCCTACGGTTGGGTGCCGATGGACGTCACCTTCGGCCGCCTGCATCCAGGCACGCAGGCCAAGCCCGGCGACGATGCGCTGGAGTGGTTCTACCTCGGTGGCCTGGATGCCTGGCGTGTCGCCTTCAACAGCGACTTCGGCCAAGGCTTCACGCCGGCCAAGCAGTCGTTCCGCTCCGACAACGTGGATTCGCAGCGCGGCGAAGTCGAATGGAGCGGCGGCAACCTCTACTACGACCAGTGGAACTACGGCTTCGACTGGTCGCCGGTCGACCCACATTGATCTCCCTATCGATCCTCCAATGAACCCAGCCACCATGGACACTTCGCCCTCCACGCATTTCGACGGTGTGGACCTCGTTGCGCTCGCCGAACGTCACGGCACGCCGCTGTACGCCTATTCGGCCAATGCGATCCGCCAGCGCATCGCCGGCCTGCAGCAGGCGCTGCACGGCATGGATGCGACGATCTGCTACGCGGTCAAGGCCAACGGCAACCGGGCCATCCTCGAATTGATGGCGCAGGCCGGACTGGGTGCGGACATCGTTTCCGCCGGCGAACTGCAGCGCGCGCTGCGCGCCGGCATGCCGCCCGAGCGCATCGTGTTTTCCGGCGTGGGCAAGAACGACGGCGAGATCGCCGAGGCGCTGGCTGCAGGCATCCAGCGCTTCAACGTGGAATCGCTGGACGAACTGCACGCCATCGAACGCATCGCCGGCGAACACGGCGCCATGGCGCGCGCGGCGGTTCGCATCAATCCCGACGTGGATGCGCTCACCCACGCCAAGATCTCCACCGGCAAGTCGGAAAACAAGTTCGGCGTAAGCATTGCCGAGGCGCGGCGCTGGTTCGATGCGCGCGCCACGTTGAAACATGTGCTGCTGGACGGCCTGCACGTGCACATCGGCTCGCAGATCCTCTCGCTGGAACCGTATCGCCAAGCCCTGCAGCGCGTGGCCGCGTTCTGGCGCGAGCTGCGCGACGCCGGCCACCCCGTCGCCAGCATCGACGTGGGCGGCGGCCTCGGCGTGCGCTACCGCGACGGCGATACGACTATCGCGCCGGCCGATTACGTGGCGGTGATCCGCGAGGCGCTCGCCGGCTTCGAAGGTCACCTCCTGCTGGAGCCCGGCCGCTACCTCGTGGCCGAGGCCGGCGTGCTGCTGACGCGCGTGCTGCGCATCAAGCATGGCGAGGCACGCGACTTCCTGGTGCTGGACGCGGCAATGAACGACCTCGCCCGCCCCAGCCTGTACGACGCCTGGCACGACATCGTGCCGGTATCGGGCGAAGCGCGGCCACGGGCCGTCTACGACGTGGTGGGCCCGGTCTGCGAAACCGGCGACACCTTCGCGCAGGCCCGCACGCTGCCCGCCTGCACGGCGGGCGACCTGGTGATGATCCGCGCCACCGGCGCCTATGGCTCCTCCATGGCCTCCACCTACAACTCGCGGCCGTTGGCCGCCGAAGTGCTGCTCGATCGCGGCCGGTTCGCCCTGGTGCGCCGGCGGCAGACACTGGACGAAATGCTTGCCGGCGAACAGTCGGCCAGCCAGTGGGAGACGACATGAAACGCATCGCACGCGCCAGACGCCCTCTCCTCTCAGGGGCACGCGAGGAGCGGTCGTGGATGGCCGCAACGTTGAGGAGCGAGGAGAGGGCCGGGGTGAAGAGTCGATCTCGCCGCCGCCCCACGTTGCCATGCAAGGCGCTAATCGCTTTTGCAATCGCCATGCCTTGCGTCGCCGCTTTCGCTGCCTCTCCTTCCGCTCCACCCGAAACCCGCAACTACGACCAGATCCTCGACACTGTGGTCGCGCGCTACCACCTGCCTGGCATCGCACTCGGCGTGATCGAACACGGCAAGGTGGTCTATATCGCCACGCGCGGCGAAACCGTCGCCGGCTCCGGACAGAAGATCACACCGCGCACGCTGTTCGAGATCGCTTCCAACAGCAAGGCAATGACCACCGCCCTGCTGGGCCGGCTGGTGGACCAGGGCAAGCTGCACTGGGACGACCCGGTGACGAAATACCTGCCCGACTTCCAGATGTACGACCCGTGGGTCACGAAGAACATGCGCGTGGCCGACCTGCTCACGCACTCCAGCGGCCTGCCCGAAGGCGGCGGCGACCTGATGCTGTGGCCGGAGCCGAACGCGTTCACCCGCGCCGACATCATCCATGGCCTGCGCTACATCAAGCCCGGCTACAGCTTCCGCTCGAAGTACGAATACGACAACCTGCTCTACGTGGTGGCCGGCGAAGTAGCCGCGGCCGCGGGCGGCGCGCCCTACGAAACGCTGATGCATCGCGAGGTGTTCCAGCCGCTCGGGCTTTCGCGCTGCCAGGTCGGCGAGTGGAACCGCGATACGGTGGGCGACGTGGCCGCGCCGCATTCGCGCCAGGATGGCCGCAATATTCCGCAGCAACCGGACAACCCCGTCGTGCCCGCGATCACCTCCGCGCCTGCCGGCGGCATCCGCTGCGACCTCGACGACATGCTGGCCTGGGCGCGCAACTGGCTGGTGCCCACGCCGGCGCAATTGCAGTGGCTGTCGGCGGAACAGCGCCACGTGCTGCAATCGCCGCACATGCTGATTCCCGTCTCCGAACAGCGCCGCGAATGGGACGACAGCCACATCATGGCCTACGGCTACGGCTGGCGCATGACCGACGTGGACGGCACCTGGACGGTGTGGCACACCGGCACGCTGGACGGCATGTACTCCGAACTGATGCTGCTGCCCGACCGGAAGGACGGCTTCGTGTTCCTCATCAACGGCGAGGCGGAATCCGCGCGCACCGTGCTCGGCGAAGCGCTGCTCAAGCACTTCACCCAGCCGGACGACACGCACGACGTCACGTGGTACGCGGACGCGCAGCAACGCGCCGACGAGCAGGCCAGCAAACGCGCCGCCGCGCCCGACACTTCAAAAGCCACAGCTGTCGCACCCGCTGCATTGGCCACGTGGACAGGCCGCTACCGCGACCCGTGGCTGGGCGATCTCATCCTGTGCCCGAGCGGCGGCCGCGTGCATTTCGCCGTCGCCAAATCGCCGCGGCTCAACGGCGACGTGATGCGACTGGGCAACCGCGACCTGGTGCACTGGAGCCACCACGACATGGACCCCGACGCCTGGCTGGACTTCCATCCCGCGCAAGGCGGCCAACCCGCCACGCTGACCATGGCCAAGGTCGATGCGCTGGGCGACTTCAGTTCCGACTACGAGGACCTGCACTTCGTGCGTACAGGGGACTGCCCATGAAGCGCAGGCTCGCCGCAGGAGCGCACCCTGTGCGCGATCAGGCTTTTCGCGAAGGGCCAATCCCGCACAGGGTGCGCTCCTACGGCATCGCGTCGATCATCCTGCTCACGACCTGCTTGCAGATGGCAAGGGCAGGTGACCAACCACCGCAACTCTCGCCCGCGAAAACCGCGGCGCAGGCCGGCCTGGCGGACATCCGAACCTTGGTGCCCGACATCGCCGAGGACATCAAGTACGCCGGCAGCGACAACTTCGTCGGCCGGCCCGTGAATGGCTACCTTGCGCCCAAATGCCTGTTGCTGCGCCCCGCCGCCGAAGCGCTGGCGCGCGTCGAGCGCGATCTGCGCGTGCAGCACTATCGCCTGAAGCTGTGGGACTGCTATCGCCCTGCCCGCGCGGTGGCGGATTTCGTGCGCTGGGCGCACGACCCCGCCGACCAACGCACCAAGGCCGCGCACTACCCTGACCTCGACAAGTCCAAACTGCTGGGCGACTACATCGCGCCCGTCTCCGGCCACAGCCGCGGCGCCACCGTGGACCTCACCATGGAACGCTGCGCTGCCGACGGCACGCATTGCGCGCCGCTGGACATGGGCACCGGCTTCGACTGGTTCGGCGTGCGCGCCCACACCGACGCGCCCGGCATCGGCGCAGAACAGCGCGCCAACCGCCTGCTGCTGCGCTCGGCGATGGAACACGAAGGCTTCAAGAACTACGCGCTGGAATGGTGGCATTACACGCTCACGCCCGAACCCACGCCGCAGATGCTTTACGACGTGCCGGTGCAATGAACGCTTCGACTTCATCCCACTCCTCACCACTGAGTCTCTCTCCCTCCGGGAGAGGGTTCCGACCTACAGGCGCTAGGGCGACTGCGGAACGGCGAAGCCGGCTTCGACAGGGGAAAGCTCCATGGATAACGCGAATCCGGGCGGGTGAGTGTTCGGCCAAAGCGAAGCGTTGCGGCAACACCGAACCCTCACCCCTCTTCCTCGCTCCTCAATGCAGGAGTCATCCATGACCCTTCTCAGCGTCCGACGAGAGAGGGGCTCACATCCAAACGCACGGAGCCTTGCCATGCGCTTCGCCACCACCCTCCTCGCATCGATGCTCATCGCCGGCACCGCAAGCGCCTCCACCGCCGACGCCATCAACCACGCCAACCAGCTGATGCAGCCATACAGCGGCGACGTGCCCGGCGCCGCGCTGCTGGTCGTCAAGGATGGCAAGCCGCTGCTCGAACGCGGCTACGGCATGGCGGACCTCGAACACCACACCGCCGCCACCTCCGCCACCGACTACCGCCTCGCTTCCGTCACCAAGCAGTTCACTGCCGCCGCGATCCTGCTGCTGGCGCAGGACGACAAGCTGAGACTCGACGATTCGATCCGCCACTGGCTGCCCTCGCTGCCCACCTTCACGGACAAGGTGACGCTGCGCGAGCTGCTCAGTCACACCGGCGGTCTGCTCGATTACGAAGACCTGGTGCCGCCCGGCCGCACTGCTCAGCTCAACGACGACGACGTGCTGCACATGGTCGCCGCCACCACGCACGGCTACTTCCTGCCCGGCAGCGCCTATCGCTACAGCAACACCGGCTACGTGCTGCTCGGCCTGGTGGTGGAAAAGGCGTCCGGCCAGCACCTGCAGGATTTCCTCGCGCAGCGCATCTTCCGGCCGCTGCACATGGACCACACCCTGCTCTACGTGCACGACGACAAGACCGTACCGAACCGCGCCTTCGGCTACAGCGAATCCGACGGCCACTGGCAGCGCACCGACCAGGACATGACCAGCGCCACGCGCGGCGACGGCGGCATCTATTCGAACATCGACGACCTCGCGAAGTGGGATGCCGCGCTCTACGACAACCGCCTGCTCAGCAATGCTTCGCGCAAACTCGCCTTCAGCCCGCACGTGAAAGTCGTGGGCGAGCCCTACGAAGCCGGCTACGGCTTCGGCTGGCGCATCACCGGCGACACGCTGTGGCATTCCGGCGAGAGCATCGGCTTTCGCAACGTGATCGTGCGCTGGCCGAAGCAGCACCTCACGGTGATCCTGCTCAGCAACCGCAACGATCCGGAGCCTTATCGCACCGCGCTGGCGATCGCCGAACCGTTCCTGCATTGATTGCCGTCATGCTTCACTCAACCTCACCGTCATTCCGGCGCAGGCCGGAATCCAGCGAAACAAGCGTGCGACGCACACAAAACAGTTCTTGCGTGCGTCGCACGAGCTATCAAACTGGATGACCAGCCTCCAACTGTTCAAAATCTCTTCCGGCCTGCGCCGGAATGACGAGCAAAAGCGAGTCCCCGCATGCACCATCCCACTGCACTCAGCCGCCTGCTACGCACTGCCTGCCTGCTGGCGCTCTTGTCGCTGCTCGCCGCGTGCGCCACCGCACCGCCGCGCAATCCGCTAGCGACCTGGACACCTTCGCCGAACTACGACATCCGTCGTCCCGTACTGATCGTGCTGCACTTCACCGACGAGCACTCCGCGCAGGAGGCGCTGGACACCCTGCGCACGCGCAACAGCGGTGGCCCGGTGAGTGCGCACTACCTGATCGGCAGCGACGGTCACATCTACCAGCTGGTGCCCGACCAGCTGCGCGCATGGCAAGCGGGGCCGGGACGCTGGGGCACCATCACCGACCTCAACTCCGCCTCCATCGGCATCGAGCTGGACAACGACGGCCACTCGCCGTTCGCGCAACCGCAGATCGCCAGCCTGCTGCGCCTGCTTGCCGACCTCACCACGCGCCTGCACATCCCGCCCACGCAGATCATCGGCCACGAAGACCTCGCGCCCGGCCGCAAGGACGACCCCGGCCCGCTGTTCCCGTGGCAGCAGCTCGCCGACGCAGGATTCGGTCGCTGGCCGCAGGGCCCGCTGTGCGATCCGCCGCCCGGCTTCGATCCGTGGATGGCGATGGCCGTGGTCGGCTACGCACTGGACGACCGCATCGCCGCCGTGCATTCCTTCCACCACCACTTCCGCGGCATGGAAGGCAACACGCTGGACGCGCAGGATCTGCGCATCCTCTACAACCTCGCACAGCAGATCGAGCCGACCGCGAACACCTGCACCGCACCGTCGCCGCAGGCGCCGGCAGATTAGGGACGAACCAGCACGCTCGCGGTATAGCTCTCCACCACCAGGCTGAAAGGCTGGTTGTCCTGCGTGTACAGCAGGGCGCGATGCTGCAGCACGTGGGATGGAATCGCCAATGGCTGGTTGCTTGCCGGTGGCAGCACCGCACCACTGTCCCAGCCTTGCGGCAATGGCGACCACAGCAGGTCGGCGGACAGCGTCTGGCGATGGAAATGCAACAACTGCACGACCTTGCCGAACGGCTCGTCGGTGGTGTCGAGTTGGCGGTTCATCGTCGCCGTCAGCCGCGACGGCACGTACCAGTTGTCCGCATCGGAAAGCACGGTGTCGCCGCAGGCCAGCTGCACGCGGCGATAGCGTACTGGCTCATCCGCGCCAATCCCGAGCAGCATGCGCCCGTCCGGCGGCAATGGCTTGTCCCCACCTTGCACGCGGTGCGCCAGGATCTTTGCCTGCGTCGCCAGATGATGCGCACTGCACCAGTGCTCCAGGGTCAACGTGGCGCTGGGATGGCTCAGCAACTCGGCATTGAGCGTCTGCAGTTCAGCCAGCGCCTGGGTGCGGGCAAGCGGCGTGTCCGGCCACTCATCGCGCGCGGAAGCGGCCGGCACAATCACCAGCGCTGTTGCCAAGCACGCTGCGAAGCTCCGCCAGCGCATGCGACTACAACCCCTTCGCCGCCTGCGCCACCGCGCGGAACAACGCACGCCCCTTGTTCATCGTCTCCTCCCACTCAGCGGCAGGATCGGAGTCGTAGACGATGCCGGCGCCGGCCTGCACGTGCAGGCGGCCGTCCTGGATCACTGCGGTGCGGATCGCGATGGCGGTGTCGGCGTCGCCCCACCAGCCGATCCAGCCGATCGCACCGGCGTAGATGTTGCGCTTGTACGGTTCCAGCTCCTGGATGATTTCCAGCGCGCGGATCTTCGGCGCGCCGCTCAGCGTGCCCGCCGGGAAGGTGGCCTTGAGTACGTCCATGTAGCTCAGGTTGGGCTTCGCTGTGCCCTGCACCTGCGAGACGATGTGCATCACGTGCGAGTAGCGCTCGATCGCGAACGACTCGCTCACTTCCACCGTGCCCGTTTCGCTGATGCGGCCGATGTCGTTGCGGCCCAGGTCGATCAGCATCACATGCTCGGCGCGTTCCTTGGGGTCGGCGAGCAGTTCGGCTTCCAGCGCCCGGTCTTCTTCCTCGGTGGCGCCGCGCTTGCGCGTGCCGGCCAATGGGCGCACCAGCACCTTGCCGTCCTTCAGTCGCGCCAGGATCTCGGGCGAGGAGCCCACGATCTGCGTGCCGCCGAGGTCGACGAAATACATGTAAGGCGACGGATTGAGCGCACGCAGCGCGCGGTACACATCCACCGGCCGCGCGTTGAAACCCACGCTCAGGCGCTGCGAAGGCACCACCTGGAAGATGTCGCCGGCGCGGATGTATTCCTTCGCGCGCTCGACCATCGCCTCGAATTCCTCCTTGGTGAAGGAGGAAGTGAAGTCGCCCTCGTCCAGTGCGACGGATTGCGTGAGCTGCGGATACGCCGCGCCGCCATGGCGCAGGCGATGCACCAGCGCGTCGAGCCGACGCTGAGCACATGCATACGCCTGCGGCTGCGCCGGGTCGGCATGCACGATCAGATACAAACGACCCTTGAGGTTGTCGAACACCGCGACTTCCTCGGCCAGCATCAGCAGCACGTCGGGCGTGCCCAGCTCATCGACGCGATCCCACTGCGCCAGGCGCGGCTCGATGTAGCCGATGGTCTCGAAACCGAAGTAGCCGACCAGCCCGCCGCTGAACGCGGGTAGCTGTGGCAGGCGCGGCACGTCGTATTGCTGGCGCAGCGTTTCGATCTCGGCGAGCGGATCGGCCACGTGGCGGCGCTCGGTGATTTCGCCCGAATCCTCCACCTCCAGCTCGTGCCCGCGCAGGCGGTACACGCGCTTGGCCGGCAGGCCGATGATGGAATAGCGACCCCAGGTGGCGCCGCCCTCGACCGACTCGAACAGGAAGGTGTACGGGCCATCGGCCAGCTTCAGGTACACCGACAGCGGCGTGTCGAGGTCGGAAAACACCTCGCGCACCAGCGGGATGCGGGTATGACCTTGCGCGGCCAGCGCGTCGAAGTCGCTACGGGAGATCACGGACGGACGATCCAGAGGGGACGGATTGCACACGATAGCAGGGCAGCGCCGTTTTCCGTATGGACATCCATCCCGAACAGAACCCGCTCGAAAACGCCTGCTTTGCTGCTCTCACTTGTGTGGCGGACGCTTTTTGCCCTGCCCCGGCCGTTAGCTTCTGCGCGCAGGAGCACGCTGCTTCTCGGGGCCCCTGTGGGGCAGTGAGGCGTGGACGAAAAGGCCGCGCTGCGGGCATCGCCATGGAGGGCGATGCCTTTTCGACCGGGCAGGAGGCCGGCCGAAAAGCCCGGCCACGCCTCACGCACTCGGAGGGCAGGATGCCCGGAGAGCGCCGCCTCGGGGTGGCCTCTCTTTTGGTCACTTTTCTCTGGCCGCGCTAGAGAAAAGTGACTCGGGCCGCGGCGGCGGCTCGAAACCGCTTTGTCGCTTGCGACAAGACGCAAAGAACAGAAGCCCCTCTCCCGCAAGCGGGCGAGGGGGATGCATTACAACCGCTGCCGTGGCATCCCATGCAGGCGCAAGCTGAAAGCCACTCCGCTACCGTCATCGAGGTTCCGCGCACTGGCGACGCCTCCATGACGCTCGGCCACCAACCGCACCACATACAGTCCAAGACCAAGGTGCGGCGCATCGCCCGGAGTGGCCTTGTCGCGCAGGCTCACCAGCGAATCGAACAGACGCCCCTGCATGGCCGCGGGCAATGGTGGCCCCTGGTTCGCCAACTCGATCTCCGCATCGCCGTCGATAGCCTGCAGGGACAGACGCAGCCATCCATCGGGCGGGGTGAACGACAGCGCGTTGTCGAACAGCTTGTCCAGCGCCTGTGCGATCGGCTCGGGCGCGCAATGCAGGTGCAGCGGGGCGTCCGGAAGCACGCACTCCAGCCGGCGCGCGCCGGCCAATGGGCGATAAGCTTCGGCGCAACCACGCACCACTTCGCGCAAATCCACGTCTTCCGGCTCGGCAGCGGCGATGGCGCGCTCCATGCGGCTCGCCTCGCTCATCGCGCGCACCAGCGCGCCCAGTCGGGCCACGCCGTCGCGGGCGCGGGCAAGGTATGGGTGGGCATCCGGCGGCAGCTCGGCATGTTCGAGGTTGTCCAGCGAGGATTTCACGATGGCCAGCGGCGTGTTGAGTTCGTGCGATAGCTTGGAAGCCAGCGTCTGCAGGTAATCCGTATAACCGCCCACGGCTTCGAACAGTTTTTCGAAACTGCGTGCCAGGTCGCCGATCTCGTCCGGCGCATCGGTCATCGGGAAGCGGCCGCGTTCGAACAATCCGTCCAGACGGCCATCCGACAACTGGGCGCGTTCGGCGGCGTTGCGCAGGCGCCCAAGGCGCAGGCTCAGGCGCGTGGCGAAGAACAGCAGGATCGCTCCAGCCACCAGCAACACGCCAAAGCTGGTGAGCAGCAGGCCGAACAGCGCACGGTTCGCCAACAGGGGCACGGCCCGGCTGGCCTGCTCGAGCAACAGCACGCCGACCAACTTGCCGTCCTGTTCGATCGGTACGGCCGCGGAAAGCACCACGCTGCCGCGCTCCTCGCCATTGCGCCACACGCTCACCTGTCTGCCTGCGCGGGCGCGCTGGACCTCGGGCGTATCCAGCCGCGGCACGTCCTGTGCCCACAGGTTGGCGTCTTCGAGACGGGTCGCCAGCAGCGCGCTGTAGACCAACGAGGCAAACCACCCCGGCTGCCCCTGCGCGCCGAGCGCAGTATCGAGCTTGCCGCTGCGTGCGAGCAACCAGCCTTGCGGCGACAGCACGCGCGCCCGCGTGTGGTCCGGTGCGAGGCCGGCAAGCTCGGTGGAAAGTGCGGGCGAAAAATCCAGCAAGGGGCGCAGTTCCACCGCGGTGCGATCGCCACCGTCCAGCGCGACATAGGCACCGATGCCCATCGTCTGCAATTGCAGGCCACGCGGCAGGCGCAATTCGATGCGGAAACCGCTGCCATCTTCCTGCCATTGTGCCGGGAACGCATCGGGCAGGCCGGGCATCGGCGTCCCCGATGCCACGGCGGTGATCGCACCGGGCGCATCGCTTTCCAGCAGGTAACGTTGCTGCCCGCTGGCATTGCCCAGCACCAGGTTGAGGTGATCGGCGGAAAGCGCATTCGCGCCGTCCATCGCATCGGCGCGGGTACGCTGGGTATCGCGCACCTCGGCGTAGAGGTACAGATTGTTGGCGTCCTCGGCCAACATCAGCTTGCCACGCTGGCCGAACGGCTGGCTCCACGGCGTCAGCGGCGCCCAGTCGTCGCCGTAACCGTCCACCGTGATCGGAGCGACCGCCTGCTCCACGTACCACGCCGCATCGCCCTGCGGCAGCACGGCGTGCGTCACCACCAAGCTGCGCGCCACCGCACGCGCCGAAGCGATCAGTGCCTGCGCCTGTCCTTCGCGCAGCAACGCTTCCATCTGGCGCACGTACAACCACCCGGCCATCGGCAGCGCCAGCGTGCACAAGGCGACGAGCAGCAGCTTGCGGCGAAGATTCATTGGGCGACGATACCGAAAGGCAAACTCATTTGTTGCCTTGCAGCTTCTGTTTGCCTGTTCCGTCTTGGTACTTCATGTACATCGACTGCTCGACAACCTGCTTGAATGCTGCCAGTACTTGCTGCCGCTCTGGATCGTCGGCAGCAATAAGCATCGACCAGGAAAGGCGTATGCGGCTTGCCTTGTCCGGCTCGCAGAAAACGACCACATCGTCCTTGTGGTCATCCCTTTGGTAGAGGGAACCGAGGCATGCGAGCTTGTGTGTGTTGGCAACAGGGAATGCAACGTCCTTGGCTGCTGGATAACTCGTCCGGTAACGCTGGCGATCCTTTTGAAAATCGGCACTCAGCGTCGGCGCTCTGGCCGTCCAAATATTGAGCAACATGACCCTCTCTGGCTTGCCAGTCCATTCACCTTTATACAGGGCAAGGTTCACGCCGATAGCCTTCGCGTGAGCGCAGCAATCCGGCGTCCATCCCATTGGCAGATCGGTAAATATGGCCCAACCGGGAATTTCTCCGTCACCGCCCCCGTAGACCAGCACCCCCGGATTCTTGTCGACACCGGCGCCACATGCCGTAAACGGGATCAACAAAGAAAAGCACAAACCGATCATGCTCTTCATTGCAGCCTCCCTGGCTACCTTGCGATGCAGGCGCACCGCTCATCACTTCTTGGGCTCGACGTAACGTTCGTAGCGCGTGTTGGTCACCACCTGCATGAACGCATCAAGCAACGGGTGCAGCGTAGCGTCGCCGTCGGCGAAGCTCATCGACCAGCTCAGGCGGATGCCGCTGACCTGACCTGGATCGCAGAACACCACCACGTCGTCGATGCGGTCGCTGCCCTGGTACACCACGCCTGCGCAGGGCATGTGCGGATTGCCGATGCGCAGGTCGGTGGCCTTGCCCTTGGCATCACGCTGCAAGTATTGCTTGCGATCGGCCGCCACTTCGTCGGCCAGCGTCGCCAGCTTGCGCGACCACGTGTTGAGCACCATCACGCGGTCGGGCTTGCCCGTCCATTCGCCCTGGTAAAGCACGGCATCGACGCCGATGGCCTTGGCATACATGCAGCAGTCGCGGGTCCAGCCTGCAGGGCTGGCCACGGCGACGGACCATGCCGGCGCATCGCCATCGCGCGCCCCGTGGGCCAGCACGTCGTCGCCAGTCTGGGCCGCCATGGCGGAGGTGCAGAAAACAAGCAGGGACAGCGTCAACCAGCCGCGCGCGTTCACGGCCTCCACCGGTAGCCCACGCCGTGCACGGTCTCGATCGCGTCGAACTCCGGCGCCACCGCGATGAACTTCTTGCGGATGCGCTTGATGTGCGAGGTGATGGTGGCGTCGTCCACCACCAGTTCCGCCTCGCGCATCAGCTGGTCGCGGTTCTTCACGTGGCCGGGGAAGCGGATCAGGGTGTGCACCATCCAGAACTCGGTGACGGTGAGCGGCACTTCGGCGCCGTCCCAGGTGATGCGCATGCGCTCGGACTCCATCTTGAGCGGGCCATGCTCGATGACCGTTTCGCTGGCCGTCGGCGCCTTCAGCGACTCGATGCGCCGGAACAGCGCGGCGATGCGCGCGGCGAGCTGGTGCAGGCTGGTGTCCTTGCTGAGGTAATCGTCCGCACCCAGGCGCAAGCCCGAGATCACGTCGAAATCCGAGTCGCGCGCGGTAAGGAAGATGATCGGCAACGTGGCGGACTTTGCGCGCAGCTCGCGGCAGAGGTCGAAACCGCCCTCCGGCTCGTCGCCAAGACCGATGTCGATGATGACCAACTCGGGCAGCTTGATCGCGAACGCGTTGGACGCCTCCCGTCGCGAACCGTAGCCGCGCGTGTCGTAGCCGAAGCGGTTGAGCGCTTCGACGTAGTTGGCGCGGATCAGCGGTTCGTCCTCGACGATGGCAATGCTACGGCCCATGGGCGGCTCCAGTGCTCGATGGTGCGATGCGGTGGCGCGCAGCGTGCTATGTGCGCGCCGCCGACGCAAGCTGCGCATCGTCGCCGCCCGCGTTTTGCCACAAACCGGCGGAAAGCGGCCCCAAGCGCGCCGCCCGCATGACCGCAGCGGGGCGTGAAATGCCTCAAACGCCCACCGGAATGCCGCCATGACCCGCAACGACGCCGCCGACCGCGATCCCAATGCCGAATTGCGCAGCTTCGAACCATTGCGGGTGACGCTGGCGTTGGGCGCACTTCTGCTCGGCCTGCTGATGGGCCTGCACTGACACTTTCCCGTGGAAGGCCGGAGTGCGGCCGGTGCGCAGGGAAGCGTGCCGGCCGCGGGGCAAGGAAACCCATAAGACAGCCGGCCCGGTCAAGCTTCCCCCTCCATCATGGCGGTTCCTTCAATCCCCTCCATGCGAGGGGATTTTTTTGCGGCCGCCTTGTGGCCATATCCCGCGGATCATCTGCGATACGAGGTCAAAAGCCGCTTCTGGCGGCCTTTGCCGTCCATCTTCTGCCGCGATCGTGTCTGGAACCATCGCTGGTGCGATGCCGAAAGCCCCCCGACGGTTCCCGGGAACCAATCCGACAGGGGCCTGTCTGACTTACCGACTGGCGCCATCTCCATTGCCGTGGATGGCGCGGACGCGGCTATCGAACTCCCCTCCCCGGTGACCGTATCCGCGCCAAGGCGTCGGTCAATGGTGTCTCCTCGCACGTCATGCAATGGCGTTTGCCCCGGTGCTGCTCTCCAGCGCCGGGGCTTTTTGCAGCCGCCATTCAACAATGGCGCTCTTCCGCCATCGCCGGCATGTCGTCAAATATCGCTCCCTGCGGATTTGCAGCCTGCTTTACACGCGGAATTCAGCCGATGGCCGCGTGCATCGCGGCGATCTCGGCGCGGTAGTCCTTGGCGTGGAAGATCGCCGAACCCGCGACGAAGGTGTCCGCGCCCGCGGCGGCGATGGCGCCGATGTTCTCCGCGGTGACTCCGCCGTCCACTTCCAGCCGCACGGGCAGATCGCGCTCGTCGATCATCCGGCGCACACGGCGCAGCTTCTCCAGCGCCATCGGGATGAACTTCTGCCCGCCGAAGCCGGGGTTCACCGACATGATCAGCACGAGATCCAGCTTGTCCAGCACATAGTCCAGGCAATCCAGCGAAGTGGCCGGATTGAATACCAGGCCTGCTTTGCAGCCGGAATCCTTGATCAGCCCGATGGTGCGATCGACATGCTCGCTGGCCTCGGGGTGGAAGCTGATCAGCGTGGCACCCGCCTTGGCGAAGTCGGGCACGATGCGGTCCACCGGCTTCACCATCAGGTGCACGTCGATCGGCGCGCTGATGCCGTATTTGCGCAGCGACTGCAGCACCATCGGACCGATGGTGAGGTTGGGCACGTAGTGGTTGTCCATCACGTCGAAATGCACCCAGTCCGCACCTGCGGCCAGCGCCGCGGCGGTGTCTTCGCCCAGCCGCGCGAAGTCGGCGGCGAGGATGGAAGGGGCGATGACGGGGCTCTGCTTGCTCATGGCGTCGGCTCTGCTGATAGAAGCGCACCCTGTGCGCGATGGGAGTTTACGGCGTCACTGCTTCGTCGGCTTTTCGCACACAGGGTGCGCTCCTACTTGAAACCGCGTTCCGCCTTGATCCGCTCGTAGGCCGCATTGATCTCGCTGGCACGCGCCTCGGCTTGTTTGCGCATGGCTTCGGGCAGGTCGCCGAGACGGTCGGGATGATGCTCGGAAATCAGCTTGCGGTAGGCACGCTTCACCGCCCGGTCGTCGGCACTGCGCTCGATGCCCAGCACGGCGTAGGGATCGGGGCCGTGGGTATTGCGCTGCGGCGGCACGTAGCCGCCACCGCCGTAATTGTGGCCGCCGCGGCCGCCCGTGCTGCCCGCGTTCCATGCGTAGCCCTTCATCGCCATCAGCGCCATCAGCTCCATGTCGCTGACGCGCAGGGCGAAGGCGAGCTGGTGCAGGATCGCCATCTTCTCCGGCGGCGGATTGCCTTCCGCAATCACGGTGTCGATCACCACGTCCAGCACGGGGAACGCGTGGTCGCGTCGCAGGCCGGCCCAGCGGCGCAGATCCTCGATGGTGGGCGCTACGTCGAACTCGGGTTGCTTGCCCGCATTGAAACTGGCGATAGCCTGCTGGCGCTGCGCCGAGTCCAGGCCCATGCGCGTCATCATGCGTTCGGCAATCGCGATTTCCGCCTCGGAAACGCGACCATCGGATTTCGCCACCGCGCCGAGCAGGGCAAACAGCGGCCCGATGAAACCGCCCGCCTCCGGCGTGGCCTGCTTGCGCTGGCTGTGGCGCAGGTTGTCGAACACGAAGCCGATCACCGCGCCGGTGATCGCACCAGGCAGATGGCCGATCAGCAGGCCGAAGAAGCCGAACCAGAGCGTGTAGCCAAAGTTCATAGCTTGGCCGCCGCCGGAATCTGCACGCTGTACCAGCGCGCCACCGCATCCAGCTCGGCATCGCTGAGCGGGCCGATCGCCGCACGCATCACCGGCACGTCGCGGCTGCCGTCGCGGTAGTGTTTCAGCGCCGCGCGCAAGTAATCCAACCGCTGCCCGGCAAGGTTGGGCGCGCCCGGCATCACGGCCACGCCGGTTTCACCATGGCAAGCCGCACACAAGCCCAGCCTCGACGGCTTGGGCGACACCGTTTGCGCCACTCCCGGGAGGGCGACGACAAGGCAGAGTGCCGTGATCAACAGGTTGCGCATCGACGAGAGCCGGGCCCAAAGGCGCGAATTCTAGCAGCGCAGTCCGCCTTTGACCGCGGCGGCACCTGCGCCAGCCGTTACAATGCGCGTTCCCCATTCGCCCACGGAACCGCCGTCGTGCCCACCACCCTGCCGCAATCGAACCTGCCCGGCCTGGAACTGATCCATCGCGGCAAGGTACGCGACGTCTATGCGCTGGACGACCAGCGCCTGCTGATGGTGGCCACCGACCGGCTCTCCGCGTTCGACGTGGTGCTGCCCAATCCGATTCCGGGCAAGGGCGAGATGCTCACGCAGATCTCCAACTTCTGGTTCGGCAAGACCGCGCATCTCGTGCCCAACCACCTGCTCGACGTGCCGCTGGCCGACGTGCTGCCGCCAGGCACCGACCTCAAGCTCTACGAAAAGCGCGCCGTGGTCACGCGTCGCCTGAAGCCGGTACCGGTGGAAGCCATCGCGCGCGGCTACATCATCGGCTCGGGCTGGAAGGACTACCAGAAGACCGGCACGGTGTGCGGCATCGCGTTGCCCGCGGGCCTCAAGCAGGCGCAACAGCTGCCGGCGCCGATCTTCACGCCATCGACCAAGGCTGCCGTGGGCGACCACGACGAGAACGTGAGCTTCGACGCGGTGGTGAATGCGGTGGGCCAGGAGCTGGCCGGGCGGGTGCGCGACGCCACGCTCGCCATCTACCAGTGGGCCGCTGCCTATGCCGCCGAGCGCGGCATCATCATCGCCGACACCAAGTTCGAGTTCGGCACCGATGCCGACGGCAAGCTCTACGTGATGGACGAGATGCTTACGCCGGACTCCTCGCGCTTCTGGCCTGCCGACAGCTACCAGGTGGGCATCAGCCCGCCCAGCTACGACAAGCAGTTCGTGCGCGATTGGCTGGAAACCCAGCCGTGGAACAAGACCGCGCCCGGTCCGGTGATCCCCGATGAGGTGATCGCACGCACGGCTGCCAAGTACGCCGAGGCGCTGGAGCGGCTGGCGGGCATCCGGCTGGACTGAGACCTCCGGCAGCCGGCTTCTTTTGCTCGTCGTTCCCGCGAAAGCGCGAATTCAGCGTCTTTGCATGCAAGGGATTGAAGTCGCTGGCTCCCCGCTTTCGCGGGGATGACGACAATGCGAGCACCACGGCTTGCGACACCCGCCATCGCCGTGCTGCTATTGCACCCTGACTCACGAGGGGAGCGCACGATGGCCACGCAAGCCGCAAACCCGCGCAGCATGCAGGACTGGCTGGACAGCTACAGCAACGACCACCGCAACCCGGTGAACCAGGTCTTCCACTGGTGCTGCGTGCCACCCATCGTGTGGACGGTGATCGCGCTGCTGTGGACGGCGCCCGTGCCGAGTGCCTACCTGCGTCCCGGCGCCTGGGCGGTAGCGGCGATGGTGCTGGCGTTCTACTGGTACTGGAAGCACTCGCGCCGCCTGGCGCTGGCGCTGTTGCTCGCTTTCGCCGTCCTCGGCCTGCTCACCCATTTCCTGTACGGGCAGCTCGGCGCAACGAATCTGCGCTGGCTCGCCGTCGGCGTGTTCGTGGTGGCGTGGATCGGCCAGTTCATCGGCCACAAGTTCGAAGGCCGCAGGCCCAGCTTCCTTACCGATCTCGCCTACCTGCTGATCGGTCCGGCCTGGCTGATGGCCAAGCTGCTGCGCCGGCTCGGCTTCAAGCACGCCGTATGAACTCCCTCACCCTCGTCAGCAGCCTGGTGTGGTGGGTGCTCTACGGCAGCATCGGCGCCCTGTTCTGCGCGCTGATCGTCTGGTCGGTGCTGCGCTGGACCGAACGCTGCAACGTGGTATTCAACCGCGTCTATCTTGCCTGCCTGCTGTGGACGCTGCTCGGCTTGCTGCTGGTGGTTGGCGTGGCTGCGTACGAAGGCCACCTGCATCCGCCGTTCCGTGCGCTGCTCACTTCCGGGTTGCTGCGCTGGGCGCTGGTGGTGGACATGCTGGCGGGCGTGGCGATGGTGTGGCGGTTGACGCCAAGGGTCGATGCGCGGCGGGTGCGTGCGGGGAGCGCGTGTCTGGCAGTAGCGGCGGTGATGGCGGTGGGGTTTGGGGTGGTGACGACGTTGGTTTGAAGACGGATTCAACCCGGAAGTCGACATCGCTAAATGCCAAAGACAACCGCCCCGCCTCATAGAGGCCAGGGCAACTAGCCTCAACGCCGCATCTTCCGCAATCGGGCGGCAGGCCACCTTTCAGCCGCATCTGGCTCTGTACGGCACTAGGCCCAACTGTTGGCCGAGGATGCGCAGCACTCGCCCCTGCTCGCGAAGTGCTTGTGCGGGTCCGTCACTTCGACGGCGGCACCATCTTGCTCATACGCGCAGCGTCGGCGTGGGAGCGGCGTGGGAGCTCTTCAACGAAATGCCTCCACAGACATCGGCCGACTGTGCTGGTCGCGATGCGTTGAGAGCCACCGTTCGTTAGGCAGCCGCCGACTCGTTATCCAGCTGCCAAGGCTCCGACGAATCGGCCGGTCGCGCATGCTGTACCAGGATCACTTCGTACTCGGGAGACGAGAGGACGACCTTGGTAGTCACCCGGGCGGCGGCGTGCATGTCGCGAGCCAATTGGCGCGCGTGCCTGATCGCCGATGCAAAGGAAAGATCTTCAAGGACGGATACATCTTCGCGGCAAACGCGCCACAGGCCGCGGGTGTCTTCCATGATGTTGAAGACGATGCTCATGCAGCACTCTCCGGTGATCAGGGAATGGTGTAGCCAGTACCGTCGACACATTGGCATTGCTGGTTGCCAACAATGGCGAACGATAGCAGTGATGGACGTCACATTGTGCAATGGATGCCCGATACGGTGCATGCCGATAGGTGAACCCGGAAATCTCCGGGCCCACCTCCCTCGCGCCAGATGCAGATCAACACCTGGAAATCAAAGATGATGCGCCAGACGCATGACTTGTACCGACCGAACCGCCCGCGCACGAAATCGCAGGCAAAGAAAAAGCCCTTGATTTCTCAAGGGCTTTTCAGTTTTGGCTGGGAGACTAGGATTCGAACCTAGATAGGCAGAGTCAGAGTCTGCAGTCCTACCATTAGACGATCTCCCAAGACTCTGGCGTGTCGGCGCGCTCTGACCTGGAGCGCCGCACGTCGAAGCGCGGTTAGCGCTTCGAGAACTGGGTGGCGCGGCGGGCCTTGTGGAGACCGACCTTCTTGCGCTCGACCTCGCGGGCGTCGCGGGTCACGAAGCCGGCCTTGCGCAGCGACGACTTCAGGCTTTCGTCGTACTCGATCAACGCGCGGGCGATGCCGAGGCGGATCGCGCCGGCCTGGCCGGTGATGCCGCCGCCTTCAACGGTGACCTTGATGTCGAACTTGTCGGTGTTCTGGGTCAGTTCGAGCGGCTGGCGCACGATCATGCGCGAGGTCTCGCGACCGAAGAACTGGTCGAGGGTCTTGCCGTTGACTTCGATCGCGCCGGTGCCCTTGCGCAGGAACACGCGGGCGGCGGAGGTCTTGCGGCGGCCGGTGCCGTAATTCTGCTGAATCGCCATGATGGTTCCTTAAACTTCCAGCGCCTGCGGCTGCTGCGCGGTATGCGGGTGCTCGGCACCGCCGTACACCTTGAGCTTGCGATACATCTCGCGGCCCAGTGCGTTCTTCGGCAGCATGCCCTTGACGGCGATCTCGATCACGCGCTCCGGGTGGGTGGCCAGCAGGTCCTTCAGACTGGTGGTCTTGAGGTTGCCGACGTAGCCGGTGAAGCGGTGGTACATCTTGTCGTCCAGCTTGGCGCCGGTGACCGCCACCTTCTGTGCGTTGACCACGACGATGTAATCGCCGGTGTCGACGTGCGGGGTGAACTCAGGCTTGTGCTTGCCGCGCAGGCGACGCGCGATTTCGGTCGACAGGCGACCGAGCGTCTTGTTCGTGGCGTCCACTACGAACCAGTCGCGCTTGACGCTTTCTGCCTTGGCGCTGAAAGTTTTCATCTCAAGATACCCGTATGCCGCCAGCGAGGGCGGTTGCACATTAATCGGTGAAGCAAAGAGGCGGAATGATAGCGAAGCTCTCGCCGCCTGCGCAAGTCCACCGAGTGGGTGGGCTGTGGGCCGGCGATGATAGCATGCTTGGCACGGCACTTGAACAGCCCCCATACGGATCGCGGGACTGACTGATCAGTGCGTGCAGTGCGGCCTGTGCCTGCCGGCTTGCCCCACCTAGGCGCTGGATCGCAGCGAAACGGAGTCGCCGCACGGACGCATCGCCATCGCCGCCGCGCTGGCCCGCGGCGCAGCCGAGCCTACGGCGGAGCTGCGCTCCCATCTCGACCGTTGCCTGGGCTGCCTGAGTTGCCAGCGGGCCTGCCCCGCCGAGGTGCGTTATGACGAGCTGCTGGTCGGGACGCGTGCCCTGCTCGGCCCGGCGCCGCGACGCCCCCGACGGCCGCTGAGCCTGCTGGAATTTCCCGAGCGCGCGGTCCAACTGCGCGAAGCCGCGCTGCAACCGCTCGCCGCGCTGGCGCCGGCGCGGCTGCTGTCGTCCAATATCGGTTGCCGCCTGCACCTCGCCGCCGGCGACGACGCGACGCACTGGACCACGCAACATCCGCTGAGCCTGCTGGCGCAGCAATTGGAGGATCGCCCTTGAACGCACGCACACTGAGCCCGCTGGATCGTCTGCTCGCCGGCATCGAACGCGCACTGGAGACCGTGGCCGGCGCGCCGGAGGCGAACCGCGCCTCGCCTGCCCGCGGCACTCCCCACGCGGAACTGGACGACACCGAGCGCCGCCATGCCGCCGGCCTGATGCGCATCAACCACACCGGCGAAGTCTGCGCGCAGGCGCTGTACGACGGCCAGGCCGCGCTGGCCCGCAACGAAGCGAACCGCGAGCACCTGCTGCACGCAGCCGCCGAGGAAACCGACCATCTCGCGTGGTGCGCCGAACGCCTGAAGGAACTGGACAGCCGCCCCAGCCTGCTCAACCCGCTGTGGTATGCCGGCAGCTACGCCATCGGCGCGCTGGCCGCGCTGGCCGGCGACGCGGTGAGCCTGGGTTTTGTGGTGGAAACCGAGCGCCAGGTGGAAGCGCACCTGGCCGAGCACCTGGATCGCCTGCCTGCGCAGGACGAACGTTCGCGCGCGGTGCTGGCACAGATGCAGGCCGACGAGGTACGCCACGGGCGGGAGGCGCAGGCGCGCGGCGGGATCGACCTGCCGTTCCCGATCCCGCAGCTGATGCAGGCCAGTTCGATGGTGATGAAGAAGGTGGCGTACCGGGTCTGAGCCGTACCGCTCAACCGGCAAGCAAGGGGCCGATCTTCTGCTCCAGCAGCGCCACCAGCTCGGGCTGCATGTAGTCGTAGCGGTCCGGAATATCCAGGCACACCACCCTCTTGCCCTTGAGCCCGGCGCCGAATCTCCGGGCAAGTACCGCCTTGTGCCGGCGCTCCATGACCACGATGAGGTCGGCCCAGTCCACCTGCGCCGCGTCGAGTACCGTTTCGGCATCCGAGGCCACGCCCGCGGAATCCGCCTCCACGCCGGGCACACCGGCAAACACGGCCTCCGCCGTGGGACTGCGCAAGCGGTTGCGGCTGCAGACGAACAGAACGCGTAGCGTCATGGGCAAAGAAAAAGCCCGCCTTCCGGCGGGCTTTTCGTCACATCAGGTTGCGGCCGTGGAACAGCTCCTCGATCTCGCGGCGCAGCAGCGATTCGATGCGCTGGCGCTCCTTGAACGAGAGGTCGTCGGCATGCGCGTCGAACAGGTAGGTATCGAGATCGAAGTCCTTCACGTGCATCTTCGTGTGGAAGATGTTTTCCTGGTACACGTTGACGTCGAACATTTCGTACTTCTGGCGGATGTGGCGCGCCAGGTAGTCCTGCACCGAGTTGATCTTGTGGTCGATGAAGTGCTTCTTGCCCTTCACGTCGCGGGTGAAGCCGCGCACGCGGTAGTCGCACACCACGATGTCCGACTCGAAGCTGTCGATCAGGTAGTTCAGCGCCTTCAGCGGCGAGATCACTCCGCAGGTGGCCACGTCGATGTCGGCACGGAAGGTGGCGATGCCGTTGTGCGGATGCGTCTCGGGGTAGGTGTGGACGGTGATGTGGCTCTTGTCCATGTGCGCCACCACGGCGCCCGCGATCGAGTCGCGGCCCAGCTTCTCCACCACCGGCTCCTCGGAGATCAGGATGGTGACCGAGGCGCCCTGCGGGTCGTAGTCCTGGCGGGCCACGTTGAGGATGTTCGCGCCGATGATCTCGGCCACGTCGGTGAGGATCTGGGTGAGGCGATCGGCGTCGTACTGCTCGTCGATGTACTCGATGTAGCGCTGGCGCTGTTCTTCCGACACCGCATAGCAGATGTCGTAGATGTTGAAGCTCAGGGCCTTGGTGAGGTTGTTGAAACCCTGCAGGCGCAGGCGGGGCAACGGCTTGACCACGACGACTCTCCATGACCGGATCAACGGTCAGCAGATGAGGCGGGTTAGCACCAAGGGTCCCCGCGGGAATTCGGATCGTGGGGACCCTTGTCTCCCATGATCCGGTGGACGCCCGCGACATCTGGCCGCGAGCGAAAGACTGCGAAGTATGGGGCAAAATCCCGAAAAACTGAACCTCCGTCAATCCATCACGGCTTTGCCATAATGGGGGGATAGGGGAGGACCCGGCGGCGAACCAGCCACCGGCAGCGCGCGCAACCGCATAACACAGAGAAACCAGACATCGTGGCGCTACTCAAATATCAGCTCCAGCAGGCCTTCGAGCGTTCACAGGCGCCCTTGGCCTTCGCCCCGGACCCGGCCTCGATGGAGCGATTCCTCGCGCTCTGCCATCGCCGCCGCTACCCGAGCAAGACCGCGATCATCCGGCCCGGCGACCCGGCCAACACGCTGTACTACGTGATCGACGGCTCGCTGGCGGTATGCACCGAGGACGAGCAAGGCCGCGAGTTGATCCTCGCCTACATCAACCGCGGCCAGTTCATCGGCGAAATGGGCCTGTTCGTGGAACAGTCGCAGCGCGAGTCGGTGGTGCGCACGCGCACTGTGTGCGAAATGGCCGAAGTCAGCTACGAGCGCCTGTTCACGCTGATGAAAGGCCCGCTGGCCGAAGAGTGCCCGAAGATCCTGTTCGCCATCGGCGCCCAACTCACCAACCGACTGTTGCGCACCTCGCGCCAGGTGAGCCGCATGGCCTTCATGGACGTCACCAGCCGCATCTCGCGCACCTTGCTCGACCTGTGCGAGGAACCGGATGCGATGACCCACCCCGAGGGCACCCAGATCCGCATCTCGCGCCAGGAAGTGAGCCGCATCGTGGGTTGCTCGCGCGAGATGGTCGGCCGCGTGCTCAAGCAGCTCGAGGAACAGGGCATGATCGACGTCTCCGGCAAGACCATCGTGGTGCGCGGCACGCGCTGACCGGCCGCGCACGCGACCGCTATGCGCTAGACACCATGCGGCTGCGGTTGCGGGCGGCCGAACAGGAAGCCCTGCCCGAATTCGCAGCCCATCGCACGCAGCGCATCGCGCTGCGCTTCGGTTTCGATGCCCTCGGCGATCACGTCGATGCCCAGCGCGCGCGCGGCCAGCGTAAGGATCGCCGACACCACGGTGTTGGCGCCCGCGCCGCCGGCAGTGTCCAGTTCGCGCACGAACATCTGGTCGATCTTCAACTTGCTCAGCGGCAACGAATGCAGGTATCCCAGCGAGGAATAGCCTGTGCCGAAATCGTCCAGCGCCGCCTGCACGCCGGCGGCCCGCAGGCGTTCCAGCGTGGCGCGCACCAGCACCGGATCCTCCAGCAGCGCGTCCTCGGTCAGCTCGATCAGCAGACGTTCCGGCGGCAACCCGCTGCTCGCCAGCAACTGCAGCAACTGGCGGTCGAAACCCGCATGGCGAAGATGCAGCGGTGAAACGTTGATCGTCACGAAGCCGTCGCCCGCATCCGGTTGCGCCATGCGCTCGCAGGCCTTGCCGTACAACTGCCAGTCGATCGCCTCCAGCTGGCCGCAGTCCCGGGCCACGCGCACGAAGTCGCCCGGCGGCAAGACGCCGCGCCGCGGGTGGTTCCAGCGCAGCAACGCCTCGTGGCCCACCACTTCCCCGTTGTCCAGCCGGAAGATCGGCTGGAAGTACGGCACGAACTCGCCGTGCTGCAGGGCATGGCGCAGCTCGACTTCCAGCGCCAGCTCGTCTACCGCATTCCGCTCCATCGTCTCGTCGAACAGCGCGTAGCGGCCGCGTCCCAGTTGCTTGGCGCGGTACAGCGCGATGTCGGCGTCGCGCAGCAAGGCGTCGGCCCGCTCGTGCTGCGCGGCAATCGCGATGCCCACGCTGGCGGAGGGCTCCAGCTCGCGACCGCCGATCGACAGCGGCTGGCGCAGCGCCAGCAACACGCCGTGCGCCATGCGCTCGGCGACCGCCGGTTCGACCACCGCGTCCAGCAGGATCGCAAACTCGTCGCCCGACAGCCGCGCCACCACGTCCGGCACCCTCACGCAGGCACGCAGGCGGTTCGCCACCGCCTGAAGGAAAGCGTCTCCGGCCAGATGGCCAAGGCTGTCGTTGATGACCTTGAAGCGATCCACGTCCAGGTACAGCAACGCGCAGGGCTTGTCCGACGACCGCCGCGCCAACCGCTCGCCCAGCCGCTCGCGCAGGAAGCCGCGATTGGGCAGGCCGGTAAGCGGGTCATGCATCACTTCGTGGCGCAGCTGGCGTTGCATCTGCTCGCGCTCGGCGATCTGCTCACGCAGCTCGCGGGTGCGCGCCTCCACGCGGTGCTCCAACTGCAGGTTGGCCTGCAGCAGCGCGGCGGCGGCACGGCGGCGATGGATGCTGTTGGCGATCTGCAGCGCGGCGAAGCTGAGCAGCTCCTGGTCCGCCGCGCCGAAGCGCACTTCGTCGTCGTAACCCTGCACGGCGACCACGCCGATCACCGTATCGCCCGCGCGCAACGGCACGCCGAGCCAGCAGGCAGGCGGCACGCCGATGACGCGGCGCACGATCTTGCCCTCCTTTGCCAAGGCATCCAGTTCGTGGCGACTGCCCAACCAGGGCTTGCCGGTGCGCAATACGTACACGGTGATGCTGCGTTGCCCCAGCGACAGGCTGAATGCGCTCTGCACACCGGCATCCATGTAGTAGGGGAAGTGCAACTGCTGCTCTTCCTCGTCCAGCAGGGCGATGTAGAAATTGGACGCGTCGAGCAGACTGCCGACCTCGGCATGCACGCATCGATAGAACGCCTCCTCGTCGAGGTCGGCCGTGCCCAGCTCGGCCAGCCGGAACAGCACCGACTGCAGGCGTCCCGCGCGCTGGCGCTCAAGCACCTCCTCCTGCAACTCGCGGTTGGCGGCGGCCAGCTCGCGGGTGCGCTGCAATACGCGGTCTTCCAGCTCGTCCTTGGTCTGCTTGCGCTCCAGTGCGGTGAGCACGTGCTCGGCAACAAAGCCGAGCACCGCACGATCCTCATCGGAGTAGCCGATGCCCTGGCGATAGCTCTGCACCACCAGTGCGCCGTGCACGCGTCCCTCACGCAGCATCGGCACGCCCAGCCAGTCCACGCTGTCGGGGCCGATCACATTCAGCGGAACGCCAATCTGCGCAGCTAGCTGCTCGGTGCTGCCCATCAGCGGCCGGCCCAGGGTGAGCAGGTGCCAGGTAAGCGAGCCGCGCATCGCCTCCAGCGAATCCTCCCGCACGATGTCGGGGCCTTCGGCGTCTTCGGTGTCGGCGTAGTACAGGAAACGCGTCGTGCCGCCTTCGGGATCGTGCCGCACGATGAAAAAGTTCTCCGCATACATCAGCGTGCCGACAATGCTGTGGATGCCGCGCAGCAGCTCAGGCATGTCGAGGTCGGCACCGGCGAGGTCGGCGATGGAGAACAGCGCGCGCAGCAGGTTTTCCGAACGCTCCAGTTGGTGATGCGAATCGTGCAACTCAGCCAGCGCCAGCAGTTGCCGCAGTTGCTGCCCGGCCAGCGCGAGGCAGCGCTCCAGCACCGTGCGCACCGACGGGCCGGCTGCGGCGTCCCGATGCAACACGAACAGCACGGCCGGAACATCCGGCGCCAGCCGCATCCGCAGTTCGCCGTCGGCAAGCGGTGGCGCACCGTGCCCATCGTTCAACACCGCCAGCATGCGCGCCGTGTCCCGCACATCCGGTTTGCCGCTGGTGGCGCGGCATTCGCCGCGCTCCAGCCACAGCACGCGGGCATCGCGGCAGGCCGGGCAGGCGCGAAGCAGTTCCACCACCAGCTCGGCCACGGCCTGCGTCGTGGATGCACCGATCAGTCGGCCCAGCCAGACCAGTTGGTCGGCTTCGCTCGGAATCGTGGCATGCGGCTCGCGGTATGAATTCATGTGCCGATGATTTCTCCCGGCCTGATGGTAGCGCCCAGCCGCGGCGGCGCACAGCACCGATTCGTGCAAGCCTGCCCGGTAGAATGACCGGCTCGCCCCGGACTCCCGCATGCTCGCCGACACCACCAAGGATGCCATCCGCGCCGCTTATGCGCGCCTGAAAGACGGCCTGCCCGGCTTCCGCCCGCGCGCCTCGCAGGGAAAGATGATCGCCGAGGTGGCCAAGGCACTGGCCAGTACGGGCGGTGTTGTCGCGATCGAGGCGCCCACCGGCACCGGCAAGTCCATGGCCTACCTGATCGCTGGCTACGAGGTGGCGCGCGCGCAGAAGAAGAAGCTGCTGATCGCCACCGCCACGGTGGCGTTGCAGGAACAGCTGGTGGAGCGCGACATTCCGTTGTACCTGCAGCTCTCCGGCCACGCGGCCAAGGTCGCGCTGGCCAAGGGCCGCGGTCGCTACCTGTGCCCGCGCAACCTGGCGATGGCGCGCAACAGCGTTGCCGGCTCGACGCAGGGCAGCTTCGGCTTCGACGCCGACCTCGCGCTGTGGAGCAGGCCGCCCGCGGAACGCGAGAAACAAGCGCTAGCCAAGCTCGCGCTGGCCTTCGACGACAACACCTGGAACGGCGACATGGACGCCGCACCCGAACCCGTCGGCGATCTGCTGCGCCCCATGCTCACCACCAGCGCCGGCGGCTGCACCAACCGCAAGTGCGGACAATTCATGGTCTGCCCGTTCTTCGCAGCACGCCGCGCGGTGGACGACGCCGACATCATCGTGGCCAACCAGGACCTGGTGCTGGCCGACCTCACCATGCCGGGCGAAGACGACAACTGGGGTGGCGTGATCCTGCCGCGCCCGGACGAAACGCTGTACGTGTTCGACGAGGCCCACCACATCCCAGGCAAGGCGATCGACCGCGGTGCCTCCGACGTGCACATGGCCGTCACCGTACGCCAGCTGAGCCGGCTCGGGCGCCAGGTGCACGCGGCCTATTCGCTCACCGACAAGGAAAATCTCGGCAAGCTCACCCTGGATGCCGGCGACACGAAGCTGCAGGAACTCGGCGACACGCTGGAGGCGCTGGAGAAGGAGATCCGCCTTGGCTGGCTGCCCGATCCTGCCGAAACCGAACCCATGTACCGCGGCTCGCTGGGGCGCCTGCCGGCAGCCTGGGTCGAACACGCACGCATGCTCAGCCTGCAGACCTCCGTAGTACAGCGCTGGCTCGCCGCCGTGCGTCGTGCGGTGGTTGAGATGACTGACGGTGGCCCCACCCAGGAAGCCTTGTCGCGCGAGCTCGGCATCGCGCTGGAACGCATCGGCAAGCAGGCTTCCTGCTGGCACGCATGGGCCTCGGAAGATCCCGACCAGGCGCCACCACTGGCGCGCTGGGTCACGCTTACCGGCGACCAGCAACTGGTCTGCCACGCCTCGTCGGTGTCCGCTGCGGGTCTGCTGCGCAGCGTGCTGTGGGGCAACGCCAGCGGCGTGGTGCTCACGTCCGCCACGTTGAGCGCAGGCGGCAACTTCCGCGGTTACGCCGATGCCGTGGGCCTGCCCGACGACACGGCCACGCTCAGCCTGCCCTCGCCCTTCGACCTCGCCGCGCAGGCACAACTCGAAGTGCCCGCCATCGATGCCCTGCCCGACGCACGCGAGGAGCACGCGCAAGCGATCAGCGACTGGCTGGCCGAACACCTCGACTGGAGCGCAGGCAACCTCGTGCTGTTCACCTCGCGCGCCAAGCTCGACCGCGTGCTGCAGCGCCTGCCCATCGACAAGGTGCGCAAAGTGCGCGCGCAAGGCTCGCTGGGCAAGACGCAACTGATCGCCGAACATATCGCGGACATCGAAGCGGGCCGCGGCAGCACGTTGTTCGGCCTGGCCAGCTTCGGCGAAGGCCTCGACCTGCCCGGCAAGCTGTGCGAAACCGTGGTCATCACGCAATTGCCCTTCGCCGTGCCTACCGATCCGGTGGGTGCCACCTATGCGGAGTGGCTGGAATCGCGGGGGCGCAATCCCTTCATCGAAGTGAGCATTCCCGAGGCCACCCGCCTGCTCACCCAGTACTGCGGACGCCTGATCCGCAACGAAAGCGATACCGGCCGCATCGTGCTGCTGGATCGGCGTGTGGTCACCAAGCGCTATGGTGCGGGGATGCTGCGGGCGTTGCCGCCGTTCAGGCGGGTGATCGAGAGATAGGGAGGCGGCCTGCGGCGGATTCGCTCTCTTTGCCCGCTTGCGTAAGCGGGCTGAGGAGGCGAGGAGGATCAGGCCGCGCTGCTGGCGAGTCCACCGATGGACTCGCCTTTTCGACCAGGCAGGAGGTCCGGACGAAAAGCCCGGCCGCTCCTCACGCACTTTCCGTCAACTGATGGACGAAAAGCGCCACCGCGGGGTGCCCTTTTCTCTGGCTACTTCTCTTTGACTCCGGGCCGGCTTCGCCCCACGCACGCGCTCCTGCGTGTGCGTGGGCACACAAAAGAGAAGTAGCTTGGGCTGCTGCAGCAACACGAAACCGCTTTGGAACTTGCGATGACGCATAGGGCAAAAGCTCCTCTCCCGCAAGCGGACGATGACCAGAATTTCATCGGTAACGAGCGAATTGATCCTCTCTATAGCCTGCGACAATCCTTGCCAAATGCATGACTACCATGCGCGACTCACACAAACCCGCCAAACCACACCTAAGCCATGTCCATCACCAAACTCGCCGATTCCCCAGCCAAACCTTGGAAGAACGGCATGGGCCGCACCCGTGAACTGATCATCCATCCCGCCACCGCGACCATGGACGATTTCCAGTGGCGCGTGAGCATCGCCGAAGTGGAAAACGCCGCACCGTTTTCCCCATTCCCAGGCATCGACCGCGTCATCGCCTTGCTTGATGGCGAGGGCTTCACGATGAAGATGGGGGACGGTCGCCACCATTCGCTTACCACCCCGTGCGTGCCGTTCGCGTTCGCCGGCGAGACGGGCGTCGACATCACTCTGGCCGGCGGACCCAGCCGGGATTTCAATCTGATGTTGCGCCGTGGTCGCGTGCGCGGCGGCATCGAGACCTGGCGAAGCGCCGGCACACGGCAACCCGATGCTTCCATCGCGTTGGTGTACTGCGCCCGGGGAACCGTCGATACCGACGAAGGCCTGCTGCACACGGGCGACGCATGGCGTCCCGGCAGCGGTGCGCTGGTACTGCAGGAGGGTGCATTGGCCCTGGCGGTGCGCGTCGAGCTGCATCCGTGATGTCACCCTGAGTTGCCTATACTTCACAACACCAATCTGCGGAGCCGCCTGCCATGTCTGTGCTGATCCTCGGTCTCGTCCTGTTTCTCGGCATGCATTCGCTGCGCATCTTTGCCGACGGCTGGCGTGCCCGGCAGATCGCCCGATTGGGCCAGAAACGCTGGAAGGGCATCTACGCGCTGGTCTCGCTGGTCGGCTTCGTGCTGATCTGCTGGGGCTTCGGACTGGCACGGCACGAACCGGTGCTGCTGTATTCGCCGCCGGCGTGGCTGATGCGGCTCAACGCGCTGTTCACCCTGGTGGCCTTTGTGCTGCTCGCCGCGGCGCGGGTGCCGCGCAACGGCATCAAGGCGCGGCTGCACCATCCGCAGGTACTGGCAGTGAAGACGTGGGCGTTCGGCCATCTGCTCGCCACCGGCATGCTGCACGACGTGGTGCTGTTCGGCGCCTTCCTGCTGTGGGCCGTGGTGCTGTTCGCCGCCTCGCGCCGGCGTGATCGCCGCGAGGGCACAATCTATCCGCCCGGCACGCTCAAAGGCACCATCACCGCCGTCGTGGTGGGCGTGGCGGCCTGGATGCTGTTCGCGTTCTGGCTGCATGCGCTGCTGATCGGGGTGAAGCCGGTGATGTAAATGCACTTGCCTGGGTGCCGAAAGACACTGCGCAGGCACTGCAGATCCGCGCTAAAGTTTGTCCATCCATTCCTCCGCGAGGTCATGTCATGGCCGCCTTCCTGCTCTGGCTGTTGCTGCTGGTTTTCTGCTGGCCGCTCGCGCTGCTGGCGCTGGTGCTGTACCCCATCGTGTGGCTGATCTGCCTGCCGTTCCGGCTGGTCGGCATCACCGTGAGCGCGGTTTTCTCCTTCCTCGGTGCGATCCTGATGCTGCCCGCCCGCGTGCTGCGCGGCAGGCCAGCCTGACCGATACGCCGCCCGCCGCGGCATGAAGGCGATCGACACGCTCACGCCCTGCCCTTGCGGCGATCCCGCCGGCTATGCCTTCTGTTGCGGTCCGTTGCACGACGGCAGTGCGGTAGCCACCAGCGCCGCGCAACTGATGCGTTCGCGCTACAGCGCCTACGTGCTCAAGCGCGAGGATTACCTGCTGGCCACCTGGCACGCCGACACCCGCCCCGCTTCGTTGCGGCTCGCCGCGCAGCAACCCGCGCCGACCTGGCTTGGCCTGGACGTGGGCAACGAGCAACGCATCGACGCAGATCACGCCACGGTGGAATTCGTGGCCCGCTACCGCCTGGGCGGCGGCCGCGCCCAGCGCCAGCATGAGATCAGCCGCTTCGTACGCGAGGCCGGACGCTGGTATTACGTGGACGGGGAGCTGTTGTAAGCGCGCCTTTGCGCCTGGGGCATGGGCAAGCTCTAAAACCCCTGCACACCGACCGCGCGCAACTGTGCCGCCAGTGCACGCACATCAGGGTGCGCAAAGAAGGCCGCGAGCTGTCGGGCGCGTGACGCGCTGGCGCCATGAACACGCCAACCTTCCTCGCCCCGGGCAACCAGGGCCGCCCAATCTTCACCTTCATTCACGGCATCGTCCGGCACGCCCAGAGCTTGCAGCCAATCGTCGAATGACCGCTGGCGCGCATCGGCGAACGCCTTCGCCAGGGTCGTGCCCCGGCCTTCGCCCAGCATCGGCACTGCCGCGAGTTGTGCAGGCGCAAGCTTCAACCAGTCCAGCAGGCCGTGGACCAGGCCGGCGTCCGTCAACGCCTGCCACGTGCCCGCATTGACGCCATGCAGCCGCAAGCCCTGCTTGCCGCCCAGCCAAACGAGTCGTGACTGGAACTGGGCCTCGCAACCGGGCGTGGAATGCCAGCAGGTGAGCGGACCGTGATCCGCAGGGTCGGGCACATCCACTGCGACACGCTGCGACGCGCGCCACGCCACCGATTGCAGGCGTGGAATGGTCAGTCCCGCCAACGCAAGCTCGACCCGGTCGCCCGGGCGGATGTCGAGCTCGCGCCAGCGCGCGAGCGAACCTATGCTCACGCGCTGCACGCGGTGATCGTCGAGTTGCACCGGTGCGATTTCCAACACCGGCGTGACGCGACCGCTGCGCCCGACGGTGAACGTCACCGCGCGCACCTCCGCCAAGGCGGTGGCGGCGGGATACTTCCATGCCACCGCCCAGTCCGGCGGACTGGCCTTCCACATGTCGGCAGGCGGCCGATGGCCTTGGCGCAACACGGTGCCGTCGGCGGCGAACGGCAATGCGTGGCGGTACCACTGATCGCGCCAGCGCCGCACTTCGGCGATCCCGGATACCGGCTGCGTGAGCGCCGCGCTGTCGGCGAAACCCATCGCGCGCAGCCCGGCAAGCCGCGACGGCATGTCGGCCGGACCGCTGGGCCAGTCCCAGACGAACAGGCCGATCTTCGCGGCCGTCGCGTCATCCAGCATGTTGCGCGCCAATGCGCCGGCCACTGCCGAACGCGCATTGACGCCGCCCGCGTCGGCTTGCAGGTGGCCGGGCAGGCGCCAGACCAGTTCACCCTGCACGACTATGCGTGCCAGCGCGTTCGGCAGGCGCTTGGGGATCGCATCGATCGACTGCGCCAACGCGGTCCAGTCCGAACCGTGCAGACCGTCGCCGCGGCTGCTGGCCTGTCGCAGCCGACCATCCACATAAACCAGCGTCACCGCCACGCCATCGGCCTTGGGCTGGACCCACAGGTCGCGGTTGCCACGCGCCTGCATCCATGCGGTTACCGCGGCCTCGTCCGGCAGCTTGGCCAGACCGGTCTGTGCCACTGGCGACAACACGCGTCCGCCATCGTCGGCCAGATGCGCCAACGGCGCCGGCGCCTGCATGGGAAAGCATTGCCGCCACGCCGCAAGCTGCTTCTCGGCCTGGTCATACACGGCATCGCTCACTGTCGAGGCGCCCTCCACGCGGTAGGCGTGGTTCCAGCCGTCCAATCGTTCGCGCAGCGCGGACATCTCCTTGCGCGCCTGTTCCGGCGGCCAGTCGGGACAATCGTTTGCGTGCGCCGTGGCAATGGACGACGCGCCCAGGATCAACAACAGGCAAGCCCGGTGCATGCGCGCGCTCCAGTCGTGACGGGAGCAACGACGCTAATCGCCGCTGCGCGCAAGGTCAGACAGCGGGACACGCCGTGCGGTGTAGGCGTGGCGCCTCAGTCCGTGGCGGCATGTGGACCGATGCCCAATCGGCTTTCGCCGAGGAAGCGGCCTTCGGGCCCGAAGCGACGCTCGACGATCACGCCCAGTCCATCGTGGCCGATCGCCACCACTGTGCTCGCACGCGTGCCGTAGTGCTCGCCGCGGATGAAAGCACTGGAAAGCCAGCGCTCGCGCTCCAGACCCACGCCGGTATCCGGCAATTCCGCATCGGGCGCCTGCTGCTCGTCGGCAAGCGCGGCGAACAGCGGCGCGAAATCTTCGTCCGGGCTCGCGACCAGCCATGTTTGCAAGCGTGTCATCAATGCACGCGTCTTCGGCCATGGCGTGTTGAAGTCGGCGTTGGACAGGCCATGCACGCCCGGCCCCACCGCCTCGGCGCGAGGCTCCGGGCGGTTGCCGAGATAGAACGCGGCACGTGCATCGAAGGTGAGCAGGTTGAACGGCCGATAGTCCGCTGCAGAAACCAGCAGCTCCCGCGCATGTGCTGTCGCATCCGCCGCGCCCGCGAGATAGTCCGTGGCGAGCAGGCCACGCGAGGCACCACGTTGCGGATCGCGCGGATCACGCACGTTGGTGACCACACAGCAACGACCGGCATCGGTCACGCCCAGCCACGTGCCTCCCGCTTCGAGATCGCGCCCGGCGGCGATGGGCAAATCCGCCCAGCGCGCCAGTTCCGCGCTGGGTCGCGCATGGAACTCATCGCGATTGCCAGCCAGCACCAGCCGCCAGCGCGGATGCGCCTGCCAGGCGAATGCGATCAAGCACATGGGTTGCTCCGGAGAAATCGGTCCGCCAGCATAACCCCGCCGACAACCGCCGCATCACGGCCTTCGTCGCCACTCCGCGTTCGCCTTGCGCACCGCCTCGACGAAACCCGCAAAGGGGATATCGGTGATGCCGACCAGGCCGAAGTGCCCGTTCTCGCCGTCAAGCAGGCGACCGGTCACCGGCTCGTCCACGTATTCGAACCAGTGCGTGCCCACGATGTCGGGATCCGCCGCGGCCGCTTGCAGGTAGCGTGCGTAGGCCGCTCCACGCTGTCCCTCGCTCTCCACCGACACCACGCCCTGGCCGAACGGGCCGCGATCGTTTGAGCCGAAATGGAATTCGGAAATGATGACGGGCTTGTCGAGCTTGTGCATCGCCGCCGCATCGAAACCGTGCTCCGGTACGTCGGCGTAGACGTTGAAACTCACCACGTCGCAGTACCGGGCACAGACCTCGATGGCCTCGGGCGTGCTGACCGCGAAGCGGCTGCCGAGATACAGATGGTGCGGATCGTGGCGATGGATCGCGGCGGCCACAATGCGGAAGTACTGCCCGGCGTAGCGGCGCAGCCATGCGCTGTAGTCGGCGGCGATGGCGGGATGCGCCTCGTCCGGCTCTGGGGCGGGAAAATTGCCGGCATCCAGTGCACCCCATGAAGCCAGCGCGATGCCCCATGCCTTCGCGAGCTTGTCCGGCGTGCCGTACTCGCGTTTCAGATCCGCAACGAAGGCCTGCCTGGCCGCACTGCGCGCCTCGCTGCGCAGCGTGCCGACGGCCAGCGCCCAGCGGCCGTTCGGGCCGGGCGCGGCCCACGACAATTCGTTGTCGGCGAAGTAGCCCAGCAGCCACGGGTCGTCGCGCACGCCCTGTGCGGCCCTGGACGCCGCCGTGTCGGCCGCCTGCGCAAAGCGCGGGTCGAAGGGATCGGGCATGCGTCCCCACCAGTCGTAGCCGGTGGCGACGTTGCCGAAGTCGCCCCGGATGTCCATCGAGCGCGTGTACGGCAACTGGTGCATCGCATCCAGCTCAGGGTCGCTCCAGTTGGCGATCGTGTTGAAGCCCCAGGCGTGCAGGCGCGCCAGGGTGCGCGTGCGCCATGCGGCGAGCCAGTCCCGGCCATCCACCCGATACAGGTTGGCGGCGTAGAAATCGAACCAGCGGCCATGGTTGCAGCAGCGGCCGGCGCCCGCGCCCTGCTCCGCGTTGCGGTTGTCGCCCGTGCCGTAGAACGCGGCCCACGCACCACTGTCCGGCGGCAGGTCGCGGAACATGGACTCGCGGCCCTGCACGTAGGTGCGGACGTCATCGCTCCTCACCGTGTTCACGCCCAGCGAGAAGAAGCCGTTGCCCTCCGGCGTGACCAGCCACCATCGACCCTTGGCCTTCTGCGCATGGAACCAGCCCGTCGCCTGCAGATGGATGCCCGGACTTCCGCCATAGCGGTCCTCGCCGCCGGCCGGTGCAACAGGCGGCACCCGCACCACGGCGGCGCGCAGCGCGGCATCGTCGGCGACCTTCTCCGGCCAGTCCCCGCGCGTGTACTGGCCGTAGCGATCCACGATGCCCGTATAGGCCTCGTGCAGAACGGGCTCGTCCGCCACCACGTCCAGTTGGCCAAGCAGGATGGACTGCGCGGCTTGCGGCGCAGGCATGGAGAGCCGTACGTCACGCACGGCGGAAAGATCCAGCGTCCCCTCCACCACGGTCGCCACCAGCATGTGCCGGCCACCGTCCTCGAACGGCCTGGTCGGACCCACCTGCATGCCGAAGGCCAAGGGCGACGCGGCCCGCAGCGGAACCGCCAAAATCTGCGCAGGTCCCGCGGGCAAAGCCACTACGGCGTGCAGGTGCGATCCTGCATCCGCGCCTTCGATGTCGATTGCCAGCGTGACCGCCCACGGCATCGCGTTCTGCACACGCAGGTGCAACTCGCCCTGCCCTTGCCAGTTCCACGTGCCTTGCGCGGGCATCACCGTGATCTGCGGCTGCACGGCAGGTTGGAAGGTGTAGCGCTGCTGCCTCACGCCGTCCTGCGCGGTTTCCGGCGCTGCGATGCGCGTGACGTGCTGCAGGTCTAGGTGCGCCGAGGCCGCCGTCATGTCGGCCACTTCCGTCGCCATCAGGGGGGCGGCAAACAAGGTCGCGACGGCAAGCAGCCAAGCTCGTTTCATGGCACGTCTACCCCGCATGATTCGTGTGTTGTCGGTGCCTGCGCGGCGGGCACTGCTTGCGTCGGCAGGTGCAGTGGAAACGGCTTTGACCGCGACCCTTCGGACCTGCACTCCCTGCGAGCGCTACGTATGCTCAACGCCGCTGCCACCACTGCCACAGCCAGTACACCGGTGCGCCCAGCGCAATGATGAGCAGGCTCATGCCCGCATCGCGCGGCGAGGAAATCGCGGTGGCGACGATCACCCCGGTCACGGTGAGCACGAACACCAGCGGCATCAGCGGGAACAGCGGCACGCGGTACGGCGCCGGTTCGTCCACGAACTTCCAGCGGTACCAGAACAGCGTGCCGATGCCGACGGCGTGGCCCAGCCACTCGCCCACGGCGGTGTAGTCCACCAGCTGACCGAAGTTGCCCCACAGCACCAGCACCACCGTCCACGCGCCCAGCGCCACCAGCGCCACCTGCGGTGTGCGCGTGCGCGGGTCGATGTAACCCACCGCGCGGAACAGCATGCCGTCGGCACCCATGGTCTGCATCACGCGCGCGCCGCCGGCGATGGCGATGCTGCAATAGCCGAAGGTGGAGCAGGCGATGCCGACCGCCATCACCTTGGCGCCGGTCTCACCGAACAGCCGCCGCATCAGGTCGGCCGCGGGCGCGGAGCTGCTGGCCAGTCCCGCGTGACCCAGGCCGGTGAGGTAGGCCACGTTCGCCAGCACATAAGCCAGCACTACGCCCAGCATGCCGAGCAGCAGGGCGCGCGGCAGCGTCCGCTGCGGGTCGCGCACCTCTCCGGCAAGGTCGTTCAAATAATGGAAGCCGCCGTAGGTGAACAGCACCGGCAGCAACGCACCCACGAAGGCTCCGCCGGATACGGGATGCGTGGTGTCGGTCGCCAGCACGCCGCCGAGATGGCCGTGCGCCAGCGCCAGCCCCACCGCCACCAGCATCGCGATGGCAGCGAGCTTCAGCACCGCGAAGATGTTCTGCATCATCGCACCGGCGCGGATGCCAGTGAGGTTCACTCCCACGATGAACACGATTGCGGCCACGCCCACCGGCTTCACCCACGGCAACGGCAGGTCGAGCGCCTTGCAGAAATAATCGGCGAAGGTGGTAGCCACCGCGGCCACGCTGCCGGGGTAGTTGATCAGCGCCATCGCCCAGCCGAACAGGAAGCCCGGCAGCGAACCGAAGGCTTCTCGGATGTAGAGGTAGATGCCACCCGCGTGGGGCCGCCGCGAACCCAGCTCCGCGTAGCACAGCACGCCGGTGAGCGTGAGCAGGCCGCCCAGCACCCACACCGCCAGCAACGGCAGGCCGGAAGCCGTGCGTTCCGCCACCGTGGCCGGCGTGCGGAAGATACCGGCACCGATCACGCCGCCGACCACGATCATCGCGCCGTCCCACACGCCGAGCCGGCGCAGGTAGGCAGGGGAGCTGGTTTCGTTCGTCATCCGGCAACCTTGCCATTGTGCCGGCACTTCCACCAGCCCCGCCACGCCATGGCCCGCACGGCCTGCCTGGCCAGCGCACCCTATCCCGAGCTCCGGAGAAATCGAACGCCATGACCCATCCCACACCGCTGCTGCTGGCCACGGTTGGCGCCGTTATAGCCAGCTACTGGGGATGGCAGCATTACCGCGCCGTGCAGTCCCTGCTGCAAGACTGGGCACGCGCCAACAAGCTGTTCATCCTGAGCACGAAGCGGACTGGCATCCCACCGCTGTCGCTGTGGTTTACCTCATCAAGGGCCCAGAGCCTCTAGCATGTGGAAGTGCTGGACGAATCCACTCATTGCATCCGCCACGCCTGATACGACTGGGCACGTTCTGGGGCACGGTGGATGGCGATGCCATCGATGTGCGCTGGGACGAGGAGGCGTAAGCGTTTCCTGTCCGGCGCATCACGCGCCGCGACGCTGCATCGCTCCGTTCAAGGCAGCACCGGCGTCGCTCAAGACTTTGCCGGCACTCGATACGTCACCCCCAGCATGCACGCATAGTCCGCCAACGGCGGCAGGCCGATGGCGGCACGGCGCTTGTCCGCGTTGGCCGGGTCTTCCATGGGCCTCGGCTGCATTTGCGTCTTGCCGTCCGTCGCCGTGAACTGCGTGCCATAGCGCTGCAACTTGTGCTGCGCCAGCAACACACGATCCGTGAGCAGAGCGTAATCCTGTGCGCCGACACCACCCTGGTCAGGCCGCGATTTCAATTCGTCGAGCACGTGCGCCTGAAAGGCCGGATCGCGGTCGGCATGCTGCACCAGTATGAAAGCCGCCCGTACGCCGTTGTTACCCACCTGGACCGGCGTGGGGAATCCCTGCACGGTATCGATCTGCTTGATGCGCGGGAGATTGCGGGCATCGACAGCGAGCACCGTCTTTGCCAGCTCCTGATGCTTGTATCCGTCGGCGATGACTGCATTGCGCGCTTTCTGATCGGCATCGCCCATCTTCAACAACCCGACACGCAATTCCGGTTCACTGGGCTTGCCCAGGGGATGCGCCTTTCGATCCGCAGTGACCTCGGCTTCCTTCGCATGCATCCACGCCACCATATCCGGGCATTGCTTGGCCATCTGCGCATCCCAGTCATCTCCCGCCTGCGCCGTCGCCGGTCCGCCCGACACCATCAACGCCACCACCGTGGCCACTGCCCACGACTTTCGCATCTGCGTACTCCCTCTGCTGGCAAATTGCCCGACCCGCGAACAGCATTGGCATGCCGGGGACAAACAGCCAGTGGCAAAGACCGGCATGTGACGGCCAAACGCACCAGGCGTTCCGACAGCATCGTGCAGAACGAGTTCATTGCTGTGCCCTCCTGCCGTGCGGCAGAACGGCACAGGCGGATGGAAGCGTGGCCAGCACGGACAGGATGGCTTGCGCAACCGCGCAACACGGCTCACGCTGCGCATAGGGAATTCATGGAGGCAAGATGACCAGAACCACACCGTTGCTGTTCGTGCTGTTGATCGCTGTGGCGATCTGGCTGAGCTGGCGCCATTTGCAGAACGCCAAGGCCCTGTTGCAGGACTGGGCCGGCGCCAACGGCCTGCGCATCCTGCATGCAAAATCCAGCACCTTCTGGCTGTCCGTGCCGTTGTCGATGTGGTTCACCACTTCGAAGTACCAGATGGTCTATCGCATCTCGGCCTACGACGAAACCACCCATCGCATCCGCAACGGCCTCGTGCGGCTGGGCACGCCCATATGGGGGTTCATGAACCCCGATGCGGTCGAGGTGTTCTGGGACGACGCCAGCTAGAACCCGGCGCCGCTCGCGACTCACGGTCGCGCGCGGCGCAACACGCTCTCGGCCAGGATCGCGAGCAGGCCGGCCGCGAACACCAGCGCGTTCCAATCGTCGCCAAGCTGCAACAGCGGCAACACCAGCCACGCCAGCAGCAGCCAGGCCACGATGGTGAATGCATAGCGCCCGTCGTCGACGAACAAGCCCCAGAGTTCGCTTGCGATCGTACGCAACCAGCTCATTGAGCGACTCCCCCTGCCACGCGCCGACACCGGGCCACGCACAGCATCGCCACTGCGAGGAAAACGCATACCAGCAACGGAAGGGCGCCGTCAGCACCCGGCCACGCATAGCCCATTCCCTCGCCCGCCCAGTACGTGCCGAACGCAGACAGCAGCACGCCCACTGCGAACTTCAAGGTGTTTTCCGGCACGCGCGCCAGCGGCTTGTGCACCACCACGCCCAACGCCACCACCACCATCAACGCTGCCAGCGCACCGAGACTGGCCGGCCACATGAGGCCGGGACGACCGGCACCGATGGCGAGCACGATGAACACCACCTCGATGCCTTCGAGCACGGTGATCTTGAAAGCTGTCGCGAAGGCCAGCCTGTCCCACGCGTGTGCAGCGGCGCCCTGGCCGCGCAACGCCTGCGCCTCGCGTTCGTAGATCGCCGTCTCGTCGTGCAGCGCGATCACCCCCGCCGCGCGCAGCACGGCCTTGCGCAACCAGCGCATGCCGAGCAGCAGCAGCAGGGCACCTACCACCATTTGCAATTTCTGCAGCGGGATGCGGGTGAGCGCGTGGCCCAATGCCACGACCAGCAGAAGCAGCGCCAGCAAGCCCGACGCACTGCCTGCCAGCGCACTGCGCCAGCCGCGCACCGCGCCTACCGCCAGCACCACGGTCAAGGCTTCCACGCATTCCACCAGCGAAGCGAGGAAGGCAGCGAGCATCGAAGGCCCGGCATGGATCATGTCGAGCGGCATGAAGGCTCCAGGGCATCAACGGATACAGGAAACCAGCATACGCCCGATTGACAGCTGCCCAGCACGGTAAAAAAATAGGCGCCATGCATCGCCCTGCGATGCGACCCTGTTGCGTTGGCATCCGCGCCACGCAGTCCGCGCCGAGGGGTGCTGCGACGGAGCCATCCGCCACGCTCGGCACGCGATCCTTATCGACAAGGGCGCCCTTACTTTCGAGAGCGTCCACATGTCCATCCAGCTAGCCCTTGCCACCGACGCTGCGCATACCGGCGTCCATCCCGACGACGCGCATTTCGTCGCCACACTCACCCGCCTCGGCGTGCAGCCCGTACCCTGCATATGGAACGACCCGGACGTGGACTGGTCGCGTTTCGACGCCGTCCTGATCCGCAGTGTGTGGGATTACTTTCGACTCTATCCGCAGTTCCTGCGCTGGCTGGATCAGCTCGACGCGCTGGGCGTTCCCACCGTCAATGACAGCCGCCTGCTGCGCTGGAACAGCGACAAGCGTTACCTGCTGGAACTGGCGCAAGTCGGCGTGGATGTCATTCCGACGCGCCTCGCAGAGACGACGGAATTGCCGGCGGCGCTGCAAACCCTGCACGGGCAGGACGTGGTGGTGAAGCCGGCCGTGAGCGGCGGCGCGTGGCGCACCTTGCGCGGCGTTGCGGGGGATCCGGCGTTCGCGCAGGCCCTCGCCGCGCTGCCCGCCGGCGACTGGCTGGTGCAGCCGTTCGTAGCGGAAATCCAGCGCGACGGCGAATGGTCGCTGCTGTTCTTCGACAGCGTCTTCAGCCACGCCGTGCGCAAGTTGCCGAAGGCCGGCGACTATCGCGTGCAGGGCGAACACGGCGGCAGCGCGGAACTGGCCGAAGCGCCCGCGCCGGCACTCGCCGCGGCGCAGGCCGTGCTGGCTGCCGTGGAACGTGCCGGCCACGCCAACCCGGCCTATGCACGCATCGATGGCGTGATTTGCGACGGGCACTTCCTGCTGATGGAGGCCGAGTTGATCGAACCGTTCCTGCATCTCGCGATACGACCCGATGCGGCGGAAAGCTATGCGGAGCGGCTCGTCGCACGGTTGACAAGCATCGCGAACGCCTAGAGAACCACCGCTTTGCACGTCATCCCGACAAAGGCCGGGATGACGTGCAAAAAGGCCGATTGATCGAACCTTCTCTAGAATCCCACCGTGCCCACCCCGCCGCGCAAAATCCTCCACGTCGACATGGATGCGTTCTACGCGTCGGTCGAGCAGCGCGACGACCCTTCGCTGCGCGGCCTGCCCGTCGTGGTTGCATGGAAGGGCGCGCGCTCGGTGGTGTGTGCGGCCAGCTACGAGGCACGCAAGTTCGGCGTGCGCTCGGCCATGCCGGCGGTACGCGCGGAACGGCTGTGTCCGCAGGCTGTCTTCGTGCCGCCGGACTTCACGCGCTACAAGGCGGTGTCGCGGCAGGTGCGCGAGATCTTCGCGCGGCATACCGACTTGATCGAGCCGCTCTCGCTGGACGAGGCCTACCTCGACGTCACCGAGACCCGAACCGGCCTGCCCTCGGCAACCGCCACCGCCGAGGCGATCCGCGCGGCGATTCGCGAGGAAACGCAGCTCACCGCCTCCGCCGGCGTGGCGCCGAACAAGTTCCTCGCCAAGATCGCCTCGGACTTCCGCAAGCCCGATGGCCTGTTCGTGGTGCGCCCACGCGACGTGCTGGATTTCCTCGCTCCGTTGCCGATCGGCCGCCTGCCGGGCGTGGGCAAGGTGATGGAAGGCAAGCTGACGGCATTGGGTCTGGCCACCGTGGGCGACCTGCGAGCATTCGCGGCGGAAGAGCTGGAGCAGCGCTTCGGCCGCTGGGGGCGACGCCTGCATGAGTTGTCGCTGGGCATCGACGATCACCCGGTGACGCCCGACCGCCCCACCTTGCAGGTATCTGCGGAGGACACCTTCGAGCGTGACCTCACCCTGGACGAGCTGGAACCGCACATCCGCCGCCTTGCAGAAAAGGCCTGGGCCGCGCACCAGCGCGAAGCGCAAGACGGGCGCATCGCACGCACCGTCGTGCTGAAGCTGAAGACTGCGGACTTCCACACTCTCACGCGCAGCCTCACTCCCGCGCAAAGACCGGAATCCGAACGCGAACTGGCCGACATGGCATGTGCCCTGCGTACCCGCGTGGAGCGCTCCGCCGACAGCCGCTACCGCCTCGTCGGCGTGGGCTTGTCGGGCTTTGTCGATGTCGACAACTATGCCGTGCAGCGCGACCTGTTCGATGGCATCAGGGACGAGATGGCCGACTGACCGCCCTCATTCGCCGGAATATTTATCTTGCTATTAAATAGCGCGCTATATATATTGCAGCCATGAGCACTCGCCAGACCACCGCCCAGGCCAATTCGCCCCTGCTCCTCGATCAGCAGGTGTGCTTTGCGCTGTATGCGGCAAACCTGGCGATGGGCAAGCTCTACCGCAAGCTGCTGCATGCATTGGAGCTCACCTACCCGCAGTACCTGGTGATGCTGGTGCTGTGGGAGCGCGACGGCCTGACCGTGTCGGAGATCGGCGAACGGCTATGCCTGGACTCGGCCACGCTCACGCCCCTGCTCAAGCGCCTGCAAGCCGCCGGCTTGCTCGACCGTGCCCGTTCGGCCGAGGATGAGCGCCAGGTGGTGATCACCCTTACTGCCGAAGGCCGTGCGCTGAAGAAGCGCGCCAACGCCGTGCCGAACGAAGTGTTGTGCGCCGCTGGTTGCGAGGTGGACGAACTGCGCAGCCTCAAGCGCGATCTCGACCGACTCCGTTCCCACCTGTCCACCGACTCCTGAAAACGATCACCTCCAGAATTTTATCGCCCACTTAAGTAGCGCGCTATTCAATAACGCTCGAACTTTGACTCTGAGCACGCTAGACGCTCCCCCACCATCCCCCAGGCTGACACAGCCACCCACCCGAGAGGCAACCACCATGTCCATCGAAAAAGTCCTGTACCGCGCCCATGCCAAGGCCACCGGCGGCCGCGACGGCCACGCCACTTCCTCCGACGGCGTACTCGACGTCAAGCTGACCGTGCCGAAGGAGCTCGGCGGCAACGGCGCCGCCGGCACCAACCCCGAGCAGTTGTTCGCGGCCGGCTATTCGGCCTGCTTTCTCGGCGCGATGAAATTCGTCGCCGGCCAGGACAAGCGCGTGTTGCCCGCCGACACCAGCATCGAAGGCACGGTCGGCATCGGCCAGATCCCCACCGGTTTCGGTATCGAGGTCGAACTGAAGATCCACGTGCCCGGCATGCCACGCGAGGAGGTGGAGGCGCTGGTGCAAAAGGCCCACATCGTCTGCCCCTATTCCAACGCCACCCGCGGCAACATCGACGTGTCGCTGGTCGTTGCCTGAACCAGCAGCGTCAGCCACCGCGCAAACGAACGAAGCCCGGGCCAGTCCCGGGCTTCGTTCCTATCGGACTTCAACCCAGCCTGCGCGACACCATGAAGAACACCAGGTTGCCGAGCCCGGTGGCACCCGCCAGCACGGCAACCAGCCCCGGCGTGACTTCCTCCCAGCCAAACCACTGGATCAAGCCGAAGCCCAGCGCCACCGACAGCAGCACGATGCCCCAGCGCAGCGAGGAATGGCGACGGCGCAGTTCCTCGTCGCGCAGCACCGAGGCGACCAGGTCGGCCGAACCGCCCGTGGCCACCATGCGTTTGCGCACCATCGCATCCACGCATACCTTGATGGCGTAAGCGATACAGACGAACAGCGAAATCGGAATCAGTTCAGAAGGCATGGGCAGCTCCAGGCAGATGGATGAAATGACGGCTTTCGGAGACATGGATACCTGCCAGCAGCCAACGGTTGCATTCGGCACGCTGCAACCGTTCCGCGCCTGCATGTATCCCTTGCGTGATGGATGACGCCTACTCCAACGACCGCGCCCTGGCGGAAGCCGTGCTGGCCAACCGGCCCGGCGCGTTCGAACGCCTCGTGCGCGAGTACCAGGGCCTCTGCTGGCACATCATCCAGCGCATGGTGCGCAATCCCGAGGACGCGCGCGAGCTGTGCCAGGACACCTTCCTGCGCGTGCACCAGTGCCTGCATCAGTACCGCGGCGAGAGCGCACTGAAATCGTGGATAGGCCGCGTGGCCTGGACCATCGCCCTGCGTCACCTGCAACACAAGCGCATCCCGCTGGTCGAAACCAGTGTCGACGACGAGGGCGACACGCTGCTGGAAAACATCGGCGACGGCTTCGACCTCGAAGCCGCCTGCGCAGACGAAGAAACCCAGCGCCACTTGCACGAAGCCATCGAGGCGCTCCCGCCCGTGCAGCGCAGCGTGCTCACGCTGTATTACCTGGACGAACTCCCCATTCCCGAGATCGCTCGCATCACCGGGCTGGCCGGGGGTACCATCAAGAGCCACTTGTTCCGCTCACGCCTGCGCTTGCGCGAGGCGCTGGAAAACCGGACAGGAGTTGCGGCATGAATCACGACATCCCTCCTTTCGACGATCCCGCGCAGGAGCGCGAATGGCAGGCGCAGGAACGTGCCCTGCGCGCGGAGCGCCTCGGCCTCGATCCGTCCAACGGCGACGGTCGCGTGCGCCGTTACCGCCTCATGGCACGCGCGTTGCGCGAACCGCTGCCTTCGGCATTGCCGGATGACTTCGCGCAGCAGATGGCGGCACGCGTTGCCACCGCGCCAGCTCGCGACGAAATCGGGGACTCGCGTTCCGAGTTCATCCTGATGGGTCTGCTCGGCGTCGTGCTGGTCGTGGCGGCTGGTGTGGTGACTGCCGACTACGGCGCTGCCTGGCTGCCTGCGTTCCGTCTGTTGCTGCCGCAGCCCAGTTCGTCTGCAACGGAGTGGTTGATGGCTCTGGGGGGATGTGTGGCTGCGACCTGGCTGCTTGGATTGCGGCCGGGGCGGCGTTTGGCAGGCTGATCGGCAGGCCAGCTTTTCGCCATTCCCTTTGGGCGGCGATGTGCTCCCAGACTCTCGGTCGTTGGGGGCTGGGCATCAATTTCGGCATTTCCTTTGGCAAGGAATCAAGGTCGCTTCGGCCGCCTGCGGACGGCCGGATTCGCTCCCTTTGCCAAGCCATGTCATCGCAGTTGCGGTGGCAGGCAGCAAGGCCGGTCCATAGGATCGAAGGCAGAGACGCCACGGTCAGGAGAAGGGAAATGACCGTGCTCAATCCACCGGAACAACAAACAGGCATTGCCGAGGGCATTGGCCCACTCCCACCTGTGCGATAGACGACACGGCCATGGCGCGCCGCATCCGAGAACTGAGGGGGCTTACGGCGTCGTGCCTCGACGATGCTCTGACCCGGGCGTTGTTTCAGCTGCCATCACCCTGGGCAGCCGAATGAAAAGGACCGCGCTGTTTGCATGAGATCGGAGCCGCCCGGTCGCTTGCGGAAGTGGCGATCCGCTACGCTTCACCACGACCGAACCTGCGCCGGAGAGAGCATGCACATCGAGCCGCCGAATACCCGGCTGGGATCCTTCAGGGATTTCGCCAAGCACTACCTGATGATCGTGCTCAGCATCCTCACCGCGCTGGGGCTGGAGGCGTGGATCGAGCACACACACCACGCCCGCGCTGCCGAGGAAGCCAACCAGCACATCCGTACCGAGCTGCTGGCGAACCTGGCAGACATACGCAAATCGATCAAGTCCAACGAGAGGCTGATGGCCCCGCTGCAGCACCTCGACGCAACCGTCGCCGCGGACATCCGCGGCAACCTGCCCGATGCGACAATCAACCAGCATATCGAGGCGCAGAAGAGCGCCTTCACGCTGAGCATCAACTGGCCGACGTTCGCCTCGCAATCCTGGGACGTGGCCGTGGCCAACCAGTCGGCCAGTTGGATCGACGACGCCCAGTTGCGCCGCTATTCCCAGGCCTACGCCGACCTGCGCGAAACCTCGGACTGGTTCTCACACGACGGCGTCATCCTGCTCGACGTACCGGCCATGGAGCGGCTGCACACGCGCATCGACTTCGACGCCCCCGTGAACCCGCTCGAGTTCGCCGGCAGCGTGCGGCAGATGCTGCACACTTCGACGGAAGCCCAGTCGCATCTCCAGCAACTGGAAAACCACCTCCTGGACGCGCTGGGCAACGGTGCCGACGGCGGAGCACCGCACTAAGCGGCATCGCGCAACGCCGCGCACGGCAATCCCGGTCGGGTAATCCGCTACGCTTCACAGCCGATCAAGCCTGTGCCGGAGAGAGCATGCACATCGAGCCGCAGAACACCCGGCTGGAATCCTCCAGGGATTTCGCCAAGCATTACCTGATGATCGTCCTCAGCATCCTCACGGCGCTGGGGCTCGAGGCGTGGATCGAACATGCGCACCATACGCATGCGGCCGCGGCTTCCAGCGCACGGATCGAGGCGGAGATCCGCATCAACCTCAGCCAGACCGAAGCGTCGCTGAAGAAGGATTCCGCGCAGCTGCAGCGACTCACCGCGATTCGCGATGCTGTGTCCACGGATATCAAGACGCACCTGCCGGACGAGACGATCAGACAACATATCCTGGCGCTGACCCACAACAGCTTCGATCTCGATCTCAACTTCCCGCAGTTGCGCCACGAGGCGTGGGACGTGGCGGTGGCGGACCAGTCGGCCAGCTGGATCGATCACGAGCACATGCAACGCTATTCCGTGGCCTATGCCAGCCAGCGCGATTCCGTCAGTTTGCTCAATGAGGACACCGCGCTCATCATGAACGGCTCGAGCATGGTCAATACGATCGCCGACCTGGACACCGGCGAGGTGCAGCCCCGCGACTTCCTGCACACCATCAGCCAGATGCGCGCCATGCTCGACCAGACCACGCAGAACCTGCGCCTGTTCGTAGGCACGCTCAAGGCGGCGCTGCCTCCGGAGAGCACGGACCCAGCCGAGCAGGCCGGGCACGCCTGAGCGCTCAGAACTCCAGCACCGCGTCCAGTCCACGGTGCAGGCCAAGCAGACCGGGCACCTTGCGGATCGCCAGCAACGCGCCATCCACGTAGGGTTTCGCGCTGCCGCCCGCGTTGTGGCGAATACTTAGGGTCTGGTCGGGCAGGCCGAAGAGGGTTTCGGCGCCCAGCACGAAGCCCGGCAGGCGCACCGCATGCACCTGACTGCCGGCCAGGGTGCCTCCGCGCGTCTCGCGCAGGCCACGGGTTTCTTCCAGCGGCACTTCCAGCCGCGGCTGGCGCACCTTGCCCATGCGCGTGGCCAGCTCGCGCACGGTGCCGCTGGGCGCGTCCGGCTTGCCGGCGTAGGCGTAGTCGATGATCTCCCATTGCGGCAGGATCTTCGCCGCCATCTCGGAGAACTTGATCAACAGCACCGCGGTGAGCGCGAAGTTGCCGCAGGCAAGCACGCCTCGCCCTTGCTTGCGCGCCGCCGCGTCGATCTGCGCGTAGTCCTCGTCGCCAAGCCCCGATGTACCCACCACTACGTGTGCACCACGCTCCAACGCGGCAAGCACGTTCGCCCGCGCGGTATCGGGATGGGTGTATTCGACGAACACGTCGCAGGGCGCGGCCAGTGCTTCGACCGCGTTGGCGAAGACCGGCGTGGCGATCGAGGCATCACCCAGTGCTTCACCCAGCAGTTGGCCGGCGTGCCGGCGCGATACCGCGGCGACCAGCTCCAGATCCGCACTGGCGGCAATGCCACACGCCAGTTCCGAGCCGGCCCAGCCGGTGGCGCCTGCCAGACATACCTTCAGCGTCATGCTTACCTCGCAGATCCATGCACTACGCCGGGGCGCGGCATGGCAATCATCGACTTATCGGGAATATGGACGTCGATGGTACCCACGCAGACACCCGCCGTCATACTCTCCACCCGCGCCCGACGCGCGACCGGCGCAGACCGGAACCAGGTGATCCGCTACGCTCGTGCGGTCCCGCCTTCGCTGGAGCCACCATGCATCTCGAACCACCGCACGCCGAACTGACATCCTTCAAGGATTTCGCCAAGCACTATCTGATGATCGTGCTCAGCATCCTTACCGCGCTGGGGCTGGAGGCGTGGATCGAGCACGCGCATCGCACGCACGCAGCAGCCACGGCCAGCGCGCAGATCGAGGCGGAACTGCAGACCAACCTCGCCGATATCCAGCGGATGCGCGATGCAGATGCAAAGCGCCTCGCCTTGCTGACGCAACTGGACAACTACCTCGTCCAGGCGGTGAAGGACGGCACCAGTGCCGCCACGATCACGCAGCATATCGACACGCAAATGGAAGGCGATTTCTCTCTTGGACTGCAGTTGCCGAAACTGCGCCACGAAGCCTGGGACGTGGCCGTCGCCAACCAGGCCGCCGGCTGGATCGATGCCGGCAAGCTGCGTCACTACGCCACGATCTACGCCTACCAGAGCGATTTCGAACGGCGCGTCTCGTTCAACACCAGCGTCAACTTGCAAGGCTCGAGGATGAACGACATCGACGCCGACCTGAAGGCCGGTACCCTCCAGCCGCTCGAGGTCATGCATACCGTGAATTCCATGGCCTCGTCGCTGGGCGACACGGTCATCGCACTGGATTCCATGAAACGGGCTTTCGGACATGAGCTGCCCGGCCTCGTCGCAGCGACATCCGCCGCGCCGGCGCACTAAGCATCGCTGTCACGGGCCATGTGCCCACGAAAAAGCCCGGCCGAAGCCGGGCTTTTTCGTTTCGGAAAAGAACGCGCGCCTTACTTCTTCTTCGGAATGTAGAGGTCGGTGATGGTGCCCTCGTAGACCTCGGCCGCCATGCCCACCGACTCGCCCAGGGTGGGATGCGGATGCACGGTGAGCGCGATGTCGGCGGCTTCGCTACCCATCTCGATCGCCAGCGCCAGTTCGGAGATCAGGTCGCCCGCGTTCACGCCGACCACGGCGCCGCCCACGATGCGATGGGTCTCTTCGTCGAAGATCAGCTTGGTGAAGCCTTCGGTGCGCGCGATGCCGATGGCACGGCCGGAAGCCGCCCACGGGAACTTGCCCACGCCCACCTTGAGGCCCTTCTCCTTCGCCTCGCGCTCGGTGACACCCACCCACGCCACTTCGGGATTGGTAAAGGCGACGGACGGGATCACACGTGCATCGAAATGTGCCTTGTGGCCCGCCGCGACTTCCGCCGCCACGTGTGCCTCATGCACCGCCTTGTGCGCCAGCATGGGCTGGCCGACGATGTCGCCGATGGCGAAGATGTGCGGCACGTTGGTGCGCAGCTGCGTGTCCACGTTGATGAAGCCGCGCTCGGTCACCGCCACGCCGGCCTTTTCCGCGCCGATCTTGTTGCCGTTGGGCGAACGGCCCACGGCCACCAGCACGCGGTCGAACACGCTGGTTTCGGGGATGCTCTCGCCTTCGTACTTGACCTCGATGCCCTTCTTGCCGGCCTTGGCCTCGGTCACCTTGGTCTTGAGGTGGATGCCCTTGACCTTGCCGCCCAGGCGCTTGGCCAGCGGCTTGACGAGATCGGCATCGGCGCCGGGGATGATCTGGTCCATGAACTCGACCACGGTTACTTCGCTGCCCAGCGCGGCATACACCGTGGCCATTTCCAGGCCGATGATGCCGCCACCGACGACCAGCAGCTTGCCGGGCACGTCCTTCATTTCCAGTGCGCCGGTGGAATCCATCACGCGCTCGTCGTCCCACGGGAACGCAGGCAGCTTCACCGACTGCGAACCGGCGGCGATGATCGCCTGCTCGAAACGGATGAGCTTCACGCCTTCGGCCGTCTGGACTTCCATCTCGTGCGGCGACACGAAGCTGCCGGTGCCGACCACCGCGCGCACCTTGCGCTGCTTGGCCATGCCGGCCAGACCCTTGGTGAGCTGGCCCACTACGCTGACCTTGAAGTCGCGCAGCTTGGCCAGGTCGAGCTTGGGCTTGCCGAAAGTGACGCCGTGCGCGGCCATCGCCTCGGCTTCGTCGATCACCGCGGCGGCGTGCAGCAGCGCCTTGGAGGGGATGCAGCCCACGTTGAGGCAGACGCCGCCCAGGGTGTCGTAGCGCTCCACCAGCACGGTGTCGAGGCCGAGGTCGGCGGCGCGGAACGCGGCCGAATAGCCGCCGGGGCCGGAGCCGAGGACGACGAGCTGGCAGGTGATGTCCGCGGCTTTCCCAGTAACAGCTCCCGCCTGCGGTGCTTTCGCCTCCTCTCTCCTTTGGGGAGAGGATTGAGGTGAGGGGCGGGCGCTTGCGGAAGCGCTCGGCGGGGCCGTCCCCTCACCCCTGCCCTCTCCCCGGGGGGGAGAGGGGGGCGCGACGCCGGCTTCGGCGGCGGTTTCCAAAAGCAGGATGACCGTGCCCTCGGATACCTCGTCGCCCAGCTTCACCTTGAGTTCCTTCACCGTGCCGGCGGCGCTGGAGGGCACTTCCATCGTCGCCTTGTCCGACTCCAGCGTGATGAGGCTCTGTTCCTTCGTCACCGTGTCGCCGGCCTTCACCAGCACCTCGATCACCGGCACGTTGTCGTGGCCGCCGATGTCGGGAACCTTGATTTCGATCGTGTTCGCCATGGGGAATCCTTTGTTCTTGTTCGCTACCTGTTGAGGCGGTGCCGTGAGCACCCGCCCCTCACCCTGTCCTCTGCCCCGTTTATCAAGTTTGTTTACGGGGGAGAGGGGAAAAGCAGGGCGTCAGAGCAGCAAGCGGCGGATGTCGCCGAGCTGCTTCGCCACGAAGGCGGCGAAGCGGGCGGCGAGTGCGCCATCGATCACGCGGTGGTCGTAGGAGAGCGACAACGGCAGGATCAGGCGCGGCGCGAATTCCTTGCCGTTCCACACCGGCTTGATCGCCGACTTGGAGACGCCGAGGATGGCCACTTCCGGCGCGTTGACGATGGGCGTGAACGCGGTGCCGCCGATGCCGCCCAGCGAGCTGATGGAGAAGCAGCCGCCGGACATGTCGTTCGGCCCCAGCTTCTTGTCTCGTGCCTTCTTGGAGATCTCGCCCAGCTCGCGGGCGAGGTCGAGCAGGCCCTTCTTGTCCACGTCGCGGATCACCGGCACCACCAGGCCGTCGGGCGTGTCCACCGCGATGCCGACGTGGAAGTACTTCTTGAGGATCAGCTTCTCGCCGGTCTCGTCCAGCGAGGCGTTGAACTGCGGGAACTCCTTCAGCGCCGCCACCACCGCCTTCATCTGGAACACCAGCGGGGTGATCTTGAGGTCCTTGTTCTCCTCGCCGAGCTTCTTGCGGAAGGCCTCCAGCTCGGTGATGTCGGCGTCCTCATGCTGGGTGACGTGCGGAATCATCGCCCAGTTGCGCGCGAGGTTGGCGCCGGAAATCTTCTGGATGCGCGAGAGCGCCTTCTCCTCGACCGGGCCGAACTTGCTGAAGTCCACCTTGGGCCACGGCAGCAGGTTGAGGCCACCGCCGGCGGCGACGGGCACACCGCCCTGCACCGGCCGCGCGCCCGAGGCCAGCGCGTGCTTGACGTAGGCGCTGATGTCGTCGCGCACGATGCGGCCGCCGCGCGCACTGCCCTTCACCTGCTGGATGTCCACGCCCAGCTCGCGCGCGAAGGCGCGCACCGCGGGGCTGGCGTAGGGCGCGTCGCCCGGCATCACGATGTTGGCGTCGAACGGCGGACGCACCTCCGGTGGTACGTCACCCTCCGGCGGGTTGCCGGGCAGCACGCCACGCCCCCCCTGGGGGTCGGGCTTTTCTTCCGCTTTCGGAGCGGGAGCCGGGGCGGGCGCAGGAGCAGCGGGTGCGGGGGCCGCACCCTCGGCCTCGATCAACGCGATCAGCGCGCCTTCGGAAACCTCGTCGCCCAGCTTCAACTTCATTTCCTTCACCACGCCGGCAAACGGCGCAGGCACTTCCATCGTGGCCTTGTCGGATTCCAGCGTGATCAGGCCCTGGTCCTTGGCGACACGGTCGCCCGCCTTCACCAGCACCTCGATCACCGGCACGCCGCCGTGGCCGCCGATGTCGGGCACGCGTGCTTCGCGGACGCCACCACCACTGCTGGCGGCGGCCTGGGGGGCAGGCGCAGGAGTGGGGGCGGGTGCCGGCGCGGCCGCCGCGGGAGCCGGGCTGGGTGCAGCCGCCGGTTGCGGCGCGGGGGCCGAGGCAGCGCCCTCGGCTTCGATCAGGGCGATCACCGCGCCCTCGGAAACTTCCTGTCCCAGCTTCACTTTCACTTCCTTGACCACGCCCGCGAACGGTGCCGGCACCTCCATCGTGGCCTTGTCCGACTCCAGCGTGATCAGGCTCTGTTCTTTCTCCACCCGGTCGCCGGGTTTGATCAGCACCTCGATCACCGGCACGTTGTCGTGACCGCCGATGTCGGGTACGCGGGCTTCTTGGATGGCCATGGTGTCTCCTGCGGATGGCGAGGGCAGACCGCAAAGGGGGACAGAGAGCGGCCGCAAGACTTGCATGATAGCGAACGAGGCATCCGGCGGAAGCACTACTTTCGCCGCCCCTGCACATGCGCATACGTATGCATGGCGTGACGGGCACCCCGTGACGTGCAGCCCATGCGGTCCCCTGCCTCGCCACCGCACACTGCATCCATCGCCCATAGCCGCCGCAACCATGCTCAGCATCAACCGCCTGTCCAAGACCTACGCCAATGGCGTGCGTGCGTTGCGCGATATCTCGCTGGAGATTCCCAACGGCATGTTCGGCCTGCTGGGGCCAAACGGCGCGGGCAAGTCCTCGCTGATGCGCACCATCGCGACCTTGCAGGAACCGGACGAAGGCAGCGTCCGGCTGGACGACCTGGACCTGCTGGCCAACAAGGAAGCCACTCGCCGCCTGCTCGGCTACCTGCCCCAGGAATTCGGCGTGTATCCGAAAGTTTCCGCGGAAGCGATGTTGGATCACTTCGCGGTGCTCAAGGGCGTCATCGCCAGGGGCGAGCGTCGCGAGCTGGTGGAGGCGCTGCTGCGTCAGGTGAACCTGTGGGACGTGCGCAAGCGCAAGCTGGGCACCTATTCCGGCGGCATGCGCCAACGCTTCGGCATCGCGCAGGCGCTGATCGGCGACCCGCGGCTGGTGATCGTGGACGAGCCCACCGCCGGCCTCGATCCGGAGGAACGCAACCGCTTCCTGAACCTGCTGGCCGAGATCGGCGAGCGCGTGGTGGTGATCCTCTCCACCCATATCGTCGAGGACGTCACCGACCTCTGCCAGCGCATGGCGATCATCGGCCAGGGCCAGGTGCTGCTCACCGGCGAGCCGCACGAGGCGATCCGCGCGCTGGAGGGCAGGGTCTGGCGGCGCAGCATCGACAAGGCCGAGCTGGACGGCTACCGCGCCCGCATGAACATCCTCTCCACCCGCCTCGCCGGCGGCCGCACCCTGCTGCACGTACTGGCCGACGAACAGCCGGAGGCCGGCTTCGAGCCGGTGGCACCCGACCTGGAAGACGTCTACTTCGGCCGCCTGCGGGCCCAGGCCACCACCCGTGCCGCCTGACGGACGGGCAGCCATGTTCCTCGAAATCCTCCGCTTCGAATTGCGCCAGCAACTGAAGGCGCCGCTGTTCTGGATCATCGCCGCGGTGTTTGCCGGACTGGCCTTCATCCTCACCTGTACCGACGCAGTGACGGCGGGCGGCGCCAGCGGCAATGTGCTGCGCAATGCCCCGCTGGTAATCGTGCGCCTGCTCAATGCGCTAGCGCCGCTGTGCATGCTTCTGGCCGCCGCTTTCGTGGCCGGCGCCGCGCTGCGCGACTTCGACCTAGGCACCTCCGAGCTGGTGTTCTCCACGCCATTGCGCAAGCGCGACTATCTGGGCGGCCGCTTTGCTGCGGGCCTGCTGGTGATGGTGGCGATCATGCTGCTGTGCGCGCTGGCGCTGGCCGTAGGCGGCAGCATGCCGTGGATTGACGCGACCCGGCTGGGTCCGCCGGACTGGCGCGGCTATCTCTGGGCATTCGGCGTGATGGTGTTGCCCAACCTGCTGTTCATCGCCGCAGCGCTGTTCCTGCTCGCCACCGCCACGCGCTCGCTGCTGGCCACGCTGATCGGCGTGATCGCCTTCATTGTGCTGTTGTCCATCGCCAAGCTGCTCACCCAGGACGTGAACCACTACACGCTGGCGGCCATCCTCGATCCATTCGGCAGTCACACGCTGCAGATCGTCACGCGCTATTGGGCACCGGAACAGACCAACCACCAGTTGCCGCCGCTGGACGGCCTGCTGCTGTTCAACCGGCTGCTGTGGATCGGTGTGGCCGTGGTGCTGGCCGCCACCGCCTTCGCGCTCTTCCGTCCGGACCGCGAAGGCATCAAGCTGCGCCGCCGCGCGAAACGCGCCGAGCCGCCGATGCTGCGCCCTGCCTTCATGGCCAGCACGATGGCCATGCCCAAGGTGCAGCTGGCCAACGATTGGCGCGCGCGACTGGTCCAGTTGCGGCAACTGACGGTATTCGAGGCAGGCAGCGTGTTGCGCGGCGTCCCGTTCCTGGTGATGGTGGCCTTCGGCCTGGTCAACCTGGTGTTCGCGCTGGCGCTGAGCGGTCGCATCTACGGCACCGCCACCTACCCGGTGACGCACAGCGTGCTGGACATGGTCATCGGCGGCACGCACTGGCTGCTGTACGTGATCGTGATGTTCTATGCCGGCGAACTCGTGTGGCGCGAACGCAACCAGCACAGCGCCGAGGTGAGCGACGCGTTTCCCTTGCCCGACTGGATTTCGCTGGCCGCGAAGCTAGGCGCGTTGCTGGCGGTGATTGTGCTCTACATGTTCGCCGGCGCCGTGTTCGGCATAGGCTGGCAGCTGACCCACGGCTACACGCACATCGAGCCCGGGCTTTATCTCGGCACGCTGGCGTTGCAGGCGATTCCGTTGGTGCTGCTGGCAGTGCTGGCGCTGTTCCTGCAGGTAGCCACCAACAACCGTTATGTGGGCTATCTGCTGGTGATCCTCTGGTTCGTCAGCCAACTCGCCCTGCCTTGGCTGCACTGGGACCACAACCTGTACAACTACGCCGGCGCGCCCGACGTGCCTTATTCGGATTTGAACGGCTTCGGCCACTTCCTGACCGGCGCACTGTGGTTCTACGCCTACTGGGCCTGCCTGGCGCTGGCGCTGCTGGTGCTCGCCGCGCTGCTGTGGGTGCGCGGCACCGGGGAAGGCTGGACGGAGCGGCTGCGCGAAGCCCGCGCGCGCCTGCACCCGGCCCTGGCGATGGTGCTGGCTTTTGCACTGCTGGGTTTCGTCGGCGTCGGCGGCTGGATCTTCTACAACACCAACGTGCTCAACCATTACGAGAACGGCACAGTGCAGCAGCGCGAACACGCCGACTACGAAAAGCAGTACGCGAAGTACGCCGACCTGCCGCAGCCACGCATCACCGCGGTGAAGGCCGAGGTCGACATCCATCCGTACCGGCGGCAATTGCATATTCATGCGCACTACACCTTGGTCAACAAGCACGACGTGCCTGTCACCGAACTGCTGGTGAACTACACCGCCGGTTTCGAACCGAGGACACTCGCGTTCGCACCGCACGACACGGAGAGCTTCGACCACCGCCTCGGCGTGGCCATCTACAAGCTCAGGACGCCGTTGGCGCCTGGCGCGTCGATGCCCTTCGACTTCGACCTCGACTACGCGCCCAAGGGCTTCACCAATGGCACCGGCGAGACCTTCCTGGTGCACAACGGCACTTTCTTCAACAGCTCGGTGCTGCCGCATTTCGGCTACCAGACCGGCGCGCAGCTCACCGATCGCAACGATCGCCGCAAGTACGGGCTGAAGGGCGAGCCGCCGCGCATGCCGCCGCTGGGCGACGAAAAGGCGCGCGCCAACACCTACATCGCCAACGACGCGGACTGGATCGATTTCGACACCACTGTCTCCACCGCCGCCGACCAGATCGCGCTGGCACCCGGCACGCTGGTGCAGGAATGGACCCAGGGCGGCCGCCGTTATTTCCACTACACGATGCAGCAGCCGATGCTGCCGTTCTTCGCCTGGCTGTCGGCGCGCTACGCGGTGAAGACCGTGGACTGGAAGGGCGTAGCCATCTCGATCTACTACAACCCCGATCATGCCTGGAACGTCGACCGGATGATCGAGGGTGTAAAGGACTCGCTGGACTACTACGACGCCCACTACACACCCTACCAGTTCAAACAGCTGCGCATCGTGGAGTTCCCCGGCTACGCCTCGTTCGCCCAGAGCTTCGCCAACACCATCCCGTTCTCCGAGTCGATCGGCTTCATCGCCGACCTGCGCGATACCAGCCAGATCGACTACGTGTACTACGTGACCGCGCACGAAGTGGCGCACCAGTGGTGGGCGCACCGCGTGATCGGCGCGGACATGCAGGGCTCGACCATGCTCAGCGAGTCGCTGGCGCAATACAGCGCGCTGATGGTGATGAAGCAAAGGTACGGCGCCGACCAGATGCGCAAGTTCCTCAAGTACGAGCTGGACAGGTATCTAGCCGGTCGCAGCACCGACAAGGTGGCCGAGGAGCCGTTGGCCAAGGTGGAGAACGAACAGTACATTCACTACAACAAGGGCTCGGTGATCTTCTACGCGTTGCAGGACTATGTGGGCGAAGACAGGCTCGACGCCGTCCTCAAGCAGTTCCTGCTCGACAAAGGCTTCCAGCAACCGCCCTACACCACCTCGAAGGAATTCATGAATGCGTTGTCCGCCGGACTTGGGCCGCAATGGCAGCCGCTGCTCGACGACTTTTTCTGGAAGATCACCCTGTTCGACGACCGCATGCTCAGCGCCACCGCGAAGGAACTGCCCGACGGCAGATACGAGGTGACGATGGAAGTGCACGCCGGCATGGTTCATGCCGACGGCAAGGGCAAGGAGGCATCTGCCGCGCCCGATATCCCCATCGACATCGGCGTGTTCGCCGCTTCGCCCGGCGGCGGCAAGGACGGCAGGCCGCTGTACCTGAAGAAGCGCATGCTGCCCGATGGCGACAGCACCGTCACCGTGACCGTGGACGGCAAGCCCGCGATGGCCGGCATCGACCCGTACAACGAACTGGTCGACAAGGTGCCGGACGACAACCGCAAGACGGTGACGGTGCAATAACCGGAACCTCGTGACAGCGCATCCTGCGCGAGACGCTCCTGCGCCTGACGTCGCGCACGGGACTGCAACTCAGCGGCTGCGTTCGTCGATATCGCTGACGCGGCCGTCGACCAGGGTGACCACGATCACCCTGCCGTCGTGGCGGTACTGCCATTGCTCGCCCGAAACCGCCTTGCCGGCAAGCGGGCGTGCACGTTTGCCGTGGCGTCCCTTGTCCTGTCCCTTGGCGTGCGACTTGTGCGAAGGCTTGCCAAGCAGCGCGGTCACGGTGGCTGCGCTGTCGCCCACCACCAGAACATGACTGCCCACGCGCAAGCTGTCGGTGGCGACAACTCTGTCTGCGCCAACGAACAGCAGGCACACCAGCAAGCCGGCGAACAGATTGCGATGCATGACACGCGCCTCGTGCGGGGGCGCATCGCGCCCGGTCAGGCAAACTAGCCCGCACGCATCGGCGAACGACACAGATGCACGCCGAGGATCGGGTGGGTGCGGCGCCCGCATCCGCGTAGCTGCCTGCCGTCAGGATCGTGCGTGGCTGGCCAGTTCGTGCATGTCCAGGTGAATTCCGCGCAGGCGTGGCAGCTGCCGACGCAAGCCCTTGGCAAATGCCTCCGGCAGGCCGGCAATCGCTCGTTCGAAGGCGCGTAACAACGCCGCTTCGTCTTGCGCCAGTTCACGGATCCAGGTGCTGTCGCGCCGCGTGCCGGCATGCGCCATCGTTTCGAACAACCGCCAACGCAACGCAGCGCGCCAACTGCCACGTGTGCGCGGCTCACCGCCGGCCTGCTCCACTTCGTGCTGCACGTCGGCGATGACGGCAGCAAGCGTCTGCGCGTCCTCCTCCAGTACCGCGCGCAGGCCAGGCTCGTTCACGGCCGAGGCAGCACGACGATACAGGCGGCACAAATCGATGCCACGGCGGATCAGTGGATTGCAGATAGTGCCTGCGAGGATGGTTGTCATGGTCGCCCCCGATATCGGCGCTGGGAGAGATGACGCCATCCTCGTGCATAGGCACTTAGCGGGAGATTAATCCGCGCCCACCAATTCTCTCCTCCGCCAACCCTCACTCACCAATCTGCAACAGGTTCAGCACACGACCATGGTCGTCGCGCACACCCTGCTGCAATGCCGACAACTGCTGGATCGCCGGGCACAAGGCGGCGATCTGCGGACGCAACGCCTGCATCCGCTGGCGCATGCGCGGTTCCAGCTGCGTCGCGAGGTTCGCGGCGCGATCGCGCAGGTCGGCGGCGCCCTGCAGGTCGCCGTTCATCGCCGCGTTCAGTGCCTGCTGGCCAAGATCCCCCGCGACCAACGGCAGCAGATCGCCTTGGATCCGGGTGACGAACTGGTTCATTGCATCGCCCTGCCAGTCCTTGGTGCTGTTGCTGGTCGCGATGCGCTGCTTCAGGCTGGCCGCGTCCGCCGCCAGCCGCTGGTCGAGCTGTACGCGCGTATCGGCGTCCAAACCCATACCCGCCGCCTCCTCATGCAGCCCCCGCACCGCGATATCCACACCCCGCTGGGCCACCGCACGCACACGGGGCGCCAGCGCACGCAGATCTCGCTCGAACAAGGCGAGGCGGTCCTGGTCCTCCGCATCCAACCTCACCGCCACGCCATCCACACGCAAGTTACCCTGGCTCAACTCCACCCGCACGGGTGCTGGCGAAGGGCGATCGAACAGCAGGCTGTCCGGCTGCAGCGTCACGTCGTAGCTGCTGGTGGCACGGCAGGTGGTAGCCAGATCCTGTGCGTGCAGCGGCAACGCGACGAACAACGGCAGCAGAAAAGACGTCAGGCGTGGAAGGCGCATCGGGGAAATTCCAAGAACACGATGGCGCAGCGATACCTTCCGCCGGAGCAACCCCTGCTGAACATAGGCAACGCCGCCACGGAAATACCCTGCAAATGGGGCGCCTTCCATGCAGCGCACGGATGCCAACCCCCGCAGGGCTGCGAGGGCCTGTCCACCATCTCCCTATGGCCCGAACAGGCAACGGCCGCTGGCATGGCCAAGTTGGACACCCTCGGTTTCCGGATACGACGCGGAGTAGCTGCCGTGTCCATCCATAGGCGGGAGTTGCTCCCAAACCCTCGATACGGCCTGCTGGTAGTCCCGGCGGGTTGAACCAGGCCGTCTACTTCTCTGGACTACCTCCCTTTGACTCGGGCAGCCCGTTCTGCGCCCATCGGGTCGGCCTCGTCGTGCCGCTGCTCCTGCGGTGGCGCGGGTCAGCCAAGGGAGGTGACTTGGGCGTCGGCAGGGAAACGAAAACGCCTCGTTCCTTAGGACAACGCAAAGCCTCTGGTTGGGGACGGCTGGATTGGAGATATTGAACAGGCCATAAGCGCCATACACGGAGCCCGGTCCATTCAGCAATGCATCCGCTCCAACCAGTTGCCCTTGCTCAACGGCGACGGCGGAACTGTCCGCGCACTACCGGCAGGCCCAATTGCCACGTCAGCCACAGCAGCACGGGGATCGCAGCAGCCTTCAACACCAGCGTCATGCGGTAGACGCGCCGCGCATGCACCACGGCCTGGCGAAGGAGGGCATCGTGGCCGAACTGGGCCAGCGCGTCGGCACTCGAGTGCTCGAACTGCGGCCACTGCGCCAGCATCATGCCGCCGCTGGCCAGCGCCCACAGCACCAGCGCGCCGCAAGCCGCGCGCAGCGGTATTCGCGCCCAACCCTGGCGCAGGATGCAACCGGCACACAGCACGATCAGCACGAAGGCAGCCACGAAATAGCCGATGTCCCAGGCGAGCATGCGGTGCATCGCGAGACTGTCCGCAGGCGACAGATTCGCCCGCTGCGCCCACAGCAACTGGGCGTGGCCAAGATTCACCACGCAGCCAAACGCTGCCAGCAGCAACACCAGCCAGACCATGACACGCCAAAATGCGAAGCTTCGCGGAGCTAGACCTGCCTCGGCCCGTACCGTCACCGCCATCAGGGCGTTGCCTTCTGCAGGCCGGCGAGATCGGCCAGCACCTGGCTGGAATTCGCCTTGGGATCCACATTGACGTAAACCTTCGCGATCTTGCCCTGCGGGTCGATCAGGAAGGTGGTGCGCTTGGCGTAGTGCATGCCCACCATGCTGCCGAGCACGCCATATTCGGAGGCCGTCTTGCGATCCGAGTCGGCGAGCAGCGGGAACGGCACGTGGTACTTGGCGGCAAAATCCGCATGCGACTTCACATCGTCCAGGCTCACGCCCACCACCGACGCACCCGCCTGCCGCAGTTTGGCGACGTCGTCGCGGAAAGTGCAGACCTCGGTAGTGCAGCCGGGCGTGAAATCCTTAGGATAGAAATACAGCACCAGCCAATGGCCGTGGTAATCGTCAGGGCTGCGCCAATGGCCGTTCTGGTCCTGCAGGCGGAAGGCCGGCGCGGCGGTACCGGCCTGCGGCAACGCATCGTCGGCAAACGCGGGAGCGGCGAGCAGGCCGCACAGCAAAGTCAAGGCGAACAACACTGAAAGGCGGCGCATCGCGGTACTCCGTGGAATGGCACTCCCCAGTGTACGCCGCTGCACAAGCGAAGGGCGCCATGCGGCGCCCTTCGCTTGTGCGGTTGACCTGATCGCTCAGGGACGGCTGATGGTGAACCGTCCCACGGACACGCCAAGGTTGATGCCTTCGCCATGGCCGGCCAGCGCCAGCGAAGTAGTGCCCTTGGTCAACACCTGCACGGTGCCGCTCTTCACCACGCCGGCCTCGGCACCGGCCTGCACGTACCCGCCAAATACATCGTCGAGGTCGCGCACATGCGTGATGTCTCCGGTGCCATGGTCGATGCGGTATTTACCGGCGGTGAGGCCACCGCCCACGATCGCGATTTTCACCGCCGCCTGCTGGCCGTTGTCGCAGCGCACGGTACCGCTGCCTTCGGCGTGCTTGTAGATGGCCGACCAACCCGACAGGCTGAAATCGAGGTGGCATTTCAGGTTCGCCTCTGCAGCATGGGCTGGCATGGCCGGCACGATTGCCAAAGTGCCCGTACCCAGCAACAGGGCGGCGGCCAAGGCGAGAGTACGCTTGCTCATTGTCGTCTCCTCAGTTTGCGAGCTTGTTGCGCCCGGCCAAACCTTTGGCGGGAACGCGTGATCCAGCGTCACCGCAGCATCGTGATGGGGGCGTGAGCCTCGCGCGCTTTCGTTCATCTTGATGTTTCGCTAACACAACGGGATCCACACTGCGCCTGACACGGCTTCGCCGCGACGGGAGTAGGCATGCCCAAGTATTCGCTGGTCGGTTACGACGGCTCGGATGCCGCCCGGCGCGCCTTCGCGTTCGCGATGGAACTCGCGCGCTGCGGCGGCGGCCGGGTGCGCGTGGTGTCGGTGCTGCAGGTGGCTGAAGGCGGCGATACTTGCGCCCTGATGATGACCGACAGCGGCACCCAGCGTGCGCAAGAGCTCAACGACGAGCTGGTCGCGCTCGATCCCGACACCGCTCGTCTCGTCGACATCGAACTCACCCATGGCAGTCCCGGCGACGTATTGCTCAGTCAGGTCGCCCAGCACGACATCGACCATATCGTGATCGGTCACACCGAACGCGGCGCGCTTGCGCGCTGGCTGGTCGGCTCGGTTTCCGACAACGTGCTGGCAGGTGCGCACGTGCCTGTGACGGTGGTGCGCTGAACCGGCTTCAACGGCCGGCGGGCACGGAGTCCTGTTCCCGCGACTCCGCGTCGATCTTGCGCTGCGCCTGCTGCTCCAGCTTCAGCCTGGCGACGTCGACCGGACGAATCTTCGTGATGAAACACGGCGGATAGCCGCGACCGGTAAGCACCTTGTCGAAGTTCATCGACACTTCGTTGGCGAAGGAAGTGAGCCCGATGGCGTTCGCGAATTCCAGGTTCGGGCACGTGCCCACGTCCAGCAGCCACGCACGGTTGGCCTGCGTATAGACGGCCAACTGGCCGTCGCTCAACGGCTCCCACGAGTACAGCTCGTAGAAATGAAAGCTGCGCACCGGCGCACCGGCGGCGGCCGCGTAGGCGGCTTGGCGTTGGGCCACCCGCTGCGCATACGGCGCGCTGGAGCAGGCGCTCATTGCCATCGCCAACGCAACGACCACCCACGAGGCTGTGCGGAACATGGCTGCGTCTCCTTTCTTCGATGCGCATTGGAACGCACGAATGGCAAGCCGGTGCACCAACGCTATTTCTTGCTTCCCTTCTTCGGCAGCGCCTGCCACTGACCGGACACGAAGCCGCCCACCTCGTAGACCAGCTCCACCTTCTTCTCGCCGTCCTGCATGGTGACGGGCAGGCTGATCTTTTTCGACTTCTCCAGCAGGGCGATGAAACCCTTGTCGTCGCGGATCATCAGCGCCGGCTCACCCGTGGGCGGCGCAAAGGCCTTGATCGGGTGCGGCTTGTCGTCGAACTTCGCGGCGATGGTGCAATCGCCCTTGCAGACGAATCCGTGGGCGTCGCTGTACAGGAAGGCACTCTGGCCCCAACTGGTGTGCCGGCGCAGCACCAGCCGCACGCGCACGTCGGCGGGCTGGCTCTCGTAGATAGCCGCGGTGGACTGGGTGCCGCCTTCCATCGGCGCCACCTGGTATTGCCACAGCGCAGCGAGGCGCGCCTTTTCGCTGTTCTCCTTCCAGCGCTTCTCGATGTCGGGCAGGGTCTGTTGCACTTCCTTCGCCGCCGCACTGCCGGGGAAGCGCTGCACGATGTCCTCGCCCATCGACACCGCCATCTGGTCGTTGTGTATGCGCAACAACTGGCGATAGGTGTCGAGGTTGCGCGACGCCTCGTCGGCTTGCGCCTGCGCTTGCTGTTGCGCGGCGTCCGGCGCGGGCGCGGGCGCGCCCTGCGAACAACCCGCGAGGATCAAGGTGCCGGCAAGGGCGGCGAGTGCGTAGCGGGAGCGAAACGGCGCAGGGAGCATCGGCGAACATCCGGAGCGGAACCAGCGGTTAGCTTGGAACGATCCCGAGCCGCGACGCAAGCTCATTCGCCCATGGCGGGCTGCCCGCCATAGCGTTCGCGCAGGGCCGCGCGATAACGGCGGCTGCACGGAACTGCCGTGCCGTCGCGCAGGCGCAGGCGCGCATCGCCGCTTTCCAACGGCTCGATCTCGGCAAGGTAGTCGAGGTTGACGAAGTAGCCGCGATGCACGCGCAGGAAACGCGCCGGGTCCAGCCGCGCCTCGATGCCGGCCATGGTGCTGCGCAACGGATAGTCGCGCCCGCGCACGTGCAGGTTCACGTAGTTGCCCGCGGCCTGCAGCCACTCGATCTCGCTGGCGTTGAGCAGGAACTCCTTGCCCAGCTTGCGCACCAGGAAACGTACCGGCCGCTCGACCGGCTCCACCGGCGGCCCATCATCCGGTTCGGCCAGCAGCTTCGCCTCGCCTTGCTGGCGCAGCAACCACAGCCGCGACAGGCAGATCAGCGCGACGATGGTGAAATAGCTGCGGATGTCCTTCAGATACTCGTAGCCGAAGTTCGGCCACCACGCGCCGAAACGGTAGTGGTGGCCGGCCATTCCGTAAGCCAGCTTGCGCAGCCCGACCATGCCGGCCACGTGCACCAGGCTGAACGCCACGCTGGCCAGCAGATGCCACGGCAGGCTGTGGCGCCACGTATCGAAGCGGAATGGCCAGCGCCGCTCCGCCGCCTTGACGAAGGGAATCAGCAGCAGGACCAGCAGCGCGCTGCTCGATTCCCTCACCCATGGCTCCCAGGCTGCCGTGCGGGCATCGTCGATCTGCGCAACGATGCAGTTGAACACCGTATTGAGAGCGAACAGCGCCACCCAGAAGGCCACCTCGACCGAGGTGTGCCAACGCTGGAAATCCCTGTATCCGACATCCGCCTGCTCGTTCATCCCGGCGATTCTACGTGGCCGCGCGGGAATCCCCATGCGCCCCGTCCCGCGTCGAAGTCGGTTCGTCCCTGGCCGCCCACGATCTGTCACCACTCGCTGGGATTGGCGGCGGTACAGTCCCATGCTGGCCGCTGTCCATCCCGTCCGGAGCGATACGATGAAAAGGCGCGACTTGTTGAAGGCTGCCGCCACCCTTCCGCTGCTGCCCTTGCTTATGCGCAGCGGCACGAGCCTGGCGCGCGGCGTCGGTGCGCTCGCAACCACCTTGCGCTCGCGGGTACGTCCGGGCCAGCCAGGCTGGCCCACGGCCACGGAATGGGAGCAACTGAAACGGCAGGTCGGTGGCCGGTTGCTGAAGCTGGAGCCACCATTCGCCCATGGCGAGGCGTCGCAGACACTCAAGCAACTGGACAACCCCTTCGCGGTGGGCGACAACCCGGCACTGACCCAGACCAGTGGCTGGGCCAACGCATGGACCTCCCAACCCAGCGCCTACGCAGTGGCGGCGGAAAGCGCGGCCGACGTGGTCGCCGCCGTCGACTTCGCGCGCCGGCACCACCTACGGCTGGTGGTAAAAGGCGGCGGCCACAGCTACCAGGGCACCTCGGACGCACCGGATTCGTTGCTGGTGTGGACGCGCCACATGAACCAGGTGAGCCTGCACGATGCCTTCGTGCCGCAAGGCTGCGCCGGCTTCGTGGCACCGCAGGCGGCGGTGAGCGTGCAGGCGGGCGCCATGTGGATCGACGCCTACAGCGCCGTGACCACCCGTGGTGGCCGTTACGTACAGGGCGGCGGCTGCACCACGGTGGGCGTGGCCGGGCTGGTGCAGAGTGGCGGCTTCGGCAGCCTGTCGAAGCGCTGGGGCACCGCGGCGTCCAACCTGCTGGAAGCGGAAGTCGTCACCGCCGACGGCGAGGTGCGCATCGCCAATGCCCGCACGAACCCGGAACTGTTCTGGGGTCTCAAGGGCGGCGGCGGCGGCAGCCTTGGCGTCGTCACGCGACTGACCTTGCGCACCTTCGAGCTGCCCGAGTTCTTCGGCGCGGTCAACCTCACCATCAAAGCCAGCTCGGACGCGGCTTACCGCGCCTTGATCGCCGAGGCGGTGAGCTTCTATCAACGCGCGCTGTTCAATCCGCACTGGGGCGAGCAGCTGAAATTCTACGGTGGCGACACCTTCGAAGTTTCCATGATGTTCCAAGACCTCACCAAGCAGCAGGCAGAACAGACCTGGGCACCCTTCCTGGCCTGGGTACAGGCCCGCAGGGATTGCCGCGTCACCAAGCCATTCGAGGCGCTGGCGGCACCGGCCCGGCATCTCTGGGATGCCGAATTCCTGCGCAAGCACCTACCGAACGCCATCGTGCCGGACGACCGGCCGGATGCGCCCCGCCACCACTTCGCGTGGGCCGGCGACCGCGACCAGGCGGGCTGGTTTATCTATGGCTACCAGTCCGCGTGGCTGCCTGCTTCGCTACTGCAACCGGGACGGCAGACGCCGTTGGTAGATGCTTTGTTCGAGGCTGCGCGGCACTTCGGCGTCTCACTGCATCTCAACAAGGGCCTGGCTGGCGCACCGGCGGACGTGATCGCCCGCGCCCGCGACACCGCCACGCATCCACAGGTGCTTGACGCCTTCGCCCTCGCGATCAGTGCCAATGGCGGCGATCCCGCCTTTCCCGGCATGCCGGGCGGGAAGCCCGACCTGGCCAGGGCGCGGCGCGATGCCACAGCCATCGAACATACGATGGCCGCGTTGCGCGCCGTAGCGCCGGATGCGGGCTCCTACGTCTCGGAAAGCGACTACTTCCTGCACGACTGGCAGCAGGGCTTCTGGGGCAGCAACTATCCGCGCCTCGCCGCGGCGAAGCGCAAGTACGACCCGGACGGCCTGTTCTTCGTGCACCACGGCGTCGGCAGCGAGGACTGGAGCCCGGATGGTTTCACCCGGTTGCGGACGTAGCACGCAACCCGCTCGGTTTTCGCTGTCCAGCGTGGAGTCGAGATGCTCCACGCTGGCGATCTCGTCCAGCCATATCCTGCGGTGCCAATCGGGTTCGTCGGGCCGCTCCAACCGCAGCCCGCTGTCGATGCCCTGGCGTTGCTCGGCAGGGTCGAAATAGACCTGCGCGCTGGCACGTTCCGCGATCACGCCTTCGCAGATGCCGCCGTCTTTCAGCGTCAGGCGCACGTGCCCATTGGCGGAAAGCTTGCTCGCTATCGCTTGAAGTGCCGCTACGGCGGCCGGATCGGAATAGACATGCCTGGCGAACCTGCCCATCGGTACATATCTCCTCGGGGAAGGCCGCTCCCACGGTAGCCGCGTGCGGGGAAAGCCCGGATCAAATCCGCGGCATGGCGACGTCAAGCCGCGCCGGCTGCCGGCGCAGGCGGCGCGGCTACAATGCGCGCACCCCAAGGATTTCCATGTCGAACCCCACACTCCCTTCCGCTGCCGCGGATTCCCCGCTGCGTCATCGTGCCTTCGTGCAGTTCTGGTGCGCACGCATCGCCTCCGGCTTCGGTTTCCAGATGCTGTCGGTGGCGGTGGGCTGGCAGATCTATGCGATCACCGGGCGCGCCTTCGATCTCGGCCTCATCGGCCTGGTGCAGTTCTTCCCCTCGGTGTTGCTGGCGCTGCCGGCCGGGCACGTGGCCGACCAGTTCGAACGGCGACGTGTGGTGCTGATCGGACAGATCGTGGAGTGGACGGCCATCGTGCTGCTGGCCGTGCTGACCCTGCTGGGCCGCGTCCACGAAGCAGGCATCCTGCTGCTGGTATTCGTGATCGGGGTAGCCAAGGCCTTCGAGTCGCCGTCGATGCAATCCCTGCTGCCGGCGCTGGTGCCCCCGGCGATCCTGCCACGTGCGGTGGCAGTGAGCGGCTCGGCGTTCCAGATGGCGATGATCCTCGGGCCTGCGGTGGGCGGCCTGCTCTACGTTGCGGGTCCCGGTGTGGTCTACCTGAGTGCCGCCGCGCTGTACCTGGTCGCCGCCAGCATGATGGCCATGCTGCGCTACGAGCAGGCGCCACCGAAGCGCGAGCCAGCCACGCTGAAGACGCTGTTCGCGGGTGTGCACTTCATCCGCGAGCGCAAGGACGTGCTGGGCGTGATCTCGCTGGACCTGTTCGCCGTGCTGCTGGGCGGCGTCACTTCGTTGTTGCCGATCTTCGCGCGCGACATCCTGCATACCGGACCGTGGGGACTGGGCTTGCTGCGCGCGGCACCTGCAGTGGGTGCGCTGCTGATGTCGCTGTGGCTGGCGAAGCACGACCTGCAGCGACGCGTGGGCATGACCATGTTCGCCGCAGTGGCGGGCTTCGGCGTGGCCACCCTGGTGTTCGCGATCTCCGGCACGCTGTGGCTGTCGCTGGCCGCGCTGTTCGCGCTGGGCGCATTCGACATGGTGAGCATGGTGATCCGCGGCTCGCTGGTACAGCTGGACACACCTGACGCAATGCGCGGCCGGGTCAATGCGGTGAACTCCATCTTCATCAACACTTCCAACCAGCTCGGCGAATTCGAATCGGGCATGCTCGCCGCCTGGCTGGGCGCGGTGGGCTCCGCGGTGGTCGGCGGCCTGGGCACGCTGGTGGTGGTCGGCCTGTGGATGGCGATGTTCCCCGGCCTGCGCCGGCGCCAGAGCCTGCATCTGGAAGAACCTGCCAACGAGGCGCTGGGTACCACCGAATCGGTGTAGGTCCTGCGGCAGTGGGCGCCGCCGTCGCAGGCGGCTAGGATCGGCGGATGAACACACTCGCCATCCTCCGCGCCGCCGGCGCCGCCCTCGTCCTGTCCGTCCTCGCACCCGCCGCGCGTGCGACCGACGACGGCCCGCGCATCCTGGTCAGTTTCACCGCGCAGGCACATGCGCAGCCGGTAACCGGCCGCGTCTATGTGGCAATCAGCCGCGACGCGGACAAGCCGCCGATCGAGGAAGCCGACGTCACCGGCGTGCCGCTGTTCGGCCATGACGTGGCTGCGCTGACGCCGGGCCAGGTCGTGGCGATCGATGCCAGCGATTTCGGCGCGCCGCTGGCCAGCCTGCGCCAGCTGCCCGCCGGCGACTACTGGATGCAGCCCTTCGTCAACGTCTACACCGAGTTCAAGCGTGCCGACGGCCACACCGTATGGCTGCACATGGACCAGTGGGAAGGCCAGGACTGGAAGCACTCGCCCGGCAATCTCTACGGCAAGCCGGTGAAGGTGCATTACGACCCGGCCGCGCCGACGCCCTTGCATCTGATCGCCGACCAGGTGATCGCGCCGATCCCGTTCCCCAAGGACACGCCCCAGGTCAAGCGCTTCCGCATCCAGAGCAAGCTGCTCAGCGCCTGGTGGGGCCACCCGATCTACCTGGGTGCGACCGTGCTGCTGCCGAAGGATTACGACAAGCATCCCGGCATGCGCTATCCGGTGATCTACGAACAGGGCCACTTCTCCACCGCGGCGCCGGGCGGCTTCGACCGCCCCAAGAGCGGCTTCCGCGACTACTGGCTGGCCGACGGCACACCGCGCTACATCATGGTGAGCCTGCAGCATCCCTCGCCCTACTACGACGACTCCTACGCGGTGAACTCGGCCAACGAAGGCCCCTACGACGATGCCATCCACCAGGAACTGCTGCCGGAGATCGCGCGGCGCTTCCGCACCATCGAGCAACCCTGGGCACGCATCCTCGAAGGCGGCTCCACCGGCGGCTGGATCACGGTGGCGCAGACCGTGTTCCATCCGGCGTTCTACGGGGGCGCGTTCGCCTCGTGTCCGGACGCGCTGGATTTCCGCTACCACCAGGTGGTGAACATCTACGACGACGCCAACGCCTACTGGATCGACAAGGGCTGGGTGAAGGTCGAGCGCGTGGACATGCGCCAGCCGGACGGCAACATCAAGGCGATGATGAAGGACGAGAACTGGTACGAGCTGGCGGTGGGCGACCACGACCGCTCCGGCGGCCAATGGGACATCTGGGAGTCCGCCTTCGGCCCGGTGGGCGCGGACGGCTATCCGCAGCGCTTGTGGAACAAGCGCAGCGGCGACATCGACCACGCGGTGGCGGAGTATTGGAAGCAGCACTTCGACCTGCGCTACCTGCTGCAGACGCACTGGCCCGAGCTGGGGCCGAAGCTGGCCGACAAGCTGCACATCTATGTCGGCGACATGGACACCTACAACCTCAACATGGGCGTGCGCGAAATGGACGCCTTCCTGCACAGTGCGCGCGATCCCGCCTTCGGCGGCAGCATCACCTATCAGCCGATGGCGCCGCATTGCTGGGGACCGCGCGGCAAGGAGCTGATCGAAGACATCACCCACTACATCGACAGCCACGCGCCCGCGGACGCGGACCTCAAGAGCTGGCGATACTGAGAGCAAGACTACGCTGTTGCCCGGTGCGCACAAACCCGCGCGCCCGTCATGCCCACCACGGAGAGTCGCGCATGTCTGTACCACCGCCGCTGCGTTCCACCTTCGTCACCGTATTGGCGTGGGTGTTCATCGGCATGGCCGGCTTCGCCACGCTGATCGCCGCGCTGCAGAACCTGATGTTGCAGTGGTTGTTCCTGCCGGCGATGCAGGCGCAGCCCATGCCGCCGCTGCCGCAGGGGATGCCGGTTCCGATGCAGTGGATGTTCGGGCATATGGCCTGGTTCTTCCGCGCCTTCCTGCTGGTCTCCAGCCTCACCCTGATCGCCGCCATCGGCCTGTTGCGCCGGCACGAGTGGGCACGACGCATGTTCATGGGCCTGATGGGCTTCGCCATCGCTTACCACCTGCTCGGATTGGCATGGCAATGGTGGTTCATGGGATCGATGGACACCTTTGTGCACGCACCCGGCATGCCTGCGGATGCAGGCGCGGTCATGCATGGATTCATGCGCGCCATCCAGCTGTTCAGCACGCTGATGGCACTTGGTTTCTGCGTGCTGTTCGGCTGGATCATCCGTCGCCTGCACAGCGCACGGGTGCGTGACGAATTCCGTCCGTGGGTGGCTTCGTCCTGAACGCAGCCACGCAGCCTTTACGCACTGCTCACAACAGCGCTGGCAGCGTGAAGGCGTTATCCGCAGGAGTCCGCCATGAGCACACGCCGCAACATCGAACGAAGCATGGATGAACTCGGCGACCGCGCCCGCCATTGCGCCGACGACGCCAACGCCACCGCCCGTGACTGGATCGCCCGCGGTAGGCGCGCGGCGGGGCGTTTTGATGGCGAGGGCTATCAGCGCCGGCTGGCGCGCGCCGCCGAGGACTTCGTCGACGAAACGAACTATCGCTACCGCCGGCTGAAGCGCCAGGTTAACCGTCACCCGGTCGCCACCGCCACGATCGTGGCCGGCGCCATCGGTGCCTTCCTGCTGCTGCGCCGGGCTTTGCGCAGCAGCGACGAGGAGTGAACCCGTTGCGCCGCACTCCATACGCCGGATGGTGAAAAGCACCTCGATGCAAGGCGCAGCACGTTTTAGTCGATCCACGGACCGATAGGCTTCCGGCCATCTCGAAATCGGACCCGATAGTGCACACGTGGCGCGATAGCCGCGCATCCGTTCCGCCTGCGCCGCACTGAGTTTGCGCTGGACGAGACGGCAAACGAGCCGACTCGTCCAGCCGGTCTCGACTGCAGGCCCTTCTTGAATGCACCCATGCGCATCGGGCATGGGCTCGCAGCGGCTCCAGACAGGCTTGCGTCATGCCGAGCCGATGCGCAATACCGGCATGGCGGCCCCTCTGACCGAACGCAATCGTGCGCAGGCATGCCGCGGCCAGGGCAGTCGCCCGATGGAGACCTTGCGGTGCTCGCAAGCCTTATGCTTGGCCGTCGTTGCCGCCCATCGGTCCCACCATGTCCACGCAAGATCTCCGCTTCCACCATCCGCTCGCGTTCTGGTTGGGTTGCATCGCCGTGGCGACCGGCGTGGTGCTGCACCTGCCGATGTTCCTGATGGCCGCGCCGATGCACTACCACCTTGCCGGCATGCCGATGGACACCGGCATGATGATCGGCATGGTGCTGATCCCCGGTGGCGTGCTGTTGGCCGGGTACGGGCTGATGCCGCGGCTGGCGCAATTGCGTCACAGCCGGCGCGACCACGGCCGCCGGCCGCACCTGCATATCGCCGACAGCGTACCGCTGAACCGCGCGCACTGGGCGCTGGCCGCTGCGTTGGCGGTGGCATTGGCGATCGACGTGATGAAGCCGGCCTCGCTGGCCTTCGTGATGCCGGGCGTGACGACTGAGTACGGCATCGACATGACGACCGCAGGCTGGCTGGCGCTGTCGGCGCTCACCGGCACGGCACTCGGCTCGCTGGTGTGGGGCCGCATGGCCGACCTGTTCGGCCGACGCGCGGCGATCCTGCTCTCGGCGCTGTTGTTCATGGGTACGGCGATCTGCGGCACGATGCCGGCGTTCGGCTGGAATCTGGCGATGTGCTTCATGATGGGCGCAGCGGCTGGCGGCATGCTGCCGATCGCCTTCACCCTGATGGCCGAGACCGTACCCGCAGCCCATCGCGGCTGGTTGCTGGTGGCGCTTGGCGGCCTGGGCACTTCAGCCGGCTATCTCGCCGCCTCGGGCGCGGCCACCGCCCTGGAACCGACCTTCAGCTGGCGCGCGCTATGGCTGCTGAACCTGCCGACCGGTGCGTTGATCGTGTTCATCAACCGCTATATCCCGGAGTCGCCGCGCTTCCTCGCCGATGCCGGACTGCATGCGCAAGCGCGCGCCGTGCTCGCACGCTTCGCCGGTTCGCCCGCGGCGCTGCGCGAAGATCCCACTGGCGTGGACAGCGATCCGCCGATCCTGGAAAGCGCGCATCCGGCCGCCGACCTGCGCCAGTTGCTGCGCGGCCGGCATGCAAGGCTCACGCTGGGGTTGTGCACCTGTGGCCTGGCCTGGGGGCTGGTGAACTTCGGCTTCCTGCTGTGGCTGCCGGCCAATCTGGCCAAGCTCGGCATGGACGCCCATGCCGCCAGCTTCCTGCTCGCACGCTCGGCGCTGCTGGCGGTGCCGGGCACGGCGGCCGTGGTGTGGCTGTACCAGCGCTGGAGCAGCTTCCGTACCCTGGTGCTGTTCATCGCGCTGACCGCGGCATCGCTGGCCACGTTCTGCACCCTCGCCTTCGTCGGAGCGAGCGCCGATGGCGCCATGGTCGCCGCTACGGCGGGGTTGCTGGTGAGCAGCGGCGGGGTGATCGCCACGATGATCCCGTACGCGGCGGAGATCTATCCGGTGCACCTGCGCGGCAGCGGTTCGGGCCTGATCGCCGCCAGCTCCAAGTTCGGCGGCATCCTCGGCGCGGCGCTGGGCGTGCTGGGGCTGTTTGCGCACTTCGCGCTGTCGGCGCTGCTGATCGCATTGCCGATGGCCATGGCCGGCTGGCAACTGGCACGCCACGGCGTGGAGACGCGCGGGCATGCACTGGAGGCGATACAGCGCACGCTGTCGGAGTGAGCGCGCACAAATCCTTTGGAGGTCGCCCACGATCGCCGGAATCAAGCGACTGGCGATGGATGGCCATGCCTTCCAAGAGAAAGCCCGCCTTCCGGCGGGCTTTCTGTTTGCGGCAACCGACTCAGACGGTAAGCGGGTTGGGCTTCTCCGGATCGAGCTTGTACTCGCGGATGGCACGGGCGACGTCCTTGGCGTTGACCTTGCCGTCCTTCGCCAGCGCGGCCAGCGCGGCGTGGGCGATCCAGTAGCGGTCCACCTCGAAGAAGCCGCGCAGGTGCTCGCGCGTGTCCGAGCGGCCGAAGCCGTCGGTGCCGAGCACGGTGTAACGCATGCCATCGGGGATGAAGGCGCGGATCTGGTCGGCGTATTCGCGCACGTAGTCGGTGGCGGCGACGGCCGGACCCTGGCGACCCTGCAACAGCCCGGTGATGTGCGGCACGCGCTGCTCGGCTTCCGGATGCAGGCGGTTCCAGCGTTCGGCGTCGAAACCGTCGCGGCGCAGCTCGACAAAGCTTGGGCAGGACCAGATGTCGGCGCTGACGCCGAAGTCCTTTTCCAGCAGCTCGGCAGCGGCAATGACTTCGCGCAAGATGGTGCCCGAGCCGAGCAGCTGCACGCGCGGCTCGCCCTTCTTCGGCTTGCCGGCGTCCTTGAACAGATACATGCCCTTGATGATGTCCTCCTCGACGCCTTGCGGCAGGTCGGGGTGGCTGTAGTTCTCGTTCATCACGGTGATGTAGTAGTAGACGTCTTCCTGCTCCTGCACCATGCGGCGGGTACCGTCCTGCAGGATCACCGCCACTTCATATGAGAACGTGGGGTCGTACGACTTCACGTTGGGGATCGCACCGGCCATCAGATGCGAGGAGCCGTCCTCGTGCTGCAGGCCTTCGCCGTTGAGCGTGGTGCGACCCGCGGTGCCGCCGATCAGGAAGCCGCGCGCGCGCATGTCGCCGGCCGCCCAGGCCAGGTCGCCGATGCGCTGGAAGCCGAACATCGAGTAGTAGATGAAGAACGGCAGCATTGCCTGGTTGCTGATGCTGTAGCTGGTGGCCGCAGCCATCCACGCCGCCATGCCGCCGGCCTCGGAGATGCCTTCCTGCAGCACCTGGCCCTTCTGGTCTTCGCGGTAGTACAGCAGTTGGTCGGCGTCCTGCGGGCGGTACTTCTGGCCGAACGGCGCGTAGATGCCGATCTGGCGGAACATGCCTTCCATGCCGAAGGTGCGCGCTTCGTCGGCGACGATGGGCACGATGCGCTCGCCGATCTGCTTGTCGCGCAGCAGCAGGTTCATGCCGCGCACCAGCGCCATGGTGGTCGAGATCTCGCGCTCGCCGGTGCCCTTGGTGATCTGCTCGAACGCCGAGAGTTCCGGCGCCTTGAGCTTGGCGTCGGCATGGCGGCGGCGCTGCGGCAGGAAGCCGCCCAGCGCACGGCGGCGCTCCATCATGTATTCCACTTCCGGCGAGTTCTTGCCCGGGTGGAAGTAAGGCACGTCGCCCAGCTTGTCGTCGGCGACCGGGATGTTGAAGCGGTCGCGGAAGTGGCGCACGGCTTCGGCGTCCAGCTTCTTCTGCTGGTGCGTGGGGTTCTGCGATTCGCCGGCCGCGCCCATGCCGTAGCCCTTCACGGTCTTGGCCAGGATCACCGTGGGCATGCCCTTGGTGTTCACGGCCTGGTGATAGGCGGCGTACACCTTGTGCGGATCGTGGCCGCCGCGGTTGAGGCGCCAGATGTCGTCGTCCGACAGGTTGGTCACCATCTCACGGGTTTCGGGGTACTTGTTGAAAAAGTGCTCGCGCGTATAGGCGCCGCCGAAGGCCTTGCAGGCCTGGTACTCGCCGTCGATGGTTTCCATCATCAGCTTGCGCAGCACGCCGTTCTTGTCGCGCGCGAGAAGTGGATCCCAGTAGCTGCCCCAGATCACCTTGATGGCGTTCCAGCCGGCGCCGCGGAACACGCCTTCCAGTTCCTGGATGATCTTGCCGTTGCCGCGCACCGGACCGTCGAGGCGCTGCAGGTTGCAGTTGATCACGAAGACGAGGTTGTCCAGGCCTTCGCGGCCGGCCAGCGAGATGGCGCCGAGGGATTCCGGCTCGTCGGTTTCGCCGTCGCCCATGAAGCACCAGATCTTGCGGTCGCTCTTCGGAATCAGGCCGCGGTGCTCGAGGTACTTCCAGAACTGCGCCTGGTAGATCGCCTGGATCGGGCCCAGGCCCATCGACACCGTGGGCACCTGCCAGTAATCCGGCATCAGCCAAGGGTGCGGGTAGGAGGACAGGCCGCGGCCCTTGCCCGCCACTTCCATGCGGAACAGGTCGAGCTGCTCTTCGCCGACGCGCCCTTCAAGGAACGAACGCGCGTAGATGCCGGGGCTGGAATGGCCCTGATGGAACACCAGATCGCCCGGATGGTCGGCGCTGGGTGCCCGCCAGAAATGGTTGAAGCCCACGTCGTACAGCGTGGCGGAGGAAGCGAAGCTGGCGATGTGGCCGCCCAGTTCGCCCGGTTTGCGATTGGCGCGCACCACCATCGCCATCGCGTTCCAGCGGATCAGCGTGCGGATGCGCCATTCCATCGCCGCGTCGCCCGGCATCTTCGCCTCGTTGGCGGGCGCGATGGTGTTGACGTAGGCGGTGGTGGGATCGAACGGCAGGTAGCCGCCGGCACGACGCGTCGAATCGACCATCTGCTCAAGCAGGAAGTGCGCGCGCTCGGTGCCGTCGTGGTTGATGACCGCGTTGAGCGAGTCGATCCACTCGCGGGTTTCGGTGGGATCGAGATCCTGGTTGAGGATGTCGTCGAGTTGATCCATGGGGGATTCTCCGCGGCGCCGGACGGCGCAATGCCTGAAAGGAAAGCGGCCACCGAGGGGAAGCGGCAGGCCGACACCCGAGTTTAGCTTTCGCGGCTGGCCGCTGCCAGTTGGACGTCCGTCTATGTGGGCCATGCGGTGGCGCATGGCGGCTGGCTCTCTCCCTCTCCCCTCGGGGCGAAGCCTTGCTGCTTGCCTGACTCAAGCTCGCGCATGGCCGAGCGTCGAGCGCTGGCGCGAAGGCCGGGGGCTACGGGCGCGGAACGAGCCAGAAATGGGCCAGCGCGAGGAGGATGCGCTGGAGACTCGGGCTACGAAGCATGCTTCGATGCGCGATTTCGCGAGCAGCCGCCCCTCACCTCAATCCTCTCCCCGAAGGGGACAGGAAGCGAACGCGGTGAGCGGATTCGCCTGCCAGACGTCCCGGGGGCTGGCAACGTCCGTCTTCGACGCAGTCCTCATTTTTTTGCGCAACTAGCAGGCTGCCGGAGACAGCCTGCTAGTTGCGCGCGCGGATCTGCGCATCCACCGCGGCGATGGCGGTCATGTTGACCACGCGGCGCACGCTGGAGGAAGTCGTGAGGATGTGCACCGGCTTGTCGACGCCCATCAGGATCGGCCCGATCGCCACGCCGTCGGTCATCACGCGCACCATGTTGTAGACGATGTTGGCGGCGTCGAGGTTGGGCATCACGAACAGGTTGGCGCGACCGCCGAGCGTGGTGCCGGGGAACACGCGCTTGCGCAACGTCTCGTCCCAGGCGGTGTCGGCCTGCATTTCGCCGTCCATGTCCAGCTTGGGCGCGCGCGCCATCAGGATCTCGCGCACCTTGCGCATCTTCGCCGCGCTGGGAGTGTCGTGGCTGCCGTAGTTGGAGTGCGACAACAACGCCACCTTGGGCTCGATGCCGAACAGCTTGAGACGGTAAGTCGCCTGCAGCGTGGCCTCGGCGATCTGTTCGGCAGAGGGGTCGGCCTGCACGTGGGTGTCAAGGAAGAACCACGCACCCTTCTCGTTGATGACGCCGGTCATCGCCGAAGTGCACGACACGCCAGGGTCGAGGCCGATCACGCTGCGCAGGTAGCCCAGCTTCTTGTGGTAGCGGCCGACCAGTCCGCAGATCAACGCATCGGCTTCGCCGCGCTCCACCATCATCGCGGCAATCAGCGCGGTGCGGGTGCGCATCAGGGCCTTGGCTGCATCCGGCGTGACGCCTCGGCGCTCGGTCATGGCGTGGTACTGCTGCCAGTACTCGTTGTAGCGCGGGTCGTCGTTGATATTGGTCAGCTCGAAATCCACGTCCTGACGCAGACGCAGGCCGAGGCGCTGGATGCGCATATCGATCACTTCGGGGCGGCCGATCAGGATCGGGAAAGCGAGCTTTTCGTCCACCACGGTCTGCACCGCGCGCAGCACGGTTTCCTCCTCGCCCTCGGCGTAGACCACGCGCTTGCGGTCGGCGCGGGCGCGGTCGTACACCGGTTTCATGAGGAGGCCGGTGCGGTAGACGAACTGGCCCAGCGTTTCCCGGTAGGCCTCCATGTCGGTGATCGGCCGCGTGGCCACGCCCGAGTCCATCGCCGCCTGCGCTACGGCGGAGGACAGCTCCACCACCAGGCGCGGGTCGAACGGGCGCGGGATCAGATAATCCGGTCCGAAGGTCGGCGGCTCGCCGCCGTACACCGAGGCCAGGTCGCCCGCCTCCATCCGTGCCATCCGCGCGATGGCGCGTACGCAGGCGATCTTCATTTCCTCGTTGATGGCGGTGGCGCCCACGTCCAGCGCCCCGCGGAACAGGTACGGGAAGCAGAGGACGTTGTTGATCTGGTTGGGATAGTCGGAGCGGCCGGTACCGATGATCGCGTCCGGACGCACCTTCTTGGCGTCCTCCGGCAGGATTTCCGGGTTGGGGTTGGCCAGCGCCATGATGATCGGGCGCTCGGCCATCGTGGCCACCATCTCCGGCTTCAGGATGCCGCCGGCAGACAGGCCGAGGAAGATGTCCGCGCCCTCGACGATCTCGGCCAGCGTGCGCTTGTCGGTGTCGCGGGCATAGCGCTGCTTGTCCGGGTCGAGGTCGGTGCGACCGGTGTGCAGCACGCCGTCGCGATCCAGCGCGAGGATGTTCTCCGGCTTCAGGCCCAACGCCACCAGCATGTTCACGCAGGAGATGCCGGCCGCGCCCATGCCCGTGGTGGCGAGCTTCACGTCGCCGATCTTCTTGCCCACCACGTCCAGCGCGTTGATCACCGCCGCGCCCACGATGATCGCGGTGCCGTGCTGGTCGTCGTGGAACACCGGGATCTTCATGCGCTCGCGCAGCTTGCGCTCGACCACGAAGCATTCCGGCGCTTTGATGTCCTCGAGGTTGATGCCGCCGAAGGTGGGCTCCATCGCGGCGATGATGTCCACCAGTTTGTCCGGATCGTGTTCGGCCAGCTCGATGTCGAACACGTCGATGCCGGCGAACTTCTTGAACAGCACGCCCTTGCCTTCCATCACCGGCTTGCCGGCGAGCGGCCCGATGTTGCCCAGGCCCAGCACCGCGGTGCCGTTGGTGATGACCGCCACCAGATTGGCGCGTGCGGTCAGCTCGCTGGCCGCCTGCGGATTCTCCACGATGGCCTCGCACGCGTATGCCACGCCCGGCGAATAGGCCAGCGACAGGTCGCGTTGGGTCAACAGCGACGTGGTCGGGCTGACCTGGATCTTGCCCGGGCGCGGGTGACGGTGATATTCGAGCGCGGCGCGGCGCAGATCGTCGGATTGGGCCATGGAGGGGGCTTTTCGTGGGGGCGTGGGGCCGCGAATCGGCCCCGGTCATGGTAACACCGGGCCGTCGGCTAGACGCCCAGCGCCAGGTCGCCTGCATCCACCTTGCCCATGCGGATGCCGTTGACGAACACCGAGAACGCCAGCTTGCCGGCCAGACCATGCACGTGCCCCATCCAGGGCGGCAGCCAGCGCGGCGGCGCAATGGCACCGGATTCGAAATGCGGCTGCAGCGCGACCACGTCGGACAGGGTGAGCTTGCCGGCGAACAGGTAGCGCAGCAGCTCCAGCCGCCGCTCCTTCAGCGCCCAGCGGAAGAAGGTATGCACGGTGAGCAGGCCGCTGAGGTATACGTTGTCCTTGGCGAAAGCCGCACCACCGCCGGTGGGCACGCCGCGGAATACGCGCTGGGTGGAGTGGAAGCTGTCCGCTACGCCTTGGCCGCTTGCGTGAAAGAACCGGTATACCTCCACGAAGTCGGCGCCGTCCAATGCCTTCTCGATGGCAAGGATGCGCAGGCTGATGCGCTGCAGCCGCGCAATGTCGATGGCGCCGGACATCAGCTCGGCAAACACCGCCAGGCCTTCCTGCGTGGCGGTGACGCGCGGCGATGTGCGCGCCAGCGAAGCCAGCAGCGGCTGCTCCCGCCCGTTGAGCGCGGTGAGCGTGTGCACCAGCGCCTCGTGCGCCAGCAACTGGTGGCGGTCGTAGTCGTTGAAACTGGCACCGCCACGCAGGCGGATGCGCGTGGCGCCGGCGGCCGCCTTGGCGGTGAGTTCGGGGTCGACCTCCACCGTTACCCGACCGGCACCGAAAAAATCGTCGAGCGTGCGTGCCATCTCGTCGCGCAAGGCCTCGGCGCTCATGCCTTCGCACGCTTCGTCCACAGCCAGGCCGGCACCCAACTCGTCCGACAACTCGACGAAATAGCGCGCCGCGTCGAGGTTGCTGCGCCCGCTGCCGGGAATCGTGTCGCCAGGGCGGCCATACAACAGGATCGACGGCTCGGTAACCTGCGCCGTGCCAACCACATCCAGCATCTCGGCCGCGATGCGCCAGGACTCGGCCGTGCGCGCCAGATACTCACCCAAGGCACCGCCCTGTCCAAGCGACTCGCGCTCGATGGTTTCCAGTTCGGTGCGCGCCGCACCGAGGTCGGGCCGCTGGTACTGCACCTCGGGTAGAGCGAAGCGGCCCGCCGCGAAATCCGCGATCAGCCGGTTCTCCAACGATGCCGGCCATGCCACCGTGGGCAGGATGCGGATGCCTTTCACCGCGGCCAGCAGGCGCTGGTCGAGCGCGGCGATGTGTTGCAGATCGTGGTTCAAGTCGTTCATGCGTGCCGCCGCGCTTCGGCGATGCGCTGGCGCAACTCGGCGCCAATATCGCGCGCCGCGCCGCGCCGCGTGATGAAGTGGACCCGGTCGCCAAACACGCACGGCGGGTCCAACTCCAACGTGACGAGGTTGCTCCGACGCTGCGCCTCCACCATCGCGATATTCTCCAAGGGCGCGCGGTCGGACTCCTCGCCACGCTTCAACAGCAAATCTCCGTCCTCCACCAGGACTTCATCGATCACAGGGGTTGCCAGCAGCCGGCGGCCGCGCGTCGCGAGTATCGCGATGGCCGGTGCCGACCAAGCACCCAGCATCGCCAGCCACGACGTATGGCCACCGCGCCATGCAAGGCCGCCCGCCACCATGGCCAGCAACATGAACCCCAAGATCGCAAGGGTGTAATAACGGTCATGGTCTGGGTTGACCAAGGCCGAAAGCCGCCGCATTCCGAGCCTGGTTCGCGTCTGCCGCATGCCGTCACTCCCGTTCCCGCTTGCCGCGCGGCGCATGCGGCCGCTCGACCGGACGGCCTCCACGTTGACGGCGCAGCTTCGCCTCCAGCGTGCTGGCCTGCTCCTCGCGCTCATCGCGCAGCTTGAGGTAATTGCGCCAGCGCTCGGGCGACAGCTCGCCACTGTCCAGAGCGGCCTGCACCGCGCAGCCGGGTTCGCTGCCATGGCCGCAGTCGGCGAAGCGGCAGGCTTCGGCCAGTTCCTCGATGTCGGCGAACAGGTCGAGGTTCTCCTCGCCGGTGAGTTTCAGCTCGCGCATGCCCGGCGTGTCGATCAGGCAGCCGCCGGTGGGCAGTTGCAGCAGCGCGCGGTGCGTGGTGGTGTGGCGGCCGCGACTGTCGTGGTGGCGCACCGCACCGGTGGCCATCCTGTCGATACCGAGCAGGGTATTGGTAAGCGTGGACTTGCCCGCGCCGGAGGAGCCCACCAGTACCGCGCTGTCACCGGGCTGCAGGTAGGGCGCGAGTTGCGCCGCGCTGGTAGCGTCCTTGCCGTTGATCGCGTGGATCGCCGTGCCGGGCGCCAGCCGCGCACGCAACTCGGCGATGCGTTCGGCGGCGTCCTCGTGCAGGTCGGTCTTGCTGAGCAGGACCACTGGCCGCGCGCCGGAGTCCTCGATCAGCGAAAGGTAGCGCTCGATGCGCGCAGGGTTGTAGTCGCCGTCAAGCCCGGTGAGCACCAGCACGCAATCGATATTGGTGGCGATGACCTGCCGCGCGTAACGTTCGCCCGCGGCAGCGCGCGACAACACGGTGCGCCGCGCCAACACGGCGACGATGTGCGGCGGCTGGCCGGGCTCGATCTCCACGAAATCGCCCACCGCCGGCCGTTCGCCCGGGTCGAGGCTGCGTTTCAGGAAATGCCCGGCCGGCTGTGCGCCGAAGCTCTGCTCGCCGTCGTGCAACTCGTAGCCCGCACGGTGCTGCGCCACCACCCGCGCCAGCCGCCGGCCGGTCGCGGGCAGGGCTTCGCCGCGCCAACCGATGCGCCGCAGCCGTTCTATCGTTTCCGCATCACTCATGAGACTGGGGACTTCGACAAGTGGCCCGATTATGCCCTGCCCCGGAAATGCCCGCGCAATGGCTCGCGCTGCACCGCACCACGCTGCTAGGATCGGCGGCAACCCGGCCATGCGCCGGCCCAGGATACCGAGGATTCCGGCGTTGGCTTCGATCAAACCCAGCACGCATCTGGCGGACGTGCGTTACGAGATCCGCGGCGCACTCACCCGGCGCGCACGCGAGCTGGAGGCCGCCGGCCACGACATCATCAAGCTCAACATCGGCAACCCCGGCCGCTACGGCTTCGAGACACCCCCGCACCTGCGCGAGGCCATCGCCGGCCACTTGCGCGACAGCGAAGCCTACGGGCACGAACAGGGCCTGGAAGCCGCCCGCGAAACCATCGCCGCCCAGCAACGTGCGCGCGGCGCACGCCACGTGGACGTGGAACGCGTCTTCATTGGCAACGGCGTCAGCGAGCTGATCGATCTCAGCCTGCGCGCCCTGCTGCAACCCGGCGACGAAGTACTGCTGCCCAGCCCCGACTACCCGCTGTGGAGCGCCGCCACCATCCTCAACGGCGGCAAGCCACGCTATTACCGCTGCCTCGCGGAGAACGGCCATGTGCCCGACGCCGACGAGATCGAGGCACTGGTGACACCGCGCACCCGCGCGCTTGTACTGATCAACCCGAACAACCCCACCGGCGCGGTCTATCCGCGCGCATTGCTGGAGCGCATCGTGGCGGTGGCCGCGCGGCACAACCTGCTGCTGCTGGCCGACGAGATCTACGACGAGATCCTCTACGACGGCGTGGCATTCCAGCCGCTGGCGGAAGTCGCCGGCGAACTTCCCTGCGTGAGCTTCGGCGGCCTGAGCAAGGTGCATCGCGCCTGCGGCTACCGCGTGGGCTGGCTCTCGCTTTCCGGCAACCACGCACGCAGCGCCGACTACCGCGACGCGCTGCAGTTGCTGGCCGCGCTGCGCCTGTGCGCCAACGTCACCGCGCAGTGGGCGGTGATCCCTGCGCTGCAGGACGCGCCCACCATCACCACGCTGACCGCGCCGGGCGGACGCCTGCACGAAGCACGCAAGGCCGTGCTCGATGGCGTGGCCGCCAGCGCCTACCTCGATGTGGTTTCGCCCGCCGGTGCGTTGTACGCCTTCCCGCGGGTTCGCGCCGACGCCATCCCGGCTTTTGACGACAACGCCTTCGCGCTGCGCCTGCTGGAAGAGGAGTCGGTGCTGGTGGTGCCCGGCTCCAGCTTCAACGTGCCGGCCAGCCGCCACCTGCGCCTCACCCTGCTGCCGCAGCCCGCCCAGTTGCGCGAGGTGTTCGCGCGCATCGAGCAGGTGCTGATGCGCATGGCAGCCGAGCAGCCCCGTCGCGCTGCCGTGGCGTGATATTCAAAGCCCCTCTCCCGTCGGACGCGGGGAAGGGCCATGGATGGTCCTGCTCTGAGCAGCGAGGAAGAGGGGATGGGTGAGGGTTCGGATACCCTCGCCACCACACTCTGCCCCGAACCTCATCCGGCCCTCCGGGCCACCTCTCCCGAGGGGGAGAAGGAAGCGCAGGAAACTCGCATGCCATCGACCTATCTCGCTCTCGGCGATTCCTACACCATAGGCGAAAGCGTACCGACCGAAAGTCGTTGGCCGATGCAATTGGCTGCCATGCTGCGCGACGAAGGCAAGGCGCTGGCTGATCCGACCATCCTCGCCACCACCGGCTGGACCACCGACGAGCTTTCCAGCGCAATGGATGGCGCGACCTTCGCGCCACGCTACGACCTGGTCAGCCTGCTGATCGGCGTAAACAACCAGTATCGCGGCCGCAGTCTGGACGACTATCGGGGGGAGTTCCGCCGCCTGCTGCAACGTGCAGTCGCACTGGCTGACGGCCGTCCCGGACGTACGCTGGTGCTGTCGATTCCCGACTGGGGCGTCACCCCCTTCGCGCGCGACGGCGGCCGCGACATCGCACGCATCGCCACCGAGCTGGACGCGTACAACGCTGCCGCCCGCGATGAAACCCTGCTGGCGGGCGCGCACTGGGTGGACATCACGCCGATCTCGCGCCGGCACCCCGGCCTGCTCGCCGACGACGGCCTGCACCCCTCGGCCGCGCAGTACACGTTATGGACCGAGGCCGCGCTGCCCGTGGCTCGCGCAATGCTGACGGCTTGAAGCCGCGCGGGGGAGGCGTCATATCGGCAGGAGGTATCATTGACCTTCTTTGCCGGAGCCTCTCATGTCCCTCGACGCCACCACCCGCGAACGTATCGAATCCCTGCTCAAGAGCCACCGCGTGGTGCTGTTCATGAAGGGACATCGCCACCAGCCGATGTGCGGTTTCTCCGCCGCCGCGACCAACACGCTCAACGAGCTGCTGCCGGACTACCACACGGTGAACGTGCTGGACGACCCGGAGATCCGCGAGGGCATCAAGGCCTACGGCGACTGGCCCACCATCCCGCAGCTCTACGTGGAAGGCGAGCTGGTCGGCGGCGCCGACATCATTCGCCAGATGTACGGCAGCGGCGAGCTGCACGCGCTGTTCGGCGTCGCAGCGCCGGATCGCACGCCGCCGGAAATCACCGTCACCGACGCCGCCGCCAAGGCCATCCGCGAAGGCACTGCCAACGCGCAGGGCCTTGCGCTGCACCTGGAAATCGGCCCCGACCACAGCGCCGGCTTCCAGCTCGCACCCGCCAGCGAGCACGACATCGTGGCCCACGCCAACGGCCTCGAGGTGCACTTCGACCCCGCCAGCGCCCAGCGCGCCAAGGGCATCGTGATTGATTGGGTGTCCACCGTACAGGGCGAAGGCCTGAGCCTGAAATTCCCCGGCGCGCAGGAAGTGAAGTCGCTGACCGTGCAGGAACTGCAACAACGTCTTGCCGCGGGCAACATCACCCTGATCGACGTGCGCCCCGCCGCCGCGCGCGCGGACCTTGCCCCGCTGCCGCAGGCACGCATCCTCGAAGACGAGGGCTACGAAGCACTCGCCACCTTGCCCAAGGACACCGCACTCGCCTTCATCTGTACACGTGGCATTTCCAGCCAGGGCGTGGCCGAGCGCTTCGCCGCGCATGGTTTCAGCAACGTGCACAACGTGGCGGGCGGGATGCTGGCGCTCAGCGGCAGCCATTGAACGCCGGCCACCGCAGCATGCATTGAAGCGCTTTGCATGCATTGCGCTTCATTAGTCATGGAACCCACATGGATCCCATCAATACCAATCCGTCGTCCGTGTCGCTGAACGATTTGCTGGCCAGCGCATCCCGCGCCATGGCGGCGCAGAAGCTGGTGACCGCAGAACAAGCTTTGAAGCAAGCCGCGAGCATTGCGCCGGACTCGGCTGAAGTGCAACGACTCTCCGGTGTCGTGCAGCTCATGCGTGGCAATCCGGGCAAAGCCGTGGAATACCTGCGCCGGGCAGTCGAGCTGCAACCCGACGATTCCAACGCGCACATGAACCTGGGCAGCGCATTGTTCGAATGCCGGTACACCGACGCCGGCTTGGCAAGCATGCGTCGCGCCTGCGAACTTGCCCCCTCCGAGTCCTCCTGTTGGTACAACCTCGGTCGCGCCATGCATATCGCGCGCAAACCCTCGGAAGCCAGGCCCATCCTGATGCGTGCGATGGCGCTGGACCCATCGCACATCATGACCCGGATGACCTTGGCCAATGCACAAAACAGCCTGGGCGAGATTGCGGAGGCCGCCAACCTTTACCGCAGCGTATTGAAAATCAAGCCAGGTCATGCAAATGCCTGGTTCGAGCTGTGCAACCTCAAGACGACCAGGCTCGACGGCAGCGAGATCGAGCACATCAAGGAGCTGTTGAAGCGCCCGGGGATATCGTCCGACGATCAGATATGGCTGGGTTATGCACTGGCCAAGGCGCTCGAGGATCAGGACGACCTGACGGCATCGTTTCACGCGCTACAAACCGCCAGCGCGATACAGCGCCGTTCGGTGTCATGGGATATCCAGGCGGAGCGTGAACGCATCGACGGCATCATCAAGACGTTTGATCGCCCGTTGCCCCATGCAGTGGATGCAGCTCTCGGCCACGAGGTTGTTTTCATCTCGTGCCTGCCCCGCTCCGGATCGACGCTGACTGAGCACATACTCGCCTCCCACTCCATGGTGGAGGGGGCCAACGAGATATCGGAACTGCAAGTCGTCCTCGCTGGCGAGTCGAACCGTCGGGGGCAATTCCTGACGCAATGGGCGCCACTCGCCACCGCCGAAGACTGGCATCGCCTGGGGTACGAATACCTTGAACGCACCGCGCTGTGGCGCGAAGGCAAGCCTTACTCCACCGACAAAAGCCTCGGCAACTGGTCGCTAATCGGCCCTGCCTTGGCGATGTTGCCGGGCGCACGTGTCGTGAACACTTTGCGTGACCCGTTGGAAACCTGTTTCGCCTGCTATCGCCAGCTGTTCAGCGATGGCGCCTCTTTCAGCTACGACTTCGAATCCATGGCGAACTACTACGCCGGATACGTCCGCATGTGCAAATTCTGGAAAGAGCGCTTTCCCGGAAATTGGCACAACCATGTCTACGAAGACATGCTCGCGGACCCCGAGGGAAAGATCCGCGAACTCCTATCGTTCTGCGGGCTTCCGTTCGAACCGAACTGCCTGGAATTCCACAAGACGCTCCGCGCAGTGCGTAGCACGGCAAGCGCCGCCCAGGTTCGCCAGCCGCTGCAGTCAAACACCTCGCGCGCATCCCGCTACGGCACCTTGCTCGACCCATTGCGCGACCTGCTACATCGACTCGAGATCGAATAGGCCACTGCCTCTGTCGCTCGGCATCAAGAGATAATCCGAACAATCTGTTCTTTGCGCGTCATCCATCCGAGGCGCCTTACAACAGCCGAAAGCCGGTCAAATAGAAATCCAAGGCATTTCGCGCTCGACGGCCTGAAGGCTCTGAACGGCTCGCCTCACTTCACCCCTCAGACGTTCCGAACGCGGAATGTTCGGCCAGCGTGCTGGAATGACGAGCAAAATCAGACCTCCAAGAAAGGAATAAAGAAAGGCCGCCAGTCTCCTGGCGGCCTTTCGTATTACTAAAACAAGAACAGTTAAACCATGTCTCGAATCAATAGTCGTACGTCACACCAAACTGCACGTAGCGCGGCGGCTCCAGGCTGAACGGCAACAGGTAGCCAGGGTTGATGCCGCCGCCGCCGGTGTTGTAAGTCGCCGTGTACTGCAGGGCGCTCTGCTCGTTGAACACGTTGTGCACCTGGAGGCTGAAGTCGAGCTTGTGCTGCGCGAAAGCCGGACGGTAGTCCACCTGCAGGTTCAGCTGATGCGTCCACGGCGTGAAGCCAGTGGTGCCACCCGGCGCCGGCATGCCATCGCACCAGTGGTACGACGAGCCGTAGCCGGGCACCTGTCCTCCAAGCGTAGATGGATCGGTCTGGCCCGGGCCAAAGAAGCCCAGGCACGACCTGGGATGGCCCGACCCGATCAGGTACGTGGCGCCAACCATCCACTCGGGAGTGATCTGATACGAACCATAAAGCCTGAACTGGTGCTTCTGGTCGTTGGCCAGCAAGCCGTTGCTGTACGACATGATCTGGCTGAAGTCCCACTGCTCGGTAGCCGACTGCGAGGAGCCGCCCTGGCCGATGTTCGACTGCACAGGACCTTCGGTATCGCCGTAGCTGCGCGAGAACACGTAGTCGATCTTGCCGTACCACTTGCCGTCGAACGGGTGCTCCAGGTAAAGCTCCAACGAATAATACTTGCGCTCGACCGGTGGGTAACCCCAATCCGCGGGTGTCATCTTCACCTGACCATAGCCACCACTCATGGTCGGAACAGTCAAGATATTCGTGCTGCCCGGATTGATCAGGACGCTGCCGAGGAGGTCGGCCGGATTGACGTTGACGCCTTGGGCCAAGCCGGCGTCCACAATCGCCTTAGCGTTCTCCGACAGCGGATAACCCGGACCAATGTAGCCCAAGCTGGCGAAGACGTCGTCGATGATGCGGCCAAGCTTGTTGTAGGTGCCGGTGGCGCCGTACACCCAGCTCTGGTCGAACATCTTGAACTGCTGCTGCATGCCCAGTACGTACTGATCCTGGTACTCCGCCTTGATGTTCTGGGACGCGACCAGCTTGGGGTCGAGCGCGGTGCCGTTTTCGCCGTTGACATAGCCTGTCGGAGCCAGTTGCACCGTTCCGGTCGGTATGCCCGAGGCGGTCACACCCGTATAGGTGAAGTACGTCTGGGTGTACGTCGGGGCGCCAGCCTCGCGCAAAGCCACCGCAGCAGGCATCGCCAGGTAATAGCGACCGGCGTTGCCGAACACCTTCATGCTGGAGTCGCCGAACACGTCCCAGCTGAAACCGACGCGCGGCGCCCATTGCGGCTTGGTCAGGCGCAGGTACGCGACGCCATTGGGATTGTAGTTGGTGAACTCGTCGTCACGCAGACCGACGTTCAACAGGAAGTTCGGGGTGATCTGCCAATTGTCCTCGACGTACTGTGCCCGCTGCTTCACCTTGACGGTCGACGCATTCGAGAACACGTATTGCGATACGTAGCAACCAGCCGGCCCGCTCACGCCCTGGCATGGAAGACCTAGCGCACCACCGGCTCCCGGGACGGGAGTGGTTGGCGAGATAGTCTGACCATAATCCCACGCATAACCCGGCCCGGTCATGGCTGCGCCATCGTCCTTGTCGGTAGCGGTGGAGTTGTCGATACCAAACTGCAGGTCGTGGTCACCCAGCTTCCAGTCGAGGTCGAGACGAAGGTTCAGCACTTCCGCCTTGTGGTCCGGACTGCTTACGTTCGTGGTGATATTCGAGGTGTGTACCGGGCCATTCGGGGTGTAAGCGGGGTTTTCCAGCGAATAAGCGAGAATATTCGGCAAGCTCGGGTCATAACCGGGGTAGGCAGCCTGCTGCTCGTAATACGTAGCGTCCATCTTGCCGAGCATGGCGTTCAACGTCAGGTTGTCGGTGATGTACGAGGTGTACTTGCCGACCCAGATGTCGAAGGCGTTCTTCGTGCGCTGGGTCAGGCTATTGAAAGCGCCGACCTGGTGCGTTGTGTTGTCGTAGTCGTAGATCGCCTCTGGCTGATTGGCGTTCTGGTTGCGGATGTTGGTCACCGACAGGATGTTGCTGTCGTTGATGTTCCAGTCCAGCTTGCCGTAGAACTTCGGCTTGCTCTGCTTGAAGTAGCCGATATTGGCCGCGTTGACGCTGCCGGTGGTCGCACCCTGCACCTTGTCGGATTCCGCCGCTATGAAGAAGAACAGCTTGTCCTTGATCAGCGGACCGCCGACGTAGGCGTCGTAGATCGTCTCCCACTCCTTGTTCGGCGCCTGATAAGTTTGGAGATCACCGGCCTCCTCTCCGACCTGAGTGCTCAGCGGGTTGTTCCAGTAGATGTTGTTGGCAGTGCTTTGCGCAAACTCCGGCCGCCATAGTGCCTGGCCGCCGAAATGCCAGTCGTTGGTGCCGCTCTTGCCCACCTGGCTGATCACGCCGCCGGTCGAACGACCGTACTTGGCGTCGTAACCGCTGGTCAAAGTCTGCTGCTGGTCGATCGCACCATAAGGCAGGTCGACACCGCCGGTGTTGCTGAGCGGATCGGAAGTATTGAAGCCATTGATGTAGTAGGCGTTCTCGACAATCGTCGAGCCTCCAAACGAAACCACGCTCTTGCCCAGAGAGTCGCCACCCAACATGGCCGCGCCCGCCGTGGTTCCCGGCGCAAGCAAGGCGATGGACGTCGAATTGCGGGCCAACGGCAGCGTTGCCAGCTGCTGCGAAGTAATGGTCAGATTCTGAGCAGTGGAGGTCACGTCGATCGCGGGCAGCGCATTCGCCGTCACAGTCACCGTACTCAGCGATTTCGCGTTCTGCCCGCCGGTCGCAAAGTCGGCCTCGGCCGCACCGCCAGCGACAGGGCTGACGTTGCTGCGCGACTGCGCCACAGCACCGTTCTGGATCAGGTTGACCGTGTAGTTGCCGATGGGCACGGTCACCGTGTAGTGGCCGGCGCTGTCGACCGGCACAGTGCGGTTGAAGCCCGCGCCGCCGATGACCTGTACCGTGGCGCCGGACGTAGGTGCGCTGCCAAAAATGGTACCGGTGGTGGCCTGTGCCAGCACCTGGCCGGTCATGCCCACGCCAGCGACGACGGCCATGGCCAATGCAGTGCGACGGAGCGTGGAACGGCGCATTTCGCTATTGAACTTCTGGACATTCATGAGATCGAAAACTCCCCGGTGAAAATGATGACTCAGATGCAAGAAAACATGGCAATGTCAATCCCCTGACCTGCGCTATGCCACCCCTGGCAATGACGCAACTAAGACCTAAAGGCAAATCGCTACAGCAACTGCCATATCTGCTTCAATGCTGCTACTTGCATCTCGACATTAAGCATTCAGCTAACAGAAAGTCAACATTCAAGAAATTACGTATCAAATTGAATGCGTAATATTTTCCGAAATATGCAGGCTGATTTTTATCGCCACTGCGCCTGTGCTCCGGCAGCCGCTATCATTTGGGCATTTCAAAATGGCTGTCGCCCATGACGCACCCCTCTTTTCCCACGTCATCCAACGGCCAGTTGCTGGCAGAGGCAGGCAAAGCGCTCAGCCAAGGGAAGTTCGACCTCGCTCGACAGGTATTAACGCAAGCTCTTGCGGGCCACCCAGAAAACCCTGACATCCAATTCCTCTACGGCGTTACCTGCCTGATGAGCGGCGACGCTATAAAGGCAGCCGGCTTCCTTCGCAAAGCCGTCGCGCAGCGGCCCTCCGATGCCAACATGCGGATGTACCTCGGTTGTGCCCTGCATGATGCCGGGGCGCTCGACGAAGCATTGAAGCACTTGCAGCGCGCCTGCGAACTGGCACCGCAACAAGCCACATCTTGGTACAACTTCGGCAAGGCCCTGAAGCAACGGGGTCAGTTGCAGGACGCCGATCAGGCCTTTCGCCGCGCACTGACGTTGGATGAGCGGCACGTATTGGCCCGCGTGAGCACGGCCGACATCGCCACCATGCAGGGCGATATCACCCGTGCCGTGGCTGAATATCGGCACGTGCTCCGCCTGCAACCCGACCGCGCCGAAGCATGGCACGGGTTGGCCAACCTCAAGACCGAGTCACTGGGCTCTGCGGACATTGAGCCGATCCGGCGCGCGCTGCGAAATTCGGACCTCCCGCCTGACACGCGGGTGATGCTCGGCTTCAGCCTATTCCGCGCCCTGGAAGACCAGAAGGACTACGCAGGTGCTTTCGCAGCCTTGCGTCAGGCAAACGCGGACAAACGGCGTCTTGTTGAATGGGATGCCGTCGCCGAGCGCGCGAAGGTCGACCGTATCATGGATGCTTTCCGCGCTCCTTTGCCGGCCCCAACGGATCCCTTGCTTGGCCACGAAGTCATTTTCATCGCCAGCCTGCCACGCTCTGGCTCGACGCTCGTCGAGCACATTCTCGCTTCGCATCAGGAGGTCGAAGGCGCCAACGAAATTCCGGATTTGTCGCAGATCATCGACGATGAATCACGCCGCCGCGGCCAAGCTTTCCCGGAGTGGGTTGCCTCGGCATCGGCCAGCGACTGGCATCGTCTGGGCTGCGACTACCTTGCCCGAACGGCTCGCTGGCGCGAGAAGCGTCCACGCCTCACTGACAAAAACGTTGCCAATTGGCCGCTGCTTGGCGCGGTACATTGCATGCTGCCCGGCGCAAAAATCATCCATTGCCATCGCGATCCCGTCGAAACCTGTTTCTCCTGTTACCGCCATCTTTTTCGGCATGGTGTGCATTTCACCTACGACCTCGACGACATGGCGGACCATTACCGCGATTACGCGCGCCTCACTGATTTCTGGTTGATGCGCAATCCGCAACGGGTGCTCGATTTCCCCTACGAGGCCCTCGTGCAGGAACCCGAAACGCAGATCCGCCGCCTCCTCTCATTCTGTGAACTGCCGTTCGATGCTGCGTGCCTCACGCCTCACCAGACCAGACGCGAAGTGCTCAGCACAGCGAGTGCAGCGCAGGTGCGCGAACCCATTCGCGCCGATACGGCGCACAGCGCACACTATCTCCAATGGTTGCAGCCGCTCCGCGAAAGGCTGGCTTGTTGAAACGAACAAAGCCGCCGGTTGCCCGGCGGCCTTGCTGGTCTGCCTGCTTTTCCTTCGCTTGTGCCGCCAGCCTGCAGCGGCACAAGGTACGAAGGATCGTGCCTCTTACCAGTCGTACTTCACGCTGAATTGACCATAGCGCGGAGCCTCGGTGGTCACCGGCATCAGGTACAGCGAGTTCGGCGTGGCACCCGGGGCGGTCGAACCGTATGTCTGCACCAACGTCTGGGCCTTCTGCTCGTTGAACGCATTGAAGACCTGGAACTGCAGTGTCAGGTGCTTGCCCGCCCAAGCCGGAATGTAGCTCACCGACAGGTTGACCTGGTGGGTCCAAGGCGTGAAGCCCGCATCGCCCGGACGTGACGGCTGGCCGCCGCACCAGTGATAGGAGCCGTTCGTGATCGACGCATAACCGATGGGATCGGTCTGGCCCGGGCCAAAGAAGCCCTGGCAGGACAACGGGGCACCCGACTGGATGATCACCATACCGCTGACCAGCCATTCCGGCGTGATCGCATAGGTGCCGTAAGCCTTGAACGAGTGCTTGTGATCGTTCGCCAGCAGGCCGTTGCTGTACTGCATCAGCTCCGGGAAGTCCCAGTTCTGCGTGATCGAACCGGACTGATGGCCGCCAGCCGCGCCAGAAGCGCTGCTGATCTGACCGATCGCCGAATCCGTCGGGCCTTCCGTGGTGCCGTAGCTCTTGGAGAACACGTAGTCGACCTTGGCCATCCACTTGCCGTCCCACGGATGCTCAAGCGACTCCTCCAAGCTGTAGTACTTGCGGAACGCCGCCGGGAAGCCACTCAAGCCATCCGAAGCGTTACCGACGGCCGTGGCCGGGTTCCAAGTGTAAGTTCCGTACTGCGTGCACTTGGGAAGGGCCGCGCCGTTGTCAGCCAAGCAATAGTTCAGGGTGTTGCTGCGGCCCGGGTTGACCAGTACATCCGTCTCAGCCGGGTAGATGAGCGGATTCATGTCGGCATTGGCTGGCAGCTTGATGGCACCCGTGTCGTCCACGATGTCCTTCATGTCCGAGTAAGTAGCCTGCGAGGTCCATACCAGCGACTGCCCGAACGCATTGAACGACTTCTGGAAGCCCAGCACATATTCGTCCTGGTACATCGGCTTCAAGTCAGCGGCGGCAACGACCTTCGGATCCTTCGGCACGCCCGTCTCGCCGTCTGCGGAGAACGGTGTAGCCGTCGCCGGCAGCTGAGTCAGGCCCTGCGGGATGCCGTTGGCGTTGATCGAGGTGTAGGTGTAGTAGGTGTCAACGTAAGCGTTGGCGCCCGCCATGCGAGTGCCCAGACCGGCCGGCAGGGCAAGGTAGTAGCGGCCTGCATTGCCGTACAGCTTGGCACTGCTGTCGCCGAAGATGTCCCAGCTGAAGCCGAGGCGCGGCGCCCACTGTGGCTTGGTCTGGCGGATGTAGGGAACATCCTCGCCGTTGTAATTGGTGAACTGGTCATTGCGCAGACCGAGGTTCAGCAACAGGTTCGGCGTGGCTTGCCAGTTGTCCTCGATGTACTGCGCCTTCTGCTCCACCGCGAACGAAGCGACACCACCGTACACGACCTTGTTGGCGTAGTAGCCATTCGGGTTGGTGGCGGACACCGCCGTGCCAACACACTGGCCGAGGCCATTGCACAGCAAGGTCGGCGAGGTGAGGCTCGGCTGCTGGCCGTAGCCCCAGTAGTAGCCCGGGCCAGCGGAGATGCTGCCATCGTCGACGTCGACGCTGCGCTGGTTGTCGATACCGAACTTCAGGTCGTGGTTGCCCAGCTTCCAGTCCAAGTCGGCACGGAAGTTGTTCATCGTCGACTGGTGACCTGGGTTGCCGAGTGTCGTGGGGTTGTTGTTGTAGCTGCCGAAACCCGGGACGCTCGGGTTCTGGACCGTGACCGCGCCAGCACCGCCCGTAATGCCTGGCAGACTCGGGTCGAAGCCAGGGTACGAGACCAACTGGCTGTAGTACGTGCTCTTCATCTTGCCGCCCAGCACGCTCAACGTGATGTTGTCGGTGATGTACGAGGTGAACTTCAAGATGTCGACGTTGAATTTGCTCGAATACAGCGGGTTGTTGACGCCCGAGTAGCTACCCACGCTGTTGTTGTTGTAGTTGTAGTTGTAGATGTTATTGAAGTCATCCATGTTCTTGCTCATTACATGGGTGTACTCCAGCGTGTTGCTGTCGTTGATGTTCCAATCCAGCTTGCCGTAGAACTTGGGCAGGCTGGTGCCGTGCGAGTAGAAGTTCCCGGTGCCGCTCCCGGTGGTGTTGCCGGTGGTCTGGTAGTTGTCGTGCTCGGATTCGGCCGTGATGTAGAAGAACAGCGTGTCCTTGATCAGCGGACCCGACACGTAGGCGTCATAGACCTGGCTCCAGCTGCGATTGTTCGAGCGGTTCTCGAAGATATCGCCATACTGCTGGCCGGGCGTGGTCGCTTTCGGATTCGAGTAGTAGTAATTGTCGTAGCCGCTCTGCGCCCAGCTCGGCGCAAAAGTAGCGTACACGCCGGCATGCCAATCATTACCGCCGCGGGCACCGACCTGACTGATCACGCCACCGCTGGAGCGGCCGTACTCGGCACCGTAGCCCGAAGTGATGGTCTGCTGTTCCGCAATCGCGAAATACGGCAGCGCGATGCCGCCCGCGTTGCCCACCGGGTCAGTCGTATTGAAGCCGTTGATGTAGTACGCGTTCTCCACCACCGAATCGCCACCGAAGGAGATCAGCGGGGTCCCGGCCGGGCCGGTGCCCAGGGTGGTGCTACCGCCAGCTACACCAGGCGCCAGCAGGGCGATGGATTCAGCGTTCTTTGCCATCGGCAACTGCTTGAGCTGCTGCGCAGTGATCACCGAGGACTGACGGGTGGAGGACACGTCGATCGCAGGCAGCGAGTTGGCCGTGACCGTCACGCTGGAGAGGTTCTGCACGTTCTTGCCCGCTTCGGCGGCGGTAAACGGCACCGCAGCGCCACCGGCCACGCTCACCTGCACATGATCGCGCGAGGCAATCACATTGCCGCCCTGCATCAGCGACACGGTGTAATCGCCTACCGGCAACTGGTTGGCACCGAAGCGACCGGTGTTGTCCACCGCCACTTCGCGGGTAAGACCGGTTTGATTATTGACGATGCGCACCGTCTCGCCTGCCGAAACCGGTGCGGTGCCGAACACCGAACCGGTCGTGGCCTGACCATAAGCCAAGCCCGTCATGCCCAAGCCCACTGCCAGCGCGGTGGCCAGTGCGGTGCGGCGATACTGCAACCCACGTTCGAAGCGTTTGCTCATTTCACTACTCCCCAAAACGGCCCTACGGGCAGTTGATTAACGATTGCGCCCTATCCGACTCAACACGGAGGGCGGTGACAACTTTGGATTTATGAATCAGGCACTAAGTCTTGAAACTTCAGACAAGTTCAGTAGCGAGGGATCGGGATCCGCCTGCGATCCCGCAACTACAGACTTGCCGAAAACTTGACGAAATTTGCTCCCCTGTCATCCGTTACAGATGAAAGCTTCAACTATTTTTAATCCAGTTTTTATGAATAGCAACTGTCAACAATTTCTTGACACTTTGAATCGCAAATTCAATCGAATTCGCAAAAAATATCGAAATACGTAAAGGCAGAATCATTTAATTGATACACACTAAGAAGCCAAGCACGGCCCCTTGCGCCCCAGTCTTCAAGCGAGAGAGATGACGCTTCGGGATCCTCAAGATCGTGACCATCCATGGCCCCCCAGGGCGAAGCAGCGAGGGAGAACCAACCTCACTCTTCGCCATCCTCCTCAAACCGCAGGTGCTTCACGCTGCGACCATTGCGGCGAACCAGCTTGAGCGCCTCGATGCCGATGCGGATGTGTGCTTCGACAAATTTCTCGGTGACCTTGCGGTCGCTGGCCTCGGTCTTCACGCCCTCCGGGATCATCGGCTGGTCGGAAACCAGCAGCAGCGCGCCGCAAGGGATCTCGTTGGCGAAGCCGGCGGCGAAAATGGTGGCGGTCTCCATGTCGATCGCCATGCTGCGTGTCTGGCGCAACCGATCCTTGAACGCCTCGTCGTGTTCCCAGACGCGGCGGTTGGTGGTGTAGACCGTGCCGGTCCAGTAGTCGTGGCCAAGGTCGCGGATCATGGTGGAAACGCCGCGCTGCAACTGGAAGGCGGGTAGTGCCGGCACCTCGGGTGGCAGGTAGTCGTTGCTGGTGCCCTCGCCGCGGATCGCGGCGATCGGCAGTACCAGGTCGCCGATCTGGTTCTTCTTCTTGAGTCCGCCGCACTTGCCGAGGAACAACGCGGCCTGCGGCCTGATCGCCCCCAGCAGGTCCATCACCGTGGCGGCGTTGGGACTGCCCATGCCGAAATTGATGAGGGTGATGCCGTCGGCAGTGGCATTGGGCATCGGGCGGTCGCGGCCGTGCACTTCCACGCCGTGCCAGTCGGCAAACAGGTCAACGTAGTGGCCGAAGTTGGTGAGCAGGATGTGCTGGCCGAATTGCTCCAGCGGCGTGCCGGTGTAGCGCGGCAGCCAGTTGGCAACGATCTCGTGCTTGTCTTTCATGGGGTTTTGCCCTGTCTGGTATGCCCACCACCGCCAGGCGGGGGCGAGCCGGCGACGCCACGCCGGCAGGTTCCTGAGTCTGCCTCTCATTATGTAGGTACGCTGCCCGCCGATCTGCGCCGTGTTATGTTGCGACCGTCACACGAACCGGGCCGCGACCCATGCGCATGGGACTGACGATAGACGCATCCTGCGATCTGCCGCAGGACTTCCTGCAGCAACACCGCATCATGGTGATGCCGGTCACCATCAAGGTGGACGGCGAAACCTTCACGGACAACCGTGAACCGTCGGAGGTGCAGCGCTTCATCGACCGCCAGCTCGGCAGTCGCAGCCACTCGGCGGAAACCGAGCCGACCACGGCCGAAGAGGTGCAGGAGCTGTTCCTAGGACGCCTGGTGCTCGAGCAGGATTGCGTGTTCAGCCTCACCGTCACCGCCACGCGCAGCCCGATCTACGACAACGTGACGCGCGCCAGCTTCGCCGTGCTACGCAACTACCGCGAGGTGCGCGAGCAGGCCGGCATCCCGGGGCAGTTCATGATGCGGGTGATCGACACCCGCAACCTGTTCGCCGGCACCGCCCCGGTGGTGTGGGAGGCGGCGCGGCTGATTGCCGCGGACATGCCACCGGCGGCGATCCGCGAACGGCTCAACCATGTCGCCAGCCACGGCTATGGCTATTTGATGCCGCGCGACCTGTACTACCTCCGCGCGCGCGCCAAGAAGAAAAACGACCGCAGCGTGGGCTTGGTCAGCGCGATGCTTGGCTCGGCGCTGGACATCAAGCCCATCCTGCGCTGTTTCCGCGGCGAGACCGGCCCGGTGGGCAAGGCGCGCGGTTTCGAGCAGGGCGCGCAACAGCTGTTCGATTACGCTGCCGCCCGCGTGCGCGCCGGCCTGATCGTACCCATGGTGTGCGTCAGCTACGGCGGCGACCTGGCGGTGCTTTCGCAACTGCCCGGCTACGACAGGCTGCGCGCAGCCTGCGAGGAATGCAGCGTCGCCCTGCTGGAAGCGCCGATGAGCATCACCGGCATGGTCAACGTGGGTGAAGGCGCCGTGGCATTGGGCCTTGCCGCCGAGGAACACGAGGCCGTGTTCTGAGGGTTGCCCACGGCCTCCAAGCGCCGTGCGTGACCGAGGAACGGGGCTTGCGTGCCCACTCGCCATTCCCGCACCGATCGCCGCCATGGTTCCCGTAAGAAACCGAGTCGTGGACGCAATTGCCGGATTGAGCCAGGCCTTGCAACGGCAGAAGCTCAAAATCCGTAGTTGAGAAAGCCGCCATCCACTCCCAGCACCTGCCCCGTAATGTAACCGGCCGCAGGCAGGCACAGAAAGGCGATCGCCGCAGCCACTTCCTCCGGCTCACCAATGCGGCGCAGCGGCGTGCGATCCAGCACCTCCTCCAGATAATCGCCGTCGGCCAGCGCGGAATCGGTGCGCTGGGTACGGATGTACCACGGCGCCACCGCGTTGACCCGGATGCCGTCCACGGCCCACTCCGCGGCAAGGTTGCGCGTGAGCTGGTGCAGCGCGGCCTTGCTCATGCCGTACGGTGCGCCGGTGCGCACATGCGTGATGCCGGACACCGAACCCACGTTGACGATGGCCGCGTTTGCATGCTGGACCAGCTGCGGATGCGCCAGCCGGCACATCTCGAAGGCGGCGAACAGGTTCAGCTCGAAGATCGCGCGGTAATCGTCGCCGTATTCCAGCGCCGGTTTCGAGGCGTTGCCGCCGGCATTGTTGACCAGCAGCGACAGCGGCACGCCGAGGTCGGCCACCCAGTCGAACACCGCCAGCCGGTCTTCCGCCTCGGCAAGGTCGGCACCCATCGCATAGACCGAGATGGCTTCGTGCTCGTCGGCCAGCTCCACGCGCACCTGCTCGAGATGATCCTCGTCGCGCGCCACCAGCAACAGGTTCGCGCCCAGCCCGGCCAGTTCGCGCGCGGCAGCGTAGCCGATGCCTTTGCTGGCGCCGGTGACCAGGGCGGTATGGCCGTGCAGTTGCCAGGCGTCGATGCGGCTGCTCATGTGGCGAGCTTACACGATGGCCTTGCCCACGGAGCCGTGCGGCGAGACACTCGGCGCATGCTCGCCATGGGATCCGCGCGATGAAAATCCTGCTTCCGTTGCTTTGTCTCTCCGCCCTCTCCGCCTGCTCCGGCAAGCCGCCGGAACCGGTTGCCCAGCCCGCCAGCGCGGCCAGCAGTCACGTCGCTGCCCCATGGGACGCGATGAAGGCGGACGAGCAACGCGCGAAAGACGTGCAGAAGATAGTGAACAAACAGGCTGCGGATCAGGAAAAGCAGACGGAGGCGCAAACGCAATGATTGCCGTTTGGCCGTCTTGACGGCCAAACGCCTTGCATGGATCGACATTTGCCGGCATCGTTCCGTGCATGGATGCCAACCCAGTTACGCCGCCCCTGCTCGAGATCGACAACGCCACCGTATTGCGCGGCAACTGCACGGCGCTCGACCGGCTCAGCCTGCGCATCGAAGCAGGCCAGCACACCGCGATCCTGGGCGCAAATGGCTCGGGCAAATCCACGCTGGTCCAGTTGATCGCGCGCCAGCTCTACCCCCTGGCGCCAAGCGACGGCCGGAGCCCGGTACGCGTGTTCGGCCGCGATCGCTGGAACGTGGCTGAACTGCGTGGCCTGCTCGGCATCGTTTCGCCTGCGTTGCAACGCGACTACACCACCGATACTCCGCTGGAAGTATTCGACGCCGTGGTATCCAGCTTCTTCGCCGCGCGCGGGTTGTGGTTGGATCACGAAATCACCGAGGCCATGCGCGAGCGCGCGAACGCAGCGCTGGTCCAGTTGGAAGTGAGCCACCTGATCGGCCGCGAGATGGCCAGCCTGTCCACCGGCGAGGCGAGGCGCGTGCTGATAGCCCGCGCGCTGGCGCACCGCCCGCGTGCGCTGCTGCTGGACGAACCCTGCGCGGGACTGGATCTCGCCAGCCGTCGCCACTTCCTGGAAACCCTGCGCGCCCTTGCACGCAGCGGCACAACCCTGCTGCTGGTGACCCATCACGTCGAGGAAATCATCCCCGAGATCGAGCGGGTGCTGCTGTTGAAGAACGGACTTGCACTGCGCGAAGGCGGCAAAGCCGCCACGCTCACCGGCGAGGCGCTGGGCGAGGCATTCGCCATGCCGATCCGCGTGACGCAGCATGGCGACTGGTATCACGCCACTGTGCAATGAATCGCCTGTCTGGAGCCCGCGCCCGAATTCCTTCTCTTTGCCGGCCCACCCAACCACAGTAAAGGCGGCAAACGTGAAGCGGGCCCGAGGGGCGTCTGGCCGTTGTATCGAGGCCTTTGGAGTTTCCCGCCTACGCGACAAGCGGGACGGCCGCACCGGACCGTGCCGGGAAATTCAGGAGGCCACGGGCTTCCAGGTCACCATCAGCACGACCACGCAGAGAAATGGACGAGCTCTTAGTGTGGCGAGCAGAAGCAGTACGCATAGACGTTCGGCGCGCCGGCTTTCGCGTTGCGCAACAGCGACAACTCCGGCGCTGCCAATGCATGCACCTGCGCGAACCACGGCGGCAGCCGCAAACCCCAGCCTTGCAGCAACTCGACGCTGGCGCTCTGGCTGAAGCCGACGAGGAAACTCTCGAATGCGCTCATCGGCGCCTGCTGGTAGCGCACGGAATAATCCGCGCCCAGCTTCGCCATGCTGGCAGCCTCGGCCGTGGCGTCGCCGAGGCCACCGAGCTGGTCGACCAGTCCGCGATCCAGCGCCTGGCTGCCCGTCCAAACGCGACCCTGCGCGATGGCATCGATGGCGTCGAAGCCCTTGCCGCGGGCCTTGGCCACCCCGCCCACGAAATCGCGGTAGCCCTTGTCGATGATGGCCTGGATCACCGCGCCCACCTTGGGGTCGAGCGGACGCGTGATATCGAACGCACCGGCCATCGGCCCGGTAGCCACGCCGTCGCTCTGGATGCCGAACTTGGCCAGCGTGTTCGGCACCGAGTAATACATGCCGAAGATGCCGATGGAACCGGTAATGGTGTTGGGCTCGGCGACGATGCGATCGGCGTTCATCGAGATCCAGTAGCCGCCGCTGGCAGCCACGTCGCCCATCGACACCACCACCGGGATGCCTGCCTCGCGGGTCAACGCCACTTCGCGCCGGATCTGTTCGGCCGCATATACCTCGCCGCCGGGCGAATCCACGCGCAGCACCAGCGCCTTGGTGCGCCTGTCCTCGCGCGCGGCGCGGATCAGCGCGGCGGTGGATTCGCCACCGATGGAGCCTGCCGGCTGCTTGCCTCCGGCGATCTCGCCCTCGGCCACCACAACCGTCACGCCGGGCGCGAACAGGCTCGTAGCATTCGACACATCCGTGGAGTAATGCGCGAGATCGACCGAGCGGAAGCCGTGGCCGTTCTTCGCAGCGGGGACGCCCTGCTCGCGCAGCGAGGCGATCAGCTCGGCGCGTGTGGCGGTGCCGTCGATCAGGTGTTCGTTGAGCGCCAGCTGCGCAAGATCGCCGCCGGTACTCGCGATGGTCTGCGGCAGATCGTCGACATCGGCGCGCAACGCCGCTGGATCGAGCTTGCGCAGCTTCGCCACCTCGGCGAGGTATTCGTCCCACAGTCCGCCCATCCAGTAACCGTCGGCCTCCTTCGAAGCGGCCGAGGCATGGTCGAGGATGTACGGCTCGGCCGCGCTCTTGAACTGGCCCACGCGGAACAGGTGCACGTCCACGCCCAGCTTGTCGAGCAGGCTCTTGTAGAACAATCGATAGTTGGCCAGGCCGGTAAGCATCAGGCCGCCCTGCGGATCGAGCAGTACGCGGTCGGCGTGGGCGGCGAGGTAATACTGGCCCTGGTCAAGGTTCGCCGCCCAGGCGATCACCGGCTTGCCGGCGGCACGGAAGCGGTCCAGCGCCGCGCCCACTTCGCGCAGCGCCGCGAAACCGCCGGCGTGCAGTTCGTCCGGCAGCAGCAGGATGCGGCTGATGCGCTTGTCCTTCGCTGCGGCATCGATGGCGGCCACCAAGTCGCGCAACTGCACCTGCTGCGTCTTGTCGCCGGAGAGCTTCGCCAACGTACGCTGCAACGGATCGACGCTGTATTGCTCGACCAGCTGGCCCTCCGGTTCCAGCACCAGCACGCTGCCGTCCAGCACAGCAGCCTTCGTGTGGCTGGCGGCAATGCCGCCGACGATCGCCAGCAGCACGATAAACAGGAGAAAGAAGAACACTGCGTTGACGATGAGCAAGCGCACCACGTTGATGCCGCGGCCGATGCCGCACAAGACCGCCCAGAAGCCGTTGCGGCGCGGCGATTGCGGCGCGGACGAGGGCGTGGGACGGGAGGGCATCGGCGGTGGCGGCATGGCACGGGTTCCCTGTGGTTTTCCGCTAGCGTAGCCGTTCGCGCGGTGCCGCGTCAGGCCCGGGCTTGCGCTTCCGCCATCGGCAGGTGCGACCGCCAACGCTCGCCCCGCGCACTGCGCCAGAATCGCGTGAACAGCAGTATCGCAGCCACCGAAAGCCCGGCGATCAGGCCCATCCACATGCCACGCGCACCCAGGCCGCGATGGAAGGCCAGCCACCAGCCGGCGGGCATGCCGACACACCAGTAGGCGAACAGGGTGATCGCCATCGGCATACGGGTGTCCTTGAGGCCGCGCAGCGCGCCGTTCGAGGCCACCTGGATACCGTCCGAGAACTGGAACAATCCGGCCAGCACGATCAACTGCGCCGCCAGCGCGATCACCTTCCCGTCATGCGTGTACAACGTGGCGATGAAATGCGGCAATGCCAGCATGAGCGCGGCGGACACCATTTGGGAAGCCAACGTCAGGCCGATGCCGCAGAACCCGGCATAGCGCACGCCACTTGCGTCGCCACGCCCCACCGCGTTGCCTACGCGTACGGTGATCGCCATCGCCAGTCCCAGCGGCACCATGAAGAACAGCGTCGCGACGTTGAGCGCCACCTGGTGGCTGGCGATCACGTCTTCGCCCAGCGTACTGATGATGAGCGCGGTGGCCACGAACAAGCCGCCTTCGGCCAGCAGGGTTACCGCCATCGGCGCACCGACATGCAGCAGCGCCGCAATGCGCCGCCAGTCGGGCCATTCGAAATGCTCCAGCAGGTTCAGGCCGCGATAGTTGCGGTGTTTCATCACGTACACGGCAAAACCGGTCATCTCCAGCCACAGCGCAGTGGCTGTGGCAATGCCGCAACCGTGTGCACCCTGCGGCGGGATGCCCAGCTTGCCGAACATCAGCACATAACCCAGCGGAATCAGCAGCAGCAGGCCGCCGAAGCCGAAGTACATCGACGGACGCGTCAGCGACAGCCCTTCGGACAGGCCGCGCAGCGCGAAGTAGCAAGTGAGCGCGGGCGCACCCCAGCTGATCGCGAACAGGAAGCGCAGCACGTCGTCGCGCAGGCTTGGCGTCACGCCGATCAAGTCGATCAGCGGCCCCGCGTGGCGCACCGCGAACCACAGCAAAGCGCCCATCGCCAGGGCCAGCCACAGCGCCTGCCGGAACACCGCGCCCACTTCGCCGCGGCGCCCCGCGCCATCCAGCTGGGCTACCGAAGGCGGCACAGCCATCATCATGCCGATGCCGCTGACGATGGCCAGCGACCAGATGCTGGCGCCCACCGCCACGGCGCCCAGCACGTGGGCACCCACGTGGCCGGAGAGCACCGCGTCGATCACGTTGCTGCCGACCGCGGCGAGCTGCGCCAGGATCAGCGGAATGGCAAGGCGCACGGTGGCGCCGATTTCGTGCCGCACGCGGGCACGCTCGGGGCGAAACGGATTCATCGGAAGGCTCCAGCGGAGGTCCATTCTAGCCGGCGCAGCTGTCGCGCACCGCGCGCTGTGCCAAGATCGCGCGCTGCGACGAAAACAAGGGGCAAGCGATGAAATCCCTGGTCAGCCACGAAGGCCAGTACTGCGCCAACTGCACCACGCCGCTGGTCGGCGAGTTCTGCCACGAATGCGGCCAGTCCGTGCACAGCGTGCTCCAGCCGATGCACCACATGTTCGAGGAAACCGTGGAGACGGTGCTGCACATCGACAGCCGCATCGTGCATACGCTGCCGCCGCTGTTCCTCAAGCCCGGCTTCCTCACCCTGGAGTATTTTTCCGGCCGCCGCGTGCGCTATATCGCGCCATTCCGGCTGATGTTCGTGCTTAGCCTGCTGTGCTTCTTCGGACTGCACCTGGCCACCTCGGAAGTGATCGACCAGGGCCTCGCCAAGCACCAGCAGCGAGTATTGAGCGACCGCGGCAGCGACTTCGCGCAGGCCGCCAACGCCGACAAGGTGCACGAGCTGCTTGACGACAAGATCAATGCCCTCGATGCCGTGCAGACTTTCGGCAGCACGACGGCGGCGGCGGCGGTCGGCAGCGCGAAGCAAGCACTGCGCGCAGCCGCCAACCAGCGCCTGGCCGAGTTGCATGCCCAACCGCTGCCGGCGCCTGCCAGCTCCGCCGTAACCCTGGAGTCGCCATTCCCCCACCGGGTGGAGCATTTCCGGATTTCCTGGCTGCCCGGTTCCGTCAACGATCGGCTGAATGTGGTCGCCCAGCACATCAGCGACAACATGTACGCGGCTACCCATGGCGACGAGGCAACCAGGGAAGCCGCGCGGGATCGCATGGTCACTGGCGTGTTCGGCAAGTTGCCGGGCGCCATGCTGGTACTGGTGCCGGTGTTCGCGTTGCTGCTCAAGCTGTTCTATGTGTTCAAGCGGCGGCTCTACATGGAGCACCTGATCGTGGCGCTGCACAGCCAGGCCTTCCTGTTCCTGTGGCTGCTGCTGTGCACGCTGCTGGCCGCCCTGGCCGGCTGGCTGGAGCCGCACGCGCTGTGGACCACGACCCCGCTGAACTGGCTGGAGCGGGCCCTGGTGCTGTGGGCGCCGATCTACTTGCTGCTGATGCAGAAGCGCATCTATCGGCAGGGCTGGCCAATGACCCTGCTGAAGTATTGGTGCATCGGCTGGTTCTACTTCTGGCTGCTCAGCTTCGTCCTGCTTGGTGCGATCGGGCTGGGCCTGGCGCACTGATCCCAGCGTCGTCTGGCCGCGGTTTTGCACAGCGTCAAGTAACTGTCAAGGCATCCCCTGCGATCCGGCCTCCTTGTGAACACTTGCTGACACGCGTTTGCAACTTATTGATATGGAATGCATTTTCAACATGACCAAAACGTGTCCAGAACGTCACGAAGGGCGCCACCATGCGCTTCGGGGCCTCTCATCCCCGCCTCATCCACAGACTTTTCCACAGGCTTTGTGGATAAGCGGAAAAACCTGCGCCGAAGAGTGACTTGCGACTCGTTCCTCGACCCATCGACAGAAAGTACCCGCAAGCTTCGCGTCACTTGATCCCTGCCCAAGGAATGCGATCTCGACCGCTCGACCCCATCGCTAAACTGCACGCCATGATGTCCACCGTCCTGCGCGTCGCCCTACCGGTGCCGTTGCCCACCTTGTTCGACTACCTGCCACCCAGCGCGGGCGGCGAGGCGCGCCCGGGCTGCCGGGTGCTGGTGCCGTTCGGTCGCGGGCAGGCCACGGGCGTCGTCGTGGCCACAGGCGTTGAAGCGTCGGTAGGCGCGGGCAAGCTGAAGCGCGCGCTGCGCTTACTGGACGACGCCCCTTTGCTCGACGCCGAACTGATGCAGACGTTGGCCTGGGCTGCCGACTACTGGCTGGCCGCACCCGGCGAGGCTTATGCGAACGCCCTGCCGCTGGCGCTGCGCGAGGCAAAACCGCTGCCGCCGCTGGGCGAGGAATGCTGGTCGCTCACCACGGCTGGACGCAGCGCACTGGATGCGCGCAGCCGACGCGGCAATAGCCACGCCGTACTGGCCGAACTCGCTGGCGGGGCATTGAGCTCCGCCGAACTGGACGCCTGCCTGCCGGACTGGCGTGCGGCGGCGCGCCGACTGCTCGCCGCCAAGCTGGTCGAGCGCGGCGAACGCAGTACCGCCCCGAACGCCCCCACGCGGGAGGCGCCGGCACTCAGCGAAGAACAGCGGCATGCCGTGGACGCCGTGGCGGCAAGCCTGGGCAACTACCAGTCCTTCCTGCTCGACGGCGTTACCGGCAGCGGCAAGACCGAGGTGTACCTCGCCCTGATCGAGCGTGTACTGGCGCAAGGCAGGCAGGCACTCCTGCTGGTGCCGGAAATCGGGCTCGCCCCGCAGACGGTACGACGCCTGCGCGAGCGCCTGGGCGTGCCGGTGGAAGTGATCCATTCCAACCTCGCCGAGGGCGAACGCGCCCGTGCATGGCTGCGCGCGCGCAAAGGGGAAGCGAGAGTAATCCTCGGCACCCGCTCGGCGGTGTTCACGCCGCTGCCGCATGCCGGGCTGGTGATCGTGGACGAGGAACACGACGGCGCCTACAAGCAGCAGGAGGGTTTCCGCTACCACGCGCGCGACCTCGCCGTGGTACGCGCCCGCGCGCTGGGCGTGCCGGTGCTGCTGGGTTCGGGCACGCCCTCGCTGGAGTCGCTGGCCAACGTCGAAAGCGGCCGCTACCGCGCGCTGCACCTGCGCGCGCGCCCCGGCGCGGTACACGCGCCCACGGTGCAGATCGTGGACATGCGGGCGCAGCGGCTGGAACACGGCCTCTCGCCGACGCTGCTCGCCGCCGTGGCCGACACCGTGGCACGCGGCGAACAGGTGCTGGTGTTCAAGAACCGCCGCGGCTATGCACCCGTGCTGTACTGCCACGCCTGCGGCTGGCATGCCGACTGTCCGCGCTGCGAGCGCCCGATGACCCTGCATGCCGGACGGCGTGCGCTGGTCTGCCATCACTGCGATCACCACGCGCGCATCCCCACCGCGTGCCCGAGCTGCGGCGCCACCGAGCTGAAGCCGCAAGGCCAGGGCACCGAACGGTTGGAGGAAGCGCTGGCTGTGCGTTTCCCCGAGGTGCCCGTGCTGCGCATCGACCGCGAAACCACGCGACGCCGCGACGCTTTCGAACAATTGCTGGGCAACCTCCGCGACGAAGCCAAGTCCGCGATCCTCGTCGGCACCCAGATGCTGGCCAAGGGCCACGACCTGCCCAACCTCACCCTGGTCGCCATCGTCGGCGTGGACGAAGGGCTGCTCAGCGTGGACTTCCGTGCCGGTGAACGGCTCGCACAACAGCTGGTGCAAGTCGCCGGCCGTGCTGGCCGCGCCGCGAAACCTGGCCGCGTGCTGCTGCAAACCCATCACCCCGACCATCCCATGCTGCGGCAACTGCTGGCACAGGGTTATGCCGCCGCCGCGCAGGCCCTGCTTGCCGAGCGGCGGCAAGGCGCGTTGCCGCCATTCGCGCACCAGGCGCTGCTGCGTGCCGAAGCCGCGCAACGCACCGCCGTCGATGCCTTCCTCGGCGAAGCCTGCGCTGCATTGCCCGCCGACCATGGCCTGCAAGTCGCCGGCCCGATGCCGGCGCCGATGCCGCTGCGCGCCGGCCGCCAGCGCGGGCAGCTGCTGCTGGAAGCCGCCAACCGGCGCGAGCTGCACGCCGCGCTGCGCCCGTGGGCCACGCAACTCGCGCGACTGCCCAGCGCGCGCAAGGTGCGCTGGTCGCTGGATGTGGATCCGATCGACCTGTACTGACCGCACCGTTTCGCACCGGCAAATTCCACGCGCGCTAGCATCGGCCATCCGACGATGGGAGGTCCCGTGAAACTGCCCGAAGCGCTGGTCAACTTCTTCGGCCTCGGCGGCATCGAGACGCTGACGTCCACGCATCCCCTGACGCTGGCTTCGTTCAGGAGCATCGCGGGCATCGAGGCAGTGGTCTCGCCGATCTTCCCCGCGATCCTGGTGTGCGAAATCGTCTTTCTGGCCTGGGCCTACCACCGCTCGCCGCACAGGCTCTACGCGGTCTACAAGATTCCCGTGCTGATGTACGCGTTCAACTGGATCATCGGCCTGCTGATCAACATCGACGTGTTCCTGTGGACGCAACGGCACTTCACCGTGCTCGCGCCATTCACCGCACCACTGCATGTCGTCTGGTTCTTCTATGCCTACGTCGTGTGGGAGCTGAGCCACTTCGTCTACCACTGGACCTGCCACAAGGTCCGGCTGCTGTGGGTGCTGCACTCGCCGCACCATGCCCCCAAACACATGAATCTCGGCGTGATCTTCGCCGCCTTCTTCCTGCAGGGCACTTACGCGAACTTCGTACGCACGGCGATCTGCTCGATCCTGGGCGTACCCATGGAGCTGCTGATCCTCTGCATGGTGATCGACGCATGCTGGGGTTCGCTGATCCATTTCAGCGAAGAGGCATGGCCATCCGGCAGGTCCGGCTGCTTCCTCGACAGCCTGCTGCTGATGCCTTCGGACCATCGCGTCCACCACTCCAGCAACCCCGAATACATCGACACGAACTACTGCAACGCCTTGCCGATATGGGACAAGCTGTTCGGCACGCTGCGCCGCGAGATCCCCGCAATCAGGCCCCGCTACGGCTTGAGCCGCCCGCAGAAGCCCAATGACTTCACCGACACCTACTTCGGCGAAATCGGCCTGCTCTGGCGCGATGTGCGCAATGCCGACACATGGAAAAAGCGGGCCCTGCTTGTCGTGATGCCGCCAGGATGGGGTTCGACGGATCACTGACAGGCATGCGCCGGCTTGAGCTTCAAGCCGCCATGGCATGGCCTAGAATTGCGGGCGGTCCCCAAGGAGTTTTGCCATGCCCGATGCGCTGCCCCACATCGTGATACTCGGCGGCGGCTTTGGCGGGCTCACCGCCGCGCGCTCCCTGGTTCACGCGCCAGCACGCATCACACTGGTGGATCGCCACAACCATCACTTGTTCCAGCCGCTGCTGTACCAGGTCGCCACTGCCGGATTGTCGGCTCCCTCGATCGCCGCACCCCTGCGGCAGATCCTGCGCCACCAGCGCAACGTCACCGTACTGATGGACGAAGCCATCGGCATCGATCTCGCGCAGCGCCAGGTGCAGCTGCATCGCGAACGGCTGGACTACGACTGGCTGATCGTCGCCACCGGCGCCACGCACGCGTATTTCGGCCACGACGACTGGGGGCCCAACGCGCCGGGGTTGAAATCGCTCGACGATGCGCTGGCGATCCGGCGCCGCGTGCTCACCGCGTTCGAGCGGGCCGAGCAAGAGGACGATCCCTCCCGTCGCCAGGCTTGGCTCAACTTCGTGGTGATTGGCGGCGGCGCCACCGGCGTGGAACTTGCCGGCACGCTGGCCGAAATCGCACGACACACGCTCAGCGGCGAGTTCCGCCGGGCGCAGCCCCGCACGGCCAACATCCTGCTGGTGGAGGCCGGCCCGCGCGTGTTGGCCGCGTTCGATCCCGAGCTGTCGGCCAGGGCGCAACGACAACTGGAGCATCTGGGCGTGCAGGTGCGCCTGGGCCACGCGGTGACCGCCGTGGACCAGGAAGGCGTGGCGCTGGACGGCCAGCACATCGCGGCGCATACCGTGTTGTGGGCCGCCGGCGTGGCTGCCTCGCCGCTGGGCCGGATGCTCGACACGCCGCTGGATCGCGCCGGTCGCGTGCAGGTGCAAGCCGATCTCAGCCTGCCCGATCATCCCGAAGTGTTCGTGCTTGGCGACCTCGCCAGTGTTCAGCAGGATGGTCGCCCGGTGCCGGGTGTGGCGCCCGCGGCCAAGCAGATGGGCCAGCACATCGGCCGCCTGCTCGCCGCGCGTCTGCGCGGCGACAACCGCTGCTTGCCGTTCCGCTATCGCGACGCCGGATCGCTGGCCACCATCGGCCGCATGGCGGCGGTGGCGCAGTTCGGCAAGCTGCGGCTGTCCGGCCTCCCCGCCTGGTGGATCTGGCTGGGAGCGCACATCTGGTTCCTGATCGGCTTCCGCAACCGGCTGGTGGTGATGCTGGACTGGGCCATGGCGTACTGGACCCAGGAGCGCCACGCGCGAATCATCACCGGCACAGACAAGCGCGCGGATCACGAATGAGCGCGCACCTGCCTGCCGGCATCAACCGCCTGCAGTCGTATTGCCGTCGTGCGCGGGCTTTTGTGCCAACTGCTCGCGCGACCAGCCGCCACCCAGCGCACGGATGAGCTGCACGCTGGCGCGAAGCTGTTGCGTACCCAGGTTCAACGCACTGCTTTGCGCCTGCAGGGCCGCGGTCTGCGACTGCACCACGTCGAGGTAGCTGGCGGCACCGACCTTGTACTGTTTCATCGCCAGATCCAGCGCGTGCTGCGCCGCGACGGCAGCGGCCTGCTGGTCGACCATGGCCGCACTGAGGCGGTCAAGCAGAGCAAGGTTGTCCTCCACCTGCTGAAACGCGCCCAGCACCACACCGCGGTACTTCGCACCGGCTTCGTCCGCCGCGGCCTTGGCGGCCGCGACCTGCGCCTTGCGCATGCCGCCGTCGAACAGGTCGAACAGCAGCGACGGGCCGAGCGCCCAGACATGGTTGGGCGCGGTGAGCAGGTCGGCGTAGCGTTTGCTGAGGAAGCCGCCCTGCGCGTCCAGCGTCAGCGAGGGAAAATAGGCCGAGCGCGCCACGCCGATCTCGGCGTTCGCTTCGGCGGTGCGGCGTTCGGCGGCGGCGATGTCGGGGCGCCGCTGCAACAGCGTCGATGGCACGGCCAGCGGAATCGGCGGCAGCGGGACGGCCGCGGTCTGCGACGGCAGGGTGAACTGCGAGGCGGACTCGCCCACCAGCACCGCAATCGCGTCCTGCATTTCCGCACGCTGTGCCGCTGTCTGCGCCCACTGCGACTTCACCGTGGACAGCTGCGTCTGCGCGCGCGCCACGTCCAGGCCGGAGACGATGCCGCCACTGTGCAGCGTCTGCGTGAGTTGCAGCGCCTTCCGGTAGGCGTCGACGCTTTGCTGCAGCAATTGCAGCTGCTGGTCGAGGCCGCGCAACGCCAGATAATCGTCGGCGAGCTGCGCCTGCAGGCTGAGTTGCACGGAAGCGAGGTCGGCCGCGGTGGCCTGCGCTTCGTCCCTGCCGGCTGCGACGGTGTCGCGCACATGACCCCACAGATCCACTTCATAGCTGAGCTGGGCGCCCGCCGTGTAGGTGTCGTAATCCGCCGGCGCCGTGGGGCTGCGCATCGGTGCGGTGTCGGACTGGCGCTGGCGCACAGCGCCCGCGCTCGCACCGATCTGCGGGAAGTAGCCGGAGCGCGCTTCGCGGAACAGCGCCTGTGCCTGCTGGTAATGCGCCAGCGCGGCGGCAAGGTCGGCGTTGTGGGCGAGCAGGCGTTGCTGCAGCTGGTCGAGCCGGTGGTCGCCGTACGACGACCACCAGTCCGTGCGCGGCAACTGGTCGGCTGGCTGCGCCTGCACCCATGGACCGATGTCCTTGTACTGCTCGGCGACCGGCGTGGCCGGCACCTTGTAGGCCGGCGCCAGGTTGCAGCCAGCCAGCACCACGGCCACCGGCAACGCGAGCAGGAAGCGGTCAGCCCTTCGCATGGGGTTCGTCCGCCTTGGTCTGCTGGTCGGCCACGCGCACCTGGTCGCCTGTATCGATCCCGTCGGGCGGGCTGTCGATCACTTTGTCGCCGGGCGCAAGGCCGGAACCGATCACCGCGCGCTTGCCGTCGTCGCGCAGCACGTTCACCTGCTTGAACGTGACGCGATCGCCGGCGCCGAGCGTGGCCACCCGCATGCCGTTGCCGTTGAAGACCAACGCGCTGGACGGCACGCTCAGTTCGTTGTGCATCGTGCCTAGGTCCAGGTCCACGCTGGCGAAGCCGCCGGGCATCAGCTCGCCCTTGCTGTTGTCGACCAGCAACTGCATCAGCGTAGTGCCGCTGGAAGCGTTCACCGACCCCGCCGAATCGAGCACGGTAGCGGTGTAGGTCTGACCTGGGTGCTCCGGCACGCGCAGCACCGCGCGCGTGCCCTTGGGCACCTGCGGCACGTAGTTCTGCGGCACGTTGACGTACAGGCGCAGCTTGCTGGTGTCAGAGACCACGAACAGTTCGGGACCGGCACCGCTACCCACGTTGATCAACGCGCCAACATCGGTATCGCGCGCGGTGACGGTGCCGTCGAACGGCGCGACGAGCCTGGCGAAGCCTTTTTCCACCTGCAGCTGGTCGACCTGCGCCTGCGCCGCCTTCACCTGCGCCTCGGCCGCGTTAAGCGCGCTGGTCCGCTGGTCGATGTCCTGCTGCGCGACCGCGTCGGTGCCGGCCATCGCCTGCCAGCGCTTGGCGCTGATCTGCGCCAGCCGCGCGTTGGCCTGCGCCACGCCCAGGCTGGCTTGCGCCTGCGCGAGCTGCTGGTCGACGTCCGGCGTTTCGATGGTGCCGAGCAGGTCGCCCTTCTTCACGTGGGCGCCGATATCGGTGTTCCAGCTCTTGAGGTAACCGGAAACGCGCGCGTAGATGGGCGCGCTCACGAATGCCTGCAGGCGACCGGGCAACTGCAGGGTGGGCTGGCCCGTCGCCGACTCCGGCTGAACCAGCGCGACCACCGGCAGCGCCTGCTGCTGCGTCCAGTCGCGCATCTGCGACGTGCCATGGGCGCGGCTGGCCAGACCGTAGACGACGATGACCGCGGCCACCACGGCGGCGGCGATACCGGTCGCGCGCAGATGGCGTGGCGCGGCGTGTGGTTGGGTGTGCGGATCAAGCTGGGACATGGGTGACTCCGGGATGACCTTGCGGCGCATGCTTTTCGCCGTAGCGCCGATGGATGATGCTGAACACGACAGGGACGAAGAACAGGGTGGACACCGTGGCGAACACCAGGCCGCCGATCACCGCGCGGCCCAGCGGCGCGTTCTGCTCGCCGCCCTCGCCCAGCGCCAGCGCCATCGGCAGCATGCCGATGACCATCGCCAGCGCGGTCATGCAGACCGGTCGGAAGCGGGTGAAGCCCGCTTCCAGCGCTGCGCGTGCGGCGTCGCCGTGTTCATGCAGGCGCTCGCGGCAGAAGCTCACCACCAGGATCGAGTTGGCCGTTGCCACGCCCATGCACATGATCGCGCCGGTGAGTGCCGGTACCGACAACGTGGTATGCGTGGCGAACAGTATCCACACGATACCGGCCAGCGCGGCAGGCAAGGCGGTGATGATCACGAACGGATCGGCCCAGGACTGGAAGTTCACCACGATCAGGAAGTAGATCAGCACGATCGCGCCGAGCAGGCCGAACAGCAGGCCGGAGAACGCGCTGTTCATCGTCTGCACCTGGCCACGCAGCACCACGGTGGAGCCCTTGGGCGCATCCTTGGCGTTGGCGGCGATGATCTTCTGGATGTCCGCCGCCACCGCGCCGAGGTCGCGCCCCTGCGTGCTGGCGAAGATCTGCACCATCGGCTGGATGTCGTACTCCGACACCACCGCGTCGGCGCGGCCGTACTTGATGTCGGCGATGCCGCCGAGCACGGTGGTCGGGCTGCCCGCGGCGTTCACCGGCATGTCGGCCAGCGCGGCGGAGGTGTCCATCCGGTACTGCGGCGTCTGCATCACGATGGGATAGGTGATGCCGTTCTTCGGGTTGAGCCAGTAGGTTGGCGCCACCTGGCTGCTGCCGGCGAGATTCACCACCATGCTGTTGGTGACATCGCGCGGCGTGGTGCCGGTGTATTGCGCGCGCGCGCGGTCGACATTCACGTCCACCGTGGGCAGCGACTGCGACTGCTGGATGCGCGCGTCGGCCACGCCGGTAACACGTCGAATCTGTGCCAGCAGCTTGTTCGCATAGGCGAAATCCGCCGGCATGTCACGACCGCGCACCTGCAATTCGATCGGTGCGGGCGAGCCGAAGTTGAGGATCTGGCTGACGATGTCGGCCGGCAGGAACGCGAACGTCACGCCGGGGAAGCGTTTCGGCAGTTCCTCGCGCAGGCGCTTCACGTAATCGTCGGTGGGCGCATGGCCTTCGCGCAACGCGATCTGGATGTCGCCGTCCTCCTCGCCGATCGTGCCGGTGTTGTTGTAGATCGTGTTGATCGAGGACAGGAAGGGCGCGCCGATGCTATCGGCCATCGTCTCCAGGTCCTTCGACGGGATGATCTGGCGGATGGATTGCTCGATGCGGCTGAACTGCGCGGCGGTGTCTTCCAGGCGCATGCCGACGCGCACGCGCACGTGGATCAGCATCTGGCCGGCATCCACCGACGGGAAGAAGTTGCGCCCCAGGAACGGCGCCAGTCCGAACGACAGCACCACGAACGCGAGGAAGCCCATCACGAACACGCGCCGATGATCCAAAGCCAGACCGAGCATGCCGTGGTAACCGGCGCGAATCTTTTCGAAGCCCGCCTCGAAACCGCGCTGGAAACGCACCAGCGGGTTGCGGGGCGGCGCGTGCGTGCTGTCGTCGCCATGCGCGCCGACACCGGGCGCATGGGCCTTCAGCAGGTAATTCGCCATCGTCGGCACCAGCGTGCGCGACAGGATGAACGAGCACACCATCGCGAACATCACCGCTTCCGCCATCGGCACGAACAGATAGCGCGCCACGCCCTGCAGGAAGTACATCGGCACGAACACGATGCAGATGCACAGCAGCGACACGAAGGCCGGCGTCACGATCTGCGCCGCGCCGTCCATGATCGCGGTCTCCACGTCCTTGCCGTGCTCGAGATGCCAGTTGATGTTTTCGATGGTCACCGTGGCGTCGTCCACCAGGATGCCCACCGCCAGCGCCAGGCCTCCCAGCGTCATGATGTTGAGCGTCTCGCCCAACGCCGACAGGATGGCCACCGAGCCCAGCACCGCCAGCGGGATCGACACGGCGATGATCACCGTCGAGCGCCAGCTGCCGAGGAACAGCAGGATCATCAGGCTGGTCAGCGCCGCCGCGATCACGCCTTCGCGGATCACGCCGGTCACCGCCGCAGTGACGAACACCGACTGGTCGCCTACCGGCTTGATCTGCAATGCATCGGGCAAGGTGGGCTTGAGCACTTCCAGCATCTTCTTGATGCCGCTGATGATGTCCAGCGTGGAGGTGGCACCGGTCTTGAACACGCTGAGCAGGAGCGAGCGGCTGCCGTCCACGTGCACCATGTTGGTCTGCACCGCGCTGCCGAAATGCACGTTGGCGACGTCGCGCATGTACACCATCGCACCGTTCACCGACTTGATCGGCAGGTTGGCGAGGTCTTCCAGCCCCGACGGCGCGTTGTTGAGGTTGACCACGTACTCGCTGTCGCCGACTTTCTGCGTGCCCACCGGCGTGATCACGTTCTGCGCCGCCAGCGCATTGGCGACGTCGTTGCCGGTGAGCCCACGCGCCTGCAATGCGGCAGGGTCGAGGTCGAACATCACCTGCGGCGTCCTGCCGCCGAACGGATACGGGACACCGGCGCCCTCCACCGTCACCAGCCGGGTGCGTACCTGGTTGATGCCGATGTCGGTCAGGTTCTGTTCGTTGAGGCCCTTGCCCGACAACGCCAGCTGGATGATGGGCACGGTCGAGGCGCTGTAGTTGAGGATCAGCGGCGGCGTGGCGCCCGGCGGCATCTGCTTGAGCATGGTCTGCGCGAATGCGGTGACCTGCGCGTTGGCGATGGCGATGTTGGCGCCCGGATGAAAGAAAATCTTGACGATGCCGAACGTGTTGTACGAATTCGCCTCGATGTGCTCGATGTCGTCCACCGTGGTGGTGAGCGCGCGCTCGAACGGCGTGTCGATGCGGTTCGCCATCTGGTTGGGCGGCAGACCGGTGTACTGCCAGGCCACCGCGATCACCGGGATGTTGATGCTCGGGAAGATGTCCACCGGCATGCGCATGGCGGCGAGCGAGCCGGTGATGAGCGTGAGCAAAGCGAGGACGACAAAGGTATACGGTCGCGAAAGCGCGATCCGGACTAGATCTAGCATGCAGGGGATTCCAAGTGCCGATGTTGCGTCGCGGTAATTTTCCCACGCAGTCCACCGTGGGGCGCGCCTGGCTGCATGAAGATAATTTCATGTAGGCCGCGTCCTATTCCCGCACAGGGGAGGAACACCTGAGCAAGGCGAGGCATCCGGCCCTCCCTGTGCAGGACGTCCGGCGGCAAGGCGCCCCAGCGATCAGGCTCGTTTCAGGCCCTATGGCCACTGGATGAGCCGCTTCGCCGTTGTGAAGCTCCTCCGGCCTGCGCAGGAATGGCAAGCGGGAAGGTCATCCGTTTCCAGATACGGCATGGCGGGACCGCGCCACCAGTCACATCACATGAGCGGGAGCGGCCGCAAATCCTCGACACAATGCGCTTCCAAGTTCTGGCGGATTGAACCAACCCTTCTCTGGGTTACCTCATCTTTACTCCGGCCATCCTGCCTTCCGCTCTTCGGGCCGGCTTCGCCGTTCGCCACCGCTCCTGCGGTGGCATGGGCAAGCAAAGGGTAATGAACCCGGGCGCCAGCAAGCGTCCGAAGCTGCCTCGCGATTTGCATCTTGCAACGGCCCGGAGTCCCTCATCAGGGGAAGCGATCAGATGGAAACCGCAAACAGGCCTTAGGCCGCCTCGACCGTCGCCTCGGTCAGGCAATGCATGCTGATGCACGCGCCACCATCCTCACCGTCGCCGATCTCAAGCACGTAGCCATGCAGGCGCACGATGGCACTGACAATGCTGAGGCCCAGTCCCGAGCCCGGCGTGCTGCGGCTGTTGTCGCCACGGTAGAAGCGCCTCGTCACCGCATCGCGCTCGCCGGCTGGGATGCCGGGGCCGCCATCCAGTACGTCCACGCGGGGACCGCTGCGCTCCATCCGCGCACGCAGCAGCACGCGGCCACCGGCAGGAGTGAACTTGATCGCATTGCCGACCAGGTTGGCGAACGCCTCGAACAGGAGGTGCGCATCGCCGCGCAAGGGGACCAGCGGAGCCAGTTCCAGCAGGAAGCGCAGGTCGCGGTCTTCGGCCAGCGGCGCGTAGAAGTCATGCACCTGATGCAGCACGCGCTCCAGATCGACCTCGCTGAAGCAGGCACTGCGATGGCGATCTTCCAGTTCGGATACCCGCAACAGGGCGCGGAAACGCGTCAGCACCGCATCGATGTCGGCCACGCAGGCCTCCACCAACACCGCCTCGGGCCGTCCGTCCAACTGCTGCTGGGCACGGTAGAGCCGCGCTCGCAGGCGCGTCAGCGGCGTACGCAGGTCGTGCGCGATGTTGTCGCAGACACCCTTCACCTCGCCCATCAGGCGCTCGATTTCCCCCAGCATGGTGTTGACGATGCCGGCGAGCACGTCCAGCTCGTCGCCACGCCGGCTTACCGGCAGGCGCTTGGTGAGGTCGCCACGCTGGATCGGCTCGGTGGCCAGCTGGATTTCGCGGATGCGCCGCACCGGACCACGACTGAGCAGCAGGCCGCCGAGCAGGCCCGGGATCACCGTCAGCGACAGGCCCCACAACAGGGTGCGGCGAATGATCGCGCCCAGTCCGTCGATCGTGCTGGTGTCCTTGGCCAGCACCAGCAATTCGCCATGCGCCAGCCGCTGCGCCATCGCACGCGCGCTGATGTCGCTGCGCAGGCGATCGATGCGCAACACGCCCTTGGGCAACGGATGCAGCTTGCCGTCCGCGACCAGACCTTGCGGCATGCTGGCCATGTTGCCGGCCAGCGGTCTGCCCTGCGCGTCGAACAGTCCGGCCGACATGATGCCGTGCGGATCGAGCGTGCCTGCGGCGTCCACCGCCTGCGGCAGATGCTCCATATCCATCTGCACGAGGTACTGCATGCGCTGCGACACGATCTGGTCGAGCACATGGGTGAGGTAGCGCGAGCTTTCCCACTGGATCGCGCCCAGCAGCACCACGCTCCACACCACGAACAGCGCGCCATAGATCAGGATCAGGCGCGAGGTGGCGGCGCGCCAGACGTCAATCAGCGGGCGCAAGGCGGTATCCCGAGCCACGCACGGTGTGGATCAAGGCGGGCAGGCCCGCGACGTCGATCTTGCGGCGCAGGCGGCCGATGTGCACGTCGATCACGTTGGTGCCCGGATCGAAATGGAAGCCCCACACATGCTCGAAGATCATCGTGCGGGTCAGCACCTGGCCGGAATTGCGCATGAGGAACTCCAGCAGCCGGTATTCCGTGGGCAAGAGCGAGAGAGTCTGGGCGCCGCGCCAGGCGACGTGCCGGACGAGATCGAGCTCGAGGTCGGCGACGCGCAGGCGATTCTCCGCCTGCGGCTGATGCCGCCGCAACAGCACTTCGACCCTTGCCGCCATCTCGTCCGGCGCGAACGGCTTGGTGAGGTAGTCGTCACCGCCCGCGCGCAGGCCGCGCACGCGCTCGTCCACTTCGCTCAACGCGCTGATCATCAGCACCGGCGTCTCGACGCGGCGCTCGCGCAGCGCGGTGATGACGTCGATGCCGCTCAGGCCCGGCAGCATGCGGTCCAGCGTAACGAGGTCGTAGCCACCGGCCAGGGCTAGCTCAAGGCCCGCACAGCCGGTGGCGGCCCAGTCCGCCACCATGCCGTGCGCGGCGAGCTCCGTGACGATCTCGCGCGCGGTGACTTCGTCGTCTTCGATGACCAGGATGCGGGGCATCGTGGGTTCCCGTGTCATGGGGCAGGCCTCAAACGGCAAACGGCCTCGTGCAGAGGCCGTTTGCTGCTGCGCACCGATTTTGGCGCTTCGACGCTCAGGCCGCGAACAGCCCGCGCATCTTCTTCATCGCGTTCGCCTCGACCTGGCGGATGCGCTCGGCGGACACACCGTACTCGTCAGCCAGCTCCTGCAGCGTGGCCTTGTCCTCGTCCAGCCAGCGGCGCTGGATGATGTGGCGCGAACGCTCGTCCAGGTTCTGCAGTGCGTTCGACAAGGTATTGAGCTGGTTGTCGCTCTGGTCGGCATCGGCGATGTTGTCGTAGGGATCGGCACCTTCGTCGACCAGGAAGGCCTCGGGCGCCGGCTTGGCGTCGTCCTCGGCATCCGCCGGGGCTTCGAAACCGATGTCGCGACCGGACAGGCGCGACTCCATCTCGCGCACCGTGGCCTCGGGCACGCCCAGATCCTTCGCCACCGTGCGCACTTCCTCGGCATTCATCCAGCCCAGGCGCTTCTTGCTCTTGCGCAGGTTGAAGAACAGCTTGCGCTGCGCCTTGGTGGTGGCGACCTTCACGATGCGCCAGTTCTTCAGGATGAACTCGTGCATTTCGGCGCGGATCCAGTGCACCGCGAAGCTGACCAGGCGCACACCCTGGTCGGGGTCGAAACGCTTCACCGCCTTCATCAGACCGATGTTTCCTTCCTGGATCAGGTCGGAAAGCTGCAGGCCGTAGCCGGAATAGCCACGCGCCACGTGCACTACGAAACGCAGGTGCGACATCACCAGCTTCTTCGCCGCCGACAGATCTTCCTGTGCGTTGTAGCGGCGCGACAGATCCTGCTCCTCATCCTGGCTCAGCACCGGGATACGGTGCACGGCCGAGATATAGGCATCCAGGCTTCCGACCACACTGGGCAGCGTCGAGGGGATGGTCGCCAAGGCTTGGGACATGGAAAACCTCCAGTACAAGGACTTCAGGTTAGCACTCTGGTGGTTGGAGTGCTAAAGCCGTGAATAGTTCACGGTCTTTAGTGAACCGAATCGTACAGAAATATGAGCCGCTTGTCCATCCTGCTATCGGGTTTGGTTAACGATGTCAGTGCCCCGTAACCGCGCCACTAGACACGACAGCAAGGCACACCGAAACGACAATAAGTCATTGATGTTAAAATATTTTCTATCAAAACGAGCGCATTGCGTCGCCAGCCAAATAACCGGGAAAGCGTCCATCGATCACTTAGGGCTGGATTGGGATGAAGGACAACCGCGGCTATGGCCTTGGCTGCTATCCGACAACGCCCTGCAACCGAAAGGGTTCGGCAAAACGGAGGAGATCCATTTCGCGTTGGCTGCGCGCCCGCGGCCAGGGTTTCCAAATGCGGGGCTTAGAGTTCCCAAATCCCGAACATCTGCCCGCTCGCGCCATATGTCGCCGAATCGGGGCATTGCCACACGGCGCTTCAGTATTCGGCGCGAATGGCCTTGCAATAGGGGCCATTCATCACAAATCGGCGGCACACGGAGGGCCGGGTTTCATAGATGCCGCAGTTCATGCGCGCACCGTTCAAGGCTACACACCAACCGTCCTCGCCACGCTTCATGACATGCAAGCCTGAAGGCAAGTAGGTGGTGAGATGCTCGGGAATATGGTCCTCCGGCTGCAGGACAACCATGAGGCGGCAGCAGACGGCCTCGCACGCGGAACAGCGTGCGGCACCCGGGGCACGGCCGGTTGGTGAAGTCATGCGCGAGAGGGCTCCTGGCCCCGGATGTAATGCAGAAGGTGGCCGCGGTACGGCGGCACGTCGCGATCGTCCATGGGACATTGCTCTTCGGTGAGTGTGAAGCCCTGCTCTGCCAATAGCTGGCTGAAGTGCTGACTGTGGCTGCGACCGGGGTCGGTAATCACAACCTCCGCTGCTGGGTAGGCATGCCCCCTGACCATCTCGGCGAGCAGCGGCGCCTGCAGGGGTTCGTACAGCACGTCACTCGCAATAATCACATCGAAGTGACCCAGTGACGGCCGCAGGGCGTCCCATGGCAGGCGGCGGTAATCAATGGCAGGCAATGCATTGAGCGTCGCGTTGTACGCGAGAAAGGATTCGGCGAGGGGGTGTGCATCTGATGCGACGATGTCGGCACCGCGACGCTTGAGGACAAGGCAGGCCAATCCGATACCGCACCCCAGTTCGAGGATGCGCTTCCCATCGATGGCGAAGCGATGCATGGCCTGAGCGAGAAGACGCTCCGATGGCCAAAGTTGACCAAACAGGCCCCATTGAGCGACCGAAAGGCCCATGCGTGCGCGGTGACCGGCGGCATCCGAAAACTGCTGTTTGTCGCTCAGAACTCGCAAGCGATACCTGTGGCCACCGATCAAAAGCTGCTCGCTGCGGGTTGCGTAAGCTTGCACGGATGCTTCCGGAAGAACCCTGCAAACAGGGCGGAATATTGGGGGCAACGCGCTTGGCCGACTGGCCCCACCATGGCGTGCACGGCAAACATGCCGCAACATGAGCGCGGCACACCCGCCGCATGCACTTGGCCCACATCGCAAACCAGCACTGATGGCTTGGCGCCGGCCTGATTCGGATGAGTGACTGCGTTGCCCAGGTCCTACCTTTGCGAAACGCTAGCGCCCGTTGCGCGACGGCGGCCGATTGGGCGCCGAACCGGGATGCCCTGCGACGCGCGCAAAACGATCGATTTTCCGATAGCGCTGTTCCGCTCCGTCCGTATCTCGCCTCTTCGCAGATCCGCAGTAAACATCGTGGATGTCCGATAACGTGATCGGCTTGGCCGGTGGCGGCATGACAAGTTCCTTGCAATCGGGGACGCAAAGGCCGCACCCGCCTCCCGGAATTGAGAGACCGATGCAGAAGAGGATGCCTTTCGATCAATGAAGGCTGTGGTACCAGAGCGCTTCCATGCCAAGGCGCGTCGCACACACCCTGGTCTGCTCCACACTTACCAAGCCCGCCTTGCAGAGCCAGCGCAGATCGGCAAGACGTTCTATCGCGCACAGTGACAATGGACAACGCTTTACAACCTCGCCCAGCAAGGCCCATTGCTTACAACTCAAACCACAGGGTCGACGGGTACTCATGCGCTCTTGGTCGCGAGCATCCCTGCACGCGTCGTTGGAGTAACCGCTAGAAGGCGAATCCAGCTTCGCCACCATACGCCCTTGTGCTGCTTCAAGTGTTAGTTTCTTCGCGTGAGCCGCAACGCGGGTGTTTAGCCAGGCAACAGTTCTCGTCCCGCTCCGTGTATTCGCGCAACACCCTCGTCAAAGGAGTAGTGTCAGCTCACGACTTCACGCGGAGCACGCCGCTATGGATGACCTCGTTGGCACCACCAGCAATGGCTTCAACTACACCGCACAGTACGACACGGCGGCGCTGGACAGCGTCGCATGGGCGGCGACCTTTCGAAAGGATGGAATCTACCGGGGGATGCGGCACGGGCGTGTTTTCGACGTTTCTAATCTGTCGAATCCCGATATCAAACTCGCCGTCATGGACGACATCGAAGAAATATGGGTCAAGGAGCATTGAGACCCATTGTTTCGCGTCGCTGACGGACGTCTATCCAGGCCCTGTGCGTATCCGGCGCGATCGAGTTTGCCGTGACTGAGCCAATGAGGCATCGTCCGCAGCCTTACCCGAAGCACATGCGGTTCAACGGGTTGCAGCCCAGCTCCCACGACTGGCACAAGACGGAAGAGGTCTACCTGACACCGGCTCCAGGCATGGGCCGTTCGGAGGATTCGAAAGCCGCCTCGTGCCCTACCCTTCCGGCTGCTGCCTGCGACTCTTGATGACATCGGTCACCAGGCATCCTTTCGCCGACAGGTCGATCCGGGAATCGAGCCGGAGGTTGCCGAGAAATACCTCGTCATGCGAAACGAGAACCAAGGCCGCTCGATACCGGAGAAGCATCTGTTCCAGCGCCTGCACGGAACAGAGGTCGAGATGGTTGGTGGGCTCGTCGAGCAACAACAGACCTGCCGGATTCTCCGCATACAGGACGCAAGCCAATGCGGCCTTCAAGCGTTCCCCGCCGCTCAAGCGTGCGCAGGGTTCCAGTGCGGCAGCGCCGGAAAGCCCAAGCAGGGCGAGCCGGGTCCGCATGTCGGCCTGTCCGATCGAAGGATTGGCTGCGAGCAATTGATCCAAGGCGGATGCATCGGGGTCGAGGATGCCCAACTGCTGATCCAGCCAGGCGACCGGAACGTGTACGCCGCATCGCCCTGCTGCTGGCGTAATCGCACCGGCAAGCATCTTCAGCAGGGTGGATTTGCCGCTGCCGTTCGCTCCCGTCACTGCTATGCGCTGGCGTCCCCAGATGGTCAGATCAATGACGCCGCCCGCCGCACTGCCGAACGGTAGCCGAACACCTTCCAGCGTAGCCGCCTTGCGCCGCGGCGCCGCTGCCGCAAGGGGTGTCAGCAGGCTTACCTCCGCCTCCTCCCGCACCCGCGACGCCGCTTCACGGACGCGCTCCGCCAACTCATCCCTGGCGAATTCCAGGTCGCGCTGCCTCTTGCCGGCACTCACCTGGCTGTTTTGCTTGCGCCCTCCCAGCAGGATGGCAGCCTGATTGGCGCTGCGCGCGTCACGCGAAGCGCGTACCTGACGGCGATCCAGCCTTTCTTGGCTGGCACGCCGCTCTTCTTCGCCACGGCGCTGTTCCGCCTTGCGATGTTCCAGCTCCTGCAGGACGCGTTCCTGCTCCTTCGCGTGGGCTTGTTCGTAGAAGGCAAATCCGCCGCCGTAGTCGCGCAGGCCCGAGGGCGACAATTCGATGATGCGTTGCATGCCCTTCAGCAGTTCGCGGTCGTGGCTCGCGACCAGCAGACCTTTCGGCCACGCACCCAGCTTCTGCATCAGCAGATCACGTTGCGTGCAATCCAGGTGGTTGGTCGGCTCGTCGAGTATCAGCACATCGGCGCCGCCCATCCATGCGCCCAGCAACGCAACGCGGGTCAGCTCGCCGCCGCTCAAGCTGGCGGCATGTCGCTCCGGCGCAAGATGGGGCAAGCCATACTCTTCCAGCAGGTTGCTCAGATGCTGCCGGATATCCCAGCGGTCTCCGACGATCTCGAAATCGACCGGATCCACTCCCCCAGCTTCAATGCGAACCAGTGCATCCAGCACCGCTTGCACGCCCGCAATGCCGGCAACCGTGGCACCTGGCGGACAAGCCACCTGTTGCGGCACGTAGTAGATCGTGCCCATGCGCAAGACGCGCCCCTGGGCGGGCTCCAACTGCCCGGCCATCAGGCGTGCCAATGCGCTTTTGCCGACGCCATTGCGCCCCACCAGGCCGGTATGGCGCTGGTCGAGTTGCATGTCGATGTCCGAAAAGAGGCGATGGCCGTCCGGCCATGCAAACGCCGCACTCTGCAGCGTCAAAAAAGATTCCGTCATGGAGGCTCCCGCGATGTCAGGTATCGCTCCATCGCAATCGATGGAGGCGAAAGGCCGTCAGGAAGACGGCGACATCACTGGCGCATCGGACGATTCCCCGGTTGTGCGGAAAGAGGGCGGCGATGATAGCAAATGATCGCCGCGCGGCTTCCCTGCTCACTACAATGCCAGGACACGCCACGCTGCCAGAGGGAATCCACTTGATCGTCTGTGTACCCGATGTGCTGACCGCACAGGAATTGGCCGCATTGCGCGCCGAACTGCAAACCGCCCCTTTCGTCGACGGCTCCGCCACGGCCGGCTGGTCGGCGCGCACCGTGAAGAAGAACCAGCAGATCGACATCGGCAGCGCCAGCTACGCACGCATGGCCGATGTCGTGCGCACGGCCTTCCATCGCCATAGCCTGCTGCAGGCCGCGCTGTTGCCCGCGGCAACGACCCAGGCGCTGTTCAACCGCTATGCCGGCGGCATGGAGTACGGCGCGCACGTCGATGCCCCCGTGATGGGCGGCGTGGGCAACGCGGTGCGCACCGACATCGCGATCACCGTGTTCCTTTCCGATCCGAGCGGTTACGACGGTGGCGAACTGGTGACGCACGCCAGCGGCGGTATGGAATACAAGTTCAAGCTGGAGGCCGGTGCCGCCATCGCCTATCCGGCCAACACCCTGCACCACGTCAGCCCGGTGACCCGTGGCGTGCGCGACGCGGCCATCATCTGGGTGCAGAGCATGGTGCGCGACCCGGCCCGGCGCGAACTGCTGTGGGATCTGGAAAACGCCAAGCGCGACATCTTCGGCCGCGAAGGCAAGAGCCAGGCCTTCGACGCCGTCAGCCGTTCGCACGCGAATTTGCTGCGGATGTGGGCCGAGGTAACGGGCTGACCGATCAGCCGGACAGGACGGCGCGCGACGGCAGCGACCAGTCGACAGGCGCCTGCCCTTGCGTCTCGAGGTAACGGTTGGCGGCGGAGAAATGCCCGCAGCCGAGGAAGCCGCGATGCGCCGACAGCGGTGAGGGATGCACGCTTTTCAGCACGCAGTGCTTGCGCGTGTCGACGAGCTGGCCCTTGCGCTGGGCGTAGCTGCCCCAGAGCATGAACACGATGCCTTCGCGCTCGCGGTTGAGCGCGTCGATGGCTGCATCGGTAAAACCTTCCCAGCCCTTGCCCTGGTGCGAAGCGGCCAGACCGCGCTCCACCGTGAGCACTGCGTTGAGCAGCAGCACGCCACGGTCCGCCCAGGGTATGAGGCAGCCGTGATCAGGAGAACCGATGCCGAGGTCGCGGTCGATTTCCTTGAAGATGTTCACCAGCGACGGCGGCGTCTGCACGCCCGGGCGCACCGAGAAGCACAGGCCGTGCGCCTGCCCGGGGCCGTGGTACGGATCCTGCCCGAGGATCACCACACGCACCGCGTCAAACGGCGTGTGGTCGAACGCGGCGAAGATCTCCGCGCCCGGCGGATAGATCGCCTTGCCTGCATGCTTCTCGGCACGCAGGAATTCAGCCAGCGCCTGCATGTCGGGCCGCTGCAGGTACGCACCGATGCGCGCCTTCCACGAAGGTTCCAGCCGCACCTCGCTCATGCAGAGGCACCACGCTGGCGCAGGTGTCGCGCCACGCGCAGCTGGAACAGCAGCTTGGTGACCAGCAGCTTTTCGTCCACCGGCTTCTCTACCAGGTCGTTGGCGCCGGCCTTGATGAGCGCTGCCTGGTTGGCCGGGTTCTCGTCACCCGTCATCACCAGCACCGGCAGCTTGCCCTTGCCGTAGCCGAAATGGTTGCGGATGCGCTCCAGCAGGTCGCCGCCGGTGAGTTCCCCCTTCAGGCTCACGTCGGTCAGCACCACGTCGGCACCTACCTCGCCGCGCACCCTGGCGGTTTCCAGCATGGCCAGCGCGTCTTCCACGCTGACCACGTGGCGCACGGTAAGGCCGTACTTCTCCAGCATGCGGCGGGTGGCCAGCGCCACCACGCGGCTGTCTTCCACGTACAGCACCTCGCCTTCCGCGCTGCCCTCGGGGCATACGTAGCCACGGATGAATTCCGCCAGCGCCTGGAAGCCCAGCGACTTGTCGAAATAGTCGGTGACGTCCTCGCCCAGCGTGCGGCGATGCAGACGGTCGTCCACGTCGCCGGAAACCACCATGATGGGAACGTAGGTCTGCGGCGCGGATTCGCGCACGAAGCGCGCCAGTTCCAGGCCATCCATGTCGGGCATGCGCAGCGCGATGGTGATGAAGTCGAACACGCCTTCGCTGAGCAGTTGCTGCGCCTCGCCGCCGCTGGCGCAACCCACCACTTCCACGCCGGGTAGCTCGGCCGTCAGCACGCGGGCGATCATCTGCCGCACCATGCGGGAACCGTCGACTACCAGCACGCGTGGCGCCGTGCCTACCGAACGGTTGCTGATGTTCGTTCTCATGCCTGCCCCTTTCCCCTCAGGCCGCCCTGCGCAACTGCCACGCGCTGACCAGTCGCGCACCCAACCAGCCCAGCGCCGCGGCCGCCGGCGGCACCGCCAGCAGCAGCCACAACGGCAGGCCGCTGATATGCAGCTTGCCATCATAGGCCTGACTCAGCCGTGCGACAGGACCGTCCAGCGCGAATTCGATCGCCAACGCAAGCAATCCGGCCAGGATGCCGCTGAACAGGCCGTACCAGATTCCGGCATAAAGATACGGCCGGCGCACGAAAGCGCCGCTGGCGCCCACCAGCAGCAGTACACCGATCTCCTCGCTGCGGCTGGCGATGTCCACCCGTACCGTGTTGCCCACCACCAGCAGGGCGGCCAGCGCCAGCATCAAGGCAAGCGCGAGCACCACACGATCGCCGACGCCGAGCAGCGCGTCCAGCCGCTGCCGCCAGGCACCACTGTCCTGCACCTGGGCCACGCTGCGCAGATCGCGCAGGTCGCCGGCCAACCGTTCCACAGCAAGCGCATCGAGGCCAGGCTTGGGCTGCACCATCAACACAAAGGGCAGCGGATTCTGGTCCAGCGCATCGAGCGCACCGGAAAAGCCCTGCAGCTTCGCCAGTTCATCCAGGCCCTGCTGCGGCGTCTTGACCGTCACCGCCGCCACGTCGGAACGGTCGCCAACCTGCTTCGCCAACAGTCGCGCCTGCGACTCGCCCTGGTCCGGCTGCAGGAACACGTTGATCGCCTGGTCCTGGCCCAGTGCCTGGCCCATCTGTTGCACATTGCCCAGCAGCAGGTAGAACGCCAACGGCAAAGCCAATGCCAGGCCCATCACCGCGATGGTGAGCAGGCTGCCGAGCGGGCGCGCGGCGAGCCGGCGCAAGCTGTCGGCGGCGCTCCAGCCGTGGTGTTCACGCCAGCTGGACACGCTGCGGGTGCGGCTCGGTTCGTTGCGCGGGTGTGCGGCGGCATCCGTGTTCACAGCACCTCCTCGGCGGCCAGGTCGACCACCAGCCGGCCGTGGTCGAGCACCACCACGCGCTTGCGCATGCGCTTGATCAGCGGCAGGTCGTGACTGGCGATCAGCACCGTAGTGCCCACCTGCTGGAATTCGGCAAACAGGCCCATGATTTCCAGCGCCAGCTGCGGATCGAGGTTGCCGGTGGGCTCATCGGCGATCAGCAGGGAGGGACGGCCCACGATGGCGCGCGCGATGCCCACTCGCTGCTGCTCGCCGGTGGACAACGTGGCGGGCAACTGGCGCTCGTAGGAAAGCAGGCCCACTTTCTCCAGCGCAGCGCGCACGCGGCGGCCGCGCTCCTGCCGCGCGAGGCCGGCGATGGTCAGCGGCAGCTCGACGTTGGCGAATACCGTGCGATCCATCAGCAGGCGATGGTTCTGGAACACCATGCCGATGCGTTGGCGCAGCCTGGGAATGCCGCGGCCGCGCACCTTGGCAAGGTTCTGTCCGTCCACCGAGATCGTGCCGTGGCTGGGACGCTCGATCACGCCCAGCAGCTTGAGCAGGGTGCTCTTGCCCGCACCGGAGTGGCCGGTGACGAAGGCCATTTCGCCCGTAGGCACGGTGAAGGAAAGCTGCGAGAGCGCCTCGTGGCCGCCCGCGTAATGCTTGCTCACCTGGTCGAACTGGATCACCGCGCATCCCCGCCGCCTGTCGTAACAGCAACAAGGATAAGGGATGCGGCACGCCAGGTCGCCTCACGCGCACAAATGCAGCAGTCGCCGGTTCAGCCCCGGCGACGTGCGCGATCAGCGGCCGGTGAACAACCGGGTCAACCGGCGGAACAAGCTGGGTTTGTTCGGGTGCGCAGGCTCGGCGGTGGTCGCGGCCACCTGGCGCGAGGGGCGGCCACCATCTGCTGCATTCTGTTCGCGTGGCGGGCGGCGTTCCCCGCGTGCCGGCCGGCCGCCTTCGCCCGGCGCCGACTGCTGATTGCCGGACATGGCGCTGGCCGCCACCTCCCCGCCCTCACGACGCCGGTTGCGGCCACCCCGACGACGGCGACGCTTGTGCTCACCCTCCCCGGCCACGACAGCCTCGTTCGCCACCGGCGCGGCAGGCACGGCAGCTTCGGGGGTCGTGGTTTCGGCGCGTGGCGCACGCGGCGGTCGCGAGTCGTGCGGGCGGCCTTCGCGCGGCCCGCGCTCGCCGCCGCGTCCGCCGCTGCGGCGCGAGCGGCCATCCTTCTTGTCGTCATGCCGTGGCTCGACGCGATCGCCGAACGCGGCGCTGTCGGCGGCGGCATTCGCGGCGAAATCGGCATCGATCTCGCGCGGCTTCGGCATCACCAGCAGTTCGGGTTCGATGGCCGCCACCGGAATGGCCTGGCCGATGTAGGTTTCGATGTCCGGCAAGCTCATCGCGTAGAGGTCGCAGGCGAAGCTGATCGCGTCACCCTCCGCACCCAGCCGCGCGGTACGGCCGATGCGGTGCACGTAATCTTCGGCATCCTGCGGCAGGTCGTAGTTGAAGACATGGCTGACCGCCGGGATGTGCAGGCCGCGTGCGGCCACGTCGGTGGCGACCAGGATGTCGAGCTGACCGTCCTGGAAACGCTGCAGCAGCTTCTGGCGCTTGAGCTGCGGCACGTCGCCGGAGATCGCGCCGACGCGGCAGCCGTGCCGCTTCACGCGGTCGGTGACGCGCTCGGCGGCGGCCTTGGTGTTGACGAAGATGATGCTGCGCTTGGGCTGGTGCCTGTCGATCAGGTTGAGCAGCAACGGCAGCTTCTCTTCCTTGGCCGGGAAGTACACGACCTGGCGCACCTTGTCGGCGGTGACGTTGTCGCTCTCCACCACCAGCTTCTCGGCGTTGTGCATGTGCTCGTAGGCCAACTCCAGCACGCGGTGGCTGAGCGTGGCGGAGAACAGCAGGACCTGGCGCTGCTCGCGCGCCGGCAGGCGGCGGAAGATGAAGCGCACGTCCTTGATGAAGCCGAGGTCGAACATGCGGTCGGCCTCGTCGATCACCATCACTTCGACGCCGTTGAAGCCGAATACCTGCTGCTTGTAGTAATCGAGCAGGCGACCCGGCGTGGCGATAATGATGTCGCAGCCGTCATGCAGCTGCTGGCGCTGCTTGTCGTAGTCGACGCCACCGTATATCAGTGCGGTGCGCAGGCCGGTGTGACGGCCGATCGCTTTGGCATCCTTCTCGATCTGGATGGCCAGCTCGCGGGTGGGCGCGATCACCAGCGCACGCGGATCGCTGTCCTTGCGCTCTGCCACGGCAGGCGTGGTGAGCAGGCGGTTCATCAGCGCGACCAGGAAAGCGCAGGTCTTGCCGGTGCCGGTCTGCGCCTGGCCGGCGACGTCGCGACCGGTCAGCGCCACCGGCAGGGTCAGCTCCTGGATCGGCGTGCAGCGGGTGAAGCCGGCGTCGGCCAGGCCTTGCTGCAACAGGGGATGGAGTTCGAAATTGGCGAAAAAGGTATCAGTGAGTACGGTTTGCGACATGGAATGGAAAGCCGATAGGGTGCGGGCACAGGCATGGGCCGGCCCGGCTCCGGTCGCAGGAGGCGCGTGCGGAGCGGTGGGATGTGCGGCGCGTGGCAATGCGCGGCGCCGGGTCATTGGGCGCAACCGGCAGTCCCGCTGGCATAGGCGAAAGGACTCGGCAAACCCTGAGCCCGCATTTGTTCCGGAAGCGGTTGAGTCGCCTCGCCTATGTCAACGGAACCGTCCGTTGCCGCCCTTGAATCGCTTGAATCGCGCCCCGAGTTACGTTGCAATGAGGCACCGGGCCGCTATGGCCAAGCCCCTTTTCCCGGTTCGACCCGCGCTTCTTGGGCGCCCCAGTGTAGCCGATGCAGGCCGCGCGGTCGCCGAACCTTCCTCCCTCCCTCTTTCGGAGATCCCGGTGAGCGACCTGATTACCCATGTGAGCGACGACGCCTTCGAACAGGAAGTGCTGCAGTCCGATACCCCTGTGCTGCTGGACTTCTGGGCCGAGTGGTGCGGTCCGTGCAAGGCCATTGCACCCATCCTCGACGAGCTGGCCGGCCAGTACCAGGGCAAGCTGCGCGTCGTGAAACTCAATATCGACCACAACCAGAAGACGCCCCGCACCTATGGCGTTCGCGGCATTCCCACCCTGATGGTATTCAAGAACGGCAAGGTCGAGGCCACCCAGATCGGCGCCGTGAGCAAGGGCCAGCTGGCCCAGATGATCGACAAGGCGATCTGATCGCCACTTTAGCCATTCGCCGCGCGCAGCGCTTTACGGCCACGCGCGGCGGGTGCTAGATTGCTTCTGCGTCCGTCGGGATCTCCCTGATCCCCCTGCGCCCTACTTGGCGCGACGCACATCCTTCCCTCCTGTTTCTCAACGGCGCCCCGTGAGGTTTGCCCGTGTCCGATACCGATAGCACCATCCCGAACGACGCCGGCGGCGCCGAGAATCCGCCCGAGTCGCGTCCGCGCGCACCACGCCGCCAGCCCCGCGGCGCCAAGCCTGCCGGCGAAGCGCCAGCTGCGAGCACCGGCGCGCCGCCGTCCGAGCCTCCCGCTCCGGCGCCTGCTCCAGCGCCTGCCCCGGCCCCTGTCGCCACACCCAGCGAGTCCACCGGGACCGAGGCGCGTGAGCAGGGCCAGCCGCAGAACCCGCAGCAGCAGGGCCAGAACAACGGCAACAACCGCAATGACCGCGAGGGTCGCGGCCGCCGGCGCCGCCACGAACGCAACCAGCAGCGCCCGCAGCAGGGCGGCAGTGGTGGCGGCGGCAACAACAATCCGCGCTACAACAACCCGCATGGCCTGCCGGTGGACGACGACAACGCCGATCCCGGCGCGGACGACCGTCTGATCAACCTCACCGAGCTGAAGCGCATGAAGGCGCCGCAGCTCATTGCCTACGCCGAGTCGCTGGGCATCCGTGAGGGCGTGGCGCGCGCGCGCCGTCAGGATGTGATCTTCTCCATCCTCAAGGCGCACGCCCGCTCCGGCGGCGGCATCTGGGCGGAAGGCGTGCTGGAGATCCTGCAGGACGGCTTCGGCTTCCTGCGCTCGGCCGACGAGAGCTACCTGGCCGGCCCCGACGACATCTACGTCAGCCCCAGCCAGATCCGCCGCTTCAACCTGCGCAACGGCGACTACATCACCGGACGCGTGCGCCATCCCAAGGAAGGCGAGCGCTACTTCGCGATGCTGCGCGTGGACGACATCAACGGCGACCCGCCGGAAGCGTCCAAGAACAAGATGCTGTTCGAGAACCTCACCCCGCTGTTCCCGCGCAAGGCGTTCAAGCTGGAGCGCGGCAACGGTTCGAGCGAGGACATCACCGGCCGCATCCTCGATCTGGTCGCACCGATCGGGCGCGGCCAGCGCGGCCTGATCGTCTCGCAGCCGAAGTCCGGCAAGACGATGATGCTGCAGAACATCGCGCAGGCGATCCAGTACAACCATCCCGACGCCCACCTCATCATCCTGCTGGTGGACGAGCGTCCGGAGGAAGTGACCGAAATCGCTCGCACCGTGCGCGCCGAAGTCATCAGCTCCACCTTCGACGAGCCGGCCGTGCGCCACGTGCAGGTCGCCGAGATGGTGATCGAGCGCGCCAAGCGCCTGGTCGAGCACAAGCGCGACGTGGTGATCCTGCTCGACTCGATCACCCGCCTCGCCCGCGCCTACAACACCGTGGTGCCCAGCTCCGGCAAGGTGCTCACCGGCGGCGTGGACGCCAACGCGCTGCAGCGCCCCAAGCGCTTCTTCGGCGCCGCGCGCAACGTGGAGGAAGGCGGCAGCCTCACCATCATCGCCACCGCGCTGATCGACACCGGCAGCAAGATGGACGAGGTGATCTACGAGGAGTTCAAGGGCACCGGCAACATGGAAGTGCACCTGTCCCGCCGCATCTCCGAGAAGCGCGTGTATCCGGCCATCGACATCAACCGCTCCGGCACCCGCCGCGAGGACCTGCTGATCGAGCCGGACATGCTGGCCAAGATCTGGATCCTGCGCAAACTGCTGCATCCGATGGACGAGCTGGCCGCGATGGAGTTCATGCTCGACAAGATGAAGAACACCAAGTCCAACGACGAGTTCTTCAATTCGATGAAGCGCTGATCGGCTTCGGTTGATCCGCTTCGATGGAACGGGCCGGCACATGCCGGCCTGTTCGTTTCTGCGGCCGCCCACGCGTCGCAGCGCGGCATTTGTCGTGTGCTAACGTGGCCCGACCCAACCCTCCCAAGGCGACGGCATGCGACAGTTTCAGCGATTCCTGCTGTGTGTTGTGTTGCTTACGTGTGCCGGTACGGTTGTTCCAGCTGCATCTGCCACCGACACCCTGCCGTACACCCATACCGGCACGCTCCAAGGCGCCCCTTATCGCATTGACGTCCCTGCGGATTGGAACGGCGACCTGGTCATGCTGATGCACGGCTACGTGCCGGCAGGGGCGCCACGGGCGACACCGATGAAGCCGGCCGACGAAACGGCCGTCTTCCTCAAGCAAGGCTATGCGGTCGCGCAAAGCGCCTACACGTCGCAGGGATGGGCGGTAGGCGACGCCATCGCCGACAACGAGCGGCTTCGCCAATTCGTCGAGCAAAGCATCGGACGCCCGCACCACACGTACCTGATAGGTTTTTCGCTGGGTGCCCTCGAAGGGGCCGCCAGCCTCGAACGCCATCCGCACACCTATGCCGGCGCACTGTTCATGTGCGGCGCGACGGTCTCTACCCCCGAACTGATTTCGCGCGGCTCTCTGACGCCGCTGGTTGCCTTCGATGCGCTGATTCCCGGCGTGCTGCCGGACCTGGCCGCCCCGGACTCACCCGCGTTCGTACCGCCCACGGTATTCGCGCAGGCGCTGAAAGCGCATCCGGAACAGGCCGCCATCCTGGAGCAGCGCCTGCAAGAGACTCCCGAGTCGCTGCCCACGCTATCGCTCTACTACATGGTGCTGCGCGAACTGGAACGGCGTGCCGGCGGCATGCCCGTGGACAACCGCAAGACCGTCTACCAGGGTTTTGGCGACGACATTGCTTTCAACCGGCGCGTACACCGCTACGCCGCGTCGCCCGCGGCGCTGGCCTATGCCCGCCGCAATGTCACCCTCACCGGCCGGATCGATACACCGGTGGTGATGGAGTGGAACGCCTTTGATCAAACGATTCCCGGGCGGCTCCATGCCGTCTACCCGGATCAGGTGCGCGCAGCGGGCAACGGCAGATTGTTGACCGTACTCACACCTGTCGGGCAAGGGCACTGTGCCTTCAGCGATGCGCAGATCGGCACCGCGTTTGACGCCTTGCTGTCCAAGGTGGCGACCTCGGCGCACTGACTGCCGCGGTCGTCGAAGGCCGTGCCGAGGCCGTGCGGTATCTGCTCGACCACGGCGCCGACGCCTGTGCAGACAATCGACTCATTCGCAAACCCGGCGCCACGCTTGCCAGTATCGGCCGCCGCCGGCACCTGCCCAACGCGCTGGTGCAACGCCTGACTTTCCCTGCTTCTGACGCCCACTGACGCCGTGTATTTGGAGCCATAAATCGGCCGCACGCTGAAAGCATAATTTGACCGCGACCGTTCTTTTAGTTGCGACTCAACATCAGCACGGTTCGATCTTGCCGCGCCGATTCAGCGGAGACGATCCCGACCTCCATGCCGAGCAGGGGAGTGTTTATGGCAGCGCGAACGCAGGTCGCCCGCGCGGACGCAGCGGAATCGATCGCGGCCGCGTTGCAGCGATAGACGGGCAATGCCGGACCGAACCTGCGAAGGATGCGCAACCCATGACCGGGCTCGGGGCAAGGACGCCTCTCCCGTTGCCGAAATTCCCTCGGGTTGTAGGTGCCTGCGATCTTCGCCCTACGCATCGACGACTTTACGGCCGTTACACTGCGTGCCCGCTCCTTGGCCATTCCCATGTCCGCTCCGGTCCGACTCAACCATCGTGTCTCCGAGCTGTTCGGCTTCTCACGCGCCGAAGCCGAGCAATTCATCCAGAACGGCTGGGTATCGGTGGACGGGCAGGTGATCGAGGCGCCGCAGCACAAGGTAACCGTCGAACGTGTCGAACTTGATCCCAGTGCCCGCCTGGAAGCGATAGAGCCGGCCACGATCCTGCTGCACAAGCCACCGGGCATCGATGCCATCTACGGCGACAAGTCCGCCAGCACACTGGTGACACCGGCGACACGCTGGGCCGACGACCCCAGCGGTGAACGTCTGCTGCGGCGCCACTTTCACCGTTTGACATCGCCGGTGCCGATCGACGCCGAAGCCAGTGGCCTGATGGTGCTGACCCAGGACGGCCGGGTATGGCGCCGCTTGACCGAGGACGCCGCCTTGATCGAGCACGAGTACGTCGTCGAAATCAGCGGCGAGATCGCGCCCGACGGTTTGCGCCGACTCAGCCACGGCCTCAGTTTCAACGGTCGCGCGCTGCCGCCGTGCAAGGTCAGTTGGCAGAACGAGACCCGGCTGCGCTTCGCGATCAAGGGCGTGCAAGGCGGTCAACTGCGCGACATGTGCAGGCAGGTCGGGCTGGGCGTCGTGTCGATCCGCCGATTGCGCATCGGCAGGATTGCGTTGGGCAAAGGTCCGAACGGCGCGATGCCGCTGGGGATCTGGCGCTATCTGCCGGCGGGCGAGAAATTCTGAAGCCGGGACGCATCGGCGCTTCTCATCGGGTTCCAGTCTTGCCCTGTCGCCTCGCAGCCCTGCTTCCGACCAGGGTTGGCTGCCCCGAAGATGACTGCACCTCCAACGGGCAGCACGGCCGCCGACGGTGACCAGCCTTACTGGCAATGCCGGTCAGTCGTGGTACCGAACGCGGCGGTTGGCTGGTTTTCGCAACTCCGGTCATTGCCAGCATCCGAACCATTTCTCGCCTGAGCGCACATAGCGAGGCAACGGATGGTCGAGCTGCACCTGAAGCAGCGGGGGCCAAGCCAGCTGACTCAAGCCCATGAATGAAAGAAGACCAGGTCAGCAAGGTTCTGCGGCCACTTCATGATCAATGCTTCGTCACAAATTCGCCGTCTTGGCCAATTTTATGGTCAAGCCCACAACCCTGTGCTTGGAACCATAAATTGGCCGGTCATTGAAAGCATAATTTGACCGCTGCCTTTCCTTTAGTTGCGTCTCAACATCGACACGTGTTCCACGTTGCCGTGGCGATCGAGCAGGCCTCCATTCGAGCTAGCCCGCAGTGGAGCGCGCACTCATGGGTTTGCTCCAGGGAGCGCACTTCACTTCGGCGGTGCGATGTTGTCAGAGCGCTCTCGGACACCTGCAGGAGCCCCATGGCTCAATCGATCGAGGAATTCGAGCGGCTGATTGGTATGGGCGCAGCGCAAGCGGACATCTTACGCATGAGTGGCGAAGCTGGCCGGCTGTTCTGCGGGAGCACCCCTCACGATACGAGGCAGGTGGTTTGCCGCCTCCTGATAGCAATCACGCCAATGAGATAGTGTATCAACACCATTACATGTAATGATTACTTGTAATGAAGCTGGAGCCGTACGATGCCACGAAAGAAAAGCAGCCCATCGCCCGGGGCGATCGCCCAGCGACGCTTCCGGGAACGCATGCGGGACATGGGGCTGTCTCCCTATCAAGTCTTCATCCGGGAGGAGCACAAGGAAGCCCTCTCGCGCATTGAGCAGACCCTGCGTTTACCCACCCTTCCTTCCTACGTCTACCTCATGGACAACCAAGCAATGGCACATCAGTGGACAACCCGTTCCTTGTTCGAGGCCTTGCAGGCCTCCGATTACGTCAAAGAAGGCCGCGCACGGATCAGCTTGGAGCATGCTCCTGAAGCGGTGATCCATATCGAAGCCCACGATCATGGCGATCTGCCTATGCAGATGCTGGCTTCCGGTACCGAGGTGCACGTATCGACCGTGCTCTGCCTGGCGTCGAGCGTGAAGGATCGCGGCACCTTCAACGACGCGTGCCTGCGCCTGAATCCGATCTACCCGCTATCGAACATCGGCCTGAGCACCGTGCACGGCAACGATGCCTACATCGTGTTCGGCCAGCTTTCGGCGCTGTCGCCGTTGGCCAACGTGATCGAGGAGATCCATACCCTCGGCCACTGCGCCACGCAGGCAGCCCACGAACTCCACTCCCATCTGCACTGAGGCAACCATGGCCATCATCGAGAAACTCATTACGCTGGTGCGCGGCACCGCCACCGAAGCCGGCCAGGCCATCGTCGACCGCAACGCGATCACGATATTGGAACAGGAGATCCGTGATTCGAATACCGCCCTCGACCAGTCGAAGGTCGACCTGACCAAGCTCATGGCCGAGCGGAAGATCGCCAGCGACAAACTGGACGCCAAGAAAGCGAAGGTCGCGGACTTCAATGCCACCATCCAGAAGCTCGTGGACAAGGGTGACCAGCAGGCGCTGGCGCTTGAGGTCGCCGGCAAGGTCGCTGCGCTCGAAAACGAAATCACCTCGGACAGCGCGACGATCAAGGGCATGGACGACAACATCGAGCGGCTGCGCGGTTCGATCCGCCAGGCCGAATCGACCGTCGAGCACCTCACGCGCCAGATCGACACCGTGAAGGCCACCGCTTCCGTGCAACGCGCCCAGGAAGCAATCGCGTCGCGCACGTCGGGATCGAACGCCAAGCTGCGCACCGCCATGGATTCGCTGGACCGCATCCAGGAGCAGCAGCGCCTGAAGGACGCCCAATTGGATGCCGCGAAGCAGCTGGAAGAGAGCAGTGGCGACGGCGACCTCCAGAAACGTCTGCAGGCCGCGGGGGTCGCGCCTGCCGATACGGCCGCGGCAGACGTACTCGCACGCTTCACCAAGCCGGCCGGCTGAGACGGCATCACGCCGGCGGCGCGAATCGCACGCTGCCGGCCCTACTCACAGGGGCGAAAGGACACACCATGTTCGGAAATTTGTTCGGCAAGAAGGCCGAAGCCTCGACTGCGGCCGGCGCATCGCGCGGCTTGGGCGGCTTCCGGCTCGGGGGCGCCGTCGTCGTCGATGCCCTGCTCTTCAAGGCCAACGCCGGCGCGTTCGGCTTCGAGCCACCCGCGGGCGATCAACCCATCGAAGCATTGGGCACGGTCGATCTGGGCGGGGGCACTTTTCTGTACCGCTGGTACGTCGAGGACGACGCCTGGTATCAGGTCAAGGCGACGGCGGGCCAGGTCGACGAGATCAAGCTGTTCGTGTTCGCCGACACCATCAATCCACCGACCGTCGACGCCTTCCGCCAGTGGGTTGAGCCTGCGTCCGATCTCGGCAAGCCTGCGTTGACATTCAACGGCCGCACCTACAGCCGCGTCTGGGGAGACGGTGCAGCCAATGCATGGGCGCCCCCGATCGTCTACGACGAATCGGTCACCCATCCCGCTGGTGGGCCGGACGATTTCACCATGACGCATTACTCGATGCTGTACGAGCGCGAGGTCGAGGGCCTGCCCGGTCGTTTCGAATACCTGTTCGTCACCGCAGAGGACTACGGCCCGAACAACTTCGACGTCGTCTATTCGCTGGGCACCGACGTCAGCGACGCCGACCTGTCGATGACCTGAGCCAAGGAAGGAGAAAACCGTGAAACGATCCACTACCGCTTCGCTGGTGCTGATGGGGCTGGCCCCGTTGCTGCTCACCGCTTGCGACGATCCGCCGGCACCGACACAGCAAAGCTTTACCACGGTCGACGGCTGCGTCACCGCCGGCGTGCCGCGCGACACATGCCAGACAGCGCACGACCAGGCAGTCGCCAACGCCGAAAAGGACAGCCCGCACTTCGGCACATTGGAGCAATGCATTGCCCAGTTCGGCGCAGACATGTGCCAGCAGTCCGGCGGCGATCATGGCTCCTTCTGGATGCCGATGCTCGGCGGCTTCATGATCGCCCGCCTGTTCGACAACTCCAACAACACGTCGTATGTACCGGTGGGGCCGATCTACCGTTCTGCCAGCGGCGGCTATTACTCACCGCCCAGCAACGGTGTCTACGGTGGCAGTTACCGTTCGAGCTCAAGCGGATGGAGCTCGGCAGCCAGCAGCGACGGCAGCAGCGGATCCGGTTCCCGCGCGATCACGGACAGCCGTGGCGGCTTTGGTTCGGCGCACGCCGCGGCGGGTGGCTGGGGCAGCTGACCATGCGTCGCATCGCAATCACCCCACGTACGGATTGGCAACGGACGGCGGAGGCCTACGGCTTTCGCTTCCACACGATCAGTGGAGAGATGTACTGGAACGAGTCGGCGTATTACGCCTTCTCCCTGCAGGAAATCGAACGGGACATCGAAGACCCGACCGGCGAAATCCACCAGATGGCGATGTCCCTGGTCGGCGATGTACTGCGCAGCGAAGCGCTTCTCACGAAGCTCGCGATTCCATCGTCCCATTGGGACTGGATCGCGGACAGCTGGCACCGGGGCCAGCCGCATCTCTATGGACGCATGGATCTCGCTTACGACGGCAGCGGTCCAGCCAAGCTCTACGAACTGAACTACGACACGCCGACGTCCCTGTATGAAGCGGCCTTCTTCCAGTGGATCTGGCTGGAACAGCAGATCGAGCGTAACGCGCTGCCGAAGGGTGCCGATCAATACAACAGCATCCAGGACAAACTGGTGTTGGCGTTCGCCGAGCTGGCGAAGGGGCTGCCACGACCGTTCTACTTCAGTGCGGTGCGCGGGAGCGTTGAGGATCAGGGAACAGTCGACTACCTGCGTGACTGCGCCCAGCAAGCGGGACTTGCCGCCGGCACCATCGCCATCGAGGACATTGGCCTGTCCACCACGGGTACGTTCACCGATCTCGACGACATCGTCATCGGCACCTTGTTCAAGCTGTACCCGCTCGAAGACCTGTTCGCCGATCGGTACGGCTCCGCATTGCCGACGTCCGGCCTGCAACTCATCGAGCCGCCGTGGAAATCGGTGCTCAGCAACAAAGGCATCCTGCCCTTGCTGTGGGAGCGCTACGAGGGTCACCCCAGCCTGCTTCCAGCCTATTTCGAGGCGGAGAATCCAACGCCGCTTCCGGACGGATGGGTGCGCAAGCCGCTCTTTTCACGCGAGGGCGCGAACATCCGCATCCGAACATCCGAGGGCGACACCCTGGAGTCGGACGGCCCGTATGTCGGCGCACCCTTCATCCGACAGGCCTTTCACCCGTTGACGAAGTTCCCGGGCGGATATCCGCTCATCGGAAGCTGGGTCGTCGGCGACGCGCCGGCCGGCATGGGGGTGCGCGAAGACGCAGGACTCATCACGCGCGATACCTCGCGGTTCGTACCTCACGTGATTCTGAACTGACCGCTCGAGCTTCACCGCTCGAAGTCCGCTTCGGGCATTGCATCGAGTGTCTGAATCCGCAACACCAAACAAAGGGTGGAATCGTATGTTGAAGGACTTGACTGTCAAATCAGAAAGCCATTCCGGGCTCATCAAGCTTGCGGCGATCGCGATCGTGGCAATCGTCGTGCTATCGGGCTCGTTCTTCGTCGTGCAGCCCAGCGAGATGGCGGGAATCCGCTGGATGGGCGGCAAGGTCGTCACCGCCGAACCCTTGGGGCCTGGCGTGCATTTCAAGGTGCCGCTGATAGAAACCGTGGACCGCCTTCAGACCAGCCGCTCGATCTACACGCTGGCTGGGCTCGACGTCTACACGAACGACAACCAGAAGGTCACGATCGACATCAGCGTCATCTATCAGATCCCCGGGCGGTCTGTGTTCAATCTGCTCTACAAGATCGGCCGGGCCGGTGCCGTGGATATCGATTCCACACTGCTGCCTGTCGTTCGCGATCGCGCTTTGGAGGCCTTCGCCAAATACAACACCCTGTCGATCAGCGATCAGCGCGCCCAGATCACGGCCCAGATGCGGAACGCGATCAGCCAAGGGCTCGGCAGCCTCTTCGGCGTCGACGTGATCGACGTCCAGCTCACGGGGATTCACTACTCACCCGTCTTCGAAGCGTCGATCGAGCAGGCCGTGAAGGCCAAGGCCGATGCGGTGCAAGCCGAGAACACGGTCGCGCGCGCAAAGTACGAAGGTGAGCAAGCCACGGTGCTTGCCGCGGCTCATGCGAAGGCGGCCGTCGAAGCCGCTCAGGGCCGCGCCGACTCTCAAGTGATCGAGGCGAACGCCCAGGCGAAGGCCGCCGAAACGATCGGTGCTGCGTTACGTGCAAATCCGGAATACACGAAGTTCTACGGCCTCCAACACTGGAATGGCGTTCTGCCGTCCGTCACCAGCGGAGGCATCCCGCTGATCGACCTCGGCAAATCGGCGCCCAAGGAAAACTGATCCTCAAGTGCCCGAGAACGTAGCGCGCCGGGTGCTGTCGGCCCGGCATGCGGGTAATGATTCGAATCCCACCGACGTCCCCCGCTACTGAAAGCGGGGGGACGTCGGACTAGTAATCAGCTCCACCGGCGAGATGATCCTGATCAATCTGCCCGCATGTGCAACGTTGCTCGGTTTGGTGATCGCGATTCATCGTCGCACACATTCTGATACTCGGATGAGCCGGCCTCAGCCTGCGGCAGAAACATCTTTGAAGACTTGGATCCGCGTCGGTCGTCAGCCGGCTGTCCTGCCGGACGCCCGCAGGTGCCTTAAGGCCAATCTATGCTTTCCAAAAATCATAGTTTGGCCAAAACGGCCAAACTATGGTTTCCCGCACACAACCCTGACGTGCCTCGCGGCCCCCTCCTGTACCGCCTCGTACAAAAATTTTCCGTCAACCCCTTTTCGTGGCCGCACGGCGCCTCCATAGTCGGTGCTCCCCCCGCGAGGTCGCGCCAGTGTCCATCCCCAGCGCCGTCAAGAGCACGCCCATCGAAGGGCGCCAGCAACTGATCGATTACCTCGCCGCCGGCGAAAAGCCGCGCGAGGCGTGGCGTATCGGCACCGAGCACGAGAAGTTCGGCTTCCGCACCGACGACCTGCGGCCACCCACCTACGAAGGCGAGCGCGGCATCCGTGCGCTGCTGGAAGGCATCGCCGCACGCTACGGCTGGGAAATTGCCCGCGAGGGCGAGTTCCCCGTGGCGCTGGTCCGCGACAAGGCCAACATCACGCTGGAACCCGCCGGCCAGCTGGAACTCTCCGGCGCACCGCTGGAAACCATCCACCAGACCTGTTGCGAAGTGAACCAGCATCTGGAGGAGGTCCGTTCCATCGCCGATCCGATGGGCGTCGGTTTCCTCGGCATGGGCTTCCAGCCGAAGTGGCGGCGCGACGAAATGCCGTGGATGCCCAAGGGCCGCTACAAGATCATGCGCGAGTACATGCCCAAGGTGGGCAAGCTCGGCCTGGACATGATGACGCGCACCTGCACCGTGCAGGTTAACCTGGATTTTTCCAGCGAAGCGGACATGGTGAAGAAGTTCCGTGCCAGCCTCGCCCTGCAGCCGATCGCCACTGCATTGTTCGCCGACTCTCCGTTTACCGACGGTCGTCCAAACGGCTACCAGTCCTTCCGCTCGCACGTGTGGGAAGACACCGATGCCGACCGCACCGGCATGCTGGACTTCGTGTTCGAGGACGGCTTCGGCTACGAGCGTTACGTCGACTACGCCCTCGGCGTGCCGATGTACTTCAGCTACCAGGACGGCCGCTACATCGACCTCGCCGGGCAGGACTTCAAGTGCTTCATGGCCGGCGAGCTCTCTGCAGCGCCGGGCGTAAAAGCCACCATGAAGGACTGGGCCGACCACCTCACCACCGCCTTCCCCGAAGTGCGACTCAAGCAGTACCTGGAAATGCGCGGCGCCGACGGTGGTCCGTGGAACCGCCTGTGCGCACTGCCCGCGCTGTGGGTGGGCCTGCTCTACGACGACGAGGCGCTGGAGGCGGCCTGGGACCTGGTCAAGGATTTCTCCATGGCCGAGCGCCACGCGCTGCGCAACGGCGTGCCGAAGGAAGCGCTGAAACTCTCCTTCCGCCACGGCACCGTGCGCGACCTTGCGCGCGAGACGCTGAAGATCGCCGCCCACGGCCTGGCGCGCCGCGCCAGGCTCAACCGCAACAATGCCGACGAACGCATCTATCTCGAACCGCTGCTCGAAATCGTCGAAGCCGGCCAGACGCCCGCCGAGCGCAAGCTGGAGCTGTTCCGTGGTGCATGGGGCGGCAGCGTGGACCCGGTGTTCCGCGAGTTCGCCTACTGAGCCACGGGCCGCGGTCAGGCATCCGCAAGCTGGTGCAGCCACTTCCGGAACGCCGCGGCCAATTCCGAATCGGGCCGGTCCGCTGGCGACACCAGGTAGTAGCTCTCGCGTGAGACGATGCTGAGCCCACCAATGCGCAGCAGCGAACCGGCGGCCATGGCGTCAACGACCAGCCGACTGCGCGCCAGTGCCACGCCCTGCCCGGCCTCGGCGGCCTGCAGCAGCAGGGCGGAATCGTTGAAGACCGGGCCGTATCGGCACTCCGCCATGGCAACCTCGGTCTGCGCGAACCAGTCCGCCCAGGACTGGAAATCATCCTGCAACAACAGGCCGCGCGACAGGTCGCTTGCATCTCGCAGCTTCTTCTGCCGGGCGTAGGCGCTCGTGGCAACGGGGAATATTTCCTCGCCGAACAGCTGCTCGCTACTCATGCCGGGCCAGCGCCCACCCCCGTAGCGGATGCCGAGATCGACCTCCTCGGTGCCGAGTTCGACCAGTTCCAGCGTGCTACGCAACTGGAAGTCGGCCATCGGGTATCCACGCAGAAAATCGCCCAGCCGCGGCACCAGCCAGCGGCTGGCGAGCGACGGCGGCGCGGTGACTCTCAACCGTTGTCCAGGCCGCGTGCGGATCGCTTCGCCCGCCGTCGACAACTGCCGCAGCACGTCCTTCACCACAGCCAGCAATGCCTCCCCTGCAGCCGTGAGGCTCACGCCGCGGCGACCGCGATGAAAGAGCTTCGTGCCATAGAAGGATTCCAGCGCCCGGATCTGGTGGCTGACCGCGCTGGTGGTCAGATGCAGCTCGTCGGCGGCATGTGCGAAATGCAACAGCCGCCCCAGCGCCTCGAACGTGCGCAGGGTGTGCATCGGCGGGAGCAGGTATTTCATCGTTGAACGACATTCATCGCAGGGTGAGGAATTATCACTTCACCGCCCTCGACCGCTCCACCAAGCTTTCGCGGCCGCTGCTGCGGATCCTCGACGTCGTCACCGGGTAGATCGATGAAAACAATGATGCGAATCCTGCTGACCATCATGCTCGCCGCCGCTGCAGCCGCTGCGCCGGCGCACGCCGCGACGCTGAGGCACGGCTGGCAGAGCGTGGACGGCGTTCACATCTTTTACCGGGAGGGCGGGCCGCCAGAGGCGCCGACCGTGGTGTTCCTGCCGGGCAATCCGCTGTCCTCGATCCAGTACGAAAAGGTGATGGAGGATCTGGCCGCCGTGCAGTCTCTGCACGTGATCTCGCTGGACTATCCGTCGTTCGGCTATTCCGACGCGCCGAGTCCCGGCACCTACGCCTACACTTTCGACCATCTGGCCGAAACCGTGCGCGACTTCCTGAAGGCACGCGGCATCGCTCGCTATGCGCTGTACATGCAGGACTATGGCGTGCCGGTGGGCTTCCGCCTGATCTGCGCCAATCCCACGGCCATCACCGCGATCGTGGTGCAGAACGGGGTCATCCATCTGGACGGCTTCCCTGCGGCACAGGATCCGCACGGCGAGCTGCGCAGCCATTGGGTGCAGCGCAATGCCGGACTGGACAGCCGCCGCGCCGCCTACGCGCGTTCGCTCGGCTATCCGCAAGCCGGCTGGAACGACGAGGAACAAGTCGGCCCGGACGTGATGTGGCTGGCGGCGTCGGCGGAACAACGCCCGGGCGTCATCGAGGCACGCAACGACCTGTGGTTCGACTACGGCAGCAACGTGGCCCGCTATCCGGCCTGGCAGGCGCAGCTGCGACGGATCAAGGCGCCGCTGCTGGTGCTGTGGGGCAAACGCGACAGTTACTTCACCACGCCCGGCGCCTATGCCTATCGTCGCGACGTACCGAGCGCGGAGGTACACATCCTCGATGCCGACCACTTCGCAACGCTGCAGATCCCGGATCGGATCGCCGCCCTGCTGGGCGATTTCCTCCAGCGCCACCACATTGTCCCTACGAAAGCACCGGCCACCGGCGGCTGAGAAGCGGACGCCATCGTCCGAGCGTGCCTTCCATGACGGGAAACGAAAGGGCCGGCTTGCGCCGGCCCTTGCCACTTATTTCGTGCCGCCTTTCGGCGCGTCCTTCAGGCCGCGGTTTTCCAGCATCGGCTCGATGCTGGGATCCTGGCCGCGCCAGTCCTTGTAGAGCTTGGACAATTCCACGGTGTTGCCGCGCGAGAGGATCATGTCGCGGAAGCGCTGGCCGTTTTCGGCGGTAAGGCCGCCGTGTTCGCTGAAGCCCTGGAAGGCATCGTCGGCCAGCATCTGCGTCCACAGGTAGGCGTAGTAGCCGGCGGAGTAGCCGTTGCTCCAGATGTGCAGGAAGTAGCTGGAGCGGTAGCGCGGCGGCACGTAGCTGAGGTCCACGCCGTCCTTCTTCAGCGATTCGGCCTCGAACTTGTCCGCGTCCTGCTTGGGCGCATCGGCGCCGAGCATGTGCCAGTTCATGTCGAGCATGGCGGCGGCCACCAGTTCGGTCATGGCATAGCCGCTGTTGAACTTGCCGGCCTTCTGCATCTTGTCCACCAGCGGCTGCGGCATCGGCGCACCGGTCTGGTAGTTCTTGGCGAAGTTCGCGAACACCTTGGGATTGCTGGCCCAGTGCTCGTTGAACTGCGACGGGAACTCCACGAAGTCGCGCGCGGTGGCGGTGCCGGACAGGCTGGGGTACTGCTCGTCGGCGAACATGCCGTGCAGGCCGTGGCCGAACTCATGGAACATGGTGATCACGTCGTCCCATGACAGCAGCGCGGGCTGGCCAGCCGCAGGCTTGGTGAAGTTGGCGACGTTGTAGATCACCGGCTTGGTGCCGAGCAGCTTGGACTGGCCGACGAAGTTGTCCATCCAGGCGCCGCCGTTCTTGTTGTCGCGCTTGAAGTAGTCGCAGTACCACAGCGCCAGCGACTTGCCGTCCTTGTCGAACACTTCGAACACGCGCACGTCCGGGTTGTATACCGGGATGTCGTGGCGCTCCTTGAAGGTGAGGCCGTAGAGCTGGTTGGCGGCGTAGAACACGCCGTTCTGCAGCACGTTGTCCAGCTCGAAATACGGCTTGATCTGCGACTCGTCGAGGTCGTACTTGGCCTTGCGCACCTGCTCGGCGTAGTACTGCCAGTCCCACGGCTCCAGCTTGAAGGTGGGCTGGTGCAGGGCAGCCTGGTCCTTGTCGATCTGCGCCTGGATATCGGCGGCCTCCTGCCTGGCGCGGGCCACGGCGGCCGGCGCCAGTTTCTCCATGAAGCCCATCGCGGCTTCCGGCGTCTTCGCCATCTGGTCCTGCAGCGTCCACGCGGCGTAGTTCGGAGAGCCCAGCAGCTTGGCCTCCTGCGCACGCAGCTGCGCGAGCTGCTCGATGATGTCGCGGGTATCGTCGGCGTTGCCCTTCTCGGCGCGGTTCCACGAAGCCTCGAACAGCGCCTTGCGGGTGTCGCGGTCCGTCAGGTACTGCAGCGCCGGCTGCTGCGTGGTGTTCTGCAGCACGATCACCCACTTGCCGGCCAGCCCGCGATCCTTGGCAGCCTGCGCGGCGGCGGCGATGTCCTCGTCCGGCAGCCCGGCCAGCTTGGCCTTGTCGTCCACCACCAGCGCGCCGTCCTTCGCGGCGGCGAGCAGCTTGTTGTTGAACTGCGCCTCCAGCGTGGATTCCTGCTGGTTGAGCGCCTTCAGCTTGGCCTTGTCGGCATCGGACAGCTTGGCGCCGTTGTGCACGAACTGGCGGTAGGTCACTTCGACCAGGCGCAAGGATTCGGGATCGAGCTTGAGCGTGTCGCGCTGGTCGTACACCTTCTGCACGCGGTCGAACAGCTTGCTGTCGAGGTACAGCTCATCCTGGTGCGCGGCGAGCTTGGGCGCCTCCTCCTCCTGCACCTTCTGCAGCGCGTCGTCGGTATTGGCCGAGGTGACGCCATTGAACGTCATCTCCACGCGGGTCAGCAGCGCGCCGCTCTTTTCCAGCGCCACATAGGTGTTGTCGAAGGTGGGGGCATCGGGGTTGTCCGCGATCTTCCGCCATTCGGCGAGCTGATCGGCCATGCCTTTCTCGATCGCCGGCTGGTAGTCGCCGTCCTTGATCTTGTCGAACTCCGGCGCCTGGAACGGCAGCGTGCTGGCGGCGAAGAACGGATTGGTGGCGTTCGTATCGGTCACGGCTGCGGTGCTCGCGGACTTGGCCGGTGCGGTAGAGGCCGGCGTCGGCTGGCTGGCTTCGTTCGGACCCTGCGAACAGGCGGCAAGGGCGATGCTGGTGGCGATGGCGAGGGTGCGTAGGCGGAGCATACGGTTTCCAGGTCGGTGCGCGCGAGGCGCAGGCAAAAGAGTCGTTAGCCGCCGAATGTAACGACAACACCGCTGTTTTTGCCAGCCGCAGCGCAGCGAAACGCCGTGTCAGCCAGGGCGCACATCACGCAGCTGCCATGCCGCGCCGATCAGCCAGTTCAGGCGCTGGCGCAGCAGGCTCATCGGCAAAACGGTAAGCACGTCCACCTCGACGTGCAGATCCGCCACGCGCGCCTGCACTTGCGCCTGACCATCCGTGGCGCCCAGCGAGGGATCGACCGCATCCGGATCCGGCTGTTTTGCGCACCAGTGCTCGAACAGCGTGCGGCTGCGCAGCGCCTCCTGCAGGGCCGCGGCGAAATCGCCGGGGCCGGCACCGCTCCAACTCAGCGCGGGATCGCTGCCCCGTGCCCGGGCGAGATCGGCGATGGAAAGGTAGTAATGGTTGCGGTTGGTCATGGTTTCTCCCTGCAGGTGTTCACCAGCATGCGCACGGCCCGGCATGCCGGATGTGAATCAATCAGCCAGTCCGGCCAGGTCGAGCCCGGTTGCTGCCCGCGCCGGCGCCACGCCATGCGGCAACACGCCGAGGCAGGGCGCGGGCAGCAGTTCACGCAGGGTGGCAAGGTTTTCCTCCACCGCCTCCATCGCAGGATCAACGCGATTGGCGATCCAGCCGACGAGGCGGCAGCCATCGGCACGAATCGCCTCCGCGCTGAGCAGCGCGTGATTGAGGCAACCCAGGCGCATGCCCACCACCAGAATCACCGGCAAATCCCACTGCTTCGGAATGTCGGAAGCGAACAGGCCAGGCGCCAGCGGAACGCGCCAACCGCCCACCCCTTCCACTACGACGGCGTCGTGTCCAGCGCACAACGCATCGAATGCGGCGCGCAAGGGCGGCAACGCGATCGTCGTGCCTGCGTGCGCCGCAGCCAGATGCGGTGACAAGGCATCGCGCAGCGCCACCGGGTTGCTCTGCGCATACGCCGGCAGCGGCGTGCTGCTGGCCGCGCGCAACGCCAGTGCGTCCTCGTTCTGCAAACCCTGTGGCGTCTCGACGCAACCGCTGGCCACCGGCTTCATGCCGGTGGCGCGCAGGCCCGAAGCGCGCAGCGCATGCAGCACGGCGCACGAGGCATGTGTCTTGCCGATGCCGGTATCGGTGCCGGCGACGAACAGTGCCGCGCTCATCCGGCAGGATGCCGGCGCTTGTACCACGTGGTCACCGGACCGATCAGGCCAAGCAGGACATATTCGAAGCCCGCCAGCGACAGCAACCCTTCGGGAACCAACAGTGCAGTGAGCGCCGAGAGCACCCCGATCGCAGTCGGAACGGCCCACGACACCATTCTGATGCCGGCCCGTCGGCGCTCCTCGCTGCCTGCAGGCCACAGGCGTGCGGCGTGCCGGAAGAGCAGAGTCAAGGTGCCGGCCATGGAGGTATAGGCAAGGCCGTAGCAGACGAACATCGTCCGTGCCTCGCTGGACAGCTGCACCGCGACATCGCTGGAGAGCACGCCGCCGCTGAAGCCATAGCACGCCGAGCCGTACACCATGTGCAACGGATAGACGAAGATCAGCGCGAAGAAAACCAGCAGCAGCGACAACAACAGGCCGGTTCGCGTGGCTCGCGTGCACAGGTGGCGCCACTGCACATGGCCGTGCCACATCCAGGCGATCTGCGCGAAGCACAACGCCGCCGCCGGTACACCGGCCAGGATATGCAGCAACTTCTCCGCCGTGTTCGGGATGGTTTCGCCACCGATTGCCAGCAAGGTCAACGTGAACGCGAACGCGCCGTCCACGAACATGTCCAGCCGCCCTGCCTCGATGCCTTCGCGATGTTCAACCAAGCTCATGCGCAGTCCTGTCCGTAACGACACGCGCATAATACGGACTTTGCCAGCGGATCCATGCCATGTTCGAAGTGAAAGCACAGGCCCATGCGGACAAGCGGGAGCATTACGCCGACCTCGTGCAGCAGGCGCGCGGCCTGATGGCCGGTGAGCGCGACCTGATCGCGAACGCAGCGAATTTCTCTGCGCTGCTGTTCCACAGCCTGCCCGACCTCAACTGGGCCGGCTTCTACCTGTACGACGGCAACGAACTGGTGGTCGGCCCGTTCCAGGGCAAGCCTGCCTGCATCCGCATCGCATTGGGCCGTGGCGTGTGCGGTACGGCCGCACAGACGCGGCAGACGCAGGTGGTGCGCGACGTCAACGCGTTCGACGGCCACATCGCCTGCGACGCCGCCTCGCAGTCGGAGATCGTGGTACCGCTGGTGAAGTCCGACGGCAGCCTGCTCGGCGTATGGGATGTGGACAGTCCGCACGTGGCGCGCTTCGACGAGGACGACCGCGCCGGCATGGAGGCTCTGTGCGCGGTGTTCATGGAGCTCGCCGCGGCATAACGCCGCGCCTCATGCCGTCGGTATCAGCCGCGCGGCGTGCGCAACAACTCCACCACCCGTGCACGCGCCTCGTCCACGCCGGTGTTCGCGGGCGAGGAAAACACCTGCGCGGTGGCGTGCAGGCCGTCGGGAAAGCTCTTGCGCATCGCCGCCAGCGCCTGCGCAGCCTGATTGCGCGAAAGCTTGTCGGCCTTGGTCAGCAAGAGATGGCAGGGCAGGCCGGTGGCGAAGCAGAAGTCCAGCATCATCCGGTCGAATTCCTTGAGCGGATGACGGATATCGGCGATCAGCACCACGCCGCGCAGGCTCTCCCGACGATGCAGATAGGCATCGATCTCCTGCTTCCAGTGCGCGCGCAGTTCCTCCGGCACCTTGGCGTAGCCGTAGCCGGGCAGGTCGATCAGGCGCGCGACCAGCGGCGCCTCCCCGTCGCCCTGCGCCAGCGGTGGCAACGCGAACGCCACCATCTGCTGGGTGCGGCCGGGCGTCTTGGAGGTGCGCGCCAGCCCCTTGTGGCCGGTGAGCGTGTTGAGCGCGCTGGACTTGCCGGCGTTGGAGCGCCCGGCAAACGCCACCTCAGCGCCCTGGTCGGCAGGCAGCTGGTTGACGCGGTGGGCGGCGAGCACGAATTGCGCGCCTTGCAGGAGGTTGGGCATGGTTTGACCGGAGCGCGAAGGCATGGGGATAATCCGACGGTTTCTGCCCGTGGCGCCGATACCGACCGGCGATGGCAGCCTTCGACAGTTTCTGAGAGGGGAAGTGTATGGGTTTTCGGTTCGCAGGTTTTCGACCCGCTGCGCTGGGCTACGCCGCAGTCCTGATCTTCGCCTTGAGCGCGAGCGGGGTGGCGGCGCAGTCCGCGCCGGCCAAAGCCACCACGGCCGCCAACCCTGCCGCCGCCACACCGGCCGCCCCGACCACCACGGCTGCTGCTGCGCCCGCCGCCGCTGAAGCCGCGGCCAAGCCTGGCGATGCCACTGCGGGCCAGGCCAAGGCCGCCGCCTGCGGCGCCTGCCACGGCATGGACGGAAACTCCACCGATCCGCAGTACCCCAAGCTGGCCGGCCAGAGCGAGCAGTACATCGTCCGCCAGCTCGAGAACTTCAAGAGCGGCAAGCGCCAGAACCCGATCATGCTCGGCATGGCCACGCCGCTGTCCGAGCAGGACATGCACGACGTCGGCGCCTACTTCGCCAGCAAGACCGCCCTGCCCGGTGTGGCCGACCAGGCGCTGGTCGAGCATGGCCAGCAGTTGTTCCGCGAAGGCGACGTCACGCGCGGCATTCCCGCCTGCATGGCCTGCCACAGCGCCGACGGCCGCGGCAATCCTGGCGCGGAGTATCCGCAACTGGAAAGCCAGCACGCGCAATACATCGAAGCCCAGCTCAAGGCCTGGCACGACGGCAATGCCTGGGGCACGGACGCGCACTCGCAGATCATGCCCAGCATTGCCCAGAAACTGGATGCGAACGACATCGCCGCCGTGGCCAGCTATATCGAGGGCCTGCACCCGGCCGCCGTCGATCCGCAACAGGCCGCCTCGCCCTGACCGACTCCCGGGCGCACCGGCCCATGCCGGCGTGCCCTTCCTGCTTCGCCCATCCCCGAGGTAATCCCATGTTGAAGCGTCTGCCGTTCCTGTGCGCCGCCCTGCTGGCGCTGGCCGCCTGCGGCCAATCCACCGACAACGGCACCGCCGCGCCAGCCACCACCAGCACCGCTGCGAACACGCCTGCGGCACCCGCCACCGCTCCGGCTCCGGCCAGCACGGCTCCGACCAGTGCCGCCCCGGCAGCGAACGCCAGCACCGCCGCTCCGGCAGCCGCTGCCACCGCTGCCGCCACGCCCGCCGCGCCGCCGGCCCAACCGTTCGTGGACAACGGCCAGTGGGTCGAGGGCAAGGACTACCACCGCATCGATCCGGTACAGCCCAAGTACGTCGCCACCGACAAGATCGAGGTGGTGGAGGTGTTCTCCTACGCCTGCCCGGCCTGCAACGCCTTCCACGGCACGATGGACCAGATCGAGAAAAGTCTGCCAGCGAATGCCGTGGTGCACTACCTGCCTTCCTCGATGCGCCCTGACGAAAACTGGGTGGTATACCAGCGCGCCTACTTCGCCGCCGAGGCGCTGGGCGTGCGCGCCAAAGCTCACGACGCGTTCTACGACGCCACCTGGAAGACCGGCGAAACGGCCACCTACGACCTGTCCACGGGCCAGCCCAAGCCCAAGGCTGCATGGCCGACGATCGAGGACATCGCGAAGTTCTATGCCAAGTTCGGCGTCGATCCCAAGGAATTCGTCGCGGTGGCCAACTCCTTCTCGATCAACACCAAGATGAAGCAGGCCGACGACATGCAGAGGGCTTATGGCGTGAACGAGACGCCCAATATCGTTGTCGACGGCAAGTACCGCGTCTCGCCGCACGAGGTGGGCAGCTTGCAGCGGACGATCGACCTGGTCCAGTGGCTGGTGGCCAAGGAAGCTGCCGGCAAGTAATCCGGAATCGCGGCCCCGTCTCCACCATCCAACCGAGCACCCCTTGATGAAACATCTCGCCCGACTGCGCACCCTGAGCCTGTTCGCCGGCCTGTTGCTGGCCACCGCCTGCACCGCGCAATCCAGCACCGACGCGTCTGCGCCCTACACCGAAGGCGACCAGTACGTCACCTTGCCTGGCCCGCACCAGCGTTACAGCAACGTGGGCAAGGTGGAGGTGGCCGAGGTTTTTTCGTACGGCTGCATTCATTGCGCCGAGTTTTCGCCCATCGCCGACAAGCTGAAGAAATCGCTGCCCGCAGGCGTGAAGTTCGAACTCGTGCCGGCCCCCTTCAGCGACGAGTGGTTGCCGTACGCACGCGCCTACTACGCGGCAGACAAGCTGGGTGTGGTGGACAGCACCCACCTGCAGCTGTTCCAGGAAAAATTCGTCCAGCACTACCCGATGAACTCGCTGGACGAGCTTGCCGATTTCTACGCGCGCCATGGGGTGAACCGCGATACCTTCATGAGCCTCGCCACCTCCGATGCGGCCACCACCAAGCTGAAAGCCGACCTGGCACTGATTCGCACCTGGGGCGTCGACGGCACACCGAGCATCGTGATCGACGGCAAGTACCGCGTCACCAACGTGAAGACCCTGGACGAACTTTCCGCCATCACCCAATGGCTGGCCAAGCGCGAACTGGACGAAGTGAACAAGGGCGGCAAGTGACGCCCTGATCGAGGCCGCCGCGGAGATTCACGTCCGCGGCGACCTTGTGCGTGTACCGTACACAGCCCCATGGAACGTGCCACGCCAGCCCCCAAAGAACGCCGCCTGCGCCTGCTGAGCTGCAACATCCTCGCCGGCGCCAGCGTGCAGCGTTATAGCGAATACGTCACCCGCAGCCTCAACGCCGTGCTGCCGGGACGCGCCAAGATCGCCAACCTCGACAGCCTCGCCGCCCTGCTGCCGCAGTTCGACGTGGTCGGCTTGCAGGAAGCGGACGCCGGCAGCCTGCGTTCCGGCTTCCTCAATCAGACGCGCTACCTCGCCGAAGCCGCCGGCATGCCTTACTGGAGCCACCAGCCGAACCGCCCCGTGGCCGGGTTGTCGCACACCGCGAACGGCCTGATCAGCCGCATCGAACCCAGCATGGTGCTGGACTATCCGTTGCCCGGCCGCGGCCGTGGCGCCTTGCTGGCGCGCTTCGGCACCGGCAAGCACACGCTGGCCGTGGTCATCGCCCACCTCTCGCTGGGTGCCGCTTCGCGCGCGCGGCAACTGGGCTTCATCACCGAGATACTGGAAGACCAGCCGCACGCCGTGCTGATGGGCGACCTCAACACCGATGTCGAAAGCCCCGAGATGCGCCGGTTGTTCGCACGCTCGCGGCTGCAGCCGCCCGCACAGGCCACGCCCACCTTCCCGAGCTGGAGGCCGAAGCGGGCGCTGGATCACATCCTTGCCTCGCCCACGGTGGTGCTGGAGAAGGTGTGGACGCTGCCGCAGGCGTTTTCGGATCATCTCGCACTGGCAGCGGAAATCCACCTGCCCGCGCATACCGGAGAACACGGATGAAGATACGCAAACTGCTTCCCTGGCTGCTGATCGCACTGGCCGGCTTGGGTGCGGCATGGCTGCGCTATGGCCTGATCGAACAGCCGGCATTCGCGGAGCTCTGCACGGCGGCGCAGGCGCCCGCGTGGTGCGCGCTGCGACAGGGACTGGTGGTTGGTTTCCTGCACGACGTGTACGGCATCGCGGCCGTCGTCCTCGCCGCCCTGGCACTGCTGCGCCGCTCGTCCGGATGGGCATGCCTGGCCGCGATGCTGGGCGCATTCGCGCTGCAGCTCTACAACTACGAGCCAGGCGCAATGGCGCTGCTGGTCGGCTGCCTGCGCCTCGTGCATCTGCAGGGCGCAAGCAACAGGCAAGCGACGGCTATACCCGCCCGGTGACCGGAATCAGCGCGCCGGTAATCGCGCTGGCCGCGCCGGACAGCAGGAACACGATCACGCCCGCGAGCTGCTCGGGCTTCACCCAGCGCTCGAAATCCGCGTCGGGCATGTCGGCACGGTTCGGCGGGGTGTCGATGATGCTGGGCAACAGCGCGTTGACAGTGATGCCGCGCGGCTTGAGTTCCTCGGCCAGCGATTCGGTGAGGCGCATCACGCCGGCCTTGGACGCGGTATAGGCACCCACGCCGGCACCGGCCTTCAGCGCGGAATTCGCGCCGATGTTGACGATGCGTCCATGCCCGTCGGGCAGGTGCGCCAGTGCGGCCTTGCTCGCCGCCACCGCAGTGCGCAGGTTGACCCGGTAGAGCAGGTCCCAGGTGTCGGGGTCGCCGTCGGCCAGCGTCTCCCAGCGGAAGGTGCCGGCGATGTTCACCAGCGCATCGATACCACCCAGCGCCTCGGCGGCGGCATCGACGGCACGTTTCGCCTCGGTGGTGCCGGAAAGATCCACTCCGCCGAAACCATGCGCCGCACCCAGGTTCGCCGGCACCGGCGCGCGGTCGATCGCCGCTACCTGCGCGCCCGCGTCCAGCGCGGCGCGCACCATCGCCGCCCCCAGCGTGCCGAAGGCACCGGTCACCACGATGCGTTGCTTGTCGAGGCGCATGTCCATCCTTCCATTCAAGGGGAGTCGCCGAGCATAACCGGCACGGCCCGCGCGCGTCGCCATGCGGCGAACACCGACGCGGCGATCGAGACATTGAACAGCAACCAGAGCCAGGTCACCGGGTTTTCGCCCAGCTCCAGCGCCACCACCGCGCCGCCCAGCACGGGCAGCCACGCGGCGAGAAACAGCGCTTCGCGCGAGGGCATGCGCCTGCGCTCGTCCAGCCATGCGGTCAGCGCATAACCCACGCAGGGCAGGGCGAACACGCCCAACGGAAAATCGCGGTAGCGGCCATCGAACACCAGCAGCAGACCGTACAGCGCCAGCACGAACAACCAGGCGTTGCGCAACCGGCCTGCCGGCGCCGGCTTGAACGGCGCGCTAGCCAGCCGTCCCGCCAGCCAGCTCGCCAGCCGCAACGCGGTGAACAACGCGACCAGGCATGCGGCGACGGAGACCGACCATTCCCACGCACCGCGGCATGCGTAAATCATCTGGCGGATCTGCCACGCCATCGCGGTGCCGCTGGCAAAACCGGCCACTCCGAGCGCGAGCCAGCCACGCCGCCGCTGCCAGCGCCGGCGGCGCAAACCCGCCAGCACGAACAACAGCGCACACACCGCGCCGCCCAGCCACCCAAGCCACCACTGTTGGACTTCGACCACCGGCCCCTGCATCGCGAACTTGGGCCGCGCATGCGTATCGAAGATGCCCCAGTAGCCACCCACCGTGCCTTCCTGCGCGCGCTTCCACGGCAGATCGAATGCTTCGATCACGTTGTACGGCAGATCGACCTTGCCGGCGTAAGCAAGGAATTCGCGCAGGTAGCGCGCCTCGTTCACCACGCTGGCGGCTGCGCCACGGCGCTGCCGGCCTTCGCTCGGCCAGCCGGTTTCGCCGATCATCACGCGCTTGCCGGGAAACGCTTGCCGTACTTTCGCGTACACGTCCGCCACATGCTGGATCGCACGCTCGGGCGGCACCGGCTGGTCCTCCCAATAAGGCAGGATGTGGATGGTGATGTAGTCCACCGTGCTGGCGAGCTGCGGGTGGCGCAACCAGAACTCCCATACATCGGCGTAGCTCACCGGGATCGACGCAGGCAGAGCCGCGCGCACTTCACGGATGTAGCCGGCCAATACCGCTTCGGACAGGTCGCCGCGCAACAGCACCTCGTTGCCCACGATCACCGCGCGCAACACCTGCGGATACTTGCGTGCGGTGGCGACGCCCAACTCGATCTGCCTGGCGTTCGCCCTGGCATCGCTTCCCAGCCAGATGCCCATCAGCACCTGCATGTGATGGCGCGCGGCGATCTCCGGCACGGCGGAAAGGCCCTGCCCCTGCGAATACGTGCGCACGCAGTCGAAGCGCTGCGACAACGCACTCAGGTCGGCATCGATGCGCTCGGGAGGGATGAAGGCATTCACGTCGTAGGGCGTCTCGCCTTCGAGCCGGAACGGCTGATAGGACACGCAGGCGATGCGCGCGGACGGCGCATCCGGCAAAGCGACCGGGCGGCCGAGCAGCCACCACCGGGCCGCGCCTGCGAGCGCGAGCAGTGCCAGCACCGACCAGGCAACAAGGCGACGGCCGCGGGACGAGGGTGGGAACGACATGCGAGCCTGCAAAGGGCGGAAGCGGATGCGTCAGCTTATCAGGCATGCGCGGAACCTCGGCCCATGCGCGAGGCGGTGTTTCCGGCTGCATCCACTACAATCCGCACAGGGATCACCGAGGAGTTTTCATGTTCGCGAAGGCCGCGCCCCGGCGCCATTCCCTCACCGTACTGATTGCGTGCTGCAGCCTGCTCGTCAGCTTGGGTGCACGCGCCGCCACTTCCATCGACACCCAGCGCGCCGCCTTCAGGCAAGCCTGGGCAGCGGCCCAGCAAGGCGGCGACGGCTGGCACGCGTGGGACGCGCAACTGCGCAGCTACCCGCTCTACCCCTACCTGCCCGCTGCCGCGCTGGAGCACGACATCCAGCAGATCGACCTGCCCACGGTGCAGGCCTATCTGGCGCAGTACCCCGACCTGATTCCCGCGCAAGACCTGCGCCGCGACTTCCTGCTGGAACTCGCGCGCCGCCAGGACTGGAACGGCTTCCTCGCGTTGTATCAGCCCGGCACGAACGACACGCTCGCCTGCGATGCCCTGCAGGCGCGCCTGGCCAACGGCGCCGCGCTGGATTTCGACCGCGATCTCGCCGTGCTGTGGGCCAAGCCCGAGCTGCCCGGTGCCTGCACTCCCGTGCTGCAGGCCGCGCAGGAACAAGGCCTGCTGACCACGCCGCGCCTGTGGTCGCGCATCGAGCGCGCCGCCGATGCCGGCAAGGGCGGCACCATTTCCGTACTGGCCGCCTGGCTGCCTGCGCCGCAGAACCAGGAAGCGCAATGGCTGGCGCAGGCGCTGCGCGATCCGCAGTCTGCCGTGGCCGCCGCGGCGAACTGGCCCGACACCGCGCATGCGCGCCTGGCGGCATCGCTGGCGCTGCAAAGCATGGCGCGGCGCGATACCGACAACGCCGACGCTGCGTGGCAGCAACTGCAGACGCACCTCAGCTTCAGCGCCAGCCAGCGCGATGCGATCCGGCGCACGCTGGCGATCTTCCACGCCAGCGACTACGACCCCGACGCGCTGCAACAGCTGCTCGCCCTGCCCGCCTCCGCGCAAACCGCCACCACCCGCGAATGGCGCGTGCGCGTGGCGCTGGCCGCCCAGGACTGGCCCGGCGTGCTGGCAGGCATCGCGGCCATGCCGACGGATCAACAGCAGGGCGACGAATGGCGCTGGTTCCGCGCACGCGCCCTGGCCGCCACCGGCCATGCCGAGCAGGCGCAGGCCATCTACGCCGACCTTGCGAAACAGACCACGTTCTTCGGATACCTCGCCGCCGACCAGGCCAACCAGCCCTATGCGATCTGCCCGCAGGCGCCGATCGACGATCCGCAACAGGAACAGGCGCTGCTGGAGCAGCCTGGCCTGCAGCGTGCCTTCGAATTGTTCGCGGTGGGCTTGCAGAAGCTGGCGCGGCGCGAGTGGGCGCGCGCACTCGACGGCAGCGACGAACGCACGCAGGTGCTGGCCGTGGAACTCGCCGATGCCCGCGGCTGGTACGACCGCGCCGCGTTCACGCTCAATCATGGCGAGGCGATGCATTACTACACGCTGCGCCTGCCGCTGGACAGCCAGATCGGCGTGGTGGAACAGGCCAAGCAATCCGGCATCGATCCCGCCTGGGCTTACGGCATCCTGCGCTCCGAAAGCGCGTGGATGAGCGACGCACGCTCGGGGGCCGATGCGCGTGGCCTGATGCAGCTGGTCCCCAGCTCGGCAGCGGCAGTCGCCCGCAGCAACGGCATGGCGTGGACCGGCGGCGACAGCCTGTACGACCCGGCGACCAATGTCGCCCTAGGCACGCGCTACCTTTCGCAACTTGCGGAGCGCTACAACGGCGCGCCCTGGCTCGCCAGCGCCGCCTACAATGCCGGCCCCAGCCGACTGAACCAATGGCTTTCGGCGCGAGGTTCGCTGGCACCCGATCTGTTCATCGCCACCATGCCGTTCAAGGAAACCCGCGAATACGTGGCCCGCGTGATGGACTACAGCCTGATGTACGACTGGCGCCTGCATGGCAACGCCCTATCGATCGCCACCCGACTCACCCCGATCGGCCAGCTCTATGCGCTGCCGAACAGCATGACGCCGCGCAAAGCGGTGGATTGCGCGGTGACAGCGACGCCAATAGCGCCCGCAAGTTCGGCAACAGCGCCTGCCACAGCCGCGTCCGTAGTCACCCGGACGAGTCAATGAGCATGCACTAGGCAGGCTGTACGGCCGCCACGAGCGCGGGCGCGGTGTCCAGGGAGAAGCCTACCCGCTCCACCATGCCACAATCCCTTCCATGCGCATCTATCTCGTCGGCGGCGCGGTCCGCGACAAGTTGCTGGGAAGGCCGGAGGGCGACCGCGATTACGTGGTGACGGATGCGCGCCCGGACGATCTGCTGGCTCTGGGTTATCGACCGGTGGGCAAAGACTTTCCCGTATTCCTGCACCCGCAGACCGGCGAGGAATACGCGCTGGCGCGCACCGAGCGCAAGAGCGGGCACGGCTACCACGGCTTCCTGTTCCAGGCCGATCCGTCGGTGACGCTGGAACAGGATCTGGCGCGGCGCGACCTCACCATCAATGCCATCGCGCAGGACGAAGACGGCACGCTGACCGACCCTTACGGCGGCGCGCGCGACATCGAGGCGCGCCTGCTGCGCCATGTCTCGCCGGCCTTCGCGGAAGACCCCGTGCGCCTGCTGCGCGTGGCGCGCTTTGCCGCACGCTTCGCGCCGCTGGGTTTCCGCGTGGCGGACGAGACGATGGCGCTGCTGCGGCACATGGTGGCCGAGGGCGAGGTGGATCACCTGGTTCCCGAACGGGTGTGGGCGGAGACGCGCAAGGCGCTGACCGAGCCGCAGCCTTCCGCCTTCCTGCGCGTGCTGCGCGAAGCGGGAGCGCTGCGCATACTGTTTCCCGAAGTCGATGCTTTGTACGGCGTACCGCAACGCGCCGAGTTCCATCCCGAGATCGACACCGGCGTTCATGTGGAAATGGTGCTGGATGCGGCGGCGGCGATTGCTCCGGGCGACGACCTGGTGGGTTTCTGCGCACTCACCCACGATCTCGGCAAGGCGCTGACGCCGGCCGACGAACTGCCGCGCCACGTGATGCACGAGCAGCGCGGCGTGGCACCGCTACGCACGCTGACGGCGCGACTGAAGGTGCCCGCCGAACATGCCACCCTGGCCGAACTGGTGTGCCGCGAACACCTCAATGCGCATCGCGCGCTGGAATTGAAGCCGGCCACAGTGCTGAAGCTACTCGCCGTGCTGGATGCGCTGCGCCGGCCCGAGCGACTGGAAACCTTCCTCGCCGCCTGCCTCGCCGACAAGCGTGGCCGCCTGGGTCACGAGCATGACGATTACCCGCAGGCCACGTATCTGCGGCAAGCCCGCGAGGCCGCAGCAGCGGTGACCGCGGCGCCGTTCGTGGCGCAAGGACTGGCTGGCCCGGCGATAGGTGTGGCGATGGAACAGGCGCGCGTCGCGGCGATCGCCAAAATGAAACTATGTAACATCTAAGCCGATGCGGGTATAACGCCTTCGGGACGCCAGCCCGTGCCGTTCCTCCGTTTCCCTGCCGTCTGGAGCTGACCGTGCCGCGCGCCCTGTTTTCCCCGTCTCCGCTGCGCCAGCGTTTCCGCCCCCTGTGGTGGCTGGGCGTCGCCTTCCTCGTGATCTGCTTTGTCACTCGTGTCGCGTTGCTGGTGATGTCGGGCGGCAACGTGTCACCGAACCCGGTGAACTGGCTGTATGCGTTCGGCGTGGGCCTGGGCTACGACCTGATCACCTTCGTGTACCTGGCATGGCCGATGGTCCTGTTCCTGTGGCTGGTGCCGACGCGGCGCGCGCCCGTCGCTGGTGCAAGCCGCTGGCTGGCTTATCTCGTCGGCATGGCAGTGCTGTACGCGGCCACGCTGGGCGTGTGCTTCCTGCTGTGGCATGTGCACGTGCACGAGTCGTGGCCGATCCTCGCGGTGTTCCTGTTCTTCCTGCCGATGCCGGCGTTGGCGTACAACCGCGCCAGCGGCCAGTGGGGGCTGTATGTCCTCGGACTGGTGCTGTTGTACGGCCTGCTGTTCGTGGCAGCGTCGGAGCTGGTGTTCTGGAACGAATTCAGCTCGCGCTTCAACTTCATCGCGGTGGACTATCTCGTCTACACCACCGAGGTGATCGGCAACATCCGCGAGTCCTACCCGATCGGCACCTGGCTGGCGCTGCTGGTGGTGGTGGCACTGGTGGCCTTCGTGCTGAGCCGGCGCGGTCTGCGCGCGCGCGACGACGGCAGCACGCTGTGGCAGCGTGCCCGCGTGCCGCTGGTGTGGCTGCTGCTCACCGTGATCTCGGTGGCCGGGGTGAACGGTGAGATGAAGGACCGCACCACCAACAACTACGTCAACGAACTGGCCGGCAACGGCATCTACCAGTTCTTCGCCGCCTTCCGCAGCAGCCATCTCGAATACAAGAAGTTCTACCAGTCGCTGCCCGACGACGAGGCGTTCAAGCTGCTGCGCGAACAGCTCAAGGCGCCGAATGCCACTTTCACCAGCAACGACCCGCGCGACCTCACCCGCGCGATCCGCGCGGCAGGACCGGAGAAGCATCTCAACGTGGTGCTGATCAGCGTGGAAAGCCTGTCCGGCGACTACCTCGGTACCTTCGGCAACAAGCAGGGCCTGACGCCCTTCCTCGACTCGCTGGTGGACAAAAGCATCTTCTTCGACAACCTCTACGCCAACGGCACACGCACGGTGCGCGGGCTGGAGGCGTTGTCGCTGTCGGTGCCGCCCACGCCGGGCGACTCGCTGATACGCGAGCACGGCAACGAAGATCTGTTCTCGCTGGCCGACATCTTCAACGATCGCGGCTACGAGTCGGAGTTCGTGTACGGCGGCTACGGCTACTTCGACAACATGAACTACTTCTTCAGCCACAACGGCTACAAGACGGTGGACCGCGGCGCCATCGCGCCGGGCACGCCGATCCACAGCCAGAACGTGTGGGGCGTGGCCGACGAGGATCTCTACACACTGGCCCTCAAGCAGATGGACGAGGCGCATGCCGCCGGGAAGCCGTTTTTCCTGCACATCATGACCACTTCCAACCACCGCCCGTACACCTACCCGGCGGGCCGCGTGAAGTGGCAGGCGCCGTCGCGACCCGGGTCGGTGGCTTACACCGATTGGTCGATCGAGGACTTCATCAAGCGTGCGCAGGCAAAGCCTTATTTCGCCGACACGGTGTTCGTGATCACCGCCGACCACTGCGCTTCCAGCGCAGGCAAGACCAGCATCCCGATCAACCACTACCACATCCCGTTGTGGATCTACGCGCCGCAGCAGTTCAAGCCGCAGCGCGTGGAAACCCTGCTGGGCCAGCTCGACATCCCGCCCACCCTGCTCGGCCTGCTCGACTTCAGCTATCGCTCGCGCTTCTTCGGCCAGGACGTCTTCAAAATCACGCCGGACCAGGGCCACGCGCTGCCCGGCACCTATGAGAAGCTGGGCTACGTGCACGGCGACACGCTCACCATCCTCGAACCGCGCAAGCGCCTCGAGCAGCTGAAGCCGAATTTCGCCACCGGCGATGCCACGCCCGTGGTGCCGGTGAAGCAGGATCTGGTGAATTCTGCGATCGCCTACTACCAGGTGGCCAGTGATCTCTTCAAGGATGGCGGATTGAAGCTGCGCGCGGACGACAATGCGAAGGTCGAGCCGCTGCCGGCAGCGGCGGCCACGATTGCTGCGCCGGCACCGGTCACGAGCGTTCAATAGCGATCACCGCGCACTCGCGCTCAACTCACACCCGCAACCGGGTGTGAGTGCGTCGCTAATTCTTGTGCACTTCGAGTCCGGCTTGAGGCGCTGCCATACGCACCCGGACTTTCCGGACAACGTCCGTTACCGCACGCACGACCACGTCGGGAGCATACGTCTGCAGGTACTCCGACTTGCTGTCGACAAGGATCTGCCGGCCTTGCGTGGAGTACGCGGCCATGGCGGCCTCGTTGGCCAGCATCGCCTTCGTGACTTTGGCCCGTTGCGAGGGGGGTAGCCCGCCAAGCTCATTCGTGCCGCTCAGCACGATGATCGGCTTGTCGCCGAAATCGAAGTGAAGGCGCTGGAAGGCCAGTTCGGCATCCGACAAATCCCTGTCGGGTGGCGGATCGGTGTCCTGTGTCTCGGTCGATATCGCTTCCTGCTCGGAAGGACGAGCCAACTGCGCGTCGAGCAGTCGATGAAGCGCCGGATCGGCGTTCGGCGGATTGTCCATGCAGTCCGGGTAACGCGCTGGCGTCTTGTTCAAGGCACCCCTCTGCGCCAGGGCCACGCAAGTACGTGCCTGCCCGATCTCGTTCCGGGTACCGGCGCGCCACTGATCCAGCCACGGCTGGTCGAGGACTTTTCTGGCCGCTTCATCCAGGCCGAAACTGTCCGGGTCGATCAACACCAGGCCCGCGACTTCCCGCGGGAAGTCTGCGGCGTAAAGAGCGGCATACAGGCCACCGTTGGAATGCCCCACCAGGACGACTGGCAAAGGTATCGAAGCCTGCCTGATCAGCGCATGCAGGTCATTCGCCACATGGAAAGCGGTACTGGGACCCACAGAAGGGTCGCTGAAGCCCATGCCCGCACGGTCGTAGCTGCAGACGCGCGTGACGTCAGCCAGACGTCCTTGCACGCGCCGAAAACTCAGGTCGTCATCCCCCAGGCCGGCTTCGAGGATGACCACAGGTGTTCCCGCGCCCATGCAAAACAAATTCAGGCGACGACCGTCGGGCAGCGGGATCAGGGTCTGTGCATGCTCATAGGCTGACGCCGGCACGTCCGTGACTGCGGTCCGAGGCACGGTAGTTGCGGCATCGGACGACCCGGCCCACAGCGCAATCGAAACGGTCCACGTGGCCAGAAGAATTCGCGCACGAGACGTATCGTGCATCAATCCGCCGCCTTCTTCGGCAGCAGCCAGCGCACCGCCAGGATGCCTAGCTCGTAGAGCAGGCACATCGGTATCGCCAGCATGATCATCGAGGTGATGTCCGGCGGCGTGATCAGCGCGGCCACCGCGAACGCGCCCACGATGGCGTAGCGCCGAGCGTTGCGCAGCTTGGCGATGTCCACGAGGCCCACCGCGGCGAGAATCACCACCGCCACCGGCACCTCGAAGCACAGGCCGAAGGCGAAGAACATCAGCATCACGAAGTCGAGGTAATGCGTGATGTCGGTCATCATCTCCACGCCAGCGGGAGTTACCGCGGTAAGGAAACGGAATGCCGCCGGCAGCACCAGAAAATACGCAAATGCGCAGCCGCAGTAGAACAACACCAGGGTGGCGACCAGCAGCGGCCGTGCCAGGCGCTTCTCGTGCTTGTACAAGCCGGGACTGACGAAGGCCCACAACTGGTAGAGGATCACCGGCATGCTGATGAACAGCGCAGCGTAGAAAGCCAGCTTCAGCGGCGTGATGAAGGGGCTGGCCACTTCGGTGGCGATCAGGTGCGCACCCTGCGGCAGGCGTGCCACCAGCGGCGCGGCCAGCTCCGAATACAGGCGGTTGGCGAACGGCACCAGCGCCACCAGCACCAGCAGCACGGCGGCGATGGCCTTGAGCAGGCGCGAACGCAGCTCGATCAGGTGCGAGAACAGACCCTGCTGCAGGTCGTCGCCGAGGTTGTCGGGCTCAGTGGCCGCCATGCGCCGGCTCCTTCGCTTCCACGGCAGCCGGTGGGTCGCCCAACGGCAACGACGCCTGCGCCTGGGGAGGCATTTCCTCGGTGGTCGGCAACGACACGGGCGCGGCCGCGGACTTCAGCGTCTCCGCCGCTTCCTCCATCGGCTGGCGCACCTGTTGCACGCTTTCCTTGAGCTCGCTCTGCGCGGCTTCGGCGCGCGCAGCAGCCTCGCGGGCAACCCGCTTGATCTCTTCCACTTCCAGTTCGCGCTCCACTTCGGCGCGCACGCTGTCCCAGCCGTTGCGCACGCGGCGCAGCAATGCGCCTGCCGTGCGCGCCGCGCCGGGCAGCTTTTCGGGGCCAAGCACGATCAACGCGACCAGCGCGAGCAGTACCAGCTTGCCGAAGCTGATCTCGATCATTGCCGCAAAACCCGGCCGCGCTTACTTCGACTCGTGCGAGTCGCGCTGATCCTGCGTGCTGGTGCTCGCCGACGACGGCGGCGGATCGGCACGCAACTGTTCCTTTGTCTTTTCCTTCTCGTTCTCGCCTTCGTCACCGTGCATGGCCTTCTTGAAGCCGCGCACGGCGTTGCCGAGATCCGAGCCGACGTTGCCGATCTTCTTGGTACCGAAGATCAGCAGCACGATGACCAGGAGCAGGAGCCAATGCCAGATGCTGTCAAAACCCATGATGTTCCTCGAGGCGCTTCGGGGCGGAAACGGCTCCGCCCGCGAACCGCCGATCTTCGCACAAGGCGGTCAGCGTGAAGTGTACTCTTCCAACGTGTCGCGGAACTTCACCACGTCCGGCGAAACATTGCTCACGCCGCCCTCGAAGATACGCCGCGGCGTGATGCCGGCTCCGTACACCGCCGCATTGGCGTCCTGGTCGATCTTCAGCACCGAGCCGTCCAGCGCCACGCCGGCGAACAGGCCGCGCGCGCGCGAATAGGAGTAGATCTCCGCCTTCAGTTGCTGGTCGGTGGCGGCCGAGGCGGTGCGGCCCACCGGACCGGCCGCGGCACTGGCGTCGGCGCCGATGGTGAATTTGCCGTTGACGATGGAATCCACGCCGCGCTGGGTGCGGAACACCAGGATCACGTCGGTGGAAGAGACGCCGATCTGGAAGCCGACACTGCCTCCTCCGAAGGAGATGAAGCTGGGGTTGGACCAGGTGCCGTCCGGGCTCTTCACCGAAACCAGCCCTTCGCCGCGGCGGCCGCCGAACACGAAGCCGACCTTCAGCACGTCGGGAATGACCGCGATCGCCTTCGCGTCCCTGAGCAGGTCGCTCGGAATGGACTTGTCCGGTGCCTGCTCGATCTCGTTCAACACGCGTACCGCGGCCTGCGCGCGCATCTGCGGCGTGTCGTCGTCGGCGTGCACGGCCATGGCCGGCAGCAGGAGGGCCGCGACTGGCAGCATGAAGCGATACAGAGATGTCTTCTTGAACATGACCAGCTCCGTCGTGGGGTGGGAAGGGGGCGCTTGTGGCAGACTCGCGGCAGTTTTGTCGCCAGCATCAGAATGACTAGCCACGACCACTATACCGGCCCCGCCAGCCGTTCCGCCCACGCTGCTGCGGCATCCGTTCAGACTGCCGTGCTGCTGGTGAACCTCGGCACGCCCGCCGCGCCCACGGCCAAGGCGCTGCGACCCTGGCTCGCCGAATTCCTGTCCGACCCGCGCGTGATCGACTATCCGCGCTGGAAGTGGTGGCCGATCCTGCACGGCGTGATCCTGCGCCTGCGGCCGCGGCGTTCCGCGCACGCCTATGCGCGCATCTGGGATGCGCAAGGCTCCCCGTTGCGCTGGCACAGCGAAGCCTTGGCGAAGGCGCTGCAGGCCGAACTGGGGCCGGGGGTGCGCGTGGCATTGGCGATGCGCTATGGCGAACCGTCGGTGGCTTCCACCATCGAACAATTGCAACGCGAAGGCGCGCGTCACCTGCTGGTGTTGCCGCTGTATCCGCAATATTCCGCCACCTCCACCGGCTCGGTGATCGACGCGGTGGGCGATGCGATGAAGGCACTGCGCTGGCCGCCGGAATTGCGCCTGGTCAACGACTACCACGCGGATCCGGGGCACATCGAAGCGCTGGCCACGAGCATCGAAAGCTGGTGGGTCCAACACGGCCGTGGCGACAGGCTGCTGCTCTCCTTCCACGGCATCCCCGAACGCTATGCGCAGCTGGGCGACCCCTATGCCGAGCAATGCCGCACGACTACGCGCCTGCTGCGCGAACGGCTGCGGCTGGACGAATCGCAGCTGCTGTTGAGCTTCCAGTCGCGCGTGGGCCGCGAACGCTGGCTGGAACCCTACACCGACGCCACCGTGCGCCGACTCGCTGGCGAAGGCGTGCGCAAACTCGACGTGGCGTGCCCGGGCTTTGCGGTGGATTGCCTCGAGACGCTGGAAGAAATTGCCATGCAGAACCGTGATTTCTTCGCTGCCGCCGGAGGCGAGAGCCTGCGCTACATCCCTGCGCTCAACGACAATGCAGAACAGGTGCGCAGCCTTGCCGCATTGGCACGACGGCATCTGCAGGGCTGGCCGGCGTGATTGCGCCGCGCGAACGCCGCATCGCACTGCCCCATCTCACCCTCGCCGCGCTGGAGTGGGGCGATGCGTCGGCTCCGGCGCTGGTCGCGTTGCATGGCTGGCTGGACAATGGCGGCAGTTTCGCCGCCCTGGCGCCGTTGCTGGCATCGAGCTATCGCGTGATCGCGCTGGACTTGCCCGGACACGGTCACTCGGATCATCTGCCTGCCGGCGTCAGTTACCACTACCACGATCATGTGCGGGCCGTGCTGGCCGCACTCGACGCACTGGAACTGCCACGCTGCACTCTGCTCGGCCACTCGCTGGGCGCCGGCATCGCCTCGCTGGCGGCAGCGGCCGCACCCGCGCGCATCGAGCGTCTGCACCTGATCGAAGGGCTGGGCCCGCTGGGCGACGACGGTTCGCACACATTGCAACGCTACCGCGATGCGCTGGCGGCGCCGCCGGCGGACGGCAAGGCGCTGCGCGTGTTCCGCAGCATCGAACAGGCCGCCAGCGCGCGCGCCATCGCCAGCGGCCTGGCGGCGGAGCTTGCCCGCCCCATCATCCAGCGCGGACTGCGCGAAGCCGGGAGTGGCTGGCAATGGCGCAGCGACCCGCGACTCGTACGCCCCACCGCGGTCCGCTTGGCCGAAACGCAGATCCATGCGCTGCTCGCCGGCATCGAGGCACCTACCGCTCTGCTGCTGGCGCAACCCGCCGCACCCTACCTGCCCGCGGCAACGATGCAGGCACGCGCCGCTTGCGTGCCACGCATCGAAGTCGCGCAGATGGCTGGCGGCCACCACCTGCAGCTCGAATATCCGCAGGCGGTGGCGCAATGGGCACTGCGCCACCTCGCATCCGCCCCGCACGCCGCACCTGCTCTGTAGGAGCGCACCCTGTGCGCGATGGCTTTTCGCTTCGACCAGGCGCCGGGGCAATCGCGCACAGAGTGCGCTCCTACGGCCGGATCAGCCCGAGATCGCCAATCGCTCCGACCGGTATATCTGCGCGGTGACGCCCATCGCCACCAGCGCCGCGGCCAGCGTGCCGGCGAGGCACAGCATGAGCTGGTCCGCCGCGATGCCGTCGCCACGCAACTGCTGCATGATGCCGAGGTTCTGGCCGAGTAGCGGCACTGCGTACATCCACGATTGCGCCTTGATCGGCAGGAAGGCGAGCAGCGCACTGGGGATCGCCGGAACCATCATCAGCAGCGAGACGTAGGTCTGCGCTTCGCGGTAGCTCTTGGCGAACGCGGCCACCAGGCTCTGCAGCGAGGCCAGCAACAGCACCAGCGGCAGCATCAACAGCAACACGGTGCCGGCGAAGTGCCAGCCGAGATCCAGTTCCATGCCCAGTTTTTCGGCGGGGATGAACTGGCCCACCACCGCGAACGCGAACAGGGTGATGGCGAGGCTGGCACAGGAGAACGCGCAGATCGCCGCGAGCTTGCCGGCCAGGATCTTCCAGCGCGCCACCGGGTTGGCGAACAGCGGCTCCAGCGATTGCCGCTCGCGCTCGCCGGCGGTGAGGTCGATGGCGAGGGGCATGCCGCCTATGAACAGCGCGATCACGAAGAAGTACGGCAGCATCGCGAACAGCAGCACCGCGCGCGATTGCGGCGTCGCCTGGTCGCGCTTGGCCACCAGCACCGGCCATGCGGTACCCGGCGACATGCCGCGCGCCACCAGCCGCATCGCACCCTGCTGGCGCGCGTAGGCTTCCACCAGCTTCTGCACGCGCTCCACCGCGCTGCTGGTGTCCTGCCGCGAGGAGTCGTAGAACATCTCCACCTGCACCGGCTCGCCCTTGCGCCAGGCCGCGCCGTAGTCGGCGGCGATGCGCAGCACCACGTCGGCGTCCTGCTTGCGCACGGCCTGGCCCGGATCGGCCACCGCCGCATCGGAGACGATGCCGCCCTCCCTCAGTGCGTCGAGCAGATGCGGCGCGTACTGTGCACCGATCACCGGGACATGCAGTGGCTTGTCGATCTTGTCCAGCTGCATGCTGACCTGCATGTTGATGAGCATCACGAACAGCACCGGCCCCAGCAGCGGCCCGGTGATGAAGGCACTCAGCACGGTGCGGCGGTCGCGCAGGTTCTCGCGCACTTCCTTGAGGAATACGGTAAGCATGGCGCCGGCGCGGCGCGCTTTCGAGGCGACGGCATTCATGCGGCAAGGCCCTCGTCGGTTCCGATGATCTTCACGAAGGCATCCTCCAGATTGGTTTCGCCGGTTTGCGCGCGCAGCGCATCGGGCGTTTCGTCGGCCACCACGCGACCGTGCGCGATCACCACGATGCGATCGCACAAGGCCGCCACCTCCTGCATGATGTGGCTGGAGAACAGCACGCAGCGGCCTTCCGCCTTCAACTGCTGCATGAAACGGCGCAGCCCGCGCGTGGCCATCACGTCGAGGCCGTTGGTGGGCTCGTCCAGGATCACGTTGCGCGGATCGTGGATCAGCGCGCGGGCGATGGCGGTCTTCACGCGCTGGCCTTGCGAGAAGCCTTCCGTGCGACGGTCGAGGATGTCGCGCATCTCCAGCGCATCGACCAGCGCGTCGTGGCGCTTGCGCAACGTGGCTTCGTCGATGCCGTGCAGGCGCGCGAAATATTCGATGTTCTCGCGTGCGGTGAGCCGCTTGTACAGGCCGCGTGCGTCCGGCAGCACACCCAGCGCGCGGCGTACCGCCAGCGGATCGGCCGCGGCATCGATTCCGTCCACCAGCACCTGTCCGTCATCGGGCTGCATCAGCGTGTAAAGCATGCGCAGCGTGGTGGTCTTGCCGGCGCCGTTGGGGCCGAGCAGGCCGGTGATTTCGCCGTCGCGTGCGGTGAAGCCGACGCCGTCCACGGCCTTCACCGTGCCGAAAGCCTTGTGCAGATTCCTGACTTCGATCACGAGAGGTCACTCCGGTTGAGGCAGAACTCCGGACGACGAGCCACCAGCGTCGACAACGTGGCCAGCATCGGAAGCAAGAGGACGGTGAGGAAATTCGGTGCCTTGAGCACGGCAGCCGCGAGCATGGCCGCAGCCCACAGCATGGCGTTCGCCAGTACGTAACGTTTTCTCATGGCGTGGCTCCGTTGAAATCGATGAAGAACGGCGTGGGTTGCAGGCGGTCGAGGCAGCTCGCATCCATCGTTTTCGGATCGAGCTGTTCGACGAAGTGCTGCACCAGCTGCGGCCCGCAGCCGGCCGCCATCACGCTGTGGCCCTGGCCCTTGAACAGCAGCACGCGCGCATTCGCCAGCGACTTCGCCACCTCGTCGGCATAGCGCGGCGGCGTCACCGGGTCGTACTGGCCGGTAAGCAGCAGCACGGGCTTGTCGGTCACGAGCGGTCGATGGAAATCCGCCGGCCGCGTACCCTTCGGCCACGCCGAGCAGATCGCCTTGTAACCGTCGACCATATGCGTGCCGAGCAGGGTGTTGGCGTCCTCCGGACGCGCCGTGAGCAGATCGGCATCCTCGCTGCAGATGATCGAGTACGACATACCGTTGCCGGCGAGATCGGCCATGTCCACGGTAAGCAGCTTGGCCTGCCCCAGCAGCGGACCCACGTCGCCGTGCGCAGCCGCATCGATGGACAGCGGCAGCAACGCAGCGGTGACCGGCGAGTACGCGAACATGCGCACGACGCTGACCAGCGAGTCATCGCTCAGCACGCGCTGCACGGTCTGGTAGCTCTGCGGATCGCGGAAGCTGACCGGATGAGGGTTCGCACGCAACGCATCGCGCAACTGGATCAGCGTCTGGTACGGATTGCCAAAGCGCTGCTTGCATGCGGCATCGCTTTCGCAGCGCGCAAACTGGTCCTTCAGCGCATCCTCGAGGTTGCGTGCGAAGTCCTCGCCCAGCACCACGCTGTTGGGCACCGTGCTGTCCAGAACCACGCTGCGTACCGCGTCGGGATGGCGCATGGTGTATTGCTGCGCCACACGCGTGCCGTAGGACACGCCGACCAGGTCGAACTGCGGCACAGCCAGCGCGCGACGCACGTCTTCCAGATCCTCCACCGCGTCGGTGGTGGTGTAGTAGCGCGGATCGGCATGCGACTGCACCTGCTTCAGGCAGGCTGCCGCCGCAGCACGCAGCTTGTCCGGGTCGAAGCCCCCGTCGTCGTTCGCATCGGCCTTGTCGTCGGCCTTGCAATCAAGCGCGTTGGAGCCGCCAACGCCGCGCTGGTCGACAAGCAGGATGTCCCGATGCGCGCGCAGTGGATCCAGCATCGCGCCGATCTGGCCCGCGTAATCGGTGGCGGCCTGCCCCGGGCCGCCGGCAAGGAAGGCCAGCATGTCGGGCTTGGCCACCTGCGCGCTGGAGCGCAGCACCGCCAGCTTCAACGCGATCTTGCGGCCTTGCGGCTCGGAACGATTCTCCGGTACCTCCAGCGAGCCGCACCAAGCCGCCGCGCTCAGGCCGCTGTTCGGCTGGCCGAGGTTGCATGCGGTCAACGTGAGCTTGCCGAGCTGCCAGGTGCGCGGCGGCGCCGGCTTCACTGCCACTTGCGCTTGTGCGGAAACCTGGCCCTGCGCCGCAGCCTCAGGCTCCGGCGACTGCCGCCGCGCGTGGTTGGCGGCGATGATCGCCGCGGCCACGGCCACGACGACGGCCATGCGCCTCTTGGGATTCATGCTCATGTATCGCTTCCTGGTTCGAAAATGGATTCGATCGGACGTCCAAACAACTTTGCTATCTTGAAAGCCAACGGCAGGCTGGGGTCGTACTTGCCGGTTTCGATGGCGTTGACCGTCTGCCGCGACACTTCCAGCCGCTCGGCGAGATCCGCCTGCGACCAGCCCTGCTCGCCACGCAGTTCGCGCACTTGGTTGTTCATGGGTGACGGTGTGAGAGCAGGCGGCGGATCACGCCGTAGGCACCGATCAACAGCAGCGGCACCCACAACGTTGCCCAAGGTGGTGCAGGCAATACGCGTGCGTTCTGCAGGAAGCCGCGGCTGAAGATAGCCATCCCGATCACCGCGCTGGTGGTGGCCACCGCCTGCCGTTCGATGCGCTGCCGAAGCGTGCGCGCCCGCGTTCCTGTCGAGATGGAGTAGCCACGACTATTCATCGCGCCTGCTCCTCGTCCGCCCCGCCGGGAGACGCACGGCGCTTGCGCCAGTACCGATAGCCTTGCCACGCCAGCACCAGCGCCAGGGACGAGCCCATGCCGACCAGCATCCCGATGTCGAAATCGTCGTGGCGCCAATACACCGCCAGTGCCACCGCCATCATCAGCAGGAGGATCAATGCCAGGCGCTGACGGAAAGTGAAGCCGCCCTCGGCGCAGCTCATTTCGTTGCCATAGCGCCTGTTCACCAGCCAGCGCGTGAGGCCATAAGCCGCCAACTGCAGCGGAAACACCCAGATCAGCACGATGCCATTCACTTGCACCAGTTTCGCCGCGGCGAGGAAGCCGCCAATCAGGCTGGCCGCCCCCACCAGCGCCGTGGCCACGCCGAGTGCGACCAGATGCGTCCGCTGCTCCAGTTCGTCGCTATGCAGGATGCGCCGCGCCATCAGCGCTATCACATAGAGCATCATCGCCACCGGTGCCAATGCCAGCAGCAGCTTCAGCGGTAGGCTGCCGGTGGTTCTCACCTCTGGCCACGCCAGCAGCATGAAACCGACGTACAGGGTCATCGCCACCATCACCCGACGCTGGTATTGCTTCTCCGTGAAGCGCCGCATCGGCGACTTGCTCCCGGTACTGGACTTGCGCATGGATCCCCCGCCCCTCATGTAAAGCGACCTTTACACGGCAGCGTAGAACCGGCACACACGATCTGTCAAGCGTGCTTTACACGCATTCCGACGCACAGCGTCGCGTCAAACAAGTGACGCGAGGTCATTTTCCGACGCACAATGGCACAAGGACGGCCGGTCTCTCTTCGAAGGACGACCGGCCTCTCTTCGGTGGCGGCCATTGGATCGGATTCCGAGCGTGGCTTTTTGCTGGGAAAGTTTGCCGCGGCCAGCCAAGGGAGCCTCTATGCCAGCACCGGCACCCCAGGCAACTATATTCATACATTTCAATAAGTTAAACGACATACATACAAAAATTTGTCACTTTTGTCGCCAAACTGCATAGGGACTTGCCTATCGGAAAGAGCGGGGGACTCGGCAGCAAGCCGGAAAACTTTAGGCTGTGAAGGTAAAGTGAGTAATCCATCACACTTTGGCCCGCTCTTTGCTGACCATCCCGTCGACAGCTTGCACCAACGACTGCTGAAAGGGTTTCGCCACAAATCCACTGTGGAGACACCATCGAGCTGTTGCGTTTTTCACCCACACTCCAGAAGTCCAAGGAAACCTATGAACAAGATGCTTCTTTCCGCTGCCCTCGCCGCCACCCTTGGCGCCATGGCCTTCGTGCCAGCAGCTCAGGCAGCCACCACCAACACCGGCACCATCCAGATCACCGGCAAGGTCCTGCAGGACACCTGCACGGTCGCCGTCAACGGCGGCGCCGGCACCACCGTGACCCTGACCCCCGTCATGACGTCGAACCTGGCTGCTGCCAATGCCGTCGCGGGCGCCACCGCCTTCACCCTCAACCTCAGCAACTGCGACGCCAACGCCACCTCGGCGAAGCTGAGCTTCCAGGGCGGCGCAAACAACGCTGCCGACGGCAATCTCAAGAACAACGGCACTGCTGGCAGCGTCGAAGTCCAGTTGCTGGCCGGCGGCACCAGCGGCAGCGTCATCAACGTCGGCACCAACGCCAATGCTCCGACTGTCGCGCTGACCAGCGGCTCCGGCAGCACCAGCATGGCCGCCCAGTACTTTGCGACGGCGGCAGCGTCGGCCGGCCTGGTCAGCACCAGCGCCAGCATGACCTTCACCTACCAGTAAGGGCACAGCGTGCCGCAGTCGCTCGATGCAGGCTGCGGCACGCCTTTGCATCACCCCCGGCGTCCAGCCCGGCAGGGACACTCTCGATGAAAAACCTCTACTGCACCTTGGGCGCAGCCTTGGTCGCGCTCGTCGTCGGCGTCGGCTCGGCCCATGCCAGCGTCGTCGTCGGAGGCACCCGCGTGGTGCTCCCCGCCCAATCGGGCGAGGTCACCGTGCGCCTGACCAACGACAGCGACCACCCTGCCCTGGTCGAGGCGTGGATCGATACGGGCGACCTGAATTCGACGCCGGACAACGCCAGCTCCCCCTTCCTGATCACGCCACCGCTGTTCCGCATGGATTCGCACAAGGATCAGAGCCTGCGGATCATCTACACCCAGGGCGCCCAGCCACTGCCTGGCGACCGCGAGTCGCTGTTCTGGCTGAACGTGCTGGAAGTGCCGCCCAAGCCCACCGGCCAGCAAAACGCCGGCCAGAATTACCTGCAGTTCGCGATACGTTCGCGGCTGAAACTGTTTTATCGCCCCAGCAACCTGCAGGGCGATGTAATGAAGGCACCCGACAGGCTGGCCTTCAAGATTGCTGGCGGTTCGGAAGCCGCGCTGGAGGTGCATAACCCCACGCCTTACTACGTCACGATCAGCAAGCTTTCGCTCGGCACCGACGGCAAGACCATCGACGGTGCGGACGGCATGGTGGCGCCGTTCGGCGAACTGCGCCTTTCGCTCAAAGGGTTGGCCCAGGCTCCGGCTGCCGGCACATCCATCGCCTTCACCACCATCGACGACTACGGCGCAGCCAACGCGCACAAGGCCACCGTGACGCCATGACGCCACGGCGCGCCAGGCTTCACCATCCAGTTGGGCGCCGCGCGGCGCTCGCGATGGCGTGCGGCCTGGCGCTGGCGGCAACCATGGGTTGCCCCCGCACGACGTGGGCGGCCGCCGCCTCGAGCGCCCCGGCCGACGCCAGTGCCGAAGGCGGCTTCGCCAACTTCGATCGCAGCATGCTGGCCGGAGCCGGCCACGGCACGGCGGATCTCTCCCGCTTCGAGCACGGCAACCCCGTTCTGCCCGGCATCTACAACCTCGACGTCTACCTCAACAAGAACTGGGTCGGCCGCATGGATGTGCGCTTTGCCGCACCGTCCGCCGATGCCAACGCCGTGCCCTGCGTCAGCACCGAACTGCTCGACCGGATGGGCCTTGTTCCCGCCAAGGCCGATGCCGCGACCACCGCGAAACTGTCGTCGACAGCGTGCGTGAATCTGTCCGACTTGATCCCCGGCGCCACGCTGTCCTTCGATATGGCCGACCTGCGCATGGACGCCAGCGTGCCGCAGGCTTACATGAACCAGCGGCCGCGCGGCTGGGTCAATCCGGCTTCGTGGGACGCGGGGATACCGGCGTTTCTGCTCAACTACAACCTCAACGGCTACCACACCACCAACGACGGGCAGAGCCAGACCAGCACCTATCTGGGCCTGCGCTCCGGCTTCAATTTCGGCCTGTGGCAGTTCCGGCAAGACAGCACTGCCACCTGGCAGTCGAACACCGGCCAGCCGAGCCAGCACCACTGGCACACCATCGACACCTACGTGCAGCGCGCGCTGCCCGGGATGGGCGCCGTACTGAGCCTGGGCGACAGCTACACCGACGGTGCCGTGTTCGACAGCTATGGCCTGCGCGGCGTGCAGTTGGGCACCGACGACCGCATGCTGCCGCAATCGCTGCGCGGCTATGCCCCGGTGGTGCACGGCGTGGCCTACACCAACGCCAAGGTCACGGTGACCCAGAACGGCGTGCAGATCTACCAGACCACGGTCGCGCCTGGCCCGTTCGTGATCAACGACCTCTACCCCAACGGCTACGGCGGCGACCTGATCGTGAACGTGACGGAAGCCGACGGTCGCCAGCACAGCTTCACCGTGCCCTACGCCTCGGTGGCGCAACTGATGCGCGCCGGCGTCACCCGTTTCGACTTCGCAGCCGGCCAGTTGCGCGATGCGACGCTGCAGAGCCGGCCCAATGTGATCCAGGCCGCGGTGCAGCACGGTTTCAGCGACCTCATCACGGGTTACGCCGGCGTGCAGGGTTCGGAAGGTTACGCCGCAGCCCTGGTCGGTGGCGCGCTCAACACGCGTTTCGGCGCGCTGGCGCTGGACATCACCCAGGCCCACGCAAGCATCCCCGGCTACGGCACCTACAACGGGCAAAGCTTCCGCATCAGCTACAGCAAGATAATTCCGGAGACCAATACCTCGCTCAGCGTGGCCGCCGACCGCTATTCCACCAGCGGCTTCCTGAGCCTGAGCGACGCGGAAGCCGCCCGGGACTACGCCAGCCACGGGATGGATGCACTGCAATACCAGCCATCCGACACGCAGACGATCGACGGCCTGCCGGTGCAGAGCCTGCTCACGCCGGCCCAGCTCGCGGCGCTGAGCGGCAGCGTCTACAACAGCAGCAGCATCTACACCGCGAGCGGCCTGCTGCAGCAGCGCAACCGCTTCACCCTGACCCTCAACCAGCAACTGGGGAGCAACGGCGGCTCGCTGTACGCCGACGCCTCGGTCAACGACTACTGGAACCAGGGCGGCAACGACACGCAGTTCCAGGTGGGCTACAACAACCATCTTGGGCGCATGGCCTACAGCGTCTCGGCCAGCCGCGGTCGCGTGGCACTGGGTGGCTATGACAACCAGGTGTTCTTCAACGCGACGCTGCCGCTGGGCAATACCCCGCATGCGCCCAGCATCTCGTTCAACCTCAACCACGACAACGAGAGCGGCACGCAGGAACAGGCCACGCTCAACGGCACGCTGGGCCAGTGGAACCAGTTCAACTACGGCGCCACTGCCTCGCATGGCGGCAACGACACCGGCAATGCCTACAGCGCGAACGCCGGCTACAACAGCCCCTATGCGACGTTCAACGCCAGCGTCGGCAACGGCAGCGGTTATTCGCAGGCGTCCGTCGGTGCCAGCGGTGCGGTAGTCGCCCATGCGGGCGGCATCACTTTCGGCCAACCGATCGGCGATACCGTCGCCATCGTGCACATGCCCGGCGCCGCCGGCGCGCACATCCTCAACGCACCGGGCCTCAGCGTGGATCGCAACGGCTATGCGCTCGTGCCGTACCTCACGCCCTACCAGCTCGACACCATCCAGATCGACCCGCAGGGCCTGCCTCTGGGCGTGCAGTTGGACGCCACCAGCGCCGACGTGGCGCCTTATGCCGGCGCGGTGGTGATGGTGAACTTCAAGAGCAAGTCCGGCCGCGCGATGATCGCCCGCATCCACCTGGCCAATGGCCAGCCCGCTCCGTTCGGCGCACAGGTGTTCGACGCCAAGAACCAGCCGCTGGGCGTGGTTGGCCAGGGCGGCCTGGCCCTGCTGCGCGGCGTTGCCGCCGACGGCCGGCTCAGCGTGCAGTGGGATGATGAGCAGGGCGCGGCGCACATGTGCGGGTTCCCGTATGCGCTGCCCAGAACTGACAGAAATGCGCAGGCCTATCCGCAGGTCCAGGTGATGTGCACCGCCGGAAATGACGCACCGCAGAAGCAGAAGGAGAATCGGGCATGACCAGCAGAGCCTCGTGGTCCATGCGCCTGCGCACCATCCGTTGGAATGCGCTGCTGCTCCCGGCTGCCGTCGCGTTGCTTGCCGCGACGGAACCTGCAATGGCCGTCCAGCACACCGCAGCACAATCCATGGCTGTCCGGGCGGCCGCGCAGGCTGCGGCGACGGCGTCTCCCGCATGCAGCCCGTCGCCGTCCGCGGCAAGCATCACGTTGCCCGCGGTCAGCATTTCGCCCAGTCAAAGCAACGGATTGATCGGCTCGCCTGTCAGCGTATCGGTCACTTTCGATTGCTCCGTTCCCTTCTTGAACGACAGCGACTACTCGGACAACTTCACGTTGATGACCGGCAGCCTGGCGCCGTTCGATACGACTACGACACCGCCAAGCGGCAACGGCGGCATCATGTTCACCACGAACCTGCAGGGGATCGAGGCGCAGCTCACGGCGACGCAGGTCCAGGCGAGCAACGGCGGCAACGGCCCCGATGGACAGGCCGGCTGGGCAATGGGGTCCATCGCCTGTGCCGGCTATACCAACAGCTGGTCTTGCACACCCGCCAACACCATCACGGTGACGTTCACCGCGCAGCTCGTCAAAACGGGCACGGTCGTCGCTGGCACGGTGAACAGCATCAAGCTCCTGCAGTTCTTCGACCAGGATACGTATCAGGCCAGTAGCGGCGGCGCGAACAAGACGTACGCCCCTTCGGCATCGTTTGGCACGCTGACTTTGAATTCGGTCAAGGTGTCTGCAAATGCATGTACGGTCACTGTCGACCCCACCGTGGTGACATTGCCCGCGGTTCTCGTTTCCGCCTTCACCGGCGCGGGAACGACGACCGGCCAGACGCCGTTCAATGTGCAATTGAACTGCCCGGCAGGTACCAACCTCAGCATCACCCTGGCTACCGCGAGTCCACAGACGGGCACCACCAGCGTGATCGCGCCGACCTCGGGTAGTGGCTACGCAGGCAATGTCGGCGTGCAGTTGCTCAACAGCAGCGGCAATCCCATCACTTTCGGCACAGCTATTTCCGAAGGCAAGACGACCGCCGGCGCCATGAATCTCCCGTTCAGTGCGCGCTATTACCAGACTGCATCGGGCGTCACCGCAGGCCAGGTGACCGCCACGGCCACCTATACGCTGACCTACCAGTAGCCGTTCCACGGGCATCGAACCAGCAGCACAGCGAACCCGGTGGTGCCCACGGCGTTCCCGCCGTCAATCGTAGGTGCGCACCACCACGTCCACTGCCGGTTTGCCATCACCCGCCGTGGGGGCATAGCTGGCCAGGTAACCGAGCAGGCGATCGTTCGCCATACTTGCTGCATCGATGCGTTGCACGGTACGCGAATAGGTTCGACCGGCGTCGACCGCGGACTGGCCGCAAGCCAAATGCCGGGAGGCTGTCTCACCGGACTGGGTCGACAGCGAATCGGCTCGAATGGCGTCGCCGGCGCAGGTCGGCTCAAGCACCATGCCGACGAAATTGATGTGTCCGCCTTGCGCCCACGCGGCAGGCATCGCGAGGGCGATGAGCGAACCAAGCATCCAGCAATTCCAATTGCGCATGAGCCACCCCCGACGGCGCGCAAAAGCGTGCGCCTCGAGGAGCTGTCGGCTGCCGACTGGGCAACTTGATGGGGCATGGCTGATCTGTTCGCAAAAATGCGAACCAGATCACACTATTGAAAACGGGAGCTCCACAACCGAGCACAGGGTTTCTCGACACATCGCGGACAAACTTGAGGCAGTACATGAAGTCCGCTGTCGCCGCAGGCCTCGGCCTGCCGCCTCAACGCGAGCTGATGTACTTCTCGCGGCGAATTTGCGGCACCGGCAGGCCGAACTCCTTGAGCGCATTGAAGGCGGCATCGACCATGTTGGGATTGCCGCAGAGATAGGCGATGTCGCGCTCGGCGCCCGGCGCCAGTTCGGCCAGCACGCCCTGCACGTGGCCGCTGCGATCAGACGTGCGCGGCACGGCGCGCGGTTGGCGGCTGAGGCAGCCGTGGAAGGTGAAGCCGGGGTGGCTCTGCGCGAAGGCTTCGAACTCCTCGCCGTAGAGCAACTCGGTTTCGTTGCGCGCACCGTAGAGCAGCACCACTTCGCGCCCCCCCTGCGCCAGCAGCTTTTCGATCTGCGGCAACATGGCGCGATACGGCGTGACGCCGGTACCGGTGGCGATCAGCAGGTAGCGCGGATGCACGTCGCCCGGCTGCAGGCAGAAGCGGCCGTAGGGCCCGCTGGCGTCGATGACGCCGCCGATCGGCAGTTCGCCCAGGAGCCTGGTCGCTGCACCGCCGTCCACATAGCTCACCGCGATCTCGATGCGTTGCGTCGGCGAGCTGCCGTCGCCCACGGTGGCCACAGAGTAGCTGCGCTTGGTGGGCGTGCCGTCGTCGTAGTGGAAATGGATTTGCAGGAACTGCCCCGGCACGAAGGCCAGCGGCTGGCCATCGACGCGCTCGAACACGAGGTGGCGCACGGTGGGAGCCAGCATGCGGCTGTCGACGAGGCGTAGCGGGAAATGGTCTGCCATGGATAGTGTTCCGGAAACGGTGCGTGCGCCGGACGGCGCAAAACGGCCCGCTATAATAGAAGGCTCGCCCATTCCGGTGCAGCCAACCCATGAGTTCCGTCCCCGCGCTCGTCGTCGACAATCTGCGCAAGACCTACGGCAACGGCGTCGAGGCCCTCAAGGGCATCAGCCTGACCGTGCAACCCGGCGACTTCTTCGCCCTGCTCGGCCCCAACGGCGCCGGCAAATCCACCCTGATCGGCATCCTCTCTTCGCTGGTGAATTCCAGCGGCGGCGATGCGCAGGTATTCGGCGTCTCGGTGAACCGGCAGCGCAACGAGGCGATGAAGCTGATCGGGCTGGTACCGCAGGAAATCAACTTCAACCAGTTCGAGAAGCCTTTCGACATCTGTGTCAACGAGGCGGGCTTTTACGGCATCCCACGCAAGATCGCCGCCGAGCGTGCAGAGAAGTACCTGAAGGAGTTGCGTCTGTGGGACAAGGCGCAGATGCAGGCGCGCACCCTGTCCGGCGGCATGAAGCGGCGCCTGATGATCGCCCGCGCGATGATGAACGAGCCAAGGCTGCTGATCCTCGATGAACCCACCGCGGGCGTGGACATCGAGATCCGCCGCTCGATGTGGCAATTCGTCAGCGGCATCAACGCGGCCGGCACCACGGTGATCCTCACCACGCACTACCTGGAGGAAGCCGAGCAGCTGTGCCGCAACATCGCGATCATCGACCACGGCACCATCGTGGAGAACACCACGATGAAGCAGTTGCTCTCCACGCTCGACGTGGAGACCTTCGTGTTCGACGTGGCCGGCATCCCGGACGAACTGCCCGCATTGCCCGGCGTCGCGCTGCGCCGCGTGGACGAACATACGCTGGAGGCGGAAATGGCGCGCACCCACGACCTCAATTCGCTGTTCTCCGCGTTCACCGCGCACGGCATCACGGTGACCTCGATGCGCAACAAGACCAACCGGCTGGAGGAACTGTTCGTGCGACTGGTGGAGCATGGCCGCAACGGACAGGAGCAAGCCGCATGAGCAACGCAGCAGCCAACCTGGTCGCCCTGAACACCGTGGTGCGCCGCGAGATCGTGCGCATCCTGCGCATCTGGACGCAGACGCTGATCCCGCCGGTGATCACCGTAACGCTGTATTACGTGATCTTCGGCAAGCTGGTCGGCAGCCGCATCGGCAACATCGACGGCGGCTTCACCTACATGCAGTACATCGTGCCGGGCCTGGTGATGATGAACATCATCACCAGCAGCTACGCCAACATCTCCAGCTCGTTCTTCGGTGCCAAGTTCCAGCGTTCGGTGGAAGAGATGCTGGTGTCGCCGATGCCGCCATGGATCATGCTGCTCGGCTACGTGCTTGGCGCAATGGCGCGCGGCCTGATCGTCGGCGTGCTGGTGCTGCTGGTCGCCCTGCTCTTCACCCACCTGCACATGATCCATCCGCTGGTGGTGGCGGCGTCCGTAGTGCTGGGCTCGGCGATCTTTTCGCTGGCCGGCTTCGTCAACGCCATCTACGCGCGCAAATTCGACGACGTGGCGCTGGTGCCGACCTTCGTGCTGACGCCGCTCACCTACCTCGGCGGCGTGTTCTACTCGGTGAAGATGCTGTCCGAACCGTGGCAGTCGATCTCGCGCGCGAATCCGATCCTGTACATGGTCAACGCCTTCCGCTACGGCGTACTCGGCATCAGCGACGTGCAGGTGGGCGTGGCGTTCGCGGTGATGCTGGGCTTCGTAGCGGCACTCTCCGCATTTGCGCTGTACCTGCTGAAGCGGGGCGTGGGCTTGCGCTCGTAATGCTCTTGATCGTCATTGCCGCGAATGCGGGGATCCGGCGCCTTTCCACGCATCAAGGCACTGGATTCCGGCTTTCGCCGGAATGACGGCATTGAAGGTCTCGGAAATACTCCACCCCATGCGCGTCAACAAATACATCAGCGAAGCAGGCCTGTGCTCCCGCCGCGAGGCGGACGAATGGCTGGTGGCGGGTCGCGTCACCATCAACGGCGAGGTGGTCGGCACCGGCGCCAAGGCGCTGGAAGGCGACGAGGTACGGGTGGACGGCGAGCTCGTCAAGGCGCGCATCCTCGCCGCCACGCCAGCCGCCAAGAAAGCCGCCTACATCGCGCTGAACAAACCGGCGGGCATCACCTGCACCACCGACGCCACGGTGAAGGACAACATTGTCGACTTCGTCGACCACCGGCAGCGCATCTTCCCGATCGGACGCCTGGACAAGGATTCGGAAGGACTGATCCTGCTCACCAGCAACGGCGACATCGTCAACGAGATCCTGCGCGCGGAAAACAACCACGAGAAGGAATACCTGGTGGCGGTGAACAAGCCGGTCACCGAGGAATTCCTCGCCGGCATGGCGCGCGGCGTGCGCGTGCACGGCCAGATGACCAAGCCCTGCCGCACGCGCAAGATCGCCAAGTTCGGCTTCGCGATCGTACTCACGCAAGGCCTGAACCGGCAGATCCGCCTGATGGCGGCGGCGTTCGGCTACCGCGTGACCCAGCTGCGCCGTGTGCGCATCGTCAACGTGAAGCTCGGCCACCTGAAGCCCGGCCAGTGGCGCAACCTCACCGATGCGGAACTGCAGGGCCTGCTGCCCGGCCGCACGCAATGGTGAACCGCGAGCCCAGGCACGTATTAAGAGCCCACTCTAGGTGCGGCTGCCTTTTGCCCTGATCGAAGCAAGCGCAAGGCAATCGCACACAGGGTGCGCTCCTACAACGCGGGTATCAGGCCGCCGGCAGGTCTTCCAGGTTCCAGCGTGGACGTACCTCGACCGCCTCGCCCTGATGCTGGCCGCTGGCGAGGCGGATCGCGCCGGCCAGCGCGATCATCGCGCCGTTGTCGGTGCAGAACGCCAGACGCGGGAAATAGGTGCGGAACCCGTCCTTTTCGCCCGCCGCCGCCAGCTCGGCGCGCAGGCGGCGGTTCGCGCCCACGCCGCCGGCGATCACCAGCCGCTGCGCACCGGCAGCCTCCAGCGCACGGCGGCACTTGATGACCAGAGTATCGACGATGGCCTCCTCGAACGCGCGGGCGATGTCGGCGCGGGTCTGCTCGCCTTGGTCGGACTGCTGCCAGGCCAGCAGCACCTGCGTCTTGAGCCCGGAAAAGCTGAAATCCAGCCCCGGCCGGTCAGTCATCGGCCGCGAAAAGCGGAAGGCGCCGGGCCTGCCCTGCTCGGCCAGCCTGGCCAACGCCGGGCCTCCGGGATACGGTAGGCCCATCATCTTGGCGGTCTTGTCGAAGGCCTCGCCGGCGGCGTCGTCCAGCGTGTCGCCGAGTATGGTGTATTCGCCGATGGCCTTCACCTGGACCAGCAGAGAGTGGCCGCCGGAAACCAGCAGGGCGACGAAGGGCGGCTGCGGCGGTTCTTCTTCCAGCAGCGGCGCCAGCAGGTGACCTTCCATGTGGTGCACGCCGATCGCCGGCACGCCCAGCGCCCAGGCCAGCGCACGCCCGGCCGCCGCCCCTACCAGCAGGGCGCCGACCAGGCCGGGGCCGGCGGTATAGGCCACGCCGCCCAGGTCGGCCGGCGTCATCCCGGCCTCGGCCAGCGCTTCGCGCACCAGCGGCAGCAATTTGCGCACATGGTCGCGGCTGGCCAGCTCCGGCACCACGCCACCATAGTCGGCGTGCAGCTTGATCTGACTGTACAGGGCGTGGGCCAGCAGGCCGCCGCCCGGGGCGGCCGGTTCCCAGCGCAGGATCGCCACGCCGGTTTCGTCGCAGGAAGTCTCGATGCCCAGCACCGGCTTGCCCGCCACGGGCAGGCGGGTTGCGGCTTCGGGCTGGGGCTTTGAAAATCTCTCGTCGGTCACGGTATACTTCGCGGCTCGCTGTATTCACAGTCCCGGAATCGGGACAGATTAACACCCGGAGTATCCATGCCCAACGTCAAAGTCCGCGAGAACGAGCCGTTCGAGGTCGCGCTGCGTCGTTTCAAGCGTACCTGCGAAAAGGCCGGCGTCCTGGCCGAAACCCGCAAGCGCGAGTTCTACGAAAAGCCGACCCAGGAGCGCAAGCGCAAGCGTGCTGCCGCGGTGAAGCGCCACCTGCGCCGTCTGTCGCGCGACGTTTCGCGCAAGACCCGGCTGTACTGAGTTCGCCGCGGCGCCTCCGCGCCGCATAGGCAGGACACGTGGCTGGCGCGATCCCTCGCTGCCGCCGCACGCATCCGGATTCGACTGACCGGCGTTGCCGCAAGGCAACGCCGGTCTTGTCGTTTCCGTAGAATCGCCAATCCACCCATCGGGACGCCCGCCATGACGCTCAAGCAGCAACTCACCGACGACATGAAGGCCGCCATGCGCGGCGGCGACAAGCATCGCCTCGGCGTGATCCGGCTGATCCTCGCGGCGGTCAAGCAGCGCGAGGTGGACGAGCGCATCGAGCTGGACGACGCCCAGATCCTGGCCGTGCTGGAGAAGATGCTCAAGCAGCGCAAGGACTCGGTGAGCCAATACGTTGCCGGCAACCGCGAGGACCTCGCCGAGGTCGAACGCGCCGAGATGACGGTGATCGAAGCCTACCTGCCTGCCCAGCTCGACGACGCCGAACTGGACGCGCTGATCGCCGAAGCCATTGCCGCCACCGGCGCCAGCTCGCCGCGTGACATGGGCAAGGTGGTCGCCGCCGTGAAGGAAAAGGCCGCCGGCCGGGCCGACATGGGCAAGGTTTCTGCACGGATCAAGGCGAAACTGGCTGCCTGAAACCGCTAGCCAGGGCAACCGCAGCCATGGCTGCTGCAGCCTGCCGATGGCGGCGACGGGCCGTTATCCACATGCATCGCATTCACGAATGCATTGCTACAAGCGAAAGGGTCGGGCCACGCCCGGCACCCATTCGCGCGGCCCATGGCCGCAGGAGGAACGCATGCTCAAGTGGGCCATCATCTTCGCCATCATTTCACTGGTCACCGGCCTGCTCGGCTTCCGCGGCATTTCCGGCGCGGCCGCCGCCATCGCCAAATTCCTGTTCGCGATCTTCCTGATCCTGTTCCTGATCGCCGTCTTGGCCGTGATCGGGGTGTTCCATATCCTGTAGCGTCTGGAAACGCCGTCGCTCTCACGCGCGCCATCAAGCAGCTCGCGCGAACCCGCCCGGCCCGTTCGCCCCTTCTCCCCTTTGGGGAGAAGGTTGGAATGAGGGGTGAGTGCCCGCGACATCCCCCGATCGAAGCACGCCCTGATGAAAGGGCATCGCAGGATTGGCCCCTCGCCCCAATCCTCTCCCCGCAGGGGAGAGGGAGAAGAACCTAGCCCACCACGCACTCCATCCGCCGATGCGCAGGCACCACTCCCTGCGCATTGGCCAGCGCGGATGCCCGCTCGTCGGTCACCTCGAACCCCAACCGCTCATACAGCGCCTGCGCACGCGGGTTGCTCGCTGCCACATCCAGCACCATGCGGCTGCGGCCACTTTGCACGCCTCGCCGGATCAGCTCTCCGATCAGCGCCCGGCCTATGCCTTGCCCACGCAACACGGGGGATACGCCGAGGTGCGCGAGGTAATGCATGCCGCGCGAAGGCGGCGGGATCACCCTCTCCACCTTGAGGCCTCGTGCGATCACGCCCGGCGCGTGACGCAGGCCGTAGTGCGCGAGGATCTGCCGTGCCGCCGCCAACGTGAACGTCAGCGCCGTCTCGCCACCGAAGCCCGCGCCGACCGCCACCACCACGCCTTCCAGCTCGCCCACGATATGGTTGCGCCAGCCGAATTCGCCCGCGCCGTCGACAAATGCCCGATGCAGGAAGGCCAGCGCCGTGCTCCGCCCGGGCACCGCGAACACGTAGTCGAACGCGGCGGGACCTGAACTGTGGATCAGCGGTACAGCGGCGGCCGCATCCTGGAACTTGGCTGCACGGAAGCGCACCGCTGGAATGTCCACCATCGCTCGCCTCTCCCAACCGAAGCCCTCTGCATGCTAACCAGCGATGCCGGCATTTCCGCGCTTCCTCGTGCAGATTGGCCGGCTCGCCACCCATGCGTGGCCGCTTCGCCCCCATGGCCTAAACTACCCAGCCTATGCGCGGCCTGATCCCCGATAGCTTCATCGACGAACTGCTTGCCCGCGTCGACATCGTCGACGTGATCGAGCGGCGCGTGCCGTTGAAGAAGGCCGGACGCGAGTGGACGGCGTGCTGCCCGTTCCACGACGAGCGCACGCCTTCGTTCTACGTCAGCCCTGCCAAGCAGTTCTTCCACTGCTTCGGCTGTGGCGCACACGGCAGTGCAATCAAGTTCTTGATGGACTACGAGCGGCTAGAGTTCCCCGACGCGGTGGAGGAACTGGCGCAGTCGGTGGGCCTCACCGTGCCGCGCGAAGGCGGCCGCGACGATCGCCCGCGCGAGGACAAGACCGACCTCTACACCCTGCTCGATTCCTGCGCGGGCTGGTACCAGGGGCAGTTGCCGAAGAGCGCCGAAGCACAGGCGTATTGCAGGAAGCGCGGACTGGACCCGAAAACCATCGCGGACTTTCGCCTCGGCTGGGCGCCATCCGGTTACGACGGCGTGATCAAGGCCTTGGGCAACAGCCCGCGACGCATGGAGCTGCTCACCGAAGCCGGCATGGTTTCCAGCGGCGAACGCGGCAGCAAGTACGACCGCTTCCGCGAGCGGCTGATGTTCCCCATCCTCGACCGCCGCGGCCGTGTCATAGCGTTCGGAGGAAGGATCATTCAAAAGTCCGGCGATGGATCGCCGACTCCTGATGCTGGCGCGCAGGACGCGCGCAAAAGTGATGGCCCCAAATACCTCAATTCGCCCGAGACACCGCTGTTCCACAAGGGCCGCGAACTGTTCGCACTGTGGCAGGTGAAGCAGGCCAACGCGAACCTGCAGCGCATCGTGGTGGTGGAGGGCTACATGGACGTGATCGCGCTGCACCAGGCCGGCCTGCCGATCGCGGTGGCTACGCTGGGCACCGCCACCACGCCCGAGCACACCGAGCTGCTGTTCCGCGCCGCGCCCGACGTGGTGTTCTGCTTCGACGGCGATCGCGCCGGCCGTGCCGCCGCCTGGAAGGCGCTGGATGCGGCGCTGCCGCGACTGCGCGACGGGCGCCAGGCGTACTTCCTGTTCCTGCCCGAAGGCGAAGACCCGGACACGCTGGTGCGTAAGGAGGGCAAGGACGGCTTCGAGCAACGCCTGAAAAATGCGACACCGCTCTCCGACTATTTCTTCGACGAGCTGGCACGCGACGTGGACATGGCCAGCCTCGATGGCCGTGCGCGCCTCGCCGAGCGTGCGCGGCCGTTGATCGCGCGCCTGCCCGACGGCGCGTTCCGCGACCTGATGGCGCAGGAACTGGAACGGCGCAGCGGTGCGAGCGCACGTCTCGCAGCCAGTCCTCCCGCGCAGGCGCAACGCCCTGCGGCCACCGCGCAACGTTCGCTGGTGCGCAGTGCCATCGCCTTGCTGCTGGCCCAGCCCGGCATGGCGGACCAGGTGGAGAAGCCTTACCGCTTCCTGCGGCTGGACAAGCCTGGCGTACCCCTGCTCGCCGAACTGCTCGATCTCGCGCGCAGCCGCCCCGGCATCAACCCGGCGATGCTGGTGGAGCACTTCGCCGAGCGCGCGGAATACCCTGCGCTGCAGAAACTGATGGCCGCCGCCGTGGTGGGCGAGCCGGAAGCGCAGCGCACCGAATTCATGGAAGCATTGCTGCGCATGGACGAACAGGCCGTCGCGCTGCGTCGCGAAACGCTGCACGCGAAAATGCGCAACGGCCCGCTGGACGATGCCGAGAAGGCCGAGTTGCGCGAGCTGCTGGCAGCGCGCGTGCGGCCCGCTGCGGTGCCGGAATGAGTGCGCGTGCCGGTCGGACGCCGCATTGCGGAAAGCTTGTCGCACATGTGTGTGGGATCATGCCGCGACGCATGCTGCACGCCCCGCAGGGACGCTGATGGATCTGCTTGAACGACTGATCACGATCTTCGCCGAGAACGGCTACGTCGCGGTGTGGATCGCGCTGACGATCTGCGGCCTGGGCCTGCCGTTGCCGGAAGACGTCACCCTGGTCGCCGGCGGCGTGATCGCCGGGCTCGGCTACGCCAACGTGCACGTGATGTTCGCGCTGTGCATGGTCGGCGTGCTGCTGGGCGACGCCACCGTGTTCCTGCTCGGCCACCATTACGGCGCGCGCATGCTGAAATGGCGATGGGTGGCGCGCGTGCTGCCCCCGGAGCGCTACGAGGTGGTGCAGCACAAGTTCGCGCGCTACGGCAATCGCGTGCTGTTCGTCGCCCGCTTCCTGCCGGGCATGCGCACCACCATCTACGCCACGGCCGGCGCCACGCGGCAGGTGTCGTTGCTGCGCTTCCTGCTGATCGACGCCGTCGCCGCACTGATCAGCGTGCCGGTATGGGTATACCTGGGCTATTTCGGCGCGGACAACCACGTGTGGCTGATGACGTGGATGCAGCGCGGCCAGAACAGCATGTGGCTGCTGGCCGGCCTGGCGCTGCTGTTCGCGCTATGGCTGTGGTGGCGGCACCGCCGCCAGCGCATCACCCAGGACGATTGAGTCCCGTCCGGGGCACCCCGCACCCGATCATGCGGACCACGGCCGTCGGCGCCGCCGCGCGACCGCCGATGACTTCCCGCACTGGCGCCGCTGGCGCCGCCGCACTGAACTGTCAGCTCCCCCACGCAGGAGTACTGACCGTGTCCAGAAGGATTCTGTTTGCCCTCGCCGCACTCGCCGCGATGCCGCTAACGACGTCACTCTGCGCCGCCGACGCCACCACGCAATTCGCCGCCGTCGTACCCTTCCATGACTGCAACGGCATGATCTGCTTCCAGGCCGGCATCGACGGCGGGCCGCCGCGCACGCTGGCGCTGGATACCGGCGACACCGCCTCGATCATGCTGACCAGCGCCGCCAAGTCGATGGGATGGCAATCCACGCCGGTGCTGCGTGACGGCAAGCCGCTGCCGGGCTTCCAGGACGGCGGGCAGCATGTGCTCACGCTGGGCAAGACGCCGCTCGAAGTGGAGTTTGCCGTGACCGGCCCCGCGAGTTTCGGCCCCGCTCACCTGCCGGCCGAAGGCACGCTGGCCTACACCGCGTTCAAGGATCGCGTCCTGCAGATCGACTATCCGCATCATCTGCTGCGGATTTCCGCGCCCGTCGCCTCCGGCACTGTAGCCGCGCACAGCGCCGGGACCCTGCAACTGATCCACTTTGGCCACTACGGGCCGCCCATCGTGGTCGGCGCACCCTTCACCGTCGACGGCCACCCGGTGCATGCCCAGATCGACACCATGTATACCGGCACCATGGTGGTCTACGACGCCGCGCTCGCCGGGCTCGATCTGCACAAACAGGGCACGCCCAAGCTGTTCGAGTTCACCGACGGCGGGGTGGAGATGCTGAGTTCGACGGCCCACAACCTGGGTTTCGCCGACCGTCGCCTGCTTGGGGCGAATCCCACGGTCTACTTCGTCGGCTCGGGCAAGAACCCGGTGCACCAGCCGGATGGCCTGTTCGAGGCCACCGTGGGCAACCCGCTCTTTGCGCACAGCGTGGTGACGATGGACTTCCACGCGATGACGCTGGACGTACGCCCCGCCGGCTGAACCCTCAGCCCGATGCGGTACCCGCCTGCGCGGCATCGCGCAGGCGGCCTTGCAGCAGGCCGGCACGCTCCAGCACCGGATAGGCCAGTGCCGCCAGGTGCGAGTGGATGCGCTTGAGGTCGCGCAGGATGCGCAGATAGACATCGCCTGCACCGCCGTCGTCGCGGCGCTCGCGCAGGGCACGGATGTGCCGCTCGGAGATCTCGTTCTCCAGTCGCCACAGCACCTCCTTGCGCGCCACCAGCTGCTGCGCCGCGCGCACGTCGCTGCGCAGGAACACCGCCCAGGCCAGCTGCAGGCTTTCCATCACCTGCCCGTGCATACGCGCCAGGTCCTGGATGTCGTCGGCACTGAAATCCTGCCCGCGCTCGGCTTTCTTGGCGGCGAACTCCATCAGGTTGTTGGCGGTGATGTCGCCGACGTGCTCGATGTTGATGACGAAGCCGAGGATCTCCTGGCTGCGCTCGCCGTCCTCGTCGTTCAACGCCTCGTTGGCCAGTTCGGCGAGGTATTCGCGGATCGCCACGCCAAGGCGGTCGAGGACGGCGTCCTTGCCGCCGACCGCCGCGGCACGGGCACGGTCGTCCTTGCCGAACACCTCGACCAGGCCCTTGAGCATGTTCTCCACCATGTCGGCCATGCGCATGGCTTCGCGTGCGGCGTTGGCCAGTGCCACGTTGGCGGCGTCCAGCGCACCTTCGTCGAGGTACAGCGGCACGCCGGCGTCCGCCGGCTTTGGCGGTTCGGGCAGCAGGCGTACCAGCAATTGCGCCAGCCGCTCTACCGGCAGGATGAACAGCAGCGCCAGCACAAGGTTGAACGCGGTATGGAAGTTCACCACCATGCGCGCGGGCGAATCGCCCAGGTGCGCCAGCAACGCGGTGATCGGATGCAGCAGCGGCAGGCAGATCACGCAGCCGAATGCACGCACCAGCAGGTTGCCCAGCGGCAGGCGACGCGCGACCGGCGTGCTGGCATCGAGCAAGGCCGGCAACGTACCGCCGAGGTTCGCGCCCAGCACCAGTGCCAGTGCACCCTGCGCATCGACCACGTTGGTAGTGGCCAGGGAAACGATCAGCAACACCACCGCGACGCTGGAATGGCAGGCCCAGGTGAGCAGGGCCGCCACCAGCATCGCCATCACCGGTTCGCTGGCAAGGCTGTGCAGCGCCGTGCGCAGCAGCGCGGTGTCTTCCACCGGCGCCATCGACACCACCAGCATGTGCAGCGCCAGCAGCATCAGGCCCAGGCCGATCGCGCAGCGGCCCAGGTTCTCAAAGCGCGCATCGTCGCTACGCCGGTACACCATGAAACCGAGCAGCACCAGGACTGGCGCGACCAGGGCGACATCGAACGACAATAGCTGCACCACCAGGGTGGTACCCACGTTCGCACCCAGCATCACCACCAGCCCCGGCACCAGGCCGAGGAAACCGTTCGCCGCGAACGAGGTGGCCATCATGCCGGTGGCGGTACTGCTCTGCAGCAGCGCGGTCATGCCCAGGCCAAAGCAGAACGCGGCGGTTCGGTGGCTGAGGTAGCGCCCCAGCCAGCGACGCAGCGCGCTGCCATAGCCGCGCAGCACGCCGCTGGTGACCATGTGCGTGCCCCACAGCAACAGCGCCACGTAGCCTGCGATATCCAGCAGGATCAGGGTTCCTTTCATGATGGACTCCGAATGGGATCGGGCGCGGCTTGCGCCACGCCAAAGCGGAATGAGCCGGCGCCCCTTGTGATGTTCGCGCCGAATGTAGCTTGCAACGGCGGGAGCGCGCGGGAAAGCGCCCGTGGATGCCTTGCCCCGGGGCGCCCCGGGGCAAACGGCGAGGATGTTTCCTGCTCCTCGGCGGAACGGGAGTCAGCTCAAAGCCAACGCTCGAAGCGACGTATGTAGATGACCTTTACCAGCTGTGTCAGCGCGCAGTAAGCGACAACAGTGACAGCCAACCAGCCGAAGTAGTCGTCCGGCAGGTGCACCATGCCGAGCTTGGCACCGATGGCGGTGAACGGAATGACCATGCCGATCGCGATGATCGCGGTGGTCAGGCCCAGCACCGGCGCCGCCGCCACGCTTTGCAGGAACGGAATCTTGCGCGTGCGGATCATGTGCACCACCAGCGTCTGGGTCAGCAGGCTCTCGATGAACCAGCCGGACTGGAACAGGTCCTGATGCGCCGGACCGTTCGCACCGAACACGTACCACAGCAGCGCGAACGTGGTCATGTCGAAGATCGAGCTGGTCGGGCCGATCCAGAACATGAAGCGTCCGATGTCGCTGGCATCCCACTTGCGCGGCTTGCGCAGGTATTCCTCGTCCATGCGGTCGAAGGGGATCGACAGCTGAGAGATGTCGTACAGCAGGTTCAGTACCAGGATCTGCAGCGGCAGCAGCGGCACGAACGGCAGGAACACGCTCGCCACCATCATGCTCAGCACGTTGCCGAAGTTCGAGCTGGCCGTCATCTTGATGTACTTGATGATGTTGCCGAAGGTGACGCGCCCTTCGAGCACACCCTCTTCCAGCACCATCAGGTTTTTTTCCAGCAGGATGATGTCCGCCGATTCCTTGGCGATGTCGGTGGCGGTATCCACCGAGATGCCCACGTCCGCCTCGCGCAGCGCCGGTGCATCGTTGATGCCGTCGCCGAGGAAGCCCACCGTATGGCCCTGGCGCCGCAGCGACGTCACCACGCGCGCCTTCTGCAGCGGCGACATCTTGGCGAACACGGTGGTGCGCCTGACCAGTTCGTCGAGCGCATCGTCGTCCAGCGGCTCGACGTCGCGGCCTTGCGCTGAGTGCGCCACGTCGAGGCCCACCTCGCGGCAGATCTTGCGCGTCACCGCCTCGTTGTCGCCGGTGATCACCTTCACTTCGACGCCGTGGTGATGCAGCGCCGCGATCGCGGTGGCCGCCGTGTCCTTGGGCGGATCGAGGAAGGCCAGGCAGCCCACCGCTGTGAGGCCGGCCTCGTCGGCCACGCCATAGGCACGGTTGTGCGGCTCTTCCTGCTTGATCGCCACCACCAGCACGCGCAGACCGTCCTCGTTGAGGTGGTGCGTCATCGCCTTGATTTCCTGGCGGCGCGCGTCGGTCATCGGGATGATCTGGTCATCGCGACGCTCCGTGGAGCAGATGGAGAGCATTTCCTCCACCGCGCCCTTGCACACCAGCAGGTGTTGGCCGTCGCCGCCGTGGGCCAGTACCACCGACATGCGGCGACGCTGGAAGTCGAACGGGATCTCGTCCACCACGCGGTAGCGCGCGACGATCGGCTCCAGGTCGCGATGCGACAGCACCGCCTTGTCCATCAGGTTCTTCAGGCCGGTCTGGAAGTGGCTGTTGAGGTAGCCGTATTCCAGCGCGTCCTCCGAGTCTTCGCCATCGAGATCGAGGTGGCGCTCCAGGACGATCTTGTCCAGCGTGAGCGTGCCGGTCTTGTCGGTGCACAGCACATCCATCGCACCAAAGTTCTGGATCGCGTTGAGGCGCTTCACCACCACCTTGCGCTTGGACATCGCGATCGCGCCCTTGGCGAGGTTCGCGGTCACGATCAGCGGCAACATCTCCGGCGTCAGGCCCACCGCCACCGACAGGGCGAAGGTCAGCGCATTGAGGAAGCCCTGCTTGTACCACTGGATGCCCAGCACTACCGGCACCATCACCAGCATGAAGCGGATCAGCAGCCAGCTCACGCTGCGCACGCCGAGGTCGAAGCTGGTCTGCACCTGCTGGCCGGTCATGCTGTGCGCGAGCGAGCCGAGGTAGCTGCGCGGACCGGTGGCGACCACCACGGCAGTGGCGGTACCGGACACCACGTTGGTGCCCATGTAGCCGATGGTGGGCAAATCCAGCGGACTGTCTTGTTGCACGCCGCCTACCGCTGTGTGCACTTGCGCCGGCGCGGCCTTTTCCACCGGCAGCGATTCACCGGTGAGGATGGCCTGGCTGATGAACAGGTCCTTCGCGGTCAGCAGGCGCAGGTCCGCAGGCACCATGTCGCCGGCCGCCAGGTGCACGATGTCGCCCACCACCAGTTCGCCCACCGGCACCTCGATCCGCTCGCTGTGTCCGTCCGAGGCGCGGCGCGTGACCGTGGCGGTATTGCGCACCATCGCCTTGAGCTTCTCGGCGGCGCGCGAGGAGCGGTACTCCTGCGTGAAGCTGAGCACCACGCTGATCGCCACCATCATGCCGATGATGATCGGGCCGGAGGGATCGTCCGGCGAGGTGAACAGCTCCACCCCCGCGAGGATCAACAACACCAGAATGAACGGGTTCTTCAAGGTGCGCAGCAGCTGCGCCGACCAGTGCGGCGGCTTCTCGTGCGACACCTCGTTGGCGCCGTCGCGATCCAGCCGCTCGGTGATGTTCTCCTCGTCGAGACCGTGCAGCGAAGTCTCGAGCATGACCAGCAGGCTGTCGTTGTCGCGGAACGCTTCCTGCGCCGCGGGCACATGCGCGGTGGCCGCAGCCTTGACGGTCGAGCGGGAGAAAGACTTGCTCATGGATCGCTACCGTTCTTTTTGGTGTCGCGCGCCGCGGCAGCGTATCGGCACAAGCCGGGCTAGCTGGACGGAACGCCGGATGGATGGCTCGCGGCGACCAGGCAGGTCGCCGGACGCAAACCGCGCACCCGCCGCACTGGCGGAGGCCAGCACCTGCGGGGCACGCGCGCGTGCATCAGTGAGCCAGCTGCAGATGACGCGGTGACGACAACGGCGCGCTGGCACGCGCCTCGGCCTTGCGTTGCGGCTCGGCGGCAGGCGTGGTCAGCGGCGCCGGCACGGTCACCACATAGACACGGCGGCGCGCATCGCGGCGTGCGACGGACAGGCTGCGGCGGGGAGTCCGCAGGCGGAAAAAATCGCGAAGGAGCTTCATGGGCCCATCTCCTCGGTTGCGGCGTGCGACGCCGTCGAGGATGGGCCGGCGTTTCCTAGTCGAGGAAAGGACCGGCCGACCGCTGGCGGCTGCCGCAGGCGTTCAGCTTGTTATGCATTGCCGGCACCCGATGCGAGCGGATGTCGACGTTGCGACTAGGGTAAACGTCCATATGCCTTGGTTAGTCAGGACAGGATGCCGGTGACGATGACACAGTCGCGCGACCCGGCTATTTTGCGGTGCAACGGCGACCGAGTCAACGCATGGAAGATGAATCCGCGGCTGTGGCTCAATCAGAATCCCTTGATGCCATCGGCTTCTGCGCTCAGCGGCAATGATCGGAGCCGGCACATCTGATCTGCCACTCGTGGAGCGCCTCTTCAATGCGCTACACATGCCACGCTTGCGTCCGGCGCGCGCCGGGACGGCGCACATAAAACCTCAGTTCCCAGATACGGCACTGTGGCCGCGACCTCCATCGCATAGGCGGACTTGCCTCCGAACCCAGACGCAAGCTGCTTGCCGTTCCGGTGGATTGAACCAGGCCGCTTCCATGGCGCACTTCTCTCTGCTCCGTGCATCCGGCTTTCCGACCTTCGGGCCGACTTCGCCGTTTGCCACCGCATCTGCAGTGGCGTGGACCAGCTAAGGAGAAGGAACTCGGGTGCCGCGCGCGTCCGAAACCGCTTTGTCCCTTGCGATAACGAAACATCCCTCGCCCGCAGGAGCCGCAGGGCGCGGATGTTCCGCACAGCCTCTCAACCAAGCCGCTGGAACACAAGGCCATGCCGCAACGGCTCAGCCACCCAGTGGTCTATCAGCAGAAAAGCAAACAGCGCCATCAGGTAAATGATGGAGTACTTGAACACCCGCATCGCGAAGAACTCGTCCGGCGGGCTCAGCAGGCGGATCGCGTAGTACAGAAAGCCCACACCCAGCACCACCGCGCCACCAAGATAGAGCCAGCCGCTGTACCCGGTGATCGCCGGCAGCAGGGTCACCAGCACCAGCAGCACGGTGTAGAACAGCACCTGCCAGCGCGTATAGGCCACGCCGTGGGTCACCGGCAACATCGGCACGCCGGCGCGCGCGTAATCCTCGCGGCGGAAGATCGCCAGCGCCCAGAAGTGCGGCGGTGTCCATACGAAGATGATCAGGCACAACTGCAGCGCGAACGGATGCAGCGCACCGGTGACTGCCGTCCAGCCCAGCACCGGCGGGATCGCACCCGCGAGGCCGCCGATCACGATGTTCTGCGGCGTGGCGCGCTTGAGATAGGCCGTATACACCAGCGCGTAGCCGATCAGGCCGCCAAAGGTGAGCCACGCCGTGAGGCCGTTCACCAGCAGCGCCAGCACCAGCATCGAGACGACACCCATCGCGATGGCGAACACCAGCACCTGCCACGGCTTGAGATGGCCGGTGGCCAGCGGCCGTCGTGCGGTGCGCGTCATCAGCTTGTCGATGCGCTGATCGATCAGGTGGTTGAATGCCGCGGCCGAACCGGAAGCCAGCCAGATCCCCAGCGTGCCCCATACCAGCGCGCGCCAGGGCGGAATCCCCGGCACCGCGAGGAACATGCCGATCACCGCACAGAACACCAGCAGCGCGACCACGCGCGGCTTGGTCAGCTGCAGGTATTCGCCCAGCATGCTCATGCCAGCACTCCGCGCAAGTCAGGCTGGCGTTGCGTGCGCGCCAATGCCGCCACCAGGGTGAACAGCAGCAGCGCCGCCATGCCATTGTGCGCGGTCGCCACCGGCAGCGGCAGGCCGAAGTGCACGTTGCTGATGCCCAGCAGAACCTGGCAGACCAGCGCGACGCCCACCGCGATGCCATACCAGCGCAAGCCCCGCCGCGCGAGCCTGTGCGACAGCCAGCCGAGGTAGCAGAACACCACCAACGCACCGATGCGATGAACCATCTGGATCGCGGTGCGCGCGTCCTGGTCGAGAATACCGCCTTCGAAATTCACGCCGATGCCGCGCCAGAGGATGAAGCCCTGATGGTAGTCGCCATGCGGCCACCATTGACCCAGGCACTGCGGGAAAGCCGCGTCGCCGAAACCGCAGGCCAGCGCCGCGTAGTTCGACGACGTCCAGCCACCCAGTGCGATCTGGCAGGCCAGCAGCACGATACCCAAGATCACCAGTCTGCGCAGGCCGGCCAACGCATCATCAGCCGCACCCACCCCGACAAAACGCACCGCTGCATAGCCCAGCAACGCGAACGTGGTCATGCCGCCCAGAAGATGGCCGGTCACCACGACAGGCTTCAGCAACAGGGTCACGGTCCACATCCCCAGCATGGCCTGGAAGATGATGACGGCCAGGGCAAGCACGATGATCTGCTGCGCACCACTGCCGCGCAGACGCCATGCGCCCAGCGTCGGCGACATGATCGCCAGGGCGGACAACGACGCCGATACCGCGTAATCGCCACGCATGTACAGCGTCACGCCTATCGCCGCACATACGGCACCCGCGATCACCTTCACGCGCGTGCTGAGGTCGCGCCAGGAAATGACCAGCGCCAGTCCCAGCACCAGTACGCCCAGCGTGCCGGCCAGCATGCGGTGCACCTGTTCACGCCAGGCCTTGTGCGCCTCGTAGGGGCGGTTCGGGAACGCGGCGTCGGCCTGTGCCACCGCCTGCGCATGCTGCGGCCAGGTCGCCTCGCCGTAGCAGGTGGGCCAATCCGGACAGGACAGGCCGGCATTGGACAGACGCACGAAAGCGCCAAACATCACCAGACCGAACGCGAACACGGCCGCCAGCACCGATAGCCAGCGCAGCATTTTTCCCACTTGCAACGACATCACTTGATGACCTTCTGCATATCCTGGAGCAGCCCGGAGGCGTCGAAGCCGGCAGGATAACTCGCCAGCGCCGTGCCATCGGATTCCACCAGCAGAGCGCCCACGCTGTCCGGCTCGCCCGGACGCCATGGCGCCAGCTTGCCGCCCACGTCCTCGCCGATCTTCCAGTAGTTCGCCATGCCCTCGCGCTGCCGCGCATCGGCAGGCGGCGTCCCCACGTACAACAGGCGCAACCGCGACTGGTTGCGGTTGAGCATCACGCGCGCCTTGGCCATGGCGGTCAGCGCGCCATAGCAGCGCGCGGCGCAATCGGGCCCGGGCAGCGCGACGAGGGTGAGCCTAGGCTCGCTGTCGCGCCATGCCCACGTGTTCCCATCGGCGAGGTGTATGGGCACCTGCTCCTGCGCGAAGTTGCGCTGCGGCCTGACCGGCAGGCCATTGCCCTTTGCGGTTGGTTGCCAACCGGCCAGTGTGAGCACCATCGCCAGCACAAAGGGGGCGGCGAAAATCGAAGCGACCAGCAACAGCTTCAGGCGGCTCTTGCGCAGCGCGACGGGATCGACAGCATTCATCGGAACACGCTCTAAGTCAGGAACGGCGCGAACCGCGCTTGCGGTTCAGCGCCAACAGGATCACCACCACGGCGATGGCGAAGGAAAACCACTGGAACGCATAGGCGCGATGCCGCGCCGGCGGCATGTCGCCGAAATCCAGCGCATGCACGCGCACGTAGATCGAGGACGGATTGGCATCCAGTGCCAGCACGCGCGGGTACAGCTTGTCGCCCAGATCGCCCGCGACCTGGTCAAGATCGAGATAGATCGTCGTCTTCGGCCACTGCGTCTGCCGCGGCAACGCATTGCCGCCCATCTCGATGCCGTGCCCCGGCGGAGGCAGGTACAGGCCGCGCAGGCTTTGCTCGTCTTGCGGCAACGGCGGCAGCTGCGGTGTTGCGGCGGTGCCGTTGCCGGGCAGGAAGCCGAGATCCACCAGTAGCAGGCGATCACCGCCTTGCGGCTGGAACGGCACATAGACCTCGACGCCGCCGAGATCGTCGTGCTTCGGGTTGTCGAGGAGATAGGTGCGATTCGCGAGATAGCGCCCCCGCACCTGCACGCGGGGATAGGCGTCCGGCGGCGGTTGCAGCGCCACCAGATCGAATTCCTGCGGAGCGGCCACGGCAGCCGCGGCATAGCGTCGCAGCAGGTCGTCCTTGAACTCGGCGCGATGCAATTGCCAGAAGCCCAGCCGCACGAAAAGCACCGTCACGGCAACAGTGAGCGCAATGGCCCACCACGGTGGACGGCGAAACCCGACTAGCACGATGCGAGCGCCCCGGTCGCTATACTCGATGCAACAGAATCGACCGGATCAATCACGTGGGCCCCATCTACAAATACGCGGTGGTGGTGGTGTTGCTGGTGGTGATTTTCAGCCTCGGCCAAGCCTTGTACTACATGATGACCGACAAGCACGACGACAAGCGCATGGCCTGGGCGCTGACGCGCCGCATCGCACTCTCGCTGCTGCTGATCGGCATGGTCGTGTTCGGCATCTGGATGGGCTGGCTGCAACCGCACGACGTGGGCCAGTGATTGTAGCTGCCCAGGCACCGCCTGTTTCCCCGCAACACGAAGAAGCCCGCCAATTGGCGGGCTTCCTGTATTCAAACTCGATCCGTGGCGAGGCTTCTCATGAAGAGTCCGGCCATGGACGGTCGGTTTTTGATCTTCGCCCTCCGCGACACGATGTCGCATGAAGTCAAAACAGTCAGGCCATGGATGTCCGGCTTTTGACTCTCGCTCTCCGCGACAGGATGTCGCGTCAAATCACAGGATGTAGACGAACAGGAACAGGCCCAGCCACACCACGTCCACGAAGTGCCAGTACCACGCCACGGCCTCGAAGCCGAAGTGGTGTTCCTTGTTGAAGTGGCCCTTCAGCACGCGGCACCAGATCACCGCCAGCATGATCGTGCCCAGCGTTACATGCAGGCCGTGGAAACCGGTGAGCATGAAGAAGGTGGAACCGTACACGCCGGAATGCAGGGTGAGATTGAGTTCCTTGTACGCCTCCATGTACTCGTGCGCCTGGCAATACAGGAAGGTGGCGCCCAGCAGCACGGTGAGGCCGAGGAACAGCAGGATCCTGCCGCGGTGGCCGGCACGCAGCGCGTGGTGCGCGATGGTCACAGTGACGCTGGAAGTGAGCAGGATCAGCGTGTTCAACAGCGGCAGGCCCCACGGCTGCACCACGCTGAAGGCGCCGCCGACGTGCAGCGGACCATTGCCACCTGCCACGCCCCACGAGCCGCTGTAGGCCTCGTAAAGGTACTGGTGGGTGAGCACACCGTGCCCCTCGCCGCCCAGCCACGGCACCGAGAAATTGCGGATGTAGAACAGCGCGCCGAAGAAAGCGCCGAAGAACATCACCTCGGAGAAGATGAACCACATCATGCCCATGCGGAACGAGGTGTCCACCTGGTGGTTGTAGCTGCCGGCCAGCGATTCCTTGATGACCGAGCGGAACCACCCGAAGAACATGCCGAGGACGCCGACCGCGCCGATGGCGATCACCGTCTTGCCGAAACCGGTATCGCCCGGTTCCGCATTCAGCCAGTGCGCCGCGCCGAACACGGTGAGGAACATCACCACCGCGGCCACGATGGGCCACTGGCTCTTGCTCGGTACGTAGTAGACGTCGTGCTGCTGGGACATGCTGAGACTCCGTGGAGTTTCCCGTGAAGCGGCAAAACCGCGACCGCTTCACCCAATGTGGCGGTGAACCGCCGCGACTACTTCATCAACAGAATTTGTACGAACGGCAACAGGAAGAACGCACCGACCACGATGGCCAGCACCAGCACGGTGCGGCGCACGCCGTGGCGATGCTTCGGCCCGAGTTGTCCGTTTGCTGCTTGGCTGGTCATGTGCCTGTGCCTTCCGCGTCAATCGTCCACGTGGCCGTGCGCGAGCTCTTCGTCGCGCACCACCGGCGGCACTTCGAACGTGTGGTGCGGCGCCGGTGACGGCACCGTCCACTCCAAGCCCTTGGCGCCTTCCCACACGCGGTCGGCGGCCTTCTTCCTGGCGAAGAAGGCGCAGTGCACCACCACGCCCAGGAAGATCAGCTGCGATGCGCCGAACAGGAAGCCGCCGATCGAGCTGATCATGTTGAAATTGGCGAACGCAACGTTGTAGTCGGGGATGCGGCGCGGCATGCCGGCCAGGCCCAGGAAGTGCTGCGGGAAGAACAGCACGTTCACGAACACCACGCTACACCAGAAATGCACCTTGCCCCAGAACTCGTTGTACATGTGGCCGGTCCATTTCGGCAGCCAGTAGTACGTGCCGCCCATGATCGCGAAGGCCGCGCCAGTCACCAGCACGTAGTGGAAGTGCGCCACCACGAAGTAGGTGTCGTGGTACTGGAAGTCGGCGGGCACCAGCGCCAGCATCAGGCCGGAGAAGCCGCCGATGGTGAACAGGATGATGAAGGCGACGGCGAACAGCATCGGCGTCTCGAAGGTCATCGAGCCGCCCCACATCGTCGCCACCCAGTTGAACACCTTCACGCCGGTCGGTACCGCGATCAGCATCGTGGCGTACATGAAGAAGATATCCGCGCCCAGCGGCAGGCCCACCGCGAACATGTGGTGCGCCCACACGATGAACGACAGGAAGGCGATGCAGGCGATCGCGTACACCATCGCGCGGTAGCCGAAGATCGGCTTGCGCGCGAAGGTCGGCACGATTTCCGAGATGATCCCGAACGCAGGCAGGATCATGATGTACACCTCGGGGTGGCCGAAGAACCAGAACACGTGCTGGTACAGCACGGGGTCGCCGCCACCGCCCGGGTTGAAGAAGCTGGTACCGAAATACTTGTCGGTGAGCAGCATGGTCACCGCGCCGGCCAGCACCGGCATCACCGCGATCAGCAGGAACGCGGTGATCAGCCAGCTCCATACGAACACCGGCATCTTCAGGAGATCCATGCCTGGCGCGCGCATGTTGAGGATGGTGGCGATGATGTTGATCGCACCCATGATCGAACTGATGCCCATCAGATGGATCGCGAACACCACGTAGGCCAGCGAGCTGCTCTGCAGCGACAGCGGGGGATACATCGTCCAGCCGCCGGCCGGGCCACCGCCGGGCAGGAACAGCGTGGACAGCATCAGCGCGAAGGCGAACGGCAGGATCCAGAACGAGAGATTGTTCATGCGCGGCAGCGCCATGTCCGGCGCGCCGATCATCAACGGGATCATCCAGTTACCCAGGCCCACGAAGGCCGGCATGATCGCGCCGAAGATCATCACCAGCGCATGCATGGTGGTCATCTCGTTGAAGAAATACGGCTGCACCAGGTCCAGCCCCGGCTTGAACAGCTCGGCGCGTATCACCATCGCGAAGCTGCCGCCGATGAAGAACATCGTCAACGAAAAGACGAGGTACAGCGTGCCGATGTCCTTGTGGTTGGTGGACATCACCCAGCGCTGGAAGAAGCCCTCCGGCGCGTGGTGGTGGTCGTGGTGATCGTGGGTGGCTTCGTGGGCCATTGCGCACCTCTGCCTTAAGTCTGTCGATGGCGCGACCGCGGGCGGCCGCTCTCCGGAATAGGGATGCTTTCGCGGTGGATCAGCCGTGGCCGGCCGGCGCGGCGGCGGTGGGGGCGGCTGCCGGCGTCGCGGCCGGAGCCGGCGCATTCGCCTGTTCCTGCGCCGCCAGCCACTTGTTGAAATCCTCCTGCGAAACAGCCTTCACCACGATAGGCATGAAGCCGTGGTCCTGGCCGCACAGCTCGGCACACTGGCCACGGTAGGTGCCAGCCTCGTTGATATTGGTCCAGGCCGAATTGACGATGCCCGGGATGGCATCCATCTTCCAGCCGAACGCGGGCACCCACCACGAGTGGATCACGTCCTCGCTGGTGATGACGAAGCGGATCTTGGTGTGGATCGGCAGCACCAGCGGCTTGTCCACGTTGAGCAGGTAGGTGTTCTCGTTACCGGTCTTCACCGCGTACGGATCCATGCCCGAGCCCAGCTGGCGGGTCTTGTCGGAAAGCTCGTCGAGTCGGGACATGAAGCCGACCTTGCTGACCGGCTTGCCCTGGTAATCGACGTAGTCGTAGCGCCATTTCCACTGGTAGCCGGTGACCTTGATCGTCATCTGCGCGCCGGTGGTGTCCGCGAACGAGACCAGTCCGCCGGTGGCCATCCACGCCAGCGCCATCAGAATCAGCACCGGGATCGCCGTCCAGATGATCTCGACCGTGGTGTTGTGCGACCACTTTTCCGGTACCGCGCCGCGTGATTTGCGGAAGCGGAACATGGCGATGAACATCGCGCCGAACACCACGATGCCGATGACGACGCAGACGCCGAGGGCGACGTTGTTGAGGAAATACGGCTCGCCCGACCAGGTGGTCACGCCGCGCGTCATGTTGAGCTGCCCCGGTTCGGGGTTGGCCTGCGCGATGCCGGCGCACAGCGCCAGCATGGGCGCCAAGGCCGCCGAGACGGCGCGCTTGATGCCCAGCCCGCGGCCCGGTTCGGCCCCGTCAGTCCTGATGCTGCCAGATGTCATGCTCTCGCCCTTTGTTGAACCTATCCGCGCCGCTGGCCGTTGACCTCGTCCAGCAGCAGCTTGAGTTTCCGCAACAGCTCGACACGTTCCTGTTCGGCAAGGAACCCGCCGATTTCCAGCTCGCGCCCGTGCGACGACAGCAGCAGGCGATGACATCCGTTATCCCCTTCGTCCAACCGCACGCGCACCCAGCAGGACTGGAAACGCACGCAGCGGCGCCCCGGCAGCGACTGCACCACCAGCGACCTTTCGTCGAGGATGATGCGCTCGCCGCGGCGGCCGACCCGCCAGGCCACGCGCAAGGCGACAGCCACGGCAGCCGACTCGACCAGGGCGAACAGCGGGGCGAACACATTCCCCACCCACGCACCCAGAACGGCGACAGCCAGCGCCAGCACCACCAGAAGCATGATGAGCCGACGCAGCCCGCGCCGGCTGAGCGTGCGATTGGGCCTAAGCCATATCGACACGCGGGGCAAGCCGGCGGCGGCTGGTCGTAGCACGATCATGGAGATCCGGCGTGCCAAGAGCGCTTCGATGATAGGTCGCAATGGCCGCAAGGGGCAAGAATGCCGCAGGCGCCTGAGCCGGACCGGTTTTGCCGGCACCGTTTGCCGACATGCGCCTTAGGTCTCCCGTTCGAAGGTCTGCAGGCCGGGTTGCGGCGGCGCGGCGGCGCACGGCGTACAATCCCGCGTTCCGTTTCGCCCCTTCCCACCGCATCGACCCTGCCGTGACCCAACCCATTCTCAGCCCCGAACTCCCCGCCGGCGCCGAGCCGGCCCGCGCGCGCATCACCGCCGCGTGGCTGCGCGACGAAACCGAAGCGGTCAACGACCTGCTCGCCCAGGCCACCCTGCCACCCGCCGAGCGCGAGCAGGTGATCGACGTCGCCGCCGGCCTGGTGACCCGCGTGCGCGTGCGCGCCAAGGACCAGAGCGCGGTCGAATCCTTCATGCGCCAGTACGATCTTTCCTCCGAGGAAGGTGTGCTGCTGATGTGCGTGGCGGAAGCGCTGCTGCGCATCCCCGACAAGGCCACCGCCGACAAGCTGATCCGCGACAAGCTGGGCGACGCGGACTGGAAGAAGCATCTCGGCCAGAGCGAGTCGCTGTTCGTCAACGCCAGCACCTGGGGCCTGATGCTCACCGGCCACCTGGTGAACCTGGCCGAGGAAACTCGCCGCGACTTCACCGGCGCATTGAAGCGCCTCGCCGGCCGCGCCGGCGAGCCGGCAATCCGCCTCGCCGTGCGCCAGGCCATGCGCATCATGGGCCACCAGTTCGTGATGGGGCAGACCATCGACGAGGCGCTGGACCGCTGCGCGAAGAAGGAATACGCGGTGTACCGCTATTCCTACGACATGCTGGGCGAATCCGCGCTCACCAGCGAGACCGCCGAGCGCTACCAGGAAGACTACCGCCGCGCCATCGCGCGCATCGGCGCGCGCGGCCCGTTCGCCAATCACACCGACGCGCCGTCGATCTCGGTGAAGTTGTCCGCGCTGCATCCGCGCTACGAAGTGGCCAAGCGCGCCATCGCCCGCCGCGACCTCACCGCCAAGCTGCTGGAGCTGTCGCAGCTGGCGATGAAGCAAGGCATCGCGCTGTCGGTGGACGCCGAGGAGGCCGACCGTCTCGAACTCTCGCTGGACATCATCGGCGACGTGTTCGCGCATCCCTCGCTGCAGGGCTGGAACGGCCTGGGCATCGTGGTGCAGGCGTACTCCAAGCGCACGCCGTTCGTGATCGACTGGCTGATCGAGACCGCCCGCGCCGCCAATCGCCGCTGGTACGTGCGCCTGGTCAAGGGCGCCTACTGGGACGCCGAGATCAAGCGCGCACAGGAACAGGGCCTGGCCGGCTACCCGCTGTACACGCGCAAGCCGAACACCGACGTGTCTTACCTCGCCTGCGCGCGCAAGCTGTTCGACGCCGGCAGCGAGCTGATCTATCCGCAGTTCGCCACCCACAACGCGCACAGCATCGCCGCCGTGCATCACGTCGCGCGCGGCCGTCCGTTCGAGTTCCAGCGTCTGCACGGCATGGGCACCGACCTGTACGCGGAAGTGATCGGCCCGCAGAACCTCAACGTGCCCTGCCGCGTGTACGCGCCGGTGGGCACGCACGAAGACCTGCTGCCCTACCTGGTGCGCCGCCTGCTGGAAAACGGCGCCAACACCAGCTTCGTCAACCGCGTGGTGGACGAGACCCTGCCGGTGCGCGAGCTGGTGGCCGATCCCTGCGAAACGGTGCGCCGCTTCGCTTCCATTCCCCATCCGCGCATCCCGCTGCCGGTCAATCTCTTTGGTGAGCTTCGGAAGAATTCCATGGGCATCAACTTCTCCAACGACAACGAACTGAAGGCCACCGCCGAAGCCGTCAACGGCAAGTCCGGCCCCTGGAACGCCGAACCGCTGGTGCCGGGCGGCAAGGGCAACGGCCCCACCGTGCAGGTGACCAACCCGGCCGACCGCCGCCAGAACGTGGGCAGCTACATCAGCGCCGACGCCGCACTGGTGGACAAGGCACTGGCCAACGCCGTCGCCGCCCAGCCCGCTTGGGACCGCCTGCCCGCCGCCAGTCGCGCCGCCATCCTCGAACACGCGGCGGAACAGCTCGAAGCGCGCCGCGCCGAATTCATCGCGCTGTGCGTGCGCGAAGCCGGCAAGAGCCTGCCCGACGCCATCGCCGAGATCCGCGAGGCCGCCGATTTCCTGCGCTACTACGCCACCATGGCGCGCCGCCTGTTCGGTCATCCGGAACAACTCCCGGGACCAACCGGCGAGAGCAACCAGTTGTTCCTCAACGGTCGCGGCGTATTCGTCTGCATCAGCCCGTGGAACTTCCCGCTGGCGATCTTCCTCGGCCAGGTGAGCGCCGCGCTTGCCGCCGGCAACAGCGTGATTGCCAAGCCCGCCGAGCAGACCAGCCTGATCGGCTACGCCGCGGTGAAGCTGCTGCACGAAGCGGGCGTGCCCGAGGCCGTGCTGCAGTACCTGCCCGGCGACGGCGCCGTGGTCGGCGCCGCGCTGACCAAGGACCCGCGCGTGGCCGGTGTCGCCTTCACCGGCTCCACCGAAACCGCCTGGGCGATCAACCGCGCGCTCGCCGCGCGCAACGCGCCGATCGCCGCGCTGATCGCCGAGACCGGCGGCCAGAACGCGATGATCGCCGACTCCTCCGCCCTGCCCGAACAGATCGTCAAGGACGTGATCGCCTCTGCCTTCCAGTCCGCCGGCCAACGCTGCTCCGCGGCGCGCGTGCTGTTCGTGCAGGAAGACATCGCCGACAAGGTGATCGGCATGCTTGCCGGCGCGATGGCCGAGCTGAAGGTGGGCGATCCGGGCCAGCTCTCGACTGACGTCGGCCCGGTGATCGACGAGGACGCGCGCAAGATCCTCGTCGACCACGCCGCACGCATGGACAAGGAAGCGAAGAAGATCGGCGAAGTGCCGCTCGACCCGGCTGCCGCCGCCAACGGCACCTTCTTCGCACCGCGCGCCTACGAAATACCGGCGCTTGCCACCCTCACGCGCGAAGTGTTCGGCCCCGTGCTGCACGTGCTGCGCTGGAAGGGCAGCGAACTGCCGCAGGTGGTCGAGCAGATCAACGCCACCGGCTACGGTCTCACGCTGGGCGTGCACAGCCGCATCGACGACACCGTGGAATACATCCGCAGCCACGCCCGCGTCGGCAACTGCTACGTCAACCGCAACCAGATCGGCGCGGTGGTCGGCGTGCAGCCCTTCGGCGGCGAGTCGCTGTCCGGCACCGGCCCCAAGGCCGGCGGCCCGCACTACCTGCTGCGCTTCGCCGGCGAGCGCACGCTCACCGTCAACACCACGGCGGCCGGCGGCAACGCCTCGTTGCTGACCATCGGCGAATAACGCCATTCCCCTCGCTCTCGACCGTGTTGAGAGCGAGGGGAATTTTGCGTCGCCCGATTTCCGTATTAGCCTCGCGGCTCCACATCCATAGGGAACCGCGATGTCCCGTCCGCCTGCAACCATCTGTCTGCTGGCCAGCCTGTTCGTCGGCACTACGGCCTACGCGCAAACTGCGGCTCAGAAGCAGCAACTGATTTCCGCCCTGGTGTTGCCCAGCGACGCGAAAATCAATCTCCTCGACAGCAGCGGCAAACCTATCAGCTACGACGACTTCATGCGTCAGGCGCGCGCTCCCGGCGCATCGTTCTCCAAGTCCGTCAATGCGCAATCCGAGGTCGTGCTGCGCATCAACTCCGCCCATCAGGCACCGGCGCCCAATACGCTATCGCTCAAGCTCAAACCGAGCGAGGCACTCCCCGCCTTCGACCTGCGTACCGCGCAAGGCCAGCGCGTGACCAATGCGGACTTCAAGGGCCATTACACCTTGCTCAGCTTCTACTTCGCCGACTGCATCCCGTGCATCGCCGAGGTACCCACGCTAAACGCGCTGGCGAAGCAACACAAAGACTTCAAGCTGCTCACAGTGACCTACGAGTCACGCGACACCGCGCTGACGTTCGCCAAACAGCGCAAGCTGCAAGTTTCCAGCCTGGTGGATGCCCAAGCGTGGATCGACGCGCTCGGTATCTCGACCTATCCGGCCCTGCTGCTGATCGACCCGCAAGGCCATCTGGTCGCCGCCACGGTCAGTACTGCGCTGGCCACCCAGGCCAATCACGATATCCCCACGGCCAACGAAATCACGCGATGGGTGAATCAGTACCGCAAGCCGTAACGCGACGCTGATCGAAACGGTGCGCCGCAACGTGCGGTGCGCCGTCCATCCGGCGCACGCCGATCATTTCATCATGAATGATCTCATCAGGATTTGCGGCAACAGCACACTCAGCGACCCTTTGCTTTCTTCCTGACGGCTGGCGTCGCCGTCCTGCGACGCGGTGAGCGGGGCGACGGTGTGCCCGCGGCCTGCATGCGATGCGCGTTGAGGATGGCGGGGATCAGGCCGGGAAAGCGCTGCTCGATTTCTGCGCAGCGCGTGGTGTTGTGCATTTCCACGCCGGATCGTTCGCTGCGGACCAGGCCCGCTTCGCGCAGCACGCGGAAGTGCTGCGACAGCGAGGATTTGGGGATGACGCGGTCGCCGGCCTGCTGGAACGCGGTACAGGCCGCGGCGCAGTCCAGGCCTGCCAGCCTGGCGTAGATCGACGCGCGCACGGAGTCGGACAGCGCGTGGAGTATGCCCTCCACGGTGACGTCGTCGATCGATGGATGGAACAGCGGACGCATGGCGGCATTTTACCCGCCCCTTGACGATTGGTTCCATAGTTCATATATCTTGAACTACTGGATTTAAGAACCCGGACCATCCCCCACTCGCCACACTCGCAGGAACCCACCATGAGCAAGCTCCAAGGCAAGACCGCCCTCGTCACGGGCGCATCCAAGGGCATCGGCGCCGCCATCGCGAAGGCACTTGCCGCCGCAGGCGCCGCCGTCGCCGTGAACTACGCCTCCAGCAAGGCCGGCGCCGACGCCGTGGTAGCCGAGATCACCGCGGCCGGCGGCAAGGCGTTCGCCGTGCAGGGCGACGTTTCGAAGGGCGCCGATGCGCGGGCCATCGTCGCGCAGACGGTCGAGCGTTTCGGTCGCCTCGACATCCTGGTCAACAACTCGGGCGTCTACGAGTTCGCGCCGATCGAGGCCATCACCGAAGAGCACTACCGCAGGCAGTTCGATGTCAACGTGCTGGGCCTGCTGCTGACCACGCAGGCGGCGGAAAAGCACCTCGGCCAGGGCGCCAGCATCATCAACATAGGCTCGCTGGTCAGCCGTATCACGCCACCGGGTTCGGCGGTGTACACCGCCACCAAGTCGGCGGTGGAAGGCATCACCGGTGCGCTGGCACGGGAACTGGGCCCGCGCGGCATCCGTGTCAATGCCCTGAATCCGGGCATCGTGGAGACCGAAGGCACCCATAGCGCCGGCTTCATCGGTTCGGAGTTCGAGACCCATGCCGTGGCACAGACGCCGCTGGGTCGCATCGGCCAGCCGCAGGACATTGCCTCGATCGCCGTTTTCCTGGCCTCCGGCGACGCAGGCTGGCTGACCGGCGAGAAGCTCTACGCTGGCGGCGGCCTGCGCTGAACCACCCACGCGACAGGGAGACATCCCGACGCTGACCACGCCGTGGATGTTCCCCTGCCAACGCAGGATCGAAACGGCTTCACGGTCGGTCGCTTGCGCAATGCACAAGCGACCGGCCGCGCAGACGTGCTAGAAAGTCCGGATCGCGGGCCGCCTTGGCCTGGCTGCGTCGGAGCATCGGCACCATGGCACGTCCCGCCGGCATGATCGGCTTCCATTCCAGCGCGCACGCCACGCAAGTGACGGACGATCCGCGCTACACCGCGGCGGAATTTCCCACCAACAAGCTGCTCTATCTGACGCAACTCGCCGATGGCTGCGGCGTGGACAGTCGCTCGTGGTTCGGCGGCCTGGGCCTGAACCGCGCGCAGATCGCGGATCCGGCGCTGCGCGTTTCCTACCGGCAGGCCAGCCTGTTCGTGCATCGCGCACTCACGGCGCTGGGCGCGGCGGGCGTGCGCGACGCGGGGCTGCGCATCGGCCGCGAGGGCACCGTCGGCGGCTTCGGCCTGCTGGGGCTGGCGATGATGACCTCCCGCACCTTCGGCGAGGCGATGCAGTCGGGCATCCGCTACCACAAGATCTGCGGCTGCCTGCTCGACCTCGCGTTCGAGCCAGTGGACGAACATGCCGTGGCGATGGTCGCGCTGCCTCTGTTCGACGACGCCAGCCTGCTTCCGTTCTTCTGTGAGGAGCTGTTCGCCAGCTCGACGCTGATCGCGCGCGAGCTGGTCGGCACCGAGCTGCGTCCGCTGCGGCTGGAGCTGGCCTACCCGCGCCCGGACCACGCCGACGAGTACGCGCAGCTGTTCGGCTGCGAGCTGCGCTTCGACGCGCCGCGCTGCCGGCTGCTGATCGGCACGGAGTGGCTGGCCCATCCGCTGCCCGGCTACAACCCGCTCACCGCGCAGCAGGCGTTGGCGCTGTGCGCGCAGCAACGCACGCCGGATGGCGGCGAACCGCACCAGGAAATCGTCGCCGCGGTGGAACGCCTGCTGCGCAGCCAGTTGCGCCAGCAGCCCACGCTCAACGAGGTGGCGCGCACGCTCAACCTCAGCGAACGCTCGTTGCGCCGCCGGCTCACCGAAAGCGGCCGCGTGTTCCGCGAGATCCACGACCGCGTGCGCGCCGAACGCGCGCTGCAACTGCTGCAGGGCGGCGACCTGAGCGTGGCCGAGATCGGCGGCGAGGTGGGTTTCAGCGATCCGCGCGAATTCCGCCGCGCGTTCAAGCGCTGGACCGGCATGGCGCCGCAAGAGGCGCGGCGCGCTGCAGCTTGAAGCTCTCGCTCGTCGTTCCGACGCAGACCGAATCCAGTAACCGCATAGTTAGAGGCTCCGTTTCACCTATGTGGCAAATCATCCTTTTTGACTGCGACAACTACGAAGACCTCGACAGCCTTCTTCGCGGCCTCTCTTCCATCGCGACTTTTCGAGATGGCACAGCGTTCTATTTCTACTCACAACTACCCGGCGAGCCTGAATTCGAGCTCGACTGCGAGCTGATTCAAGGCGGTCTCATTACCAGCCGGAAGGGAGAGTATTTTTCATTCTTTGGGCATTTCATTGATGCCTTGACTTCACGGTTCGGTACTTTGGAGATTGGCAGGAATGGCACTCTTCCTATATCCAACCTCTAATCTTTCGATCAAGTAGCGTTCGCGCGGAGCGTGCTCTTACCAAAGCCCCGCACACTGGCCGCTTTGCCCCCCATGCCCTGGCCGTTTTACCCTCCCCAACCGCAACGTGTTGCGGGACAGTGACGGCATCCGCAATGCCGTTCGAATGGGGAGTTCAACGATCATGCGCAAGACGCTCATCGCCGCCACACTCGTCGCCGTACTCGCCGGGTGCAGCAGCCAGCAGGCACCCGCACCGCAGAATGCGACCGACGCCAGCTTCGAATCGAAGCTGCAGGAACAGCTTCTGGACGCCAAGCCTGGCACGGTGATCGACATCCCCGCTGGCCATTACCACCTCACGCGCGGACTCAGCCTGCGCACCGACGGCGTCACCATCAAGGGTGCCGGTAAGGACCAGACCGTGCTCTCGTTCAAGGGCCAGGTGGTCGGCCCCGAAGGCCTGCTGGTGAACGCCAACGACTTCACCATCGAGAACCTCACGATCGAGGACACCAAGGGCGATGCGCTGAAGATCAACCATGGCAGGAACATCACCATCCATGGCGTGCGCACGCAGTGGACGGACGGCTCGCAGACCAGCAACGGCCCGTATGGCATCTACCCGGTGAAGACGCAGAACGTGCTGATCGAGGATTCGGAAGCCATCGGCGCGTCCGACTCGGGCATCTACGTGGGCCAGTCCAACAACGTGATCGTGCGCAACAACCGCGCCGAACAGAACGTGGCCGGCATCGAGATCGAGAACACGGTGAACGCCGACGTGTACGGCAACACCGCCACCAACAACTCCGGCGGCATCCTGGTGTTCAACATGCCCGACCTGCTGATGGAAGGCAGCGGCACGCGCGTGTTCAAGAACCACGTGGTCGCCAACAATCACGACAACTTCGCGGCGAACGGTTCGGCGGTGGCCAGCGTTCCGGCAGGCTCGGGCGTGGTGGTGAACTCCAACCCGAAGGTGGAGATCTTCGACAACGACATCGCCGACAACAAGACGGCGAACATCATCGTGTCCAGCTTCTACTCCACCAACTACGCGAGCAAGACCGGCGTGGCCGCCGACTACGACCCGTACCCCAAGGGCATCTTCATCTACGGCAACCGCCTCAAGGGCGGCGGCGACTCGCCCAGCGGGCTGGATTTCAAGACGCTGAAGATCGCGATGTTCGGCATCGGCGGCCACTTCCCCGACGTGCTGTGGGACGGCTACAGCGACCCGAAATTCACCGACAAGACGCTGCCGCCGCAGGACCGCATCTGCATCCAGGACGTCAGCGGCGTGGTCGATGCCGACGGTCCCGATGGCTACAAGCATCCGAACACCGACATGAAGCCGTTCCAGTGCACGATCGACAAACTCCCGGCCGTGACGCTCAACCCCGAGCCGAAGCTCTGAGGCCGCGATGGTGAAGTCCGCGAAACATGCCGCGCAGCTGGCACTGCTTCTGTTGTCCGGCTGCCATCGCGGCTTGCCGCCGGCGGAATTCCATGCCGACGGCAAGCCGACCAAGCTCAGCGACTGGCACATGGTCGAGGCCCGCGACGGCAGGCTGGAACTCAACGCCGGCGTGGTGCCGTACAACCTCAACACGCCGCTGTTCACCGACTACGTGCACAAGCTGCGCACGGTGTGGATGCCCAAGGGGGTGTCTGCGAAATACGACGCGAAGAACACCTTCGACTTCCCGGTCGGCACCGTCGTCACCAAGACCTTCTATTACCCGCGCGCTGCCGACGGCAAGTTCAGCGACGTGGCGCGCACGCTGGACTACTCCGGCGACTTCGTCGGCCAGGACTTGAACCTGGCCAGCGTGCACCTGGTGGAAACCCGCCTGCTGGTGCGCCGCAAGGACGGCTGGACGCCGTTCGTCTACGTGTGGAACAAGGAGCAGACCGAGGCCACGCTGGTGCGTACCGGCGACGTGCAGGCACTCACCCTCGTCGGCGCGCAGGACCAGCGCGAGGACTTCAACTACGTGGTGCCCGACGAAGGCCAGTGCGTGAACTGCCACGAGGCCGACATGATCGGCCGCAGCATCCTGCCGATCGGCCCCAAGGCGCGGAACATGAACCGCGAGTACGACTACGGCAGCGGCCGCGAGAACCAGCTGGAGCACCTGGTCGCGATGGGCTACCTGATGGACATGCCCAAGCTGGCCGACGTGCCGAAGGCCGCCGACTGGCGCGATCCCAGCGCTACGCTCGATGCCCGCGCGCGCGCTTGGCTCGACGTCAACTGCGCGATGTGCCACAACCCGAACGGCGAGGCCAGCGTCACCGGCTTCTCGCTCGGCGCGGACGTGCCAGAAGACCACCACCTCGGCATTTGCAAGTCGCCCGAGGCAGCCGGTCCGGCCACCGGAGGGCGCCTGTTCGACATCGTGCCCGGCAAGCCGGACGACTCGATCATCATGAACCGCATCGGCTCCACCCGGCCCGGCACGATGATGCCGGAGATCGGCCGCAGCACCGTGGATCGTGAGGGCGAGGCGCTGATCCGCGCCTGGATTCTTTCGCTCAAGGGGAACTGCGACATCGTGCATTGAGCACGGCCGCAGCGGACGAAAACTTCCGGCGCGGTCACCGCGCCATGCATGACCAAGCCTGGGGAGAACGGGTATGACGATGCGTCTGCGACCACTGTCCGTCCAACTGCGTCTCGCGTTGCTCGGCAGCACCATGATGCTGGCCGCGCCGCTGGCCGCATGGGCTGCGGACGCACCGCAGAACACCGATGCCGGGCAAACCGCGAATGCGCCGGCCGCCACGCCCTCGCCCGGCACCACGAAGAACAACCAGAGCACCACCGAGCTGGGCAAGATCACGGTGACGGCGCAGAGCCGCACGCAGGAAATGCAGCAAGTACCGATCGCCTTGCAGATCGTCACTGCCAAGGACATCGCCAGCGTCACCGCCACCGACATCAGCCAGATGCAGTACTTCGTGCCTGGACTGGTCGTCACCACCTCCCAGCCGACCCAGCCCGGCTACACCCTGCGCGGCATCACCACCGAGGATTTCGGCATCGGCACCGAGCCCGCCGTGGGCGTATACGTGGACGGCGTCTACGCCGACCGCACCGGCGGCTCGATGCTGGCGTTCAACGACATCCAGCGCATCGAGGTGCTGAAAGGTCCGCAGGGAACGCTGTTCGGCCGCAACGCCGCCGGCGGCGCCATCTCGATCGTCACCAACGAACCCAGCGACAAGTTCGAGGGCGATGCCACGCTGCGTTACGGCAACTACGGCGAGCGCTACGCCTACGGCCTGGTCAACATTCCCCTGAACAAGGACATGGCGCTGCGCGTCAGTGCCTACGACAACCAGAGCGACGGGTGGATCAAGGACCAGGCGACCGGCCAGCGCTACGGCGACAACGGCGACTGGGGAACGCGTGCGGTATTCCGCTGGAACATCACGCCGGACACCCGCATGCTGTTGTCGTGGGACCACGAGAAGCTCAACCAGGCACCGCAGGCAGCCATCGGCCTGGTGCCGCTGTCGGACTTCACCCTGCGGCAACCCTCCGGCCTGGTGCTGCCGCCTTTCCCGGCGGAGCCGTCCACTTATCTGAATCCGTTGAACGCACCGCTGTACAACGACGCAGTCGGCGCCGACGAGCGCCGCCGCTTCGATGGCGTCACCCTGACGCTCGACCACAACTTCGCCTGGGGCAGCCTCACCTCGACCACCGCCTGGCGCAACTTCGATACCTTCAATCTCGAAGACAGCGACGGCACCGCCAACATCGACACCTACCTCGCCACCGCCAACATCGAGCACAACAACGCCTTCTCGCAGGAGTTCAAGCTCGCCGGTAGCAACGACCTGCTCGACTGGGTCACCGGCGTGAGCTGGTACAGCGAGCAGGCACGGCAGGGCAATCAGGTGGACGTCACGACCGACAGCATCGACACGCTGGCGGTGAACACGGGTGCCCAGACGGGAACGCCCACCGGCACCCTCTTCCACTACTTCCAGTCGATGCTCGACGCCTACAACCTGCCCTACACCCTGTTGGGCGATCCGTGGACCGAGCAGATCAACAACAACGGCAACTACAAGTCCTACGCAGCCTTCGGCGACGTGATCTGGCATCTCAGCGACAAGCTGGACCTGACCACCGGCGCGCGCTTCACCCACGACGAGCGGGATTTCTCCTGGTTCAACATCCCGCGCCAGGCGCCGCAACTGGACAATACGCTGAGCCAGCTCCAGCAGGCCGGCATACTCGACATGGCAGCCGCTATGGCCGGCATTCCCACGTCCGCCCTGCTCAGCGCCTTCCAGAGCAACGAGATCTTCACCGCCAGCGGCGGCGCGCCCGTCAACACCCTGGTCAGCGCGCACAACACATGGAACGACTTCAGCCCGCGCGCGGTGCTCAGCTACAAGTTCACCCAAGACGTGATGGCCTATTTCTCGGTGGCCAAGGGCTACAAGGCCGGCGGCTACGAAAGCCTGGACATCGGCTCGCACTTCGCGCCGGAGAAGGTGTGGAACTACGAGGCCGGCATCAAGACGGTGCTGCCGGAGTACAACCTTCTGTTCAACGGCTCGGTGTACTACTACCGCTACTACAACCTGCAGGAGCAGGTGCTCAACCCGAACGTCACCGGCCAGCCCGGCTCCAACGGCACGGGCATTCCGTACTACACCACCAGCGTCAGCAACGAAGAAGCCAAGGGCGTCGATCTGGAAGCGCAGTGGCAACCGGTCGAACCATTGAAATTCAATGCCAACGTGGCCTACATCAGCCAGCGCTACCTGCAATCCACGGCGCCGGACGGCACCGTGCTCAACGGTCAGCCCACCGGCAACCCGCTGTGGTCGGCTACCGCCGGCATGGCCTACACCGTGCACAACGTGGCCAACGGCAACGTGGTGTTCAACTTCCAGTATGGCTTCCGCAGCAAGACCCGCTGCAACGGGGAGTCGGAGATCCAGGGCACCTGCCAGACCAGTCCGAATTTCCAGGTTGGCACGGCCCAGCGCCATGCCAATGCGCGACTCGACTGGCAGACGCCGGACCAGCGCTGGGACGTCGGCCTGTTCGTGAACAATGTCTTCAATGAACGCTACATCGGCATCACCAATCTCACCACGACGGTGTTCGGCACGCCCTGGGCCGTCATCGATCCGCCCCGCACCTACGGCGCGGAATTGCGCGTGAAGTTCTGATCCCTGCCCGCCACCCCAAGGCCCACATGTCCGACCTCGACACCACACTGCGTCGGCTGCGCGAAGCGCAGGCGCACGACCCGCTGCCGGACTGGCCCACGCGCGCCGCGCGCCTGCGTGCGCTGCAACGCCTGTTGCTCGCGCATCGCGACGGCATCGCCGATGCGATCCACGCCGACTTCGGCAATCGACCGACACAAGAAACCGAATTGCTGGAGATCTTCCCCAGCCTCTCCGCCGTGCGCCACGCGTTGCGCCACGGCAAACGCTGGATGCGGGCGAAGCGGCGCCTCGCCGATTTGCTGTTCCTGCCGGCGCGCACCGAGCTGCGTCCGCAGCCGCTGGGCGTGGTGGGCATCATCGTGCCGTGGAACTATCCGCTCTACCTCGCGGTGGGACCACTGGTGGACGCGCTCGCCGCCGGCAATCGCGTGATGCTGAAGATGAGCGAATACACACCGCGTTTTTCGGCCTTGTTCGCCGAACTCGTCGCCAAGTACTTCCGCAACGACGAGGTGCAGGTGGTCAACGGCGACGCCGCCGTGGGCCAGGCGTTCGCCACGTTGCCGTTCGACCATCTGCTGTTCACCGGTTCCACTGCCGTAGGCCACCATGTGATGCGCGCGGCCGCAGCCAACCTCACGCCGGTGACGCTGGAACTGGGCGGCAAGTCGCCGGTGATCCTGGGCCCCGGTGCTCGCATGGAGCACGCGGCCGAACGCATCGTGTTCGGCAAGCTGATCAATGCAGGGCAGACCTGCATCGCGCCCGACTATGTGCTGCTGCCGCGTGCACGCATGGACGAGTTCGTCGCGGCGGCGCGTGCGGCGACGGCGCGCCTGTATCCCGACCTCGCACGCAATGCGCAATACGCCAGCATCGCCACCGACCGCCATTACGCGCGACTTTCCACGCTGCGCGACGATGCAAATGCCGCCGGCGCCTCAATCGAATCGCTGAGCGAGGCCACGCCCGATGCTGTGCGCCGCCTGCTGCCACCCGTGCTGATCACGGACGTGCGTGACGACATGCAAGTGATGCAGGAAGAAATCTTCGGTCCGCTGCTGCCGCTGGTGCCTTACGACACCATGGACGAAGCCATCGCCTATGTCGGCGCGCGTGCGCATCCGCTGGCGCTGTATCTGTTCGAGACGGACCGGTCGCTGATCGACCGCGTGCTGGCGCGCACCCATGCCGGCGGCGTCACCCTCAACGACACGCTCTACCACATCGCCCAGCACGAACTGCCCTTCGGCGGCGTGGGCGCCTCGGGCATGGGCGGCTACCACGGCGAGGCCGGCTTCCGCACCTTCTCGCACACCAAGCCCGTGTTCCGCCAGGCGCGCTGGAATGGCGCCGGGCTACTCAATCCGCCCTACGGCAAGCGCTTCCGGCAGATGCTGGATCTCCTGCTCAAACGCGGCTGAAGCACCTCTGCGATCATCCCTGATCGCGGAGATCAAATCGGCGGCCATCCATGCCCGCACTCTTCAGACAAGAAAAAACCTCCCCGCTTGCGCGGGGAGGTTTCTGGGGCGAAGCCGGTCAGAACTTGTACTGCGCCGACACGCTCAGCAGGTTGCCGTAGTCGTCGTAGGTGCCGGTCAGCACGTCGCCGGTGGCGCTGGTGGCATCGTTCACGCCTGCGTGGCTGACGAAGATGTGCGCATACGATGCGTTGATCTGGAAGTGCTCGCTGGCCTTGTAGCCGATACCGAAGGCAGCCATGCGGCGGGCGGCATCGGGCACGCGCGGATCGCGGTTGCTTGCGGTCATCGGCGCCTGGTCGACGGACACGCCGGCACGCAGGGTCAGCTTGTCGGTGGCGTAGTACTCGCCGCCGACCGCGACGTAGTAGGTGTTGCGCCAGTTGAACGGCAGGACGGTGGGGGGCTGCGCGTTGGCGTAGTCCACGGTGAGGCTGCGCATCACGCTCCATTGCGTCCACGACACATCCGCACCGATGCCGAACTTCGATTCCTGATGCCAGTAGCTCAGGGTGGCGACGGCCGGGTTGGTGAGGCGCGCCGTGCCACTGGTGTGGGTGAACGGCGGAATGCTGGAAGCCAGCTGCGGGTTGGCCTGCAACAGGCTGTAGCCCGGGGCGCCGGCGGTATCGAAATTGGCCGTGCCGTCGATGTCGTGGGTGATGCGCGAGCGGTAGTTCAAGCCCAGTCGATCATTCCCGGTCGGCTTCCAGTAGGCGCCCAGCTGCCAGCCCCAGGCCCAGTCGTTGCCCTTGACCTCGGCATAGCCGTCCGAATCCGGCGGAAGCGCCGCAGCCACCTGGGCTGCGCCGGCGGTCGCGGCGGCGGTAGCCGCGGCGGTGGCCTGCTGCTCGGCCGCGGCGAGCATCGCGGCAGCCTGCTGCGCCGTGATCTGGTTCGCAGCCTGCGCCGCCTGGATCTGGGCCGCAGCGGCAGCCACTGCCGCCGCCGCCTGCGCCTGCGCCTGCTTGGCGATGCCCTGCTGGATGCCCAGGCCCACGGCGTTGAAGTTGATCGCGTTGGTCAGGTCGGCATTGGTGCGTTCGGCGATGGCGCTGGCACCGATGCTCCACTCGTCGTTGATCTTGAACGAAGCCGACAGCGTGCTGTCGTACGACTTCAGCACGGTCTTGACGGCGTCGTAGCGGCCCATCCAGTTGTTGTCGTATTCGGTCTGGAAACCATACGGCACGTCGAACGCGACGCCGAGGTTGACGCGATCGCTCACCTTGGTGGAGATCGCCAGGGCAGGCACCGGCAGGGTGGTGCCGGCGTCGCCGCCGTTGCCGCCGCTGATGGGGTTGCCCAGCACGTCGTGCGAGCTGCCGCTGAACTTGGCGCTGAAGTTGATCGCGGTGATGTCGGCCTGCACATAGGTGCCGTCGAGGTCGCTCATCGCCGCCGGGTTGTTCTCCACCACCGACACGTCGCCACCGGCCGTGCTGGAACCCGCGTAGGCGCGGCCCAAGCCCTGCGTGCTGTTCTCATGCAACTGGAAGGCGCTGGCATGGGCCATGCCGGGTGCGACCAGGGCGACCGCAACGGCCGCGCTGAGCGCGGCGAACGCCAACGGACGGGAGGCGCTGGGGAGAAGGCGGTTGGACTTGTGCATCACATGCTCCTGCATCATGGAGTTGGGCGGTTCGCGTGCCGGACAGATCTCACACGAAATTCATACAAGCGTTTAACATCGCTGCGCGGCACTGTGCCCGCTCGTTCCGAGCGTTGCAAGTGCTGGCGCAGCAATCGCACGGGATAATCCCCGGCATCTGTCGCCGAACATCAGGGAACGCCCATGCAGTGCTACATCTACGCCAGCCGCCGCAAACCGGATACCTACCTGTGGCTGGCCGAGCGCGACGGTTTTGGCGTGCTGCCCGAATCGCTGCGCAGCATGCTGGGCGAACTGCGCTTCGCGCTGGAGCTGCAACTGGATGCGCAACGCCGCCTGCCGCGCGAGGACACCGCGCAAGTGCTCGCGCACCTGCACGAACAAGGCTGGCACCTGCAATTGCCGCCGGAGGGTGCGCTGACCGGCGCAAGCCATCCTGCGTACGGCGCAACGCTGGTCGATGCGCCGCCGCGCGATTGAACATGCTGCCCTCGCGTTAACGCGAGGTTACCGCCTAGCGTCATCACGGTTCCTATACTGTGAGGATGACTCAGACCAAATCGCGCCGACGCCCTCCGTTCCTGCAGGCACTTGCCTGGTTCATTCCTGGCCTGCTCGCCGTGGCGCTGGCCGGCACGGTGGCCCACCCGCTCACGTTGATCCCGTTGCTGCTGGCGAACGCATTGACGATGGCCGCGGTGTGCCATGCGATCGGCTTCGAACCCGAACCCAGCTTTGCGCGTGCAGTGCTGCGCCGCGGCGCCGCGCACCTGGTGATGCTCACCGGGTACGCGGTGATCGTATTCGTGCTGGTGGCATGGCCGATGCTGGCGCTGAGCCACGCGCACAGCCTGTCCGCCACGCTCGCGCTGGTCGCCACGCTGGTGCTGGCGTTGGCCGTGCTGTGGCGACCGTGGCCTGCGTTCGGGCTGGTGTTCGTGTGGGACGACGCCTACCCGTCGAAGCACGACGGCTCGTGGATCTTCACCGCGACGCTGCGCAGCCTGATGTTCGGCCGCCACCTCGCGCGCGAGGAACGCTTCTTCAGCCATTTCCTGCCCGCTGCCCTGGCCCTTCTGGCGATGACCTGGGGCGCCATTGCGCTGAGCGGCCTGTACGGCATGCTGCCGTCGGAAATCCGCATCGCCGCGCTTGCCTTGTATGGCGTGCTGGTACTGCCGTTGGGCTGCCTGATCGCGGCCAACCGCACGCTGCACGCGCTGCTTTGCGCGCAGCACGATCGCCACCGCCGGCGCGCGGAACATGCCGACGCGGCGATCGCGGCGAAATCCGCCGCACCAGCGGTCGCCGCGCCCTTGAGCGAAGAGGAACGCACGGCCGGCACGCCGGAACAGGCCGCCGCCCTGCTCGCCGCCACCCGCGACGGCGACATCGAGCGCGCGCTTGCCCTGGTCGAGGCCGGTGCAAACCCGGACACCGCGCCGCTCGCCGGCGACCGCGACCAGCGTCCCGTGCTGATGCTCGCCGCGCTGCTGCCGGACACGCGCCTGCTGCGCGCGCTGATCGCCAAGGGTGCGGACGTCAACCGTGCCAGCGGCGGCCTCACCCCACTGCTCGCCGCCACGCGCGACAGCCTGCACGGCCGGGCCGAGGCGGTGATGACCCTGCTCGCCAACGGCGCCAATCCGCTTGCTGCCGACGGCGAGGGCCGCACCGCGCTGCACGGCGCCGTACTCGGCGAGGAACCGATGGTGGCGGCGATGCTGCTGGACGCCGACGCACCGATCAATGCACTGGATCGATCCGGCACCAGCCCGCTCGCGGCCGCCTGCCGCGCCGCCAACTGGCCGCTGGCGAAATTCCTGCTTGAACGCGGCGCCAAGCCGGCGCTGGCCAACGGCGAGCCCGCGCTGGTCGCCGCAGCCGGCATCGCCGACGACGATCCCGCCGGCGTGAAGTTGTTGCTCAAGCATCGTGCCGCGGTGAATGCGGTGGATACGCGCCGCCGCAGCGCACTGATCGCGGCCGCCGCCGAGGGTCACGAACAGATCGCCCGGGCGCTGTGTGCCGCCGGCGCCGACGCCACGCTGGCCGACCAGCACGGCAGCACGGCGCTCATGGAGGCCGCACGCGCAGGCGCAGTGGGTATCGTGCAGCGGCTCGCCGAAGCGCAGCCCGACGCGCGCGCGCGCGACAGCCATGGCCGCGACGCACTCACCCTTGCCTGCCAGTCGCCACGCGCGCATGCGGACACCGTGCGTGCGCTGCTCGCGCTGGGTGCCGAACCGAAGGCACCCGGCAGCGACGGCCGCAGCGCGCTCGACCATGCTGCGGCCACCGGGCGTTGGGATCTGGTTGCTCTGCTCGATCCGGAAACCCCGTTGCCCGCCAGCATCGGCCAGGTCGCGTTGTCCAGCGGCGCCGACACACCGGCGCACCTGCTCGACGCGCTGCGCTTCGGTCACTGGGCCATCGTTTCCGGCTTCGCCGCGCGCGTGCAAACGTGGCCGCAGGCGCAGCTCGCCCAGCTCTACCTCGACCTCGCCCAGCCGGGCCAAGGTCAGGCGCGACGCTGGTTGCTGGATCACGGCCTCGATCCCGAAGCGCGCCTCGCCGCGCAGCAGCTTGACGACGAACACGGCGACGAGACCGTCCTCGCCGATGACGAACGCTCCGCGCTGCCGCCGCTGGGCCGCCGCTTGTTCGATGCCCTGCTGCTGCAACTGCCTGCCGCCATCGAAGCTGTGATCGACCTGTTGCACGCCGGCGCCACGCCGGCGGGCGCCGGCCTGCTGGCGCAGGCGCTGCAACGTCTCGGCGGGTCCGCGCAGGGCACGGCGCTGGCGCAGGCATTGCTGGAGCGCGGTGCCGATCCCTTCGGGCCCGATGCACGCGAGCGCACGCCGCTGCAGCTCGCCGCGGTGAACGGCCAGCTCCAACTGCTGCATGTCCTGCTTGCGCGCGGCTGCAACCCGAACTGCCGCGACCGCGACGGCCGCACGCCGTTGTTCGCAGCGCTGGAACACGGCGAAGCCGCGCTGCCGATGGTGCGCCTGTTGATCGCCCACGGCGCCGACGCCGAATCCACCGACGCCAATGGCGAGACGCCCTTGGGCCTGGCGCTGGAGCATCCTGCCATCGAGCGCTGGCTGGACTGGGGCCATTGGCCGCGCCCGCGCCGCCCCCTGCGCGCCAGCGATCTGCCTGCGGCCGCGCAAGCCGGCGCATTGACCGCCGTACAACGCCTGCTGGAACTGGGCTTCGCCGTCGACACCGTCGATGCGCACGGCGCCAGCGCGCTGCTGCATGCATGCGGCGGCGGCCATGCCGAGATCGCCGCCTGCCTGCTCGACGCCAGTGCCGATCCAGCGCTGGCCGCCGCCAACGCCATCACTCCGCTGGCAGCCGCGGTGGCCGGTGGCCGCGAAAGCACCACTGCCCTGCTGCTGGAACGCAAGGCCGAAGTCGATCAGCGCCTGCCGAACCAGGGTACCGCCCTGATGGTGGCCGCCGCGATGGGACGCCCCGAGCTGGCGGAGGTGCTGATCGCCGCCGGCGCCGACGTCAATGCCGTCGACTCGCATGGACACAGCGCATTGCACGCCGCTGCGCAGTATGGCTTCGAGCACAACGACAGCCTGCGCGCGCGCCGCCTGCTCGACGTGCTGCTCAAGCACGGCGCCACCGTCGACCGCGCCGATGGCGAAGGCAAGACAGCGCTGCTGCTGCTGCTCGGCGCCTCGCAACGACCCGGCAGCGAATGCGACGCCACCCATCTGGGGGCGCTGGTGCCCGCGCTGCTGGAAGCCGGTGCCAACGTGGCGCATGCCGACCAGCGCGGCGTCACGGCCTTGCACGCCTGCGCCATGCACACCCTGCTGGCACCAGCCCGCGTGCTGCTGTCGCGCGGCGCGGATCGCGCCGCCACCGACGCCTTCGGCCGCACCGCCGCCGACGTGGCCCGTCAACTGGGCTTCGTGGATATCGCGCACGAACTCGCCGTGCGCACCGGCGCGATCCCCAGCGTGCGGCAAACCCTGCGCCAGCCGGCCCAGTCGGCGGAGTGATCAGGCCACTGCCTGCCAGCGCGCATGGCGCGTCGGCGGCAGACCGCACCAGGCATCGGCGACCTGTTCCACGGTGAGCGCATCCACCCGGCTACCGTGCGGGGGGCCGCCCAGCACGGTCACCACGCTGCCCGGCGCGGCGCGCGGCGCCCAGTGCGCGGGCGAAACTCCGCCGAACATCACCACCAATGGGCAACCCATCGCAGCGGCAAGATGTGCCGGCCCGGTGTCCACCGACACCATACTGTGCGCACAAGCCAGCAAGGCCTTCAGCCGCATCAACGGCAGCTCGTCGGCGACCGACAGCACGGCCTCGCTGGCCGCGATGGCACGAATGCTTTCCAGATAGTCGGCTTCCCGCGGGCAGCCGCACAGCAGTACCCGCGCCGACGGCAGCGTTTCCAGGATGGTCCAGGCCAGTGCCGCCCATTGCTGCAGCGGCCACGCCTTGTCGTCCTGCTCGATCGCACGCACGCCGTTCCAGCGCAAGGTGCGCTTGTTGGCCGGCTGCAGCAGCACCAGCGGATGGCCATACAGGCCGCGCGCACGCAGCCAGCGCTCGCAATCGGCACGTGCCGCCGCGTCCACCCGCAACTGCGGTGCGGCACCGGGGTCGACCACCAGCGTGTCACAGCGGCCGCGGAATGCGGATGGCGTGCAATCGCCGAAACGCAGCAGATGGTCGACCCAGTGCTCGTGTTCCCGCAACGGCGTGTCGACCAGATAAGCGCAGTGCGTCGACGGCACGCCCGCCAGCCTGAGCATGCGCTGGACCCGCAACAACGCCCGCGGCTGCGGCTCGCACACGTATACCGGCGCATCGCGCCGCTGGCGCAGCCAGCCGATCGCACGCCACTGTTCGCGGCTGAGCAGCAACGGCCGGTGCGGTGTCTGCAGCGCGGACACGTCGGCTACCTCGGGTTGATCCGCATACAGCCCTTGCGGCCACGTGCCGATCGCAAGCAGGTCGCAAGGCTCGCCGTAGCGCTGCTGCAACTTGTGCAGCAACGGCTGCAGCAGCACGGTATCGCCAAGGCGGCCGAAGCGGATGACCAGCGGATGCGGCGAGGTAGGCATGCACATCGCAACGCCGCGTGCGGGGCTTCGTTGACAGCAGGAATTTGCGCGCGCGGGAACCCTTCAGGCATCGCAAGATCAAGCGACGGTCCGCGTGTCAGTCCTGGCTCGTCAACGGCGTGGCGGGATCGCGTTCGCGCGCTTCGCGCGCCTGCGGTTCGTTGTCCGCTTCGAACAGCTTGTCCAGTTCGGCCAGTGCTTCCTTCGTGGTCTGCACCAGCTTGGCTTCGTCGTCGTAGACGAGGTATTGGGCCTTGATGAGCTCGGCGTCCTGCCGGCGGAAGCGTTCGACGCGATCCATCGCGCGTTCGGGCGTCAGGCCCAGTGCGATCAACGCCTGCTTGGTCATCTTGAGGCTGGAATAAAGCGTCTCGCGGATCGGCTCATCCACGCCGAGGTCCATCAGCCGCCACACGTGCTGACGGTTGCGCGCGCGGGCCACGATCTTCAGATGCGGATACATGCGCCGCACCACGCGTGCCACGTGCAGGCTGGATTCCGGCTCGTCGCTGGCCAGCACGAACACCTCGGCCTTGTCCGCCTGTGCGGCGCGCAGCAGTTCCGGGCGCGCGGGATCGCCATAGAAGATGTCGTTCCAGCGGCCGAAGCGGCGTATCAGGTCCATCTGCTCGACCGAATGATCCAGTGCCACGAACGGAATGCCTTCCGCGCGCAGCACGCGTGCCACGATCTGCCCCATGCGGCCGTAGCCGGCGATGATGACCCGCGGCGAGTGCGCCACGATGGTGTCGAAATCGCGTGCCGGCTGGCGCACCTTGCGCGCCCCCAGCAGCTTCGCCAGTGCGGCCACCAGCAGCGGGGTCAGCGCCATCGACAGGGTGATCGCCAACACCAGCAGATTGTGCTGGCGCGCGGCGATCAGCCCTTGCCCGTCGGCGAGCTTGAGCACCACGAAAGCGAACTCGCCGCCGCAAGCCAGCAGCACCACGAGGCGCAGCGCATCGCCGCGCTCCAATCCGCCCACGATCCGCCCCAGCGGCCACAGCGGGGCGCCTTTCAGCAGCAGCAGGGCGGCTACCAGCGCCAGTACCTGCAAGGGCGAGCGCAGCAGCAGGGAGATGTCCATCGACATGCCCACGCTGATGAAGAACAAGCCAAGCAGTAAGCCCTTGAACGGCTCGATGTTGGATTCCAGCTCATGACGGTATTCCGAGTCGGCCAGCAGCACGCCGGCGAGGAACGCGCCCAGCGTCACCGACACCCCGGCCATTTCCATCAGCAAGGCCACGCCCATCACCACCAGCAGCGCGGTGGCAGTGGACACCTCCACCGCCTCCGCCTTTGCCACGAAGCGGAACACAGGGCGCAGCAGATAGCGGCCACCCACCACCACGGCAACGATCACGCCCACCGTGCGCAACGCACCGACGAGATCGAAACCGTGGCTGGTCGTGCTGGCGAGGAACGGCACGGCGGCGATCAGCGGGATCGCCGCCAGGTCCTGGAACAGCAATATCGCGAAGGCCTGCCGTCCATAGGCGGTGCCGGCCTCCTTTCGCTCGCCGAGTATCTGCAGGCCGAACGCGGTGGACGACAGCGCCAGGCTGCCGCCCACGATCAGCGCCGCGCCCGGCGTGAATCCGAGCAACCACCATGCGACCACGCCGATCATTGCGCTGGTTGCCAATACCTGGAGCAAGCCGGTGCCGAACACCGAGTGCCGCATCACCCACAAGCGCTGCGGCGACAGTTCCAGGCCGATCACGAACAGCATCAGCACCACGCCGAACTCGGAGATCGCGGCGATGCCGCCGTTGTCGGCCACCAGCCGCAGCGCCTGCGGTCCGATGGCGATGCCGGCCAGCAGATAGCCCAATACCGCGCCCAGCTTGAAACGCTTGGTCAGCGGTACCGCGATCACGGTAGCCAGCAGGAACACTACGGCCACCTGCAGGAAATGATGGCTGTCCACGTGCGCTCCGGTCCGTTTGTAGGGGTTGATTATTTCACGCTGGTCGGAGGTGTGCGGTTGGGGCACCCGCGTAACGGACTGGCAGTCCGGTTTCGCCGTCGCGGGTGAGGGAGGGAGCGGGGGTTCATGTGCCTCTTCGCCAAGGCCTGGCGGGGCACTGAATGCCCTGCCGCAAGGAGCGGGCGGTTCCGGACGCCTGCCGCCGGGTAGAACCACCCGATTCGCTGCGAAAGCGCGAAAGCCATGGTCGCGGACTCGAACCTCCCTTCAAGAAAGGAGAACCTCGACCGCGTGATCGCCAGCACGCTCTCATCCGCCATTCATGCCGGGTGCTCCCCCGCACCACCAGACCATGGGATGATCCCCGACCATGAAAACCCTAGCCGCCATCGCCGCGCTCGCTGTCGCCCTTGTCGCCCCGTTGCAGGCGCAGGATTCCATCCCTGTGTACGGCTATCGCGTGGTGCACAGCTATCCGCACGACCCCAAGGCCTATACCGAAGGCCTGCTCTACCTGGATGGCCATCTCTACGAGAGCACCGGCCAAGTGGGCAACTCCACCGTGCGCAAGGTGGATCTGCAGACCGGCAAGGTGCTGCAATCCGCGCCGACACCGTGGCCGGACTACGGCGAAGGCATCGCGGTGTGGAAAGACAAGCTGATCCAGCTCAGCTGGCAAAACCACGAAGGCTTCATCTACGACCTCGCGACCCTGAAGCCGAATGCGCGCTTCCCCTATCCCGGCGAAGGCTGGGCGCTCACCGGTGACGGCAAGCGTCTCTATATGAGCGACGGCACGCCGACGATCCGCATCCTCGACCCGGACACGCTGCAGCAGACTGGCCAGATCGCGGTGACCGCCGACGGCCAACCGCTGGCCAACATCAACGAACTGGAATGGGTGAAAGGCCAGATTTACGCCAACGTGTGGCTGACCACGCGCATCGCGCGCATTGATCCGGCCAGCGGCAAGGTGGTCGGCTGGATCGATCTCGCCGGCCTGGTTCCGCCGGCAGACACGCTGGCCGACCCCGTCAACGACGTGCTGAACGGCATCGCCTACGATGCCCAGCACGACCGCCTGTTCGTCACCGGAAAGTGCTGGCCGAAGCTGTACGAGATCAAGCTGGTGCCGCCTAAGCACGTGCGCTGAAAACACCACACGCCTGAAGACACCCTGGTCGCATGGCCGGTGCGCGGCGGCCTTGCCTTGACCGGAGCGCCAGGCATCCGCACACCGGGTGCGCTCCTGCGGTGCAATCACTCCGCCGCCAGCGCGCGCCGGATGATGCCGGCCAGTTGCGCCACCGCCGGCGAGGGTTCCGCCTCGGCACGGTGCAGCGCCAAACCGAGCATGGGCAACGCAGGCAATCCCGCCTGCTTCGCGGTCAATGCGCGCACGTTCTCCGGCAGGCCCAGCGATGTGCGTACGCTCACGCCCAAGCCTGCATTCACGGCGGCCCAGGTTCCGGCAAGACTGGTGCTGCTGAAGGCGATGCGCCAGGCGATGCCCGCGCGATCCAGCGCCGCGATGGCCGCACTGCGCAGCAGGCAGGGCGATTCCAGCATCACCAGCGGCAACGGTTCGCCGCGCTGTTGGAGTTTCATCGGCGCGTCGGCCGCCACCACCCAGCGCATCGGCCATCGCCCTTCGCGTTCGGCATGCGGACTTCCCGCGCCGGCTTCCCACGCCAGCGCCAGGTCGAGCTTTCCCTTGTTCACGCCATCGAGCAGCTCCGCATTGCGCGCGATGCGCGCCTCGATACGCAACTTTGGGTGCGTCCGCGCGAAGCGGCCGAGTACCGCGGGCAGCAGGCTTTCACCAAAGTCCTCCTGCATGCCCAGCCGCACGCGCCCTGCCAGTTCCACGCCGCGGATCGCGGCGACGGCTTCATCGTTCAACTCCAGCAGGCGCCGCGCATAGCCAAGCATCGCTTCGCCCACCTCGGTGAGCGCCATGCCGCGCCCGGCCTTGCGCAACAGCGGCGCGCCGGCTTGCCGTTCCAGCTTCTTGAGTTGCGCGCTCACCGCGGAAGTGGAGCGGTTCAGGCGTTCGGCCGCCTGCGCGAAGCTGCCCAGTTCGATGCCGGTGGCAAAGCTCCGCAGCGTATCAATGTCGAGGTTGACGCGAGGCATGGCAATGATCCTGTTTTTCGGGATTATCGATATCGAATTTCCCGATTTTCAGGATCATCATCGACCGCTATCGTGGCCCCGTCAAATCCCGCATGAGACTGCCCACATGGCCCACGATCCGCAATACGCACACAAGAGCATTGGCGACATTGCCCCTAAACTCGCCGCACTCACCGATGACGTGCTGTTCGCCGACGTCTGGTCGCGCACCCAGCTTCGCCCGCGCGAACGCAGCATCGCCACGGTGGCGGCACTCGTCGCCCTGAACCGCACCGAGCAACTGCCGTTCCACCTCGACCGCGCCCGCGACAACGGCCTCGAGGACGAGGAACTGGTCGAACTCATCACCCACCTCGCGTTCTATGCCGGTTGGCCCTGCGCGTTCTCGGCCATCGGCGTGCTGCGCAAGATGCAGACGGAGCGCGCGCCATGATCGCGATGCAATACACCATCACGCTGCCTGCCGGTTACGACATGGCCATCATCCGCCGGCGCATCGCGGACAAGGGCCATCTGCTGGACGACTTTCCCGGCCTCGGGTTCAAGGCATGGCTGTACGCCCTGCGCGACGACGGCGAATTGCCCAGCCGCGACAACCTCTACGCGCCGTTCTACCTGTGGCACGACAGTGCAGGCATGAACGCCTTCCTCAATGGCTCCGGATTCGCCGCGCTGTCGCAGGATTTCGGACGCCCCGCGGTGCGCAACTGGATACCGTGGCAGGCGGAACTCGTCCACGATCTGCGCGGCGTAGTCTGCGCCACGCGCGAAATCGCAGTGCTGCCCGACCATGCGGACCTCGCGGAGTGGCAGCGCAGGGAAGAGGAGTCCACGCATGCCGCCATGGCCGAAGGCGCGCTTGCCGCGATCACTGCCTGCAACCCGGCGGATTGGACGCTGGCGCGTTTCCGGCTCTGGCCCGAAGTGCGTGCCGACCTCGCTGGCGCAGAATGCCAGGCCTACCGCGTCGGCCATATATCGCAACCTCGATAGACCCCGCACGACACCTACCGGAGAAAACCCATGCCCCTCGTCCGCATCTCCCTGCGCCGCGGCAAGTCCGCCGCCCATCTCGCCGCCTTGCGCAACGGCATCTATGCCGCCATGCGCGAAACCTTCAACGTGCCGGAAGACGACCGTTTCATCCTGGTCCACCAGCACGAGGCCGAGGAATTCGACTGCGACCCGAACTACCTCGGCATCGCGCGCGGCGACGACCTGGTGATCGTGCAGATCGCCTGCAACAACACGCGCACGGTGGCGCAGAAGCAGGCGTTCTATCGCCGCGTGGCCGAGAACCTCGCCGCCGATCCCGGCCTGCGGCCCGAGGATGTCTTCATCAACCTGCTGGAGACGGCCAAGGAGAACTGGTCGTTCGGCAACGGCATCGCGCAATACGCGTGAGCTGCCTCAGCGGGGAAGCACACCTATCGTGCGCATCCATGCGTCCGCCAGATCGGTCCAGTGGGTGATCGGCATGTCCGTGCGCCGCACGCCGAAAGCATGGCCGCCGTGCGCGTACAGATGCATCTCTGTCGGAACGTCGGCGGCCTTCAGCGCAGCGAAATACGTCAGCGCCTGCTGCACGCCGTCCACATTGTCGTCTTCGGCTTGCACGACGAAGGTGGGCGGCGTGTCGTGGGTGACGGGCACGTTGGGATTCAACTTGCCGCTCTCCAGCGCGAGGTGCCCCGGGTAGATCGCCATGGCGAAATCCGGGCGCGCGCTTTCCCAGTCGGCTTCGTCCACCGGCTTGTACAAGCGCTTGCCGAAGTGCGTGCTGATTTCCGCCACCAGGAAACCGCCGGCGGAGAAGCCGACCACGCCGACCTTGTGCGGATCGATGTTCCATGCCTTCGCGTGCAGGCGCACCAGACCCATCGTGCGCTGCACGTCCTCCAGCGCCATCGTCGGCACCTGATAATTGTGTGGTCGGCTATCGCTGTGCCAGTCGTAGGGTGCGCTCGGCACGCGATATTTCAACAGTACGCAGGTGATACCTCGCGCGGTCAGCCAATCGCAGATCTCAGTGCCCTCCAGATCGATGGCCAGGATCTCGAAGCCGCCGCCGGGAATCACCACCACCGCAGCGCCCGTATTCTTTCCTTGCGGCGCATAGACCGTCAGGGTGGGGTGCGACACGTTGCTCACAGCCGTCACGGTCTTGCCGGCGAGCAATTGGGCGCCCGTTTCCGTCTTCTCCGGCCCTGGCATCGTCTTCATGTCGGGCGGCGTGCCCGGCCACAGTGACATCTGCAGGTGGCCGGCGGAAGGCTGCCAGACTGTTTCCGCCGCGTGCGTGCCCACGCATGCGAACAGCAGGCCGAAGAACACTAGCCACGTTTTCATGCTGCCCCTTTGCCTCGGTGCCCAACCAAGGCCTTTCTGTGGATGGAGGCTTGTCATTCTGCGACGCGGATCGGCTCGACCATGGTCGCAATGATGGATTTTTCATGGCACGTTGGCCCGCAAGAACTTGTAGCATCCAGCGCTTCCCCATCAGCGGTCCCAGCGCATTGCACATTGCAAAAGACTCCGCAGCCCCGCCGGCTGGCAAAGACCATTACCTCATCCTCGACGGACTTCGCGGCGTCGCCTCCCTGATGGTGGTGCTGTTCCACATCTGCGAGGCATACAAGCCGGACCATCCGCTGACGCAGCCGATCAACCACGGCTACCTGGCTGTGGATTTCTTCTTCCTGCTCTCGGGCTTCGTGATCGCCTATGCCTACGACGACCGGTGGCAGACGCTGGGCACATGGGATTTCTTCAAGCGCCGCCTGATCCGCCTGCAGCCCATGGTCGTCATGGGCACGACGATAGGCGCGCTGCTCTTCTACTTCCAGGCGGGCGCGGCCTTTCCGCTGATCGAAGCTACGCCGGTGTGGAAGCTTTTGCTGGTGATGCTGGTGGGCTGGACACTGCTGCCGCTGCCGCCGTCCATGGATATCCGCGGCTGGAGCGAGATGCATCCGCTCGACGGTCCGGCGTGGTCGCTGTTCTTCGAATACATCGCCAACATCCTGTACGCGGTTGGCCTGCGCAGGTTGTCGAACCGCTGGCTGGGCGTGCTGGTCGTGCTGGCCGCCGCGTTCTTCGTGCAGCTCGCCGTGTTCGGCAAGCGCGGCGACGTGATCGGCGGCTGGGCCATCGATCCGGAGCAATTGCACATCGGCTTCGCCCGCCTGCTCTTTCCCTTCCTCGCCGGCATGCTGCTGATGCGCCTCGGCAAACGCATCCGGGTCAAGCACGCCTTCGCGGCCTGCAGCCTGTTGCTGATCGTGGCGCTGACGCTGCCCCGCTTCGGCGGCGCCGACCGCCTATGGTTGAACGGCCTATACGAATCGCTCTGCGTGGTCGCGGTGTTCCCGCTCATCGTGGCCATCGGCGCCGGCGCAACGCAGGCCGACGGCCTGTCCACCCGTATCGCCGGATTCTTCGGCGAGCTCTCCTACCCGCTCTATATCACCCACTACGGCCTGATCTACGTCTATACCGAGTGGGTGGGCGCGCACGCAGCGCTGCCCTTCGGCACCAAGTGTGCAGCGGGTGCAGCGGTCTTCGTCGCAAGCATCGCCATCGCGTATGCGTGCCTCAGGCTGTACGACCTGCCGGCGCGGAAGTGGCTGGCCGCGAAGCTCCTGAAGCGCTCGGTCGGGTGATGCCGATCCATTTCCCACGCAACCATCCCACCGCGTCCACCACGACGTAAGGATGGCATCGGCGTCGGCGCGCCTGGAGTCAGCAAGGGTTTCCAGTCCCATGGCCCTTTCGTCCAGCCAATCGTTCCGCGCGGCGATCCGCCGCGCCATGCCTTGGCATCAACGCGCCTCCGCTCCTTCCAGCGCGAGCGCCGCTTTGCGCACCGCCGCGGCGATCGCTTCGCTGGTGGCGGGATCCTGCACCGCGCGCGCCATCGTCACCCCACCCACGAGCAGCGCCAATAGCGCAATCGCCTCCTCGCGCCGTGCCTTGGGCTTGCCGGCCAAGCCGGCGGCCATCGCCTCGATGACCGAGTGCAACTCTGTTTCGTACGCCTGCCTGACTTCGTCGCTGGCGCGCGCCACTTCGCTGGAGAGGCTTTGCAGGGCACAGCTGTCGGCCAGGTCGCAGGTACGGCGATCGCCCAGGTAGAAATCGATGAAGCCGCTGCGCCAGCGGCTGCCGAACTGCTCGCGCATCTGCTCGACGCCGCGCCGCAAATCCGCCATCCCCACGATGACCGCTTCGCGGAAAGCATCAGCCTTCGACTTGAAGTGCGCATAGAACGCCCCCGAGGTCACCTCTGCGCCCTTGGCCAGGCCATCGACGCCGCAGCCGCCAAACCCATGACTGCGAAACATCCGCCCAGCGCTCAGCAGGATCCTCCCCCTGCCGGCCTCTCTCTTTCCCGCCTTGTGTGCCATCGAGGCCTCCGAATAACGATCGCAATGTGGTACTTGACTACATAACGATCGTTATGAAACGATCGCCACGTCACGATCGTTATATGGCGCGCGTGACGCAGTCGCAAGGTTCACGACCCGATCAATCCACCGGATTCCTAGGAGTTATTGCCATGCCCATTTCCATCCAGCTCAGCGAAGGCCTGCTTACCCAGCAGGGCGAGCGTGAAGTATTCCCCCTCATCGCCGATGCGCTGCTGCGCGCACACGGCCTCGACGGCAACGCCTTCATGACGCCCAACGTCATCGGCCATGTGGTCGTGAGCCCCGAATCGACCAGCTACGCCGGCGGCCGGCCGCAATCGCTTGCCGTCGTCGAGGTGAAAGTACCGGCGGCGACCTTTCCCGACGCCAACGTCAAACGGGTCTTCGTGGGCGAAGTCACCGAGATCATCGACCGGCTCAAGGCCGGTTCGCACCCGCGCGAACGGACCTTCGTCAACGTAACGTACGCGCTCGACGGCGCCTGGGGCATCGGCGGCAAGGCATACACCAACGATGAGCTGGGCGCTGCGATCCAGCAGGCCGCCGCGGGCTGATGCCCTGACCCGCGCGGCATTGCCGCGCCTGGACCGCCGCATCATGCCCACGGAGCAATCGCATGAAGATCGGAGCTCGATTTCGATCCATCCTGGCACTGGCCGCATCACCGGCAATCGCCGCGGGTGCTGGTGGCGCGCCACCAGCACCACATCCCGCACCGATGTCGGCAGCAGTCAGCCGAATCGAACTCGAACACAGCGATGTACCGGGCACGGATATGGAAACCCGGATCTACCTGATCACCTTCGCACCGGGCACCGCAGCGCCCCTGCATCACCACCCGGTCGAGGGCATCGGATACATCGTCGAAGGCAGGGCACGCTCCGCATTTGGGACAGCCGCCCCCGTCACCTTGGTCGCCGGACAAGGGTTTCGCGACCAGGCCATGACAGCCCATACCGTGTTTGCCAACGCCGATGCCCGAAAGCCGCTGAAATTCCTGGTGGCCTACACCGTCCGGAAAGGTACTCCGGTGATGGAAGTACCTTGAAAGTGGCCGTTCCACGGGCCTGTCGATCGATGACAGGCCCGTTCTGCCGGTGGCGCCGGAATCACTCCCCGCGCAGCCACCTCGCCGCATCCACCGCGAAGTAGGTCAGGATGGCATCGGCGCCGGCGCGCTTGAAGGCGGTGAGGGTTTCCAGCACCACGGCCTTCTCGTCCAGCCAACCATTCTGCGTAGCGGCCTTGAGCATGGCGTACTCGCCGCTCACCTGGTACACGAAGGTGGGCATGCCGAAGGCGTCCTTCACCCGACGCAGCACGTCGAGGTAGGGCAGGCCCGGTTTCACCATCACCATGTCCGCTCCTTCCTGGATGTCCAGTTCGACTTCGCGTAGCGCTTCGTCGCTGTTGGCGACATCCATCTGGTAGGTGTGCTTGTTGCCCTTGCCGAGGTTGGCGGACGAACCCACCGCGTCGCGGAACGGGCCGTAGAAGCTCGATGCGTATTTCGCCGAGTAGGCGAGGATGCGGGTGTGGATGTGGCCGGCCGCTTCCAGCGCATCGCGGATCGCACCGATGCGGCCGTCCATCATGTCGGAAGGCGCCACCACGTCCATGCCGGCGTCGGCCTGCGCCAGCGACATCTTCACCAGCGCCTCGACGGTGGGCTCGTTCATTACGTAGCCATGCGCATCGATCAAACCGTCCTGGCCATGCGTGGTGTAGGGATCAAGCGCCACGTCGCCGACCAGACCGAGGTCGGGGTACTTCGCCTTCAGCGCACGGCTGGCGCGGTGCATGAGGTTGTCGGGATTCCACGCCTCGCGCGCGTCCTCGCTCTTCACCTCCTGCCCCGGCGAGGGGAACAGCGCCAGCGCGGGGATGCCCAGCCGCACGCATTCGCCAGCGAGCTTCAGCAGTTCGTCGATGGAGAGGCGATCCACGCCCGGCATCGAAGGCACCGGCTCGCGCCGGCCTTCACCCTCGATCACGAACGCGACCATGATGAGGTCACTGGGCAGCAGGGTGTGCTCGCGCATCAGCGCACGGGAAAAGGCGTCGCGTCGCATGCGGCGTGGGCGGATGGCGGGGAAGCTCATGGGTATGCCTTTTGCGGGAATCCGCCCATTTTAGCTCCGCATGGCGAATCCCCTCGAAACCGCAAGCCCTACGAAGCATCAACATCAAACATACGCGATGCATACACGGATCCGTGCAGGCTGCCCGCGCCCCCACGCGAGGAAAAATCATGAACACGTCCCCACGCCAGGCCGCCCATGCCGACCGTCCGCTGCCCGCAGGAGCGGGTTACCTCGGCCCGCACACCAGCCGCACCCCGTTGACGGTCACCGTGGTATTGCGCCGCATGGGGCAGCCGCCGACACCCGCGGCATGGCCACAGCGCCCGCGCTGGGCGCGCGGTGAATTCGGCACGCACTGCGGGGCGGACCCGGCCGACATCGCCCGCGTGCGCAGCCATGCCGACGCATACGGCCTGGAGGAAGCCGGCTGCGAACCGCACCGGCGCGTGCTCCAGTTGCGCGGCTCGGTGGACGCGCTGCAACGCGCGTTCGGCGTGCAGCTGGGACGTTACCGCTGGCCGGGTCTGCCCCAATACGTGGTGGGCTGCGAACAGGCGCCCGTTCTTCCGGCCGACGTCGCACCGTCGGTGATCGCCGTGCTCGGCCTGGACGGTCGTCCGGTAGCCAGACCGCAGTTCCGCAAGCCGTTGGCAACGCCCAATCAGACCTACACGCCGCCGCAGATCGGGCAGCTCTACAACTTTCCTGCCAATACCGATGGCAGCGGCCAGTGCGTGGCACTGATCGAGCTGGGTGGCGGTTTCAGCCAGACGGACCTCACCACCTATTTCACCGCGCTCGGCATCAGCCCGGTGCCCACGGTGACCGCGGTATCGGTGGCCGGCGGCAAGAACAGCCCCGGCGGCGAGGCCGATGGCGAGGTCATGCTGGACATCGAGATGGTGGGTTCGCTGGCGCCGGGCGCGGCGATCGCGGTGTATTTCGCACCCAACACCGACCAGGGTTTCTATGAGGCGATTTCCCAGGCTGCGCACGACACGCAAAACAAACCCTCGGTGATCTCGATCAGTTGGGGCGGCCCCGAAGCCAGCTGGAGTGCGTCCTCGCTCGCCGCAATGCAGAGCGCGCTGGAAGACGCCGCGGCACTGGGTGTCTCGGTGACCGTCGCCGCGGGCGACAACGGCTCCAGCGACGGCGAAAGCGACGGCCAGCCACATGTGGATTTCCCTGCCTCCAGTCCGTATTCGCTGGCCTGCGGCGGCACCACGCTGACCGCCGCCGCTAGCACGATCAGCAGCGAGGTGGTGTGGAACGAAACGGCCTCGAACGAAGGCGCCACCGGTGGCGGCGTGAGCACGGACTACGCGTTGCCGACCTGGCAGCAAGGCAGCAACGTGCCGAAGGCGCCGAACGGCTTCGTGGGCCGCGGCGTGCCGGATGTCGCGGGCGATGCCGACCCGCTCACCGGCTATCAGGTGCGGGTGGACGGGCAGGATCAGGTGATCGGCGGCACCAGTGCGGTGGCGCCGCTGTGGGCCGCGCTCCTGGCACGCTGCAATCAGTCGCTGGGCCGGTCCGTGGGCGACGTGCATGCGGCGCTGTACCAGATCGGCGAATCGGCCTTCCACGACATCACGCAGGGCAACAACGGCGCCTACGATGCGGGCCAGGGTTGGGATGCCTGTACCGGGCTGGGCAGTCCGGACGGCCAAATGCTGTTGGCCGCGCTGGCTGCGCAGAACACGTCCGCTACAGGCACGGGCACCTCGGGAGGTCAGCGAAAAACCTGAAAATCCGCTGCACGTGGCGCCAAATCCGCGACGAGAACTGGCCTGCGCCGTGCGCGGCGTGGTCGCGCCCAGCTTCCATACGTATGCACACAGTGGACGTACACCGGCCTGACAAGGCACGCTTACCGCTTGTGCTTGTGCGCTACTGCAGGTTTCTCCCCGATGCCCCATGGAAATTCCCCCACCCTGCTCGCCGATCTGGGCGGTACCAACGTCCGGTTCGCGCTGGCCGGTGACGACACCTCCACTCCGCTGCGCATGGACAGTATCCGGCGCTACCGCGTCAAGGATTTCAACTCGCTGGCCGATGCTGCACGACGCTATTTCGCCGACAGCGGCTGCAGCGCATCGCAGGCGGTGATCGCTGCGGCGGGCCGCATCGCCAACGGCGAGACGGTGAAAGTCACCAACAACCCGTGGGCGATTTCGGCACCGACGCTGCAGGCCGAGCTCGGCATGAACGCCGTGCACCTGGTGAACGACTTCGCCGCGCAGAGCATGGCGGTACCGCTGCTGGCCGCCGACGCGCTGTCGCCGGTCGGTCCACTGAGCGCGCCGGTGCTGGACCAGCCGCAGTCGCAGACTTTCGTGGTGATGGGCCCGGGCACCGGCCTGGGCGTGGCCGGCCTGCTGTGGCGCGACGAGCAATGGATCGTGCTGGAGAGCGAGGGTGGCCATGCCGGCTTCGCCGCGCACACCACCGAGGATGTGGAGATCCTGCACCGGCTCAATGCGCGCTTCGGCCGCGTTTCCAACGAACGCATGATCTGCGGCAACGGCCTGGTGAACCTCTACCTCGCCCTGGCCGACATCGCAGGCCAGCCGGCCGAGGAATACACGCCCGAGGACATCACCTCGCACGCCGAGGCGCATAGCGACCCGTTGTGTGTGCGCACGGTGGAAACGCTGGCCGGCATCTTCGGCAGCGTGGCCGGCGACCTGGTGCTCAGCCTGGGCGGATGGGAGGGCGTGTACCTTACCGGCGGCGTGCTGCCCTTCCTGCTGCCATGGCTGCATCGCGGCGGCTTCCGCGAACGCTTCGAGGCCAAGGGGCGCTTCCGCGAGACAATGGAACGCGTACCCACGCTGGCAATCGTCCATCCCGAACCGGGTCTGCTCGGCGCAGCGGCCATCGCGCTGCGCGCGGCGGGACACTCGCTGCTGCCGCGCCGCTGACCGCCGGAACCGCACCCATGCCACGCCGCAACACCAGCTTCCTGTTCGATCTCGACGGCACCCTCGTCGACAGCGTTTACCAGCACGTGCTGGCGTGGAAGGAAGCGCTGGATGCCGAAGGCATCGATCTCTCGGTATGGCGCATCCATCGCCGCATCGGCATGAGCGGCGGCCTGTTCACCCGCGTGCTGCTGCGCGAGACGGGGTTGGACATCACCGAGGAACGCCGCCAGCGGCTCTACGACGCCCACGCCGAAGCGTTCAACCGGTTGCACTCACAAGGCGCGGTGAAGCCGTTGCCCGGCGCGCGCGAACTGCTGGCCTATCTCACCGACCAGGACATCCCCTGGGCCATCGCCACCAGCGGCCAGATGCGTACCGCGATCCACAACCTCGATGCCCTGGGCGTCGATCCCGCCAAGGTGCCGGTGGTGACGCGCGACCAGGTGCGCCACGCCAAGCCTGATCCCGACCTGTTCCTCGCCGCCGCCGAGCGGCTGGGCGTGGACGTGCTCCACTCCATCGTCGTCGGCGACAGCGTGTGGGACATGCTCGCCGCGCAGCGCGCCCGCGCGATCGGCGTGGGCCTGCTCAGCGGCGGCTACGGCGAGGACGAACTCGCCCGCGCCGGTGCGCTGCGCGTCTACGAGGATCCCGCTGACATGCTGAAGCGCATCGACGAGGTGGCTGCACGCAGCTGAGCGACCCGCCGCCGCGCGCCGGGATGGGTTGATCGGCGAGTCTTTGGTTACGCCGCAACGTCCGGCTTTGACTGCATTCTCACCCGGCTGTCGCCACCCTCTCCCGAAGAAACAGGGACTCGCCAGCCAAGCCTTCGACCGATCCATCTGAGGAGCGCCAAGGAGAGACGACAGCCATGTCCATCCTGCGACTCTACGCGCGCGTGCTCGCGTTGCTCGCCCCGGAACGGAAGCTGGCGATCGCGCTGACATTAGCCAACCTAGTGCTGGCCGGCGTGTATTTCCTGGAGCCGGTGCTGTTCGGCCATGTGGTGGATGCGCTTTCCTCCCCCCATGCAGGCAACGCACCACGGCTGATCACGCTGTGGGCACTGGTCGGCTTCGGCGGCGTGACGGCCGCGGTGTGGGCGTCGCTGCATGCGGATCGCCTCGCGCACCGGCGCCGGCTGGCCGCCATCGCGGCCTTCTTCGAGCATGCAGCCGCGCTGCCGCTGGCCTTCCATGGCGAATACCACACCGGTCGCCTCGCGCGGATCATGAACAACGGCGTGAGCAACCTGTTCAACCTGTGGCTGAGCTTCTTCCGCGAACACCTGGCCACCTTGCTGTCACTCTTCGTGATGGTGCCGGTGGCGCTGGCGATGAACTGGAAGCTGGCGCTGCTGATGATCGCGCTGATGCTCAGCTTCGCGATCTCCAACGCGATCACGGTGCGCCGGACACACAAGGCGCAGGGCGAGGTGGAGGAATTGCACAACGAGATCGCCACGCGCGCCGGCGACGTGTTCGGCAACGTCACCGTGGTGCAAAGCTTCACCCGGCTGAGCGCCGAAGCCGCCGCGCTGAAATCGATGATGACGCGGGTGCTGGCTGCGCAGTATCCGGTGCTGCGCGGCTGGGCGATCCTGTCGGTGCTGAACCGTGCGGCCAGCACGCTCACCATCGTGGCGATCTTCGCGCTGGGTGCCTCGCTGCATGCGCGCGGCGAGATCACGGTCGGCGGCATCGTCAGTTTCGTGGGCTTCGCGATCATGCTGATCGGCCGACTCGAACAATTCGCCGGCTTCCTCTCCACGCTGTTCTTCCAGACGCAATCGCTGGAAGACTTCTTCACCGTGCTCGACCAGCGCCCGGCCATCGTCGACGCGGCGGACGCCATCGCGCTGCCGCGCGTGCGCGGCGAGGTGGTGTTCGACAAGGTCAGCTTCGGCTATGACCCGGTGCAACCGGCCTTGCATGAACTGAGCTTCCGCGCCGCACCGGGCGACACCATCGCCCTAGTCGGCCCCACCGGCGCCGGCAAGAGCACCGCGCTGAGCCTGCTGTACCGCGCCTACGATCCTTCCGGCGGTATCGTCACCATCGACGGCCACGACATCCGCAGTGTCACACTCGACTCGCTGCGGCAGAACATCGGCGTGGTGTTCCAGGATCCGGGCATGTTCTACCGCTCCATCCTCGACAACCTGCGCGTGGGAAAGCCTGACGCGGGCCTGGAAGACATCGAGAAAGCCGTCGCCGCCGCCGAAGCCGCCGCCTTCATCGCGCGCAAGCCGGAAGGATTGGAGACGCTGGTCGCCGAACGCGGCCGCTCGCTGTCCGGCGGCGAACGCCAGCGCCTCGCCATCGCCCGCGCGATGCTGAAGGACGCACCCATCCTGGTGCTGGACGAAGCCACCAGCGCGCTGGACAACGCCACCGAAGCGCGCATCCAGCGTGCGCTGGACGCGCTCACCCGCGGCCGTACCACCTTCGTGATCGCGCACCGCCTGTCCACCGTGCGAAATGCCGACCTGATCCTCGTGCTGGACCAAGGTCGACTGGTGGAACAGGGCCGTTTCGACGAGCTGATCCGCCGGGGCGGGTTGTTCGCGCGGCTGGCCGAGGACGGCAAATTCGCGCCGGATGCGCACGAGCAGGAACCCAGATAGAGCGTGCCCGAACCGCCTCAGTCCCCGTTTCGAGGGAGATGGCGCCTCGTGGGTTCAACGTGGTTGAACCCCGTGCGGTGAAACACTTCCGAATCCGTTGGTGGAAGTGCTCAGCGGACGATCTGGAAATGCACCATCAACCAGCCGACGGATGCACTGAAATAAACGCAGACCGCAAACCAGAAACCGATCGAATCCTTGTGCCAGATGTGCTTGTTCATGCCCCCCTCGAGGTATGTGTGTCACGGCGCCGATGATGCGCCTGTATTCGACACTTAGGAACAAGCCAACTTCATACCAAATCGCCCGGTTATCGCTGCAATTCAGCCCGGCATGCCGGTACCGCGGTGTTCGTCACATTATCTGCGTGCGGCACAACACGCTTCGTGCGCATCCACTGCCGGCCTCGGCAAGACGCATGTCTGTATCCAACGTTGATGTCCGCAGCAGATACTGCCCTTGAAGGTCGCGCACTGCCGCAGCAGGTCAAGTTTGTTCCGCGCGAATGCGATGGTCTTCATCAAAGCGTTTGCGCCTCTCGCAGGAAGTGCGCAGTGCAAGCGACCCACGCCGACGACCCGTGCGCTTCCGATCGAGAGCCCACTTCTCGCGGGACGATCAACCGCTTCGCATCCCAACTCGACAGCCAGAACACGCCGAGCCACGCCAGCGTGATCAGATATTCCGTCACGTCGCTGACGTTGTGACCGATGATCGGTGCGACGATGCTGCCCGATTTCTCAAGCCAGTAGGCGTAAAGCACGCCGAGCGCGATGGCATAGAGTTGCTGGCCCAACGCCAGCGGCCACGGTTGCGTCCAGAAGCTCGCCATATGCGCCAGCGCGAAAAGCAGCACCACGATGACGCCGGCTCCGTTCATTTCGAAACGGTTGAGGTGCGCATGAAACCTGTCGTGGATCAGCACTTCGCCGGCGCGCACGCGGAAGCGTCCGCTGCTGCCGCTCTCCTCGAAACCGCCCGAGAGGACAACGTCCGCATAAGCACCGGCATGGCAGTGGCGCGGCACGCTGGTACGCGCACGCCATGTCTCGCAGCCGGGCCTGATCTCTACGTACATCTTTTTCCTCGGAGCCCATGCATAGCCTCCAGACTTTCCGTATCGGGAGTCGTCTGCACACAATCCAAGAATGGACGGAGGAGCGAACGTCCGTCCATGGCCAAGCGATAACTCAGGGATGCGGAAGGGGCAGGCGCAGCCTGCAAGGCGCCGGTCAGCCCGGTGCCAGCAGCGCGTCCAGGTCGTCCTGGTCGAAGCTGAGCTTCTCGCGGCTGCCGCCGCCTTCGAGCACAGCTTCGGCGAGTTCGGCCTTGCGCGCCTTCAGCTCCTCGATGCGCTCCTCCACCGTGGCGGCGGTGATGAGGCGGAACACGAACACCGGCTTGTCCTGACCGATGCGGTGCGCGCGGTCGCTGGCCTGCGCCTCGGCGGCGGGATTCCACCACGGGTCGTAGTGGATCACGGTATCGGCAGCGGTGAGGTTGAGGCCGACGCCGCCGGCCTTGAGCGAGAGCAGGAACAGCGGCACTTCGCCCTGCTGGAACTGCTGCACCGGCGTAGCGCGATCGCGCGTTTCGCCGGTGAGGGTGACATAGGGGATGTGGCGGCGATCCAGCTCCTGCGCGATCAGCTTGAGCATGCCGGTGAACTGCGAGAACAGCAGCACCTTGCGGCCTTCGTCGAGCAGTGGCGGCAGCATGTCCATCAGCAGCTCGAACTTGGCCGAACCCTGCACACCGCGCGCGGCCTCCAGCTTCACCAGACGCGGATCGCAGCAGACCTGACGCAACTTGAGCAACGCGTCCAGCACCACGATGCCCGAGTGCTGGATGCCGCGCTGGGCAATCACTTCGCGCAGCTCCTCGGCCAGCGACAGGCGCAGGCCTTCGTACAGTTCGCGCTGGCGGCCTTCCAGCACCACGCGGCGGGTGATCTCGGTCTTCGGCGGCAACTCCGACGCCACCTGCGCCTTGGTGCGGCGGAGGATGAACGGCGCAAGGCGGCGGTTGAGGCGCTGCTGGCATTCCTCGTCGCGCTGCTTCTCGATCGGCACGCGGTAGTAGCGGCGGAACGCGTTCTCGTCGCCCAGCAGGCCGGGCACGGCAAGGTCCACCTGCGACCACAGTTCGCCGAGGTGGTTTTCCAGCGGCGTGCCGGTGAGGCAGACATGGCGGCGCGTGCGCAGGCTGAGCAGGGCGCGGCGCGCCTGCGTGCGCGGGTTCTTCACCTGCTGCGCCTCGTCGAGCACGATGAGCGCGAACGGCTGCTTGCGCAGCGGCAGCACGTCGCGCGGCAGCAACGCGTAACTGGTGAGCACGATGTCCTGCGCGCCGAGCTGAGCGAAGGCATCCGCACGCTGCGGGCCGTGCAGGGTAAGCACCTTGAGCGCGGGCGCGAAGCGCGCGATCTCGGCCTGCCAATTCGGAATCAGGCTGGTAGGCACCACAATCAGTGCGGGCTGGTTGAGCGCGCCGGCTTCCTTCAGCGCAAGCAAATGGGTGATGAGCTGCAGGGTCTTGCCCAGCCCCATGTCGTCAGCCAGCACGCCACCGACGCCGGCTTCCGCCAGTGCGTTCAACCAGCGCAGGCCTTCGCGCTGGTACGGCCGCAATTCCACCGTGAGGCCGGCAGGCACGACGTCGCTGGCACGTTCGGCGGCATCGCGCAGGCGCGTGGTGAAGCCGCGCAGCGTCTCCGGCGCTTCCAGCGCGCCATCGCTCGGCAGCGCCTGTGCCAATTCATCCAGCCGCCCCGCCTGCACGCGCGGCAGGTGCAGCTTGTTGCGTGGTTTTTCCAGGTATTCGGCCAACGGGGCCAGCAGGCCACGCAACTCCTTGAGCCGCACCGGCACGCGGCGACGCTCGTCCACCGGCGCATACCACACGGCATCTTCCGGTTCGTTCGGTGCGGGGCTCAGATTGAGCTGATGGTCGGCCAGCGCCTGCGCCACCGCAGGCAACAAGTTGTGGCGCTTGCCTTCCAGCTCGATGCCGATTTCCAGGTCGAAGGCATGGTCGTCGGCATCTTCCGCCGCCTGCCCGTACCAGCGCACCGGCCCTTCCAGCACTTCGAACGGAAAACTCGGCGCGTACTCCAGCACGAAGCCGTCGGCTTCCAGCTTGGGACGCAACGCCAGCCAGCGCGCCGGCGTGTTCACTTCCAGCGCGCCGGCGTGGCCGGTGCCGGGGAACAGCCAGGCGTCGTCGGGCAAGGTGTCGGCCATGTCCCACGGCAGGCCTTCGGTATCCACGGCTGGCGTGAGGCCGGCGCGCTCGAGGTGTTCCATGGTGGCGAGTTCTTCCGCGCGGCGACGCGCGATCTCCACCAACTGGCCGTTGCGCACGCGGCGCACCAGCGGCTCGCCGCCGCGCCCAGGCAGGCGCTCGCCCGCGTAGTCGAAGGAAAGCCTCGCCCACGCCAACGGCGACGTACCGGCCGCAAGGCGCGCGTGGCGGGTCAGCGCATGCAGGGTCAGCACCGGCTTGGGTGCCAATTCCGCACGCTGCAATTCGTCGAACACCTGCGGCGGCGGGATGCGCGCGGCCAGCCGGCTGCCCGGCAGTGCCTCGGCCAGGCTGCGACCGTAGTCGTGCTTGAGCGGCGGCAGATCCAGCCACGCCGTCTCTTCGGGCGCGGCTTCCAGGTGTCCCAGCGTGGCGTGCTCGGCGTCGAGATACCACAGGCCGTCGATGCGCAGCAGGCGCTGGCTGTGCGGCAACTGCGGCAACAACCGCTGGCTGCCGTCCGACTCCAGCTGCCAGTGCCAGTTGAGCGCATGCGCGCGGCCCCGCGACAGCCTTAACCCGGCCAGGCCTCCGAGGAAACAGGGCGCGGTATCCAGTAGCTCGATCAGCAGACTGTCGCCGACATGGCCGCCCAGGCGCGCGTAATTGCGGCTCTTGCGCTGGCTCTGCGGCAAACCGAGCACGGCGGCGGCGAGCCGCTGCTCGTGCGGCGGCAGTGGCGCCTGCACCAGCAGATGACCATCCAAGGGCGTGGGCCGCAGATAGCGACCATGCTCGCCCACCGCCAACAGCACCGGGGCCACGTCGAGGTGCGCCGCGGCGGCGCCGTCGTCCGGCATCACCTCGAGGAAAAAGCCCAGCACGACGGACTCACCACTGGCCGGCGCCTTGGGCGTCTCCAGCAGATGCCGCCAGGTCGTCGGCAGGTTGCCGACCGAAGTGGCGCGTGGTTTCCCGTCCGGCTGCTGCATGCGCATGCGCCCCGTGGCGACGACCAAAACGCCGAGCTTAGCAGGCGGATTGCCTATGGGAACGCATTGGCTGCACGACGGATCGACACTCGATCAAGCGAGACTCTGCCTATCATCCCGGCGCAGGCCGGGATCCAGTGGCTGTGCGGCTTGGACGAGCACCGGATGAGCCGCTTCGCTCGCCCCTTTGGGGCCGCCCTTTGGGCGTTCTGCGCGCGGAGCACTTGTCCGGCCTGCGCTGGAATGACGAGCTACAAGCAAGCCACACGCGCAGCCAGGGTCAGGCGTTGCCGAACAAGCCGTGCGGGTATTCGGGCTTCTGCTCTCGCGCCATCAGCATCTTCAGACCCTCCGCGGGCGTGACTTCGCCGTGCAGCACGGCGCGCACGCCGGCACTGATGGGCAGGTCCAGCGCATGCTGGTCGGCCAGGCGCGCCACCTCGTCGGCGGCGAGCACGCTTTCCACCACCTGGCCAATCTGGCGCACCGCCTCGTCGATGGCGATGCCTTTGCCCAGCGCGAGGCCCAGCCGGCGGTTGCGCGAAAGATCGCCCGTGCAGGTGAGCACCAGGTCGCCAAGGCCCGAGAGGCCGATCAGTGTTTCCGGCCGTGCACCCAGCGCCACGCCGAGGCGCAGCATCTCGTTCATGCCACGGGTGATCAGGCCGGCGCGGGCGTTGAGGCCCAGCGCCATGCCGTCGGCGATGCCGGTGGCTACCGCCAGCACGTTCTTCATCGCGCCGCCGAGTTCGGCGCCCAGCATGTCGCCACCGGTATAGGCGCGCAGGTTGGGAGCGTGCAGCAAGTTGGCGACGCGCTGCGCGCAGGCGGCGTCTTCCGAATGCACCGTAACCGCACTGGGCAAACCGGCCGCGACTTCCTTGGCGAACGAAGGACCGGTGATGACCGCCGCCGGATGGCCCGGCAGTCGCTGCGCCACCAGCTCGTGCAGGAAACGCCCGGTGCCCGGTTCGAAGCCCTTGGTGGCCCAGACCAGCGTGGTGCCGGGAGCCAGCAGGGGCGCCACATCATCCAGCATCGCGGCGAATGCATGGCTGGGCACCACCAGCAGTACCACGGCGGCGTCACGTACGGCGGCGGTCAGATCCGGCTCGTAGCCCAGCGCCGCGGGCAGCTCGATGCCCGGCAGGTAGCGCTGGTTGCAGCGCGCCGTAGCCATCGCGGCCAGCGCGTCGGGGTCGCGTCCCCACAGCCGCGTCGGCACGCGATTGCGTGCCGTGAGCGCGGCCAGCGCTGTGCCCCAGGAACCGGCACCGAGTACCGCCAGGGTCGGATGCTGCGTCATGCAGGGCTCAGCTGTTGAGCTGGAACGGTGCGTCCCCGCCGCCGGCCATGCGACGCTGCTGTTCGGCGTACAGGGCGTCGAAGTTGATCGGCTGCAGCAGGAACGGCGGGAAGCCACCCTCCAGCACCATCGAGGAAATCACCTGACGCGCATAGGGGAACAGCAGGTTCGGGCAGTAGCTGCCGATCACGCCGGAGAGTTCGTCAGCGCCGAAGCCGGCGATGCCGAACAGCCCGGCCTGCTCCACCTCGGCGAGGTAGGCGGTACGCTCGCCCAACGTGCAGGTCAGGGTGACGCTGAGCACCACCTCGTACAAGCCGTTGCCCAGATCCATGGCCTTGTGGCCCAGGTTCAGCTGCACCTGCGGCGCGGCCTGGTCGGGCTCGCCGGAAAATTCCTGGAAGATCTGCGGCGCACCCGGCACCTCGAAGGAAACATCCTTCACGTAGATCTTCTGCAGCACCAGCTGCGGCATGCCGCCCTGCGCGCTGGACTGGCCGTTGGAGGCGACTTCTGCCATGGGAATCCTCGATGGTTCTGGCGTCAAAAGAGCTTGATTGTTTCATACCTGCCGGCCGCATGCACCCGCGGTCGATCCGATGGATTGCGCACGAGCCTGTTTTTGCTGGATAATGCGCGGCTCACCATGCCGACCCGACTCCGTTCGGGGAGTCCGCCACGCGATGCGGACCTCGCGGCGAAGCAAGCGCAACACCCTCCAGCATCGCGTGGCGCAAGGCGCCGCTGGGCCGATGTCGCCCTGGCCAACGGGCGGTCAACAGAACATTACGGAGCTCATCATGGCCCGCATTTGCCAAGTCACCAAGAAGGGTGTGCAGACCGGCAACAACGTCTCGCACGCGAACAACAAGACCCGCCGCCGCTGGCTGCCGAACCTGCACGAGCGTCGCTTCTGGGTCGCCAGCGAGAACCGCTGGGTCAAGCTGCGCGTTTCCAACCACGCGCTGCGCACCATCGACAAGAAGGGCATCGAGGCCGTGATCGCCGAGCTGCGTGCCCGCGGTGAGAAGGTCTAAGGAGAACAGTCATGGCTAAGGGTGCAAACGACAAGATCCGCCTGATTTCTTCGGCCGGTACCGGCCACTTCTACACCACGCAGAAGAACAAGAAGAACACGCCGGAAAAGTTCGAGTTCAAGAAGTACGATCCGGTCGTGCGCAAGCACGTGATCTACAAGGAAGGCAAGATCAAGTGAGCAACGATCCAAGCGCCTTGCGCTTGGAGCATCGTTGCTCATCCCGGCGAAAGCCGGGATCCAGTGAAGTACTCAAAAGCCCGCCGCCAGGCGGGCTTTTTCATGCTCCCGCCAAACGTCATCGCTTGCCCCCGGCCAGCGCCCCCCGGAAGATCGCATCCATGCCATCTTCCACCGCCCTGTTCCGCACCCTGCTGCCAGCCGCCGACTGGCCGCGGCTGGGGGCCGCCGTGCAACGCATGCACGCCGAAGGCCGCATCGTCCAGGCCAGCGGCAAAGCCGATGTCACCGGCGCAAGCCACCTGGCCGCCCGCCTGCTTCGGCGCGTGCTGACCCTGCCCGAACCAGGCGCGGGGCAAGCCATCACCGTCACCATCGAACGGAATGTCGCGCACGAACGCTGGAGCCGCCGTTTCCGCCGCAGCAGCATGCGCTCGATGCTACGCGCCGGCACCGATGGACAATTACACGAACGACTCGGCCCCGTGACCCTTTGCTTCACCCTGCACCGCGACGACGACGCGATCGAATGGCAACTGCAAGGCGTGCGCCTGCTCGGACTGCCGCTGCCGCGCGCCCTCTGCGGCACGGTGCTGTCGCGCAGCGGCATGCGCGGCGGCCGTTACGCCTTCGACATCGACGTGCGCCTGCCGCTGGTCGGCCGACTCGTCGCTTACTGCGGCTGGCTGGAGATCGATCATGTCGCCTGAGGCCGCGCCACCTCCCGAACATCCCGTCATCGTCTTCGACGGCGTCTGCGTGCTCTGCAGCCGCTGGGTGGACTTCATCCTGCGCCACGACCGAGCCGGGCGCTTCCGGCTGGCAGCCATGCAGGGGCAGCAGGGACGCGCCTTGCTCATCGCGCACGGCCTGTCGCCGGACGATCCGGTGTCGTTCCTGCTGGTCGACCAGGGGCAGGGCTACAGCGACACCAACGCCATCGCCCGCGTGCTGGGCCAGCTGGGTATGCCGTGGCGAGCGGCGGGCACGACGCTGCGCTTGATCCCCCGCTTCCTGCGCGACCCGGCCTATCGCTGGATCGCCCGCCACCGCTATCGCCTGTTCGGCCGGCGTGCGCATTGCCGCTTGCCGGAGCCGGACCAGGCGTGGCGCTTCATCGACTGACCGGCATCGTCCGGATACCGGTACGCAACGCGAAGCCGTCGAACCCTTCGACGATCTGCTCCAGCGTGAGCAGGCCCATGCAGGGCATCGCGCCCGTGGCCTCCACCAGGCCGTCCGCCAGCCGGCGCGCGAGCACGATTGCCGGGGTCACTGGCACCTGCGGCCCGTCGCCCTCGGCTGCGTCCAACCGCCAGCACAAATGCAGCGGCCTGCCTTGCCCGTCGGTGCCGCGCAATTCCACCGCCATGCCGCCGACATCCGAACCGAAGCGCATGAACCACTCGCTCACGCGCCGCAATGCGGGGGCATGTCGCGCAAGGTCGCGGATGAGCCCGAACCGCACCAGTACGCCCATGGCCCAAGTGGCCCATTGCAGCAGGGGCAGCTCCAGGCCCGCGCGGAAGACCACCGAAAGCACCTGCGGATAACGCGCAGGGAACAACTCCAGGTCCGGAATATCGCAAATACCCACGCGGCGGTACCCGAACGGAAACCACTGGCGCCGGCTGTCCATCCAGCCATGCGCCACCTCCCAACGACCATCGCGCCAAAGCCAGACGGGCCGTCCGCAATAGCCGAGGATGGACGCGACCGTGGCATCGCCACGCGGCGTGCGGTTGCCGGGATTGATCGCATGCTCGATGGTGTCCAGCGCGCCGAACTCCGGCAACAACGCATCCACGACGGCCGAACTCAGCGCCGGAACACTGGATGCGCCGCTGACCAGCAGGCACCCCTCTCGGCGCGCGCGTTCGTCGAGACGGGAAAAGCCGCTGACGAAATCGCGACCGTCGGCAAGATCGACGTAATCGCTACCGGCATCGATGCATGGCTCCGCGACCCGATAGTCCTGCCCCTGGAACGGCCCGGCAGCATGGATCACCAGCTGCGGCCGCAATGCGGCCAATTCCGCCGGAAAATCCGCGGCCGCCGTGTCCAGCGCATGGATACGCACGCGCGCATCGCCGATGGTCGCGCGCAACTCTTCCAGCATCGCCACGCGACGCCCGGCCAGCAGCAGCTCGAAGCGTTCATCGTGCGCAAGCCTTGCCGCGATGCGCGAACCGAACACGCCGGTCGCGCCAAGAACGACCACCCGCAACCCCATCCTTAGTCTTCCCGTTTATGCGCCATGGATCCCTGGAGCTTGCCACGGGTGCGCCTCCACGGAAAAACCGACGCAGTACACCGCCATGCCGCAGCGGCGTTATCTTGCCTATCCGGGCGATATCGCCCGCGTCGGAGGAAACCGCCATGAACCGTCGCATCGTCCTGCATATGCTGCTTGCCGCCCTGACGCTGCTCGGAGCGCCGGCGATGGCGGGAAACGCAGCATCCACCAATGTCACCGTCACCTATGACCACCCCGAGCAGTTCACCGAAACGCACAAGCTGCGCTCGCTGGCGCCCCAGCTTGACGACGACGATTACCTGAAGGTGTTGAAGTCGTACATCGAGAACCGCGCCAGCAGGATGCTACCGCCGGGCGATCGCCTGGCCATCGTGGTAACCGACATCGATCGCGCCGGCAATTTCGAGCCGTGGCGCCCCGGTCCGTTGCACGAGGTGCGCATCGTCAAGGACATCTACCCCCCACGCATCGATCTGCGCTTCCAGTTGCTCGACGCCGACGGCAAGGTGCTGCGCGAAGGCACGCGCAAGCTGCGCGATCCGGCTTTCCTCTCCGACAGCATCAACACCTCGGAGACCGACAGCCTGCGCTATGAGAAAGCATTGCTCGATCGCTGGCTGCGCAAAGGGCCTGACCAGCTCTGAGGCCGCGCATTTGTCGTTGCGCCAAACAAAAGGCCCGCCTTCCGGCGGGCCTTTTGTTTGCGAAGCGTGATGCGAATCAGGCAGCGACCGCGTAACCCTTGAGGCGGCCGGCGAAATCCTGCAGCGTGCGGATGCCGCTCTGCTCGGCTTCGACGATCCACTGCTGCAGGCCCTTGAGCGCCTGCTCGGCACCGCGCTGCTCCATCAGGATGGCGAGACGGTTGCGGAAGTCGCATACGGTCTGCAGGGTCGGGCGCTTGGCCAGCACGGCCTGCAGCTTGCTGCTGTTGTCGGTGTCGAGCCAGCGCCCACCATCAGCCAGCGCGCGACGCAGGCGGCGCGGCACGGCCTTGATGTTTTCGCCGGCTTGCGCGGCTTCCTCGCGCAGCGTGGGCACGATCACGTTGCGGTAGTAGTCGGTCATCGCCAGGAAGCGGTGAGTGAGTACGGCCTTGAGCGTCTCGGCGTCGGGCAGCGGTACGTTGGGGCGCACATCCAGGGTGGGCGCCACGCGCAACACCTTGGCCAGGCCCATGGCACGGAAGGCGCAGATCGCCGCCCAGCCGATGTCGAACTCCCACTTGCGCAGCGCGAACTTGGCCGAGCTTGGGAAGGCATGGTGGTTGTTGTGCAGCTCTTCGCCGCCGATCCAGAAACCCCAGGGAATCAGGTTGCGCGAAGTATCGGCGCTTTCGAAATTGCGGTAGCCGGCCCAATGGCCGACGCCGTTGACGAAGCCCGCGGCCCAGAACGGGATCCAAACCATCTGCACGGCCCAGATCGCCGCGCCGATCACGCCGAACAGCGCGAGGTCGACGATCAGCATCAGCGACGGACCCCAGTACGGGTGCGCGCCATAGACCTTGTGCTCGACCCAGTCGTCCGGCGTGCCACGGCCGTACTGCTGCATGTCTTCCTTCGACGCACACGCGTCGCGATACAGCGACACGCCGTCCCAGAACACCTTCTTGATGCCGAAGATCACCGGGCTGTGCGGGTCTTCCTCGGTCTCCACCTTGGCGTGGTGCTTGCGGTGCACCGCCACCCACTCCTTGGTGACCATGCCGGTGCTGAGCCAGCCCCAGAAGCGGAAGAAGTGCGCCAGCGCCGGGTGGAAATCCACGCCGCGATGGGTCTGGCTGCGGTGCAGGTACAGCGTCACCGTGAAAATGGTGAGCTGGGTGACCACCAGCAGGTAGACCAGCATGCTGACCCAACTGGCGTGGGTCAGGCCGTGGGACAGGAAATTAAGCACGGAATCGAGCATCGGGACGGGACTCGGGACGGGTTCTAAAGTGCAGTCTAGGCGAGGGTTTGCCGTACTCGCCAGCATGTTGCACGGTGATCGGACATACTAGGTGACGGTCACTTGTGATTTCGTTAACCGTGACCGTCGCAGGTTGTGTGAAACCGGGGCCGCGTCGACAATCGCGGGATGACCGCCGCCCAAGCCGCCGCACCCCCCGTCCTGCAACTCGAACAGGTCGCCCGCCGCCGCGCCGGCCGCGCGGCAGTGCAGGATCTCAGCCTCAGTCTGGCGCCCGGCCAGGTACTTGGCTTGCTGGGGGTCAATGGCGCCGGCAAGTCCACCACGCTGGCGATGATCGCCGGCGCACTGCGACCGGACAGCGGCTCGATCCGCCTGAACGGCGACGATTTCCTGGAACAACCCGAGCTGGCACGGCGCCTGATCGGCTGGCTGCCTGAACGTGCACCGGTATGGCCGGAACTCACCGTGACCGAACACCTGGACGCCCACGCCCGCCTGCGCGGCCTGCGTGGCGACGCCTTGCGCGGCGCACGGGAAGCCATCGTCGAACGGCTGGAACTGTTGCCGCTGGCGCGCCGGCTGGCGGGTGCGCTCTCGCAAGGCCAGCGTCAGCGTCTCGGACTGGCCTGCGCTTTGCTGCATCGCCCGGCCCTGCTGGTGCTGGACGAACCGGCGAATGCGCTGGACCCGGTGCAGGTCGGCGCGCTGCGCAAGCTGATCCGCGAACAGGCCACCGCAGGCACGGCGGTGATCCTCTCCACGCATGTGCTCGTCGAAGTCACCGCGATATGCGACCGCGTGGCGATCCTGCACGAAGGACAGCTGCGTTACGAAGGCTCTGTGCGTGGCGACGACCATGCGGCGCTGGAGCGTACGTTCTTCGATATCGCCATGAACAACGGTAAGGCACAAGCAGCATGAGCTCGATGTTCGAGGTATTTCGTCTGGAGTTGCGCCGGCTGTTCGTCCGCCCCTTAGCTTGGGTACTTGCCGCACTGACACTGACCGAGTTGGCTTGGCGTTTCATCCTGCTGCTCGGCAATTTCCTCGGCAACCAGATAAAACTCGCTGCATTGCCGGACGGACCAGGCTATACGGATCTGGTGGGTGTGCCGCTACTCAGCAGCACACTGACCATCAGCATCCTTCCGTTCGGCCTCACCGAGCTGGCGTTATTGATCGTGCCGCTTCTCACCATGTCCTCGTTGGCCGGCGATCGCGCCAATGGGACATTGCCGCTGCTCTATGCCAGCGGACTAGCACCATCGAAGATCGTGCTTGGCAAATACTTCGCAATGCTTATATGGCTATTGCTCTGGCTGGCACTGGTACTCGCCATGCCGCTGAGCCTTATCCATGGCACACATTTGGACTGGGGAAAGTTCGCCGCTGCTGCGCTTGGATTGTTGTTGACGTTGGCCACACTAGGTGCAATTGGCATCGCCTGCTCCGCCTTCACTTCGCTGCCAGCAATTGCCGCAACTGCCACATTGATGTTGGGACTGGCTCTATTTACGGTGAATCTCGGCGCGCAAATGGCCGGCCTCAACAGCGGCATCATCAATTGGCTGGCGATGAGCACACACGAGCAGAACCTGCTGCGCGGGCTGGTCTCCACCACCGACATCGTGTGGTTCGTGCTGCTGATCGCGGTGTGCCTCGCACTCGCCACGCGCCGCCTGGCTGCCGACAGGGAGCGCGGCTGACATGAAACTTTCCAGACGCCTGGACGGCTGGTTGTTCGCCCTGCTGTTGCTGGCCGGTGCGGGTGCGCTCGGCTTTTTCAGCGCGCGCTATGCGCATGTTTCCGACTGGACGGCCAACGGCCGCCTGAGCCTGTCGCCGCAGAGCCGCGCGGTGCTGGCGAAGCTGGCCGGGCCGGTCGAGATCGTCAGTTACGCCAGCCCGCAGGGCGACCTGCGCGCACAGGTCGCCGCCTTCCTGCAGCGCTACCAGCAGGCCAAGCCCGACCTCGCGCTGCGCTTCGTCGACCCGCAGCAGGATCCAGCCAGGATGCGCGAGCTGGGCATCGCCGTAGATGGCGAGCTGATCCTGCACTATCACGGCCATGAGCAGCGATTGACGGAACTTTCCGAAAGCGACGTGACGAACGCGCTGGAGCGCCTGATCCGCGGCAACGACCGCATCGTGGCCTTCGTCACCGGCGACGGCGAACGCCTGCCTTCCGGCCAGGGCGACGCGGACATGGCTGCACTGATGGACCAGCTCGCGCAGAGCGGCCTGCGTGCCGTGCCACTGAGTTTCGCGCAAGCCGTCGCCGTGCCGCAGGGCACCGACCTCGTGGTGCTGGCCAGCCCCACTTCCGACTTGCCCACTGGTGCGGCGAAGGCGCTGGTGAACTACGTGCAGGATGGCGGCAACCTGCTGTGGCTGCGCGATCCCGCGAACGATGACCTCGGCCTGAAGCCGCTGGCCGATGCGCTTGGCGTGCAGGTGCTGCCAGGCGTACTGGTGGACGGCAGCGGCGCCGCGCTGGGTCTGGCCGATCCGCGTCTGCTGGCCATGGCGCAATATCCGGCCAACCCGGTCACGCTCGGCTTCCAACTCGCCACGCGCTTCCCGCAGGTCGCGGCGCTGGCGCGCACCGGCACGGGTGGCTGGACGGCAACGCCCATGCTGCGCTCCAGCGCGCAGAGCTGGACGGAGTTCCACCCCATCGACAACGCGCACCCCACGGCCATCCGTTACGACGCCGCAGCCGGCGAACTCAAGGGGCCGCTGGACTTCGGTTTCACGCTGGCACGTCTCTCGCCCAGTCCGGACAAGCGCGAGCAGCGCGCGGTGGTGGTCGGCGACGGCGATTTCCTTTCCAACGCTTACCTCGGCCAGGGCGGCAACCGCGCGCTGGGCGAGCGCATCTTCAACTGGCTGCTGGGCGACGATGCGCTCATCGACGTGCCGCGCGAAGGCGTGCCCGACCGCGTGCTGCGCATCGGCCAGAGTGAACTCGATGCCGCCAGCCTTGGCTTCATGGTGGTGCTGCCGCTGCTGCTGCTCATCGCCGGCGGCCTGATCGCGTGGCGCCGCCGCCGCGCATGAAGCGGGCCGTGCGCTCGCGCCTGTTGATGTTGATCGGCGCTACCGCGCTGGTCGCGCTGGCGCTGTGGCAATGGCAAAGCGATGCACGCAAGGCGCCGGGCAAGCTGCTCACGCTCGATCCGGCGGCGATCACGCAAGCGACGCTGCAACTCGGCGATGGAGCCCCGGCCCGTTACACGAAACGCGACGGCCACTGGTGGCGCGGCGATGGCCAGCGCGCAGACGACCGCTATCTCGAAACGCTCACCGAAGCCGCTGCCGCGCCTGTGCTGGAATGGCGTGCCGCCGGCGAATTCGATGCCTCGAGAATCGGCCTTTCCCCGCCCAAGGCCGTGCTCACGCTGGACGGCCAGCGCCTCGCCTTCGGCGCGGTGTCCGCCACCGGACCGCAGTGTTACGTGCAGGTGGGTGGGCGCGTGGCGCTGGTATCGCTGCGCTTCATGCCGCAGGCGCCACAGCAGAAACAACAAGACCTCGGGTTGCACTGATGCCCGAATTGCCCGAAGTCGAAACCACCCGTCGCGGGATAGCACCGCACGTGGTCGGCCGGCGCGTCACTTCGGTGACGCTGCGCCGCCCCGACCTGCGCTGGCCGATTCCACCCGAGGTTTCCGAGCTGCTGCCCGGCCAGCGCATCGAGTCCGTCGAACGGCGTGCAAAATACCTGCTGCTGCACACGCAGGTGGGCAGCGCGCTGCTGCATCTCGGCATGAGTGGCATGCTGCGCGTGCTGCCGCCGGATGCGCCACTCGGACCGCACGACCATGTGGACATCGCGCTGGATCGCGGCGCGCACACCGGCCCGCGCGTGCTGCGCTTTACCGATCCGCGCCGTTTCGGCTGCTTGCTGTGGCAAGCGCCCGGCAGCACGCATGAGCTGCTCGCGAAGCTCGGCCCCGAGCCGCTCACCGACGCCTTCGACGGCGACCTGCTCTGGCACCTCTCGCGCAACCGCAGGGCGGCGGTGAAGCTGTTCCTGATGGACAACGCGGTGGTAGTGGGCGTGGGCAACATCTACGCCAGCGAGGCGCTGTTCGCCGCAGGCATCGACCCGCGCCGCGAAGCCGGCAGCGTGTCGCGCGCCCGCTACGCGCGGCTCGCCGCCGAAGTGAAGCGCATCCTCGCCCACGCCATCGAGCGCGGCGGTACCACGCTGCGCGACTTTCTCGCTCCCGACGGCGCACCGGGGTATTTCTTCCGCGAGCTGATGGTCTATGGCCGCGAGGGCGAGCTGTGCAAGGTCTGCGGCACGGCCATACGGCAGACGGTGCTGGGCCAACGTTCCACGTTCTGGTGCCCGCGCTGCCAGCGCTGATCGCCCAGCGTTTCCCAAAGGAAACGGTGTAACCACGGATTGCCGGCTACCCGCCGCCGCGCAGCGCGCTCAAGATAAGCGCCATCCCGAACACGTGCATACGACCGGAACGCTCCAGCGTTCCGCGGGTTCGGCTTTTCTTTTTACGGAGCAACGTCATGAGCAACGCCGTGATCGAACACCTCAAGAAGCGCCGCACCCAGTACGCGCTGGGCCGCAATGTGAATGTGGACAAGGACGCGCTGAATCGCCTCATCCAGGAGGCCATCAAGCACACGCCGTCCTCGTTCAACTCGCAGAGTTCGCGCGCCGTGATCCTGTTCGGCGAACAGAGCGTGAAGTTCTGGGCGCTGGCCAAGGAAGCCCTCGCCAAGATCGTGCCGTCCGAGGCCTTCGCGCAGACCGCCGCCAAGCTGGACAGCTTCGCTGCCGGCGCGGGCACCGTGCTGTTCTACGAAGATCAGGACGTGGTCAAGAGCTTGCAGGAGAAGTTCGCACTGTATGCGGACAATTTCCCGGTGTGGTCCGAGCAGTCGGGCGGCATGGCGCAATTCGCGGTGTGGTTGGCGCTGACCGACGCCGGCATCGGCGCCAGCCTGCAGCACTACAACCCGCTGGTGGACGATGCCGCCCGTGCGACATGGGACGTGCCAGCCTCGTGGAAGCTGCGTGCGCAGATGCCGTTCGGCTCGCACGAAGGCGGCTTCGGCGAGAAGCCCTTCATGGACGACAGCCAGCGCTTCATCGTCGCCGGCTGATCGCTTTTCTCCCCGCCGTTGCCGGGCGGGACAATCAAAACCGTCATTCCGGCGCAGGCCGGAATGACGGGCAAGATGGCTGCAAGGCTGCTCAGAACGGCCAGCGGAACTCCACGTGCAGGTTGTTGAACTCCGGATCGTCGAGGCTGCCACCCGGACGCGCGACCAACGCCTGCTGCATGCCTTCCACTTCCAGCGCCTGGCCCGCGGCGAAACGGGTGCCCAGTGCCTGCATCTCCACCAGCTTCTCGCACAGTACGCCAGCACGATCCAGTTCGTGCGCAGGTATCTGGCGGAAGCTGAGGTCGGGACGGCCGAACTTGCGCATGCCACGCGTGTGCACCCAGGAGCGATCGCTGCCCGGCTCGTCGCTGCGCAGGATCAGCACGTGGTTGCGCGGTGGCGCGCCGCCCGGCACCAGGTAACGTTCGCGCCACGCCGCGGCATCGAACAGGCCCATGATCTGCGGGTCGAGGATCACGCGGCCGCCGATATCCAGCAAGGCGGCGAGCACGCCCAGCGTATCGCGCAGGTAATCGAGGCTGGGACTGTCCTTCAGCTGGCCGCGCACCACCAGCACTTCGGGCGCGATGCGCGCCTGCTCGTATGCATCGGGCGCCTCTTCGCGCAGGATCTCGCCCAGCGTGCCGGACAGCGGGTAGCCCTCCCACTTGCGCAGTTCCAGGTTCTGGAAGCGCCGGAGGTCCACGCCGCCAGGCAGACCGGGGCTACCGTAGCGGCGCGCAGGGATGACCAGCTCCTGCGGATCGAACTTGCCGAACACGAAGAACTGCAGCAGCACGTCCTCATCGGCGCCGGGCTGCCAGTACGGTCGCGGCCACTCGGGGGTCTGGGCGGTTTCGCTCATGGGTTTTCCTGCGTGAGGTTCGTTTCGAAAAATCCGCAGCCTGCGGCTTTCCCTATCAGTCGTGGCCACCCAGGGGGAGCACGCTCTGCTGCAACTCGATACGGCCGCGGCCCTCGGTGATCTTCTTGAATTCGGCGCGGCTCACCGAGACATAGCGGTCGTTGCCGCCAATCTCAACCTGCGGCCCTGCGGTGACCGCACGACCCTGCCCGTCCACGCGCACCACCATGGTGGCCTTGCTGCCGCTGTGGCAGATGGTCTTGATCTCCTGCAGCTCATCGGCCCAGGCGAGCAGATAACCACTGCCCTCGAACAGCTCTCCGCGGAAGTCGGTGCGCAGGCCATAGGCCAGTACCGGTACGCGCAGCCTGTCCACCACGTCGGTGAGTTGCCATACCTGCTGCTTGGCGAGGAACTGCGCCTCGTCCACGAACACGCAGTTCAGCGTGCCGTGCGCAGCGATATCGGCCTCGACCAGCGCGAGCAGGTTCTCGTCGCTGCCGAAGCGTCGTGCATTCGCCTTCAGGCCGATGCGCGACGCCACCACACCTTCGCCGTAACGGTTGTCCAGCGACGGCGTGAGGATGAGCGTGCGCATGCCGCGCTCGTGGTAGTTGTACGCGCTCTGCAGCAGCGTGGTGGTCTTGCCGGCGTTCATTGCCGAGTAATAGAAGTAGAGCTTGGCCATGTCGTTGCGCCAGATGCCGGGTCGTGCATGGTAACTCGCCGGCCGGTATCCGGCCGCTCTGCTACCATCGGCCGCCGCCTCACGCCTCGTCCCGCTCCATGCTCAACCCGCAACAACAGGCCGCCGTCGAACACTGCGACACGCCGCTGCTGGTGCTGGCCGGCGCGGGCTCGGGCAAGACCAGCGTCATCACGCAGAAGATCGCCCACCTGATCGGCCGGCGAAAGTTGGCGGCCTCGAAGATCGCCGCGATCACCTTCACCAACAAGGCCGCCCGCGAGATGCGCGAGCGCGTGGGTAAGCTGGTGTCCACCGAGGACGCCGCCGCACTTACCGTCTGCACCTTCCATGCGCTGGGGCTGAAGTTCCTGCAGATCGAGCACGCGCGCGCCGGCCTGCGCCGCGGCTTCTCCGTGCTGGATGCCGACGACAGCGAAGGCATCGTCAAGGAACTCGCGCCCAAGGGCGCGAAGCCCGACGTGCTGTTCAACCTGCGCAACCTGCTGAGCCGCGCCAAGAACGCCGGGCTCTCTCCCGAGGAAGCATTGGCCTCCGCGCGCAGTCCGCGCGAGCTGGAGGCGGCGACCATTTATGAGCTTTACCAGGCGCGCCTCGCCGCCTTCAACGCGGTGGATTTCGACGACCTGATCCGCCTGCCGCTGCGCATCCTGGAAAGCGACGACGAATGCCGCGCTGCCTGGCGCGAACGACTGCGCTATCTGCTGGTGGACGAGTACCAGGACACCAACGACGCGCAGTACCGCCTACTGAAGGCACTGACCGGCGAGCGTGGCGGCATCACCTGCGTGGGCGACGACGACCAGAGCATCTACGCCTGGCGCGGCGCCAACCCCGAGAACATCGACCAGCTCGGCCGCGACTGGCCCAATCTGCGCGTGATCAAGCTGGAGCAGAACTACCGTTGCGGCAAGCGCATCCTGCGCGCGGCGAACGCCCTGATCGCCAACAACCCGCACAGCCACGAGAAGAAGCTGTGGAGCGAGCATCCGGAAGGTGCGCCGATCCGCGTGCTGGAGTGCAAGGAGGCGGAGCACGAGGCCGAGAAGGTGGCAGCGCTCGCCGCTACGCTGGCGGAGAAACACAAGGCGCGCTGGCACGACATGGCCATTCTCTACCGAGGCAACTTCCAGGCACGGCCGCTGGAAAAGGCGCTGCGGCTGGCGCGCGTGCCCTACCACCTTACCGGTGCGCTTTCCTTCCTCGACCGTGCCGAGGTGAAAGACCTGCTCTGCTACCTGCGCTTGCTCGCCAACCCCACCGACGACGCCGCCTTCCTGCGCGTGGTGAACGTGCCGAAGCGCGAGATCGGTTCCACCACCCTGGAAAAGCTCGGCCAGCTTGCGCAGTCAAGGCATTGCTCGCTGCTGGAGGCCACCCGCAGCGACGGCGTGCTGCGCCAGCTCACGCCGCGCCCGGCCGCTGCGCTGGCCGCGTTCTCCGAATTGCTGGACGAACTGCGCAGCGCTTCCCTGCACGAGAGCGCGGCGGATTTGGTCGAACGCATCCTCAAGCGCACCGGCTATGCGGCACAGCTTGCCGCCAGCACGCCGGACGCCAGCGTGCGCGAGCGCAAGCTCGGCAACCTGCGCGAACTCACCGACTGGTTCCGCGCCATGCAGAAGGGCGACAGCGCCGGCGACCTCGCCGCCCAGCTCGCCCTGCTCAGCCACGCCGACCGCGACGACCCAGGCAACGCGGTGCGCATGATGACGCTGCATGCCGCCAAGGGCCTTGAGTTCCGCTTCGTCTTCGTCGTCGGTTGCGAGGACGGCACGCTGCCGCACGACGGCGCCATCGACGAGGGCCGCATCGACGAGGAACGCCGCCTGATGTACGTGGGCATCACCCGCGCCAAGGAACTGCTGACGCTGTCGTGGTCGGCCAAGACCAAGCGCTACGGCGAGGTGCACAGCAACCAGCCCAGCCGCTTCCTGCACGAACTGCCGCAAGCCGACCTGCACTGGCAGGGCAAGGACCCGGAGGCGGACAAGGAGGCCGTGCGCGAAACCGCCGAATCGCACATGGCGCGGATCAAGGCCATGCTCGCCGGCACCTAGTTGACGCGCGGGCGCAGCCCTTTCATTGTGTCGGAAGCGACCGGTTGCCTTCTTATTTCCGCCGGCGCCAAGGGGATTGCCGTGATCGATTCGACCCGGGCTTACAGCAAGCTCGTCGCCGCCTTCAACCAGAACGACTGGCCGCGCGTGCAGCAGCGCGTCACCCAATTGCTTGCCGTTACGCAGAACGATGCGAGCGTGCATTTCATGGCCGGCGTGGCCTGCATGTGCATGCATCAGATGCCGAGGGCGCTCGAGCACCTGCTGAAAGCCACCCACCTGGAGCCGCGCCGCGTCGAATACGTTGCGCAATACGCCTGTGCACTGTCACTGACGCGCCGGTTCCGCGAAGCACGGCTGGTCGCAGATCGCGCGATGACCTTGTCGCCCAACGATGTGCAGACTCTGGGCACGCTGGGCACCGTGTACAAACAGGCCAATGCGCACGTGCAATCGGCCAACGCGTTCCGTCGCGCCGTGGCATTGGCGCCCGAGCAGGCGATCCACCATCTCAACCTCGCCTACGCGCTGAACTCGCTCGGCGACGCCGAAGGCGCCGAGCAGGAACTGGAAACCTGCGTGCGGCTCGAACCGCGCCATTGGTACGCGCACCTGTTGCTTGCCCAGCTGCGGAAGCAGACCACGGAACACAACCACGTCGAACGCCTGCACGAACTGCTGCAGCGCCACGGCCACGATCCAGGCGCGGACCTGCTGCTCAACGTCGCACTGGGCAAGGAGTATGACGACCTCGGCGACTACCCGCCCGCATTCGAGCACTACTCGCGCGGCAAGGCCGCCGGCCGACGCATACGGCCCTATGCGTTCACACGCGACGAGGCGATGTTCGAGGCGCTGCATCGCGCGTTCCCCTCCGCCGACGCCGAACCCACGATGGCGGGCGATCCCACGAACGAACCGATCTTCATCATCGGCATGCCGCGCACCGGCACAACCTTGCTGGATCGCGTGCTTTCCAGCCACCCCGAGGTGCGTTCCGCCGGCGAACTGCAGAACTTCCCCACCCTGCTGCAGCGCGCCTCCGGCTGTCCCACCGCCTTGCTGAGCGAGGCGGACATCGCCGCGCGCACCCGCCACATCGACTGGCGCCAGCTCGGTGCGGCCTACCTCGCCAGCACGCGGCCGGTAAGCGGCGAAACGCCGCGCTTCATCGACAAGATGCCGCACAACTTCCTCTACGCCGGCTTCATCGCCCGCGCGCTGCCGAATGCGAAGATCGTCTGTCTGCGCCGTGACCCGCTGGACACCTGCATCGGCAACTTTCGCCACTTGTTCGACCAGGAGTCGGGTTTCTACGACTACTCCTTCAACCTCGACGACATCGGCCGCTACTACATCCAGTTCGATCGCCTGATGGCACATTGGCGCAAGCTGTTCCCCGGCCGCATCCATGAAGTGCAATACGAGGCGCTGGTGGAAAACACCGAAGCCACCACGCGCGAACTGCTGGAGTTCTGCAAACTGCCGTGGGACGACGCCTGCCTGCGCTCCGAGGACAACGCCACGCCGGTCAGCACGCCCAATGCATGGCAGGTACGCGCACCGATCTACGGCCGCGCCATCGGCCATTGGCGCCACTACGAGCCCCAGCTGCGCGACCTGCGCTGGCGACTCGCCAGCGCAGGCATCGGCACGGCAGGTTGAACTCGATTCTCAAATCAGCTGCTGCCCTTCCAACTCACCTTTGAGATAGGCGTAATACACCGGTGCAGCGATTACACCGGGCAGACCGAAGGCCGCTTCCAGCAGCAACATCGCCACCAGCAACTCCCACGCAGCCGCATGGATTTGCGAGCCCACGATGCGTGCGTTGAGGAAGTACTCCAGCTTGTGGACCAGTATGAGGAAGCCCAGTGCGGCGATGGCCACGCCCAGCGAAACCGACAGCGCGGCGATGGTGACGGCAGTATTGGAGAGCAGGTTGCCGACCACCGGCAGCAGGCCGACGATGAAGGTGATCGCCACCAGCGTCTTGGCCAGCGGCACGTGGATGCCCAAGACCGGCAGCACGCCAAGCAGGAACACCGCGGTGAGCGCGGTGTTGACCAGCGAGATCTTGATCTGCGCGAATACGATGTCATGGAACGCACCGGCAAGACGCTGGCAGCGCTGGCCCAGCGCCGCCGCCAGTGGCCCCACTTGATGCGCGGGGCGGGTGCGGCTCAGGGCCACAATGGCTCCCAGCACCAGACCGATCAAAATGTGCACGGATATGCGCGCCGCGCCCCTGCCCGCCGTCTGCAGGGTCGTTGCGTGTTTGCTGGCCAGTGCAGCCAGGCCGTCGCGCAGATCGTCCACGCTGTCAGGCAGATGGTCGACCAGCATCGCCGGCAATTGCTGACGTGCCTTTTCCACCAGCGGCATCAACTGCTGCTGCCAGAGCAGGTCGGGGTTGCCCAGTTCGCTGCGGAAGAAGCTGATCGCACCGAGGATCAACAGCACCAGCAGACCCACCACCACGGCCCCCAGCACCGCCACCACCACCATCCGCGCACGATCGCCCGAGATGCGCCGCCCCAGCAACGGCGTTGCCGCCTGCACCAGTTCGTACACCAGCAGGCCCGCCAGCAACGCGGAAAGCAGATGCAGATGCAGTACCAGCCACAGCATCACCGCCGCCAGCACGTAGCTGGCAACCTGGATGACGGACGAACTGGCTCGCGGAGCGACGAACTTCGGATCGTTCATGCGGCTTTCGGCAGGGTGGACTGAGCCCAGTCTGTCAGATCGCTGCCTTAAACTCCCGGCAGACTCGCCGTTTTTCGTTGGAGAACCTTGTGCGACCCCATCTGCCGCTGGCCTTGGCCGCATCCTTCCTGCTCGCCGGCTGCGCCAGCGCGCCGTCCCATCCTGCCGCCACGCCCGCACCGCCCCCCGCAGCCGAAGCAGCCGCCAACGACAACCTCAACGCGGTGGCGTGGACGCAGACCGCGGTCGAGCATGACCTGATCTACATCCAGGCCTACCGCGATGCGCAATCGCAGCTGCTGGCGGCCCTGCATGACCCCAACTGGGATGCGTTGGCCAAGGAGGACCGCGTGGCGCCCACCACCGGCCTTCCGCCCGCGGTGGTATTGGACATCGATGAAACCGTGCTGGACAACTCGCCCTACCAGGCCCGCCTGGTGAAGAACGGTGGCACCTACGACGAGGCCAGCTGGGCCGCCTGGTGCAAGGAGCAGCAGGCCCGCGCCATGCCCGGAGCGCTGGCCTTCACCCAATTCGCCGCCGCACATGGGATCGCGGTGATCTACCTTTCCAACCGGGCCAAGGATCTGGATACGGCCACGCTCGCCAACTTGCGCCAGCTGGGCTTCCCCGTCTCCGGCGCGGATGCCTTCCTCGGCCTGGGCACGGTGGAGCCTGGCTGCGATCAGGTGGGCACCGAGAAAGGCTGCCGGCGCCAGCTGGTGAGCCGCAAATACCGCGTGCTGATGCAGTTCGGCGACCAGCTGGGCGATTTCGTGGACGTGCTCGCCAACACCGAGGCCGGCCGCAAGCAGGCCATTGCCGGCTACATGGACTGGATTGGCACCCGCTGGTTCGTACTGCCCAATCCCACCTACGGTTCATGGGAACCCGCGCTGTTCAACAACGACTGGAGCGCACCGGCGGCGGAACAGCGCCAGCAGAAATTGAATGCCCTTCGTTACAATTAATTCAAAAACAATAAGTTAAGAAAAATAAGAAAAGTATTGTCTTAAGTTTAACGCCCAAGTAATATCTGTCCCGCCTACCTGCTGCTGACCTCAAGTTTCCGCAGGCAAGGCCATTTCCCTTCCGGCTTTGCCGGATTGCCCCGCGAGGCTCGCGCCCGCGGGGTTTTTCTTGCCTTTTGCGATCATCCCGATCCCGAAGAACGCACAGGCATCCATGCAGGGCTGCACTTGTTCCTGGCCTTTGCGACCGTCCCTACGCGAGCGCCGAACGATGGCCGCCCGGAGTTGCCTTCCCCTATGTTGCCCGCAGGTTCCTGCGGACGACTCTTGTCCGCTACTTGCCGCGCCCCTACCCTGACCAGCCGCGCCGCCCGTCTGGCGCCCATGCGAGACCTGCCCATGCGCTCCCGTTCCCTCCGTCGCACCCTCCTGCCCCTGCTCGCCGCGCTGGTGCTGGCCGCCTGCCACAACAAGGACGAAGCCACGCAGGTCGGCGGCAGCACACCGGAAGCGGCCGTGCAGGGTTCGATCGACCTGCTGAAGACCGGCGACTTCAACGGCCTGTGGAAGCACGCCCTGCCGGCGGCCGACTACGCCACCCTGCGCACCGACTGGAGTCGCCACAACGCAAACCGGCCGCCGGTGAGCGCCACGGACAAGGCGCGGTTCAACGCCGCCGTGCAGAAACTCACCGGCCCGGATGCGGAAACCAAGCTCTACGCCGAAGTGCGGCCCAAGCTCGACCAGATGCAGCAGCAATACAAGGATCAGCTGCCGGTGCTGGTTGCCATGGGCGGCGCTTTCCTGAAGAACAACGTGGCGCAGAACCAGACCCTGGACAGCGAACAGAAAGCGCAGGCAGACAGCCTGGTCGACGTGCTGACCCCATGGGCACAGCAGGCGCCGTGGTTCGACCAGGCCAGGGCAAAACAGGCCGTGGGCGTGCTGGTGGCCACCGCGCGCAAGCTCGACCTCAAGAGCCCCGATCAGCTGCGCAGCATGGATTTCGACACCGCTATGACGCAATACGCCAGCGGCTATGCCGGCCTCAAGCAGGCGCTGGCGATATACGGCCTGTCGGTGGACGACGCGCTGGCCTCGACCCGGCTCAGCACCGTTTCCAACCAGAACGGCCGCGCCGTGGTGAAGATCGACTACACCCTGCTCGGCAAGCCGCTCTCCGCCGAAACCACCTTGGTGCAGCAGGACGGACGCTGGTACAGCGAATCGCTGGTCGACAACGTGCGCAAAGCACACGAGCAGTTGCAGCAGCCGGCGACGACCGGCAGCGTGTCCGCACACTGACGCCGCGGCCTTCCCGCATTTGCCGCGAGAAGAAAATCGCCCCACCACACGCCCAGGCATGGTTTCATGGGCCAGCCGGTAGAATAAGCGGATGCAGAACATCTCCCACGCGGATCTTTCCCGTCGCCGCGCCCCCTGGTGGTTCCAATTGGCCGGGCAGCTGTTGCAGCCCTGGGTACGCCTGCGTCGCGACCCGGCCGAACCTGCCACCTTGCTCAAGGCCGGCGTGCCGGTGTGCTACGTGATCGAGCGCGACGGCTTTTCCGACGCGCTGATTCTCGACCGCGCCTGCCGCGAGGCCGGCTTGCCCAGCCCGCTGCAGCCGCTGGCCGGTACCCGCCGCAAGCGCTCGGTATTCGCGCTGATGCGTCGCGACGGCTGGCTGTTCGGCCGCAAGCGCCATCGCTCCCCGAACGAACCGCTCGGACAGCTGGTGCATTCGCTGGAGGGCCTGCCGGATCGCGACATCCAGATCGTGCCGGTGTCGATCTACGTAGGTCGCGCACCGAACCGCGAGTCGGGTTGGTTCAGTGTGCTGTTCTCCGAAAACTGGGTGATGGTGGGCCGTTTCCGCCGCCTGCTGGCGGTGCTGCTGAATGGCCGCGACACCACGGTGCATTTTGCCGAACCGGTATCCCTGCGCGAAGTATTGGCCGAATCCGGGGAGCTGGCGCCGCCACGCTTCGCACGCAAGCTGGCGCGCGTGCTGCGCACCCATTTCCGGCGCATTCGCGCCGCGGTGATCGGACCCGATCTTTCGCATCGCCGCACGGTGGTGGACGACGTGCTGCGCGCCGAACCGGTGCGCGCGGCGATCGCCGCCACCGCCGTCAAGGAGAAAATCAGCGAGGCCAAGGCCACGCGCCGCGCACAGAAGATGATGCTGGAGATCGCCGCCGACTATTCGCACCCCGTCGTGCGCTCGGTGTCGTTCCTGCTGTCGAACTTCTGGAACAAGCTGTACGACGGCATCGCCATGCACCACTTCGACAAGGCCCGCGCCGCCGCGCCAGGCTACGAAGTGGTGTATGTGCCCAGCCACCGCAGCCACGCCGACTACCTGCTGCTCTCCTACCAGCTGCACATGTCCGGCGTGGTACCGCCGCACATCGCCGCCGGCGTCAACCTCAACCTGCCGCTGATCGGGCCGATCCTGCGCCGCGGCGGCGCCTTCTTCATGCGCCGCACCTTCAAGGGCAACGCGATGTACTCGGTGATCTTCAACGAGTACATGGCGCAGCTGATCGACCGCGGCGTGCCGATGGAGTACTTCGTCGAAGGCGGCCGTTCGCGCACCGGGCGCCTGCTGGCCCCGCGCGCCGGCTTGCTGGTGATGACGGTTCGCGCCTTCCTGCGCGCGCCGCGCCGGCCTGTGTTGTTCCAGCCGGTATACATCGGCTACGAGAAGCTGATGGAAGGCAAAAGCTACGCAGGCGAGCTCAGCGGCCAGCCCAAGGAGAAGGAAACACTGTTCGCCCTGTTGCGCGGCATCGGCGGCCTGTTCAAGCAGCGCTACGGCCACGTCACGATCAACTTCGGCGAGCCCATCGAGCTGACCCCGCTGCTGGACGCGGCCAGCAAGGACTGGCGCAGCGCCAGCGCCGACCCCGACGCGCGTCCCGAGTGGCTGGGCGGCGCCGTCGACCAGCTGGCCGAGCGCATTCAGGTCAACGTCAATCGCGCCGCCGACGTCAATCCGATCAACCTGCTCGCGCTTACCCTGCTGGCCACGCCCAAGCACGCGATGGCCGAGAACGACCTGCTCGCGCAGCTCGAACTCACCAAGTCGCTGCTGCTGGAGCTGCCCTACTCCGACCGCGTCACCATCACGCCGATGGATCCCGCCGGCATCATCGCCTACGGCGAGCAGATGGGCTGGATCCGCCGCATCAAGCACCCGCTGGGCGACGTGCTGGACGTGGAGGCCGAGCAGGCGGTGCTGCTCAGCTACTTCCGCAACAACGTGCTGCACCTGGTCGCCGTCGCGGCGTGGGTGGCCTGCTGCTTCCTCAACAACCGCCGCGTATCGCCCGCCTCGGTGCAGCGACTGGGCCGCGTCATCTACCCGTTCCTGCAGGGCGAGCTGTTCCTCGCCTGGGACGAGGAAGGCTTCGCCGCGCAGTTGCGGGCCACCATCGATTTCTTCGTGCGCCGCGGATTGCTCGAAACCACCAGCGACGGCAACCTGCTGGAACGCGCGCCGGGCCAGGACGACAGCGCCTACCAGCTGCGCATCATCGCGCGCAGCCTGATCCAGGCCTTCGAACGCTACTACATCGCGCTGGCCGCGCTGGCCAAGCACGGGCCACACGCGCTCACCGCCGCCGAGCTGGAGAACACCTGCACGCTCACCGCGCAGCGGCTCTCCCTGCTCAACGAGCTCAACGCACCGGAGTTCTTCGACAAGGCCTTGTTCCGCGGCTTCATCCAGAAGCTGCGCGAGCGCCGCGTGGTGTGGACGGACGATGCCGGCAAGCTCGATTTCGACAACGCGCTGGACGAGATGGTGCGCGATTCCCGCGTGATCCTCTCGCGCGAGATGCGCCACTCCATCCTGAAGGTCACGCCGGGCGGCGAGCGCGACCTTGCTGCCGAGGAGGCCGCACCCGTATCCGCGCCGCCCGTCGATGCCGCCACGGAACTGCACCAGCGCCACGTGGAAACCGAACACGCGAGCCATCGCACGCACCACGACGAGAGCGCTCCAAACGCAGACGAAACCGAAGGTTCTCAGCGCGACCTGCCGCTGTGATGTCCCCTCTCTACCATTGCGCGACGCCATGAACGAACAGCCCACCACCCATTTCGGTTTCCGCGACGTGCCCGTCGCCGACAAGCAGAAGCTGGTCGGCGAGGTGTTCACCTCGGTCGCCCGCAGCTACGACCTGATGAACGACCTGATGTCGTTCGGCGTCCATCGCCTGTGGAAGCGCCATTTCGTCGCGATCAGCGGCGTGCGCAAGGGCGACCGCGTGCTGGACCTGGCCGGCGGTACCGGCGACATCGCCGCGTTGCTCAAGCCCGTGGTGGGTGAGCAGGGCGAGGTCGTCGTCGGCGACATCAACGCCGCCATGCTCGGCGTGGGCCGCGACCGCCTCACCGACCGCGGCCTCGTCGCCGGCCTGCGCTGGGCGCAGCTGAACGCCGAATGCCTGCCCTTCCCCGACAACAGCTTCGACGCCGTGACCATGGCCTTCGGCCTGCGCAACGTCACCGACAAGGACAAGGCGCTGGCCGACATCTGCCGCGTGCTCAAGCCGGGTGGCCGTGCGCTGGTGCTGGAGTTCTCGCGCGTGCAGAACGAACTGTTCGGCAAGCTCTACGACTTCCACTCGTTCAAGGTGCTGCCCAGGCTCGGCCAGCTGTTCGCCGGCGACGCCGACAGCTACCAGTACCTCGCCGAATCCATCCGCAAGCATCCCGACCAGCAGACGCTCAAGGGCATGATGGAGCGCGCCGGCTTCGGCCGCGTGGAAGTGCGCAACCTCTCCAACGGCATCGTGGCGATCCACCGGGCGTACAAGTTCTGAACCGCGATCCGTAGCCCACGCAGCAACGCAGCGACGTCGAGCGAAAGGAAGTGACCCGATGAGCAACAACACCACGCAACTCGAGCGCCTGACCTTCTTTTCCGACGCCGTGTTCGCCATCGCGATCACGCTGCTGGTCATCGAGATACACGTACCCCATCTCGGCGTGACCGACGACCGGGCATTTCTCGCCGCGCTCGCCGCCCTGTGCCCGAGCATTTTCGGATTCGTCCTGAGTTTCCTGGTAATCGGCGCGCTATGGGCGGCGCATCACCGGGTGTTCGGCATGCTGGCCGGCTATGGCAGCGGCGTGATGCTGCCGAACATGCTGCAGTTGATGGTGATCGCCTTCATGCCGTTTGCCACGGCATTGATGAGCGCGAACCCGCAGTCCCGGGTAGCGGAGATGTTCTACGCGGCAACGCTGCTGCTGGTCGCATTGACCCAGCGCTGGCTGTTCGGCTGCGCACTGCAGGCAGCATGCCTGCAGCCGAAGCTGGGCCCCGTGGACGTCGCCAGCGCGCTGGGGCGCGCCTGGGGCTTGCCCGTGGCAGCGGGACTGTCGCTTGCACTGGCATGGTTCATCCCGGCATGGAACAACCTCGCGCTGCTGGGTATTCCGCTGTTGACGCGGCTGTTTGCGCATCTCGCCCGCGTCCGGACGGAAAATTCACGGATGGTGCCGACCGGGGGCGACCCCGAGGCACCCATCGCGCAAGGCATCCCACCGCATGAACCCGTCGCTGCCCCCGATGCCATCGCGTAGCCCGTTCGCCGCGGCCACCGCCCTGCTGGGGTGGTTCGCGCTCGCATTGCAACTGTGGCTGTCGATCCAGCTGACGGTAGCGAACGGGCAAGGTGCGCTGGCCGGGGTGTGGATCTATCTCGACTACTTCACCATCCTCACGAACATGCTGGTGGCGATGGCACTGACGGCGGCCGCTCGTGGGCCGCACGGAGCGGCCAGCCGCTTCTTCGCTCGCCCCGACGTGCAGACCGCCGCCGCGATGAGCATCATCGTCGTCGCGCTGGTCTACAACCTGATGCTGCGCCAACTGTGGCAGCCGCAAGGCTGGCAGATCGTGGCCGACAACATGCTGCACGTGGCGATGCCGGCATTGTTCCTGCTGCATTGGTGGCTGGCGGTACCGAAGGAAACGCTGCGCTGGCCGCAGGCATTCGCCTGGCAGGCTTACCCGGCCGCGTACTTCATCTACGTGCTGATGCGTGGCGCGACGGATGGCCGCTACCCGTATCCGTTCCTCGACGTCGGCGCGCTGGGCTACCTGCGCGTGCTGGTCAACGCCTGCGCAGTGCTGCTGGCATTCGTCGTGGTCGCTCTGATGCTGATCGCGCTGGGACGCTGGCAGGCACGACGATCCGCGCAAGCACCAACCTCGCGGCCAGGGCAGCCCTGACCGCGAGGCAGCTCAACCCGCCGTACGCAGATCCTGCAGCCACGTGCCCGCACGACGCACTTCGTCCTCGTGCTCGGGATCGCGCCACGATTCCACCAGCGCCGCCTCGTACCACTCGCGCATCGCGGGCAAATCGAGCAAGCGCTGCGCATAAGCCATCGATGCCGTGCCAAGCTGCAAGCCATAGCTCTGGATGCGGAATGCCACCGGCGCGAAGAACGCATCGACCGTGCTGAACTCCGCACCGGCGAGGAAGGGACCACCGAAGCGCGCCAACCCTTCGTTCCACAGCTCGTCGAGGCGGGCCAGATCCTTGCGCAGCGCATCGCTCGGCGCATCCACGCGCACGCGAACGCCGCAGTTCATCGTGCAGGTACTGCGCAGGGCGGCGAAGCCGGAATGCATTTCGGCAGAGGCGCAGCGCGCCCATGCACGCGCCTGCGGATCGTGCGGCCAGACACCGGCGTGCCGTTCGGCGAGATATTCGGCAATCGCCAGCGAATCCCACACCACAGTGTCGCCATCGCGCAGGCAGGGCACTTTTCCGGTGGGAGAGAACGCGCGAAACGTCGTCCAGTTCGCGCCGGCGCCACCGTCGAAAGGCACCAGCTTTTCCGCGAACGCGATGCCGCGCTCGCGCAGCAGCACCCACGGCCGCAACGACCACGAGGAGTAGTTCTTGTTGGCGATGTAGAGCTCGTACACGTTGCACTCCTCAGTGGATGGTCTGGACGATACGGCTGGTGCCGCAAGGCATGACTACATCAGCCGCGCCCTGCCGGAGACGCGAATGGAGCTGCCCGGCTCCGCTGGGATCTCGGCTCTGAGTCGCGAGGGGCAGCCCATGTCCACTCCCTGCAGCACCTCGATGTCGCCACCGTGCGGCCAGCCGAGGTCGCGCAGGTAGCCGGCGAAGGCCGCGGTCGCGGCACCCGTGGCGGGATCTTCGTAGACACCACCGGAGGCGAAGGGATTGCGGGTGTGGAAACGCCCCGGTGTCTCCGCATGGGCGAGCAGGATGGTGACCAGCCCGGCACGGCGCATCAAGGCCCGGCCGGCGTCCAGTTCGTAGACCATCGACGCCAATGCCTCGCGGCTGCGCAAAGCCAGCGCCAGATGATCCGCGCCACCGTGGACCAGCGCGGACGGCAAACGCGGGTCGAGATCCGCGCGGCTGTAGCCGAACAGTGCCAGCGCCTCGTCCACCAGCGCCTGCGGCGCGGGTGCGCTGCGCGTCGGCGGCGACTGCAGCGCCGCGCTCAGCACTCCGCCCGTGCTGCGGCCCTCGACGGTGATCTTCGCCTCGTTGAGGATCAACGCGAACACACCGTCACCCTGCGCGAGCGCCAAGGCCGCGCCCAGCGCGATGGTGGCGTGGCCGCAGAACGGCACCTCGGACTCGGGCGAGAAATAACGCACCCGCCAGCCATCGTCCTGGCGCGTGGCGAAGGCGGTTTCCGAAAAGCCGACCTCGGCGGCGATCCGCTGCATCGTCGCCGCGTCCGGCAATGCATCGGCAATCAGCACGCCGGCGGGATTGCCACCGCCATCGCCATCGGCGAAGGCCGCGATGCGCATGACCTCGGCGCCGCTCATGCCGGCTCCGAAGCGGCAACCGGCGCGGGCACCGCCCGGCGCCGCGCATTCGCCAGCACCACGCCACCGATCACGATGGCGCCGCCTACCAGCACCATCGCGCCGGGCACTTCGCCCAGCCACACCCAGCCGATCAGGATGGCGATGGGCGGCGAGAGATAGATGAAGCTGGACACGCGCGAGGCGCTGGCGCGATGCACCGCCACGTTCCACGCCAGGTAGCCGATGAAGCTCGGCGCGATGCCCAGCCACAGCAGCGCGGCGATATGCGACCACGGTGCCGCTGCCAACGCCCGTGGCAGACCGCCCGCGAAGGGCAGGCAACCCAGCGTGCCGGCAAAGAAGGTGAAAGCGGTGACCGCCAGCGTGCTGGAGCGCGCGAACAGCGGCTTCTGCCCCACGAAATAGATCGCCGAGGCCAGCACGCACACCAGCACCAGCAGTGCCTTCGGGTCGGCTTCCACTTTCTGGCCGCTGGCCAGCACCACCAGCACCGTGCCGACCAGCGCGATGGCTAGACCGATCCAGGTGCGCAGGCTCAGGCGCTCGCGCAGCCATAGTGCCGACAACGCCGCGGTCGCCGCGGGCACCAGGCAGATGATGATGGACGCGGTACCGCTGGCTATGCGTGTTTCCGCCCAGTTGAGGCAGACGTGGTACGTCGTGAGCCCGATCAGCCCCAGCACGAACAGCTGCGGCCAGTCGCGCCGCGCCGGGAGCGATACGCGCTTCACCGCCAGCAGCGCGGCAAAGCACAGCGAGCCGATGGCGAGTCGCGAGAACGCCACCTCGCCGGGCGTGAACGAAGCCAGCGCGTAGGCGATCGCCGCATAGGCGGACGACCAGGTAATCAGCGCAATGGCGATGCAGATCAGGGCGCGGGTATCGAGGCGCTCGGTGGCGCTCATGGGTGAAAGTTCCTGCAATGGGGAGTGCGCATCCTAGTCTTGCCCGCGATGCCGCGGAATAATGTATCGACAGGCGGCGGCGATGTTTCGCCGTTGATCGAAACAAAACCGGAGCATCTTGCCTTGGAATCGAAACCCGAACTGGACGCCAAGGACTGGCAGTTGCTGGAAGCCCTGCAGCGCGACGCACGGCTGGGCTATGCCGAGCTGGGCCGCAAGGTGAAGCTCTCCGCGCCGGCGGTGGCCGAGCGCGTGAAGCGGCTGGAGGATGCCGGCGTGATCAGCGGCTACCGTGCCGTGGTGGAACCGAAGCGGCTGGGCTATCGCATCGAGGCGATGGTGCGGCTGCGCTGCGACGGCGGCATCTGCGCGCGCATCGGCCCGATCGTCGCCGACATCCCCGAAGTGCTGGATTGCCGCCGCCTGGCCGGCGAGGATTCCGCCCTCCTGCGCGTGGTGGCGATGTCCATCAACCACCTCGAAAGCGTGCTCGACCGCCTGCTGAAGATCCACTCCAGCATCAGCACCACCACCCTGGTCGTGCTGCAGGCGCCGCACGCCAACCGTGCGGTCACCCGCGCGATGTGGGATGCCGCGCGCAAGCTGCCGTTGGATTGAATAACCGCAGGAGGTTGTGTCACGCATCGCACATCCCGCGTGTGCAAGACCACACGTCCCGTCGGGCGGGCATACTCTTCAACTTGATATCCACGAGCGAATCGCCATGACCGAGAAGCTGCCGCCTTCCGCACCTTCCGACACCAACGACGCGCCCGCCGATCCGGCCAGGCGCAAGCTGCTGGGTGGCATTGCGCTGGCCGGCGCCGCGCTGGCCGTGGGCGGCCGCCAGGCCTCCGCGAGCGGACACGGCGCCATTGCCGCCGGCACGGCCGACGAGGCACTGGACGCTGCGTTGCGCAAGCACATCAAGCATGTGGTGGTGATCTACGCGGAGAACCGCAGCTTCAACAACCTGTTCGGTGGTTTCCCCGGCCTTGCGCAACCCCTGGCTGCACTGAAGCCCGAGCAGTTCCTGCAGCGGGACCGCGACGGCAAGCTGCTCGACACCCTGCCGCCGATCTGGCACGGCCTGGTGCCGCACAAGCAAACCCTGGGCGGCCGCGAGTACCAGATCGCCGAGGACGCGATCCACAACCTCGCCAACGCGCCCTTCGCCTTGCATACGCCCGAAGGCGAGCCGCTGCCGCATGCGCTGGTCACGCGCGACCTGATCCACAGCTTCTACAACAACCAGCTGCAGATCAACGGCGGCAGGAACGACGGCTTCGTGGCCTGGGGCGACAGCGGCGCGCTGGTGATGGGCCATTACGCCACCGGTGCGGAGAACTTCGCGCTGTGGCGGCTGGCACAGCAGTTCACGCTGTGCGACAACTTCTTCATGGGCGCCTTCGGCGGCTCCTTCCTCAACCACCAGTACCTCGTCGCCGCGCAGCCGCCGTTCTTCCCGAACGCCGACAAGACACCGGCCCAGTTCCAGATCACGCAGTTGGAAGACGACGACATCATGGGCATCCGCCCGAAGCTCGCCGACGATTCTCCCGCCAGCGCGATGCAGGGACGGCCGAAATTCGCTTCGCGCATGGCGCTCACACCCGACTTCTGGGCGGTGAACACGATGGGTCCGCCGTATGCGCCGGCCTTCACCAAGGATCCGAAGAACCCGCTGCTGGCCGATCCGGCCGATCCAAGCACGCTGCCACCGCAGGTGCATGCCAACATCGGCGACCGGCTCAGCGCGGCGAACGTGGCGTGGGCCTGGTACGGCGGCGGCTGGCAGCTGGCGCTGGACGGCCAGGGCGTGCGCGGCTCGCACGATAGTTTCCCTTACGGGCCGAATTTCCAGGAGCACCACCAGCCACTCAACTACTTCCAGTCGTTCGCGCCCGGCACCAGCGCGCGCGCGCAACACCTGCGTGACGGCGGCGTCGGCGGCGACGCGGCCACCAACCACTTCATCGCCGACATCGCGAGCGGTGCGCTGCCCACGGTGACGTTCTACAAGCCGCAGGGCGACCTCAACATGCACGCGGGCTATTCCGACATCGCCGCTGGCGACGCGCACATCGCCAGCGTCATCGAGGCGCTGCGGAAGAGCCCGCTGTGGTCGCAGACCATGGTCGTCGTCACCGTGGACGAGAACGGCGGCTGGTGGGATCACGTAGCACCGCCCAAGGGCGACCGTTGGGGACCGGGCACGCGCATTCCCGCGCTGGTGATTTCGCCGCACGCGAAGAAAGGCCATGTCGACCACACCATCTACGACACCGGCTCCATCCAGCGCTTCCTCAACCGCCGTTTCGGGCTGGAGCCGCTGCCCGGCATCGTGATGCGCGACAAGGCAATGCGCGCTGCCGGCGGGCAGGCGCCGGGCGACCTCACCGCGACGCTCGATTTCGCCCGCGGCTGAGCGTACTAACGGGCTCCAAGTTCAGCAGCGACGCATCCACGCCGTCAGCTCGGCCAGCCGACATACCACCGCTTCGGAAGCAGCGTGATCGGGCACGATGTTGGCGTTGTTGAAGTTGCCAGTGTCGCTGATCATCTGTAGCAGCAAGCCATTGCTGCGCGGAACCTCGGCGAGCCCGCGGCATTCGCGGCGCACGACGACGGCTGTGCGACTGCGTGATGGCCTACCATGGCGACGGAATCATCCTCGACGCGAAATACCGCCATGCGCGAGCTTTACCCCGAAACCGAACCCTTCCGCACGAGCCGCTTCGCCGTGGATGAGCGCCACACGCTGCACGTGGAAGAGTGCGGCACGCCCGGCGCGCTGCCAGCGGTGTTCCTGCATGGTGGTCCTGGCGCGGGCATCGCACCCTACCACCGCCGCTTCTTCGATCCGAAGCGCTGGCACGTAGTGCTGTTCGATCAGCGCGGCGCGGGGCAGTCCACGCCCTTCGCGGATCTCATCGACAATACTACCGCGCACCTCGTCGCCGATATCGAGGCATTGCGCGAGGAACTCGGCATCGAGCGCTGGGTGGTGTTCGGCGGCTCGTGGGGCTCCACGCTGGCGCTGGCCTACGCCGAGGCGCATCCCGAGCGCGTGCTGGGACTGGTGTTGCGCGGCATCTTCCTCGCGCGCGACGAGGAATTGCGCTGGTTCAACGAGGCGGACGGCGGCGCACGCTTCATCTTCCCAGAGCGCTGGGCACGCTTCCGCGACTTCATCCCGGCCGCCGAGCGCGGCAACATGATCGAGGCGTACTGGAAGCGCCTCGACGGCGACGACGAGGCATTGCGCCTCGCTGCGGCGCAGGCCTGGAGCGAATACGAAGGCGGCAGCACGACCTTGCTGCACGACCCCGATGCCGCGGGCGACTTCTCGGAGCCGCACAAAGCGGTAAGCCTCGCGCGGCTCGAAGCGCATTACTTCCGCCATGGCATGTTCCTGGAAGCGGACCAGCTGCTGCGCGATCTGGCCAGGATCCGCCACATCCCCGCCACCATCGTGCACGGCCGCTACGACATCATCTGTCCGGTGAAGACTGCGCTCGACCTGCACGCGGCATGGCCGCAAGCGGAATTGCGCATCGTGCTTGCCGGCCATAGCGCCGCCGACGCGGCCATCGTCGATGCGCTGGTCGAAGCCACCGACAGGCTGGCGGACCGCTACGGCTGATCCGGCGCCCGATCCGCGGACGGCTTCTTGCGCCGACCGCCACCGGTGCGCGCGGGCTTTCGGACACCGGCCGTGCCGTCGGCATCGCCACCGGTAGCCGCGCCAGCCAGGTGCTCCATCCAGGTCAGCACATCGGTGTACGCGATGAAATGTTGCAGGTACCCGGGTGAGACTTCGCGCATCAGCGTCATGGCGCGATAGGTCAGCACGCTGGAATGCAACGGGCCGGCATCTTCGGACAACGAATCCAGGCATTGGCGCAGCAGGCTGTCGATGCGGATGCGGCTCCACAATTGCTGGAACTCGTCCAGCACCGGCATCGGCGCGGTGTCGATGACCGGCGCTTGCTCGCTGGCTTCCGTGGCCTGCACCACGGAAGCGGCTTGCGGGTTGGCATCCAGTCGCGGCGCTTTGGCGAACTGCCCCAGGAGTTGCTTCAGCAGGCTCTCACCCCGGTCCTGCGTTGGCTTGGTCTCGGGCGAACTGGCAAGCAGAACGGCATAGGCCCCGGCCAATTCCTGCAGACGTGCATGCAGCCGCTGCCGCACCGCCCCGTCGTGGCGTGCGGCGCGCTGCGCCAGTGCGACCATCAAGGCGAAGCGCAGCGGGTCGGTGCGGTCCGCGCCCTGCTGGCGCCAGGCATCGAGCTGTGCGTGGAGACCGGCCAATTCAGCGTGCATCGGCCTCGCCGCCCGACGTATGGCGCGGGATCGGTGCGATTTCCACACGCCGATTCTTCGCACGGCCGGCTTCGTCGCTGTTGGAGCCAACCGGCTGCTCGGAACCGAACGCCGCGGCGAATACGGACGAAGACGGCACGCCGTCGGCGATCAGCGTGCGGGTGACGGTGAGCGCACGCGCAGCCGACAGCTCCCAGTTGTCGGCGAAGCGCGGATTGGCCGCGCGCACCGGCTGGTTGTCAGTGAAGCCGCTGACCATCAGGAGCTCGTCGCGCGCTGAAAGGTAGTCGCGCAACGGGCCGGCGATGCTTTGCAACAGTTCGCGACCCTCGGGCTGCAGTTGATCGGAGTTGAGCGCAAACAGCACGTTGCCGCTGATGCCGATGCGGCCGTCGACCACGGTCACGCGACCGGCCGCCAGCGGCGCGGCCAATGCCTGTTCCAGCGTCTTGAGCCGGGCGGCCTCGGCCTGGCGCTGCTTCACCTCCGCATCCAGGCGCTTGTGCAGCAGCAGCTGGGTGCCGATGACGCTGGCAAGCATCAGCACGAACACGCCCAGCAGCACCGACATCAGGTCGCCGAACGCGGCCCAGGTGGTGGCGCTGGACTCGGCATCGAATTCGATCTCGTCGCTCATGCGCCGGGTCCTGCGCCATCGCGGGCGCCGCCCAGCTGTTGCAGTTCGCCGATGATCTGCTTCTGCGAGAGCATGCTCAGTTCGATCACCTCGCGCGCCTGCGCCACGTAATAGGCCAGCTGTTCGTCGCTGCGCGTCAGCGACTTGTCCAGCGCCGCCTCGATGCCTTGCAGCCGCTCGTTCAATGCATCGGTGGTACCGCCGAACAACTGCACCGCAGCGCCAAATGCCTCGCCCAGGCTGGCCACTTCCGCCGCACTGCCGGTGACGTGCGCAGCGGCTTCGTCGAGCCTGCCGGCTTCGCTTTCGATCTGCGCGGTGAAACGGCTGCCGACGCGCTCCAGCAGATCGGCCGAGGTCGCGACCAACGCGTCGATGGCACCGCGCTGCTCGGTGGAAGCATGGTTCACTGCGTTGAGCAGGGTTTCCACCGTTTCCAGCAGGCGACCGCGTTCTTCCAGCGTGGCGGTATCGCGCACCATGCTGTCGGAAAGCTTCTGGCGCAGCTCGGCCACCACCTCGGCAGCGGCGCGCGGCGCCTCGGAAGCCGTGGAGACCAGTTGCGCGATCTCGGCCAGGGTATCGCGGGCCCGCGCCTGCGCTTGTTCGCTCATGTTCCGCGCGGTCATTTCCAGCGTGGCGCAAACCTGCTGCTGGTGCGCCGCCACCTGTTCGTTGCCCTGCTCCCAGCGCTGGCCGAATTCGCCGGTCAGCGCGGCAAAGGCATCGCGCCATTGCGCAAGGCGTTCGGCGTCGCGCGTCTCCAGCGCATCCTGCAATTCGCCGTGCGAACGTTGCAGCGATTCGATCATCGTGTCGCTGCGTGCGGCGAAGGCCGACTGCAGATCGCCATACGATTGCTGCAAGGTCTCGATCAATGCGCGGGAGCGCTGGTCGAAGCCGGCCGACGCGGCCGCCCATGCCTGTTCGTTGCGCAGGGCCAGGACATCGTGCGCCTCGTGCTGGCGGCCAAGCGCGCCGTTCCACGCGGCTGCGTTGCGGGCCACGCTGTCCTCCAGGCGCCCGGCCACGCCATCGACCAGCGCCGCCGAACGCTGCTCGAACGTGGCGGAAAATTGTTCCAGCGTCTGCCGCAAACCGTCCGTCAACGCCGCGTTGCCACGCTGCTGCTCGGCGACGGCGGTGCTCCAGCTTTCGCGTGCCGCACCGGCCGCACCCTGTACGGCGCTGGACAGGCCATCGAGTTGCTGACGCACCGCTTGTTCGACGGCCGCATGCAGGCGCCCGGACTGCTCGGCCAATCCCGCCATGGTGGTGTCCACCACCGGCTGCAACGCTGTGCCTACGGCATGAGCCTGCAGGGCGATGCCATCGTGCAGCGCCTGCCGCAAGGTCGCGGCCAATTGGCTGTAGGCGGCTTCGGTGCGCTGGTGGAATGCCTGCTGGCCGGCATGCAGGCGCTCGCCCGAAGCCTGCTGCTGACGCTCCAGCGTGTCGGCCAGCGTGCCCAGGCGTTCCACCAGCGCCGGCATCAGCGCGTTCTGCTCCTGCAACAAGCGGAAAGTTTCGCGGTGCTGTGCGGCCTGCGAGCGATGGCTCAAATGCGCGGCAATGGCGGCGTCCAATTGCTGCACGACCTGCGCGCGCTCCCGCCGCATCAGCGCCGACAACAGACCCAGCGCCGCCGAGGTCGCCACGCCGGCAATCGAAGTGCCGAAAGCGAAGCCCAGGCCCTTGACCGGCGCCGCCAGCGAGCTGCGGATGGCCTCCAGGTCGGTGGCGCTTTCCAGCGCCAGGCCGGTGCCGCGCAAGGTAGCCATCATGCCCAGCAAGGTGCCGAGCATGCCAAGCAACACCAGCAGGCCCACCAGGTAAGGCGTCAGCGCGGGCGCGGGCAAGCCGACACGTTCGCCCTCGATGCGCAGCCGGACACCGTTGCGCAGGCCCGGCTGCAAGCGACCCAGCCAGCCACCAAGATCGGCATCGGCCTGCTCGATGGACGGCAGCGCCTGCGCCAAGGTAGCCGTGGCCTGGTGGTAGCGCAGCAGCTCGAACGCTCCGGCGAGATAGCAGGCGGCGATCAGCGCGGCGACGGCAGCGGCCAGTGGATGGTTGCCGAGATAGCCGATGGCGACCCAGCACACGACCAGCAGGCCGGCCAGGAACACGAAGGGAGCAAGGGGATTTCTGGACATGGGCGTCTATCGGCTACACAGCGCTGCAAGCAGGCCGTCGATGGGATGGAAGCGAACCTCCAGTTCGGCCAGCAGCGCCATGCGCATGTCCTGGCGGAACCGCACCAGCCATGGGCCGGCAGCAGGAGTCGCGGGGATGTCGTCCGGCGTGTCGACGCCGGTGTGGAGCGAAGCGCCGCCATCGCGCAAACGCTGGTAGTGCAAACCGAGCAGGCCGGGGACTCTGGCCAGCAGCATCAGCTCGCGGGGACTGAGCGTGGCCTCCATCACCGCATCGACTTCAGCCAGCCGCGCCCTGGTCGGCGACTGGCCGGCGAGCAAGTCGCGCAGGCGCCCACGCAGCAGGCCGGTGGCCGCCTGCATCGCACGCTGCGCGGCCACGCAATGCCGACGGTAGGGCAAGTAATCCGCATCGACGTCCTGGCCACTGGACGGGGCGAGGTCAATGTCGGCATCGATGACCTGAACCAAGGTGTGGCGTACGCGTGCGCACTCGGCGTCCTGGGCGTCGTCGAAACCGTCGCCCGTGTCCGCCGCATCGGCTTCGGCGACGGGAGGGCTGCCGTCCAATGCATTCGACAGGACGAGAGCGCGGTTCCAATCGAACCACTGGGCCAGCCGCTCGGTCAGCACCGGCGGCGTGCGTGGAAGGTCGGCATCGCTGAAGCGGGCCAGCAGGCGAATGAACGCCGGGCCCAGCACGGGCGCCCGTGTGGAAGCTTTCGCCATGGATCCAGACTGAAAATGGTGCATTTTACACGGTGGCGCGAACCAGCCGCTTTCGGGGCTCTCCACGCCCGCGATCGCCCATGCTGCAAGCGGTCCGTGCACAAGGCTGCCCGCTCCTTTGAACCGCGCTACAGAAGTTGTGCGAATTGCCCGGCCAGCGCCAGGATGGTGGGTGTGAAAGCCCCGGCTTCCAGACATCCCGCGGTGTGGCCGCTCGCCTGTCGGGTAGACGGGAATGCCCGCGGTCCCCGATGCGGCTTGCCTGCGGCTCCGGCGGATTGAACCAGGCCGTTCCTGGCTCCTTCCCTGACTTCGAGCATCCGTCGGGCCAGCTTCGCCATTCGCCACCGCTCCCGCGTTGGCCAGCAAAGAGAAGGAACTCGGACGCTGGCAGGCATCCGAAATCGTCCTGCTACCTGCAGAAAAGCAGAGCGCCCATGTCCCAAGCAGCCGCTGGGTGAACCGGAGGATTGGACAGACTCCAAATCGGCTACCCGCAACCCGATAGATGGCTACGGCTGAACCGGCATCGCATCGTTCCCCACCGCTGACGGCGCCGGCAGCGTGCGCTCGTATTCGGCCAGCCAGCGCCGAAAGCCCGCATCATCGACCGGCCGACAGATCAGGTAACCCTGCAAGCCATCGCAACCCAGCGCCACCAGCACTTGCCGCTGCGCTTCCGTTTCCACGCCTTCGGCCACGGTGGCGATGTCAAGGCGATGCGCCACGTCGACAATGAAACTGGCCAGCGGGTCGGTATCGGTAGGAGCCAGTCCGCTGACAAAGGCGCGGTCGATCTTGATGACGTCGAGCGGCAATCGCTGCAGATAGCTCAGCGAGGAATAGCCGACGCCGAAATCGTCCAGCGCAAGATGGAAGCCGGCGCCAACCAGACGCTGCAGCATCGCCAGCGTGCCCTCGAAATCCTGCAGCAAGGCGCTCTCGGTCAGCTCCAGCGTGAGCTGTCCGGGCACAATGCCGGCGGCGCGCACCTGCTGTTCCAGCTGCATCGCAAAATGCGGATGCGCCAACTGCCATGCGCTGACGTTGATCGCGAGCCGCCCGTGGAAGGCCACGCCGTCACGCTCCCAGGCCTTGAGCCGCGCGCAGGCTTCGGCGATCACCCAGGCGCCCAGCGCGTGGATCAGGCCGGTTTCCTCGGCCAACGGGATGAACACCCCCGGTGGCAACTCGCCGTGTTGCGGGTGGCGCCAACGCAGCAGCGCCTCGGCGCCCAGCAGGCGGCCGTCGCGATCCAGCTGCGGCTGGAAATGCAGGGCGAGCTGCCCCTGCCCGGCGTCGCTTTCCAGCGCTTCGCGCAAGCCTCGCTCCAGCAACAGGCGGGTGTCCGCCTCTTGCTGCATCGGCGCCTCGAACAGACGCACCATGCTGCGCCCGGCGGCCTTGGCGCGATACAACGCGATGTCCGCACGGCGCAGCAGGTCGGCAACGCCGGCCTCGCCGTCGGGAAACATCGCCATGCCCACGCTGGCACCTACCGCAAGCATGCGACGATCCACCGCTACCGGTTCGGCGAGGCGCACGATCAACTGCTCGGCCAACAGCTGCGCCTGCTCCCGCGCCTCGGCCAGCGTACGGGACAGCGGCCCCAGCAGCAGCACGAATTCGTCGCCGCCGAGCCGCGCCAGCATGGACTGCGGCGGCGCGCCTGCAAGCAGGCGGTCGGCCACCGCCTCCAGCAGACGATCGCCGACCAGATGGCCCAGGCCGTCGTTGATGGTCTTGAAGTTGTCCAGGTCGATCAGCAACAGCGCGCCGCAACCGCCCTGCGCCTGCGCTTCGTCGCGCACGCTTTCGAGGTGATCGAGCAGGCGGGTACGGTTGGGCAGCCCGGTGAGGCTGTCCTGGTAGGCGAGATGCAGCAGCTTGTGCTCAGCCGCACGGCGGGTCTGCTCCTCGATGTCCAGCCGTCGCCTGACGAACTCCAGTTGCCGCGTCTGCTGGCGCAACTGCGCTGCCAGCGACAGGCTCATCAGCAGCACGAAAGGCAGGAAGGCAAAAGCATCGAGGTACGGCGAGCGCACGCCAAACACATCGATGGCGATGTCTCCCCACAGCAACGCCGCGAATTCGATGGCGAGGCAGATACCCAACAACAAGGCCTGCATGGATTCGCCCCGTCGCCACTGCCGCCACGCCCGGCCAAGCGCCCAGGCGAACATCAGGTAGGTACCGGCGTGGAACAGCCAGCCCCAAACCGACACGGTGCCATCGAGCCGATACAGTCGCTCGCCCCAGGGCAGCGTCATCGCCTGGCCGGCCCGCACTTCGCTGAAGAACAGCGTTGCCGGCATACTCAGATTGATGCAGAAGAAAAGCAGCAGTACTGCGCACAGCGCCAGCACGGTGCGCCAGCCTGTGGTGTCGCCGGTATAGCCGCGAATGAAGAGAACGAACGGCAGGAACGACAGCACCGCCGCGCTGATCGTCCAGCGTATGCCCGCCACGGCATAGGCCAGATTGCTGGCATCGTTCTGGTAGACGTTGCCCAGTGCCAGTGCCGCGATCAGGACGCACAACGACGCATAGGACAGATGGACCGTGCTGCGTCGTTGCCACAGGCCGATCACCGTGTACTGCACACCCGAGGCAAACGCGATGCCGGCCACGGCGATCAGCGCGACCGAGAAACCGCCCAGCTCAGGCAAATACGCCCCATCAAGCATGGCCGCCCCTGTTCCCTTGCCAATGCCCAGCTTGCGCCAACCATCACCGCAAAGAAAGCCGTACGACTTATACATCTTGCTGCTTGCATTTTGCGAAAGCGCAGATCCAGACTGGCCGCGTGTTCGTGCAAGCGTTCAGGGGACGCCGAACCGGCCCGTTGACCGGCCTGGCGAAGCGGCGAGCCTGCCGGGGGAGGGTGCCATGTTGTCGCATCAGGCCATTCACGCGATCGGCGCCGCGGTCTATCTCGTCTTCTGTGCGCTGTTCCTGTGGCTGCGTGGCATCCCGCGCACCAATCCGGGCGCGGGATGGTGGGCGACGGCTCTGCTGTTCGCCTGCGCCGGCCACGTGGAATACCTGCTGCAGCTCTTGTCCGATGCGGGGCCGCCTACCGAAGCGGTTTATGCCGCCTTGAAGGTGCTGGAAGCGGCCTGCCTGGTCGCCGGGATGATCCGTTGTTTCCGGCTCAGCGTCGACCTGCGCCTGGTTGCGCTGGCGTCGTTCGCGATAGAGGCGTGGATATGGTTGGGCCTTCTCCACGGCGCCACGCCGGATTCGCGCGGACTGACCCTGGTAGGCGTCAGCGTGCTCGTGCAGCTGGCCACTGCCTGGATCGCCCTGCGGTTCCGCGACAAACTCAACGCCCGCTGGATGACCGTCGCCGGCGCGGCCAGCCTCCTGCTGGCGCTGCATTGGGCGCTGGTCTACCCGATCATCGCGTGGTTTCCCGTCTGGTCGTCGCGCGGCTTCCTGCTGGGCGTGGGGCTGACGCTGGTGCAGTACTTCGCCCTGCTCGCCGCGCTGTTGCGCAGCTTCCAGCAACGCCTGCTGCTGGCCGAATCCAGCGCGCTGGACATGGCCTTCCGCGATCCGCTCACCGGCTTGAACAACCGGCGCTACATGAATTCGTTGTTCGATAACGCGCTGCTGCTGGCCACCCGCCCCCACCATCTGGTGGCGGTGCTGTGCATCGACCTCGACGACTTCAAATCCATCAATGACCAGGCCGGCCATATGGCCGGCGATGAAGTATTGAAAGTGGTGGCGGAGCGGCTCACCCATGCCACCCGCAGCACCGACATCTGCGCCCGCCTGGGTGGCGATGAATTCGTGGCGATCTGCACCCAGCTCGACCAGCCGGAGCAGGCCCACGCCATTGCCAGCAAACTGCTGAAGGCGCTGGCCGAACCCATCGTGGCCGCGGAGCGCGCATGGGCCATGCAAGCCAGCATAGGCATCAGCTTCTACCCACGGCACGGGCACACCCTGACCGAACTGCTGGAGCATGCCGACCGGGCGATGTACGAGGTCAAGCACGCAGGCAAACACGGCTATCGGATCTACCCTGAGCAAGCCATGGCCGGAGGGTGACAGGACTTTCGCCACGGTTTGCCCTCCTGAAAGCATGCTCGCGATCTACTCGTGGCTCGCGGGGAGATCGTGAACAGCCTCCGAGTGCAATGGCATACTTGGACCTTTCGGCTCCAGAGTACCTGCCATGCGCCTGCTCCCCGCCCTAGCCTTCGGCGCGCTCGCGCTGCCGCTGGCCGCCCACGCCAACGACCCGCACTCCTACGCCCAGCCCGACCAGGTGGTGGTGACCCATCTCGATCTCGACCTGAAGATCGACTTCCCGCACAAGCAGCTCGATGGCGTGGCCACGCTGAAGCTGGATTGGAAGAATCCCAAGGCACCTGCGCTGGTGCTGGACACGCGCGCCCTGTCGATCGACTCGGTGGCTGCAGTGGATGCCAGCGGCAACACCCAGCCGCTGAAGTACGCACTGGCGCCGGCCGACCAGGAACTGGGAAGCAAGCTCACCATCGAGGCGCCAGCGCATCCCTCGCAGGTGCGCATCACCTACGTCACCTCGCCCGAGGCCTCCGGTCTGCAATGGCTGCTGCCCGCGCAGACGGCGGACAAGAAGCTGCCCTTCATGTTCTCGCAGTCCGAATCCATCCACGCGCGCTCGTGGGTGCCGCTGCAGGATTCGCCGGCGATCCGCTTCACCTACGACGCCCACGTCGCCGCACCGAAGGACGTGCGCGTGGTGATGAGCGCGCTGAACGATGCGAAGCATCCGCTGGACGGCGACTTCAAGTTCGACCAGCCGCATGCGATCCCGTCCTACCTGCTTGCCATCGCCGCGGGCGACATCGCGGTGAAGGAAACCGGGCCGCGTTCGGCGGTGTATGCCGAGCCCTCCGTGGTGGACAAGGCCGCCAGCGAGTTCGCCGACACCGAGAAAATGATCGAGACCGCGGAATCGCTGTACGGTCCCTACCGCTGGGGGCGCTACGACCTCCTGGTGCTGCCGCCGTCCTTCCCCTTCGGCGGCATGGAAAACCCGAACATGACCTTCGCCACGCCCACCATCATCGTGGGCGACAAGAGCCTGGTCAGCGTGATCTCGCACGAGCTGGCGCACTCGTGGTCGGGCAACCTGGTAACCAGCGCCGCGTGGCGCGACATTTGGCTCAACGAAGGCTTTACCACCTACGTGCAGGGCCGCATCACCGAGGCGCTGTACGGCAAGCGCCAGAGCGACGAGGAGGCACTGCTGTCCGCCCGTGCGCTGCAGAAATCCATCGCCCACATGCCCGCCAACTCGCAGAAGCTGGCGCCCGAGCCGCGCGGCGTGGGCGCCGACGACGCGCTTTCCGACGTGGCCTACGACAAGGGTTCGTGGTTCCTGCGCACGCTGGAGCAGAAGTTCGGCCGCGCGGATTTCGATGCCTACCTGAAGGGTTACTTCGACCACTTCGCCTGGCACAGCATCACCACCGAACAGATGCTGGCGTGGCTCAAGCCCAACCTGATCGACAAGTACCCCGGCAAGATGAGCTGGGACGAAGTGCAGGCCTGGGTGTACGGCACCGGCATCCCGAAGGACGCACCGCTGCCCGACTCGCCGCGCTTCGACACCATCGACAGGCGGCGCACAGCCTTCCTCGCCGGCACCTTGGCCGCCGTGCAGCTCGGCGCCAAGGACTGGAATACGCAGGAGTGGATGTACTTCCTCGACCGCCTGCCCGACGTGCCCACGCTGGCGCAGGTACAAGCCATCGATGCCGCCTGGCACCTCACCGGCACGCACAATGCCGAGATCGGCATGCGCTGGTACGTGCACGCCATCGCCGCCGGCGACAAGGACGTGTGGCCTGCCGCCGCCGAACACATGACCCGAATCGGGCGGCTCTACCTCACGATGCCGGTGTACGGCGCGTTCGCCAGGACACCGGAAGGCCTGTCCTATGCCGAACAGGTCTACGCCAAGGCGAAAGATGGTTACCACCCGATGACGCAGCAGGCGATCGGGCGCTTGTTCGCGAAGGCGAAGGAAAAGCAGGCGGCTGCGAAGTAAGTTCGCCCCCCCGATTCGCCGTCCCGTCAAAGGCGGGATGGCGAATCACCCGCTCCGTGAGTTCACATCATGCCCAACACCAACATCCCCGCCCGCCCGCTCTGGAAGCGCATGCTCATCCGCCGGCTGAAGTTCCTCGCCATCGTGGTGGTGGTGCTGGGCGTGCTGCTGGGTGGCAGCTACCTGTTCGCGCCGCAGTGGCTGCTGCGCGCCAACTACGCGCGCGAGGCGATGGCCGCGCACCTGGACAAGAAATCGGTGCAGGCCGGCGACACGCGCTGGTCGTACTACGAGGGCGGCAGCGGTCCCACCATCGTGCTGCTGCACGGCTTTGCCGACAGCAAGGAAGTGTGGTTGGACATGGCCAAGCAGCTCACGCCGCACTTCCACCTCGTCATCCCCGACCTGCCGGGCTGGGGCGAGTCCTCGCGCGACATGGCCGCGAACTACGACATCGACGCGCAAGCGGTGCGCCTGCAAACCTTCGTGCAGACGCTGGGCCTCGATCGTTTCCTGCTGGCAGGGCACTCGATGGGCGGCGCCATTGCCGGCACCTATGCCGCCGAACATCCCGAGCACGTGAGCGCGTTGGCGCTGCTGGACAGCTTCGGACTGAAGTTCAACGAAAACGCCTTCGCGCGCGAGTCGCTGGCCGGCAAGGACCCGTTTGCGTTTTCCGACCGCGCAGGCTTCTGGCGCGCCACCGACCTCGTGCTCGCCAAGCGGCCCGATATTCCCGGCCGCTTCGTGGATGCACTGGTCGCGCGCAACGTGGCGGATCACGCCTTCATCGCCAAGGTGTTCGACGAGCTGCGCGAACCTTCGCAATACCTCGCCCTGCAGAACCGCCTCGGCCAGCTCACGATGCCGGTGCTGGGCCTGTGGTGCAACGGCGACAAGGTGATCGACATCTCCGCCCAGGACAGCCTGCGCAATGGCCTCGTCCACGCCAACGCCATCAGCACCAGCACACTGATCGGCTGCGGCCACATGCCGGAGCTGGAAAAGCCCGACGAAACCGCGCAGATCCTCACCGGGTTCGCGCTGTCGCACTGAAATCGCGGTTCTGCATCGCAATGCCATGAAACCAGGCCCCCGGCATACGGGGGCCTGGCGCTTCAGGGCCTTCACCCGGTCACGGTTTCAGTATCCGAACGGTGGCGTCAGTCCGGTGAAATCGCCGATCTCCTTAGCATCGTAGGGCCCATTGAGCTGGTTGTAGCCACTGCCGGGCATGTTCAACGCTCCTTGCGTGAACACCGTCTTTCCCAGCCTGTTTACCTCGATCACGCGGTCGTTGAACTGGTCGCTGATCAGCGTGTCACCGTTCCGCAGTCGCACTGCCCGGGTAGGCAGCGGCGCCGGATTGCTGCCGGTCTCTGTGTTGGTGAAGTACTGCCATACCGGCTTGTCGTTGCCGTCCACTTCGACGATGCGATTGTTGTTGGAGTCGGTGATCAAGGTGTCGCCGTCGGGCAGCCGGCTGGCGAACGCCGCGCCGCTCACCGTGCCTTGCGCAGTGAACTGCTTCACCAGTTGTCCGTCTTTGGTGACCTCGATCACCCGGCTGTTGCTCTCGTCGGCGATCAGGATGTGACCGTTGGCCAGCACCTCGGCGCTGTTCGGGTTGTTGAGCTGGTTCGGCCCGTCGCCGCTGACGCCGGTGCTGCCGTATTGCCACACGATCTGCTTGCGCAGGTTGACCAGGATGACGCGCTGGTTGGCCTGGTCGGCAATCAACACGTGCGACCCGTAGTGACCCGGAAAGCTGACCAGGAACAAGGCCTGCACCGGCGTGTTGAGCTGGTCGGGCCCGGCCCCACCCACGCCGGCCTGGCCGTACTGCCAGAGGATGTCGCCGTTGTGATCGACGATCAACACACGGTTGTCGGGGCAACCGTTCACGGTGTCGCTGCAACCGGGCAGGCCCGGCGGCGTGCCGGTACCGGAGATCAGGGTGAGCGAGCCGAAGCGCTCGGCATCGTTGGTGCCCACGACGCTGTGCGGACCCGGCAAGTCGGAGCCGTTGCCGAACCGCCACACCACCAGGTGTGTCTGGCGATTGATTTCAACGACGCGGTTGTTGAACTGGTCGGCGACGAGGATGTTGCCATCGTCGTCCTGGGCAGCTGCCGTCCTTGCATACAAGCTGCCTGCGGCCACCCCGGCAACAAGCAAGGCCAGTGCGAGACGCCGCATGATCGGTGCGGAAATCAGGATGCGTACCATGGGAATTCCTCCGTTCGGGTTGCATGACAAAAGAGGGCTGCCCGCACCGTGCGGCAGGCGCGATGCGCAACCGGGAGTCCTGCGTGAAGACGAGCGAATCCCTGCCGCGGAGCAGCCTCCCGTCCTTGCCGTATTGCCCATCCCACCTTCGTCTGATCGGCGGACGGGCGCTTTGGATGCCGTTACACCTGCCTCATGCAACGGCCATCCGGATCGAAAACCTCACCACGCATACGAAACGCCGAGCAGCCAGGCGGAGCGCCGCACGTCCGCACCTGCCGGATAGTCATAGACGAGGTCGTAGCCACGCGCGCCACGCACCGCAGCCCAGCTCAGCTGGATGTCCCAGGGTGCAAGCGCCAGGCCCAGCCCTCCGCGCATGTCGGTGCGGAACCGGCTGGTGTGATCGCTGGCCACGTCGCCACCGTGACGCAGGCATCCGACATGGCCGAAGAGATACCAGTGCTGCGTCAGCGCATGGCTGGTGTCGAGCTCGGCATACAGCGCAGCGGCTCCGAAACCGAAGTAATCCGGTGCGTAGTAGATGCGGCCCGTCAGTTGCCGATAGCTCAGGCCCGCATAGGCCTCCGTGTAGGCGTAGGATTCCGCCCCCGTGAACCGGCTGTAGCGCACGCCCGCGTCCCAGCTCCAGTCCGCGCCCAGGCGCCGGGCGTAGCCGGCATAGCCAAGCAACTGGACAGCATCCCGCGCATCGGCGCGTACGGTGGACATCATGCCTCCCTCATACCAGCCGCTCGCCGGCTGGTCGTAGTCGATCGACAGCTGGGCCGAAGGCTGTCCGTCGCTGAGGGAAACGCCGCGGAACTGGTAGTCCGACGCCAGCGTCGCGCTGGCTGCGACTTGCGCATGGGCTTGCGCCATGCACAGGAGGGCGGCCACGACGACGACGGTTCGCAACACGCAGGCGTTCTCATCGACGCGGCGCTCCCGTCGACGCACTCGCCGTGGCGCAGTCGCAGCTGCAACGCCCGCTCACCCGCACCACCGCCGCGCACGCGTCGATCACCGCTGGCCGCAGTGATGCGAAGCCTAGCGCGGCTCCCGTGTTCAGCGCGTCGTGCAGCGCGGCGGAGCCGACGCCGGGCGACGACGCACGCAGCAGCGCCACCAGCCCGCTGACTTCCGCTGCCGCGAACGATGTGCCGGTCACGAAATTCCAGCGCATGCCAGGCTCGGTGGTGGGGACATCCGCACCGGGAGCCTGCAGCTCATCCGGAATGACGGCCCGGCTTGTCTGCTCGTCGGCCACCGCCACCACGCCATGCAGCGAGGCCGGAAAACCGCCGTCCGTAGCCGTAGGGTCCACCGCGGCAACGACCGTGACGTGACGCGACAAGGCGACGTCCAGCAGTCGCTCCAGCAGGCGGTCGTGCGGACCGGCCAGGCTCAGGTTGAAGACCACGGCGCGGGTTTCCAGCGCGTATTGCAGCGCCTTGGCCAGAGTAAAGCTGTCGCAACTGGATGCGTCGCCATCCGCCGCCTGCCAGCACGCGCGCAAGGCCAGCAGGCGAGCACCAGGCGCCACACCGGCGATGCCCACGCCGTTGCCCTCGCGGGCGACGATGATGCCGGCCACTTCCGTGCCGTGCCGCTCGGCACGGTAGTCGCCGTCCCCGACGAAGTTGCGCGTCTGCGCCACCTGTCCGCCGAGGTCGGGGTTCGTGGTATCCACGCCGCTGTCGATCTCGGCAATGGTGATGCCCTTGCCAGTGCTGACGGCGTGCAACTCGGCGAGATGCCATTGGCTGGCCGTCGGCTGCAATGGATAGAGCGGGTCCGCCGCCCCCAGCACGTGGAAGCGTTGCACCGGCTCGGCCGACTCCACCCGCGCATCGCGCGAGAGTGCCTGCAGCAGCTGCCGTGTCGAAGTGTTCGCCGGCGCCTGCATCACGAAGCAGTCCAGGCCCAGCGCCGGCATCGGCCAGCTGTCGAGGAGCCGCAGGCCATGCTCATGTGCCAGCGCCTGCGCCATGCGCTTGCGCGCGACGGCTTCGGGTGCCACCTGGTAATCGCCACCCGCATAGCCGTCGCCTCCGCGCAGATGCGGCGCCGGCATGCGCAGCATGACCAGCACCCGTGGCTGGGCCGCTGCGAAGCCCGGCTCCGACGCCGCGTTCCGGATCGGCGCGCAAACGGCGAGGCCGAGCGCGCAGCCCGTGATCAGGCGCGGCCAGAGGCGACTCATGGTTGACCGTCCGCTTCGAGGCCTTCCACCATCGTGACCTCGGGGGAGTCGCGCAGCATCCTGCGTGCCGCATCGATGTGCGCGTCGGGCACGCGCAGCAGATAGGCGCCGGCCGCGGTCGGACCATCCACGATGCGCGCATCGCCGGCACGCAACAGCTGGCGCAGCCGGGCTTCGCTGATGCGCGGATCGAACGCCACGACGAGCACCGAAGCTCTGACCGACGGCGCGCCAAGCGTGTGGTACGTCGCGTGCTGCTGGCGGAACGCCACGGCGCCAAGCCCGAGGATCAGCACGGCTTCCACCGCTGCGAGCCATGCCAGCCGCCGACCGCGTTGCCGCCATACCGAAACCGGCGGGATGGGCATCACGGACGCACCCGTCGTGATGCGCCGGCGCAGACGACGCATCACGCGCGGCGCGTTGAACGCCACCGAATCGTCGCCCGGATATTCTTCCTGCAATGCACGCAGCCATGCAGCTTCGCGCCGGCACGTCGCGCACTCCGCAAGGTGCCGCTCCACCTGCGCGCGGTCGCCGTCCGCAAGGGTGCCATTGACCCACCAGGGCAACAGGCGATCGGCCTGTGCGTGGGTGGAGCCTTCGAACCTGATGACGCGACCCTTCATATGGCCTCCCTGTGCGCCGTCAGCCAGAGCTTGAGCTTGCGGCGCGCATGGAACATCCGCGTCTTCACGGTATCGACCGGACAGCCTACGATTTGCGCGATTTCGCGGCAGGCATAGCCGAAGTAATAGGTGAGTTCCATCACGGCGCGCTGCTCGGGCGACAGCGTCGCAAGCGCAACATCCAGGTGCGCGTGCAACTCCTGCTGCTGCAGCTCTTCCTCGGGCCCGGCGGCACCGGCAACTTCCGGGAGTTCACCCGTATCGAAGTCCACGGATACACCGTTGCGGCGCAATTTCTTCAGCGCCTGCCGATAGGCGATCGCCAATATCCAGGTCGACACCTTGGAACCGTGGTTGAAGGTGTACGCCTTGCGCCACACCACCAGCATGGTGTCATCAAGGATCTCGTCGACCAGCGCCGGCTGTTTAGTGATGCCGCGGACGAAGCGTTGCAGGCGTGGGCTGTAAAGGCGGTACAACTGCTCGAAGGCATCGGCATCCTCGGTGGCCACGCGACCGAGCAGGGCCACTTCCTCACTTGCCGAAATGGCGCCCCAGCGTCCGCCCTTCTTCGCCCGACCGTCGTGCATGGCTGCTCCCGGAATCAACCGATCCCTGCATGCGTCCATACCCAGCCCGGCGATTCCGGTTCAATCGTTCCGCGACGGCGGCAGCCATGGCGCAAGAGCGTCCGCACGGCCGGGCAGCGTCGAGGCTGCGCCACAAAGCGGAGTGCCGCAAGACCCTCCGCACTCCCTTACATGCAAATCCGGTGGCGAAAACAACCACGCACCCTTGCAATCACTGCCAAATCATCCGCGCATGGACGCATCGGCCAGCCGCGCGAGCCGCAGTTCCAGCCAACGGTCGACATCCGGCCACTCGCGATCGAGGATGGAATAGCACACGGTGTCGCGCAGGCTGCCGTCGGGGCGGCGTTTGTCGTTGCGCAGCACACCGTCGCGGTGAGCGCCAAGGCGTTCGATGGCGCGCTGCGAGTCGAGGTTGCGGTGGTCGGTATGCAACACCACCGCCGCGCAGCGCAGCGTATCGAAGGCATGCGCGAGCAGCAGGCGCTTGCAGGCGGTGTTGAGATGGCTCTTCTGCCAGCTTTTGGCATACCACGTGTAGCCGATGGCCACACGCGGCAATTCCGGTGTGACGTCGTAGTAGCGGGTGGTACCGACGATCTTGCCGCTACCCAGCTCGCGCACTGCGAACGGCAGCATGCTTCCGGCACGCTGCCCGGCCAGCGCCTTCTCCACGTAGGCGCCGGCTTCGCCGGGCGCGGGTGCGCTGGTGAACCACAGCTTCCACAGTTCGCCGTCGGCGGCGGCCGCTTCCAGCGCAGGGACATGGGCCAGGGTGAGCGGCTCCAGCGCGACATGTGCATCGCGCAGCAGAACGGGAGCGGCTAGGGCGGTCATGCGTCGAGGTCGGGGATCAGATTGCTTTCCAGCCGTGCGATGTGGTCCTTCAGCAGCAGCTTGCGCTTCTTCAGACGGGTGAGCTGCAGCTCGTCGCGGCCGATCGCGGCGGCCAGTTGGCCGATGGCGGAGTCGAGGTCGCGGTGCTCCTGCCGGAGTTCGGCGAGCAGTCGGGCGGTTTCGGCTTGATCCTGTACCTGCATGGCGGGCGCGACGGTGCGGATGATGCCCGCTAGTGTAGCGCCGCCCGATGCAGCCTGAGCGGGCAGGTACAATGGTTGTCCTGCCGTCCGCCGTCCCGATGCCCGCCATGTCCGCGCTGCCCGAATCCACCGCCACGCCCGCCGCCGAGACGGAACGCCTCGCCACGCGACTGCGTCACCTCACCGGCAAGGCGGTCACGGATTTCCGGATGATCGAGGACGGCGACAAGGTGATGGTGTGCCTGTCCGGCGGCAAGGATTCCTACACCCTGCTGGACATGCTGCTGCAGCTGCAGGCGAAGGCGCCGGTGCGCTTCGAGCTGATCGCGGTGAACCTGGACCAGAAACAACCGGGGTTTCCCGAACATGTGTTGCCGGAATACCTGAGGTCGCGCGGCGTTCCGTTCCACATCATCGAGCAGGACACCTACAGCACGGTCACCCGGGTGATCCCGGCGGGCAAGACCATGTGCAGCCTGTGTTCGCGGCTGCGGCGCGGCTCGCTGTACACGTGGGCGGCGGCGAACGGCATCACCAAGATCGCGCTGGGCCACCACCGGGACGACATCCTGGCCACCTTCTTCCTCAACCTGTTCCACCAGGCCAGCCTGAAGGCGATGCCGCCCAAGCTGCGCTCGGACGACGGCCGCCACGTGGTGATCCGCCCGCTGGCGTATTGCCGCGAGAGCGAGATCGCCGAATACGCTGCTCTGAGGGAATTTCCCATCATCCCCTGCAACCTTTGTGGCTCGCAGGAGAACCTGCAGCGCAAGCAGGTGCGGCGCATGCTGGACGAATGGGAGCACGAACACCCCGGGCGCAGCGAGACGATATTCCGCGCGCTGGGCAATGTGGCTCCTTCGCAGCTGGCCGACCGCAAGCTGTTCGATTTCGAGGGATTGGGAGCCTGCCGGACGTTGGCCGATCGGGCTGCAAATCCGCCTGATGCGGCTTCGACTTCCGCCGAGTCTTGCCTTGTGCCATCGGCACAGGGCGGCAATCCGTCGAAACTCGATCCTCGCGCAGTCGAATTTTCGCCTAGATCGCCAACATCCGACCGGCTCCATGGCGCCGGCGGCAGCGAAATCTGACATCATTGGGTGTTCGTCCGTATGGACGTCCATACTTCCATTTGAGTTCCCCATTCAAAGCAGCAGCGAGAAAACACGTGTCCATCTTTGCTTCCGTTGAAATGGCGCCGGGCGACCCGATCCTCGGCCTCACCGAAACCTACCTAGCCGATCCGCGCAAGGAGAAGGTGAACCTTGGCGTGGGCATCTACGTGGACGAGCAGGGCAAGGTGCCGGTACTGGGCGCGGTGCGTCAGGTGGAACAGGCGCTGGCCCGCGACGACCAGCCGCGCAGCTACCTGCCCATCGATGGCCTGCCCGCGTACAACCGCGCGACGCAGAAACTGCTGTTCGGCGAGGGCGCGACCATCCTCGAAGCGGGCCGCGTGGCCACCGCGCAGACCATCGGCGGCAGCGGTGCGCTGCGTGTGGGTGCGGATCTGCTCAAGAAAGTACTGGGCGCGAATGCGAAGCTGGCGATCAGCAATCCCAGCTGGGGCAACCACCACGTGGTGTTCCGCACCGCCGGCTTCCAGCTGATCGATTACCGCTATTACGACGACGCCAGCCATGGCCTCGATTTCGCCGGCATGCTGGAAGATCTCGGCAAGCTGGAACCCGGCACCGTGGTGCTGCTGCATGCCTGCTGCCACAACCCCACCGGCGTGGACCTGGACGCCGCGCAGTGGGCGCAGGTGGTGGCGCTGGTGAAGGATCGCGGCCTGCTGCCCTTCGTCGACATGGCCTACCAGGGCTTCGACAAGAACTCCACCGACGATGCCCTCGCGGTGCGCCTGCTGGCGGATTCGGGCATTCCGGCCTTCGTGGTGGCGAACTCGTACTCCAAGTCGTTCTCGCTGTATGGCGAGCGCGTGGGCGCGCTGAGCTTCATCGGCGCGGACCGCAGCGAGGCTGCGCGCCTGCTGTCGAACATCAAGACCACCATCCGTGCCAACTACTCCAGCCCCGCCACGCACGGCGGCAGGCTGGTGGCCGGCGTGCTGGAAAGCGCCGAACTGCGCGCGTTGTGGGAGCGGGAGCTGGGCGAAATGCGCGGCCGCATCCACGCGATGCGTGCGGCCTTCGTGGACAGGCTTGCCGCGTTGGGCGCACCGGACTTCGGCTTCATCAACAAGCAGGCCGGCATGTTCTCTTACTCGGGTCTGAGCAAGGCGCAGGTGGATCGCCTGCGCGAGGAATTCGCCATCTACGCGCTTTCCACTGGCCGGATTTGCGTGGCCGCGCTCAACACCGGCAATATCGAGTATGTGACCAGGGCTATCGCTGCTGTCTGCCGCTGATCCCGTTGGTTTGTCGTTCCGCGAACGGCCGCCGCAAGGCGGCCTTCGCATCTGCATGGATATCCAATGTTCTTCCGCAACCTCACCCTGTTCCGTTTTTCCCCTGCCGTTGCCGACGACCTGAAGCGCCTGGATGAAGCGCTGGGCGAACATCGCCTGCGTCCTTGCGGTCCGCTGGAGATGTTCACCAAGGGTTTCGTGCCGCCGGTCGGCCGTGGCGAGGAAGCCGCCCTCACCCATGCAGTGAAGCACTGCACATGGCTCACCGTGGGTGGCGAAGACAAGTTGCTGCCCGCTGCCGTGGTCAACGACGAGTTGCAGCGCAAAGTGCGCAAGATCGCCGAAGAGGAAGGCCGCAAGGTGGGCGGGCGCGAGCGCAAGCGGCTCAAGGAAGATCTGCTCACCGAGCTGCTGCCGCGCGCCTTCGTGCGCAGCTCGCGGCTCTCCGCCTATGTGGACACGCGGCACGGCTGGCTGGTGCTGGACACCTCCAGCCGCAAGAGTGCCGAGAACGCGCTCAGCCAGATCCGCGAGGCGCTGGGCAGCTTCCCCGCCGTGCCGCTGGCGCCGGAGGAAGGTCCGCGCGTGCTGATGACCGACTGGCTCGCCAACGGCACGCTGCCCGCCGGCCTCGCGCTGGGCGACGAGGTGGAACTGCGCGACCCGGCCACCGCCACCGGCGCCATCGCCAAATGCCGCCGCCAGGATCTCGATGCGGAAGAGGTGAAAGAGCACCTGCGCAACGGCAAGCAGGTGTTCCAGCTCGGCCTGGTGTTCGACGATCGCATGAGTTTCGTGCTGGGCGAGGACCTGATCGTGCGCAAGCTGAAATTCCTCGACGTAGTGACGGAAGAACTGGGCGACAGCCACGAGGACGCGGCCGCCGAGGCCGACGCCGGGTTTGCCCTGCTCACGCTGGAACTGGAGCGTTTGCTGGCCAAACTGGAGGAATGGTTCGGCCTACCGCGTCCCGCCGATGCGTGAGATTGGGCTCGGACAAGGGTTTGCGGGCACCATGACCCGCGGCCCTTGCGTCAGGGCGTAGTCCTCCCCCCATACTGTCCATCCGGGCTCTCGCCAACCCATGGCGGCGCCCGCGGCACAGGGACGGGCCGCACGCGGTCAAGCACGCAAGTGCCTGATCCGCGACAGCGAGACCGGACAGGTGCCGGACTCGCTGACTCGAACAATCGCCAGAAGGCGGCAGTTCGGGATTCCGGTTAGGCAGGCAGCAGGATCATGGCGCAGCATCTCGAAGGCGACTGGCTGGAACTGGCGACCGCAGGCGGCAACACCATCCGCGTGCTCAAGGCCGCCCATCCGCGCGCGCGGCGCCTGCGCCTCACGGTCACGGCCAGGGGCGCGCGCGTGACCTACCCCGACGGCACCCATCCGGCGCAGGTCAGCGCCTTCCTGCGCCACCACGCCGACTGGCTGGAACAGAAGCTCGACGAGCTCAACCTGGTCGTGAAGCCCCTGCCGCCGCTGCGCGTTGGGCACGCCACCACGGTGTCGTTGCGTGGAGAGGAAGTCGCGCTGGACTGGGACGAAGGCGCCTATCCGAAGGTTGAGGCGTCCGCCGGCGGACTCACCCTGGTGATCCCGCGCCCGCACACCCGCGCCCTGCTGGTGGCGCGCGGCCTGCTGGCCTCGCATTTCGAAACGCTGATACGCCGAGACGTGTCGCGCTGGCTGGCGTTGTACGTGCCGCAGCTGGGCCTCGCACCCACCGCGTTGAAGGTGCGGCCAATGAAGAGCCTGTGGGGCAGCCTCGACACCCGCGACCGCATCAACCTCGACCTTGCCCTGGCCTTGGCGCCCCCCGCTGCGCTGCGCTACGTGCTGGTGCATGAGCTCTGCCACCTCAAGGTACGCAGTCACGCACCGCGCTTCTGGGCGCAAGTGGAACAATTGATGCCCGAGTGGCGCGAACAGCGCGACTGGCTGCGCACGCACGGCGCCACGCTGAAAGCGGAACTGGATCGGCTGGTCGCGGACGTGGCGGACTGAAGTGCTGGAGGCTAGCGATGGCGTAGCAGCACGCCATCGCATTGCCGATCAGGCCATCGCGCCTGGGTGTAAGCAAATGGCGCGCATGGCGGTCGCTTGAAGATCAAGCCATCCTCGGGCCGGTCAGCTCTGCGGCGGAAACCAGACATGCCGGATCTTGCCGTCTCGCACTTCGTATACCGCGACGGCCTCGGGCTGCCCCTTGCCCGGCGGAAGACCCATCAAACGCTCCTGGTCGACCACGACGGGGCCGTTGACGACGCGCTGGACGATCACCACGCGAAACTCCTTCGGTGCAGTCGCAAGAAAGGCATAACCGCGCTTCAGCGCTACGACGCCTGTAATCGCCGGACGTTTGCCGCCGAGGTCGGCGACGGTCACGTCATCGGCGTAGCAGGAGGCAAACGTGGCGACATCGTGCGCGTTGTAGGCGTCAACCTGCGCCTGGACAACCTCCGCCGGATCATTCGATTTGTTTGCGCATGCCAGAGCGGACAGCGGATGCAACAAGGCCAGTATGGAAACGGAAAGAATTCTGGTAACTGCAGACATGTGCTTCTCCGAAGTGGTGACGCGCATCATCGGACCCATTCGTAGCCTGTGCCAGCGTTCGTTGAACTGTCCCCGTAGCAAATTGCCGGGTGGCTCTAGCGCTCCTGTCCAGACAATACGAGCCGCCAGGCATCACACGGAACGGTCCACATCAAACACACACCGGCAGCCCCTGAGGCGTCCGGCGCTTCAGATCCATATGCCCCTGCCGACAAATGTCTGGATGCCTTGGTCCGCGCTCCAATCGAGACTCAGAGATCAAAATCCGGCGATAAACCTCGGTTAGCCTGTATGGCGACCGGGGTAGACGATGTGGTGTGCTCAAGCAGGGGGCTGTCGATGAACCACTGGCGTTCGCGCGTGCTGTGTCTGTGCGCCTGGGGTGCCGCAATGGCCGCCCACGCCGGTTCCTTGACCGTGAAAATGGTCGATAGCCAGGGTCACCCCATCAGCGACGGAGTGGCGACCATCGACCGCGCCTACAAGCCATCCGCACCGAGCACGCACTACGTCGACCAGAAGAACGAGACCTTCATCCCGTATGTGGAAGTCGTGCATCCGGGTGACAGCGTGGTGTTCCGCAACAGCGACAGCACGCGTCACCATGTTTACACCTTCTCCCCGCTTGGCGCGTTCCAATTCATCCTGAGCCCGGGTGAAAGTTCGCCGCCGGTGGCCTTGAACCGCGCCGGCGTCATCGCGGTCGGCTGCAATATTCACGACCACATGATTGCGTATCTCGTGGTAGCTACTGACTTCGCGGAGGTCACCACGCAGAATGGCCAGGCGCATTTCGACGACCTGTCGCCTGGCCACTACACCGTCACGGTATGGCATCCGCAGCTATGGCCAGGCCGTCCGCCGATAAGCGCGGCCGTTGACGTTCCGGCCGAAGGCGCGACACAAGAACTGGCGTTCACGCTGAAACTCATGCCCGATCCGCGTCATTTCGTCGATCGGGAACATCTGGACTACTAGCGCGATGCGTATGGTCCTCGGCTTCCGTCTCCGCCTTGCGCTGTTCTTTGTCGGAATGCTGGCGGCGCTGCAGCTGATCACCGGCGCACTCGTCTATGGTGTGACGCGGCATGCGCTGATCGTGGATGGCGAGCGCCAGCTGGCCGCCAGCGCCAAGGCCTTCACTGCGCAGCTGGAGGACGTTTCCGCGCGCATTGCGGGCAACGTGCGGGTCATTGCGCTGGACTTTGCATTGCGCCAGGCCATTGCCCAGGGAGATCGCGGCACCGTGCTCTCGGTCCTGCACAATCATGGGCGCCGGGTAGGCGCTTCGCGGATGCAGCTCGTCAATATGGATGACACCATCGCCGCAGACACGGCTGACGGCCATGCCGATGGCAAGTTGTTTCAGTTTCCCGAATTGATCCAGCGAGCCTTCAATCAGCAGACCGCCGTGATGACCGCCGTGCAAGGGCACGTCTACTGGATCGTTGTCGTGCCCATCTACGCACCTCAGCCGGTGGGGCTGATCGTGGTCTATGTGCAGGTCGACGACGAGCTGCTCGCACACATGCAAGAGCTGAGCACGTTGCGGCGCGATGTGGCACTGGAAGTGCAAATGGCACCATCTCAGTGGCGTGCCGTGGCGCGAGGCGATCGATCCACGCCTTTCGCACGCGGGCTGGAACAGGTCACCGGTGATTTCCCCACCGAGCCCGGGTTGCGCCGAATCGCGCAGAGCGATTACATCGTGTTGGCGCAACCGCTTCAGCATCCCGACAACAGCGCGCCCGTCGTGGCGCTGTTTGGTTACTCGCTGGACGACGCGCTACGGCCCTACCACAACCTTGTATTGGCCTGGTTGGCACTGCTCGCGCTGGGACTGGCTGCCGGCCTGCTGGGCATCTGGGTGATTGCACGCAACGTTTCGCGGCCGGTTGAGTGGCTGGCCACCGTGGCCAAGCGCATCGAGCAAGGCGACTATCACATCCCGGCGCGCTCGAACCGACGAGACGAAATCGGCGCGCTGGCCAACGCCATCGGCACGATGGCGGCAGCCGTGCAGCAGCGCGAGGAACGCATCTATCACCAGGCAACGCATGACGACGTAACAGGTCTTCCAAACCGCGCGTCGATCGAAGATGACATCGCGCGCGACATGGCCGGCAACGTGACGCGTGGCAGCCTGTTGATGATCGGCCTTACACGGAGGCTGGAGATCATCAAGACCATGGGGCATGCGCTGTGCGATCGCTTGATGCGCGAGGCTGGCGAGCGTATCCAGCGCGCCGCAGTCGGCGCTCAGGTCGCACGCGCCACCGATGGCAATTTCGCCGCATGGTTTGCGGGGAGCGATCCCGACGACGCTGTCAGTGCAGCGAACCGCATTCTCGATGCACTTGCCATGCCCTATACGGAATCCGGGGTGAGCATCGACATGGGGCCCGCCATCGGCATTGCCCTCTACCCCACTCATGCTATTGCCGCCTTTGCATTGCTCCGTTACGCCGAAACTGCTCAGTTCGCTGCTGCCGGTTCGTCCAAGGCATGGGCGTTTTACGATGCATCGATCGATCCTCATCGCCCGGAAAGACTTTCACTGATGGGGGAGCTGCGCGAAGCGATCACGCAAGGCCATCTGGAGCTCTACTATCAACCTAAGTTGACGCTGGCGACGCGCCACCTGGAAGGCGTGGAAGCTTTGGTGCGCTGGAATCATCCGCAGCGGGGTTTGATATCGCCTGACGTATTTATCGCCATGGCGGAGGACACTGGGAATATCCAGCACCTGACCCGCTGGGTGCTGGGTGCGGCGGTCACTCAGGCCAGTCGATGGCATGAGCAAGGTTTGAATCTGAGCATGGCGGTAAACCTCTCGGCTCATGATCTGAGCGATGTGGACCTTCCTAGATACCTTGCCGACCTGACCGATTTGCATCGTTTGCCGCACGCGCTGTTGACGCTGGAAATTACCGAGCGTGCGGTGATCGGGGAATTTGAATCGGCCTTGCGTGTGCTGCAGCAACTTGGCGAGCACGGCTTTCAGATTGCCATCGACGACTTTGGTGTAGGCCAATCGTCATTGTCATACCTGCACCGACTTCCGGTCGACGAACTGAAGATTGACCAGAGCTTCGTCAAACACCTGATCGACGATGTCGATGACCGTGTCATCGTGCGTTCCATTGTGGAGCTCAGTCACAACCTCGGGTACAAGGTCACGGCAGAAGGCGTGGAGGACGAAGGTACGCTCCATTACCTGTCCTCGATCGCTTGCGATCACGCACAAGGTTTTTTTGTGGCAAGGCCGATGCAGGCCAGGGCGCTCCACGACTTCGTCGCCACCCAAATCGACAGCAGTGACGTATGAAAGTCCGTCGACTGTACCCAATGCTTGCGTTGTTGATCGCCACGACATCGCTGCGCGCGCAGGACTATGTTCTGCATGCCTATATCGATGAGCGGCTGGTCGCGGCGCCCGACGACACCAGCTGGACCAACGGAGGTTTCGGAAAAACCCGCTACGGCGGCAACCAGACACAGCTTCATTTTGGCGGTGCCGCGGTATACGGCGCGGCACAAATCACGCCGGATCTGCTCGCGATGGGGCAGGTGCAATACCAGACGGGCGACCGTGGCAGAGTCAGTTTGCTGGAAGGCTGGATTCGCTACCGTCCGGTCTCCACGACACCATGGCGCTGGTCCTTGCGCGCTGGCGCGCTGTTTCCTCCCGTATCGATGGAGAACGACGGTGTCGGCTGGACCAGCCCGTGGACGCTCAGCTCTTCCGCCATAAATACCTGGACGGGAGAAGAATTGCGCGCAGTCGGCGGCGAGTTTGAGCTGGAGCATCGCGGCGAGGTCAGCAATTGGGATTTCCGTGCATCGCTGTTCCGTCGCGACGATCCTGCGGGCACCGTGTTGGCCATACGGGGCTGGTCCATCGGCGATCTGGTTTCCGGCATCGGCACTCGCTTGCGCGAACCCGATGCCGAGGTCAGCGAGGAGGATGAGACGCCGCCAAACTATTACGACCCGTTCCGCAGTATCGGCGCATCGCACTGGGGCGACTATGTGGCCGTCAGCTGGCACGCGCCGGGTGAGACGAGCGTGAGTGTCATGCATTACGACAACCATGCCGATCCGGGCGCATCCGCTCCTTATGCCGGCGGTGACGAGCAATACGCCTGGCGAACCCGTTTCTGGAGCGCTGGTGCGCGCACGGATACCGGCGCCATCACCTGGATCGCGCAGGCATTGGACGGTTACACCACCATCGAACCCGTGGAGGACGCATACCAGCGCACGCATTACCGCTCCGCCTTCTTGCTCGCGGGATGGAATCGCGGCGCATGGCGTCCCGCTTTGCGAATCGAGCACTTCAGCACCCTGACGCCGTCGAGCGATGTCGACTGGAGTCAAAGCGAGCACGGCAATGCGGTGACCGGGGCCTTGAATTGGAGACCGCGCAGCTATCTGCGCCTTACGGCTGAAGTACTGCGCATCGACAGCACGTCAACGCTGCGCGCCGAATACGGATTGCCCGCAAGAATCATCGACACCCAACTCCAGCTAAGTGTGAGGTTGCTGTATTAGCGCGTCATGCGTATGCGCCTCCGAACGGCACTCATGGAAGAAGTTTGCGGTGGCGTGGCAGGTGGGTGCGAGATGGTTGCTCAGATACCGTAGCACCCTGTCCCGTGACCGGCTGGACCGACTGCGCGCTGATGCTCTACCCCGACATGGCTGAGCGGCCAGAGCGCAAGGCGTTCGAAAACCATGCTGACAGCAGGACGCCGCGCAGCCACACGCCGCTCGAAGGCGCCTCGCGGCAGGTTCGTCTGGCGTTTGCGTAGCGATAACCGCCCCAGGCTGACGCCGGCTTTCGAAAGCGAAAGAGGGCGGCTGGTCATAAGCCACCTGACAACCGTCACTCGATCAGGCCATGGCAACGGCGCATGCTTGGCGCATCGTCCTCGCTGGTTACCGTCATGTCGCCTTTCGAGAACTACACCAAGCTTGCCGTCGCCGTGATCTGGGTGGCGTGGCTGCTGTACTGGTTCATCAGTGCATTCGGCAACAAGGCGGCGGCGCGGGTGGATGGCTGGGCTTCGTTCCTGACCTACCGCGTGCCGCTGATACTCGCCTTCCTGCTGCTGTTCGGCAGGGCCCTGGGACGGTTTTGGCCCTGGTTGGGGCAGCGCTTCTTGCCGCATGGCATGGCGTGGCCGTGCGTCGGGCTGGCCGTATTGCTGCTGGGCTTGGCGTTCGCGTGCTGGGCGCGCGTTGCACTCGGGCGCAACTGGAGCGCCACGGTGCAGCTGAAGCAGGGCCATGAACTGGTGACCGCGGGGCCGTACCGATGGGTTCGCCACCCGATCTACACCGGCATGTTGTCGGGCGTGCTGGGCAGCGCGCTGGTGATAGGCGAATGGCGCGGCCTGATCGCGCTGGTGCTGGTCTTCGCCTCATTCGCCTACAAGCTGCGCCATGAGGAAAGCTGGATGCGCGAGCAGTTCGGCGCCACCTACACGGAATACATGCGGCACACGAAAGCGTTGATTCCCGGCTTGCTGTGAAGCTACTTGCACCCGGCAGAGGAACCTGCGAAATCGCGGTGCAAAGCTCCTCGTTGAAGCGCCACAGTCAAACCACGCGCGCGAACAAGCTGCCGTGAGCCGGCAGGTTCAAACGCCCGCCATTCATCGCGCCTTCCACCAGGCCATGCCCTTGCAGCGGCTGCAATGCGTCCGATAGCGGCGGCGCACACTCCACCGCTGCGGCGGAAAGATTGAACACCGCCAGCAGGCGCTCGTCGCCCAGTTCACGCACGAAGGCGAGCACCGGTTCGGGCGTTTCGAGGAAGCGGATGCTGCCGTGACGCAATGCGGGTTGTTCGCGCCGCCAGCGCATGAAGCGACGGTAGCCGTTGAGTGCCGACGCGGGATCGTCCTGCTGGTACGCCACGTTCAACGCACCATGCTCGGTCGGCACCGGCAGCCATGGCGTGGCGCGGCTGAAGCCGGCGTGCTCGCCGTCGTCCCACGGCATCGGCGTGCGACAGCCGTCGCGACCCTTGAATTCGGGCCAGAAGGTGATGCCGTAGGGATCGCGCAGCGCTTCGTAAGGCAGCTCGGCTTCGGTGAGGCCCAGTTCTTCGCCTTGGTAGACGCATACCGAACCACGTAGCGCACAGACCATCGCAGTGAGCTGGTTCGCCATCGCAGCGGAAGCGCGACCCTTGCCCCAGCGGCTGAGCACGCGTTCCACGTCGTGGTTGGAGATCGCCCAGCACGGCCAGCCTTCGGTCATCTTCGCCTCCAGCGCGCGCACGGTGTCGCGGATGTAGGCAGCGCTGAAGTCGTTGGTGAGCAGCTCGAAGCTGTAGCCCATGTGCAGGCGGCTGCCGCTGGTGTATTCGGCCATCGTCGCCAGCGAATCCTCGGAGGAGATCTCGCCCAGCGTGGCGATGTTGGGGTAGCGGTCCATCAGCGCGCGCAGATCCTGCAGGAACGCAAGATTCTCCGGCTGCGTGTTGTTGTGGAAGTGGTACTGGAACGCGTACGGGTTGTCCGCGCTGAAGCCGCGACCGGTGCGCATGGCCTTGGGCTTGGCCGGGTTGTCGCGCAGTTGCGCGTCGTGGAAGCAGAAGTTGATGGAGTCTAGGCGGAAACCGTCCACGCCGCGGTCCAGCCAGAAGCGCAGGTTGTCCAGCACCGCGGCGCGCACGTCCGGGTTGTGGAAGTTGAGGTCGGGCTGGCTGGCGAGGAAGTTGTGCAGGTAGTACTGGCCGCGCCGCGGCTCCCACTGCCATGCGCTGCCGCCGAAGATCGAGAGCCAGTTGTTCGGCGGCGTGCCGTCCTCGTTCGCGTCGGCCCACACGTACCAGTCGGCCTTGGGATTGTCGCGGCCCTGCTTGCTTTCCTTGAACCACGCATGCTCGTCCGAGGTATGGCTGAGCACCTGGTCGATCATCACCTTGATGCCGCGCGCGTGCGCTTCGCCCAGCAAGCGGTCGAAGTCGCCCAACGTCCCGAACAGCGGATCGACATCGCAAGGATCTGCGATGTCGTAGCCGAAATCCGCCATCGGCGACTTGAAGAATGGCGCCACCCAGATCGCGTCCACGCCGAGACTGGCCACGTAGTCGAGCCGTTCGATGATGCCCTGCAGATCGCCCACGCCATCGCCATTGGTATCGAGGAAACTGCGTGGGTAGATCTGGTAGATGACGGCTCCGCGCCACCAGGGTGAATTGGTCATTGCTGTCCCCATGACGTGAGGCAATCCGCCTGTCGTCGAAGTGGCGATCAGCTTAGTGGCAGGCCGCGCGCACCCTGCACAGTGCTGCATACGTATTCATGGATGCTGCAGTCGCGTCATGCCTCGAAACAAATGGACGTCCAAATGATTTTCCGCCGATTGATCCGCATGCGAGGAAATTCAGCAACGGCGCGGCTTGGCGCGCAAAAGAAGGCGTGACGGACCGCGCGATGCTGCACTGCGGCGGCCGCATTTCAGCCGCGCCATGAATACGTATGCATGAATCGCTCGCGTCGAAAACGCAGGCCTACCATGCAGTCACGCGAAAGGGGCACGCATGCGCAAGCCGGCTTTCCGACTGCCGCCGCCGAGGAAATCGCCGGACGGTTCGCGCGACAACGACAATAATCATTCTTCGTGGGGAGACGAAAACATGCTGATGAAACACAAGCTGTTGGCCATGGCGATCGCGACGGCCTGCTTCGGCGCCTGCGCCGTGGCGAATGCCGCCACCGCGCCTGCCGCGCAGCAGCAGGACACACAGGCGACTTCGCAGGGCACCACTACCGGCACCAGCGCCAATTCCCAGTCCGACGGCCAGAACAAGAAGGACAAGGAAAAGGCCAAGCAGATGCAGGCCGTGCAGGTGAACGGCTTCGTCAGCAGCATCGAGAACTCCACCGCGCTGAAGAAGAACGCCGACACCATCGTCGAGGCGGTCTCGGCCGAACAGGTCGGCAAGCTGCCCGGCGCCTCCATCGCCGACGCGCTGGGCCGCCTGCCGGGCATCGCGGCGCAGGACGTGGACGGCCGCCCGCAGGTGCTGAACATCCACGGCCTTGGCCCCGACTTCTCCAACGTGTTGATCAACGGCGGCCAGCAGGTCAGCACCAACAACAACCGCGACGTGGCGCTCGACCAGTACCCGTCGAGCTGGTTCGACAACGTGGTGGTGCACCTCTCGCCCGAGGCCGACCTGATCGGCCAGGGCATGGCCGGTACGACCGACATGCATACCATCCGCCCGCTGGACAAGAGCGGCCCCGAGGCGGCCGTGAACGCCAAGTACATCTGGAACAGCATGTCCCAGCTGGCTCCGGGCGAGGGCGAGGGCGTGAGCAACAAGGGCTACAACGTCAACGGCGTGTGGGTGGACCAGTTCGCCGACCACACCTTCGGCGTGACGCTGGGCGTGGACCTCGAGAACAACCCGACGCAGATCGAGCACCAGGCGCCGTGGGGCTACCTGGCCGACAGCAACGGCGACCAGGTGATCGGCGGTTCGAAGAACTACGGCATCACCGACTCGATGAAGCGCAACGGCCTGCTGGCCACCTTCGAGTGGCAGCCGAACGAGCACTACACCAGCACGCTCGACCTCACCTACGACAACTTCAAGGAAACCCAGGTAGCCAAGGGCATGGAGCTGCCGTTCCTGTGGGGCAACGGCGCGATCAAGCCCGGTCCGACCCTGGTGCCCGGCAATGTCGAGAACGGCTTCGTGCAGAGCGGCACGTACCAGAACATCGACCCGGTGATCCGCAACGACTTCAACAGCACGACCGCCCGCGTCTACAACTTCAACTGGGACAACAAGTTCACGATCAACGAAGACTGGTCGATCGACGCCGACGCCAACTACTCGCGCGCCACCCGCCAGGACGTGAACCTGGAAAGCTATTCGGGCACCGGCTACTACGATGCGGCGGCCGGCACGCGCGGCCAGCCCGGCAACTTCGGCTTCGCCGAGCTGCCCGACGGCATGCTCTACGCCGTCCCCTCGCTCGACTACACCCAGGGCGTAGTGCTGACCGACCCGCAGGCCTGGGGCTCGGGCAGCAACGTGGTGCAGGCGGGCTTCATCAACGCACCGCATACCGTCGACTGGCTGGCCAACTTCCGCGTCGCGGTGGAGCGCGACTTCGACAGCGGCATCTTCTCCAGCCTGAAGTTCGGCCTGTCTGACACCACCCGCACCAAGACCTACAACATCACCCAGGACTTCCTGACCCTGGGCGGCGGCACCCTGAGCAGCGGCAATGCGGTCATGACGGCACCGTTCAGCGGCAGCACCTGCAGCCCGCTGGCGTGGATGGGCATGGGTTCGGAGGAGTGCTACAACCCGTTCAGTCTGATCGACAACGGCACCCTGGTGGAAGTCCCCACCTTCATGTCGTCGCTGCCGCTGCCGCCGGACTGGCGTGTGCATGAGCGCGACTTCAACCCCTACCTGCAGTTCAACCTCGACACCACACTGGGCGCCGTCGCTCTGCGCGGCAACTTCGGCATCCAGATAGCCCACACCGACCAGACCTCGGATGGCGAGCGCGTAGCGCCCGGCAGTGCGCTCACCGGCGGCCAGACTCAGCTGATCCCGGTGACCGGTGGCACCAGCTACACCCGCTACCTGCCCAGCGCCAACCTGATCTTCGGCTTCACCGACAACGACGACCTGCGTGTCAGCGCAGCCCGCACCATGGCCCAGCCGCGCATGGACCAGATGAACGCCAGCCAGAGCGTGAGCGGCAACATCACGAACCTGGCGTCCACCAATCCGAACCAGGCGTTCTTCAGCTCCACCGGTGGCAATGCAGCGCTGCTGCCCACCATGGCCGACAACTACAACATCAGCTACGAGCACTATTTCTCGGGCCCGATCACCGGCGGCTACCAGTGCAACGACGCCGACCAGAAGAACTCGGACCTGTGCCGCAACGGTGGCGGTGGCGGCTACATCGCGGTGTCGGCCTACTTCCTGAGCCTGCATGACTACATCGACCCGAACGCGGCCTACCTGTACGACTTCAGCGCGTTCATTCCGAACTACCTGACTTCGGCGCAGCAGGCCCAGCTCGGCACGCCGTACGGCATCGTTTCCGGTCCGACCAACGACGGCCACGGCTTCATCCGTGGCGAAGAGGTCACCTTGAACCTGCCGTTCAACTTGCTCACCCCGGTACTCGACGGCTTCGGCACCATCCTGACCGGCACCCACAACGACAGCTCGCTGGTGTACGGCAGCAATCCCACGCCGATCACCGTGCCGGGCCTGTCGAAGTGGGTGGCCCACGGCACGCTGTACTACCAGCACAACGGCTTCGAGGCGCGTATCAGCGACGACTACACCTCCAGCTTCCTGGGCGAGGTGTCGGGCATCAGCGCCTCGCGCATCGAGCAGACGCTGAAGGGCGGCAGCACCTACGACGCACAGGTGAGCTACACGTTCAGCAGCGGCACCTTCAAGAACCTGACCCTGATCGCGACGGGCTCCAACCTGTCGAACAAGATCTTCTCCACCTACCAGAACAACGATCCGCGCCAGGTGCTGATCTGGGAACGCTACGGCCGCACCTACTCGCTGGGCGCCTCGTACAAGTTCTAAGTTCCGACGATTGCCACTCCCCGACCGCCCCGCCGCGTACCAACCCGTCCGGCGGGGCATTTTTTTGTGGCAGCCATTCCTGGCGGCCACTTACGGGCCATTGCCGGCGCGATGTCAAAAACCGCTGCTGGCGATATTCCCGGCCGAGAAACGACGGATGTTCCATGAAAACCCACCTTCGCCTTGCGCTGCTGCTGTCCGTTGCGCTGTTGCTGTCCACGTCACCCACGTCACCCGCATCGGCCGCCACAGCCGCTGTTGCGACAACAGCACAGGCGCCCTCGGACACGTACTATGAAATCTTCGTGCGCAGCTGGTACGACACCAACGGCGACGGCGTGGGTGACCTCGATGGCGTCACCGCCAAGCTTGATTACCTGAAATCGCTAGGCGTGGACGGCATCTGGCTGATGCCGATCAACCCTTCGCCCAGTTACCACGGCTACGACATCACCGACTACGAAGCGATCAACCCGCAGTACGGCACGATGGCGGACTTCGAACGCCTGGTGCAGGAAGCGCACAAGCGCGGCATCAAGGTGGTGATGGACCTGGTCATCAACCACACCAGCGATCAGTCGCCATGGTTCAAAGCCGCGCGGGATCCGCGCAGCCCATACCGCAACTGGTACGAGTGGGCCACGCGCGCCACCGACCTCAAGCAGATCAGTGCCACCGGCGGCTCGCTGTGGCACCCACTGCCGGGCGCGGACAAAAGTTCAGGGCAGTTCTACCTCGGCGTGTTCACGGCACAGATGCCCGACCTCAACTACGACAACCCGGCCGTGCGCGCGGAGATGGTGAAGGTGGGGCGCTTCTGGCTGGACAAGGGCGTGGACGGTTTCCGCCTCGACGCTGCACAGCATATCTATGACGACAGCGAGGCCGACATGGAGAGTCCGGCCGCGCTGAAGAAAAACCTCGCGTGGTGGCATGAATTCCACCAGGGCATCGATGCGTCGAACCCGCATGCGTGGCTGGTCGGGGAAGTGGCGCGACACCATGAAAACGAACTGCCGCCATGGATGGCCTCGCTGGACGCGGTGTTCAACTTCCCGCTCGCGACGCGCCTGGTCGACAGCGCGAAGCAGGAACGCGATCGCGACATCGGTGCCACGCTGGAGCGCATGTACGACGCTTTCCGCACCGATGCGCACGGCCGCTTCGACGATGCGCCTTTCCTGTCGAACCACGACCAGGAGCGCGTGATGAGCCAGCTCGACGACAACCCCGAGCACATGCGCACCGCCGCGGCGATGCTGCTCACCCTGCCCGGCCATCCCTTCGTCTATTACGGCGAGGAGCTTGGCATGCGCGGCGAAAAGCCCGACGAACACCTGCGCGAACCGATGCGCTGGTATCGCAGCGGCAAGGGCGCGGGCGAGACGACATGGGAAAGCTGGAGCGCGGGCGACGGCAACGCCGTATCCGTGGAGGCCGAGCAGGCCGACCCCCATTCGCTGCTCAACTGGTATCGCATGCTGATCCAGTGGCGCCGCGACATCCCCGCATTGCGCACAGGGGTGCTGCACAACTGGCGCGACGCCGGCGAGCATGTCGCCGCGTGGGAACTGGACGACGCGCAGGGCGACGTCCTGGTGCTGCACAACCTGGCCGGCACACCGCAAACGGTGCCCCTACCAGCACAACGTTTCCACACCTTGCTGAAACATACTCTGCCTGGCACCACCGTTGCCGACGGCCACCTGCAACTGCCCGCCTACGGCAGCGCAATCCTGCATTGATTTTCAAAGGAGCAGCATGATGACGACACCGAAACGGCGCACGCTCGCACTTACCGTGCTGCTGGGCCTGGGCCTTGTTCCTGCCGCATTCGCTGCGCCCGGCACCGCCGTCGCGCAGGTGCAGAGCGTCGGCAGCGACCGCCTGAACCTCACGCTGGGCGACGGCACCGTCACCTTGCAGCTGGCCGCCCCTGGCGTGCTGCATGTGCACTACCTGCCGAAGAGCGGCGCCACGTCCGCCAACCTGGTGATGGACCCGAAGCCGACTGGCACGGCGGCATTCCAGCCACAGGTACAGCAGAACGGCGACACCGTGACACTGCGCTCCGACCGCCTCGTCGCCATCTGGCATCGCGCCGCCGGCAGGCTCGACGTGAGCGATGCCCAGGGCCATCCGCTGCTGCAACAGGCCGACCTCGGCGCGCTCGCGCAAGGCCGCATTGTGTTCGACCACGCCGCCGGCGACGCGCTGTACGGCATCGGCGGCTACGACGCCTTCGAGAAGGACACCAGCGCGGGCATATTGCGCGAAGGCAAGCAGGTGGCGAAGGCCGGCGAACAAGGCCATCCCGGCGCACCTTTCGTGTGGAGCACCGCCGGCTACGGCGTGCTGGTGGATTGCGACGGCGCGGACTTCAATCTCGCACACGGCCGCATCGCGATCGACAAGACCGCGCGCCCCGACGCCGACTACTACATCCTCGCCGGCTCGCCCACCGAGCTGTTCGGCGAGCTCGCCGACCTCAGCGGCCACGCGCAGCTGTTCCCGAAGTGGGCCAACGGCTTCATCAACAGCCAATGGGGCATCGACGAAAAGGAATTCCGCGGCATCGTCGATACCTATCGCGGCAAGCACATCCCGCTCGATGCCTTCACCTTCGACTTCGACTGGAAAAACTGGGGCAAGGACTGGGGCGAGTTCAGCTGGAACCCGGTGAAATTCCCGGACGGCCCCACCGGCAAGCTGAAGGCCGACATGGACGCACTGGGCGTGCACATGACCGGCATCATGAAACCGCGCGTGCACGTGGATACGGTGGAAGGCCGCTACGCCACCGCGCACGGCCTGTGGCTGCCCGGCGAGAAGGCCAGCCCCGACTACTTCTCGCACCTGCCGGTGAAGGACATCGACTTCGACAAACCCGAATCCCGCGCATGGTGGTTCAACGATTACCTCAAGCACAGCTTCGATACCGGCATCGTGGGCTTCTGGAACGACGAAGCCGACACCACGCCGAGCAATACGCAGTTCCTCAACATGCAGCGCGCCACCTACGAGGGCCAGCGTGCGTACTCGAAACTGCGTGCGTGGTCGATCAACCGCGATTTCTGGCTGGGCGCCCAGCGCTACGCCTACGGCCTGTGGTCTGGCGACATCTCCACCGGTTTCGCCAGCATAGCCGGTCAGCGCGAGCGCATGCTCAGCGCGATCGACGTGGGCGTGACGCAATGGGGCATGGACGGCGGCGGCTTCCACGGCCATCCCTCGGACGAGAACTACGCGCGCTGGATCGAATTCGGTGCCTTCGTGCCGATCTTCCGCGTGCACGGCGACGACAATGAAAAACGCCAGCCGTGGCGCTACGGCCCGGTGGCCGAAGCCGCGGCCACCAAGGCCATCCGCCTGCGCTATAGCTTGCTGCCTTATATCTATGCCTACCAGCACCGCGCAAGCGCACACGGCGTGGGTCTGGTACAGCCGCTCAACTTCGTGTGGCCGAACGATGCGAAGTTGCGCAACGACGTGGATGCCTGGCTGTTCGGCGACTGGCTGCTGGTATCGCCGGTGGTCGCCCAGGGCCAGACCAGCAAGCAGATCTACCTGCCCGCCGGCACATGGACGGACTGGTTCAGCGGCAAGACCTATCAAGGTGGCCAGACCATCACCGTGGCGACGGAAGCGAAGACCTGGGACGACATCCCGCTGTTCGTCCGCGAAGGCGCCATCATCCCCACCCAGCCGGTAATGGACTGGACCGGCGAACACGCGGTGGCGACGGTGAACGTCGACGTGTTCCCTGCCGCGCAAGCCACGCACTTCGACTACTACGACGACGACGGCGAGACCTACGCCTACGCGGACGGCGCGTATTTCAAACAGCGTCTCGCCGCGCAGCGCATGGGCGACACAGTGAGCTTCAGCACCGCCGCGGCCGAAGGCAGCTACCGCCCCGCGCTGCACGCCTATCTCGTGCGGGTGCATGGCGTTGCCGCCAGCACGGTCGACGGCTCGCTGCAGCACTACGCCACCGCTTCCGCGCTTGAGGCCGCCAACGGCGAAGGCTGGAGCACGGGCAGCGACCGCTACGGCGCGTTCACCGTGCTCAAGCTCGATGCCAGTGCCGCACGCACGGTGAAGCTGCAGGCGGCTGCCGCGCACTGAGGACAGGCGCGCCGCGCCGGATGGCGCGGCGCGAGTGGCAGTCCTGCTGCCAGACATGGTTTCCATCGCCGCCACGCGAGGAAATGCCGGCCCTGGGCACGGCGAGCGCGGCGACATCAGCCCAGTCCAACCAGGAGGGGTTTCGATGAGTCATCCGATGAAGCGTGAACCGTATGGCCTGCACCGGCTGCCGCTTGCCCTGTGCATGGCGCTTGCCTTGTCCAGCGCATCGCTGTGGAGCACGGCCGCGCGCGCCGCCAGCAACGACAACAACGTCGAATGGGCCGGCCTGTTCCACGACCAGGGCCCGGTCTACGACAGCGCCCCCGAGCCCACGGCAAGCACGCCGGTGACGCTGACGTTCCGCACTTACAAGGGCGACATCACCAGCGCCAACATCAAGTACTACGACAGTGCCGACGGCCAGTACCACTGGGTGGCGATGCAATGGGTGGCCAACGACGCCACCGGCACCTACGATCTGTGGCAGGGCACCATCCCCGCCAGCTCGTCAGAGAAGTACTACCGCTTCCAGATCAACGACGGCACCGCCACCGCCTGGTACAACGCGGCCGGCATCACCAGCAGCGAGCCCTCCTCCGGCGACTTCTTCATCATCCCCGGTTTCAAGACGCCGGCCTGGATGAAGAACGGTGTGATCTACCAGGTTTTCCCCGACCGCTTCTACAACGGCGACACCAGCAACGACGTCACCAACGGCGAGTACACCTACGCCGGCTGCGCCACCGAGCAGCACGCCTGGGGCACAGCCGTGACCTCCAACGTCAGCGGCTGCAACAGTGCGGTGTTCTTCGGCGGCGACCTCGCCGGCGTCGACCAGAAGCTGAGCTACATCAAGGGCACGCTGGGCGCGGACATCGTCTACCTGAACCCGATCTTCTCCTCCCCGACCAACCACAAGTACGACACGCAGAACTACTACACCGTCGACCCCGCCTTCGGCAGCAACACCACGCTGCAGCAGCTGATCGGCGACATCCACAGCGCCAGCAACGGGCCCGCCGGCTACGTCATCCTGGACGGCGTGTTCAACCACAGCGGCGACAGCAACTGCTGGTTCGGCGCGCAGACCTACGATTCGCTCACCTGCTCGCAGCCGGGCGCATACCAGTCGCAGTCCAGCCCGTACTACAGCTACTACACCTTCCAGACCTGGCCCAGCAGCTATTCCACGTTCTTCGGCATTACCAGCATGCCCAAGCTGGACTACGGCGCCAGCGGCTCGGCCACGCGCAACCAGATCTACGGCAACGCCGGTTCGGTGGTGCAGACTTATCTGGCACAGCCCTATGGCATCGACGGCTGGCGGCTGGACGCGGCGCAATACCTCGACGCCGGCGGCAACAACGGCAGCGACACCACCAACCACCAGATCATGCAGGAGCTGCGCACCGCCGTGAAGTCGGTGAACTCGAATGCCGAGATCGTCGGTGAGTACTGGGGCGACGCCTCGTCCTGGCTGGACGACGGCGCCGAGTGGGACAGCGCGATGAACTACAACGGCTTCACCCAGCCGGCGTCGGAATGGATCTGCGGCGTGGACGAAAGCGGCAACAGCGCTTCACTGACTCCCAGCCAGCTCGACAGCTGGCTGCTCGGCACGCGCGCCGACCTGCCGATCGACGTGCAACAGACCATGACCAACTTCCTGGGCAGCCACGACACCGAGCGCTTCGCCACCCGCTGCGGTGCCGACATCTGGAAAACCTACCTGGGCCTGATCTTCCAGATGACCTACGTGGGCACGCCCACCATCTACTACGGCGACGAATACGGCATGCAAGGCGGCGCCGATCCGGACAACCGCCGCACTTTCGACTGGACCCAGGCCACCACGAGCAACGCTGCAGTCGCGCTTACCCAGCAACTGATCCGCATCCGCAACGAATATCCAGCGCTGCGCACCGGCTCCTTCATGACGCTGGTCACCGACGATACCAACGACATCTACGCGTTCGCCCGTTTCGACAAGAGCAACCGCCTCGCGGTGGTGCTCAACGGCACCAGCAACACCGAAACAGTGACCGTACCGGTGTACGAGGAGAGCATGACCAACGGCAGCCAGGTCACCGACCTGATCACCGGAACCAAGTACACGGTCAGCAACGGCAATGTCACGGTGAGTGTGGAAGGGCATTACGGCGCGATTCTCGCGCAGTGAAACTGGTGTCCCTTCCGCCTCTCGGCGGAAGGGACACCGTTCGCGCCGAACAGCAGGACCTCTCGGAGTCCACATGCGCGTAGACTGGCTGCCGGTTGCGCACACCGCGACGGCGAGGGCTGCCGGCCAGCCGGTTGGAGGGCGAGATGACAACGACGGCGGGCGGATCCGCGTTTCACGACAGATCAGCAGTTCGGCAACGAGCCGGCGACGCCCCACAGTTCACGGATATTTCGGCATGAGCATTTTCAGCAGCATGATGATGGCCTTGACCGCCGGCGCTCACGGCCCGATGTGGCACGACAGCCTGCAATGGCGCGGCCAGACGGCCAGCATCGAGGTGCAGGCTGGCGGCGGCTTCCTGCTGCACTCCGCGCACGACAAGCGCCTGATTCCCGCACCACCGTACGCGGTACAAACCGCCAGTCCATTGTTCGACGGCCTTTACGCGATGGCGCAGGACGACCTGCGGCAGGATTCCGTCAGCGCCATCCGCGACGGCGCCTACGACCACGACCAGCCGATTCCCTGCGATTGCTTCGCCACCGGCGACAAATGGCCTTACGTGTGGACGCGCGACCTCTCGTATTCGGTGGATCTCGGCTTGTGGCGCTACGACGACGCCCGCTCGCGCAACGGCCTGCGCTTCAAGCTCTCCGATACCCGCGCGACCGACGCGCCGAAAGGCCCATACGTGATGCAGGACACCGGCTCGGGCGGGAGCTGGCCGGTGAGCACGGATCGCGTGGCGTGGTTCCTCGCCGCACGCCACCTGCTCGACGACAATGCGTTCGCCAGCGACACCTGGCAGGCGCTCACCAACACCCTGGAGCAGGATCGCCAGTACGTATTCGACGCCAACATGGGTCTGTACCGCGGCGAGACCTCCTTCCTCGATTGGCGCGAGCAGACCTATCCCGCGTGGACGCAGGACAACGTGGTGTTCATCGCCCAATCGTTCTCGCTGTCCACCAACGTGCTGCATTACCAGGCGTTGCTGCTCGCCGCGCGCCTCGCGAGCGAGCGCCACGATCCGCGCGCGACCGACTACCAGGCGCAGGCCGACGCGCTGAAGGCCGCGATCAACGCGCACTTCTGGCGCGACGACCGCGGCATGTACATGAGCTACATCGGCGGCGACGGCGCGCCCTTCGACACCTACGACCTGCTTGGCATCGCACTGGCCATCGACAGCGGTGTGGCCGACGGCGACCGCGCGCGGCAAACGATGGCGAACTACCCGGCGTGGCCTGCCGGCAGCCCGGTGATCTGGCCCGAGCGCACCGACCAGCCGATCTACCACAACCGAGCAATCTGGCCGTTCGTGAGTGCCTATGCGCTGCGCGCTGCGCGCAAGCTCAACGACCCGGAACACATCGCATTCGAGATCGCCTCGGTCATGCGCGGCGCGGCGCTGGCCGGCTCCAACATGGAGAACTACGAGCTGACCACCGAAGCCCCGCACGTCGACGACGGCAAGCTCAGCGGCCCGGTGGTGGATTCGCCGCGCCAGCTGTGGTCGGTGGCCGCTTACCTTGCGGTGGTGGACGAAGGCGTGTTCGGCCTCGAAAACGACGGCCGCATCGAGCCCAAGCTGCCCGTGTCGTTGGTGCCGATGCTGTTCGGCCAAAAGGATACGATCAGCCTGCAACTGCCCGGCAAGCGCATCACCCTGAAACTCCCGAAGAAACTGGACGGCAACCTGCTGGTGGCCGGTGACACCGCCCAACGCGGCAACGAAAGCGTGGTGCAACTGATGGCGATCAAGGTCCCCGTGCTGGGCGTGCGCGGCACGGTGCCGCCGTTCGCGCCGTCGGCGCCCGCCGCACCGCAGGTGACGCGCGACGGCGCCGACTGGTTGGTGCGCAGCACGGCACCTGGCGTGCTCTACCTCAACGGCAAGCCCGTTGGCGCCATCGAGGGCAAGCTCTCGGTTCCGGTGGCGAACGTGCTGCAATGCTTCAGCCTTACGCAAACCGGCGCCGGCGGCCTGGAATCGCTGCACAGCCCGGCGCAGTGCGAAGGTCCGTTCGCCAGCGTTGATGGCGCTTGGCCGCGCGCGTGGGTCGCACCCGGCACCGGCAGCTATCAGGTGGCCCTGAGCTACCGCAACGACCACGGACCGATCAGCACCGGCATCACCGCCGCAGTGAGGATGCTCGCCATCAGCTGCGACGGCAGCCCCAAGCAGCGCGTGCCGATAGTGATGCCGCACAGCGTGGGCGAAGAGCTTTCCACCACCGCGCGGTTCAGCGCGAATGCCGGTGCGCATTGCAGCTTCACGCTGGCCGACGGCTTCAACATGAGCGACCTCGCGCACAATGCGCACTACACCGGTGGTGTTGGTGGCAGCGAAGGACCGTTGAACGACGCCCATGTCGGCGCGTTGCGCGTTGTGCCGCTGCCTACGGATAGCGCTCCATGATGTGCCGCCTGGATGTGCCGGCCTCGCGTCGCCATTCCGGCAGGTATTGAACGGGTTTCGAGAGTCTGTTCCTTATCTGCAGTTCGCCCTTTCGAATTTGTGGCCGGGATGTTCTGTGTTGCCGCGAGGGGGCAACGCGGTTTCAGACGCCTGCCGGCGACCAAGTTCTTTTTTGCTGGCCTACGCCACCCAGGCGCGCGGCGAACGGCGAAGCTGGCCTGAAGGGTGGAGGGCAGGATGCCCTGAGTGAAAAGAAAGAACTGCCAAGAGAAGCGGTCGGATTCAATCCGCCGAAACTGCAGGCAAGCTGTGCCGCGGACATCGAAACCATTTCCACCCAGGCGATGGACGGCACGACCGCGGCACGGTCTATCTGGAAACCGAGGGCATTCGTCATCCTGGCAGTGGTCGGATGGATACGAAGCGCAAGACGTCCGTGGAGAAATGCGCGGCCTCGGCGTGAAGCCGTGCCCGACACAAGACACGGGGTTTTGAACAAGTTCCCAGGCTGGGATTCAGACGAGAAACGAATCCCGCACACCGACGAAGTAGCGCTCGGCATCCATCACGGGTAGCGGCATGCCGAGGGCGTAGCCCTGCAGTTCATCGCAACCCAGGCCGGCGAGGAATGCGGCTTGCGCCTGCGTTTCCACGCCTTCGGCCGAGACCAGCATGCCCAGCTGGTGGCCCAGCTCGATGATGGTCTGCACGATGGCGCAGTCGTCTTCGTCGGCAGGCAGATCACGCACGAAGCTCTGGTCGATCTTCAACTTGTCGATCGGGAACTGCTTGAGGTAAGCGAGACTGGAATAGCCAGTGCCGAAGTCGTCCAGCGACAGCTGCACGCCCAGCGACTTGAGGCCCGCCAGCGTCGTGCGGATGCGCGCCACGTTCTCCATCAGCGCGCTCTCGGTCATCTCGATGTCCAGCATCGCCGCCGGCACGTTGTAGCGCTGCAGCACTTCGGCCACCTGCTCGACCAGGTGCGGATGCTGTACCTGCTGCGCGGAAACGTTCACCGCGATGGTGAAGCCGCGATGCCCGCGGTCCAGCCATTCGCGCATCTGGCGCGCGGCCTGCGCAAATACCCAGCAGCCGATCTCAGGCATCATGCCCAGCGCCTCGGCCACCGGGATGAAGCGCGCCGGCGAAACCTGCCCCAGTTCGCCGCAGTTCCATCGCAGCAACCCTTCGAAGCCGGTCAGTTCATGGTCGAGCGCGCGGTACTGCGGCTGGAAATAGAGCACCAATTCGTCATGGCGCAATGCATCGCGCAGGCGGCCTCCCAGCATCACTCGCTCGTCCAGCGCGCGCTTCTGCGCCACGCTGAATTCGCCGATGCGATCGCGGCCGTCGCGCTTGGCCTGCACCATGGCCGCCTCCGCACCGCGCAGCAGCGCCGCCGGCGTGTTGCCATGCACGGGCGCATGGCTGATGCCGGCGCTGGCGGTCAACAGCAGACGGTAGTCCTGGCCCTCGATGGGCCGCGCCACTTCCGCGCGCAAGCGCTCGGCCAGCGCCAGCACTTCCTCGTGGTTCATGCCGTCCACCGCCATCGCGAACTTGTCGCCGGCAATGCGCGTGACCAGCCACTGTGCGTCGACCGCCGCGCGCAGACGGTCTGCTACTCGACGCAGCACGTCGTCGCCGATCACATGGCCAACCGACTCGTTGACCACCTGGAAGCGGTCCAGGCCAACCACCACCACCCATGCCTCGCTCCATGGGCTGTCCAGCATGCGCGCCATCGCTTCGTCCAGCATGGCGCGGCGCGGCAGGCCGGAGATGGAGTCGTGGCTGGCGGCATGAATCAGCTTCTGCTCGACCCGGTGGCGTTCGGTGATGTCGCGCGCCACGGCGTAGAGCAAGCCATCCGACGTGGCGAATGACGTCCATTCCAGCAGGTGCTCGCTGCCGTCTTTCGCCACGCAGCGGTTCACGAACTCGCGCGTCTGACCCGGCTCCACCGTGGTTGGAATCGCCTCCGATGCATCGCCGCCCTGAAGCGGCTGCAGGAACTGCCGGTAACCGAGAGTCTTCAGTTCGTCCTCGCCGTAACCGGTGAGGCGCTGCAGGCAGGGGTTGAACTGCACGAGGCGTTCGCTGCGCGGATCGAGAATGCAAAAGATTTCCTGCGACATCTCGAAGAAGCGATCGCGTTCGCGCAGACGACCCAGCAACCGGGCACTTTCGATGGCGATGCCGGCAAGTGGAATCAGGCGGTCGATGCTGGCCAGCTCGTCCGGCTGCGGCGCGCGCGGTTCGCGGTAATACACCGCGAACGTGCCCAGCACCTCGCCGTGGCTGCCTGGCACGGCGGTCGACCAGCAGGCGCGCAAGCCGTACGACATCGCCAATTCGCGGTAATCCTCCCAGTACGGATGCGTGGCGATGTCCTCCACCACCACGCGCTTGCCGCTCCATGCCACCGTCCCGCAGGAGCCGCGGCCTTCGCCGATCACCAGGCCGTGGATGGCCTTGGAGTAATCGTCCGGCAAGCTGGGTGCGGCACCGTGCAACAGGCGCTGGCCATCGAGCACCAACAGCGAACACAGCGAACCCGGGTTCATCACCTCGTGCTGGCACGCGATGCGTTCCAGGCTCGCCGCCAAAGGCTTGTGCGCAGCGATGTCGAGCAGGATCTGGTGCAAGCCCGCGGACATGCGTTCCTCGCGCTTGCGCGCGGTGATGTCCTGGCAGACGCCCAGCAGGCGAGTGACACGGCCGTCCGCGTCGGTTTCCACCACGCCGCGGCTGTACAGCGTGCGCTCGCCGCCGTCCGGTCGCACGATGCGTTCCTCAAACTCGAACGCGGCGCCATCGTGCAACGCCCGCTGGATGATGCCGAGCACCCGCTCCCGGTCGTCCGCATGCACCAGCGCCAGATAAGCCTCCACGTTGGCCGCATGCTGCGCGGGATCCACACCATAGATGCGATACAGCTCGTCCGACCAGGCGACGTGATTGGCGGCGACGTCCCAGCTCCAGTTGCCCACGTGCATCAGTTGCTGCGCCTGCTCCATCAGCTGCTGCTGCGTTTGCAGCCGCAACTCCTCGCGCTTGCGTGCGTCGATGTCCTGGAACAGCACCGTGATCCCGTCGGGCGCGGGATAGGCCCAGCTGGCGAACCAGCGCCCGAGCGGTGCGAACCACGCCTCGACCATGCACGGTCGCTGCTCGGCCATGGCCTGTTCGTAGGCCGCGCGGAACGGCCTGACGGTTTCTTCCGGGAATTCCGTCCAGGCGCACTTGCCGAGCAGCTCCTCGGCGCTACGGCCGAGAAAGGCGGCGGCGGCGGCGTTGACGTAGGTGTAGCGCCACTCCACATCCAGCGCCACGTACGCCTCGGCGATGCGCTCGAAGGCGTGGCTGGATGCGAGTTCGTACCGGCAGCTCCCCATGGATCGCATTGCCTCCTGTGCAGTGCTTCCTTGAGCAGGTTATGCCAGTGCCCAGGTCACTACAATGTGGAGGGCACTCATTGGTTCCGTAGCATCTTGCGAAACGCTGGCTCCGGCTCGGGCCGCAGGCTGGATCGGCGTACCTTCAACTGCGCCGGCAACATCGCGCTTTCGGCGCCTTCGCCGCCGATCTGCCGCACCAGCTGTTCCACCAGCACTTCGCCGGCCTTGCCGGTGTCCTGGCGTACCGTGGTGAGCGAAGGGTTGATGAAGCTGGCCATGGGGATGTCGTCGAAACCGGCCAACGCCACGTCGCCCGGCACCGAAAGGCCGCGTTCCGACAGCGCGCGCAGGGCACCAATGGCGATCAGGTCGCTGGCACCGAACACCGCGTCGAATTCCGCGCCGCGCTCAAGCAGCAACTCGGCGGCCTCGTAGCCGGCGCGTTCGGTAGTCTCGGCATCGGCCTGCAACACCTCGTCCACCCGCAGGCCTGCCTCGCGCAACGCCGCCGCATAGCCGCGGTAACGCTCGTGGAACTCAGGATAGTGCGGCGTGGCGTCGCCGAGGAAGGCGATCCGGCGGCAACCCTGTTCGATCAGGTGCTGGGTGGCGAGCCGGCCGCCTGCGAAGTTGTCGCAACCGATGGAGACGCCCGGCTGCCCGGGCAGCACCGCTCCCCAGCGCACGAAGCGCGTGCCCTGCGCCACCAGCTTCTCCAGCTTGTCGCGGTGCGACTGGTAGTCGCCATAGCCGAGCAGGATCAGACCGTCGGCCTTCTGGCTGCCGGTGAAGTCCGCGTGCCAGTCGCGCGAGAACTGCTGGAACGAGATCAGCAGGTCGTAACCCCGCTGCGCGCTGGCGCGGGTGATCGAACCCAGCATCGACAGGAAGAACGGGTTGATGTGCGAGTCGTCCGCGGTGGGATCCTCGAACAGCAGCAACGCCAGCGTGCCGGTGTGCTGGCGACGCAGGTTGGAAGCGTTCTTGTCCACCTTGTAGTTGAGCGTGTCGGCTGCCGACTGGATGCGCCGGCGCGTTTCCTCGCTGACCAGCGGACTGCCGCGCAGCGCCCGCGACACCGTGGACTGCGAGACCCCGGCGAGGTGTGCGATATCGAACGATGTGGCCTTTCCCTTCATCCGCGACCCAGGGCTGCGTGGCGTCCCGCCATCGTAGCAGGCGATGGATTCGGCCATGGCGATGGTACGGGCGCCGCATTCCGGCGCCGCGTGCCATCCCCTAAACTCCCCGCATGCTGACCATCAGCCGCACCCTTGCCCTGCCCGAATCCGAACTGGTCGAGCGCTTCCTGCGCGCCGACGGCCCCGGTGGCCAGCACGTGAACCGCACCGAGAGCGCAGTGGAACTGCGCTTCGACGTGGCGCGCTCGCCCACGCTACCCGAACCGCTGCGTGAGCGCCTGCTGGCCCGCAGCGACCGCCGCCTCACCGACGACGGCGTGCTGGTGATCCAGGCGCGCCGCTTCCGCGACCAGGCCCGCAACCGCGAGGACGCACGCGAACGGCTGGTCGAAATCATCCGCGTCGCGCAGGTGGTGCCGAAGAAGCGCGTTGCCACCAAGCCCACGCGCGCCTCGAAGGAACGCCGCCTCGCCGGCAAGCAGCAGCGCGGCAAGCTGAAGCAACTGCGCGCGAAGAAGCCGGGGCACGAGTGAACGGAACGGTCTTCACGCCATCGCAACTGCCGCCGCACATGCCACGCCTGCACGACAGCTGGCGCCGCGGGCTGTGCCGGGGCGTGCTGCGCCTGTGTGGCTGGAGCCTGGTCGGCACCTTCCCCGACGTGCCCAGGCTGGTGCTGATCGCCGCGCCCCATTCGTCATGGTGGGACGGCATCTGGGGCCTGCTGACCAAGGCCGCCATCGGCGCCGACGTGCACTTCATGGCCAAGCGCGAGCTGTTCCGCGGCCCGCTGGGCGCGCTGCTCGTCAAGCTCGGCGGCATCCCCATCGACCGCGGCGCCGCCGCGGGCATGGTCGAGCAGATGGTCGAACGCTTCGGCCAGCAACAGACACTGTGGCTGGGCATCGCCCCCGAAGGCACGCGCCGCCACATGCCGCGTTGGAAAACCGGCTTCTGGCGCATGGCCCACGGCGCCAGCGTGCCGGTGTTCCCGGTCGCCTTCAACTATCCCGACAAGACCATCCGACTCGGCCCGCTGTTCGACACCACCGACGACATGGCTGCCGACATCGAGCGGCTGCGTGCGTTCTATGCGCCGTTCCAGGGGAAGCATCACGGGGTGTAGCTGCCGGGCGATTACGCCTAACAACCGCCAAGATCGACGCGGCTTCGATTGAGCATCAGGCTAGGGGACAAGCAAGCGGATGTTTGGCTATTACCTTGAATTGGCCTTGCGCAGCATGAAGCGCAGTCCAGGGCTGACTGCGCTGATGATCCTGGTGATTGGCTTCGGCGTGGCGTCGTCGATGACGATGTACTCGGTATTTCGCGGTCTGTCTGCCGACCCCATTCCTTGGAAGTCATCACGACTTTTCGTGCCGCAAATCGACCTATGGGGACCGGGGTACCGTGAACCGGGTGGCGAGCCTCCCAGTGGCCTGGACTACATCGATGCAATGGCACTGATGCGCCAGCACCGGGCCATCCGGCAATCGGCAATCTATTCGATGCTGTCGTCGGTCATGCCAAACCGTGTCAACGGAGACACCAGCCCGATCCCGGTTCGGGGTTATGCGGTCTCCAACGAGTTCTTTCCCATGCTGGATGTGCCTTTCCACTATGGCAGCAGTTGGAGTGCCGAAGACGACGCGCGCCGAGTACCCGTGGCGATCATCAGTGACCACCTGAACCAATCGATATTTGGCGGTGGCAACAACGTAGGCAAGACTGTTGAAATCGGCGGGCGCGACTATCGCATCGCGGGCATCATTTCATACTGGAACCCCCAGCCGGATTTCTTTGCGGATCTCCAGTACCGGGTCGAGGCGCCGGATGTCTTCCTGCCGCTTCAGTACGTAGTCGATAACCATGCTATCGGCGACGCGGAAGCCAATTGCAAGAAGGATGCGGATGATCCCGGTACGGATTTCGCGGCGCTGCTGCGCTCGGACTGCACTTGGATTTCCTTCATGGTGGAGCTGGACGATGCAGCGGCTGTGCGCTCGTATCGCGAATACCTCGATGCCTACGCAAGCGAGCAGCAAAAAGTTGGTCGCTTCAACTGGGCACCCAACAACTGCCTACGCGACGTGCCGGCGTTTCTCGACCACGAGCATGTCATACCCGATACGACCCGAGTGTCGTTGCTGGTGGCACAGGGCCTGCTGATCGCATGCCTGGTGAACACGACCGGGTTGTTGCTGGCCAAATTTCTCCGCCGCCGCGGAGAGATTGCCATACGACGCGCTTTGGGAGCGTCGCGTGCAGCCGTTTACACACAATTCCTTGTTGAAGCAGGCCTGATCGGGATGGGTGGCGGCATCCTTGGGTTACTGCTAACCACCGCGGGAGTGCTCAGCGTCGGCCTGGTCATGCCGGCGCACCTCGCTGTACTGGCGAGAGTCGACCCAGGCCTGCTTTTGTTCGCCCTGCTGCTTGCCTTGATCGCCACTTTGCTCGCAGGTGCATATCCCGCACATCGCGCATCACGTGTGCCTCCTGCATTGCAGCTCAAGGGCTAGTAAGGGGCGTCGTGAGCATTCATCCCATCCTTGCGGCATTGAAGAAGCACAAGAGCGCCGTGCTTCTGATCGTGCTGCAAATTGCACTGACGCTGGCAATCGTTGCTAATGCGCTCTCCATCATCGGGCACAGCATCGAGCGAATGAGCCGCCCGACTGGCATCGAGGAAGATGGTTTGATCCGCGTTTTGCAGCAATGGCCAGCATCACCAGGCAGCGACGATGCTGCCGACATCAAGAAATTCGATGCCCTGCAGCGCGCGGATCTCGAAACGTTGAGGAATCTCCCGGATGTGAAGGATGCTGCTGCGTCAACAAGCAACCCCATACTGAGCGGCTATGAGGCCGGGGACGTTTCTCTAGGCGCGAGTCGCAAAGGCAAGTTTGTGCGCGCAGCCTATTACTACGGCGACGAGCACATGCGGCCTGTTTTTGGCCTGCGCCTGACTGCCGGACGCGATTTTTACGCCAGCGAGATCCGACACGGACATGGCGTTCCGGGCTCACCTGTCGTCATCGTGAGCAAACCCGTCGCCGACCAGCTCTTTCCCAACGGCAATGCACTCGGTCAGACGGTGTACCAGGATGGCAAGCCAGCCAGAATCGTGGGCATCGTCGAGCGATTGCAGACACCGAAAAGGGGGGATAGCGACTGGTCCTTCAACTCGGTTCTTGAACCGTTGCGTGCAGACGATTCATGGGCAAGCTATGTAGTGCGGGCACGCCCTGGTCGCACCGCAGAGGCGATGCGCGAAATCCACGATGCCCTGTTTGCACTCAATCCGATGCGCCTCATGCCCGAACCCTATGCCGGCATCCATTCGTTTGCCGAGATACGCGCCGCCGCCTATTTTCCGGATCGCGGCATGGCGCTGCTGATGAGCGCAATCTGCATCATCCTGCTCAGCGCTACTGCTGCTGGCATTGTCGGCCTGAGCAGTTTCTGGGTAGTGCAGCGTCATCGTCAGATCGGGGTGAGGCGGGCGCTTGGGGCGCGCAGGATCGATATCCTGCGCTATTTCCAGATCGAAAATTTCCTGATTGTCGTAGGCGGCGTAACGGGCGGCACGGCTTTGGCTTTTGGCCTCAACGCATGGCTGATGACGCATTACGAAATGGGGCATCTGCCTGTGATCTACGTGGCATCAGGCGCGATTGTCGTGGTTGCGCTTGGTCAGGCAGCAGTGCTGGTACCAGCGCTGCGCGCTTCCCGCGTACCACCAGTCGCGGCTACACGTTCGCTCTGATGGCCAAGCATCGCGACGTGTAAAGCATCTATCGACCCGAATGCCCCGACTCGTCGTAGTCCCGATGCGTCAGCAGCCCCGGGCGGATCAGGTCGATGAAAGCGCGCGCCTCGGCGCTGAGGAGCTTGCCCTTGCGCATCACCACGCCGTAACTGCGCTGCGGGAACCAGCGCTGCATGTTGCGCACGACCAGGCGTTCGCGATCAGCGTCGGTGATGCAAATGCCGGTGACGACAGAGATGCCGAGGCCCATCGCCACGTATTCCTTGATGACGTCCCAGCCGCCCACTTCGATGGCCACCTGGTAGGGCACCTGGTTCTGCTGGAACACCAGGTCCACCAGGCGATAGGTGGACAACCGCTGCGGCGGCAGGATCAGGCCGTAAGGCGAGAGATCCGCCAGCGCCACTTCCGCCTTTTCCGCCAGCGGGTGGCCGGGCGGCAGGATCAGCATGGGGTCGTACTGGCGCACGGGCGCCCACGCGATGTCGTGCGGCACGTCCAGCATGGAGCCCACGGCGAAATCGGCCTTGTCCTCGCGCAGCATCGCCATGCCGTCCTTGCCCGTGACATTGGCGAGCTGCAGATGTACGGCGGGATAGCGCTCCCGGTAACGGCGCACCAGCTCCGGCAGCAGGTACTGGATGGTGGACGTGCCGGCGGCAATGGTGAGCTTGCCGGCGGTGTGACCTTGCACCCTGGCCTGGAAGTCGCGGTCGAGATTCTCCCAGCCCTCCACCAACGGGCGCGCCAGCTCGTACAGCGCCTCGCCCGCATCGGTGAGGTTGATGCGGCGGCGGCGGCGTTCCAGCAGGGTCGCACCCAGCTCGCGCTCCAGCGCCTGCAGCTGCAGGCTCACCGACGGCTGGGACAGATACAACGCCTCGGCGGCACGGCTCAGCGTGCCCAGTTTCACCGTGGCCACGAAGGCGCGCAGTTGCTTGTGGCGGTTGCCCTTGTAGTAGAAACGGGCGCTCTCGGCCGCCGAACCATGCGCAGGCGTACGCCTTTTTGCTGCGCCGCGGGTCGGTTTTTCTGGCGATTTCGCCGCTTTGATCGGCATTTTTCGCTCTTTCATGTCAATGACTTGCAATCTGTATTGATATTTACAATATCAAAAATTGAAACATTTGCTTTGTCAAACTATAAATCGATGGCCTAGCTTCGAGTCGTCCAACGACCGGAGCCGATCATGGCCTTGCCCCGCGAACGCCTAGCCACCGAAGCCGTGCAACTGCACGCCCAGCCCAGCCCTGCGCAGCAGGCGATCCTCAGCCCACAGGGGCTGGCCTTCCTCGCCGATCTGCACCGCCACTTCGACGCCCGCCGCCGCGAACTGCTGGCCGCCCGCCGCGAGCGTCAGGCCCGTTATGACGCCGGGGAGCTGCCGGACTTCCGCACCGACACCGCCGCGATCCGCGAATCGGAATGGACGGTAGGACCGATCCCGCCCGCGCTGCGCGACCGCCGCGTGGAGATCACCGGACCGGTGGAACGCAAGATGATCATCAACGCGCTGAACTCGGGCGCAAAGGTGTTCATGGCGGACTTCGAGGATTCCTCCGCGCCCAGCTTCGCCAACCAGCTCGACGGCCAGATCAACCTGCGCGATGCGGTGGCCGGCAAGCTCGACTACACCTCGCCCGAGGGCAAGCACTACTGTGTTGCCGACAATCCCGCCGTGCTGGTGGTGCGCCCGCGCGGCTGGCACTTGCCCGAACGCCACATCACCGTGGACGGTGAAGCCATGGCCGGCGCGCTGGTGGACTTCGGCCTGTATGCCTTCCACAACGCACGCGCCCTGCACCGCCGCGACCTCGGACCGTACTTCTACCTGCCCAAGCTGGAATGCATGGAGGAGGCCGCGCTGTGGGATGCCGTGATGACGCACGCGGAAACCGAGCTGGATCTCCCGCCCGGCAGCATGAAGGTCACCGTGTTGATCGAGACTCTGCCGGCCGCTTTCCAGATGCACGAGATCCTGCACGCGCTGCAGCCGCGCGCCGTGGGCCTCAACTGCGGGCGCTGGGACTACATCTTCTCCTACCTGAAGACCCTGCGCGGCCACCGTGACCGCCTGCTGCCCGAACGCGGCCAGGTGCTGATGACGGTGCCCTTCCTCAAGGCGTATTCGGAGCTGCTGATCCAGACCTGCCACCAGCGCGGCGCGTTCGCGATGGGCGGCATGGCGGCACAGATACCCATCAAGGGCGACGCGGCCGCCAACGAGGCAGCACTGGCCAAGGTACGCGCCGACAAGCTGCGCGAAGTGAAGGCCGGCCACGACGGCACCTGGGTGGCACACCCAGCGCTGGTGCCGGTGGCGCAGGCGGTGTTCGACGAATACATGCCCGAGCCGAACCAGCGCGACGTGGAGCGCGACGACGTGCGCGTGACCCGCGAGCAACTGCTGGCGCCGTGCACCGGCACCATCACCCGCGCCGGCTTCGACAACAACGTCGAGGTGTGCCTGCGCTACACCGCGGCATGGCTGGACGGCCAGGGCTGCGTGCCCATCCACCACCTGATGGAAGATGCGGCCACCGCCGAGATCGCCCGTGCACAGCTGTGGCAGTGGCTGCACCACGGCGGCGTGGAATTCCCCGACCACGCACCGATCGACTTCGCCTTGTTCGACCATGCACTCGCCACGCACGCCCATCGCCTGCGAGATAGCGACGTGCCCGGCGCGGCGCGCGTGGATGCCGCCGCGCGGTTGCTGCGCGAACTGATCCACGCCGACACGCTGGCCGACTTCCTCACCCTGCCTGCGTACGAACAGCTCGCCTGAACTCTCCAGGCAGGCAAACGCCACTTCGCGAAACCCGATTTGCGGCAACCCTCAGCCCGAGATTTCGTTCGCGCCGAGCGTAGCTTGCGACAGCAAGCGAAATCGAAGCACCTCGCATCCTTCGACTTCGGCCCTGCGGCCTGCACTCAGCACGAACGGCAGCGGCACCCGAAAGTTTTACAGCCTCGCATCCACCGGAGCCATGCCATGAAGACCACCCTGCCAACCGCCGAACAGATCGAACTGGACTGGAACAACAACCCTCGCTGGACTGGCATCGAGCGCCATTACGGCGGCGCGGACGTGGTGCGTCTGCGCGGCACCGTGGCCGTCGAGCATTCGCTGGCCCGTCGCGGCGCCGAACGCCTGTGGAAGAGCCTGCACGAGGAGGATTTCGTCAACGCGCTGGGCGCGCTCACCGGCAACCAAGCAATGCAGCAGGTGAAGGCCGGCCTCAAGGCGATCTATCTCTCGGGCTGGCAGGTCGCTGCCGACGCCAACCTCGCCGGCGAGATGTATCCCGACCAGTCGCTCTACCCTGCGAACTCGGTGCCGCAAGTGGTGAAGCGCATCAACAACACCTTGCTGCGCGCCGACCAGCTGCACCATGCCGAAGGCCAGGACGGCATCGACTGGCTGGCGCCCATCGTGGCCGATGCCGAGGCCGGCTTCGGCGGCGTGCTCAATGCCTTCGAACTGATGAAGGCAATGATCGAGGCCGGCGCAGCGGGCGTGCACTTCGAAGATCAGCTGGCCTCGGTGAAGAAGTGCGGCCACATGGGCGGCAAGGTGCTGGTGCCCACCCGCGAGGCGGTGGACAAGCTCACCGCCGCGCGCCTCGCCGCCGACGTGCTCGGCGTGCCCACCTTGATCGTGGCGCGCACCGACGCCGACGCCGCCGACCTGCTCACCTCCGACATCGACGACAACGACAGGCCCTTCGTCACTGGCGAACGCACCGTGGAAGGCTTCTTCCGCGTGCGCGCCGGCCTAGGTCAGGCGATCAGCCGCGGCCTCGCCTATGCGCCCTACGCTGACCTGGTGTGGTGCGAAACCAGCAAGCCGAACCTGGAGGAAGCGCGCCAGTTCGCCGAAGCGATCCACAAGCGGTTCCCAGGCAAGCTGCTCGCCTACAACTGCTCGCCCAGCTTCAACTGGAAGAAGAACCTCGACGACAACACCATCGCGAAATTCCAGCGCGAACTGGGCGCGATGGGCTACAAGTTCCAGTTCATCACACTGGCCGGCTTCCACAGCCTCAACTACGGCATGTTCGACCTGGCCCACGGCTACGCACGCCGGCAGATGAGCGCCTTCGTGGAGCTGCAGGAAAGGGAATTCGCCGCCGCCGAACGCGGCTTCACCGCGGTGAAGCACCAACGCGAAGTGGGCACAGGCTATTTCGACGCGGTGACGCAGGCGATCCAGCAGGGGCAGTCATCGACCACGGCGCTGAAGGGCTCGACGGAGGAAGCGCAGTTCGCGCGCCACGCGGCGGCGTGATCTTCACATGTAGGAGCGCACTCTGTGCGCGAATGCTCTGGCGTTGATCGCAGCAAAAGCATTCGCGCACAGGGTGCGCTCCTACAAGGCAGCTTCCGGCGGCACCAGCGCAATCACCGTCCAGCCCGCCTTCGGCTCCAGTTCGCGCTTGGCGGAAGCCACGCGCAACACGCCTTTCTCCTCCACGCCGAACAGCAGCATGCTGTCCGGCCCGTATTCCTCGATGAAATGCGGCCAGTCGAAGGTGGCGCTGAGCCGCGTGGTCTTGATGCGCCAGCCGCGCGCAAGCAGATCCGCGAAGCGCGCATGCGTCATCGCCTCGTCGAACAGCGGCGGTGCCAACAGCTTGTCCGCCAATGCCATGCGGTCGGTGTTTTCTTCAGGCGCAAGCACCCGCAGGCGATAGACCTTGTGGCGGCCGAACTCCTGCCGGTAGTGCAGGCACGCCAGTGTGTTGCGCTCGCGATGGACGGACATCGCCAGCAGTCGGCCGATGCCGGCGAGATCGAGATTGCGCTCGGCATGCGTCGAAGCCGGGTTGCCGAAGAAGGTGCTCAAGCCCTCCATGCGTGCCCGGCGAATGCCGTCGTGGTCGTCGTCGGCCAGCACCACGCGGAAGTCCGCTTCATGCAGCGCCCGGCCCACGCCGCGGGCCACCGCATCGGCACCGAAGATCAGCACGCCGCGCGGCTCCGGTTCGGCGACCTTCAACCACAGCGCCAATGGCCGCGCAGTGGCGCTCTGCAGCACCACGGTCCCGATGATGAGGATGAATACCAGTGGCACCAGCGCCTGGGCACCCGGCACGCCCAGCGCCTGCAATCGCAGGGCGAACAAGGCGGAAACCGAGGCCGCCACGATGCCGCGCGGCGCCACCCAGCCGATCAGTGCACGCTCGCGCCAGCTCAGGCCGCCGCCCAGGCTGGCAACCAGCACACTGAGCGGCCGTATCGCGAATTGCGCGATCAGGAAGATCACCGCGCCCTTCCAAAGCAGGTCGCCCGGCAACGGCCACGGCAGCCGCGCCGCCAACAGGATGAACAGCATCGACACCAGCAACGTGGTGAGGTGCTCCTTGAAGTCGAGGATGTCGTCGACGTGCACGTCGCGCATGTTGCCCAGCGCGATGCCCATGATCGTCACGGTGAGCAGCCCCGAGTCATGCGCCATCCGGTTGGACAACGTGAAGGCCAGCAGTACCGTGGCCAGCACGCCGAAGTTCTGCAGGTACTCGGGAATCAGCTGCCGCCGCAACAGCTGGCCAAGCGACCACGCCGCCAACGCCCCCACCACTGCGCCGCAGAACACCGTGCCCAGGAAGACGCTGAGCGCATGCCCCTCCTCGCGCGACACCACGACTTCGTAGATCAGCACCGCGAACAAGGCACCCAGCGGATCGATCACGATGCCTTCCCAGCGCAGCGCATTGGCGATGCGCGCGTTGGGCCGCAACGTGCGCAGCATCGGTGCGATCACGGTAGGCCCGGTGACGCAGGTGAGCGCGCCGAACAGCAACGCGATCGGCCACGCCAGGCCAGTCACCAGATGCGCGGCCACAGCCAGCAGCAGCAGTGCGAGCAAGGCGCCGTAGCTCACCAGCCCGCGCACCACGCCGCCGATGCCGGGAAGTTCGTGGAAGCGCAGCGCAAGGCTGCCCTCGAACAGGATCAGCGCCACCGCCAGCGACACCACCGGGAACAGCAGGTCGCCCAGCAGCGCATCGGGGCGCAGCAGGCCAAGCACCGGCCCCAGCAGCAGACCGGCCAACAGCAGGAATACGATCGCCGGCAGCTTCGCTCGCCATGCCAGCCACTGGCACAGGAAGCCGATCACCAGCATGCCGGTCAGCACGAGGCCTGGTTCGATGCTCATCGCAATCCTCGTTCGGCGTGGCTAGACCTTATCCGAACACGCCGCGACGCGGCGCGTCCAGGCAGGCTACACGGAACGGATTCAGGGGCCAGGCCAGCTGTTTCCGCTGTACCGCTCAGAAGCGGCGGTACTGCAGCGCCTCCGCGAGATGCTCGCGCTCAAGCACGCCGGCGCCACCGTCGATATCGGCAATGGTGCGTGCCACGCGCAACACACGATGGTAGGCGCGCGCGGAGAGGCCGAGCTTCTCCAGCGCCTGCTCGTACCAGCGCCGCTCGGCCGGGCCCAAGGCGCAGTCGCGTTCCAGCTCCCGGTGGTTGATCTCCGCGTTCGGTCGACCTGCACGCATCAAGGCATGGCGCCGCGCGTTGAGCACGCGGGCGCGCACCGTGACGGAATCCTCGTCGTGCGGGCCGCGCGCCGCATCCATTTCGCGCAGCGGCAGCGAAGGCACCTCGACCGCAAGATCGATGCGATCCAGCAGAGGCCCGGAAATGCGCGAGCGATAGCGCTGGATCTGCTCCGGCGTGCACTGGCAACGCCGCCGCGTGTCGCCGGCATGGCCGCAGGGACAGGGATTCATCGCCGCCACCAGTTGGAACTGCGCTGGAAAGGTGGACTGCCTCGCCGCACGTGATACCACGATATGGCCGGATTCCAGCGGTTCGCGCAAGACTTCCAGCACGTGCCGGTTGAATTCCGGCAGCTCGTCAAGGAACAACACGCCGTTGTGCGCCAGCGAGATCTCGCCTGGCCGCGGCTGTGAACCGCCGCCCACCAGCGCCACCGCCGAAGCGGTGTGATGAGGTGCGCGAAACGGCCTGCGGCGCCAACGCGCGGGATCGGTTGGCTGACCGGCCACCGACAACACCGCGCAAGTCTCCAGCGCCTCGGATTCGGAAAGCGGCGGAAGGATGCCGGGCAGGCGTTCGGCCAACATGGTCTTGCCGGTGCCCGGCGGCCCCACCAGCAACAGGTGGTGGCCGCCCACGGCGGCGATCTCCAGCGCACGACGGGCCTGCAGCTGGCCACGCACGTCGCGCAGATCCGGACCGTCGTAAATGCCGCCCTCGGTGTCGACGCCCGTGGGCGTCGCCAGATCCTGCGCGCCGTGCAGCCAGCCGCAAACCTCGGCCAGCGAGTCAGCCACGCGCACATCCACTTCGGAAACCAGCGCAGCCTCGGCCGCATTCGCCCGCGGCACCACCATCTTGCGGCCGCGCGCACGTGCGCGCAGCAGCGCCGGAAGCACACCCGAGACGCTGCGCAACGAACCGCTGAGCGCCAGTTCGCCGAGGAACTCGCAATCGTCGAGCTTCTCGCGGGGCACTTGCCCACTGGCGGCAAGGATGCCCAATGCGATCGGCAGGTCGAAGCGGCCCCCGTCCTTGGGCAGCTCGGCGGGCGCAAGATTCACGGTGACCTTGCGGCCGGGGTATTCAAAAGCAGTGTTCTGGATGGCCACGCGCACGCGATCACGCGCCTCGCGTACGGCTGCCTCCGGCAGGCCAACGATGCTGGTGGCCGGCAAGCCGCCGGAGAGATGCACCTCGACCATTACCTGGGGCGCAGCGATGCCTTCCTGCGCGCGGCTGAGAGTGACGGCGAGACTCATGCAGCCGTCCCTAGCCGGTGTGCGTGCTGGCCCACGAACCAAGCCATTGGCAGGCTGAAGCCGCGGTCGCGCACCCGCATTGAACACTCCATGTATGGCGTCAAGTCGTAAATAACCGCCCCCGATCGCAAAACTCGGGGTGAGGGTGACGAATCGGGGGCGGCTCCCGGGAGGCTAGTCCCCGCGGGCGACGACGGCGGCCTCGAGTTCGGCCACGCGCCGCTCCAGCTCTTCGACCTTGGCGCGGGTGCGTGCAAGCACCTGGCTCTGGACGTCGAACTCTTCGCGGGTGACCAGGTCGAGGCGGCGCAATCCCTGTGCCAGGACATCGTGGAAATTGGTTCGCAAATCCTGTTGCGCCTGTGCCACTCCGGGCGGAACCAATGATGCCAGGCGTCGTGCCAGCTGATCGATGTCCAGCCTATCCATCATGGACGGCGCCTCGAACTTGTCGAGGGAGAGTGTCTATGAACGAATGGCAGACGCACCATCGGCGGACTCCGTGATTTGATGTAGGAATTGTCCTACATGGTATCCCCAGGCGACAGCGACAGACTGCGGAGGCAGAATGTCTGCCTGCGTCGCGTCGCGGCGCTCCTGCCCGAGGAACCCCCATGAAGCTGGTCGTGGCGATCATCAAGCCATTCAAGCTGGACGACGTGCGCGAAGCGCTGGCCGAGGTCGGCGTGCAGGGCATCACGGTGACCGAGGTGAAGGGCTTCGGCCGCCAGAAAGGCCATACCGAGCTGTACCGCGGCGCCGAGTACGTGGTCGACTTCCTGCCCAAGATCAAGCTGGAGGCCGCCGTGGCCGACGAGCAGCTCGACCGCGTGCTGGAAGCGATCCAGAACTCCGCCCGCACCGGCAAGATCGGCGACGGCAAGATCTTCGTGAGTTCGCTGGAACAGGTGATCCGTATCCGCACCGGCGAGCTGGATCAAGACGCCCTGTAAGAGTTGTCCACAAGTTGTTGGGTTGACCCAACCGATTTGGCCCGATATGTTGTGCCAGTCGGTGCCCTGCCAGACGCGATCGTCGGCCGGGCTCAAAAGGGAATCCGGTGCGAATCCGGAACTGCCCCGCAGCGGTAAGTGGAAACGAACGTCTCGATAGCGCACTGATCCACAGCGATCGGGAAGCGGAGACCAGTAGGCGGGCCGAAGGCCCACGTCCACGAGTCCGAAGACCTGCCGACGCGGTCCAGCCATAGCGCTGTACCGGGTAGTGGCGGCTTCCGCGGGGAGGCGCGTCGGATCGTCGGGCCATGGCGCTCGACGGGCGACCGTCCGCGTGCAACCACTGCATCAGCCCTGCGCGCGGGAGCAGGCAGTTGATTGCCACGGCCTGGAGCCACCGACATGCAGCCTCTCGATACCGATACCCGCGAGCGTTCCGCTGCGCGCGCGGAGTCGTCTCCGCTTTCCGCCGAAGCCCCGGTCTCCGCCGGCGAGGCCTTCACTCTCACTCCACCGCACAATCCAGGCCAGATGCGCGTGACCAAGCGCAACGGCCGCCAGGAAGTGGTGGACGTCAACAAGATCGTGCGCGCCGTTACCCGCAGTGCGGAAGGCCTTCATGCAGTCGACCCGATGCGCGTAGCGCTCAAGACCATCGGCGGCTTGTACGACGGCGCCACCACGCAGGAACTGGATCAGCTGTCCATTCGCACGGCTGCGGCACTCACTGCCGAGGAGCCCGAGTACGGCCAGCTTGCCGCGCGCCTGCTGGGCGCGTTCGTCGACAAGGAAGTGAGCGGCCAGGAAATCCAGAGTTTCTCGCAATCCATCGCGCGCGGCGCGGAATTGGGCATCCTCAACGACCGTCTGCGCGACTTCGTGTCGGCCAACTCGCGCAAGCTCAACGATGCGATCGATCCGCTTGCTACACGCCGCTTCGAGTATTTCGGTCTGCGTACGGTGTACGACCGCTACCTGCTGCGCCACCCGCAGCTGCGCAAGGTGCTAGAGACCCCGCAGCACTTCTTCATGCGTATCGCCTGCGCGCTCGGCGGCAACGAAATCGGCGAGACGCTGGAACTGTACCGCCTGCTCTCCTCGCTGGAATACATCGCCAGCTCGCCGACTCTGTTCAACGCGGGTACTGCGCACGAACAACTCAGTTCCTGCTTCCTGCTCGACTCGCCGCTGGACTCGCTCGAATCCATCTACGAGAAGTACGGCGACGTGGCCAAGCTCAGCAAGTTCGCCGGCGGCATCGGCCTGGCCTACTCGCGCGTGCGTTCGCGCGGCTCACTGATCAAGGGCACCAACGGCCACTCCAACGGCCTGGTGCCGTGGCTGAAAACGCTGGACGCTTCCGTAGCCGCAGTGAACCAGGGCGGCAAGCGCAAGGGCGCGGCCTGCGTGTACCTGGAGCCGTGGCACGGCGACATCGAGGAATTCCTCGAACTGCGCGACAACACCGGCGACGAAGCGCGCCGCACGCACAACCTCAACCTCGCCAACTGGATTCCGGACGAATTCATGCGCCGCGTCGAGAGCGACGGCGAGTGGTCGCTGTTCGATCCCAAAGTCGTGCCGCATTTCGTCGATAGCTGGGGCGAGACCTTCGAGAAGGCCTATCGCGAAGCGGAGGCCGCCGGCCTCGCCGTGAAGAAGGTGAAGGCGCGCGAGCTCTACGCCCGCATGCTGCGCACGCTGGCACAGACCGGCAACGGTTGGATGACCTTCAAGGACCGCAGCAACGCCACCAGCAACCAGACGGGGAAGGCGGAAAACGTCATCCACCTGTCGAACCTGTGCACAGAGATCCTGGAAGTCACCAATGCCGACGAGACGGCCGTGTGCAACCTGGGTTCGATCAACCTGGCTCGCCACGTGGTCGACGGCCGCTTCGACTTCGACAAGCTTGCCGCCACTGCGCGCACCGCGGTACGCCAGCTGGATCGCGTGATCGACCTCAACTTCTATCCCATCGCCACCGCCAAAGTCGCCAATAACAAGTGGCGCCCGGTTGGCCTGGGCGTGATGGGCCTGCAGGACGTGTTCTTCAAGCTGCGCCTGCCATTCGACTCCACCGAGGCTCTGGAGCTGTCCACGCGCATTGCCGAGGAGATCTACTACAACGCACTGTCGCAGTCGAACGAGCTGGCGATGGAGTTCGGTGCGCACCCGGGCTTCGCGGAAAGCCGCGCCGCCAACGGCGAACTGCAGTTCGACTACTGGACCAACGCCAAGCCGAGCGACCAGGCCCGCTGGGACGCGCTGCGCGAATCGATCAAGGCCAAGGGCCTGCGCAACTCGCTGCTGATCGCGATTGCGCCGACCGCCACCATCGCCTCCATCGCCGGTTGCTACGAGTGCATCGAACCGCAGGTGAGCAACCTGTTCAAGCGCGAGACGCTGTCGGGCGACTTCCTGGTGGTGAACCGCTACCTGGTGGAGGAACTGAAGACGCTCGGCCTGTGGACCGCCGACGTCCGCGATGCGATCAAGCTGGCGGAAGGTTCGATCCAGGGCATCGCCGCGATTCCGGAACGCCTGCGCACCATCTACCGCACGGTGTGGGAATTGCCGCAGAAGGCACTGATCGATCTCGGCGCCGCACGTGGTGCATACATCGACCAGAGCCAGTCGCTGAATCTGTTCATGGAGAACCCGAACATCGGCCAGCTCAGTTCCATGTACATGTACGCATGGAAGTCCGGCATCAAGACCACCTACTACCTGCGCTCGCGCCCGGCGACCAAGATCGCCAAGACCACCGTATCAGCCGCTCCGACCGCCAAGGCGGCACCTGTCGCCGACCAGGAACAGGCGACGGCGGCGGTGTTCTGCTCGTTGGAGAATCCGGAGTACTGCGAGGCCTGCCAGTAAGGCGCGATGTCGACCTCGCCCTCCATCGTCATCGCCGCGGACCGCTCCCTCCGGATCGGTTCGCGGCAGGACGTCTCCGACGCGCTCGCCGCGAGCTTCGGCTCGGACGGGCTGGTGCTGACGGAGCAGGATGTGTCGCCGGATTTCTTCCGCCTGGCCACGGGGCTGGCCGGCGAGCTCTTCCAGAAGTTCGCCAACTACCGGATTCCCGTGGCCCTCGTGATCCGGGATTTTGCCTCGCACGGCGAACGTTTCACGGAACTCGCGCACGAGCACGCCCATCACCCGGCCATCCGCTTCGTGCATTCCATGGCCGACGCGCTCGGCTGGTTGAGCACGCGGCCGGCGAACCGACCGCAACCGAACCACCATCTATAACAATCCATCGGGAACCCCCCATGTCCGCCCAACCCGAACGCGCCCAGCACATCCTCGACCCGGGCTTCGAACTCACCCTGCGCCCGATGCGCTATCCAGAGTTCTACGAGATGTATCGCAATGCGATCAAGAACACCTGGACGGTGGACGAGGTGGATTTCTCGCTGGACACCACCGACCTGCGCTCGAAGATGAGCGAGGCCGACCGCCACCTGATCCATCGCCTTATCGCGTTCTTCGCCACCGGCGACACCATCGTGTCGAACAACCTGGTGCTGAATCTGTACCAGCACATCAACGCGCCGGAAGCGCGCATGTACCTCTCGCGCCAGTTGTACGAGGAAGCGCTGCACGTGCAGTTCTACCTGACCCTGCTGGACACCTACATTCCCGACCCGGCCGAGCGCGTCAAGGCGTTCTCGGCCATCGAGAACATCCCCTCGATCCGCCAGAAGGGCGAGTTCTGCTTCAAGTGGATCGACTCGGTCCAGAACCTGCAGCGCCTGGAAACGCGCGAACACCGCCGCCAGTTCCTGCTCAACCTGATCTGCTTCGCCGCGTGCATCGAGGGCCTGTTCTTCTTCGCCGCCTTCGCCTACGTGTACTTCCTGCGTTCGCGCGGACTGCTGCACGGGCTGGCCTCGGGCACCAACTGGGTGTTCCGCGACGAAAGCTGCCACATGGCGTTCGCCTTCGAGGTGGTGCGCAAGGTGCGCGCGGAAGAACCCGACCTGTTCGACGACGAAATGCGCACGCAGATCGAGGAGATGCTGGAGGGCGCCATCGCCTGCGAAACGCAGTTCGCCGAAGACGTGCTTTCCGGCGGCGTGGCCGGCCTGTCGGTGAAGGACATGCGCCAGTACCTGGAGTATTGCGCCGACCAGCGCCTGGCCCAGCTCGATCTGCCAAAGAAATACGGCGTGAAGAACCCGTTCGACTTCATGGACCTGCAGGACGTGCAGGAAGTCACCAACTTCTTCGAGCGCCGCGTCTCTGCCTACCAGGTGGGCGTGCAGGGCGACGTGGCGTTCGACATGGCGTTCTGAAGCCGGCACGCCCACTTGACATGTAACGGACGTTACACGTAACGTCCGTTACATGCAGACGCGAAAAGAAGAACTGGTCGATTCCATCGTTGCCTACCTGCTTGAGCACGGCCTGGCCGATCTTTCGCTGCGCCCGCTTGCCGCAGCCACCGGCACCAGCGCCCGCCTGCTGATCTACCACTTCGAATCCAAGGAGGGGCTGCTCGCCGAAGTCCTCGAAGCGATGCAGGCGCAGCTTCGACGGTCCTTCTCACGGCTGCTGGAGCGGCCGCCCGCGAACGGCCATGCGAATCCGCCGCTGAAGCTGCTCTGGGAATGGGCGGTCGCACCGAAAAACTTCCCCTACCTGAAGCTGCTCTATGAACTGCAGATCCTGGCCGTCCAGAACCCGGACGTCTATGCGCAATACCTGCAGCGCAATAACGCGAACTGGTCGGAACTGGTACTGGCGCTGCTTCCCGCACAAGACCGCGACCCCGCCTTCGCCACGCTATGCGTCGCGGTCTTCGACGGCCTTTTCATCGAGTTGATGAGCACCAGCGACCGCAAACGGACGACCCAGGCCATCGACCGGTTCATCCGCATCGTCGGCGACGCGCGCGCGAACACCTGACGCATTCCATCCGCCCGTCCAGTTACCCGGAGATATTCATGCAGACCTTGGCCAGCGACTTCAAGGCGGTCGAACGGCGCACCTGGCTCATCACTCTGGCCGGGCTGGTGCTCGCGCTCGGCGTGGTCAGCCTTCCTTTCAGCAACTGGGACCATGAGTTCGCAGGCATCGGGCATCTGCTCGGCAACGAAGCGATCTGGTGGACCTACATCGCGGCGATGCTGCTCTACGTGCGCAAGGTCGAGCGACGCCCGCTGTCGTCCATCGGTTTCCGTCCGCCCGGCGTTGGCAACGTGCTCATCGGCATGGCGGCTGGCGTGATGGTGCTGGCCGTGCTGGGTACGATGTACTTCCTCGTACTCCCCGCGTTCCACCTGAGCGACTCGATAGCCTCGACGGCGAACGGCGGCGCCCTGATGGCCACGCCCTTCTGGTGGCGCTTTATTTCGACCATACGTGCCGCGGTTTCCGAGGAAGTGTTGTTCCGCGGCTATGCGATGCAGCGGATCGAGGAAGTGAGCGGCAGCCGCATCGCCGCGCTGCTGCTCTCTCTCACCGTGTTCACTATCGACCACGTGACTTACTGGGGCTGGAGCCACGAGCTGATCGTCGCTACCGGCGGCCTGGCCTTCTCGCTGCTGTACCTGTGGCGGCGCAACTTGTGGGTCAACATCATCGCGCACTTCATCGTGGATGCCGCCTCGGTCCTCGCCTGAGGCGACGGAAGGATCTGCCGGGGAGGCGACGAAGCCCTATTGACTACACGTGTCAGCAGAGGTAGCTTGGCGACACGTGTAGTCATAACGGAGCCGCGCCATGCCACGCCCCACCATCGGCGACCAGGAACTCGCCCTACTGCATTACCTCGCCGCACACGAACCCGTCTCGGTGGGCGAGGTGGCCTCCGGCTTCGGCGAAGCGCAAAGCCTCGCCCGCTCCACCGTACTGACGATGATGGAACGCTTGCGCGCCAAGGGCTACCTCAAGCGCCGCCAGGTGCAGGGGATGTACCGCTACAGCACCGCCACGGGTCCCGGCGAGGCGATGCGCAGTGCGGTGGGCCGCTTCGTGGAAAGCACGCTGAGCGGCTCGGTGTCGCCCTTCGTGGCGTGGATGGCGGAGCGCGGCGAAGTCAGCGACGACGAACTGGCCGAACTGCAGGCATTGGTGAAGCAACTCAAGACCACGCGCAAGGAGAAGTGAGATGACGACCTTCGATCATCTGGCCTCCGCCTGGCTGGAACGCCTGATCTGGACCTCACTGCAGGCCGTGCTGCTGGTGGCAGCGGTGGCGCTGCTCATCCGCGCGCTCCCACGCCTGCCTGCCGCCGCACGCTGCGCGCTGTGGTGGCTGGTCGGCCTGCAGGCCCTGCTGGGCTTGTGCTGGCAGTCCCCGATCCGCTTGCCACTGCTGACGCCGCCGTCGATCGAAGCGCCCGTCGTCGCTCCGCAAGGCAATGCGATGGCCGACGTGACCATCACTACCATGGGTTTCGACCATGTCAGCAGACACACCTTGGTTGCACCAGCCACTCTGGCACCCGTCGCCCGACCCGCCGCGACCGACTGGATCTCCACGCATTGGCACACGCTACTGCTCGCAGCGTGGTTGCTCCTGTTGCTGGCGCAGTTGCCTGCGCTGATTCGCGAACATGTCCGCTCGCGCCGCCTGCATCGCACTGCGCACTCAACGGCGGATACCGACTTGCTGGCGCGCTGCGCCCGGCAGTCGCGCACGCTCGGCTTGCGCCGCACGCCCCGCGTACTTGCTTCGTGGGACATCACCTCGCCGCAGGTCAGCAGTAGCCTGCGACCGGTGGTGCTGTGGCCGGCCGACGGTGCGCTGAGCGCGGACGAGGCCTCGCTGGCGCTGGCCCATGAACTGGCGCACCTGAAACGCGGCGACCTGGTGTCCGGCTGGGTTCCCGCGCTGGCCGGCCGCCTGTTCTTCTTCCACCCGCTGCTGCGTTGGGCAATGCGCGAATACGCACTCAACCGCGAAGCCGCCTGTGATGCGCTGGCCATGGAGCAGCAATGCGTCGCACCACAGGACTATGGCCGCCTGCTGCTGCGCCTTGGCGTGCACCACCCGATGCATGCCGCGCTGGCCGGTGCTTCCCCCACCTTCCTCAACCTGAAGAGGCGATTGACCATGCTGCAACAGACATCCACGACCATGTCTCGCGTGCGCGGCTGGCTGCTCGTCGCACTCGTCGCGCTGATCGGCGTGCTGCCGTACCGCGTGGTGGCGGGCGATCAGACGCCCCTCGCCGCTGCCCCTGTGGCCATGCCCGCGATGGTCAGTTCCACCGCAATGCCGCCGCCTCCACCACCGGCGCCTCCCGCACCACCGGCACCACCGGCACCGCCGGCTCCACCCGTATCGATGCCCGGTGTCCCTCCGCCGCCACCGCCGCATGAAGTGCCGCCACCTCCGCCGCCGCTGCCCCCACCTGCTCCTCCCGCACCGCCGCCGCCCCCTGCGCCCGATTTCGGCTTCCACGCCGACAGTGTGAGCATCGATATCGAACCCGGCATGCAACGTGGCTTCGCATTGTTCGACGGCAGCAGCCTCACGATTCGCGGCACCGAAGCCGATGCAGCGACCGTCAAGCATTTGCCCAAGACCGGCGGCCCACTGCTGTGGCTCCGTCGCGGCGACAAGACCTACGTGACCCACGACAAGGCCACCATCGAACGCGCAAGCCAAATCTGGCTGCCGCTCAACGAGATTTCGCATCAGCAGATTGGCCTGGCTGCACAACAACGCTCTGCGGCCATGAAAGATGCCGAAATGGCGAAGCGCTCGGCAGCGCTAGCGCGCGCCCAGGCCGAGTTGGCACGTTCGCAAGCCACGCTCGTTGCCGAGCGTATATCCCTCGACGCCACCGCGCAGGCAGAGGATTCCGCCGCGCAAAAGGCTGCCGCGGACACCGCTCGCCAAAAGGTCGAATCGCAGCAGCAAGCCATCGAGGCACAACGCCTCGCCATTGAAGCGAGGCAGGCCGCAATGCAGGCGAGCGTGCAGCAGCATCAACGTGACATGGATGCGCGGCAAGCCACCCTCGATAAGCAGCAAGCCACTCTCGACCAACAAGAACAGACCATCACCCGCAAGGCGTACGGCGAAATGGACAAGCTGATCGATGAGATGCTGGCCAAGGGCGGCAACACTTGAGGGCTTGTCCAGATAACGGGTCGCACCGCATCCGCATGTCGCAAAACGAAAGGCCGGGACTCGCGTCCCGGCCTTTTGTTTTGTACCGCTCAAGCAGCCGCGATCAGAACCACGGCCACTTCTTCAGCTCGTACTCCTTCGGCGGCGTGTCGCCGGCGAGGTATTGCACGAAGTAATCCCAGCGTCGGCGCGTGGCGTAGGGCGTGGCGGCGGCGTAGCCATGATGGACGTTCGGGATGATGAGCATGTCGAAGTCCTTGTTGGCCTTGATCAGCGCATCGGCCACCAGGAAGGTCTCGCCCACCGGCACGTTGTCGTCGATCGTGCCGTGCACCAGCATCAGGCGGCCCTTGAGGTTTTTCGCCATCAGCTGGTTGGCCTGGTTGTCGTAGCTGGTGCTGCCGTCCTTGTCGGTGGTCAGCAGGCCTTGGTACTTCTCGCCCCAGTCGTTCTCGTAGTTGCGATTGTCGTGGTTGCCGCTCTCGGCCCAGCCGACCTTGAAGAAATCCGGGTAGCGGAACATCGCATCGGCGGTGGTGTTGCCGCCGCCGGAGTGGCCCCAGATGCCCACGCGGTTGATGTCGATCCAGGGGTAGCGCTGCGCCAGTTCCTTGATGCCGGCGACCTGGTCGGGCAGCGTGTTGTCACCCATCTGGCCGTACCAGGTGTGGTGGAAGCTGGCCGAGCGCCACGGCGTGCCCATGCCGTCGAGCGCGATCACGATGAAGCCGAGCTCGGCCAGCGCCTGGTTGTCGCCCTGCGCCGGCAGGAAGCTGCGGGTGCGCACCGAGCCGGTCTGCGGGCCGGGATAGACGTAGTCGATGATCGGGTATTTCTTGCTGGGATCGAAGTGGCTGGGCTTGAACATCTGGCCGTAGAGCTCCGTCTTGCCGTCACGCGCTTTCACCGTGAACGGGATCGGCGCCATCCAGCCGGCAGCCTTGAGGCGCGAGAGGTCGGCCTTGGCGATGGTGGCGATGACATGGCCGTCGTCGCTGGAGCGCAGCACAGTGACCGGCGCCGTGTCGACCGTGGAGTAGCTGTCCACGAAGGTCTTGCCGTCGGGCGACATGCTGATGGTGTGATCGGCGTCTTCCGGCGTCAGCAGCACGGGTTTGCCGCCATCCACGCCCACCTTCCAGAACTGCTTGAAGTACGGGTCCACGCCCGCCACGCGGCCGGTGCCGATGAACCACAGCTCGCGCGACTTGCGGTCGAGGTGCAGCACATCGATGATGTTGCCGTCGCCGGTGGTGATGGAATGCAGCTCCTTGCCGGTATTGATGTCGTACAGATAGAGGTTTTGCCAGTCGCTGCGCTCAGACGGCCAGATGGCTTCGTGCGAATCCGGCAGGTAGCGCCAGTTCACGTGGTCCATGCCGCTTGAGTAGTAAGTCGCCACCTTCTCGTCGAAGGCGGTGCGCACGGCGCCGGTGTCGGCGTTGACCACGCGATACCAGGCCTGCTGGCGGTCGCGCGAGCTGTTGACCATGGCGAGGGTCTTGCTGTCGGGCGCCCACTGCAGGTCGTCCCAGTGGCCGTCGCTGTTGTAGCTGAGGTCATCGTCCAGGGTGGACAGGCGCTGCTGCGGCGGCAGCTGCAGGCGCACCACCTTGTGCGTGTCCACGTCGACCACCACCGGCTCGATCATGAACACCTTTTTGTCGCCTGGCAGCGGATATTTCCACGCATCCAGCTCAGGGTGGCCCACCTTCGTGCTCACGGTGTACATCTCGCCCACGCCACGCTGGTCCTGCTGGTAGGTGGCGATCCTCTTCGAGTCGGGCGACCAGTCCACCACGGCACGGTCGGTATGGATCCAGCCCGCGTTGTCGGTGGCGTAGCCGAAGTCCTTCACGCCATCGGTGGTGAGCTGGGTTTCCTTGCCGGTGGCGAGGTCGCGCACCCACAGGTTCCAGTCGCGAATGAAGGCTTCCTTGGTCTTGTCAGGCGAGACAATGCCCGGCTCGTTGCCGGTCTTCGCCACGGCCTTGGCCGTGCAATCGCCCGCGCCACCGAGGTCGCACATATAATGCTTGCCCATCACCGCGACGTCGTAGCGGCCATCCTTCTGCACGCTGAAGTCGAAGCCGAACGGCGGCACCTTGTTGGCCGGCATGGGCTTGCCGGTGACCTTGCCTAGTGCGGCAGCGAGCTTGGCCTGATCGAAGGCCGGTGCGGCCTTGCCGCTGACGGTGTTCATCTCCATCACGCGGTCGCCGCTGGCATCGTGGTCGACATACCAGAAGTGGGTGTTGTCCAGCCATTTCACGCGCTGCACGTCGTGGTCGACCAGCGGCAGGGTGTTGTAAATCATGAATCGCTCAGCCTGCGCGTAATCCTGCGCGGCGAGCGTACGTGTTTGCGCCATCGCGCCCGTGCTGCCCACCAATAGTGCCGCTGCCAGCGCGCCGGCGAGGCGCGTCTTGCCGATAGTCGAGCTCATCTTCTTTTCACCCCTTGAGGGAACGAAACCGGCGCCCGCGATGCAGGCGCGCCAACCCCCGATGCTAACGCCTCACCCCCATGCCCACCCATGTGCCAAAGGTTGAGCCCGGGGAAACGGAATAAAGACGGCGGGACGCGTAAACCGCGTCCGCACTACGGCAGAATGTCGGGTTCACCCATTCGCCCACGGAGCCGCCGATGCCTGCCACCCCGCCCGAAGCCCGCCTGCTGGAGATGGTTTTCCCCGACCACACCAACCACCTCGGCACGCTGTTCGGTGGACAGGCACTGGCCTGGATGGACAAGGCCGCCTTCATCGTGGCGTCGCGCCATGCGCGGCGCATCGTGGTCACCGCACGCTCGGAAGAAGTGAATTTCCGCGTTCCGGTGCGCAAGGGCCAGTTGGTGGAGCTGGTGGCGCGCATCGTGGGCACGGGCCACAGCTCGATGCAGGTGGAAGTGGAAATGACGGCCGAGGATCCGCTCAGCGGCGATCGTCGGGTGTGCACCACCGGCCGCTTCGTGATGATCGCGCTGGATTCCAATGGCACGCCGACTGCGGTGCCACCGCTGCCGGGCCCGATCGACTGAAACCGTGATCGCGATTGCCGGGGCGAGGCCCGGCAATCGCGACGAAACCGGTTCAGTCGTGGACGTAACCGGTTTCCTGCGTGTTGACCGTGACCTTGATCAGCTTCAGCGAGGCCTCGTTGCCGATGCCGCCGCCGGAGAAGGTCAGCTCGCCCTCGCCCTTGTAGAGGTATTCCACGCGATAGTTGTCGCTGCCGAAATGGAAGGGGATCCAGGCCTTGCCGGTCTGGTACATCTTCTGGTCGTTGGGCAGCCCAATCAGATCGGTGACCTGCTTCGAATACATGCCTGGCTGGATCTTGGAGAACTTGCTGCCGGGCGCGGGCGTGCCCACGACAGCCTGATCATCCGGGGCACTGAATGCCAGCGGCGCATAAGCCGCGAACAGGCCGAGGGAAGAGATGAAAACAAGCGACTTGATCTTCACGATGTAGCTTCCTTGTGATTGTGGTGATCGCTGCAACGGGGCAGGTGCCTGTTTCCATCGGACGCTCCCGGAAACCGGACTGATCGACCATGCCCCCTTGGCTTGGCGTGATTGCGCTCTGCGACGCAGGCGGAATCGTGCCGGATGCTAACAGACACGCATGAAGGATCGCCGCGATCCGCCACATGCGCGCCAAAGATTCACCATGAGCGCAGGGCTCCGCACCTCGGTCCACTCGGGCACTTGCCTGATGATGCGTGAGGGCGAGGGTCGACAGCCTCGCGGGCACCGGACGCGATCGGAAATGGCAATGACCTGCGAAGACCAGCCCAGTTGCGGTTCCACCGATGCACCACCGCCGCTTGATGATGATCGCGCCGGATTTCATCGGCGTGGCTACGAACGTGACGGCACTCGCCGGCAGGAATGAAAAGGCCCGGGATCGCTCCCGGGCCTCGTTCCACGCTCCCGGATTCCCTCCGGGAACAGTACCGACCGCAACTACGGAACCAGTGCCGAAATCAGCGCCGCCTTCGGGCTGCCCCAGCCGGTGACCAGGTCGTAACCCGTCACGGCCGAGTAGGTACCGGACTTGCCGCTGGTGATGTCGTGGAAATCGGCGGTGTACGCGCTGGTCAACTTGCCGCCCGACTCGTTCTGCGCATAGATGGTCGGGTCGAAGAAGCCGACGGCGGAACCGCCGCTGGCCGCCGCCTGCTGGTTGGCCAGTGCGGCGAAGGCTGCCCACATCGGCGCAGCGAAGCTGGTGCCGCCGTAGTCGTTGGCCGTGCAGGTGGTCTGGTCTGCGCACACGTAGAACGTGAAGTTGGCATTGGCCGCGACGTCCGGGCCGTTGCGGTAGGTCGTCGAGCCCTTGTTGCTGCTGTTGATCACGCCGGAAGCCGCCTGCCACGAGGGAATGGCGATCTTGTCCGGCGAGATGCCGCCACCGCTGTCGACCCACGCCGTCTCCGACTTCCAGGCCCCGCCCGCCGAGGCGGTGGTCAGATCGGTGCCGCCGACGCCGATGACATAGGCGGCATCGGCTGGCCAAGCCTCGTTGCGCCTCGACCAGGTCGAACTGTCGCCCGACGCGGCGAAGAAGCTCTGGCCCTGCGCTGCCATCTTTTCCCAATAGGGATTCAGCGTGCTCGGGTCGGCCGGCGTCCAGCCCCACGAGCAACCGATGGTCTTCGGCAACGGGCTGTGCGTGGTCATGGAACTGAGGATGGCGGTGTCGGTGGAGCCCACATACACCGTCAGGCTGGCCAATCCCGGTGCCATGCCGAGTGCCTGGGTCATGTCCAGCGTCTGCTCGGTATCGTCGCAACTGCCACCCGCCCTGGAATCGACGCAGGACGTGCTGGTGCCGTCCGTCGACAGCAGCGTGACGGGCACGTTGTTGGTCTGCCCCACGTTCTTGTAGTACGTGGTCAGGTCGGCCAGGTCGGTACCTTCGAACTCGAACAGGCCCAGGTTCTGACCGGCGCCGGTCAATGCGCTGCCACCGTAGTAGGCCGCGCGCATGTCGCTGCCCAGGAACGAAGCGGAGGGACCCGAGCCCGTCGTGGCATGCGACACCACGGCTTCGGGGGAAATGCCGTGCTCCCGCGCATAGTCACTCTTCTTCACCAGCATGGGATGGGGAATCGAGTAATTGTTCAGGCCGGAGACGTGCCAGAGCGGGATCGCCAGCGAAGTCGAAGGTTCACGGTCCGGACTGTAGAAAACGCGGTTCTCGGTGGGATGCTGGTAGGTATGCATCTTCACGTTGAAGGCCGATTCCACCGCGGAGACCGGGCCGACGACCTGCACGTCCATGCCGTCGCGGCTGCCACCGGTAACCATGAAGCCGTTCCTGACCAGGTACTGCACCACAGCGTTGTAATCGTGCTGGCTGGGGCCGTACACCACGGTGAACTGCGCCGGCGTGAGGTAATCGCGATAACTGATGCTGGTGGGATCGGTTACGCTGGCCACGAACTGGTCGAGGCCGGCCTGATCGCCGACCGGCAGGACCACATCGAGGCTCATCAACTGATGGGCAGGCAGATCGCCTACCTGTTTCGCCGTTCCCTGGCGCACCGCATCGCGCACGTGATGCGTCATGAATTCCGCAGCCCGCGCCGTCGTCGTCACGCCCAGCGCCATGGCCACGGCGAGCGAGAGCATGCATGCGCCCCGTGTCAGACGTGCAGCATGACGGTTGAGACCTTCCCCATTGGAAATTGACCTGATCATGGAAAAACCACCCCTCTCTGCTAGATGACAGTGAAGTGGAGAGAGAAGCGGCATGCGCATCGCTGTCCGACGGTCGTTCGGTTGTGCCGGATCGGAATGCGGCCATCGTGAAGCCGCCACGCTGGCGTGACTCCCCTCTCGCCCATTACCACGTCCCCCATCGTTCACAGCGGCGCGCGCTGTCGCGGCTATTCGTATCTTGTTGCCGCTCTTCCCGCAAAAAGCTTCGATGACTGGCTATCTGCGCAATTGGATCAGAGCCATGGTGAACAAAATGAGTGGACAGGGTGAAACAAAACCGACGACGCCACGCACTGCACCCCCGGCATGCCGATTGACGCGGCCACGGCCATTCGCGCACGCTGTTCCGCATGCGCCCGATGGAGTGCCGCAATGGTTCGAATCAAGCTGATCGGCAGCTACCTCTCGCCCTATGTGCGCAAGGTGCTGGTCTGTCTGGAGCTGAAGGAACTCGAGTACGAGATCGATCCGATGCCGCCGTTCGTGGGCAACGAGGCATTCGCGCGCATCAGCCCGCTCAAGCGCGTGCCGGTGCTGGTCGACGACGGACTGGTGTTGAACGACTCCTCGGTCATCTGCCAGTACTTGGAGGACAAATACCCCACCCCGGCGGTCTTTCCGCATGACATCGTCGAGCGCGCCCGCGCGCGATGGCTGGAGGAATACGCCGACACGCGGCTGGCCGACGGTCTGATCTGGCGATTGTTCTACCAGCGATCGATCCGCCGCCGCGTGTTCAACGAGCCGCCCGACGAAGGCGTGGTGACACAGGCGCTGGAAGTGGAGATTCCCGCCGCCATCGACTACCTGGAAACCCAGTTGCCGGAAGATGGCTTCATCTTCGGCGCGCTGTCCATCGCCGACGTCAGCATCACCAGCTATTTCCGTACCGCCTTCTTTGCGCGCTACACCATCGACGCCACACGTTGGCCGCGTACCGCCGGACTGGTGGAGCGCACTCTGGCGCTGCCCGTCATGCAGAAACTGGCGCGCTACGAAGACTGCACGCTGCGTCTGCCGCTGGCCGAGCAGCGCCAGGCGCTGATTGCCGCCGGCGCGCCGCTCAGCAGCGAGACAATGGGCACCACTGCACCAAGGCCGATTTTGCCGCGGACGTCATGACCCCTGCCGGCGGCCTGTTCGATATCTCCACACGGACCGGTGGCGATATCGAACAGTCGTTCATGCCTGCCTCTCCATCAGCTCCACCAGCCAGTCCACAAACACACGCAGGCGCGCAGGCATTTGCTGCTGTGCGTACAGCACGTGAACCGACAGCGTCGGCGGTGGCAGGTCGGGCAGGATCTCGCGCAGCGTGCCCCTGGCCAGCGAATCGGCAACGCGATAGCGCGGGAATTGCGCAATGCCAAGCCCTGCCTCGCAGCAAGCGAGATAGGCATCCACGCCGCTGACGGTGACGCGTGAGGGCAGGTGCACCTCGCGGCGACGACGGTTCACCACGAACTCCAGCGAGGATTCCAGGCGCCGCGTGGTGGGCGAAGCCCAGTTCACCGCCAGGTGGCCCTGTTGCAGGTCGGCAAGCAAGATGGGTTTGCCGTGACGACGCAGGTAGCCGGCGCTGGCCACGGTGGCCTGCGCCAGCATGGCCACGCGGCGCCCCACCAGCCCCGAGTCCGGCAACTCGCCCACGCGCAGCACGCAATCCACGCCTTCGCGCAGCAGATCCACGAAGCGGTCGCTGGTGCCGATATCCAGCTCCACCAGCGGGAAGCGCGCACAGAACTCGGGCAAGGCGGGTATCACCACTTGTCGCGCCAGCGTGGCCGGCAGATCGATGCGCAGGCGGCCTTGCGGCTTCAAGGCCGCTTCTCGGAAGTCGGCCTCCACCTCGTCCAGGTCAGCCAACAGGCGCACGCAGTGCGCGTAATAGGCCTGCCCGTCGCGGGTGATGCGCTGACAGCGCGTGGTCCGTTGCAGCAGCTGCGCGCCCAGCCGCGCTTCCAGTTTCTTGATGGCGTGGGTGACGGTGGCGCGCGGCAGGTCGAGATCATTGGCAGCCGCGGTGAAGCTGCCCAGCTCGACGATCCGCGCATACAGTCGCATGGTGTCCAGACGATCCATGGATTGTTGTCTTCATCGGAATAGTGAAGTTGATTATTAGGTATTTATTCCATAACGGCCACGGCGCAGCATGACGCCACCTCCACCCATCACCTTCAGACACCAGGAGCATCCGCATGCAAATCCGCACGCTTGGCAAGAACGGTCCGCAAGTCTCCGCACTCGGGCTTGGTTGCATGGGCATGAGCGATTTCTACGGCGACCGCGACGAAGCCGAATCCGTCGCCACCATCCACCATGCGCTGGACCGCGGCCTGACCCTGCTGGATACCGCCGACGCGTATGGCCCGCATCTCAATGAGGAGCTGGTGGGCAAAGCGATCAAGGACCGCCGCGAACAGGCCTTTGTCGCCACCAAATTCGGCCTCGTGCGCAACCCCGCGGAACCGCTGTCGCGCGGCGTCAACGGACGCCCCGAATACGTGCGCGCCGCCTGCGAGGGCAGCCTGCAGCGACTCGGCATCGAGACCATCGATCTGTATTACCAACACCGCGTGGACCCGAACGTGCCGATCGAGGAAACCGTGGGCGCCATGGCCGAACTGGTGCAAGCCGGCAAGGTGCGGTACCTGGGCCTTTCCGAGGCCTCCGCCGCCACGCTGGAGCGCGCCAGCAAGGTGCATCCGATCGCCGCGCTGCAGAGCGAGCTCTCGCTGTGGACCCGCGATCCCGAGGACAACGGCGTGCTCGATGCCTGTCGCCGGCTGGGCATCGCCTTCGTCGCTTATTCGCCGCTGGGTCGCGGTTTCCTTACCGGCGCGATCCGCTCGCCGGATGATTTCGATGCCGACGACTACCGCCGCTCCAGCCCGCGCTTCCAGGGCGAGAACTTCACGCGCAATCTGGCGCTGGTGGACAAGGTGAAGGCGCTCGCTGCCGACAGGGGTTGTTCGCCCGCGCAGCTGGCGCTGGCCTGGGTGCTGGCGCAGGGCAAGGACGTGCTGGCGATTCCCGGCACCAAGAAGCGCTCGCGGCTGGACGAGAACCTGGGTGCGCTGGACGTGACGCTGTCATCCGCTGACCTGGCCGCCATCGAAGCCGTATTCCCGCCCGAAGCGGCTGCAGGCGCGCGGTACGCAGCGGCGAGCATGGCGCATGTAGGTCGATAGGCCGCAGACGCTGTCACCTGCCGTTGCAGGAGCGCACAAGGTGCGCTCCTGCATTTTCGTCCCACATCTGGCCTAGGGCCTCAGTGCATCATGTAATCGTTGTTGGAGCGATCCGCGTCAGGCAGCTTGTGCTCGGGATCCAGCTCCAGCTTCGCGATGCGTTTGTCCGTATCCAGCGTGAGCTTGGGCGTGGCGCTGAAACGCCAGGTTTCCACCGGCAGACGGATGTCGCGATGCGTGCCGTCGGCGAAGTCCACGCGCAGCGTGGCTGGCATCACCAGCTTCTGTTTGCTGACCAGCGTTACCGTGACGCCCTTGGCCGGGTCGTTGCCCACGTAGCTGGCGCCGGTGATACCCATGTCGAGCTGCCAGTTGTTGAGGTACCAGCCGCGCCACCACCACGACAGGTCCTCGCCCGCCGCGCTGTCCATGAAGCGGAAGAAATCCGACGGCGTGGGATGGTGGTAGGCCCAGGTGCGAATGTAGGCACGGAACGCAGGATCGAAGCGCTCGGGGCCGAGGATCTGTTCGCGCAACAGGATCAGGCCCAGTGCGCCCTTGAAGTAGGTCACCGGGTGGCGGTACTTCTCGCTGATGGAATCGGCATGCGCCATCAGGGTGGGCGCATTCGGGTCGGCCAGCAGCGGCAGGATGTCGTCCACCGGGTTGCCGCCCTGCGGCGCGTATTCGCCGTCGCGCTTGGGCCCGTATTCGCCATGGTTGAAGGCGTCCGACGCGTATACGTCGATGAAAGTGTTGAAGCCCTCGTCCATGAACGCGTTGCGGCGCTCGTTGGAGCCGACCACCATCGGGAACCAGGTGTGGCCGATTTCGTGCGCGCTGATCCAGAACAGCGGCGCGCCGCTGTCGGTGTAGCCATCAAACACGATGCCGGGATATTCCATGCCGGCGCCATGGCCGCCGAGGTTGATCGCATTCGGCCACGGGTACGGGTACCACTTGGACGAGAAGTGCTCGATCGCACCCTTGACGTATTCGGTGGAGCGGTTCCACTTGTCGGCGCCGACACCCTCGATCGGATAGATCGACATCGCCATCGCGTGCTTGCCATCAGGCAGGTTGATGCGCGCGGCATCCCACACGAAGGCGGGCGAGGCAGCGAAGGCCACGTCGCGCGTGTGTTCCATGTGGAAGCGCCAGGTCTGCGTGCCGCTGTGCGTGGGGCGCGAGGACGGGTCGTTCACTTCCTCCGGCTTGCGGATGTATACGGTGCGGTCGCTGTCGGCTGCCTGCGCCAGGCGCTCACGCTCGGTGGCGGTGAGCACCTGGTCGGGGTTCGTCAGCTGGCCGGAGCCTTCCACGAGGTAGTTCCACGGCACCGTCACGGCATAGTCGATGTTGCCGTATTCGAGATAGAACTCCTGGCCGAGGTAGGGCAGCGTGTCCCACCCGCGCAGGTCGTCGTACACCGCCATGCGCGGGAACCACTGTGCGATCTCGTAGATGTCGCCGTTCTTGGTTGGCGTGACCGCGGTGCGGCCGCCCCACTCGCCGGGCACCGTGTAGTGGTAGCGGATGCGCAGCTTGAGCTGGCCGCCCTTGGCCTTGAGCATCTCCGGCAAGTCCACGCGCAGGCGCGTGTCGTCCACCAGGAAGTGGACCGGCTTGCCGTCCACTTCCACCGCGTCGAGCTGGTAACCGTCGGTGGACTCGCCATGCTTGCCCGGCCATGGCGAGGTGATCGCACCGCGCGAATCGGGCTTGTAGATGTTCTGGTCGAGCTGCACCCACAAGGCGTCCAGCGCGTCGGGGCTGTTGTTGGTGTAGGTGATGGTTTCATCGCCGGCAAGGCCGTGCGTGGCCGGGTCGATGCTGGCCTTGATGTCGTAGTCGGCGCGGTTCTGCCAGAACTCGGGGCCGGGCCTGCCGGCGCCGTCGCGGAACGCATTGACCGGGTACGGCAGGGAAAGCGGCGCGAAGAGCACCTGTGGATCGAAAGCCGAAGTCTTGTCCTGCGCATGCACGGGCGCGCACAGCGCGGCGGCGACGAACAGGGCGGCACAGGCCGGGAGGGAAGTTTTCATCGTGGGGATGGACTCGTGGGAGGCCTATCCATTATGGAAACCACGGCGCGCCGAGGGATAGGCCAGAAGTCACCGTTACACTAGACAAATGAGCACTCCTGACCAATCCCAGCTCGGCAAGGCCACCGTCTATGCCGACCGCTACGATCCCGGCCTGCTGTTTCCCATTCCGCGCTCGGCCAAGCGCGCGGAGATCGGCGTGGGCGATGCATTGCCCTTCTATGGTTGCGACATCTGGAACGCCTACGAACTGTCGTGGCTGGATGTGCACGGCAAGCCGCAGCTGGCCGTGGCGGAATTCCGGGTGCCGGCCAGTTCGCCGAACATCATCGAATCCAAGTCCTTCAAGCTGTACCTCAACGGCTTTGCGCAGGAACCGCTGGCCAGCGCGGACGCGCTGCGGGCCGTGCTGCAGAAGGATCTGGGAAACGCCGCCGGCAACGCGGTGGAAGTGATCCTGCATCCCGCACGCACCGCCGCGCATGCATTCGCCGACCTTGCGGGCGAGTCCATCGACACCCTGCCGGCGACGATCAGCGACTACGGCCCGCCCAGGGCCGATTACCTCCGAGCGGATGCGAACGCTGCCGTGGTCGAGGAATCCCTGGTTTCCGACCTGCTGCGTTCCAACTGCCCGGTCACCGGGCAGCCCGACTGGGGCAGCGTGCAGATCGCCTACCGCGGCGCGCCCATCGACCGCGAAGGCCTGCTGCGCTATCTCGTCTCCTTCCGCACCCACAGCGAATTCCACGAACAATGCGTGGAACGCATCTTCATGGACGTGATGGCGCGCTGCGCACCCGAGCGGCTCAGCGTGTACGCGCGCTATACCCGCCGCGGCGGACTGGACATCAATCCTTTCCGCAGCAGCATGCCGGACGTGCCGGACAACCCGCGCGGCGCCCGGCAATAAGCCCTTGGTAATTCGCGCTTCAGACCCCGGCCGCTAGCCTCGACGGGACTCGACTGCAGCGGCATCGCCGCCACCACCACGGGGTTCGCCATGCACCGCTACGCCCAACCACTCGCCTTGTGCTGCGCCATCGCACTGCTGTGCGGTTGCCACCGGCACAACGGTACGGCAACCGCGACGGGCACTGCAGCACCCGCAAAAGCACAAAGCAGCAAACCTGCGCCCGCTCCCGCTGCCAGCGCAGCCAAGCCCCTCGCCGCGAACGACAATGGCCTCCGCGTCGCCACCCTTACCCTCGGCACGGCCATCGATGCCGGCTATGCGGTGACCGCGCCTGCCACACGCTTCGGCACCGACACCCACACGATCTACGCCAGCGTCGCCACCACCGGCCGCGCCGCCAGCGCCAAGCTGGAAGCGCGCTGGCGCTATCTGGAGGGCCAGGGCGTGCTGGTCAACGAACTCGGCCAGACCATCTCCGCCGACGGACCTGCCGTCACCACGTTCGAGGTGCAGAACCCCAACCGCTGGCCCGCCGGCAAATACGTGGTGGAGATCTCGCTGAACGGCAAACCGGCGGCGCAACGCGACTTCGAAATGGTCGACGGTGCCCTGGAAAAGAACTGAGCGGTAGGCGAGACCCTCGCGCCAACGGCCCACACCCTGGCGCCCTCTGGACGATGGGCCTGGCAACGCGAATCGAAATTCCCGCTCAGTCCTGGTTCCGCTCGATCCAGCTCCGATACGTGCGGTAGTGATGGATGGCAAAGCCCGCGAACGACGGATCGTTGCGCAACGCCTGCTCCACGGTGCCCAACGCCTGCTCGAACACTTTCGGCCCGGCCTTGTCGAAGGTGACCTTTTCCGGTTCGTCCGGCGACACCTGGAGACCGATCACCACCTTCTTGCCGACACGGTCGGCGTAGGCGATCTCGCTGGCGGCGTGCGAGAGGATGCTGTCGCTGCCCTCGGCCTTGTGGCGGTAGTCCATCAGCGCGACGTAATCGAACAGGTCGATGACGTGCTCGCTGACCGGGCGCCTGACGCCCTTCCATTCCAGCTCGATGCCGTCCAGCCAGAACGGGATGGCCGGTCCCACGGCCAGGGTGGCGTGGTATTCCCGCTTGATCTTCATCAGCGCGTCGCCCATGTCCAGGAAATCGGTGAGCAGGCGCTCGCGGGTGTCGTCGTTCCACTCGTCGAGGATGTGCGGCTCGATGTCCAGGTTGGCGCCGTCGAAGCGCGCCGCCACCGGCGCGTCGGCGTTGTACTGCACTACCCGGCGGAACATCCCTTCGGCCTGCCTGCGATAGGCGGGAAGCACGTAATTCTCGGTGTGGAGGTAGGCCGAACCCAGCAATGCATACACCTTCATGTGCTGCCGATGCAGCCGCTCGATGAAGGCGCGATACAACCCGGGTTGCTCGACGATCAGGTCGTGGCCCTGGTATGCGTCAGCGTAGAGGTACACCGTATCGATGTGCTGCGACTTCAGGTAGGCCGCGGCTTCCCGTGCAACGGCCGGATCCCTGACCATGGCGTAGGACTCGGCTTCCCAGGTCCAGACGGCGCGGCTCGCCTGCGCCATTGCGCCCAGCGGCAATGTACACAGCAGAAGCAGCAGGCTGAAACGGGAGAAGCGTGTCATTGCGTGCGGTCGACGGCGGCATTGGCATCCACCGGCATGTGATATCGCCCCTGTCCCATGGCCTTGCCGGTCTGCGGATCGGACGGAAACACCGAAACGTAGCATCGGCTGCTGCAGGCTTCGGGACGCGGCAGACCCAATTGCACCTGCCGTTGTCCATTGGCGGGAAGCTGCATGGCGGATCCGGAGATTTCCTGCAGTTCGTGGCCGTCCTCGGCGGTCAGCACCGCCAGCGGCACGAACGAGCGACTCGGTTGCGCATCACCGTTGCTGAACGTGGCCGTCAACTGTACGCCGTGGCCGGCAACGGTCACCTCGGCCGAGTCCGTCGACAGGCCATGCATGACCGGTGCCTCGCCAATGGGCTGCGCTCTTTGCGCAGGCTCCTGGTAAGCCACCAGTTTCGGCGTGGCTCCGTCGGGGGCAAGCACAAGCTTCTGCATGAAGATCGCATTGGCCTGCGCATAGCGCTGGAGGCGACGGGTTACCCATTCGAGGGCGAAAGCATCGTCGGCAGGCGTGAGATGCATGCCGTCCTGCAGCTCGAACAGCTGCCCGTTGTGCAGCCACCAGCGCCCAGCCAGGTAATCCGGCGCGCTGGTCTTGGTCTGCTGCAAGGGCAGTTGATGGATGTTGCGGAAGCTGTCGTCCACGTCCAGGCCGGTGCCCAGCCAGGGCGTTTGCGCCGGCCGCTTCAATCCGTAGGTATGCGACAGCAGCGCCAGCAGCGACGGTGTGACATCCAGCTGCGAGGACACGGCACGGAAATGCCGGGCCTGCTTGAGCAGCGGCGAGAAGACGATGAGCGGCACGTGGTAGCGGTCGATGTGCTCGCCCATCGGGATCTCCGGCAGGCGATGGTCGCCGGTGATCACGAAAACGGTGTTGGCGTACCACGGCAGCTTCGCCACCGCATCGAAATAGCGGTGCAACTGGTCGTCGGTGTAGAGGACGGTGCTGTAGATGTCGGCGTTGGCCCGATAGGCCCCCAGCTGGTCATCCGGGATGTGCAGCTCGTGCAGGCGTTGCTCGAAGCGGGCTCGGTAAGCGTCCTGTCCCGGGAACTGGTAGGCGGTGTGCATGGAGATGGTCTGCATCGCCAGCAGGAAAGGCGTTTGCAGTTGCGCGCTGTCGGCCAGCACGCGCGACACCAGCTCCTTGTCCGGATAGCCCCATTCGCTGAAGGGATTGAGCTGGTAGCCGGGACCGAATTCCTTCTTGTCCACCAGATGCTGCACGCCCTGCAATTGCATGAAGGCGCGTTCATTGTCGAAGGTGGTATCGGTGCCGTTGTAGAACGCGGTGTGGTAGCCCTGTTGCCCCAGCAGGTTGAACAGTCCGGGACCCGGCGGCATGTGTTCTGCCAGCGCGGTGAAGCCTTCCTTGGCCAACGGCGCCGAGTTGAACAGGCTGGGCAGCACGCCGAACGTGCGGCCCTGGTTGGACAGGAAGTTGTCGAAGTACAGGCTGCGCGCCGACAGCTCGTCGAGGAAGGGCGTGAAGCTGCCGAGCGATGCCTGCGGGCCGGAGAACGAGCGCCCCAGCCCTTCGACCACGATCACCACCACGTTGGGCGGGCGACCGTCGGAAGTGGGGGAGAAGTACGGGCCGAGCGTGTCCAGCGTCTGCTCGGGATGCAGGAACGGGAACTGCGGATCCAGCGGCGGCTCGTCGGCACTGGCGGCGGCCGTTGCCGCGTTGCCCGATGCAGGCGCTACGACGGTGCTGCCCTTCGACCAGCGCCAGACATCGCCGCAGAACCACGCGAGCTTGTTGCTGGCCAGATCACGCGCCGCGTCATCCTTCAGCACATGCGCACCCATCGGCAGCGGCATAAGCCACGCGAACAGGCCGGCGACCAGAAGCAGGGACGTCCACCGCATGGAGCCGCTGGGCCATTTGCGGGCACCCATGTACAAACCACCCCAAAGCAGCAGCAAAGGCAGGGCGTATGCCAGCATGCTGCGCGGATCGAGCGGCGTGTCGCCGGACAAGGTAGTGCGGATTTCCGCGGCGCTGTAGCCGAACAGATCCGCGCCCAGCGGCACGTGCGCTACCTGGAAGTACTGGTTGAGTCCGACCTGCGCCACGATGAGCAGCGACCACAGCACCGCCAATGCCACGAGGCGCAGACGCTCCCGGCGCAAGGCCAGCAGCGGAAGCGAAAGCAGCAGCAGGATCGGCATCACGCGCAGCAGCACCAAGACTGCCTGCGCGAGCGCGACACCGGCGATGGCCCACCTCTCGCTGCCGTTCCAGGCGGTATCGGCGACGCCGCTGACGACCGCGCACGCCAGCAGCGCGAACTGCGCCAGCAGCAGCGCCGGAAACGCGGGGGCAAAGCGCGACCAGAAGTTGCCTCGCTCCGCAGAGGCCGATGACGATGCCATCACCATAGCGAATACAGGGTCAGCGAGAAAAGTTGCTCATTGACGCCGGGGAAATCGCTGCCTTCGGCATAACCAGCGCTCAGCTTGAAGCCCCACTGCGACGACAGATAGTGGCTCCAGGCGACGCCAAGGGTCGCACTGTTGTTCATCACCTGGGTGCCATAGCTATTCAGGTCGGTGCTGCGGCCGTTGCCGACGCTCACTTCCCAGTAATCGAACGCGTCGCCGCGGTAGTAGTTGCGCAACAGGAAGCGGTTGCTCCAGCTGCCGGAGCCCACGCCGGGCACGTGTTGCAGCTTGTAGCGCGCGTACCAGTCGCCCCAGTAGCGCCCTATGCCGACGCCATAGAATTGGGTATCGCTGGAGAAGCGCAGATTGTCGATGCTGGCCGACAGCTCCCAGCCGCGTCCTACGCCCTGGAACACTTCCGCGCGCCATTCCTGTTCAGGCAATACACCGGAACTCGGGCCTTGCTGGTAACGAAGATTGGCATAGGCGCGTGACCACAGCGGCACGTAGCCGTCCAGCGCCCAGGCATCGTTGCTGGTACCGAAGTGATTGGAACGCAGCAACTCCAGGGCGAGCGAGCCCTGGCTGAAGTAGCGGCGCAACGACAGGTCGACGTCGTTCCAGCCCTGCTGTCCACCGGTGAAGCCGGTATGGTCCCAGCTGAGGGAGGCGCCCCAGTTGTACCCGGCATTGAAGTCTGTCGTGCGCGGCAGCAGGCTTTGCCGCAGCGCGGTTATTTCGGCGGCATTCGCACCCAGCGCCGCTGCAGCATCGAAATCGCCCCGGGCGGCGGCGAGTTGCCCCATGTCGCGCTGGGCGCGGCCACGCGCGATGTACGCATCCGGGTTCTGCGGCGCCAGCTTCACCCAGTGCGAATAGGCATCCACCGCCTTTTGCGGGCTGCCGCTCCAGCGATAGACGTCGCCCAACGCCGACCAGGCATCGGCATAACCCGGACTGTGCTGCACCACCGTACGCAGATCACTTTCGGCCGCGGCGTACTGGCCGTCCCAGGCGTAGGTGCGTCCGCGCCCCAGCAGCAGGTCACCGTTGCCGGGATGCGCGGCAAGCAGGGCCGTGTAGCGCTGGATGGCCAACTGCCGCTGGCCGCTGGTGGCGAGTTGGCGTATCTGCGCCATCTGTTCCGTCAGCGAGCCGGAAGTGGCGGCCTGCGCCATCAGGCAGGGCGAAAACGCCGTCAGTGCCAGCAGCAGAGGCCACAGTGCGCGGGACGCGCGGGAGGAACGCGGTTGCGTGACCACGGAAGGATTCCTGCGCTTCATGGTTGGCTGCTCCGGGCCGCATGCGGGTCGATGGGCATCGCTTCCTCTTCCCCGGCGTCGTGTTGCCACGAACCATCGCGGTTGATGTGGCCCCATCGGTGGTGCTTTCGCAGTCCGAACAACCAGAGCAGGGTGCCGTAGAAACGCCAGCAGGAATTCATCTGCCGGTAGCCGAAGTTTTCCAGCACCGCCACCAGGAACAACCGCAACTGCTGCATCGGCCGCGCATACAGGCCGAAGGACAGCTCTTCCAGCAACATGGCGTTGACCGAAAGCAGCATGCCCATGCCTATCGCCGCCGCGAGGAAGATCAGGAAGCTCTTCAGCGGTACCAGCCCGGCCAGCGCCAACACGATCATCGAGACATAGCCGACCACCTCGATCAGCGGTCCGAGGAATTCGAACACCAGCATGAACGGGAACGCGATCCAGCCCACCGCGCCACCGTAACGATTGAACATCAGCCCGATGTTCGACCACAGGCTTTCGGCCAGCCCGCGCTGCCAGCGCACCCGCTGGTGGGCCAGTGAAGCAACGTCCGTCGGCACCTCGGTCCAGCACACCGGGTCCGGCACGAACACGATGCGGTAGTCGCGCTTTTCATCGCGCAAGTTGCGATGCAACCGCACCACCAGGTCCATGTCCTCGCCTACCGTGTCGTCGCGATAGCCACCGATGGCGATCACGCGCTCCTTGTAGAACACGCCGAAAGCGCCGGAGATGATCAGCAGCGCGTTCATTGGCGACCACCCCATGCGTCCGAACAGGAAGGCGCGCAGGTACTCGATCACCTGGAAGCTCGGCAGCCAGCGATCAGGGAGCCCCACCTTGGAAAGCATGCCGTTGGCGACCGAGCAGCCGTTGAGCACGCGCAGCACGCCGCCGCTGGCCACCACGCGCCTGTCCTCCAGGAACGGACGCACCACCCGCGAAAGGCTTTCCGGCTGCAGGATGCAATCGGCGTCCACCACGCAGAACAGCGGGTAGCGCACGCAGTTGACGCCGGCGTTGATCGCATCGGACTTGCCGCCGTTGGCTTTGTCCACCATGCGCACCCGCGGATACCGCGCCGAGGCATAGACGCCCTTGACCTCTGCCGTGTGCAGGCGGGCCCGATACGCCTCGGGCACCTTCACCAGGCCAAAAGCCTCGATCAGTGCGTCACGTGTGTGGTCGCTGGAGCCGTCGTTGATCACCACGATCTCGAACTCGGGGTAATTGGTCTGGAGCAGCGAGTGCACCGAGGCCACCACCGACTTCTCCTCGTTGTGCGCGGGAAGCACGATGCTTACCGGGGGCTGGTAGTCGCGCAGGCCGGGCGGCAGGTAGTTGGCCCGGTACTCGCGCATGTAGCGCACGATCTGGTAAGCGGAGATGTAGTTGAGGATCAAGTAACCCAGGTTGATCGCCACGAAATAGATCACGAAGACCCATTGCATGGAGACCAGCAGGTGCTCCCAGGGCCCATGCTGGAGACTGGCCACGGTCGCGCTCAGGTACGGGTTCATGCCGCGACCCCCATGTCGTGTTCCGAAAGCACCTGGTCGATGATGTCCCGTCCGTAGGCATCACCCTGGCGCTGCTGCATCTGGCGCAGTGCCGCCGCCCCCACGCCCGGCAGCGCCAGCAGCGCCTGCGCGGTGCGATAGCGCACCCACCACACCTTGTCAGTCAGCATCGGCTCCAGCCGTTCGCTGTCGACGGCCTCGCCGATGCGTCCAAGCGCCGACGCCGCATGCATGCGCACGTGCCAGCGCGATGCGTCGAGGAAGCTGGCCACACGTTCGCGATCCTGCTTGTCGCTCACCAGCTGCAGGCAGACCGAGATGGCGTGGTCGTCGATCGAGCTGTCCAGCAATTGCCGGATCACCAATGCAGCCCGCTCGGGATCGATGTCGGCCAGGAACCGCACCAGTTTCACCATCGAGCTGGTGTTGGCGCGCAGCAGCGTGTTGTCGAGTTCGCGCGCAGCGCTGCCGTCCTCATTGCGGGCCAGGATGCGCGCCACGTTGCCCGGCATCCAGTCGTCGCGCTCGAGAATCATCGGGACGAACATCGCCATTGCCCGGGGGCCATCCACCTGGCCCAGCGCGTGGGCGGCGCACAGCGAAACGATCGGGCTGCGGTCGTTGAGGAACGGTACCAGCTCGTCAAACACACCGAGGTCACGCAAATGCCCGAGCGCAACGATGGCCATCGCGCAATCGTGGTAGTTGCCCCGCAGCATGCGCCGCGCGGCATCCGCCAAGCCCACGCGATGCCCCAGCGGCAACAGACGGATCGAGTCCGCCTGGGGCAGCGATTCGTGGGTGGCGTTCCAGACCTCGATGAAGCCGGTGACTTCATCTTGCCCCAGGGCACGCACCTCCACCTCGTCGCCGGCCAGCACGTGCTGGATCACGTGCTGCCAGTGACGTTGGGCAAGCTTGTCGCGCCGCGTGCGCCATTGCGCCCGTGCGCGCAAGAGGACAATGACCGTCAACAGGCCAAAGGCAAGCAACAGGGTGAGCACCGCCACCCAGGACGCCACGGTCAATAGCGTCGTCCCATCGTCAGGAATTTCCATCACGCCCCCTCCCCATCTTGCCCTTGCGATACGCGGTCCGAACCGCGCTCAATCCATGCACATGCACAACTCATTCCAAGTACCGGCGGTAACAGAGCGCTCCCAACTCCCCACGGAAATGCGTCGCCACACGACCGCCATGGCCCAATCCGGCACCGATGCTTTTCGGTAAATGGACCGATGCTGCCGCGGCACGGCCGGCAGGCATCGTTCCTGCGCGCTGGGACAATTCAGCGAGAAACGCCGCTGCTCGACCACGACGGACAGCCACGGCCGTCGAGCCTGATGCTGTGGCTCAGAGACCGGGTGCGAGTGGGCCTGAGCGCGACAGGCCGGAAACGGATGCGCGAGGCATGGCCCCCCTTCCCTTGGAGGGCATGGTCAAGCCATGCCACAAATTTGTGAACTACGTCACATTAATGCAATCTGTGACCAAGATAAAGGCGGGTTGTCCGGCGGCTGGTCCTGTTGAAAAGCAATCGGCAACAAAAAACCCCGGATAGCCGGGGTTTTTTGTTGAATCTGGATTTGGCCGGACTCAAAGATGGCGCGCCCGGAGGGATTCGAACCCCCGACCAATGGCTTCGGAAGCCACTACTCTATCCGGCTGAGCTACGGGCGCATGATGTTGCGAAAAAGCGCGTGGATCGTTGCGATCCACCAGCGGACGCGCAGTATAGCGGAGATGGACGGGGCCGCCCACGCGGCGGCAAGACGCTCGATCCGTAGCACCGCCAGCCCCTCTCCCGCGAGCGGAAAAGGGGCTGCACAGCACTCAGAGCGCCTTGAACAACGTACCCAGGGTGTCGGGCTTGCTGGTGTCGCGCACCAGGTGCGGGTACTTCAGGCCATCGTGGTAGTCGATGCGGATGGTCTTGTACTGGTCGAAGTCCTTCACCAGCAGTTCGATCGACTGGTTCTTGTCCTTCGCGGCAGCGGTGACGGCATCCTTCAGGTCGTCCGGGTCGAAGTCGCGGCCGTTGATGGCAACGATGGTCATGCTGGGCGCGAGGCCGGCCTTGAAGGCGGGGCCGTCCCACAGCACATCGGCGATCTGGCCACCCTTGCCCACCGACACGCCCAGCGAATAGGTGAGGTCGGCGAAGTGGCGGCGTGCTTCGATGGCCTTCACCGCGGCGCTGGGCTTGTCGGTGTAGACCAGCTTCCAGCCGTGCGCCTCGAAACCGCCGATCAGCGGGCCGTGGCCGTCGAGGCGTTCGCGCAGGTACTTCGCCCAGTCGTAGGGCTGGACGTCGTTGAGCGTCTTCACCACGTCGTCGAAGGTATAGGTGTTGGTGACGAAGCTGCCGTTGTCCATGCCGAAGAAGGACTTGGCGAAGTTGTCGATGCTCTTCTTGCCACCACTGAGTTCGCGCAGCTTGCCGTCCACGTCCAGCCAGATCAGCTGGCCGGCGCTGTAGTAGTCCTCACTGCTCTGGTAGTTGCGGTAGGGCAGCGGCGCGCGCTGGGCGATGATGGGGTCGTTGGTGGTGTCCTGCACGTTGCGCCACGAGGCGAGGCCGGGGCGGCCCTTGTCGTAGGTGGCGGCCACGTAGGCCCACATGTCGTGCGCCTGCTCGTCGTTCCACAGGCCGGAGCGCGAAGCCATCACCTGGCCCCAGAACTGTGTCTGGCCTTCGTACACCCACAGCAGCGAGTCCTGCATCGGCACGTTGAAGTTCGGCGTCCACAGGTCGGCCGGGCGGCGGTACTTGCCGTCCCAGGAGTGGTTGTACTCGTGCGAGAACAGGTCGCGGCCCAGCGCGTTCTTCTCCCACGCCGAGAAGAAGTCGGCACCCGTGCCGTCCTCACTGGACTGGTGGTGTTCGAGGCCTTCGCCGCCCATCTTGTCGCTGAGCGAGACGAGGAAGTCGTAGTGCTCGTAGTGGTGCGCGCCGTACAGCTTGTACATCTGCTGCACCAGGTTGTGGAACGGCTTTTCCTGCTCCGGCTTGATCTCGAGGTACTTCGGATCGTCGGCCACGATGTCCATGTGCACCCCGGCCTTGGCGCCCGGATCGAGGTCGAGGCGCTTGAAGTACTTGCCGGCGTAGATCGGCGAGTCCACCAGGGTGTTGAAGGTGGTGGTCTTGAAGTGCACGGTGTCGCCGTCGTGCGAGGCCGTTTCCAGCGCCGTGCCGAACTGCCAGCCGGCGGGGAATTTGGCGCTGGCATCGACCTTGATCTGGCGCGTGTAGTAGCCGGCCGGATACACCGTGTTGGCGTTCCACTGCAGATCGAGCATTTCCGGCGTCATCACCACGCGGCCCTGGCGGCTGTTCTGCGGCGTGAGGTACTGGAAGTCCACTTCGACATTGCTCGCGCCCTGCGGCACGTCGACGTGGAAGGCATAGACGTTGAGCGGATCGCGCGTCCACGGAATCACCTGGCCGTTGGCCTTCACCACCAGGCCGGCGAACTTGTCGATGGGACCGCTGGGCGAATGGTTGCCGGGCAGCCACTGCGGGTAGAGCAGGGTCAGCGCACCGGCCTGCGCGGGGATGACTTCATGCACGCGGAAGATGCGGTGCGCGAGATCGGTGGCATCCACGCTGATCTGCAGCGTGCCCGGATAAGCCACGTCCTTGGGCGGCGGCACGTCATCGGCGAGCACGTTGAGGCTGACCAGGCCAATGGCACCGGCGACGATGGCGGAAGCAAGACGTGAGACTTTCAATGGATTCTCCCTTGGGCAACGGCCCGCACGACGAACAGGTGGCGGGCAAGTCCGTTCGATCCTAGCCCCGCAGCGCGCGCGGCTCCCCTGCCAAAGGTCATTCGCACAGCTGAACGGATGCCCTCGTCGATTGTTAAGCGAAAGCTTCGTGCAAGGCGGCCAAACCACCGTGGCCGCCGTCGCGTATCCCCGCGCGGCACACCACGGGCATCCCCACCTGTGGCGATCGCAAGAAAAAAAACAGGAGTCCACTCCCATGAACAAGCTTTTCCTTACGGCCACCGTGGCCGCCCTGCTCGCCTCCCCGCTGCTCAGCCAGACGGCCCGCGCAGACGACAACAGCAACGGCAACCCCGACCAGCTGCAGAACTTCTACGTCGCCGGCAACCTGGGCCAGACCCAAAATCGCAGCAGCGACTTCGGCCACGACAACAGCGTATTCCAGAACGTGCGCTTCGGCTGGCGCTGGAACGGCTACGTCGGTCCGGAAGTCGGCTACGTCTACCTGGGTCGCCCAAAGAACGTGACCGACGGCGTTGAAACCAACCTGAAGTCGCGCGCCGCCACCGTCGGCGTGAACGGCAAGTACGACATCGGCAGCAGCCGCTGGTTCGTCACCGGCCATGCCGGCTACATGCGTTCGACCAGCTACATGGGCGAGACCTACGGCGATGCCGAATCGCGCGAGAAGAGCTGGAACAACGGCTGGTTCGCCGGCGCCGGCGTGGGCTACGACGTCACCCGCAACGTGAGCCTGGCGGTGAACTACGACAACTACCGCCTGCAATACGGCCGCCCCACCAGCGGCCAGGACCGCTCCAACGTGGCGGCGTTCTCGGGTTCGCTGGAATACCGTTTCTAAGCTAGGCGTCGAGCCCCTCCCGCACGAGTGGCGGAAGGGAGAAAACACAACGGCCGCCTTCGGGCGGCCGTTGTTCTTGGAGCCGGCGGAAGATCAGTTCTTCCTTGCCGTGGCGATCGCGTCGAGCAGATCCTTGCCATCCGCCCGTACCAGGTGCGGATAAAGCAGGCCGCCGTGATAGTCGATCTTCGCCGTACTGTAGATGTCGACGTTCTTCACCAGCAGTTGGATGGGTGCGCTGCCGGTCTTGGCTGCTGTGATCGCATCCTTCAGCGCATCGGGCGAATAGTCCTTGCCGTTCACTGCAACAATGGTGAGGCCCGGCACCAGTCCGGCCTTGAAGGCAGGTCCGTTCCACTGCACGTCGTAGATGTCGCCACTCTTCGACGCGGAGAGACCGATCGAGGCGGCCAAGTTGACGCCGTGACGGATGCCTTCCATCGCCTTGGTCTGCGCATTGGGCTTGTCGGTGTAGACCAGCTTCCAGCCGCCACGCGCGATGCCCTGCTCGGGCAGGTTCGGGCCCGTATAGTCCAGCCGCTCGCGCAGGAATTTCGCCCAGTCGAACGGTTGCACCTGGTTGAGCGTGCTGACCACGTCGTCGAAGGTGTAGGTCTTGGTGACGTAGCTGCCATTCTCCATTCCGTAGAAGGCATGCGCGAAATCGTCCAGCGAATGCTTGCCGCCGGAGAGTTCGCGGATCTTGGTGTCCACGTCCAGCCACAGCAGCTGGCCTTCGGGATAGAAGTCGGTGCCGCGGCGCCAGTTGCCCCAGCCGCCGCCGCCGTAATAGGTGAGCGGCGCGGCGTCGGCGGTGTCCTGCAGCGAACGCCAGGCGCGGCCGGTGCGTTCGCTCATCTGCGCGGCTATGTCCGCCATCGTGTCGCGGAACTGCTCGGGCGACCACAGGTCCGCACGCGCGGTGAGCACGCTGCACCAGTAATCGGTAAGGCCTTCGTAGACCCAGAGCAGGTCGTCCTGCATCTTCACGTTGAAGTTGGGCGTCCACAGGTCGGCGGGGCGACGGAACTTGCCGTTCCACGAGTGCACGAACTCGTGCGGCATCAGGCTGGCCGCCAGCGTGTGCATGTCATCGTCGGTGAAGAAATCGGCGGGCAGGCGATCATCGCTGGACTGGTGGTGCTCTAGGCCGAAATGACCGGTGTGGTCGGACAGCGTGAGCAGGAAGTCGTAATGATCGTAATGGTGCGCACCGAACAGCAGGTTGGTCTGCGTCACCACCGCGCGCTGCTGCTCCAGCTGCTTGTCGGTGAGCTTCACGTCCTTTGCACCGTCGCCCACCACGTTGAGGTGCACCGGCACCTTGGCGCCCGGCGCCAGATCCACGCGGTTGAAGTACTCGCCCGCGATCAGCGGCGAATCCACCAGATTGTTGAACGTCACCGGCTTGAACTGCACGGTGCCGCCGCTCTGGCTGGCCACTTCCATCGCAGTGCCGAACTTCCAGCCGGCAGGCAACTGCACGGTGGGCTGGATGTGAATCTGCCGCGAGTAGTAGCCGGCCGGATAGAACGCCACCTGGTTGAACTCGACGTCCACCAGGTTCGGCGTGGACGAGGCGCTGGCGCCGAACAGGCTGTCCTCGCCTGGCGCCGGCGAGAGGAACTGGAATGCAAGGTCGAGCTGGCTCACGCCATCCGGCACGTTGAGGTGGATCGCGTACATGTCGCGCAGGTCGCGGCGCCAGGCGAGCTGCTTGCCGTTTGCACTGATGATCAGCCCGGCCACGTTCTGGATCGGACCGGACGGTGCGTGCTCGCCGGGGATCCACTCGGGATACAGCAGTGTGACTTCGCCCGCCTTCACCGGGATCGCTTCCTGCACGCGGAACATGCGCTTAGGTGCGTCGGTGAGGTCCACATTCACCGTGAGCGTACCGTCGTCGTACGGCGTATCGGCCGGTGCGGCGCGCTCGGCGTCCTGCGCATGGACCACGGAAAGCGAAAGCGCACCGACCACAGCGGCGGCGATCAGGCTGGAACGGAAGAGAGGACGATTCACGGGCGGCTCCGGGCAGGCACCGACCCACGCGGAAGCCGCGCTGCCGGCAGAAAAGCGTCGTTCGTCGTGACGGCGAGCGGCGGGACCGGTCGATGGTAGATCGCGATGCGCACGCGGCACCCTGCCAGAGGTCACGCGCAGGCGGCGCATGATTTTGCGCCGGCACGCTCAGTGCAAGGCATACACCGTCACGAAGAACAGCAGCACGCGGTACAGCTCCAGCGACAGGTACAGACCCGCCATCGTCCAGACACACAAGGCTGCGCTGCCCACCCAGCTGAACCGGAAATTGTTCCTCAGCGCGCAATAGAGGTAGGCAAGAACCAACAAGCCCAAGGTCGCACTGCCATAACCGTCGGTCTGCAGGAACGCCGGCAACTCTCCCCGGAACCACAACATCGCGTTGGCCAGACCTTTCCAGGCCCAGCCGAAAACCAGGAGTATCAGCAACAGCGCCGCCCAGGCATGGGTCGCAAAGATGGACAGCTCGGCCAGCCCGCGCCGCCAAGGCACCAGTGCAAGCCACAACCAGCACGCCAACATCGGCACCAGGGCTATCACCAGCGCGCGCGAGAGGGCGTCGGTGCGTTCGTCGTAGCGTTTGCCGTAGCTCTGCAATGCCGCCAGCACATTGGCATCGTGAGCAGACATGACACCGCTCGCCGACTCCATGGCGGTTGGCTCGGCGTTCTTGCCGGCATTCATCACGAACGGGTTCTCCGAGCGCCAGTAGTCGCCCGCAAGCGCCGCACTCTCCGTGCTGCCGATCGGCACGCCAGCCGCGCGGCGCATGACCATGACCTGCTTGACCCCGGCGAGCGGAGCCATCTCCAGCTGGGTATTCAACGATGTGTTGAAGGTCTGCAGGACCGCCAGCAGGAAATACAACAGGTTCGCCGCGAAGAACAACGCCACCGGCCGCGTATAGGGAACACGTCGTCCGCGAAAGTATTCGCGCGTCAGTTCACCCGGTTGGAACAGCAAGGTACGCAGGGATTTGAGCAGGCGGCCTTCGCCATGCGAGAACGCCTCGAACCACTCGCCCACGACATGCCGCAACGTGTGCTCGTCCGGATGCATCCGGCGCTCGCTGCATTGCGCGCAATACTCGCCGCCCAGCGGCGCACCGCAGTTCGCGCAAACTGATGCGGCTTCATTCGTTGAACTTGTCGATTGGCACATTCCTCGCCCCCTGCCCCATTCCGCAGCAGCACAAGTTCCCCGAAACGATTGGCAATTGTGCGACAAAATGACCAGTGCAAGTCAACAAGGCTTCTCCTTGAGCCATTCAATCCTCTATTACGTCACCGATATACATCTTCCGCGTTGTCTGAGATTGCGCATGGTCACGTATCGGCGCAAGTGGCAACACGGAAGATGTTTCGCCCACGCCCTCACACAAAAGCATGCGGACTGAACAACGTAGGACTGGCGTGCAGAACGAAGTGCCATCCAATACCCGGCTCACGGCTTTTGCAGCGCGCCCATACCCGGCAGGACATGACTGCCGCTAACGATGGGCGTCGCTGGAATCGGCGACGCCCCTGCAGACGCGGCCGGTTGAACGGTCACGCCCGCAGATGCGGTTCCACCCAAGCCATTCGATATCGTGTAGCGAAAGCTGGCCACACTGCTGAAATTGGCAGGTGGTATATATAGGATTTCGTTGCCTTGTATGACGGCACTGCCCTGCGATGGCCGCGTGACAGCAACGATGTTCAATGGGGCGCCGCCCGGACTCTGATCGTTCGCCAGCACGGGGAGCAGCATCGGCTCGCGGCTTGTTGCTAGATAATAATCGTTGTTGGCAATCGGCGACGTCTGGCTATTTCTGATGATGGTCACCGGCGCCTCGGCCGTCGCCATTCCGTAGTGCACCTGATAGGTAAAGCTGTCAGTACCGATAAAGGGCTCTGTCGCCATGTAGGTCGCCGTATTGCCGTTGATGGTGACGGTTCCATACCTGGGCTGGCTAGCCACGCTGTAAGTGAGCGTGCCGCTGTCACCAATCGAACCCTTGAGAGGGATCAGACCCGTACTGTGATTGTAGTAGATGGTGGTAACGACTGCCTGGGCAGCCAACGGACTGTACATGCGCAGGAAACGCACGCCACCGGTCACCGACACCATTAGCAATGAGCCGTCGCGAGAAAGTCGGGTGCGGCCATCCACGAAGGCGTAGTTCCCGTTGCTGGTGAAGGTGTCCACGAAGTCGAAACTGCCGGTCTGAGTGAATGTCTTCGTGTCGTAGACGCGCACCTCACTGGTGCCCTCCCACGGCAAGAAAACCTCGGGTTCGACCGGATGGTAGGCCACGCCGATCGGCTGCTGCCCGGCATACGTGCCTAGAGTTGCCAGTTCGTTGGCCGACGTGTCGACGAAGAACGTGCCGCCGTAGGTGGGTATCGAAAACTGGCTACCATCGGCATTGGCCGCAATCTCGTAATTGAACCAGCCCGTGCCGAGTGTGCCGACGAACTCGGTGAACTGCCCGCTGGCAAGACTGTAGAAACCCCACCTGCCGTCCGAGATGTTGCTTTCGGCAATTGCAATCGTCTTGCCATCGCCGCTCGCGGAAACCATGCTGTTCTGCCTGATGCCAATACTGCTGGCTACGCTCGTCCACTGCCCGCTAGAGGGATTGAGATGCAGCAACGGCACCCAGCCAGAACCGTTGAACTCAGACGTCACCAGCAGACTGCCGTCGGCGGCAAAGGCCACGGCATACGTTCCTGCCTCCAGGGAAAACCAGGAATCCGGGCCAGGCAGCGTATACATCGCCTTGGTATCGACCAAGGTATTCAGATTGACCAGATGCACCCACGAATTGGTGCTCGTACATGCCGCATCGGCTACCGCCAGCGTATTGCCGTCAGGCGAGAGATCGACGCCCTCGAGTTGCCCGCCCAAGTTGAGCGGCGACAGGAATGCGCCAGCGGTAACGTCATAGCGCAACACGCTCGAACCGTTGGCGATGTAGATCAGGTCGCGCTGGGCGTCATACACCATGTCGGTGCGGTTGGCCGCAGGTATGAACGTGCCATCCGCCTTGGCCGCGCCCGTGTGAAATGCGAGCAGCAACGTGACGGCAAAAGCCATCTGCTTCAATGTCATGACATCCCCCTGTTCGTATGGAAATCCGGCGACGCTTCCTGCGGATGCCGAGGCAAGCGCCAAATTTTGCGACTCACATTCCCTGATACGGAACATCCCCCGATGCTCCGACCATACGCAAACGACAACGTCAGATTGTAACCACACGCAGACCCGGTGGGTCCAACGCTGCATCTGTCGTTTATTGTTCCGTCCGTTCCAGCTTGCTGTGCCGCATGCCGTAGACGAGGTAGATCACCATGCCGAGGCTGACCCAGATCAGGAACACCTTCCAGGTGATCGCCGGCAGTTCGGACAGCAGCCAGATCGAGAACGCGATGCCGATCAGCGGCACCCACGGCACCCACGGCGTGCGGAACGCGCGGTGCAGCTCCGGCTTGCGCAGGCGCAGCAGCATCACCGAGGTGCAGATCACGATGAAGGCCGAGAGCACGCCGATGTTCACCAACTTGGCGACTTCCTCGATCGGCAGCAGGCCGGCCACCAGCGCAGTGAACACGCCGATCGACACCGTGGGCCGATGCGGCGTGCCGTAGCGCGGATGCACCTTGGCGAACCAGCCCGGCAGCAGACCGTCGCGCGACAACGCGAACCAGATGCGAGTGGCGCCGAGCATGAAGGCGAACAGCACGCTAATCAGGCCGAATACCGCCGACACCGACACGGTCAGCGCCACCCAATGCAGGCCCAGGCCCTGGAACGCATCGGCGACGGGAGCGGCGGTATTGAGCGTGGTGTAGTGCGCGATGCCGGTGAGTACCAGCGACACCGCAAGGTACATCGCCATCGAGATACCCAGCGACAGCAGCACCGCGCGCGGCAGGTCGCGCTGCGGGTTCTTCGATTCCTCCGCCGCAGTGGTCAGCGTGTCGTAGCCGAACACCGCGAAGAACACCACGGCCGCCGCCGCGCCGACGCCCTGGAAACCGAAATGCATCGCGCCGTCGGTACCCACCGCACGCGCGGGAATGAACGGCACCCAGTTGGCGGGATTCACATAGAACACGCCGATGCCGATCACCAGCGCCACCGCGGCCACTTTGATCGCCACCACCAGCGTGTTGAAGCGCGCACCCCATTCGGTGCGGAAGATCAGCAGCGCCGACACGCCCAGCGTCACCAGCGAGGCGATCACGTTGAACACGTGGCCCTTGCCCGTGCCGATCGCGCCCTGCGCCCACACGGGAATGGCGATGTCCATGCCGGTAAGCGCCGATTGCACGTATCCCGACCAGCCGATCGCCACCACCGCCACGATCAATGCGTATTCCAGCAGCAGGTCCCAGCCGATCAGCCACGCGGCCAGCTCGCCGAGCACGGCATAGCCGTAGGTGTAAGCGCTGCCGGTGACCGGAATCATGCCGGCGAACTCGGCATAGCACAGTGCCGCCGCCGCGCTGGCGATGCCCGCGATCAGGAAGGAGATGATCACCGCCGGGCCGGCGTTCAGCGCCGCCTGCTGGCCCGCCAGCACGAACACGCCCACGCCGATGATGCCGCCGATGCCGATGGCGGTAAGCTGCCACAGGCCTAGCACCCGGCGGAAATCGCTGCGTTTGCCCACCTCGCCCTGCAACTGCTCGATGGATTTGTGGCGGAGCATTTTGCTCAGCAAAGACATGGCGCACTCCCGCGGAAGACCGGCGGATCATAGCGAATCGCGGGGGCGGGTCATGGGCTGGCGGTCGTACCGGGCCCTCCCGCCCGCTGCGATGCCCTTTGGCGCCCATGGAATCTCCGCGCAGCTCGCAGCGGCAATGACGAAGGTGGCAGCCTTCAGCACCAGGATATGGCATGGCCGCACCGGCCATTGCATAGGCAGGAGCCGCCCTTCGACAGGGTTGCTGGCAATGCCGGCGCATCGGGCCTCTACCTGGTCACCTTTGCCTTGGCCCTGCATGACAAGGCGGCTCGGACGCGGCAGACGTCCGAAACCGTTTCGCTTCTTGCAACAGTCCGCTCGTCCCGCAAGCTGAAGCGGGAGGTTGAGTTATCGAACGGGTTCTCGGCGCGTGTCTCAGGCGAGATAGGTATAGGCCGTGAGTCCACCGTCCAGCGCAGCATAGAGCGCCTCGGCCTCGCCGCTCACGACGCCTGCGGCAGCGATGCGTTCGCGGTAGCTGGCACGCAACGCGGCGAGGTCGTAGCCCACGTAGTCCAGCATCAGATCGGTCGTGTCGCCGCGGCGCTTGTGCGCGAACACGTAACCGTCGCCATCCACACGCACGTTCACTGCATCGGTGTCGCCGAACAGATTGTGGATGTCGCCCAGCGTTTCCTGATAGGCACCCACCATGAAGATGCCGAGGCAATAGCTCTCGCCTTCCTTCAACGCGTGCAGCGGCAACGAGACGTCCACGCCCTCGGCATCCACGTAATGGTCGATGCGGCCGTCGGAATCGCAGGTCAGGTCGACGATCGCGCCACGCCGCGTCGGCTGCTCGTCCAGCCGCGCGATGGGCGCGATCGGGAATATCTGCTCGATCGCCCAGATGTCGGGCACCGACTCGAATACCGAGAAGTTGACGAAATACTTGTCCACCAGCTTCTCGTCCAGCTCGTCCAGCGCGGCGCGATGCGAACGCTCGCCGGGCAGCAGGCGCGCGCGCACCGCGTTGGCGATGGCGTAGTACATCTCGTCCAGCCGCGCGCGGTCGGCCAGCGCGAGCTGGCCCAGCGCGTAGAGTGTCTGGCCTTCGGCAAGGTGATGCTGGGCTTCGTGGAACAGCTCAAGCGCCGGGCGTCGGTCGAGTTCGTCGTGCACCTCGCGCAGGCGGCGCAGCACCGCCGGTTCGTGGGCGCCCGGTGCGGGGATCGCGCCTTGCGGCACCTCCTCGACCTCGCTCACGTTGACCACCAGCACGGCGTGGTGCGCGGTCATCGCGCGGCCGGCCTCGGTGAGGATATGCGGCGCCTTGAGGCCTTCCGCCTCCACCGCCTCGGCCAGCGACTGCACGATGGTCGCGGCGTACTGCTCGATCGAGTAGTTGATCGAGTTGTGGCTGCGCGAGCGCGAGCCTTCGTAGTCGACGCCCAGGCCGCCGCCCACGTCGACGATCTCCAGCGGCACGCCCATGCGGGTGAGCTCGACGAAGTAGCGGGTGGCCTCGCGCATGCCGTTGGCGATGTCGCGCACGTTGGAGATCTGCGAGCCCATGTGGAAGTGCTGCAGCTTCAGCGTGTGCTTGAGGCCGGCCTTGTCCAGCCGCTCGATCAGGGTGAGTACCTGCGCCGGCGACAGCCCGAACTTGCCTTTGTCGCCGCCGGTGTTCTGCCATTTGCCGGCACCGATGGAAGCCAGGCGCACGCGCACCCCGAGCAGCGGCTCCACGCCCAGGGCTTGGGCCTCGGCGAACACATGGTCCAGCTCGGAGAGCTTCTCGATCACGATATGCACGCGCAGGCCGAGCTTCAGCCCGATCAGCGCGAGTCGGATGTATTCGCGATCCTTGTAGCCGTTGCAGATCACGATGGAGCCGGGCCGCGCCATCGCCAGCACGGCCATCAGCTCGGGCTTGGAACCGGCCTCGAGGCCGAACCCCTCGGTGCCGGCAGCCACCAGCTCGCCTGCCACGCCGCGCTGCTGGTTCACCTTGATCGGGTAGATAGCCGTATAGCCGCCCGCGTAGTTCCATTCGCCGATGGCCTTGGCGAACGCACCCTGCAGGCGCGCGAGGCGGTCGGCCAGGATGTCCGGGAAGCGCACCAGCAACGGCAGGCGCAGGCCTTCGGCGCGGGCGCGCTCCACGATGGCCGGCAGCGACAGCGCGGGGCCGCGCGTCCCGTGCGGTTGTATCGCGATCTCGCCGGTGTCGCTGACGTCGACGTAACCGTCGCTCCAATGGGTTACGGCGTAGGTATGGCGGGCATCGTCCACGGTCCAGGGCTTCGACATGGGAATGTCTCCTTGTGCAAACGGAAAGAAGGCATGTCGTCGCAGCGGCGAGCCTTGACGCAGCTAAGCACGAAGGGCCGGAAGCCTCGCACGCCGCGGGGCCGATCGCACCAGCCGGTACGCGCCGCGCACCGGAGCCGCCATTGTAACAGCCCATCCGCGACAGCTCGGCTACAATACGCGGCCAAACTTCGCGCCTGACCCAGGAACACCCATGTCGCAGCAGATCAGCTGGTTCACCGAGGCCCACCAAGCCTCCGGCTCCTCCATCGGCTTCCGCACCGAGCAACTGCTGCACGCGGAGAAGACCCCGTTCCAGACCATCGAGATCCACCAGACCACCGACTGGGGCAAGTTGATGGTGATCGACGGCTGCGTGATGCTCACCAGCCGCGACAACTTCCTCTACCACGAGATGATGACCCATCCCGCGCTGTTCACCCATGCGCGCGCCAAGCGCGTGGTGATCATCGGCGGCGGGGACTGCGGCACGCTGCGCGAAGTGCTCAAGCACGAAGAGGTGGAGCACGCGGTGCAGGTGGAGATCGACGAGCGCGTCACGCGCCTTGCAGAGCAGTATTTCCCCGAACTGTGCGAGTCCAACAGCGACCCGCGCGCCGAGTTGCTGTTCATCGACGGCATCAAGTACATGGCCGAGGCTGAGCCGGAGTCGATCGACCTGGTGATCGTGGACTCCACCGACCCGGTGGGCCCGGCCGAAGGCCTGTTCAACGCCGCGTTCTACGCCAGCTGCTTCAAGGCCCTGCGCCACGGCGGCCTGCTGGTGCAGCAGAGCGAATCGCCGCTGGCGCACATCGAACTCATCAAGTCGATGCGCGCGGCGATGCGCACCGCCGGTTTCAGCGCGGTGAAGACTCTGCCGTTCCCGCAGCCCTGCTACCCCACCGGCTGGTGGAGCTGCACGATGGCGCGCAAGGGCGGCGACCTCAGCGGCTTCCGCGAGCGCGGCGCCCTGAGCAAGAACTTCCCCACCAGGTACTACAACGCCGAGATCCACAAGGCCGCGCTGGCCCAGCCGGAATTCATGCGCGAAGCTTTTGGCGAATAAGCCAAAAGCTTCAAATAGACATGGTACGGATCGCCGAAGCGTGGCTTAAAGCAAGCGCGCTCTGATGGTGCCTGGGTTCACCTCGATCCAGCAGTTTCACCCCTCAAAACAGCTTGGCCCGCTCCTTGGGCAGCAGCACCAGGACCAGGGTCGCCAGCGGGCCGAACAACAAGGACAACAGGAACCACAGCAGACCGCTGCGGTTCTTGCCTTGGGCCAGCCCCGCGTTGATCAGCGCCAACGTGCCCCAGCCGACAAACCACGGCGCGCCATCGGCAAAACTGGAAAAATGAGCCACGACTATCCTCCGCCCCCTGTAGTGGGTGGAGCGCGCACGCGCGCAATCGAGCGGACATCCTAACAACACGGGCCGACACGAGGCCGCCGCAGCGGCGCGGGGCTCAGAAATCGTTCAGAGCATCCTCAAGGCACGGCCGCTAAGCTGACGGCTTCATCGATTGCTGGAGCACCTCATGCGTGGATGGCATTGCCTCGCCCTTGCCGGCGCCCTGACGCTGGTTGCCGCGACTGCGGCGGCGGACGATACGAACCCACCCGCCGCTGCTTCGGCCCCGGCCATTGCCAACGATGCGCGCGACCAGGCGCTGCAATCGTTCCAGCGCGACATGGTCAGCGTGCTCGCATTGCGCGCCACGGCGGAGCCGCTGCTGGGTGCGGCCTTGCTGGCCCGCCCGTTGTCCAACCCGAGCAAGACCGGCAGCTTTCACGCGTTGATCAACCGGGCCGCCGCGGCCGACGATTCCGGCCCTGCCGTGCAATGGGTGCGCCTCGCCGACTGCGACGCGAAGGCCGACGCCTGCCCCAACGCCACCGCGTTGCGCAAGCTGACGGAGGAAGCGCCGGACAATGCCGCGGTGTGGCTGCTCAAGCTGGGCATCGACACGCGCGACATGAAGGCCAAGTCCACGCGCGAGGATCTCGCCAAGGCTGCCAACAGCAAGATCTATGACGACTACGCCGGCAACAGCCTCACCGCGCTGGCCAACGTCGTGGATGCGTTGCCCCCGCCGCCGGCCACGCAGGGCGCAGCCGGACCCGCCGGGGTGCAGGCACTGATCGTGCTCGCCAACGCCCGGCTGCAACCGCAGCCTGCGCTGCCGGTGGTGGCCAAGCTGTGCGAAGGCGCAGGCGGCGACGATGCCCTCAAGGCTGACTGCCTCAAGCTGGCCAAACTGCTCGGATGGGGTTCCAGCCCGCTGTCGCGTTCGCTGGGCCTGCATCTGTTCGAGACCCTCGGCGACGCCACCGAGAAGGCAACCGCCCAACAGCAGCGCCGCGACCTGATCTGGCAGGTGCAGAACTATTCGCAGCTGGCGCTGCACGCGCAGGACGATCCCACGGTGGCACAGCTGCTGTTGGCAACCGCGAGGCAGGGCGGTGCCGAGATGAGCCAGATCGCCACCGTGCTGCGTACCCGTGGCGTCTCGATCACCGCCCCCGGCAGCTGGCAGCCGCAACCCCAGTCGCCCGATGCCGCGCAACAGGACACCTCTGCATCGGCACACTCCCCTTGATCGCTCATAGCGGGTAGGCTTGCGCCAACCTTCGCGACGAGGTGTCCCAATGCTTACGACGCTGGTGGCAAGCAGCAAGGGCGGGTGCGGCAAAAGCACGCTGGCGACGCAACTGGCCTCACATTGGGCACAGGCGGGGCAGAACACCACCATCGTGGACGCCGATCGGCAGGGTTCCAGCTACCGCTGGGCCAGCCGCCGTCCCGACAACGTGCCCGGAGTACTGGGCCTGGAAGGCGGCCGCAAGGCGCTGCAGAAGGTGCCCGCCGACACCCAGCAGCTGCTGATCGACACCCCGGCCGGCGTCGGCGAGCGCGAGCTGGAACCCTTCATCGACGTGGCCAACGTGTTGCTGGTGCCGGTATTGCCGTCCAGCTTCGACCTCGACGCCACCGCCCGCTTCCTCGGCGAATTGCAGGACATCAAGCGCGTCCGCAACGGCAAACTTCCGGTGGCCTTGGTGGCGAACCGCCTCAAGCCGTGGACGCGAGCCAGTCAGGACGCAGTGGAGCAACTCGCCGCCGCGTCGCCCTTCCCCGTCGTTGCCCAGTTGCGGGACAGCCAGGCCTATGTGCTGCTTGCCGCGCTAGGCAAGGGTATCTTCGACTACCAGTCAGAGCAGGTGCGCAACCACCAGGAAGACTGGAAGCCGCTGCTGCGCTGGATCAAGCGCCAGGCCTGACCCTCATCTACCGGAGCCGTCCATGCACGAACTGATCCTGCTGCGCCACGCCGAAGCCCTGCCCGCCGACGGCGGCGACGACCGTCAACGCGCGCTGAGCGAACACGGCCAGCGCGAGGCGCAGGATGCCGGCACATGGCTGGCCAGCCACGGTGCGCAACCCCAGCGCGTGCTTTGCTCGCCCGCGCGCCGCACCATGGAAACTGCGAAATTGGCATTGGCCGCGCTGGGCAGCGCCCCCCCGCTGCAGGAAGCCGGCGAGATCTACGACGCCACGCCTGGCGAACTGCTGGCCCTGCTCGACCAGCACGCCGACGCCGGCACCGTGATGCTGGTAGGCCATAACCCGGGCATCGAACGGCTGGTGGCGCTGCTCGTGGAAGGCCGCTCCGACGAGTTCCGCGGCATGCCGCCGGGCGGCCTCGCGGTGTTGCACCTGAGCGGCCCGCTGGAGCCGGCCTGCGCGCGACTGGATGCGTTCTGGTCCCCGCGCTGAATCCGGTAACGGCAAAACGCACCCCTTCGACTCCGCGCCCCCGGTGCTACGCCCAGGACGAATGGATTTTGGGATAGCTTCCACCACACGCCCGGGGCATCACGCCTCGCCCATGCCATCGTTCATGTCGTTTCGCCGGTTATCGCTGCTTCCCGTCCTGCTGATCATCGTGCTGCTGCAAGGCTGCACGCTGAGCCGCGCGCAGATCCGCGAAGCCGGTGACATCGTTGCCGCCAGTCCCAACCGCGCGGACACCTGCCAGCAGGCCGACCACTGCGCCAAACCGTCGCCCCTGCTGGCTGCCGCCCAGCAGGCGCTGGCCGACTCCACACCCGACCACCCGGTCAACACCGTCACTCTGCTCGACGACAGCGAAGCCGCGCTGGCCGCACGGATCAATCTGATCCACGCCGCGCAGCACAGCATCGACGTGCAGACCTACATCTGGGACGAGGACGACGTCGGCCAGCTGGTGCTCAACGAGCTGGTGCAGGCCGCGCGACGCGGCGTGAAGGTGCATATCCTCGCCGACCAGCTGTTTTCCTTCGGCGACCTCGCGCTGCTCGACCGCCTCGCCCGGGTCAGCCCCAATCTCGAAGTGAAGCTGTACAACCCCACCTTCCATGATGCCCAGACGCCACCGCTGCAGTTCGCCGCCGGCGTGCTGTGCTGCTTCATGAAGTTCAACCAGCGCATGCACAACAAGCTGATGCTGGTGGACGATGTCATCGGCATCACCGGCGGCCGCAACTACCAGAACCGCTACTTCAACTGGGACCCCGACTTCGACTATCTCGACCGCGACGTGATGGCCGGAGGCCCGGTGGGCAAGGAGATGGCCGACAGCTTCGCGCTGTTCTGGAATCACAAGCGCTCGGTGCCGCTGATCCGCCTGCGCGACGTCAACCGGCGCATCCGCAGCGACAGCGCGCCACCCGGCTGGCTCGCACCGACCTATACCGACCCCGCGCGCGTGGCGCGCCTGCTGTCCGACGCGGAAGACCCCGACTGGCTCGCCGCGTGGATCGGCGACGACACCTTGCGCGTCAGCCAGGTGAACTACTTCAGCGACCTGCCAGCCAAGACCGACGAGCCGCACAAGCGCGACGCCCGCGATTTCACCGTCCAGCTGATGCGCATGGTCGCCGATGCCAAACACGAGGTGGTGCTGCAGACGCCCTACCTCGTGATGAGCCGCCGCGCGCAGGACATCTTCAAGAAACTGCACAAACAGAATCCGTCGCCCGACATCATCGTCTCCACCAACTCGCTGGCCGCCACCGACGCCTTCGCGGTCTACGCGCTGTCCTACAAGCATCGCCGCCGCTACCTCACCGAATACGGCTTCCAGATCCATGAACTCAAGCCGCATGCCGACAGCGCCGAGGAAGCGTTCGAGGAGGCACGCGACGCCGGGGACGACAATCCCGCCGACACGTCCATCGCACAGGCGGACAAGAGACGCCGTTTCCCCGGCAACGAGCGCCGCCCCGGCATGTTCGGCAGCGGCGGCAGGCGCAACCGCCCTGCGCCCCTGCACAGCAGCGGACGCCGCTACAGCCTGCATGCCAAATCAATGGTGGTGGACGACAGCTTCGCCATGGTCGGCTCGCACAACTTCGACCCGCGTTCCGACCACTACAACACCGAAGCCGGCGTGATCGTGCAGGACCCGCGCTTCGCCAGCCAGGTGCGCGACTCCATCCTCGAAGACACCCTCCCGCAGAACGCCTGGACCATCGGCAAGCGCGAACCAAGCATCCCCGTGCTCGGCGACATCAGTCTCGCCATCGGCGACGTCTCCGCACGCCTGCCCCTGTTCGACCTGTGGCCGTTCCGCTATGCCACCAGCTACGAAATCAAGCCTGGCTGCGGGCCGCTCGCACCCGACAATCCGAAGTTTCAGCAGTGCTACACGCCCGTGGGGGACTTCCCCGACGTGGCGATCTCGCCGAAATTGATCTATACGCGATTGATTACGGCATTTGGTGCGGGGGTGAAGGGGATTCTGTGAGGCGCGAGGTGTATGGCGATTGTCGCGCCGGAAGCGAGCTGCTTTAGGAATCCTTCGGCGGCGGTGAGGCATGGACGATCAGGCCATACAACGAACATCGCTATGAGCGGCGATGCCTTTTCGATCAGGCAGGAGGCCGGCCGGAAAGCCGGTTCCACCTCTCACGCACCCGCAGGGCGCGATGCCCGGAGAGCGTCTTCGCGGAGCGCGTTTTTCTCTTGGCTACTTCTCTTTGACTCGGGGTCGGATTTGCCGTTCGCCCACGCTTCCGCATGGGCACGCAAAAGAGAAGTGGTCCAGCCGTCGGCAGGCAGACGAAACCGCCTTGTTCCTCGCGAAAGCACCAGCTCTCCCAAGCGCAGCACTACCTTCGAACTATCCGCGGCGCCGCATGCGATCGCCGATAGCTCTCCACCACCTGCCCGTAATGCAGCACACGACCAATTGTGTAGAGCGTGATGCGCATGGTGTCGAGCACCGGGCGCAAATGGCTGGGACGCGCATCCAAGGGATAACGCGAAGCGATCGGCACCGACACCACACCCATCTGCAGCTCGCGCGAAGCAGCGATGAGGATAGCCGCTTCGAATACGAAATCCTGCGCGGCGAGATCGACCAGATCCAGCGCCGCACGCGGATACCAGCGCTGTCCGCTTTGCGTGTCCGCCACCGGCTGGCCGCATCCCCATGAAATACCCCAGTCGGCGACGGCGTTGGCGCGACGGCGGCTCTGCGGCTGCTGCGCCTTGTCGAGCAGGCGCGCGGCGATTACCAGGTCGCCGGGATGCGCGGCGGCGGCGGCCACGATGCTCGGGATGTCGGACGCCAGATGCTGGCCATCGCCATCCATGGTCAGCACGGCTTCGTAGCCCAGGCGCAACGCTTCGCGGAAGCCATCGCGCAACGCCTCGCCCTTGCCGCGACGTTCGTCGTGGCGAAGCAGCGTAACCGGCAGCGCCGCCAGGATTTCCGGCGTGCGATCCGTCGAGCCGTCGTCCACCACGATCACGGGCGCGCCCAGCGCGAGCACGGATTCGACTACGCGGCGGATCGCCGCCTCTTCGTCGAGGCAGGGGATCAGCACGCACCAGCGGGGCAGGGACGCGCTCAATCGGCGACCTCGACGTCGACGAGCAGATCCATCGCCGTGGCGTAGCCGACGCGGCAGACGCCGCCCCGCGTGGCGAGCAGGGCGAGCAGCGGCAACGCGGCGGCGCAGGGGTTGCCGGCCGCTTCGTCCCGGAGTGCGGCAGGCGCCGGCGTAGGCGCGGGGCAATCGTCCGCCATCCGCACGCGCAAGCGCGCAAGCGCGTTCGCGCCAGCCACGGGCGTCAGAAGCAGGGCACAACCGAAGGCGCTGCTGCAGCCGGTCATCTCCAGCAACGGCCCGCTTCCAGCGGTATCGCTGCACACCAGCAGCACCGGGCGTTGTTCGGCCAGCGCCTGCGTCGCCGCTTCCAGCAGCGCGGCGCCGAAGGTGTACGCACCCGCGCACACGGCGCTGGATGGGGCGCGGCAGCCGGTGGCGATGGTCCAGTAACCAGCCGACGCGTTGTGCACGGAATGGTGGAAACGGGTGGGCGACAGCTCCGTGGGCGCGCGCGCCAATGTGGCGCAGATTTCGTCGGTGATGGACTGGTCGCCGTGGGCCGAGGCGAACACGCAAGCCAGGGCGGTCGGATCGTACCCCCCCATGCCCAACGCCTGACCGGCCACTTCCACCGCCAGGCGCACGCTGCCGGGCGCACGGCGGCGTTCGTTCGCAGGCAGCAGCGCGGCAATGGGTGCGTCGGACGCGGCAGGTGCTTCGCCTGCAAGCAGGGCACGCAGCGCGGCGAAGTCGCCAAGACGTGGCGACCACAGGCCGATGCCCTCGACATGCAGCTCCATCGACGTCATGGTGCGCGTCCGAACACGAGGCAGGCATTGTTGCCGCCGAAACCGAAGGAGTTGCTGAGTGCCACGTCCACGCGGCGTTCCTCGCCTTGCCACGCGAACTGCGCGCCGCAGGCGGGATCGGGCGTGGCCACACCGATGTTGCCGGGTACGAAGCCGTGTTCGATGGCCTGCAGCGCGATCGTCGCTTCCACGATGCCCGCCGCGCCCAGCGTGTGGCCGGTGCAGCCCTTGGTGGAACTCGCGCGCGTGGTCGCCGGGAAACGGCGCGCCACCAGAGCGGCTTCCATCGCGTCGTTCGCGCGGCTGGCGGTGCCGTGCAGGTTCAGGTAATCGACCTGCGACGCGTGGATGCCGGCGCGCGCCAGCGCAGCATCCAGCGCCAGCTCCGCACCGTGGCCGTCGGGATGCGGCGACGACATGTGCCACGCGTCGCTGGCCTCGCCATAACCGAGCAGGCGCGGTGCGTGCGGCGCGGTGTCGATGCGTTCCAGCAGCGTGAAACCGGCGGCCTCGCCAAGCGAAATCCCGTCGCGGTTCGTGTCGAACGGGCGACAGGCGTCGGGCGAGATCAGCTCCAATGCGTTGAAGCCGAAGAGCACGTTGTCGCACAGGCTGTCCACCCCGCCCACCACCGCCGCATCGGCCAGGCCCAATGCGATCATGCGCGCCGCGCTGGCGAACACCTTGGCGCTGGACGAACAGGCGGTGGAAATCGTGAGGCACGGCCCCTGCAGAGCCAATGCTGCGGCGACGAAGGCTCCCAGCGAATGCGGCGCATGCAGTGCGGGCTGGCGCAGGTCGGTGGGGAAGCGCCCCGCAGCATCGAGGCGGCGATAGGCTTCCTCGGTGGCGCCGATGCTGGCGGTGGAGGTGCCAAGCAACAGCGCCACGCGGCGCGCGCCGTGACGTTGGCGGGCATCATGCACGCGGCCGAGGAAACCGTCCTGCTGCAGGCCGAGCCAGGCGAGGCGGTTGTTGCGGCAATCCCAATCGGCCAGCGCGGGCGGCAATGCCATGGCTTCCACGCCGTCCACGCGGCCAATCCAGCCCAGCTGCGGCGCGCTGCCGAAATCATTGCGCCGCAATCCCGTGCGACCCTGCCGCAGTGCCGCGAGCTGCGCCGCCAACCCGCGACCAAGCGCGGAGCTGACGGTGCTGGCACTGATCGCCAGCGGAATCGTCGGTGTCGTCATCGCATCAGCCTAGCGAGCGCCTGCCTGGCTGCCTAGCTTGCGCGCGCCCGTCGTTCAGGTATGAATTCCGGTGTTGGGCAATCACTGCCATTGCGTCACCCGACGCCATCTGCATTGCAGGTCCGGACCGATGGTCGACGACACGTTGCAACGGCAATACCTCACATCCAGTCCACGGGGGCCGCGGGCAGCAGCGCACGCAACGACGAACCGCATGCGCAGTCCGTGCATTTGGTCCATCGCAGGACGCGCGACGCCTCGCCGCAGCGGCAACGGGGTCCGCTCTTGCTAAGCTCGCAATGATGCAAACCGGATGTCAACGATGAGCGAACAAGCCGACCTTGCCGAAGCCTTCCTGCGTTCGCTGCAGGATCGCATCTGCACCGAACTGGAACAGCTGGACGGCTCCGCGCGCTTTGTCGAGGACGCGTGGACGCGCGCCGCTGGCGGCGGCGGTCGTACCCGTGTGCTGCGCGACGGCGCACTGTTCGAACAGGCCGGAGTGAACTTCTCGCGCGTGAGCGGCACGCCGTTGCCGCCCAGCGCCACTGCACACCGCCCGGAACTTGCCGGCGGCAGTTTCATCGCCACCGGCGTGTCGCTGGTGCTGCACCCGAAGAACCCTTACGTACCTGCCGCACACGCCAACGTGCGCTATTTCGAGGCCGGCAAGGAAGGCATGGAACCGGCGTGGTGGTTCGGTGGCGGTTTCGACCTCACGCCGTTCTACCCGTTCGACGAGGACGTCGTGCACTGGCATGGCGTGGCACGCGACCTTTGCGCGCCGTTCGGCGCGGACGTCTACCCGCGCTATAAAAAGTGGTGTGACGACTATTTCTATCTCAAGCACCGCGGCGAAACGCGCGGCGTGGGCGGCCTGTTCTACGACGACCTCAACGAAGGCGGCTTCGGGCGTTGCTTCGACTTCACCAGGGCCGTTGGTCAGGGTTTCCTCGACGCGTACCTGCCCATCGCCGCACGCCGCCGCGACACGCCCTACGGCGAACGCGAGCGCGAATTCCAGCTCTATCGCCGCGGCCGCTACGTGGAGTTCAACCTCGTCTACGACCGCGGCACCCTGTTCGGCCTGCAATCCGGCGGACGGACCGAATCCATCCTGATGAGCCTGCCGCCGCGCGTACGCTTCGAATATGCGTACCAGCCCGGACCGGGGTCGGCAGAGGCTCGCCTGGCCGATTACCTCAAGCCGCGCGATTGGGTGTAACGCCCGGGTCGGCGGATTCGCCTGCCGCCCAGAAGTCGTGGAAGTTGAACCAGTTGTACGGCACCACGCGCACGTAATGTTCCAGCCGCGCGGCATAGCGCGCGAGCAGCATATCCAGCGCGGGGCCGCGCTGGTCGCGCGGAATCGCCACGGGGTCGGCGAACGGCTCGAACACCAGCCGGTAGCGGTTGCCGCCGAGGTACAGGCCGAAGCAAAGCAGCACCGGCACCTGGAGCGCATTCGCCAGCAACCACGGCCCCACCGGCAGCGGCGCGGGCGCGCCGAGGAAATCCACGCTGCGCTGCGCTTCGTGTTCGCCCGCGCGATCGGCCAGCAGCGCCACCATCGCGCCCTGCCGGCAGGCTTCGGCGGCAGCCAGCACCACGTGGGCGCCACCGCGTGAGGCATCAATCACGGCCTTGCCCACGTCGGGTGCAAGAGCCTCCAGCAGCTCGGTCATGATCGGCGTCTTGCCTTTGTCCAGCACCACCCGCAGTTGCGCGCTGGGATGGCGCGTGCTGACCGCGCGCAAGGCTTCGAAGCTGCCCTGGTGCGAACCAATGAGCAGCACGCCGCGCCCTTCGTCCAGGCGACGTTCCAGTTCCGCCAAACCCTCGACTTCGATATGGAAGCCGCGCTCGCCCCGGACCAGCAGGAAAACCCTGTCGAGCGTGGTGGCCGCGTAGCCATGGAACTGGCGCAGCATCGCCCACACGCCCGGTGGACGGCCTAGCGCGCGCGCGAGGTACTGCCGCGAGGCACGCCGCTCGGCGCCACGGCGCAGGAAGTAATACAGCGTGATCGGATACAGCAGGAGCCGCGCAAAACGACGGCCGCCATGCAACGCCAACGCCAGGATCAACTGCAATGCGAAGCGTCCGCCGCCTTCGCGCTGCTCGCGCCAGTGCGTAGTGTCGCCCATGCGCGGGAGGCCTCAGCCCTGGCCGCGATGCGCTTCGACAAATGCACTCAGCTCGCGCAGGCTGGCGAAGATGCGTTTGTTGTCGGGGTGGTCGGAACGCAGTTGGAAGCCATAGCGCTTGGACACCGCCAGCGCGATCTCCAGCGCGTCGATGGAGTCCAGCCCCAGCTCGCCGTCGAACAGCGGGGCATCAGGGTTGATCTTTGCGGGATCGACCGCCTCGAGGTTCAGGCTTTCCACGATCAGGGTGGCCAGCTCGTGCTGGGCAGCGGTCAGTTCGGCCATGTGCGCGGAAGCTCGGAAAACATCGTCGAAACGTTGGAAAGCGGCGGCAAAGTGTAACATGGCGCTCTTGTCATTCCCGGTTGCAAGCATGGTCGAGGGTCGTGAAAGCAGGAGGGTCGAGAGCGGCCCGGTACGCGCACCGCACGTTTCCTATCGCATGGACGACGCCACCTCCCTGCTGGCCGAACCCGGCACATTGGCGGTGTTCGGCTTCGACGACCGCGCTGCCGGCAGCGCGGACCCACGCCTCCTGCGCGTGCCGCTGGAGACCTTCGACACATCTGCGCCCTGCGAGCTGTGGCAGGTGGATGGCCCGGTGGAACATGGCCGCGATGGGGCATTGCGCTGGTCGATCGGCGGCGGCTGGCTGTTTGCTGCGCTGGAATTGGACGAGCGTGCGCACGGCGGCCCCGCCGGCGCGGCTCGCGTTGCCTACGCGCAGTTGCGCGATTTCATCCGCGGCCACGAGCAGCAGCAGGTGTTGCGCATCTGGAACTATCAGGGCGCGATCAACCGGGGCGAAGGCGACGCCGAACGCTACAAGTTGTTCTGCGATGGTCGCGCCGAGGGTTGCGGCGATTGGTTCGCCGCCGGCTATCCGGCCGCCACCGCCATCGGCCACCACGGCGATCCGCATCTGCTGCAGGTCTACCTGCTTGCCAGTGCGCGTACCGGCACCGCGGTGGAGAACCCGCGCCAGACCAGCGCATGGCGCTATCCGCGCCAGTACGGCCGCACCTCGCCCGGTTTCGCCCGCGCGATGCGCCTGCCAGCGGAGGACGCCCTGGCTATCTCGGGTACCGCCGCCGTGGTGGGTCACGCTTCGGCCCACGAGGGCGATACCGTCGCGCAACTCGACGAAATCCTGCTCAACCTCGAGGCGCTGCTTGCCAGTGCCGGCATGCCGGCCGGATTCGACACGCACGCGCCGCTGAAAGCCTACATACGTCACCCCATCGATGCACCGCGTGTGCGTGCAAAACTCCAGCAACGCCTGCCCGGCGTGCCCGTGCTGCTGCTGCATGGCGACGTGTGCCGCAGCGAACTGCTGGTTGAGCTGGATGGTTGGCGCTACGCCTGAAGGCCTGTCCGAGGGCGTGCCTTGTCGTCGCTGCCGTCAGGCCTGATCGCGCATGCCGCATGGCGGCGGCTCGACGACAGGCTGCGGAGACCGCGCCTGCTGACACAGCACGACGACGGTGCACGGAGACATCGTCCATCCTGCCAGGCTCACGATTCCTTCTTCGTCGGCCGCTGCCAGCCGGAAAGCGTGATCTGCCGCCCACGCGCCACGGTAAGTTCGCCCGCCACTGCATCCTTGGTGATGACCGAACCGGCACCGATGGTGGCCTGGGCACCGATGGTCACCGGCGCCACCAGGGCGCTGTTGGAACCGATGAAGGCGCCGTCCTCGATTCGCGTGGCGAACTTGTTCACACCGTCGTAGTTGCAGGTAATGGTTCCGGCACCGACGTTGACGCCGCGGCCGATCACGGTGTCGCCGAGGTAGGTAAGGTGGTTGGCCTTGCTGCCCTCGCCGATACGGGTCTTCTTGGTTTCGACGAAGTTGCCCACGTGCACGCCGGCGTCGAGTTCGGTGCCGGAACGCAGTCGCGCAAACGGTCCGATGGTGCAGGGACCGTGGGTGACTACGCCTTCCACGTCGCAGTGCGCCAGCACCACGGTGCCGGCGGCGAGCCGCACGTCCTTCAGCCGCGTGAACGGGCCGACGCGCACTTCGTCGCCGAGGCTCACGCTGCCTTCGAGGATCACGTCGACGTCCACTTCCACGTCGTGGCCGTGGCTTATTTCGCCGCGCACGTCGATCCGCGCCGGATCGGCGAGACGCACGCCCGCCAGCATCAGCGCATGCGTGGCGCGACGCCGGTATTCGGTCTCCAGTCCGGCAAGCTGCAGTACATCGTTCGCGCCCGAGGCTTCCAACGGATCGGGACATTCGACGCCAAGCGCGGGACGTCCTTCGTCGTTTGCCATGCCGAAGATGTCGGTGAGGTAGTACTCGCCTTGCGCGTTGTCGCGGTCGAGCCCGGCGAGCCAGACGCGCAGCGCGGCAGCCGGTGCGACGAGGATGCCGGTGTTGACCACATCGATCGCTCGCTGCTCGTCGCTGGCATCCTTCTCCTCGACCACGCAGCGCACATGGCCATTGCCATCGCGCAGCACGCGACCGTAGCCGCGCGGATCGGCGACGCGGATCGCCAGCAGGCCGAAGCCGCCCTCCACCTGCACGAGCGTGCGCAAGGTGTCGGCGCGGGTCAGCGGCACGTCGCCGTAGAGCACCAGCACCTGGGCATCGTCGGGTATGTCAGGCAGCGCCTGCTCCACTGCGTGGCCGGTGCCAAGGCGTTCGGCCTGCAGCACCCAATGCAGGTCGCCCTGGCCCTCAAACGCGGCCTGCACCTGGTCGCCGCCGTGGCCATAGACCACGTGGATCGCCACCGGCTGCAGCGCGCGCGCGGTGGCCAGCACGTGGCCGAGCAGGGGGCGTCCGGCCAGCGGCATCAGCACCTTGGGGCGCGTGGACTTCATGCGCGTACCCGCTCCGGCGGCGAGGACAATGACGTGCAGCGGAGTGTTGTTCATGCGTGCCTGCCTTGACGGGTGCTGGCCTGGAAGTCTATCAGCGACGCCGGCTCAGCCTTTTGTCGGTGCAGATGTCACGGTTGCCTTGCCGGCGTGGCATTCGAAGCGGAATGCGTACATCAGGCTGAAAGGTTTCGTGGTGCTGTCGACTTCGTGGGTATTGCCGTCCGCGTCGGCCGCCCAATGGTTGATGCGCAGCGGATTGAACCGCCACTGCAGCACGGCGGTGCGCACCGCGGCAAGGAATGGCGACCAGGGCGGCATGGCCGACCCGTTTTCGGCGAGAACACCCCGAACGTCGCTCACCTTGCCCGTTTCGTCGACGATCACCTGCGCATCTACCTCTTGCATCGGCGCGCAAGCGGCGAGTTGGCTCGGCGGGTAGACAGGCAGGATGCGCTGGAACGGTGTGGCGCCCGTAGCGATGTCTCCTATTGCCAGTTGGTAGTGCTCCATATGGCTATCGTCCAGCATCCGATAGCTGGCAGAACCTTCGTTCGGCGCCTTGGACGGCGGCGCAGCGACGGTGGCGCAACCCGCCATACCCAGCGCCAGCAGGCCGGTCAGTGGCGTGCTCATGCGTTTCGTCACGGTGCATCTCCTTGCTTCGGGCGACCGCGACGCTATCAGACTACAATTGTAATTTGAAGTAACCAACCATCGTCCGGGCATCGGCCAAATGCAAAAACGCCAGCACGAGGCTGGCGTTTCGAACAGCTTGCCGCCAAACGAAGCGGCGGCTTTTGCCGGGAGTACGACCGCAGATGACCGCTCCTCCGATCCTCGCGATCAGCTGGATCGCAGAAGCTCAGTGCTTGAGGTTCTTGCGCAACCGCTCCAGCGCCTGCAGCTGCGCCATCGCCATCGCCAGCTTGGCCTGGGCCTCGGCCACTTCAACGGCATCGCTGCGGTTGGCCAACGCGTCCTCGGCTTCCTTCTTGGCGCGCTGTGCGGCAGCCTCGTCGATGTCCTCGGAACGGATCGCCGTGTCGGCCAGTACCGTGACGGACTGCGGCTGCACCTCGAGGATGCCGCCGCCGGTGAGCGAGATGTCGATCTTCGCACCGTTGGCTTCGGTCACGACGACCTTGCCCGGCTTGAGGCGGGTGATCAGCGGGGCGTGGCGGGGCGTGATGCCCAGCTCGCCAATTTCGCCGGTGGCGACGACCATCGTCGCCTCGCCGGAATAGATCGCGGCCTCGGCGCTGACGACTTCGACGCGGATGGTGGTGGTCATGATGGTTCTCGCTGCGCTCGAAGGGGTTCGGAAGGAGGTCGCTTACGCGGCCTTCTTCGCGCCCATCTCCTCGCCCTTCTTGATCGCTTCGTCGATGCCGCCGACCATGTAGAACGCCTGCTCGGGCAGGTGGTCGACGTCGCCTTCCACGATCATCTTGAAGCCGCGGATGGTTTCCTTCAGCGACACATACTTGCCGGGCGCGCCGGTGAACACTTCGGCCACGTGGAACGGCTGGCTGAAGAAGCGCTCGCACTTGCGGGCGCGCGCCACCACCTGCTTGTCCTCTTCGGACAGTTCGTCCATGCCGAGGATGGCGATGATGTCCTTCAGCTCCTTGTAGCGCTGCAGCATGCCCTGCACGCGGCGGGCCACGTCGTAGTGCTCCTGGCCCACCACCTGGGGATCGAGCTGGCGGCTGGTGGAGTCCAGCGGATCCACGGCCGGGTAGATGCCCAGCGAGGCGATCTGGCGCGACAGGGTCACGGTGGAGTCGAGATGCGCGAAGGTGGTGGCCGGCGACGGATCGGTCAGGTCGTCCGCAGGCACGTACACGGCCTGGATCGAGGTGATCGAACCGGTTTTGGTCGAGGTGATGCGCTCCTGCAGCACGCCCATTTCGTCGGCCAGCGTCGGCTGGTAGCCCACCGCGGACGGCATGCGGCCGAGCAGCGCGGACACCTCGGTACCGGCCAGCGTGTAGCGGTAGATGTTGTCCACGAAGAACAGCACGTCCTTGCCCTTGCCGGACGCGTCCTTCTGGTCGCGGAAGTACTCGGCCATGGTCAGGCCGGTCAGCGCGACGCGCAGGCGGTTGCCCGGCGGCTCGTTCATCTGGCCGTACACCATCGCCACCTTCGACTCCGGCAGGTTGTCCAGCTTGACGACGCCGGCGTCCTGCATCTCGTGGTAGAAGTCGTTGCCTTCGCGGGTGCGCTCGCCCACGCCGGCGAACACCGACAGGCCCGAGTGCTGGGTCGCGATGTTGTTGATCAGCTCGAGCATGTTCACGGTCTTGCCCACGCCGGCGCCGCCGAACAGGCCGACCTTGCCGCCCTTGGCGAACGGGCAGACCAGGTCGATCACCTTGATGCCGGTTTCCAGCAATTCGTTGGCCAGCGCCTGGTCGGCATACGACGGCGCTTCGCGATGGATCACCCAGCGGTCTTCGGCGTTGATCGGGCCGACTTCGTCGATCGGGTTGCCGAGCACGTCCATGATGCGGCCCAGGGTGGCGTTGCCCACCGGCACCTTGATGCCTTCGCCGGTGTTGCGGGCCACGAGGCCGCGCTTCAGGCCGTCGGTGGAACCCAGCGCGATGGTGCGCACCACGCCGTCGCCCAGCACCTGCTGCACTTCCAGCGTGATCTCGGTGCCGTCGATCTTCAGCGCGTCATACACCTGCGGCACCTGATCGCGTGCGAACTCGACGTCGATGACCGCGCCGATGATCTGAACAACTTTGCCCTGGCTCATGGATGTGCTCCGGATGGATCTTTGTGATTTCGTATCAGCGCCGACAAAGCGTCGCTTTATTAAGAGTGCAACCACGGATGGTTGCCTTTTGATTTTGCTCTGCGGTCACGGATGACCGCCTTTGTCCAACAGTGCGGCCACGGATGGCCGCCCATTTGATCTTCGCGGTCATGGATGACCGCACTTATACCGCCGCCGCGCCACCCACAATTTCAGAGATTTCCTGCGTAATCGCCGCCTGGCGGGTCTTGTTGTAGACCAGCGTCAGCGTGTCGATCACCTTGTTCGCGTTGTCCGATGCGCTCTTCATCGCGACCATGCGCGCGGCGTGTTCGCTGGCGAGGTTTTCCAGCACACCCTGGTACACCACCGACTCGATGTAGCGGCCCAGCACGTGTTCCAGCACGGTCTGCGCATCGGGCTCGTAGATGTAGTCCCAGTCGTGGACCTGCTCCAGCTTGATGCCGGCATACGCCGACTCGCCGGACGCCTGCTGTGCTTCCATCTCCGCCGCCACCAGCGGCAGCGGCAGCAGCGCATCGATGGTGGGCTTCTGCGTCATGGTGTTGACGAAGTCGTTGTAGGCGAGAAACACCCGATCCAGGCCATTGGCCTCGTAGGCATCCAGCACCACCTTGATGACGCCGACCAGCTGCTCGAGCTTGGGACGCTCGCCCAGGTGGGTGACGCTGCCGACAAGGTTCACACCCTTGATACGGCGGAAGAATTGCAGTGCTTTCTGACCGATCGCCAGCACGTCGACCTGCACGCCCTTGTCCTGCCACTCGCGGATCGCGGGCAGCAGGCGGCGGAACATATTGGAGTTCAGGCCACCGCAGAGTCCGCGGTCGGTGGACACCACGATGTAGGCCACGCGCGCGACGTTGTCCCGCTCGACCAGGAACGGATGCTTGAAGTCCGTGTTGGCCTGCGCCACGTGTGCGATCACCTTGCGCATGGAACGCGCATAGGGACGCGAGGCCTTCATAAGATCCTGCGCTTTGCGGATCTTCGAGGCCGAGACCATCTCGAGCGCGCGCGTCACCTTGCGCATGTTCTGCGTGCTCTTGATCTTGGTTTTGATTTCGCGTCCGCTAGCCACGTATGCCTCAACCTGTCGGGTCTGTGCTATGCCGGTTCACGACCGGCGCGCCGTTCCTGGGATTACCAGCTGCCGGTCTTCTTGAACTCGTCGAGACCGGACTTGAAGGTCCCCTCGATGTCATTGTTCCAGTCGCCGGTGGCGACGATCTTCTTCATCAGATCACCATGGTTCTGATGGAAGAAGTCGTGCATGCCCTTCTCGAACGCCAGCACCTTGTTCACCGGCAAGTCGTCCAGGTAACCCTTCTCCGCGGCATACACCGACAACGCGAGCTCGGCGATCGACAGCGGCGCGTACTGCTTCTGCTTCATCAGCTCGGTCACGCGCTGGCCGCGGTCGAGCTGGGCGCGGGTGGCCGGATCGAGGTCGGAGGCGAACTGCGCGAACGCAGCCAGTTCGCGGTACTGCGCCAGCGCCAGCTTCACGCCGCCGGACAGCTTCTTCACGATCTTGGTCTGCGCCGAACCGCCCACGCGCGACACCGAGATACCGGCGTTCACGGCGGGACGAATGCCGGCGTTGAACAGATCGGTCTCGAGGAAGATCTGGCCGTCGGTGATCGAGATCACGTTGGTCGGCACGAAGGCGGACACGTCGCCGGCCTGCGTTTCGATGACCGGCAGCGCGGTGAGCGAACCGGTCTCGCCCTTCACTTCGCCGTTGGTGAATTTCTCGACGTACTCCTCGCTGACGCGCGAGGCGCGCTCGAGCAGGCGCGAGTGCAGATAGAACACGTCACCCGGGTAGGCTTCGCGGCCCGGCGGACGCTTCAGCAGCAGCGAGATCTGGCGATAGGCCACGGCCTGCTTGGACAGGTCGTCATAGACGATCAGCGCGTCCTGGCCGCGGTCGCGGAAGTATTCGCCCATGGCGCAGCCGGAGTACGGCGCGATGTACTGCAGCGCAGCCGATTCGGAGGCCGAGGCGACCACCACGATGGTGTTGGCCAGCGCGCCGTTCTCTTCGAGCTTGCGTACCACGTTGGCGATGGACGAGCGCTTCTGGCCGATCGCCACGTAGATCGAGAAGATGCCCGAGTCTTTCTGGTTGATGATCGCGTCGATCGCCAGCGCGGTCTTGCCGGTCTGGCGGTCGCCGATGATCAGCTCGCGCTGGCCGCGGCCGATCGGAATCATCGAGTCGACCGACTTGTAACCGGTCTGCACCGGCTGGTCGACCGACTTGCGCCACACCACGCCCGGCGCGACCTTCTCGATCGGCGAGCTGAGCTTGGCGTTGAGCGGACCCTTGCCGTCGATCGGGTTGCCCAGCGCGTCCACCACGCGGCCGAGCAGCTCGGGGCCGACCGGCACTTCGAGGATGCGGCCCGTGGTCTTGGCGACGTCGCCTTCGCGCAGGTGCTGGTATTCGCCCAGCACCACGGCGCCGACCGAGTCTCGCTCGAGATTCAGCGCCAGCGCAAACGCGTTGCCCGGCAGTTCGATCATTTCGCCCTGCATCACGTCGGCCAGGCCGTGGATGCGCACGATGCCGTCGGACACGCTGATGATCGTGCCCTCGTTGCGGGCTTCCGCGCCAAGCTTGAACTGCTCGATGCGGTTCTTGATCAGTTCGCTGATCTCGGACGGGTTCAGGGTGGTGCTGGACATGGGTCGATATCCTGAAATTTGAAAGCTCTTTTAAGAGTCCAGCCATGGATGGCTGGTTTTTGCTCTTCGCGAAACGGATTTCGCGTGAAACCTATGATTGTCCGGCCATGGACGGCCGGTTTTGCTCTTTTGCGAAAGGACTTCGCATGAAACTTTTAGTTGTCCAGCCACGAATGGCTGGCTTTTGCTCTTTTGCGAAATGGATTTCGCTTGAAACTAGGCCAGGACGCTGCTCAGGCGCTCAAGGCGCCCGCGCGCGGAACCGTCGATCACTTCATTGCCGGTATCGACCACCACGCCAGCCAGCAGCGAGGCATCGACCGATGTTTCCAGTTCGATCTCGCGCTTGAAGCGGCGCTTCAGCGATACCTTGAGTTGCTCGGTTTGTGCGGCGTCCAAGACCATCGCACTGGTCACCTTGACCAGCAGCTGCGATTCGGACTCGCGGCGGTACTCCTCGTACAGCGCCGCCACTTCAGGCAGCAGCGCCATGCGGCGGCTCTCGGCCATTTCGCCCAGGAAATGCGCGAACGGCGCATCCGACGGCATGCCAGCCGGCAGGTGCAGCGCTACCAACTGCGCGGGCTGCACGCGCGGGTCGGTGCCGAGCACGGCCACGCGCGCGTCCTGCGCCACCGCGGCGGCGAACGCCAGCGCCTGCGACCACGCAGGCAGCGTGCCGCCGGCATGGGCCAGCTCGAACGCGGCGCGAGCGTAGGGACGGGCGAGGGTGATTGCCTGGGCCATGGATCAGACCTCGGCGGCGAGCTGGTCGAGCAACGCCTTGTGCGTGGAGGCATCCACCTCGCGCTGCACGATCTTCGAGGCACCTTGCACGGCCAGTGCACCCACGCGCTCGCGCAGCTGCTCGCGCGCCTGCTGCGCCATCGCGGCGATGTCGTCCTGCGCCACGGCCTTCAGGCGGTTGATCTCGACGATCGCGTCGGCACGGGCCTTGTCGAGGATGCCGTTGGCCTGCTGCTGCGCCTTGTCGATGATCTCGGACGCCTGCTGGCGCGCCTTGCGGATTTCGTCCGCCACCTTGGTGTCGGCGTCCTTCAGCTCGGCGTGCGCGCGCTCGGCGGCGCTCAGGCCGTCGGCGATCTTGATCTGCCGTTCCTCGATGGCCTTGTTGATGTGCGGCCAGATGAACTGGACGCAGAACCAGATCAAGATGGCGAAAGCAATCATTTCGCCGATCAGAGTGCCGTTGGGAAGCATCGCTGCGTTACCTGCAAATACGGAATGAAACCGGTGCGGGCCGTTATAGACCCCGCACCGAAAGGATGGCGGCACCAAGCGCCGCCAGCGACACTCAGCCCAGCTTCGACAGCAGCGGGTTTGCGATGGCGAAGTACATGGCCAGCGCCACGCCGATCAGGAACGCCGCGTCGATCAGGCCGGCCAGCAGGAACATGCGACCCTGCAGCAGCGGCACCAGCTCCGGCTGGCGGGCGGCGGCTTCCAGGAACTTCGAACCCATCACGCCGATACCGATACAGGCACCCAGTGCACCGAGGCCGATGATCAGGCCGAGCGCGATAGCGGTGAAGCCCTGCACCTGGGCGATTTGAACGATGTGAGCGGCGACTTGGTCCACGGTAATCTCCTCGAAAAAACGGTTGTTGCGTTGAAGGGTTGGAAAGTTGAAGCAGAACTGGAATCAGTGATGATCGTGCGCCATCGAGATGTACACGATGGTCAGCACCATGAAGATGAAGGCCTGGATCGAGATGATCAGGATGTGGAAGAGTCCCCACACCGTGTAGCCGATGACGCCCATGCCATAGAGTGCCCAACCGGCCGCGCCCGCGCCCGCGCTGAACAGGCCGGCGATCAGCATGAACACCAGCTCGCCCGCGTACATATTGCCGAACAGTCGCATCGCCAGACTCACCGGCTTGGACACCAGCTCAACCAGGTTCAGCGCAAAATTTGGGAGCCATAGCAACGGGTGCTTGCCGAACGGCGCAGTGAACAGCTCGTGCATGAAGCCGCTGGCACCCTTGGCCTTGAAGCTGTAGAAAATGATCAGCAGGAACACCGTGATCGACATCGCGAACGTCATGCTGGTGTCCGCAGTCGGCACCGAGCGGAAATGGCCGATGCCGAACTTCTCGGTGATCCACGGCAGCAGATCCACCGGCAGCAGGTCCATCGCGTTCATCAGGAACACCCAGACGAATACGGTCAGCGCCAGCGGGCCGAGGAAGCGGCGGTCACCGTGGAACACGTCCTTGACCTGGCCGTCGACGAACTCGAGGATGATTTCCACGAAGGCTTGGCCCTTGCTTGGCACGCCGGAGGTGGCCTTGCGCGCCTTGGACCAGAACCACAGGCAGAACACTAGGCCCAGCACCAGCGACACCGTGATCGAGTCGATGTGTATTGCCCAGAAGCCTTCCTTGCTCGTCTGCGGAACGAGGTGGGTGAGGTGGTGCTGGATGTATTCGGTAAGACCGCCCGGCTCGCTTGCCATGCATCAACCCTTGAATCTGAACGCCATCAGGTAAACCGCGTAGGCAGCCACCAGCCCCGTCACGGCAGCCAGCGGCGGCAATTTGTACTTGAACAGGATCAGTCCCAGCCCGCCCACGACCACTGCCCATTTCAGCAGCAGGCCGAGCAACAGGCGGAAGAAAGCCGCCGCACCGCCGACCAGTCGACCGAAGGTCTGCACGGACATCAGCGCGGTACCCAGCGCCACCGTGAATCCTCCGGCCATGGCCGAAACCGCCTCCCGGTGCCCCTTCAGCAGGAACACCGTACCAACCAAGGCCGACACCGCGAACTGCAGCAGCACAGTGCGCAGCGCGAGGCGTCGACCGGCGTCGAGACTGTTGAGCACGCGACCCCTCCGCATCGGCCCCGCCAGGCGGCACCGATACCAGCCACGAACGCGATCCAATCCGTAAAAGTATATCAGTGCCCCGCTTGCAGCGACAAGCCGCGAACGTTGTAAAAACTCGTCCGCACGGCCGATCCACGACCATCGACCTGGCCACGCCCACGCTCGACGCCACCCAAAAGAAAAGGGCCGGACTTGGGGAAGTCCGGCCCTTGCTGCCGCGCGACGGGGAGAGGCCGCCGGCAGGGTGCTGCTTGACTCTCTTACTTGGCGGCCTTCTTGGCCACCGGGGCGGCCACCGCATCGTTCGCGGCCTGACGCTGTTCCTGCGCGAGCGCCTGCAGCGACTCCGCAGTCTTCTGCGTCACGGCGATGATTTCCTGCGAAACCGCCACGGCGCGCTCGGCCTGCTCGCGGCCCAGGGTGGCGCCCTTTTCCCACAGGGTACGCAGCGCGTCGGCGTCGCGGGTTTCCAGCGCCTCGGCCACGAACGCGGCGGAATCACGGGTCTGCTGCTCGAACGCCTTCAGCTGCAGCGCGGCGACCGTTTCCAGGCCCTTCAAGGCCAACGTCTGCGCCTTGAACGCGCTCTCGGTGGCTTGCTTGGTGAAAGCGAAAAACTGGTTGTTGAACTGCTGCGTCATGAGCTTGCCCTCGTTGGGGTATGCGGGTAGTGGCAAGCACTCTAGCAAGTCTTTTTGTGCAATGCAATATATTTTTTGTCGGGCGACCAGACCAGTCTAGAAATATTCATGTATTGCAGCCATTTGCATGTCACGAATCTGTCATCGCACCGCGTCAAGGATGGCTTCGCCCGCAGCTGGCGCCGGAAGTGCAGGTTTCGTGCACCACCACTTCGTCCAGACCCGGTAAGCGCACCTCCAGCCGCTGGAAGATCCAGCGCGCCAGCATTTCGCTGGTGGGATTTTCCAGGCCCTCGATATCGTTGAGATAGTGATGGTCGAGCTGCTCGAACAACGGCGCGAAAGCCGTTTTCACATCGGCGAAGTCCATCACCCAGCCGCTATGCGCATCGGGCTCGCCCGCCACATGCACTTCCACGCGAAACGAATGCCCATGCAGTCGCGCGCACTTGTGCCCGACAGGCACGTTGGGCAGGCGATGCGCCGCCTCGATCTGGAAAACCTTGAATATACGCATGCTGCTGCTCCGGCGATCCGTCGACCGCGGATCGCACGGGCGCGGGATGGAGCGCATGGTGGCTATGGGTGGACTCGAACCACCGACCCCAGCATTATGAGTGCTGTGCTCTAACCGGCTGAGCTACATAGCCATGGGGTGGGCCGCCGCGCCGGATTGCAACGATGCCGGAGGCGGGGCGCGGCAGTTTAATGGCGCACACGCTCATGTTCAACCCATCCGGCTTGCCGCGATTTCGCCTGCATGGTTGAATCGGGCCATCGCCTAGCGCGCATCGGCTGCTGCCGCCGCGTGGCCTGGCCCGAGGATGACGAGATGATCGACGTCGATGGCTACCGTCCGAATGTGGGCATCGTGCTGCTGAATGCAGACGGTCGCCTGTTCTGGGCGCGCCGCATCAACCGCGACGGCTGGCAGTTCCCGCAGGGCGGCATGCGCAGCGACGAGACGCCGCTGGAAGCGATGTACCGCGAACTGGAAGAGGAAACCGGCCTGGCGCCCGAGCATGTCGAGGTGATGGCCTCCACCCGCGGATGGTTGCGCTACAAGCTGCCGCAGCGCTACGTGCGCCACCATCAGCACCCCACCTGCATCGGCCAGAAGCAGGTGTGGTTCCTGCTCAAGCTGGTCAGCGACGAAACCTCGCTGCGGTTGGATGCCTGCGACAAGCCCGAGTTCGACATCTGGCGCTGGGTGGATTTCTGGTACCCGGCCGCCCATGTGGTGAATTTCAAACGACAGGTATATGAGCGCGCCCTGCGCCATTTCGCGCCGCTGGTGGAAGGTCTCTGCCAGGTCGAACTGGGCCACGCTCCGCCGCGCGATGACGCCGACGCCGCGCTGGGCGAACCGCCGCACGGCTGGCGCGCCGCCTGAACGACACGGAACCAGCGCCGCCAAGTAGTTGACAATCATTCGCGTTTGCGTTTAGATTTGTCCCATGTACATTTGCCTGTGCAACGCCGTAACCGATCACGACATCCGCCGCGAAGTCGCCGACGGCGTGGGCTCGTTCGCCGAACTGCAGGCACGCACCGGTTGCTCGGATTGCTGTGGATGCTGCGAATCAGAGGCCCGCGCCTGCCTCGCACAGGCAATCGAGCAGCACGTATCTGCGACTGCACTCCCCGCCTTCGTCGCGGTCGCCTGAACCATCCGCGCGTTCTCGCGCGCAAACCATTGCCATTCGTGTTTCGCCCTTGAAAGGACGAACTCCGTATAGTCGTTGCATCCAGACAACGGAGACGGCCATGAAGGGCGACGCCAAGGTCATTGAATTCCTCAACAAGGTGCTCTACAACGAGCTGACCGCGATCAACCAGTACTTTCTGCATTACCGCATGTTCAAGGACTGGGGCTACGCAGAACTGGCCGAGCACGAATACAAGGAATCCATCGAGGAAATGAAGCACGCCGATCGCCTGATCGAGCGCATCCTGTTCCTCGACGGCCTGCCCAACCTGCAGCACCTGGGCAAGCTGCGCATCGGCGAGAACGTGCTGGAATGCATCCAGGGCGACCTCGACCTGGAGTTGGCCGCCACCAAGGACCTGCGCGCGGCGATCGCGCACAGCGAGGGCATTGCCGACTACGTCAGCCGCGATCTGTTCAAGGGCATCCTGCACGACGAGGAAGAACACATCGACTGGCTGGAAACCCAGCAGAGCCTGGTCAAGGACATCGGCGCGGAACGCTACCTGCAGAGCAAGATGCAGAGCTGACCAAAGCCAGTCATGCCACCGCAAGGCGGGCGAAGTATCCTTGTACCGCCCGCCAGCATCCCCATGTGAGTGCCATGGATACCGTCGTTTCGCTTCCCTCCGTTCCCGATTACCGCAGCAGCGGCGCGCCGCTGGTGTTCACCGAGGCCGCCGCGCACAAGGTGCATGAGCTGATCGCGGAGGAAGGCAATCCCGGGCTGAAGCTGCGCGTATACATCTCTGGCGGCGGCTGTTCGGGCTTCCAGTACGGCTTCACTTTCGACGAAGCGCAGGCCGAGGACGATTTCGCACTGGAGCGCGAGGGCGTGACCCTGCTGTGCGATCCGCTGTCGCTGCAATATCTCACGGGCGCCGAGATCGATTACAGCGAGAGCCTCAACGGCTCGCAGTTCGTGATACGCAATCCGAACGCCAAGACCACCTGCGGCTGCGGCTCCTCGTTCTCGACCTGACGTTGCACGCCATGTCCGCGACGCCACCAAATACTTTCGCCGGACTCAGCCTGATCCTGGACCGCATGGCCGAACGCCGCGACGATGCGGAATGGCTGGGCGTGCAGGCTGCATCCCCAACGGCGCGCTACCTGCTGCTCGACACCGAAGGCCGCGCCTTCCTGCATGTCGACCGCGACGCGTTGCGCTGGCTCGATGCGGACGAACGCCGGCGGCTGAGCATCGACGTAAGGGCATGGCTGCTCGGCATCGCCGATGGACGCCCGCATTTCCTGCTGGTGCTGGAAGGCGACACGCTTATCGGCGCCGCCGAATCCGACTTGCGGGCCCGCCGCGCAAGTCTGCGCGAAGCGGGCTTGCTGCTGCCTGCCGATGAAGCAAGTCTGTTTGCCTATGCCAAGGGCCTTGCACACTGGCAGCGCGAAACTCGGCATTGCGCCTACTGCGGCTCGCCGCTCGTCGCCGTTTCCGCCGGGCATCGCCTGCAATGCACGAACACCGACTGTGGCCGCATGCATTTTCCGCGCACCGATGCGGCGGTCATCGTGATCGTGGAGCACGAAGGCGCTTGCCTGCTCGGCCGACAGAACGGCTGGCCGCCCGGACGCTATTCCACGCTGGCCGGCTTCGTCGAGCCAGGCGAAGCCCTGGAAGATGCGGTGCGCCGCGAGGTGCTGGAGGAATCCGGCGTGCGTGTGGGCGCAGTTCGCTATCACTCTTCGCAACCCTGGCCAATGCCGGCCTCGTTGATGGTGGGCTTCACCGCCGTGGCGCTCGAGCCCACGATCCACCTGCGCGACGGCGAACTGGAAGAAGCGCGCTGGTTCACGCCACAGCAGATTGCGGACGGCATCGCCGACGGGAGTTTCGTGCCTTCTTCGCCATTGTCGGTGTCCTACCGGCTGCTTCAGCACTGGCTGCGCGAGCGTGCCGGCATGGAACTGGACGCACTGACCACTGCGCGCACAACCATGTGATGGCAAAACGCCTCGCATACAATGCGAGGCGAATCTCCGGAGTCCTTGCGCATGGCCCTTCGTCTGCTCGCCGCCCTGATTGCCCTTGGACTGCTGCACTGGCAACCGCGCCTCGCGCATTGGCGCAACGACGGCGGCTTCCGTCGCTGGGTCGCGCAGTTGAGCGACACCAGCGGCGCCGGGCGCGTAGCCCTGGCCCTATTGGTTCCATTGGTGCTGTGCGCGGTGGCGACCTGGCTGCTGCGCCACTCGCCGTTGTCCGACCTGCTGCATTTGCTGTTCGCGCTGGTGGTACTGCTGTTCTGCTTTGGCCCGCATGCGTTCGAGGCCGACCTTGAAGCGATCCTCGCCGCGCCGGACGACGCCAGCCGCGAAGCCGCGGCGCAATCGCTGGGCGAGGACGGGCAATACGTGCCATGGCGCGCGGTGGAGCTGGGCGAAGCCACCGTCTATGCCGCCTTGCGCCGACGCTTCGGCGTACTGTTCTGGTTCTTCCTGCTCGGGCCGGCGGGTGCGTTGCTGTACCGGCTTGCACGCACGCTGGGCCGCGACGACACGCTGCCGCTGGATGCGGAAGCGCGTGGCACAGCCCACCAGCTGGCCAATGCGCTGGATTGGGTTCCCGCGCAACTGATGGTGTTTACGCTGGCCCTCGTGGGTCATTGGGATGCGGTGATCGGCGCATGGAACCGCTGGCACCAGCAAGCCTTGCCGAACAGCTGGCTCAACGAAGGCCCCGGCTTCCTCGGTGCCACGGCGCGCGCGGAGATCCAGGTCGACATCGAGGGCGGCGAAGGGTATGTGGAAGAGCGCAGCGATGCATTGCTCGAACTGCGGCGCCTGCGCAGCGCGTTGCTGCGCGCCTTGCTGGCGTGGCTGAGCGTGGTGGCGTTGATCGTGATCGGCGGTTGGTTGCGCTAAGCAATCGGTAGGAGCACACCCTGCGCACGATCGCTCTTCGCTCTGATCAAAACGCAGGGCAATCGCGCACAGGATGCGCTCCTACAACAACGCATCACGCCATGTCGCCGCGCAATTCCCGAACACGCGCTTCCAGCGCCGCTGCCCTGGCGTGTTCCGGCGACACCGGCGCATCCACCACCAATTCCACGCGCGCACGGAAGCGTCGCGGCAAGCGCGCGCGACCCAGCGCGGAATCCCGCCGGCTCCACATGCTGCCCCACAACCCGCGCAACGCCATGGGTACCACCGGCACCGGACGGCGCGCGAGGATCTTTTCCACGCCCGGACGAAACGGTGCGATGGCACCGTCGCGAGTCAAGGCACCTTCGGGGAAGATGCACACCAGCTCGCCGTCGGCGAGTGCCGCATCCACGGCGTCCCATGCCTGCTGCAACACCGCCGGGTCTTCCTTCTGTCCGGCGATGGGAATGGCTTTTGCAGTCTTGAACAGGAACTTCAGCAGCGGGATGTTGAAGATCCTGTAATACATCACGAAGCGCGCCGGACGGCGCAGGTTCGCCATCAGCAGCAGCGGGTCGACGAAGCTCACGTGGTTGCAGACCAGAAGTGCCGGCCCTTCCTCCGGAATGTGCCGCAAACCATCGGCACGCACGCGATAAAGCGTATTGGCAAGCGTCCAAGTGAAGAAGTGCAGGATGAATTCGGGCACCAGCGTGAAGATGTAGCCCGCCACCAGTATGTTGAGCAATGCCGCGGCGAAAAAGATTTCCGCCGCGCTGAAGCCCAGCGCTCCCATGCCCAGGCCGAAGCCGGCCGCCGCCACGATCAGCACGGCGTTCATGATGTTGTTGCCGGCGATGATGCGGGAGAGCTTTTCGCGCGGCGCACGCGCCTGCACGAAGGCGAACAACGGCACCACGTACAGGCCGGCGAAGGCGCCGATCAGCATGAGGTCCAGCGCGATGCGCCAGCTGCCCGCGCCACGCAGGAAACCGAGCCAACCCAGTCCACGCACCGGCGCGACGCCGTGGCGCGCGAAGTAGAGATCCACGCCGAACGCGGTGAGCCCGAATGCGCCCAGTGGCACCAGGCCGATTTCCACGCGCTTGCCGGAAAGCTTCTCGCACGCCAGTGCACCGATGCCGCTGCCGATGGTGAACAGCGTGAGCACCAGCGTGTACACCGTGTTGTCGCCGCCCAGCGTCTCACGCGTGTAGATCGGCAACTGTGCGATCAGCACGGTACCGAAGAACCAGAACCACGAGATACCCAGCACCGCGTTCCACACCGCACGATCCGCGTGGGTGATGCGGATGACCCGAGCGGTTTCGCCGAACGTGTTCGGGTTGAACTTCAACTCCGGCGCCGTGGCCGGAGCGGCCGGAATCGCACGGCACGCGAGATAGCCGACCACCGCCACGCCTATCGTGATGCAGGCGGCGAGCCATGGCCCGATCTCTGCCGCACCCATCGTCGTGGTGCCCACGATCATGCCCAGCAGGATGGCCAGCTGCGTGCCCATCTCCACCAGCCCGTTGCCGCCCACCAGTTCCGCCGACTTCAACGCTTGCGGCAGGATCGCGTACTTGATCGGCCCGAACACGGTGGAGTGCAACCCCATCATGAACAGCACCACCAGCAGCAGGCTTACGTGGTGCATGACGAATCCCACCGCCGCGATCACCATCGCGGCGATCTCGAACCATTTCACCCAGCGGATGATGCGCGTCTTCTCGATCTTCTCGGCAAGCTGCCCCGCGCTGGCGGAGAACAGGAAGAACGGCAGAATGAACAAGGCGGGTGCGAGGTTGGTGTAGATGGCCGCAGCGTGGTCGTCCAACCCCAGTTGGAACGCCACCAGCACCAGCAGCGCGCAGCGGAAGGCGTTGTCATTGAACGCCGCCAGCGCCTGCGTCCAGAAGAACGGCGCGAAGCGGCGCTGGCCCAGCAAGGCGAACTGGCTCATGTGGGCTCCATGTCAGGGCGATGCCGGCCAGCGTAACCGCAAGGGCAGGGCTTCATGCCCAGAAATATCGCGTCATGTGGAAGAACACCGGCGCGGCGAAGCAGACCGAATCCAGCCTGTCCAGCACACCGCCATGTCCCTCGATCATGTGGCCCCAGTCCTTGATGCCGCGGTCGCGCTTGATCGCCGACATCACCAACCCGCCGAGGAAGCCCATCAAATTGATGACCAGCGCCATGCCCAACGCGCCAAGGAACGAAAACGGCGTGATCCACCAGAGCAGTCCGCCCAGCAGGCTGGCCGACGCCACGCCGCCGACGAAACCCTCCAGCGTCTTCGAAGGCGACAGCACCGGTGCGATCAGCCGCTTGCCGCACAGCTTGCCCCAAACGTACTGCAGCACGTCCGAAGACTGCACCACGATCACCAGGAACGCGATCAACAGCAACTGGCGATGCTCGTAACCGGGGATCTTCAGGGTCAGCAAAGCCGGCACGTGCGAGATGCAGAACACGCTGATCATCAATCCCCACTGCACCTTGGCTGCACGTTCCAGGAAGCGCGTGGTGTCGCCGCCAGTCGCCGCCAGGATGGGCAACAGCAGGAATGCATAGACCGGAATGAAGATGGCAAACATGCCATACCACTCGACGCCCACCAGCAGATACTGGATCGGCAGCACCAGGTAGAACGCGGCCGCCAATGCCCAGTAGTCACCGCCACGCGTGGGCAGCAACGTGATGAATTCCCTCAATGCCAGCAACGACACCAGGAAAAACAACACCAGCACGCCCGGCTTGCCAAACATGAAGGAGATGCCGACCAAGGCCGCCATCGCCCACCAGGCGTTGATGCGTGCATTGAGGTTGTCCACCGCCGAACGACCCGCCGGCGACACGCGCAGCGCCAGCACACGGCCGATGAGGGTGGCCAGCAACAGGACCGCGCCGATGCCGGCGAACAAGGCCATGGCCTGCTGATGCGAAGTCAGGTGCGACATCACGCCTCCTTGGGTGCCAGCGCAAGCAACGCAGTACGCGTCCGTTCGAGAAAACCCTGCTTGTCCTCGCCCGCAGCCAGACGCAACGGCATGCCGAAGCGCGCGGTGCACAACAGCGGCAACGGAATCAGGCGCCCCTTCGGCATCACCCGGTTGAGGTTTTCCAGCCACACCGGCACCAGCTCCAGGTCCGCGCAGCGTGTGGCGAGGTGGTACAGGCCGCTCTTGAACGGCAACAGGCCTTCCCCCGGATTGCGCGTGCCTTCGGGGAACAGGATCAGCGCATCGCCCGCCTCGATTGCCGCCGTCATCGTCGTGATCGGATCCTCGGTGCGCTGTGCGGCGTCACGCTCGACCAGCACGCCCTTGAACACGCGCCGGATCAGGTAACGACGCAAGGCGCCGCGCCTCCAATATTCCGCCGCTGCCACCGGACGCGCCTGCGCACGCAGCGCCGGAGGCAGCGCCGACCAGATCAGCACGAAATCGCCGTGGCTGCTGTGGTTGCCGTAATACACCCGGGGACCGGGCGCGAGCTGCTCGCTCCAGAACACGCGACTGCCGGTGAGCAGGCGTATGAAACCGGTCAGCGACCGGGCAACCAGTGGTTCAAGCATGCATCCCCCATGGCCCTGCGGCAGGCGCCTGCCGCGCCGGCCCGTGTCATTCGCCCAGTTCGCGCAAAGCCGCGCGGGCTCGATTGAATACCGTCCACGCGCACAGCAAGGCCAGCGCCCACACCACGTTGTCCCAAGACCGAACCGGCACGCCCAGTGCCAGCAGCAATCCCAGTACACCGAACACCAGCGCACGATCGCTTTTGCCCAAGGGGCCGTCGTAACGTCGCGAGGCGCCGATCTGCACGCCGATCACACCCGTCATTTCGGTCCACGTGGCCAACAGCACGAACACCGCCAATGGCCATAGCGAAAACGCCGGCGTCAGCGCCAGCGGCAGGTACAGGCCAGCATCGGCCACCACGTCGCCCAGCTCGTTCAACACCGCACCAAGCCTGGAGGACTGCCCATGCTCACGTGCCAGCATGCCATCGATGGCGTTGAGCGCCATGCGGAGCAGCAGCCATAGCGGCAATATCCCCCAAACCCAGCGTTGGCCACCGGCCGCGCACCCCACGACCAGGCCCACCAGCAGCGACACCAGCATCGCTGCGACCGTCACCTGATTGGCCCGTACGCCCATGCTCGCCATACGCCGCACCAGCGGCCTCAACAGGGCCTGAAAGCGCGGTTTGATGTCGTACACACTCGGCATGAATCAGCTCCTTCCGAAATCACACCCGGAAACCAGCGGCGGACTTGCGCCTCGCCCTTCCGTGTTCCGATGGCGCAAGCCATCGCCCCCTGGAATCGCGGCTAGTTGCGCGACTGCAGCTTCGACAGCAGGCGCAACATCTCCAGGTACAACCACACCAGGGTGACCACCAATGCGAAGGCGCCGTACCACTCCATGTACTTCGGAGCGCCGGCGTTGACACCCTGCTCGATCATGTCGAAGTCCAGCACCAGGTTGAGCGCCGCGATCGCCACCACGGCGAGGCTGAACAGGATGCCGATGCCGCTGCTGGCGCCGATGAAGCCGAAGGAGTGGCCGAAGAGGCCCATCACGAAGCTGGCCAGGTACACCAGCAGGACGCCGCCGGTGGCGGCGGCCACGCCCGCGCGGAATTTGTCGGTGACGCGGATCAGTCCGCTGCGATAGCCCATGAGCAATACGGCCATGGTGCCGAAGGTCAGCGCCACGGCCTGCATCACGATGCCGGGATAGCGCATCTCGAAGATCGCCGATAGCGCGCCCACGAACACACCCTCGGCCAGCGCATAGAGCGGCGCCGTGACCGGCGCCCAGGTCTTCTTGAACGTGGTGATCATCGCCAGCACGAAACCCACCAGCGCGCCGGCGAGCACCAGCGGCCCCAGCGCAGGCAGGCTGGCCGGGCCAGCGAAACGGCTCCAGCTGAACATCGCACCGATCATCACCAGCACCAGCATCAGGCCGGTCTTGTTGACCGTGCCGTTCAAGCTCATCGCGCCGCCGTCGCGACTGAACACCGCGCCGCTGGCCGCGTCGAGGAAGGTGTTCTTGTTGAGTGCCGGATTGCCGCTTTGCATGTCGTACTCCTGTCGGGTTGTCACCATCCTAGCCTGCCGCCGCGCGCCTTGCAGGCAGCGACCTTGCCTGCACGCCTTCGGTGCAAAGATAGCGGCCTACGTCAACAGACAGAGACCGTCGGCATGAGCCAGCAGTTCCACGTCGGCGACCATGTGCGCTGGAATTCCGAAGCCGGCCACGTCACCGGTCGCATCACGAAGGTGCACACGGCAGACACGCCGTACAAGGGCCATTTGCGCCATTGCAGCCCGGAAGAACCGCAGTACGAGATCCAGAGCGACAAGACCGACCATATCGCCATGCACAAGGGCGCAGCGCTGCAGAAGATCGCGTGAACGCCATTCCCGCCACGATCTGGACGATCGGCCACTCCACCCGCACGCTGGAGGAGTTCCTTGCCCTGCTTGCGGCGTACTCCATCGAGGCGATCGCCGACGTGCGCCGTTTCCCCGGCTCACGGCGGCAGCCGCAGTTCGCACGTGACGCCTTCGCTGCCAGCCTGTCCACGCATGGCATCGCTTACCAATGGTTTCCACCATTGGGTGGACGTCGCCGGGCGCGACCGGATTCGCCCAACACGGCCTGGCGCAATGCCGCGTTCCGCGGCTATGCCGACCATCTCGCCAGCGCGGAATTCGCCGAAGGTCTGGCCGAGCTGCTGGCGTTCGCGGCACGCCAGCGCACTGCGGTGATGTGCGCCGAGGCGGTGTGGTGGCGCTGCCACCGGTCGATCATCGCCGACGTGCTGAAGCAACGCGGCGTCGAGGTGATCCACATCCTGGATCTGCATCACGGCGTGGTGCATCCATGGACCTCGGCTGCGCAGATCGAGAACGGCAAGCTGAGTTACGCGGCGCCGCAATCAACGCTGTTGTAGGAGCGCACCTTGTGCGCGATGGCTCTGGCGTTTAATCGAAGCCAAAGGCATTCGCGCGCGGGGTGCGCTCCTACCGTGATGGTCCCTGGTACGCGCCTTGCGCCAGCTGCAGCAGAATCTTCATCTCCTCGCGCAGCGGCAGCGGCGCGATCACTTCGGCATCCGGGCCGTACTTGAGCACATCCATCAGCAGCTCTTTCGAGTTGGAATACGGCAACTGCAGCTCGTAGCGGCCATCCGGCAGCCATGCGCCCTTCTGCTGCGAATGCCAGTGCTCGTCGGCCACCCAGCGCGCGGCATGCGAGGAGAAGCGGATCGTGGCCCAGGCCTTGGGTTGGCCGGCGAAGATGCCGTAGCTGGAAGCCAACGCCTGGTCGAGCTCCGCCGCGGGCACGTCGCGCGCGGGCGCATCCAGCGCCTGCGCTTCGGCGATGCGATCCACTGCAAAACTGCGCAGCGCCTCGCGATCGTGGTCCCAGACGTCCAGGTACCAGTTGTCGCGGTAATGGGTGAGGCGTTGCGGCGACACGGTGCGGCGACTGTCGGTGCCGGTGGTGCGCGCGCGATAGCGGAAGCGCAGCTGCTTGCGCTCCAGCACGGCGCCCGCCACTACGCGGAACGCCTGCTGGTCGAGCTTGCGCGCACCCCACGGGATCACGCGAATGCGCTCGATAGGCAATGCCTTGCCGCTGCCACGGTCGGACAGCAGGTGCTCGATGCGCGACTTGAACGGCGCCAGCGAACCGGCCAGCACGCCGGGACCGCTGCGCCCGATCAGTTCATTGAGCGCGAGCAGCGCCGCCAGCTCGTCGGAGGTGAGCCACAAGCCCGGCAGTTCGAAACGCTCGCCTTCGGCTTGCTCGTAACGCCACGCGGCCTGCTCGCCGCCCACGCTTTCGATGGGAGCGCCCAGCGCGTCGCGCAGGAAGGCGATGTCGCGGTAGAGCGTGGCACGCGAGCAATCCAGCTCCTCCATCAGCTTGCCCAGCGGCACCGGGTAATGCGCCGACTTCAACAGGCGATGCAGGGTGAGGGTGCGTTCGTAGCGATCCATGGCGGGTTCGGCATTCGCGGCGGGCAAGCCGGAACTATGGATACCCCCGGCCACGCCCGCAAGCCTGTCCAAGGACCTGTTCCGCTCCCCATGGCTTACCCTTGAAGCCTTGCCTTGCCCGACGGATCCACCGATGCCAGCCAAACGCCCGTCCCGTGCCGCCACCTTGCTGCAGGTGCTGGAAACCGGCGGCTACGGCGTCTGGCTCTGGCTGGGCCTGTCCCTGTTGCTGGGATTGGGCCCGCTGGGGCGCAGCAGCACCCTGGTTCCATTGGGATTGGGAGCCGCGTTGGTGAGCATCGGCCTGCTGCCAGCCTGCTTGCAGGTGCCTGGGCTTTCGCGCTGGCATGGTTGGCAACCGCGCCCCGGCCATCACCCGACCCGCTCCGCACTGGTGGCGCTGGCGAGCTGGCTGCCGGTATTGGCGGTAGCGGGGCTGGCGCAGGGCAGCAACGGCTTCTGGGCTATCCGGCTGGCCGGGGCGATGCTGATGTTGTGCAGCCTCGCCTGCCTGCTGCTGTCCGCCCACGACGATCGCGCCTGCCTGCCCGCCGCCTTGCAACGCGCCACGGCCCTGCTTCCCGCGGGGCGCATCACCACGGCGGCCTACACCGGGAGTCTCTGGTTATGGCTGGCCGTGCTGGCGCAAGGCGAGTTCGCCGGCCATCGCGGCGCCTACCCGTGGGTCATGCTGCTGGCCTTGGCGCTCGGATTGGGGCTGCTCGAAAGCGCGCTGTGGCAGTCGTTGCGTGAACCCGAAACGCACACCGGCGAATACGCACCAGGCCGCGGCATGCTTCCCGCTCGGCTTGTCGCAGCGGTGCTGACCTACGCACTGCCCTGTGCAGCATTGCTGCTGGGTGGCGTCGCGGGCAGTTTGCCGGCCGCCGCGCTTGCCACGCCCAGCTGCGTGCTTGGCCAATGGCTGGAGCGCCAGCTGTACGAGGCCACGCTGGCCGCCGCTGCGGGCGCGAAGTCGCTCTGACCGGCTGCGTTCATTGCAAATTCAAGCAGTTCCATTATGGTGTGTTGCTTACAACATTTGTTTAACAAACGGGATCCCCACCCATGAAAAAGACCCTGATCGCCACCCTGCTGATGGCGACTTGCGCCTGCTTTACCGTCCATGCACAGGACGCCAGCAACAGCGACAACAGCGGCTCCAGTTCCAGTTCCAGCGCCAACAACGGCGCCAACAACGGCGGCTGGACTGGCTCGGGCGAGTTCGGCTACGCCTCGGCCACCGGCAACACGCGTTCGCAGAACGTCAACGCCAAGCTCGGACTGAACCAGGAAAACGAGCAGTGGAAGAACAACTTCTTCCTCGACGTGCTGCGCACCAAGGTGCAGGAGAAGGTGGCCACCCCGGCCGGCAACACCGTCGATGAATTCGAGACCACCGCCAACCGTTACGACGGCGGCGCTTCGGTGGGCTACAAGCTCGACCCGCGCAGCTACATCGTGGGTGCGGCGCGCTACGACCACGACGACTTCGGCGCCAACCTGTGGCAGGGCGTGGTTTCGCTGGGCTACGGCTACATCGCGCTGAAGGACGCGCGCAACGAGCTGTCGTTCGAAATCGGCCCCGGTTACAAGGAATACCGCCCGGCGGCGCTCCCCATCCTGATCGACGGCGCCACCATCAACCAGGATCAGCCGGTGGAGCACGAACTGGTGGCCCGCGGCCTGATCAACTACAAGTTCCGCCTCACCGCCAACACCTCGTTCGAAGACACGTTCCTCACCGAAGCGGGCTCCAAGAACACCTACATTCAGAACGACGCCGGCCTTGCAGTCAGCATGACCAAGAAGCTGGCGCTGAAGGTGGGCTTCCAGGTGCGCCACAACAGCGACGTGCTGCCGGGCATCAAGAGGACCGACACGCTGACCACCACCAACCTGGTCTACAACTTCTGAGAGTCTGTCTTTGCGATCATCACGATCGCGAAAGAATCGCCTGAAGCGATTTCTGACATCGCGCCATTGCCGGCCCGAAGGGCGGTTGCCGGGGACGGTGTTAGCAAAATCAAACAGGCGACCATCTTTGGCCGCGCTCTTCCGTCCTCGGCACACACGAACGGCCTCTGCCTGCGCAGGGGCCGTTTCGTTTCGGCGCCTCGTCCCGACGCCCGGACGTCGACTCAAAGAAACCCGGCAGCGCCCTGCGCAAACAGCGCATCGGCCACCAGCCGCCCCAGCGCCTCCGCATCTTCGCCATCCGCCTGCGCGCGCAGCAGACGGCCACTGGCCGACTCGCCCACCAGGCCGCGCAAGTGCAGGCCATGCTCGGTAAGCGTGCACCATGCGCCTACCGGCACCGTGCAGCTGCCGCCTAGCGCCCGGTTCATCGCGCGCTCGGCGCTTGTTTCCAGCCGCGTGTCGGCGTCGTCCAGTACGGCGAGCAGCGCCAGCGTGTGCGGCTGGTCGGCACGCGCCTCGATGGCGACGGCCGCCTGGCCGGGTGCCGGCAACCAGTCGGGGGCGGCGAGACGGCTGCGGATGCGCGCAGCCAGATCCAGGCGCTCCAGTCCCGCGCAGGCCAGCACGATCGCGTCGTAGTGGCCGGCGTCCAGCTTCGCCAGTCGCGTGCCCACGTTGCCGCGCAGATCCAGCAGCTCCAGATCAGGCCGCAACGCGCGCAGCTGCGCCTGCCGACGCAACGAGGAGGTACCCACTTTCGCGCCATGCGGCAGCTCGACCAGGCCTGCGTGGTGGTTGCTGACGAAGGCATCGGCGGCATCCGCGCGCGGCAGGATCGCCGGCAGGACGAAGCCCGGTTCCAGCTCCGCCGGGACGTCCTTCAGCGAGTGCACGGCGAGATCGGCGCGGCCTTCCAGCATCGCCACTTCCAGTTCCTTCAGGAACAGGCCCTTGCCACCGATGGTCGCCAGCGGCCGGTCGATGATTTCGTCGCCGCGCGTGGTCATCGGCACCAGCTCCACTGCCAGCCCGGGATGGGCCGCGCGCAACAACGCCGCCACGTGCGTGGCCTGCCACAGTGCGAGCGGGCTTTGCCGGGTGGCGATGCGCAGGGTGTTGGGGATCATGCGGGCTCCGTGATGTGGCTCGTGCGTCATTGTCGCCGATGCCACGGCGACCACGCTGGCATGGCTTCATCCCATCCGCAGCAGCTTGCGCAGCGCCGGCAGGTTGCGACGGCTCACCTCGGGGCTGAAGTCGGTGCCGGCGAGGCGGGCAAGCACGCGGCCATCGGCGAGGGGCTTCAGGCCCAGCAGGCGCGCGGGCGGCACCAGGCAATTGCGGTGCAGGCGGATCAGCTGGTCGGGGTAAGCCTCTTCCAACTGGCGCAACGATTCGTCGATCAGCAACTCGCCGCCGGCGTGCCGCACACACACGTATTTCTCCTCGGCAAGCAGGCAGATCACCTCGTCCAGCTGCACGCGCACCTGTTCGTCGCGCACACGCGCGCACAGCCATGCGGTGGCGGCGCGCGGCGCATCCGCCAGCCGCTTGCGCGCGCGCAGCAGCGCTTCGCGCAGGCGCTCCAGGCGCACCGGCTTGAGCAGGTAATCCACCGCGTCCAGCTCGAAGGCGTGCAGGGCATGGTTTTCGTAGGCGGTGCAGAACACCACCTGGGGCCGTGCACGACCGGCCAGCCGCGCAGCCAGCGTCAGGCCATCGAAGCCTGGCATGTTGATATCGAGCAGCAGCACATCGGGTTGCAATCCGGCGAGCGCGGCGAGCGCGGCCTCGCCGTCGCCCACGCTGCCGGCCAGTTCGACGCCCTCGCACTCGCCCAGCAACGAGGCAAGCCGGGTGCGCGCCAGCGGTTCGTCATCGACGATCAGTACGCGCATCGCGATCTCCCTTGTCCAGCAGCGGTAATCGCAGGCTCACCACGTAGCGTTCGTTTCGCGGGCCGGCCTGCACGATGGCACGCGGGCCGTAGCGGAACGCCACGCGACGGCGCACGCTGTCCAGGCCGTGGCCGTTGCCGCCGCGGGCGGGCGAGGCCGGCAACGGGTTGGCGATCTCGATCACGATGGCGTCGCTTTCGCGCGTGCCGCGCAGGCTCACCACGCCGCCCTCGCGCAACGGCTGGATCCCGTGGCGCACGGCGTTCTCCATCAGCGGTTGCAGCAACAGGCGCGGCAGCGGGAAATCGCGCGGCAGGTCGTCCAGTAAGCGCTCCACGCGCAGGCGTTCGCCAAGGCGCAACTGTTCGATGGCAAGGTAGCGGTCAAGCAAGGCCAGTTCCTCGTCCAGCGTGCCGTCGCCTTGCTCGTGCTGTCCCAACGCGGCGCGGAACAGCTCGGCGAGGTCTTCCACCGTGCGTTCCGCCGCCACCGGATCGAGCGGAATCAGCGCCGCCACCGTGTTCATGCTGTTGAACAGGAAGTGCGGGCGGATGCGCGCCTGCAGCGCCTCGACCTGCGCGCGCGTCACTGCGGCGAGGCGCAGCCGCCACTGTGCTGCGACGTAGAAGTAGCGCAGGATCGCCGCGCCGAGCAGGGCGGCGATCAGCACGTTGTCGCGCACGAAGGCCACCGTGCCGCCGCTCACCAGATTCATGTGCAGGGCCCCGTCCAACCCGTGCGCCACCCAGCTCGCCACGCCGACGATGGGCATCACGAGCAGCCATGCGGCCAGGTAGGGCAGATGGCCCGGCAGGCATCGCAGCCATGGACGCAACAGGCACAGCACCACGACGATGGCCAGCGCCAGCCAGCTCACGAACAGGATGCCCACGCTGTAACCCGAGAAATCGCGATGGTCGCCTGCCGCCAACCACACCACGGTGGCGGCAAGCGCCCCGGTCACCAGCAGAGTGAACAGCACCGGCAGGCTGCAGAAATCCGGCAGCGGGCTGGGTTCGTCGACGGTGCCGAAATCGGGCAGGTGCATGGGCGCAGTATGCCGCAGGGTCACGTTTGCTGTAGGAGCGCACCCTGTGTGCGATGGCTTCCATGTTCGATCAGAGCAAAGGGCCCTCGCTCACAAGGTGCACTCCTACGAGTGCATCAGGTGAACCGTTGACCCAGCCACGTGCGCAGATCGGCGATTTCCTCGCCGCAGACCGCATGCGCCATCGGATAGGCGTGCCAGTCCACGCGATAACCGAGGCGCCGCAGCAGGTCCCGGCCGTCGCTGCCTCGCGACGGAACCACCACCGGATCGAAAGTGCCGTGCGCCTGGAAGATCGGCACGTCGGCATTCGCCGCACTGCGTTCGGCCTCCAACGTACCGGCCAGCGGCAGATAGGTGGACAACGCCACGATGCCGGCGAGCCGCCCCGCGTGACGCAAGCCGGCGGAAAGCGCGATCGCGCCGCCTTGCGAGAAGCCGGCAAGCACGATGCGCTCGTCCGGCACGCCGCGTTCGTTCTCACGCGCGATCAGCGCCTCGACCGCGGCGCCGGAGGCGCGGATGCCTGCCTCGTCCTGCCGCGCCAGCAGGTCGAACGCGACGATGTCGTACCACGCGCGCATCGGCATGCCGCCGTTCACCGTCACCGGCTGCACCGGCGCGTGCGGAAACACGAAGCGCAGCGCCGGCCAGTCCGCCGCCACCAGCTCCGGCACGACGGGGGCGAAGTCATGGCCGTCTGCGCCCAGGCCATGCAGCCAGATCACGCTGTAGCGCGGGCTGGCGGCGGTTTCGTGTTCGACGGCGGGGAGCAGGGCGGGCATGGCAGGAACCGTGGCGGAAAGAGGCACAGCTTAACGTCTGCGACGGTTCCTGCCGCCCATGGCAAGGTGGCGAATGCCTCAGGCCGCCTCGCCCAGCCGCGCCAGCGCCCGTTGGTGCGAGGCGTGGATGTTGTCACGCTCCGGCGTGGTGCCTTGGATGACATGGGCCAGCCATTCGTCAGTGGTCATCACGGCGGCGAAGCGCGACTGCTCCACCACCGCGAACACGCGATGGATCTCCTCGGCCGTCGCTGCGCCGGCGCGGTTGGCGTAGGGCACGCTGCCGGAGGCATCCATCAGGAATTCCACCGCCAGGCCCGCGTCGAAGGCATGCTTGATCGTGGTGTCGTTGCAGTTGTGGGTCATGTAGCCCACCACCGCCAGGGTGTCGATGGCGTGCGCTTCGAGCCAGTCGCCGAGGTCGGTGCCGGCGAAAGCGCTGGGCAGGACCTTGCGCAAGTAATGTTCGTGCGGACGGCTGGCGACGACCGCATGCAGTTCCCAGCCGCGCGAACCGGTAGCGAACAGGGGCGCATCGACCGGCGACGACTGTTGCACCACGATCACCGGAATGCCGGCGGCGTGCGCGGCATCCATCGCACGGCCGATGTTGCGCAGCGAGTCGGCCACGGGCGGGTACTGGATGCGCAGGCCGCCGCTCTCGTACTCGTTCTGCACGTCGATCACGACCAGGGCGCGGCGCGGCTTGCCGACTTCGTTCATGGCGGTTTCCTCGGATGAAGGGGACATGCTTGTCCCGGTGACGCCATGATCCGCGCATGAAGGCCCGGCCAGCAGTGGCCTGATTGCCAATCTTGATTAGAATCGGGCCAATCGATGCGGAGGTTGCGTAATGGCCAGGACACGCGTGGCAGTAGTGGCGTTCGACGGGATCCGGCCCTTCCATCTGTCGGTGCCGTGCGCGGTATTCGGCGAGACCGCTGGCGACGAGGCATCGCCCTTCGACCTGCGCGTGTGCGCCGCCGAGCCCGGCGAGCTGCGCAGCCAGGCAGGCTTCGGCATCGTGGCACGGCATGGACTGCGCACGCTGGCCTGGGCCGACATCATCGTGGTGCCATCATGGCGCGATCCGGGCGAGGCGCCGCCGACGCCTCTGGTGGCCGCGCTCAGGCGGGCGCACGCACGCGGCGCGCTGGTGGTGGGCCTGTGCCTGGGTGCCTTCGTGCTGGCCGAGGCCGGCCTGCTCGACGGTCGGCGCGCCACCACGCACTGGCGCTGGGCCGCGCGCTTCGCGGCGCGCTATCCGCAGGTGCGGATCGAGCCCGGGGTCCTGTACGTAGACGAGGGCGACGTGCTCACCTCGGCCGGCACTGCCGCCGGCATCGATTGCTGCCTGCATCTGCTGCGCCGCCGTCTCGGCGCGGAAGCCGCAAACCGCATGGCACGCACTCTGGTGGTGCCACCACACCGGCAGGGCAGCCAGGCGCAATACATCGAACAGCCGGTGCTGGCGACCGCGCGCGACACGCCACTCACGAAGACGCTGGACTGGGCCACGCGCCATCTCGGCGAAGCGCACAGCCTCGATTCGCTGGCCATGCGCGCCGCCATGAGCCGACGCAGCTTCACCCGCCATTTCCGCCAGCACACCGGCACCACCGTGGGCCGGTGGCTGCTGGCGCAACGACTGGCGCTGGCCCAGCGCCTGCTGGAAACCACTGCGCAGCCTATAGAACGCGTTGCCGAACGCGCGGGCTTCGGTACCGCGCTGTCCATGCGCCAGCATTTCGGCGCCATGCTGCACACCACACCGTCGTTGTACCGCCGCGAGTTCCGCGGCGGCTGAGGGATTACTTCTCCGGCAAACCCAGCTCCTGCGCGAAGAACGTCAGCATCAACGCCGTGTTGCCCACGCGCTGGCTGAAGGGCGCGCCGATGCCATGGCCGGCGTCCATGCGGGTGAGCAGCAGCACCGGCAGGCCCGAGGTGCTGGCGTTCTGCAGCGCGGCGGTGAATTTGCGCGACTGCCATGGCGACACGCGCGGATCGTTCGCGCCGGTGGTCATCAGCACAGCGGGATAGGCGGTGTGCGGCTGCACGTTCTGCAACGGCGAATACGCCAGCGTGGCCTTGAACTGCGCCGGGTCGGCCACCGTGCCGTACTCGGGCACGTTATAGGCGCCGTTGGCGGATTCGGTCTCGTGGCGGATCACGTCGTAGATGCCCACCATGCTCACCACGGCACGGTAGTCCTGCGGATGCTGCACCAGCGCGGCGCCCATCAGCAGACCGCCGTTGCTGCCGCCGAGGATGCCGAGGTGCCTGCGGTCGGTCCAGTGCGTGTCGACCAGCGCCAGCGCGGCGGCATGGAAATCGTCGAACACGTTCTGCTTGCGCAGCTTCTGGCCCTGTTCGTGCCACAGCTCGCCGTTCTCGTTGCCGCCGCGGATGTTGGCGAAAGCCAGCACGCCGCCGCGTTCCAGCCACGCCAGCTCCGGACCGACGAAGTTCGGCACCACGGGCAGGTCGTAACCGCCGTAGCTGTAGAGGATGGCGGGGCGGGCGCCGTCCGGCGTGACGCCCTTCATCGCCAGTACGGTGACCGGGATCTTCGTGCCGTCTTTCGAAGTGCCATCGATGCGGTACGTCTGTATCTGCGAATAATCGGCGGCGGCCTTCACCTCGAACACGGTCTTGAGCGTCCCGGCCTTGGCGTCGTATTCCGCCCAGCGCGAAGGCAGTGTCCAGCCGCCGTAACCGATCAGCGCACGATCCTGTCCCTGCTCGGCGGCGATGCCGCCGACGCCGATGCCATGCGCGGGCAACGGCAGGCGGCGCATGAACTTCGCGGCGCGGTCGTACTGCTCCACCCACCAGTCCGGCCCCCAGCTGCGCACCACGAGGAAGCCGTCGGCGACCGGCGCCACGCCCTGCAGTGCGCCTTCGCGCTGGCCCAGCACTTCATGCGCACTGCCATTCGCATCCACCGCTAGCAACTTGCCATGCGGTGCGCCTGCGAAGCTGGCGACGTAGAGTTGCTGGCCCACCCAATCGGCGAAGCGCACGTCGGCTTCGTCGCCCAACGCTTTCTTCCACTGCGAACCTTCGCGCAGCCACACTTCGGCCGGCCCGCCGTCGCCCGTGTTCGCCAGCACGGCAAGCTGCTTCGCGTCGCGCGAAGCCAGCAGACGGTATTCGGCCACCTTGGAGAAATCCTTGCCGAATACCACCCTGTCCTTTGCCTGCGCATCGCCCAGCGCGTGATGCGCCAGGGCAGCGTTGAATTGCACCACCTCCTTGCCTGCGGGCGGCAACGGGAATCGCACATAGGTGAAGCCCTTTTCGTCGGCATCCCAGGCCACACCCTGTGGCGTGGTGCCGCCGCCGGCCCAGGGCAGCGCATCGCGCAAGGTCTTGCCGGTGGCGACGTCGAGCACGTGCAAGGTGGTGAGTTCGCTGCCGCCTTCGGCGGTGCCGTAGGCGAGGTAGCGACCGCTGGGCGAGGGCCAGTAGCCGGTGATCGCGGTGTTGCCACCGCTGGCGTTGAGATCCACCAGCACGCGTGGCGCGCCGTCCGGCCACGGCTGCGCGATCAATTGCGGCTGCGGCTGCGGTGGCGTTTCCTGCAGGTAGAACAGCGTGCCGCCAGCCAGCAGCGGCGAGGAACGGGTGACGGAAGTGATCGCCAACTGCTGTACGCGCGCATTCAGCGCCTTGCCGTCAGGCATCGTACCCAGCGTGTAATCGGTGTAGCGGTTCTGTTCGGCGATCCACTGCCGTACTGCAGGCGCATCGCCATCTTCCAGCCAGCGATAGGGATCGGGCACGCGCACGCCGTGCAGTACGCTGGCGTCGTCGCGCTGCGGCGAGGCGGGCGGTTGCGATCCGTGGCCGTCGATCAACGACACATCGTGTTGCGGCGGCTCAGGAATCTGCTGAGCGTCGGCAGCACAGGCCGCGATGCCGGCAAGCAATGCGATGGAAAGGACAAGTACGGGGCGCATGCGGCTTCTCCGGCAAGTCGATCAGCTTTCGAGCGTACTCCCGCGCACGCCACCGGCGCACCTGACTTCCGGCACTGGGGCGGCCGCGCGCGCCGCGGACTCGTTTATGCTGATTTCTTTTGCCGCCGGGAACATCCATGCGCTGCCTGCTGCTTGCCAGCCTGATCGCCTTAGCCACGCTGCCCGCCATCGCCATCGCGGCGACGCCGGCGGCCGGGCCGCTGGACCTGGAAACCATCATGGCCAGTCCCGACTGGATCGGCCACCCGGTGGAGAGTCCGTACTGGAGCGTGGACGGCCGCAGCCTGTACTACGCGCTGAAGCGCGATGGCGACAGTGTGCGCGACCTCTATCGCCTAGGGGCGAACGATGGTGCGGGCGGCAAGCTCGATCCCGCCGCCATGGCGCAGGCCGAGGGGCCGGCCGTGTTCGACCGCGGCCATACGCACGCGGCCTTCCTGCTGCATGGCGATGTGTTCCTCGTCGATCTCGCCAGCGGGCACCGCACGCAGGTGACGCGCTCGCCGCAGCCCGAATCCGCACCGCAGTTCTCCGCCGACGGTCGCGCACTGCAATTCCGCGACGGCAACGACTGGTACAGCTATGACCTCGCCAGCGGCGTCACCGCGCCTGCTGCGGTCCTGAAGTTTGCCGACGACCCGCAGGCGAATCAACCCGACGCACTGGAACGCCAGCAGCTCGAAACTTTCAGCACGCTGCTGGAGATCAAGGCCGACCGCGACGCACACCGCACGCAACAGCAAACCCTGGCCGCCGCTGACCCCGGCCGCGTGCCGCAGCCGTTCTGGCTGGGCGACAAGATCAAGGCCGCGGATACCGAACTCTCGCCCGATGGCCGCTGGATGCTGGTGGTCGCCGAACCCGCGCACCACGGCGACGGCAAGTCGCCCGACGTGATCCATTACGTCACCGACTCCGGCTACACGGAGGCGGAGCCGGCGCGCAATTACGTGGGCCGCAATGATCCCGCGTCGCAATCGTTGCTCCTGCTCGATCTCGCTTCGCACAAGGTCTGGCCGCTCAAGACCGACAATCTGCCCGGCATCAAGGACGACCCGCTGAAGGCGATCCGCACACAAACCATCGCGGCGCTGGAAAAGAGCGGCCACGACGACGAAGCCAAGGCGCTGAAGGCACCCGACGTGCGTCCGGTGACCATAAGCGGCGATGGGAATGGCGGTGGCATCGCGTGGAGCGACGACGGCAACCAGGCCGCCGTGCAACTGCGCGCCGTCGACAACAAGGATCGCTGGATCGCCAGCGTCGACTTCGCCACCCATGCACTGGTGTCGCAGGACCGCCCGCACGACAACGCATGGATCAACTGGAGCTTCAACGACTTCGGCTGGCTCAAGGACGGCCGCACGCTGTGGTACCTGAGCGAGGCCGGTGGCTGGTCGCGCCTCTACGTGAAGCCGCTGGACGGTGCCGCGAAAGCACTCACCGACAACAGCAAGTTCGAAGTGAGCCAGCCGCAACTCAGCACGGACGGCAAGTGGTTCTACCTGCTGGCGAACAAGCTGGCGCCGTACAGCTACGACGTATACCGCGTGCCGTCGAGCGGCGGCGAACTCACCCGCGTGACGCAATACGAAGGCGTGGACAGCTTCACGCTATCGCCCGACGGCAAGCAGCTCGCCGTGCTGCACTCCGCGCCCTATATGCTGAGCCAACTCGCGGTGCAGCCTTCCGCCGGCGGCACGCCGCGCGAACTCACCGACACCATGAAGAGCGGCTTCGCCGCCCACGCATGGATCCAGCCGCAATTCGTCGCCGTGCCTTCCTCGCATGGCGCCGGCGTGGTCTATGCCAAGTACTACGGCCCCGCTGGCGAAACCGATGCGGCCGCCTCGCGCCCCGCCGTGATCTTCGTGCACGGCGCGGGCTACCTGCAGGATGTGTCGAAGCAGGAGACCTATTACATCCACGAACAGATGTTCCAGAACCTGCTGGTGCAACAGGGCTACGTGGTGCTGGACATGGACTACCGCGGCTCCGCCGGCTACGGCCGCGACTGGCGCGACGCGATCTACCGCGACATGGGCCACCCGGAACTGGAAGACCTGCTCGACGGCAAGGCCTGGCTGGTCAAGCACCATGGTGTCGACCCCAAGCGCGTCGGCATCTACGGCGGCAGCTACGGCGGCTTCATGACCGAGATGGCCTTGCTGCGCGCGCCCGGCGAATTCGCCGCAGGTGCCGCGCTGCGCCCGCCGGCGGACTGGGTCACCTACAACCACGAGTACACCTCGAACATCCTCAACGATCCGCAACTCGACCCCGAGGCCTACAAGACCAGCTCGCCGATCGAATACGCGCAGAACCTCCGCGATCCGCTGCTGATCGAACACGGTCTGATCGACGACAACGTGATGGCCAGCGACTCGATCCGCCTGTACCAGCGGCTCGTCGAACTGCACAAGAAGAATTTCTGGATCTCGTTGTATCCGCTGGAGCGGCATGAATTCGAGCACGCGGACGACTGGTACGACGAGTATCGCCGGATCGACGAGTTGTTCGACACCTACGTGAAGGGGCAGCCGAAGTGATATGCATGCGATCTTGCGATCCGTTCTGGCGGACAAGCGGCGCTGCAAATACCCCGGTGCAAGAGAGATCAAGCCTCATCATCACACGCAGTTCTTCGGAACAGGTTTGAAGCCATGCCTTTTTCGACGCTTTTCAAGGTCGCGATCGGGGTAGTTATTTTTTGGGCAGTATTCGCATATCAAAACGAAAAGCTCAAAAATTTAGCGCCAAGCCTGGAAGCTTTCAGCCAAACGAAGGAAGTTACTGGAATTTACACGTACAAGCAGTACGGACGAAATTTTATAACTTGGCTTGATAACACTCAAATCGAGTGCAGCCTGGATTACAGCGGAGGCAATGCATCTTGTTTTGCCCATACAAAAGACATCCCAAGAGGAGAAAAGATTACAGTTGCCATGTCTTTGATTAAAATGGATGCGGAAAATGTGCCGTATGTCAGCGCCATTAAATTCAATGGCAAGGAGATATACAGAAAAGCTCCGACGGATTCTTTGAAAGACTGGTGGTTCGGTAGTCGTGCGACAAAAGCTTTTCTTCCGGCACTTCTTGTTGAAGCTTTCTATTTATTAATCTTGTTTTTGTTCTTCACGGATAGGGACACGATGCCTTGAGGCCTGTAAAGCCGAGGCTCAGACGTGCAGATTCCGCACCAGCATATAACCCGCCACCACAACCACCGCGACTGCAAACACTAGATTGAGCGCGCCACGTGTGCGAGCCAATCGCGACGCAAGGCGCGCGCCCAGCCAGCCGCCAGCGATGCCGCCTGCCACGAACAGCCCCGCCACGCGCCATTCGACCAGGCCGGAGGCGGCGTAATTGATCGCCGTGGTGGAGGCGAACGCACCCACCGCGACCAGCGAGCTGCCGATCGCAGCGATGATCTCCATGCCGCTGGCGAAGATCAGGCCCGGCACGATCAGGAAGCCGCCGCCGATGCCGAAAAAGCCGGACAACGCACCCGCACCGAAGCCGGTGGCGGCGAGACGGGGAAACAACCGCGGCTTCGGATAATTGTCGTCCCCGCCGTTGCGCCGGCCGCGCAGCATCAGCGCCGCCACCACCAGCATCAGCATGGCGAACAGCACGAGCAGGTGATGGCCGTCCACGCGCTTGCCCAGCGTGGAACCGGCGAACGCGCCCAGCACGCCCGTGGCGGCGAACGTCAATGCAGCAGGCCAGCGTACATGGCCGGCGCGCGCGTGTGGCACGAGGTTGATGAAGGCGTTGGACGCCACCGCCACCGCGCTGGTACCGATGGCGAGGTGCGGATCGTGCAGACCCACCACATAGAGCAGCATCGGCGTGGCGAGGATGGAGCCGCCGCCGCCGATCAACGCCAACGAAAATCCGACCAGAGAGCCGCAGGCCAATGCCAACAGGTCGGCCAACATCAGGGCGACGTGTCCGGTACACGACGCAACACAGCAGGGTTCAAGGTGTAACCGGCATCGGCGGCAGCGCGCTCGATGCCTTCGTTGTCCAGCGTACCCACCATCGCCTGGGCCCACAGGTTAATGGCGCGCGTGCCTGTGCGGCAGAACGCCAGCACCGGCGCGGGCAACGTGCGCAGCGCATCGGCGAACGCGGCCACGTCGGCGTCGCGCCATTGCCCGGAGACGATGGGAAGGTGGCGCCACGCAAGGCCCTGCGCTGCCGCGACTTGTGCAAGCTCGGCGCTGGCAGGTTGGTCCGCCGCTTCGCCGTCGGGACGATTGCAGACCAGGCTGCGCCAGCCTTGCGCGGCCAGCTCGGCGATGTCGCCCGCCTGCAGTTGCCCGGCCACGCCGAACGCGGGTGTGAGGCGATGGACGGGGGTATTCACTTCGCCGCCCCGCTGCCGAGCAGGTGGCCGTTCACCGTGGTGCCGTACAGCGACATCGGCGTGTCGTGGTACTTCGCGCGCGTGGCGGCGACATCGCCGGCATAGCGCGGATCCTGCGGCCGCTCGTGCGCGTCCATGTACATCGCCACGTCCCACGCATCCTGGTCGCTCAGCGTGCCGCCGCGACTGAGCGGCATGTTGGCCTTGATGAAGGCGGCGGCATTGTCCAGCTCGTGCATGCCCGCGCCCCAGTTGAAGGACTGCGGCCCCCACAGCGGCGGGAACACGTTGCGACCGTTCACTTGTTGCCCCTGGCCGTCGTCGCCATGGCACAGTGCGCAATCCTTCGCGTATACCGTGGCGCCGCGCGCGTAGTCGGGTGGTTGCGGCGGCTTGAAGCCCTGCTTGGGATAGCCCGCACCGGCCAGCTTCACGCCGTTCGGCGCGCCCTTGCTCATCCACCACGCGTAGCTTTCCAGCGCCACGATGGTGTCGCTGTCCAGCGGTGGTGCCTTGCCGTTCATGCTGAAGCGGAAGCAGCCCTGCAGGCGCTCGCCAAAGCTGTTCACGCGACCGTTCTTCTTGCGGTACTGCGGGTACATGCCCCAGGCACCCCACAGCGGAGCGGAGTCGGCGAGGCGGCCCGCGTCGAGGTGGCAGTTGCTGCAGCTGAGGCCGTTGCCCACGTAGTCGTGCGCCTGGGTCGGCGTGTCGGTGAAGATCGCGCGGCCGAGGCGGATCTCGTCGCCCAAGGGACCTTCAGGAATATCAGCTTCGGCGGGCGGCGTGAAGGCGGGTGCGGCTTTGCTCTTCGACGACACACTGGCGACGCTGGCGGTTGATGCAGGCTTCGCAGCAACGGGGGCTTCCGTAGCCGGACGCGAACACGCCGTCAGCATCAGTGCACCGAGCAACAAGAAAGGCAGCTGTTTCATGGCGCGCTCCCTTTGGCCGGCAGCGGCTGCGCGGCGAACCAGCCGGCCACGGCGTCGATCTCCTGTGGCGTGAGTTGCTTGGCGACGTGCTGCATCAACTGCAGAGGATCGTTATGGCGCGTGCCTTGTCGCCATGCGCGCAGCTGCGAGGCGATATAGCCGGCTGGCTGGCCGGCCAGTGGCGGGAAGTTCGCGCCCACGCCAACGCCGCCGGGCGCGTGGCATTGCGTGCACGCGGGCAGAGCACGGCTCCAGTCGCCGCGCGTGGCAAGTCGTTCGCCATCGGCGCCGGGCTTGGCTGCCGCCGAAGCGGCCGGATGTGCGGGCAAGGGCAGGGCGCTGTAGTACTTCGCCAGCGCGGCGCGCTCGTCCTCGCTCAGCGCGCTGGCGTTCGGCTGCATCACCGGATTCGCGCGGGTGCCGTTGGCGAAGTCGTCGAGCTGCTTCTGCAGGTAGGCGGCGTCGAGGCCGGCCAGCCGGGGATAGCCGTTGATGTCCATGCCGCCGCCAGCAGGGCCATGGCAGGCCATGCATGGCGCGGCGCCCTTGCCGTTGCCCTGTTGCGTGATCGCGGCAGCATCGGTGGCGCTGGCGGCCAGTGGTAATAGCAGGACGAGAAACCCGAGCATGCGCAACATCAGCGTCACCTCATTTCGGCGGCTGGAAGCCGTACTTGCGGTAGATCGCCTGCGCCGTCACGCCTTGCACGAAGTCGAAGAAGTCCTTAGCCGCCTGCGGATGCGGCGCAGTCTTCAGACGCGCCACGGTGTAGATGCCGACCGCGTTCTGCGCCGCAGGTATCGCCACGGTCTCCACCGGGTGATGCAGGATCTGCTGCTGGAAATACGCTTCGGTCGACCACACCGGTGCCGCGTCCGATTCGCCCTGCAACACACGCAGCGGCGACTGGCGGTGGTGGATGGTGGTGAGGAAGGTGCTGCCGTCCTGCACCTTGGTGACCATGATGGCGCGGTCCAGCGCGTCGCCGCCGGCCTTGCGGTAGCCGTCCTCGATCTGTTTCGCGATGCCTTCCCACGCAGGGTTCGGCATGCTCACGCGCACGTCCGGGCGGCCGAGGTCCTTCAGTCCTTCGATGTGCTTGGGATTGCCCTTCGCCACGAGGATCGCCAACGGATTGCGCGCGTAGTCGGCGCTGGCTGCGAACCAGCCGTGCTGCCCCTGCAGGCGCTCGACCGCGCCCTTGCCGGCCGTATAGACGTCCGGCTTCAAGGCAAGACGCAGGTTGCCCATCACCAGCACGCCGCTATCGATCTGCTTGGCAAGGATGCCGGGCGGCAGGGTTTCCACGAATACGCGCTGGTATTCGGGGTGCGCCTGCTTGAAGGCGGCGACCAGGTCGTGCACCACCATGAACTGGTTGCCGGCGAAGAACACCGTGAGCTGCGGATCGACCACGTCGCCGTGCAGGTCGGCGATGGCATCGAACGGCGGCACGCTGAACTGCATGCCTTCCGGGGGTGAGTTCCACGGCGGCAGGTAGTCGGGTTTGGTTTGGGTGGCGGCCTGGGTGGTGCAGGCGATACCGAGCAAGGCGGCCAGCCACAGGGGTCGTGAGAGTGCTCGTTTCATCGGGTATCTCTTTCAGAGCAGGAGCGCGTGTTTGATGCCTGAAAAGTGCGTCCTGCACTTTTCAGGCTCGCCGAATCCGGCTTGGCCGGATTCGGCTCCGCTCGATCAGGCGAGTGCTACGCCTGATCGACGTTGGGCCTTTCCATGGTCCGAGAGTCTCCCGTGTCAGAGGGGCATCAGGGCATAACCCTGTTGCTGCAGTTCGGTGATCGTGGTGAGCGCGGACAGCGCCAGCGTGACGTGGCTGTCCATCCAGAGGTAGTCGAACTTGTGCTCAGCCCACGCCTGCCCGCATACGGCCACGTCGACGCCGTGCTTGCGCAGCTCCTCGATTACCGGCAGGTTGGGATTGGGCACGCCGAACTGCTGCCGATAGGCTGCGTCGCTGAGCGCGATCGGCGTGGCCGGGCCATAGGCGATGGCCACGAACTTCAGGTGGTCCAGCGGGACGCCGGACTGCACGTACAGGTTCACCGAACGCGCCACGCGATCCAGCGCGGGGTTGACCTGGTTCGGCTTGTCGGAGGCCTTGGTGAGGCTGAACACCACTTTGTAGGTAGCGTTGCGATCGGGCTGGTAGGCGGCTTGCGGCAGCGCGTGGATCTTGCCGGCACTGGCGATGGTGGGGGTTTGCCAGAAGCCGCTGTCGTCCGCCATGGCGGTAGCAGGCAGCAGGCTGAGCACGAACAAACCGGTGAGCAACGGACGGAACATGGCGACTTCCCTATTCATGGCAACGCGGACAGGCGTCTTCGCATGCTATGCCCGCGCGCAGCGATAAGCCAAGACGGTTTTTGTGATTCGGGCGATAGATGCGACTGATGTGCCGGGAAGCGTGGCCGCATGGGTTTCGCGTTCGGGCAGCGCCCTGGTCATCTGCCCGCGATGGATGAGTGTGCCTCAACCGGCCAGCGTCATTGCGCGCTCGAAGTAGCGGGCCGGCGATTGCCCATAGGCACGCCGGAACATCGCGATGAAGGCGCTGGTGCTGGCGTAGCCGGTGGCCTCGGCCACCTGCGCCACCGGCATGCCTTCAGCCAGCCGTTCCAGCGCGCTGCCCAGCCGTGCCTGCTGCCGCCATTGCGCGAAGCTGAGCGCGGTCTCGTGGCGGAACAGCCGGCTGAGGCTGCGCACCGACAGGCCTGCGTGCCCGGCCCAGGATTCCAGGCTGCGGTTGTCCTGCGGCGCCTGCAGCACCGCATGGGCGATGCGCAGCAGGCGGCGGTCGACCGGCATCGGCAGGTGCAGCGCTTCCTGCGGGGCGCGTCGCAGTTCGTCCAGCAACACTGCGCACACACGCTCTTGTTCCGGTTCCAGCCGTTCGGCGAACACCCAGTTGCTGGCGCGTCGCACCAGCGCATGCAGCAGTTCGCTGCTGCCGATCACGCACGGGCGCTCGGGCAGGCCGGCGCAGGCATCGGGCGCAAGGAACACGCCCCAGCCGCTCATCGGTCCGCTCACGCTGACCGTGTGCAGTTCGCCCGGCGGCATCCAGCCCGCGCGGTGCGGCGGCAGCCGCCACGAACCGTGGCGGCTGCGCACATGCACCAGGCCGCTTTCGATGCAGTAGACCTGCCCGCGCACATGGCGGTGCCAGTCGTGCGTGCGGGTTTCGCCGCGCCGCTCGCTGGCTGCCTCGCCTTCGTCCCAGTAGGCGATCACGGCGGGGCCATCGGCGCGCTCGATGCGGTCGTGCAGCTGTTCGTGCCAGGTGCCCATGTCCGATTCTCGCTATTTGTTGACCAAATAACGTTATCAGTTCGCAGGCCTGCGTGCGTAAGCTGGCGGGCGCCGCCAGCGCCTGCCGCTGGCTTGCGTCGCCGCTGCCGTCGCTCGCGGTTCCCCACCTCCCTGTCGCCACCCGGCGCCCTACCGGAGAAACCCGCATGTCCACGTCCACGCTGTCTGTCGCTGCCCCGTTCCGTTCGCCGCTGGAAACCTTCGTCGCCTGCGCCCACGAAATGCTCGATCCAGCCACACCCGAAGCCGTGCGCCGCCGCGCCGAACCCCGCCTGCTGGCCGTGCTCCCCATGCTGCAGGCCCTGGGCGTCTTCGAGCTGTTCACTCTTCGCGATACCGCCCTGCGCCGGCTGGTGCAGGACGAGCTGGAGGCGCGACGGACGGGCCACGGTTAAATTTTGCCGAAACAAAATTGGCCTTACACATATTTGCCTTGACAAATACTCTCGCGGCAATAGAATGCGCGTCTGTGAACACCGAATCGACCACCATCGCCCCTCTCCGCGAAAGCCTCGGCGTGCTGCTGGGCCTCGTGCGCGCCGAACTGGTACGTGCCATGGAGGCGGAAATCGCCACCAAGGGTCTGGATCTGAAATTCACCCAGTTCCTGATACTGAAGCGGCTGGCCCTGCTGGGGCCGATGAGCGCCACCGAACTGGCCCGCGCAGTGGAACTGGATGGCGGCGCGATGACGCGCCAGCTCGATCAGCTCGAGCGCAAGGGGTACCTGCGCCGTTGCCCGCACGAACAGGACCGGCGCGCACTGCGCATCGAACTGACCACCGAAGGCAACGCGCTGTGGCAACACCTCACCAGCTGCAACGATCGGGTGCTGGCCGCGGCGCAGGCTTCGCTGAGCGTAGACGAGCGCGCGCAGCTGCACGATTACCTGGAACGCGTGCTTAGCGCGCTCCGCACCAAGAACTGACTTTCCAACGAGACCGAAAGCTCATGCGCCTGCATCTCCTTGCGGCAGCGGTCGGACTGACCATCGCACTGGCCGGCTGCGCCAGCAGCGGCGGCCTGCATCCAGACGGCACGCCGATCGACCCGTCCTCGCTGAAGACCACGCAAAGCCTGGCGAACGTGCCGGCCAATGCGACCTGGCCGTCCGCCGACTGGTGGACGGGTCTCGGCGATCCCCAGCTCGACGCCCTGATCACCGAAGCGCTGGCCGACAATCCCTCGCTGGCGGTGGCCGATGCCCGTGCGCACCAGGCGCAGGCCGTGGCAGGCGCGAGCGACGCCGCGCGCCAACCCACCTTCAACGTGGGCGGCAGCGTGGCCGACGCGCGCATCCCCACGACTCTGCCGGGGCTGGGCAACGGCCACCTGACGCCGGCCCGCTACGTTTACGGGAGCTTCAACTGGGACATCGACCTGTGGGGCGGCAAGCGCGCCGCCTGGGAAGCGGCGGTGGGCCAGGCCCGCGCCGCCGAGGTCGAGGCCCGCGCCGCGCGCGTGGAGCTCTCCACCAATCTGGCCCGTGCCTACGTGCAACTGGGCTACGCCTATACCCAGCAGGATCTGGCCAAGGCCGAGCTGCAGCGCGCCGATGCCGCGCACCGGCTCACCGCGCAGCGTGTGGCCGCCGGCATCGACAATCAGATGCAGCTGAAGCAGGGCGATGCCGAAGTGGCGAGCGCGCAGGAGCAGCTGGCCGTGGCCGCCCGCGCGATCGATTCCGCGCAATCGGCGCTCTCGGTGCTGCTGGGCAAGGGCCCGGACCGCGGCCGCGAGATCGGCCGCCCGCACCTGCTGTCGCCCGCCAAGCTCGCCGTGCCGGCCAACCTGCCGGTGGACCTGGTGGGCCATCGCGCCGACCTGGTCGCCGCGCGCTGGCACGTGGAAGCCGCCGGCAAGGACATCAAGGCCGCCAAGACCCAGTTCCTGCCCAACCTCAACCTGGGCGCGATGGTCGGTCTGATCTCGATGGGCGAGGCCAGCCTGTTCCAGCTGCCGGCACGCTTCTACGATGTGGCGCCGGCGGTGAGCATGCCGATCTTCGACGGCGGCCGCTTGCGTGCGAACCTGTCCGGCAAGGACGCGCAGTACGAACTCGCTGTGGCCCAGTACAACCAGACCCTGGTACGCGCCATCAACGATGTCGCCGACGATGTCGACGCCCTGCAGTCGCTGCAGCAGCAGGCCGAAGCGCAGCAACGCGCGCTGACCGCGGCGCAGGACGCCGAGCAGCTCGCCGAGCAGCGCTACAAGGCCGGCGTGGGCAGCTACCTGGAAACGCTCACCGTGCGCCAGCAACTGCTCGTGGCCGAGCAACGCATGGCCACGCTGAAGGCACAACAAAGCGACCAGTCCGTGCAACTGATCCTCGCGCTCGGCGGTGGCTACCGCCCCGGTGCGGATCAGTCGCCGCCGACGTCGAACACCCCCGATTCCCCCGCATCCGAACAGCATCACTGAGGCAGACCCATGTCCAGCCAGAATCCCACCGCGGCCCCTGCGCCGCAGAACAACAAGCGCGGCTTCCTGCTGCGCGCGCTCGCCGTGGTCGTGGTGCTTGCCGCGATCGCCTGGGCCGTGTGGTACTTCCTTGACGGCCGCTGGTACGAAGGCACCGACGATGCCTACGTGAGCGGCAACGTGGTGCAGATCACGCCGCAGATCCCCGGCACCGTGGTCACCATCGGCGCCGACGACGGCGACTTGGTGAAGCAGGGCGACGTGCTGGTGAAGCTCGACAAGTCCAACGCCGACGTGGCGCTGGCCAGCGCCAAGGCCAACCTCGCGGCCACCGTGCGCAAGGTGCGCGGCCTGTACAGCGCGGTCAGCGGCGCCGAGGCCAGCGTGGCGGTGCAGAAGGTGGCGGTGCAGAAGGCGCAGGCCGACTACGACCGCCGCGTGGCACTGGCGAAGACCGGCGCGATCTCCGCCGAGGAGCTGTCGCACGTGCGCGACGCGCTGACCGCCGCACAGAGCGCGCTGATCACCTCCGAGCAGCAGCTCCAGACCAACAAGGTGCTGGTGGACGACACCGTGGTCGCCTCGCACCCCGACGTGCAGGCCGCGGCCGCGCAGTTGCGCTCCGCCTACCTCGACGATCTGCGCACCACCATCGTGGCCCCGGTGACCGGCTACGTGGCGATGCGCTCGGTGCAGCTGGGCCAGCGCATCGCGCCCGGCACGCCGCTGATGGCCGTGGTGCCGCTGCACCAAGTGTGGATCGACGCCAACTTCAAGGAAACCCAGCTCACCCACATGCGCATCGGCCAGACGGTGGAGATCACCTCCGACGTGTACGGCGGCTCGGTGAAGTACGACGGCAAGGTGGAAAGCCTGGGTATCGGCACCGGCAGCGCGTTCTCGCTGCTACCCGCGCAGAACGCCACCGGCAACTGGATCAAGATCGTGCAGCGCATCCCGGCACGCGTGGTCTTCACCGACCCTGCCCAGCTGGACAAGCATCCGCTGCGCATCGGCATGTCGTTGGACGTGGCGGTGAACCTGCACGACCAGAACGGCCCGATGCTGGCGCAGCAACCGCCGACGCAGCCAGCCTTCAGCACCGACGTGTATGAGCAGCAGGCGGCCAAGGCCGACGCGCTGATCAGCGAGATCATCCACGCCAACATGGCGGGTGGCAGCGGCAAGTAAGCATCAGGCCCCTCTCTTCCTGGAGAGGGGCCGGAAGAGGGTTCTGCGAACCGGTGACGCCACGCTCGCCCGTACCCTCTTCCGTCCTTCGGGCACCCTCTCCAGGGAGAGGGAACCTGTTGAATCCATCACCGGCACGGTTCCATGAGCACCCATTTCCGTCCACCGAATCTCGCCGTCACCACGATCGGATTGTCGCTGGCCACCTTCATGCAGGTGCTGGACACGACCATCGCGAACGTGTCGTTGCCGACCATCGCCGGCAACCTCGGCGTGAGCAACGACCAGAGCACCTGGGTCATCACCTCGTTCGCGGTGAGCATGGCGATCGCGCTGCCGCTGACCGGCTTCCTCACCCGCCGTTTCGGCGAGGTGAAGCTGTTCGTGTGGTGCACCCTGCTGTTCTCGTTCACCTCGTTCATGTGCGGCGTGTCGCAGAGCATGGGCATGCTGCTGCTGTTCCGCGCACTGCAGGGTGCGGTGGCCGGGCCGATGTATCCGATCACGCAGAGTCTGCTGATCGGTACCTATCCGAACGAGAAACGCGGCATGGCGCTGGCGCTGCTGTCGATGGTGACCGTGGTGGCGCCGATCGCCGGCCCGATCCTGGGCGGCTGGATCACCGACAACTATTCGTGGCCGTGGATCTTCTTCATCAACGTGCCGATCGGCATCTTCGCCAGCGTGGTGGTAGCGAACCAGTTGCGCGGCAAGACGGAGCGGCTGGAACGCCCGCGGGTGGACTATGTGGGCCTGGTCACGCTGATCGTCGGCGTGGGCGCGCTGCAGATCGTGCTGGACAAGGGCAACGACGAGGACTGGTTCAACTCGCAGTTCATCGTGATCACCAGCATCGTGTCTGCGGTCGCGCTGGCGGTATTCCTGATCTGGGAGCTCACCGACAAGGATCCGATCGTCGACCTCAAGCTGTTCCGCCATCGCAACTTCACCGCCGGCACGCTGGCGCTGATCCTGGCCTACGCCGCGTTCTTCTCGATCTCGCTGCTGGTGCCGCTGTGGCTGCAGCAGAACCTGGGCTACACCTCCACCTGGGCAGGTTTCGCCACCGCGCCGCTGGGCATCATCCCGGTGCTGCTGACCTTCTTCGTGGGCAAGTACGCCATGCGCACCGACCTGCGCATGCTGGCCGCCGCCTCGTTCGTGGTGATGGGCGCCACCTGCTTCATGCGCTCCAGCTTCTACCTGCAGATCGACTTCTACCATGTGGCGATCGTGCAGTTGTGGCAGGGCCTGGGCGTGGCGCTGTTCTTCATGCCCACGTTGACTATCCTGCTGTCCGACCTGCAGACCAACGAGATCGCCGCGGGTTCGGGCCTGGCCACCTTCTTGCGCACCCTGGGCGGCAGCTTCGCCGCCTCGATCACCACGTTGATGTGGACGCGTCGCGCGGTCAGTCACCACGAGCAGCTCGCCGAGCAGATCAACCCGTTCAATCCGGCTGCGCAGACAGCGCTGCAACAGTACGGCCACGGCAGCCTGCAACGCGGCGCCAGCGCGCTCAACGGCATCATCACGCAGCAGGGCTTCCAGATCGCATTCAACGAGATCCTGCACGCGCTGGGCTGGATCTTCCTCAGCCTGATCGTGGTGATCTGGCTGGCCAAGCCGCCATTCACGCCGAAGGCCGGCGCATCGAGCAGCGGCGGACACTGACGGCGCAGGTCGCCGGCTTCGGTCCGGCCACGTCGGATGGGCTGCCATTCCTGATAGCGGAATGGCGCGCCCGGCTTTCAGGTTAGGCGACGACCCGCCGCGGCGCCGCCCTCTTCGTCGCGATGGTCAGTGATGCGGGCGTAAGCGCTTCGGCGGCCGGGCTTTCCTCGACGGCCTCGATGCGGATCGAGCCGGCATCGGTCGCCGACTGCACGATGACCTGCGCCAAGCCGTTGAACAGCGATCGCCTCGGTTCCTTGTCGCTTTCGTGGCAATTGGGGTCGCCGTTGCCCACGCCGATCAGCTTGCCCGCGCCGGAAATGCGGAAGGCGATTTTGTTGTTCGCCGTCGGCACCGGGCGCCCATGTTCGTCGAGCACGTCGACCGTGATCATGGCCACGTCCTGCCCATCGGCATCGATCTCCGGACGATCGGCGGTGAGTCGCAGCTTGCGCGCCGCTCCGGTGGTTTCGCGGCGCTCCACCAATACGGTCCGGCCGTCTCTGCGGCCGCGTGCCTCGATCGCGCCGGGAGCGTAGGCGACCTTCCATTGCACGTGGCCGAAGCGAGGCACCTGCTGGATGCCCAGGCTCTTGCCGTTGAGCAGCAGCTCGACTTCGTCCAGGTTGCTGTAGACCCACACCGCGATTTCCTGGCCCTCCCTGCCCTGCCAGTTCCAGTGCGGGAATACGTGCAGGCTGGGCGCCTTCGTCCACCAGGCCTTGTAGTAGTAGTAATAGTCCTTGGGGAAGCCGCACAGGTCGACGATGCCGAACTGCGAGCTCACGGAAGGCCAGCCGTACGGGGTCGGCTCGCCGCGATAGTCGAAGCCCGTCCAGGCAAACCCGCCGGCCAGCCAGTCGCGCGTGCCGTAGAAGCTCCACCATTGCTCCGGCGTTTCGCCCCATTCGACCACGCCGTCGTAGCTGTTGACCGTGTTCTTCTTCGGATCGGTCGCGTATTCGCCGCGCGTGGCGATGGCGCTGGAGGTCTCCGAACCGTACACCGCACGCTTGGGATGCTCCCGGTGGAACACATCCGGATACTTCAGGTTGTAGTTGAAGCCGATCACGTCGAGTGCGTCCGACACGCCTTGCTCGTTGTTGCCGTTGACCGCCGCCGACACGACACGGGTGGGATCGAGTTCGTGGCAGCGCTCGACCATCGCTGCGCCGATGCGTTCGCCCTGCTGTTCCAGCGCACCCTTCTGTAGGCGCCATTCCTCGTTGCCGATCGACCAGAGGATGACCGATGGCGAGTTGCGGTAGCGCTTCACCATGGTCTCGAGCTGCTGCATGCCGCTGGGGCTGGAACTCATATGACGCGTCTCGCACATCATCATCATGCCCATGCGGTCGCAGGCGGCCACCCATTCGGGCGTCGGCATGTTGTGCGAGGTGCGCACGGCATTGCAGCCCATGCCCTGCAGCACGCCGACGCGGAACGATTGCAGCCGGTCCGGCAAAGCCGCGCCCACGCCCGCATGGTCCTGGTGGTTGCAGGTGCCCTGGATCTTCAGCGGCTTGCCGTTGAGGAAGAAGCCGCGGTCGGGGTCGAAGCTCGCCGTGCGTATGCCGAACGGAAACTGCTCGGCGTCGCGCGTCGCGCCGTCGACGACCAGCTTGACCAGGGCCGTGTAGAGATGCGGCTCATCGGGCGACCAGAGCTGCGGCGCATCGATGTGCGCCGTCGTCCTGCAGTCCGTCGATGCGCCGGACGCAACGGCCTGCGCAGGCGTCGTCGCCTGTGCGATCACGCGGCCAGAGGCGTCGGTGATGCTCCATTCCAGCGACGCCTGCACCGCATGTCCGCTTTCGTTCTCGACGATGCCGGCCAGTTCGAGACTGGCCGCGTCGCCTTCGACGGCCGACCGCACCACGCTTTCCCAGCGGCCGAGATGCACCGGGTCCATCTTGGTCAACCAGACATGGCGGTAGATGCCGGCGCCCTCGTAGAACCAGCCGTCGCCGAAGCTGGCATCAACGCGTAGGGCGACGACGTTGCTGCCGCCGTAATTGAGGAAATCGGTGAGGTCGAAGCGGAACGGCGTGTAGCCGTCGTCATGCCGGCCGATGAAGCAGCCGTTGACGAACAGCACGATGTCGCGCATCGCGCCATCGAACTCGATCCAGATGCGGCGACCACGATCGCTCGCAGGGATCTCGAACGTGCGCCGGTACCAGCCCACGCTGGTCGCTGGATAGCGGCGCCCGAGCGGCTTGTACCCGTGCGAGGTCAACCTTGTGTCGTCATCGCCGGTGTCGTCGTGGACGGGCGGCAGTTCCACGGCCCAGTCGTGCGGAAGATCCAGCGCGCGCCAGCCGGCGGCGTCGAAATCCGTGGTGGCGATCTTGAAGTCACCCGTCTTGGAAAAATCGCCTTGACCGAACCCGTAGCCGAAGTCCTTGGTGGGATCGTCGCCGTTGCCGAACGCGAAACGCCAGTCGAAATCGAGCAGCCACTGCTCGCGCGGCGCCACGGGCGACTCGCCGCCATGCGCAGGAAGCAACGACTTTCCCGCAGGCCCGCTGCCGATGCCGGCAGCCCACAAGGCGCGCGGCAACAGGCAGGATCCCGCCAATCCGATGCCTGAAAGGATGAAAGTGCGGCGCGTAGTATCGACCATGGGATTCGGTTCCGGGCAACCTGCGATTCCACGAAAGCTACTCGTTGCAGCGACAATTTCCAAGGTTGTTTGGCGAATTTGTAGTATTTCCGGCATGGACCGGAATGTGGATGGCCGGATGGCGATCGGCACGCGGATCGACGATGGGGCGGTGCTATGGTGTGCGCCTCTTTACAAGCGCCGAGGCCATCCATGCGAACGATTCCGGGATTTGTCCGTCTGCTCTGCCTGACCGCGCTGCTGGCATCGTCCGGCGCATCGGTGTTTGCGCAGGATGCCTTGCCTGCCGACCTGTCCGCGAAGATCGACAAGGTTGCCAGCGATGCACTGGCCAAATCGGGCGTACCCAGCGCTTCGGTCGCGGTGGTGCGCGATGGCAAGATCGTCTACGCCAAGGCCTATGGCGACGCGCGCCTCGATCCGAAGACGCCGGCCACGTCCGCGATGCGCTACAGCGTCGGTTCGATCAGCAAGGAATTCACCGCAGGTGCGATCCTGCTGCTGCAGCAGGAAGGCAAGCTCAGCCTGGACGACAAGGTCGCGAAGTTCTTCCCCGATCTCACCGATGCCGATCACATCACGATACGCCAGATCCTTTCGCACACGGCCGGTTACCAGGACTACTGGCCGCAGGATTACCTGATGCCGGCGATGCGCCAACCGACCACGCCGGCGCAGATCATGGCCGGCTGGGCGAAGAAACCGCTGGATTTCGCGCCGGGTACGCAGTGGCAGTACAGCAACACCGGCTACGTGGTTGCCGGCGCCATCGTGCGGAAGGTCAGCGGCCAGGATCCGTTCGCCTTCCTGCAGCAGCATGTGTTCCCGGCGCTCGGCATCACCGATGCGTACGACACCGACCTGCATGCGCTGCCGGCGGCCGACGCGCGCGGCTATTCGCGCTACGCGCTGGGACCGCTGCGTCCCTCGCCGAAGGAAGGCGTGCACTGGATGTTCGCCGCGGGCGAACTCGCGATGACGGCGAGCGATCTCGCCAAGTGGGACATCGCGATGATCGACCAGAAGGTACTGTCGCCGGCGTCGTGGCAGGCGATGCAGACGGACGTTCTACTCAACAGCGGACTGAGCTCGGGCTACGGCCTCGGCGTATTCATCGGCCGCCTGGACAGCCACCGCATGATCTCGCACGACGGCGAGGTCATGGGCTTCACTGCCGGCAATTACATCTTCCCCGACGACCGCACGGCCGTCGTGGTGCTGACCAACCAGGATGCGGTGGGCGCCTTCGGCACCATCGGCGTCGGCGTCGCCAAGGCCATGTTCGAAGTGCACGATGCCGCTTCGACAAAAGCGCTCGCACAAGCCGAGACGATCTTCGATGGCCTGCAGCACGGCAAGATCGACCGCAGCCTGTTCAGCCCCAACGGCAACAGCTATTTCGACGCCACGGCGCTGAAGGATTACCAGTCCAGCCTCGCACCGCTGGGCAAGCCTACGGCGTTCACCCTGCGCGCCACGCGCCTGCGCGGCGGCATGCAGATGCGCGCCTACATTGTGGAGTTCTCCAAGACGAAGCTTTCCGTCTCCACCTACATGCTGCCGGATGGCAAGCTCGAGCAGTACATCGTGGCGTCTACAGACTGACGGCGACGCGGAAAAAGCGGGGCCGGGATGCATTGCGCGTCCCGGCCCTTTTCATTTCTTCTGCGCGGACCGGTTCATCGCCACCGTGCTCACCATCACATAGCTGATGATCATCAGCAGGAACCACGCGCCGAGTTTCGAGAGCGGCACCATGACCCAGCCCTGGTGTTGCGCCGGGTAGCGCCAGGCGGCGGTGAACGTCCCGATGTTCTCCGCGATCCAGATGAATAGAGCCACCAGCCCGAATCCCAGCAGCAGGGGCATGCGCCGGTGCACGTGGCGTATGCGGAAATGGACCCATGTCCTTCCGAACAGCAGCGCCACAGCAGCGAACAGCGGCACACGCACGTCCGGCAAGAAATGGTGCGTGAAGAAATTCGCGTAGATCCCCGCTGCCAGCCACATCGTCCAGGCCAAGGGCGGATGCCGGGTGAAGCGGAAATCGAACAGACGCGATGCGCGGGCGATGTAGCTGCCAATCGAGCCGTACATGAAGCCCGTGAACAACGGCACGCCACCGATATGCAACAAGGCGTGCCCTGGATAGACCCACGATCCGACTGCGGTCTTGAATACCTCCATCGCTGTGCCGACCAGATGGAACAACAGGATCACCTTCGCTTCCTCGACTGTTTCCAGCCGCGTCACCAGCAACAGGCACTGGATGGCCAGTGCCGCCAGCGTGAGGATGTCGTAGCGCGCAAGCACAAAGTGCTGCGGATAAAAGGCCCAGGTGAGCCCGAGCAGCAGCACCATACAGCCGCCGAACAGACAGGCAGAGGCCTGCTTGGCGCCAAAGCAAACGAATTCATGCAGTACGGACGCCCAGCATCCCCGCGATTCCGCCCAGGCACCGACGCGACCATCCAGCTGCAGTGCAGCGGAGGCCAGGTTGAAAGAGATGCCCATCGTCGGCTCCCGTGCGCGGCACAGCAGGCAGCCTGACGAATTCAGATAGCCATACCGATGCAGGGCATGGCAAACACGTGGCGAAGCGGCATCATTCTTCGGCCCGAGACAGCATCGCGTGGGGCGAGCAGCTTGCCGGCATCTGGTTAAAGCGCGATGCGACCATCGCAGGGATGCGGTTTACTTCGGCAATGCCGGTATCTGCTTCGCCACCTGCTTCTGCCGGCGGATCTCCTCGCGCAGCGCCTTGCGCCTGGCCTTGCGCTCGCGGCGGTCGTGCTGCCACAGGTACATCGCCGGGGTGCTGAGCAGGGTCAGCAGCTGCGACACGAACAGGCCACCAAGGATGGCGATGCCCAGCGGCTGGCGCATTTCCGAGCCGATACCGAAGCCGATGGCCAGCGGCAGCGCAGCGCCCATCGCCACCAGGGTGGTCATGGTGATCGGACGGAAGCGCACCAGCGCGGCCTCGCGGATCGCTTCGGGCGGCGTCTTGCCGTGCTCGCGTTCGGCGACGAGGGCGAAGTCCACCATCAGGATGGCGTTCTTCTTCACGATGCCGATCAGCATCAGTACCGCGATCACCGACATCACGGTGAGCTGGGTATGCGTCAGCAACATGGCGAGGAAGGCGCCCATGCCGGCGGCGGGCAGGGTGGAGAGGATGGTGAGCGGGTGGATCAGGCTTTCGTACAGGATGCCCAGCACCACGTACATCGCGGCGATCACCGCGACCAGCAGGAACAACACGTCGCTGAGCGCTTCGAGCAGGTTCTGGTTGTCGCCGGTGTACTTCTTCTGCACGCCGTCCGGCAGGTTGGCGGCGTAGATCGCCTGGTCCACCAGCTTCATGCCATCGATCTGGGTCACGCCCTTGGCGAGGTTGTAGCTGATCGCGGACGATTCGATCTGGTTGAAATGGCTGATGGTGAGCGGCGCGGTGATCGGCTTGATGTGCGCGATGGCGGACAGCGGGATCATCTTGTTCTGCGCGTTGCGCACGTAAGTGTTGAGCAGCGCGTCGGGGCTGAGCGAGTCGGCCTTGTCCGAGGTGAGCACCACGGAGTACTGGCTGATGTCGGAATAAATCGTCGATACCGGCGTCTGTCCGAAGGATTTGTTCAGCGCGTCGTCCACCTCGCCCATGCTGATTTGCAGGCGCGATGCCGCGTTGCGGTTCACCTCCAGCATCTGCTGCTTGCCGATGGTGTCGTAGCTGGTGGTGACGTCGCGGAACTGCTTCATGCCGCGCATCACCCTCGCCACGGCTTGCGTGGGCTGCTGCAACGGCAGGCCGTTGTTGCTGCTGAGCTGGAACGTGTACTGCGGACCGCTGCTTTTCCCGCCGCCACCGCCGCCCAGGAACTGCACCGGCGTCACCGACACCTCCATGTCGGCCAGGCTCTTGAACTTCGCGGCCAGCCTGTCCGCCACCTGCTGCGCGGTGTCGTGACGATTGTTCTTGCCGTCGCCGTGCGGCTTGAGGTCGATGAACAAGGTGGACGTGTTGCCGACGGAGCCCGGGTTGTTGTTGCCGCCAAGGATGGTGGTGGCATCGAGTACGGCAGGTTCGGAGAGTACCGTGTCGATGATGTCCTGCGTGCGTTTTGCCAACTGTGTGGGCGAAACGTTGGCGTCGGCTGAGACCTGGGCCTGCAGCAGGCCGATGTCCTCTTTGGGCATGAAGCCGCCGCCGGCGGTCATGCCCACCAGCACGGCCAGTACGATGGTGAGTATCAGCAGGATGGGCGGCTGCCAGCGCATCAGGCGGCGATGCTTCATCGCCCAGTCCAGCCCGCGTTCGTACAGGCGCAGGAACGACTGGTCGAAACGCTCTGCCCATTGCTCCATGCGGCCCGGCTTGCGCGCCGGGGTGTCGTGCTCGTGCGCCAGCCAGTGCCCGCACAGCGCGGGGGTGAGCGTAAGCGACACCAGCGCGGAGATCACGATGGTGGCGATCAGCGTCACCGAGAACTCGCGCATCAACATGATGAACATGTTGTTGCCGAACACCATCGGCCCGAACACCGCGATCAGCGACAGCGTGATCGAGATCACCGTGAAGCCGATCTCGCGCACGCCGGTGAACGCGGCCTCCAGCGGCGACATGCCCTGCTCCATGTGGCGTACGATGTTCTCGATCACCACGATGGCGTCGTCCACCACGAAGCCCACGCACAGCACCAGCGCCACCAGCGACAGCGTGTTGAGCGTGAAGCCCATCGTCCACATCAGCACGAAGGCGCCGGCCAGCGACAGCGGCACGCTGAACATGGCGATCACCGTGGGCCGTGCGCGACGCAGGAACACCAGCATCACCAGCGCCACCATCACCACGCTCAGCACCAGTGCCACCTCGACCTCATGCAAGGCGGTCTTGGTGGTGTTGGTGAGGTCGAAGATCGGGCGAATCTGCACGTCCGCCGGCATCAGCGCATGCAGTTCGGGCAGACGGGCGAGGATGGCCTCCACCGTGGCCACCGAGTTCGCCTCGGGCCGCTTGCTGATCTGCAGCAGCACAGCGGGCTGCCTGTTGAACCAGTTCGCGGCGTACTGGTCCTGCTGGCCGCCGGTGATGGTCGCCACGTCGGCCAGATGGATCGGCACGCCGCCATGGCTGGCGACGATCAATTTGGCGAAATCGTCCACGGTGTGCAGCGAGTCGTTCATGCTCACGGCGAACTGCGTGGTGCCGTTGCTGAGCGCCCCCTGCGGCGCGGTGACATTGGCCGCCGTCAAGGCGTTGGATATGTCGTTCGCGGTGATGCCGACGTGCGCCATCGCATTCGAATGCAGCGCCACGCGCACCGCATGCGGCGAACCGCCCACCTGCACCTGCGCCACGCCAGGCACCTGCGCCACCGCCGGTTGCAGCAGCGTGTCGGTGAGATCGTAGAGCTTGTCCGCCGACATGCTGGCGGACGTCACCGCGATCAGCAGGATGGGGATCTGCGACGTATCGGCTTTGAAGTACTGCGGCGGCGAAATGCCGGTGGGCAGGTCGGGCATGGCCGCATTGATCGCCTGCTGCACGTCGCGCGCGGCTTCGTCCGAATTGCGGCTCATGTCGAACTGGATCTGGATCTGCGAACCGCCTTCGCTGGAGTCGGACGACATCTGCTTGATGCCGGGGATGCGGCCCAGATGCCGTTCCAGCGGCGCTGTCACCGTGTTCGCCATGGTCTGCGCGCTGGCGCCGCTATCCGTCGCTATTACCCCTACGAAGGGGAACTCGATCGACGGCAACGCCGCCACGCCCAGCAACAGATAGGCCCAGAGACCGGCAATGGCCAAGCCGATCGCCAGAAGCGATGTGCCGACGGGTCGGCGGATCATTGGGGCGAAGATGTTCACGTGTCCTCCGTGGCGCGCAGCATAGCGGGTGACCCTGCGCGGCATGCAGTGACAAGAGTCAGTTCCCGATGTTGCGCCCTTTATGACGCGGCTTGCGCGGCGATGTATGTGCCTGAAGACGGGCCCCTGCCGAAAGGCAGGGGATGCCGTTCATGGATATATCGCCAGCGGCGAAGCGGTTTCGTGTCGCCGCTGCGGCCGAGCCAAGCCAAACCGGCACAAGGCGTCCGTGGTTTGGCTCCTCATCACGGCGCAGGCCGGACCAAATATGCAGGGCACGGAACGCCCGCAGGGCGACCCGAAGGAGCGAGCGTAGCGAATCATCCAGTAGCGACTACGCTTGTCCAAACTCTACCGTCACTGGATGACCAGCTTCGCTGTTGTGAAGCTCCTCCGGCCTGCGCCGGAATGACGAGCGCGTGGGGTCTTCGTTTCGGGTGGATCTTCAGTTTCCAGATACGGTGCGGCGTGGCCGTCTCGTCAATCGCCTAGGCGGGGAGGATTCCGAAATCCTCGACACGGCCTGCTCGTAGTTCAGGTGGACTGAATCAGGCCGTTTCTCTTGGCTACTACTCTTTGCCCCGGGCATTCCCGGATCGAGTCCGCGACAGGCTAGGCCCTCCGTCCTTCCGCCGGCTTCGCCGTTCGCCACTGCTCCTGCGATGACGTGGCCAGCAAAGAGAAGCAACTCGGGCGCCGGCAGGCGTCCGAAGCCGCTCCGTTACTTGCAAACGATCCCAAGCAACCCGCAACCGACACCAAACCGAAAGTCACCGCGGACACCAATCCTCATCCCAAAAAGGGAAGGGGCATATCTCCTCAAACTTCAACCGCTATGGTCAGCGATATAAACCAGCCGACCATCATGCTGCCGAAACTCGCTGCGCCCCTCCATCACGATGGACTGCCCCGCCCGCACCCCATTGGGCAGGTCGATGGCAAAGGTCCCTTCGAAGCGGATGCCGGCATACCCGCACCCGTCCGCCTCGCGCCAGGCAGTGACGGTCTGCCGGCGCATCGAGAACAAATGGCGCGAGCTTTCGGCGAGGTGCCGCAGTTCGGCGATGCCCATGGTGCGCAACGCCAACACGCCGCCGGTGTAGTTCTCGAACACCACCTCGTCCTGCATCGTCGCCAGCATGGCGTCGACGTCCATGCGGTTGTAGGCATCGAGGTAGCGGTCGACCAGGGCGCGCATGCGGTGGTTCCAGGTTGGCGGGGCGTGCATTTCAGCACGCGCCCAACGCGCCTGCCAGTCAGTGTTTGACGTTGTCCGTGCTCTCGATGAAGGCCGCCACGTTGTCGTGCAGCAGCTTCAGCGAGGGCACATGCGCATACACCATGTGGCCCGACGGGTACCAGTGGTAGGAGATGTTCTGCTGCAGCGAATCGGGGATCGGCAGGTGACGCATCTCGTACTGCGCCGCGAAGAACGGCGTGGCGAGATCGTAATAACCGCCGTTGAGCATCACCTTGAGGTTCGGATCGGTCTTCATCGCCGTGGCCAGGTCCGGCATCACGTTGGTGGACTGCTGCAACGCCTCGTGGCTGCCTGGCGCGCGATGCGACATGTCCCAATGGGAAATGTCGGCGTATTCGCGGTAGGTCTGGCCGTCGCCGTATTTCAGGTCCTTGCGCACGTAATCGTTGAAGGCGGCGATGTAGGCGGAACTGATCGCTGAGGACTGCGGGTCGTAGTCGGACTCCTTGCCCAGCGGATCCAGCGCCGGACCGGAGAAACGGGTGTCGAGGCGGCCGGTGGTGGTGTCGTCGTCCGCCTGCAGCTCGTGCTCGAACATGCCACCGCTGACGCGCAGGTTGGCCTTCACCCAGTACGCCGCCGGCACGCCGGTGTAGCGGTACAGCTTCTCGGCGATGGCCTGCTTGCGCGCGGCATCGAGTTGCGAGCCGGCGATCAGCGCCTGCGCGTATTCGCCGGTGGCGAACTGCTCCACTTCGCCGATCAGGGTCTCCACGTCGGCGGGCGGCGAAGGCAGCTTGTGGTGGTACCAGGCGGTCGCGGCGTAGGTGGGCAGCGCCAGCCAGTAGGGCTGATCCACGCCTGGGTTGGTATCCGGGCCATCCACGCTGTTGTCGAAGCTGAGGATCTGCGACAGCAGGATCACGCCATTGAGGTCCACGCTGTCGTCGTTGGTGAGGATGTTGGCCACCACCGCCGAGCGCGTGGTGCCGTAGCTCTCGCCGAACAGGTACTTCGGCGAATTCCAGCGCCCGTACTTCGACAGGAACTGGGTGATGAACTGAGCGAACGCATGGCCATCGCCGTCCACGCCATAGATCGCCTTCTCGCGATCCTTCATCTGTTCGGCGCGCTTGCTAGGATCCTTGTCGTCGGCAACCAACCGGCTGAAGCCCGCGCCCGGCGCGTCGATGAACACCAGGTCGGAGGCGTCGAGCAGACTGAAGTCGTTGTTGACCAGCTGGTACGGCGCGGCCGGCGTGTGGGAGTCGTCCGCGGTCACCACGCGCTTCGGTCCGAACGCGCCCATATGCAGCCACACCGTAGCCGAGCCGGGGCCACCGTTGTAGATGAAAGTGACCGGGCGCTCGCCCGCCTTCGCGCCCTTCTTGAAATAGGCGGTGTAGAACATGCTCACCGTGGGCTCGTGTTCCTTGTCGCCCGAGCCGTGCAGCACCAGGGTGCCGGCCACGGCCTGGTAGCGGATGCTCTTGCCTTCCACGCTCACCGAGCCTTCGCTGGTCGAGGATTGCGGCTTGGTCAGGGCCGCCTCGGGCGTGTCGGCCTGCGCGTCCTTGTCGGCCTTCTTGCCGTTGTCGGCGGCCACGGCGGTGCTGAGCAGCAGGGCGGCCAGGGCCGCGGCGAGGGGAAGCTTGCGCATGGGGAGATCCTCGGGATGACCGTCGCAGCATAGGAAGCGCTTTCGCGCGGCCGCATGCCCCGGAAGTCACGCTCCACGTGTCAGCAGCACGATGGCCAACAGCGCCAGCCCCAACGCGGCGACGTTGAGGCGGCTCAGGCGCTCGCGGAACAGCAGCACGCCAGCCAAGGCGCCCAGCATCACCACGCCGAGGTTCATGCTGGCGAATACCAGCGCAGGGTGTTGCGGCAACGCACGGTGCGCACGCAGGTAGAACAGGATGTTGCCGAAGTTGAACAAGCCGAGCAGCAGGCCGCCCAGGGCGTTGCGCAGGGTGAAGCGCGCGCCGCCGCGCAGGCGCCCCCATGCGGCCAGCGTGAAAGCCACCGGCAACGCCAGCACGAACATCGCCTCCAGCGACGTGCCCAGCGGCACACCCGCCGCCGCCACGCGCTTGAACAGCACGTCGATCGCGCCGAAGCCGGCGAATACCAGCAGCGGCCAGTACCACGATGCCGAGCCGCCTTCGCCGCGACCGTGCTCCCCACGCCACACCATGCCCAGCAGCGCGAGCAGCCCCAGTGCGCAACCCAGCGCCTTCGCCGGATCGAGCTTCTCGCCGAACAGCACGAACGCCGCCAGCAGCGAGAGCAGCAGCGACAGGCGCTGCGCCACATCCGAACGCACGATGCCCGCATGCCTTACCGAGGCGCCGAGCGCATGGAAGATCACGGGTAGCAGCACGCCCAGGCCGACCAGCGCAAACCATGGCGCGCCCGCTGCGCGCAGCGGCGCCAGCGAAGGTTGCAGCAGCAGCGCTGCAAGCGCGCATGCCATCACGTAGTTCCACGCCACCATCTGGCCCACGTCCAGCCCGAACCGTCGCGCCAGCTTCAGCAGCACCGACACCAGCACGCTGCAGATCGCGCTCGCCAGCACATAGACCATCGAACGGGTCCCGCTCCGGAAGGACGGCGAGCTTAATGCCTGCGACGCGGATTGCCGCAGATATCCTGACCGTGGAACGATGGCTGCCCGGTGCTTCGCGCCACGCAACCGCAGGCGACTTCCATGGATATCCGACTGCTCGACCGCAACGATGCTCCCGCCTACCAGGCATTGCGGCTGCAGGCGCTGCGTGAGAGTCCGGACGCGTTCAGCGCCAGCCACGAGGACGAGGCGACCCGCAGCATCGACGAAGTGGCGGCGCGCATCGTGCCGGCCGCGGACGGCTCGATGTGCATGTTCGGCATCTTCGAGAGCGGCGCCCTGACCGGTTTCGTGGCCCTCGTCCATCCACAACGGAAGAAGCTGCGTCATGGCGCCGAGCTGGCGGGCATGTATGTGGCACCAGCCTTGCGTCGGCGCGGGTTGGGTGCCGTCCTGTTGCATGCGGTGATCGCGCATGCGCGCTCCATCGATGGCGTGCGCCAGCTCGGACTCGGCGTCAACGCGACGAATGAAGCGGCGAAGGCCCTGTACCGTTCCGCGGGTTTCGTGCGTTGGGGCGTGCAGCCACGGGCGCTGCAGATCGGCAATGTGTTCCACGACGAGGAACACCTGTTGCTGCGTCTCGACGTCACGGGCTGAACCTTCCCCGGAAGCCGCGTAGCGCGGCTCACGCCTGCATCGCCTGCCGGCACGGAACCAACCGGCCGGCGTCAGGTCTTCGTCGTGGCCTGTGCGCCATCCGGCGCTGCATGATCGGGATGGAACCTCGCCACATGACTGGACGGACGGCATCGGCGGAACGGGAAGGGTCAATCCGGTATGGCCATCGGCTGCGCTGGACACGTGTCGCCACGCTGGCGGCCGTGGTGCTGATTCACCTGTGCTTCCTTGCCTTCCTGCTCGCACCGCCGCCGGGCCCGCGCTGGCCTGCGGCAGAAACGCTGACAGCATCGGCGGATGCGCTGGTCGTGCGCTTGCTGCCATCGAGGAAGCCGCCTGCCGAACCACCGCAAACGGCGGCCATGCCGCGGCTGCCGCGATCCACGCATGCCGCCGACTACCTGGCGCGCCATCCGATGCCTGTGCCCACCACGCGCTCAGCGACACTGGCGTCGCCGCCTCCGCCATCTGCGATGCCGCATCCGATCGACCGCCTGATCGTCGCCACGCCGCCCAGCTACATCGCCGGCGGTGGCCGGTTGTCCGAAGCGGAGTACGGGCAGCAGAACATCCGCGTGCCGAACGGCGACCAGCCGGTGCACGGCACGCCGGTGTTTCGCATGGCCGATCCGCGCATGCAGGGCATCGCCGGCGTGGTCCGCTTCGTCGGCAGCCAGTTCGGCGCCATCGATCCGCACTGCCTGAAGCTCGACGCCGAGAGCAACATGTCCATCCGCGAACGCGTCGCGAACCACGTCGATGCCGACGATGCGCAGATGGCCGCTTCCGCTGAACGCTATGGCTGCCCCGACCCGTTGAAACCGGGCGCCCCGATGTACTACTCCCGGCACTGAAGCCGACACCCGGAGTTGCCGGTCACGATGCTCTCGTCGCGACGCCCCGACAGGCCGGCCGACTATTTTGCCCGGGTGTTATTGACATCGATTTTAACCCGGACAAAAATAAGCGACCCATTCCACCCGGATCAATCCATGTCTTCGCCTGCCAATCCCGGCTGCACTGCCTTCGATGGCCACACGCTGGTCGCCTCCGGCACGCTTGCCGAAGTGGCACTGGCGGTGAAGCGCGCGCTCGACCAGGCCCCGGCATGCACGCCGCTGATCTTCGACGATGCCACCGGCCAATCGGTGGAAGTCGACTTCCGCGGCAGTGCCGACGAGGTGCTGGGGCGCCTGCAACCGGCCGCGGAAGGCGATGCGCCGCGCGGGGCGGGGCGCCCACGGCTCGGCGTGGTGGCGCGCGAAGTGACCCTGCTGCCGCGCCACTGGTACTGGCTGAACAGCCAGCCCGGCGGCGCCTCGGCCACGCTGCGGCGGTTGGTGGAGGAGGCGCGGCGCAACGGCAGCGCGAAGGATCGGGCCCGCCTTGCAGGCGAAGCCGCCGACCGCTTCATGCGTGTGGTCGGCGGCGATCTTGCCGGCTACGAGGAAGCCTCGCGCGCGTTATGGCGCGGTGACCGCGATGCCTTCAACCGCCATACTCGCAGTTGGCCGAAGGATGTACGCGAACACGCCCGCCGGCTCGCCGCCATCGCACGCGATGCCCAGGCCGAGGCCGGCTGAGCCGTCCGGCCGCAAGACACGGACCTACTCCCCAAAAGGATTTCCATGCCATCCCCGCTTGGCGCTTCACCGCTTGCACAGCGCGACTTCCGCCTGCTGTTCGGCGGCAGTTCGATCTCCGCGATCGGCGACCAGTTCACCCTAGTCGCCCTGCCCTGGCTGGTGCTCAAGCTCACCGGCAGCCCGGCCGCGTTGGGCCTGGTTCTGGCGACGATGGCGCTGCCACGTGCCGCTTTCATGCTGATCGGCGGTGCGGTGGTCGATCGCCTCTCCCCGCGCCGCGTACTGCTGGCGGCGCGCGGGGTGAATGCGCTGCTGGTGAGCCTGCTGGCGGCACTGGTGCTGGGTGGCGCCATCCAGATGTGGCTGGTGTATGCGCTGGCGCTGGGCATCGGCCTCGCCACCGCGTTCGCCTACCCGGCCGGATCGGCGATCCTGCCGCAGCTGGTGCCACCGACGCAGCTGCGCGCGGCCAACGCGCTGTTCATGGCCATGCGCCAGCTGAGCATGCTGGTGGGACCGGCGCTGGCCGGACTGCTCATCAGCACCGGCGCGCATGGCGTTCACGTCGGCGTGGCCGATGCCACCGGACTCGGCCTCGCCTTCGCTATCGATGCGCTGAGTTTCGTGTTTTCGCTGGTCTCGCTGGTGCTGATCCGTGTCCACGGCGACCATCATCCGCGCCCGCGCGATGGCGGCGTGCTGGCCAACGTCGGCGCGGGCATTCGCGCAGTCTGGGCCGACCTGCCGTTGCGCGCCTTCGTGCTTTATGCGGCCGTGGTGTCGGTGTTCGTAGGCGGGCCGATCCAGGTCGGCCTGCCGATGCTGGCCAATACCCGACTGGATCTCGGTGCCACCGCGCTGGGCATCCTGATGACCGCGAACGGCGGTGGCATGCTGGTGGGCAGCATGCTGTCCGGCCTCGCCGCGAAACTGGTGCGCAACCGGCTGGGCCTGATGGTGCTGGGTATCGACAGCGTGGCCGGCCTGGTGCTGGCCGCGCTGGCCTTCGACCACTCCACGCTGACCGGCGCCGCCCTGCTGGCCACCACCGGCATGCTGGGCGGCATCGCGCAGGTCACCATCGTCAGCTGGATCCAGCAACGCGTCGCGCCAGAGATGATGGGCCGCACGATGAGCCTGCTGATGTTCACCTTCATGGGCCTGGGGCCGCTGTCGGCAGCAGTGGCTGGCAGCCTGCTGAAGCTGATCTCGCTGCCCACGCTGTTCGCGGGTGCGGGGTTGGCGCTGACGGCGATCGCGCTGAGCTGCATGGTCAGCCCCGCGCTGCGCAGCATCGGCACGCCGCTGCGCGTGCCGGACGCTGCTTGATTGGCATCGTCTGCAGAGAAGGCCTGCCGCAGGCGCACGCTCCAAGAGGATCCGTTGCCCGATGAACACCATGCACACCGTTCGCTTCAGCCAAGTCGACGTGTTCAGCGCCGTGCCGTTCAAGGGCAACCCGCTGGCCGTGGTATTCGACGCCGACGGACTCGACACCGCGCAGATGCAGGCCATCGCGCGCTGGACCAACCTGTCGGAGACCACCTTCCTGCTGAAGCCGGATGATCCGGACGCCGACTATCGCGTGCGCATCTTCACCACTGGCGGCGAATTGCCGTTTGCCGGACACCCCACCCTGGGCACCGCGCATGCTCTTCGCGAAAGCGGTTACCGGCCGCGCCGGCCGGGCCGGCTGGTGCAGCAATGCGGCGTCGGCCTGGTCGAATTGAGCGAGCGCAACCACGGCCGCTGGGCCTTTGCTGCCCCGCCGGCCCGCATCACGCCGCTGCCGGCGCCGCAGCATGCCGGGCTGATCCGTGCGCTGCGCACTGATGCGATCGATTTCGCGGCGCCGCCGTGCATCGTCGACAACGGCGCGCCATGGTTGGTGGTGCGGATGAATTCAGCCGCCGACTGCCTCGCCCTCCGGCCCGACATCGCGATACTCGCGCCGGTGACGCGGGCCGGCGGCACCGACGGTTTGGCCATCTACGGCCCGCACGGTGTCGACGGCCCTGCCTGTTTCGAAATGCGTTGCCTGATGACCGGAGGCCGTTTCGGCTTCGGCGAGGATCCCGTCACCGGTAGTGCCAACGCGGCACTGGCGTGCCTGCTCGATGCGCAGGGACGGCGCCCCGCGGACACGTACATGGTGCGCCAAGGCACCGCGCTGGAGCGCGACGGGCGCGTGGCGATCAGCCACGATGCGCAGGGCCGTGTCTGGATCGGCGGCGACTGCGTGACGGTGATCGAGGGTTGCTTCCGCTACCAGGAGCCTTTGAACGGGCTCTAATGGCGGCGCATGTTCAGCGCAGCGCCGCCGCCTCGCGTGCCAGCTGCTCGATGCCGGCCCAGTCGCCGACCTGAAGCTTGTCCTTCGGCGTGAGCCAGGAACCGCCTACGCAGGCCACATTGGGCAGGGCGAGGAAATCCGGTGCGCTGGCGAGGCTGATGCCGCCGGTGGGGCAGAAGCGGATCTGCGGCAGCGGGCTGGCCCAGGCGCCGAGCAGTTTCGTTCCGCCCACGGGCACAGCCGGAAAAAGCTTCAGGTGCTTGTAGCCGCGTTCGAGCAGGCTCATCGCCTCGCCCGCGGTGGCCACGCCGGGCAGCAGCGGCAGCGCGCTGGCGTCGGCAGCGTCGAGCAGCTTCGGCGAGACGCCCGGCGATACCGCGAAACGCGCGCCGGCCACGCGTGCGGCTTCCAACTGCTGGCCGTCGAGCACCGTACCGACGCCCACCACCGCGCCTTCCACTTCGCTGGCGATGGCACGGATCGCATCCAGCGCCACCGGCGTGCGCAGCGTCACCTCGATGGCACGGATGCCGCCGGCGACCAGCGCGCGCGCCATCGGTACGGCATGCGCCAGTTCGTCGATGATGACCACCGGCACCACGGGTGCCAGCGCGAGGATATCGGCGAGTTGCTGTTGCTTGGTTGCTTGTGCGGTCATGGGATGGCTCACAGGTACGGGCTTGGCGTAGGAGCGCACCCTGTGCGCGAAAGGCGATCGCGCACAGGATGCGCTCCTACAGTTTGTGGAGATCAGGCATCGGCCGCGTGGTGGCGGTCGTGCTTGGCAAAGATGGTGGCTCCGGCATCCGCCGAGCCCACCGCGTTGCGCAGGGTGGCGAACAGTTCGCGGCCCATGCCGGCGTGATGCGTGGAGAGATCCGCATGCGCCTGCTCGCGCCCGGCCCATTCGGCGGCATCGACCTTGGCCTCCAGCGTGCCGGCAATCACGTCCAGACGGATGACGTCGCCGTCGCGCAGCTTGCCCAGCGGACCGGCGTCGATGGCCTCGGGCGTGACGTGGATGGCCGCAGGCACCTTGCCGGAAGCGCCGGACATGCGCCCGTCGGTGACCAGCGCCACGCGGTGCCCGCGTGCCTGCAGCAGACCCAGGGTGGGCGTGAGCTTGTGCAGCTCGGGCATGCCGATGGCCTTGGGCCCCTGGAAGCGCACCACGGCGATGAAATCGCGGTCGAGCTCGCCGCGGTCGAAGGCCTTCTTCACATCGTCCTGGTCGTGGAACACCACCGCGGGCGCCTCGATCACCAGTCGGTCGCCCGGCACCGAGGACACCTTGATGACGGCGCGGCCGAGGTTGCCTTGCAGCACGCGCAGGCCGCCGTCGGCGCGGAATGGCTCGTTGGCGGGACGCAGCACATCGCGGTTGGCGCTTTCGCTTACCTCGTTCCATGCCAACTTTCCGTTCGCGTCCAGCACGGGCATGCCGCGGTAGGCGTCGAGGCCGCGGCCCCATACCGTGTGCGCATCGCCGTGCAGCAGGCCGGCATCGATCAGCGAGCCGATCAGGAACGGCATGCCGCCGGCCTGGTGGAAGTGGTTCACGTCGGCGGAGCCGTTGGGATACACACGCGCCATCAGCGGCACCACGCCGGACAGCGCGTCGAAATCCTCCAGCGTCAGCGCAATGCCGGCCGCATGCGCCATCGCCACCAGGTGCAGCAGGTGGTTGGTGGAGCCACCGGTGGCATGCAGGCCAATCACGCCGTTGACGATGGTGCGCTCGTCGATCATGTGGCCGAGCGGAGTGTGGTGCTCGCCCGGCGCGCTGATCGTCGCGAGGCGGTGCACGGCGGCTTCGGTGAGCGCTTCGCGCAGCGGCGTGTTCGGGTTGACGAAGCTGGAGCCCGGCAGGTGCAGGCCCATGATCTCCATCAGCATCTGGTTGGAGTTGGCAGTGCCGTAGAAGGTGCAGGTGCCCGGCGCGTGATAGGACGCGGCCTCGGCTTCCAGCAGCTCGTCGCGCGAGGCCTTGCCCTCGGCGTAGCGCTGGCGCACGGCGCTCTTGGCGTCGTTGGAAATGCCGCTGGGCATCGGCCCGGCCGGCACGAAGATCGTGGGCAGGTGGCCGAAACTCAGCGCGCCGATCAGCAGGCCCGGCACGATCTTGTCGCAGATGCCCAGCATCAGCGCGCCGTCGAACATGTCGTGCGACAGCGCGATCGCGGCGGACATGGCGATCACTTCGCGCGAGAACAGGCTCAACTCCATGCCGGCCTGGCCCTGCGTGACGCCGTCGCACATCGCCGGCACGCCGCCAGCCACCTGTGCGGTGACGCCGGCCTCGCGTGCCACGCGGCGGATCAGTTCGGGATAGCGCTCGTAGGGCTGGTGCGCCGAGAGCATGTCGTTGTATGCGGTGACGATGCCGATGTTGGACGCATGGCCGCTGCGCAGCGCCGCCTTGTCGTTTTCGCCGCACGCGGCGAAGCCGTGCGCGAGGTTGCCGCAGGAAAGCCGCGCGCGATGCGGGCCGTCGCGGCGCGCGGCGTCGATGCGCGCGAGATAGTCGGCGCGGCTCTTGCGGCTGCGCGCTGCGATGCGGGAGGTGACTTCGGCGACGACAGGGTGCAGGGGCATGACACGTTTCCGGGAATCAGGGAGGGAAGCGGGCCATGAATGGCCCGCCCGCGAAGCAGGCGCAAAGCGCCTGCTTCGCGGGGCCTGATCCGAACAAGTTCGGATCAGGCGAGTCCATAAAATGCAGGAAGCACTTTGTGGACAATCAGGCACGGCGCTTTTGCTTTGCTGCCATGCCTACGAAGCAATATCGAGATCAAGGACTCCAATAAATCGCCAGCGGCACGCTGACCTGCATCACCACGGAGCGCACCGGATAATCCTTTGCAGCATCCACTCCCTGTTGCACGGCTGCCAGCAGATCGCGCTTGCCGGTACCACGCACCAGCAGGTACAGCGCGCGGGTATCGAGCAGCGCAGGCAGACTGAGCGTGACGCGCGGCTCGCCGGCGCCCGCTGCATGCATCGGCCACACCTTCGCCGTGCCGTGGGGATCGGTGGCCTCGGCGAGATGGTCGCCACCGGGGAAGAACGATGCGGTATGGCCGTCGTCGCCCATGCCCAGCACCACGGCATCGAACGGCGCCGGCAACGCGACGATGCGTGCTTCGGCTTCCGCCAGCCCCGCTTCCGGCGTGGCTGCGCCGGTGTAGAGCGGCACGAAGTTCGCGGCGGCGGCGGCGTTCTGCAGCAGGCTCGACTTCACCAGTCTTGCGTTGGAACGATCGTCGGTGTCCGGCACCCAGCGCTCATCCACCAGCGTGACGGTGACAGTCGGCCAGTCCAGCACCTGCTTCGACAATTGCACGAAGAACGCCTTGGGCGTCGTGCCGCCCGAAACCGCGATCACGGCGCCGCCGCGCGCCGCGATGGCTTCGCGCAGTTGCGCGGCAACGTTCTGAGCGAGTGCCTCGGCCTGCGCGTCGGCATCGGCGAAGTTTTGCGTGGTGACGTTCGCCATTGCCTTACTCGCTGTCTTCCAGCCAGGTACGGCCATCGCGCTCGATCAGGGCCACCGCCGCGCTCGGCCCCCAGGTGCCGGCGGCGTACGGGCGCGGCGCTTCGCCGCTTTCGGCCCAGGCGGCGAGGATGGGATCGGCCCAGCGCCAGGCCGCCTCCACTTCGTCGCGGCGCATGAACAGGGTGGGGTTGCCGCGCACCACGTCGAGCAGCAGGCGCTCGTAGGCGTCCGGCTGCGCCACGCCGAAGGCTTCGGCAAAGCTCATGTCCAGCGGCACGTGGCGCAGGCGCAGGCCGCCGGGACCGGGGTCCTTAATGGTGAGCCACAGCTTCACGCCCTCGTCCGGCTGCAGGCGCAGCACCAGACGGTTCTGCGCCAGCGGGCCGGCGCTGGTGCCGAAGATCGAATGCGGCACCGGCTTGAACGCCACGACGATCTCGGAAACGCGCTCGGGCAGGCGCTTGCCGGTGCGCAGGTAGAACGGCACACCGGCCCAGCGCCAGTTTTCGATCTCGGCCTTGAGCGCCACGAAGGTTTCGGTATCGGATTTCGAACCCTCGAGTTCGTCCTGGTAGCCCGGCACGGACTGGCCCTCGGCCACGCCGGCGCGGTATTGGCCGCGCACGGTGAGCTGGGCGGCGTTGCCGTTGTCGATGCGCTTGAGCGATCGCAGCACCTTGAGCTTCTCGTCGCGCACCGCGTCGGGCGACAGCGAGGCCGGCGGTTCCATCGCCACCATGCACAGCAGCTGCAGCAGGTGGTTCTGCACCATGTCGCGCAACGCACCGGCACGGTCGTAGTAACCGGCACGGCGACCCAGGCCCAGTGTCTCGGCCACGGTGATCTGCACGTGGTCGATGTGGCTGGCGTTCCACAGCGGTTCGAACAACGCATTGCCGAAGCGCAACGCCAGCAGGTTCTGCACCGTTTCCTTGCCGAGGTAGTGGTCGATGCGATAGGTCTGCGACTCGGCGAACACCTTGCCCACCGCGTCGTTGATGCGGTTGGCGCTGGCCAGGTCGCGGCCGATCGGCTTCTCCAGCACCACGCGCGAGCGTTCGCCGTTGAGGTTGCACTGGCCGAGCCGGCGGCAGATGTCCTCGAACAACTCAGGCGACGTGGAGAGGTAGAACACCCGGATGTGTTTCGGCTGCTCGCCGATCATCGCGGCAAACGCGTCCCAGCCTTCGTCCTTGCGCGCGTCCAGCGGGCGATAGAACACCTGCTGCAGGAAGGTGTCGAGCTTCGCGGCGTCGGCACCCTTGTCGACCAGCGATTCGCGCAGCTGCGCGCGGTAGCCGGCGTCGTCCAGCGGCTCGCGGGCCACGCCGACGATGCGGCTGCCGGCCGGGATCTGGCCGTCGAGGTAACGATGGAACAGCGCAGGCAGCAGCTTGCGCAAGGCAAGGTCGCCGGTACCGCCGAAGATCACCAGGTCGAACGGATCGACCGTCTGGAAAGTAGCCGTCACGCGATCACCTCAATACGGGGAAGACGGGCAGGCCGGAGGGGGATTCGGCCCGTCGCACGACGATAGTACCAGTGGGATACCAGGGCAAGCACCGCTTTGCATACGAATTCATTGACGCCCCGGAAGCCGCTCCGGAGCTCGATTTTCTCCATGGTCCACGAAATGGACGTCCAGACCGCTTGCAGCCAATGGTTTGCTATTGGTATCTTCTTGGCATGGAAACCGCCCTGGCCCGCGAATACCGCCGCATTTGCCGCGACCCCACCAGCCATCAGCCGCTGGCCTACCTGCGTCTGCGCAGCGCGATCCGCAACGTGGTCGAGCAGCGCGCCATCGAGCCGGGCCAGGCGCTGCCCAGCGAGCGCGACCTGTCGCAGGCACTGAAGCTGTCGCGCGTCACCGTGCGCAAGGCCATCGCTGGCCTGGTCGAGGAAGGACTGCTCACCCAGCGCCACGGCGCCGGCACCTTCATCGCCGAGCGCATCGTCAAGCCGATGTCGCGGCTTTCCAGCTTCACCGAGGATCTGCGCGACCGCGGCCTGCATCCGCGTTCGGAGTTCTTCGAGCGCAGCGTGGGCGAGGTCACGCCGGAAGAGGCGATGGCGATGAACCTGTCACCCGGCACGCTGGTGGCGCGCCTGCACCGCGTGCGCTACGGACAGGACGAACCGCTGGCGATCGAGCGCAGCGTCGTCCCCGCCAGCGTGCTGCCCGACCCGACCGTGGTACGCGATTCGCTCTACGAGGTGCTGGAGTCGCTGGGCTGCCGCCCGAGGCGCGCACTGCAGCGCCTGCGCGCGGTGTCGCTGGGCGTGCAGCATGCACGCCAGTTGCACGTGGCCACCGGCAGCGCGGGGCTCAACATCGAGCGTCGCAGTTTCCTCGACGACGGTCGCGTGGTCGAGTTCACCTGTTCCTGGTACCGCGGCGACATCTACGACTTCGTCGCCGAATTGCACGCCGACTGACCCTCTTTCAAACGCGAGATGCCCATGCAAGCCAGCGACACCCTGATGTTCCGCGAGGCGCACGAATCCGCCGACGTGGTAGCGCGCCAGTTCGCCGCCAACGAGCGCGTGGTGACGGAGCTGGCCGATGCGCTGCGCGCGCAGCCGCCACGCTTCATCGTCACCTGCGCGCGCGGCAGCTCCGACCATGCCGCTGCCTACGCCAAATACGTGTTCGAAACCCAGCTCGGCATCGTCACCGCCTCGGCTTCGCCGTCGGTGACCTCGGTGTACGCGGCGCCGCAGCAATGGGAAGGCGCGCTGTTCATCGCCATCTCGCAGTCCGGCAAGAGCCCCGACCTGGTACGCAATGCGCAAGCCGCCAAGGCGGCCGGAGCGCGCGTGGTGGCGATGGTCAACGTGGAGGATTCGCCGCTGGCACAGGTGGCCGACACGGTGATCCCGCTGCACGCCGGTCCCGAGCGCAGCGTGGCCGCCACCAAGAGCTACGTGGCCGCCCTGGCCGCGATCCTGCACCTGTGCGCGCGCTGGCATGGCGACGCCAAGCTGATCGCTGCGCTGGAAGCGCTGCCCGATGCCTTGCGCAAGAGCTGGGATGCGGACTGGTCGGCGTTGACCGACGGCCTGGTCGATGCGCACAACCTGTTCGTGGTCGGCCGCGGCTTCGGTTTCGCCGTCGCGCTGGAGGCGGCGCTGAAGTTCAAGGAAACCTGCGGCCTGCACGCGGAAGCCTTCAGCGCGGCGGAGGTGAAGCACGGTCCGATGGCGCTGGTCGGCCCGCACTTCCCGGTGCTCTGCTTCGCGCAGGACGACGGCACGCTGGAAAGCACGCTGGCCGTGGCGGACGAGTTCCGCGGTCGCGGCGCACAGGTACTGGTGGCCGCACCAGGCCTGAGCGGCGAAGGCTTCCTGCCGCTCGCCTCCGGCCTTCCGGCTATCTGCACGCCGCTGCTCACCATCCAGAGTTTCTACCGTGCCACCAGCGCGCTGGCGCTGCGCCGCGGCTTCAACCCCGACGTGCCGCCGCACCTCAACAAGGTCACCGAAACCGTCTGATTTCCTCGTGGTAGGAGCGCACACAGTGCGCGATTGTTTTTGCTTTGATCGAAGTGCAAGGCAATCGCGCACAGAGTGCGCTCCTGCACCGTTCGCTTCCAACGGGATGCCCTCGCCATGACCATCGCCCTCACGAATGCCCGCGTCCTCACCGTCCACGGCTGGCGCGACGACCTCGCCGTGCTGGTCGACGGCGAACGCATCGTCGGGCTGCTGCCGCACGACCATGCCGCCGTGCACGCCGCACGAGTGCAGGATCTCGACGGCGCATTGCTGGTGCCGGGCTTCGTCGACACGCAGGTGAACGGCGGTGGCGGCGCGTTGTTCAATGCCGAACCCACGGTGGAAGCCATCCGCACCATCGGCGTCGCGCACCGCAAGTTCGGCACCACCGGTTTCCTGCCCACGCTCATCAGCGACAGCCTGGATACCATGCGCGCGGCGCTGGCCGCGGTGGACAAGGCCTTCGACGAAGGCGTGCCGGGACTGCTCGGCGTGCATCTGGAAGGCCCCTATCTCGCGCCCGAACGCAAGGGCGTGCATGATCCCAAGTGGTTCCACGCGCCGGGCGAGGAAGAGGTGTCCATGCTGTGCGCGCCGCATCGCGGCGTGCGGCTGGTGACGCTGGCGCCCGAGCGGGTGCCGCACGACGTGATCGCGCGGCTCGCCGCCGCCGGCGTGATCGTCAACGCCGGCCACACCGCCGCCGACCATGCCACCACCCGCGCCGCGCTGGCTGCTGGCGTACGTGGCTTCACACATCTGTTCAACGCGATGACGCCGTTCGGCAGCCGCGAGCCCGGCGTGGTGGGCGCGGCGCTAGACGACCCCGACAACTGGTGCGGCCTGATCGTGGACGGCCACCACGTACATCCGACCAGCCTGCGCGCGGCCATCGCGGCACGACCGCGCGGCAAGATGCTGCTGGTCACCGATGCCATGCCGCCGGTGGGCGCGGACGATCCCAGCTACGTGCTCAACGGCGAAACCATCGTCATGAAGGACGGCATCTGCCAGACCGCGAACGGCGTGCTGGCTGGCTCCGCCCTGGATATGGCCGGCGCCGTGCGCAATACCGTGGAAATGCTCGGCCTGCCGCTGGACGAGGCGGTGCGCATGGCCAGCACCTATCCTGCCGACTTCCTCGGCCTTGGCGCCAGCCACGGCCGCATCGCGGTGGGTTATCGCGCCGACCTCGTTGCGATGGACGACAGCTGCAACGTCCGCCGCAGCTGGATCGCCGGCCAATCCTCGTAAGCCCATCGGCGCGAGGCATGGCCGGCATCCGGCCGTCCAAAGCCCGCGACCTGCTAGACTGCGCGGCGTCCAGGTGTCCCGACGGCATTCGCCGGAGGGATGAAACGGGAAGCCGGTGCGCGGTGTCATACCGCAAGGCCGGCGCTGCCCCCGCAACGGTAAGCGAGCAAACCCGCGGCCAACGCCACTGTGTCCGACGACATGGGAAGGCGCCGCGCATGACGGCGATAGCGCCGTCGCTCGCCAGCCCGGAGACCGGCCCGGACATGACTGCTGGCTCGCGGTGGGCGAGGCCGAACAGGCATGTCCGGCCCTGCCGTGCCTGCCTGCCTTCGTCCCGACCTCCGTTTCCGGCCCATTGATTGAACGCAACGCCGTGCGCGGGCGCGCGGCCGAGGAACGAGACGTGAAAAAGACCCTGCTGGCCGCAGCGCTGCTGTGCTGCTTCTCCACTGCTTACGCCGCCGACCAGGACAACGCCAGCGCGTTGAATCCGGTGATCGTCACCGCCACGCGCACGGCGGTCACTGTCGACGACACGCTGTCGTCGGTCACCGTGATCACCCGCGCCGACATCGAGCGCCTGCAGCCGGTGTCGGTGCTGGACCTGCTCACCGGCCTGCCGGGCGTGAACACCACCCAGAGCGGCGGCCTCGGCCAGACCAGTTCGCTTTTCATGCGCGGCACCAACTCCACGCACACGCTGGTACTGATCGACGGCGTGCGCATCGGCTCGGTCACCGCCGGCTTCGCCTCGCTGGAGCAGATCCCGGTGGAGCAGATCGAGCGTATCGAGATCGTGCGCGGCCCGCGCTCCAGCCTGTACGGCGCCGACGCCATCGGCGGCGTGATCCAGATCTTCACCCGCCATGGCTCCGCCAACGGCGGCGTCACTCCGTCGCTGAGCATGACCGCGGGCAGCCATGGCCTGTTCGGCAGCCAGGCCGGCCTGTCCGGCGGCGACCAGCATGCCTGGTACAACCTCAACCTGGGCGGCGAATACACCAGCGGATTCCCGGGCTGCAAGATGGGTGCGGCCGAGGCGATGGCCGGCTGCTTCGTGGACGATTCCCGCGACGACGCCTACCGCAACTGGAACGGCTCGGCCAACGCCGGCTATCGCTGGGACAACGGCACCGAGCTGGCCTTCACCTGGCTGCGCAGCAAGAACGACGTGGACTACGCCGGCAGCCCGTACGGCGGCAACGACGCGGTCAACGAGCAGCGCGTGGCCGGCGTGCGCCTGAGCTTCTCGCCGATGGAAGCGTGGGGAGTCACGTTGAACGCGGGCCAGAGCAAGGATCTCTCCACCACCTATTACCAGGGCTCGTACTACGGCGCGTACTACCCGCTGGCGCAGACGGGCTACTTCAACTCGCAGCGCAACCAGTTCTCGTGGCAGAACGACATCGAGCTCACTTCGAACCAGCTGCTGACGGTGGGTGTCGACTACCAGCAGGAACACCTGGACAGCAGCACCGGCTACCTGGCCGACAGCCGCGACGACACCGGCACCTATGCGCAGTACCAGGGCACGTTCGGCAGCAACGAAGTGCAGCTCTCTGTGCGCCACGACCACAACCAGCAGTACGGTGACCACGACACCGGAGCGGCATCCTGGGGCTACCACTTCGACCACGGTCTGCGCGTGTACGCCAGTTACGGCACGGCCTTCCACGCACCGACCTTCAACGACCTGTACTACCCGCCGTACTACGGCATCCCGTCGGCCAACCCGGACCTGAAGCCGGAGAAGTCGCGCAGCGCCGAAGTGGGCGTGACCCAGCAGCTGGGTATATGGAACTGGGGCGTAAGCGCCTACCAGACCAGGATCGACGACCTGATCCTGCTCGACCCCAACCAGAACTACGTGCCGTTCAACGTCAGCAAGGCACGCATCCGCGGCCTGGAAGGCCAGCTTGGCGCGGATATCGACGGCTGGCAGGTGCAGGGCTACCTCACCCTGCAACAGCCGAAGGATGTGGGCGACGTTACCGCGGATGCCAACAGCGGCAACCTGTTGCCGCGTCGCCCCGAGCGCATGGCGCGCGTCGACATCGACCGCCGCTTCGGCGCATTCGGGATCGGTACCACCTGGTATGCCGCGGGCTACAGCTACGACGATGCGGCCAATACGCATCGCCTCGGCGGCTACAGCACGCTGGCGCTGCGCGCGAGCTGGCACTTCACGCAGGACTGGCAGGTCGAGGCCAAGCTGGCCAACGCCTTCGACCGCGACTACGAGACCGTGTACTACTTCAACCAGCCCGGCCGCACCTGGTACCTGACCTTGCGCTATAGCCCGGCTGCGCGCTGAGGAGGCGGTTTTCTCTCCCCGGTCGGAAGCTGCCTGATCGGTGTTTTCTCTGCCCGTCATCCCGACCTGCGCCGGGATGACGAGCAAAATCCGAGCGTCTTCAGCTTGCGGACCGGTGCGTCAAAGCCCCGTATCGCTCGCATCCCACTGGTTGCGGCCACGGCCTTTGGCGCGGTAGAGATTGCGATCCGCGCGTTCCATCAGGCTCTCGGCCTGCACATCGGTTGCATTGCGGGCCGACACGCCGATGCTGACGGTCACGCGGCCGTCGATGCCCGTGGCGTAGGGCAGGTTGGCGGTATGGATGCGCTCGAGGATGCGGCACGCCACCACCTCGGCGCCCGCAAGTTGCGTTCCAGGGAGCAGGATGACGAACTCCTCACCGCCATAGCGTCCGCAGAAATCCGCGGGCCGATGCAGCGTGCCGGCGATCAGTCGCGCCACGGTACGCAGGCAATGGTCGCCCGCCTGGTGTCCGTAGAGGTCGTTGTAGTCCTTGAACCGGTCGATATCGATCATCAGCAGGCTCATGCCGTCCGGCACGCGCGCCGAAGCCGCCCACTCGCGGACGAAGGCATGGTCGAACGCGCGGCGGTTGGGCAGGTCGGTGACGGCGTCGGTGTAGGACAGCCGCTCCAGCGCCCGCGTCATGCCCTGCAATCGATCCTGCGCCTGCACGTAGTGGTATTGCACATGCACGGTGCGCAGGATGTAGGCCACCATCGCCAGCCCCACGATCAGCAGCACCTGGCCGGTGCGCCTGCCGTCGATGCTCAGACCCACCGCGAAGATCGCCAGCAGGAACAGGATCGGACTCACGCCCAGCGCTATGCGCTGCAGCACCCCGCTGCCGGAGGCAGCCGCCTCTGACGGGGCATTGCGCCAGTGGTGCAGCATCAGCGCCAGCGCGATGAACGGCACCGGCGGCAAGACATCGCCGAGGATGCTCATGAAGCTCACGCCCACGCTTTCCATGTCGGCATGGTTGTGGATGCCGATGCACACGACGTAGCCGACCAGATACACGCTGGTAATGCGGAAGAAGCGCCGCGAGGCCACCGAACTCGCGGTCAGCCAGCGAGCCACGTGCGCCACCGCCAGGAAGACGTTCACGGCGTCCAGCGCGTGCCTCACGTACCACAGGCTGGTCGGGCTGAGGCTGCCGTGCGCGTCCAGCACATCCACGATGCTCACCCAGTACAGCAGACCCAGCAGCACCAGCAGCGAGGCATCCAGCATCTTCTGCCAGCGGGACGAATACGGGTCGCCGAAAGCCACCGCGACATACAGCAACGGGACGCCGTAGCCGACGAACAGCAGATACGTGTAGTTCGTCATGTCCACCAGCGAATGCAGCAGGTCGATCTGCACCAGCAGCGTCGCCACCCCCAGCGTCCACAAGCCGAGGCTGATGGCCAGGGCGAGGATCAGCGTACGCGGATAGCTGGAGCGGAATACCAGCCGCACACACCAGATCGTCGTGGCGAGGGCGATGACGAACTGCAGGTGATACGACCAGTGGTCCACCTGCAGCGGCGCGATCATCAGGCCGCAAGCCAGCAACGCCGGCAGGGAGACCAGCGTCAGGGCATAACGCAGCCCGGTTTGCCCGTGCGATGCAGTCATGATGGTCGAAGCGCCGCTTCCCCCGGAGACGTTTGCGGACCGTATCGGCGCGTCTTGCGCGTGGCAAGACCCGCCTGTCTACAGGGCACCTGCCGCGGCTGTCTGACTGGGATCAGCGCTTAGCCGGCGTTCCGCGCAAGGGAGCCGTGGAACCACGCACCACCAGTTCCGGGCTGAATCCCTCGTTGCCTTCCTCCAGCGGCTCGCCGTTGGCTTCGCGCTGCAGGTTGCCGATCAGCCGCTGTGCGGCGTGATGGGCGATTTCCTCGGTGGCCTGGCGCGCGGTGGTGAGCGCGGGCCAGGATTGCTTGGAGAATGGGCTGTCCTCGAAGCCGGCGATGGAAAGCTCCCACGGCACGCTGATGCCGCCAGAGTGCGCGGCGGCGAGCACGCCGGCGGCGATCTCGTCGTTGGAGCCGAAGATCGCGGTGGGGCGATCCTTCAGCGCCAGCAGCTTGCGCGCGCCACGGAAGCCGTCGTCGAAGGAGTAGTCGCCGGGCAGGATCAGCTTGCGATCCAGCGCGATGCCGTAGTCCTTCAGCGCGTCCTCGTAGCCCTGGTAGCGCTCGGGACTGGAACGGTGGTCGCGGCCGCCCCACAGGAACCCGATGCGCGTATGGCCAAGCTGGATCAGGTGTTCGGTGATCGCGTAAGCCGCGTCGCGGTCGTCCACGTACACGCAGGGATAGCCGTCCTGCGGATCCTTGCGTGCGGAGATGATGCGCATGAACGGGATCTTCGCCGCCGTGAGTCTGCGGATCAGTTCCGGCTTCTCCGACATCGGCGGCGCCAGCACCATGCCGGCCAGCCGTGCCTGCGCGGCCAGCGACACCAGTTCGTCGGCCAATCGGGGGGACGTGGAATCGCAGGGATGGATCTGCAGGCCGTAGCCGTTGGCGCGGCAAGCCGCCAGCACGCCGCTCTGCATGCTGATGACGTAGTGCGCATTGGGGTTGTCGTACACCAGGCCCACCGCATAGGCGCGCGTGCTGCGCAGGCTGCGCGCGGAAGGGTCGGGCCGGTAATCCAGCGCTTCGATCGCCCGCTGCACTTTCTCCCGCGTGCGCGCGTGCACCGAGGGTTCGTTGTTGATGACGCGCGAGACGGTCTTGAGCGAAACGCCCGCCTGTTCGGCTACATCCTTGATGGTGGCGTTGCGCAACCGTGGGTCCTCAGTGCAGGGAAACATCGCGAGGCACGGCCATGAAGCCGTGCCGACGTGCGGCAAAGTCTAGCTGACGGTGACGCAACCGCATGCGTCCTCAGCCTGCCTGCTGGCCTACGTGATGGCCGCGCAAGCCGTAGTACAGGATGTACAGGTAGCACGGCACGATCACGATCACGAAGGCCAGCTGGAAGTCGATGACCTGCTTCAGGTGCACGAAGGCCTGCGGCAGCAGCGCGCCACCCACGATGCCCATGATGAGCAGCGCCGAGCCGAGCTCCGTGTGGCTGCCCAGTCCCTTGATCGCCAGCGGGAAGATCGCCGGCCACATCATTGCGTTGGCAAAACCCAGTGCGGCGACGAAGGCCACCGACGCATAGCCATGCGTGACGTACGCGCCCAGCGCAAACAGCACGCCAAGCACCGCCGACACCGCGAGGTAGCGTTGCTGCGAAACCACGCGCGGGATCAGCGCCGAACCCACCAGGTAACCCACCAGCATCGCCACCATCGTGTAGGTGGTGAAGTGCGAAGTTACCTGCAGCGGCAGGCCGAACCCCTGGCCATAGGTGTTGATGGCATCGCCCGCCATCACTTCCACCCCCACGTACAGGAACAGGCACAGCACACCGAGCCACAGGTGCGGGAAGCTGAAGATGCCGCCCTTGGCGTGGCCCACCGAGCTTACGCTGTTGGCGCCAGCCGGCTTGATCTCCGGCAAGGTGGAAAAAATGATCACCACCGCGATCACCACCAGCAGACCAGCCACGGCCATGTAGGGCCAGAACACGCGCGCCGCGAAATCGTTGAGCAGGGCTTCACGTTCCGGCCCGGTGGGCATCGCGGTGACCTTTTCGAGGAAGGCGTCGATGCCTTTCATCACCAGCACGCCGAACGCCAGCGGTGCTATCGCGCCGGCGATCTTGTTGCAGATGCCCATGATGCCGATGCGCTGCGCCGCGCTTTCGATCGGTCCGAGGATGCTGATGTAGGGGTTCGACGCAGTCTGCAGCAGCGACAGGCCCGCACCGATCACGAACAGGCCGGCCAGCGCACCCGGATATACGCGGATGCGCACGAATGCGCCGAACAGCGCTGCGCCGATGGCCATCACGAACAGGCCAAGCACCATGCCGCGCTTCATGCCGGTGCGCTTGAGCACCGCGCCCGCGGGCAACGCGAGCACGAAGTAGGAAAGATAGAACGCGAACGGCACCAGGAAGGCGTTGATGTCGTCAAGGGTGAAAGCCACCTTCACGAAGGAGATCAGCGGCCCGTTGAGCCAGGTGAAGAAGCCCATGATGAAGAACAGCACGCCGATGATGATCATCGGCCCGATGTAGGAATGTCCGGACGGCGCGGCCGCCTGCGTGCTTGCCATGAAATCTCTCCCCGAGGAATGGCGTAGACGCCCGTGAGCATAACGGTACGTGCGGCGCCAGAACGCTCTTTATTGGCTGCAAAGTACAACGTTGTCAACCGGTAGACACCTCAACCCCACCCGGATCAGGCGGCGAACCTATCGCGAGAGGGTGCTCGCAGCGAAGAGCTCTTCGCTTCGTCCAGGACACAGAGCGTTCGAGCGCAGGAAGCGCAGCTGCTCCGTGCTTTTCGTTTCCCCGGCTGCAGGACAACAAGGGTCGAAACGTCAAAATCCGGCACTCCGGAAAATTTAAATCGATCCAATGTCTTAGACCCTGCCAACGGTCATGTTGCATGGCCATGCACCCCGTGATGAAAATTTCGGGACATCCACTTGACAACGTTGTCATGACGATTCCAGACTCCGCCGCACTTGCCTTCCGACGGCCTCGCGCTCAGCGCGTGCCGCGCCGGTTGGCCGCAGCGGACAAGGGGGGAATCCACGTGGGAGAGTTCGCCAGCCAGCGCCATGTCGCCCAGCCGGTGCCGCGATCGTCGGCGCCGGATGGCGTGCATGACCGCAGCGAGCCGTTCCTCGCCGCGGATGTCGGCGGCACCCACGCGCGCATCGGCCTGATGGTCGGCACGCCCGCCGAGCGGCATCCGGTTAGCGTGCTGCATTACCACCGCTACCACTGTGCCGACTGGGCCGACCTCGGCAGCGTGCTGCGCGATTTCATGGCGCAATTGCCGGCTGCCGGCTATGCCGAACTGGCAGCGCGCGTGCGCCGCTGCGTGGTGGCCAGCGCCGGCGTAGTGCTGGACGACAGCATCGTCAACGAGAACCTGCCCTGGCCGGTGTCCATCGGTGCGCTGCGCGAGCTGCTCAAGCTGGCACAGTTGGAAGTCATCAACGATTTCGAGGCGGTCGCCTGGGCCACGCAATTCCTGGGCATGGACGAAACGCTGCCGGTGATCGACACCGCCACGTCTGCGCCGCACGGCCCGGTGCTGGTGATGGGGCCGGGCACGGGGCTGGGTTCGGCCGTGCTGCTGCCGCGCGCTGCCGGCCATGCGCAGGTGCTCCCCACCGAAGCGGGCCAGATTGCGCTGGCGCCCGGCAACGAGCGCGAAGTCGAGATCCTGCGCGTGCTGGCACGTGGCCGCGCCTACGTCTCCTGCGAGGACGTGCTCTCCGGCCCTGGCCTGCTCAACCTCTACCACGCGCTGTGCGAGCTGCGCGGCTGTCCGGTGTCGCTGATGACGCCGGCCGAAATCACCGGCGCGGCGCTGGCCGGCCACGATGCCGCCGCGCTGGAAACGCTGCAGGTGTTCTGCGGCCTGCTCGGCAGCTTCACCGGCGACCTTGCGATGCTGTACGGCGCCAGCGGCGGCGTGTTCCTCGCCGGCGGCATCCTGCCGCAGATCCATGGCTTCCTGCGCGCCAGCAGTTTCGCCGAGCGCTATTTCAACAAGGGCGTGATGCGCGCCTGGCTGCAGAAAGTTCCTGTTCGACTGATTGAGCACGGCCAGCTTGGTGTCATCGGCGCCGCCGGCTGGTTTCTGGAGGAACGGCAGGGAGAACGAACCATGCCGCCGCTCTAGCGAGACGGCGCCGAATACCGCACCACGCAAGCCAACAACCACGGTTACATCAACCGATCCAACCTCTGAGGGGAGGCCCCATGAACCATCGCAAGACACTGCTCGCCGCGAGCATCGTCGCCGGCCTGTGCCTGTCCGTCGGCGCGTATGCGCAGGACAGCACCCAAAACACGAACACCGGCTCAACCGGCTCCACCGCGAATGCCGGCAAGCCGGACAAGGTGAAGCAGCTCTCCACCGTCACCGTCACCGGCATCCGCAACAGCGAGGCCCTGTCGCTCGACACCAAGCAGGCCGCCGACTCGCACGTCGAGGTGGTTTCCGCCACCGACATCGGCAAGCTGCCGGCCAAGAACGTGGCCGACACCATCGCCCAGTTGCCCGGCGTGAACATCTCCGACGCAGCGGGTGCCGAAGGCGGCTTCGACGAAGCCGACCGCGCCAGTCTGCGCGGCAGCGCGCCTTCGCTCACCCTGACCACGGTGGACGGCCACAACATCGGCTCGGGCGACTGGTTCATCACCGGCGGTGGCGGTACGCGCAGCGTCAGCTACGCCATGTTGCCGTCGGAAATCGTCAGCCAGGTGGTGGTGCACAAGACCTCCGAGGCCAGCCTGCTCGAAGGCGGCGCCGCCGGCACCATCGACATCATCACGCGCAAGCCGCTGGAGTTCTCCAAGCCGTTCACCGCCGAAGCCAGCGTAGGCGGCGTGTATTCCAGCCTGCCAAGCAGCACCAAGCCGCAGTTCAACGGCCTGGTCAACTGGAAGAACGACGACAGCAGCTTCGGCGTGCTGGCTCAGGTCTTCTACGAGGATCGCGAACTGCAGCGCGACGGCCAGGAAATGCTGGGCTACTCGTACATCCCCACCGGTTCGGCGGCTGCCAAGCAGCTCGGCCTGCCCAACAATGCCTCGGGCAGCACGGGCGTGTTCTACCCCAACCTGCCGGGTTCGGCGCTGTTCACTCAGGAGCGCAAGCGCAAGGGCGCTTCGATCGACCTCGAGTGGAAGCCGGTGGACAACCTGACCATCAACCTCGATGGGTTCTATTCCCACCTGAACGCGACCGACTACAACCGCAATTACATGCTGCGCCTGCGTGATCGCGTGCCGACCAGCACGCTGTCCAACTATACGATCGACGGCAATGTCCTCAGCAGCGCAACGCTGGCGGGTGCGCCGGGCCTGTCGCAGGGCATCTACGACATGATCTCGCGTCCGGACGAAAGCGAGTCCAGCCAGTACGTCACCCTCGATGCCGCCTGGCAGGCCACGCAGAACCTGAACTTCAAGTTCCAGCTCGGCACCACCAAGGGCACGGGCAACACGCCGGTGCAAGACATCATGGAGATGGACACCGGCTACGGCGCGTCCTCCAGCTATTCGATGAACGGCCTGAGCTCGCCGATGGGCGTGTCGCTGGGTGGCAACAACGGCACCTACAACCCGGCTACCGTGGGACTGGACTGGATCTTCGGCGACCAGGGCATCCATGTCGTGGACAAGGAGAATTGGTTCCAGGCTGACGGCGAGTTCGATTTCGACGATGCCGGCGCGCTGTCCTCGCTGCAGTTCGGCGTCCGCGATTCGCGCCACACGCATAACAGCCTGTTCGCGATCAGCCAGGGGCCCAACTGGGCTTCGGCCATCAACTTCACCCCGAACTCCACCCTGTGGCCGGCCAGCACCCAGAGCTATACCAACCCCTTGTCCAGCGGCCTCGGCAGCGTCTGGTACTGGACGCCCTCGCAGCTGGCCCAGTTGGACTCTACCTACGCTGATCGCGCCAGCTACGGTCCGGCCTCGCGCTTCTATCCGAACGACATCTACCAGATGACGGAGACGAACAAGGCCGCCTACTTCCAGGTCAACTTCGCCGGCACCAATTGGAGCGGCAACGCTGGCGTGCGCATGGTGGGCACGGACGAGAACATCGGCTACACCGCGGGTTCGGCGCAGCAGGCCGACGTCATCGGGCCGTACTGCAATTCGCCGTGGTATCCGTGCGACGCCACCACCGGCACGGGCGGCTGGTACTGGAACTTCTACAAGGCCCACTACACCAAGGCGCTGCCCAGCTTCAACTTGAAGTACAACCTCAACAGCGATGGCAGCCTGATCGCACGTTTCGCCGCCTCGCAGACGCTGACCCGCCAGGATTACGGCCAATTGGCCGGCTTCCTGACGCTGAGCGATCCGGAGAAGGCGGGTTCCATGGGTGCGGGCCTCGGCCCGAATCCCGAGCTGAAGCCGCTGATCTCCACCAACTTCGACGCTTCGCTGGAGTGGTACTTCGCGCCGCGTGGTCTGTTGTCGGCCAGCGTGTACCAGATGGATCTCAACAACTACTACGACTACGGCACGGTCACCCGCACGTACCTCAACAGCTACCTGACTTTCAACAAGACGAACAACCCCAGCGGCGCGCCGATCTTCAGCCAGTACCTGATCAGCCAGCCGGTGAACGTCGACGGCACGCTGAAGGGCGTGGAGTTGAACTGGGTGCAGCCGATCGGCGATCACTATGGCACGCAGGTCAGCTACACCTATGCCAACGGTCATTCCTCGGGCGGCACCTACCTGTACAACGCGGACGGTACCTTCGCGAACAACGTGGCCGCGGGCAGCCGCCCGCTGTACGGCACCTCGCGCGACACCGTCAACCTGTCGGCGTTCTATGAAGACAAGCAGTGGAACGCGCGCATCAACTACACGTACCGCTCCTCGTTCTACGACGGCATGATGCCGGTGCAGGCGGGCACGCTGTCCAATGCGGTCACGGGCCAGTCGAACACCATGCCGCTGCTGCCGTACTACCAGGCCGGCACGGGTTACCTGTCGTTCTCGCTGGGCTACACGCTCAACGACAACGTGAGCTTCTCGTTCGACGCGATGAACCTCAACAACCCGAAGCTGCGCTACTACGACTATGGCTACCAGGCCGGCCTGGGCTTCGGCAAGGTGCCCGAGGCGTTCTACCAGAACGGTCGCCAGTACTACCTGACGGCGAACTTCAAGTTCTGATCCACCGCTTTACCGCGACATTCGGCGGGCCACGGACGGCCCGCACTCTCCCCGAACGGGCCCGGCTTCATTTTGCGGGCCCGTCTTTTTGCCACCACATATCCATGCCGTCGCCCTTCGGGCCATCGCCGGCGCAATGCCATGTCGCTCCCGGAACACTTTGTCCGGTCCGATCCCGCGATGGCATGCTGGGCCACCCCACAGGAGATGCCGATGAATCGTCGAACCTGGCTGCAACGCGCCTGCCTGCTGTCCGCGCTGGCTGTGTTGCCCTTGCATGCGACGCTTGCTGACGATGCGGCAACGCCCTCCCTGATTCCGCTGCCGGCGCAACTCTCCTTGCAGCGCGGCAGCTTTGCCGTGGATGCCGGTACGCCTGTCGTGCTCGCCAGCCATGACGCCGCAACCAGACAGACCGCGGGCTACCTGATCGACCTCGTGGCGCGCACGCGCGGCCTGCAGCTGCGCATCGCCGGCGACGACAAGGCTGCGCACGCCATCGTGCTGCTGCGCGATCCGCAGGCGCCGGTGGTGCAGGCGGAAGGTTATGCGCTCGACGTCACGGCACAAGGCATCCGCCTCACGGCGCGCGACGATGCCGGCCTGTTCCATGGTGCGATCACACTCGCCCAGTTGCTGGCACCCGACGCGAAGCAAGGCACGGTGGACGTACCCACGCTTTCCATCCGCGATTGGCCACGCTTCGCCTGGCGCGGCCTGATGCTGGACTCCGGCCGCCACTTCCAGAGCGTGCCCGAGGTCGAGAAGCTGATCGACCAGATGGCCCAGCTCAAGCTCGACGTACTGCACTGGCACCTCACCGACGATCAGGGCTGGCGCATCGAGATCAAGCGCTATCCCGAACTCACCCGCATCGGCGCATGGCGCACGCCGCCCGACGCCGGCAAGGACGGCGAGCCGCAACGCTACGGCGGCTTCTATACGCAAGACCAGATCCGCGCCGTGGTGGCCTATGCCGCCGCGCGCCACGTCACCATCGTCCCCGAGATCGACATGCCCGGCCATGCACAGGCGGCGGTGGCGTCGTATCCGAAAATCGGCGTGACCGGCCAGCGCCCGCAGGTGTCCGTCGACTGGGGCGTGAACCCCTGGCTGTACAACGTCGACGACGACACCTTCACCTTCATCGACAACGTGCTCGACGAGGTGATGGCGCTGTTCCCCTCGCAATACATTCACGTGGGCGGCGACGAGGCGATCAAGAACCAGTGGAAGTCCTCGCCTGCGGTGCAGGCGAAAATGCGCCAGCTCGGCATCACCGATGAGGACGCCTTGCAGGGTTGGTTCATCGGGCGCATCGGCCAGTACCTCGAAAAGCACCACCGCAAGCTGATCGGCTGGGACGAGATCCTCGAAGGCGACAACGTGCCCACCGACGCCGCGGTGATGTCGTGGCGCGGCATCGATGGGGCGATCAAGGCCTCGTTGCTCGGCCACGACGTGGTGATGTCGCCGTCGCCCGACCTGTACTTCGATCACGTGCAGGGCGACCTGCCGGACGAATACGCCGGCCGCCTCGGCGTGGAATCGCTGAAGGACGTCTACGCCTTCCAGGCCGTACCCGACGTGCTGGGCCCGGCCCAGGCAAAGCACGTGCTGGGCGTGCAGGCCAACGTCTGGACCGAGCACCTGCCGACCATGGAGCTGGTGGAACACACCACTTTCCCGCGGCTGGATGCGCTGGCCGAAGTGGCATGGTCACCGGTCGCCACGAACGACTGGCATCGTTTCCTTGAGCGCCTCCCGGCAGAGCTCGGGCGCCAGCGCGAGCAGCACGTCGCCGTCGCCGACAGCTCCTTCGCCGTGGACATCGCCACCGACCGCAACGTGGCGCTGGCTACCGGCAAGGCCACGGTGACGCTGTCGGACCAGGCCGGCTTCGGTGCGATCCATTACACGCTGGACAGCAGCGAGCCCACGCCAGCTTCGCCGCTCTACCGCACGCCGTTCAACGTGACGCTGCCGGCTATCGTCCGCGCCAGCAGCTTCGCCACCGATGGCAGCGCACTCGCCATGGCACGCACGCGCACGCTGGACCGTGCCGCCCTGCTCAGCCTGTCCGGCACCGAGCTGGCCAACTGCGCCGGCAGCGACTTCCGCCTGCGCCTGCAGCCCACGCCGGACGCCACCAGTACACAGCCGGTGTACGCGGTGAACATCTTCGACAATTGCCAGATGTTCCCCGCCACGCTGATGGACGGCGTCACCGCCATCCACGTGGATGCGGTGCGCCTGGTGCGCAACTACGCCCTGGCCGGCGATGCGAAGCTGGTGGTGGAGCGTCCGCACGACACGCTTTTCGGCGAACTGGTGGTGCATGCCGACAGCTGCGACGGCGCAGTGCTCGCCCGCATGCCGCTGCCCGACCCCGCGCACAGCCCCAGCAAGTTCAAGCTGGATGCGAAACTGGCTGCCCCAAGCGGTGCGCACAGCCTGTGCATGGCGTATGCCACGCCGGTCGACGGGCCGCTGTATGGCGTGGGACATGTGTCGCTGGAAACCGGCACGCCTTGATACCTTCCGCCTCCCAGGCACGTGGGGAGCCCCATAGCAGACAACAAAATGCTTCGCGTACGAACCGCCTCCTGCCAGCAGCAGCAGGCGTTCTATTTTCTGCGCAATTGCAATGCCTGCCGCGCCGTTTGCGTTTCGGCAGCGGAGAGTTCGACGAGCGGCACGAACTTGCCCGAGATGTGTGCGGCGAGCGGCACGCCATCGCGATAAAGCACGCGCGAGCCAGGCACGGCAGGCACCTTGTCGCCGGCCAGCACGCTGCCGACCAGATTCAGCGGGTCGCAACCGCCCACCACGGCCAGCTCGCCATCTTCCGCGCGTTGGCGAATGGCCCGCAGCGGCGCGATCGCTTCGGGCAGCGCGAACTGTTCGCCCACCAGACCTTCCACGAAACGGCCGCCGCGAATCTCGCCGCGTGCTTCCAGCCGCCGGTACACGCGCAACAGCTCGCGCCACGAAGGCAGCCATGGCGCCTCGCGCTCAAGAAGTTGCCAGAACACCACGCCGTAGCGGCTGAGCAGAGTCCGGGCCACATGCTCGACGGTCTCGTCGGCAAGGATGTCGGTGACCCCGGATCTCTCGTCGCCAGGGGCCGCAGCGTCGATGCTCCCGTCCTTGCCTGCAGCGGAAGAACGGGGCGGCATGCTGCGCAGCAGCGACCAGCGCCCGGCATCCTCGATGCCGCCAAACACGTGCCGCCGCAAGCGCCGATGCCGCGGCGCCTCGCGCTTGGCCGCGGGCAGCAGCAGGGCACGCAGGCCCGCGAAGCTGTCCGCACTGATGCGGCCGGCGGCGACCAGTTCGCCCAGCGCATCCTCCAGCTCGGTGCGCAGCAGATGAGCGATGGATTGCAGCTCATCGAAGAACAGCGCGCCGTGCTGTTGCAGCGCGTCGGCCACCGCCTGGGCGCGCGAGGACAGCAGGCTTTGCTGTGGCGAGGCTTCCCGCGCGACGGACGTCCAGACGGCCATTTGCCTGCGCGGCAACAACACGATGGGTGTGGCGCGTACCGGGCCGCTGCCGCCGCCCGAGCGCAGGCGGCTCCACCCCGTGCGGCCGGAACGGCACAGCTCGTCCAGCCAGGCGGCCGAGTAATCGGCGATGCGCGCGGGCAGGATCTCCGTCTCCCACGCGCCGGCCGCCGCCTCGTAGCCTTCGAGTTGCGCCAGCACAGCCGGCAGCGCATCCGGGCCGCGCAGTTGCGTGGCTGGACTGGCGTGCTGCCAGTCCAGCAGGAAGCGCAGCAGCTGGCGGCGGCTCACCGGCTCGATCTCGCGCCGCAGCCGGCCCAGCGTGTAGCGGTGGATGCGCGCCAGCAGATGGCGCTCGCACCACTCCGTTGTCCCGACGGCGGAATCGAAACGGCCCTGGATCACGTAACCCTCGCCCTGCAGGCGCAGCAACGCGGCTTCCACGTCGGCAGGCGACACGCCCAATGGCGTGGCCAAGGTTTCGACGGTGACCGGCCCGAGGCCGAGCAGCCGGCCACGAACCAGTTCGCGCAGTGCGTCTTCGCGCGTCCAGCTTTGCGCGGCGTATTCGGTGGGCGCGGCAATGACGGGTTGCAGTGGGACTGCCGGATGCACCGCCTGCCACAGCGGGAGTTTTTCGGCGGTGACCCAGACGCCTTGAGGCGCGATGGCAAGTCGCGTGGCGCGCTGGTTGCGTGCCAGCGCATGCAGCCGGTCGCTCCAACCTTCGTTCGCCGTGGCCTCGTGCACTGTGATGCCACCCAGCGCATCCAATGCCTCGTGCATTTCGTCGGTGCTGCGCACTTCGGGCCACGCCTCGGCGCGCACGGCGGCAATGGCGTCGGGGTCGAGTCGGCCGAGATCCCCGGCGTTCACGGGCTCGCCTTGCCGCACGGCGCGGGTGCGGCGCTCTTCCAGCGGCGCATCGTCGAGGAAGGCGTAAGGTGCCGCGTTGAGCACCGCTCCAGCGAGCGGGCTGGGCGCTGCCAGGTCGCGCGCCACGAGGCGGATGTCGCCGCTTTCCAGTTGCCGCAGCAAGCGCAGCAGGCCATCCACGTCCATCGCCTCGCGCAGGCAGTCGTGCAGGGTCTGCGCCACCAGCGGGTGATCGGGAATCTGGCGCTCGCCGACGATGTTTTCGAGACAGGCCACCTGATCGGGGAACACCGCGGCGAGCAGGTCCTCGCTGCGCATGCGCTGCAATTGCGGCGGCACTTTCTTGCCGCCGGCGAAGCGCGGCAGCGCCAGCGCGGTCACGGCGTTCCAGCGCCAGCGTGCGGGAAACAGTGGCGCGTCGAGCAAGGCCTGGACCAGCACATGCTCGGCGCTGTTCGAGTGCAGGTAGCGCGCCACCTCTTCCAGCGGAAAGCTGTGACTGGTGGAGAGCGAAAGCACGATGGCGTCTTCGGTCGCCGCAGCCTGCAACTCGAAATTGAACTGGCGGCAGAAGCGCTTGCGCAGGGCCAGGCCCCATGCGCGGTTGATGCGGCTGCCGAACGGCGCGTGGATCACCAGCTGCGTGCCGCCGGACTCGTCGAAGAAGCGCTCGAACACCAGGGTCGATTGCGTGGGCAGCACACCCAGCGCAGCCTTGGCCGAGGCGAAGTAATCGACCAGCTGCTGCGCGGCGGCTTCGCCCAGGCCCGGTTCGGCGCGCAGCCATGCCAGCGCCTGCTGCTGGCCACCCTCGTCGAGTTGCGCCTCCAATTCCTCGCGCAGACGCGATACCGCAAACGAGAGTTCATCCGTGCGTCCCGGCGCTTCGCCCAGCCAGAACGGGATGCTGGGTGGCACGCCGTGGGCGTCTTCCACGCGCAGGCGGTCGCGTTCCACGCGCAGGATGCGGTAGCTGGTGTTGCCAAGCTGGAAGATGTCGCCGGCCAGGCTTTCGACCGCGAAATCCTCGTGCACCGAGCCAACCACGGCGCCTTGTGGTTCCAGCACCACGAGGTAGTCGGCGGTGTCCGGGATCGCGCCGCCGGAGGTGAGCGCGACCAGCCGTGCGCCGCGCCGCGCGCGCACCTGGCGATGCACGGCATCGCGATGCAGGTAGGCGGCCCGTGCGCCGCGGCGGGTGGTGAAGCCTTCCGCCAGCATGCGTATCACCGCATCGAAGTCCGCACGTGCCAGGGCGCGGTAGGGATAGGCGCCACGCACCAGCGCGTACAACGCATCTTCATCCCATTCGCGGCAGGCCACTTCGGCCACGAGTTGCTGCGCCAGCACGTCCAGCGGTTGCGGTGGCTGCACCAGGGCGTCGAGCTCGCCCCGGCGTACGGCGTCGAGCAGGGCGGCGCATTCCACCAGGTCATCGCGCGTGGTGGGGAACAGGCGCGCCTTCGGCGTACCGCCGACATGATGGCCGGAACGGCCCGCGCGCTGCAGGAAGGCGGCGATGGATCGCGGCGAACCAAGCTGGCAGACCAGGTCCACGTCGCCGATGTCGATGCCCAGCTCCAGCGAGGCCGTCGCGACCAGCACCGACAACTCGCCGCGCTTCAGCCGCTGCTCTGCATCGAGGCGCTGTTCCTTGGCGAGGCTGCCGTGATGCGCGGCGACCGCCTCCTTGCCCAACCGTTCGGAGAGATGCCGCGCCGCGCGCTCGGCCAGCCGCCGCGTATTGACGAACACCAAGGTGGTGCGATGCGCCTGCACCAATTGGGCGAGGCGGTTGTAGACCAGCTCCCACGCATCGTTGGACATCACCGCTTCCAGCGGCAGAGGCGGGAGTTCCAGGGCCAGGTCGCGCTTCCGCACGTGGCCCGTGTCGATGATGGTACAGCGCGGCTTTTCCTTCTCCCCGACGGGGAGAAGGTGGCCCGAAGGGCTGGATGAGGGGCGGGTGCTTGCGGCAGCCTTCCCAAGAGCCGGCCCTGATAAAGGTCGAGGCGAGAGTGCTCCCTCACCCCAACCCTCTCCCCAAAGGGGAGAGGGAGCGATTGCAGCGCCGACCAGGAACCGCGCCACTTCCTCGATCGGTTTCTGCGTCGCCGACAGGCCGATGCGCTGCAGGCGCCGCTGGCACAGCGACTCCAGCCGTTCCAGCGTGAGTGCCAGGTGCGCGCCGCGCTTGCTGCCGGCGACGGCATGGATCTCGTCCACAATCACGCTGCGCGTGCTTTTCAGCATTTCGCGGCCGGAAGCCGAGCCAAGCAGGATGTACAGCGATTCCGGCGTGGTGACGAGGATGTGCGGGGGGGTCTTGCGCATCCAGGCGCGCTCGGCCTGCGGCGTGTCGCCGGTGCGTACAGCCGTGCGGATGGCCACTTCGGGCAGGGCCTGCTTTTCCAACTCGGCACGGATGCCTTCCAGCGGCTCTTCCAGGTTGACGTGGATATCGTTGGACAGCGCCTTCAGCGGAGACACATAGACCACCCGCGTCTCGTCCGGCAACGCGCCCCCGTTCGCCACACCCTCGCGCACCAGTGCGTCGAGTGCAGCGAGGAAGGCGGTGAGCGTCTTGCCCGAGCCGGTGGGCGCGGCTACCAGCACGTGGCCGCCGTCGCGGATCCTCGGCCACGCCTGCGCCTGTGCCGAAGTGGGCGCGTCGAAGCGGCCCTCGAACCACGCGGCGACGGCGGGGTGGAATCCATTCAACGGCGAAGCATCCGCATGCATGCAAGCTGGGCGTGAGGCGGTGGGAACGCCCGATTCTACGCCCACCGCGCTGCCCGCAAATCGCCATGCACGACGGTGCGCCGGCATGCCAAGATGCGCATCGCTGCCGCCCGCGAGGATGCCGAGGGGAGTCCGCAGGCCGCGCGATCATGCGAAGGAAACGTATGCGTACCTGGTGCGAATGGACGATCCGCCTTCTCGGCCGGATCGGCATGCTGATGCTGCTCTCGGGGATCGGCGCAACGACGGTGCAGGCAGCGAGCCTCGATGCCGCGTTGCTGCCGAAGATCCAGGCCGCCACCTTCGAGGTGGTGCAGGCCAAGCCGGTCAATGATCCGCTGACCTACGAGAAACCGCTGCCGCTGGATCTGCTGCCCTACCAGGAGCGCACCGACAAGTACTACTCCATCGGCACCGCCTTCGCGATCGGCCATGGCCGCTACGTCACGGCGGGCCACGTGCTGATGGTCGGCATGAACAGCCTGTGGGGACCGCCCGAGCTGCGCGACGGTGCCGGCCATGTCTACCCGATCGCCAAGATCGAGAAGTTTTCGCTGCGCCAGGATTTCGTGGTGTTCACGCTGGCGCAGCAACCGGCGGGCGACGCGGCGCTGGAGATCGACCGCACGCCTGCACTCAATCAGGTTGTCTACGCGGTAGGCAACGCGCTGGGCACCGGCGTGGTGATACGCGACGGCCTGTACACCTCCGACACTCCGGAAGAACAGGACGGAGCGTGGAAGTGGATGCGTTTCTCCGCCGCCGCCTCGCCCGGCAACAGCGGCGGTCCGCTGCTGGACCAGGACGGCAAGGTCATCGGCGTGGTGCTGATGAAGTCGGCCAACGAGAACCTCAACTACGCGCTGCCGATCCGCGACGTGCAGGACGCGCCGGATGGCAAGGCTGTGATCGACACGCGCACCGGCTACCAGATCGACCTGTTCGACACGGTACAGAACGACGAATTCAAGACGCAGTTTGCGTTGCCCGAGAGCCTTGGCGATTTCTACCGCGACTACCAGACGCGCTTCGATGCGAACGAGGACAAACAGCAGAAGGCACTGCTGGATCGCGAATCCGCCAATCTGTTCCCGAACGGTGCCGGCTCGGCGCGCCTGCTGCACGAGCAGACGACATTCAGCGGGTTCCCCTCGTTGATCGTGCGTGGCAGTGACGGCCAGTGGGGCCGCACGGACACCCAGTCGCGCTACTTCGAGTTGGACAGCAAAGGCTATGTACGCGTCGGTGGAGCCGGGCACAACGGCCTGGTCCACATACGCCGTCCCGACGGACTCGACGCGGCAAAGTTCTACGGCGATGCGAAGACGCGCATGGATCTGCTGGCGCGTGCCGGCTTGTTCCAGCGCTCGGTGGGTAGCGAGAAGATCAAGATCACCTCGCTGGGCAAGCCGACACTCGAAGCAACTCATGTCGACCGCTGGCAGCGCCCGTGGCGCATCGCTGTCTGGCCGCTGCCCTACGCCAACACTCTCGTGGCGACCTATACGCTGCCGACGCCGAACGGTTGCGTGATGCTGGTGCGCTTCGTGCCGCCCGCTGGCTTGCACGACACGCGTCTGGACTTCGACGAACTCAGCAGTTTCGTATACCTCACCTACGAGGGCACGCTGGCGCAGTGGAAGGATTTCCTCGGCAATCCGGCGCTGCAGCCGGCAGCCTTCCGCAACATCCACATCGACTATGGTTATGGTCAGCGCTTCAGCTATGCCTCGCAGCGGGTGGCGTTCTCCTACCCTTCCTCGTTGCAATCGATCGGGCCGGACAACCTGCTGTGGCTGGGCCTCCGCTTCTTCACCGACGGCAAGGCACCGACGTGGGACGTGGGCGACGTGGAGGTTTGGAAGGACACCGCTTCCGATGACCACGACCGCGTCAACGTCCAGCGCTTCATCGCGCCGCCGGACGGGTTGGACGACGACATGACCAGCCGCTGGAAGAAATTGTCGGAACGCCAGTATCCCTACAATGCGGTGGCGAGCTCCCAGGACGACCTGATGAAGATCGTCACCGTGATAGCCCCGACGGCTGCCGACAAGCAGCCGCCCACGGTGCTGTACAGCGCTCTCTACGGTACGGCGGGCACGCAATCCCAGGACTTCATGAAGGGCAAGCTCGATCTGCTCACGAAGGACCTGCAAGTGACGGAACACTGAGCACGATGGCAGGCGCAACGGCATCGCTGGAGATGCCCGACGGCCAGCCGCTGCGCCTGCACGACTGGCCGCTGCCGCAAGCGCGACGCGGCGGCGTGTTGATCGTGCATGGGCTGGGCGAGCACGCCGGGCGCTACGAGGCGCTTGCGCGCTGGTTCAACACACGCGGCTACACGGTGCGCAGCTACGACCAGCGTGGCCACGGCGAAAGTCCGGGGCCGCGCGGCGTGCTCAGCCATCCCGACGATCTGCTCGCCGATCTCGCCGTGGTGCACGCGGACTATGCACGCACGCTGGGCATCGCACCGCTGTTGCTCGGCCACAGCATGGGCGGCCTGGTGGCCTTGCGCGCCGTGCTCGACGAACGCATCACACCGAAAGCGCTGGTGCTCTCCTCGCCCGCGTTGCGCAGCCATGCCTCGCCGGGCCTGCAACGGCTTGCCGCAACGCTGGCGCACCTGCTGCCCGGCCTGCACCTGCGCAACGGACTCGAGCTGGAGCGCCTGAGTCACGATCCGCAGGTGGTGGCCGCGTACCGCAACGATCCGCTATGCCACGACCGCGTCAGCCCGCGCCTCGCCGACTTCATCTTTCGCGCCGGCGCGTCCTGCATCGCCGACGCCGGTCGCCTGGAAGTGCCCACTCTGCTGTTGGTAGCTGGCGACGACGCACTGGTGGATGCCGCCGGCAGCCGCGACTTTGCTGCCGTCGCGGCGCGCACGAAACAACTCACCACGCGCTACTTCGCAGCGCTCTACCACGAGTTGTTCAACGAAGCCGAGCCCGGCCGCACCCAGGTGCTGAGGCAGTTGGAAGACTGGCTTGGAAAGTAGATCTGGGCCCACCAGGATTCGAACCTGGAACCAAGGGATTATGAGTCCCCTGCTCTAACCGTTGAGCTATAGGCCCGTAGTGGCTGCTTAGCGCAGTCCAGCATGGTAACGACGGGCGGCGCGGGCGTCGAGCGGATGAGGCTGCTGACAGCACGCTGTCAGCGGATGGGCATAGTCTGGCAGTCCCATCCCTGTGGAGACTCCCGCATGAATACCGAAGCCGTGGCGAAGCGACTGGTCGAACTGTGCCGCAAGGGCGAGTACGAACTGGCGCAGCAGGAGCTGTATGCGCAGGATGCCGTGAGCATCGAGATGCCGGGCGCGCCGGCAGGTGCGATGGGCGACGCGAAGGGGTTGGAAGCGATCTACGAGAAGGGGCGGCAGTTCGCCGCGAGGGTGGAGACCATGCATGGCGGCACCGTCAGCGATCCGCTGGTGACCGGCAACTGGTTCAGCGTGGCCATGTCGATGGATGTGACATTCAAGGGCCGCAGCCGCGAGCAGATGTCCGAGATCTGCGTGTACCACGTGCGCGACGGCAAGGTAGTCAGCGAGCAGTTCTTCTACGACATGGGCTGAGCGCGGGCCGGATGCGGCAACGGCCGCTTGCGCGGCCGTTGTCGTTGCACTGCCTTTGTGCCGCGGAATCAATCCACGTCGAGGAAGGAGCGCAGCTGCTCGGAGCGGCTGGGGTGGCGCAGCTTGCGCAGCGCCTTGGCTTCGATCTGGCGGATGCGCTCGCGGGTGACGTCGAACTGCTTGCCGACTTCTTCCAGCGTGTGGTCGGTGTTCATGTCGATGCCGAAGCGCATGCGCAGCACCTTGGCCTCGCGCGGGGTGAGGCCCGCGAGCACGTCACGCACGGTTTCCATCAGGCCGGTCTCGGTGGCCGAGTCGATCGGCGAGGACGCATTGCTGTCCTCGATGAAATCGCCGAGGTGGGAATCCTCGTCGTCGCCGATGGGCGTTTCCATCGAGATCGGTTCCTTGGCGATCTTCAACACCTTGCGGATCTTGTCCTCGGGCATGTCCATTTCCTTGGCCAGCTCCTCCGGCGTGGCCTCGCGGCCGTACTGCTGGAGCATCTGGCGGGAAATGCGGTTGAGCTTGTTGATCGTCTCGATCATGTGCACCGGGATGCGGATGGTGCGCGCCTGGTCGGCGATCGAGCGGGTGATCGCCTGGCGGATCCACCAGGTGGCATAAGTCGAGAACTTGTAGCCGCGGCGATATTCGAACTTGTCCACGGCCTTCATCAGGCCGATGTTGCCTTCCTGGATCAGGTCGAGGAACTGCAGGCCGCGGTTGGTGTACTTCTTAGCGATGGAGATGACGAGGCGCAGGTTGGCCTCCACCATTTCCTTCTTGGCGCGGCGCGCCTTGGCTTCGCCGGAAGCCATCGCGCGATTGATTTCCTTGATGTCGGTGAGCGGCAGGAACAGCTTCTGCTCGATGGCGGCCAGCTTCTCCTGCTCGGCGTCGATCACCTCGCGATGGGTCTTGATGTTGGGCGACCACTTCTGGCGCTTGCGGCCCAGCTCGGCGGCCCACTCGGGGTTGCCTTCGTTGCTAGGGAAGGCCTTGAGGAACTCGGCCTTGGGCATCTTCACCTGCTTGACGAAGATCTCCATCAGCACGCGCTCGTGATGGCGGATGTCGCCCACCACTTCGCGCAGCTTCTTGACGAAGCCGTCGATCAGCGCGCTAGGCAGCTTGAGCTTGAGGAACTCCTCCGCCATCTGGTCGCGCAGCTTGACGATCTTCTTGTCGGTGATGCCGGCGGCCTTGGGCGCGGCCTTCTGGAACTTGCCGTAGTGGTCGCGCAACAACTCCATGCGGCGCTTGACCTCTTCCGGGTCGGGGCCGCTGGTGCCGGCTTCCTCGTCCTCGGAGGCGCCCTCTTCCGCGTCGTCCTCGTCGCCTTCGCCCTCGCCGTCTTCGGCGGCCGCGGCCGCGGCTTCCTCGGCCTCCAGACGTGCGGCATCGGCGGCGGCTTCCAGGTCGAGGAAACCGGCGAGGATTTCGCTGAGGCGGCGCTTGCCGTCGAGGTGCTGATCGTATTCCTCCAACAGCAGTTCGATGGTCAGCGGGAAGCTGGCCAGCGCGGTCTGCACCTGGGCGAGGCCTTCCTCGATGCGCTTGGCGATGGCGATCTCGCCCTCGCGGGTGAGCAGTTCCACCGTGCCCATCTCGCGCATGTACATGCGCACCGGGTCGGTGGTGCGGCCCACCTCGGCGTCGACGGCGGAAAGCAGGGCGACGGCTTCTTCGGCTGCGGCCTCGTCGTCGGTACCGGTGCCCGGGGCGTTGTCGGCCAGCGGGTCGGCATCCGGCGCGGCGTCGTGCACCTCGATGCCCACGCCCTTGAGCACGGCCATGATGTCTTCGATCTGCTCCGCATCGACGATGTCGTCGGGCAGGTGGTCGTTGATCTCGGCGTACGTCAGGTAGCCCTGCTCAAGACCCTTGGCGATCAGCGCCTTGATTTCGGACTGTTGCTCGTGGACTTTGTTGTTCATTAACCGACCGCCGCAGGGTTCAAGAACCGGACATTATAGCGATATGCTGCTTTTTTGACCAGTTTTCAAGCTGGAAAAATTCGCCGAACGGGACGCAAAAATCGCGCCAGATCGCGGGTTTGCATAGCACATGACGTAAAAGGCATTCAGCCCGTGTCGAGCCGGAAGGTCACCGGCCCGTCATTCACCAGGCTGACCACCATATGGGCACCGAAGCGCCCGGTTTCCACCCTCGGATGCGCGGCGCGCGCCAGCTCCACCAGATGTTCGAACCAGTGCCGGCCATGCTCGGGAGCGGCCGCGCTGGTGAAGCTGGGCCGCATGCCGGAACGGGTATCGGCGGCGAGGGTGAACTGGCTCACCAGCAGCAGGTCGCCGCCGGTATCAGCCAGTGAGCGGTTCATCTTGCCGGCGGCGTCGCCGAACACGCGGTAGCCGAGCAGGCGTTGCAGCATGCGCTGCGCCTCGCGCTCGCCGTCGTGCGGCTCCACCGCCACCAGGGCGAGCAGGCCGGGGCCGACGGCACCCACGGTTTCGCCCGCGACCTCGACACGGGCGGAGAGCACACGCTGGATCAGGGCGATCATGGCGACTCATTGGCGAGCGGAATGCGCAGGATAGCGCGCCTTTCCGCGGGTGGAAGCCCAGCGATCCCGTACACTGGTCGGATGCGTGCCGACATGTTCCTGATCTACCTGCTGCTGCGCCTGCTCGCCCTGCTGCCGTTGCGCGCATTGCATGCCGCGGGCGCCTTGTTGGGCCGTTTCGCGCTGTGGCGGCGCACGCGCACTGCGCACCATGTGGCGGTGAATCTCGCCATTGCCCGCCCCGGTCTGGATGAAGCCTCGCGTGCTCTGCTGTTGCGCGAGGCGCTGGCCGAGAGCGGCAAGTCGGCCACCGAGATCATCAAGATCTGGGGCAGCGATGCCGAGCATTCGCTGCGGCTGGTGCGCGAGGTACACGGCGAGGCGCTGTTCGACACCGCGCTGGCGGAGGGCAAGGGAGTCATCATCGCCGCGCCGCACCTCGGCTGCTGGGAGCTGCTCAACTACTGGCTGTGCCGCAAGACGCCGATGGCGATCCTGTACCGGCCGCCGCGCATCGCCGCAGTGGAAGGCTTGCTGCGCAAGGTGCGCGGCGCGCTGGCCCCGGAGCAGGTTCGCGCCGAAGGCGCGGGTGTGCGTACGTTGTACAAGCGGCTCGCCGCCGGTGGCACGGTGGGCATCCTGCCCGACCAGAAGCCGCGCGCGGGCGAGGGCGAATTCGCCCCGTTCTTCGGTCGCGACGCGTTGACCATGGTGCTGCTGCCGCGGCTCGCCGCACGCACCGGCGCCACCGTGCTGTACGCCTTCGCCGAACGCCTGCCGCGAGGCGCCGGCTACCGCATCCACATCCTGCCCGCGCCGGATGGGCTGGCCGACGCCGACCTCGCCACCGCCTGCACCGCGCTCAACCGCGGTGTGGAATCGTGCATCGGGCTCGCTTTTGCCCAATACCAGTGGCAGTACAAGCGCTGGTCTGCCGATAACCGGCCCAGCCCTTACGACAATGAGCGCGGCGCAGCATGATGCATGCAGCAACGCCGGCACGTTCACGGCACATGTGCGGCGATGCGTCTATACCAAACGTCTTTTGTTGAATCAGAGGAACAAGCGATGCAACTCGGCATGATCGGTCTGGGCAAGATGGGCGCCAACATGGCGGAACGGCTGGTGCGGGGCGGCCACAAGGTCACCGGCTACGACCCCAGCGCCGACGCGCGCAAGGCGGTGGCGGACAAGGGCGTGGCGGGTGCCGACTCGTTGGCAGCGCTGGTGCAGGCGCTGCCCGCGCCACGCGTGCTGTGGCTGATGGTGCCCTCGGGCAAGGTCACCGACGATACCGTCAACGCGCTGCTGCCGCTGCTCTCAAAGGGCGACATCGTCATCGATGGCGGCAACTCCAACTACAAGGACACGATGCGCCGTGCCGAGCTTTATGCCGGGCACGGTCTGGGCTACGTGGACTCCGGCACCAGCGGCGGCATCTGGGGCCTCAAGGAGGGCTACAGCATGATGGTGGGCGGCGACGAGAAGACTGTGGGGACCCTCGCCCCCATCTTCGAGTCGCTGGCGCCCGCCGCCGACAAGGGCTGGGGCCGCGTCGGCCCGGTGGGTTCCGGCCACTTCACGAAGATGATCCACAACGGCATCGAATACGGCCTGATGCAGGCCTATGCCGAAGGCTTCTCCATCCTCGGCCACAAGAAGGAATTCGACCTCGACCTGCACCAGATCGGCGAGATCTGGCGCTACGGCAGCGTGGTGCGTTCCTGGCTGCTCGACCTCACCACCGATGCGCTGGGCAAGAACCCGACCATGGACGGCATCGCACCCTACGTGGTCGATTCCGGCGAAGGCCGCTGGACCGTGAGCGAAGCCATCGACCTCGACGTGCCAGCCCCCATCATCACCGCCTCGCTGATCGAGCGCCTGCGTTCGCGCGACACCGATTCGTTCACCGACAAGCTGCTGTCGGCGATGCGCAATGAGTTCGGCGGCCACGCGATCAAGAGCGAGCCGAAGTAAGAACCGGCTCCAACCGCAGCATCCCGGCTGGCTGGCTCAGCCGGGATAAAACGGCCAGAATCGCGGTATCAGCCACATCGACAACGCACAGAACAGCGCGATCAGGGGTATGCCCACCTTCATGAAGTCGGTGAAGCGGTAGCCGCCGGCGTAATACACCATGGTGTTGGTGGGGTAACCGACCGGTGTGGCAAAGGAGGTGGCGGCAGCGAAGGCCACGGCCACCACGAAGGGGCGCGGATCGGCGTGTATGGCGTGGGCCACGCTGGTGGCGATGCCCACCATCAGCACCACGGACGGGTTGTGGCCCATCAACTCGGTGAGCAGGGCGGTGAGCAGGTACACCATCATCAGCACGGCGAGCGGGCCGTGGTTGCCGATGAGGTTGATGCCTGCGTGCACCACGGCGTGCGAGAGGCCGGTTTTCTCGATGGCGGTGCCCAGCGGCAGGATCGCGCCGAGCAGCACGATGATCTTCCAGTCCATGCCTTCGTAGACGTCCTTGCGGCCGAAGCAGCCGGTGAGCGCCATCATCGCCGCGCCGCAGATCGCGGCCACCGGTATCGGCAACCAGCGCAGGCCGGACACCACCACCACGCCGGCCATGATTGCCGCCGCCACGATGGCCTTGCGCGACATGCGGCGCGAGTCGTCGCGCTCGCTGAGCACGATGAAAGCGTCGTCGCCGCGCAGTCGCGACATGCCGTCCTCGTCGACCAACACCAGCAGCACGTCGCCTACCGCAAGGCTGGTGTCGCTGAGCTTTTCTCGCAGCACCTGACCGCGGCGATGAATCGCCAGCACTGCCGCCTCGGGGCGCCGGCCAAGGTCTGTTTCGTCCAGCCGGCGACCTTCGGCGAGACTGGCGGGGGCCACCATGATCTCGGCGAGCACGCGCGGATGGTTGGCGTCGCGCACATAGCGGCTTTCCGGCACGTTGGTGAGGTGCGCGCTGCGCTGGAAGTCCTCGATCTTTTCCCAGTCGCCGCGCACCAGCAACACGTCGTCCATCTCCATCTGCTGCGAACGCGGCGACCACATGCGCCGTTCGCCGCGCAGCAGTTCCAACGGATACACGCCGTAACGCTCACCCAGTTGCGCCTCGCCGATGCTCTTGCCCACCAGCGGCGATTGCGCGGTCAGCGCCAGCTCGGTGACGTATTTGCCGATCTCCACTTCCTCGATGTCGTCCGCCTCGATATGGCGCGGCAGCAGCCAGCGCCCCACCAGCATCAGGTAGGTGATGCCGGCCACTGCCAGCAGCATGCCCATGCCAGTGAACTCGAACACGCCGAAGCCGGGCAGGCCGTTCTTCTGCGCCAGCGAATCAACCAGCAGATTGGACGAGGTGCCGATCAGCGTGCACACACCGCCCATCTGCGCGGCGTAGGCCATCGGCATCAGCACGCGCGCGGGCGAAGTGCCGGTGCGCTGGCATACGCGCAGCGCCAGCGGCAGGAAGGTGGCGACCAGGGCGATGTTCTTCACGAACGCGCCCAGCGGCGCGATAGCCAGCATCATGGTGAGCGTGAGCAGCCATGGCTGACGGATGCGCATCAACAATCGGCTCAAGGGTTCCAGCACGCCCGAACGCTCGATGCCGATGCTGAGCGCGAACATCGCCGCCACCGTCACCGTGGCTTCATTGCTGAAGCCCGACAAGGCCTCGCCCGGGCTGACGATGCCCAGCACCACTAGTGCGGCGAGCGTCAGCAAGGCCACCAGGTCGACGCGCAGCTTCTCGCTGGCGAACAACGTCATCGCCACCGCGATGATGGCCACCACCGCCCAGGCCTGCCAGCTCATGCGCAGGCTCCGGTTCGTGCGATCGGCGGCGGTGTCTGCATCGGTTCATCCCCAGCGGCTTCACCCGCATGCTACGCGACGGCGGCGCGAGCGCAAAACCGCATGACGCATTCACCGCAGGCGGCGCAGAATGTAGGCATGAACACCCCGCTATCCATCGAGGCCTCCGGCACCGCGCGACGACCCACCGTGGGGCTGGCGTTGGGTGCAGGTGGCGCCAAGGGCCTCGCGCACATCGGCGTGATCGAGGAACTGGAAGCACAGGGCTACCACATCGCCGCCATCGCCGGCAGCTCGATGGGCGCCCTGATCGGCGGCATCCATGCGACGGGCAAGCTCGCGGTGTACCGCGACTGGGTATGTTCGCTGGCGAAGTTCGACGTGCTCAGGCTGGTGGATTGGACCTTCTCCGGCGGCGGCCTCATCAAGGGCGAGAAGATCATCGAGACCCTGCGCGCCCTAGTCGGCGACGTGTTGATCGAGGAACTGCCGCTGGCCTTCACCGCAGTGGCGGTGGACATCGACCGCGAGCGTGAAGTGTGGCTGTCGCGCGGCCCGCTGTTCGATGCGATCCGCGCTTCCATCGCCATACCCACCGTGTTCCGGCCACACCACATCGGCGGGCGCCGACTGGTGGACGGTGGCCTGCTCAATCCCGTGCCCGTGACACCGCTGATCCGCGAGGCGGCGGACTACCTGGTGGCGGTGAGCGTGGACGGGTTGGCCATCGAAACCTCGCCCGCTCCGCCGGCCGAGGAAGTGGAAGGCACCGACGCACCTGGCTATCGCCAGCGCGTTGGTGCCTTCATCAGCCGCCTGATGACGCGCTCCGGTGGCAACGAAACGCCACGCGAGCCGGGAGCGCTGGAACTGCTCACGCAGGCGATGGATCTGATGCAGGCCAATCTCGCACGGCTGCGTCTCTCTGCCTACGAACCGGACCTGCTGATCCAGTTGCCGCGCAACATGGCCAACCCCTACGAGTTCTACCGCGCCCGTGAATTGATCGAACTGGGCCGACAACAGGCGCGCGAGGCATTGGCGCATTGGCCGCGCCGCTGACACCTTCCTGCATGGGCACAGCCTGCGGCAAATGCTTTTTGCCGCCATTCCTGCCTGGGCCTGGACGGCGAAAGCCGGTGCAGAAGTTCAACGCGGCCCGTGCGTGCGCAACCAGTTCTCCAGATACGACTTCAGCACCACCGCGTTGTTGTGTTCTTCGTCACGGGCGCCGTAGAGCAGGGTGACGGGATGTTTCGCGGCGTGCTCGGCCAGCGGGCGCCAGTGTTCGGCGCGCTTGTCCAGCTCGCCGGCGTAACGCTGGCGGAAACCTTCCCAGCGCGCGGGATCATGGCCAAACCACTGGCGCAAGGCGGTCGAAGGCGCGAGCTCCTTGGCCCACAAGGCCAGCGGCACATCGTCTTTCTTCAGGCCGCGCGGCCATAGACGGTCGACCAGCACGCGGTAGCCGTCGGACTTGGCCGGCGGCTCATAGACACGTTTCACGGCGATGCTCATGCACGCATCTCCCGCAGGGGAATGCGTGCCAGCATACGCCCGCGCCATCACACGGGCGTGATCCGGATCAGAGCTCTTCGATCCTGGTGACCTTGCCTCGGCGCATCAGCCAGGCCACACCGCGCAAGTCGGCCAAGCCCACCCACAGGCGGTCGAGCATGCCGTACTTGGAGACGCCCGCGGTACGCGGACGATGACCCACCGGCACGCTTGTGCTCTGGAAGCCGGCGCGCTTCACCAGCGCAGGCAGGTAACGATGCATGTGGTCGAAGTAGGGCAGACGCAGGAATACCTCGCGTTCGAACAGCTTGAGCCCGCAACCCGTGTCCGGCGTGGCGTCCTTGAGCATGCGCGAGCGCACCGCGTTGGCGATCTTCGAGGAGATGCGCTTGTTGAAGCTGTCGCGCCGTGTGGTCCGCCAGCCGGCGAACAGTTTCACTTCGGACGCAGCAGCATCGCGCGCAGCCAGCAGTTTCGGAATATCGGCGGGATCGTTCTGGCCGTCGCCGTCCAGCGTGGCGATCCACGTGCCGCGTGCCGCGCGCACGCCGTTCCACACCGCCGTGCTCTGGCCGCTGCGGGTGACGTGGTGCAATACGCGCAACTCGGGATGCTGCGCCTTCTGCGCATTCAGCACGGCACGACTGTCGTCGCTGGAATCGTCATCGACGTACACCACTTCGTAGTCGAACCTGCCGCGCAGTGCAGCGGCGATTTCGGCAAGCAGCGGCGGGATGTTGTCGCGCTCGTTGAACACGGGGACGACGACGGAGAGCTGGGGCATGGGGCCAGTCCGGAGAACGATCAGGCGGCGATTATCGCCGATGCGGATGGATAACGCAGGCAAAGCGTGGCATCTCGCGGTTCGCCCTGAGCGTGGCGAAGAGGAGTCGGAGGGCGACCTTTCGACTCCGACGCTTCGAGCCCGCACCCCGGGCGGACGTGGTCGGGCATCACGTCAGCGCAGCTTGCCGAGAATGCCTTCCAACTCGTCATTGCTGTGGTAGTGGATCACCAGCTTGCCGCGGCCACCGCTGCCGGCGGCGAGCTCGACACGGGTGGCGAAGCGTTCCGCCAGCTCGCGCTCCAGCGCGGCGACATTGGGATCACGCACTGGAGCGCGCTTGGCCTTGCCCTTGGGCGCGGCCTGGGCGCGACGCGCGGCGTCCTCCAGCTCGCGCACCGACCAGCCCAGGGTCACCGCCTGACGGGCCAGCTGCAGAGCTGCGGATTCGTCGAGGGTAAGCAAGCAGCGCGCGTGGCCCATCTCCAGTTTGCCCTCGTCGAGCAGCTTCTTGATCGGCTCGGGCATTTCGGTGAGCCGCAGCAGGTTGGACACCGCGGCGCGCGAACGGCCCACCGCGTCGGCGGCCTGCTGGTGGGTGAGGTCGAAGTCCTCGATGAGGCGCTTCAGCGCGTCGGCCTCCTCCAGCGGCGTGAGGTCCTGACGCTGGATGTTCTCGATCAGCGCCATCGCGGGCACCGCGACTTCCGGCACCTCCTTCACCAACGCAGGGATCTCGGCGAGCTGGGCGCGCTGCGAGGCACGCCAGCGGCGTTCACCCGCGATCAGTTCGTATTGATGCTTGCCGATGGCACGCACCACCACCGGCTGGATCAGGCCCTGGGCCTTGATCGAGGCAGCCAGCTCGTCCAGCGCCTCGTCGTCCCAATGGCGACGTGGCTGGTATTTGCCGGGCTGGATCTGCTGGATCGGCAGGGTGCGCAGCTCGCCTTCCTGCTCAAGCACAGGCGCGGCGGCGCCATCGCCACCCAGCAATGCGTCCAGCCCGCGACCCAATCCGCGCTTCTTTGCAGCAGCCATGTCAAAGCCTGTCCATGATTTCCAAGCACCTGGCGCCGGAGGCTGTTTGCGCGCAGGCCAAGGAAGAGTGAGGGAGTGGACGCCGGTCCACGAACGAATGATGACGCAGGAATGCGGGCAAGCAGACCCGGCCCAAAGCGTTGCCATCCGATGGCCGCCATGCCGCAGTGCGCGGCTTGGCCTGAACACCGGTCAGGCTCCTGCCACGCACCGCCACCGGATGGTCATTGGACGACAACGCGGAGTACCTGGAAATCATGGACAGGCCCTTAATCCCGATGGTTGGCAGCGGGCGCCTTGAGCGCCATGCCTTGCACGCTCCGCGCGGGTGGCTCGGCGGCGTCTTCGGGTTCGGCAGCGTCGCTGGCTTCGACCGGTACCGGTATCGGCGGCAGGCCACGCTCACGGCGGATGATTTCGCCGGCGAGTCCGATGTAGGCGATCGCACCGCGCGAACTGCGATCGTAGAGATGGATAGGCTGGCCGTGGCTGGGCGCTTCGGCGAGGCGGATATTGCGCGGAATGATGGAGCGCAGCACCTTGTCGCCGAAGTGCGCGGTGAGCTGCGCCGACACTTCGTTGCCGAGGTTGTTGCGCACGTCGTACATGGTGCGCAGCAGGCCCTCGATTTCCAGCTTGGGATTCAGGCGCTGGCGCACCGCTTTGACCGTTTCCAGCAGGCTTGAAAGACCTTCCAGCGCGAAGAATTCGCATTGCACCGGTATCAGCACGCCGTCCGCCGCGGTGAGCGCGTTGAGCGTGAGCAGGTTCAGCGTGGGCGGGCAATCGACGAGGATGGTGTCGTAGCGGTTGGCCACCGAGGCCAGCTGTTCCTTCAGGCGGTGCTCGCGCGCCAGCGTGTCCATCAGCTTCAGTTCGGCGGCGGTGAGGTCGCCGTTGCCCGGCAGCAGGTCGTAATGGGCATCGGTGGTGACCACGGCATCGGCCACCGCGGCTTCTTCCAGCAGTACCGCGCAGCCGTTGGGTCGCGCTTCGTGCTTGTTCACCCCGGAGGCCGTGGTGGCATTGCCTTGCGGATCGAGGTCGACGAGCAACACGCGGCGCTTCGCCGCGGCCAGCGCCGCCGCGAGGTTCACTGCCGAGGTGGTCTTGCCGACGCCGCCCTTCTGGTTGGCGACAGCGATGATGCGTGCCATGTCGTCGTTTCGTGTGCGCGAAAGGGGATCTAGATTAGCAGCCGGATTCAGCTTGCGCTGCGACCGAGCACGACCAGGCTGCGCTCGGCGTCCAATCCCGGCACGGCGAGCGCGTGGATGCCGCGCACTGCGAAGCCGGGCGGCACGCCGGGCAATTCCTCGTCCGGCGCCTTGCCCTTCATCGCCAGCCAGATGCCGTCCGGCGCCAGCAGGTGGCCGCCCCAGCCGAGCATGTCGGCGAGGCTGGCGAAGGCGCGCGCCGTGATGCAGTCGAACGTGTCCTCCACCTCTTCCACCCGCGACTGGACTGCACGCACGCCGTCGAGCTTCAGCGCACGGATCGCCTCGCGCAGGAAGCGCACCTTCTTGCCGTTGGAATCCACCAGCAGGAGCTGTCGCCCTGGTGCGGCAATGGCCAGCACGATGCCTGGGAGGCCGGGGCCGGTGCCGAGGTCGGCCAGGGTCTCGCCCTGAACGTAAGGCAGGATCGCCAGCGAGTCGAGCAGGTGGCGGGTAACCATCTCGGCGGGATCGCGGATCGCGGTGAGATTGTAGGTCGCGTTCCAGCGCTCCAGCAGGGCCTGGTAATCCAGCAGGCGTTCCACCGCATCCGCAGGCAGGACGAGGCCAAGCGCGGCGATGCCCTGTTCAAGGCGGGCCTGCAGGGCGGCGCGGAGGCTCATGCGGGATCCTGTGCAATGGTGGGCCGGCCAGTATCCGGCGAAACAATGCTCGCGGTCATTCATGTTCGATCGCAAGCATCAAATCGGCGGCCATCCCGTAGCCGCGCTACTTAAGTCAGGAAAAACAAAAACCCGCCAGACGGCGGGCCAAAGCTTTCTCAACTCCCCTGTGCGCGGGCGCTCTAGGGCGGCCCTGCGCAGTGTCGTCCTGCCCTCAGGCGGCGAGATCCAGTTCCACACGGGTGACCATCACGCCACGCGGGCGCAACATGCCATTGAGGCTCTGCTTGAGTTGCTGGCCCAGCGCGCGCTGATCGGCAGCCGCCTCGACCTTGCCTTGCAATGCTTCCACCGCGCCACGGCGAATCAATTGGTCGGCCTGCTCGATCATGGCATCGGCGCGCTCGGGCTCCAGCACCTGCCAGTACACCGTGCCGCGCACGTCGCCCGCATCGACCAGCGGCTCCTCGAAACGCAGCACCCGGCCACCCAGGTCGATGCGATGTCCTACCCGATCCAGCAGCGGCAGCACCAGATGGATGCCCGGCTGCAGCAGACGCACCGTCTTGCCGCGGCGATAAAGGCTGCAGACCTGCCCGGCCGGAACGCGCTTCACCATGAACGCGACGAGCACGAACAGGCTGAGGACAATGAGAATCGAAGCAGACATGACTTTAAAATCAGTAGGTTATGTATTAATTGTTACGCTTTGACTGGAAGTTAAGCATACAGCCAGTTGAAGCCTGAAGATTAATTTTTATTTAACGCCTATGCCGGGCAACTTGCAAGCCCCTGAATCCAAGGCCTTTGTCGGCATCAATCCCTTTGCACTGAAGGATTAAGCATCAGCCGTACCAGCCGCTACCGCCGGGGACGCGCCCAAGCAGAGAGGGCCCGCAATCGGGCTGGCGATCACAGGCTGCATGTCGATCCGGTTGGCTTTTCGCGACAGCACAGCTGTCGCCACAATCGTATCCACCGTGCCCGGCCAAGCCCCGGCCAGCTTGGCCGGGGCAATTGAGGACGCAGCGCGTCAGAACTTGCCGGCGCGGAAGTCGGCGATGGCCTCGTGGATCTGCTCGGGCGTGTTCATCACGAACGGTCCATAGCGCGCCACCGACTCGCCCAGGGGCCGGCCTGCGACCAGCAGCACGCGTGCCGGTTCGTCGCCACCGTCGATGCACACGCGTTCACCCGTCGACAGCACCGCCAGTTCGCTGCGCGCGAGCTTGTCGCCGGCCACCCGGGCATCGGTACCATCGAACACGTACGCGAAGGCGTGGTGGCCTTCGGGCAGCGGAATCTCCACCTGGGCGCCCGGTTCGATCGCGATGTCCATGTACACCGGCGCGGTGACGATGCCGGCCACCGGCCCGACAGCGCCGGCCAGCTCGCCGGCGATCACCTTCACCGTCACGCCGGCGGCCGGATGCAACACGGGAATGCGCTCGGGACCGATGTCCTGGTAGCGCGGCGCGGTCATCTTGTCGCTGGCGGGCAGGTTCACCCACAGCTGGAAACCCCACATCAGGCCGTTTTCCTGCTGCGGCATTTCCGAATGCAGAATGCCGCGACCGGCGGTCATCCACTGCACGCTGCCGGGCACCAGGTCGCCACGGTTGCCGTGGTTGTCGCCATGTTGCATGTGGCCGGCCAGCATGTAGGTGACTGTCTCGAAGCCGCGGTGCGGATGCTCGGGGAAACCCGCGATGTAGTCGTCGGCGCTGTCAGAACGGAACTCGTCCAGCAGCAGGAAGGGATCGAGCATGTCCAGCCCGGGCTGGCCGATGATGCGCTTCAGCTTCACGCCCGCGCCGTCGGCGGTGTCGATGCCGCGGATGCGGCGTAGGATGCGGCGTTCGCTCATGACGATGCTCCGGTTGAAGGAATGCCGCCCAAGATGCGCGCCCGGCGCGCATTACCCAAGCGCCATGCGGGGAACGGATTGTTCCCACGATGCGACGATCCCAACTCAGCCCAGCCAGCGGAATGCGCGGCGCAGTTCCGCTTCTGCGTTCTCCAGATAGCAGCGGCCGTGGGCGAGGATGATCCGTCGCGGCTGCCAGACCATGATCTGCTGCAGGCAGATGCGGGCGCGGGCTCTGTCGCGGAAGGTGAAGCGCATGTCCAGCGGGGTCTTGCCGTCGGGATCGAGCACGCCACCTAACCGCGCGATCCAGCGCATTGCTGTCCCCAGCTTTGCCGGCTCGAAGTTCTCGATCAGATCCGCAAGGATCAGCGTGGCGCTGGCACGGTGCAGGAACACTATTTCCTCGATCGCGCGGCTGCCGCGGAAATGCAGTTGATCGAGATCGCCGGCCCAGACCGGCTCGGACACGTCGCCCAGATCGGCATCGAAGGCGACCTTGATCTTCTGGTCAGCCGCGCGTTCGCGCACACCAGGCGACGCCCAGGCGACAGCATCCGGATAACGCTGCTTCCATGCGGCAATGTATGCGTAGTGCAGTTTGTTCGGCGAGACCAGGTGGCGCACGGACCCCAGCGCATCGATCGCTGCGAAAAGCGCCGTATCGGGCTCGATCGGCGAATGGCACCATAGACCGCCGTCGGCCAGCCGCGCCACGGTCATGCGGGTGGGAAACGGCGCGCTGCCGCCCAGCGCGGCCATGCGCACGATTGGACCGTCGACAATCCACAGTCCGGGCGCAACCGTCTTCAGCGTATTCAGCGGCTCATAGAGTGGTGAGGCGGCATGCATGCGTCTGTCCCTGCCCACTCCAACCTGCCCGCGATCAATGCACCCAGTGCCCGCTGCGGTGTCGCGGTGCCGTACCTTCCTGGATTTCCGGTTCGCTGTGCCGCTGCACCATCGCTTCCAGCTCGGCTTCGGTAACGGGCTTGGCCAGCCAGTACTGGCCCACGGCGCCGAGCACTGCAGGGATCTGCGTGAGGCAGTCGTCGTATTCCTCGTCGCTGAGCTTCTCGAACTCGGCTTCGGCGCTGAGCACGCCGTCGTCGACCGCCAGCGCCATCACCGGTCCCAGCAATTCCATCAGTTGCGGATCATCGGCGAGGCGGCTTTCCCACAACGCAGCGCGCAGGTCGATGCCGCGGCTGAAGCCTTCGCACCAGCCGGCGGCGGAAAGCGCGGGGCCGGTGTCGGTATCGATCTCGCCCAGGATGGGCTCATAGGCGTCCACATCGAGTTCGGCGCTGATCGAGTCGTTGAGCTTGGCCAGCAGTGCCAGCACGCGGTTGCCTTCGGCTTCGTCGTCGAAGGGTTCGTGCAGGACTTCAGGCAGCCATTCGTCCGGCAACACCTGCAGGGGGCCGACCGCGAGCGCGCTGAGCAAACCGTGTACGCCATCCAGCAGCAGGTGGGTGTCATTCTCCTGCGTATGTGCGCGCAGGTAGCGATCCAGTTCGTCGAGCTCTTCGTCGGTGAGCGAGCTGGGCCAGTCGGTCTTGCTTGTATTCATCACGTATCCAATTCCAGCGTCACCGGCGTGTGGTCGGAAGGGCGTTCCCAGCGACGCGGTTCGCGATCGATCGCCGCGGCGCTGGCGGCGGATTTCAAGGCTTCGCCGAGCAGGATCAGGTCGATGCGCAGGCCCATGTTGCGCCGGAACGCGGCCTGTCGGTAGTCCCACCAGCTGAAGTGGCCGCCCTCGGACTGGAACAGCCGGAAGCTGTCGTGCAGCCCGAGATCCGTGATGGCCTTGAGCGCGGCGCGTTCGGGCGGCGAACAGAGGATATCTTCGCCCCATGCGGCGGGGTCGTGTACGTCGCGGTCGTCGGGCGCGATGTTGAAATCGCCCAGCACCACCAGCTTGGGGTGTCGCGCAATTTCGGCCTCAAGAAACGCGCGCACGCGTTCCAGCCAATGCAGCTTGTAGGCGTACTTCTCATCGCCCACCGCCTTGCCGTTGACGACGTAGAGATCGACGATGCGCAAGCCACCCACGCTGGCGGCGAGGATGCGCCGCTGCGGGTCGTCCAGGCCCGGGATGTCGGTGACCACGTCGGCGAAATCGCCCAGCTCCGCGCGAGCGAGGATGGCCACGCCGTTGTAGGTCTTCTGCCCGGAAAACACCGTGTGGTAGCCGGCGGCGGCGAGCTCGGCGGCGGGGAATTTCACATCCTCCAGCTTGGTTTCCTGCAGCGCCACGATGTCCGGCCTGGCGTCCACCAGCCACTGCAAAAGCTGCGGCAGGCGCACCTTCAGCGAGTTCACGTTCCACGAGGCGATCTTCATGCGGGTATTGTAAGGGATGGTTTCCAGCTGAACCGGTGACGGCCCCAACCGGCGCCACGGCCGTTTTCCATGTATGCTCGCGACGGCAAGAGCCGGGGAGGACTCGGATTTCCTGCTCCATGTTGCGGTCAGGCACACCCGTCCGGCCGCGATTCATTCATGTTTCAAAGGTATGTGTCATGTCGGAACGTCAGAGCGGTACGGTTAAGTGGTTCAACGATGCCAAGGGCTTCGGCTTCATTACGCCGGAAAGCGGTGAAGACCTGTTCGTGCATTTCCGCGCGATCCAGGGCAATGGCTTCAAGTCGCTGCAGGAAGGCGAGCGCGTCACTTTCGTCGTCACCAAGGGCCCGAAGGGCCTGCAGGCCGAGGAAGTGCAGAAGGCCTAAGCCTCTGCACTCCGCCGCCTGGGAAAGCCCGCCGCAAGGCGGGCTTTTTCTTTGGAGGCGCGGCCATGAATGGCTGTTCGATTGATTCCGGATCGCAGCCGACCGCCGACTGGCTCGTTCAGTCCAGCAAACCGTGGCTGCGCAGCAATGCTTCCGGCTCGGGCTTGCGACCGCGGAAGGCCACGAAGCTTTCCAATGCCGGACGGCTTGCGCCCACGGAAAGCACTTCGCAGCGGAAGCGCGCGCCGGCAACGGGATCGATCACGCTGCCAGCCTGCTTCGCCGCATCCTCGAACGCGCCGAACGCGTCGGCACTGAGCAGCTCGGCCCACAGGTAGCTGTAGTAACCCGCCGCGTAGCCGCCGGCGAAGATATGCGAGAACGCATGCGGGAAGCGCTGCCACGCCGGAGGATGCAGCACCGCCACCTGCTTGCGTGCCTGTTCCAGCACGGCTAGTGCCCGCGCGCCTTCGGCGGGGTCGTAGCCGAGGTGCAGGCTGAAGTCGAACAGCGCGAATTCCAGCTGGCGCACCAGGAACAGGCCGGCGTGGAAATGCCGCGCGGCGAGCATGCGCTGGAACAGTTCTTCCGGCAACGCTTCTCCGGTCTGCCAATGGCGTGCGAACAAGTCTAGTGCCTCCCGATTCCAGCCGAAGTTCTCCATGAACTGGCTGGGCAGCTCCACCGCATCCCACTCCACGCCGTCGATGCCGCCGATCGAGGGCAGGGCGATTTCGGTGAGCAGGTGGTGCAGGCCATGGCCGAATTCGTGAAACAGGGTGAGCACGTCGTCATGCGTGAGCAGCGCGGGCCGGCCTTCGGTGGGCGGCGCGAAGTTGCAGGTGAGGAAGGCCACCGGCAGCTGCTTCGCGGCGCCATCGTCGAAGCGGGCGCGGCAGACGTCCATCCACGCGCCACCGCGCTTGCCGTTGCGCGCATAGAGATCGACATAGGCGCCGGCAAACACGCGGCCGTCGGCATCCATCACGTCGTAGTAGCGTACGTCCGGATGCCATACGTCGACGCCATCGCGGGGGGCAAGCGTGATGCCGTAGAGTTTGCGCACGATGGCCCACAGCCCATCGACCACCGCGGGCAGCGGGAAATAGGGCTTGAGCTGCTCTTCGTCTAGCGCGTAGTTCTTCTGGCGCAGCTTTTCGGAGCTGTAGCCGACGTCCCATGATTCCAGGTTGTCGAGCTTGAGTTCCTCGTGTGCGAACTGGCGCAGAGTGGCCAGCTCACGCTGCGCCACCGGCTTCGCGCGCGCGGCGAGGTCACCCAAAAACTCCATAACCTCGGTGGGCGAGCCGGCCATCTTGGTGGCCAGCGATTCCTCTGCCGTATTGGCGAAGCCGAGCAGCTGCGCGGCCTCATGGCGCAGCGCCATGATCTTCTCGATACGCGCGGAGTTGTCGTACTTGCCGGCGTGCGGGCCCTGGTCGGAAGCGCGCGTCTGGTAGGCCCAGTACACGCGTTCGCGCAGGCCGCGATTGTCGGCATAGGTAAGCACGGCCTGCACGCTGGGCTGCTTCAGCGTGACCAGGTAGCCGTCCAGGTCCTGGTCCTTGGCGTACTGGCGCAGCACCGCAAGGCCGGATTCTGGGATGCCGGCGAGATCGCGCTCGTCGGTGACGTGCTCGTGCCAGGCGTCGGTGGCGTCCAGCACCGCGTTGGAGAACTCGGTGGAGAGCCTCGACAGCTCGACGCCGATCTCGCGGAAGCGGCTGCGCGCGGGTTCCTCCAGCGACACGCCGGAGAGCCTGAAGTCGCGCAGCGCGTGTTCCACCAATGCGCGCTCGGGCCGCGACAGCGCGGCGAAACCCGGCGCGTCGGCCACCGCCTGCACGGCGGCGTACAGGTCGCGGTTCTGGCCCTGCGCGATGGCGTGTTCGGTGAGTTTCTCCTCGGCCGGCCCGTAGGCCTCTCGCAGCGCGGGACTGTCCGCCACCGAGTGCAGGTGCGACACCGGCGCCCAGGCGCGGGCGAGGCGCTGGCCCAGGCGCTCCTGCGCCAGCATCACATGCGCGAAATCGCGCAGCGCGCCGGGGGCGATGATCGCAGCGATTGCGGCATCGTCGTCGGCGAGGATATCGGCGATGGCCGGTGCCACATGCTCGGGACGGATGCGGGAAAACGCCGGCAGTGCATCGTCGGCCAGCAGGGGATTGTCTTGGGTCATAAAGTGCTCCTTTCCGACGCGAAGCGTGGCGACCACACCGGGCGAAATCAAGCGCGACGACACCGCCCTCACGGCGCCGAAGTAGCATTGCCGCCATGCAGCCCACCGACCTGGCCGACCTGATCCGGCGCACCGCGATCTTCGCGCACCTCGACGAATTCCAGCTCGAGATGCTGGCCAGGCGCATGCGCTGGCTGTGCCTGCCCGGCGGCCAGTACCTGTTCGAGGCCGACGAGCCCTCCGAGGCGCTGTACCTGCTGCGCAGCGGCAGCCTGGGCGTGTTCGACGGTCCCTCCACCCTGATGCACCAGCTTGCCGCGGGCGACTGCGTGGGGGAAATCAGCCTGCTCTCAGGCGGCAACCACCACCTCTCCGTGCGGGCGCTGCGCGATTCCGAACTGCTGCGGCTGGATGTCGCCGACTTCGAGGCGATGGTGGAACGCCACCCCACCACCATGCTGGCGGTGGCGCGCACCGCCACCTTGCGCCTGCTGCAGAACCAGCACCGCGTACCGTCGCCCAACCGGCCGCGCACTTTCGCGATGCTGCCCGCGCACCGCGGCGTCCCGGTGCGCGAACTGGCGCAGCAACTGGCCACGGCCATGGAGCCCTACGGCCACTGCACGGTGATCGACGCCGAACTAGGCCGGGATCGCGGCAGCGACTGGTTCGCCGAGCGCGAGGCCTGGGCGCAGTTCGTGCTCTACCTCGACGACGACAGGGACCCGGAATGGCGCCAGCGCTGCCTGCGCCAGGCCGATGCTCTGCTGCTGCCTGCGCTGGCCGCGCAGGCGGCGCAGCCCTGGACAGAGTTCGCGCCCGGCCACCCGGCCCGCACCGAGCACCGTCCGCGCCACCTGTTGCTGCTGCACGAGCGCGGCGAACCGGAGCGCGGCTCGGCGCAACGCTGGCGCGCGCCGTTCAGCGGCTCGCTGATGCACCACCACATCTGCGGCGAGGGCGACATCGAACGGGTGGCGCGGCTGGTCACCGGCCACGCGCGCGGGTTGGTGCTGGCCGGCGGCGGCGCGCGCGGGCTGGCCCACCTCGGCGCGATCAAGGCGCTGCGCGATGCGGGCCATGCCTTCGACGCCGTGGGTGGCACCAGCATCGGCGCGATCATCGGCGCAGGCGTGGCCCACGGCTGGGACACAGACACCATGCTGCGCCGCTACTTCGAGGCTTTCGTGAGCAGCCGCCCACTGTCGGACTGGACGTTGCCGTTGGTGGCGCTGACCCGCGGCCGCCGCGCCAGCCACATGCTGCGCGAGGCCTTCGGCGACAGCGAGATCGAGGATCTGGGCAAGCCGTTCTTCTGCGTCTCCACCAACCTCTCCGGCGCCGGCCGCGCGGTGCATCGCACCGGGCCGCTGTGGCTGTGGCTGCGCGCCTCCAGCGCGATCCCCGGCGTGCTGCCGCCGGTGCTCCATCGCGGCGAAGTCCACGTGGATGGCGCGCTGGTGGACAACCTGCCCACCGACGTGATGGCCACCGACGGCATCGCTCACCTCACCGCACTGAGCATCCACGGCGGCATGGCGCTGCGTGCCGGCATCGACGACGTGGCGACCCCGCCATGGTGGCGCCTGCTGCTGCAACAGCGTCGCGGCCCGCGCTGGCCGGGCCTGGTGTCCACCCTCGCCCGCGCCGCGATGGTCAACAGCGAGGAAACCAGCGAGCGCTGCCGCGCGCTGGCGCACCGGCTGATCGTACCGCCGCTGGAACGAGTGGGCCTGCTGGAATGGAAGAGCTGGCGCCGCGCGGTGGACGCCGGCTACCGCGAAACGCTGCGCGTGCTGGAAGCCGAGCGCAAGGATCGGGAACCCGGCTGTGACAGCCTCTAAAATGCCCCCATGAATCTGCGCAGCTACAAGGGCATCGCCCCCGTCCTCGGCGAACGTGTCTACCTCGACCCCGCCGCCACGGTGATCGGCGACGTGGTGCTGGGCGACGATGTATCGGTCTGGCCCGGCGCAGTGTTGCGCGGCGACGTGAACCACATCCGCGTGGGCGCGCGCAGCAACATCCAGGACGGTGCCATCGTGCATGTCGCACACGCCGGCCCTTATGGCCCAGGCTACCCTTGCCTGATCGGCGCGGACGTCACCATCGGCCATGCTGCCGTCGTGCATGCCTGCACCATCGAGGATGGTTGCCTCATCGGCATGCACGCCAGCGTGCTTGACGGCGCGGTGGTGAAGAAGCATGGCTTCGTCGGTGCTGGCGCGCTGATCCCGCCGGGCAAGGTGGTGGGCGAGCGCGAGTTGTGGCTGGGCAACCCGGCGAAGTTCGTGCGCGTGCTCAGCGACGCGCAAGTTGAGCAGCTGATGTACTCCGCCGCGCACTACGTGCGAGTGAAGTGCGACTACCTGGGGGAGTGAACAACCGAAAGCCTTCTAAAGGCTCCTATTGCACCGCAGCCGTCTGCCGAGCGGCCATCGCTGCGGCTTGTTCGGCATGCGCGCGACCCAGCAGCCTGCGCTGGGCGTCGAGATAACCGCCGAGCAAGGCGAGCTTGTAATCGCTCGCATTCAGTTCCTCGTGGGCAGGATCGTACTTGTAGTTGCCGGCATCGTACGCACGCAGCAGTTGCAGCTCGCGTTGCGCCTCGTCGAGGTCACCGGCAGCGATGGTGTGCTCCGTGTCCTCGCAAGCCGACTTGAACATGTCGTGCAGCCCTTCCATCGCGATGCGATTGCCTGGCTCGAGCTGCAGCACGCTGAAGTAGAACTCGAACGCGTTGCTGCCTACCGGTGCGACAAGTCGGCCATCGCGCCGCGCGTCGGCGGCAAGGCCAAGCAGGATGTGCACGCCGTTGTCGTCAGACGGTGACTGGGCCGTGGCGCGGGCATTCCAATGCCACCAGCCACCACCGATCAGCATCAAGAGCAAGGCGCCACCCAACCAGACCCGGCGGCGCGAGAAGAACGAAACAAGACTTTGCATGACACCCGTGCCTGACGAAACCAAGGTCGTGGCTGTCTCAAGGAACACCGTCGACCGGGCTGCAAGCTAACTGTGCATTGTGTCAACGCGATGACTCTGCGGATCGGGCCGACAGCGAAGCCCACGGCCCGGCCAAAAAGAAAGGACCGGCTTCCCGGTCCTTTCTTGCTTGCCCATGCTTGAGCCGGGTCAAGGCAACAATTGCACGGTCGCGCCGTAGACGCTGGATGCATATTGCGAAAAGCGATCACGCCAGGAAAGGTTGTTGGAACCCATCCAGCACGCCGCGCCATCCACCCAACCCGTGAGAGCGTTGTCCTTCGAGGAGATCTTGCGGCTGTAGCACTCGTCGAAGGAATCCCTGTAGCGATAATCCTGGTGGCTGTACGTGTCGGTGGCCCCGGTAAATTGCCCTGCCGCGTTCCAGTTGTAGGTGTTGTTTCCGTCGAACGTATTGTCCACGGTAGCCTCGGCTCCCAGGAAATATCCGGGAAACACGGAAGCCGATTGCCTGTACCCCTGCTCCTTCACATCGGTGTACTGCTGATAGCTGCCGTCGGCCTGTTCGAAATAGCCCAAGTTCAGCTTCAGCGGATAGCTGTGCCGCTCGCGAAGAACGACCGTCTTGTGGCCATCGGTGCGCGTCGTGGTCGAATCCACCGTCGTGGTCTGGACGATGTTTTCGCCTTCGCTGTTGGCCGGCAGGGTGTAGTCCTGCGAGTTGGAAAAGGCGATCTTCTGCGCCACTTCCGTTTGCACCACGCCATGCGAGGTGGCCACCACGCCGACAATGGCGAATTTGCGGTTCGACGTGACGGTGATGTTTCCGCCAGTCACGTTGTTGCTTGCATCGGTGGTGAGGTTTTCGACAACCCGGGGCGTGGGCACGGCGGCCAGGCTATTCGAAATGACTGCTCCCCTGACTTGCTTGGAACCGTGGTCGAGATACAGCAGCAAGTTGCCGGCAACGCTGAAATACTGGTTCGCGTTGAACACGCTCATCGAAATGCTGTGCGTCTTGCCATCGTCGAGGGTGCCGGCGAAAGGCGTAAGGTCGACGCGATAGGGAACGAAAGACAGCGTCTGCACACCGGGCGTCGGTTCCCAGAGCCCGGGATTGCCCGTACCGCCGGTGTAAATCCACGGGTACACCGGTGCGACGCCGGCAGGCTGGCCATCGATGCTGATTTCGGTTTCGCGGAACGCCGTGTTGTTGCAACCGAAGAAGCTCAGCGTTCCCTGGTCGTTCGGATTGCACGAATACCAGATCTCGTCGTTGCTCTGGCTTTGTGCGTAGACTTCGAGGTAAGCGCGTTCGATATTCCTCGGCAGCGATGTATAGGTTGCCGTGTATTGGTCGGCTGTCGTGTTCAGGGCATAGGTGCCGTTCGCGGGATTCGAATTCATCGACAGCACGAGATCCGGGCGCGGTTGCAGAATCCCATGACCTCCGTTGTCGCCATTCCTGCCGCGATTGCCGTCATTCGCCAGGGGGTAGAAATACAGCGCCGCCGAACCGCTGAGCTTGCCGTCGTATGGGCCCTCTACGTAATTGACGAAGTCGGAGTGCCCGGCCTGACTGGCCGTAAACAGTGCGCTGTAGTCGGTCACGTCTTTTTCGATATGCCAGGTCGTGGCACTGGGCGGTGCGACGCTGGGTTCCTGCGTGGTGCCGAAATAGAGGATCGCGCCACCCAGCCAGATGGAGCCGGTACGATCGAACTGGTTGGTGCCGACCATGCTGGTGTCGATCGTGAGCACGACTTTTTCCCAGGGACCGGGACATCCGGCAGGCGGTGTGTAGTTGATCGGCGTCGGGCCGCTGGGGTTGTCGAAGGATGCGTTGGTGTACAGCGGCACGACGCATGGCGTCGTCGGCGGCCGCGGCACGGTCGGATCGGCTACGGCCACGTTGTGCGAACCGATCGTCAAGGATTGTGCCGACACGTTCGACACGCCAGTGCACGCCAGAACTGCCAAGGCGCACTGCGCGATGGGAAGTCTCAAACTCCGAACCGTATGCAAACGAGTCGACATGGCTCTATCTCCCCTCGACCGGACCGCCTGATCGGCGCTGGTCACGTTGGACGAATCGACCGGACTGCTGCCGGCGGCGAAAACACTGCAGGTACACCACTTCGGCTCGGCGATGGCCGGGCTTCGAGCGAACATCCCCATCCGCAACATGTAATTACCCCCTACCGTAAGAACTTGTCCGTGAGCTCGACGGCATCGCGGACAGGCTCTGGTCACCCCCTGTGCCGGCCATGCTGGCACCCGCATTTTTAGACGGGGTCAAATCGCCCTTCGAGAGGGCGATGCGGTTGGCATGGATTGCTTAGCCCTCTGCACGCAGGCTCTGGTAGACCGGTTCAGTGTCGGGGTGGCGGCCATGCCACAACGCGAACGCTTCGGCCGCCTGTTCCACCAGCATGCCGAGGCCATCCCACGCGTAGCGCGCACCGCCCGCCTTCGCCCACGCGACGAAATCGATGGCGGCCGCGCCATAGGCAAGGTCGTAGCAGAGCGCGCGCGCGCCCACCAGCGACATCGGCAGTTTCAAGCCGCCGCCCAACACCCCGGCCGAAGTGGCATTGACGATCAGGTCGTAGCTGCCGAGGTTGGCGAGGTCGTCCCAGTAGCGGGTATGCACGCGGGCCGGCTCGCCGATCGCATCGGCCAGCGCATCGGCGGTCTCCGGTGTGCGATTGACGATGGTGAGCGTCTGCACGCCGGCATCCAGCAGCGACCACGCCACAGCGCGCGCCGCGCCACCCGCGCCCAGCAGCAGTGCGTCGTGACCGCGCAGATCCACGCGGTGGCGCTCGGTGAGATCGCGTACCAGGCCCGCGCCATCGGTGTTGTGTGCAACGAGCCGGCCATCGGGCAGGCGGGTGAGCACGTTGGCCGTGCCCGCACGGGTTGCCGCCTCGCTGCGCTCGTCCGCCAGCGAGGACGCCGCACCCTTATGTGGCAGGGTGACATTGGCACCCGTACCACCGGCGATGAAAAAGGCGCGCACTGCATCGGCAAAGTCCCCCGGCGTCGCATCAATGGTGCGGTATTCCAATGTGATGCCGAACTGCTGCGCGAAGCCCTGGTGGATGCGCGGGGACAACGAATGTGCGATCGGATGACCGAACACGGCGAACTGGGAGGGTTGGCTCACGCGGTGCTCCTGGAATGAGAGGCCATTGTAAGAGCCTCTTCGCGATCTCCACACGCAAGGAGGATGACGGACGCGAACGGTCCGCCGCGGATCGCAAGCCGTGAGATGCGACATCGGCATGCTGCACCCATCGCCCGCGAGGAAGCAGCCATGCACACTCCCACCATCCAGCACCACGACCACGGGGACCTGTTGGCCATCGCCCTACTGTGGCTTGCCATAGGCGCTGCGCTGCTGGTGACCACGCTGGTGCCTCTGCACACAGCCCTGCTGGGCTGGGCACCTCTGCTGTGGCTGTTCGTCGCTCCACTCACGCTGCTGCTGATTCTCGAGCCGGGCTTGCCCAGGCAACTGCTCGCATTGCGACGCCCGCGGCGCCGTCACTGATTCCATCTGGCAGTGGAAGGGCTCGTCGCCGCAGGGAAGCGGCGACGGTTCGCCTCACTGGCTGACGCCCTGTCGCTTGAGTTCCATCCGGCGCAGGAATTCGCGCATCACACTGAGATACAACTCGGGGCCGAGGCATTCGTCTTCGACGCCGGCGTCGATGGATGGGTTGTCGTTCACCTCGATCACCACCGGCTTGTCGCCCACGCGCTTGATGTCCACGCCATAGAAACCATTGCCCACGGCCTGCGTGGCCTTGAGCGCCAGCTTCACCACGTCGGGCGGGGCGCTTCCGATGGGCAGGGTTTCCGACTCGCCGGTTTTCGACGGGCCTTTCGCGCCATGGTTGTAGATCTGCCAGTGGCCGCGCGACATGAAGTATTTGCAGGCGTACAGCGGCTCGCCGTTGAGCACCCCGATGCGCCAGTCGAATTCGGTGTAGACGAATTCCTGCGCCAGCAGCAGGGCGCTGTGCTGGAACAGTTCCGCGGTGGCTTTGGCGAGCACGGCTTCGTCCTCCACCTTCACCACGCCGCGCGAGAACGAGCCGTCGGGAATCTTCAGAACCAGCGGATAGCCGAGTTTCTCCGCGACGTCCTTCAGGCTGCGCGCGTCGTCGCGGTAGAGGATTTCGGTACGCGGCACGGCGAGCTTGCGCGAGACCATCAAATCGTTGAGGAAGATCTTGTTCGTGCAACGCAGGATCGAGGTCGGGTCGTCGATCACCACCATGCCTTCCTTCTCCGCACGATGCGCGAAGCGGTAGGTATGGTTGTCGCTCGCGGTGGTTTCGCGGATGAACAGACCGTCGTATTCGGCGAGGCGCTGGTAGTCGTTCTTGCCGATGGGATCGACTTCGATGCCGAGCTCCTTGCCGGCCGCGATGAACGCCTTCTGCGCCCGCTTGTTCGACGGTGGCATGACCTCGTGCGGATCGACCAGCATGGCGACGTCGTAGCGGAACTGCTTGCGCGCCTTGGGCTTGCGCCACAGCTTCTTGCTGAAGCGGTCGAGTTCCTCCGCGAAGGCGTCTTCCTGCGCGTCATCCAGCGTTTGCAGGCCGACCGGCTTGATGGCGCTGGTCTGCCACACGCGATCGCGCTCGAACTCGATGCGCAGCAACGGGCAGGGGAACATTTCGAACACCTGCCGCGCCAGATCCTGCAGCGCAGGCTGCGAGGTCTGGCCGAAGTAGACGAGGATGCCGAAGTCGGTGGTGTCGCGGCCGCCCGCAGGCAGGAAGTGGGTGAGCTTGGTGTTGAGGTCCTCGATCTCCAGGCCGTAAAGCGAACGGCGGCGCAGGTCGTTCACCGTGCGCACCGACGGCATCACCTTGTGTCCGCGCGCCTCGGCCAGCAGCGACACGTAGTAGCCGGTGCCGAGATATTTGTAGCTGCGGCAGAGATTGATGACGTGGGTGCGCTCGTCGTCGCTGCCCACCGGTTCGCGCAGGTAATCCGCTGCGGTGACTACATCCGCTGACGGGTAATAGACGCCCCAATCGGAGGCTTTCTCGACCACGATGACCAGACGAGCCATGTCACCACTCAGGCTTGCGATTGCGGGGCGCCCTGCATGCAAGGCGATGAACGCGCAGTGTCGCACAGCGCGAACGCGCATCGGGGCGTGGCACTGAACCCTTGCTAAGCATTCGCCTCGCTATCGACCGATCACGATTGCCGCATCGTCGCCGGGCCACTACAGTCCGCCCGGTTTGCCGCCGTGCGCGCATCCGATCAAGGAATTCTTCGCCATGTCGCCAACCAATCTGCGCGTCCGCTCAGCCCAGCTTTCCGACCTCGACGATCTGGTGGCGCTGGAAGAACACAGCTTTACCAGCGACCGCTTGAGCCGCGCGCAGTTCCGCCGCCACCTCGACAGCGACAGCGCGAAGGTGCTGGTGGCCAGTACCGGCCCGCATCGTTTCCTCGGCACTGCCGTGGTGTTCTTCCGCAAGCGCAGCGGCGTGGCGCGGTTGTATTCCATCGCCACGCATCACGCCGCACGCGGCCAGGGCGTGGGCTCGATCCTGCTCGATGCCGTGGAAGAACTCGCCCGCCGCCGTCATTGCCGCGCACTGCGGCTGGAAGTGCGCGCCGACAACGCCAGCGCGATCCGTCTCTACGAGCGCCTTGGTTACCACAGGGTGTCTGCGCTTGCGGAGTACTACGAAGACGGCGCCGATGGTTGGCGCTACGAGAAATCGCTGGGCTAAGAGCTGTTTGCGATCTCTCCATGGCCCGCGCAGCGCCTGCATGCCCTCCGCAAGGCGTCCGCTTTGAGCTGTCAGTCGGTAGCCGATCCGCCCTTTGCCGGACCGGCTTCGCTTGAGCCGGCACTCGCCGCTCCAGGATCGCTCGCATGACCAGTCCCCGCCCGCGCGGGCTGGAACCGGACTGCCCCCTTTTCCACGCTCCGGCCATCGTCCGCGTGCCGCGCGCCATTCGGCGATCCGACGGAGATCGCCGTCACGACCAGCAAGGGAACAGCCGCGGCGATGAAAGGCGCCCTGGATTGCCTGGCGGGATCTTTTTCGGACTTGCGCCCAAGCAGCGCCAACGCGCCGCCGACCGATGCGGGAACCATGCAAAAAGCGGCAAGACCGCCGCCGATGAAGATTCCACCAGCCGCCGCGGCCATGACCAGACAACCGGGCCAGCGCTTCCTGAATACGAAGACGAACACGCTGTACACGATGACGAGAAAGGAAAAGGCCATGCCGACCAATCCCACCCGTATGCCTGGCCATGCTCCCTGGGCGTCGAGTGCCGTGACGAATCCGCCGAAAAACGACGTAACTAACCCGGCGACAATTCCCAAGATGCCCGAAATCAGGGCGATGACTCCTCCCGCGACCCTCATATCCCCTCCTTGGCGGAACCGCACCAATGAACAAAGTCCATGGACCCGAACAACTTGTCAGGCATCAATCCTTCTGCCGCGCAATGGTGAACTCCTCGCTGGATGAATAGCCATCCATAGTCGCCAGTGTGTACTCCCCTTTGCACACGCGCTCTTTCTTTGTCGAAGAACAAACCAGCGGGACTTCCTGTTCCTTGACGAGCCACGACTGAAAGCAGGATGGATTCTTTTCATCGGGCTGCCTGAAGCAACCCCTGGAAACTGCGCACACCGAATTGGGCATGTCCGGGTTGCAAACGGGAGATGGCTTGTCTCTGGATTTGCAGTTTGACAATGCGGCTGGATCGCCGTTTTCGGAGAAACTCAGATCGCACTCGAAATTGAATTGATTTGAAACATTTATCTTGAAATTACCGCCATCTTTCCTGATGGACACGCTTTTGAGTGCAGCAGCGTCGTTGTCGCCGCCATACAGGGACATGTTCAGCCATTTTTGCCTGTTTGCGCCGGCGTCATCCGACAAGGCGGCCCAGGAAATACAAGACAACAATAAAAACAAACAGATCTTCCGGATCACGGATTTCTCTCCCTAGAGTAACGCTCGACGCCGATCAGATCCCGGATCGGCACATGCGCCCGGATACTCCGCGCGCGTCGTCATCGCGTCAAGCTGGTCCATCGATCCAACTGTGCAATTGCCAACCAGGTCCACTTGCCGAATCCCGGACCGATTCACGCCGGCCCGACACGCGCTTGAGTGCCCGGACGAAAACCGATGCCAATCCGGCCTCGCCGCGGCAGCGGCAAGGCCGGCCCGGCTCACGCCAGCAGCACGTGCGTCACTTATGGTTCTGGTTCGCCGCTTCCGCCGCCGCCTTGAGTTCGCGGTTGGCCTGGTCGAGCAGGTCCTTCGCTTTCGCCGCGTGGCCGTCCATGTCCCATTCGTTCGCTTGCTGCGCGGCGACGATGCGCTGGTAGGCCTTGTCGGTGAGCTTCTGCGCGGCGGCGATGTTCGGATGGCGACTGCTGCTGACATCGCGCACGGGCTGTGCGGCGAAGGCCGTGGCGGCGACGGTTGCCAGCGCGGCGGTCAAAACGGCTTGCGTAAGCTTGTTCATTGGCCTCTCCCAGGTTGGATGGATGCCACGACGGTACGGCTTGCCGATGCCGCACCGCCGTGGCGAGGCGAATCTAGCGCGGACGCCGTACAAGTTCCTGCGACGGATTTGTCCGCCCTTCAGCGCAGGCCGCCCAGCGGCGAACCGATGCGCCGCTCGGTGGCCGCATCAGGCCGCGCCACCAGTGCGCCGGCGCCCGAAAGACTCAAGCTGTAGTGGCCGCCGTCGACCAGCGGCAGGAAGGCGCCGCTGCCGTAGACCGCATCCACCATCGGCAACGCGCGCGGGTATTGCCGGTGCAGGTCGAGCAGGTCGAAACCGTCGGCGGAGCCGAGCGCCACCACCGTGCGCGGCGCGCTCTGTTCCTGGGTCGCGTCGTCGTAGCGACCGTCGATGCGGTCGAGGCGATAGAGCGGCGGCAGACCGACAAGCAGCTTCCACTTCAACACCACCGCCTCCACGCGCCAGTCATCACCGGCCAGTTGCACCTGGCGGGTGGCACCATCTGGCCAAGTCAAGGTGACGGCCCAGCGCTGTGGCGAAAGGATATGCGCGTCGATCTCGACCACGGGCGTTTCTTCGTCCAACAGGCGATAACCGCGCAGGGCCCATCCGCCGACGCCAAGCAGCAAGCTGAGCACGAGGCACACCACACACAGCAACCCGTGCCAGCCGGCAGCCAGCCGCGCACCGGCATCGAGGCGGCGGCGCAACGTCAGCAGTTGCAACAGGCAGAACAGCAGCAGGACCGCGGCGAGCACCAGCAGCACGGTAGCGGGCAGGCGCAGCAGCTCGATCAGGTTCATCGCGGGTCCCAGGTACTTTGAGGCAGGCGCATGATAAGGCCCAGCGGCGCGCTCGCTATACTGCGGCGTCGCGTTTCCCCACAGGTGTTCGATCATGCGCCGTTCATTGCTGTCGCTGCTTTGCCTCGCCGTCGCCATGCTTGCCGGCTGCGGCAACAAGGGCCCGCTGTACATGCCGAACAGCCCGAACCCGCCGGTATACGTGCCGCCCAAGCCCGTTCCTGCGCCGTCCGCTACGGCAACCGGCCCGGCACCGGATGCGCCGACGGCGGCGAGCAGCGCGCCTATCTCCGCCAGCAGCAGCGCCACGCACTGAGCTTTGCCGATGCTTCGGTTCTCCAAGATGCATGGCCTGGGCAATGACTTCGTCGTGCTCGATTGCCGCACCACACCGTTTGTGCTGGACGAAGCCGGCATACGCGCGCTGGCGGACCGTCGCACCGGCGTAGGCTTCGATCAGCTGCTGAGCGTGGAGCCGGCACGCGATCCGTCCTGTGCGTTCTATTACGGCATCTGGAATACCGATGGCTCGCCCGCGCGTCAGTGCGGCAACGGCGTGCGCTGCGTGGCGGCGTGGTTGTTCCGCGCCGGTGCGTTGACGGCGGATGAGCCTGTTCGACTGGAAAGCCCGTCCGGTCCGGTGACGGTGCGCCTGCTTTCCGCCCACGAAGTCACCGTGGAGATGGGCGAGCCACAGTTCGCACCAGATCGGATTCCGTTCGCAGCGGATACCGAATCGACTCGTTACATGATCGACGTCGACGGCACGTTGCTGGAAATAGGTGCGGTGTCGATGGGCAATCCGCATGCAGTGGCATTGGTGAACGAACTGGCCAACAGCACCGCGGACCGGCTGGGTCCTGCGCTCACCACGCATCCGCGTTTCGCCGAGGGTGCGAACGCCGGCTTCGTCGAACGCCTTTCCCGGCAGCACCTGAAACTGCGCGTGCACGAGCGCGGCGTGGGTTGGACGCTCGCCTGCGGCACCGGCGCCTGCGCGGCGGTGGCGGTGTTGCGCCAACGTGGCGAGGTCGACGAGCAAGTACGCGTGGATCTGCCCGGCGGCTCGCTGCGCATCGCGTGGCCCGGCCCTGGCCACGCGTTGTGGATGACCGGCCCGGCGGCCTTCGCATTCGAAGGCGAGTGGCCAGGAGTCTGAGCATAGAAACGCTCAAGACGAAAAGCTCGTTCTGCGGGGCAGATTTTCGTCGGTTCGCCGGCCCATAGTGGTTCCATGGGCCAAGATGCGGCAGAAATCTGCCCCGGAGAGCAGGCTTTGCAGCCCGAGCGGCTTCCACCGCTCAGGCTCCAGATTGATCGAACGGCGCGTCCATCGCACACTCGTCGCATGACCGCCGCAGGAAATCGTGCATGAACGCCCCCTTGTCCGACGACACCACCGAAGCCGGCGTGGTTGCGGCCTATCTGAAGCGGCATCCTTCCTTCCTCACGGACTACCCCGAGTTGGCCGCGCAACTCACCATGCCGCGCGAACAAGGCTCGGTGTCTTCGCTGGCTGCCTACCAGTTGCAACAGTTGCGCGACAAGAACGCGGAGCTGGAACGGCGACTGGTCGAACTCACCAGCATCGCCGCCGACAACGAAAAATTGATGGAGCGCGTGCACGCGCTCACCGTGGCACTGCTGCGCGCGAACACGCTGGAAGTGACCACGCGCACCGTGATCGCCAAGCTCAACGAAGATTTCCACACCGAGCAGGTGCGCCTGCTGCTGTTCGGCCGCCACGCCGACCTGCCGCGTTCGGACTGGCTGCGCCAGGTCGGTGGCGGGGCTGCCGAACTGCCGGAACTGGCCGAACTGCTGCAGCGACGCGATCCCGTTTCAGGCCGCCTGTCGCCCGAGAAGCTGACGCAGCTGTTCGGCGACGATGCGGCTTCGATCCGCTCGGCGGCGCTGATACCGCTGGGCAACGCCGGCATGCTCGCCATCGGCAGCCACGACCCGGACCGCTTCCAGCCCGGCATGGGCACGCTGTTCCTCAAGATGATCGCCGCCACCGTCACCGCCGCACTGGCGCGGGCGCGGGATCTCGCCTGAGCAACCCATGACTCCCACCCAACAGGTCGAAGCCTGGCTCGGCCGCCTCGCGGGCGAACGGCAGGCTTCGCCGCATACCGTGGACGCTTACCGCCGCGATCTCGCCAAGCTCACGGGGTGGATGGAAACGCAAGGCTTCGCCAGCTTCGAGGCGCTGGAGCCGAATCGCCTGCGCCAGTTCGTGGCCGCCCAGCATCGCGCCGGGCTCTCGCCGAAAAGCCTGCAGCGCCTGCTTTCCTCCTGCCGCAGCCTGTTCCGCCAACTCACCCGTGAAGGCCTGCTGGCGCACGATCCGCTGGCCGGCGTGCGCGGCCCCAAGGTGCACCGCAAGCTGCCCGTGGTGCTGGACGTGGACGAGGCCGCCACTCTGGTGGAGTCCGGCAACGACGGCACGCTGGCACCCCGCGACCGCGCAATGCTGGAACTGTTTTATTCCAGCGGCCTGCGTTTGTCCGAGCTGGTCGGCCTGTGCTGGAACGACCTCGACCTCGACGGCGGCGAAGTGCGCGTCCTGGGCAAGGGTCGCAAGACACGCATCGTGCCCGTGGGTCGCCACGCCGTAACTGCCTTGCGTGCGCTGGGTGAAACCACCGGCAGGACACCCGAATCACCGGTGTTCCGCGGGCGTGGCGGCGCGGCCATCAATCCGCGCACAGTGCAGATGCGGTTGCGCAAGCTCGCGCTCGCGAATGGCTTCGCCAAGCACGTGCACCCGCACCTTCTGCGCCACACTTTCGCCAGCCACATGCTGGAATCTTCCGGCGACCTGCGTGCGGTGCAGGAACTGCTGGGCCATGCCGACATCGCCACTACGCAGATTTACACGCACCTGGATTTCCAGCATCTGGCGAAGGTGTACGACGCTGCGCATCCCAGGGCCAAGAGAAAGTAAACGCGCTCCTTGCGTTTGCCCTTTCTCCCCTCTGGGAAGAAAGTTGGGATGAGAGACGGTCTTTGCGTGGGAGCTGCTTGCTGAAGCTCGCTTCGACAAGATCCCTTGCCAGCTTGACCCCTCACCCCAACCCTCTCCCCCAGCGGGGAGAGGGAGCGAACGGGCCGGACGGGTCCGGTCCGCATTGAAGCCCCGGCGAACCGACCCCATCTGGTTCGCTCAACCTCGGAGCTTTTCATGGAATCCTTCCACGCTACCACCATCGTCAGCGTGCGTCGCAACGGCAAGATCGTGATCGGCGGCGACGGCCAGGTCACGCTCGGCAACATCGTGGCCAAGTCCAATGCACGCAAGATCCGTCGCCTCGGCCGCAACGCGGACGTGCTGGCCGGTTTCGCCGGTGCCACGGCCGATGCCTTTACCCTGTTCGAACTCTTCGAGCAGAAACTCGACAAGCACGGCAACAATCTCACCCGTGCTGCGGTGGAGATGGCCAAGGAGTGGCGTACCGACCGCCGCCTCGGCCGCCTCGAAGCCATGCTGGCGGTCGCCGACAAGGAAGCCTCGTTGCTGATCTCCGGCAACGGCGACGTGTTGGAACCCGAGCACGGCCTGATCGCCATCGGCTCCGGCGGCCCGTATGCGCAATCCGCTGCGCTGGCGCTGCTGGAAAACACCGAGCTGGACGCGCGCGCCGTGGTCGAGCGTGCGCTGAAAATCGCCGGCGACATCTGCATCTACACCAACCACAACACCACGATCGAGGAGCTGTAAGCGGCTACTCGCATCGCTTCAATGCCGTCGTTCCGGCGCAAGCCGGAATCCAGAGCCTCTCGGCCTGATCGAGTGCTCTCGTCACTGGATCCCGGCCTACGCCGGGATGACGGACAAAAATCCAACCTTCCGGTGTCCCATGTCCGAACTGACCCCCCGCGAAATCGTCAACGAACTCGACCGCTACATCATTGGCCAGCACGACGCCAAGCGTGCTGTGGCGGTGGCATTGCGCAGCCGCTGGAGGCGCATGCAACTCGCGCCGGAAATGCGCAACGAGATCACGCCGAAGAACATCCTGATGATCGGCCCCACCGGCGTGGGCAAGACCGAGATCGCGCGCCGCCTCGCCACGTTGGCCAACGCACCGTTCGTTAAGGTGGAAGCCACCAAGTTCACAGAAGTGGGCTACGTGGGCAAGGACGTGGAATCCATCATCCGCGACCTCGCCGACGTGGCCTACAAGCTCACCCGCGAATTGGCGATCAAGCGCGTCCGCACGCAGGCGGAGGATCGCGCCGAGGATCGCATTCTCGATGCGCTGTTGCCGCGTCGGCAGACGCCCACCGACTGGAGCCACGACCAGGCCACCACGCCGACAGCCGACAGCGACACCCGCCAGAAGCTGCGCAAGCAACTGCGCGAGGGTGCGTTGGACGAGCGCGAGATCGAGCTGGATTTCGCCATGAACGTGGGTGTGGAAATCATGTCGCCGCCGGGCATGGAGGAGATGGGCGCACAACTGCGCCAGATGTTCCAGAACATCGGCGGCGCCAAGACCCAGCACCGCAAGCTGGCGATCAAGCTGGCACGACCAATACTGGTCGAGGAAGAAGCCGGCAAGCTGCTCAACGACGAAGAGATCCGGGCGCAGGCGGTCGAGGCCGCCGAGCAGAACGGCATCGTCTTCCTCGATGAGATCGACAAAGTGGCGCAGCGCAGCGAGTGGGGTGGCGCCGGCGTCAGCCGCGAAGGCGTGCAGCGCGACCTGCTGCCGCTGGTGGAGGGTTCCACCGTTTCCACCAAGTACGGTCCGTTGAAGACCGATCACATGCTGTTTATCGCCTCGGGCGCGTTCTCGCTGGCGAAGCCCTCCGACCTGATCCCGGAATTGCAGGGACGCCTGCCGATCCGCGTGGAGCTCAGCGCCCTGTCGGTGGACGATTTCAAGCGCATCCTGCGCGAACCACACAACGCGCTGACCAAGCAGTACGTGGCCCTGTTGGGTACGGAGGGCGTGAGCCTGGAGTTCACCGAATCCGGCGTCGATCGCTTGGCCGAAGTGGCTTACCAAGTGAACGAGCGCACCGAAAACATCGGTGCGCGCCGCCTGCATACCGTGATGGAGCGGTTGCTGGAAGGCATCTCCTATGAAGCAGCAGACAAATCCGGCGAAAAATACCTTATCGACGCCGAACAGGTAGACAAAAACCTTGGCTCGCTGGTGCATAACGAGGATCTGAGCCGCTACATCCTCTGAGGTGCGGATGACATGAAGCGCGCTAATGCATACAAATGGCGCGTTTTATTTGTATTTTCGCCGAAGATAGAGGAAAACGTCCTCTAAACAAGCCTTCACGGTCGCTCTGCTAAAATATTCACCATGGCAAAGATTCTCGAATTCAAGACCAACGGTTTGCGCGCCCAGCTGCGCGAAGCGCAGGAACAGCAGACCATGGTGCGCCTGTGGCGTACCGAGTTGGAGCACGGCAGCTTCTGCGGCTATGTGGGTGGTGTGGGCAACGAGTTCGTGCTGCTGTCGGTAGTCGGCGACGGCATCACCGATGACGGCATCTACGTGATGCGCCACCGCGACATCACCGAACTGGAATCACCGGAACGCCATCATGTCTTCATGGCCAAGGCGCTCGCAGTGAAGGGCATATCCCCCCGCCTGCCACCCAACTTCCCGCTGGATTCGGTTCGCGACGTCGTGAAAGCCGCCGGCGCGATGTCGCCGGTGATTGCCGTGCACGTGGACACCGAGGAAGAAGAGGAAGTCTGCTACATCGGCAGCCTCGCCAGCGTCGACGAGGATGGCTTCTATCTGCAGGAACTCAGCCCCGATGCGGAATGGATGCGCCAGGCCTCGTTCTTCGCCTGGGATGAGGTCTCCACGCTGAGCATCGGCGACGGCTACGCCCAGGCCCTGCTCGCCGTGGCGGGCCCGGCCCCGTCGCTGGAACCAGGCGACGCGGGCATCGGCCACATGCACTGAACCTGCTTCCCGATTGCAACGATGACGCCCGCCGCTGACCCGGCGGGCGCTTTCGTTTCGTCCCGCCGAAATCCAGGGAAGTCCCTTCATGCGCCTCAGGTAAACCCGCTGCCGCCAGCCCCGTTACCGGACAGGCGACACCGCTGCAATACATCCCTGCGCGATTCACGCCTGCCATGGAGACCTTTCATGCACACGATTTCATTGCGATTGACTGTCTGCGCCCTGGCCTTCGGCTTGCTCGTGGCCGCGCCGCTCGGCGCCGTATCTGCGCAGGACGATCCGCCGTCCGCATCCGATGCGCCTGCGGCGCCGCACCGCTTGCCTGATCCGCAGAAGCAGGCCCATCGACTGGCACACAAACTTGGCCTCGACGCCGACCAGCAATCGAAGCTGGCCGCGATCTTCGGCAATCGCCAGCAGCAGGTCGCTGCCGTCCGTGCCGACACCACGCTATCCATGCGCGACCGCAGGACGAAGTTGCTCGCCATCCATCAGGACAGCGAAAGCCAGATAAAGGCGCTGCTCTCGCCGACCCAGCAGCAGCAATACGCGCAGCTGCAACAGGCCATGAAGGCACACCGTGAGGCCCAACAGGAGTCGAACCAGGCTGCCCCCGAAAGCCATTGAGTCCAGGGGAGCATGCCGACTGCGTGAGGCCACGCTTGGCATAACCGGTGCCGCACCGTTTACCCTGCGGTTTCCATCGCTACGGAAACCCGCATGAGCTGCATCGTCGTCGTCGGCAGCATCAACATGGATCTGGTCACGCTCGCGCCGCGCTTCCCCGGCGCTGGCGAAACCCTGCTCGGCAGTCGTTTCCTCACCGCGCATGGAGGCAAGGGTGCGAACCAGGCGGTCGCCGCGGCGCGCCTGGGCGCCAGTGTAAGCATGGTCGGTGCGCTGGGCCGCGATGCCTTTGGCGACCAGTTGCACGCGGGGCTGATGCGTGAAGGTGTCGACCTCGCCCACGTCGCCCGCATCGACCATGAATGCAGTGGCAGCGCATCCATCACCGTGGCGGAGGGCGAGAACCAGATCATCGTGGTGCCGGCCGCCAATGCGTGCGTCACGCCGGCGCAGGTGGAAGCCGCGCGGGAAACCATCGCGCAGGCCGACGCCGTGCTGGTGCAACTGGAAATTCCCCTCGACGCTGTCGAAGCCACATTGCGGCTGGGTCACCTGCTCAAGGTTCCCGTCATTCTCAATCCCGCACCCGCGCAGAAGCTGCCGCACGAATGGCTGCAGCTGACCAGCTACCTCACTCCCAACCAACACGAACTCGCTACTGTCCTCGGTGAAGACACGCACTCGGATTTCCGCGACCTGATGCGTCGCGCACCAGGCCCCGTGGTACTTACCCGCGGCAGCGAAGGCGCGTGGTACCGGGACTCCGCGCAGCCCGAACCCCAACACCAGCCAAGCTTCGCCGTGGACGCCACCGACACCACCGGCGCTGGCGACACCTTCAACGGTGCGCTCGCCGTATTCCTGCACGAAGGCCTGCCGCAAGCCGTGCGCAAGGCCTGCGCTGCGGCCGCTCTGTCGGTGACCAGGCTGGGCGCGCAAGGCGGCATGCCGCAGCGGGCCGAGCTGGATGCATTCCTCGCAGACGGCCCCCGCGCATGAGCCCGCTGGAAATCGCGGCCAACCTGCTGGCCGGTGCGTCCATCATCCTGGCCGGACGCAACAGCGTGCACACCTGGTGGACCGGCATCGTCGGCTGCGGCCTGTTCGCCTTCGTTTTTCTGGACAGCCGCCTGTTCGCCGACACCGTGCTGCAGGTCTTCTTCGTGATTACCAGCATCGTGGGCTGGTGGCAGTGGCTGCATGGAGACCACGGCGAAGAACTCCCGGTCACCGACCTGCCGGCGCGCAAGCTGTGGCTGCAACTGCTGTCCGGGGCGATCGGCGCGGTCTGCTACGGCCTGTTGCTCCGCCGTTTCACCAATGCCTACTCGCCCTTCCTCGATTCCACCGTGCTGGCCTTCAGCATCGTGGCGCAATTGCTGATGATGCGCCGGCACGTGCAGAACTGGCCGTTCTGGCTGCTGGTCAATTCCATTGCCGTGCCGCTGTACGCCAGCCGCGGCCTGTACCTCACCTCAGCGCTGTATGCGGTGTACTGGATCAACGCGCTGGTGTCGTGGAGGCATTGGCTGCGATTGCGCGACGCTGCTACTCACTTACCGATGCAGAACGACCCAAAGATGGCGCCGAGCAAATCGTCGCTGGTATAGCTGCCGGTGATTTCGCCCAAAGCGAGCTGGGCCTGGCGCAACTCTTCGGCAGCCAATTCGCCGGCGCGGGCAGCAGTAAGCGCATGAGCCGTACGGATGAGGTGGTCACGCACGGTCTCGAGCGCGAGCACATGGCGGCGACGAGCGCTGAAGGCACCTTCGCCGCTGCCCGCACCGGCGAGCTGCTTTAAGTGTTCGCGCAGGACATCCAGGCCTTCGCCGGTTTTGGCGGAAGCCCACAGCCAGCGGACGCCATCGCGGATTTCCGTGTGCTGCGTGGCGTTGGCCAAGTCGATCTTGTTGACTAGCACCAGGCGTTCGGCCCCTTCGGGCAAGTGTGCGAAAAGAGCGAGGTCAGCCTCCGCATGCTTTGCATCGGTGACCAGCAGCGCTGCGTCTGCGCGTTGCAGTTCGCCATGCGCTCGGCGAACGCCTTCGCGCTCCACTTCGTCGTCGGTATCACGCAGACCGGCGGTGTCGGCCAATTCCAGCGCGATGCCGTCGAGCGATACGCTTTCACGCAATACGTCGCGGGTGGTGCCAGCGATGGAAGTGACAATGGCGCGCTCGCTGCCGGCCAGCGCATTGAGCAGGCTGGACTTGCCGGCATTCGGACGGCCGGCGATAACCACGCGCAAGCCATCGTTCAAGCGCAGGCCGCGTTGCGCTTCGCGCAACAGTTCGCCGAGTTGCGTGCGCAAACTATCGAGTCGCCGTGTTATGGCGGGATCGGCAAGGAACTCGATTTCCTCCTCCGGAAAATCGATGGCGGCTTCGATGTACACGCGCAGTGCGATCAGTGCCTGCAGCAGTGCATCCACCTTGCGCGAGAACACGCCCTCCATCGAACGCAACGCGGCGCGCGCGCCCGCCTGTGAGCGCGCGGCAATCAAGTCGGCCACGGCTTCGGCCTGGGCCAGATCCAGTTTGCCATTGAGGAAGGCACGCTCGGTGAATTCACCGGGGCGTGCGAGCCGCGCACCAAGTTCGCACACGCGGCGCAGCAGCGCATCGAGCAACACCTGACTGCCGTGACCTTGCAGCTCCAGCACATGCTCGCCGGTATAAGAGGCGGGAGCAGGGAAGTGCAGCAGCAGACCGTGGTCGATCGCTTCGCCGTGCGTATCCCGGAAGGTACCGAAGTGCGCATGGCGTGGCTGCGGCGCTCGGCCGAGCAGGGTTTGCGCAATGGCTGGCACCAGTGACCCTGACACGCGCAGCACACCCACCCCGGCTGCGCCCGGCGCACTGGCGATGGCGGCAATGGTATCGATGTGCTGGGTCATGGCGTGAGCGTAAACGAAGACGGCCGCAACGGTTGCCCGGCGCGGCCGCCTCGGTCAAAAAGATAGGGTTACGAGTGCAGCTCGGAAGACGCTTGTTTGACTCTGCAACCACCATCCTTGGTAGTCGCCGTTCATTCCATTGCTCACGCGATGTGAAAAATCGCCCAAGCAAATTTTTCGCGATCAGGAACGATCGCAAGAGTCAGTCGTCAGGCCGCCTTGGCCGTCGCTTCCTCGCGTTCCACGTGATGGGTGATCCACCATTGCTGACCAAGGCCCACCAGGCCGTTCACCGCGTAGTAGAGGCACAGGCCCGCGGGGTAGAAGGCGAACATCACCGAGAAGATCAGCGGCATCACCTTCATCATCTTCGCCTGCGCAGGATCCATGCCCGCCGCAACCGGGTTGAGCCACTGTGTGCCCAGCATCACCGCTGCGTAGATCACCGGCAGGATGTAGAGCGGGTCGTGCGCGCTGAGGTCGGGAATCCACAGGAACGATGCCTGGCGCAGTTCCAGCGAATACTCCAGTACGTAGAGCAGGGCGAAGAACACCGGCATGGTGATGAGCACCGGCAGGCAGCCCGCCATCGGGTTCACCTTCTCCTTCTTGTACAGCTCCATCTGTGCCTGTTGCAGCTTGGCCTTGTCGTCGCCGTAGCGCTCCTTGAGCGCCTGGATGCGCGGTTGCAGCTTGCGCATCTTGGCGCTGGAGCGGTACTGCATCGCGGTGAGCTTCCAGGTGGCGCCCTTGATGAGCAGCACCAGCAGGATGATCGCCAGGCCCCAGTTCTTCACGATGGAATGCAGGAACGACAGGATGCCGTGCATCGGCACGGCGATGGCCTTGAACATGCCGTAGTCGATGGTGAGATCCAGCCCGGGTGCCACCGCGCCCAGCTGGCCCTGCAGGTTGGGGCCGACATAGAGACGTGCCTTCGCGTCCACGCTCTGCCCTGGCGCCACATTGATCGTGGGGCCGATGGCGCGGATGAGATAACGCGGATGCTCGCTGCCCGGGTTCACCGTGTCGGTGGAATAACTGGCGGTTTCATCGGCCGGCGGAATCCATGCGGCGAAGAAGTACAGCCGCAGCATCGCAGCCCAGCCGCCCTTGAAGGAAGCATCCAGCTTGTCCTTGGGCTCGGCGAGATCCTTGAACGACAGCTTCTCGAACTTCTCGCCGGTGTACCAGGCCGCGCCCTGGAAGCTGCGTGCTTCCGGGTGGGACATATTGGTCAGCCAGTTGCCGTCGTGCGGCGGTTCGGCACGCAGCAACTGGGTATAGGCGTTGCCCTGCCACGGCGTGCTGCCGGCGTTGTCGATTTTCTGGTCCAGCGCGACCACGTAGCTGCCGCGAGCGAAATGGTAGGTCTTGGTGACCTTGAGACCCTTGGCGTCCTGCCAGGTCAGCGGAACATCCAGCTCATTCTGACCCGCTGCGAGTTTGTAGTCGGTCTGCGCGCCCTGGAACACGGCGAGATGGTTGGGCTGGTCGGCCGCATCGGCATCGCTGCTGCTGACGAGGCCGTTCTGTGCCACGAAGTAATGCGCGTCGCTATTGTCGAACAGGGTGACCGGCGCAGGATTCGGGTCCTTCTTCGTACGCGGCGTCACCGGATAATCCAGCAACTCGGAACGTACGATGCTGCCGCCGCGCGTGTCGATGGTGAGTCGCAGCATGTCGGTGGTAACGGTGATCAGCGACGAAGACGCGCTGTCGCCGGAGGCATTGCTGACGCTTGGCGAGGCGCCGGGCTGCGCACCCGGTGCTCCTGTCGTGCTGGCGGCGGCAACCGGGGCCGGCGGCGGCGCCATGTAGTCCTTCTGCCAGGCCATGAACAGGAAATAGCCCACGGCAAGCAGGGCGAACAGGAGGAAGTTGCGTGTTTGGTTCATCGGCTCACGGATCCGGACGACGCCACGCAGCACGCGGCCACAGAGGAAGAGGGAAGGTCAACGCACGATTGTGGCGGCGGCATCGGTCGGCATCAATGGCGCTGGGTCGCATCGGGCGCCGGTTCGACCGGTTCCAGCCGGATCGCCGCAAGGCGACGCCATAGCGCGTCGGCCTCGGCCAGCAATTCCGCTCCAGACAGTTGCACGGCCTGTTCGCGCGCCATCACCACCACGTCGACCGGCGGCAACCGGTCACGGATGTTGCGGAACGATTCGCGCAACAGGCGCTTCAGACGATTGCGCTCCACTGCGAGCTTGGACGCCCGCTTGGAAATCGCCAGACCCAACCGCGCATGAGGCAAGCCATTCGGCCGATAGCGCAAATGAAAACAGCGGCCACCGAGGCGGCCGCTGCTAGCTCGCAACGCTGCGAAATCGCCGGCCAGTCGCAGCCGCGACTGACGCGGCAAGCCGGCAGGACGCATGGCTGCCGTCCCGATTACGGGATCAGGCGCTTGCGGCCCTTGGCGCGGCGGGCGTTGAGGATTTTGCGACCGTCGGCGGTGGCCATGCGGGCACGGAAGCCGTGGGTGCGAGCGCGCTTGAGCTTGCTGGGCTGGAAGGTCCGCTTCATGGCGTTGCTCCGAAGGGAATGAATGTTGGGAAAAAGGTCGCAAAGTATGCATTGGGCCGCTGGGCGCTGTCAAATCAAAGCGTTCCAACCCCAACCCGATGTCACGCCGCAGCTTGTGAGTGCATATGTGGATGGTTTGGGGATGACGCACCGAAGCCTGCTGCTAGACTTGTCGATCCACCCTGCGCGCAAGCGCCCCTGCCTGTGGACGAGAGACTTCATGAGTGAGTTGTGGCGGCGCTGCCTTGGGCGTCTGGAAGGCGAGTTGAGCGCCGAGGATCTGCACACCTGGCTGATGCCGTTGCAGGCCCGCGAGGACGAAACCGGACTGGCGCTTTTTGCACCCAACTCCTACACCCTGGAAACGGTGCGCGCGCGCTACCTGCCGCAAATCAGCACCTTGCTGGCCCAACTCGCCGGTCGCGACTTGCCGGTGCGACTGGATGTCGGCTCTAGCACCCCACACAATCCGGCCAAGCCGGCCATCAAACCTGCTGCCAGCGGGGCGATCGAGTCGATTCAGGCGCAGACGCCGGCCTTCAACCACAACCTCGACCCGCACTACACCTTCGAGACCTTCGTCGAGGGCAAGTCCAACCAGCTGGGCAAGGCCGCCGCGATGCAGGTGGCGCAGAACCCCGGCCGCGCCTATAACCCGCTGCTGCTGTACGGCGGCACCGGCCTCGGCAAGACCCACCTGATGCATGCCGCGGGCAACCTGATGCGGCAGAACAATCCGAACTGCAAGGTGCTGTACCTGCGCTCGGAACAGTTCGTGGGCGCGATGATCGAAGCGTTGCGCACCAAGAGCATGGACCAGTTCAAGCTGCGGTTCCGCTCCGTGGATGCCCTCTTGATCGACGACATCCAATTCTTCGCCGGAAAGGACACCACGCAGGAAGAGTTTTTCCACACCTTCAACGCATTGTTCGAGTCCAAGCAGCAGATCATCCTTACCTGCGACCGCTATCCCAAGGAAGTGGACAAGCTGGAGCCGCGCCTTAAGTCACGCCTGGGCTGGGGTCTTTCCGTGGCGATCGAGCCGCCGGATTTCGAGACGCGCGCGGCGATCCTGCTTTCCAAGGCGCACGACAAGGGCGTGGCGGTGGACGAGCACGTGGCGATGCTGCTGGCCAAACGTATCCGCTCCAACGTCCGCGACCTTGAGGGCGCGCTGAACACGCTGGCGGCGCGGGCGAATTTCTACGGCAAGCCGATCACCACGGACTTCGCCGAGGAGACCCTGCGCGACCTGCTGGCCACTCACGCGCAAGCAGTGACGGTGCCGAACATCCAGAAGGTGGTGGCCGAGTACTTCAACATCCGCCTGCAGGATCTGCTCTCCACGCGCCGTGTACGTTCGTTGGCGCGTCCGCGACAGATCGCGATGGCGTTGTCCAAGGAACTGACCGACCACAGCTTGCCCGAGATCGGCGACGCCTTCGGCGGACGCGACCACACTACGGTTTTGCACGCCTGCCGCACCATCAAGAAGCTGTGCGAAGGCGATCCCCGCATGCGTCAGGACTGGGAACAGCTGATCCGCATCCTTACCGGTTGAGTATTTTCGCAGGCTGAAGCACAAGTTCTTGATAAGCTGCATGGGAAGCTGTGGATAATGCGTGGACAGGCGAGGCGGTAAAGTTATCCACAAACCGCCCACGTCGAAGGCACTGCTTTCCGCACACCCATATTTGTCGCCAAGCGATTGATTCAAAAAAGATAAACGGCGAAAAAAAGTTATCCACGCCGTCTACAGCAACTACCAACTTTCTCTTAAAGACAGAACAGCAGGCATAGGGGTCGCGCCGACATGCAATTCAGCATCCAACGAGAAGCTCTGCTCAAGCCACTGCAACAGGTCGTGGGCGTGGTGGAACGCCGCCAGACTCTGCCGGTACTGGCCAACCTGCTGGTGAAAGTCGTCGATGGCCAACTCTCGCTGACCGGAACCGATCTGGAAGTGGAGATGATTGCCACTTCGACAGCTGACAAGCTGGTCGAAGGTGAAATCACCATACCTGCACGCAAATTCTTCGACATCGTCCGTGCGCTTCCGGATGGAGCCAACGTCGAGCTGAAGCTCAATGGCGACCGTGTTGCCCTGAGTGCCGGTCGCAGCCGCTTCACGCTGACGACCTTGCCCGCAAGCGAATTCCCCACCATCGATTCGATTGAATTGGTGGAAAAGGTCAGCCTGCCGGAAGAAGCCTTGCGCGACCTGATGGAGCGCACTGCGTTCGCCATGGCGAACCAGGACGTTCGCTATTACTTGAATGGCATGTTGCTGGATCTGCAGGAACACAGCCTGCGTTGCGTGGCGACTGACGGTCATCGACTCGCCATGAAGGAAACAAGCCTGGCGACCACGGTGAAAGCGCGTAGGCAGATCATCATTCCGCGCAAAGGCGTGAACGAGTTGATCGGACTGCTGGAGCCAGGCGAAGGCACGGTTGAGCTGGAATTCGGTCGCAACCATCTGCGCGTGCGACGCGGTGGAGTGACCTTCACATCCAAACTGATCGACGGTCGCTTCCCCGATTACGAGGCGGTGATTCCGCTGGGTGCCGACAAGACCGCGACGCTGGATCGGGAAGTGCTGCGGGGTGCCCTGCAACGCGCGGCGATTCTTTCGAATGAAAAGTATCGGGGCGTAAAGCTGGAATTGTCTCCGGGCAAGCTGCGCATCGTGGCGCACAACCCTGAGCAGGAAGAGGCCGTGGAAGAAGTGGAAGCGGACACCCACGTCTCCGACCTGGCTGTGGGTTTCAACGTGGGTTACCTGCTGGATGCGCTTTCCGCACTTCGCGGTGAGCAGGCACGGCTGAGCCTGCGTGATGCGCAGTCGAGCTGTCTGGTGCAGGAGCACGATAGCGAGCAGGCCCGCCACGTCATCATGCCTTTGCGCCTCTGACGCATGCCTTTCGGCAAACATCAGGACCTCAAGCAACGCCGGAGTTGTCGCAAGACGCTCCGGCGTTCTTGCTTTGGACGGCAGTCGAGATGAGGCTGGATCGCCTGCGCATCCAGAATCTGCGCTGCCTGAGTAACGCCGATCTAGGGCTGGCGCCTGGTATCAATGTCTTCGTGGGTGCCAATGGAGCTGGCAAGACCAGCGTGTTGGAAGCGGTTTTTCTGTTGTCGCATGCTCGCTCGTTCCGAAGCGGGGCGCGGGAGGCTTTGCTGGCACGCGGCGCGTCGCGCCTGTTCGTATTCGCCGAACTACGCCAGGCGGAAGATCGTCTGATGCGTTTGGGCCTGGGGCGCGAGGCTTCGCGTTGGGAAGCACGCATGGAAGGCGAAAGCGTGAACCTGGGCGAGCTGATCGCCGAATGTGCGGTGGCTTGTTTTGAGCCCGGTTCTCACGCCTTGATCGCTGGTGCGGCCGAAGAACGGCGACGCTTCCTCGATTGGGGTGTGTTTCACGTGGAACGTGCGTTCCTGGAAACGTGGCGTCGCTACCAACGTGCCTTGAAGCAACGCAATAGTTTGTTGCGCACCGGAATCGAGCTCAGTTCGTCGTTGTATACCCCGTGGGAAACCGAACTTGCCACGCTGGCGGATTGGTTGGACCACCATCGTCGGGAATACCTGGAACAACTGCGTCCTCATCTGCATGCCTGCGTGGCCGCTTTGCTTCCTGAGCTTGGCGAACCGGATTTGCGCTACCGACGCGGATGGTCGGATGAGAAGAGTCTTCGCGAACAGCTGGAAGCTCAGCGGGGTAGGGATCTAGCCCGTGGCCACACTGGTCTAGGGGCACATCGGGCGGATTGGTCGCTGGCCTTCGAGCAGGCACCGCAACGGGAGCATCTTTCCCGGGGCCAGGAAAAGCTTGCGGCTCTGGGTTGCATGCTGGCGCAGGCGCGGCTTTATGCCGACCAACATGGCGACTGGCCCATCATTTGCCTTGACGATCTCGCCTCCGAACTCGATGACGCACATCAGAGAGCTGTGATCGGCCAGCTCGCCGAAAGTGGCGCACAGGTTCTGATGACGGGTACCGGCTTGCCCGAGCCCTTGCGCGGGTTTCCGCATCGCATGTTTCACGTGGAACAGGGTCAACTGACACCCCTGCTATAATCGACAATTCCCCGCAGGAACGACAGCTTGCCTGCCGTCCACGCCTGCGCAGGCATAGGAACCGGTAGCCGCATGAACGAACCCACCAACGAATCGCAGTACGACTCCAGCAACATCAAGGTGCTGAAAGGCCTGGAGGCGGTCCGCAAGCGCCCAGGCATGTACATCGGCGATGTGGGTGACGGCACTGGCCTGCACCACATGGTGTTTGAGGTGGTGGACAATTCCATTGACGAAGCCTTGGCGGGCTTCTGCGACCATGTGACCGTGACCATCCTCGAAGATGGCTCGGTGAGCGTCACCGATAACGGTCGCGGCATTCCGGTAGACACGCACCCGGAAGAAGGGCGCTCCACCGCTGAGGTGGTGATGACCGTGCTGCACGCCGGCGGCAAGTTCGACGACGACAAGATCTCTGGCGGCCTGCACGGTGTGGGTGTGTCGGTGGTGAATGCGCTCAGCGACCATCTTTGGCTCACCATTTGCCGCGATGGCCACGAGTACCAGCAGGAATACGCGCTGGGCGAGCCGCAATATCCGTTGAAGGAAGTGGGGCCTTCGGACAAGCGCGGCACCACCGTGCGCTTCATGCCCAGCCCGCAGATCTTCAAGCTGACCGAGTTCCATTACGACGTGCTGGCCCGGCGCCTGCGCGAGCTGGCCTTCCTCAATTCCGGGGTCCGCATCGAGCTGCGCGATGAACGGGGGGAAGGGCGGCACGATACTTTCGTGTATGAAGGCGGCATCCGCTCCTTCGTGCAGCACCTTGCCCAGCTCAAGACGGCACTGCACCCGAATGTGATCAGCCTGTTCGCCCAGCAGGACAAGATCAGCGTGGAAGTGGCGGTGCAGTGGACCGACTCGTACAACGAGGCGATGTTCTGCTTCACCAACAATATCCCGCAGCGCGACGGCGGCACCCATCTCACCGGCTTCCGCATAGCGCTTACCCGCGCACTCACTGGCTACATCGAGAAGGAAGGATTGGCCAAGAACGCCAAGGTCGCGCTTTCCGGCGACGACATGCGCGAAGGCATGATCGCCGTGCTCTCGGTGAAGGTGCCCGGCCCGCAGTTCTCTTCGCAGACCAAGGACAAGCTGGTTTCGTCCGAGGTGAAGACGGTGGTGGAGCAGGCGGTCTACGAAAAGCTCAGCGAATTCCTGCTGGAGCACCCCAACGAAGCCAGGGCCATCGCTTCCAAGGTGGTGGACGCCGCGCGAGCGCGCGAGGCCGCCCGCAAGGCGCGTGAAATGACTCGCCGCAAGGGTGCGCTGGACATCGCCGGCCTGCCCGGCAAGCTCGCCGACTGCCAGGAAAAGGATCCTGCGCTGTGCGAACTGTTCCTGGTCGAGGGTGACTCCGCCGGTGGCTCGGCCAAGCAGGGGCGCAACCGCAAGACCCAGGCTGTGCTGCCGCTCAAGGGCAAAATCCTCAATGTGGAGAAGGCCCGTTTCGACAAGATGCTGTCTTCCGCCGAAGTCGGAACGCTTATCACCGCGCTCGGCACCGGTATCGGCAAGGAGGACTACAACCCCGACAAACTGCGCTACCACCGTATCGTCATCATGACCGACGCGGACGTGGACGGCTCGCACATCCGCACCCTGCTGCTCACCTTCTTCTACCGCCAGATGCCCGAGCTGATCGAGCGCGGCCACGTCTACATCGGCCTGCCGCCGCTGTACAAGCTGAAGCAGGGCAAGCAGGAGCTGTATCTCAAGGACGATGCGGCACTCAACGCCTACCTGATCTCCAACGCAGTGGACAACGCAGAGTTGGTCGCGGATCCGGCCGCGCCTCCCATTACCGGCGAAGCGCTGGAAAAGCTGCTGCGCGACTACCAGACCGCGCTGGATCAGATCGAACGCCTCGGCCACCGCTTCGACACCAGCGTGTTGTCGGCGCTGCTGGAGCACTCGCCGATCACACCGGAACTGTGGACCGACGCCTTGGCGATGCAAGTATGGCTTGACGGCATCGCAGCTCGCCTCGCCGCCAGCGGACTGGGCAAGCCGCGCTACAGGCTGTCGTTGCGCTCCGCGCAGGGCGAGCAGCCGGCAGCCATCGAGGTGGTGCGTGAACAGCACGGCCTCAGCCATACCCTGCTGTTGCCGCAACCGTTCTTTGCCGGCGCCGAGTTCCGCCCCATCCTGCACGTGAGTCAACAGCTGGCCGGCCTGATCCAGGCCGAGGCCGTGGCCCGTCGCGGCAACGCCTCGCGCGGCGTTATCCGTTTCGCCGATGTGCGCAGCTGGTTGCTGGACGAAGCGAAGAAGGGTCGTACCATCCAGCGCTTCAAGGGCCTGGGCGAAATGAATCCCGAGCAGCTATGGGAAACCACAGTGAACCCCGAGACGCGTCGCATGCTGCAGGTGGGAGTCGAGGATGCCTTCGCCGCCGACCAGATGTTTTCCATGTTGATGGGCGAAGCGGTGGAGCCGCGCCGCGACTTCATCGAGGCGAATGCGCTCAAGGTCGCCAACCTCGACATTTGAAGTTCTGCTGGTGCGGTTCTGCGAACCGCGCCAGCTTGCTCATCCGATCTGTCAACAATGCGTCGGAGTACGGAGTTGTTCCGCGCAAACCATTGATTTCGAATGGATTTCGTTGCCGCGCTGCAGCTTGTCATTCTTACATCGATCAGGGTAGTCTCCATGATCCCCTGCGCAGATGTATCGCGTAAAAAACTCCGGACACACCGAGGATCGTCATGAAGCACACGCCCCTGTTCACGCTGCTGGTCGGCGCCGCGCTGGCGTTCACCACCGCCACCATGCCTGCCCATGCAGACGATTCTTCGAAGAAGCAGACCTCGGCTTACCCCAACGCCACGCGTGCTGAGCCGAAGCTCGATCTGAAGAGCGAAAAGGATCAGAAGGCGCTCAACGACGGTGTCGCGGCGGTGAACAGTGGCGATTCCGCCAAGGCGACGCAGGTTCTCCAGCCGATCATCGACAAGAGCGACAGCAAATACGCTCAGGCGTTTGCCCTTTACCTGATGGCCAACGTCTCGTTCAAGAATGGCGACGTGAAGGCTGCCATCGACCAGTCCAAGCGTTCGCTGGATATCGGCGTGCTGCCGAATGACACCTATTTCCAGGAAATGCTCACGCTGGCCCAGATGTATGCCGGTGACCAGCAGTACCAGGCTTCGCTGGACACCATCGCCAAATGGCGGACCGAGGGCAAGTCGGAAACAGCCGACTCCTATGGCTTGGAGGGCGTGGACTACTACTACCTCCAAAAGTATCCGGAAGCGATCGCAGCCATCCAGAAAGCCAAGTCGCTGACCGACAAGCCGAAGGATTCGTGGAATCAGGTCCTGATGTCCAGTTATGCCGAATCCGGCCAGGGGGCTGAAGCGTCCAAGATGGCGCAGTCCGAATACGAGAAGAACCCCTCCGACAGCAGCATGCTGCACAACGCCAGCACCATTCTTTTGCAGCAGCAAGATTACGCTGGTGCTATCAAAATCCTGGAAGAAGGCCGTGCCAACGGTGCCCTGAAGGACGAAGCCGACTGGATCCTTCTGGTCAAGGCTTACCTGATGCAGGCACAGAACGGTGGCGGCGATACCAAGGCCGGCAGTGCCAAGGCGTTGGCAGCCTTCGACGACGGCGTAGCCAAGGGCGCCATCAAGCCCAGCGCGGACAACTACAAGCTTGCCGGCGACGCCGCCATGATCGGCGATGACGATGTCAAGGCGATCGGCTATTACCAGAAAGCTTCGCCGCTGGCCACCGACGGCGAGGTGGACATGGCGCTGGGCGGTGCCTATTTCCAGGAACAGAAGTTCTCCGACGCCAAGAAGTACCTCACCCAGGCCATCGCCAAAGGCGTCAAGCACAAAGGCCACGCCTACATGATGCTTGGCGAGTCGGATCGCCAGCTCAAGGACAAGGCTGGTGCGGTCGCTGCTGTGAAGCAGGCTGCGCTGGATCCTGAAACGGCGGACAAGGCACAGGAGTGGCTGAAAAAGTCCGGCAAGTAATTGTCAGACTAAAGCAGTAAAGCGTCGCAGATGGACGTCCATCTGAACGCCACGTTAGCGCTATACAAAAGCCAGATGCTGTTGTACCGTTGAAACCTTCCCTGCGTAACCCCAGCGGCGTGTTTCGTCCATATGCCAGACGGAACACACCGAGCCTGCGGCGACGCTTTCTCCGTTCCCAGCTCCAGATAGTGACAGATGGCCTCTAGTACCGAAGACACAGAACGCGAAGAGGGGTTCAGTTGGAAACGAACCCTAGCGTTGGCGTTTGCCATTGGTCTGCACGCCTTCGCGTTTCTTATCCTGCTCGCGCCCATGGCGCCTCCGGGCCAGAAGCACGAGAAGAAAGAACAGATCGTGCAGGTGAACTTCATCGAACCGCCGCCGCCGCCGCCGCCACCGCCGCCGCCGCCGCCGGAGCCGCCGAAGCAGCCGCCGCCGAAGATCATCAAGCAGGTGATTCCGCCGCCGAATCCGCCGCCGCCGACTCCGCCGCCGCCGGTGCAAGAGGTGTCGCAGAATGCGACTCCGGCACCTCCGCCTGCTCCTCCGGCACCGCCGGCGCCGCCGAGCGACATCGCAGCAGGTTCGGATCTGTCCTATGGCAGCCGGCCGCAGCCGCGATATCCGCCACAGGCCATTCGCCAGCGCCATGAAGGCACGGTGACTCTGTTGATCCTGGTCGGCGTCGATGGTACGCCGAAGGACATCAAGGTCGACCAGTCCAGCGGATACCACGAGCTTGATCGCGCCGCGATCGAAGCGGCACAGAAGTGGCGCTTCAATCCCGAGATCAAGAACGGCCAGAAGGTGGAGGGTTACGCACGCGTACCGATCACCTTCAATCTCAACAACCTGTAATCTCCGTTACAGCCCCCACAGTTCACGCTTGACTTCCCAAGGGTAGCGTTATGTTCCTACAGACTCCTGCACCGACCGATGCCGCCCAGGTGGCTGGCAACTCCAATGCCGAAGCCATGAAGCAGATGGGCTTCGCCAACCTCGCCCACGGCTTCGACTGGCTGGGCTGGGTGGTGTTCATCACTCTCGTGGTGATGTCCTTCCTGTCCTGGTATTTCATCATCGCCAACGCCATCCGCAATTCGATGGTGCGCGGCCGCGCCGACAAGGTCATCGGTGGCTTCTGGAACAACAGTTCCACCCAGGACGCCATCCGCGAGCTGGAAGCCCAGCCCAAGGGCGAGCCGTTCTCGAAGATCGCGCTGGACGCCGCTTCCGCGGTGGCCCATCACCAGCAGGCGAACAAGGGTGGCCTGGCCGAGTCGCTGAGCCGCTCCGAGTTCGTCGACCGCGCGCTGCGCCAGGCCGTGGCTCGTGAGAGCCTCCGCCTCGAAGGCGGCCAGACCCTGCTCGCCACCGTCGGTTCGTCGGCTCCGTTCGTGGGTCTGCTCGGTACCGTGTGGGGCATCTACCACGCCCTGATCGGCATCGCCGCCAGCGGCAACGCTTCGATGACCGCAGTGGCCGGCCCCGTGGGCGAAGCGCTGATCATGACCGCCATCGGTCTGTTCACCGCTATCCCTGCGCTGCTCGCGTTCAACTTCTTCAACCGTTCGAACCGCGTCATCTTCGCCCGTTTCGACGAATTCGCGCACGACCTGCACGACTTCTTCGCGACTGGCTCGCGCGTCGAGTGAGGGTCTGATCCATGGCAATGAGCGTCGGAGGCAATACCGGCGGTCCGGTTTCGGAAATCAACGTCACGCCACTGGCTGACGTGATGCTGGTGCTGCTGATCATCTTCATGATCACGGCACCGCTGATGTCCCATACGGTCACCGTCACGGTGCCGGTCGCGGCTCCCAAGAGCGATGAGGCTAAGATTGAGACACCGCCGCTAGATCTGGCCATCAAGGAAGACGGTACGTGGTATCTGCAGGATCAGTTGGTCAGCGAAACGCAGCTGAAGTCGCAGTTGGCGGTGGCGGCGCAAAAGACGCCGCAACCGGAATTGCAGATTCGCGCCGATAAGGGCATCCAGTGGAAAACGGTGTTCAAGGCCATCAGTGACGCCAAGGATCAGGGCATGGTGCATGTCGGCTTCATGACGTCCGCCCCGGTGAAGGAGTAACGAACCATGGCTTTCTCCACCAAGTCCACGGGCGGCCCGATGGCCGACATCAACATCACGCCGTTGATCGACGTGATGCTGGTGCTGCTGATCATCTTCATGGTGACCGCGCCGATTCCGTTGCTGAAGATCAAGATCGACTTGCCGCAGCCGAACCCGAACCAGATCCCGCCGACCAATCCGCCGGAACCGATCAACCTCAAGATCGACCAGTCGGGTGCGTTCTACTGGAACGACACGCCGGTCGATGAGCTGGGTCTCAAGGCACAGCTTGCGGTGGTCGCCCAGCAGACCAACCAGCCGGAAATCCAGATCAAGGCTGCCAACACCGTCGCCTACCAGTACGTCGCTACCGTGCTGGCCGACGCCAAGCAGTACAACCTGACCAAGATCGGATTCACCGACAGCGACAGCCAGTAAATCGGCTGCCGGAACCAGCGTTACCCGCGCCAACCCCCGCCCAGTGCGGGGGTTGGCGTTTTCGGGATGAGCGGATGCCTGTCGAGTGAACCTCGCGTACGGATGTCCTGGTTCCAAGCGAAGCGGCAACACCATCGAGCACAGGTTCCGCTTTCCGGGGACGGAAGCTTTAACGCAGGATCTGCAGATAGTTGCGCACCGTGGAGGCCAAGCCTTCGTAGAGTGCCTCGCCAATCAGCGCATGGCCGATCGATACCTCGGCCAGGCCCGGGATTGCGGCCTTGAACGTTCCCAGGTTGGCCTGGCTGAGATCGTGGCCTGCGTTCACCGCCAAGCCCGCCTGCTGTGCCAACCGCGCGGTGGCGGCGCAATCCGCGAGCACGGCGTCAGGCTCGCCTTCGGCGAATGCCTCGGCGTAAGGGCCGGTGTAGATCTCGATGCGTTGCACACCTAGGGCCTTTGCCGCCGCGAAATCCTGTGGGCCGCTGTCCACGAACAGGCTGACGCGGCAGCCGATAGCGTTGAGTTCGTCCACCAGTGGACGCAGGCGTTCAAGGTCATTCGACAGGTCGAAGCCGTGGTCGGAGGTGATCTGGCCGTCGCCGTCGGGAACCAGCGTCACCTGCGTGGGGCGTACTTCGCGCGCCAATGCGATAAGGCCCGGATAGCCGCCGCGCGGCGGTGCGAAGGGATTGCCTTCGATGTTGTATTCGACCCGGCCGCGCAACATCGCGGCCAGCGCGCGCACGTCCTCGGGACGCACATGGCGCATGTCCGGTCTGGGATGCACCGTGATGCCGCCACAGCCGTTCTCGATACAGGTCTGCGCCGCGCGGCAGATGTCGGGCTCGGTGCCGCCGCGCGAGTTGCGCAACACGGCGATCTTGTTGAGGTTGACGCTGAGCAGGGTCATGCCGGCGATCTGCGATGGAGAAAGAAATACAACACTGCCGCGATCACTCGTCGTCGGCAAGCGCGAATGTGCGGATGCAGCGTGGTGCGCCGCGCCAGGCCAGTGCGGCGAGTGCGTCGGTACCGATGTCGAGACTGCTCAAATGCCACGCGGCGGGATCGTCACCATCGAGCTGTTGCAGCACAAGTCCATTTGCTTCGTGGCGGAACGAAAGCCGATCCAGCCCGAATGCGATGCCGCGACCCAGCGCCTTCAGCACAGCCTCGCGCGCAGTCCAAAGTTCGAGAAAGGCCGTGCGCTGCGCCTCCTCGTCCAGGGTGTCCAGCCAATCGGCTTCTTCGGCGGTGAAGAATCGTCGCGCAATGGCCAGCGCATTGGCGCGCTTGCGCCGCTGCTCCAGGTCGATGCCGACGGCGACCCCGCGCGCCAGCGCCACTAGCGCCTGCTCGCCGCTGTGCGACCAGTTGAAGTCCAGCGCATCGCCATGCCTTGCATCCAGCCTAGGGCGGCCATGTTCGTTCTCCGCCAGCCGGACATCCGCTGCCTCTATACCCAGGTAGCGCGCGATCAGGGACAGCAGCGGGTCCCGCCCCGTGCCCTTGGGCCGATGCAGGCGCCAGACGTGAATCTCGTCAGCCCGCAGAGGCTCTGCTACTTTCGCAGGTGGGAATCCGTGGATGGCATGCATGCGCGCATGCTGGCGGACAGACGCCGTCGCGCACAAGCCGGCGGTTTGCGTTGTCGAAGAGTGGGGGTGGGCGCTTGATTGCAGGCTGGCTGCTGCTGCTCGTCGCGCTGCTGTACGTGGGCGTGTTGTACGGCGTGGCGTGGCTGGGCGACCGGCGGCCGTTGTACCCGCGCCAGCCGCGCCTGCGCCCCATCGTCTACGCGCTGGCCTTGGCGGTGTATTGCTCGTCGTGGACGTTCTACGGCGCGGTGGGCACGGCGGCCCGCCATGGCTTGGGTTACCTGCCGATCTATCTCGGCCCGGTGTTGCTGTTCGTGTTCGGCTTCGGCCTCCTGCGCCGCCTGGTGGAAGTGGCGCAGCAGCGCAATATCACCTCGATCGCCGACTTCATCGGCGCGCGCTTCGGCAAGTCGCACGGGCTGGCCGCATTGGTGGCCGCGATCGCAGTCATGGCGGTACTGCCGTACATCGCGTTGCAGTTGAAGGCAGTGGCGATGTCGTTCGCGGTGCTGGGTGGCAGTGCGCCGGATTTGCGCGATCCGGTCCTGACGGACCCCGCGCTGTGGTGTGCGGGACTGTTGGCGGCGTTCGCCATCCTGTTCGGCACGCGCAGCATCGATGCCACCGAACACCATCACGGCATGATGCTGGCGATTGCGCTGGAATCACTCATCAAGCTTGTCGCGTTTGTGGCGCTTGCGCTGTATGCCCTGCATCACGGACCGGGCCTGGCGGCAAGCGCGAAGCTGTTGCCGCAGCATTCGGGCAACGGTTTGTCGTCGGCAAGTTACATGGTGCAGACCATGCTGGCGTTGCTCGCCATGTTCTGCCTGCCGCGGCAGTTCCAGATCGGAGTGGTTGAGTGCGAAGACCCGCGTGACCTCAATCGTGCGCGCTGGATGTTTCCGCTCTATATGCTGGCCATCACTCTTGCGGTGTTGCCCATCGTGGCGGCCGGCATGCCGTTGCCTGCGGTGCGCGACGGGATGGCCGATGCGTGGGTGCTCAACCTGCCGCTGGCACTGGGCAGCCATGGCATGGCGATGCTGGCCTTCGTGGGCGGCTTCTCCGCAGCCACCGGCATGGTGATCGTGTCGGCGGTGGCGCTGTCCACGATGATAAGCAACGACCTGGTGATGCCTGCGCTGCTGCGCGTGCGCCGCCTGCAACTGGAGCGCCTGAGCGACGTCTCGCGGCTGGTGCTGCGGGTGCGCCGCGTCGCCATCGTGGTGCTGGCGATACTGGCCTATGGCTATTACCGCACGGTGGCCGATACGGAAAACCTCGCCGCGACCGGCCTGCTCGCCTTCGCGGCAGTGGCGCAACTGGCGCCAGCCATTGTGGCGGCGCTGTACTGGCGCGGTGCAAGTCAGCGCGGTGTAGCCACCGGCCTGGTGGCGGGTTTCGCAGTATGGGTCTGTACCTTGTTGCTGCCGACGATGTTGCACGCAAGTGGATGGCAGTGGAGTACCGCATCCGGCCCAGGCTGGTGGCATTCGCTGGCGCCATTTCATCTGGGCAGCGACGACCCGTTGTTATACGGCACGCTGTGGTCGCTGCTGGCCAACGTGACTTGCCTTGTGTTCGTCTCGTTGCGCTGGCACCCCAATCTGGAGGAGCGCCTGCATGCCGCGCTCTTCGTCACCCCGCATACAGCCAGCCGCAATGGCGCGGGAGACTGGCGCGGCCGTGTGGCGGTGGCTGACCTTCGCACTATCGCCACGCGCATCGTGGGCCAGCGTGGCACCGAGCGCGCCTTCGCCGAACATGAAGAGCGCCGCGGTCGTCCGCTGCAGCCCAGCGAAACGGCGGATCGTGCATTGATCCAGCACACCGAGCGCCTGCTTGCCGGCGCGGTGGGTGCGGCCAGCGCGCGGCGCATCCTGATGGGCATGCTCTCCGGCTCGGGCCTGGACATCGCCGAGGCCATGGCGCTGATGGACGAGGCTTCGCAGGAGCTGCGTTTCAACCGCGAACTGCTCTCCTCGACGCTGGAAAACGTCTCGCAGGGCATCAGCGTGGTCGACGCCGGCATGCGCCTGGTGGCATGGAACCGGCGCTACCTGGAGTTGTTCGGATACCCCGACGGCATGGTCTACGTGGGCGTGCCGGTGGCCGACCTGATCCGCTGGAATGCCGAGCATGGCGAGTGCGGTCCCGGCGAGGTGGGCGGCCACGTGGCCAAGCGCATCGCCCACCTGCGCGCCGGTACGCCGCATGTCTTCCAGCGCGTGCGTGCCGACGGCAGCACCATAGAAATGCGCGGCAGCGCGCTTCCCGGCGGGGGCTATGTCACCACTTACACGGATGTCACAGCATACAAGCGAGCCGAGCAGGCACTGATAGAGGCGAACGAAACACTGGAACAACGCGTGGATCAACGCACCGCGGAGCTGAGCGAAGCGTTGGCCGCCACGGCGCAGGCACAGCGCACCGCGGAAGCCGCCAATGCGTCGAAAACGCGTTTCCTCGCCGCCGCCAGCCATGACCTGTTGCAACCGCTCAATGCTGCGCGCCTGTTCACTTCCGCATTGCGCCAGCAACCGCAACTGGACGTGGAATCGCGCCAGCTCGCCGAACGCATCGACGTAGCCTTCCGTGCCGCCGAGGACTTGCTCGATGCCTTGCTCGACACATCGCGCCTCGACACGGGAACGTATCGACCGGAGATCGCCGATTTCGCGCTGGCGGAGCTGTTCGATTCGCTGCAAAGCCAATTCGCCCCGTTGGCCGAGCAGCGCGGCCTGCGCCTGCGCGTGGCGCGCACACGGCTGGCGGTACGCAGCGATCCGCAGTTGCTGCGCCGTGTGCTGCAGAATTTCCTTTCCAATGCGTTGCGCTACACCCATCACGGTGGCGTGCTCCTGGGTGTCCGCCGCAACAGTGGCAAGGTGCGAATCGAAGTGTGGGACAGCGGCCCAGGCATTCCCGCCGAGCAGAGCGCGCGTATCTTCGGCGAGTTCCAGCGGCTGGAGCAGCCTTCACCCTGGGGCGAGAAAGGCCTGGGCCTGGGCTTGTCCATCTGCGATCGCATCGCGACCATGCTCAATCATCGGCTCGACCTGCAATCGCGCCCGGGCCATGGCAGCTGCTTCGCGGTGGTCACACCGCGCGCCGCCGCCGCACCCGAGCGCCGGCAAGGTGTGCGCCGTGTCAGCGGCGTCGGCGGCGACGAGCAATTGCCGCTCACGGTGCTGTGCCTCGACGACGACATCGCCATCCTCGATGGCATGCGCATCCTGCTGAGCCGTTGGGGCGTGGATTGTCGCACCGCCCGCGATGCGGCCGCTGCGGCTGTCGAGCTGGAGCGCGGGCCGGTGGATCTCATACTCGCCGACTACCACCTTGCCGACGACACCGACGGTCTGCAGGCGTTGCAACAACTGCGTGCCAATCATGTCTCGCTTCCTCCGGCCGCCCTCATCACTGCCGACGGCAGCAGCGAGCTCAAGCAGCGCGCCCGCGCACTGGGCTACCCGTTGTTGCACAAACCGGTAAGACCCGCAGCGTTGCGTGCGCTGCTGACAGCGCTGGTGAAGAAGCAGGAGAGGGCGGCGTGGACGCACGAGCGTGCGCAACGCACGTGCGAATAGCGCGTCGAGCCTGGGTGAGCGGCTGCGCATGCCTGGATTGGCGTGGCCCCGACTGCTCCACGCGAACACCCAGCACAGGCTGTTGTCGCCCGTACTCCAGAGGTCGGATCACTCGTTTTCCTCGTCCACCAGCAGCGGTTGCATCGCGCCAGGTTCCACGGCGAGGTGGCTGGCGGCGAGGGCGACCTGCGTGCGGTTGTTGACGCCCAGCTTGCGCATGATGGCGGTCATGTGCGCCTTCACCGTCGCTTCGGATACGCCGAGTTCCCAGGCAATCTGCTTGTTGAGCAGGCCTTCGGCGATCATGGTGAGCACGCGGAATTGTTGGGGGGTCAGCGTAGCGACGCGGGCAGCGATGTCCGCTTCATCGGGCTGCAGCTCGGCGCTGCCTCCAACGAGTTGAGGCGGCAACCACACGTCGCCATCGAGCACGGCGCGGATGGCGCGGACGATCTCGTCGCCCGCCGTGGATTTTGGGATGTAGGCCGCGGCGCCATGGGCCAGCGCGCGGCGCGCGACCTGCGCTTCTTCATGGCCGGATACGACGATGATCGGCAGGCCGGGGTATTGCCCCCGGATATGCGCCAGCGCGGAGTAGCCGCGCGCGCCGGGCATGTGCAGGTCGAGCAGCAGCAAATCGGCGTCGGGGTATTGCTCGATCAACGAGTACAGGCCCTGCACGCTTTCGGCGCTGCGTACCTGCGCCCGCGGCAGCGCGGCGAGTACTGCGCGCTGCAGGGCGTCGCGGAACAGGGGGTGGTCGTCAGCGATCAGGATGTCGGGCATGGTTCGATGGAATCGGTAGGAGCGCACCTTGCGCGCGAATGCCTTGGCGCTGATCGGAGCAGGAGCATTCGCGCGCAAGGTGCGCTCCTACCGTGGCTCATTTGATCAGGCGTTCCTCGACGAGGCTCTTCACCACGCTGGGATCGGCGAGGGTGGAGATATCGCCGAGCTGGTCGGGCTGATTCTCGCCGATCTTGCGCAGGATGCGACGCATGATCTTTCCCGAGCGGGTCTTGGGCAGGCTGGGAGCCCACTGGATGTAATCAGGCGTGGCGATGGGACCGATTTCCTTGCGCACCCAGGCGACCAACTCCTTCTTCAACTCGTCGCTGCCGGTCTCGCCGGCGATCAGCGTGACGTAGGCATAGATGCCCTGACCCTTGATCTCGTGCGGGCAACCGACCACGGCGGCTTCGGCGACTTTCGGGTGCGACACCAACGCGCTTTCCACCTCGGCGGTGCCGATGCGATGGCCGCTGACGTTGATCACGTCGTCCACACGACCGGTGATCCAGTAGTAGCCATCCTCGTCGCGACGCGCACCGTCGCCGGTGAAGTAATTGCCCGGGTAGGCACTGAAATAGGTTTCGATGAAGCGCTGGTGGTCGCCGTATACCGTGCGCATCTGGCCGGGCCACGAGTCGGTGATCAGCAGGTTGCCTTCGCAGGCGCCCTGCTGCACTTCGCCGCTGGCATCGACGATGGCGGGTTTCACGCCGAAAAATGGTTTGGTGGCCGAGCCGGGCTTGGTGGCGATGGCGCCGGGCAGCGGGGTGATGAGGATGCCGCCGGTTTCGGTCTGCCACCATGTATCGACAATGGGGCGTTGGCTCTCGCCCACCACGCGGTGATACCACTCCCACGCCTCGGGGTTGATCGGCTCGCCCACGGTGCCGAGCACGCGCAGACTGGCGCGCGAAGCCTTCTTGACCGGTGCTTCGCCTTCGCGCATCAGTGCACGGATCGCGGTGGGCGCGGTGTAGAACAGCGACACCTTGTGCTTGTCCACCACCTGCCAGAAGCGGCTGAAATCGGGATAGTTCGGCACACCGTCGAACATCAGCGTGGTGGCGCCGTTGGCCAGCGGGCCGTACACCACGTAGCTGTGGCCGGTGACCCAGCCCACATCGGCAGTGCACCAGTAGACGTCGTCCTCGCGCAGGTCGAACACGCATTCGTGGGTGTAGCTGGTATAGACGAGGTAACCGCCGCTGGTGTGCAGCACGCCCTTCGGCTTGCCGGTGGAACCGGAGGTGTAGAGGATGAACAGCGGATGCTCCGCTTCCATCGGTTCGGCCGGGCAGTCGGCGCTCTGGCCCTCCATCAGATTGTGCCAATAGCGGTCGCGCGGCGACTGCATCGGCACCGCACTGCCGGTGCGGCGGACCACCACCACGGTTTCCACGCTGTTGGTGCCGGGACGCTTGAGCGCCTCATCCACGTTGATCTTGAGCGGGATCTTCTTGCCGCCTCGCACGCCTTCGTCGGCAGTGATCACGGCCTTGCAAGCCGAGTCCGCGATGCGTCCGGCCAGCGAGTCCGGCGAGAAGCCGCCGAATACCACCGAGTGAATCGCGCCGATGCGCGCGCAGGCCAGCATCGCCACCGCCGCCTCGGGGATCATCGGCAGGTAGATCGCCACGCGGTCGCCCTTGGTCACGCCGAGGTGCTTCAACGTATTGGCGAACTTGCACACTTCGGCGTGCAGCTCGCGGTAGGTGAGCTTGCGCGACTCGTTGGGATCGTCGCCCTCGAAGATGATCGCCACCTTGTCGCCGCGTTCCGCGAGGTGGCGATCGAGGCAGTTGGCCGCCACGTTGAGCGTGCCGTCCTCGTACCAGCGGATGTGCAGGTTCTTCGGATCGTAGGAGACGTCCTTGATCTTGGTCGGCTTCTTCGCCCAGTCCAGCCGTTCGCCCACCTTGGCCCAGAAGGTCTCGGGATCCTTTACCGACTCGGCGTACAGCCGCTCGTAATCGTCCAGACGGATGCGCGCCTTGGCGGCGAATGCGGGGTCGACGGGATGGATCGTGGACATGCAAGTCTCCTGAAGACAAGGGTATAGGCGGCATAGGCAGACGTTTGAGTGTAACGAGGTCGCCAGAGTGTCGAAGGACCCGGCGTATCGACTTTGGTCGAAGTTAAGACCATCGGCGAATAGCCGCATGTGCGAAAGCGTGACCATGCTCGGCGCCACCACTCCAAGGGGAGGCTGTCCCATGAGCCCGACACTCGTTCGTCGTTGCCGTGCACCGTTGGCGCTGGGCGTTGCCGTTGCGTTTTCGTTGCCCTGGGCGGCGTCGGCGCAAACCACCGGCAGCACCGGTGACAGCACGCGCGAACAACAGCTGGAGCAGAGGGTGGATCAGTTGGAGCAGGAGGTTGCCCAGCTCAAGGCGATGATCCAGACGCAGCAGCAGCAGCCCGCGAGCCAGACCGCACAAGGCACACCCGCTGCCGGGGCGCAGAACGTCGCCGCCGCGCCCGCCACGAACACAGGCAAACCGGTGTTCAGCAGTGCGCCGGGTCTGTCGGTGGCGCTGCACGGCTTCATCAGCGCCTCGGCCTTCAGCCAGAACAAGAGCTTCGTCTACGGCAACGGCCAGAATGCGGAATACCCGTCGTCCACATCCACCAACGGCACGCTCAGTGGGGTGGACGTGCGCAACACGCGCTTCTGGCTGGACTTCAGCGGTGCGCGGCTGGCCGGCGACTGGACGGGCGGTGGCCGCATCGAGATGGATTTCTTCGGCGGCTACAACGGCACCGGCGCCTATGCGCAGCAGCAGCCGATCCCGCGCCTGCGCCAGGCTTACATGGACCTGGTGAACGCCGACAGCGGCAGCACGGTACGCATCGGCCAGCAGTGGGATCTGCTGTTCCCGCTCGACAGCGTCACTGCCTCGCTGTCGCACATCGCATTCCCGCTGGGTTTCGGCACCGGCATGATCGGCTGGCGTTATCCCGGCGTGGTGTGGATGCAGGATCTCAACCACGGCAGCGGCGGCGTGCAGTGGCGTTTGGACATGGGCGCGTTCGAAGGTTCATGGAACGGGCCGGATGCGGCCGTCAACAACATCAATTACCTCACCGCGGGCAATGCCGGTTTCCGTCCGCAGGTGGAGGCGCGACTGCACGTGCAGGGCGCGAATTGGCTGGCTTATGCGGTGGCGCACTACAGCACCGTGGACCTGCGCGGCGTGAGCGGCACCGTGGCGACGCCGGTGCAATCCAACGTGAAGAGCGTCGGCTACGAAGTGGGCGGCCAGTGGAAGCCCGGTCCCTGGGTGTTCCGCGCCAATGTCTACACCGGCAAGGGTCTGGGCGAAGTGTTCGGCGACCTGTCGCAGTTCGGCGACATCAAGGACACCGGCGGTTACCTGCAGGCGGGCTACAACTTCACGCCCAGCTGGAACCTCAGCGCGGTCTACGCCAGCAGCAAGCCCAACAAGGACGACGTGATCCGCTGGATGGGCAACGGCTCCACCGGCTTGTTGCGCAGCCGCCAGACCGGGATGGACCTCACCTACGCGGCCGGCAACTACGAACTCGGCGTCGAATGGCTGTACGGGTGGCTCGACAGCACCACCAATGGCATCGACACCAAGACCACCAGCGGCAACCAGGTCAGCCTGAGCGCGCTGTACCACTTCTGAGCCCGATGAAAGCGGTGTACAGGATTTGTGCCGCCGTCATCCGATCCACATGCGGGCACGCGCCTGTACCCGGTACGTACCGATGCGAAGCACGTGACGGCTCGTCATACACCGCCGTGGCCACCGTTATTCGTCCACTGGGAGTCGCACGATGAGCGACGCAAGCACGCAAACGAAGTTTTCCAACCCAGCGCCACTTGGCCTGGCCGGTTTCGCACTGACCACCTGGCTGCTCAGCATGATCAACGCCGGCTGGTTCGACGGCGACGCCATGGGCATGGTGCTGGCCTGCGCACTAGCCTATGGCGGTACCGCGCAGGCGATCGCCGGCGTGATGGAGCTGCCCCGCGGCAACACCTTCGGCGCCACCGCCTTCCTCAGCTACGGCGCATTCTGGTGGTCGTTCGCGCTGTTCGTGCTGTTCCTGCACGACAAGGTGCCACCAGCCTTCGTCGGCTGGTACCTGTTCCTGTGGGGCGTGTTCACCTTCTACATGTGGCTGGGCACGCTGCGTGCACCGCGCGCGCTGCAAATGATTTTCCTCGCGCTGTGGATCACCTTCTTCCTGCTTGCCGCGGGTGAATGGACCGGCATGGCGAGGCTGCATCAGGCGGGAGGCTACACGGGCCTGCTTACCGCCGTCCTCGCGTTCTATCTGTCTGCCGCCGAGATCATCAACGACAGCCAGCAACGCACCGTATTGCCGATTGGTTGATGCTCGCGCGCAGGTGTCGCGTGCGGTGAGATGCCTTGGCGGCACGCTGCGCGGATGGACGATTCCTTCATTCCAGCACGAGCGATCAAAGGCCGTGGCGCCGCTTCCAATCCGGAAGGGCGCTTCGAGACCATCCGGCACCACACCGAGGACGACGGCTGGCAAAGCACACTGCTGGACGAAGCCGCGCCGCGCCCGCGGACCTGCGTCACCGAGGAGCGTGCACGCAGTGTCATCACCAGCAACGATTCGCCAGACATTGCTTTTGAGCAGGCACTGAACCCATTTCGCGGATGCGAACACGGGTGTGTCTATTGCTTCGCGCGCCCTTCGCACAGCTATCTCAATCTTTCACCGGGCCTGGACTTCGAGACGAAGCTGCGTGCCAAGACCAACCTCGCCGAGGTGCTTCGCATCGAACTGGCAAAACCACACTATGTGCCCAAGCCGATCAACATCGGCAGCAACACCGACCCGTACCAGCCGATCGAAAAGAAATGGCGACTCACCCGCGCCGCGCTGGAAGTGCTGTCCGAATGCCACCACCCGTGCACGATCGTCACCAAGAACGCACTGGTCGAACGCGACATCGACCTGTTGGTCGCAATGGCGCGGGAGAAACTGGTGCAGGTATTCGTTTCGGTGAATTCGCTGGACAACCATCTCGCCGCGAAGCTCGAGCCGCGCGCCTGTGCACCGCATCGCCGCCTCAAGGCCGTCGCCGCGCTGGCCGAAGCCGGCGTGCCGGTGGGCGTGCTCGTTGCGCCCATCATCCCCGCGCTCAACGACATGTACATGGAGGCCGTGCTCGAGCGCGCGCACGAGGCCGGCGCGCGTTGTGCCGGCTATACCGTGCTGCGTCTGCCATGGGAATTGAAGCAGCTGTTCCGCGAATGGCTGACGTTGCACGCACCGGATCGCGCTGCCCACGTGATGAGCCTGGTGCAGCAGATGAACGGCGGCCGGGACTACGACAGCAACTTCGCAACGCGCATGCGCGGCCATGGCGTATTCGCGGAATTGCTGCGCAAGCGCTTTGAAATCGCCTGCCGCCGCCACGGCTTCGGCCGTGCTCGCGAACTCCAACTCGATATCTCGCGCTTCGTGCCTCCGCGCAAGCCGTCACCGCAGGGAGAGCTGTTCTGAGCGGCATTCCGGCTAGACTGCGCCAGTCGGTTTGGCGCTTATGCGGAGTGGAAGCATGCTTCGTCGCTGGCTTGGCAGGTCGATCCTGAAGTCGCTCGCACTCGGCTGCTGGGTGCCGGCATGCCTGTTGTTCGCGGGTATGGTGGATGCCCGACAACCCGCGCCAAGCCCTGCAGCCCCGCCACCCGCAGATTGCGCGAGCCCGGCTGCCCTGTTCGCTTTCCACAGCGACTTCTGGGTCAACTTGCACCATTTCCTGTACGTCTCGGCCGTGGCGGCAGCCAGCCAGAACCGTCCTCATCCGAGCAGACTGGAGGCGGACGACACGGCAACACAGCAGCGTCTCGACACTTCCGAAAGCGGCGAGTGGAATGCCGTTGTCGCCTATTACGAGAAATCGATGGTGTCGCGCGACCTGCTCTTCGATCCCGGGATGGGGCAGATCAAGAACCAGCTGGAGGATGCTACGGATTCGTCCGACCTGGCCCAGACGGACATCCCGACAACGTTGAAGGCGATGCTGCTGCAAGCTGCACCGATCTACCGCAAGTACTGGTGGCCGGCGCAAGATTCGCGCAATCACCGCTGGATCGCCGGCCTTCGACCATTGCTCGCGGCGCATGGCTCGGCGATGTGCGAAGCATTGACGAAGGTCTACGAACATCCCTGGCCGGCGTCTCCCGTCCGGGTCGACGTGGTGGGCTACGCCAACTGGGCTGGCGCCTACACGACGTTGGCGCCGGTACGCATCACTATCACCTCCACACAAGCGTCTTACCAGGGGCAGGCTTCCTTGGAAATGGTTTTCCACGAGGCATCGCATGGCATGGTCGACAAGCTGACCGCGGCGATGGAGGATGCCGAGAAGGCACTGGACCGCCAGCATGCGGGTGCAAGTGCGGCGGTGCCGAAGACGCTGTGGCATGCCGTGCTGTTCTACACGGCGGGCCAGTTGGCGGCACGCCAGATGCCAGGCTATGTCCCGTATGCCGAAAAGAATGGGCTTTGGCAGCGTGCATGGCCGGCACCGGACTACGACCTGATCGCGCGCGACTGGTTGCCCCGTATCCAGGGCCACGCCGGATTGAGCCAGGCGGCGACATCGCTGGTCGATGATGTGGCGGTGCAGGCGCAATCGCAGGCGCGCCGCGGGGCCAGCGGCTAGGTCGGAAGCACCGCGCCGCTTTCTTGCTGTTTGTTGCCAACGGAAGCGTGGCGATGCGCAGCACCATGGTCGGGACGCGCGGTTGCCGGGCAGATCGACGATACGCGCATCGAAAGGACAATCGATCGTTGCCAATCCGGTCCGGCGAGTCAGATCCTCTCCACGCCGCGGTAAAACTTCCTCTGTGCCAGCGCCAGCATGGCTTCGTCTTCATGCGTGTCGCCATACGCATAGCACTGCCCGTAGGCGGCGAGATCGTAGCGTTCGCGCACGCGCCGCGCCTTTTCCTCGCTTATGCATTGCGCGCCAAGGTAGCGGCCGGTAAGGCGTTCGCCGCGGGTTTCCAGGGTCGAGCAGATCAATTCCAGGCCGTGCTGCCTGCACCATGGCGCCAGGTAAAAGTCGAAGCCTCCGGAAACCACCACCACCTTGTCGCCCCGTGCCTGATGCAAGGCGATGCGCTGCATGGCCTCGGGGCGCAACATGCCGGGGATGTACTCGATGGCGAAACGGTCCCCGGCTGCATGGACCCGTGTGGCTGGTACGCCGCGGAATCCGAATGCCGTCACCGCCTGGCGTATCGTCGTGCCCGCGAGGAGTCCCATCTTGTAACCGGCAAGCAGTGGCGCGAACACAGGTATGCCCAGGGCGCGCCGCAGTGGCGTCGCCGCCAGACGCATGAAATCGGACATCGTCTCGCGGGTGGTTATGGTGCCGTCGAAATCGAACAGGGCGAGGTTCATGCGTAGTCGTCCGTGGCCAAGCGTGGGCGCCGTTGCTACAAATGGCAGGCAAGTTCAGCAGGGCGACGGAAATCGCCATTGACGTCGCGACAGGCGACCATCGGTTATCACCACGCGCGAGTCAATGTGGCGGCTTCGCGCACGGCCTATCCGCTGCTTGAACGGGAGGGTGACCGACTGGCCTTCCCATCCAGGAAGGCCAGTCGTTCCACTGCCTATTTCGACGCCGGCAGGTATTTCGCGAACCACGCTAACGAGCGCTGCTGCAGGTCGCGGGTGTGCTCCGGGTTGGCGAAGTGGTGGCCTTCGTTCGGATACACCACCAGCTGCGCAGGCACGCCGAGGGTCTTCAGCGCGTGCCAGAACTCGAAGGACTGCGGCGCGGGGCATTCCTCGTCGCGGTCGCCGACGATGATGAGCGTGGGGGTCTTGGCCTGCTTGATGAAGCTGAGCGCGGAGCTCTTGGCGTAGGCCGCCGGGTCGTCATACAGGCTGGCGCCGAAGTAGGGGATCATCCACTGGTCGATCTGGTTCTCGCCGTAGTAGCTCTGCCAGTCCGAGATGCCGGCGCCGGCGACCACGGCGCGGAAGCGCTGGGTCTGGGTGGGCGCGAACATGCTCATGAAGCCGCCGTAGCTCCAGCCGGTGAGGCCGAGGCGATGGTCGTCCACGGGCGCCATCTTCTCCACCGCGTCGACGCCAGCGAGGATGTCGCGCAGGTCGCCGTAGCCGAAGTCCTTGCGGTTGGCCTGCACGAAGGCTTCGCCCTGGCCGAAGCTGCCGCGCGGATTGGGCATGAACTCGAAGTAGCCTTCAGCGGCATACATCGCACCCATGCCTGGCCAGGTGGACAGCACACCCCAGGCCGGACCGCCATGCACGCTCACGATCATCGGATAGGTCTTGTGCGGGTCGTAGTTGGCCGGGTAGAGCAGCCAGCCCTGCACGTCGCGGCCCTCGTTCTTCCACTCGACCGACACGGCCTTGCCCCACGCGGGCTTGAGCCCGGCGTTGAGCGAAGTGACGGCAGGCGGCGCCGTGCCGTCGAGCTTGCCGGCATGCACTTCCGGCGCGTGCTCGTAGGAGCTCTGTTCGAAGGCCACGCGCTGGTGGTCGGCGGACAGCGACACCGAAAGCACCGCGCCGCCGGCACCGATCATCGCCGGCACCGTGAAGTAGGGCGCCTGCGCGCTGGCTTGTTCGCCGCGGATGTCGTAACGGGCCAGCTGCACCTTGCCCTTGGCGTTCTGGCTTACCGTCAGGGCGTCCTTGCCGGCCCAGGCAAACCACTGCGGCGTAACGGCGATACCGGAGGTGAGGTTGCTCGGCTCGCCGCCACTGGGCGACACGCTGTAGAGATCGCCGCCGGTGGCGCCCTGATCGCTCATCAGGCCGCCGATGAAGGCGATGCGCGAGTCATCCGGCGACCAGCGCGGCAGCGCCATCTGCAGGCCGTGCAAGGAGCCGCTAACGGTGGATGGATCGACCACCACGCGTGGGGCAGCCCCTTCCTTCGCATCCTGCACGTAGAGCTTCGCCACCCACCAGTTGTTGTCGCCCGGTGCCGGCGCGGCGGTATAGGCGATGCGCGACCCGTCCGTCGACCAGCCGAATTCGTAGGCGTAGATCGACGCCGGCGTGAGCGTGTGCACGGCGCCGCTGGCTACGTCGAGGCTGGCAACGCGCTGGATTTCCTCGTGCTCGTCCTCGCCGATCACGCCCACCTGCGGCTTGCCCGCAGCAGTGGCGGTGGCGTGACGCGTGGCGCCGGGCACGTAGAGGAAACCCAGCGACTTGCCGTTGGCCGTCCACGCCAGTGCACGGGCGTAGCCGGTGAGCTTGGCCACTTCGCGCGGTGCGCTCTTGCCGTCCGCGTCGGCCAGATAGACGTCCGTGTGCATCGCCTCGGTGTTGGTGAGGTCGTGGCCGCAGTTGGCGATGAAGGCGAGCTGGTGCGAGTCCGGCGACCAGGCGAGATCGCCCTTGCTGCAATCGGCGAGTTTGGCACCCACTTCCAGTGCCTGCGCGTGCTTGCCATCGGCGTCGGCCAGTTCGATCACGGCTTGCTTGCCTTCCTGCACCCATGCCAGGTGCGTGCCGTCGGGCGACAACGCCACGTCGCCAATGCGCTGGACTTTGTCGAGCTTGGGCAAGGTCTGCTTGGCCTGCGCAGCGGACTGGGTGGCAGGCGTGTCTGCTGCGGCCAACGCGAGCAGGGGTGTGGCGGAAAGGGCCAGTGAAACGAGGAGACGCGAGGACTTCGGCATGGTGCGAACCCGGGTGCGGGGGAAACCGCCACGCTACAACCGCAGGCGGCGGCGCACCATGTGCGGATCGTCAGGGTTTGGCGGCGAGCTGGGCGGCTTCCCGCGCGGCGAGCTTGGCGCGGATCTCCGGAATCGCCGCCAGCGCAGCCTTCTCGCCGGCGAGGATGGCCAGGTTCTTCTGCTCGAAATCGGCGGGGCCGATACCGCTGAGATCGGGGTGGATCACCACGTCGGCGCGGGCGATCTCCTGCTTGGCCAGTTCGCGGCCCATGATGGTGATCGACTGGCCCATGATGTTGAACATGCCTTGCGGGTTCGTGCCGCCCGGCGCGGCCGAGATGTCCACCGCGATCACGAAATCCGCGCCAAGCTGGCGCGCAGCGTCCACCGGGATGGGGCTCACCACGCCGCCATCCACGTAGTGCATGCCGCGGATCTCCACCGGCTCGAAGACGCCGGGGATGCTGGAGGAAGCACGCACGGCCTGGCCGGTATTGCCGCTCACGAACACCGTGCGCTGGCCGGTTTCCAGTTGGGTGGAGACCGCCGCGAACGGCAGCTTCAGCCGCTCGATGGGCTGGTTGTGCACCAGCTGGTTCACGTAATCCTGCAGCGCCTTGCCTTGCACCAGGCCATCGGAGAACAGCCGCACGTCGCGGATCTTCGATTCGTCCAGTCCGAATGCGGTCTCCTGCAACTGGAACGGATCCATGCCGCTGGCGTACAGCGCCCCCACCACGCTGCCGGCGCTGGTGCCAGCCACCACATCGGGATGGATGCCGCTGGCTTCCAGCATCTTGATCACGCCGATGTGCGCGAAGCCTTTCGCTGCACCGCCACCCAGGGCCAGGCCGATCTTGAGCTTCGGCGGCGGCGGTGGCGGAATCGCCGGTGGCGGCACGGGCTTGGCCGCGTGGGTGCAGGCACCCAGCGCGAGCGCGGCGAGCAGTGGCAGGAGCAGGCGGCGGAACGGCATCGATGGAGTCACGCGGGAGAAGTCGGGCGTGCCGGAAGCCTACGGTCGGCTTGTGGCACGTTCAGGGCGCGGAACAGGCGGCGAAGCGTCAACCCTGCGCGTTGTCCGCCTCACGGTGGTAGCGCGTGGCCTGTTCCACTTCCTGGCTGGAGCCCAGGAATACCGGCACCCGCTGGTGCAGGCCGGTCGGTTGCACTTCCATGATGCGTTCGCGCCCGGTGGTGGCTGCGCCACCGGCCTGCTCGACGATGAAGGCCATCGGGTTGGCTTCGTACATCAGGCGCAGCTTGCCGCCCTTGCTCTTGATCTTGGCGTCCAGCGGGTAGAAGAACACGCCGCCGCGGGTGACGATGCGGTGCACGTCCGCCACCATCGAGGCCACCCAGCGCATGTTGAAGTCGCGTCCGCGCGGGCCGTCGTTGCCGGCCAGCAGTTCGCCGATGTAGCGCTGCATCGGCGCTTCCCAGTGGCGCTGGTTGGACATGTTGATGGCGAACTCGCCGGTCTGTTCCGGGATGCGGATGTCGCGGCGGCTGAGGATGAAGCTGCCGATCTCGCGGTCCAGCGTGAACTCGTGCGTGCCGTGGCCGAAGGTGAGCACCAGCAGGGTGCTGGGGCCGTACACCACGTAGCCGGCGGCAAGCTGGGTGGTGCCCGGCTGCAGGAAGTGCTCGGCCTTCGGTTCGGTGACGTCGTCCGGGCAGCGCAGCACCGAGAAGATCGTGCCCACCGAGATGTTCACGTCGATGTTCGAGCTGCCGTCCAGCGGGTCGAACAACAGCAGGTGCTGGCCTTTCGGGTACATGTCGGGGATGGGTTGCGGGTCCTCCATTTCTTCCGACGCGCAGGCGGCGAGGTGGCCACCCCAGGCGTTGGCTTCCAGCAGGATCTCGTTGGAGATCACGTCCAGCTTCTTCTGCGCCTCGCCCTGCACGTTGTCGGTGCCAGCCGCACCCAGCACGCCGCCCAGCGCGCCCTTGCCGGTGGCCACGCCGATGCGCTTGCAGGCGCGGGCGACCACTTCGATCAGCAGCGAAAGCTCGGTGTTGATGTGGCCGGCGCGGCGTTCCTCGATCAGGAACTGGATGAGCGAGACGGGTTTCATGGGATGTCCGTGGCAGGGTGGCAAACGAGGTGGTGCGCGCATTGTCCGGGCTTAGCCTGAACTGCGCCATGCCTGAGAGCCCATCCGCCACCTCTCCATGGTCCGCGTTGCCTTGCCGTGGCCGTCGGGTGGTCGTGCGCGGCGCAGCGCCTGGCGGGCAGGTCAAACTGCGCGTCGCCGCATGGCGGCCACGGCAAGGCAGCCCGCAGGGCTGGGTCTGTTTGCGCGCAGGCCGGTGTCATCACTCGGTCGCGGACGGACGTCCACTCTTCGCTCCTCATGGCCGAGCCCATCCATGGACTCTCCCCGCACGCTCCGTTCTTCCTCGACCCGCGCGCAAACAGCTCACGGCGCGGGCCATGGGGAAATCGTGAACAGGCTCTGAGAATCTTTGAACCGGCCCCGGGCTGCTGACACAAGGGTGTCAGCAGCCCCCGCGCATCCTGTACTTCCAATCAAGGAGGGAATGGCATGCGCGACACGGTTTATTTTCTCGTTTTCGACGGCTACGCCGATTGGCAGGCTGCTTTGGCGCTGTGCGAGATCCGCCGCCCCGGCGACTGGCGCGTACAGGCAGTCGGCTTCTCGATGGCGCCGGTGACCTCGATGGGTGGCCTTGTGGTGCAACCCGAGTCGACGCTGGCCCAGATCGACCTTGCCCGTGCGGCACTGCTGATCCTGCCCGGCGGCCACCTGTGGACGCGCGGCGAAGGCTTGGCCGCAGTGGCCGCCGCGCGCCGCGTGCATGCGGCCGGCGCGCCGGTGGCCGGCATCGATGGCGGGGTGCTGGCACTGGCTCGTGCCGGCCTGCTCGACCACTGCCGGCACACCGGCAACCACGCTGGCCACATTGCCATGCATGTGCCGGATTACCGCGGCGCCGAACAATACGATGCCAACGTGCTCGCGGTGAGCGACGGCGGCACGCTCACCGCCAGCGAGCTCGGCAGCGTGGAATTCGCACGCGAGGTGATCCGTACGCTGGATCTCTACAGCGCCAGCGACCGCGAACACTGGTTTCGCCTCTACAAGCATGCCCTGCCGCCACCGTGGCTGGCCGGCGCCACGGCGGTTGCCGCTTGAGGAATGGCGCCTGCGCCCGACCTGACCACGCTTCGGGAAAGCAGTCCGATTCCGCTGGTCCAATCACGGCCATCTGGCCGCACTTTCGAGCAGAGCTCACGCCATGACGAACAAATCCACGATTGATCGCGTGCTGATGGCTTATCGGCCGCTCTACCTGCGAGGCCTGTTGCTGGATGGGCAATACCGCCTGCCATCGGCCACGGCGCGCAAACCCGGAACCCCGCGTCGGCGCATGTTGCTGGCGGCGCTGACCGGCCTGCGCCACGTCGTCGCCTCCACGGAGAACAAGCCATGAAGAAGACCTACCACGGCAGCTGCCACTGCGGTGCAGTGCGCTACGAAGCCGATCTCGACCTCGCCGCGGGCACCGGCCGCTGCAATTGCTCCATCTGCGCCAAGACGCGCTGGTGGGGCGTCACCGTCAAGCCGCAGGATTTTCGCCTGTTGAGCGGCGAGGACGCGCTGTCCGACTACCAGTTCGGCACATTGAGCGCGCACCACCTGTTCTGCCGGAACTGCGGCGTGCGGGCGTTCGGGCGCGGTTACGTGGAGCAGATCGGCGGCGACTACGTGGCGGTCAATCTCGCCTGCCTCGACGATGTCGAGCCGCAGGAGCTGATCGACGCGCCGTTGCGCTGGTGCGATGGCCGCGCCGACAACTGGATGAACCCGCCCGCCGAAACGCGGCATCTCTGAGGCATGTGACGGCAGGCACTGGTCGCCGCCGCGCAGGCAAGCCACCATGAAACGATGCGACGCGCCGACCGCCTGTTCCTCATCATCCACGCCTTGCGCGGACGCCGTACTGCGCTGCCCGCGCGCAACCTCGCCGAGACGCTGGGCGTGTCGCTGCGCACGGTCTACCGCGACGTGGCCGACCTGCAGCTCTCCGGCGTGCCCATCGAAGGCGAGGCCGGCGTGGGCTACGTGCTGCGCAAGGGCTCGGACATCCCGCCGCTGATGTTCACCGCCGACGAACTCGAATCACTGGTGGTGGGCACGCGCTTCGTGCGTGCCTTCGCGGGCGACCGCCTGGCTGCCGGCGCGCAGGCGGCGTTGCTGAAGATCGAGGCGGTACTGCCACCCGAGCTGCGCGAGCGCGCCTCGCGCACCCGCATCTACGCGCCGGTGTGGCGCGACCAGGGCAAGGCCGATTTCGCCGCGCGGATCGATTCGCTGCATGCGGCCATCGAAGCGCGCCATGTGTTGCGCATGGAGTACAGCGACGAAGCCGGCAAGGCCAGCGAGCGCGAGATCGAACCTTTGTGCCTCGCGTTCTGGGGCGGCAAGTGGACACTGGGCGCGTGGTGCCGGCTGCGCGAAGGCTTCCGCAATTTCCGCCCGGATCGCATCGTGCTCTGCATCGCTTCCGGCGAGCGCTTCGACGATCGGCCTGGCCGCAACCTGGAGGCCTACCTGCAGGCGGTTGGCGGGAATTACACCGGCTTGGAATAAGCCTCGACGCGAGCTCGTGCGATGCAAGCCCCATCGGTGCGTGCGCTCAGGTACGCTCGCGGCACTGCATCCGCGGAGGAATCGAGCCATGTCGGCAACCGTACGTCATCCCCTGTTGTCGGTCGCCCCGGCCAAGCTGCGCCCGACCCAGCTGACCGTGGGCAAGGCCGAGGTCGCAGCCAAGCGTGCGCAATGGAAGGAGCTTGGCAAGAAGAAGCGCAAGGAACTGCTCGAATCGCACTGGTTCCCCGGCGTTCTCGGGCCGAAGCACCAGGTCTATATCGTCGATCATCACCATCTTGGCCTAGCCCTGCAGGAGGAGCGCGTGAAGAGCGTGCCGGTCATGATCCAGCGTGATTTCTCCTGGCTGGCCCCGGACGTGTTCTGGCGCACGATGGAGTTCAACCGCTGGGCGCATCCCTACGACCAGCACGGCGCCCGTGTGGACTACACCGCCATCCCGGCCAGCCTGGCCGACATGGCCGACGACCCCTACCGCACACTTGCCGCGCGGGTGCGCATGGCCGGCGGTTGCGCCAAGGACGCGGTGCCGTACGCCGAATTCCTTTGGGCGGACTTCTATCGCCGCCACCTGAAGTTGCCGGGCGGCAAGATCGGCGCGAAGGCGATGCAGCAGGCGCTGCTGCTTGCACACAGCCAGGACACGGCCTATCTGCCGGGTTGGAGCGGCACGATCGGATGAACGCGACGGCGGCCGCCCCCGCCACGCCTGGCGCCAACCGCGGCGCCGATGTGCTGGCCGGCCTGTCGATCGCCGGCCTGCTGTTGCCCGAGGCCGTGGCGTACTCGGGCATCGCCGGCCTGCCGCCGCAGGCCGGCGTGATCGCGCTGTTCGTCGGCCTGGTCTGTTACGGCCTGCTCGGCCGTAGCCGTTACGCCATCGTCTCGGCCACGTCGTCCTCGGCGGCGGTGCTGGCTGCGGGCACCCTGGCGCTGGCCGGCCCGGATGCGGTTTCGCGCGCAGCAGTGGCGGCGACCCTGGTGCTGCTCACCGGCGGCTGTTTCCTGCTGGCAGGCGCGGCGCGGCTGGGTGGCCTGTCGCAGCTGATCGCGCGACCCGTGCTGCGCGGTTTCACCTTCGGCCTGGCCTGCGTCATCGCGCTGAAGCAGTTGCCGAATCTGTTCGGGTTGCCAGGCCTGCACGGCGATTTCGTGCCGCTGCTGCTGGCGACCTTGCTGCAGGCGATCCACCTCATCCAGCCGGCTACGGCAGGCGCCGGTGTGATCGCGCTGTTGCTGCTGTTCCTGTGCGAACACGTACGGCGCCTGCCCGGCAGTCTGCTCGTGATCGTGCTGGGTGTGGCCGCTTCCGGCTGGCTGGCAGCGCACGGCGTGGCGTTGACCGGCGCGATCAACCTCGCTCCGGCATGGGGCTGGCCGACATGGCCGACCGGCAACCAATGGCTGCCCAGCATCGAACTGGCCGTGGCGCTGCTGCTGGTCCTGTACGCAGAGTCGTACGGCGCGATCCGCGCATTCGCGCTGAAGCATGGCGATACGGTGGAGGCGAACCGCGACCTGCTGGTGATCGGCTTGGCGAACGCGCTCTCGGGCCTGTTGCACGGCATGCCGCTGGGTGCGGGTTATTCCGGTACCTCGGCCAACGAAGCCGCCGGCGCGCGTTCGCGACTGGCCGGCCTGGTCGCGGCGGCGACGTTGCTGGTGATGGTTCTCTTGCTGCTGCGCTGGATCGAGCGGATTCCCGAACCGGTATTGGCGGCCATCGTGATCCATGCGGTGAGCAAGTCGTGGCGGCTGTCGGTGTTCAAACCGTACCTGCAGTGGCGGCGCGACCGCCTGGTGGCGCTGGCTGCGGTGGTTGCCGTACTGGCGCTGGGCATTCTCAATGGCTTGCTGGTGGCCATCGCTTTCAGCCTGGTGATGTTGTTGCGCCAGCTCGCCACGCCACGCCTCAGCGTGCTGGGCAAGTTGCCCGGCAGCCATGATTTCGTGGGCGTGGATGAACACCCGGCCGCGTTGCCGCCACCCGGCATGCTAATCCTGCGACCGGAAGAGCCGCTGTTCTTCGCCAACGCGGAATCGATCCTGGCGTTGGCGCGGCAGCGGGTCGCCAGCCATGCCGACGGGCCTGCGGTGGTGCTCAGCCTGGAGGAGTCGCCCGATCTGGACAGCACCGCGCTGGAGGCCCTGGCGGACTTCGCTGCATGGCTGGGCGCGCGCGGCATCGTGCTGCGGGTGGCGCGGCTCAAGGACAGCGTGCATGATTTGCTGTTGCGCGCGGCACTCCCCCAGCTTCCGCCGCAAGCACTTGATTACTGGAGCGTAGAGGATGCCGTCACGGCGACCCCTTCAAGCTCCGCGCAACAACCGAACGGGACACCCACGCAGTGAACAAGATCGTTACGAACCTGCAATGGCTGGCGCTTGGCTTGGCGCTGACCGCGCCGGCATGGGCGGGGCAGGACGCCAATGCGCATTTCAAGCAGGTCTACACCGACGAATGGGCTTGGCGCACTGGGCAGGCCGGCATCAGCGCTTCGGGCGAAGCGCAGCCGAACAATGGCCGCCTGGATGCCGTGGACGCCGCCAGCCAGCAGCAGCGGCTCGACTACTGGCAGCAGGTGCTCAAGCAACTCCGTGCCATTGACGTCAGCCAGCTTTCGCCGGAAAACCGCGAGAATTACGCGGTGTATCGCGAGCAGATCCGCAACTTCGTCGCCGATCAGAAATTCATGAACTGGCAGATGCCGTTCAACAGCGATTCGGCGTTCTGGAGCGATATCGGCGACGATCTGGGCGGCGATCACCTGCGCACCGCGGACGACTACCGCCGCTATCTCGACCGCCTTGGCCAGATCCCGCACTACTTCCAGCAGCAGATCGACAACATGCGGTTGGGCCTCAAGCGCGGCTTCAGCGTGCCGCGTGCAGTGCTGGCGGGCCGCGACAAGTCCATCGCCGCCGTCGCGAGCATCACGGATCCCACGGCCAGCAGCTTCTACGCGCCATTCGAGCAGATGCCCGCGAGCATCTCCGACGACCAGGCGCAGGCGTTGCGCGGCGAAGCGCTGCAACGCATCCGCGACCAGGTGATCCCGGCCTACGCCGGCCTGTTGAAGTTCTTCGACAACGAATATGTGCCGCAGGCGCGCACCACGCTGGCCGCCGAGGACTTGCCCGACGGCAAGGCGTTCTATCGCCAGCAGATCCGCGAATACACCACGCTCGACCTTTCGCCCGACCAGATCCACCAGATCGGCCTGGACCAGGTGGCGAAGATCCATGCGCAGATGCTGGACGTGATGAAGCAGACCGGCTTCAAGGGCAGCTTTGCCGACTTCCTCAACTACCTGCGCACCGATCCGCAGTTCTACGCCAAGACGCCGCAGGAGCTGCTGGACAAGACCGCGTGGGTGGCGAAGGAAGTGGACGGCAAGATGTCCCGCTTCTTCGGCCACCTGCCGCGCCTGCGCTTCACCATCGTGCCGGTGCCGGCCGACATCGCGCCGTACTACACCTCCGGCCGCGGCGGCGCGGACGCATACCTGGTCAACACCTACGATCTGAAGTCGCGCGCGCTGTACAACATGCCGGCGCTGACCCTGCACGAGAGCTACCCCGGCCATTCGTTGCAGTTGGAGCTGGCCGAGGAGCAGCACGATTTCCCCGCCTTCCGCCGCGACGGCTACATCTCCGCCTATGGCGAGGGCTGGGGCCTGTATTCCGAATACCTCGGCAACGAGATGGGCATCTACCAGACGCCCTGGCAGCAGTTCGGCTACCTCACCTACCAGATGTGGCGCGCCTGCCGTCTTGTGGTCGATACCGGTATCCACCACCTGGGCTGGACGCGCCAGCAGGCCATCGACTACCTCACCGGCAACACCGCGCTCAGCCCGCTGGAAATCGACAACGAGGTGGACCGCTACATCAGCTGGCCGGGCCAGGCCGACAGCTACGAACTGGGCTACCTGACCATCCTTCGGCTGCGCGCCAAGGCCGAAAAGGCATTGGGCGACAAGTTCGATATCCGCGCCTTCCACGACACCGTGCTCTCCACCGGCTCAGTGCCGCTGCCCGTGCTGGAACAGCGCATCGACAAGTTCATCCAGGACGGCGGTCCGGAGCCGGGTTTCGGTTGCGATTGCGCGAAAGGCAAAAGCACGTCAGGCGCTTCCTGAACCGGTACGAGCCGTTTTGGACGTTCCTGCCATTTTGCAGTAAATTGCACATGTGCTTCACATGGAGAGTTTCGACATGAACGCACATGCCGGCCACATCGCCGAAACCGCGCCGCACTACGTCCCCACTGACGCGGCATGGGGGGGGGCTGCGCTGCGCAGCTTCTTCCGCGTTGCCGAGCACTGGGATCTGCGGGTCGCCGAACAGCGCAAGCTGCTCGGCGATCCACCCGAATCCACGTTCTACAAGTGGAAGCGCGAGCAGACCGGCGGCCTCGGTCGCGACACCTTGGAGCGCATTAGCTACCTGCTCGGCATCTGGAAGGCGCTGCAGATCCTATTCCCCGACCCGGCACAGGCCGACGCTTGGCTGCGCAAGCCGAATGCGGCGTCGCTGTTTGGCGGCCACTCGGCACTGGAACGCATGCTGTCGGGCAACGTGGCCGACCTGTTCGTGGTACGCCAGTACCTGGACGCGCAGCGCGGCTGAAGCGATGCCAATCGCGTTCCGCGAGACCGCCTGATAGCACGCTCGCTCTCCCGGCCTACAGGAACGATACGGACAACAGTGATGCCTGCCGATCTGCCGCCCGTCCGTCGCATCCGCTGGAGCCACGCCTATCGCATCGTGCCCAGCCGCTTTCCGCCGGTTGGCGTGTATGACCGCATTGCCGATCCGGCAGATCTCGATGCAGTGTTCGCGATCGAGGCGTTGACCAACCCGCGTCTTCGCGAGGAGGCTGGCGTGCTGAAGCTGGTGGCGAAGGAGCACCGCATCAGCGGTCCTGGCTCGACCCCGGTGATGGCGGCGTTCACGCATCTGAACCCGGAAGGCAGCCGCTTTTCCGACGGAAACTGGGGCGTCTTCTACGCCGCGCACAGCGTGGCGACGGCAGTGGAGGAAACCGTCTACCACCGCGAACGCTTCCTCGCAGCCACCCACGAACCGGCCTGCGAAATCCAGATGCGCTGTTATAGCACCCGGATCGACAGCCGCCTGCACGACATCCGGGACGGCTGGAAGAAGGAACACGATGCCGATTCCTATACGGCCAGCGTCAAACTCGCGCGCACGCTGCGCGATGCCGGGTCCAACGGCATCGTGTACGACAGCGTGCGCGACCATGGCGGCGAATGCGTGGCCGCGTTCCAGCCCGACGTGGTCGCACCCTGCGTGCAGGCGCAGCACCTTATCTATCGGTGGGACGGTAAGCGCATTGCACGGGTGCTGGAAGTGTCGGAACTCGCACGAAGCATCCCACGGAAGGCACGATGAAACACGGGCTGATCTTGTTGTTTGCCCTGCTGCCGCTGTGCGCTTCCGCGCGCATGGCCCATGACCACACGCAGTGGAACGCCGATATCGCGACGTTCGAGCAGGCGGACCATGCGCAACCACCGCCCGCGGGCGCGGTGTTGTTCATCGGCAGTTCGTCGATCCGGTTCTGGAAGACGCTGGCAAGCGATTTCCCCGAGGTGTCCACGATCAACCGCGGCTTCGGCGGCTCGGAGATTGCCGACAGCACGTTCTTTGCCGACCGCATCGTGGCTCCGTATCACCCACGCGCCATTGTGATGTACGCAGGCGACAACGACATCGAAGCCGGCAACAGTCCGCAGCAGGTGCGCGACGACTTTGCGGCCTTCGTGCGCAAGGCTCGCGCCGTCGATCCCGGCGTGCCCATCGCCTTCATAGCGATCAAGCCCAGCATGGCGCGCAAGGCCTTGCTGCCGAAGATCCGCGAGGCGAACGCACTGGTACGCGAATACGCAGCCACGCAGAAGCAGGTTTCCTACCTGGACATCTTCACGCCGATGCTGGGCAAGGACGGTCAGCCGCAGGCCAGGTGGTTCATACAGGACGGTCTGCACATAAACCGCACAGGCTATGAACTGTGGATCGGCATCGTGCGTCCGTGGGTGGATGCGCACGGGCGGTGATGCGGGTTTGCGTGAAGCTTGACCGGCTCAGCACGGTCACCCTCGGCGCATGGCGGGAGTCGAAACGAGGCTAGTCACATTGGCGGAGAGCCAGGATGACTGGCGAACGTGCCGCGGCTTTCTCGCTCTAACGAAGTCCTCAGATACCTGACTCGGACACCGGCTGCCGATACCATGGAAGTACGGCGAACACACAGGGGAAAATATGTCGTTACGCAAGCTATGGCTCTTGCCGCTGGTCATGCTGCTCGCCAGCTGCGCGACAGCGCCGGTCATGAAAGACACCGCGGCTCTGCCCCCAGGGATCGGCATCATGGTCGCCAACGTTTTTGTATGGTCGGTAGGCGGTGTGGCGTATCCGCCTGTGAGCATCAAAGTCGACAAGCTCCATGGCTTTTCTTCGGCGACAACTCTCAATCTTCCCCAGCGGAGCAACCTCATCGTGATTGAGCTTCCGGCGGGGGATTACAGCTGGACAGATTTGGAGCTGGGGTCTGTCGCCGGAGGGTCGACGTCATATCGCATGCCCTTCACCATCGAGCCCGGAAAAATCAATTATGTCGGTGATCTGCTGCTTACCCTGAATAGTTTCCATAAGCCGGGCGGCATGCCGACTTTCGGTTTCCGGGTGGGTGATCAATCGCAGCGTTGGCTACCGGTCGTGGCCAGCAGATATCCCCTGTTGGCACATGCGTACCCCACCGTGATCCACCTGACGGAAGATCATATGGTTCCGAACCAGAACCGTTAGCGGATTGCCCTTTCATCCCGATCGCGTCATGGGCATTCGGTGGGATTGATTGAGCACGCGGATTGCGAAAGCCATGCGAACCGGGAGTACATAGATGAAGCGGCGACCGATTCTCTTGCTATGTCTGGCCTCGCTCCCAATAACCGGCCTGGCGCAGGCGGCATCCGCGCCTCCGGCCGGGCACATCACCGGTGTCGGCGGGGTCTTTTTCAAGGCGAAAGACCCCAAGGCGCTTGCAGCGTGGTATCGCGATGTCCTTGGCATGCCGGTAGAAACGTGGGGCGGTGCGACCCTCCGCTATGACGCGCCCAAGCATCCTCCCGCGCTCGCCTGGAATGCGTTTCCCGCATCGACGAAATACTTCGCGCCGTCGACGAGCGGATTGATGATCGACTATGCCGTGGACGATATGGACGCGTTGCTCGCGAGGTTGCGTTCCAAAGGCGTTGCGGTCCTCAAGCGTGATGACAGCGATCCGAACGGCCGTTTCGCGTGGATTTTGGATCCCGAAGGGAACAAGGTCGAACTGTGGGAACCCAAGCACTAGTCGGTGGGTGCGACGTGCACCTGGCGTTGCAACCTGGCCGATCTGCTTCGGTGCTTGCTGCCTCACATATCGTGCGAGGCTTTCGTCGCTGCGCAGGGCAGGTTGTCCGGCTCCATGGCATGGAACTCGATGGAAAGGCCGAGATCGTCCTGCGTAGGGGCCAGGAAGGATTCGCCGGACAGCCCGCGATAGCTTGCCAGCTTGCCTTCGTAGCCACGCTCGACCCAGCGTCGCGCGCGCTCTAGATCGGCCACCCCGAAGCTGACGCCCAGAATGCGCGGCCCCCCTGCCATGACTCGCTTGGCAAGGCCCGGTCCTTCGGGCTGAAGTGCCAGCAGCGCGGTCGGTCCGACTGGTATGCAGAATCCCGTCGCACCGACTTCGGGCAACTTCACCGGCACCGCATGTCCGAAGCCCATTTTCTCCAGTTGCCGGCGATCGGCGTCGGCATCCCCGGACACCAGCCATATTGCCGAGAGTTCGCGTGCCCCGTTGGGGTGCTCGCGCGTTACGCGGTAGTCGTCGGCATTGCCGGGGTCGAACTGGTCGGGCGCGTAGTCGGCGGCGTAATCGATGAAGAAGGTGTTGCTCGACAGCGGCGCATGGTCGAAGGCGAACAGGCGCCAGCCCGGCTTCGCACCGTCCGGGCCGGAAAAGAACGGCGTAACGGCGTAATGCAGTGCCTGCAGCGTGGTGTGAATGGCGTCGAGCGACGAGGTACGGAAGCCAAATGTGCGTGAGCCTGGGCCGCCCTTCAGGGCTTCCTGGTCCTGCTTCATGCCTGGATCGAAAGCAGGATCCGGGCGGGTGATGCCCAACAGTTCGATGAAGCTGCCATCCGAGAGCCGGATATAGCGATTGGCTACGCCGCCCGGATCCCGTCCTGGACGCACCTGGAAACCCAGCTTGACGGCCATGACCGAGGTGACCTGGTCGATCCCGCGTCCCCACAGCAAGATGTGGTCGAGTCGGGTGCCGGTATTCATTGGTGCAGGTGTCGTTGTGGCAGCCTGCGCGGCGCCGACACACAGAAGCCATGCGGAAAGAAGCGGGATCAAGCGCATATGGGTCCTTACGTGGAGAGCGGTTTCCTTGCGTTGGCCGCGAGTCTCATGACTGTCGTGGCCGCAGGCGCAACGATGCCTGGCACCTGGTTGATCAGCAGGCGTGTTGTTCGACCGCTGCGCTCTTTTATCGAGGGTCGGGCGACTCGGCCGCAAGGACAATTTCCGGACAAAAACGGTCAACGCGGGAAGTCGCCACGACCGTTGCGGCAATCAGGCGCCGGCGCCGCGGCGCAGCGACTGGGGTGATGCACCGAAAGCGCGCACGAAGGCGCGGCGCATGCGGCTCGCGTCGCCAAAGCCCGTCGAGGCGGCAATGTGATCCATGTGCAGATGGCTGGTCTCGACTGCGACGCGGGCAGCTTCCAGTCGCAAGCCTTCCACCACCTTCGCCGGCGTCGCGCCGATTTCGGCCGCGAAGGCGCGGGCAAAATGCCGAGGGCTCATCGCGGCGCGCTCGGCCAGCCGATCGACCGGCATCGGTTCGGCGATGCGTGCGCGCATCCAGCGGACCAGCTCGCCGAACCGCCCGGTCTTGCCGCCCTGTTCCACCAGCACGGAATACTGCGACTGCCCCACATGCCGTCGCTGATGCACGACGAGCTGCTGGGCCGCACTTCGCGCGATGCCGGGTCCGAGGTCATCCTCCACCAGGGCCAGCGCAAGATCGATCCCGGCGGAAATGCCGGCCGAAGTCCATACATCGCCATCCCTGACGAACATCCGGTCGGCATCGAGCTGCACCTTGGGATAGCGCAGCCGAAAGCGTTCGGCCGCGGCCCAGTGGGTGGTGGCGCGCCGCTCGTCGAGCAGTCCGGCCTCCGCCAGGAAGAATGCGCCTGAGCAGACTCCGGCCACGCGGCGCCAGGCGTCGTCGCCGAGCCAGGCCACAATGCCGGCCTGGTTTTCCTCGACCTGGGCCAGATTGCCGCCCGAGACGATGACCGTATCGAAACGCCCCGATTCCATTGGCGCTGCTGCCAGGCAAACACCCGACGAGCTGCGCACAATCCCGCCGCCGGGGGCCAGCACGTTGATCGCATAGCTGTCCGGCCGGAAACGTTCCGCCATCTCGAACACGGCCACCGGGCCGGCGGCATCCAGCAGTTGGAACCCGGGGAAAACGACGATGGCGATCTCGCGTCGCATGGCAGCCGTCAATGACTTGATTCAATGCCCGGAAACTGGCGCAACCATGGCGCAGGCGTCAAGGTGACTGATGGCCTGAGCCGCTTGGGCAGTGCGCCTCCGGGTTCCCCCGGAAGCCGATAACGCGACGGAAATACGGGAGCACAGGAGCAGTTCGGAATATCCGCTCTGCGCAGCCCGAAGCAGGCGTTGCCGGTGCCATCAAGCAACCGGCCCTGGCGTCGCACCGAGCCGAATCCGAAACGGTACCCGGCCAGAGTCTGCGTTCGCGCCCAATGCCTCGGATTTCACCAGAATGACGCGTGGTGTTGAAAAGTCGATGCCCGCGCTGGCAGCAAACGCTTCGTATGTGCAGCGGTTGAACACCTGGCCACCATCGAAAACTTTCGCGACGAGGCATGAATGAGTGCTTCACCCAACACGTAGTCCGCCGTTTGTGAGTGCTTCGCGCGCGTTGCGCTCCCCCATCGCCCATGCATCGAGCACGGTGGCGCGCACGGTGCAGTCGAGCATGCTCACCGGAATACGCGTGCCGGGTTGCCAGTAGTTGCGCCCGTTGGCGCGGAACAGGGAAGGCAACTTCGGGTAGTGGCGGGTCAGCAACACGAGAGTACGCACTTTCTCATGGTCGCTTTGCGGCGGAAGTGGCGCGTTGTCGGTATAGCCACCATCGAATGCGTATTCGCCGTCGATGCGTCGCGCGGGAATGAAAGGAAGTGCGGCACCTGCAGCCGTCAGCAATGCGTGAGCTTCGCCCAGGTTGCTGCAGTCGTGCAGTGCACGGAATTCCTGTCGCAGGCCAAGTCGGTGCGGTAGCCCGGAGTGCAGGGGCCCGCGCAGGAACTTGTCCGCCAGATAGGCCAGTGTGGCGATTCCGATGGAGCCATGCAGTCCCAGCCAGCGCGCCGGACGGGTGATCGCCACCTGCAGGCGATGCTTCGATTGTCGCAGCGCCCGAAAATGGTCGGCATCGATGAAGCTGGCCAGCCATGCCGGATAGATATGGCGGTGCGCGTAACGCAGTCGCCCGCGCAGCAGGCCACGCCATTCGAACATGCGGGCTTGCCCGGCATACAGGCGCTGGCAGCTTGCAAGCGCGACTTGCGGCCCGCTGGTGAGAAAGGCGGCGGCAACGGCGGCGCCTGCGCTGGTGCCCACGAGCTGCGCGGGTAATCGCCAATGTTGCGCCAGCAAATGCGAGATCGCGCCTGCTTGCCACCAGCAGCGGTTGCCGCCGCCGGCGAAGATCAGGGTGTCGATGGAGGCAAGGTCGAGGCTGGCGAGCGATTCAATGTGCATGGCGGCTTCCCTGCGTGGGTTGAGATGCGTAATCCGCGCATGGCGGCATGGACGACAAGGTACAAGTCCGGCATGCGAATAAATTGGCATATGGACGGCCCGCTTGCCGGTTCGGGCGTTGCGATGTCGGCCGGAGATCTTTTCACGATCTCCATGGCCGGAGTGCAGCGCCAGGAGAACCGACCGGGTGAACTGCAAACCGATCCACTGGCGTGGCGCAGGCAGGTGTCCGGGGTGGGCGAACCGAAGCGCGGCGACAGGGATGGGCTCGGACAGTGACCTCCGGCACGCTCGGCCCGGCGTCGGTCATGTCGACAATGGCGCGTCCTGGTGCGGAGGCGCATCGTGATGGCAGCATGCCTCCGGTCGGTGATTGCACGACACGTACGTCCGTAATCGATCGAAGCCACCCTGCCTGGACGCACTGCCCATGAAGATGTCTGTCGGTGTTTCATCGAAGAGATCGCTGCGGCTATTTTTCCCGCTCGCCTTTGTGATCGCCTGGGGCTTCTGGCTGGTGCCGCTGCTGGGCAGCCGCGGTGTGCTAACGGTATCCGGCGGCGCGCAGATGGCCTTCCTGATCGCCGGCTCGTATGCGCCATTCTTGGCTGTCTTCATCGCCTTGCTTCGCGACGGCGGTTGGTCGGCACTGGGGCGCTTCGCTTCGCGTGCCCTGCGCTGGCGGATCGCCTTGCGCTACCTGCTGGCAGCGCTGTTGCTGATACCGGCGCTGGGGCTGGTCGCGGCATGGGTCTATGCGTCGCTTGGCGGCCCTGCTTTTGCACTGGCTGTACCGGCAGGGCAGATTCCGCTGTTGTTCGCGATGATGCTGTTCATGGGCGGCGCGGTGAACGAGGAGTTCGGTTGGGCCTATGCAATCGACAACCTGCAGCGTGGCCGGCGTCTGCTGCCGGCAGCGGTCATGCTGGGCGTGATCTGGGCCTGCTGGCACCTGCCGCTGTTCTTCATCGTGGGAGTGACGCAGTCGTTCCTGCCATTCTGGGCGTTTGCGATCTTCGCGGTCGCGTTGCGCGTGCTGTTCGTGTGGGCCTACGAGAGCACAGGCAAGAGCATCCTGGCGACACTGCTGTTCCACACCACGCTCAATCTCACCCTCAACCTGTTCGTACTGGTGGATCGCTCACCCCAGCGCAACGAGCGTGGCTTCATCGTGTTCGCATTGCTGGCGCTGGGTGCGGCGGCGGCGGTGGCGCTCGCGTCGAGGTGTTACCGCAGCACAGCCGCCCTTCCCGCCGCGAGCGCGGAAGAAGGGTGACGGCGCTCGACACTGGACCGCTCAGGCGTCTGCGCCGGTTGCAAACCCTTCGCGCGTGCCGCGGTTGAAGACGCGGTCGCCGTCCAGCACATCGGCAGCGGCATGCGCAGGCTCGGCCTTGAGCTTCGCGTAGATCGGCGTGAAATCCGGGTGGGTGGCTTCGAACAGCTGCTCGAAGCTGTCGATCACGAAGTAGGTCTGCTGGAAGGTGTCGATGCGGTAGCGCGTGCTCATCACGCGTTCCAGGCCGAAACCGATGCGGTTGGGAGCGGGCGAGTCCAGACAGTAGATCGACTCACCCTTGGAGCTGACGATGCCTGCGCCGTAGATGCGCATCCCTTCGTCGGTGTGGATCAGGCCGAATTCCACCGTGTACCAGTACAGGCGCGTGAGGTTCATCAGCGCCTCGGGGCCGATCGCGAAGGCCTTCATGCCGCCGCGGCCATAGGCCTGCATGTAGTCGGCGAACACCGGGTTGAGCAGCAGCGGCACGTGGCCGAACAGGTCGTGAAACAGGTCGGGCTCGCTGAGATAGTCGAGCTGCTCCGGCTTGCGGATCCACCAGCTCACCGGGAAGCGGCGGTTGGCGAGGTGGTCGAAGAACACCTCGTCCGGCAGCAGGCCTTCCACCGCCACCAGCTCCCAGCCGGTGGCCTCGGCCAGCACCTTGTTGAGTTCGGAAAACTTCGGGATGCCGCCATCGCCCAGGCCGAAGCGCTCCACGCCGGCGAGGAATTCCTTGCAGGCGCGCCCGGGCAGCAATTCGCGCTGGCGCTTGTACAAGGTGTCCCACACCTCGTGGTCGGCGCGCGAGTAGCTGTCCCACGGCTGCTCCACCACGCCGGTGGCGTAGACCGGGATGTAGCCGCGATCGGTCTGCTGGTGTTCGACCTTGCGGGGTGTGGTGTTTTCCATGGTGGGCGGCCGGGTGGGATGGACGCAATGAGCATACGGCGAAGCTGTCGCACGAAGCTTGCAATATTGCGCATCGTTAGGTTGATGGCACAATATTCATGCATTCAAAGATGATTATGTCGAGGTATCGTGCATGACAGCGCTGGATCGCATCGACCTGCGCCTGCTCGCCGTGCTGCAGACCGAGGGTCGCATCACCAATGCCGAGCTGGCCGAACGGGTGAACCTGTCGCCGTCCGCCTGTCTGCGCCGACTGCAGCGTCTGGAGGCGGACAAGGTCATCACGGGCTACGCCGCGCAGGTGGATCCGCAGGTGGTGGGGCTGGGCCTGCAGGCCTTCGTGCGCGTGCAGCTGGTGAAGCACGAAGCGGCGATGATCGAACGCTTCGTGGAACGCATCAGCGGCTGGGACGAAGTGGTGGCCTGCCATGCACTCACCGGCGACATGGATTACCTGCTGCACGTCTTCGTGGCCGATCTCGCCGACTTCTCGCGCTTCCTGCTCGATCGCCTGCTCAACGACGCCGGCGTGGCCGACGTCAATTCCAGTTTCGTGCTGCGCACGGTGAAGCGCTCGTCGTCGCTGCCGCTGACGCAGTTGGAACGCTAGATCGCGAGCAGGTGTTCAGGCCGCTTCCAGCGCCGGCGCAAGGTCGCAGCGCGCGCGGCGGATGCGCAACGCGAGGAAGGCCGCGACCACACCGCTCGCGCCGGCGATCACGAACGGCATCAGGTAGCTGCCCAGCTGCACGCGCAACACGCCGGCCATGAAGGCTGCGACGGCAGCGCCGACCTGATGGCCTGCGACCACCCAGCCGAACACCACCGGCGCGTCGCGCTCGCCGAAGGATTCGGTGGCGAGGCGCAGCGTGGGCGGCACGGTGGCGATCCAGTCCAGCCCGTAAAACACGCCGAACAGCGACAGGCTCTGCAGCGAGAAATCGGAGTAGGGCAGGTAGATCAGCGACAGGCCACGCAACCCGTAATAGGCGAACAACAGCTTGCGCGGATCGACCCGGTCGGTAAGCCAGCCCGAAGCCGTGGTGCCGACCAGGTCGAAAATGCCCATCATTGCCAGCAGGCTGGCCGCGCGCACCTCGGGAATGCCGTGGTCCCCGCACATCGCGATGAAATGGGTGCCGATCAGGCCGTTGGTGGTGAAACCGCATACGAAGAAGGTGGCGAACAGCAGCCAGAACGCGCCGCTGCGGCTGGCCCGCTGCAATGCGCCCAACGTGAGCGCGAGCAGATTGCCGGCAGGCATGCCGACGTCGGCGGGTTCGCCGGACGGCGCGCCATAGCGGGTCAGGCCGATGTCGGCAGGCCGCTCCGGCAACAGCCACAGCACCACCGGGATCAGCACCGCACACAATACGGCGAGCAATAGCACCACCGCGCGCCAGCCGGCATATTCCGAGATCGCCGCGAGCCCGGGCAGGAAGATCAGCGTGCCGGTGGCGGTGCTGGCGGTAAGCAGGCCCATCACCAGGCCGCGATGCGTGCTGAACCAGCGGCCGGTCACGGTGGCGCCCAGCACCACCGCCACACAACCCGTGCCCACGCCAGACAGCACGCCCCAGCTTGCCACCAGCTGCCACGGCTGCGTCATCAGCGCGCTGGATGCGGCGGCGAGGCCCATGACCGCCAGCGCTGCCATCAACACCCGGCGGATACCAAAGCGTTGCATCAGCGCCGCCGCGAACGGACCCATCAGGCCGTACAGCAGGATGCCCACCGCTGCTGCGGCCGAGATGCTGTCGCGGCTCCAGCCGAAGGCTCGGCCCAGCGGCAGCATCAGCACGCCCGGCGTGGCGCGCATGCCGGCGGAGACCAGCAGGGCGAGGAATACGACGGCCACCACCACGAAGGCGTAGTTCTGGCCGCGAAGGCGAGGGCGCGATATAGTCATGTTACCGATCGGTACGTTGTGGTTCGCGCAGCATACGTACCGATCGGTAACATTGTCAACGAGTGCCGCACATGCCCGTCCGAAACAAATCCGCCCAGGGCGCCGAGGCGCGCCCCCGCGCCGCCGACCGCATCCGCGATACGGCCTTCGAGCTGTTCTACCGCGAAGGCATCCGCGCCATCGGCGTGGAGGAGATCGTCAACCGCGCCGGCGTCACCAAGCCGAGCCTGTACCGCGCCTACGAATCCAAGGACGAACTGGCAGCCGATTACCTGCGCGATTACAACGAGCGTTTCTGCCGAGTCTTCGAAGCCCCATCGGCGGAACATCCCGGCGACCCCAAGGCCCAACTGCTGGCCTACCTGGACGGGCTGGCTTCGCGCGCCTCCAGCGACGGCTACCGCGGTTGCGGCCTCACCAACGCGGTGATCGAATACCCCGAGCGCGACCACCCAGCGCACAAGGTGGCAGTGGAGAGCAAGCGTTCCTTGCGCAAGCGCCTGCGCGAATTGTGCCGCGCAATGGGCGCGCGCGACGCGGAGGCGCTGGCCGACGGCCTGCTGTTGCTGATCGAGGGAAGTTATGTGTCTGGCCAGACTTTCGGCCGCGGCGGCCCGGCGCGGATGCTCGGCAAGGCAGCGCGAACCCTGATCGAAGCCAGCCTCGGCAACTGAGCCGCCGGTTGCGGAACATGTGCGGCGGAGTGGTCAAACCCATCGCCGACTGAGGCTAAACTAACCGACTGATGAGCACCGACGCCCCCGCCGCGCCCCCACGCAACCAACTGCAACCGCTGCGTTATCTGTGGCGGGTGCCGTTGCTGCTGCTGCATATCCTGCTGGCGATCCTGCTCGCCGCGTTCGTGATGAGCTGGAACCGCAACCAGGTGATGAAGGATGGGCGCGAGCCGTTTGCGCACAAGCTGATCCGCTGGTGGTCCACCGCCCTGCTGCGCATCTTCGGCCTGCGCTCGGTGCGCATGGGCCAGCCGCTGGCGGACCCGGTGCTGTTCGTGGCCAACCACACCTCGTGGATCGACATCGTGCTGCTGCATTCGCAGCGTGCGGTCTGCTTCGTCGCCAAGGCGGAAATCGCGCGGTGGCCGCTGGTGGGCTGGCTGGCGGCCAGCGGCGGCACCATCTTCCATCGCCGCGGCAGCAATCACTCGCTGGCGGCGGTGATGCAGGTGATGGTGGAGCGCCTGCGCGTCGGCCGTTCGGTGGCGGTGTTCCCCGAAGGCGGCACGGGCCACGATGGCGTGCTCAAGGTGTTCCATGCACGCATCTTCCAGGCGGCGCTGGATGCCGGGACGCAGTTGCAGCCGGTGGCGTTGCGCTTTGCGCGCGACGGAAAGCGCATCGTCGATGCCGGCTTCCGCGAACACGAGAGCTTCATGGGCAACTTCCTGCGCCTGCTCGGCAGCGCGCCGATGGATGCGGAGGTGCACTTCCTGCAGCCTGTGCCGGCCAGCCCCGACGCGCGCCGCAAGATGGCCGAGCTGTCGCGCGAGCGCATAGCCGCGGCGCTGGAGGATCGCAACGCATGAACCTGCCGTGCGGAAAGGATTTCCGTCCGACATGGCCGCTCACCAGTGGGCATGTGCAGACCATGCTTTCCTCCAGCGGCATACGCCGCCTGCTGCTGCCGCGCGCCGCGCGGACCGTGCAGGAAGGTGCCGAGGCGGTGATGGTGGACGGCGGCAACGGCGTGCGTCTCACCGGTGCATTCACCGCACAGAGAAGCCGCCCCCAGGCACGCGGCCTTGCCGTGCTGTTCCACGGCTGGGAGGGCAGCGTCGACTCCACCTACGTGCTGCAGACCGGCAGCCGGCTGCTCGCCGACGGCTGGGACATCTTCCGCCTCAACTTCCGCGACCACGGCGACAGCCATGCGTTGAACGAGGCGCTCTTCCATTCCTGCCGGCTCGACGAGGTAGTACTCGCGCTGGCCGACATCGCCGCGCGCTGGCCGGCACGGCCGATGGCGCTGGCCGGCTTCTCGCTGGGCGGCAACTTCGCCTTGCGCGCGGCATTGCAGACCTCGCGCCTCGGGATCCCGCTCAGCTACGTGCTGGCGGTGTGCCCGATCATCGATCCCAGCGAGGGCCTGTTCTCGCTGGAAGAGGCGGCACCCTGGTTCTACCAGGCCTACTTCGTGCGCAAGTGGCGCAAATCGCTGCTCGCCAAGCAGAGCGCATTCCCGCAGCACAATTATTTCGAGCTCACCGAGCTGAAGCAGAATCTGCGTGGCCTCACCGAGTCGCTGGTGCTGCGCCATACCGATTTCCAGTCATTGCAGGGATACCTGGACGGCTATTCGGTGGCCGGTGACGCGCTGCAGGCCATGCAGATCCCTGCCACCATCCTCACCGCGCGCGACGACCCGGTGATCCCGGTGGGCGCGTTCGAGCAGTTGCGCCTGCCGCCGAACGTGGAACTGGACATCTCCGACCATGGTGGCCATTGCGGTTTCATCCGCGGCCGCGACATGACCAGCTTCACCGACGACTACATTGCGGCGCGATTCAACGCCGTGGCAGACGGGTCATTGCGCTAGCCGCCTGGGCGGCGCTCTGCGCCCCCCGCAACGGATCGAGCAGCCGCTTCAGGCCGTTGTGATCGATCTCCAGCATCAGCGCGAGCAGTCTGCCGAGTTCGCCATGCGGGAAGCCTTTGCGCGCGAACCATGCGAGGTAGGCGCCGGGCAAGTCGGCGATCAGGTGGCCCTTGTACTTGCCGAACGGCATGCGCACGGTGACGAGGCGCTTGAGGTCGTCGGCTTCCATCAATCCGCCGCCACGCAACGTCCCTGCGCCCATGCGCGCAATGTCTCCACCTGCTCGCGCATCAGCACGGACAGGGGCCGGGTTTGCACCAGCGCGGCGAGCAAAGCGGATTGATCCAGCTCGCCATGACCGGCGACGTCGTACAGTGCGCTGACGATGGCCTGCTCGATCTCGGCCCCGGAGAATCCCGCGCTTGCTTCGGCAAGCGCAGGCAGGTCGAACGCCGCAGGATCGAGCCGGCGACGTTTCAGGTGCATGGCGAAGATCTCCGCGCGCATCTCGGGCCGCGGCAGGTCCACGAAAAAGATCTCGTCGAAGCGTCCCTTGCGCAGCAGTTCTGCGGGCAGCTCGTGCACCGCGTTGGCGGTGGCCACCACGAACACCTTCGACTTGCGTTCGGCCATCCACGTCAGCAGGTAGCCGAGCACGCGGCGCGACACGCCGCCGTCCTCGCCGCCGCTGGCAAGGCCTTTTTCGATCTCGTCGATCCACAGCACGCAGGGTGCCAACAATTCGGCGCTGGCCAGCGCCTCGCGCAGGTTCTTCTCCGTCTCGCCCTGGTACTTGTCGTACAGCGCACCGAAATCCAGTCGCACCAGTGGCACGCCGAAGCCGCCGGCGATGGCCTTGGCGGCGAGGCTCTTGCCGCAACCCTGCACGCCCAACAACAGCACCCCCTTGGGCGGGTCGAACACGGGATCGGGTTCGGCAGCGAGGAACACGGCGCGCCTGCGCTGCACCCATTCGCGCACGCGCGAAACGCCGGCAATGTCCGCGAAACTGGCGGTGGCGTATTCGTAATGCAGCAGGCCCGAACGATTCAGCAATTCGAACTTGGATTGCATCAGCTCGGGCAAGTCCTCCGGCCCCAGCGCGCCGTCGTTGTAGATCAGCTTGCGCACGATGCGCCGTGCATCGGGTGCGGACAGACCGAGCAGGTTGCGCACAATGGTGCGCGCGGCATCGTTGTCCACTTCCAGCCGGCGGTTGTTCTCGCGCTGCCACGCCAGCGCCTCGCCGCGCATGATCGCGGCCAACGCCTTGAGGTCGGGCAGCGCCAGCGGAACGCGCAGCGCCAGCGCTTCCAGCTCGCCCGGCAGTTCCACTTTCGCGCCTATCAGCACGATGGTGTGTGCAGCACAACGTTGCCGCTGCACGATTTCGCGCAGCAGGCGCTGACTCATTGCGTAACCGAGCAGGCCGTGGAAGTCGAACAGCAGGTAGATGCCGCGCTCGGGTTCGGCACGGATCGCCTCCAGCGTGCTGGTGACATCGGACGCCGGCTGAGTGTCGCGTCGCGCGAAATCGAGGCGCTGCAGCCCGTCGGTCAAGGTCCAACACCATAGCGGATGCAGCGCCTGTGCGATCACGTGGCGGAAACATTCGATCACGCGCTGCTCGTCTACCGTCTCGATCACCAGCAGTGGTGTGGCGGCGCGCACCAGGGTGGTGAGGTCTTGCAGTTCGCTCATGCTTCCTCCGTAGAAGCGCGCACGTTAGCAGAGCCGCTAGGCGATACGGCATGGGTACAGGCTTGGCTTTTCCGGCCGACCGGAAACGTGCCACGCGCCCGCCTTCGTTCCTGTCTTTACTTTGCGCACCTGGCTTCATTCGGCATGCGCTTCTGCGGGGGTAGGCAGGTTCCGGCGGCCTACAGGGGCGCGATCCTGATCGCCGAACACGGTCTGGAACCGCATGAAAATCCGGTCACCGTGCGATGACGGTGCGCCTCGACGGCAACAAGGCGGCGGGCTGTCAGCCGCACATCACCGGCTTCGAGCAGAACGAACAAGCCCGGGCCGTCCGGACGACGTGCAGCTCCGCCCGGCCACAGCGTGTTGGCGAGCGACGACCTGCCGGGCGCGGTCACAGGGTGACGTATGAGGTCGCGACCAGCAGATGCGCTCGCGCATGCCTTGCGGCATGCTTCCGTGATTCACCGATCCGGGAGCTTCCCATGCAACTGCGCAGCGACGATTTCACCCATGGCCGGCCTATCCCCGTTGCCAATGCCTTCGGCAAACCCGGTGCGCCGGTGGCGTTGTCGGACAACCGCAGTCCGCACCTGGCGTGGAAGGATGCACCGGAAGGCACGCGCTCCTTCGTGCTCACCTGCATCGACACCGACGTGCCCAGCTGTGGCGACGACGTGAACAAGGAGGGTCGCGTGGTACCGGCCGACCTGCCGCGCGTGGAGTTCGTTCACTGGCTGATGGCGAACATTCCCGAAGAGTGCGGGGAGCTCGGCGAAGGTTCGTGCTGTGACGGCATCACGCCGCGCGGCAAGCGCGATCCCATTGGGCCGCCGGGCAGCGTGCAGGGCTTGAACGATTACACCGGCTGGTTCGCCGGCGATGCCGAAATGGGCGGCGATTACCTCGGCTACGATGGCCCGTGCCCGCCGTGGAACGACAGCATCGTGCACCATTACCACTTCCGCATCCATGCGCTGGATGTGGCGAAGCTGGACCTGCGCGGCGGCTTCACGCTGGCCCAGTTGCGTGAGGCGATGCACGGCCACGTGCTGGCAGAGGCGGAGTTGATGGGAACCTACACGATCAATCCGTTGTGAATGCGGGCATGAAGGCGTAGCAAGTCTGCGCCTTCACGTCCGGAAGGCGCACGGTGTGGATGAATGGCGTTGCACGGAGGACACGCCGCGGTCGGCATTCGTTCAAGAGGGCAAGGCCATGCTTCACTACGCGCTGATTTTCCTCATCGTTGCCGTCGTTGCCGCTGCGCTGGGCTTCGGTGGTTTGATCGGGGGCGTGGCGGCGCTTGTCGTGAAGATCCTGTTCGTCGCGTTCCTGGTCTTGGCGATCGTCGCGTTCCTGCGGCGAGCGAAATGAATCGACGTCCCATGGCATGGCTTCAAGGAGGCAACATGAACCAGCATCCCGCAACCACCGGCAACACCAGCACCAGCCGCATCGATGACAGTGCCGAGCGCGTCAAGCAGGCCACGTCCAGCGCGGTGGCAGGTACCAAGGAAGCGGTGGATCGCGCCGCCGACCATATCGAGGCCAGCCTGCACCGCGCCACCGACAAGGTAGCTGCGGGCGCGCATCAGGCCAGCGACAAGCTAGCCGACGCCGGTGAGCGCGGTCGGGCCGCCTACGACGCCACGATGGATCGCGCCGACGAATGGCTGGGGCAGGTGCGCGACTACGTGCGCGAGAAGCCGGTGCAGTCCGTGGCCATCGCACTGGGCGCGGGCTGGTTGCTCGGTCGCTTGCTGCGGCGCTGACCCTCATGCAGGAGGAACCCGCGCGCGGGCAGGATCGCGCGACGGCGCCGGAGCCCCCGGCGCCGTCCTCGTCTCTGCTGGATGAATTGAACCGGCTTGCAAGCGCGGCACGACGGCTGTTCGGTGCCCAATTGCAGCTGCTCGCCGCCGAGTTGGGGCTGGCGCGCAGCGCGGTGTCGTGGCTGCTGGTGGCCGCGCTGGTCGCCACTGTGGCCGGCGTGGCCTTGGGCTTGACCTTGCTCGGCTTGATTGGCGCGCTGCTAGCGGTGTGGTTCCATTCGTGGATCTGGGCGTTGCTGGTGTTGGCGCTGTTGCAGGCGCTGCTGCTCGCTGGCGCTGTTGCGATGTTCCGCCGCTGCATGCGCTGGATGAGCCTGCCCGCCACGCGTCGCGAATGGAATACGATGATGCGCGAGACGATGCGGCGCGCGGAAAGCGACATCCAGAACGACGGTGCAGGGGAGGGCAAGCCGTGAGCTTGTTCAGACAACTCGACAAGGTGCGCGCGGCGCAGGCGCGGGTAGCGGCGCATCGCACGGAACTGGCCGCGCCTGCGGCCGCCTTGCTGGCGCGCGGACAAGAGCATCCGCTGCTAATGCTCGGCGCGGCGGGTGGCGCGGGTTTCGTGCTGGGCACTCTCGACGCCTCGCCGTTGCGCATACCGGGGTTGGACTCGCTGCTGCGCGGCGGACTCGCCGAGGCCGTGGCGCAAGGCGTGCGCCTGGTCGCGGAGCTGGGCGCCAATGCCGCGGATCAAGCTTCCCCATGAACGTGCCCGTTGGTGGGGAGACGGATGAAATCGCCCCGCCGCCGGCGCATGGCGGTTTCGAACGCCGCAACGTGCTCGGCACGCGCCGCCACCTGCGCGCCATCCGGGTGCTCCTCAACGGCTTGCTGCTGCTGGCCCTGCTGTACACGGTGACCTTGTGCAAGGCCCTGCTGATCCCGCTAGTGCTGGCTGCCTTCATCGGCCTGGCGCTGAATCCCATCGTGGCCGGCGTCGCCCGCCACGGCCTGCCGCGCTGGCTGGGCGCCAGCGTGCTGATGCTGGCGTTGATCGGCGGTATCGGCACAGGCATCGGCCTGCTCACGCCGCCGGCGCTGGAATGGTTCCACGACGCCCCAACCACCATCCGCAGTTTCGTGCCCAAGCTTGAGCATTTCACCCAGCCGCTGGAGGCGGCCAACCGTGCCACGCAGACCCTGGTCAATGGCCATCCCGTGCGGGCCAGGCCGGAGCCGGTGGACGTGGCAGTGAGCGCGTGGGACGTGATGTCCACCGCACCCAAGGTGCTGGCGGCGGTGCTCACCGTCGTGCTGCTGGTGTTCTTCTTCCTCGTGTATGGTGAGTTGCTGCTGCGTCGCCTGGTGGAGATCACGCCCGGTTTCAACCACAAGCGGCAGGCGGTGTCGGTGGTGCGTGGTATCCAGCAGGAAGTGTCGCGCTACATTCTCACAACCCTGCTCATCAATTTTTCGCTGGGCATGGTCACCACGGCGCTGCTGTGGCAACTGCGCATGCCTGACCCGCTGCTGTGGGGTGCGGTGGCGATGTTCGCCAATTTCATCCCTTACGTGGGTGCCATCGTCACCACCACCGTGCTGCTGCTGGTAGGCCTGGCGCATTTCGACGACCTCACCCACGCCTTGCTGCCCGCATTGTGTTTTGCCGGCCTCACCGCGTTCGAAGGCAACCTGGTGACGCCGCTGATCCTCGGTCGCCGCATGCGTCTGAGCCCCATCGCCATCCTGGTCTGGCTGCTGGTATGGGGCTGGCTGTGGGGCATCCCCGGCGCGCTGCTCGCGGTGCCCATGCTTACCAGCGTCAAGCTGATCGCCGAGCATGTGCGTGGCTGGGAGTGGTTTGGGCACATGGTGCAGCGCTAGCGCGGCATCACAGTCCGGCCGTGGCTGTCGCGTGTTGGCGCAGCCAGGGCGTGAGGTCGAGCTGCCAGATGCCCGATTGACCGGTGAAGTACACGCTGTGACCATCCAGCGCGATGTGCGATCCCCATGGCATGTCCCGGTTCACGGTGTCGCCGAGATCGATCGGCTTTCCCCAGTGGTTGCCTTCGCGGAAGACGATGCACAGCCGGCCGAGACCGCCCTTGGTCTTGCCGTAGTCGAATACGACGAAGGATTCGTCTGGCGCCACTGCCGGATCGTGGGTGGACACGTCCGGATCGCCCAGCCCTGCGCGCACCGGGGTCGCATAGCGGCTGTCGCGGTATGCCGCGCGCCAGGTGTGCATCACCTTGGCCTGCTTGTCCCAGCGGATGAAATACAGGCTGCCGTCGGCGGCGATGCTGGCGAAGTCGACGAAGACATCGTTGTTGACGACGGCGCCCAGCCAGACCGGTTTGCCCCAGCCATCACCCTCCCGATTTACTCGCCAGATGTTGGAACCCGGCGCGGAGCCGCCGACGAAGTAGTCCTGCGTCAGCGGTTTGCTGCCCGTTGTCGGCGGCCGATCCGAGTCGAACAACAGGTAGCTGCCATCCGGTGCCATCACTGGATCCTGGTCGAACCAGCGCCCGGAGAAGCCCGCGACCTCAGGCTGCGACCAGCGTCCGTCGATCTTGCGCGAGACCATGATGGTTTTGCGCTTGCCCTCGCTTCGATCGAAGAAGACCGTATTGCCGTCGGGAGTGAAGGCCAGCGTGTCGTCGCTGTCTGGATGGAGGATGCCGCCCAGCGTGACGGGCTGCGGCGCGGCGGTCGCCGTGGCGGCGGCCTGTGCGCCCGCCGTGGTCAGCAGCAGGCCGATGGTCAGGCATAAATGCGTCACGGTGCGCATCATCGTGTTGCCTCCACTGGCATGGCGTTGAGCAGGATGTATTGGCGTTCGGTGGCTTCGACGTGGCCGTACCGGGCGGAGGTCAGTATCAGCCGCCGCGTGCTGACCAGCTCATCGCTGAGCACGACGCCGTCGCGGAACGTGGTGTAGCCGTGCCAGTGTGCGTGCCCGGCTTGTCGCGTCACCTCGCAAGGCTTGCCGTCGCGGGTCAGCGTGAGCTGCGGCTTCTCATCTAGCCATGCGCCATCGCCGCTCCCTTCGCGTTCCAGGGTGACGGTGTGGCTGGCTGGGTCGAGCGCCACCACGGTTACCGTCTGCTTACCAGCGGGACCCAGCTCCCATGGCCCCGCGATGTCCACGGTCCAGTGTTGACCGAGCTTGAGTGTGGCCGGCGGCGATCCCCACAGCCGCGGGTTGTAGGCCAGCCCGCTGGCATCGGTGTTGGGCGCGCACTTGCCGTCGAAGCAATTGGTGGCGCCGCTGTCGGTCAGTTCCGCCGTGCCGTTGCCAGCGGCTCGGCCGTCGTAGCGGTAATCGACAAACAGATGCGGCGACGCGAGAGCGGCGTCGGTCACGCGGTAGGTCGCGGTGCCGCTGACACGGTGCACCGCTTCATCGAAGCCGGGCGCCTGGACGGCGACGGTACGCGAAAACACGTTGCCGAAACTCGCGCCGGGGCGAAACGCGGGAGTCAGCGCCGGCGCCGTGGTGGAAACAGCGGCCGCAGCCAAGCCGGGCAACGACAAACCGGCCAGCAGGATCGAGCATAGGCGGATGCGGGTCATGTGGCCTCCGTGTCAGGGCGTGATGCCGTGCGCGCGCAGCACGTCGGAAATGTCGAAGCGCCACAGGTTGCGCGAACCGTTCAGTGGTTGCTCAAGGCGTTGCTGCAGGGTGGCGGCGTTGTCGCGCGGCTTGGGGAAGCTCACCTCGTCGCGCCGGCTGCTGGAGACGAACAGCTCGCCGAAGCGCGGCCCCAGCGAAGGCGCATTCTCCAGCGCCGTGCTGTTGACTTCGCCCGGCAGGTGCAGCGGCTTGCCCCAGTGGCCGTCCGCCTGGCGGAATGCGATGTAGAGATCGGCGCTACCCAGCGAATCGCCCTCGTCGCCGGCGTAGACCAGGAAACGCTCTCGCGGATCGACGGCCGGGTCCATGCGGTTGTGCGCCAGGTCGCCCAGGTCCACGCGTTGCGGTGTCGCGTAGCCCTGCGCCGTGCGGTGCGCCACGTAAATTTGGTATGCGGCGCCGGAGTCCGGCCGGTGCGCGGAGAAATAGATGTCGCCATTCGCCGCCACCGAGGGGTTGTAGATCATCGCCCCGTCGTTGAGCGCGCCGTCCACGTGTACCGGTTCGCTCCAGTGGCCGTCGGCCTGGCGTTGCACGTACCAGAGATTGGTGCCTGCGAAATGGTGGCCGCCCATTTCCGTCGTCAGCGATGCACCGCCCGGCTGGAGGGGACGGTTGGAGACGAAGTACAGCCGCTGGCCGTCCGGCGACAACGTGGGCTCGGAGTCGTGCCATTGTCCGGAAAACGAGGCCACCTGCGGCATGCCCCAGTGTCCGTCCACCCGATGCGAGACAAGAATGGTGTCGTCCCGTTCGGCAAAGTCGGAACGCATGAAGTACAGCGTGTTGCCGTCGGGCGTCAGTGCAGCCGAGGTTTCCTGCAGGGCGGTGGAGATCGTGCCGGGTCCGACCAGTTCGCCGTGGCTTTGCGCGCGCGCGGCGATGGGGGCGGTCATCGCGGCTGCGATGAGGGCGGCCAGGACGAAAGAACGTGGGGACATGTTTGCTCCTGATGAGGGCGCGCCTATGCGGCGCGGTCGAAGAACACGGCGGCGCCATCGGGCGCGAAGGTGAGGCATTCCACGGCCGCCAGGCCGGATAGCGAGCCGGGCGCGAAAATCTTCGGCTGCGACGAGGCCATGTCTGCGGCGCCCGCAGCAGCGAGGTCGGCGCCGCGCAGCAGGAGGTGGGCGCCAAGCAGCGCGAACATGCGATGGGCCATGCGGCTTCCTTGGCACGATGACGATGCCGTGGAGCGTGCGCGTCATCCATGCCACGCCGCCGCTGTTTCGTGACGAGCGGATATGGCTCGTGACCAGCGGTCGCCTATGCGTGGCGAACGGTCAGGGCAGGCCCAGCACCGCGCGTGCGCCGGCCCGGAAGCGCCGGCTGAGATCCAGCCGAGTGCCATCGCGCAACACGATTTCGGCATTGCCGTTGAACAGCGGATGCACTTCGCGGATGCGTTCCACGTTGACGATCACGCCGCGATGGATGCGCAGAAAGCGTGAGGGGTCGAGCCCGTCGAGCAGATGGCTGAGGGCCTCGCGATGCAGGTAGCGGGTGCCGTCGGCATGGATCTGCACGTAATTGCCGTCGGCGCGGATCCAGTCGATGGCGTCCACCGCGATCACCCGGATGTGCTCGCCCACACGCACGCTGATACGCTGCAAGTGGCCCGCAGATGCGGGATTCGCCACGGGTGCCTGCAGGCCGTGCCAGTGCCGGCGCACGCGATCCATTGCCTGGTCGAAGCGTGCCTGGTCTATCGGTTTCAGCACGTAATCCAGCGCGCCGGCGTCGAACGCGCGCAGCGCGTGCTGGCCGTAGGCAGTGGTGAACACCACCATCGGCAATGCCTGCGGCTGCAGCTGGTGCAGCAGCTTGAAGCCGTCCATGCCGGGCATGCGGATGTCCAGGAACAGCAGGTCCGGCGCCAACGCCTTGATCGCCTGCAGCGCCTCGGCGGCATTGCCGCACTCGCCGACGATCGCCACGTCGGCATGGGCGGCCAGCGCCTGCCGCAATGCGAGGCGCGCCAGCACCTCGTCGTCCACCAGCAGCGCGCGGATCCCTGCGGCGCTCATGCGATGTGCTCGCGGAACGGCAGGCGCAGCTCCACCCGCGTCCCGCCGCCGTCGCGGCGTTGCAGCTCCAGCCGCGCGTCGCCGCCGAACAGCATGGCCAGCCGGGCGCGGGTATTGGTAAGGCCGATGCCCTCATTCGCGCCATCGGGCGGCAGGCCCAGGCCGTCGTCGTCCACGCGCAGGTAAAGCTCGTCGCCGTCGCGTTGGCCGGTCACCTGCAGGCTGCCCGGTTCGGCCTTGGCCAGCAGGCCGTGCCGCAGCGCGTTCTCCACCAGCGGTTGCAGGATCAGGTTGGGTACGGCGGCGCGCAGCACATCGTCGGCCACGTCCAGCCGCGTGCTGAGCCTGTCCTGGAAACGTACCTGCTGGATGTCCAGGTAGCAGCGCAGGAACTCCAGCTCGCGCGCCAGCGGCACCTGTGGCGCGTGACGTTCCTCCAGCGTGAGGCGCAGGAAGTCGCTGAGCCGCGCGATCATCAGCCGCGCCTGCAGCGGGTCGGCCAGCGCCAGCGCGGAAATCGCATTAAGCGTGTTGAACAGGAAGTGCGGCTGCAACTGCATGCGCAGGGCCTGCAGTTGCGCCTGTGCCAGCTGCGATTCCAGCAGGGCGCTGCGCAATTGTTCATCGCGCAGCCGGCGCCGCGACTCCATGCCGCGCAGCACCACCAGCACGATCCAATAGGTGAGCACGGCCAGGTGGTAGCTGTAGGCGAACTCCATGCGCACGTACTGGCCCAGCGTGTGCACTTCCGGCATGCGCCCGGGACCGCACAGGTACCAGAACGCCACCAGGTGCACCATCATCTGCGCCAGCGCCACCACCAGCGAAGCCGGCACATGCACGGCGAAGAAGCGCCGCCAGCCATGCCCCACGCTTTGCCGGCCCAGCCAGCCCACCAGCGGCATCAGTGCCATCCATAGCCAGAAGTTGCCGAGGTTCCAGGCCAGGTTGCGCAGCCAGCCCGGCGGATAGCCCTCGCTGATCGAGGCGAGTCCGCCGCTGAGCGCGTAGGACAGCGCCAGCAGCGTCCAGAAGCCGAAGATCAGCCCCCAGGTCTTCAGTCGCTGCGCTGCACTGCGGTCGAGCACGAGATCCTCGCTGGCGTACCACCGGATGGCGAGCCAGTCTGCGCGGCGGAGGCCGTTCGCGATAGTGCCTGAAGGCATTGCCGGCATCGGGTCTAGGATCGCGGCATCTGTGCGTCGCGCATGCATGACTGCTCGTCGCCCAGTTGCCACGCGCCGCTGCGGTTCCGGTAGGTGTAGGTCACGCGGTAGGCGTCATCGCCGTGGCGCTGGAACGCGAACCGATCGAGATAGCCGCTCGTCGCGACGTTTTCCAGCGTCAACGTGTCGCGCGCCCAGCCGATCGATGTGTAGCGCCGGTCGCCGCCGAAATTGTCGAATACCGTTGCGGTGAAATGCTTCGCGACCTTGTCGTAGCCCCACCACGAATCCGCGAGGTAGCGGTTTGGCGGCTCGTCCGCATGCCGCATGTGCAGCCATTGGCCGCCGAGTTCGATGGTGAAGTTCTCGCTTGAGCGGATGGGCTTGCCGTTCGCGAAGCGGCCCTCGCAATGCCAGTGCCCGACGAACCCCGCGAGCGGCGCGAGTGTCGGCGCCGTGTCGGCCTGTGCCGGAGCGGTGCGGGCGAACAAGCCGGCGGCACCGGCCAGTGCGGCGAGTGCGATGGTTGCTCCGCGCTGCGCGCGGGGGGATCGATGCATCGATGTGCTCCGGAGGCAGGTGTCGCAAGGCAGTTGCTGGCGGATCATGGCTTTGCCACCGCGTGCCGGGCCAGCCAGGGGGTGAGCGCGAGGCGATGGATGCGATGGTCGGTGGCGCTGAAGTACAGCGTCGTGTGATCCGGGCCCAGACGCGCCTCGTCTCCGGCGATGCCGAGGTCGAGCGGCGCGCTCCAGCCGTCGCGCGTCGCGAAGGCGATGAACAGGGCGCCGTTGGAGGGTGCCGGCGGGCGATCCGAGCTGAAGACGAGGAAGGATCCGTCAGGCGCCACCGCGGGATCGTAGTCGGAGTCCGCGGCGCCACCGCCGAGAGCCAACGCTTGCGCCGCCTGATACCGGCCGTCCACATGGCGGCTGCGGTAGAGCCGGAACGTGCCGTTGGCCGGATCGACGCGTACGAAGCTCAGACTGCCATCCGCCGCCACCGCCGGCGAGAAGATCGACGTGCCGGCATTCACGACCTCGGGCAGATGCTGTGGCTTGCCCCAGCCGTCGCCGGCACGATCCACCCGCCACAGGTTGCCGCCACGGCCGGGATACGCCTTGCCGCCCCAGCTACCATCCAGCACGCTGCCGGTACCGTTCACCGGTCGGTTGGAGACGAATACCAGGTAAGAGCCGTCCGGCGCCATCGCCGGCTCGAAGTCCATCCACTGCCCCGAGAACGGCGCCTGCACCGGTTCCGACCAGGCACCGTCGCGGCGCCTGGCGACGTAAAGGCGGCGCTCCGCTCCGTGGCCGCGGGTGAACACCACCGTGTTGCCGTCCGGCGTGAACGCGGGTGAGGCATCGTGCGCCGCCGTCCACGGTCCCTCGGCCGGATGCGACACGGTGTCGTCCGCGGTTGCCCGCGCCGGCGGTGCGGAGACGGCGACGCCCAAAGCCAGGGCGAGGATAGGAACCAGGTGTCGGCAACGCATGAACAGCTCCTCGTGGGGATGGAGTGATGATCGGGGCGTCAACGGCCGTGCCCGGCATGCGCGTCCAGCCACGGCGTCAGCGACACCTGCCAGATGTGATCGTGGCCGTTGGTCCACGCCGCACGCGCTTGCGCGCCGGCGGCGGGGCGGTCGCTGTAGAAGTACAGCGTGTGGTGGTCGGGGCCGAGCTGGGCGCCCATGTTTTCCTTACCGCCGTTGACCGCGTCGCCGAGGTCCTGCAGCGCGCTCCAGCCGGTCGGCGTGCGAAATGCGATGGCGAGGCGGTACGGCTGTTGCGCAGCGTGCTTTACGCTGACGACGATGAACGAGCCGTCGGGGGCGATGGCGGGATCGCGGATCGTGGCATCCACGTCGCCCAGCGCCACCACGCGAGGCGTCGCGTAACGGCCGTCGCGGTAGGGGGAGCGCAGCAGCGCGAAGTCGCCGCGCGGCCCGGCGCACCCGATGAAGTAGAGGCTGCCGTCGGCGGCGATACTCGGCGAGGCGATCAGCGAACAGCGATTGACGACATCGGGCAGACGCACCGGCGTGCTCCAGTGGTCGCCCCGCCAGTCCACCCGCCACAGGTTCATGCCCTGCCCGACGTGGCGCTTGCCGCCGTGGACCGCGTCGAGTGGCGGATCGCCCGGGGTAGCCGGACGGTTGGAGGCGAACAGCAGGAACGAACCGTCCGGTGCCATCGCCGGGTCCAGGTCGTGCCAGCGCCCGGAGAACGGCGCTACCGTCGGCGGCGACCAGCGCCCGTCGCGGTGACGCGACTCCATCAGCGTCGAGCCGTCGCCGGTGCCACGCATGAAATAGACAGTGGCGCCGTCCGGCGTGAACACCGCAGCACCATCATCGGCGCCAGCGGGAATGGCGTCCGGCGCGAAGACCACGGGCCCGTCCGCAGTCGGTGCGTGACTGGACATGGCCGCGATGGAAGCAAAACTCATCCATGTCGCGAACGCTGTCGACAGGCGCATCGCCATCACTCCTCCTCGGTGGTGCGCCCGTGCATGGACACATCTACCGGGACAAAGTGGCGCAGGCGCCGGTGGCTGTCGCGCGAGGTGTGACGGCCGGAGCGTTCGCCGTGACCAGCGGCATGGCCAGCCGGATGGGAGGTCACCACTCGCCGCCGTCAATCATGGTGCGGAAGACACCACGGCGCCGCGCCCCGGCTTGGCGCATGCCCGGCCAGCCACGCGGCAAGCGGCAGCTGGTGGATGCGCTCGTCCGAATCGGCGAGGTAGTAGAGCGCGTGCTGGTTCGCGCCGAGGCGGGCCTCGATGCCAAGGATGCCCAGCGGTTGCGGCCGGCTCCAACCCGACGCGGTGGCGTAGGCCACGAACAGGCCGCTGTGGCCCGGTGGCGTAGGTGCGCGGTTCGAGCTGAACACGATGAAGCAGCCGTCGGCTGCCACGGCGGGGTCGTAGTCGGATGCTATGCCGTCGCTGAACGACAGCGGCTCGGCCGGCAGGAAGGCGTCGTCAGGGCGTTCGCTTGCGTAGAGCCGTGTGTGATGGGTGTGCGGGTCGGGGTTGGTGAAGTAGATCGAATTGGACATGTCCACGGCGGGCGAGTAAGTCGCCGAGCTGATGTTGACGGCCATGGGCAACCGCAGCGGCTGGTTGATGACGTGACCATCGGGGCTGCCGATGTCCACCATCCAGAGATTGCCGCCATGGCTGGGTCGGCTCTTGCCGCCGAAGTAGCCGTCCAGCGGCTTGCCGCCGGGATGGATGGGACGATTGGAGACGAATACCAGATAGGTGCCGTCGGGCGACATGGCCGGTTCGAAATCGAGCCATTGTCCCGAGAACGGAGCGAGTTCCGGCGACGACCAGCGGCCGTCGCGCCGGTGCGAGACGAAGATGCTCCGGGTCATGCCGACGCTGCGGGTGAAGAACACCGTGTTGCCGTCGGGGGTGAACGCGGGCGAGGCATCGCCTGTGGTCGCCCAGGGGACGGTGGCCGGCAGTGGCAGGCCCTCGCGCGTGGGCATGTCGGCATAGCGCGATGCCGATACGACCGACGCGAGCAACAGCACGCAAAGACCCAGTACCCATGCCGGCCTGCGTGCGCGGTGTCGAAAAGCCATGCGATTGCTCCGGGATTCCGGTCGAGGATTGCGCCACGGGACAGCTGCTCAATGCAGTGCTCCGCGCCGACAGCGAGCAGCGCTAAACCGATGGAAGGGGACTCTCCGCGCGCGGTGGAGCCACGATCCAGGCGAGACCCGCTGAAGCGATGGTGAGTAGCGTGAACATCCAGAGCCGCCCCGTGGAAAGATCGCCAGGTGCGGGCGCAATCGCTGCCAGGCTGTAAGCGATGTTTGCCGCGGTGTGGAAGAGCATGTTGGACAATATATTCCGCCCCCCGCGGTGATACGCCCAGGAAAACAGAAAGCGCAACGCTACCGTGACAATGAAGAAGATGTAGAACGGGGTGTAGCCCTGTATGGCGCCCTTGGTAACGATAAAGAACAGCGGCAGGTGCCAAATGGCCCAGATGGAGCCGAGGATCGCGGTCGAACGCTTGAGCGGGAGAACCGCATCAAGCTTGTCCGACAGAAATGTCCAGCCATATTCCTCCGCCAGCGTCCCGCCCAGCACGAACAAGAACAAATAGCTGAGCGGGAAGTCCGCCAAGGTCATCGTGAACTGCGGCGCTTGACCGATGAAATGCGCATGTGCCAGTTCCACAACGATCGCCAGGATCGGCATCAGGAAGAAGGAAACCAGGAAGACGTCCCATCCCATCCGCGGATCGAGGCCGCGACGAAAAAAGCCTGTCGTTCGGCGAACACCGCCTTCGCTAAACGTCGTTACAGCCGCGCCAATGAATGGCCCGAATGATCCGACGAACATCATCGGCACCAAAGGAAGCGAGACGAGGTGTTTGCTGCTGAGCCAGGCGAGTAGCCAGAATACCCATGCGAACGCAAACGCAACGGCCAGGTAAAGCGTGATCGATCGCGAATTCCGCGTCATGGTACGACTTCCCCTCGTGCCTATCCGAACGGTCAGAATCTGTTTGACTACGACGCATCAATCGCGGACCTGATTGGCAACGACACTCAGCCAGGGATTCCGTTGGCGCTGGGTGTCGCTTGCAATGGCAAGCGAAGTCGAAATGCCCAGCTGCGATCACCTTCTACTTCGGCCCTGCGCTCAGGGCGAGCGGTGGAGGGTCAGCTGAGCTTTGTCGCCAATCAGGATGGTCGATGCGATACCCGTTTTGTCGCTACGGCGCGTTGCACCAAGGACTATGGCGTACCCAGTGCCGAGAGATAAAGGTCCACTTTTAAAGTGAGATAAGGGTCCACTTTTAAATGAATGGCGACACGATGCGACAGCATGGGGACGAACGCATGCGTGATTGTGACAAGCGGTCGAATAGGCGTCTTGAGCGTCAAATTCGACGCCGCCCGCCGCAGAGTTTTTCGCGTTATGCAAAGTGGAAGCGTCCTCTGACTGAATTAGGGCAGTTCGACGGCCCTCGGGATTGCGTCGGTCCGCGCCAGCCAACCGCAATGCTTGCGTCATCTGGTTGAGGGCGTCTGCGTGTGAGCGATCCGGACCCGGTGCGCCGTTGAGGCATGCGGGCTGCCCGCTCGTCCCTGTATTGCGGACGCTCGCCACAAATCTGCGGTCGTCGATCTGTGCAAGAGGGCAAGTTGGATGCGCGGTCATGCAATCGCGCAGATCCTCTGGGAGAATCGAATGACATACAGCCAACGTTTGCCGGGCTTCGGCCTGGGTGCACTCGCCCTCGTTGCGGGCATGCTCGCAACGCCGATTTCCGCTTCTGCCGCCGAGGTGGACGAAACCGCCCGCACCGCCGCGGCGGTGCGGGCCGTGGATCAGCATTGGCTCGAGGCCGAGGAGAGCGGCGATACCGCGTGGCTCGACGACATGCTGCTGCCGGACTACCGCTCGGTGGGCGTGGCAGGCACCTTCGCCACCAAGGCCGCCATCGTGGCCCATGCCGCGAAGAATCGTGGCTCACAGGCGATGAAGCAGCAAGTAACGGCGTGGCAGCAGGCGCATCCGGTGGAGCAGCAGGTGACGCTGCAGGGCGACACCGCGATCATCAGCTTCGTCAGCACCGCGCCGGCCACGAAGGGCAAGCTCTATTCCTCGGACGTGTTCACCTACATCGACGGACATTGGCATGCGCTGTATTCGGCGCACACCGATCTCGGCAAGAGCTGAGCGTGGCGGGATTCAATCCCCGGCCACGCGCACCACCAGCTTGCCTGCATTGCGCCCCTCGAGCAGCCCGATGAAGGCGTCCGGCGCCTGTTCGAGGCCGTCCACCACATCCTCGCGCGTCTTCACCCGGCCTGCCGCGATCCACTCGCCCATTTCGCGGCGGAAATCGGCGAAACGCGTGGCGTAGTGGTCGAGGATCACGAAGCCCTGCATGCGGATGCGCTTCTGCAGCACGGTGGAGAGCAGGGCGGGGCGGTGGTCGGGGCCGGCCGGCGGCGCGCCGTCGTTGTAGTGCGCGATGATGCCGCACACCGGGACGCGGGCATGGTTGTTGAGCAGAGGCAGCACGGCGTCCAGTACTTCGTCGCCCACGCTCTCGAAATAGACGTCGATGCCGTTCGGGCAGACGGCGGCGAGGTGTGCTGCCAGCTGTGGCGCGTGGCGGTCGAGGCAGCTGTCATAGCCAAGTTCTTCCACCGCGAGACGGCACTTGTCCGCGCCGCCGGCGATGCCGATCACGCGCGCGCCCTTGAGCCTGGCCAGCTGGCCCACCACGGCCCCCACCGCACCGGTGGCGGCACCCACCACCACGGTCTCGCCCGGTTGCGGTTGGCCGATGTCGAGCAGGCCGACATAGGCGGTGAACGCAGTCATGCCCAATGCGCCCAGTGCCAAGGAAGGCCGTGGCATGTCGCCCAGCGGCGTGAGGCCGCTGCCGTCGGACAGCGCATAGTCCTGCCAGCCGGCGTTGCCCAGCACCAGGTCGCCGGCGCGGAAATCCGGATGACGCGAGGCCACCACGCGATTCACCGTGCCGCCCACCATCGGCGCGCCGACGGCCACCGCGGGCGCGTAGCTGGCACCTGCGGCGTTCATCAGGTTGCGCATGTAGGGATCGAGCGAGAGATACAGGGTGCGCAGCAGCACCTGGCCGTCCTGGGGTTCGGGTACGGGTGTCTCGTCGAGACGGAAATCCTGCGGCACAGGCTTGCCGTGCGGACGCGCGGCGAGCAGCACGCGACGATTGATGTGGGGAGTTTGCGGCATGGAGTGAGCCCTTTCGAGGGAAATGGCGCGTGTCACCACGCGATGCGCTGGCCGTCGCGCAGCAGCGCGCCGTTGATGCCGGGTTCGGGCTGGCAGGCGGCGGCGACCACGCTGGCGGCGCCGCGTTCCACCGGTCCGCCGCCCGGTCCGCCGAGACCGGTGGCGAGCCAGCCGGGACAGACCGCGTTGACCAGGATGCCGCTGCCGGCCACTTCGGCGGCCAGCGCGCGGGTATAGGCGTTGAGCGCGGCTTTGGAGACGCGGTAGGCGGGATAGCCGATGGCGTCGGGTGCGGTGACGCCGGCGCAGCCACTGGTGACGTTGACGATGCGACCGTAGCGATGCCGGCGCATCAACGGCAGCAGCGCGCTGCTGAGTTGCCACGCGCCGAGCAGATTGGTTTCCAGAGCGGCGCGCACATCGGCGGGCGCGGTGCTTTCGGCACGTGCGTTGCTGTCGGCGTGGCCGCCGGCATTGTTCACCAGCACGTCGAGGCGGCCGTGTTCGCGCTCTATCCAGGCGGCGATTTCGGCGATCTGCCGCGCATCGGTGACGTCCAACGGCACGGCTGCGACGTCACCGGCGATCTGCTTCGCGGCCTGCCGTCCCTTGGCAGGGTCGCGCGCACCCAGCAGCACGCTGTAGCCGCGAGCGGCGAGTTGGCGCGCCACTTCGAAACCCAGCCCGCGGTTTGCGCCGCTCACCAGGGCCACGCGATGCACACCGGGGACGGACGGCGCATCCTGCGCCGCGTGCTGGCGCGGCTTGCTCATGGCACGGCGGCCACCGGGTTGGCGACAGGCGCGCAATGCACGTCATCGCCACAGGCTTGCCAGCCGCCGCCCAGGGCTTTGTAGAGCGCCACCGCACGGGTATCGATGTCCGCCTGCGCCAGCGCCAGCGCATCGTCCGCGGCGAGTTGCACTCGCTGGGCATCGAGCAGTTCGAGGTAGCCGGTGGCGCCTTGTTCGTAGCGCACCTTGGCGAGCTCGGCGGCGTGCTGGCTTTGCTGCGCCTGCGCGAGCAGCTTCTCCACCCGCTCGTGCTGCAGGTTGTAGCCGACCACGGCGTTGTCCACGTCCTCCACGGCTTCCAGCACGGTGCGCCGGTAGTTGGCCTGGGCAGCATCGGTGCGTGCTTCGGCGGCATGCAGTTCGCTGCGCACGCGCTGCACGTTGAGTCCGTTCCAGGTGATGCTCGGGGCGATCGACCATGCACGCGAAGACGGGCCGCCGAAATCGTTGCTGCGCCCGGCGAGGAAGCCGAGGAAGCCGCCCAGCGAGAGATGCGGGAAGAAGTCCGCCTTGGCCACGCCGATGCGCGCGGTGGCTGCGGCGTATTCGCGCTCGGCGACGCGCACGTCGGGCCGGCGCGCCAGCACGTCGCCGGCGGCGCCGATGGGCAGCACGGCGTCGATCGGCTTGAAGGTCTGCGGCGAGACATCGATGTCCAGCGCGCCGGGCTCTTCGCCCAGCAACACGGCGAGGCGGTACGCATCGGCATGCGCCTGCATGTCGAGCAGGGGCAGTTGCGCCTGCGCCGCGCTGAGCTGCGCCTCCGCGCTGGCCACGTCCTGGTCGGAGGCCGTACCCACCTCGGCACGCGCACGGATCAGCTTCAGGGTGTCCTCCTGGTTGGCGATGTCGCGGCGGGCGATTTCCTGGCGCTGCTGCGTACCGCGCAGGTCGAAGTAGTTGCGCGCCACCTCGGCGAACAGGCTCACCTGGGCGTCTTGCAGCCCAGCCTCGCTGGCGCCGAGGTCGGCGCGCGCGGCCTCCACCGAACGGCGCACGCCGCCGAACACGTCGATCTCCCAGCTGGCATCGAAGCCGGCCTGGTAGGCGGTGACCGTGCTGCGCTGGGTATCGAAACCCGGGCTCTGCTCGCGGCTGCGGCTGTATGACACACCGCCCTGGACGTCGGGCAGGTATTGCGACTTGGCGCCGCCGAGCAAGGCGCGCGATTCGGCCAGCCGCGCCTGAGCGATGCGCAGGTCGAGGTTGCCGGCGGCGGCATGCTGGATCAGCGCGTCCAGCACGGGGTCGCCGAACTGCTTCCACCACTGCGCCTGGAATTGCGCGGCGTTTTCGCGCGCCATGTCGATGCCCTGCAGTTGCGGTGCGGACGTGGCCGGAGCCTTGTAGTTCGGGCCGATGCTGACGCAACCGGCCAACACCAGCGCGGCGAACAGCGCGGTTGCCTTGCCCGCCATTCCTGCGAAAGCAGGGCGAGCGTAGCGAGTCTTCCAGCGCCCTTGGACGTCTGAAAGCGAAGTCGCTGTATCCCGGCTTTCGCCGGGATGACGAGCAAGAACGAATCGCTGCGAATCAATCATGTTCGATTTCATCTCAATGTCCCTCCAGCGCCGGCAGGCCGTTCGTTTGCGCGCGCTTGCGCGCTTCGCGGCGTTCGACCAGGGCGCGAATCACGACGTAGAACAGCGGGGTGTAGATCAGCCCGAACAGGGTGACGCCGAGCATGCCGGAGAACACCGCCACGCCCATCGCGTGGCGCATTTCCGCGCCGGCGCCGTGCGAGGTCACCAGCGGCACCACGCCCATGATGAAAGCGATCGAGGTCATCAGGATCGGGCGCAGTCGCAGCTTGGCCGCCTCCAGCACCGCCTCGTGGCGGCTCATGCCTTCGTGCTGACGTTCGCGGGCGAACTCCACGATCAGGATCGCGTTCTTGCACGCCAGGCCTACCAGCACGATCAGGCCGATCTGGGTGAAGATGTTGTTGTCGCCGCCCGACAGCCACACACCGGCGATCGCGGAGAGCAGCACCATCGGCACGATCAGGATCACCGCCAGCGGAAGCGACCAGCTTTCGTACAGCGAGGACAGCACCAGGAACACCAGCAGCACGCACAACGGGAACACCAGTACCGCGGTGTTGCCGGCAAGGATCTGCTGGTAGGTCAGGTCGGTCCACTCGAAGCTCATGCCATTCGGCAGGATCTGCTGCGCCAGCTTCTCCATCGCCGCCTGAGCCTGCCCCGAGCTGTAGCCCGGCGCCGGACCGCCGTTGATTTCGGCAGTCGGGTAGCCGTTGTAATGCTGCACGCGATCCGGGCCGGCGCCATGCGCCACGGTGACGAAGGAACCCAGCGGCACCATGTCGCCACGCGTATTGCGTGTCTTCAGCTGGTTGATGTCTTCGAGGTCGTGACGGAACGAGGGCTCGGCAGACAGGTTTACCTGGTAGGTGCGGCCGAAGCGGTTGAAGTCGTTGACGTAGAGCGAACCGAGGTAAGCCTGCATGGTCTGGTACACGTCGCCCAGGTTCACGCCTTCGGCCTTCGCCTTCTCGCGGTCCACGTTCACGTCCACCTGCGGCACGTTCACCTGGAAGCTGGAGAACAGCCCGGCCAGCGCGGGGTCCTTGCGGCTCGCCGCGATCAGGCTCTGTGTCTGCTTGTACAGTTCGTCGAAGCCGAGCTGACCGCGATCCTCCACCTGCATGCGGAAGCCGCCGATCGTGCCCAGGCCCATCACCGGCGGTGGCGGGAAGATCGCGATGTAGGCGTCCTGGATGGACGCGAACTTTGCGTTCAACGCACCCGCGATGGCGCCGGCAGAAAGCTCCGCGCTGCGCCGTTCATCGAACGGCTTCAGTGTCACGAACACGATGCCGGCATTGGTGCTGTTGGTGAAGCCGTTCACCGACAGGCCGGGGAAGGCCACTGCGCTCTGCACGCCGGGTTGCTTCAGCGCGATTTCGCTCATGCGCTTGATCACGTCCTCGGTGCGGTCCAGCGAGGCAGCGTCCGGCAGCTGCGCGAACGACACCAGATATTGCTTGTCCTGGGTCGGCACGAAGCCGGTAGGCACATGCCAGAAGCCGAACGCGGTGAGCCCGATCAGCACTGCATACAGCACCAGTGCGGCCGCTCCCTTGCCCTGCAGCTTGCGCGTGCCTTCCACGTAACGTTCCGCGCCACGATGGAACAAGCGGTTGAAGGGGCGGAACAGCCAGCCGAACAGACGGTCGATGGCGCGGGTGAGGCGATCCTTCGGCGCACCGTGTGGGAGCAGCAGGATCGCTGCCAGTGCCGGACTCAGGGTCAGCGAATTGAACGCCGAGATCACCGTGGAGATCGCGATGGTCAGCGCGAACTGGCGGTAGAACTCGCCGGTGAGGCCGCTGATGAAAGCGGTGGGGATGAACACCGCGCACAGCACCAGCGCGGTGGCCACGATCGGTCCGGTGACCTCGTGCATCGCCTTGCGCGTGGCTTCCTTCGGCGACTGGCCAAGCTCAATGTGGCGCTCCACGTTCTCCACCACCACGATGGCGTCGTCCACCACGATGCCGATGGCCAGCACCATGCCGAACAGCGACAGTGCGTTGAGTGAGAAGCCCACCACGTACATCACCGCGAACGTGCCGATCAGCGACACGGGCACCGCGATCAGCGGAATGACGGAGGCGCGCCAGGTCTGCAGGAACAGGATCACCACCAGCACCACCAGCAGGATCGCTTCGAGCAGGGTGTGCGCCACCGCCTCGATGGAGCCGCGCACGAACACCGTGGGGTCGTACACGATGTGGTACTCGATGCCCTGCGGGAACTCCTTCTTCAGCTGCGCCATGGTGGCGCGCACTTCGTTGGAGATCTGGATGGCATTGGAGCCCGGCCGCGCGAAGATCGGTATGGCCACCGCCGGCTGGTTGTCCAGCAGGCTGCGCAGCGCGTACTGGTCGGAGCCCAGTTCCACGCGTGCCACGTCGCCCAGGTGCACCACGGCACCGTCGGGGTCGGTGCGCAGCACGATGTTGCGGAAGTCGTCCACCGTGCTCAGGCGGCCCTGCGTGTTGATGTTGAGCTGGAAGTCGGCGTTGCCGCGTACCGGCGGCGCGTTCAGCGCACCGGCGGCCACCTGCACGTTCTGCTCGCGGATCGCGTCCGCCACGTCACCGGTGGTGAGGCCGCGCTGGGCCAGCCTGTCCGGGTTGAGCCATACACGCATGGAGTATTCGCCGGCGCCGAAGATCTGCACGTCGCCCACGCCGTTCAAGCGGTTCAGCACGTCTTTCACGTGCAGCCGCGCGTAGTTCGACAGGTACAGCATGTCGTAGCGCTGGTCGGGCGAGGTGAGGTGCACCACCATGGTGAGGTCGGGCGAACTCTTCTGCGTGGTCACGCCGAGCCGCTGCACTTCTTCGGGCAGGCGCGGCAGCGCCTGCGCCACGCGGTTCTGCACTTCCACCTGGGCGGTATTGAGGTCGGTGCCCAGCGCGAAGGTGACGGTGAGCGTCATCACGCCGTCACTGGTGGCCTGCGAGGAGGTGTAGAGCATGCCTTCCACGCCGTTGATCTGTTCCTCCAGCGGCGTGGCGACGGTCTCGCCGATCACCTTGGGGTTGGCGCCGGGGTAGTTGGCGCGCACTACCACGGTGGGCGGCACCACTTCGGGGTATTCGCTGATCGGCAATTGGAAGACCGCGATGCTGCCGGTGATCACGAACAGCAGCGAAAGCACCGCGGCCATGATGGGCCGGTCGACGAAAAACTGGGCGATGTTTTTCATGGGTATGTCTCGATGACTTCAGGGTGCCGACCCCCTATCCCCTCGGAGGAGAGGGTTTGGGTGAGGGGTCGGGACTTGCCGATGCCTTCAGGCTTCGGCAATGCGTTTTTCAGGTTTCGATGGGTAGGCGGCGCTTGCGTGGGATTGGCTCCCACACCTTGGCTCCTCTCTCCAGCGGGGAGAGGGGCAAGGGCGAGCTCAGCCTTGCGATTCGTGAGCCGGCGGTTTGGTCATCGCCGTACGCGATTTGTCATCGGCCGATTTGTCATCGGCACCGGCTTCCACCACCGCCTTGTCCTGCTTGTCGAGCTGGTAGTCCATCGCCACCTGCTGCGGATTCACTTCGGCGCCGGGACGCACGCGCTGCAGGCCGTTCACCACCACCACGTCGCCGGGCGCCAGGCCGTTGTCGATCACGCGCAGGCCATGGAACAACGCGCCAGTGCTGACCTTGCGGTATTGCACCTTGTGCTGGGCGTCGACCACGTAGACGAACTGGTTGCCGAGGTCGGTGCCCACTGCGCGATCGTCGATCAGCAGGCGCGGCTGCGGCTGGCCGCTCTGCAGGCGGATGCGCGCGTAAAGGCCGGGAGTGAACAGGCTGCCCCTGTTGTCGAACACCGCGCGCAGCCGCATGGTGCCGGAGTCGGTGTGCAGCTGGTTGTCGACGAAGTCGATGCGGCCGGCGTGCGGATAGCCGTTCTCGTCGGATAGTTCCATTGCAGCCTCGACGCGCGGGCTGTTGCCGTCGTGTGCGGCGTCGGCGCGCGCATGGTCGAGCTTCAGCCAGGTGTGTTCGTCCACGTCGAAATACACGTACACGGGGTTCACCGAGACCACACTGGTCAAGACGTCACCGCTGCCGACAAGGTTGCCGGGGGTGATCCGCACATTGCTGACACGGCCGTCGATGGGCGAGCGCACCTCGGTGTAGCCAAGGTTGAGCTTGGCCGTGGCGAGCGCGGCGTCGGCGGCGGCCAGTGCCGCACCGGCGCTTTGCGCGGCCGTGGCCAGGCTGTCGGCTTCCTGCTGTGCGATCGCATGTTGCTCGAGCAGGCGCTGTGCGCGCTGGGCATTAATCTCGGCCAGCGCATGTTCGGCCAGTGCCTGGGTGCGCGTGGCGGTGAGCCGGTCCACTTCGGCCTGGAAGGGACGCGGGTCGATGCGGAACAGCACGTCGCCCTTGTGCACCAGCGCGCCTTCCTTGAACGCCACGGAATCGACGTAGCCGCCCACACGCGGGCGCAACTCCACGCTGTCCACCGCCTGCACGCGGCCGGTGAAGTCGGCGCTGTTGCTTACCGGGCGCACAAGCGCCCGGGCCACGGTCACCTCGGGCAGGGCGGTGCCGGCCCCGACGCCCTGGGCGTGGCTGCCGCCATGCTCTCCGAGCAAGGCCCAACTGCTGGCAACGGTCGCGACGACGAGGCCGGACAGGATCAGGTTCTTCTTCATGTTCACTCTCCCTGAGTGGGGTTCGTGCGGCGATGCAGCACGATGGGGAGGCGAATAATAGATATACCGATGAGTACAGAAAAACCCCATTTCATGAACTCCACTCGTGACAGCCACGCACGAATGACGTCACAATGACATTCATGGAAGATTTTTCGGCAATATCGAGCTTCGTCCGCGTGGTGGAAGCCCGAAGTTTCGCGGCCGCCGCCGTGCAGTTGGGCATGACCCCATCCGGGGTAAGCCGCGCCGTATCGCGGCTGGAAGAGCAGATCGGGGTGCGCCTGCTGTTCCGCAGCACGCGGGCGCTGCGGCTCACCGACGACGGCGAGTCGTTCTACCAGCGCTGCAAGGCGATCCTGGCCGATCTCGGCGAAGCGGTGGATGCGCTGAACTACGCGCGCACCAAGCCCAGCGGCAAGTTGCGCGTGGCGGTGAACGTCTCGGTGGGGCGCGCTGCATTGATCCCGAACCTGGCCGATTTCGAGGCGCGCTACCCGGACATCCGGCTGGAGCTGTCGATGAGCGACCGCAACATCGGCCTGATCGAAGAAGGTATCGATTGCGCGATCCGCATGGGCGAACTGGAGGACTCCAACCTGATCGCCCGCAAGCTGGGCTACTTCAGCAACGTGCTCTGCGCCGCACCCGCGTACCTGGCGCGGCACGGCACGCCGGTCACCATCGAGGACCTGAAGCAGCATCGCTGCATCAACTACGTCTATCCCACCAACGGCCGCGCCTACCAGTGGCAGTTCGACACGCCGGACGGCCGCATCGCGCTGGAGGTGGACGCGCACCTGTTGATCAACGATGGCGAGTCGGTGATCCAGGCGGCGATGGCGGGGCTGGGCATCATCCAGGTGCCGCACTGGTTGGCCGCCTGCGCCATCGGCATGGGCAAGCTGCAGGTGATCATGGAGGACGCCATCTGCACCGGTTCACCGGTGTGGCTGGTCTACCCGCAGAAGAAGCACCTGTCCGCGCGCGTGCAGGCCTTCCTCGAATGGGTGCACGAGCTGTTCGAGCGCACCAACCTGCCTGCCTGCAAGCTGGGTATGGCGCTGCCGCCCAAGGGCACCGTTCAGGCGCCCGGCGACATCAACGGCAGTGCTGCTCAAACGCCCGCCGGCATCAACAACAGCAAGGCCGCGCCAAGCGCGATGCGGTAGACCGCGAATACCGTGAAGCGATGCGTGCGGATGTAGCCCAGCAGCCACTTCACCGCGATGAAGCCCACGATCAGCGAGACCAGGAAGCCCACGCCCAATGCGGTCCAGTCTTCATGCGCCGCACCGCCGCTCTTCCATACCTTCAACAGCTCATAGCCGGTAGCCGCGTACATGGTCGGGATGCCGACCAGGAAGGCGAATTCGGTGGCGGCGGCGCGGTTGCTGGTACCGAACAGCATGGCGGCGAAGATGGTGGCGCCGGAGCGCGAGGTGCCCGGGAACACGCCCGCCACCATCTGCGCGATGCCCACCAGGATCGCCACCGTCCAGGTCACCTCGCGGCGGTCCGGTTGGCGTGCGGCCAGCGCTTCCGCCGCGATCATCCAGAAGCCGCCGATGATCAAGGCCCAGGCGATAGGCGTCACCGTTTCCGGCAGCTTGAAGCCGTAATGCGTGACGAACAGGCCCAGCACGCAGGTGATCAGGAACGCCACCGTCAGCTTGAACAGATAGTCGCGCGTGGTCGGGTCGCGCCATTGCGTCAGCAATTGCCAGATGCGCTTCCAGTACACCAGGGTGATGGCCAGGATCGCACCGGCCTGGATGCCCACGTTGAACAGATCCGAACGTGCGCCCAGCCAGTGCTCGGCGATCAGCAGGTGGCCGGTAGAGGAGATCGGCAGGAATTCGGTGATGCCCTCGATGATGCCGAGCAGGATGATGTTGAGCAGGTCGGTCACGGGTGCGCTCCGTCAGGTGGACGTGCCGATAGCGGCAAGAAAAGAGATGTAGCTTAAATGCAGTCCGCGACTTCCCGATGTCATGCTTTGGCGGATCCTGGGGCCGGTTGCGAGATGCAAGTCGGGCTTTGCCAAGATCCAAACTGGTGCAACACCCGTTCGTTTTTGCCCCGTAATGGGGTTTCCCCTGATCATTGCCGCTGCATAATCCATTGCTGGCAAAGGCTTTGTGCGCATGGCATGGCCTTTGCTCTCAACCGGTCATCAACCACCACGAGGTTCCGCCATGACTGCCCAGAAAGTGCTCGACCTGATCGTTGAACACGAGGTCGAGTTCGTCGACTTCCGCTTCGCCGACATGCTTGGCAAGCACCACCACGTCACTTTCCCGGCGCACGCCATCGACGAGTCGACCTTCGAGGACGGCAAGATGTTCGACGGCTCCTCGATCACCGGCTGGAAGGGCATCAACGAGTCGGACATGATCCTGATGCCCGACCCGGAGACCGCCTACCTAGACCCGTTCAGCCAGCACACCCAGCTGATCCTGCATTGCGACGTGCTGGAGCCCAGCACCCTGCAGGCCTATGGCCGCGACCCGCGCTCGATCGCCAAGCGCGGCGAGGCCTACCTCAAGTCCACCGGCATCGCCGACACCGCCTTCTTCGGGCCGGAGCCGGAGTTCTTCATCTTCGACTCGGTGCGCTGGCAGAACGACATGGGTCGCGTGTTCTACGAGATCGAGTCGAACGAGGCCGCGTGGAGCACGCGCTTCAAGTACGAAGACGGCAACATGGGCCATCGTCCCGGGGTGAAGGGCGGCTACTTCCCGGTGTCGCCGGTGGACACGCTGGGCGACCTGCGCGCCGACATGTGCAAGGTGCTGGAGTCGCTGGGCCAGAAGGTCGAGGTGCACCACCACGAGGTGGCCAATGCCGGCCAGTGCGAGATCGGCGTGAGGTTCAACACGCTGGTTCAGAAGGCCGACGAGCTGATGACGATGAAGTACGTCATCAAGAACGTGGCGCACCAGAACGGCAAGACCGTCACCTTCATGCCCAAGCCCATCGTGGGCGACAACGGCAGCGGCATGCACGTGCACCAGTCGCTGGCAAAGAACGGCGAGAACCTGTTCGCCGGCGACCTCTACGGCGGCCTCAGCCAGACCGCGCTGTGGTACATCGGCGGCATCTTCAAGCACGCCAAGGCGATCAACGCCTTCGCCAACTCCACCACCAACAGCTACAAGCGCCTGGTGCCGGGCTTCGAGGCGCCGGTGATGCTGGCGTATTCCGCGCGCAACCGCTCGGCGAGCTGCCGCATTCCCTACGTGGCGAGCCCGAAGGGCCGTCGCATCGAGGTGCGCTTCCCCGACCCGATGAACTCCGGCTACCTGGTGTTCACCGCGCTGATGATGGCCGGCCTCGACGGCATCCTCAACAAGATCGACCCGGGCGCGCCGGCCGACAAGGACCTCTACGACCTGCCGCCGGAAGAAGAGAAGAACATCCCGCAGGTGTGCTCCAGCCTCGACCAGGCGCTGGAGGCGCTGGACAAGGACCGCGACTTCCTCAAGGCCGGCGGCGTGTTCACCGACGACTTCATCGACGCCTACATCGCGGTGAAGATGCAGGAAGTCACCCGCTACCGCGCCAGCACGCACCCGCTGGAGTTCCAGATGTACTACGCGCTCTGACCGGCGGAAGGAAGGGACGACGAGCACACGCTGCTCGTCGTCTCGTCTCGTGTCAGTGTTGCCCGATCACCGATTTGGGCGGCCGTGCGTGCAGGTATCGGCTGGGTTTGCGCGCACGAAATCAGCGATCCAATTGGTTTCCCAAGTACGATCGTCGTAAGAGAACGACTGCTCCCATCGAGCATGGTCGGGATCGAGCTTGGTCCACAGGAAGCGTACTTTCACCGGCTGACCTTGGTCCTGGTCTTCGCCATAGAACTCGCCGTGGTTGCCGTGGAAGCCGCCAACCATGGCGGGGCTCATCCTGCCATCGGCACTGCTTATCCAGTAGATCGACCACTGCCGCTTGGCAGGATCGAACAAGCGCAGGGTCAGACCGGCCCAGCCCTTGGTCGGAAAATACAGCTCGTCCACCGTGGCTTTGCCGTCGAGATACTCGGTCATGCACAGCGTGGCCGGGAACGCTTCCCAAGGTCCCTTGCTGCCCACATCACGCTTGACCAGCCGGCGTTGCCGAGTCGTCCAGGCGCCCTGGAAATAGTCGAAATCGTGCGGGTCGCCGGTGTACGCCATCGTGTAACCGGGAGGGAGTACTGCGACTGATGCTGCAGACATGGCGGCGGAGGCTTGCATGGACGCCATGCACACCAGCAGCAGACCGGCTGCCGAGAAGTATGAAATCGGATTTCGGCGGAAAGGCTTCATGTGGATGCTCCATGGGCTGGCAGGGCAACGGGGTCGCAACGATCGGGACACACGGCAGCACCGCATGTGCGTCAACCCGGTCTGACGTGCAGCTGGGTGCCGTCGCTGCATGGTTGCTTTCGCACCTTAGGCCCGGCAGTGGCTCGCACGAATAGCCACTACATCAAACATTGCCATGACCACTCAAAGGGGTCGGACAGCTCGTGTCCCCCTCAGGTGCATGGGCTGTTGGTGGCTGCTGTCGGCGGTACCTGACCTTCTCGCCAACTAGAACCCTGGACAGAACTCCAAAGTCTGTACGTTTTAGCGCCCCATGGTTTGTGCATTTAACCGCGTGCCGACACAGACTATCGCGTCTATTAAGACGCATAACCTGTGCGTGTTCTTTGGGTCAATGAGTTATCTATGGTGCGGATTTGCAAAAGCGCCCCGATATGACACCCATAGTGTGCAATGGGACGGCACTAAAGCCGGTCTAGTGGGCCAGTCGTATAACGGACGGACTGCTCAACATGGGTAGCTCAGCAGCTCATCCTGATGCCGGAAGATGCATTTTCCGAAGTTCATTCATGAATTCCGCGCGTATTTCAGGCCCACCTTCTTTCAAGGTGCGAGCCCGCCCTTGTAATTTTGAAGTGGGCAAATATTCGTGTCCCCATGCAGCCATTTCCAACAGAAGAGGAACCAGTGCGATGCCTTTCTCCGTAAGGCTATAAATCGCCTTCTGTTTATGGGTGGGGTCATCGGACTTGGTGATGATCCCTTGTTCGACAAGCTTTCGAAGTCGGTCGGCAAGGATATTCGATGCGATTCCCTCCAAAGATTTGGTCAGGAGTTCGCGGAAATGCCTTCGATTAACGAAAACGATGTCGCGGATGACGAGCAAAGTCCATTGATCGCCAAGCACTTCGAGCGTTTGGTTGATGACGCATTCGGATCTATGACTCGTGCGCACGCTGCTTCCAACTCGAATGGACAGTCCGTCGCCATTCTACGACAATAAAACCAGTTGCAAACAACAACTGGTTGTACTATCGTCCCATCCGTCGCGATGCGAGCTCCGTCCAGCTGGCGCTCGCGTGGAGGGCTGCGTTGTCAGGAACCTGGGGATCGGAACTGAAACTTCGTGGGAGGCAAAAATATGAACATGTTCAAGCAGCTGCGCTGTCTCTGGATGCCTTGCGCTACGGTGTTTGCTCTGACTTGCTTTGGCAATGCCTTCGCTCAGGTGAGCTACCAAGTTACCGATCTGGGCGTTCCGAAGAATGACAATTATTCGATGGTCATGTCCGTCAACGACGAGGGTTGGTCGGAGATCATGGCTGGGAACTTTCTTCCGGGGCAGGGGGATTCGCTATCCGGGGTACCCTTAAACGGACGCGCACTGATAAACGTCGACGGATACTACGTCGACCTCGGCACGCTCGGCGGACCGAACAGTTGGATGAACTTCGGCGAGATCAACGACCTCGCGCAGGTAGTGGGTGATTCCGAAACGGCTGTCCCGGACCCGAACGGCGAAGACATTTGCGGATTCGGCACCCACCTTACGTGTCTTCCGTTTCTTTGGCAGCCCTTCCAGATGAGCGCCCTCCCAACACTAGGCGGAAATAACGGGGAGGCGAGCGCGATTAACAACCATGGACAAATCGTTGGAATGGCAGAAAACGGTGCGGTGGATACCTCATGCCAGGCTGGCACCACTAATAATCGAGTTCAACTGCCGGTGTTGTGGGAAAACGGCAAGGCCCACGCGCTTCCTACGGTGGATGGCGATCCAGACGGGTTCGCATTTTGGATCAACGATCTTGGTCAGGCCGTAGGCTACTCGGGAAACTGCAGCGGACCCATTCACGGCATATTGTGGGAAAACCGCACTGCGTCTGCGCTTTCTGACCTCGGAACCGGCGGCTTCGGTGAGAACATCAACAACCAGGGCCAAATCGTCGGAACCGTCGGTAGTGCTGACGGAACTACCCAAACTGGCGCGATTTGGCAGATTGTCAAAGGCACAGGCACCACCAAACTCACCACGGTGCTCGGACTCCTGCCGGGAGATGTTGCGGGCATAGCCTTCGGCAACAACAACCAGGGCCAAGTAGTGGGGGGTGAGTGGAACTCCAACTTCTACTGGTCTCATGCCTTCATCTGGCAGAACGGCGTGATGACCGACCTCAACACGCTGTTCCCTGCCGGTCCCAGCCTGTTCGCGACCTTCGCCGCCAAAATCAATAGCCGCGGACAAATCGGAGGCATGGCAATCGTGTGCAGCGGGCCGCACCAGGGCGAGATGCACGCGTTTCTAGCAACCCCGGTGAAGCAAAGTGCTGGTGAATCGATTGCTCAGGCCGCGCCCAATTGCCTGGAATCCAATTTCCCCGCAGCGGATGCCGTCAGTCGACTTTTGAAGAAATCCGGACCCGGCGGCCAATTCGTGCGGTAACGAGCGCTTTCGAAGCGTAATCGAACGGCACTCGCGACAACGACCAAGCGCTTAATGGGCAGGTCACGACCGGGAATATGCCCCTTTTGAGCGCCTTGACGGCGTTAAGCCACGAGTCGTGGCTTAACGCCTTTTGCGAACCGGTCCAAGCCTGCCCCGATCCAAGACCGAGCGATATGCTGCCAAGAAGGCAAATGCATCGCTGTTCGCGTCGAATGAGATTTCGCGGGATTGACCCCGTGGTCTGGCGTGTGATTTGCCGATACGTCGTACCAACCGCCCGTTTGGTTCGCGACGGGGTTAAGTTGCCGCGACAAGGTCAAGCAATGCAAGACTGCCAATCTGTCTGCCATTGCACCATTTCCGCGCACGTCCCATGATGGTGCAATGCGCAACGAAGCATGGCAGACGTGGGCGGAGCAGCTGACGACCGGAATAACCAAGGTCGACGCTGACTTGCGCGTGCGCTGGCTCAACGGTGCGCTGGCCGAGTTGCTGGGCAGCGGCATGCGCAGCGCGGTCGGGCAGCCACTGGCTTTGTGGCTGCGTGCGCCGGACGAACTGGCGCAGGCGCGGCGCGCGCTGGACGAATCGCGCTTCGTGCAGTTGCGCGAAGCGACGCTTTCCGCGTTCGACGAGCGCACGTTGCAGGCTGATATCGCCCTCCAGCCCGACGACGATGGCGGCCTGCTGCTCGAGGTGCATCCGCTGGCCGAGCGCTCGCGCACGGCGTCGCCGTTGTCCGCCACGCTGCGCGGCTTCGCGCACGAGGTGAAGAACCCGCTGGCCGGCCTGCGCGGGGCGGCGCAGTTGCTGCAGCGTCGCGTCGATGGCGCGGAGTTGCAGGCGCTGGCAGGTCTGATCATCGACGAGGCGGATCGCCTCGCCGCGCTGGCGAACCGTCTGCTGCATCACGATGGCGCCGTCCGGCTGGGTGCGGTAGGCATCCACCAACTGCTCGACCGCCTGAGTGACTTGCTGCAGGCCGAACCTTCGCCGCCGCGCCTGCGCCACGATTACGACCCCAGCCTGCCCGACGTGCATGGCGACGCGGATCGCCTGCAACAGGTGTTTCTCAACCTTGCGCGCAACGCGGTGGAAGCGGGTGCGCGCACGCTGATTTTGCGCACGCGGGCGGAGCATGGCGTGCGTGCCGGCGCGCGCGTGCTGCGCAGCGCCTTGCGCGTGGACGTGATCGACGATGGCCGCGGCGTGCCGGCGGAATTGCGCGACACGCTGTTCGAGCCCCTGGTGTCGGGCCGCGCCGATGGCACGGGCCTTGGTCTGGCGCTGTCGCGCGAAATCGTCCGCGAACATGGCGGCGAGCTGCGCTGCACCAGCCGTCCGGGCGAGACGGTGTTTTCGCTGTACCTGCCGTTGGAGCGTGGGCATGAATGACGAAATCTGGATAGCCGACGACGATCGCGGCGTGCGCTTCGTGCTGGCCGCGGCATTGCGCGATGCCGGGCTCGCGGTGCGCGAATTCGACACGGTCGATGCGGTGCGGGCGGCGCTTCGCAAGAGCCGGCCCGCGCTGCTCGTCACCGACGTGCGCATGCCGGGCGAAAGCGGCTTGACCCTGCTCGAAGAACTCAAGGCGCAGGGCATCGGCCCGGTGATCGTGATGAGCGCGTTCACCGACGTGGCTACCACGGCTGCGGCCTATCGCGCGGGCGCGGCGGATTACCTGGCCAAGCCCTTCGACCTCGACCAGGCGGTGGCCACGGTGCGCCGCGTGCTGGCCGACGGTGCTCAATCCGCGGCACCGGCCCAGTCGACGGTGGCCACGCATGCGCTGCTCGGCGAAAGCGCACCGATGCGCGAAGTGTTCCGCCTGATTGGTCGCGTGGCCGCCAGCGACCTCAACGTGCTGGTCACCGGCGAAACCGGCACCGGCAAGGAGCTGGTGGCGCGTGCGCTGCACGAGGAGAGCGCGCGGCGCGACCGTGCCTTCGTGGCGCTCAACACCGCGGCGATTCCCTCCGAATTGCTGGAGAGCGAATTGTTCGGCCACGAGGCGGGTGCCTTCACCGGTGCGCAGCGACGGGTGACGGGCCGCTTCGAGCAGGCCGAAGGCGGCATGCTGTTCCTCGACGAAATCGGCGACATGCCGCTGGCGCTGCAGACGCGCCTGCTGCGCGTGCTCGCCGGCGGCGAGTTCTACCGCGTGGGCGGCCGCGAGCTGATCCGCTGCAATGTGCGCATCGTGGCCGCCACCCACCAGGATCTGGACGCGCGGGTGGCCAGCGGACAATTCCGCGCCGATCTCAAGCACCGGCTCGACGTGGTGCGCATCGCACTGCCCGCGCTGCGCGAACGACGCGCGGACATTCCGCTGCTGGGCCAACACTTTCTTGCCGCTGCCGCGCAGGAGCTCAAGCTGCCCCCCAAGCGTTTCGCCAGGGCCACGCTGAAGGCGCTCGCGCAACGCGATTTCCCCGGCAACGTACGCGAACTGGAAAATCTCTGCCGTCGCTTGGCGGTGATCGCACCCGGCGCGGAAATCCTGCCGGCGGATCTTGGTGCCTCGCCATCGTCCGGTGTCGCAGGCGATTGGAGCGATGCGTTGCGCACCTGGGCCGAGCAAGCCTTGGCCGATGGCGAGGCCGACATCCACGTCCGCGCCCGTGAGGCGCTCGATCGAGTACTGCTGGAAGCGGCCTTGGCCGCGCATGGCGGTCATCGGCAGAACGCGGCGGCGGCTCTGGGGGTAGGCCGCAACACGCTTACGCGCAAGTTGGGTGCATCGCGACAGCGCAGGCGGTGATTCCGCTTCCGCCGGTCGCGCACAGGAGATGTCGATCCCGTGCATGACAGGCGGGTGCGATCAATGCGGGATGCCGACCCGGGCGGGCATGGCAGGATGAAGACTTTGCGGCTCGGATACGGCGCGATGGCCCGCATTGTCCATCGCGTAGGCGATAGTTGTACCCAGGTTCCCGCAGGTTTCATTTCGTACGAAGCGCGGGCGGCGCGAGTCACCCACGGCGGCAGTCAGCCGCCCATCTCGCGCTCCGCCCGCCGCAAGAACACGGCCATTTCCTTCTCCGCCTGCTTGTCGCCACGCGCCTGCGCCACGGCAATGCCATGCCGCCACGCTTCGGCCGCGCCGGCACGGTCATCCAGGGAGAGACACGCCTTGCCGAGCAATTTCCATGCAGCGGAATAGCGTGCATCGAAGCGCAAGGCGTGGCGAAATTCTGCGGCCGCCCCGGCGGCGTCGCCCATGTCGAGCAGCGCATCGCCCAAGGCATAGCGCAGCAACGCCCCGTCGCGCGGACCGTTGCATTGGCTGCGCAGGCTGGCGATCAGGGCGTCCTTGTTCACGGTTGCGCGCGCGATGGGCTGCTGTCGGTTGAATAGATCTGCGGCGGTTGCGCCGGCTCGGGTGGCGTCGTGCCGCTGCGCAGGTCGGCGAGGGTGGCGGCGGGCCACACCACGATCCATGAGGAGCGGAACGGCTGGATCAGCAACCCGTAGCGCATGGCCTGGGCGTCGAGCTTTTCCGGGTGCTCCACGATCACACCCTCGGGATGTGTCTGTGCGAACGCGGCGATCTGCTTGTTGCCGTTCAACTCCTGGATCGGTTGCGTCAGTCGACCCTGGAAGTGGAACTCGCCCTCGTAGTTGCCGATGTAGCCGACAGCGCGGCCGGCCTGCTCCGTCTCGCCAAGCAGCTGCGCAGTGGGGCGCAGTTCGTAACGCGGCCACATGGTGAGGGTGAACAAGGTGTTGAGTGCCAGCGTACCGACCAGCCCCGCTACCGCCAGGCGGCGCAGCTCGCCGCGCCCGCGCAGCAGCAGCAGCAGGCCCAGCAGCAGGAACACCACGGCGAAGTAGCGGCTGTACGGCGCGCAGGCATCGGGCCATTCGCCATGCAGCTGGTTGCCCGCCACCAGGTTGGGCAGTGCGAACAGCAGCAGCGCGAACGCGAGGCTGCCGATACCCAGCGGCCATGTGCCCAGCCAGCCGGTGCCGGCGAGCCGCGGCCTGCGTTCGCGCAGTATCGCGATGGCCGCGGTGAGCAGCAGCATCGTGCCGGCGAGTTCCGGCAGCAGGTAGTACATCTGCTTGCCGCGCACCAGCGAGAACACCAGGAAGGTAGGCAGCACCCAGGCGAGTGCGAAGCGCAGGCCCGGCTCCAGCGGCTTGCGCAGCGTGGCCAGTGCCACCCAGGCGCGCGGCCATGCGAAAAAGGGGAACAGCAGTGCCGGCAGCATCAGCACGTACCAGAGCACCGGGCGGGCATGGCTTTGCAGCGGTTCGGCCGTCTGCACGCCGTGCACCACGCGCGCCGCCGTCTGGCTGAAGAGCAGCCGGTGCATGTAGGCCGGTCCGCCTGCGAAACCTGCCGGCACCGCCCACGCCACCAGCATGACCAGGCCCAGCAGGATGGCCAGCACACCGCATCCGTACCAGCGCGTGCGATGCGTGCGGGCGAAGCCGCTCCAGAACGGACCGAGCAGCCACGGGAACACGACGTGCAGCAGCATCACCGGTCCCTTGGTGAGCAGGCCGAAGCCGATGCACAGGCCGAACAGCCACCAGCGCGGCTCCTCGCGGCGCGTGGTCGGGGTGAGGCAAAGCAGCGCCGCCAGCGCCCACACCGCCAGCAACACGTCGTACATGATCTGCAGGCCGAACAGGAAGCTGTAGCTGAGCGCCAGCAGCGTCCACGGCGCAGCCTTGGCCATCCAGGCGCGATTGGGAAACAGGCGGCGCGCAATCAGCGAAACCAGCACCAGCTCGGCGCCGCCGAAGATCACCTCGAGTACGCGCGGCCACACGTCGCTCACGCCGAACACGCTCCAGCCGGCATGGATCAGCCAGAACAGCAGCGGCGCCTTCTCGCTGTATGGCATGCCATTGATGTGCGGCACCAGCCAATGGTGGCCGTGCCACATCTCCCACGCCACGGCCAGGGTCCGCGTGGAATACAGCGGCATCGGGCCGTGCGCGAAGATCGCCAGCAAGGCCACCGCCGTCCACAGCGGCAGCCACGGCCAGAGCGAGCGCAGGTGTTCGGAGCGGCTGTAGGGGCTGAGGGTCACGGGCTGGCTCATGGGGGCAACGGCGCGATTCTAGCCGCGCCTACCTGTAGGAGCGCACTCTGTGCGCGAATGCCTTGGCTTCGATCAAGCCGGAGGGCTTTCGCGCACAGGGTGCGCTCCTATGCGTTCAACGCGGCCAGCGTGCCGGCCCCCAGTAGCCGATGCGGCGGCGGATCTTCAGCTTGCGCCACAGGTTGCCCGGTTTGGCGCGGCGGTTCCTGCCGCCGCGGGCGACGAAGGTATCGATGGCATCCAGCACGCGTTCGCTGGAGCGGCCGTCGCGATAAGGATGGATGGCATCGGCGTAATCGCGGATGGCCTGCATCAACTCGGGCGGCCGGCTCAAGGCGCGTTCGATCGCCGGCTCGAAATCCTTCGCGTCGTGGATGTCGATCAGCTGCGGGCCGGGGCGGCGATTGTTGAAGGTCACCACGGGCTTGCCCGTGAGCAGGAACTCGTTGAGCGCGGAGCTGGTGTCCGAGCACATCATGTCCACCTGGCCGAACAGCTCCAGGATGTTGTCGTTCTCGGCGAAGCTCAGGTAGGCGTTCTGCAACGCCTTGAACTTGGCCACGGTTTCCGGGTTCATCTTCGGATGGAAGCTGACGATCCAGCGCCAGCGGCCGTCGCGCGACAGCCGCTTCACTTCCTCGTACAGCGTCTCGGCCGCGCTCCATGAAGGCGAGAAGGTGGAGTGGTAGAGGATCACCGGCGGCGCCTGCACCGGCGGAATGGCGCCGCCGAGTTCGCGCATGAAGGGGTCGATCTTGGGGAAGCCCGTCTCGATCACGCTGAAATGGCCGAGCTGGTCGGCCAGTGCCTGGAACTGCGCGGTGTCGCGCGGACCGGTGGTGCAATACAGGTCGAAGAAGCCGCGCACGTAGATGTGCCGCGGCTTGCCTGCGTCAAAGCCGTGGAAGGTTTCCACCTTCACGCCGGGGAAGAAATGCGGCACGGCGTTGGACGAGGTGATCACCGCCAGCGGTTTCCATGCGCGCACTTCCCGTACCGTCAGCAGGTGCTCGTCGGGATGCAGATCTTCGGCGCCCGGGCCGTCGAAGAACCATGCCGCCTCGTCGCCGCGCGCGCGGATCGCCGCCTGGATCGGGCGCAGGATCGCCAGCGCATAGCGCTCGGAGCCGTAGAGGAGGTAGTGCTTGGGCATGATGGAAGGTATTCGGGGGAGGCGGGTAGCTTAGCTTTTCTCCCTCTCTGCTTTGGGGAGAGGGCCGGGGTGAGGGGTGGTCCTTGCGAGGATTTTGCATCGAAGCAAAGCTCGCTTTGACGAGTGCGAGGCAAGCCTTGACCCCTCACCTCAATCCTCTCTCCGAGGGGGAGAGGAGGCGAACGTGCCAAGCGGGTTCGCCATCCCGGGGTCTGTGGTTGCGTGCAGGTCAGCGTTCGATGTGGTGCTTTTCCAATGCGTCGGCCGCCTCGGCGACCGACGCAGGGTTGTTCGCCATCTCGTAGTAGCGCATGCGCTTGTACAGCGCATAGCTGGCTGCGGTCTGCGCGATCAGGAAGCCGCGCCAGCCGTCAAGGAAGGCCAGCCGGAATACGTAGTCCTTGAGGAAGGCCAGCAGGTACACGAAGGGTGCCTGCCACATCCGCACCGGCTTGCGCTTGTCCAGCCAGTCGCGGCATTTCAGTTCCGAGTAACGCAGCACCTTGAGCTGCTTGTGTACCAGGGTCGGGTTGTTGGCGTGCTCGAAGGGCGCATCGAATACCGGCGCACGGCCCTCGAGGCGCAGCGATTCGTGCACGCGTGCATCCGTCCAGCGCGCACGGCCGCGATGGTAGAAGCGCGCCAGCTTCTCGCCCACGCTGGGCCGATACCAGCGCAATGGACGGCCCATGTAGATGGTGCGTCGACGCAACACGGCACCGGCGGCGTCACCGGACATCAGCGCAGGCAATTCGCGTTCCAGTTCCGCGGCGAGCTCCGGCGACAGCCATTCGTCGGCGTCCAGCACCAGGATCCAGTCGTGGCTGCATTGCGTGGTGGCGAAGTTGCGTTGCGGCCCGAAGCCCAGCCAGTCCTGGTGCACCACGCGCGCGCCATGCGCTTGCGCCACCGCCACGGTGCCGTCTTCGCTGCCGGAATCCACCACCAGTTTCTCCGCGGCGAACGGCACGCTGTCCAGGCAGCGTGCGATCACGCCGGCTTCGTTGCGGGCAATGACGGCGAGGGTGAAGGGCAAGATGGGCATGGCGCGATTCTAGCGGGCGCGCCTTCGCCCGGTGGTTTGCCGCTTTTCAGTTGCGTTCGGGCATCATGCCTGCGCCAGTGGCCGACATCATTGAAACGAAAGGACAAGCGTGACCGATACCCGATTGCCATTGACCCGTTTGCGCCTCGATTTGCCGAAGTGGGCAACGCGCTGGCTGCTGCTGGGCATGTGGTGGCTGGTTGTCGGCATGGCCGCCAGTCCGGTGGGCGACAAAGTGTGGAATCCCGGCAAGCCCTATCACATGAGCCTGCTGCTGCTGTTCGCGCTACCGGCCGTGTGGTGGATGGCGAAGCATGTCCGCGATTTCATGCGGCAGGCCGTGGTCGCCAGCGAAGGGCCGTTGCTGCTGGTGCTGCTGGCCTGGATCATGGTTTCGTCGCTGTGGGCCAATTACGGTCACGTCGGAGACGCGACCTTCGTGGTGGCCTACATCGCACTGTTCGTGTTCAGCTGGGCCGCGGTGGCGCGCAACTATCCCTTGCTGCTAAGCAGGCTGTTGTACTGGGGAGGCATCGGCCTGGCGTGTGCCGCGCTGGTGGCGATGGCGATGTTTCCGTGGCGTCATCTGAACACGCTGGACTGGCGGGATCAGGGGCGCGTGGTGGCGTTCGGCCTGCTCAACAATCCCAATATCGCGGCCTACGCTTTTGGTGCCGCCATCGTCTGGATGATGCAGGTGCCGGTGCTCCGGCGTTGGCAGCAGGTGCTGCGCTGGCTCGCGCTGGCGATCCTCGCGACCTTCGTGCTGTCCACCGATAGCCGAGCAAGCTGGCTCGCGATCCTTGCCGCGGTGGCGGCCACGCTGCTGACGGCCCGGGGAAACAAGGCAAGGCTGAGTGTGTTGGCCATCCTCGCGGCGGCGGCGGTGGCCGTTGCCCTGGGCGGTTGGCGTTACCTGGTGGAGCGCGGGCTCTCCTATCGTCCGGAGATTTTCAGCAAGGCCTGGCGCCTGATCGAACAGCATCCGTGGCGCGGGCTGGGCATGGGCAGCGAGTACACCATTCAGGCGGGCGGGCAGGTCTTGCCGCACAGCCACAACGTGCTCACGCACATGGCGATCATGTCCGGGATACCCGGTCTGCTGCTGGCGCTCGCGCTGTGGCTGCTGACAGGCTGGCGGGCATGGTGTCACCGCAATTCGACGATCGGCGGTTGTCTGCTGGCGCTGTGGGTGTACACGAGTGTGGCGCTGCAATTCGACACGCCCGACATCATGCTGAAACCCGATGTCAACTGGTTGCTGTTCTGGCTGCCGTTGGCGCTGGGCATGGGACTGGCCTGGCGCCGGCACGATCGCGAGATGGCCGTCGCCATGCGTCCGCGCGTGTCGCTGATCGTCCTCACCTACAACTGGCCGGCGGCGCTGGCGCGCGTGCTGCAAAGCGTCGCCGCGCAAACGCGGCTGCCGGACGAGGTGATCGTCGCCGACGACGGTTCCGGTGCCGAAACGCGCGAGCTTATCGCGCGCATCGCGCGGGACTTCCCCGTGCCGCTGCGCCATGCATGGCAGGAAGATCTCGGCTTCCGCGCTGCAAGCTGCCGCAACCTGGGCATCGCGATGGCGAAGGGCGACTATGTGATCCTGATCGACGGCGACATGATCCTGCATCGCGATTTCGTGGCCGACCACCTCCTGCTGGCGAGCCCGGGCTGTTTCCTCCAGGGTGGCCGCTTCAAGAGCACGGCGCAGGAAACGGCAGGGTTGCTGGCCGGCCGCCGTCCCGTGTTCGCGCCGTGGGCGAAGGCGGACTTCCACGTGTTCGACGGCATCCGCCGGCTGTATGCGTTCCACGCATTACCGCTGGCGCGCTGGAAGGCGCGGCGCCGCAACGGCGGCCGCGTGATGAGCTGCAACATGAGCTTCTGGCGCGACGACCTGTTGCGCGTGAACGGCTTCGACGAACGCATGGAAGGCTACGGCGCGGAAGACCGCGAACTGGCCGCACGCCTGGGCAATGCCGGCGTGCGGCGCAAGCAGTTGAAGTGGGCGGCGCTGGCCGCGCATCTTGAGCACGATTCGCGCGCCCAGCCCGACGTGAACGACATGAGCCTGCCGAACAATCGCCTGTTCCACGCCACGGTCGCAGAACGCATCACGCGTTGCGAATTCGGCGTGGATCGGCACATGGCCGAGCTATCGTCAGGCGCTTAGCACATCCAGTGCCGCGCCGATGCGCGCAAAGAAATGCGCCTGGTTGTCGACGAACCAGGCGCGTGCGCATCGGGCCATCACCGCGCGCTGGGCGTCGTCCATGCGCAGGCAGGTTTCCACCGCGCGTTCCATCGCCGCAGGCTCGAAGCGGTAAAGCATGGCCAATCCCTGCTGGCCTTCCGCGGTGGCGGCGACCAGCAGACCGCGGTCCGGTTGCACCAGTTCGTTCATCGGCTCGGCATCGGTGGTGACCGTGATCGCGCCTGCGCTCATCGCCTCGCACAAATAGTGCCCGTAGCCTTCGGTCTTCGACGGGCAGAGGTGGAAAGCATGCGTGTTCTGCAAGGCGCGCAGCCGATCCAGATCCAGGTATTCGTCGACCACCTGCAGATTCGTCGGCCGCGTCGCGGGCTCTGACAAGCCACCGTGGCGCACCAGGGTGAGCACGGGCCATTCCGGATGCTGCAGCCACAGCGCGACCAGCTCCTCGCTGCCCTTGGTGCGGCTGCCGCCGGCCAGGTGGAAGAACGTGCGCTGTTGCACGTGCCCGGGCACGGCGGCGTCCTCGCTGGCGAAGCCCACCCAGCGCACGGCGCAGCCGAGTTCACGGAACCGTTGCTCCGCGTGCCGTGTCTTGGCCCACACGTGGTCGATGCGGCGCAGATGCAGCTGGTCCCTGGCGTCGAACCACTCGGGATTGGGCAGCGCGATGTTGCACCGGGCCAGCGGCAGATGCAGCGGCCACAGGTGCTCGAACATGATGTTGACGTCGTAGCGCGGCCGACCGCGCAGCCGCGACCACGCATGCCGCCACTGCGCCAGCCGCGCGCGCCAGCCGTGGCCGTGGCGCCAGCGTTCGCGCTCGTCCGCTTCGCCGAGCCGGGTGTATTCGACCTGGCAGCCGTGTGCGGTCAGCGCTTCGGCCAGCAGACGCGCATCGCGCGACAAGCCCAGGCCGTTGTCGCGCACGATCAGGTTGACGGTGCGGTGCACGGTTCAGTTCCGCCCGGGCACGGCAGCCACGGCGTCGCACAGCCGCTGCTCGAAGTCGCGGCGGTTGGCGAGGAACCACTCGCGTGCGGCGCGGCCGAGACGTTGCTGTTCTTCCTCGGGCATGGCCAGGCAGTGCGCTATCGTGGCTTCCATCGCAGCGCCATCGAAGTCGTACAGCGTGGCCAGCTCCTGCGTGCCTTGCGCATGCGCGGTCACCAGCACGCCGCGCCCGGCGGCGACCAGCTCGTTCATGGGTTCGGCGTCGGTGGTGATCACCACGGCGCCCACACTCAGGCTTTCGGCGATGGAGTGCCCGTAGCCCTCGGTCTGCGACGGGCACAGGTGGAAGGTGCTGGCGTTCTGCAGCCGGCGCAGTTCCGCTTCGTCGAGGAAGTCCTGGATCAGCGTGACATTGGCCGGCATCGGCGGCAGCTCTACGCGCTTGCGTCGCCATACCACGGTGAGTTGCGGCCACTCGGGATGGCGCGCCCACAGCTCCAGCAGGGGCAGCGTGCCCTTGTTGCCGCTGCGACCGGGCCCGTGAAAGAAGGTCGGTTGGTGCGGGACGCCCTCGACCAGGCAGTCCTCGCCGGTGAAGCCGATGAAGCGGGTGCGGCAACCCAGTGCGGCGAACAGGCGTTCCGCATGGCCGGTCTTGGCCAGCACGAGGTCGAAGCCGCGCAGGTGCGGCAACCATTCGGCGCGGAACCATTCGGGATTGGGGACCAGCACGTTCGCGTGTGCCTGGTCGAACATCTCCGGGCGCACGTGTTCGAGCATGATGTTGATGTCGTAGCGCGCATTGAGCCGGCCATCGAACCAGCCGCGCAGCAGTCGGCGCAGGCGAGCGTGCAGGCGCCGCAAGCGATTGCCCAGGCGGCCGCGATGGCCCAGTCCGGTGATCGTCACATCGTGGCCCGCCTCGGCCAGCAGACGGGCGAGCAGGCGCAGGTCGCGGGTGAGGCCGGCGCCGTTGTCGCGAGCGATCAGGTTGATGTTGCTCATGGACGTGGAGACCGTGGCACGCTGTCAGTCCTCGCTCTCGCCGTCGACCTTGGCACCCGGCAGGCAACCCGGCACCAAGGCATCGGCCTTGAACATCCACCAGTCGCGCTGGTTGGCGTGACCGAGGGAAATCGCCTTGGAGCGGTTCACGCAATCCCCCATCGCCGGCTGCTGCACGAACAGCCAGCGCGTGGCGGCCGACTGCGCCTGCCAGCGCACGGCACGCGTGAACTGGATATGCCAGGGTTGCTTGAAGCCGAAGTCGGCGGCGGGGCGATCCAGCATCAGCAGATCCTGCTCGACCCAGGCCACCAGGCCGACTTCGTCCTGCGGGCCGAGATGGCTGCGCACTTCGGCCATCAACGCGGACGCGGAGCTGGAAGGATTGAGCAACGGCACCGCCCAGCATCCCCACGCTAGCCACAACGCAGCCATGCCGCCACAGACCGCCCATACGGCACGGCGTACGCGCAGCGTGGCGACGAGCGCCAGCTGCACCGCGCCCAGCACCACGCACATCCGCCACAGTGCGGCGCCGCCGTCAGCGAGGCCATGCTCGGCGGCGAACTGCGCCACGCCGGGTGCGTGCGACAGCAACGCATAGCCGCCCAGCCCCAGCATCGCCGCGCCCAGCGCGGCGATGAAGGCGAGGCCGGCCACGCGCAGCCAGCGCCCGGGCAACAGCTCCTCCACGAACGGCGCGCAAGCCAGCGCCAGCATCGGCAGCGCGGGAAGGATGTATACGTCGCGCTTGCCCGGCGAGGCGCTGAAGAACAGCAGCACCAGCAGCATCCAGCCCAGCGGCAGCAGCACGCGCGCCTCGCCTTGCTGCAGCGCCTTCCGCCAGCGCGGCAGGCAGCCGGGGTAAAGCAGCGACAGCGGCAGCCAGCTGAACAGCAGGATCGGGATGTAGTACCACCACGCGTGGATGTGGTGCCACGCGTTCGCGTAACGCTTCGCGGTCTGGTGGAACAGGATGTCGTTGACGTAGGCCGCATACGCGGGATCGGCGGCACGCGCATGCGCGGCGAACAGCATCGGCAGCAGCCACAGCGCGATGGCCGCCAGTGCCGCCACCAGGCCCAGCAACCAGCGCCACCAGGCGCCGCGACCCGGCCGCGCCACGCCATCCCAGCGGCGGTACGCGGCCCACGCGTAGGGAACCAGCATCAGCAACGCGAGGAAGCCTACGCCCTTGGTGATGACGCCCAGCCCGGCGCAGAAGCAGCCAAACCAGTACATCGGCCAGTTGGCATTCGCACCGTTGTCGGGCGGTGCCAGCAGGTGCCGCAGCAGGCCCCAGTTCGCCGCCGTGATCAGGAACACCACCAGCGGATCGATCTGCGCGCGTTGGCTCTGGTACACGAACTGGAACGCCAGCAACAGGCCACCAGCCGCATACAGGCCGGTGCGGCGATTCCACAGGCGGCGGCCGAGGTCGTACACCAGCAGTAGCGTGCCCAGCCCTGCCAGCAGCGAGGGCAGCATGAAGGCCAATCGCCACCAGCGCACCAGCTCGAAGCTGGCGGCCTCGGCCCACATCAGCATCGGCGGCTTGTCTGCATACAGCTCGCTGCCGCGGTGCGGGAACAGCCAGTCACCGCTTTCCACCATCTGTTTCGCGGCGAGTGCGAAGCGCGGTTCGTCCGAGGGCCACGGGTCGCGAAGACCGATGCCTGCGCCAAGGATCACCAGCGCGATGAGCAGCAGCAGCCAAAAGCGGCGGCGTTCCTGCGGCGTGGCCTGGGAGAGAGCGGACATGGATGCCGGATCAGCGCTTTTCGAGCACCGCATAGTACATGCCGTCGAGATCTCCATCGCCGGGCAGGATCTGCCAGCCTTCGGCCGCGGCCTGCCCGGCGGGCAGCGTGAACTGCACGGCATGTGCGTCGGCGTGCATGGCGAGGAAAGGTGCCACCACCGCCTCGTTCTCCGCGCGCAGCAGCGAGCAGGTGATGTAGAGCAACCGGCCGCCCGGTGCCAGCAGTGGCCACAGTGCCTCGAGGATGCGCCGCTGCTGCGCCGCCAGTGCGGAAATATCGTCCGCACGCCGGTGCAGGCGCACGTCGGGGCGGCGGCGCAACACGCCGGTGGCGGAGCAGGGCGCGTCAATCAGGATGCGGTCGAAGGCCTGGCCATCCCACCATGCCGAAGGCTGGCCGGCGTCGCCCACGATCACTCTGGCTTGAAGATGCAGGCGGGTGAGGTTTTCGCGGATGCGTTCCGTGCGCTTCGGTTCGAATTCCAGCGCGGTGAGCGCGACATTCGCGCGCTCAAGCAAGTGGCAGGCCTTGCCGCCAGGTGCGGCGCAGGCGTCCAGCACGCGCTGGCCATCGCGCACATCGGCGAGATCGGCGGCGATCTGTGCTGCACCATCCTGTACCGCGAACAGCCCTTCGGCGAAGCCGGGCAGGCGGGTCACGTCGGTGCTGTGCGGCAGCACGACGGCGTCGGTAAGCCATGCATGTGGTTCGGCCGCCTGACCGTCGAGGCGCAGGCGTTCGATCAGGCTGTCGCGATCGCTGCGTCGGCGGTTCGCGCGCAGCATCAGCGGCGGCTCGCGGTTGTCCGCCGCCATGATCGCGTCGGCCTGCGCCGGCCAGTCGCGTGCGATGGCCTCGGCCAGCCAGCGCGGATGGGCATGGCGGGTTTCCGGTTTCGCACCGAGTGCGGCGAGGTGGGTGACGCGCTCGCGCTGCCAGCGGCGCAGCACCGCGTTCACCAGCCCCGCAAGCTGCGGCCGCTTCAATGCGCGCACCGCTTCCACCGTGGCTGCCACCGCGGCGTAATCGGCCAACTCCAGCACTTCCAGTTGCACCAGGCCCAGCACCAGCAGCGCATGCACGGCCGGCTCCTTGCTGCGCAGCGGGCGTTCCAGCAGGCGGTCCAGGGCGGCATCGAAGCGCGGCCACCAGCGCGCACCGTCGCTGACCAGGGCCATCAACAGGGCGCGGTCGCGCGGGTCGGGAAGCTTTTGCGCGTGGCGGTCCATCGCTTCGCGCAACGAGGCACCGTGCAGGGCGATGTCGGCGAGGGATTTCGCGGCCAGCGCGCGGGTATCGGTCATGGCGCGCGCTGGGAGCGCAGTTCGGGTCGCGCGTTGAGGTAATCCGCTGCGCTGATGCGCCGGCCGCCTGCGCGCTGCAATGCGGTGATGCGCAGTGCGCCTTCGCCGCAGGCGATGGCTATGCCTTCGCGGCCGGCATCGATCACGGCACCGGGGTCGGCAACGTGCGGATGTTCGACGGCTCGCGCCGCCCAGACACGCACCCGTTCGCCGGCGATCTCGGCGTCGCTGCCGGGCCAGGGGTCGAAGGCGCGCACCTGGCGTTCAAGGACGATGGCGGGGCGGCCGAAGTCCAGCGCGGACTCGCTCTTCTCCAATTTATGCGCATAGGCGACGCCGTCGGTGGCCTGCGGCGTGGCAGCCAGCATGCCGCCAGCCAGCATATGGGCAAGGCCTTCGGCCAGGGTTTCGGCGCCCAGTGCGGCAAGGCGGTCGTGCAGCGTGCCGCCGGTATCGTCGCGGGTGATCGGCGTGCGCTTTTCCAGCAACACGGGGCCGGTGTCCAAACCGGCCTCCATCTGCATCAGGCCCACGCCAGTCTCGGTGTCGCCGGCGAGGATGGCGCGCTGGATCGGCGCCGCGCCGCGCCAGCGCGGCAGCAGGCTGGCATGCACGTTCCAGCAACCAAGGCGCGGGATGGCGAGCACCTTGCGGGGCAGGATCAGGCCGTAGGCGACGACCACCGCCAGGTCCGGCTGGTACGCGGCCAATGTGGCCTGCGCTTCGGCGGATTTCAGAGATTCCGGCTGTTCGACCGCGATGCCGGCGGCCAGCGCCGCCTGTTTCACCGGGCTGGGCGAGAGCTTGCGGCCACGGCCGGCGGGGCGGTCGGGCTGGGTATAGACCGCCACCACCTCGGCGCCGCTGGCGCTGCAGGCTTCCAGGCAGGGGACGGAAAATTCCGGGGTGCCGGCGAAGACGACCCGCATGCTCAAGCGCTGGCCGCCTGCTTGCGCTGCTTTTCCAGGCGCTTCAGCAGCAGCGAACGCTTCAGCGGCGACAGATAGTCGACAAACACCTTGCCGGCGAGGTGGTCCATCTCATGCTGCACGGCCACGGCCTGCGGGCCCTCGGCCTCGTAGAAGAATTCCTTGCCGTCGGCATCCTGCGCCTTCACCTTCACTTTCAGCGCACGGGTGACATCGGCATAGACCCCGGGGAAGGACAGGCAGCCCTCCTGGTACACCTGCGCGCCGTCCTGCTCCACGATCTCGGCGTTGATCAGCACCAGCGGCTGGTCTCGCTCGTCGCTCATGTCGATCACCAGCACGCGCTGGTGCACGTCCACCTGGGTGGCCGCCAGACCCACGCCATTGGCGGCATACATGGTTTCGAACATGTCGGCGACGAACCGTTTCAGCTGGGCGTCAAACACGGTGACCGGCGCGGCCTTGGTGCGCAGGCGGGGATCGGGGAATTCGAGGATGGTGAGCACGGACATGCTGGCTATTGTAGTACGCCGCCCCCGGACGACCTATGGCCGCGGATTCTGCGAACGGTTGCCGATTGCACGGCTTAATGCTTCGGTTACACTCGCTCCAATCGCTGGGGAGAGGGGATCCCACCCATGTTCAAGAAAGCCTTCACGGTGCTGGCTGGCACCATGGTCGCGGCAGCGGTGTGCGCCGCTGGTGCTTCGCAGCTGCGCAGCGACCATCCCGATTCCTACACCGTGCGTCGTGGCGACACGTTGTGGGGCATCTCGGCCAAGTTCCTCGCCAAGCCCTGGCTGTGGCCGGAAATCTGGCAGGCCAACCCCCAGGTCCGCAATCCGCACCTGATCTACCCGGGCGATATCCTCAATCTCTCCTTCATCAATGGCGGCCCGGCACTGAGGCTGGAGCCCAGCGTGCACAGCGACGATGCCGTGCCGGCGATCCCGCTGGATGCCGTGAAGACCTTCCTCAAAGACCTGCGGGTGATGGATTCCAGCGTGGTCAGCAAGGCCCCCTATGTGGTCGGCCTGGAAGAGGACCAGCTGGACGGCAGCTCGGGCCAGAACATCTACGTGCGTGGCCTGGACACGCAGCCCGGCCAGCGCTGGGCCATCGTGCGGCCCGAGCACGTGTTCCGCGGCTATGACGACGGCAACGGTGGCACCACGCTCTATGGCGACGACCTGTACGCCAACGTGGCGGTGGTGAAGTCGCCGTGGGAAGAGGACTTCAACAACGGCTCCGGCCAATATCGCCGCGGCAAGGACATGGGTCTCGAGGTGAAGGTGATCGGCACCGCCGAAACCCTGCGTACGGGCGATCCGACCACCCTGCTGGTGCTGGAAGCCACCTCTGAAATCCACAAGGGCGATCGTCTCATGCCGGTGGACGACAACCCCTACGACCCGAGCTTCTTCCCGCATGCGCCGAAGAGCCTGCCGAAGGATGGTCGCGTGATCGCGTTCACTGGCGCGATGGATGCCGTAGGCCCGCACCAGGTGGTGGCGCTGTCGGTGGGTTCGGCCGACGGAGTGGACAACGGCACCACCTTCGCCATCTGGCAGCCCGGCGAGCGCATCCACGACGACGTGGCCGGCAGCAGCTGGCGTCGCGGCGTGGGCCCGCATGTCACCCTGCCGGACGAATACATCGGCCATGTGATGGTGTTCCGCACCTTCGACCACGTCAGCTATGGCCTGGTGATGGACGGCCTGCGTCCGGTGAAGAAGGGCGACAAGCTTCAACTGCCGGAGTGACGCTTTCCCCCTCTTCCCGGCGGGAAGAGGAGTCGGCACGGCCTTCACCCACACGACGGCGCGGCAACCCCGCGCCGTTGTCGTTCCTGGCGGTCACTAGACTCGCCGCATGGACGAATCCGACGAGCTGCGCGCCTGGCTCATCGCCCTGCGTACGCCGGGCCTCGGGGCGGGCAGGTTGCGCGAGGCGCTGGTTGCGGCTGGTGGCCGCATCGATGCCGCACTGGCGCTGTTGCGCCGACGGACGGCCATGCTGGACGACTGCGCCGCGGCGTGGCTGGATGCTCCCGACGAAGCACGGCTAGCCGCCGACCTCGGGTGGCTGGCCGAACCCGGCCATCGGCTGTTGCGCTGTACCGAGGCGGATTTCCCGCCCCTGCTGGAGACCATCCCGCAGCCACCTGCCGTGCTGTTCGTGGCGGGCAACGCCAGCCTGCTGCTGCATCCGCAGGTGGCCATCGTGGGCGCGCGTGGCGCCAGTCCGGTGGGGCTGGAACATGCGCGCCGCTTCGCCCGGGAGCTGGCGCTGGCCGGTTTCACGGTGACCAGCGGCATGGCCGACGGCATCGACGGTGCTGCCCACGAGGCCGCATTGGAGGCGGGCGCGGCCACCGTCGCGGTGGTCGGCACAGGGCCGGACCGGGTCTATCCGCGCAAGCACCGTGCGCTGGCGCAACGCATCGTGGCGCAGGGCGCGCTGGTCAGCGAATTCCCCTTGGGCACGGCGGCACGCGCCGACCACTTTCCGCGCCGCAACCGCATCATCGCGGGTTTGTCGCTGGGCACCGTGGTGGTGGAGGCGGATCTGAAGTCGGGCTCGCTGATCACGGCGCGGCTGGCCGGCGAGCAGGGGCGGGAGGTGTTCGCGCTGCCCGGTTCCATCGCCAATCCGTTGGCGCGCGGCTGCCATCGGCTGATCCGCGACGGGGCGCGACTGGTGGAGGAGCCGGCCGAGGTGGTCGAGGCGCTGGCGCCCGCCGCGCGCGCACTGGGCGTGGAACTGGCTGTCAGGCTGGCCCAGCCCGATGCCCCGGCACCGGGCCGCGCCGGCGGCTGGCACGCCGACCCGGAGTACGGACGCCTGCTGGCCGCGCTGGGGCACGATCCGGCTACGCTGGACGAGCTGGCGACACGCAGCGGGCTACCGGCGGCGGCCTTGTCCTCTATGCTGTTGATGCTGGAACTGGAAGATCGCGTGGCTGGCTTGCCCGGCAACCGTTACCAGCGCTTGCCCTGACGGTCCGACTCGGGTGAACTGTGCCGGAACCCGCGCCCTGACACGCTTTCACGCCTCCCGGCTTGACAGTGCGCCGGTTGGCGTGGTCTCACTAGATATATAGGCATGCCGCACTGCGGCATGGTTTCACCACGCCCAAAGCAAGAGATTCATGGCCAAGAACCTGCTCATCGTCGAATCGCCCGCCAAGGCCAAGACGATCAACAAATACCTCGGCAAGGACTTCCAGGTCCTCGCTTCCTACGGCCATGTGCGCGACCTCAAGCCCAAGGAGGGCGCGGTCGATCCCGAGCACCAATTCGCGATGCACTACGAGATCATCGAGCGCAACGAAAAACACGTGGACGCGATCGCCAAGGCCGCCAAGCTCGCCGACGACATCTACCTCGCCACCGACTTGGATCGCGAAGGCGAGGCGATCAGCTGGCACATCAGCGAGATCCTCAAGGACCGCGGCCTCACCGCTGGCAAGCAGCTGCACCGCGTGGTGTTCTCCGAGATCACGCCCAAGGCGATCAAGGCCGCCGTGGCCGCGCCGCGCCAGCTCTCGCACGACCTGGTCGATGCCCAGCAGGCGCGCCGCGCGCTGGACTATCTCGTGGGCTTCAACCTGTCGCCGGTGCTGTGGCGCAAGGTGCAGCGCGGACTCTCCGCCGGCCGCGTGCAGTCGCCTGCGCTGCGCATGATCGTGGAACGCGAGGAGGAGATCGAGGCGTTCAAGGCGCGCGAGTACTGGACGGTGGAGGCGCAGCTGCGCCACGCCGAGGGCGAGTTCAGCGCCAAGCTCACCAAGCTGCGCGGCAAGAAGTTCGAACAGTTCGACCTCACCAACGAACACGACGCGATGGCTGCGCGCACCGTGCTTAAGGAGGCCGCGCACGGCCGCCTCACCGTGAGCGAGGTGGGCAGCAAGGAGCGCAAGCGCCGTCCCGCACCGCCGTTCACCACCTCCACCCTGCAGCAGGAGGCCGCGCGCAAGCTCGGTTTCACCACCAGCCGCACCATGAAGGTGGCGCAGGGCCTGTACGAAGGCGTGAGCATCGGCAGCGAAGGCAATGTGGGCCTGATCACCTACATGCGTACCGACTCGGTGGCGCTGTCCGACGACGCGCTGGGCGAGCTGCGTGCGCTGATCGCGCGCGACTTCGGCCACAAGGCGTTGCCCGACCACGCACAGTTCTACAAATCCAAATCCAAGAACGCGCAGGAAGCCCACGAGGCGATCCGCCCCACCTCGGCGATGCGCACGCCGCGCGAAGTGGCCGCCTTCCTCAACGACGAACAGCGCAAGCTGTACGAGCTGATCTGGAAGCGCACCGTGGCCTGCCAGATGATCCACGCCACCCTCAATACCGTATCGGTGGATTTCGACCTGCCGCACGCGGCTGGCGGCCCCGCCGCGTTCCGCGCCACCGGCACCACCGTGGTCGATCCCGGCTTTCTCGCCGTGTACGAGGAGGGGCGCGACCAGAAGAACGCGGACGACGAGGACGAAGGCCGCCGCCTGCCGCGCCTGGAGAAGGGCGAACAGGTGCCGCTGCACGAGATCGCCGCCGACCAGCACTTCACCGAGCCGCCGCCGCGCTATTCGGAAGCCTCGCTGGTGAAGGCGCTGGAGGAATACGGCATCGGCCGTCCCTCCACCTACGCCAGCATCATCCAGGTGCTGCTCAACCGCGAGTACGTGCTGCTCGACAACCGCCGCTTCAAACCCACCGACATCGGCCGTGCGGTGGGCAAGTTCCTCACCCAGCACTTCACCCGCTACGTGGACTACGACTTCACCGCCAAGCTCGAGGACGAACTCGATGCAGTGAGCCGCGGCGAGGAAGCCTGGGTGCCGCTGATGCAGCGCTTCTGGCAGCCGTTCAAGCAGCAGGTGGAGGAAAAGACCGAATCGGTGGACCGCAGCGAAGCCACCGGCGCGCGCGAACTCGGCAGCGATCCCAAGAGCGGCAAGCCGGTGTTCGTGCGCCTCGGCCGCTTCGGGCCGTATGCCGCGATCGGCGACAAGGACAGCGACGAGAAGCTGCAGTTCGCGTCGCTACGTCCCGGCCAGAGCATGCACACCATCACGCTGGAAGAGGCGCTGGAACTGTTCAAGCTGCCGCGCAAGCTGGGCGCCGCGCCGAACGGCGACGAGGTCAGCGTGGGCATCGGCCGTTTCGGACCGTTCGTGAAGCAGGGCAGCACCTACGCCTCGCTCAAGCCCGAGGACGATCCGTACACCATCGAGCTGCCGCGTGCGCTGCAGATCGTGCAGGAAAAGCTGGAGCTGCTCGCCAACCGCGTGATCGCGGACTTCGGCAACGGCGTGCAGGTGCTGAACGGGCGCTACGGCCCGTACATCACCGACGGCGAGAAGAACGCGCGCATCCCCAAGGACACCGAGCCGAAGGAGCTCACCGAGGCGCAGTGCCTGGAGCTGCTCGCCGCCGCCCCGGTGAAGAAGGGTGGCCGCTTTGGTCGCAAGACTGCGGCGAAGAAGGAGCCGGCGGCGAAGAAGACGGCCGTGAAGAAGGCCGCCACCAAGAAAGCGGCGACCAAGGCGACCAAGAAGACGGCCACGAAAAAGACCGCCGCGAAAAAGACTGCGACAAAGAAGGCGGCAGCGAAGAAAACGGCAGCGAAGAAGACTCCTGCCTGATGCTGCGAACCTTCACGTCTGCCGAACTCCACGCCGCTGCCGAGCTGCTGCACGCGGGTGGCGTGGTGGCCTATCCCACCGAGGCGGTCTACGGGCTGGGTTGCGATCCGCACGACCGCACGGCGTTCGAGAAGATCTTCGCGCTCAAGCAGCGCCCGGCCACCCAGGGCGTGCTGCTGATCGCCGCCGACTTCGCCCAGGTGGAGCGCTACATCGATTTCGCGAACGTGCCGGACGCGGTGCTGGCCCAGGTACGCACCAGCTGGCCCGGCCCGAACACGTGGATCTTCCCGCGCAGCGCCGCCGTGCCCGACTGGGTGGCCGGTGCGCATGCAGGCATCGCCTTGCGCGTCACCGCGCACGAACCCGCCGCCGCGCTGTGCCGCGCGTTTGGCGGCGCGCTGGTCTCCACCAGCGCAAACCCGCACGGCGCGCCGCCCGCCCGCAGCGCGGCCACCGTGGCGGACTACTTCGGCGACGCACTGGACGGTCTGCTCGATGCCCCGCTTGGGGCTCAGGACCGCCCCACCACGATCCGCGATGCGCTTACTGGCGCTATCATTCGGGCCTGACCCGTCGGTGAATCGCGGCTTTGGCTGCCGCATGCGGTTCAGCGGCGCGCACAAGGGGAGTCCCTAGCATCCGGATAGCCGTCCGTCGGTCGGCAGGGCGCAGAGCGGCTGCATCATGGTCGCGGACTCGGGAGCAAGGACTTGGCCATTTTCTACGACAGCCTGGAACGCAAGCCGGCACAAGCCGCATCGCCGATGATGCACGCGTGCGATCCACGACGTGTCGTGGCCTGGCGCAACGGCGCGGCGGTGGACGTGGCGCAATTCCTCGCCCATGTCGAGCAGATTGCCGGATTGCTACCCGAAGCACCCGCTGCGGTGAACCTGTGCGAAGACCGCTATGCCTTCCTGGTCGCGTTCTGCGCCATCGCACGGTGTGGTCAGGCCAACCTGCTGCCGCCCTCGCGTGCGCCGCAGGCGGTGGAAGAGGTGATGGCCGCGCATCCCGGCAGTTATGCGCTGGGCGAGCTGGCGCTGTCGCCCGCGCCGCACGGTTACCGCAAGCTGCCCGCACTGGAGGCCTGCCCCGATAGCGAGGCGGAAGGCGTACCCGAGATCCCCATGGAGCAACGGGTGGCGATCGGTTACACCTCCGGATCCACCGGCACGCCCCGCGCCAACGCCAAGAGCTGGCGCAGTCTCTGCGCCAGCAGTGCCGGCACCCTGGCGATGCTGGGCGCCGTCGCTGGCGAACGTTTCCACGTTGTAGCCACCGTGCCGCCGCAGCACATCTACGGCATCGAGATGAGCGTGCTGCTGCCGCTGCTGGGCGACGTGAGCGTGCACGCGGGGCGGCCCTTCTTTCCCGCCGACGTGGCCGCCGCGCTGGCCGAAGTGCCGGCGCCACGCGTGCTGGTGACCACGCCGGTGCATCTGCGTGCGCTGGTGGCTGCCGGCACTCCGTTGCCGCCGCTGGCGGCGATGCTGTCCGCCACCGCGCCGATGCCGCTCGAGCTGGCGCAGGCCGCCGAGCAGGCCTTCGGTGCGCCGCTGCTGGAAGTGTTCGGTTCCACCGAGACCTGTGCCTTCGCCAGTCGCCGCGTCACCGATGATGCGGACTGGACGCTGTACGAGGACGTGCGCCTGCATCCGCAGCCCGACGGCACCCTGGTCGAGGCGCCTCAGCTCGATGAGCCGGTGGTGCTGGCCGACATCGTCAGCGTGCACGACGCGGGCCGCCGCTTCCGCCTGTGCGGCCGCAATACCGACCTGCTGGAAATCGCCGGCAAGCGCGCTTCGCTGGGCGACCTCACCCGGCGCCTGTTGGCGATACCGGGCGTGCAGGACGGCGTGGTATTCCAGCTCGACGAGGCGGATGCCGCTGGCGTGCGCCGCATCGCCGCGCTCGCCGTGGCGCCCGCGCTGGACGAGGCGAGCATCCTCGATGCCTTGCGCCGTGCCGTCGATCCGGTATTCCTGCCGCGACCGTTGCGCCGCGTATCCGCGCTGCCGCGCAACGATACGGGCAAGTTGCCGCGCGCGGCCCTGCTGGCCTTGCTGGGCTGACCCGGCGGCACCCGGAACCGATTCCCTGCAGGAAGTCTTGAGCATTGCCGGACTAGATCTTGAGGAAGATGCGTTTCCTGCACAGGATCCAGGTCGGCAGCCAGCAAACCGCAAGGTAGACCAACGAATAAATGGTTGCCGCCGCGGTGCCGTTGGGAATGATCCGGCCAAAAGCATCCGTGATGCTCTGTTGCAGGCTGAGGCCGCCGCCGGTGGGGATCGCCCACAGGAGCGCCGCAAGCAGTTCCGAAAGCATGTAGGCGAAGATGGTGTTGGTGCCGAAGACCAGCATTGGCCTTTGCCACAAGGGGCGGTTGCCCGCATCGGTGACGGAGCTGCGCGCGTCGGTGAGCCGGAGCATTGCGGCAAGCAGCAGCAGGCTCCAGCCACCAGCGAAGAGCACGAAGGAACTGGTCCACAGCCGCTTGTTGATCGGGAAACCGAAGTTCCAGAGCGCGCCCAGCACCACGCAGATGGCGCCGCCCAGCACGATGCGGCGGATCTTGGCATGCAGCGGCGCGGTGCCGCGCAGCCAGAGTCCGGTCAGCACGCCGAACGCGGCGGTGGCCAACGCGGGCAAGGTGCTCAACAGGCCCTCAGGATCGCGTGTCTGCTCGAACAGGTGCGGGGCGGAGAAAAGCTGCCGGTCGGTCCACGCCGCGAGGTTGCGCACGGGATCGAGCAGCGGCACGTCGCGCACCGGCAGGCCGAAGCCGGGTACAGGCACGAAGCGCATCAGCAGCCAGTAGCCGACCAGCGCGCCCGCGGCGAGAGCTGCCGCGCCGCGACAGCGCAGGCCGCATATGTAAGCCGTGGCGAAAACCAGGTAGCACAGGGCGATGCGTTGCAGCACGCCGTAGACGCGCAGCGTGTCGAGATGGAACAGCGGGAAGTTGTTCACCACGATGCCGAACAGGAACAGGATCGCGCTGCGCGAGAAGACATGCCGCAGCAACGTGCCGCGATCGTCGCCGCGCGCCAACCGCGCATCGGTCGAATACGGAATGGCGACGCCGACGAGGAACAGGAAGGTGGGAAAGACCAGGTCGGTCGGCGTGAAGCCGTTCCACGCTGCATGCTGCAGGAACCAGAATGCGTCGGGGCCGCCGTTGTTGTTGGCAAGTATCATCAACCCGACGGTGAGGCCGCGCAGCAGATCGATGGCAACGAGGCGCTGCATCGGGCGGGAGGTGGTTGCCGGCGTTTGCATCAACGTGCGAATCCCTCCCGTTGCAGGTTCGCCGTGTGGGCGGCGAAACATCGCCAGACTAACTTACATGGCGACGCCACATCCGACGATGGCCGAAGCTGCGCAGGCGGCGATCCTGCGGGTGCCGTTCTGCGGAAGCGGCTTCCGCATATCCGACTGGCGGCAGACCCGAAATCGACGATATGAAAGTTCCGGCCCCCAATGGCGGCCGCGGGCGTGCGACGGTTTGGAAGTTCAGGCAGCCGTCACCGCACGACGAAGCCGGCAAGCTCAGCGTCGGTCTTTCAGCACCGGATGATCCTCCTGCGGCTTGTCGAGGTAATAACCCTGCACCATGTCCACGCCGAATTCCTGCAGCAGGCGCAGGGTTTCCTCGTCTTCCACGAACTCGGCCACGGTGTGCTGGCCCATGCCGCGGGCGACCTCGATGATGGAGCGCACGAACACCTGGTTGTCGCGTTCGCGCGGCAGGTTGCGGATGAACAGCCCGTCGATCTTCAACACGTCGACCTTGAGGTGCTTGAGGTAGGCGAACGAGGCGAAGCCGCTGCCGAAATCGTCCAGGCACAGACTGCAGCCCGCATGCCGCAGCGCATCGATGAAGCGCTCGGCGTCGCGCAGGTCGGAGATGGCGGCCGTCTCGGTCAGTTCCACCAGCAACCGTTTCGGTGCCACGCTCTGCCTGGTCAGCTGGGCGGTGATGAAGCCGGGCAGGTCGGGATCGTCGAACGAACGCCCGGAGATGTTGATGGCCAGCGCCGGCAGCCCCGGATGGGCGGCCAGCAACGCGATGCTTTCGCGCACCACCCAGCGGTCGATGTCGAGGATCCGGCCGCTTTTCTCCGCATAGCCGATGAAATGGTCCGGCGTGATGCACTGCGTAGGGTCGGCCTCGTCCATCATGCGCAGCAACGCTTCCAGATGCGTCATCTCGCCGTTGTCCGCGCGGTATACACCCTGGAAATGCAGGCGCAGCAGGTTGCGTTCGAGCGCGTGCTCGATGCGTTCGTTCCAGGCCAGGCGTGCGGCCATGGCCTGCACGGCGTTGCGGTCGGACCGGTAGATGGTCCAGCGGTTCTTGCCCAGGCGCTTCGCCTGGTACATCGCCACGTCGGCGTGCGACACGAGTTCTTCGGCACTCTGGCCGTGGTCGGGATAGTGCGCCACGCCCAGGCTGGTGGTCAGCCGCAGGGGCTTCCCTTCGACGTCGAGTGTGGTGCGCCCCACGGTGCGCACGATGCGTTCCGCCAATGCCAGGGCGCTGTCCAGTGTGGCGTGCGGCATGAACACGGCGAACTCGTCGCCGCCCAGCCGGCACAAGGTATCCGTCTCGCGCACCAGCGCCCTGGTTTCGCCCGCCACGCGCAGCAGCATCGCATCGCCCGCGAAGTGGCCGAAGGTGTCGTTGACGTACTTGAACTCGTCCAGGTCGAAGAGCAGCACGGCGCCTTCGTGGCCGGCGCGCGCGCCGTCGCGGAAGAAGCGCGCCAGCTCGGTTTCGAAGTAGTGGCGGTTGTACAGGCCGGTCAGGGCGTCGCGCTCGGCCAGCGTGGTGAGTCGTGCGCGCTGCTGCACCAGCTCGGCCGCCATGGTGTCGAAGGCGTCTGCCAATCGACCCAGCTCGTCCGGGCTGTCCAGTGCGATCGGCTGGGGCGTGCGTCCCTGGCCCAGTTCATCCACCGCGCGCGTCAGCTGCTGCAGGGGACGCGTCACCAGCGCATGGACGCGGCGCCGCAGCAGCCACAGGGTGGGCGTCAGGATCAGCAGGCCGATGGCGCACAGCGCCAGCCAGATCAGTACGACCCACTGGTTCACGCGCGCCTGCGGGAGCGCGTTCACCTCGAACCAGCCCGGACCGCGAATGCGCGACCAGGCCACCCACTGGCTGCCGTCTGGCGTGCGGCCCGTGCCGGTGTCGGAATGCGCAGCCAGCACCAGTCGCATCGCTTGTTCCAGCGCCTGATCCTTCAGTGCACCGATCTGCAATTGGCCTTGTGCGGCGGCGATGCGGCTGCGCAGCTGCGAATAGGCGATCAGGTTGCCTCGGCTGTCCATGATGAGCTGCTGCACGGCAGCGTTTGGGCGGGGCGGCGCCACGGAGTCGATCAGCGTCTGTATCGCGACGTCGTGCCCTAGCGTGCCTACCCAATGGCCTTGCCAGTCCAGCGGTGCGATGACCGACACCATCCATGTATGGGCCTGCTGGTCCAGGTAAACCGGCGTCCAGAACACCTGGCGCCCGGGATTGCGGCGCGGGTCGGAGCCAAGCATGGTGGGGTAGTCGGCGTTGCTGGCCTGCGCATCGGCGTTGCCGCCCCAATTGATGCCGCGGGAATACACCATCAACCCGTTTTCCACGAAATCCATGTAGGCGGAGAAAAACGGCGGCACCAGCGCCGGCCCCTGCTCGCGCAGCAGCTCGTAGCTGACGACGGCGCGCAGGCGCGCCGAATCGGAAAGGCCATGTGGCCCGTCGTGCAGGTACAGGGTGGGGGCATTCTCGGTGTCCACCAATTCGGGGCGCACGCGCCATAGCCCGTCGGGGCTGCGCGCGAAGAGGCCGTCGAAGCGTCCGGCGGTACCGGACGGGGCCTGGTCCAGGCGCTGCACCAGGGTCTGGCGCAGGCGGCGCACGCTGGCATCGGCCTGGACGAGCAGGCTTTCGTTGGTCTGCGCCTTGATCTGCACCCATTGCTGGATGACCAGCGGCGCCAGGCGATCGGCACTCAGCCACAAGGCGACGTAGCCCAGCACCGACAGCAACAGCAGTAATGTCAGGAACAGTCCCCAGAGGGTGAGGGACATTCGATGGATCAGCGAGGCGCTGGACGAGGCAGGCGGCAAGGAATCACCTTCGGTTTTCAATCAGGAGACGAGGCTTGCACTGTCGACATCCACCATCCTTCGGGAGGCCCCCTCGGCGACCATGGACCGAATGACTTGCGGACTCTACCGCAGGGGCGCGGCTTCGTCCCCCAAGTCGAAGATCCCGCTCTGTCCGCACCCGTGAGGCCGGTCGCGCAATGACCTTGCAACATTTCCCCAGCGCCACCCCTGTCTGATCGACCCGTGTGCGCCTGTCTTTAGGCGATGCTACCGACAAGCCATCCTGAGTCGCCGCCGACGGTATCGAATCACGTGTGGCGAAAGCCCATCGGGCGGTCCCACGCCTGCGGGCCAGCAGGCGATCCGGAACCGCCGTGCGCGCTGCCGCTACAATAGCCGCCCACTTCCACGCGGCAGCGTCCCTCGGAGTCATCGGCATGAAGGTTCTCGTCATCGGCAACGGCGGCCGCGAGCACGCGCTGGCGTGGAAGCTCAAGCAGTCGCTGCGGGTCGACGAAGTGATCGTGGCGCCGGGCAACGCGGGCACCGCGCGCGAACGCGGCGTGCGCAACGCGGACGTTGCGGTGACCGACCTCGACGGCCTGCTGTCGCTGGCGAAACGCGAGAAGGTGGAGCTGACCGTGGTCGGCCCCGAGGTACCGCTGGTGGCCGGCGTGGTGGACAAGTTTCGCGCGGCGGGCCTGCGCATCTTCGGGCCGCGTGCGATCGCCGCGCAGCTGGAAGGCTCCAAGGCTTTCGCCAAGGATTTCCTCCTGCGCCACAACATCCCCACCGCGCGCTATGCGGTGTTCACCGAACTGAATCCTGCGCTGGCCTATGTGCGGGAACACGGCGCGCCCATCGTGATCAAGGCCGACGGCCTCGCCGCCGGCAAGGGCGTGGTGGTGGCACTCACCCAGGCCGATGCGGAGCTGGCGTTGCACGACATGCTGGGCGCGCACGCCTTCGGCGATGCCTCCGCACGCGTGGTGATCGAGGAATTCCTCGACGGCGAGGAAGCCAGTTACATCGTGATGAGCGACGGCCAGCACGCGCTGCCGATGGCGTCGAGCCAGGACCACAAGCGCCGCGACGATGGCGACTTCGGCCCCAACACCGGCGGCATGGGTGCCTACTCGCCTGCGCCGGTGGTCACACCCGAGGTGGAGAAGCGCATCCTCAAGGAAGTGATCGAGCCCACGCTGCACGGCATGGCGATGGAGGGCGCGCCCTTCATCGGCTTCCTCTACGCGGGCCTGATGATCGACAAGCAGGGCAATCCCAAGGTCATCGAGTTCAACGTGCGCTTCGGCGATCCGGAAACGCAGCCCATCATGCTGCGCCTGAAGTCCGATCTGGTGGAACTGATCGAGGCCGCGCTGGACGGCGAGTTGCACCACACCCGTGTGCAGTGGGATGCGCGCCCATCCATCGGCGTGGTGATGGCCGCCGGCGGCTACCCCGGCAAGGTGCGCAGCGGCGACGTAATCGAAGGCCTGGACAGTAACTTCGGCGCCGATGCGAAGGTGTTCCATGCCGGAACGAAGCTCGATGCCGAAGGGCATGCGACCACGGCCGGCGGCCGCGTGCTTACCGTGTGTGCGCTGGGCAAGGACATCGCCGCCGCGCGCGAACGGGCATATGACGCGGTGTCGAAGATCCGCTTCGAAGGTTCGTTCTGCCGGCGCGACATCGCGCACCGGGCCTTGCACCGCTGATCCGTAGTCAGGTTGCTTATGGAAATCACATACGAGCAGACCTACCAGGAACCGCTGGCCCACTTTGGCGCGGAGCTCGTGCAAATGATCAAGAACCGCAACTATCTTGGCGTTTGCGATCGCTTTGGTTATGCCATGGCGTATGGCAGACCATTAGCCGATGCGATTGCGTTTGATATTGAACATGACCTTACGATTGAGGGTCGATCCGCAATCGTCGATCCATCGCGTGAAGCACGCATCTTGGTCAAGTACTTCAAACAGCCAAACGACTGCATGCTGTTTGGACTGGTGGAGTGTTTCTTGCCGCTTGATCAGGACGACGGCGAGTTGTTGGTTGAGTTGATCGTAACCACCAAAGAGAACAAATTTTATGTTGGTCTCGAAGGTGTGTCGTATGAGCATCCGAAGATCTCGTCCAGCGCAGGTGCTCCTGGCGCCACTTGACTTGGGTGCTTCGTTCCCGCTGCGCACGGCCTGCAATGGCTAGCGAAGTCGAGGCGAACGATGCGGAGTTCAATCAAGTCCTCAAGCCAACGCCGCATCCACCACCGACTGCGCTTCCTGCAACAGACTGTCGAGATGCGCTTCGTCCTTGAAGCTTTCGGCATAAATCTTGTAGATCGCCTCGGTGCCCGACGGACGTGCGGCGAACCAGCCGCCTTCGGTGACCACCTTGATGCCGCCGATGGCGGCACCGTTGCCGGGTGCCTTGTCGAGCACGCTGACGACCTTGTCGCCAGCGATGCGTTCGGCCTTGAGCTGCCCGGGCGACAGCTTGGAGAGCGTGGTCTTCTGCGCCAGCATGGCGGTGGCGTCGATGCGGCGGCTGTAGGGTCGGCCGAGGTCATCGGTGATGCGCGCATACACCTCGCCGGGGTCGCGACCTTCGCGCGCGGTGATTTCCGCGGCGAGCAGGCCCGGTACCAGGCCGTCCTTGTCGGTGCTCCACGCGCTGCCGTCCATGCGCAGCAGCGAGGCACCCGCGCTTTCCTCGCAGCCGAAGCCCAGCGTGCCGTCGTGCAGCCCGGGCGCGAACCACTTGAAGCCCACCGGCGCTTCGTAGAGCTTGCGGCCAAGACGCTGAGCTACGCGATCGATCAGCGCGGTGCTCACCACGGTCTTGCCCACCGCCGCTTGCGCGCTCCATTGCGGACGATGGCGATAGAGGTAGTCCACCAGCACGGTGAGGTAATGGTTGGCGGGCAGCAGCCCCGCCGAGCGTGTCACCACGCCGTGGCGGTCGTGGTCGGTGTCGCAGGCGCAGGCCACGTCGTACTTGTCGCGCAGGCCGATCAGGCGCTGCATCGCGTAGCTGGACGAGGGGTCCATGCGGATCTTGCCGTCCCAGTCCACGCTCATGAAGGCGAACTGCGGGTCGACCGCTTCGCTCAGTACGTCCAGCTCGATGCGATGGCGTTCGGCGATCGCTGACCAGTAATGCACGCCCGCGCCGCCCAGCGGATCGACGCCAAGGCGCACGCCGGCACTGCGGATCGCGTCGAAGTCCACCACGTTCGCGAGGTCGGCGACATAGGTGTTGAGGTAATCGTGTTCGTGCGTGGTGGCGGCACGGCGCGCCTGCGCATACGGCACGCGCCGCACTTCGCGCAGGCCGCCTTCCAGCAACGCGTTGGCGCGGTTCTCCACCCACTTGGTGATGTCGGTGTCGGCGGGGCCGCCGTTGGGCGGGTTGTACTTGAAGCCGCCGTCGGCCGGCGGGTTGTGCGAGGGCGTGATGACGATGCCGTCGGCCAGGCCCGAGATGCGGGCGCGGTTGTGCACGAGGATGGCGTGCGACACCGCCGGCGTGGGGGTGAATTCGCCGCCGGTGGAGATCATTGTTTCCACGCCGTTCGCGGCCAGTACTTCCAGCGCGCTCTCGAGTGCAGGCTGCGACAGCGCGTGGGTGTCGGCGCCGATGAACAGCGGGCCGTCGATGCCCTTGGCCTTGCGGTATTCGCAGATTGCCTGGCTCACCGCGAGGATGTGGGCCTCGTTGAAGCTGCGCTCGAACGACGAGCCGCGATGGCCCGAGGTGCCAAACGCCACGCGCTGCGCCGGCACGGCAGGATCGGGCTTCAGTTCGCTGTACGCCGCGAGCAGTCTTGGCACGTCGACGAGGATGGACTTCGGCGCCGGCTTGCCGGCGAGCGGGCTGATCTGTTGGCTCATGGAACCTCGAACAGTGATTTTCTGCCGTCATTCCGGCGCAGGCCGGACAAGTATGTAGTGCGAAGAATGCCTGCAGAGCGCCCCCGAATGGGTGAGCGTAGCGACTCATCCAGTGAGGATACGGCTCGGACTGGCATGGCCGTGACTGGATCCCGGCCTGCACCGGGATGACAGCTTTTGAAGGCCTTCGTGTGGTTGCTGCTCACGCGTTCTCTTGTGTGGATTTGCCATCGCGCAGCGCGCGATAGCGGCGGATCAGCGCATTGGTCGAGCTGTCGTGCGCCAGCTTCGGCTCGTCTTTCGCCACCAGCTCGGCGATGGTGGTCTTGGCGAGTTGCTTGCCCAGTTCCACGCCCCACTGGTCGAAGGAGTCGATGTCCCAGATCACGCCTTGCACGAACACGCTGTGTTCGTACAGCGCGATCAGGCTGCCCAACGCGAACGGGGTGAGCCGCTCAGCAAGAATCGTGGTGCTGGGCCGGTTGCCCTCGAACGTACGGTGCGGAACCAGCGCTTCCGGCGTGCCTTCGGCACGCACTTCCTCGGCGGTCTTGCCGAAGGCCAGCGCCTCGCCCTGCGCGATCAGGTTGGCGATCAGCAGGTCGTGCTGGTCGCCGCCGCCCTGCGCGGGCACGGGCTGCAGGGTCTTGCCGAAGCCGATGAAATCGCAGGGCACCAGCCGCGTGCCCTGGTGGATCAGCTGGTAGAACGAATGCTGGCCGTTGGTGCCCGGCTCGCCCCAGTAGATCGGCCCGGTGGCGTAGTCCACGTGCGCGCCGTCCAGCGTGACATGCTTGCCGTTGCTCTCCATCGTGAGCTGCTGCAGGTACGCGGGGAAGCGCTTGAGGTACTGCTCGTAGGGCAGCACCGCCACCGTGGCGGCGTCTAGGAAGTTGGCATTCCACACGCCGATCAGGCCCATCAGCGCCGGCAGGTTGGCCTCGAACGGCGCGCTGCGGAAGTGCTCGTCCATCGCACGGAAGCCGGCGAGCATGTCGCCGAAATGGTCCGGACCGACGGCAATCATGGTGGACAGGCCGATCGCCGAGTCCATCGAGTAGCGGCCGCCCACCCAGTCCCAGAAACCGAACATGTTGGCCGTGTCGATGCCGAACTTCGCCACGCCCTCAGCGTTGGTGGAAACCGCAACGAAATGCCTGGCCACAGCGCTCTCGTCGCCCAGCGCCTTGACACACCACGCGCGCGCCGCGTGCGCGTTGGTGAGCGTTTCCAACGTGGTGAAAGTCTTGGAGCAGACGATGAACAGCGTTTCGGCAGCATCGAGGTCGCGCACCGCCTCGGCGAAATCGACGCCGTCCACGTTGGAGACGAAGTGGAACGTCATGTCGCGCTGGCTATAGTCGCGCAGCGCCTCGTACGCCATCACCGGGCCGAGGTCGGAGCCGCCGATGCCGATGCTCACCACGTTGCGGATGCGCTTGCCGGTTTGGCCCTTCCACGTGCCGCTGCGCACGGCGTCGGCAAACGCGGCCATGCGATCGAGCACTTCGTGCACGTCCGGCACCACGTCCTGGCCATCGACGAGGATGTGCGCGTTGCGCGTCGCGCGCAGGGCCACGTGCAGCACCGCGCGGTTCTCGGTGGTGTTGATGTGGTCGCCGCGGAACATCGCCGCGATGTGGCCCTTGAGATCGCGCGCGTCGGCCAGTGCGCGCAGCAGGCGCAGCGCCTCGTCGTCCACGCGTTGCTTGGAGTAGTCGAAGTACAGGTCCACCGCCTCGGCGACGAAGCGCTCGCCGCGTCTGGGGTCGGCGGCGAACAGTTCGCGCAAGTGGCCGGTGGCGACGTGGTTGCAGTGTTGCTGCAGGGCTTGCCACTCGGGCAGCAGGGTGAGTTCGGCGCGGCTCATGGGTATGGGTTCCTTGGGGACTCGGGCTTTACCTTCCCCCTACGGGAGAAGGTGGCGTGCGGCGCCGGATGCGGGTGCATGCGAAACGCAGGGGCGAACCTTGCGACGGGTTTCGAGGGGATGCTCCGCACGTACCCTCGTCCCGGCCCCTCCCTCGGAGGGAGAGGGGCTTTGCAGTGGAAACACCCGATATCGCTGTGCGGACACCTTCAATGCTTGGCCGACAACGCAGCCTGCTTGTCGGCAATGCGCTGCAGGAGCTGCTTCCACGACTTCACGAAGGCTTCGGCGCCATCCTGCTGCAGTTTCGTCGCCAGCGCATCGAGGTTCACGCCGGCGGCGGTCACCGAGGCGAGCACCGCGTCGGCGTCACCGCCATCCATCGGGAGCGCCGGACCGGGCTTGCCGTGGTCGCCCACCGCGAGCAGGGTCTTTTCGGGAATGGTGTCCACCGTGTCGGGCGCGCCCAGTGCATCCACGTACAGCGTGTCGGAGGCGTTGGGGTCTTTGCTGCCGGTGCTGGCCCACAGTACGCGCTGCGGGCGTGCGCCGGCGGTGGCCAGCTTCTGCCAGCGCGGCGAGGCCAGCAGTTCGCGGTAGGCGCGGTAAGTCTGCTTGGCGACCGCAATGCCGAGCCGGTTGTGCTGATCGGCGGGCAGCTGCGGATTGGCGGCCACGTCCCAGCGGCTGAGGAACACCGAGGCCACCGAGGCGACCTGCGGATCCTTGCCTTCGGCGACACGGCGCTCGATGCCGCGCAGATACGCCTCCGCCGCGGCGACGTACTGTGCGCAGGAGAACAGCAGGGTCACGTTGACCGGAATGCCGCGGTAGATGGCTTCCTCGATGGCGGGAATGCCCTCGGGCGTGCCGGGAATCTTCACGAACAGGTTCGGCCGTTCCGCCTGTGCATGGATCGTGGCAGCGGCGGTGATGGTGCCGGCGGTATCGGCGGCCAGCAGCGGCGACACTTCCATCGACACCCAGCCGTCCACCTGGTGGGTGGCGTCGAAGATCGGCTTGAACAGGTCGGCGGCACGGCGCAGGTCTTCCAGCGCCAGCTCCATGAACAGCGTCTCGCCCGACAGGCCCACCAGCGATTTGGCGTGAATGCCGGCATCGTAGGCCTCGCCCTCGCCGATGGCCGCATCGAAGATGCTGGGATTGGAGGTCAGGCCGGTGACCGAGAGCTCCGCGATGTAGCGCGCCAGCGTGCCATTGTCGAGCAAGGTGCGGGTGATGTTGTCCAGCCACAGGCTCTGGCCGAGATCGTGGAGTTGCTGGGTTGCTTTCATGATGGCTCCGGGGAGGTGTGGAGGTGGATGCTGGTTGCCGCGGCCGAAGCTGCGATGCGTGATTCGTTCAAGCTTGCAGGAAGTCCCCAAGCTTACGCCCGCACAGTTCCGCGATGCACGCGATCTCCATGTCGGGCGCCGGTTCGATGTGCTGGCTTGCCGCGGCGGCGGCGTAATGGCCCTGCCTCACCCATACCGTGGTGAGGTGCGCGCCCATCAGGCGCTTCATGTCGGCAAGGATCTGCGGCTTGTCGTCCACCATCACGTAATGCGCGGCGGGGTAGCGCTGCTGCATGCCGTCCAGCATCTGCTGTTTGTGCACGTAGATCAGCACGTCGCCGTGCAGCGCGTCCCACAGGCCGGCGCGATGCACCTTGCGCGGCTGGAACACCACGTCGCCGTCGGAGAGGATCACTGGCCGGCCCAGTGTGCGCAGGTGCGCAAGGGTTTCCATCGCGCCTGGGTACAACCGCTGCTCGAAGGGATAGTCGAGCAGGAAGTCGGACATGCCCAGCAAGGCGGGATGGTTGTCCAGCCCGTTGCGGAAACGTTGCAGGCTGCCGAGGTAATCGGCATAGCCCAATGCATTGCGCAATTCGTCGTAGATGGCCCAGTAGCGGTCGCGTTCGGTGACGCCGAAGCGTTGTTCCAGCGCATTGCCGAGATCGGCGGAGAAGCGGTCGTTGTCGAGCAAGGTGTCGTCGACGTCGAGCAGGATGACCAACTGCTCGGCACCCGTCACGGCGCGGCCTCCGGCTGCGGATCGTGCCAACCCTCGTCGCCGGCCAGTGCGGCGGCCTCACTCGGGCCCCAGCTGCCGGGCTCGTAGAAATGCACCACCTGCTCATGCTCCAGCACGTTGTCCACCACGCGCCATGCCGCTTCCACGCATTCGTCGCTGGTGAACAGCGCATTGTCGCCGCGCAGCGCGTCGCCGAGCAGGCGTTCATAGGGCGACTTGTCCGTGCTCTCGCGGTGGTGTGCGACCAGTTCCACCGGATCGCCCTCCATCGCTTCGCCCGGGCGCTTCACCCGCATGCCCTCGGCGATCACCACCTGGGGGCTGAGCCGGAAGCGGAAGTAATTGGATTGCTGCGCCGTCACCTCGTCGAACACCGACATCGGCGGCTTCTTCATGTCCACCATCACCTGCGTGGTGGTGAGCGGCAGGCGTTTGCCCGCGCGGATCAGGAACGGCACGCCCGACCAGCGCCAGGTGTCGATGGCGAGGCGCAGCGCCACGAAGGTCTCCACATCGGAGTCCGGGGCTACGCCGGACACGTCGCGGTAGCCCTTGAACTGGCCGCGCACCACGTCCTTCGGCTCCAGCGGACGCATCGCACGGAACAGCCGCAGCTTCTCCGCGTTCAGCGCGGCTGGGTCGTGGCCGATGGGCGCGTCCATCGCCAGCAGCGAGGTCACCTGCAGCAAGTGGTTCTGCAGCACGTCGCGTATCGCGCCCACGCCCTCGTAGAAATTGCCTCGTCCTTCCACGCCGAACTGCTCGGCCATGGTGATCTGCACGCTGTCCACGTAGCGGTTGTTCCATACCGGCTCCAGCACGCTGTTGGCGAAGCGGAAGTACAGCAAGTTCTGTACCGCCTCCTTGCCCAAATAGTGGTCGATGCGGAAGATCGCGTGCTCGGGGAACACCTCGTGCAGCGTGGCATTGAGCGCGCGCGCGGAGGCGAGGTCGTGCCCGAAGGGCTTCTCCACCACCACCCGCGCATTGTCCGCGCAACCCGCGGATTTGAGATGGGTCACCACCGCGCCGAACAGCGAAGGCGGGATCGCGAGGTAGTGCAGCGGTGCCTGCGCGTCGCCCAGCGCCTGCTTCAACCGGGTGAAGGTGCTGGCGTCCTGGTAGTCACCGTTGACGTATTTCAGGAGCCCGGACAGCTTTGCGAACGCGGCTTCATCGACGGCCCCGCCGTTCTTTTGCGCCGCCGCCGTCACGCTGTCGCGCGCGCGCTGCCGCAGCTGCTCTGGCGACCAGTCGGCATGAGCCACGCCAATGATCGGCAGGTCCAGGCCGTCGCGAGCCACCATCGCCAGCAGCGCGGGAAAGATTTGCTTGAAAGCCAGGTCGCCGGTGGCGCCGAAAAACACCAGCGCATCGGAAGCGGGGTTTGCCATGGAGCTGCTCCGTAGAGGGCGGGGGCGTCGCAGGCGACGCGCGGGAAAGTGGAGATTCGCATGATGCGCGGATGCCTGGCACCCGCTTCAGCATGCCGGGGGGAAGGTGAAGCCTGCGCGCAAGCGATGCTAAGGGAATCGGCGGCGGCTGACTGCAACAGGGCAGGGCAGCGCCCGCTGTTGCGATGGATCGAGCCGCCGGGCCTGCGTATGTTCACTGTCGTGCCGTACCCGATTGATCAGCACAGTTGGCTCGGGCACGTCCCTGTATGTGTCCAGTTCCATGGTCGCGACCTGTCTCCCCTTGGGAACGGGCCTGGGCAGCCCTCGAGCGGGTGGCCGGAAGCGAACGTCACGTGCCGCGCAACTGCAGGGCAACGTTGTCGCGCCGGCAGCCACCAGCCCAGCGCAGCAAGCAGTTCGATTTGAATGTGCAGCCGAGCAGCCGTGCGTAGTTCACTGGCCTGCCGGCGGCTCCCACAGTTCAATCTTGTTGCCGTCCGGGTCAATGACCCAGCCGAACTTGCCGAAGTCCGAGGACTCCGTCTCGTCGAGAACATGGCAACCTTCTGCGCGCATGGCGGCCAGCAGTGCATCGAGATCGTCGACGCGGAAGTTGATCATGAAGGACGCGGAGCCTGGCTCCATTTTCTTCGTGTCCTGTGCAAATGCGCTCCAGATGGTCATGCCGGCCTCACTGTCAGGGCCGCCCCATTGAAATATGGCGCCGCCCCAGTCGCTTACGTCCAACCCGAGGTGGTCGCGGTACCAGGTTCCCAGGCGCTCGGGATCCGGGGATTTGAAGAAAATGCCGCCAATGCCTGTTACGCGTTTCATCTGATTCACTCCCGGGGCAATCCGATATCTGCGTGAGGTCCGGCCCAGCCGAGGATAAGCCAGAAGGCGATAGCCTTGAGTTCCCGCGATGCATTCCTGAGCTACCGTCTCGATGGCAGCCACGATCGAGGAGCGTTGCCAGGAAACAATCAAGCTGGGGTCCGACACCGGAGTTCACCGGCGCCGGCATAGCGTCAGCCGGATCGCGGAGTCAGGACTCCGACTCGTGGCACACGACTTCGATGTTGTGCCCATCCGGTCCAATAACGAAAGCTGCGTAGTATTTCCCACTGTAATTCGGGCGCAGCCCGGGCGCGCCATTGTCCTTGCCACCCGCCTCAAGTGCCGCACGATGGAAAGCGTCGACCTGCTGGCGATTCTGGGCCACGAACGCCAGATGGAGATGCGCGGGCTTCTCCTCGATTCGGCGTATGCACAACGAAGTCTTGCCGTCTGCGCTGAGTTCGATGCCTAGCGACCCCTCCGAAACCACGGCCATGCCGATCGGTTCGAGTGCCTTGAGGAAAAACGCCTTGCTCGCCGCATAGTCGCTGGTCCCGAATACGACGTGGTCAAACATGAGTCCTCCTGAAGCGCGTAAGCGCGCGAAGCATGACGTTTGAGGCAAGCGACCGCCGTCGCGAGAACTGGCAATTTACCGAGATCTCTGCATGGCCGCCTTGCGCGAGTGACTGGTTACGCGTCGTCTGCGCGTTGCTTGGTGAGCCAGTATTCCGCCATAAGCTCGTGTGACCAGGACGGTTGTCGCACCGTATGCCTGGGAAGAAACTCTTGCATGACTGGCTTGATGTCCAGGACGGGCGTGCCGTCAATGGCGTCCAGCTCTGCGACGACGAGAGCGGTGCCGTGTACGCGCAAGACGCGACAGATCGTGCTGCCGATGCGGTTGGGGCGATTTTTGCCGCGCTGGGCAAAGATGCCGACGGGTGGCCAGTCGGGATTGTTGCGGGGGTGTCGTGCGCCAGAAACAATTTTGGACTCCTGGGCTTGATGAAAGACGAACAGGATCTCGGCGTGCGAAAACTCGGCAAGGCCTTGCAGCGCTTCGGCGGAAAGGGACGGAGCAAGCTCGATGCGAGCTTCCTCGCTACCCCAGAAATCATCTTCGGCGTGAGGCCGCGATGCATGAACGTACCCGACAGGTTCGACAACGATTGGCATGACGCTCCGTAGACGCATATCGCTGGAGTCAGGGGGCGGCGATGCGGGCCGCCTTGAACGAGTTGTTTGGGGTGTGCTGAGCGGCTCAGCTGCCGCGTTTGCGCCACGAAACGAGCTGGGCTAGGCCGAGACCGCCCCCGGTAGCAATAAAGAACCATGTGAATACATCGGAGCTACCTTTCGCCAAGAGGAAAAGGCCAAGGGCCAGCGAAAGAAGAGCAAAAAACGGTTGTGCTGTACGTTGTGCCGAAGCCAGTCCAATGTTGCGGATAGAGACCAGCTGAGCCTTGGAGAGCGATTCCGCGATGGGCCTGCACTCGGCGGAACAAGCGAGACCTCGTGTGACTGGAATTGCGCATGTGTGGCACACGCCTTTACCGCAAGACTTGCAGATGCCAATCGCATTGGAATTTGAATGAGCGAAGCACTCCATTTTCACTCCTGACGCCTGAGTTAAGCCGCGCCTCGCGCCGGTTTGGACGGACTGTTAGACGGCACCTGTGAACTCCTGAACACCCGATGTGACAGAAGGCAGGCGTTCAATCAAGGAATTTCCAGGTGTCTGCCCCGTCGAACCGCCGGACGACGAGCGACTCCAAGAGTGCGGGTTCGAAGTTCCGCAGATTCACTCCGTGCCGAGCACCGGGCGTGGACTCGACCGGTTCCCAGTGGGTGGCGATACCGCAGGTCTTGCACCGGAAGTTCCTAAGCGTTCGATCACCCCAGACGTAGCTTTCCGTGTTCTCGGGATGGCCTTGGATGGATACCGATCCAAGTTCGTAATAGGCCCAAATTCCGCCGGTGCGCCGGCACAAAGAGCAGTTGCAACTCGTAGCCGTTTCCGGCGCTTCCGGAAGTGTGAGGCGCACCGATCCGCAGTGACAGGAACCGTGCAGCGATGGTGAAGGTTGTTCCGTGTTCATGGAGTGCGTCGCTGGTTGTTGTGCTGCCTAACGCCGGAGTTAAGCGGTGGTGGAGCCTTTCGCTTGAACGAGTGGTCAGGCGGCCTCGATGCACCGCAGAATGTCTTGGCCTACAGCAACCACAATGGGATCTCCGAGCCCGTCGAACATATCGCGCGGCAAGTGACGCGCGGTTTGAGGATTGAGCAGCAATGGGCCTGGACACCCGGGAAAGTAAAGCACAGTATGGTCGTGGGCCAAAAGTTGAGCGAGACCCTGCCATAGACGCAGGTCTGCGCATGGGCGTTCGACAGTGATGCTGTGGACATGGCTAGGTGCGCCGGCCAGCGGTGAAAGAAACAGCGAACATGACTCGCGTGGCCCGAAAGATAGATGCCAATAGCTTGATTCTGGCTCTGAAAGAAAAGCGCCGAAAGCATCGCGGATAGCATCACGCGGGATGCCAGAAGGCTTGCCATTTTCGAAGCATTGGACGAAGAGTTCGAAGCTCATGACTGCCTACCGCCTAGCCTTCGACGTAGGGGCTTGCGCCTTGGCAGAAGGGTTAACTCTCTGGCGACGCAGCGCTGGCATTTTGAATGACTTCAAGCAGATGCTTCCCGTATGAACTATCGGGGCAGGCCGCGCGCAACTGGCCAAGCAATTGGTCTTTGTCGGGGACCTCAACTTCGGCGAGTAGCGTGGCGAATGCGATGGCCGTGTAGTTCTCGGGCCCTGCTGCAAATGTGCGTACTAACGGTGCAACGCAATGTCGCAGGCCAAAGGCCGAGACAAGCTTTGCTGCGACGACCCGTTCGCGCCAGCCGCTGCTGCGGGTGAGGTCTTGAACAACCTGTTCCGCCTCTTCGGCTTGAACCAGTTCGGCTGCCTTCTGGACAGACCGCCTCCAGCTACCGCCATACAGCTGAGCGACAAGGTTGCGCATTTGAGACCTAACGTTTGAATTCAGCGGCCGGCGAAGCCGGTCCGCTGGGATGATGGGTTAGGCCGTAGCGTGGTTCCATTACTTCACCATGGCGAACGATGAGTGAGACAGCCAACTCCGAAATGCAGTCGAATCCATAACCACGTACTCAGACTGCCAACCCGCTTCCGTATCGTACGGAACGCTGAGAACGCGGCCAGGCGAATCATGGGGCACAGGCAATGTGCCGCCAAGGTCTACGACGCCTGCGAGCCTCTCCGCGATCCATAAGGCCAAGTCCCCGAGGATCCGATGATCGATTGCTTGGTTGCACATTGCGCCCAAACCTATGTTTTGAGCTGGGAGGAATCCGCAAACATCGCCAATGAGTGACATTTCAGCGGATGACTTGGGCTCAACAAACCAAATGAACGGCCTGCCGTCACCCTCGTACGATCCCCCGACAGTCCGCGTATCTCTCACGACAAAACCGCTCCGACCGTCGGCGCTACCGACAAGGGCGATGAGTTCGGCAACCAGTTGCTCCGGCGCGAAATTCATCGGCGAGAGAACTGAACATGTTGGGCCAGCCATGTATTGACGCCTAACGCTTGAGTTAAGCGGCGGCGAAGCCGTCCGCCTTGAACGAGATGTTAGGCAACGCTGCCGCGAAACACCTTGAGTGCGACAAGCTCGCCAGCTGTTAAGCCAAAAGCCATAGCAGCGTACCACCACACAATCATGACGCCCTGCGATGTGGCATGAGGCAACGTAAACAGTGACCCAAGGAACATGCCGCCAAGCAACAGGCTAGTTACCCGAAGGCACTGCAAGGGGTCTACCCACCAACCCCCGCGAAACCCGCGCGAAAACGAAGCGGTGAGAAGGCGAGTCGTTGTGCGTGAACGCGCATACCCGACCGCCAAGGACGGAAAGGCGAGGAGGCCTAAGAAAGAGACGGTGACGAACACCCAGTCGACGTTGGTATGGCCTTGAGCTTTACCAAAGATCGGCAGGCCGCCAAGGAAGGCGGCTGCAAACAACGCTAAATATATCCATGGCCAGAATCGCTTCATTGCGCTGCCTAACGCTTAGTAGACCCCGAATTGGGGCATACGCACGGATGCTCCGCGCTTGCACTCATCTCGTCAAGCTAGGAAATCCTACAAGCAATCATGCACTTGCCCGGTTCCTTTCGGCCTCCACTCAGGGGCACGCTCGTATGCGTATCTCGCAGAACGAGGTTTGTATGTCTTGTCACTCCGAAAACGGCGATACGCATGGTATTCCCGCCAAGGCGCCGCGGCTGCTGGACGAAGTGCGGCGGGTACTGCGGGTGAAGCACTACAGCTTGCGCACGGAGCAGATCTACGTGGGCTGGATTCGCCGCTTCATCCTGGCCAACGGCAAGCGCCATCCGCGCGATATGGGCGCCGCGGAATTGGAAGCCTTTCTTTCCCGATTGGCCGTGCGCAACCAGGTTGCAGCCAACACGCAGAACCAGGCGTTGTCCGCTTTGCTATTCCTGTATCGCGAAGTATTTGGGATCGAGTTGCCGTGGTTGGAAGGCGTGACCCGGGCGAAGCGGCCGACTCGGGTGCCCACGGTGCTGTCGCACGAGGAGGTGACACGGCTGCTGGCGCACATGGACGGCCGTCCGCGGTTGCTGGCCTGCCTGCTCTACGGCGCCGGCTTGCGCCTGATGGAAGCGCTGCGCTTGCGTGTGAAGGACGTGGATTTCGACCGCGGCGAGATCATCGTGCGCGATGGCAAGGGCGGCAAGGACCGTCGAACCATGCTGCCGCGGGCGCTGGCCGAGCCTCTGCGCCAGGAGCTGGAGCGTTCGCGCCAATTGCACCAGGCCGATTTGCGCGAAGGTTTCGGTGCGACGTGGCTGCCGTTTGCACTGGCGCGCAAGTATCCGTCGGCGCCGCGGGAGTTCGGTTGGCAGTATGTGTTTCCCGCGCCCCGGCGTGCGGTCGATCCGCGCGACGGCACCGAACGCCGGCACCATTTCGACGACGGCATGCTGACACGCGCGTTGAAGAAGGCATGCCGCGACGCGGGCATCGCCAAGCCGGTGAGCGCGCACACGTTGCGCCACTCGTTCGCCACGCACCTGCTGGAGTCGGGCAGCGACATCCGCACGGTGCAGGAGCTGCTCGGACACAAGGATGTGTCGACCACGCAGATCTACACGCACGTGCTCAACCGCGGTGGCCACGGCGTATTGAGCCCGCTGGACCGGTGAGTGTCCGTGGTGCGGCGCGCGCTACGATGGTGCTTTGCTCCTTGCCGGAAACGCCGAGATGACGCTGTCGATCCGTCCTGCCACCGCCGCCGACATACCCGCGCTGTGCGCCTGGAACGCGGCCATGGCGCTCGAGACCGAAGGGCTTGAGCTGGACCCGAAGGTGCTGGAATGCGGCGTGCGAGGCGTGTTCGAGCAGCCGCAGCGCGGCTTCTATCTGGTGGCCGAGCGGGACGGCGTGGCGGTGGGCGGCTTGATGGTCACGTTCGAATGGAGCGACTGGCGCAATGGCGATTACTGGTGGATCCAGAGCGTGTACGTGGTGCCCGAAGCCCGGCGCGACGGGGCGTTCCGTGCACTGTATGCGGAGGTGGAACGTCGCGCCCGCGCGGCGCGGGCGGCGAGTCTGCGCCTGTACGTAGAGACGGAAAACGGTCGTGCACAGGCCACCTACGAGCGGCAAGGCATGCACCGTTGCCATTACGAGATGTATGAGCAGGTGCTTTGAAGGCGCATGCCGCTCTGGTATCGCCGCTGCATGGGGAACTTCGAAAAACTCCCGCCGCTGTCATTCCCGCGAAAGCGGGAACCCGTAGTGAATGTTCCGCAAGGTCGAAATGGATTTCCGCTTTCGCGGGAATGACGAACAAAAGCGGTTATTCAAGATTCCCCAAAGCTCTTCTTCCTTCGGGAGGTCCGGGGTGAGGATATGGGCGAAGCACGTCGTTGAACCCGATCGCAGGCTTCGTCCACGCGCTTCGCACGCGCCTTCATCTAGCGCTGCGCGCCACCTTCATTCGGCACATCCCTTCGCCCCACCTTTTGGGCGGCTTCGCCGTGCAAACGGCATTTCTGCCGATTTGTCTCCCGAAGGGGAAGGGGGTGATGCAGACCCTGTCTCAGTGCAGCGATGCGGAAGGCGCGGCAAGCAGGCCATGTTCGTCCAGCATGATGCGGCCCGGCATCTGCAGTTCGGCGGCGCAGCCGTAACGGGCAGCCAGCGCGGCGAGCAGCGGGCTGAGCGCGCGTGGCTGCAGCGGGTAGCCGTGTGCGAGCACGCGTGGCCTGTTGTCTTCACCCAGCTGCGCGGCGGTGACCGCCACGACGCCGAGGCCGGGTGCTTCGTGGGCATAAAGCTGCGGCGTTTCGTGCCGCGGATCGGCTGCCGCCACGGGCTCAAGCAGCCAGCCGGCTTCGCCTTCGCTGTCCGGCGTGGACTGCAGGCGCAACGGCAGGGTGTGTGCATCGAGCAGGGCGGCGTACTGGCGCAGTTCGAACACGATGCCGGCGAAGTCGTGCGCGCGTTCCGGGGCGTCACCGTCCTGCGCGGCCAGCCACTCGGCGGGCGATTGCGTGAGCACGCGGCCGTTTTCGTAGCGCAGTGCCAGGCCGCGCGCGCTGAGCACGTTTTCCTCGCGGTACGGCGTGAGCAGGGCCGCTTCCAGAAGGCTCCACAGCGGCGCGAGGTTGACGTGCTCGTATTGCACGCAGGTGAGCGCCAGCAGGTCGTTGCGGCTGAGGTAGCGCGCATGCTCGAGCCGCACGCCCAGCGTGCGCATCAGCCAGTCGGCGGTGTGCGCGCCGGCTTCGCCGCGGCCGACCAGTTGCACTTCGATCTGTGCGGAGAGTTCATCGGCGAGCTCCTCGGGCGCCAGCAGCGACAGCGGCAGCAGGCGCATCGGGCCGTCGGCATAGTGCGGCGCGGGCTCCAGCGGCTGTGCCGGCATGTGGCCTTCGTGGCTGCCGAAGGCCACCACCTGCGCCACGCCGGCGCGCGGCACGCGGCGGCCGAGTTCGTCCAGCGTGGCCCATACCGGGAAGCCAGGGCGCAGCAGTTCCACCGGATCGAACAGCGCACCGGCCAGCACCAGCCGCGCCTGTTCCACTTGCGGCAGCAAAGCGCGCAGATCGGCGGCGACCAGGCCAGCCAGCTCGTCCGCCTCGTCGCGGCTCAGGGTGGCGCGCGGCGCGGTGCCCGCCGCGGGTTCCAGCGCGAGTACGACGGGCAGGGCGATCAGGGTGGAGGCTTCCACGGCAGGGAATTCGCTAGGGAAAGGGGCGATTCTAGCAAGCGGACCTGCCGTGCCCCGGCAGCGGGCCGACTTGCCTGTGAACGAATTCCGGCTTGTGCGGCCTGCCACGCTTTCGCACGGTGGCGGGGCGGGTTAGCCTTGCAGGCAATCTTTGGTGGATTTTCCCGGAATGGAAAAGATGCAGCGGCGCGTGGGTGTGATCGGTGGCGTGCGGATCCCGTTCTGCCGCAACAACACGGCCTATGCCGACGTGGGCAACTTCGGCATGTCGGTGAAAGTCCTGGGTGCTCTGGTGGAGCGCTACGGCCTGCATGGCGTCGAGCTGGGCGAAGTGGCGCTGGGTGCGGTGATCAAGCACGCCTCGGACTGGAACCTCGCACGCGAAGCGCTGCTTTCCTCCGGCCTCGCGCCCACCACGCCGGGCATCACCACCGCGCGCGCCTGCGGCACGTCGCTGGACAACGCGATCATCGTGGCGAACAAGATCGCGGTGGGCCAGATCGAGGCCGGCATCGCCGCCGGTTCGGACACCACCAGTGACGTGCCCATCGTTTTCGGCACACGCCTGCGCAAGCGCCTGCTGGCGATCAACCGCGCCAAGGCACCGTTGGACAAGCTGAAGATCGCGCTGCACCGCTTCTCGCTGAAGGAACTCAAGCCTTCCTTTCCCGGTGTGGCCGAGCCGCGTACCGGCAAGTCGATGGGGGACCATTGCGAGCAGATGGCGAAGCAATGGAAGGTGGCGCGCGAGGCGCAGGACCAGCTGGCGCTGGACAGCCACCGCAAGCTCGCCGCCACCTACGACAGCGGTTTCTTCGAGGACCTGATCGTGCCGTTCCGCGGCCTGAAGCGCGACGGATTCCTGCGCCCGGACACCACGCTCGAAAAGCTCGCCTCGCTCAAGCCCGCGTTCGACAAGACCTCGGGCCAGGGCACGCTCACCGCAGGCAACTCCACCGGTCTGTCCGATGGCGCCGCTGCCGTGCTGCTGGCCAGCGAGGAATGGGCCGCGCAGCGCGGCCTCAAGGTGCAGGCCTGGTTCCGCGACGCCGAGGTGGCCGCCGTGGATTTCGTGCACGGCGAAGGCCTGCTGATGGCGCCTACGGTGGCGGTGCCGCGCCTGCTCAAGCGTAATGGCCTCACCCTGCAGGACTTCGATTTCTACGAAATCCACGAGGCCTTCGCCGCGCAGGTGTTGTGCACGCTGCGCGCGTGGGAGAGCGCGGACTACTGCAAGAACCGGCTGGGCCTGGACGCGCCGCTGGGTGCGATCGACTCGGCCAAGCTCAACGTGCACGGCTCCAGCCTCGCCACCGGCCATCCGTTCGCCGCCACCGGCGCACGCATCATCGCCACGCTGGCGAAGATGCTGGAGCAGAAGGGGTCGGGCCGCGGCCTGATCTCGATCTGCACGGCCGGCGGCATGGGCGTCACCGCGATCCTCGAACGCTGATTTGGCAGGAGCGCACCCTGTGCGCGAATGCCTTGGTGCTTCGACCGGAACCAAAAGCATTCGCGCACAGGGTGCGCTCCTACGGTCGATCCCTTCAGCCGCGATTCGCCCGCGCTGGGGCATAAAGGCCGCATGTTGCGCCTGCGCACCACCACTACCTTGAGCGTGCTCGCCCTCGCGGTCGGCATTTCCGGCACGCAATGGCTGAGCGGCTTCAACACCGGCTGGGCCGGTCCCAGCGAACGCGTGGCGGGTTTCATGCCTGCGGCGCATCGTCCCGTGGCGCGTGCGGTGCGCCGTCACGCGCCGGGCCTGCCGCGCGCCGTGGCCGCGACGCATCGCGCGGTGCTGCCACCGGTGATGGACGTCGCCCAGGCCGCGCCGGCCGCGCCGCCGCCGGAGCTGATGCCGGTATCCATGCCGCAGACGCCGGTGTCGTGGCCGCAGATGGAAGGCCATCTGCAGGGCCGCGTTTTGCTGCATCTCGCCGTCGACGGCAGCGGTCTCGTCGTCGATGCATCGCTGGCCGAATCCAGCGGCGATCCCGTGCTGGATGCCCATGCCTTGGACACCGTGCGCCATTGGCGCTTCGCCGTGCCTGCCGATCGCCCGGACGGCTTCAGCAGCGATCTGCAGATGAGCTTCACCCGTGGCGGACAGGTGGCGGAAGCGCCGTGACACCGGCATCGGTTCGCATGCCGACGTTTCCAGGTAAGGCCATCCTGCCTCAGGTTTCTGCCTCGAAGCCGCCGGAGCGCAGGCAGCGGGCATAAGCGACGCTTCGTATGCCAGTGCCCGCGCTGTCGATGGCATAAGCGGGCGACACGACGGCCTGGACGCGGCAATTGCGCTCGCCATGCCGGCGCAAGGCGTCGCGGTTCATCGGCGTGCTGGCGCAGGCGGCCAGCGTCGCGGCGGCGAAGGCCGCGATGGCGGTTCGGGTGTTCATGGCAGCTCCTTCTGCGGGACGGTTCGTGCCGAGCGGGTGGCGCAAGGCGCAGCGGTAGTGCGGCCATGCCGGCCGCGGCGGCTTGCCCGGCAAACCGCCCTGTTGCTGGCGATGAAGGTCGATCGTGGCTTTACGGTGCGGCCCCGCTGAACTTCTCCACCGTGGCGCCCTTCACCGGCCCGATCTGCGCGCTTTCGCTGACCTTGAGCACCACCTCGCGGCGGAATTCCAGCGTGCCCCGCACCACGGCGTGCGGTCCGATCACGATCGTCGGCTTGTGATCGCTGCCGAAGTGGAACCAGCCGTTATGCGGCTGATCGACCAGGATGCCGCCCTCGACATGCGAGTTGGCGCCCACGGTGATGTCGCCTGCCACGGTTTCCAGGCCGCCGGCGACATGGGCGTCGTCGAGGTTGATGCCGCCGTTGACGTTGGACAGGTGGCCGTTCACCTGGGCGCCCCGGGCGAGGCTGATCGCGCCGTTCACGGCTTCGACCGTGCCGTCGACCTGGCTGCCATCGGCGAGCCGGATCGCGCCGTTGACCGTACCCAGCTTGCTGGCATGGGCCTGCGCGCCGAGATCCAGCGAGCCGTTGACGGTGCTGGCTTCCTGCACCACGGCGCCGTCGCCAATATGCACGCTGCCGTTCACCGAGCTGACGTCCCCGGCGTGCTGGCCGGCGTCCACCTGCACGGTACCGTTGACCTTGCTGATGTCGTTGTCCGAAGCGGCGGCCGCCAGCGGCATGGCGACGGCCGCGAGGATGACCGAGGAAATGGCGAGGGGAAGCAGGATGCGACGCATGGCATGACTCCGTTCGTGGGAATGACCATCTTGGGATGCGGCGCACCCGCAAATGGTTGGCGTGACCTTCGGCATGGTGGCACCATGCCGCACTTCCCCACCGAGAAGCCAAACGCCATGCACAAGCTCGTCCTGATCCGCCACGGCCAGTCGCAGTGGAACCTCGACAACCGTTTCAGCGGCTGGGCCGACGTGGATCTCACGGCGCTGGGCGGGGAGGAAGCGCGCGAGGCGGGCGAACTGCTGAAGCGCGAAGGCTACGCATTCGACGTGGCGCACACCTCGGTGCTCAAGCGCGCGGTGCACACCCTGTGGGGCGTGCTCGATGCGATGGACATGTCATGGCTGCCGGTGCGCACCGACTGGCGCCTCAACGAGCGCCACTACGGCGCGCTCACCGGCCTCAACAAGGCCGAGACCGCGGCGAAGTACGGCGATGAGCAGGTGAAGATCTGGCGCCGCAGCTACGACATTCCGCCGCCGCCGCTGGAACGCAGTGCGAACGAAGCGGTGCACGACCCGCGCTATGCCACGCTGAAGCCCGAGCAGATCCCCGACACCGAATGCCTGAAGGACACCGTGGCCCGCGTGCTGCCGTACTGGCACGAGGTGCTGGCACCGGCGATCAAGGCCGGCCAGCGCGTGGTGGTGGCCGCGCACGGCAACTCGCTGCGCGCGCTGGTGAAGTATCTCGATGGCATTTCCGACGCCGACATCGTGGAAATGAACATCCCCAACGGCGTGCCGCTGGTGTACGAGTTCGACGACAACCTCAAGCCGTTGAAGCGCTACTACCTTGGCGACGCCGCGGCGATCGAGGCGAAGATGGCGGCTGTCGCCAACCAGGGCAAGGCCAAGTAAAGCCTTCCTGGGGAGGTCTGATCAACCGGATGCTTGCTCGTCATTCCTGCGAAGGCAGGAATCCGGCGCCTTTGCATTCAATGGCCCGCAGACAGTGGATGACTCGTTGCGCTCGCCCTTTCGGGCGAGCCTTCGGCTGTTCAACGCTCGCATAGTTCGTCTTTGTCCAGCCTTCGCTGGGATGACGGGCAAAATCAGGAGGTTCCCTGGGCGGCGCGGTCGTGCAGCAAGGCATGGATCGCATCCATCACCTGCTGCACCGGTGCGCGGCGGTAGGTCCAGCGCGGGTCGCTGTCGACTGGATTGACCACCATCGTCGCATTGGCCTCGAACAGCAGCAGATTGCCGGCGCGGTCGATGCCGAAATCGATGCCGCCATAGTCGAGGCCGAGGGCCTTTTCGATGTCGGCCAAGGTACGCCGCTGATCTTGGGTCAGCACCTCTTCCATGGCGGTGATGAAGCGTTCGTCCTCGCTCCGATGTGCGGCGTTCTCGGCCATGTCGGCGGTGAAATAATGCACCTTCCAGTCATGGGACACGGCAGCATGCAGCGGATAGAGCGCATGGTCGATCATCATCACGCGATATTTGCGGATCTTGCCGTCGGTGCCGCTGGCGTCGAGATATTCGATCGCGATCAGCACCTCGCCCGGTAACTCCGCCGCGGCCGCGGCCAGATCCTCCGGCCGCTCGACGCGGACGAAATGGTGCCCGGTATGGAAGCCCGGTGAACGCAGCAGGCAGGGAAAGGCGATGCCGCGGCCGGCCAGCATTGCGGCGGCATTGGACAGAGATGTGCGCGGCAGCATCGCCATTTTCGGCGTGATCAGCCCCCGGATGCCTGCCAGCCGCTCGGCGTTGTCGGCCCGACCGGTGACCCGTACCGCCTCGGGCCGGTTGATGACGGGGGCTGTGCTGCGCGCTGCCAATGCCGATGCGTCCTGTAGCGCCGCCGCTGCGAGATCGGCGTCGCCGATGGCGTTGAAGATCAGCCGGTGCGGCGGCAATGGCACCGTCGGATCGGCGAAATCGACGAACAGCACGGTGGTCGCGAACAGGCGGTCGTCGACGTGCTGGAGGATCGGCACCGCGCCACCGGCGCTCGAACTCAGCACCAGCAATTCGATGGGTGCGGCATCGCCGCGGTAGGGACGAATCAAGGTCGGACGCTGGCGGAATCCCTTTTCGCGATAAGGCCGGGCTGCGGCCTCGTCGCCCTGCCCGGCAAGGGTGTAGGCCATGCCGCGATTGGCCTCGATGCTGTCGGGGTCCAGAGCCAGAGCGGCAGCGAAATGGGTGCGGGCTTCCTCGAATTCCCGCGCCTTCTGCAAAGAGGTGCCGAGATTGATCAGTCCGGTCGGATGGCCGGGATGATGCTTGACGGCCTCGCGATAAAGCGTGCGCGCCGCGCTGGTATAGCCCAGACCGTCGAGCAGGGTGCCGAGATTGTTGAGCAGGCGGAAGTGGCTAGGCATCACCGCCAGCAGGGCGATATAGGCTTCCTTGGCGTCGGTGTCGCGCCCAAGACGGGCCAGCAGGTCGGCGCGTTCGAGGCGCAGCTCGCCGGACGGGTCGCCCTCGGCGATGAGGCGCTCCAGCCGGTCGAGCTCGTTCAGCAGTCGCTGACGGTGTTGGATCGGGCTAACCATGTCGGGCGCGGAAATCGTCGAGGAGGGCAGCCAGATCGTCGGCAGTATAGAGCGACGCGCGTGGCCCACCTGGCGCGATGTCCCCCCAATCTTTCTGGTGGGCGGCATACATGCGCGACGTATGCCCTTCGTCCATCGCGCGGCGCGTGTGGTGCGGTTAGGCTGCACGCATCTCCAGCCACGGAAGTGTCCCATGCCTGCCCACTTGATGAACTACGTGATCATCGTGCCGTTGGTGGTCCTGATGATCTGGCGCCGCATCAGCCGCAATTTCGGCCGCCAGCCGATCCGGCGCGGACGCATGATCGTGCGCATCGCGATCTTCGCGGTGATCGGTGCCCTGTTGATGCTCGCTGGTCTGCATGACATCCGTCTGGCTGAAGGCCTGCTCGGGGGTGCGGTGGTCGGCGCGGCGCTGGGTTTCGCCGGCTTGCGCCTGACGCGCTTCGAGACCGACCCGGTGAAGGGCGACTGCTACGTGCCGAACCCGTGGATCGGCGCCGTACTCACCGCGCTGCTGCTGGGCCGGCTGGTATGGCGCTTCATGGCGTTGACGCCGCAGATGCAGCAGGCCCAGGCACTGGCCGCCAGCGCGCCGCCCGGTACGAGCATGCAGATGGGCTACCAGGCCAGTCCGCTGACGATGCTGCTGATCGGCCTGTTGGTGGGTTATTACATTGTCTATTTCGCCGGCCTGCTGGTGCACCACAAGCGTTACCAGCAATCCCACGCGACGACGGTTGCCTGAGAGCCTTTCAAGGCTCTTGATGGATTGCTTCCGCGCAAGAGAGCAATCGCCGGCGCCAGGCAAGGCGTGGAACAAAGTCGTTGGATGGCTCGCTGTGCCACCTCCGGGTTGCTTTGCGGACGTTTCGCGCGCCACGCCCTGTCTGGCTTGCGTCGCTATCGCGACCTCGGAGATCCTCGATTTCCATGGACGGCGCGGAATGGCCGCCACGCATATCGCGTGGGCGGGAGCCGTTCCGATGTCCGTGGTTCCGTCTCTTGGCTGACATCCCGCTCTCCACTCTTTCTTGCCAGCTCCGTTGTTCACCACCGCCTCCGCATTGGCTTGGGCTAGCGAGCAGATGGAATCCGGGTGCCGGCAGGCGACCGAAGCCGCCTTGTTCTTTGCGATAGCGCAGAACGCCCTTCGGTGGAGGTGGGCGAATTGGAAAGGTCGGACAGGCGCTCGCTCAGGGCGCCACGCTGAAGTCGATCTCCAGCGGGTACGGTGCAGGCGTCGCCGGCGGCGCGGGCAGGGTCAGGCCAGCGAAATGCGCGGCCATGCAATTGGCGACTGGCGTAGCCGGTTGCACCGCGATGTGCTGCGGCTTGCCATGCCCGTCCACGTCCAGCACCAGCGTGAACGGCGACTTGTCGTTCTTGGAAACGGCCAGGCAGCCCTTGTAGGCCGCTGCGGTGGAACCCTCGATCTGGCCCCACATCGTCTTCTGATAGGCCGGCCCGGTGGCGGCGGCCTCGGCCATCTTCGCGGCGTGCACGCGCGATTCGAAATCGCCGTTGCCGGCGGCGGCCGGCGAAGTGCCCAGCAGCAGGGCGAGGGCAAGGATGGTGGACATGGCGTGCGTGGTTCCTGCGGCGGCGGCTGCCGGAACCTTAGCAGCTTGCCTCGTCATGGATGGCCTGCTGGCGCAACCAGTCGGCGATCTCCGCACCCCGCATCGGCATGGCGATGTGGTAGCCCTGCACTTCGTCGCATTCCATGTCGCGCACGGCGGCGAGCACGCCGGCGGTTTCCACGCCCTCCATCACCACGCGGAAGCCGAGCTCGTGGCCCAGCGCCACCATCGCACGCACGATGGCCGCGTCGTGCCGGCGCGTGCCGAGGCCGCGCACCAGCGACTGGTCGATCTTCAGGCTGCTGGCGGGCATGTGGCGCAGTGCGTCGAGGTTGCTGTAGCCGATGCCGAAGTCGTCGATGGCGATGCCCACGCCTGCTTCGCGCAGGGCGACCAGCGTGCTGCGGGTGAGTTCGTTGTGATAAATCGCGGTGCCTTCGGTGAACTCCAGTTCCAGCCGGTTGAGCGGTACGCCATGGCGTACCGCTGCGGCGGCAAGCCGCGATGCCAGCGCGGAATCGAGATCGATGCTGGAGACGTTGAGCGACAACCGCACATCTATCCCTTCGCGCTGCCAGGCCGCCAGTTGCGCCAGGCCGTGGTCGAACACCCAGTCGGTCAGCGTGCGGATCAGGCCGGCCTGCTCGGCCAGCGGCACGAAGGTGCTGGGCGATACCGGACCCAGCGTGGGATGCCGCCAGCGCGCCAGCGCTTCCAGCGCCACGCAACGGTTGCTTTCCAGCTCCACGCGCGGCTGGTAGTGCAGTTCCAGTTCGGTGCCGTCGGACAGCGCGGCTGCCAATTCGGTGACCAGGAAGAATTCCTGCCGTTGGCGCTCGTCGTCGCTGCGGTTGTATACGGCCCAGCCGCTGGGGGTGCCCATGGCGATCCACGAGGCATTCATCGCCCGTCGCAACGGATCGCCGCCGCGCAGCTCGTGCGCTTCGACTTCCAGCAGGCCCACGCCGGGCTGCAGGCTGAGCGCGACGCCCAGGCAATCCACGGGCTCGCGCAGAGCGGCGACCAGTGCGTCCAGTTGCACGGGCGCCGGCGCGCCGTGGGCGCTCGGCAGCAGTACGGCGAGGCGGGTCGGTGCCACCATGTAGAGCTGCATGCCCGGTGTCGTCCATGCCTGCACGCGTTCGGCCGTCGCGCGTACCAGCGCATCGGCGTAGGCATGGCCCATCGCGCGTACGAAGGCGTTGAAGCGTGCCACCGGCGCGGTTTCGATCGTCGCCAGCCAGGCGGTACCGGAGCCGTGCGCGAGTTGCGCGCCGAGATCGGCAAAGAACGCACCGCGATGCGGCAGCCGCGTGGAAGGATCGATACGGCTGAGGTAGCTGCGCAGCGCCGCACCGGTGCCGGCCAATGCCGCGGCATCGCGCAGGGCGGCTTGCGCAGCACTGGCCAAGGCGAGGCGCGGGCGCCGATCGAACACGAACAACGCGCCCAGGCGTTGGCCATCCAGGCCAAACACCGGTTCGCAGGCGAAGAAGCCGACCGTGGCATGCGCAGGGTTGGCGCCGGCCGGAAGGAAGCGGGCGTCCTCGCGGGCATCGCACACGGTTTCGGCGACGCCGTGGCGCGCAATCCCGCGGCAGGCGGCCAACAGCGCGTCGTCCAACGGCAGCGCGTCCTGCAGGCCGGGCGTGGCGTACCAGAAGGCACTCCCGTCGCCCAGCAGCAGTGCTACCAGGGGTACGTCCAACGCATGGGTCGCCAGTCGCGCCACAGCTTCGAACCCGGGCAGGGCGTGATGCTCGGATTCGAAACCCGTCGTCGCGTGATCGGCGTCGGGTTGCCCGCCGGGGAGCGAACCCCGCGAGATTTCCATCGTCCCATCCCCCTCATGTGCGCCCGCATGGGGCACCCACGCAGGCTACTGCGCCGTCGGTAGGGTGGCAATGTTCAATCGACGCGGTGCGGCAATGCGAGGTAGGCCTCGCTCTGCATCTCGATCAGGCGCGATTCGGTGCGGCCGAATTCGGCGCGGTGGCGCTCGCCGTCGTACAGCTCGGTGATCGGCGCGGCGGCGGAGAGGATCAGCTTCACGTGGCGATCGTAGAACTCGTCGACCAATTGCACGAAGCGCTTCGCGGCGTCCTCGCTGTAGACATTGAATTGCGGCACGTCGGAAACGATGACCGCGGGGCCGGCCTTGGCCAGCGCGATGTAGTCGGCTACTGCGCGCGGGCCTTCGCACAGCGCGGCGAAATCGAACCACAGGATGTTGTCGGCGCGTTTGCGCAGCGGTATCTCGCGGCCGTTCACCGGCAGCACGCCGCCTTCGACGGCTTCGCCTTGGGCATGGTCGCGGAAGAGGCGCTCCAGCGCGCGCTGCGCCTCCGCGCCGGGCGGCGTGTAATACACCGCGGCCTGCGCCAGCGCGCGCAGGCGCCAGTCGCGCGAAGAAGCCATCTCGACCACGCGGCAATGCTGCTCCAGCAATGCGATGGCGGGCAGGAAGCGCGCGCGCTGCAGGCCGTCCTTGTAGAGGTTTTCCGGCGCGGTGTTGGAGGTGGTGATCAGCGCCACGCCGCGTGCGAACAGGCATTCCAGCAGACGCGCGAGGATCATCGCGTCTCCGATGTCGCTGACCAGGAATTCGTCCAGGCACAGCACGCGGCAGCGCGCGGCGAGACCGGCGGCCACTTCGGCCAGCGGATCCTGCCGTTCGCCCAGCTCGCGCATGCGCTCGTGCACTTCCTGCATGAAGCGGTGGAAATGCCGGCGCAGCGCGGTGCCGCGCGGCAGGCTGGCGGCGAACAGATCCATCAGAAAGGTCTTGCCGCGGCCCACCGTGCCCCACAGGTACAAACCCTGCAGCGCGGGCGCCGGTTCGCTGGCGAGCAGCGATTTCAGCCGGCCGAACAGGCCGGCGTCGCGTGGCGCGGCGGCGCACAGCGCGGCATGCAGGCGATCGAACTCGGGCAGCACCGCGAGCTGGGTGGGGTCGGCCTCCCAGCGGTGCGCGGCCACGCCTTCCTGGTAGCGCACGCTGGGTGCGGGCGAGAGGGTTTCGCTCATGCAACGGTCACCGGCATCGACGGCCCGTGCCGCCGCGATGCGCTCAGAAAATTTCCTTGATGTCGACCACCTGGCCGCGGGCGATGTAGATCTGCACGGTCTTGTCGCCCTGCACGTAGTCGAGTCGATAGGCGAGCACGGCGCCGTAGACGTTCTGCACTTCGGTTCTGCTGGCGGGGGCGCCCGCGATGGCGGTCACCTTTTCTTCCGAATCCCCGACCGTGATGACCTTGGAGCCGAAGCGGATGGTGTCGGCGGCCAGCGCCTGGAGGCTGAGCAACAAGCCGGCTGCCAATACGATCCATCGTTTCATGACATTGCCCTCGGGGATGGGAGTGGCCGGATTATAGGGCGTGGCCGCCACGCTCATCCGCGCGGGGGCGGCAGCCAGTCGGCGACGGCGTGCTTCACCGCGCCGCGCAGGTCCATCAGGCGGCGGTGGAAGAAATGGCCGGCCTCGGGCATGCGGACCAGTTCGGGCGGCTTGTCCATTGCGGCGATCCAATCGAATACCGCCTGCGGTTCGACCACCTCGTCGGCTTCGCCCATCACCACCAGCCATGGGCAGGCGGGCAATGCATCGCCCATCGTCCAGCGACCCACGGGTGGCGCGATGCTGACCAGCGCATCGGCCTGCAGCCGAACCGCGCTGCGGATGGTGACGTAACTGCCGAAGGAGAATCCGGCCAGCCACAGCGCGTCGCCCGGACGCACGCGGCGCAGCCACGCCACCACGGCGGCGAGATCCGCGCTCTCGCCGATGCCGTCGTCATAACTGCCAGCCGACGCGCCGGTGCCGCGGAAATTGAAGCGCAGGGTGTCCAGTCCCGACTCGCGCAGTGCGCGTTCCACCATCGTCACCACCTTGTTGTGCATGGTGCCGCCCTGCACGGGGTTGGGGTGGCAGACCACCACCGTGCCGGCGCGAGCGCCGGGGCGTTCGGCCAGGTCGGTGAGGGTCTCGAGCTTGCCGGCCGGCCCGGTGAGCGCGAAGCTGGCGGCCTGATCGGGGAAGCTGGCGGGATCGTCTGGAAATGCGCTGGGATTCATGCCGAGGATGATAGCCGCCGACGTGGTCGACCGCTCCCGACGATGCACGGGCAGGCGCCGATGAACCACCTGGCGCACCTGCTGCTGGCCGGCGACGACGAGGCGCTGCGCCTGGGCGGCCTGCTCGGTGATTTCGTGCACGGCGCACCCGATCCGGCGCTGCCGCCGCGCGTGGCGCTAGGCATCAGGTTGCACCGAGCCATCGACACCCATACCGATCGCCATCCGGAAGTGGCGGCGGCGCGGGCGCGATTCGCGCCGCCTTACCGCCGTTATGCCGGCATCGCGCTGGATCTGTGGTTCGACCACTGCCTGGCGCGCGACTTCGTGCATTGGAGCGCGGTGCCGCTGGCGACCTTCTCGGATACCGCACGGGCGTTGCTGTGGCGCCACGATGCGTACTTGCCGCCGGCCCTGCGCCGTTTCCGCGCCTACATGGATGCACACGACCTGCCGGCGGCCTATGCACGGAGCGAGGAGATCGGGCGCACCCTGGAAGGTGTCAGCGCGCGGCTGCGGAGGGACAACCCACTGGGCAGCATGTTGCCGCTGCTGGTGGCGCTGGATGCGCCGCTGCGGGCGCATTTCGAGGCGTTCTTTCCGCAGTTGCGGGAGTTCGCGCAGGCGTGGATCGGGGCCAATGCGAGGGACTGAAGCAGCCGTGTCGCTGGGTTCGCCCCTCATCCCGACCTTCCGCGCTCCTCAAAGCCGGTACCTTCCACGGCGGCTCCTCGTGCACTCTCCGGAGGGGAGGGGCAAATGAAAACGCCGCCCAGGGGGCGGCGTTTGCTCTGTCCTGATTTGAGCAGGACCTTACTTGGCCTGGTCGACGATCCAGGTCACCGCGGCCTTCACCTGCGCATCGGTGAGCGCCGGGTTGCCGCCCTTGGCCGGCATGAAGTTGCCGTCGGGACCGTGGTAACCCTCGGTGGCATGCTTGATCAGGGTGTCCAGGCCCTCGGCGATGCGCGGTGCCCACATCGCCTTGTTGCCCACCTTGGGCGCGCCGGCGACGCCGGCGGTGTGGCAGCTGGTGCACAGGTTGTCGAAGATGGTCTTGCCGTCGGTGGTGCCGCCATAGGCGACCTGCGAGGCGGCAGCCTTGGCTGCGGCTTCGGCCGCGGCCTGCATGGCGGCGCGGCCGGTATTGCCGGCGTATACCGCGCCGGCGGGCGCGATGCGCGCTTCGACCTGCGCCTGCACGCCCGGGTCGGTTTCCTTGGGTTCGTGGTCGTAGATGGCCAGCGCGACCAGGATCAGCACCACGGTCAGTGCCAGCAGTCCGCTGATCATTTTGGCGAACTGGTGCATGAAACCACGGTCGGAATCGTTCATGGAACCGCTCACGTAGGTACTCCAAGTCGATGATCGTGCGGAAGGCCCCTGTGACACGCGGCATGCCAAAGGCAGCCATGCGCCCGCACCTGCACGGCAGTAATGCGGCGCGCAAGTGCATCTCACGGAGTATAGACGAAGCCACCGGCAAGTTTGGAACCGCGGCTGCGGCCGTTTGTCCAAGCCCCGCGGATGGGGCGGTGGCCCCTGTCATTTACTTACCTTTACATCTCCACATGCCATCGGTCATGCCCTACCCCTGACCACTGGCATTGTTCCGTTTCGCTGCGCTGCACCTATGCTTCACCACAATCAGCCGGGCGCGGACCGCGTCGGCACGGGTTCCTGCATACAGTTGGTCGACACCGCATCCACCTCGGGAGTTTTCTGCATGTCGCGTTTTTGGAAGATCGCGCTGATCGTTGTCGCGGTGGTCGTCGTGGCCCTCGTCGCCGTGCGTCTGCTGCACAAGCCGGGTGGCGCGGGCGGCCCCGGCGGCATGGGCGGGGACAAGGACAATGCGCCGGTGCCGGTCACCGTGGTGCCGGTGGCGAAGGAGAACGTGCCGGTCTACCTCACCGCGCTGGGTACGGTGCAGGCGCTCAACACCATCTCGGTCAACCCGCAGGTGGGCGGCCAGCTGATCAAGCTGGATTTCACCGAAGGCCAGCAGGTGAAGAAGGGCGACTTGCTCGCCGAGATCGACCCGCGCACCTTCCAGGCTTCTTATGACCAGGCGCTGGCCAAGCAGAAGCAGGACGAGGCTTCGCTGTCCACCGCGCAGAGCACGCTGAAGCGCAACCAGGCGCTGGTTGCCAGCGGCTACGTGGCCGCGCTGGACATGGACACCTACCGCAACAACGTGAGCCAGCTGCAGGCTGCCGTGGTGCAGGACCGCGCCGCCGCCGAAAGCGCCAAGGTGAATCTCGACTACACCCGCATCATCTCGCCCATCGACGGCGTGGCCGGCATCCGTGCGGTGGACCCGGGCAACGTGGTGACCACCACCAGCACCATCGTCACCCTGACCCAGCTGCATCCGATCTACGTGATGTTCACCCTGCCGGAGCAGAACCTCGACCTGGTGCGCAAGGCGCAGCAGGCCGCGCCGCTGCAGGTGGCCGCGCTCGACCGCGTGGATGCGCACCCGGTGGCGAGCGACGGCATGCTGCAGGTGATCGACAACCAGATCGATTCCACCACCGGCACCTTCCGCCTGAAGTCGCAGTTCCCGAATGCGAACAACGCGCTGTGGCCGGGCCAGTTCGTCAATGTGCGCCTGCAGGTGCGCGTGGATGACGGCGCGCTGGTGATCCCGGCCGAGGCGGTGCAGCGCGGCCCGGACGGCGACTACGTCTACCAGGTGCAGGGCGACAACACGGTCAAGATGCAGCCGGTGGTCGTCGCCGGCGAAGTGGGCGACAGCCACGTGATGATCGGCAGCGGCCTCAAGGAGGGCGAGCAGGTGGTCACCGAGGGCCAGTTCCGCCTGAAGCCTGGCAGCAAGGTCAATCCGCTCAAGCCGGGCGAAGTGCCGCCGGCGCCCACCGAGGCCGATCTCAAGAAGGCCAAGCAGCAGGGTGCCCGTCACGGCGGCCGCTGATGACTGACTGAGACGCCCGCCGCCGTCGCGGCGGGCCTATGCACCACCTCCCGCGGCCGCGTGCCCCGGCGAGCAGGACGCCACCCGACAGCAGCACGGATACCCATGGGATTCTCGACGCTCTTCATCCGCCGCCCGATCGCCACCTCGCTCCTGATGGTGGCGATCCTGCTGCTCGGCATCCTTGGCTATCGCCAGCTGCCGGTATCGGCGCTGCCCGAGATCGAGGCGCCCAGCCTGGTGGTGACCACGCAATATCCGGGCGCCAGCGCCAGCACCATGGCGGTGCTGGTCACCACGCCGCTGGAACGCCAGCTGGGGCAGATCTCCGGCCTCACAATGATGAGTTCGGACTCGTCGGCGGGCCTGTCCACCATCGTGCTGCAGTTCGCCATGAACCGCGACATCGACGTGGCCGCGCAGGACGTGCAGTCCGCGATCAACCAGGCGCGCGGCGTGCTGCCCAGCAATCTGCCGTACCCGCCGATCTACAACCGGGTGAACCCGGCCGACGCGCCGATCCTCACGCTGTCGTTGCAGTCGGACAGCCGGCCGCTGCGCGATGTCAACGACTTCGCCGACTCCATCCTCGCGCAGAAGCTGTCGCAGGTGCCGGGCGTAGGCCTGGTGTCGATCGCCGGCAACGTGCGCCCCGCGGTGCGCATCCAGGTGAACCCGGCGCAGCTCGCCAACCTCGGACTCACGCTGGAGGACGTGCGCAGCGCGCTCACCCAGGCCAACGTCAACGCGCCTAAGGGCACCCTGAACGGCAAGACGCAGAGTTACTCGATCGGCACCAACGACCAGCTTGCGGATGCCGCTGACTACAAGGGCACCATCATCGCGTACAAGAACAACGCGCCGGTGAAGCTGTCCGACGTGGCCAGCGTGGTCGATGGCGTGGAGGACGACCAGCTCGCCGCGTGGGCCAACGGCAAGCCGGCGGTGCTGCTGGACATCCGCCGCCAACCCGGCGCCAACATCGTCGAGACGGTCAAGCAGATCCGCGCGATCCTCCCTGAACTGCGCTCGGTGCTGCCTGCCGACGTGCATCTCGACGTGTTCGCCGACCGCACCGTCACCATCCGCGCCTCGGTGGAGGACGTGCAGTTCACCTTGCTGCTGACCATCTTCCTCGTGGTCGCGGTGATCTTCGTGTTCCTGCGCCGGCTGTGGGCCACGCTGATCCCGTCCGTGGCGGTGCCGCTGTCGCTGCTCGGCACGTTCGGTGTGATGAGTTTCACCAGCATGTCGCTGGACAACCTCTCGCTGATGGCGCTCACCGTGGCCACCGGCTTCGTGGTGGACGACGCGATCGTGATGATCGAGAACATCGTCCGCTACATCGAGCAAGGCAAGGGCGGCCAGGAGGCGGCGGAACTGGGCGCGAAGGAAATCGGCTTCACCGTGCTGTCGCTGACGGTGTCGCTGATCGCCGTATTCCTCCCGTTGCTGCTGATGCCCGGCGTCACCGGCCGCCTTTTCCACGAGTTCGCCTGGGTGCTCACCATCGCGGTGGCGATCTCCATGCTGGTGTCGCTGACGCTGACGCCGATGATGTGCGCCTACCTGTTGCGTCCCGACCAGTTGCCCGAGAGCGAGGACGCGCACGAACGCCACCTCGCCGCTGGCAAAGTCACCGTGTGGGCGCGGGTCGTGGGTGTGTACGAGCGGTCGCTGGATTGGGTGCTCGACCACCAGAGGCTGATGATCCTGGTGGCGGCGGCCACGGTGGCGGTCACCGTGTTTCTCTACATCACCATTCCCAAAGGCCTGCTGCCCGAGCAGGACACCGGCATGATCACCGGCGTGGTGGAGGCCGACCAGAACGTGGCGTTCCCGGCAATGGAGCAGCGCACGCAGGCGGTGGCCGAGGCGTTGCGCAGGGATCCTGCGGTGAGCGGCGTGGCCGCCTTCATCGGCGCCGGCACGATCAATCCCACGCTCAACCAGGGGCAGCTCTCCATCGTGCTGAAGGATCGCGGCCAGCGCGACGGGCTGGACAAGGTTCTGCCGCGTCTGCAGAACGAAGTGGCCAACATCCCCGGCGTGGCGCTGTACCTCAAGCCGGTGCAGGACGTGACGCTGGACAGCACGGTGTCCGCGACCGAATACCAGTACGCATTGTCGGATACCGAATCGGCCGAGCTGGCTAAGTACGCCACGGCGATGACCCAGGCGTTGCGCCAGCGGCCCGAGCTGTCCGAGGTGGGCAGCAACCTGGCCGACCAGGGCAACTCGCTCAAGCTCACCATCGACCGCGACAAGGCGAGCCGCCTCGGCGTGCCGGTGCAGACCATCGACGACACGCTGTACGACGCATTCGGCCAGCGCCAGATCTCCACCATCTTCACCCAGCTCAACCAGTACCGCGTGGTGCTGGAGGTGGCGCCGCAGTTCCGCTCCACCACCGGTTTGCTTGATCAGTTGACAGTCCGTGGCAACGGCAACGGTGCGCTTACCGGCAGCAATGCCACCAGCTTCGGCCAGCTCACCTCCAGCAACTCGGCCACGCCTTCCGGCATCGGCAACACGGGCAACGTTGGCTTCAGCGTGGGCGCGGGCGGCACCATCCCGCTGTCCGCGCTGGCGAGCGCGCAGGCCACCAGCGCGCCGCTGGTGATCAGCCACCAGCAGCAGCTGCCGGCGGTGACGCTGTCGTTCAACGTGGCGCCGGGCTACTCGCTGTCCGACGCAGTGACCGCGATCCACGCGGTCGAGGCGCAGCTGAACTTCCCGCCCACGCTCCGCGGCGAGTTCATCGGCAAGGCGGCGGAGTTCTCCAACAGCCTGGGCGACGAAGTGCTGCTGCTGCTCGCCGCCATCGTGGTGATCTACATCGTGCTGGGCGTGCTGTACGAGAGCTACATCCACCCGCTGACGATCATCTCCACCCTGCCGCCGGCCGGCGTCGGCGCGTTGTTGGCGCTGATCCTGTTCGGCATGGACCTGTCCGTGGACGGCATCGTCGGCATCGTGCTGCTGATCGGCATCGTGAAGAAGAACGCGATCATGATGATCGACTTCGCGATCGAGGCGCAGCGCAACGGCATGAACGCGCGCGCCGCGATCCACCGCGCCTGCCTGTTGCGCTTCCGTCCGATCATGATGACCACCGCCGCGGCCATGCTGGGTGCGCTGCCGCTGGCGCTGGGTAATGGCATCGGCGCGGAACTGCGCCGGCCGCTGGGCGTCTCTATCGTGGGTGGCCTGCTGCTGTCGCAGCTGGTGACGCTGTACACCACGCCGGTGATCTATCTGTACATGGAGCGTTTCCAGGACTGGCTGCGCGCACGCCGCGAGCGGCGTGCGCTGGCGCATGCGCAGGCCGGTAGTGCGCGGTGAGTTCTTCCGCTTATTCCGACGCAAGCGCGGACAAGCGCGCAGCGCGCAGAACGTACGCAGGGCGGCCTCGAAGGGGCGAGCGTAGCGAGTCATCCAGTGGCTGCATCGCCTGTCCGGACCGTATCGTCACTGGACTCCGGTCTTCGCCGGAGTGACGGGCAAAGAGAACGCACGTTGAGCAACACGATGAACCAAAGTTTCCCAACACGGTGCCGGGCATGAACATTTCCGGCATCTTCATCCACCGTCCCATCGGCACCTCGCTGTTGGCGGCGGGCGTTTTCGTCGCCGGCCTGATCTGCTACATGCTGCTGGGCGTGTCGGCGCTGCCGGACATGCAGTTTCCCGCGATCTTCGTGCAGGCCAGCGAGGCCGGTGCGGATGCCACGACGATGGCCTCCACGGTGGCTGCGCCGCTGGAGCGGCACCTCGGCCAGGTGCCGGGCATCGAGATGATGAACTCGCACAGTTCCGAAGGCAGTACCTTCGTCTTCATGATGTTCGACGGCGGCGTGAACCTGGATTCCGTCGCGCGCGACGTACAGGCCGCGATCAATGCCGCGACCCCCGATTTGCCCGCCGGGGTGACGCCCAGCTACGAGAAGGCCAACCCGAACGACGACCCCATCATCGCCATCGCGCTGACTTCGCAGACGCAATCTGCCGGCGATCTGTACAACCTCGCCGATACCCTGCTCGCGCAGCGACTGCGCCAGTTGAAGGGTGTCAGCGAGGTGGACATCGCCGGCGCCGCCACGCCGGCGATCCGCGTGGACGTGAACCTGCGTGCGCTGAACGCGATGGCGCTGTCCCCGGACGACCTGCGCAACGCGCTTACCGCCGCCAACGTCACCTCGCCGGAGGGCTTCCTGTCCAACGGCAAGACCACCATGGCGATCAGCTCCACCGCCCAGCTGCACACCGCGGACGACTTCGCGAACCTGGTGATCGCGATGAAGAATTCCACGCCGGTGCGTCTGTCCGACGTGGCGCACGTCTACCAGGGCACGCAGGACGCCTACCAGTCCGCCTCGTTCCAGGGCAAGCCGGCGCTGCTGATCTACGTGTTCAAGAAATCCGACGCCAACGTGATCTCCACGGTGGACGAGGTGCGCGACCAGCTGCCGTTGCTGCGCAACTACCTGCAGCCGGGCACGAAGTTGACGCCATTCTTCGACGACACTGCCACCATCCGCGCCTCGCTGCACGAAGTGCAGGCCACGCTGCTGATCTCGCTGGCGATGGTGGTGCTGACCATGGCGCTGTTCCTGCGCCGGCTGGCGCCCACCCTGATCGCCGCACTCACCGTGCCGCTGTCGCTGGCCGGCGGCTTCGTGGTGATGTACATCCTCGGCTTCACGCTCAACAACCTCACCCTGCTCGCGCTGGTGATCGCGATCGGCTTCGTGGTGGACGATGCCATCGTGGTGATCGAGAACATCATCCGCCACATCGACGCCGGCATGACGCGCATGGAGGCCACGCTGGCGGGCGCGAAGGAGATCGGCTTCACCATCGTCTCGATCACCGCCTCGCTGATCGCGGTGTTCATCCCGCTGCTGTTCGCCGGCGGCATGACCGGCATGTTCATGCACGACTTCGCGGTGACCCTGGTGGCGGCCATCGTGATGTCGGCGCTGGTGTCGCTCACGCTCACGCCGGCGCTGTGCGGATTGTTCCTCAACGGGCACGACCAGGCGGAGAAGCCATCGCGGCTGGGCCATGCACTGGATCGCTTCCACGCCGGCATGCAGCGCATCTACAGCCGTGCGCTGGACATCTCGCTGCGCCACGCGCTGGCGTTCGCGCTGATGCCGCTGGCGCTGATCGGGCTCACTTTCTTGCTGTTCGGCGTGGTCAAGACCGGCCTGTTCCCGCAGCAAGACACCGGCCTGATCTGGGGCCGCGCCACGTCCAGCGCCACGGTGTCCTTCGGGCAGAGCGTGAATCGCATGCAGCGCTTCACCGACATGATCCTGGCCGACCCCGACGTGGCCAGCGTAGGCACACGCCTGGGCAGCAGTCGCCAAGGCACCAGCGGTTCGTTCAACATCGACCTCAAGACCCGTGCGCAGGGCCGCAGGGACGACATGTTCACGGTGCTGGCGCGGCTCACCGCCAAGGCCACGAAATACCCCGACCTCAACCTGCGCCTGCGCCCGCTGCAGGACCTGCCCAGCGCCGGCGGCGGCGGCACCAGCCAGGGGGCGCAGTACCAGATAGGCCTGCAGAGCGACAGCCTGGATGAGCTCCAGACATGGCTGCCCAAGCTGGTCAACGAGCTGAAGAAGAACCCCAAACTGCAGGACGTGGGCAGCGACGTGGACGAGCAGGGCCTGCGCCAGAACATCGTGGTCGACCGCGCCACTGCGGCGCGGCTGGGCGTGTCGCTAGGCACCATCGACGGCGCGCTGTACGACGCCTTCGGCCAGCGCCAGGTGTCCACCATCTACTCCGACATCAACCAGTATTCGGTGGTGGTGAACGCGTTGCCCAACCAGACTGCCACGCCGGAAGCGCTCGACAAGATCTACGTGAAATCCAGCTCCGGCACCATGATCCCGATCACCGCAGTGGCCAAGCAGGTGCCGGGGCTGGCGCCCTCGTCGATCTCGCACGAGAACCAGCAGACCACGATGGATCTGAGCTTCAACCTGGCCCCTGGCGCGAGCATGGGCGAGGCGATGGCCATCGTGCAGGCCACGGTGACGAACATGCGCATGCCGGGTGACATCAAGCTCAATCTCGGCGGCGACTTCCGGCGTTTCGACGAGGTGCAGAACGGCATGTCCCTGCTGGTGCTGGCGGCCATCCTCACCGTCTACATCGTGCTGGGCATGCTGTACGAAAACCTGATCCACCCGGTGACCATCCTGTCCACCCTGCCGGCGGCGGGCGTGGGTGCGCTGATGGCGCTGTGGATCACCGACACCGAGCTGTCGGTAGTGGCGCAGATCGCGCTGGTGCTGCTGATCGGCATCGTGAAGAAGAACGCGATCATGATGATCGACTTCGCCCTCGTCGCCGAACGCGAACACGGCAAGACACCGCTGGAAGCCGCGCATGAAGCCTGCCTGGTGCGCTTCCGTCCGATCATGATGACCACGATGGTGGCCATCCTCGCCGCGGTGCCCATCGCGGTCGGCTTGGGCGAAGGCAGCGAGCTGCGTCGTCCGCTGGGCATCGCGCTGATCGGCGGCCTGCTGATTTCGCAGAGCTTGACCCTGCTCAGCACGCCGGCGTTGTACGTGGTGTTCTCCTGCCTTGGGGCGCGCTTCAAGGCTTGGCGCGTGCGGCGCGCCGAAAGGCGTCGCATGAGGCGTGCGTTGCCGGCACGCGTGTCAGGTTGACGCGCTCGCCCCTCTCTCCATCGGGGGAGAGGGTTGGGGTGAGGGCGGGTGCTCGCGACAACCTTTCATTCCTCTCGCCCGCTTGCGGGAGATAGGTTGGGGTAAGGGGGCTTCTGCTCTTTGCGTGCTACCGCAAGATTCAGGGCGGTTTCGAGCCGCTGCCGCGGCCCGAGTCACTTTTCTCTTGCAGGCCAGCAAAGAGAAGTGACTTGAGCGCCGGTAGGCGATCGAAAGCCCGCTGCAGGCGAGCCAGGGTGCGGAAACGAATGGTGTTCGCGAGCGTCCGGCTGAACGCTTGTTCCCCGTCCCCGCGCGTAACCGCCCCCATCCCCTTAAGATGACGGCCCGGCATCCGCCGGGTTGCCTTCAGGGGGCATGCCACATGATCCGGTTTCCGTCGCGTTTCACGCGCAATGGCGTGGTGCGGGTGTTTGCCGCGCTGGCTTTCGTGGGTTGCGCCTGGGCGACGGTGTGGCCGGAGCCGCAGGCGCTGCAGAAGTTGTTCGTGCTGGTGTTGATGCTGTTCGTCACCGGTGCGTTGTTGTGCGCCACCTTGCGCCTCGCCTTTTCGCTGCTGCTGGGCGGCGGGTTGTTCTTCGCGCTGCGCTTCATCTCCGGCCTCAAGGAGAACTACCTCGAGACGGCGTTGATGCCGGCGGATTTCGTCTATTACGCGCGCTCCAGCCTGATTGCCACGCTGCGTCATTATCCGCACCTGTATCTGTTGGGCGTGGGGGTGCTGCTGCTGGTGCCGCTGCTGCTGGTGCTGGCGTGGCGGCTGGATCGCCCGTTGTCCACGCAACGGCGCGGCTGGGGCACGCTGGCCTGGCGCATCGGCGGCGTGCTGCTGTGCGCGGTGGCGTTCCGCGCGTGCTTGCTGCCGGAAGGGCCGTTCGCGGGGCTGCACAACCGCGACATCTGGGACAAGCTTTCCGACGACGCCCAGCTCACCAACTTCTTCATCAACATCAACGACGGCGGCGTGGCGATGCCGGTGATGTCCGATGACGCCACGGCGCAGCGCGAGTGGGCTGCCACCGCGAATGCCGTCGAAAAGCAGGCCAAGCCCGGTGCGCGGCCGGCGCCGTATCCCGATATCGTGCAGGTGCTGGAGGAAAGCACCTTCGATCCCTCGATCTACACCGCCTGCGCCGTGCCGGGCTGCAGGTTCGCACTGTTCCAGCCCGACGCACGCACGCGCGGCACCGGCCTGCTGCGCACGCACACCTGGGGCGGCGGCACCTGGGTCAGCGAGTTCGCCGTGCACACCGGGCTGCCGCAGGACATCTTCGGCAACGGCGGCATGTACGCGCCCTTTGTGCTGGCGCCGCATGTGCACGACACGCTGCCCGACCTGCTGCGCCGGCTGGGCTACCTCACCATCGCGATCTATCCCACCAACAGCGATTTCCTCAATGGCCGCGACGCATACCGCGCCTACGGCTTCGACCACCTCTACGGCGCGGAGGAGCTGGGACTCGACGAGTGGGACGAGACCGATGCACAGATGTTTGCCGCGGCCAAGCGCGTGTACGACAAGGTGAAGAAGCCGGGGCAGCCGGTGTTCGTGATGATCCTCACGATCAACCAGCACGGCCCGCACGACGACAACCCGATGAACAAGCTGCCGCTGCCCTGGCGAAACATGGTGCAGGGTCTGGGCAGCAAGGACGAAAGCGCGCTGGATTTCGACACCTACCTGTGGCGCCTGCACGATTCCGATGTGGCGATGCAGGGGCTGGAGCACGATTTCCTCGCTCGCGAGCAGCCCACCGTGCTGGTGCACTTCGGCGACCATCAGCCCTCCTTCGACGGCCTGATTCGCCCGCTCGCGCGCACGTTGCCGCCCGCGCTGGTGCCGCAGCGCGACTTCTTCACCTATTACATGGTCAAGAGCAATTTTTCCGGGCCGCCACTGCCGAGCTATCCCGCGCTCGATATCGCCTTCCTGCCGACCATGGTGCTCGAGGCTGCGGGTCTGCCGGCCGATCCCTATTTCTCCGCCGCTACTGCGTTGCGGGAGCGCTGCCAGGGTCGTTTCGACGACTGTCCGGACAAGGCGCTGCTGGCTTCCTACTACGCCTGGATCTTCCGGCAATTGCACGTGTATGAGTGAGCCGCGTGGCGCGTCGGCCTTGCATTGGCTTGCCGCTGCCACGCTGCTTGCCGCATGCGCCGCGATCGCTGGCGCGTTGTTGGCCCCGCATTCTCCTGACTGGATGTGGCTGCACTGGTTTGCCAAGCCATCGGCCACTGCCTTGATCTTCGCGCTGGCGTGGCAGGCGCGGCCGATGGTGTCGGTGAGTTACCGGCGCTTCGTACTGGTCGGCATCGCCTGTTCCTTGGCGGGCGACGTGTTCCTGATGCTGCCGGGCGACTTGTTCGTGCCGGGGCTGCTGGCGTTCCTCGCCGGGCATGTCTGTTTCACGACGGCCTTGCTTGGCGACAGCCGCTTCGCCACGCCGGCGTGGCCGCTGCTTGCCTGCCTTGCGTATGGCACGGCGAATCTGGTCCTGTTGTGGAGTGCGATTGCCGCGCCGCTGCGTGTGCCGGTGATCGTCTACGTGGCGGTGTTGTGTGGCATGGTCGGTCAGGCAGGGGCGCGTGCTTTGCGTGGCGATGCCTCGGCGCGGCTGGCGGCGCGTGGCGCACTGGTGTTCATGCTGAGCGACAGCGTGCTGGCCTGGGATCGCTTCCGTGGCCCGCTGCCGCTGGCCAGCCTGTGGGTGCTGGCGACGTACTATCTGGCGCTGTGGTGGATCGCCCGTTCAGTGCAGGGCGTGGAGCGCGAGGGCAGGGCATGAACACGCAGGAACTCATCATCACCTGGGCGACGCCGGTGTTCTTCCTGCTGATCGGGATCGAACTGGCAGTTGCCAGGCTGCGCGGGCGCGATGCGTATGCCAGCAACGACGCGATCAACAGCATCGGCCTCGGCGCGATCTCGCAACTGGTGGCGGTGTTCACCAAGCTGTTGACCATCGGCATCTATGCGTGGTTCGCGAATCGCTTCGCATTGTTCCATCTTCCCGCGGACAGCGTGCTGGTCTGGGTTGGCGCCTTGCTCGCCTACGACTTCTGCTACTACTGGCTGCACCGCCTGGGCCACGAAGTGAACATCCTGTGGGCCGCCCACGTGGTGCACCACCAGAGCGAGCGCTACAACCTTTCCACCGCGTTGCGCCAGACCGGCAGCGGGCCGTTGCTGGGCTGGATCTTCTACCTGCCGCTGGCGATCCTCGGTGTGCCGGTGCAGGTGTTCGTGGTGGTGGCACTGATCGACCTGCTGTACCAATTCTGGGTGCACACCGAACAGATCGGTCAGCTGGGCTGGTTCGACCGCGTGTTCTGTTCGCCGTCCAATCACCGCGCGCACCATGCGGTGAACGACCGCTACCTCGACAAGAACTACGGTGGCATCCTGATCCTGTGGGATCGCTTGTTCGGCACCTTCGTGGAAGAAGATGCCGCCGATCCGCCGGCATATGGCACGCGCTCGCCGCTGCGCAGCTGGAATCCGCTGTGGGCGAATGCGGAGGTGTACTGGCGCAGCATGCAGGATGCATGGCACGCACGTCGCTGGCGCGACAAGCTCCTGGTATGGATCAAGCCGCCGGGCTGGCGCCCGAACGACGTGGCGATGCGCTTCCCCAAGCCGGATTTCGCGATGCCCGTCGAGCGCTACGACCCGCCGATGGGCGTGGCGCTGAAATCCTACGTGCTGCTGCAGTTCGCCTTGCTGCTAGGGATGGTCACTCAGTTCCTGGGCATCACGGAGCACGCGGATCTGGCCACGCTGCTGCTCTACGCGGCGTGGCTGGTGGCCGGGCTGTGCGTGCTCGGCGCGCTGATGGAAGGCCGGCGCTGGGCATGGTGGATGGAAGGCCTGCGCATGCTGGCCGGCGCCGCGTTGCCGTTGGCCAGCGGACGCTGGTTCGGTGTGGCGCACCTGGACATCCGGATTGCGCTGGCCTTTGCGCTGGTGTTCGGCGCTAGCGCGCTGGCCTTGCCATGGTTGCGCGTCGCAGCTACCGAGTGAGCGTCCATTCGCCGGATCATGTCCTCCGGCTCGCCGCAATACCAAGGCCCAATGGCAGCATGGCGCGCTGCGCCTACAATGCGGGGGTCCCCACCACGGAGTCCCCGAATGAGCAGTCTCGACGGCAAAGTCGCCCTCATCACCGGCGCGGCCAGCGGCCTCGGCAAGGCGATTGCCGAGCTGTATGCGAAGAACGGCGCCGCGGTGGCGATCTGCGATATCAATCAGCAGGCGGCGGATGCCGTCGCCGCGGAAATCAACGCCTCGGGAGGCAAGGCCATCGGCGTCGCGATGGACGTCACCGACGAAACCGCGGTGGACACGGTCACCGACAAGGTGGTGGCGGCGTTTGGCCATCTGGACATCCTGATTTCCAACGCCGGTGTGCAGATCATCAATTCCATCGACCAGTTCAGCTACGCGGACTGGAAGAAGATGCTGGCGATCCACCTCGACGGCGGTTTCCTCACCACGCGTGCCGCGCTGCGCCACATGTACAAGGGCGATCGTGGCGGCATCGTGATCTACATGGGTTCGGTGCATTCGCACGAAGCGTCGAAGCTCAAGGCACCCTATGTTGCCGCCAAGCACGGCCTGCTTGGCCTTGCGCGCACGCTTGCGAAGGAAGGCGCGGCGCACAACGTGCGCTCGCACGTGATCTGCCCCGGCTTCGTGCGCACGCCGCTGGTGGAGAAGCAGATACCCGAACAGGCGAAGGAGCTGGGCATCAGCGAAGCCGATGTGATCAGGAACGTGATGCTGAAGGACACCGTGGACGGCGTGTTCACCACGGTCGAGGACATCGCGCACACGGCGCTCTACCTCGCTACCTTCCCGAGTGCGGCATTGACCGGGCAGAGCATCGTGGTGAGCCACGGCTGGTACATGCAGTGAGCAGCGCTGCGGGTGTGGCGCCGAAGTCGCTTGCCGCGCAAGTGGCGCGCGACTATCGCTGTGTAGCCCTGGTGCTGCAGGGCGGTGGTGCGCTGGGTGCCTACCAGGCTGGCGTGGTCGAGGCGCTGGAGGAAGCGCAGCTGCGCCCGGACTGGATTGCCGGCATCTCCATTGGTGCACTGAACGCGGCGATCATCGCGGGCAACCCGCCGGATCGCCGCGTCGAGCGTCTGCATGCGTTCTGGGATGCGATCTGCCAACCGGCGACATGGCCTGCATCGTCGTGGCTGGATGCCAGCTATTGGCCGCTGCCGTTGCAGAGCGGCTTGAGCGGGCTCGCCGCGTGGCGTGCATTGGTCGAAGGCCAGCCCGGCTTTTTCCGTCCGCGCGTGCCGCCGCCGTTCCTGCAGGCGCACGCCACGCCCGCTACCGCGAGCTGGTATGACACCGCACCGCTGCGCGCCACGCTGGAGCGGCTGGCCGATTTCGACCGCATCAACGATGCGCGCGAGATGCGCGTGTCGGTAGGCGCGGTGAACGTGCACAGCGGCAACTTCGCCTACTTCGACAACACGAAGGAACGCCTGCGGCCCGAGCATTTCATGGCCTCCGGCGCGCTGCCGCCGGGCTTTCCCGCGGTAGAGATCGACGGCGAATTCTGGTGGGACGGCGGCGTGGTCTCCAACACGCCGCTGTACGCAGTGCTGACCGAGCGGCCGCAGCGCGACATGCTGGTGTTCCAGGTCGATCTGTGGAGCGCGCAGGGCGAACTGCCGCGGGACCTCGCCGGCGTGGCCGAACGCAGCAAGGAGATCCAGTATTCCAGCCGCACCCGGCTGACGACGGAATACATGCGCGAGAACCGCCGCCGCCAGCGCCTGTTGAAGGAATTGATGGCGATCGTGCCGCCCGAGCGCCGTGATGATCCTGCTTATCGTCGCGCCGAACGCGAGGCGCGCGGCGCGCTGGTGAACCTGATCCACCTGATCTACAGCGACAGGCCCTGCGAAGGGCACTACCGGGATTACGAGTTCAGCGCCGCCAGCATGCGCAGCCACTGGCAGGGCGGCATCGACGACATGCGCCGCAGCCTGATGCAGCCGGGATGGTTGGACCTGCCGTCGCCTGAGCAACCGTTCGTGACGCACGACGTGCATCAGGCATGAGATGCACTCTCTCCGATGAGTGCATCAGCCGAGGTAGGGGCCGCCGGTCTCGCCCCAGCCCCAGTGGGGCATGGGTGCCTGATCGGTGGGTGCCTGGTCGAGACGAGAGTTGAGCACGGCCAGCCGCGTACCCCATTCCACATAGCCGACGAAGGCGGAACGGAATTCCGGATCGTCCGGCAGGCCGGCGGCATCGGCGCATTCCAGCAGCAGCGCCATCCAGCGCGCACGCTGCGCTTCGTCCAGGTGCCGCCCCACATGCTTCATCAGCATGGCGCGGTGGCCGCCGCGCTCCTGGCTGTAGAGCGGCGCGCCACCTAAGACTTCGGCCAGGAACAGCGCCACAAACCGTGGATGGTGCGCGTCCATGCGGGCGAACAAGGGGGCAAGCAGCGGATCGTCCGGCACCCGCTGGTAGAAGATGTCAGTGAGATGCTCCAACGCGGGCAGGCCGCCGGCCCAATCGCAAAGGGTGGGAACCTTGCCGTCGCTCATGGCGCTTCTGTCCGCTGCACCGCCGTCACACCGTAGTGGCGCATCTCCTCGATCATGCCGACGTAGGGTTTGATCGACGCGAAGAATGCGCGAAATTCGACGCTGCCGCGGAAGCCTTGCATGTGGCCCTCCACCGAATCCCACTGGATGCGCAGGATGTAGCTGCCCGGTTCGTCCAGGCATCGGGCCAGCTCGTAGCCCCGGCAATGCGCGGAAGCATCCAGGCTGCGCCCTGCTTCCGCATAGTCCTGTTCGAACCGCGGAGCGTCCGATGGAGGAATCTTGTAGCGGATGTACTCGACGATCATGCTTTGTCCTCGCGGATGAGTCGTGGGAGCCGCCTTGCATTCTCCGGCCGTCTGCATACGGAAAGATACGCACCGAAAAGTTACCTAACCGCCGCCACGAGGCTGTCGCATGGCTGCTGCACGCCAAAAAAAAACCTTTGCCTGTCCCGTCGACGTGACGCTGAGCCTGATCCACGGCAAGTGGAAGCCGATGATCCTGTGGCTGCTGTCGGCGCGGCAGCACCGTTTCAGCGATTTTCAGGCGGCGATGCCGCAGGTGGCACACAAGGTGCTCAGCCAGCAATTGCGGCAACTGGAGGCGGACGGATTGATATGCCGCGCAGCGCGCGACACGGGCAGGCAACACATGGCTTACCAGTTGACCGGATTCGGCCGCAGTCTGCGGCCGGCGCTGAACGCGTTGGCGGCCTGGGGCAAGGATCATCATCACGCGCTGGGCGCAGAGTACGGGGCTCCGGTGAGCGAGGTTGGCTGATCGCGGTCGCGCGCACAAGCTGCACCTTCGGGGAAGCATCGGCCTCCCGTGCCTGAGCGAAACCTTGGGCGCCGGGTCCTGTAGCCAGGACCACCGGTGCACCCGCTTGCGGATCAGGCTTGCTTCAGTCGCGATGCACCTGCAGGCCTGCCGCCGACTGGTTCACTGGCATCACTTCGATACGGTTGATGTTGAGGTGCGCAGGCAAATTGGCGATCCACCAGATCGTATCGGCGATGTCGCCGGCGACAATGGGATGGGCGCCGGCGTAGAGCGTGTCCGAGGCGGATTGGTCTCCACCGGTGCGCACCAGGGTGAACTCGGTTTCGGCCATGCCCGGTTCGATCGAGGTGACGCGCACGCCGGTGCCGTGCAGATCCACCCGCAGGTTCTGCGAGAACTGGCTGACAAAGGCCTTGGTGCCGCCGTACACGTTGCCGCCGCGATACGGGTAGCTGCCTGCGATGGAGCTGATGTTGACGATGGCGCCGCGGCGCTCGATCAGTCGGGGCAGCAGCAGGTGCGTCATCGTCGCCAGTGCGGTGACGTTGGTGTCGATCATCTGCTTCCACTGCGCGAGATCGGCCTGTTGCGCCGTTGCCGTGCCCAGCGCGAGGCCTGCGTTGTTCACCAGCAGGTCGATGTCGGCGAACGCTGCCGGCAGGCCGGCGATGGCAGCGCGCAGCGCGGCCTCGTCGCGGATGTCGAAGGCGACGGCATGCACCTTGTCGGCGCCGTGTGCGTCCACCAGCTTTTGCAGGCGGTCGGCGCGGCGGCCGCTGGCAACCACGTGCCAGCCACCGGCCACGAAACGTTCCACTGTGGCGGCGCCGAAGCCGGCGGTGGCGCCGGTGATCCAGGCGGTCTTGGTGCTCATGCGGGCATGCCTCGGCGAATAGGGGTGCTTACTTGCCTTCCTTCAGCGCAATCGAGCTGATGCCGGCGCTGGCGAGGCGTTGCTTGGTCGCCTCCAGCGCACTGGCGCTGGGGAACGGCCCCAGTCGCACGCGGTGGAAGGTCTGACCGTTGATGGTGACGCTCTGCACGTTGGCCACGAAGCCCTGCATGGCGAGCTGGGCCTTGGTGGCCTCGGCTTTCGCCGCGTCGGGAAAGGCGCCGATCTGCAACAGATAGCCGCCGCCGCTTGCCGGTTGCGGCACCGCGGAGGCAGGTGCGGCTTCCACGTTCTGGGTGGCCACGGTGGCGTTGACGGGTGCCGTCGGCTGCGTTGCGGGCGCAGGTGCCGGCGTCGGCGTGGACGCCGCGGTGCGCTGGCTCTGCTGCTCGGCCTTGGCCTGTGCGCTGAGTTCGGCATCCGGGATGCGCACTTCCTTCTCCGACAGCACGGAATAGAAGTCGAACTGCGGCTTCTTCGGCGCGGTCTCGGCGTTGCCCGGGGCCACCGCGCCGGCGTCGCTGGGTGCCGCGGCGGTGGCTTGCGGATTGGCCTGCGGGCCTTCCTTGGGGGCCATCGGCAACAGCGAATGGCGCATCAGCACCGCCAAGGCCACGGCGCCGATCAGGATGCCGACGAGGATCGCGGCCCAGGTGGGGAAGCCGCCACCGTTGTTGCGTACCGCCTGCTTGCCCTTGCCTTTGCGTGCTGCCATCACATGCTCTCCGGGGCGGAAAGACCCAGCAAATCCAGGCCGTTGCGCAGTACCTGCCGGGTCGCCACCACGAGGGCCAGGCGGGCGTCGCGCAGGTTCTTGTCGTCGACCAGGAACTGGTGCGAGTTGTAGTAGGTGTGGAACGCGTTCGCCAACTCGCGCAGCCAGACGGCGAGCAAGTGCGGCTCGAGGTTCGAGGCCGCGGCGTCCACCACTTCGGGGTAGCGCGACAGCTCGGTGAGCAGCGCCTGCTCGTGCTCGTTGTCCAGTCGCGCGAGGTGCGCCAGTCCATTGTCCTGATCGAACGTGAACCCTTTCTCGCCGGCCTGGCGCAGCACGCTGCACACGCGGGCGTGTGCGTACTGGATGTAGTAGACCGGGTTGTCGTTGGTCTGCGAGCGGGCCAGGTCGATGTCGAACACCAGCTGCGAATCGCCCTTGCGCGAGATCAGGAAGTAGCGCGTGGCGTCGCGGCCCACTTCGTCGATCAGGTCGCGCAGGGTGACGTAGCTGCCGGCGCGCTTGGAGATCTTCACCTCCTCGCCGCCACGCATCACGGTGACCATCTGGTACAGCAGATAGTCGGGGTAGCCCTTGGGGATGCCGGCGTCCAGCGCCTGCAGGCCGGCCTTCACGCGCGCCAGCGAGCCATGATGGTCGGAGCCCAGCACGGTGATCGCCTTGCCGTAGCCGCGCTGCCATTTGCTGAGGTGGTAGGCCACGTCCGGCACGAAATAGGTGTAGGTGCCGTCGGACTTGCGCATCACGCGGTCCTTGTCGTCACCAAAGTCGGTGGTCTTCAGCCACAGCGCGCCACCTTCCTCGTAGGTGTGGCCGTGGGCGACCAGCTCGCGCACGGTTTCCTCCACCTTGCCGTCGGCATACAGCGACGATTCGAGGAAGTACACGTTGAAGCCGACGCCGAAGGCCTTGAGGTCGAGGTCCTGCTCGCGGCGCAGGTACGCTACGGCAAACGCACGGATCGCGTCGAGGTTCTCCGCGTCCTTCGCGCCGATGACGGTGTGGTCTTCCACGGTGACGCTGTCGCCGGCCAGGTAGGCCTTGGCCACGTCGGCGATGTAGTCGCCGCGGTAGCCGTCCTCCGGCCAGCCGGCGTCGTCGGGGGCGAGGCCGCGCGCGCGCGCCTGGGTCGAGATGGCGAGGTTGGCGATCTGTACGCCGGCATCGTTGTAGTAGAACTCGCGCTTCACGTCCCAGCCGCTGGCCTCCAGCAGCCGGGCCACGCAGTCACCCAGCGCCGCGTTGCGCCCGTGGCCTACGTGCAGCGGGCCGGTCGGATTGGCCGAGACGAACTCCACGCCCACTGTGCGACCCGCGCCCAGCGCGTTGCGGCCGTAGCCGGCGCCCTGTTCGAGGATGCGGCGCACCTGCGACTGGCTGGCGTCGGTGGCGAGGAAGAAATTGATGAAGCCTGGGCCGGCGATTTCCACCTTGGCCAGCAACCTATTGGGCGGCAGCGCGGCCACCAGCTTCTCGGCCAGTTCGCGCGGCTTGGCCCGGGCGGCCTTGGCCAGCAGCATCGCGGCATTGCAGGCGAAATCGCCGTGCTCGCGGCTGCGCGTGCGCTCGATCACGAAACCCGGGATCGCCAGCTCGGCGGGCAGGGCTGACTGTGTTTGCAGGGCGTGGATGGCCCCGAGGATCAGTTCGTGCAGCTGGGCTTTCACGGGCGCGGCAATTCCGGGATGGAACCGGCAATCGTAGCAGAGAGGCTGGCCGGGGCGGCCGGCTCTCGGGTGGCCACGCCATGTTGCGATGCAAGGCGTGACCTGTGGATAAGTCTGTGGGGAAAGTATGGCTGCACGCGGCAGGTTTGCTAACGATTGCCCGCCAGAACCGCATTCTTCGTAAAAAATTCAAGTAAAACAATTGATTGTTGTGTGTGTTTGAGGTCGAGCATGCGTTGCTAGGCGCAAGTGCCGGCTGCAGGCATGTGTGCATAAGTCAATGGGGCATTTCGCGAGCGCGAGCGACGGGCTGGCTCGTCATAGGTCTGTCATGCGGCGCTGCCACACTGGCTGGGTGCCGGAGGAAACTCCCCTCCCGCCGGCACGCTGGAGATGCCGCTCTCTCCTCTCCCCGAATCGGCACCCGCGGCGCGGCTCATCCCCGCGCCGCTTTTTTTGGCTGCATTTGTGCGTTCGTCGGGGAACGTGAAGGTCAGACGGGCGGCCATCCGTGGCCGTACTCTTCAGGAAAGCCCGCGAAAATCGCTCTCGACGATTTTGTCCCGCGGCTTTGCACCACGGCAGCGTCAGATCAGCCCACGTGCCGCCATCGATACAGGCGCGCCGTGACCGATCACCAGATGGTCGAGCACGCGCACGCCTACCAATTGCAGGGCGTCACGCAGTTCCCGGGTGATCGCACGGTCGGCCGCGCTGGGTTCGGCCACGCCGCTGGGATGGTTGTGGGCGAAGATCACCGCGCAGGCGTTGTGGCTGAGGCAGGCTCGCACTACTTCGCGTGGATGCACGTTGGCGCCGTCCACCGTGCCGCGGAACAGCTCCTCGAAAGCCAGCACACGATGGCGGTTGTCGAGATACAGACAGCCAAACACTTCGTAAGGCAGGTGGCGCAGCCGGGCGCTGAGGTAGTCGCCGCTGTCGCGCGGGTTGCCCAGCGCCGGCTGTGTATGCAGTTGCTCGGCCAGGCTGCGCCGTGCCAGCTCCAGTGCCGCGGCGATGCGCGCGCGTTTTGCCGGGCCGAGCCCGACGGTTCGTGCCAGATGGTCGGGGCGGGCGAGCAGGGCGCCGAGGCTGCCGGCGCTCATCAACAGCTCGCGGCCCAGTGCGATTGCATCCTTGCCGTGCACGCCGCTGCCCAGCAGCACGGCCAGAAGCTCCGCGTTGGACAATGTTCCGCTGCCGCGCACCAGCAGCTTTTCGCGGGGTCGCTCGCTTTCGGGCCAATGACGGATGCTCATGTCGTCAGCGTGCCTGCGTACCTGGGAGGCGGGCAGCAGTCGTGCCGCACGATTCCGGTAAGCTAACCGTCTGCCCGCAAGTCAGGCCGTGCCTACATGAGTCTTGTCCAACGCCGCATCCTGCTGGGAGTGTCCGGAGGTATCGCCGCCTACAAGTCCTGCGAACTGGTTCGCCGCCTGCGCGAAGCCGGCGCTGAGGTGCGTGTGGTGATGACGGCGGGCGCAGGGCATTTCGTGGGGGCGGCCACCTTCCAGGCCTTGTCCGGCCAGCCGGTGCGCACGTCGCTGTGGGATGAAAGCGCCGAGGCGGCGATGGGCCATATCGAACTGGCACGCTGGGCCGAGCGCATCGTGGTCGCGCCAGCCAGCGCAGATATCCTCGCCAAGCTGGCGCACGGCCATGCCGATGACCTGCTTACCACGTTGTGCCTGGCGAGCGCGGCGCCGCTGGCTGTGGCGCCGGCGATGAACCAGCAGATGTGGGCGCATCCGGTGGTGCAGGCGAACATCGCCCTGCTGCATCAACACGGCGTGCAGGTGCTCGGTCCGGCGTCCGGCGAGCAGGCCTGCGGTGACGTGGGTTCGGGCCGCATGCTGGAGCCGCACGAACTGCGGGATGCATTGGCTGCCTCGTTCGGCAATGGCGCGTTGGCTGGCCTGGACGTAGTGGTCAGCGCCGGCCCGACCTTTGAAGACATCGATCCTGTCCGTTTCATCGGCAACCGCAGCTCCGGCAAGATGGGTTTTGCAGTGGCGCAGGCTGCTGCGGAGGCGGGCGCGCGAGTGACCCTGGTGGCCGGCCCGGTAGGCCTGGCCACGCCGCTGGGTGTGGCGCGGCGCATCGACGTGCGCAGCACGGCGCAGATGCATGTCGCGATACTCGAGGCCTGCACGCAGGCGCAGATCTACATCGGTGCCGCTGCGGTGGGCGACTACCGGCCATCCGAAGTGGCCGAGCGCAAGCTCAAGAAGCAGGCTGGCGCGGACCTGGTGCTGCAACTGACCGAGAACCCGGACATCCTCGGCAGCCTGTCAATGCAGGCCACGCACCCCTTCCTTGTCGGTTTCGCGGCGGAAACGCATGACGTGGCGCGTTATGCCCAGGACAAGTTGCAGCGCAAGGGCCTGGACATGATCGCCGCCAACCGGGTCGGCGACGGACTGGGTTTCGAGACCGTCGACAACGCGCTGGATGTGTACTGGGCCGATGGCATGCTGGCGCTGGCCCGCGCCGGCAAGACCGAGCTGGCGCGGCAGCTGGTGGCCTGCGTGGCGGAACGTTACCGCGCGGTGCGGGGGTGAGCGTAGCGATGCTGGATGTCGAACTGAAAATTCTCGATCCGCGCGTGGGCAATACGATCCCGCTGCCCGAAGCGGCCACGGCCGGCAGTGCCGGCATGGATCTGCGCGCCGCGCTGGAGGCACCGCTCACGTTGGCCCCCGGCGACAGCGCGCTGGTACCCAGCGGCATCGCCATCCACATCGGCGATCCGGGCTGGTGCGCCTTAATCGTTCCGCGCTCGGGCCTTGGCCACAAGCATGGTCTGGTGATGGGCAATCTGGTGGGCGTGATCGACGCCGACTACCAGGGCCCACTGATGATTTCCTGCTGGAATCGCGGTCGTGAGCCGGTCACCATCGGCGTCGGAGATCGCATCGCGCAGTTGCTGCTGGTACCAGTGGCGCAGGCGCGGCTGAACATCGTGACCGACTTCGCGCCCAGTGCGCGTGGTGTCGGTGGTTTCGGTTCGACGGGCATCAAGTGACCCGGCTCGTCGTGGAAACGAACCGAGGAATGGGTAGTCGTGGGGATGGCGATGAGTGACGCAACCGGATCGCGCTGGCGCGCACAATTGGATCTGCAACGCCTGTTGCCGCTGGCCTTGGGCACGCTGCTGCTGTTGCTTGGCGCCTTCTGCGCATGGCAATTCTGGCTGATTGCCGACGAAGGCCAGGCAGCCGCGCAGGTAAGGCAGGCACGCGACGAAGCGGTGCAAAAGCTGGCACAGGTGGTCACTGCGCAGCGCGACACGGTGCAGAAGGCGGCGATGTCGTTGGATCCTGCCCTGCTGCAAGGCGACCATGCCGCGTTGGTCGCGGCATTGCAGGCCAAGCTGCCGCAAGCCCGGCAAGTGGATGCCTACAGCAGCAACCTCGACGAGGTGGTGCACGCGAATTTTCGCGAGTTCGGCTATGCCAAGGCGGAGCAGTTGATGGCTGCGCAAACTGCCGATGGCCTGCCGCCGGCCCAGAGCGTGGTGCATGGCCTGGGCAATCGCCGCCTGAGCATTGTGCTGCCGCTGGGTACGCCGGTGCAGGTTTGGCTGTGGGTGGAGCTGCCGTTCGCGCCGGTGCAACAGGCTTTCGACGCCATATCGCCAGCGGGCGGGAGACTCGATCTGCGCCAGGGCGACGCCAATACCGACATGCGCATCTATTCGCGTGGCAGCGCGAGCGCCGAAACGGAAACTGTCGCCAAGGTCGTGCCCGGCAGCACGTTCAGCGTGGCTGCGGCCACGCCGGTGGCCTTCATCGTGCTGCCGCGTTCGTGGCTGTTGGCGGCCTTGCTGGCGCTGGCCGGTCTGGCTGGCGGCTTCTACCTGTTGTGGTTGCGCCAGAGCCGGCGCGGATTGCCGATTCCGGCGCAGGACATCGACATCGAGGAGTTCAGGCGGGCCGAGGAAGCAGCACGCAAGGCTGCGCCGCCGGTACCGGTGATCCCCAAACTTGCTGCGGCCGCACCCTCACCGGTAACTGAGCCCAAGCCGGCTGCCAGCGTGGACGTCGATCCGACGATCTTTCGCGCCTACGACATCCGTGGGGTGGTGGGCAAATCCCTGAACGCGGACGTGGCGCGCCTGCTGGGCCAGTCCATCGGCACGCTGATGCGCGAGCAGGGACTCGCCGAGATCGTGGTGGGTCGCGATGGTCGCCTATCCGGTCCGGAACTGACTGGTGCGCTGGCCGACGGTCTGCGCGAGGCTGGCGTGGACGTGATCGACCTCGGGGCGGTGCCAACGCCCGTGGTGTATTTCGCCACCTATCACTACAACACCGGCTGCGGCGTGGCGGTCACCGGCAGCCACAATCCGCCCGATTACAATGGCTTCAAGATCGTCGTCGGCGGCCAGACCCTGTCCGAGGGCGCGATCCAGGATCTGTATCGCCGCATTGCCGGCAATGCGCTGGAACACGGGGGCGACGGCCATTTGCGCCAGCTCGATGTCCTGCCGGACTATCTGGAGCGCATCGTTGGAGACGTGCAGGCCGAGCGCCGGCTCAAGGTGGTGGTGGATTGCGGCAACGGCATCCCCGGGGCGGTGGCGCCGCAGGTGCTGGCCGGCATCGGTTGCGAGGTGGTGCCGCTGTACTGCGACGTGGATGGTACTTTCCCCAACCACCATCCCGACCCTTCCGATCCGCATAATCTTGAGGATCTCATTCTTGCCGTGAAGCAGACCGGCGCGGATCTCGGCGTGGCCTTCGATGGCGACGGCGATCGCCTCGGTGTGGTGACCAAGGAAGGCGAGATCATCTTCCCGGATCGCCTGCTGATGCTATTCGCGCGCGACGTGCTGTCGCGCCAGCCGGGCGCCACCATCATCTACGACGTGAAGTGCACCGGACACCTCAAGGGCCAGATCCTCGAGGCCGGCGGCAGCCCGCTGATGTGGCGCACCGGACATTCGCTGATCAAGGGCAAGATGCGCGAAACCGGCGCTGAGCTGGCCGGTGAGATGAGCGGCCACTTCTTCTTCAAGGAGCGCTGGTTCGGCTTCGACGATGGCATCTATGCCGGTGCGCGACTGATGGAGATCCTCGCCGGCGACCTGGAGGAGCGCACGCCGGAAGAGATTTTCGCCACCCTGCCCAACGGTGTCTCCACGCCCGAGTTGAAGATCGAGATGGCCGAGGGCGAGCACTACCGCTTCATGGAGAAGTTCAAGGCGGAAGCGAATTTCGAAGACGCCACGATCATCACCATCGACGGCGTGCGCGCCGATTGGCCGGATGGCTGGGGCCTCGTGCGTGCGTCGAATACCACGCCAGTGCTGGTTCTGCGCTTCGACGCCGATACGCCGGAGGCGCTCAAGCGCATCCAGCTGGCGTTCCGCAAGCGGTTGATCGCGGTGGATTACCGGCTGAAGATGCCGTTCTGACCGGGCGGCAACGGCCTGGCAAGAGCGGCTGCGGCCGCTCTGCGCATCTCAGTGCCCTTGTTGCTGTTGGTCACGCAAGGCGCGGTAATGCGCGAGTTGCTGTGTTTGCTGCTGTTCGGCCTGGTCGCGTTGCGCCTGCTGGCGTTGCAGCAGTGCCTGCAGGTCGCTCACCACGGCGCGCTGCCTGGCGATGCCGTCTTGCAGGAACTTCGGTACCGGCTGTTTGTTGTGCTCGGCCTCGGCGGCACGACCCAGCAACTCGGTCAGTGCCTGCTCCTGGCTGCGCAGGTTGAGCTTGCTGGTGTGGATCTGCTGATCCATGTTCGCCAGCCCTTGCTGCAGCGAAGCCAGATACGAGGCTTCGTCGGGATAGGCGTCCATCATTTGCTCGTCGGCACGGGCCTGGTCGTCTGCGGCACGCTTGGCTGCCGCCTGCTGCGTAGCCAGCTTCTGGGCGGCGGCGCGTTCCTCCGGACTGAGCTGGCGTTGCACACGCTGCACCACGATGCCTTGGTCGTTGACCACGGAGTAGCCGAATTTGAGCGCATCCTGGGTAAGGCTGTCGCTGAAATGCGCTTGGCCTTGGCCGTCTATCCATTTGTAGCGCAGGCCGTTGTCGCCCGGATTCTGCTGGGCATGGATCGTGGTGCTGGCGAGCAGCGCGGCGGCGAACAGGATGGAACGTGGTTTGCGCATGTGAACCTCCCCTTGGGCGGCAGTATAGATGCCGATACCGTCCTCAGCTGTGGGCGCCGTAACGTTCACGATAAGCGACGAGCCGGGCGTGCTCGACGGCCAGACTTGGGTGCTCGCCTGCGTAGGCCAGCACGTCGGTGAGGCTGGTGATTGCGATCACCGGGATGCCGTGGTCGCGCGCGACTTCCTGTGCGGCGGAGAGTTCGCCTTGGCCGCGCTCCTGCCGATCCAGCGCAATCAGCACGCCCGCCGGTTCCGCGCCTTGCGCGCGGATCAGCGCCAGCGATTCGCGCACCGCGGTGCCGGCGGTCATCACGTCGTCCACGATCAACACGCGACCCTTCAGCGGTGCGCCAACCAGCATGCCGCCTTCGCCATGGTCCTTGGCCTCCTTGCGGTTGTACGCCCAAGGCAGGTCGCGGCCGTGGTGGTCGGCCAGCGCGATGGCGGTGGCGGCAGCCAGCGCGATGCCCTTGTAGGCGGGGCCGAACAGCATGTCTACCTCGATGCCCGCGTTCACCACCGCGGCGGCATAGGCGCGGCCGAGCTGGCCCAGCGCGGCGCCGGAATCGATGCGCCCCATGTTGAAGAAGTACGGGCTCTGCCGTCCGGACTTCAGCGTGAACTCGCCAAAGCGCAGCACTTCGCGCTGCAAGGTGAGTTCGATGAAGTCGCGCTGATAGTCGTGCATGGAAACTCCCGTCAGGGCAGATGGCGCCACAGCAGGTGCTGCGGTCCGGAACGGCCGCCATGGTACAGCGTGCCGCTGTCCGCGAAGCCCGCGCGCCGGTACAGCGCCAGTGCCGCGGTATTGTTGCAGTTCACCGTGAGCACGATGCGGCGCGCCTGCGGATGGCGCTGCGCAAGGTCGGTCAGCAGCGCGTCCAGCGCGCGCGCGCCGAGGCCGCGGCCCTGCCAAGCGGCATCCAGCTGGAACGAGCGCAGGCCCAGCGCTTCTGCTTCCGCATCGTATCCGGCGAGGCTGCGCGCGCTGCGCTCGATGCGGTAGTAGCCGACCACCATGTCGTCCAGCAGTATCGCCATTGGCTGGCTGCCGGGGCATCGTTCGGCATCGGCGAGGGTGCGTGCGGGTGGACTTACGAAACCGTCCTGGTCCGGCCGCACGTGCAAGCGCAACACGGCCTCGCGCAATTCAGCGGCGACGGGTCGGACATGGAGGGTGGGCGATGCAGGCATGGTTGCTATCATGCCTGCATCGCTTTGGGAGTCGCACATGCGCATCATCAGCCTGAACGCCAACGGCATCCGTTCCGCCGCAACCAAAGGCGTGTTCGAGTGGCTGCGCCAGCAGCGCGCCGACGTGGTGTGCCTGCAGGAAACCAAGGCGCAGGAAGAGCAGCTTGCCGATCCGATGTTCCGGCCCGACGGCCATCATTGCTTCTACCGCGACGCCACCAGCAAGAAGGGCTATTCCGGTGTGGCGATCTACGCCAAGCGCGAACCGGACGAAGTGCGCACCGTTCTGGGCTGGGACGAATTCGACAACGAAGGCCGCTACATCGAAGCGCGCTTCGGCAAGCTCAGTGTGGTGTCGTTGTACGTACCCTCGGGTTCCTCCGGCGAGGAGCGCCAGCAATTCAAGTTCAAGGCGATGGAATGGCTCTCGCCCGTCCTCGACGAGTGGCTGGCGAATGGCCGCGACTACGTGCTGTGCGGCGACTGGAACATCGTGCGCAGCGCGAAGGACATCAAGAACTGGAAGTCCAACCAGAAGAATTCCGGCTGCCTGCCGGAGGAGCGTGCGTGGATGGACGGCCTCGTCGAAAACGGCTGGGTGGACAGCTACCGCACCCTGCATCCGGAAGGCGAGGACTACACATGGTGGTCGAACCGCGGCAATGCGCGCGCGAACGATGTGGGCTGGCGCATCGACTACCAGTTGGTGACGCCGGCATTGGGCCAGCGTCTGAAGCGCTGCGCGATCTATCGCGACGAACGCTTCTCCGACCACGCGCCGTATACGGTCGACTATGCCGACTGAAGGTGCGTCAACACGGCGCGGGCTGTCGATCTGGCAAGCGTTTTCGCAGCCCGCCGCGTGGACGCTGTGCCTGCTCGGGTTTTCCTCCGGACTGCCGTTTTTGCTGGTGTCCTACACGCTGTCGTTCTGGCTGAAGCAGGACGGCATCGTGCTGAAGGACATCACGATGATCGCCAGCGCGGGCATGACCTATGTGTTCAAATTTGCATGGGCGCCGCTGCTGGATCACTGGAAACTGCCGTTGTTCATGCGGCTTGGGCAGCGCCGTGGCTGGTTGCTGCTTGCGCAAATCGGTGTTGCGGCGGGCTTGCTGGCAATGGCTGCGCTGACGCCGAGCCAGCTGCCCTTGTTCGTGGCCGCCACGCTGTTCGTTGCCTTCATGGGCGCCACGCAGGACATTGCCATTGATGCGTATCGCATCGAGATCGCCCCGCCTGCGGCGCAGGGCGCATTGGTGGCCACCTATGTGTTGGGCTACCGTCTCGGCATGATCGTTTCCGGTGCGTTGGCGCTGATCCTCGCCGACCACATCCATTGGGCGCAGATCTACGTGTTGATGGCCGTCGCGATGACGGTGCCGGTGCTGGTCACGCTGGGCATGCGGGAGCCGGAGATATTGCGTCTCGCACCGGCTTCATGGCGACAGGCGATGCGCGAGAGCGTGGCCGAGCCATTCGCCGATTTCTTCCGGCGCTATGGTCTGTGGCTTGCATTGCTGACCTTGCTGTTCATCCTGCTGTTCAAGATCCCCGAGCAGGCGATCATCGGCGGCGTGATGGGACCCTTCTACCGCGACATGGGTTTTTCCAATACCCAGATCGGCGCAGTCACAAAAATCTACGGCATCTGGATCGGCATCACTGGCGCCTTCGTCGGCGGCGCGGCGGTGGCCCGCTGGGGGGCATGGCGATCGCTGGGCGGCTGCATCGTGCTCGGCGCGATCAGCAACCTGCTGTATCTCTTGCTGATCGCCCATCCCGGCCATCTGACAATGCTGACGTTGGCGATCTCCGGGCAGAATTTCTTTGAGGGTATGCTCGGGCCGCCGACAGTGGCTTTTCTCTCCCTGCTGGTGAACCGCCAACACACAGCCACGCAATACGCGTTGCTGAGTTCGCTGGTGAACTTGTCAGGCAAGGTGCTCGGCTTCTTTGCAGGAAGCATCGTGGCCGTTTCAGGCTACGGAGGCTATTTCATCATCACTGTGTTCTCGGTATTGCCGGCAATGCTGTTGTTTGTCGCGCTATGGCGACGCTTCGATCCCCTCGCCGCACCTTCCGCCAACGGAAGCTGAAGGCGCTTTGCGAACTGCACCACGGATTGCCAAGTTGATCATTGCCGGCTGCAGCGCCGCGGGCGACGATTTTAGGCATAGGGGCCGGACAACGAAGCGGCGGTGCCATGCCTGATCTCGTGATACGCCAAGTCGATCATCTGCTGGCAGAGCGCATCCGTGCCTTTGCCAAGGCACGCGAGTGGAGCCTCAACGAGGTGCTGCTGCACGCACTGCGACGTGGCCTCGGTGTCGCAGAAAATGGCCAGCATGCAGAAACCTCGGTCGATGCCGACGAACTTGCCATGCTGATTGGCCAATGGAACGCAGCCGAGCAAGCCGTGTTCAGCGAAACCGTGCATGCGTTGTCGATCGCGCGGGGCGACTCGCTGCGGCGATCCGGTGGGACTGGTCACGGCGACTAAGCATCAAGGGCGATGCTGCTATGCCCGGCCTTTCCGTTGGCTTGCCCGCTCCACGCGTCCTGCTAGTACCGGCGCCACAGTGGAAACGTGGGAGGGTCTCCTCGTGATCGGTGGACATTCGGCTGTTGTCCGCGTGTAGTGCAAACATGCGGACGTTCTGCATGGCGATCCAGCGGCGTGCTTCTAGGGCTTTGATGAGCGCCTCAACGGGGCCAGCGTGCCTTCCATCTGGTCTGTGCGACGCCCTCGAGGGATCGCGAGTGCGCCCGCAAGTTCCATGGTTCGGTCGGTCGAGGAAGTCGAGCAACTGGTGCGCATGGCAGCGGCTTCCATTGCGTGCCCGTGACCGATGCGGTGCGGCGACTGCATGGCGCCGCCAGGAGTTCACCCGCCTTTGCCGGTGACGCGCGACTTCAGGCTGAGCGCCGGCGTGCCCGGGCAAATCGTTTCAACGCGGAGCAGGATGGATCGCGCCGAGCACACGTGGTCCGCGCGCACCGGTGACAGCTGGCAGGTTGCCCGGCAGCCCGAGCAGGCGTTGCCTGGCCAGCCATGCGAACGCGGTCGCTTCGAGGAAATCTGGATCGACGCCATGCACGGCGGTGCTGACCAGCGTCCGTGGCGAGAGCAGTTCGGCGAGCCGTTGCATCAGTGCGACGTTGTGCACGCCGCCGCCGCAGGCCAGCACGTCTTCGGCATCCGGGGCGTGCCGTGCGACGGCCTCGGCCACGCTGCGTGCGGAGAGTTCGAGCAGCGTAGCCTGCACGGCCGCTGGTGACAGCGTGGCCAAGCGTGGATGCGAGGCCAGCCAGTCGAGATGGAAGTGCTCCCGACCGGTGCTCTTGGGTGGTGCGAGCGCGAAATAGGGATCGGCCAACAAGGCATCGAGCAATGTATTGTCGATCTTGCCGCTGGCGGCGAACGCGCCGCCGTGGTCGAACGCTTCGCCGCGATGGCGCAGACACCAGGCGTCCATCAGGCCATTCGCCGGGCCGGTGTCGAAGCCTATGACGCTGCCGTCAGCGCCAAGCACGGTGATGTTGGCGATGCCGCCGAGGTTGAGCACCACGCGGGCGTGGCCGGGATGTGCCAGCAGCATCGCGTGCACGGCCGGCAGCAGAGGCGCGCCCTGGCCGCCGGCGGCCACGTCGGCGCGGCGAAAATCCGCCACCACATCGATGCCGCAGCGTTCGGCGATGGTGGCGGGGTCGCCCAGTTGCAGCGTGAAGGCATACTCGCCGACGGGTCGATGGCGCATGGTCTGGCCGTGCGAGCCGATTGCACGCACGGCGGTGGCAGGCGTGCCGCTTTCCTTGAGCAACGCGAGTGCGGCCTCGGCGAAGCCGTGGCCCAGTGCCACGTCCAATCGCCCGAAAGCATCCAGATCGATCGCGGTTTCGCCCTGCGCCACGGCGAGGATCTGTTCGCGCAACGCGGTTGGCCACGGGTGCGTGTGCGTGGCGCGCAAGCGCGGCTGGCCGTCGTCGAACGACACCAGTGCGGCGTCTATGCCGTCGGCGCTGGTGCCGGAGATCAGGCCTAGATACAGCGACGGAACATCACTCACGCTGGTGCGGCGCTCAGTTGTCGGTCTTGCTGACGGGCGTGTCGCTGCGGGCGAGCTTGACGTGCTGGTCGATCTGGTCGAGTCGCGCCATCTCGGGTTTCACCACGGTGGCCCTGAACTTCGCAAGCTGTGTCGCGGGTAGCGGCTCGGGCTTGGGCAGGGTTACCGTCTGCGGATTGCGCTGTACACCGTCCACGCGGAATTCGTAGTGCAGGTGCGGGCCGGTGGCAAGTCCGGTCATGCCGACGTAGCCGATGATGTCGCCCTGCTTCACGTGCTGACCCACGCGCTCGTTGCCGAAGCGCGACATGTGACCGTAGGCGGTGCTGATGTCCTTGTCGTGCTGGATGATCACGAAGTTGCCGTAGCCGTTCATCCAACTGCGGTACTTGATCACGCCGTCGCCGGCGGCATGGATCGGCGTGCCGGTCGGTGCTGCGTAGTCCACGCCCTTGTGCGCGCGCATCAGGCCGAGGATCGGGTGCATGCGTGCGGCGCTGAAGGTGGAGGAGATGCGGGTGAAGTCCACGGGAATGCGCAGGAACGACTTCTGCAGCGGGCGGCCGTCCTCGCTGAACCAGCCGTAGCTGCCGTCGTCCTTCTTGAAACGGTAGGCGGTATAGCGCTTGCCCTGGTTCACGAATTCCGCGGCAACGATGTCGCCCTCGCCATAGCGGGCACCATCGCGGTAGATGTCGTCATAGATCACCGTGAAGCTGTCGCCTTCGCGCAAATCCTGCACGAAGTCGATGTCGTACTTGAACAGGTCGGCAAGCTTACCCACCATCGCCGCGCTCAAGCCGGCCTGGTCGCCGGCGGCGTACAGGCTGCTGCGGATCACCCCGTGCGCCACTTCCTCGCGCACATCCATGTCGCGCGGCTGCAGTGTCAGCGTGGGTTGCGGTCCATCAAGGCGCACGATGGCACGGTTGGCCTGGTCCTTGTCGAAGCGGACGCCGCGCAGGCTGCCACCAGTGCCGAGCAGGAAGTCGAATTCGTCGCCCGGGCGGATGTGGTGCAGCGCGGATTTCGCATCGCCGGAGGCGTCCATCACCTTTTGCAGGTCGGTGAGGCTCAGGCCGCGGCCGCCGAAAATGTCGGACAGCGTCTGGCCGGGTTGCACGCGTACCACTTGCCAGTCGTCCACCGCGGCGGCGGCTTGCGGGATCGGATCCGGCTTCGGCAATGCCAACGGCAGCAGAGTGTGCGCCTCGACCGTGGGAGCGGGCTTCATTGCTGTGGCCCACGCAGGCATGATGAGGCCGGAGAGCAGGGTCGCTATCAATGCAGTGCCGGCGAGCACCCAGCGCTCGCGGTGCCAGTGGATCGGCGTGATGGATTCCGACCGATCGAACGACCAGTGCGCGCAGCGCTCGTAGAAGCTGATGTGACGACGTTGTGCCTTGCGGCAAATGGCCTGCTTGCGCGCTCGGAGCCCCCCCCGGATTTTCCCACTCATGCTGCGCGAACCTCGCCGTACAAAGTAACAATTCCACGTACCATAGACGTCGTGTGACGAGTGCGTCAATCCCTTTTCCATCAAGGATTTGCGTCAGGTTTTCGGTTAACGCACAATTAACGCTGAAACGTGATTGCCATCGCCGGGATGGTTGTCATGACAACCACCTATTCCGAGGAATGCATGAACCAACCTGAGCAGGCGCTGGCCACGATCGCGCGTGGTGCCGACGAAATCATCAAGCGCGAGGACCTGCTGGAGCGGCTGAAAAGTGGGCGCCCACTGCGCATCAAGGCCGGCTTCGATCCCACCGCGCCGGACCTGCACCTGGGCCACACCGTGCTGCTCAACAAGATGCGCCAGTTCCAGGATCTGGGACACCAGGTGATTTTCCTGATCGGCGACTTCACCGGCATGATCGGCGATCCGACCGGCAAGAACGTCACGCGCAAACCGCTCACCCGCGAGGATGTGCTGAAGAACGCCGAGACTTATGCGGCACAGGTGTACAAGGTGCTCGACCGCGAGCGCACCGAAGTGCGTTTCAATTCAGAATGGTTCGGCAAGATGGGCGCGGCCGACATGATCAAGCTCGCTGCGCAGCACACGGTGGCGCGCATGCTTGAGCGCGACGACTTCGCCAAGCGCTACGCCGCACAGCAATCCATCGCTATCCACGAGTTCCTTTATCCGCTGGTGCAGGGCTATGACTCCGTGGCGCTGGAGGCTGACGTCGAACTGGGTGGCACCGACCAGAAGTTCAACCTGTTGATGGGTCGAGGCCTGCAGGAACACTTCGGACAGAAGCCGCAGATCGTGCTCACCATGCCGCTGCTCGAAGGCCTGGACGGCGTGAACAAGATGTCCAAGTCGCTGGGCAACTACATCGGCATCGACGAGCCGGCGATCGACATCGTCACCAAGACCATGAAGATCGACGACGCGCTGATGTGGCGCTGGTTCGAATTGCTCAGCTTCGATGTCTCGCTTGATGAGCTGGCGGAAATGAAGGGCGACGTGGCAAACGGCGCGCTCAATCCGCGCGACGCCAAGCTGCGCCTGGCACGTGAGTTGGCCACTCGCTTCCACGACGCGGCTTCCGCCGAACAGGCCATTGCGGGCTGGCATGCGGTGGTGCGAGGCGAGGGCGACACTTCGTTGCTGCCGCTCAGCGAAATTTCGGTGCCCGTCGAAGGCCTACGCCTGCCGGCGCTGCTTACTGCGGCGGGGCTCACTGCCAGCAACTCCGAAGCGAGCCGCAAGCTCAAGGAACGTGCCGTACGCATCGATGCGGAAGTGGTAGAGGACGCGCAGCGCGTATTCGCGGCAGGATTCGAAGGCGTGTTGCAGGTGGGCAAACGCAACTTTGCCCGTGTGCGATTGACCGACGGTTGATCGCTACGCACTGCTTTCAAGCTTTGTTTCGCGCAAGATCAACGGCTTGCGCGAAAGAGTAAAAATTCTTCGAAGAAATCGCTTGCCAATATCAGGGGGGCTGCCTACTATTCGCGCCCCGCTGCCGCATCGGCACGGTGCCCCACCACCCGCGCTGAAGAGACTTCGACGAAGGTGTTGACGGACCGAAAAGACGATGTATAGTAGGCGGCTCACCGGGACGAAATGTCCTGTAGCGGAAAGCTCCGCGGTGACGAGATCTTTGACAGTGTGCACAGGTGAATTGTGTGGACGCCTTGCGCTGGCGAGTCGATGACTTGTCCAAGCAATGCAAGCGTCCCACCCAAATGAAAGTCAGTAATGAGTTTCACTGGTTGGGGTCACGCTTCAGAAAGATAGATCGTCTTCGGATGATCGAAAACTTAAGTGAAGAGTTTGATCCTGGCTCAGATTGAACGCTGGCGGCATGCCTAACACATGCAAGTCGAACGGCAGCACAGGTAGCAATACCGGGTGGCGAGTGGCGGACGGGTGAGTAATGCATCGGGATCTACCCAAACGTGGGGGATAACGTAGGGAAACTTACGCTAATACCGCATACGTCCTAAGGGAGAAAGCGGGGGCTCGCAAGACCTCGCGCGGTTGGACGAACCGATGTTCGATTAGCTAGTTGGTAGGGTAATGGCCTACCAAGGCGACGATCGATAGCTGGTCTGAGAGGATGATCAGCCACACTGGGACTGAGACACGGCCCAGACTCCTACGGGAGGCAGCAGTGGGGAATATTGGACAATGGGCGCAAGCCTGATCCAGCAATGCCGCGTGTGTGAAGAAGGCCTTCGGGTTGTAAAGCACTTTTATCAGGAGCGAAATGCCATGGGTTAATACCCCGTGGAGCTGACGGTACCTGAGGAATAAGCACCGGCTAACTTCGTGCCAGCAGCCGCGGTAATACGAAGGGTGCAAGCGTTAATCGGAATTACTGGGCGTAAAGGGTGCGTAGGCGGTTCGTTAAGTCTGTCGTGAAATCCCCGGGCTCAACCTGGGAATGGCGATGGATACTGGCGAGCTAGAGTGTGTCAGAGGATGGTGGAATTCCCGGTGTAGCGGTGAAATGCGTAGAGATCGGGAGGAACATCAGTGGCGAAGGCGGCCATCTGGGACAACACTGACGCTGAAGCACGAAAGCGTGGGGAGCAAACAGGATTAGATACCCTGGTAGTCCACGCCCTAAACGATGCGAACTGGATGTTGGTCTCAACTCGGAGATCAGTGTCGAAGCTAACGCGTTAAGTTCGCCGCCTGGGGAGTACGGTCGCAAGACTGAAACTCAAAGGAATTGACGGGGGCCCGCACAAGCGGTGGAGTATGTGGTTTAATTCGATGCAACGCGAAGAACCTTACCTGGCCTTGACATGTCCGGAATCCTGCAGAGATGCGGGAGTGCCTTCGGGAATCGGAACACAGGTGCTGCATGGCTGTCGTCAGCTCGTGTCGTGAGATGTTGGGTTAAGTCCCGCAACGAGCGCAACCCTTGTCCTTAGTTGCCAGCACGTAATGGTGGGAACTCTAAGGAGACTGCCGGTGACAAACCGGAGGAAGGTGGGGATGACGTCAAGTCCTCATGGCCCTTACGGCCAGGGCTACACACGTACTACAATGGTCGGTACAGAGGGTTGCAATACCGCGAGGTGGAGCCAATCCCAGAAAGCCGATCCCAGTCCGGATCGGAGTCTGCAACTCGACTCCGTGAAGTCGGAATCGCTAGTAATCGCAGATCAGCTATGCTGCGGTGAATACGTTCCCGGGCCTTGTACACACCGCCCGTCACACCATGGGAGTGAGTTGCTCCAGAAGCCGTTAGTCTAACCGCAAGGGGGACGACGACCACGGAGTGGTTCATGACTGGGGTGAAGTCGTAACAAGGTAGCCGTATCGGAAGGTGCGGCTGGATCACCTCCTTTCGAGAACGACAGCGCGATTCGTCGCGCAAGACGTCCACACAAGACACCTGTATTTCACGTAGCGTCCCTAGCAAGAAGCTTCCGGGTCTGTAGCTCAGGTGGTTAGAGCGCACCCCTGATAAGGGTGAGGCCGGTGGTTCGAGTCCTCCCAGACCCACCAACCACGGGGCCATAGCTCAGCTGGGAGAGCACCTGCTTTGCAAGCAGGGGGTCGTCGGTTCGATCCCGACTGGCTCCACCATGGTGACGCGTGAAATCCAAGCACACATAAAGATTTGAAGCGAGGCGGCGTTGAGGCCGTTCTTGTGTTCTTTGAAAACTGGCAAACGAGTGACAAGCGTCTTGGTTCGAACCGAACCGAGACACGTGTTGAGGCACGAACAGGTGGTTTGAAACGTGTAATCCCGAGGCGACTTGGGGTTATATGGTCAAGCGACCAAGCGTATACGGTGGATGCCTTGGCAGTCAGAGGCGATGAAGGACGTGGCAGCCTGCGAAAAGTGTCGGGGAGCTGGCAACAAGCTTTGATCCGGCAATGTCCGAATGGGGAAACCCACCTAGCAATAGGTATCCGTAACTGAATTCATAGGTTGCGGAAGCGAACCCGGGGAACTGAAATATCTAAGTACCCGGAGGAAAAGAAATCAACCGAGATTCCGTCAGTAGCGACGAGCGAACGCGGACTAGCCCAAAAGCATCTAGTGTTTTAGTCGAACGGTTTGGAAAAGCCGGCCATAGCGGGTGATAGCCCCGTAGGCGAAAGGGCATTAGGTGTGAAATTGAGTAGGGCGGGGCACGAGAAACCCTGTCTGAACATGGGGGGACCATCCTCCAAGGCTAAATACTCCTGACTGACCGATAGCGAACAAGTACCGTGAGGGAAAGGCGAAAAGAACCCCGGAGAGGGGAGTGAAATAGACCCTGAAACCGTATACGTACAAGCAGTGGAAGCCCGCAAGGGTGACTGCGTACCTTTTGTATAATGGGTCAGCGACTTACTGTCAGTGGCAAGCTTAACCGTCTAGGGGAGGCGAAGGGAAACCGAGTCTGAATAGGGCGCATAGTCTCTGGCAGTAGACCCGAAACCGAGTGATCTATCCATGGCCAGGTTGAAGGTGCGGTAACACGCACTGGAGGACCGAACCCACATCTGTTGCAATAGATGGGGATGAGCTGTGGATAGGAGTGAAAGGCTAAACAAACTCGGAGATAGCTGGTTCTCCTCGAAAGCTATTTAGGTAGCGCCTCGGACGAATCTTCCTGGGGGTAGAGCACTGTTATGGCTAGCGGGTCATCGCGACTTAGCAAACCATGGCAAACTCCGAATACCAGGACAGACTATCCGGGAGACACACGGCGGGTGCTAACGTCCGTCGTGAAAAGGGAAACAACCCAGACCCGCAGCTAAGGTCCCCAAGTTCTAGCTAAGTGGAAAACGATGTGGAAAGGCATAGACAGCCAGGAGGTTGGCTTAGAAGCAGCCATCCTTTAAAGAAAGCGTAATAGCTCACTGGTCGAGTCGGTCTGCGCGGAAGATTTAACGGGGCTAAGCTAGACACCGAAGCTCGGGGTGCACACTTTGTGTGCGCGGTAGAGGAGCGTTCCGTAAGCCTGTGAAGGTGGATTGTAAAGTCTGCTGGAGGTATCGGAAGTGCGAATGCTGACATGAGTAACGATAATGCGGGTGAAAAGCCCGCACGCCGAAAGCCCAAGGTTTCCTCGCGCAACGTTCATCGGCGCAGGGTGAGTCGGCCCCTAAGGCGAGGCAGAAATGCGTAGTCGATGGGAAGCTGGTTAATATTCCAGCACTTTTCTTAAGTGCGATGTGGGGACGGAGAAGGTTAGGTCTACCGGGCGTTGGTTGTCCCGGGGAAAGGCGGTAGGCATGAGGGTTAGGCAAATCCGGCCCTCTTTATGCCGAGCACCGAGACGAGCCCTTTTGGGCGAAGTGACTGATACCACGCTTCCAGGAAAAGCCACTAAGCTTCAGCTTAAGAAAAACCGTACCGTAAACCGACACTGGTAGGCAGGGTGAGAATCCCAAGGCGCTTGAGAGAACTCGGGTGAAGGAACTAGGCAAAATGGCACCGTAACTTCGGGAGAAGGTGCGCCCTTTTTGGTGGCTACATGCGTAGCTGAGCTGAGAAGGGTCGCAGTAACCTGGCCGCTGCGACTGTTTATCAAAAACACAGCACTCTGCAAACACGAAAGTGGACGTATAGGGTGTGACGCCTGCCCGGTGCTGGAAGGTTAATTGATGGGGTCAGCCGCAAGGCGAAGCTCTTGATCGAAGCCCCAGTAAACGGCGGCCGTAACTATAACGGTCCTAAGGTAGCGAAATTCCTTGTCGGGTAAGTTCCGACCTGCACGAATGGCGTAACGACAGCGGCGCTGTCTCCACCCGAGACTCAGTGAAATTGAAATCGCTGTGAAGATGCAGCGTTCCCGCGGCAAGACGGAAAGACCCCGTGAACCTTTACTATAGCTTTACACTGAACGTTGAGTTCTTCTGTGTAGGATAGGTGGGAGGCTACGAAACCGAGACGCTAGTTTCGGTGGAGCCATCCTTGAAATACCACCCTGAAGTGCTTGACGTTCTAACCTCGGCCCGTAATCCGGGTCAGGGACCGTGTATGGTGGGTAGTTTGACTGGGGCGGTCTCCTCCCAAAGAGTAACGGAGGAGCACGAAGGTACGCTCAGCGCGGTCGGACATCGCGCACTGTGTGCAAAGGCATAAGCGTGCTTGACTGCAAGATCGACGGATCAAGCAGGTACGAAAGTAGGTCTTAGTGATCCGGTGGTTCTGTATGGAAGGGCCATCGCTCAACGGATAAAAGGTACTCCGGGGATAACAGGCTGATACCGCCCAAGAGTTCATATCGACGGCGGTGTTTGGCACCTCGATGTCGGCTCATCACATCCTGGGGCTGTAGCCGGTCCCAAGGGTATGGCTGTTCGCCATTTAAAGTGGTACGCGAGCTGGGTTCAGAACGTCGTGAGACAGTTCGGTCCCTATCTGTCGTGGGCGTTGGAGATTTGAGGGGGGCTGCTCCTAGTACGAGAGGACCGGAGTGGACGTTCCGCTGGTGTTCGGGTTGTCATGCCCATGGCATTGCCCGGTAGCTATGAACGGAAGCGATAACCGCTGAAAGCATCTAAGCGGGAAGCGCGCCCCAAGATGAGATCTCCCGAGAGTTCAACTCTCCTGTAGGCACCATTTAGACTAAGTGGTTGATAGGCGCGGTGTGGAAGTGCAGCAATGCATTGAGCTTACGCGTACTAATGAGCCGTGCGGCTTGACCATATAACCCCAAGTGGCCTTCGCCACGTGCCGGTTCCAACGAATCCGGACGCTTGTCACTCGTTTGCCAACCGAATTGAAGCGGGCGCAATCTGCGCTGCTTCAACCCCTTCCCTGGCGGCCATAGCGCTGTGGTCCCACCCGATCCCATCCCGAACTCGGAAGTGAAACGCAGCCGCGCCGATGGTAGTGTGCACTTGCATGCAAGAGTAGGTCACCGCCAGGGGCTTTATCCCAAACACCCTCACCGATACCGGTGAGGGTGTTTCTTTTTGCGCCCCTCCAGACGAAACCTCTGAAGCGTAGACACCGCTTCCCGCGGGGGACTTTCGCCAGCCCTTTAAGGACGCGCACTCGGAATGTGTTTGGGCAGACACTTCCGTTCGCTATCATCCCAATATGCCAGCGGCTACCGCTTCCGGAGAATCCGTTTGTTCGTGCATGTCGAGACTCGCAAGCGGAGTCAATGGCAATGGGCCACGGTGCTTATTGTCAGCGTGTGCGTGCTTTGCTTTGTCTGGCTTGCGTTGCTGCCGAACCAGCAACGGCTGGCGGCGCTGCAGGAATGGGGCACGGTCCCGGCGAATATCTTCGATGCACGGGCGCCGATCTGGCCGCAGCTGACGGACCCATCGTTGCTACGCCTCTTCACAGCCTTGTTTATCCACGTTACCTGGTTGCATCTGCTCAGCAATCTGCTGTTCCTGATGATCTTTGGCTTGCCGGGCGAGCGGGCGCTTGGCTCGCTGCGCTTCCTGCTGCTGTTCGTGGTTGGCGGCGTCGTGGCGAATCTGATCGGCGCGGTATCGCTGGCAGGTGTACGCCTGCCGATCATCGGCTGCAGTGGCGCGGTGTCGGCGGTGGTTGGCACCTATGTCGCGTTGTTTCCGCGCGCGCGCTTGGGGTTGGTGCTGCCGCTTGGCCTTTATCTTGAATTTGTGCGGGTGCCGGCGTTCTTGTTGATCGGCATCTGGGTCTTGCTGCAATTGCTCTTCAGCTACGCCGGCCCCAGCTATGGTGCCTACGTGTGGTGGGCGCACATCGGTGGCTTTCTGTTCGGCCTGGTATTCGCCTTGTTTTCGCGCGAAGCGATCGCGAAACGCCTGCGACATTGAGAGCGTCAGCGATGGCGGGCGCCGTGAGACAAGCCGTGATGGCGGGCGAATCGCTGCAGAAATCCCCGGGCAACCGGCGTGGCCGCTACCTCTCGGTAGCTGTTCCATGGGTCGGACCCTTCGCTACGCATGTCGGCACGCTTGCGCTGGATGTAGGCACGCATCACGTCCGCGCTGAATTCGGGGTGGAATTGCGTGCTGAGCGCGCACGGCCCATAGCGCAGCAACTGGTGCGGATCGCGCGTCGAGCGCGCCAGCACCACGGAGCCGGGCGGTGTCTCCAGCACGCTTTGTTCGTGCGTGGTGTGGGCGCGAAAGCTCTCCGGCAACAGGGAAGCGAGCGGATCGCTTGCGGCTGTCGCCAGCTTCTCGATGGCATGCGTGCCGATTTCACGACCGCCGGGCAGATAGTCCACGCGGCCACCGAGTGCATGCGCCATCAACTGATGGCCGTAGCAGACGCCGAACAGCGGCAATTCGACATCCATGGCACCGCGGATCCATGCTGCCGTGCGTTCGCTCCATGCTGCGCGTTCGGTAACCATGGCCGCCGAGCCGGTAATCAATGCGCCGGCCACCGCATTCGGGGATGGCAACGTTTCGCCAGCCTGCACGTCGACAACCTGCAGCTGTTGCATCGGCAATCGCGCGCCTAGTCGGAACCAATGCGGGAAGTCGCCGTGACGTGCGCGAATGGCATTCGGTGCGCGGCCGGTGCGGATGATGAGGACAGGTTTCATTCGGAATGGATTGGCGATTGGTCGTCGGGCATTTCGATGGGGGGGAGCACCGCCAGCACCTCCTTCACCGTGGTGAGTCCACGTGCTACCTGCTCGGCGGCTGACATGCGCAATGGCCGCATGCCTTCGGACAAGGCGGTCTTGCCGAAGTTGCCCAATTCCAACTCTGCTGAAACCAGACTGCGCAGACGCGGCGAAACCGGCATCATTTCGTAGATGCCGGTGCGCCCCATGAAGCCGGTATTGCGGCACTCCAGGCAACCGACCGGCGCGTATACCTTCTCCGGCACGGGCAACGGCCAACCATGCGTGAGGGCGCTCCACTCGTGCGGATCCTGCGTGGTTTCCCGTTTGCAGTATGGGCACAAGGTGCGCACCAGTCGCTGTGCTACCACGCCGGTGAGCGTGGACTGGATCAGGTAGTGCGGCACGCCGAGGTCGAGCAGTCGCGTTACGGCGCTGGGTGCGTCGTTGGTGTGCAGGGTGGAGAGCACCAGATGGCCGGTGAGCGAGGCCTGCACCGCCATCTGCGCAGTCTCCAGGTCGCGGATCTCGCCAACCATGATGATGTCCGGGTCCTGCCGCAGCAGGGTGCGTACGCCGGCGGCGAAATCGAGATCGATCGCGGGTTGTACCTGCATCTGGTTGAACTCGGGTGACACCATTTCGATGGGATCTTCCACCGTGCATACGTTCATCGCCGGCGTGGCGAGGTGCTTGAGCGTGGAGTACAGCGTGGTGGTCTTGCCCGAGCCGGTTGGGCCGGTGACCAGCACGATGCCGTGCGGTCGTTCCACCATGTGCCGCCATTGCGCCGCCTCGCGTTCCGAGAAGCCGAGCTGGGCGAAGTCCTTCACCACCAGGTCGGGGTCGAAGATGCGCAACACCATCTTCTCGCCGAACGCGGTGGGCATGCTGGAAACACGCAACTCCACCTCGCGCCCGGTGGACGACCGCGTCTTGATGCGGCCGTCCTGCGGACGCCGCTTTTCGGCCACGTCCATGCGCGCAAGGATCTTGATGCGTGCGGTCACGGCAGTCATCACCGGCGGCGGCAATTCGAACACTTTGTGCATCACGCCGTCGATGCGGAAGCGCATCTGGCCGGCGTCGCGGCGCGGTTCCAGATGGATGTCCGAGGCACGTTGCTCGAAGGCGTACTGCAGCAGCCAGTCGACGATGTGCACCACATGGCGATCATCGGCACCTACTTCACCGCTCTTGCCCAATTCGACGAGCTGTTCGAAGTTGAGGATGGCCGAGGTGTCGTAGCCGCCGCCCTTCGCGTCCTGCGCCAGCTGGATAGAGCGCTGGACACCATAGAACTCCTGCAGGTAACGGTTGATATCCAACGGGCTGGACACCACCCGATGCACATCCCGGCGCAGCATGGACGAAAGATCCTTGGCCCATTCCGCGTCGAACGGTTCGGCGGTGGCGAAGGTCACCTCGCCCGGCGCCATTGCCACCGGCAGGATGCGGTGCCGCTGCGCGTAAGCATGGCTCACTGCCTGCGTGACCGCGGCCACGTTGACCTTCATCGGGTCGATCTTCAGGTAGGGCAGGCCGGCATGTCCGGCCAGCCACTCGACAAGGCTTTCCAGGCTCAGCGGACGACCGGGACTGCGCTGGTTCGGCAGCTTGGCGTTGGCGATCAGCACCAGCGGATGCAGTTCCACCGCGCTTCGGCCAGCACGCGAACCCAGGCGCACCTGCTTGGCATCCTCGGCGTTCACATAGCCGTCCACCACCAGCGCGGCGAGCAGCTCGTCCAATTCCAGTCGACCGCGACGGCCGAGCAGGCTTGCGATTTGCGGTGATGCGGCCATCCGGACTACTCCCCCATGGCATGGCGCAGCCTTGAAAACCGGTGCGCCAGCGTGCTGCGGCTATACTAACCCGCTTTACCGAAGTCCACGGAAAGCCATGTCCGCGCGCACCTTCCAGGATGTGATCCAGACCCTCAACCGCTATTGGGCGGCGCAGGGTTGTGTCTTGCTGCAACCACTCGATACCGAAGTCGGCGCCGGCACTTTTCATCCAGCCACGTTCCTGCGTTCGCTTGGTCCGGAGCCATGGTCGGCGGCGTACGTGCAGCCTTCGCGCCGTCCCACCGATGGCCGCTACGGCGAGAACCCCAACCGCCTGCAGCACTACTACCAATACCAGGTGGTGATGAAGCCGAATCCCGAGAACATCCTCGAGCTCTATATCGGCTCACTGAAGGAACTCGGCCTCGATCCGCTGGTGCACGATCTGCGCTTCGTCGAGGACAACTGGGAGTCGCCTACGCTCGGTGCCTGGGGGCTTGGCTGGGAGGTCTGGCTCAACGGCATGGAAGTCACCCAGTTCACCTACTTCCAGCAGGCCGGCGGCCTGGAATGTCGCCCCGTTACCGGCGAGATCACCTACGGCCTAGAACGTCTGGCGATGTACTTGCAGAACGTGGACAACGTCTACGACCTGGTATGGACCGAAGGTCCGTATGGCAAGGTCACCTATGGCGACGTGTTTCACCAGAACGAGGTGGAGCAGAGCACCTACAACTTCGAGCATGCGAACGTGACGGAACTGTTCCGCTGGTTCGATGTGTGCGAGGCCACCGCCAACCAATTGATTGCCGCCAACCTGCCGCTGCCGGCCTACGAGCAGGTGATGAAGGCCAGCCACACCTTCAACCTGCTCGACGCGCGTCGTGCAATCAGCGTCACCGAGCGCCAGCGCTACATCCTGCGCGTGCGCACCCTGGCGCGCGGCGTGGCTGAGGTCTATGTGGCGCAGCGCGAGAAACTGGGCTTTCCGGGCCTGAAAAAGAACGCAAAGGAGCAAGTTGCATGAGCGCCGCCAAGTCGCTGCTGATCGAACTGGGCACCGAGGAGTTGCCGCCGAAGGCGTTGGACGAATTGTCCGCCGCGTTCGCGCGCGGCATCTGCGACGGGTTGGCCAGGCGCGGCATCGACGCTGCGCTGGGCAAAGCCTCGGCGTATTGCTCGCCTCGGCGTTTGGCCGTCCATATCCCGCACGTCTCCGCAATGCAGCCGGATCAATCCGTCGAGCGTCGCGGCCCGGCGGTCAACGCCGCGCTGGACGAGCAGGGCCAGCCGTCCAAGGCGCTCGCGGGCTTCGCGCAGTCCTGCGGTGTAAGCGTGGAGCAACTTGAGAAGCTCGAAACCGACAAGGGCGCATGGTTCGTGTTCCGTGCCGTAAAGCCTGGCCAGACGCTTGCATCGCTGCTGCCGGAGATCGTGGACGAGGCTCTCAAGGGTTTGCCGATTCCGCGCCCGATGCGCTGGGCCAATCACGAATACGGCTTCGTGCGTCCCGCGCACTGGCTGGTGATGCTGCACGGTGCGGACATCATGGATGGCACCGTGATGGGCCTGACCAGCGGACGCAAGTCGCGTGGCCATCGCTTCATGCACCCGCATCCGGTGCATGTGGCCGATGCCGACGGTTGGCTCGATGCGATGCGCAATGCCAAGGTGCTGGCTGATCCGGCCGAGCGCCGCCAGCGCGTGCGCGAGGAAGTGGCGCGTGCGGCGAAGGAAACCGGTGGCGAGCCCCGGCTCGAGGAGGCACTTCTGGAAGAAATCGCCAACCTCACCGAATGGCCGGTGGCGATTGCCTGCGACTTCGAGCGCAACTTCCTTGCCGTGCCACAGGAAGCCTTGGTCACCACCATGGAGACCAACCAGAAATTCGTGCCTGTGTTCGACGCCAGCGGCAAGCTCACCGAGCACTTCATTGGCATCGCCAACATCGAATCGAAGCAACCCGCCGAGATTCGCAAGGGCTACGAGCGTGTGATCCGCCCCCGCTTTGCCGACGCGAAATTCTTCTGGGACGAGGACCTGAAGACGCCGCTGGCGAGCTATCAGGAACAGCTCAAGAATGTCACCTACCAGCAGGCGCTGGGCAGCGTGTGGGACAAGAGCGTGCGCGTAGCCGAGCTAGCGCGCGTCATCGCTGGCCGCGTCGGCGTCGATGCGGGTGCCGCCACGCGTGCGGCGAGCCTGAGCAAGTGCGACCTGCTCACCCGCATGGTTGGCGAATTTCCCGAGCTGCAGGGCGTGATGGGCCGCTATTACGCCGGGCACGACGGCGAGTCGGTCGAGGTAGCGGTGGCGCTGGACAGCTATTACCAGCCGCGCTTCGCGCGCGACGGCATCGCCGCCGACAAGATCGGCCAAGTGCTGGCTGTGGCCGAACGCCTCGACACGCTGGCCGGTATCTTCGCCGTAGGCATGAAGCCCAGCGGCAACAAGGATCCGTTTGCCTTGCGCCGAGCGGCACTTGGTTTGGCACGCACCCTGATCGAAGGAAAGCTGGAGCTTGATCTGCGTGCCGCATTCGTCGAAGCGCTGGAGCTGTTGCCCGAAGCCGCATTCGCTGCCGGCGTGAAGCCCGGCAAGGACGGCAAGCTGCCCGTGATCGATATCGGCCAGCGCCGTGCGGTACTGGTCGGTGAGCTGGTCGATTTCGTGCTCGATCGCCTGCGAGGCTACTACGCGGAGCAGGGTTGCCCGGCAGAGGCGTACGAGGCCGTACTCGCGGTGCAGCCGGAAACGCTGCCTGATTTCGGCCGTCGCCTGCATGCCGTGGTCGAATTCGGTCGCCTGCCCGAGGCAGCGAGCTTGGCCGCAGCGAACAAGCGTGTGGCGAACATCCTGCGCAAGCAGGCAGAAGAGGGCGACGAGCCGGCATCGCTGCGCGAGGTCGATCCCGCGCATTTCGAAAGCGACGCAGAGCGGACGCTGGCCGATGCGTTGGCTGCTGCCGGCAAGGAAACCGCCGAGCCATTGCAGCATGGAGACTACACCAGCGTGCTGAAGCGGCTTGCGCAGTTGCAGGCGCCGGTGGATGCCTTCTTCGAACAGGTACTGGTGAACGCCGAGAACCCGGTGGTGCGCCGCAATCGCCTTGCGTTGCTGGAGCGACTCAAGGCTGCGTTCGGTGCAGTGGCCGACATTGCATTGCTGCGGGAGTGAATTTGCGATCACGCCCGACGGAGGGAATCAAACGACGAGCCTGCATGGTCGCGTATGTCTCAAACAAAAGCGCGGCGCCCGAAGGACGCCGCGCTTTTGTTTGAGTAGCGAACCAAACGGATTCAGGCGACCTGCGACTTGGACTGGCGGATGCGCTCGGACAACTGACGGTTGAACTTCAGCATGGCTGTGGCGTCGACGCTGGAACCGTCGCTGCCAAGGATTTCGTAGAGATTGCTGAGCATGTCGGTGTTGTCTGCCAGCGTCATCGCGCTGTTCGCGAGTTCCAGTTCCGACTGCAGGATCTGCATGGCGGTGTTCAGCCGGCGCGGATCCACCGCGGCAGTTTCGTTGCCTGGATGTGCGTGGCCGATGCGACCGCGCGCGCGGTGTGTGACGGTTTCAGAGCTGTATTGCGCGTCGTCGCTGCCAGCGGTGCTCGGGTCGATCTGCAGAGCTCCCTCACCCGCGACCAGCCAGACCAGCGAAATACCGAGCGTACGGGCCATGGTCACGCAGCGAGCCCGCGAGGGATCGGTGTTGCCGTCGCGCCAACTCCGCACCACACCTTCGGAGAAGCCGCACATGCGTGCGATTTCGGTGGCGCTGCCCACGCGCTGGATCAGCAGCTTGATGCGATCGGCGAACGTCGATTGGAGCGGATCGTGGGGAAGTTTCTGCGTGCTCATGGCGGTTGACCGTCTAGGGACAGGGGATTTGTCGCAAGATCGCGCGCTTTTGTGCCAAAAACAGCTGAGCGTCGAGGCAGTGGTAGTATCGAACCCCGTTGCTTTCGCGCTGCTTTCCTCGCCGAGCCGACAGGGAATGGGATGCCATGCCGAAGCGCGGTTTTTGGGACAAAACCTTGCGTTGGGCAGGCTAACGCCATCAAGAAGTTCCGGTTGACACGAACCTGCGCCCGTTTCACCGGCGTTCACGTAAATTTGTGGATAAGCCCGCTTGACTTTCCCGTAACCCAGATTTTCGGCTATTCTTGTAGCTTCCCCCATGACGAAACTAGGGCGCGTGCGCCGTAGGTTTCCGTGTTCGACCCCCAATTCAGTTACGAGGCTTACCCCATGCGTAAGATGGTTTTGTCGGTGATGTCGATGGCTCTCCTGGCCTTGGCCGGCTGCGGTTCATCGACTTCGTCGCCGACGGAAGACGGCACCGCCAGCGCCAGCTCGACGGCGGCCACCAACACCGCCACTTCCGTGAGCGGCACCATTACGGTTCGCGGTGCGATCCAGCCGTCGCCGGATGCGCAATTGGTGATCAACCTGGTGGATGTGTCGCCCGCCGCGGCCGGCTCGGCACCGGTCGCCAGCAAGACGGTGGCCTCGGGCGCCACCTTCCCGTATTCGTTCCAGCTGGACTTCAAGCCTGGCGATATCAAGTCGTCTGACATGTACGTGGTGAAGGTCACTCTTACCGACGGTGCGCGCCACTACTCCATGCCCATTCAGGCGCCGGTGCTTACCCAGGGCAACAAGAACCAGGCCTCGATCGAGTTGCTGGCCGAGCAGACGCCCGCCGAGAAGGATCAGGCCGACTTCGACGCTCTCATCAAGCAGATCGGCGGCATGAAGGTAAGCACGGGCACCAAGCTTGAAGACAACGCCTCGCGCGGCTGGCAGGTATTCCGCCAGGACGGCGAAGTGAAGGTGATCCGCGAACTGGTGGATTACGGCGACAAGGGTTTCACCAGCACCGATTTCGCCTACAAGAACGGCGCGCCGTGGGCTGCTGCCCAGCAGAAGAAAGCGAACAAGGATGCTCCGACCAGCTCGATCTCGCGTGCCAGCTGGACTGAGAATGGCATGCTTGTGCTGCATCAGCAGCAGATTGGCGACAAGACCGCCGATCTGGATTCCGATACCGCCAACAGCCTGCGTCAGCAGGCGTTGGCCATCTACAACCTCGCCGGTGGCAACAAGAAGAAGTAAGCCGGGCTACGAGGTTCGTATACAAAAAAGCCGCCCGCATCGCGGGCGGCTTTTTTATGGCTGCATTCACGCCTTCGCCTGCTAAGGCAGCAACCCGATGGGCGGTCAGCATGGCCGCACTTTTCAATACGGCTGGCAGTCCATGCAGACTGCCAGCCGCAGGCCTCAGAAGGCGTACTTCACGCCCACGTTGAGGCTGTTGTACTTCTGGCTGTCGTCGCTGAAGTGCCCGCTGTAGCCTACCCAGCCACTGAGGTTCTGGCTGAACTGCGCGGACACGCCCAGATCTGCGCTGCCCCAGGTCTTGTCCGGCGTGAAACCAGGCAGCGCGAAGCTGCCGTTCATGCTGTTGAGGCCTGCGGTGATGTCGCGCGCATCCGCCTTGCTGTCGTGGTTCCAGGCCACCTCGGCGTAGGGCGCCAGCATCATGCTGCCGGCCTGCCAATGCCCTTGAACGCGCCAGCCCAAGGTGCCGATCAATGCATTGCGCTGCTGGCGACCGAACCACATCGCGGTGCTATCGTCGCCGTCCTCGTTGTAGCCGTTGATCTTGATCGTCTCCCATTCGAGGTTCGCGAACGGGCCGGTACGCAGGCTGCTCACGTCGAACCACCAGCCGCCGGTGAGACCGCCACCCAGGTGCGAGCCGTCGGCGCTGCCGGTTTCCGTGCGCAGCGCGGTGCCGATCTGGATGCGGCGGTCGATGTCGCTGAAGTTGGACTGGCCGAAGTTCGCGTAGCCGCCCACGTAGCCGCCGCCCTGATGGTAGGTGACGTAGCCGAGGCCACTGATGTCCTGCAGCTTGTAGCCGCCGCCACCGGCGGTGTCGGCATTGCTCTGGCCCACGCCCAGGGCGATGCCGGCCGAGATGTTGTCACTGGCGCGCACATCCACGCCCAGCGTCAGGTTGACGTCGTTGCTGGTGGCCTTGGGCGAATTGATGCCCTGCGCGTCGAAGCTCTGGTGTGCGTAGTCCACGTTGACGAAGGCGCGGGTGTCGCTGCCGTTGCCGTCGGCCAGCATTTCATTGCGGACCGCGCGCGTCTGCGCGGTGCTGGCGGCCAACGGCGCCTCGCCCAGCAAGGAGATCTGGCCGGGAGCGGCGATTTCGGACAGTACGACCTGCGCAAGCATCGCGTGCGCGGCGGTGGTCGGATGTACGCCGTCGGCGAACAGGTAGGTCTGGTTCGTGCCCGGCGCGTAGGTCACCGGCGCGCCCGAGCCCTGCGGGCCGCACTGCACGGAACTGCCACTGCCGCCAGTACAGGCAGGTGTGGTGACGTTGGTAAAGCCATAGGCCGAGGGATTGGCGATCACCTCGTTGATGAGCGCGTAGGTATTCACCGGGATCACGTTGAGGCCGGCATTGCTGAGCTGCGCCAGACCGGAATTCAGCGTGCTGTTGAACAGTACGGACAACTGGGTGACGCCAGCGGAAACGGTGGGGCCATCCGCCGTGAATTCCGGCGTCACGCCGATGTTCGGCAAGTTGTAGACCACGACATATTTGGCGCCGCTGACTTGCATCTGGTTCAGCAGGCCGATCTCGGTCTTAGCGACATTGATCGTGCTGGCGGCCAGAGTGGCGGAATTGGACGTGGAGCCGAGCAGATAGAAGATATCGTTGGCGCCGCCCCATACCTCATACAGCGTATTGGCGTTGGCATGACCGCCGTTGGCCGCCAGATACATCTGGAACTGCTGCGGCAGCGTGGGTACGGGAGCCACGCCCTGCACCACGCCGGCACCGCCATACGCGTAGTCGGTACCGCCAAGCAGCGAAGCGGTGATCGGATCGCCCAGGCCGGCGGCAACCAGTTCGGAAGCCGTCTGGCCCGGATTGGTGGTGAAGCGCATCGGCGTGGTCGAACCCTCCGCGAGCGACAAATTGCCAGCATCGCTCAGGCTGTCGCCGAACACGACGACATTGCTGAAATCGGTGGCGCTGGCGGCCGTGCTGAACATCAGGGCGGTGGCGATGGCGCCAACCAGGTGACGGGTACGAAACATGGAAACACTCCCCACGGCCGGGATGGCCTTGTTAGCTGGACGTTACGGTACGGCATAACATACGGAACCGCATGCTGCAGCGCATCGCGCGCAGCATGCAGTCGGATGCCTGGATTTCAGCGCTTGATCGCGCGTGTCAGCGCATCGGCGAAGGCGCTGTTGGCCGGGGCAGCGGCTTGCTTGGGCACGGTGCCGGGGCGCGTGCCGCGATTGTCGCGCTGACCGGTGCGGGCATCGGCACCAGCGGGCTTGCCGCGTGCCTGGCCCGGCTCGTCGTCGAGGCGCATCGACAGGCCGATGCGCTGGCGCGGGATGTCCACCTCCATCACCTTCACCTTGACGATGTCGCCGGCCTTCACCGCGTCGCGCGGATCCTTCACGAAGGTATGCGACAGCGCGGAGACGTGCACCAGGCCGTCCTGGTGCACGCCGATGTCCACGAACGCGCCGAACGCCGCCACGTTGGTGACGCGGCCCTCGAGAATCATGCCGGGACGCAGGTCCTTCACGTCTTCCACGCCCTCGGCGAAGCTGGGCGCGACGAATTCGGGTCGCGGGTCGCGGCCAGGCTTTTCCAGCTCCTTGAGGATGTCGCGCACCGTGGGCACGCCGAACTTCTCGTCGGTGAACTGCTCGGGCTTGAGGCCACGCAGGAAACCGGTATCGCCGATGACATTGCGCACCTCCCGGCCGCACTGGGCGATGATGCGCTCGACCACCGGATAGGCTTCCGGATGCACCGCGCTGGCGTCCAGCGGATTGTCGCCATTGGGCACGCGCAGGAAGCCCGCGCACTGCTCGAACGCCTTGTCGCCCAGGCGCGGCACCTTGAGCAGCGCCTTGCGATTGGCGAAGGCGCCGTTGGTGTCGCGATGCTTCACCACGTTCTCGGCCACGCTGGCGGAAAGGCCCGCCACGCGCGACAGCAGCGCGGCCGAGGCAGTATTCACGTCCACGCCCACCGCGTTCACGCAGTCCTCGACCTTCGCATCCAGCGCGCGCGCCAGCTTCACCTGGTTCACGTCGTGCTGGTATTGGCCCACACCAATCGCCTTGGGCTCGATCTTCACCAGTTCGGCCAGCGGGTCCTGCAGGCGGCGGGCGATGGAGACGGCGCCGCGCAGGCTCACGTCCAGCTCGGGGAATTCCTTCGCGGCGGTTTCCGAGGCGGAATACACCGAGGCGCCCGCCTCGCTCACCACGACCTTCGACAGCTTGTGCTCCACATGCGTCTTGGCCAGGCCCTTGATGAGTTCGCCGGCCAGCTTGTCGGTCTCGCGCGAGGCGGTGCCGTTGCCGATGGCAATGAGGTCCACGTTGTGCTTCTGGCACAGGCGCGCGAGTGCGGCCAGCGATTCGTTCCACTGCCGGCGCGGTTCATGCGGATAGATGGTGTCGGTGGCGAGCAGTTTGCCCGTGGGGTCGACCACGGCCACCTTGCAGCCGGTGCGAATGCCGGGGTCGAGACCCATCACGGTCTTCGCTCCAGCGGGCGCGGCCAGCATCAAGTCCTTGAGGTTGTCACCGAACACGCGGATGGCTTCATCCTCGGCGCCCTCGCGCACACGGCCGAACAGGTCCAGCGTGAGATGCAGGTGCAGCTTCACGCGCCAGGTCAGGCGCACGGTTTCGCGCAACCACGCATCCGCGGCACGTCCGCGATCATGGATGCCGGCGTGCGCGGCCACGCGCCCTTCGCCTTCGGCATGGCCTTGATCAGCGTCCAGCGCGGGCTGCAGGTCGAGTTCGATGATGCCCTCGTTGCGCGCGCGCATCAGCGCCAACAGGCGGTGTGAAGGAATTTTGGCGATGGCTTCGAGGTGATCGAAGTAGTCGCGGAACTTCGCGCCCTCGTTCTCCTTGCCTTCGACCACCTTGGCGCGGATCTGACCCTTCTCCCACAACCAGTCGCGCAGTTCGCCCACAAGATGCGCGTCTTCGGCGATGGATTCCATCAGGATCGCGCGGGCGCCATCCAGCGCGGCGCGCACGTCGGCGACGCCCTTGTCGGCGTCCACGAACTGTTCCGCAAAGACCTCGGGCGACTGCGTGGGGTCGTCGCGCAGGCTCAGCGCCAGCGGTTCCAGCCCTGCTTCGCGCGCGATCTGCGCCTTGGTGCGACGCTTGGGCTTGTAGGGCAGGTAAAGGTCCTCCAGCGTGGCCTTGGTTTCGGCGGCAAGGATGTCGGCCTTCAGCGCATCGCCGAGCTTGCCCTGTTCCTCGATGCTGGCGAGGATCGTGGCGCGGCGCTCCTCCAGCTCGCGCAGGTAGCGCAGGCGCTCTTCCAGCGTACGCAGCTGGGTGTCGTCGAGGCCGCCGGTGACTTCCTTGCGGTAGCGCGCGATGAACGGCACGGTGGCGCCACCGTCGAGCAATTCCACCGCCGCGCGCACCTGTTCGGTCTTGGCGGCGATGTCCTGGGCAATGCGTTGTTCGATGCTGAGCATGGAGTGGAGCGTGTCCTTCGTGTGGAGCGAGCCACAGATGATAGCAAGCGTGCCCCCGCACGCCGGACAAAGAAAACGGCGCCGGGGCGGACCCCGACGCCGTGTTGGCGAAGCGGCGAATCAGGCGTTGAAAGAACCGCTGTTTCCGGTCGCCTTGCTGGAAGCGTCCTTGAACTCGCTGGCACGGCCGTTGAGCACCAGGGTGCTCGCGATCATGTCGTGCAGGCCTTGTTTGCGCTCAGTGAAGGCCACCATGATGAAGCCGATGAAAAGGATGAGCTGGCTCAGCAGCATGGCCGGATAGCGGATCAGTGCGCGGCCCAGCGTCAGTCGACGGCCTTGCATGTCGGTGACCCGGATGCCCAGCGCCAGCTTGCCCACGGTCGCCTGCCAGGGCGAGCTTTCGCACAACGCGTAGTACCACCAGGCCAGCACGAAGCTGGCTAGGAAGGCTGGCCACATCGTGGTGTAGAACTGGACCTGGGCGGCCATCATCGCGTGAGGATCGCCACTTGCGTTCAGCGCGGCCTGTTTCAGCACGTCCTTTGCTGCACCGATACCGAAGACGGCTTCGATCAGCATCGTGGGAATCCAGAGCACAATGATGTCGAGAATATAGGCCGCCACGCGCTTCCAGAAACCCGCGTAGTCCTCCAGCGCCGCTGCCGTGGTCTGGGGCAGCCCGGGCATGGAGGCCGCAGGCGGTGGATAGGTGCTGCCGGTGGTGTATGCCGTGTCGGGCATCGCGTCGGGGAACAGCACCGACAGCGGTTGCCAATCGGCCAGCCCTTCGCGCCACGCGAGATCGCTGCCGCTGACCTGCCCGCTGCGCAGCCACGCGCGTACATCCTCTTCCTTGTATGGGCCGTGGCGTTCGCCGTTGCGTCCAATCCAGATTTCCATTGCGTGCACTCCCCGGTGGTGAATGCGGCGATGATGCCATGCCGCGTGCCGCGCCAGGGTAGGCCGAACGCAGGAAAGTCTCAGGCGGCGTGGCGCTTCAGATGCACCAGGAGCAGCGAGATCGCGGCGGGAGTGACGCCGCTGATACGCGCGGCCTGCCCTAGCGTTGCGGGCTGCGCGCGCTTGAGCTTCAGCAGCACTTCGGCGGAGAGTCCGCGCACCTTGTCGTAGTCGAAGCTGGTGGGAATCGCGGTCTGCTCGTGGCGGCGCTGGCGCTCGATTTCCTCGCGCTGGCGATCCAGGTAGCCCGCGTACTTGGCCTGCACTTCGACCTGCGCCGCAACGTCTTCGTGCGCCACGGCAGGGCCGAGTTCGGCGACGGCGGCAAGTTTGGCGTAATCGAGTTCGGGACGGCGCAGCAGATCCAGCGCATTCGTTTCGCGGCTCACCGCAATGCCGAGCTGGCGTTCGATCGCCGCGCCCAGCGCGTTGTTCGGGGCGGCCCACAATGTGGCCAGGCGCTGCGTTTCGCGTTCCACCGCCTCGCGCTTGGCGCGCAGTGCGTCGAAGCGCGGCTGCGGCACCACGCCCAGCGCATGGCCTTGTTCGGTGAGGCGCAGGTCGGCGTTGTCCTCGCGCAGGTGCAACCGGTATTCGGCACGCGAGGTGAACATGCGATAGGGCTCGATGGTGCCGTTGGTGGTGAGGTCGTCCACCAGGACGCCAAGGTAGGCCTCGTCGCGGCGCGGATACCATGGCGCCTTGCCTTGCACGGCCAGCGCGGCATTGAGTCCGGCCAGCAGGCCTTGCGCGGCGGCCTCCTCGTAGCCGGTGGTGCCGTTGATCTGGCCGGCAAAGTACAGGCCGTCGATCGCCTTGGTTTCCAGCCACGGCTGCAGGCCACGCGGATCGAAGTAGTCATACTCGATGGCGTAGCCGGGCCGGGTGATGTGCGCCTGCTCGAAACCCTTGATCGACTGCACCAGCGCCAGCTGCACGTCGAACGGCAGCGAGGTGGAGATGCCGTTGGGATAGATCTCGAACGTATCCAGCCCTTCCGGTTCGATGAAGATCTGGTGCGAGCTCTTCTCGGCGAAGCGCACCACCTTGTCCTCGATGGAGGGGCAGTAGCGTGGGCCCACGCCTTCGATCTGGCCGGTGTACAGCGGCGAACGATCCAGTGCGCCACGGATCAGTTCGTGCGTCCGTTCGGTGGTGTGGGTGATCCAGCAGCTGACCTGGCGCGGGTGTTCGTCACGCGAGCTGAGGTAGGAGAACACCGGTGCCGGATCGTCGCCGCGCTGCTCTTCCAGTCCGCTGAAATCGATGCTGCGACGATCGATGCGCGGAGGGGTGCCGGTCTTGAGTCGATCAGCTGCCAGTGGCAGCTCGCGCAGCCGGACCGCCAGGGCACTGGCGGGCGGGTCGCCAGCGCGGCCGCCTGCGTACTGCGCGGGGCCGATATGGATCTTGCCGCCGAGGAAGGTGCCCGCGGTGAGCACAATCGACCTGGCGCGGAAGGAAACGCCCATTTGCGTCACCACGCCCACGGCGCGGCCGCCCTCCACGATCAGGTCGTCCACCGCCTGCTGGAACAGGTCGAGGTTGGGCTCGCTTTCCACAATGTGACGAATTGCGGCACGGTATAGGGCACGGTCGGCCTGACAGCGCGTGGCGCGTACCGCCGGCCCCTTGGAGGCATTGAGCGTGCGCCACTGGATGCCGGCCATGTCCGCCGCGTGCGCCATCGCGCCGCCCAGCGCGTCGATCTCCTTCACCAGGTGTCCCTTGCCGATGCCGCCGATGGCCGGGTTGCAACTCATCGCACCCACGGTTTCGATGCTGTGGCTGAGCAGCAGGGTGCGTGCGCCACAACGGGCGGACGCCAGCGCAGCCTCGGTGCCGGCATGGCCGCCGCCGATCACGATCACGTCATAGCGGTTGGGATGAAGCATGATGCGCAAGGCTCTGAAAGCAGGAGCTTATGGTACCGCGCGAGCAGGGTCGGGGTTTGGCATGCAACCTGCATCGACCACCGCGCACTTTCAAGGGCACCGGCTGCGCGACTACGCGCGTCGGGATCGGGCGGACAGGGGCCTGATCGCGTACCGTGAAAGGAAGCCAGGCGGCGCCCCTCGGGGCGCCGTCGTTTTTTGTGCCGGAAAAAGCGAAACCCCGCACGGATGCGGGGTTTCGTCGTTTAGATCTGGCGCCCGGCGGTCTCAGGAACAGGGGGAATCCAGGATGACCGTGATGCCGGGCGCCAGAAACTTTGAATCCAGTGATGATATGGCCGTCTCGCTGCCAGACCGTGGGTCGATAATCGTCGCAAGTAGGTGAACCCGTGGTGACTGCAGCGCAACTTTCTGCCGAGGCAGGACAGCTGCTGACGCGTTGCGTCAGTGTCACGCAGCATCCCAAGGGCACAATGTGATTGAAATCACGTTTTGGCATGGCCGATGCATTGCCTTTGGCAACACCAAAGCCGGGGGACGCAGCCATGGGTATGAGCATCGACTTCGAGAAATTCTTTCCGCATCACGACCTGCTGATCGAGATCGGTCGCATCGAGATGGCCATGGAAACCTTGGACGATCGCGCCGAAAGCGAGCGCGCCATGCTGAAGCCGCGGCTTGAGTCGCGCATGGTGCGCCTGCGCACCGCGCTGAAAAGCCTGCCGGTGTGAGCTGAACCTGCTTCACGTGGGAGCGCGCACTTAGCGTGCAATTCCTAGGGCGCTTCCACGCGAAAAAACGGCGGCCCAGGCCGCCGTTTCCGTTTTAGCCCTTGAGCATGTTGCCTACGATCTCGGCCAGGTTGCGCGAGAGCTGGTCGTGGCCAGCCAGTGAAGCCAGCGCGGCATGCGCCGCTTCGCGACGATGCGGCTCCAGCCGCTGCCAGCCGTTGAACGCGGTGGCGAGACGGGCCGCGATCTGCGGGTTCAGCGCGTCCAATGCCAGCAAGCGGTCGGCATACAACCGATAGCCTGCGCCGTCGGCGCGATGGAAGCCGGAAGGGTTGCCGTTGGCCCAGGTACCCAGCAAGGCGCGGGCGCGGTTCGGATTTTTCAGGGTGAAAGCCGGGTCGGCTTCCAGCGCCTGCACCCGGGCTAGCGCGCCCTCGCCGGGCAGCTGTGCCTGCAGGGCGAACCACTTGTCCAACGCCAGCGGATCACTCGCGTAGCGTTTGCGGTAGTGCACGAGCGGCTCGACGCTGCGTGCGGCGTCGTGCCGGGCCAGCACACCCAGCGCGGCGAGGCGGTCGGTCATGCTCGGCGCGTCGAGGTATTGCGTGGCGGCATGATGGCAGGCGGCGGTCGGATCGAGCAGGGCCAGCAGTTGCAGCACACGCTGTTTCAGGCTGCGGTTGGCCTGACTGACGGCATCGATGCCTGCCGTGGATTGCGCGGCGAGCGAGCGATATCGCGCTTCCAGCTTGTCGGCGCCGATGCGTGCGGCCAGGCGCTGCTGCAATTGCTGGCGCAGCGTATATATGCGCGCCGGGTCGACCACGGACTCGCGCTCCGCCAGCTCGATCTCACCGGGTGGGACAAGCAGGTCGGCGAGCAGGGCGGCGTCGAGCCGTGCATCGTCGAACAGCGCAGCCAGCGTGTCGCACCATGCGTTCACGGCGCCGTTGTGGGCGCCGTCGCGCAGCGCATCGTAGGCGCGCAAGGCAAGCTGCTGGCCTGCGTCCCAACGATTGAAGCCGTCTGGATCGTGACCCAGCAGCAGGGCAAGCTCGGCCGGCGTGTAATCGCACTCAAGTACCGCCGGCGCGGAGAGGCCGCGCAACAGCGAGGGCACAGGGCGCTCGGGCACGTCGCGAAACACGAAGCACTGCTCGGCCTCGTCGAGCACGACCACGATCTCGGAGGCATCCGTTTGGCCGTCCGTATGCAAGGGCAGCATGCGGCCGTCGGATCCGAACAGCGCCAGCTTCACCGGAATCGGCAGGGGCTGCTTGCGCGGCTGCTGGAGACTGGCTGGCGTGTGCTGCGACAACGTGAGCGTGTATTCGTGGCGCGTGGCGTCGTAGTGGCCATGCGCTTTCAGTCGCGGCGTGCCGGACTGGCCGTACCAGGCAAGATAGGGCGAGAGGTCGACGTCATTCGCTTCGCCCAGCGCGGCAAGGAAATCCTCGAGGGCGGCGGCGCGTCCGTCGTTGCGGCTGAAGTACAAGTCGGTGCCGCGGCGAAAGCCCGCCGTACCCAGCTTGCCGGCCAGCATGCGTACCAGTTCGGCGCCTTTCTCGTACACGGTGGCGGTGTAGAAGTTGTTGATCTCGCGGTACTCGGCAGGCCGCACCGGATGCGCCAGCGGGCCGGCGTCTTCGGGGAATTGCGCGCGACGCAGCAGACCCACGTCCTCGATGCGCTTCAACGGCGCCGAGTTCATGTCGGCGGAGAAGCACTGCTCGCGGTATACGGTGAAACCTTCCTTGAGACTCAACTGGAACCAGTCGCGGCAGGTGACGCGATTGCCGCTCCAGTTGTGGAAGTACTCGTGCGCGACCACCGCTTCCACGCGACGGTACTCGTCGTCGGTGCTGGAGTCGGCGTCGGCCAGCAGGCACTTCGTGTTGAAGATATTGAGGCCCTTGTTCTCCATCGCACCCATGTTGAAGTCGTGGGTGGCGACGACGTGGAACACGTCGAGGTCGTAGTTGCGACCGTAGGCCTGTTCGTCCCAGCGCATCGAGCGCACCAAGGCGTCCATCGCGTAGTGGCAACGGTCGATGGCGTCGGCCTCGGCCCAGATCTTCAGCTGCACGTCGCGGCCGTCGGCGGTGCGGTAGTCCTGTTCGATCTTCTCCAGACGGCCGGCGACCAGCGCGAACAGATAGGCCGGCTTGGGATGGGGGTCGACGAAGCGCGCCCAATGGCGGCCATCCTCGAGTTCGCCAGAGCCATCGGGATTGCCGCCGGCCAGCAGCACGGGGAAGCGCGCGCGATCGGCACGCAAGGTCACGGTATAGATCGCCTGCACATCGGGGCGATCCGGGAAAAACGTGATGTGGCGAAAGCCCTGCGCCTCGCACTGGGTGAGCAGGAAACCCGTCTCACTGGGACCGGAGAGATAAAGGCCTTCCAATGCGGTGTTCGCCGCGGGATGCACGCGCACGCGTGTTTCCAGCACGCTGCCGTCGCGCGCGCCATGCACTTCGAGGCCGCCGTCGACCAGGCGGTAGGCATCGTCCGCCAGGACCTCGCCGTCGAGCGCGATGGAAATCAACTCCAGGTTTTCGCCGTCCAGCCGCAACGATTCGTCCTGCGCAGGATCGCGGCGCAGCAGCAGCTTCGCGCCGATCTCGGTCGTGGCTATGCCCAACTCGAAATCCAGCTCAACGCGCTCTACACGCCAGGCTGGCGCACGGTAATCGGCAAGGCGGATCGGCAGGCTGGAGGCGTCGGGTCGTGCGTTCATGCGGTGGGAGATCGGGGACGGGGACAGATCAGGCTAACATGGCGAATCTTGTCCCCGCCTTTCAACCGGAGCTAGCAATGACGCGTTTCCGTGCCGTCGAGGCCATGCTGGGCACACAGCCCGTGGTGCAACTGGAGGATGCAGAAGGCGGCCGCCGCGTGCGCATCGCACGGCTTGGCGCGGCGCTCCTGAATTTCGAGGCGGACGAGGGCGGCACGTGGTTCGACTACGCCGACGGCTACCGCGACGACGCGGAAGTCGTCGCGCGCTCCGGCTCGCGCTTCGCGATCATGGTGCCGTTCGGTGGCCGCATCGCCGACGCGCGCTACAGCTTCGACGGACAGGCGCAGGATCTGCAGCCCGGCGTGGTGGGCGAGGCGCGCGCCAGTCGGCATGGCTTCGTGCGCGGCGCCACATTCGATCTCGTTGCGCTTGCGGCGGACGAACAGAAAGCGCGGGCGACGCTGGCCACCAACGTGATTCGCCCGCAGCCAGGTTATCCGCACTCGATCGACCTGGCGGTGACGTTCACGCTGGACGCTGCCGGCCTCGCGCTGGAAGTCGCGATGCGCAACGTGGGCGACGACGCTGCGCCGTGTTTCTTCGGCTGGCATCCGTATTTCCGCTTGGCTGACGCACTGGTGGATGGCTGGGAATTGCAGATTCCCGGCGAAGGCCTGATCCGTACCGGCGCCGACCTGATTGCTCTGCCGGGAGCCGCCGCCTACGTGGCGTTGGATGATGCGCCCGCGATGGATTTCCGCGAGCCGCGCGCGATCGGCGGCCAGATCCTCGACCAGAGCTACAACGAATTGCAGTCCGACGCCGACGGCAGCATCCGCACGCACCTGCGCGATCCGGCCAGCGGTCGCGCACTGGTGGTCTGGCAGGAACACGGCCTGATGCACGCCTTCACTTCCGACACGATCAGCCGCGACGTGCGCCGCGCCATCGCGCTGGAGCCGATGGAGTGCATGGCGAATGCCTTCAACCGGCCTGAGTGCGCGGATGCGATCCGCCTGCTGCCGGGCGCGGAGCGTCGCTATCGCTGCGGCGTGGAGATCATCCAGGCATGAACGCCCTGCCCGATATCGATGCGATCCGCGATGCCGCATCGCGCATCGCGCCTTATGCGGTGGTGACGCCTGTGCTGCGCAGTGCTGCGCTCGACGCACTGGCTGGCGCCGAGTTGCATTTCAAGTGCGAGAACCTGCAGCGCGGTGGTGCGTTCAAGTTTCGCGGCGCCTGCAATGCGGTGTGGTCGCTCTCCGACGAAGATGCAGCGCGTGGCGTGGTCACGCATTCCTCCGGCAACCACGGCAACGCGCTCGCGTTGGCCGCCGCCACGCGCGGCATCCAGGCGCACGTGGTGGTGCCCGAAGGCGCCGTGCAGGCCAAGCTGGACGCCATCGTGCGTGCCGGCGGCACGCTGCATCGTTGCGCGCCCACTCAGGCAGCGCGCGAGGCGATGTGCGCCGAGGTGCAGGCGCAGACGGGTGCCGCACTGGTTCATCCCTATGCGGATGCGCGGGTGATGGCAGGGCAGGGCACCATTGCACTGGAGTTGCTGCGTCAGGCACCGCAGCTCGATGCGCTCATCACGCCCGTCGGCGGCGGCGGCCTGGCCGCGGGCGTGGCGATCGCCACGCATGCGCTCAAGCCGGAACTGGCGCTGGTCGCCGCCGAGCCAGCCGGCGCCGACGATGCGGCACGCTCGCTGGCCGCGGGCTCGCGTATCGCGAGCATGGTGCCGGACACGGTGTGCGACGGCCTGCGCGCGCTGATGGGCCAACCGAATTTCGATGCCCTGCGTACGCATCGCGTGGAAGTCGTCACGGTGAGCGACGCGGAGACCATCGCCGCGATGCGTCTGTTGTGGAGCGAGCTGAAGCAGGTGGTGGAGGTCTCCAGCGCTACCGTGCTGGCCGCGATACTCAAGCAGCCGCAGCGTTTCGCCGGCAGGCAAGTGGGCGTTGTGCTCACCGGCGGCAATGTCGATCTCGACGCGTTGCCGTGGTGAGCGTACTCAGACCGTCATGGATTCCGCAGTGACGGCGTCGTCGTTCGCCGCCGTGCCGGTCGTCGCTGCGGCGACACTGCCCGGGAGGTGGTGTGCCAGGGCGTGCAGGTCGAGCTGATCGACCGGGACCGGACGCAGCGTCACGGGATCGAATGCCACTTCGCCCGGCCTCCAGCCCTCGCGCCGGAATACCGTGCACAGGAAGCGCCTGGTCGAATGCCAGTGCAGGCCGAGCAGCCCGTAATTGTTGTCCGCATCCACCACTGGATCGCCTACGCCCGTGGGGCGCGGCGGTTCGCCATACAGCGCGGTGCCGAAGATCACATCCCAGATCGAGAGCACCTGGCCAAAGTTGCAGTTGTGCAACTTGGGGCGCTCGGCGTCGACCAGCATGTGGTGCAGGCGGTGGAATTTCGGGTCGACCAGCAGGCGCTCGAACACGCGTCCGAAGCCGAACCGCGTGTTGGTATGCGAAAAATTCTGCACCAGTTCACCCAGCAGCATCAGCCAGGCGAACTCGTCCGGGTCCACACCCATGACCAGGCCCACCACGGCGAGGATCATCGACTGGATGAAGCCATCGATCAGGTTGCCGCGGTCGTTGGTCCAGCAGCTCATCTGCCGCGTGCTGTGATGCATGCTGTGCAGCGCCCACCACCACGGCAGCGCGTGCTGGGTGCGATGCATCCAGTAGTACACGAAGTCGTACACCACGTAGTACACGCCGAACAGCACGTAGGGATGGCCGTTGAACCATGGCATCAGGGTCGTCAGCGCCAGCGGCGAGCCAGTGCTGGAGGTGCTCGTGTCGGCACCGCCCAGCAGGTTGCTGAAGGGCATCAGGATCAGATACGTGAACAGCGGGAAGATGCCCACCAGCATCATCACCGTGTAGTTGCGGTCTACCAGGGTGAGCTTGCGATCGGCCCACTTCTCGGCGGGGAAGAAGGTTTCCAGCGGTCTGAAAAGGAAGCCGATGATGCAGATCTGCAGCACGGCGATCAGCAGCGACGCGGCGATGTCGCGCGGGTCGCCGGACAGCTTGCCCAGGTGCAGCAGGGCGAGCGCGGGCGCCACGGCGTAGCTGCTCAGCCAATCGACCAGGTGTGACCACAATTCGGGTAGCGAGAACATCGGAAAATTCGCGGGGAACGGCAGCGCACATGATACCGCCGTGATTTCGGCACCGCGCTGAATGCAGCCGCGCGAACTTGCGGGGGCGTGCCTTGCGTAGGAGCGCACCCTGTGCGCTCCTATGGGCGCCGCCGCCGCACGCCGCTCACCGCACACAGTCCCAGCAGCACGAAGCCGATCCCGACCCATTCCATCGGTCTGGGCTCCTCGTGCAGGATCGCCCACGCCAGCAGCACGCCAACGATGGGTACGCCCAGGCTGCTCACGCTGGCCAATGTGGTGGGAAGCCGGCGCAGCACGATCGACCACAGCCACCACGCGAGGCTTGAGGCCATCAGCACGCTGTACGCCAATCCGGCCATGAAGGCACCGCTCCATGCGATGTTCCGCTGCGGCACCGCCAGCGCCACGATGCCCAGCGCCATGCCGCCGGCCAGCATCTGCCAGGCCGTGAGATTGAGTGCGGACACCGCCTGCAACCGGAACAGCCGTTTGCTCAGTACCGTGCCGGCCGCCCATGCCGCGCCGCCGGCGATGGCCAGCACCGTACTCGCCGCATTGCCCAGCCCGCGCCACGGCTCGATGATGCAGACGAGGCCCAGCGCGGCCAGCAGGAGGCCCAGCCAATGTCGACCCGTGGGCCGTTCGCGCAGGATCAGCCAAGCCAGGAGCACGGCCCAGAACGGCATGGTGTAAGCCAACAACGCCACATGGCCGGCGCCACCACTCACCAGTGCCCATTGCTCCAATCCCTGGAACGCCGCGGTCTGGCACAGGCCGATCAGGATCGTGGGCAGCAGCGGTGGCGGCTTCAGCGGCTGGCGGCTCAGCGTCAGCGCCACGAACAGCACCGCCGCACCCAGCAGGTAGCGCATTGCCGCGAAATCGAACGGCCCCGCAAACGCCAGCACCTGCTTCATCACCACCCAGCTGTAGGCCCACAGCAGAATGGTGGCGAGCAGCGCCAGCGAGGCGCTGCGTTGCGAGGCGGCTTGACCGGGCATGGAAGGCATCGCGCTGGAAAGGCGCGAGTGTATTGCCTCCGGCAGCCATCCAGCGTTCACTGTGCGCTCCGCGACAAGCGCCCCCTGCCGGAACCGCCGCATGCAACGTTGCCACTGGGCACCCGCCGACGACACGCTGATGTGTGCCTACCACGACACCGAATGGGGCGTGCCGCTGCACGACGACCAGCGCCTGTTCGAGTTCCTGTGTCTCGAGGGTGCACAGGCCGGGCTGTCGTGGCGCACCGTGCTGGTCAAGCGCGACAACTACCGCAAGGCCTTCCACGATTTCGACATCGCCCGCGTGGCGGCAATGAAGGATCGCGAGCTGGAAAAGCTGCTGCTCGATCCCGGCATCATCCGCAACAGGCTCAAGGTGACCGCGGCGCGCGACAACGCCATCGCAGCGCAGAAGGTGATCGCCGAGTTCGGCAGCCTCGACGCCTACCTGTGGTCGTTCGTGGACGGCAAACCGCTGCACAATCGCTGGAAGGAGAAGGGCGAAGTGCCTGCCAGCACGGCGCTCTCCGACCGCATGAGCAAGGAACTGAAGAAGCGCGGTTTCCGCTTCGTCGGCACCACCATCTGCTATTCGCTGATGCAGGCTACCGGCATGATCAACGACCACCTCGTGGGGTGCTTCCGCCATAAGGCCTGTGCTGCCGGCGAGCGATAGGTCTGCATCGCTTCGCCGCGCCGCAGGCACGGTTCGTCGCAATACGCTGGCATGGTCGCTGCCCAGCCCTGTGCAATGGACTTCCCATCCACTGCACGCGGAGTCCCCGTGAAGAAGACCGGATTGCTTGCCTTGCCCCTGCTGGCAGCGGTTGCTTTCACCGCAACTGCGGCCACGCCGGCGTCGCCGGATGCACATGCGCAGATCGAGCAGGTGGTCGCGAAATTCCAGGCGGCACTGATCGCCAAGGACAAGGCCGGGCTGGAAAACCTGTTCATGGCCGAAGGCGGCGCATGGTTCGAGGTGCTGGGCGATGACGCCTACCAGCAGCTCAGCGCCAGACATCCGCAGGTGCCGCGTTTCCACAGCGACAACCATCAGCGCTTCGTCGACTTCGTCGTCGGCAGCCAGGGGCGTGTGGAGGAGAAGTTTTCCAACGTGCGTATCGAGACCGACGGTGCCATTGCGTCGGTGTACTTCGATTTCGTGTTCCTTGCCGATGGCAAATTGAACAATCGAGGCCATGAGGCCTGGCAATTGGTGAACACCGGTGCGGGCTGGAAGATCAGCGCGATGGCGTATTCCAGCGAGCCGCCGAACCTGCGCTAGAGTGGCTTGGTGGCAGGCGGCTTGCCTGCTGCTGCCGCCGGAAACCCTTGCGCATGACCCAAGCCGTGCCGTCCGCCGTTCGCCGCGGAGCCGATGTTCCCTTCTGGCTACCGTTGCTGGCGGGCGCGCCGCTGGTGCTGTGCATGGCGGTGATGGCGCTTCCCGAGCTGGGCCATGGCCGCGCCGTGGATTTTCGCGTGCTTTACGCGATCACCTACCTGCTCTGGATCGTGCCGATGGCGGCCGCACAGCGTTGGTTGCGGCGGCGCGGCGTATCGTGGCTGATGGCGGTTCCGGTTCTGCTGGCGCTGAGCTACGCGATGTCGCTGGCCAACAACGCGCTCGGCGAGTTGCTGGCGATCCAGCTCGGTGCGCTGCCGCGTTTCCAATGGGCGTTCCTGTTCGTCCAATTGGACGGTTGCTGGCTGGCGCTCATAGCCTTCGGCGCCGTGCATGCGGTGGTGGAGCATTACATCGTGTTGCAGGCCGAGCGCGAGCGCGTGCGCGAGATTGCCGCGCAGGCGCGCGACGCCGAATTGCGCGCGTTGCGTTACCAGCTGCAGCCGCATTTCCTGTTCAACACGCTCAACGCGATTTCTGCTCTGGTGGCCGGGCAGCGCAATGCGGAGGCCAACCGCATGCTGGCCACGCTGGGCGAACTGTTGCGCGCCACATTGGACAGCGGCGAGTCGCACGAGGTGGCGCTGGCGGAGGAGCTGGCGCTGGCCGGGCTTTACCTCGATATCGAAAAGGTACGGCTGGGGGATCGGCTGTTGCTCGACGTGCGCATCGGTCCCGAGGTGCTGCAGTCGGCAGTGCCGCCCCTGTTGCTGCAACCGCTGCTGGAGAATGCGATACGCCATGGCATCGCCCTGCGCACCGCTCCCGGTCGCGTGGCGCTGGCGGCAGAGCGCGACGGCGAAACGTTGCGGTTGTCGCTGCGCAACGATGGCGCGCCGGCGGCATCCGACGCGACCGGCGATGAGACGCGTCCTGCCGCCATCGGCCTGCGCAACGTGCGCGAGAGGCTGGTGCAGCTGCATGGGGAGCGGCAGCGGTTCGAGTTCGCATTGGGCGACGACGGCAGCTGCACCGTCGACATCGCCTTTCCCTTCCGTGCCATCGCGGAGCCGGCATGACGTTGCGCGTACTGGTGGTGGATGACGAACCGCTGGCGCGCGGCGGCGTGCGGGCGCGGCTCGCAGCGCATGCGGACATGCAGGTGATCGGCGAGTGTGCCGACGGCGAGGCCGCATTGGAGTCGATGCGCGAATTGCGCCCCGACCTGGTGTTCATCGATGTGCAGATGCCTGGCATCAACGGGCTGGATGCGCTGGAGCGCCTGCCGCCGCAGGAGCGGCCGCTGGCGATCCTGCTCACCGCGCATGCGCAGTTCGCACTGCGCGCGTTCGCCGTGCGTGCGCTCGACTATCTGCTGAAGCCGGTCGACGAGGACCGCTTCGCCGACGCGCTCGACCGCGCACGGCAGATGCTGGCGGCGCATCGACGCGATCCCTCCCTCGCCGAAGCGTTGCCGGCCCATGCCAGCCGTTTCGAAATACGGCTGGGGCAGCGGGTGCAATGGGTGGATGTGTCGAGGATCGACTGGATCGAGGCGCAGGGCGACTACGCTGGCCTGCACGTGGGCGAGCGCCTGCACCTGCTGCGCGAGCCGCTGCACAAGCTGGCGCTGCGGCTGGATCCGGCGCAATTCGTGCGCATCCATCGCTCCCTCATCGTGCGGCTGGATCGCGTGGCCGAGCTGCAGGCGCTCTCCAACCGCGACTGCCTGCTGCGTCTGCGCGATGGCACGCCGCTGCGCGCCAGCCGGACCTATGTGGACGCGTTGCGCGCGGCCTTGGCTTCGTAGGCGCCGCTAGGGCAGGGCGTCGACCCAGTCGAAGCGTTCGAGCAGGCCGGCGTATTCGCGATCCAGCGGCGCCTGCAGTGTCATCGCCGCGCCGCTCGCCGGATGCCGGAAGTCCAGCCGCCACGCGTGCAGCAGCATGCGGTGGCAGGCGAAGTGCTGCTTGTAGAGGCGGTTATGGTCGCCGCGGCCGTGCTGGCAATCGCCGATCACCGGGTGGTGGATATGAGCAAGGTGTTTGCGGATCTGGCGGAAGCGCCCGCTTTCCGGTTCCGCCAGCAGCAGGGCGTAGCGTTGTTGCGGATAACGACCCAGGGCGATAGGCACTTCTACCGCGGCGAGCTGACGGTAGCGCGTGCGCGCTTCGCGACGCGGACCGGTCTCGCGCGAACCGGGCAGCGGATAGTCGATCACGCCCTCGGCCGGCTCCGGCCAGCCGCGCACCACCACCAGGTATTGCTTGCGCACGTCGCGGCCCATGAACTGCTCGCCCAGCGCGGCGGCGATTTCGCTGCTGCGTGCCACCAGCAGCACACCGCTGGTGGCACGGTCGAGGCGGTGCGCAAGGTAGACGTTGCCGCCCACCTGTTCGCGCAGCACGTCCACGAGGTACTGCTCGGCGTCGTTCACCATCGCGGATCGGTGCACGGGAAGGCCCGCGGGTTTGTTCACCGCGATGAAGGCGTCGTCCTGGTGGAGTATCTCGATAGGCGTCATGAGGTTCCGTGGGAGTTCCCTCCCCTGCGTGCAGGGGAGGGAATCAGGAGCGGCGCGACCAGCCGAAGATGAACGACGCGAGGCCGGTTACGCCCATGCCCAGCGGCAGCCAGAGACCGTGTTGTGGCGCCAGCGCCCACAACAGGGTGGCGCAGAGGATCAGCGTGGCGCCGAACGCGCTGCACGCGATCATGCGCAGCAGCCGGCGCATGAGATGGCGCTGGAGGCCGAGCGTGTCCACGTCGGCAAGCAGGCGCTGCTCGCCTTGCGCGATCTGTTCCAGCGAAGCGCGCAGCAGTTCGGGGAGTTGCGGCGCGAGGTGGAACCACTCAGGCAGGCGCTTGCGCACCTCGCGCATCGTGCGCAGCGGGCTGTAGCGTTCGCGCAGGATGCGCTTCAGCACCGGATGCGCCACCGCCCAGATGTCGATCTCGGGATCGAGCATGCGACCCACGCCTTCGATGTTGAGCAGGGTCTTCTGCAACAGGATCAGCTGCGGCTGCAGGGTCAGCTCGAAGCGGCGCGCAGTCTGGAACAGCTTCACCACCAGCTCGGCCAGCGAAATCTGGGAAAGCGGACGGGTGAAGTAGGGTTCGCACACCGTGCGCACGGCGGCTTCCAGTTCGTCCAGTCGCACGGTGGAGGGCATCCATCCGGCGTCCACGTGCAGCTTGGCGATGCGCGCGTAGTCGCGTTCAAACAGCGCGATGAAGTTCTGGGCAAGCCAGTACTGGTCGGCTTCGGGCAACGAGCCCATGATGCCGAAGTCCAGCGCGATGAAGCGCGGCTCGACGGGACGCGTGACGTCCACCCAGATGTTGCCCGGGTGGGCATCGGCATGGAAAAAGTTGTCGCGGAACACCTGCTCGTAGAACACCCGCACGCCCTTGGCGGCGAGCGCCTTGCGGTCGATGCCGGCGGCGTCGATGGCGGCAATGTCGTCGCTGCTGATGCCGTGCACGCGTTCCAGCGTGAGCACGCGTTGCGCGGTCAGATCCCAGTGCACCTCGGGCACGTAGAGGTCGACGCCGCTGGCGAAGTTGCGCCGGAGCAGGCTGGCGCTGGCGCCTTCGCGCTGCAGGTCCAGCTCGTTTTCCAGCATCTTCTCGACTTCCGCCACCACGTCCAGCGGGCGGATCTTGTCGGCATTGGGATGCCAGCGGTTCGCCAATGCACCCAGCGAGTGCAGCAGCTTCACGTCACGGGCGATCTGCGCGTCGATGCCGGGGCGCAGCACCTTCACCACCACGGAGCGCCCGTCTGGAAGTTCGGCCGCGTGCACCTGCGCGATGGAGGCGGAAGCCAGTGGCGTTTCGTCGAAATGGACGTACAGGCGGCTGATCGGGGACTTCAGCTCGCGCTCCACGATGGCGCGCGCCGCGCTGCCGGGAAAGGGCGGCACCTGGTCCTGCAACAGCGCCAGTTCATCGGCGATGTCCCCGGGCACGAGGTCGCGCCGTGTGGACAGCACCTGTCCGGCCTTGACGAAGATCGGTCCCAGTTCGGTGAGCGCCAGGCGCAGCCGTGCGCCGCGCGGCAGGTTGCGCACGTCCACGCTGGGACGGCCCAATAGCGGGCGCACCAGCTTGAGCGGGCGGAACAGGTGGGCGGCGTCCACCAGCTCGTCGAGCCGGTAGCGCAGCAGTACGGCGGCGACGCGCAGCAGACGCGGAACGACGGCAAGCGAGGTCACGCGGCGGCTCCGTTGGGGGGCGTCCCTTTCACGCGTGACGCCAGGCGGGCGAGGCGCGCTTCCAGCCGTTCGCTGCGCTCGCGCAGGTTGTCCACGCCGTCGAGGAAGGTTTCCGCTTCGCCGGGAGCCACAGCAAGGCGCGATTCGTCGCGCAGCCACGCGGCGCCGTCTTCGGTGAGATGGCTGGCGGTTTCCTTTGCGTGCACGAACGCGGTACGCACGGCACGCGCCAGTGGCACGCCGAGCACGTCGCCGAAGCTGCGCGCGAAGGCTTCTTCGAAATCGGGCGCGAACTGCGAGGCCAGCTTTTCCAGCCGGCGCGCCAGGTCGGCATCGCCGGCGATTTCCACTTTGCCGGGTGCCACGCCGTCGTCGCCGCGGCGCAAAGCCATCGCCAGCAGGCTGCCGGGCGTGGCGGCCACGCGCAGCGTGCTGGCGGCTGCCTCGTTCTGGTCCGGCGGCCCGACCGCGAGGCGATCGCTTTCCACGGTCACGGCCAGCGCGAGCTCCGGCCCGCGCAGGTGCAGCAGTACGCGGCGGCCATTGAGGGTGGCGAGCTTTTGCTGCGTGTCGGGGTCGAGCGCCAGCGTGTGGTTGAGCGCTGCTTCCAGCGCGCGTCCGGCCAGCTTGCGCAACGGCGTGGGCAGCCAGGCGTTGGGTGTGGGCGAGGTCATCCGGGGATTGTAGCGGCGCCGTCGAATCCAAGCTGCCGCCACGCCTCGTACACCGCCACGGCCACGGTATTGGAAAGATTGAGGCTGCGGCTGTCCGGCCGCATCGGCAGGCGCAGGCGTTGCGCCTCGGGAATGGTGTCCAGCACCTCGCCCGGCAGCCCGGCGGTTTCGCAACCGAACAGCAATGCGTCGCCGTCGGCGTAGCGCGCATCGACGTGGCACACACGGCCACGGGTGGTGAAGGCGAACACGCGCGGTTGGCCGATGGTGGCGAGGCAATCGGCCAGGCTGTCGTGCACGGTGACGCGGGCGTATTCGTGGTAGTCCAGCCCGGCGCGGCGCAGGCGCGTGTCGTCGAGCTCGAAGCCCAGCGGGCGGATCAGGTGCAGCGCGGCGCCGGTGTTGGCACACAGGCGAATGGCGTTGCCGGTGTTCGGCGGGATCTCGGGGCGGAACAGGATGACATGGAGCATCCGGCGATTATCGCGTGCGCATGGCCGCGCAGGCGAGCCGGCGACGCGATCAGCTGCGCGGCAGCGGGCAAGCGGTGGCCGTCGTCGCGCAGGCGTTGCTCGTGGTCGCCAGCGTCTGGGCGGTGGGCGGGCGGTCAGTCAGCATCGAACCCAGCACCAGGGTGCAGACCAGCAGGCAGGCCGCGAACAAACCATTGAGCATCAGGGTTTCATGTTTCATTGAAATACTCCTCGTCAGGATGGGAAAGGTGGGCTTCAACCCGGCTGGCGCGGGCAGATCACGCCGTCGGCAGGCAGCGCGCATTGCGCGGGGCTTGCCAGCAAGGCGTTGGCGACGGTGCCGCTGCTGGCCATTCCGGCCGGAGCGGGGAAGCTCTTCAGCATTGCGCCCAACACCAGCGTGCAAACCAGCAGGCAGGCGACGAACAGGCTGCGCAGCATCAGGTTCTCGTATTTCATGGCGTGTCTCCGATTGGGTGGGTTGTCCTTGCACGATGTAGAGAGAGCAATCCGCATGCCAAGTCGAAAAATTATTTTAGATAATTGAATTTAAAGAGAATTTCTGATCATCTGAAGCCCGGGTCCGCTTGTCCGCGGACAGTCGGACAGGAAAACCGGACAGCCGGCCGTGCGCGTGCCCTTGGTCATCTGGCAGGAACTTGCGCCCTCCCGTAGGCTCGCCTGACACCCAACCCGAAAGGAGCGTCACGATGGGAAGCAAGCCCTTGGCCGTCCTGATCGCCAGCCTGTTGAGCGCCATGGCTGGCCTTGCGCCGGATGCGGCGATGGCTGCCACGCAAACCGCGCGGGCCACGCAGCAGGTTCCGGACATCGCCTACACGCGCTTCACCCTGCCGAACGGTCTCACCGTGATCGTGCACGAGGACCACAAGGCGCCAGTGGTTGCGGTGAGCATCTGGTACCACATCGGTTCGGCCGACGAACCGAAGGGCAAGACCGGCTTCGCCCATCTGTTCGAACACCTGATGTTCTCGGGTTCGGAGCACCACAAGGGCACCTACTTCCAGCCGTTCGAACTGGCCGGTGCCACCGACATGAACGGCACCACCTGGTTCGACCGCACCAACTATTTCGAGACGGTGCCCACCACCGCGCTGGACATGGCGCTATGGATGGAATCCGACCGCATGGGCCACCTGCTCGACGCGATCGGCCAGAAGGAGCTCGACACCCAGCGCGGCGTGGTGCAGAACGAAAAGCGCCAGGATGAAAACCGTCCCTACGGTCGCGTGGACGAGAACATCCTCGCCAATACCTATCCCGCGAATCATCCGTACCAGCACGACACCATCGGCTCGATGGCCGACCTCGACGCAGCATCGCTGGCGGACGTGAAGAACTGGTTCCACGCCAACTACGGCGCCGCCAACACCACGCTGGTGCTGGCCGGTGACATCACGGTGGCCGAGGCACGCGCGAAGGCGCTGAAGTATTTCGGCGACATCCCCGCCGGCAAGCCGGTGGCGCACCAGCAGCCGTGGATCACCCCGCTGGCCAGGTCCACCCAGGGCGTGCAGCACGACCACGTGGCGCAGCCGCGCATCTACCGCACCTGGGTGGTACCGCAGCTCGGCAGCGACGCGGCCATCCAGCTCGACCTGGCCAGCACCGTACTGGGGGCCGGCAAGACCTCGCGGCTGTACCAGCGCCTCGTCTACCAGGACAAGCTGGTGGACGACGTCTCCGCCAGCATCGCGCCGTTCGCGCTGGCCAGCCAGTTCCAGATCCAGGCCGACGTGAAGCAGGGCGTCGACCCGGCCAAGGTGGAGGCGGCGATCGACGCGGTACTCAAGGACTTCCTCGCCAACGGCCCCTCCGCCGACGAACTCGATCGCGCCAAGATCGGCAACCGCGCGCAGTTCATCCGCGGGCTGGAGAAGGTGGGTGGTTTCGGCGGCAAGGCGGTGATCCTCGCCGAAGGTCAGGTCTATCGCGGCGACCCGGCTGCCTACAAGAAGGATCTCGACCGCGCCAACGCGGCCACACCGGCCAGCGTCAAGGCCGCGGCGGACGAATGGCTGGCCAAGGGCGACTACCGGCTCACCGTGTTGCCTGCCGGCAAGGACTTCGATCCGGCGTCCGAGGACAAGGCCGTGAAGCCGCTGGGCGATGCCGCCGGCAAGCCGCAGCCCAGGCTGCCCGCCGTGCGCGAATACAGCGTGACCAAGAGCGACGTGGATCGCAGCAAGGGCGTGCCGCAGGTCACCAGCTTTCCCTCGCTGAGCTTCCCCGCGCTCGAACGCGGCAAGCTCGACAACGGCATCGAGGTGATCCTCGCCCAGCGCCACACCATCCCGGTGACGCAGGTGCAACTGATGTTCGATTCCGGTTATGCCGCCGACCAGGGCGGCAAGCTCGGCACGGCGAGCTTCACCGCGCGCCTGATGAACGAGAGCACCACCAAGATGGATTCTGTGGCGGTGTCCGAAGCACGCCAGCGCCTCGGCGCGGCCACCAGCATCGACTGCGGGCTGGACAGCTGCAGCGCCGGGCTCAATGCCCTCAACGACCAGCTCAAGCCCTCGCTGGCGTTGTTCGCCGACATCGTGCGCGACCCCGCATTCAAGGCAGCCGACATCGACCGCGTGCGCGGCCAGTGGCTGGCCGACATTGCGCAGGAAAAGACCCAGCCCATCGGCCTCGCGCTGCGTTCGCTGCCGCCGCTGCTGTACGGGGCCGGCCACGCCTACGGGATTCCGTTCACCGGCAGCGGTACGGAGGCCAGCATCCGGTCGCTCACGGCGGATGACCTGCGCGCGTTCCAGCAGAATTGGTTGCGTCCGGACAACGTGAAGATCCTGGTAGCCGGCGACACCACGCTGGACAAGATCATCCCGGAGTTGAACGCCGCCTTCGGCGACTGGAAAGCTCCGGCCACCCCGGTGCCGCACAAGAACATCGCCCAGGTGGCCGCGCAGCCCAGGCCGCGCGTGTTCCTGATCGACCGCCCCGATGCGCCGCAGTCGTTGATCCTCGCCGGCCTGCTGGCGCCGTCTACGCGCACGCCGGACAACCTCGCCATCCAGGTGGCCAACGGTGCCTTCGGCGGCACCTTCACTTCGCGCCTCAACATGAACCTGCGCGAGGACAAGCGCTGGGCCTACGGCGCGCAGAGCTTCCTGATGGATGCGCAGGGTCAGCGCCCGATGCTGTTCTACGCGCCGGTACAGACCGACAAGACCGCGCCTTCCGCCAGCGAAGTGCTGAAGGAGGCGCGCGCGGTGATCGGCGACAAGCCGTTGACCGATGCCGAGATCACCAAGATCAAGGATCAGCGCATCCGCGCCCTGCCGGGCGGCTACGAGACCACCGTGGCGGTGCTCGGCGCGATGGAAGGCATCGTCGCGTACGACCGTCCCGACGATTACGTGCAGACACTGAAGCCACGACTGGAAGCCGTCACGCAAGCCCAGGCCGAAGCGGCGATCAAGGAGATCGTGCGGCCGCAGGCGATGACCTGGGTGATCGTGGGCGACCTCAAGCAGATCGAGGCGCCGGTGCGTGCACTGGACCTTGGCGACGTGCAGGTGCTTGACGCCGACGGCAAGCCGGTATCGAAGTAGCTGTTGCCCGTCATTCCGGCGCAGGCCGGAATCCAGTGACCGCATGGCTCGGATGCGCGCGGTCGCTGCTGGATCCCGGTCTGCGCCGGGATGGACGAGCTGGAGACGGTGCGCGTTCGGCCATCGGCAGCGGACTCGGTGGGCGGAACAAGCACCCATACAGGCGCGAGCCAGCATCGCGCGCTAGCATGGAGGGCGGGCGGCTTAGCGCCCGGCCTTTCTTCATCCAGACATCGGAGTCGCCCCATGCGCAAGACCGTGTTGCTGATCGTTCCCACGCTGCTGCTTGGAGCCTGCACCTGGGGTATCAATCCCACGCCGGCCTCGCAGAACGTGCGCACGGCATGGAACGGTGACGTTTCCGGTTGCCGTGACCTCGGCAAGATCACCGTCTCGGTGATGGACCACGTCGGCCCGGTGGACCGCAACGACATCAAGGTGCGCGACGAGCTGCAGGTGATGGCGCGCAACGAGGCTGCCACCATGCAGGCGGACACCATCAAGCCGTTGGGTGAACCCAGCGACGGTTCGCAGCCGTGGGGCGCCTATCAATGCGGTTCGCGCGTCATCCAGCCCAACACTGCACCGGGACAGCCCCAGCCACCGGCCAACGGTGGCGGCGCGCAGACCTTCCCGGTCAAGGGCAACTGAGCTCGGCTCCGATCGACCAGGAAAGAACGAAGGGCGCCGAGGGCGCCCTTCGCCTTTGTTGAAGAGTGCGGCAATGGATGGCCGCCCGTTTGATCTTCGCGATCACGGATGATCGCAAAGATATTTCCGTACCGGTGCGTGGCACACGCCCGCACACCGGCACGATTCACAGGTGCCCGCTGGCCAATTCGTCCGCCAGTCGCGGCAGCCGGTAGACCTTGCGCACCGCTTCCATCAATGCGGCGGTGTCCACGGCCACCGCGCGGTTGTTGTTGCCGTCGTACACGAAGTCGCCGCCGATGGAGTGGATGTTGCCGTCGAAGATCAGGCCCACCGCATGGCCGTCGCGGTCGACCACCGGGCTGCCGGAGTTGCCGCCGATGATGTCGTTGTCGGTGACGAAGTCGAACGGCGTGGAGAGGTCCAGTGAATCCTTCGCCTTGATCCAGCTGTCCGGCAGCTTGAACGGGTCCGCGCCAGTGGCGCGGTTGTAGGCGCCGGCGAAGTCGGTGAACGGCGGCACCTCGTGGTCGCCTTCCTTCCAGCCGGCCACCTTGCCGTAGGACAGCCGCAAGGTGAAGGTGGCGTCGGGATAGTTGCTGGTGCCTTCGCGCGCGAAGCGGGCCTGGGCGATCGCCTCATCGGCCTTGGTGGTGGGCGCCTGCACTTCGTCCTCGTACTGCTTGCGCAGCTTGGTCGCAGTGGGCTCGATCCCCCGCACGAACGCGATCATGGGATCGGTGGAGGCCTCGACCGCCTTCTCGCCGCCGTCCCACAGCTGCTTGCGTACCGCCGGGTCAGCGAGCTTGGTGCCGTTCACCAGCGTGGTGGCCAGCTCGTCGGGCGATTGCTTGCCCAGCGTCTGGTGCACGAAGGCATCGTCGGCACCGAGGATCTGGCGCATCTTCTCCATCGACCACGCCATCATGGTGCGCTCGAACTCCGGATATACCGGTACCTTCGCCTCCAGCGACTGTTCCACCGCGGGCAGGTTGGCGTCGCGGTACTGCGGCAGGCGTTCGGCGTCGGGCTTGGCGCGCTGGGCCGCGCCGCGCACCAGGGTCATCGCGTCGGCGAACAGCTGGGTGCCAACGCCGAAGCCGCGGCCGCCGGCGATCATGTTGTAGCGGTCCTGCAGTTCCTTGCCGCGCTGCTGGGCCTTGGCCAGGTCCGCCCACGGGTCGCCGTATTTCGCGCGGCGCGACGGGTCGGCGGCGATCCAGTCGCGCAGCGTGGCATCGTCCTTCTGCTTCTGCGTGATGAAGCTTTCGTTGGTGAGCGTTTCCAGCCAGCCGTTGAACACCTTCAGCGTGTTCTCGATGCCGAACTGCATGTCCTGTGCTTCCTTGGCCTGCTGCGCGCCAGCGCGGCCGTATTGCCACAGCACGCCGCGCAGGTCGGACAGGTAGCCGTAGAACGGGATCAGCATGTCGTCGCGCATGGCTGACAACTGGAGCCACGGCGTCTCGCGCTGGGTCGAGCCCGGGTTGCCGACCACGAAGGTCATTTCACCCGCCTTCGGCCCATGCGGGTCGAACTGCAGGAACTGCGGCGTCTTCGCCGGCTTGCCGTCCACGTAGGCGCGGAAGAAGGTGACGTCGAGGTCGTAGCGCGGGAAGTTGAAGTTGTCCGGGTCGCCGCCGAAGAAGGCGATGCTCTGCTCAGGCGCGAACACCAGGCGCACGTCCTGGTAGCGGCGATACTTGTACAGCGCGTAGCGGCCGCCGTGGTACAGCGTTACCACGTCGCAGCGCCAGGTCTTGGCATCGCCGGCGACGCACTGCGTCTCCAGCTTGCTGCTGATCGCGCGCTCTGCCTTGATGCGTTCGGCGCCCTGCTTGCCGCTGGTCGCCGCGTTCACCTGGTCGGTGACGTCGGTGATCTTCTCCAGCTGGTTGAGTTCGACGTCGGGACATTTCGGCTCGTCTTCCTGCTTCATCGCCACGTAGCCGTCGGACATGTAATTGTGGCCGGTGCCGGAGAGCTGGGAGAGGCAGGCATTGGCGCAGTGGTGGTTGGTCATCACCAGGCCGCTGGCCGAGACGAAGGAACCGGAGCAGCCTTCGGCCAGGCGCACCGCCGCATGCTGGATCAGGTCGATCCATTGCTGGGTGGGCGTGAAACCATAGCGCTGCTGCATCTGCTTCACCGGCAGATGGTCCAGCGTCCACATGCCTTCATCGGCCATGGCGCCGCCGGCGGTGCCAAGCAGCAGGCCGGAAAACCCAACGAGCAACCAGCGTTTCATCGCGTCTCCTCCGTATGGGGGCGGATCGGCGCGCGGATGGCGCGGGTCCGCTGTTGGCGTGTCGAACCAGCGGCCATCATGACGTCGTCGGCGGGGGCGAGGAAGTGGCGGTCGACAGGGGTACTTGCAGGCCACCCATTCCGGGCATAAAATTCATTTCCATATATTTCATATATGAAATACAAACAAGACAGCAACGACTGCATTCAGCCATGAGCAGCTTCGCCCCCACCGAACAACGCCTTGCCGTCACCTGCCGGCGCCAACCCGCGTTCCCGCGCGAACCGGCGGTGCTGGTGCGGCTGGTGAAGCATCTGCACAAGCGCGTGCACGACGCCGCCAACGCCACGCTCAAGCCGTGGGGCATCAGCCACCCGGAGTACAACATCCTGATGATGCTGTACGGCACCGAGGGCTATACGCTGAACCCGTCGCAGCTGGCCGAGGCGGCGGGCGAGAAGTCGGCGAACATCACGCGGCTTGCAGACAGTCTGTGCGACAAGGGGCTGGTCGAGCGCACCGCGAGCGACACGGACCGGCGCAAGGTCAGCCTGAGCCTGAGCCGCGAGGGGTTGGCGATGATCGACGAATTCATGCCGTCGATCTGCGCGCTGCTGGAGCGTCAGACCGCCGGCATGAAGCCCGCCGAGACGGCGCAGCTGGAGCGCCTGCTCAAGAAGTTCCTCAACCAGTTGGAGCAGGATTGAGCGATGGCAGGGGCATCGACCATTCCGGAACCTGCGGCACGGCGCTGGCCTGCATTGGCGGAAGTTTTCGCGGGCGAGGGGCGTGCGTGGCTGTTCGTGGCCAAGACCCTGCTCGCGGTATACCTGGCCGCATGGCTGGCGATGTGGCTGCGGCTGGAGGCGCCGTCCACGGCGATGATCACGGTGGGTATCGTGATGCACCCGCAGAGCGGCATGGTGCTGGCCAAGAGCTTTTATCGCGCGATCGGCACCCTGTGCGGCAGCACCTTCGGGTTGGCCCTGTTGTGCGCATTCCCGCAGCAGCGCGAACTGTTCCTGCCCTGCCTGTCGCTGTGGGTGGCGCTGTGCGCCGGCGGCGCCACGCTGTACCGCAACTTCATGTCCTACGGCTTCGTGCTGGCCGGCTATACCGCGGCCATCGTGGCGTTGCCGGCAGCGGCGAATCCGCTCGACGTGTTCGATTCGGCGCTGATGCGCGTGAGCGAGGTGATGCTGGGCATCGTGGTGTCCGCCGTGGTTAGCGACCTGGTGTTCCCGGACCGGCTGCGCCTGGTGTTGCGCCAGAGTGCACGTGCGCATTTCGCCAACTTCATCGACTTCGTGCGCGGCTCGACCGGCGGCAGCATCCCGCGCGCGGCGATGGAACAGGCGCACCTGCGCTTCGTGCGTGCGGCGGTCCAGTTGGAGGACATGCGCGCCTCGGTGATCTTCGAGGATCCGGAGATCCGCGCGCGCAGCACGCGCATGCGCCTGCTCAACCAGCACAACATGGCGGCGGCGACCAGTTTCCAGTCGCTGCATCACCTCATCAACCGGCTGCAACGCGAAGGTCGTGTTGCCGAAGTGGATGCGCTGATCGCGCTGTACCGGCCGATTGGCGCGGCGCTGGAGGCGGCGCCGGCCGACCTGCACGACCCCGCGGTACTGGCGCCGCGCCTGCGCGAGTGCGCGCGGCAGTTGCCGGCGCTGGAGGCAACGCTGCGCGAGGGCCTGGCGCCTGGCCACGCGCAGCTTGCGTTCGACACCGGCGCCACCTTGCTGAAGCGTTTCCTCGACGAATTGTGCGGCTACGTCGAAGTGGAGTTGGCGCTGCGCGCGCAGGTGCAGCGCGGCGGGGTGGAGCGCGTGCATTTCCGTCGCGGCCACGACGCCAGCGGCGCGCTGGTAGCGGTGCTGCGCACCTTCCTCACCATGAGCGCGCTGAGCATGTTCTGGATCGCCAGCGGCTGGCCGTTCGGCGCCAGCGCGATGCTGCTCGCCACGATCTTCAGCGGGCTGCTGGCGGCGGCGCCGAACCCGCTGGCTTCGGCGTTCAACATGCTGCTCGGCTACGCCTTCGGGATGCTGGCCGGCATCTACGCGGCCTATTGGCTGCTGCCGGGCAGCGACGGCTTCGTGATGCTGGTCGCGGCAACCCTGCCGTTGCTGCTCGTCGGACCCTGGCTCAATGCCCATGCCGAGTTCAGCGGCGTCGGCGGTGGTTATGCGATCGGCATCGTCTACATCCTCGCCTTGAAGAATCCGATGGTGTACGACCTGACCCATACCTTGAACGACGCCGTCGCGCAGCTCGCCGGCGTGGCGCTGGCTGCGGTCTCCTTCGTGTTCGTGCCGCGCGTCACCGGCAGCGGCTGGCAGCGGCGTCGCCAGTTCCGCCGGCTGCGTGAGCAGGTGGTGGAGGCCGCTACCGCACCGTTGGATGGCCTGCGCTGGCGCTTCGAAAGCGCCAGCCGCGACCTGTTCCATCAGGTGATCACGCACACCCGCCCGGGCAGCCGCCAGTCGCGCGCCCTGCTGGGCTGGGCGCTGGCGGTGCAGGAAAGCGGGCGCGCGCTGATCGAGTTGCGCGAGCAATTGCGCAGCAGCAACGCGTCGGCCGCGGCACGTGACGCGGCGAATCGCGCGGTCCAGGCCGTTGCGCAGCTCTATCACCAGCCGGAAGAAGCGCGCCGGCAGCGGGCCGAGGACGAGGTGCGCGCCGCGATCGAAGCCTGCGCCACCGCCCCTGAGCTGCGCACGCACCTGTACCAGTTGCTGGGCGCGCTGCGCGACGACGAATCGCCGCTGGCCGCCGCCACCGCCGTCGAGGAACCCGTCCATGCCCAATGAGATTTCCGTCGGCGGCGTACTGGTACCCGGGTTGTTGCCGATCTTCCTGGCCTGCTTGCTGCTGATGCTGCTGGTTGATGCGGTGATCGGTCGCTACGGCCTGCATCGCTACGTGTGGCACCCACCGTTGTTCCGCCTTGCCCTGTTCGCCTGCCTGTTCGCCGCGGGCGGCTTGTTGTTTTTGTATTGAGTCGACCATGAACAAGACTTCGCTGTTGCGCTTCCTGATCACCGCCTGCGTGGTGCTGGTCGCCGCCCTGCTCGGCCATGTGCTGTGGAAGCACTATCTGTACTCGCCATGGACCCGCGACGGCCGCGTGCGCGCCGATGTGGTGAAGGTGGCGCCGGATGTGGCTGGCCTCGTCACCGAGGTGCGCGTGGCCGACAACCAGTTCGTGCACCGCGGCGACGTATTGCTGGCGATCGATCCTTCGCGATACAGGCTCGCGCTGGCACAGGCCCATGCCAACCTTGGGGCGGCGGGCGCCAGCGTGCATGCCGCCGAGGCCAACATCGCCGCGGCTACCGCCGCAATGGCTGCACGCAAGACCGACTACGCGATGTACCGCGCGCAGGCGAGACGGCGCATGCAAGTGCCGGCAGGCAGCGTGGTGTCCAGCGAGACGCGTGACAACGCGGTCGCCGCCGCCGAGGCGGCGGAAGCGGCCTGGCACCAGTCCGAGGCCGCGTTGAAGCAGGCACAGGCCGCGCACGACCAGGCGCTTTCGGCACAGGCGCAGGCGCAGGTGGCGGTGCAGAACGCCGAGCTCAATCTCGAGCGCACCCAGGTGCGCGCGCCGGTGGACGGCTACGCCACCAATGTGCAGGTGCGCGTGGGTGATTTCGCCAATGCCGGCGCACAGCAACTCGCGCTGGTGGACAGCCACAGCTATTACATCTACGGCTATTTCGAGGAAACCAAGCTGCCGCAGCTGCGCATGGGCGATCCGGTGGACGTACGCCTGATGGCCGGCGGCATCGAGCTCAAGGGGCATATCGACAGCATCGCGCGCGGCATCACCGATCGCGACAACCCCGGCAGCCCCGATCAGCTGCCCAACGTGAATCCCACCTTCAACTGGGTGCGCCTCGCGCAACGCATCCCGGTGCGCATCGACATTGATCCCGACCGGATGCCTGCGGGCAGTGTGCTGGTGGCCGGCATGACCGCGACCATCACCGTGCATCCGCGCGACGACGACCGCTCGCCGCGGCGGGCGCAGCCATGACACGTGTGACACGCACGCTCGCATCCGCTGTGCTGGCGCTGCTGCTGGCCGCATGCGCGTCCACCCGTGGCCTGCATCCCAACGGCCATGAAATCGTTCCGGGCAGCCTGCAGGCGCAGCAAAGCCTTGCCGGTGCGCAGCTGAGTCCTGCCGCATGGCCGCAACAGGACTGGTGGCACGCGCTGGGCGATACGCAACTCGATGCGCTGGTCGCCGAAGCGTTGCGCGACAACCCCGGCCTCGCCGCAGCCGACGCGCGCGCGCAGCTGGCGCAATCCGAAGCGCAGGCCCTCGATGCGGCGCGCGATCCCAGCGTGGAAGCCAGCTATGCCGCCACCGGTGCACGGCTTTCCGAAAAGGAAGTCGGCTTGGTGCTGCCGGAGGCCGTGGGAACGTTCGCATGGATGCAGAGTGCCGGCGTCGATTTCTCCTGGAACCTCGACCTGTGGGGCGGCCAGCGCGCCGCATGGGAGGCCGCACTGGGGCGCAGCCGTGCCGCGGAAGTGGATCGCCGCGCGGCACGCATTCAGCTGTCGGCGAACGTCACGCTGGCCTATATCCAGCTGCGCCAGGCCTTCGCGTTGCGCGACATCGCGCAGCACGATGTCGAACGCTCCGACCGCATCGCCGCGCTCACCCATACCCTCGTCGCCAGCGGCATGGGCCTGCCGGACAGCCTGCTGCAGGCGCGCGCCGAGGCCGGCATCGCGCACCAGCACCTGGCGGCCGCCGATGCGGCCATCGACAGTGCGCGCATCAGCCTCGCCGTGCTGCTGGGCAAGGGTCCGGATCGGGGCCTGCAGATCGCCGCACCCACCGGACTCAAGCCGGTGTCGCTGGCGATTCCTCCCGATCTCACGGCCAACCTGCTGGGGCGCCGCCCCGATCTGGTTGCCGCACGCTGGCGCGTGGAAGCCGCGTCGCAGGACATCAAGGCGGCCAAGGCGCAGTTCATGCCCAACCTCAACATCAGCGCGATGGCCGGGTTCCTTGCGCTGGGCGACAATGTGCCGTTGTTCCAGATGCCCGCGCGTACTTACAGCGTCGGCCCCGCGCTGTCGCTGCCGCTTTTCGACGGCAAGCGTTTGCGCGCCGGCCTCAACGCTCGCGATGCGCTGTACGACGGAGCAGTGGCCAACTACAACCAGACGCTGGTGCGCGCGGTGAATCAGGTAGCCGACCTGCTCAGCCTGTCGCGCTCTGTGCAGAACCAGCTGCAGACGCAACAGGACGTGCTGCACAACGCACAGCGCGCCTACGACGACGCGCAGATCGGCTACAAGGCAGGACTGGGTACCGAGTTGAACACGCTGGTTGCCCGCCACCTGCTGCTCACCGCCGAGCAGAACCAAGCTGTGCTGCAAAGCCGGCAAGCGGAGCTGGCCGTGCGCATGGTCGAAGCGCTGGGTGGTGGATTCGAGAATGAGGCGGCACAAGCGAAGTGATCGCGCCGAATGTGCCATGTTTTGGGAGCAACAATGACGCGCACAAAGAAAATCTTCTTGGTGATTCTTTTGCTCAACGCTGTAGCAAGTATTGGTGTCGTGATTCTTGGTTTCGGTTATGTCCCACTTGATGACCTCTGGAAGACTCTGGAATGGTTCGTTTCAGGGGCATTCTTGTCGATCATGGGCATGCTCTTCATGTGGAGCATGCCGAGGGAAGACTTGAATATGGATGACGCGCCTCCACGAGTCGTGCGTTTGGCTGTAGGAATAATTGGGTGCGGAGTGCTTGCGGTAGCTGTTTTTGCGAAGGGCGTTGTTGAGGCGGCTTCGCTGCTGGCAGGTTAGGTTGATTTGGTGTCTTCAAGGTCACCCACATTCGTTATCCTCTGACGCATGAACATGCTGATCAATGCGCCGCGCCGCCTCGCGCGCCGCCTCGTCTCGCCGTTGCGCCCGAAGTCGCGGACTTGGCTGGAGGCGCTGCCTGCTTTCGCGGTGCCAGCCACCGCCATCGGAACCCTGCACGGGCCTCAGGCATTCCATCAGGCGCTGCTGACGCAGATCGCACAGGCCACGCGGCGCATCCTGATCGTGACGCTTTACCTGCAGGACGATGACGCAGGTCGCGAGGTGATGGAAGCCCTGCACGCTGCGCATGCGCAGCGGCCCGAGCTGGAGATCGACGTTTTCGTGGACTGGCATCGCGCCCAGCGCGGCCTGATCGGCAAGCAGCAAAGCCCGGGTAACGCGGCGATGTACCGCGACTGCGTGCAGCGCCATGGCGGCGGCGTGCGCGTGTGGGGCGTGCCGGTGCAGAACCGCGAACTGTTCGGCGTGCTGCACCTCAAGGGTTTCGTATTCGACGACACCGTGCTGTACAGCGGTGCCAGCCTCAACGACGTCTACCTGGCCAAGCACGGGCGCTACCGGCTCGACCGTTGCCATCGCATCCGCGATGCCGCGCTGGCCGAGAGCATGGCGACGTTCGTGCAGCGGCAGTTTCGCGGAAGCGAAGCGGTGCGCCGGCTCGACCTGCCCGATCCGCCGCCGACACGCACACTGTTGCCGGCGATCCGCACGTTCCGTCAGCAACTGCAGCAGGCAGCCTACGTGGTGCCGATGGCGACCTTGCCGGATGGCGCCGTGGCCGTCACGCCGCTGAAGGGTTTCGGTCGCGCCGACAATGCGCTGAACGACACCATGCTGGCCCTGCTGCGTGGCGCGCAGCGGCGCATCGTGTTGCTCACGCCGTATTTCAACCTGCCAGGGCCGGTGCGCGCCGCCTTGGGCCACGCGCTGCGGCGCGGGTGCAGCGTCGAGATCATGCTGGGCGACAAGACCGCCAATGATTTCTACATTCCACCGGCGCAACCGTTCCGCACCATCGGCCTGCTGCCCTATCTCTACGAAAACAACCTGCGCCGCTTCGCGCGCACGCATGCGCGCCAGCTCGCCAGCGGCCAGCTGAACCTGTGGCTGTGGCGCGATGGCGGCAACAGCTACCACCTCAAGGGCCTGTTCGTGGACGACGACTGCGCCCTGCTCACCGGCCACAACCTCAATCCGCGCGCCTGGGCGCTGGACCTGGAGAACGGGCTGCTGCTGCGTGATCCCTCGCGTCGCCTGCACGCGATGCACGAAGCGGAATGGGCATCCTTGCGCCAGCACGCCACGCGACTGGCGGACCATTACGCTCTGGAAAGCACACGGGATTATCCGCCGGAGGTGCGGCGCTTGCTGCGACGCCTGAGCCGGGTGCGGCTGGATCGTTTGGTGAATCGCCTGTTGTGAGCGACGCGGCTCAGCGCCGCCGGGAACCGCGCAGGCTGTCCACCGAGAAGCTGGCCATTTCGCCGCCGCCGGCCATGCGCCGCGACTGCCCCGGTGGCGGGCCCCAGGCATGCGCGGTCACCACCTCCCAGGTGGCGGGAATGCGACCTTCCACACGCATCGCCTCGTACGCGGCGAGCATGGCGCGGTAGTGGGTCTTGCCGGTGAGGTGGCGTTCGCGCGCGGCGTCCGCGTGGGTGGCGCCTAGGCCGCGCAGTTCTTCCAGCAGCTTGCGCGGCTCGCTGTAGGTGAGCATGTAGCGCTCCACGTCCAGCACCGGATCGCGCAGGCCTGCGTTGAGCATCGCGTCGCCGATGTCGTGCATGTCGAGGAAGCGGCTGACGTGGGAATGACCGTCCGCCGCGGCCCAGGCCGCGCGCAGTTCCTTCAGAGTGTCCGGGCCGAAGGTGGTGAAGGCAAGCAAACCGCCGGGTTTCAGCACGCGCGCGCATTCGCCGAACAGCGCCGCGAGATCGTCGATCCACTGAAAGCACAAGCTGGAGTGCAGCACGTCAACGCTGTGGTCGGGGAAGGGCAGCGCAGTGGCTTCGGCGCAGACGCGGCGGAACGGCTTGAGCCAGCCGCTGTGCGCCTTGGCTTCGCGCAGCATCGGCAGTGCCAGGTCGACCGCGATCACTTCGGCCTTGGCATAGCGCTGCTTCAGCAGCGCGGTGCCGCGGCCCGTGCCTGCGCCGACGTCGAGCACGTGCGTGGGCGTTTCCAGATAGACGTCCAGACGCTCCAGCAGCGACTGCTGCACTTCGCGCTGCAGGGCGTCGTGCTTTTCGTAGCTGCGCGCGGCGCGGCCGAAGTTGCGGCGAACGCGCTCGCGGTCGAGATGGAAATCATTCATGGGAGCCGCACTCGTCAAAGCTGTCCAGCAACGGCTGCAGCGCCTGCGCCACCTGGTCGGGGTAAGTGAAGAACGGCGCGTGGCCGGCGTGTTCGATCTGCATGTAGCGGCCTTGCGCCTGCTGCGACGACCATTCCATCGCCTGTGGCGGAACCAGGCGGTCGCGACGGCCGGCGATCCACACGTTGGGCTGGCGCAGTTCGGGCAGGCGCGCGCGCAGGTCGCTGGTTTCCAGGATGCGGATGCCTTCCTGCAGCACGCGCAGGTCCGGTTCGCCGCGTGCGAAAGCCAGCGCGCGCAGGTGACGCAGCTCGGCGCGCGGATCGGGGCTGCCCATCGCTTCCAGTGCGAGGAAGCGCTCGATGGTGGCGTGGTAGTCGGTCTCCAGGTCCAGCGCGAGCTGGTGCACCAGCGCGGCGTCGCTGCCCCATGGCCAGCCTTCGTCGCGCGCGAATTTCGGCGTGGCGCAGAGCATGGCGAGGCTGCGTACGTGCTGCGGATGTTCCAGCGCACCGGTGAGCGCGATCAGGCCGCCCAGCGACCAGCCCAGCCAGAGCGCCGGCGGCGTGGCTTTCGCGATGGCGGCGGCGCAGGCGACGGGTTCCAGCGGCAAGCCGCAGTCGCGCGAATAGCCGTGGCCGGGCAGGTCCACCACGTACATCGTGCAACGATCCGGCAGCGCAGCCACCAGCGGCGACAGCATGCCGCCGTGCATCGCCCAACCGTGCAGCAACACCAGTGGAACGGGACCGCGGCCCAGCTTTTCGATGTAGAGGCTCATGCCTCGCCCAGATGGTGCTGCGCGCTGCTTATGTTCGCTTCCCTATTTTTATGGGGTGAAGCGCCAACTGCGTTCGCCTCCTCTCCCCGCTGGGGAGAGGGTTGAGGTGAGGGGCGGGTGCTTGCGAAGGCGTCGCTCGGAGTCTGCTTTGATGCAAACGCATCGCAAGATTGCCCCCTTATTCCAGCCTTCTCACCGTCGAGGAGAGGGATCTCGCCCGAGGGCAGCAGGTCGGCACCCACCGCGCCCCGCCCGTCGAACACGAAGCAGTCTCCCTGCCAGTGCGCGCCGTCGGTGAGCTCCAGGTACTTCAGGATGCCGCCTTCGAGCTGGTGCACATGCTCGATGCCGAGTTCCTGCATGTGCAGCACAGCCTTCTCGCAACGGATACCGCCGGTGCAGTACGACACCACAGTCTTGCCCGCGTAGCGCGCGCGGTCGGCGGCCACCGCCTCGGGAAAGGCCGTGAAGCTGGCAAGGCGGTAGTCCACGGCGTCGGTGAACTTGCCCACGTCGGTCTCGTAGTCGTTGCGCGTGTCCAGCATCACCACTTCGCGGCCGTCGTCATCGCGGCCGCGATCCAGCCAGCGCTTCAGCGTCGACGCATCCACCGCAGGCGCGCGGCCGCCCTCGGGGCGGATCGCCGGCATGCGCATGGTGATGATCTCCTTCTTCAGTCGCACGCGCAGGCGGCCGAATGGCGTGTCGTCGGACAGCGACTCCTTCGCCTCCAGGCCCGCGAAGCGCGTGTCGGTACGCAGCCACGCCATGAACGCATCCACCGCCTCGCGCGGACCGGCGAGGAACAGGTTGATGCCCTCGGGCGCGAGCAGCACGGTGCCTTTCAGCGCCAGCGCAGTGGCGCGTTCCAGCACACGCTCGCGCAGCGCGGGCAGATCGTCCAGCGCGACGAAGCGGTAGGCGGAAAGGTTGATGACGGACATGGCAGGGAGGGGTCGAGGCTGGCGCATGATTAATTATAAGTGGTGTGTTTGCGGTTCTGGCCGATGCACGTACATCGCCGCTGGCCGCAGACGACAGGCCGTAACGGAGTGTGCGCACGATGCCCCGCGGTGCGTAACGACAGGCGGCGAACCGCATCGCAAGGCACGCTTGCCTGGCCCGATCCAGGGTGCGCTCCGGAGGAAGGGACATGAAGACAGGCATGAGCTTGGCTGTCGGATTGCTGTGGTTCGCGGCATCGGCAATCTCGGCGCAACAGGCGAAGCCATCCGCAGCCGGACGCTACACCGACCTCGTGGCCACGCTGCAGAATGACGACGACATCAACACTTGGTACGGCATCGCCAACGCCTTGCGGCGGGACTTCGACATGATCTGTGGCGACACCTTCTGCGAGGGCGACTACAGCAACATCGCGGCGTTGCGCTTTGCCTGCGCTGCCGATGCGGCAACGGGCGAGATCGGCCAATGCGCATGGAGCTTCGCGGCCAGCGACGAGCGGATCGATGCGCGACGTGGTCGCGTTCATGCAGCCATCCCGGTGTGGCGCTGCGTGAGTCCGTTGGCGCCGCACACCACGGTGCGCGAGTTGCTGTCCGCCCTGGCCGTGGCGCATCCGCTGCATGCACCGCTGCCGCGAACGGGCGCCACGCTGTACGACGGGCTCAGTGATTGCCTGTAGCACCATGGCTGGATGCATTGGCCTGTCCGTGAAAGTGGCTGCCCAGCGCATCCAGCAGTTGGTCGACATGCTCGTCCTCATGGGACGCCGACAACGTGATGCGCAGCCGCGCCTGGCCCTGCGGCACCGTGGGCGGCCGGATCGCAGTGACCAGCAAGCCGTGCTGTTCCAGTGCCTGCGCGGCTGCCAGGGCGGTTTGCGCGTTTCCCAGCAGCAACGGTTGGATCGCACTGTGCGAGGTCATCAGCGGCAGGCCGAGTTGCATGGCGCCGGCGCGGAAACGTGCGATCAGCGATTGCAGCTTTTCACGGCGCCAGGTCTCGCCGCGGGCGACTTCCACGGCTGCACGGGCAGCTGCAGCCAACGCGGGCGGCATGGCCGTCGTATAGACGTAGGGGCGCGCGAACTGCATCAACCCGACGATCAGCGCAGCGGAACCGGCCACGAACGCGCCACTGCAGCCCAGTGCCTTGCCCAGCGTGGCCATCAGCACGGGCACCTCGCGCTGGCCGAGGCCGGCGGCCTGCACGCTGCCGGCGCCATCCGCGCCCAGCACGCCAAGACCGTGCGCATCGTCCACCATCAGCATGGCGTGTTCGCGCGCGCACAGCGCGGCGAGTCCGGCGAGCGGCGCCACGTCGCCGTCCATGCTGAACACGCCGTCGGTGGCGAGCAGGGCGGCAGCCTGCGGGCGGCTCTGCAACTGGCGCGCGGCCGCCGCGACATCCGCATGCGGATAGCGCTTCAGTTCGGCGCCCGCGAGTTGTGCGCCATCAAGCAGGCACGCGTGATTGAGCTTGTCCTGCACGCACACATCGCCGCGGGCCAGCAACGCCTGCACCGTGCCGAGGTTGGCCATGTAGCCGGTGGAAAACAGCAGTGCGCGTTCGCGCCCCGTCCACTCGGCCAGCGCTTCCTCCAACTGTGCGTGCTCGCGGCGATGGCCGCAGATGAGGTGCGCCGAGGCGCCGCCCACACCCTCGTCGTCGACGACACGCTTGAGTGCGGCGATCAATTGCGGATGCTGCGCAAGGCCGAGGTAATCATTGCTGCAGAAACCGAGCAGCCGGCGACCACCGCTTTCCAGCCACGGGCCTTCCACATGCTCAATGGTGCGCAGACGACGACGCAGATTGGCGCGCTCCCGTTCGGACGTCTGCGCCGCCAGACGCTGGAGGAGGTCGGGGCGCAGCGGAGTACCCATGCTCAACATGTAGCGTTGCCCAAGCCCTGGTCCGCAAACGGAAGGCGGCAGTTGCCATCAAGCGTCAATCGCGCGATGCCCTCAATTCCCGGATGCGGCGCGGTGTGGCCGCGTCGTCTGTCGCGCAAGTGGGAGTATTTCCAGTCCCCTGGATACAACCTGCTCGCAATCCAGGTGTATCCCACCCGGCCATTGCTCTTGGTTCCTTCTCTTGATTCCGGGCATTCCCGGATCAAATCCGGGACAGGCGCTGCCCGCCGCCCTTCGAGCAGGCTTCGACGCACGCCACCGCTCCTGCGGTGGCGTGCGGCCAGCAAAGAGAAGGAACTCGGGCGCTGGCAGGCGATCGAAACCGCCTGGTTTCTTGCGATGGGGGAGGAAAGGCTCCTCTCCCCAAGCCGATCTCCCATAAATCGGACGGGGTGCTGGATATCGCGGCAGATGGCCGGAAGGCCGCCGCGGGCGAGCCATCGAACGATCACGTTCGCCCGGGCAAGCAAACCCAGATCAGGCCGCCACACTGCATCCGCACCCATGACCACACCCCGCCGGCGCAGCCTCCATGATGTCCGCATGCACCGTACTCGCTTCCTCGACCACCTCCATCGCATGCAGGTCGAGTCGACGGAACAGCGCGCGGTCATGCTCGGTGTCCGGGTTGCCCGTGGTGAGCAGCTTCTCGCCGTAGAAGATCGAGCCCGCGCCAGCGTGGAAGCACAGCGCCTGCACAGCATCGTCCATCTGCTGGCGACCCGCCGAGAGGCGCACGATGGACAGCGGCATCAGGATGCGCGCCACCGCGATGGCGCGCACGAACTCGAACGGATCGAGCTTCTCCGCGTTGCCCAGCGGCGTACCCGGCACCGGCACCAGCTGGTTGATCGGCACCGAGTGCGGATGTTCGGGCAGGTTGGCCAGCGCCTGCAGCAGCCCCGCGCGCTGTTCGCGCGTCTCGCCCATGCCGACGATGCCGCCGCAGCAGGTCTTGAGGCCGGCGTCGCGTACCTGCTCCAGCGTGGCGAGGCGATCCTGGTATTCGCGGGTGTGGATGATCTCGCCGTAGAACTCGGGCGCGGTGTCGATGTTGTGGTTGTAGTAGTCGAGACCGGCGGCCTTGAGCTGCTGCGCATGGCCGTCGCCGAGCAGGCCCAGCGTGGCGCAGGTTTCCAGGCCGAGATCCTTCACCGCGCGCACGATCTCCGCGACCTTGGGGATGTCGCGGTCCTTCGGGCCGCGCCACGCCGCGCCCATGCAGAAACGGCTGGCGCCGGCGGCCTTGGCGGCCTTCGCGCGCGCCAGCACGTCGTCGACTTCCATCAGCTTCTGCGCCGCCACGCCGGTGTCGTAGCGCGCCGCCTGCGGGCAATAGGCGCAATCCTCCGGGCAGCCGCCGGTCTTGATCGACAGCAGAGTGGACACCTGCACCGCGTTCGCATCGTGGTAGGTGCGGTGCACGGTGTGCGCCTGGTGCAGCAGTTCGTTGAACGGCAGTGCGAACAGCGCGGCGACTTCTTCGCGGGTCCAATCGTGGCGAACGACGGCTTCGGACATGGGACGACTCGGTGGTGGAGTGCGCGAAGTTTGGGTGGCGTGCCAGTGCGCGTCAACCGGTCGCCCGGGTATCCGGGTTGACGGAGGCTACCCTTGCTATCGCCGGGCTCGACATGGAAGGCGGGATGACAACACTCAGGGAAACATGGCTACGACCGTGGCGCTGGCTGTTGCCATGGCGCTGCCTCTTGTGTGGCGCGGCGGGTGCCGATGGCATGGACCTGTGCGCCGATTGCGCCGCCGAAGTACCGCGCAACCGCACTTGCTGCGTGCGATGCGCCCTGCCGCTGGCCACGACTGCCGCGGTCTGCGGCGAGTGCGTGCGCCGCGCGCCGCCATGGGACGCAGCATGGGCACCGTTCCGCTACGGTTGGCCGCTGGACCGGTTGGAGTCCCGCTTCAAGTTCGGCCGCGACCTTGCCGCCGGTCGCACGCTGGCTACGCTGTGGCGGCGCGAAGCCATGTCGTTGCCGAAGCCCGAACTGCTGTTGCCAGTGCCCCTGCATCGCGTGCGCCTGCGTCAACGCGGATACAACCAGGCGCGCGAGCTGGCGAAGCCGTTGGGGCGCCACCTCGGCGTACCGCTGCGTCACGACGTGCTGTCGCGCTGCCGCGGCACCACGGCGCAGACCGATTTGGATGCCGCCGGCCGCCGTCGCAACGTGCGCGGCGCCTTCGTTTTGCGTGCAGGCATCGCCTTGCCCGCGCACGTGGCGATCCTCGATGACGTAATGACCACCGGTGCCACCCTCGCCGAATGCAGCCGGGTGCTGAAGCGCGCCGGCGTGCAGCGGGTGGATGTGTGGGCGCTGGCGCGTGCGCCGTCACCGCGCGGTTGATGGCGGTTTTCCGCAAGGAGCCGCCGCTGCCGATTTCGAACGATCGACGTGACCCCGAAGGAAGTCGCCGTTGACGATGACGGCAATGCGTCGCTATGGCAGCCATGTTTCCGTGGGCGTCTTGACCGCATGCGGAAAGCCAAGCGCCTGTCTCAAGCAGTTAGTATGCGGAAGGCGGGGTCAATGATGGAGGAGGTTCATCATGTCGGCGTGGGCTTGGATCCGTAAAACGGTATGGGTGACGTCGCTGGGGCTTTTCCTGTCCATGCCGGCGCTGGCAGCGTCGCCGACGCCGGCCGAGATCGCGAAGGCAAAGTCCGTCTTCGCAGATGCGCAGAACGTCTCCGCCAGAGACGCCGATCGCCTGTGGGGCGTGCCGCTCTACGGCCGGATGCTCCTGGTGATCCCAGCCACGCGCGCCGTCATCGCCAACCAGCCGGATCCGCAACAGCGGCTGCAACCCCAGGACGGGGTCTATGTCGGCATGCTGCCCGAGGACGTGGTCCTTTCCGACGCCCCCACGGAATGGGAAGGTGTGCGCTGGACGCAGCTGAGATTGCCGATGCTGCCCCAGGATGCGGGCGCGCGCTCGATAACAATGGCCCACGAGATGTTCCATCGCATCCAGCCGGAGCTTCATCTGGCGGCAAATGCCACGGCCAACCCGCAGCTTGATACGGAGCAAGGACGGCTGTGGCTGCAGCTGGAGTGGCGCGCGCTGGCCGCAGCCCTGATCGAATCAGGCCCGGCGCAGACGCAGGCCATCCGTGATGCGTTGGTCTTCCGCAACCAACGTCATGCGCTGTTTCCAGGCTCGGCCGCGACGGAGGCAGCCATGGAGATCGTGGAGGGCACAGCGCAGTACACCGGCATCGCGGCCGCGGAGCCGGATGCCGCGGCGGCGCGCTGGTACGCGGCCGCCGACCTGGTCCATCCCGATGCGGAGGTTTCCTTCTCGCGCATTTCTGCCTTCATGTCCGGACCGGCCTATGGCCTGCTGCTGGACGAACGCCTGCCCGGATGGCGCAAGGCGTTGAACGAGCATTCCGACCTTGGCGCGATGCTGGCATCGACGCTGCACGACAACGCAAAGGAGTCGGCCGACTCGCGTGCAGCGGTGTACGGCGCAAGCGGGCTACGCATCGAGTTGGCGGATCGCGCCGCTCGCGAAGAAGCCATGCAGGCGCAATACCGTGCCGCGCTAGTCGATGGGCCGACACTCTCGCTGACAGCGCTGGGGCGCTTCAGTTTCAATCCCAGTACTGCAGTGTCACTGGGTGCGGACGGCATCGTCTACCTTACGTTCCACGCCATCGCGCGCTGGGGCACCCTGGACGTGAAAGCGGGCGGCGTGCTGGTGTCGTCGGACTTCAGTCGCGCTGCGTTGCCCGTGCCGACGACAATCAAGGGCTCGCATCTCGAAGGCAACGGCTGGACCATCGACCTGGCGCCGGGCTGGTCCGCCGCGCCGGCAACCAAGTCTGGAAACTACGTGTTGATGCAGAGCCCCCGTTGATCGCCCCTGCCAATCGGGTGCCTGCTCACCGTATCGCCAGTGCCATGGCAATGCCGATCCATACCGTCAGGCCCCACCAGTTGTTGTGACGGAAGGCGGCAAGGCAGGCGCCGCGCTCGCGCTTGCGGATCAGCCACAACTGATAGGCGAACAGGCCGGTCGCCACCAGCAGGCTCAGCCAGTACGGCCAGCCCAGTTGTGCACGCTGGCCTGCGAATACCATCGCCAGGAGCAGCGTGGCCATCAGCACGCCGAGGATGGGCAGGTCGGCGTCGCCGAACAGGATGGCGGTGGATTTCGCGCCGGCCTTGAGGTCGTCCTCGCGGTCCACCATCGCGTACTCGGTGTCGTACACCACCGACCACAGGATGTTGGCGATGAACAGCAGCCAGCCCAGCGGAGGCACCGTACCCGCCACCGCGGCGAACGCCATCGGAATCGACCAGCCGAAGGCGGCGCCCAGCACCACTTGCGGCAGGGACGTCCAGCGTTTGGTGAACGGATAGATCGCCGCCAGCGCAGCGCCAGCGAACGAGAGTTCGATAGTGAGCCGGTTGGTGAACAGCACCAGCACGAAGGCGAACGCCAGCAGCGAACCGAACACGAGCAAGGCTTCGCGCGGCTTCACGCGCCCGCTGGCGATGGGTCGCCCGGCGGTGCGCTCCACCTGCGGGTCGAGCTTGCGGTCGGCGAAGTCGTTGATCGCACAGCCCGCTGCGCGCATCGCGAACACGCCCAGCGTGAAGATCGCCAGCGGCTTCAGCGGCGGCCAGTCGCCCGCCGCCAGCCACAACGCCCACCACGTCGGCCATAGCAGCAGCAGCGCGCCGATGGGACGGTCCATGCGGGTGAGCACCAGGTAGTCGCGCAGCTTTTCCCGATGCCGCGCCGGCAGCTTGCGCAGCAGCCAATCCAGCACCCCATTCGCCCGCGTGGAGCTGTCGGCAGGACGCACGGCGGCAACCGGCGCCTTCGCCACGCGCGGCGAGGACGAGGGGACAGGTTTGCGCCGCTGGCGCTTGCGTGAAGTGGAGGCCATCCGGATGATTTTAGCTCGCGGGGGCGAGGGGCATGGCGTGATGCAGTCCTGGGAATGACAATGGAATCCATGGCTGTGCTGACCGGCGGGCGGTGGCGGTTATTCGCCGCAACCCCGAAGCATGGCCTGGCGCGTGCGCCGGCGATGCGTGGCGGCGGTCGTTTCATGGGGCGGGGAGCCTGCCGGCGGGTGCCGGCATGCGGTGACTGCATGTGTTGTCTGGAGACGGATCATGTTGGCGACAATTTCAGGCGTCGTGGTGGTTCTGGTGGCCCTGCTCCACGCCTATTTCCTCGTGCTGGAAATGTTCCTCTGGGACAAGCCGGCCGGCCGGAAGGCCTTCGGCCAGTCGAAAGAACAGGCGGCAGCCACAAAAACGCTGGCGGCGAACCAGGGTCTGTACAACGGCTTCATCGCCGCGGGACTGCTGTGGGGTGTGATCCGGGGTGCGGCGGGCTACGAGTTCAAGCTGTACTTTCTGCTGTGCGTCGTCGTCGCGGGCATCTATGGCGCCGCGACGGCGAACCGCAAGATTCTCTATGTGCAGGCGCTTCCCGGTCTGCTGGCGCTGTTGCTGGTGCTTCTTTCGCATTGAGCGCCGGCGGCATGCAACGCGATTCGATACAGGCTCGAGGTTCCCGCACGCATGGCCACTGACAGTGATTACATCGATTACGTGAGCGAGCAGGTCGCGCTTGGCGACCGGCTCACGCACAAGAAGATGTTTGGCGAGTACGCGCTGTACGTCGATGGCAAGGTGGTTGCCTTCGCCTGCGACAACAGCCTGTTCGTGAAACCCTCTGCAGCGGCGGCGACGCTGGCGCCTGGGCTTCCGCAGCGGCCGCCGTATCCCGGTGCCAAGGACTATCCGGTGGCCGACGAATGGCTGGACGATTCGGATGCGATCCGCCGCCTGTTCCTCGAGACGGCAGCACTGATGCCTGTACCGAAGCCGCGCAAGCCCTCGGCATCGGGCAAGCGCGGCAAGTAGCCCGCGTGCGATTGCGCCTGTGTTGGTTTCGGTGTGCGCCCTTATCCTGCCGATACGGGGGCGGAGGCATGTTGCCGTTCGACCTGCGAGTCGGGCCGGATCGCCTGCAGCAAACTTGAGCCGGCTTCCGCAAGGCAACCGTCGTTGTGGATGACGATGCTGTCCGGCGGAACCGGATAGGTATCCAGGCGTGCGATGCGCGCGGCGATCTCGGCTTCCGATTCGCGCCCGCGAGCGGCGAGGCGGAGCGCGATCGTTTCCTGGCTCGCGGTGATCAACACGGGGTGCAAGGCGGGAAACCGCTCGCAAGCCAGCGCATACGCGCCGCGCGAGCCGTTTACCAGCACATCGGCACCGCGCGTCAACCAATGCCTCACTTCGCTGCCGATACCGTAATGCAGGCCGTGGGCTTTCCAGGTCAGTGCGAACAGGCCGCGCTGCTCGCGCGAGCGGAATTCCGCCACGCTCAGCGCAATATGGTTCTCGCCGCCGGCATGCGCGGGCCGGGTGATGTAGCGGTGCGCGCACAACACGCCAAGCGGCACGCCGTGTTCTCGCACCCACGCCAGCACGCTGTCCTTGCCCGCGCCGGATGGGCCCATCACGTAATACAGGCGGCCCGTGCTCATGCCGCCGCTCCCGTGCCGAGGGGAATCCTTTCGAGCGGATCGAACGGTTGGCCGGGCGCTTTTTCCTGGCAGAGGGTGAGCGCGTCGATGCGCGCGACCGGGCGGTTGGCCAGCCTTGGCGCAAACCATGCGCGCATCGCCTGCGTTTCGGTTTCGCTGGCCGGCGCGGATACCGTCATGTGGAAGCGATAGCGATCGAGCACGTAGGGATAGCCATACTGGCGGAACAGCGCGAGCTCCGCTGCGTCGAGGTGTGGCGCTCGCCGCTGCCAGGTGGCCTCGCTGTTCGGCGCGCGCAGCGGGTTGAGGCGGCGCACGCATTGACCGGCCAGGGTGTGGACGTCTTGCTCGTCGCCATGCGGCCGCAGCGCGAGAAAGCCCGCGAGATGGTCCAGTTGCATGGCAAGTTCGATGACGCTGGCGTGCCGCGCGATATCGGCGACCTCGCGGCGCAGCTCGTCGTAGCCGGCCGATTCGACCAGGGCGAATGGCGCGCACAGCGTGGCGTGCCAGCCGTAGCGGCGCACGTTGGCGGTCAACGCATGCCAACGCTCCGGCGCAATGCCCGATGTGGGACCGGCGGACAGCCATTCGCGCCCGAGGAGGTCCAGCCCGCTGCCCGCGGGCGGGCAGAAATACACGGCATAACGCATCAGTGGCCTGCCATCAGCACGAGTTGCACCCAGTCGCCGGAGAAGCGCGTGATGCCGTATTGCACCGGCATGCCGCGCGTGTCGACGTTGATCGATTGCACGTGGAGCACGGGCCGGCTCGCCGGCTGCTTCATCAGGCGTGCAGTGTGGGCGTCGGGCAGGCGTGCGGAAACACGGGTGTGTTTGCGCTCGTAGTCGGCCACGCCGAATTCGGCCAGCGCGCGGGTGACCGAGCGCAGCCGGCGGTACACGGCGGGGAAGTCGGGAAAGCGTGCGACGGGGAAGTAGGCGGTGCTGTAATCGACGACATGGCCGTCGGCATGGTCCAGCGTTTCGATGCGGTAGACGTATTCGTGGCGGCCCAGGCCCAGTGCCTGGGCGACCTTCGGTGGCGCGATCTCGCGCGCTTCCTCCAGGAACTCCATGTCGGCTTCGACATTGAGGTTGCGCATGTTCTGCGCGAAGCGCGTGCGGCGGCTGATGAGGTAATCCATCGTCTGCTCCTGCACGAAGCTGCCACGTCCCTGCTCGGTGCGCACCAGGTTGCGTTCCTCCAGCGCGGCGATCGCGCGGCGCACGGTGTGGCGGTTGACGTCGAAGCGTGCGGCCAGCTCCTGCGCCGACGGCAGTTGCGCGCCCTGGCGCGGCTGCCCCTTGAGGATCTCCGACGCGAGGATGCCGCTGATCTGGCTCCACAGCGCGACGCCACGTCCCCGTTCGATTTCGCTCATACCACGCCCTCAACCTGTCTATTCACCGTCATGGCAACGGCACGCTGGCCTGCTGCAATGGCTCACAAGGGGCGCCGTGCAGGCGCCGCCGCCTGTCTAGATAACTAGACATTTGTGACAAGCCGAGGAACACCCGATGGACACCTCCCCCCACCTGGCGCGCCCGCACTGGATGTCGCTGCTGGCGCAGGCCGATCCGGCCGAGCTGGTGCAGGCGATGGGCGCCTTCGCGCCGCCGGCCGACACCGCCTGGCTGCGCCCGGCGCAGACCGGTCTGTACATGTTGCGCGGCCGGGTCGGCGGCACCGGCCCGCAGTTCAATTTCGGCGAAGTCACCGTCACCCGCTGCAGCGTGCAGGCCGGCGGCCACATCGGCCACGCCTGGGTGCGCGGCAGTGATACGCGCCACGCCGAGCTGGCGGCGCTGGCCGATGCGATGCTGCAGGATGCCGACAGGCATGCGTCGTTGCGCATGCAGGTGGTCGAACCGCTGCGCCGTGCGCTGGACCGTCGTCGCGACGAGGCGAGCCGCAAGGCCGCCGCGAGCAAGGTGGAATTCTTCACCGTGGTACGGGGCGAATGATGCTGGCCGCCTTTGCCAATCCCGTGTTCGACAGCCAGCGCAACTTCCGCGAACTGCTGCAGGCGATGGCGCGCCCAGCCGTGCCGCGCACGTTGCCGGTATTGCCGCCCGCACCCGCGCCGGCCGCACCGGCCGCGATGGCGATCGTGCTGACGCTTTGCGATGCGACCACCTCCGTGTGGTTGCAGCAGCCGGAAGACGAGGTGGTCCGCCACCTGCGCTTCCATGCCGGCCTGAAGCTGGCGGACCGGCCGCAGGATGCCAACTTCGCGCTGATTACCAATCCCGCGTCGATGCCGCCGCTGGATGCGTTTGCGTGTGGCGACATGCGTTACCCGGATCGCTCCGCCAGCCTGATCATCCAGTTGGCAGCGATAAATCCCGTTGCCGCGGGTGGGGCAGGCAACACGTTCGCCGGCCCGGGTATCCGCGACACCGAAACCGTCGCCATCGACGGCTTGCCTGCCGACTTCTGGCAGCAACGTGCCGCACTGGCCGCGCTGCTTCCGCTCGGCATCGACCTGTTCTTCGTCGCCGGGCAGCAGGTGCTTGCCCTGCCGCGCACGACGCGCCTGCTGGAGGGCTGAATGTACGTTGCCGTGAAAGGCGGCGAGCAGGCGATCGCCCGCTCGCTGGAACTGTTGGCCGAGGCGCGTCGTGGCGACACCGCCGTGCCCGAACTGGAGCTTGCGCAGATCCGCGGGCAGCTGCGCCTGGGCGTGGCGCGGGTGATGCAGGAGGGCTCGTTGTACGACGAGGAGCTGGCCGCGCTGGCGATCCGCCAGGCCGCCGGCGACATGCTGGAAGCGATCTTCCTGCTGCGCGCCTATCGCACCACCTTGCCGCGCTTCGGCTACACGCTGCCGCTGGACACCACCGCGATGCGCGTGCGCCGTCGCGTCTCGGGCACCTTCAAGGACATTCCGGGCGGGCAGGTGCTGGGCCCCACCTACGACTACACGCAGCGCCTGCTGGATTTCGATACCGCGGTCGCAGCAGAGGTGGCGCCGGCCGATGTGCCGTTGCCGTCGGACATGCCGCGCGTGCTGGACCTGCTGGATGCGGAAGCGCTGATCGAGCGGATCGAACCCGGCAGCGATCCGGAACCGGTCGACCTCACGCGCGAACCGCTGATGTTCCCGGCCGACCGTGCGACCCGCCTGCAGAACCTGTCGCGCGGCGACGAAGGCTTCCTGCTCGGCATGGCGTATTCGACCCAGCGCGGCTATGCCGAAAGCCATCCGTTCGCGGGCGAGATCCGCATGGGCGAAGTGGACGTGCGGATCTGCCCGGAAGAGCTGGGCTTCGCCATCGAGATCGGCAGCATCGTGCTGACCGAATGCCAGATGATCAACCAGTTCCGCGGCGGCAACGGCGTGCCGCCGCAGTTCACCCGCGGCTACGGTCTGACCATGGGCGAAGGCGAGCGCAAGGCGATGGCCATGGCGCTGGTGGATCGCGCGTTGCGCTGCGACGAGCTCGCCGAGCCGAACCATGCGCCCGCGCAGAACCAAGAGTTCGTGCTGTCGCATTCGGACAGCGTGGAAGCCTCCGGTTTCGTGCAGCACCTGAAGCTGCCGCATTACGTGGATTTCCAGGCGGAGCTGTCGCTGCTGCGCACGCTCGCGGCACAGCACGCCACGGATGCCGAGGAGCAGCCATTGAGCGCAGCGGGTGGGCAGTGGTCATGACCTACAACTTTGCTTTCCTCGACGAAGACACCAAGCGCATGTTGCGCCGCGCGCTGCTGAAGGCCGTGGCCATTCCCGGCTACCAGGTGCCGTTCGGCAGCCGCGAAATGCCCTTGCCGTACGGCTGGGGCACCGGCGGCATCCAGGTCACCGCGGCCCTGCTCGGGCCCGATGACGTGCTGAAAGTGATCGACCAGGGCGCGGACGACACCACCAATGCGGTGAACATCCGCCGCTTCTTCCACCGCGTCGCGGGCGTGGCCACCACCGAGCACACGGCAGAGGCCACCCTGATCCAGACCCGCCACCGCATTCCTGAAACATCGCTGCGCGAAGATCAGATCCTTGTGTTCCAGGTGCCCGAGCCCGAACCGCTGCGCACCCTGGAGCCGCGCGAAGCCGAGACGCGCACCCTGCATGCGCTGGCCGATTACGGATTGATGCACGTGAAGTTGTACGAGGACATTGCCCAGTATGGACACATCGCCACCAGCTACGACTATCCCGTGCTGGTCGACGGGCGCTTCCTCACCTCGCCGTCGCCGATCCCGAAGTTCGACAACCCCAAGCTCGACCGCTCGCCGGCCCTGATGCTGTTCGGCGCGGGACGCGAGAAGCGGCTCTACGCGATTCCGCCGTATACGCGCGTGGAAAGCCTGGCCTTCGACGACCATCCGTTCGAGATCCAGCGCTGGGAGCAGCAGTGCGAGCTGTGCGGCTCCGGCGAAAGCTATCTGGACGAGGTCGTCGTGGACGATTGCGGCACGCGCATGTTCGTCTGCTCGGATACCGATTTCTGCAGCGGCCACCGCATGGAGGCGCAAGCATGAGCGCGCTGCTGCAAGTACGCGGGCTGGGCCGCCACTACGGCCAGCGCATCGGCTGCGAGGACGTGAGCTTCGACCTGCACCCGGGCGAGTTGCTGTGCATCGTGGGCGAATCGGGTTCGGGCAAGTCGACCCTGCTCAATACGGTGGCCGCGCAACAGGCGCCCACGGCTGGCTCGGTGCGCTATCGCCAGCGCAGCGGCGGCTGGCTGGAACTGGGCGCGCTGAGCGAGGCCGACCGTCGCCGCCTGGCGCGCGAGGAGTGGGGCTTCGTCACGCAGAACCCGCGCGACGGCCTGCGCCTCAACGTGAGTGCCGGCGCCAATGTCGCCGAACGCCTGATGGCGCTGGGCATGCGCAATTACAGCCAGCTGCGCGGCATCGCGCGGGGCTGGCTGGAGCGGGTGGAGATCGATCCCGCGCGCATCGACGACGCGCCGACCAGCTTTTCCGGCGGCATGCAGCAGCGCCTGCAGATCGCGCGGACCCTGGTGACGCAGCCGCGGCTGGTGTTCATGGACGAGCCGACCGCCGGTCTCGACGTCTCGGTGCAGGCGCGCATCCTCGACCTGCTGCGCCGGCTGGTGAACGAGCTGGGCCTGGCCGCGGTGATGGTGACGCACGACCTGGCGGTCGCCCGCTTGCTCGCCGCCCGCACCCTCGTGATGCAGGGGGGGCGCGTGGTCGAAACCGGGCTCACCGACCAGATCCTCGACGACCCGCAACATCCCTACACGCAATTGCTCGTTTCCTCGGTACTGACGACATGACCGCTGCCCTGATGCTCGAGCTGCGCGACGTTGGCAAGTCGTTTGAACTCCACCACCAGCACGGCGCGCGCCTGGACGTGCTGCGCGGGCTGGACCTGCGCCTGCACGCGGGCGAATGCGTGGTGCTGTCCGGCCCCTCCGGCGCGGGCAAGAGCACGCTGCTGCGCGTGATCTACGCCAACTACCGCGCAAGCTTCGGTGCGGTGCATGTGCGCCATGCAGGGCGCTGGCTCGACCTGGCTAGGGCCATGCCGCACGAGGTACTGGACGTGCGCCGCCATACGTTGGGTTACGTCAGCCAGTTCCTGCGCGTGATTCCCCGCGTGCCTGCGCTGGACATCGTCGCCGAGCCGCTGCTGCAGGCCGGCATGGACGAACGGGAGGCGCGCCAGCGCGCCGGCAACTTGCTGCACCGGCTGAACGTGCCAGAGCGCTTGTGGCTGCTGCCGCCGGGCACCTTTTCCGGCGGCGAACAGCAACGCGTGAACATCGCGCGCGGCTTGATCGTGCGCCGACCGATCCTGTTGCTGGACGAACCTACCGCGTCGCTGGATGCCGCGAACCGCGACGTGGTGGCGCAGCTGCTTGCCGAAGCGCGCGCCGACGGTTCGGCAGTGCTCGGCATCTTCCACGACGAAGACATGCGCGACCGCGTCGCCACGCGCCTGTTCCCCATGCAGGCGCTCGAAGCTGCCTGATCCCTTTTGAACCTGCGGACCTTTGCGTCGAGACCACCATGAACGATTTAGCTTTGACCAATGCGCGCATCGTGCTCGACGATGGCGTGATCCACGGCACCCTGATCGCCCGCAACGGCATGATCCGGCTGGTAGAAGAAGGATCGACGCAGGCGCCGAACGCCATCGACTGCGAAGGCGACTACGTCGTCCCGGGCCTGATCGAACTGCACACCGACAATCTCGAAAAACACCTGATGCCGCGCGCCGGCGTGCTGTGGCCATCGATCCCGGCGGTGCTGACGCATGACGCGCAGGTGGTCGCGGCCGGCATCACAACGGTATTCGACGCGCTGTCGGTGGGCGACGTGGAAGAGGAAAGCGTGCGCATCGACACCTTGCGCAGCACCTACGACGCCATCCTCGAAGGCCAGGCCACCGGCGCGCTGCGCGCCGACCACTGGATCCACCTGCGCTGCGAACTGGCCTATCCACGCCTGCTGGAAACTCTGGAACCGCTGATGGACCATGGCAGCGTGCGGCTGGTCTCGCTGATGGACCACACGCCGGGCCAGCGCCAGTACCGCGACCTTGCGCAATACCGCAAGTACTACAGCAAGAACCACATGACCTGGACGGAAGACGAGTTCGCCGACGTGGTGAAGCGCCGCACCGAACAGCAGGCGCACTACAGCGCCCGGCATGAAAGCGCCGTGCTGGCCATGGCCCACGGCCGCGACGTGGTGCTGGCCAGCCACGACGATACCGACGCGCGGCAAGTGGAACACGCACAACGCATCGGCGTGACGATCTCCGAATTCCCGACCACGCAGGAAGCCGCCGATGCGGCGCATGCGCATGGACTCACCACGATCATGGGCGCGCCGAATGTCGTGCGCGGCGGCTCGCACTCCGGCAATGTCGCGGCGCTGGAGCTGGCGCGTACCGATCGCCTGGACATGCTGTCGTCCGACTACGTCCCGGCCAGCCTGCTGCACGGCGCCTTCCTGTTGCATGCGCAGGCCGGCTGGTCGATGCCCAGGGCGATGGCGACGGTGAGCCGCAATCCGGCGAAGGCACTGGGCTTCAGCGATCGCGGCTCGCTGAAGGCCGGCATGCGCGCCGACGTGGTGCGTATGCGCGAGGTGGGTGGTTTGCCAATCGTGCGCAATGTCTGGGTGGGTGGGCAGCGCGCTTTCTGACCCGGTTACCTCGCCGGTCTTGCAGGCGGCATGAATGCCGCAGGCCGTTTTCGAATGCTTCGTCCGATGTATCGAAAGCGGTGGATGACGGCAAGCTGGAATGGGCATCGTGAAAAAAGCAGGGATCAAACCCTGCTTTTTCATTTTCGATCGTCCCGTCCGCACGCATCGCTTTTCAGGACAACAGCGGACCACCGGCCCGTGCGAGCAGTCACGCGACACCAATCACGCCGCGCAATTTCATGCGCGCTTCCACGCGAAGCGCGCGCCCTCGTTCGCGTGCGCGAAAGATCTCCCGCAGCCGTGCGCATTCGCGAAGCCATGCACACCGGCAAAGGCATAGACAGCCGACGAACTTGGCTAGGCCAAGTCACAGGCGTTTCATCGCCGTTCCCTAGCCTTCCCCGGGTTGCAGCATCAGGCCTTTGCGCCGGCACTTTTCCGTTAATACACCCTTGAGGGGATGCCATCTTGAAGATCAATCCAATCACCTGCGCGGTATTGGCCGCGCTCGCGGTCAGTCGCGTGTCCTACGCCGACACCACCACGCCTCCCGCCCCGGCGACTCAGCCGGCTACCGCGTCCGCCAACTCCAACGCGGCCAACACGCCCAGCGCGGCCAACGCAGCCACGCTCGGCACGGTCAACGTGACGGCGCAGCACACGGTGCAGGACATCCAGCAGGTGCCGATCACGATCCAGGCATTCACCGGCGCCACGCTGCAGCAGATGAACGTCCAGGACTTCCAGGACGTCATCAAGTACCTGCCCAACGTGACTTTCGCGACCAACGGTCCGGGCCAGGGCAACATCTACATGCGCGGCCTCAGCACCGGTTTCCTCGGCAACCAGTCCAGTGCGTCGATTGCACCGTTCCCGAACGTCGCGGTGTACCTCGACGACCAGTCGATGCAGTTCCCGGCGCGCAACCTCGACATCTACATGGTCGACATGGAGCGCCTCGAGGTGCTCGAAGGCCCGCAGGGCACGCTGTTCGGCGGCGGCGCCGAGGCGGGTGCCGTGCGCTATATCACCAACAAGCCCAATCTCGACAAGGTCAGCGGCAGCGCCGAGGCCAGTGCCGGCGCCACGGCCGGCGGCGGCCCGAACAATTCGGCCAACGCCGTGCTGAACTTCCCGATCATCCCCGGCACGCTCGCCGTGCGCGGCGTGATCTACAACGATCATCAGGGCGGCTACATCGACAACGTGCCGAGCACCTACACGCGCCAGGCCACCGATGGCGGCGGCGCGATGGCACCTTACGTGGCCGCCGGCAGCGCCGCGGGCACCAACAACTATTCCGTGGCGCAGAACAACTGGAATCCGGTCGACTACCAGGGCGCACGCCTGTCCGCGCTGTGGAAGATCAACGACGACTGGAACTTCCTGATCGCCGAGAGCTACCAGAACCTGGACGCGAACGGCCAGTCTTCGACCTACCCGACCGGCACGGACGGCCAGAAGCTCGGTACCGACCAGATCACCTCGTTCGTGCCGGCCTGGAACAACGACCATTTCACCAATACCGCCTGGACCTTGAACGGCCAGATCGGCGACCTCTCGCTGGTGTACACGGGCGGATACACCAATCGCCGCATCAGCGAGCAGCAGGATTACACCAGCTACTCGCGCAGCGCGGGCGGCATGTACTACCAGTGCACCGGCACCTCGGCCGGCCTGTCCAGCGCCGGCAAGCCGATCTGCTATTCGCCGGTCGGCTACTGGAACGACCACGTCAACAGCACGCACCAGAGCCACGAGCTGCGTCTGATGACGCCGGAAGACGGCCGCCTGCGCGCCATCGGCGGCCTGTACTACGAAGATTTCAACATCAACGACCGCATGGATTTCAACTACAAGACGATCCCGTCCTGCACGCCGGCGAACCTCACCGCCGCGCTGGCCGGCGGGTATCCCTGCGTGGCCGACGCGGAGTCATCGCCGGGCATCGTCATGCCCGACAACACCGCGTTCGGCGAAGTCGAGAAGCGCGGCTACAAGCAGGAAGCGGTTTTTGGTTCGCTGTCGTATGACATCGTTCCGGACGTGCTGACCGTGACCGCCGGCACGCGCTACTACCACTACTCCGAGTGGCAGACCGGCACGGAGTTCTACACCACCGCCGCGCAGGTCAACGTGCCCAACGGCACCTACGTGGGCAACGACTCGGTGATGAACTACCACCAGGATTACCACGGCTTCAAGAGCCGCGCGAACCTGCTGTGGAACATCACGCCGGACATGATGCTGTACTACACCTTCTCGCAGGGCTTCCGTCCGGGCGGCTTCAACCGCACTACCTCCGAGGTGGCCAAGCTCGACGGCGTGCCGCAGTACAAGAAGCCGACCAGCTACGCGCCCGACACGCTGACCAACAACGAGATCGGCTTCAAGTCCACCTTCTTCGACGACCGTCTGCTGCTCAACGCCTCGATCTACGACATGCGTTGGAACAACGTGCAGATGCAGTTCTTCAACCCGCTGGTGCTGGGCAACACCACCTTCGCGGTCAACGGGCCGAACTACAAGGTGGACGGCGGCGAACTGCAGTTCCAGGCGCGCATCACCGACGGCCTGTCGCTGATGGGCTCGGCCTCGCTCAACCATGCCAAGCAAACCAACTCGCCCTGCCTGGTCGACAACATTCCAGGCTCGGCCGCCTACAACTCCTGCATCGTCGCCACCGGCGCGGCAGGCGCGGTGTCGTCCTTCGCCAACCCGTTCGGCGAAGTGGGCAGCGTGCCGGCCTTCTCGCCGCGCTCGCAGTACAACCTGCGCCTGCGCTACGACTGGACGCTGGCGGGCGACTACAAGGCGTTCTGGCAGGTCGGCGCCAGCCACATGGGTTCGATGTACAACCAGCCGGCCACCTACCCGAGCGGCGATGGCGTGACCGACATCACCACGGTGGAGCTGCGTTACCTGCAGGCCGCCTATACCACCTACGATGCGTCGATCGGCGTGGCCAAGGACAACTGGAACATGTCGATCTTCGGCACCAACCTCGGCAACAGCCACGCCAGCACGTTCACCTCGTCGGCCGAGTTCATCGAGTCGCAGGTGCCGATCCATCCGCGCGTGATCGGCGTGAAGGTGGGCTTCAAGTTCTGACCTGCTTGTCTCCCCGGGCAGGAAAGTAGAATTGGGGTGGGCGCAAGCCCACCCCGTTTTTTTAAGGTCGTATTCTTTGAGGTTGTATTCCGTCATGAATGCCAAGGCAGCCGATCCGCTTCCGACCTCGGCGGAACACGCCATCCGGTGTGCGCAGCAACTGCAATCGGAAGGACGCTACGCGGAAGCCTTGCAGGCAGCCGAAGCGCTTGCCGCGGAGATGCCGGAGCATCGCGACGTGCTGTACCTCATCGCCAGGAGCCAGCGCTACCTCGGCATGACCGATGCGGCGCTGCAGACGCTGGCGCGGATGGAACAGTGGCATCCCCACTTCAGCCGTCTGCACGAGGAGCGCGGCCACTGCTACGTCGTCAAGCGCGATGCGCCTGGTGCGATCGACGCCTTGCTGCGCGGGGTCAACACCAATCCCGCCTTGCCTTCGAGCTGGAACCTGCTCGAAGGCCTGTACCGCATGACCGGCGACGCCGCCAATGCAACGACCGCCGGTGCGCATGTCGCGACACTCAAGAAACTGGCGCCCGAAGTAGTCCGCGCCACTAGCCTGTTCTCGGACGGCGACCTCGGGCACGCCGAGCACACCATCCGTCCCTACCTGCTGCGGGTCGGCAACGACGTGGAAGGCATGCGCCTGCTCGCGCGCATCGGCCTGGCCCGCGAGGTGCTCGACGATGCCGAGATTCTGCTCGAAGCCGTGCTCAAGCTGGCACCCGATTACCACATGGCACGCTTCGACTACGCACAGGTACTCTTCGCGCGGCACCTGTACCAGCGGGCCTGCGAGGAAACGGAAAAGCTGCTCGCCATCGATTCCGAACATCTCGACTACCGCGCGCTCTACGCCAGTGCGAGCGTAGGCCTTGGCGAACACGAGCGCGCCATCGCCCTGTACCGCGAGCTTCTGCGCGACATGCCGGGCGCAGCCGACCTGCACCTGTCGCTCGCGCATGCGCTGAAAACGCAGGGGCAGCAGGCCGAGGCCATCGAGTCCTACCGTGCCGCCACGGCAGCGCGCCCCGACTTCGGCGATGCGTATTGGAGTCTCGCCAACCTCAAGACCTATCGCTTTTCGGACGACGAGATCGCGCGCATGCGCAGCGGGGAAGCATCGCCGGCCACGGCGCTCGCCGACCGCTACCACCTGTGCTTCGCCTTGGGCAAGGCGCTCGAGGATCGTGGCGACCATGTCGGATCGTGGCAGCACTACGAACGCGGCAATGCGCTCAAGCGCTCCGAGAGCGGTTATCGCCCTGAGATTTTCGAGACGAATACGCGCAAGCAGATCGAAGTCTGCACGCGCGAATTTTTTGCCGGCCGCGCGGGCGCCGGCGATCCGAGTGCGGACCCCATCTTCATCGTTGGCCTGCCGCGCGCAGGCTCCACGTTGATCGAACAGATCCTCGCCTCGCACTCACAGGTCGAGGGCACGCAGGAGCTGGGCGATATCCCGCGCATCGCGCTCGACCTGCAGGGGCGCGACCCCGACCTCGACGATCCCCGCTATCCCGGCGTGCTGGCCGACCTATCGTTCGACGAATTCCGCAGGCTGGGCGCGAAGTATCTCCACGACACGCGTATCTACCGCAGCGGCAAGCCGTATTTCATCGACAAGATGCCGAACAACTTCCGGCACCTTGGCCTGATCCACCTGATGCTTCCCAACGCAAAGATCATCGATGCGCGGCGCGAGCCGATGGCCTGCTGCTTCAGCAATTTCAAGCAGCTGTTCGCCAGCGGCCAGGAGTTCACCTACAGCATCGAGGACATCGCGCGTTACTACCGTACCTACCTCGAGCTGATGCGGCATTGGGACGCGGTGCTACCGGGGCGTGTGTTGCGCGTGCATCACGAGGACGTGGTGGACGATCTGGAAGGCAGCGTGCACCGCATCCTGGATTTCTGCGGCTTGCCGTTCGAACCCGGTTGTCTGGAATTCCACAAGACCGCGCGCAGTGTGCGCACGGCGAGTTCCGAGCAGGTGCGGCGGCCTATTTTTCGCGATGGCATTGGCCAGTGGACGAACTATGCCGCTGAGCTGGCTCCGCTCAGGGAGATGCTTGGCGATGCGCTGGTGCGTTATCGCGAGTGATTTTTCATTCGCTGAAGCTTTTGTTGTAGCAAGGAACAAGGCGGTTTCGATCGCCTGCCGGCGCTCGAGTCACTTCTCTTTGCTGGCCCACGCCACCGCAGGAGCGGTGGCGAACGGCGAAGCTGACCCGAAGGGCGGAGGACAGGATGCCCGGAGTCAAGAGAAGTAACCCAGAGAAACGGCCTGGTTCGATCCGCCCGAACTACCAGCGGGCTGTGTCGAGGGTATGGGAACTGCTCCCGCCTACACGATAGACGGCACGTCCACGCCGCGCCGTATCTGGGAACTGAGGGCCAAATGAAACCGGCTTCTCATATGCTCGTCATTCCGGCGTAGGCCGGACAAGCGCAGCGCGTAGAACGCCCGAAGGGCGGCCTCGGAGGGGTGAGGGTAGCGAATCATTCAGTGGCGAAATGGCTCGGACTCGCGCGGCCGCTATTGGATATCGGCTTGCTGTTGTGCAACGCCTTCAACCAGAGCTGCGAGGAGCAAGGCATTCATTTCAGCTCTTCCTCGTGCCTTCCTGGCTTGCATGCAAACGACTCAGCGCGAGGTGCTCGGAGTTCGAAAAGCTCCAGAACCGTTATGCCTCAAGCCGCCGCCGGCAGCGCCACCGGTACCTTCGCGCGTCGCGCCTTCTCGTAGAAGTAGAGCGCCGACACCAGGGTAATCAACATGCCGATGCCCGACAGTGTCATCACCGTGTCGGCATAGAACGATGCCCACGAAAGGTGCATGCCGCCGAATTCCTTCACCAGGATCACCAGCACGCTGCCCATGTATCCGCCGCTGTCGGCGATGTACATCATGAAGCCCACGTTGCCGGTAACGCGGAACGTCGCCAGCATGCGCTCGAAGAACGTTGCGTTGTATGGCACGTAGGCCAGATAGAGACCGAAGCCGCTGAAACCGACCCAGCCCACCGGATCGATCATGCCGTGGCGGTGCAGCCAGGTCGAAAAGACGGCGATGGCGAAGCCGCCGAAGATCAGCGCGTGGTTGAGCATCAGCGCGCGGAGGTTGTCGCGCACGGCCATGGTGAAGGCGGTGATGATCAGCACGGCGATGGCGATCGGCACCTCCGTTTCGGTGAACACCGAGGCGTCGCCGCCGCGCCCGAGGTCGGCCCAGATCTCCGCCGCGAAGTTGTCGCGGAAATCGCGCGTGACCGTCAGCGCCACGTAGGCCATCACGATCATCGCGATGCCGGGCAGGAAGCGCGCCAGGAACGCGCGCCGCGCCGCCGCGTCCATGGGAATGCGCACGCTGCGCGCCGCGATATCGGCGGCATCGGGTACAGGCAGGTGTTCGAGTATCCACGTGGCCAGGCAAAGCGGCGCGACGAACGCGGCTCCGGTGGCGAACGGCATCCAGAATTCGCTGACGTGGCAGCTCACCATCAGCCAGGTGCCCACCGACTTCACCACGCCCGACCCGACGATGAAGCTGGCGCACATGCAGGCGCCCATCAGTTCCGTGCCGCGGCGACCTTCGAGGTAGCCGAAGATCACGCCCCACACCATGCCCAGCGGCAGTCCGTTGAGAAAGAGGAAGGGGATGTTCCATGGCGCGGGAACCAGCGCGAAGCCGAGCAGGGCGAGCCACGAAAAGCCGATCAACCCTGCCAGCGTGCGTGCGCGGCGCTGGCGCTGGATTTCCGCGATCCAGGTGATTCCGCGCACCTTGCTGAGCATGTAGCCCATCACCTGCGCGATCACCAGCCACACTTTGTAGTCCACGCCGGCGAGGTGCATGCCTTCGAACGTGGCGGCCGTGAACGGCTTGCGGAAGGCGTACATCGACGCATACGCCAGGAACGCGGCGCTGCCCGCCACCAGGTTGATCGTCATGGGATGACGGCGAATACGCGACAAGAACGACACGAGGGCCACCCGAAGCCAGCCGATCCGGCAATGTCGAAAGCGTGACTGGCGCGGGTTACAGTCGCGTGGCGGCGGCTAGCTGCCCGGGCGGTTCGGTCTAGGCCGCGATTTCTTGCAGCCATGGCGTGGTGGATGGATGGTCGCGGGCGGATCGCGCACACTCTTCCAATGTGCATGGCAGATGACAGCTTGCCGCCAAGTAGCGGATGGGTGCGCACCGTGCCATGCCGCGGTCACGTGGACGCAAGCGGAGTTTCACAAAGCCTGACCAGCATGACGACCCTCCGCCGCCATGCTTGCGATAGGGTGGTCCGTGATGGACCGCGTGGGGGGCTTCGGGTTGCGCCCGGACGCGAGCATGCATGACCGTTTCCACCGTGCATCCGCCGCCGGCCTCGTGCCCCGCGGCGGATGTCCATTCGCCTGCCGAGATCGCCGATGAAGCGTTGCCTGTTGTCAATCGCCCTCCTGCTGTCGCTGACCGCCTGTCACCCGCAAGCCGTTCGAAGCCATGTCGCCGTCGACGGCGCCGTCGGTGGCGCGGTGCCGATGGTTGGCGTGCCGGTTACGGCAACGGATCATGCGGGTCGCCGCGTGGTGTCCGTGGTGACGGATACACAGGGCCGCTTTTCGTTCGTCCTTGATGGCGTCGGCCCCTTCGTGCTGACCGCGCCATCTGGCGATGACGATGGTGCGCCGGCCACCTTGTCCGCGGTTTTCTCGCCCGCGGCGGGGCAGGCATCGGCCGTGGTGAACCTCGATCCGGTCACCACGCTGCAAACCCAGCGTGCCTTGGGCGCGGTGCTGGACGGCGCACCGGATACGGTGCAGATGACCGGCCTCGATGCCGTGCGCATCGCCAATGCGGACAAGGATGTCGCCGGTGTGCTCGCGCCGCTGTACGCGGCGTTCCATGTGCCGGCCGATGCGGCGAATGATAGTGCCGGCGGCACGTCGTCCCATGCCGATGCCGGCAATCCATGGACTGCGTTGTTCTCGGTCGTCCACTTCGATATGCGCCATGGCACCGTCAGCGTGGGCAGCGATGCCGACCGCGCCGTCGTCTCCGTTCCCGCGCAAGGCGCGCCGTCCGCGGCGGTGCCGGCGCGTGCGGCCGCTTCGGCGCTGGCCCTTGCGCAGGGAGCGACCACCACGCCGATCCAGCACGTCATCGTGGTGATCGGCGAGAACCAGACCTTCGATGGCCTGTTCGGCGGCTACGTGCCGGCGCCCGGGCAATCGGTGAAGAACCTGCTGTCCGAAGGCATCATCAAGGCCGACGGCACGCCCGGACCGAATTTCGCGCTGGCCGCGCAGAGCAAGGGCACGCCGTCGCAGGCCTACACCCTGCAGCCGGAACGCGCGGGCAGTTACGCCACGCTGCCGCAGCCGCTGCAGATCGGCGAAATGGATCCGGTCACTTTCGAGAACGCTGTCGGCACGCCGGACACGCGCTTCCCTGGCAACCTCCCCAACGGCCCGTTCCAGATCACCCGCTACGTGCCGTACCGCGACGCTGGCAAGGACGGCCTCGCGGCCACCGTGGTGACCGGTGATCCGGTGCACCGCTTCTTCCAGATGTGGCAGCAGACCGGTGGCGACAACGCGCGGCTCGACATGTTCACCTGGGTGGCGGCGAACACCGGCATGGGCGGCGACACCAAGGGCGTGAGTCCGGCCAACCCGGCGCAGGGCGGCGAGCTGATGGGCTTCATGAACATGTCCGCCGGCGACGCGCCGTTGTTCCGATCGCTGGCTCAGCACTATGCGCTGAGCGACAACTACCACCAGTCCATCATGGGCGGCACCGGCGCCAACTTCTTCGCCATCGCCACGGCGGACGCGCCGTTCTTCAACAAAGATGGCCAGCTCGCCGTGCCGCCGGCCAACCAGATCGAGAATCCGGACCCGATGCCGGGCACGCCGAACTTCTATACCCGCGACGGCTATTCGGGCGGTTCCTACGTGGACTGTTCCGATCCGAAGCAGCCCGGCGTGGCCGCCATCCGCGCCTTCCTCGACGCGCGGCATATCCCCAGCAAGTGCGCGCCCGGCGCCTACTACCTGGTGAACAACTACAACCCTGGCTACGACATGGACGGCCGGCCGGAACCGATCGGTCCGGACAACTACACCTACCCGCCGCAGACCGTGCCGACCATCGCCGAGGCGCTGGCGAAGCGCGGCGTGAGCTGGAAGTGGTACACCGGCGGCCGCGACACAGCCGACGTCGCGGCGGAAGCATCCGCATGGCACGTATCGGTGGCGAAGGCGCAGATGCTCCAGTACAACAACATCGGCGATCCGCTGGTGGCGTCGTCGAAGGTGATGGGCGACCCGGCGCTGAAGTCCGGCCTTGCCGGCCTCGCCACGCTCGACAGCGACCTCGCCCACCACACGTTGCCGGCGGTGTCCTTCGTGGTGCCGATGGGCTTCGACAGCGGTCATCCAGGCTACTCGGCGCCGGCCAGCTACGAAGCCTTCCTCAAGGACCTGCTGGCCAAAGTGCAGGCCGATCCGGCGCTGTGGGCGCATACCGCGATCCTCATCACCACCGACGAAGGCGGCGGACACTTCGACACCGGCTACATCCAGACGGTGGACTTCTTCGGCGACGGCCCGCGCATCGCGATGCTGGCGGCCTCTCCTTACGCCCGCAAAGGCGTGGTCGATCACGCATACGGCGATCATGCCTCCATCCTGAAATTCATCGAACGCAACTGGCGCCTGCCGCCGCTGTCGCCGCGCAGCCGCGACAATCTGCCGGATCCGGTGGCCAAGGTGGGTCATCCGTACCGACCGATCAACGGTCCGGCGGTGGACGACCTGATGTCACTGTTCCAGTTCTGAGCAGGTATCGCGCCGCGGGCGACGGGCGCGCATTGGGCTAAGCCATGCAGGGTGGGCGGATAAAGAAACCTCGCAGCGGACCCGGTTGGATCAGGGCGGCAGTTGTCGTGGTGCTGGCGATTGCTGCCACGGGCATCGCGGGTGCCTGCTTTCCGGTGGTCGCACGCGAACACGCGGCTGCATCGATGGACACGGCGCGCGATGCCGCCATTCGCCAATGGGTGCGTTACCCGTCCGTGCCGTCGCAGTTGAGTCCGCAGGCGGAAGTAGGGCGACGACTGTTCTTCGACACGGCCCTGTCCGCCTCGGGGCGCACGTCCTGCGCCAGCTGCCACGACCCCGCGCATGCCTATGGGCCGCCGGATGGACGCGCAGTACAACCCGGTGGCCGGGACCAGCACCACGCGGGCACGCGCGCGGTACCCTCGCTACGCTACCTGGACAATACGCCGCTGTTCAGCCTGAACTATTTCACCCCCGGCTCCGAAGACGCCGAATACGAAGGGCCTACGGGCGGCTTCGGTCGCGACGGCGCAGCGGCCTCGCGCCGGCAACAGGCGGCCAACCCCTTGCTCGATCCGGACGAGATGGCCAATGCGACGCCTGCGGCCGTGGTCGTCGCGGTGCGCGACGGCGTGTTCGCGCATCAGTTCGAACAGGCCTTTGGCGCAGGTGTGTTCGAACATCCGCGTCAGGCGTTCGACGACGTCGGTGCAGCGCTGGAAGCTTTCCAGATCGAAGACCCGAGCTTCCACCCCTACACCAGCAAGTTCGACGCGGTGATGTCGGGCCATGCCCGCTTCACCGCGCAGGAGTTGCACGGCTACGCGCTGTTCAATGACCCGAAGAAAGGCAACTGCGCCTCCTGCCACATCGATGCGCCGGGACCTGGCGGGAGACCGGCAGCGTTCACTGATTACTCCTACGAGGCACTGGGTGTGCCGCGCAACCGGGCGATTCCGGCCAATCGCGATCCGCGCTACTACGACCTGGGCCTGTGCGGCCCCAAGCGGAAGGATCTCGCCACGCAGACGCAGTACTGCGGCATGTTCAAGACACCAACGTTGCGCAACGTCGCTACGCGCCAGCTGTTCTTCCACAACGGCTATTTCCACACGCTGGACGCGATGATGCATTTCTACGTCGGGCGCGACACCGATCCGCGGAAGTGGTATCCGGTGGTGGGCGGCAGGGTGCGGAAGTTCGACGACCTGCCGCTGCGCTATCGTGGCAACGTCGATCACAGCGATGCGCCGATGGATCGTGAGCCTGGCGACAAGCCTGCGCTCGACGCGCGTGAGATCGCCGACGTAATCGCCTTCCTTGGCGCGCTGGATGATGGCTACACGGCCAAGGCTGGTGGGGCGCCGTGATCGGTGACATCTTGCTTGGGAGGTGAGAGGTGTCGCATTCGCGAGAGGACTCGATTGTCCCTGGCGCTATTTTTTTAGTACTTCGGAAACAGCTGTCAGCCATTCTGTTAATGCCTGATCATTGCGCTATGAATCCCCTGCCCATTGTGGTGATGCGGACCACCATCTTTAGTAGATGGCGTGAGGCAAGCAGGGGCGTCGCAAGAATTTCCTTGTTGACGTGAGACACCATGTGCCATTAGTTCTAAAAGGGCGCTGCGTGCAGTGCGTGGCCTCAAACGTGACCCCTCGTTTCCCATAGGAAGAAAATTTATGAGTGGATTCAAGCGGGTTAAGGTTCTTGGTGGCGCGGTTTTTATGGCGGCCATTATTATCATTTGTGCAAGTTGCACAAATTCAATGTTTATTGATTCAAGGGATATTACGAGTGGGGAAATTGAAGGATTTTCAATCGGAATGACCAAGAAGGATATTTTTTTGATTGCACAACAAAAACATGTGCATGCAATTCGTCCATTATTGAATCCATCCCTGTACTTCGATTATTCAAATTTTGATGCTTTGGCGCCCATTGGAAATGGGAGGTCGATAGAACTGGATGACATGCACAATCTGAAGGTGATTTACACAATTACAAATTGTAAAGTGAGTGCGATTAAAGTGCTGGGATTGGTTAGCGCTCCTCCATCAATCTCTATCGGCGATTCATGCGATAGTCTTTTTGCTAATCTGAAAAAGATTGTAACTGACAATCATTCATCACGAGTTCACGAAGTAATTAGCAGCCACAATGAATCATGGTTCGTCATTGACTCACAGCAAAAAGACAATGCTTATTTGGTAAATTCTTATGATGTATGGTCTTTTGAAGTTAGCACGATTAAGCCAGCGGGTGCCGAATTTGTCATATATTTCTCTGAAGGAGTGGCGGTTCGCATATCATATAAACGGCCGAGGATACGGCTGGAATGATTTTCTAACGACGCGCCGGACTGCTCGCACTGACCTGCTCCCCGGCGCCATACCAAGCAGTCTGATTATTCGAGGCCAGGTAAATTCGTCCAATTCCCATCAGGGGGCTGATTATGATTTGTGCTTTGATGATTGGATTTGCTTTCCTTTTCACGGGAGAGGCGCAACAGGGTGCGAATTCACAACCGAGCACTTCCCCTATTCCCATGAGTGGCAGCGTTGATGTTCTGTCAAAGGCTGCCTTATGGGGAGATGCTACTGCTGCCTGGCAGTTGATGGAGTACTACATGTACGAGAAGAATATGGACCCGAAATATAAATACTGGACGCTCATCGGTGCCGAAAATGGGGATCCGGGCGCGCAATTCAATGAGTACAATATTCTTTCAGGCAGTGATGATCCAATGGATTGGAGGCGGGCCTATTATTGGTTGAGGAAGGCGGTGGAGAATAGAGCTCCATATTCGAAGATAGAAATGGATCGATGCTTTCCATTCGGCCATTTTGAGAGCATGAAGAAAGAGTGTTTTGGATCACGCCGCCCGTGATGGAGGCGAAAACAGGAGAAAGAATGCATTTTCTCGAAAACTCTAGTCTGCATCCTGCCTCGCGTGCATGGTGCGTGCGAGGGGCCGGTATGGCCTTTGCATGAAAGGAAGTCCCACTGCGCTACCAAGGTGGTCAGCGAAGGACATGAATAAGGTCGCGTCATGTGCAACGAAGAACCGATTATCTGCAGAAGACACTGGCCAAACGGCCAAGTGAAAGAAGAATGGTCCGAAGTCAACGGACTGAAAGAGGGTTGGCGTCGTTTTTTCCTTGAAAGTGGATTCCTGTTCTCTGAAATGGAGTTCCGCAATGGTGATGGCAACGGTGTAATTCACGAATGGCGCGCGGACGGGTCGTTGAGACTAGACGCTAACCTCAAGGATGGGGAATTCCACGGAAGCTACAGGACGTGGTGGGCCAATGGTCTGCTGATGGAGGAAGGTGTCTTTGACAACGGTAAACATACGAAGGGCTTTCGTTATTACACCGAGAGCGGGGAGCTTTGGAAAGAAGTTCAAGATGATTTTATAGCCCCTCCTCCCTTCTCTAGCACTGATATCTCATAGCCGTCCAACCTGAAAACGGGGAGCGTACCAGTTGCGTCAAGAATGGACTCGGCCTTTGAGTGCGACTTTCTGATTGGGCTTCCAGAGGGAGCGGTCGCTGAAAACTTGGCTGATCGACTCCGGGAACGTTGCTCAAGGCATGCATAGTGGACATGTACGACCAACAAGGAGACGGCGTGGTTAGCAACGCAAAGAAAAGAGGTGAACACGGCGTCGCCTGCAGCTTGCTGAGATTGTCTGATGGGCGCCTTCGGGTAGTGCTGGACGACATCAGGAATCTAGCGCCAGGTGAGTTGGGTCCATGGCGGCACGAAGTCTTTGTGGCGTTCAAGGATTACGAGCGGGAAGAGCTGTCTTCACTGGATCTTCCGGAGGAAGAGTTGGCCGCTTTCGGTCACGCCGTTCTGGCACGTTTGCTTGCGGCAAATGGCCTGCTACCGTCGGAGTCGTAAGGTCCGCTTTCGACCCGAAGCGGACATCGCCGACATGTGCAAGCACAAGGACACATATGACTACTGGCATCCGTAGGCCTCAGGTTTGTGTGCTGGGAAGTGCGGAGCCTGGATCCAGGGCATACGACCTGGCAGGAGACGCGGGGCAACTGCTCGCCCGGTTGGGGATTACCGTAGTCAGCGGGTGCGGCAGTCCTGCGACCCGCATAGCGGCGCAGCGCGCTCAGGCTGCTGGCGGGCTGGTCGCCAGCATCATCACCGATGCCGACATGCCGCCACCGGACTGGCCGGCAACGATCGTCATACCGTGTGGAATGGGCGATGCAAGAAATCTGATCATGGCGCTCGCCGGTGACGCGTGCATTGTCATCGGGGGCCGCGCCGGCACGATCTCGGAGGTTTGCCTTGCCTGGCTTCATCGCCGGCCCTTGTTGCCCCTCGCGGGTTGCGGCGGTTGGTCTGATGGGCTGCTGCAGAATCCACCAGATGAAAGGCAGAATTCGCCCATCCTGCCGTGGGGCTCTGTGAAGGCGCTTGAGCATCAACTCAGCGCGCTTGGCCTGGTGAAACCTGACAAAGGGTAGGCTGCCGCAGCTAAATGAATATGTCCGCTTTCGACCCAAAGCAGACCGCTCCGATAGGCGAGGGAGAGGAAATGAAAAGGCTCTCAGCCAGACAATCCGTGTACGCCAGGCCCCTTACGGGCAAGGCAATCCATCGAGTCATGGCTACCATTTTCCCGAAGAAAAACGACTTTGGAGATGCTCCGTTCGATGAGCTTGTTCCGGAGTTGGCGCGCTTCGGCATCGTGTCTGTTGGTAAATTTAGGAGCCTCATGACGAGGCACAGACGGGCCCTTCTTCATCTCGATCGGAGTCCATTAAGCACATGGGAGCGACGGCACGCGACCGAGGAATACGGAAAAGAGTTTGTAACCGATGCAACGCGGCGTCAGTACTGGTTCGCGTATCCGGCGCTGGTACGAACTGCAGCTGAGATGGAGTTCGGTGAAATCGCCGCAATTTACGAGTGAAGTGTCCGCTTTCAACCAATAGCGGACAGTTTTGATTCGTGCGTAGTCGCTCTGGACAAAGGTAGTCGCGTGCCGCATCCATCCGACCAAATCAAGCTGCTGATCGAAGGTAACGCTGAAGAGGTGCGCCGCCTTCATGGGCGCATCCACGAGACGCTTGCCTTTAGGGACGTAAGCCCGAAGAGGCGCGAGGAGTGGAAGCGAGCTTGCGAGGACTTCCATCGTCGATATGACGAGCTGTCATTCCCGGGTGGATATAAAGGTGCAAGGGATCGCCTTGTCGCTGGTGATCCGGAAACGATGGAGGCGGCCATCTGCTTTCTTGAACTAAGACCTTATTTCTTTCGATCTGGCTATATGTTTGAAGCGCTTCTTCGCAAAGCGAAAGATGCCCCGCTTAGTGTCGAACAACGCGCCCGACTGCAGTTCGTTGCCGATAGCTTTCGAGCTTGGAAGGCCTCGAAGCGTGAGAGGAAGCGTCAAGACGAAGTGGGTGTTTGAGAAACAGGGGTCGACGGCCTAACGGCATATCGCCTTCACGCGAGCCCCGTTCTACGATGCGTTTCCCTCGCCACGTCAGACGACGAAGCCATACTGCAGTACGCATTCAACCTGGCGCCCAGCGCCGCGCTCGACGGTGGCAAGGCGTGGGCGCTCGTTCCGATCCCGCTGGCGGAGCGCCGCAAATCAGCCAAGCCTCCGCGCCCGGCAGAACCACGCAGGTATAGAAGGGAAGCTGAAACCAGGGGTACGGTTACGAAAGGTCCTTGGGGATCAAAAGACGACTGACCTGGAGGCGTTGTAGCTTGGAGCAGGTCGGCGGGGCGACGGGATTAAGGAGTCTCTATTCTATGAAGGCATTTCTTGCTTTATTGCTGGGCCTTATTTCACCCGTTGTTGCCGCTCAAGGGCATGGCATCACCGTGCTGTCATCAGGCGTGGTGCTTGAGGGAGGACGGCATCTTCTCAAGATGCAGGTCTGGAATTGCACGAATCACGAGATCGAAGTCCCCCTCGGTGAACTCCCATGGGCGGGTAATACCTTAGGTCTCGTTCTCTATCCTGGCGGCAAAATAAGCGGCGTCCCGTTAAAGGAAGAGTCGCCAATCGCTGATTTCCCAGCTACTGGAATCAAGATCAAGGCAGGTGGACACATAGAGGGCGATGCCCAGCTGGAGCCGCGATTTGGCGACCTTAGCCGCTATGACAAGGGTGATGGGCTGCTTGTCTTTTGGTCGTATGACGTGAGCTGGATTACGGGAGGTGAACCGATGTTCGCCGTCGGTGTGGTTCCGCTAGGGAAGATGAAACTCGTTGCGCCAGGCCGGAAGGCTGGTTGTCAGTAATCGGTGATAGATACAGTCGGGTGGGTGGTTTCGTTGGTGAAGGCTGCCCGGTGTGCCGAGTTCGGAGCTGCAACCGCCGAGCTGTCAGCTCGATCCGTGAGGAAAATAGCTCGGGCCGACAAGCTTTTTTCTCGACCTGTGCAGCTCTCAGCTCGGCCCATCGAGAAATTTGCTCGGCGCGTCGAGCAAAAAGCTCGGCGTTTCGAGCTTTTATCTCGGCGGCCCGAGCTGTAGGACTCGGCGCGCCGAGCTCTTTTCTCGGAGCGCCGAGTTATTTGCTCGGGAACCCGAGCTCGGCGCTCGGCCGACGCAGTTCGCATCTCGGCCGCCCCACCTCAAACGTCCGACCAGAGCCGGCTTCCCAGGGAGAAAGTGCGCTAGGCATGGATCAGCCCAGGCCAGCGCGGCGACGGCATATCGCCTTCACGCAAGCCACGTTCTACGATGCTTTTCCCTCGCCACGGCAGACGACGAGCCATGCTGCAGTACGCATTTAAGGTCATCGTGTCGGCCCTCATCATCGTGGCCGTGTCGGAGCTGGGAAAACGCAGTTCGTTCTGGGGCGCGTTGCTCACGTCGCTGCCGCTGACGTCGCTGATGGCGTTCATCTGGATCTGGCGCGATACGGGCAACGTCGCGGCGATCGCATCGCTGTCGCACGGCATCTTCTGGATGGTGATCGCGGCGCTGCCGCTGTTCCTGATACTGCCGGCCTTGCTCCGTAACGGAGTGGGGTTCTGGTCGGCGTTGGGGCTTTCGTGCCTTATCACCGTCGGTGTGTATTTCGTGCTGACGTGGGTGCTGGGGCGGTTCGGCGTGCGGATCTGATGTTCCGTACCATCGGAGGAAGACCGATATGCCCAAGTCTCTCGATCACATCGCCCTGGTGGTGCGCGAACCCGCGCGCAGTGCGCAGTTGTTTGCGCAAGTGTTCGACGACGCGCGGGTGGAGCCCGGCGAGGGTGACCACGACACCCTGGTCTGGCTGGGTGGCGTCTGCCTGGTGCTGGTGCGCGGCGAACCGCCGGCCACGCGCAACGGCGACCACATCGCTTTCGCGGTGGACAAGGCCGAGTTCGCGGCCTGTGCGGAGCGGCTGCGTGCGGCAGGCATCGCGTGCTTGATGGCGCGCGGCGATAGTGCGCTGTATTTCGACGACTACGACAACCACGTGTTCGAGCTGGACGTGGTCGAAGGCGGCTGAGGCCTGGTTTATGGCGGCGGGTCGCGAATAGATGCCGCTGATGTCCTTCGACTTCGCTGCGCTACGCTCAGGACGAACGGTTGGGGGTGGGGCAGCGTATTTGTGGATCGATGGCGGCGCTGAAGAGTCGACGCCATGCCTGCTTGCGCGGGCATGGCGGCAAAAGCCGGGACGTTGCCGTGTTCAGGCTGTCGCTTCGTCGGCGCGTGCTATGCCCAGCCGACTGAGATCCCGCACCGCCCCGTTTGCCGCATTCGACGCCATTGCCGCATAGGCCTGCAGCGCCACCGAAACCGGTCGCGCACGATCCAGGGGTTTCCACGCCGCACGTCCGCGCGCTTCCATCGCGGCACGGCGCGCTGCGATGACTTCTTCCGGCAGGTCGAGGCGGATGCCGCGATTGGGGATGTCGATGGCGATGGGGTCGCCGTCTTCGACCAGGGCGATCAGGCCGCCTTCGGCGGCTTCCGGAGAGACGTGGCCGATGGACAGGCCCGAGGTGCCGCCGGAGAAACGGCCGTCGGTGATCAGCGCGCAGGCTTTGCCCAAGCCCTTCGACTTGAGGTAACTGGTTGGGTAGAGCATTTCCTGCATGCCGGGGCCGCCGCGCGGGCCTTCGTAGCGGATCACCACCACGTCGCCGGCCTTCACCTTGTTGCCGAGGATGCCGCTCACGGCGGCTTCCTGGCTTTCGTAGACCTTGGCGGTGCCGTGGAAGACGAGGATGGATTCGTCCACGCCCGCGGTCTTCACGATGCAGCCTTCCGGCGCGAGGTTGCCGAACAGCACGGCGAGGCCGCCGTCCTTGCTGAAGGGGTGTTCGGCGGAGCGGATCACGCCGCGCTCGCGGTCGGTGTCCAGCGTTTCCCAGCGCGCGGACTGGCTGAAGGCGGTCTGAGTGGGCACGTTGCCGGGGGCAGCGCGGTAGAAGTGGTGGGTGGCTTCATTGCTGCTGCGGGCAATATCCCACTGCGTCAGCGCGTCGCCCATCGAGGGCGAATGCACGGTGGGGCGCGTGGCGTCGATCAGCCCGGCGCGGTCGAGTTCGCCGAGGATGCCCATGATGCCGCCCGCGCGATGCACGTCCTCCATGTGCACATCGCTCTTGGCGGGCGCCACCTTGCACAGGCAAGGCACGCGGCGCGAGAGGCGGTCGATGTCGGCCATGCCGAAATCCACGCCGCCTTCGCGCGCGGCGGCCAGCAGGTGCAACACGGTATTGGTGGAGCCGCCCATGGCGATGTCCAGGCTCATCGCGTTCTCGAATGCGGCACGGTCGGCGATGCTGCGCGGCAGGACGCTGGCGTCGTCGCCCTCGTACCAGCGGCGCGCGAGTTCGACGACGACATGACCGGCGCGGCGGAACAGCTGCTCGCGGTCGGCGTGCGTGGCCAGCACCGAACCGTTGCCGGGCAGCGCCAGGCCCAGCGCTTCGGTGAGGCAGTTCATCGAGTTGGCGGTGAACATGCCGGAGCAGGAGCCGCAGGTGGGGCAGGCCGAGCGTTCCATCGTCGCCACTTCGGCGTCGCTGTAGCTGTCGTCGGCGGCGGCCACCATGGCGTCGATCAGGTCCAGTGCCTTCTGCGTGCCCTTCACCAATGCCTTGCCGGATTCCATCGGGCCGCCGGAGACGAACACCGCGGGGATGTTGAGGCGCATCGCGGCCATCAGCATGCCGGGGGTGATCTTGTCGCAGTTGGAGATGCACACCAGCGCGTCGGCGCAGTGCGCATTGACCATGTACTCCACGCTGTCGGCGATCAGCTCGCGCGAGGGCAGCGAATACAGCATGCCGCTGTGCCCCATGGCGATGCCGTCGTCCACCGCGATGGTATTGAACTCCTTGGCCACGCCGCCGGCCGCTTCGATCTCGCGCGCCACCAGCTGGCCGAGGTCCTTCAGATGCACATGGCCGGGCACGAACTGGGTGAAGCTGTTGGCCACCGCGATGATGGGCTTGCCGAAGTCCCCGTCCTTCATGCCGGTGGCGCGCCACAGGCTGCGCGCGCCGGCCATGTTGCGGCCGTGGGTAGTGGTGCGGGAACGGTAGGCAGGCATGGGTTTCGTGCTCCGGGGATCGATAGGGGTGTGTTGTCAGCTGCGCAGCAGCAGGCGGTAGGCGGCGTTGTCGCTTTCGTCGCAGTGCGGATAGCCCAGCGATTCGAGAAAGCTTTGCAACGCGGCCTGTTCATCCGCCGGCGCCTGGATGCCGACCAGGATGCGACCCTGATCGGCGCCGTGGTTGCGGTAGTGGAACAGGCTGATGTTCCAGTCCGGGTGCAGCTGCGCGAGGAAGTCGGGCAGCGCGCCGGGGCGCTCGGGGAAATCGAAACGGTACAGGCGTTCGTCCTGCGCCAGCGGTGAGCGGCCGCCCACCATGTGGCGCAGGTGCAGCTTGGCCAGTTCGTCGTCGCTGAGGTCGAGCACGGCGAAGTCCTGCGCGCGGAACGCGGCCACCACGGCGGCGCGCTCGTCGCGGCTGGCGGTCTGCACGCCTACGAAGATGTGTGCTTGCCGTGCGTCGCCGATACGGTAGTTGAACTCGGTGATGCTGCGCCGGCCCAGTGCGTCGCAGAAGCGGCGGAAGCTGCCGCGCTCCTCGGGGATGGTCACCGCGAACAGGGCTTCGCGCTGTTCGCCGGCCTCGGCGCGTTCGGCGACGAAGCGCAGCCGTTCGAAGTTCATGTTCGCCCCGGAGACGATGGCGACCAGCGTGGCGTCGCGCAGCTCGTGGGTCGTGGCGTATTGCTTCAACCCGGCCAGCGCCAGTGCGCCGGAAGGTTCGGGCACGCTGCGGGTTTCCTGGTAGACGTCGCGGATCGCGGCGCAGATCGCGTCGCCGTCCACGCGCAGCATCGCGTCCACGTGGCGGCTGCATAGCTCGAAGGTGAGCGCGCCCACCTGCTTCACCGCAGTGCCGTCGGCGAACAGGCCCACCTCGGGCAGCGCCATACGCACGCCGGTTTCCAGCGAACACGCCATCGCGTCGGAATCCGCCGCCTGCACGCCGATCACCTTCGTCTGCGGCGACAGCGTCTTGATGTAGCCGGCGACGCCGGCGAGCAGGCCGCCGCCGCCTACCGGCACGAACACCGCTCCCGGCGGCGTGGGCAACTGGCGCAGCAGCTCCATGCCCACGGTGGCCTGGCCGGCGATCACGTCGATATCGTCGAAGGGATGCACGAATACCAGGCCGCGTTCGGCCTCGATGCGCGCGGCGGCGGCTTGCGCGTCGCTGTAGGAATCGCCGGTGAGCAGCACTTCCACGAACTCGCCGCCGAAGCGGCGCACCGCGTCTACCTTCACCTGTGGCGCGGTCACCGGCATCACGATCACCGCGCGGATGCCGAGCTTCGCCGCGGCCAGGGCCACGCCCTGCGCATGGTTGCCGGCGGAGGCGGCGATCACGCCGCTAGCCCGTTCGGCCGCACTCAGCGCGGCCATCTTGTTGTACGCGCCGCGCAGCTTGAACGAGAACACCGGCTGCAGGTCTTCGCGCTTCAGCAGCACGCGGTTGCCGAAGCGCGCGGAGAGCAGCGCGGCAGGCTCCAGTGGCGTTTCGCGCGCTACCTCGTACACCCGTGCAGCCAGTGTGCGGCGCAGCAGGTCCAGATCGGCAGGCGAGTCATCGGCCTGCGCGCGCGTGGCGAGCAGTGCAGTCATGCAGGCGTGGCGGCGAGCAGGCCGCCGTCGCGGCCGCCGACCAGCGACAGGCTGTTGGCGTCCAGCACGTCCACCAGCTTGCGCACCTGGCGCAGGATCTGCTGCAGCGTGCCTTCGTCGCCGTGCAGCACCAGGGTGAGCTGCGACACCGCGGGGTCGTGCGTGGCGGCCACGGTGAGCGTGTCGATGTTGACGTGGCGCGCGGCGAACAGGCCTGCCACGCGCACCAGCGCGCCGGATTCGTTCTGCAGCAGGATGGAGAGGGTGTGTTTCATGGCAGTGCTCCGCAAGACAAACCGCGAACCTTCAAGAGTGGAATCCATCTTCACGAAGGGAGAAGGAAGAGCCTCAGAACATCGACGTCGAGGGAACCTCGATGGTTTCGACAGGCGCCGCCCCACGCGAAGCAATGAAATCCCCGGTGATCATCTGCGCGTAGGTCGCGCCCGGCCCCACCATCGGATACACGCCGGCATCGGGGTCGATCACCACCTCGAGGAAGGCCGGGCCGTCGAAGGCGAGGAAATCGGCGACGGTGGATTCCAGCTGCGCCTTGTCGTCGAGGCGTTGCGCCCACTCGAAGCCGTCGGCCTGCGCAGCGAGCACGAAGTTCTTCTTGTGCAGGCTCTTGTCGGAGGCGGAGAAGCGGCCCTTGAAGAACAGCTTCTGCCACTGCCGCACCATGCCGTCGCCGCTGTTGTTGAGCACCACGATCTTCAGCGGCAGGCCGTAGGTGGTGACGGTTTCCATCTCGCCAAGGTTCATGCGGATGCTGGCGTCGCCGTCGATGTCGATCACCAGCGCGTCGGGCCGCGCGAACTGCGCGCCGATCGCTGCGGGCAGGCCGAAGCCCATCGTGCCCATCGAGCCGGAGGTGAGCCAATGGCGCGGCTCGCGGAAATCGAAGTATTGCGCGGCCCACATCTGGTGCTGGCCCACGCCGGTGCTGACGATCGCGCGGCCCTGCGTGATGCGGTTGATCGCCTCGATCACCGCATAGGGCTGGATCAGCGCGCTGTCGCGGTCGTAGTTCATCGCGTGGTCGCGCTTCAGTGCGGCGACGTGCGCATGCCATTCCGCGAGTTGTGGTTGCAGGCCGCGTGCGCGGCCCCAGGCGGTGAGCCGTTCCAGCGCGGGAACCAGCTGGCCCATGTGGTGCCAGTCCACCGCCTTCACCTTGGCGATCTCGGCGGGGTCGATGTCGATCTGCGCGATGAACTTTGCGCGCGGCGCGAACTTGTCGGGCACGCCCGCGACGCGATCGTCGAAGCGTGCGCCCAGCGTGAACACGAAATCGCAGTCTTCCACTGCATAGTTGGCGAAGGCGGTGCCGTGCATGCCCAGCATGTGCAGCGCCAGCGGCGCCGTGCTGTCGCAGGCGCCCAGGCCCATCAGGGTGGTGGTGACGGGCAGGCCGAAGGTGTCGGCGAATTCGCGCAGCGCTGGCGCTGCTTCCGCCGCGATCACGCCACCGCCCGCATAGATCAGCGGACGCCTGGCCTGCATCAGCGCATCGAAGAAGGCGGCGCAGGCGGCATCGTCCAGTCGCGCGTTCTCGACGGTGCGCAGGCGCGCGCGGTAGCCGGGGATGGGCAGTCGGCAGGCGCCGTCGAAGTGCAGCGCGGCGTTCTGCACATCCTTCGGCACGTCCACCACCACCGGGCCGGGGCGGCCGCTGCGCGCGATCTCGAACGCGGTGCGCAGCGTGGCTTCCAGTTGCGCGACATCGGTGACCAGGAACACATGCTTGGCGCACGCACTCATGATGTTGCTCACCGGCGCTTCCTGGAACGCGTCGGTGCCCAGCGCGGGCGTGGCCACCTGGCCGCAGACCACCACCATCGGCGTGGAATCGGCCATCGCGTCGCGTACCGGCGTCACCGTGTTGGTGGCGCCGGGGCCGGAGGTGACGATGGCCACGCCCACTTTGCCGGAAGCGCGTGCATAGCCCGCCGCCATGAAGCCCGCGCCCTGCTCGTTGGCCGGCACGATCAGCGGCATCGGTTCGCGGCCGTCGGCCGTGATGTGCTCGGCGTTGTAGCGGAACACCGCGTCGTACGCCGGCAGGATGGCGCCCCCGGAATAGCCGAACAGCACGCTCGCGCCTTCGTCGGCCAGTACCTGCACGATCGCCTCCGCGCCGGTCATGGCGTGGCCGGCGAGCGGGTGCTGGTCGAGGGTGGGGGCCGCGAGAGCGGTCTGCGCTGAAGTGGTCACGTCGGGTTCCTGTGGGTGGATGCGTGCTTTTCTTTGTCGTCATCCCGGTGTAGGCCGGAATAACGAATTGCATTCGTCAATTGCGGATCAGGTCGCGTTCGACCGCGGGATGCACCGGCACGCCGAAGGTGGCGATGATCTGCAGGTCCTGCTCCAGCGTGGAGAAGCGTTCCCAGGCGATGCCGTTCACGTCGGTGCTGCTGCTGAAGCCCTGCGCGCTGTCGTCCTCGAAGCCGAGCTGGCAGATCAGGCCGGCTTTCTCCGGCTGCTGGCGGATCGAGAAATTGAGATTGTCGGTGCGCCACATCGCATAGATACCGTAGACCAGGGCCTGCGGCGGCTGGCCGAGGCGCTTGCTGTAGTCGGCGATGGAGGCGTCCAGGTCGGCGACGGCCAGGGCAATGTGGAAGCGTTTCATGGCGTACCTCGTACTCGTTGGTGCATGGAAAACGGGCCGCGCGCATCGCGCGCGACCCGGCGTTGCGTCAACCGACCTTCTTCAGCGCCTCGGCCGGCTTGGCGGCATTGGGCTGCAGCCACGGCATGCGCGCGCGCAGCTTGTGGCCCACCTGCTCGACCGGGTGGTCGAGGTCGGCCTGCTTGAACTTCCGGTAGTTCGGCAGGCCGGCGTTGTACTCGGCGATCCAGTTGCGCGCGAAGGTGCCGTCCTGGATGTCGGTCAGCACGCCCTTCATGCGTTCCTTCACGCCGGCGTCGATCACGCGCGGGCCGCTGACGTAGTCGCCGTACTGCGCGGTCTCGGAGACGAACTCCAGCATCTTGGTGATGCCGCCTTCGTAGAACAGGTCGACGATCAGCTTCAGTTCGTGCAGCACTTCGTAGTAGGCGATCTCAGGCTGGTAGCCGGCTTCCACCAGCGTCTCGAAGCCGGCCTGCACCAGCGACGAAGCGCCGCCGCACAACACGGCCTGCTCGCCGAACAGGTCGGTCTCGGTCTCTTCCTTGAAGTCGGTCTTGATCAGCATGGCGCGACCGCCGCCGATGCCGTCGGCGTAGCTGATGGCCTTGACTTGTGCATGGCCGGACACGTCCTGGTAGACCGCCCAGATGCAGGGCACACCGCGGCCGCGCTCGTACTCGGTGCGCACCAGCGCGCCGGGGCCCTTGGGCGCGACCAGGATCACGTCGATGTCCTTGCGCGGCTCGATCTGCTTGAAGTGCACGTTGAAACCGTGCGCGAACAGCAGCGCGGCGCCGGGCTTGATGTTCGGCTCGATGCTTTCCTTGTAGAGCTTGGGCTGCACCATGTCGGGAGTGAGCACAGCGACCAGGTCGGCGTTGGTCACCGCGTGCGCCGGTTCGACCACCTTGAAGCCGTCGGCTTCGGCCTTGGCCCAGGTGGGGCCGCCGGGACGCAGCCCCACGACCACGTCGAGACCGGAGTCGCGCAGGTTGAGGGCGTGGGCGCGGCCCTGGCTGCCGTAGCCCAGGACGGCGATGCGCGCCTTGGCCAGCGTGTCGTTGGTGGTGTTGCTGCTCATGCGGGGACTCCTTCGTTGATGGCGATGCGTGCGTGTGTGGTTGGGACGTGGCGGGTGATGGTTGCCTCCCCTGTGCGCGCAACGGCGCCGAGTCGGGGGCGACGACTGGACATGGCCGGGGAGTAGGCGGCCGTCGTCAGGGGCGCCGCGCGCGGCGCACAGGGGAGGACAAGGGTGGCGACGGCGCGAACGCCTTCGCCGTGGAAACGGGGGCGCGTGCTCAGCCGCATGCGCGCGCTCCGTCGAAATAGCTGCGGTGGGTGGCGGCGTAATCCGCCAGCGCCTTGAGTACGGCGTCGCGTACTTCGACGGTGCCGGCGTCGCCGCCGACGTCGCGGGTACGCGGGCCATGCTGCAGCACGTGGTCGATGGCGGCTTCCACCGCCTGGGCTTCTGCCTCCAGTCGCAACGAATGGCGCAGCAGCAGTGCGACGGAAAGGATGGTGCCCACGGGATTGGCCACGCCCTTGCCCGCGATATCGGGGGCGGAGCCGTGGATGGGCTCATACAGGCCGTTGCTGCCTTCGCCCAGCGAGGCCGAGGGCAGCAGGCCCAGCGAGCCGGCCAGTGCGGCGGCCTCGTCGGTGAGGATGTCGCCGAACAGGTTCTCGGTGACCACCACGTCGTAGCTGCCGGGGCGCGTCAGCAGCAGCATGGCCATCGAATCGACCAACTGGTGTTCCAGCGTCACGTCGGGATAGTCGGCGGCGACGCGGGTGACGGTGCGCCGCCACAGGCGTGATGTTTCCAGCACGTTGGCCTTGTCCACCGAGGTGACATGCCTGCGACGGGCGCGGGCCAGCTCGAAGGCGCGGCGCGTCACGCGCTCGACTTCGGCCACGGTGTACTTGCACTCGTCGGTGGCGGCGTCGGCGGTTTTCGTCTTGGCGCCGAAGTACGCGCCGCCGGTCAGCTCGCGCACGAACAGTACGTCCACGTCCTTGAGCTTCTCGTTCTTCAGCGGCGACAGGTCGGCCAGCGCGGGATGCACGGTGAGCGGGCGCAGGTTGGCGTACACGCCCAGCGCAGCGCGCAAGGCCAGCAAGCCCTGTTCGGGACGCACCGGCGCGTTCGGGTCCGACCACTTCGGGCCGCCCACCGCGCCCAGCAGCACCGCGTCAGCCGCCTTGCAGGCATCCAGCGCATCGGCAGGCAGCGGTTCGCCGGTGGCGTCGATGGCGGCGCCGCCGATCAGCTGTTCGTCGAACGCGAACTCGTGCTCGTAGTGCGCGGCCACTGCTTCGAGCACGGCGACCGCCGCGGCGGTGACCTCGGGGCCGACGCCGTCGCCGGGCAGGGTGACGATGTTCGCTTTCATGCTGCTTGCTCCTGTTGTTCGTAATGGGCGATCAACTTCTCGTTTTGCAGCAGGTAGCCGAGCTGGTCCACGCCGTTGAGCAGGCAGTGGCGCGCGAACGGCTCCAGCGTGAAGCTGATGCGGCCGCCGCCGGGCAGGGCGATGTACTGGCCCTGCACGTCGATGCTCAGTTCGACGCCCGGATTGGCCAGCAGCCACTGGTGCTCGGCGGCGGAAACCACGATGGCGAGCAGGCCGTTCTTCAGCGCGTTGTTGCGGAAGATGTCCGCAATCTCGCTGCACAGCACCGCCTGGATGCCGTAGTCCAACAACGCCCACGGCGCGTGCTCGCGCGAAGAGCCGCAGCCGAAGTTGCGGCCGGCAACGACGATGGCGCAACCCTTGGCTTCCGGCTTGTTGAGCGGGAAGGCCGGGTTGTCGCTGCCGTCCGGCAGGTAGCGCCAGTCGTTGAAGCACAGCTTGCCCAGGCCTGTGCGCGTGGTGGTGGTGAGGAAGCGCGCGGGGATGATGCGGTCGGTGTCGATGTTCTCGTCCGCCATCACGGCGGTGCGGGAATGGATGCGGGTGACGGGCTTCATGCGGCCTGCTCCTGGTTCAGGTACTCGCGTGGATCGGCGATGGCGCCGGCCACGGCGGAGGCTGCGGCGGTGGCGGGGCTGGCCAGCACGGTGCGCGCGCCCTTGCCTTGGCGGCCTTCGAAGTTGCGGTTGGAGGTGGAGACGACGAGCTGCCCAGGCTGCGCCAGGTCACCGTTCATCGCGATGCACATCGAGCAGCCGGGGATGCGCCATTCGGCGCCGGCGGCGCGGAACACCTCGTGCAGGCCTTCGGCTTCGGCATCGCGGCGCACGGCTTCGGAGCCCGGCACCACCAGCATGCGCACGCCACTGGCGACATGACGACCGCGCAGCACGCTCGCCGCCTCGCGCAGGTCGGACAGGCGCGAGTTGGTGCAGCTGCCGACGAACACCACGTCCACCTTGGAGCCCTGCATGGGCTGGCCGGCGCGGCTCTGCATGTAGTCCAGCGCGCGCTGTTCCATCGCATTGCGCGCGGCGGGCACCGGCGCGTCCATCGCGATGGCCATGCCGGGGTGGGTGCCGTAGGTGACGGTGGGCTTCACCGTACCGGCGTCGATGCGCACTTCGCGGTCGTAGCGCGCGCCGTCGTCGGTCTTCAGCGTGCGCCAGTGCGCCACCGCGCGGTCCCATGCTTCGCCCTGCGCCACGCGCGGGCGGCCCTTCAGCCACGCGAAGGTGGTTTCGTCGGGGGCGATCAGGCCGGCGCGCGCACCGGCTTCGATCGACATGTTGCACACCGTCATGCGCTCTTCCATCGACAATTTTTCGATGGCCGCGCCGCGGTACTCGATGACGTGGCCAGTGCCGCCGTCCACGCCGATATGGCCGATGATGTGCAGGATCAGATCCTTCGCGCCCACGCCTTTCGGCAGTTCACCGTCGACGTGGATCGCCAGCGTCTTCGGCTTGCGCTGCAGCAGGCATTGCGTGGCCATCACGTGGCCCACTTCGGTGGTGCCGATGCCGAAGGCCAGCGCGCCGAACGCGCCGTGCGTGGAGGTGTGGCTGTCGCCGCAGACGATGGTGTTGCCCGGCTGCGTGGCACCCAGCTCGGGGCCGATCACGTGCACGATGCCGCGCTCGCTGCTGTCCCAGCCGTGCAGTTCGACGCCGAACTCGCGGCAGTTTTCCTCCAGTTGTGCGACCTGGGCCTTGGCCTCGGCGTTGGCGTAGGGGCGCTCGCCGTCCGCGCCGGCGGGCAGGGTAGGCGTGGAATGGTCCAGCGTGGCCAGCGTGCGATCCGTGCGGCGCAGCTTGAGGCCGCGCGAGCGCAGTTCGTCGAAGGCCTGCGGCGAGGTGACTTCGTGCACCAGATGCAGGTCGATATAGATGATCGCCGGGGTGTCGGCGGTCTCGGGGGCGACCACGTGGGCGTCCCAGATTTTCTCAAACAGTGTGCGGGCGGCCGTCATGCCGAAACTCCCATCGAAGCGGGCTGTTGTTGAGGAGTGCGGCCATGGATGGCCGCTTTTTGATCTTCGCGGTCATGGACGACCGCACTGGTAAACCCTTGGCCCAGGGTCGCCGCGCGAGTCGGATCAACCACATCCAACCAGCCCCACTTGTCGTGGGTGCGGCCATCGAACAGACCGAAGAACGCCTCGCGCAGCGCGCGCGTCACCGGGCCGGGCTTGCCGTTGCCCACGGATTTGCGGTCCACCGAGCGCACCGGGGTAATCTCGGCGGCGGTGCCGGTCATGAACATTTCGTCGGCGGTGTACAGCGCCTCGCGCGGCAGTTCGCGTTCTTCCGCTTCGATGCCCAGCTCGGCAGCCAGCGTGAGCACGCTGTCGCGGGTGATGCCGGCGAGGATGCCGGCGCTGGAAGGCGGCGTGACCAGCTTGCCGCGCTTGACCAGGAACAGGTTCTCGCCGGCGCCTTCGCTGAGCAGGCCGTTGTGGCCCAGCGCGATGCCTTCGTCGTAGCCGCCGCGGCGCGCCTCCAGCCCGATCAGCTGGCTGCTGAGGTAGTTGCCGCCGGCCTTGGCCCAGCTCGGGATGGTGTTCGGCGCGGGGCGGTTCCAGGAGGACACGCACACGTCCGCGCCGCGCTCGGCGGCGTCGCCGAGGTAGGCGCCCCAGGCCATCGCCATGATCGCCACGTCCACCGGCGCACCGTCCTTCGGCAGCACGCCCAGGCCGCCGGCGCCGCGGAACACGATGGGACGCACGTAGGCGGACTGCATGCCGTTGGCGCGGATCACCTCGTGGCAGGCGGCGTCGATCTCGGCCTCGCTGTAGCCGATGTCGATCTCGTACACCTTGGCCGACTCGAACAGGCGGCGCGTGTGGTCGGCGAGGCGGAAGTAGGCCGGGCCGTTCGGCGTGGCGTACACGCGCTCGCCCTCGAACACCGAGGAGCCGTAATGCAGCGCGTGCGTGCTGACGTGGACGTTGGCTTCGGCCCAGGGCTTGATGCGGCCGTTGTGCCAGAGGAAGGCGGTATGGCTCATGGATGGTTCTCCTTTTGCGCGCTTCCCTGCGCGCGAAGATCAAAAAGCGGCCTTCCATGGCCGCACTCTTCAATGGATGACTCGGGTCGGCTTTGCGCAGCCTGCCGTTCGATGCGGTTGACGATGGCCAGCGCGGCTTGCGCGGCGGCTTCGACGATGTCGGTGCTCACGCCGTGGCCGCGCCAGTCGCGTTCGCCGTGGCGTGCGGTGAGCTGGGCCTGGCCCTGGGCGTCGCCGCCCGCGCTCACCGCGCGCACCTGGAATTCGGTGACGTCCAGCGTGTTGCCGGTGACGCGTTCGATGGCGCGCAGCACCGCGTCCACCGGACCGTCGCCGATCGCCGCCTCGCCGGTTTCGCGGCCGTCGTCGTGGCGCAGCTTCACCGACGCCGAGGCGCTGCCGCCCAGGTGCGTGTTGCTGCTCAGCTGCACCAGTCGCCACGGGCCCAGCGCTTCCGGGTCCTGGCCCAGCGCGATGGCTTCCAGGTCCTCGTCGTGGATCTCGCGCTTCTTGTCGGCCAGGGTCTTGAAGCGCGGGAAGATCACGTCCATCGCGGCCTCGTCGGGGTCATGTCCCAACACCTGCAGGCGCTGGCGCAGCGCGGCGCGGCCCGAGTGCTTGCCCAATACCAGCTTGGTCTCGGCGATGCCCACGTCCTGCGGCCGCATGATTTCGTAGGTGCCGCGGTGCTTGAGCATGCCGTGCTGGTGGATGCCCGACTCGTGCGCGAAGGCGTTGGCGCCCACGATGGCCTTGTTGCGCTGCACGTTCTGGCCGGTCAGTTCGCTGAGCAGGCGCGAGGCGGGGTAGAGCTTGCGGGTGTCGATGCGCGTGTCGGTGCCGAACCAGGTGCCGCGCACCTTCATCGCCATCACGATTTCTTCCAGCGCCGCGTTGCCCGCGCGCTCGCCAATGCCGTTGATGGTGCATTCCACCTGGCGCGCGCCCGCGCTCACGGCGGCGAGGCTGTTGGCCACGCCCAGGCCCAGGTCGTTGTGGCAGTGGCTGGAGAACACCACGTGTTTGCCGCGTTTGACGTTGGCGATCAGGTAGGCGAAGCGTTCGGCGATTTCCGTCGGCGTCATGTAGCCCACGGTGTCCGGCGCGTTCAGCGTGGTGGCGCCCGCGGCGGCGGCGGCGTCGAACACCTCGACCAGGAACTCCGGCTCGGTGCGCATCGCGTCCTCGGCCGAGAATTCCACCTCGTGCGCCAGCTGCATGGCGCGTTCCACCGCGGTGACGGCGGTGTCCAGCACCTGCTGCTTGCTCATGTTGAGCTTGTGCTCGCGGTGCAGCGGGCTGGTGGAGAGAAACACGTGGATGCGCGAGCGTTTGGCCGATTCCAGCGCGCGACCGGCGCTGTCGATGTCGCCCGGAACGCAGCGCGCCAGGGCACAGGCGGTGGTTTGCGTGAGCGTGCTGGCGATCTGCGCGACCGCGGCGAAGTCATCCGGTGAAGCCTGCGGGAAGCCCGCTTCGAGCACGTCCACACCCAGCGCTTCGAGCATCTGCGCCATGCGAAGCTTGGCGCGCCGGTCCATCGAGAAGCCGGGCGTCTGCTCGCCGTCGCGCAAGGTGGTGTCGAAGATGCGCACGTGTTCGGCGGCTACGTCGCCGATATCGCTTTGCGGGTCGTTCTGCTGGTTTTCCATTGCTGGCTCCGCTGTGTGGGTGCGGCGCCGAGGGCAACAAAAAACCCCGCTCCATTTCTGGTGCGGGGTTCTTTGGGTGTTTTCAGGTTCTTTCTAGCTACCTGGACACATGCCCTCAGCCCGCACCTCCGTTGGTAATAAGGAGTACGAGTACAAGGGCAAGAAGGAGCGTGCCGCGAAGCCGCAGCAGGCCCGCAACCGTCGGAGGACGGTTCAATGCGGCGGTGCTGCGGTGGCTGTTGCGCTGCGACATGCCATCGACCGTACGCCTGAGCTTTCAGCCTGTCAACATTTTTTTCATGACGATTTTTCAGAAGCCGTCTGGAGTCGCGTTTTGGACGTATGGATGGATGGCCGTCCAAACGCCTGCACTCCTAGGGCTTGGATCAGGTGCCGCGGACGGGCATGAAAGCGTTTTCTGGAAAAGCGCACATTCTGTCCCGCATAGTGGTTGGACGACCCAGCCGGCACAGCATGCGTGTACGTGGAATGTCGCATTGCGACAAATCATTGAATCGCAAGAAGAACTCTGAAATCTACGACTGCGATGCTAATCACTGGCCACTTGGCCAGGTGCTGCTTCCGTGTTGCAGCAAAAGTGTCTACAAACATCCTCTTTACAAGTCTTCATGAAAACGTTTACGTTCAGCCCACCTTGCGCCTGGGAGGCGCGGAGCGGGGAAGACAAGTGACGGCAACGATCAAGGATGTTGCACGCGAAGCCAAGGTCTCGGTGGCCTCGGTGTCGCGCGCGTTGAATGGCGCAGGTGGCGTTACACCTGAGACTGAGAAGCGCATCCGCGAGGCCGCGGCACGCCTGCGCTACGTGCCGCACGGGGCTGCCCGCAGCCTGATCACCAAGCGTACGCATACGGTGGGCGCACTGATGCCCGACCTGCATGGTGAGTTCTTCTCCGAACTGATCCGAGGCATCGACCTGGAAGCGCGCTCGCACGGGCTGCACCTGCTTGTCTCCAGTTCGCACGATGGCGCGGAGGACGCCGCCGCGGCGTTGCGCGCGATGCAGGGCCGGGTGGACGGCATCGTGATCCTGTCGTCGCCGCGGGTGGACGCTGCCTTCCTCGAGGCCAACCTGCCGGACGGCCTGCCCGCGGTTCTGCTCAACAGCGAGGTGAAGGCCGGCGCCGCGGCGGTACTGAATATCGACAACTTCGCCGGCACCTACGCCATGGTGCGCCACCTGGTCGGCGTCGGGCACGACCGCATCGCGTTCGTCAGCGGGCCGAAGGACAACTTCGACGCCCGGCAGCGCGAAGCGGGATTCCGCGCGGCGATGGCCAAACTGGCTCCGGGGACGTCGCTGCGCATCGTGAGCGGAGACTTCGGCGAATCGTCCGGGTACCGGGCCGGCCTCGAACTGCTGGCGTCGAAAGTGCGCCCGCAGGCCGTATTTGCAGCCAACGACATGATGGCGGTGGGCTGCCTGCAAGCTTTCAAGGAAGCCGGGATCGACGTGCCGGGCGAGATCGCCCTGGCAGGCTTCGACGACATCCCGATCGCGCGTTACGTCACGCCGCCGTTGAGCACGGTGCGCGTGCGCATCGCTGAATTGGGCAAGAACGCCATGGATCTGCTGGCCGACCTGATAAATCGCCCCGGGTCGTCGGCTGCATCGGTACACACGCTCGGCTGCGACATCGTCGTACGCGAGTCGTGCGGAGGACATCGGGGCGGAACCTCAGCCACTACAACCAAGAAAATCCACCGCCCGTCGAACAGATGACGAAACTGGAGGGGAGCTCATGAGCAGTCGCAGGTCTTTCAAGAAGCGTTTGTTGCCGGCAGCCGTCATCACGGCAATGCTGGCCTCGGCGCCCGGCATCGTGATGGCGCAGACGTCCGACGCCACCTTGCGCGGCAACGCCGCGCCCAATACGAATGTCACGGTCAAGAACGTCGCCACCGGCGCCACGCGCGTCACCCAGTCGGGCAAGGACGGCAGCTTCGCGATCGTCGGGCTGCCGTCGGGCACCTATTCGGTGCAGACCGGTGCCGGCGTGCAGAAGACGGTCCAGTTGAACGTGGCGTCGATCAGCACGGTCGACCTGACCGCTACCGCGAACTCGCCGACCAATGCCAAGACGCTGGGTGGCGTATCGGTGACCGCGGCCACCATGGATTTGCCGGAAGTGACCACGTCGGAGGTCGGCAACATCGTCTCGATGCGCGATATCGCGGCGTTGCCGGAGGCTTCGCGCAACTTCCTGGAGCTCGCCGACATCGTGCCGGGCATGGTGTTCACGCGCAACGCCGACGGCACCACCAGTCTGCGCTCCGGTGCCCAGGCCAGCAGCAACATCAATGTGTACATCGACGGCGTCGGCCAGAAAAACTACGTGCTTTCCGGCGGCATCACCGGCCAGAACGCCAGCCAGGGCAACCCGTTCCCGCAGTTGGCGATCGGTTCGTACAAGGTCATCACCTCCAATTACAAGGCCGAGTACGACCAGATTTCCTCGGCCGCGATCACGGCTGAAACCAAGTCCGGCACCAACGAGTATCACGGCGATGTGTTCGGCAGCTTCACCAACACCCGCATGCGCGCGGAGACGCCAGCCGAGGAAGCCGCCGGCGACAAGACGCAGTCGCACGAGAAGGACTATGGCTTCGACTTCGGCGGCCCGATCGTAAAAGACATGGCGCATTTCTACATTGCCTACGAGGGCAAGGAATTCGACAGCCCCACCACCGTCGTGCCTGGCGTCACCGGTTACAGCAGCTACCTGCCCGCGAGCGTGCAGTCACAACTTGGGCCGGCAAGCCTGCCGTTCCAGGAAGACGACTGGTTCGGCAAGCTGGACTTCGAGCCCACTGATCACGATCGCTTCGAATTGAGCGGCAAGTACCGCGACGAAACCTCGATCAGCAACGTGGGCGGCACGAGTACTACCTCGGCCGGGCTCAATACGATCAATACCGACAAGCGCGTCGACCTGCGCTGGGATCACAGTGCCTACAGCTGGTTCAACCGCTTGCAGTTCACTTACGAGGATGCATTCTTCGCGCCCACGCCGATCCTCCTCGGTGACGGCAATGCGTACACGCTCACCGGTGCGCAGCAGGACAAGACCATCGTGCAGACCGGCAATTCGCCGCTGGCCCAGCAGAACAAGGGCCAAAAAGGTCCGGCGATCCAGGACGACCTGACCTTCAACGACCTGCAGTGGAACGGCGACCACGTCATCAAACTGGGCTTCAAGTACAAGGCCGTGAAGCTCACAGCGCAGGACGCGGGCGATGCCAATGCGCTCTACAACTACGCGGTCACTACCGCCGGTACGGAGGCCATCCCCTATCAGGTGCAGTTCGGTTCGCCCACACCCGGACAGAGTCCGGTGGCCACCAGTTCGGACAAGCAGTTCGGTGCCTACGTGCAGGACGATTGGACGGTGGACGACCACCTGACCTTGAACGTCGGCGTGCGCTGGGACTACGAGAAGACACCGTCCTATCTCGACTACGTGACCCCGGCCAACGTGGTGTCGGCCTTCCAGCAGCAAGATCCGAACGCGCCGGCCGGACAGACCTATGCGCAGACGCTGGCGATGGGCGGCGTGAACGTCAACGATTACATCAGCACCGGCCACAACCGCCACGCGCAGACCAACGAGTGGCAGCCGCGCTTCGGCTTCTCCTACGACATCAACGGCGATCAGCAGCACGTGATCTTCGGCGGCATCGGCCGTTCCTACGACCGTGACCTGTACGAGTCGTTGCAGGTCGAGCAGACCAAGTCGGTGCTGTCGCAGCCCACGCTGTTCTTCAATACGCCGGACGTGCCATGCACGCCCGGAATAAACAGTTGCTACGCGTGGAGCCCGGCTTATCTCAACATCTCGACGTTGCAGGCCCTGGTGGCTGGAACCACGGCCGGCAAGGAAGTCGACATGGTCAACAACAACCTCAAGGCGCCGTATTCCGACCAGTTCAGCATCGGCATGCGCAACCAGATCGGCGACTGGAACACCAGTGCGACGTTCACCGACATCCGCAGCTACGACGGTCTCGTGTACACGTTGGGCAACCGTTACCCGACCGGCGCGTTCTGGGAGAACGGCAGCCAGGCATGGGGCGATGGCATTCCCGGTTTTGGCAGCCTGATCATCGGCAACAACGGCTTGGAAACGCGTGCGGATGAAATCCTGTTGTCGGCGGACAAGCCGTACACGCCGGAATCGCACTGGGGGGCGACGATCGCCTACACCTATTCGCACACCAAGCAGAACAACGACAACGCCGATCCCACCGACCAATACGCATTCGATTACGCCACGATAGGCGACTACCCGTTTACTTCGTCCGGCGTGGCCAAACACCGTCTCGTGGCAACCGGTACGTTCGACGGCCCGTGGGGCTTCGTGCTCGGCGCCAAGCTGACCCTTTCCACGCCGATCCCCGACCTCAACCTCGCGTGCTACGGATTGACGCCCACCAATGTGGACAGTGGATCCATCTCCGGCGGCGGTTGCCAATCGGTGGCGATCGCGCCGCCGGGCAACGGGCGTTTCCTGGTTGGCGGCAAGATCTTCGGGTACCGCGACCTCGACTTCCAGGCCACGAAGAACTTCAAGATCTACGGCAACCTCAACGCCTATGTGCGCTTCGACCTGATCAACGCGTTCAACTTCAACAACTACACCGACTACCTGGAAACCTGGGGGTCGAATGGCGTGTTGAATCGGACACCGGTGGTCTACAACCCCACCGGCGACATCACGGGTTACCCGCGCATGGTCAAGCTCTCCATGGGTGTGAGCTTCTGATGGCTCGGCCGGGGCGCCCTGCGCGCCCCGGCTTTCCGCTGAGCAGGCCCTAGCCGGGATATTCCATGACCGACATGCGCATCAAACGTATCGTCATCGCCGGTGGCGGAACCGCGGGCTGGATGGCGGCGGCGGCGTGCTCCAAGGTGCTGGGTGGCGATTGCGCCATCCGGCTGGTGGAGTCCGAGGAAATCGGTACCGTCGGTGTCGGCGAAGGCACGGTGCCGCACCTCAAGTTGTTCAACGACCTGCTCGGCATAGGTGACGTCGAGTTCATCCGCAATACCCAGGGCACGTTCAAGCTGGGCGTGCAGTTCAACGACTGGGCGCGGAAGGGCGACAGCTACATCCATGGTTTCGGCGAGATCGGCCACGACATCAGCCCGCTGTCGTTCCATCAGTTCTGGATCAAAGCCAGGCAGCTTGGTCTGGCCGAGGACATCGGCGCTTATTCGCTCAACACTGTGGCCGCACCGCGCGGGCGGTTCATGCCTTCCGCCAAGGACGCGCCTGTCAACTCGCCATTGGCGAACGTGGCCTACGCCTATCACTTCGACGCCGGCCTGTACGCACGGTTCCTGCGCCGCTACGCCGAACAGCGTGGCGTGCGGCGCACCGAAGGCAAGATCGCCAGTGTCGAGTTGCGGCCGGACGACGGCTTCGTCTCGGCACTGGTGATGGAAAGCGGCGAACGCATCGAGGGCGAACTGTTCATCGACTGCACCGGTTTCCGCGGGCTGTTGATCGAGCAGACTCTGCATACCGGCTTTCACGATTTTTCGCACTGGCTGCCCTGCGACCGTGCCGTGGCGGTGGGTTGCGAACGTGTGGGGCCACCCACGCCGTATACACGTTCGACCGCGCAAAAGGCGGGCTGGCAATGGCGCATTCCGCTGCAGCACCGCACCGGCAACGGGCATGTGTACTGCAGTGCGCACATGAGCGACGACGAAGCGGCCGCCGTGCTGCTGGAAAACCTGGACGGCACACCGCTGGGCGAGCCACGACTGTTGCGCTTCACTACTGGTGCGCGCAAGCAGACGTGGAACCGCAACGTGGTGGCGCTGGGTCTGGCCGGCGGTTTCCTGGAGCCGCTGGAATCCACCAGCATCTACATGATCCAGTCCGGGATCGCGCGATTGCTCGACATGATGCCGCAGCGCGATTTCAGTCCGGTGCTGATCGATCGTTACAACGCACGTTCCCGTTTCGAGTACGAGCACCTGCGCGACTTCCTGATACTGCATTACCACGCCAACGAGCGCGATGATTCGCCGTTCTGGCAGGCCTGCCGCGAAATGGCGTTGCCGCCCCGGTTGGAGGAAAACATCCGCCTCTTCCGCGACAGCGGGCGCTTCTACCGCGATGGCGACGAGCTGTTCGTGGTTCCGAGCTGGGTGCAGGTGATGGTGGGCCAACGTCTGATGCCGCGTGGCTATCATCCGCTGGTGGATCAGATGTCGGAGAAGGACCTCGCCGGCTTCATGGCCGGCGTGCGCCAGGTGGTGAATTCCTGCGTGGACGCGATGCCCATGCATCAGGCTTTCCTCGACAAGGTTTGCCCGGCGCAGGCGATGGAAAGCGCTTGAGCATTTGCGGTGGCATCGGCATGGCATCCGGAGACCATTGATCTACTTCACTGACACGAGGTCAGCATGTCTTCCCCTTACTGGCGCTGCCTGCATGTTTTCGCAGCTGCCGCTCTCGCGGCGCTTGTCGCGGGCAGCCCCGCGCATGCAGCGCAACCGGTCGTACCTCCGCAAACCGATACCCTGACGTACCAGGAACTGAGGCCCGACCAGCGAGCCTTCATCGACGACCTCGAACACCGTACCTTCGACTGGTTCTGGCAGAGCGCGGATCCGTACACGGGACTGGTGCCGGATTCATGGCCGAACCACACGTTCTCTTCCATCGCCGCCGTCGGCTTCGGTTTGACGGCCTACGGCATCGGCGTGGAGCGCGGCTACATCACGCGCGAGCAGGCGGTACAACGAACCCTGACCACGCTGCGTTTCTTTGCCAATGCACCGCAGAACGGCGGTGAAGACGACACCGCTGGTTACCATGGCTTCTTCTACCACTTCCTCGACATGCAGACGGGCCGCCGCTACGAGCGCGGCGTGGAGCTGTCCAGCGTGGATACGACGCTGCTGATGGGTGGCGTACTGTTCGCGGAGAGCTATTACGACCGCGATACGCCGCGAGAGAAGGAGATCCGCCAGCTCGCCGACCAGCTCTATCGAGCCATCGACTGGCCGTGGATGCAGGTGCGAAAGCCCTTGATCAGCATGGGCTGGACGCCGGGCGGCCAGTTCATTCCTTCCGACTGGGAAGGCTACGACGAGGGCAAGCTGGTCTACATCCTCGCGCTGGGCTCGCCCACGCATCCGGTGGATGCGGACGCGTGGGCCGCGTGGTGCGCGACCTATCCGAAGCAATGGGGCGCGTTCCAGGGCTATACCTTCCTCAACTTCGGCCCGCTGTTCGGCCACCAGTACAGCGAGACGTGGGTGGACTTCCGTGGCATCCGCGACGCATGGGGTCGCGCGCACAACCTCGATTACGCGGAGAACGGCCGATTGGCGACCTACGCGCAGCGCTCCTATGCCATCGCCAATCCCGGTCACTGGACGGGTTACGGCGCCGACGTATGGGGCTTGACCGCCAGCGACGGGCCGGGCGACGTCACCGAGAATTCGCCGCAGGGCGTGCGTCGCTTCAGCAGCTACATGGCGCGCGGCGCGGGGCTGGACGACATCACCGACGACGGCACCATCGCGCCTACCGCGGCGGGCGGCTCCATCGCGTTCGCACCGTCCATCGTGCTGCCTGCGTTGATGACGATGAAGCAGCGCTACGGCCAGTACATCTACAGCCGCTACGGCTTCGTCGACGCCTTCAACCCGAGTTTTCACGGCACATCGGAGGACGGTCATACCTATCCCGGTTTCGGCTGGGCCGACAACCAGCAACTGGGCATCGACCAGGGGCCCATCCTGTTGATGATCGAGAACTGGCGCAGCGGGTTGGTATGGAGCGTGATGAAGAAGAATCCGTACATCCGCCATGGCCTGCAACGCGCCGGCTTCACCGGCGGCTGGCTGGAGCGCCACTGAGGCGGCGCGGATGGGCATGGCATCCGGACGCGGTGCGTGGTTGCGATGGGTCTCCATCACGGTTGCGCTGTGCGTTGCCGGTTGCGACCCGAGGCACGGCGACACGCTGGTGTTCTGGACGTTCGGTCCCGAGGGCGAAGCCGTCGCCAGCCTTCTGCCGGATTTCGAGCGCACGCATCCCGGTATCCATGTGGAAGTACAGCAGCTGCCGTTGAGCGCGGCGCACCAGAAGCTGCTCACCGCGATTGCCGGGGGTACCACGCCTGACATGGCGCAGCTCGGCAACACCTGGCTACCGGAGCTGGTGGAGCTGCATGCGCTCGCGCCGCTGCAGCAGCACGTGGATGCCACGCAGACGGTGGTCGCGCCGGATTACTTCGCCAGCATCTGGGCGACCAACATCAGCGGCGGTCAGCTGTACGGCATCCCGTGGTACGTGGACACGCGCCTGCTGTTCTACCGCATCGACCTGTTGAAGCAGGCGGGCTTCGATGCGCCGCCGCGCGACTGGTCCGAGTGGCGGCGCATGCTGGCCGCGCTCAGCCATCCGGAGCGCAAGGTCTACGGCATCCTGCTGCCTACCAACGAATACGAACAGCTGTTGTCGCTGGCCTTGCAGCAACCCGACCCCCTGCTGCGCGACGACGACAGCCGTGGCAATTTCGAGAGCGCCGGCTTCCGGCGCGCGCTGGCGTTCTACGTGGACACCTTCCGCCTGCAGCAGGCGCCGGCGGTCACCAACGTGGAGGTGGGCAACCCATGGGACGAATTCGGTCGCGGTGTGTATGCGTTCTATTTCTCGGGGCCGTGGAACGTCGCCGAATTCCGCAAGCGACTGCCGGCGAGCGAGCAGGGCGACTGGGCCACGGCATCGTTGCCCGGGCCGGACGGCCCCGGCGCGGGCCTCGCGGGTGGCGCCAGCCTGGTGGTGTTCCGCGCATCGAAGCATCAACACGAAGCGTGGGCGTTGGTCGAATTCCTGTCGCAGCCGAAAGTACAGCAGCGCTTTTACCAGCTCACCGGCGACATGCCGCCACGGCGCAGCAGCTGGAACAGTCCGCTGTTGCAGAATGACGCGGCCATGCACGCCTTTCGCGACCAACTCGAACGCGTGAAGCCCACGCCGGCGGTGCCCGAGTGGGAACGCATCGCGGTGATGATGCAGCAGGTTGCCGCGCGCGCCGTGGCCGGCGAGCTGACCGTGGAGCAGGCCGCAGCAGAGATGGATCGCCGGGCCGACATCATTCTCGCCAAGCGGCGTTCGCTGCTCGAGGCGCGGCAATGAAGGCATCGCGCGTGGCATGGTTGTTCCTCGCGCCCGCACTGCTGGTGCTGGCCGTGTTCTTCCTGCTGCCGGTGCTCGGTGCGCTTGCCCTCAGCTTCACCGACTACGACCTCTACGCGTTGGCCGACCTGCACAACCTGCGCTTCGTGGCGCTGGGCAATTATTGGGTGCTGTTGCACCGGCCGCAGTTCTGGGCTGCGTTGGGGCATACCTTCTACTTTGTGGGGGTGGGCGTCCCGCTGTCGCTGGCCGCCTCGCTGGGTGCGGCCCTGCTGTTGCATTCGCCGCTGGCGCGCTGCAAGGCCTTCTTCCGCACTGCGCTGTTCGCGCCGGTGGTGACCACCGCGGTGGCGACGGCGGTGGTGTGGCGTTACCTGTTCAACACCAAGTACGGCTGGGCCAACCACCTGCTCGGCATGCTCGGCATCCATCCGGTCGACTGGCTGGGCGATCCGCATTGGGCGATGCCCACCATCATCCTGTTCGCGGTGTGGAAGAACTTCGGCTACAACATGATCATCCTGCTCGCCGGCCTGCAGGCGGTCCCCGCCGAGCTGTACGAGGCGGCGTGCATCGACGGTGCCTCGGCCTGGCGGCAATTCCGCCACATCACCTTGCCGATGCTGGGGCCGACCTTGCTGATGGTGGCCATCCTCACCGTGTCGGGCTATTTCCAGTTGTTCGCCGAGCCCTATGTGATGACCGAGGGCGGCCCCTTGGAGAGCACCACCAGCGTGCTGTATCTGATGTACGAGGACGGCTTCCAGTGGTGGAACCTCGGCGTCGCCACGGCGGAGGCCTTCGTGCTGTTCCTGGTGATGTTCGCGGTGACTGCGGCGATGTTGCGGCTGTCGCGCAAGGCGGTGGCATGAACCCGCGGCTGGCGAAGGCGCTTATCAACGGTCTGCTGCTGGGCGGCGCGGCGGTGGCGCTGTTCCCGCTGCTGTGGATGCTCGCGGTGTCGTTCATGGCACCCGGCACCTCCAACGCATTGCCGCCACCGCTGTGGCCCGCGCATCCCGTGCTGGACAATTACCGGCAGCTGTTCGGGCGCGCGGGCATGGGTCGTTACCTGCTCAACAGCCTGCTGATCTCCGGCGCGATCACGCTGCTGTCCCTGGTGTTCAACCTGCTGGCGGGTTATGCCTTCGCCAAGCTGCGCTTCACGGGACGCGAGCAGCTGTTCCGCATGCTGCTCGGCTTGCTGGTGGTGCCGGCACAGGTGGCGATGCTGCCGCTGTTCCTGATGTTCAAGTACGCCGGTCTGGTGGACACCTACATGGGCGTGATGCTGCCGGGCATGGCCTCGGTGCTCGGCATCTTCCTGGTGCGCCAGTACGCGCGCGGCCTGCCCGACGAATTGCTGGAGGCCGCGCGTATCGACGGTGCCGGCGAACTGCACATCTTCGTGCGCATCGTGCTTCCGCTGCTGCGGCCAGTGGTGGCGACGCTGGCGATCCTCACTTTTCTCACCGCGTGGAACGACTTCATGTGGCCGCTGATCGAGCTGACCGGGCAGGGGCATTACACGTTGCCGCTAGGGCTGGCCTCGATGGCGCGCGAGCACACGGAGGGTACCGAACAGATGATGGCTGGGTCGGTGCTCACGGTGGTACCGGTGCTGGCGCTGTTCCTGGCGATGCAGCGGCATTATCTCGATGGCCTGCTGCTGGGCAGCGTGAAGGGATGAGTACGAGTAGGCGCCACGATCTGCGAGCCGTCCCTCCGCAGCCGGTAGGGGCAGAGTTTTTTTGCTTGTTCGTTCGCCAGCGGCAAAGTGGCTTCGTCCACCTTCCGGTGGCCGAGCTACTTTCTCTTTGCGTGCTCAAAGAGAAAGTAGCCAAAGAGAAAGAGCACCCCGATGGCGCGCCCTCCAGGCATCCTGCCTTCCGGATGCGCGGGCGGATTCCGGAGTTTTTCGACGGCACATCCCGTGCCGTCGAAAAACTGGCCCGCATCCCTGCGAGCCATCCTTCGGACTGTCCTCCATCCGCCCGCCGCGCCATAGGGGCCCCGAAAGAGCAGTGCGCTCCCTGCGCGCAGGAGCAACAGCCTGAGCAAAACCGAACGCGACAGACTGGCCGTGTTTCTGCTTCTGGCGCGCACAATGCACGCCTGCTCTTCTTGGGCCCCTCGGCCGCGCCTCACGGACTTGCCGGGCGGGAAGCCCGGCAAGCGCCTCCGCGGGGTGGCCTTCTCTTTGGGTTACTTTTCTCTTGGCCACGCAAGAGAAAAGTAACTCGGGTGCCGGCAGGCACACGAAACCGCTTTGTTGCTTCCGATATCCCGGACAGGGTTCTTTTCCGCAAGCGTGCCCAAGGAAGCTGCGCTTCAGCCGATGCGTGCACCATCGTGCGGATCGAAGAAATGCAGCCGCTGCGTGGTGATGCCGAACCGCACCGTTTCACCCGGCGCGCGGGCGACACCAGGCGGCGTACGCGAGACCAGCGCAATGTCCCCGTAGCACAAGTTGAGGAAGACCTCGTTGCCCACCGGCTCCAGCACCTCCAGCCGTGCCTCCAGTGCGGCGGCGGGATCGTCGTCAGCGAGCGGATGCAGGTCTTCCGGGCGCAGGCCGAGGACTACTTCGCGGTCGCGCCAGTCAGCCAGCGCATCCGCCTGCGGTGGCGTGCCGAGCCGTATCGCGCCACCCGCCGTGGCCAGCACCAGGCCACCGTCCACCTGCAGCGTGCCGCGCAGCAGGTTCATCGCTGGGCTGCCGAGGAAGCCGGCCACGAACAGGTTGGCGGGACGCTCGTAGAGCCCCATTGGCGTGTCGATCTGCTGGATCGCGCCCTGGTCGAACACCACGATGCGCTGCCCCAGCGTCATCGCCTCGACTTGGTCGTGCGTGACGTAGACCGTGGTGGTGCCGAAGCGGCGGTGCAGGCGGGCGATCTCTACGCGCATCGACAGACGCAGCCGCGCGTCCAGGTTGGACAGCGGTTCGTCGAGCAGGAACACCGCGGGCTGGCGCACCATCGCGCGACCCAGCGCCACGCGTTGACGTTGGCCGCCGGACAGCGCGGCAGGGCGCGCGTCCAGCCGTTGTTCCAGCTCCAGCAGGCGCGCCACCTCGTCCACACGCTTGGCGATTTCCGCACGCGGCATGCCGCGCAGGCGCAGGCCGAAGCCGAGGTTCTCGGCCACCGTCATGTGCGGGTAGAGCGCGTAGTTCTGGAACACCATCGCGATGTCGCGATCCTTCGGCGCCACGTCGTTCATCACGCGGCCGCCGATGCGCAGCGTGCCGGCGCTGATGGTTTCCAGTCCCGCGAGCATGCGCAGCAGGGTGGTCTTGCCGCAGCCGGAGGGGCCGACCAGCACCAGCAGCTCGCCGTCGGCGATGTCGAAGCTGGCGCCGGCGACGCCGACGTGCCCGTTGGGATAGACCTTGCGCACGTGGTCGAGACTGACGGTGGCCATCGGCGTTGCGTGCTCTCTGCTGGTTGTCGCGGCGCGACGGTCGGTGTCGCGGAAAAGGGCGTGCATCCCGGGACGGCGTTCGGCTATTCTCGGGATGTAAACGGTTACATCAAGCCGCAGTGCGGCATTCGAGAGTTTCGAAATCCATGACTCGACGCTACCGCTTTCCGGACGGCTTCCTCTGGGGCGCGGCCACTTCCGCCTATCAGATCGAGGGTTCGCCGCTGGCGGACGGCGCCGGTCCCAGCATCTGGCAGCGCTTTGCGCACACGCCCGGGATGATGGCGAACGGCGACCACGGTAACGTGGCCTGCGACCACTACCACCGCTACAAAGACGACGTGCAGCTGATGCGCGCGCTGGGCCTGCAGAGTTACCGCTTCAGCGTGAACTGGGCGCGTGTGTTGCCAGAGGGCACCGGTCGCGTCAATCCGAAGGGGCTGGACTTCTACTCGCGGCTGGTCGACGAGCTGCTGGAAAACGGCATCACGCCCAACGCCACGCTGTTCCATTGGGACCTGCCGGCGGCGCTGGACGACCGTGGCGGCTGGCTCAACCGCGACAGCGCGCACTGGTTTGCGGAATACGCCGCAATCATGTTCAAGGCGCTGGACGACCGCGTGCCGTACTGGAGCACGCTCAACGAACCGTGGGTGGTGGTCGATGGCGGCTATTTGAACGGTACGCTGGCGCCCGGTCACCGCAGCCCGTTCGAGGCGCCGATCGCCGCGCACAACCTGATGCGCGCCAGCGGTGCGGGCATCCAGGCCTATCGTGCGCACGGCAAGCATGCGATCGGCGTGGTGTTCAACATCGAGCCCAAGTATCCCGCTTCCGACAGTGCGGAAGACCTCGCCGCCACGCGTCGCGCCAACGCCTACATGAACCAGCAGTTCGCCGATCCGGCGCTGCTCGGCAGCTATCCCGCCGAGCTGGTGGAAGTCTATGGCGATGCGTGGCCGGATTTCCCGCCGGACGATTTCCGATTGACGAAGCAGCCGGTCGATTTCGTCGGCCTCAACTACTACACGCGCGCCGTGGTGCGGCACGACGCCAACGCATTTCCGCTGCGTGCGGCGCCGGTGCCGCAGCCGCAGCACACACGTACCGAAACCGGTTGGGAGGTCTACGAGCAGGGCCTCGTCGACATGCTCACCGGCTTCCGCGAGCGTTACGGCGACATCCCGCTCTACATCACCGAGAACGGCTCCGCCTTCTACGACCCGCCGACCGTGGAAGGCGAGTTGTTGCAGGACCCGCTGCGCGTGGATTACCTGCGCAAGCACCTCCAGGCCGCGCATCGCGCCATCGAGGCCGGCGTGGATCTGCGCGGCTACTACGCGTGGTCGTTGCTGGACAACCTGGAGTGGTCGCTTGGCTACGCCAAGCGCTTCGGCCTGTACCACGTCGATTTCGCCACGCAGAAGCGCACGCCCAAGGCGACCGCGAAACTCTACGCAGGCGTGATCGCAAGCCATGGCGAAGCGCTGGACGCATCCTGAAAGCCCGAATCATGCGCAGCGGCGCAAGGGAGACGACATGAGGAATACGAAGACGATGCTGCGCCGAACCGCATTGGGCCTGCTGGCCGTGAGCCTGTTCGCGGCGGGCATTGCGCAGGCCGCCGCGCCTGCTGCTGGCGACGACGTCCGGATCGTGGTCGACGCGAAGGCGCAGGGCACGCCCTTTCCGCACTACTGGGAACAGATGTTCGGCTCCGGCCGCGCCTCGCTGGCGCTGCGCGACGCCTATCGCAAGGACCTCACGGCGGTGAAGCAGGCCACGGACTTTGGCTACGTACGCTTCCACGGCATCCTCGACGAGGACGTGGGCCTGTTCCATTTGGGAAGGAACGGCCAGCCGTTCTACAACGCTGCCGACAAGTCGGCCAAGGATGCCCAGCCGGTCTACAACTTCTCCTACGTGGACCAGATCTACGACGGTCTGCTCGAGCGTGGTGTGCGTCCCTTCGTCGAGTTGGGCTTCATGCCGGACGAGATGTCATCCGACCCCAAGGCGATCCAGGATTTCTGGTACCGACCCAACGTCGCTCCGCCGAAGGACTATGCGCTGTGGGACGGCATGATCCGCGCCTTCGCCCAGCACCTGGTCGCGCGCTACGGCATCGACGAAGTGTCCAGGTGGTACTTCGAGGTGTGGAACGAGCCGAACATCGGCTTCTGGGCCGGCAACCCCAAGATGGCGACCTACTACACGCTGTATGACCATACCGCGCGCGCGCTGAAGTCGGTGAGTCCGCGCCTGCGCGTGGGCGGCCCGGCCACGGCCCAGGCGGCCGAGGTCGCCGGCTTCCTCAAGCACGTGCACGACGCCAACGTGCCGGTGGATTTCGTCAGCACCCACGTGTACGGCGACGACACGGCGGACAACGTGTTCCACACCAGCGAGAACATTCCGCGCAAGGACATGGTGTGCCGGGCGGTGGACAAGGTGCACAAGGAGGTGCTGGCTTCGCCGTACCCCAGACTGCCGTTCATCATGAGCGAGTTCAACGCTTCCTACGCCAACCTGCCCAATGTCACCGACTCGGTGTACATGGGCCCGTGGCTGGCCAACACCATCCGCGCCTGCGCAGGCAAGGTGAGCGCGATGAGCTACTGGTCGTTCTCCGACGTGTTCGAGGAGGGCGGCGTGGTGCGCACGCCGTTTTACGGCGGCTTCGGCCTGATCGCCGAGGACAATATCCGCAAGCCCTCCTACAACGCGTTCGCGATGCTGCACAAGCTGGGCGACGTGCAGCTGCAGTCGTCCTCCGACTCCGCGCTGGTTACCCGTCGTGCCGACGGCACGCTGGTGCTGGCCTTGTGGAACTATGCGCCGCCGGTGGGCGACACCGCCGACTACACCGTCGGCAAGCCGAAAGGCGACACCAGGCACTTCGAGGTCGACGTGTCCTCGCTGCCGGCGACCGCCGCCGCCACTGTGTGGCGTCTGGACGAAACGCACGGCAACGTCATCGCCACGTTCGACCGGATGGGTCGCCCGGCCTTCCCGTCGCGCGAGCAGATCAGGCAACTGCGTGAGGCCGGCGAGATGGCCGCGCCCGAGCAGGTTGCGCTGCATGGCGGCAAGCTCGCCTTCGACATTCCGCCGCAGGGCCTGGTGGTGGTCGAGGTGCATTGAGGTCGTGCGTTGACATCACGTTTGATTGAGCGCTGCCAGTGAGTCCCTCTCCTCTCGGGAGAGGGTGGCGGCAGACGTGAGAGGGTTCGGTCGGAGCGAAGCGCGGCGGTATCACTGAACCCTCGCCCTCGACCCCTTTCCCAGAGAGAAGGGGAGAAATCTGCTGGAGGACACGTGGAACCGCTAGACCGCCCCGTCTGGACCAGCCTGATCACCCTGCATGCCGGCCTCGCGCTGGGCGATGCGCTGGCGAAGTGCTACCTGCCGGAGGTCAACCGCTTCGCTTCCGCGCGCGACGACAGCGACGAGGCGCTTGCGGCATTGGCCGTGCTGGTGCGGCCGGCCGCTCCGGTGTTCGTGCTGCAGGTGCCGGAGATACGTATCCCGCCCGGGCTGGTCGCGAGCAAGACCGCCAAGGGCGTGCAGATGGTGGCCGCCGCACCGCTCGCTGCAGAGGCCGGCCCGGACGAAGTGCTGTCGCTGGGCGACGCGGATGCGCCGGAGATGCTGGCGCTGGCCACGCTCACCCAACCCGGACCGTTCCTGCGCCAGACCCACCGGATGGGGCAATTCGTCGGCATCCGCATCGATGGCCGGCTTGCCGCGATGGCCGGTGAGCGTTTCCGTTTCCCCGGACATACCGAAGTCAGCGGCGTGTGCACGCATCCGGATTTCCGGGGGCGCGGGCTGGCGGGACGCCTGTCCCGCCACGTTGCAGCCAGCATCGCCGCGCGCGGCGACACTGCCTTCCTGCATGCGTGGAAAACCAACACGGCAGCGATCCGCCTCTACGAAAAACTGGGCTTCCGCCTGCGTTGCGAAGTGAACGTAGCGGTGCTGCAGTGCGAGGCCGGGCTTGCCTGATTCCGCCCGGCCGATATCAGGCCCGCTCGAGCAACCAATGTTTCAATGCCTCGTCGGTTACGGACAACGGCTCTGCGCTGGCCGAACGTTGCAGCATCGCCGCGAGTGCCGGCGGTACATCGACGGCGCGGCCGATTAGCGGCTCCACCACCTGCTCGAACTTCGCCGGATGCGCGGTGGCGACCACGGCCCACGGCCTGTCGTCGCCCTGATCGCGCAGGCGGTCGAGCAGGTGCATGGCGGTGGCGGTGTGCGGGCAGAATGTTTCGCCATGTTCGCTCGCATGCAGGGTGATGGTGCGGCGGATGGTGGCATCGTCCATGCTTTCAGCATGCAGTGTGCGGCGCAGTGCCATGTCGTCGCCGAAGGTCCAGCGCAGGCGTTCGAAATTGCTGGGTGCGCCCACGTCCATCGCATTGGCCAGCGTGGCAACGGCTTCGCGTGGCGCGTAGTCGCCGCCGGCGAAAAATTCGGGCAACGTAGCGTTGGCATTGCAGGCCAGCCGGACCTCGCCCAGCGGCAGGCCCATCGCGCGCACCCACAGGCAGGCCAGCGCGTTGCCGAGGTTGCCGGTGGGCACGAGGAAGTTCAGCGGTTCGCCGTGTTTGCGCCAGAAGCCGAGCGCCGCATGCGCGTAGTAGCTCATCTGCGGCAACAAACGACCGAGGCTGATGCTGTTGGCGGAACTGAGCGGCACGGCGCGTTGCAGCTCGGTGTCGTTCAGCGCGGCCTTCACCATGCGCTGGCAATCGTCGAAGCGCCCCGCCACGCGCAGCGCCTGAACGTTGTCGCCGAAGCAGCCAAGCTGATGCGCCTGTCGCGGCGAGACGAGGCCGTCGGGATACAGGATCGTCACGCGCACATTTGGCTGGCGATGGAACGCCGCACCCACCGCTGCGCCGGTGTCGCCCGAAGTGGCGACCAGGATGGTGAGCGGTCGATCATCCGCGCGCGGAAGCCGACGCAGACAGGCGGCGAGGAAGCGCGCACCCACGTCCTTGAATGCCGCCGTAGGTCCATGGAACAACTCCAGCACGTGCGCATCGCCATACGGCAACGGACGCAACGGCACCGCGAAATCCAGCGCCTCGGCGCAGATCGCCGGAAGTTCGCCAGCCAATGCATCCCCCGCGAAGAATGGCGCAAGCAAGGTAGCGGCGGTGTCGGCCAATGAGCCCCGCGGATCGAAATCCGCCGGAGCCAGCGTCGGCAATCGCTCCGGCACATACAGGCCGCCATCCGGCGCCAGCCCTGCGGCAACGGCTTCGCTCAAGCTGGCGGATGGCGCACGACTGCGCGTACTGAGATAACGCAACGAATTACTCATGACCCGAATTCCCCAGGCGCGATGCTTGGTCGCCCTCGGTTTCCAGATACGGCGTGGGGTGGCCGGTGTGCAGGACGTGTCGCCGAGCGTGGTTCCAACTTCCTCGACACAACCTGCTCGTAGTTCCGGCGGATTGAACCAGGCCATTTCTCAGGGTTACTTCTCTTGACTCCGCGCATCCTGCCCTCCGCCCTTCGGGCCGGCTTCGCCGTTCGCCACCGCTCCTGTGGTGGCGTAAGGCCAGCAAAGAGAAGTAGCTCGGGCGCCGGCAGGCGACCGAAAGGCCGCCGCAGGCGAGCCAAGCTGCAGAAGCGAGAGACTGTCGCGAGCACCCGCCCTTCACCCCAACCCTCTCCCCGAAGGGGAGAGGGAGATAAAACGCGCGCTTCATGCGGCCACTCCATCGTCCACCAACGTCGCCGCCGGTCCGTCAATCGGCGCAACGAACACATCACTCTCCAACCCTACTTCCGCGAACGCCGCCCGCATCGCCACGGCAGCCGCTTCTGCTTCAGCGCGATGCTCGAACCAACCGAACACGCTGGGGCCGCCACCGGAAATGCTGGCCCCCAACGCACGATGATCAAGCGCGGCCTGCTTCACGCGCCCGAAGTTCGGCACCAGCGGCGCCCGCCGCGGTTCCACCAGCACATCCTTCAAGCCATCGCGCACCAACGTGGCATCACCCTGATAGCATCCGGCCAGGAGCAGCGAAAGATTCGCACTCTGCGCCACGAACTCGCCCAGCACGTAATGGCCCGCCAGCGCCGCGCGCGCCTTGCGCGTCTCCAGCACGAAATGCGGATGCACCAGCGCGCAATGCCAGTCGGAGGGCACCGGCACGCGCAGTACGCGGTCATGTGTCGCCAGCACCAGGCCGCCGAGCAATTGCGGACCCACGTTGTCGCCGTGGCGGCCGCCGCTGGCCACCGCCTCGCCATCCATCGCGAAGCCGTACAGCGATTCGCGTGGCAGCGGCGTGTCCAGCAGCGCGTTCGCCGCCACCAGCGCGGCCACGCAGGAGGCCGCCGAGCCGGCCATGCCCGAACCCAGCGCGATGCCCTTGTGCAGCACGATCTCGAAGCCGTGGTGCAGGCCCAGTGCCTTGCGTAGCGCGAGCAGGGCGGCGCCGGCGGTGTTGTGCTGCGCATCGAGCGGAAGCTCATGCTCGGTGCCGTGGATCGCCCCGATGCGCACGACGGGTTCGTCGATGCGGCGTACTTCGGCGCGGTCGCCGGCGCCCGCCATGCTGTGGCCGAGGATGTCGAAGCCCACGCCGACGTTGCCGACGCAGGCGGGCGCGAACGCGGCGGCACGGGTGCGGCGATGGGCTGGACGGGAGGTCGAGGGCTTCATGGCTTCCTGCAACAGGGTAGGGGCGTTCATGCGCGCGGCTCCAGCGATTCGGCGATGCGCAGCAGGTCGGCGAACACGCCGGCCGCGGTCACTTCCGGTCCGGCGCCGGGGCCTTGCACGAGCAGGGGATTGTCGCAGTAACGGCGCGTGCGGAATTGCACCACGTTGTCGGTGAGCCGCGTGTGCGCGAACGGATGCGAGGCGGGCAGCACCTCCAGTCGCACGCTGGCGCGGCCATGGCGGTCGAGGCTGGCGACGTGGCGCAGCACGCCGCCGCAGGTCTGCGCCTCGGCGAGTTTCGCGGCCATTGGCGCGTCGAGTTCGTGCAGGCGCTGCATGAATTCATCCACGGGCAGCGTCGCCAGCGCAGGCGGCACCAGGCTTTCCACCGCCACCTGTTCCAGCGACAGCGGACGGCCAGCCTCGCGCGCGAGGATCACCAGCTTGCGCGCCACGTCGAGGCCGGAGAGGTCCTCGCGCGGATCAGGTTCGGTATAGCCGAGCGCGTGTGCCTCGCGCAGCAGCACGGAGAACGGCTGGCTGCCGTCGTGCCGGTTGCACAGCCAGGCCAGGGTGCCGGAAAACATGCCCTCGATACCCAGCAGTTCGTCGCCGGTGTCGAGCAGGTCGCGCAGGGTCTGCACCACCGGCAGCCCCGCGCAGACGGTGGCTTCGTAGCGGAAGCGCGCGCCGCTGGCGCAGGCGGCGCGGATCGCCTGCCAGCGTTCCAGCGGACCGCTGCCGGCCAGTTTGTTCGGCGTCACCACGTGCAGGCCGGCGGCCAGCCAGTGCGGGTAGTGCGCGGCGACCGCTTCGCTGGCGCTGCAGTCGATCAGCAGTGCGTGGCGGTCGTCGTTGCCGCGCACGTGGGCAGCGAATGCATCCAGGTCGTTCGGCCGCCAGATCTGCGCGCCGGCGTGGCGGCCGTTGAGTTCGGCGTCGTCGCAGTCCAGCCACATGCGCTTGCTGGCCACCACACCGCAGAGTTTCAGCTCCAACGCATGGTCGCGCGCCAGTCTCGGCTGCGCGCTGCGCAGCTGCTCCAGCAGTGCCCCGCCGACCCGGCCGGGACCGATCACGCCGACCGCCAGCGTGCGCCGCCCGGTGGTGCCGGCACGCGGCATCGCCAGCGGAGGCAACGCATGGTGGGGGACTTGCTCGATGGCACAATTGATCACGACGGCCTCTCCGTTGGAGGCCCGTCCTGTCTGGCGTGTCGGTGTGTGCCGGCCCGCCTCGTCGAGGGCGGGCCGTTGCGTGGGAAAAATCAGCTACGCACGACGCTCCGCCCGGACCGGGTACCGGTACCGGTGGTAATCGTGGTGGTAATGGTGCTGGCGATGTCGCCCGCGCGCGACGTCATGCGGCCGGCGGAAACCGGGACGTAGCGCATGCGTGCGGGTGCGGAAAGCGGCGACATGGCATCGACACTAAGCCCTATGTTGCACTGCAGTCAATAGGTGCATCTGCAACTGTTCCGCCGCCATCGTCAACGGCGTGCGGTCGCTGCCAGCCGTCGCGGCGACGGCTTCGACCTTCCCGTTTTCGATTACCTGCCAGGTAATCGCCTTGCCGCGGCAGCGACCGCAAGCTGTGCCCACACCCACCACGGAGCACAGCCATGAGCGCCACCCGCGAACTGATCGAAAACTACATCCGCAGCTGGAACGAGACCGATCCGCTGCGTCGTCGCGTGCTGATCGAGCGCGTCTACGCCGAGCACGTGACCTACACCGACCCGATGGCGCAGGTGCGTGGCTGGGAAGGTATCGACGCCACCATCGCCGCGGTGCAAGGCATGTTTCCCGGCCACCGCTTCGCCCTTGCCGGCGCGGTGGACGCGCATCACGACCTGGCCCGCTTCCAGTGGCAGCTGAGCGCCCCGGGCGACGACGAACCGCTGGTGATCGGTTTCGACGTGGCGGAACTGGACGAGGGCCGCGTGCGCCGCGTCCACGGCTTCCTGGACAAGGTGCCGCAGGCGGCCTGAACCGGCCGCGCCGCACCTGTCTCCCCCCATCCCCCTTTGCCGGAGTACACCATGAGCCATTTCACCACCACCGACGGCACGCAGCTGTTCTACCGCGACTGCGGCCGCGGCCAGCCCATCGTGTTCGTCGCTTCCTGGGCGCTGGATTCGCGCGCCTGGGGTCCGTACATGCTGCATTTCCAGGAACTCGGCTATCGCTGTATCGCACTGGACCGGCGCGGCCACGGCCGTTCGGACGATCCCGGCCACGGCTACCGGCTGGACCGCCTCGCCGACGATCTGGCGGAACTGCTCGAACACCTGGACCTGCGCGACGTCAGCTTGGTTGCGCACTCGATGGCCAGCGGCGAAGCCACACGCTACCTCGCGCGGCACGGCCGTGGACGCGTCGCCCGCGCGGTCTTCCTTGCACCGACCGCGCCCAGCTACGTCGAGGGCAGCCGCGAGCCGTGGAGCATGGACGAGCCCACCACCGCGGCCGTGCTCGCCGCGATTCGCCGCGATCTGGCGTACTGGCTGACCGACAACGCGAACGACTTTTTCCTGCCCGCCGAAACCGGGACCACGCCGGAATACATGCAGTACACCATCGACATGATCTGCGGCGTTTCGCTGCAGGCGCTGGTGGAATGCTTCCGCGCCAAGCGCGTGGACTTGCGCGAGGAGTTGCGCAACTTGCCGGTGCCGCTGCTGGTGATCCACGGCAATCGCGATGTGAGCGAGCCGGTGCAGCAGGGACGCGCCACCGCGGCGATGGTGCCGGACGGCCGGTTCCTGGAGTACGACGGCGCCCCGCACGGGTTCTACCACACGCATTACGAGCGGCTGGTGGCCGACATCCACGCATTCCTGCGCGAGGCCGGAGTCATGCCTCGTGCTGCCTGACCATCGGCCACCGACCACTGGCATCATCGCCGCATGAACGTTCAGACCATCGACGCCGACCGCCCCGTCGGCGACCTGCTGCGAGAGTGGCGCCGCCATCGGCGCCTCTCTCAACTCGAACTCGCCACCGGTGCGGAACTCTCCACCCGACACCTCAGCTTCGTCGAGTCCGGCCGTGCGCTACCCAGCCGCGACATGATCCTGCGACTGGCCGAATACCTCGACGTGCCGCTGCGCGAACGCAACGCTCTGCTGGTCGCCGCGGGCTTTGCGCCCGCGTTCCGCCAGCGCACCTTGGACGATCCCGCGCTTGCCGCGGCACGCGCCACCATCGATCTGTTGCTGAAGGGGCTGGAGCCCTATCCGGCACTGGCAGTCGACCGCTATTGGCAGCTCGTCGCCAGCAACCAGGCGACCCTACGCCTGCTTGGTGGCGTGGCGCCCATGTTGCTGGAGCCGCCGATCAACGTGCTTCGCCTGAGCCTGCACCCCGCCGGACTCGCGCCGCGCATCTGCAATCTGGGTCAATGGCGCGCCCACCTGTTGCACCGCCTGCGCCAGCAGATCGATGCCAGCAACGACCCCGTGCTCATCGCGTTACTGCGCGAACTGCAAGCCATGCCGGCTCCGGAGGGTGCCGGCGAGGTGGATGTGCAGACGTCCATCGCCGTACCCATGCAGCTGGAGCTGGATGGCCAGCTGCTCTCCATGCTCAGTACCACCACGGTGTTCGGCACGCCGGTCGACATTACCCTGGCTGAGCTGGCGCTGGAGGCCTTCGTGCCTGCCGATGCGCCGACGGCGGAGTGTCTGCGGCGCATGGCGGAGTCGCACGAACCCGCCGTGTCGCCCTGAGCGGAGGACCGTCCGCCAGCGTGAACTGCCTGCGCCATGCACGGACAGATCGGATCGCAGCCTTGCGGCGCACGTGGCATCCTGCGTCGCCATTGGCTCGTCGTTTCCGGGCCATGGGACCCCGTCATGCGCTTGTGGTCGCTGCATCCGCGTTACCTGGACGCCAAGGGTCTGGTGGCCCTGTGGCGCGAGGCCTTGCTGGCGCGCGGTATTGCGTGGCGCCACGCGCGGCTACCGCCACCATCCGCAGCTCGACCGGTTTCGCGAGCATCCGGCGCCGCGGCAGGCGATCAATGCCTACCTCGCCGCGGTTTACGCCGAGGCGCAGGCGCGTGGCTATCGCTTCGACCGCGGCCGCTTCGGTCCGGTGCGCGGGGAAGTGGCCATGCTGCCGTTGAACGACGGCCAGCTCGACCTGGAATGGCGGCACTTGCTCGCCAAGCTGGCGCTGCGCGATCCGGCGCGGCATGCGTGCTGGCAGGGGCTGGCCCGACCGGACTGCCACCCGTTGTTTCGCCTGCGGCGCGGCCCGGTGGCGGCGTGGGAGCGCGCCATCGGCTAGCGCGTCTTAATGCGACAGGTCGATCGCGTAGGTGGCCGTGCCGTCGCCGTGATCCTTCAACGCGCGGATGTTGTCGAGGCCGTCGGTTTCGGCGATTGCCTGCTTGCCGCTGGCGCTGGTGAACACCACCGGACCCGCGGTCCTGAGCTTCGCGAAGCGCCAGGAGCGGGCGGGCAGGTCGCGCATGCCGATGTCGCGATGCTGCTGCAGCCAGCGCGCCACGATCTCGCGCGTGCCGTCGGGCGCTGCAAGCACGATGTTGCTGCCGTCCAGGCCCGGGAAGCGGCCGCCGCCGCTGGCGCGGTAGTTGTTGGTTACCACGACGAAGGGCTGGTCGGGTTTCACCGGCTTGCCATCGAATGTCAGCGACACGATGCGCTGGCCCGCCGGCTTGGCCACGTCGATGACGTAGTGGATACCGCCCTGGAGCTGGTCGAAGTTGAAGCCGGGGAAATGGCCGTTGATCAGCGGCTGCGCATCGGTCTTTGCCGGATCAATGCGATTGAAGCGCGTGGCGGATTCTTCCAGCCATGCCTTCACTCCCGCGCCGTCGATCTTCACCGCGGCGAGCGTGTTCGGATAGAAGTACAGGTCGGCCGCGCTGCGCAAGGTGAGCGGGCCGGGCGCCACATCGGTGTAATCGTCCGGGCCGCCGAAGCCGGTGCGGAACGCGGCGGCGGCGGAAAGCACCGGCACATTTGCAAGTTCCGGATGCAGGCGCGGCAGCTCGGTGCGCACGTAGTCGCGCTGCGCTGCATTGACCACTGCCAGTGCCGTCATGTCGCCCTGGTCGGCGAAGTAGCTGCTCATGCGTATGCGGCTGGCGCCGATCGGCGTGTTCACGTAGGCCACCGCGGCCTGCTGCACCGTCGCCACCAGCGGCGCGATGGCGGGGTCGGCCGCCACGCAGCTGGCGGCATCGCCGGGCTTGCTGCAGATCGGGCGTACTTCGCTGTGCGTCTGGCGCTTGTCGATGGTCCAGCGGCCATCGCGGCGATCCAGCGCCAGTTCGATCACGCCGAGATCCTTGCCGAAGAAGCCGCCCATCACTGCCGGCACGCCGCGCACGAAGCCGCGCACGGCATCCACGTCCTGCATGTGGGCGAAGCGCGGGCCGGGGAATTCGGTATGCGAATGGCCGAGCAGAAGCACGTCGATGCCGGGCACGCCGGCGAGATGCCAGCCGGCGTTCTCCATCGCTGGCGTGTACGGCGCGGTATCGAGGCCGCCGTGCACGACCGCCACCACCAGGTCCGGATGCTGCGCCTGGATCTGTGGCAGGTATTTCTTTGCCGCTTCCACCACGCCGTCCACGGTGACCTTGCCGGCGAGATTTTGCTTGTCCCACTGCATGATCGGTGGCGGGGTGAAGCCGATGATCGCCACGCGCAGCGGCACATTCTCCGTCTTGCCGCCAGGCAGCTGCACGGCGATGGGTTTGCTGACGATCGTCCACGGCTTGAAGATCGGCGCGCCGTCGCGCGCGCTGTCCACGTTCGCCAGCACCAGCGGAAAATGCGGGTCGGCGCAATGCTGCTGCGCGCCGCCATCCACGTTCATCGGCGTGCCGGTGACCTGCGAGAGCCAGCCCAGGCCGTAGTTGAACTCGTGGTTGCCGATGGTGCCGCCGTCGTAGCCCACCGCGTCCATCGCCCGGTAGATCGCCAGTTCCCGGTCGCAGGGCATTTTCTGTACCTGCGCCTGCCAGTCGGCCAACACGGTGCCCTGGATGGTGTCGCCGCTGTCGAACAGGAAGTTGTTCGGGAACTGCTTGCGCGCCTGCTCGATCAGCGTGGCGGTGCGCTCGAAGCCCAGCGTGGGGTCGGCCTTCTGCTTGTAATAGTCGTAGCTGAGGACGTTGGAGTGGATGTCGGTGGTTTCCAGGATCGCCACCGTGGCGCGCGCACCGTCTGGCAACGTCGATGCCTGCAGCGGTTGCAGGGCGCACGCGGTGAGCAGGGCGGTGGCAAGGAGCGCGGGCGTGGTGCGGTGTGGCGACATGGCGGGATCGGATGGATACGGGAATTCGCCAAGCTAACAGATCGATATGACGGGCGCGCCCCCGCAAGAGGACGCATCGTGCTTTGCCGCCCGCGCGGGAAATCGCGACAATGGCCCGCTGGCTTCGCGCCATCCCTCCTCGCCGTCAGAGAGTCGCCGACCATGTCCGATACGCCGAAGATCATCTACACCCTCACCGACGAAGCGCCGTACCTTGCCACGGCGTCGCTGCTGCCCATCGTGGAGGCGTTCGCCGCCACCGCCGGCATCGCGGTGGAAACGCGCGACATCTCGCTGGCTGGGCGCATTCTCGCGCAGTTCCCGGATCGCCTGAAGGACGGGCAAAAGATCGGCGACCACCTCGCCGAACTGGGCAAGCTCGCCACTACGCCGGATGCCAACATCATCAAGCTGCCGAACATCAGCGCCTCGGTGCCGCAGCTCAAGGCCGCGATCAAGGAGCTGCAGTCGCAGGGCTATGCGTTGCCGGATTACCCGGACGTGCCGCAGAACGATGCGGAGAAGGACGCCAAGGCGCGCTACGACAAGGTGAAGGGCAGCGCGGTGAATCCGGTGCTGCGCGAAGGCAATTCCGACCGACGCGCGCCGCTCTCGGTGAAGAACTATGCGCGCAAGCATCCGCACAAGATGGGCGCATGGAGCGCGGATTCGCAGACCCATGTGTCGCACATGGATGGCGGCGATTTCTACGGCAGCGAAAAGTCCGTAGTGGTGGACGCGCCGGCCACGGTGAAGATCGAGTGGTTCGGCAAGGACGGCTCCAGCAAGCTGCTGAAGGAGAAGGTGACGCTGAAGGCCGGCGAGATCCTCGACGCCGCGGTGATGAGCCGCAAGGCGCTGGCCAGTTTCATCGATGCACAGGTCGCCGACGCCAAGGCGCAGGGCGTGCTGTTCTCGGTGCACCTCAAGGCGACCATGATGAAGGTGTCCGACCCCATCATGTTCGGCGTAGTGGTGAACGAGTTCTACAAGGACGTGATCGCGAAGCACGCCGACGTGCTGAAGCAGGCGGGCTTCGATGCCAACAACGGCATCGGCGACCTGTACGCGCGCCTCGGCAGCCTGCCGGCGGAGACGCAGGCGGCGATCAAGGCTGACATCGCCGCCGAATACGCGCAGCGCCCGGCGCTGGCGATGGTGAATTCCGACAAGGGCATCACCAACCTGCACGTGCCCAGCGACGTCATCATCGACGCCTCGATGCCGGCGATGATCCGCGACTCCGGCAAGATGTGGAACGCCGAAGGCAAGCAGCAGGACTGCAAGGCCATCATCCCCGATCGCAGCTACGCGGGCGTATACGCGGCCACCATCGCCGACTGCAAGGCGCACGGCGCGTTCGATCCCGCGACCATGGGCAGCGTGCCCAACGTGGGCCTGATGGCACAGGCCGCCGAGGAATACGGTTCGCACGACAAGACCTTTCAGATCGCCGCCGACGGCGTGGTGAAGGTGACCGACGAAGCCGGCAAGGTGCTGCACGAACACGCGGTGGAAGCCGGTGACATCTGGCGCGCCTGCCAGACCAAGGATGCGCCGATCCAGGATTGGGTGAAGCTCGCGGTGTCGCGTGCGCGCCTCAGCGACACGCCGGCAGTGTTCTGGCTCGATCCGCAGCGCGCGCACGACCGCGAGATCATCAAGAAGGTCGAGCGCTACCTCAAGGACCATGACACCAGCGGCCTCGACGGCAAGCCGCTTCAAATCAGCATCCTCGACCCGGTGGCGGCGACCAAGTTCTCGCTGGAGCGCATCCGCAAGGGCCAGGACACCATCTCGGTGACCGGCAACGTGCTGCGCGACTACCTCACCGACCTGTTCCCGATCATGGAGCTGGGCACCAGCGCCAAGATGCTTTCCATCGTGCCGCTGATGGCCGGTGGTGGCCTGTTCGAGACCGGCGCCGGCGGCTCCGCACCCAAGCACGTGCAGCAGTTCCTCGAAGAGGACTACCTGCGTTGGGACTCGTTGGGCGAATTCCTGGCCCTGCAGGCGTCGCTGGAGTTCGTGGGCGACAAGACCGGCGACGCGCGCGTGAAAGTGCTGGCGAAGACGTTGGATGAGGCCAACGGCAAGGTGCTGGACAACGACCGCTCGCCCGCCCGCAAGGTCGGTGAGCTGGACAACCGCGGCAGCCATTTCTACCTCGCCCTGTACTGGGCGCAGGCACTGGCCGCGCAGGACAATCACGCGGAACTGAAGGCGAAGTTCGCGCCGCTGGCGAAGATCCTCACCGAGAACGAGGCGAAGATCGTTGGCGAGCTCAACGGAGCGCAGGGCAAGCCGGTGGACATCCATGGCTACTACCACCCGGACCTGGATCTCATCGGCAAGGCGATGCGCCCGAGTGCGACCTTCAACGGCGCTCTGGCGACGCTGAAGTAATCCGATGCCGCCAACGCCGGAACGCAGTGCGGACGATCGCCGTCGCCGTGCTGCGTTCCGGCGCGATGAGGCCGCCATCCGCGACCGGTTCGTTTGCATCGCGCACCCGCTGCCCTCATGGACGCACGAATGCAGCGGGTCAGACTGCGTGGCGAGAGATTTCTAGCGGCTTCGAAACCGCACGATACTCATTGGTAATTCTGGAGATTCCCGAGCGGAAATGGAGCACATGATCCGGGCATCCTGGCTACTGTTGCTGCTTTGCATCCTTGCCGGGCCGATGCGCGCGCAGACGGCCGCCGCACCCGCCCACGCATCCACGGCCGCCGTCACGCTGGCCCCGGTCAGCGTCACCGGCGTGCAGCTCGGACCGGGCCTGTGGAAGGTGAGCCGGGAAGGGCATGTGCTGTGGGTGCTTGGCACGCTGACGCCGCTGCCCGAGCACATGAAGTGGCGTTCGGCGCCGGTGGAAAAGGCCTTGGCGCAATCGCAGGAACTGCTCGAAGTGCCGGCGGCCCGTCTCAGGCTGGACACCAGCGCCTTCGGCAAGCTGCTGTTGCTGCCGTCTGCATACGACGCGCGCAGGAACCCCGACGACGCCACCCTGCAGCAGTCGTTGCCGTCACAGACGTATGCACGTTGGCAGGCAATGCAAGACCAGTACGGCGTGCACGGCTGGGGCAGCGCGCACTGGCGTCCGATCGTGGCAGCGTTCGAGCTTTACAAGGCGGCGTTGGCCAAGGGAGGGCTGACCGACGCGGACGAGGTCGCGCATGCCATCGAAAAGCTGGCACGGCGACACGGTGTGAAGCGCACGCCGGTCGAGTACGAAATAGTGGTCGCGCATCCGCGCGACGCAGACGAGACCATCCGTGAAACCCAGCAGCAGGACATCGGCTGCCTGCAAGAGACCATGGACATGGTGGCGCATGGCGTGGATGTATTGGCAGTGCGCGCCAACGCCTGGTCCAGCGGCGATGTTGCCGCGCTGCGCGGCACTTCGCAGGAAGTCGCCCGCGAGGCATGCGTGGTTGCTGCGATGAACGCCGATTTTGCGCGACAACTGGATATGCGCGATCTTCCCGCGCGGATCGATGCCACCTGGCTCTACGCGGCAGAGCAGGCGCTGGCGCGCAATGCAACCACCTTCGCCACGTTGCCGATGGACAAGCTGCTGTCGCCCGATGGACCCCTCGCGCGGCTCGAAGCGGAAGGCTACGTCGTTCAGCCGCCGGACGAAGCTGATCCGTAAGAGCTTGCTCACGATCGCGCGTGTCCGTTCAAGCGTCGTTGTCTCGTTCGGGTGAACATCCATCAACCGGCGCGGTCAGAGCGCTGCCGACGGGCGGCTCTCGCCTGGATGCCGATACCCGTTATTGACCACGAGGAAGAACCTGATGCGTCCCTGGATTGTGCTGTTGAGCCTGATGCTGGTCGTGTCGGCCGCCGCTGCCGTGCCGATGCAGACGTCGCCGGCGAGGCCCTCGACGGTAGCGCCGCCGGTACCGGCCAACGTGCCGTTGCTGGCACCGACGGTCGTCACTGGCGTGGTATCCGGGCCGGGCCTGTGGAAGGTGAGCAAGGATGGCCATGTGCTGTGGGTACTGGGCACGCTATCGCCGCTGCCCGCCCACATGCAGTGGGAATCGCACCAGGTGGAACAGGTGATCGCACGCTCGAAGCAGGTGTTGACGCAACCGAGGCTCGAGTTGAAGGCGGATATCGGTTTCTTCGGCAAGCTGTTCCTCTTGCCCAGCGCCTATGGCGCGCGCAAGAACCCGGACGGCAAATCGCTGAACCAGGTGATGGATGCGCCCACTTACGCGCGATGGTTGATCTTGAAACGGAAGTACATCGGCGACGACCGCGGCATCGAGCGTTGGCGACCGCTGTTCGCGGCGCAGGAGCTGTACAAGAAGGCGCTCAAGGCGAATGACCTCAGCAACGATGGCGGCGTGTCGGGCACGGTGGCTGCACTGGTGAAGAGCGGAGGCATGGTCGAAACGCCCGTGCAATACCGCGTGGAGATCCAGCATCCGGGCGACGCGCTCAAGGCCTTCAAGGCTGCCGCGCCCAGCGATATCGAATGCTTCAACCGCACGCTGGATGCCGTCGAACACGACTTGCCGGCGATGGCCGAACGCGCCAACGCCTGGGCCACCGGCGATCTCGAAGCGTTGCGGACGCAGCCCGACAGCCATCGCCGCGATGCTTGCGTCAATGCGATCACCAGCGCCGGCTTCGCGCGACAGCTGGGTCTGGCGGACATACCCGCGCAGTTGGAGGCCGCATGGGTGGCGGCTGCGCGTGATGCCCTGACGAAGAACGACACCAGCTTCGCCATGTTGCCAATGGACGAATTGATGGCGACGGACGGCTATCTCGCCAAGCTGGCCGCACAGGGCTATACGGTGGAGTCGCCGGAACAGCAGGACGCGACGGAGCCGGATATCGGGGTCGCCCCGGCCACATCGAGATAGCTCATAGGCGTTTGCGCGTTTTCCCGCCAGGGCGTATTTATCTCCATAGCGCCATGGGGCGCCGTGAACTGGGTCGACGGATGCGCGTCATCGGATGGCTAGCCGGGTTGTTCATCGTGCTTCATGGGGTGGCGATCATATGCTTCCCGAACCATGCGATGGGCGTTTCGTACGTATTCCTGATGGCGGCGCCGATGTTGGCGATGCTGACGGTGCTCCACCGCCACCGTCGCGGGCAGGCGCACTCTCCGTACCCGGGCTGGGTCCTGCTGGCGGCCAGCATGGCCTTGTGGACGCTTGGCATGCTGGGGAGTCTCATCCAGGACGTGGTGCTGGACCTCAACGTATTGGCTCCAGCCGGCATCATGCTGGTCTACACGTTGTATGGCGTACCGATCACCTACGCCATCGCCACCGTGGGCACCGATGCATCGACGTGGGTACAGCGGGGCATCGACGCGTTTCTCGCGCTTGCCCTGGGATTGCTCTATTTCGCCCTGATCCAGGCGTTGAACGCGTTGAACGTCGTCGGCAACGACGTCTCGCCGCCGCTGATCGCGCATCTGTTCGACCTGGAGAACGCGTACCTGGCCATTACGGCACTTATCCGCTTCTTCGCCAGCGACTCCAGATCCCAACGCGAGTTCTTCGGGGTGTTGGTGATCTACGCCGTCAGCTACGCGCTGGTGGCGTTCTACTACAACCATCATGTGGCGATGGATGTGGCGCCGCGAACGGGCTCACTCTATGACCTCGTGGTCGACGTGCCGTTCATGCTGCTGGCGGTGAGCAGCCTGGCGCCCCCGTTGAAGGGCATGTCGAAATCGTCGCTGGTGCCGGCGCGCTTCGTGCGCACCGCCAGCCCGCAGTTGCTTGCGCTGTCCGTATTGGTGGTGGCGATCTTCCTGATGCAGCATCGCTTTGTCTTGGGGGCGGCCGGCGTAGTGGCGACCTTGCTGGGATCAGGACTGCGCGGCGTGCTGGGGGAGGTGCGCCGTGCGCAGATCGAAGCGCAGTTGCGCGACGACCAGGAACGGCTGGTGGAACTGGCGCACATCGACGTGCTTACCGGGGTCGCCAACCGGCGCGCTTTCGAGGAGGCCTATGCGCGCATGTACGCGGCTGCCATCCGCAATCGGCGAGGCATCTCGCTGCTGATGATCGACGTCGATCGCTTCAAGCAATACAACGACCGCTATGGGCACCCCGCCGGCGACCGCTGCCTGCAGTCCGTGGCAGGGGTCCTGCAGGACCTGGAAAAGCGGCGCTCGGATGTGCTGGCACGCTACGGTGGCGAGGAATTCGTGCTGCTGATGCCGGACACCATGCGTGCCGGCGCGCTGCTGGTGGCGCAATGCCTGTGCGACGCGGTAAGGCAACTGGGCATCGAGCACGCGGACAGTCCGTCCGGCCAGGTGACGGTCAGCATCGGCGGTGCCTCGCTGGACGCCACAAATGGAACGACGGGTCGGGAGCTGATCGAGGCCGCCGACCGCGCTCTGTATATCGCCAAGGAGGCTGGCCGGGATCGGGTCGAATGGGCCTGACCGCGACTACATCCCGCTGGCCTGGTCCAGCGCGGCGATCTCGTCCGCGCGCAAGGTGAGCGACAGCGCACCCATGATCTCCGCGAGCTGCGCCACGCTGGTCGCGCTGGCAATCGGCGCGGTGATGCCCGGATGGGCGATCAGCCATGCCAGCGCCACCTGTGCGGACGTGGCCCGGTGTGCGGCAGCCACCGCGTCGAGCACATCCAGCACGCGCAGGCCGTGCGGGTTGAGGTAGCGCTTGGCCGCGCCGCCGCGCGCGCTGCTCTTGGCTAGGTCGGCCGCGCTGCGGTACTTGCCGGAGAGGAAGCCGCTGGCCAGCGCGTAGTAGCAGACCACACCCAGACCTTCCTCGCGTACCAGCGGTTCGAGTTCCACCTCGTAGCCGGCGCGCGCGACGAGGTTGTACTCCGGCTGCAGGCATTCGTAGCGGGGCAGGTTGTGCTGCTTCGACAGCGCCAGCGCGTCGGCGACGCGATCGGCGCGGAAGTTGGAGGCGCCGATGGCGCGCACCTTGCCCTCTTCGATCAGCCGCGCGAATTCGCCCAGCGTTTCGTGCATGGGCACGCTGGCGTCGTCTTCGTGCGCGAAGTAGAGATCGATGCGGTCGGTCTGCAGGCGCTGCAGCGAACCTTCCACCGCGGCGCGGATGTTGACTGGGGAGAGGCCGGGATGCTCGGCCCATTTCGCCACCTTGGTGGCGAGCAGCACGCGGTCGCGCTTGCCGCTCTGCTTCAGCCATTTGCCGATGATGGTTTCGGATTCGCCGCCTGCATTGCCGGGTACCCAGGCCGAGTAGACATCCGCGGTGTCGACCATGTTGCCGCCGCCGTCGACGAAGGCATCGAGCAGTTGGAACGCGTGCGCCTCGTTGACACTCCAGCCGAACACGTTGCCGCCGAACACCAGCGGGGCGATGGAAAGCGGCGAGCGGCCGAGCGGGCGGTTCTGCATGAATATCTCCTGGCGCGATGCGGCTGGATGGAGCCGTGGACGCCGAGTCAGCTCGTTCCCTCGGCGGCGACCATGACGAAGTGCTGGACCAGCGGTTCGAACTCCAGCAGATAGTCCCGGTCCTCGGGGTAGTACTTGGCCTTCAGCAACTCGTCTCCGGCGAAAGCACGAATGCTTTCCTCCGAATCCCAGTGCGTCACCGTCATGAAGTGCGTGACCTCGGCGTCATCCCGCCGAAGCACGGCGACAAATCGGTTGCCGGGAACGGAACGGTAGTCCGGAATGGCGCGTCGCTCAAGGAAGCCCGCGTAGGCATTGGCCTTGGAGCGTGGCGTGATCCCGTGCCATATGCGACAGATCATGGTGTTCTCCTGCCATCGCCGCCGGCAAGCGGCTTGTCTTCGACTTCCATCGGACCACGAATATGTTGCCGGCGACGAGGTCCACGGTGCCGTCATGAAGCCGATGTGGAGTCTGCAAGAACGATGAGGCCTTGTGGGTGTCCGCTCGGGCTTGCGAGATGAAGCCGACCGCCAGCCGGACGGATCCGAACTGGCAGTCGCTCCTCCCTGCATTGTCAGGGCGAGTTGATGAGAAACAGGTAGCGCGCGGAGCGGGTAACGGCGCCCCACGAGTTCCGCCTGGCCGCGGTCTCCGGCGTGGTCAGCCGCTTGACCGCGTCACGCAGGGGCAGGGGCTGCTGATCCTCATCGGTCAGCTGGCGGACGAGTTCGGGGGAATGCACATGGCCGTGCTGCAGCAGCAGGCCGACGAAGGGCGAGCGCATGGTGAATTCCTTGCAAGTTGGGGTGGGGATGGATGCAAGGTAAGGCCTGGCGTGATGCCGAAAAAGCGATATCTTCGCAAGCCTGACTTGAGGATCATTCAAGATGACGCGGCTCTCGCTGGACCTGTTGCAGCAGTTCGTGCTGGTCGCCCGCCACGGCAAGCTGTCGCGCGCCGCGGAGCAGGCCCATCTCACGGTGAGTGCGCTCAGCCACCAGATGCGCCAGCTGGAGGAACGGCTGGGCCGACGCCTGCTCGAGCGTGGCCCACGCGGAGTAAGCCTCACCGTGGAAGGCTGCCGCCTGTTCGATGCAGTGGGCGTGCACTTCGACGGCATCGAGCACGCTTTGCTGCGCTACCGTGAATACCGTCACGACGCACTCACCTTGAGTGCAAGCCCCGGCATCATGTCGAGCTGGCTGATGCCACGGTTGCCACGCATGGTGGCGTCGCATCCGGACCTGGAACTCAATCTGCAGTCCTCGTCGGCACTGGTGGATTTCGAGCGGGAGCCGGTGGACTGCGCATTGCGCTACGGGCGCGGCGAATGGCCGGGCCTGCACGCCGACCGGCTGTTCGCCGAGTGGCTTGCGCCGGTAGCGACGCCCGAACTGGTGGCGCGCATGGGCGGAGCCAACCCCGAAGACCTCAGCGACTGGCCGCTGCTGGGCGACCCGAATCCGGCCGATCGCTGGCGCGACTGGTTCGCGCGCTATGGCGGCAGGCTGCCCTCGCGCCGGGTGGCGAACTTCGACAGCCTCGATGCCGCGCGTCATGCAGCGCTGGAAGGTCTCGGGGTCGGCCTGGGCCGCATGGTGACCTCGAAGTCGCTGATCGACGCCGGCATGCTGGTGGTGCTGGGCCACAACTACATGCCAGTGCCGGAGGCGTATTGGCTCGTGTACCCGCCGCGCTCGCAGGAGCATCGTGGGTTGCAGGCCTTCCGCGAGTGGCTGCTGGCCGAGGCGAAGACCTTCCGCGAGCAGATGCACGTATGGGAGCCGGATGCGGTGCTCCCCGTCGCCTGACCCGCATTGCGTAAAATGCAGATGCGCCACCGTGCGCAAATCATGACTCTTTTTTACCGCGTCATATAAGGATCTCCTATGCAACGTACCGCCATCCTCGTCGACGGCGCCTTCTTCCTTGCGCGCTACCGGAAAGTATGGGGCGAGCGTGACGCCAACGACGCGCGCACCGTGGCCAAGACCGTATTCGGCATGGCACTGGAGCATCTGAAGGCGCTGGACCGTCCGCGCGAATCGCTGTACCGCATCTTCTTCTACGACTGCCCGCCGCTGGAAAAGAGCTTCGTGCGTCCGGTGAGCGGCGACGTCGTGGATTTCGGGCGCAGCGGCGCCGCAGCGTTCCGTCGCGAGCTGCACGATCAATTGCGCCGCCAGCGCAAGATGGCGCTGCGGCTGGGCCGGCTCGCCGAACGCGGCGAATGGAAGCTGAAGTCCCATGCCATGCAGCAGCTGCGCGACGGCAACCTGCACTGGGACGATCTGGGCGACGAGCACTACGAGCCGGACATGCGCCAGACCCAGGTGGACATGAAGATCGGCATCGACATTGCCGCGCTGGCCTACAAGCAGCTGGTGGACCAGATCGTGCTGGTGGCGGGCGATGCGGATTTCATTCCCGCTGCGAAGCTGGCGCGGCGCGAAGGGATCGACTTCATCCTCGACCCGATGTGGCAGGGCATCGCTTCGGACCTGCACGAGCACATCGACGGATTGCAATCGGTGTGCCCGCGACCGTTCTGAGCCGGTACGGCCTGTCATCACTCCGCGCCCGCCATCCCGCATACTGGGCGGACCATATCCATGCACAGGAGCCTTCCATGAAACATCCAATGATTTTTGGGGCCGGCGCAGCGCTGCTGTTGACCATGGGCATGGCTACCTCGCCCAGCCACGCGCAACAGGCAATGCCACATCAGCCGGCGGCCGCGTCGGTGCCGCCGGGGAGTGCCAGCCGGCTCGACGCCGCTATCGCTGGCACTTGGCGCACGCCGACGAATCGCGCGCGCGACCTCTACCGCCATCCCAAGGCCACGCTGCAGTTCTTCGGCGTGCAGGCCAACCAGACGGTGGTCGAGATCATCCCGGGCGGTGGCTGGTACACCGAGATCCTGGCACCGCTGCTGCGCGACCGCGGCCATTACATCGCCGCCGTGGAAGCGCCTGCCGGTGGCGAAGCGAAGCGCGACGACGACGCGCTGCGCAGGAAGTTCGCCGCCAACCCGGCCGAATACGGCAACGCCCATGTCGTCGAGTTCGATCCCAAGGCGCCGGTGTTCGGTCCGCCCGGCTCGGCCGACCGGGTGCTGACGTTCCGCAACGTGCACAACTGGGCGGAAGCCGGCACCGCAGAGGCGATGTTCAAGGCGTTCTTCGCCGTGCTGCGCCCGGGCGGCGTACTCGGCGTGACCGACCATCGCGCGGCGCCGGGCGCCACCCTGGATGCAGTAATGTCCAGCGGCTATCTGCCCACCGACTATGTGATCAAGCTTGCCACCGACGCCGGCTTCAAGCTCGAGGGCCAGAGCGAGATCAACGCGAACCCGAAGGACACCAAGGACTATCCGAAGGGCGTATGGACCTTGCCGCCCACGCTGACGCTGGGCAACCAGGATCGGGCGAAGTACCTGGCCATCGGCGAATCGGATCGCATGACGCTGCGCTTCGTGAAGCCGGCTGCGGCGCACTAAGTCGTTGTCGCACATGCAGCCGTCATGTTGATTGCGCTCAACAAGCCCTACGGCGTGTTGTGCCAGTTCACCAGCGACGACGGTCGGCCCACGCTGGCCGACTACGTGCGACAGAAGGGCGTCTACGCAGCCGGCCGGCTGGACCACGACAGCGAGGGTTTGCTGCTGCTCACCGACGATGGCCCGCTCGCGCACCGCCTTACCGACCCGCGCCACAAGCAGCCAAAGACCTACCTGGTGCAGGTGGATGGAACGATCGACGACGTAGCGCTCACCGCGCTGCGTCGCGGCGTGGTGCTGAACGATGGCCCCACCTTGCCGGCGCTCGCCGAGCATGCCGATGAACCGGATTGGCTGTGGCCGCGCGACCCGCCGGTACGCTTCCGCAAGGCCATCCCCACCAGCTGGCTCACCGTCACCCTGCGCGAAGGTCGCAACCGCCAAGTGCGCCGCATGACCGCCGCGGCGGGCTTCCCTACGCTGCGGCTGATCCGCTTGCGCATCGGGGAGCACGCACTGGATGGTCTTGCGCCGGGCGAGTGGCGGCGGCTTTAGAGGCGCGCTCCAAATTTCTGCGCAACCGTAATGGTGGCTATCTGGAAATCCCCGAGCTTACCGATACGGCTCGGTGCGACCGCCGCGTCTATCGCGTAGGCGGGAGTGGCCCCAACGTTTTCGACGCAGTCTGCTTGTAGTCCCAGCGGATTGAATGAGGCCATTTCTCTGGGTTACTTCGGAGTTGCTCCGGACATCTCTGTTTCTTGCGACAACACAGAGCACGCTATTGCGTACTCGAAGAGAAGGTTTGCACAGGCGCCAAACCGGTGCACTCAATCGTCGAGGACGATGCCAAGTCGGCGCAGTTCGCTGCGCCCGGGCGGCGTCAACAGCAGGGCGCGTGAACCGTCATGGCGGCGCAGCCAATCGCGGCGCAGCAGATGTTCGGTGATCGCCACGCCCAACGAGCCGCCGAGGTGGAAGCGGCGCTCGGTCCAATCCAGGCACCCGCGCCCCGCCAGCGCCTGCCCGGCTCCGTGCGGAAGCAGGCCGGCCGTTTGCAGTGCTTCAGTCCCCGTGGCGGTAAGCCGCACCGACTGTTCGCCGAGCTCGATCCAGGCCTGCCGGCGCAGTGCTTCATAAAACGCCACGCCCAACCGTCCGGCGAGGTGGCGATAGCAGGTGCGGGCAAAGGCCAGCGGCCGCGTTCCGGCCGTGGATTTCGGAAGACATTGCTGCGGCGCGCGCAACAGGGGAAGCGCTTCTAGCACCTGCACGACCTGGTCGTTGGCCACGCGGAAATAGCGATGCCTGCCCTGATCCAGCACTTGCAATAGACCGCCTTCCACCAGCCGACCCAGGTGCGCGCTGGCCGTGCTGGGTGCGATGCCGGCCATGCGCGCCAGTTCGCCTGCGGGCCGCGCACGCCCATCCACCAGGGCCAGCAGGATTGCCGCACGCGACGGGTCGGCGAGCAGGCTGCCGATCTCGGCGAGCTGGTAGCGGGTGGGGGCGGCGTGCATGGACGCATGCTAACGCGCCCTTGCCGCTGACACTTCGTTGGCCGCCGAAACATGAAGGGTGCCGCTGCCGCGACGATGGTGTCCATGCAAACGCCCATTCCCATTCCCATTCGCACCATCCATCCGCGCATCCTTTATTTCGGCACGCCGGTGCTGTTGATCGCCACGCGCAACGAAGACGGCAGCGCCAACCTGACTCCAATGTCCTCGGCCTGGGCGCTGGCCGACCGCATCGTGCTGGGCCTGGCCGAAGGCGGCCAGGGCCTGGCCAATCTGCGGCGCGAACGCGAATGCACCTTGAACGTGGCAGGGCCGGAACAATGGCGCGCGGTGGAGGCGCTGGCGCCGACCACCGGCTGCGATCCGGTGCCGGACTGGAAGGCGGGCTATCGCCACGTGGCCGACAAGTTCGCGCTGGCCGGACTGACGCCGCTGCCTTCGGAGCAGGTGCGGGCGCCGCGCGTCGCGGAATGTCCGTTGCAGATGGAAGCGCGCGTGGCGGCGTGTCACGCACGTTCCGTCGACGACTGGAAAAACGACGCCGGCGGCTTCGTCACCGTGGAGACGGAAGTGCTGCGGGTATATGCGCACGAAGAGATGGTTCTCGACGGCGGCAACCACATCGATCCGCAGCGCTTCCGCCCCCTTCTGTACGTGTTCCGCCACTACGTCGGTGGCGGTCCGACGCTGGGGCGCACCTTCAAGGCCGAGGTGTAGCTCAGGCCGCGGCGGTATCGAGGCCGAAGAAACGGCAGGCGGTGGCGGTGGTCATCGCCGCGGTCTGTGTGGGGCTCTCGCCGCGGTCGCGCGCGACTTCCGCGCAGATGTGCCTTAGGTACATCGGTTCGTTGCGGCGGTGGCTGGGCTGCGGGCGCACGGTGCGCGGCAGCAGGTAGGGTGCGTCGGTTTCTATCATCAGGCGGTCGGCGGGAATCTCGCGCACCAGTTCGCGCAGATGGGTGCCGCGCCGCTCGTCGCAGATCCATCCGGTGATGCCGATGTGGCAGTCCAGCGCAAGGTAGTCGTGCAATGCCTCGCGGCCGTCGGTGAAGCAGTGCACCACGGCGGCCGGCACGCGGTCGCGCCAGCGCCTGAGCAGGGCGATGAAATCCTCGTGCGCATCGCGCTGGTGCAGGAACAAGGGCTTGCCCAGCTCCGCCGCGATCGCCAGCTGGCGTTCGAACACGTGCAGTTGCACGTCGCGCGGCGAGTAGTTGCGGTTGTAGTCCAGGCCGGTCTCGCCCACTGCGCGCACCGCAGGATCCTGCGCCAGTTCGCGCAGGCGCGCATCGGTGGCGTCGTCGTAGTCGATCGCGTGGTGCGGGTGCACGCCGGCCGTGGCCCACAGCCTGTTGGGGTGCGCATGCGCCAGCGCCAGTGCGTGCTCGCTGCCTTCGCGCGAAGCGCCGGTGACGATCATCCTTTCCACGCCATGTTCTTGCGCGCGCTGCAGCACGGCGTCGAAGTCGTGGCGGAAGGATTCGTGGCCTAGATTGGCGCCGATGTCGACGAGCTGCATGGGGAACCCGGTGAAAAGCGCCATTGTCACAGACTGGCGCGGGGCGGCAAGAGCAGCGGATCGGCGCGGACTTGTGGCGCCGCGCTCGCCAGTCGCTCCGTCGATGTGTTACCTATGTGCGTTCGCCGTGCGGCTTCGGGGGAGGGGCACGGTCGAAAGGCATTTACTTGGCAGTCGCGATTCGCGGGCGGGGTGACGTATGTCGGCAGTAGTGCAGCCGGCGCGGGATGAGGAAGCGGCAACGGTGGACGGGCGCGAGGCGGCGGTATGTGCGCTGCTGGTGGCGCGCGGCCGCCTGAAGGACGGCGACCTGGTGCGGGCCCGACGGCTGCACGAGGAGGCTACCGAAGGCACGCTCACCGCATTGCTAGCGCGTCTGGGTCTGGTCAACGAGCGCGAGCTGGCCGAAGCATGGAGCGAATTGCTCGCCGTGCCGCTCTTGTCCGTCCGTGATGCGCCCGAGCTGGCACCGCCCGATCTCGAACTCTCGTTGCGCTTCCTCAAGCAGCAGCACGTGGTGCCGGTGAGCGACGGCGAACACGGGCTGGCGCTGGTGATGGCCGATCCCGCCGACCCGTATCCGCTGCAGGCGGTACGGCTGGCGGCGGCCAGGCCGGTGGCGCTGCGCATCGGCCTCCGTTCGGAGATCGACGACCTGATCGAGCGTTATTACGGCAGCGGCCGTTCGGCGATGGGCACCATCGTGGAGAACATCGACGGCGGCACGTCGGAAGTGGACGACGTGGAGCACCTGCGTGACCTCGCCAGCGAAGCGCCGGTGATCCGCCTGGTCAACCTGATCCTGCAACGCGCCGTTGAACAACGTGCTTCCGACGTGCACATCGAGCCGTTCGAGAATCGACTCAAGGTGCGTTACCGCATCGACGGCGTGTTGCACGAGGTGGAGGCGCCGCCGTCCAGCTCGACCGCGGCAGTGATTTCGCGCGTGAAGATCATGGCCAAGCTCAACATCGCCGAGCGCCGCCTGCCGCAGGATGGCCGCATCCAGTTGCGGGTGCAGGGCAAGGAGCTGGACTTGCGCGTATCCACCGTACCGACCAGCTTCGGCGAGTCGGTGGTGATGCGCATCCTCGATCGCGAGTCGGTGGTGTTCGACTTCTCAACATTGGGCTTCACCGACAGCTTCCAGTCGCGCTTCGTCGAAGTGCTCGAGCGCCCGCACGGCATCCTGCTGGTCACCGGCCCCACCGGCTCGGGCAAGACCACCACGCTGTACACCGCGCTGTCGAAGATCAACACGCCGGACGTGAAGATCATCACCGTCGAGGATCCGGTCGAATACCAGATCGAGGGCATCAACCAGATCCAGGCCAAGCCGCAGATCGGGCTGGATTTCGCCGCTGCGCTGCGCTCCATCGTGCGCCAGGACCCGGACGTCATCATGATCGGCGAGATGCGCGACCTGGAGACCTGCCGCATCGCGATCCAGTCGGCGCTCACCGGCCATCTCGTGCTCTCCACCTTGCACACCAACAGCGCGTCCGGCGGCATCACGCGCCTGCTGGACATGGGCGTCGAGGATTACCTGCTCGGTTCCACCGTCAACGGCATCCTCGCCCAGCGCCTGGTGCGCAGGCTCGACCCGGAAACGGCGATTCCCTATGAGCCTTCGCCCGAGGTGATCCGCCAGTTCGAGCTGGAGAAATACGCTGGCGGCAAGCCGATCCGCCTGTGGCGGGCCGGCTCCAGTGCGGCCAATCCCAGCGGCTATCGCGGCCGGCAGGCGATCATGGAATTCCTGGTGATGAGCGAGCCGCTGCGTCGCCTGGTGATGCAGAAGGCCGACGCCGGCGAGATCGAGAAGCAGGCGCGCGCCGAAGGCATGCGCACCATGTACGAGGACGGCATCGCCAAATCCCTCGCCGGTGTCACCACGCTGGAGGAGGTGCTGCGTGTCACGCAGGAGGGCTGATGCGCTTGCTCCCCTGTCACGGGGGATGACTCCTCCCCTCCTCTGGAGAGAGGGCTGGGGTGTGGGGCGGGTGCTTGCCATGAAGCAAGTCCAGGGCGTGCTTCGAAGCAGGCGTGCCGCAAGATTGGTCCCTCATCCCAACCCTCTCCCTCGAGGGGAGAGGGTGCAAACGTGCCGTGCGGGTTCGCTGCCGTTCGAGCGTGCCGGTGGTGGGGAGCGGCGGACTCCATGAGCCAGTTCCAGTACAAGGCCATCAGCGAAGCCGGCGAATTGCTGCAAGGGCAAATGGAGGCCGGCAGCGTCGACGAAGTGGTGGCGCGGTTGCAGGACCAGGGCCATACACCGCTGGAGGCACAGGCGGCCGATGCGATGGGTGGCGGGTCCGGTCTTGCGGCGCTGTTCAAGCGCGGCCCGTTCAACGGCGACCAGCTCGCGCAGTTCACGCACCAGCTGGCGACCTTGCTTGGCGCGGGCCAGCCGCTGGACCGCGCACTGGGCATCCTGCTCGACCTGCCCGAGGGCGAGCGCGCGCAGAAGCTAATCGAACGGGTGCGCGACCGCGTGCGCGGCGGCATGCCGCTGTCGCAGGCGCTGGACGAGGAACACGGCGTGTTCCCCAAGCTCTACATCGCGCTGGTGCGCGCAGGCGAGGCAGGCGGCTCGCTGGAAGATACGCTGCGCCGGCTGGCCGACTATCTCGAGCGCTCGCAGGCCCTGCGCGGCAGCATCATCAATTCGTTGATCTACCCGGCCTTCCTGCTGGTGGGCGTGCTGGGCTCGTTGGTGTTGCTGCTGGCCTACGTGGTGCCGCAGTTCGTGCCGATCTTCGAAGACATGCAGGTGCCGCTGCCGTGGATCACCAAGGCGGTACTGGCGTTGGGGCAGACCTTGCAGTCGTGGTGGTGGCTGATCGCCCTGCTGCTGGCCGGCGGCGTGTCCTACCTGCGCGTACGCCTGCGCGACCCGGCCGCGCGACTGGCCTGGGATGCGCGCCTGCTGCGCATGCGTGTGGCCGGCCCGCTGCTGCTGAAGGTGCAGACCGCGCGCATCGCACGCACGCTGGGCACGCTGCTGAAGAACGGCGTGCCGATGCTGGGCGCGCTCGCCATAGCGCGGCAGGTCGCCGCCAACCGCGCGCTGGACGCGGCGCTCGCACAAGCACACGAGCAGGTGAAGGAAGGCTCAGGCCTGGGTTTCGCGCTGGGTCAGGCCAAGGTATTCCCGCGGCTCGCCCTGCAGATGGTGCAGGTGGGCGAGGAAGCCGGCGAACTCGACACCATGCTGCTCAAGGTGGCCGATACCTTCGAGCTGGAAAGCCGCCGCTCCATCGACCGCCTGCTCGCCGCGCTGGTGCCCGCGCTCACCGTGGTGATGACCGTATTGGTGGGCCTGATCATGGCGGCGATCCTGCTGCCGCTGCTCAGCCTCACCAGCAATATCCAATAGCCATCGCACATCGTTCCGGAGTTCGACATGACGAGGTCTTGCATGCAGTACAAACGCATCCGCTCCATCCGCCGCGCCGCCGGCTTCACCCTGCTCGAAATGCTCGCGGTGATCGTGCTGATCGGCGTGGTCGGTGCCGTGGTGGTGACCCAGGTCGGCAAGAACATGGACAAGGGCAAGTACGGTGCGGGCAAGGCGCAACTGGTGACGCTCGGCCAGAAGGTCGAAAACTACGCGCTGGACAACGGCGCACCGCCGCAGCAACTGGAAGACCTGGTCGCCAAGCCCGCGAATGCGCCGAACTGGCAAGGTCCCTATGCGAAAGAATCCGAACTGAAGGATCCGTGGGGCCACGCCTTCGGCTACAAGGCGCCCGGCGAACACGGCAACTTCGACCTGATCTTCTACGGCCGCGACGGCAAGCCCGGCGGCGACGGCTACGACAAGGACGTGGGCAACTGGCAGTAGGCCCGTCGCATGCGTTGCGCAGTGCGTCACGATCCGTCGTCCGTCTCCCTGCATCCCGGGAGAAGGGCGCGTCGTGGCCAGTACGGCTTCACCCTGCTGGAAATGCTGGTGGTGATCCTGCTGATCGGCATCGCGGCGGCGGCGGTGTCGGTGTCGGTGACGCAGGGGCTGGCCAGCGCGCGCATCAATGCAGCCAGCGGCGAGATCGCCGCCGCGCTGCGCGCCACCCGTGCGCAGGCCATCGTGCAGGGCAAGCAGCAGTATTTCGACGTGGACCTTCGCAATGACACATACAGCGATGCGAAGCGCAAGGACGTGCGCCTGCCCGCGGGCCTCAAGCTCTCCATCACCAGCGCGCTGGAAGATCGCCCGAACGACTACACCGGACGCATCCGCTTCTTCCCCGACGGCAGTTCCACCGGCGGCCACATCATCCTGACCAGCGGTCGTCGACAGTGGCGCATCAACGTGTCGTGGCTCACCGGGCAGGTTGCGGTGGTGGACCAGGTGGCGCAACGGTGAAACACATGTCCCGCCAGCACGGCTTCAGCCTGCTCGAAGTCATCGCCGCGATGCTGCTGCTGGCGATTGCCTTCGCGGCGCTGATGAAGGTGGCGGGAGGTGCGATCCGGCTTTCACACAACGCGGCGGCGCATGACGAAGCGGCGCTGCATGCGCGCAGCCTGCTCGACAGCGCCTTCGTCACCGAGCCGCTGGCGCCGGGCAGCAGCAACGGCAGTTTCGACGACCACTATCGATGGACGCTGGACGTGACGCCGTGGCAGGCGCCTGGCGCGTCGCCCGGAGGCAGCCTGCAGCTGTATCGGCTGGACCTGACGGTGCAATGGGGCAGTACCGCGCATCCGCAGGTCGCGCATTTCGCCACCTTGCGCCTCGGCAGGCCGCAGGCGCCGTCGGGTGGTGGCCCATGAAACGGCAGCGCGGCTTTACCCTGCTGGAGGTGCTGGGCGCGCTGGCCCTGCTTGCCTTGCTGCTGGTGGCGGTGTACGGCGGTGTGCGCAGTGCGGTCCATGCCGTGCATTCCGGCGGCGCGGCGATCGGCCGCGTCGACGAGATCGGTTCGGCGCAGCGCTTCCTGCGCAGCGAACTGTCGCAGGCGCTGGCGCAACCCATAGCCCACACCGACAGCGGCCGGCCGATCTACTTCAGCGGCAGCGAGCACGAGATGCGTTACGTCGCGCCGTTGCCCGGCTACCTCGGCAAGCTGGGGCCACAGTTGCAGGTGTTGCGGCTGGTGGATGGCGGCAAGGGCGAACAACGGCTGGAGCTGCAACTGTCGTTGCTGCCGCCGGACGGCCAGCCGCCCAAGCCGCTGGGCGAACCGCAGGTGCTGCTCGACCACATCGTGAAAGGCGGCTTCGATTACCGCGGGCGCGACGTACAGAACCAGCTGATGCCGTGGGGCAGCGACTGGGCCGACGGTACGCGCATGCCGCAACTGGTGCGCATCCGCCTGCAGACGTGGGGCGGCTATGACTGGCCCGAGTTGAGCGTGCCGCTGCGTGTGGATGCCGCTGCCGCAGGCGGCCACGTCGGCTTGCTGCCGGGCAGCATCCCCTTCGGAGGCGCGCGATGAAGCAGCCGGCCGGTCAACGCGGCGTGGCCCTGCTGCTGGTGCTGTGGGCCTGCACCCTGCTGGCGATCCTGCTGGGTGGCTATGCCGTGCTCGCACACACCGAGGCGTTGCAGACGCGCTACCAGTTTGCGGAGGCGCGCGCGCACTATGCCGCCGAGGCAGGGGTGATGCGCGCGCTGGTCGCCTTGCAGGACCCCGATCTCAAGCGGCGCTGGGTGGCCGATGGTCGCGCCTATCCGTTTCCGTTCGATGACGCCACGGTGCAGGTGTCGATGATCGACGAAGGCGGCAAGGTCGATCTCAATGCCGCCTCGCCCGAGGTGCTGCAGGGGCTGTTCCGCGCCGCCGGTCTGGATGCGGCGGCTGCCGGCAAGCTCGCCGCCAACGTGGTGGACTGGCGCAGTTTCGTCGCCGAGGCGGGTCAGGCGGACAGCGCGCGTGCCGCCTATGCCGCCGCCGGGCGCGACTATGGTCCGCGCCACGGTCCGTTCGCCACGCTGCAGGAATTGCAGCTGGTGCTGGGCATGACGCCGGAGCTCTACCAGCACCTGGAACCGGCGATCACGATCTGGTCCGGACGCGCCATCCCCGATCCGACCACCGCGCCTCCCCTGGTGCTGGCCGCGATTCCCGGGGTGGATCCGCAGCAGGTGCAGGCCCTGTTGGCCGCACGGCAGCAAAACGGCGGTAGCGGCACCTCGCCCATCGGCGGCGGGATCACGCATAGTATTCGTTCGCAGGCCGAGCTGGCCGACGGCACGCGCGCGGTGATCCGCGCCACGATCCGTCTGCAGCAGAGCAGGATGGGATCGCAGCCGTATACGGTGCTGCGCTGGCAGGAGGGTGACGGGGAATGAATACTGCAACGACATCGCTGCGGTTATGGGAGCCATGAGAAGGTTCCCTATGGAGCGCTTGCGCCATGGCTGGCGCGCTTCGCCCTTGCCGGGCTTTTTCGCGTGGTGGGGCGGCGAGCTCGTCCCGTTGCTGCCGGCGCGCTGGCGCGACGCGCTGGCCGGTGGCACCGGTTGGCACCTGCTGCAACAGGCCGATGGCGACTGGCGCTTGCGCCGGGCCGGCCACGCCGAGCCGTTGGCGCGCTGGAGCGACGCCCTCGATGCCACCGCGCAACAGGCCGCCTTGGCCGACGCATGGCGAGGCACCGACCCCGAGGATCGCCGGCTTGCCCTGCTGCTGCCTGCCGACGCGGTGCTGCGCCGTGTGCTGCAACTGCCGCTGGCCGCGCGCGGCAAGCTGCACCAGGTCGCCGGTTACGAAATGGACCGGCAGACACCGTTCCACGCGGCGCAGGTGTATTACGCGGTGCGCGAGCTCGCGCAGCCTGCCGCCGCCGGTCGTTGCGCGGTTGAGCTGCTGGTGATCCGCCGCGATACGCTCGATCCGCTGCTGGCCCGGCTCAAGACGCTGGGCATCGCCGTGGATGCGGTGGATCTGCCCCAGGGCGCCGGCCGCCTGGGCATCAATTTGCTGCCGCCGGAGCATGCTTCTCACCGCACCCGTCCGCGCCTGCGCCTGAACATCGCGCTGGCCGCCGCCGCCGTCGTGCTGTTGCTGCTGGCGATGGGCAGTTGGCTGCACAACCGCGAGGATGCGTTGGCACAGATGCAGGCGCAGGTCGATACGTTGCGCGGCGGCGCGCAGCAGGTGGCCGCGCTGCGCAAGCAACTGCAGGATGACGCCGGCGCGGCGGGCTTCCTGGCGCGGCGCAAGGCGCAACGCCCCACCGTGCTCGGCGTGCTGCTCGACCTCACCAACCGCCTGCCGTCTACCGCATGGATGGAGCGCTTCAGCCTCGACGACAGCGGGCAGATGGGCTTCCAGGGCCAGAGCCCGCAGGCGGCGAAGCTGCTCGACGCGCTCAAGGGCTCGACCCTGCTCGACAACGCGAATTTCCAAGGCAGCATCCAATCCGATCCCGCCACCGGCAAGGAGCGTTTCTACATGGTGGCGCAGCTGCACAAGCCCACGCCGGAGCGGGCTGCTGGCGGGAAAGGCGATGCCTCCCAGCCGGCCGACAGCGGGAGCACGCCATGAAGGCGCTGAAGCTCACTCCGCGCGACAGCCGCATCGCAGCCGTTGGCCTGCTGCTGCTGGCCTTGTTGCTGGCTTACTTCCTGCTGCTGCACTGGTGGTTCGTGGCACCGTTGCGCGACATCGATGCACAGATGGATGACCTGCGCGACACGCAGAGCCGCTACGCTGCCGCCATCGCCGAAAAACCGCTGCTGGAAAAACGCCTGGCCGCGCTGGGCGCGGGCCAGGCTGCCAGCGACGCCTATCTGCCCGACGACGATCCGAACACCGCCGCCGCCGATCTGATGCAGCGCGTGGTGGATGCCGTGGCCGGGCATACCGAAGGCGGCAGCTGCAAGGTGACGCAGAAGATGCCGGTGACCAATCCGCAGTCCGCGCCGGATGAGCCGTACCGCAAGGCCGCGGCCAGCATCAACCTGAGTTGCGACATCCAGCCCCTGGTGGCTGTGCTGCAATCGCTGGAGCAGGGCACGCCCTACCTGTTCGTGGACAACCTCAACATCTACCGCAACCCGATTGCCGTGCAAGGCAACGGGTTGCCGCTGGAAGTGCAGTTCACCGTCTCCGGCTACGTGCGTCCTGGCAACGGCGGTGCGACCGCGCCGTCGTCGCCCGCGGCAGGGCAGCCTGGAGAGTCGCCATGAATGCTGCCAGCCAACGCCGGCTGACGGCCGTACTCGCGACGCTCGTGCTGTTACTGGGCGTGCTGTGGCTGACACTGCTGTTCGGCTTCGGTCGCGGCGTGCGCTGGGACGCACCGCGCGCCGCGCCTCCACCTTCCGCGGCCGGCCCGCACACCGGCCTGCCGGCACCGGTGCCGCTGGCGGTGTTTGCGCCGGTGTGGCAGCAGTCGCTGTTCAGCCCGGATCGCAAGCCTGAAGTGCATGCCGCCAGCGGCGGCAGCAGCCTGGGTGACCTCCAGCTCACCGGCATCATCCTCACTCCGCAGCTGCGCATGGCGCTGCTGCACGACAACAACGGCAACCGGGAGCTGCGCCTGCGCGAAGGGCAGTCGCTGCCCGACGGCAGCGTCAGCGTGATCGAGGTGAAGCAGCGCTCGGTGATCCTCGACTCCCCGCAAGGCCGCACCGAACTGAAGCTGCCGCCGGGCGCGACGATCGATGTCGCGAAGCCGGTCGCCGGCGCTCCGCCACCACCACCGCCCTCGCCACCACCGGGTGTCGAGATGATGACGCCGGTGCCGCATCTGCCCGGCCAGATGCCGCCCCAAGCCAACCCGCAACAGCTCGAACGCCTGCGCCAGCTCAGGGCTGCCGTACTCCAGCACCGCGCGGCCAATCAGGCCGCGAATCCCGAAGGAGCTCACTGATGTACCGCCAGTCCACTTCCATGCGTTTGCGGCAGCGCCTCCGGATCAACCTGTCGCATGTCGCCGTGCTGGCCGTGTTCGCAGCGCTGTCCGGTTGCGCCAGCCAGCCGCCCAAGCTCGACGATTCTTCGCTGCAACGCGAGGCGATGGCCGGCACGCATGCGCCGGTGCCGGCGCCGCTGCCGCTCGACAACGACCAGAACACCACCACGAACTCCACGGCGCTGCCGCAGATCAGTCGCGGCAGCGGCCAGTTCGTGCATGCCACGGGGCTGGCTACGCCGCGCCCGTCGCCTGCCGGCCCGAACGGCGTCACCTTCAACTTCGAAAACCAGCCGGTGCAGGCGGTGGTGAAGGCGATCCTGGGCGACCTGCTCAAGAAGAACTACACCATCGTGCCCGGCGTGCAGGGCAACATCTCCTTCTCCACTTCCGAACCGGTGGACGCCAACCAGGCGCTGCCGATCCTGGAGACCCTGCTGTCGTGGACGAACAACGCACTGGTCGAGCGCGGTGGCAGCTACGTAGTGTTGCCGGAGAAGGACGCGGTGGGCGGCAACCTGGTGCCCAGCCTCGGCGCAACGGCACCGGCCGGCGGCTTGCAGGCGCGCCTGTTTCCGCTGCACTACATCGCCGCCGGCGAGATGGAGAAGCTGATCAAGCCGTTCGCGCGGCCCGACGCGGTGCTGCTGGTCGATTCCGCGCGCAACGTGATCGTGATGTCGGGCACGCCGGATGACCTGGCCAATTACCAGCGCACCGTGAGCACCTTCGACGTGGACTGGCTGCGCGGCATGTCGGTGGGCGTGTTCAACCTGCAGAACGCCGACGTGGATCAACTGATGCCCAAGCTGGACGAGATGTTCGGCTCCAAGGGCGACACGCCGCTGGCCGGCATGGTGCGTTTCATCCCGATCAAGCGCACCAACGCGCTGGTGGTGATCAGCACGCAGCCGAACTACGTGGACGAGGTGGGCGACTGGATCGCGCGCATCGACCAGGGCGGCGGCAACCAGCCGCAGCTCTTCGTGTACAACGTGCGCAACATGAAAGCTTCGGACCTGGCCAAGTATCTGGGGCAGCTCTACGGCAGCAGTTCGGGTGGCGGTTCCGGTGGCGGCGAAGTCGGACCTGGCCTCACCTCCGGTACCTTGGGCAGCAGCGACAACGCACGCGGCTCGGCCAGCGGCATGGGGAGCACCGCAGGCAGCTTCGGCAGCAGCAATACCGCGATGGGCGGCCAGAGTGGACTGAACAGCGGCGGTCTCGGCAACACCGGTGGCGGTTTCGGCAGCACGGGCAGCGCAGGCGGTTTCGGCGGCAGCGGCGCCGGCAACGGCATGACTGGCGGCGCCGCATCCTCCGGCAGCTTCGGCACCGCCAACGCCGGCAACCAGGACCAGCAGTACACCTCGCAGGACGGCAGCATCCACATCGGTTCGGTGGATTCCAACAACCAGCTGCTGGTGCGCGCGCGGCCCTCGCAGTGGAGCGAGATCGAGACCGCGATCAAGCGGCTGGACAACGTGCCATTGCAGGTGCAGATCGAGACCAGGATTCTCGAGGTCGACCTTACCGGCCAGTTCCAGTTCGGCGTGCAGTGGTACCTGCAGGGTCTGGCCAACAGCACGCCCACCGGCACCGGCTTCAACGACAACGGTGCCACCAGCATCTATCCGGGTGCGCATCGCCAGATCGCCCTGGGCCAGGGCACCAATGCGTACGGCGGCCAGCCGTTCTTCTATTCCTTCCTCAGCAGCAACGGCAAGTTCCAGGTGGCGCTCAGCGCGCTGGAGCAGAGCGGCAACACCAAGACGCTGTCGGCACCGTCGCTGGTGGTGCTCAACAACCAGGTGGCGCACATCCAGGTGGGCAACCAGATTCCGGTCAACCAGACCTCCATCGTCGCGGGCCTGACCACCGGCACGGGCAGCACCACCACCGCCAGCAACGTCACCTACCTGCCCACCGGCGTGATCCTCAACGTGCAACCGCGGGTCAATCCGGGCGGACTCGTCTACCTCAGCATCGACCAGCAGGTCAGCTCCACCCAGGGCGCCGCGAACTCGCAGGGCAACTACACCATCGCGCAGCGCGAGATCGGTACCCAGGTGGCCGTGCAGAGCGGCCAGACCGTGCTGCTCGGCGGCCTGATCCAGGACGAGCAGGACAACACCGACACCGGCATCCCCGGGCTCAACCGCATCCCGGTGCTGGGGCGCCTGTTCGGCAGCACCAGCCACACCCGCAACCGTACCGAACTGATCGTGCTGATCACCCCGCGGGTGATCCGCAACAGCGAGGAGGCGCGCCAGATCACGGACGACTACCAGCAGGGCTTCGAATCGCTGAGGCCGCTGTATGCCACGCCGGCGGCCGGCACGACGACTTCAGCCGGGCAGGCGGGCTCAGCGCAGACGGCGCCATTGCGGCACTGACGGATGACATGCATATGCTGAAACGAGTGCAGGGTGAAGCTGCATGAGTGACGAAGACGCGGAATGCCGTGCGTCGCCCTCTTGGTCGAAGGTGCGCAATGCTGCGTTTGTCGTTGCTGGGTTGGTTTATGTCGCCTGCAGGCTGCACCCGTTTCCGTTGGGTACATGGGAAAAGGATTGGGCTTGCGTAGGAATGGGAGGCCTGTTCGTCTGGTCGGCGTTGTTGGATATTCGCCTCGGCGTGACGATGGGCCTTCACACTTTTAAGCAATACAAGCGCTCAGACGATGCTGTGACATTTTGGATGACACTCGCATTTCCTAGCCTCGCGGGCGGATTTCTGATGGTAGGGGCGCTTGGTGACTTGCTTGGTTTTTGGAATTGGCGAAATTGGTGATCGGCAGTCCTCGCATGGACTTTGCGTAACTTCCAGGCATCGATAGCGAGTCATTTCGGCTTCCAGTTCCCGGCCCTATCAAGGCGGTTGGGTATCATCGCCGCGCATGAATCCTGCCCCATCTAGCTTTCCGATCACCCCGCTGCTCCCCGACATCCGCGCGTCGCTCATGGCGACGCCGCGCTTGGTGCTGGAAGCGCCGCCCGGCGCGGGCAAGACCACCCAGGTACCGCTGGCACTGCTTGACGCGCCGTGGCTGGATGGCCGGAGGATCGTAATGCTGGAGCCCCGCCGCATCGCCGCGCGCGCCGCCGCGCAGTTCATGGCGCGGCAGTTGAACGAGGAGGTGGGGCAGACCGTCGGCTATCGCATCCGCTTCGAGTCGAAGACCAGTGCGGCCACGCGCATCGAGGTCGTCACCGAAGGCATTCTCACGCGACTGATCCAGGATGATCCCGAGCTTGCGGGTATCGCAGCGATCCTGTTCGACGAATTCCACGAACGCCATCTCGCGGGCGACCTGGGCGCTGCCTTGGCGTTGGACGTGCAGGCCACGCTGCGGCCCGACCTCCGGCTGGTGGTGATGTCCGCCACGCTGGACGGCGAGCGTATCGCGCGCTGGCTGGAGGCGCCCCGACTCAGCAGTCCCGGTCGCAGTTTTCCGGTGCGCATCGAGCATCCCCCGGCGCGCACGCAGGAAAGCCTGGAACATCACCTCGCGCGCGTGGCGAAGCAGGCGTTGTCGGAGAACGACGGCGATGTGCTGGCCTTTTTGCCGGGCCGGCGCGAAATCGCCCGGGTGCAGGCGCTGCTGGAAGAAACTCTTTCCCGTCGGGAGGGGGAGGAAAACCTCGAAGTCGTGCCGCTGCACGGCGAGTTGTCGCTGGCTGAGCAGCAATGGGCGCTGTCGCCCGCCGAAGCGGGCACGCGGCGCGTCGTGCTGGCCACCAACGTGGCCGAGTCCAGCGTCACCTTGCCCGGCATTCGCGCGGTGATCGACAGTGGCCTTGCGCGCGAGCCGCGCTTCGATCCGAATTCCGGCTTCACGCGGCTGGAGACGGTGGGCATTTCGCAGGCTTCCGCCGACCAGCGCGCAGGTCGCGCAGGGCGCGTCGCGGAAGGCGCCGCCTATCGTCTGTGGCCGCAAAGCAAACGGCTGGATCCCGCGCGCACGGCGGAGATCGCGCAAGCGGAACTCTCCGGCCTTGCGCTGGAACTCGCCGCGTGGGGCAGCACCGCATTGCCATGGCTGGATGCGCCGCCTAGCGGCGCGTTGGCGCAGGCGCGCGAATTGCTGGCGGATCTTGGTGCGCTGGATGGCGATGGCCGCATCGCCGCGCTGGGCCGGCGCATGCTGGCACTGGGTGCCACCCCGCGTCTGGGCGCGGCCGCGCTGCGCGCGCCGGACACGTTGCGTGCACTGGTCGCCGACCTGCTTGCGCTGATGGAGGCGCGTTCGCCGCTGCGCGGCGAACAGGCGCGCAGCGACGACTTCCGCCTGCGCGTGGCTGCACTGCATGCGTGGCGCGACCGTCGTGGCCATGGCGCGGACGCCGGCGCGCTGGCTGCCATCGAACAGACTGCCAAGGGCTGGCGCAGGCGCCTCGACATACGTACGCCTGCCAGTGGCACGCCCGACAGCCACGCCGTGGGCGACCTGCTGCTGCATGCTTTCCCCGACCGCATCGCGCGCCGCGACGAGGCCAATCCGTTGCGCTACACCTTGTCCAACGGCCGTGGCGCACGCCTGCATGACAACACCGCCTTGCTGGGCGAGCCGTGGCTGGTGGCGCTCGACCTGCGCTTCGATGCGCGCGACAGCCTGATCCTCGCTGCCGCGCCGTTCGATCCGCGCGTGCTGGAGCGCGACTATCCGCAGCGCTTCGTGCGCGAACGCACGCTGCGCTGGAACGAGACCCGTGGTGCGGCGGAAGCGTTCGAGGAACACCGCTACGCCGCCATCGTGCTGGAACGCCGCAGCGTACCAGTGCAGCCGGAAGACGCCTTGCCCGCCATGCTTGCCGCGATCCGCGGCAAGGGACTGGAGGCGCTGCCGTGGAGCGAACACGTACGACGCCTGCGACTGCGCGTGCAGGCCTTGCGCGAATGGATGCCGGAGCTGGGCCTGCCCGACGTTTCCGACAAGCGGCTGCTCGCCACGCTGGACGACTGGCTGGCGCCGTACCTCGGCGGCAAGCGCAGGCTGGATGCACTGGAGGCGGAGGAGCTTTCGCAGGCGCTGTCGTCCCTGCTCGACCATGCGCAACGGCAGGCGCTGGACGCCCACGCACCCGATGCGCTGCTGGTGCCCAGCGGCCAGACGCGCCGACTGGAATACGCGCCCGATGCGCCGCCGGTGCTGGCGGTGAAGCTGCAGGAGCTGTTCGGCCTCGCCGACACCCCGCGCGTAGGCGGTGGCCGAGTGGCCGTGACCCTGCACCTACAGTCTCCCGCCGGCCGACCGATACAGGTCACGCAAGATTTGCGCAGCTTCTGGGAGCGCACCTACCCGGAGGTAAGGAAGGAGCTGAAGGGTCGTTACCCGAGGCATCCGTGGCCGGACGATCCCTGGACGGCAACGCCGACGCATCGGGCCAAACCGCGCGAGCGGAACTAGCGACCCGCGGCACGGCGCAAGGCCAGGACGGCCATGCATGTCCCGCCGTTTTCAACACGGCGGTGCAGTGGCGCAGGCATCGGCAGGAAAACGGATTTGTCCACGCAGGGGAAACGCGACAACGCGGACGCGATGCTTGCTGACAAGGCCGGCAACGCCGGACCGGAGCGGCGGCCTTCGCCGCACTGGCGAACCCCGGCACGCCTGTGGAGCCTGCTGGCCTTGCTGCTGGGTCTGGCGCTTTCGCTGCTGGTGCAGAACCAGCAATGGCGGCGCGAGCAGGCGGAGCAGTGGTCGGTGCGCACCGAGCTCGCCAATAAAGTCTATTCGGGCATGCAGGGCCAGTTGCAGTTGCTGGAAACCCTGATGCGCGCCACGCAGTCGCTGTACCTTGCTTCCGATTCGGTGACGCCCGACGAGTTTGCGGATTTCTACTTCAACATGCGTCCGGGCGAACGTTTCCCGGCCCTGCTGGCATTGGCCTATGCACCACGCACGCAGCGGGCGGACGGTGCGCACTACATCATCCAGCTGACCGAGCCGAAGAAAGGCAATGCGATCCTGATCGGACTGGACGAAGCCGGCCAGAAGGAAAACCTCGCCGGCTTGCTGCAGGCGCGCGACAGCGATCAAGTGACCATGTCGGCACCGTTCCGCCTGGTGCAACCGGGCAAAGGGACCGGCAGCGACATGGGCGTCACCCTGAGCCTGCCGGTATTCAGTCCCGGCGCCATGCCACGGACCATCGAAGAACGGCGCGCGCGCGAACAGGGCACGGTGTCGGCTTCGTTTCGCCTGAGCACCCTGATCGAAGGCACTCTGCCCGAAGGCCTGACCGGCGTACTGCGCCTGCGGGTAAGTGATGTCACCCGGTCGACCCCGCAGCTGGTGTACGACTCTGCACCGGGCAGCGCGACGCCCGATGCCGCCGGGCCTCGCTACGGGCGCACGCTGGTGCATGGCGGTCGCAAATGGGACGTGGCGATGTACCCGTTGGCGGCCCGCGTCGACGCTTGGCACTGGGCCACCCTGCAGGCCGGCACGTTGGCCAGCCTGCTGTTGGCCATGCTGGTGTACGCCATCGTGGGCACGCGCCATCGCGCGCTGGAACTGGGCTGGCGCATGAGTCGCCGCTACCGCGAAAGCGAAGAACGTTTCCGCGCGCTCAACGAACGGCTGCCCGCGCTGGTGCTGCTGGCGAGCAGCGACGACGGTCGCATCGTCTACGCCAACCAGGCCGCACGTTCCCGATTCGGCGCGGGCGTCACCGGGCATCGGCTTGCCGAATTGTTCAAGGACGCGCAACCGGAGGCGCTGGCCGGCGGCGGCGCTGCCGGCGAGCAGGTGGAGGCCGGGCTGATCGACGAAACCGGTGCGCCGTTCTGGGCCAACGTGGCGATCACGCACGTTGCCACTAACGGCAGCGACAAGTTGCTGATGGTGGCCGGCGACATCAGCGAGCAGCGGCGGCTCACCGAGCGGTTGAGCTACCAGGCCAGCCACGACGCGCTGACCGAGCTGTACAACCGCCACGAATTCGAGCACCGCCTGCGCGCCGCGCTGGCCGCTGCCGGGCCGGACATGCAGGCGGTGCTGCTGTACGTGGATCTGGACCAGTTCAAGCTCATCAACGACACCTCCGGCCATCTCGCCGGCGACCAGCTGCTGGTGCAGCTGTCCGCGGTGATGCGTCGCCAGCTGCGCGACAACGACGTGCTGGCGCGCCTGGGTGGCGACGAGTTCGGCATTCTCGCTTTCGGCATGGTCAACCAGTCGACCGCCGAGCAGATGGCGGAGCGTTTGCGACGCAGCATCGACGGGTATGTGTTCACATGGGAGCAACGCAGCTACCTGGTCAGCGCCAGCATCGGTGGCGTGCTGGTCGACTGCCCCAAGGTGCAGGTCAAGGATCTGCTTTCGCAGGCCGATGCCGCCTGTTATCTCGCCAAGGAACGTGGCCGCAACCGCGTGCATTTCCATTCGGAAGGCGATGGCGAGGCGCAGCGCCGGCGCGGCGAAATGGAATGGGCGCAACGCCTGCAATGGGCGGTGGACGAGGGTTTGTTGCTGCTCGCCTACCAGGAGATCAAGCCGGCGAAGCCATCGGCGGACGACGGGGTTTGCGTGGAGTTGCTGCTGCGCTACCGCGACGAAAACGGCGCGCTGCTGCCGCCCGGGGTGTTCCTGCCCGCGGCCGAGCGCTACGGCTTGATGCCGACCATCGACCGCTGGGTGGTGCAGGTCGCGCTGGCCAATTTCGGCCGCCTGCATCCGATCGGTGCGGAGCTGCGCATGGTCTCGATCAATCTCTCCGGCGCCAGCATCGAGGATGCCGCGCTGGCCGATCAGATCGTCGACTGGCTGGGCTTCTACCAAGTGGACCCGAAACGGGTGTGCTTCGAGATCACCGAGACCGTAGCGGTGCGCAATCTCGCCGCGGTGGTGCGCTGCATGGGGCGCCTGCGCGCCGTGGGCTGTCGCATCGCACTGGACGATTTCGGTGCGGGCATGTCCTCCTTCACGTATCTGAAGAACCTGCCGGCCGATGCGATCAAGATCGACGGCAGCTTCGTGCGCGATATGCTCACCGACCCGGTGAGCCGCCTGATGGTGCGCGCCGTCACCGATATCGCCCACCAGCTCGGCCTCACCGTGGTGGCCGAATGGGTCACCGACGAGGCCACCGTGCAGGCGCTGGCGGAGCTGGGCATCAACGCGTTGCAGGGGTATGCCGTGCATCGGCCCGAGTTGACGCTGTTTCACCGTGCTTGATGGCGGACTGCACGCGGCGCAATCGCCGCGCCGTTTCGGGCATGGGTCACCCGCTGGCCGCGCACGTCGCGCGGCGGCATGGATACCGCCGCGTGCCGTGTCGTCTACCCTCGATCACTGCTTGCGCTTGAACAGCTTGCGGATCGCGGCGGCCACGGCGGCCACGCCGACGATGACGAACTTCTTCAGCGCCAGCAGCATGATGCCGAGCTTGGCGAACAGACCGGCCTTGGCGGCGATGCCGCCGGCGACCAGCGCGGCGATGCCGTAGGCGGCGAGCTTGTCGGTTTTGGCGTCGTAGTCGGCGTAGCGCTGACCCTCGTCGAAATCGGCCATGGCCAGCACGGCCGGCATGTCGGCGCGCACCTTGTCGAGTTCGTCGATGGGTGCCACTGCATTGAGCGACAGGTAGCCGCGTCGGCCCAGCACGCGGATTGCGTAGTTCAGCGTATGGCCGTCCGAGCTGCCGTCGGGATTCCTGATTGCCAGGTCGCGCGCCCAGTACAGCTTGTGGCTGGCGGCGTCGTAATGAGGCGGCTCGGCCCAGCCCACCAGCTCGATCGAGGGATAGCCCTGCTTCACGCGCGCCTCGTTCTCATCCTGCGTGGCCTTCTGCATGCTCTTGAGCAGGTCGTCGTAGTCGATCTTGCTGGCATCCTGGTCGGACACGTAGCCGTCGTCGACATAGGTAACCACCACCGCCCAGGCGCGGCCGTCCACCACGGTGGCGGGATCGGTGGAGGGCAGGATCATGCCCAGCACCTTGTCGTCCGGCGGGTTGTTCCACAGCTTGGTGAGCACACGCTGGGCGTCGGCGGCTTGCAGGTAGCCGTAGCCCGGCTTCAGCTGCAAGGTGGCCTGCGCCTCGGGAATGGCAACCTCGCCGGACACCGGGTGCAGGCTCTGCAGGAGCGCCTCGACCTTGGCATGGGCATCGGCGGCGCCAGGCGCAGAAGTGGATGAGGACGCGGATGGCGCGTCGGTGGCGCATGCGGGTTCAAGGCATACGAACGCGGCCAGCAGGACCAGCAGCAGTTTGCATTTCATCGCGATGTTTTCCCCTGTGTCGTCCATGGAGGCGCAGCCGTCCGGCTGTGCCGTGGCGCCCTCGTACGAGGCGCCTCGCGACTTTTTACAAGATGGGGCGGAGCCGTGCCAGCGTGGCGCGGGTGCCCGTGTGCCGGAGCACGCGACCGTGGCAGTTCGACAACCGATTTCGGGACTGTCTTGGGGAAATGGCGGGACAAGCAAACCGCTTAAAACGCTTGGATCGAGGTAAATCCTCGATGCGATATTCAGGAATGCCTGATTTCAAGAACTTTCGTAAAGCGAAATATATTGCTGGATGCGATTGGCCATTTTATTTTGATTCGCTACATGGGAAAGCGTGATTGTCGCGTGATTTCGGCACGGTTACGCGTCTTTCAAGCGGCGCACGGATGCCACGGGCTTTCCATGGAGTCGTATGTAATTGCGTGATACCGGTGTCGTCTTACAGAGCAAATCACTCAAAATGAAATGCGTATGAACAATTAATGTGCTGCAGGTGTGGATTCGCGGTTCCTGATATTGACGGGTGCAAATTTGGTTGCGTAGCTTCGACGAGTTCGCTGCGGGGAGCGCGGCGAATGGTTCCGAACGGTAATCGCGGGGGCGATTACCGTCAGGCAAAGCCTAGGGTCGGCCGCGAGAGGGATTCTCTACAGGGGAACGGCCACCGCAAAAGGGCGCCTGGGGAACCGTCTGGCAAGCAATCCGGAGTCGCACGAGTGCGACATGTTCTTTGCCACGGGGCACATGCGGCCGCGTAAGGCCCGCTTGTCCCGAAATCTTGGGGAGTCATCCATGCATCACGTTCGTTTGAAAGCACTTGCTGCCGCCATCGCCTTGGCAGCGGCTTCTTCTTCCGTCTGCGCCACGGGTGCGGTCAGCACAGCGCAGTTTGCTTCCATTCGCCACGCCACCACCCTGCAAGCGGGTGACAAGGTCGTCGGCGCGCTGGACGTCGCGCACCCGATGCGCGTCGCGGTATCGCTGAAACTACGCAACAAGGCGCAGCTGGATGCGTTCGTTGCCAATCCGCACCACCCCAACCTCACGCCTGCGCAGTTCAATGCGATGTACGCGCCGACGCAGGAGCAGGCGCAGCAGGTTGCCGACTACCTGCGCCAGTCCGGCTTCCGCAACATCACCATCGAGCCGAACCGCCAGCTGGTGACCGCCGAGGGTCGTGCTGACACCGCCGCCTCTGCGTTCCGCACCTCGCTGGTGAGCGTGCACACGCACGATGGGCGCAATGCCTACGGCACCGCCAGCGACGTGCAGATCCCGGCCTCGCTGCAGGGGATCGTGAACGAAGTGCTGGGCCTGCAGACCGTGCATACCTTCCACGTGCTGACTCCCGTGCATCCGAACGCGACCGGCGGCACGGCCAGCGCGCATGCGCCGACCGACTTCGCGACGATCTACAACGCGGGCAGCACGGCGACCGGCTCGACGATCAACGTCGGCGTGATCACCTCCGGCAGCATGACCAACATCAAGACCGACTTCAGCTCCTTCCTCAGCCAGCACCCCAGCCTCGGCAGCATCCCGCTGAACGTGGTCACGGTGGACGGCGGCGGCACCAGCACCAGCGGCGACGGCGAGTGGGATCTGGATACCCAGGACATCGCCGGCATGTCCGGTGGCGTGAAAGCTTTCTACCTCTACGACACCTCCAGCCTGGACACCCAGCCGCTGGTGGATGACTTCAACGCGGCGGTCACCGCCAACGTGGTGCGCATCATCAACGTCTCGATCGGCGGTTGCGAAACCGGCATGGAGACCAATGGTGCAGCCACCGGCGACAGCATCTTCGAGCAGGCCGACGCTCAGGGTCAGACCTTCTCGATCTCCTCCGGCGACAGCGGCGCAGACGAGTGCGGCAACGGCGGCATCGTGCCGAGCTGGCCGGCGGATTCGGAATACGTGGTGGCCGTGGGCGGCACCGAGCTCTACACCTCAGGCACCACCTGGACCAACGAAACAGTGTGGAACAACCTCAGCGAGAACGAAGGCGCGACCGGCGGCAGCCCCAGCACCTTCGAACCGCAGCCGAGCTGGCAGAGCGGCGTGGGCCAGAACGCGGGCAGCAAGTACCGCGGCCTGCCCGACGTGGCCTTCGACGCCAGCCCGGACAGCGGCGCCAACGTGATCGTGGATGGATCCACCGAGCAGATTGGTGGCACCAGCCTCGCCTCGCCGCTGTTCGTGGGTACCTGGGCGCGCGTGCTGGCGACCAAGTCCTCGCTGGGCTTCGCTGCGCCGCTGATCTATGCCGACGCCGCGTCCCACTACTCGACCGACTTCCACGATGTGACTTCCGGCAACAACAGCGGCGAAACCGCCGCCGTGGGCTGGGACTACACCACCGGCTTCGGCTCGATCAACATCGCCAACTTCGTGGCCAATGTGGCCGGTAGCGGCGGCGGTACCACCGGTGGTACGCCGGTGGCCAGCTTCACCGACACCACGAGCGGCCTGACGGCGACGTTCACCAACACGTCCACCGACACCGGCGGCACGATCAGCACCTACTCGTGGACCTTCGGCGACGGCGGCACCTCGACCGCGGCCAGCCCGAGCCACACCTATACCGCAGCAGGCACCTACACGGTCAGCCTGACGGTGACCGACAACACCGGTGCCACCAGCACCAAGTCGGGTTCGGTGACGGTCACGTCGAGTGGCGGCGGCACGCCGACCCAGGTGCTCGGCAACACCGGCTTCGAAACCGGCACGGCTTCGCCGTGGACGATGAGCTCGGGCACGCTGTGCACCACCACCACCTCGTCGTCCAGCTACTGCGGTAGCGGCGAGAGCGCACATGCCGGTTCGTGGTTCGCCTGGTTGGATGGCTACGGCACCTCGCATACCGACACGGTGTCGCAGAAGGTGGCCATTCCCAGCGGCCACACCACGGCCACGCTGCAGTACTACCTGCACATCGACACCACCAAGAGCTCGGCGGTCGATACCTTCACGGTGCAGGTGCTGAACAGCTCGGGCTCGGTGCTGGCAACGGTGGGTTCGTTCACCAACGCCAACAAGAACACCGGCTATGCGCTGGAATCCGCCAACCTGTCCGCCTACATCGGCCAGACGGTGACCATCAAGTTCACCGGCAAGGAGACCTCGTCTTCCGGCAACACCGACTTCACGCTCGACGACGTCACGTTGAACGTGCAGTAAGCAAGTAAGGATGCCGTGCGGCCGCCTTTCGGGCGGCCGCACGGATGATCCCGTGGGGAGGCGGGATCGGGGGAATGGACTCGCAGCAAGCGTTTTTGTTGTTCGCTGGTGCATTTGCAGTCGGTAGTGCCTCGACTCCTGGATCGTCCAGGGGCGATATCCATTGTTCATTGCAGCTATGGGGAGACATTCGATGCAAACAACGTTGAAACTTGCATTTCTGGCCGGCCTGGTGAGCGCGGCATGCGTTCCCGCGGCCTTCGCGTCGTCGTTCGGCAATCTTTCCGCGCAGGGTTCGAGCGCGCAGGTGGGGCCGATCGAGGCGGTGGCGCGCGCTGCCTGGCGCGAAAGCATGACGCAGATCGCCACGCCGTCGGTAGGTTGCTTCCACGCCCAATATCCAAGCATCGTGTGGAAGCAGGAGTCGTGCGGAGCGGTCCGGGCCGATGTGCACCCCATGCCGCATTACTACCTTTTCGGCGCACCGGAGACTGCTGGCAACGGCAACGACTACACCCTGCAAACCTCCAGCCTGATCAAGAGCGCCGTCGGCACCTTCCCGACGGTGACCGGCGTGACCTCCGAGAAGAGCGTGGGCGTGGCGGCCTACGGCGGTGGCGGCATCCTGGGCGCCAACGAATATTCGGTGCAGCTCAACACGCAGTTCACCTCGACCACCTCGGCATGCAAGAGCCACTCCGGATGCACCGTGTGGCAGCAGTGGGTGTACGCCACCGATTACGCGGAGAACGGCGAGGGTGCGATCTTCATGCAGAACTGGCTGATCGGCTACGGCAGCAGCCGTTGCCCGAGCGGCTTCTCCAGCGACGGCGAGGGCGACTGCTACGGCAACAGCGCAGCGGCCCTGCCGCCGGATATCCCGCCCACCGCCCTGGCCAGCCTGAAGCTGACGGCCACGGCGACCTCGGGTGGCAACGATACGGCCGTCGTCACCTATGACGGCGACGCCTACAGCACCACCCAGAAGGACAGCACCCTGTATATCTCGAAGGTGTGGAACACCGGCGAGTTCAACATAGTGGGCAACGCCGGCGGCTCCGAGGCGGAGTTCAACAGCGGCAGCTCCATCACGGTGAATCTCGCGGTGAGCGACGGTTCCACCAGTGCGCCGTCCTGCGTGGCGGATTCGGGTACGACCGGCGAGAGCAACAACCTGAACCTGGGCAGCTGCACCGCCTCGGGTGGCTCGACGCCGTCCATCAAGTTCACCGAATCGAACTGATACCGCTTCGATCGGTGCGTGACGCAAACGCCGGAGGGAGCGATCCCTCCGGCGTTTTTCTTGCACGCGAAAGCCGGGTTTGCGAGAGGCGGCGTCCCGGGTTGCTCCATGTCGGCAGGCAGCGGAAAGATGCAGGACGAAGGCGGTCGCGTGTCGGTCGCCCGAGCGCCCGAACATGCGACCATGCGCGCATGACGCAAGACCTCTTTCCTCGACTGGCCATCATCGGCGGCGGTCCCGCTGGCCTGATGGCGGCGGAAGCCGCGAGCGCAGCCGGCATCAAGATCGACGTGTACGACGCCATGGGTTCGGTGGGAAGGAAATTCCTGCTCGCCGGCAAGGGCGGTCTCAACCTCACCCATGGCGAACCATTCGTGCGTTTCGTCGAACGCTATGGCGAGCGCAGCGAGGAGATCGCGCGCTGGCTGCGCGCGTTCGATGCGAATGCGCTGCGCGACTGGGCGCACGGGCTCGGTGTGGAAACCTTCGTCGGCAGCTCGGGGCGGGTGTTTCCCGCCGACATGAAGGCGGCGCCGCTGCTGCGCCGCTGGCTGCACCGCCTGCGTGCGTCGGGCGTGAGCTTCCATATGCACCACCGTTGGCTGGGGTGGTGCGCAGACGGTGCATTGCGCTTCGCCACGCCGGAGGGCGAGCGCAACGTCATGGCCGATGCCGCAGTGCTGGCGCTGGGTGGTGCGAGCTGGCCCAGGCTGGGGTCCGATGGCGCGTGGGTGGCACCGCTGCGCGATGCCGGTGTCGATATCGCGCCGCTGCAAAGCGCCAACTGCGGCTTCGAGATCGCTTGGAGCGAGCATCTCCGCACGCGCTTCGCCGGATCGCCGTTGAAGTCGGTGGCGGCGCGCTGGGTGGATCGTCACGGTGTGGCGCAATCCCGGCAAGGCGAATGCGTGCTCAGCGAATACGGCATCGAAGGCAGCCTGGTCTATGCCATCGGCGCGGAACTGCGCGAGCGCATCAGGCGCGACGGCGAAGCAGTGCTGCATCTCGATCTCGCCCCTGGCATCGCGCAGGCTGCCTTGGCCGAGCGCCTCGCGACACCGCGCGGCAAGCACAGCCTGGGCGACTGGTTGCGCCGTCGCGCGCATCTGGATGCGGCGAAATGCGGCCTGGTGTTCGAGTCGGCCGACAAGCCCGTACTCGCCGATCCGGTTGCGCTTGCCGCACTCGTCAAGGCGTTGCCGCTGACGCTGCGGGCGCCGCGTCCATTGGCGGAGGCGATCAGCACGGCCGGCGGCATTCGCCTTGAAGCACTCGACGAATCGCTGATGCTGCGCGCCCGCCCAGGCATCTTCTGCGCGGGCGAAATGCTGGATTGGGAGGCGCCTACCGGCGGCTACCTGCTCACTGCGTGCTTTGCCAGCGGTGCATGGGCGGGACGCGCTGTCGCGCAGTGGCTGGCTGATGTCCGGCCACCACCCCCCGCACGGGATTGACGCGGCTGGCTTGTCGCCGCCGGTTAGCGGTAATCCCGCACGATATCCAGCAGAGGCTTGAGGTGCGTCTCGAAATGCTTCCAGCGGGCCACTGACGATCGATAGATCGGCTTGCGCACCTGGGCGATGCTGGCGGTTCGCACCACGCGTTGGTTGCGGTGGAAATCGAGGCAGCGTTCGTCCCAGGGCAGGCCGAGGTAGTCGAGCAGGCGCCGTGCCTGGCCCGCGGTATCGGCCACCATGTCCTCGTAGCGCAAATCCAGCACGGCTCCCGCTGGCAGCACGCGATGCCAGTGGCGCATCAGTTCGATGTAGCGCACGTAATAGCGGCCCAGGCTGCCGAGGTCGTAGCTGAAATCGAGGTTGCCTTCCTCGAACAGGCGCGCGTAGCAGGAGAAGCACGAGTCCATAGGATCGCGCATGGCGTGGATGATCTTCGCGTGCGGCAGCATCCGGTGGATCATGCCCACGTGCAGAAAGTTGGCTGGCAGCTTGTCCGTGATGTGCGTCGCCTGCGGGGCATGCCGCCACGCGCGTTCTTCGTAGGCTGCGCCCAGTTGCTGCAAGGCTTCGACGGAGAGCGTGGCGGCGATTTCCGGATACGCGGCGACGGACGCGTTGCTGGCCGTGTCCAGCGAGTGCACCACGTCGTGCAGGTCGGTCAGCTCGCCGGCTCCATGAATGCCCGGATGGCTGGCCAGGATCTGCTCGATCAAGGTCGTGCCCGAACGCGGCATGCCGACGATGAAGACCGGTGTCCTGCCGGGGCGGCGCGACGGCGGCCGCTGCTCGAAAAGGCCTGCGTGGAAGACAGACTTCAACTGCGCGACTAGTGCCGCTTCGCGCGCCTCGTCGTACGGGAACCGCATGCGCTGCAGGCGATTGCCTTCCGCGTAGGCCGCGAAGGCGTCGTCATGGCGGCCGGCGTCCTCGCGCATCTTGCCGAGGGCGAACCAGTAATTGACGCGTCCCGCCTGCGGCAGGGAGGGCAGTTGGTGCTGCTGGTCCTCGAGCGCACGCAGCTGCGGGTCATCCACGGCGTACGTCCTGAACGGCGCGAGGTTGCAGAGGGACTGCAGGAAATCCGGCTTGATCGCGACCGCGGCTTCGAAGCTCGCGCAGGCCTCTTCCACGCGCCCCTGTTTCTTCAGGCACAGGCCCAGGTTGTTGAGCGCCATCAGGTAGTCGGGCCTGATCGCCAGCGCGCAGCGGTAGCTTTGCTCCGCTTCGGGAAGCCGCTGCTGGTCGCGCAGGATGTTGCCGAGATTGAAGTGCGGCTCGGCGAAGCGGTCGTTGATGGCCAGCGCCTGCCGGTAGCTGGACTCCGCCTCGCCGCGTCGGCCCTGGTCGCGCAGGACATTGCCCAGGTTGTTGTGCGCTTCGGCGTAGTCCGGCTTGATCGCCAATGCGCAGCGATAGCAGGTTTCGGCGTCAGCCAGGCGCGCCAGCTCCCGGTACACGATGCCGAGGCTGTTGTGCGTGTTCGCATCATCCGGACGCGCCGCCAGCACCTGCAGGAAGTGCGCTTCGGCTTCGCCTGGTTGATGGATCGCCATCAGAGTATGGCCGAGCCGGGCGCGCGCCTCGATGAAATCCGGCTTGATCGCCAGCGCCTGCCTGAAGCTGTCCGCGGCCTCGGCCAGCCGCCCCTGGGCGCCGAGCACGTTGCCCAGCAGGTAGTGCGCTTCAAGATGGTCCGGCTTGAGTGCGATGGCTTGCCGACAGCTGTGCGCAGCCTCGGCCAGGGAGCCCGACCTCATCTGCGATTTGCCCAAGGCGACCTGGGCGTCGGCATCATGCAGCGGCAGCGGCGTCTTCGTGTCGTGGGGCATGATGGCTGCACGAATCCAGTCGCGGGCTCAATGGAGCGGGCGCACGCGGAAGTTGCGCCCCTTGATGCGCCCAGCGCGCAGCCTTTCCAGTGCCTTGTTCGCCAGTGCGCGGCCGATCGCCACGTAGGCACGGGTGGCAAACACGTCGATCTTGCCGATGTCCTTGCCGTCGAGTCCCGCGTCGCCGGTGAGCGCGCCGAGGATGTCGCCCGGGCGCAGCTTGTCCTGCCGCCCGGCGTCGATCACCAGGGTCTTCATTGGCGCCAGATTGAGCTGCTTGCCGCGCGGCGGCGACACGCGCAGCGGATGCCACGGCAGCGGGCGACCGAGCTGTTCCTCGATGTTCGTCGCCTTGGGCCGTTCGCGCGGCGCGACCAGGGTAATGGCAAGGCCATTCTCGCCCGCGCGCCCGGTACGGCCGACGCGGTGCGTGTGCGTGTCGGGGTCGTGCGCGATGTCGTAGCTGACCACCAGTGGCAGCGCCGCGATGTCCAGGCCGCGCGCCGCCACGTCGGTGGCGACCAGGACGCAGCAGCTGCGGTTGGCGAACTGCACCAGCACTTCGTCGCGGTCGCGCTGCTCCATGTCGCCGTGCAGGGCGAGTGCGGAGAAGCCGCGGCGATCCAGTTCCTGCGCCACGGCATCCACGTCCTTGCGCATGTTGCAGAACACCAGCGCGTGCTGTGCCTGCTCCGTGCTGAGTGTGCCCTTGGCCAGCAACTGCGCCAGCGCATCCAGTTTCTGCGCCGGATCCACTTCGTGGAAACGCTGCTCGATGGTGGTTTCCTCGTGCGGAGCTTCCACCGTCACTTCCACCGGATTGTTCTGCACACGTCCGCTCACGGCGCGGATTTCGTCGGCATAAGTGGCCGAGAACAGCAGGGTCTGGTGGTGCTTTGCGATGCGTCCCACGATATCGTCGATGGCTTCGCTGAAACCCATGTCCAGCATGCGGTCGGCTTCGTCCAGCACCAGCACCTGGATGCCGCCGCCATGCAGGCTGCCGCGCTTCAGGTGTTCCTGCACGCGGCCGGGCGTGCCGACCACGATGTGCGGATCGTGCGCAAGCGAAGCGAGCTGCGGTCCCAGCGGCATGCCGCCGCACAGGGTCAGCAGCTTCACGTTGGGAATGTTGGCGGCGAGCTTGCGGATCGCCTTGCTGACCTGGTCGGCGAGTTCGCGCGTGGGACACAGCACCAGTGCCTGCAGGCGGACGGTTTCCACCTGCAAGGCCTGCAGCAGGGCCAGCCCGAACGCCGCGGTCTTGCCGCTGCCGGTCCGCGCCTGAGCGATCACGTCGCGGCCATCGAGCATGGGCGGCAGGCTCTGTGCCTGCACCGGCGTCATGGTGGCGTAGCCCAGCGTTTCGAGGCTGGCGAGCAGGGCGGGTTTGAGCGGCAGCGTGGAGAAGGCGGTCATGCGCCATGATCGCATGCCGTTGCCGCTGCGCGTCTTTATTCCAGCGTGGAGTCGATGAAGATCTCGCCGCTCAGCGCCTTGTGAATGGGACAGGCGTTGGCGATCTGCAGCAGGCGTTCGCGTTGTTCTTCGCTCAATTCGCCATGCAGGGTGATGCGGCGGCCAATGCGGTTGCTGCCGGGCGGCGGTGTGCCGTCGGGGTTGAAATCCAGCGCGACATCGACGCCTTCCAGCGGCCAGCCCTTGCGTTCGGCATACATCTTCAGCGTGATCGAGGTGCAGGCGCCGAGGCTGGAAAGCAGCAGGCGGTGCGGATCGGGGCCGGTGTCGCCGCCGTGCAGGTTGGCCGGTTCGTCGGCCGGCCAGGTGTGGCCGCGGTCGTCGCCGAGGCGCACGGCGTAGGGCGTGGCGGCGATGGTGGCGGTGACGGCGGGGGGTGTGTTCATCGGCAGGCTCCGTTTCGATGGATGGTGGTGTATCACGGTTGCCCGCAACCGGCACGACTTGCATCCGCGCGCGCGGTCGCGGATCGTGTACGGCCCAGGTTCCAGCCACGCATTCCCATGGACATCGTTTTCATCGAAGACCTGCGCATCGACGCCGTGATCGGCATCTACGACTGGGAACGCCGCGTGCGCCAGACGCTGGCGTTCGACATCGAGATGGCGTTCGACAATACCGTGCCCGCCGCCAGCGACGACATCGTGCACACGCTGAACTACAAGGACGTGTCCAAGCGGCTGGTCGACTACGTGGGCGCATCGAGCTTCGGTCTGGTGGAAACGCTGGCCGAGCGCTGCGCGGAGATCATCCGCGAAGAGTTCGGCGTGCGTTGGGTAAGGCTGAAACTCTCCAAGCCAGGTGCGGTGCGTGGCGCGAAGGCGGTTGGCGTGCGCATCGAGCGCGGCACGAAGCCGGATTGAGCATGGAGCGCGTTTATCTCAGCCTGGGTTCCAACCTCGAACCGCGGCGCTACCTCAACGCTGCCCTGGACGAATTGCGCACGCGCTTCGGCGCCATCGCCGTATCGCCGGCTTATCGCAACAAGTCGGTGGGCTTTGACGGGGCGGACTTCGTGAACCTCGCGGTAGGTCTGGACACCGATCTCGAACCCGAGGCGCTGAACGACTGGCTGCACGCGCTGGAGGACAGGCACGGCCGCCGGCGCGACGTGCCGCGCTATTCCGACCGCACCCTGGATGTCGATATCGTGCTCTACGGCGAGCGCGTGATCGACGGTGCCGGCCACTTGCAGGTGCCGCGCAAGGAACTCAGGCACGCCTTCGTACTGAAGCCGCTGGTCGACATCGCGCCGCAGGTGCGGCATCCGGTGAATGGGCAGGCGCTGGCCGAACTGTGGGCGGCGTTTCCGCAGGAACGCGAGCCGCTTTCGCTGGAACCGCTCTGACCCGGGTGCCGATCGGGTCCCTTGCACTGTCGCCACGATGGGCGAGGTGCTAGAACATCGCCACCACAGGCATGGGGGATAGGGGCATGGCCGGCAAGTTCGCGCGCAGTTGGGCATTGATGAAGGCGAGTGCGGGAGTGTTGCGCTCGGACAAATCGTTGTTGCTGTTCCCGCTGCTGTCGGGGCTGTGCAGCATCGTCGTGGCGGCGAGCTTCCTGGTTCCGGTGATGCTGGCGCTGGTCGGCCACCATGGCGGCGACCTCGATGGCCGCCGTTTCGCGCCGGGCTACTACGTAATGTTGTTCGCGTTCTATCTGGCGCAGTACTTCGTGATCGTGTTCTTCAACACCGCACTGGCTGGCGTGGCACTGCAGCGCCTGCGTGGCGAACCGGCCGGACTGGCCGATGGCTTCGCGCTGGCGCGCTCGCGCTTGGGCAGCATTTTCGGCTACGCGCTGATCGCGGCCACCGTAGGTCTGTTCCTGCGCGCATTGCAGGAGCGACTGGGTCTGATCGGCCGTTTCGTGGTGAGCCTGCTCGGCCTGGCATGGACGGTGGCCACCTTCCTGGTGGTGCCGGTGCTGGCCAGCGAAGGCATCGGCCCGGTCGATGCGGTGAAGCGCAGTGCGGAGCTGCTCAAGCGGACCTGGGGCGAGAACCTGATCGGCAACGCGGGCCTGGGCGCGGTGTTCGGCCTGGTGTTCGTCCTCGCAGCCCTGCTTGCAGCCGTGCTGGTGTTCGGTGCGGTCGCCACCCAGTCCATCGCTGTCATCGCGCCGGTGCTCGTGCTGGTGGTGATCGCCTTCATCCTGCTTGGGCTGGCGCAATCCACGCTGCAGGGCACCTACGCCGCTGCGCTGTACCGCTACGCGGAAGCGGGCGAGGTGGGCGGCGGTTTCGACCAGGCGCTCCTGGAGTCGGCGTTCCGCCCCAAGCGTTGATTCACACCGCCAGGGTGCGGCCGCCGTCCACGCGGATGATCTGGCCGGTCACGTAAGGCGCATCGCGAAGCAACCACAGCACGGCGCCGGCCACGTCTTCGGGCGAGCCGGCACGTTGCAGCGGGGTGCGGGCGAGCATCGCCTGCTGGTCGTCGTAGGGCTTGCCGTCGCTGGGCCACAGCACGGCACCGGGCGCCACGCCGTTGACGCGGATGTCGGGAGCCAGGTCCAGCGCCAGTGCGCGCGTCATCGCCGCCAGTGCGGCCTTGGCCATGCAGTAGATCGGATGATCCGCCAGCGCGCGTTCGGCGTAGATGTCCACGAGATTGACGATGGCACCGTGCGCCGCGCGCAACGCAGGCGTGGCAGCTTGCGCGAGGAAGAACGGCGCCTGCGCATTCGATGCGAACAAGGCGTTCCACTGTTCGACGCTGGCTGTGCCGACGGGTGTGGGGAAGAAGGCCGAAGCGTTGTTGATCAATGCGTCGAGCCGGCCGAAGTGCGCAAGCGTGCCGTCCACCAGCGCATTCGGCGCCTGCGGATCGATCAGTTCGGCTTGCAGCACCAGGGTGCTGCCGGCGCGGGCATGTTCGAGTCCGGCGGCCAGCGCCTTGGCTTCTGCCACCGAATGGCGGCAGTGCAGGACGAGGTCGTGGCCGGCGGCGTGCAGGGTGCGCGCGATCACCGCGCCCACGCGTTTGCCGGCACCGGTGATCAGGGCGACGGGGCGTTCATGGGCGGCCGGCATGCGGTGGTTCCTGCGCAATTCGTGATGGCGAGAGCTTGCCGGATCGGTGCGGGCGCGTCATCTCAAGCCTTGTCTGGCGGTGGTCGACGCTTGCGCGTGGCCACCTTGCGTGCGGCGCCAGCCAGCTTGCGCACGCGTGAAGTCGCGCGCGTCGTGGGCACTGCATCCGATGCCTCGCCGCCTTCGTGCTCGATGCCATGGCTGAACAGTTCGAGGGTGGTGGCGGCCACCTGTCCGGTGTCGTAGTAGGCGTAGGCGCCCACGCCCAGCGCGCCGATCACCGGCAGCCAGCGCGACAGGCCTTCGCCCACTGCGCGCTGGCTGAGCTTCATGCCGAGCTGTTTGGCGATGCGCTCCACCACGGCGAACGACATGCGGCGGAACAGCAGACGGTCGCCCATGCGTACCACCAGGTCGCGGAAGGCCTGTGCCGCGGTATGGCGGAACAGGCAATACAACATCTGCTCGCGCCCGAGTTCGGCGTGGCGGCCGTAGGCGGCAGCGATGTCGCTGACCATCTGCGCCTGGATTTTCCAGATCGCCATCAGCTCCGGCAGCACGGTGAGCCAACCCAGCGGCCCCGGCGGCAGTGCCAGCGTGCCGGAAGTCAGCGCCGCGCGCTGTGCGGCACGGCTGGCGATCTGGCGTGCCTTCGCCTGGGGATCGTCGGCGCCTTCCACCTTGCTGGCCGGGATGCGGCTGATGAAGTCGAGGATGGCCTGGGTGACCCGGTTCGTTTCCTCCTGTCCACCGATCACGGCGGGAACCTGTCGACTGCCGCTGGATGGGTCGGGCTGGCTCATGGCGCACTCCGCGGAATGCCGGCGAGGCATCTGGAATGGTCAGTCTAGAGCCGAGGTATGAAGCCCGGGTCAATGGCGGCGCGATCTCGCGACCATGACTTGTGGCCCGTGCCGGGCTGGGTTCAGTAAAGGTAATGTTATAACATTACAGTTCATGACCCGGTCGCTGCGCCGGATCGCTGTCTCCCAGGAATCGGAATCCCGACCCATGAAGCTTTCCCCGCTTGCCCTGAGTCTCGCCGCAGCGTTGTGCGCGGTCTCCGTCCATGCATATGCCGCCGATGTCACGCCTGTCCCTGCTTCTCCTTCGACCGGGGCGGCGAGCACCGGCGGCGGGACCACGGATGGCGATGACAGCCAGCCGGCCTCGCGCAACAAGCGCTCGCCGAATGTGAAGGACCTCGGCGGGGTCAGCGTTACGGCCGCGCTGGATCAGGCACGCAACGCGCTGTCGCCGGATACCGGTTCCAGCCAGTACGTGATCGACTCGAAGGACATCCAGGCGTTGCCGCTGGGCGCCTCCACGCCGCTGAACCAGGTCGTGCTGCAGGCGCCGGGCGTGGTGCAGGATTCCTACGGCCAGCTGCACGTGCGCGGCGACCACGCGAACCTGCAGTACCGCATCGACGGCGTGATCATTCCGGAGTCCATCTCCGGTTTCGGCCAGACACTGGACGCGCGCGCGATCCAGAGCGTGAGCCTGCTCGACGGCGCGCTGCCCGCGCAGTACGGCCTGCGCACCGCGGCGGTGGTGGACATCACCACCAAGACAGGCGCCGACCTCGGCAATGGCGGCAGCATCGGCGTCACCGGCGGTTCGTTCGGCAGCTTCAACCCGAACGTCTCGCTGTGGGGCAACAGCGGCAACTGGAGCGGTTTCTTCACCGCCAATTACCTGCAAAGCGACATCGGCATCGAAAACCCCACCGCCAGCCGCACGCCGATCCACGACCACACCAACCAGGTCAAGGCTTTTGGCGATATCACCTATCTGATCAACAACGACACGCGGCTGAGCTTCATGTTCGGCTTCACCAACAACCGTTTCGAGATCCCAGACCGGCAAGATGTTTCTCCGCAGTTCGGCTACCTCGACGTCACCCATTTCGACTCCGCCGACTTGAACGAGCAGCAGGACGAGCAGACCCGTTTTGGCGTGCTGTCGCTGCAGGGCAAGCTGGGCAGCACCGACTACCAGGTCTCGCTGGGCCAGCGTTACAGCGGCCTGCAATACCTGCCCGACGTGATCGGCGACCTGATGTTCAACGGCGTGGCCGGCACCATCAACCAGTCCGACCGCGCCAGCACGCTGCAGGCGGATTTCGCCATGCCGCTGGGCGACAGCAACACCCTGCGCTACGGCATCTACGGCGAATTCGACCGCGCCGGTACCAATACCAACTCGCTGGTGTTCCCGGCCGATGCCGACGGCAACCAGACCAGCACGGTGCCGTTCAACATCTTCACCAGCGCGCCCGTGTTGGCCAAGACGTGGTCGGCCTACGTGCAGGACGAATGGAGCATCGGTGAAAACTGGACGGTGAACTACGGCCTGCGCGGCGACCAGTACTCCGCCTTCAACACCACCCAGAGCCAGCTCAGCCCGCGTATCGGCATGGTCTGGCAGGCCGGCGAGAACACCACCGTGCACGCCGGCTATTCGCGCTACTTCACGCCGCCGCAGACCGAGCTGATCTCCGACGCGGACATCGCGGCCTTCGCCAACACCACCAACGCGGTGAAGAACTACGGCAACAACACGCCGCTGGCCGAGCGCTCCAACTATTTCGATGCCGGCATCTCGCAGAACATCGGCAGTTCGTGGACGCTGGGCCTGGACGGTTATTACCGCCAGGTGCACGACCTGCAGGACGAAGGCCAATTCGGCACCGCGCTGGTCTACTCCACCTTCAACTATCGCCAGGGCCGCGTAACCGGCACGGAGTTCACCGCCAACTTCAACAACGGCCCGTGGACCGCCTACTTCAACTTCGCCTGGAGCAAGGCGATGGGCAAGGACGTGGTCACCAGCCAGTACAACTTCGCTCCCGCCGAACTGGCGTACATTGCGAACAATTACATCTATCTCGACCACGATCAGAAATACACCTCCTCCGGCGGCATCAGCTATGCCCTGGACGACGGCACCAAGTTCGGCGCCGACTACCTGTTCGGCTCCGGCCTGCGTCGCGACTACGTGCTGCCGGACGGCAGCAACATCCCGAACGGCGTCAGCATGCCTGTCTACTTCCAGCTGAATCTCGACGTCTCGCACGACTTTACGTTCGATCATTTCGGCAAGCTGCATACCCAGCTCGCGCTGATCAACGCGCTGGATCGCACCTACGAGCTGCGCGACGGCACTGGCGTGGGCGTGGGTGCGCCGCAATACGGTCCGCGCCGCGGTTTGTATCTCAGCTTGCAGAAGGACTTCTGACGCGGCTGCGCGGCGGCATCCGTTATCCTTGCCGCGCTTCCACCTAGCCGGCCGACGCCATGCATTCCCGCCTTCCAGAACCGAGCGCCGAAGAGCGTGCGCATTCCGATCTGTTGCTGCAGCACGTGCGGGAGCACATCGCCGCGCACGGGCCGATGCCGTTCTCGCAATTCATGGGGCGCTGCCTGTATGCGCCGGGGTTGGGTTACTACAGCGCGGGCAAGACCAAGTTCGGCGAGGCGGGCGATTTCGTCACCGCGCCTGAACTGGGCGAACTGTTTGCGTGCTGCGTGGCGAACGTGGTGGCGCCCGTGTTGGACATGCTGGGCGAGCAGGCGAATTTCCTCGAACTCGGCGGCGGCAGCGGCGCGTTCGCGGAAGTGGCGCTCAAGGCTTTCGCCGCGGCCGGCAGCCTGCCGCATCGTTATCTGATACTCGAGCCCAGCGCCGACCTGCGTGAACGCCAGCGCGAACGCCTGGCTGCCGCGCTGCCCGCCGAGATCAACGAGCGTGTCAGGTGGCTGGACGGGCCGCCCGACCACGGCTGGCGCGGCGTGCTGTTCGCCAACGAGGTGATCGACGCATTGCCCACCACGCGCATCGCGATGAAGGGCGGCGAGGTCTATGAGGAATACGTGGCGCTGGACGGCGAAGGTCGGCTGATGCGCGTGGATCGCCCCGCCGATGCGCTGGTGGCCGGTGCGGTGCGACACGTCGAGCGTGACCTAGGCGTGGAATTCGCCGACGGCTACCGCAGCGAGATCCTGCCGCAGTTGCCGTACTGGATGCAGGCGGTGGCCGGCACGCTGGAAGCCGGCATGCTGCTGTTCGTCGACTACGGTTACGTACGCCGCGAGTTCTATCAGCCCGAGCGCCGCGACGGCACGCTGATGGCGCACTACCGCCACCACGCGCACGGTGATCCGTTGTGGTTGCCCGGCCTCAACGACCTCACCGCCTCGGTGGACTTCACCGCGCTGGCCGAGGCGGGCAACAGTGCCAGTTTCGGCGTGGCCGCTTACCTTCCGCAGGCGCAATTCCTGATCGCCAGCGGTTTGCAGGAAGCTTTCGGGAACGCCCACGCGCGGACCGACGACGAGGCGGTGCGTTATCGCCTGGCGCAGGAAGTGAAACGGCTCACCCTGCCGGACCGCATGGGTGAGCGTTTCCAGGCGATGCTGTTCGCTCGCGGGCTGGACATGCTGCCGCTGCCGGCGGAATTGCTGGCATCCGATCAGGGCGAGCGACTGTAGTCAGCGGTGCGGGTGCCTCGCCGGCTGCACCGGAATGTCAGGGTACGCTTTCGCGAAACTGCACCACGTTCCCTTCCGGGTCCTGGCCATCGCACACACGCGCGCCCTGAAACAGCCACTCGCGCGAAGGTGAGTTGAACTCGCCTCCGTGCAACTGCGCCATCTGGCGCGTCGCCGTAATGCTGGCAACAGGGAAAGCCAGCTTGATCGCGATGTTTTCCCGCCGCTGCGGCGGCTCCGTGATGTGGATGGATGCCGCATGTTCGCCAGGAATGGCAACGACCACGAGTTGAAAGGCATCCGACTCCAGCACGATGTGGTCGGGCTCTTCGTGGATGATCTGCAGGCCGGCCACCTGTGCATAGAAGTTGCCGATCTTGGACAGGTCTTTGGCGTACAGGACTGCGGCTGCACAGGGTGGCATTGGCATGACGACTATGTCTGCTATACGCGTCGATGTGCTTCCGGCACTATTTCGCCACCGGCGCGCCGCGCCCCAGCGCCATGCCCTTCAGCACGTTCAGCGCCTGCGCCAGCGCATAGTCGCTGGTGGCAAGCTTGGCTTCAGCGGCGCTGCCGTCGTTGTCGATATTGCCGCCGGCCTTGGTGTTCTCGTTCGCGAGGTGGTTGGGCAGATCGGCTTCCGAGCTGATCAGTTCCGGCGCACTGTCGGCCTTCTGCACACTGAGGTCGGCCAGCGGGATGTCGGGCTTGATGCCCTCGGCCTGGATCGAGGTGCCGTTGGGCGTGTAGTAGCGCGCGGTGGTGAGCTTCACTGCGTGGTCGGCATCCAGCGGCAGCACGGTCTGCACCACACCCTTGCCGAAGGTGCGCTGGCCCATCAGCAGGGCACGGTGGTTGTCCTTCAGCGCGCCGGAGACGATCTCGGCGGCGGAGGCGGTGCCATGGTTCACCAGCACCACCAGCGGTGCGCCCTTGAGCAGGTCGCCGTGGTGCGCGCTGAAGCTCATGTTGGAGTCGGGCAGGCGCCCGCGCGTGGTGACGATGGTGCCGGAGTCGAGGAGGTCGTCGCTCACGCCCACCGCGGCGGTCAGCAGGCCGCCGGGGTTGTTGCGCAGGTCGAGCACGGCGCCCTTGGGCGCACCGTTCTTGGCGATCAGATCGCCGAGCTTGTGTTCGAGGTCGGGCGCAGTGTCGCTCTGGAACTGGGTGATGCGGATGTAGTCGTAGCCGGGCTCGAGCTGGCGCACCTTGATGCTGGTGACATCGATGTTCTCGCGTACCAGGTGCATGTCCACCGGCTTGTCGCTGTCCTTGTGCAGGATGGTCAGCGTGATCTTGCTGCCGGGCTTGCCGCGCAGCTTGTTGAACATGTCGTCCACGTTCTGCCCGTCGACCAGCACGCCGTCGATCTTCACGATGCTGTCGCCGGGCTTGATGCCTGCGCGCGAAGCGGGCGTGTCATCGATGGGCGTGACGATCAGCAGGCCGCCGTCCTGTTCCTCCACCTGGATGCCCAGCCCGCTGTACTGGCCGGTGGTGTCCTCGTTGAGCTGAGCCAGGCCGTCCTTGTCGAGGTATTCGCTGTGCGGATCGAGACCGGCAAGCATGCCGGTGATCGCGTCGTTCATCAGTTCCTTGTTGCCCACCGGCTCGACGTAGGCCTGGCGCACGATGTCGTAGACGCGGCTGAAGCGGCGGATGTCGTCCAGGCTGGGCTGGCCGTCGGCAGCCTTGGCCGGGGCGTCGGCGCGCACGTGGGTGGGCGCCAGATCGGTGGGTGGTTCGGGCGCGCTCGTGGCGGGCGCTGGCACGTTCTGCGCATGCACGAACGGCGCCGCCAGCAGCAGGGCGCACAGGCTGTAGGTTGGAAACCGCATGGAACGACTCCGGGGAAGGGGGCGGAGCCGCCGAGCGGACGGCAAGCTCCAACGCTACCAGCCTGCGACGACAAGGCGTTGCCGTCAACGCCGGCGGATCGGGCGATCAGTGTGACTTCAGCCAACTGCGTGGATCCACGGGCTGGCCATTCTGGCGCAGCTCGAAATACACGCCGGTGTTGGTGCCGGTAGGGGCGCTGGCGGTGCCCACGGCCTGGCCGGCGGTCACCGCGTCGCCCACGCCGTGCAGCAGGGTCTCGTTGTTGCCGTACATGCTCATCCAGCCGTTGCCATGGTTGAGGATCAGCAGCATGCCGTAGCCGCGCAGGAAGCCGGCGTAGACCACGCGGCCGTTTGCCACGGCATGCACCTCGCTGCCGCCGGGCGCGCGGATCAGCACGCCGTTGCCGTAGCTGTGTACCTCGCCGGAGGCCGGCCAGGGCAGGTTGCCGCGGATGTCGGCGCCGGCGCCGCCCACTTCCAGCGGCGGCGGTGCCTTGCCGCCGTGCTTGCGCGCGGCGGCCTGCTGGGCGGCGGCGCGGGCGGCGGCCTCGCGCATGGCCTGGTCGATCTGTTTCTGCAGCCGATCCACCAGGCTATTGAGCGATTGCTCGTCCTGTTTCAGCGCGGCCAGCCGCTGGGTCTGATCCTGATAGGTGGCGTCGGCTTCGGCGGCCAGCTTCTGCTGCGCGGTGCGCTGCTGCGCCAGTTGCCTGCTTTGCTTCTCGCGCTGGTCGCGCTGGACCTGCAAGGCTTGCTGTTCGGCGGTGATCTGTTGTTCCAGCGTTTGCAACTGGGCAAGGCTGGCCACCAGCTGCTGCACCTTCTGCAAGCGGTCCTGCTGGAAGTATTTCGAATAAACCAGCGCGCGCGCGATGCGGTCCATGTCGTCGTTGTCCAGCAGCAGGCGCAGGTCGGAACCGTGGCCCAGCGCATAGCTGGCGCGCAGCAGGTCGGCGATGGCGGCACGCTGGCTGGCCAGTTTCTGCTTGAGATCGGCGCGTTGCTGCTGCAGCTGTTCAAGCTGCTGTTGCCTGGCGGCGATCTCGGCGTCGGTCTGGCGCAAGGCGCGCGCGGCCGCGTCCAGTGCGGCGGCCTGTTTCGCCAGTTCTGCGTTGAGCTGGTCGCGGTGCGCGGCGGTGGCGGCCTGCTGCTTGTCCAGCGCCTGCACTTCCTGGTGCACGTTGCTCAGTTTTTGCTTGGCCGCGGCCTGTTCGGACTGGCTCTTGTCCTGCGCGGGAAGGGACGCGGTGACGAGCGCGGTGGCGAGCGCGATGACGGACAGGGCAGGGACGCGGGCGAGGCTGGGCATCGACCGATTATCGCCGAGCCGGCGAACCGGAGCGAGCCGGCGGCGCGCCACCCGTTCACATGGCCGGCTCATCGGGCAAGGCGAGCGCCTTGCGCAGCTCTGTGCGCGCAGCCGCATAGTCGGCCTGCCAGGAAGGATCGTCCAGCAGCCGCTCGCCGAGCACGGTGCCGGCAAGCCGGCCGGCCTCCACGTCGCTGGGGAAATGCGCGCCCATCACGATACGGTGCCGGGCGTAGAGATCCGCACGGGCGAAGATCGCGGTGCGCTTCTCCGGCAGCATATTGGCCAGCAGTACCGCCGCGGTGTAGCCGAACGTGGCGTGCCCACTGGGGTAACTCCAGTCGTCGGGCTTTTCCGCCGCGAGTGGCTGCACCTGCGCGGATACCGCCGCCGGACGCGGATGACGCCAGTAATTCTTGGCCTGCTTCACTTCGGCCTTGTCCAGCGTGGCCACGCGTTTGAAAAAGGCGGCCGTGCTGGGCAGCCGCTCGGCTTGCAGGTTCACGCCCAGTGCGTCCGCAAAGCGGAACACGGATCGCTCCGCGTCCGCCTTGGCCGCCGCCGCTTCGGCGGCGGTTCGTGCGTGTTGCGTGGCCAGCACCACATCCAGGTCCTGCCGTGCTTCGGCCGAACCTGTTGCCGGTGGCGGCGGCAACAGGCGGGTCAGTTCGACCGGCAGGGCGGCAGCGTTGCCGTCGGCGGCCAGTACGTTCTGGCCGGCCAGCAGCAGTACCACCAGCATCAGCGCGCGCTTCATCAGAACAGGTCCGCGGAGAACGTGACGTTGTAGTTGCGCGACGGGATGGTGAAGTACAGCGGCGTGCCATCGGCCACGGTGGTGCCGGCCAGCGCATTGATGTTGGTGTTGTTGAACAGGTTGTTGATCTGGAAGCCGATCTTGATGTCCTTCACGTCCGTCCGGTGCAGGTCGAAGCGGTAGCTGGCGGCGAAGTTGGTCACCGCGTAGCCGCCGATCGGCGTGTCATCGTTGGCGTTGGCGGTGTAGTAGGTCTTGCCGACGAACTTGTCCATCAGCGACGCATACACCGGGCCGTTGCGGTAGATCAGGCCCAGCGCGGCGGTCTTGTGCGGCGTGTTCGGATTCCAGGTGTTGCTCTCGGTCTGGATCGCGCGGTTGAGCGAGCCGTTGGCGTAGATGCTGAAGCCGCCGCCGACCATGTAGGTGCCTTCCAGCTCGAGGCCGGTGTAGTGCACGCCGCCGCCGTTGTAGAAGTAGGTGACGCCGCCGATCTTCTGGCTCTGGATGAAGTTGTTGAAATTGATCTTGTAGACGTCGCCGGACAGCGTCAGGTCGTCGCTGTTCCAGGTGGTGCCGACCTGCCAGTTGGTGGTTTTTTCCGGCTGGAGGCTGCCGTCGGAGATGGCCGGGTCGGCTACGTAGAGCAGGTTGAGGTTGGGCGCCAGGAAGCCCTTGGCCCACTGCGCATAAGCCGTCCAGTCCGAAGTGAACGAATAGTGGAAGGCCGCCGAGGGCAGCGTGGCGTTCCATTTCGCCGAATAATCCAGCGGCGTACCCGTCTTCTGGTTGTACTCGGCATCGAGGTTGCGCTTGAAGTCGTCGTACTTCAGGCCGCCCACCAGCCAGGCGTTGTCGGTGATGTTCCACTGGTATTCGAGGAACGGCTGGAAGGTGGTCAGCGAATCGGTCATCACGCGGTCGACCGGGCTGTCGCTGCCCTTGGTCGGTGCGCCGGTGGTGTTGATGGCTGGTACGTCCAGCGTGTCGTCGAACTCGTATTCCCAGCGCAGATTGTCCTGGTGGTCGAACCAGGCGCCGGTGCGGATTTCGCCCGGGCCCAGTTCCTTGCTCACGCGGAGAATGTCGCCGAACGAGCGGTACCAGTTGCGCATGTGCTGGCCGGGCACGTCGTCCGGATCGAGACAGTTGTTGCCCTTCTTGTCGCAGAACGTGCCGTTCGGCGTCTCACCGTTCGGGTCCAGGCCGTTGAAGCCGAAGTGGTTGTAAGCGTAGGTGTAAGCCTTGTTGTCGACCGTCCAGCCGTCGAACTCGGAGTGCAGGCCGATGTAGGCCATGTACGTGGTGATCTGGTCGTTGTTGTAGCGGTAGTACGACTGGCTGGCCGGATCGTTGTTCAGGGCATAGTTCGGGCCGTACTCGGCGATCTGCGCCTTGCTGGCGCCGAATGGCACGTACTGGTTGATCTTGTTCCACATGCCGCCGAAGGTCAGCGTGGTGTTGTCGCCCAGCGGTTGCACGATCTTGGCGAAGATGTTCTGGCGGCGCTGGCCGGCGTAGGTGAGGTAGCCGTCCGAGCTGCCGTTCTGCACGTTGATCACGGCGGCGGTGCCGCTGTCGTTGAGCTTGCCGGTGTCGATGCGCGCACCTTCCACTGCCGTCGCCCAGCTGCCGTAGCTGAGGTAGGGGTGCAGGTTGAAGTCGGCCGACGGGTCGATGGATTCCACCGACACGGTGCCGCCGAAGGTGGCGTCGCCCAGCGTGCTGGCGGTGCCCGGGCCGCGGTCCACGGTGACGCTGCTGGTGTCCTGGTTGGTGAAGTACGACGTGGAGTGGTGCGTGAAGTCGTTCGAGTCGCCCCACGGAATGCCGTCGAAGGTGACGTTGTACTGGCCGTCCTGGAAACCGCGGATGCTGGCGACCGCCGTTTCCATCAGGCCCGAGCCGTTCGGTGCGATGGTGTAGGTGCTGGGCGAGATCGCGATGGCGTCGGTGTAGTCGCCGGTCGGAGCAATGTTTTCCTGCAGGAACAGGCTGCCGATGATCGACTGCGGCTCGACCGCCACCAAGGAGCCCTGCGTCGGCGCGGTACTGGTCGCGTTGACGGTGCTGGCATTCACCTGCACCTTCGCCAGCGTCTTGGGGTTGTTCGCCGTGGCTCCGATGGCGCTTGCATCCGCCGTCGGCGCGATGGGCGTGGTGTTCGTGTCATCCGCACGAGCCGGCGAGGCGATGGCGGCGGCGATGGCAAGCGCGAGCACGGCGCGCAGGACGGGCATGGATTGGGTCATGGGTGGGCACCGGAGAGGAAGTGGGTGTAGACAGCGGCGCGGATGCTGGCCCTTGCACATGACATTTGTGCTGCAAAAGGAAGATGCGATTTGCGCGGAAAATTGCGGCTCCCTGGCGCAATTTGCTTCTCTTAGTGTTCTCTTAGGCCTCTCTTAGATTTCTCTTAGTTCTCCATGCGGGAGAGCGGATCATTCGTCGACGACAAAACGGTTTCACCCGTCTTCCGGTGCGGTGACCGGGTCATTTCTCTTTTGTGTATCCATGTATCCAAAAGAGAAGCGGCCGAGAGAAAAGAGTGCTCGATGCGGCGTTTGGCCGCCTTCCTGTCCGACCAAAAGGACGCCGCCTTTCCGCCGCGCCCGCTGCGCGGCCTGATCGTCCCCGCCTCGTCAAGGCCAGAAGCCCGGGAAGCGGCGCTTCAAGTGCGCAAAAGCAACGTCGACATCCAGAACCAGGACAGGGCCGATGCGGCACGAGGTACCGCGGGGCTTCGAACCTCGGTTTCCAGATGCGGCGCGGTATGGCCTCGCGTCTATCGCGCGGGCAGGAATGGTTCCCAAGCCCTCAGACCCAGCTTGCTTGCAGTTCCGCCGCGTCGAACCAGGCAGCTTCTCTGGTTCCTTGCTCATGACCTCGGGCATCCAGTCTTCCGCTCTTCGGGGCGATTTCGCCGTTCGCCGTCGTTCCTGCGGCGGCATGGCCAGCAAAGAGAAGAACCCGCACGCCTGCAGGCGACCGAAGCCGCCTTGTTCCTTGCAAGCAAATCCAGATGCCCAGCAAGCAAACCAAAACCCGCAAAGCGTAGTCCCACTCGCAAGTCTGCAATTCCGCCCCGCAGGGGAAGAAGCGAGGTCCCCGCTGGTCAGCTCTCTCTCGATACCTGCGCGGCTCCAAAGCCCCGAATCGCCAAATTCCATTTGGACGTATAGAAGTCTTTGACGCGACGCAACAAGTGTGTTGTAGTCGAACCGTAATCCACGAAATCCAGGACGGTGCTCCGGCAGCCGCTGGCTTTCCGTGCCCTGCCGTCCAGCGAGTGAGCAAGATGAAGCAGTCCGGTGGAACAAGCCTGTACGACGCAGCGTTCGAACACGACAGCTGCGGTTTCGGTCTGGTGGCGCAGATCGACGGCCGCGCCAGCGCGTGGGTAGTCGATACCGCATTCAACGCCTTGGCAAAACTTTCGCATCGCGGCGCGGTGAACGCGGACGGCGTGAGCGGCGACGGCTGCGGCGTGCTGATCCGGCGTCCGCAGGCCTGGTTGCGCGCCCTGGCCAGCGAAGCGGGCATCGCGATCGGCGAACGTTTCGCGGCAGGCGTGGTGTTCCTCGACACAAGCAGCGACACGGCCGCAAAAGTGCTGGAGCGACATCTCGCCGAAGAAGGCGTGCGCGTGGCGGGCTGGCGCGAGGTGGCGGTGAACGAGGAGGCCTGCGGTCCGCTTGCCGCCGCTGCGAGGCCGCGCGTGTGCCAGGTGTTCGTCGATGCCGGCGATGGCATGGATGACGAGGCGTTCGAGCTGGCGTTGTTCCGCGCGCGCCGTCGCGCCGAGGCCGCACTGGCGGAGGATCCGGCGTTCTACGTGGTGACGTTGTCGGCGGGACTGATCGGCTACAAGGCGATGGCCGCGCCGGGGCGCCTGCGCGAAGTGTTCGCCGACCTCACGCACCCGGCGCTGGTCGCCGACGCGGTGGTGTTCCACCAGCGCTTCTCCACCAACACCACGCCGCAGTGGCGGCTGGCGCAGCCGTTCCGCCTGCTGGCGCACAACGGCGAGATCAACACCATCCGCGCGAATCGCCGCTGGATGCAGGCACGCGAGACGATCTGGCGCTCGCCGCGCGTGGAACTGGGCGACCTTGGCCCGCTGGTGCGCCAGCAGGGCTCGGACTCGGAGAGCCTGGACAACGCGCTCGAGGTGCTGCTCGCCGGCGGCATCGATCTGCTCGCCGCAATGCGCATGCTGGTGCCGCCCGCATTCGCCGCGCGCGAGAACATCGACGAGGACCTCGCGGCGTTCTACGAGTACTACGCGCTGCACAGCGAGCCGTGGGACGGCCCCGCGGGCCTGGTGATGTGCGACGGCCGCTTCGCCGCCTGCACGCTGGACCGCAACGGCCTGCGTCCCGCGCGCTGGGCGCTGTCGGACGACAATCATTTCATCATCGCCTCCGAGGCTGGCCTGTGGGACATGCCCTCGGCGCGCGTGGTCGCCAAGGGTCGCCTCGCACCGGGCGAGATGATCGCGGTGGATTTCCGCGAACACCGCCTGCTGCGCGACGCCGACATCGACGATATCAACCGCAAGCGCGCGCCCTACCGCGACTGGTTGCGCGCCGGCGTGAGCTACCTGGAATCCGATCTGATCGACCCCTCGCTGGCCGCCGAACCGTTGCCCGCGGATCAGCTGCGCTGCTACCAGAAGCTGTACGGCCTCTCGCGCGAGGAGCGCGAGACGGTGCTGAAGGTGATCGCCGAGCTGGAAGCCGAGGCCACGGGCTCGATGGGCGACGACACGCCGGTCGCCGCGCTGTCGCGGCAGGTGCGCCCGCTGTTCGACCGCTTCCGCCAGGCCTTCGCGCAGGTCACCAATCCGCCGATCGATCCGCTGCGCGAAAAGCTGGTGATGTCGCTGGTCACGCAGGTGGGGCCGGAAGGCAACGTGTTCGAGCTGAAGCCGGAGAACGCGAAGCAGATCCTGATCAACTCGCCGATTCTCTCGCAACGCAAGCTGCGCCAATTGCTGGCGTTGCCGCAGTACGCCGGCACGCCGCGTTTCGACCTGATGTACGACCCGGCGCAGACCAACCTCGAAGCCGCGCTGCGCCAATTGTGCGAGGACGTGGCGAAGTCGGTGCGCGACGGCAACGCGCTGGTCTTCCTCAGCGACCGCTATCCCGAGCGCGACAAGTTGCCGGTGCACTCCCTGCTCGCTACGGGCGCCGTGCACGCACATCTGGTCGAGCAAGGCCTGCGCTGTCAGTGCAACCTCATCGTGGAAACCGCCACGCCGCGCGACGCGCACCAGTTCGCCTGCCTGCTGGGCTTCGGCGCCAGCGCGATCTATCCGTGGCTGGCCTACCAGAGCCTGTTCGAGCTGGGGCGTGAGGGGCACATCGACGGCGACCGGCTCGAGATCGGCCGCAGCTACCGCCGCGGCATCCGCAAGGGTCTGCTGAAGATCCTGTCGAAGATGGGCATCTCCACCATCGCCGGCTACCGCGGCGCGCAGCTGTTCGAGATCGTGGGCCTCGCGCCGGAGGTCGTGGCACTGTGCTTCCCCGGAACGCCTTCGCGCATCGGTGGTGCCGGTTTCGCGGAACTCGAACGCGAGCAGCAGCTGCTTGCGGCCGAAGCGTGGAACGCCGCGCAGCCGCTGCGCGCGGGCGGTATCTACAAGTACATGCACGGCGGCGAGTACCACATGTACAACCCCGAGGTGATCGCCTCGCTGCAGCTGGCGGTGCGCTCGGGCGATCCCGCCGATTACCGTGCCTACGCCCACCACGTCGACCATCGTCCGGCTTCGGCGCTGCGCGACCTGCTCGCGGTGCAGCCGCTGGGCGCGCCGGTACCGCTGGATGAAGTGGAGCCGGTAGAGGCTATCCTGCGCCGCTTCGACTCCGCGGGCATGTCGCTGGGCGCGCTGTCGCCCGAGGCGCACGAGGCGCTGGCCACCGCGATGAACCGACTCGGCGCGCGCAGCAATTCCGGCGAAGGCGGCGAAGACCCCGCGCGCTACGGCACCGAGAAGATGTCGAAGATCAAGCAGGTCGCCTCGGGTCGGTTCGGCGTCACGCCGCAATACCTGGTTAACGCCGAGGTGCTGCAGATCAAGATCGCACAGGGCGCCAAGCCCGGCGAAGGCGGCCAGCTGCCCGGCCACAAGGTGGACGCCACCATCGCGCGGCTGCGCTACGCCAAGCCCGGCATCGGCCTGATCTCGCCGCCGCCGCACCACGACATCTACTCCATCGAAGACCTCGCCGAGCTGATCCACGACCTCAAGGAAGTGAACCCAGGTGCGCTGGTCTCGGTGAAGCTGGTGTCGCATGCCGGCATGGGCACCGTGGCCGCGGGCGTGGTGAAGGCGGGCGCGGATCTGATCACCGTGAGCGGCCATGACGGCGGCACCGGCGCCAGCCCGCTCACCTCGATCAAATACGCCGGCACGCCGTGGGAGCTTGGCCTGGCCGAAACGCAGCAGACCCTGCGCCGCAATGAGCTGCGCGGCCGCGTGCGCCTGCAGACCGACGGCGGCCTGAAGACCGGCCTCGACGTGGTCAAAGCTGCGCTGCTCGGTGCCGAGAGTTTCGGTTTCGGCACCGGCCCGATGGTGGCGCTGGGCTGCAAGTACCTGCGTATCTGCCACTTGAACAACTGCGCCACCGGCGTGGCCACCCAGCATCCGGTGCTGCGCAAGGATCACTTCACCGGCCTGCCCGAGATGGTGATGAACTACTTCCGGTTCATCGCCAACGACGTGCGCGAACACCTCGCACGGCTGGGCGCGCGTTCGCTGGCCGAACTGATCGGCCACAGCGAACTGCTCGCGCAGCGCGACGACGCCACGCCCGTGCGGCACGGCCTGGACCTCGCGCCGTTGCTGGACGGCAGCAGCCTCGGCGCCGCCAGCGACAGCGCCTGTGCGATGGCGCGCAACCCGATGCGCGATCCTGCCGCGCTTGCCATGCGCATCGAGGCGGACACCTCGCCGCTGGTGGAACTGGGCGAAGGCGGCCACTTCAGCTATTCCATCGTCAACACCGACCGCGCCGTCGGCGCGCGCCTCTCCGGTGCCATCGCGCGCCGGCATGGCGATCACGGTATGGACGACAAGCCCATCGTGCTGCAGCTGGAAGGCGCGGCCGGCCAGAGCCTGGGCGCGTGGAACGCCGGCGGCGTGCACATCGAACTCACCGGCGAGGCGAACGACGGCGTGGGCAAGGGCATGGCTGGCGGCCGCATCGTGGTGCGTCCGCCCGCCGATTCGCCGTTCGCCACGCAGGATGCCTCCATCATCGGCAACACCTGCCTGTACGGCGCCACCGGCGGCGAATTGTTCGCTGCGGGCCGTGCGGGCGAGCGCTTCGCCGTGCGCAACTCCGGTGCGGTGGCGGTGGTGGAAGGCGCGGGCGACCACTGCTGCGAATACATGACCGGCGGCGCGGTGGCCGTGCTCGGCAAGGTCGGTCTCAATTTCGGCGCAGGCATGACCGGCGGCTTCGCCTACGTGCTCGACCTCGAGCGTGATTTCGTGGACTGCTACAACCACGAGCTGGTGGACATCCTGCGCATCTCGCCCGAAGGCATGGAGCACTACATGCAGCACCTGCGCAAGCTGGTGACGCGCCACGTGGAATACACCAACAGCGACTGGGGTCGGCAGGTGCTGCGCGATTTCCGCGGCCTGCAATACAAGTTCTGGCTGGTGAAGCCGAAGGCGGCCAGCCTGGCCGTGCTGGCGGAAGAATTGAGGAGCGCGGCATGAGCGAGCACAAGCTGTTCCAGTTTCTCGACCTGCCGCGGCAGACGCCGCGCACCGTGCCGGTGGCGATCCGTGTGCTGGGCTACGGCGAAATCGCGGGCGATTTCGGCGAAGCGAATGCGGGGGCGCAGTCGGGTCGTTGCCTGGATTGCGGCAACCCATATTGCGAGCACGCCTGTCCGGTGCACAACTACATCCCGAACTGGCTGAAGCTGGTGGAGCAGGGGCGCATCGTCGAGGCGGCGACGCTGATGTACGAGACCAACCCGTTGCCGGAAATCTGCGGCCGCGTGTGCCCGCAGGATCGCCTGTGCGAAGGCGCCTGCACACTGGAGCAGACCGCGTTCGGTTCCGTGACCATCGGCAGCGTGGAGCGTTGGGTCACCGACGAGGCCCTGCGCCAGGGCTGGCGGCCGGATCTTTCCGCCGTGAAGGAGACCGGCAAGCGCGTGGCCATCATCGGCGCGGGTCCGGCGGGTCTCGCTTGTGCGGATCGTTTGCGCCACGCGGGCATCGCCGCCGACGTGTACGACCGCCAGCACGAAATCGGCGGCCTGCTGACCTTCGGCATTCCGCCGTTCAAGCTGGACAAGGCCGTGGTGCAGACGCGGCGTGCCTTCCTCGAGCAGTTGGGTGTGCGTTTCCTGCTCGGCCACGAAGTAGGTCGCGACATCGAGTTCGGTCAGTTGCTGGACGATTACGACGCGGTGTTCGTGGGCACCGGCGCCTACACTTATGTGGACGGCAAGCTGCCGGGCCGCGGGCTGCACGGTGTGCATGACGCGCTGCCGTTCCTGATCGCCAACACCGAGCGACTGCTGCGCGACGAGCCGCCTGCGCCGGCGTTCGACCTGCGCGGCAAGCACGTGGTGGTGCTGGGCGGCGGCGACACCGGCATGGACTGCAACCGCACCGCGATCCGCCTCGGCGCGGCCAGCGTCACCTGCGTCTATCGCCGCGACGAAGCCAGCATGCCCGGCTCCGCGCGCGAAGTGGGCTACAGCCGCGAGGAAGGCGTGGAGTTCCTGTTCCATCGCCAGCCGCTGGAAATTCTCGGCGACGAGCACGGCCGCGCGCGTGCGGTGCGCGTGGTGCGGACCGAGCTCGTCACTGATGGCCACGGCCGCCCGCGTCCGCACAACGTCGAAGGCAGCGAAAGCGAACTGCGCGCCGACGTTGTGATCCAGGCCTTCGGCTTCCTGCCCAGCCCGCCTGACTGGCTGGTGTCGCACGGCGTGAAGCTGGCGCACTCCGGTCGCGTCATCACCGGCGCCGACGGCGCGCTGCCGCAGCAGACCAGCCACCCGCGCATCTTCGCCGGCGGCGACGGCGTGCGCGGCGCCGACCTGGTGGTGCGCGCGGTGCACGACGGCCGCGAGGCCGCGGCTTCGATTGCGCAGATGTTGGCTACGCAGGTGGAGGCTGTCGCGGCGGTGGCTTGAAGGGTGATGATTTTTGGCTGTTCACCCTGAGCGAAGCGCCGAATGGGCGAAGTCGAAGGGGTACTTCGACTGTGCTTGCTGTTGCAAGCTACGCTCAGTGTGAACGGACGCTCGGTTCGTCATCCCGGCGGAAGCCGAAATCCAGTAGCGATTACGCCCATCCAGGCCACACACTTGCTGGATTCCGGCCTGCGCCGGAATGACGAGCCAAAAGCATTGCCATCACCCAAGAGGACACTCCCATGCGCCTGGGCCTTGCCGCCAACCAGCTGCACCACAGCCACGACGACGCGGCACTGTTCCGCTGGCTGGGAGCCTGCGAACAGGGCATCCGCGAACTGGGTCTCGAACTGCATGCGGTGGGCCGCACCCACGACGCCATCATGCGTGCCGGCCTGCTGGCGAACTACGCGACCTTGCGCCGCTACCCCTACGGCCGCGCTGGCGGACTGATGAAACTGGTGGCCGAAGTGGTAGGCATGGACGGCGATGCGCGCACGCTGGATGGTGCGATCTACTTCATCGATCCGGTCGATCCGTCCTCGATATTCCCCGAAGCGGTGGCGCTCAAGCGCCAGTGCGTGATCCACGCCAAGCCCTTCCTCTCCACCGTGGCCTCGGCGCGCGACTGGATCGAGCTGGAGCGCATGCATGCCGGGCTGGAACCCGATCCTGGCGCGGACGACCTGCACGCGCTGGAGTCGCAGACGCTCGCCCTGATCGCCCACGACGCCATGAAGCCCGCGATGCTGGCCTATGCGGCCGAGCACTTCGACACGCTCTCTCGCTTCGGCCGCCGTGTCGCCACCGGCACCACCGGCCAGCGCCTCAACGAACTGGCCTGGAGCCGCGGCTGGCCGCAGGGCAAGCCGTGGGCGGACCGCTACCAGAGCGGCCCGATGGGCGGCGACGCGCAGATTGCCGACCTGGTGCTCGAGCGCCGCTGCCACCGTGCGATCTTCTTCGAGGACCCGCACGTGGCGCGCCAGCACGAGGCCGACATCCAACTGCTGGAGCGTGCGGTGACCACGCTCACCGACGTGGCGGTGTGCATCACCACCCCGCGTGTGGCAGCGCGCTGGGCCGAGGCGGCGGAGTTGCGGAGGAATCGGCGGGCAGCCGGTTGATTGCGTATTGGCTTGCGGCTGAATCGCGCAGGCTGAAAGCCAAGGGGAAGAAGGGATTTCCTGGTGAACTCTACTTTGCCGCCCTGTTTGGCGGCTTCTACCGCGCGTGCGTTGGCCATGCCGACGGAAGCGGTCGCGGCGGTAGCTTGAGGAAAACCTGCACGGGCGAATCCCTCTCCTTCCGGGAGAGGGTTCGGTCGAAGCGAGGCGCGACGACGTAACCGAACCATCACTCCCGTGTCGACTCTCCCTCGCACAAATCCGGTCTTGCTTGGAACTTCCCAAAGTCTAGAAACTGATCTTCAGAATCTGTCCGTTGTTGCCGACGAACCATCCGGCTTTGGGATTCGCGAAAGCGACAGCCCAGTATCCGCTCACGGTAGGCAGCCAATACCAGTTCTGGCCTTCGTCGGGAGTCCAGGCCGCCGATCCCGAATTGAAGTCGGGTGCGGTTTCGGCGGTAATCACGACCGTGCGATCGAATCGGGGCCCATGGTCACGCTGGTCTTGACCCTGATCATCCTCGTCGTTGGACGATGCGGAAAAGTGGCGGTCGCGCAGGCCTCGGGCGTACGCCACGCAGAAGACCGCTCCGGGGGTTGGCGGTGGGTTGGTCAGCGTCCAGGTCGCGCCACCATCGTGCGAGGTCGCTGCGTCAGCTGAGGTATTGCTCGACAAGTCGCCGCCGCCGACAAAGCCGTTGCGCGCATCGCGGAAAGCCACGCTCAGGCCGCCAGCACTGGCGTTGCTGATGAGCGGAGTGGCATAGGCGTTCCAGGTGCTGCCGCCATCGCGCGTTGCGAGAATGCGCGCGGTGGTCGAACCGCCGGTGGCGATCCACGCGTTTTGCGTTCCCTGCGTGGTGATGCAGGTTCCGCTAGCTGCGAACGAGGCTTCTCCCGGAAGTGCCGGCGGCATGCGGCCGGTGATCGACTGCCAATGGATGCCGTCGAAGGTGCGCAGATCGGGAAATACCCCATTCACTGAATCGCTGTGCGCGATGCCGCGGTCGGGGGACCAGAAGGCGAAACAGTCGTAGAACGCGTTGGTGAGCTGGTTGGTGAATTCGACTGTCCAGTGTGCGCCGCCGTCGACGGTCTTGTAGATCTTGAAGTCGGTGGTGTTGGCGCCGACCGACGACAGATAGGCGATCCGGTCGCTCACGGCATGGACATCGCGGAACTGCAGATTCTCCGCGCCGGGTACCACGCCGGACTTCCAGGTATTGCCGCCATCGGTGGTCACCACGTAGGTTCCCCCGGCTCCCGAGGCCCAGACCACGCGCGAATTCACCGGGCTGACGGCGATCAGCAGCTGTGTGGTGCCGCTAGCTTGCGGCGTGAGCGTAGGTTGACGGATCTTCGGAGGGCTGTCCGCAAAAGCAAGAGTGGCGAACGCAGCGAGCAGCAAAACGAGTACCGAATGCTTGAACATGGCAGCCCTCCCCGGGTAGTCGATCCAGAGCAGCGTAAAACTCTCAAGATGAGGGTTTCGCGAAATCGAGGGTTCGAGATCCGACTCCTCCGTGCATCGAAGGGCCGTGCGCAAGATCGCCGACCTGGCGCTGGTGCGCCGCTGCCAGCGCGCGATCCTCGTCGAGTGCTCGAGCGTGGCGTGCCGGCAGGAGGCCGGTACCCAACTGCTCGAGCGTGCGGTGACCACGATCACCGATACGGCGGTATGCATCAACACGCCTTGCGCGGCGGCACGCCGGGCAGAAGCTGCGGAGTTGCGGCGGATTCGACGTGCGGTCGACTGATTGCGTACCCGCTTGCTGACCGAGCCGCGGATCGTCTGTAATGGGAGCTGTCCTGAGGCTAATGTCCGGCCTGGGTCGGGACGGACCTGAGAGAAGATGCGGACAATGATCACGGAGAACGGTGGGAGACTTGAATGGAAACGTGCACAGTCAGGTGGTCACTATGGCGCAATGGGGTCGTAGCGTTGCTCGGCTTGACTCTGGCTGCGCCTGCTCTGCTGGTTCTCTTCACAAGTGACAAGGATCAAGGCGCCCTTTTGCTAGGTGCGTTGCTTTTCGGTCTTGTCGCCCTGCTGTTCGGTCGTCGGGCGCTTTATCGAAAGCCGGTCCTGGTTGTCGATGCGCAGGGCATGACCTTGCCGAGCTATGGACTGGTCCCATGGGATGACATCGATAGGGTCGGTGTAGCGCCGGGGCAGGCGGTCCTGATTTTCCCCAAGCGACCGGAAGCTTGGCAATCCAGGCTGCCAACCTTCTATGCCCTGATGTGGCGGCTGTTTCCAAAGCGACGCTGCCTAGGCGTATCCCTGCAGAACGTAGATACGCTCACGCCGACCATCTATGACGCCATAAAGACGCATCTCGCAAGTGAGAGCACGGGAAGCGGCCTGCTGGTACTCAAGCGCGGGTACAGTGCGGTGCCTATCTCTTGAATGGGCATGCGTACTCGAGTACCGCTATGTAGCCAAAATGGGGTATCGGCCAATGGCCGCTTTCGACTGCGGAAGTGGAAATCAGGGCGCTGTATGAGAGCTGCTTCCACGGATGAGATCGAGGTGGTTCAAGGGTCGCCCCTTTCTTCGCGCAAAAACACGCCGTCGCGCGAATATCTGAAAAGATGGGCGCTGTCTGGTGCGCAGCACTGAGGATCCGCTTTCCCGAAATAGGGCCACGCGAAAACGATCCACTGGTTGTCCATGAGCACTGCATCCAGCCTGCACCCGTCAACGGATTCATCCGACGGATGGCAGAAGGTTGACGAGTCCTTTTCCGCCAACGCAAGTGTGTCCCGTTCGTTGGGCGGGCGATGCATAGGAACGGCGCTCTTTGCACGAAGTGCTTCCGTTTCTCTTTCCAGAAATTCGGAATGCCGCCGTTCGCTCGTTCGCACGCATAAATGGATGGCGCCCATCACGAGGAGTATCGCGCCGACCTCGACCACGACTACCTTCCAGTTCATGGGCCATCCTTGGTTGTGTTCATCGAGTCAGCTGGACTCGCCATGTTTGCAAAGGTCCGCCTGGGTCGAAAATGGATCTCAAGTATTGCGTTGTAGGCACTCTGCCTTTGCAAGCAAGGCCTCAGGCAAACAGCGCCTTGAGACCAGCGACAGCGATTTGCAGGCCGATGCAGAAGATGAAGAACGCGATCAGCCGGTTGAAGATCTTCTCGCCCTGCGAGCCGAGGTAGCGCTCGATGCGTTGCGTGTTGAGGTAGAACACATACACCAGCGCGCACATCGCCACGATGGCGAGCAGAATCGCCGCCATGTTGAGCGCCAGCTGGCGCAGGTCGGCGTCGGCGCCATGCGCGCTCAGGGTCAGCAGTACCGAGATGGTGCCCGCGCCGGTGGTCAACGGGAACGTCAGGGGATAGAACAGCAGGTTGTCGATATTCTTGTGCCTGGGCTCCGCAACATCGTCGCTGCTGTTGCTGTCGGCGCTGTCGTCCTTGTCGGAGGTAAGGAAGCCCCAGCCCATCTTGCAGATCATGATGCCGCCGGCCAGCTGCACCACGGGAATCGACAGTCCGAACAGCTTCAGCACCCACTCGCCGGCGATCAGCGTGACGGTGCAGATGCAGAACGCGTACAGCGTGATCTTGCCTACCGCCTGCTTCTTGCTCGCCTTGTCTAGTTGCGAAAGGTAGGGCATCACCACGAAGGCGGTGCCGATGGGATTCACCACCGGGAACAGCGCCACCACGCCGACGAAAAGCAGGTGGATGAAAGTGTGGATTTCGGAGGCCATGCCCGGCGGATCCCTTGGCGAGAGTGGGTTGCGCGGCCCGGCGAGGTCGGCCATGCGCGGCGGATGTGCATGATACCGCCGTGCAGGTACAAGCTTTTTTGAGAGACGTTTGGCTGCTGCTTGTCATCCCGGCGCAGGCCGGGATCCAGTGGCGATTACGCTTGTCCAAACCATGAGGTCGCTGGATTCCGGCCCGCGCCGGAATGACGAGAAAACGGCAGGGTGTGCTTACGGGACAGCGTCTACTTCGTGCCTTCCTTCCAGATCAGTACGCCGGCAGGCGCCAGCGGCACCTGGCCGTCCACGACATGCGCGGAAGCGGGCAGCTGCAGGTCGAACGGTTTGGGGTTGTAGCTCACCATGAAGTCGTAGCCGCCGCGCCAGTCGTGGAACACGCCAGTAGGCAAGTCTTCGATGGGCACGCCGGCATTCTGGTAGACGCCGCGCACGATCGCGCGTTCCAGCTCGCCGTCGTCGGTGGAGACACCGATCATGGTGACCGTGCCCTTGCCCAGCTTGCGCGTGGTCGCCGCGGCCTTGCCGGCGTAGTAGTGGTCGGCATAGGTGGCGAGCACTTCGGTGCCGGGGCGTGGCGTGAGAATGTCGGCCCAGCGGTGCCAGGCGTGTGTCTTGCCGCTGGCTTTCACCTCGGCGTCGACGCTGGGCGGCAGCATGTCGAAGCCGTCCACGTCGTCGCCGATCAGGTCGAGGATGGGTGCGTACCACGGCCCTTCGGGAAACTGGCCCAGCTCGTTCTTCTGTCCGGTGCGGCTGGTGAGGATGAGGTGGCCGCCCTGTTCCACGTAGCGTTTCCACTTTGCCGCCAGCGCGGGGCTCACCATCTGGTAGGCCGGCGCGATGAGGAAGGGGTAGCGGCTGAAGTCGCTGTCCTCGGCGATGAAGTCCATCGGCGCGCCGGTGGTCTGTACCGCCAGCGTGTAGCCGTTGCGGTAGGCCCAGGTGTTCCACAGCGTGGTCTGCGGCTGGATTTCCAGGTCCCAGAACACGTCCTGGTTCCACAGGTAGCCGGTGTAGCGTGCGGCGAGGCGCTCCGGCAGCTTGGCTGACGGATCGAGCTTGCCCTCGAACGCCTTGATGTCGCGCAGGGTGTCGGTGAATTCGCGCCCGGTGCGCGAGAGCGTCACGCCGTCGGTGCCCACGATGCCCTCGTGGTACATCTCGCTGCCGCGCAACGGGTGGCGGTAGCGATAGGTGGCGAGCAGGGAGGCGCCGGAGGCGAAGGCATGCCACATCCACATGCTGATTGCGCCAGGCATGGGTTGCGGGTTGATCGAAGCCCAGTTCACCTGGCCGGGCTGCAGCTCCATCACGCCGAAGGTGCCGTTGATGGGACGGAAATACGCGGCGGCCTCCATCAGGTTCGCGGGCTTGCCGATGGCGTAGCTGTCGCCGCCCAGCACGTTGGTGCCGGCCACCGGGTAGAGCGTGAAGGTGGGGAAGTCGAGGTCGCGCGTGCGGCGCGGGTCGGTGTCGGTGCTGACGTTGGTGTAGTCGGTGGTCACCCACTGCCGATGGCCGGCGTACTTGTGGATGATGTCGGCCTGGTCGTCGAGGAATTGCGCCTGCGTATCGGCGCGGAAGCGTGCAAGGTCGAGCACGGCGTGCGGGCTCAGTTTGTCCTCGGCGGCCAGCGTGGTGTTGGGCAGCAGCACTTCGTCGAAGCTGCCGTAGCGCGTGCTCCAGAACGAGCCGGCCCATACCGCGTTCATCGCATCGATGGTGCCGTACTTCTTGCGCAGCCAGTCCTGGAAGGCCTTGCGTGCGCTGTCGCTGAAGTCGGGGAAGGTACTGGGCTCGTTGTCGATCTGCCAGCCCCACACGCGCGGATCGTGGCCGTAGCGCTGCGCCATCGCCGTGACGATCTTCGCCACGAAGGCTTTGTAGGTGGGATCGGTCAGCGACACTTCGGCGCGGATGCCGTGCTCGTGGCGCTGGCCGTGCTCGTCGACGCGATACACCTGCGGGTAGCGCTGGCCCATCCAGCTCGGTACCGCCGCCGAAGGCGTGCCCAGGATCACGCGCAGGCCCGCCGCGTGCGCCAGCGCGATGGCATGGTCCAGCCAGGTGAAGTCGTACTGGCCTTCCTTCGGCTCCAGGTAGGTCCAGCTGAACTCGGCCATGTGCGTGAAATCGAAGCCCAGCTTGGCCATGCCGTCGAAGTCGCGCTGCCATTGTGCTTCTGGCCACTGCTCCGGGTAGTAGTAGACGCCGAAACTCATCTGCTCCCGCTGGTGCAGCAGCGCGGCGCCTTGCAGATGCGCGTGTTGCGGGCTGTCGGTATCAGCGGGGGCGGCAACAGCCGCGGTGGCGACGGCGGCGGCGAGCAGCGTGGCGAGCAGGGGCTTGAGCATGGATTTGCCTCGGGTCGAGGTTGTGTATATTTGTAATACTATATGCCTTTCCGTCACGAGGGTGCTCGCCCGTGTCCACCTTGTCCCCCGAAGCTGCGCTGGCGTTGGCAGACAGGTATTGGCGCGTGTGTGGCGAGGTGCGTGCGCTGCCATCGTATGCCGACCAGAATTTCCGCATCAGCGGCGAGCACGGCGACTACGTATTGAAGGTGGCGCACCCGTCGTGGGCCTACGCCGACCTGGATCTGGAAAACCAGGCCATGTTGACCCTGGCTGCGCGCGAACCCTCGCTGCAATGGCCGCGCGTGATGTCCAGCATCGATGGCGAGCACTTGCTGGCGTTGTTTATGGAAGATGGCGTGCAGCATGTGCGCATGCTGAGCTTCGTGCCTGGCATGACCTATGCCGAGGCTATCACCGCGGTGTCGCCCAATCGCCGCCCGGCATTGCACGAAAGCCTGGGCCGGGCCGTGGGCCTGCTGATCCGCGGTCTGGCGGATTTCCGGCACCCTGCCGCGGGCCGCGCGCAGGACTGGAATCTGATGAGTCTGCCTGCGGTACGCGGCGAGATCGCCCATATCGAGGACGCAGCGCTGCGCGCCATCGTGGCGGCGCAGGCGGAATCGTTCTGCGCCAAGCTGCCGGTGTGGCGCGCACAATTGCCGATCACCGTGCTGCACAACGACGCCAACGACCTCAACGTGATCGTGGTGCTGGACGGGCAGGGTGGCGGCAAGGTGGACGCGATCATCGACTTCGGCGACATGTGCACCAGCTTCCGACTGTGCGAACTCGCCATCGCCTGCACCTATGCCATGCAGCACGAGGCCGATCCCGTGGCCTGCGCGCAGGCGATCGTGCGCGGCTGCCTCGACCTGTGCCCGCTGACGCGGGTCGAGCTGGAACAACTGTACGACTTCATCGTCGCGCGCCTCTGCCACAGTGTGCTGATGGCTACGCGTGCGCACCGCGAGCAGCCGGACAATCCCTTCGTGCTGGTGTCGCAACAGGGCGTGCGCGCGTTGCTGCATACGCTTGCCGGCATCGACCCGAATGCCATCGTCGCCCCTTTCCTGGAAACCTGCCATGAGTGATCGCGCCGTCGCCGAAACCGTCCTTGGCGGTGTACCCGCGCGCGGCAATGCCGAGCTGCTGGACCTGCGCAAGCGTTATCTCAACCCCACGCTCAGCGTGTCCTACCGCGAGCCGCTGAAGATCGTGCGTGGCGAAGGCGTATGGCTGTACGACCAGCATGGCGAGGCCTACCTCGACATGGTCAACAACGTCTGTCACGTCGGGCATTGCCATCCGCGCGTGGTGGCGGCTGGACAGGCGCAGATGGCGCGACTCAACACCAACACGCGCTACCTGCACGACAACATCGTCGAGTATGCGATGCGCCTTGTGGCGACGCTGCCGGCGCCGCTGTCGGTGGTATTCCTCACCAATTCGGGCACCGAGGCGAACGACCTTGCGCTGCGCCTCGCGCGCGCCCACACCAGAAAGCGCGGTGTGCTGGTGCTCGACCACGCCTACCACGGTCATTCGCCGTCGATGGTCGAGTTGAGCCCGTACAAGTTCAACGGCAAGGGCGGCGAGGGACAGGTGGCGCACGTCGGCGTGGTCGGCATGCCGGACGTCTACCAGGGCGCGTTCCGCGATCCGGCCGCTGCAGGCAGGCGCTACGCCGATTTGCTGCCTGCCGAGATCGCTGGGTTGCGCGAACGTGGCTTCGATCCAGCGGTGTTCTATTGCGAATCGCTGCTCGGCTGCGGCGGTCAGATCGTGCTTCCCGACGGCTATCTGAGCGGAGCCTACGCCATCGTGCGCGCCGCCGGTGGTCTCTGCCTCGCGGACGAAGTGCAGGTGGGTTTCGGCCGTGCTGGCGACCACTTCTGGGCCTTCGAGCGGCAGGGCGTGGTGCCGGACATCCTCACCGTGGGCAAGCCCATCGGCAATGGCCACCCCATCGGCGCCGTGGTCACCACGCCGGAGATCGCCGCCAGCTTCGTCACCGGCATGGAGTACTTCAACACCTTCGGTGGCAATCCGGTGTCCTGCGCCATCGCGCTGGCCGTGCTCGACGTGATCCAGGAAGAGCGCCTGCAGGACAACGCGCAGGCGGTCGGCAACCTGTTGATGGACGGCCTGCGCGACCTGCAGCGCCGCCACGCCTGCATCGGCGACGTGCGCGGCTGCGGCCTGTTCATCGGCGCCGAACTGGTGAGCGATACCGCGGCGCGCACGCCCGACCGCGCCAAGGCCAGCCAGGTAGTCGAGGCGATGAAGGCGCGGCACGTGCTGCTTTCCACCGAAGGCCCTGCCGACAACGTGCTGAAAATCAAGCCGCCGGTGGTGTTCAGCCAACGCGACGCCGCGGAGTTCCTCGAAAAGCTCGATGCGGTGCTGCACGAAGGTTGAGCAGGCCGACTGCCGGCGAGAAAAGGCAACGGGGCCGCAAGGCCCCGTCTTTGTCTGCTGGGTGCGTCCGTTGGCGGCTGCTTGTTCGATTCAAACGACGCGAAACATGACCATCTGGTCTGCCGTTCGGCTGCGAATGGAGGCTTTGCGCGCAGGCGCCATGACTATTTTCATATTGTAGTATGAATAAACATTTTGTAATACGATGCATCCACAGGCGTGGACTTCGCGTCCAAGCCGGCCGCTCCTAAAGAGGCGACAAGCCCGGTGAGCTGGTCCGTACGAAACGCCTGCGCAGCAGCCAAGGCCAACAACTACTCCGGGAGGGGACCAACATGAAGAATCAGCAGCGGATCAATCGACGACACGCACTGGCGGCGGCCATCAGCCTCATGCTGTTGTCGGGCGCAGCGTTTGCGCAGGACACCGCCACGCAGCCATCGACGCAGCAGGCCGCACCGGCGAAGACCGGCAAGACGAAGCAGCAGTCGGCGGACTCGAAGTCCGCACAGACGCTGGACCAGGTGGTGGTCACCGGCACGCCAACGGTCGGCGGCATCCGCAAGATCGACGCCAGCTACTCGATCACCACGGCGACCAGCGAGCAGATCAGGGAACTCAACCCGGTCAGCACGGCCGATCTGCTGAAGCTCTCGCCGGGCGTTTACCCCGAATCGTCAGGCGGCGAAACCGGCGCGAACATCGAGGTGGCCGGCTTCCCGTCGGACAGCGGCGCGCCCTTCGTGACGCTGCAGATGAACGGCTCGCCGCTGTTCCCGAAGTGGGATTACTTTACCGACGCGATGTTCCGCCTCGACGACACCATCGACCGCGTGGAAGCGGTGCAGGGCGGCACCTCGGTGCTGTACGGCAACGGCCAGCCCGGCCTGATCGCCAACTTCATCATGCGGGAAGGCTCTTCCAAGCCCGGCGGCGACATCGGCATCACCTACGGATCGGAAGGCAGCGAGCGGCTGGACGGCTTCTACGGTTTCCCGCTGGGCGCGAACAGCGGTTGGTACGCCAGCGTGGGCGGTTTCTGGCGCAAGTCGGACGGCGTGCGCGATCCGCAGTTCCCTTCGGACAAGGGCGGCCAGCTCAGCGCCACGCTCAGCCACGATCTCGAGCACGGCTCGCTAATGTTCTACGCGCGCGACCTCAAGGACAAGAACCAGTGGGTCACCGACACGCCGATCTACAACCCGTCTGCGGGCAAGTTCACGCCGTATCCCGGGTTCAATCCGCTCACCGGCACCTTCGGCAGCAACGCTGACCGTTACCAGTTCCTCCAGACCACGCCGTGCTTCACCAACGGCTGCACGCCCACCGGCCAGAACATCGACATGGCCAACGGGCAGGGCGGCGACATGCACGTGGTCGGCGCCAACCTCGACCTGGATTTCGACAACGGCTGGTCGCTCTCCGACAAGGCGCTGCTGGTCGGCGGCAACATGGACACCACGGCGTTCTTCAGCACCGGCGCCAACCCGAGCTCGCTGGGCGACTTCATCGCCGGCTCCGTCGCCGGTTTCGGCCTGCCCGCCGGCGGCACCGCCACCGCGGTCTACACCAACAACGGCCAGGCGGCGGACCTGAACCAGAACGTCACGGTGCAGAACCCGGAGTACATCCACAAGCGCATCCACTCGATCAGCAACGAGTTCCAGCTGAGCAAGGAGATCTTCGAGGGCAACACGCTGACCTTCGGCAACTACACCGCGGTGTACGGCATGGACCACTCCGAGGACGACGGCCTCAACATGCTGCTGCAGGCGAAGACCAACCCGACCCCGATCGCGGTGAACTACAACGTCGGTGGCACCGTCTACCAGCTCACCGACCAGCAGGGCCTGTTCTGGGCGCCCGGCCCGGCCTCGTGGATGGCGTTCAACGAGCACTGGCACGCCACCACCACGGCGTTCTACCTCGCCGACAACTGGACCGTGGGCCAGTGGCGCTTCGACGGCGGCGTGCGCTGGCAGCACGACAACATCGGCGGCAACTTCCAGAACACCGCGTCGGGCGACCTCGACGCCAACCCCCTCACCGTCTACAACAACCAGGCCGAGTACCTGATCGACAGCTGGACCCACTACGGCCAGAACCGCGGCGCGGCTTCCTGGACGCTGGGCGCCAACTACGAGCTGGCCAGCAACATGAGCCTGTACGGCCGCGTCAACAACGGCGCGTTCCTGCCCAGCTTCGACGACATCGTGAACCTCGGCAACCCGCCCACCGAGCACATCCACAACTACGAGATGGGCTTCAAGTACCAGGCGTCGTGGATCTACGCGGACGTCGGCGTGTACCACCGCCAGTTCATCGGCGTGCCGTATTCGATCCAGTTGAGCACGGGGCTGGTCAGCCTGGTCTACGGTTCGATGACCAATGGCGTCAACGCGCAGGTGATGCTCAAGCCGTTCGAGAACTTCTCCCTCGCGCTCAGCGGCAACTACATGCATGGTCACTACAACCGCTACTCGGGCTGCGTGACGTACCAGGCGCAGGACGGCAGCTACCAGTGCAGCAGCATCAACGGCATGCAGGTGGATCGCCAGCCGGAAATCCAGTACCGCGTGACGCCGGCCTACGAAGTGCCGACCAGCTGGGGCAGCCTGAAGTTCTGGGCCACCTACGAGCACATTGGCGATCGTTTCAGCGACCAGCTGCAGCAGCAGCCGATGGGCAGCTACTACGACCTGAGCTTCGGCGCCAACGCCAACATCGGCGAGCAGTGGGTGCTGAGCCTGCGCGGCACCAACATGACCAACCAGATCGGCATCACGGAGGGCAACGCGCGCTTGTTCGGCTTCGCCAGCAGCGGCGGCGTGATCCTGGCTCGCTCCATCGAGGGTCGCGAGGTGAACTTCCAGGTCAAGTACAAGTTCTGATGTCCGCCCGCTGAAGCTCGTCGGCCTGCATGGCACCGGTCGCATTCGCGGCGGGTGCGATGCGGGCCGGCGGGCTTTTCCGGAAGGCCGTGAGGCAGACTGGCCACGCGCGCAGGTTCATACGGAGACACGATTCCATGCATCCACTCGCCAGGCCCCTGATCTTCGTCGTCGCCGCCTTCGTGGCCGCTGGCGCGAACGCTGCGCAGATGCAACAGCCTGTCGCACACTATCAGGATCTGCTGGATTTCCACGGTACGCCGCGCACTGCGGCAGATCGCAGTTTCAACATCTTCTTCGACATGGGGGCGTGGCAGGGCTACAGCCTGCCGCGTGCCGGTGACAGGGGCGCGGGCTTCTCCGGCCCCTTCGTGCACAGCCTCGGCACGGGACAGTGGACGGGCACGCGCTTCGCCGCGCTGGCGTTGCGCGATGAGGGCGGGAAGAGCGACATCGCGCTCAAGGAAGTGGCCAGCCATGCCGTGCCGGGCGCGCTGGAGCGCACGTTCTCGGCAAGCGACCTCAGCGTGCGGCAGGCGCTGTTCTTCGCGGATTCGTGGCACGCCCTGGTGCGCGTCGAGTTGAGCGCGGGAAAGACTCGCGATATCGAGCTGGCGATCGAAGGGCGCGCGATGCCGTTGCCGGGCAGCCATCTCGCCAGCGATGGCGACGCGGTGGTGCAAGGGTTTGCCGACTCGCCTTCCACGCTCGTCACGCAATTGCATGCCGATGGCCTGGTCGCGGACCATGCCGTCGTGTCGGGCAACAGCTATCGCATCGCGCTGGACAAGCCGTTGCATCTCGAGGCCGGCCAATCCGTCACGCTCTACGTGGTGCAGACGCTGCGTTACGACGCCCGTGCGGAGCCGCCTGCCATCGACTATGCCCACGCCTGGGACGCCAACCGTACGCGCTGGGCCGGTTACCTGAAATCCGTAGCGGCCAGCCATCTTTCCGGCCTGCCCAACGACGTGGCGCAACGCGTGGCCGCGAAGGCCGTCGTCACCCTGATCGGCAACTGGCGTGCGGCACGCGGCGACGTGCATCACGATGGCGTGATCCCCTCCTATTCCAACCCCGACTTCAACGGCCTCTGGGCCTGGGATTCGTGGAAACACGCGGCGGCGCTGGCGTGGTTCGCGCCGGATCTCGCGCGCGAGCAGATCCGCGCCATGTTCGACTACCAGGGCGCCGACGGCATGGTGCCCGACTGCGTCTTCATCCATCGTGCCGACGACAACTGGCGCGACAGCAAGCCGCCGCTGGCGACCTGGGCAGTGATGCAGGTGTATCGGGCCACCGGCGACCGCGCCTTCCTCGCCGAGATGTACGACAAGCTGGTGCGCTACCACCGCTGGTGGTTCGCGGATCGCGACCACGATCGCAACGGCCTCGCCGAATTCGGTTCCACCGACGGTACGCGCATCGCCGCGGCGTGGGAAAGCGGCATGGACAACGCCGTGCGTTTCGACGGCGCGAAGATGCTCAAGAACGGCGAGCACGCGTGGTCGCTGGATCAGGAGTCGGTCGATCTCAATGCCTATCTCTACCGCGAGGCGACGGAGCTGGCGCAGATCGCCGGCGTGCTGGGCAAGACGCAGGACCAGCAGCAATGGCAGGCGCAGGGCGACGCGATGAAGCGCGCGATCCAGTCGCGCATGTACGACGCGAAGCTGGGCTGGTTCTTCGATGCGAAACTCGGCGAGCCCGCTCTCGTGCGTGTGTACGGCTCGGAAGGCTGGACGCCGTTGTGGGCCGGCGTGGCAACGGCGGCGCAGGCTGCAGCGGTCGAAAAGACGATGATGGATCCGCGCAAGTTCGCCACGACCATGCCGTTTCCCACGCTGGCCGCCGACGATCCGCGCTTCTCGCCGATCAAGGGCTACTGGCGCGGGCCGGTGTGGATGGACCAGTCGCTGTTCGGCGTCGAGGCGCTGCGGCGTTACGGCTACCGCACCGAGGCCGATGCGATGGCGCGCCGGCTGGTACTCGACGCGAAGGGGCTAGCGGCGGGGCAGGCCACGTTCCGCGAGAACTACGATCCGCTGACGGGGGACGGCTACCAGTCGCAGAACTTCAGCTGGTCGGCGGCGAGCTACCTGCTCCTGCTCGGGCATGGGGACAACATCAGGCAATAAACCCACCGACTGGTCGGACCGATCAGCTCAACCCTCGTCATTCCGACGCAGACAAGCACGAAGCGCGCAGAACGCCCGCAGGCGGTCCCGAAGGCGCGAGCGCAGCGAATCATCCAGGAACCACGCGGCTTGAACAGGCATGGTCGTTACTGGATGAGCAACTGCGCTGCTGTGAAGCGCTTCCGGCCTGCGCCGGGATGACGGGCAAAGTCAGACTCTCCATCGGGTGACCAGCGAACATGAGTGCAAGCAAGCGGCAGATCGGATTGGCTACAGCCACAGCGCTGGTGCTGGGCAACATGATCGGGTCGGGCGTATTCATGCTGCCCGCGACGCTGGCGCCCTACGGCGGCTACAGCCTGGTGGGCTGGCTGGTGAGTGCCGTGGGCGCACTGTTGCTGGCAGGCGTGTTCTATCGCCTCGCCAGGCGCGCGCCGCGCGCCGGCGGTCCCTATGCGTACAGTCGCGAGGCCTTCGGTGACTGCATCGGCTTCCTCGTGGCCTGGATTTACTGGTTCTCGTCGATCGGCGGCAACGCAGCGATTGCGGTGGCCTTCGCCAGCTATCTCTCGGCTTTCGTGCCGGCAGTGGGCGCCAGTCCGCTGTTCGGTGCCTTGACCGCGCTGGCGGCGATCTGGGCGGCCACCTTCGTGAACATGGCCGGCGTGCGCAGCGCGGGCGTAGTGCAGGTGGTGACCACGGTGCTGAAGATCGCGCCCTTGCTGGCCCTGGTGCTGTTCGGGCTGGCGCATTTCAATCCGCACCTGCTGAAGCCAGGAACGGATGCGGGATCGCCGTGGAGCGCCATCAACATCAGCATGACGGCGACGCTGTTCGCGTTCGTGGGCGTGGAGTGCGCAACCATCCCGGCGGGGCATGTGCGTGATCCGGAGAAAACCATTCCGCGCGCGACCCTGCTGGGAACCCTGATCGCAGCGCTGGTCTATGTGACCTGCACTGCGGCGGTGATGGGCATGCTGCCCGCGCCGGTGCTGGCGAAATCGCAGGCGCCGTTCGCGGATGCGGGGCAGATCCTGTGGGGCGGCTGGGCGAGCTATCTCATCGCGGGAGCCGCCGCCGTATCCTGTTTCGGCGCACTCAACGGTTGGACGCTGATCGCCGGGCAGTTCCCGCAGGCGGTGGCACAGGACGGCCTGTTTCCGAAGTTCTTCGCGCGCGAATCCAGGCGTGGCGCACCCGTACCGGCCTTGCTGGTCGCAGCCGTGGTCAACAGCCTGCTGGTGCTGGCGAACTACAGCCGCGGCATGGTCGGCATGTTCACCTTCGTGGTGCTGCTGACCACCTTGAGCAACGTGGTTGCCTATCTGTTCTGCGCCATGGCGGACGTGGTGTTGGCATATCGGGAAGGGCGCCCAGTGCCGTTGCGCGATCCGCTGCTTGCCTGCGCCGCGTTCGGCTTTTCGATCTGGGCCGTGATTGGTGCGGGCGCGGATGCGGCGTACTGGAATCTCATTTTGCTGGCGCTGGGGTTGCCGGTTTATGTATGGCAGACGCGGCGCGCCGCCGTGGCCACTGCGTGACGGTCGCTGCTGCTGCGGCCGCCACGGCTCGCGTGGTTACTGCCCGATGCGGCGCAATGACATGTCGGCCACGACGAGTCGACGCGTCTCAGCCGGAAATATCGGTGAGGTGTGCAGGGATGCTTGCCAAGTGTCTTATTGTTGGTCGGCGATCGGGCTTGCCCGATGTCATTCCATGAAGCGGGGACTGCATGATGAACAGGCACCTGGCCGTTTGCGCTTTCTTCCTGTCGGGACTGGCTGCGCCATGCCTGTGCACCGCGGCCGATGTCAGCCGGGCCACCTTTGGCACGCTGCCCGACGGGCGCAAGGTGGAGGTGCTGACGCTGGACGACGGCCATGGCTTCACTGCCCGCGTGATCAGCCTGGGTGCGAGCCTGCAGTCGCTCATGCTGCCGGATCGCCATGGCAAGCTCGCCGACGTGGTGCTGGCCTATCCCGACCTGCACGACTACCTGGCCAAGCCGCAGTACTTCGGCGCCACGGTGGGGCGCTTCGCCAACCGTATTGCCAAGGGCCGCTTCACGCTGGATGGCAAGAGCTACCAGCTCACCATCAACGACGGGCCGAACTCGCTGCATGGCGGCACGAAGGGTTTCGACAAAGTGGTGTGGCAGGTGGTGAAGGTGGTGAAGTCGCCCGAACCCAGCGTGACCCTGCAGTACGTCAGCCCCGACGGCGACCAGGGCTACCCCGGCAGGCTCACCGCCACTGCCACCTACACGCTCAAGGCCGGCCACGAGCTGGACATCGACTACAGCGCCACCACCGACAAGCCCACCATCGTCAACCTCAGCAACCATACTTACTGGAACCTGGGCGGCGAAGGCTCGGGCAGCGTGTACGGCGACATCGTCACCATTCCGGGCGACAGCATCACGCCGGTGGACGACACGCTGATCCCCACCGGCGAGTTCCGCGCCGTGGCCGGTACCGACTACGACTTTCGCCAGGGCAAGCCGATCGGCCGCGACATCCGCGACGGCAAGGAGCCGCAGCTTCTGCTCGGCCACGGCTACGACATGAACTGGGTGATCAGCCGCACGGAGGCGCCCGCGCCGCGGCGGGTGGCGAAGGTGGAGGATCCACACAGCGGCCGTGTGCTGGAGCTCTACTCCACACAGCCGGGCCTGCAGTTCTATTCGGGCAACTTCCTCGACGGCACCAGCCTGGGCAAGTCGGGCCGCATCTACCGCCAGGGCGATGCCTTCGTGCTGGAGCCGCAGCGGTTCCCCGACACGCCCAATCATCCCGACTTCGGTCCGGCCCGGCTGGCGCCTGGGCAGATCTATCGGAACCGCATCGTTTACCGCTTCTCGGTCGACGGTGGCGCAGCTCGCTAGGCGCCGCGCCGCCGCGCATTCAGAGGTGCGGACAGGTCGATTCCACCAACCGCGGCGCTCACAAGGGCCGCGGGGCTGGATGCCGTGGGTTTCGTCTCAGCGCCCGATCTGCCGCAGCGCCTTGCCGGCCATCAGGTTGCGCTCGATCTGTTCCAGCGTAACGCCCTTGGTTTCCGGCACCAGCCAGACCGTGAGCGCGATGAACACCACGTTGAAGGCGCCGTAGAGCCAGAACGTCTCGGCCTGGCCAATGCCGTTGAGCAGCGGCAGGAACGAGAGGCCGACCAGCCAGTTGGCCGCCCAGTTGGTGAAGGTGGAACAGCCGATGCCGAAGTCGCGGCCCTTGAGCGGCTGGATTTCCGAGCACAGCGTCCAGATCAGCGGGCCGGCCGACATCGCGAAGCCCACGATGAACACCAGCAGCATGCCCACAGTGAAATACTGCTGGCCGTGCGTATGGATACCCAGCTTCATCATGGCGCCGACCACGCCGAGGCCGATCGCCATCACCACGAAGCCGATGTAGAGGATGGGCTTGCGGCCCAGCTTGTCCACCAGGCCGATGGCGATGAAGGTGGCCAGCACGTTCACCAGGCCGACAATGGCGGTAAACCACATCTGCGATTCGGTGTCGTAGCCCATGCCCTGGAAGATGCGCGGGGCGTAGTACATCACCACGTTCATGCCGGTGAGCTGCTGCATTACCTGCAGCAGCACGCCCAATCCCACCGAGCGGCGGAAGTTGGTGTTCTGCAGAAACATCTGCAGGCCGCGCTGCGGCGTCTTGAGCTGTTCGCGGATTTCGCTGACTTCCTTGGCGATGGCATCGCGGTCGCCGAGCAACCTTTGCAGCACCTGTTCCGCCTCCGCTTGGCGGCCCTTCATCAACAGCCAGCGCGGGCTTTCCGGCAGGAATGCAACGCCCAGCAGGAACAATGCGCCGGGGACGGCGATGATGCCCAGCATCCAGCGCCAATTGCCCGAGTAGCTGAGGGCGGTATCGGAAAGGAAGGCGACCAGGATGCCGATCGTGATCATCAGCTGATACATCGAGATCATCGCGCCGCGGATCGATTCCGGCGCGACTTCGGCGAGATAGAGCGGCGCGGTGAAACTGGCCAGGCCGATGGCGACACCCAGCACGAGGCGACCCGCGATCAGCACCTCCGGCGTCGGCGCCAGGCCGCACAGCACGGAGCCACCGACGAACAGTACGGCGCCGAGGATCATCGTGCGCTTGCGGCCCAACTGGCTGGACAGCCAGCCTGCCACCAGCGCGCCCAGCGCGGCGCCGAGCATCATCACGCTGACGATCCAGCCGAGGGTGTCGTCGCCGATGCCGAAGTCCTTCTGCAGGAACTGCTGCGCGCCGGAAATCACGCCGATGTCCAGGCCGAACATCAGGCCAGCCAGTGCGGCGAGGATGCAGACGAAGATGGCGGTGGCCTTGCTGTGCCTGGCGGCGGGTGCTGCGCTGGTGATGCTCATCAATCTCTCCCCGTGGGATGGCGTGCGTGCGGCTTGTTTCTTGCCGTCATTCCGGCGAAAGCCGGAATCCAGCACCTTTCGGCATGAAGTGCGAAGTCACTGGATCCCGGCTTTCGCCGGAATGACGAGCTGAGGCATTCCCAGACATTGCCGTAGTCATGGAGTGTCGCCCACTGGCGGCCTGCCTGCAAAGCGAGGCTCAGGCAGGCCGTGCAGGCCGACCTGCGAGGCGAACAGCGCGCCGGCCAGCGGCTCGCTGGCCAGCGAGGTATCGTCGAGGCCGTCGCGGGCGCTGGTGACGTAGAGCGTGTCCAGTGCGGTGCCGCCGAAAGCGGGCCGCGTGGGCTGACGCGCGTCCAGCGGCAGGATGCGGTCCACGCTGCCGTCGGTGCGGTAGCGCACCACGCGGCCCAGGCCCCATTGCGCGTTCCACAGGCCGCCATCGGCGTCGACACAGGAGCCATCCGGCTCGCCCGCGGTGTCGCGCAGATCGGCGAACAGACGCGTGTCGCCCAGCGTGTCGCCGTAGTCGCAGCAACGGATCGTGCGCGCCAATGAGTCGCAGTAGTACAGCGTGCGGCCGTCGGGACTGAAGGCGAGGCTATTGCTGATCGCCACGCCTTCCAGCGGCAGCTTTTCCAGCGTGAGGTCGGCGTGCAGGCGCCAGAAACCGGCGATGGGCTGCTTCGCGCCGCCGTCGGCGGGTTCGTGCAATGTGCCGAACACGAAGCGGCCCCGCCGGTCGCAGGCGCCGTCGTTGCAACGCGTGGGCAGCTGCGGTTCCACTTCGTGCAGCGTGTGCAGCGCACCGTCTTCGAGGCGGAAGAACGCCAGCCGCGAGGCCAGCGCCAGCAGCAACCAGCCGTCCGCCTCGCACAGCGCGAAGGAGGCGAGGCGCTCGGGCAGGTGCCACTGCTTCGTCTCGCCGCTGGATGGCGTGTAGCGCCAGAGTGTCGATGCGTGGATGTCGGTCCAGTACAGCGCCTGCGCACGATCGCACCACGTGATGCCTTCGCCCAGTGTGTTGCGCGCTTCGAGTACTGCTTGCATGGCCGCCTGCATCGGCGCGCTCATACCCAGCCGCCGTCCACGATGAAGTCCTGGCCGGTGCACATGCGGCTGTCGTCGGCGGCGAGGAACAGCGCCATGCGCGCCAGGTCCTCCGCCATCAGGTAGCCGGGCATGCACTGCACGCGCGCGATCTCCGCTTCGCCCTCGGCGTCCAGCCACAGCGCGCGCTGCTTCTCGGTGATCGCCCAGCCGGGCACCAGCGCGTTGATGCGGATGTTCTGTTGGCCCAGCTCGCGCGCCATGCCGTTGACGAAGCCGTGCACGGCGGCCTTGGCCATCGCGTACAGCGGGTAGCCGGCGTTCTTCTTCATCCAGCCGGTGGAGCCGAGGCAGATGATGGAGCCGCCACCGAGCTGCTGCATGTCGGGAATCACCGCCTGCGTGGCGAACACCTGGTGGCGCAGGTTCACCGCCACGTTGCGTTCGAACACGGCGGCGTCAACCTTGGCCAGCGCATGGCGCACGTCGTTGGCGGCGTTGTTGACCAGCACGGCGATCGCGCCGATGTGCGCACGTGCGGTGGCGATGGCGGCGTGCAGGGCCTCGAGATCGGTGAGGTCGCAGCGCAGGAACAGCGGCGGGTGCGCCACGTCCTGCAAGGTTTCGAGCAGGGACTTCGCGCCGGTTTCGTCCACGTCGAGGAAGGCCACCTTCGCGCCCTGCCGTGCGAAGTGTTCGACGAAGGACGCGCCGATGCCGCTGGCGCCGCCCGTGATCAGCACGCTGCGGTCGCGCAGACTGGGATAGCTGGCGTAGCGGTCGGCCATCGCGCTCACCACTCCGCCACGCTGCCGTCGGCGTGGCGCCAGACCGGGTTGTGCCACTGGTGGCCCACCTTGGCGCGCTCGGCCACATAGGCCTCATTCACCTCGATGCCCAGACCCGGGCCTTTCGGCATGCTCACAAAGCCATCGGCATAGGCAAAAACGTTGCGGTCGGTGACGTAGTCGAGCAGGTCGTTGCTGGCGTTGTAGTGGATGCCCAGGCTCTGCTCCTGGATGAAAGCGTTGTGGCACACCGCGTCCAGCTGCAGGTTGGCGGCCAGCGCGATCGGGCCCAGCGGGCAGTGCAGCGCCAGCCCCACGTCGTAGGCCTCGGCCATCGCGGCGATCTTGCGCGTTTCGGTGATGCCGCCCGCATGCGAGGGATCGGGCTGGATGATGTCCACGCCGCCGATCTGCAGCACGCGCTTGAAGTCGTAGCGCGAGTACAGGCGTTCGCCCAGCGCGATGGGCGCGGGCGAGATCGCGGCCAGCTCGGGGATGCACTCCAGGTATTCGGAGAGCACCGGCTCCTCGATGAACATCAGCTTGAACGGTGCGAGCTCGCGCATCAGCACCTTGGCCATCGGCTTGTGCACGCGGCCGTGGAAATCCACGCCGATGCCGATGTTGCCACCCACCGCGTCGCGGATGGCCTGCACGTTTTCCAGCACGCGCTCGACCTTGTCGTAGGTATCGATGTACTGCAGTTCCTCGGTGGCGTTCATCTTCACCGCGGTGAAGCCGCGTGCCACGGCGTCCTGCGCCGCCTTGGCTGTATCGGCCGGCCGGTCGCCGCCGATCCACGAGTACACGCGGATGCGGTCGCGCACCGGGCCGCCGAGCAGTTCGTGCACGGGCTTGCCGAGGTCCTTGCCCTTGATGTCCCACAGCGCCTGGTCGATGCCGGCAATGGCGCTCATCAGCACCGGGCCGCCGCGGTAGAAGCCGCCGCGGTAGAGCACGCTCCAGTGGTCCTCGATGTGGCGCGGATCCTTGCCGACCAGGTAATCGGACAACTCCTCCACGGCGGCGGCCACGGTGTGTGCGCGGCCTTCCACCACCGGCTCGCCCCAGCCGCTGATGCCGGCGTCGGTGTCGATGCGCAGGAACAGCCAGCGCGGCGGCACCTTGTAGACGGTGAGCTTGGTGATCTTCATGCGTGTGTTTCCAGGGAATGCCAGGCCTGCGCGAAGGCGCTGGCGCGTTGTGCAGTGTCGTCGAGGGTGCGACCGGGGGCGTACAGCGCCGAGCCGATGCCGAAACCGGCAGCACCCGCGGCCACCCACGGCGCCATGCTGTCGGGTGCGATGCCGCCCACCGGCAGTACCGGCACCTCGCGCGGCAGTACCGCACGCCAGGCCTTGAGCACGGCGGGCGAGGATTGCTCGGCGGGGAACAGCTTCAATCCGTCGGCACCAGCGGCGAGTGCGGCGAAAGCTTCGGTAGGCGTCGCCACGCCGGGCACGCAGAGCAGGCCGGCGGCCTTGGCGGCGCGGATCACCGTGGTGTCGGCATGAGGCATCACGATCAGGCGGCCGCCCGCGTTCGCCACGGCTTCGACCTGTGCCGGGGTCATCACGGTGCCCGCGCCCACCAGTACATCGCTGCCCAGCGCATCGGCGAGCAGGGCGATGCTGTCGAACGGTTGCGGCGAGTTCAGTGGCACTTCCAGCACGCGGAAGCCGGCGTCGACGATGGCGCGGCCGGTGGCTACGGCTTCGCCGGGCGCGAGGCCGCGCAGTATCGCCACCAGCGGCAAAGGTTTGAGCCAGGGCGTCAGCATGCGCGGGATTCCTCGTGATGGACGGGGACAAGGCCGGCCTGCATCGCCAATTGCCACAGGCCACGCGCGGCGGCATCGGCGATGGGCGGCGGCAGCGTGATGTCGAACTGCGCGGCGGCGCGGCGATAGCGCTCGCACAGCGCGGCTTCGCCAATCAATTGCAGCGGCGTGTCGCGGCAAGCGAGGCCGTCAGCCAGCGCGGCGCGGAATTCCTCGCCGATCAGCAGGCCGGAGAGATAGTCGGGCACGGACGCGGGCGCCAAAGCGCCATCGAGCATCAGCGCGCGCGCGGAGAACAGGCGGCTCAGCGCGCCGGCCGCGCCGCTGTCACGTGCCATGCCCACACCGCGCTCGAAGGCTTCGGCATCGTTCGCCGCCTCGGCTCCGGTGGCGCCGAGGATGGAATGCTGCCGCAGCATGGCGAACAACTCGCCGGTCATCTGGGTGCGGAAGCCGGTTACCACGCCGTCGCGCACCGCCGCCCATTTGCTGTGCGTGCCGGGCAGGATGACGGTGGAGGTCGCGGCCAATTCGGGGTGCAGCTCCAGCGCACCGATCAACTGCGTTTCCTCGCCGCGCATCACGTCGGGCCCGTGCGGGTCGCGCAGGCCGGGAATCAGATGGACGTCCATGCCGTCCGCTGCGCGCACGGCACCGATCGCCTTGGCGAGCTGCGATGCGCTCGCGGGCAGGTCGAGATAAGGCATCTCGCGCCAGCCGTTGCGGCTGCCGACCATGCCGCAGGCCAGGCGTGGCAACACGGGCCAGCCTGCGGTGATGTCGGCCAGCGCGGTGTCGTAGCCGCCTTCCGGCAGGTGGCGGATGCCCCAGGGACGCATCCGCGTTTCGTCAAGCTGGCCCATTCCGTCGAAACGGAACGCACGCAGGCTGCTGGTACCCCAGTCGAGTGCGATCAGTCCGCTCATGCCTTCTTCGCGTGACGGCGGATGTTGCTGCGCGAGTCGGCCACCATCTTGTGCATTGCTTCGCGCGCCACTTCGGGTTGCCGGCGGCGGATGGCGTCCAGCACCTTCTTGTGGTGCGGCAGCGAATACTTGAAGTCGCTGGCTTTGCGCGCTGACAGGGCCAGGTAGCTGCCCAGCGCCGTCTCGATCACCGAGAACAGCGAGATCATCAGTTCGTTGTGCGTCGCATGCAGCACGGCCTCGTGGAAGGCCAGGTCCGCCACGGACCATTCCTCGCGGTCGGTCGAGGCGGCCATGGCTTCGTAGGCGGCCTCGATGCGGCCGAGCTGGTCGGCGGTGCGGCGGCGTGCGGCGGCGGCGGCCGCCGCCGGTTCGATGATTTCGCGCATTTCCGCCAGCTTTTCGACGAAGTCGTCGGTGGGCATGGAGGCGCAGCGCCAGGCCAGCACGTCGGCGTCGAGCTGGCTCCAGTGGACGGTGTCGCGCACGCGGGTGCCGGTTTTCTGGCGCGATTCGATCAAGCCCTTGGCGGACAGGACCTTCATTGCCTCGCGCAGAGCGGTGCGGCTCACCTTCATGTGCTCGGCCAGCAGCTCCTCGCGTGGCAGGTTCACGCCGGGCGCGATCTCGCCACTGACGATCAGCCGGCCCAGCTCCTGCACCACCTGGCCATGCAGGTTGCGCACCACGACGGGTTTCACCATGCCTGTTCTCCCTGCCGCGGCCGCGCTTTGCGGTCTCGGGCATTATTTGTACTACATAATATTACAGCAAGTCGTGAAGCCGCGTTAACTTGTCGGCCCCAACCAGCATGCCGGTCCTTAAGGCGAAAATGCATAAGGCCGGACCGGCGGACACAAGACGGCCCGCACCGGCAAGCGGTGCGAAAGAGCGGAATGCCGTTGCAGCTTACCTGTCCGGCGCGCCGTGCGCCTGCGCTGCGTCGCCGTCGTCCAGCGTGTGCAGGAAGGCGATGACATCCCGGATGTCTTGTGCGGTAAGCGGGGCCGGGTCGCCCTCGTGGCGGTTGAACGGCGCGTCGGCGGTGTCGACGTTGGCCTGGTAGGCGGCCGGCAGGTCGTCGTAGAGCTGCGGTTGGCCATGCGCATCGCGCGGGTAGATCTTCCCCGGCGCGACGCTGCGCAGGTTGTAGAAGTCGAGCACCTGCACCAGCGAGTGGTAGACGCCGTTGTGGAAGAACACGCCGCGCCGGTCCACGTTGCGCAGGGTGGGCGTGAGGAACATGCCGCAGTATTGCGTCTGCGCGGCGAGGTCCTTGCGGAACGGCCCGCAGATGCCGAGGTCGTGGAAATGCGGGTCGCGGTTGACTGCCAGCGCGGTGTTGCGTGGCACGCCCAGTGCCTCGTACTGGGTGTCGGTGAACAGCGGCGGCAGGCCGTCGCGCGTGGGCTGGCTGAGGTGGCAGGCGGCGCAATTGCCTTTCGCGGGGTCGTCGAACAGGCGCAGGCCGCGCATTTCGGCGGGCGTCAGGCGGGCCCGACCTTGCAGCCATGCATCGTACTTGCTGGTGAAGGGATGAAAGGACGGGTCTTCGGTCTCGAAGCGACCGATGGCGAACATGGCTTCGTCGATGAGTTGTCGCGGATCGTTGGCGATGCCTTGCCCGAACAATTGGGTGAAGGCCCGGCGATAGCGGCTGTGCTGCAGCTTCGCGGCCACCCTGTCCATGTTGAGGTTGGCCATTTCCACCGGATTGAGCAGGGGCAGATAGGCCTGCCGTTGCAGCGAATCGGCGCGGCCATCCCAGAACAGGCCGCCCTGCGGCACCATCGCCGGGGTGGCGGGCGTGGCGTCGGCCTGTTTGGTGGCGCGGGAGTCGCTGCGCGCGGAAGCGGCCAGCGCGTTGAGGTTGGGTGCCACGTCGTCGCCCGAGGTATCCGGGCCGATGCTGAAAGGTCGTTGCCGATACAGGTAGGCCAGCGAAGGCGGCGGCCGGTAGCCGACCTTGCGCAGATCCACGCCGCCCGGTTGCACCGCGAGGGCATTGGGCGGGTTGTAGCTGTACGCGGGGCTGTGGCACGACGCGCAGGACTGCCTGCCCGAGCCCGACAGCATGGGGTCGAAGAACAGTGCCTTGCCGAGTTGCGCGACGGCGCTCAGCGGCTGGGCTTTTGGCAGGCGCAGGTGGACGGGGTGCGGATTGCTGCCGTCGCCGCCCTGTGGTCCGGTTGTCTGGTTGAGGAAGGCATAGCTGGTCAGGCAGCCGAAGGCGCCCGCCATGCCCAGCATCAGCCTAGTCAGACGATGCGATTTGCGCGTGGTGCCGGGAGTGGTTGGGTCGACCTGCATCGTGGTGCGCGTTCTCTGATTTCCCGAAGAAGCTGAAGTTGGCCCCTCTCCCGCTTGCAGGAGAGGGGCCGGGATGGCTCCCGTCAGGAATGCCAGTGCCAGCGCTTGTCCACCGGCAAGCCGGTCTCGGGATCCAGGATCAGGCGCGGCGTCAGGTCGAACGCACGGCGGCGGAAATCGAACATGCCCATGATGCTGCCGGTGGTGGCATCGTTCGAGCCCTGGCCGATGCGCTGGCCGTGCAGCCAGTTGTCCTCGATGAAGCGCACCACCGAGGCCTGCGTGACCTGCGTGTCGTCCACGTAGTTGCTGCGCGCCCACGGCGAGATCACCAGGAACGGCACGCGCGTGCCGGGGCCGCAACGGCCGTTGACCGTGCCGCCGTTCACGCCCACGCCCTGCTTGGCGCCTTCGGCATTGCACACGCCCGCTGCGTTGAGCTGGTCGGCACCGATGACCGAGCCTTCCTTGGTGGCGGCGTCGAAGGACGACGTCGTGGGCGCGGCGTAGCGGTGGTCGTACCAGCCGTCTGAGTCGTCGTAGGTGATGATGACGGCGGTGCTGTCCCAGTCGGGCTGGTGCTGCAGGAAGTTGAGCACCTTCACCACGAAGGCCTGCTCGTCCAGCGGATCCGAATTGCCCGGATGCGCGTCGCCCACGGCAGGCGGCTTGATGTAGCTCACCGACGGGAAGTTGCCGGCCGACACAGCCCTGAAGAAGTCGTTGGCGTCGTACTCGTGGTGCACCGGCGTGGCGGTGCCGTCCTTGTCGTCGGTGCGTCCGATTTCCTCCAGCGAGGTCGGGCGCGTGTGCGCCGGATTGGACGTGCTGGCGTAGTACTGGAACCAGTTGTGGTGCGGCACATAGTCGGAGACGGTGGCATCCAGCACGCTGGAATAGGTGCTGCGCGTGCAGCCGGTGCTGCCGTTCTCGTTGGTGGCGGCCAGGTCGAAGCCGCCCATGAAGCCGCCCCAGGTGATGTGCCCGGCGTTGAGCAGGTCGCCGATGTTCTTCGACGTCATCTGCACGGTGTTGCTGGTGGACGAGCAGGTGTCGTAGGCCGGGTCGGTGTCGCCGATCAGGCTGAGGCCACCCTGCGTGTCGGGCACGGTGGCGGCCGAGCCCAGCACCACTTTGGCGCCGTTGTTGGTGCCCGATACCACGGCGATCGCGCCCGGCGTCGAGGGGCCGTAGGTGTCGGTGTAGGCGTTGTCGTCCATCGCGAAGTTCTGCGCATAGTTCCACATCGCGGTGACCGTGTTGCCGTCGAAGTAACCCATCACCAGGCCGTGCGTGCCGAACGCGCCGGTGGTGGTCACCGTGTTGTTGCCGGTGTAGGCGGGGAAGCGGTCGGCGGCGCCGTTGTCGTAGGCAAGCTGTTCCGGCGTATAGCTGTGGTTCTGGCCTTCGGTGTTGGCCTGCGTGCGATCGAGGCGGAACGGATTCACCGCGTTGACGCCGTTGGCCAGATTGGACTTGTTCGGGTTGTCGTTGAGCAGCGCCGGCGTGAGGCCCTGCACCTGCGGAGTGAAGGGCCGAGCCTTGAAGGCAGGTTCGCCGGACGGGTTCGCGGCCACCGGGTAGGTGCCGAAGTAATGGTCGAACGAGCGGTTCTCGTCGAAGATCACCACCAGGTGCTTGATCGGCGTGGCGGTGGGGATTTCGTCCTGCGGCGAGCGTTGCTGGCCCGGCCAGGAGGAATGCGGAAAGTCGCCCGCATCCCGGTTCGTGGCGGGATCGACCTGTGCATGAGCGGCGAGCGCGAATCCCATGATGGCGATCGACGCGGGCAGCAGGGCCTTGCGGAACAAGCGAAGACTGGACATCTGGCAACTCCCGGAGTGGATGCGGCGGCACGAGGCGGATAGGGCGCCTCCCCCGTGTGGATTTCCCCCTGCAGCAAGCCCTGCGGCACGCTGCGCGCGTCACCGGGCATGTGCGGGATTGCACCACTCTTGTATGAAGATTCCGGGACAGCAAAAGCCTGCGACACCGGCTGAACCATCGGTTACGCTTGCGCTGGCGCCGTGCCAGAGGGGCCGCGGCGGTTCACGGGATAACAGGGGAGAAAGCCATGTTGGGGATGTCGATGTTCGGCGCGTTGGCGGGCGTGGGATTGCTGATGGGCTTGGTGGGACTTGTGGTCGTGGTAGTGGTGTCTGCGTTGCTGCTGAGCCTGGCGTATCGGCTGGTGGTCGGACACATGCCGTCCTTCGCACGGGCGCTGGGCACGGTGCTGGCGTCCTGGCTGGCTTCGGTGGTCGTATCGCTGATCCTGCATGGCGGCGCGGGCCACCTGCTGTCGTTCGTGGCGCAGTTCCTGGTGGGTGCGCTGGTCATCAACCTGCTGTTGCCGGGACAGGACGGCAGTCAGGTCGGCTATGGCAAGGCCTGCGTGGTGCAACTGGTCTACATGGTGATCTTCTTCGTGCTGGCCTTCGTGCTGGCGCTGCTGTTCGGAGGCATGATGCTGGCCATGCTGCATCACTGATGCTTTGATGTTCTGCACGGCGAAAGGAGGGCAGGCGTGAGCCTGCCCTCCTTTTGTTTGACGCGCATTGCTGAAGCGCGTTCCGACACGCTGGGTCGCAAGAACACGCGGCTTCGGTTTGTACGGGCCGCGGCGTAGAATTCCCGCCTTTGAGTCCTGACGGATCCTTCCAATGACCTCCCCGGCTGACCAGTCCCTCGGCCACACAGACGTGCGCACCCAGGGCAGCACCGATGCGTTGCCGTTGTCGCCCGCGCTGGGCGTGACGCTGGATGCGGCGAAGATGCCGCGCCGCTCCACTCTGGTGGATCGCCGCGTGTTGCGCATCACTGCGGTGTCGGTGGTGCTGGGTATCGGCGCCGCGCTGATCGCGAAGACCCTCACGATGCTGATCGGCCTGATCACCAACCTGGTGTTCTATGGCCGCGTCTCCACGGCATTCTCCTCGCCTGCCGACGCGGTGCCGCACCTGGGCTGGTGGGTGGTGCTGATCCCCGCGCTGGGTGGCGTGGTCGTGGGCTTCATGGCGCGCTGGGGTTCGCGGGCGATCCGCGGCCACGGCATTCCCGAGGCGATGGAGCAGGTGCTGCTCAACGAATCGAAGATCCCGCCGCGCATCACCTTCCTCAAGCCGATTTCCTCGGCCATCGCCATCGGTACCGGCGGCCCGTTCGGCGCGGAAGGCCCGATCATCGCCACCGGTGGCGCGCTGGGCTCCTTCGTCGGCCAGGTGATGAAGGTCACAGGCAGCGAACGCAAGGTGCTGCTGGCGGCAGGTGCGGCGGCGGGCATGTCGGCGATCTTCTCTTCGCCCATCGCGGCCGTGGTGCTGGCGGTGGAGTTGCTGTTGTTCGAACTGCGCCCGCGCTCGCTGATCCCGGTATCGCTGGCCTGCGTGACCGCCACCGGCATGCGCTATGTGCTGATGGGCACCGCGCCGGTGTTCGCGATGCCGGTGCTGGCCTCGCCCGGCGGCTGGGCACTGGCGACCTACGTGCTGGTCGGCGCGGTGGTCGGCCTGATCAGCGTGTGGACCACGCGCATCGTCTACGGCATCGAAGACTGGTTCGAGAAGCTGCCGATCCATTGGATGTGGTGGCCTGCGCTGGGCGGCCTGGCGGTGGGTGTGATCGGCTACTTCGCGCCGCTGACCCTGGGCGTGGGCTATACCAACATCGAGGACATCGTGAACGGCAGGCTGACGCTGGCGGCGCTGGCCTTCCTGTGCGTGATGAAGTTCCTGTCCTGGTCGATTTCGCTGGGCAGCGGCACGTCCGGTGGAACGCTGGCGCCACTGTTCACCATCGGTGGCGCGCTGGGCGCGATGATGGGCATCGGCGTGGCCGCGCTGGCACCGCACTTCGGCGTCGACCCGCGCATCGCCGCGCTGGTGGGCATGGCGGCGATCTTCGCCGGTGCCTCGCGTGCGCTGCTTACCGCGGTGGTGTTCGCGTTCGAGACCACCGCGCAGCCCGCGGGTCTGCTGCCGCTGCTGGGCGGTTGTGCCGCGGCCTACCTGATCTCCGCGCTGATGATGCGCAACACCATCATGACCGAGAAGATCGCGCGCCGCGGCGTGCGTGTACCTGCCGAATACGCGGCCGACTACCTCGACCAGGTGGCGGTGGGCGATGCCTGCGCGCGTGACGTGGTGACGCTGAAGACGACGCAGGCGCTGGCCGAAGTGCGCCACTGGTTCATCGAGGGCACGCCGGAAACCCAGCACCAGGGTTATCCGGTGGTGGACGAGCAAGGCCTTGTGAAGGGCGTGCTCACGCGTCGCAGCCTGCTCGATCCGCAATGGCATTACACCTTGACCCTGGGCGAGCTGGTCACGCGTCCTCCGGTAGCGGTGACCGAGGATCACTCACTGCGCGAAGCCGCCGACCACATGGTGGCCGAGGACGTGGGCCGATTGCTCGTGGTCAGCAAGGACGATCCGCACAAGCTGGTCGGCTTCCTCACTCGCGGCGACATCCTTGCCGCGCACGGGCGCCGCCTGCGCGAGGCGCGCCACTCCTCGCGCTACCTGCGCTTCCGCGACGGCCTCAGGCCGCGGCCGGAAGAAGCGGTGGCCTCCCGCCACTGAGCACGAAGCACGACGACCAACGGCCCGCGAGGGCCGTTTTTCGTGATGCGCGTCCGCTACGGCGTGAGCGCCGGTTTGCGCATGCGGACAAAGATCGTGGATGCTCAGGGGCAACGTCGCGTGGATCGCGGCCCGGCATGGGGCGGGTCGCTTTCTTCACGGCGTTGTGAACGTCGCGAGGCGTTAACTAGGGATGACCACACGACAAGAATCACTTTGGGGAGGCAAAGCGGATGAATCGTCGCGAAAATCAGGGATCTATGGAGAAGGGTGCCGCGTTGCAGCGGCGCAGGCTGGTCGTGGCATGCGCAAGCGCGTGGCTGTTGGTCGCGCCAGGCGCCGCAGTGCTGGCGCAGGATGCCTCGGGGCAGTCGCCGTCGACTCAGGCCCAGCCGAATCAAGCCCAGTCGGGCCAGGCTACACAGCAGCCGAAGAATACGAAGCCGCAATCCAAGGCGGAGAAGCAGAAGAAGGTCGAAGCCAGCCAGCTCGGTGCCGTGGTGGTGAACGGCATCAGCAACAGCATCCAGAGTGCGTTGGACACCAAGCAGAACTCCGACGACATCGTCGAAGCGATCTCCGCCGAAGACATCGGCAAGCTGCCGGACGTGAGCATCGCCGACAGTCTGGCGCGCTTGCCGGGCCTGGCCACGCAGCGCGTGGATGGACAAGCCAGTGCGATCTCGATCCGCGGCCTGTCTCCCGATTTCGCGGGCACCACGCTCAATGGCCGCGAGCAGGCGACGATTGGCGAGAACCGCGGCGTGGAGTACGACCAGTACCCCTCCGAACTCATCAACGGCGCCACGGTGTACAAGACGCCGGACGCCAGCGTGATCGGCCAGGGTCTCGCCGGTACGGTGGACCTGCAGACCATCAACCCGCTGGATCTGTCCAAGCGCACCATGGTGTTCAACCTGCGCGGCGAGCACGACAGCGACGGCAACCTCAATCCCGGCACCGGCACGGGCACCACCGGCCATCGTGCGAGCTTCTCCTACATCGACCAGTTCTTCGACCACACGTTCGGTGTGGCCATCGGCTTCGCGCAGCTCGACCAGCCGATCCAGGAGAAGCAGTACCAGGCCTGGTGGTGGGGTGCCGACAACGGCAGCGCGGGCATGGACCAGAACTGGGGCGCGCGTACCATGCCGGGCATGCCGGACAACGTGAACGCGCAACAGGGCATGCAGTTGCGCGCGCAGTCGCAGGACGAGAAGCGCAACGGCCTGATGGCCGTGCTGGAGTGGGCGCCTAACGAGACCTACTACTCGAAGCTGGACATGTACTACTCCACCTTCAACAAGAGCGAGTTCACCAACGGCCTGCAGTGGTCCAGCAGTCCCTACGGCCAACCCTACGACAACCTTTCCTACGCGAACGTCGGCACCTCGCCGGGTTCGCCGCTGCCGATCGTGACCTCGGGCACCATGCTCGGCCTGGCGCCGATCATGCAGAACGAATACACCAAGGAGCACGACAAGCTGTATTCGATCGGCTGGAACAACAAACTCTACCTGGGCGACTGGACGACCTCGCTGGACCTGTCCTCGTCCTCGGCGCGGGTGAAGTTGCACGACGCTTACCTGTTCACCGGGCTCGCCAATGGCGGCCTGGCCAACGTGGGCTTCAACACGCCGACGGGCGAGGGTTACCCGGATTTCAGTCCGAACGTGAACTTCGCCGATCCTTCCAGCGTGGTCTTCACCGATCCGGACAACTACGGCTACAACGGCCGCGAGGAGTTCGACCGCCAGGACGACCGCATCGACGCGTTCCGCCTGCAGGCGAGCCGCACCCTGGACTGGTGGATCTTCAGCAGCATGGACCTGGGCTTCGATTACTCGGACCGCACCAAGACCAAGCATGCCGACGTGGACTTCGCATGGTTGAACGGCAACGGTGATACCGACGGCACCTACCAGTACGGCTACAGCGCACCGATCAACCCGGCCTTCCTCTACAACCCGACCTCGCTCGGTTACGGCGGCATCCCCGGCATCATCAACTACAACGTGCTGGGCGCCATGTACAGCCAGTTCTACCTCACGCCGGAGAACGGGGCGGGCGACTGGAGCCGCAACTACACGATTGAAGAAAAGGTCCCGTTGGCCTACGCCAAGTTCAACATCGACACGGACGTGGCCGGCATTCCGGTGCGCGGCAACATGGGTGTGCAGTTCGTGCATACCGACCAGTCGTCCACGGCGCTGCAGACCAACGGCGACACATTGGTGGGCCAGATCAACGGCGGCACTTCGTACAACAACGTGCTGCCCAGCCTCAATCTGGTCGCCAAGCTGAGCGACACCCAGTACCTGCGTTTCGGACTGGCCAAGACCATGACGCGCGGTCGCATCGATGACGAGAAGGTGTCCTCTTCCGCCGGCGTGTCGAAGATCACCGACGGTCCGCAGGCAGGACAGGTCGTGTGGTCTGGCAGCGGCGGCAATCCCTTGCTGAAACCGTACGTGGCGGTAGGCACCGACATCTCGTGGGAGAAGTATTTCGGCAAGGCCAGCTACGTGTCCGTGGCGGTGTTCCGCAAGAACCTCCTCAACTACATCTACAACAAGACCATCCTGAACTACGACTTCTCCCACTACATCAACAACACGCCGACGCTGACGCCGACCAGCAACTACGGCGCCTTCACCCTGCCGGAAAACGGCACGGGCGGTTCGATGGACGGCCTGGAGCTGGCCGGTTCGTTCGAGGGCGGGTTGCTGGCGGAGGCGTTGGAAGGCTTCGGCATACAGGCCAACTATTCGCTGACCAACAGCACCATCCCGACCAGTTCCATCTCCGCGATTCCCGGCGGACCCAAGACGTTGCCTGGTCTGTCGCACAAGGTGGGAAACATCACCCTGTATTACGAGCGCAACGGGTTCTCGGCACGCATCGCGCAGCGCTACCGTTCCTCGTTCACCGGTGAGGCGGTGGCATTGTTCGACCAGCTCGGGTACACCAAGATCCTGGCGAACCGGCAGACCGACCTGCAGCTGGAATACGACTTCAGCCAGGGGCCGATGAATGGCCTGTCGATCCTGTTGCAGGTGAACAATCTGTTCAACTCGCCGGACGAGACGGTGCAGTACGCCACGCTCGCAAACAATGTGCCGATGACCATGCCGCTGGAATACGACACCTGGGGGCGCACCGTATTGCTCGGTTTCAGTTACAAACTGTGAGCAGTGCGGCCAGGGAGGGCCGTCTGCTGAATCTTCGCGATCAGGGACGATCGCAGGAGACCTTGGATAGTGTGGCCTGGGATGGCCTTCCATTTGATTTGGGCGATCATGGGGGATCGCAAGAACCTGGCCGAACGGCGGCTTGTCGCACGGCGCGGAATCGGGGCAAGCTTCGGCGATTCGTCGCCAGGCATTGCGGTGCGGTCGCAGCAGAGAAATTTTCTTGATTCACAAGGTCAACCGCGTGGCGAGTGTCGCCCATGAGTGAACCGCAGGGCATCTCCGGCCGGGTGGCGGTCGTGCTGTTTGCCCTGCTCACCGCGTGTGCACTGGGCGCGTTGCGCGTGCCCTTGCGCCTGCCGCCCGCGCCCGTGCTGCTGGTGCCGGCGATGCCGGACGGTTCGGAAGTCCAGCTGTGGCTGAGCACCCAGGACCGCAGGCTGCGTCTGGTACGGCAACCGGATATCCCGTTGACCGTGTCGGCCGCGCGCGCGGAACCGCCTGCAGCCGACATCGATATCGATACCAGCCGGACCTTCCAGGCCATCACGGGTTTCGGTGCGGCGATGACGGAGTCGTCGGCGTGGCTGCTGGACCATGCGATGGACGACGACCAGCGCTTCGCCTTCCTGGAAGAGATGTTCGGGCCGCCGCCTGGCCTAAATCTCGACATGACGCGCGTGAGCATCGGCGCCTCGGACTTTTCGCTCAAGCCCTACACGCTGGACGACATGCCCGAGGGCCAGACCGACCCCGGACTGACGCACTTCAACCTTGCCGCCAGCCCGCGTGACGTGGTGCCAGCGCTGCGCGAAATGATGGAGATCAATCCGCAACTGCACATCATCGCCGCGCCGTGGAGTGCGCCGGCATGGATGAAGACTATCGACGCGCTGAACGGCGGCTCGCTGCAGCCGCAGTACGAGGCTGCCTATGCGCAGTACCTGGTGAAGTACGTCGATGCCATGCAGGCGCAGGGTGTCCCGATCTGGGCGTTGACCGTGCAGAACGAGCCGGGTTTCGAACCACTGACCTACCCCGGCATGTTGCTGCCCGCCGACGCCCGCGCACGCGTCATCGGGCAACACCTCGGCCCCGCGCTGGCGAGCCGCGATCCGCGGCCGCTGATCCTCGACTGGGACCACAACTGGGATGCACCGGAGCAGCCGCTGACCGTGCTGGCTGACGCAGATGCGCGGCGCTACGTCGACGGCGTCGCCTGGCACTGCTACGCGGGTAGCGTGAGCGAACAGAGTCGCGTGCATAAGTCGTATCCGGACAAGGACGCGTACCTGACCGAGTGCTCGGGTGGCGACTGGGCCTCGGCAAAGAACGGCGAGCTGCTGCTCTTCGCGCGCGACGTGCTGCTGCTGAGCTTGCGCAACTGGGCGCGCGGCGCGGTGTACTGGAACATCGCGCTGGACGAGAAGCATGGACCGCATTCCGGCGGCTGCATCGATTGCAAGGGCATGGTGACGATCGACTCCAAAACCGGCGAGATCCAGCGCAACGACGAGTACTACGCCTTCGCCCACTACAGCCGTTTCGTGCTGCCCGGTGCCGTGCGCGTGTGGTCGGACGACACCGGTCCGGACATCCATAACGTGGCGTTCCGCAATACCGACGATGGCTCCATCGTGCTGGTGGTGACCAACAGTTTGAACAAGCCGCGCCACGTCAGCGTGGTGCAGGACCGGTTGTCGTTCGGATACACGATGCCGCCCGAAAGCGTGGCGACGTTTACCTGGAACCCGGGCCTGGCCGCGCACTCGTGGGAGCGTCGCGTACGTGATCTGTTCAACAAGGCGTTGGGCGTCGTCACTCCGTGAATGCGATGGTCGTATTCCGACGGGCCGTGGTTCCCTAATGTAAGGAGGTTGGAATATGAGTTCAGACATCACCGGGTGGCGCCTCCTGGCTGCGGCGACGCTGGCGGCAAGCATCGCCGCCTTGTCGCCAAGCGTGCACGCGACGGATACGCCGCGACCCAAGGTGGTGGTGATCAGCCTCGATGCCTTCGGGGCGCAGAGCCTGCGCGAACCCGAGCTGCCGGCGCCCACCCTGCATGCATTGATGCAACAGGGTGTGCACGCCGCTTCGATGCAGCCGATCAACCCAACCATCACCTGGCCCAACCACACCGCCATGGTCACCGGCGACAACGCCAGCCTGCACCATGTGCTGGTCAACGGCCTGATCGTGGGGCAGCGCGAAAGCACGCCGCCGCACATCGACATGAATGCGGCCAAGTCGAAACTGGTTGCCGTGCCCACCGTGTACGACGCCGCGCACGCAGCCGGCCTGGTCACGGCCGAGGTGGACTGGGTGGCCATCATGGACGCCCCCACCATCGACTGGCGATTCCCGGAAAAGCCGAATCCCGATGGTGCGATCGAGCAGGATCTGGTGAAGCAGGGGATCGTCACGCGCGCCCAGCTGATGCAGTTCGGCGAACCCTCGCAGGCCTGGCGCGACCGCATGTACACGAATGCGGCGGTGGACATCATCCGCAGGCATCATCCCGACCTGCTGCTGTTGCACCTGCTTGCGCTGGACAGCATCGAGCATGAGACCGGCTACGGCAACAACGCGGGGCGCAACACCATCGCCTTTCTCGACGACCGCGTGAAGGAAGTGATCGACGCCGTGCGCGCGGCGGGCGAGCTCGACAACACCACCTTCGTCATCGTCTCGGACCACGGCCAGGAGAGCGTGCACCACCTGCTGAATCCCAATGTGCCGCTGCGCGAGGCCGGCTTGCAGGCCAGTACGGCAAACCGGCCGGCATTTGCCATACCTGAGGGAGGCTTTGCCTTGGTGTTCCAGAAGAACGCCACCGATGACTCGCGGCAGGCATTGAAGAAACTGTTCGCGGGCAAGGCCGGCATCCGCGCGGCGCTGACGCCCGACGCGGCGGCGAAGATGGGTTGGCCGGTGCCGGCGACGAGCGATCAGGCGCCCGATCTCCTGCTCTACCCGGCGAACGATTACGAATTCGACGACAAATACGCCACGCAATACGACGCGCCCACGCTGCAGGGGGGCGCGCACGGTTATCCGAATTCGGAGCCGCTGATGCAAGCCATCTTCATTGCCGCAGGGACGGGTATTCAGGGCAAGGGCGTGGAGATTCCCGCGTTCCACAATGTGGATGTGGCGCCCACCATCGCGCGCTTGCTGCACATCCGGTTTGATGATGCGGAGGGGAAACCTTTGACGGGGATTCTGGCGCCTGGTTACTGAGGTTGCTGGCAGTCCTCTCCCTTCCCGAAAAGGCTCGGGTGAGAGTCCGGACTTGCCTCGGCGTTTCGTTTTGCCTGAATCCTCGGCTCTTGCGGAGCGACGGGCTTTGCACTGCCGCAAGTTTCAAAGCGGTCTCTGTCGCCTGCCGGCGCTCGCTCCAGCCACCTCTCATGGCTGGCCAACGCCACCGCAGCAGCGATGGCGAACGGCAGTCGGTCCGAGAGGCGAGATGCGCGAAAGCTAAAGAGAAGTAGCCAGAGAAGTGACCAAGAGAAATGGCCGGGTTCCATCCGCCGGAACTACGAGCGAGCGGCGTCGAGGACGTTGGATTGACTCCAGCCGACACGGGCCGCAATGCGGTCACGCGGCACCGCCTCTGGAAACTGTGGGCTACCGCGCTCCTCATCCCAGCGAAGGCCGGGATCCGGCGGCGGTGCGGCTTGGGCAAACGTCGTCGCTGCGGTGCGGGATGGGTAGAGGCCGCTTCAGATTTCCTTGTCACCCACCAGCACCACATCCGCCGGCCGCTGCGCGAACAGACCCACGGTGACAACGCCGGCGAGCTGGTTGAGTTGTTGCTCCAGTCCCACCGGGTCGGTGATGCGCCAGCCGTGCACGTCGATGATCCAGTTGCCGTTGTCGGTGGTCACGCCGTCGCGCCACACCGGCTGACCGCCCAGCTTCACGATCTCGCGGCTGACCAGACTGCGCGCCATCGGGATCACCTCGATCGGCAGCGGGAACTTGCCCAGCACGTCCACGCGCTTGCTGGAATCGATGATGCAGACGAACTTCTGCGCCGCCGCCGCCACGATCTTCTCGCGGGTCAGCGCCGCGCCGCCGCCCTTGATCAGGCGCTTGTGCGGATCGCACTCGTCGGCGCCGTCGATGTAGATGCCGATCGGGCCAGTGGCGTTGAGGTCGAACACTTCGATGCCGTGCTGCTTCATGCGCGCGGTGGACTGCTCGGAGCTGGACACCGCACCTTTGATACGGTCCTTCATGCCGGCCAGCGCATCGATGAAGAACGCCACCGTGCTGCCGGTGCCTACGCCCACGATGGCGCCGTCTTCCACGTAGCGCAGCGCGGCTTCGCCGGCCAGTTGTTTTTCGTTCGGGTTGTTCATGCGGGTGTTCCGGCAAGGATGAAAAGGTCGGGGCTCATTCGAGCGTGAGGATGTGCTGCCAATGCGCGGCTTCGACCGGCTGCACCGACAGACGGCTGCCCTTGCGTACCAGCACCATGCCGTCCAGCTCGGGGTCGGCCTGCAGCTCCTTCAGCGTGATGGTGCGCTTGAGCTTCTTCACGAACTTCACGTCAACCAGCATCCAGCGCGGGTTGTCGCGCGAGCTGCCGGCATCGAAATACTTGCTCTTTGGGTCGAACTGGCTGGGGTCTGGGTAGGCGTCGGTGGCGACTTCGGCGATGCCCACGATGCCGGGTTCGGCGCAGTTGGAGTGGTAGAAGAACACCTTGTCGCCCACGCGCATGCCGTCGCGCATGTAGTTGCGCGCCTGGTAGTTGCGCACACCGTCCCAGGCTTCGTGCTTCTTGCGCTTGAGGTCGTCGATGGAGAAGGCGTCCGGCTCGGACTTCATCAGCCAGTGGTTCTTCATGCGGCAGGCTCCGTGGCATGGCAGTCGATCAGTTCGCGGTCGGTGGCGACGTAGTCCAGCGGCACGTCCCACGGTTCCGCATCGAGCTGTTCGACTTCCTGGAAGTCGTAGGCCACGCCCACCAGCAGCGGCTCGGTGGGACGCGCCTGGTCCTTGAGGAAGGCGAAGCTGCGGTCGTAGTAGCCGCCGCCGTGGCCGAGACGGTGGCCGCGGCGGTCGAAGGCCAGCAGTGGCACCAGCACCAGGTCGAGCTGGAACGGCGCGAACCATTCGCGCGGCGCCACCGGCTCGGGGATGCCGTAGCGGTTCGGCGCCACCGCATCGCCATCGCGCCACGGCGCGAAGTGCAGTTCCTTGCCCTTGGCGAGTAGAGGCAACAGGAAGCGCTGGCCGCGTGCGGCCAGCGGCGGGATGACCAGATTCAGCGGCAACTCGCCGCCGGTAGCCCAGTAGCCGGCTACGCGCACGTCGGTAAGGTATTCGGGCAGCTGCTCCAGCGAGCGGCGCAGCCCCTGCGCGGCGGCCATGCGCGCCGGCGGCGGCAAGGCGCGGCGACGTTCGGCCAGTTGCTGGCGCAGTTCGTGGCGACGGACGGCGGAGTCCATGGGGCTTCTCCATCGAAAAACGCCCCGTCCATCGAACGACGAACGGGGCGTGGAAGAGGTGGCGTCAACCGCGATGCCGCTGCCCACCAAACGACCTTGATCCACGATGGATCAGGTGGGAGGGCGACATGGCCTCAAGGCTTTCCGCACGCGGCGGACATGCACAACGACCGATGAAAAGCCGACCCGGGGCCGTATTTAGGAACAAGGCAAATGTAAGAGTGTGCCGGCGCACACCGCAGAAAACGCCGGAACCGATTTTAGGCTTTCGGGAACAAATCCGCCACCGTTTCGCGGTGCAGCGTGTCGGTATTTTCCAGCGCGAACTCCAATCGCTGCCGCATCGCGGCAAGGCGGTGCGCTGTCTGCTGGCCGTCGCCGCCCTGCTGTTTGCGCAGCGCCAGCAGTTCGTGGGTCATGCTCACCGCAGCAAGTACGGCGAGGCGCTCGAAGCTGGGTGCACGGGCATTGGCGCGCAATTCGCGCATCTTGCGGTCGAGCAGGGCGGCGGCTTCGATCAGTCCCTCGCGCTCTTCCGGCGCGCAGGCGATCAGGAATTCGCGGTCGATCAGCCGCAGTGCGACCGGGTCATTGCTGCCGGGTGTAGTCATTGCTTCAGCCATTGCTTTCGAGCGACTTCAGTCGCTGGATCATTGCCTCGACGCGGCTGCGCGCCTGTTCGTTGCGGGCGAGCAGGCTGGCACGTTCACCCGACAACTGTTCCTGGCTGTGCCGCAGGCTGCGGTTCTCCTCGCTGAGCCGGCGCACGGTGTCGAGCAGACGATCGACCTGGCGGCCAAGCGCTTCCAGTTCAATCTGCACGGGATCGGGCGAGGTGGATTCGGCGGGGTTCATGCGCCGAACTATAACAGTACGCCGTCGCCGAAACGGGCGTGGCGTAGAATGAACATTCGCTCCCAGGGAACCCTGCCATGTCGGCCAATGAACCGCTCAGCCATGACCAGTTGGATGCGCTGATCGTACGCCTGCGGCTGGGCGTGGACGCCAGCGAACTGCACGGCTCGCTGTGCGGTTACCTCGCCGGCGGCGCCAGCTCCAACGGCGGCAAGCTGCTCGCCGCGCTGGAGCTGGAAGGCGTCGAAGATGTCGCGCCATCGCCCGCCGACCAGGCCACGTTGGACGCCTTGCTGCGGCAGTGCCGCGACGCGCTGGCCGATCCCGACCTCGGTTTCGAACCGCTGCTACCGGACGGGGACCGCCCGCTGGACGAGCGCGCCGAGGCGGTGGTGGACTGGTGTCGCGGCTTCCTCGGCGGCTTCGGCCTTGCCGGCACCGGGCCGCACGCGAAGCTGTCGGACGACGCACAAGAAGTGCTGCGCGATTTCGGCACCGTCGCCGCTTCGTCCTTCGATTTCGGTGACAGCGCGGAGGACGAGGATGCGCTGATCGAGGTGCAGGAATTCCTGCGCGTGGGCGCGCTGTTGCTGTACACCGAATCCGCTGGCCGCGGCCAGTCCGGCAGCGATCGGTTGCATTGAACGCTGCGCCTGATCGCGGCGTGCCTTCCGCCATCGCGGGCGAGGAGTTCGCGCGTCGCCGCCGCCAGTTGATGGCGATGGCGGGCGAGGAGGCGGTGCTGCTGGTGGCCGCCGCCCCCGAGCGCTTGCGCAACGCCGACGCCACCTGGCCGTACCGGCAGGACTCGGACTTCCATTACCTCGCCGGCTTCCCCGAGCCCGACGCGGTGCTGGCGTTGCTGCCCGGCCGTCTGCACGGCGAGGCGGTGTTGTTCTGCCGCGAGCCCGATGCCGAGCAGGCGCGCTGGCATGGCCCGTCCATCGGCACCGAACGTGCAGTGGCCGACTACGGCATGGACGACGCCTTTCCCATCGAAGACATCGACGACATCCTGCCCGGCATGATCGAGGGCAGAGCGCGCGTGTACTGCCATTTCGGCCGCGAGCCCCTGTTCGACGCGCAGCTGCTGGGCTGGATGCGCCGCTTGCGCCAATTGCGCGGCGGCGGCGTGGTGCCCAAGGAATTCGTGGCGCTGGGCCATCTGCTGCACGATCTGCGCCTGTACAAGTCGCGCGCCGAACTCAAGCTGATGCGCGCCGCCGCCGGCATCGCCGGCGAAGCGCATCTCGCCGCGTGGCGTTGCGCCTTGCAGGGACGCCACGAATACGAGGTGGAAGCCGAGTTGCTGCACGCCATGCGCAGCCGCGGTGCGGTGCCCGCGTTCACGCCCATCGTCGCGGCCGGCAGCAACGCTTGCGTGATGCACTATCAGCACAACCGTGCGCGGCTGGCCGGCGGCGACCTGCTGCTGATCGATGCCGGTGCCGAGCTGGACTGCTATGCCAGCGACATAAGTCGCACCATTCCGGTCAACGGTCGCTACAGCCGCGAGCAGCGTGCGCTGTACGAAGTGGTGCTGGCCGCGCAACTCGCCGCCATCGATGAAGTGCGGCCCGGCCGGCCGTTCGACGCCGCGCACCATGCCGCGGTGCGGGTGATCGCCGAAGGCCTGTGTGCACTTGGGTTGTTGCGCGACGATGCGGATGCGGCGATTGCCACTGGCAGCTACCAGCGCTACTTCCCGGCCAAGACCGGTCACTGGCTGGGCCTCGACGTGCACGACGTGGGCGACTACCGCATTGACGGCGCCTCGCGCCTGCTGGAGCCGGGCATGGTGGTGACGGTGGAACCCGGCATCTACGTGCCGCCCGACGAGGCCAGCGTGGACGAACGCTGGCGCGGCATCGGCATCCGCATCGAAGACGACGTGGCGGTGACGCGCGACGGGCACGAGGTGCTCAGCGCCGGTGTGCCCAAGGAACCGGTGGAGATCGAGGCGTTGCTGGCCCGACGTTGAGGCGGGCGCGACCCAAGCATCAGGGTCTGCAGGCTATCCGGCACTTTTGCCATAAACGTTGACCAGGCGCTCGGCGACAGCCAGCCGCTCAACCAGGACGACAAGGTGGCTGGGGGCTGCCATACCTGCCAGTCGCAGGTTCGGCAGCACGGTCATCGTGACAGGGTCAGACACGAGGGGAGTCGTGACGATGGCATTTGATAGTCTGGCGGCCACCAGTCTCGGCACGACGTGAAGCCCAAGCTGTAGCGCGCAGACGGTGGCGGCCAATGCGGTCAGAGCCGCGGTGGGCTACGGCATCAGCAACAGCGCCATCGCCGACGCCGACCCGGTATTCAGTCGGGCCGGGCGAACGCGTCGCGCGTGAGATTCTCCGGCGCACCGTCGGTGCAGGCCACGTCGTCCTCGATGCGGATGCCGCCATAGGGGCGGAAGGCGTCCACCGTGGCCCAGTCGATGTCGGCGGCAACGGGCTTGTCGCGCAGCTCGGCCAGCAGCATGTCGATGAAGTACAGGCCGGGTTCGATGGTCACCACCATGCCCGGCTCCAGCGTGCGCGTCATGCGCAGATACGGATGGCCGTCCGGGCGCGGGATATTGCCGCCGCGTTCGTCTTGCTGGAAGCCGGCCACGTCGTGCACCTGCAAGCCGATGGAATGGCCAAGCCCGTGCGGGAAGAATGCGCTGGTGACGCCGGATTCCACCGCGCTTCCCGCGCTCATGCGGATGAAGCCGTGCTCGCGCAGCACGTCGGCGATGGCATGGTGGGCATGGAGGTGCAGTTCGGGATAACTCTGGCCCGGGCGCACCTTGGCCGCGAAGCTTTGCTGAGCGGCGTCCATGCTGTCGATCAGCGCCTGGAAGCCGCCATGGCCAGCAGCGGCATAGGTGCGCGTGATGTCACTGGCGTAGCCGGCGCAACTGGCGCCGGCATCGATCAGGAAGGAGCGGTGCTCGGCCGGCGGCGTGCGGTCGAAGTGCATGTAGTGCAGTACCGCGCCGTGTTCGTTGAGGCCGACGATGCTGGCATAGGGCAGCTCGGCATCGATCTGCCGCGCAGCGGCGAGGTAGGCCAGGTGGATGCCGAACTCGCTTTCGCCCGCGCGGAACGCGGCCTCCGCCGCGCGGTGCGCGCGGGCGCCGATGCGGCTGGCCTCGCGCATCAGCGCCAGTTCGTAGGGCGTCTTGTACGAGCGATGCCAGTGCAGGTAGTCGAGCACGGGCTGCGGATTGTTGATCGTCACGCCATCGATGGCGGGGCAAGCGGTCGCGATCACCGCGTTGCGACCTTTCGGCAGTTGGGCCACGGCCTCCCCGGCGCTGCGCACGGTGGCGATGTCGAAGTGCTCCACCCAGTAACCGTGCGGCGTCTGCGGCGCCACATGCCAGTAGTCGCGCGGCTGTACGAAGACCAGCTTCGGTTTCATGCCTGGCGTGTAGGCGATCCAACTACCCGGCGCATCGGTGAGCGGCAGCCAATGCTTGAAATGCGGGTTGGCGACGAATGGGTAGTCCTGGTCGTCGAGGAATTTGCCGGGTGGCGTGCCCGCGGCGATCAGCAGGTGGTCGAAGCCGCCCAACTCAAGCGCCCGGTCGGCGCGCGTGCGCAAGGCGGCGAGGTGCGCTGGGTAAAGGGAGGCGAGCGGCGCGTTCATGCGGATTCCGGCGTGGGGATGGCGGCCTGCGAGTGTAGCGCGCGACGGAATCGCTGCCGGCCGCTGCACTGGGCATGCGCAGGCCTTACGCTAAGGGGGTTGTTCAGGCTTCCTCCGACGTTTCACCTTGCCCACTCCGCCGGTAACCCGCCCATGGCCGACGTCGCCACCGTCTTCAACGAGAACATCACGCCTTATGCTCCTGGCCCGCGCACGGAGGCCGAGCCGCCGGTGAAGCGCATCGTGGTGGTCGGCGGCGGCACGGCCGGCTGGATGGCGGCACTGCTGCTCGCCAACTCCGACTACGGCCCGCGGCTGCAGGTGACGGTGCTGGAATCGCCGCAGGTGGGCATCATCGGCGTGGGCGAAGGCTCGACGCCGTGGTTGCGTGGCTTCTTCGACGGGCTGGGCATCGAGGAGTCGGAATGGATGCCCGCCTGCAACGCGACCTACAAAGCCGGTATCCGCTTCGACGGCTGGAGCACCAAACCGGGCTACGAAAGCTACTTTCACCCGTTCGCGTCGATGCTCGACAACATGACGATGACGCAGTTCATCGACAACGTGCATCGCCGGCTGGAAGGCGAGGATGTGGAAGCCCATCCCGACCGCTACTTCATCGCCAACCGGCTGGCGAGCAAGGGACTGGGGCCGCGGCCGCGGCACGATTTCCCCTTCGACGTGTGGTACGCCTACCACTTCGACTCGACCATGCTCGGCGCCTTCCTCGGCAAGAAGGCGGTGGAACGCGGCGTGCGCCATCTCACCCGCCACGTGCACGACGTGCGCCTGAACGAGCAGGGCGATATCGCTGCATTGCAATTGGACGGCGACGAGACGCTGGAAGCGGATTTCTTCGTGGACTGCACCGGCTTCGCCTCGCTGCTGATCGGCAAGGCGCTGAAGACGCCGTACGTGTCGTTCGCGGAAAACCTGTTCAACGACGCGGCGGTCGCCATGCCTTCGCCTGCCGATGGCTACCGCGAGCGCCCGCTGATGGGCGAAACCGTGTCCACCGCGCTGCGCCACGGCTGGATATGGAAGATCCCGCTCGCGCATCGCCAGGGCAATGGTTATGTGTACAGCACCGCACATTGCTCGCCGGACGAAGCGGAAACCGAGATGCGCAAGCACCTGGGCCTGCTCGACGACCCTACGCCGGCGCGCCACCTGCGCATGCGCGTGGGACGCGTCACCAAACACTGGAACCGCAACTGTGTGGCGATCGGCTTGTCGCAGGGCTTCATCGAACCGCTGGAAGCCACCGCCCTGCTGTTCGTGCAGCGCACGGCATCCATGCTGGTGAAGGCACTGGAGCAGGGCGACCTGAGCGAGCGTGCGCAAGATGCCTTCAACGACGCGATCAATGACCGCTTCGAAGGCACGCGCGACTACGTCGTCACGCACTACAAGACCAACACGCGCACGGACTCCGACTACTGGCGCGCCAACGCCGCCAACATCAACCTGTCGCAACCGCTGCAGCGCCTGCTGCGCACGTGGCTGTCCAGCCGTCCCATCGCGGGCGGCCTGCAGCAGGGCAGCTATGGCCGTGGCTATCCGGTCATGTCGTGGTACTGCCTGCTCGCCGGCGTGGGGCTGTTCCCGGGCATGCCGGGAACGGAGGCCACGTCCCGCGGCAAGTTGCGGCACAACCTCGCGGCCATCGATAACCTGCTGGAACGCAGCGCCGCGAATTTCCCCGAACACCGAGCCCTGCTCGCGAACATTCCACCCCGGCCCACGGAGTCTTCGCTGCAGTTGTATCTGTGGTGACGGAGGCCGGCCAGGGCAGGGTGAAGCTGAAGTCTCAGGCCTGCTTCAGCCAGCGTCCCAGCAGTTCGCTGTGGCTGTTGCCGACCGCGATGATGCGGTAGCCGGCCCAGAACTGGCCGGGACTGGCGGCAGGTTCGTGCCATTGTTCCTGCAGGCCGAGTTCAACGTGGCCGCCGGCATGGGGCAGCGCGATGCGCACCTGGTAGATGCCTTCGCTGCGCGGCTCGCGGCTGCCGATCAACAGCAGGCCGCTGGCGGAGACGTTGCACAGATTGCCAAGCGGCTGTTCGGCGATCATGTCGATGGCCACGATGCCGGCATCGACCGGCTTGCGCGGCGCGCGGCGCTGGTCGCGCGTGCTCATGGGCGGGCTCCGGGCGTCTTTGCCGGGGAAGGTTTGGCGTTGCGCAGCAGGCTGCCGGTGAGCGAGTGCCAGGCACGATCAAGCAGGCCGTCGGATTGCTGCGGCAGCTCGCGCACCGCGCCACTGGCCATGGCGCGCGCCAGCTCGCGCAGGTTCATTTCCTCGCTGCGCTGGCCGCGGCGGGTGATGAACAGACTCTTGCCAGTGACCGGCGAAAACCAGGCCAGCTTGCGCCGGCTGGTCTTGCCGGTGTCCAGGTCGGTGAATTCGAACCAGCTGCCGTAGGGCAGCTGGCGCAGACGGTTGTGGATGCGTGCTTCCTGCGGGCCCAGCGGTGGCTCCTTGTCATCGTCGTTCGCCGAAGCCGGTTTGCCCTGCGGCGATTCGCCCAGCCGCTGGCGTTGCTTGAGGCGCAGCGCGAGGTCGGTGGCGCTGGGCAATTCCGCGGCGGCGGGCGGGGCTGCTGTCACGACAGGCGCTATGGCGGCGGGAGCAGGGGCCTCCGCGACGGGGGCGCTCCCGGCGGCGGCAACGCCATCCGGCGATGACGGTATGACGGCAGACGGCATGGCGGCAGACGCTGCCGTAGTTGCAGGCGGCGTGGATCGAGGCGGCGCGGCAATCGGCTCGATCTCGCCTTCGCCGATCAGGCGCAGCGCCACCTGGCTGGCTTCCTCGGCGTGCATGCCGATCTGTTGCAGGCCGGCTTGCACCTCGAGGCGCAGCAGGCCGGGGTCGTCCGTGGGCAGGCGACCCAGCAGTTCGTCGGTGACACGCAGGCGTTGCGCGAAGGCGGGACTGTCTTCGCCGTGTTGCAACACGGCGAGTGCCAGCACGTCGGACCAGGCGCGGTCTAGCAGGGTACGCAGCAGGCCGCGCGGCGGATTCTGGGCGTAGCGTTCGGCCAGCAGTTCGTTGGCGCGATGGCGAGCGAGATCCAGCCGCTCGCGACCTTGCATGGCTTCGACGTGGCGGCGTTCGGAGGCTTGCGCGCGGCGGTTCAACTGGGCCAGGTGGTGCTCGATGTCGGCCAGCAGGCTGGTGTAGAGGCCGGCACTGGGCGGTTCCTTGCGCGCGCGTTCGACCAGTTGGTTGAGCCGCACGGTGAGCTGCTGGTCGGCATCGCCGTCGGTGCCGTCGAGCCAGTCGTTGGCGGCGTCGGCCACCACGCCTAGCAGGCGCCGCGCGGGGTGTTCGCGCTTGTCGAAGAAGTCGCGGTCGGTGACGGCGAGGCGCAGCATCGGCAGTTGCAGATCCCCGAGCACGGAGTGTGCGTGCTGGCCTTCGTGCAACTGCTTGCCGATCTGTTCGAACAGCATCGCCACCAGCTCCACGGTGTCGTCCTGCTCGGGGCTGAGCTGGGTGGGCGCGGCACCTGCGGGCTTGCCGGCATTGAGCTGCAGCAGGAGTTCTTCGCGCAGGCGCTGGGCGCTGCGCAATTCGCGGCTGGCGTTGTCGGTGACCTGGGCCAGATGCTGCTGCAAGGCGCCCAGCGCTGTCTGCAGCTCCTCCGGCGAAGCAGCCTGTCCCGCGACGACGCCACCGCCGCCAGCGGTGCGGCGCTGGGAAAGCAGGTCGCGCAGGGTCTCCAGCACGGTGATGGGCGCCTGCGGTGCGCCAGGGCTTTCCGATCCCGCGACGGCGGCGGCAGCAGGTGTTTCGGCTGCCGCGGAGCGCGCGCCGGGCGTGGTGCGAGGGGGCGCGTACGGGCGCAGTTGCGGCAGCAGGCCGTCGTCCAGCAGCAGCGCATTGACCACCGTGTACAGCGGTTCCGCTGCAACGATGAGCGCCTGCTCGAAGTTCTGCAGCAGCAGTTGCCGGTGCTCCGACGGCAGATCCAGCGTGCCGATGGCGATACGCAATGCATCGGCGAGGCCGGCCGGTCCGATCGGCAAGGCCTTCCCTTCCAGCGGCGCGGCGCCGACCAGCACGGCAAAACGATAGGAGAGCTCGGTCAGCAGCTGGCCATGGTGCGCTTCGCCGCGGGCGGCGAGTTTTTCCAGTGCAGCAACCAATTCGTGTTCGCTGCGTTCAAGCAACCGCAGTGGCTGGTGCACGCTGCTCGCGCCCGCGCCCGCGCCTTCCTCGACTTCGCCCAGATGTGCGAAGCCGTCGCGCAGATGGTTGGCATAGGCCTGCATGAACGCCGGGCGTTGCATCTGCAACTGCGCACGGCTGTCGATGTACTGCTGCTGGGAAGCATGGCTGCGCGCATGCTCGGCCATCTGGTAGAGCTCCTTGTCGAAGCGATCCAGGCACTGTTGCAGTGCGGGTTCCAGCCATTGCGCGCATTGCGGGCCGATCACGTTGAGCAGTCGCTGGGTGCGCGCGGGCCAACGAGGGCGGACAGGACCGTCCGTCGCGTTGGTGGCTTGCGGTTTGCGATGCTCTGCGTCCATGACGCCTTCCCGGTGATTCCCCTGAGTGGAAGTGTAGGCGGGTTGCCGCGGGGCCGCTACGGTCAGAGAAGGAAGCTTGCGATCACATCGTTGAGGAAACGCTGGCCCAACGCCGTGGTGCGCAGGTGCCGGGTATCGTGAGTCAGCCAGCCGCGCCGGCGGCCCTCGGTCAGCGGGGCGGCGATGCGCTCCAGCGGCAGGCCGGTGCGCGCGGCGAAATCCGCCACGGGCACCCCGTCGATCAGGCGCAGCGCGTTGAGCATGTACTCGAACGGCAGCTCGTCGGCGGCCACTATGCCGTCGCCACCGATGCGTGCCGGGCCGCCCGCAGCATCCATGTACGCACGCGGATGGCGGGTCTTCCAGCGGCGGTACACCGTGCCTGCTGCGGCGTCGCTGAGCTTGCCGTGGGCGCCGGCGCCGATGCCGAAGTAGTCGCCAAACTGCCAGTAATTGAGGTTGTGCGTGCAGCGCCGGCCCGGTTGCGCGTAGGCGGAGATCTCGTACTGCCCGTAGCCGGCTTGCGCGAGGCGTGCCTCGCAGGCTTCCTGCATCGCCCAAGCGTGGTCGTCGTCGGGCAGCGGCGGCGGGTTGGCGGCGAAGGCGGTGTTCGGCTCCAGGGTGAGCTGGTAGTGCGAGATGTGCGTGGGCGAAAGCGCCACTGCGCGCTCCACGTCGGCCAGCGCGCCGTCCAGTGTCTGCGTGGGCAGCGCGTACATCAGGTCGAGGTTGAGGTTGCTGTACCCGGCGTCTTGCGCCGACTTCACCGCGGCTTCGGCTTCGGCGGCGGAATGGATGCGGCCCAGGCGCTTCAGCTTGTCGTCGTCGAAGCTCTGGATGCCGAAGGAGAGCCGGTTGACGCCTGTCTTGAGATAGCCGTCGAAACGGCCGTGCTCCACCGTGCCCGGATTGGTTTCCAGCGTGACTTCGCAATCGGTCGCGAACGGCAGCCGCTCACGCGCGCCATCGAGAAAGCGGGCGATCAGCTCCGGCGCAAACAGGCTGGGCGTGCCGCCGCCGAAGAACACGCTGACGATCCCGCGGTCGTGGACGGCCGCATCGAAGTCGCGCAGGTCAGCATCGAGATCGGCCAGCAGCAGGTCGACATAGGCGGCATAGGGTGGCGGTTCGCCGCGCAGGCCGTGCGAGTTGAAGTCGCAGTACGGGCACTTCTTCACGCACCAGGGCATGTGCACGTACAGCGAAAGCGGTGGTGCGGCGAGGCTCATTGCCAGTGCTGTTCGCGCAGCCGTTCGCGCAGCAGGACCAGCGCCTGGCCGCGGTGGCTGAGCCGGTTCTTCAGTGCGTCGTCCATCTCGGCCACGCTCTGCGTGTAGCCGTCCGGCAGGAACACCGGGTTGTAGCCGAAGCCGCCGCTGCCGCGCCCCTCGGCGAGGATGCGGCCATACCAGCGGCCTTCGGCGATCAGCGGGGCAGGATCCTCGGCGTGGCGCAGCAGTACCAGCACGCCGATGAAGAAGGCGCCGCGCTGCTTGTCCGGCACGCCTTCCAGGGCGTGCAGCAGTTTGGCGTTGTTGGCCACGGCATCGCCGTGGCCGCCGCTGTAGCGCGCCGAATACAGGCCGGGTGCGCCGCCGAGATGGTCCACGCACAGGCCGGAGTCGTCGGCCAGCGCGGGCAGGCCAGTGGCGCGTGCGGCATGGCGTGCCTTGATCAGCGCGTTTTCGACGAAGGTGAGGCCGGTTTCCTCGGCATCGTCCACGCCGAGGCTGGCCTGCGTCACGACCTCGAATCCGCTGTCGGCGAGCAGGGCGCCGAATTCCTTGAGCTTGCCGGGATTGCTGCTGGCGAGTACGAGTTTCATGGCTTGAGCTGCAACAGGTCCCAACGATTGCCGTAGATATCCTCGAAGACGGCAACAGTGCCGTAGTCCTCGTGGCGCGGAGCTTCGGCAAAACGCACGCCGCGCGATTTCATCGCGGCGAAGTCATGCTCGAAGTTGTCAGTGTGGAGGAAGAACCCCACGCGTCCGCCGGTCTGGTTGCCGATGCGCGTGGCTTGAAGGTCGGTCGTCGCCTTCGCCAGCAGGATGCTGGTTGCGGCTCCGGGCGGCGCCACCAGCACCCAGCGCTTGCCGTTTTCGCGCTGCGAATCCTCGCGCAGCTCGAAGCCGAGCACCCGGGTGTAGTACGCGACCGCTTCGTCGTAGTCCGCCACCACTAGCGCGAAACTGGCGATGTATTGAGTCATGCGTGCGGGCCGTGCGAGCGCTCAGAGCGCCAGCGCGGCGCGTTGCGCGGCAACCAGTTCGGCTATGCCCTTTTCGGCCAGCGCCAGCAGGGCATCCATTTCGTCGCGGCGGAAGGCATGTCCTTCGGCGGTGCCCTGCACCTCGATGAAGCCGCCGCCGTCGTTCATCACCACATTCATGTCGGTATCGCAGTCGGAATCCTCGGCGTAATCGAGGTCGAGCACGGGCACGCCCTTGTAGATGCCAACCGACACGGCGGCCACGGCGCCTACGATGGGGTTGCGCTTGAGGTTCTCGCGCTGCACCAGGTCGTTCACTGCGTCGACCAGGGCCACGTAGGCGCCGGTGATCGCGGCGGTGCGCGTGCCGCCGTCGGCCTGCAGCACGTCGCAGTCCAGCGTGATCACGCGCTCCCCCAAGGCCTGGCGGTTTACGCAGGCACGCAGGCTGCGGCCGATCAGGCGCTGGATCTCCAGCGTGCGCCCGCCCTGCTTGCCGCGCGCTGCCTCGCGGTCGCTGCGGGTGTGGGTGGCGCGCGGCAGCATGCCGTATTCGGCGGTGACCCAACCCTCGCCCTTGCCGCGCAGGAAGCCGGGCACCTTGTTCTCCACGCTGGCGGTGCACAGCACGCGGGTGTCGCCGAAGCTCACCAGCACCGAGCCTTCGGCGTGACGGGTGTAGTGGCGCTCGATGGTGACGGCGCGCAACTGGTCGCTGGCGCGACCGCTGGGGCGGCTGCCTGCAGGGGATGGCTGGTTCATGGGGGCGATTGGGCAAGGCTGGGTGGGAAAGTTTACCATTGCGGCCTTTCCCGCCGTCCGCAGGCCACCAATGATCCGCAGCATGACCGCCTACGCTTCCGCCGAATCCGGCGGCTCCTCTGGCGCGTTGAGCTGCGAGCTGCGCACGGTCAACCACCGTTACCTGGAACTCTCGCCGCGCCTGCCGGACGAGTTGCGCAGCCTTGAATCCGCGTTGCGCGAACGCATCGCGGCGAAGCTCTCGCGCGGCAAGGTCGACGTGACAGTGCGCAGCCGCAGCGATTCGCGTAGCGAATCGCTGCAGGTCAACAATACCCTGCTGAATCAGCTCTCCGAATTGAACCTCGACCTGGTTTCACGCTTCCCAGGCATGCAGGTGCAGTTCACCGAATTGCTGCGTTTCTCGGGTGTTCTGCAGCAAGATTCCACTGATCCTGAGACCCAGCAGGCCGCATTGTTCGAGGTACTCGACCGCGCGCTGGATGTGTTGACCGCCACCCGCGAGCGCGAAGGCGCCAAGCTGGCGCAGATCCTGCACGAGCGGCTGAACGCGATCGAGCGCATCGTGGCCCAAGCGCGCGAGTGGATGCCGGAAATCCGCGCTGCATTGCGCGCGCGGCTGGAGGCGCGGCTGGCCGACCTCAAGCAACCCGCCGATCCCGGCCGGCTGGAACAGGAACTGGTGCTGCAGATCACCCGCAGCGACGTGGACGAGGAACTCGACCGCCTCGCCACGCACATCGCCGAGACGCGCCGCGTGCTGGGCCTGCAGGAACCGATTGGGCGCCGTCTCGACTTCCTGATGCAGGAATTCAACCGCGAGGCGAACACGCTGGGCTCCAAGTCGGTGGATGCGCGCAGCACCAATGCCGCGGTGGAGCTAAAGGTGCTGATCGAGCAGATGCGCGAGCAGGTGCAGAACATCGAATAGCGTCCGATGCCGTGTAACGGCATCTGAATTTTCCTCACTAGAAAATCGAACCTGCAAGAGAGCACACCCTGCGCGCTTTCGGAATCGACGGGTTCACCGCACATGCGCCGCAGCTGCATCGCAGTTTTGCTCTCGGTTCGAGATCGCTGAAAGCGGTATGCGCGCGTGCTTTGGGCATGGCGTCGGCCCCAGCCTGCGCTAAGCAAACGCAAAGCGTTTCGTCAAAGACCCTTCATCAATCGCGAATAACGTGATCCGGCACGCCTATTTCGGGCGACGCACGAACTCACGGAGGCTCTATGACTTACCCCCTGTATCACCGTCTTGACCGGCGGCGCATCGGCGTGGCTCTGATGTTGGCTTTGTTGGGTGGTGCTGCAGTCGCGCACGCAGACGATGACTGGCATTCTCGCGATTTCCATTTCTGGCCGGGCAATCTGGTCGTCAGCCGCAGCGTGTATGACAACAAGGCCGGCAATGTCCAGGTCGGCATGATCCTGCCGGTGAATTGTGCGAATACGACGGGTGGCTGCGGCGCCGCGAGCGGCGCGCCGTACGACGGCATCTACCCGTACGTATGGAACAACGATATCTACGACGGCAGTTTCGGCATCACGGCACGCATCTATCTGGATCAACTGACGACGGACGGCCGCCTGGTCAATTCCTTGCAGGTACCGAACAGCTTGTTGCCGGCCGCGCTCGAAGGCGAGCTGGTGACCAGCTTCAGTTCGAAGTCGGAACTGGGGTTGCACTTGTCGCAGGATCGCAAGTACCTGAGCTTCATGGGCTATGTCGCACCCGTGAACGCGCTGGACGTTTCCAACTCGAATACCCCGGGCGCAGTCGATCCGACCAACCCGGACGGCCAGAATTTCTATCGCGCAGCTGCCACGGTCGATCGTGCGGGCCACTTCCATTTCACCGAAACCAACGCCTACAGCGGCAACAACGGCCGCGCCGCGATCCTGCTCGGTCGCCATGGTGCGGACTATTTCTTCACGGTCGGCAATGCCGGCAACGGCAGCAATCCACAACCGAGTGGCGTCGTGCTTGGCGCGGGCGCGCAATTCATTCCGCGCTCGTGGTTGCCGGAGATCAGCCAGCATCCAGGGGCCAGCACGCCGCTGGGCAGCTTCTCGGTCACCGCGCTGGGCCTGAAGGCCGACAAGATCGGCAAAGACGACAACTTCCGCGGCGTCACCGTGCACGACAACGTGGTGTATGTCACCAAGGGCAGCGGCGGCAACGGCGTGAACACGGTGTACTTCATCGACACCACTGGCACGGCCTGCCCGAACGGCGTGGGTGTGCCGGTCGCGGGCGCACCGCTGCCCAGCGCGCCGCTGGCCTACAACCCGGTCACGTTGCAGAGCGATGGCCTGCCCACCAACATGTGCATACTCGCCGGCTTCCCGACCACGCCCGCGAAGACTGCGAAGACCCTGACCTATCCGTTCGCGTTGTGGTTCGCCGACGACCATACGGTGTACGTGGCCGACGAGGGCGACGGCTATACCGGCGGCACGGATCTGTATGCGCACGCAGCCGCGCAAACCACCGCGGGCCTGCAGAAGTGGGTGTACAACAGCGCGAGCAAGAGCTGGTCCCTCGCCTATACCCTGCAGGGCGGCCTGCAACTGGGTCAGGCCTATACGGTGAGCGGCTACCCCACCGGCAGCAATGCCGCGACCGGCCTGCCATGGGCACCGGCCACCGATGGCCTGCGCAACCTGGTGGGGCAGCTCGACCGCGACGGCCGAGTGACGATCTGGGCGACGACCTCCACGATCAGCGGCAACGGCGATATCGGGGCCGACCCGAACCGCCTGGTCGCGATCCGCGACGTGCTGAAGAACACCAGTGCCGCCACGGCCGCCAAGGAGAGTTTCGTGACCTTGCGTGACGCAGGCTTTGCCGAGGTGCTGCGTGGCGTGTCGTTCACGCCGGATGAGGACGGCAGTGGGCGGGACAATCAGCGTTAAGCCAGGTTCGAACTTTCAGGGCTCGACGGAAATGCCGGCGCTCCTGCGTCGGCATTTTCGCTGGTCGCGCGTACAGCAAAGCCATGGCGCTTGCCGGGTAGGTGTGCCAAGAGCGTGCTCGCATCTATACTTTTTCGATGTGCGTCCATTCTTGCCCATCCTCGTTGCCGCTTTGCGCCGACTCCCTCCCGAAGCGGGAGCCATGCGCCGCGACCACGCGTGCAAATCCGCCATGTAGGGGTGGGGAGTGAGCTACGGGCCGCCAGACCTTGCACGGCAAGGCACCTTGTTCGTGGTCGCCGCGCCATCGGGCGCCGGCAAGTCCACCCTGGTCAACGCCTTGCTAGAGCGCGAGCCGGCCATCTCCCTGTCGATCTCGCACACCACGCGGCCGCCGCGGCCGGGCGAGCTGTACGGACGCCATTACTATTTCACCGAGCGCGCGGAGTTCGAGCGCGAGATCGCCGAAGGCATCTTTCTCGAACACGCCGAGGTTCACGGCAACCTGTACGGCACTTCGCGCGACAGGGTGGATGCGCTGTTGGAACAGGGTCGCGACGTGCTGTTGGAAATCGACTGGCAGGGCGCTGCACAGATCCGCAAAAGCAAGCCTGACTGCGTGAGCGTGTTCATCCTGCCGCCGTCGCGTGCGGAACTCGAACGCCGTTTGCGCGGTCGAGGTTCGGACGCGCCGGAAGTGATCGAGCGTCGCCTCGCCAATTCGCGCGGCGAGATCGCCCATGCCCACGAGTTCGACTACATCATCGTCAACGACCGCTTCGAGGATGCGCTGGATGAATTGCAGGCCATCGTGCGAGCGGTGCGCCTGCGTGGTGCGCCGCAATGCCGACGGCACGAGGCCTTGATCGCCGAGCTGCTGGCCTGAACGTCACACCGTCGCCCGGGGCGCCTCCCGGCTTGGCGCCCTTCCGCCGCTCCGCTACCGTAGTCCACTTATGAATGCTGCCGCCTCTCCCGACGACACGCTGATCCGCATCCGCGGCCTCACCACGGTGCTGAACGGCAAGAAGGTCTTCGACGCGCTGGACATGGACATCCCTCGTGGCAGGGTCACCGCGATCATGGGGCCCAGCGGCACCGGCAAGACCACCCTGCTCAAGCACATCACCGGGCAGATGCATGGCGACGCCGGGCAGATCCTGGTGGACGGCCGGAACGTGCCGGATCTCAGTCGCGAGGCGCTGTACGCGTTGCGCGAGAAGATCGGCTATCTGTTCCAGAACTCGGCCCTGCTCACCGACTTCGACGTGTTCGAAAACGTGGCTTTCCCGTTGCGCCAGCACACCAAGTTGCCGGAGGTGCTGATCCGCAACCTGGTGCTGACCAAGCTGCAGGCGGTGGGCCTGCGCGGGGCCGCGCAGCTGATGCCCAGTGAGCTTTCCGGCGGCATGGCGCGGCGCGTGGCGCTGGCGCGGGCGATCGTGTTCGACCCGATGCTGATCCTCTACGACGAGCCATTCGTGGGCCTCGACCCGATCGCGCTGAACCAGGTGCTGAAACTGATCCGCACGCTCAACGAGACGTTGGGCATCACCAGCGTGCTGGTGGCGCACGAGCTGGAGGCGATCAAGCAGGTGGCTGATCACATCTTTCTCATCGCCAACGGCAAGGTGGTGGCGCAGGGCGATCCCAGGACCATCGCCGACGACGGCTCGCCGTGGACGCGGCAGTTCTTCGGTGGCGACGCGGACGGCCCAGTGCCGTTCCAGTACCCAGCCGGCGATTACGCCGAGGCGTTGGGCTTCCCGCGGAGCGGCGCATGAACGCACGTATCGAACGCGACAACGTGGTGACGCAGGCGCTTGGCCAGATCGGCAATTGCGGGGTGTTCCTGCTGCAGATCCTCGCGGCGATCCCGCGCAGCCTGCGCTATGGGCGCGAGACGGTGCGCCAGCTGTGGTTCGTGGGGGCGATGAGCCTCACCATCATCATGACCTGCGGTCTGTTCGTGGGCATGGTGCTGGAGCTGCAGCTCTACCATGTGCTGTCGATGTTCGGCAGCACGTCGATGAGCGGCACGGTCGTGGCCATCGCGACTTATCGCGAACTGGGACCGGTGGTTACTGCGCTGCTGTTCGCCGGGCGCGCCGGCACAGCGATCACCGCCGAGATCGGCCTGATGCGCGCGACCGATCAGATCTCCGCGATGGAACTGATGGCGGTCGATCCGCTGGCCTACGTGGCTGCGCCGCGCTTCCTCGCCGGACTGGTCGCGATGCCGTTGCTGTGTTGCGTGTTCTGCGCGCTGGCGGTGTTCGGCGGTCACCTGGTGGGCGTGTCTTGGCTGGGTATCGACAACGGCACATTCTGGTCGAACATGACCGCCACCGTGGATGTGTGGCAGGACATCGTCAGCGGCGTGATCTGGAAAAGCCTCGCCTTCGGCGCGGTGGTGGCGCTGATCGCGGTGTACCAGGGTTATACCGCGCCGCCCACCAGCGAGGGCGTGGCCTACGCCACGACCCGCACCGTGGTCGCCTCGTCCATTGCCATCCTGGCGCTGGATTTCGTGCTGACCACCTTCCTGATGTGATGCCATGACGACGCACGAAAGCATTGTGGCGCCCGCGGCACATGGATGTGCCGCCCGCGATCAAGCATGCGAATGCCTGATCGGCGGAGCCAAGCCCGGACATGCGCCGGGCTTGGCGACGCGAAAAGCCGCCAGGAAGGCGGCTTTTCGAGATTCCAAAAAACCTTCGAGGATGTCGCCGTGAGCCAGAGAAAATCCTACGCCGTCGGCACCGGCCTGTTCATCGTGCTCGGCTTCGCCGCGCTGGCCTATCTCGCCACCCAGACCAGTTCGGTGGCGAACCGCCAGCAGGGCGCCAGCTACACGGTGGACGCGCAGTTCGAGAACATCGGCCAGTTGAAGGAGCGTGCCCCGGTGAAGATCGCCGGCGTGCGCGTGGGCCAGGTACAGTCGATCGGGCTGGAGCCGGGCAAGTCGGTGGCCGATGTGAAGCTGGCGATCGACAAGCGCTATGCCGACATTCCCGCCGATTCGGTGGCTACGATCTTCACCAGCGGCCTGCTCGGCGACCAGTACGTGGGCATCGAGTACGGCCACTCCAAGGATCGTGTCGCCGATGGCGGCAAGCTGGCGCTAACCCGTTCCAGCGAGCCGCTGGAGGAGATGCTCGGCAAGTTCTTCGGCGCCGGCGGCGCGGCCGACAACATCGGCGGCAGCTACAGGGTGACCGCGCGCTTCAGCAACGTGGGGTCGCTGTCGGCGGGCTCCCCGGTGAAGATGGCGGGCGTGCCGATCGGCCAGGTGGTGTCGGTGCAGGCCGAGCCGGCCAAACTCGATGCGCTGGTGACGCTGGCCATCGACAATCGCTACAACCAGATCCCAGACGACTCCGCCGCCGCGGTGTTCACCAGCGGTTTGATCGGCAGCCAGTACGTTGCGATCCAGCCCGGCGGCTCGCCGGACATGCTGAAGAACGGCGACGAGATGATCCTTACGCAGTCGGCGATGCAGCTGGAAGACCTGATCGGCAAGTTCCTGGTCAACGGCTCCGGCAGCAGCGACGGCAAGCAGGGCGCCAACCCGCCAACGCCCCCCGCCGGCAAGCACTGAGCCGGCAGCGCAACTAAATAAAGGAGTTTCCGCATGATGCGTCATCTGGCACTCGCCGTCGCCGTCGCTCTTGGCAGCGCATTCGTCGCACCGGCTTTCGCCCAGCAGGCCGCCCAGCAGGCCGCCGCCCAGCAGACCCCGACCCAGGTGGTGCAGGGCATTGCCCAGCAGCTCGATACCGCCGTGGCCGGCCACAAGGCCGAGCTGAAGCAGAACCGGGAGAAGCTGATCGGCGTCATCAACAGCGTGTTCCTGCCGCACTTCGACGTCGACTACGCGGCGATCCTGGTGCTTGGCCAACACGCGCGCGAGGCCACGCCTGAGCAGCGCTCGCAGTTCTCCAAAGCGTTCTACAACTCGATCACCCGCCGCTATGCGGAAGGCCTGCTCGACTACACCTCGGGCGCGGTGAAGGTGTTGCCTACTGCCGCCGGCGACGACCTCAACGACAAGCGCAGCGTAGTGCGCACCCAGGTGGCCACCGGCGACGGCAAGACGGTCTCGGTGGATTTCGCATTTCGCAAGACCGCCAGCGGCGAGTGGAAAGCCTACGACGTGTCGATCGAAGGCATCTCCTACATCACCAACTACCGCAACCAGGTCGATGCGGAGATTCGCAAGGTCGGTCTCGACCAGCTCATCAAGAATCTGCAGACCCAGGGCGACCAGGCGCTGAAGTCGATGGAGCAGCAGGCTGGTGGCAAGCCCAATGGTGGCTGACGATGCGTTCACGCTGAGTCGCAGCACGCCCGCTACCTTGGCGGTGTCGGGGGTCCTGGGCTTCGCCACTGCGGCGTCGGCTTTGCTCGACTTGAACGAAGCGTTGCGCGCGGGTGATCGTTCGCAGATCGACCTTGCTGGCGTGCGCGCTTCCGACAGCGCGGGCTTGGCCTGCGTGTTGGCCGTGCTGGCCGAGGCGCGTGGGCGAGGTCAGGCAGTGAGCCTGCTGCACGTGCCTGAGGGCATGCGCACACTGGCGCAGGTCAGTGGTGTGGAGGTCTTGCTGACCTGAGCGGATTCCGGCAGCGCATACGCAAAACGGGGCCAATCGGCCCCGTTTTGCGTATGCGTGAAGTGGCGTGCCTCAGTTCTTCGAGGGTACCGGCGTCTGCGCTGGCGCAGGTTGCGAGGAGCCATGCTGCTTCTCCCATTGCTTCTGCTGCTCCAGCAATTCGTCGGGATCGAAGCCCTGCTGGTCGACGCCCTGCAGCTTGTCGACGACCGCGGCCGGCGGGTTGCCGTCGTAGAGCAGGTACAACCGGCGTTGGCGGTAGGCGTCGCGCATGAACGCGTACGGATCGTAGGCCGTCTGCAGGAAGCCTTCCGCATCGATCAATTGCGCGCGCATCGACACCACGTACAGCACCTGCGGCAGGTAGTACTCGCCGAAATTGAAGCCGTGATTTTTCGCGATCAGGCTCAGCGGATCGAAGAAATAGCCGTCCACCGGATAGCGCCACATGTCGCGCAGCGTGCTCGGACCGAGCAGGGGCAGCATCACGAAATCGCCGTCGGGCATGCCCCAGCGCGCGAGGGTGATGCCGAAGTCGGTGGTCTGCAGCGGCAGGCCCAGCTTGGAAGCGGGGTCGAACAAGCCGCCCACGCCCACGGTGAGGTTGATGAAGAAGCGCCCGGTGTTGCCCAGCGCCTGCGAGGGGCGTGCCTGCAGCAAGTCGTTGGCCACCGTGACCGGCAGTTCGATATTGGTGAAGAAGTTGTCCACCGAGCGTCGCACGCCCGGCGTGGTCACCTTGCGATAACCCACGGCAGCGGGGCGCAGCACGGCCTTGTCCAACGTATCGTTGAATGCGTAGACCTTGCGATTGACCTTCTGCAAGGGATCGTCGGTGCGCGGTGGCGCGATCGCGCAGCCAGCTAGCAGCGCCACGGCGAGAAGGATCAGGCCGCGGTGCAGTGAAAGGAGTCGAGGTAGCGGAAGTATGGGCATGCGATCAGTCGCGGCCGGGGTGGGGAAGTGGCTGGTAGCGCTCGGGGGCAATAGTGTACCGACTGGTTTTATATCGTGCACGCGTTTCGTTCCGCTTTCGCATCGCGGTGGCGAAGCGCCCTCGCCATGCGCTGCTTGCGTTGCCAGCCCAGGGCGGGCTGCACTAAACTGCATTCTGTATAAGTCTCTATTCCCTAAGGATTTGGCATGGCACGCATTACCGTGGAAGACTGCCTCGAGGTGGTCGACAACCGATTCGAACTGGTGCTGATGGCGACCAAGCGCGCCCGCCAGCTCGCCAAGGGTGCCGAACCGGCGGTCAACCCGAACAACGACAAACCGTCCGTGCTCGCGTTGCGCGAAATCGCCGGCCGTCGCATCGACCAGGCCACGATCGATGAGATCGACAAGGCCGAGCGCGAGCGCGCCGAGCGCGAGGCGCTGGAGTGGGCCGCCGCCGAGGTGGACGACGACCTCAAAGGTGGTGATGATTGATGGAGTGCAGCTGTAGACCGTGCATGCATCGCATCGGGGCAGCCGATGCGTACGCACGCGCGGCCGGTTGCGCTCCCTTGTATTGCGGTGCCGCTCCCCCGGCGCGGTGCCCCTGGCGAGTCCAGCGATGACCGCCGCCAGCACGCCAGTCGCCATCGATCCCGCCGTGCTGCCGCCCTATGTGCTGGTACTCAAAGGCCAGCTCGGTTACCTGCCGGAATCGCAAATCGAGCGCGTGCTGCGCGCGTTCCATATCGGCGCGCAGGCGCACGAGGGGCAAACCCGCAAGAGCGGTGAGCCCTACATCACCCATCCGGTGGCCGTGGCCGGCATTCTTGCCGAGCTGGGCATGGATGCCGAGACCATCATCGCGGCAATCCTGCACGATACGCTGGAAGACACCGCGCTCAGCCGCAGTGCGCTGGCCAGTGAGTTCGGCGAGACCGTGGCCGAGCTGGTGGATGGCGTCACCAAGCTGGACAAGATGCGCTTCGGCAGCCGCCAGGAGGCGGATGCGGAAAGCTTCCGCAAGATGCTGCTGGCGATGGCGCGCGATCTGCGCGTGATCCTCATAAAGCTTGCCGATCGTCTGCACAACATGCGCACGCTGGGCGCGAAAGATTCCGCCTCGCGTCGCCGCATTGCGCGCGAAACGCTGGAAATCTACGCACCCATCGCCCAGCGCCTGGGCATGAATGCGATCAAGGCCGAGCTGCAGGATCTGGGCTTCCGCGCGCTGCATCCGGATCGCTACCGTGTCATCAGCGAGCGCATCCGTGCCGCGCTGGGCAACCGTCGCGAGGCCATGGGCAAGATCGAGGCTGCGCTGTCGCAACGGCTGGCTACCGAACATTTGCCTTCGCGCGTGGTGGGCCGGATCAAGTCGCCGTGGAGCATCTATTCGAAGATGCGCCACGAGCACAAGAGCTTCGCCCAGCTGATGGACGTGTACGGCTTTCGCGTAGTGGTCGAAAGCGCATTGAACTGCTACATGGCGCTGGGCGTGGTGCACGGGCTGTACAAGCCGGTGGATCGGCGCTTCAAGGATTTCATCGCCATCCCCAAGGCGAACGGCTACCAGTCGCTGCACACCGTGCTGCTGGGGCCGTTCGGTGCGCCGATCGAGGTGCAGATCCGCACTGCCGAGATGGATTCGGTGGCCGAGCGCGGCGTGGCCGCGCATTGGGCCTACAAGACCGATTCCGGCCCGGCGAACAGTGCGCAGGCGCGCGCGCGAGAGTGGTTGTCTTCGCTGGCCGACAGCCAGGTCAATACGGCTTCGTCCAGCGAGTTCATCGAGAACGTCAAGATCGACCTGTTCCCCGACGAGGTCTATCTGTTCACGCCGCGCGGCGACATCCTCGCCTTGCCGCGCAACGCCACCGCGCTGGACTTCGCCTATGCCGTGCATACCGACGTGGGCGACCATGCGGTGGCCGCGCGCGTGGACAAGAAGCTGCTGCCGTTGCGCACGCGGTTGGAGTCGGGACAACTGGTGGAAATCATTACCGCGCCGTCGGCGGTGCCGAATCCGGCGTGGCTGGAGTCGGTGGTCACTGGCAAGGCGCGTACCGCGATCCGTCAATACCTGAAGCATCTGCAGCATGAGGACGCGGTGGACTTCGGCCATCGCATGCTCGACCGGGCGCTGGATGCGCGCGGCAGCAGCCTTGATGCGATCCCTTCCGACGTGCTCGATCGCTTCCTGCACGAAGCCCGGTTGAAGCGCCTGGAAGAGCTGTTGGCCGAAATCGCGCTGGGCAATCGCATGCCCGACGTGGTGGCGCGCCACCTGCTGGCATTGCGCGACGGGCAGTCCGATGACGCGACGCCGGGCGCCGGCATGGTGCTCGAGAAGATCCGTATCACCGGCGCCGAACGGGGTGTGCTCAGCTTTGCCAACTGCTGCCATCCGTTGCCGGGCGATGCGATCGTTGGCTATGTGTCGCCGGGCAAGGGCATCGTGGTGCATCGCGAGGAATGCCCGAACGTGGTCGAGTTGCGCAAGTCGCCCGAGCGCTGCGTGGATATCGAATGGGATCGCGACGTGCAGGGTGACTACCGCGCGGAGCTGCGCATCGAGGTCATCAACCGCCCCGGCGTGCTTGCCACCATCGCCGCGGCGATCGCCGCGGCCGACTCCAACATCGAGAACGTGGAATACGTCGAGCGCGATCTTGCCGCAGCCACCCTGCTGTTCGCCATCGAGGTGAAGAACCGCAAGCACCTCGCCGAGGTGATCCGTCGCGTGCGCCGCACCGGCGTGGTGAGCGGCGTCTACCGCTATCCGCTGTGATCGGCGGAGCCGTGACGCGTTCTGACTCCGTCGTACTGGTGATCGACCTGCAGCTTGGCGTGCTGGACGGCTGTTTCGACGTTGCCGGCGTGGTCGCGCATGCCGGAGCCCTCGTGGCGCGGGCGCGCCGCAAAGGCGTGCCGCTGGCGTGGGTGCAGCATGAAGAAGCGGAAATGCCGTACGGCAGCGCGGGATGGCAACTCATGCCGGGCCTTGTGCCGGCGCCTGGCGAGGCGATCATCCGCAAGACCTGCTGCGATGCCTTCGTCGATACGCCGTTGCACGATGTGCTTAAGAGCCTGGACGCGAAGCGGCTGGTGCTCGCCGGTGCGCAGAGCGATTACTGCATCCGGACCACGGCGCAACGCGCCGTTATCGAAGGCTATCCCGTCGTGCTGGTCAGCGATGCGCATACCGCGGCCGATGCCGTCTTCGGCGGCGTGGCGATCAGTGGCGAGCAGATTGTGGCGCACACCAATCGATCCATCGGTGGCCTGGCGTGTCCGCAGGTCACCGTCGACCTCGCCACGCACGATGCCGTGATGCTCTGAAGCCTGCGGCGAGCGGCAGGCTCGTTTAGACTGGCAGGCCTGAGTGCAGTTGCGAGGTGTCCGTCATGTCGTCCCGCCAGATCATTGCCACCACCCATGCCCCCGCCGCAATCGGCCCGTATTCGCAGGCTGTGTGTGCCGGCAACACCGTATATTTCTCCGGGCAGATTCCGCTCGACCCGGCCACCGGCAGCCTGGTCGGCGGCGATATCACGGCGCAGGCTCGACGCGTATTCGACAACCTGCTGGCGGTGGCGCAGGCAGCCGGCGGCTCGCTGGAGCAGATCGTGCGCGTGGGGATCTATGTTACCGACCTTGCGAACTTCGCCGAAGTGAATGCGGTGATGGCCGAGTATTTCCAGCAGCCGTATCCGGCGCGTTCCACCATCGAGGTTTCGGCGTTGCCCAAGGGCGCGCAGGTGGAAGTGGACGCGATCATGGTGCTGGGCTGATTCGCTTCCATCGACGATGAGTCTCGCCGCCGCAACGGATGCAGGCGCGCAGCCTGTGACCAGGCTGACAGGCGTGGGGCCGGCGCTTGAAGCCCTGCTGCACAAACTGGGGCTGGAGTGCCTGCAGGATCTGTGGTTCCACCTGCCGCTGCGCTACGAGGACCGTACACGCGTCACCGCCATCGCTGATTTGCGCGCAGGCCAGAGTGCGCAAGTGGTGGGCGTGGTCGAGGCGGTGGAGCGAGGCTTTCGCTATCGCCCGCAGTTGAAGGTGGCGATCTGCGATGACTCGCGGCAGACCCTGCAGCTGCGCTTCTTCCATTTCAACCGTGCGCAGGCCGAACAGCTTGCGCCAGGTGCGCGTTTGCTGTGTTTCGGTGAGGTGCGCCAGTCGGCGCAAGGCCTGGAGATGGTGCATCCCCAGTATCGTCGTCTCGGCGCCGCCGAGGCTGTTGCGGTGGAGGACAGGTTGAGCCCGATCTATCCGACCACCGAAGGATTGGGACAGAAGCGGCTGGCCGGCGTGATCGCCAAGGCGCTTGCACTGTTGCCATCGGATTCGGCGCTGGAGCTGATTCCCCGCGACTTGTGCGCAACGCATGGCCTGGCCTCGTTGCGCGATGCGTTGCTCACCGTGCATCGACCGCCGCCTGACGCCCGGCTGGACTTGCTGCTGGGTGGTCGCCATCCCGCGCAGCAGCGGTTGGCCTTCGAAGAATTGTTGACCCAGCACCTGAGTCTGAAACGTATGCGTGCGGCCGTGCAGAAGCGCAAAGCACCGCGACTGGCAGAGGCTGGCGGCCTGCGCGAGCAAATGCTCGAATCCTTGCCGTTTGCTCTCACGGCCGCCCAGCAGCGCGTGGATGCGGAAGTGCGGCGCGATCTTGCGCAGGCGCACCCGATGTTGCGCTTGGTGCAAGGCGACGTGGGCTCGGGAAAAACGGTAGTTGCCGCTCTGGCTGCCTTGGCTGCCGTGGAGTCCGGGCACCAAGTGGCGCTGATGGCGCCTACCGAACTGTTGGCCGAGCAACACCTGCGCAACTTTCGCCACTGGCTGACGCCCCTGGGCGTGGAGGTGGAATGGCTAGCCGGCAAGCAGCAGGGCAGGGCGCGCGATGCGGCGATGCGTCGCGTGGCCGATGGCGTTCCGATCACCGTGGGTACGCATGCGTTGATGCAGGAAGGCGTGCGCTTCGCGCGGCTGGGCCTGGTGATCGTGGACGAGCAGCATCGCTTCGGCGTGCAACAGAGGCTCGCGCTGCACGACAAGGGCGCCGACCACGCGCGCGGCGAGGTGCCACACCAGCTGGTACTCACCGCCACGCCGATTCCTCGGACGCTGGCGATGAGTGCCTATGCCGATCTCGACGTTTCCACCATCGACGAATTGCCGCCCGGCCGCACACCGGTGCAGACGGTTGCGGTGTCCAACGCGCGCCGCGCCGAAGTGGTCGAGCGCATCCGCGTCGCCTGCGCGGAAGGCAGGCAGGCGTACTGGGTCTGCACGTTGATCGAGGAATCCGAGCAGTTGCGCGCGCAGGCCGCCGAGGTGGCGCACGCGGAACTCTCTGCCGCACTTGCCGACTGCAGGGTGGGCCTCGTCCACGGCCGCCTGAAGCCCAAGGACAAGCAGGCGGTAATGGATGCCTTCAAGGCCGGTGAGCTTGTCGCTCTGGTTGCCACCACGGTGATCGAGGTGGGCGTGGACGTGCCGAACGCCAGCCTGATGGTGATCGAGAACTCCGAGCGCCTTGGACTGGCCCAGTTGCATCAATTGCGCGGACGCGTGGGGCGCGGCGCCGTGGCTTCGAACTGCGTGCTGCTGTACCAACCGCCGCTGGGTCAGCTTGCGCGCGAGCGTTTGGCCGTGATGCGCGAAACCAACGACGGTTTCCGCATCGCCGAAAAGGATCTGGAACTGCGTGGCCCGGGGGAAGTGCTAGGTACGCGGCAGACCGGCCAGCTTGGCTTTCGCATCGCCGACCTGGCGCGTGATGCGCATTTGCTGCCTGCCGTGCAACAGGTGGGCGAGCGCCTGCTGGCCGAACATCCGCGCGAAGCGGACCTGCTGATCGCGCGGTGGATCGGCGGCGCGGCGCGCTACGCACGGGCGTGATTTTTGCGATCATCCCTGACCGCGAAAAAATCGCCCGGAGTGATTTTTGGCATCGCGCGAGCGATGGCCTAAAGGGCGGCCGCCAAGGATGGTGGTGGCAGGACCAACGGGTGGCTGTCCCTGGTCCCGCTTTTCGACACCTTTGCGCTCATCCTTGATCGCGAAGATCAAACGGGCAGCCATCCTTGGCTGCACTTTTCAATCCTTGTGAATATCCATCTATGAGCAAGCCGCAATTGCTGATCGACACTGACCCCGGCGTGGACGATGCGCTGGCCATCCTGATGGCGCACGCGCATGCCGACATCGTGGCGTTGAGCGTCGCCGCCGGAAACGTTGGCCTGGCCCATACCGTGCGCAATGCACGCACTTTGCGAGACCTGCTTGGTGCCACGTTCCCGGTGTTCCCCGGTTGTGCCACGCCCCTGGTACGCACGCCGGACGAGGACGCCGCCTTCGTGCACGGCGTGGACGGTCTTGGCGACGTGGGTTTTCCCGAGCCGAAGGCGGCGGCGGAAGGCGAGGCCGCCGCGCTGGCCTTGCTGCGACTCACCCGCGAGCTTCCCGGCCAGCTGACCCTGGTCGCGCTGGCGCCGCTGACCAACCTCGCGTTGGCGTTGAGGCTCGACCCAACCTTGCCGCAACGAGTGAAACGGCTGGTGGTGATGGGCGGCGCGGTGACCGGCCGCGGCAACACCGGCAAAGTACCCGCCGAGTTCAACGTGGGCTTCGATCCCGAGGCTGCACACGTGGTGTTCGAGGCTTTTCCCGCGTTCGACCTGGTCGACTGGGAGGCCACGTTGCGCCACGGTTTCGATGACGCCGAGTTCGATGATTGGATCGCAGCCGGCGACCATCGCGCAAGGTTTTTCGAGCAGGTATTCCGCACCGCGCGCGACTACAACGCCACGCATGATCGCAACGGCGTGGTTGCCGCCGATGCGCTGGCGATGGCGGTCGCGATCGATCCCTCCATCGTCGTGCGCAGCGAGACGCGTGCGGTGGCCGTCGAGCTGGATGGTCGCCTCACCCGCGGCGCCACCGTGGTGGATTGGGCCAAGCGGTTAGGGCGGCCCGCGCAAGCGCGCATCGTACTGGAGGTGGATCAGGCGCGGTTCGCGGCGATGGTGCGCAAGGCCGTTGGCGCGGCTTGACGCACTGCCGCGTAGCTCGTTACACTTGCTCTCTTTTCACGTTGCAATAGAGCCCGTCATGAAGCCCGATATCCATCCGAATTACCGCCAGGTGGTGTTCCAGGATCTGTCGTCCGACTTCGCGTTCCTGACGCGTTCGACGATTGCCGCCAAGGACACTGTCAAGTGGGAAGATGGCAACGAGTATCCGCTGATCAAGGTGGATATCTCCAGCCATTCGCACCCGTTCTATACCGGCAAGCAGAAGACGCTGGACGTCGGCGGCCGCGTCGACAAGTTCCGCAAGCGCTACGCGCAGAAGTAAGCGCGTTTCGCGGCTGCCGCATCGCGGCGGCTTGAAGCATTCATGCACGGGGCAGGCAATGGCCTGCCCCGTGTGTTTTTGCGTCTGTCATTCCAGATCAGCGCCCTTCGGCCTTCGCCGGCGCGGCGTCAGCCGCCCCAGGCGATTTTTGCATTCGTCGTACGACCATCCGCGAACGCATGGCTATTGGCCGTTGTGTGATAATGCGTGGATTGCATCGCGACATTCCCTGGCCGCGATGCCTGTTCCCCCTCGTCAATCGGTGATGCCACGCGCCTCCGGTTGGCGCGACCCACGCTAAGGAGGTTCCCGTGTCCGATCCCAAGACTGTCAAGCTGGTGGACGAGTCGACCCAGCGCAGCAGCACCATGCCGCTGGTTTCCGGCACCCTTGGTCCGGCCTGCATCGACATCAGCACGCTGTACAAGGACACCGGTCACTTCACCTACGACGTCGGCTACGGCTCGACCGCGAGCACCAAGAGCGCGATCACCTACATCGACGGCGACCAGGGCGTATTGCTGTATCGCGGCTACCCCATCGAGCAACTGGCCGAGAAATCCAACTTCCTCGAAGTGGCTTACCTGCTGCTCAACGGCGAGCTGCCGAAGCAGGACGAGTTCGCCGCTTTCGAAAACCAGATCACGCATCACACGATGATGCACGAGTCCCTGAAGAACTTCTTCCAGGGCTTCCACCACGACGCGCACCCGATGGCGATGCTGGCCGCCGCGGTGGCTTCGCTGTCGGCGTTCTACCATGACGATCTCGACGTCGAGGATCCGGCCGACCGCAAGCTGGCCGCAATCCGCCTGATCGCGAAGATGCCGACCATCGCGGCAGCCTGCTACCGTTATTCCATCGGTTGGCCGTTCCGCTACCCGCGCAACAATCTCGAATACGTCGATCGCTTCCTGCACATGATGTTCGAAGTGCCGAGCGAACCGCTGACGATGAGTCCGGTGGCTGCCAAGGCGCTGGATCTGCTGTTCATCCTGCACGCCGACCACGAGCAGAACGCCTCGACCTCGACCGTGCGCCTGGTCGGCTCCACCGGCGCCAACCCGTACGCCTCCATCGCCGCGGGCATCACCGCGCTGTGGGGTCCGGCGCACGGCGGCGCCAACGAGGCGGTGCTGAAGATGCTGGAAGAGATCGGCACGCCGGACAAGGTGGAAACTGCGGTCAAGCGCGCTAAGGACAAGAACGACAGCTTCCGCCTGATGGGCTTCGGTCACCGCGTCTACAAGAACTTCGATCCGCGCGCGAAGATCATCCGCGAGATGTGCCACAAGGTGCTGGCCGAGCTGGGAGTCAACGACCCGCTGCTGGACGTTGCGATGAAGCTGGAAGAGGCGGCGCTGAAGGACGAGTACTTCGTCGAGCGCAAGCTGTACCCCAACGTGGATTTCTACTCCGGCATCATCTACAAGGCACTGGGGATCCCCACCGAGATGTTCACCGTGATGTTCGCCATCGCGCGCACCGCCGGCTGGATCTCGCACTGGATCGAGCAGCATGAGACCCCCGGCTCGCGCATCGGCCGTCCGCGCCAGATCTACACCGGTGCAGGCGTGCGCGACTACCTGGCTTCCGGCAATCGTTGATCCACGCTGGCAACGCTACGCGAAACGCCCCGGCATGCCGGGGCGTTTTTTTGTATGGGTGATCATGGGCTTCTTTGAAAGGGCAGCCATGAATGGCTGCCCGTTTGACTCCCGCGATCAGGGATGGTCGCAAACCATGCCTACGCGCGGCGTGTCGCGTTCGCCAGCATGCGTTCCAACTCGGCCATGCCGTCGCCTTCGGCCAACAGTTCTTCCACGGCGGCCAGGGCAGCGCGACGCATCGGCTTCTCGTCGATCCGGTTCAATGGTGCCTGGCGCAGTGCATCGTGCGGCAGAACGGTGAGGTCAAACGGCAGTGCGTCGGCGGCGAACAGCAGCACCGGGAATTCGGCTTGTTCTTCGCGGCTGGTGCGCAGGCGACGCGTCTGCATCTCGAACGGCACGCCGTGTTCGTGCAGGTGACGAGGCACGGCGTCGGGATCGTCGCTGAACACGTGGAGACAGACTGCTGAATGGGCGTCGGCGGTGCCATCGAGCACGGCGCCGACGAGGCGCGGCTCAAAGCGGGCAAGGAAGCGCATCGCTTCCACGGCCGCTTCTCGCCGCTCCTGCAGCAATCGCGGCTGGCTGCTGGCCTGGAACAGGCGCTGGTGCTCGCGTAGCGCCTGCTCGATTTCCTGGTTGCGGGGCAGTGCCTGCTCGTCGAGGATGCCCAGCCGCTCGGCGGCCTTGAGCTTGGCGCGATGGAAATCGCGGATGCCGTGCTCGCTCATCAGGCGGGCGGCCTCCTGTGCCACGCGCAACCGGTTGCGCTGCTGGCGGTCGCTAGCATGGATGCGGTGGTGTTCGCCTCGTGCCATGTCTGATCCTCCGCCGCTTGCGCCGTCAGACTAGCGCAAGCAATGGAGAGTGCAAAACTGCAGTGGGCTATCAGGATCAGAAGATGTTGTAGGGATTCTGCTGTTCCTGCTGCTGGGTTGCCTGGTTGCGCAGGCGATCCACGTCCTCGACCTTGAAGAATTCGTTCATGCTGTTCGGATCGTCCGGCGTGGTGGGCAGGCCACTGTCACGATTGATCGGCACGGTGGCAATGCCGGGCGGCATCGGCAGCGAGTTCAACGGCTGGCCCTTGAGTGCCGTGCCCATGTAATCCATCCAGATCGGCAGTGCCGCTTTGGCGCCGAACTCGCCATGGCCCAGCGAGCCGTAGTTGTCGAAGCCCACCCACACCGCGGTGGAGACATCACCGTTGAAGCCTAGGAACCAGGCGTCGCGGAAGTCGTTGCTGGTGCCGGTCTTGCCGGCAAGATCGGCCCGATCCAGCGACTTGGCCGCAAAGCCAGTGCCGCGCAGAATCACGTCCTTCATCAGCGAGGTGACCAGGAAGTCGGTGCGCGGACCGAGCACGTGCGGCGCGAGTACGGGGGCCTGTGCGTCGCCAGCGTTGGCCGGCAGAGTGTCCACGCCGGAATCGTCGCTGCTCGCTGCGCTGGCGGGAGTTGCAGCGCTAGCGTTGTCGGCGATCTGGTTGATCGTGTGTTTGCCCATGTCCGCAGGCGGAGGGCCGGGCGGAGCGTTTTCCAGCAGGCGCGCCTGGCATTCGCGGCAGGCGCGTGCAGGGTTCGCGATGTAGATCGCCTTGCCGTCGCGATCGTCGATTTCGCTGATGAAATACGGCGTGACCAAGTAGCCGCCATTGGCAAACACCGCGTAGCCGCGCGCCATGTTGATCGGCGATGTCGAGGCGGTGCCAAGCGCCATCGACAGGTTGGCCGGCAGTGCATCGAGCGGAAAGCCAAAGCGCGTGATGAAATCACGCGCGTAGCGGATGCCGATGGCATCGAGCAGCCGGATCGAGACAAGGTTTTTCGACTGTACCAATGCTTCGCGCAGGCGCATCGGGCCGGCGAACTTGTCGTCGTCGTTGCTTGGCGTCCACAGGCCGCCGGGTTTTGAGGGATCAGGCAGCGCCAGCGGCGCGTCGTTGATGATCGAGGCCGGCGTGAAGCCGTGGTCGAACGCCGCCGAGTACAGGTAGGGCTTGAAGCTGGAGCCTGGCTGTCGGGCCGCCATCACCGCGCGATTGAACTTGCTGCGGGTGAAATTGAAGCCGCCCACCAGCGCCTCGATCGCGCCGTCTTCCGGGCGGATCGAAGCCAGTGCGCCCTGTACGGCTGGAATCTGCGCGAGTTGCCAGGCCCCCTTGTCATCCCGCGACACGCGGACGATGTCGCCGCGCTTGAGTACGGTGTCCACTTGTGCGGGTGCCGCCCCGGAGCGGCTCTCGTTGATATACGGATGTGCCCATGCGATGGCGGCGCGGTCCAGGCTTACGCTCTGGCCGTCGACGGTGACAACGGTGGCGGAGTCGGTGGAGCTGGCGGAGACGATGCCCGGTTCGAGGCCGGAAACGTTGGTGTAGCCGGCGAGCGCGTGCACGCAGTCCTGGGTGCTGGCGTCGGCGGCCAGGTCCTGATGCGCTTCCGGGCCGCGCCAACCGTGGCGCATGTCGTAGTCGATCAGCCCTTTGCGCACCGCATCCGTCGCGGCCAGCTGATCGGCGGCCTGGATGGTGGTCTTTACCACGTATCCTTCGGTAAGCGCATCGTTGCCGAGGCGGTCAAGCACCTGTCGGCGCACCATCTCGGCGAGGTAGGGCGCGTCCACCTGGATCGGCACTTCGTGCGGTGCGGCATCGTTCGGTTCGGCGAGCGCCGCCTGGTATTGCGCGTCGGTGATATAGCGATGCCGCAGCATCTCGCCCAGCACCCAATTGCGCCGCGCCAGCAGGCGTGCCTGATTGTTCAGCGGGTTCACCACCGAAGGCGACTGGAAAGTGGAGGCGATGGCCGCACTCTGCGCGATGGTGAGCTGATCCAGCGTCTTGCCGTAATAATACGAACTGGCTGCGGCCACGCCGTATGACCGGTGGCCCAGGAACATCTTGTTGAGGTAGAGCTCCAGGATCTGGTCCTTGCTCAGTTCCTGCTCTATGCGCAGCGCGGTGAATATCTCGATCAACTTCCGCGAATAGAGTTTTTGCGGACTGAGGAAGAAGTTGCGCGCCACTTGCTGGGTAATGGTGGAGCCGCCTTGCACCTTGTCGCCACCGGCAAGGATCACGTGCCATCCCGCGCGCGCTATGCCGCGCCAATCGACGCCAGGGTGGTGGTAGAAGTCGGCATCTTCCGCGGACAGCACGGCATGCTTGAGGTTGTCGGGCACATTGGCGATGGCCACCGGGATGCGCCGCGTCTCGCCGAAGCTGGCGATCAGCTTGCCGTCGGCGCTTTCCACGCGCAGCGGCACCTGCATGTGGTAATCCTTCAGCTGTGCCACCTGGGGCAGCCGGGGAGCCACCAGCCAGTACGCCACGCCCACCGCGAGCACCGCCAACAGAAAACCCGAAAACGCCAGGATCAGTGCCCAGCGAAGCAGACGCTTGAGAATACGCATGTTTGGCGGATGGCCCATGTCGAGACCCGACAGAGTATAGAGGTTGTGCCGCAAGCCACCCCGGACCAGCATATCTTTGGGTACAGGGCGATCCGGGACGCAACATCGTGCGTTCGGCGCGGAATGGGGCCCCAATCACACCCCAAAAAAGGCGTTGACCTAAATGTGGGCGCCATCACGGGAAATACTTGAAAAAAATGCGGCAGGCCATTGCGGGGGCGTTAATTTTTCGATCTAATGCCGTCGCGGATCGGCCGGAAATCCGGTCTGCCGCCCAGGGGCAAAGGGGGAACACCGTGGGGCTCTTCACACCCAAGAAGCCGGCGCTGATCGGCGTCGATATCAGCTCGACCGCCGTCAAGTTGCTGGAGCTAAGCCAGTCGGGCGGCCGCTACCGCGTGGAGCACTACGCGGTCGAACCGTTGCCGCCGAACGCCGTGGTCGAAAAGAACATTGTCGAGGTCGAGGCGGTAGGCGAGGCAATCCGCCGTGCGCTCGCGCGTTCTGGTTCCAAGATCAAGCACGCGTCCGCCGCGGTGGCTGGCTCGGCGGTGATCACCCGTATCATCCCGATGCCAAGCGAACTGACCGAGGATGATCTGGAAGGCCAGATCCAGGTCGAGGCGAACCAATACATCCCCTACCCGATCGAGGAAGTGAGCCTCGATTTCGAAGTGTTGGGCCCGGTGCGCGACAACCCTGAGATGAACAGCGTCCTGCTCGCGGCCTCACGCACGGAAAATGTGGACATGCGCGTGGCCGCGCTGGAGCTGGGTGGCCTGACCGCCAAGGTGGTCGACGTGGAGGCTTTCGCGATGGAGAACGCCTTCGCGCTGCTCACCGATCAGCTCAACGTGGGTCGCGATGCGCTGGTGGCGGTGGTGGACGTGGGTGCAACCATGACCACGCTGTCGGTGCTGCGCAACCAGCGCACGATCTATTCGCGCGAACAGGTGTTCGGCGGCAAGCAGCTCACCGACGAAATCATGCGCCGCTACGGGCTCTCCTACGAGGAGGCCGGCCGCGCCAAGCGTAAGGGTGGCCTGCCGGAGTCCTACCAGAGCGAGGCGCTGGAGCCGTTCAAGGAATCGCTGGTGCAGCAGGTCAGCCGCCTGTTGCAGTTCTTTTTCGCCGGCAGTGAATACAGCAAGGTCGATCAGGTGGTCCTGGCCGGCGGTTGCGCGACCATCGACGGCATCGCCCGGATGCTGGAGGAACACATCGGCGTGCCTTGCGTGGTGGCGAACCCGCTGGCGCGCATGTCGATGTCGCCCAAGGTGCAGGGGCAGTCGTTGTCCCAGGATGCGCCGGCGCTGATGGTCGCGGTCGGCCTGGCACTGAGGAGTTTCGACTGATGGCACACGTCAACCTCCTTCCCTGGCGCACCGAACGCCGCAAGCTGCGCGAGCGCGAATTCTATGGGCAGCTTGGCGCCGCCTTCGTCGCTGGCCTTGGCTTCGTATTGCTGTGGGCGCTCTGGATGGGCGCGCGCATCGACAACCAGAATTATCGCAACACAATCCTGCAGGGAGAGATCAAGCAGCTCGACGTGAAGATCGACAAGATCAAGGAGCTGGACAAGGTGCGCGACCATCTCCTCGCGCGCAAGCAGATCATCGAACAGTTGCAGGCCGACCGTTCGAAGATGGTGCATCTGTTCGACGAGCTGGTGAAGACGATACCCAACAGCGTGCGTCTCACTGCGTTGAAGCAGGCCGGCGACACCATGTCGCTGGATGGCGTGGCGCAATCCAACGCCAGCGTTGCCGAATACATGCGCAACATTGAGGCTTCGCCGTGGATGGGCCATGTGGATCTGCGCAGTACCGTCAACACCCACGACGCTTCGCGCACACCCTACGGTTTCGGCCTGAGCGTGGGCTTGGGTAAGCCAAAGGCTGATGACAACGGGACTGCGGCGCCAGCAAGCTCCAGCTCGGTCGCGGTGCCAGCACATGCGGGCAGTACTACCGCTGCGCCGCCAGCCTCCCCCTTGGTTCCGAGCACCAAGCCGGCCACCGCCGCAACCGCCGCCAAGGGAGGGGCCAAGTCATGAAACTCATAGATGATCTGCGCGGCCTCGACCGCAATAACGTCGGCGCGTGGCCCAAATCAGTAAAGTCCCTCTTCACCATACTGCTGTTCTTGGTGATAGTGCTGGTGGGCTGGTATTTCTACATAAGCAGCCAGCAGGACGAGTTGACTTCGTTGGCAGGCAAGGAAGAACAACTCAAGCAGGAATTCAGCACCAAACAGGCCAAGGCGGTGAATCTCGACGCGCTGCAGCACCAGCTCGACGAGATGAAGGACATGCTGCGCCAACTGCTGCGTCAGCTGCCCAGCCGGACCGAAATGCCGGAGTTGCTGGTCGACGTTTCGCAAACTGCGTTGGCTGCGGGCCTGCAGGTGGATTCCTTTACTCCACAGCCCGAAGTGCCGAAGGACTTCTACGCTGAGAAGCCAATCGAGTTGAGGATGGTGGGTACCTATCATCAGTTCGGCACCTTCATCAGCGGCGTGGCTTCGCTGCCGCGTGTGGTGATCCTGACCATGCACGACGTCGCGCTTACGCCCGAACACGGCTCCAAGAACGGCACATCCCAGGATGGCGTGCTGGTGCTGCAGGGCACGGTGAAGACATATCGTTATCTGGATGAGGACGAGGCCGCTGCGGCTGCAAAAGGCACGCCCAACAAGGCAGGGGGGCACAACTGATGAAGCTGTCCACTGTCAATAAGCCTGTCATGTTGCTGCGGATCACCCTGCTGTTGGTCGCCGCGCTGATGTTGGGAGGCTGCACTCGTGGCACCTCGGATCTGCGCGAATGGATCTCCCAGCAGAAAGCCAAGAAGGGCGAACCGATCCCGCCGCTACCGGTCATCAAGACCTTCGAGACTTTCACTTACGCAGACCAGGATCAGCGTGATCCGTTCGGGCCCAGTGCCGTCGAGCAGGAGTCTGCCGCTACCAACGGGCCGCGGCCGGACAGGGACCGCCCCAAACAACCGCTGGAATTTTTCGCGCTGGACAGCCTGAAAATGGTCGGCACCATCGGTGCTGGTCCAAGCACCGTGGCGCTGGTGAAGGATCCTGGCGGCGTGATCCATCAGGTACACAATGGCGAATACATAGGCCAGAACTACGGTCGCGTCACCGCGGTCAGCGACGATCACATCGACGTTACCGAACTGGTATCCAACGGCAATGGCGGCTGGATGGAGCGTTCGGCCAGCCTCGCGCTCGGCGATAAATAGGGGACACAGGGGCTGATGCAATGAGCAACCACATTCAATCTGTCCGGGGCCGGGTCATGCGCCACGCCATTCGTAGTCTCCTTCTGTTGCTGCTGCTCGCAGGCGCGGGCTTCAGCCAATCCGTGTTGGCTGCCGACAGCAACACGCTGAAGGACATCAGCTACACCACACAGGCTGGAGGCAGCGTGCAATTGCACCTGAACTTTGCCGGTGCGGTGCCGCAACCGCGCATCTTTACCACCGACAACCCTGCGCGTATCGCGATCGATTTTGCCAACACCGGCACAACTGCCCAGCGACATACGGACATCGGCCAGGGAGCGACTTCGGGCGTCTCGGCGGTGTCCGCTGGCGGGCGGACCCGGGTCATCGTGGAACTGATGCGTCCGGCTTCCTACCAGTCAGCGGTCGAGGGCGACAGTCTGGTCCTGACCGTAGCCGGTGGTGCCAGCAGCGACGTGTCGCAGGCAACGCCAGCGCCAGCGCAGCGCAGCGTCACCACCGCGGCGATCATCGATCCTTCCAAGCATCTGCCGGCAACGGTCGACGGGGCTATCAGCGTCACCAACATCGATTTCCGTCGTGGCTCGGACGGTCAGGGTCGCGTGCTGGTCAATTTCAGTGGCCCGGGTGCTGATGCGCAGATGCGCACGATCGGTGACAAGGTCGTGGTCACCATCCCCAATGCCAATGTGCCGACCAATCTCGCGCAGCGGTTGGACACGATGGATTTCGCCACCCCAGTGCAGTCCATCACCACCCGTGTCGGGGCGGGTGGTGGTGTCCAGATGACGATCGCCACCAAGGGCGTGGTTGATAACTCCGCTTACCAGGAAGGCAACCAGTACGTGGTGGAGGTGACACCGAAGAAGGGCAACACAGCCGCTGTGAGCGCCAGCCTGGCGGCGCTGGACCAGCATCCGGCCTACAACGGCAAGCGCGCCACCTTCAATTTCCAGGACATCCCGGTGCGTTCCGTGCTGCAGCTGATCGCCGACACGTCGGGCCTCAATATCGTGGCTGCGGACAGCGTCACCGGTAGCATTACCCTGCGCCTGGTGAACGTGCCGTGGGATCAGGCGCTGGATGTGATTTTGCGCGCCAAGGCGCTGGACAAGCGCCAGGATGGCAACGTGATCTGGGTGGCTCCGCAGCAGGAGCTGGCCAAATACGAGGAGGATGTCGCCACGGCGCGCATGAAGGCCGAAGACAATGCGCCGTTGATCACCACTTACATCCCGATCAGCTACGGCAAGGCGGCCGATATTGCCAAGCTGCTGACCACGGGCAGTTTGCAGAGTACGGGTGGCAGTTCGACCGGAAACACTTCCCATGGTTTCCTGTCTGGGCGTGGCAGCGTCTCCTCCGACGACCGTACCAACACCCTTTTGCTTAATGACACAGCTGACAAGACCGAACAGATCCGCAAACTGGTCGCCGTGCTGGACAGGCCGGTGCAACAGGTGCTGATCGAATCGCGCATTGTGATCGCTACCGACAGCTTCACCCGCCAGCTGGGTGTGCAGTGGGGAGCATACGCGCAGCGTGTCAATCCAAGCGGCCAGGTGATTCAATCGGGTGCAGGCGCTGGTGGCACAACATTGGGTTGGACCACTCCGGGCAGCACCAACACCAGCACCACTGGTGCTTCTACCAACCCTGGCCTCAACGTAAATCTCCCGCAATCCACTTCATCCCCTGCCGGTACGCTGGGCTTCGCTATACTCGGCAAGAACTACGCGCTGGATCTGGAGCTGTCGGCGGCGCAGACCGAAGGCAACAGCGAAACCATCGCCAGTCCGCGCGTGATCACCGCGAACCAGCAGGAGGCTGTGATCCGCCAGGGCCAGGAAATCGGCTACGTCACCTACCAGGGCGGCGCCGGCGCTAGTGCGAGTACCGGCACGGCCACGGTGCAGTTCAAGGACGCCGTGCTGCAGCTCAAGGTGACGCCCACCATTACTGCGGATAACCGCGTGTACCTCGCGATCAATGTCAACAAGGATACGCTTGCCCAGTTCCTGCAGACGCCGCAGGGCCAGGTGCCGGAAATCAACACCCAGTCGGTGAACACCTCGGTCCTGGTGGACAACGGTCAGACGGTGGTGCTCGGCGGCATCTACGAAGTCGACAAGAGCAACACGGTGACCAAGGTGCCAGGCCTCGGCGACATCCCTGTCCTCGGCATTCTGTTCCGTACCACCAGCCGCAACGACAGCAAGGCGGAACTGCTGATCTTCGTGACTCCGCGCATCCTCAACGATTCGCTGCAATAAGGGGTTGCGCATCGAGCGATGCGGAAAGAGGCGGCCTTGGCCGCCTCTTTCCTTTTGTGCGCCTGAACGCTGCTTAGGGGGGATTAAACTTGTACGCCTGGCTGCGGTCGATAGCGGCGTCTTTATTGCAGGAAACACCATGATGGACATGCCTGAAACCTCGCCGCGAAGCCGCTTGCATCAGGCTTTCGTGCAACTTCGCGACGAGCTGCAGGGTTGCATCATCGGCCAGCCGAAGCTGGTGGACTGCTTGCTGGTGGCGTTGCTCGCTGATGGTCATCTGTTGGTGGAGGGAGCACCGGGCCTGGCCAAGACCACGGCGGTGAAGGCGCTGGCCGCGCGCATCGAAGCGGATTTCCACCGCGTGCAATTCACGCCCGATTTGCTGCCAGCCGACCTCACCGGCACCGACGTCTTCCGTCCGCAGAGCGGCAGCTTCGAATTCGAGCAGGGACCGTTGTTCCACAACATCGTATTGGCGGACGAGATCAATCGCGCGCCGGCCAAGGTGCAGTCGGCGTTGCTGGAGGCGATGGCCGAACGGCAGATCACCGTGGGCCGTGCCACCAGGCCTTTGCCGGAACTGTTCATGGTGATGGCCACGCAGAACCCGATCGAGCAGGAGGGCACGTTTACGCTGCCCGAGGCACAGCTCGACCGCTTCCTGCTGCACGTGACCATCGGTTACCCCGACGCCGGAGCCGAGCTGGCGATCCTGCGTCTCGCTCGCGAACAGGCCAGTCGCCGGGCGCATGCGGTTGCTGCTCCGGTGTCCCTGCTGAGTCAGTCCGACGTGCTCGCTGCTCGCGATGCGGCGATGGCGGTGCACATGGCACCTGCACTGGAGGAATACCTTGCCCAGCTCGTGCTGGCCACGCGCGATGCGGGGCGCTACGGGCCGGAACTGAAACGCTGGATTGCCTGGGGCGCCAGCCCGCGGGCCACCATTGCACTGGATCGCTGCGCGCGCGCGCAGGCGTGGCTGGCGGGGCGCGACTACGTATTGCCTGATGATGTGCATGCCATCGTGCACGAAGTGCTCCGCCATCGAGTATTGCTGAGCTACGAGGCAGAAGCTGAAGGAGTTCGCAGCGACCAGGTGATCGCGCGGCTGCTGGATCTCGTGCCGCTGCCGTGAGCGCCGTCTTGCCGAACCGTGCCGATGGCGACGGCCGCGTGCGCGTGTCGCTGGCCGAACTGGTCGCATTGGGCACGCGAATAGGTCGCGCGAAATTGTCGCCAGCCGACAGCCGCGCAGCGCGCAGTGGCCAGCACTCCAGTCGCCTCTACGGCCGCGGCATGGATTACGCCGAGTCGCGTATTTATCAGGCGGGCGACGACGTGCGCCGGCTCGATTGGCGGCTCACCGCGCGAAGCGGCAGGTTGCACACCAAGCTGTTCCAGGAGGAACGCGAGGGTCGTCTGTTGATCCTGCTGGATACCCACTCGAGCATGCGCTTCGGTACCCGCGTCCGCTTCAAGTCGGTGCAAGCCGCGCGTGCCGCGGCCTTCGCTGCATGGCTGGCCGTGCGCGCGGGCGAACGCGTCGGCATGCTGGCTTTTGGCGAGCAGGATCGCTTGCTGCGTCCACAAGGCTCCGCCCGTGGCGCGCTCGCCGCATGCGGTGCGCTGGCCGAGTGGGACGCGATGCCGTCAATGGCACGCTCCGAGCCGCTATCCACAGCCTTGTTGCGCGCGCGGCGCTTGCAGCATGGTGCCAGTCGCGTGCTGCTTATCAGTGACGGTTTCAGTGCGGACGACGAAACGCGGCAGCATTTGTTCGAACTGAAGGCGCGCGCCGAAGTCGGTGTGCTGGTGGTGGCTGACGCGTTGGAGCGCGAACCGCCGCCGCCCGGTCGTTATCCACTGGAACATGGCGGAGAGCGTCGCGACGTGGTGCTGTTTGGCGAGCGTCAGCGTCGCGAGTTCCAGCAGGCGCTGGGCACCGGTCCGGCGCGATTGGAAACGCTGGCGCACGGCGCAGGCGTGCGCTGCCGCGTCATTGACACGCGCAACGACCCGCTCGCAGCCGTCAGCGAATTGCTGGGTGCAACCGGGGTGTGCCGATGATGCCGCAGTCGCTACCGCTGAATGGCCCCGAGCTGCGCGACATCCACTTGCCGCCTGCCCCCTCATGGTGGCCGCTGGCGCCGGGCTGGTGGGCAATGATGGTGCTGGTGCTGCTGGCATTGATCGTGGCGGCGTGGTTCCTGCTGCATCGCCACCGCCAGCACAAGCGACAGCGCCTGTTGCTGGGTGAACTGGAAGAACTGGCGGCACGGCACGCGCGCGTCGGTGACGATGCTGCGCTGGCAGCCGCACTCCATCAACTGCTGCGCCGCGTGGCCCGTAGCCACGATGAGGCTGCGACGAGGCAGCGCGGCGACAGTTGGCGACGGACGCTGGCACGCGTGCCGGTTGCGATACCCGTGCTCGATCGCCTGATGGCATTGGAGCAGGCGATCTACCGGCCGCAGGCGAAGCTCGACGCGCCCGCCACCTTGGCTGCTGCCCGCAGCTGGTTGCGAGCGGCGGCAAGCCCTCGTGCTTGGAAGCCACTTGCGGTGGAGCAGGGCCATGTTTGAGTTCGCATGGCCCTGGCTGTTCCTGCTGTTGCCCTTGCCTTGGTTGTTGCGGCGCATGCTGCCGCCGGTGTCGCCAGGGCAGGCATTGCATCTGCCGCAACCGGGTCTGCGACTCGCCGCGACGGGCGGCAATGCAGTCCGCAGTGTCGCACCGTGGCTGCTTGCGTTGGCCTGGTCGTGCCTGGTGGCCGCTGCTGCTCGCCCACAATGGGTGGGTCCCCCGCAGGCACAGCAGCGCAGCGGTCGCGCGCTGCTGATGGCGGTGGATCTGTCCGGCAGCATGCGCACGCCCGACATGGAACTGGCCGGCCAGCCGGTGAGCCGCTTCGGTGCGGTGAAGGCCATTGCAGGCAATTTCATCGATCGCCGTCGTGGCGATGAGATGGGGTTGATCCTGTTCGGTAGCCAGGCATTTCTCGTGACGCCGCTCACCTACGATCTCGACGCGGTACGCGCACAATTGCAGGGTGCCGAGGTGGGTCTGGCCGGCACCGAGACCGCCATCGGCGATGCCATCGCCATTGCGGTGCGGCGCTTGTCCGAACTGCCCGAACAGGCGCGCGTGCTGGTACTACTCACCGACGGCGTCAACAACGCCGGCAGCATCACGCCGTTGGAGGCCGCGCGCGCCGCACAGGCGGCTGGCGTACGCATCTACACGGTGGGCATAGGTGCCGAGCGTATGCGCGTACCCGGTTTCTTCGGGGCACAGGTCATCAATCCGTCCGCCGACCTGGACGCGGCGATGTTGACGAAGATCGCCGGCGACACAGGCGGCCGCTTTTTCCGCGCCACGGACAGCGCCCAACTGGCTGATGCCTACCGCGCCATCGACGCGCTGGAACCGATGCAGCAGCATGGCCCCAGCCTCCGGCCACGCAAGGAATGGTTCACCTGGCCGCTGGCAGCAGCCCTGCTGTTGTGGCTGTTGGCCACCTTGCCGCGTGGACGGGTGCGTGGAGCAGTGGCATGAGTGCGATGCTGGCGCAGTTCCATTTCCTGCGGCCATGGTGGTTGTGCGCGCTTATTGCGTTGCCATGGTTGCTGTGGCAAATCTCGCGGCGTTCGCGCGGGCTGCAGGCTCTGTCGCGGCTGGTCGATGCGGAATTGTTGCCGCAATTGCTGCACGGTCGCGCCGCGCGGCAGCGCCTGCCTTCGGGATTGCTCGTGATTGCCTGGATGCTGGCGACGCTGGCATTGGCCGGGCCGACCTGGAGCCGTGTCGAGCAGCCGTTGTACGCGCGCCGCGCGGCACAGGTAGTGGCGATTTCGTTGTCGCAGCGCATGCTGTCACGGGACGTGGCGCCAAGCCGCATCGATCGCGCGCGCTACAAGGCGCACGAATTGCTGGCGGCCAACCAAGACGGCCTCAATGCACTGATCGGCTATGCCGGCGAAGCCTTTGTAGTGGCACCGCTGACCTCCGATGCGCATAGTCTTGGAACCCTGCTCGATGCGATGGCGCCCGATACGATGCCGGTGGACGGCAACGACATGGCGGCGGCAATAGAGCGCGGCGCTGCATTGATCAGCGACGCGAAGGTCGGCGGCGGTTCGCTGGTGCTGATCGCGGATACGGCGGATGCAGCGGCACAGTCGGCCGCGCGCAAAGCGCTTGCAGAAGGCGTGCATGTCTCGGTGATGGGCATAGGCACGACGAAGGGCGCACCGGTGCCGTCTGGGGGTGGCGGTTTCCTGCACGACGCGCAGGGCAACCTGCAACTCGCCGCCCGCAATGACAGCGCGCTGGCCGCGGTCGCAGCAGCAGGGGGCGGACGCTACGTGCCGATGAGCGCAGATGACGGCGACATCGCTACGCTCAAGGATGCATTGCGCGCGGGGAACGTCCAATCGGCACAAGGCCAGTTTGGCGACCAGTGGCAGGATCGCGGCCCATGGTTGCTGCTGCTTCTTCTTCCACTGGCCGCGCTGGCATTTCGTCGTGGCTGGCTGATGTTGTTGCCGCTGATGTTGCTGCCGATGTGGCCGGGCACCGCACATGCCGCGAGCTGGCGCGACCTGTGGCAGAACAAGAACCAGCAGGCGGCTGCGGCGCTCAAGCAGGGCGACGCGAAGCAGGCGATGCAGCTGGCGAAGGATCCCTCCCTGCGTGGTGCAGCGGCCTATCGTGCTGGCGACTATGCGGCCGCCGCGCAGGCGCTGCGCGAGGCGAAAGGTGGCGACGCGAACTACAACCTCGGCAATGCATTGGCGCGCGAGGGCAAGTACGAGGAGGCAATCCACGCCTACGACGAGGCCCTGCGGCACGATCCCGCGAACGCGGACGCAAAGGCGAACAAGCAAGCAGTTGAGGACTGGCTGCGCAAGCAGCAGAAGCCGCCGCAGAATTCTTCTTCCTCGCAGCAGCAAAAGCAGCAACAAAAGCAGGAGGGTTCGTCCTCGTCGCAGGGACAGAGCGGCAGTGGGCAAGGCAACGGTCAGCAGGACAAGAGCGGCAAAGATGACAGCGGCCAGGACAAAGATGGACAAAGCCGGCAAGCCCAGGGCGACGCGAACAAGAGCGACAAGCAACCCGGCAAGCAGCCGCAGCAAGGCCAGGACTCCAAGTCGCAGGATCGGCAGAATCCATCCAACGGCCCCGGCCAGTCGCAGCAGGCCCAATCGCCAACGGATCAGGCTGGGCAAAGCGACAGGAAATCCGGCACGCAACAAGACAAGCAGCAAGACAAGCAACCGCCATCGACGCCCGAACAGCAGGCTGCACAGCAAGCGCAAGCCGCAAGGGCACAGCAGGCGCTGAAACAGCAACTCGACAAGCAGTTGGGTGCACCCGGCAAGCCCGAGGCCAAACAACCGCCGGCACATCAACTCGGCGCGGTCGGCGTCGACGACCTGCAGACGAAGCTTCCGGCGGATCTGCGTCAGGCCCTGCAGCGCGTGCCCGACGATCCGGGCGCGCTGTTGCGCCGCAAGTTCGAGCTCGAATACCAGCGTCGCCACGGCGATGCGCCCGACGAGGATGGGCAGTGATGTTTCGACGACAGCACCTGTTCTTGCGTTCGTTTCTGACCGCGAAGATCAAATGGGCGCAAATCCCAGGTCGCACTATGCAAAGCATTTGCGTGCTCCTGTTCCTCGTTTTGCCGTTCGCCGCACATGCCACCGACGTGCAGGCCACGCTGGATCGCAGCACCGTACAGCTGGGCGAGACGGTGACCTTGAACCTGCACATCAAGGACGGCACAAGTGCGGCGATGCCCGACCTGAGTCCGCTCGAGCAGGACTTCGACATTCTCGGCAGCTCGCAGAGCAGTGATCTCAGCATCGTCAACGGCCAGCGCAGCGCCGAGCTGGTGATCGGCGTGGTACTGCGACCGAAGCATGTGGGCACGCTCGTCGTGCCGCCGCTCGGCGTGGCCGGCGGGCAGACGGCGCCATTGCAACTCGTGGTAAGCCAACCCGATCCGTCGTCGGCTGCGGCGGCGGACAAGAATGTCTTCATGGAGTCCGAGCTGGCGCCGCAACACGCCTGGGTAGGCCAGCAGCTCAGCTATGTGGTGCGGCTCTACATCAGCGGCGATGTCACCAACGGCACGCTGGATGCGCCGCTGGTCGATGGCGTGCAGCTCAACCAGGTCGGTGACGACCTGCGTTACGACAAGGTGCGCGGCGACCGCGAATACCGTGTGATCGAGCGGCGCTATGCGGTGGTACCGCAGCACGCCGGCACGCTCACGGTTCCCGCATTGAACTTCAGGGGCGTGGCGGTGGATCCCAACGATCCCGACAGCTTCTTCGGTGGGGGTACTCAGGTCGCTGCCAGTGCTCCCGCACAGACGGTGCAGGTGCAGGCTGCGCCCGCAAACTGGGGGCAGTCGGCATGGCTGCCCGCGCGCGCGCTCAGCCTTTCGCTCTCGGGCTGGCCCGACGCCGGCACGCCCGTGCGCGTGGGCCAGCCGATCAACCTCACCATGACGCTCAGCGCGATCGGCCTGCCGGCCGAGGCGCTGCCGCAGCTCAGCCTGCCTTCGATATCCGGCGCCACGGTGTATCCCGACCAGCCGAAGACCGCCACCGCAAACGACGACGCATGGCTGCAAGGCAGCAGCGAACGCCGCTTCGCAGTGGTGCCGGAACGTGCCGGCACGCTGACCTTGCCGGCCACCACCTTGCGCTGGTTCGACGTGACTTCGGGACAGGAGCAAACCGCCGAAATCCCTGCGCACAGCGTCACCGTGTTGCCGGCAGCGGGTGCGGCATCCGCATCGCCGACCGCTGCGTCGACTCCGGAGCCAGCTGCGGCAATCCCTGCTGCGTCGGCGCCGTCCAGCGCGACGTCGCACGGCGTTCCATGGCGGTGGATCGCGCTTGGCAGCCTGCTGTTGTGGTTGTGCACGATGTTGGCGTGGTGGCTTTTTCGGCGACGCGTGCCGCGAGGCGTCGTCGCGGCCACGGCGAAGCACGCATCTACCGATGGCGTGCGTCAGCGGAGGCTGGCTTTCCTGGCCGTGGCGCGCGGTGGCGATGCAATGGCGCAGTTGCGCAGCCTGCTGGCGTGGGCACGGGCGGAACGCCCGGCCATCCGCAATGCGGGCGAGTTGGAAACCGCGCTGGCAGACGTGACGCAGCGGCGCGCCATCGCCGACCTGCAACGCTGCTGCTACGGCAATGCCGCGCCGGCGGTGGCTGTCGATCTGGTGGGCGCCTTCGAACGCGGGTTCATTTGGCGCAATGACGAAAGCAGGGAAGATGACGGCTTGCCGCCGCTGTACCCCTTCAAGCTGGAATGAGCGCGTGCCGGAATACCGCGCGCATCGGCTCGCTGTAACAGCAAAGGATGAGGTCCAGCCCGGGATCGCGCGCCAGCTCTTCGTGCAGCCCGCCGGCGACAACCTCGGCGGCAAGCGGAGCGGGATAACCGAACACGCCGCAACTGATCGCGGGAAAGGCGATGCTGCGCAAGCCGTGTTCGCGTGCGAGGCGCAGCGCGTTGCGGTGGCAATCCGCCAGCAACAGCGCCTCGGCACGGTCGCCGCCGTGCCATACCGGGCCCACCGTATGGATCACCCAGCGCGCTGGCAGGTCGAAGCCGGGCGTGATGCGCGCTTCGCCGGTGGGGCAGCGTATGCCTGGCGCGACCTGTGCCAACGCCCGGCATGCGGCGAGCAATGCCGGGCCGGCGGCGCGATGGATGGCGCCATCGACGCCACCGCCGCCAAGCAACGTCTCGTTCGCCGCGTTGACGATGGCGTCCACGGCCAGCGTGGTGATGTCGGCGGTGACGACGGTAAGGGGCATGCGGGCTTATGCTTGGCCTGTTGACGGCGAGGTTGCAACGATGACGGCGAAAACGGAAGAACTTTCCTTCGGCTATCTGCTGAACGACGTGACCTTGCTGTTCCGCAAGCACTTCGACCGGCGCGCCGTTAAGTACGGCCTCACGCGCGCGCAGTGGCGCGCCACCAAGATGCTCTATCACCGCGAGGGCATGCGGCAGAACGAACTGGCCGAGGCGCTGGAGATGGAGCCCATTGCGGTGGGCCGGGTGATCGACCGGCTGCAGGCCGCCGGTTTTGTGGAACGCCGTCCCGATCCGCGCGACCGTCGCGCCTGGCGGCTGTATGTCACCGCACAGGCGCACGAGGTGGTGGACGATATGGAACAGGTGGCGCGTGAGCTGCGCCGCGAGTCCACCGTGGGCATCGAATACGACGAGCTGAAGCGCGCGCTCGACGTGATCGAACGGATCAAGGCGAACCTGCAGGCACTGGACGCAACAGAGGCGCAAGCTCCCCTCGAAGAGTAGGCGCTAGTCGCATCGGATGCATTTGCCAAGTGCCGGGCGTCGTTGTCGTTGACGCATCGACGTGTGGTGCGATGCGCGGTACTTTTGGAATCCGCCGACCATCCCGGTGTGTGATCCCCGGATGGTGAAATTCCGTATCGCATCCGCGGGGAGCCCATGCCGCAGCGCATTTCCTTCAAGAAACCAGTGGCATTGCTGGCCGTGGTAGCAGTGGCCGCGCTGGTCGCGCACACATGGTCCAGCCACGGCAAGGCCGGTTCGGACAAGCCCAAGGCCACGCAGGCGGTGCCGGTGAAAGTGGCAACGGCCGTGCGCGGCGACCTCGACCTTTCTCTCAAGGTGAACGGATACGCCGAGGCATATTCCACCGTGACCGTGCAGTCGCGCGTCAGCGGCCAGCTCGAATCCATCGCGTTCGCGCTGGGCGGCCGCGTGCGCGAGGGCGAGGTGATCGCGCGCATCGATCCCAGCCTGTTGCAGGCGCAACTGGACCAGGCGCGCGGCAATCTCGCCAAGGACCAGGCGCAGCTCGTGAATGCCCAGCAGGTGCTGCGACGCTATACGCCGATGCTGGCCAAGGGCTACGTCGCGCAGACCGACTACGACGGCTACAAGGCGAACGTGGGCATCTACGCCGCCTCGGTGAAAGCGGACCAGGCCGCCGTGGAAATGGCGCAGACGCAGCTTGGTTACGCACAGATCAGCGCGCCCGTGGACAGCATCGCCGGTGCGCCGCTGGCCTATCCCGGCGCGCAGGTGAGCGCGAACAGCACCAACCTCGTCGTGCTCAACCAGGTGCGGCCGATCCACGTGACGTTTTCGGTACCGGAATCCGCGCTCGGCGACATCCGGGCGGCGGAGGCGCGCGGCAAGCTGGCGGTGAACGTGCAGGTGCCGGGCGCATCGGCGCCGCTGCAGGCCACGCTGGATTTCGTCAACAACGCGGTGGACACCGGCACCGGCACGATCCAGCTGAAGGCGAGCTATGCCAATGCGGACGATCGCCTCACTCCCGGCCAGTTCGTGCAGGTGACCCTGCCTACCGCGCGCCTGCACGACGTGGTGACCGTGCCGGTGACGGCCCTGCAGAACTCGCCGAACGGGGCTTTCGTGTTCGTGTTGGATGCGGAAGGCAAGGCTAGTCAGCGCATGGTGACCGCGGGAGCGAATGACGGCGCAAGCATCGTGATCGGGAAAGGCCTGGACGGCGGCGAGAAGGTGGTCACCGACGGGCAGATGCTGTTGACGAACGGCACGAAGGTGCAGGTGGTGACGGAATGATGGGGGCTGCGGCGAGATTGGCCCTTCTTCCCGGCAGAGAGAGGGCTCAAGCGGGTGTTGCGGGTTCGCCTGCCGGGCTGAGCGGTGATCCGGCGCCACGCCGCCTGCAGGAGGGGCGCATCCTTTGAACCTGCCAGCCCTGTGCATCCGCCGCCCGGTGATGACCGCACTGTTGATGATCGCGCTGATCGTGTTCGGCGTGGCCGCGTATCCCAACCTGGCGGTGAACGAGTTGCCGAACGTGGATTTCCCCACCATTTCGGTGAGCGCGAGCCTGCCAGGTGCCTCGCCGGAGACGATGGCGACGGCGGTAGCCACGCCGCTGGAGAACCAGTTCTCCACCATCGCCGGCATCAGCCAGATGACCTCGACCAGTGCGCTGGGCTCGACTTCGATCACGCTGAGCTTCGACCTGAGCCGCAACATCGACGGTGCCGCACAGGACGTGCAGGCGGCGATCTCGGCGGCGATGCGCCAGTTGCCCACCAACATGCCCACGCCGCCCACCTTCCGCAAGGTGAACCCGGCGGACAAGGCCATCCTTTACCTCACGCTCAGTTCCGACACGCTGCCGCTGTCCACCGTGGACGAATACGCGGAAACGCAGCTGGCGCAGGAGCTGTCGATGATCGAAGGCGTGGCGCAGGTGGGCGTGTTCGGCACGCAGAAATACGCCGTGCGCATCAGCGTCGATCCCGCCAAGCTGGCCGCCAACGGCGTCGGCATCGACGTGCTGGAGCAGGCCGTCGCGAACGCCAACGTCAACCTCGCCACCGGTTCGCTCAACGGCTCGCGCCAGCTGGTACAGGTGAGTTCGGACGGCCAACTGCAGAAGGCGGCGCCGTACAACGACATCATCGTGGCCTGGCGCAACGGCGCGCCGGTCATGTTGTCGCAGCTCGGCAAGGCCGAGGACAGCGTGCAGAACGACCAGGTGGCGAGCTGGTACAACGGCAAGCGCGCGATCGTGCTGGCGATCGACCGCCAGCCCGGCTCCAACACCGTGGCCACCATCGACCGCATCCGCGCGGTGCTGCCGCAGTTCCTGGCCACGCTGCCGCCGTCGATCAAGCTGGAGACGTTGTACGACCGTTCCGTCTCGATCCGCGCCTCGGTGGACGACGTGCAGTACACCCTGCTGCTGGCGGGCGTGCTGGTGGTGCTGGTGATCTACCTGTTCCTCGGCAACGCCTCGGCCACCCTGATCCCCGCGCTGGCGCTGCCGGTGTCCATCATCGGTACCTTCGGCGCGATGTACGCGCTGGGCTACAGTCTGGACAACCTCTCGCTGCTGGCGCTGACCCTGGTGGTCGGCTTCGTGGTGGACGACGCCATCGTGATGCTGGAAAACATCGTGCGCCACATCGAGACGGGCACGGACCCATACGAGGCGGCCATGGTCGGCGCCAGCGAGATCGGCTTCACCATCTTCTCGATGACGCTGTCGCTGGTCGCGGTATTCCTGCCGGTGATGTTCATGGGCGGCATCGTGGGGCGTCTGTTCCACGAGTTCGCGGTGACGCTGAGCGTGGCGATCCTGATCTCGGGTTTCGTCTCCATCACGCTGACGCCGATGCTTTGCAGCCGCTTCGTGAAGCATGCTGAGCACGAGAAGAAAGCACGCGTGGTGCTGTGGTTCGACCGCGGCTTCGATGCCGTGCGGCGCGGCTACGCGCGCTCGCTGGACTGGTCGGTGGCGCATCCGCGGACCATCCTCGGCGTGTTCTTCGCCAGTCTGGTCGCCACGGCGGTGCTGTTCGTGGTGGTGGACAAGGACTTCATCCCCGCCGGGGACACCGGCCAGCTGCAGGTCAATACCGAAGGCCCTGACGACATTTCCATCAGCGGCATGGCCGCGCGCCAGCAGCGGCTGGCGGAGATCGTGGCGGACGATCCGAACATCGACGCTTACATGTCCTCGGTGGGTTCGGGCGGCTCGCGCACCACCACCAACAACGGTTCGATCTTCATGCGTCTCAAGCCCGCGGACGAACGCGCGCTGACACCCGACCAGATCATCCAGGAGCTGCGGCCGAAGTTCGCCAGGGTGCCGGGCATCCGCGCCTATATCCAGAACCCGCCGCAGATCCAGGTGGGTGGCCGTGCTTCCAAGGCCGAATACCAGTACACGCTGCAGTCCACCGACCTCGATGCGTTGTACGCGGAGTCCGGCAAGGTGCTGGCCGCGTTCGCCAAGCTGCAAGGCTTTCAGGACGTCACCAGCGACCTCGATCTCAACGGACCGGCCATCGACGTCAAGGTGGATCGCTCCAAGCTGGCGCCGCTGGGACTCACCATGTACCAGGTGCAGAACGCGCTGGGCACGGCATTCGGCGAAGGGCAGGTCTCGACGATCTACGGCACGGCCACCCAGTACTGGGTGATCCTCCAGGTTAACTACGCGTTGCAGAACAACCCGGAGGTGCTGTCGCAGCTCTACGTCACCTCCAATACTGGCACGCTGGTGCCGCTCAACACGGTGGCCAGCTTCACGCGTACCGCACAGCCGCTCACCGTGAACCACCAGGGCGAGCTGCCGGCGGTGACCATCTCGTTCAACCTCGCGCCGGGCGTGAGCCTGAGCCAGGCAGTGGGGGAGATCGACGGCGCGATGCGCGACCTGCGCCTGCCCGCGTCCATCACCGGCAGCGTGCAGGGCACGGCACAGGCCTTCCAGGACTCCATGCAGGGCATGGGCCTGCTGCTGGCGCTGGCGCTGTTCGTGATCTACCTCGTGCTGGGCATCCTGTACGAAAGCTTCATCCACCCGCTGACCATCCTCTCCGGCCTGCCTGCGGCAGGCGTGGGCGCACTGCTCACGCTGATGATCTTCCGGGCGCCGCTGGACCTGTTCTCCTTCGTGGGTATCGTGATGCTGATCGGCATCGTGAAAAAGAACGCGATCATGCTGATCGACTTCGCGCTGGAGCGGCAGCGCACGGAAGGCATGGCGCCGGCCGCGGCGATCATGGAAGCCTGCCACGTACGCTTTCGACCGATCATGATGACTACCATGGCCGCCTTCGCCGGCACCTTGCCGATCGCGCTGGGCCTGGGCGCCGGCGCGGAAACGCGCCGCCCGCTGGGTCTTGCCGTGGTCGGTGGCCTGCTGGTGTCGCAGGTGCTCACGCTTTACCTGACGCCGGTGATCTATCTGTACATGGACCGGTTGCAGCAGCGGTTCGGCGGCAAGCGCCGCCACGGCGCCGAGGCCGCACGGGCAGGCTGAGCCGGCGCCCGGCGTCGCGGCGGCGACGCTGGGCGTCATTCAGTCGGCTGCACCTGCCTGCAGTTCGGCAATGGTGCGGCTGGCCTGCGCCAGGCCATTGGCCTGTGCACGGGCATCGTCGGCGATCTGCCGGATCAAATGGCCGACCTGGGTCGACGAGCCGGTGATGGCCTGCATCGCGTGGCCGGCGCGTTCGGCATGGTTGGCGCAACTGGTCACGGCATCGGTGGTGCTTTGCACCAGGGAGTGGATGTCCTTGGCGGACTCGGCGCTGCGTTGCGCCAGCGCGCGCACTTCCTGCGCCACCACGGCGAAGCCCTTGCCAAGTTCGCCGGCATGCGCGGCTTCCACTGCGGCGTTGAGGGAGAGGATATTGGTCTGGAAGGCGATCGAGTTCATCACCGAGATGATTTCGGTCATGTCCCTGGAGTGCCGGTTGATGTCGGCGATGTCGGTGACCAAGCGTGCCACCAATGCGCTGCCGGCGTTGGCACTCTCATTGGCTTCAGAGGCCAGCTTGTTGGCGGTCTGCGCCTCGCCGGCGATCGCGGGCACCGTGGCATTGAGCTCTTCGACCGAACGGCGCAGCGCCTGCGCGGCCAGCGTCTGGCGGGTCACGTCGGTGGCGAGCTTGACCACCTTGTGCGGCTGGCCCGAGGCATCGAGGATGGGGTTGTAGCTGGCCTGCAGCCATACCGGGCTGCCGTCGCGGCGCACGCGCTGGAACAAGCCGGAGTTGTACTCGCCCCGGTGCAGACGTATCCAGAAGTCGCGATAGGCCGAGCTTTCGCGTTCCTTCCGTTCGACGAACATGCGATGGTGCTGGCCGACCACCTCGTCGCGCCGGTAGCCCATCACGGCGAGGAAATTGTCGTTGGCTTCCTGCACGACGCCGTCGAGATCGAAGGTGATGACCGCCTGCGCGCGATCGATGGCGGCGAGGCGACTCGCCATCTCCGCCGCCGCAAGGCGCTGGGCGGTGACGTCGGTGGCATGCTTGATCACGCGACGCACGCGTCCGAGCGGATCGCGTATCGGGCTGTAGCTGCCCTGGATCCACACCTCGCGCCCGTTGGCATCGATGCGGCGGTACACGCCGCTGTCGTGCTGGCCGCTGCCCAGTCGCTGCCAGAACTCGCGATAGGCGTCGCTGTCGCTTTCGTCAGGAAGCACGAACATGCGATGGTGCTGGCCGACGACCTGCTCGCGGCTGTATCCGAAGCAACGGAGGAAGTTGTCGTTGGCGTCGAGGATGGTGCCATCCGGCGCAAACTCGATCACCGCCTGCTCGCGGTCGATGGCTGCGAGGCGGCCGATCAGTTCATGGCGCTCGCGCTGGTCGAGCCACAGTTGCCGCAAACCACGCAGGCGGTCGAACAGGGAATACAAGGTAGTAGCCACGCAATCCCCCCTGGTACGCAGGTTGTCCCTATCTCTGCGCTAACGGCGGCAGTGCGCCGGACTTGAGCGCTTTTACCGTTGCCAGGTTCCTTCCCGGCAAACAGCCCTGGTACCGGCCCCGGCATGCATCAGAACAACCATTGTGCGGCCCGCTGACGTTGGCGCTCGTTCAAACGGGAATTCGGCGGGGTTGGGCCGTAGCCCAGCAGGTAGTCGATAGCGCGGTGGCCTTTGGTATCGGCCTGGTACGGGTCGGCGCCGGCGTCCAGCAGTGCCTTGATCAGGTCCAGCGAGCCGTTGGCCGCGGCATGCTTCAGGGCGGTGCGGGCATCGTTGCCGAGTTGTGGTGCAAATCAACCTCGGCTTCAGATCGTTGCGTTGACTGACGCGCGATCTCCGGGCAGCAGGCTTGCAACGCCGGCCTGGTCGAACGGCGCAAACCTCCATGAGCGCCATCCTGCCAGCCCGGCTAGCCGCCGCGCGCTGCCTGCGTGCGATGACCCGCCGGGCAACCGGCAAGCGCCGTCGACGGCCTCCTGCATGGCCAAGTCCCGGTATGCGCGCACGGGCATGGGCACGTCGTATCGGGAAGCGGGCCTTATTCCTCCGCGCCATCTCCGGCAAAGGCTCCCGGCGCCGATCCGAAGTCGCCGTCCGCCTGCGCCGCCATGTACGACCACGCCGCATACGCGGCCACGTTCTGCGCCAGCTCCTTGGGGTCGACCTTGTCCAGCGTGTCGTTGCTGGTGTGGTGCCAGTCGAAGTAATGCGTCGCGTCCTGGTCGAGGGTGAGCGCGGCCATGCCCTTGGCGTGCATGGCGCCGAGGTCGGAACCGCCGCCGCCGGGACGCCTGGGGTCGTAGGCCACGCCCAGCGGCTTGAGCACGTCGGCGATCTGCTCGATGGCGTGCCGCGCCCCTGGCTTCACGCTGGCGCTGATGCGGTACACCTTGCCGGCGCCGAGGTCGGAGTCGGTGCCGAGCATGAAGTCCGTCACTTCCTTGGCGTGCCTGTCGGCGTAGGCGCGCGCGCCCCACAGGCCCATTTCCTCGTTGGCGAAGGCGATCACGCGGATGGTGCGGTCGGGGCGTTGCGGCAGGTCGTGGATCAGCTTGGCGGCGGCCATCGAGATGGCAACGCCGGCGCCGTCGTCGATGGCGCCGGTGCCCGGATCCCAGGAGTCCAGATGGCCGCCAATGGCGACGACCTGCTCGGGATGCTTGCTGCCGGTGATCTCGCCGATCACGTTGGCGCCGGTGTATTCGCCAACGATGCCGCAGTCGAGGTCGAGCTGCACCGACACCGGCTTGCCATAGGCGAGTTCGCGTTCGAGCTGGTCGGCGTCGGGATTGGAAAGCGCCGCGGCAGGGATCGCCTTGGACGGGTCGCGGAAGCCGGTGACGCCGGTGTGGGCGATGCGCTCGTGCGCGTCGGTGCCAGCCGAGCGCAACAGGTAGCCTGCCGCGCCTTTCGAGGCGGCGATCACCGGACCGGCCACGCGCACCATCGAACCCATGCCGTAGTCGTGGCCGTCCTGGCTGCGCTGCATGCGGTAGCCGACGTAAACGATCTTGCCCTTGATCGTGGCCGGATCGGCGGCCTTCAGCGCCGCGATGCTGTCGAAAGCGATCACCTGCGCGGTGAGGCCGCCCTTGGGCGTGCCAGGGGAATAGCCCAGCGCGGTGAGCACGAGATGCTGCGGGAACGGCGCCACGATGGAGCCGCTCTCATGGCGGCGCACCCACAACGGATAGGTTGCCGGCTCGGTGTAGACCTTGTCGAAGCCCAGCGCCTTGAATTTCGCCACCGCCCAATCGCGACCGGGCTGGTCGTTGGAGCCACCGGCCAGCCGCGGACCGACTTCGGTGGTCAGCGACTGCAGTACGGCATAGGCCGTGCCGTCATTGAGCGCCCTGTCGCGCAATTGTTCAGCCGTCTTTACCGCCGAGGCGGGAATGGTGGTGTCGGCGGCGCTGGCGGCGCCTGCGGCAAGCAGCAGGCTGGCGGCGAGCAGGGTGGAAGCGTGATGGCGCATGAATGTTTCCTTTTTCGTGGGGCATGACGCCGCGGCGAACCATGGGTTCGCACACGGCGTGTCTGCGGCGTGTGGCCGCGCGGTGCGGGATTTACTGCCTGTTCTTCAGCAGATCGCGGATTTCGGTGAGCAGGACCACGTCGGCCGGCGGCGCGGCGGGAGCCTCCTCCTTCTTCTTCTGCAGCCGGTTCATCACCTTGATGAGCATGAAGATCGCGAAGGCAACGATGATGAAGGTGATGATGGTATTGATGAAGCTGCCGTAGTTGATCGCCACTTCGGCGATCTTGTGCTTGGGGTCGCTGTCGTCGGCAGGCTTGAGCACCCACTTCATCGCCGAGAAGTCGATGCCACCGGTGAGTACGCCGATCGGCGGCATGATGACGTCGCTGACCAGCGAGCTGACGATCTTGCCGAACGCGCCGCCGATCACGATACCGACGGCCATGTCCAGCACATTGCCGCGCATGGCAAACGCCTTGAATTCCTGCAGCATGCTCATTGGTGCTACTCCCCGATGGTGACGAGCCGGATGGCCGGGAAACTCTAGCGCAGCACGCACAGTTTCGGCATCAGTGACGCCGGCAGATTCCGGGTTTGTCCGAGGCTCCACGAAGCCGTGTGGCCTTGCCGAAACCGACAGATGGCAGTGCTTGGCGCAGTGCTTGCTTGGCGGGCAAGCCAGGCCGCGCTGCCGGATGGCAGCCACGGCAAGGCAAGCCACAGGCGGATCAGACGATCCGGCAATCCAGCTCGGCGTAGCCGGCCAACTCGGCGCGGACATGGTCGCCGCGCTCCAGCGCCGCCACGCCGGCGGGTGTGCCGGTGAACACCAGGTCGCCGGGTTGCAGTTCGAACAGCGTGGACAGCGCGGCGAGGATGTGCGGCACGTCGTGGATCATTTCGCCCAATGGCGCGTGCTGGCGCATGGCGCCATTCACCGTGAGCCGAAGCTCGGTATCCGGGCCGGGCAGCGCACCCGCCACCGGCCGCAGTGCCGACACTGGCGCGGAATGGTCGAAGGCCTTGGCCACGTCCCAGGGATGGCCCTTGGCCTTGGCCTGTGCCTGCAAGTCGCGGCGGGTGAGATCCAACCCAACGCCTACGCCCCACACCAGCGCGGCGGCATGTTCCACCGGCACATCGCGGCCGCCGGCGCCCAGGGCGAGCACCATCTCCACTTCGTGATGGAGCTCGTTCGTGAGGGTCGGATAGGGGACGTCCTTGCCGTCGGCCACCACGGCATCCGCCGGCTTGCAGAAAAACATGGGTCGCCCGCTTTCCACCGGGGCACTCATTTCCTTCGCGTGCTCGGCGTAGTTGCGGCCGATGCAGAACACGCGGCGGATCGGGAAGCGCAAGGTGTCGCCGAGGACCGGCAGGCTGGTAGGAACAGGCGGGGCGATGACGTAGTTCATGTGCGAGAGCCTAGCGGGTAGCTGTCGGTCCAATCCTTACCGGGTCGCGCCAGGATGTCGAGCAGCGTGTGGATCCTGCGTCCGGCACATGTTTGCACGGACGGGATGACATCTGTCATCGTCGATGGCTGATAACCACCCGTGGCCGCGATGGCCCGGGAGCGCTACGGTGTCGCGCATCACGGAGTCACGGGGATGACGGTGAGCCAAGCCGAGTTGCTGAAGGAACTGCGTATCGAAAAACACCAGCGCGACGACCATCGCCAGGGCCCGGCGCGCTGGCCGTGGATCGTGCTGGCGGTCGTGGTGTTGCTGGCGCTGATCGGCGCCGGCACATGGTGGGTGGGTGGGCATCGCGCCATCCCAGTGCAGACCGTGGCCGCGGTATCGCCGGCCAGTGACCCCGGTGCCGGTGCCGTGCTGCAGGCCACCGGCTACGTCACCGCACGTCGACAGGCCACGGTGTCGGCGCAGATCACCGGCACGCTCACCGAGGTGCGGATCGAGGAAGGCGACCATGTGAAAAACGGCCAGGTGCTGGCCCAGTTGGACGACAGCGCCTACAAGGCTGCGTTGGACGCGGCACGGACGCAGGCTGCCGCCACGCATGCGCTGGTTGCGCAATACCAGGTCCAACTGGCGCAGAACCTGCGCGATGCCGCGCGCCAGCAGTCGCTGGCCGAGCAGGGACTGGTATCAAAGCAGACGGCCGAGCAGGCGCGCACACTCGCCGACAGTACGCGCGCCCAGCTTGTCTCACAGCAGAAGACCGCGGCGTCGGCCGATGCGCAGGTGGTCGAGGCGCAGGTCAATTTCGACTACTGCGTGATCCGCGCGCCGTTCGACGGCGTCATCACCACCAAGGACGCCCAGGTGGGCGAGATCGTCTCGCCGTTCTCCGCCGGCGGCGGCTTCACCCGCACTGGCATCGGCACCATCGTCGACATGGATTCGCTGGAAGTGGACGTGGACGTCAACGAGGCCTATATCGGCCGCGTGAAGCCGGACATGCCTGCCGAAGCGGTGCTCGATGCCTACCCGGACTGGAAGATTCCTGCCCATGTGATCGCCATCGTGCCCGCCGCCGACCGCGGCAAGGCCACGGTGAAGGTACGCGTGGCGATGGAGCAGAAAGATGCGCGCATCGTGCCCGACATGGGCGTGCGGGTGTCCTTCCTCGAACAGAAAGCGACGAGCGTGGCGCAGGCACCCAAGGGCGTGCTGGTGCCAGCAAAGGCGATCGCCCAGCGCGACGGGCGCAGCGTGGTGTTCGTGGTTGCCGGCGGCAAGGTACAACTGCGTGCGGTACAGCCGGCGGCGCAGAGCTACGGCGACATGAAACTGATACCCGATGCGTTGCAGGCGGGCGACGCGGTGGTGCTGTCGCCGCCGGCCGAGCTGCGCGACGGCGCGGACGTCCAGACGGAAAAATCATCTCCCTGATTGCCGTGCCTGCGCGAGCGGGCACGTATCTGCCTCCATCCATCCGGCCAATATCCACGGAGCAATGCCATGGACACACTGATCCAGATCCGCGACCTTTCCAAGGTCTACGCGCGCGGCAAGCAGAAGGTCGAGGTACTGCACCACATCAACCTCGACATCGCCGAAGGCGACTTTCTCGCGCTGATGGGGCCGTCCGGTTCGGGCAAGACCACCTTGCTCAACCTGATCGGCGGCCTCGATTCGCCCAGTGCCGGCAGCATCAGCGTGGGCGGTTCGCGCATCGACCAGCTGGGCGGCGGCGCGCTGGCGAAGTGGCGTGCGTCCAACGTCGGCTTCGTGTTCCAGTTCTACAACCTGATGCCGATGCTGAGTGCGCAGAAGAACGTGGAACTGCCCTTGCTGCTGACCAAACTCTCGGGTGCACAGCGTAAGAAGAACGCGGCCATTGCGCTGCAATTGGTGGGGCTGGCCGAGCGGGCCTCGCACAAGCCCAGCGAACTGTCCGGCGGCCAGCAGCAGCGTGTGGCGATTGCCCGCGCGATCGTCTCCGATCCCACCCTGCTGGTCTGCGACGAACCTACCGGCGACCTCGACCGCCAGTCCGCCGAGGATGTGCTCGGTCTCCTGCGCACGCTCAACCGCGAGCACGGCAAGACCATCGTGATGGTCACCCACGATCCCAAGGCTGCCGAGTACGCCAACCACACTCTGCATCTGGACAAGGGCACCCTCGTCGAACAAGTGACGGCTTGAGGACGACGCCATGAAATACTTTCATCTCGTCTGGGCCGCGCTGTTCCGGCGCAAGACCCGCACCATCCTCACCCTGGTGTCGATCGTCGCGGCGTTCCTGCTGTTCGGCATGCTGGACGCGGTACGCACCTCGTTCGATCAGGCCGGGCAGAGCGCAAACGGCGCCGAGCGCCTGCAGACCGGCTCGAAACTCTCCTTCATCCAGACCCTGCCGCAGTCGCTGGGTGCGCAGATCGCCCAGGTGCCGGGCGTGAAGATGGTGACATACGCAAACTGGTTCGGCGGCGCCTACCAGGACCCGCACAACCAGGTCTTCAGCTTCGCGGTGGCGCCGAACTATCTGGATGCCTATCCCGAGATCCAAGTGGATCCCGCCCAACGCAAGGCGTTCGACGACTTGCGCACCGGGGCACTCGTCGGCGAGACGCTGGCGGAGCGCTTCCACTGGAAGGTGGGCGACAAGATCCCGATGCAGTCCACGATCTTCCCGGACAAGAGCGGCAACAAGACCTGGACCTTCGACATCGTCGGCATCATGCACGCGAAGGACAAGAAGTCCGCGGGCTTCTACGACCAGATGTTCCTGCTGCACTGGAAGTACTTCGACGAGACGACGCCGTACAACCGCGGCACGGTGGGCTGGTACGTCACCCGCGTGGCCGACGTGAACCAGGCCGACCGCGTGGCCCGGGCGATCGATGCCTTGTCGACGAACTCCGACCACGAGACGCGTACGCAGACCGAGCAGGCCGCCACCGCGAACTGGATGAAGCAGCTCGCCGACATCGGCCTGATCGTGGGCTCGATCATGGGCGCGGTGTTCTTCACCCTGCTTCTGCTGTCCGGCAACACCATGATGCAGGCGGTGCGTGAGCGCACGTCCGAACTCGCGGTGCTGAAGACGATCGGCTTCTCCAGCCGCAGCGTGCTGGCGATGGTGCTGGCCGAATCGGTGCTGCTGCTGCTGATCGGCGGCGTGGTCGGGCTGGGGCTGGCCGCGGTGCTGATCCCCGGCGTCAGCGCGCACAGCGGCGGCATGCTCAACCTGCCGACTGTGGGCGCCGGTAGCTGGGTGCTGGGTCTGGTGCTGATGGTGCTGATCGGCCTGCTGGTGGGCGCGCTGCCGGCAGTGCGCGCGATGCGACTCAACATTGTCGATGCGCTGGCCGGGCGTTGAGGAGCGAGCCATGAAGAAATTCCTGATCAATCTGTCCCTGCTGATCGCGCTCGCCGTGGCACTGGCGATCTGGGTGAAACTGCCGTGGCCGGCCGTTGTGGTGCTGGCGGCGCTCGGTGCGCTGTGGATGGCGTTCACTCGCCGAGGCCGACAAGCTGCTTCGGTCACCGGCGTAGGTGTCAGTACCTTGCGCCAGCGGCTGGGCTCGTCTGCGGTGATCGTGATCGGCATCGCCGGCGTGGTCGGCGTGCTGGTGGCGTTGCTGGCGATGGGTGAGGGTTATAGCCAGACCTTGCTCAAGACCGGCAATGCGGACACTGCCATGGTGATGCGCGGTGCTTCGGCTTCCGAGGTGATGTCGGTGCTCGATCACGACAGCATCGTGCAGGTCGTGCAGACGCCGGGTATTGCGCGCGATGCCAAGGGACAGCCGCTGGCCTCGCCCGAGCTGGTGGTCGCCGCCAACCTGCCGTTGAAAGGCGGCAGCGCCGACGACGAAGGCAGCGTGCAGTTGCGCGGCGTGGGCGACGAGGCCTGGGCGGTGCGGCCACAGGTGAAGATAGTCGAGGGACGCAAGTTCAACCCGGGTATGCGCGAACTCGATGTGGGCAAGGGCGCAGCGCAACAGTTTGCCGGCCTGGTGCCTGGCCATCAGGTACGCCTCGGCAGCCAGTTGTGGACCGTGGTGGGCGTGTTCGCCTCTGGCGATGCGATGGATTCGGAAGTGTGGGGCGACGCCAACGTGGTGGCCGACACCTACCGCCGTGGCAGCAGCCGCGCCTCGGTCGTGGCGAAACTCGCCAATCCGCAGGCGTTCGATGCGTTCAAGGCCGCACTGGCGGCGAACCCGCAGCTGAAGGTGGATACGGATACCACGCTGGCCTACTACGCCAAGCAATCCGAAGGCATGACCACGGTGATCCGCATCATGGGCATCACGGTGGGTCTGATCATGGCGATCGGCGCGATGTTCGGTGCGCTCAACACCATGTTCGCCGCGGTGGCCACACGTGCCCGCGAGATCGCCACGCTGCGCGCGATCGGCTTCCGCGGCCTGCCGGTGGTGGTGGCGGTAATGCTGGAGACCATGCTGCTGGCCTTGCTCGGCGGCGTCATCGGTGGTGCGCTGGCGTGGCTGATCTTCAATGGCTACGGCGCCTCCACCCTGGCCGCCGGCACGGTAGGCAAGCTCAGCTTCCAGTTGGCAGTGACGCCCAAGCTGCTCTGGACGGGCCTGAAGTGGGCATTGGCGATCGGCTTTGTCGGTGGCCTGTTCCCCGCCGTGCGCGCCGCGCGATTGCCGGTGACCACGGCGTTGCGTGAACTGTGATCGGACGTCGACTGTAGGAGCGCACCCTGTGCGCGAACGCTCTTCGCCAAGAGCCATTCGCGCACAGAGCGCGCTCCTACGGCATTACCGGCGGCACGTACTGCAGCGTCAAGCCCAGCAGCCACAGCAAGCCGAGCACCAGCGGTACGTGCACGGCGAGCTGCATGAAGGTGTAGCCCACCACGTCGCGCGCCTTGAGGCCGAGCACGCCGAGCAGGGGCAGCATCCAGAACGGATTGATCAGGTTGGGCAGCGCCTCGGCGGCGTTGTACACCTGCACCGCCCAGCCGAGGTGCACGTGCAGATCCTTCGCCGCCTGCATCACGTAGGGTGCCTCCACCAGCCACTTGCCGCCGCCGGACGGCACGAAGAAGCCGAGGATGGCGGAATACGCGCCCATCACCGCGGGGAAGCTGTCGGTGCTGGCCACGTGCACGAACAACTGCGACAGCCGGTGCGCCAGCGTCGCGCCGCCTGCGCCCTGCGCATGGGTGAGCAGGGCGGCGATGCCGCCGTACAGCGGAAACTGGATCAGCACACCGGCGGTACTCGGCACCGAGCGTGCCACCGCGTCGAGGAAGCTGCGCGGACGCCAGTGCAGTAGCAGGCCCACCGTGAGGAACAGGAAGTTGTAGGTGTTGAGGTTGGCAATGGCGCTCACCACCGACTTGGTGGCGAACTCGTGGCCGAGCCAGCCCAGGCCCAGCAGGCCGATCAGCACCGCCAGCAGCGGGCTGTATTCCAACCACTCACCGGGACGCTGGCGCGGTGGCAGGTCCGGTACGGCGGCAGCTTCGGTCACGCCGAAATCGCGCGCGGTGCGCGCGTTGAGTTTCGACGGCGCGGTGAACCAGCACACCAGCAGCGAAGCGCCGATCAGGCAGGCGGTGAGCGCGAAGGACTGCCACAAGAAGATGGTGCTGGTGAACGGCAGCACGCCGGTGATTGCGAGCAGGCCGGGCGGCATGCTGGCTGGATTGGCCTGCAGTTGCGCCGCGGACGAAGAGAGGCCCATCGCCCACACCGCGCCGAGGCCGAGATACGCCGCCGCGCCGGCTGCGCGGTAGTCCATGTGCAGCTCCTCGCGTCGCGCCAGCGCGCGCACCAGCAGACCGCCGAACACCAGCGAGAAGCCCCACGACAGCAGCGAAGCCAGCATGCTCACCAGAGCCACGTAACAGATCGCGCCGCGCCCGCTCTTCGGCGCCCGCGCGAGGAGGTCGATGAAGCGCGCCACCACTGGTGCGGTGGCCACCACGTAACCACCGATCACCACGAAAGCCATTTGCATGGTGAAAGGGATCAGGCTCCAGAAGCCATCGCCGAACGCATTGACGGCGGCAACGGGCGTCGCGCCGAAAGCCAGCGCTGCGATCGCCACGATCACCACGCCCAGCGCCGCGAACACCCATGCGTCGGGGAACCAGCGCTCCGACCAAGCCGCGCTGCGCAGCGCCAAGCGCGCCATCAGGCCTTCGTTCGTCGCATTCATGCGGTCCCCCTCGCGTTGTCGCCGGCATGGTGACGTGCGTTGCGCAGGCGAGGCAAGCCGACAATGGTCGATCAGTTGCGTCGCCTATGTGCGGTCATGATTGCCGCGACGCCAAGCAGGATGACCATCATGCCCACGATTCCGGAGGGGCTGATGTGCTCGCCCGCCAGCAGCACGCCAAGCAGCACCGCCACCGGCGGGTTCACGTAGGCATAGCTGGTGGCAAGCGCGGGACGCGCGTGCTTGAGCGCATAGAGGAATGCGCTGAAGCCGATCAGCGACCCGAACACCACGAGATAGGCCATCGCCAGGCCGGCACGCAGCGTGACGTGCGCCGGCAGGTGCTCGCCACCGCCGAAGCCCATGACGAATTGCGCCGCGCTGCCGCACAGCATCTGCGCGGCGGTGTTCATCGGGCCGGTCGGCATGTCCTGCTGCTTGCTCCACACCGACCCGAAGGCCCACGCCGCTGCACCGAGCAACAATGCCAGCGCAGCGATATGCGAACCGGCGAGCGAGCTGCCGAGGTTGAGCACGATCACGCCCGCGAAACCGACCACGAGGCCCAGGGCTTCGCGGCGATTTGGTCGATGGCCATACCCGATGCCGAACAGCGTGGCGAACAGCGGCATGCTGGCCAGCGCGACGGCGGTGATGCCCGAGCTTACGTATTGCTCGGAGAAACTCATCATGCCGTTGCTGATGCCAAGCAGCAGCACGCCGGTGACCGCCGCGTTGCGCCACTGCCGCGGTGTGGGTAAGGCCACGCCGCGCAGGCGCAGGAAGCCGAACAGCAGCGTGCCGGCAATCAGGAGGCGCACGCCGACGAGCAAAAACGGTGGCCAGCTCTCCAGGGCGAAACGGATGCCGAGGTAGGTCGAGCCCCAGATCACGTACAGCACCAGCATGCTCAGTGGCAGCAGCAGGCGGGAATGGTCGGTCGCGGCATCTATCGCGCCGGGAGCGGTGGCATCGTTCATGGGGACTCGGCGTGGGGCATCGCGGTGTCGGCGATGCTGCGCATGATGGATGAGGCGCGTGCCGAGTGACAGCAACGGTATGGCATATCGGGCCACAACGAGCCCGATCCCGGTGCGGCATTGTGCATCGGATGCGCTCGCGGATCAGTGCGCGACAGGCCCCTGGCGGATGACCACGAACTCGCCTTCCAGCACCTCCGGCGCCGGCTTGCCAGGCTGGGTCGCCGAGTTCGCGGGCATGCGCGGCCTCCGCCACTGGCGCCACGCCAGCCACACGCCGCCGCCAAGCAGCAGCACGCCGGCCAAGGCCAGCCCGAACACCAGCAGCACGCCTACCACGGCCACGCCAACCAGCAATGACAGGGCGCGCGCCAGCGGGTGGCGGAAACGACGGGGCGAGGGCAGGTTGAGGCGCATGTGTTAAAAATCCGTGTGCTAAAATCAATGACTTACGTGAGCAACGATGAGGCCATCTGGCCCGCAGGACAAGTGCCGATGGATACCCTTTCCCCCGCCACCTTGCTATGTCGCCTGGACGAAGTTCCCGACGGCGGCGCCACCGCGATCGAAGGCGTGGCGGCAGTTGGTGGCGAAAGCGTGATCGTCGTACGCCGCGGCGACGAGTTGCGCGCCTGGCTCAACATCTGCCCGCATGCGGGTCGTCGGCTGGACTACGCACCGGGCATGTTCCTGCTCAAGGACGAACTGTTGATCTGCGCCGTCCACGGCGCGAGCTTCGATCGCAACGATGGCGCCTGCGTGGCCGGCCCGTGCCGCGGCGAGCACTTGCACGCGCTGGGGGTGGAACTGCGCGACGGCGAGGTATGGCTTGTCCTTCGCGACCGCCCTTGATTGCAGAAGCGCGCAGGCTTTTAGCTGCCCTTCTCAGCTGAAAAGCAGGTTGATCGAGACCAGGGTGACAATCAGCATCGCCAGCGTCAGCGGCGCGCCCACGCGCAGGAAATCCTTGCCGCGGTAGCCGCCGGGGCCGGTGACCATCATCAGCGCGGGATGGCCGGAGCTGAGCAGGAACGTGTTGGACGAGGACACCGCCACGATCAGCGCGTAGGCCGACGGATTGCCGCCGGTGGCAACCGCCACCGAGATCGCGATGGGCACCATCATCACCGTGGCGCCCACGTTGGACATCACCTGCGAGAACAGCAGCGTCAGCACGGCGAGGGTGAGCTGCAGCACCCACGGCGAGGCGTGGCCGAGGTAGTGCAGCACGTACTGCGCCAGCCACGCGGCGGTGCCGGTGGCGTCCATCGACCAGCCCAGCGGGATCAGGCAGGCGGTGACGAAGATGGTCTTCCAGTTGATCGCCTTGTAGGCCTCGTCCATGTTCAGCACGCCCGACAGCAGCATGCCCACCGCGCCGCACATCATCGCCACCGAGAGATCGAGGTTGGTGAACAGCGCGAGGCACTTGGCCAGCACGAAGAAGCCCACCGCCTGCCAGACCTTGCCGGGACGCTGCTCATCCTTGGGGATGTCGGTGACCACCACGAGGTCGCGGTCTTCCGCCGCCAGCGAAAGGTCGCGCCAGGTGCTGTGCACCACCACGGTATCGCCCGCGCGCAACGTCACCGCGCGCACGTCGTCGCGCAGCACCTGGTCGCCGCGGTTCACGGCCAGCACCGAGATGCCGAAGCGCTTGCGCAGGCGCAGGTTGCCGACGGTCTGCTTGATGAAGCGCGACACCGGCGGAATCACCACTTCGGAAATGCCCGCGCGCGTCGGGTTGAACAACTCGCTCAACTGGCGCATGCGCGTGGAAAGCTTGCACAGCTGGTTGTTGGCGAAGCGGTTGAGTTGCTCGCGCGGGCCCAGCACGCCGAGTACCGAGCCTACCCAGATCACCAGGTCGGCTGGCGGCGCCATGCGCGACTCGTTGCCGCTCTTGATGGCGAGGATCAACGGCGCGTCGTGCAACTGCTCGGCCTCACCGATGCTCATGCCTACCAGCGGGCTTTCGGCGGTGACGGTAAGTTCGGAGGTCTCGCCGGCGATGCCGTAGGTGTCGGCAAAGTAGCTCTCGGTGCGACCGGGCGTCACCTTCAGCCGTTCGTCCTCATGGCCGGGCAGCAGCTTGCGCCCGAAGAAGTAGAAATAGCCGATGCCTACCAGGGCCAGCGCCAGGCCGGCCGGGGTCACGCTGAACAGGCCGAACTTAGGGATGGTGTGCGCGCCGGGCAGCAGGTTCGCGTTCGCGCTGGCGATCAGGTCGTTCAGCACGATCAACGGGGAGTTTGCGATCAGTGTGGTGTTAGTGGCGGTGAGGATGCAGAACGCCATCGGCAACAGCAGCCGCGACAACGGCACGCCGGTGCGCGCGGAAAGGCGGCTGGATACCGGGATCATCAGCGCGGCCAGCGCCTGGCTGGGGATCACCGCGCTGAACAGGCTGGCCATGATGTTGATGACGAGACCCAGGCGAGACTCCATGCCCTTGGCCAGTTTCATCACCATGTGCGCGGTAAGGTTGAGCACGCCGGCGCGGTCCAGTCCCTCGCCCATGATCATGATCGCGATGATCGCGATCACCGCGTTGCCGGCGAAGCCGTTGAACACCCGTTCGGAAGGGATCACGCCGGTCAGGCCGATCACCACCACCACCAGCAAGGCCACCATGTCGGCGCGGATCCACTCCAGCACCAGCATCAGCATGGTGAAGCCCACCAGCCCGAGCACCAGGATCATTTCGGGGGTGAGCGCGAGTGGCATCAGCGCGCTCCCCGCCGGGGCGTCGAGTCGTGGAGTGGCAGTGGCGAATTCACGCTGCGAAGCTCGTCCCTGGCTGGGTCGGACAAGTATAAGTGGCGAGGCGCAAGGGCTGGTGAATCGTCGCTTTTCCCTTTCCCCGGAGGGCAGGGTGAAGGGCCGTTTTGCGACGATGCTTGCTGTGAGATGGACCGCGCAGCGTAACCCTTCGCGCCCCTTCTTCCCACAGGGGGTAGCGGGGCTGACGAAACCCCGCCGGAGGCTGCATTGCTTTTATTTGATGGGAGTTTGGCGGTAGAGCAGATCCCACACCCCGTGCCCCAGCTTCAGCCCGCGCCGCTCGAAGTGGGTCTCGATGCGCCATGCCGGCTTCTCGGCGTACTGGCCAGGTGCAATGGTGTTGCGCCAGTCGGGCGCGGCCTCCATCACTTCAAGCATGTGCTCGGCGTAGGGCTGCCAGTCGGTGGCGAGGTGCAGGAGGCCGCCGGGTGCCATGCGCGAGGCGAGCAGGGCGACGAACGGAGGCTGGATGATGCGGCGCTTGTTGTGGCGCTTCTTGTGCCAGGGGTCGGGGAACCAGATGCGTGCCTCAGCCAAGGTGCCGGGGGCGATCTCGTTTTCCAGCACTTCCACCGCGTCGTGCTTGTAGAGCCGCACGTTGCGCGCATCGCGCGCGGCCAGGGCGTTCATCAGCCGGCCCACGCCGGGGCCGTGCACCTCGATGCCGAGATAGTCGCGCGCGGAATCGTGCTCGCTGGCCCATGCCAGCGCCTCGCCGTTGCCGAAGCCGATTTCCATCACCAGCGGCGCGTTGCGTTCGAAGCGGGCGGCATAGTCCTGCGCGCCGCCGCTGTAGTCGATGCCGAAGCGCGCCCAGTGTTCGTCGAAGGCACGTTGCTGTGCCGGCGTCATGCGGCCCTCGCGCAGCACGAAGCTGCGGATGCGGCGCATCACATGCGGATGCCCGTCGTGGTCGGGTTCGCCGTCGCGGTCGTGCGTGTCGCTCATGGAATCAACCGATGGTGCCGTCGATCGGGCTGGATGCCGACGCGTAGCGCTTGCGCGGAATGCGGCCGGCCTTGAACGCGGCGCGGCCGGCCTGGATCGCCAGCTTCATCGCGTGCGCCATCAGCACCGGATCCTTCGCGCCGGCGATGGCGGTATTCATCAGCACGCCGTCGCAGCCCAGTTCCATCGCCACCGCGGCATCGGACGCGGTGCCTACGCCGGCATCGACGATGATCGGCACCTTGGCGCTCTCCACGATCTCCAGCAGGTTGTAGCGGTTCTGGATGCCCAGGCCCGAGCCGATCGGCGCGGCCAGCGGCATCACCGCGACGCAGCCGATTTCCTCCAGCTTCTTCGCCAGGATCGGGTCGTCGCTGGTGTACACCATCACGTCGAAGCCGTCGGCGACGAGGATCTCGGCAGCCTTCAGCGTCTCGACCACGTCAGGGAACAAGGTCTTCTGGTCGCCCAGCACTTCCAGCTTTACCAGTTTGTGGCCGTCCAGCAGCTCGCGCGCCAGCTTGCAGGTGCGCACCGCGTCCACCGCGTTGTAGCAGCCGGCGGTATTCGGCAGCAGGGTGAATTCGTTGGGCGGCAGCACATCGAGCAGGCTGGGCGTGTTGGCGTCCTGGCCGATGTTCACGCGGCGGATCGCCACGGTGACGATTTCCGCGCCGGCTGCCTGGGAAGCCGCGCGGGTCTCGTCGAAATCCTTGTACTTGCCGGTGCCGGTGAGCAGGCGCGAGGCGTAAGTGGTGCCGGCGATGACCAGCGGATCGGTGACGTCGAGGGTCTTGAGATTCATGAATGGCCTTCAGCGGCATGGGCCGCGGGGTGGCGAATGGCAGCGCGCGATCAACCGCCGCCGATGGCGTGGACGATCTCGACCTGGTCGCCTTCGGCGAGTGCGTGGCTGGCGTGCTGGCTGCGCGGGATGATTTCGCGGTTCAGCTCCACCGCCACGCGTCGGCCACCGTAACCGGCGACCTCCAGCAACTGGGCAATGGTGATGGAAGGCGCGCAATCGCGCGGCTGGCCGTTGAGCGTGATCTGCATGCGGCCATTGTAGCGGCTGGCGACGCATCGCTCTCCCCCTGAATTCAGGGGGAGAGCCTTGAAGCTCAGTGTTGCTGGTCGGACTTGCTCGGTGGCGGTGCCTTGCCCGACGACTCGGCGTGTTTCTGCGGTTGCGACTGCGGCTGTGCGGCAGGGCGTGGTGCTTCGCGCTGCTGCGGGTAAGGCCGGGCGAAATCGCTCGGTGGCTGGTAGGACGGGCGCGGCTGCTCGTAGCGTTGCGGAGCCTGGTCCTGCGGCTGGTAGGTTGGCTGGCGCGGCTGCACGCTGGCCGGCGCGTTGTTGTTTTGGGGCGGTGCATAGTTTTGTGGCGCACGTTCGAAGCGTGGCGGTTGCGGCAACGTATTGTCGCGATAGGCGGGCTGTGGGCGTGCCTGCTCCGGGCCGGAGATGTAGCTCACACCGGGTCGCGGCTGCGTTTCCGCAGCTGGCGCACGGCGGATCGGTTCGACCGTGGGCAGGTTGCGTCCGTCCGCGTTCGCATCGGGGCGTGCGAAGCGGGCCGAGGGCAAGGCATCCGCCTGCGGCGGAGCAGGTTGCACGTGGCGCACGTTCGGCAATCCGGCAGAAGGATTCGGACCGGGTATCGGGCGTCCCTGCATGGATGCGGCGCGGTTCGTGCCGGTTTGCGTGTCCAGCACGCGCACATTGTTGAATGGCGCAGCCGGACGACTGTTCGTCGGAGCGAAGTTCGCGTGGACCGACGGCAACGCGGCCGGCGGCGGCGTGCGTGCCACCACGCTGCGGCGGAAGTCGGTGGTGAGAAGCGGGCGCATCCGCGGGCTGATCGGTTGCGCCACGCCGCGCGGCGTGGGGCGCAGCGCAGTCACGCCGGCGGTCATCACCGGCGCAGCGGCGAGCCGGCGCGGATCGACGCGCAGCATGTCGCGCTGCACGCGCTGGCCACCGGCGAAGGCCGAGCCGGGCATCGCGGTAAAGCCGCGCGGGGCACTGCGGTTCGCATAGTTGATGCCTTGCGGTGCGCGGCCTTCGCGATAGAAGTTGTACTGGTTGTTGATGTTGTTGATCACCGTGCTGCGGTACGTTGCGTTGTGCACGTAGATGTTGGCGGTATTGATGCGCTGGTAGTACGCACGGTCGCAGCGGTACCAGGGGTTGTAGACCTCGCCCGGGCCCAGCGGGAACCAGCCCACCGGCGCGCCGCCGCCGAGGCCGACGGACACGCTCCAGCCACCGCCGCCCACGAAGGCCACCAGCGCTGGCGCGTACACCGGGCGGGTCGCCCGCGGTCCGGGAATCCAGCCCCATGCGCCACGGATATAAGCCCAGCGCCCGTAGTGGTACGGCGCAAAGCCCCATGGCGAGTCGTCCACCCAGGTCCAGCCCCAGGGCGCGATGTAGGCCCAGTGGCCCCCGCGGTAAGGTGCCCAGCCTGCGGGTACCTGGTTGGGGTACCAGACTGCGCCGTAATCGGGCGAGTCCTGCCAGTTGCCGTACTGGTCGAGATCCTGGTAGCCCACCACGTCGGCGGAAACGTAGCGCGTGGCGTCGGATTGCGCATAGCGCTGGTCGCGTTGGCTGCACCAGGCGTCGAAGGCGTCGCCGCCGCCGTAGTCGGTGATCGAAAACGCCGCCAGCGTCGCGTCGTCGAACTGGTAGCTGCGTCCGGCGAACACGTCGCGTTGTGCGCTGTTCTCGCCGTATACCGTGGCCTGGCCCTCGAATACGACGACGCGCGTGCCGTTGCCGTCGTTGTCCACGTCGATGCGATAGGTGCCGGGCTGGTTCACCACCAGCGCCAGGGTGGGCGTGTCGATCTCGTAGCTCTGCCCTTGATCGAGGTTGCGCACGCTGAGGTTCAACGTGCCCTGCGTGAGCTCCACCTGCGCGAGGTTGTCGTTGAGGTTGAGCATGCCGAAGTCGGTGCCGCTGCCCATGCGCAGGCTGGCACCGCCCAGTTCCAGCTCCGCGCGCGCGCCGTCTCCGGTGGAGAGGCGATCGCCGGTGGCCAGTGGCCGGTTGAGGTCGGCCGCTGCCCAGTCCTGGCTGCCGGCCGGCAGAAAGCCGAGATCGCCGCCGACGTAGGACAGGCGAGCCACGCGATCCGGCGGTGCACCGTTGTCGCCGCCGTTGTCGGTGGATTGCGCCTGGGCCAGCGTGGCTGCGGCGCACAGGAGCAATGCGGCCAGCGACCGCCAGCCGAGGCGCCCAGGGGCACACAAGAAAGCAAGCACACGCATCGAAGTCTCCGGGTTCCATCCGCATTGCGCGGGACGGCACAATTATGCGCACGGCATGGAGCGCGCGTTGTTGGGTTTCCGTGCCGGAGCGCTCATGGTTCAGCCGGCGGATACCCGGGAGCGGCGATTCCCACCGCGCCGCATCCCGGTTACCATCCGCGGGCCGACGCGGGTGTAGCTCAATGGTAGAGCTGTAGCTTCCCAAGCTACTGACGAGGGTTCGATTCCCTTCACCCGCTCCATTGCTCCCCCCAGCAATAATCCTGCTGCTTCCCATCGCCACCCCCAGCGAGCGCGATTGCATCGATGACCGATCCGGCCAATCCGAGTCCGATCGTGCTGGGCTGGCGCGAACGGTTGGCGCTGCCGCGACTCGGCATCGCCCAGCTCAAAGTCAAGCTTGATACCGGTGCACGCAGCAGCGCGCTGCACGTGGAGTCGCTGGAGACTTTCCTGCGCGAAGGCATCATGTGGTTGCGCTTCACCGTGCGCGCCGGCCGGTACCCTTCGGACACCGTGTGTTGCGAGGCGCCGGCGCTGGATCGGCGCATGGTCACCGATACCGGCGGCCGCCGCACCGAGCGCTGGTTCATACGCAGCGAAATCCTGTTGGCCGGGCGGCGCTTCGAAGCTGAGATAAACCTGACCGACCGGCGACACATGCTCTTCCCCATGCTGCTCGGCCGCAGCGCCCTGCACGGGCGTTTCGTGGTCGATCCCGCGCGTGCCTACACCCAACCCAGGCTGCTGCCAGCGGCCACGGATCGTTCATGAAGATCGCCATCCTCTCGCGCAACGCGCGGCTGTACTCGACCCAGCGACTGGTGGACGCGGCGCGCACGCGCGGCCACGTAGTGCGCGTGCTCGATCCCCTGCGTTGCTACGTGCGTATCGCGCCAGGCGACGTGGCGATCCGTTACAAGGGCAAGCCGGTGCGCGACCTGGACGCGACGATTCCGCGCATCGGCACGCAGAGCACGTTCTACGGCACTGCGGTGCTACGCCAACTGGAAATGATGGGTGTGTACACGCCGAATTCTTCCGATGCGGTGCTGCGCGCGCGCGACAAGCTGCGTTGCCTGCAGATCCTCGCTGCACAGGGCATCGCCATGCCGGTCACCGTGTTTGGCGACAATCCCGACGACACCGGGGATCTGCTCGCGATGCTGGGCGAGCCGCCGCACGTCATCAAGCTCAACGAAGGCACCCAGGGCACCGGTGTGGTGCTGGCCGAGAAGCGCAGCGCCTCGCAGAGCGTGATCGAGGCTTTTCGCGGCCTGTATGCGAATTTCCTGGTGCAGGAGTTCATCGCCGAAGCGAAGGGCCGCGACCTGCGCTGCTTCGTGGTCGGCGGCAAGGTGGTGGCGGCGATGCAGCGCGAAGCCAGCGCCGGCGACTTCCGTGCCAACCTGCATCGCGGCGGCAGTGCGAAGCCGGTGAGGTTGAGTGCGGCGGAGCAACGTATCTCCGTGCTGGCCGCCGATGCGCTTGGGCTGGGCGTCGCCGGCGTCGACCTGTTGCGCTCCGAGCGCGGCCCGCTGGTGCTTGAAGTGAATGCCTCGCCGGGGCTGGAAGGGATCGAGGCGGCCACTGGGGTGGACGTGGCCGGCGCAATCATCGGATTGCTCGAGGCACAGGTGCAGGCAGGTGAAACGAAACGTGGCGTGCGTCGCGCCAAGAAAAACGCGACGTGAACGACTATGCGTGCGTTAACCGGGTCCTAACCCCGGGGCTTCTATAACCATTCTGCTGACGCTGCCAGAGACGACCCATGCGGTTCTCAACGGTGGATGGCGGTGACGGGACGAGCCCAATCCGGATGTGGCGGCATTCGCCACATCCGTTTTTTTTGGTTTGTTTGTGCGTTCGTCCTTGAACGCGAAGATCAAACGGGCGTGTTTGTTTCAGCGTTCGTCCATGAACGCGAAGGTCAAACGGGCGGCCATCCATGGCCGCACTCTTCAATAGACGCCGCTTCGGTTCGGGGTTTGCGGTGGGGGCGCGAAGATCCGGCGCGAAGATCGAGCGGACGCCTTTTCCGTGGCCGCTCTTCTCCGAGAAAAGTCATGACATTCAGGCCGCGGCAGGTTTGCGGCGGGTTTCACGCGGCGCGAATGTTAAGCTTGCCACTCGGGCCGGCAACGCCGGCGGCATTGCGGAGCGACGCATGCGCGTACTGGTGATTGAAGACAACAGCGATATCGCGACCAACATCGGCGATTATCTGGAAGACCGTGGCCATGTGGTGGATTTCGCCGGCGACGGCGTCACCGGCCTGCACCTGGCGGTGGTGCACGATTTCGACGTGATCGTGCTCGACCTCACCCTGCCTGGCCTCGATGGCCTGGAAGTGGCGAAGAAGCTGCGCCACGAGGCGCACAAGCAGACGCCGATCCTGATGCTCACCGCGCGCGACGCGCTGGAGCAGAAGCTCACCGGCTTCGAATCGGGTGCCGACGACTACATGACCAAGCCGTTCGCGCTGCAGGAACTCTCCGCGCGCCTGGAGGTGCTGGCGCGTCGCGGCAAGGGCCCGCAGAGCCGGGTGCTCAAGGTGGCCGACCTCACTTTCAACCTCGACACGCTCACCGTGAGCCGTGCGGGCAAGGCCATCCAGCTCAACCCGATCGGCCTCAAGCTGCTGCAGGCGCTGATGGAAGCCAGCCCTTCGGTGGTGACACGACAGGATCTGGAGCAGAAAGTGTGGGGCGAGGAGCTGCCTGATTCCGATTCCCTGCGCGTGCACATCCATGGCCTGCGCGCGGCTATCGACAAGCCCTTCGACAAGCCGCTGATCCACACGCGGCATGGCATCGGCTATCGCATGGTCGAGCCCGACGCTGTTCAAGCTTGATGCAATCCCGGCGCAAACTCCGTTTCCGCCTGATCCTTTCCTTCGCGCTGTTCGGCTTCGGCCTCAGCGCGTTGTTCGCTGTGGCTTCGCTGTACGTGCGCGCCAAAGTGGAGGACCAGCTGGTCAACACCAGCATGCAGAACGACGTGGATCAGGCGGTGGACAACGCTATCTATCATCCCGACCAGGAGTTCCATTCCGAACTGATCGAGGGATGGGTGAAGAGCGACCGCACGCTCTACAAGATGCCCTTGGCATGGCAGAGCCTTGGCAGCGGCGTTCACGACATCTATGAAACCGATGCCAAGGGCCGGGAGCGGCACTACAAATTGGCGGTGCGGCGCAAAGACGGAATCATCGGTTTCACCCGTTACGACATCAGCCGCGAGGATCTGGGAAAGCGCCAGCTGATTACCGCTTTGATCGCAGTGGTAGTGCTGTTCAGTCTGCTTTCTCTGGCCATTGGTCTATGGTTGTCGCGCAAGGTGCTGAAGCCGGTGACTCAGCTCGCGCAGCGCATCCGTGACTTCCGCAAGGCCGGCAAGGCCGAACCGTTGGCGCAGCATTTCGCCGACGACGAAGTAGGTGAACTGGCACGGGCATTGGATGACTACTCGTCACGTCTCACCGCGATGGTGGAGCGCGACCGCGAGTTCAACTCCGACGTAAGCCATGAACTGCGCACGCCGCTGGCGGTGATTTCCAGTACCACCGAACTGCTGCAGGGGTCGCCCGACCTTACGCCAAAATTGGCCGAGCGTCTGAAGCGCATAGAGCGCGCCTCGCGCCAGGCCACCGAACTGATCGAGGCGTTGCTGCTGCTGTCGCGCGCCGAGCGACGCGGCCCAACTCGCGGAGAAACCACCGAGGTGGCCAAGGTCGCTGCCGACGTGATTGAGAGCCAACGCCCGCAGCTGCGCGGCAAGCCAATCGAGATCGAGCTGACGGCGCGCGAGTCGCTCAGCGTCAACGCGCCGGCCTCGGTGCTGTCGGTGGCGCTCACCAACCTGATCGGCAACGCGATCAAGTATACGCTCGAAGGCACGGTGCGCGTGGAAGTGGGCGCGGGCCGCATCGAGGTGATCGACACCGGCCCAGGCATCAAGCCCGAGGACGCCGAGAAGCTTTTCCAGCGCGGCGTACGCGGCGAAGGCGCGGGTGGCAGCGGTGCGGGCCTTGGCCTCGCTATCGTGCGCAGGCTGTGCGAGCTCTACGGCTGGCAGGTGTCCATGCGTCCGCGCACCGACGGCAACGGCGCCATTGCCAGCATCGTGTTCGGCTGACGTCACTGTAGGAGCGCACCCCGTGCGCAAATGCTTTGGCTTCGATTAAACGTCAAAGCATTCGCGCACAGGGTGTGCTCCTACAAGCTCAACGCAACTTCAACGCCAGCCACGACAGCAGTGCAAGCAGATTGATGCCCAGGTGCGCGGCGGCGGGCCCGCCGACGGCGAGCACGAAGCCCTGGCTGGCGAAGTGCGAAGTCAGCCCCAGGTGCGGCGGCAAGTGCAGCGTGGCAAACACGTTGACGTAGCCGCCGCAATGCAGTGCATAGGTGAATACCGGCGTGGCGATCAACGGCAGTTGCAGCAGCTGCGCCCAGCTTGAATAGCGCACGCCGCGTTCGTCGTTTTCCAGCAGCAACACGCCCGCCACCAGCACGAAGGCATACAGCGCCAGCCCGATCAGCGCGACCACGCTGTCGCTTGCGCGGAAAGGCAGCAGGCGGTACAGCATCAGGATCATGCCGTAGTAGCCGCCGGCCACTTCGAGGATGCCGATCAGGCGGAGCAGGATGGTGCGCACGCGAAAGTCCCGTTGGTAAAGCCGCAAGCTTAGGTCATGGGGGCTCGTTCAATCGAGAGCGTCGGCCAATTCGTGCAGGTCGGCGATGTGTTCGTCCCACCAGCGTGCCTCGGCCGCGAACGGGAAGGCCGCCGGGAAGGCGGGATCGTGCCAGCGCTGGGCGATCCACCCCGCGTAGTGCAGCTGGCGCATCGCGCGCAGGGCGGGTACCAGCGCCAGTTCCGCATGGTCGAAGTCGCGCAGTTGGGCATAGCCGTCCAGCAGCGCCTGCATTGCCGCGTCGTCGTTGGCGAGCATCCACAGGTCCTGCACCGCGGGTCCCGTGCGAGCATCGTCGAGGTCGACGAAGTGCGGGCCGGCATCCGTCCACAGGATGTTGCCGGGATGGCAGTCGCCGTGCAGACGCAAGGTGCGGACAGGGCCGACGGTATCGAGGCGCGCGGCGACGGCTTGGTCCAGCCGTTGCGCCGCATTGCGGTAGCCGTCTTGCAGATGGGCCGGAAGCAGCGACGAAGCCAGCACGGCCTGGATTGGCTGCGCGATCATCGTGCGGCGATCCAGCGTGTCGCGATGCGCGAATGGACGCCGTGCACCCACCGCATGCAGGCGCGCGAGCAGGCGACCCAGCCATTCCAGCTGTTCGCGCGATTCCAGCGCCGGTGCGCGGCCGCCATGGCGCGGCGCCAGTGTGTAGCGGAAGCCGCCATGCAGCAGCAGGCTGCGGCCGCCGAACGACAGCGGCGCCACCATCGGCACCTCGTCCCCGGCCAGCTCCTGCGCGAACGCGTGCTCCTCGAGGATGGCCGCGTCGCTCCAGCGGCCGGGGCGATAGAACTTCGCGATCACCGGTGAAGCATCCTCGATGCCAATCTGCCACACCCGGTTCTCGTAGCTGTTGAGCGCGAGCAGGCGGCCGTCCGGCCACAACCCGCAGGCACTCGCGGCGTCGAGCACCAGGTCGGGAGTGAGGCTGGCGTAGGGAGCGGCGTTCAACGTGGCGCCACGGCTTCGGCCGGCACCACTGCCATGGTGATGCGGGAGATGCATACCAGCTTCTGCCGCACGTCTTCGATGCGGATTTCCCATACCTGGGTGCTGCGGCCGAGGTGTAATGCTTTCGCCGTGCCAGTGACGATGCCTTCGCGCACGCCGCGCACGTGGTTGGCATTGATCTCCAGCCCCACCGCGCGGAATTGCACCGGGTCGAGCGTGAGCATGGCGGCAGTGCTGCCCAGGGTTTCGGCCAGCGCCACCGAGGCGCCGCCGTGCAGCAGGCCGTAAGGCTGATGGGTACGGGCATCCACCGGCATGGTGCCCCGCAACCAGTCCTCGCCAATCTCGGTGATGCGTATGCCCAGCGCCTGCATCAGCGTGTTGGCGCTCCATGCGTTGATGCGCGAGAGGTCGGTTGCCTGCTGCCAGATGGCCATGGTCTATCCTCGTGAAACAGGCACGCATTGTCGGCCGGGGAGCATCGCGGCGACAATGTGCGCGTGTTCACCGTCACCCTGAAAAGCACCGGCCGCCGATTCGACGTTGCCGCGGGCGAAACCGTGCTGGAGGCCGCGCAGCGCGCCGGCATCGCGTTGCCGTATTCGTGCCGCGCGGGCGTTTGCGGCAGCTGCAAGGCCACCCTGCTGACCGGCCGCTGCGAGTACCCGCGCAACCCGCCCCTGGCGCTGGATGCGGACGAACGCGCTCATCGAGCGGTGCTGCTGTGCCAGGCGGTGCCGGCCAGCGACCTGCTGCTGGAGGCGCGCGAGGTGGCCTCGGTGGAGGACATCGCATGCCGGCGGCTCACCGTGCACGTGGCCAGCAAGCGACTGCTGGCGCCCGATGTCACTGGCCTCTACCTGCAACCCGCCGACGGCCAACAGCGCCTGCAATGGCTGCCTGGACAGTACCTCGACGTAGTGCTGGAGGGCGGTCGGCGCCGGTCGTTTTCCATCGCCAACGGGCCGCAGGCGGACGGCAGTATCGAATTGCACGTGCGCCATGTTGCCGGCGGTGGCTTCACTTCGCAGGTGGCCGGTGCGTTGGCCGTGGGCGACACGCTGTGCATCGAGGCGCCATTGGGCACCTTCGTGGCGCGCGAGGATTCGGAGCGGCCGATGATCTTCGTTGCCGGCGGCACCGGCATCGCGCCGGTGAAAGCCATTGTTGAGCACTTCATCGAACTCGGCACGCGCCGCGCGATGGACGTGTACTGGGGCGTACGCCATGCGGCGGATCTGTACCTGCTGCCGCAGATCGAGCAATGGCGGCGACAGGCCAAGCAGTTGCGCTTCCACGCGGTGCTGTCGGAAGAGGGGCTGGCTTCCGGCCTGCGCGTGGGGCTGGCGCACGAGGCGGTGCTGGCCGACCATGCCGACCTCTCGGCGCACGATGTCTACATGAGCGGGCCGCCCGCGATGATCGACGTGGCACGCCATCGCTTCGTGGCGGCGGGCTTGCCGGAAGAACGGCTTTACTACGACTCGTTCGAGTACGCGCCGGATGTGCTGGCGCAGATCATCGCCGCGCGGGCAGGTTTTCATCCGTAGGAGCGCACCTTGTGCGCGAAAGCCTTTGCCCTGATCGGGCATCAAAGCCATCGCGCACAGGGTGCGCTCCTGCGGCATTCCGTTATTTGTTGCCCTTGGCCACCGGCAGTTGCGCCTGCTGCCAGGACAGCACGCCGCCGCCCAGGGTATAGACCTTCTGGAAGCCGGCCTTGGCCAGCCGCTGCGCGGCCTTGGCCGCATTGCCGTTGCCGTCCTTGTCCATCACCACCACCGGCAGTTCCTTGGCCTTGGCCAGATCCTTGTTCTCGGGGTCGAACTGGCTCATCAGGACATGGCGTGCACCGGGCACGTGCATCTTCTCGAAGTCGGCGATGGCCGAGAGATCGATCAGCAACGGGTTGTCGCGGTTGATGATGAGGGTGAGCCCGGCCGGCGTCAGCACCTTGATCTTGCTGAACAGTTCGCCGAGTTGCACCACGATCAGGGCGACCAGCAGGATCGCGAACAGCGCAGCCAGCGCTGCATGGTTGCCGATGAACTGGGGCAGCTTGTGCAGGAAATCTTGCATGTGGGTTCCACGGGCGCGGCGATCGCGCCGTTGCGTTCAAACCGGCGATTATAGGCGATCCGGGTGCCGGCCCCGCGCTGGCCGGCTCAGTTCGGATCCAGGTCGGGCGGTCCGCTTTCCAGCCACCAGTGCTTGGCCTTTTCGTCGTAGCGCCAGAGCTGATGCACGATGATGCTGCGCTCGGCCTGGGTGTGATTGTTGATGAAGCTGATGCGTACCGTCTGCTTCACCTCATGGTCGTTCAGCGCCACCGGGCCGGAGCCGTCGTCGTAGTCGCTCACACGCACCTGCTGGTAGCGCGCAAGGTCGAAGTCGGTGGGCGGGTGCGCCTTGAGCACTTCGGGGTCGACGTATTGCAGGCCGCTCTGCAGGCCATCCCAGCGCACCGCGCCGCTGTAGGCATTGAGCGTGGTCACCAGGCTGTCGTTGCGGACGTCCTTCATGCAACCGGTGAGGAGTGCAGCAGCGGCGACGGCAAGTGGAGGCAGGATGTGGCGCATGGACGTTCTCCCCGGTAACCCGTGCATTCTGCGGTGGCGGGCGCGCCGCTTCAATCGCGGCGTTTGGCGACGAAGCGCGCGGACAGCGTGGCGGCCGGCTTGCCGTCCGTGCCGGGTACGCTGCAGTCCACCTCGATGCGCGCCTTGCCGCGTGCCTGCAACGTATCGAAGAAACTGGCCCAGTCCGCGTCCGCAGTGAGTCGCGCCTCGGCATGGAAATCCGCCCATACCGGCTGCAGGTAGCGCACGGTGGACTCGCCCACGAAGACGTCGCAATGCTGGTCGCGCGCGAGCAGGGCGAGTTCCACCAGGCCCCAGCCGGTCAGCGTCATCAGACTCACCAGGCTGCCACCGAAGGCGCAGCCCTTGTCGTTGACGTTCGGCGCCAGCGGTGCACGCAAGGCCAGCCGATCTTCATCGTGCGCCAGCAGTTCGAGGTCCATCGCCCGCGCCAGCGGGATCTTGTCGCGGATGAAGCGGATCAGGTCGTGGGCTGTGTCGGTCATGCAGTCGATTGTAGTGTGGCACGCGCGGCATCCATGTCGTTGCAACGTGCCGTCGCAGTCCACGATGCGCCCCCGTCGCCGGCGAGGAGCGCGCATCACGAGCCCCGAAACCGGCAACGGCACGGCACTCGGCAGGAGGCGAGCACGCTGCCGTGGAAGGCGCGGATGTCGAGGCGTTCGCGCGGCACGCCGGCGTCGATGACCGGCAACGCCGATCCCGAGTCCGGCCAGCGTGGCGTGTTCGCGCAGGTGTTCGCAGGCCTGCCTGTGGCCCCGTCTGTCATGGCGCAGGCCGGCGTCCATCGCCAATCGGCCGGCGCGCCACATTGGAGGTCGGGGCAGTCAAAATGGCCCACGGCATTTCGTGCAAGCCCATCCCCACGCCGGGGCGTTCCGGATACAGCGACCAGCCTTCGCTGTATGCCGAGTTCTGCGCGGTGACCGCTAGGTCGCTCTACCGTTACAAGGTGCGGAATTCGGCATAATGGCCGTTGCCAATGCAGGCTTTTGCTAGCGTGCGTTCCCACTTCCATTCGCCGGAATTTGCCGTGGACGTGAAGCTTTCGGCCGAAGACATGCAGATGCTGTTCGACGCGTTGCCCGACGTCGTGTTTTTCGTGAAGGATCGTTCCGGCCGCTACACGCATGCCAACCTCACCCTGGTGCGTCGATTGCGGTTGAAACGGCGCGAGGAGGTGATCGGCCGCAGCGTCGCCGAGCTGTTCCCCAGCACGTTGGGCAGTTCCTACGCTGCGCAGGACAGGCGCGTGCTGGCTGGCGAGAGCATCGCCAACCAGCTCGAGGTACATTTGCTGCCCAACCGCGCGCCCGGCTGGTGCATCACCTGTAAATACCCGCAGCGGCAGCGTGGAGAGGTGTGCGGCGTGCTCGGCATTTCGCGCGACCTGCGCCATCCCGACGGACGCCATCCGACCTATCCGCGACTCGTGCGTGCGATGGAATACCTGCAAGCGCACTACGCCGAAGGCGTACGCGTGGGCGAACTGGCGGCGCTGGCCGAAGTGTCGGTGGCGCAGTTGGAGCGCCATTTCCGCAACGTGTTCCAGCTCACGCCGCAGCAGGCATTGACCAAGCTGCGCATCGACGCCGGAATGCGCCTGCTGCGTGGCGCGGGCAGCGTGGCCGACATCGGCCTGGCCTGCGGCTTCACCGACCAGAGCGCGTTCGCGCGCCAGTTCAAGGCCACCGTGGGCATGACGCCGCGCGAGTTCCGCAATCTGCACGGTTGAGTCTTGAGGAGTGCGGGCGCGGATGGCCGGCCTCCCGATCGTCGCGATTACCTGTCGCAAAGCCTGCAGCAAAGCGGCTTTTCATGAAGCGTGCGGCCATGGTCGCCATTTGTCTGATCTTCGCGACAGGCCGCCACAAAAACCGCGACGAAGCGGATTTTTCTGAAGAGCGCGGCCATGGATGGTCGCCTGCTTGATCTTGTGTTCATGGAGGAACACACAAAAAAAGCCACCCGTAACGGGTGGCAGATGGGGAAAGGGGTGCCGTGCGGCGGAAGTTCCGTTTCCGCCTGCATCCGGGTTGCGTCGGTTTCGATCAGTAGTCGTAGGTCACGCCCAACTGCACGTAGCGCGGCGCTTCCGTGCTGTACGGCATGAGGTAGTACGGGTAGGGATATCCGGAGGAGTTTTCGGCCATGTACTCCTGCTGCTGGACGGACTTCTGCTCGTTGAACACGTTATGCACCTGCAACTGGAAATCCAGCTTGTGGTCGGCGAAGGCCGGACGGTAGTCCACCTGCAGGTTCAACTGATGCGTCCACGGCGTGTTGCCAACGGAGCCGGGCGGCGAGGGCAGGCCGTTGCACATGTGGTAGCTGGCGCCGTAGCCGCCGGGATCGGAAGCCGTGGTGCCCCAGCCGGAGACCGGGCCGAAGGGGCCGAAGCAGGACAGCGGTGTGCCGGAAGCGACGCGGTAGGTGCCGCCGACGCTCCATTCCGGCGTGATCTGGTATGAGCCGTAGATGCGCAACTGGTGACGCTGGCTGTTGGCTTGCGGCCCGTTGGAGTACGCCATGATCTCCGGGAAATCCCACTGCACGGTGGCCGACTGCGAGCTGCCGCCCTGGCCGCCGGGCGAGAACACCGGACCTTCGTAGTCGCCGTAGCTTTTCGAGAAGGTGTAGTCGATCTTGCCCCACCACTTGCCGTCGAACGGATGCTCCAGATACGTGTCCAGCGAGTAGTAGCGACGCTTGAGCTGCGGCATCAGGAAGTCCGCCCACGGCACCTTCACCTGGCTGTAGCCGCCGCTGCCGTTCGGCACGGTCACGATATTGGTGACGCCCGGGTTGATCAGGGTGCTGCTCTTGAAATCGTTCGGATTGGTGGTTATCGCAACGCCCTGCTGGGCGGCCAACTGCGTCAGGATGGCGAAATCCTCATTCGGGAGAGAGCCACCTTCACTGCCGCTGTCCCAATCATCGATGGCGCGGCCCATTCGGTTGAGCGTGCCGCTCACGCCATATACCCAGCTCTGGTCGAGCATCTTGAATTGCTGCTGCGTGCCCAGCACGAACTGGTCCACGTATTCCGCCTTGAGGTTCTGCGACGCCGCCATCTTGGGGTTGGACGACGTGCCGTTCTCGCCGTTGACGTAATAGATCCCGTTCGGGAAGTTGCCCATGATGGGTTGCGTGCCCTGCGGCAAACCGTTCGCGTCGATGCCGGTGTACGTGTAGTACTGCTCCGTGTACAGCGGTGCGCTGGCTTGGCGCAGCGCCACGGAGGTGGGCATGGCGAGGTAGTAGCGGCCGGCGTTGCCGAACACCTTCATGCTGGAATCACCGAACACGTCCCAACTGAAGCCCAGGCGCGGCGCCCACTGCGGCTTGGTCAGGCGCAGGTAGGGCACGTTGTTCGGCGTGTAGTTGGTGAATTGGTCGTTGCGCAGGCCAAGATTCAGCAGCAGGTTTGGCGTGACCTGCCAGTTGTCCTGCAGGTACTGCGCATGCTGCTTCACGGACACGGTGGCGTTGGTGGCGTACACATATTTGTACACGGAACAGGCGGCGGCTTGACCACCGATGGTGCATGGACTGCCCACGCCCGCAGAGTAGCCGTTGGCCGTTGCGACAGCCTGACCCGGCGACGTTACGTTGTAGATCCAGGCATAGCCGGGGCCGCCAATGATCGATCCGTCGTTCTTGTCGGTATCGTCGTCGTTGTCGATGCCGAACAGGATGTCGTGGTTGCCCAGCCTCCAGTCGAGGTCGATGCGCAGATTGCGCACTTCAGAGGAATGGTCGGGATTGTTTATCGAGCCCAGGCCGTAAGGGTTGTAGATGTTGCTGGCGTAAGCCGGGTTTTCGTTCTGGGTACTCCAGGTCGCCGGCAGGGTTTGGCCATATGCCGCCGCCGCCGAAGCCACCGGCTGGTTGTAGTAATACTCGCCATCCATCTTGCCGTAGGTGGCGTTCAGCGTCAGGTCGTCGGTGATGTACGAGGTGTACTTCAGGATGCCGATGGTGAAGGTGGTCTTGTCACGCTGGCCCAAGTTTTGGAGCGTGGTGCCTTGGGTGTGCGTTGCGTAGTCGTAGAGGTAGCTTTCGTTCGGGTCGTTGCCAACCTGATTGCGAATACCCGTGAGCGACAAGATGTTGCTGGAGTTGATGTTCCAGTCCAGCTTGGCGTAGAACTTCGGGTCGCTGTCCTTCCAGTAATACATGTAATTCGTGCTGCCCGGACCGCCATAGGCGTCGACGCTGTGCCCCTGCGACTTGTTGACCTCAGCCGACACGAACATGAACAGCGTGTCCTTGATCAGCGGGCCGCCGATGTAGGCGTCATAGACCGTGTTCCAACTGCTGTTGTCTTGGCGGTATTCGTAGATCTGTCCCGGCATCTGCCAGGCCAGCAGGTTGTCCGGGTTGGCGTAGTAGTAGTTGTCGGTGCTGCTCTTGGCGAACGCCGGCTGCCATAGCGCCTGGGCGCCGAAGTGCCAGTCATTGGTGCCGCTTTTGCCCACCTGGCTGATCACCCCGCCGGCCGAGCGGCCATACATGGCGCCGTAGCCGCTGGTCAGGGTCTGCTGCTGGTCGATGGAGCCGTAGGGCAGCGTGATGCCGCCGGTGTTGCTGAGCGGATCGGAGGTGTTGAAGCCGTTGATGTAGTACGCGTTCTCCACGATGGACGAGCCGTTGAACGAGATCACCGGTTCGCCCGTGGGGCCGTCGCCCAGCTTTGCGGCGCCGGAGATGGTGCCCGGCGCCAGCAGGGCGATGGAGCCCGAGTTGCGCGCGACCGGCAACTGGGTCAGCTGCTGCGCCGTGATGGTGAGGTTCTGCGTGGTGGAGGTCACGTCGATCGCGGGTAGCGCGTTCGCCGTCACCGTGACCGTGCTCAACGACTTCGCATTCGCATCGCCGCGCTGCAGGAAGTCCGCTTCGGACGCGCCGCCGGCGGCCGGGTTGACGTGGTCGTGCGACTGCACCACGGCGCCGTTCTGGATGAGGCTGACCGTGTAATCGCCGATCGGCACGGTGATCGAGTAGTGGCCGGTGCTGTCCATCGGCACGGCGCGGTTGAAGCCCGAGCCGCCGGTGACCTGCACGGTGGCGCCGGACGCGGGCGCGCTGCCGAAGATGGTGCCGGTGGTGGCCTGCGCCAGTGCCTGGCCGGTCACGCCGATACCGGCGACGATGGCCACAGCCAATGCCGTGCGGCGCAATGCCGAAGCGCGCACGCCCACATCGAATTTCATGACATTCATGAGATTTGAGAACTCCCCGGTGAAAGACTGGTTTCTTCCGAATGCACGAAACATGGCATCCCCATGCCAGCGCAACGTTGGTTGCGGCATTCGGGAGAAAAGGATTATTTGTAGACAGGACGAACTGGATTTTCAGTCGCTGCGACGACTGCAATCGTTTCGGCCAAATCGGGCCGAAAACCTGCGAATTCCGTTTCGCATGTCAGGAACGGTAGATCACGATTCGTGGATTTGTCTCGGCGCGATGCTGCATGTTGAATGCGGGAAATGGCATAAAGTATTTAATAAGACATTTTCCTGTCGAAGTCGGCATAAACGTGCCGCCTGATTGACGGCAACGGCTCGGCGGGACATCCGTCGCCCGCCCTTGGCACAGGCCCGCAGGGCCGAAATCGAAGGACGATTGCGATGAGCGTTCCGACTCCCTCGCTACTCGAAACCGGCGCCATCCATGGCGCTTCCCCGCGTGCGCTTGCCGTCGCAAGCGGCGCTCGGCGCGAGCGGAAGCTTCCGCTTCGTTGCGCCCGGGGCGAAGGGTGTGTGCACCGTGTTTGCGGGTCGGATCTATCTATCGTTGCGGCATCGGGTCGTTGCCTGATGCAAAGCCGCCTCCGTGGCGCCGGCACGCGCCGGCGTCACGAAGGCGACAGACGACCCCGGACTTACCGCTGATACCGCATGGCGTTCGCCACCGAAGCGGCATTCCACGAACCCCAACCGGATGCCTGGTTGTACTGGCCCGGCACCACCGAGTACGCCCCGTTGCTGCCTCCCGTAAGGAAGTTGTAGCAGTCGAGGCAGTCGCCCTTGGTCTTTTTCACTTGCGCCGTGCCGATGTCGTAGAAGGTCTGCGGCCAGAAATACGGCGGGATGCCGCTCTGCAGGATCCTGGCATAGGTGCCGGCCAGCAGCGGCGCGGCAAGGCTGGTGCCGCCATAAACGGCCCATTGCTGCTGGAACGTGCCGCTGCTGTCGACATAGCCGGTCACCACCCACAGGCCGGTGTTGGGATCGCCATCCATCACGAAGTCCGGCGTGCCGCGCATGCTGCCGACGACGTTCGCCACGACATCCTGGTACCAGGGGCGCTGCTCGGTCGCGGCCGGGCCGCTTTCGCTGTCGACCCACAAGGTTTCGTGGTCGTAGGTGCTGTACGAGTCGGCCGTGTTGATGAGGGTGGAAGCGCCCACCGAAACGACATAGGGCGAACTGGCCGGGAAGCCGGTGGAACTCGCGTTGTCGGAACAGTTCGGATAGCCGCCGTCGTCCTGGGTGACGGCGAACACGGTGAGTCCCTTGGCTATCGCCGCGTACAGTTCCTGGTCCCAGCTGTTGCGCAGATCCTGCGGGATATCCGAATCGCACGAGGCCGCAAACGACAGCGAGATGGTGGTGTGGTTGTCGTTGACGGCAGCCGTCACTGCCGTCAGCTCGTCGCTCAGGTCGGTCGAAGGCGCCGAGTAGAACGCGATCTGCTGCAGGCCGCCGCTCATGGCCGTGACGGCATCGATGTCGAGTACCGCTTCGGTTTGCGCCTCGTAATCGCCCGCGGTGTATCCGGTGGGATAGGTGATGGCGAGCGGAATCGGCGTGATGCCGTAGCCATTGGCCCAGGTCTGGTACAGCGCAGGGGTTTCACCCTGGTCGCCCACGCCGATGATCGCCACTGACTGGTTCAACGCGGGAGCCAATCCGCCAGCGTTGTAGAGCTGCGGAAAATCCGTCGGCGCATGCACGCATTCGCGGCAAGCCACGGTGGTGTCGCCAGACGCCGCTTGCGTGCCCGGCGCCTTCTTGCCCTTCGCCGAAACCTTGGCCGTGAGCTTCGGCCCGTTCTTTCCTACCGTGGCCGCTTTCGCGGCCGACAGGCCGCGCTCGCTGTATGAGCGCAAGCCGAGCACCGCGCCGACCACTCCACTCAACGAAGCCGGAATTTGTACCGCATCGACATTGGCTATGCCCGAACCGTTGGCATTGGTCACCTTGTACAGCCGCGTGCCAAACGCCGACTGCACGCCGGATGCCGTGCCTTCGGCCGTGACGATCACATTGTCTTTCGACACGTGGATATTTCCGAAACCGTTTGCGCGGAGGAAGTTGACGACGCGCGCGGCATCGTCGCCGTGCGGCAGGTAGCGGGCCGCCAGGTCGCTGTCCGTCAGCGGCGCGTGCGCATGCGTGCGCACGAGGTCGGCCATCTGCCTGAGTTCGTCCGTGTCGTGCATCTTGAGCACGACGTTGACGCGAACCGGCTCGAACGCCCCCATCATGCTCGCCTTGTCGGTGGATTGAAGCTTGACGCCCTCCGCAAGGGCCACGTTCGTGCCACTTGTTGCGGTGCCGCTTGCCGGCGGACTGCCGGTGGCAAGCGCGATTCCCATTGCACTGGTACACGCCAACCCGCACACGGCAACCCTCATTGCCGTGGACAATGTCGTTTTCCGAATCATTTGCTCTCTCCCCGCATTGGTCATGGGCCAGACCATCGGACGATGGCTGGATATGTCGAGCCGAACATCAGCCAGAGCCCCTCATGCACTGACGGGTTGCAGTATTGAAACCATCGATGGCGGCGTCTTGATCGGATTCGTCCGGGAAGCGTGCGGAATTCGCACGGTAACGGCGCAAGGCGGCCGCACGGTGCCATGCTTGGCATCACCGTATTTGCCGGCACGATCACGCAAATGAGCGACTACGCCCGCCAGCTCCACACCGTCGACCTGCATACCGGCGGCGAGCCGCTGCGCGTGGTGCTTTCCGGATTGCCGCCATTGCCCGCGGGCACGATGCTGCAGAAGCGTGCCTGGTTGCGCGAACACCACGACGACCTGCGCCGCTTCCTGATGTTGGAGCCACGCGGCCACGCGGACATGTACGGCGCCTACCTGTTCCCGCCGGTCTCGCCCGGCGCCGATTTCGGCGTGATCTTCCTGCACAACGAGGGTTACAGCGACATGTGCGGGCACGGCATCATCGCGCTCGGCAGGTTGCTGGTGGAACTGGGCATGGTCGAGCGGCAGTCGCCGCGCACGCGCATCGCCTTCGACGCACCCGCGGGTTTCATCGAGGCCTGGGTGGAATGGGACGGTCGGCACGCCGGACGCACGACGTTCCGCAATGTGCCCGGTTTCATCTACCGTCGCGACGTCGCGGTGCGGACGCGCGACTTCGGCGCGATCACCGGCGACATCGTGTTCGGCGGTGCCTTCTACTACTACCTCACCGCGCCGGACGGGTTGTCCATCGCGCCCGAAAACGTGCGTACGCTGATCGAACTCGGCGCGCAGGCGAAAGCGGCCGTGGTTGCGCAGATACCGATCCGGCATCCGCTGGAGCCGGACTTGGACCAGCTTTACGGCAGCATCATCGACGGGCCGCCGAATGCGGCCTCCGTCGGTGCGGACCAAAGCAACGTCTGCATCTTCGCCGATCGCGAGGTGGATCGTTCGCCCACCGGCACCGGCAGTTCGGGTCGTGCCGCGCAGTTGTTCCTGCGTGGGCGACTCGGATTGAACCAGGCCTATGTCAATGCCAGCATCGTTGGCAGCCGCTTCGAGGTGCGCGTGGTCGAAGCCGTCAAGATCGGCCCGTTCGACGGCGCCATCACCGAAGTGACCGGCGAAGCGCACATCATGGGGTTCAACCATTGGGTGCTGGAACGCGAGGATCCGTTTCCGCAAGGGTTTTTCCTGCGATGAACACCGCATCCTCCGACACCCTGCGCGTGCCGCTCGACGAACTGGGCGAGCAGATCCGTGCCGCCTTGCGTAGCCTCGGCCTGGGCGAAGCGCACGTGCAGGCGATGGCACGCGTGATCGTCGCCGGACAGCGCGACGCCTGCCAGTCGCATGGCATCTATCGCGTGCTGACCTGCGCGCAGACCGTGCACGCAGGCAAGGTCGACTTGCAGGCCGAACCCGTCGTCGAATCCGACGGCAGCGCCGTGGTGCGTGTGGATGCGCGTCGTGCGTTCTCGCCGCTGGCCTTCGAGCGCAGCCTGCCGGTGCTGGCCGAGGCGGCGCACAGACACGGTGTCGCCGCGCTGGCGATACGCCACTGCTTCCATTTTTCCGCCTTGTGGCCGGAAATCGAGGCCGTCGTCGCGCATGGCCTGGCCGCACTCGCGCTTACGCCCAGCCACGCATGGGTCGCGCCCGCCGGCGGTCACCGACCGGTGTTCGGCACCAATCCCGTCGCCTTCGGCTGGCCGCGCCCCGGCCCGTATCCGCTGGTGTTCGACTTCGCCACCAGCGCGATCGCGCGCGGCGACCTAGAGCTGCACCGCCGCACCGGCACGCCGCTGCCGTCAGGGTGTGGCGTGGACGCCGACGGCCATCCATCGATCGATCCCGTCGCGATCGCCGGCGGTGCGATGCACACCTTCGGCGGCCACAAGGGTTCGGCGCTGGCGATGATGGTGGAACTCATGGGCGGCGCGCTGATCGGCGACTGGACCAGCCGCGAATCGCTGGACTTCGACCAGGGCGCCGGCGCCGCACCCTGCCACGGCGAACTGATCCTTGCCTTCGATCCTGCGCGTCTCGGCGGAGCGGACGCCGCCGATGGTGCGCGGCGCGCCGAGGAAATGTTCGGTGCGATCACCGTACAAGGCGCGCGCCTGCCTTCGCAACGCCGTTTCGAAGCGCGCGAACGCAGCCTGCGCGAAGGCGCAACGGTTCCATCGGGGCTTTACCGCGAGATCCTGGCCATGGCAGCGGCCGACGCGTAGCACGACGCGGTCAAAACGGCTCGAACAAAGAGAGTGCGTAGCGGGGCCCTTCGACCCCGCTACGCCGCACTGGATGTCCCGACGTTTCGGGAGCGGGCGCTCACTCCATCCGCAGCATCGCCACGCCATGCGACGGCACGTTGGCCGTGAAGCTGCCGCGTGCGGCCGGCAGATCCTTGTGCGTCCAGAGGTCGCGCACCTTCATGCGCAACGAGGCCGGCAGGTTCAAGTCCGCCCAGTCCACGGTGATCGCGTGGGCGGTGGCGCTGCGGTTGAGCAACAGCACCGCGCGTCCGCCGCCCTTGAGCGGGCGCGCCCAGACCTCGTAGTCGCCCTGCTTGGCGACGCGGCTGGCTTCGATGCCCAGCGGGTCCTGGTCCACCGCGATCACCTCGCGGTTGGTGAGGATGGCCTTGGTCTCCGCGCTCATGTCGGCGAGGTCGTTGCCGGCCATCAGCGGAGCGGCCAGCATGGCCCACAAGCTGAAGTGGGACTGGTACTCCACGTTGCTCATGCCGCCGTTGCCCACTTCCAGCATGTCCGGGTCGTTCCAGTGGCCGGGACCGGCGAAGCCGTCCAATCCCACCTGCAGGTCGAGGATGGCCAGCACGCTGTGCTGGTAGCCGTCCTGGCCCGACCAGTGGTCGTAGATGTCGTCGGTAGTGCGCCAGAGGTTGCCGACGTTCTTCGCCCACAGCCACGGCTTGTTGACGCCCCACTCGCAGATGCTGAACACGATGGGGCGGCCGGTGGCGCGCAGGGCGTCGCTCATCGTCGTGTACGTGGACGGTGCATCCTGCGTATAGGTGGAGCACCAGTCGTATTTCAGGTAATCGACGCCCCACGAGGCATAGGTGCGCGCGTCCTGGTACTCGTGCCCCCAACTGCCTGGGCGCTTGCCGCAGGTGAGTTGGCCGGCGTCGGAGTAGATGCCGAACTTCAGGCCCTTGGCGTGAATGTAGTCGCCCAGCGCCTTCATGCCGGAGGGGAAACGCAGCGGATCGGGCCGGATGTTGCCCTTGGCGTCGCGCTCGCCCTGCCAGCAATCGTCGATGACGATATAGACGTAGCCGGCGTCGCGCATGCCGGAGCTGACCATCGCATCCGCCGCCTGCCGGATCAGCTTCTCGTTGATCTTGCAACCGAACCTGTTCCAGGTGTTCCAGCCCATCGGCGGCGTCAGTGCCAGTTCGTTCGGCGTGCGCGGTGGCGCGGACTCGGCATGCAGCATCGCTGCGACCAGACCGCAAGCCAGCACCATCGTCAACAGCATCCGCAATCGCTTCACCGTCCGTTCCTCGTGCAAAGAATCGTGTGAGCCGCGCACCGGCGGTGCGCGACCCGCGTCAGTTGTCGATACGAACCATCACCACGCCGTGCGAGGGAACCTCGGCGGCGAAGCTGCCGCTTGCGCGCGGCAGGTCCTTGTGTTGCCACAGGTCGCGCACGCGCATGGCCACGCCCCTGGGATAGCCGAGCATGCCCCAGTCCGCGGCGATACGGCTCGCCTGCGCGCCACGGTTGAACAGCACCACCGCTCGGCCGCCACCCTTGAGCGGCTTGGACCAAACTTCGCGGTCGCCATCCTTGAATACGCGCTGCCCCTGCACACCCAGCGCATCCTGATCCACTGCAATCACTTCGCGGTTGGTGAGGATGACCTTGGTCTCCGCGCTCATGTGGGCGAGGTCGTTGCCGGCCATCAGCGGTGCGGCCATCTCTGCCCACAGGCTGAACTGCGATTTGTATTCCTCGTTGCTCATGCCGCCGTTGCCGATTTCCAGCATGTCGGGATCGTTCCAGTGGCCTGGACCCGCGTAGTGCGCCAGCTCGGCCTGCATGTCCACGATGTTGGTCATGCCGTTCTGGCGGCCTGCACGGCTTTCCCAACCGTCATAGATATCGCCGGTAGTGCGCCAGAGGTTGCCGACGTTCTGCGCCCACAACCAATCCTTGTTGCTGCCCCAGTCACACTGGCTGAACACAATGGGGCGGCCGGTGGCGCGCAGTGCATCGCTCATCAGAGTGTAGGAGGACTCGCCGTCCTGCGTCCCCGTGTTGCACCAGTCGTACTTGAGGTAATCCACGCCCCAGGAAGCGTAGGTGCGCGCGTCCTGGTATTCGTGGCCGCGGCTGCCGGGACGGCCGGCGCAGGTTTTCGACCCCGCGTCGGAATAGATGCCGAACTTCAATCCCTTCGAGTGTATGTAGTCGGCCAGTGCCTTGATGCCGGAGGGGAAGCGCCCGGCGTCGGCGGTGATGTTGCCTTCGGCGTCGCGCGGGCCGTGCCAGCAGTCGTCGATCACCACGTACTGGTAGCCGGCGTCCTTCATGCCCGAACTTGCCATCGCATCGGCGGCGGCGCGGATGGTCCGCTCGTCGATGTTGCATCCGAAGTGGTTCCACGAGTTCCAGCCCATCGGTGGCGTGAGCGCCAGCCCGTTCGGTTGCCGTGGCGGTTGGGGTGGCTGTCCCCCAGCGTATGCAGGCGATCCGACGCACACGAACCACGACAGCAGCATGAAACCCGACATTACCAACCAGCGCATCGACTTCTCCCCGGTGTGCGAAACGTGCAATGGAATGCATTCGGCCGACTTCGTGTCACGCGAAGTCGCACACAGCATAATGTCCGACAATAGAACAATTGTCGGATGATTTGGCCGGTCATTCAACATTGCTATGCAGCACGGGTGCCGCTTCCGCGGCACTGGTGGAAGATGGATTGCCAAGCGACGCGAAGCCCCTGGCTATACTCGCGAGCTGTTGCCCGCGCGCGATGCGGGCTGGACCGCCGGGCACCGCATGGGTCGCAATCCGCACATTCCGTCGTTGCATGGCCGCATCGTGGTCATCACCCGTCCGGCCGGCACCGCTGCCGCGATGGCGCGGCGTGTGCGCGCCTGCGGCGGTGTGCCGTTGCTTTTGCCTGGTCTGTCCCTGCGTGCTGTCGACGATCCGCGGTTGCCCGCAGCCATGCGTGCCGCGTTGAAGGACGAGCTGCTGGTGTTCACCAGTCCGGCGGCAGTGCGTTTCGCCGCCGCGCTGCTCCCCTTGCGCAGCAAGGCCATGGTGCTCGCGGTGGGGCAGGGCACGGTGCAGGCGTTGCGCAGGCGTGGCGTGCGGGCGCAGGCGCCTGCACGGCAAGATAGTGAAGGCGTGCTCGATTTGCCGGTGATGCAAAACCTGTCAGGCAAGCGCGTGGTCCTGGTAGGTGCCCCTGGCGGTCGCCGCCTGTTGCACGGGCAACTGGCCGCACGTGGCGCGCAATGCCACGAAGTGCAGGTGTATCGACGCGTACCCCCGCGACTGGACAGGCGGCATGTCGATGCGGTGCTGGCGTTGCCGCGTTCGGCGCGCGTGCTGCTCTCCAGCACCGAGGCGCTGCACAATCTGATGGGCCGGTTGCCCGCGTCGGCCATGGTGCGCTTGCGGAAGGCCATGGCCGTGGTCAGCAGCGAGCGCCTGGCACAAGCGGCGCAGGGCGAGGGTTTCACGCGCATCGTGCTGGCCAGGTCTGCGCTGGCTGCCGATCTGCTTGAGGCCGCCGCATCGCGTTGACGGCTTCACGAGCTTGCAACGAACGCTTGAGGCCTGCCTGTTAGCATGCCGGCATGAACGAACAAGACACCAAGCCATCTCCATCGCCGGTCGCTGCGCCGCGCGCCGACAGACCGCTTCCCATACGCGACGCTGCGCCGCGTGGCGGCAGCATCGCGCTGGCCTTGCTGTTGGCGTTGCTCGCCCTGCTGGCCGTCGGCTACGTGGGCTGGCGCCAGTGGCAACAGCGGGTCGGCATCAATGCCACCGTTGCCAATTCGAAGAACCTGCTCGACCGGGTGGATGCGCTGGAAAAAAGGCTGGATGGTCTGAAGGGTGGCAGCGCCAGCCTCATCCAGCGACTGGATGCGTCCGACCAGCTCGACCGCGGGTTGCAAGCCGCGCAGCAGGCGCAAGGCGATCGCCTGCGCCAGTTGGAGGAGGCCGTGGGCAAGCTTTCCGAGAACACGCTCAGCGCACATGACACCGCCTTGCTGGACGAAACCGAATCGCTGCTGCGCATGGCCAAGGAGCGCTATGACCTGTTCCATGATGCGCAAGGTGCGGCTGCGGCCTATGCACTGGCCGCGCAAACGCTGGCCGCGGTGAACGACGGCGCATTCGCGGACCTGCGGCAGAACGTCGAGGCCGAACACCTCGCCCTGCTCGCCAGCCAGCCGGCTGGCCAGGATGAGGCGCTGGGCAAGCTCACCAGCTTGCGGGATGCCGTACCTGCGTTGCCGCTGAAGCCGCTGGATGCGCCGGCGGGCCCTTCGTCGTCCGGCGCGTGGTCGCGCATAACGCGTGCGCTCGCAAGCGTGGTCAGCGTGCAGCGCGACAACGGCGCGCCGTTGGCGGTGGCCGATGCGCGCTTTGCGCGCGAGCTGGTGGCGTTGGATCTCGCGCAGGCGCAGGCGGCGCTGCTCGCACATGATCCCAAGGCCTACGTCGGTGCACTGCAGCGCGCCGACGCCGGCCTCGCTGGCCAGTTCGACGGCAACGCGGACGCCGTGCAGCAGGCTCGCGCCAGCTTGAAGCAATTGGCCCTGGTCGTGCCCAACGACGCACCGGTGCAGCTTGGTGCCGCTTTGTCGGAACTGCGCAACCTGCGCGCGGTGCACGCGCTGTCGAACAGCCCCGCGCCCGCGGCGTCGGTACCTGCGCAACCCAAAGGGGTGGCGCGATGAGCTTGTGGCGCTGGATCCTGCTGTTGGTCATCGTCGCGGCGCTGGCCGCGTTCGGCTGGCATTGGGTGGCAGTCGATCCCGGCTACGTGCTGGTGCGCATCCGCGGCTGGAGGGTGGAGACCTCGCTGCTCGCCGCCGTGGTCATCCTGCTCGTGGCGTGGGCCGCCCTCGTTGCGGCATGGCGGTTGCTGCGCTGGCCGTTCGGCGCGTTGTCGCGGCGGCACCGCAGGCTCAGCCGCAAGCGTCTGGGCGAGGGCCTGATCGCGCTGATGGAGGGCCGTCATGGCGACGCCGAGCGCGATTTGAACCGCGCGTCGCGGCTGGGCACGTTGCGCGGCGTGGCCTTGCTCGCCTCCGCCGAAGCCGCCTCGCGCCGAGGCGAGCATGGCCGCGGGCTGGAAATCCTGGCCGAAGCCTCGCAGGCTGCGCCACAGGCCGCACGGATATTGCGCGCACGCATGCTGCGCCGAGACGGCAAGGCGGCCGAAGCCGTGGCCCTGCTGGCGCCCGATGCCGACAAGGCCGCATTGCCACCCGGCGGCTGGCGCGAACTGGCACTCTCCGCGCTGGCCGTGGGCGACACGCGGCGTGCCTTGGCTGCATTGGATCCTTTGCAGAAAAGCGGTGCGCTGGGCATGCGCGGGTACACCACGCTGGAAGCCAGGGTACTGACCGCCGCCATCAATGCCGCCCCTGATGGCGCCGCTCTCAACACCTTATGGTCGCAGTTGCCCAAGACCCAGCGCCGTGCCAACGCCGCCGTCGATGCCTACGCACGTCGCGCCGCCGGCTTTGGCCTTGTACTGCCGGCGATGGACGAACTTGAATCGGCGCTGCGCCGCGAATGGTCGCCGGAACTCGTGGAAGCCTATGGCGTGCTCGCCGGCGGCGACCTGGCTGCGCGCCTCGGTCGCGCCGAAAGCTGGTTGTCGGACCATCCCAACGACGCCACCCTGCTGCTCGCTGCCGGCCGTATCTGCGTGCGCTCCGGGCTCTGGGGCAAGGCTCGCCAATACCTCGAGCGCTCGCTGGCGTTGGAGCCGGGCAGCGGCGCATGGGAGGCACTGGGCGACACGCATGCAGGCCAGGGCGACGCCGCGCAGGCGCAACGCTGTTACCGCAATGCGCTGGCCATGGCGCGTGGCGAAACGGTGCAGGTCACGCATTCCGCCACGGCCGGCGTGATCGACACCAGCGCCATCGCGATCGAGGAACGCGACGAGCATGGGGTGCCGAGGTTGCGCCGATAGGCCTTCCGGGTCCTTTCCGGCGAGGAGCACGTGCCGGGCGGAGGATGCTCGTCACTGTGATTGCGTGACCTGATTTGCAGCTTTCCCCTGGTCCGGAGCATGCGGCTCCAGGGGGCGGACTTTTCCTTGCACTTCCGACCGTTTAGGTGCATAGAGGCCTCCGGGCCTCCCTCGATGTACCTTCCGTTCCCCGCCGGTCACGGCCCGGGCTGGCATCAACCGTCTGGAGTGACCATGGCTACCGCGATTCTCGAGAAGCTTGCTTCTGTCCCCCGTTACCCCACCCTGCGCACCACCGAGAGTGCAGATGCGTCCGTGCACTGGTGTCACATGCACGCCGATCTGGCCGCCTCGCCCGGCCGCGCCTGCTTCAAGCCGGCGCTGGTCGCCGACATCCTTCAATACCAGAACGTGCTCGGCGACAGGCTGCGCCGGGAACGCATGTATGGCGAATCAGGACTGCGGCACGTGGTGCTTGCTTCCGACTGCGATGCGTTCAACCTTGGCGGCGACCTCGAATACTTCTGCGAGGCGATCCGTCATCAGAACCGTCCTGCGCTGCTGACTTACGCCCGGCAATGCGTGCGTGGCGTGCATGCTTTCCATGCCGGGCTGGATGCCGACGTGCACAGCATCGCGCTGGTGCAGGGCGATGCATTGGGTGGTGGCTTCGAAGCCGCGTTGAGCTGCCACACCATCGTCGCGGAAGAGGGCGTGGGCATGGGATTGCCGGAGGTGCTGTTCGACCTGTTCCCGGGAATGGGGGCCTACTCCTTCCTGTGCAAACGCATTCCGCCCCAGCAGGCCGAGCGATTGATGCTTGGCGGCGACATCCTGTCCAGCGAAGAGCTCTACAAGATGGGGCTGGTGGACGTGCTGGCTCCCCGTGGGCAAGGCGCGCAGGCGGTCGAGGAAGTCATCCGTGGCAACCGCCGCATCCCGCATGCGCGGATGGCCATGCATCGGGTCCGGGCGCTGGCACAACCGGTGACGCTGGAGGAGATGATGGCGATCACAGAGATCTGGGTGGACACCGCGCTGCAGCTGGGCGAGAAGTCGCTGCGAACCATGGAAAGGCTGGTGCGCGCGCAGTACCGCCGGCACGGCGAACAGGCCGTGGTGCAGGCCTGATCATGGCGACAACGGGCTGTCCTCGCGCGCGGGTGTCCAGCTCCCGCGCGTCTGCAGCGCCTGCTCGCCGTCATGCAGGCGCTGCGTCAGGCTCTCGCAATGGCGCTGCCAGTCGCGCTCCAGTTCGAAGGCGGTCATGCGCATCAGGCCGCCACTCAACCCGGCGCACTGCACCAGGCCGAGATTGCCGGAGATTCCCTTTATGGCGTGGGCCTGGTCGCGGAACCGCTCCCAGTCGCCCTCCGCTCCGGCCTGGCGCATCCTCGCCAGCGCCAGGCGTGCGTCGACAACGCACTGATTGATGAAGTCGGCCTCGAATGTCTTTCCCATCCCAAGCGCGGCGAACTCATCCAGCACCGACATGTCCAGCACCTGCTCGGCGGAGGCGTGTACGCTCGGGCGGGCGCTTTCCACCTCCTCGCCGCTTCCACCGGTCAGGATCGTCGCGATGGCATCGAGCAGCCTTACGGCGGCAAAGGGTTTGGTGATGAAGGCGCGCGCGCCGGCATCGCGGCACACCCGCGCAGACTCGGGAGTGGCATCGGCGCTGATGATCACCACCGGCGTGCGGGTACGCGTGCCCGCCTCCATCACACGCAGCTGACGCAATAGGTCGATGCCGCTCAGTGACGGCATGTGCAGGTCCAGCAACGCCAGGTCGAAGCCTCCGCCCGCCAGCGCATCCAACGCGGCTTCGCCGTCCCCCACTGTCATCACCCGATGCCCGGCCTTCTGCAGTACGCCCTGCAGGAGCAGGCGGTTGGCGGCGTGGTCGTCGGCGACCAGGACGCGTGCCGACTTGATCCGCGCGCGATGGCGCGAGAACGGATCGGCAAACGCAATGATGTTGTGCGCCGTCGATGATGGGGGCGATATGCGCGCGTCCGCGGCTTTCGGTTTGGCGCCGGCGGATGCGGGCGCGGGTTCCACGGCGGAACCGAACGGCAGTTCGACCCAGAAGCGGCTGCCGACGTTTTCGCTGCTTTCGAACCCGATCGATCCCCCCATGGCTTCGGTCAGGCCCTTGGCGATCGTGGTTCCCAGGCCGGTGCCCTGGTGCTTTCGCGCAAGGCTGCTGTCGACCTGCTCGAATGCCTCGAACAGTTTTGCGCGTGCCGATGCGGGAATGCCGATACCTGTATCCGAAACCGTGAAGCGCAGGCGCACCTCTGTACCGACCCAGGCCGATTTCGCCACCGTCATGCGAACTTCGCCCGACGCGGTGAATTTGATCGCATTGCTCAGCAGGTTCACCAGTACCTGCTGCAGGTGATGGGGGTCGCCGCGCAGTTGCTCCGGCACCTCCGGCAATACCGTGACCGTGTATTCCAGCCGTTTCGAGCGGGCCTCGGGGCGCAGCATCAGGTTGATCTGCTCCAGCAAGGCATTCAGGTTGAAGGTTTCCTGCTTCAGCCGCAGCTTGCCGGCCTCGATCGCCGAGATGTCCAGCACATCCTCCACCAGAGCCAGCAGCGAGCGGCTGGCAGCCTGGATGGTTTCAAGATAGCCGCGCTGCTCCGTATCCAGCCTGGTGCTCGCCAGCAGCTCCGACATGCCCGACAGCCCGTTCAATGGCGTGCGGAACTCGTGGCTCATATTGGCGAGGAACCGGCTCTTGGCCAGGTTGGCGCGGCGGGCTTCTTCGATCGCGGCGGTCAGCGCCTTGAGCAGGGAGGCGAAGTACAGCGGTACCGCGATCAGGCCAAGCAGCAATCCCCAGGACAGGTAGCGGTTCTGCAGCCAATAGGGAGTGACCGTCATCATCGCCGCGAACGACAGCGCGGCCAACGCCGTGGAGGCGTACAGGTAGCGCGGTCCGTAGCGCATGCCGTTGCCGATCGAAACCCACAGGTAGGCCGCGTACAGCGGGGAGGCCGACTCCCCCTGCAGGAGCATGACCCCGCCAATCGCCGCGTAGTCGGCCAGCATGCCCAGCCAGCGCCGTACCCACGACGGTTGCGGAGCAACGAGAATGGCGGCCAGCAGGCCGATCGACAGCGCCAACTCCCCGAGCAGGATCAGCCAGGTCGAGAACAATGCCGGGCTGTCGTCGCCCCAGTCGACCTTCCAGCCGAGATAGGTGGAGAACAACATGGTGATCGCGATGCGCACGAATACTTGCGCATGCTCACTGTCCGCGCGCCCGTGCAATCGCCGGCGTACCCAGGCCAGTGCCGGGCGCACGCGGTCAACGCCAGTCGCGATTGAGCGGAACACGGGAGAAACGTTCGCAAATGCCGCGCAGTCGCGGCAGGTTGTCCATGAGCGAGCGCACACAGGCCGGATCCAGCATGGCGCCGCTTTGCGCGCCAATGAATTCGAGCGCTCGCTCGATATCCCAGGCTTCCTTGTAGGGGCGCGGCGACAGCAATGCATCCAGCACGTCGGCTACGGTCGCCACCCGCGCCTCGATCGGGATCGCCTCGCCAGCGAGCCCGTCGGGGTAGCCGTTTCCGTTCCAATGCTCATGGTGGCGCAGCGCGATCTGCGCCCCCGCCTGGATGAAGCGGTTCTGGCTGTCCTGCAGCAGCTGGTAGCCGATGCGCGGGTGCTGTTGCATGTGCAGGCGCTCCTCCGCGTTCAACGGGCCGGGCTTCATCAGGATCGCATCGGGAATGGCGATCTTGCCGATGTCGTGCAATGGCGCAGCCAGCTCGATCGTGCGTACCTGCTCCTCCGGAAGCCCCAGGCCTTCCGCAATCAGTCCGGCTATATGCGACATGCGCTCGAGGTAGGCGCTGGTGCCGGCATCGCGGAGCTCGATGGCCCGTGCGAGCCGTGACAGCGTTTCGCGCTCGCGTTCCTCCACTTCGTGCATGCTGGCCAGGAGTCGCTGCTCCAGCGACAGCGAGCGTTGCTTGATCGACTCCGACTGTTGGCGCAACTGCAGCAGGTTGCGGCAACGCGCGCGCAGCTCGCGGGGATGGACCGGTTTGACCAGGAAGTCGATCACGCCGGCGTCCAGCGCCGCCTGCCGCACCGGTTCGTCGCCCACCACCGTGACAAGCACGATGGGCACGTCCCGATTCCGCAGCGGCTTGCGAAAGGCCATGGCCAACTCCAGCCCGTCCATGTCCGGCATGCGGTAGTCCAGCAGCAGCAGGTCGGGCCGGTTGCCCTCGCACCAATCCAAAGCCGCCTGGGGCACGCCGAAATCATGCACGACGAGTTGCGGGCCGATGCCCTGCACGATATGCCGTAGCATGGTTCGTGCCGAAGGTTGGTCGTCGACGATCACGACATCCATGCAGTCCCCCTTTCAGCCAGAGCGCATGAAGGCGCGATTGTCCGCATCCTCCCCGCAATCCGGCGCCTTGGCAAGGGGCAGTCCAGGGGTCTGGACTGCCAAAAAAATGGTGGAAGACGGCGGGAAGGGAGCCCGCTTTCCCATGTCCGCGGCGAACCCATACAGCCAACGTATCGGGTCAAGGCTGGCGTGACCGACGCCTGCGTCGTTGCGACCTGGGAATGCGACAAGCGAGTGGCGCCAAGGTTGCAGGGACAAGAAGCGAACGCTGCGTGGATTTGACCGGGTAATTGCATCCGTTCGATGCGCGCCGCGTTGCTGGTCGGGTTCGCTGGGCATCGATAATCACGTTGCCGGTTGCAGATCCTTGGTGAGAAAGATGCGGCTGGTGCCCGGCGGATCGCAGGGGATCGTCCCGAACTCGCGCCAGCCATGTTTCTTGTAGAACTCCGGAGCCTGGAAGCTGATCGTGTAGAGCACAGCGGCCCGACAACCGCGCCGCCCGCCTTCCGCTTCGGCCATCTGCAGCATCCGGCTGCCGATGCCCGATCCGCGCAGGGCTTCCGGCAGAAAGAACACGTCGAGGAACAGCAGGCCAAGAGAAGTGCGACCAGTGATTCCGCCCAAGGTTTTGCCTGTCAGGGGATCTCTCGCCAGCACGGCAAGGGGACGCCGGTCGACGATGCCGCTGGCATCGATGTTGAACCGGTCCAGGCTGTCGGAGACCACGGCAAGATCCGCGGCTTCGGGTGCGTCCGTGACGATGATATCGGGTGGGTTCATGGGGTTTGACGGCCTGCTGTCTGGGTCAAGTGCTTGGCGAGGAAGGAGAGGTCTGTCCGATGCCGCACGTGTCTACAGGGGCGTGAGGTTGGCATAGGCCGCCACCAGCCATTTGCTGCCCGCGTCTTCGAAGTTCACCTGCAGCCGCGTGTGCGCGCCGCTGCCCTCGGCGCTGACCACCACGCCTTCGCCGAAGCTGGGATGGTTGACGCGCTGTCCGAGCTTCACCGGCAGGTCTTCCTGCAAGGAAGGAGGATCGACATGGCGGCTGGCTCCGGCGTACAGCGGCCGGCTCACCTGCACGCGTGGGCGCACCTCGTCGATCAGTTCGGCCGGCATCTCGGCGAGGAAGCGCGAGGGGCGCGCCAGCATTTCGGTGCCGTGCATGCGGCGCGATTCGGCGTAGCTGACGACGAGGCGTTCGCGGGCGCGGGTGATGCCCACGTAGGCAAGGCGGCGTTCTTCCTCCAGCCGGCCTTCGTCTTCGGTGGAGCGCTGGCTGGGGAACAGGCCTTCTTCCAGTCCCACCAGGAACACCAGCGGGAATTCCAGGCCCTTGGCGGAGTGCAGGGTCATCAGCTGCACGCAGTCGTCCCACGCTTCGCCCTGGCCTTCGCCGGCTTCCAGCGCGGCGTGCGAAAGGAAGGCGGACAGCTCGTCGAGGCCGGCGTCGATGTCTTCCTGCGTGCGCTCGAAGCGGCTGGCGACGTTGACCAGTTCGTCGAGGTTTTCGATGCGCGCCTCGCCGTTGCCGCGGCTGTCCTTCTCGTAGTGGTCGCGCAGGCCGGTATGGCTGAGCACGTGGTCGATCTGCTCGGCGAGGGGCAGCGTCGAAGCCCTCTCTCCTCCGGAGAGAGGGTTGGCCGAGGCGGCGGTCGAAGCGGAACTTTCCGGCGAATCCCGCCCTTCTGCTCGCTCCTCAAAGCCGGTGCCCCGCAGGGGAGAGGGCGAAAACGTGCGGGCCATCCCTTCGATCAGCGCAAGGAAAGTCTTCACCGCATTCTTCGCACGCCCGGCCAGTTCGCCGCCAGCGAGTTCGGCGAGTGCCGCTTCCCACATCGACGTGGTGTCGTGGCGTGCGCGACGGCGCAGCACGTCCAGCGTGCGGTCGCCGATGCCGCGCGGGGGCGTGTTCACCGCGCGCTCGAACGAGGCGTCGTCGTGGCGATTGGCGGTGAGGCGCAGGTAGGCCAATGCGTCCTTGATTTCGGCCCGCTCGAAGAAGCGCTGGCCGCCGTAGACGCGGTAGGGGATGTTGCGCTGGGTGAGCTGTTCCTCGAAGTTCCGCGATTGCGCGTTGGAACGGTAGAGGATGGCGCAGTCGCGCGCGTTGCCGTGCTCGGCGACGTATTCGCGGATGCGCTCGATGACGAAGCGCGCCTCGTCCTGCTCGTTGTACGCGGCGTAAAGCGCGATGCGTTCGCCCTCGCCGCCGTCCGTCCACAATTCCTTGCCGAGACGGCCGCCATTGCGCGCGATCACGCTGTTGGCGGCCTTGAGGATAGTGGCGGTGGAGCGGTAGTTCTGTTCCAGCTTGATCGTGCGCGCACCGGGAAAGTCACGCAGGAACTGCTGCATGTTCTCCACTTTCGCGCCGCGCCAGCCATAGATGCTCTGGTCGTCGTCGCCCACGGCGAACACCTTGCTGCTGTTGCCGGCGAGCACTCTGATCCAGGCGTATTGCAGCGCGTTGGTGTCCTGGAATTCGTCGATCAGCAGATGCCGCCAGCGGTTCTGGTAATGCTCCAGTACGGCGGGGTTCTTCAGCCACAGTTCGTGCGCACGCAGCAGCAGTTCGGCGAAATCGACCAGGCCGGCGCGGCGGCAGGCGTCTTCGTAGGCCTGATAGATGCGTACCAGGGTGGCGGTGACGGGATGGTCGCGATGTTCGATGGCGTCGGGGCGCTTGCCCTCGTCCTTCCAGCCGTTGATCGTCCATGTGGCCTGCCGCGGCGGGAATCGCGCCTCGTCCAGTCCCAGGCCGGCCACCACGCGCTTCACCAGCCGCTGCTGGTCGTCGGCGTCAAGGATCTGGAAGCCTTCCGGCAGGCCGGCCTCGCGCCAATGCCGTCGCAGCAGGCGATGGGCGATGCCGTGAAAGGTACCTACGGTAAGGCCCTGCGTACCGCCGGGGATCAGGCTTTCCAGCCGCGCGCGCATCTCGCCCGCAGCCTTGTTGGTGAAGGTGACCGCAAGGATCGCCCACGGCGGCACGCGCTCCACCTGGGTGAGCCAGCCAATGCGGCGTGTGAGCACACTGGTCTTGCCGGAGCCGGCGCCAGCGAGTACGAGGTAGTGGCCAGGCGGTGCGCAGACGGCTTCGCGCTGCGCGTCGTTGAGCGAATCGATCAGGTGCGAGACATCCATCGCGCCAATTGTAACGGGTGCCGCGGTCAGCTCTTGCGGAGAATGCCGCCCAGAACCAGCAACGCGCCGACCACGATGCCGGCAATGCCCAGCCATTGCGGGAAAGCTTTGTCGTGCGTGGCGGTGAGCTTGGCCGAGCCGAGCTGGAACAGCGTGTCGGTGGTCTGGTAACTGCCGTGGCCGAATACCACCCACGCGCCAGCAATGAGCAAGGCGAGGCCGATGATGATCAGTGCGAAGCGCATGGCTTTTTCCGGCGATGGAACAGTCTTGAGTATGCCGGGTCGATCCGCGCAGTTGAAGTGAAAGGGCTGGACAGGGCGCAGCGGGTGGAGTGGTCTGCTTGGAGAGTGCGGCCATGGAGGCCGTCGTTTGATCTTGGCGATCATGGGCGAACGCACAATGGTGAGCAGTGCGGCCACGGAGAGTCGCTCCTGGATCTTTGCGTTCGTGGACGAACGTACGACTAAACGCGCATAAAAATGGCCCCGAAGGTCAGGGGTACCTTCGGGGCCGGGGAGGCGGAGGCCCAGGGGAGAGGCTCCGCGTCCGGGTGGCTGTCCAGGGAGGTGACCAGCCGTGGGTGCCGTTGCGTACACCCGATAACTAAGAACGCGCGGCGGCGGAAAAGTTCTACGGCCTGCGCAAAGAAAAGTCAGGCTTCGTTCATTTCACGGGAAAGCAACAAATGGACGTCTAATGCGCCTCGTCCCAGTTTGCGCCAACCCCTACCTCCACCAGCAAGGGCACGGCCAGTTGTGCAGCACCCTGCATGTGCTCGCGCACCGCTTCGCGCACCAAGTCCACCGCATCGTCGCGCACTTCGAACACCAGTTCGTCGTGTACCTGCATCAGCATGTGGGCGTCGTCGCGACCGTTGAGCCATGCCGCCACGGCGATCATCGCGCGCTTGATGATGTCGGCGGCGCTGCCCTGCATCGGGGCATTCACCGCGGCGCGCTCGGCACCGGCGCGGTGGGCCTGGTTGCGTGACTGCAAGTTCTCCAGGTACAGGCGACGGCCGAAGATCGTCTCCACGTAACCGTCGCGGTGCGCCTGCGCCCGGGTGGCCTCCATGAAGGCGTGCACACCGGGGTAGCGCGCGAAGTAGCGCGCCATATAGTCGTTGGCTTCGCCGCGGTCGATGCCGAGCTGGCGGGCGAGGCCGAACGCGCTCATGCCGTACATCAGGCCGAAGTTGATCGCCTTGGCCGCGCGGCGCTGTTCCTTGCTCACTTCCTCCATGGCGACGCCGAACACTTCGGCAGCGGTGGCACGATGCACGTCGCCGCCTTCGTGGAAGGCCTTGAGCAGGCCTTCGTCGCCGGAGAGGTGCGCCATGATGCGCAGCTCGATCTGCGAGTAATCCGCCGCCATCACCTTCCATCCCGGCGGCGCAATGAAGGCCTGGCGGATGCGACGCCCCTCCTCGGTGCGTACCGGAATGTTCTGCAGGTTCGGATCGGTGGAGGAAATGCGACCGGTGGCCACCGCGCCCTGGTGGTAGCTGGTGTGCACGCGGCCGGTGCGCGGGTTCACCGTGCCGGCCAGCTTGTCGGTGTAGGTGGAGCGCAGCTTGGCCAGGCCGCGGTAGTCGAGGATCAGGCGCGGCAGCGCGTGTTCGTCGGCGATGGCTTCCAGCGCCTCTTCGTTCGTCGAAGGCTGGCCGGTAGGTGTCTTGAGTTTCGCCGGAAGGCCCAGCTGGTCGAACAAGATCGCCTGCAACTGCTTGGGCGAGTCGAGGTTGAACTCGCGGCCTGCTTCGGCATAGGCCTGCTGCTGCAGCTCGTGCATGCGTTTGCCGAGCTGCTGGCTCTGCTTACGCAGTTCGTCCACGTCGATCAGCACGCCGCGCTGCTCCATGCCTGCCAGCACGGGCACCAGCGGTATCTCGATCTCTTCATACACCTTGCACAGAGTGGGCACGCGTTCGAGCTGCGGCCACAGCGCGTGGTGCAGGCGCAGGGTGATGTCCGCGTCCTCGGCGGCGTAGCGACAGGCGGTGTCCAGATCCACCTGCGAGAACGAAATCTGCTTCGCGCCCTTGCCGGCCACTTCCTCGTACTTCACGGTGTCGTAGCCGAGGTACTTCTTCGCCAGCGAATCCATGTCGTGACGTGTGGCTGTGGCGTTCCACACGTAGGACTCCAGCATGGTGTCGTGGCGCACGCCCTGCACCACGATGCCGTAGTGCGACAGGATGTTGATGTCGTATTTCGCGTGCTGGCCAAGTTTGGGCCGGCTCGCATCCTCGAACACGGGCTTCAGCGCGGCGAGCACCGCGTCGCGCGGCAACTGCGCGGGGGCGCCGGGATAGTCGTGCGCCAGTGGAATGTAGCAAGCATGGCCCGGCTCCACCGCCAGCGACAGGCCCACGACATCGGCCAGCATCGGATCAAGCGCCGTGGTTTCGGTATCGAAGGCGATCAGCGGCGCATCACGCAGCTTGTCCAGCCAGACGTCGAGTTGTGCCTGGGTAGTGACGAGTTCGTACTCGCCCTCCACGGCAAGATTCGCGGGCGGAAGATGGGAGCCTGGGACCGAGCCGCTCTCTCCGTGGGAGACGGGCGGAGGTGGCGGGGAGGGAGTGTCGTGCGTTCCGGCCGAACCCGCGCTCCCGGCACCTTTCCCGGCGAGAGAGGACAGATCGAGCTCCTTCAGCGCCGCCTTGAAATCGTAGCGCGTATACAGCTGGCGCAGCGCGTCCGTGTCGGCATCGCGCATCGCGAGGTCCGCGGGGCGTTGTTCCAGCACCACGTCGGTCTTGATCGTCACCAGCGCACGCGACAACGGCAGTTGCGGCAGGGCCTCGCGCAGGCTCTCGCCGATCTTGCCGCCGACCTTGGCCGCGTTCGCGACCACGCCATCCAGCGAGCCGTATTCGGCCAGCCATTTGGCGGCGGTCTTGGGGCCGCATTTGGGCACGCCAGGCACGTTGTCCACGCTGTCGCCGACCAGGGTGAGGTAGTCGACGATGCGCTCGGGCGGTACGCCGAATTTTTCCTCGACGCCGGCGCGATCCATCGTGGTGTTGGTCATGGTGTTGACCAGGGTGACGCCGGGGCCGACCAGTTGCGCCATGTCCTTGTCGCCGGTGGATATCTCCACCTCGATACCGGCCTGTTGCGCCTGCACGGCGAGCGTGCCGATCACGTCGTCGGCCTCCACGCCGGGCACGCGCAGGATCGGGAAACCCAGCGCACCCACGATGGCCAGCATCGGTTCGATCTGCGCGCGCAGATCGGCTGGCATCGGTGGGCGGTTCGCCTTGTAGTGCTCGTACATCGCGTCGCGGAAAGTCGGGCCAGAGGCGTCGCTGACGAAGGCGACGTAGTCGGGCCTGGCCTTCAGCGTGGAGCGCAGCATGTTGACCACGCCGAACAATGCCCCGGTGGGCTCGCCTTGAGCATTGGTCAGCGGCGGCAGCGCGTGGAAAGCGCGGTAGAGGTAGGAGGATCCGTCGATCAGGATGAGCTTGGGCATGCGCGCATTCTTGCATGCGACGCGTGCGGGTGCGGTTCACGGGAGGGTGGCTGTCGCGCTGCTATGCTTCGCGCCTCTTTCGAGGTCGCCGCCATGAAAACTGTCGTCTGCATGCTTGCCATCTCCGCTTTTGCCGCGTCGCCGGTCTGGGCGCAATCCAGCAGCCAGTCGCCGCAGTTCGCGCCGCCGCCGCCGCCGCCGGGCATGAACGATCCGGGCGTGCAGGCCGCGGCCCCAGCCCGGCCGGCGTCATCCAGCACCAGCGGCAGTACACCGGCGACGGTCACAGCCACGCAGGTGCCCAGCAAGCCGATTCCGCTGCCAGTGATGCCGGGCGACAACGGTGCACCTAAGACGGTAAAGCGTAATGCGCCAGCGGACGATGTCAGCGTGCATACCGAGGGCGATGCGGTATATCAGGAGTATCGTCGTGGCGGCCGCGTCTATATGGTGGTGGTCACGCAGAAGAACGGCTTGTCCTACACATACATGGTCGACAACAACGGCACGATGAGCGCCACCGACGGCGCGCCGCCGGTGAGGCCGGTGATGTACAAGATCCTGGAATGGGGCAAGAGCAAGCCAGCCGAGTCCGAGGACGATTCGCAGGACAGCGGTTCGCAAGACGGCGCACATTGATGCGTCATTCGAGGAGCGGAGCGAAATCGGCTCCGCATCCCGACCCTCTTCCTGCAGGAAGAGGGTAAAGCGACGCCAGAGTGCCGGCGTGGCCTGCGTCATCTTGGTGGCGAGGTTGGCGGATTGGCTCCGGTCACTTTCAGTGCCGGGATTGCCTGATTGACTTCCGTCACTTTTAGCGACGAGGTTGCTTGACTCAACTTCCGTCACTTTTAGTGACGGAAGTGCCTCATCCCGGTGAATACCATTGCCATGCCGTGTTCGTCGGCGGCGGCGATCACTTCGGCGTCGCGCATCGACCCACCGGGCTGGATCACCGCGCTGATGCCGGCCGCGGCCGCCGCGTCGATGCCGTCCCGGAACGGGAAGAAGGCGTCGCTCGCCATCACCGAACCGCGCACTTCCAGCTTCTCGTCGGCGGCCTTGATGCCGGCAATCTTCGCGCTGTATACGCGGCTCATCTGGCCAGCACCGATGCCGATGGTCTGGCGGTGCCTGGCATAGACGATGGCGTTGGACTTCACGAACTTCGCCACCTTCCAGGCGAAGATCAGGTCGTCGATCTGCTGCGGCGTGGGGGCTACCTTGGTCACGACTTTCAGTCCCTCCGCCTTGACCATGCCGGTGTCGGCGGTCTGGATCAGCAGGCCCGAACCCACCCGTTTGACGTTGTTGCCGGGATGCGCGGCCACCAGGTCGGTACCGGCCGGCACCGGGATCTCCAGCACGCGCACGTTGCCCTTCTTGGCGAATGCCTTGAGTGCGTCGCCGGTATATGCCGGCGCCAGCACCACTTCCACGAACTGCCGCGACACGATGGCCTGCGCGGTGGCGCCATCCACTTCGCGATTGAACGCGATGATTCCGCCAAAGGCCGAGGTGGGATCGGTCTGGTAGGCGAGGTCGTAGGCCTTGCCGATGCCGTCCAGGCTCACCGCCACACCGCATGGGTTGGCGTGCTTGACGATGACACAAGCTGGCTTGGTGAAGCTGCGCGCGCATTCCCAGGCGGCGTCGGCATCGGCGATGTTGTTGAACGAGAGCTCCTTGCCCTGCAGTTGCCTGAAAGTGGCCAGCGTGCCCGCCGCGGGATACAGGTCGCGATAGAACGCGGCGTCCTGGTGCGGGTTCTCGCCATAGCGAAGGTCCATCAGCTTGACGAAGCGGCTGTTGCTTTGCGCCGGGAAGGGCTCGTGGCCGGCGATCGCTTCGTGCGCATCGTCGAGCTTGAGGCCGGAGAGGTAGTCGCTGATCGCACCGTCATAATTGGCCACGTTGTTGAACGCGGCGACCGACAGCATGAAGCGCGTGGCACGCGAAAGGCCACCATGCTGTTCGATTTCGGCGAGCGCCGTCTCGTACTGGCCGGGCGAGGTGAGTACGCCCACGTCGTTCCAGTTCTTCGCCGCCGAACGCAGCATCGCCGGGCCGCCGATGTCGATGTTCTCGATAGCGTCCTCCAGCGTGCAGCCGGGCTTGGCGACGGTGGCCTCGAACGGATAGAGGTTGAGCACCAGCAGGTCGATGGGCTGGATGCCGAGGTCGGCCATGACCGCGTCGTCGATGCCGCGGCGGCCGAGCAGGCCGCCGTGCACCTTGGGATGCAGGGTCTTTACGCGGCCGTCCATGATCTCCGGGAAGCCGGTGAGATCGCTGACGTCCTTCACCGCAATACCGGCATCGCGCAGCGCCTTCGCACTGCCGCCGGTGGAGAGCAGCTCCACGCCCTTCGCGGCGAGGCGGCGCCCCAGCTCGATCAGGCCGGTCTTGTCGGAAACGCTGAGCAGGGCGCGGCGGACGGGGACGACAGCGGGGGCAGGCATGGCGGCTTCCAGACGGGAAAGCCGCGAATTATAGCCCAGTCGAGGAGGCGGCCGGGATTTGGACGGCCAAATGCACGCTGATTACAGCAGCCCGTGCGCGGCCAGTTTCTTGCGCAGCGTGGCGCGGTTGATGCCCAGCGCCACGGCGGCGCGGCTCTGGTTGCCGTCATGGAACGCCAGGACTTCGCGCAGCAGCGGGCCTTCCACCTCGTGGATCACCAGTGCGTGCAGCCCCTCGCCGCAGTCCGCATCGCCGAGGTCGGCGAGATAGCGGCGCACGGTGCGGCTGACGCATTCGCCAAGCGCACTCTGCGAGGCGACCGGACGGGTGGCCTCGGCGGTTGGCAATCTCACGGCGTTCACTGACATTTCCCTCTGTACGTCTCGCGCGGCTGCGTGGGCCGCTGTTCTGATGGCCTTGCACGACCGCGTGGGCGATCGCCCCGTGCATGCCATCGGCAGTGCGCGGGGCGGAGAAGTCTACCCGTCCGGAACGCGGATTTTAAGTGCCGTGTCTGTGCGGTGCGCTATTCGAAATCAAACTGGTAGGCAACCGCTGCGTCGCCGGGATCCTGCACTTCCAATACCAGTGCCGTGGTGGCGCCGGGCGCGAGCCCCTGGCGCAGTACGACCGGGTCATCGAGATAGTCAGTGGGCAGCAAACGGCGCATCGACAGCCGATGGCCCTGCGCATCTGACAGGGTGACCACCACCACCGGCCAAGGTTGGGCGAACGCAGCGTCGTTGCGCAGACTGAGGCTGATCATCAGCGCCTGCGCGGCATTGGGATGCGTTTCGACGTTGCTGGCGAGCAGGTGCAACTGCTTTGGCGCAGCCACGAGCGGCAGGCGGCAGCCGAGCATGTCGCAGGCGCCACGCAGCCAGCTGCCGATGAGCGGGGAGCGAACCAGGTCATTGCGATCGATCCATGCCACTTCCCCCGCGAGCGCAATGGTGAGCGCCGTGCAGACCAGCACCCATGGCCAACGCCGTTGGTGGTCGGCGGTGCGCGGCCCGCGGTGTTTCCTTGCGGCTCGTGACGGTTTGCGTTTGCGCGCCTCCTTCGCGAAACGCGGCGCGAATACCAGCTGCGAGAAGTCTTCCGAGTTCGCGGCGGCAGGAGATGTTGCCTCCGCTACCACGGCAGGTTCCGGCGCAGGGCGCTGCGGGCGATACACCACCAGCTCGATGCGCGGCGGCGCCAGCGCCTGCTCGTTCACCGGCATTTCCTGAAAGGGTTCCGGTGGCAATTGCTCGCTGAGCGTGGCGAGACTGTCGAAACCCGCACCACAGTGTCCGCACAGTACGTAGCCGTGCGCCTGCACCAGCGCCTGCGCGCCGAGCGAGAACACGGACAGGCATTCGGGGCATTGTGCGTACATGTGGTGCGTCGCGCTGAACGAGCCGCAAGCTTAGCAGGGGATGCACGAGAGCCTGTTCACCCTCTCCGCATGTCCCGCGCCGGGAACTGTCTGCGTGCAGGTCAAGGAAGGAACGAGGGCACGCGGGGAGAGTTCATGGAGGGACTCGGCCTTGAGGGGCGGACGCCCGTCCACGACCGGGTGATGACGCAGACATGCGGTCGAACAGGGGCGGCCCGTCGGGTTGCCTTGCCACGGCTGTCGTGAGGCAGCGTGCGGCTTCGCCCGATAGCCAGGCGCCACACGCTATCTCCTGACGGCCACGGCAAGGCTGCACGGGCTGCGTGGAGGCAGTGAACAGGCTTTTAGCCGCGACGATGCCCGCTGATGCGCACCCAGCCTTCGTGCACGTCCACCCGCAACGCATCGAACCATTCGGCGTAGCGTGCCAGCAGTTCGTCCTGTTGCCCGTCGAGGATGCCGGAGATCGCGAACGGTGCGCCGGGCTTTGCCGCCGCCGCGAACGCGGGCGCGAGTTCGCCCAGCGGACCGGCGAGGATGTTCGCCACGAACACATCGGCTGCAGCCCTGGGTTCGTCGCCCGGCAGATAGACGTCCAGATGCTTCGCCACGCCGTTGCGCCCGGCGTTGTCGCGCGAGGCAAGTAGTGCCTGCGGGTCATTGTCCACGCCCATCGCGTGGACGGCGCCCAGCTTGAGCGCGGCGATGGCGAGGATGCCCGAGCCGCAGCCGTAGTCGATCACGGACTTGCCGGCGAGATCGAGCCCGTCCAGCCATTCCAGGCACAGCGCGGTAGTGGGATGCGTACCACTGCCGAAGGCGAGGCCAGGGTCGAGGCGCACCACCACGCGTTCGTCATCGGTCGGCGGCTCGATGTTCCATGGATAAATCCATAGGCGCCGGCCGAAGGACATCGGCTGGTACTGGTCCATCCACACGCGCTCCCAGTCCTGGTCTTCCACCACGCGGAAGTCCAGCTGGTCGGGCTCAAGCCAGGGCAGCAATTCGCCCAGCGCGGCGGCGAGGCCGCGTTTGTCCGAGTGTTCGTCGAACAGTGCGTTCAAGGTGATCGTGGGCCACAGCGGCAATTCGCCCACGCCCGGCTCGAAGATCGCCTGCTCGTCCGGCGTCTCCGCATCGGCATCGCGCAGCGTGATGGACAGCGCGCCGAGGTCCTTCAGCGCCTCCTCCACGCGAGGTTGCTGTTCGAGACGTGCGGTGAGGGAGAGTTCGAGGAAGGGCATTTACGACGCGTCGCTGGATGGTTGGCGATTCATGTGTGCCATGAAGGATGAATCTTCGAGATAGATGTGGTCGGTGATGTGGAACACCTCCTTGATCAAGGGGTGCGCCAATGCTTCATCACGATCGAGCATGCGACCAAGAATGTTCGTTTCGTGCCATGGCGATTCATCCGCATTGCAGACACGGACGCCATCCGCGCGAAGCTCAAGGGCAAACGCCGTGCGTTGCGAGGGCGTGCTGCCTTCTTCCCAATCCCCGAGGCTTACTGCGGCGACGGCAGGCGTTTCCGGGAGGCCTTCGGTGAATCTGACGTAGTAAACGGCATGGGCATCACCATCATTGGACACGAACCTGATCAGATGCACCGTGCGATTGCCGCAGCATTCGCACGGTGCGCCCAGGGAAGGCTCTTCAAATTCAATGCTGAGGGCCATGTCGCCGTTGTCTGATGGTGTTAGTGCGCGGGCGATTTGTCCTTCTGCTCCGCCATCCGCTTCTCGAGGTAGTGGATGTTCTGGCCGCCATGCTGGAAACCCACGTCGGCCATGATGCGCTGCTGCAGCGGGATGTTGCATTTCACGCCCTCGATCACCGTCTCGGCCAATGCCAGGCGCATGCGGGCGATGGCGGTGGCGCGGTCGGGGCCGTAGACGATCAGCTTGCCGATCATCGAGTCGTAGTTCGGCGGGATCGTGTAGCCGTCATACAAATGGGTATCCACGCGCACGCCGGGGCCACCCGGTGCCTCGAAGCGCTTCACCGTGCCGGGGCAGGGCAGGAAGCTGTCCGGGTCTTCGGCGTTGATGCGGCACTCGATGGCGTGGCCGTTGATCTTGATGTCTTCCTGGCGGATCGACAGCTTCTCGCCGCCGGCGATCAGCAACTGTTCGCGCACGAGGTCCACGCCGGTGATGAACTCGGTTACCGGGTGCTCGACCTGGATGCGCGTGTTCATCTCGATGAAGTAGAAGCGGCCGTTCTCGAACAGGAATTCGAAGGTGCCGGCGCCGCGATAGCCGATGCGCAGGCAGGCTTCCACGCAGACCTTGCCGATCTGGGCGCGCAGTTCCGGGGTGATGCCGGGTGCGGGCGCTTCTTCCACTACCTTCTGGTGGCGGCGCTGCATCGAGCAGTCGCGCTCGCCGAGGTGGATGGCGTTGCCCTGGCCGTCAGCCAGCACCTGGATCTCCACGTGGCGCGGGTTCTCCAGGAATTTCTCCATGTAGACCATGTCGTTGCCGAAGGCCGCCTTGGCCTCCTGCTTGGTCATCACGATGGAGTTGCCCAGGTGCGCCTCGGTGCGCACCACGCGCATGCCGCGGCCGCCGCCGCCGCCCGCGGCCTTGATGATGACCGGGTAGCCGATTTCGCGGGCGATGCGCAGGTTTTCATCGATGTCGTCGCCCAGCGGACCGCCCGAGCCGGGCACGCAGGGCACGCCCGCGGCCTTCATCGCCTTGATCGCCTCCACCTTGTCGCCCATCAGGCGGATCACGTCCGCGGTGGGGCCGATGAAGATGAAGCCGGATTTCTCTACCTGTTCGGCGAAGTCGGCGCGCTCGGACAGGAAGCCGTAACCCGGGTGGATGGCCTGGGCGTCGGAGATTTCCGCCGCGGCGATGATGCGCGGGATGTTGAGGTAGCTCTCCGCCGACGGCGCCGGGCCGATGCAGATGGCTTCGTCGGCGAGGCCGACGTGCTTGAGGTTGCGGTCTGCGGTGGAGTGCACCGCCACGGTCTTGATGCCGAGACTGTGGCAGGCGCGCAGCACGCGCAGGGCGATTTCGCCGCGATTGGCGATGATGACTTTTTCGAGCATGGGCATGTTGGCTCAGCCGGCTCAGGCAATCACGAACATCGGCTGGTCGAATTCGACCGACTGGCTGTTCTCGACCAGGATCGCCTGGATCGTGCCGGATACGTCGGCTTCGATCTGGTTGAACATCTTCATCGCCTCGATGATGCCCAGTGTCTCGCCGGCCTTTACCTGCTGGCCGACCTTTGCCAGCGCCGGGGCGCCAGGCGTGGCGGAGGCATAGAAAGTGCCGACCATCGGCGCCTTCACTACGTGGCCGGCCGGCAGACCGCTGGCGGCAGGTGCGGCTTCGGCGGCGGCGACTGGCGCGGCAGCCGCCGGAGCGGCGGCTACCGCGATCGGTGCCGGGGCGGCCAAGGCTACGCCGCCCTTGGGCACGCGCGACAGGCGCACGACCTCTTCGCCTTCCTTGATTTCCAGTTCCGCGAGGTTGGATTCCTCGAGCAGGTCGATCAGCTTTTTGATCTTGCGCAGATCCATGGGATGGCCTTCATGTCATGGGCCGCCCTTGGGCGGCCGGAAAGGAAAAGGGGCAGTTTCAGCGTGGCGCCAGCCGGGCGACGACAGCGTCCAGTGCCAGGCGGTAGCTGTCGGCGCCAAAGCCGCAGATCACGCCGATCGCGATGTCCGCCAGGTACGAGTGGTGCCGGAACCGTTCGCGGGCGTGCACGTTGGACAGGTGCACCTCGATGAATGGGATCGCTACCGCTGCGAACGCATCGCGCAGCGCGATGCTGGTGTGGGTGAATGCGCCGGCGTTGCACAGGATCATCGCCACCCGCTCGTCGCGTGCCTGGTGCACACGGCCGATCAGTTCGTGCTCGGCGTTGGACTGGAACCATGCCAGTTCATGACCGGCGGCCTGCGCCTGCGCGGCCAGCCGGCCGTTGATGTCGGCCAGCGTGTCGCTGCCGTAGATGGTCGGCTCGCGTGCGCCCAGCAGGTTGAGATTGGGTCCGTGCAGGACCAGGATCTTGGCCACGCCATGCCTTCGACGACGTCCGGACGACCCGGAACGGGGCGCAGTGTGCGCGCAGTTGTTGATGTTGTCCAGTTCGGCGCAGATCGGCGATGTTCAATGGAGAAGCGCGTCACTCACCGTGCGTTCGCGTATGCGTGGGAGTGGCTCTTGCGGTCATGCCTGATCGCGAAGGTCAACTGGGTGGCCGTCCATGACCATACTTTTCACATCAGCCATTGATCGAGCGTAGCGGCATCCAGCGGACCGCGATGCATGGCGATCACGCGTCCATTGGCGTCGATCAGTACGCTATATGGGAGCATCTCGTCGTTATCGCCCCATGACAGCGATGTGCTTGGCGATGCCATCCGGCCGAGCAGGACAGGGTAACGCACCGGATGATCGGCCAGAAAGGCACGAACATGCGCGGGATCATCCATGGCGATTCCCAGCACGATGCTACCGTTTTCGCCGAACTTGGCCTGGACGCGATCCAGCGCCGGCAGTTCATCCAGACAGGGCCCGCACCAGCTTGCCCAGAAATTCAGCAGCACGCGGCGGCCGCGGTAATCTGCCAGGGCATGGGGGCGGCCCTGCAGATCCGGTAGTTCAAGCCGGGGTGCTGGCTCGCTGGCCTGCGCCACTGTCACTCCGGCCGGCACATGCGCCAAGCGGCTCTCGTGTTGCAACCAGCCGCCAAGTGCTGCGGCCAGCACCGCCGCGACCAGGATGACGAGGTTGTCGCGGCTCAATGCGCCGCCTCATCCAGTGCCCGCTGCACCAGCGCGGTGGTCAGCACCGTGGGCAGTTGGCGACCCTCGCCGCCGCCCTTCGGGAACACCACGTACAGCGGCACGCCCGGCGAGTGGTAGTGCTGCAGGAAGGCGGTGATCGCCGGGTCCTCGTTGGTCCAGTCGCCCTTCATGTAGACCGCACCGTCACGCTTGAGCGCGTCATGGAATGCAGTGCCATCCAGCACGGTGTGCTCGTTGGCCTTGCAGGTGATGCACCAGTCGGCGGTCATGTCCACGAACACGGGCGTGTTGGCGGCGCGTAGTTCGGCGAGCTTCGCCGAGCTGTACGGCACGGTGCCCTGCTGTGCCGTCGCGGCATTCGTCATGGGTGGCAACTGCGCCAACAGATACAGCGGCGCGGCGGTCAGCACTACCAGCAGTGCGGTCAGCAAGTGATGCAACAGGCCGCGCCCGCGGCTGCGCTCGAACCACCACAGCGCCAGCGCCAGCAGCACCAGGGTCACCAGCAGCAGCCCCACGGCGTCGGCGCCGCGCTGGTTGGCCAGCACCCAAGACAGCCACGCCGCCGTGAGATACATCGGGAAAGCCAGCACCTGCTTCAGCGTTTCCATCCAGCGGCCGGGTTTCGGTAGCCAGCGCGCCAGTGCGGGGATGTAGGCAATGGCGAGGAAGGGCAGGGCCAGGCCCACGCCCAGCATGAGGAAGACCAGCAACGCGTGCGCGGCTGGCGCGGCGAAGGCATAAGCCAACGCGCCACCCATGAAGGGGGCAGTGCAGGGGCTGGCCACCACCACGGCGAGCACGCCGGTGAAGAAGTCGCCGGCCACGCCGCCGCGATTGGCCAACGTGCTGCCCGTGTTGCCGAGCGAAGCGCCGAACTGCACCACGCCGGACATCGACAAGCCCAGCGCGAAGATCACGCAGGCCAGCACCGCCACCAGCAGCGGCTGCTGCAACTGCGTGCCCCAGCCCAGTGCATGGCCAGCCGAGCGCAACACGAGGATGCCGCCGCCCAGCGCAAGGAAGCTCGCCAGTACGCCGACGGTGTAGGCCAGCGCATGACGGCGGCGCAGTGCGGGAGTTTCGCCGCCTTCCAGCAAACTCACCGCCTTGAGCGAGAGCACCGGCAGCACGCAGGGCATCAGGTTGAGGACGAGGCCGCCGCCCAGCGCCAGCAACAGCGCGACGAGCAAACTGCTCTGCAACGGACCAGAGGGTGTGCTTGTGCCGGATGTAGTAACGCCTTCGGCCGCCGCACCGCTGGCGAGGTCGAGGGTGGCGTCGCGCGTCATCAGCGGATAGCAGACGCCGCCGTCCTTGCAGCCGAGGAAGCTTGCTTCCAGCGTCACTTGCTTGTGGCCAGCGGTATCGCCTTCGATGGCTACCGGCAACGCAAGGTCGCCGAAGTACACCGTCACCGTGCCAAGCTGCGCGTCCTGATGCTGCACGCCGCCCGCGGGCCACGCGGGTGTGGCCAACGTCAGGCCATTGGCGTCCTTGAGCTTGAGCGAGATGTGGTTTTGGTAGACGTAGTAATCCTTCGGCATCGTCCAGTGCAGCAGCAGGTGGTGTGCGTCCTGCGCCAGTGCGGAGAACTTGAAGGCTTGCTCTTGCGGCAGCGGATCGGACGAGGTGTCGTTCCCGTTTTCTCCGATCTGCTGCAATGCGTTGCCCAGCGAGGTGCCCGCGGCAGGCGTCGGGGCGGTAGCAGGTAATGGCAGGTCAAGCTGCTCGGTATGCGGGGGATAGCAGATCTTCGGCTCCACCTCGTGGCAACCCTGGTACTGCACGCTGAGCACGAGATGGGTGGTGCCTGGTGCCACCGTGTAGGGAATGCTGGCGTCGACGGCGTGGTGGTAGGTCTCGACCGGGCCGAGATAGGGGTCGACGTGCTTTTCGCCAGGCGGCAGCTGCGCTTCGCCCAGCGTGATGCCCGGGCCGGCGGTGAACTTCATGCGGCCGCGATAGAGGTAGTAGTCCTGCGCGATGACCCAGTGCAGCTTGAGCGTGCCGGGCGTGCTGGCATCGGTGCTGAGCTTGTAGGCCTCGGTCACCGGCAGGATGTTGTCGTCCTGCGTCTGCGCAAACACGGCAGGCGCCAGCATGCACCCCAGGCCAAGCAGCAGGAGGGCCAGAATCGGCAGTCGGGCGGCCATGCGGCCGATGATGAAGCGCATCGTGATTCCAGATGTGCAGCGGGGAAAGCCATTATGGATCATGCAGACCGGGCTTCCGCGCGCTGCGGCTTCATGTCTCCACGGTGGCCAGCGCAGGAGCCTTGCGGCGCGCGCGGACCAGTCCGGTGGTGAGCGCCGTGCCCAGCAGCACCACCGCGCAACCGCCAAGCATGCGGGCACTCACCGGTTCGCCGAGCAGGAGCGCGCCCCAGAGCACGCCAAACGCCGGTATCAGATAAGGAATGACCATGATCCGTACCGCGCCGACCCGCGCCAGCACCCAGAAGAACAGCACATAGGCCAGCGCGGTGCACAGCACGGCCAGCCCGGCTGCCGCGAGCCAGGCCTGCGGCGGCGGAGCCTGCACGGGCCAGAACAGCACCGTTGGCGGGAGCAGCAGGAGTGCGGCGACCATATGGCTGCCGACTGTCACCACCAGCGGCGTCACTTTGGCCAGGCGCAGGTGCGTGTAGTGCACCACGTAGCCGTACAGCGCGGTGGCCGCCACGCCCGCGAGCAGCGCCGCGCCAGCGCCCGGCCCCAGCGCGAGGCTGCCCTCGGCCAGCCAGACCACGCCGGCAAAGCCGACCACCAGGCCGGCGCTGCGCCAGGCGTCCAGCCGTTGGCCCAGCCACAGCCAACCGACCAGGGCGGCGAACATGGGCGTCATGCCGTCGATGATCGAAGCCGTCCCCGCGGGCAGGCTGCGGGTGGCGAAGGTAAACAGCGCGAAGGGCAGTGCCGAATTCGTCAAGCCGACGACGGCGATTGGCCACCAGTGCGCGCGCCATTCCGCCCGGCGCTGGCGCGAGGCCAGCAGGGGCAGGAAGCACAGCGCCGCGCCGATGGCGCGCAGGCCCGCAAGCGGCAGTGCGCCAAAGGCGCTGGCACCCATCCGCATGAACAGGAATGAGCCGCCCCACAGGGCGCCCAGCGACAGCAATACGGCGTAGTCGGTCTTCTTCATCTGGGTTGGGTCGGGATGGCTGGGAGATGGCCGAAGTCTGCCGGGTGCAGCTGACAAGGGCTGTCAGCAGTCTTCGGTCGCGCCACGCACCCAGTCCAGATAGGCCGCGTGGCCACGGTCGACCGGCAGCGCGATCAGTTCGGGCAGCTCGTAGGGATGCAGTTCCAGCAGCCGCGCTTTGAGCGCGTCAAAGCGTGCGACGGTGGTCTTGACGAGCAGCAGCTCCTCGCCGTCGGTGTTCACTTCTCCCTGCCAGCGGTAGGTGGAAAGCACCCCCGGCACGCGGTTGACGCAGGCGGCCAGCCGTTCCCCCACCAGTGCCTCCGCCAGCTTTTGCGCGCTTACAGCGTCGGGGCAGGTGCACAGGCAGAGCAGGATTTCGGGGGCGGTCATGGCGGCGGGCGACGGATCGGACAATGCACGGTAGCAGAGGCCTCTTGAAACCCGTGCCTGTCCGCCCCATTCGCTGTTTCAAGGCTTGAACCTGCCGACCCGGGCCCGCCACCACTTGCGGGTGAGGGGCTTGAATCGCCAGAATTGGCACTCATCTTCGTCGAGTGCTAACAGCAGGCCGCGAGCCAGCCTGTCAGTCCTCAACTCTTTTCATCACCAAAAGCTTGGGAGCCACCCATGAGCAAACTGCGTCCGCTGCACGACCGCGTCATCGTCAAGCGCCTGGAAGAGGAGCGCGTCTCCGCCGGCGGCATCGTCATCCCCGACAGCGCCACCGAGAAGCCCACTCGCGGCAAGGTGATCGCCGCCGGTACGGGCCGCATCCTGGAAGACGGCAACGTCCGCCCGATGAGCCTGAAAGAAGGCGACGTGGTGCTGTTCGGCAAATACGCCGGCCAGGAAATCAAGATCGACGGCGAAGAGCTGGTCTTCCTGAAGGAAGACGACATCGTGGCGGTGATCGAGGGCTGAGCGCGCCCATCGCGCTCGCCCGTTGTCTAGAGCTTGCTTCGGCAACGCTTTCGAAACGACAGACCCTTTCCTTTATTTCAAAATTTTTGAGGCAAAAATTTTATGGCCGCTAAAGAAGTCCGCTTCGGCGAAGACGCCCGCTCGCGCATCCTGAAGGGCGTGAACACGCTCGCCAACGCCGTCAAGGTCACCCTGGGCCCGAAGGGCCGCAACGTCGTGCTCCAGAAGAGCTTCGGCGCCCCCACCGTCACCAAGGACGGCGTGTCCGTGGCGAAGGAAATCGAGCTGGCCGATCCCTACGAGAACATGGGCGCGCAGATCGTCAAGGAAGCCGCTTCCAAGACCTCCGACAATGCCGGTGACGGCACCACCACCGCCACCGTGCTGGCGCAGGCCTTCATCCGCGAAGGCATGAAGGCCGTGGCCGCGGGCATCAACCCGATGGACCTGAAGCGCGGCATCGACAAGGCCGTGACCGCCGCGGTCGGCGAGCTGAAGAACCTCAGCAAGCCCACCGCCGACGACAAGGCGATCGCCCAGGTCGGCACCATTTCCGCCAACTCCGACTCCGCCATCGGCGACATCATCGCCACCGCGATGAAGAAGGTCGGCAAGGAAGGCGTGATCACCGTCGAGGAAGGCTCGGGCCTGGACAACGAGCTGGACGTGGTCGAGGGCATGCAGTTCGACCGCGGCTACCTGTCGCCGTACTTCATCAACAACCAGCAGAGCCAGCAGGTCGAGCTGGACGACCCCTTCATCCTGTTGCACGACAAGAAAGTCTCCAACGTGCGCGAGCTGCTGCCGATCCTCGAAGGCGTGGCCAAGGCCGGCAAGCCGCTGCTGATCGTGGCGGAAGAAGTGGAAGGCGAGGCGCTGGCTACCCTGGTGGTCAACACCATCCGCGGCATCGTCAAGGTCGCCGCCGTCAAGGCGCCGGGCTTCGGTGACCGCCGCAAGGCGATGCTGGAAGACATGGCCATCCTGACCAACGGCCAAGTCATCTCCGAAGAAGTGGGCCTGCAGCTCGAGAAGGCGACCATCGCCGACCTCGGCCGCGCCAAGAAGGTCGTGGTCACCAAGGAAAACACCACGATCATCGACGGCGCCGGCGAAGCCGCGAAGATCCAGGCCCGCATCGGCCAGATCAAGGCGCAGATCGAAGAGACCTCGTCGGACTACGACCGCGAGAAGCTGCAGGAGCGCGTGGCCAAGCTGGCCGGCGGCGTGGCCGTCATCAAGGTCGGCGCGGCGACGGAAGTCGAGATGAAGGAAAAGAAGGCACGCGTTGAAGACGCCCTGCACGCCACCCGTGCGGCGGTGGAAGAAGGCGTGGTGCCGGGCGGCGGCGTGGCGCTGATCCGTGCGCTCAAGGCCGTCGAGAACCTGAAGGGCGACAACGAAGACCAGAACCTCGGCATCGCCATCACCCGTCGTGCGCTGGAAGCCCCGCTGCGCGAGATCGTCTTCAACGCCGGCGGCGAGTCCAGCGTGATCGTCAACCAGGTCAAGGAAGGCAAGGGCAACTACGGCTACAACGCCGCCACCGGCGAGTTCGGCGACATGATCGAATTCGGCATCCTGGACCCGACCAAGGTGACCCGCTCGGCCCTGCAGTACGCCTCCTCCGTGGCTGGCCTCGCCATCACCACCGAAGCGATGGTGGCCGAGCTGCCGAAGAAGGAAGAGCACAACCACGGCGGCGCCCCCGGTGGCATGGGCGGCATGGGCGGCATGGATTTCTGATGCCCTCGTCCGCGCCATCGTCCCCGATGGCGCGGATCAGACAGCGGCCGTCCTGGCTGCACTGCTCAGGAAGGGCAGCGCGATACGAAAAACCCGCCTTCCCGGCGGGTTTTTCTTTGGATTGACTCGATGGCCGGCGCGGGATGGCGACTGCGGCGTAGTTGCGCCGGGCAGGCCTCACGCAGACCGAATCTCAATGCGCAGTCTGCGCTCCGCTGCCAGTCGCCGGCACGGTCGCCACCGGGGTCGGGCTGGTCGCGGCGGCTGGCGTCGGCGCAGGCGATGCTCCCAATGCCTTTGCCAGCAATGGCTGCAGCTTGCGGCTCATCCGCAACTGCTCGACGCTGGCCATGGACTGATCCAATTGCCGGGTCGCGTCGTCTTCGTCGGGTTGCGGGGCGCCGGGAGCGCGGGTGAGTGCGGCGAGTTGCGGGCCGAGTTGCTGGGTAAGTGCGTAGTAGGCGTCATCGTGGATGCCGGCGGCGGTGAGCAACAGGCCGGGCATCAGCCAGGCGGCCGTGTCCTCGTGCACGGGCGGAGCCGTGGTGCTGCGCGGATCGACCAGCAGCCATGTGCCAGGTTGCGCGAGCATGTCGCCGCCGTCGACGAAGCCATCCGTGCGATAGACGTCGGTGAGCGCGGGCAAGTGGTCGCCGTAGAACAGCAGCAAGGCGGGGCGCTGGCGATTGGCGAGCGCCGCCGCGAGACGTCCCAGTTCCTGGTCGGCGTGCTGCATGTGGTAGATGTAGTTCTGCAGCGCGATCTTGTCCTTGCCCTCGATGCCAGCGGGCACCGCGATGGCGTCGCGCTCGGCGATGTTTTTCGGATCCACGTCGTAAGGGCCGTGCGCCTCGATGCTGATGGCGAAGATGAATTGCGGCGGCCCGTTGTCCTTGAGCTGGCTCAGGATCTCGTCGGTCATCGCGCTGTCGGCCATGTACTTGCCGTCGTTCGGCGCGTCGTGCGGAAAGTCGGCCTGCGACACGAAGCGTTGGAAGCCCAATGCCTTGAACGCGGTATTGCGGTTCCAGAAGGTTGGATCGTTGCCGTGCACCGCTACCGTTTCGTAGCCGTGCTCGTCGAGCACATGGACGAGGCTCGGCACCTGCTTGCGGCCCATCTGCAGGTAGGGAAACTGCAGGTTGTCGAAGTAACGCAACGACAGCCCGGTGAGCATCTCGAATTCGGTACGGATGGTGCCGCCGCCGAAGGTGGGCACGTGCAGCGCGCCACTGGTGCCGTGCGCCGCGAGCTGGCGAAGGTTGGGCGTGAGGTCGCTGTGCGCGTAGCCGTTGGTGGTGCTGGGATCGAAGAACGATTCGCTCTGGATCACCACGATGTCGGGCAGCACGGCGGCATTTGGCATGCCGATGCGTTGGCGCAGCGCATGGACGGACTGGCTGATCAGTTGCTCGGCCACCACGCTGTTGGGTTTGGGTTTGTGCAGATTGTACTGCAGGTCGAACATCACCAGTTCGCTGAACAGGCCGGCATGGTCGCGGGTCGATGCGGCCGACCATGGCTCCATCCAGAGCACATGCCCGTTGTAGACCTTCGCCCAGCCGATCCAGCCGGCGAGCAGGCTGCCGAGCAAAAGCGCCAGTGCCCCACCCGCCGCGAGGCGCTTGCCACCGGTACGGCGCTCGAACAATGGCGGTTCCAACCGCCATGCTGCCACCAGCACCAGCACGGCCACGACCATCACCAGGTACGGCCATGGGCTGTGCGGCAGGTAGCCGGCGAGAAGATGCGCGCCACCCTTGCGCAACTGGCCCACCATGCGGAAATCCGCCGGCAGCAGCGGGGTGCCGAGATTCGCCATCTTCAGCCTGTTGATGCCGTAGACCAGCACCTCCAGCAGGTAGGCCAGCCCAAACGACAACAGCAGACGACGCGTCGTCACCAGCAACAGGCCGACAACCAGCAGACCGGGCCACGCATTCGCGAACAAGAAGCGCGGCTGATCCAGGATGCGCAGCGGCAAGACGCCCTGCCCGCCGTCGAGCAGGCCGGTGAGCAGCACGAACAGCAGCGCCATCGCCAGCACCACGGCGATGCGCAGAATCATGCGGCGAAGGACGGGGGCGGCGGATGAGGTCATGGCTGAATCGCGGACTCGGTTGTCATGGAGCGGGTGGTTTGTGAGAGCGAGCGATTTTCGCAGCCAGGGGCAGGACCGCAACAAAAAGGTAATGGGGACGACATGAATCGATTGTTGCCCGGGAACGTCTTTGCGCAACGTGCCGAGGCGGCAGACCGTGTACCGGCACGCTCGCCTTCGCTGCGGCACAATTCAGGGATGCCTCACGAATCTCCCGCCCTGCGCGCCCTGGTCGACGACCGTTATGCTGAACTGGTGGCGCGCTGTCGCGCTGCCGGCGTGCCGTTGCATGACGATGCGGGCGTGGCCGAGCGCATCCGCCGCACGCTGGCGGCCAGCGATTTCGCGTTCGAGGCATGGCGCGCCCAGCCCGCACTACTGTCGCCTGCGGGGCTGGAACGCCTGCGTTCGAATGCCGATGCCGCGACGCGCATCGATGCCCTGAAGTTGCCGGAGGACGAGACACCGACGCTGGCCGCGCTGCGCCGCTTCCGCCACGCCGAGGCGCTGCGACTGGTGTTCCGCGACGTCAACGGCCTGGATGAGCTGCCGGATACCCTCTCCGCCACCAGCGTGCTGTACGAGGTGCTGCTGGACGTCGCGCTGGGCTGGAGCGAACGCGCTCTGGCCGAACGCTACGGCCACGCGCGCAGCAGGCAGGGCGAGCGGCAGCGGCTGGTGGTGGTGGGCTTCGGCAAGCTGGGAGGCGCCGAGCTCAACTTTTCCTCCGATATCGACCTTGTGCTGGCCTATCCGCATGGCGGCGAGAGCGACGGCGCCCGTGTGCTCGACAACGGTGAGTACTTCGTGCGGCTGGGACGGCAATTGGTGCGCCTGCTCAACGAGCCGACCGTGGACGGCATCTGCGCGCGCGTCGACCTGCGCCTGCGGCCGTTCGGCAACGCGGGGCGGCTGGCGTTGTCGTTCGCGGCGATGGAGCAGTACTACCAGCGCGAGGGCCGCGACTGGGAGCGCTACGCTTGGATCAAGGCGCGCCCGGTAGCCGGCGATCGCGCCGCAGGCAAGCAATTGCAGGAGCTGCTGCGGCCTTTCATTTACCGCAAGTACCTCGATTACACCGCCTTCGCCGGCCTGCGCGAGATGAAGGCGTTGATTGATGCGGAAGTGGCGCGCAAGGAGCTTTCCGACAACCTGAAGCTTGGTTCCGGCGGGATTCGCGAGATCGAATTCATCGTGCAGCTCGTGCAGTTGATCCGCGGCGGGCGCGAGCCCAGCCTGCGCGTGCGCGGCTTGCTGTCTGCGCTGGCCGCATGCGAGGCTCGCGGCCACATCCCCGCCGTGCGTGCGAAGTCGCTGCGCGCTGCCTATGTGTTCCTGCGCCGGCTGGAGAACCGCGTGCAGATGCTGCGCGACGCGCAGACCCATGACGTTCCCGATGACGCGTTGAGCCGAGAGCGCATCGCCTTCGGACTGGGTTGGCCCGCGTGGGATCCGCTGGCGGAAGAGTTGGCGAAACATCGCGAGATCGTCGCCAACGAGTTTGCCGCCGTGCTGATGCCGCAGGGCGGCCGCGGTGCGCGCATACCCGAGGCTGACGCCGCATTGTGGCAGGCAGCCTGCGCCGGAACGCTGGAGGCCGGCATGCTCGAAGCCAGTGGTTTCACACCTGGCGCGGAGGTGGCCGATGCGCTCGCCAAGCTGCCGCAGGGCGGCGCGGTGCGTGCCATGTCGGCGCGTTCGCGCGAACGGCTGGATCACCTGATGCCGCAGCTGATCGCCGCCGCGCGCAACAGCGCGGCACCCGTGCCTTGCCTGTTGCGCCTGTGCCGGCTTACGCAGGCGGTGGCACGGCGGTCGTCCTATCTGGCCCTGCTCGAAGAGCAGCCTGCCGCGCGCAAGCGGCTGGTCGCCCTGTTTGCCGACAGCGCTCTGCTTGCCGAGCAGGCCATCGCGCAGCCGTTGCTGCTTGACGATGTGCTCGATCCGCGCATCGACCAGTTGCCGTTCAAGCGCGCCGACATCGCCGCCGAGATCGCACGCGTGCTGGCGACGCTCGAAGAGCGCGAGGCGGAAGCGGAGCTGGAGCGCATCAACGAGTTCCAGTCCTCCACCGCATTTCGCCTTGGCCTTGCCTTCAACGACGGCCGGGCCGACGCGGCGGCCACGGCGCGTCGCCTCGCGGCGCTGGCCGAGTCGGTAGTGGGCGCGGTCACCGCGTTGGCCGAGCGTGAGCTGGTTGCCCAGCATGGACGCCTGCCCGGGGAGGGCTCCGGTTTTGCGGTGCTGGGCTATGGCAGCCTTGGCGGCGAGGAACTGGGCTTCGCCTCCGACCTCGACCTGGTGTTCGTGTACGACGGCAAGCGTGCGCAGGCGACCAGCGACGGCGCACGGCCCATCGAAGGCGCGCGCTGGTACCAGCGGCTCGCCCAGCGCGTGATGAACTGGCTTACGGTGCCTACCCGCGCGGGCCGCCTGTACGAAGTGGACACGCGGCTGCGTCCCGACGGGTCCAAGGGCCTGCTGGTCGGCAGCCTCGACGCCTTCATCGCCTACCAGCAGAGTCGGGCGTGGACATGGGAGCACCAGGCTCTGTTGCGTGCCCGCCCGGTGGCCGGCGATGCCGCGCTGGGCGCGGCCTTGGCTGCGGTGCGCCGCAACATTCTCGGCGTGCCCCGCGAACCGGCCCGCGTGCTGGCCGAGGTGAGCGAGATGCGTCGTCGCTGGCGCGCCGAGCGCGACCGCTCCGACGCGATGAACCTCGACCTCAAGCAGGGGCGCGGTGCGTTGCTCGACATCGAGTTCGTGCTGCAGGGACTGGTGCTGGCACATGCGTCCGACAAACCTGCTTTGCTCGGCGCCACTTCCAGCACGGCCTTGATCGAGGCGTGCCGAGCCGCGGGCTTGCTGGATGCCAACCAGGCTGCGATCCTCGCCGTGGCGCATGCCGAACTGCTGCGTCGTGCATTGGCCTGCACGCTCGATCTGCGCCCGCGCATCGCGCCGCGCGATACGGAGCTGGAGCAGTTGCGTGCCAGCGTTGAGGCGGTCGCCGATGCGCAGGGTTTCGCATTCTCCGGGGCTGCCGGCTAGGTTTGCCGGCCGCTGGAGGCGCTTGTCTGGGGCCGCGCCAGCAGGGCAATATCGCAGCCGGGTCGACAATGTCATCCAAGGGGATGGTTTTGCCGGCCGAAGGGGTTGCATGGCACGGGTGTCGCACGTGGTGCTGTTGGCGGTGCTGGGCTGCATATCCGGTATGCGGCCGGCAGCGGCATTGAGCCCGCATCTGCCGATCCACGCCATGACCACCGACCACTGGAACGTCGAGCAGGGCCTGCCGCAGATCACCGTGACGGGCATCGCCGAGGACCGGGCCGGCTTCCTGTGGGTCAACACCCAGGCCACCGTGGCGCGTTTCGACGGCAAGCAGTTCGTCGCGTTCGACCGTGCCGCCACCGGCATTGATACCAGCATGCTCACCGCGATCTGGGCCGACCCGCAGGGGCAGGTCTGGTTTGGCGGCGCGCGTGGTCTATTGCGCGAACAGCAGGGGCATTTCACCGCGCTGGGCGGAGATGCCGTCAACGCGATCATCGATGCAGGCGATGGCACGCCGCTGCTGGCTACCTCGAACGGCCTGGCCCACCTGCGCGCTGGGCGTATCGTCGCGGTGCCGGGTTACCGCGGGCCGGCTTTCAGCCTGCTGCGCGATGGTGCGACTTTGTGGGTGGGCGGGCTGGGGCGCGTGTGCCGCGTCGTCGCCAAGCCCGATTCGCCCGGTGCAACCTGCATCGCCCTGGACGCGGGCCATGCCCAGATGGAGGTCATGCAGTTGGCTTCCAACCGGGGCCATCTGTGGCTGGGTACGCGCACCGGTTTGCTGCGCTTGGATGGCGACCGCATCGTCGCCGCGGGACTGGGCAACGAGCTCGACACCACGTCGATCGAAAGCCTGCTCGCTGATCGCGACGGCAACCTGTGGATCGGCACGGTGCCGGGACTGTATCGACTGTTGCCTGACGGCGTGCTCGAGGAGGCGGCCGACGATGACATCGCACCCAAGCCCTGGGTGCATGCGTTGCACGAGGACCGCGACGGCAACCTGTGGCTGGGTACGCACACCAACGGTCTGTACCGCATCTGGAACGGCTGGACGCATCGCGTGTCGTCACGCGACGGGCTGGCCGATCCGCTGGTGTGGAGCGTGGCCCGCGCGCCGGACGGAAGGATCGTGCTGGGCACCAATTCCGATGTCGAGATCTATGACGGCCATGGCGTGCACCCTTGGATTGCCGGCAACCGGTTGCCCAACCCTTCCGCCTATGAGCTTTACTACGACCGCCACGGCCGGCTGTGGGTGGGCACTCGCGGCGGCATCGCGGTTTTCGATGGGGCGCGCGACATTACCCCGCCGGCCTTGTCCGCGTTGGCCAGCCTGCAGATTGACGATGTGCGTGAAGTCGCCGACGACGACGTGTGGATCGGCACGACCGGCGGGCTGTATCGCTGGCATGCGGGCCGTCTCGACCGCCTCGATGCCGGATCGTCCGCGCCGGCATCGATCATCCGCTCGATCCTGCCGCTGACGCCCGATCATCTGTACTTCGGCACCGAGGATGGCGTCCGCGAATGGCGCGATGGAAAACTGGTGCAACCTGCGTGGGCCGAGCCGCTGCGCGGACACTTCGTGTCGCGCGTGGCCCTGTTGGGGCCGGGGTTGCTCGGTGTCGCCACTACCGACGCAGGCGTCGGCGTCGTGGCCAACGGTTCGTTGCGCATGACTACCCAGAAGGACGGTTTGCCTGGCGACAACGCATGGTCGCTCGACGTGCTGGGGGGAAACCTCTACGCCGGCACGATCAACGGCGTGTGGCGGTTGCCGATGGCGCAACTGCCGATGCCCGGTTCGCCCGGGGGCAACGTGGTACCGCAGCAGCTCGCCGGTGAGCAACGCCTCACGCGGCTGCGTGGTTCGCATTGCTGCAATGGCGGTGGCGGCGCACGCAGCCTGGTGATTGGCGCCACCGTCTGGTACAGCACCACGGACGGCATGCTCGGCATCGACACGCGTGCCCTGATCGAGCCGCCGAAGCCGCCGGACGCGAGAATCGAATCCGTCGAGCGTGGCGGCCACTTGCTTCCCGCCGGCGCGCTCGATCTGACTGACGGTTCGCGCGACCTGGTCATCCATTACACCGCGCCATATCTGCATGTGGGCGAGCTGCATTTCCGCTATCGGCTGGACGGCTACGACACCGACTGGCAGGAAGTGGGTGCGCGCCGCGCAGCGTTCTATACGCATCTGCCGCCGGGGAAATACCGTTTCCGGGTTGCCGTATCGCTTCCCGGTGCGTCGGGCTTCGGTCGCGAGGCGGACATAGCGATACGGATCGAGCCGCGCTGGCACGAGCGCATCCTGGTGCGTGTCGCCGCGGTACTCCTCGCCGTGTTGGTGATTGCCCTGCTGGTGGTATGGAACCAGCGTGCGCAGCGCCGGCGCAGTGCCCAACTGGAGATGGAGGTCGAACGCCGCACCGCCCAGCTCGCGCGTGCGGTGGAGCGTTTGCGCGTGGCCAACCTGGCGCTGGCCGAAGAGAGCCACACCGACGCGCTGACCAAGCTGCACAATCGGCGCTACCTGCTGCGCCTGCTGCCCGGGCTGCTGGCGAACCACCGTCGCATCGGTGTGCTGCAGATCGATATCGACTACTTCAAGCAGGTCAACGACAACTATGGCCATGCAGCGGGCGACGCCGTGCTGCGTGCGCTGGGCAGCTTGCTGTTGAAGTCGCGGCGCATCGACGACATTGCGGTGCGTTGGGGAGGCGAGGAGTTCCTGCTGCTGCTGCCCGGTGCCGAAGTGGTCGATGCGCAGGAGGTCGCGGGGCGCCTGTGTCGCGAAATCGCCGAACAGGATTTCGCCGATGGCCGCGGTGGCAGGATCCGGTTGACCGGCTCCGTCGGCTTCAGCCAATACCCCCTGGCCGCGCACCCGGACAGCGGCAATTTCGACGCCGTGCTCGAGCTGGCGGACCTTGCGCTGTATCGCGCCAAGCAGGACGGTCGCAACACCTGCGTGGGATTGGTCGCCACCAGTCCACTACTGCCGGAAATCCTGGCTCATCCCATGGCGCCGCAGATCGGCGCACTGGTCGCCGCGGGGCGTTTGCGCTGGGTGCGTGCGGAGCGCTGAACGGGCTATCGGATCGGATTGTCGCGATCGCCCAGCATGCGCGCATGCAGTTCCGCTGCGATGGCGGCAGTCTCGCGCAATGGCAATTGGCGCGAGGGGGCATCCTCATCGAGATCGTGCAGCAGGCCGCGTCCGCGCAGGGCGTAGTGGAATCGCGCCAGCTTGTCCGGCAACGCGGCGACGACGTGGGTGTGCACGGCGCAGCCCACGGCGCAGGACTCGCTGAGCATGTTGACGGAATCGGGCGTGACCACCAGTCGGTCGGCCCAGCCCAGCACGCCTGGATAGGGGTTGCGACCATCGTCTGGCCCGGCCCACACCAGTCCAGGCACGTCGGCCAGCGCCTGGCGGAAGACAGCCAGTGCCTCCGGCGGCGTGCGCCGGGAAGCGAGCGCCAGCAGGCTGCCGCCTTCACGCCGGTGGCGGGCGAGCAGTTGCGCGGCGAGTTCACTCGCGTAGTCCGTACCAAACGCGAACTGCTTGCGCGTGCCGCCCAGCAGCACGCCCACACGGGGCTGCGGCATTTCCTCGAAGGCGGGGCAGGCGTCGCGGCCATCGGCCAGCCACGCATCGTTCACGGGATTCAGTGAGCCGAGCGGCACCAGCACGTTGGGGCCATTCAATTGATCGTGGGACGGTGCGATCACCGTGTCCCAGTGGACGGGGTCGATGCGCGGATCGAGGATCTGCACGGTATGGCATTGCCCGTGCGCGAGTCGCCGCAGCATGCGGGTGAACAGTGCCGTGGCACGCCCGCAGCCGATGGCCAGTCGCGGCCATGGTGGCGCGAACTGCGCGCGCTGGCCGGCCGGCAAGGCCAGCGTGCCCCCCAGCGTGAAGCGCGGCGACAGCCACGACCACGGTGCGCGCGGTTCCAGCACCAGGTGCCGCACCGGCATGCCCATCAACTCGGCCAGCGCCAACGCCTGCCGCTGGTTGCCGGCAGCGGCGTCGGTGATTGCCCAGCACTCGTTTCTCAACAACGACATGCGGCGATTGTTTCCCGTGCGTACACGCTGCGTTGCGCCTGTCTGCGTTTATCGGCAGGCAGCTTGCCCATAAACTGGTGCAGCATAACGGCGAACGGCTGGCTTCCGGCCGACGCCTTCTTTCCCTACTGCTACTGCCGCGGAGAACTCACATGCGCATGTTTCGTTATCTCTTGATCGCGGGCCTGCTTGGCGCCGCGGTTGCTGCCCAGGCCAGCCCGGTCAGCTACAAGATGGATCCTGGCCACACCATGGTGCTGTTCAGCTGGAATCACTTCGGTTACTCCAACCCCACCGCCAACCTCGGCTTGGGCGAGGGCACGCTGGTGTTCGACCAGCAGGATCCGTCGAAGTCCTCGGTGGACGTGACCTTGCCGCTGAGCGGCCTCGACACCCATGTGCCGGCGCTGGACAAGCATCTGAAGGAGGCCGATTTCTTCGATGCCGCCAAGTATCCGGTGGTGACCTTCAAGAGCACCGGCGTGGTGCCGGTGGATGGCACTCACTTCAAGGTGACCGGCAACCTGACCGTACATGGCGTCACCAAGCCGGTAACGCTGGATGCGACGCTGAACAAGATTGGCCCGCATCCGATGATGAAGGTGCAGGCCATCGGTTTCGACGCCACCGCCACGCTGAAGCGCTCGGATTTCGGCATGGGTGCCTATGTGCCTATGGTGAGCGACGAGATCCAGGTGCATATCACCACCGAGGCCGAGGTGCCGAAGCAGTAATTCGCCCAGCGGAAAGACAGGCCCGCGTCGGTGACGGCGCGGGCTTTTTTTTGCTACCGCCATCCATGACGGTCCCATATGGCCACCGTCAGCGCGATCCCGGAAATGCTTCCGGCAAATTTTGCTGCCGGTGCAAGGTGGCCTGTTACCATGCGTGGCATCACAATCCTGCCCGGAACCTCCCCATGCCAGCCTCCGCCGCGGCCGTCGCCCCGATTCCGTCGAATGCCGAAAATCGTTACGAAGTGACGCGCAACGACCTCCCGTTGTCCTGCCCGATGCCGGGCATGGCGCTGTGGAATTCGCATCCCAAGGTGTATTTGCCTGTCGTCGACGACGGTGGCGAGTCGGTTTGTCCTTACTGTGGCGCGCGTTACGTCCTGCGCGATTGAGTAAGGCCGTTGTTCAGGCTTGCGGCGGCATTTTTCTTGCTTGGATAGCAAGATGAAGCTCATGCACCAGGATGCAGGCCCGCAGGCAGGAACCATGTCCGGCAGCGTCGGCACTACACCGCGACTGACCGTCGTCCAGCTGATCCCGACGCTGCAGTCGGGTGGCGCGGAGCGTTCCGCGCTGGAAGTCGCCCGCGCGCTGGTGCAGGCGGGGCACCGTTCGGTCGTGGTTTCGGCCGGCGGCCGGCTGGTGGAGCAGCTGGTAGCCGAAGGCAGCGAGCACATCATGCTGGACATCGGCCGCAAGTCGCTGGCCACCCTTTGGCGGATTGGTGCATTGCGCAAGCATTTGCAGGAACTCCAGCCCGACATCGTGCACGCGCGTTCGCGCCTGCCGGCGTGGCTGGGGTGGTGGGCGCTGAAGGGACTCAAGCAGCGGCCGCACTTCGTCACCACCGTGCACGGGCTCAACTCGCCGGGACGCTACAGCGCGATTCTGCTCCGCGGCGAACGCGTGATCGTGGTTTCGCAGACCCTGCGTGACTACGTGCTTGGCCATTACGGTTGGCTGGAGCCAGGCCGCGTGCGAGTGATTCCGCGCGGCATCGACCCGGACGCCTTCCCGTATGGCCACCGCCCGGATGAATCGTGGAAGCGCGCGTTCTTCTCCGAACACCCCGGACTGGCTGGTGCGCCGCTGCTCACCCTGCCGGGGCGCGGCACGCGGCTCAAGGGGCATCACGACGCCATCGAACTGCTGGCCGACCTCAAGCGCCGCGGCATCGACGCGCGCTTGCTGCTGCTGGGTGTGATCGAGGCAGGCCGCGAGGCCTATGTGGAGGAATTGCGCGCGCTGATCCGCTCACGCGGCCTGGAGTCGCAGGTGGCGTTGACGCCGCCGCGCAACGACGTGCGCGACATCTACGCGATCTCCAGCCTGATCCTGCAGTTGTCGAACAAGCCCGAATCGTTCGGACGCACTGTGATCGAGGCGCTGTCGCTGTGCCGCCCGGTATTGGGTTATGCGCACGGCGGCGTAGGTGAACTGCTGGCCGAGCTGTACCCAGCCGGCCGCGTGCCGCCCGGTGATCGCGAACGGCTGGTGGAGCGCGCCGCCGAATTGCTGCGCGTGGCACCGCCAATCCCGATGCTGCAGTCTTATCGCCTGGCCGACATGCAGCAGGCCACGCTGGCGTTGTACGAAGAAGTGGTCGCCGGCTGACTCGCGCGTCTCACTTACAATGCGGGTTCGTCGTTGCCACGGCACCCGCATGAGTCTCTCGCCCGACTCCCTGAAATCCGCACTGCGTTCGCCGCTGCTGCCATTCTGGCTGGTAGTTGCCTTGTTGCCGTTCGGTCGCAGCAGCGAGTTCGGCACCTTTCTCTGCGCGGTGGGCACGGCCGTGATGCTGGTGCGTGCGCCGCAGGCCTTGCGCGGGCAGGCCGGTGCGCGGCTGCTGCTGTGGTTGCTGGCGGCCTACATCGGTGCAGCGCTGGTCTCGTCTTTCGGTTCGCTGGCGCCAGGCAAGAGCTGGGGCACGGTGGCCGCCTTGCTGCGCTACCTGCCACTGGGCCTGTTCGCCTGTGGCGTGATCCGCGACGAACGCCGCCTGTACGCCTTGTACGTGGCAGTGGCTTGCGTGCTGGCATGGTGGACACTCGATGCCTGGACGCAGGCGCTCACGGGGTGGAGCCTGGGCGGCCACGCCGAAGCCGAACGCATCTCAGGCATCTTCGGCGCACGCAACCTCAAGCTCGGCCCGACCCTGGCAGTGCTGTCGCCGTTCGCGCTATGGGCAGCACGGCGGCGCTGGGGGTTCGCGGGGTTGGCGATTGCCTTTCTCGTAATGCTGGGACCGATCCTGCTGGCCGGTTCGCGCGCGGCATGGCTGTGCTACGGATTGGTGGCGCTGGCCTTTGCCTGGCGCGAGGCGCGTTCGTGGCGGCGCTTCATGCTGTATTGCGCGTTGGGCGCAGTGGCGCTGGCAGCGGTTGGCGGTGTCGCGTGGCGCACCTCGGCACGCTTCGATGCGCGCATGGAGCGCACGCTGGACGCCTTGCACGGCACGCGGCTTGGATTGGACCAGGCGCTCACCGGCCGGCTGGAAATCTGGCGCGACAGCCTCAGGATGATCGCCGCGCATCCGGTCAACGGAGTGGGCGTGCGCGCCTTCCGTTATGCCTATCCGGAGTTCGCGCCGGCGGACGACCACTTCGTGGTGGTGGAGTCCTGCGGCGAAGGCGAAGGCGCCTGCCATGCACACCAGATCGTGCTGGAGATCCTCACCGAAACTGGCGGCATCGGCCTCGTGCTATGGCTGGCTGGCGTGGTCCTGGCGTTGCGCGTTTGGCGACGCGTGGGTGCGGCGGCGCGCGAACGCGCGTTCCCGGTCACCTTGGCGCTGGCCGTGATGCTGTTTCCGTTGAACACCCATCTGGCCTTTTACTCGGCATGGTGGGGCCTGCTGTTCGCCTGGCTGCTGGGGCTGTGGTGTTCAGCATTGTTTGCCGGCATCCCTGCCGGCAAAGCCAAAACCGGCGTCCCTGCCGGACTCCTCAAAGAAGCGCTTCCTTCGGAGTATCGCGATGCAGCGTGAGCCGCTGTCGGTGGTGGTGATCACCTTGAACAATGCGGCCACGCTGGATGCATGCCTGTCCGGCGTGGATTGGGCCGACGAGATCGTGGTGCTGGACTCAGGTTCCACCGACGACACGGTGGCGATCGCGCAACGCCACGGCGCGCGCGTGGCTACGCATCCGTTCGATGAATTCGGCCCGCAGAAGCAGCGCGCCATCGGCATGGCCAGCCACGACTGGATCCTCAATCTCGATGCGGACGAAGTGCTGTCGCCTGCCAGCCGTGCGGTGATCGAGCGTGCGCTGACGCAGCCGAGATACGCGGGCTTCCGCCTGCCGCGCCGCGAACGCATGTTCTGGACAGTGCAGCACCCGTGGAGCTGGCGCAACGCGCATCTGCGCCTGTACGACCGCCGCCGTGGCCGCATGAACGACGTGGAAGTGCATTCGGCGATGGAAGTGGAGGGACCGGTGAAGACGCTGTGGCGCGCCGACTTCATCAACGACAGCGATCCCGACATTGCTGCCCGCATCGATCGCATCAACCGCTACAGCAGTGCGCTGGTGGCGCACAAGCTGCGCCGCCGCCAGCGTTTCACCGGGCTGCGCATGGTGATCTATCCACCGGTGTTCTTCCTGCGCCAGTACCTGTTCAAGCGCTACTTCCTCAGCGGCTGGGCGGGCTTCATCGCCAGCGTGGTAGGCGCGAACTACGTGTTCCTGAAATACGCCAAGTTGCACGAGGCACGCCGGCGGATGCTTCGCGATCAGGGATGATCGCCAGGAACAATGACGGCAGGTTCAGCCGGGTCCCGCAACCAGCTGGCGCACGAACTCCGCAGCGATCACCGGCGTGCTGAAACGCTGCAGTACGAATTCGCGCGATGCGGCGGCCATGGTGCGGCGTTTCGCGTCGTTGCACAGCTCGAGGATGCCGTCGCGCCAGGCCGCGGTATCGCCGGGTGGCAGCAGCAGGCCGGTGACGCCGGGTTGCAGGGTCTCCGGGATCCCGCTGGCGTCGCTGCACAGCACCGGCACGTCGCAGGCCTGCGCTTCCACCGAGGTGCGGCCGAAGGCTTCTGGCGCGATCGAGGGAAAAGCCAGCAGCGACAGCGCGTTGTAGTACGGCGCCACGTCGGCAACCCAGCCGAGCTGGTGGTGGCGCTCCGGGAACGGCGAAGCCGCGATGCTGTCGCGCAACCGCTGGGTATCGATGCCGTCGCCCAGCCACAGGCAGTGCAGGCGAGGCTCCTGCATCATCGCCGCGTTGGCGGCGTCGAGCAGGGTGAAGATGCCCTTGCCCGCGTGCAGGCGGCCAAAGCAACCCAGTACAACGGCGCTCTCGTCCAGTCCCAGTTTCTTCAGCAGTTCGGCACGCTGCGCCGCATCCGGCCGGCACTGCTCCATGTCCACCGGGTTGTACAGAACTTGCACGCGCCCGGCTGGCATGCCGTGCTCGACGTAGTCGCGCCGTGCGTATTGCGACACCGCGAAGAACCGTTGCGCGCAGCGGGCCACCAATCGGGCCGAGACCCGGTTCATTGGCTTCAGGCGATGGCGGAACAGCGCCACGGGAATGCCGAGCAGACGGCCGGTCAGGATCAGCGGCCAGTATTCCTTGCCGAAGTCGCCGACCAGCCAGTCTGGCTTCAACTGGCGCGCCGCGGCGATGGTGGCACGGTAGCCGCGCAGGTCGAAGATGTTGCGGAAGCGACCCGGGTGCAGATGCACCGGCGTGCCTGACAGCGCCTGTGCCATCGGCGCGCCTGGATGCACCACCGCCTCGACGGTGTGGCCGGCCTTGGCCAACGCCTGGGTCAGGGTGACGAAGTGGGCCTCGGCACCGCCGTTCTCGCGGCTGGTGCCGGCAAACAGGAACTTCATCCGTGACGGTCCTCGTAGCCGGTGAACGTCCGCCATGCGAACTGCGGCAGGATATGGCTGCGCGCCACCGCCACGCGTGGCAATCGCCACAGGTCGTTGCCTGGCTGCGCGCGACCACGGTGGATCGTGGTCGCGGCTGCATAGCCGGCTGCACGCGTGGCGTCGACCACGCGGTCGTCGTAGTCGCCATAGGGGTAACAGAATTGCGTCACCGGTGCGCCGATCAGGTCTTCAAGATCGGCCTTGTTGCCGGCGATCTCCTCATGCAACTGTGCGTTGCTGCACTGGCGGAGGCGCGGATGCGTACGCGTATGAGCGCCTACTTCCATGCCGCCAGCGTGCCAGGCGCGCAATTGTGTTGCGTCCATCATCGGCTTGCGCACGCCGAGTTTGGCGTCGTCCCAATCGTTGTAGCGGCCGAGCGCGCCGCTTACCGCGTAGCAGGTCGCGCTGAAGCCATGGCGTTGCAGTACCGGCAGCGCGTTTTCCAGATTGTCGGCATAACCGTCGTCCAGCGTGATCACTGCGACGCGGCCCTGCCGCTCGCCGCGCAGGTATGGCATCGCCGCGCCCATCGAGAGCCCCGCGTAGCCGAATCGCTCCAGCAATGCCATCTGGCGCGCGAACGAGCGCGGGTGCACGTACAGGCTGCGCCAGCGCCGCAACTCGCGCGGTGGTGCGGCGATGTTGTGGTACATCAGGATGGGGATGGGCATGGCAGTCATGGTGCGTGCGTCGCCTTTGCGCGAGCTTTCAGTACACCGGCGGCATGCCGGGCGGGCGGGTCTTGAAGCGCTTGTGCACCCACAGGTATTGCTCGGGAGCCTCGCGCACCATCTGCTCGATGCAAGCGTTGACGCGGGCGGTGTCGGCTTCAGCATCCGTGCCGGGAAAGTCGTCCAGCGGCGCGGCGAGGCGCAGCACGTAGCCGCTGCCGTCGGGCAGCCGCCGATGGAAGAACGGGATCACGGCGGCGCCCGACAGGCGAGCAAGATGATGCGTGGCGGTGATGGTGGCCGCAGGCACGCCGAAGAACGGCACGAACGCGTTGTCCTTGCTGCGCATGTCCTGGTCGGGCGCGTACCACAGCGTGCCGCCGTTGCGCAGGTATTTCACGGTGCCGCGGATGTCGTCCTTGTCGAACATCGCGTCGGCATAGCCGAGGCGCGCGCGCAAAACCACCCATTCGAACACCGCCGAGTCCATCTTGCGGTACATGCCGGAGATGCGGGTGCGCTGCGAGACCAGCCGCGCGCACAATTCGAGATGCGAGAAGTGCCCGCCCACCAGCAGCACGCCGCGCCCTTGGGCGCGGGCGGCTTCGAGGTGCTCGATGCCTTCTATCGTCACCGGTATGCGTTCGATGGCGCGATCCGAACCCAGCCATCCCGACGCGAATTCCATCAGCATCAGGCCGAGGTCGCGCAGGTGGGCATCGACCAGCGTGGCCTGCGCCACGGCATCGAGTTCAGGGAAGCACAGTGCGATGTTGGTCGTCGCCACCGGTCGGCGCGCGTTGGGCACGATCTCGATCAGCTTGCCCAGGGCGCGCCCCAGCGCCATCCGCGCGCGATAGGGCAGCAACGCCACCAGTTTGATGACGCCAATGCCCAGCCAAGCCGGCCAATGGCGTGGTGCGAGCAGGGAACGGTGGAAGTCGGGGCGTGGGGTGCCGGGCATCCGCGGCATTGTAATGGACTGCTCCCTGCGCCCCGTATACTCGGCCACCATCTTTGGAGCCGGCCTTGCGCTTTCTCTACACCCTTGCGATGTACCTGGTGACGCCGCTGATCGTGCTGCGGCTTGCGTTGCGCGGCTTCCGCTCGCGGCCGTACTACTGGCGCTGGGCGGAGCGTTTCGGCTTCTTCAAGGCCCCGCTGAACCTGCGCGACAGCCTGTGGGTGCATGCGGTGTCGGTGGGCGAAGTGAACGCGGCCGAGCCGCTGATCAAGGCATTGAAGCGCGACTATCCCGATGCGCCGCTGGTGGTGACCACGGTGACGCCTACCGGTACTGCGCGCGTGCGGCAGTTGTTCGGCGGCAGCGTGTTCCACGTCTACCTGCCTTACGACTTGCCGTATGCGGTGAATCGTTTCCTCGCCGGCGTGCGACCGCGGCTGGCGCTGATCGTGGAAACCGAGATATGGCCGAACCTGTACTTTGCCTGCCGCCGCCGCGGCATCCCGCTGATGATCGTCAACGCGCGACTGTCGGAGCGCTCGCTGCGCGGCTATCGGCCGCGGCCGCTGCGGGGCATGGTGCGCGCGGCGCTGGGTTGCGTGGACATGGTCGCCGCGCAATCGCGCACCGACGCGGCGCGTTACCGCCTGATCGGCGCGCCGGCCGAGCGCGTCATGGTTTGCGGCAACCTGAAGTACGACATGCCGGTGCCGCAGGATGCACCGGTGGCCGGCGCGCGCCTGCGCGAACATTGGGGCGCAAGCCGGCCGGTCTGGATCGCCGCCAGCACGCATGAGGGCGAGGAGCAGGCGGTGCTGGAAGCGCACCTTGCGGTGCTCAAGGGCCTGCCCGATGCGTTGCTGCTGATTGCGCCGCGCCATCCCGAGCGCTTTCGCCCGCTGGAGAACGCTGTGCGCAGCCTCGGGTTCGCCGCCGGCAGCTACAGCGTCGATGGCATGCCGGCGCCTTCGCACCAGGTATTCGTGATCGATGCGATGGGGCAGCTGATGCCGTTCTATGCAGCTGCAGGCCTGGCCTTCGTGGGCGGCAGCCTGGTGCCGATCGGTGGCCATAACGTGCTGGAACCGGCGTCGTTGGGCACGCCGGTACTGGTGGGACCGCAGACCTTCAATTTCGAGGAAATAACCACAAGCCTGATCGAAGAAGGCGGCGCGCTGCGCGTGCCGGATCGCGAGTCGTTGGGCGAGGCGGTGCAACGCCTGTTGCTCGACGACGAGCGCCGTCACGGCATGGGCCGTGCGGCCAGGGAGGTGTTCGAGCGCGAGCATGGCGCCGTAGGCCGTCTGATGGAACTGATAGCTGCAAAGCTGCGGAACTGAGCCCCAAGAAAAAGGCCGGCAGCGCCGGCCTTTTCGTAGCGGTCTGCAGACGGGTTACTGCAACAGCGAATTGGTGTTCTGCAGATCGTCGAGGCTGGCGGTGCCGGCGCTCTGCTTCAGCAGCAGGCGATCCAGCACCAGCTGGTGGCGCGACTGCGAGTAGGTGCTTTCCGCCTGCGTCAGGGTCTGGATCGCCAGCAGCACGTTGACCATGGTCTGCGTGCCCACGTTGAAGCCCGCACGGGTAGCGTCCAACGCTTTCTGCGCGGAATCGACCGCCGCCTTGCCCGACTGCACCTGGCTGACGCCAGCCAGCACCGAGCGGTAGTAGTTCAGCGTGCTTGCCTTCACCTGGCGGCGCTCGATCTCCATCGAATCCTGCGCGGCGTCGCGGTTGTAGACGGACTGGCGCACCTGCGACTGGGTGAGTCCGCCGGAGAAGATCGGCACGTTGAGAGTGAGGCCGATCGTGGTCTGCGACGGGGTATTGGAGTGGATCGCCGCGTCCTCGTACCAGCTCGCGCTCTTGCCGTAGCTGACGCTGGCCGTGATCGTCGGCAGGTGGCCCGCGCGTGCCGAGGTGACGTTCGCGTCGGCGGCCCGCACGTTCTGCTGCTGCGCCAGCAGGCTCGGGTTGTTGATCAACGCCTGCTTCACCCAGGCATCGGGATCGGCCGGGTCGGGTGCGTTCATCGGCAGGTCGTCGCGCAGCTTCTTCAGGTTGCCGGTGGGCTGGCCAGTGATCTGGCTGAGCGCCTCGCGGTCGTTGTCCAACGTGTTCTGCGCGGCGATGGTCGTCGCCTTGGCGCCTTCGTAGTAGCTCTTGGCCTGGTATTCGTCGGTGATCGCCGACAAGCCTGCCTTGTAGCGCGCGACGGCCTGGTCGTATTGCTGCTTGTACGCGTCCTCGTTGGCCTTGGCGAAGGTGAGCTGGTCTTCGTCGGTAAGCACGGTGAAATAGGCCGTGGCGACACGCACGTAGAGGTTCTGCAGCGCGGCTTCGTAGGTCTCGTCCTGCGCGTTCGCCGAGGCGTGCGCTGCCTTCAGGTTGGCGTACTTGCTGAAGTCGAACACGGTCTGGCTGAGGTCGAGGCCCAGGCTGCGCGTGCGGCTGTGGCCGAACGCGCTGGTGCTGATGAACTGGTTCGGATTGTTCGGATCCTGCACTTCGCCGCCGCTGCCGCCGGTGGTCTGGTTCAACGAGAGCGAACCGCTGATCTGAGGCAGCAGCAGCGCGCGTGCCTGATCCACGCCTTCGCCGGTGGCGAGGCGGGTGGCGTCGGCCTGGGCCAGCGTCGGGTCGTTGGCACGTGCCTGGCGATAGGCGTCGAGCAGGTCTTCGCCATGGCTGGGCAGCGAGACGGTGGCCAAGGCCAGAGCCAGGGTGAGCAGCTTCAAACGCATGATTGCCTCGTGGGGATCAGAGGGGAAGTTGGGCTTCAGAGCACGAAACGCGGCGCAGGCGCGGCGTTGACGAGGTAGGGCAGGTCGGTCTCGAGCAGGCTTTCCTCGCCTTCGCGGGTGATCAGCACGACTTGCTGCACGGGCGACTCGCCGCGGATCGCCAGCAGACGGCCGCCAGGCTTCAGCCAGCCCATCCAGCGCGACGGCACTTCGGCCACGGCGCCAGTGGCGACCACCACGTCGAACTGGCCTTCCGGCTGCCAACCGTTCACGGCTTCGCCGGTATGCAGCTTGGCGTTCGTCACGCCGGTGGCCTGCAGGCGCTGGCTGGCCGTGGCGGTGAAGTCGGCGTGGATGTCCACGCTGACGACTTCGGCGGCGAGGTTGGCGAGGCAGGCGGTGAGGAAGCCCGAGCCGGTGCCGATCTCCAGCACGCGGTCGGCTTCCTGCAGATCCAGCGCCTGCAGCACACGGCCTTCCAGCACCGGCTTCATCATCGTCTCGCCATGGCCCAGCGGCAGGCACAGGTCGGCGAAGGCGAGCTGGCGGTGCTCGGTGGCGACGAATTCCTCGCGCCGCACGCGGCCGAGCGTGTCGAGTACGCGACCGTTCAGCACCTCCCAGGGACGTACCTGGTTCTCCACCATGTTCGTCCGTGCCTGCTCGAAGTTCATCGCCATGTCTGCCGGGTTCCGTAGGAGTCGAAAAAAGACCTGAAAGGATAAGGGCTTGGCCTCGCCTCGACAACGGCTAGACTGCGGCCCGCACGTCGCATCACGAAGTGCCGGAAGTCACCGCGATGTGCTGACGCAAGTCATGCCTTGGACAGTGTCCGCGGACACTTTGGCTGCCATATGGCTGGAAATAAGTGAACCAAGGCGTATAATAAAGTCCTCGCATGACTTTGGGAAGGCGTTGGACATGAGCAGCATTTCGCCGGTCAGATCACAGGGGCCAGGGCGCCCGAAGGATCTGGAAAAGCGTGCGTCGATCCTCGCGGCGGCGAAGGCGCTGTTCATCCGCAACGCCTTCGCCGGCACCAGCATGGACGCGATCGCGGCCGAGGCAGGTGTCTCCAAGCTCACCGTCTATAGCCATTTCGGCGACAAGGACAATCTGTTCCGCGAGGTGATCCGCGCGCGCGTCGAGGACCTGCTGCCGGAAAACACCTATGACTACGACTCGCATGCCAGCGTGGAGCAAAACCTGCTGCGCGTGGCGCTGATCCATGCGCGGCTCGATTGCGACGTCGAGGCAGTGGGTACCTTCCGCGCCATCCTTGGCGATTGTCGGCAGGGCAACCCGCGTTTCGGCCGCTTGTTGTGGGAGGAGGGCCCGCTGCGCACGCAGGGCCTGATGGAACGCCTTTTGCAGCAGATCGTTGATGCTGGCCACCTCGCCATCGACGATGTGTCGCGCGCTAGCGTGCAGTTTCTCGCCCTCATCAAGGGCGACTTGTTCATGCGCCGCATGTTCGGTTGCGTGGATTGCAGCGAGAGCTACGCCGCCGAAATCGAAGCGACCGCACGCGCTGGCGTGGTCACCTTTCTGCGCGCCTACGCGACGCGCTGAACCAAGCGTCGAGTGCGCCGCACTCGCGGCATGTCCCGCTTCGTGCTTGAATAGCCGCTTGAGAAGCGGGGGTGCCGGCGCAACGGTCGGCTGAGAGAGTCCCTTCGAACCTGATCCGGTTAGCACCGGTGGAGGGAGCTTCGACGCACGATGCAGCGTTTCGTCGTGTGCTTGGCGCCGCCGCTTTGATTACTTCATGCGAGTGCATTCGCAAGGGCCCGTGCATTCTGCACGGTCGTATGCGAATCCCTCGCGTAGAACCGCACATCCTCGTGCGGATTTTCAAAGAAGCCTGTCCAAGCCGGAGCCAACCCGATGAATGCCTTGCCGTCCGACCTCGCGCGCGCCGCGCAGGAACTCTCCGCTGCCGTGACGCGACCGATCCCCGGGTCGCGCAAGATCCACGCGCAAGGCGGTCGTGCCGACCTGCGCGTGCCGCTGCGCGAGATCGCGCAGGCCGATACGCCGGCGATGTTCGGCGTGGAGAAGAATCCGGCCATTACCGTCTACGACACGTCCGGTCCGTACACCGATCCGGATTACGCGGTGGATCTGGCCGCCGGCCTGCCGGCGCTGCGCACGGCGTGGATCGCCGAACGCGGTGACACCGAGGCATTGGACGGTCGCAGTTCCGAGTTCGGCCGTCGCCACGCGAATGCGCCGGAGCTGGCCGCGATCCGCTTCCCGCAGCTGCCAACGCCGCGCCGCGCGAAGTCGGGCGCCAACGTCACCCAGATGCATTACGCGCGCCAGGGCATCGTGACGCCGGAAATGGAATACATCGCGATCCGCGAGAACCAGCGCATCGACGCGCTGGGCGACAGCGCGTTGCGCGTGCAGCATCCGGGGCAGTCCTTCGGCGCGGCGATCCCGCGCATCATCACGCCCGAATTCGTGCGCGACGAAGTGGCGCGCGGCCGCGCCATCATCCCTGCCAACATCAACCACCCGGAAAGCGAGCCGATGATCATCGGCCGCAACTTCCTCACCAAGATCAACGCGAACATCGGCAATTCCGCCGTGACCTCGTCGATTGCGGAAGAAGTCGAGAAGATGGTGTGGTCGATCCGCTGGGGCGGCGACACAGTGATGGATCTCTCCACCGGCAAACACATCCACGAGACGCGCGAATGGATCCTGCGCAACTCGCCGGTGCCGATCGGCACCGTGCCGATCTACCAGGCGCTGGAGAAGGTCGGCGGCGTGGCCGAGGAGCTGACCTGGGAGCTGTTCCGCGACACCCTGGTCGAGCAGGCCGAGCAGGGCGTGGACTACTTCACCATCCACGCCGGCGTGCTGCTGCGCTTCGTGCCACTCACTGCCAAGCGCGTCACCGGCATCGTCTCGCGTGGCGGCTCGATCATGGCGAAGTGGTGCCTCGCGCATCACAAGGAAAACTTCCTCTACACGCACTTCGAAGACATCTGCGAGATCATGAAGGCGTACGACGTGTCCTTCAGCCTCGGCGACGGCCTGCGTCCCGGCTGCGTGGCCGATGCCAACGACGCGGCGCAGTTCGGGGAGCTGGACACGCTGGGCGAGCTGACGCAGATCGCGTGGAAGCACGACGTGCAGACCATGATCGAAGGCCCCGGCCACGTGCCGATGCAGCTGATCAAGGAGAACATGGATCGCCAGCTGGAGAAGTGCGGCGAGGCGCCGTTCTACACGCTGGGGCCGCTCACCACCGACATCGCGCCCGGCTACGACCACATCACCAGCGCGATCGGCGCGGCGATGATCGGCTGGTTCGGCACCGCCATGCTCTGCTACGTCACGCCGAAGGAGCACCTGGGCCTGCCGAACAAGCAGGACGTGCGGGACGGCATCATCGCCTACAAGATCGCCGCGCACGCGGCCGATCTCGCGAAGGGACATCCGGGGGCGCAGGTGCGCGACAACGCGCTCTCCAAGGCGCGCTTCGAGTTCCGCTGGGAAGACCAGTTCAACCTCGGCCTCGATCCGGAAAAGGCCAAGGAGTTCCACGACGAGACCCTGCCCAAGGATGCGCACAAGAGCGCGCACTTCTGCTCGATGTGCGGCCCCAAGTTCTGCTCGATGAAGATCACCCAGGACGTCCGCGACTACGCTGCCGAACACGGTACCGGCGAAACCGAGGCATTGTCCGAGGGCATGGCCGAGAAGGCTGCCGAGTTCCGCGCGCAGGGTGCCGAGGTCTATCACAAGGCCTGAGGCATTCCATTGCAGTGATGTCGAAAAGCCAGGTGAATCCTTCACCTGGCTTTTTCATGCGCCTGCCTAGGCTGGTCGACCACGTCCGTTGCAAACAGTCGCAGGAGCCAGTCATGCCCAAAGCCAAGCCCTTCGTCAGCGACATCGAGGCCATCCGCAAGCGCGCGCGCCAGGACATCGACAGGGGTGCGATGACGAAGGGCTACAGGGCTGATCGTGACACCGTGGTGAAGCTGCTCAACCACGCGCTGGCCACCGAGATCGTCTGCGTGTTGCGCTACAAGTACCACTATTACATGGCTTCGGGCATCCACTCACAGTCAATCAAGCAGGAGTTCCTGCAGCATGCGAACGAGGAGCAGGGTCACGCCGACCTGATCGCCGAGCGAATTACCCAGCTCGACGGCAAGCCGAATTTCTCGCCTGAGGGCTTGGCTACTCGCAGCCATGCCGACTATGTGGAAGGCGAGGACATCGTGGACATGATCAAGGAGGATCTGGTGGCCGAGCGCATCGCCATCGACAGCTACCGCGAGATGATCGACTACGTGGGCAAAGACGACTCCACCACCCGACGTGTGCTGGAAGGCATTCTGGCGATGGAGGAGGAGCACGCCGAGGACATGAATACCCTGCTGGAGCAACTGGGCAAGAAAGGCGAGCCTGCCAAGGCTGCCCCCATGCATGGCGGCCACGCAGAGGGGAAGAAGCACGCGCGCAAGCGCGGCTGAGCCCGTACCGGCCGCCTGCGCATCACCAACCCGACAGCACCAGTTTGCCGATGCCGGTGCCCGACTCCAATCGGCGATGTGCCTCGCGCAGGTTCGTCGCATTGATCGGCGCAAGCGTCTCACGCCGAATGCCTTTCAGCTCGCCGGTATCGATCAGTTGCGCCACGCGGGCGAGGATGCGGCCCTGCTCGACCATGTCCGGCGTGCGGAAACGCGGCCTAGCGAACATGAATTCCCAGTGGATGCCGATGCATTTGGCCTTGTAGGGGTCGCCGATCCTGAGTGCGCCCTTCGGCTCTACGATCAGGCCCACGTGGCCTTGCGGTGCCAGCAGCTCGCCCAGCGTGTCCCAGTAGCGATCGGTGTCGGCGAGGTTGAGCGTGGCATCGACCTGCGCGAAGCCCTTCGCGGCAAGTTGTGTGTCCAGCGGTTCGCGGTGGTTGATCACGTGTTGTGCGCCCATCGCGCGACACCAGTCCGCGCTTTCGGGGCGCGAAGCAGTAGCGATTACGGTGAAGCCCGCGCGTCGCGCGAGCTGGACCGCGATCGAGCCCACGCCGCCCGCACCAGCGATCACCAAGAGTGATTTGCCTTCGCCGCCGTGCTCGCTGTCGAACGGCATGCGCTGGAACAGCAGTTCCCACGCGGTGATCGCCACCAACGGCAACGCGGCAGCATCGACGAAATCCAGCGTGCGCGGCATCGTCGCAGCGAGCCGAGCGTCGACCAACTGGAACTCGGCGTTGCTGCCCGCACGCGTGACATCGCCGGCGTAGTAGACGCGATCGCCGGGTTTGAAACCCTGCACCTCGGCACCCACGGCCTCGACCACGCCTGCCGCGTCGTAGCCCAGCACCTTAGGCTGCGCTTCCAATTGTGGCTTGGGTGAGCGCACCTTGGTGTCGACCGGGTTGACCGATACGGCTTCCACGCGCACGAGCAGGTCGGATGCTCCCGGCACGGGTTTAGGCAATTCCACGTCCACCAGCGAGGTGGGATCGTCGATGGGCAGGTAGCGGGTGAGGGCGACGGCTTTCATGCTTTCGACTCCGTGGGGATGGGAGGGGCCGCCACTAGTGGCGGATTGCGTTCGGTGAACATGCCGTTCCAGTAAGGGTAGTGCGGATAGGGCGGCACCACTGCGCTGGCGGCATCGAGCGCGGCGACCTGCACGGGCGTGAGATTCCAGCCGACGGCGCCGAGGTTGTCGATCAGCTGGGCTTCGTTGCGCGCACCGATCAGCACGCTGGACACGGTGGGCCGCTGCAGCAGCCAGTTGATCGCCACCTGCGGCACGCTCTTGCCGGTTTCCGCCGCGACACTTTCCAGCGCGTCGACCACGCGATACAGGCGCTCCTCGTCCACCGGCGGTGCGAAGCCGGCGGTGTCGTGCAGGCGGCTGCCGGCAGGCAACGGCTGGCCGCGGCGGATCTTGCCGGTGAGCCGGCCCCAGCCGAGCGGGCTCCACACGATGGCGCCGAGGCCCTGGTCCTGGCTGGCCGGCATCAGGTCCCATTCGTAGTCGCGGCCGATCAGCGAGTAGTAGCTCTGGTTCGCCACGAAGCGCGCGCTGCCGTAGCGCTCGGCGGCGGCCTGCGATTTCGCGATCTGCCAGCCGGCGTAGTTCGACACGCCGAGATAACGCAGCTTGCCCGCGCGCACCAGGTCGTCCAGCGTGGACATCACTTCGTCCACTGGCGTCATCGCGTCGAAGTGATGCAGTTGCAGCAAGTCGATCCAGTCCGTGCCCAGGCGCTTCAGCGCGCGGTCCACGCCGGCGATCAGGTGATGGCGCGAAGCGCCCACGTCGTTCGGGCCGTCGCCACTGCGCAAGGTGAGCTTGGTGGAAAGGATGGCACGCTCGCGCCGGCCCTTCAGTGCGGCACCGAGGATTTCTTCCGAGGCGCCGTCCGAATAGACGTCCGCGCTGTCGAACAGGTTGGCTCCGGCGTCGAGGCAGATGTCGACCAGCCGCTTCGCTTCGGCAACGTCGGTGCTGCCCCAGGCACTGAACAACGGACCCTTGCCGCCGAAGGTGCCGGTACCGAAGCCGAGTGCGGGCACCTTGAAACCCGAGCGGCCGAGAAAGCGGTATTCCATGACGAAACTCCGATATAGAGAGAGGGATCAAGCCTGCGTGCAGAGCACGGACGCTTGCGAAGCGCGGTGCCCGCGCAGCGCCCAGGCTGCCAAGGCGATGCCGACGACGGTCATCAAGGCCGCGATCCACGGCAGTGTGGCGAGGCCCGCGCCGCGCGCCACCGCTTCGCTGCCCAGCCACGCGCCCAACGCGTTGGCGAGGTTGAAGGCGCCGATGTTGAGGCTGGAGGCGAGGCTCGGGGCAGCGGAGGCGCGGCGCAGTATCCACATCTGCAACGGCGCCACGGTGGCGAACATCGCCATGCCGAGCAGGCCGGTGAACAGCACCATTGTCCAGCGTGCGTGCATCGCGAAGCCGAACACCACCAGCACCACGGCCAGTGCTGCCAGCGTGCCGACCAGGGCGTTGGAAAGGCTGCGGTCGGCCAACTTGCCGCCCAGCGGATTGCCGATGGCCATGCCAAGACCGAACACCAGCAGGACCGGCGACACCATCGCATCGCCGAAGCCGGTGATACGGGTAAGCAGCGGCTGGATGAAGGTATAGACCACGAACACGCCGGCGAAGCCGAACACCGTGGTGGCGAGGCCGACCAGCACCGGCGCGCCCGCGATGGCGCGCAGTTCCGTGCCCAGCGACACCGGTGCGGTGTCGTCGTGCGTGTTCGGCAGCAGCATGGCCAGCGCCGCCATCGCCAGCATGCCGATCGCGGTGATCGCCCAGAACGCTGCGTGCCAGCCAAAGTGCAGGCCCAGCCACGCGCATACCGGCACGCCGATCAGCGTGGCCAGCGCGAGGCCGTTGAACATGGTGGCGATGGCCGAGGCCTTGCGTTGTTCCGGCACCAGCGAGGTGGCGACCACCGAGCCCACGCCGAAGAAGGTGCCGTGCGCCAGCGAAGCGAGCACGCGTGCAGCCATCAGCGCGACGTAGCTGGTCGCCAGTGCGCAGGCGAGGTTGCCCAGGGTGAAGATCGCCATCAGCCCCAGCAGCACGGCCTTGCGTGGCAGCCTGCGCGTGGCCAGCGTGGTCGCCGGCGCACCCACGAACACGCCGAAGGCGTAGCCGGAGATCAGCAGGCCGGCGCTGGCGATGCTCACGCCCAGGCTGGCCGACACCTGCTGCAGCAGGCCCATGATGACGAATTCGGTGGTGCCGATGCCGAAAGCGCCGACGGCCAGCGCATACAGCGCCGGTGGAGTGCGGCTGGGGGTCATGAAGAGGATTCCGCGCGATGGAGTGCGTGCAGTCTGGGTGCTTGCACTGTCAGCAGAAACCACCAAAATGGCGATTCATTTTCAATGAATCATTGAAAGCCATGGATCGCCTCGACGACCTCGTTTTGTTCCTGCGCGTGCTGGACCAGGGCTCGATCAGCGCCGCCGCGCGCAGCCTCGATCTCTCGGTGGCCGTCGCCAGCCAGCGTTTGCAGCGGCTGGAACGCGGGCTGGGCGTACGCCTGCTGCAGCGGACCACGCGCAGCCTGCACCCCACCGCGGAAGGCCGCCTGCTGGCCGAGCAGGGGCGGGCGCTGGTGGAGGATCTCGATGCGCTCACCGCGGGCCTGAGCCAGAGCGCCGGCGATGTGACCGGCACGCTGCGCGTGACCATGTCGGCCGCGTTTGCCCGCGAATACATATCGGCGCTGCTGCCCGAGTTCCTGGCGCGCCACCCGAAGCTGCGCCTGTTCGCCCATCTCAGCGACGAGATGGTGGATGTGGTGGGCGCGGGTTACGACCTCGCCATCCGCATCGGTGCCTTGAACGATTCCAGCCTGGTGGCGCGCAAGCTGGCCGCCAACCGGCGCGTGCTGTGCGCCTCGCCGGATTACCTGCGCCGGTACGGCCGCCCGCGCACGCTCGCCGAGTTGGCGCGGCACGAATGCGTGTTGCTGTCGGGCCAGGACGTATGGCGTTTCACCGACCGCCGCGGGCGCGAACATGCAGTGCGCGTACAGGGGCGCTTCGAGACCACGCTGGGCGAAGCGGTGCGGGACGCGGCACTGGCCGGGCAAGGCATTGCCGTGCATTCGTTGTGGCATGTGCACGAGGCACTGGCTGCGGGCCGGCTGGAAGTGGTGCTGCCGGAGTACACGCTGCCCGAAAGCGGTATCTGGGCGGTGACGCCGCAACGCCGGCTGGTGCCGCCGCGCGTGCGTGCGTTCACCGAGTTCCTGGTCGAAAAGCTGGGCGATCCGCCACCATGGGAGCGTGGCGTGGCGGCGGCGAAACGCAAGGCGCGTGCACGCGGCGGCTGACGACGGGCATGAAAAACGGCGCGCCGCTTCGCAGCGACGCACCGTTCCCGTGCAGGGGGATCAGACCTTGGAAGCCTTGTAGCGCTCGACGCCGGTGCTGATCTCGGCCTTCGCCTCGTCGGCGCCGACCCAGCCGTCGATCTTCACCCACTTGCCCTTCTCCAGATCCTTGTAATGCTCGAAGAAGTGGCCGATGCGCTCCAGCCAGTGCGGCGACACGCCCTTGATGTCGCTGATGTGCGCGTAGCCCGGGAACACCTTGGGCGAGGGAATCACGAGCAACTTCTCGTCGCTGCCGGCCTCGTCGGTCATCTTCAGCATGCCGACCGGATGGCAGCGGATCACCGAGCCCACGGTCAGCGGCAGCGGCAGGATCACCAGCGCGTCCAGCGGATCGCCGTCGCCGCCCAGCGTGCCCGGCACGTAGCCGTAATTGCACGGGTAGCGCATCGGCGTGGACAGGATGCGGTCGACGAAGATCGCACCCGACTCCTTGTCCACTTCGTACTTGACCGGCTCGGCATCCTTGGGGATTTCGATGATGACGTTGATTTCGTCCGGCACGTTGCGGCCAGCGGGAACCAGGTGCAGACCCATGGGGATGTCCTTGCGCGATATAGGAGAAAGTTGGCCCGCAAGGATACGGCAAAACGCTGCTGCGATGCAGCAGCGATGGCTGAACAACAAGCCCGGCAGGCCTGCCGTTTCCCTCCGCGGGAGGGCTTTGCGCTGTTCCGTGCGCTACCTGATTTGTCCTGCGTGCACCAGGACGATAAAGGCAGGCTCTCCATTTCCAATCACGGCATGGCGTTGCCGTGGCACCTAACGCGTAGGTGGGCGCTGTTGGCTAACCCTCGACGCAGACTATCCATGGTTGTGGCGGATTGAGCTTGGGTCTTTCTCTGACCACCGGCATCCTGCCCTTCGCTCTTCAGGTCAGCTTTGCCCTTCGTCACCGTTTCTGTGGTGGCGTGGGCCAGCGAAGAGAAGGAATTCGGGCGCAGGTAGACGATCGAGGCCGTTGGGTAACTGGTGATGGCAAGATCGAAGACGCCAGGAGAGCAAGTTCTCAAACCTGGCGTGCATCCATGTCATCCAGGCACTGCCCGAACAGCTGCATGGCTTCGCGCAATGTGGTGACCGATAGCCCGCAATAGCCCAGTAGCAGCCCAGGGCGCGCCGGAGGGTCGAGGTAGTGCGGGGTCATCGAGTACAGGCCCAGTCCGCGTCCCTGCGCAAGCTCGATAAGGGCCTCGGCGCGGGCGTGGTCGTAGCCGCGCAGCCAGGCAACCACATGCATGCCGGCGGGGGAGCCTCCTATCTCCACGCGATCTCCCGCGTAGCGGTGCAGCCCTTCGATCAAGGCGTCGCGCCGTGCCTGCAGCTCCTTGCGGGCAAGGCGCAGATGGCGTTCAAAGCCGCCGTCCTCCATGAAGTGTGCCAGCGCAGCCTGTTCGATGCCGGGGCTGGCGACGTCGCTCAGGTACTTGGCATTGACGAAGTCATCGACGAGCGCTGCCGGCAGCACCATGTAGGCCATCCGAAGGGTGCCGAACAATACCTTGGAGAAAGTGCCCACATAGATCACGCGGTCGCCTTTGTCGAGCGAGCGCAAGGCTGCCAGCGGATGGGCGGTGTAGCGAAACTCCCCGTCGTAATCGTCCTCGAGGATCCAGCATTGGTGCTTCTCGGCATAGCGCAACAGTTCCAGCCTGCGCGGCAGCGAAAGCACCGCGCCGGTTGGGAACTGGTGCGAGGGCGTCACGCAGACAAGGCTGGGCGATATCTGCGGCAGTTCATTGCAGACCAGCCCTTCGTCATCGGTGCGCACGGGGCATATCCGGGCGCCGTGCGCGATCAGTGCCTGGTGCATGCTGAAATAGTGCGGCTCCTCCAGCACCACCGCATCGCCCTCATCCAGCAGCACGCGTGCAGCGATGGTCACGGCCTGCTGGGTCCCGGCGACAACCATCACCTGCTCTGGCGAAATCCGCACGCCACGGCGGCGCGCGAGGTAGTCGCATATCTGCTTGCGCAAGGCCGGCAGGCCTTGCACATGGGTGATCTGGGGCGGGGTATAGATAGCCGCCCGTGCCAATTCACGCCCCCAGATGCCATTCAGCGCAGGATTGATCTGCGAGTGGCCATACTGCAGCTCGTAGCGAAGCCCGCGGTGCTTCGTCGCGATACCGGGAGTACGCACCGTCCGCGCACGCTGCGCGTAGCGCGAAGGCGATTCGATCGACGGTGTTGCAGGCAGCAGCGGCGGATGGGTCTGCAACGATGCCACATAGCTTCCCGATCCGGTGTGCCCCTCGATGAAGCCTTCCGCCCGCAGTTGCTCGTACGCTGAAAGTACGGTGGTGCGCGACAGTTCCAACTCGCGGGCGAGTTCGCGCGTGGGGGGCAGGCGAGTGCCGGTCCCGAGGCGGCCGTCGAGGACGGCACTCCGGAGCGCCCGGGCCAGCTGCGCGTAGTGCGGGCCATGGCCGTCGAGTTCGAGGAACATGTCAGCGCTTTCGGAGAGCAGCTCCGCAATATCTGTGGCCATGGGGAAGTTGCGCCTGCAGTATACGATTGACCTCATTGGAGCGACGCCGGGAAATGCGCAATCGATCTGCGCGGGCATCACGCGTTGGGCGAGCACTGGCCCGAAAGGCCCAGTTGCCGCAATAAATCGCGCAGCGGATCCAGCAGGGCACCGTAGCGGGCCCCTCGAGCGGTGTTCGATTGCAGTGGCTGCCGCACCTGCGCGGCGCTGGCCGTGCTGCGCACGGCGCGAGCGGTTTTGTGGAATTCCAGGCAGGCCGGTTCGAAGGGCAGGCGGCAGAACTCGAGCAGCTCGCGGATTTTCCCCGCGGGATCCGCCAGCATGTCTTCGTAGACATGATCGTGGCAGTGCCCGGGGAAGCGCTGTTGCCAGAACCGGCTGATGCGGTCGTATCCGGCGTAGTAGTGGGCGATGGACTCGAAGTCGTAGCTGAAGGCGGCGCCATCGCCGAACAACTGGCGATAGCAGGCGAAGCAGGTTTCCAGCGGGTCGCGTCGAGTATTTACGACAAGGGCGCCTGGCAGCATCGCCAGCACCGGTCCGATCAGCGACCAGTTGCCAAGGTTCTTGTCAGTAAACCTGGGCTTGTCCTTGCGCCAATGCGCGGTGCGTTCCAGGTACTCGCAACCGAGGCGGTGCCAGTCTTCGGCCGTGGCCAGGGGGGCCCACTCGGCCAGGGCCTGATGCCTGCGGCCGGATTCACCCCGAAGCACGGCGGACAGATCCGGTATTTCATTGGCCCCCTCCACCTGGGAGTGGGAGGCAAGAATGTGTTCGGTGAGTGTCGAACCCGAGCGCGGCAGGCAGGCGATGAAGATGACTTCGCTGCCGAGGTTCGGGTCCACGACAGGGGGCAGTGGCGCGGAAAATGCCTTGATGAGGCTGTCGACGCGCAACTGCTCGCCCTCGATATCCCACGAGGTGAGGCGACGCTTGATGGCGCTGGCCGCCTGCAGGGCGTGGAAAGAGGCGGCCAGATCATTCTGGTCCTCAAGCGACTTGGCCAGCGCGTAACCAAGCCACACGCGGTCGTCGGCGGAGAGGTTCGGGCGATCCAGCAACTGCCTGATGTGTTGAACCTCGGCGTCGTCGAGCTTCACCGTCTTGAGATTGACCAGGGAGTACCACGCCCTGGCGTGGCTTGGGTGGTCCCTCAGGACATCGCGGTAAAGACCGATGGCTTCCGCAATGTCGCCCAGGCCGTTCAGCACGTTGGCCAAGGTCATGCGTGTCATGACGTGCGATGGATCAAGCGCCATGGCACGTTCCAGCACCGGGCGCGCTTCTTCGGTATGGCGTGCGATGTGCAGGGCGCGGCCGAGGTTGTACCAGGTGGCGCCCGTATCGGGGGCCAGTTCGCAGGCGCGGCGCATGCTCGCAAAGGCGGCATCGGGGTATTGGCACTGGAACAGTGCACTGCCGAGATTCATGTGCGCGTTGAAATCGTCCGGGCGCAATTCAACGGCGCGCCGCAGGAATCCGACGGCCATGCCCGCGTTTCCGCGCATGAGTTGCACAACGCCGGAAAGCCGCTGTGCCTCGGCCGAATCCGGTGCGATCGCCACGGCCCGTCCCAGTGTCTGCTCGGCGGTTGCCAGCTTGTGCGCGGCAATGGCGCGGGATGCGTCGGACAGCAAGTCGTTCACTCGCATGTCGATGGGATCCATAGCGAGTGCGTGGCCGAATCCTCTGCAAACCGGGACGGTGGAGAGTCGCCTTTGCCGGCACGCAAAGGGAAAATCACCCGAAGCTGAAACTATAGATCTGCAAACCTTTCGCAGGGATATGCAGCTTCAGCAGATGGCTGCCGTCGGCGCTGCTCTCGAACAGGGTATAGAGGCGACTGCCTTGTACGGTAACGGGGGGCTGGGGTTTGCCGTCGATCGTCACTTCCAGCGTAACGGGCGTGTTCGCGTTGGCGACCATGTAGAGCTTGGTTGCCTTGAATCGAAGCTCGACATTTCCTTGCGAGCCGGCAAGCTCGGCGCATTCGTCCGTAATCCTCCAGACACCGCCCAGGGCATAGTGATTGGGCGCGGGTTGGCCCGCGGAGAAATGACGCAGGCCCTTGCTGCCGTCCTCGGAGCTGTCCAGGCCAGTCTGGGCTGCGGTGCCCAGCAGCATTTCCGGTGAATCGCCGTCAGCAGGAGGGCTGCTCCCTGCGATATCGGTGCCGGACTGCGCGCTCAGTCCCAGCAGCATGCGTATCGCGCTTTCCATGCGCTGGTAACCGCCCTCGCCGTACTGATGGCCGATCAGCTGGCCGTTCTGGTCGATCAGGTATTCGGCAGGCCAAAACTGGTTCTGCCAGGCACTCCATGTCGCGTGTTCGCTGTCCATGGCGACCGGGTAGGTGATGCCGAGCCGCTGCACGGCGGCAGTGACGTCGGAAGGATTTTTCTCGAAATCGAACTCGGGCGAATGCACGCCGACCACCACTAGTCCCTTGTCCTTGTAGGTTTCGTACAGATGCTCGACGTGCGGCATTTCGCGCACGCAATTGATGCATGAGTAAGCCCAGAAATCGACCAGCACCACCTTGCCGTGCAGGCCGGCCATGGTCAGTGGCGGCGAGTTGATCCAGTGGTCGATGCCGGTGAAGTCCGGGGCGGTCGCGGCCCGCGCCGTGATGGCGCTGCAGGACAGGATCAACATGAAGACGAGTGAGCGCACAGGCTGCTTCACGAGACACCTCCTTTGCGGATGACGTGAGGGTATCGCACAACGCGCCAAAGGATCGCCTGTCGGCGCGCACTTGATGGAGGGCTGCGCCCGCGGCCACCGCGCCCTGCGAAGCAGGGTGCGGGTAGCCGGTCGATCAGTAGTCGTAAGTGATGCCGAACTGCACGTAGCGCGGAGCTTCCATGCCTGCTGGCAATAGATACGTCGGCAGCGGAGCCGCCGTCTTGCCATACGCCGGGATGATCTGCGTGACGCTCTGTTCATTGAATACGTTGTGGATCTGCAACTGGAAGTCCAGTTTGTGCTGGGCAAAGGCCGGACGATAATCCAGCTGCAGATTCAACTGGTGCGTCCACGGCGTGAAGCCGGTGGATCCGGGCGGTGTGGGCACGCCGCCGCACCAGTGGTACGCACCGCCGAACTGGGCATAGTTCTGGTAGTTGCTCTCGCTGGGACCGTAGTAACCCAGGCAGGATTCCGGCGTGCCGGACGCAATGCGGTAAGTGCCGCCGACCGTCCACTCCGGTGTGATGGCGTAGGAGCCGTAGATCCGCAGCTGGTGCTTCTGATCGTTGGCCTGGTCGCCGTTGGCGTACTGCATGATCTGCCAGAAGTCCCATTGCTCGGTGCCCGACTGCGAACTGCCGCCCTGGCCGATGTTCGACTGCACCGGTCCCTCGGTGTCGCCGTAGCTGCGCGAAAACACATAGTCGATCTTGCCGAACCATTTGCCGTCGAACGGATGCTCCAGATACAGCTCCAGCGAGTAGTAGTGGCGCTTGGCCGGCGGATAGTTGAAGACCGATCCGGGCATCTTGACCGTGCTGTAGCCGCCGATGCCGTTGGGGATGGTCAGGATGGCGGTGCTGCCTGGGTTGATCAGTACGCTGCCGCTAAGCAGGGACGGATCGATGGCTTGCCCCTGGGCCGCGGCCAGCGCGGCAATCTGCGGTTCATAGGCCTGCGGGTCGAAGTCGTCGATGATGCGGCCCAGCTTGTTCACGATGCCGGTGGCGCCATACACCCATGAGGGATTGATCTGCTGCTGCATGCCCAGGACGAACTGGTCCTGGTACTCGGCCTTAAGGGTGCCGGACGCTGCCGTCTTGGGGTTGATCAACTCGCCGTTTTCGCCGTTGACGTAATAGGTGTTGTTCGCCTGGACCGGGACCAGACCGGTCGGGATGCCGTCCGAGCCGATGCCCGTGTAGCCGTAGAAGGTCTCCGAGTACAACGGGTAGCTGGCCTCGCGCAGGGCCACGGAGACTGGCATCGCCAGGTAGTAGCGGCCGGCGTTGCCGAACACCTTCATGGTGGAGTCGCCGAACACGTCCCAGCTGAAGCCGATGCGTGGCGCCCATTGCGGCTTGGTCAGGCGCAGGAAGGCCTCGCCCTCCGGGTTGTAGTTGGTGAACTGGTCGTTGCGCAGGCCGAGGTTAAGCAGCAGGTTCGGCGTGACCTGCCAGTTGTCCTGGATGTACTGCGCACGTTGCTGGATGCGCAGCGACGACGTGAATGTCGAGAACACATACCTGCTCACGTAGTACGTGCCGCCGTTCGGCACGGGCCCGATCGAGCCAGGGATGATTTCCTGCCCAGGAGTGCCGGTATTGCCGTACAGCCAGGCATAGCCCGGGCCGGTCATCTGCAGGCCATCGTCGAAATCGGCATCGTCGTCATTGTCGATACCGAACTGGAGGTCGTGGTTGCCCAGCTTCCAGTCGAGGTCGAGACGAAGGTTGCGTACCTCTGACTTGTGCGACGCATTGTTGATATTGGGAAAGAAGTTGCCGCTGTGGGCGGGATTGCCATTGGGCATGTATGCCGGGTTCTCCTGCGACGAACTTATGATGTTGGGCTCGCTAGCGTCGTAGCCCGGATACGGCGGCTGGTTGACGTAGTACTTGCCGTCCATCTTGCCGTACAGGAAATTCAGCGTCAGGTTATCGGTGATGTACGAGGTGTATTTGGCGATCCAGATGTTGAAGCTGTTCTTCGTCTCCTGGCCCAGGCTCTCGAACGCGCCACGCTCGTGCGTGGTGCTGTCGTAGGAATAGAACTCGGCCGGATTGCTGGCGTTCGAGTTGTAGATGTCCGTCAGCGACAGGATGTTGCTGTCGTTGATGTTCCAGTCCAGCTTGAGGTAGTACTTGGGGTTGCTGGTGCGCTGGTCGGCGACGTTGCCCGCGTTGACGTTGCCCACCGTGGTGGTTTGTGTCTTTTCCGCTTCGGCCGCCACGAACAGGAACAGCTTGTCCTTGATCAGCGGCCCACCGAGATAGGCGTCGTAGACCGTGTTCCAACTGCTGTCGCCCTTCCTGTACTGGAAGAGCTGGCCGTCGTTGGCAACGCACTGCCCGGTGCAGCGCGGGTTGCTGTAATAGAAGTTGTCGAAACTGTTCTGCGCGAACTCAGGCGACCACAACACCTGGCCGCCAAAGTGCCAGTCGTTGGTGCCGCTTTTGCCCACCTGGCTGATCACGCCGCCGGCCGAACGGCCGTACATGGCGCCGTAGCCGCTGGTCAGGGTCTGCTGCTGGTCGATGGCACCGTAGGGCAGGGCGATGCCGCCGGTGTTGCTGAGTGGGTCGGAGGTGTTGAAGCCGTTGATGTAGTAAGCGTTCTCGACGATGGATGAGCCGCCGAACGAAATGGGCGAACCACCTGTAGGACCGCTGCCCGCGAACATGGCTGCCCCGGGGGTCGTGCCCGGGGCCAGCAGGGCGATGGCCTCCGCATTGCGCGGGAGCGGCAGCTGGGTCAGTTGCTTCGACGTGATGGTCAGGTTCTGGTTGGTGGAGGTCACGTCGATCGCGGGCAACGCGTTCGCCGTCACGGTCACCGTGCCCAGATTCTGCGCGTTTGCACTGCCGCCGCCTGGTTGCGCGAAGTCGGCCTCGGACGCGCCGCCGGCGCTTGGACTGACGTTGTTGTGCGACTGCACCACCGCGCCGTTCTGCAGCAGGCTGACCGAATAGCTACCGACCGGCACGGTCACCGAGTAGTGGCCCGAGCTGTCGACCGGGATGGTGCGGTTGAAGCCGGCGCCACCGGTGATCTGGATCGTTTCGCCACTGCCTGCCGGGGCGGAGCCGAAAATCGTCCCCGTCGTCGCCTGGGCATGAACGGGAGCGAACGTGGTCGCCCCATAGACGCCCAGGATGGCGGTGATGGTTGCGCTCAAGGCGGAGCGGGCCGCCCGATGGCTTCGGCTGATCTGTTTGATGTGGTTGCTGCTTTGCATGCCACGCCTCTCCTGATGTGATTGCAAATCCGGGCGCCAGGTGTTGCCCGGATGAATTCGTGCTGCCGGTCAAAACCGGTGCATCCACTGCTGCCTGCGCCACTCCACAGCCGGAATGGGAACCGTCGCCGGTGCACTAGCCGATCAACGACTTCCTGCTGCAGAAATAACCGCCGAGCAAGGTATGCAGCGCGATCAGGCGGTCCGCATGGCCGGCGGTGCCCGCATGTCCAAGCACGTGATAAATCTGCGCGATCGCGTCTGCGCGTTGTGTCGGGTTCAACGAGCCGCCGACAAGACCGATATAGGACTGGAGCACCCGGAACGCCGTTGCCAGCAGAACCGGGTCCAAGGTGATCTGTGTTTCGTTGTCGGCCGGCCAGGCATCGTCACCCGTCGGTGCGGGAGTAGCGCGCGATGCGGCCGCGGAAATGACAGGGACATCCCCGGTTCGCATGGAGCCTTCGCCGGCAAGCAGCCAGCGCAGGGAAACCCCTAGCGATCTTGCGATGATGACGCAATGTTCGCGCGAGATATCGCCGCGACCGCTGCACCAGTCGCGCACGGTGTCTTCAGCAAAGCCACTGCGTCGGGCGATGGATGCGGCATTGCCTTCGACCTGGATCAGCAATTGCATGCGTGCGGAAAAGTCGCCAACGCCGGCGTTTGCGAGCGTCTGCGACGCCCGTGCCGGAGCTGCTGCCTGCATGGCAGGCGAATCATTTCCGGGATGCCTTTCCAGTACCAGCATGCCATCGCCGTTGCCAACGAAATCGCGCGAACGGAAATCACGGCCGATGGCTGGCTGGCCCGGGTGCACGTCGAGTTGGGGAATGGCTATCGACATCGAACTGCTCCATGGATCGATCGAGCGATGACGTCGTGTCTGGCGATCGGCTGAAGGAGCAAGCCCGCGGGCCAGGCGTATGTGAGGAACTGCGTGTCGAGATGTCAACGACTCGTTACAAAAGCGTCTGATGGGCAAAGCCTAGGCAGGCCGAATGCTTCGGTACACGACCAATTCATGTGGGAAAATCGAAGCCAATTCACGAACGCGCATGTTCGCGGCGGCTGTTGCGCATGATGTTGCGATGGAAATCCGGCCGCATATTTCCGCGATGAAAGACAACCATTGCGCGCGAAGGAGTTAAATGAGGGCCAGCGCATCCGGCCTTAAAAAAAACGAGGGGATTGGCTATGGATGGAATGCGCGGCACTCTCTAGCCTGCATCCATCGGTGGATGCGCCAGCGCCGCATGGCATTGTGGCAAGGTAGCTTTTCCCCACCCTGCGGACGTGCCTCCCCAAGCGGTCCGCTGGGGTCTTTATGAGGTCATCGGAATCACGGTACGCCATGTCCATCCCGTCGAGACTTCCAGTGGCTACCGTGACCCGTACGGCGACGTTATTGATCGGGGGCGCCGTTTTCGTGGGCACGCTGGACCTGGTCTATGCGTGTGGGTATTGGAGATTGCTGCACGGAGTGCCTCCCGCCCGCATCATCCAGGTCATTGCATCGGGCGTGCTGGGAAGGCATTCCTTCGACGAAGGCGGTATCAGCGTGCTGCTCGGGCTGGTCCTGCAGTACGCGATTTCCTTCGTGATGGTATGGGCCTATTACATGGTCAGCGGTTGGATGCCTGCGCTGATCCGACGTGGCATATGGATTTACGGTGTCCTGTATGGCCTGTGGTTGTATGTGGCGATGAACGACATCGTGGTGCCGCTGTCCCCCGCGATGAAGGGATCGACCGTTCCCAGTTGGGTCGTCGGCAGCATTCTCGAGAGTGCCTTGTTGATCGGTCCGCTCATTGCCTGGATCGCGCGTCGCGCGAGAGTGGGCTCGCCGGGACGCGAAATGCAGCAACCGGCATGAGTCGCTCGCAGACCGGTCGGGGATATCGAGCGCGCGATTGTCATTGAACGCCAATTGGAAGTGGCGACGCGCAGGCTTCAATAGGGCTTTTCGCGGAGCCACTTGGTGGCGATCCACTTTTCTCCGCGCAGCACCGGCAGCCCGGCATGCAGCGAGCTGGCGTCACCGCTCTCGTAAGCGAAATAGACGGCCGAACCGCGCAGGGCGGTCACAGTAAGGCCGACTTCGGGAAACGCGGTGCCGCCACCGGCTTCGGGCGTGTTGAGGTACATCACCACGCTGGCGATGCGCTGCCCGCCGCGTGCGGTGATGGTGGAGTAGCCGGGTTGGCCTGGGTCGAACCAGTCGTAGTGCGGCTGATACTCCTGGCCAGGCAGGTAATGCAAGATCTGCAGGCCTTCGCCATGGCTCATGGGGATGTCGAGAAGTTCCGCGATGCGTTGTTCGAGCTGTGCCACCAGCGGCAATTCGCCCAGCTTGAAGAACATGCCCACGCTGGTGCGACGTTGATCCACCTGTTGCCCGCCGCTCTCGTCCACGGTGAGCGCGCGCGCCAGGCGAGGGCGCGCCAGCGCGATCAGCTCGTCGCATTCCTCGCCCGTCAGCAGACCATCGAGCACGCGCAGCGCGGGCTTGTCCATGCTCAGCGCAATCTTCACCTCGCGGTCGCCGACCTTGGCCAGAGGTGCCTCTGGATGCCTGGTGCGATGCGCGAGCGGCGCCCCGGTATCCGCAAGCAAGGTGGCCAGCGGCACTTTCAGCACTTCGGCCACGCTGCTGCGGCTGTGCCGCGGATCGTAGCCATGCGACAGCATCAGTTCGACCACGGTCTGCGGGGCGTGTCCGGCGCGGCTGGTGGCGAGTATCCATTCGCGCAGTTCGGGGCTGATCGTGGGGCGTGTGTTCATGGGTGCGGGTGGAGCGGGGGAATTGGTCAAGCTTACTTCACCCGGTTTGGGTGGCATGAGCCGTCGGGAGCGCATTGTCCGCTGGCGTTTGTGGCCCTTAGACTGCAGCACCGCTGTACGGCTCGAGGGGAGAGTCCATGCGTCTGCTGTCAGTAGTGATCAGTTGCGTCTTGCTGCTTGCCGGTTGTTCGGGGGAGGCGGTTCAAAGGCCGGTCACGAATGCTGCGCCACCACCGCCACCATCGTCGTGGCCGCCCGCGCCACCGCCACCACCGGGGGCGCCGCCGCCGCCGCAATCGATAACGGCTGTGGCCCCGGTTTATCCGGGATTCGAGGCCGTCTATGGCATACAAGGGACGGTCGTGTTGCTCATCCTGGTCGGCAAGGATGGAGACCCGCTCGATATCAGGGTCGACTACAGTTCCGGGTCACGTGGACTGGACAGGGCCGCCATTGCCGCGGCCACGCAGTGGCGGTTTTCCCCGGAAAGGAAGAACGGCATTGCGGTCGAAGGCTATGCGCGCGTGCCGGTGACGTTCAACGAGCCGATGATCAAGGGCGATCCGGCGTGGACGCCGGCGTACCGCCATGCGCCCATCCAAATGGACGATGCGCCCATTCCCTATGCGACTGTCGTGCAAGCCGTCTCCGACGTGGCTGCGCGGGCCCATGCGCAGGTCTATGACAGCACGCACAAGCAATCCCATGTCTATGCGATTCGCGACAGCCAGAAGATCGTGCGCGAACTGTGGTATTTCACCGATATATCGACGGACCGGGCGATGGTGGTTCGCTACATTTTCGCGGGAACCCCAGACAACCCGATAACGTTGGCGGCCACGCTTTGCAACAACGCCAGCCTGTGCAGGCAGCGTGAGTCATGGGTCAAGGCCGGCCCTTATACGAAGCGCGTGTCCACGGAATAGTCCGGCGCCTTGGACCGGCTGCCGTGGAACAAGACGGCGCGAGCCGCCCCAGAGGCGGCTCGCGTGTTCCATGACGGGACGGCTTACTGCAACTTGTCCCACAGGAAGTCGTACACCATCGCATGCATGTGTGCCGACTGTTTGTTGTCCGCGCCGGCTCCGTGGCCGCCTTCGAGGTTCTCGTAGAACCACACGTTGGGGATGCCCATGCCTTCCATCTTAGCGGCCATCTTGCGCGCCTGTGCCGGGCCTACACGGTCGTCGCTGGTGGTGGTGTAGAACAGCACTGGCGGGTAGTGCGTCTCCTTGTGCAGGTTCTGGTAGGGCGAGAAGGACTTGATGAAGTCCCACTGCTTCGGATCGTCCGGGTTGCCGTATTCGGCGATCCATGACGCGCCGGCATCGAGGTGGATGTAGCGCTTCATGTCGAGCAGCGGCACCTCGCAGGCGATCGCGCCGAACAGCTGCGGGTACTGGGTGAGCATGTTGCCCATAAGCAGGCCGCCGTTGCTGCCACCCTCGGTGCCAAGGTGCTTGGCGGTGGTGACGCCGCGCTTCACCAGGTCTTCCGCCACCGCGGCGAAGTCCTGGTAGGCCTTCGGCCGGTTGGCCTGCAATGCAGCCTGGTGCCACGCCGGGCCGTATTCGCCGCCGCCGCGGATGTTGGCGATGACGTAGACGCCGCCGCGATCCAGCCACGCACGGCCGATGCTGCCGCTGTAGAACGGCTGCAGCGAGACCTCGAAGCCGCCGTAGCCGTACAGCAAGGTGCGGTTCGAGCCGTCGAGTTTCATGTTCTTCGGTGCGATCTCGAAATAGGGCACGCGGGTGCCGTCCTTCGAGATGACGAAGTGCTGGCTCACGTTGAACTTGGACGCGTCGAAGAAGGCAGGCTGATGCTTGATCGTTTCGGCCTTGCCTTGGCCAAGCACGCCGCGTTCCAGCGTAGTCGGGGTAAGGAAGCCGGTGATGGCGAGCCAGTATTCGTCGCTGTGATCGGGGTCGGTATCGACCACTTCCACTGTGCTCATCGCCGGTGCGCCCGGCATGGCCTCGCGCCGCCAGTCGCCGGCGGCCGCGGGATTTTCGGGGGGAGTCAGTACTTCGAGCCGGCTCTTCACGTCGTCCAGTACGTCGAGAATCAGATGGTGCTGCGTCCATGCGTAGTTGGAGAGCGCGGTGTGCGCATCGGGCTTGAACAGCACGGTGAAGGCGCGCTTGCCGGCCATGAAGTCATCGAACTTCGTGGCGACCAGCGAGCCATTGGGATAGGTGGTTCCACCCACCGTCCATGGCGCGCGCAGCGTCACCAGCAGCCATTCGCGATGCGCATCGGCGCTGGCGTCGCTGGGGATGTCGAGCTTCACCAGCTTGCCGTCCTTGCGCAGGAAGGTTTCGCTGTGGAAGAAGTCGGTGGCCACCTGCACGAAGTCGCGTTCGAAGCCGGGCGTGAGGTCGCGGTACGCGCTCACCGCGAGGTCGTCGGGCTTGCCCGCGTATACCTCGGTGGCGCTTGCGAGCGGGGTGCCGCGCGTCCATTCCTTGGCGATGCGAGGATAGCTGGACTTGGTCATCGAGCCGGGGCCGAAGTCGGTGCCGACGTAGATGTGGTTCTGGTCGACCCAGCCCACCTGGGTTTTGGCGATCGGCAGTTCGAAGCCGCCTTTCACGAAGGACTTGGTGGTGGTGTCGAACTCGCGCACCGCCACCGCATCGCCGCCGTCGGGCGACAACGAGAGCAGGCAGCGCGTATACGCGGGCCTCAGGCATTGCGCGCCCTTGAACACCCAGCGCTTGCCTTCGGTCTTGTTGAGCGCATCCACGTCCAGCACGACATCCCACTTGGGATCGGCCTTGCGGTATTCGGCCAATGTGGTGCGGCGCCAGAGGCCGCGCGGGTGATCCTTGTCCTGCCAGAAGTTGTAGAGCCAGTCGCCCATGCGCTCGACCATGGGAATGCGCGCATTGGAATCCAGCACTTCAAGGATCTGGTTGCGGGTGCGGTCGAACTCCGCGGAGCTGGCGAAGGCCTTCTCGGTGATCGCGTTCTGCGCCTTCACCCAATCCATCGCACGTGCATCGTGGGTGGCTTCCAGCCAGAGATAGGGATCGTCGCTGCCGGCGGCCTGGTCGGTAGCCTGGGCTGTGCCCGTGCCGCTCACAGTGATGCCCAGCGCAAGCGCGAGCCAGAGGGATGTCTTGGACGTCATGGAAGCTCCTTGGGGTGCGGCGAAAGACTTGGCGATTGTCGGCGTTTGGTGTGCTTGTCATTTCGGCGCAGGCCGGAATCCAGTGGCCGTATCGCCTGAACGTGCGTGATCGCCACTGGGTCCCGGCCTGCGCCGGGATGACGGGCATTTGCCAAAGTGTGATGGCGCGGTGTTGCGCATGCCTGTGGCTGAAGTCAGGTGTCCGAAATGCGACAGGCCCCGCGAACGGGGCCTGTCGTCGTGCCGGGTGGTTCAATGCAGCAGCGGGATGATCAGCAGCGCCACGATATTGATGATCTTGATCAACGGGTTCACCGCGGGGCCGGCGGTGTCCTTGTAGGGGTCGCCCACGGTGTCGCCGGTCACTGCGGCCTTGTGCGCTTCCGAACCCTTGCCACCGTGGTGGCCGTCCTCGATGTACTTCTTGGCGTTGTCCCACGCGCCGCCGCCGGTGGTCATCGAGATCGCCACGAACAGGCCGGTGACGATGGTGCCGATCAACACGCCGCCCAGTGCCTTCGGCCCCAGCAGCAGGCCCACCACGATAGGCACGACCACCGGCAGCAGCGAAGGCACGATCATCTCCCGGATCGCCGAGCGGGTGAGCATGTCCACCGCCTTGTCGTACTGCGGTTTGCCGGTACCGTCCATGATGCCGATGATGTCGCGGAACTGGCGGCGCACTTCTTCCACCACGGCGCCCGCGGCACGGCCCACTGCTTCCATCGCCATCGCGCCGAACAGGTAGGGGATCAGGCCGCCGATCAGCAGGCCGATGATCACCATGTGATCGGAGAGATCGAAGGTGTAGGTCGTGTCCGGATGGTTTACCGCGAGGTTGTGCGTGTAGTCGGCGAACAGGACGAGCGCGGCAAGAGCTGCCGAGCCGATGGCATAGCCCTTGGTCACCGCCTTGGTGGTGTTGCCCACCGCGTCCAGCGGGTCGGTGACGCCGCGCACCTCCGGCGGCAGATCGGCCATCTCGGCAATACCGCCGGCGTTGTCGGTAATCGGCCCGTAGGCGTCCAGCGCCACAATCATGCCGGCCATCGACAGCATCGAGGTCGCCGCGATGGCGATGCCGTACAGGCCGCCGTGCTCGTAGGCGCCCCAGATGGCAATGCAGATCGCCACTACCGGCAGGCCGGTGGCCTTCATCGACACGCCCAGGCCGGCGATGATGTTGGTGCCGTGCCCGGTGGTGGAGGCCTGCGCGATGTGCTTGACCGGCTTGTAGTTGGTGCCGGTGTAGTACTCGGTGATCCACACGATGGCGCCGGTGAGCACCAGCCCGATCAGCGCGCAGAACCACAGGTTCAGGGCGCCGTAGCTGAAGCCGCCCATCAACTGCATGGTGATCGGGTAGAACGCGATGGCCGCCAGCACGCCCGACACCGCCACACCCTTGTACAGCGCGCCCATGATCGAGCCGCCGGGCTTCACGCGCACGAACAGCGTGCCAATGATCGAGGCGATGATGGACACCGCACCCAGCAGCAGCGGATACAGCACGGCAGTGCTGCCCGCATTGGTCAGCGTGAGGCCGCCCAGCAGCATGGTGGCGATCACTGTCACCGCGTAGGTCTCGAACAGGTCGGCGGCCATGCCCGCGCAGTCGCCCACGTTGTCGCCCACGTTGTCGGCAATCACCGCCGGATTGCGCGGGTCGTCTTCGGGGATGCCGGCCTCCACCTTGCCCACGAGGTCGGCGCCCACGTCCGCACCCTTGGTGAAGATGCCGCCGCCGAGGCGGGCGAAGATCGAGATCAGCGAGCTGCCGAAGGCCAGGCCCACCAGAGCGTGCAATGCGTCTTCGCTGGCCACGCCGCTGCGGTCGAGGATCAACCAGTAACCGGCTACGCCCAGCAACGCCAGGCCCACGACCAGCATGCCGGTGATGGCGCCGCCGCGGAATGCCACGTCCATCGCCGGGCCGAGGCCTTGCCGTGCCGCTTCGGCGGTGCGCACGTTGGCGCGCACCGACACGTTCATGCCGATGTAGCCGGCTGCGCCTGACAGCACCGCGCCAATCAGGAACCCGCCCGCGGTGGCCCAGGAAAGGAAGAAACCGATCAGCAGGAACAACACTGCGCCTACCAGGGCAATCGTGCCGTACTGGCGATTGAGATAAGCGCGTGCGCCTACCTGGATCGCCGTGGCGATTTCCTGCATCCGTGCATTGCCCGGCGAGCGCGCGAGAACCCAGCGTGCCGACAAGGCACCATACAAAACTGCCACCACCGCACACGCGAGCACGATCCACCAGCCAAACTGCTGCAGCATCGGAGCCTCCCCATGGTTGTAATGGCCGTCCGGAACGGGCGGTCGAGGGGAGTATAGGCAGAGCCTTGTGTACAACCCGTTGTGCGGCGCAGCGCGCAGCGAGGCGGTTGCGCGTGGACGGTTTGCGCCAAGGCCATGAAGTCGCGATGTCGGATTGCCCCTACGTGCGGAGTGTGACGCTGCGAGATCGACATGCGCACGTGGCACGACATGCCGCTGACACGATGTCTTAGGCATCAGCCGGTTCGTGATGGCGGTATTGCATGTGCGAGGTCGGTTGATCCACCTATGAAGCGGCAGGCGTAGTAGGCTGCGGAAATGAATTCCGCCAGCTTCGCGGCACGCCGTGCCGCCTTTCGCAAGCTGCACGAAAGCAGCTGCTTCATGCTTCCCAATCCCTGGGACCCTGGTTCCGCCCGGGCCTTGCAGCAGCTTGGCTTCAAGGCGTTGGCGACTACCAGTTCGGGCTTCGCGTGGTCGCGTGCGCACGCGGACAACGCGATGGACGTGGATGCGGTGCTGGCGCACTGCCGCGCGATCGTGGCAGCCACCGACTTGCCGGTAAACGCCGACTTCGAGGACGGGCATGCCCGCGACCTCAAGGAACTGGCGGACAACGTGCGTCGTTGCGTCGATACCGGCGTAGCGGGTCTGTCGATCGAGGATTCCACCGGTGACGCCGGGCAGCCGTTGTATGAGCTCGAGGAAGCGGTGGCGCGCATGCGTGCCGCGCGGGCGGCGATCGACGCCTCCGGCCAGGACGTGATGCTGATCGGCCGCGCCGAATGCTTCCTGGTCGGCCATCCCGACCCGTTGGACGAGTCGTTGAAGCGCCTGCGTGCCTATGCCGAAGCCGGTGCGGATTGCCTGTACGCGCCCGGACTGCGTACCCGCGAACAGATCGAGGCGGTGGTGCGTGCCGTCGCGCCGAAGCCGGTCAACGTGCTGGTGGGTTACGCCACACCGTTCACGCAGGATGATCTTGCAAACCTTGGTGTGCGCCGGATCAGCGTGGGCGGCGCACTGGCGGGCGCCGCGTGGGGCGGTTTCCTGCGCGCTGCGCGCGGCCTGGCCGAGGGCCGTTTCGACGGCTTCTCCGACAACGCCACGCATGCGGAGTTGAACGGCCTTTTTTGAGTGGTCATATCGTGACTGCGTCGGTGCGCCGGTCCTGGCACATGGAAGCTGCCGTCAATACATGCCGGTGCTGGCTTCGGATGCCTGTTGACGCACTCTGAGGTATTGCCGCACGGCGATATGCGGGAACCGTGCCGTTTCGTCCACGCCGATCTCGATCAGGTGGTCGTGAGCCAGCAGCAGGAAGCGCACGTTGTCCGAATACGGCGACTCCGCGCCGATGCATTGCATCAGTACCTGCTTGTAACGCAGCTTGGGATCGAGCGGAGCCAGGGCCTCGCGGGCGTGTTGCCCGTTGATGGCGCCCAGCGCGGTGGTTTCCTGGCCGGCAGGCTGCGGCTTCACCGAGTAGGTGGCGCCCCCGCTGTAGCGTAGCGCGCAGTCGTCGACGTTCCCGAACGGCGCTAAGGCTTCGGCCGGCGTCGCGCGTACGGTCATGTGAAAGTCGCCGGTTCGGTCGCGCGTGATGCGGGCATAACCGTTTGCCGGTTGCAGCGGTTGATCCCAGTCCATCGTCCGGCTTTGCAGCTTCCAGGTGCCGAGCCATGCGCGATCGAGCCGTGCCGTGGTGCTGCGCGTGCCCGCGGGTACCCATTCGTGCAGGCCAACGCGGTGCAGCAGGAATACCGCCCAGCGCGGATCCTGCTTCAGGTACGCGTCAATGGATGTCGAAATGGTTGCCAGCGTGTCGTAGAGCTCGCGCCGGAATAGTCCGTCGCCAGTGCCGGAGAGGGTGATCTCGTGCAGCGATGCGCCGGCCAGGGCACGCTTGAACTGTTCGTAGTTCGTGCCGGTGGCAGCGATCTTCTTCATCGATTCGCTGTCGGGCACGTACACCCTGGTTGGACTCGAGCGCCAGTAGTGCGGGCCGGTGTAGACCGTTCCGCTGCCGGCGAAGTACAGGCGACGCCCCCAGGTAAGGAAGCCGGGCGTCAGCGGCTGGCGGTTGAGCTTCAGCGTGGCGAATGCCGCGGTCTTCCAGCCGGCGCTGAATGTGCCTGGCGTCACCGTGAAGGCGATCGGCGCATCCTGCAGCGCGGCTTCGACCAGCGCGTAGTTCCGGTACCACTGCAGGTCGTCGGCATTCATGGCGGCATTGCCGTTGCTCATGACATGCATCGTGTCGAAGCCAAGCGCGCCATGGCGTATCGCATCCAGTGCACGCTGCTGGTTTTCCAGCCGGGTGACGTGCCTGTCGTGTGCCCGCTGCCAATTGGGAAACTGGATGTCCAGTGCAGGTACGAAACCGATGGCGCGCAGGCGCCCGTTGGCGATGGCCCGTTGTGCGGGATCGTCGTCGCAGGTCGAGGCCATGCCGCGCCGATCCAGTGCGCTGGTTGTCGCGCACTGGCGCAGGATCACCTCGGCCACGGGGTCGCCGTGCGCGACCGCGTTGCGGATCGCCGGCAGCCATGCGGCATTGAAGGCGGCAAACAGCGACCGATATGCCGCGCTGCGGCGACGCAGGGCGGCAATGCAGGCATATTCGGCGCGTTGCCCGGCGGCTGTACTGCCGGTAGCGTCGTCGCGCTTGCAGGCCTGTGCTTCCGCCCGCGGACTGTCGTCCACATAGCTCGCTTCCACGACGGCGACGTCGTGGCGAAGGCGCCACACGTCGATGTAGCTGCGTGCATCAACCTTGGGAGCGAACTTTGGCGCCACTGCCCATGCGCATGCAGGCGTGGCGGCCGCGCAAGCCACGACCAGCAACGCGGCCGACGTTGCGCGCAGACGACTCCTCATGTGTTTCCCCTGGTGTGCGCGACCGGCCGTGGTGGCCGATCGGTGCGTGCATCATGCGGTCGAGCGGCAGCGGGTCAAGGGCGCCATGCGGGCAATTTGCGTTCGACCGCGGCGTTTTTCAGGGTTACGTAGCGCGGCAGGCCGTCCGTGCCATAGGGCGGTACTGCTTCGCCCTGGATCAACGGGGCAAGGTAACGGCGTGCGGCGGCGGTGATGCCGAAGCCGTCACGGGCGATGAAACCCTTCGGCATCTTCTTTTCGCGATTGGCGATCTTCGCCAGCGGCGCGGATTCGACCTTCCAGCGGTAGGGCGCGTCGCTGATGCGCACGATCACCGGCATCACGGCGTTCATGCCGGCCAGCGCGCAGTCCACCGCAGCCTTGCCCACGGCATAGGCCTGCTCGGCATCCACCTTCGATGCGGCATGGCGCGCGGAGCGCTGCAGGTAGTCAGGGAGGGCCCAGTGATACTTGTAGCCGAGCTTCTGCTTCACCAGTGCGGCCAGCGTGGGCGCCACGCCGCCGAGCTGCACGTGGCCGAAGGCGTCGTGTGTGCCGGCGTCGGCGAGGAATTGGCCCGCCGAGTTGCGGATGCCTTCGGAGGCGACCACGGTGCACCAGCCCACGCGTTCCACCGTGGCCTTCACCTTGGCGAGGAAGGCGGCCTCCTCGAACACGTTCTCGGGGAACAGGATGACGTGCGGCGCCTCGTCCGGGCCGTTGCCGGCGAGGCCGGCGGCGGCGGCGATCCAGCCGGCGTGGCGGCCCATCACTTCGAGGATGAACACCTTGGTCGAGGTCTCGGCCATCGAGGCCACGTCGAGGCTGGCTTCCAGCGTGGAGATTGCCGTGTACTTCGCCACCGAGCCGAAGCCGGGGCAGCAGTCGGTGACGGCGAGGTCGTTGTCCACCGTCTTGGGCACGCCGATGCAGCGCAGGTCGTAGCCCATGGCCTTGCCGATCTGCGAGAGCTTGAGCGCGGTGTCGGCGGAATCGTTGCCGCCGTTGTAAAGGAACCAGCGAATGTCGTGCGCGCGGAACACCTCGATCAGGCGCTCGTACTCGGCGCGATTGGCCTCCAGCGATTTCAGCTTGTAGCGGCAGCTGCCGAACGCACCGCCCGGCGTGTGGCGCAACGCCGCGATGGCGGCCTTCGATTCCTTGCCTGTGTCGATCAGGTCTTCGCGCAACGCGCCCAGGATGCCGTTGCGCGCAGCGTAGGCTTTTACGCCCCTGGCCCGGGCTGCCTCGATCACGCCGGCAGCCGTGGCATTGATGACGGCGGTCACGCCGCCGGACTGGGCATAGAGCAGCTTGCCTTGGACGGGGCGACGGATCGGCATGGCGAGTCTCCGGTAATGGGCGCGAAGCGCCGTGTGTCGCGGTTTGTTTGACTATTTTGTTTGACTATAACGGGCCGCAAACGCTAACGTGGAACTCATTTCCAGACGAATCGGCGGCCGCTTGCCGTCATTGTGGAGCGATATGCGACTCGTGCTACTCGGCGCGCCCGGCTCGGGCAAGGGTACCCAGGCCGCCCGGCTGAAGACGGACTTGGCCGTGCCGCACATCTCCACCGGCGACATGCTGCGCGCGGCCGTGGCCGCGGGCACACCCATCGGCCTCAAGGCCAAGGCCGTGATGGATGCCGGCAAACTCGTCTCCGACGATATCCTGCTCGCCATGCTGGAAGAGCGCCTGGCCCAGCCCGATGCGAAGAACGGCTTCATACTCGACGGCTACCCGCGCAACCTCGCACAGGCCGATGCGCTCGACCACCTGTTGACCCGCATCCGGCAGCCGCTGGACGCCGTGGTGAAGCTGGAAGTGCCGAACGAGGCGATCATCGCCCGTTGCGAGATCCGCTACGCCGCCGAGCACCGTAAGGACGACGATCCCGCCGTGGTGCGCGACCGCCTCAAGGTCTACGCCGAGCAGACCGCGCCGGTGGCCGACTTCTATGCCCAGCGTGGCAAGCTGCAGGTGGTCGATGGCGTGGGCGAGCTGGACGAGGTCACGGCACGCGTGAAGCGCGCGCTGAGGGTCGAAGAGGCGGCCACCGCTGTTTCGCAAAACGGCGGCTGAGTCCGATGCGCCTGCGGCGCGTGTATGTCGGTTTCTGGCTGCTCGTAGCCCCTGCGCTCGGATGGGCGCAGGGCATGCGCGCATGTCCTGCACCATCTGCGGCGGACTATTACTTCGCTGCCAATACCTTTGTGAATCCTGATTCCAGCACGCCTGCCGGTTCGGCGAAGACGCAGGAACGGAGTGGTGCCGCGGCGACTGTTCATCCGCGGCACGACGACAGTTTCAAGCGCAAATGGTATGCGAGTCAGTTTGCTGCGTTGGGCCTGGATTCGTGGTCCTGCGGTAGGTTCGGCGTGGGGTACCGTTTTGTCTGGCTCAGGACGTTCCATCATCCCATCAGTGTCAGCATCGTGCGGGATGCAGGCGGCTGGATGCTGCGTGCCGTCGAGTTGAACGGTGCCGGCGGCTATCAGCCTGGTGCGGTTTTGCGAACAGCGCGGATCGTACTCGACGCCAGGCAGATTGAAGGCATCCAGCAACAAATCGATGCGGCGCAAGCCTGGTCGCTGCCGGCCCATGTCGATGCTTTGGGCTTCGATGGTGCGCAGTGGATCATCGAGCTGCGCGACGGCGATCGCTATCATGTCATTGATCGGTTATCCCCCAAAAATGGCCCTACACGTGCGCTGGGGCTGGCCTTCCTTGCGCTGACGGGCTGGCAATTCCCCGTGCGTGAAACGTATTGATTGGACGACATGAAACTGCACATCCTCGGCATCTGCGGCACCTTCATGGGCGGCGTCGCCGCGCTGGCGCGCGAGCTTGGCCTCACGGTCGAAGGTTCCGACGCCAACGTCTACCCGCCGATGAGCACCCAGCTCGAAGCACTGGGTATCCGCCTGATGGACGGTTATGCGGCCGGACATCTGCAACCCGCGCCCGATGAGGTGGTGGTGGGCAATGCGATGACGCGTGGCAATCCGGCGGTCGAATACATGCTCGACGCGCAGCTGCGCTACGTCTCCGGCCCGCAATGGCTGGGCGAGACGGTGCTGGCGGGGCGCGAGGTGCTGGCCGTGGCCGGCACCCACGGCAAGACCACCACCACCAGCCTGCTCGCACACCTGCTGGAAAGCGTAGGCATGGCACCGGGCTTTTTGATCGGCGGCGTGCCGGGCAACTTCGGTGTCTCCGCGCGGCTGGGCAGCCGGCAGGCGCCCTTCGTGATCGAGGCGGACGAATACGACACCGCGTTCTTCGACAAGCGCTCGAAGTTCGTGCACTACCGGCCGCGCATCGCCATCCTCAACAACCTCGAATACGACCACGCGGACATCTTCCCCGACGTCGCGGCCATCCAGCGCCAGTTCCACCATCTGGTGCGCACGGTGCCGGGCAATGGTCGGCTGCTCGTCAACGCGCACGACGAGCGTCTTGCCGAGGTGTTGGCGATGGGCTGCTGGACGCCGGTGGAAACCTTCGGCATCGGACAAGGCGACTGGCGGGCCGAGCTGATCGAGGCCGACGGCAGCGTGTTCCGCGTGATGCGCAAGGACGAATTGCTGGGCAATGTGCGTTGGTCGTTGCTGGGCAACCACAGCGTGATGAACGCGTTGGCCGCACTCGCGGCGGCAACGGCGGCGGGCGCGGATCCGCGTGCCTTGCTGCCTGCCTTCGCCAGCTTCGACAGCGTGAAGCGGCGCATGGAGCTGGTGGGCGAAGTGGGCGGCGTGCGCGTATACGACGATTTCGCACATCACCCCACCGCCATTGCCACCACGCTGGCGGGCCTGCGCGCCAGCGTGGGCAAGGCGCGCATCCTGGTGGCGCTGGAGCCGCGTTCGAACTCGATGCGCCTCGGCGCACACGCCGAGGCGCTGGCGCCTTCGCTGGCCGATGCCGATGGCGTGGTGTTCCTGCACCGGCCCGAGTTGGCGTGGGATGCCCAGCGCGTCACCGATGCATTGCAAGGTCGCGGGAATACTGCGCCCAGCGTGGATGCGCTGCTGGCGGCCTTGCGTGCGAAGACGCAACCGGGCGACCACGTGGTGTTCATGTCCAACGGCGGCTTCGAAGGCGCGCCGCGGCGTTTCGTTGAGTTGCTTGAGCGCGGCTGATCAGGCCAGCGGTGCATCGAAGCTTGGCGGCCGGCGTAGATATTCCCGCCGTGCCGACGTCCAGACGCCGAGCCCGAAACCCAGGGTGACCAGCAGCAGCGCAGTGCTGCCGAAGGCCAGGCCCAGTGCGCCCAGCAACCAGTAACCGCCCCAGTACACCGCCATTCCGCCCAACGTCACGACCAGGTCGACCACGCCGCGTCCCAGGTTGCCCTCGGGGCCGATCAGGTGCACCGCGAGCGCGGTGAGGCTGGTACCGACGCTCACGATGGCTGCGGTGACCAGCATGCGCACCGGCTCCGCGGCATGGGTGAGCACGATGCCCAGGCCGGTATAGGCCATGGTGCTGAGCGCGGTGATCGGCACCAGCACCACCAGCGCGTCGATCAGCGTCTGCTGATAGTCGGCGCGGGTCGGCGGCGCCAGCGTGAGGTAGAGGTCGGCGAGATTCGGTCGCATCTGCCGCATGCCGCGGCCGAGCTGCGGGAAGCGCGACAGGCCCAGCAGGATCGCGTAGGCGCCCACCACCACCGCGTTGAAATGCTGGCGATGCATCACCGCCAGCACGTAGAACGCTACGATGGCTGCCACCAGCACCAGGCGCAGCGCGATCGCCTGCGGATTGTCGTGCGGCAGCAGCAGTCGGCGCACCAGCACCATGCGCAGCCGCCACGTGGGCTTCGCGCGATAGCGCGCCAGCGCCTGTTCCATCGCACGTTGCGAGGTGTTGTCGAAGATCGCGCCGATGCGCTTGGCCAGCTTGCCGCGGCGGACTGGCGTACCGTCGAGGGCGCGTGCGCGCGAACGGCCGAGCTGGGCGTTCTCCAGCGGCGAGGCACCGGGCTCCTGGTCGTCGATGCGCAGCATCGAGCGCAGGCTGAGGCGTGTGATCAGCGTCGCCAGCAACAGCGCCAGCGGCGCGGTCCAGGGCGAGGCGATCATCGCCTTGGCAATCTGGCCAGCCAGCCCCGGTTGCCAGCCGGCCAGCACGAACAGGACCCAGACCAGCAGGTTGACGTAGCGCGCCGAGCTGGCGGCCAGCCCGATGGATGCCAGCAGCAGGATGCATGCGCCGCCCAGCAACGCATGCGGCAGGCCCATCAACAGCGCGGTCACCATGGGCAGGAGCGCCCACTGCGCGACTTGCAAGCCGCCCATCAAGGCAAGCCGCCAGCGGAAGTCCGGCAACAGAAAACTCTCCGGCCGGCATAGCCCGCGCAGGCACATGCCCAGCATGGTGAACCAGAACCAGGTGCCGAAGCCGAGCAGCGTGGCGGCCACGCCGGCAATGCCCGCGCCGACTGCGGGAACGCAGCCAAGCAGGATCGCGGCGACCAGCCATACCAGCTGCAACAGCAGTGCACCGACCAGCAGTTGCCGGCATGGCTGCAGCCACAACTGCCACACCGCCCTCATGCCAGCTCCACGAAAAGGTCTTCCAGGGTGGGCATCTCGATGCGCAGCGTGGCGCCTTCGCGCGTGGCCAATGCTTGCAGGCTTTCAGTGTTTGCATCCTCCACCAGCAACTGCGCTTCGTCGCCCTTGAGCGAAGCCTTCAGCAGGCCGGCGACTACCGGCGCGTGGGACCAGCCGCCGTCGCGCACGAGCACCGCGCGACGCAGGTGTTCGCGCAGCTCCGCCAGCGGACGGGTGAACTGGATCGCGCCGTCGCGCAGCAGGGTGATGTCGGCGTCGGCGCGTTCGAGGTCGGCGGTGATGTGGGTGGAGAAGATCACTGTCTTGCCTGGCGCCTTCATCAGCTCCAGCAGCTCGGCCATGAAGGCACGGCGTGCCTGCGGGTCGAGGCTGGCCACCGGTTCGTCCAGCACCAGCAGGTCGGGTTCGGGCGCGATGGCGCGCACGATGGCCAGCTTCTGCCGCTGGCCCTGCGAGAGTTCGCCGATCTTCTGCTTCGGGTCGAGTTGCCAGTCGCCGAGCAGGCGCTCGGCCAACGCATGGTTCCAGCGCGCGTAGAACGCCGCGGTGAAGTCGAGGTAGGCGCGCACCTTCATCCATGGGAACAGGTCGAAGGTCTGCGGCACGAAACCGATGCGGTGCATGCGCTCGCCGCCGGGCTCGGTCATCAACTCGCCGAACAGTTCCACCGTTCCGGCGTCGATGGGCGAGAGGCCGAGCAGGCAACGCAGCAGGGTAGTCTTGCCCGCGCCGTTCCGGCCGAGCAGGCCGATCACGCGTCCGCAGGGCACTTCCCAGTCGATGCCGCGCAACACTTCGCGCTGTTTGAAGGATTTGCGCAGGCCGCTCACGCGCAGTACGGATTCGGTCCGCGTGTCGGCGAAAGGCGGTGTAGTGATGAGGGTGGACATCCTTGCGCAAACTCCCCGTTGGCGTGGCGGCTAATGTGCCGTTGCGCGGTGGACCCGTCCAGTGGGATGCGGTGCCGGACGCGATATCCTGCCGGAATTCCAATCAGGCCGATTCCGCCATGAGCAACCTCTCCGGCAAAACCCTGTTCATCACCGGCGCCTCGCGCGGCATCGGCTTGGCGATTGCGCTGCGCGCCGCGCGTGACGGAGCCAATGTCGTGATCGCCGCAAAGAGCGGCGTGCCGAATCCCAAGTTGCCCGGCACCATCCACACCGCGGCGGCAGCGATCGAAGAAGCAGGCGGCCAGGCGCTGGCGATCAGGTGCGACATCCGCGAGGAGGCCGAGGTGCACGCCGCGGCGGCCCAGGCGGCCGATCGTTTCGGTGGCATCGACATCGTGGTCAACAACGCCAGCGCGATCTGGCTGGCTGGCGTGGAAGGCACGCCGATGAAGCGCTTCGATCTGATGCACCAGGTCAACACGCGCGGTACCTTCCTGGTCACGCAGGCCTGCCTGCCGTACCTGAAGAAGGCGATCAATCCGCATGTGCTGATGCTGGCGCCGCCGCCTACGCTCGATCAGAAATGGTTCGCTCCGCACACTGCTTACACGATTGCCAAGATGGGGATGAGCCTGTGCGTACTGGGTATGAGTGCGGAACTGGCCCCGCGGGGCATCGCGGTGAACGCCTTGTGGCCGCGCACGGTGATCGCCACCGCCGCCATTGCGATGATCGAAGGCGTGAAGCCCGAGCATTGCCGTACGCCGGAGATCGTGGCCGATGCGGCACATGCCATCCTCACCCGTCCCGCACGCGGATACACGGGCCGGTTCGCCATCGACGAAGACGTGCTGCGCGAGACTGGCCTGAGCGATTTCGACCGTTACGCAGTGCAACCGGGGCAGCCGTTGTTGCCCGATCTTTTCCTGGGCTGAGTTCACGCACCAGACATGGCTGGCCGGTTCTCCAGCGCCGATTTGCCGTTGTTCCCGCTATCCACCGTGCTGTATCCGGGCGGGCGGCTGGAACTGCGCGTCTTCGAGCCGCGCTACCTGGACCTGGTGCGTGAATGCTCGCGCGATGGCAGCGGTTTCGGCGTCTGCCTGATCCTCGCCGGACGCGAGACGGGCGAACCGGCCTTGCCGGCAGCCGTGGGCACGTTGGCGCATATCGTGGATTTCCACTGCGGCGCCGATGGCCTGCTCGGCATCGTGGCCAAGGGCGGCCGGCGCTTCCGGGTGAGGGGCACGCGGATACGTTCGGACGGCCAGTTGCGCGGCGAAGTGGAGTGGTGGCCGGAGGAGGCGCCCGCATCGGTGCCGGTGGAGCTCGCGTTACTGCAGACGATTGCCGAACGCCTGGTCGAAGCGATGGCTCCGCAATGGCGAAGTGCGCCGCGCACCTGCTACGACGACGCGCGCTGGCTGGGTTTCCGGCTGGCCGAACTGTTGCCGCTGGGCGGCGACGAACGTCAACGCCTGCTGGAAATGACCGATCCCTTGCAACGCCTGGCCGAATTGCGCGACATCCTGCCGCGATTCCAGAAGGCCTGAATCCGCCCGGTGACGTTGGGGAAAGCCGTCTTCTGGCAGCGCTCATCAAGCAAGCCCCGTGCCTGACGCCGGAAGCGTCGCTTCGTGGCCGTTGTTACGCCACTGACTTCATCGCGGGTCTACAATCCGCGCCGAATGACAATCAGGCATGGAGCCGCCACACGCGTGTCGCCAGGGGGAAGCGGCACGTGGCGATCGGAATCCGGGGAGTGGGGACAATGGACGCCACGGGCTCGAGGCGTTTGGGGTGCGTGATCTGGTTCGGGCAACCGGAAGCCCAGGAGTGCAGCGGCCTGACTGAAGCCGGATGGAATGTCCGGGTCGCCGGCGGCGACGTCTGCGTCAAGGTGCGCGAAGGCGGCGGCATGGTGGCGCTGGCGGATCTGCGCCAGGGTGATGCCCACCTGTTGCAGGCGATGCAGCAGCTGATGACGGATTGCCCCTCGGTGCCGTGGATTGCCCTGATCCCGCTCGACATGCCGGCACGACGTCCGCAGGTCAAGCGCATCCTGCAGGGGTGCCGGGATTTCTTCAGCGCGCCGCTGGATTTGCCGCGCCTGCTCGTTGCGTTGGAACAGGCGGCCGGCATTCCGTCGCGCGGAGCCGAGGTGGCAACCGACCTGCCTGAACTGGTGGGGCGCAGCGCGCCGGTGGCGGCGGTGGTGGCCAGCCTGCGCAAATACGCGCCGATCGATCTGCCGGTGCTGATCACGGGCGAAACCGGCGTCGGCAAGGAAGTGGCCGCCCGCGTGTTGCACCGGCTTTCGATCCGCGCCATGCAGCCGTTCGTGGCGATCAATTGCGGTGCGTTGCCGCCCAACCTGGTCCAGTCCGAACTGTTCGGCCACGAGCGCGGCGCATTCACCGGCGCCACCGCGCGGCGGATCGGGCACATCGAGAGTGCCGCTGGCGGCACCATTCTGCTGGACGAAGTCGGTGATCTGCCGCTGGACGCGCAGATCAACCTGCTGCGCTTCCTGCAGGAGGGCGTGCTGCAACGCGTGGGCAACAGCCGGTCGGTCGAGGTCGACGTACGCGTGATGGCCGCCACCCACCTGGACCTGGAGCATGCCGTGGCGGCCGGGCGCTTCCGCGAGGACCTCTACTACCGGCTCAACGTCCTGCGACTGCAGATACCGCCACTACGCGAGCGCGGTGACGATGTGGATTTGCTGGCGCATCGTTTTCTCGAGCGCTTCCGCGCGCGGCAGGTCTGCGCCGCCAGCGGCTTCGAAAGCGTGGCATTGCGTGCGATGCATCGATACCCCTGGCCTGGCAACGTGCGTGAGCTGCGGAATCGGGTACAGCGCGCCGCGGTGATGGCGGAAGGTCCGCTCATCAGCGCCACCGACCTGGCGTTGCCGGGCGATACGGAGGAGCGCGACCTCCCGGCGGTCACCAGTCTTGGCGTCTTCCGTGCATCGGCCGAGCGCGAGGTCATCGCTGCCTGTCTGCGCGAGTGCCGGTTCAACATCAGCGAGTGCGCGCGGCGCCTGCAGGTATCCCGGGTCACCATGTATCGCCTGTGCAAGAAATATCAGTTGGAACTGCGCGCGCCCTAGCGCGGCGCGGACAGGCACGCGCGCGTGACGCGATGGCGTCCGGTCGTGGCTTTGCGTCGGGTTCGACTTCTGATTCGGCGACCGCGCGTGGATAATGGCGGCCTGACGCGCATTACCAGGCCGCCCCTGCGATCGCGGGCGTTTCGCGACGCTCCGGATGAGCATGGGCACATGGCCAGGCGCAATCCGGAGTGCCCCATGCAGCAACATGATTCGTCCCCATCCCTGATCGACCTCGGCAAGCGTTACTGGCTGCCGGTGTACAAGCCGCGCGATGTGGTGCTCGACCACGGCAAAGGGGCGCGGGTGTGGGATACCGAAGGGCGCGATTTCGTCGATTTCGGCGCCGGTATTGCGGTGAACGCGCTGGGCCATGGCGATCCCGACCTGCTTGCCGCGCTCACTGCGCAGGCCGGCAAGCTCTGGCATGCCAGCAACGTGTTCTGGACCGAGCCGCCGCTGCGCCTTGCGGAGGAACTGGTGCAGGCGAGCGGCTTCGCCGAACGCGTGTTCCTGTGCAACTCCGGCGCCGAGGCGAACGAGGCAGCGATCAAGCTGGTGCGCAAATGGGCGGCAGCGCAGGGGCGCGCACCGGAGCGGCGCGTGATCGTCACCTTCAAGGGCTCGTTCCACGGCCGCACGCTTGCCACGGTCACTGCCACCGCGCAGCCGAAATACCAGGAAGGCTACGAGCCGCTGCCGGCCGGCTTCCGCTACCTCGATTTCAATGACGTCGTTGCATTGAAGGCCGCCTTTGTTGCCGGTGACGTGGCTGCGGTGATGTTGGAGCCGGTGCAGGGCGAGGGCGGCGTGGTGCCGGCCGCGCCGGGCTTCCTCAAGCGCGTGCGCGAGCTGTGCGATGAGCATGGCGCGCTGCTGGTGCTGGACGAGATCCAGTGCGGCATGGGGCGCACTGGCGCGCTGTTCGCGCACGCGCATGACGATGTGCAGCCGGACATCGTGACCCTGGCAAAGGCGCTGGGTTGCGGCTTCCCGATCGGCGCGATGCTGGCGGGCGCGAAGGTGGCTGAAGTGATGCAGTACGGTGCGCACGGCACCACCTTCGGCGGCAACCCGATGGCGGCCGCTGTGGCTCGCGTGGCGTTGCGCAAGCTGGGATCAGCGGACGTGCTGGCCAACGTGGCGCGGCAGGCGGATGTGCTGCGGGCCGGGTTGGAGAACATCAACCGCGAGCTGCACTTGTTCGACGAAGTACGCGGTCGCGGCCTGATGATCGGAGCGGTGCTGGCGGGGGTGCACAAGGGCAAGGCCGGCGTGATCCTGGATCACGCGGCCGCCCACGGCCTGCTGGTGCTTCAGGCGGGTCCGGACGTGCTGCGCTTCGTGCCGCCGCTGACGATCAATGACGAAGAAATGGCGGAAGGCCTTAGGCGGTTGCATGCCGCGCTCGCCGCGTTCGCGGCAGCATGAGCAGGATGCCTTTTCCGCTCTGAGTGATGGCGGCAGACAAATGGCGGCCAGCATCGTTGCTGAAAACGGCGACATCCTGGCCGTCATGGATCTGCGCCAAGCCAAGCCAAGACGTGCAGTGCCGGGGCAGGTACTGGTGTTGCCGCGTCGTCTACACGTTGACTGCGGAAGACATGGCGGCAGCGTTGCGCAGGGCGCAACGTGTGGCGCGGGCGTTGCGGGAAGAGTTCGAGCTGGTGGGCCTCAATCTGTGGCAATCCAGCGGGTGTACGGAGGTCCAGTAGGTGTTCATCCGACTGCCCGTACAACCACGCCGCACACCTGATGGCTTGCTTCGGCTCAATTCCGGAGATGTGCGAAGCCGGCGCTGGTGGAAGTGCTTGGCGTATGGGCACAGGCCTTGCGGTAAGGCATCCGCGGTTTAGCGGATGTCGATTGGTATGATCGAGACCTCCCTCCGGCGACAATCGGCCGAAAATCATGAAATACCTACACACCATGGTGCGCGTGCGCGACCTCGACGCTTCGCTGCGTTTCTATTGCGAAGGACTTGGCCTCAAGGAGGCTCACCGCAAGGATGTGCCCGAGGGCAAGTACACCCTGGTGTTCCTCGCCGCACCGGACAGCCCCGAGGCCGAGATCGAGCTCACCTACAACTGGGGTTCCACCGAGGACTACGGCAGCGCGCGCAACTTCGGCCACCTGGCCTTCCGCGTGGAAGACATCTACGCTACCTGTGAACGCCTGCAGGCGATGGGGTGCATCATCCACCGCCCGCCGCGCGACGGCCACATGGCTTTCGTGCGTTCGCCCGATATGATTTCCATCGAACTGTTGCAGGATGGCCATCTGCCGCCGCAGGAGCCTTGGGCGTCGATGCCCAACATCGGCAGCTGGTGAGGTCTGGCGCGCCGCTTGTGCGTGGGCGGTGCCCGCTTCAGCCTTTCGCCTCGGCCAGCGCCTCGCGCGCGGCCTGCAAGGTGTCGGCGATGTCCTGGTCCGAATGCGCGCTGGAGAGGAAGCCCGCTTCGAATGCGCTGGGCGCGAGGTATATGCCGCGCTTCAGCACGCCATGGAAGAAACGGTTGAACAGCGCGGTGTCGGCCGTGGTGGCCTGCGCGTAGCTGCTCACCTGCTCAGCGCTGAAGAACAGACCGAACATGCCGCCCACGCGGTTGGTGCTGAATGGCACGCCCGCTTCGTCGGCTACCAACTGGAAGCCATCACACAGCAGGCGTGTCCGTGCGGCGAGCGTGTCATAGAAACCGGCCACCTGGATCAGCTCCAGCATCGCCAGGCCCGCCGCCATCGCTACCGGATTGCCGCTTAGCGTGCCGGCCTGGTAGATCGGACCACTGGGCGCGATTTGTTCCATCAGGTCGCGGCGACCGCCATAGGCGCCCACCGGCATGCCGCCGCCGATGATCTTGCCGAACGTGGTGAGGTCGGGCGTCACGCCATACAGCACCTGCGCGCCGCCCAGCGCCACGCGGAAGCCGGTCATCACTTCGTCGAAGATCAGCAGCGCGCCGTGCCGCGTGCACAGTTCGCGCAGGCCCTGCAGGTAGCCGTCCACCGGCGGGATGCAGTTCATGTTGCCGGCGACGGGCTCGATGATGAGGCCGGCGATGTCGTCGCCCTGTTCGGCGAACAGGGCCTGCGCCGCGGCCAGGTCGTTGTACGGCAGGGTGAGCGTGAGGTCGGCGCTGGCCTTGGGTACGCCGGGCGAGGTGGGCACGCCGAAGGTGAGCGCGCCGGAGCCGGCCTTCACCAGGAAGCTGTCGCCGTGGCCGTGGTAGCAGCCTTCGAACTTCACGATCTTCGCGCGGCCGGTGGCGCCGCGGGCGAGACGGATCGCCGACATAGTGGCCTCGGTGCCGGAGTTCACCATGCGCACCATTTCCACCGACGGAACCAGCTTCGTGATGGTCTCGGCCATGGTCACTTCGGCCGGGCAGGGCGTGCCGAAGGAGAGACCGTCCTTCACCGCGCGTTCCACTGCTTCGCGTACCGCAGGATGGTTGTGACCGACGACCATCGGGCCCCATGAGCCCACATAATCGATATAGCGCGTGCCCTCCACGTCCCACAGGTACGCGCCATCGGCGCGCGCGGTGAAGAACGGTTCGCCGCCCACGGACTTGAATGCGCGCACCGGCGAGTTCACGCCGCCGGGAAGGCGTTGCAGGGCGCGCTGGAACAATTCGTGGTTGGTGCTCATCAGGGAGTTCTCGATCAATCGGGTGGATAGAGGTGGGCGAAGCGCTGCGCGGCAGCGCACACGTCGGGCATGGCGAAAACCGCCGAAATCACGGCGAGGAAATCCGCGCCCGCATCGACCAGCGAAGGCGCATTGTCCGGCGTGATGCCGCCAATCGCCACCCGCGGCACGCCCAGCGTGGCGCTCTGCCGCAGCAGCGCTGGCGATGCGCGCACCGCATGGGGCTTGGTGGGCGACGGAAAGAATGCGCCGAAAGCCACGTAATCGGCGCCGGCCGCAGCGGCGGCACGGGCGAGCTCGAACGAGTCGTAGCACGACACGCCGATGATCGAATGGTCGCCCAGCACGGCACGCGCAGCCGCAACATCGCCGTCGTCACGGCCAAGGTGCACACCGGCGGCGCCTGTCGCAGCGGCAAGCACGACGTCATCATTGATGATGAGCGGTACGGCATGCACGTCGCACAGCTGCTTGAGCGCGACGGCTTCGGCATGGCGCCGTGTGGTATCCGTGGTCTTGTCACGGTATTGCAGCACGCGCGCACCACCGGCCAGTGCCTGTGACGCTACATCGAGCAGGTCGGTTCGGGGCCCGTCGGTGATCGCATACAGGCCGTGATTCGGGAATCGGGTTGTAATCATTGCGCAGCTTCCGCAACGGCAGTCGAGTTGCGAGAATGCACCATTCACCCTTGAACAAAGAAGTCCGACGATGAGCGACAGTGCAAGCGAGATTCCCGGTCAGCGCAAGTGGATGTGTGTGGTTTGCGGCTACATCTACGATGAGGTGCTGGGTGTGCCGGAAGAAGGCATCGAGCCTGGCACGCGCTGGGAAGACGTGCCCGAGACCTGGACTTGCCCGGATTGCGGCGCCACCAAGAGCGACTTCGAGATGATCGAGGTCGACTGATCGCCGATTCCCGTCAGCAGGCGGCCCGATTTCGCCATCTTCCCGCCTGCGAACGGGCCTGCCGATCCGCTGAGATGCTTCCACGCGCATGCCATGCGCGTTTTGCCGGAAGCACCATCATGCAGCAGTTCATTCCGTTTGAAGACGAGTGGGACATGCTCGACGCACTTCGTATGGATGCCTTGACCCCTTATCGCGTCGGTCTTGTCGTCGTTCAGTCCACTGGACCCACGTCGCCTCTGATCGCCAGCATGTCGCCGTCGCGCACGCCTAGCCGTTTGACCGTACCTGCCGATAGCTCCAGCACGTAACGCGCTGGCCCCGTGCTGGGATAGATCGGGCAAGGATCGACCTTGCACGGCGGCACGTCCAATTGCGCAGACACGAGTTTGCGCTCGGCATCGAAGTACAGGATGTCGAGCGGGATCAGCGTGTTCTTCATCCAGAATCCGCGTGGTGCCGTGTCGGGAAACACGAACAGCATGCCGTGATTCGCAGCCAGCGCCGTGCGCATCATCAAGCCATGCTCGCGAGCCGCTTCATCAGTAGCCAGTTCGGCTGTGAATTGCTGCCCGTGCAGGGTTACGGCGACAGGGCCTGTTTCATGCGATGCCACGCAGGCGCTGCAGGCCAGGGCGAGCAGAGATGCGACGGTCAGCGGCTTCAGCATGATGCGCGTGTTTGCTTAGATGACGTGTCTGCGAAGTGTATGTCGATGAAGCGGCGCATCTGCCTAAGAATTTTTTCGCAACCCCTTCACAGCCGTGCAGCGCGGCGCTATGATTCTCGCCCCTTCGACGAACTGCCTTGCTTCGAAGGGTTCGCCACACCACCCGCGCTGAAGAGACTTCGACGAAGGTGTTGACGGACCGAAAAGACGATGTATAGTAGGCGGCTCACCGGGACGAAATGTCCTGTAGCGGAAAGCTCCGCGGTGACGAGATCTTTGACAGTGTGCACAGGTGAATTGTGTGGACGCCTTGCGCTGGCGAGTCGATGACTTGTCCAAGCAATGCAAGCGTCCCACCCAAATGAAAGTCAGTAATGAGTTTCACTGGTTGGGGTCACGCTTCAGAAAGATAGATCGTCTTCGGATGATCGAAAACTTAAGTGAAGAGTTTGATCCTGGCTCAGATTGAACGCTGGCGGCATGCCTAACACATGCAAGTCGAACGGCAGCACAGGTAGCAATACCGGGTGGCGAGTGGCGGACGGGTGAGTAATGCATCGGGATCTACCCAAACGTGGGGGATAACGTAGGGAAACTTACGCTAATACCGCATACGTCCTAAGGGAGAAAGCGGGGGCTCGCAAGACCTCGCGCGGTTGGACGAACCGATGTTCGATTAGCTAGTTGGTAGGGTAATGGCCTACCAAGGCGACGATCGATAGCTGGTCTGAGAGGATGATCAGCCACACTGGGACTGAGACACGGCCCAGACTCCTACGGGAGGCAGCAGTGGGGAATATTGGACAATGGGCGCAAGCCTGATCCAGCAATGCCGCGTGTGTGAAGAAGGCCTTCGGGTTGTAAAGCACTTTTATCAGGAGCGAAATGCCATGGGTTAATACCCCGTGGAGCTGACGGTACCTGAGGAATAAGCACCGGCTAACTTCGTGCCAGCAGCCGCGGTAATACGAAGGGTGCAAGCGTTAATCGGAATTACTGGGCGTAAAGGGTGCGTAGGCGGTTCGTTAAGTCTGTCGTGAAATCCCCGGGCTCAACCTGGGAATGGCGATGGATACTGGCGAGCTAGAGTGTGTCAGAGGATGGTGGAATTCCCGGTGTAGCGGTGAAATGCGTAGAGATCGGGAGGAACATCAGTGGCGAAGGCGGCCATCTGGGACAACACTGACGCTGAAGCACGAAAGCGTGGGGAGCAAACAGGATTAGATACCCTGGTAGTCCACGCCCTAAACGATGCGAACTGGATGTTGGTCTCAACTCGGAGATCAGTGTCGAAGCTAACGCGTTAAGTTCGCCGCCTGGGGAGTACGGTCGCAAGACTGAAACTCAAAGGAATTGACGGGGGCCCGCACAAGCGGTGGAGTATGTGGTTTAATTCGATGCAACGCGAAGAACCTTACCTGGCCTTGACATGTCCGGAATCCTGCAGAGATGCGGGAGTGCCTTCGGGAATCGGAACACAGGTGCTGCATGGCTGTCGTCAGCTCGTGTCGTGAGATGTTGGGTTAAGTCCCGCAACGAGCGCAACCCTTGTCCTTAGTTGCCAGCACGTAATGGTGGGAACTCTAAGGAGACTGCCGGTGACAAACCGGAGGAAGGTGGGGATGACGTCAAGTCCTCATGGCCCTTACGGCCAGGGCTACACACGTACTACAATGGTCGGTACAGAGGGTTGCAATACCGCGAGGTGGAGCCAATCCCAGAAAGCCGATCCCAGTCCGGATCGGAGTCTGCAACTCGACTCCGTGAAGTCGGAATCGCTAGTAATCGCAGATCAGCTATGCTGCGGTGAATACGTTCCCGGGCCTTGTACACACCGCCCGTCACACCATGGGAGTGAGTTGCTCCAGAAGCCGTTAGTCTAACCGCAAGGGGGACGACGACCACGGAGTGGTTCATGACTGGGGTGAAGTCGTAACAAGGTAGCCGTATCGGAAGGTGCGGCTGGATCACCTCCTTTCGAGAACGACAGCGCGATTCGTCGCGCAAGACGTCCACACAAGACACCTGTATTTCACGTAGCGTCCCTAGCAAGAAGCTTCCGGGTCTGTAGCTCAGGTGGTTAGAGCGCACCCCTGATAAGGGTGAGGCCGGTGGTTCGAGTCCTCCCAGACCCACCAACCACGGGGCCATAGCTCAGCTGGGAGAGCACCTGCTTTGCAAGCAGGGGGTCGTCGGTTCGATCCCGACTGGCTCCACCATGGTGACGCGTGAAATCCAAGCACACATAAAGATTTGAAGCGAGGCGGCGTTGAGGCCGTTCTTGTGTTCTTTGAAAACTGGCAAACGAGTGACAAGCGTCTTGGTTCGAACCGAACCGAGACACGTGTTGAGGCACGAACAGGTGGTTTGAAACGTGTAATCCCGAGGCGACTTGGGGTTATATGGTCAAGCGACCAAGCGTATACGGTGGATGCCTTGGCAGTCAGAGGCGATGAAGGACGTGGCAGCCTGCGAAAAGTGTCGGGGAGCTGGCAACAAGCTTTGATCCGGCAATGTCCGAATGGGGAAACCCACCTAGCAATAGGTATCCGTAACTGAATTCATAGGTTGCGGAAGCGAACCCGGGGAACTGAAATATCTAAGTACCCGGAGGAAAAGAAATCAACCGAGATTCCGTCAGTAGCGACGAGCGAACGCGGACTAGCCCAAAAGCATCTAGTGTTTTAGTCGAACGGTTTGGAAAAGCCGGCCATAGCGGGTGATAGCCCCGTAGGCGAAAGGGCATTAGGTGTGAAATTGAGTAGGGCGGGGCACGAGAAACCCTGTCTGAACATGGGGGGACCATCCTCCAAGGCTAAATACTCCTGACTGACCGATAGCGAACAAGTACCGTGAGGGAAAGGCGAAAAGAACCCCGGAGAGGGGAGTGAAATAGACCCTGAAACCGTATACGTACAAGCAGTGGAAGCCCGCAAGGGTGACTGCGTACCTTTTGTATAATGGGTCAGCGACTTACTGTCAGTGGCAAGCTTAACCGTCTAGGGGAGGCGAAGGGAAACCGAGTCTGAATAGGGCGCATAGTCTCTGGCAGTAGACCCGAAACCGAGTGATCTATCCATGGCCAGGTTGAAGGTGCGGTAACACGCACTGGAGGACCGAACCCACATCTGTTGCAATAGATGGGGATGAGCTGTGGATAGGAGTGAAAGGCTAAACAAACTCGGAGATAGCTGGTTCTCCTCGAAAGCTATTTAGGTAGCGCCTCGGACGAATCTTCCTGGGGGTAGAGCACTGTTATGGCTAGCGGGTCATCGCGACTTAGCAAACCATGGCAAACTCCGAATACCAGGACAGACTATCCGGGAGACACACGGCGGGTGCTAACGTCCGTCGTGAAAAGGGAAACAACCCAGACCCGCAGCTAAGGTCCCCAAGTTCTAGCTAAGTGGAAAACGATGTGGAAAGGCATAGACAGCCAGGAGGTTGGCTTAGAAGCAGCCATCCTTTAAAGAAAGCGTAATAGCTCACTGGTCGAGTCGGTCTGCGCGGAAGATTTAACGGGGCTAAGCTAGACACCGAAGCTCGGGGTGCACACTTTGTGTGCGCGGTAGAGGAGCGTTCCGTAAGCCTGTGAAGGTGGATTGTAAAGTCTGCTGGAGGTATCGGAAGTGCGAATGCTGACATGAGTAACGATAATGCGGGTGAAAAGCCCGCACGCCGAAAGCCCAAGGTTTCCTCGCGCAACGTTCATCGGCGCAGGGTGAGTCGGCCCCTAAGGCGAGGCAGAAATGCGTAGTCGATGGGAAGCTGGTTAATATTCCAGCACTTTTCTTAAGTGCGATGTGGGGACGGAGAAGGTTAGGTCTACCGGGCGTTGGTTGTCCCGGGGAAAGGCGGTAGGCATGAGGGTTAGGCAAATCCGGCCCTCTTTATGCCGAGCACCGAGACGAGCCCTTTTGGGCGAAGTGACTGATACCACGCTTCCAGGAAAAGCCACTAAGCTTCAGCTTAAGAAAAACCGTACCGTAAACCGACACTGGTAGGCAGGGTGAGAATCCCAAGGCGCTTGAGAGAACTCGGGTGAAGGAACTAGGCAAAATGGCACCGTAACTTCGGGAGAAGGTGCGCCCTTTTTGGTGGCTACATGCGTAGCTGAGCTGAGAAGGGTCGCAGTAACCTGGCCGCTGCGACTGTTTATCAAAAACACAGCACTCTGCAAACACGAAAGTGGACGTATAGGGTGTGACGCCTGCCCGGTGCTGGAAGGTTAATTGATGGGGTCAGCCGCAAGGCGAAGCTCTTGATCGAAGCCCCAGTAAACGGCGGCCGTAACTATAACGGTCCTAAGGTAGCGAAATTCCTTGTCGGGTAAGTTCCGACCTGCACGAATGGCGTAACGACAGCGGCGCTGTCTCCACCCGAGACTCAGTGAAATTGAAATCGCTGTGAAGATGCAGCGTTCCCGCGGCAAGACGGAAAGACCCCGTGAACCTTTACTATAGCTTTACACTGAACGTTGAGTTCTTCTGTGTAGGATAGGTGGGAGGCTACGAAACCGAGACGCTAGTTTCGGTGGAGCCATCCTTGAAATACCACCCTGAAGTGCTTGACGTTCTAACCTCGGCCCGTAATCCGGGTCAGGGACCGTGTATGGTGGGTAGTTTGACTGGGGCGGTCTCCTCCCAAAGAGTAACGGAGGAGCACGAAGGTACGCTCAGCGCGGTCGGACATCGCGCACTGTGTGCAAAGGCATAAGCGTGCTTGACTGCAAGATCGACGGATCAAGCAGGTACGAAAGTAGGTCTTAGTGATCCGGTGGTTCTGTATGGAAGGGCCATCGCTCAACGGATAAAAGGTACTCCGGGGATAACAGGCTGATACCGCCCAAGAGTTCATATCGACGGCGGTGTTTGGCACCTCGATGTCGGCTCATCACATCCTGGGGCTGTAGCCGGTCCCAAGGGTATGGCTGTTCGCCATTTAAAGTGGTACGCGAGCTGGGTTCAGAACGTCGTGAGACAGTTCGGTCCCTATCTGTCGTGGGCGTTGGAGATTTGAGGGGGGCTGCTCCTAGTACGAGAGGACCGGAGTGGACGTTCCGCTGGTGTTCGGGTTGTCATGCCCATGGCATTGCCCGGTAGCTATGAACGGAAGCGATAACCGCTGAAAGCATCTAAGCGGGAAGCGCGCCCCAAGATGAGATCTCCCGAGAGTTCAACTCTCCTGTAGGCACCATTTAGACTAAGTGGTTGATAGGCGCGGTGTGGAAGTGCAGCAATGCATTGAGCTTACGCGTACTAATGAGCCGTGCGGCTTGACCATATAACCCCAAGTGGCCTTCGCCACGTGCCGGTTCCAACGAATCCGGACGCTTGTCACTCGTTTGCCAACCGAATTGAAGCGGGCGCAATCTGCGCTGCTTCAACCCCTTCCCTGGCGGCCATAGCGCTGTGGTCCCACCCGATCCCATCCCGAACTCGGAAGTGAAACGCAGCCGCGCCGATGGTAGTGTGCACTTGCATGCAAGAGTAGGTCACCGCCAGGGGCTTTATCCCAAACACCCTCACCGATACCGGTGAGGGTGTTTCTTTTTGCGCCCCTCCAGACGAAACCTCTGAAGCGTAGACACCGCTTCCCGCGGGGGACTTTCGCCAGTCCTTTAAGGACGCGACGTCCCCCCGCTTTTGAGTAGCACAGCGATTTGGAGTCCAATCCCCCAACCGACGGAGATTGGACGTGAAGAAGCGTTTTACCGAAGAGCAGATCATCGGCTTCCTGCGCGAGGCGGAAGCCGGCGTGGCGGTGAAGGATCTATGCCGCAAGCACGGCCTCAGCGAAGCCTCGTACTACCTGTGGCGCAGCAAGTTCGGCGGCATGACGGTGCCTGAGGCCAAACGGCTTAAGGAGTTGGAGGCGGAGAACGCCCGGCTGAAGAAGCTCCTGGCCGAGTCAATGCTGGAGAACGAGATCACCCGCGAGGCATTGCGAAAAAAGTGGTGACCGCACCGGCGCGACGGTTGCTGGTGCGGGAGATGACGAGCCAAGGACTCAGCGAGCGCCGCGCGTTGACGGTGCTGCGCATGAGTGCCAGTGCCCTGCGTTACGCGCCGCGCGCGGACCGCAATGTGGAACTTCGACAGCGGATCCTGGCCTTGGCGCAGCGACACAAGCGCTACGGCGTCGGGATGATCTACCTCAAGCTTAGGCAAGAAGGGATGCTCGTGAATTACAAGCGCGTGGAGCGGCTGTATCAGGACGCGAAGCTGCAGGTGCGTCGGCGCAAACGCAAGAAGGTGCCCGCAGGTGAGCGACAACCCTTGTTCCGGCCCGTGGCCCCCAACGAGGTATGGTCGATGGACTTCGTATTCGATCGCACGGCCGAGGGTCGCGTCATCAAGTGCCTGACGGTCGTTGACGACGCCACTCACGAGGCCGTCGTCATCGAGGTCGAACGAGCGATCTCCGGCACGGGCGTCACGCGCGTGCTGGATCGCCTGGCGCTCACTCGCGGCCTGCCCAAGATCATTCGCAGCGACAACGGCAAGGAGTCCTGCGGCAAGGCGATGGTTACCTGGGCCCACGAGCGTGGCGTGCAACTGCGCCTGATCGAACCGGGCAAACCGAACCAGAACGCCTACATCGAATCGTTCAACGGACGTTTGCGCGACGAGTGCCTCAACGAACACTGGTTTCCCAGCTTGCTACACGCACGTACCGAGATCGAAACCTGGCGCCGGGAATACAACGAGGAGCGACCGAAGAAGGCGTTGGGCGGGCTGACACCCGCCGCCTATGCTGAGCAGTTAAAGTAACCCTGGGCTCTAAATTGCCCCGCTACTGAAAGCGGGGGGACGTCGGACGCGCACTCGGAATGTGTTTGGGCAGACACTTCCGTTCCGCATAGGCCTGCCCTGCGCGACTCATAAACTCAGGCACGCGCAGGCTTGCCTTCGGGGAGAGGGGAGGGGGCTCGGAAGTCAGATCCGACCAAAGACAACGCTTCAGCTTCACTTGGAAGTCGGGTCCGGCCAAGAACAACCCACCCGTCGTTGCTGCGACAGATGGGGTTACGGAATGGCAGGCATTTGCGCGAGAGTGGCTGTTACGCGCTCTTTTCGTTGGCGCTGGCGTAGACCTGGTCGGCCCACTGGGTGGCATTGAGGTAAACCGTGGCCAGCCGCTGGATTCGTTGCGGCGGTACCTGCGCGCTGGTCAACTCGTTGGCTTCCCAGGCGAGGATCTGCCGCAGGATCGTGGCAAACGGGCCGCCGCGGCCGGTCAGTGCATCGCTGATCTCTGGCACGAGGCGCAGATGGGTCAGCAGGAATTCCATCGGCGCGCACATCAAGGTGTCCAGCAAGGAGAACAGGCCGACGGTGAAGGCCATCTCGGTACTGCCGTGCGGCATGCCCTGGGCCAGTTCCTCGCACATGTGGGCGCGGATAAGCGCGGCGCGCAGCAGCTCCGGCGGACGATCGTCCATGCTGCACATGGCCATGGTGTCGATCCAGTTGCGCATGCGGGCAACGCCGAAAAAGATCGCAGCCTGCTGCACCGATTTCAGCTGCCGTGGCAATGCGAAATAGGCTGAATTGACGCAGCTCAGGAGCTTGTAGCTGAGCACGGCGTCGTCGCGAATGATGTTGCCGAGTTCGACCGGGCCGGGGTTGCTGTCATGCAGTGCGCCCATCAAGCGCAGCATGCTGAGGCGATTGGCGGTCAACACCGGCACGGCCATTGGCTGCGGTACCAGCAGGTAACGCCCCTGAATCGCTTCCAGCGGCAATGCGAGGCAGCGTTCATAGGTCGCATGGTCGTCCACGTGACCGGCGACGACGCTCAAGTCACGGGTGTGCAGGCTTTTCGCACGCTGCGCGAGCACTTCAGGCGACAACAAGGTAGCGTCCAACCGCACGAGCTGAACCATCCGCAGCAGGGCTTCGAACTCAGGACTGCTGCCAGGCTCCGTGGCACCGATATCCAGCATGAACTGGCAGCCGCGCTGGGCCATCAGTTGCAGGCGTGCCATCAGCGCTTCGTCTTCTGCCACATGGGGCTGCAACACTACGCCGATGCGCGGCTGGTGCAGCAGCACGTCGGCATCTTCCGGCAACAGTTCGGCCGGCAAGTTGAGAAAGGCACGATTGCCGCGAACCAGGCGGGTCAAGGCGCCGTCGGTGATCATTGCAAGCACGCTGCGCAGCAGAGCCTGCTCGTCACCGTTTTCGCGATGGAAAAGGATTTCGTAAGCGTAGAGGTCGCGCTCACGGTTGAGCAGCGGGACGCGCAACACCGGCAATTGCGGCGATGCGCCGTCGTAGGCTTGGGAGTGGGAGGCGGCTGCAGCAGTGGGGGCGGTTGTCGTGCGGGAAGAACTCATGATCGATCCGGTGGCGCGTTTATCGATTGGTCGAGCCGTGGGGCGACTCGCTATTGAAACCACTGCATAGGCTGCAGCGGGAAGTTCAGCCTAGCCTCAAGCCGCCGCCAGCGGGCGAGAACGTCCCGTGGTATGCAACTCCCCGGTGCGGTCGTAAAGCCCGTTGCCACCATCCACTCCGGTCAGCACGGCAAGAGCCTGGCGCACCATCTGCAGCCGCTGGTTGACGATACTGCCATTACGTTGATTCAGCCGATGGCATTGCTGCAGCGATTGGACTATGGAAGGCCACGCTGGATCAGGTGCGTCTTCGGCCCGCGCCTGCTCGTTCGCCAACTGGCGGCGTTCGACGTCCAACTGTTCCAGCTGCTGCATGAGTGCCTGTTTGCGTGTGCCGGCCTGACCGAGCGCCACGGTATCGCCGGCGACGAGCGCGGCGCGCTCGTCTTCAAGCACTTGCTCGAACATGGTCAGCGCCACGCGCATATCGCTCAGCGTGGCGGTGATGGCTTGATCGAACTCATGCTGCAAAGAGGTCATGCCTTGCTCGTACCACCGAGCTGCTGTTCCATGGACACCAGGCGGTCGGCAATGCGGCCGGCATCGATCTTGTAGCTGCCATTTGCCAGCGACTGTCGCACCTGCTCAACCCGCTGCGAATCGACCTCGGTGGCATTGGTGCGCGATGCCTGTTGCAGTGCCTTGGCCGAGTCGGTCAGCTTGAGTTGGTCGTCGGCTTGGGCAGCGGGCGCCCCGGAACTGGTCACGGAGGAAGAGTCCGTTGCCTGACTATTGCCGGTTGGGCTGGCTGGTTGCTGGAGTTTCGGCAAGCCGCTGTTGGAAATGGTCGTATTCATGTGTCCGTACCCGTTTCAGAATGGCCCTGTACCAGTTGGATCGGCCAGCAGCATAGGAACTTTAGAGGGTGGAGTGGGATAGGTGAAGGCATGGCTGGCTCTCAGGGCAGGGCCTGTACCATGCCGGGTCCGCGGACCATGGCATCAAGCACCTTGCCGGAACTCTCGTTTCGAACCCGTAAACGGGCGCCATCGTCGCCGCTGCCCAAGGCCACGCCATCGGCGCGAACCACGATGTCGCCCAACTGGGCCAATACTTGCACATGGTCGCCCGCGCGTACCGTTTGCCGTCCCCCCAGTTCAGCCGGCGTGAGCACGCTGCCGCCCGGCAAGGCGCGGGCGAGGGAGCGTCCGGCCAACTGATCGAATGTGTCGACGTATCCGTAGCCGAGCCGGGTCACGTCGCGCTCTTCGTCGTGCACATCGGCCAGATCGAGTCCGTCGCCGCGCTGCAATGGCCGGTTGGTCACCAGTACGTGGTGGAACAGCTGCAATTGCACCTGCACGCGCACGGCCCAGCTGCCCGGGCATTGCACGGGTACGCTGAGGCGAGGCGCAGGGCGGATGGCGTCGGACAGCTCGGCGTGCAATGGCTGCTCGCAAGGTGCCAGGTGCAGGCGCAAGGCGAGCGGCAGGGCCTGTACCTCCACGCGATTGCCCGGCAGGTCGAATCTGGCGCGCACCGCATGTTCGGCGGCTGCGCGGATGGCGTCGGGTGGTGACGCGGTGGCGAGGCCCGTGCCCGACCACGCCGCCAGGCCCAGCCATGCCGCCGCATGCAGTCCTAAGCTGGCGTGCGACCTGCTCATGCGTCCGTCAGCAGGTTGTCGAGTTGCACAAGCAGAGAGTCGCGCCCGGACTCGATCTGTTGCGAGAGTGCGCTGGCCTGAGCGGTCTCGCCGTCGCAAAGCAGAGCGACGAAACGGGTACCCTGCTCGCACAGCTGCGAGCCGGCGCTGGCAAGGCCGACAACGGCCGGTTTGTGCGGTTCCAGGGCGCCCAGCCGTTCGACGCTGGCGCGAATTGCATGGGTGTCGAACCAGCGACGATCCACTGCGGCTGGATCGAGCAGGGCCAGTTCGGCTGCTTGGCGCAGATTGAGGGAGGCTTCGCGTACGATCAGGCTGAGGCTGCCCGGGTCGTTGCCGCTGCTGGTTTCCAGCCAGTCCAGGCTCAACCGATGGGAGAGCAGCGCGGCGCGCCGCAGCGAATCGGATTGGCGTTTTGCCTCGCCTGAGCGTCGCTGCAGGGAGCCAAGCGCAGCCTGTGCGCTGGTGGCGCGAGCGTGCTGGGTGCCGTTGCTTTGTTGCAGCTTGCGGACGCGCTCGCTGGCTGCCTGCAGCGACTGGTTGCCCGCGCCTAGCGTGGTGCCCGATTGCGCCGCGCCGGTCTGGGCGCGGTCGAGCTGCTGCAGGCTGTGTTGCACGTCGCCGTTCAATTGTGTGGAGAAGTCGCCGATCGAGCTGGTGACGTTCTCGATCTCGGCGGTGGTAAGGGAAGTCTTTTCCGCCAGCTGCTTGACCTCGTCGGCGACCACGGCGAAGCCCCGGCCGGCTTCGCCGGCGCGCGCGGCTTCAATCGCTGCGTTCAGTGCCACCAGATTGGTCTGATGGGCGATTTCCTGCACGGTGGTGGTGAGCTTGCGGATCTGTTCCACTTGCTCGGCCAGCTTGCTCTGATTTCGGTTCATCGCCGCCAATGCGCTGCGCAGCAGGCGCAACTGGCCATCGAGTTCGCTGACCGAGCCGTTGCCGGCGGCGCTGGCCTTGCAGGCCTGCTCCAGTTCGGCGCCTACCTGCTGTAGAGCCGTCGAGATACCGGCGCTGCCGTCCGTCAAGCTATCGACGCCGCTGCGACTGTCGTCGGCGGCCTTGCCCAGCGAGGCCTGCTCGCGAGCGAGCTGCTGTACGGCGGCCAGCACCAGGCTCTGCTGCTCCACGGCTTGCAGCGCCACGGTCGCCGGCGGGCGGCTGGCGGCGCGCGCCAGCAATGGCGCCAGCGTCTGCGCGGCACGGGGGTACTGGCGGCGCAGCGTGGCAAGCCGCGCTTCGTCGCCAGCGGCGGCGGCTTCCACCAGAAGGGCGATGTGCTGGTTCCAGATCAGGCTCATGGGGCGAACGTCACCTTGAATGTCGAGGGGCGGCATACCAATGCCGGGCACTGCATCGGCCAAATCCGCCGGTTCTTGAGAAAGCAAGCCGTGTGCCATGACGGCGGACTCAAGCGGGGGACGGTGCGGTCGATACGGTGCGCGTAGAGCCGCTCTGCGCGGCGGATCAATGCGAGGAGACCGCATGGGCGGCACGCTGCTGGAAAAGGTGGAGCAACACACCCGGCTTGCCGGGCACAACCGTGTGGCCATGTTGCTGTTCCGGCTCGGTGACGCGCAACTGTTCGGCATCAATGTGTTCAAGGTGCGCGAGGTCATGCGCCGCCCTCCGCTGGAACGCATGATGGGCATACACGAATTGCTGGCAGGCAGTTGCGACTATCGCGGGCAGACCATTCCGGTGATCGATCTGGCCGCCGCGCTGGGCTATCCGCCCTTGCGCGACGAGGCTTCGGCGCATCTGATGGTCACCGAATTCAGCCGTTCGGTGCAGGGTTTCCTGGTTGCCGATCTGCAGCGCATGGTGCAGTGCGATGGCGACAAGATGGCCGCGCCACCCGCTGCGCTGGGTTTCGGCAACAAGGTCAATGCGGTGACCCGGCTGGATGGTGCCTTGCTGGCCGTGGTCGACGTGGAGCAGGTGCTGGCCAGCATCGATTCGGCGCCGGCCGATCTTTCCATACAGATGCAACGCCTTGCCGACGCCCGCGTGCTGTCACCGCGACGGGTGCTGGTGGCAGACGATTCACTGATCGCCCGCCGTCGCCTGGTGGCGCTGTTCAAGCAGATGAACATCGAATGCATAGTGGCGAAGGATGGTCGCGAGGCGCTGGACAAGCTGCGCAAGCTGGCCGCGGGCGATCCGGCCGAAGGCGTGAAGCTGGTGGTATCCGACATCGAGATGCCGCGCCTGGACGGTTACGCGCTGACACGCGCTATCCGCGAGACGCCTGAGCTGTGCCGGTTGAAGGTGGTGCTGCACAGCTCGTTGTCAGGCGGTTTCAACGAGGCGATGGTGAAGGAAGTGAAGGCCGACGCGTTCGTCGCCAAGTTCCAGCCTGATCTGCTGGCGCAAGCGGTATTCGAGCTGCTACCGGTGGACGCGACGTCGGCCTGACGCCCTGAAACCGACGCCGGCAGGGTGTCAACAAACCGACTTTCCTAGGACACCGCCCTTGCGGTGTCGCGGCGAAAACCCCGCCAGCCCAGTCGTGGCAAGGGTTCCGGCATAGTGGCATGCAACTTGCATTCTGCTCCATGCGTCAATCGCACGCGGAGCAGACCGATGAGCACGATCCCGCAAGACCTGTTTGGAATCCATACCCGAGCGATGGATCTGTGGCAGCGCCGTGCCGAAGTGCTGGCCAACAATCTGGCCAACGCCGACACGCCGGGCTACCTCGCGCGTGACGTCGATTTTCGCAAGGCGCTGGCGGCGGCAGGCGGTTCTGCCGGCGGCAACCTGCCATTGGAAACCACCTCGGCGGGGCAAATCGGCGACGTGTCCAACACGGGCACGAACGGGACGGCGCTGGCGTATCGCGTGCCGACCCAGCCCAGCATGGACGGCAATACCGTCGATGCCCAGGTCGAACAGGCAGACTTCGCCGCGAACAGTGTGCATTACCAGGCCAGTCTTTCCTTCATCACGGCGCAGATCCACATGCTGCGCACCGCCATCACCGGAGGGCAGAGCTGATGTCACTCGATTCCATCTTCAACGTAGCTGGTTCGGGCATGGCCGCGCAGTCGCTGCGGCTCAACACCGTGGCCAGCAACCTGGCCAACGCCGAAAGCGTGTCGGGCACTCCGGAAGGCGCCTACCACTCGCGCGAGCCCTTGTTCGCCGCCATCCAGAAGCAACAGTTCGCGCAGTTCGGCGACGGCCAGGGCAACAGCAATGCCGATGCCGGTGCCAGCGAGGGCGTACAGGTGCTCGGCATCACCGAAAGCCAGGATGCGGTCCCGCAGCGTTATGAGCCGGGCAACCCGCTGGCCAACGCCGACGGCTACGTCTACGGCAGCAACGTCAATCCGGTGGATGAGCTGGTGAACATGATTTCGGCGTCGCGTTCGTACCAGAACAACGTCGAAGTGATGAATACCGCCAAGCAGTTGATGGTCAAAACCTTGACCCTGGGACAGTGAGTTTTCCGCCATGACCACGATAAACACCACAGCTGCCACGAATACCGCCAATACCGCCGGCGCCACGAGCGGCAGCACGGCGAGCGCTTCCGGCAGTTATTCGGGTTCCGGCAACAGCTCGGGCTCCGTCAGCTCCTCGCTCGGCAGCTCGTTGAGCCAGGCCGATTTCCTGCAACTGCTTACCGCCCAGTTGCAGGCGCAGGATCCCACCAACCCGATGGACAACACGCAATTCGTGTCGCAGCTGGCGCAGTTCAGCCAGCTGGCTTCCACGCAAAACCTCAACACCACCGTCAACACTCTCTCCAGCCAGGTCACCAGCGCCATGCAGACCTCGCAGGTACTCGGCTCGGTGAGCCTGGTGGGACGCAACGTAATGGTGCCGTCGGACAGCCTCAGCTATGCCGGCAGCACGATGAGCGGGGCCGTGGGCGTCACCAATGCATCTTCCGATGTCGAGCTCGTGGTCAAAGACAGCAGCGGCAAAGAGGTGCGCACGATCGATCTTGGCGCCCAGCAGCCCGGGTTGGCGAATTTCAGCTGGGATGGCAAGGACGACAACGGCAACCAGCTGCCGACCGGCACCTACAGCATCACGGCGGCCGATCAAGGCGGCAACGCGCTTTCCACCTATGCCAGCGGCTCTGTCACTGGTGTGGGTTACGGCGGCACCAGTGTGGGCACGTATGTGCAGGTAAGCGGCGTGGGCGGCGTGCCGCTCAGTTCGATCGCGCAGATCAACTGATCGCCGATAACAACCCTTTCAACGAGGTAACGAAGTCATGGCACTCAACCAAGCGCTCAGCGGCCTGAATGGCGCGCAGGCCGATCTCAACGTCATCGCCAACAACATCGCCAACGCCAACACGACGGGCTTCAAGGGCTCGCGCGCGGAATTCGCGGACATCTACGCGGTGAGCGGCGTCAACCTCAGCGCTACCGCAGTGGGCAGCGGTACGCGCATGACCGACGTGGCGCAGCAGTTCGCCCAGGGCGACATCGAAACCACCGGCAACAGCCTGGACATGGCGATCAGCGGCAATGGGTTCTTCGTAGTGAACACCGGCAATGGCTATGCCTACACCCGCGATGGCGCGTTCCAGCAGGATGCCAATGGCAACGTGGTCACGCAGGACGGCTACAAGGTACAGGTCTATCCCTACAGCGCCGCCAGCGGCAGCGTCGACACGAGCACGCTGACCAACCTGAACCTGGTCACCGCGCAGAGCGCGGCCACGCCTACCACCACGGCAACGATCACGTCCAACCTGCCGGCGAACGCCACTGCCCCGACGCTGGCCTTCGACCCCACCAACCCGGCCACCTTCAACAATTCGACCACGTTCACCGTGTACGACAGCCTTGGTTCGTCGCACCAGGCTACGGCGTACTACGTGAAAACCGGCACCAACACCTGGGATGCAAACCTGTATGTGGACGGTCAATCCGCCGGCACGCAGACGCTGACCTTCAGCTCCTCCGGCACGCTGACCACGCCGGCCAACGGCATCGTCACCTACAACTCGCTGAACTACGGCAATGGTGCCAATGCGCAGGCGTTGTCGGTCAATTTCAGCCAGACCACGCAGTACGGTTCCGCCTATGCCGCCGGCACCATCAGCCAGAACGGTTACACCGCGGGCGCGCTGTCTTCGATCAACGTCGACAGCACGGGCGTCGTTACTGCCAACTACTCCAACGGCCAGAGCAGCGAGCTGGGCCAGCTGGCGATGGCCAACTTCCAGAATCTGCAGGGTCTGACCCAGCTCGGCAGCGCCAGCTGGTCGGCCAGCACGGCTTCGGGCACGGCCGTGATGGGCACGGCGGGCAGTGGCCAGTACGGCACCGTCCAGTCCGGTGCGCTGGAGGAATCCAACACCAGCGACACCACCGCGCAGCTGGTGGACATGATCCAGGCGCAGCGCGACTACCAGGCCAATGCGCAGGTGCTGTCCACCGACGACACGCTGGCATCCACGCTGTTCAGCGCCGTCTCGCGGTAAACCCGCTGAGGTAGGTCACCATGGACCGTTCCGTCTACATCGCCATGACCGGGGCCACGCAGATCATGCGGGCCCAGGACATGGTGAGCCACAACCTGGCCAATGCCAGCACCACAGGCTTCAAGAGCGAGATCGATGCGTTCCGCAGCCTGCCGGTGCTGGGGCCGGGCAGCCCCACGCGCATCAACGCCGTGGCGCAGAGCGTAGGGCGGAACGACGGGCAGGGCACCTTGCAGCAGACCGGTCGCCCGCTGGACGTAGCGGTGCGCGGATCGGGCTGGATCGCGGTGCAGGCACCAGACGGAAGCGAGGCTTACACGCGTGCCGGCAGCCTGCAATTGGCTGCCGACGGCACGCTCACCGATGCCGCAGGTAATCCCGTGATCGGCAGCGGTGGCCCGATCACCGTTCCCGCCAGCACGCAAATCGTGATTGGCGGTGACGGCACTATTTCCTCCGTGCCGCTGGGGCAGGCGGCGAGCTCACTCAACCAGGTCGACCAGATCAAGCTGGTCAATCCCGACCCTTCGCAGCTTTCCAAAGGCGCCGACGGCCTGCTGCACATGAGCGACGGCAGCAGTGCCGATGCCGACCCCGGCGTGCAGTTGGTGTCCGGCACCCTGGAAGGCAGCAACGTCAATCCGTCGGAAGAGCTGGTGCGGATGATTTCCCTGTCGCGCCAATACGACATGCAGGTGCGGTCGATCAAGACCGCCGAAGACGACGCCGACGACAGCATCAAGCTGTTGCAGTCGAACTGAATCAAGTCACTTTTAGCGGAGCCACGCCATGTTCTCCTCACTCTGGATCGCCAAGACCGGCCTCGATGCGCAACAGACGAATCTGGATGCCATCTCCAACAATCTGGCCAACGCCAGCACTACCGGCTTCAAGTCTTCGCGCCCGGAATTCCAGGACTTGATGTACCAGAACCTGAGCCAGCCCGGTGCGCAGACCACCCAGCAGACGGAGTCGCCCTCGGGCTTGCTAATGGGTACCGGCGTGCGTGTGGTGGCCAACGAAAAGATGTTCACCGAAGGCGCGATCGCGCAGACCGGCAACGCGCTGGACGTGGCCATCCAGGGGCGCGGCTTCCTGCAGGTGACCATGCCCGACGGCACCACCGATTACACCCGCGACGGCTCGCTGCATACCGATGCCAACGGCCAGATCGTGACCGCCGACGGCTATCCGATCGAGCCGGCCATCACCCTTCCGCAGGGCGCGCAAAGCATCACCATCGGTACCGATGGCACGGTCAGCGCCACCCTGGCGGGGCAGGCCGCGCCGCAGCAGGTGGGCGTGCTGCAGATGGCCGACTTCATCAATCCCGCAGGCCTGCAGTCTGTTGGCCAGAACCTGTATCAGGAGACGGCGTCCAGCGGCACGCCGCAGACCGGGCAGGCCGGCGTGAACGGCATGGGCACCCTGCTGCAGGGCTCGCTGGAGTCCTCCAACGTCAACGTAGTGGAAGCGATGGTGGACATGATCCAGACCCAGCGCACCTACGAGATGAATTCCAAATCCATCAGCGCCGCAGACAGCATGCTGCAGACGCTCACCACCAATATGTGAGGTTGGCCAACGTGCGTACCATGGCCCTTTTCCGGTATTTCGCTCTCGCCTTCGCCCTGCTCTTGCTGTCCGGCTGCGCTGTTCTGCAGCAGCAGAAGCGCGACGATGCGACGTGGGCTGCCACGCCGCCGGAGCCGGCGCAGTCGGCGCCACCTGCCGATGGCTCGATCTACCACGACGAGCAGGGCATGGAGCTGTTCTCCGATTCGCGCGCGCATCGTACCGGCGACGTACTGACCATCGCGCTGGTGGAAAACACGCAGGCCGTCAAGAAAGCCAGCACCAGTACCAGCAAGACCGACAAGACCAGCTTCGGTGCACCCACCATCCTCGGTCGCACGATCAACGGCGCCGCGGTGTCTACCGACGGCGATCGCAGCTTCGACGGCACCGGTTCCAGCAGCCAGAGCAACCAGCTCACCGGCAACATCACCGTCACCGTGGTGAAGCGCCTGGCCAACGGCACCCTGATGGTGCGCGGCGAGAAGTGGCTCACCATCAACCAGGGCCAGGAGCTGATCCGCATCGCCGGTATCGTGCGCCCGCAGGACATCGGGCAGGACAATTCCGTGCCCTCCACGCGCGTCGCCGACGCGCAGATCTCCTATACCGGTCGCGGCACCTTGGCCGATGCGAACACGCAGGGTTGGCTGTCGCGTTTCTTCAACTCCAAGTGGATGCCTTTCTGATGAACGCTCGTGGCTCCGCTGCCGTCGCTGTTGCGCCGATGCGCAAGTGGTTGCAATCCGTTGCGCTTGGGCTCGTCGTCGCGCTGCTCGCATTTCCTGCCGCCCCGGCCCGCGCCGACAAGATCCGCGACCTTGCCTCGGTGGGTGGAGTGCGCAGCAACCAGCTGATCGGCTACGGCCTGGTGGTGGGTCTGGACGGTTCCGGCGACCAGACTACGCAGACGCCGTTCACCACGCAGAGCGTGGAGAACATGCTGCAGCAATTCGGCGTCAACATTCCGGCAGGCGTGACGGCGCCGCAGCTGAAGAATGCGGCGGCGGTGACCATCACCGCCGAACTGCCGCCGTTCGCCAAGCCGGGCCAGGCCATCGACGTCACCGTGGCCTCGATCGGCAACGCAAAGAGCATCCGCGGCGGCGAACTGCTGATGTCGCCGCTGCGCGGCGCCGACGGCAACGTCTATGCGATTGCCCAGGGTAGTGTGGTAGTGGGCGGCATCACCGCAAAGGGCAAGAGTGGCAGCAGCGTGGAGAAGAACATCTCCGCCAGCGGCCGCATTCCCGGCGGCGCCACGGTAGAGCGCAGCGTACCTTCCGCATTCGCGGGTACGGACGACCTGCGGCTGAACCTGAACTCGCCGGACTTCACCACCGTGTCGCGCATCGTGAGCACGATCAACCGCACCTACGGCTCGGGCACCGCGCGCGCGGTGGACGGCGGCACGGTGGACGTGCGCGTGCCGCAGGATCCCACCCAGAAAGTGGCGTGGCTGGGCACCATCCAGAACCTGGACGTGACTCCGGGCGACCCACCCGCGCGGGTGGTGGTGAACTCGCGCACCGGCACCGTGGTGATTGGTTCGGATGTGCGCGTTTCCGCAGCCGCGGTGGCGCATGGCTCCATCCAGGTCACCATCAGCGAGCAACCGCAGGTCAGCCAGCCAGGGGCCTTCAGCAAGGGCCAGACCGTGGTGGTTCCCTCCAGCAACGTGCAGGTCAGCGAGGATGGCGGCCACATGTTCAAGTTCGGCCCGGGTGTGAGCCTGGACACCATCGTGCGCGCGGTGAACCAGGTGGGCGCCTCGCCCAGCGACCTGATCTCGATCTTGCAGGCGCTGAAGCAAGCCGGCGCGCTGCATGCGGATCTGGTGGTCATCTAGCCAGCCACTGCCATGAGCGACGCCGCGCTGCCTTCCAACAATTCGCTGAGCACCTGGACCGATCTGTCCGGGTTCAACCGGCTGCGTGCGCAGGCCCAGAGCGACAGCAAGGCGGTGTTGCCGGCGGTGGCCAAGCAGTTCGAGGCCATGTTCACCCAGATGATGCTGAAGTCCATGCGCGAAGCCAGCGACAGCCTTGGCGACGCGATGGGCGACAGCGACGCCGGCAAGACGTACCGCGACTTGTTCGACCAGCAGCTTTCGGTAAGCCTCTCCCAGAGCGGCAAGGGGCTGGGCATCGCGCAGATGCTGGTTCGCCAGCTGGGTGGACAGAACGCGTCGGCGGCAGGTGCCGCTGGCGGTGCGAGCGGCTCGGCGGACGATCCCGACGGCATCGGCGACCCCACCAAGCTGCCCGCCAATGCCGACCAGTTCCAGCGTCGCCTCGCCAATGTGGTCGAGGCGGGGCGTGAACTGGGCCGCAGCGCGATGAAATGGTTGCCGCAGGACGCGCAGGAGTTCGTGCGCGCGCTGGCGCCCTACGCCGAAGCGGCCGCCCAGAAGCTGGGTGTGTCGGTACGCACCGTGCTGGCCCAGGCGGCACTGGAAACCCAATGGGGCAAGCACATGCCGCGCAGCTCCGACGGCTCCACCAGCTTCAACCTGTTCGGCATGAAAGCCGGCGGCAGCTGGGACGGCCAGAAGGTCAGCGTACCCACACTGGAGTACGAAGATGGCGTGGCGGTGCGCCGGCATGCACAGTTCCGCGCCTACAGCTCGCCGGCGCAGTCATTCCAGGACTACGCCTCGCTGATCGCCTCCAACCCGCGCTACGCGGCGGCGAAGGGTCATGGCGACGACGTGCGAGGCTTTGCCAATGCGCTGGCGCAAGGTGGCTATGCCACCGACCCCGACTACGCCGAGAAGATCAGTGCCATCGCCAACAGTTCGCAGATGCACCAGGCGCTGGCGGCCCTAAAGATCCCGGCTGGCCTGCCGAACCAGTAGTCGAATTCCGGAGGTTTCGGTCATGTCCAGCCTGTTAAACATCGGTGTCACCGGGCTCAATGCGGCCCAGCTCGCCCTGCAGGTCACCGGCAACAACATTGCCAATGCCAGTACCGCGGGCTACAGCGAACAGAGCGTCCAGCAAGTGGACATGGTGGGCCAGAACAATGGTCGCTACACCATGGGCACCGGTGTGGACGTGATCGGCGTGCAGCGCGCCTACAGCCAATACCTCACGCAGGCGCTGTGGAGCAGCAACAGCACCATGCAGGGCGCCACCACCACCGACAACCTCACCACCGCGCTGAACGGCCTGTTGCAGAACAGCGGCAACCTGCAGACCGCGCTGGACAGCTTCTACGGTGGCTTCAACGACGTGGCCAATTCGCCCAGCGACCTTTCCTCGCGACAGGCCTTGCTGGGTGACGCATCCACGCTAACCGCCGCTTTCAATACCTTCGGCCAGCAGCTCGACCAGCAGCGCCAACAGATCAACACGCAGATTTCCAGCACCGTCAACGACATCAACTCGGTGGTGCAGCAGATCGCCACACTCAATACCAGCATCAGCCAGGCCGGCAGCACCCAGCCCAACGCGCTGCTCGACCAGCGCGATCAACTGGTCAACCAGCTGGCTGGAGATACCGGCATCTCTGTCGCCGCGCAGCCCGACGGCACGCTGAGCATCTACAGCACCTCCGGGCAGGTGATGGTGAGCGGCAGCTATTCTTACGGTTTCCAGGTGGGTAGCAGCCCCTACGACACCAGCACCACCGACGTGCTCAATGCCAGCGGCACCGACATCACCTCCAGCCTTTCCGGCGGCACGTTGGGCGCATTGTTGTCGTACCGGACCAACACGCTCGATGCGGCGCAGAACCAACTGGGGCGCACCGCACTGGCGGTGGCGCAGAGCGTCAACACACAGCAGTCGAATGGCCTGACCCTGACCGGGGCCAATGGCCAGCCGATCTTCGTGGTGCCGTATCCGAGTGTGGCCGCGATGAAGGCCAACCTGGGCACCGCCACGGTGAGCGCCAGCGTGAGCGACATTTCGTCGCTCACCAACGACAACTACATACTCACCTATACCGGAAGCAGCACCTCGCCCTCGGTCAACGGCTGGTCGCTGGCGACCACCAGCGGCACCTCGGTGGCGATGACCGCCAATGCCAACGGCACGCTATCGGCCAACGGCCTTACCTTCACGGTGTCCAATGGCGCGCAGGTCGGCGACAGCTTCCAGATCCTGCCGACCCAAAACGCGGCTTCCGGTATCTCGGTGGCTACCAGCGACCCCAATGCCATCGCCGCGGCTGCGGCATTGATCGGCACGCCCGCCAGCGCCAACACCGGCGGTGCCACGGTGAGTTCGGTGAACGTGGCGGACAGCACCAACGCCAACCTGTTCTCCGGCGCCACGGTGACGTTTGGCGCAGGCAACAGCTACACCGTCACCGACGGTGCGGGCAATACCACCACCGGCACCTATACCAGCGGCACGCCGATCCAGTTCGACGGCTGGAGCATGAGTCTCAGCGGCACCCCGGCCAGTGGCGACAGCTTCACCGTGGCCGAGAACAGCAGCGGCCTGAACGACAACTCCAACGCGCTGACCATGGCCGGGCTGGGCAACGTCGGCGTGCTCGATGGCGGCAAGACCACCACGGTCGGGGCCTACGCCAACCTGACTAACCAGATCGGCTTGGCGGGCAGCATGGCCTCCAGCAATCTCACCACCCAGACCGGCCTCTACAACCAGGCGACCAGCGCGCAGCAAAGCCTGGCGGGCGTCAACCTGGATCAGGAGGCGGCCAACCTCATCAAATACCAGCAGGCCTACCAGGCTTCCGCGCAGGTGATCTCCACCTCGCAGACCCTGTTTTCCAGCCTCATCACCGCCATCCAGGCCTAGTGGGAGCGTCCCCATGATCCGAGTTTCCACCAGTTGGATGTACCAGCAGGCGCTGGGTTCCATGCTCAGCCAGCAGGCGTCGATCGCCGACACGCAGAACCAGGTGAGCAGCGGTCAGCGCATCAATCTGGCTTCCGACGATCCGGCCGGTGCCACCGAGGTGGTGTCGCTCAACCACGTGCTGGCCAACAACGCGCAATACACTTCCAACATCAACAACGCCAATGCGCGGCTCTCTACCGAGAGCAGCACGCTCGATTCCTTCAATTCGCTGCTCAACCAAGCGCGCTCGATGGCGATCCAGGGCATCAACGGCACGTTGTCGACGTCCGATCGCCAGGACATGGCCACCCAGCTCGTGCAGATCCGCGCACAACTGGTACAGCTGGCCAACACCTCCGATGCCAACGGCAACGCGCTGTTCGCGGGCACCAGCACCACCACCACGCCGTTCGTGCTCAACAACAATGGCTCGGTGACTTACAACGGCAACGGCTCCAACCAGATGGCGACCATCGGCAGCGGCCTGAACCTTCCCGACAGCGACAATGGCGCTGCCTTGTTCATGAACATTCCGCAGGGCAACGGCTCGTTCGTCGCCAGTGCCGCGGCCGGCAACACGGGCACCCTGCTGGTGGGTGCCAACAGCGTCACCGATGCGAATGCCTGGAATGCGGCCACTGCCGCAGGCCCGGTGAACTACACGATCAGCTTCGACGCCTCGGGCAACTGGACAGCTACGGACGCCGGCGGCAACACGGTGGCCACCGGCGCCTACCAGAACGGCGGCAGCATCAGTTTCAACGGCATGAGCATCGCCCTGAGCGGCACGCCCAGCGCCGGCGACACGGTGAGCGTGCAGTCCGGCCAGACGCAGAACGTGTTCGCCACCATGACGAACATGATCAATGCGCTGAACAGCACCAGCAGTAGCAACACCCAGCTCAGCAACACCCTGAGCGTCCAGATGGCATCGCTCGACCAGGCGCAAAACCAGGTTTCCGCGACCCAGACTGACGTGGGCGGCCGCCTGAATCGCCTGACCCAGCAGCAAAGCTCCTACAGTGGCCTCACGCTGACTTACCAGACCGTGCTCTCCGGCGTGCAAGACACCGACATGGCCAGCGCCATCAGCCAGCTGGAGCTGCAAACCACCGCATTGCAAGCTTCGCAGCAGGTATTTGCGAAGGTGCAGGGGATGAGTCTGTTCAACTACATCCAGTAGCGGACTTCGGTACGGACGGTTGGCGCGGTCCGTGCTTCACATGATCTGGGCCGATATGCGGGGCTGGCGGTTTGACGCCATCGTGCTGCGTGGCTCGATAGATAGGGTCTGAGCCGTCGTTAGTTCGGCTGATCCGCTGCAGATTCATGGTGGCGATCGTTGCCGGTACCGCACATGCCAGCCTGAAGCTGGCCGCGGCCAGGTCCGGCCCCTCCATGATGTCCCCTGAGTTCGATGAGGGAGCTTGCTTGTTATGGCATCAATGATTCCAGCCGTGGATCACACGGCGTTGCGGAACCTGTTTGGCGAGGCCCGGGTGAAGAAGGGCATCGACGACATCTGGGATGTGGTTGGGGCCATATTCGAAAAGGAGCAAAAGGAGCTGCCGTCGTCGCTGGCCATGGCACGCAAGGAATTGTCCTTTCACGATCATGTGAAGTTGCTGGGCTATCTCTGCCTGCTGATTGGCGAGGTACCGGGGGATCTGGTCGAGATCGGCGTGTGGAAGGGCAAGTCGCTTTGCTTCATGAGCCAGATGTGCGGCAGGAAGCGGCGCCTGTTCGGAATCGATCCGATGGAGCTCGAGCGGCAAGCCGATGAGCTTGGGTTTTATCACGGCAAGCTGTTCGCCGAGGCGACGCTGATACGCGGGTACTCGGAGCTGGCGGCGGAGCGCTTTCTAGCGAATTCGCCCAAGGTTGCTTTGCTGCACATCGACGGCGGCCATGCTGGCCGCAACGTGCTGCTCGATTTCCTGCTGTACTCCACCTGTGTGGTGAGCGGCGGTTTCGTCGTATTCGACGATTATGGGGATCACCTTTATTCGCCCGAGGTTGGCCCGGCAGTCGATCTGCTGCGGGCTGGCGGGTACTTCAATGGTTTCCGGGTGATTGGCCCGGTTGCGGGCTTCGAAAACAGCTACCTGCTGCAGCGCCTGTGACATCGTGCGCGGCTAGGATGCGTGCCGACGCTTATGGGTGATGCCGTCGGCACGTGGTTGGGCATGCCGGTCCCGGGGCTGCGCCCAGCAACGACATTGTTATCGATGAGTATCCGGTCGCGATTACCGTTACGCACCGTGGGGTCGTCGTACATTTTCCGCAGAGGCTGCTGCAGATCCTGCAGCGGATGTTTGTGATGGTGCGGAAGACGCGTCCGTTCAACCGCATTCAGTAGTCGGGCTTTGTAAAATCGCTTGGCGCGATCCATGCTTTATGACCTGGGTCGGCATCCTGTGGCGACGGTGATTTGACGCCGCCATTTGGCTCGACAGGCTGGGTTTGTGCTGTCGTTGCCGCACAAGTCCGATACAGACTCGTGCGGGGAGATTGTTGCCGGTGTTGAACAAGCTGACCAAGGCCATACGCAGCAAATCCGACCTCGCCATTCACGATGCGCCACCGGCATTCGCCGAGCCGCTGCACGTAGGGCGTCCCAACATCGGCAACCGCGACGCGTTCCTGCGCCGCATGGAGCAAGTGCTGGACAACCAGTGGCTGACCAACAACGGCCCGATGGTGCAGGAGTTCGAGCAGCGGATTGCCGAGCACTTGGGAGTGAAACACTGTGTGGCGATGTGCAACGGCACCATTGCGCTGGAAATCGCCATCCGCGCGCTGGGCCTGTCGGGTGAAGTGATCGTGCCGTCGTGGACCTTCGTGGCCACCGCGCACGCGCTCTACTGGCAGGACATCATGCCGGTGTTTGCCGATATCGACCCGGTTACCCACAACCTTGATCCGGCTGCCGTGCGCCGAATGATCACGCCACGCACCAGCGGCATCATCGGCGTGCACTTGTGGGGACGGGCGGCGCCGGTGGAGGAATTGCGAGCCATTGCCGACGAGCACGGGTTGAGGTTGATGTTCGACGCAGCGCACGCCTTCGGCAGCACTTATCAGGGACAGAGCATCGGTCGCTTTGGCGAATGCGAGGTCCTCAGTTTTCATGCCACCAAGGCCTTCAACACGATGGAAGGCGGTGCCGTCGTGACGAACAACGACGAATTGGCCGAGGCCATGCGTCTGATGCGCAATTTTGGTTTCAAGGGCTATGACAACGTCATACATCCGGGAACCAATGGCAAGATGATCGAGGCCTGCGCCGCGATGGGTCTTGCCAATCTCGACGGCTTCAGCGAGGTCGTGGCCGCCAACGTGCGCAACCACGCAGCCTATCGCGAGGCGTTGGCCGGCATACCGGGCATCTCGCTGCTGGACTACGACCCTGCCGAGCGCAACAGCCACCATTACGTGGTGATCGAAGTGGACGAGTCCTGTCCGGTCACTCGCGACGACATCATCGTGGCACTGCACGCGGAGAATATCCTCGCCCGCAAGTACTTCTGGCCAGGCTGCCACATGATGAAACCCTATCGGGATCTGTTTCCGCACGCGGGTTTGCTGCTCGAACATACGCGATTCGTCGCCGAGCGCGTGGTCGTGCTGCCCAATGGCGCGGCGCTTACGGAGGAGGTGATCGCCACCGTTGCCGATACATTACGGGTTCTGGCTACGGACATCCGACCATGATGCTCAACGTCGTTGATTTTCTCGAGCAAGGCGCGTTGCGGCGCTTTTCCGACAAGGCTGCGATCGTCGACGGCGGCCGGGTGCTCACGTTCGCCGAATTGGCTGCAGACGCCAGGTGCTGTGCCACGCAACTCGTGCGCCGCCTGGACAAGGTCAATCAGGCAGTCGCAGTCTACCTGCCCAAATGCGCCGAAACGGTGATCGCGAACCTGGGCATCGTCTATAGCGGCAATGCCTACTGCAATCTGGACATCAAGTCGCCGGCGCAGCGCATACGCAATATCCTGGACAAGATCGGACCCGCCTGCGCAATTACCTCGCGTGCTCTTGCCGGCACTCTGCGCGATATCGTCGGCCCGGACCTGGAGATCGCGTGCGTCGAGGATCTCCTGGAAGGCGAGATCAACGATGCCCTGCTTCAGGATCGCTTGCGGCGAGTTATCGATACAGATCCGCTCTGCATCATCAATACATCGGGTTCGACCGGCACTCCGAAGGGTGTGGCACTCAGTCACCGGGGCACCATCGACTTCATGGGGTGGTTGTTCGCCACTTTCGATTTCGACGAAAGCGTGCGCATCGGCAGCCTTTCGCCGCTGTATTTCGATATCTACATCCTTGAGTTGTTCCTCTGCCTGTACAAGGGGGCGACACTCGTTTTCGTGCCCGAGCAAACGGCGACGTTCCCGGCTCGCCTGCTCGAATTTCTGCACGACCAGCGAATCAGCTTCCTGTTCTGGGTGCCCTCGATCATGGTGGCCATCGCGAACCTGGATCTGCTCGGAAAGTACGATCTAGCTGCCCTGGAAAACATCTTCTTCGCCGGCGAGGTATTCCCCACCAAGCAGCTCAACCACTGGCGGCGGACACTGCCGAAGGCGCGCTTCGTCAACCTCTACGGACCCATCGAGATCCACGTCGACTGCACCTATTTCATCGTCGATCGCGAATTCGACGATGACGAGCCGCTACCCATCGGCCGTCCCTGTCGAAACACCGACATCCTCATCCTCGACGACGAAGGGCATTCATGTGCGCCCGGAGAGCGTGGCGAGCTATGCGTGCGCGGCAGTTCGCTTGCGCTCGGGTATTGGAATGACCCGGACAAGACGGCCCGGGCCTTCGCGCAAAACCCGTTGAACACGCGCTATCCGGAACGAATCTATCGCACCGGCGACGTGGCCTGGCGTCGCGAAGACGGCGAGATATTCCTGGTTGGGCGCAAGGATTTCCAGATCAAGCACATGGGATACCGGATCGATCTGCAGGAGATCGAACATCAGGTGCATTGCGTGGAAGGCATCGGTCAGGCCTGTGTGCTTTACAACCAGGCCGTCAAGGAAATCACATTGTTCTACGAGGTGCTTTCCGCGGATGTGGAGCCGGCGCACATTCGGCGCAGACTTGCGGAGATCTTTCCGAAATACATGATACCCACGGCATTCCGCTCCATGGCGTCCCTGCCGAGAAACCCCAACGGCAAGGTCGACCGCAACGGGCTGGCCATTCTGTTGTCCTCGCCGCAATGAAACGCGTGACCGAAGCCGGCGTGCTGCTGGAAGCCATGGACCGGATCGAGCGCAGTGGCGCGGAATTCGCCGTCAGTTTCTTCGCCTCGGCGTCGAAGATCGAGGCGTGGAGCGCGGAGGGGGTGCTCTCGATACTGCCGTGCGAAGGCGCGCTGCTGATATTGCGTCACGATGGTCCGTTGCTGCGGGTCAGCCACCTGGCATCCGATCAGCCGTCATTGTCGGCAGCGCTCGGAAAACTCATCGCGATGATGCCGGACCAGCTCATGGTGGCCGATCTCGTCGGCAAGCCGGGAGATATCGAGCGGGTTGCCCAGGCATATCGACGACATGGGTTCGCGCCATATGCGCAACTGGTGCGCATGCAGCGCATGGGTGTACCGACCATGACAGCGGATGGCGTGATGGGCGTCGAACTGGCTCGAGCGGAGGACGTGCCGACATTGCATGCCTTCATGCAGCGTTGGCTGGATCCCTTGTCGGAGCAGATACAAGGCGTGCGAGAACTGCAGGAGGCCGTGGCCGCGAGTGCCGTGTTCGTGGTGCGGGCGGGTTGCGAGCTGGCGGGCTTCCTGATCCTGGAGGCCACGGGACAGAGTGCGGTGCTGCGCTATTGGCATGTCGCCGGCCATTGTCACGGCCAAGGTATCGGGTCCCGACTCATGCATGCCTTTTTCGGCCGCTGCGCATCGAGTCGACGCGTTACGCTGTGGGTGGTCGCCGACAACGTCGACGCCATTGCCAAATACCATCATTACGGATTCAGCGAAGACGGCATGATTGACAGCATCATGGTGAGGCGAGCGGAGACGGCGACGCGATGAAAAGCATCCTAGATATCCTGTCCGGCATCCGCCCCGAGTTCGATTTTTCGGCGTCGCAGGATTACCTCGCCGACGGCATGCTCGATTCTTTCGACATGCTCGCCCTGGTTTCGGATCTGGACAGCGAGTTCGGTATCCGCATCGAGGGCACGCAGATCGTGCCGGAGAATTTCTGCAACCTGCAGGCGATCCGCCTGCTGCTCGGCAGATACGGTGTCGACGCATGAATCTTGTCTTCCACGGGAAAAGGATCGAGGGGCTGTTGGCGGTGCTGCCAGCCAACGAGCGCCTGTTCGTCGACGAGATGGACCAGTTCGATTTCCCGCGTGCGCGCTCTTTGAAGCTCAAGGAAGTCATGGGCTACGACCGCCATCGGATCGTTGATGGCCCGGTGTGCGTGTCCGACCTCGCGGTTCACGGCCTCGAGCATCTGTTCGCACAGGGTTTGCTGGGTCGCGACGATTTTGATGCGCTCATCCTGGTGACTCAGTCGCCCGACTACTTCATGCCGGCCACCAGCAGCGTGATTCAAGGCCGGCTCGGGCTCAAGCACGACATGTTCTGCATGGACATCAACCAGGGTTGCGCCGGCTTTCTGATCGGCCTGTACCAGGCTTTCATGCTGCTGGAGCAGCCGGCCATCCGTCGCGTGGTGCTGGTGAATGCCGACGTGATGAGCCGGAAGGTGTCCGTGCGCGACCGCAACAGCTATCCCTTGATCGGCGATGCCGGGTCGATCACCGTGATCGGCCGTTGCGGCGACGACGCGCCGATCCATGCCAATCTCAAGATGGACGGCAGCCGGCGCGATGCGTTGATGATACCGGCCGGCGGGATGCGGGAACCGTCGAGCGCGGAGACGCGCGAGCTGCATGCAGACGCGGAAGGCAATCTGCGGGCACGCGACGACCTGGTGATGGATGGCTCGGCGGTCTTCAATTTCGTCCAGACCGAGGTGCCCCCGATGATCGAGGCCTTGCTAGCGGCTGCGCAGACGGAGGCCGCTGCGGTGGACACCTATCTGTTCCATCAGCCCAACCGGTTCATGCTGCAGAAGTTGGCCGACAAGTTGCAGGTACCTTACGCAAAGATGCCGAGCAACGTGGTAGAGCATTTCGGCAATTCCAGCGGTGTCACGATACCGCTTGCACTAGCCCTGAACCTGCGCGAGCAGGTCTTGGACAAGACACTTACGGCGGTACTCGGCGGCTTCGGCGTCGGGCTCACATGGAGCTCGATGCTGCTTCCATTGGGGCCATTGGCATTCTGCGACATCATCGACTATCCAAGGGTGCACTGATGGAAGAGTTTCTGAAGGAAATGGCCGATATCCTCGACGAGGAAACCGTCAAGGAAGATGATCGGCTTGACGGTTTCGAGTCCTGGGATTCGCTCGCCGTTCTCTCGGTGGTTGCGATGGCGGATTCGCGCTACCGCGCCACATTCGCGGCGCGGGAGATTCGCGGCGCCACCACCGTCGGAGACCTCTATCGGCTGCTGTCCGCGGGGGCTAGGGCGGGCTGAGCGCGTGAATACGCCTTTACCCAATCCGCTGGATCTGACCGATTGCCGTTACCTCGTCACGGGGGCCGCATCCGGCATCGGGCGTGCCACTGCGAGTTTGTTCGCGGCGCTCGGTGCACGTGTCAGTCTGATTGATCTCGACGGTGGGTTGCTCGGTGAGCTCGCTGACAGCCTGCCGGGCGGTGGGCATGACTATCATGTTCATGATCTTGCCGACGTTGACGGCATCGATGCCCTCGTGCGCAAGGTCGTGTCCGAAGGCGGGTTGCTGCACGGCATGGTTCACGCGGCGGGAACCCAGGTCGTGATGCCGGCGCGGGACATCAAGCCGGAAACCTGGCGGCATATCCTCGCGGTCAACACCGAGGCAGCATTGGCGCTTGCGCGCAACATGGCTCGCAAGCGCGTGTGCCAGGGAGGCGGGTCGGTGGTGTTCATCTCCAGCATCATGGCCTTGGCCGGCGGCGCCGGTTCGGTGGCGTACTCGATGAGCAAGTCGGCCTTGCACGGACTCGCACGCTCCCTTGCGCTGGAACTGGCCCCGATAGGCGTGCGAGTGAACTGCATTGCACCCGGCTTCGTGCGCACGCCTATGTTCGATCGGCTGGAGCGCGGCTGGGATGCGGCGCAGCGCGATGCCGTCGAAGCCTTGCACCCGCTTGGTTTTGGCGAGGCGGAAGACATCGCCCATGCCGCTGCCTTCCTTGTTGCAGCCACTGGCCGCTGGATCACCGGCACGGTGCTGGTGGTCGACGGTGGCTATCTTGCGAAATGACGGGACACCCGATTACAAGGGAACAACATGACAGAGCCGGAAACCATGCCTCGGAATGAAGGCTGCCTGCTGATTACCGGTGCCTCCTCCGGACTGGGCAGCGAGATGGCGCGGCGGTTTTCCGCAAGCCACCGCCTGATTCTCGCCGGACGCGACGAAGCGCGTCTGCAGCGCACGCGATCGACCTGCCATTCACCGGAGCGCCAGTTGATCTGGCGCCACGATCTGATGGACGTGGAAGGCATCGCCGGCCAGCTTGGCGATTTTCTCGCGATCAACGGCGTACATGTGATCGGGCTGGTCCACAGTGCCGCCCACCTGAGCGTGCTGCCCTTGCGCAGCCTGACGCCGGACATGGTGCTGGACACGTTCCGCGCCAACGTATTTGCCGCGATGGAACTTGTCAGGACATTGACGAAAAAGCGGATCAACCAGCAGCGGTTGGGCGCCGTGGTGTTCGTTTCCAGTATCGCCAGTCAGTTCGGTGCGAAGGGTTTCTCGGCATATAGCGCCAGCAAGGGTGCGCTCGACGCGCTGATGAAATCGCTGGCAGTCGAGTTGGCGCCTGGTGTGCGCGTGAATTCGGTGCTGCCTGGTGCGTTGCGCACCGCGATGACCGAGTCGATGTTCGATGATCCCGGGATGGCCGACCGCCTGGCTGCCGATTACCCGCTGGGTATCGGCGTGCCTGCCGACATCGTCGACGCCGTCGAATTCCTGCTTTCGGAAAAGGCGCGCTGGATCACCGGGCAGCAACTGGTGGTGGATGGCGGACGGACGACCAACATCACGGCTTGAACCGCATTCAGTGCAACGGCTTCGCCGGGTTGCCGAAGACGGTTTGTCCAGCGGCGACATGGCGGAGCACCACGCTGCCCATGCCTACCGTGGCACCAGAGCCAATTTTCTTGCCGGGATGAATGATCGCGCCCGCGCCGACCAGTACGCCTTCGCCGAGGGTCACGCTGCCATTGATGCTGGCCCCGCCCAGCAGCGAGCAATAGGAGGCGATCACGCAATCGTGTCCAATCGCCGTGCCGCCGTTGACCAGCACGTGTTCACCGAGGGTGGCGTCGGACGAGATCGAGCAACGCGGAAAGATCATCGTCCCTTTGCCGATCGTGAGGTTGACGCCGAGCAGGGCGGATTCATGCGTGTACGTGCCGGCTTGCCAGCCCAATGCGTCGAGCTCGGCGGAGAGCCGCTTGCGTTCCATGGGATTGGCGACCGCAATGAGATATTCGACCCGCTGCAGCCGACGGGCCTGCTCACGGCTCATGACGGGAATGCCGTCGTAGCTGTCGAGCGCCGCGTCGTCGACCACGAAGGCCGCCATGCGCGCCCTGGGCCGGCCATCTCTGGCGGTTTTCATCCAGCCCCACAACTCGCGGGCAAGCCCACCCGTGCCGAAAATCACCAGGGGGAGGTCGGCGGCGTGCATGTCGTTTTCCATTCGGAGGTGTGGCCTTTGATGCGTCGGGCGAGGGGATTCTGCACGATGCCAGGTTCCCGGCAACGAGCGGCCTGCACGGAAAGCGGAGCCGCCGGGAATGCCGTGCCCATGGCAGATGCCCCTGTCATCAATCCGGCAGCCAGGCGTCGCGCCAGGCAGTCAGGTTGTGGCCGGTGAGCATCCAGTCGCGCAGCACCACCTCGCGCAGTGCATCGCCCATCCTGGCCGTGCTGTCTCGGTCGGCAATGTGCATGCGAATCGCGTCGACCCACTCCTTGAAGCGGTTGCGCACGCGCGTCACCGGCAGGTCGCCGCGATAGCAGACGATGTCGCTGCATACCACGGGAAAGCCACAGGCGCCGTATTCGAGCAGCCGCAGGTTGCTCTTGCAGACGTTGAACAGGTTGTCTTCCAGCGGAGCCAGCGCAAGGTCGAGATCGAGCGAGGCCAGCTTGGCCGAATACTGGGCGATCGGCACGCCGGTGTGGAACTCGTGCATGTATGGGCGCAGCTTTTCCGGGCACATGCCGAAGAACACCCATTCCACTTCGTCGGCCAGTTCGCGTACCACGTCGGCGATCAGTTCCAGGTCGCCACGGTGGCTGCTGCCACCGCCCCAGCCCACTCGAGGCTTGGTGTCCTTGCGGCGTTCGCCGCGCACTTCGCTCCACCACTCCACTGGCAAGCGGTTCTCCACTACACGGATGTCACTGTGCAGGCCGGCAAACGCCTCGGCCAGCGGCGCGGTGGATACCACGAAGCGATCGGTGAAGCTCACCGCTTTGCGCAGGGATTTCAGGATGTCCTTGGGTATGTCGGCGCGGTGCACGCTTTTCAGCGGGGCGTTCGGCAGGTAGTCGTCCAGTTCGTAGACCTTGAATGCGTGGCTGAACTCCCGGTAGTTGCGCAATATGCGCAGCTGGCTGCTGGTGGTCTGACGTTGCAGCACGATCGCGTCGGGTGCGAAGCGCTCAATCAGCACCGGGCTGAAATGCGTGTTGCTGACCAAGCCTTCGGCCAGGTCTTCGCGCCGCATGGAGTGGAGGGGCTGCATGATGCGGTAGTGACCGCAGCCGGCTTCATCGGCGGCAATGCAGAACAGGTTCGGCAATACGGGCCGTTCGAAGGGTTGCCAGGCCTGGGCGCGCGTCGCATCGAGGTCGAAACCAGAGCCGGTCAGGCTGAGGTTGCGGTTGTAGGCCGGGTCGCGGGCCAGCAGGGGCAGCCACTTGCGATACATCGCTTCCTGTTCGCCCCTGAAGCGAGCGGCCTTGGCATCGTTGTCGGTCTTATCCACCTTGGTCTGGCTGACGCTGCCCTCATGCATCAGGCGTGCATACGGCGTCCACACCGTGAGATAGCCGGCCCGGTGTGTCTTCAGGCAGAGATCGACGTCGTTGTAGGAAACCTTGAAGTCCTGTTCGTCCAGGCCACCGACTTCGTCGTACACCGACTTGCGGATCATCAGACACGCGGCGGTTACCGCGGTGTAGTTCTGGTCCACCAGAAGGCGGTGCATGTAGCCCGGGGCATCCATCGCCTCGCCGATATAGGGATGGTCGGCCGGGCCGCGCAGGCCCAGCACCACGCCGGCATGCTGGATGCGCCCGTCCGGGTAGTGCAGCTTGGCGCCGACGATGCCCACTTCGGGCCGTTGCGCATGGTTGAGCAGCGCTTCGATCCAGTCGTCGTGCAGCACCGCGGTGTCGTTGTTGAGCAGGATCAGGTACTCGCCACGCGCTTGCGCGGCGGCAAAGTTGTTGATGGCGGAATAGTTGAACGGGTACGGCCAGCGCAGCACCCGCAGCTGCGGATTATTCAGGCTTTCAATGCCGTCGAGATAGGCGCAGGTGGCGGTATCGCGGCTGTCGTTGTCGACGATCAGCAGTTCATAGTTCCTGTAGCTGGTCTTGGCCAGCAGGCTGTCGATCAGGCCGTTGAGCATCGGCAACTGGTCGCGTGTGGGGATGATGATGGAGACAGGGGGCTGCCGGTTGTTGAGATAGCGCACGCGATGGATGCCGGTGGAGGCTTCCGACGCGATGTCGTGGGCGACGCCCAGACGGTCGAGATGGTTCGTGACGATGGCGGAGGAATGCTCGCGCACGGATGGCGAGGACAACCATTGTCCGAAAGGCTGGCTGGCGTGGTACAGCACTTCGGCCAGATGTCCAACCGATGCCAGGCCTTGCTGCTCGATGCAGCGGAACACGAAGTCGTAGTGCGCGAGCGGTCCGTGCTGCGCATCCAGTCCACCCAGCGCGAGCAACACTTCCCGGCGCATGGCTAGGACGCGACCCGGATAGGGGTAGCTGCGCAGCATGTCCAGATTCAGATCGGGCTTGAACACCGGTTGCCCGTAACCCTCGTCGCCACGTGCATCTTCATCGACGTAGCAGCAGGCATGCTCCGGATGCAGCCCGGCGTTGTCGGCCAGCAGCAGCAGCGCATGGGGCGCCAGTTCGTCGCCGGCGAACAGCGACAGCAGCCAGTCCGCATCGCTGGTGGCAGCCAGTTCGTTGATACGCGCCGCCCAGTCGCCGTGATGGGGTTGCGTGTCGGCGTGGTCGCCGAGCATGTCGGCGTGGTCCGACAGCACGGTGACATGCAGGGTGCGATGTTGTTGCGCGGCGAGGCTGTCGAGGCTGGTCTGCACCTCGGCAGGGTTGCCGTCGACGTCGATCACGAACACGTCTACCTTGCATGGCGCCTGGCGACCCTCTGCCAGTGCGGCTTGCGCCGGCGACAGGCGTTGTGGCTCCAGCCATTGGCGATACTGTTCACGGGGCGAAGTCGGGTGGTTGGCGATCGACAGCGTGGCATGCGGCTCCAGCACTGATGTGCGGAAGTAGTCGCCATGGTGGATTGCGGTCGTGGCGTTCATGTAGGCATGGGTCACACCCATGGCCAGCAGGCGCTCGTAGGTATCCCAATCGCCTGGGCAGCAATACTTCCAGTTCGTACCGGTGCTGCGGAAGGTCTTGAGGCCGGCGTGGCAGAGGCTGCTGATGCTGGAAATGCCGCCCTGCTGGAGCTCGGCATTGCCGACGACGCCTTGCTCATTGCCATGGTCGTCGAGGAAGCGAACGTTCCCGTGCACCCATTCGACCCGGTTGGCCCGGGCTACGTCCAGCAACGAGGACAGGTGGTTGGGCAAGTATTCGTCGTCGTCGTTGAGCACCGCGATCCACGAGCCACGGGCCACGCGCAGTCCGAAGTTGTAGGGCTTGGTACCGGCGACGTACCACATGGGCGCCTTCATCGTGGGGTATTTGCCGCGATGGCGCAGGTTGTGGAAATGGACGCGCAGATCGGTGGTGGCGGCCTCGCGCAGCAGGGCGGCCTGTTCCTCGGCCATGCAGTCGCCGATGACGAGCAGCTCCCAGTTCGTGTGATCCTGGCGCAGCACGCTGGGCAGCCCGCGCTCGATGAAGATGCGCGCACGCTGGTAGGTGGGCACGATGATCGAGACCAGCGGCTGCTCGCCATAGGCGTCGTCGTAGCGCGGGCTGCTGCGTACGCGCTCCAGCCGTTCCGCGTCGTGGCGCCTGTGCCTGGGCTTTTCGCGCAGGGCGTGCTCCTCGAAAAACTGCTGCATGAAGTCGATGCGCTGCTGCAACGCGTCGATCTGCTGCTGCATGGCCTGCTGGGTCGTGGCGGATATCGTCGCTTCGCTGTTTGACATGGTTCGGGTGTGCTCTGCCTTCTTGGCGCCACGGGGCCGGCGGGCGCATCGCATCTGCCGGTGCCTTGCGAGTCGTGCAGACAGTACCGGCATCGCCGGTTTTCTGTCGGTTGGGAAACAGCCTGAAAGATGCCAGCAAACATGGTGCCAATCCGCGAGACCTCTCCTTACCAATAGGTGGGCGCGAGACGGCTGTCGGGTGTGATCCGTCATCCATGGCCCAGCCGGCTTCTTCTGGCGGACGGTAAAGGCCGGGGTGGCGCACGTTCCGTGCCAACAAAAAATATCGCTCAAGAACCCTGTGCCAGCGCCGAAACGCACCCTGAGGCGGTTGGCACTCCGGTCTGAGGAGCACCGCCGGAGAACGTATCCGACAGCTTCAAGACCGACCTTTTCAGGAGACACCCCATGGCACTGGTTATTAACACCAACATCGCCTCGCTGCAGGCGCAGAACAACCTGGTCAGCTCGCAGAACGCGCTGAACCAGGCCACCGAGCGCCTGTCTTCAGGCCTCAAGATCAACAGCGCCGCCGACAACGCGGCGGGTTACGCGATCGCGAACCGCTACACCACCCAGATCGGCGGCCTGCAGCAGGCCAGCTCCAACGCCTCGGACGCCATCAATCTGGCGCAGACCGCCGGCAGCGCGCTGGACCAGGTCACCTCCAACCTCAACGCCATCCGCGATCTGGCTGTGCAGGCTGCCAACGGCACCTACTCCGCCTCCGACCGCGCTTCGATGAACGTGGAAGTACAGCAGCGTCTGCAGGAAATCAGCCGCATCGCCAACCAGACCACGTTCAACAACTCCAATATCCTGAACGGTGCGCTGGGCAACACCACCTTCCAGGTGGGTGCCAACGTGGGCCAGACCATCAGCGTGGATCTGCAGACCAACGTGCAGGCTTCCGCGATGGGCGGCATCGGCGCCTACGACTCGGGCAACCTGAGCGGCGCGTTCGTCACCAGCGGCTCCAACCCGGTCGCCACTGGCCTGGACATGAGCACGATCACCATCGGCCTGACCGGCTCCAATGGCGCATCCAGCAGCATCACGCTGAGCGGCGTCGCCACCAGCGCGCAGGCACTGGCCGATGCGATCAATGCCCAGACCAGCGGCGCCGTCAATGCGGCGGTGGATGGCAATGGCGGCATCAACATCTTCACCAGCACCACCAGCACCGGCTTCAGCGTTTCGGGCGGCGCGTTTGACGCCAGTTCCGCAGGCGGTGCCAGCGACAGCCTCACCTCGTCCGCAACCACCGGCGGCGTGGCGGGCCTGGCGTCGGGCAGCTACACCGCCGGGACTGCCATCAATTCCGCAACCAGCGGGACGAGTGGCATGCTGGCCAACGGCGACGTGAACAGCGTTCAGGACGCCAATGCGCTGATTGCCCAGGTCGACTCGGCCCTGTCCACGGTCAGCAACTTCGCCACCCAGCTGGGTGCGGTGCAGAACCGCTTCCAGTCCACCATCTCGACGTTGTCGGCGCAGACCACCAACCTGCAGTCTTCGCAGTCCACCATTCAAGACGCGGACTTCGCGGCCGAAACAGCAGCATTGAGTCAGGCGAGCGTGCTGCAGCAGGCGGGTATCTCGGTGCTGGCGCAGGCCAACTCCAATCCGCAGATGGCGCTGAAGCTCCTGCAATAACAGCGAAAGGGAACCACCCGCACCGCATGAGGCGGGCGGTTCCACCTCACAATGGCGACCCGGTCCCGGGTCGCCATTGGCACGAGGCTCCCTGGTAAAGCCCATGTGGTTGGCGTGAGTTTTGCCTGTGAACCTTGATACCGCGTCTGGATACTCCCGCCGGGCGGGATCGGATCGCTAAAGGAACGCCTCCATGACCTACATCTCTAGCGTCGGCTCCAGCACCACAGCGGGCAGCTACACCGGCAGCACCAGCGCCAGCAGCGGCACGAGCAGCAGCGGCTACAGCAACTACAGCGGCAGCACCAGTTCAAGCTCCGGCAGCTACAGCAGTGCAGGCAGCAGCGCCATACTCAGTTCGCTGGGCGTGGGCTCCGGGCTGGACGTGAATTCCATCATCAACGCGCTGGTGAATGCCAAGGCCGCTGGCCCCAAGCAACAGATCAGCAGCCAGACCACGCAGCTGCAATCGCAAGAGGCTGGACTGACCGCGCTCAGCAGCGCGCTCAGTTCCATGCAGGATGCGCTCACCACGCTGGGCAGCGTCACCACCTATACGACCTACGATTCCACGCTCAGCAACACCGCCGTGGGCAGCGTCACCACCCAGTCCAGCGCGCAGCCAGGCACCTACAGCTTGGTAGTGAACAGTCTCGCTACTGCGCAGAAAAGTGTCAGCAATGCCTCCGCCTCGGGTACCCCGGTGGGCGCCGGAACTTTGACGGTGACCGTCGGCGGCAACGCGATGAACATCGCGGTTGGCGCGAGCGACACGCTCAGCACCATCGCCTCGGCGATCAACGGTTCCAGCAGCAACCCCGGCGTGCAGGCCACCGTGGTCAGCGGGACCAATGGCCAGCAGTTGTTGTTGACCTCCACCAGTACCGGTGTGGCCAACGCCTTCACCGTGACCGCCAGCTCCGACAGTAGCAGTGGCCTGAGCAGTCTGGCATCCGCATTGAACACACCGAGCAGCGCAGCGACCGACGCCAGCTTGAGCATCGACGGCATCGCCGTGACCAGCGCCAGCAACACGGTGAGCAGCGCATTGCCTGGCGTTACGCTCAGCCTTGCGGCGACCGGCTCCTCCACCTTGACGATCGCGCAGGATCCCAGTGCGATCACCACGGCGGTCAACAATTTCGTCTCCGCCTACAACAGCTATGCCTCCACCGTGACTTCGCTGGACAGCTATGACCCGACCACCCAGCAGGCGGGCGTATTGCTGGGCGATTCCACGCTGATGTCGATCCAGCGCCAGGTCAACAGCATCCTGAGCGGCGGCGTGGCGGGCAACAGCATCGGTTCGTTGGCGGCGTTGGGCATCACGCGCAATGCCGACGGCACGCTCAGCGTGGACAGCAACCAGTTGAGCAGCCAGATCCAGAGCAACCCAAGCGCGGTGCAGAACCTGTTCGCCGGCAGCAACGGTTACGCCACCACGCTTGGCAATGCGCTGACCAGCTTCAGCGGAAGCGGCGGCATCATTTCGACGCGTATCAGCAGCATCCAGTCGCAGCTCACCAATCTGAGCCAGGAACAGACGGCGCTCACCGCGCGCATGACCGCCTATGCGACCCAGCTGCGCCAGCAATACACCGCGCTGGACACGCTGATGTCCACCTTGAAAAACACCAGCAGCTCCATCACCACATCGCTGAACGCGATGCTGAACAGCAATTCTTCTTCGAGCGGCTGACGGAGGCCGTCCCGTGACGAACGCATACATGCGCCAGGCCAGCGCGTTGTACCAACAGACCGGCCTCGCGGGCCGCGTGGAAAGCGCGGACCCGCACCAGTTGATCGCCCTGCTGCTCGATGGCGCGATCGAGCGCATCGCCCAGGCGCGAGGACACCTGCGCCGCGGCGATGTGGCCGCCAAGGGGGCCGCTGTCACCAAGGCAGTGGCCATCGTGGGCGAGCTACGCGTCAGCCTGGATCACAAGGCCGGTGGCGAGGTGGCCCAACGGCTGGACTCGCTTTATGACTATGTCACTCGCCGCCTGCTGTTCGCGCAGTTGAACAACGACGAGGGAGCGCTGGCCGAGTGCATGGATCTGCTCGATTCTGTGCGCAAGGGCTGGAACGGCATTCGCGACAGCTATCTTGCCAACCGTGCCGGAAACGCCGCATGAGCGAAGGTCACATCTCGCTGGAACGGGCACTGGAGGTCAGCAATAACATGCTGGCCGCCGCACGCGAAGGCCAGTGGGACAGTTTGCCCAAGATGGAAGTGGAGCGCGCGCCCCTGCTGCGCGCCAGCCACCCGCGCGATGATCGCAGCCGCGAACTGCTGGAGCAGTTACTGGCGTGCAACGAGGAAATGTTGAGCCTGGCCGCGCGCGCGCGCGCGCAGATTGCCGACGCCTTGAGCCGGAACGGTTACGCTCATCGGGCCTTGAATACATACGTGGGCCTGGGGCGCTGACCCCGAAACGCATTGAAGAGCTTGATTCGTCGGCGTCCGGCGAGCATCTTGCTGCGTCAAAGTACGGACTGTCGCCCTCACCAATGCGGAGCCGCCATGACTGCCAGCAGCTGGGAAGAATTCGAGCAACGTCTGAGCAGCGAAGAAAACCTGCACGCCGACTGCGAACCGCTGGCCTGGCCACCCTCGCCGGAACGGTTGCAGCGCCTGGCCGAACGCAACGCGAATACCTTGGCGACGTTGGACGCACTGGAAGAACGTCGGCTGGATCTCAGCGACGACGACAATCCGCTGATGCAGGAAATGCTGCGCATGGATGCCAAGCTCACCGCGCTGGTGGAGATCGTGAACCAGATGCTGGCACCCGACGCGTCGCTGCCGCCGCGTCAGACCCTGCGCTTCAATGCCATAGGCGCCGTGTTGCCGTCCGCACTGTTGCCTGCGCCTGCGGAAGAGGGTGTGTTGCTGCGCTTGCGTTTTGACGCTTGCCGCAGCCTTCCGTTGGAATTGGCGGGCCGTCTTTCACATAAGATCGACGAAAGTCAAAGTTATGTGGAATTCGTGAATCACAACGATGCGACGAGTGACGCCATCGAGCGCCTCGTATTTCGTCATCACCGACGCAAAGTGGCAGGTGCGCGTCAGCAACTCGGTTGAGGTGCGACGATTAACGTCACTCGAAATGTGATGCGAATCACAGAACGACGAAGCGTGCGCAAATTTCCCGACGCGCGTTATACGACTTTAGCCGCCCCTGTCGTTCGAATGGCGGTTTGCCTAAATCTTTCCGCATCATGCGTTTGCACCAAACGGTTACGCATGGGGCAGTCGTGCGTGCACATTTTATTGACGCCGCGTGATGATCAATTGTCATACCTATCTGCAGAATTGGCCTTATTGATGCTTTCTGTTCAGTGAGCCAGCGACGGAAAGCTGGCACTGACGAAGTCTGCGTCGCTCCTTCAGGAAGCCAAGCGAGCGCGTGAAGCGGGTTCAAGGATTAGGGGTCATGCAAAAATTTGATTTTCTCGTCATCGAGTCCAATGCGACTCGTGCAGATGCCGTGATGTCGGCACTTCACTTCCTGGGTTATCGCCCGCAACGTGCGGCCGACTGCCAATCGGTTGACGCCGCCACCCACGCTTGGCAAGGCGCGTATGTAGGTAGTGATGCAGACGAGGTAGAGGTCGAGCACCAATTGGCCTTGCTCGGCGACGCGATAAACCGCATTCCCATGCTGGTGGCCGCGGATGCGCCGCTGGCTGCGCGCTATGGGAAGGTGACTCCTGCTTCCCGTGCTGCGCTCGTGGAATTTCCCTTGCGCTACGAACAGATGGCCGAGGCGCTGCGCGGCATTCATGCGCGCCTGCTGGGCGGCCAGTCGGGTTCGTTGCGCTTCGTGGGCCATTCGACGCCGATGCTGCATGTCAATGCGTTGATCCGCCAGGTGGCTCCGTTCGATTCCACCGTGCTGGTGCTGGGCGAGTCCGGCACCGGCAAGGAAATGGTGGCGCGCGCCATCCATGAGCATTCCCAGCGCAGGGACAAGCCGTTCGTCGCGATCAACTGCGGTGCGATCCCGGCCGAATTGCTGGAAAGCGAACTGTTCGGCCACGAAAAGGGCTCCTTCACGGGTGCGATCAGCGCACGCAAGGGCCGTTTCGAGCTGGCGGAAGGTGGCACGCTGTTCCTCGATGAAATCGGCGACATGAGCCTGCCGATGCAGGTGAAATTGCTGCGCGTGCTGCAGGAGCGCGTGTACGAGCGCGTGGGCGGCGCCAAGACCCAGCGCTGCGATGTGCGCGTCATCGCCGCCACCCACCGCGATCTGGAACAGTCCATCACCGATGGACGTTTCCGCGAGGATTTGTTCTACCGCCTGTCCGTGTTCCCGCTGGAACTGCCGGCGCTGCGCGAGCGGCTGGAAGACCTGCCGGTGCTGATCGATGAGTTCAACCAGCGCCTGGCCAGCCGCGGTCTCGGCGTGGCGCGCTTCAGTGCGGGCGCAATGCAGACGCTGCGTGAGCATTCTTGGCCGGGCAACGTGCGCGAGCTGGCCAATCTGGTCGAACGCATGGCGATCCTGTGTCCGCATGCCGAGGTGCGCGCCAGCGAATTGCCGTCGAAATACCGTCACGTGCCCACGGGCGCGGAGGCACATGGTGCTGCCCTGTTGGCGCTGATGGAGGAAAACCTGCCGTCAGCGCCGGTGTTTGGCATGCATGCTGTGGATGAGTCGCAGCGTCTGCTGCCCGAAGACGGCATCGACCTGAAGGATCATCTTGCCGACATCGAGGTGGGGCTGATCCGCCAAGCGCTCGACGCCACCGGCGGTGTGGTGGCGCATGCCGCGCGTCTGCTGCATATGCAGCGCACGACGCTGGTGGAGAAGTTGCGCAAGTACGGGCTGCAGGCCAGCGGCATCGCGGCCTGAGATAGAGCCGCACCGTCGGTGCGGGCCGTGGCACGGCTCGTGCATTTGCCATGTTGGAACCCTGTCTTGCGACGGGATTCCGTCTCCCTCCAGCGGCATGGATCCACGCCATGAGCACGATCGACGTCAACAACCTGCTTGCCCAGATGCGCCAGATGACGGCGCAGGTGCGCATGCCGGAAACAGCGGTGCAGGCTCAGCCTGCGGGCAGCACAGGGGATTTCTCTGCGCTGCTCAAGCAGGGCATCGCCGCCGTGGGCAACACCCAGATGGAGGCGGGGAGCATGGCCGCGAGCTACGAACGCGGCGACCCCGGTGCCGACCTTGGCCGCACCATGGTTGCGCTGCAGAAGGCCGATCTTTCGCTGCGCACCGCCGTGTCGGTGCAGAGCAAACTGGTTTCGGCTTACCAAGACATCATGAACATGACGTTCTGACGCCGACCATCGAATAGCACCGACAGACGAGCAGAAGCATGGCCGATACCGCCATCGCGACGACCGACAGCAACGGCTCCGGCGTGCGCCTGGACTCCCTCAAGCAGATCACCCGCAATCCCGCGGCGCGCCAACTCGTCCTGCTGGTGGCGGTGGCGGCGGCGGTGGCGCTGGGCGTGGCGGTGGTGCTGTGGTCACGCGGACCGAATTACGGCTTGCTGTACGCGGGCTTGGATCAGAAAGACGCCGCTGCGATCACGCAGGAGCTGCAGGCCGCCAATGTCGCGTACAAGGTGAGCGACGATGGCTCCTCGATCATGGCGCCTGCCTCCGACCTCGGCGCAATGCGCTTGCGGCTGGCGGCGAAAGGGTTGCCGCAGGGAAGCGCTGCGATCAATGCGCAGGCGAACAACGACTCGCCATTTGGCATGAGCGATCTTGCCGAGCGTACGCGTTACCAGCAAATGCTGGAAAACGACCTGGGCTCCACCATTGCCTCGTTGCAGTCGGTGCGCGCCGCGCGTGTGCACCTGGCACTGCCGAAACCGTCGCCGTTCATCCGCGACAACCACGAAGCCAGCGCCTCGGTGCTGCTTACGCTGTACCAGGGTCGCTCGCTCGACCCCGGACAGGTGGCGGCGATCGTGCACCTGGTGGCGTCCAGTGTGCCGGGCCTCGATCCCAGCCAGGTTTCTGTGGTCGACCAGCAGGGCCAGTTGCTCACCAGCAATACAGCGGATGCGGCAGGCGCAGCTGGCGACAGCCGCCTGCGCCTGGCCACGCGCATCGAGAACACCTATGCCCAGCGCATCGAGGACCTGCTGACGCCGCTGGTCGGTCCAGGTCGCGTGCATGCGCAGGTCAACGCGGACCTCGATTACAGCCAAAGCGAGAAGGCCACCGAGACCTATAACCCGGAGAATCCGGCGTTGCGCAGCGAACAGGTCAGCAGCGAGCAGCACAGCGGGGGCGATGCCAACAGCGGCATTCCCGGCGCGCTCAGCAACCAACCGCCGGCGACGGTGGCGCAGCCTACCGCCGCGCGGCCCAATGCTGGCACGGCGGCCGCGCCGGGCAGCGCCTCTGCTTCGACCAGCAGCCGCGACAGCTCCAGTTCCAGCAGTGCCACTCGAAATTTTGAACTGGATCGCACCATCAGCCATGTCAGCGACCCGGCAGGCCGACTGGCTCGCCTCACCGTGGCTGTAGTGGTGGACGATAAATTGCTGGGCGGCGGGGTTGGGACGGGAGGTGCCAAGGCCGCGTCGAAGAGCGTGCCGTTCACCGCGCAGGAACTGCAGCACCTCACCGACCTGGTGAAGAACTCCGTGGGCTTCGACGCCACGCGTGGCGACAGCGTCAGCGTGATCAACCAGGCTTTCCACGACATCGCCACGCCGGATGCAGGGCCGTCGATTCCGTTCTGGGATCGCCCCGGCATGCTGGACCTGATCAAGCAGGGCGTTGGCGTGTTGATCGCCTTGCTGGTGGCGTTCGGTCTGCTGCGGCCGCTGCTCAAGGGCTTGTTGCGGGCTGCTCCGGCAAGGATGGAAGCTGCTGCCGCCTTGCCAACGCCGTTGCCGACAGTGTCCGTGCGCGTAGGCGACGACGATCACATCGGGCTGGGTCAACAGCAAAAGGCGGCGCATGCGCGCATCGACGCGACGCCGACGCAGGCTTACGAGCAGCGCGTGGGCCATGCGCGCCGCATGGTGGGCGAAAACTCCAAGCAGGTGGCTCAGGTGGTCCGGAACTGGGTGAACGAAGATGGCACCTAACCGTTCGGAGCCAGCGGTCACTGGCGCGCAGCGCGCAGCGATCCTGTTGCTGACGCTGGGCGAGCAGGACGCGGCGGAAGTGCTGAAGCACCTGAGCGCGCGCGACGTGCAGGCCGTGGGTACCGCGATGGCAGGGCTTTCCAGCGTATCGCGCGAGCAGGTCGAACACGTGCTCGACAAGCTCGATGAAGACATGGGCCGCCAGACCTCGCTCGGCGTGGGTACCGAGGAATACATCCGCAAGATCCTCACCAATGCGCTGGGCGAGACCAAGGCGGGCGGCCTGATTGACCGCATCCTGCTCGGTCGCAGCAGCAAAGGCCTGGAATCGCTGAAATGGATGGAAAGCCGCGCGATCGCGGAGATGATCAGCCAGGAGCACCCGCAGATCATCGCGCTGGTGCTGGCGCATCTGGAGCCTGACCAGGCAGCCGAAGTGATCGGCTACCTGCCGCCACGCACGCGCAGCGACGCGGTGATGCGCATCGCTACGCTCGATGGCGTGCAGCCGCACGCGCTGAACGAACTGGACGAGATCATGGAGCGCCAGTTCAACGGCAACACCAAGAAGCTCAAGTCCGCCAATGTCGGCGGCCTGAAGGCCGCCGCGAACATCCTCAATGCGATGGAAAGCAGCCGCGAAGCCGAGCTGATGACGGCCATCCGCAGCCAGGACAGCGCGTTGGGCGGAAAAATCGAAGACCTAATGTTCGTGTTCGAGGATCTTGCCGACCTGGACGACCGCGGCATGCAGACCCTGCTGCGCGAAGTGCCCTCGGGCATCCTCATCACGGCGCTGAAGGGTGCCGAACCCGCAATACGCGAAAAGATTTTCTCCAACATGTCCAAGCGTGCCGCCGACATGATGCGCGACGACCTCGAAGTGAAGGGTCCGGTGCGCCTGAGCGAAGTCGATGCGGCCCAGAAGGAAGTGCTGGCCGCCGCCAGGAAGCTGGCCGATTCCGGTCAGATCAACCTCGGCAGCGGCGGCGGGGATGATTACGTCTGATGATCGCCACGATCCACGATGCCTCGGCGGAATTCCGGCGCTGGGAGATGCCGAGCTTCGATGCCGCGCCTGAACCGCCGGTGGTCGACGAAGAGGTGCCGGCACAGCCCTCCGTGCACGATCTGGAGGCGCTGGAGCAGCAGGCGCGCGACGAAGGTCGTCTCGCAGGATTGGCCGAAGGGCGCGCCGCGGCAAGACAGGAACTTTGCCAGCGGGTGGCGCAATTCGATGCCGTGTGCGTCGCAGCGTCGCGTCCGTTGCAGGCGCTCGACGAGCAGGTCGTGCAGGAGCTGACGCGGCTGGCGATGGTGGTGGCCAGCCGGGTGGTCGCGCACGAGCTGCAACTTTCGCCCGAGCTTGTCGCGCGCGCTGTGCGCGAAGCGGCCAACGCCCTGCCGGCCGCGACCCGCGAGTTGCGCGTGCATCTGCATCCGCTGGACCTTGCCCTGCTGCAGAGCATGGGTTCGGCCGAAAATCACTGGCGGCTGTTGGCCGATCCCGAACTGTCGCGCGGCGATTGCCGGATGGAAAGCGAGCACTCGCGGCTGGATGCCCGGGTGGAAACGCGTCTCGCCGCGATGGTCGATGCCGTACTTGGCGAAGCCGTGGAGCCGGAAGGTGGCGGTCCATGAACGCCGCCGTCGATCCCGCCGCACGCAATGAAGGCTGGCGCCGGAAAATCGCGCGGCGGACAGCACACGCCGAGGCCACGCGCACTTTGACGGTGGAGGGCAGCCTGCGCCGCGTGGTCGGCCTGACCCTGGAGGCCGAAGGCTGCGAGGCCGCCCTGGGTGCGCGTTGCCTGGTCGATACTGCCGCCGGCGACCAGTTGGAAACCGAGGTGGTCGGCTTTGCCGACGAACGCCTGCTGTTGATGCCGGTGGACGACATGCGTGGCGTACTGCCGAATGCGCGTGTGCGTCCCTTCGCGCACAGCGGCGGCTTGCCGGTAGGCATGCATCTGCTGGGCCGTGTGGTGGGTGCCGACGGCCTGCCGCTGGACGGGCACGGCCCGCTCGACGTCGACGAACACGCCGCGCTCAAGCGCGAACCCATCAACCCGATGGCACGCAAGCCGATCGATGCGCCGCTGGACGTGGGCGTGCGTGCGATCAACGCGCTGCTCACCGTGGGGCGCGGCCAGCGCCTGGGCCTGTTCGCCGGCTCCGGCGTGGGCAAGTCCACCTTGCTCGGCATGATGACCCGTTACACCAACGCCGACGTGGTGGTGGTAGGCCTGATCGGCGAACGCGGCCGCGAGGTGAAGGAGTTCGTCGAGCACACCCTGGGCGAGGAAGGCCGCCGTCGTGCGGTGATCGTGGCCGCGCCGGCGGACGCGCCGCCGCTGAAGCGGCTGCGCGGCGCGCAGTACGCTACCGCCATTGCCGAGTGGTTCCGCGACCGCGGCATGCGCGTGCTGCTGCTGATGGATTCGCTCACCCGTTATGCACAAGCCCAGCGCGAGATCGCGCTGGCCATCGGCGAGCCGCCGGCCACCAAGGGCTACCCGCCCTCCGTATTCGCGATGATGCCGGCGCTGGTCGAGCGCGCGGGCAACGATGCCGAAGGCAAAGGTTCCATCACTGCGTTCTACACGGTACTGACCGAGGGCGACGATTACCGCCACGATCCGATCGCCGATGCCGCGCGCGCGATCCTCGACGGCCATATCGTGCTCTCGCGTGATCTGGCCGAAGCCGGTCATTACCCGGCCATCGACATCGAGGCGTCGATCAGCCGCGTGATGCCTCAAGTTGCGTCGCGTGAACACCTGCAGGCGGCGCAGCGATTCAGACGAGTCTATTCGGCGTACCGCCAGCAGCGGGACCTGATCGCGGTGGGCGCCTACCAGCGAGGTTCCGACCCTCAGGTGGATCTGGCCATCGAAATGTGGCCGCAATTGCGCGAGTTCCTGCAGCAGGAAGTCGATGAGCCGGTGGCGCTTGAGGAAGCCATCGACCGGCTGGCTCTGATTGCCGAGCGGGTGGTCGCATGACGCCGCGTTCCGAACGACTGCAGCCGGCCGCGGACCAGGCCCGCCAGAAAACCGAGGACGCGCTGGCGAAATTCGCCGCGCAGCAACAGGCTCTGGCCAAGGCCGAGCACCAGCTCGGAGAGCTTGAGCGCTATCGCCGCGAATACGCCGACGCAGGTGCAGGAGCGGTCAGCGTCGGCGCGCTGCTCAACCGCCAGCAGTTCGTCGCACGCATCGACCAGGCGATCGCCCAACAGGCCTCCGAAGTGAGCCGCCAGCACCGCCGGCTGGAGCAGATGCGCGAGCACTGGAAGAAGGCGCATGCGCGCGAAAGCGCGCTGGGCAGCGTGATCGCACAGCATCAGGAATACGAGCGCCGCGCCGAGGACAGGCGCGAGCAAGCCGAGATCGACGAACGCATGCAGCACCGGCGGCCGCGATAGCGCGCTTTGCGCGATCCCGCACCCGCCAGCCGGCAGAGGAGACTTTTCACCATGGCAGCACCCGCCACGCTTTCCCCGATACCTGCCGCGAGCAGCCTGCCCAGCACGCTCGCCAGCGCGCCTTCCAGTACGCCGGGCAGCGACGCGCCGGGCAATACGTTCGACCAGCAACTGCAGGCCGCACGCAATTCGCAATCCGGCGAAGGCTCCGCTTCGTCCGCCACGCCGCCCGCACCGACGCCGGACGCGAACAGGCAAGGCGATCCGTCCTCTTCGGGTGCGGCAAAGTCCACCCAGGAATCGAACATGGCAACGGTTGGCACGGCCTCCACAACCTCAGCGGCGGGTGCGGCATCCACAGCATCGGCGAATGCTTCGTCCAAGACGAATGCAGCAACGAACGGGCAGACGGTGGATGCCGCGCTGGCGGCGCTGGCCCAGACTGCGCAAACTGCCACCGGCACGGGATCTGGCGACGCCGCGCCGTCCGCCACGGCGAAAGCGCCTGCGTCGAAAACCGATGCGACCGACGACGAAGGCGCGGCCTCGCTGGCCGGTGCCATGCTGGCCATGCTTGGCCAGGTAAACGGCAACATGGCGGGCGCACAGTCCGACGCGGACGACGGCACCGTTTCGGCGGACGGCTCGTCGTCCGGGCAGGCCAAGGCGGCCATGGCGTTGCAGGGCCTGAACGCGAACGGTCAGGCGTCGGCTGCCGATGGCGCGACAGGCGGAGTCATGACAGGCACCGCCGCAGGCAATGCAGTGTCGCTGGCGAACTTCGCCAGCATGCTTGGCAATACAGCCGGTGCGGCTGCGGACACGGGAACCGACACGCACAAGGCCACCTCCGGTCTGGATGCTTTGGCGTTCGCCGCGACACCCATGCTGCCGCAGACGGCCAATGCACAGGCAGTTGCACTGCCGCAGCTGCAAATGTCGTCGCCGACGGGCAGTGCCGGCTTTGCCGGCGAACTTGGCCAGCAAGTGATGTGGCTGGGCCAGCAAGGCGTCCAGCAGGCGAAGATCCGGCTGAATCCGCAGGACCTGGGTTCGCTGGACGTGCACGTCACCGTCAATCAGAACCGCATCGACGTAGTGTTCAGCGCACAGCATCCGGCGGCCGTCACGGCCGTGCAGCAGAGCCTGCCGCAGCTCGACAACATGCTTAACCGCCATGGCCTTTCGCTGGGCCATGCGGAGGTGGGGCAGCAGCAGAGCGGCAGCGGCCATTCGCGCGGCGAAGGCGGCAGCGGTGCGCAAGCTTCCTCCGGCGACGACGTCGGCGAAGTGCAGGGCGCATCGCTTTCTGCTGCCACGACAAGCCAAATCGGCTTGCTCGACGCCTTCGCCTGACCCGCCCGGCGCTCTCCGCGTGCGGAAGGCGCTCCAGGGCGCGAGGCATCCGTGGGCAGGCTTCCCTCCCGTGCGCATGCCGACATCGGTTTAATGTCGCCTGCTGTTTCATGGCGTGTGTCGTCAACACGACATGTCATGAGTTTGGCGCGCGTCAAGAAAGCGCCATCAATCTCGGTTTTTCGCACGTCACCCGCCATGGATGCGTTCATGGCAAGGTGCGGCGTGCGTGGCACGTGGATTGCATTGACTCGGTAGACGCGCCCGCGCGCATCCCAAAACAACCGAATGCATTGAGGGTTCCATGGCGGACGAAGAACAGGCAAGGGTGGCACCACCGGCGGGCAAGTCGAAGCGCTTGATGGTGATCGGCGCGGCGGTAGTCGTGCTGGCATTGGCCGGTGGCGGCTATTTCTGGCAGGCGCAAAAGTCCGCGCATGCACCTGTCGAGGCGCCCAAGGTCGATCTCTACATGCCGCTGGATCCAGCGTTCGTGGTGAATTTCAAGGATGGCGATTCGCTGCGCTACCTGCAGGTGTCGGTGACGCTGATGTCGTACGACCAGAAGGCGCTCGATGCGGCGAAGGATGCCAACCCGGTGGTGCGCGACGCGCTGGTGTCGCTGTTCAGCAACCAGGAGTACTCGATCATCAGCAACGCCGATGGCCGCCGCAAGCTGCAGGAGCAAGCGTTGGCCGCCGTGCAGAAGATCGTCAAGGAGCGCACCGGCAAGCCCGGGATCGACGCGCTGTACTTCACCAGCTTCGTGATGCAGTAAGGCTGCCGGCATGAGCGATCTGCTTTCACAGGACGAAATCGACGCGCTGCTCGACGGCGTGACCGATGGCGCGGTGGAAACCGGCAGCGACCAGCCGCTGCCGCGCGATGCGGTGCTGTCCTACGACTTCACCCAGCAGGACCGCATCGTGCGCGGTCGTCTGCCCACGCTGGAGATGGTCAACGACCGTTTCGCGCGCTATTTCCGCACCGCGTTGTTCGGCGTGCTGCGCAAGACCTGCGAGGTCTCGGTGCTGGGCGTGAAGATGCTCAAGTTCGCCGAGTACGTGCATGGCCTGGTGGTGCCGACCAACCTGAACCTGGTGAAGATCAAGCCGCTGCGCGGCACCGCGCTGGTGGTATTCGAGCCGCGGCTGGTATTCAGCGTGATCGACAACTTCTTCGGCGGTGACGGGCGTTTCCACGCACGTATCGAGGGCCGCGACTTCACCGCCACCGAGAACCGCGTGATCCAGATCCTGCTGGGCGAGCTGTTCGGCGCGATGGTCGAAGCCTGGGCACCGGTGCTGGGCCTGTCGTTCGAGTACCAGAATTCCGAGATCAACCCGCAGTTCGCCAACATCGTCAGCCCGACCGAGACGGTGGTGGTGTCGCGCTTCCACGTCGAGCTGGACGGCGGCGGTGGGGAGATCCATCTGACCTTGCCGTACGCGATGGTCGAGCCGATCCGCACCTTGCTCGACGCGGGCGTGCAGAGCGACCGCGTGGACCGCGACGACCGCTGGGCCGAGCTGCTGCGCGACGAGGTGCTCGACGCGGAAGTGCCGCTGAGCTCGCAACTGCTCGACTTCGATATCACGGTCGGCGATTTCCTGCGCCTGCGCCCAGGCGACGTGATCCCGATCCAGTTGCCCGACGTGGTCACCGTGTATGCCGAGGACGTGCCGCTGTTCCGTGGCCGTTACGGCCAGGCCAACGGTCGCAATGCCATCCGTTTCCAAACCCAGGTCGGGCGGCGCGAAACGCGCACCACCGGCGATCAGACCAGCAGAGAAGAAATCGCATGAATCAGCCCCATGAAGCCATGATCGACGACGGCGGCGACCGCGTTCAGTTCGACTCGTTGCGCGGCGCCGCCGGCGGCAACAGCGAAGTCAATCTCGACATGATCCTGGACGTACCGGTGACCCTGGCGATGGAAGTCGGGCGCACCCGCATCAGCATCCGCAACCTGCTGCAGCTCAACCAGGGTTCGGTGGTGGAGCTGGATCGCGCCGCCGGCGAGCCGCTGGATGTGTTCGTCAACGGCACCCTGGTCGCGCATGGCGAGGTGGTGGTCATCAACGAAAAGTTCGGCATCCGCCTCACCGACGTGATCAGTCCGGCCGAGCGCGTGCGCAAGTTGCGGTGAGCGGATCGTGGCCGGGAAATCAAAAATAAGCGGCTTCGTCGCGCTGGCACCTGCCGCGTTGCCGGCGGCCGACATCAACGTCGGCGGCGAATTGCTGCGCGTGCTGCTCAGCCTCGTCGCGGTGGTGGCATTGATCTTCGTGGCGGGCTGGCTGAGCCGGCGCCTGCAGGCGCGCAGTCGGCCCGGCGGTCGACGCATCCGCTGCGTGGAGACGATGGCGGTGGGCGCGCGCGACCGTGTGCTCTTGCTCGATGCCGACGGCAAGCGCCTGCTGGTGGGCGTGGGGCCGGGAGGCATGCGCACCTTGCACGTCTACGAGGGCGCGGCGCCGGTCGAGGCCGATCCGCCCGCGCTGCCGGCGGTTCCCGATATCGCGCAGCTGCTGTCGCGCTGGAAGGGGCGGTCGTGAGCGTACATCGAATTTGCTGCGCACGCTGGCTGCTCGCGCTCGTCCTGCTGCTGTTGCCGCTGTTCGCGTCGGCTACGCCCCAGGCGCACGGTGCCGCATCCGCGCCTGCGGTGCCGACGCTGACTATGCCGGCCAGTCCGCCAGGCCTGGGCAATACGGGCCTGCCCGTGTTGAGCGTGCACGACGCGCCGGACGGCACCAAGAACTGGACGCTGTCCTTGCAGATGCTGGCGCTGCTCACCGTGCTGACCATGCTGCCAGCGATCGTGCTGATGATGACGTCGTTCACGCGCATCATCATCGTGCTGAGCTTCCTGCGGCAGGCGCTGGGCACGCAGACCACGCCGCCCAACCAGGTGCTGCTCGGACTGGCGCTGTTTCTCACCCTGTTCGTGATGTCGCCGGTGTTGAACCGCGCCTACGACGACGGCGTCAAGCCGTACATGAGCGGGCAGATGAGCGCGGAGCAGGCGCTGCCCGCAGCCACCGCCCCGTTCAAGCGCTTCATGCTCGACCAGACCCGCGAGGCGGATCTCGCGCTGTTCACCAAGCTGGCCGGCGCGCCACCCTACGCGAGCAAGGCCGATGTGCCGTTCACGGTGGCGATGCCGGCCTTCCTCACGTCGGAGCTCAAGACCGCATTCCAGATGGGTTTCCTGTTGTTCATCCCCTTCCTCATCATCGACCTGGTGGTGGCCAGCGTGCTGATGTCGATGGGCATGATGATGGTGTCGCCGACGATCATCTCGCTGCCCTTCAAGATCATGCTGTTCGTGTTGGTGGATGGTTGGACGTTGCTGCTGGGCACGTTGGCGGGGAGCTTCTACACATGAGCGTGCACGCCTGCGGAGGACGCCCGTGACGCCCGAATCCATCATGGGGCTCGGCCAGCACGCGCTGTACGTGGCGATGCTGGTGGCCGCGCCGCTGCTGCTCACGGCGCTGGTGGTGGGCCTGCTGATCGGCGTGGTGCAGGCGGCCACGCAAATCAACGAGATGACGCTCTCCTTCATTCCCAAGCTGATCGCAATGGCGCTGGTGATGCTGATCGCCGGTCCATGGATGCTGCACTTGCTGGTGCAGTACACCACGCAATTGATTGAGAGCCTGGCGGGAGTGGTGCGGTGACAACGCTGGACGTGGCCCTGCTGCTGCCGTGGCTGGGTCGCTTCCTGTGGGCGCTGGCTCGCGTGGGCGGCTTGTTCCTGCTGGCGCCGGTGTTCAGCTCTTCGGTGATGCTGCCGCGCGTGCGCCTGAGCCTGGCCCTGCTTCTCGCCGTTATCCTGGCGCCGCTCGTGCCCGGTACGGTGGATGTGGTCGGCATTGCCGGTGTGGTCACCCTGGCGGAACAGGTGGTGATCGGTGCAGTGGTGGGTTTCGTGCTGAAGCTGGTATTCGGCGCGGTGCAGTTCGGCGGCGACCTGGTGGGGCAGAGCATGAGCCTGAGTTTCGCCCAGGACGTCGATCCGCAGGCGGGCGGCAGCACCGGGGTGCTGGGCCAGTTCTACCTGACCCTGGTGAGCTTGATATTCCTGGCGATGGACGGCCATCTGCAATTGATCGAGTTGCTCGCTGACAGCTTCCACGGCGCGGCGTCGCATACCGCCGCGATCGACCCGGCAGGCCTGCACGCGGTGTTGGCCTTCGGTGCGCAGCTGTTCGGCGGCGCGGTGCGTGTGGCCTTGCCGGCGATGACGTCGCTGCTGGTGGTGAACATCGGCTTTGCGGCGATCAGCCGGGCGGCACCGGCGATGAACCTGTTCGCGGTGGGTTTTCCGATCACGGTGACGCTGGGCTTTGTCGCCCTGTGGCTTTCGCTGCGTAGCTTGCCCGGCGCCTTCGAGGCCTTGCAGACCCAGGCGTGGGAGCTGATGCGGCAGCTTCTTGGGTCATAAGCGGATTCTGAGAAGTGGCCGACGACAGCGACCAGGAAAAAACCGAACAGCCGACAGAAAAACGGCTGCGCGAGTCGCGCGAAAAGGGCGATATCCCTCGATCGCGCGATCTTTCCGGCGCTGCGGTGGTGATGGCCGGCGTAGCGGTCCTGATGACCAGCGGAGAGCGCGCGTTCGAACACGCGCGGCGCATCTTTTCCTTGGGCCTGGGCTATTCGCGCGAAGCGTTGTTCAGCGACACGCTGCCGCAACGCACGTTGGGTGCGGCGCTGCATGAGGCGTTGTCGCTGTTCTCGCCGGTGGCGCTGGCCACCCTGTTGGCCGCGCTGTTCGCCCCGATCCTGCTAGGCGGCCTCAATTTCAGCGGCAAGGCGCTGGAGCCAAAGTTCGAGCGGCTAAACCCCATCGAGGGGCTGGGCCGCATCTTCGCCATGCGCGGGCTGGTGGAATTGGCCAAGGCGCTGCTCAAGGTCATTTTCATCGGCGGCGTGCTCGCGATGCTGCTGCGCCATTGGCAGGACGCGCTGCAGGCCACCGGGCGCGGTTCGGTGGCGACGGGCATCGCCCAGGCGATGGGCCTGCTGGGCCAATCGGCGCTGTGGTTCGGCGGCATCCTGGCGCTGCTCGGCGGTATCGATGCGGTGTACCAGAAGTACGACCACGGCAAGCGCCTGCGCATGAGCCGGCAAGAGATCAAGGACGAGATGAAAGAGAGCGAGGGCAGCCCCGAGATCAAGGGTCGCATCCGCCAGGTGCAGATGGCGCAGGCGCGGCGGCGCATGATGCAGGAGCTGCCCAAGGCCGACGTGGTGGTGGTCAACCCCACCCACTACGCGGTGGCGCTGCGCTATGACGATGGCCGCATGGGTGCGCCGCGGGTAATCGCCAAGGGCGTGGACGTGCTGGCCATGCAGATCCGCCAGGTGGCGGGCAGCCACCACATCCCGCTGGTCGAGGCGCCGCCGCTGGCACGAGCCTTGTATGCCACCACCAAGTTGGATCAGGAGATCCCCGCCGCGCTCTACGTGGCGGTGGCCCAGGTGCTCGTCTACGTCTACCAGCTCAAGCAGGCTGCGGCGCATGGCGACGCGCCACCGGCCGCACCAAACCCCGAGATCGATCCGGATCTCATGGGGCCTTATCGCTAACAGGCAAGAGTCAAATCCATGACGGGCACGCAGGTACTGGGCAGCTTCAAGCAACTGGCGCGACGGGGCCTTGGCGCACCGGTGATGATGCTGGTGATGCTGGCGATGATGATGTTGCCGCTGCCGCCGTTCCTGCTCGACATCCTCTTCAGCTTCAACATCGCGCTGTCGCTGGTGATCCTGCTCGCGGTGGTCTACGTGATGCGGCCGCTGGAGTTCGCCGCGTTCCCCACCGTGGTGCTGATGGCCACCCTGCTGCGGCTGGCGCTCAACATCGCCTCCACCCGCGTGGTGCTGCTGCACGGCCACGATGGCGCCGCCGCCGCCGGCAAGGTGATCGAGGCCTTCGGCGAGTTCGTCATCGGCGGCAACTTCGCCGTCGGCCTGGTGGTGTTTGCGATCATCACCATCATCAACTTCGTGGTGGTGACCAAGGGCGCTACCCGCGTGTCGGAAGTGACCGCGCGCTTCACCCTGGATTCGATGCCCGGCAAGCAGATGGCAATCGACGCCGACCTCAACGCCGGCCTGATCAACCAAGAGCAGGCGCGCGACCGCCGCCAGGAAGTGCGCGAGGAAGCGGACTTCTACGGCTCGATGGACGGCGCCTCCAAGTTCGTGCGCGGCGACGCCACCGCGGGCATCCTGATCCTGCTCATCAACATCGTGGGCGGCTTCTTCGTGGGCGTGATGCAGCACGGCCTGTCCGCCAGCGAAGCGGCGCAGACCTATACCTTGCTCACCATCGGCGACGGCCTGGTGGCACAGGTGCCGGCGCTGATGCTTTCGGTAGCCACGGCGATCATCGTCACCCGCGTCTCCAAGGCGCAGGACATGGGACGGCAACTGGCCGGCCAAGTATTCGGCCAGCCGCGCGCGCTGGCGGTGGCGGCCGCGGTGCTGGTGGTGATGGGCCTGATCCCCGGCATGCCGAACCTTGCCTTTCTGTTGCTGGGCGGCGTGTGCGGCGGCGCGGCGTGGCTGCTGTTCAAGCGCCAGCGCGAGACGCGCCAGCAACTGGCCGTCGACACGGCGGCGGCGCCGACCCAGGCATCCCCTGCCGAGCGTGTGGAACTGGGCTGGGAGGACGTCACCACGGTCGATCCACTGGGTCTGGAAGTGGGCTACCGCTTGATTCCGCTGGTGGACACGCACCAGGGCGGCGAATTGATGGGGCGCATCAAGTCGGTGCGCCGCAAGCTGTCGCAGGAGCTTGGCTTCCTGGTTCCCGCGGTGCACATCCGCGACAACCTCGACCTCGGTCCCACCGCCTACCGCATCATGCTGATGGGCGTGCCGATGGGCGAGGCCGAAGTGCATACCGACCGCCTGCTGGCGATCAATCCCGGCCAGGTGCATGGCACGGTGCCGGGCATCGCCACCCGCGACCCGGCGTTCGGACTGGAAGCGGTGTGGATCGAATTGGGCCAGCGCGAGCTGGCGCAGGGGTATGGCTACACCGTGGTGGATCCGGCCACGGTGATCGCCACGCACCTGTCGCACATCCTGCAGGGCCATGCGCACGAATTGCTCAGCCATCAGGACGTGCAGCAGCTGCTCGACCGCCTGGCGCAGAGCGCGCCCAAGCTGGTCGAGGACCTGGTACCCAAGCGCCTGACGCTGGGCGTGGTGGTGAAGGTGCTGCAGAATTTGCTGGCCGAGCGCGTGCCGATCCGCAACATGCGCGGCATCGTCGAATCCTTGGCGGAGAACGCCGGCCAGAGTCAGGATCCCGGCGTGCTTACCGCCGCCGTGCGCGTGGCGCTGGGCCGCCAGATCGTGCAGGAAATCGCCGGCTTGGGCACCGAGATCCCGGTGGTCACGTTGGCACCGGAACTGGAGCAGATCCTGCTGGGCTCGATCTCCGGCGGCGGCATGGCGGGAGCGGCGGTCGAACCGGGCCTTGCCGACCGCCTGCAGCAGGGCGTGGCCGAGGCCGCGCGCAAGCAGGAAATGAGCGGAGAACCGGCCGTGCTGCTGGTCGCGCCGCAACTGCGGCCGTGGCTCGCGCGCTTTACCCGTCACGTGGCACAAAACCTGCACGTACTGGCTTACAACGAGGTGCCCGACAATCGTCGGGTGCGCTTGGTGCAGGCGTTGGGGCGTTGAGAACCGGGAATCGGCGGAATGCGGCATAGGCAGTCGGAACGGCAGTGGTCACGGCAAACATCCCGCGGCGACGCTTCAACCGGATTCCTGTTTCCCGTTCGAGAATCCCGCTCCTGGAGCGAACACATATGAAGATCAAACGTTTCGTGGCGCGCGATATGCGTCAGGCGATGCGGGAAGTGCGCGAGGAACAGGGCCCGGATGCGGTGATCCTCTCCACGCGCAGGCTGGACGACGGTATTGAGGTGATCGCTGCGATCGATTACGACGAGGCGCTGGTGCGCGAGGCGGCCAAGCATGGCTTGCCCGAACTCGTGGCTTTGCAGCCGCCAGCAAAGCCGGAGACGAAGGCTTCGCCCGCGCCGCGATCCGTCGTGCAGCAGGTGGCGGCCCGGGTCGTACGGTCCCCCGCGCCGGCGCCGGTTCCGGCTCCAACCCCGGCCCCAACCTCCGCCCCAGCCACCGTGCCGCAACGCGCACACAACGCCATGCCGACTGCCGCCAAACCCACCACTGCGTCCGTCACGGCGTCCAGTGCGCCGGCCGCGACGGTGCGGCCGCCGGTTGCACAGCCGCCGGCAGTGCATCCGCTGGTGGAGCGTGCCGCCCGCGACACCGCACAACTGCGCAGCGACTTCAACGAACTGCGCTCGATGCTGGAAGTGCAGCTGTCCAGCCTCGCCTGGAACGACATGGAGCGGCGCCAGCCGCTGCGCGCGCGCATCCTGCGCGAATTGACCCGGCTCGGCATCGAGGCCGGAGTCGCGCGCACCCTGGTGGACGAACTGCCGGAACAGATCAACGCCGACCAGGCCCGCTATCTGCCGCTGGGCATGCTCAGCCGCAACCTGACGGTGAGCGGCCGCGACCTCTGCGCCGACGAACGCAGCATCACCGCGCTGGTCGGACCCACCGGCGTGGGCAAGACCACCACCATCGCCAAGCTCGCCGCGCGGGCGGTGATGCGCCATGGCGCCCCCCAGGTGGCGCTGGTCAGCACCGATCATTACCGCATCGGCGCCGCCGCGCAGCTGGAACACTACGGCCGCCTGCTCGGCGTGCAGGTTTACCCGGCCTACGATGCGCGCAGCCTGGGCAAGGTGCTGGAGATGCTGCATGGGCGCCATACCGTGTTGATCGACACCGCCGGCATGGCCGGCAGCGATCCGCGGCTGGCGCAGCAGTTGGAGATACTCGCCGATGCCGGCGAGCTGCGTTCCTGCCTGGTGTTGGCGGCCAATGCGCAGGTGGCCTCGCTGGAAGAGGCGGTGGACGCCTATCATGCGCTGAAGCCGCACGCCTGCATCCTCACCAAGCTGGACGAGGCGCCGCGGCTGGGCGGCGCGCTGTCGGTGCTGATTCGCCACCGGCTGCCGTTGGATTATGTTACCGACGGGCAGCGCGTGCCCGAGGACATCGCCACGGCCGACGCGCGCGAGCTGGTATGCCGTGCCGCCCGCTCGGCCAAGGCGAGCGCGAACCCGGACGACGATACGATGGCCGAACGCTTCGGTCTTGCCATGGCTGAAGCATGAATGTGAATGGAGTATCTGTAATGAACCAGGCTTGGGGATTGCAACAGTTGTTGGCCGCGATGGTCGTGCCGCCATCGCCGGCGACGGCGGCTGCATCCGGCGACCAGGCCGACGGCTTGCTCGCGGCGGTACCGTCGGCGCGGCGGCCATGCCGCACGATCGCGGTAGCCGGCGGCAAGGGCGGTGTGGGCAAGAGCACGGTGGCGGTGAACCTCGGCGTGGCGTTGGCCAGCGCCGGCCACGAGACGATCCTGCTGGATGCCGACACCGGGTTGGCGAACGTGGACGTGCTGCTCGGCCTTTCGCCTCCGCAGCACATCGGCCACATGCTCGATGGCGAATGCACGCTGGAGTCGTTGCTGACGCCTGCGCCGGGCGGCCTGCAGATCGTGCCCTCGGGCTCCGGTGCGCGCCGGCTGGCGCAGCTGGACAACAACCAGCTGGCCGCGATCATTCGCGCTTTCGACGATTTGCCGCAGCCCCCCGAATACCTGCTGGTGGACACCGCCGCTGGCCTGTCCGACAGCGTGACAATGTTCGCCGCCGCCGCCGCCGAGGTGATCCTGGTGGTGTGCGACGAGCCCGCCTCCCTGACGGACGCCTACGGGCTGGCCAAGGTGCTCAGCCGCGATTTCGGCGTGCGCCGCCTGCGGATGGTCGCCAACATGGTGCACAACGAGGGCGATGCGCGGCTGTTGCACCAGAAGCTGGCCCGGGTCAGCGACCGTTTCCTCGACGTGGCCATGGAGTTCAGCGGCTGGGTACCCCACGACGAACGTCTACGTCAGGCGATCAAGCGCCAGGCAGCCGTGGTAGAACTGTGGCCGTCGAGTCCGTCGGCCAGGGCATTCAAGAAACTGGCCGAGTCGGTCGATAAGTGGGTCGAGCCCGGTCGCGCGGGTCTCGATCGCATCTCCTTCTTCAGTGGCCGAGAAGCTTCGGCCGGGGAAAAACCGGGATGAGCGCGACTTCGGAATATCTACAACTCTCCCGCGAGAGTGCCGACGAGCTTGTGCGTCGGCATGCGCCGTTGGTTCGGCGGATCGCCTATCACCTGATGGGGCGGTTGCCGGCCAGCGTCGACGTGGGCGACCTGATCCAAGCGGGGATGATCGGTTTGCTCGAAGCGGCACGCCATTTTGCCAACGACAAGGGAGCCAGCTTCGAGACGTTTGCGGGCATCCGCATCCGTGGAGCGATGCTGGACGAGCTGCGTCGCGCCGACTGGACGCCACGCTCGGTGCACCGCAAGACCCGCGAAGTGGCCGAGACCATCCGCCAGATCGAAGCCGAGACCGGTGCCGAGGCGGATGGCGCCGAGGTGATCCGGCGGCTCGGCATCAGCGCGGAGGAGTATCACCAGGTGCTTGCCGATGCCCTTTCGTCACGCCTGCTCAGCCTCACCTCGTCGGACGACGGCGAGGAGACCGGCGTGCTCGACGTGGCCGACGAGAACAGCCTGACACCCGACGAGGGCATCGAGCACAGCGGCATGCGCGAAGCGCTGATCGAGGCCATCACCGCGTTGCCGGAACGCGAGCAGCTGGTGATGTCGCTGTACTACGAGCAGGAATTGAATCTCAAGGAAATCGGCGCCGTGCTCGGCGTGAGCGAGTCGCGCGTATGCCAGATCCACGGCCAGGCCGTGATCCGGCTGCGCGGCAAGCTCTCCGGCTGGCGCACCTGAGCGCAGCCACCCCGCATACCCCCGTACAACGCAACGCACGCGGAGCACACGTTTGGACAAGAACATGAAAATCCTGGTGGTGGACGATTTCTCCACCATGCGGCGCATCGTCAGGAACTTGCTGGTGGAGCTGGGCTTCACCAACACCCTGATCCAGGAGGCCGACGACGGCAACAACGCGCTCACCATGCTGCGCAGCCAGCCGTTCGACCTGGTGGTGACCGACTGGAACATGCCGAACATGACCGGCATCGACCTGTTGCGCGCGATCCGCGCCGAACCCTCGCTGAAGGGCCTGCCGGTGCTGATGGTGACAGCGGAGAACAACCGCGACCAGATCATTGCCGCCGCGCAGGCCGGTGTGAACGGCTATGTCGTCAAGCCATTCACCGCCGTCACCCTCAGGGAAAAACTTACCAAGATCTTCGAGCGGATCGCCGCCAGCGGAGCCAGCGCATGAGCACCATGATCCCCTTCGTTGCCGACGAGAGCCTGCCGGCCGAACTGCGCGACCTGCTGAACAGTCCGGAAGGTCCGGCCTTCGAGCACGCCCTGGACAGCATGGTGCGCCAGCGCGAGCAGCACCTGTTCCGCGCGCTTGGCCACCTGGCCCGTGAACTGCACGATGCCATGCGCCGCCTTGGCGGCGAGCTGGCGCAGGAAGGTGTGCCTGGCATCGTCGCCGATGCGCGCCAGCACCTGCAGGACGTGCTGGAAATGAGTGCCAGTGCCGCCAATCGCAGCATCGACTTCGCCGAGCGCCTGCGGCCGCAGGCCGAATCGCTGGCACAGCGCGCCGACGACGTGCTCAAGCGCGCGCCTGGCGACGAGCTGGCCACCGGGCTGGCGCGCGAGGCGGGGGGCTTCGCCGAAACCTGCCGCGCCGGCCTCGCTGACATGGTGGTGGCGCAGTCCTGGCAGGATCTCACCGGCCAGCGCGTCAAGAAAGTTTCTGCCTTCATCGGCACGGTGGAATCCTCGCTGCTGGAACTGGTGCGCCTTACTGGTGCGCTGGCCGGAGCCGAGGCACCGGTCGACGTGGCGAAGGTGACCAGCCAAGAGGATGCCGACCGGCTGCTCAGCGAATTCGGTTTCTGACGGGTACGCGCGGTGAATGCCGATTTCGACAACGAACTGCGCCAGGATTTTCTGGTCGAGGCCGGCGAACTCGTCGAGCGCCTGGGCGAGCAACTGGTCGGGCTGGAAGCGGCGCCGCAGGATGGCGAGTTGCTGAATGCCGTGTTCCGCGCCTTCCACACGGTGAAGGGCGGTGCCGGCTTCCTCGCGCTGGAGCCGATGGTGCAGTTGTGCCATCACGCCGAGGACCTGCTCAACCTGGCCCGCAATGGCAACCTGATGCTGGACGCCAGCTACATGGATGCCCTGCTGCAGACACTGGACCGGCTGGTCGAGATGATGGCGGCACTCGGCGCGGGTTCGCCGCTGGCGATGCCGTCGCCGGAACTGCTCAAGGCATTGCTGCCGCGCGGTGCCGTCGCGCATGCCCCGGCGCCTGCACCTGTTCCCGCGCCGGCCCCGGCGGCCGTGCCAGCTGGCGGGGCCATCGACGACAGCGAATTCGAGGCCCTGCTCGACAGCCTGTACGGCACCGCGGCACCCGGCACCATTGAGCCGGTTGCGTTGCCAGCGACGGCGGCGCCTGCGCCGGCCGCTGCTGGCACCATCGACGACGACGAATTTGAAGCGCTGCTGGACGCACTGCACGGCGCGAGCGGACAGCCTGGCAAGGACGCGTCCGCGCCTGCGACATCCGCCCCGGCCGCGACGCCAGTAGTACAGGCTGCAGCGCCCGCTGCGCGCCAGGCCGCGGCTCCGGCAGCTGAAACCACCGTGCGCGTTGACACCGCGCGACTGGACGTATTGGTCAACCATGCCGGCGAGCTGGTGCTGGCGCGCAACCGCCTGCTCAGCCTCGCCGCACGTCATGGCAGCGAGGCCCTGGCCGCGGCGGCCGGCGAGCTGGATCGCATCACCGACGAGCTGCAGGGCGCAGTGATGGGCATGCGCATGCAGCCGGTGGGGCGCCTGTTCCAGCGCTTTCCGCGTATCGTGCGCGATCTTGCCCGCCAACTCGGCAAGGAGGTGGAACTGGTGCTGGAAGGCGAGGGTACCGACCTCGACCGCAGCCTGGTCGAAGCCCTGGCCGACCCGTTGATCCATCTGCTTCGCAACGCGCTGGATCACGGCCTGGAACAACCCGTCGACCGCGAACGCGCAGGCAAGGCACGCAAGGGGCGCGTCGTGCTGGCAGCCAGTCAGCGCGGCGAGCGCATCGTCATCACCGTGTCCGACGATGGTCGCGGCATGGATCCGGAGATCCTCAAGCGCAAGGCGGTGGAGAAGGGCGTGATCGACGCGGCCCAGGCCGCGCGGCTCTCCGAGACCGAGTGCTACGAGCTGATCTTCCGCCCCGGGTTCTCCACTGCCGCGACGGTGTCGGACATTTCCGGCCGCGGCGTCGGCATGGACGTAGTCAAGACCCGCATCACCGAACTGGGCGGCACGCTGGCCGTGCATTCGCGCCTCGGCCACGGCAGCGAACTCGAGCTTGCGGTGCCGCTGACGTTGGCCGTGGTGCGCGTGTTGATGGTGCGCGTGGGCAACCGCCTGCTCGGCTTGCCGCTGGGCAACGTGGAAGAGGTTTTCGAACTGGCCACCGGCCAGGATAGCCTGCTCGACGGCCGGCTGGTGGCCCGCCATCGTGGCCGCGCATTGCCGTTGGTCGACATGGTCGATTGGGCCGGTGCGGCGAGCGAATCCGTCCGCCACATCGCGGTGCTGCACATCGGACACCAGCGGTTGGGCTGCCTGGTGCACGAGGTGCTTGGCCGCGAGGACGTCATCGTCAAGCCACTGGGCCACCTGTTCGCCGGCGTGCCCGGCGTGGCTGGCGCCACCGTCACCGGCGACGGCCGGCTGGCGCTGGTGATGGATCTGGCCGGCTTGGCCGACACCGCCGCGCGATCCTTCGCCCCCTTGGCCCAGACCGGCTGAATCTCATGGATTTGATCAGCCTCATCGGGACGATCCTGGGTTTCGTGGTCATCATCGTCGGCACCATCCTCAAGGGTGCCCACGTCAGCGCGCTGGTGAACCCAGCCGCATTCGTGATCGTGTTCGTCGGCACGCTGGCTGCCCTGCTGGTGCAGAACTCCGGGGCGGTGCTCAGGCACGCGCTGAAGGTTGCGGCCATGATCTACAAGCCGCCGCAGCACAGGCCGGAAGACCTCATCAGCCGCATCGTGGGTTGGAGCGAGATTTCACGGCGGCAGGGCCTGCTGGGGCTGGAGCCGCAGATCGACTCTGAGCCCGATCCGTTCATCAAGAAGGGCTTGCAGATGCTGGTCGACGGCGGCGAGCCGGAGGCAATCCGCAACGTGCTTGAAGTGGACATGGAAACCCGCGAGGCCAAGGACCTGGCGGCTTCCAAGGTGTACGAAAGCGCGGGCATCTTCTCTCCCACCATGGGCATCATCGGTGCGGTGATGGGCCTGATGGCGGTGATGGAAAACCTCGCCGACCCCAGCAAGCTCGGCCACGGCATCGCCGCGGCCTTCGTGGCGACCATCTACGGCGTCGCCCTGGCCAACATGTTCATGCTGCCCATGGCCGCGCGGCTGAAAAGCCTGATCGGCAAGCAGACCAGGATGCGCGAAATCCTGATCGAGGGTCTGGTGTCGATCGCCGAAGGCGACAACCCGCGCCTGATCGAGGCGCGCTTGCAGGGTTACGTGTCGTGAGCCGCAGGCACAAGCACGAAGAACACGTCAATCACGAGGCGTGGGCGATTCCGTACGCCGACCTGATGACCCTGCTGCTGGCGTTCTTCGTGGTGATGTACGCCGTCTCGGTAGTCAACCAGGGCAAGTTCCGCGTGCTGTCCGAGGCGATGATCGAGGCGTTCAACGGCTCCAGCCACGTCATCGCGCCGATGCCGCCCACCAGGGTGCCGCCGCACAACGTCGATCCGTCCATCGCCACGCCGGAAGGCCAGGCAGGCGCGATGGTGCCGATCGCCGTGCCGATTCCGCCGCACCCGGTAGCGGAGCAGGGTGGCAACGGACGCAACATCGGCAAAGGGGCCGAAGCAGCGACCCTAGGGCGCATCGAGTCCGAGGTGCGCAAGGCGCTGCAGCCGCTGATCGACAGCAAGCAGGTGGTGGTGCGCAACAATGGGCGTTGGCTGGAAATAGAGATCCGTACCGACATCCTGTTCCCCAGTGGCGTGGCGCAGTTGTCCATGCCGGCGCAGGGCGTGCTGCGCAACCTGGCTACGGTGCTGGCCGGCTTCACCAATTCGCTGCGCGTCGAGGGCTTCACCGACAACATGCCGATCAGCACCACGCTGTTCCCATCGAACTGGGAGCTTTCGGCGGCGCGCGCCGGCAGCGTCGCGCGGCTGTTCGTGGACTCAGGCATCACTCCGGACCGGCTGGGCATCGTCGGTTGGGGTGAGACGCACTCGGTGGGCGACAACAGCACCGCGGACGGCCGCAATGCAAACCGCCGCGTGCTGGTGGTGGTCATGGGCGAGAATTCGGCCCCGCAACGCGAACGCAGCGACCTGGGCGGGCTCGACCGGCAGCCCGGCATCGCCGAAGCGCCATCGTCAGGCAGCTTGCCCACCGTGAAGGTCGTCGAACCGATGCAAGCGGCGCCGTCCGCGCCGACGGGCGAAGCCTCGCCGCAGGGTGCGGCCAAAGGCGATGCGCAACCCGCCAAGAATGCGCCCACGCCATCGGGAGTGCCTGCGCCTCATGCCGGCTCCCCTGCGGGCAATGTGCCCGCGCCAGCTCCGTCGACTGGAGCCGTGTCATGATCCGTTGCATGGCACACGGAGATATCGCATGAATGCCTTGGCCACAGGCCCGGCGTCGGAGGACAGCCACTGGCTGTCCTTCCGCATCGGCACACAGATCTACGCGGCGCGGTTGACCGAAGTCAGCGAGGTGATCCGCGACGACGAACTGACGCCGGTGCCGGGTTCCGCCACCGACCTGCTTGGCGTGCGCCATCTGCGCGGGCATATCGTGCCGGTAATGGACGGGCGTCGCCGGCTCGGCCTGCCGGAACAGCCCGAGGCCGACCCGCAGGCGGTGCGCATCGTGATGATGTCGTATGCTGGCCAGTTGCTCGGCCTCAAGGTCGATGCGGTGGGCGAGTTGCTGAACAGCGAAGGGTTGGACATCGCGCCGCCGCCTCCCGGGCGAGCCAGCCGCGACGACGACCCGGTTTGCGGCGTGATGTCGTGGCAGGACGGTTTCGTGGCACTGCTCGATGCGCGCCGCCTGTACCGGCTGGACAAAGGCGACGGCGATGTTGCTTGAATCCGGCGTGCTCGCCCTGTTGCTGCTGGCGGTGGGTCAGATGGCTCTGCTGGTGAAGCTGTGGCGGCAGTCGCACCGTCTGCAGCAGCGTGTCGATGCGCTGTGGCGGAATGCGGCCGACGCCGGCACCGATGTGCCGACCTCGATGTTGGTGACGGCGTTGGATCGGGTAGAGCGCAAGCTCGGCCAGGTGGAACGTCCCGTGTTGCCTGAGCGCTCCTGGGAATTGGCCAAGCAGCTCGCGCGCGAAGGCGCCGACGTGGAGCAACTGGTCGCATGCTGCGGGCTGTCGCGTGACGAAGCGCAACTGATCCTCGCCATGCGCACTTCGATGGTGTGAGGCAGGCAACATCCGCGTGGTTTTTTCCGTGGGTTTGCGGTGGGGCGTCCATAGGATGAGTGCAGGATCGCCGTGCATGCGAGGCGTGCCGGCGCAGCGACTGCGGGGGTGTCCCGTCCTCGCGATAAATTGCGCAATAGCGCAAATTGTTGCTTGAAAAATCAATGACTTGATGCCTCAAGCCGCCCATTTCCCCGCCGATATCGCCTCTACCGTGATGGGGGCGCGCGATGTCGCGATTGCCTGACGGGTGCTGCTTCAGGAGCGTGCCGCAGCCTGCACAATCACTCAGGGAATCCCATGGGCAGTCTGCTGCAAACGGTTCGGTTCAAGATCATCCTGGCATTGGGTCTCTGCGTCGTGCTGATGGCGGCCATCGGCACGTTCGGCGCCGTGGGCCTGCATGAAGTCGACGGCCTTGCCACGGACATGTATCAAAGCAACACCATGATCATCATCGATCTCGGCGAAGTGCGTTCCGCGCAGAGCGACATCCGCCTGCAGTACCGCTTGGCGCAGGCGAAGCCGGACGAGGCCACGATCGCCGCCGCCGCCGCTTCCATCGGAAAAGACGAGGCGCGTATCCAGAAGGCCTGGAATCACTACTACCCGGCCTGGGTGACCCGCAGCGACGAGCGGGTCATTGCCGACAAGATCAATGCCGCGTTGCCGGTGTTCACGGCGGCCGCGGATCAGACCATGGCGGCCTTCAAGGCCGGCAAGCATGACGATGCGGTCCGGCTCATCGACCAGAGCCTCGATGGCGCCGAGGCGCTGAGCGCGGCCCTCGACGAGGATGTGGCGAACAATCGGGCACAGGCCGCGGACGCGATGATGCAGGTCGGTTCGACCTACCACACGATCCTCACCGTTGCGATCGTCCTCGTCGTCGTCGGCTTGCTCATCGCCATCGTCGCCAGCATATGGTTGCTGCGAGCGGTGCTGCGCCCGCTGGAACGCGCCATCGGCGTGGCTGGCGAAATCGCCAGCGGCCGGCTGGACAACCGTCTGGAGGTCGATGTCGGCGGCGAATTCGGCCAGTTGCTGACGGCGCTGAAAACAATGGACGAGCAGCTCTCCTCGACCGTGCGCCGCATCCAGGCATCGTCCAGTGCGGTGGCGCAAGCCTCGGATGAAATCGCCACCGGCAACCTGGATCTCTCCTCGCGCACCGAAGAGCAGGCTGCGTCGCTGGAAGAAACCGCGGCCAGCATGACCGAGCTGACCGAGACGGTAAAGCACAATGCGCACAACGCCAAGCAGGCCAACAATCTGGCGAATGGTGCCAGCCGCCTGGCGGACAGCGGCAACGACGCGGTGCAGGCGATGGTCACCACCATCGGTGAAATCAGCGGCAACTCGTCCAAGATTTCCGAGATCACCGCCGTGATCGAAGGCATCGCGTTCCAGACCAACATCCTCGCGCTCAACGCGGCGGTGGAGGCGGCGCGCGCGGGCGAGCAGGGCCGCGGCTTCGCGGTGGTGGCGAGCGAGGTGCGCAGCCTCGCGCAACGTTCGGCGGTTTCGGCGAAGGAGATCAAGGAGCTGATCGGCGCGTCGGTGTCGATGGTCGAAGGCGGCGCGAAGCAGGCAGCGGAAGCCGGCGAGGCCATGGGGCAGGTCAGGCAGGCGATCCGCCGTGTGTCCGACATCGTCGCCGAGATCGCCGCGGCGTCCGAGGAGCAGAGCCGCGGCATCGAGCAAGTCGACCAGGCCGTGACGCAGATGGACCGCATGACCCAGCAGAACGCGGCGCTGGTGGAAGAGGCTGCCGCGGCCGCACAGTCGCTCAATGAGCAGGCGCGCGAATTGAGCAGCGCGGTGTCCACGTTCCAACTGTCGGAAGCTTGATGCCGGACGAGCGGTGGCGGAAGCACACCGCTTGGATACCCATCCACGGTCTCCAGTCCGCCCTTTCCGATTTGCGGCGCGGATGTTCTGCGTTATCGCAAGTAGCAAAGCGGTTTCGGTCGCCTGTCGCTGACCGAGCCGCCTTTCTCTGCTGGGCGCCAGCCACCGCAGCAGCGGTAGCGAACAGCGAAGCTGGCTCGAAAGGGCGGGCAGCAAGAGCCCGGAGCAAGGCGGGGCGGCGCAAGGAAAGGCCTGATTCAATCCGACGGAACTATCGTCGCCTGGAGATTTTGAACAGGTTCTCAGCCCTGCGGCTCTTCCGCCGCATCGTAGACCGCGGCCAGCACGGAGGCCGCCGCAGCGTAAAGCAGCACCGGTACGTCGTCGCGCAGGCGCAGGCCGGCCAGCAGGGCGGCGATCTGCGGGTCAGGGTGCAGCGGCAGGCCGAGGGCCTGCGCCCGTGCGCGCATGGCTTCCAGCGATTCGGGCGGTATCGTGCGGGATTCGCTGCTGCCGCCGCCCGACAGGCGCAGGGTGACCTTGCGTGGGGGCGCGGTGAAGGTTGGCGTGTTCATGCGGTGGCCTGCAGCAGCACGGCACTGTAGCGGTTCGGCGGCTCGGGCAAGCCAAGCTGGCAGCTCAATTGGTCGAGCAGCAGGCCGCAGGCGGCCAGCCGATGGCGCAGGGCGGTGAACTGGCGTTCCAATCGCTGCACGGTATCGGACTGGGCGGCCCACAGACGCACCGAAAGGCGCGGTTCGCGCAATTGCAGTTCGCCTTGCACCGCGCCCAGCGCGGGCAGGTCGAGTGCGAAGCCGAGGTTCCAGCCGCGGCTGCCGTCGTTGGCATCGGCGGTGTATTCCAACCGCAACTGCAGCACGTCGCGGCCATGCTCGCCCTGCAACGGGATCTCGATCATCCATGCCGGCAGCGGCCCGTTGCCGGACTCCAGTTGCGCCACCTCGATCCGCGCCAGTGCGCCGCGCACGTCGCCTTGCAGGCGATCCAGCAGGGGTTGCACGTTGTCGTCCAGCAGCGCCGGCGGCAGCTCCGCGCGCGGCTGTGCCTGCAGGCCCCGCTGCAGCAGCGGAGGCGGGGTATCGCTGCGGCTGTCCGGTGCCGCCGCGGCTGTACGCGGGGTGCTGGCATATGCCCCCTCGTATTCAACCTGGGTGTCGCCTGGGTTGTTCGGAGTCTCCGGGGCAGCATCGACCCGGTCGAGCAGTACGCTGGCCAGGCGCAGCAGCGCCGCCTTCCAGTCGTCCTGCATGGGTGCCGCGGTATAGCTTTGCGGATTGGCGAGCAGGGATTCGAGGAACACGCCGCTGCGTTCGATAGCCATACGCAGGCCTTCGCCGCTGGCGATTTCCGCCGGGCTGTGCATGGCCTGTTCCAGCATGGCCAGCGCGCCGCGCAGGTCGGGTGGCAGCAGGCGCAGCACGGGTCGCTCCGCCAATGCATCGAGCGTGGCCAGCAAGGGCGCGTAACCATTCTGCTGCGGCAGGCTTTCGCGCAGGGCGCGCTGCAGGACGGGATCGAAGGACTGCTGCCCGACCACCTCCATTTGCGGCAGGGGGCCAAGGCTCAATACGCGCACCTGGAACTGCGCCGGCAGTTGGCCGCCCGCCACGTCCGTTTCCACCGCGATGTTGCCGATCTGCACCACCTGCAAGCCCTGCGGGCTCAGGCCCAGCGGTCGCGCCAGCAGCACACTGCCAATGCGCCAACTCTGCGCCGCGCTGCCTGCGGCAGCGCCGGCCCAGGTCAGGGCGGCAACACTGGTGATCGGCTGGATGTTCAAAGTGGTTCCTGCAAGTGGATTGCGGACACGGCTAGGGTTGTCCCGTCGGAAATCGGCCAATTGCGCAGAAACTTGAGGTGATTCTACAAGCGGGGGCTGTCCCCAACCGCCAAGCGCCCCGCGGATTGCCTTCCAATCGCAAACAGTCGTCGTCCGCTCGTCTGGTCAGTGCCGTTCAGAGACGGATCCGGGAGATCGGGCGGATCCAGGCGCGCCTGCGCCATCGCCGCATATGGTCCGTATGCCAGTGCGCTCCGGATGCGTGGCGCCTGGGAAACGGGCTCCTGTCCCTAAAGCATGCCCCGTGGCGGTCGATAAGCCCATTTGTCAGCGCCATCGGGCGCGAACGGAGCGCAAGGCATGGCCGGCAAACGGGCGGCAAAGCGGGATGGCGAGCAGCACGACGAAGTGGCGACGGTGGTACTGCCGGCGGACTGCCGCATAGGTGCCCAGGCCGCGCTGCAAGCCGAATTGTCGGAGGCGCTGCGCGGTGGCGCGATCGAGTTCGACGGCAGCCAGGTGGAGCGCGTGGACACGGCCGCGCTGCAATTGCTGGTGCTGTTTCGACGCGCGCTTGATGCGCGCAGCGGCACGCTGTCCTGGCGCTCCGTCAGCACGGCTTTGAACGATGCAGCCAGCCTGTTGGGGCTGGCGCGGATTCTGGAACTGCCGGCCGTTGGGCCGGCCTAACGAGGTGGGAGCATGGCAAAGATCCTGGCGGTAGACGATTCGGCTTCGATGCGCGGCATGGTGGCCTTCACCCTGCGTGGCGCGGGCCACGAGGTGACCGAGGCCGAGAATGGCCAGCTGGCGCTGGACGCGGCCGGCGCGGGTGCGTTCGACCTGGTGCTGGCCGACGTCAACATGCCCGTGATGGACGGCATCAGCATGGTGCGCGCGCTGCGCGCCAAGCCCGAGTACCAGGGCGTCCCCATCCTGATGCTCACCACCGAGTCGAACACCGAGAAGAAGATGGAAGGCAAGGCCGCTGGCGCCACCGGCTGGCTGGTCAAGCCGTTCGATCCCGAACAATTGCTGGCGACCGTCAAGCGCGTGCTGGGCTGAGGAAGAACACATGGGCGCGGTCGACCTGTCACAGTTCCACAAGACCTTCTTCGAAGAAAGCCTGGAAGGCCTCGACGCGATGGAGGCGGCATTGCTGGCACTGGACTCGGGTTCGACCGACCACGAGTTGGTGCACACCATCTTCCGTGCGGCGCACTCCATCAAGGGCGGCGCGGCAACGTTCGGCTTCGCCGACGTGGCCGCGTTCACCCACGTGGCCGAATCGCTGCTGGAAGAGGTGCGCAGCGAGCGTCGTGCAGTGGACACCGGCCTGACCGATCTCCTGCTGCGCTCGGTCGATTGCCTGCGTGCCATGCTCGACCGCACCGCCAAGCACCAGCCCGCGGCCGATGCGACCAGCGAGGCATTGCGCGCTGAATTGACGGAGCTGGTGGAAGGCAAGATCGCGGCCGCGCCTGCGGCCGCAAAGGCCACTGCCGCGCCGGTAGCCGGCTGGGGCATCCGTTTCGTCGCGATGCCCCACCTGCTGCAGACCGGCAACGAGCCGTTGCGCCTGTTCCGGGAGTTGCAACAGCTCGGAACACTTGAAGTGGTGCGCGCCTTCGTCAGCGACGCTGCTCCTGCGGATTTCGCGGCGCTCGACCCAAGCCAGTGCTACATGGGCTGGGAATTGCGCCTGCACGGCGCGGTGGCGCGCGGCGATCTCGATGCGGTGTTCGAATGGCTGGACGGCGATTGCGAGCTCGCCATCGAACCGCTGGCCGCGGCGCCGGCAGAACAGGCCGCACCAGCCGCAGCCCCCGTCTCTTCCGCCCCTTCCGCCGTGGTTCCCGCGGCTGCGCCCGCCCGCGAAGCGGCCGCGGGCGGCGGTGGCGGTGGCGGTGGCGAGGGGGGATCGATCCGCGTGGGTATCGACAAGGTCGATGCCTTGATCGACATGATGGGCGAGCTGGTCATCACGCAGTCCATGCTCAACAACATTGGCGAGAACTTCGATCTGTCGCAGCTGGAGCGGTTGCGCGAAGGCCTGGCCCAGCTCGAACGCAACACGCGCGAATTGCAGGAAAGCGTGATGCGCATCCGCATGCTGCCGATCGGCTCCGTGTTCAACCGCTTCCCGCGGCTGGTGCGCGACCTCGAACGCAAGCTGGGCAAGCAGGTGAGGCTGGAACTGCAAGGCGAGCAAACCGAGCTGGACAAGACGGTGCTGGAGAAGATCGGCGATCCGTTGGTGCACCTGGTGCGCAATGCCATCGACCACGGTCTGGAGATGCCCGCGCAGCGGCGTGCCGCGGGCAAGCCCGAGGCCGGCACGCTCACGCTGGATGCGCATCACGAAGGCGGCAACATCGTGGTACGCATCAGCGACGACGGTGCCGGACTCAACCACGAGCGCATCCTTGCCAAGGGCATCGAGCGCGGCCTGGTCAAGCCAGGCCACCAGCTCAGCGACGACGAAGTGGCCGAGCTGATCTTCCAGCCCGGCTTTTCCACCGCAGCACAGGCCACCGACCTTTCCGGTCGCGGCGTAGGCATGGATGTCGTGCGCCGCAACGTGCGCGACCTCGGCGGCAGCGTGAGCGTGAAGAGCGTGGCCGGCAAGGGCAGTACCTTCACCATCGCCTTGCCGTTGACGCTGGCCATCATCGATGGCCTGGTCACCGAGGTGGGCGAGGAACGCTACATCGTGCCGCTGATCTCCATCGTCGAATCGCTGCGCCTGCCGGCCGATGCCGTGCGCAAGATTGCCGGCGGCGGCGAAGTGTTCCAGTTCCGCGGGGAGTACCTGCCGGTCATCCGGCTGCACCGCGCCTTCGGTTGCGCCAATGCCATCGCGGAGGTCGAGCGCGGCATCGTGGTGGTGGTGGAGGACGAGGGTCAGCGTGTTGGTTTGCTGGTCGATGAACTGGTCGGTCAACAGCAGGCGGTCATCAAGTCGCTGGAAAAGCATTACGAGCGAGTGCAAGGCGTATCGGGCGCCACCATCGTCAGTGACGGTTCGGTGGCGCTGATTGTCGACGTGGGGGGGGTGGCGCGCCTCGGGCGGCGCAGCAAGGCAGCCTGATCGCCGATTGGTGCGCGAAACAGGGGGAAGGCAGATGTCGTCCGCGAACTGGTCGTTCCATCGCCTGAGCGTCAACGCGCGGACGGTGCTGGTGGTCGTGGTGGTGGTGGCCGGCCTGTTCGGCCTCACCTTGATGAACGCCCTGCAAAGCCGCACCAAGCAGATGGATGGATTGCAGAACCTGTTGCGCGGCCATATCGAGTCCGCGGTGTCGGTGGCGCAAGGTTTCCATGATCGCGCGCAGAAAGGCGAGTTCAGCGAGGCGGAAGCCGAGAAGCAGGCATTGGCGCAGCTCCGCGCCATGCGCTGGAACAACGGGGCCGGATACATCTTCGTGTTCGGCGACGACTACACCTTGCTGATGCACCCGGTGTTGCTGAAAAGCGAAGGCAGCAACGTGCGCGACACGGCCGACCAGAACGGCGTGTTGCTCTATCAGGCCATCCACGACGTCGATGCGAAGGATGGCGGCGGCATCACCTATTACGACTGGCCGAAGCCGCCCAGCATGAAAGTCGTGGGCAAGATGGCGTATTCGCAACCGTTCAAGCCGTGGAACGTGCACATCGGCACGGGCGCCTATTTCGACGACATCGACGCGCAGTTCCATCGCGAACTGACCCTGGATTTGCTGTGGGCCAGCGCGGTGGGTGCGCTGGTGATCGCGCTGGTGTGGCTGTCGATGAGCAGCATCCGGCGAAGCATCGGAGGCGAGCCGTCGTTCGCGGTGGAGATGACCGGGCGGATGGCGGACGGCGACCTGTCGCTGGGCGGGGCGGAGAAGCTCGAGCTCCCGCCGGGCAGCATGATGCACGCGATGCAGCGGCTGCACGTGAAGCTGGTGGAGGTGATCGGGCAGGTGCAGCAGGGCTCGCAGGTGGTGAGCGGCGCGGCGCTGGAGATCGCGCGCGGCAACGACGACCTGAGCCAGCGTACCCAGGAGCAGGCGTCGAGCCTGGAAGAGACGGCGGCCTCGATGGAAGAGATGACCGCGACGGTGAAGCAGAACGCGGAAAACGCGAGCCATGCCAACCAGTTGGCGGGCGGCGCGCGGGAGCAGGCCGAGCGCGGCGGCAAGGTGGCGTCGCAGGCGGTATCGGCGATGGCGGAGATCACGGCCTCGAGCCGGAAGATCAGCGACATCGTGGGCCTGATCGACGAGATCGCGTTCCAGACCAACCTGCTCTCGCTGAACGCGGCGGTGGAAGCGGCGCGCGCAGGGGAGCAGGGCCGTGGCTTTGCGGTGGTGGCGAGCGAGGTGCGCAGCCTGTCGCAGCGCAGCGCGGCGGCGGCGAAAGAGATCAAGGCGCTGATTGGCGAGAGCGTGGAGCGGGTGGAAGCCGGCGGTGCGCTGGTGGAGCAGACCGGCACGGCGCTGTCGGAAATCGTGGAGAGCGTGTGCAAGGTCACCGACATCGTGGCGGAGATCGCGGCGGCGAGCCAGGAGCAGTCGTCGGGCATCGACCAGGTGAATCGGGCGGTGATGCAGATGGATGAAGTGACGCAGCAGAACGCGGCGCTGGTGGAACAGGCGGCCGCGGCGGCGCAGGCGATGCAGGAGCAGGCGGCGGCGCTGCGGCGGCAGACGGCGTTCTTCCGGCTGGACGGCGCCATGGCCAAGGCCGAAGCGGTGCAGGAGGTGCAGGCGATCAAGCCGGTGCCGGTGGCGGCACGCAAGGTGTCGGCGTCGCGCGAGCTGGCGCGCCCGGTACGGTCGCCTGCAGCCGCGGCTGCGCGTGCCGATAGCGGTTGGACAGAGTTCTGATTCTGGGTTTCCGGCGCGCCCGATGTCGAGGCATCGCGGCCGGCATCCATGATGTGAGGTTGGTGCGATGGAAAGAAAGAAGTGGTCGCTCGGCAGTTTGAGTCTGCATGCCCGCGTGGTCGTCGTGATCGTGGTAGTGCTGGCCGGCCTGACCGCGCTTACCGTGATGAACGCATGGCAGAGCCGGTCGGTGCAGATGGTGGACCTGGAGCATCGGCTGCAGGGCGAGATCGAATCGGCGGCGGAAATCGCGCAGGGCTACCACGTACGCGCCGGGAAAGGCGAGTTCAGCGAGGCTGAAGCCCGGCGGCGGGCACTGGCGCAGATCGGCAACATCCGCTGGGACAAGGGCAGCGGCTACGTCTTCGTGTTCGGCACGGACCTGGTGATGCGCATGCATCCGTTGCGGCCCGACTGGACCGGCAAGGACATCAGCGCCGAGACCGATGCGAAGGGCATGCCGCACTACCGGATGATGTCGGAGGCCGACGTCAAGGATGGCCAGGACCTGATCCGCTACACGCAGAAAATGCCCGACGGCAGCAGCAAGGACAAAATCACCTATTCGCAGCTGTTCAAGCCGTGGGATCTCAACTTCGCGGCAGGCGCCTATTTCGACGACATCGATGCGAAATTTCGCCACGACCTGTTGGTGAACCTGGCGTGGGCCGGCCTGCTGGGTGCGCTGGTGATCGCGCTGGTGTGGCTGTCGATGAGCAGCATCCGGCGAAGCATCGGAGGCGAGCCGTCGTTCGCGGTGGAGATGACCGGGCGGATGGCGGACGGCGACCTGTCGCTGGGCGGGGCGGAGAAGCTCGAGCTCCCGCCGGGCAGCATGATGCACGCGATGCAGCGGCTGCACGTGAAGCTGGTGGAGGTGATCGGGCAGGTGCAGCAGGGCTCGCAGGTGGTGAGCGGCGCGGCGCTGGAGATCGCGCGCGGCAACGACGACCTGAGCCAGCGTACCCAGGAGCAGGCGTCGAGCCTGGAAGAGACGGCGGCCTCGATGGAAGAGATGACCGCGACGGTGAAGCAGAACGCGGAAAACGCGAGCCATGCCAACCAGTTGGCGGGCGGCGCGCGGGAGCAGGCCGAGCGCGGCGGCAAGGTGGCGTCGCAGGCGGTATCGGCGATGGCGGAGATCACGGCCTCGAGCCGGAAGATCAGCGACATCGTGGGCCTGATCGACGAGATCGCGTTCCAGACCAACCTGCTCTCGCTGAACGCGGCGGTGGAAGCGGCGCGCGCAGGGGAGCAGGGCCGTGGCTTTGCGGTGGTGGCGAGCGAGGTGCGCAGCCTGTCGCAGCGCAGCGCGGCGGCGGCGAAAGAGATCAAGGCGCTGATTGGCGAGAGCGTGGAGCGGGTGGAAGCCGGCGGTGCGCTGGTGGAGCAGACCGGCACGGCGCTGTCGGAAATCGTGGAGAGCGTGTGCAAGGTCACCGACATCGTGGCGGAGATCGCGGCGGCGAGCCAGGAGCAGTCGTCGGGCATCGACCAGGTGAATCGGGCGGTGATGCAGATGGATGAAGTGACGCAGCAGAACGCGGCGCTGGTGGAACAGGCGGCCGCGGCGGCGCAGGCGATGCAGGAGCAGGCGGCGGCGCTGCGGCGGCAGACGGCGTTCTTCCGGCTGGACGGCGCCATGGCCAAGGCCGAAGCGGTGCAGGAGGAGGTGCAGGCGATCAAGCCGGCGCCGGTGGCGGCACGCAAGGTGTCGGCGTCGCGCGAGCTGGCGCGCCCGGTACGGCCGCCTGCAGCCGCGGCTGCGCGTGCCGATAGCGGCTGGACCGAGTTCTGAGACGGGGCGCCGTCGCAAGGGCGCTCAAGAGTTCGCCGGGCAAGCCGATACCGTTTACGCATCCGGTGTCCCGGGATGACTATCACGAGGTAGATGATCCATGTACGAAGACAAGGCGGACACGGCGCCGACCGTGCAGCAGCTGACCTTCAGCCTGGCGGGTGAGGAGTACGGCGTCGAGATCCTGTCGGTGCGCGAAATCCGCGGCTGGTCGCGCGTCACCCGCATCCCGCAAGCCCCCGATTACCTGCTCGGTGTGTTGAATTTGCGTGGTGCAGTGGTGCCGGTGATGGATCTGCGCCTGCGTTTCGGGCTCGAGCGCGAAAGCTACGGCGACAGCACGGTGATGATCGTGGTGGCCGTGGCCGAGCGTCTGTTCGGCATCGTGGTCGATGCGGTGTCCGACGTGGTGGACGTGGACCCGGCCTCGATCAGGCCGGTGCCGGACATGGGCGCCATCGTCGATACCCGCTACCTGAAGGGGCTCGCCACCCATGCGGAGCGCATGGTGATGCTGCTCGACGTGGAAAAGCTGATGCGCCCCGAAGACGTTGAGACGCTGAACACCGTACTGCCGGGAGTTCGCGATGTCGAAGTTGCCGCCTGACACTGGAATGCTGATGAATATCAAGAAATTCGTTTTGGGTCTCCGTTTTTCGAAGCTGCAGAACCTTTCCGTCAAGGGACGCCTGATCGGCATGGTCGGCCTGCTGTCGGGCATGCTGGTGGTGGGTGCGGTTGCGGGTTTGAGCGTCATGGCCTGGCAGAAGGAAGGCATGCGCATGAGCTACGACAACGGCATGGTGCCGGTGAGCCTGATGGCCGAGCTGCGCGTCAAGTCGCTGATGAACTTCATCGTGCTCGGCGAAGCGGCTTCCGTGGTCGGCAAACCCGACCAGGTGAAGCAGAAGCTCGCCGAGTTCGACAAGAACCAGGCGGCCTTCCCGGGACTGGCCAAACAGTTGGCCGCGGTGCAGATGAGTCCGGAAGTCGCCAAGCAGTACAAGGCGTTGACTGCCACTGAAGGCGACTATGTCAGCAGCTTGAACGATGTCCGCAGCGCCTTGGCGCAGGGCGATGACGGCGCGCACGACCTCTTGGAAATGGAAGTGCGTCCGGCCCTGATGATGCGTATAGACCAGCTCAACAAGCTGATCCAGGTGCAACGCGACGAGGTGAAGCAGACGTACGACAACCAGTCGGACCGCTACAACAAGGTGCGCGCGCTGGTGCTGTTCGGCATGGTCGGCGGCCTGCTCCTCGCGGCACTGGTGGCGGTCCTGCTGATCCGCTCGATCACCGGCGCGTTGAAGCGCCTGATGGAGGTGGCCAGCGCCATCGCCGAGGGGCGGCTGGGCCACGACATCAAGGTGGTAAGGCACGACGAGCTGGGCAGCCTGCTTGCAGCCTTCCGCACAATGGATGAACGCCTCAGCGCCATCGTGGGCGAGGTGCGCCAGGGCTCCGACGCGGTCAACAGCGCGGCGCAGGAGATCGCACGCGGCAACGACGACCTCAGCCAGCGCACGCAGGAACAGGCCTCCAGCCTCGAGGAAACCGCTTCGTCGATGGAGGAGATGACCTCCACCGTGAAGCAGAACGCGGAGAACGCCAGCCACGCCAACCAGCTGGCGCGCGGTGCACGCGAGCAGGCCGAGCAGGGTGGCGAAGTGGCCGGCCGGGCCGTTGCCGCGATGGGCGAAATCGATGCCTCCAGCCGCAAGATCGGCGAGATCGTGGGGCTGATCCAGGACATCGCCTTCCAGACCAACCTGCTGGCGCTGAACGCGGCGGTCGAAGCCGCACGGGCTGGCGAGCAGGGCCGCGGCTTCGCCGTGGTGGCCAGCGAGGTGCGCAACCTGGCCCAGCGCAGCGCCGGCGCGGCGAAGGAGATCAAGACCCTGATCGCCGAGAGCGCGGAGAAGGTGCGCAGCGGCTCGGAGCTGGTCAATCAGTCCGGCAAGGCGTTGGCCGACATCGTCGAAAGCGTGAAGAAGGTCACCGACATCGTGGCCGAGATTGCTGCGGCCAGCAACGAGCAGTCCGCTGGCATCGACCAGGTCAACAACGCCGTGATGCAGATGGATGAGATGACCCAGCAGAACGCCGCCCTGGTCGAGCAGGCCTCGGCCGCCGCCCGTGCCATGCAGGAGCAGGCCGAGGATCTGACGGCGCAGGTCGGCTTCTTCCGGCTGGCCGGACGCGCCGCGGCGGCGAAGCCGGGTGCGCCGGCGAATGCGAAGCCGGCACCCGCGAAGGCGGAAGTGGCCAAGGCCACCGAGGCGGTGTTCGCCGCCGTGCGCAAGGCGCCGCCGCCGCGTGCCATCGCCGCCGAGGCTGATTCCGGCGCCTGGAAGGAGTTCTGAGCATGGCTGTCGCCACCGCCAGTGCGTCCAGCAGCAAGGCGCCGTCCGGTGACGACGCGATCCTGCTGGGCGATGCCGAGTTCCGCTTCCTGCGCGATTTCGTGTACGAGCACCTGGGCATCTCGCTGGGCGAGCACAAGCGCCAGCTGGTGCAGGGGCGGCTGGCGCGGCGCCTGCGTGCGCTGCGTCTGCCCGACTACGCCGCTTATTGCGAATTCCTGCGCAGCGACCCGGCCGGCGAGTTGGGCGAGCTGGCCAGCGTCATCAGCACCAACGTCACCTCGTTCTTCCGCGAGCCGCACCATTACGAGCTGATGGAAAAGCAGCTGCTGCCGCAGTGGATCAAGAAGAAGCGGAGCGAGGGTGGCCGGCTGCGCATATGGTCGGCCGGTTGTTCCACCGGCGAAGAGCCCTACGCCATGGCGATGGTGCTGGCCGAGGTGCTGGAGCAATGCGGCGCCAGCGGCATGGATGCAAAGATCCTCGCCACCGACCTGTCGCCGCAAGCGCTGGACCAGGCGCGGAACGGCGTGTACGCGCTGGACAAACTCGGCGGCATCAGCGAAGAACGCCGCCGCCGATGGATGATGCGCGGCGCCGGGGAGTACGAAGGCTACGCCTGCGTGCATCCGCGCCTGCGCGAGCTGGTGACGGTGCAGCCGCTCAATCTGCTGCACGAATGGCCGATGCGCGGGCCGTTCGACGCGATCTTCTGCCGCAACGTGGTGATCTATTTCGATCAGCCCACCAAGCAGAGGCTGTTCAGCCGCTACGCCGCGCTGCTGTCGGCGGGCGGCTATCTGTTCCTTGGCCATTCCGAGTCGCTGCACGGCATCAACGAGGACTTCGAGCTGGTTGGGCGTACCGCCTACAGGAAGCGCGGATGATGAACACGCAGCGCATCGAGCGCCGGATCGACCGGCGCACCGTACCGACAGTGACCGAGGCGCCGCCCGGCTATGAACATCTGCGGCGGTTCTGGGATCCGGTGCAGGGCTGCATGACCGTCAAGGTGCTGCCGGGCGAGTTCTACGTGAGTTCGCAGGAGGAAATGGTGAGCACCGTGCTCGGCTCCTGCGTGTCCGCCTGCATCCACGATCCGGTGCGCGGCATCGGCGGCATGAATCACTTCATGCTGCCCGAATCCAAGGGCGGCAGCGACAGCTGGGCCTCCACCGTGGGTCGCGCGGCGCGCTACGGCTCGGATGCGATGGAACACCTCATCAACGATCTGCTGAAGGCGGGCGCGCAGCGCGCCGACCTCAGCGTCAAGCTCTTCGGCGGCGGCCGCGTGCTGGCCCAGATGAGCGACGTGGGCCAGCGCAACATCGAGTTCGTGCGCCGCTACATCTCCACCGAGAAACTCAAGGTGGTGGCCGAAGACCTGGGCGACATCTATCCGCGCCAGGTGCAGTTTTTCCCGCAGAGTGGCAAGGCACGCGTGCGTCAGCTGCGCCGCAGCGACGACGTGAAGCTGGTGGCCGGCGAGCGCACCTACCTCAAGCAGTTGGCGAACGATCCGATAAAGGGCGAGGTCGAGCTGTTCTGACGCCGGTGTCTCCGGTGCGGCAGCCCGCATAGCCAGGGTGAGCAATGGAAAGAGTGCGCGTACTTGTAGTCGACGATTCCGCATTGGTGCGCAAGCTGATGTCGACCATGCTTACCTGTGATCCGGAGATCGAGGTGGTGGGCACGGCGCCGGATCCCTTCATCGCCCGCGAGAAAATCAAGCAATTGAATCCCGACGTGCTCACGCTGGACGTCGAGATGCCGCGCATGGACGGACTTACCTTCCTGGAAAACCTGATGCGGCTGCGGCCGATGCCGGTGGTGATGGTGTCCACGCTCACCACCGCCGGCGCGGACGTCACCCTGCGCGCACTCGAGTTGGGCGCGGTGGACTTCTACGCCAAGCCGAACGCCGATCTCGCCGCCAGTTTCGGCGACAGCGCGCAGGAGCTGTGCGCCAAGGTCAAGCACGCGGCGCTGACCAGGCCCAAGGCGCGCACCACCGTGCGCCCGCTGGAAGTGGCGCCACGCCTGACAGCCGACGCGGTGCTGCCTCGCTCGCAGGCGCCCGGCAGCCGTGGCGGCAGCCCGATCATCGCCATCGGCGCCTCCACCGGCGGTACCGAAGCGGTGCGCGTGGTGCTGGAAATGATGCCGCCGGATGCGCCGTCGATCCTGGTGACCCAGCACATTCCGGCCGCCTTCAGCGGTCCATTCGCTGCGCGCATGGACCGCTGCTCGGCGATGCGCGTGTGCGAGGCGAGCGACGGTCAGCCGATCCAGCAGGGCACGGCCTACATCGCACCCGGAAGCCACCATCTGCTGGCGATGTGGGACGGTGCCAAGTTCGTGTGCCGCCTGCACGACGGCCCGCCGGTGAATCGGCACCGCCCCAGCGTGGACGTATTGTTCCGCTCGCTGGCGGCCACCGCCGGCGCCTCCACCATCGGTGCCCTGCTCACCGGCATGGGCGACGACGGCGCGCGTGGCCTGCTCGAGCTGCGCCAGGCCGGCGCGGCCACCCTGGTTCAGGACGAAGCCAGTTCGGTGGTATGGGGCATGCCCGGTGCTGCCTGGAAGCTCGGCGCCGCGCCGGAAATGCTGCCGATCGACCACATCGCGGATCGCCTGCTCGCGCTGGCGCACCACCCCCACCACGGCGCCAAGCGCGCCTGACCCGGATCACGGATCATGCCATTCACTCTCGCGCAACTTTTCCGACGCCCGCAGGCCGGCTGGATCGCCAGCGTCGTCGTCCTGCTGCTGACCTTGCTGTGGCACCCGGCGTGGCTGGCGCCGTTGGCGGTGCTGGCCGTTACCGCGGCCTGGTTCATTGCGACGCGCGGCGAACAGTCGCTGGCTGCGCCGGTCGCCGCTCCGGTCGTGGCTGCGTCCAGCGCAAGCGTGGAGCCGGTGCGCGCGGCGATGGAGGACGTGCGCAGCGCGCTGGTCGATGAACTCGGCCACGCCACCCGCGAACTGCACCAAGGCCTGGATTTGCTGCGCGACGCCGTCTCCGAGCTGGGCGGCGGCTTCGACGGCTTGTCCACCAAGACCGCGCTGCAGCAGTCGCTGCTCAAGCAGATCATCGACGTGCAGGACGGTGGCGTGTCAGTGCAGGACTTTGCCGCCCGCACCGGCGATCTGCTGGAACACTTCGTGGGCATGATCGTGCAGATGTCACGCGAAAGCTTGCGCATCGTCTACCGCATCGACGGCATGGCGAAGGAAATGGACGCGGTGTTCGGCCTGCTCAAGAACGTCAACACCATCGCCGAGGAAACCAACCTGCTGGCGCTGAACGCGGCGATCGAGGCGGCACGTGCCGGCGAATCCGGCCGCGGCTTCGCGGTGGTGGCCGGCGAAATCCGCAACCTGGCCAGCAATTCCAACCAGCTCAACGAACGCATCGGCGGCCACGTCGAGCGCGCGCGCACCGCCATGGAGCAGCTGCGCGGCCTGATCGGCGCGATGGCTTCGCAGGATCTCAACGTGGCGCTGTCGGCCAAGGGCGGCATCGACGCCATGACGGCGCATGTCACCGAGAGCGACGCGCGCACCAACAAGGTGGCCGACCAGGTGGTCGAGATCAGCCGTGGCCTCACCAGCGACGTCTCCACCACCGTACGCTCGCTGCAGTTCGAAGACATCCTGCGCCAGCTGATCGGTCAGACCCGCGAGCGCCTGGTGGACCTGCAGGAAATCACCAGCGAGTGCACGCGCGACATCGAGGATCTGGCCTGCACTCCGCTCGAAGCGGAGGCGCTGGAAGAGCGTGCCCAGCGCGTGCGCAGCCGGCTGGCGATCCAGCGCGAGAAAGCGCGCCTGCGCTCGCGCGGCCCGGCGTTGCAGAACTCGATGGACGCCGGCGAGATCGAACTTTTTTGAGGGCTACACCATGATCGTCCAACACGACGCCGAGCTCGATTGCCTCACCCTGCAACTGGGCGAGCGCTTCGACTTCAGTATTCACCGCGATTTCCACGATGCCTGCCTTGGCGAAGGCAAGCGTGCGCGCAGCTACGTGATCGACCTGGGTGAGGTCACCGGCATGGACAGCTCCGCGCTCGGCATGCTGCTGTTGCTGCGCGAACACGCCGGCGCGGACCGCGCCGACATCCGCATCGTCAATGCCTCGGGCGAGTTGCGCAGCACCCTGCGCGTCGCCGGCTTCGACAAGCTGTTCGTGCTGCACTGACCCGGCGAGCGCCCGTGTGTACGAGGCGCGTCCCGCGGTGCGGTCGCTAAAGTTTTCTGCAGCGCGACCGAAAAAAGATGCATCGCGGTTTCCCCTTAGTCCCCCTTTGGAGTCCTTCATGAAAGCTTTTGTTGCCGCCGTCGCCCTGTTGCTGGCCCCGCTGGCTGCCCATGCTGCCTGCTCGGCCACTGACTTCGCGATCAAGGATTTCAAGCCCGTGCCTGCGGGCGCGCGCATGAGCCTGAAGGGCACGCTGGTCAACAATTGCGCCTCGGCCGCGGCCGCGCAGATCCGCATCGACGGCAAGGACGACTCGGGCAAGGTGCTGCAGAGCAAGCAGGTGTGGCCGGCTGGCACCTCCAACATCGCCCCCGGCGATTCGGTGAACTTCGACCTGGGCCGCATGTTTCATCCCGATCCCGGCATGACCACGTTCACGGTCAGCGTGGCCGACGTGCGCGCCTGGTAAATCGCGGCAACCTTCCGTGAAGAGCGGCGGCGCGGCGGGAACGCCACGTCGCCGTTTTGTTGTTGCCGCAAGGCGGACGGCGAGAGCCAGTTCGGGCTCTGCGGCTAGCCGTTTCCAGCCTGCGGCGTGGATGTTTCGCGTTATCGCGAGCAACAAGGCGTTTTCGGTCGCCTGCCGATGCCCGAGTCCTCTCTCTTTGCCGCCTGATTCAATCCATCGGGCCTGCGCGCAGGTTGTGCTGAGTACGCCGGAGCCATTCCCGCCCATGCGATGGGCGGTGCGGTCACGCTGCGCCGTGTCTGGAAACTGACGGCTTTGCTATTCATCATTCCAGTGAAGGTCGGACAAGCGCGGCACTCAGAATGCCGCGGCCGACCTGTGAGGGGCGGGCGCGGTGAGCCATCCAGTAGCGGTCATGTTTGTTCAAGCCATACGGCCACGGATCATCGGCTTCGCTGTCGTGAGCCTCTTCTGGCCTGGGCTGGAATGACAGGCAGGGCCTTTTGGTGCAATCGAATCCCAGCACGGATCGCATGGAGGCTTTGAACAGGCTCTAAGCTGCGTGCGGCTTCCCATGCATGAGGCGCCCCATGGCAAAGCGATACATCCTGGCACTGGACCAGGGCACCACCAGCACGCGGGCGATGCTGGTCGACGCGGACGGGCGGGTGGCGGGCATCGCGCAGCGCGAGTTCACCCAGATCTATCCGCAGCCTGGCTGGGTGGAGCACGATCCACGCGAGGTTCTCGCCAGCGTGCAGGCCACGGTGGCCGAACTGCTCACGCGCATGCAGGTCGAGCCGGGTGATCTGGCGGGCATAGGCATCGCCAACCAGCGCGAAACCACGGTGATATGGGATCGTCGCACTGGCCAGCCGATCCACAACGCCATCGTGTGGCAGTCGCGGCAGAGCGTGGCCATCTGCGAACGGCTGCAGGCGGATGGCTGCACGCCCATGGTGCGGGCAAAGACCGGCCTGCTGATCGACGCGTATTTCTCGGCCAGCAAGATCCGCTGGCTGCTCGACCACGTCGAAGGGGCGCAATCGCGCGCCGAACGCGGCGAGCTGCTGTTCGGCACGATGGAAAGCTGGCTGGTCTGGAACCTCACCGGCGGGCGCCTGCATGTCAGCGACGCCAGCAACGCCGCGCGCACCCTGCTGTACGACATCCATCGCCGTGAATGGGACGACGAGCTGCTGCGCCTGTTAAACGTGCCGCGCGCGATGCTGCCGCGGATCTGTCCGTGCAGCGGGCATGTCGGCGATACCGATCCGGCGCGCTTCTTCGGCGCGGCGGTGCCCATCGGCGGCCTCGCCGGCGACCAGCAGGCGGCCTTGTTCGGCCAGGCCTGCTTCGAGCCCGGCATGGCGAAGAATACCTACGGTACCGGCTGTTTCATGCTGATGCACACGGGCGCCCAGGCGGTGCCGTCGCGCCACGGCCTGCTGACCACCATCGCCTGGGAGATCGGCGGCGAGGTCGAATACGCGCTGGAGGGCAGCATCTTCGTCGCCGGCGCGGTGGTGCAGTGGCTGCGCGACGGCCTGCGCATGCTCGAACGCGCTGCGGATTCGCAGGCGCTGGCCGAAAGCGTGGCTTCCAGCGATGGCGTCTATCTGGTCCCGGCCTTCGTGGGCCTGGGCGCGCCGTACTGGCGCAGCGAGGTGCGTGGCGCGATGTTCGGCATCACGCGCGGCACGCGCCGCGAACATGTCGTGCGCGCGGCGCTGGAATCCATGGCTTACCAGTCGCGCGACGTGCTCGCGGCGATGGAGGCGGACGCGGGCATTCCGCTGAAGGAACTGCGCGCCGACGGCGGCGCCATCGCCAACGATTTCCTGGCGCAGTTCCAGAGCGACATGCTGGATGTGCCGCTGCTGCGGCCCAAGGTGCAGGAAACCACGGCGCTGGGCGCGGCCTATCTCGCCGGATTGGCGCTGGGCTTCTGGGAAAGCCGCACGCAGGTCGCACGATTGTGGCAAGTGGAACGCCGCTTCGAGCCGGGCATGGCCGAGGCGGAGCGCGGGCGGCGCTATCGCGGCTGGCAGGCGGCGGTGCAGGCGGCCTGCGTCTTCACGCCGGATAGAACGCCGATGTAGGAGCGCACTGAGTGCGTTCCTACGCGGCGCGCTTCGGTCAGTCCAGCGCCTGGCCGAACTGGTCCTTGAACTCCGCGGCGAACTCGGCCCAGCTGAAGTGCTGGTTCTGCGTCCCCGGGTGCTCCACCTTGAGCGCGCCCATCAGCGAGGCCATCCGGCCGATGGTGGGCCAATCCTTGCCGCGCATGATGCCGAAGATCAGGCCGGCGCGGTACGCATCGCCACAGCCGGTGGGATCGACCACGCGGCGCTCGCGTGCCGGCGGGATCTCGTGCGTGATGCCGCCGGCGTGGATCAGGGAGCCGCGCGGCCCCAGCGTGACGATGTAGGCCTGCACGCGGCTGGCGATCTCTTCCGCGCTCCAGCCGGTGCGCGTCTGCAGCAGCTGCGACTCGTAATCGTTGACGATCACGTAGGTCGCCTTTTCGATCATCGCCCGGAACTCGTCGCCGCTGAACAGCGGCATCGCCTGGCCCGGGTCGAAGATGAAGGGCACGCCGCGCGCCGCGAATTCCTCGACGTGCTGCAACATCGCCTCGCGGCCGTCGGGCGCGACGATGCCGAATTCGATGTCGGGGATCTCGCGCACGTGATTGTCGTGCGCGCTGGACATCGCGCCGGGATGGAAGGCGGTGATCTGGTTGTTGTCCAGGTCGGTGGTGATGAAGCACTGCGGGGTGAACTGGTCGTCGAACACGCGCACGCGGTCCAGCGCGATGCCGCACTTCTCCATGTGCGCGCGGTAGGGCGCGAAATCCTGGCCGACCGCGGCCACCGGCAACGGATCGCCGCCTAGCAGCTTGAGGTTGTAGGCGATGTTGCCCGCGCAGCCGCCGAACTCGCGGCGCATCCGCGGCACCAGGAAGGACACATTCAGGATGTGCATCTGGTCAGGCAGGATGTGGTTCTTGAATTGGTCCTGGAACACCATGATGGTGTCGTAGGCCAGCGATCCGCAGATGACGGCAGACATGGTTGCGTGATTGCCCCAAGCGTGGTGGAGGCCGCGCTGGGCGCGGCCGACAAACCCGGATCCGTGGATCCGGCCAAAGGGTCGCATCGTATCGTGAACGGGCGTTCATGGCGACTCCGCAAACTTGACACGGAATCTCAGGAATGTGCGGAAAGCAGCGATGCGGAAGGCTTTTTTAACGTCTTTTCAGTTGCGCGCCTGGGTAACGCTGACTAGACTGGTGAGCTTATTTTTTACTCAGGCCGGCGCGCGGCGGACCTCATGTTCAAGAAGTTTCGCGGAATCTTTTCCAACGACGTTTCGATCGACCTCGGCACCGCCAACACGCTGATCTACGTGCGCGGCCAGGGCATCGTGCTGAACGAGCCCTCGGTGGTGGCGGTGCGTCAGGATCGTGGCCCGGGCGGACCGCGCGCGATCGCAGCGGTGGGCGGCGAAGCCAAGCGCATGCTCGGTCGCACGCCCGGCAACATCGCCACCGTGCGCCCGATGAAGGACGGCGTGATCGCCGACTTCACCATGACCGAGGCGATGCTGCAGTACTTCATCAAGCGCGTGCACAAGTCGCGCCTGCTGCGTCCCAGCCCGCGCGTGCTGGTGTGCGTGCCCTGCGGTTCCACCCAGGTGGAGCGCCGCGCCATCAAGGAATCGGCCGAAGGCGCCGGCGCCCGCGACGTGTTCCTGATCGAGGAGCCGATGGCCGCCGCGATCGGCGCCGGCATCCCGGTGCACGAGGCGCGTGGCGCCATGGTGCTGGACATTGGCGGCGGCACCTCGGAAGTGGCCGTGATCTCGCTCAACGGCATCGTCTACTCGCAGTCCGTGCGCGTGGGCGGCGACCGCTTCGACGAGGCCATCATCAACTACGTGCGTCGCAACCACGGCACCCTGATCGGCGAATCCACCGCCGAGCGGATCAAGCTGGAGATCGGCTGCGCCTTCCCGCAGACGAACGTCAAGGAGATCGAGATCTCCGGCCGCAACCTCGCCGAGGGCGTGCCGCGCATGTTCACGATCAACTCCAACGAGATCCTCGAGGCGCTGCACGAGCCGCTGGCCGGCATCGTGGCCGCGGTGAAGTCGGCGCTGGAGCAGACTCCGCCCGAGCTGTGCTCCGACGTGGCCGAGCGCGGCATCGTGCTCACCGGCGGCGGCGCGCTGCTGCGCGACCTGGACCGCCTGATCTCCGAAGAGACCGGCCTGCACGTGCAGGTGGCGGACGATCCGCTCACCTGCGTGGCGCGTGGCGGCGGCAAGGCGCTGGAGCTGATCGACCAGCACGGCAGCGATTTCTTCGCTCCCGAGTAAGCCGCGCGCAACATGGCGCGGCCGCGCGACGAATCCTCGCCCCTGTTCGCCGGCAACGCCGCGGGCACGCTGCGGCTGATCGTCTATCTGGCCCTGGCCCTGGTGTTGATGGTGCTCGACCATCGCAACGGCTGGCTGTGGCGCGTGCGCTACGCGGCTTCGATGGTGGTGGAACCGGTGTACCGCCTGGCCAACCTGCCCAGTGCCGGCATGCGCACGCTCAGCGTGGCGTTCGCCGACCGCAAACTGCTCACCGAACAGAACCAGCGGCTGCGCGAAGACCTGCTGCTGGCCAACGCGCGGCTCAATCGCATGGCTGGCGTGGCCGAGCAGAACCAGCATCTCAAGGAGCTACTGGACACCCAGCGCAGCCTCAACATCAACGTGCAATTGGCGCGCGTCGTCGGCGTGGACCTGGGTGCCTACCAGCAGCGGCTGGTACTGAACCTCGGCACGCGCGACGGCGTGAAGCAGGGCCAGCCGGTGATCGATGCGCATGGCGTGATGGGGCAGGTCGTCGAGGTGCTGCCGAAGACCTCGGTGGTGATGCTGGTGACCGATCCGGCGCACGCGATTCCGGTGGTGGTGGAACGCTCCGGCCTGCGCACGGTGGCCTACGGCGCGCGCGACGGCAGCGGCTTGGTACTGCCGAACATTCCGCTGGCTGCCGACGTGCAGCCGGGCGACAAGTTACTCACTTCCGGCCTCGGCGGGCGTTTCCCGCCGGGCTTCCCGGTGGGCAAGGTGGTGGCGGTGGCGCCAGGCGTTTCCGGCATGTTCCGGGTGGCGGAGGTGCAGCCGGCGGCCGATATCGATCGCAGCGAAGACGTGCTGCTGCTGCATGACCAGGCCGAACCCGAAGGTCCGCCCGCTCCGCTGATTCCGGCCGGGCCGCCCGCCGCGTTGGCGCCTGCGCAGGCTGCGGCGGCCGGCAACACGCCGGCGGCGGCATCGACCGGCGCCGTGCGGACCACCTTGCCGCGTGCCACCGCCAACCTGCCCGCTGCGACCTCCGCCGCAACGCCTGCGGCGGCCGGGAGCGCGCGATGAATCGCCAGCGCCTGTCCTCCTGGTGGTTCGCCGGTACGCTGCTGTTCGCGTTGCTGTCGATGCTGGTGCCGTTGCCGGCGGTGCTGGAGCCGTTCAAGCCGTACTGGCCGGCGCTGGTGCTGCTGTACTGGACGCTGGAGTCGGAGGATCGCGTCAGCCTGGGCCTTGCCTTCCTGCTTGGCCTGGGTGCCGACCTGTTCGACGGCGTGCTGCTGGGCGAACAGGCCCTGCGCCTTTGTGCGCTGGTGTTCATCGTGCTGCGCTTCCGTTCGCGGCTGCGCTTCTTCCCGATGTGGCAGCAGGCGCTGGCGGTGCTGGCGCTGCTGCTGAACGACCGCATTCTGCTGCTGATGGTGCGGCTGCTGTCCGGCGCGGCGATGCCCCCGGCCAGCTGGTGGATCGCCCCGTTCGTGGGCGCCGCGCTTTGGCCGTTCCTGTTCCTGCTGCTGGACGACCTGCGCATGCGTTTGCGCCTGCAGTGAGCATGCGATGAAGCTGCGGCGCGCGATCAAGGATTCACGCAGCGAACTCGAGCTGTTCCGCCGCCGTGCGCTGGCGGGCTTCGCGCTGATCGTGCTGGCCCTCATCGGCCTGGTGGTTCGCTATGCGACCCTGCAGGTGTCGCGCTACGACGAATTCGCCGCGCGCTCGGAGAACAACCGCGTCAAGCCCATTGCGATACCGCCGGCCCGCGGCCTGATCTTCGACCGCAACGGCGTGTTGCTGGCCGACAACGTGCCTGCGTTCCGGCTCGAAGTGGTGCCCGAGCAGGTGACCGACATGAAGGCCCTGCTGGAGCAGCTTGGCCAGGTCATCCCGCTCAGCCAGGACGACCTCGACGCTTTCCATAAGCTGCTCAAGCAAAGCCACCGCTTCGAGAGCGTGCCGCTGAAGATGCGCCTGACCGAGGACGAGATCGACCGCTTCGCGGTGAACCGCTGGCGCTTCCCCGGCGTGGACGTGGTGCCCTACCAGAACCGGCGCTATCCGCTGGGCGAACTGTTCGCGCACGTGATCGGCTACGTGGCGCGCATCGACGCGGACGACCTCGACCGGCTCGATCCCGGAAGCTACAAGGGCACCACCCATGTGGGCCGCATCGGCGTCGAGCGTTCCTACGAGGACATGCTGCACGGCACCCCGGGTTACGAACTGGTGGAAGTGAACGCGGACGGCCGCACGCAACGCGTGTTGCAGACGCATCCGGCCATTGCCGGCAAGAACATCTACCTCAGCATCGACGCGCGCATCCAGAAGGCCGCCGAGCAGGCGCTGGCGGGTCAGGTCGGTTCGGCAGTGGCGATCGATCCGCGCAACGGACAGGTGCTGGCGATGGTCAGCGTGCCGAGCTTCGATCCCAACCTGTTCGTCGATGGCATCAGCCATATCGATTACAGCACCCTGAACACCGCGCCGGACAAGCCGCTGCTCAACCGCGCCCTGCGCGGCGTGTATCCGCCCGGCTCCACGGTGAAGCCCTTCCTGGCGCTGGGCGGCTTGGAACTGGGCCTGCGCACGCCGTCGGACAGCGTGCTTTCCACGGGCACGTTCTGCGTCCCCGGCACCACCTTCTGCCGCCGCGACGACCGCCGTGGCGGCTTTGGCACGGTGAACCTGCGCATGGCCATCATGTGGTCGGTGAACACCTACTTCTACAAGCTCGCGCTGGACATGGGCATCGACCGCTACGACGACTGGATGAGCCGCTTCGGCTTCGGCCAGCCCACCGGCATCGACCTCAATGGCGAATCCAGCGGCATCCTGCCCTCGCGCGAATGGAAGGCCAAGCGCTACAAGACGTCGTGGTTCCCCGGCGAAACCATCATCGCGGGCATCGGGCAGGGCTACTGGACGGTGACACCGATGCAACTGGCGCACGCGTTGTCCATCCTCGCCGGGCACGGCGTGCCGTACGCGCCGCGGCTGGTGATGGCTACGCAGACCGACGTGGATGCGCCGAAGCAGCCGCTGCCCAATCCGCCCAGCGGCCCATCGGTCATCAACAATCCGGCCGACTGGCAAGCCGTGGTGGATGGCATGCAGATGGTGGTGAACGACCCGCGCGGCACCGGCTACGGGCTGGGCAAGGGCTTCCCGTACACCATCGCCGGCAAGAGCGGCACCGCCGAAATCTACTCGCGCCACACCGACGCGTACAACGAGAACACCAGCCTCGCCTACCTCGCCAGCCGCCATCGGGCGTGGTTCGAGATGTTCGCGCCGGCGGAGGAGCCGCGCATCGCGGTGGTGGTGTCGCTGGAAAACGGTGCATGGGGCGCGTCGTCGGCCGGCCCCATCGCGCGCAAGATCCTCGACGCGTGGCTGGCCACCCAGTCGGACGCGCCGCCGGATACGCCGCTGCAACCGGGCAGTCTGTCTTCTCCCGATGTCGTGTCGGGTGCGCCTGCGCCGCCGAACGCGCCGGCATCGAGCGCGTCGACGCCTGGCGCGGCGACGGATGCATCGCAGGACACGCCCCAGGACGAGCCCGCGAACACGTCGTCGCAGGAGAATCCGCCATGATCGAGATGCTGCATGTGCGGATGAAGCGCCTGCTGCGCCGCGTGCTGACGCGGCCGCGCATCGACCTGCCGCTGGCGGGGGCCTTGCTGCTGCTGGCGGTGGCGGGACTTTGCACGCTCTATAGCGCTGCCGCTGGCGATGGCGGCCCAACGAGCGGTCAGGTGGTCGGGCAGGCCCTGCGCTTCGTGCTGGGCTTCGTGCTGATGCTGCTGATCTCGCGCATCCCGCCGTCGGTCCTGCGCAACTGGACGCCGTGGCTCTACGCCGGCAGCACCTTGTTGCTGGTGGTGGTGTCGGTGCTGGGCGAGGGGCGCGGCGCCGACCGCTGGTTGAACCTGGGCGTGATGCGCTTCCAGCCCTCCGAACTGGCCAAGCTCACCATGCCGATGATGGTGGCGTGGTACCTGCATCCGCGCCAATTGCCGCCGCGCTGGAAGGACATCGCGATGGTGGGCGTGCTGATCGCCATTCCCGCCTATCTGATCGGCAAGCAACCGGACCTGGGAACGGCACTGCTGGTGGCGGCGGCGGGCAGCTTCGCGCTGTTCCTCTCGGGCATGGCGTGGTGGCGCATCGGCCTGCTACTGGTCGGAGCGGCCGGCATGGCGCCGATCGCCTGGCATTTCATGCATGGGTACCAGCGCGGCCGCATCCTTACCATGCTCAATCCGGAGTCCGACCCGTTGGGCAACGGCTGGCACATCATCCAGTCGCAGATCGCGGTGGGTTCCGGCGGGGCGTTCGGCAAGGGCTGGATGCACAGCTCGCAGGCGCAGCTGGACTTCCTTCCCGAGCACACCACCGACTTCATCTTCGCGGTGTTCTCCGAGGAGTTCGGCCTGGTCGGCGTGTGCCTGATGATGGTGCTGTACGCCTTCATCATCGGACGCTGCCTGTGGATCGCGATGGAAGCGCGCGAGACCTACTCGCGCCTGCTCGCCGGCGCGATCGGCATGAGCCTGTTCGTCTACGTGTTCGTCAACGGCGGCATGGTCTCCGGCATGCTGCCGGTGGTGGGCGTGCCGATGCCGATGGTGAGCTACGGCGGCACCTCGGCGGTGACCTTGCTGGTGGGCTTCGGCATGCTGATGTCGATCCACGCGCACCGCAAGCGGCACGACTGAATTGAAGAGTGCGGCCATGGATGGACGCCCATGTGATCTTCGCGATCAAGGACGATCGCAAAAGCCATGCGAAGTGCGTGTTACGCTTCGATGCAGCCGTTGCCGAAGTCGACAAGCCATGCCCGTAAATGCCGCGCCGCGCCGTATCTGCAGCCTGTTCTCGCTTGCCTTGCTGTTGATCGTCGCGTCGCTGCCGGTGTTGGCGGACACCCATCCCGGCCAGTCCGCGCTGGTGCAGGAGGTGGCGCGCGACACCGGCAAGGATCCTGCCGCGTTGAATGCGCTGCTCGACCAGGCGCAGATGCAGCAAAGCATCCTCGATGCGATGAACCGCCCGGCGGAATCCAAGCCGTGGAGCGCGTACCGGCCGATCTTCCTCACCCAGAAACGCATCGACGACGGCGTGGCGTTCTATCGCGCGAACCGCGCGTTGCTGGAGCGCATCGGCCAGCAGTACGGCGTGGACTCGCAGTACATCGTGGCGATCATCGGCGTGGAGACGTCCTACGGGCGAGTCACCGGCAAGTACAAGGTGCTCGATGCGCTGGTGACGCTGGGCTTCTACTACCCGAAGCGCGCGCCCTATTTCCGCCAGCAGTTGAAGACCTTGCTGGAATTGCCCGACAGCCAACTCGCCGGTCCGCTGGCCACCCTCACCGGTTCTTATGCCGGCGCGCAGGGCTGGGGCCAGTTCATGCCCGACAGCATCCGCGACTTCGCGGTGGACGAGGATGGCGATGGCCGCATCGATCTGATGAACTCGCTGCCCGACATCCTTGCCAGCGTGGCGAACTACTTCGCCAAGCACGGCTGGGTCGCCGGCGGCCCCGTCGCGGCGCGCGCGCAGGCGGACGGCGCGGCCAAGCCGCTGGGCGACTGGCAGTCGAAGCCGCAATGGCCGCTGGAACAGCTGGAGGCCTGGGGGTATGCGCCGTTCCAGCACCTGAATCCCGGCGAGCCGACCAGTCTGCTGACATTGGCCGGCATGAGCGGATCGGAGCAATGGTTCACCTTCAACAATTTCCAGGTGATCACCACCTACAACCGCAGCCCGATGTACGCGATGGCGGTGCACCAGCTGGCGCAGGCCATCATGGATGGCGTACACGACGCGGACAACGGGGGCGGCGCCCAATGAGGTCGTGGCGCGGCCTGCCGTTGCTGGCGCTGGCGTTGCTGCTGGCTGCCTGCGGCGGCCGACCGGCCACGCGACCTGCGACGCCGACGGCCGGTGCCGCTGCGCCGTCGGAAAGCGCTCATCACGGCTGGTTCCATCGTGGCGACGACACCAGCCTGCCGCAGGACAAGCGCTACGGGGACAGCAGCGACAGCTCACCCACGGGTGCGCCGCCGGCCTTCATCTACAGCCTTCCCGAACCGGTGCCGCAGGCGGAACCGCATTCGCTGTACGGCAACAAGTCGCCCTACACCGTGCTGGGCCAGAGCTACCGCGTGCTGGCCAGTGCGCGCGGCTACGACGAACGCGGCATCGCGTCCTTCTACGGCAACAAGTTCCATGGCTACAAGACATCCAGCCTTGAGGACTATGACATGTACAAGTTCACCGCCGCGAGCAAGGTGTTGCCGCTGCCCAGCTACGCGCGGGTGACCAACCTCTCGAACGGCAAGAGCGTGATCGTACGCATCAACGACCGTGGGCCGTTCCATGAGAACCGCATCATCGACCTGTCGTATGCCGCCGCCGTGCGCATCGGCGTCTGGCCCAAGGGGACCGGGCTGGTCGAAGTGCAGGGCATCGATCCGGGCGCGCCGGAACAGGAACCACCGCCGCCCGCGCCGGTCACAAGCCAAGGCGGGTCGCTAGGCATCTACCTGCAGGTGGGCGCCTTTTCCGATCCGGCCAATGCCGAGCGGGTGGCCGCGCAGTTGCGCCAAGCCAATTTCGCGCCGGTACAGCTTGAACAGGTTCAGATCAACGACCGCACCATCCACCGCGTGCGCGTTGGGCCGCTGGACAGCGTGGATCGCGCTGACGAAGTGACCAACCGCATCGAGGGCATGGGGCTGCCGCGGCCGAAGGTCGCGGTAAACTGACGCACTTTTCCATCGATGGCGCTCGCGGGTGCCGTCCAGCAGATACCGGAACACGATCACGATGAGTTTTATCCGCCGCATCCTGACCCCGCTTGCCGCCGCCGCGCTGGTGGCCGGCGTCGCCGTTGCCCAGACGCCGCCGCACCCGACGACCCCGCCACATCCCAGCGGAGTGCCGAACCCGGTGGTGGCGCCGATGCCGGTACCGCCGCCGCCGGACGTGGATGCGCAGAGCTGGGTGCTGATGGACTACGCCACCGGCCAGATCCTCGCCTCGAAGGCTCCGGACGACCGGCGGCCGCCGGCCTCGCTGACCAAGGTGATGACCGACTACGTGGTGTCCGCCGAGATCGCCAACGGCCGCCTCCACAACAACGACCAGGTCACCATCAGCGAGCACGCGTGGCGCAGCGGCGGCGGCGGCACCGACGGCTCCACCAGCTTCCTCAAGTTGGGCAGCCAGGTGGAGTTGGACGATCTGCTGAAGGGCATGATCATCCAGTCCGGCAACGACGCGGCGATCGCGCTGGCCGAGCACGCCGCCGGGTCCGAGGACGCGTTCGCCAACCTGATGAACGCCTATGCCAAGCAGCTCGGCATGGTGAATTCGCATTTCGTCAATGCATCGGGCTATCCGGTGGACGACCACTACTCCACCGCGCACGACATCGCGATCCTGTCGCGCGCGCTGATCCATGACTTCCCCGAGGACTACGCGATCTCCAAGATCAAGGAGTTCGAGTGGAACGGCATCAAGCAGCAGAACCGCAATGCGCTGCTGTGGCGCGACCCTTCCGTGGACGGCATCAAGACCGGCCACACCGCCGCTGCCGGTTTCTGCCTCGACGCCTCGGCCAAGCATGGCGACGAGCGCATGATCGCCGTGGTGATGGGCGCCAGCACCGACAAGGCCCGTGCCGATGCGGCGATGGCGTTGCTCAACTACGGCTTCCGCTTCTACGAAACCCACAAGCTGTATGACGCCAGCAAGCCGCTGGCTACCCCGCGTTTGTGGAAGGGCGAGGCGAACGCCTTGCCGATCGGCGTGGCCGAGGATGTCCTGGTGACGGTGAAGACCGGCCAGTACGACCAGCTCAAGGCTGCGATGGACATCCCCGCCACCCTGATCGCGCCGTTCAAGAAGGGCCAGCAGGTAGGTACGCTGCATATCACGCTGGACGGCCAACCAATCAAGGACGTGCCGCTGGTTGCGTTGAACGAGGCGCCGCAGGGCGGTTTCTTCTCGCGCCTGTGGGACTCGATCCTGCTCTGGTTCCACGGCAACAAGAAGGCCGACGCGGATGCGCCCGCACCTGCACCGGCCGCCCCGGCGAGCGCGAAGTGATGCAAGAGATCGATTTCAGCCAGGCGAAGCGGGAAGGCAAGGGCTTTCGCTTTCCCGGCGAATTCGAGATCACCGCGGTGGGCAAGGCCGACGCCGACCTGCCCGCGCGCGTGCCGCAGCTGCTGGAACGCGGCGGCCTGCACGTGCTGCACGAAACCGTGCGGCATCGCCACTCCGGCGGCGGCAACTATGTTTCCGTCACCGTGAGTTTCCGTTGCGACAGCCGGGAGCAGTACGACAGTGCGCATGCCGCGCTGCGTGCCGACCCGGATATCCGCTACACGCTGTAACCGGCCGAGGACGGCCACCACTGCGCCCTTGGCTTTGCGGTGGCTGACCGCATCTTATGTTCCTTCCTGCTCTGCCTGGTCCTGCCATGTCACTGCCGCTCAAGATCCGTCGCCTAGGCCGTCAACCCTATGCGACGACATGGAAGGCGATGAGCGCGTTCACCGACAACCGCACCGCCGACACGGTGGACGAGTTCTGGCTGCTGGAGCACGACCCGGTGTTCACCCTGGGCCAGGCCGGCAAGATGGAGCACGTGCTGGCACCCGGCGAGATCCCGGTGGTTCCGGTGGACCGCGGCGGGCAGGTGACGTATCACGGCCCCGGCCAGATCGTGGGTTATCCGCTGATCGACCTGCGCCGTGCCGGGGTGGGCGTGCGCGAACTGGTCAACAGGATCGAGCAGGCCATCATCGAGACGCTGGCGCACTGGAACATCGTCGCCGAGCGCCGCGAGGGAGCGCCCGGTGTCTACGTGGCCGAGGCCAAGGTGGCCGCCTTGGGCCTGCGTGTGCGCCGCGGCTGCAGCTTCCATGGCCTCGCCTTCAACGTGAACATGAACCTCGAACCCTTCCATCGCATCAATCCTTGCGGCTACAAGGGTTTGGCGGTGACGCAGGTGCTAGACTTGGGCGGCCCGTCGCGTTTGGCGGACGTGGAAGATGTGCTGGCGGAAGAGTTCTGCCGCCAGTTCGGTTTCCGCGCCGAACCGGCCACCCCCGTCATCCCCGAACTCCCCGCACGCGAATCCGCATGAGCGAAGTCTCCGCTTCACCCGCCAAGTCCATCCCGATCAGCGTCGTCAGCGGCGCGCCCGCGGGCGAAAAGCAACTCGGCAACGACAAGATCGCGCTGAACCGCGCCGGCTTCGACACCGGCACGCCGGTGCTGCGCAAGCCGAGCTGGATCCGCGTACGCCTGCCGCCAGGCAATGCCGTACAACAGCTGAAGTCGCGCCTGCGCGAGAACTCGCTGGTGACGGTGTGCGAGGAAGCCTCGTGCCCGAACATCCACGAGTGCTTCAGCAAGGGCACCGCCACCTTCATGATCCTCGGCGAGGTGTGCACGCGCCGCTGCTCGTTCTGCGACGTGGCGCATGGCCGCCCGGCCGCACCCGATCCGCTGGAGCCGGCGCGCCTGGCCGAGACCATCCGCGACATGCGCCTGAAGTACGTGGTGATCACCTCGGTGGACCGCGACGACCTGCGCGACGGCGGCGCTGAGCATTTCGCCGCGTGCATCCGCGCCACGCGCCACGCCAGCCCGAACATCCGCATCGAGATCCTCACGCCCGACTTCCGCGGCAAGGGCCGCATGGAGCGCGCGCTGGAGGTGCTGAAGGACTTCCCGCCGGACGTGTTCAACCACAATCTGGAAACCGTGCCGCACCTGTACCGCGAAGTGCGTCCGGGCGCCGACTACCAGTGGTCGCTGGACCTGCTCAAGCGCTTCAAGGCGCAGCATCCCGACGTACCCACCAAGTCCGGCATCATGCTGGGCCTGGGCGAGACGCGCGAGCAGGTGCTCGAAACCATGCGCGACCTGCGTGCGCACGACGTCGAGATGATCACCATCGGCCAGTACCTGCAGCCCACGCCGCACCATCATCCGGTGGTGCGCTACTGGACACCCGAGGAATTCGACGAACTGCGCGAGGAAGGCGAGGCGATGGGCTTCCATCACGTCGCCTCCGGCCCGCTGGTGCGCTCTTCCTACCACGCCGACCTGCAGGCCCACGCGGCCGGTGTCGCCGACCTTTGAGATGAGAGCCTATCGCATGCCTTCCCATGGCTCGCGTAGCGTTGTCGTAGCCGCCGGTTGGTGGCGCGCGGCGCGGCGCTTGCGTGGTTGGCAGGCCGGGCCGCGCGCTATCGCATGGCAGCTACGGCAGGGCGGCTCTTCCCCGCTCCTCAAAGCCGAGTCCATCCATGGACTCTCCCCGTGTGTGGACCGGATCTGTTTGCCCGCATCCCTGCGTCATCACTTAGTCGTGGACGGACGTCCACCCTCCCGCTCTTCCTTGGTCTGCGCGCAAACGGTTTCCGGCGCGGGCGATGCGAAGGCATTGAACAGGCTCCAACCATGACCTTTCGTCCCGCGCTGGCCCTGCTGCTGGGCTTGACCGTCACCTGTGCCTTTGCGCAATCCGCCGCCGACCTCGGCGCAGGCAGCCAACGCAAGGCGGCCACGTGGCCACTCAAACCCGATGCGACGCAGGCGCAGGCAGCGCAGCTTTCCGCGCGCTTCCTCACCCGCTTCCACTACGACGCGCAGCCGCTGGACGATGCGATGTCGCAGAAGATCTACAAGGCTTACATCAAGCTGCTGGATCCGGACAAGGTGTTCTTCACCCAGCAGGACATGGACCAGTTCGCGCCGGACCAGACTCAGCTGGACGACGCGATCTGGAACCAGGACCTCACGGTCCCGTTCGGCATCTACAACAAGTTCCTGCAGCGCGCCGTGCAGCGCATGAGCTATGCGCGCGACCTGCTCAAGGGCGGCTTCGATTTCAACGGCGACGAGAGCTACCAGTACGACCGCAAGGACGCCACCTGGGCGAAGGACGACGCGGCGCTGAACGATCTGTGGCGCAAGCGCACCATGAACGACTGGTTGCGCCTCAAGCTCGCCGGCAAGGGCGACGACGACATCCGCAAGACGCTCACCAAGCGCTACAGCAACTACATCGAGCGTGTGAAGCAGCTGGACGGCGAAGACGCCTTCCAGACCTTCATGACCGCTTACGCCAACACCACCGACCCGCACACCGACTACCTCAGCCCGCGCGCGGCCGAGGACTTCGCGATCCAGATGAAGCTGTCGCTGGAAGGCATCGGCGCGCAGCTGCAGTCGCGCGACGACTACACCATCGTCTTCAGCCTGGTGCCCGGCGGCCCGGCGGAGAAGTCCGGCAAGCTCAAGCCCGGCGACCGCATCCTGGGTGTGGGCCAGGGCGACAGCGGCCCGTTCACCGACGTGATCGGCTGGCGCATCGACGACGTGGTGAACCTGATCCGCGGCAAGAAGGACACCACGGTGCGGCTGGAGATCCTGCCCGCCGACGCCGGTCCCGACGGCAAGCACGAGGTCATCAGCCTCGTGCGCAAGAAGGTCAACATCGAAGAGAGCGCGGCCAAGAAGAAGATCATCGAGATCAAGGACGGCAGTGGCGTCCGCAAGATCGGTGTGATCGACCTGCCGAGCTTCTACTCCGACTTCGGTGCACGCAGCGAAGGCGACAAGGACTTCCGCAGCGCCACCCGCGACGTGGCGAAGCTGATTGGCGAGCTGAAGACAGCCGGCGTGCAGGGCATCATCGTAGATCTGCGCGGCAACGGCGGCGGTTCGCTGGCCGAGGCCGATTCGATGACCGGGCTGTTCACCGGCAAGGGCCCCGTGGTGCAGGTGCGCGATGCGCGCGGCCAGGTGGACGTGCAGGGCGCGGACAACACCACGCCGCTGTGGGACGGTCCGCTGGCAGTGATGGTGAACCGCGGCACGGCCTCGGCTTCGGAGATCTTCTCCGCGGCGATCCAGGACTACGGCCGCGGCATCATCATCGGCACGCCCACCTTCGGCAAGGGCACGGTGCAGACCCTGATCGACCTCGACCACTACAGCCAGAACCCCGACGGCAAGCCGCAGTACGGCGAGCTGAAGATGACGGTGCAGGAGTTCTTCCGCATCAATGGCGGTTCCACCCAGATCAAGGGCGTGACGCCGGACATCGCCTTCCCGAGCAATGGCGACGCCAAGGACTTCGGCGAATCCACCTACGACAACGCCTTGCCGTGGACGCACATCGCGCCGGCCGACTACAAGGTCGAGGGCGACGTGAAGGCCTACGTGCAGCAGCTGGACGGCGAGCACGATGCGCGCGTGGCGACCTCGCCTGCGTGGAAGCTGATGCTGGACCAGCTGGCGCAGTACAAGACCATGCGAGACCAGACCTCGGTGTCGCTGAACTTCGCCAAGCGCGAGGCCGAGCGCAAGCAGCAGGATGCGCTGCAGGCCAGCTTCCGCGATCGCCAGAAGGCGATCGACGGCAGCGATGCCTATCTCAAGGACCAGGACGGTGCGCTCGACGACGGCCTCGACCCCGGCGAACGCAGCCTCAAGACCGAACTGCAGCAGCAGAAGGACGCCAAGGATGCGCCCGACGCCCAACTGCGCGAGGCCGCGCACATCGTGTCCGACGAAGTCGACATGCTGAAGACCGATCCCAAGGCTGCCACCGTGATCCTGCCTCCCGGCAGCGATTACCTTGCCCAACTGGTTGTGGCCGCTGCGCAGAAGCCGGCCGCCGCAGTCACGTCGGCCAAGCCCGCCGCAGCGGCATCCGCCACCGCGGCGCACTGAGGCCACCTGCAATACGGAAACGACCAGGGGCGCTGCGGCGCCCCTGGTCGTTTCCGTGCCGCTGACTTGACCTCGCGGCGGTGCTGCGCGAGCGTGTCGCCATCCGCGCCGGGAGGTTGCCATGGATCCGCTGTCGAACATCGCGCTGGCCGGCGGCCTGGCATGGGCCAGCGGGTTCCGCCTCTACGCCACCGTGTTCGTCGCCGGCATGCTCGGACGGCTAGGCTGGGTACACCTGCCGCCAGGACTGGCGATGCTCACCGATACCTGGGTGCTGGCGGTTTCCGGAGTGCTCGCGTTGGGCGAATTCCTTGCCGACAAGGTCCCCGCATTCGACAGCGTCTGGGACGCGATCCACACCTTCGTCCGCATCCCGGTGGGCATGCTGCTGGCATGGGGCGTGTTCAAGGATTCGGGTGCGGGCACGCAGGTGGCTGCTGCACTGCTGGGCGGGGCGCTCACCGCCGGCACGCACCTGGCCAAGACTGGCGGCCGCGCGCTGATCAACACCTCGCCCGAGCCGTTGAGCAACTGGACGGCCAGCGCCGGCGAGGACCTCACCTGGGTGGGCGGCCTCTACCTGATGTGGCGCCACCCGTTGGCCTTGCTAGTGTTGCTGGCGCTGTTCGTATTACTGCTGTGCTGGTTGCTGCCCAGGCTGCTGCGCGGCTTGCGCACGTTGGGGCAGCGGCTGCGCCGGATCGGCGGCTTCCTCTCCGGCGCGGGTTGACCGTCCCGCCACCGGCGATCACTTCGGTAGGAGCACACCCTGCGCGCGATTGCCCTGCGCTTCGATCAAGGCACAAGGCAATTCGCGCCCAGGGTGCGCTCCTACACGAGTTCCGGCGTCAGGGTTTCGCGCTCTTGCGCTGCTGTTTCATCCACTGCACGAACTCGGTGAGGCGCGGCTCGTCGCGCAGCAGTTTTGAATGCGGGTCTATCGTCACCAGCGCGCCGGCCGGCACCGCAAGGCTGCCGTGGCCGTCGGTCATCGGCACGGTTTGCACGGTGTCGTTCACCTGCACGTCCACCGGCATCGGGAAGGGCAGGTTGTTCGGTGCCTGCCAGGCGAGATCCAGCGTGTCGCCATGGCGCTTTGCATCCAGCTTGGGGAGCGCGGCCTGGTACAGGTAGACCTTGAAGAACCAGTCGTAGTCCTTGCCGGTGACCTGGTTCACGATGCGCATGAAGTCGGCGCTGGTGCGGTACTGCGGCGCGAAGTTGCCCGGCTTGGGATCGGGACGGCCGTACACCAGCAGGCGGATGCTGTCGTAGAACGCGCGCTCGCCGATCAGACGATGCAGCGATTCGAGCATCAAGGCGCCCTTGTTGTAGATGTCCTGCCCGGGGCCGCCACGCGCGTCTTCGTACACGGCTTCCTCGGTGCGCGGCGTGCCGGACACCACCGGGTGGTGATTCTCGACCATGATGCGCAGACGGTTGAGCCAGCCGTAGTACGTGGAGTCGCCGTCGAGGTACTGCGCATACAGCGGCTGCATCAGGGTGGCGAAACCCTCGTGCAGCCACATGTCGTCCCAATTCGCGTTGGTCATCTGGTTGCCGAACCATTCGTGCGCGAACTCGTGCTGCAGCAGGTCGTCGAAGCCGCCGCCGTTTTTCGCGTACTGGTTGCCGTAGGCGTTGATGGTCTGGTGCTCCATGCCCTTGTACGGGGTTTCCACCACGCCCATCTTCTCGTCACCCCAGGGGTAGGGGCCGATCTTCGCCTCGAAGAAATCCAGCATGCGCGGGAACTCGGCGAACAGCGCCTTCGCCTGTGCGTCCTCGCCGGCCAGGTACCAGTACTGCAACGGAATCGTGTTGCCGTAGCGGCTCTTGTATTCGCCGGCGAGCTCCTTGTACGGGCCCACGTTGATCGAGATGGCGTAGGTGGTGGGATGCTTGGCGCGCCAGTGGTAGGTCCGCGTCTTGCCCTCGTCGCTGACGCCGACCAGCACGCCGTTGCCGGGCGCCACCAGCGGCTTGGGCACGTTCACATAGAGATCGACGAGATCGGGCTTGCCGTCGGGCTGGTCGATGCAGGGCCAGAACAGGTCGCAGCCTTCGCCTTCCACCGCGCTGCCCACCCAGGGCTGGCCGTCCTTGGTGTGGCTCCAGACGAAGCCGCCGTCCCACGGCGCCATCTTCGCCACGTGCGGTTTGCCGCCGTAGGCGATGGTGACGCTGACCTTGCCGCCCTTGGCCACCGCGTGCGGCAACTGGATACGCAGACGACCTTCCGGATTGCTCCATGCACTGGCGGGCAGCGGTTGGCCGTCCACGCTGATCGCACTCACCGGCAGGTTGCGATCCAGATCCACCATCAGGACGTCGGTGGCTTCCAGTGCGCCGAAGGTGAGCGTGGCACTGGCGGCTATGCTCCGCGTATCCGGTGTCACCGCGATGTGCAGTTCGGCGTGGTCGAAGTGCACGCGCTTCTGCTCGGCCGGCATCGGTGTGCCGGAATCCTTGGTCAACGCGGTGAGCGGTGGCTGGCTGGGGGCAGCGGTCTGGGCCAGCGTGGGACCAGCGATGCCCAGACCGAGGGCCAGGCTGAGTGTGAGCAGGGTGGGGCGCATGGGCGATCTCTCTGCGGGAGTCCAATCCCGCACCATGCCACTTTGCCGGGTGGCGTGACATCGCCGAAAGTCATGTATGGCGCCGTCTCGCGGTTGTCGCGATTAACAGAGCGGTTTCGACCACCTGCCGCAGGCGACCGAAACCGATCGGTTACTTGTCCAGGCAATGGACAAAGGAGGGGAAGAGCTCACCCCTTCTTGCCATAGCGTTGCTGCAACAGTGCGAACACTGCGCGCAACCCCATTGCCTCACCCCCACGGGGCCTGCCAGGCCGATCCCCATCGTTCCACGCATACGTGTCGAGGTGCAGCCAAGGCAATCCCGCCGGTACAAAGCGTTCGAGATAGAGCGCCGCGGTGATCGCACCGGCATGTCGCGAAGGCCCGGCATTGGCGAAGTCGGCGAGGTAGGAATCCAGCATCCTGCGATACGGGCGCCACAGCGGCAGCCGCCACAGCGGATCGTCCACCGCGCGACCGGCCGCCAGCGCGGCATCGGCCAGCGCATCGTCGTTGCCGAACAACGCGGGGAGATCCGGACCCAGCGCCACGCGGGCGGCGCCGGTGAGGGTGGCGAAGTCGATCAGCAGCTCGGGCTGCTGCTCGGCGCCGTAGGCCATCGCGTCGCACAGCACCAGACGGCCTTCGGCGTCGGTATTGTCGATCTCCACGCTGTGGCCGGCGCGGGTGACGACGACCTCGCCGGGACGCAGCGCATTGCCGCTCACCGCGTTTTCGACCGCAGGCACCAGCAGGGTGAGGCGCACCGGCAGCTTCGCCTGCATCACCAGTTGCGCCAGTGCGATGGCATGCGCGGCGCCACCCATGTCCTTCTTCATCCAGCGCATGCCGTCGGAGGGCTTGAGGTCGAGGCCGCCGGTGTCGAAGCACACGCCCTTGCCCACGATCACCAGCTTCGGGTGTTGTTCCTTGCCCCAGGTGAGTTCCACCAGTCGCGGCGCGCGATGGCTGGCGCGGCCCACGGCGTGGATGGTGGGGAAATTCGCTTTCAGGAGTTCGTCGCCGATCCAGTCGCGCACCTTGGCCTTGTACGTCTTGCCGAGGCGCTCGATGGCCTCGCCCAGTTGCTTGGGCCCCATGTCCTCTGTCGGCGTGTTGACGAGATCGCGCACCAGCGTCGTGGCTTCGGCCAGCGGTTGCACGGCGGCGAGCGTGGCAGTGTCCACCGCCAGGGTGGCCGGCGCGCGTTTCGCTTTGCGGTAGCGCGTGAACTGGTAGGCACCCAACGCCCAGCCCAGCGCGGCTTGCACGGGAGCCAGCGCAACGCCTTCGGCAGCGAGCCGATAGGCGCCCTCCGGCAATGTCATCGGCAACGCGGCGAGTGCGGCCAGCGGGTCGCTCGCGTCCACGCCTACCAGCACGCGCGCGAGCTTGCCGTGCGTGTCGGCAAGCAGGATCGAACTGCCTGGCTTCGCGTCGAAACCGCTCGTGTCCAGCCAGCGGCGCTGCGCGGCATCCAGCCGTTTTTTCGCGGCGGCGAGATGGCGCACATCGGTGGCTTCGATGGCGATGCAATGGCGGGGGGCGGTGGAATGGTCGAGCAGGGCGGACATGGATGGCCTCGTGGCGTGCGTGTTTCGCAACCGCGGATGATGCGCCGATGTCGTCGCGCGGTCACGCCGTGGCGTGGGTTTCCAGCCAGTCGGCGAGTTCGCGCAGATCGGCGAAGCTGAGCTCCGGCGCTTCACCCAGCTCGGCGGGCCATGTTTCGCCGTGGCGGTTGATCCATGCGGCGCGCAAGCCGGCCCGGCGCGCACCGACCACGTCGAGTTCGGGATCGTCGCCGACATGCAGCACCTCGTGCGAGGCCACGCCGAAGCGCGAGGCGGCGGCAAGGAAGATGCGCGGGTCGGGCTTGGCCGCACCAACGTCGCGCGAGCAGACATGGTGGGCGAAATGTGCCTGCACACCGGTACGCACGAGATCGGCGTTGCCGTTGGTAAGGCTGGCCAGTGGCCAGCGCGCCGCCAGGTACTGCAGCGCCGGCAGGCTGTCGGGCCACAGCTGCACCGTGTTGCGGGCGGCGTAGTAGACCTCCCATAGCGCGTCCAGCGGCGCGTCGGCGATGCCGCAGGAGGCGAAGACGTGCTGTTGGGTGAGCTTGCGCTGGGCGGTGAAATCGTGGGCGAGGTCGGGCCGCGCCTCGGCCATCCGGGCACGCAGCTCGCGCATGGCCGGGATGGGCCATGCGCGGGCCACGTCGGGCCAGTGTTCGCGCAGGTAGTCGTCCACCGCCCGGTCTGCGAGTTCGAGGGCCGGCATCACTGGCCACAGGGTGTCGTCGAGATCGAGCGTGATGGCGCGAATCGGCACGACGTCAGTTGCGGCTGAGCTGCAGCGACTGGCCGAGCTTGATGTTGTCGCTCTTGAGATGGTTCCAGTCGCGCAGGTCGGTCACGGTCACGCCGGTCTTCTGGGCGATGCCGGACAGGGTGTCGCCCTTGACCACGGTATAGGTCTTGTCGGTGCCGCCCGCGGACTTGCTGGCGTTGCCGGCGGAAGTGCCAGCAGTGCTTGCCGTCTTCGTGGCATCGGCGTTCGGCGGCGACACCGGCGCTTGCGCCGCGTCAGGCGCGAGCGCCGGAACCACGGCGTAGCTGGGCACAGGTGCCTTGGCATGGCTCGCGGTGGATTCGGCGTAGACCTTGTCGCGGCGATCCTGGTCTTTCGCCACCAGCGCGGCGCCGTCCTGGTAAGGCAGCACAGCGTGGCTGCGCAGCACGGCCTTGGCCTTGTCGCCCTGCAGGAAGTCGATGAACTCCTTCACGGCAGCGGCCTTGGTGCTGTTCGGATTGGTCACCAGGTACAGCGGGGTGTACAGCGGATAGCTGCCGTCGACGACGTTCGCCTCGGTCGGCGCAACGCCGTCGATCGGGATGGTGCGCAGCTTGGGGTTGCTGCTGACGTTGGCCAGCGTGGAAAGACCCAGTCCGTTCGGGTTGAGCGCGATGCCGTCTTCCAGCGCCTTGGTGTTGAGGTACAGGCGCGGTGCGGAGATCTGCTGGTCGCCGTGGCCGAACAGCAGGGTGCGCAGGCTGTATTCCACGCCGTCGTTGGGGCTGATCACCGCGTACAGGTCGATGGGTGCGTCCTTGCCGCCCACGTCCTTCCAGTTGGTGATCTTGCCGAAATAGATGTCGTGCAGCTGGCGCACGGTGAGGTTGCGCACGGGATTGGACGGATTGGCGATCATCACCAGCGCGTCCCAGGCCACCGGCGTGAAGGTGAGGTGGCCGTCCTCGGGGGTGCCGTCGCTGTTGCGTGCGCTACCGGCGAGATCGGCCGTGCCGGCCGCCACCGCATCGATGCCCGAGGCGGTGTTGAACGGCTCCAGCTTGATCGGCGTATGGCCGGTGCGCTGCCATTCCTTCGCCATGTCGATCACCACGGCGCGCGCGGTGGTGACGTCGCCGCGCCAGATCAACGCGGGTGCCTTGCTGCTCCTGCTTTTGCTGCTGCTGGTCTTGTGGTGGACGGTGGTGGATTTCGTCGTTGCCGTCGTGGCGGCGAAAGCGGGGGCGGCGAGGCAGGCGCCGAGCAGGAGGACGGGTAACAGGCGGACAGCACGAACGGTCATGTGACGGAATACCCCGACAGGAATGGAAGGCGAAGGAGGCGGAGGGTGGCGGCGCGTGATCCCGGCCGGCGCACAGGGTGGACGAACACCGGATATTTCAACGGCCTGGGCCAAAAACATCAAGCATGCAGCCGCGCTTGTGCGACGCAGGCACGTCTGTCGGCATGCTCCCGTTCACGCATGTGTGCCATGCGTCAGCGCATGGCACACCGCCATTACTGAACGATCACATAGTGCGTGCCATCGTCGTCGGCCACCACCAGCGCGAGTTGCCGCGGGCGCACGCCAGCGAGTTCGCGCAGCATGCGCAGGCCGGTGATGCGCACATTGCCCACGCCGATCACCACGTCGCCTGCTTGCAGGCCTGCGGCGGCGGCGCGGCTGTTCGGCTGCACCGCGCCCACCGCGACGCCGTACATGCCCTGGCCGCGCTGGTTCTGGTCGAGATCGGTGAAGGTGACGCCGGCGAGGCGCGGGTCCAGCTTGGCGCCGTCGATGCTGGCGAGCTGCTCCGGACGCAGCGTGGCGCTGACTTCGCGCACCTTGCCGTTGTGCAGCACGCCCAGCTTCACCGTGCTGCCCACCGGCAGCAGGCCTTCGGCGTTGCGCAGGTCGTTCACGCTGCGCAGCGGCTTGTCGTCGAGCGAGGTCAGTACGTCGCCGGGTTGCAGGCCAGCCTGCTCCGCGGGCGAGCCCGCATCGACACCGGTGACCACCACGCCCTTGTCCTGGGCGATGCCGAGCAGTTGCGCGATGCGCGGAGTGATGTCCTGCGACTGCACGCCCAGCGTGCCGCGCGCAACCTTGCCGTGCGCGATCAGTTGCCGCATCACCTCGGCGGCGAGGTTGCTGGGGATGGCGAAGCCGATGCCCACGTTGCCGCCGGAGGGCGAGAAGATCATGGTGTTGATGCCGACCAGTTCGCCGCGCAGGTTCACCAGGGCGCCCCCGGAGTTGCCGGGATTGATCGAGGCATCGGTCTGGATGAAGTTCTGGTAGCCCGACTTGCTCAACCCCGAGCGCCCCAGCGCGGAGACGATGCCCGACGTCACCGTTTCGCTGAGCCCGAACGGCTCGCCGACCGCCACCACGAAGTCGCCCACGCGCAGGCCCGAGGAGTCGGCCAGCGGCAGCGCATGCAGGTTCGGTGCATTGATGCGGATCACCGCCACGTCGGTGTCGGGGTCGGTGCCGACCAGGGTGGCCTTGTACGTGTGGCCGCCCTGCAGGGTCACCGTGATGTCGTCGGCGCCGCCCACCACGTGGTTGTTGGTGAGGATGTAGCCCTTGGCTGCGTCCACGATCACGCCCGAGCCCAGGCTCTGTTCCACACGCTCGCGCGGCGTGGCCGGCAGGCCGAAGAACTGGCGGAACACCGGATCGTCGAAATACGGATTGCGCACCTGCACGTGTGTCGTGGTGGAAATGTTCACCACCGCCGGCGTCACCTTTTCCAGCATCGGTGCCAGCGAAGGCATGGGTTGGCCGTCTACCGCGGGCGGCATCGTGGCATGGCTGGTGCCGGGCACGGTGGCGCCGAGCAGCAGTGCGCAGGCGCCGGCAAACCAGAGCAGGAAATGCGGGTGACGGGATGACATGCGGACTCCTCGTGCGGGATGCGGAAGCGGCGCGCCTTCGACTGCTGACGATGGGCCATGGTTCCCCGTGTCGATGCGTTTACGGGGGCCAAAACCACTTTACATCGGCCGCTCTCAGCAGTACCTTGCGAAGAGTTCGCAATCACAACATCTTGTGCCTCCCTGCGATCGAGCGGACAAGCACTGGTGTGGTTATCGCTTCACGGGGGGGCTGGTCCGGCATCCGGACGGCAAGGCGGCGCAGCGGCATCAGGACGCCGCAGGCGATGTGATCGACAGCGACGACGGCAATCAAAACAACAAGGCCGCAAGGCCGCAGAGAGGTCAGGGAGCCGATGAGCACAGCGCGCGCGCCAGTCACGGGTTCAGAATTGCAACGCGACGCCGCCGCGGCCATTCCGCTGCAGCCTGCTTCCCAGGACATCTGGGACAAGAAGTACCGTCTGCGCAGCAAGGCCGGCGTGCCGGTGGACGCCGATGTCGATGGCACCTGGCAGCGCGTCGCGCGCGCACTGTCCGAGGTGGAAGCCACACCCGAGCTGCGCGAGCACTGGAACGAACGGTTCCTGTGGGCGCTGCGCCGTGGCGCGATCCCGGCCGGCCGCATCACCTCCAATGCCGGCGCGCTGGAGCACAAGCCCGCCACGTCCACTATCAACTGCACCGTGTCCGGCACCGTGCGCGATTCGATGGACGACATCTTGGAGAAGGTGCACGAGGCGGGTCTCACGCTGAAGGCCGGCTGCGGCATCGGCTACGAGTTCTCGACGCTGCGTCCGCGCGGCGCGTACGTGTCGGGTGCGGGTGCCTACACCAGCGGCCCGCTGTCCTTCATGGATATCTACGACAAGATGTGTTTCACCGTGTCGTCCGCCGGTGGCCGCCGCGGCGCACAGATGGGCACGTTCGACGTCAGCCATCCCGACGTCAAGGAATTCATCCGCGCCAAGCGCGAAGACGGCCGCCTGCGCCAGTTCAACCTCAGCCTGCTGGTGACCGACGGTTTCATGCAGGCGGTGGAGCATGACCAGGACTGGCCGCTGGTGTTCCCCATCCACGTGAAGGAGCGCGACGAGCTCGACCTCGACGACGCCGCCACGGTGGTGTGGCGCGAATGGCCCACGCACGAGAACTACGTCGACCGCGAGGACGGCCTGGTTGCCTGCAAGATCTACGGTCACATCCGCGCGCGGCACCTGTGGGACATGATCATGGTCTCCACGTACGACTACGCGGAGCCCGGTTTCATCCTGATCGACAAGGTCAACGAGATGAACAACAACTGGTGGTGCGAGCACATCCGCGCCACCAACCCCTGCGGCGAGCAGCCGCTGCCGCCGTACGGCTCCTGCCTGCTCGGCTCGATCAACCTCACGACCTTCGTGCGCGATCCGTTCGGGCCCAAGGCACGCTTCGACTGGGACGAATACCGCGAAGTGGTGAAGGTGTTCACCCGCATGCTCGACAACGTGGTGGAGATCAACGGCCTGCCGCTGCAGCAGCAGCGCGACGAGATCACCAGCAAGCGCCGCCACGGCATGGGCTACCTCGGCCTCGGCTCCACCATCGCCATGCTCAAGATGCGCTACGGCAGCGCCGAGGCGGTGTCCTTCACCGAGGACGTCTCGCGCGAAATGGCCGTGGCCGGCTGGGAAGTGGCGCTGGACCTGGCGAAGGAAAAGGGCACCGCGCCCGTGCTCGCCAAGGACTACACCGTCACCGGCGACATGCTGCGCCGCCGTCCGGAAATGCTGCGCGACGGCTGGAAGATCGGCCAGAGCATTCCCGGCCGCGTGCTGCACGCCAAGTACAGCCGCTACATGCAGCGCATCGCCGAAGTGGCGCCCAACCTGGTGAAGGAACTGGCCGAAACCGGCGCGCGCTTCACGCACCACAGCTCCATCGCGCCCACCGGCACCATCTCGCTGTCGCTGGCCAACAACGCCAGCAACGGCATCGAGCCCAGCTTCGCCCACCACTACTCGCGCAACGTGATCCGCGAGGGCAAGAAGTCGAAGGAAAAGGTCGAGGTCTACAGCTACGAGCTGCTGGCCTACCGCGCGCTGATCAACGCCAACGCCATGCCGTTCAGCGACGACCCGCAGGCCAAGCTGCCCGACTACTTCGTGGCCGCCGACGACATCAGCCCGAAGCAGCACGTGGACATCCAGGCCGCCGCGCAGAAGTGGGTCGATTCGTCGATCTCCAAGACCGCGAACGTACCCACGGACTACCCGTACGAAGACTTCAAGGACATCTACTTCTACGCCTACAAGCAGGGGCTGAAAGGTTGCACCACCTTCCGCTTCAATCCCGCCGCTTTCCAGGGTGTGCTGGTGAAGGAAGCCGACCTTGCCAGCACCCTCTACCACTTCGAGCTGGAGGACGGTAGTGTTGTCGAACTTCGCGGCAACGAAGAAGTGGAATACGACGGCGAGATGCATACCGCCGCCAACCTGTTCGATGCCTTGAAGGAAGGCTATTACGGCAAGTTCTGACACGCAGTCCACGACGCAACGATCACCGAGGGGTACACCGCATGTCCAACGATCCTGAAATCGAAGTGCAAGACAGTGTGACGCCGGCTGCTCCCGTGGAGCCGGTGATCGAAGCTCCGGCCGCCGCCGTGCCTGCGCCGGCCGCTCCGGCTGCGGCACCGAAGAAGGCGGCAGCCAAGAAGAAGGCTGCGCCAAAGAAGGCTGCTGCGAAGAAGGCTGCGCCGAAGAAGGCGGCAAAGAAGAAAGCCGCGCCGAAAAAGGCGGCTGCGAAGAAGGCTCCGGCCAAGAAGGCTGCCGCGAAGAAGGCAGTCAAGAAGGCCGTGAAGAAGTCGGCGGCGAAGAAGGCCGCCCCCAAGAAAGCCGCCAAGAAGAAAGTCGCGAAGAAGGCCGCCGCCAAGAAAGCGGTGAAGAAGGTCGCGAAGAAGGTTGCCGGCAAGGCGAAGAAGCCCGCCAAGGCCGCAAAGAAGGTCAGCAGCAAGAAGACGGCGAAGAAAGCCGCTCCGAAGAAGACAGCCAAGAAGGCTGCCGTGAAGAAGGCCGCCAAGGCGGTCAAGAGGTCCACTGCCAGCAAGAAGGCGAGCGTCAAGTCGGCGAAGAAACCCGCCGCCAAGAAGGCCGCCCGCAAGAAGTAAGTCCCGAAACGGCCGGCCCGGCCTCGCGCCGGGCCGGCCGTTTTTCTCTTGGAGGCGATGCGCTTTCGCCCGCCATCCCTCCAGCCTGCATCGGAACGACGAGTTCCGCAAAACCCGCAAGTCCGTTTCCCCGCGCCGCCGTCCACTCAGGTAAAGAACATCATGGCGATCAAGATCGAAAAGAAGATCAAGGGCTACAACGTCGTCAAGCCCGAGGACAAGGCCGCGCCCGCCGCAGCATCCGCCTCCGATACCGCCAAGGCCGAGCCGCGTCAGGCCGAAGTCATCCAGATGCACGAGAGCCTGGAGCGTCCCGAGACGCTGATCGGCTCCACCTTCAAGATCAAGTCGCCGCTGTTCGAGCACGCGCTGTACGTCACCATCAACGACATCGTGCTCAACGCCGGCACCAAGCACGAGCAGCGCCGCCCCTTCGAGATCTTCATCAACTCGAAGAACATGGACCACTTCCAGTGGATCGTGGCGCTCACCCGCATCCTCTCCGCCGTGTTCCGCAAGGGCGGCGACGTCACCTTCCTGGTGGAGGAGATGAAGGCCGTGTTCGACCCGCGCGGCGGCTACTTCAAGGCCGGCGGCGTCTACATGCCCAGCATCGTCGCCGAGATCGGCGCGGTGATCGAGCAGCACATGAAGAACATCGGGCTCATCCACGACCCCGAGATGAGCGACAGCCAGCGTGCGCTGATCGCGGAGAAGCGCGCTGCCTACGAGGCGGCCAGCGCAAAAAAAAACTCTGACGTGAGCGCAGCTGCGGCTGCTGAAAGCACCGAATCCAACGGCAGCTTCCCGCCCGGCGCCACGTTGTGCCAGAAGTGCAACACGCAGGCGCTGGTGCTGATGGATGGGTGCCAGACTTGCTTGAATTGCGGGTATTCGAAGTGTGGGTAAGTAATTTGAATATAAATACGACAGAAGGCGGCAAATGTGCCGCCTTCTGTCGTATTGGGGGTGCAAAGTTGATTAGGATCAATGCAATTTATTCTTGCTGATTTAAGGGGGGCGTATGTCAAAGCAAGAAATACTTGCTGAGGTTGACTTCGGGCAGCGAATTGCGGAGGAGGAGGGGGATAACCTAGCCTCGTATTTTGTTGAAACCGATAATTGGCGGCGTGTTTTCGGCGGAGACATAGATGTGATCTATGGGCCGAAGGGTTCGGGTAAAAGTGCTCTTTACTCGCTCTTGGTCGCCAGGGCGGGTCAGTTATTAGATCGGCAGGTTGTTCTCGTTCCTGGCGAAAATCCTCGAGGAACTCCTGCTTTTAGAGACCTTATGACGGACCCTCCCGTTTCGGAAAGAGAGTTCGTGAATCTTTGGAAGCTCTACTTCCTTTCACTTTTAGTCGCAGCTTTCGACGAATATGGTATCGAGGGAGATGAGGCGACAAGATTGCGCGGCATCCTCGCTAAGGATGGATTGGTTAAAGGGAAAAGGACTTTACAGGCATTAGTGCATGTGGTCTTTGATTATGTGAAGGGCTGGGCGCGACCAAAAGAGCTTGAAGGCAACGTAAAATTAGATCCTCATACTCAGCTGCCGATTGGATTCGGTGGAAAAATTGTATTTAGCGAACCGAGTGCAAACGCAAGAGCTCAGGGCGTTGAGCCCATTGATGCGCTTTTGGCTGAGGCTAATGAAGTTCTACGGAAATACTCAAATTATAGCGTGTGGATCCTTCTTGATAGATTGGACGTCGCCTTCACTGAAAATTCCGATTTGGAAAAAAATGCTCTTCGAGCGCTTTTTCGGGTGTGCTTGGATATATTTGGATTCGGCAATATAAAAATAAAGATTTTTCTGCGCACAGACATATGGAATCGTATTACAAATGAAGGCTTTAGAGAGGCGAGTCATATTACTCGTCATGTGACAATTGCGTGGAATCGAGCGTCGCTGCTGAATTTAATTGTTAAGCGAGCGCTCCATAACGCAGCGTTGGTAAAGAATTTTGATGTCAAATATACTGACGTGATTGAGTCGGCGATAGCGCAAGATCATTTCTTTTATCGTCTCTTTCCAACTCAAGTTGATGGTGGTCCAAATAAGCCAACAACTCTTGATTGGATGCTCAGCCGAACGCGAGATGGGTCTCAAAATAATGCGCCACGCGAGCTTATTCATTTCCTCAATTCTCTAAGATCGCAGCAAATGAGGCGGCTCGAGCTTGGCGAGGCTGAGCCAGAAGGAGAGGCTCTGTTTGCCCGGTCCGTATTCAAAGAGGCATTGCCGGAAGTTTCCGAAGTAAGGTTGACTCAGACGCTTTACGCCGAGTATCCAGAGTTGCGCGGAGCCATGGAAAAACTGCGCGGTGGACGTACTTCTCAAAAGACCGATACTTTGGCAAAAGTTTGGAATATGAGCCAAGGGCATGCGTATGAGTTAGCAAATAATCTTGCAGATATTGGATTCTTTGAGAAAAGAGGGGCGAGGGACGATCCGGAATACTGGGTGCCTTTCCTCTACCGCGATGCTTTGGATATGGTCCAAGGAACAGCAGAGTAGGTGCAAGTGAAGATGCGGAGTCAGATTCTAAAGAGCGGACCGATTTCGATTACGGGGCGACGTGCGTTTTTGATGTGACTCGGTGACAAGTTGATTCTAATGGCTAATTTCTCTGCAGCTATTCAATGCGAAACAGGGGCCGGTGTGCACTTTTAGAAGGTCGATCCTGATCCTGGTTTCTATGTAATGGGACTGGGACAAAGGCTGGGAGGCAAATGAGGCAGCGTACTTTCGATGTCCTGGCGGTCGTTGGCGTCTTCGTGGCCTATACCGCCACGATCCGGCTGGCCATGGGCCTCGATCTTGCGGGCTGCCTGTTGGGCGGAGCGGCCAATACGATTCCTGTGGTGATCTTCGGGGTAGCCGTGCGCCGCATCGTGGCGCAGCGCCTGGTCGGGCGCGCTGCCGGAATCCAGCTCGTCGCCCACTTGTTGCTGTGTGCGGCGTTCACGGCGCTCTCGTATCTGTTGCTGATCGTGCTGCTTGGCCTGTTCAACGGTGCCGGTCCCGATGGTTTTGTGGTGCGTCCCTTCTCGCTCAGCGGAGCCGCCTGGCAGTCGCTGGAGAACGTGACGACCTACGCCTTGATCGCAGCGGTGTCCTACCTGCAGGTCCCGGACTGGGCTCAAATCGCGTTGCGCCGTGAGTCGGCTGGAGACGGTGCGCCCGTCGCAATCGCTGCGCCCCCGGCCAGCGCCGCGGAGGCGGGGCGCCCCGCGGTGCCGGATGCTCCCGCAGCAGAGTCCGAAGCGCGTGCCGACGGCGGCCTCTCCCGTTATTTCGTCCGGATAGGCGACGAGCTCAGGCCGCTCGACATGGATACGGTGGTGAGCATCGGCGGTGCGGACGACTACGCCGAAGTGCGTACGCAGAGCGGCAAGCACCTGGTCCGCGTGACGCTGGCGGAATTCGCCAGGTCGCTCGATCCGGCGAAATATGTCCGCGTGCATCGCTCATGGATCGTGAACACCCATCGCATCGCCAGCGCCGAGCCGGCCGGCGGCGGCCGCTTGCTGCTGCACATGGATAACGGCCAGGCCATCTCGACCAGCCGCGACGGGGCGAAGCTGCTGCGCAACCGGGTCATCTGACCATCTCGCCGTTCCCGTTCGCCGCAGCGTAGTGTCCATTCGCCGATTTTCCGGCCTTTCCTTTCCGGATCCCGCGACCATCGCGCCGTCCTGGCCTTCTGGCCCGGGACGAACCGACCTTGGCTCGAATAATCCGGAGAAAGAACGGCATGAAAGTCTTCGTCCTGCCCATCCTGCTTGCCTGGGGCCTCGTCGTCTCCGGTGCTCATGCCAGCGTGGCCCCGGCCACCGAGGCCGCGTTGCCCGGCATCGCGGCGTCACTGATCGCAAGCCATGCCTCGGCCGCGACACCGGCCGAGTTGATCGTGCTTTATCGGCTGCAGCTCGCCGCCGGACGCTATGCCGACGCCGAGGCGACCCTGGATCGCCTCGCCGCCGCCTACCGGTCCAGCGAGCCCAGGCTGGTTCCCTCGGTCGTGCCCTGGCAGACCTATGCGCGTGCGAAAGCCTACGAGGCGAACGGGAGCGAGGCTTCTGCCGCCTTGCGCCGCGCGTTTTCCGAACTCTACGGGTCCCTCCCGGACGACCAGGCCGTGGACGTCGGCCCCTGGTACGAAGTCGACCTGGATGCCGTGCGCGCCAAGGTGGCGGAGCAGGAGAAAGCCTGCGCCGGGATGCGGCTGGCGGATTGTCCTTCGGCCGCGAACCTGATTGCGGCTCGCCAGGGATTGGCCGCATGGACCTACCTGGTGCCCGCTTTGAAGCCGCTGCTTGAGGCCGACACGCAACGCCGCTTCCTGGTCGACGACCAGATCCTGATCCCGACGCCGGATGGCGCGAAGATCGCCGCGATCCTCGTGCGTCCGCGTTCCGCCCAATCGACCAGGCTGACCGCTCTGCTGAATTTCACGATCTACGCCAACGATGACTGGAGCATGGACGACGCCAAGAAAATGGCTGCCCATGGCTATGCCGGCGTGGTCGCCTATACGCGAGGCAAAGGCCGCAGTCCCGGCGCCGTGGTGCCCTACGTCCATGATGGCGACGACGCCGCAACGGTGATCGCATGGCTGGCGCGCCAGGCCTGGAGCGACGGTCGCGTCGGCATGTTCAGCGGCAGCTACAACGGCTTCACCCAATGGGCCGCCGCCAAGCACCATCCGCCGGCGCTGAAGGCGATCGCCACCCACGCCACCAATGCCCCGGGCATCGATACGCCGATGCAGGGCAACGTGTTCCAGAGCTTCATCTACTACTGGCCGTTCTACACCACGGACACCAAGGGCCTCGACGACAAGGCCTTCGACGACCGCGCCCATTGGACCGGACTCGAGCGCCAGTGGTACGTCAGCGGCAAGCCCTATCGCGACCTGGACAAGATCGACGGCAGGCCCAACCCGATCTTCGATACCTGGCTGAAGCATCCGTCCTACGACGCCTACTGGCGGCGCCTGATCCCCTATGGCCGCGAGTTCGCCGACATCGACATTCCAGTCTTCGTCGAAACCGGCTACTACGACGGCGGCATGGTGGGCGCGCTGTACTACTTCCAGCAACATCTCACGTATCGCCCGTCGGCCGACGACCGGATGCTGATCGGCCCTTACCACCACATCGCCATGCAGACCGGCGTGCTGCCCGAGGTCGATGGCTATGTCGTCGACAAGGCGGCGCTGCTCGACCTTCAGGACGTGCGGCTGAAGTGGTTCGAGCACGTGTTCCGCGGCGCACCGCTGCCCGACCTGCTCAGCGATCGGGTCAACTTCGAAGTGATGGGCGCGAACACCTGGCGGCACGTGTCCACGCTCGCCGACATGGCTGCGAGCTACCGACGCTTCTATCTCACCGGTCGTCACGAAGGCGATCGGTTGCTGTTCGATGGCGCTCCGGACAAGCAGTCCCTTCCGCCTGAGCTCGTGGTGAATTTCGCTGATCGCAGTGATGCGGATTTCAGTCCGCCAGCAGGCATGCCCGACACGCGCAACGCCCTCGTGTTCGAAACACAGAAGCTGACCAAAGCGCTGGAGATCGACGGCTTGTTTCAAGGGCGATTCGAGGTCGTCACCAACAAGCGCGACTTCGATCTGGCGGTCAACTTCTACGCGTTGACGCCCGACGGCCGATATCTCGACCTGGCCTCGTACCTCGGCCGGGCGAGCTACATGCAGGACCGCACTCAGCGGCATTTGCTGCAGCCCGGCCAGCCGAACACCCTTGCATTCCAGAGCCAGATGGTGACCGCGCGCCTGCTCCCGGCAGGAAGCCGCATCGTGGCCGTGATTGGCGTGCCCAAGACCCCCCAGACCCAGATCAATTACGGCACGGGCCGCGACGTGAGTACCGAATCGATGGCCGACGCAGGGGATCCCTTGCGGATCCGCTGGCTGGCCGGCAGCTATCTCGAACTCGGCATGCGCGGAAGCCTCGAATTCGTGCGCGGCCGCTGACGTCTTTTGTCCGCTACCGCGGCTTTGCCGGGAGAGCGGATGACAAGAGCTGTAATTGGTTTCCTGTTGCGTCCACGGCAAGCATGCGATGTGCGGGCTTGCCGTGGACTCAGAAGCGCTGCCTGGGCAGAGTTCTTTGGTTCAAGTTGAGCCGCTTCTTCGGCTTTGGGTAGCGTGCCGATCTGGAGTCCAATCGGTCATCTGAAGAAGGTTGGACGCGAAGAGGCGGTTTGCCGAGGGGCAAGTTGCGGGCACCGAATCGAGCGCATCGCGAGACCGGTCGTCGATATGCGCATCAATCTGCCTTACCTGTTTCGAATTGCGCCGCCAAGTGGCGCAGCCACTTTTCTGTCCAGGTCATTTCTCCGGATTCGAGCTCTGCAATCAATCCGTTCAGCCATTTGATCTCGGCCTTTAGCAGCACTTGCTTGTACTCATCATCCAGCAGGACCAGCCGCGGCAAACCTTTCCTGAGGCATTCTTTGGAATCGGACACGGACTCATCCAACTGCTGCTTGAGGGTCAGGCGACGTCGTTGCAATTGCACAGCCACCGCCTCGGGCGATAACGCCATCACCGTGGCCAGCGCGGCGGGGAATTCGTTGTATTCACGCCGCGGTTCGCCAAGCATGCCTTCCAGCCAAGCGTAGAACGTCTTCTTGCCCAACGGCGTAATCTCGTAAACCACGCGTTCGGGGCGACCTTCGTTCTGTTGCGTTTCGCGCACGCGTATGAGTTCTGCAGTCTGCAGTTGGGCAATCGCCTGATAGACGCTGTTGCGTTGCGCCACGTTGACTATCTTGTCCTTGCCGCGCTGCTTGATGAGCTCATGCATGCGATAGGCGTGCGAAGGGGCCTCCAAAACGAAGCCGAGAACCACCATCGCCAAAGGCGAACGTTGTCGTGGGCGAGGCTTCATGCGCGCGTCCTGATGCTTGGTCAAGGGTCATCTTGCATCCTTAGTCATTCTATGTCTATATATAGTCATATCATGACTTATGAAAAAGGATGGGCGCATGGCAGCCGTAAAACATGCACTGGTAATAGGCGGCGGCATTGCCGGCCCGGCCGTAGCACTCGCACTCGGAAAAGCCGGTATTCGTTCGACGATCTATGAGTCGTACCCCGCTGCGGCGGACGGCGTGGGCGCCGGCATGATGCTGGCGCCCAATGGCCTCGAAGCGTTGAAAATCATTGGTATCGATGCCGAGCTGCACGCAGTCAGCCGGCCGATTTCGCACATGGCCATCGCAGACAGTCGCGGAAAAGTGCTTTGCCGCTTCAGCGGCCTGGCAGGCATGCAACCCAGTCGGGTGGTGTGGCGCTCCGATCTCTACAAAGTACTCAGGAACGCAGTCGAGGCTGCCGCCATACCGATCGTCTACGGAAAGCGATTGGTTGGTGCAAGCGAGACGACCGATGGCGTATGCGTGCAATTCGCCGACGGCAGCCACGCCAGCGGCGATATCCTGATTGGAGCGGATGGCATCCGTTCCACCGTGCGCGGATTGATCGATCCGAATGCCCCAGCGCCCCAATACACGGGTCACCTGGGATTTGGCGGTGGTGCGCCGCACGGAACGGTCGAAGCGCCATCCGACACGATGACCTTTGTATTCGGCAAGCGCGCCTTTCTGGGCTACTGGCTGGATCCGAATCTGGGCATTTGCTGGTTCACCGCCCTTCCGCACGATACGCCACTGACTTCGGCAGAGGTTCGCAAGGTACCTGCCTCCCAATGGTTGAATCGTTTGCGCGATCTTTGCCAGGACGACCATCCCGCCCAAGCTCTGCTGCAACATGCCGATGCGGACCAACTTATCGCCACAGGCGCAAGTGAGATGATGCCTCCCGTTCCTCGCTGGCACAGCAAAAGAATGGTGTTGGTCGGCGACGCTGTGCACGCACCGTCATCCAGTTCCGGGCAGGGTGCTTCACTCGCGATAGAAAGCGCTATCCAGCTCGCGCGTTGCCTGCGTGACCTCCCGAGGCCTGCCCAAGCTTTTGAGCGTTACGAACAGCTACGCCGAGAGCGTGTTGAAAGAGTGGCTGCCAATGCCGCCAGGTCCAACAGCAAGAAAGCTTCTGGACCTTTGGCGAAAGCGGTGGCGCACATCCTGATGCCAATTGCACTGAAGACGTTCTTCAAGCCGGACAAGATGTTCGGCGGGCAACACAGTTACAGGATCGATTGGGCGGCGTCGGTGCTTGAGAAGCCGGCGCCGTCCGCCTCCGGCTTTCCTTGATGGGTTTGCCTGCTACAGCTGACGTTCTGCGAGGGAAATTCCCTATGGATGCAGACGCGACAACCAACGCATGCCGCGATACGAGTCCGCCACCACCCAAGCCGCGACCGTCAGCACCCAGGTCGCATACGTCTCGCCCCAGTTGAAGGCACTGATATGGCCAGCGGCAACCATGGGCAGCCAGATCAGCAGCAGGAACAGACCCATCATCAAGGCCGAGAGGGTGGCGGCCAGCCGGGCGAGCACGTTGAGGAGAATCGCCACGCCGGCGGCGAGGTAGGCGGCACCGGTCAGGTAGGCCCAGAACACCGGTACATGTAGCCAGTGGGGAATCAGCGGGGCGGTGAGGTTGAGATAGACGAAGTGCGAGAAGCCGAAGCCGATCAGTGCCAGGCCGTAGAGTACGCGTGCCATGCGCAGGCCTCGGTTGCCGACAGCGAAGCCGAGACGGCGCCGGTCTGCATCGGTGGCGAACCACGCATACAGTACCCATGCACCTGCCACAATCACTGCCATCTCGCTGCAGTATTGATACGAGCCTTCCGTGAGCGGTGCCTGGGCGATCAGCGGTAACTTGAACACCAGCAGCCACAACAGCGCATAGAAAAACAGCACGCGCGCGGCCAGCGCAGTCGAGCGTGGCCAGAATAGGCCGAGGCCGCACGCCAGCGAAACCGCGGCGCAGAGATAGGCAAGAGGTTTTGCGGCCGGCACGTGATCGAACACCGGTTGCCATATGACAGTGAATCCGCCCTCGATCAGGCCCAGGATGCCGAGGGCAATCAGGGTCGCCGCAAACACTGTATGTCCCACGCTCGCAATACGCATCGCTTGATCCTCTCAATGATGTCGTGCTGTCACCCTAATGCGCCAACTCTTCTTCCACGGCACTGAAGGCCGATTTGCCGCCGATGCGTTGGTCTGGCATGCCGGTCGCGAACCACACCACCCCGGTCCCGTTTTTGCGGTCTACCCACAGGCCGGCTTGCAGCCCATAGGCGGAGCCAGAATGCCCCACGCGTGCCACGCTGTCGCCGAACGGATCGTCGCGGCAGCCTTTTGCTGGCGTGGCCAATGTCTGCACAGCGAGGCCGTAGCGGCAGAAGAAGCCTTGGTCGACGTCGCCGCTGTCTTCCTCGTAGGTCAGGCCGTCGCCGGGGCGGTATTGCCACTCCGGGGTGATCATCGCCTGGATGGAGCTGGATTTGAGCAGGCGCTTGCCGTCGATCGTGCCATTGCCCAGCAGCAGTTCGCCGATGCGCGCCAGGCCCTTGGCGGAAATGCGCAAGCCACCCTGCGGCGAGAACAATGCACCGTTGGTGCCGGCGTGCCAGCGCTTGAGGTCGCAGCTGCCGTCGCTGGCCGGTGTCACCGGGCAGGCGGGCTTGCGGCCATGGTTGTCGTCCTTCACCGGCTTGCCACCGGCGTCGTACAGCACCACCGCACGGGCGGCGGTGGCGTCGCTGCACAACGCCCAGTTGAAGCAGGCGTCGATACCCAGCGGCCGCAGCACCAGACGCGCCATCAGTTGGTCGAAGCGCTCGCCGGTGGCGCGCTCCATGATCTGCGCCACCAGCGGAAAGTTGAGGTTGGTGTAGTGGAAGTAGCTGCCCGGCGCATGCCCGGTGTCCCAGGCGCGCGGGTCCTTGACGATGTCGCGCAGCTCGCCGCCCAACGGTGATTGCCAGTAGCCGGCGTTGTCGGTGAGGCTGGAGCGGTGCGACAGCAGCATGCGCAGGGTGATTGGCACCTGCGGAAAGGCCGGGTTGCGCAACCGCCAACCGAGCAGGCCGGATGCATCCTCATCCAGGTTCAGCTTGCCTGCCTCCACCAGGCGCATCACGCCCAGCGTGGTGACCAGCTTGGAGATGGAGGCGATGCGTACCGGGTCGTCCGCGGTGACCTCGCGACCCGCGGCCTTGTCGGCATAGCCGTGCACGCGGATGGCGGTGATGCCGTCGTGGTTGAAGGCGACACGCACCGTGGCAACGGGGTCGCCGGCCCATGCATCGGCGCTAAGCAGGAGCAACAGACAGACGATCCAGCGCGAGGCCATGATCCGCTCCGCTCGCGGCAACAGGGGCGGAACGGATTAAGGCATAGCGGGGCGGTGATGGGAATCCGCCGGCGCGCGTCTATTCCGCGCCAGCTATCGCCACGCTTATCTCACGCGCCTGCAGAACCGCTGGCGGCCGGCGCGCTCGCGGGTGCGCCAGCGGAGGCCGGTGCGCCGGTCGTGGGGTTCTTGTGCGACTTCTTGTTCTTGCGCTTCGCTGCCTTCGTCCCCTTGGTCCTTTGCTTGTCGGCCTTCGCCGCCTGCTTGGCGGCCTTGCTGGCCTGCTTGGCGGCCTGCTTCTTGGCTTTCAGGGTTTGCTTGTTGGCTTTGGCGGTTTGTTTGGCGGCTTTCCTCGCGGCCTTGGCGGCTGCCTTGGAGGCCGCGTTCGATGTCGTCGCTGGTGCAGCGGCAGCCGGGGCGGACTGGGCCTGTTGAGCCTGTTGGGTCTGCGCCAGTGCAGGAACGGAAAGAGCCACGCCCGCGGCGAGCAGGGAGGCTATTGCAAGAGTGCGGATCATGGTTATCGGTCTCGGATTTTTTGGGGATTGCCGCGGAACCGGCGCAACATGCAAGCAAGCGCGGCATGACCCGTCAACATTGCATGGGTGTCGACGTACCGTGACTGAACCGTCAATCGTGAGACCGAAGCCCTTCCCGCTACAGGTGCCGCGTCTCGGCGGGCGTTTCGTCCCAGTTGTCGTTGAGGCCGTCGTAATACGTTACGGGTGCCCGCAGCAACTCATCGACGTCGAGGCCGTCGAGGCACATGACGTTGATGTTGTAGTACTTGCTGCCGCTCATGTTGGGCATGTCGACCCATTCGAACGCCCGGATGCCGCAGTGTTTGCAGAACTGATGGTGCGCGACCGAGTTTCCGCGCCCCCGATAGTCCGTGAGATCGCTTTCGCCTGACAGCAGGCGGAATGCCTGCGGAAGGGCGTTGATCGACCACAGACGCATCTTGGTGCAGATCGTGCAGTTGCACTTGCCGGTGCCGGCGCTGACATCGAGATCCGCTTCGAAGCGGACGGCGCCGCAGTGACAGCTTCCGGTGTACGTCTTGAGCATGGGAACCCGCCGATCTTTTTTCAGAAACGTGCCAGGGATGTTTCTTGCGACAACGCGCGCTCCTTCGACGAGCCGTGTCTTGGCCGCAGAAAGCTATTGCGGGTACGACGGGCTCCGGGAGCTTGTCGTGCCCTGCAGTTCAATGCTCGCAGAGAAAGGCTATCAGGCCAGCGCGGCGCTTCGCGCTGAGCCCGCGCATGGCCGTGATCACGCTGCGCTCCTGCGGCGACAGCGTTTCGTAGCTGGAGGCTTGCTCGCCCACACCGGAGGTCGCCGGCTCGCGTCCCATCGCCAGCCAGTCCAGGCTGCAGCGGTATTCCACGGCCATCTCGATCAGTCGCGACAGTTCCGGCAGGGCGCGTCCGGCGAACCACAGTCTGGCGGTTTCACGGGCTACGCCGAAATGCGCGGCAACCGTGACCACGCGCTGGCGCCCGCCAGGCACGCCGGCTTCGTTGCAGGCGTGCTGCAGGCGGCCGGCGAAATCGACATAGGGTGCGGGACGGGGCATGCGGACCAGGACGTACAACGGGAACCCAAGTCATTCTTGCAAGCCGACCAATCACGTTTGGCAAGTTTTGCTTGTCAATACAAATTTGAATTGCTATTCTATAACCCTAGCGTGACGCCGTTGCAGACAGGGCCCGTACTGCTCTTGATCGGCACACGCGCACGAACAGCTTCGGTGACAACGCCGGTGCGGGTCGGTACGGGGAATGTCCCTGCCTGAGGGCGGGGTGGCAGCCAGCAGCGAGCCGTCCAAGCACGGTTTGCGCGAGGGAAAACAATGGAATGGCAATCGGAGAAGCCGCCTGGGCGCGGCTGGCGCGTCCGCGCGCGCCTCGAAGCAGCCGGCCCGGCACGAGCGGCCGGGTTGGGGCGGCGGCTGCTGTGTGCCGATCCGCGCCTGCAATGGGTACGACGACGAATGCCCATGGCTGGCGACCCCGTGCTGCCCATGCATGCCGAATGCCGTACCGGTCGCACCGAACGACTTTGCCTGGCTCGACTCGGGATCAACCCGGGTGCGGGCAGGGCCAACCTGGGGAAAGCAAAGGACGCAGCATGAAGACAAGCACGCTACGCAATGCCATTTCCATCGCCCTGCTCGTCGCCGCTGGCGGTGCGAGCGATTGGGCCGCAGCCCAAGACACCACGACAGAAGCAAGTGCGCAAGGCGCGGTATCGACAGTCGACACTCCGGCCAACAAGCAACCAAAAAAGGCGGCGAGCAAGACGGCGGTGCCACCGGTGACGAACCTGCAGGCCATGACGGTCACCGGCACGCGTATCCGCGGCGGCAGCACACCATCGCCGGTCATCACGATCGGCAGCGAGCAGATGCAGGACGAGGGTTTCACGGATCTCGGTGAGGTGATCCGCAGCCTGCCGCAGAACTTCTCGGGAGGACAGAACCCAGGCGTGCTCAGCGGCAACCTGGCCGGCGCAGGCAACGCCAACCAGAACCTGACGGGCGGTTCGAGCCTGAACCTGCGTGGCCTCGGCGCCGATGCAACGTTGACGTTGCTCGACGGACGCCGCATGGCCTATGGCGGCTTCACCCAGGCGGTGGATATCAGCGCGATACCGGTGGCGGCGGTGGAGCGTATCGAGATAGTCCCGGATGGTGCGTCGGCGATCTACGGTTCCGATGCGGTGGGTGGCGTGGGCAACGTGATCCTCAAGCGGGACTACGACGGTATAACTGTGGGCGCGCGCTATGGCGAAGCCACCGACGGTGGGCTGATTACGCGGGAGTACGACATCACCGCCGGCACCACCTGGCGCAGCGGCGGCCTGATCGCAACCTACAAGGACGAATCGGTCGATCCCGTCTACAGCAGCCAGCGCAGCTACACCACGCAGCTGGTCAATCCGACGACCCTGTATCCGGGTAGTGACCTGCACAGCGGCCTGCTTAGCGTCCACCAATCGCTTGGAGACTCTGCCGAATTGCGCCTGGATGCGTTGCGTACCGCGCGCGACCAACTGTTTCTGTACAACAACAGCGGTATCAACAGCCGGGCCACGCCGGACACGACGACGACCCTCGTCTCGCCCAGTCTGGAGATCTGGCTGCCGAATGACTGGACGTTGTCGCTCGCTGCGACTTCCGGTTGGGACGAGCACCACGAATATCTGGTGCAGACCGTGGTCGCCAGCGGTGTGGCGGCGATCACCGATGCCTGCTACTGCAACGAAAGCCGCAGCTACGAGCTTGGCGCGGAAGGGCCCTTGTTCGCATTGCCCGGAGGCGACGCACGGTTGGCGGCCGGCATCGGCTACCGGGAGAACACGTTCCGCGATGTCGACCACGTCAATACGGTCGACACCTTCCGCGGCAGCGAAGGCGCCCGCTATGCGTACGCGGAATTCAACCTTCCGCTGATCGGTCCCGACCAGCAGGTCCGCGGTGTCCAGCGCCTGGAGGTGACAGCTGCGGTGCGTGGCGAGGACTACAGCACTTTCGGTGGCGTGACCACGCCGAAGCTGGGCGTGATCTACGGTCCCAGTCCCGACTTCACCTTGAAGGCGTCCTGGGGCAAGTCCTTCAAAGCACCCACGCTCTTCGAGCAGGACTACGCGCAGAACGCATATCTCTTTTCGCCGCGCAGCTTCGGCGGCGTCGGCTATCCGGCCGATGCCACCGTGCTGGTTCTGGACGGCGGCAACCGGCAACTAAAGCCGGAACGAGCCTCCACGCAGTCGGCGTCGCTGGCGTTCCATCCCGAGTCGGTGCGCGAGCTGGAAGCGGAGTTGAGCTGGTTTCGCATCGACTACCACGATCGGGTGATCCAGCCGATCGCCAACTCCAGCCAGGCTTTGAGCAACGCGATCTACGCACCGTACGTCGATCTTGCACCGACGCCGCAGGTGCAGGCGCAGGTGATTGCCAGTGCGCAATCGCTCTACGACTTTGCCGGAGCACCTTATGACCCGAGCAAGGTGGCAGCGATCATCTACACGCAATACGCCAACACCGCTCAGCAGCGTATTCAGGGCATCGACCTGTCGGGATCGTATCGGCTCGAACTGGGGCAGGGTGCGTTGATCCTGCGCGGATCGACAAGCTGGCTGGACAGCACGCAGCAAACCCTTCCCACTGCGCCGGCCTATGCCTTGTCGGGCACGCTTTTCAATCCGCCGAAGGTCAGCGGACGCCTCGGCACGGACTGGAAGCGGGGAGGATTCACCGCGTCGCTCTTTGCCAACTACCGGAGCGGGGTCACCAACCGAATCGACGGCGTGAAATCCGCCTCGTTCACCACGTTCGATGCGGCGCTTCGCTATTCCGTCGGCAAGCGTGACGACGCATGGTCGGGAATGGAGTTCGCCCTGTCGCTGGACAATGCACTGGATCGCCATCCGCCGCTGTACCGCGTGGTCTCGCCTCGCTACGTGGCGCCCTACGACTCGACCAACTATTCGGCGATCGGTCGCTTCCTGAGTCTCTCCGTGTCCAAGCACTGGTGATGAGTGCCGGCTGCCGGATGCAGTCCATGTTTCCTCGTTGTCGAAGAGGGCCGATCATGTCCATGCCGAAGTGCATCGTGTGGCACCTGCTGATTGCAGGTGCCTTGCTGGCAACCTCCGCGTCCGCGTGTCATGCGTCCGCGATCTCACCCCGCCGGCTGCTGGAGGTGGCCGATATCGCTGGTCCGACGATATCGCCGGATGGCCACAGTGTGGCGTTCCGGATCGAACGCGCGTCCGTGGGGCGGAATACCTACGACACTGTCTGGTACGTACAGGGTCTGGACGATGCGTTGCCTAGACGTGTCGCGGATGGCGGCATTCCGTTGCGCGATTCGGCAGGCGGATCCTTGCCGCCCAAGGTGGTTTGGTCCCCCGACAGTCGTTGGATCTACTACCGCGCCGTGGTCGACGGAAAAATCGACATATGGCGCGCGGCAGCCGACGGCTCCAGCGCGGAACCACTGACGCATGACGCGGCTGACGTGCGCGATTTCGCCTTGGTCGATGGCGGTCATGCCCTCAGATACAGCGTCGGTGCGACGCGCGAAGAGGTGTTGGCGGCGGAGCTGGCCGAATACGACAGCGGCATCCATATCGACGATACCGTGCCGATCGGCCAGGGGCTGTTCCGCTCCGGCGACGTCGCGGGGCGCCTGGTGACACAGCGCTTCGGCAAGGTCTGGTTCGACCGCGCTCCGCTGCTCGGCGATGTGCCGGATCGCTGGATGGAGATCGACCTCGCCTCAGGAACGAAACGAGCGCTTGCAGGCCCGGATGTGCCTGCAGAGCCATCGCTGGCTCCAGGCAAGGCAGGTGTCGATGGCGATCCCTGGGAATCCGTCCGCAATCCGCAGGACGGCAGAGTGGCCTGGCTTACGCGTATCGGCGATCGTGGCGGACAACAGCAGCGTCCGGATGTCCTTCTGTCCGCGTTGCCCCGTGCACATGCGAGCCGCGCCGTTCGCTGCATCTCGGAGCTGTGCACGGGCAGGGCCATCAGCGGGATGCAGTGGCGTCCGGATCATGACGAAGTGCTGTTCACCGTCACCGATCCCCACCAAGGCCAGGCGCAGTCGATCCTTCGATGGAATGTGGCGACGGGGCAGGTACGCGTAGTCGTGGAGACCACGGGATTGGTCAACGGTGGCCGCGATCCAGCATTGAGCTGCGGCGTATCGGACGGCGCGCTGGCGTGTGTGACGGCAGAAGCCGACCAGCCGCCGCGATTGGAGAGGGTCGACCTGGAAAGTGGGGAGCGTCATGTCCTGTTCGATCCCAATGCAGCGCTCGCAAAGGACATGGCAGCGGTCGCGCCCGCACGCCTGCTGCGATGGCAGGACAAGCAAGGGCGATGGTTCGCCGGCCAGTTCTATTCGGCCCGACATGGTGGCGCTGGACCCGCTCCGCTGTTCGTCACCTATTACAGCTGCCCGGGATTTGTACGGGGCGGGGTAGGGGACGAATGGCCGCTCGCCTCGTTGGCGCAGGCCGGCATCTCGGCGCTGTGCATCAACCACCCACCGGGTTACATCATGGATGCAGTGGCGCGATATGGAGAGGGATTGGCGGCGGTTGAAAGTGCGGTTGAGCTGCTGTCCCGGGAGGGTGAGATCGACCCCTCGCGCGTGGGAATGGGCGGATTGAGCTTTGGCAGCGAGGTGACAATGTGGACGCTCAGCCAATCCAATATGCTTGCGGCTGCATCTGTCTCGACCCCGGTGCTGTCACCGTTTTACTACGTGATGGGCAGCATCAAGGGCAAAGCCTTCTTCAAAGGCCTGCGGGATCTGTGGGGGCTGAGTTCACCGAACGAGACACCGGAGCGCTGGAAGGTACTCTCGCCGGTTTTCCAAGTGGACAGGATCCACGCCCCGATCCTCTTTCAGCACTCCGAACAGGAGTACATGCTCGCGTTGGACTATGAGATTCCGTTGATCCGGAAGCACAAGGCGGATCTCTATGTGTTCCCGAACGAACCGCATCAGAAGTTCCAGCCGCGGCACAAGCTGGCTGTGTACGAAAGGAACCTCGACTGGTTTCGGTTCTGGCTGCAGGGCTACGAAGACCCGGACCCATCGAAGAAGGTGCAGTACGCCCGCTGGCGGCAGATGAAGGCGGCCATGGCGGCGCGCGCACCGTGAGCTGGGCCGCATGACTTTCAGGTTTGATGTCGGATCCAGTTCTCGACAGCGCACAGGTCGAATATCCGCATGAACCTGTCGTCTCGCGAGGCCAGGTCGCGGTCGAAGAATTGCCGGAGGGAGTCGGTGTCGAGAAGGCCTTGTCCTTCGAGCTGGCCAGTCAGGAGGTAATCCTGGAACAGGCGCTTGTTCCGGCGATAGACCGCGCCGGAGTAGTTCATGAAGCTTCCTTTGCTGCGTCGATGCAGAATTTCGGAGGGAAGCAGATCCGCAAACGCGTCACGGGCCACGGCTCGATTCCGGCCTCCGGTTATCCACATCCAGCTTGGAACCTTGAGGCAGGCTTCCACGACGGGTTGGGACAGCAGAGGCATTCGCAGATGCCACTTCGCGCCGCGCGCCAGCCCGTCCCTGAAGACCTGGGTGCCGGCCAGGTCGAAGATGCGTTCCCGATCGCCAGCCAACGCGTCGTCGGGCGCCTCAAACCAGGGATGGGGTTCCAGCATCACTGGCGCTGGCTTGGTGGACAGGAATGACATGTCCGGCCTTCGCGGAGGCTTCGGCCGAGCGAGCAGTTTCCTGAGGGACAGCCTGCCTGCCTTCCAGAAAGTGCATTGGTGGATTTCGGCGAGATCGCGGATCGCACGGATGCCGGCAATCGTTCCACGTTCCCTGAGCGCGTCGGCTGCCGGTGCGGCGGTTCGTGTGTAGCAGAAGACGGTATCGCCGCCACCGCCGGAGAAGAAGCTGTTGATGTCAAGCCGCTTGCCGAACGCCTCGTTCAATTCATTGGCCGCATGCTGCAGGAACCACGTGCTCGGTGCTACCGCGTGCGCTGGAATCCGGAAGCCGGGCTGCGTTTCGTCGAAGCCCAGTCTTTCGACATGCAGTTCCGCGCCCAGCACATCCGCCATCAGTGACGCGTACCTTCGTTCATCGGCACCGGGTACGGGCGTGACCAGATTGCAACATGCCACGCGTGCGTTCGCGTCTTGCAGGCAGGTGGCGACGATGGAGGAGTCCAGTCCTCCGGACAGCTCAAGCAGAAGGGATTGATCCGTCTCGGCCCAGCGCTTCACCGTGGATGACACCGCACTTCGAACGTCGGCTTGAGCCTCAAGCCTGTCGCGATGTCTGCGCGATGGAGCGACGAATGGCCATGGCGACCACGCTTGCTCCAAGGAATACCGGTTTCCCCGTACGTGGAGTTGGCAACCCGGCAGCAGTTCGCGCAGACCGGCAAGACCGGTGCGCCCGGCCTTGTGGTGCGGGTAGATCAGGTTGCCGCCGATGAAATCCCAGTCAATTGCCCTGCTGTACAGACCCGATCGCTCCGCGATCGTTATGTCCGAGGTGATGAAGCGCTTGCTGGGCGAGTAGACGCAGTCGACACCGCCAGACGGATCGCGCATGACCGTCGCGGCATCCGAATCGCGTCCGGATGGCTGCAGAAGCAAGTATTCGCCCCAGAAATTGTCGACGAAGAAATCGACGAGTCGGCGTGGGGAGGAAAGGCGGGACAAATCCGAACTTCCATCCGCGCGCGGAAAGGCATGTCCGACCAGCGCGCCAACGGATGCAAGAGAGAGTACGGGTGTGTCTCCATCGGCATACAGGTCGATACACCCCAAGGCCAGCTTGTGGCGAAGCCCGAGCTCCTGCAGTCTCTCATCGATACATGCGCCATCCTCTCTCCGGCCACACCCGTCGAGCAATGCGATGTATCGGTACATCACACGATCCGTATCGGCGTGTGCGTGATGGCATTGCCCACGGTATCGTTCAAGACGATGTCATCCACCTGCACCCAGCAGTGTGCGGAGAAGGGATCCAGAGCGATTCCGAACACGACATGCGCATGAATCCGCCTTCTGAGCAGGAATTTCGTCATCGCGACGGAATCCAACAGGCAACACATCTCAATCGGTACATAAAGGCGTGCACGACGGAATATGGCGGCTGCTTCAGAGAGTCGTCGCTCCGAAAATTCTGCAAGCGCCCCAGTGCCCGCGGTCTGGATGCGCCTTTCAGCTGCAAGGCCGTCGAGGAGGTTCTTGAGCGTGGAAATCTTCAGCTTTATCCGTGTGATCAGGACGATTGCGAAAACCTCCATCAGCTCTGAGACGCGAAGTTTCCGCGACGGAAGCGATGCTTCCATGGCGCTGCGAATGACGGGCTCGATGCTTGGACTGTCGCCAGTCATCGGATGCAATGGTTCAACGAGGATGCGGCGTTCCACCAATGTGCTTATGTCCGGACCGGGACACTCAGCTCCATCCAGGTAGGCAACCAGCGCCTGTTCCATCAGGAATGGCAACTGGAAGTACCGATCATCGCCGACGTCCAGAAAGACCAGCCTATCGTCGACCCTGCAGTACGAAAGATCGTCACGCAACACGTAGCGGGTCATGCCCATATCCCTCGAAGGAGAAGGGACGCGCCCGGCGGGGCGCGTCCCTTGGACTCAGTCCTGAGAAATTCCCGCGGGGCTGAAGCCGCCAATGACTTCGTTCGTCAGCGGGCCTCCCTGGGTTTCGACGCTGGCGATGCCCAGCACGGTGACGTCTTCCGACGCGGTGGTGTCGATGTTTTCGTTTGTGTTCATCTCAGTCTCCTGCAGTCGCGTCATGGCAATTCCATGACGCATGCAGCGTAGGAGCCGGGAATTTTGATTTTCAAATGATTATTTCTCTGTCAGACGATGATTATTCCGGAGGCGTGATGGCTGTCCTCCTTACGGCGGATTCTGCCTTGATGCTTCTTCGGTTGGCATGCGCCGGAGTGGTCTGACCAAGGCGTCGCATCGTCTTTCATATGCAAGCAATGGAAGCATCTTCAATGCCCGGGGTCGTCCTATGCCTTTCCGCGACACAACGATCCACAAGAGCATGGGATGGGATGTTGTTTAGTGCAGGTAATCGCTGCGGTCATTCAGCAACGCCACGATGCGCGGAACGATTTTCTTCCTGCGTTCGTGATAATCGCGCAGCGCGGATTTTAGCGACGGGATATCGCGTGTCTGCCAATACCGGTCCAATTCCGAGAGTTCTTCGAAACCGTGCCCGAGCAATCCCTGCTTGGCGCGACGTATTGGCGCCAGTCGGTCGTTGGCCTGCTTTACGGCATGGTGCAGGGATCGGTGGGCAGTTGCGCGCGCGATCGCATCGAACAATTGCCACGTCGACTTGACCAGATCGCTGTCGGCAGACACAGGCTCCAGCCGCTCTGCTTTTCGTGCCGCCGGTGCTGCACCGATATCGCATGCCATCAGCAGCAGGCGTTCCATCCAGTCATAGAGGTCGCGCATGCCGACTTCGGTGAGCAACGGAACATGCAGTCCGCCGCGGGCATGGTCAACGACCAGCGCTTCACCGACCAGGCGGTACAGGGCAAATCGAACCGGCGTAGGGCTGGTCTTGAACTCTGTGGCGAGCCCGGTCGGATCAATCCGTTGCCCGGGTGCGTAGCGTCCTGAGCGCAGGGCACGCCGGACCTGTTCGTAGACAAATGCGCTCTTGGAGTGGATCGCATCCATAGCTTGACTCCATGTCTGCGGATGGTTGACTCCTCGGTCGGATGGTACACGGATCCGGCGTTTCGCAAGATATTTCGACTTTCGTTTGACGGAAAGTGCAGACGAAGGCATGCGCAGCCAACCCCGCTACGCCGCTGGCTCGCTGTGGAATCGCGCAAGCGCAACGCTGGCCTATCGATGCGCTCTCTTTGAAAAGAGTGTTCGCACGATCAGAAAGCCCAGCAGCGGAATGGCGATCGCGTAGACGTACTGCGTACGCGACACACCGATGCCGAACGGAAACCAGATGCCCGGGATGCCGATCGTATCGAGCAGTTCGCCGCCGAACAGCGCGGCCATGATCGCGGCCAGCGTGACGAGCGCCAGGACGCGCATCGCGCCGCCACGGGCGATGCGCACGCCGATCACGACGAACAGCGCGATCGAGGCCAGCCGGCTGGCGCCGGTCCAGCTCGCCGAGTGGATCGCCACGCCGATCATTCCGACGACTGCCAGTGCCAGCGCCGCTGCATCGACGCTTGACCACAGACGTGGGCACCAGCGGTTCCACGCGCATGTCCAGGCGGCCACTGTCGGTATCCACATCACCGACGCCAGCCACGCATAGGTGGCCAGACCTTCCAGATCGGTCCACGCGACGATCGCGTTGTTGAGGCGCGCGGCTGCCATAAGCGCGAGCGCAATGCCGGCGAAGAACAGGAAGCCCCTGCGGCGGCTGCGCGACCGGCACCCGATCGCCAGGCCGACAAGCGCCAGCATGGCGATCGGTTCGACCACCTCGACGATGTAGCCGGCGATGGTCCGTTCCCATTGCACGCGGTGCAGTGCGTCGCTGACGGGACGAGGAGCCAGCATGGGAGCGGTATGCATGCCGCCGCCGTCGGGGCTGGCCGCCGAGCTTGGATCCATGTAGGTGCGGACCGCGAGCACCCCGCGGCTGCCTGCCGCATCGGCAGGCAGGGCGAACTGCAGCGGCCGCGTGCCGACGACGCGCGGCGTCCCGCCGAGCCGGCCCGATCCGCCCAGCAACCGGCCATTCCAATACAGTTCGTAACCATCTTCGACGAGGCTGGGTCCGAGGATGTCCCACGACGCGCGTCCGGCCGGTACGGTTACCGTGCGCCGGTACCAGGCGTAGCCGTGATAGCCGGAATGGCCGTGCGCCATCCAGCCGCCCACGTAGTCGGGCAGGCCCACGTCGCCGTCGTGGCTGCCCGGCAGGGCAGTCATGTCGACGGTCTCCCAGCCGCTGTCGTCGGTGCCGGCAGCGGCCCAACGCGAGTCGTCGCCGATGTGGAATCGCCAGGTGCCGTCGAGCAGGATGGCGGAGGCGCGCAGCGCCGGCGGATCGGGTCGGCCGCCGCTTGCCAGATCGGCGATCACGATGGCCAGGGCTGCCAGCGTTGCCATGACGATGCCGACGATGAGCTTGCGTTGGGGCGCGTCCATCGACGGTGCCGTCGCTATCGGTTGGGACATTCTGCAATGACCTCGTCGCAGGATTTCGATGCCGGCCAGCAAGCTACTGTTGAAAATCACTTAGATAGTAGCATTGGGATCGCAGTCTGAAGGCTAAGGCAATCCCGCATGTCGCCCGCGCACGGTCATCTGACGCCACGGCCGGTTGCCGCCATCCGCTTGGATGGCGGGCGGTTGTGCCTGGATTTCGTCAACACCATCCATGACCGCCATGCGGTGCAGATCGAGGACTACCTGCAGGAGCCGCGACGCTTCATCGAATGGTGTGCTCGCAGCGGAGCGCTGCATGTGGACGAAGGCATCCCTGTGCCGCGCGCCGCGCGCGAACGCACCGCATTGATGCGCGAGGTGGCGACCCTGCGTGATCACTTGCATGCATTGTTCGCCGCGCGGATCGATGGTCTGAGGCTACCTGCGAGTGCCGTGCGTGGCCTCGACCACTGGTTGCATCTGGCTTGGGCCGGACAGTCGCTCGGCGCGGACGCTCGGCTGCATTGGCGCGCTGATGCCCGTGACGCGCGGTTGCCGCTGAAGCGCATCGCGCTCGATGCGTTGGACTTGCTTGGCGATCCTGCCGCCTCGCGGCTTCGTCGCTGCGCCAATACCGCTTCGTGCGGCTGGCTGTTCCTCGATACCAGCAAGAATCAACGACGCCGCTGGTGCGCCATGGAAACTTGCGGTACCGCCGACAAGATGCGGCGTTATCGCCAAGACTGACAAACGGCTGCTGATCCCGGTGCTCGCAGGCGAGCGGATTGCTGTCTGGCCGCCAACAGGCCGGGTTCTTGCCAAGGCGGTCAAGAGGGCTGCCTCTTCAAGTTCTTTCGCTCCCCCGTGGCAGGCCCGCGCAGTGAGCGATGGCGGTACTTCCCTTCATGGTGAGGACTATTGAGCGCAGCTATCCCGCAGACAGCTCTGCCCTAGTAGGATTGCGGTTCGCCGTGGGCCATCGCAGCCCTCGGCATCCTTGAACCTTGCCATCGGATACTACCCATGAATCTGCACCGCACCTTGCTTGTCGCCGCGCTGGCTGCCGCTACCGGCCTTTCCTTCGCCCCTGCCGCGTCGGCGCAGGGCGCTGCCGCCCCCGCCGCCAACCCGCTGGGTGGCAACGCGGTGCCGGGCGTGTGCATGCTCTCGCGCGAGGCGGTGTTCGCGCAGTCCAAGGTGGGTCAGGCCGCGAGCGATCACCTGAAGTCGCTGGCGCAGCAGCAGCAGCAGTCGCTGGAAGCCCAGGGCAAGCCGCTGGACGCAGACATCCAGGCGTTCCAGCAGAAGGCTGCCTCGTTGACCGAAGCGCAGCGCCAGCAGCAGGGCCAGGCGCTGCAGCAGCGCATGCAGACCCTCAAGGCACAGGAAGATGAGCTCAACCAGCGCATCCAGCTGACCCGCGGCAAGGTGATGGAGCAGATCGGCCAGCAGGCGCAGCCCATCGTCAACAGCACATACAGCAGCCACCATTGCGGCCTGCTGCTGAACCGCGACGCCGTGCTGGGCGGCAACACCACCAATGACCTCACGCCCGAAGTGGTGAGCGGTCTGGACGGCAGGATCACCACGCTCAATTTCAACCTGGAACCGCTGCCGGCTAATACCGGCAAGTAAGCGCCAGCGACGATGCAGCGAAACCGGATGGCTGTCGCACTGTGTGCGGCGGCCATTCTTTTTGTCTGCGCTACCACCATGAGGGGACGGTGCGATGGGCGCGGAATCGCGCACAACTGCCGGCAGCATGCGGCCCCGGTGCTAGATTTGTCGACCAACCCACGCCGTGGAGCGCCTCATGATCGCAAATGCCCTCTATCCCATCGGTACGCCCGGCCAACCCTGGGGGGCGGCTGAAGTTGCCGAGTGGCGCACATGGCAGCGCCGTCTGCGCAGTTACGGGGATGAAGTGCAGGACCGCATCATGGCGTTGCGCGCGAACTTCGAGGTGGCCGAATACGGCCGGCTGGAGTATTCGCCGGAAAGCTACCCGCTGTTCTTCGTGAAGAGCCGCGACTGGAACGAAGCGCTGCCCGTGATGCTGCTCACCGGTGGCGTGCACGGCTACGAAACCAGTGGCGTGCATGGTGCCTTGCAATTTCTCGAACACGATGCAGCCCGCTACGAAGGGCGCATCAACCTGCTGGCCGTGCCTTGCGTGAGTCCGTGGGGCTACGAGCGCATCCATCGCTGGAACGCGGATGCGCTCGATCCCAACCGCAATTTCCGTGCGGACAGCCCGGCGCAGGAGTCCGCTGCGTTGTGGCGCCTGCTTTCGCCGTTGCGCGACACGGCGTGCATGCACATCGACCTGCATGAGACCACCGACACCGACGAGAGCGAATACCGCCCCGCGCTGGCCGCGCGCGACGGCAAGCCATTCCAGCCAGGCACCATTCCGGACGGCTTCTACCTGTGCGCGGACAGCGCGCGGCCGGAGCCGGACTTCCAGCAGGCGGTGATCGCCGAGGTGGCGAAGGTCACCCACATCGCGCCGGCTGATCCCGACGGCACCATCATCGGCTCGCCGGTGGTGGCGCATGGCGTGATCGAGTACGACTGCCGCAAGCTCGGCCTGTGCGCCGGCATCACCGATGCGCCTTACCGCACCACTACCGAGGTCTACCCGGACAGCCCGCGTGCCACGCCCGCGCAGTGCAACGACGCGCAGGCCGCGGCTGTGCGTGCGGCGATCGACTACGCGCTGGCGTATCCGGCAAAGGCTTCCGCCTAACGGCAACGAGGGCGGAACACAGTCGGCTGGTTTCCACGTCGTGGATGCCCGATGACTCAGTTCGTGATGTCCGGACCCTGCGCGGGCTCATTCAGCGACTTGTCGCGCCGGCAGACGGTCAGCGGCTCCGCCGTCGCCTTGCGGATCAGCTGCACGCTGCGGGTACGCAGGTCGGCTTGCATGGACAGGCAGGCGCAACCGTAGCCGTGGTGGCCGCTGTTGGTCTCGACCCATTGTGCGTCGCCGAACTCGGGCCAGTCGCCCTTCGCCTGATGGCCGCCTTGCGTGGCGATGATCCAGGTGCCGTCGCGATCGGTCAGGCTGGCGTTTCCCGGCGTGGGGTTCTCGAACCAGCCGCAGCGTCGCTGCAGCTGTTGCGAGCTTGCTGCGATGGCTGGTGCCAGGGCGAGTCCGGACAGCAGGATGACGACGGGCATGATGACGCGACGAGTCGACAGCTGGCGCATGGACGTCCTCCGGACAGGGCCGGGCGTGAGCATAGCGGGGGAAGATGGCCACGGGAGCCAGCGGCGGCGCATGTCGAGGTTCGGGGCATACTTGAATGACCATCCGGGGCACCCGGAGATATGGAGGAAGGCAGGCATGTCGTTCGGATGGACGTTGTTTGGCACGATTGCACAGCTGCTGCTGGCGTACTTCCTGTTCATGCTCGTCGTTTTCTCCGCGGCCGGCGTCGCGAATGGCAGCCAGCTGGGCAAGCTCCAGCTCGGCATCCTGAACCTGTCGATCTATCTGCTGCCGTCGCTGTGCGGGTTGAGCGCGGCCATCGTGGTGTACCTGTATCGGCACGGCGGCAGTGCGGCGTCGTATGGGTGGTATGCGATGCCGCTGGCTGCCACGGTGCTGTACCTGGGTTATGCCATCATCTTGGGTCACCGCACCTAGCCTGCTTCCGAGGCAACTCACGCAAACGCGGCCGATCGCCGATGCCGCCGATGTCGACGGACTGGTAGATCGGCGCCCCCGGATCACGGAGAGCACCATGAAATTCCTGCTGATGGTCTACAGCGACGACGCCTTGCTGGACGCCCTGCCGCCGGGCGAGTTCGACACGCGCATGCATGCCTGCATCACCCACGCGGACGAGTTGCGCGCCGAGGGGCGGCTGCTCGATGCGCAGCAGTTGGAGGCGCCGGCCACCGCGAAGTCGGTGCGCACCCGGCTGGGCAAGACCGTGGTGCTGGACGGCCCGTTCGCGGAAACCAAGGAATACCTCGCCGGTTTCAATCTGGTCGAGGCGGACAGCGAAGAGGAGGCGATCCGGATGGCTGCCGAGCTGCCATGGGCGCAGACGGGCTGCATCGAAGTGCGTGCCTTGCGCGATTTCGAGGCGGTGCGCCGGCGCGTGGGCGCGTGACCATCGCTGTGCCGCGTCGTCCCGGTTACGGGATGCTGGTCTCCACCACCGTGTCCAGCACGTAGGCCGCAGGCGCATTGCTGCTGGAGTAACGTTTCACGCGCACGATGTTGTGCACGCCGTCCTGATGCGTGTAGCCCTCGATGGCTGGCAGCGCATGCCAATCGCCGGGCGTGCCGGTCTTGAGGCCGCTGGTGTCGTAGTGGACCTCGCGCACGTTCAGGCAGGCCTGGCTCTGCTGGCAAGGCACGGTCTGCGCCGCCACCTCCAGGAACGCGAGAGTGCCGGGGCCGCCGTAGCGGGTTTCGGCAGTGGGCACGCCGGTGAAGTCCAGCGTGTCGCCGGTGGCGGTACGCAATTGCAGTTGCGGCATGTCGCCGTTTTTCGTCACCACGATGACGGGGTGGCTTGCGAGGCGCTGGCCGATCAGGCCGTCCAACTGGTTCAGTCCCGGCTCGCGGCAGGCCATCATGGTGTGCATCATCGGACCGACCATGAGTCGGCCGTCCTCGATCCGATAGCTGCCGCCCATGCCGTTGCAGGCATTGCGCACGCTGAGGCGACCGTCGACGAAGTCGAGCTGCACCGGCTTGCCCGGGCGCACGAACAAGGCATTGATGCGCTGGCCGCCCTGGTCGGTGGCCAACGCCAGTTGCCAGTGGTAGCTGGCCAGCAGCGTGGCATCCGGCGGGGTGTCGTCCGGCATGGTCGCGCCCTTGGCGGGCGGCGCGGATGCGCAGATGGCGAGGGCGACGGCGAGAGGCGGCAGCAACGGCAGATGGCGGCGCATGGCGTTCTCCACGCAGGGAATGGCGCGAGCTTAGGCCATGCGCCATGCCCTGGCGATGTCGCGGATAATGCGGCGCTTCTCCGCGATTCAGGCACAGCGAGGCGACCATGCTGAAGGTGGTGGGTTTCGACGGCGACGACACCCTGTGGCGCAGCGAGGATTATTACCGCGAGGCCAGCGCCGAGTTTGCCGCCATCGTGGGCAACTACGCCGACCTTGCCGACAGTGCGGTGCATGCGCGCATGCTAGCCACCGAGCGCAGCAACCTCGCCTTGTTCGGCTACGGCGCCAAGGGCATGACGTTGTCGATGGTGGAAACCGCCATCGTGCTCAGCGATGGCCGTATCGGCGCGCGCGACATCCATCGCCTCGTCGAGATCGGCAAACGCGTGCTGCAGCATCCGGTGGAACTGCTGCCCGGCATCCGCGAAGCGGTATCGGCGGTCGCCGAAACGCACGCGGTGGTGCTGGTCACCAAGGGCGATCTTTTCCATCAGGAAAAGAAGGTGGCCGAATCGGGACTCGCCGGGTTGTTCCGCCGTATCGAGATCGTTTCCGAGAAGGACACGGCTACCTACCGGCGCCTGCTGGACGAGTTCGGCATCGCGCCGCACGAGTTCGCCATGGTCGGCAATTCGCTGCGCTCGGACATCGAGCCGGTGCTGCGCCTCGGTGGCTGGGGCGTACACATGCCCTACCACGTGACCTGGGCGCACGAGCTGGAGAACGGGCTGGGCGCCCAGGATGCGCAGCGCATGCGCGAGGTGGCGGAGGCTTCGGAAATCCCTGCCGCGCTGGCGCAACTGGATGCGCTGGCCTGATGCAGCCGCCGCGCCTGGTGCTGGACACCAACGTCTGCCTGGACCTGTTCGTGTTCGGCGATGCGCAGTGCCTGGCTTTGCGCGAGGCGTTGCGTGCCGGGACGGTGGAGGCGGTGACCGACGCGGTCTGCCGCGACGAATGGCTGAAGGTGCTCGGCTATCCGCAACTGGCGCTGGACGCGGTGCGACGCGATCTCGCGATTGCCGCGTTCGATGCGTGCTTGCGCATGCTGCCGGAGATGGAACGCAGGCCGTCTCCGGCATTGCCGGCACTGCCGCGCTGCGCCGATCCCGACGACCAGAAGTTCCTCGAACTGGCGCAGGCCTGCGGCGCGCAGTGGCTGCTCAGCCGCGACAACGAACTCTTGAAGCTGGCGCGCCGAGCGCGGCGCGATCATGGCTTCGGCATCGCCACGCCACTGGACTGGTCGCGCGCCGGGAGACCTTGAGCAGGCCCTCACGCCGGATTGGCGGGAGCCTCGTCGGCAAAACCGGTGTAGTTGTCCGGGAACACGGGGGCGCCGTCGTCTTCCAGCGCCAGCACTGCAGCCAGGGCATCGTCCGCCGCACGCTCGGCGATATCCTGGTGGCGGAAGCTGCGGTTTTCGCAGATCGCGTAATACACGGGGAATCCATGCCCGTGCGGCACCACGCACAGCCATGCCGTGTAGCGCGAGCCTTCCAGGCTGGCGCCGGAGCGCACGGTGTAATCCGGGAATTCGCGTTCGGCCATGGGCGTGGATCCGGGGTGGGGAAAACGCAGTGTATCGCGCCAGGTGCCCGGGCCGTGACCCGCGCTAGCCGGATGGTTCGCGATCCACCATCGGCACCACGTCGTGGAAGACGCCGTAATCGATGATGTTGAGGCCGTGCCCGTCGTCGGTGACAAGGTCGACGTAGCGGTGGTTCCAGCGCAATTCGTCGTGGCGCCATTGGTGGCGCGCCAGCATGGATTGCGCGGTGGTCTCGTCGATGCCTTCGATGGTCAGCAGCAGCGTCATCTGTGTCTGCTCCATCGCTTCGGCATCGAGGCCATACAGCGGGCTGCTCTCGTCGATCACATGCATCAGCAGCCAGCTGAGGATGAAGATCGGGTGACGGTCGCGTACCAGCTTCAGATCGTAGATCTTGCGCATCTTCAGTCCCTCGGACGAAGACTCCATTCGGATCATGTGCAGTTGGGCGGACGCTTCGCTGATCACGTTCTGCCGCATGTTGGCCGTGCGTACCATCAGCGTCTGCTGGCCGTTGATCGTATGTACGATCGGATTGTTGGAGAAGATCATCTTGGCGCGCGGCCGAGAGAAGCGCGCGAAGATCAGCCCGGTGGTCACCGCGATGCAGGCCATGCCGGTGAAGATTTCCACCGTGGCGACGCAGTGCGCATAGATGGTCTGCGGATGCATGTCACCGTAGCCGACCGTGGCCAGGGTTTCCACGCTGAAGAAGAATGCGCCGCCGAAGCCATGCGGGAACTGGTTGGCGATCGGCCGGTCGCCGAGCAGGTAGAGCGACGCGAAGATCGTGTTGAGCAGCAGGAAAGCCGCGCCGGCGGTCAGGAAGAACACCGGCCAGCGCATGGTCAGCGCCTGGTGGTAGATGTCGTCCCAGATGCGCTGGGACAACCCGCGGCTGACGAACGGCCGGCCACCGATGGTGATGATGCGCGGACGGCGCCACAGGGTCAGCAGATGCTTGAGGTTCATTGCGGCGACGCCGTTCCGGCAAGTGTGGCGAGTATGGAACCTAGGCGATGCCGACGTCCGTGGAGTCGACCACGCCGATGCCTAGCGCCTGCAGGGTCGAGCGGGTGGCGTCGTCGGAGTCCGGCGTGACCGGCCGGCTGAGATCCCAGGCGAGCCAGGCGCGAAAGCCCAGTGCGGCGGCATCCTGCGCCGTCCACAGCACGCAGACGTCGCGTGCGAGGCCGCACACCAGCACTTCGTCCACGCCGCGTTCGCGCAGCCACCCTGCGAGTCCCGTGGCGGCCCGCGTGCCATGCGGGCCGTGGTTCTCGCGAAAGCCGCTGTAGGAATCCACCTGGGGGTCGCTGCCCTTGCGCAGGATCAGGTCGGCCGTCGACCAGGCTATGCCCGGGTGCAGCGCGGCGCCCGGCGTGTCCTGCACGCAGTGGTCCGGCCACAGTGTCTGCGGGTGACCGTGGAGATCGATCTGTTGGAACGCCTGGGCATCCGGATGCGAACTGGCGAACGAAACGTGGCCCGGTGGATGCCAGTCCTGCGTGGCCACCACGTGGCGGAAGCGGCGCGCGCGCAGCAGGCGGTCGATGCCTGGCACGATCGCGTCGCCCTCGTGGCAGGCCAGCGTGCCGCCGGGCATGAAATCCGGCTGCACGTCTACCACGATGAGGGCAGTGCGTTCGGTAATGGCGAAGGACATGGCGTTCCTGCGTGCGTGGCAAGGGCGGAAGTCTAGCGCGCAGGCATAATGCGGGCTCGATGCGGACGGAACAGGGTGCGATGAACTACGACCAATCGTGGATGGGATACGGCTGGACCGGCGGTCTGGAGGCCGGCGCGATCAGCCTCGCCGTTGGCTTCGTGCTTTATCTCGCATTCCACGGGCTCGGCCGGCGCAATGGCTGGAGCGACGCGAAGCAGATCGCCTGGTCGTATCTGCTTGCCATGGTGCTCACCGGGCGCGTGGACTTCTGGAACCTGTTCTATTTCAACTACGCGCGTTTGCAGTCGCTGCAACTGCTGCAGGCCAAGCTGGCCGAAGTCCACGATCCGGACGGCATCGGCACGCGTGCCTTGTGCGAACTGGTGGGCGCCGCGGTAGGCGTGTTCATCGCATGGCTGCTGTGCGGCAGGCATTGGCGGCAAAGCTGAGGTATCGGGGGCTTGTTCGAAAGCTGACGCCGGGAGTTGGTTCGCGCCAAGCTCCGCTTGCCCTCGCGAGCGTTTTGCGCACTTCGCATGTGTTCGGTTGCGCTGGAATGACGAGCGGGAAACCCTCGGTTCTGGATAGGGCGCGTAATGGCCGTCACGTCTATCGCATAGGTGGGAGCGGCTCCCGAACTCTCGACATGGCCTGCCGGTAGTTTCGGCGTGAACCAGGCCGCTTCTCTGAGTCACCTCTCTCCGGCCCATACAGATTCATGCAGGCCAGCAAAGAGAGGTGACTCGGGCGTCGGCAGGCACTCGAAAGCGCCTTGTTCCTTGCGATCACTCGGAACATCCATGTCGCAAGCTGGAAAGGGTGAGCGGGAGATTTAGAGGATCGGATCGAACAATCGCGCCACATGCATGGCCACCCGGCGCAGGTAGGACGCATCGAGGTACTCGCGCGCATCCACCTCCCGCGACTGTGCGAAGTCGCGCTCCAGCATCCCCTCGACCTGTTGCGCGAAATCGCGGTCCAGCACCAGCGCATTGGCCTCGAAGTTGAGCCGGAACGAACGTGAGTCGAGATTGAGGCTGCCCACCGAGGCGCAGTCGTCATCCACCAGCACCACCTTCTGGTGCATGAAGCCGGGCTGGTAGCGGAACAGGCGCACTCCGGCCCGCACGGCGTAATAGGCGTGCATGGTCGAGGCGAGGAACACGGTATGGTGGTCCGGTCGCGATGGGATCAGCACACGCACGTCCACGCCGCGGAAGACGGCCAGCTGCAGCGCGGCGCGCACCGAATGGTCGGGCACGAAGTAGGGCGTCGCGAGCCAGATGCGCCGCCGCGCCGCGTTGATCGCGGCGGTGATGAACAACGAACCGGTTTCCTGCAGATCGGCCGGGCCGCTGGCGACCACCAGTACGCGTGCGCTGCCATCCGGCGCCGGCGCCGGGTGCAGCGGCAACGGCGCGCCGGTGATCCATTCCCAGTCGTCGGCGAACAGTTGCTGCAGGTCGGTCACTGCGGGGCCGGCCAGTTCCATGTGGGTGTCGCGCCACGGCGCCAGCGGCGGCTTCAGCCCCAGGTATTCGTCGCCCACGTTGAGGCCGCCGATGAAGGCGCGCTCGCCGTCCACCACCACGATCTTGCGATGGTTGCGGAAGTTGAGCTGGAAGCGGTTGCGCAGCCGGTGGGTGGCGAAGGGGTGGATCGCCACGCCGCCCGCGCGCAGCGTTTCCACGTAATGGCGCGGCAAGTCGTGGCTGCCCACGCCGTCGTAGAGTACGCATACGCGCACGCCGGCAGCCGCGCGTTCCAGCAGTGCCTGCTGCATGCGCCTGCCAAGGCCGTCGTCGTGGAAGATGAAGAACTGCACCAGCAGCGTGTGCCGTGACTCGGCGATGGCGGCGAAGATCGCCTCGAACGCCGCGTCGCCGTCGACCAGCAGGCGCAACCGGTGGCCGGCGCGGAACGGGCGGCAAAGCATTGCCACCAGCGCGGCGTAGCGGCCCTCATCGTCCTCCGATGGACCGGCCGACCGCTCGCGCGGCGCAGCACCGCGATGCCGCCTGAGGTAACCGCGAAAACGGCTGGCGCCCAGGAACAGATAGGGCACCAGGGTAAGCGCGGGCAGCAGCAGCAGACCCAGTACCCAGCCAATCGCACCCTGTGGCGTGCGCGTATGCATCAGCGCGTGCGCGGCGGCGAGGATGCCGAGCACTTGCAGGAGCAGGACGACATCGCCGAACAGGCTGAGGGTCATGGAGTTGTCGTGCGTTACCCCGCCAGCAACTGGTCGGCCACGGCGCGCGCCTGCTGGCGGATTTCCGGCATCGCGGTGGATTCCCACAGCGTACCGCGCAACAGGCTGCCGATGGCGAACAGCCGCGACCACTCGCCGCCGTCGTGCAGCAGGCGGCCCTGCGGCGTGGCCCGGCAACCCAGCCCCAGCGGATCGGGCAGCACATGCCGGTTCACCACCAACTGGCGCATCAGCGGGTGCGGCGTGCCCGCGACGTCGAAGTCCATGCCCACCGATTGCACCACCAGTCCAGCATGCAGCGTCTGCATCTTCGACGCGTCGCGGTCGTGCGGATGCAACTCCAGCCGCAGGCCATTACCGTCGTCGTCGGCATCGACGCGATACAGCTGTCCGCGCTGGCGGTGCAGGCGGCCCGAGCGCTCCAGTTCGGCGAGGCCTTCATGCACCGATGGCGGCATGCGATGGCGCGCGCGCTCCCACGCCCAGCGGGCATGGCGCTGGAAGCGTGCGCGCTGGTCCAGCGGCAACGCGGCCCACAGCCCGGGCGTATACGGGCGCAGGCTGTCGATCACGCTGCGCCAGTCTTCTTCCTGCGCAATCGCCTCGCGCAGCAGTCGCAGCCAGCGGCGCACGTCGGGTTCGTCCTGCATCGCCTCGACCAACAGCGCGCTGTCCTCGGCGGGCAGCGAGGTGGTGTGCAGGTGCGGTTCGGGCAGCATGCCGTGGCGGGAGATCGCAGTGAACCGGGTCTCGGGCCAGCGTGCGGCAAGCTCCAGCAGCACATCGGCAGCGGTGAGCCCGAGGCCGATCACCACCACGTGTTCGGGTACGTCGGCGGGCGGGTTTGCGAGCAGCGGCCATGGATCGACCACGTAGCGGCCACCGGCCAGCGCGCCGTCGCTTACGCCTGCCAACGGTTGCGGTGGCAACGCGCCAAGCGCCAGCACGGCAGCGTCCACGCGGTGGACGTCCTCGCCGCGGAGCACGCTGACCCCGCCGGTCTCCGGCACCACGGCGTCCGCGGCGAACGGCACGATCTGCACGTCATGGCCGTGCAGTCTGCCAAACGCCAGGGCCTGGGCCACTTCGGCTTCGAGATAGTCGCCGTAGCGGCGGCGCGGCAGGAAGTCGGTGCCGGCAACGGAAGGGTCATCGCGCTGCACGAAATCGAGGAAACCCTGCGGTTTGCCGGCGAACATGCCCATCGACGCAGCACGCACATTGAGCAGGTGGCGCTCGGAACCGGTGGAATAAGCCACGCCGCGTGCAGGCGTGCCGCCGCCGGTATACCAGTCGAGGTGCAGCGGTTGCGGCGGGCGGCGCGCCAGCAGTTCGCCGAGCAGCGCGGCGGAAGCGGCGCCGCCGCCGATGATGGCGACACGTCGATGCATGCGTTGCTCCGGTGGAGAATCAGGGAGCCAGCTGGCCTGCAAGCCGGCGATGCCGTGCCTGTACGATCCACGCCGGCTGCTGCGGATTGCCGTCGCGATGGTTCAGCAGCTCGCCGCCGTAGATGTGCAACGTGTATGCGGTGTCGTGGCGCGACAGGTTGCGGCAGCGATGCGCGCGACCGGCATCGCGCTCGAACCAGCTGGCATCGCCCGGCCCCAGCCAGTCGCGCCCTTGCGCTTCCAGTTCGCCGTTGTGCGGGTCGCGCCGGTACGACTGCCACTCCAGCGCACCATGAAGAGCGAGTTCCAGTCCCCAGCCGCCCGCGTGGTCCAGCAGCGGCATGCGTTCGCCGGGCGGCCATGCGCGCACCAGCACGTGCAGTGCCGGGTGCCGGCGCTCGACCAGCACGCGGGTATCGATGCCGCGGCGGTGCACGGCGGCCAGGCGTGCCGAAAGCGCCGGTGCGTTGCCATGCACCACACAGCCGAGGTCGCGCGCCATGGTTGCCAGGTCGGGATGCTCGACGCTGCCGTATTCAAGCGCGATGTCGCGCAAGGTCTTCAAGTTGTGCATGTACTTGCCCATGCGGAACCCGGCGTGGATACGGCGACGCAGTGGAGCACGGGCATCGTTAAACGGCCGTAAGGCATTCATATGCCTTACGGCCGTTCCTGATCACCTCACAAATTGTTCAACACGAAGTTGACCGGCACCTTGGCCCATGCGCGCACCGCGTGGCCGCCCGCCATCGCGGGCTGGAAGCGCCAATGCGCCAGTACCTGTTCGCGCGCGCTGCGGTCGAGCAGGGCGTAGCCGCTGCCGTGCTCGATCTCGACCTGCAATGGCGCGCCGTTCTTGTCGACCAGCACACGCAGCAGCACCGTGCCCTGCATGTGTCGGCGCAATGCCTGCGTCGGGAACTGCAGCGGCGACGAACGATAGGCCAGCGTGGCTTCGATCGGCGCAGCGGTGTCCGCAGCGCCTGGCGTTGTGCTTGGTGGCGTCACTGGCGGCATTGCCTGCGTGCCTTCCGTGGTCGGCACCGCCGCCGGTGGCGTAGCAGCGGGATGCGGTTGCGTATGCACGGGCATGACTGGCGCGCGTGGCAACGGTTTCAGGTCAATGGGCGGTGGCGGCTTTACGGCGGGTGGTGGTTCGATGAAGGTTATCTGCGGCACGGCGGTGATTTGATGCATCAACGCCAACGCCTGCGGTGCCAACGGGCGGGTGAGGATCAACAGGGCAGCGAGATTGAGTGCGATGGCCGCACTGAGCGCAGCGATGCGCGCGGCATCGGGTTGGGGGCGAACGGCAACAGCCAGGCTTGCGGACGACATAAGCGACCTCCTGACAGCGTTTCGGTTTTTGGGTTGTGGCGTCGGCGACGCTGCGGATGCAGGGGGATCGTCGTGGACGCGGCTTGAGCCTATGCCTGCACCCCCGCGGTGCGCAAGTGGACGGCCAAATGTCACGAGGCGCGATAGCCAGGGGAGGCCTCCCGCGTTATGGTGCAACGCAGAATCATTGCCTCGCTGGAGCCGCCATGACCACCGCCATTGCCGCTTCGCCGCGCTACCGTCGCGGCGACGAATTCGCCAGCAGCCTGCTGCATGGCCTGGGCATCGTGCTCAGCATCGGCGGCCTCGCCACCCTGGTGGCGTTCGCCGCGACGCGCGGCGACGCGCGCGAAGTCGTCGCCTGCGCGGTGTACGGCGTTACGCTGATCCTGCTCTACACCGCCTCCACGCTGTACCACGCGATTCCCGTGGTCGCGGCCAAGCCGCTGTTGCGCACGCTGGACCACATCGCGATCTACCTGCTGATCGCCGGCACCTATACGCCGTTCACCCTGATCGCGTTGCCGGGCGCGTGGGGCTGGAGCCTGTTCGCCGCGGTGTGGACGCTGGCGCTGGCAGGCAGCGTTCTCGAACTGGGCTGGTTCCGCCGCTGGCACAAGCTGGCCGTGCTGCTCTACGTGGGCATGGGCTGGATCGGCATGCTCGCGTTCAAGCCGCTGGCCGCGCACCTGCAGGCGGGCGGCATGGCACTGCTGATCGGCGGCGGCGTGGCCTATACGCTGGGCGTGCCGTTCTATCTCTGGCGCAAATTGCCGTACCAGCACACGTTGTGGCACGCCTTCGTGCTTGCCGGCAGCGTGCTGCACTACTTTGCGGTGCTGTTGTATGTGTTGCCTTGATCTGGTTTAGAGCCATGCAAGACAGCAAGCGTTGGCATTTTCATGGAATGGCGAGCTTGCTGCTTGCCTGTCCGCTGGCGTTGTTCCTGTACTTCGTCAGATGTACCGACGCAGCTATGGACAAGAGCGGTTTGGGTGACGTCGCGACTTGGCAGGTATACCAAATCAAAGCAGGTGTCGCCTTCTGGATTGCCTTGTGTACATGGATGCTCTTGCTGGCAGTTGCCGCATTCAAGCGATCTTTCCGATCGGCAGCTATCACGGCATGTGTGATCGTTCCAGTGGTGGGAGTGATTGCATGGCTCACCTTGCTGGTCTTATGAGCAGTCGAGACGACAGCTAGTCAAGCAGCATCGCCACACCGAACAAATCCACAACTCCCAGCGAGATTGCGCGGAAGTGCTCGATCGGATGCTATCGTGCAGATTCGGCTTCGCGTTGGGCGCGTACTGCCAGCACGAACACGGTGTCGATGCGCTCCACGTAGCGGTACAGCGCCCATGTAGCCATGCACGCCCCCATCGATCACGAGCTCGCGCTTGTCGTTGATGGCTGGGCCCCGATCAGCGGATCGCTTGCGAGCACGCCGATCGCTTCGATGATCCCCAGCCGCCGGTCTGCAGCATGGGCGACTTCGTGCGAAGTGAGGGGATCGAGGATGTGCTCGAAGTCATCGCCGACTTCGGGCGCCGGCTTGATGCGGCTCACTTCCGTTTTGCCAGCGTGCGCGGTGCGGGGCGGCGCGCAGCCTTGCCGGCGATCCTGCCTTCGAGATTGCCGCGCATCTTGTCCCGTGAAATCGTCTCGCCTGTTTCGACGATGCGGGCGTAACGCTGCTTCGCCGCGGTATCGAATTCGGCGCGGCGCTCGGCCAACTCCGCTTTCTCGGCGACGGCGTCAAGGACGAACCCATGTACCGTCGTGCCGGCACGTTTGGTTGCGGCCGCAACGCGGGTCTTGAGTGCGTCGGGCAGGCGGATGGTGGTCGCGCCCATGGCGAGTTTCGGAAAGTTCTGGAATGGGCATGCAATCGCCGCAGCACAAATGTGCTACGCGGGCATGGCGATCAGCCGAACAGCATCGCCACCCCGAACAGCCCCACCATCACCAGCGAGATCACCAGCTTCACCAGCGTGCCGCACAGCAGGCCGATCCAGGTGCCGATGCCGACGTGGGCGGAGCGCAGCACGCTGGTGCCGGAAGAAAGCTCGCCGATCAGCGCCCCGATGAACGGGCCTAGCAGGATGCCAGGGACGCCGAAAAACATGCCGGCGAAGGTGCCCAGCGAGGCACCCCACAGCGCGCGTTTGCTGGCGCCGACGCGCTTGGCGCCCAGCGTGCCGGCAACGAAGTCCACGACCACCGCCACGCTACCCAAGGCGCCGATCAGCAACAGCCACCATAGGCCGAGGTGGCGGTAGTCGTTCACGGCGGCGACCAGCCAGATGCCGCCGAAGATCATCGGCACGCCGGGCAGGCTGGGCAGGACCGCGCCAACCAGGCCGCCCACGATCAGCGCAGCGCCCAGTATGTAGAACACGATGTCGAACAGCATGCGTGGTCCTTGATCTTTGCGGTCGTGCTTGATCGCAGAATCTGACTGGCGGCCGTTCGTGGCCGTACCCTTCATCTTGACCTTTACGATCATCCTTAGGTTGCGGAGTCGAACGAGTGGCCGCCCATGGCCGGATTCTTCAGTCGCGCAAGCGCTGGGTGAGGCCGCGCAGGAAATGCCGCAGCAGCTGGTCGCCGCAGGGTCGGTAGTTAGGGTGCTCGGGCTTGCGGAACAGCGCGGTGAGTTCCGATTTCGACAGCGGGAAACCCGCGGCGGCGAGGATCGCATGCAGGTCGTCGTCGCGCAGTTCGAAGGCAACGCGCAATTTCTTCAGTACGAGATTGTTGGTGACGCGCTTCGCCACCGGCAGCGGCGCCCGGCTTTCGTCGCGGCCGCGCAGATGCACCACCAGGCCATCGAGGAAATGCGCCATCACCTTGTCGGGACAGTCCTGGTAACCGGGCTCGTCGTCCTTCTTCAGGAACGCATCGAAATCGGCCTGCGGCACTGCAAGTCCGGCCAGCGCGGCGATGGACGCGAGCTTGCCGTCGGGCAGGTCGAGCATGTAGCGCACGCTGCGCAGGATGTCATTGTTGATCATGGGGCAATTGTATCGGGGCTTGTTGGCAGTGTTTGTTGTGAGGGATGAATGGTGCAGGGGGTCGCTACGGGTGGCTTTGCGTTCACGGGCTGCAAACGACAAAGCGGCTTCGTACTGCTGCCGCGGCTCGCGCCGCTTCTCCCTGGAGAAGCACGCTTCCTGCGCGCGGAAGCAACAACCGGAGCAAGGCCGAAGCAGAGCGGCATGAGGCGTCCGTGCTTTCGCTCGTCATCCCGGCGTAGGCCGGGATCCAGCGACGATCAGGCTTGAGCAAGCCAAGACCACTTTGTCGCTTGCGACGGGCGCCTGAAAGCCCCTCGCAGACGAGTCCAGTCGCGGAAGCGGGAAGTCATTGCGAGCACCTGCCGTCCACCCTCAAAGACAGAGGGAAAGTCGAGTCAGCCGCGCGAGAAAAACGAACGGAATGTCTCCGCCACGCGTTCGATGCCATCGTCATCCACATCCAGATGCGTCACCAGCCGCAACGTGGGCAGATAACCGATGCTGATGCGAATATTCGCCGCGCGCAGATGGGTGTCGAGCGCCTGCAGGCGCTCGACCGGCACATCGACGAAGACCATGTTGGTGTACTGGCCGAGCAGGTTCACGCCAGGGATTTCGCGCAGGCGGCCGGCAAGATAGGCGGCGCGCCGATGGTCGTCGGCCAGCCGCGTCACGTGGTGGTCGAGCGCATGCAGACATGCGGCCGCGAGCATGCCGGCCTGACGCCAGCCACCGCCGGCGACCTTGCGCCAGCGCCGTGCCTTTTCGATCAGCGGTGCGGAGCCGACCAGCACCGAGCCCACTGGCGCGCCGAGCCCCTTGGACAGGCACACGGACACGCTGTCGAAGTGCTGCGCGATGGCGCGCGCTGACACGCCGCCCGCAACGGCCGCGTTATAGATGCGGGCACCGTCGAGGTGCAGCGCCAAGCCGCGCTGGCGGGCAAAGCCATGCGCGGCGTGCAGGTAGTCCTGCGGCAGCACGCGGCCGTGCCAGGTGTTTTCCAAGGCAAGCAGGCGCGTGCGCGCGAAGTGCGGATCCACCGGCTTGATCGCCGCGGCGAGGCGGTCCAACGGCAGCGTGCCGTCTTCGGCGTGCACGATGGGCTGGGGCTGGATCGAGCCCAGCACCGCCGCGCCGCCGCCTTCGAACTTGTAGGTGTGCGCGTCCATGCCGACCAGGTATTCGTCGCCGCGCTCGCAGTGGCTCATCAGCGCAAGCAGGTTGCTCTGCGTGCCGCTGGGCACGAACAGCGCGGCCTCGAAGCCGAGGTCATCAGCGAGGCGCCGCTGCAGCGCGTTGACGGTGGGGTCTTCGCCGTAGACGTCGTCGCCCACCTCGGCATCCAGCATCGCGGCGCGCATGGCGGGGGTGGGGCGGGTGACGGTGTCGCTGCGCAGGTCGACCACGTTCATCACCGGCATCCCTTGTCGATCAAGCGTGTTTGCGGAAGTACAGCCATGCCGCCGCTGCCAGCAGGGCCGCGGGTAGCAGGTTGGCGAGCAGTGGCGGAATGCCGTAGACGGTGCCGAAATTCACCATCGCCTTCTGCAGGAAGTACCAGGTGATCGCCAGCAGCATGCCGATGAAGATGCGCTTGCCGAGGCCACCCGAACGCATGGTGCCGAAGGCGAACGGCATCGCGCACAGCACCAGCACCAGCACGTTGAGCGCGTACAGCGCGCGCGTCCAGAACGCCACCGCGTAGACGCCGGGGCTTTCGCCGTTGGCTTCCAGGTAGCGCATGTTGCGGCGCAGGTCGCGCATCGCCAGGTATTGCGGCTGGATCGCCGACTGCGCCAGCACCTGCGGGTTGAGGCTGGAATCCCATTGCTCGCTGGGCGCGGTATGGCCGTGCACGCCGGTGTCGTCCAGCGTGGTGCTGCGCACGTCGTGCATGACCCAGGTGCGCCCGTTGTGGTCGGCGGTCTTGGCCTGGTCGAAGCGGGTGAGCTGCTGGCCATCCTTGGTGAGGGTGAACACACGCACGTCGATGAGCTGCACGGTGTCGTGGTCGCCGGAGCGGATCGCCACGGCGCCGCCACGCGCGTTGATGATGCGGTCCCCGTCGCGGGCCCACAGGCCGCTGCCGGTGCTGCCGATATTGTTGGCCTTCAGGCGCAATTGCATGGCGTTGCCCAGCTGGTCGCCCCATGGCGCCGCGGTCTCGCCTAGGATCACCACGCCCACGATCAGCACGGCGATCACGCCGGTGGCCGAAACCGCGATACGCAGCCGCGACATGCCGGAGGCGCGCAGTGCCGTGAGCTCGCTGGTGGCGGCAAGGCCGCCCAGGCCCAGCAGGCTGCCGATCAGCGCCGCATTGCCGAACATGTCGTAGGCGCGGCGCGGCGTGGTCACCAGCACGTACACCGCTGCGTCGGTCAGCGTGTAGCCGTTCTTGCCGATGTTGCCGAGCTGGCGCATGAACATCGTCACTGCGTCGAAGCCGGTGAGCACCAGCCATACGCCGATCACCGAGCCGAGCACGCTGAGCGCCACCAGCTTGTCCACGCGCTTGATCATGCGGTTCGCGCCTTGTTGGCCGGCTTGCTGTCATGCACCTTGCGTGGCGAGTACTGCTTCCACCACATCCAACCGGCGAAAGCCATCATCACGATATGCAACAGCCACATCGCGGTCTGATGGTGCCAGCGGCCCTTGTCGAGCTGCGCGCGGCCAAGTGCCAGCAGCACGTAGTAGAGATAGAAGCTCGCCATCGCCAGCATCAGGCGGCCGTAACGCGGCTCGCGCGGGCTTTGGCGCGACATCGGCAAGGCCAGCATCAGCATCACCAGGGTCAGCGCCGGCGCGTTGATGCGCCAGGCCAGTTCGGCGCGGGCATCCGGTGTTTCGGTATGCAGCAGTTGCAGCGTGGTCATGCTCTCGGCCGGATCGACGCTGTCGTCGCTGTCGGTCACGGTGGAAAGCGCGCTGTCGTTGCGTTCGTACTGCATGCGCCGCCAGTTGTCCGCACCCAACGGGATGTCGTACTGCCAGCCGGTGTGGAATGCGATGAAGCGATTGGAGCCATTGCTCTCCTGGTACAGCTCGCCGCTATTGCCGGTGACCACCTTGACGTGGTCAGGGCCGCCCTTGGCGGGGCGCTGCGTGGAGACGAAGCTGCGTCCCAGCTTGCTGCCGTCCTGGCTCAGCGTGTCGGTGAAGACGATGCCGCCCTTGCCCGGCAGTTCGGTGAAACGGCCGGCGTCGAGGCCGGCGGCGATCACCGAGCGGTTTGCCACGGCTACCAGGTTGTCGCTGGTCGCGGCCGCCCATGGCCCCAGCCACAGCGCCACCACAGAAGTGAGCAATACCAGCGCCACGGCAAGGATGGCCGTGGGGCGCACCAGTCCATTCGGCCCCATGCCGGACGACATCAGCACGTGCATCTCGCTCTCGCGGTACATGCGGCCCAGTGCCATCAATACGCCGATCATGCTGGCCAATGGCAGCATGTTGGTGAGGCCTTCCAGCGTGCGCAGACCCAGCACCTGGAACATCACGCTGGCCGGGAAGCTGCCTTTGGCCACCTGCTGCAGTACGCCGGCGAACGCGGTGCCGGCGACGATCACCATCAGCACCACCACGGTGGCGGCCACGGTCTGCGCCAGTTCGCGCAATAAATAGCGGTCGAGAATGCTCAGCATGCGATAAACTTGAGGGCTTCCGTCAACGCCGAAAGGCAAGCGGGGAAACGCCAGTCTAGCCGGTTCCCCGCCCGTCGCGCCCATGCAGGATCGAACCATGCCTCTCCAGTTCAGCCTCGTCGCCACCACTCCCGAAACCGCCGACACCGCCTGCGTGCTGGTGGGGGTGTACGAACAGGGCGTGTTGACCAGCGCGGCGGCCCGCGTGGACAGCGCCACCGGCGGCGCGATCAAGCGCCAGGTGGAAAGCGGCGACATCAGCGGCAAGGCCGGCAGCACCACCGTGCTGTATGCGCCCGCCGGCGTAGCCGCCAAGCGCGTGCTGGTGGTGGGCCTGGGCGCGCAGAAAGGTTTCGACGCGGCGCGCTACCAGAAGGTGGCCGTCGAGGCCGCTCGCGCACTAGGCAAGCTGCCGCTGACCGAGGCGGTTTCGTACCTTGCCGAAGTGGACGTACCCGGTCATGACGCGGCATGGCGCGTACGCACCGCCGTACTGGCCGCCGACCATGCCGCCTACCGCTACACCGCCACCTTCAAGCCGCGCGAGAAAGCCGCATCGCCGGAACTGGCCGGCGTGGCCTTCGCCGCCGGTGCCGAGGCGAAGGCTGGCCTCGACCAGGCCATCGCTATCGCCGAGGGCGTGCGCTTTGCCCGCGAGCTGGCCAACCTGCCGCCGAACATCTGCAACCCCGCCTATATCGCGGCACAGGCGCAGGCTTTTGCGGACGCGCACGATGCGGTTTCCTGCCGCGTGCTCGACCATGTGGAAATGGAAAAGCTGGGCTTCGGGTCGTTGCTCGCGGTGGGCCGCGGTTCGACCAACAAGCCCAAGCTGGTCGCGCTGGAATACCGGGGCGGTGCCGAAGGCACGGCGCCCTATGCCTTTGTCGGCAAGGGCATCACCTTCGATACCGGTGGCATCAGCCTCAAGCCCGGCCCGGGCATGGACGAGATGAAGTTCGACATGGGCGGTGCGGCGGGCGTGCTGGGCGCCTTCGTGGCCGCGGTGAAGATGGGCCTGAAGCACAACCTGGTCTGCGTGGTGCCCGCGGCGGAGAACATGCCCGACGGCGACAGCTACCGCCCCGGCGACGTGCTCACCAGCTTGTCCGGCCTCACCATCGAGGTGCTCAACACCGACGCCGAAGGCCGGTTGATCCTCTGTGACGCGCTCACCTGGACCGCACAGACCTTCAAGCCGCAGGCCATCATCGATGCCGCCACCTTGACCGGGGCCTGCGTGATCGCACTGGGCAAGCATGCCAGCGGCCTGTTCAGCAAGTACGACGACCTCGCCGGGGAGCTGCTTGCCGCGGGCGAGTACACGCTGGATCGTGCGTGGCGCATGCCGCTGTGGGACGACTACCAGGTGCAGCTCGACTCGGGTTTCGCCGACGTCGCCAACATCGGCGGCAAGAGCGCCGGTGCGATCACCGCCGCCTGCTTCCTCTCGCGCTTCGCCGAAGGCCAGCGCTGGGCGCACCTCGACATCGCCGGCACGGCGTGGGACGAGGGCCGCAAGGGCCAGGCCACCGGCCGCCCGGTGGCACTGCTGGCGCAGTGGCTGATCGATCGCTGCGCGTAAATTTCTGGGACGCCGTCATTCCGGCGCAGGCCGGAAGCGCTTCACGACGGCGAAGCCGGTCATCCAGTCCCCCCGGGTTCCGGTCGAGCGGCAAGGGAACACCGAGTATCGTCGCCACTGGATTCCGGCCTGCGCCGGAATGACGGTCAAGAGCCAACATACCATGCCTCGTGCCGACTTCTACCTGATCGACAAGCCGCGCTTCCGCGAGCAGCCGCTGCTGCTGGTGTGCGAGCTGGCGAAGCGTGCGTTCGCGGCGCAGCAGCCCACGCTGATCCTCGCCCGCGACCATGCGCAGGCCGAGGCCGTCGACGAGTGGCTGTGGGCCTTCGACGAGGATGCCTTCATCCCGCACCAGCTGGCCGGCGACGACGACGACGCGGACACCGCGGTGCTGATCGTGCCGCCAGGCGTGGACACGCCCGACCGGCCGATGGTGATCAACCTCCGCGAGGACTGCGCCAGCGGCAATTTCCAGCGCGTGCTGGAGGTGGTGGCGGCCGATCCGGACGAGCGCACCGGCTCGCGCGAACGCTGGGGCGAATACAAGCGACGCGGCTTCGAGTTGTCCAAGTACGACATGTGATCGCTACGCAAAAGGCCGCGCCGGTCTCCGCAGCGTCTCGCAAAATCCGTTCAAGACCTCCGCACGCTCATGCCTGCAGCAGTTTCGCGCCAGAGCTGCGCTTGTCTCTGCGGACGCTCCGCACACTTCGCAGTTGTCCGGCTTGCGCTGGGATGAAGGGCGCTAGAGTTCTCATGAAGCGTCCTCTTTGATTCAAGCCAGTGAGAAGTAGAGTTTCCCTGCGAAGGAGCTCTGCTTGAAGAAGCCGAAGTTCGGCGACGGACAGATTGTCCGGATCCTCAACGAGGTCGAGGCTGGCGCGAAGATCGCCGAGACGCGCCGCAACACCGGAGGTCTTGGGCAAGCACGTGACGATGCAGATCGCCAAGCGCAGCGAACTGCAAGCGTTCAAGGCCATGCCCAAGCGCTGGGCGGTCGAGCGCAGTTTCGCTTGGCTGGAAAAGCACCGAAGGCTATGGAAGAACCGCGAGCGCAGGCTTCACGCCCGCCTGCAATTCATCCACCTGGCATTCCTTAGCCCTTCCTGCTCAAAGATTCCGGACAGGCCCTAAACCGTCACCGCACCTTCAAGTACGCCAGCCAACATTGCCGCCAACTGCTCGCCGCTGACCGGCTTGCGCAGGAACCCGTCCATCCCGGCTGCGCGCGCCAGCGCTTCGTCGCCATCACTGGTGCGTGCAGTGACCGCCACGATGGGCAGACGCCGGTCCGTTTCGCGCTGGCGGATCATGCGGGCGATCTGGAAGCCATTCAGGCTGGGCAGGTCGAGATCAAGCAGCACCGCGTCGTAGCGATCGCGCTCCAGCTCGGCCAATGCCTGCAGGCCGTTCACCACATGGCGGATCGCATGCCCTTGCTGTTCCAGCAACCCGGTGACGACGGCGGCGGCGATGGCATCGTCCTCCACCAGCAGCAGATGCAGGTGGCGTTCGTCGATCGGTTGAGGCGCGGCAGGTTCCGGTGGGGCAGGGCTTGCCTCGATCAGCGGCAGGCGCACGAGGAAGGTGCTGCCATGGCCCAGCCGCGACTGCAACTCGATGCTGCCACCCATCATCTCCACCAGCTCGCGACAGATCGCCAGGCCCAGTCCGCTGCCGGCGCGGCGTTGCGGGCTGTCTTCCTGTTCGAAGCGCTGGAACAGCCGCGCCTGGCTGCTGCCGGGAATGCCGGGGCCGGTGTCGCTGACGCTGAACAGCAGGTCGTCGCCGCTGCGCGTGGCGCGCAGGGTGATGCTGCCGTGTTCGGTGAATTTCAACGCGTTGCCGACTAGGTTCAGTAGCACCTGCTTGATGCGCACTGGGTCGCCCACGGCCTGTGCGGGAAAGTTGTCGGCGATTTCCAGCATGAACTGCAGGCCCTTGCTCCACGCCATGGCCTGTTCCAGTTGCGCCACGTCGAGCACCAGTTGGCGCGGGTCGTACGGCGACGGCTCCAGCTCGAAGCGGCCGGCGTCGATGCGCACCAGATCCAGCGCGTCGTTGAGCAGCTTCAGCAGCATGCCGCCGGAGCGCTGCATGGCACGGGTGTAGTCGCGCTGCCGGCTGTCCAGCGGCGTGTTGAGCAGCAGTTCGGCCATGCCCATCACGCCGGTCATTGGCGTGCGGATCTCGTGGCTCAGCGTGGCGAGGAATTGCGTCTTCGCCGCGCTGGCCTGCTCGGCCAGCGCGCGTCGCTGCTCGATCAGTGCGACGTGGTGGCGTTGCGCCAGTCGTCGTTGCCATTCCAGCATCAACAGGCCCGCCGCGGACACCAGCGCCAGCGCGTACAGCAGCCATGCCCACCAGCGCAGCCATGGCGGCGACTCCACGTGGATGTGCAGCGGTTGTCCAAGGCGCGTCCACACGCCTTCCGCGCCCGCCGCCATCACTTCCAGCGTGTAATTGCCGCTGCTGAGGCCGGACAGGTCGCGTTCGCCCGGGTTGCCCACGTCTACCCAGCCAGGATCGAAGCCATGCAGGAAGAAGCGGTAATGGTTGGCGTAGGGGTCGAGGTAGGAGAACACGCGTGCCTGGATGCTCAGCTGGCGGTCGCGCCAACCCACCTTCACCACACCGTGGTCGATGGCCAGCGCCTGCCGCACGCCCCGACGGCGCACGTAGATGCCGGTGATCGCCAGCGGCGGTGGCGCTTTCTGCGCGCCGATGTTGTCGGGGTCGAACGCCACCACGCCGCCCAGGGTCGCAGCGTAAAGGTAGCCGCTGGGCATTTCGGCGTAGCCGCGCGAGAACTCACCGTTGGCCAGGCCGTCCTGCAAGCCGAAGGAGCGGAAGTGGCCGTTCGCCGGATCGAAGCGCCACAGTCCGTCGTGGCCGAATACCCACACGCGATCCTGCGCATCGACCTTGAGGTCCACCACGTTGATCGATGGCCAGCCCTGCGTGGAATCCACCGTGCGGTCGAGCGCCATCGCATTGCCTTCGATGCGGTAATGCGACAGGCCATTCGCGTTGGCCGTCCACATGCCGTCCACCGCAAAGGCGAAGGCGTCCACGCTTTGCCCGGGCGTCGCGCCCGGCGCCATCGCGAAGCGACCACGCACCTGATCCAGTTGCATCATGCCGCCGTCGCTGGCGTACCAGAACACGCCGTCGCGCAGCGTCATCTGGCTGCCCCAGCGCACCCTCTCGTTGGGTTGGTCCATCGGCACCGCCGTCACCGTCAGCGTGTTCGGATCGATGCGGAAGATGCCCTCGCCGAAAGTGCGCGCGTACAGTTGTCCGTCAGGGCCCGGTTCCACTTCCAGCGGGTGGCGCATGACATCGCGGCCCGGGTCGATGCGCGTGCAGCGGTGCTGCGCGACATCGCACACGTCGATGTAGCCCTGCAGCACCACCCACAGGCGGCCCCGCGTGTCTTCGGTCATCCCGGCGACGTCGCCGCCGAGGTTCGAGAAGAAGTGCTCAACCCCTCCCGTGGCGGGATCGAGCCGGTCCACCCGGCCGGCGCGTTCGCCCACCCAGATATGCAGGCCGTCCTTGCCGCGTGCCATGGCGGTGGCGACGGCATCGCGCAGGCTGGCGGGATCGTCCGGAACATGGGTGAAGCGGCTGAAGCTGTCCCAGCCCGGCGCCAGGTATCCCACGCCGCCATCGAACACGGCAAGCCACAGCCCGCCGGCGCGGTCAACCAGCATCTGCCATACCCAACTGCCGGGCAGGTTGCCGTCGAGCACGGGACGGTTGGCGATCGCCATCACCGGTGCACCTGCGCGCGGCTGCATGAACAGCCCGCGTTGCGTGCCTATCCACAGCCGACCGGCCTGGTCGCGCTTGCTGTCCATCACGTTGGTGGAGGGAATCGCCGTGCCGCCGAAATGTCGCGCCAGACCGTCTGCGCCCACCACCATCAGGCTGCGGTCGGTGGCGATGCGCACTTCGTTGCCGTCGCTGTCGATGTTCCAGGCCGCCATCGAATCGCGCGGATCGGCGGCCAGCACCTTGCGTATCCGGCCCTGTCCGTCGCGGAGGAACACGCCGAGGTCGCTGCCTATCCATAGCTGTCCGTGCGCATCGACATGGAGTGCACCGACCGGTCCGAAGTTTTCGGCCTTGCCATCAGGCGCCTGGTATTCGACGTGGTCGAAGCCGTGGCCATCCGGCCGCATGCGATCCAGTCCATTGCCGGTACCCACCCACAGCGCGCCGTCCGGTGTCTGCGCGAGCGACCAGATGCGGATGCTGGACAGACTGGCCGGGTCGGCCGGGTCATGCCCCCAGTGCACGAATTTGCCGGTGGCCGCGTCGTAGCGGTTCAGCCCGGCGTTGAGGCCGCCCGCCCAAAGACGGTCCTGGCTGTCCACCAGCAGGGTGGCGATGCCGTTGTCGAACAACGAGCCGGGATCGTTCGATACGTGGCGGAAAACCTTGAACTGCACGCCGTCGAAGCGTGCGATGCCCCCCTTGGTGCCGAACCAGATCGCCCCGCCCCGATCCTGCGCCACGGCGTATACGTTGGAACTCGGCAAGCCGTCGGCTACCCCATAGCGGCGGAACTGTGGCGTGACCAGCGGGATCGCCGAAGTCGCCGCGGGCACCGGCACGGCTGGCATCCGTGCCGGCACAGGCATTGCGATGAGCAGCAGCAGGCCGAACAAGCCTGCAGACACCAACGGCCCGCGCCCCATCATTGCCCCCGCTACGGCGGTGTTCCGGCTTGCGCGGCGATCCGCGCGGCCGCACCACGTCAGGCGGCAAATCATGCCAAAACGGGACAAGGGAAGCTAACGCCGGGTGAACGGTGCGTCCCGTTCCGGGTGCTGGCATCCGCGCCGATGTTCCTCCAGACTCTGCCGCACCCACAGCCACGCCACCGAGGATTCGCCATGACGCTGCGCAGCGACGCCCGCCAATGGGGCGCGATCGCCAAGGCTTTCCACTGGATCGTGGCGCTGGCCATCCTAGGCAACGGCGTGTTCGGCTTGTGCATGGATCTGGCCAGCAATCCGATGCAGAAGATCAACTGGCTGGCGCTGCACAAGTCCATCGGACTGACCGTGCTGGCGCTGGTGTTGCTGCGCCTGGCGTGGCGCATGGGCGACGGCCGTCCGCGCGAGCTGCCCGCACCGCGTTGGCAGCAGGCCGCCGCACGCGCCACACACGTGGTGCTCTACCTGCTGGCGCTGGTGCTGCCGCTCTCCGGCTGGTGGTTCAACTCCGTTGCCGGCAAGCCCTTGCAATGGTTCAAGCTGTTCAACCTGCCGAGCATTGCGGCGAAGAGCAACGACCTGCGCCATTTCGCGCATGCCGTGCACGAATACCTGTTCTGGTTCCTCGTACTGGTGTTGGTGGGTCATGTGGGCGCCGCGCTCAAACACCATGTGTTCGACGGCGACGACGTGCTGCGGCGCATGCTGCCGTTCGGCAAGCCACGCAACGACAAGGGAGACAACCGATGAAAACCGTCCATCGCTTCGCTGCCGGCGCATTGCTCATGTTCGCTTTGCCGTGCGCCGGTTTCGCTGCCGACTACGCCGTGCAACCCGCCAGCACGCTGGGCTTCAGCGGCAGCTTCCAGGGCAGCAGCTTCGACGGCGGCTTCAAGCAGTGGCAGGCCACGATCAGCTACGACCCGGCGCAACTCGCCCAATCGAAGTTCGACGTCAACGTGACGATGGCCAGTGTCGCAGTGAGCGACAAGGACCAGCAGGGCGCGCTGCCCGGCAAGGATTTCTTCGACGTGGCGCAATACCCCACGGCGCACTTCGTCACCACCGGTTTCCGCAACGTCGGCGGCAAGGTGGTCGCCGATGGCCGGCTCACCCTGCGCGGCGTGACCAAGCCGGTAAGCCTCGCGGTGGACTTCAAGCCCCAGGGCAAGAACGCCACGCTGGACGTGAGCGGCACCCTGCAGCGCCTGGCCTTTGGCGTCGGCGGTGGCGATTACGCCGATACATCGGTGATCGGCGCCGACGTGAAGGTGCACGCGCACTTGGTGCTGGTGGGGAAATGACGCACCTGTAGGAGCGCACCCTGTGCGCAACGGCTTTTCACTTTGATCGAAGCAAGAGCGTTCGCGCGCAGGGTGTGTTCCTACATGGCGGAGAGGAACGTCCGCACGGCCGGAGCGTCGAATGGCCAGTCCAGTTCGCGGCCGTCGCGCGCATCGCGCAGCACCGGCACGCGCGTGCCGTAGCGCGCTTCGAGTTCCGGGGCATCGTCCACCCACACACTGTCGAATTCCGGTGCCTGCGCTTCGGCCATCACGGCCAGCGCCATGTCGCAGAGGTGGCAGTAGTCGCGCTGGTAGAGAGTGAGATGGGACATGCGTCTGCGCATGGACTGCCAAGCGGAAGGTGCCCGCGTAGAATAGCGGCTTCCTTTCCGCAAGCAGCGCAACCATGGCCGTCAGCGTATTCGACCTGTTCAAGATCGGCATTGGTCCGTCTTCCTCGCACACGGTGGGCCCGATGCGCGCCGCGGCGCGTTTCGCCGAACGCTGGCTGGAAGAGAAGGGCGTGCTGGACCGCGTGGTGCGCGTGCGCGCCGAGCTGTACGGCTCGCTGGCGATGACCGGCCGCGGCCACGGCACCGACAAGGCGGTGCTGCTGGGCTTCGAGGGCCAGCATCCCGACACGGTGGACCCCGACGCCATCCCGGGCATTCTCGAGCGCATTCGCAAGACGCACCGCATGAGCCTGCTCGGCAAGCGCGAGATCGATTTCGAGGAAAAGCGCGACCTGGTGTTCAACAAGCGCCAGAAGCTGCCGTTCCACACCAACGGCATGCGTTTTTCCGCCTACGATGCCGACGGCAACGAACTGGCCACGCGCGACTACTACTCCGTCGGCGGCGGCTTCGTGGTGAACACCGACGAGGCGGCGGAAGACCGCATCGTCGCCGATACCACCGAGCAGCCCTATCCGTTCTCCACCGGCGACCAGATGCTCGCATTGTGCGAGAAGCACCATCTCAGCATCGCGCAACTGATGATGGCGAACGAGAGCGTGTGGCGCCCGGAGGCCGAGACCCGCGCCGGCCTGCTGACGATCTGGAAGGCGATGCAGGACTGCGTCACCCGCGGCCTGCGTTCGCCCGGTACCCTGCCGGGTGGCCTGCACGTGGCGCGCCGCGCGCCGGCGATGGCCGAGGAGCTGCGCAACCAGCCCGAGGCCGCACTGAAGGATCCGCTGACCATCCTCGACTGGGTGAACCTCTACGCGCTGGCGGTGAACGAGGAGAACGCCGCCGGTGGCCGCGTAGTCACCGCGCCGACCAACGGCGCCGCCGGCATCGTGCCAGCGGTGGGCCATTACTACCTGCGTTTCTGCCCCAAGGCCGACGAGAACGGCATCATCGACTACCTGCTCACCGCCGCCGCGATCGGCATCCTGTACAAGGAGAACGCCTCGATCTCCGGCGCCGAAGTGGGTTGCCAGGGCGAAGTGGGCGTGGCTTGCTCGATGGCCGCCGGCGGACTCACCGCCGCATTGGGTGGCAGTGTCCACCAGGTGGAGAACGCTGCCGAGATCGGCATGGAACACAACCTCGGCCTCACCTGCGACCCGATCGGCGGGCTGGTGCAGATCCCCTGCATCGAGCGCAACGCGATGGGCTCGGTGAAGGCGATCAACGCCAGCCGCATGGCGCTGAAGAGCGACGGCAAGCACCGTGTCTCGCTGGACAAGGTGATCGCCACCATGCGCGACACCGGGCGCGACATGAAGGACAAGTACAAGGAAACCTCGCGCGGCGGCCTCGCCGTCAACGTGATCGAGTGCTGATCGCACGATTGCGCATATTTTCGAGTATGACCATCGAGCACGTCGTTGCTGAGCGAGCCATGTTCTTTGTACGGAACACTGGCGAGCGAGAAACCGCATCGTTGCGTGTTGGGCTGCCCGTGATGGTCGGAGACGAGACTTGGTATTGCCCCTATGAGCTTCGCACGGACACTAGAACCAAGGTGTTCGGAATGCACGGCGTTGATGCCCTCCAAGCTCTAGAACTCACCATGAAGACATTGAGTGTCGAGGTTGACTATTGGGAGAGGTCGCAGAACGGGAAGTTCTATTTCCTCGACGAAGAAGGGGCTGGCATCTAGCGTTCGCCGCACAAAATGCCTTAACTACCCTCGACTTCGCCCGAATCGGCATACGCTTCAATAGCCGCGTGACCTGTGGCGGGTGGCGTCCGGAGGCCGGGTCTGCAACCATTCCCCTCTTGTTTCGGGGAATGCGCGGTACGCGCCTCAGGAGTTTCCATGTCTTCCAGCTCGATCCGACGCGACGTCAGCCCGTTCGCCCTGATGCTCACTGGCCTGGGTTCGATCATCGGCTCCGGCTGGCTGTTCGGCGCGTGGCGCGCGGCCGGCCTGGCGGGACCGGGGGCGATCTGGGCGTGGGTGCTGGGCGCGGCGATCATCATGACGATCGCGCTGACCTACGCGGAACTCGGCTCCATGTTCCCCGAATCCGGCGGCATGGTGCGCTACAGCCATTACTCGCACGGCTCGCTGGTCGGCTTCATCGGCGCCTGGGCCAACTGGATCGCCATCGTCTCGGTGATCCCGGTGGAAGCCGAGGCCTCGGTGCAGTACATGGCCGGCTGGAAGTGGCAGTGGGCGCAGAACCTGTACATGCATGCCGCGGGCGGCCACGGCGAATTGACCGTGCCTGGCCTGTGGATCGCCGCGGCCCTGGTGCTGCTCTACTTCCTGCTGAACTTCTGGAGCGTGAAGCTGTTCGCGCACTCCAACACCGCCATCACCGTGTTCAAGCTGATCGTGCCGGCCGCCACCGGCATCGCGCTGATCGCCAGTGGCTTCCACCACGAGAACTTCTCGGTGGGCGTGCATGGCGACGCGCACGCGATCGATTTCGCCGCCGTGCTCACCGCCGTGGCGACCGCGGGCATCGTCTTCAGCTTCAACGGCTTCCAGAGTCCGGTGAACCTGGCCGGCGAAGCGCGCAACCCGGGCAAGAGCATCCCGTTCGCGATCGTCGGCTCCATCGCGCTGGCCACCGTGATCTACATCATCCTGCAGGTGGCCTATCTCGGCGCGGTTCCGCCCGACCTGCTGGCCAAGGCCGGCTGGCACGGCATCGATTTCAGCTCGCCGTTCGCGCAGCTGGCGGTCATCGTCAACCTCAACTGGCTCGCGCTGCTGCTTTACGCCGATGCCTTCATCAGCCCCAGCGGCACCGGCATGACCTACACCGCCACCACCGCGCGCATGCTGTACGGCATGGAGCGCAACGGCACGATGCCGAAGATCTTCGGCCACATCGATCCGAAGTCGGGCGTGCCGCGCCCGGCCATGTGGTTCAACCTGGTGGTGTCGTACCTGTTCCTGTTCCAGTTCCGCGGCTGGGGCACGCTGGCGGCGGTGATCTCGGTGGCGACGATCATTTCCTACCTTACCGGCCCGGTCAGCGTGATGACGCTGCGCCGCACGGCCCCCAGCCTGCATCGTCCGCTGCGCCTCGCCGGCCTGCCGGTGCTCGCCGGCGTCGCGTTCGTGATGTCCACCGAGCTGCTGTACTGGGCGAAGTGGCCGCTCACCGGGCAGATCATCCTGCTGATGGTCGTCGCGCTGCCGGTGTACCTGTACTACCAGGCGAAGAGCGGCTGGCACGACTTCGGCCGCCAGCTCAAGGGCGCGTGGTGGCTGATCGCCTACCTGCCTGTCGTCGCCCTCGTCTCCTGGGCGGGCAGCACCACCTTCGGCGGGCAGGGTTATCTGCCCTATGGCTGGGATCTGGTGGTGGTCGCGGCGATCAGCCTGGTGTTCTACGTGTGGGGCGTGAAGTCGGGCTGGCGCACGCCTTCGGTGGAAGCGGCCGAGCGCGAGGCGAGTGAGCATTCGCACGGTTAGGGGAGGTCTGATCAATCGGGCTCTTGCTCGTCATCCCGGCCTTCGCCGGGATGACGAGCAAAATCAGGGTTTCCTTAGTTGGTTGGCTGCTTTGATCGCAAGCGACAGAGCGGTTTCGTGCTGCTGCCGCCGCCCGAGATACTTTTCTCTTGCGTGGCCACGCCCGTGCCTGGAGCGCGGGCGAACAGCGCAGCTGGCCCGAAGGGCGGAGGGCAGGATGCCCGGAGTCAGAGAAAAGTAACCCAAAGAGAAGGCCACCCCGCGGTGGCGCTCTCCAGGCATCCTGCCCTCCGGGTCCGTGAGGCGCGGCCGGGCTTTTCGGCCGGGCATCCTGCCCGGTCGAAAAGGCGAGTCCATCCCTGGACTCGCCCGCTGCACGGCCTGATCGTCTACGCCTCACCGCCCCCAAGGGGCCCGGGTAAAGCAGCGCGCTCCAAGCGCACAGAAGCAACGGCCAGAACCAGAGCCGGAGCAGAACCAAGTCCGAGCGGGGCGTCCAAGGTATAGCGCGTCATTCCGGCATAAGCCGGACAAGCGCGAAGTGCGCGGAACGCACGTGGGATGACCCCGAAGGAGCGTGCGCAGCGACTCATCCGGTAGCGATCATGCTTGTTCGGGTCCGGGGCTACAGGATGATCGATGTCGTGACCTGCCGCTCAGTCGCTTGCGCGAATGCACAAGCAAAACTTTCATCTGCACACGATGAAGCGCCAGCCGTTATCCAAACCCCGAAGGGCAGTGGGGATTACAGGTTTTGTCAGTGCAGCGGCAACTGCCGCAACACCCCATTTGCTAGCATTTCCCGAATGCACCACACCCCACTCGATATTCTCCGCAACGTCTTCGGCTATCCCGGGTTCCGCGGCCAGCAACAGGCCATCGTCGAACACATGGCGGAAGGCGGCGACGCGCTGGTGCTGATGCCCACCGGTGGCGGCAAGTCCCTGTGTTACCAGATTCCAGCGCTGCTGCGCCAAGGCACCGGCATCGTGGTGTCGCCGCTGATCGCATTGATGCAGGACCAGGTGGATGCATTGTGCGCTGCAGGCGTCGCCGCGGCCTACCTCAATTCCAGCCTGGATGCGCAGTCGCAGCGCGAGGTGGAGCGCCAGTTCATGGCAGGCGAGCTGGACCTGCTCTATGTGGCGCCGGAGCGTCTGCTCACCTCACGCTTTCTCGGCCTGATCGAGCAAACGGAAGTCGCGCTGTTCGCCATCGACGAGGCGCATTGCGTATCGCAGTGGGGCCACGACTTCCGCCCCGAGTATCGCGGGCTCACGGTTTTGCACGAGCGCTTCCCACAGGTGCCGCGCATCGCGCTCACCGCCACCGCGGATCCGCGCACGCGCGAGGAGATCGTCGAGCGGTTGGCGCTGCACGACGCGCGCCAGTTTGTCTCCAGCTTCGACCGGCCCAACATCCGCTACCGCGTGATGCTGAAGCACAACCCGCGTACGCAGTTGATGCAATTCATCGATGGCCATCGTGGCGCGGCGGGCATCGTGTATGCGCTCAGCCGCAAGAAGGTGGACGAAACCGCCGCGTGGCTGGCCGAGGCCGGCATCGAGGCGCTGCCGTACCACGCCGGACTCGACGCAGCCACGCGCGCGAGGAACCAGCAGCGCTTCCTGCGCGAGGACGGCGTGGTGATGGTGGCCACGGTGGCCTTCGGCATGGGCATCGACAAGCCGGACGTGCGCTTCGTGGCGCATCTCGACCTGCCGCGCAGCATGGAAGGCTATTACCAGGAAACCGGCCGCGCGGGCCGCGATGGCCTGCCCGCCGAGGCATGGATGATCTATGGCCTCGCCGACGTGGTGACGATGAGCCAGATGATCGCGCAGTCGGAGTCGGCGGATGAGCGCAAGCGCATCGAGCGGCAGAAGCTTGAATCGCTGCTGGCCTATGCGGAGGCCACGCGCTGCCGCCGCGAGCTGTTGCTGGGTGCGTTCGGCGAGGACTACCACGGTCCCTGCGGCCGCTGCGACAACTGCATGGAACCGCCCAGGACCTGGGATGCCACCGTGCCCGCGCAGAAAGCCTTGTCGGCGGTGTACCGCAGCGGCCAGCGTTTCGGCGCCGGCCACGTGATCGACATCCTGCGTGGCGTGGACAACGAGCGCATGGGTCAACTTGGGCACGAACAGCTCAGCACCTTCGGCATCGGGGCCGAGATCGACGAAAAGGGCTGGCGCTCGGTGTTCCGCCAACTGCTCGCCGCGGGCCTGCTGGCCACCGACGCGGAGGGCTACGGCACCTTGCGGCTCACGTCGGCCAGCCGCGACGTGCTGCTGGGCAAGCAGGTCGTGCATCTGCGCGAAGACGCGAAGCCCGTCCGGTCCGCACGTCGTCGCCGCGACAGCCAGCTGGTCACCGGGGCCAATCTGGGCATCGAGGCTTACGAGCAGACGCTGTGGGATGCGTTGCGTGCGCTGCGCACGCAGCTCGCGCGACAGCAGGGCGTGCCGCCTTACGTGGTGTTCCACGATGCGACCTTGCTGGCGATGCTGCGCGCGATGCCTGCGAACGAAGGCGAGCTTGCCCAGGTCAGCGGCGTGGGCGAGGCCAAGCTCGCCCGCTACGGGCGCGATTTCCTTGCGGTGATCAACGCGGCAGAGTGAAGCGGCGCGGCGGCGCTTGTGCCCGTCACCGGATGTGCTTACAACGGATGCCGTACGCCACGCGCGGAACCCAGGAGCCGTCATGCAAGAAGCACCGCTCATCGCCACCCTGGTCAGCGGCATCGTGCTGGCTTTCGTGTTCGCCGCACTGGCGCACCGGTTGAAATTGCCGGCCTTGGCCGGGTACCTGCTGGCCGGCGTGGTGGTGGGACCGTTCACGCCGGGCTACGTGGCGGACGGGCATATCGCGCACGAGCTGGCCGAGGTCGGCGTGGTGCTGCTGATGTTCGGCGTGGGCCTGCACTTCTCGCTGAAGGACTTGCTGTCGGTGAAGTCGCTCGCCATTCCCGGCGCGCTGATCCAGATGGCGGTGGCTACCGTGCTGGGCGTGCTGCTTGGCATGGCGCTGGGTTGGCCGTTCGCCCAGGGCTTCGTGTTCGGCCTGGCGTTGTCGGTGGCCAGTACCGTGGTGTTGCTGCGTGCGATGGAGGAGCGCCGGCTGCTGGAGACGGAGCGTGGCCGCATCGCGGTGGGTTGGCTGATCGTCGAAGATCTCGCGATGGTGCTGGCACTGGTGCTGGTGCCTGCGGTGGGCGGTGCGCTGGCGGCCGGGCAGGGCGTTTCGGTGGGCGCGCTGGCCGGCACGGTGGGCATCGCCATCGGTAAGGTGATCCTGTTCGTGGCGCTGATGCTGGTGGTGGGCGCGCGGTTGATCCCATGGCTGCTCGCGCGGGTGGCGGTCAGCGGTTCGCGCGAGCTGTTCCGCCTTGCGGTGCTGGCGATCGCGCTGGGCGTGGCATTCGGTGTCGCCGGCCTGTTCGGCGTGTCGTTCGAACTGGGCGCGTTCTTCGCCGGCATGATGATGGGCGAGTCCAAGCTGGCGCACGACGCAGCCGAGGAAACGCTGCCGCTGCGCGATGCCTTCGCGGTGCTGTTCTTCGTTTCCGTCGGGATGCTGTTCAATTATCACGTGCTGCTGGTCGAGCCGCTGGTGGTATTGGCTGCGCTGGCGATCATCGTGCTGGGCAAGTCGTTGGCGGCACTGCTCATCGTGCTGGTCTCGCGGCGGCCGCTGCGCACCGCGCTCACCATCGCGGTGAGCCTGGCGCAGATCGGCGAGTTCTCCTTCATCCTGATCGGTGTGGGCGTGGCCCAGCACATGGTGTCGAAGGAGGCGCAGGACGTGCTGCTGGCGGCAGCCATCGTGTCCATCCTGCTCAACCCCTTGCTGTTCAAGCTGCTCGATCACGCGAAGCCCTGGCTGGATGCGCGCGAAGCAACGCATGCTGCCACGGCGGCGGCGCCGCCCGACGAACCGGTGCACGACGACGACCTGTCCGGCCATGTCGTGGTGGCGGGTTACGGTCGGGTAGGGCGTCTGTTGTGCGACGCATTGCGTGCGGATGGCGTCCCGCTGCTGGCGATGGAAATGGAGCACGATCGCGTCGAAGATCTGCGCTCGCAAGGCATCCGAACGATCTCCGGCCAGGCTTCGCGGGATGACGCGCTGGCCGCTGCCAACCTCGGTGCGGCGAAGGCGTTGCTGGTGACCGTGCCGGACGTGTTCGAGGCGGGCGAGATCGTGCGCGTGGCGCGTCAGATCAATCCGGGGCTGACGATTTGCGCACGTGCGGGTTCCGGTGCCGGGGTCGCGCATTTGCGCGGGCAGGGCGCGAGCCTGGTGGTGTCCGGTGAGCGGGAAATCGCACGCGGCATGCTCGATCGGCTTTCAGCTGATGGAACGGCCGCAGCTACCACTTGAGAGCCCGTTCAAAATGCGCGCGAGGCCCCACTCTGTCTGTCTGGACCTTCGCCACCGCGATGGCATGGGCGGCAAAGAGAGGGAGCCGCGGTAACGGCAGGCGGCTGAAGTCGCGGCATGGCCCGCGATAACGCGGAGCATCTTCGTCGCCAGTTGAAAAGATGGCTTTGAGCGGGCTCCGGGTCAGCCCGTCAGCAACCAGTCTTCGTCGTTGCTGCTGGCCTGCGCCAGTCGGGGCGGCGGCCCGGCCAGATAACGCCATTCATCCAACACAACCGGCAATCGTGCGCGCGGGCAACTGGACTGCAGATACGCCAGCGCGGCGATCGCGTCCTCGTGGCGCGCCAGCTCGCAACCTTCCAGCAGAGTGCGCCAGCGCCGCCCGTGTCGCACGATGCGGAACAAACCGAACTTCGAAGGGGTGACGTACTGCGCTGGCACGGCTGCGGTACTCGCGGGGCGGTGCGCGAAAGTCTCGTCTACGTGCGTGGCGCGCCGATGATTCGTCGATGGCAGCGCAGTGACAGTCAGGAAGCGTTCGACTTGTCGCTGGCGATACGGTTGCGGCCGGAATGCTTGGCCCGATACATGGCACGGTCGGCGGCTTCGCTCCAGCCGTGCAGGGTGCCCTCGACCGCGCCGGTCTCGGTCAGGCCCATGCTGATCGTGCAATGCAGGCCCGGGCGCAGCGGCCAGCGTGCGCTGGCCATGGCCTCGCGCAGTCGCTCGGCTATGGTTTCGGCGTCTGACTTTCCACAAGGCAGCATGACGCAGAATTCGTCGCCGCCCAGCCGGCCGGCCAGCGTCTCCGGCCCAGCATGCTCGCGGATCAGTGTGGCCAGCCGGCACAGCGCGTCGTCGCCCGCGCCATGGCCGTATTTGTCATTGATTGCCTTGAGTTTGTCGACGTCGATCATCAGCAGTGTGCTGGGCAGTCCCTCTGTACTGCGTTCGGCCAGCAACCGGGCGCTCTCCTCGCGCCAGTACCGGCGATTGGCGAGGCCGGTCAACGGATCCTGCCGGCTCAGTTCGGCCAATTGCCGGTTGCGCCCCTGCACCGTGCGTACCAGGTGGAAGGTGCCCAGACTGACTGCCAAGGTATGCACGACCAGCAGTGGCAGGCAGGCGAGCATCACCAGCATGCTGGTTCGCGGCACGACGGCGAAACCGGTCAGCAGGCCGCCGCCCAATACGCCGATCAGCATGACCGGCAGCGAACGCAACCACAGGCCGCGAATGCCGGTATTGATCTTGTCGGCCGTGGCCACGGTGGGCAGCAGCACGGCCGGCAGCAGGTTGAAGTGCATCAACGGCACCCATAAGCCTGCGAGCAGCGAATCGATCATCAGATTGCGCTGCTCGGCCTGGAACGGCGTGGCGCTGCGTTTGGCCAGCCACCAGGCCAGTTGCGGCCAGAGCAGGCAGGTGAACACGACCAGGGCCAGCAGCCAGGGCGTCCAGCCGTTTTCATGCAGCACCGCCGCGATCGGCAGTGCGGCTACGCCCATGCCCAGCATGCGGAAGCGATGGACGCGCTCCGACAGCGTCGTCCGCGCGACATGCCTCGATTCCTGCGTGGATTTGATTTGTCCTGCCGACTGCTCTGCCACACCGTCCACTCTGACTTGCGGATGCTCGAACCCTTTATGGATTCGCCGGACTGCGTTTGCGAAAGCCGGCCAGTAGCGACAGTAGCGCAAATAAAAACGGCCCGCATCGCTGCGGGCCGTTCGAACATGGTGGCCGGGGACGGAATCGAACCGCCGACACGGGGATTTTCAATCCCCTGCTCTACCAACTGAGCTACCCGGCCAGGGTATTTCGGCAAGCCGCGTATTAAAGCGGCGGGTGCCAGGGTTGTCAAGGGAATGTATTGGCCCAGTACATCCTGCACTGCTGATCAAGTTGTTGGGAAAGTATATCGAGCGGGGTGCGCAAGGCGACGCTGTGTCGCCCGTCTATTGCGGGCCACGCCGGCCTGCTCGATCCGGCGTCAATGTTCCGCGTCAGGCGCTGTGTAGCCGGCGGCCAGGTCGACATCCCCACCGAACAGGAATTTCTCCATCTGTTCCGCGAGGTACTTGCGCGTGCCCGGGTCGAGCGGGTTGAGCCGGTTTTCGTTGATCAGCATGGTCTGGTGCGCCAGCCACTGCTGCCAGGCGGGCTTGGATATTTCGGCGTAGATGCGCTGGCCCAACGGACCGGGCCAAGGGGCGAAGGCCAGGCCTTCGGCGTCGATGCCGAGCTTGGCGCAGTGAACGGTACGGCTCATGCGAGGTGTCCTTCGAGGTTTTGCAGCAGCTTGCGCACGGGTGCGGGCAGGCCGAGCGCGACCAGTTCGCTGGTGTCGCACCAGCGTGATTCGGGGGTAGGTGCGGCATTATCCGCGATGCTGCGCGTCGGCGTTGCACCGTCGAACAGCAGCGGTTCGATGCGCAACTTGTAATGGCTGAACACATGGGTGAACGGAGGTAACGCCTGCGCGTCGTCGATGCGTGCGCATTGCCGTGCGCTACGCCAGGCGGCATCGACGTCCGCGGCTTCGGGCAGGCTCCACAAGCCGGGCCATACGCCTTGCGGGCCGCGTCGTTCCAGCAGAACCCGGCCGCGCGCGTCGCGCAGGACCAGCATCACGGTTTCGCGAGTAGGTGTGGTTTTCGCCGGCTTTGGTGACGGCAGCAGCGTGACGAGGCCGTCGCGCAAGGCGATGCAACTATCGGCCAGCGGGCAGGTTCCGCAACGTGGCTTGGTGCGTGTGCACACGGTGGCGCCCAGGTCCATGATCGCCTGCGTGTAGTCGGCCACGCGCATGGTCGGCGTGTGTGTGTCGGCGCGCTGCCAGAGCGATTTTTCCACCGCACTCTCGCCGGGATGGCCGTGGATGCCGTGGTAACGCGTCAGCACGCGCTTGACGTTGCCGTCCAGAATGGGGAAGCGCAACCCGTGCGCCTGCGCGAGGATGGCGCCTCCGGTGGATCGACCAATGCCGGGCAGCGCGACCAGTGCGTCGAAGTCGCGCGGCAGTTGGCCATCGTGGCGCTCGACGCATAGTTGTGCGGCGCGATGCAGGAAGCGCGCACGGCGGTAGTAGCCGAGGCCGGACCACAGCGCCAGCACCTGGTCTTCGGGCGCGGCGGCGAGTTCGCGCAGGGTTGGCAACGCTTCGACGAAGCGTTCGAAGTAGCCGACCACGGTGGCAACCTGCGTCTGTTGCAGCATCGTTTCCGACAGCCATACGCGGTAGGCGTCGCGCGGGTGTTGCCAGGGCAGGTCGTGGCGGCCATGTTCGTCGAACCAGGCCAGCAACGCGTTGGCGAACGGCTTCACTTCGACCTGCCACCGCTGCCCGGCTTGCTTGCCGCACTGCTGGCTGCGGCTGGCGCGGCGTCGCCGGCCTGCACGCTGAGGCCGGTGATGGCGAGGCTGCCGACCTGCAGCTTCGCCATCTGCAAGGTGCCGTTGCCGGGCGGCAATTCGGGTTGCGATGCTGTTTGCGGGGCGCCCGATGCGTCCAGTGCGCTCCACCAATGCACCAGCGCCAGCGGCGGCATGCTCATGTCGGCATGGTTGCCCGGACCGTCCAGCTTCAGGTGCAGCAGCAGCGGATTGGTCTGATCGGCGGGAGTGAGCGTGAGTGCGATGTCGTAGTTGCCGGCACCCGCTCGGTCGAGCTTGCCGTCGAGTTGTGCGTCCGCGTTTGCCCCGCCGTGCCAGCGGGCGTTGCCGTGCAGCACGAGCGCGGTGCCGTTGCCCTGCGACAGGTGCAGTTGGATGTCGTCGAGTTGCAGCGCGGCGCCGTGCATGCGTGGCGTGGTGGTCAGTAGTGCCTGCAATGGTGCGCCTGCGGCGGTGGTAGCCGATATGGCCAGCGGGAACCGGCGATCGGGCGCCAGCGTGCCCGCGGTCAACCTGACGTTGCTGAGCAGCAACTGGTCACCGTGCACCAGGCTGCCGTGCTCGATGCTGATGCCGGTGTCGATGCGCGGGATCATGGGCACGGCGTTCGCCGGTTGCGATGGCTGTGCGGCGAGCCAGCTCTGCAAGGCGTCCAGGTCGACGCGCGGCGCGTCGATTTCCATCTGCGTGATGGCGACGGGGCCGCCAAGCAGGGTGCTCCACGGCAGCACCAGCCGCCCGCTGGATGCCAGCAGGATGGGGTTTTCCTCGCCTTCGGCGTTGAGCGTGATCCCGCGCAGATCCAGCGCCGGGCGCGGGAGCAGCGTGGGGCTGGCGGGGCTGCCCAGGTTGAGCACCAGGCCGGCCTGCCGCGCCTGGCCTTGCAACATCGCGGTGAAGCGGTCGGGCTGCAGCAGCAGGTAGACCGAGCCCGCCATGCCCAACAGCACGGCGAGCACCAGCGCGCTCGCAGCCATCAGCAGGCGTCGCACTCCACGCGTCATGTCAGCTCCGCATCAGCCGTGGGCCGCCGGCAGCAGGCCGTCGACAAAGGCGGCGGCGTCGAAGGTGCGCAGATCGGTGGCGGTCTCGCCCAGGCCGACGAAGCGGATCGGCAGGCCGAACTCGCGCGCCAGCGCGAACACCACGCCGCCCTTGGCGGTGCCGTCGAGCTTGGTGACCACGAGGCCGGTGACGCCCACGATCTGGCGGAACTGGCGCACCTGGTTCACCGCGTTCTGGCCGGTGGTGCCGTCGATCACCATCAGCACCTCGTGCGGCGCCGCGGAATCGAGCTTCTTCAGCACGCGGGCGATCTTGCCCAGCTCGTCCATCAGGCCGCCCTGGGTATGCAGTCGGCCTGCGGTGTCAGCCACCAGCACGTCGGCGCCGCGCGAGCGCGCGGCCTGCAACGCGTCGAAGATCACGCTGGCGGCGTCGGCGTCCTGGCCCTGCGAGATCACCGGCACGGCGTTGCGTTCGCCCCAGGTCTTGAGTTGTTCCACGGCGGCGGCGCGGAAGGTGTCGCCTGCGGCCAGCAGCACGTTGCGTCCCTCGTCGCGCCACTTGCGCGCGAGTTTGCCGATGGTGGTGGTCTTGCCTACGCCGTTGATGCCCACGGTGAGCACTACGAAGGGTTTGTGGCCGGAGGGGTCCAGCGGCTGCTGCACCGGCTTGAGCAGGGCCACCAGTGCCTCGCGCAGCGCGTTGCGCAGTGCTGCGGCATCGGTGAACTCGCGCTTGTGCATGCGCTTGCGCAGGTCTTCCACCAGCGCGGTGCTGGCTTCCACGCCCACGTCGGCGGTGATCAGGGTGGTTTCCAGTTCGTCGAGCAGGTCGTCGTCGAGCTTGGGGTTGCGGCTGAACAGCGAACCCAGGCCACGACCCAGCGCGCTGCCGGCGAGGCGATCGCGCCAGCTGCGCCTGGCCAGGGCGCTTTCGGCCGGCTCGCCGGCGGTGGTTTCGGCGGGTGCCTCGACTGGCGCGACAGCGTCCGACGTATCCGTCACAGGCGCTTCGGTTGCGTCCGTGGGCGGCGTCTCGGCAGGTTTCTTCTTCCAGAAATTGAGCATTGCGGGGCGATTCAAAGACAATGGGCGGCATGCTAACACCCCGATCCGTACCGGCCGCTGAGCCTAAGAGCCAGTTCACGACCCCATGGCCAGGGTTGCCTTGCCGTGGTCGCCAGGTGCTGGTGCGTGGCGCAGCGCCTGCCAGGGTGTCGGGTCAAGCTGGGCGCCGCTGCGGGGTGGCCACGGCAAGGCAACTCGCAGGGTCGGATCCACTGGCCCGCATGCTCGCGTCATCGTTCGATCGTGGATGGACGTGCGCTTCCTCTATCTTCCTTGGCCTGCGCGCAAGCAGTCCTCGACGCGGGCCATGGGGCGATCATGAGCAGGCTCCAAGGCAGGCTGCATGAGCGGCCGCATCCGCATCATTGGCGGCAGCCTGCGCAATTCGCGATTGGATGTGCCCGAGCTGCCAGGCCTGCGGCCTACCCCGGAGCGGGTGCGCGAGACGCTGTTCAACTGGCTGTCGCCGACGATCGAAGGCGCGCGGGTGCTGGATCTGTGCGCCGGCACAGGTGCATTGGGCATGGAGGCGCTGTCGCGCGGCGCGACCAGTGCCTGCTTCGTCGAACCGGAGGTGCAGGCGTCGCGGGCGTTGCGCGGCAATCTGGCACGGCTCAAGGCCGCCGGTGGCGACGTGGTGGCCATGGACGCGCAGGGCTTTCTGCGCGGCGCGGCGCGGCCCTTCGACCTGGTTTTCCTCGACCCGCCGTTCGCGCTGGATCTGTGGGGCGCATTGGCGCAGGGTTTGGAGCAGGGGGGCTGGCTGGCCGAATCGGCTTGGGTTTACCTGGAGTCCCCGCGCGAGGTGGCGCCGACCGTGCCGCGGAACTGGTTGCAGCATCGCGAAGGGCGGGCCGGCGAGGTGCGTTTTGCGCTCTATCGGCGTGCGCTTCCGTTAAGCTAGGGATAGTCCCCACAGCATTCCCGGCTCGTGAACCCAACTTCCGGCAATCCCCGCCTGGCCGTCTATCCGGGCACTTTCGATCCGATCACCAACGGCCATGCCGACCTGGTGGCGCGTGCCGCGCCATTGTTCGACCGCGTGGTGGTGGCGGTGGCCGAGAGTCCCAGCAAGGGCCCGGGTTTCAGCCTCAACGAGCGCATCGCGCTGGCGCGGCTCGCCCTGGCCGACCTGCGCAACGTGGAGGTGTGCGGCTTCGATTCGCTGCTCGCCAATTTCGTGGCCGAGATCGGCGCCGGCGTCATCCTGCGCGGCCTGCGTGCGGTGTCGGATTTCGAATACGAATTCCAGTTGGCCAGCATGAACCGGCACCTGATCCCGCAGGCGGAAACCCTGTTCCTCACGCCGGCGGAGCAATACAGCTTCATTTCCTCGTCGCTGGTGCGCGAGATCGGCCGCCTCGGCGGCGATATCTCCGGTTTCGTGCATCCGGCGGTACAACAAGCCATGCGTCAGCGCTGGCACAAGGGCCGCAGCGTCGGCCTCCCCAAGCAACCAGAAACAAAAGAAGGTGACCATCATGCGTAAGTTCGCTCTCATCGCCGCCATCGCGCTGACCGCCGGCCTCGCCCTGGGCGGCTGCTCGCAAGGCTCGGATCAGGACCAGCAGGCCACGCAGCAGGCTGCCGCGGTTACCAAGCCCACCGACGTCAACGATGCCAAGGGCTGGCAGGCCTACCTCGGCCCGCTGGTCCAGAAGAACCTGCAGGGCATGGCTGCGCAGCAGCCCTACGTCTATTACGTGACGCCGGGCCAGAAGGACGACGACAAGGCGCAGAACGACCGCCAGTTGCAGAGCGTGCAGGATACGGTCGCCCGCGGCGTCACCCCCGGCAACCTGCTGGCCTTCGTCGGTCCGGTGTCGGCCACCACCGGCGATCTGGCCGTGGCCGCGTTCAAGAGTGCCCAGCCAGGCACCTTCAAGGATGTGATTGTGCTGTTCGTTGGCGACAAGGCCGACGAGCAGCGCGTGTCCGACGCGGTGAAGGTCACCGGCGCCACGTTCCGCTTCGTGCAGATGTGATCGACGGCCGGCGCGCGGCGCAGGCGCAACGCCTCCGCCGCGCGCCGCGCCGCATGAAACGATGTCCCTCAAGATCCTCGATACCTGCGTCAACTGCGACGTCTGCGAACCGGTTTGCCCGAACAAGGCGATCTCGCTGGGCGAAGAGTTCTACGTGATCGACCCTGCGCTGTGCACGGAATGCGTCGGTCACCACGACGAACCGCAATGCATCGAGGTGTGCCCGGTCGAATGCATCATCGTCGACCCCGCGCACGCCGAATCGCGCGAAGCGCTCGAACTCAAATACCGCCACCTGATGGGCCAGGAGCCTGCCGCATGAATACCTTCCTGCGCGGTCGCGCCCTGTTGCTTGGCTTGTTGCTGGCGAGCGGTGCGGCACCGGCCACCGATGTCACGCCCAAGCCCGCGCCGGCCACCGCGAGCGTGCAGCCGACACAGCGCCCCGGCCACGCCGGCATCGCCAGCGCCAACTTCCTCGCCACCAATGCCGGTTTCGAAGTGCTGGCCAAGGGCGGCAATGCGTTCGACGCCGCAGTGGCGGTGGCCTCCACCTTGTCGGTGGTGGAGCCGGAGAGCTCGGGCATCGGCGGTGGCTTCATGGCAACCCTGCACATCGCCAAGGACGACAGCGACGCTTTCATCGATGCGCGCGAGACGGCGCCGATGGCGGTGAATCCCAAGGACTACCTCAATCCCGATGGCACGCCGAACCGCGACACGGCGCTGAAGGGGCCGCTCTCCGCCGGCATTCCCGGCGAACCGGCCGGCCTGGCACTGCTGGCGAAGCGCTACGGCAGGTTGCCGCTCAGCGTGTCATTGGCGCCGGCCATCCGCATCGCGCGCGACGGTTTCAAGCCTGACTCGCGCCTGCTGGGCGCGATCAGGGACGAGCAGAAGAACCTCGAGCGCTGGCCCGCCTCCGCAGGCAAGTTCCTGCCCGGTGGCAAGCCGCCTGCCGATGGCGCGATCTGGCGCGATCCGGACCAGGCACGCACCTGGGAATCGATCGCGCAGAAGGGTGACGATGGCTTCTATCGCGGCGAAGTGGCGCAGAAGCTGGTGGACGCGGTGCGCGCGGCAGGCGGCGACTGGACGCTGCAGGACCTGGCGAACTACCGCGCCAGGGAGCGCACGCCCATCGTCGTCGACTACCGGGGCTATCGGATCGTCACCGCGCCGCCGCCGTCCTCCGGCGGCGTGGCCATCGCGGAAATCCTCAACATCCTGCACGGCTACGACCTTGCGAAGATGGACCAGGCGCACCGCATGCACTACGTGATCGAGGCGATGCGCCGCGCGTTCCGCGACCACAACGACTACCTCGGCGACCCCGACTTCGTGAAGATGCCGCTGGACATGCTGCTGTCGCCTTACTACGCCGACGGCCTGCGCCAGAGCATCCTGCCCGACCAGGCCACGCCGTCGTCCATGCTGCCGCACGAGTCGGCGCACGATCCGGGCATGCACACCACGCATTTCTCCATCATCGACAAGGACGGCAACATGGTGGCGATCACGTCCACCGTGAACTACATCCTCGGCTCCACCTTCGTCGCCAAGGACACCGGCGTGCTGCTCAACGACGAGATGGACGATTTCGCGCTGGTGCCGGACAAGCCCAACGTCTACGGCTTGCTCGGCAGCGAGGCCAACGCGCCGGTGGGCGGCAAGCGCATGCTGTCCTCGATGTCGCCGAGCATCGTGGTCGGCAAGGATCGCAGCGCGGTGATCGGTTCGCCCGGCGGCTCCACCATCATCACCCAGGTGCTGGAAGGCATCCTGCACTTCATCGACGGCGAAAGCGCGCAGCAGATCACCGCAGCCCGACGCTTCCACCACCAGTTCCTGCCCGACCTGGTGTACGTGGAAGATGGCGTGTTCGATCCCGCCACCAGCGAACAGCTCAAGAAGATGGGCTACACGCTCAAGCCGCGCGAAGGCTGGGGTTTCATGAACGTGGTCACCTGGGACCACAAGACCAACACGCTCGATGCCGCGAGCGATCCGCGCCGGCCGTCGGGGTTGGGCAAGGTGGAATAACAGCCGCGACGTTTGCCCGGAGCGCGGGCGGGGAGCGTCGAAGTCGAAGGGCTGCTTCGACTTCGCTTGCGTTCGCAAGCTAAGCTCGACGCGAACGGCGCGGGGGTGGCGTTGCAGGAATGTCTTGAACAGCACTGGCGACCGGCAGGTTTGGCTCATGGAACTTTTCTCGCTTCTCGGCAACTCCCAGCGTCTCGACGGCGGCGCCATGTTCGGCAACGCACCCAAGGCGATGTGGTCGCGCTGGATCGCGCCGGACGAGCAGAACCGCATCCCGCTGGCCTGCCGCTGCCTGTTGGCGAAGGGCGTGACGGTGGACGGCGTGCCCGGTCGCAACGTGTTGTTCGAGACCGGCATCGGCGCGTTCTTCGAGCCATCGCTGCGCGAGCGCTACGGCGTGGTGGAGGACCGCCACGTGTTGCTCGATTCGCTGGCTGCCGCGGGCCTCTCGCACGAGGACATCCATGCCGTGGTGCTGTCGCACCTGCATTTCGACCACGCCGGCGGCCTGCTCGCCGCGTGGCAGGAAGGCCAGCCGCCGTACCTGCTGTTTCCCAATGCCACCTTCGTGGTGGGTGCTGCGCACTGGCAACGCGTGCTGAAGCCGCACCCGCGCGACCGCGCCTCGTTCATCCCGGAACTCGCGCAGCTGCTAGTGGACAGCGGGCGGCTGGAACTGGTGGAGGGTGAGCGATCGAAGGCGTTGGGCGATGCCGTGCGCTTCAGCTATTCGGACGGCCACACGCCTGGCCTGATGCTGGCGGAGGTCGGCGGTGTGGTGTTCTGCGCCGACTTGATCCCGGGCCGCTCGTGGGTGCATCTGCCGATCACCATGGGCTACGACCGCTATCCCGAAAAGCTGATCGAGGAGAAACGCAGCTTCCTCGACGACAAGCTCGCGCGTGACGTGCGGCTTTTCTTCACCCACGACCACGCCTGCGCCGTCGCGCGCGTGCAACGCGACGAGCGTGGCCGTTACGGCTGCGCGGACGAAATGGCCGAATTGCGCGGGAGTCTGGCCTGATGCGCATCGACACGGTTCCACGCAGTGTGCTGGCGGTGGCCGGCGTGGTGCTGCTGGCGATGGGCATCGTGCTGGCGGCATCGACCGAACGCGGCCTCGCGGGTTACCGGGTCGCACTGCAGCTGCATGGTGGCGAAGTACTGGATCTCGGCAGCGACGCGGAACCGCAGCCGGATCTGCAGGGGAGGATGGTGCGCATCAGCGGCACGCCGCACGTGGTGGCGCAGCCGCTCGACGCGGACTTCAACCAGCAGGCGGACACGCCGGTGCTCACGCGACGCGTGCAGATGTTCCAGTGGCGCGAGCTGCGCCTGGGTGGAGACGCGACCTACGAGCTGGACTGGTCGGACACGCCGCAGGATGCCAGCCAGTTCGTGCACATGAACGGCCACATCAATCCGGGCGCGTTTCCGATTCCCGCCAAGCGCTTCGTTGCGGAAAGCGTGCAACTGGGCGGTTTCATGCTGGATGCGAAACTGGTGCAGGACCTGCCGGGCAGCGAACCGGTCGCGCCCAACGTCAAAGCGCTACCGGAAAACCTGGCGGCCACTTTTTCCCTGTACGACGGCGCACTCGTGACCAGCATCAAGCCGGGCGATCCGCGCCTGGGCGACCTGCGCGTGAGCTGGAATGCGGCGCCGTTGCAGGAGATCACCGTGATCGCCCGTGTCGACGGGGATCACCTGGTGCCTGCGCTGGATGCTGCCGACGGCAAGGGCTACGAAGTCGACGTGGGCAATAGTGCGTTGATCGACATGCGCCCGGACATGGCGGCACAGCCCGGGCTCACCTGGTTGCGCCGCGTGCTTGCGGTGCTGTTGGCGACGCTGGGCGTGGGCTTGCTGTTGTCGCGCAATGCGAGGCGCGCTGACCCGTTGGCTGCGCTCGGCGGCGGCCTGTTCGTGGCCGGAGCGGTTGCCGCGATCCCGTGGCTTGGCGGAAGCACGCCGGCTGTCGCTGCGTGGTTCGTTGCCGCCGCGATCGGTCTCGGGTTACTGCTCTGGCGCCGTCGCAGACGCCATCACTGATCGCCGCCCCCGAATTGCCAGCGTTGCGCCCGCACCGCGTCAGTCGCAACGGGGATGCTGTGCAACCGCTTTCAAGGAGATCCCCCCATGCATCTGCGACTGCCTGTCGTCGCCATGTTGGCGCTTGGCCTGTTCCTGCCGATTGCACATGCAGCGCAGCCTTGGGGCGACATCCCGCACAGCCAATGGAACGCGCCGCAAAAGCCGTTCCGCATCTACGGCAACACGTGGTACGTGGGGCCACACGGACTGACTTCGCTGCTGGTGGACACGGGGCACGGACTGGCGTTGTTCGACGGCGATCTGCCGGAATCCGCGCCGGTGATCGAAGCGCATATCCGCGAACTCGGCTTCCACGTGCGCGACGTGAAGTGGATACTCAACTCGCATCCCCATGCCGACCATGCCGGCGGGATTGCCGCATTGCAGGCGGCCAGTGGCGCACAGGTGCTGACCAGCACAGCCGGTGCACGTGAACTGGCCTTGGGCGGTGCCGACCGCAGCGACCCGCAATTCGGCGCCATGCCTTATTACCCGCCAGTGCAGCGGGTGCGCGTGGTGCGCGACGGGGAAACCGTGCAACTTGGCGACGCGGCGATCACCGCGCACTACACCCCCGGACACACGGCGGGCAGCACCTCGTGGACATGGACTTCCTGCGCAGGCCAGCGCTGCCTGCGCATTGCCTACGCCGACAGCCTCAGCGCCATCAGCGCCCCCGACTACCGTTTCACCGATCACCCAGCCTATATCGCCGGCTTCCGCCAGGCCCTTGCCACTGTCGCAGCGCTGCCCTGCGACATCCTGCTCACGCCGCATCCCGACGCCAGCGGCTTCTGGGAAAAAATCGCCAGGCGCAAATCGCCGGCGGATGTGACGCCCCTGGTCGACACCCAGGCCTGCCGCGACTACGCAGCCGAAGCCGAGAACAATCTGGACGCGCGACTGGCGAAAGAGCGATCGAAAGCCCGTTGACTGTCACGCATCCCGTTCAGTCGCCTCGCTCAAAGCGTGTGTCGCCACTCATGGCCGTTCGTGTATCGCCCCGCGAGCATGCGCTACGTGCACGGATCGCCTCTGACCTCGGGGCCCAGATACGGCGCGATGTGGCCATACCGTCCATCGCGTAGACGGGAGTAGTTCCAAGAGCCTCGGCACAGCGCGCCTGCAACGCCAGCGAATTGAACCGGGCATTTTCTCCTGGTCACGTCTCTTGACCGACTCCTGGCGGCCGCCTTCCGGGCCGGCTTCGCCATTCGCCACCGTTCCAGCGGTGGCGTGGACCATCAAGGAGAAGAAGCTCGGATGCCGGCATGCGATCGAAAAGCCGCCGCCGGCGAATCAAGGTGCAGAAGCGCAAGGTTCACGCGAGCCACGTCCTTCACTCAGGCTCTCTTCCCGATGGAGAGAGGTAGGCAGGACTCAGCGCTGCGCAGCACTCAGCCAGCAGACGCATGCTCCAGCAACCACAACCCCGCAAACAACTTGGGATCAATCGAATATCCCTCGCCTGCGCGCGCAAACAGCCACGCCCCCGCTTCGCGCCGAGGCACTTCGTGCACCACGATGTTCTCGCTGGCATCCCCGCCACCCGCACCCACTTTCACCAGTCCGAAGGCGCGCACATAGGCGATCATCTCGGTGCTCATGCCCGCGGAGGATGGTCCCTGGTGCAGCAAGGCGACGCGCGAACAACGCCAGCCGGTTTCCTCTTCCAGCTCGCGCTGCGCGGCCAGCAGGATGCCTTCGTCCTCCTGCCCCGCGAGATCGCCGACCAGGCCGGCCGGCATCTCGATGGTGCGCGACTGGATGGCCACGCGGTACTGCTCCACGAACAGCACGCGATCGTCGGGCGTCACCGCGATCACGATCGCCGCACCGCCGGGGTTGTTGCGTTCGACGTATTCCCAGCGTCCCCGCTTGCGCAGGCTCAGCCAGCGGCCCTGGCACAGGGTTTCCACGGGCGCATCGGCATCGGTAGGGCGCGCATCGCGAGGAGTCGTCATCGTGGCGATCAGAACGTGCGCTGCACCGAATAGTCCGCCAGCGTGGCCAGTGCATCGCGGTAGGGCGATGCGGGCAGCATGGACAGGGCTTCGTGCGCGGCATTGGCGTGCGCCTCGGCGCGCGCACGGGTGCGCTCCAGTGCGCCGGAATCGCGGATCGCGGCGACGATGCGGTCCAGCGAATCCAGGCCGCCGTGCTCGATGGCGTGACGGAGCGAGGCGACCTGTTCCGGCGTGGCGCTCTGCAGCGCGTAGATCAGCGGCAGGGTGGGCTTGCCCTCGGCGAGGTCGTCGCCGATGTTCTTGCCCAGGGTGTCGGCGTCGCTGGTGTAGTCCAGCAGGTCGTCGGCGATCTGGAAGGCGTAGCCCAGCTCCATGCCGTAGCGGCGCAACGCGGAAACCTGGTCCGCGGGCAGGCCGCTGAGCAGGGCGCCGAGTTCGGTGGCGGCGGCGAACAGCACGGCGGTCTTGCGCTCGATCACCGCGAGGTAGGCGGCCTCGTCCACGTCGGCGTTGCCGATGTTGAGCAACTGCAGCACCTCGCCCTCGGCGATGGTGTTGGTGGTGTCGGCGAGGATGCGCATGATGCGCATGTCATCCAGTTCCACCATAAGCTGGAACGAGCGCGAGTACAGGAAGTCGCCGACCAGCACACTGGCGGCATTGCCCCACAGCGCGTTGGCCGTCTGCCGGCCGCGGCGCAGGCCGGACTCGTCCACCACGTCGTCGTGCAGCAGGGTGGAGGTGTGGATGAACTCGATGACCGCGGCCAGTTTCACGTGCTGCTCGCCGTGGTAACCCGCTGCGCGCGCAGCCAGCGCGTGCAGCATCGGGCGCAGCCGCTTGCCGCCGCCGGCGATGATGTGTTCGGCGATCTGGTTGATCAGCACCACGTCGGAAGCCAGCCGTGTACGGATCAGCGCGTCGATGCGTCGCATGTCGGCGTCGGCGAGTGCGCGCACGGTGGCGAAGTCGGCGGGGCGTGGGGCGTCGGCTGGGATCGAGTTCATGGGTGGTCGCGGTGTGGGTCGCTCGATTATAGAGGCAGGGCGCCGCGAACCCGCATCCGCGGGGAGATTGCAAGCCGCGCTGGCCGGCCCAATGATGGGGCGGCGGCCGGTCGTTGCCGCCACAGGGTTCCGCTCCGATGGCTCACGAAATCATTGCGCTGATCGCCCAGTACGGCCTGCTGCTGGTGTTCCTGAACGTGCTGGCGGCGCAGGCGGGCGTGCCGGTGCCGGCCGTGCCCACCCTGGTCGTGGCCGGGGCGCTGGCGGCAGGCGGTCGCCTGTCATTGGCAGGCATCGTGGCAGCGGCCTTGGCCGCCAGCCTGATTGGCGACCTGGCCTGGTATCTGGCGGGACGGCGCTATGGCGCGGGGGTGATGCGCACGCTATGCCGCATCTCGCTGTCGCCGGATTCCTGCGTGAAGCAGTCGGAGCTGCATTTCCAGCGCTGGCGCGGACAGGTGCTGCTGGTCGCCAAGTTCGTGCCGGGGCTGTCGATGCTGGCACCGCCGCTGGTCGGCGCAATGGGCCTGTCGCCACGGAGTTTCATGCTGCTCGACGGCGTGGGTGCGCTGCTCTGGGCGGGTGTGGCGATCGCGCTCGGCTATGTCTTCGCGGGAGAAGTCGACCGCGTGCTGGACGCCATCGCGGGCGCCGGCACAGTGGCGGTCGAGGTGGTCGCGGCGCTGCTTGTGGCCTACGTGGCCGTCAAGTGGTGGCGGCGCAAACGTCTGCTGCGATCGCTGCGGATGGCACGCATCGGCGTCGAAGAGCTTGCTGGCGCGATTGCGGCAGGGCGCGCGCCCGTGGTGATCGACGTGCGTTCGGCGCTGGCGCGGCAGCTGGACGGCCGGCTCATTCCGGATGCCCTGCTGGCCGAGGTCGATGGCGTCGTGCAGGTCGTCGACGCGATACCGTTTGATCGCGAGCTGGTGGTGTATTGCAATTGCCCGAATGAGGTCTCCGCGGCGTACGCGGCGCAGGCGCTGATGGCGCACGGCTATCGACATGTGCGGCCGTTGCTGGGTGGACTGGACGCCTGGGATGCGGCTGGCTACACGGTGCATCGGCTGGCAGCAGCCGTGGTGGCTGGTGCGGGGCAGGAAGTGGACGACTCCGCGCCGACGGTGGCCTGAGGGTTCGTTCAAGGTTTCCAGCCTTCACCGCCGCGGACTTGCTGGAGCGGGGCGGCTTGCGCAGGTAACGATGGGCCGGCGTTGCGTGCGCAGCTCCCAATGCGGAACTTGCCGAACCCGTGAACAGGTTCCATGGCCGCGCCTCCCTCGGCAGAAATCTTTACGAGAAATATATGCGGCAGCGGTTTTCCGCTATCCGCCCGTTATGCCCGCGGCCCTAGATTGCGCACCTTGCCGCGCCGCCTTCCTGGCGCGGTTCCACGGAGGCATGCAATGGGCTGGGCAATGGTGTTGGGCGGCGTGATGGCCGCGGGTCTGTTCGTCTATCTGTTCTACGCGCTGTTCCGTCCGGAACGGTTCTGAGGTGGGCGCGATGGGCGATTTCATTTTCGTGGGGCTGGCGGTGGCGTTCTTCATCGCCATGGTCCTGTACATCGCCGCGCTGAAGAAGATCTGAGGAGCGCGCGATGACGACCAATATCCTCTACTTCGTGATCATGCTGGCGTGCATGACGGCGTTGGCGATACCCATGGGCCATTACCTGGCCAAGGTGTTCACCGACGAGAGGCATGCGCTCCCGGAGCGGCTTACCTACCGCCTGCTGGGCGTGGACCCGGACCGCGGCATGCGCTGGTCGCAATACGGCATGGCGCTGGTGCTGGCGAACGCCGCGATGGGGCTGCTGGGCTACCTCCTGCTGCGCGTGCAGGCCTGGATGCCGCTGAACCCGTCGCACCTGTCAGGGATGTCGCCGGACCTGGCGTTCAACACCGCCATGTCCTTCGTCACCAATACCAACTGGCAGGCCTACTCGGGCGAGAACACCTTGTCCAACTTCAGCCAGATGGCCGCGCTGACCTTCCTGATGACGGTGAGTGCCGCCACGGGCCTGGCCGCGGGCGCCGCTTTCGTGCGCGGCCTTGGGCACGCCGAGAAGCCGGAGATCGGCAATTTCTGGGTGGACTTCACCCGCATCGTCTGGCGCATCCTGCTGCCGGTCTGCTTCGTGCTGGCGCTGGTCTGCGTATGGCAGGGTGTGCCGCAGACGCTGGCTTCGGATGCCGTGGCGACCACGCTGGAAGGCGCGAAGCAGCACATCATCCTCGGCGCGGTGGCGAGCCTGGAGACGATCAAGCACATCGGTACCAACGGGGGTGGCTTCTACGGCGCGAATGCAGCGCATCCATACGAGGATCCGACGCCGCTCATCAACACGCTGCACATATTGTCGATGCTGCTGATTCCCGCGGCGCTGACGGTGGCGTTCGGCCGCATGCTCGCGCGCAATCGCCAGGGCTGGGTGCTGTTCGGCGCCTTCTTCGTGATGTTCGTGGGCTTCCTCGCCATCGTGTATCCGGCGGAGCAGGCGGGCAATCCGCAGCTCACCGCGCTGGGCGTGGACCAGCACCTCTCGGCCACCCAGCCGGGCGGCAACATGGAAGGCAAGGAGATGCGCTTCGGCATCGCCGGCAGCAGCCTGTTCGTCACGGCCACCACTGCCGCCACCACCGGCTCGGTGAACGCGATGCACGACTCGCTGACGCCGCTGGGCGGCCTGGCGCCGCTGGGCGAGATGATGCTGAACTGCGTGTACGGCGGCAAAGGCGTGGGCCTGATCAACCTGCTGCAGTACGCGATCCTCGCGGTGTTCCTGATCGGCATGATGATCGGCCGCACGCCGGAGTTCCTCGGCAAGAAGATCGAGGCGCGCGAGATCAAGCTGGTGATGCTGGCGGTGCTGGCGCACCCGATCTGCATCCTCGGCTTCACCGCGCTGGCGGTGCTCTGGCCGCATATCACCGACAGCCTCGGCAACACCGGGCCGCACGGCTTCAGCGAGATCCTCTACGCCTACACCTCGGCCACCGCCAACAACGGCTCGGCGTTCGGCGGCCTCAGCGTGAACACGCCTTTCTACAACACCACGATCGGTCTCGCGATGCTGATCGGCCGCTACGGCACCCTGCTGCCGATGCTGGCGGTGGCGGGCCTGCTCGCGAGCAAGAAGACGCTGCCGGAAACCGCGGGCACCTTCCCCACCGCCACACCGCTGTTCATGGCGCTGACCGTGCTGGTGGCGCTGGTGGTGGGCGGACTCACCTTCCTGCCGGCGTTGGCGCTGGGGCCGCTGGTCGAGCACATCGCCATGCTGCACGGCCAGCTTTTCTGAAGGATCGACCATGAACGATACGAACACTTCCATCCGCAGCCTGCTGCGGCCGGCGATCACGTCCGCCGTGCTGTTCATGCTGCTCACCGGGCTGGCCTATCCGCTGATCACCACCGCGGCGGCCAACCTGCTGCTGCCGTGGCATGCGCAGGGCAGCCTGGTGCAGCGCGACGGCAAGGTGATCGGCTCGGCGCTGCTGGGCCAGGACTTCACCGCGCCGCGCTATTTCCATCCGCGCCCCAGCGCCACGCAGGCGCCGGATCCGAAAGATCCGAGCAAGACCGTGGACTCGCCCTACAACGCGGAGTTGAGCGCCGCGAGCAACTACGGCCCTACCAACCGCAAGCTGATCGATGCCGTAGCCGGGCGCGCCCGTGCCTATCGCAGCGAGAACGGACTGGCCGCGAACGCGCCGGTGCCGGTGGATGCGGTCACGGCTTCCGCGTCGGGGCTGGATCCCGAGATCTCGCTCGCCAACGCCGAACTGCAGTTGCCCCGCGTGGCGGCGCAGCGCGGCTTGCCGCGGGCGGACGTGGAGCGCCTGTTGAACGAGCACGCCGCGACGCGCGTATTCGGCCTGTTCGGTGTGCCGCGGGTGAACGTGCTGGACCTGAACCTCGCCCTCGATGCGCTTGCGCGCGAGGGTCAACACGGAACGAAGTCATGAGTGGCAAGCAACTTCCCCTGTTCGACCCGGCTTTGCTGGGGCCGGCCTGCCTCGATGCGCTGCGCAAGCTCTCGCCGCGCACACAGTGGCGCAACCCGGTGATGTTCGTGGTGTGGCTCGGCAGCCTGTTGGTCACCCTGTTGTGGCTGCAGGCCCTGGCGGGCCATGGCGAAGCTCCCGCTGGCTTCATCCTCGCGGTGGCGCTGTGGCTGTGGTTCACCGTGCTGTTCGCAAACTTTGCCGAAGCTTTGGCCGAAGGCCGCAGCAAGGCACAGGCGGCGAGTCTGCGCGGCATGCAGCGCAAGATCGTGGCCAAGAAGCTGTTGGAACCGAACCACACCAGTCGTTGGATCCCCCTGGACGCCAGCGAATTGCGCAAGGGCATCGTGGTGCTGGTGGAGGCCGGCGACTGGGTGCCGCTGGACGGTGAGGTGATCGAAGGCGTCGCTTCGGTGGACGAGAGCGCGATCACCGGCGAATCCGCACCGGTGATCCGCGAGGCGGGCGGCGACTTCTGCTCGGTCACCGGCGGCACGCGCGTGCTTTCCGATTGGCTGGTGGTGCGCATCGGCGTCAATCCCGGCGAGTCTTTCCTCGACCGCATGATCGCGATGGTGGAAGGTGCCAAGCGGCAGAAGACGCCGAACGAAGTGGCGCTCACCATCCTGCTGGTGGGCCTCACCATCGTGTTCCTGCTGGTGGTGGTCACCCTGCTGCCGTTCTCGATCTTCGCGGTCGCCATGGGCGGCGCCGGCAAGGTGGTGACGCTGACTGCGCTGGTGGCGCTGCTGGTGTGCCTGGCGCCAACCACTATCGGCGGCCTGCTGTCGGCGATCGGCGTGGCAGGCATGAGCCGCATGATGCAGGCCAACGTGGTCGCCACATCCGGCCGTGCGGTGGAAGCGGCCGGTGACGTGGACGTGCTGCTGCTGGACAAGACCGGCACGATCACCTTCGGCAACCGTCAGGCGACGAGCTTCCATGCCGCGCCGGGCGTGGCGGAACGCGATCTCGCCGAAGCCGCGCTGCTGGCTTCGCTGGCCGACGAAACGCCGGAAGGCCGCAGCGTGGTGACACTGGCGCAGTCGCGTTTCGGTCTGCAGGTCGAAGCGTTCGGCACCGAAAACGCTGAGTTTGTTGCCTTTACCGCGCAGACTCGCATGAGCGGCGTCGATCTCGGCGCGCGCGCCATTCGCAAGGGCGCGCTGGATGCGGTGCGCCGTTATCTCGACGAAAATGGCAGCCACTTGCCCGAACTGCTGTTGCGCGCTGCAGAGGAGATCGCGCGCCGCGGTGCCACGCCGCTGCTGGTGGTGGACGCCGGCCGCGCAATGGGCGTGATCGAACTGAAGGACGTGGTGAAGCCCGGCATCAAGGAGCGCTTCGCCGAGCTGCGACGCATGGGCATCCGCACCGTGATGGTCACCGGCGACAACCCGCTCACCGCGGCGGCCATCGCCGCCGAGGCCGGCGTGGACGATTTCCTCGCCGAAGCCACGCCCGAAGCCAAGCTCAAGCTGATCCGCGACTACCAATCGCAGGGGCGCCTGGTGGCGATGACCGGCGACGGCACCAACGACGCTCCTGCGCTGGCGCAGGCCGACGTGGCGGTGGCGATGAACTCCGGCACGCAGGCCGCGCGCGAGGCCGGCAACATGGTGGACCTGGACTCCAATCCCACCAAGCTGCTGGAGATCGTGGAGACCGGCAAGCAGCTGCTGATGACGCGCGGTTCGCTCACCACGTTCTCCATTGCCAACGACGTGGCGAAGTACTTCGCGATACTGCCGGCGATCTTCGTGGCCACCTATCCGCAACTCGATGCGTTGAACGTGATGCGCTTGCACAGCCCTGGCTCGGCGATCCTGTCGGCAGTGATCTTCAACGCGCTGATCATCATCGTGCTGATCCCGCTGGCATTGAAGGGCGTGCGCTATCGCGCCATCGGCGCAGCCGCGTTGCTCAACCGCAACCTGCTGATCTACGGCCTCGGTGGCCTGGCCGTGCCCTTCGTCGGCATCAAGCTCATCGACATGCTGCTGGTTGCCTGTGGACTCGTGTGAGGAGAAATCCATGAACGCCCAACTGAAACTTTCCGTGAATCTTCCCGATGACCGGCACGAGCAGATCGAGGTGGTCGTCTCCACCGGCGAAGGCCGCGACGTGGTGATCGCGTTGCCCGTGCGGCAGAGCGCGCCGGCACATGTGGTCACCGCGGCCGAACGCGAGCAGGACGACTACGTGCTGGGCGGCTACGCCGGCATCTGACAAGGCTCGTGGTCTTGCTCGTCATTCCGGCGAAGGTCGGCCCCATAGGGGTGAGCTCAGCGAATCATCCAGTGACTGTGTGACTCGGACGAGCATGGTCGTGACTGGATCCCGGCCTTCGCCGGGATGACAAGCAAAGGCGGGTTGCTTGATTCATCGCTTCACGAAGGCGGCCGTTGCGGGCCGCGAAACAAGGAAAGACATGACACACAAGAAATTGCTTCCGCTGGCGCTGATGCTGGCGATGTTGCCGGCCGGACGTGTACTGGCCGGTACCACCGCGGCCGTGCCGCTGGCCGATCCGCAGAGCGTCGCCTCGACACAGGCGCCCGCGATGGAGGTGCAAAGCTCCGATTGCTCCCACGGGTTCCTTTCGCGTTTCGCCGCGGCGTATCGCGAAGATGCGCAGCCGGCCGATCCGAATGCGCCGGCGGCCAAGCGTCGCGCGATGGATGCGCCGCTGGATTCGCCGCCGTTCCCCTCGTCGGAGTGGCAGCTCGGCGGCGTGCCGGCGCCGATCGGAGTGCCGGACACCAATTCCACCTATCCGCTGGAAAAGGCGCTGGGCTGCACCGCGCTGGGCCAGTGGATGCAGCGCAACCGCATCGAGATGTTCGGCTGGGTCACGCCGTCGGGGAACCTCAGCACCTCCAGCAAGAGCAACGCACCGCTGTCGTACAACACGCGTGCCAACCGCCTGGAGTTCGACCAGTTCGTGTTCAACCTCACACGGGTGGAAGACACGGTGCAGACCGACCACCTGGACTGGGGCTTCGACATCTCCAACCTGTACGGCTACGACTACCACTACACGATCATGAAGGGCGTCTTCAGCAACCAGTTGCTGAACAACCCATCCAGCAACGAGCCGCAGAACGGCAAGCTCTACGGCGACGACCCGATGCTGTTCTACGCCGACCTCTATATCCCGTGGGTGGCTCAGGGCATGGTGGTGCGCGTCGGCCGCTGGCTGTCGCTGCCAGACATCGAGGCACAGTTCTCGCCGCAGAACTACCTGATGACCCACTCGATCCTCTACACGGTCGATCCGTATACACAGATGGGCGTGATGACCACCACGCGCCTCAACCAGCAATGGACCCTGCAGGTCGGCGTGAACGCCAGCAACGACACGGCGGTCTGGAACCCTGGTGCGCGGCCCACGCTGCAGGCCTGCGTACGCTGGGTGTCGGTCGACAACAACGACATGCTGTACCCCTGCGTCAACAGCCTCAATCACTCCGACTACAACTACAACAACGTGCAGATGTACGTGATGACCTGGGGCCATCGCTTCAACGAACGCGTGCACATCCTCACCGAGGCCTACCGCATGTTTGGCCGCAACGTCCCCGGCTTCGGCCCGGGCGGCATCCCGGGCGAGCCGGGCACCTCGGCGCTGCCGGGTTATGCCAGCGCGTTCGGCGTGGTGAACTACCTCAACATCGAGCTGGACGCGAAGAACATGCTGTCCATCCGCAATGAGTTCTACAACGACGAGAACGGCCAGCGCACCGGCTACGCCACGCGCTACAGCAGCCATACCGTCGGCATCACGCACTGGGTTTCGCAGGATCTGGAGATCCAGCCGGAGCTGCGGTACGAAAAATCGTATGACGTCGATGCCTATGACAATGGGCGTAAGGATTACCAGGCGGTGGCGTTGCTGGATGCGATCATTCACTTCTGATGTTTGCTTTCCTTTCGCCATTGCTGCGATGGCCTGCATTTTCCCTCTCCCGCTTGCGGGAGAGGGGTAGGGGAGAGGGGCTTTTGCTTGTGGGTTTGCCGCAAGTTTCAAAGCGGTTTCGTGCGCCTGTCGGCGCCCGAGTTACTTCTCTTTTGCGTGCCCAAAAGAGAAGTAACCAAGAGAAAAGGGCACCCCGCGGCGACGCTTTTCGCCCATTCATGGGCGAAAAGTCCGTGAGGCGTGGCCGGGCTTTTCGGCTGGACTCCTGTCCGGTCGAAAAGGCGAGTCCATCCATGGACTCGCCCGCTGCGCGGCCTTGTCGTCCACGCCTCACCGCCGCCGAGGGGCCTCGGAAGAGCAGCGCGCTTCCTGCGCGCAGAAGCAACAGCCAGGGCAAAGAAAAAAACCGTGAGAGGTGTTCGTGCTTTTGCTCGTCATTCCGGCGAAAGCCGGACAAGCGCTCCGCGCGCAGAATGCCCGCAGGGCGGCCCCAAAGGGGCGAGCGCAGCGAGTCATTCAGTGATGTTGATCTTCCAGTGCCGAGGCACTGGATGACTCGCTGCGCTCGCCCCTTTGGGGCCAGCCTTCGGCTGTTCAACGCTCGCGTAGCTCGCTTTTGTCCGGCTTTCGCAGGGATGACAAGTGTGGGGTGCTGGAGTACCTCAGCTTCCAGATACGGCGTGGCATGGCGGCGGCGGTGGTCGTGTCGCGGGATATAGTTCCAACATCCTCGAAACCGCAGGCTTGTAATCCCGGCGGATTAAGCAAGGCCATTTCTCTTGGTTACTTCTCTTTGGGCCAGCAAAGAGAAGTGACTCGGTCGCCGGCAGGCGATCGAAAGCCCGCCGCAGGCGAGCCAATCTGCAGAAACGAACGATCGTAGCGAACACTCAAATCACGAACACTCAAGCCAAGAATGGCATCACCCGAAACCTCCGACGCATGTCCATGAGCACCCCCACCCGCGAAGCCCGCGCCAACGCCCTCCTAGACGTCGCCAACGGCGAGCAAAAGCGCCTGAAGATCTTCCTCGGTGCCGCTCCCGGCGTCGGCAAGACCTGGGCCATGCTGTCCGCCGCACGCGAGTTGAAGAAGCAGGGCGTGGATGTGGTGGTGGGCCTGGTGGAAACGCACGGCCGCGCCGAGACGGCGGCCCTGCTGGAAGGGCTGGAGATCCTGCCGCGCCGCCATGTGAGTTACCACGGCCGCGACTTCGAGGAGTTCGACCTCGACGCCGCGCTGGCGCGCAAGCCGCAGGTGTTGCTGGTGGACGAACTGGCGCACACCAATCTTCCTGGCGGCCGCCACGAACGCCGCTGGCAGGACATCGCCGAACTGCTCGACGCCGGTATTGAGGTGTACAGCGCACTCAATGTGCAGCACCTGGAAAGCCTCAACGACCAGGTGCAGCGCATCACCGGCGTGGCCGTGCGCGAGCGCGTGCCGGATGCCTTCCTCGATCGCGCGCGCGACATCGTGCTGATCGACCTGCCGCCGCGCGAGCTGATCCAGCGCCTGAAGGCCGGCAAGGTCTACGTGCCGGAAACCGCGGCCGCGGCGCTGGATTCGTTCTTCTCGCCCACCAACCTCGCCGCGCTGCGCGAGCTGTCGGTGGACACCGTGGCCGGCCACGTGGAGAGCGACCTGCGCGGCGCGATGCTGGCACGCGGCGGCGCGATGCCGGTGCGCCGCCGCGTGCTGGCGGCGATCGACGGCCATGCGCAGAGCGAATACCTGGTGCGCGTGGCGCGGCGCATCGCCGAGCGACGCGGAGTGCCGTGGGGCGTGGCCTTCGTGGATACCGGCGCAAGCATGGACGCGGCGCGGCGCGAGCGGCTGGACGCCGCGATGCGTCTGGCGCGCCGGTTGGGCGGCGACGCGGTTGTGTTGCGCGGCCATGCGATCGCCGACGAACTGCTCGCGCATGCCGATCGCGAGGGCGTGGGCCAGATCCTGCTGGCGCGCACCCGGGAGCGCCTGTTCGCGCGCATGTTCGGCCGCTCGCTCACGCAGCAGTTGCTGAGCCGCGGCGCGCACCTGGAACTCACCATCGTCGCGACGCCCACCGAGCGTGCGGCGTCGCGCCGTCGCCAGCGCCGGCCCAGCGTGCCGGGTGGTATGGGGCGCGGCGGCGAGTACGTCTACGCCACCTCGTCCACACTGGTGGCGCTGGCGCTGGCCTTCCTCGGCCAGCGCTACCTCGCGGTGGCTAACCTGTCGTTGATCTTCCTTACCGCTGTGCTGGTGGTGGCGGTTCGTACGCGCATGGCAGTGGCCGTCTACACGGCTACCCTGTGCTTCCTGTCATACAACTTTTTCTTTGCGCCACCGATCTATTCGCTGACGATTTCCAGCCCCGACGACGTACTGGCGGTGTGTCTGTTCCTGGTCGCGGCGCTGGTGTGCAGCCGGCTGGCTACGCGGCTGACGCAACAGGTGGAGTCGTTGCGCGCGACGCACGTGCATGCGCGGGCCCTGCTTACGCTCGGGCAACGGTTGACCGCCAGCGCCGACGCGGCCGGCGCGCGCGCGGTGGGGGCGGCGGCCTTGGCCAAGGCGCTTTCCTGCGAAGCCGCGTTGCTGGCACGCGACCTCACCGGTGCGTTGCAGGCGGTGGCGACCGAGCCGCAGTCGCTGCAATTGCAGCCGCAGGACATCGCCGCCGCCGATTGGTGCGAACGCCATGCCGCACCGGCCGGTCGCTACACGGACACCTTGAACGCGGCGCCATGCTGGTTGCTGCCGCTGGGCAGCGAGGAACAGCGGCTGGGCGTTGCCGCCCTGCGCTTTCCTTCCGGCGATGGCGACCTCGATCCGGACCGCCGTAGCCTCGCGCTGGCAATGGTGCAGGACATCGGCCAGGCGCTGGCGCGCGCGCGCCTTGCCGAGGAACTGGAGGGTGCGCGCGTGCAGGGCGAGACGGAGCGCCTGCGCAGTGCACTGCTTTCCTCGGTGTCGCACGACCTGCGTTCGCCGTTGTCCTCGATGATCGGCGCCGCCGGCACCCTGGTCGATTACGAAGATCGCCTGCCGCCCGCCGAACGTCGCGAACTGCTGGAAGCCATCCTTGGAGAGGGCCAGCGGCTGGATCGCTATATCCAGAACCTGCTCGACATGACCAGGCTGGGCCACGGCACGCTCAAGCTCAACCGCGACTGGGTGGACGTGGCCGAGATCGTCGGTGCCGCGGTGGCGCGCCTGCGCAAGCTGTTCCCCGCGCTGCGCGTGGAGATCGCGTTGCCGTCGGACACGGTGTTGCTGCACGTGCACCCGGCGCTGATCGAGCAGGCCCTGTTCAACATCCTCGAAAACGCCGCGCGTTTCTCGCCGACGGATCAGCCGGTGACCGTGAATGCGCGCATCGAAAGCGGACGCCTGTTGCTGGACGTCGGCGACCGCGGCCCCGGCATTCCCGAGGAGGAGCGCGCGCGCATCTTCGACATGTTCTATTCGGTATCGCGCGGCGACCGCGCCACGCAAGGCACCGGACTGGGCCTGGCGATCTGCCGCGGCATGATCGGCGCGCATGGCGGCAGCGTGGAGGCCTTGCCGCGCGAAGGCGGCGGCACCACCATTCGCATCGGCCTGCCCTTGCCCCAGGAGCTCGGGTGACAGAAATCATCTGGCTGCAAAGCGCGCCATGCGGTGCATGTTTCCGCCGCTCCTCGTCCCATGGAATTACCATGGGGCGGCGAATCGTCGGAAATCTGCTCTCGCACGGCGGCCTTTTCGACGCGAATGTTTCTGCCGCCCACGCTCCAGCACCCGACAGCGCCGCATGAATGCCGCATCGCCCCGCATCCTGGTCATCGACGACGAAGCGCAGATCCGTCGCTTCCTCGATATCGGCCTGCGCGCCGAGGGCTACCAGGTGCTGCTCGCCGCCAATGCCGCCGAAGGCCTGGCACAGGCGGCCACTGGCAGCCCGGATCTGGTGATACTCGACCTTGGGTTGCCGGACCGCGACGGCCATGAGGTACTGGCCGAGCTGCGCCAGTGGAGCCGGGTGCCGGTGCTGATGCTGTCGGTGCGCGACACCGAAACTGAGAAGGTGCGCGCGCTGGACGCCGGTGCCAACGACTACGTCACCAAGCCCTTTGGCATCCAGGAACTGATGGCGCGTTTGCGCGCGCTACTGCGTCAACGCCCGGCCAGCGAGCCGGAAGCACCGCCACGCTGGGACGATGGCCGCCTCAGCCTGGATTTCCTGCGTCGCGAAGTGCATCTGGATGGCGCCGAACTGGCGCTGACGCGCAAGGAGTACGCCGTGCTCAGTCTGCTGCTGCGCCATGCCGGACGCGTGGTGACCCAACCCCAGTTGCTGCGCGAGATATGGGGTCCCAGCCATGTTGCGGACAGCCAGTACCTGCGCATCATCATCGGCAAGCTGCGTCAGAAGCTGGGGGACGACCCGGCCAACCCGCGCTGGCTGAAGACCGAGCCGGGCGTGGGCTATCGTTTCCTCGGTTGATGGCGTCGCGACACGGAGCCGGCGAAGCGGCTTAGGCCAGCCTGCGTCGCTTCGGCAAGCATTCCTGCGCAGCGGCGTCGACCGCATCCAGACACTCGCCGAACAACTGCATCGCTTCGTGCAATTGCGCCTTGGACAGACCGCAATAGCCAAGGATGAGGCCCGGCACCGCCGGCGCCTCGCGGTAGTGCGGTGCGATGGAATACAGGCCCAGCCCGCGTTCACGCGCGTCGGCAATCAATGCATCGACCTGCGCGTGATCGTAATCGGGCAGCCACACCGTGACGTGCATGCCGGCCTGCGCATCCGTGACTTGCACGCGCGCACCGGCATATTGCCGCAGCCTGGCGAGCAGCTCCCGCCGCCGTGCACCCAGCTCGCGGGTCATGTGGCGCAGATGGCGATCGAAGCCGCCATCCTCGATGAAATGCGCGAGCGCCGCTTGCTCGATCGCCGGGCAACCCCGGTCGCACAGGTACTTGGCGTTGATGAAGTCACCGCACAATGCCTCCGGCAGCACCATGTAACCGAGCCGCAACGCGCCGAACATCACCTTGGAGAAAGTGCCGACATAGATCACCCGGTCGTCGTCATCGAGCGAGCGCAGGGCGGGCAGCGGCATTGCGTCGTAACGCAGTTCACCGTCGTAGTCGTCTTCCAGGATCCAGCAGTTCTTGCTCCGTGCATAGCGCAGCAGCTCTTGCCGGCGCGACAGGGAGAGGGCCGGCCCTGCAGGAAACTGGTGGGACGGGGTGACCATCACCAGGCGCGGGGCCTGTGCCGGCAGGGCATTGCAGATCAGTCCATCGCGATCGGTCGGGATGGACAGCAGCGATGCCCCGTGGGCGCCGAACTGCTGCCAGGCGCTGAAGTAATGTGGCTCTTCGAGGGCCACTTCATCGCCTTCGTCCAGCAGTACGCGTGATGTCAGGGTAATGGCCTGCTGGGTGCCGCTGACGATCAGCACCCGATCCGGCGAGGTCCGGATTCCGCGGCGCCGGGCAACGTAATCGCAAATCTGTTCGCGCAGGGCAGGCAATCCCTGGTTGTCGACGTATTCAAGCCTGGTATGCGTGGCAGCCCAGGCGAGTTCGCGCCCCCAGACCGTGCCCAGAGTCGGGTTGACCTGCGGGCGCCCGTACTGCATGTCCAGGCGTCGGCCGCCATGCCGTGTCGCGATCGACCAGTCGGCGAGTTGCCGCGCGCGCTTTGCGTAGCGCGTAAGTGGCGCGATGCTTCTGGCCGACACCTGCTGTGGCGGCATGGGTTCGACGCGCGATGTGCTCACGTAGCTGCCGGAGCCTACGCGGCCGACGATGTAACCCTCGGCTCTTAGCTGCTCGTAGGCAGTCAGCACCGTGATGCGGGAGAGCCCCAGTTCCTCGGCCAGCACGCGGGTAGGCGGCAGGCGTGCGCCCGCGACCAGTACGCCGTTGAGGATGGCCGACTTCACGGCACGGGTGAGCTGGCTGTAATGCGGGCCGAGTCCGTCAAGTTCGAGAAACATGCCGCCTCCTGATTGGCTATATACATTCCATTGAAATTGGTTATGTGCGCGACATTGCTACGCCCGAACAAGACGTTTAACGGGGCGGAAATTGAAATGACGGCAATCATGGCGAAGAGCATCCGATCAATTGTGCTTATTTTCCTTCGTCCGGGCATTCTTTCATATGCCGGAAGGGATGGCCTGGCCAAGTGATGCGTATGAACAGGCTGGTGCGGATCGGTGGCATTGGTCATGCCTGTTTTCAATCGATTGGTTCTGTAAAGCCCGTAAATGTTTATTTAATGTGGATGAGGATGGTTTCAAAGGGACGGCCAATCGTTGTGCCGGATTGGTGCCGAATGGAGTCGAGGCGAGTCAGGCGTGTCGATCAGCCAATTCCATGTCGTGCATGACGAGATGAAGGAGGCGGAAAGATGCGTGTGCGGTTTTATCCGGATGAGCTGAGGGATGAAGCCATTCGATTGGTGGTCGAGCATCGGCTCACCACGAGTGAGGCAGCCTCGAAGTTGGGATTGCGCACCGAAGTAGTCCGGGTCTGGGTGCATCGCTCCCGTTACCGCAAGACCCCTCTCAATGATATTGAGCAACTGCGAGCCTGCGTGAAAAGGCTTGCGATGGAGCGGGATGCTTTTGCAGGCATTGCAGCTGATTTTCTGGATAAAGCAATTTGATTCGCACGAATTTGTCGCGCGTTCGCACGAAAATGCGCGTATGACTTGTAAATGCCATCTGTTGTCGCTGTTACGGATGTTTTGATCGGTGGGGAATAAACCTGTTTGGACCGTCGACCAAGAGGTCGTGGTTCTTGTTCATGACATAAGCTGGGGAGTCGCTTAATGGATATTGCAAAGTTTCGTAATTCATCGTTGCATGGCGCGCGCCTGCGTCGCACTGCGTTGACCGTAGCTGTCGTTGCTGGCCTCGGCATGACAGGCCAGGTGTTGGCGCAGGCCACCACCGGTTCGGTCTTCGGCACCGCGCCGGTGGCGGCGGGCGAAACGGTCCGCATCGCCAACAACCAGACCGGCCTGACCCGCGAAGTGGCGGTCGGCAGCGATGGCCGCTATGGCGCCAACCAGTTGCCGGTGGGCGATTACACCGTGTCGCTGGTGCAGAACGGCAGCGTGGTGTCCACCCATGAACATGTGCAGGTGAGTGTGGCGGGCGGTACGCCGGTGGCGTTTGCCGCTGCCGGCAACAACGTGCAGAACCTCTCCAGTGTCACGGTCACGGCCAACTCGCTGCCGGCGATCGACGTATCCGCCACCCGCCAGAGCTCGGTGATTACCGCGCAGCAGTTGAAGACGCTGCCGATCGCGCACAGCGCCGAAGACATCGCCTTGCTGGCCCCGGGTGTGAACATGGGCGGCTCCACCATGGGCACGGGCCCGACCGGCATGCCGCTGGTTTCCATGGGCGGCAACAGCGTGGTGGAAAACGCCTATTACCTCAACGGCTTCAACACCACTGATCCGATCGGCGGCTCGGGCGGCGTTGCGCTGCCGTACTTCGCCATCTCCGAACAGCAGACCATCACCTCCGGCTACGGCCCCGAATACGGTCGTTCGACCGGCGGCGTGATCAGCCAGATCGGTCAGCGCGGCAGCAACGACTTCCACGCCGGCGTGTACGTGTCCGTGCGTCCGGCCTTTGCCGAGAGCAACGCCGACAATATCTATTACAGCAATCCGAAGGTGCCTGTAGGCTCCGGCGCGGTGCAAGGCATCACCCAGGGCACCACGAACTACGCCCCCGGCTACGGCCAGATCCAGACCGGCAACCGTCAGAACAGCGACTGGGAGACGGTGTACGACGCCTACCTCAGCGGTGCGCTGATCAAGGACAAACTGTTCTTCTTCATCACCGCCGAGTGGCAGCACGACAGCAGCCAGTACGGCCTGGGCAACCAGGGCGTGTCGCAGGTCGGGCCGACGGGTTCTCCTGACTGGCTGTCCACAGGCACTTCGTCGCCCAAGCTGTACGGCAAGCTGGACTGGAACATCAACGACAACAACGTGCTGGAATTCACGGGCGTCCAGAGCAAGGTCCAGGATCTCACCCGGAACGGCTACGAGTACAACTACTCGAACCAGAGTGTCGGCAACTATTGGGCAACCGGTGTGTTGACCAAGAACAGCTTCGACGTCGGCATCCTGAAGTACACCTCGTACATCACCGATGACCTCACGCTTGAAATGATGTACGGCCAGATGAGCGGTCAGTACTACGCCCAGGCCCCGGCCGGGGTCCAGGCGCCTGTGCAGTTCGATTCGGGAGTGAGCGTGCCAGGGGGTGTTGTCTTCCCGAACGTGCTTGATGGGTCGCTCCCCAACCCGGATCACACCACCAAGGTCGCCAACCTGCGCGTCGACCTGGATTGGAAGATCACGGCCGATCACGACGTCAAGTTCGGCATCGACAACATGCAGAACCGTGACGATCACGACGGCGCCAGCCCTGTCGGTGGCGGCGTCCAGTTCTGGGAGTACCTCACCCCCAACAGCTTGCCCACCTATGCCTCGAGCGCGCCTTATTCCACCACGCCGGTGGCCGGCAATTACGTCGTGGAACATCTGCTCAGCCAGAACGCTACGCTGGCTGTCCGCCAGAAGGCGCAGTATGTGGAAGACAAGTGGCAGGTCACGTCCAACCTGCTGCTTGACCTCGGCCTGCGCAACGACCAGTTCAGCAACCTAGGCCCCGGTGGCATCGCCTACGTGCGGGAAACCAAGCCGCAATGGGCGCCGCGCCTGGGCTTCAGCTGGGACGTGTTCGGCGACAGCTCGATGAAGATCTTCGGTAACGCGGGTCGTTACTACCTGGCGCTGCCTGCGGGTCTGGCCACGCGCAATCCGGCCATGGGCTCGATCAACGGCCAGGTCGTCTATACCTACTCGGGCATCGGTCCGACGGGTCTTCCGATCAACCCGGTCGTTGTGCCTATGAATCTGGCTCCGGGCGTGACCACGCCGGGCTACTACTCGCCGGATGGCGAGAACGGCGTCCCCGGCAATTCCAAGGACTATGCCTCGACCAACCTCAAGGCCTCGTATCAGGACGAGTACGTGCTGGGCTTCCAGAAGATGCTGGGCGATACCGGCCTGGTGTTCGGCATGCAGGGCACCTTTGATCGCCTGGGCAACATCATCGACGACACCAATCTCAGCGGTTACGGCAATCTTCCCAACTATGGTTGTGCCGCTGGCCTGGTCAATCCCGGCAAGACCAACTACATCCCATGCAGCGGGGCTCCCGGGGGTGAGATCACCTGGAATCCGGCCAATTACTGGGCGAACAGTGGCGTGCAAGGCGTCACCGCGTTCCCGACGCCGTCGCGCAAGTACTACGGGCTGGATACCTATCTGGAACACACCTGGGACGGCAAGTGGTACGGCAAGATCGACTACCTGTTCTCCAAGTCGTACGGCAGCAGCGAAGGTCCGACCGACACCAACACGGGACAGGTCACCAACCAGAGGAACGGCGGCTTTTCCGGTTCGACCACGATGACCTGGGATTTCCCCGACATCATGCAATACGCCAACGGCGAGCAGTCCAACAGCCGTCGCCATACCATCAAACTGTTCGGCGCGTACTCCATCACGCCGGAGTGGACGATCGGTGCCACCTACATCATCCAGTCGGGTGCGCCGATAGCGTGTTTGAGCGGCTACGGCCCGACCGACAACTCGGATCTGTATGGCGGTTCCTTCCAGCACTTCTGCGGCGGTACGATCCTCCCCCCCCTGCAGCAGACCGCGGCTGGAGCGGGCACGGGTGCGGTGGGCTCCCCTCCGGGTGCCGCTGGCAATACGCCGTGGACGCATCAGCTCAACCTGAGCGTGACCTACGTACCGGCATGGGCGAACAAGCACCTCACCTTCCAGGCGGAAGTGCACAATGTGTTCAACGAGCAGCATACGTTGCTGATCGCGAGCCCGGCCGGGGGATTCAACTCGTCGTACACCTACTTCTCGGGCAGCACGGGTTACTACAGCCCGACCTTCATGACCGCGAGCGCGGTGGAGCAGCCGCGCTACATGGATTTCAACGTGAAGTTCGACTGGTAAGCCACATCCTCCAACCTCATGCCGCCGCAAACGGCTGCATGAGGTCAAGATGTGCAGAAAAGAGCAAGGCCGCCGGGCAACCGGCGGCCTTGTTCGTTTAGGTATGTGGGGCGCTCGCGCCGAAGCGATCGCATGGCTGCTCACCAGTACCAGTGGTCGCGGCTGCCATTCCTGGGCCGCGCACGGATTTCCCCGCACGCGTTGCCGCGAACTCTTTCGGAAAAGGCATCGGTCTGCCGATTCAAGGTAAGGCTCTGCCGCTACCGCCGATGCCATGCGCAGGCCCGGGACTACATAGGCTGCCGGCCCGCGATGGATGCTTTCAACCTTTGGCAAGGTATGATGGCCAAATCTCAACCCCGGTCGCAATCCGACTTCACATGCGGCTGGCCAACCCAGGAACGAATCCATGGCGCGCGGCATAAACAAAGTCATCATCGTCGGCAATCTCGGTGCTGATCCGGAAACTCGTTACACCGGCAGCGGCACTGCCATCACCAACCTGCGCATCGCCACCTCGGAACAGTGGACCGACAAGCAGAGCGGCGAGCGCCAGGAGCGCACCGAGTGGCATCGCGTGAAGCTGTTCGGCAAGCTGGCCGAGATCGCTGGCGAATACCTGAAGAAGGGGCGGCAGGTCTACATCGAAGGCTCGCTGCGCACCGACAAATACACCGACAAGGACGGCGTCGAGCGTTATTCCACCGACATCGTCGCCAACGAGATGCAGATGCTGGGTGGCGGTAGCGAAGGTGGCGGCGGCAGTGGCAGTGGTGGCGGCTTCCAGCGCGAGCGACCACAAGGCGGCCAGCGTTCGCAGGGCGGCGGCAACTACGGCAACAACAACTACGGCAACCAGTCGCGTGGCGGCGGCGCCCCGGCACCGTCAGCGCCGGCGAGCAGCGGCGGTTTCGAGGACGACGACATTCCGTTCTAGACAACGCGTGTTTGAAAGTGTTGATTTAAGTTTGAAAAGCCCCTGCTCTTGCAGGGGCTTTTTCTTTCCTTCGAACGCTAAGCGGTAGCTGGTGCAAAACCTAAGGCCCGTCGATTGCAACCCGTGGTTGTCACCATCACAGCCATGAGACGCCCTCGGCGTTACAACTTGGAGGGACTTCACAAAGTTTCTGTTAGAGCTTTTCGGTGTGGGTCGATGGGATGAGGGAACACCTGCCTTCCAAGATCCAAAGCACGTTTCGACCTTCCAACATACCAAGCGTTCATTCTGCGGTCCCAGCTGCGTACTCGGCAAAACTGATTCCAACTCAAAATGACCACTCTTGAGAGCTCAAGGCTGTCAGTGAGGATCACGATCACGAGGAACTCAAAAAGCTGTTTGTCCTTATTCTCCGAGTCCGGATAAATGGTTCCGGTCTTCCTTGCCCGCTGCAATGTCTTTATCGAATACCTCTCCCCATCGCGAGAGAGAGCGTCAACATTCTTTGTCCCCTTGGAAGCCAAGCCAAGCACAGGCAGGTCGGTCCGCCTTTTAAAGAGCTCGATGACAAGCCTTTCCCCCAGTTCGCCGATATTTAGCGATAAGTCACGCCTTCTGGCCTCTTGCTCAATTTCTGAATAAAGCTTCAAAAGATTATTATTTGAGAGCGAAGTCAGATCGATCATTACCGCTCCCTGTATTGATGTGCAAAACCGGCCCTATCGAATGATTAGTCGCTAGAAAAGTCTGGCGTTCCGATACGACTGAAGTAAGATCCAAAGCGTCCGGTCAAAGATGGAATAAACTGAGGCGCAAGTGACGCGAATCTTCTAGCTGGAAGCTCCAATTGGGCTTGTTTTGCATCAACTACTTTAATGTCATGGAATTGCGCCAACCAAGGCCCTCGCTTGCTTCCGACATGATCGCTGAGCCGGGGAAGAAAATGCTGTTTTGGCTTCCCTTCATGCTGTGCAATTTTTGAAATTTCTGACTTGGCACCTTTACTTTCAGATTGCTCAAGTTCATTCCACTTCTTGCTTATGTCGCTGCATCTAGCCAAAAGTATGCTCTGTACTTTGCCGTCATGCGCCATGTCGCAACGTGGAGTGACAACAATCCACACCTCGCCATCTGTTTCAAGAAGGTCGCCAGTATCCAGACGAGGCTTCATTGGCGGGGCAAAATAGGTCTCTTCAGGGTGAACTTGCTCCCCTCCCTCATATAGCATCGAGTCATGTGCGTGAGCAATGACGTGCCTAGCTACCAGCTTTGATAGCACAGAGGCGTCACCAATGTCTTTTGTCCATTGCCGCCAACGTGGCCAAATCGACTTGAAGAATACTTTCGCAGCCTCGGCGTCAAAAGCTTCCATTACGGACCTGAGGTGAAACAGCAATTGGGATTGATCCTTCAGCCAGGACATAACCGGGGATAGACCATCCCCTCTGTCAATTACCACTACTTGAGGACACCCAAAGTCAGCAACCTCGGCTTTCTGACCGGTGTAAACCACCACCCCCATTGGCTGCTCAGTCAAAATCCGTTTGACGAGTTGATTGCCATCATCATTAGGGCCTATGGGGCCCTCGCTATTTTTTAGACGAAGGTCAACAACCGCCGCGTCAAAACGCCCACCCTTAAGGCAAGAGATAGCTTTATCAACGGACATGGCCACGGTCGTCTCTATCGAGAAACCGTGCTCCGTGGCTTCAGCATTATGCGCGGCTACGGCATCCTCCCAGAGCTCAATGTTTTTTTGCTCATCTTCTATGAGCAATACGCGCAATGCGCGCGCCATATCGTGCGCCATGTTCGAGTTACTCCCTTGAACGCTGCATCTCGATCACAAACGTCACATCTCTGGCATCACCATCGAATGCGACGTCCCCCTTGCTGCCGCGCATTGCCTCTCTTGCAATGGCTAGGCCTATCCCAGAACCTTCTGTTTTGAGAGTGAAACCAGGGCTAAACAATCGCTGATGGAAGCGATCATCGATAGGCGGCCCATTGTTGGATAGAGCAATCCTTACATATTTTTTTGTCTCACCAGTAGTAATTCGTATGACGCGAGGCCGCGCTGGACTTGTTCCAAGCCAATGGACAGCATTATCTATGATGTTCAACAAAGCCGCCATTAGGTCAGCTTCATAACCTCGCACAAGCAGTGAAGAGCCCTCGTTATTGAATTCAATGACAATCCCTTCGCGCTGAATGGCATCGGAAAATAAATCAAGGCAACGCTGCATTACCCTGCTTGCGTCAAAATCTGTCGGCCTGCCTCTTCTTCTGCCCGAAACAGGATCGAGTGCCTTGAATAATTTGTTTAGACCACCGGCAGACTGGTGTATTGATTGGGCATTTTTACCAAAAGAAGATCTGAAGTGCTCCCCGAATGCCGATTTCTCTTGGATTCGAGAGGCCCCATCTGCGAGGCCTTTGGAGCGGGTTGTGATATCTGAAAGAAAGCGTCTACCATCATGCAGAACTTGGGCGACAACGAGTCCCAAGGTAGACCGGGAAGCTAGCGCCTGCTGGTAGGATTCGAGATCCTCGATAGCCGTTTTTAAAGCGGCACTGTCCTTCCGGAGAGCCCGCGTGAAACGCTCGCGATACCTGGGTGGCAGCTGGTTTATTTCGCGTTCGATTGTTCTCAAACCAGCGTGCTTGCGTACATCGCTGGTGTCTCCGGCTTTTTTCCTGCTAAACCCAGCGGATTGCCTGAAATTTTGCCTATCCTGCTCGACTGTAACTAGCAGATCAGTAACAAGTCTTTTGAGCCTAAGGAATGAGCCGTTATGATCAAGACCCTCTCTGCTACTCCGCTCAGTTAGGCCCGAGTCCCCCTCATCTTCTATTTCTACCACCCCCCAAACCTGATTATGTCCAAGACGAAGTGAGGGGTCCTGCACCCTGCGCCTTTCAAGTTCTAGCCAATCAGTTTCAGGGTCGCCGTATGGACGTATGCGAAAACCTTCGCGATAAATTCCAATACCTATATTCTCGTTAAGAAGACGTCTGGCGTCGAGTCGACCAACCCCATCAAGGCCCAGCCTCTCAATGAGATCATCGACAGCTTCACCTTCCCTATCGTAGATGTTAATCCGAAGCTTTATTTTTCCGCATTTCTCCTCACCTTCCTCTAACGCGGACGGTTCAATTCGTATTGGTACAGGCTTGCTATCGCCTCTTTGATTTACGAATGCCCCCTTGAACCGACCTGAGGCATCGAACGTTCCTGAGACCTTGTAGTGATACACATGATCCAGATTAAACAATGGGCGGATCACTGTCGGATCTACATCTTTTTCATTGAGCGAGGCGAGAGCTCCGGCAACAATGGACTGTCCGTCGAACCCGGCAGTGGCTTCGGTGAATGAAGACAGATCCAGATGAATTCGAAACGATGTCTCTCGTGCACCAACCGGCGACGCAAGTCGCCGCAACTCTCTTACTAACGCCTCTAATCGATGCGAGGTCCAACTATCTCGCAACTCTCTAATGGAGATGCTAACGCCGGGGCGATCGCCGCGCCCCCCAACTTTTGAGGAAAAAAGGATGTTGACTTCATCAAGGTACTTGCGTGTATAAAATTCATCCCAATCTATTTTTAATTCGGTTACTTCAAGGCGCCTCCCTGGAGACTTGTACGCCGCAACTAGATCCAGATAGCGCCCTAGTTTCGCGGTTGCAAATCTGCCCACTCCTTTTGCGCCAAGCATCCGCCTTCCACTGGGGCTCACCCTTCTTTCAATCTTGTCGGTTGTCGCGGGCTCCATCCATTTTTCGACAAGATCAGCGGCAGACATCCCATGTCCGTCGTCTTCCACAGTAAGGAGTCCTCCTGCCTCATCTTCAGACTTAGGCTCGATCCTTATGCGAACAGAAGATGCATCGGCGTCATAAGAATTCTTGACAAGCTCAATAAGCGCAGCCTCAGGCCCGCTTATGAGCTGATCTCCGATAGTCCTGATGATTCGTGCCCTAGGACGAAGTCTCGCCATCACCCATTCCTCAGCATTTGACCTGCGCGCCACTCCGATGCTCCACCGCGCAGTATTTCTTGTGATCTAGGGTAGCAGTGTTTCAAGTAGACAAATCTGGTGTCCCATCATCCCAACCTTTACCTATACCCGATTCTGTCCAAGGGGATCTTGGTTTGGTTTAGAGTTGTTCCAGGGTCAGAGCTTTGACTACTTCGGTCATAACAGGCGGGCACACACCGTTTCCCAAAATGCGGACTCGATCTCGTCTCGTTCCCACTTCTAGCTTGTAGTTATCATCAAACCCCATAGCACGACGAAGCTCGGGAACCTGCAGCATCCGCATTCTTGGACCATCTTCGCCCGGCTCGACCAAGGCAAAACGATCGACTGTAGTAATCGTGCGAAGTGGTCGAGTTACAGGCTGCCAGCCACCGCTACCATCGCTTCCGTAATAGACCAGCAAAAAAGGCTCATCCTCTCCCAACGAGTCAAACGCACGCGCCGCACGCACCAGAGTGTCTTTGGCGCGCCGTTCCGAGTAGAGGGGTGAAGTGTTCCACGTGCCGGATTTGTCGAGGATCGACTTGACGGACTTTCGACGGCCAGAATGCCTGCTCTTCACAAGTCCAGGCGCCTGCTTCAAGTCACCTACCAAGAATAGTCGGCGGCGGCTCTGTGCTACACCAAAATCCGAAGCATCGAGCACCTGTTCGGCGAGATGGTATCCGAGCATCTCCAGCTCGTGTTTGAGCTCCCCATACCTTGACCACGGGCGCATGTGAACGACATTTTCCAGGACCAGCCATCGGGGGCGGAACGTCCTCGCATATTCAACAGCATAGAGAGCTGTCGCGCGACTCGCCTCGCTACGGGGTGCGGCTCCTTTCGCACACGTGTGATTTGTGCACTCGGGCGACGCCAGCAAGATGTCGATGGAGCCAATCTGCTTCTGGACAGTCGAGATGGCTATATCCTCCAGGCGACCGGTGAACACATTCGCGCCGGGGAAGTTGGCTCGATACGTGTCTGTCGCTACGGGGCACATATCTATGGCTCCCGCCAAGTCCACCCCTGCGAGCCGCGCGCCGGCACTGCTCCCGCCCCCCCCGCAGAAGATATCCAATCCCTTCATTCCAAATCCCCATCATTCTGTCACCAGCGGCCAGGCTACCAGGTCCGGACCGACGATGCACGGCTTCGCCCGCACGTCAACGCCCTGTCGTAGCCAGCGAGAGCCTACTGGCCACTTCCACTGGATTACGCGTTTCACATTCCCAGATGACCTCTACTCGCCAACCGAGTCCAGTCAACTGGTCAATCGCGCCCCGGTCACGCCGTATATTTGCCTCAAACTTCTGCCGCCAAAACTCTGGGCGTGTCTTGGGTTGGGCCGCGAGGCGACAGCCCTCATGGCGGTGCCAAAAGCAGCCATGAACGAAAACGGCGAGCCGCCATCTGGGAAAGACCAAATCTGGGGAGCCGGGGAGATCCCGCCGATGCAATCGAAATCGGAGCCCCATGGAATGAGCGACCCTCCTGACGATCAGCTCGGGCTGAGTATCCTTTGAGCGGATCCCTGCCATGATCTGGCTGCGTCTGTAGGAAGTGACAATGTCCAAGGGCTCACCTAAAGCGACCACCTCGGTGCGGTGTCGTTTTCACCGCTGGGTTGTGGGCTCTTCGAACAACTCAACGCCGCCACCGGGTAAAGTGCGTACCAAGCGACCATATTCATCTTCGCCAACATAGCCTCCTTCGGCGCGCATCTTCGTAGCAAAGGCAATGCTTTCTGGGTTCGGGCGGGCTAGGTAACCACCGAGCAATTCCATGAACAGTGGCTCTTCGTCGGCAGTCAGTTGCTCGGCGTCAAACTCTCTTTGTACAGCTGCAGCCACGTGACCAAATGTGTAGTCCGGCAGTCCATTGTGAACGAACTCCTGCAGGTCAATTTCCCCGTTCACAAAGCGCTGAGCATGTGCCTCCTCGTCGTCTGAAAGGGCAAACCCTTCCAAGCTGATCGAGGCACGAGCGCAACCCACCGCGCCCAATCGGCGAGCACGTTCCTCAGGTGTGATCTTCGTGTTCAGAGAGGTCTCCTTGCGGGCTCTCGTTTCTCTGCCTACATGAGCCGCATGAGCCGCATGAGCCAATGATACGCCCAGCCAGAGTACCTCGCCCCTGGCTCAGGCCAGGACTGTCGGAACGGGCTTCATCGAGAAGATGGTCTTCCCCCCCCTGTGCATGGGCCACTACTCGCATCTAACTTTCGGCACATTGGTTTCCGCTTTCTCCAAGCGTACACGACTGCCTGCAGTCTTCCCGAGAGAGGCTGCAACAGCCTTCATGCGATTAGCCCAATACTTTCATGAGCTTAGGTACGCCAGAGTGATATAAGTATATTACTCTATAAGAATCAATAACTTAGATTGATCTCATGGAGGGGTTGGGGTACGCTTTGTGCCTACAAATCCAGCGTTTCCACGCCCTTCCAAGGTGTTACCGTGAAGAAAGCCATTTCTCAGGCTGATGTGGATCGCTACCTGCCCAGGTCGCCCATTCTGACCTCGGCCGAGACAGCTCGGCTCATGGCGTTTGGCTCCACAGAGGCGCTGACCCGGGCTCGCCAAGAGGGGCGTCTGCCGATTCAAATGTTTCAGATCCCAGGGCGACGAGGCTGGTTCGCGCGCACCAGCGACGTCGAATCTTGGTTCGACTCGACGCTACCGTCACCGCAACCAAATTCGATCACCCGCTCCGTTATGGCCCGGCCGAAGAACCGGTAACTACAAGTTCGCAGTTGTGCTCCTGCTGCGGCAGGAGCGAGCACCACAGGCTTTCTATCGAGGAGGTGCACGAGCAAATGACTTGAAGCGAAGCAGTACAAATGCCCTCGCAGATACAACGAAGCCCGCACCTCGGCGGAGGTACGGGCCCCAAAGCGCAGTTGTTGTGTGACTGCTGCGCCATCGTGGTCCCCCTTGCGTTCAATGTCAATACGCGTCCGGCGTAGGGGGGAGTCTGCTTGGAAATCTGAACCAGCATCCTGGCTGGACAGCAAGGCTTTCGTCTTGCGACGGCTGGGCTGCTCTAAAGGATAACCAAACCATGGCCATGAAGATTCGCGGCACCACGCGGGGCGCCGCACGACGTAACTTTGCATGCGAAGCACAGTATTTCACTGAAGAGCAGGCCGAACAAAAGCTCGCCGAATTTCGGTGGCAGTCACCGGACCAACAAGTTTGTCCTCAGTGTGGTGTGCTGGATAGGCACCATCGCATTAAGGGGCGTCGACAGTGGCGATGTCGGCACAAAGGTTGCGGACACACGTTCAGCGTGACCAGCGGGACGTCCCTTGATCGATGCAGACTCTCGTGCAGACAGATCGTTCGGCTTCTTATTCACTTCGAGGCATCTCCGAAGGGAACTACCTTGGTGTCCACATCTAACGCGGTGTGCATCACGGAGAAGAGCGCCCAGCAAAACCTCATGAAGCTCCGTGAAGCCATCAAGGAGAACTTGGCGGGAGGCAATGGATCCAAGCTTTCGGGGACCATCCACATGGATGGCATGTATGTGTGCGGGAAATTCCGGAAGTCGAACCGCCGTATAAAGGCAACCGTCGACTCTGTGTTGGCGAGGCACGGCACTGCGGCTGTGAAGCGTCGACTCCCTGCGATCAACCCCCAATCAAAATGGAACCAGCGTCGTGCCAAGAACAAGCGAGTAGTCATCGCCATGGTCGAGGTAGACGATGAAAGTGGCGGGGCAAGGCGTGTTGTCACCGCAATGTGTCGCTCAGAGAATGCAGCCGACGTGCTGCTCCTAGCGCAGCAGCACATTACGGTTGGCGCCAGGGTCTTCACTGACGAGAGTCCGGCTTACAATGGGCTTGGTGCGTTCTTTGAACACCATAGCGTCAACCACAGCGAGGAATATTCAACGCCTGAGGGTGTCAACGAGAACTTGGCGGAGAGCTTCTTCTCCAGAGTGCGGCGTAGTGAGTACGGTGTGCACCACGGCTTCCGTCCGATGTACATGGCTTTCCATGTGCACGAACTCGCCTGGCGTGAAATGCAACGTCGGGGAACGCAACATGAGAAGGTTCAGCAGCTTGCTTCGTGGTTGCTGACGCCGGGCCATTCTCGTTATTGGCGAGGCTATCACGGTGGAAATCGCCGGCGGCTCTTGAGGCGCCCACGTCCGGAGATCGTCATGGGGAACGTGGATGCTCCATGGCAAGACACCAGGAGCATGGCTCGCAAGGGCCGCGGTCCGGAGACCGTGTAAGCAGTCCCTTCCGAGCCATGATGCAAAGCCTCACGCGGACTCTTACCTTCACATGCTCTACTTGATCTGGGTCAGGACTTGATTTCGAAGGTAGCGCATCAAATACGGCTGCCACGATGTCCCTCGTGGTAGCCGTACCGCTGGACGATTGTCGCAAAACCGCATAGATCAGGCGTGTAAGGCCGCCATGCCCAAGCAAACATAGATTGTAGTGGGGGCGGATAGGGCGCAACTCTTCTGCTTTGATCTTGATTTCGTGCATCTGCATGACGGCTTCGACTTGTTGCCGCCTAGCACGCAACCTCGCGATCTCCCTCTTACATGCGGCAACCTGTTCTCGCAGTCGAGCCAGATCATCTTGCTGCCGCAGTATCTGGCCAGCAAGCCGAGTTTGCTTGTCGATCAGCCACTTGAGGGAGGATGGAGTATTCCCGTTCATGAGGGAAGACTAGGCCCAGCATCGAGCCTAGTCTTGTGCAACAGCTACCGCTAAGCGCCTTCGAACAATCCCTTTCGAGATCCTGGTGTGCTGCTTCGTAATACCCAGGTTTTCGGGGGAGAGGTGTATTGAACCGCGGGGACTGCTTGCGGCTTCAGTTCCGCTCAACTATCGCGATCGCGACTAGGCTGTCCATCCTTGACTATGTCCAGCAGCGGAGCTAGGTGCGTTTCAAAGTGCTTCCAGCGCGCCACAGAAGACTTGTAGATCGGCCGGCGAACCTGTGCTGCGCTGGCGGTGCGAACAGCGCGCTTGTTTTCATGGAAATTCAGGCAACGCGAATCCCATGGCAGTTCCAGGTAATCCAACAGGCGGCGCGCCTGACCTTCGGTGTCCGTCACCATGTCTTCGTAATGCAGCGTGAGTATCGATCCTGCCGGCAACACCTTATGCCAGTGTCTCATCAATGCGATATAGCTAACGTAGTATCGCCCGAGGCTGCCGAGCTCATAGCTGAAATCGAGGTTGTTTTTCGCAAATAGAGTGGCGTAACACGAGAAGCACGAATCCATTGGGTCGCGCATGGCGTGAATGATCTTCGCGCCGGGAAACATCTGCCGGATCATGCCGATGTGCATAAAGTTCGACATCATCTTGTCGGTGATACGCGTGGCATTGGGGGCGAGCGTCCACACCTGCTCAATATACGCCTTCCCCAGGCGCAGGAAGGCATCCTTGGAAAGGCTTGAGGCGATTTCCGGATAGCGGTTGCCAGGTAGGCCGGCCTCCGCGGCGAAGTTGAAAATCAGACTGTCCAGGTTGGGCAGCTCGCCAGCGCCATAAATATCCGGATGCGTGGAAAGAATTTGTTCGATCAGTGAGGTCCCCGAGCGCGGCATGCCGACAATAAAAATCGGTGATTTTCCCGGTAAAGCCGGGGAGGGGCGATTGGCAAAGAATTGCTCGTCAAAAACCACGCGCACGCTCTCGACAAGAATGTTTCTGTCGGACTCGCTGGGCGCCAGCTGTGCGTGTTTCAGACGGTTGCCTTGCGCATAGGCCGCAAAGGCGTCGTCATGGCGTCCGATATCCTCAAGCATCTTGCCCATGGTGAACCAATAGCGAATGCGGGAGTTTTCGGTACGGGAGGGTAGCTTGGCGACGAGTTTTTCCATGCGTTCGATTTCAACGTCGCCTGGCGAAAACCTGCGCAAAGAGGCCAGATTGAAATAGGCTTCCACCGATTCAGTGTCGATCGCCGCGGCCTTTTCGTACCACGCGAGCGCTTCATCCAGACGGCCTTGCCGATGAATGCTTCTCCCGAGATTGTTGCAGGCATCCAAATCATTGGGTTTGCAGTGCAGCATGCGTCGAAACGTTTGCTCCGCCTCGGCGAAGTGTTCCAGTTGGTACTGGAGACCGCCGAGATCGACATAAGCCCTGGCGAATCGATCATCAATGGCGATGGCTTGGCGGTATTGCACTTCAGCCTCGGCATACGCACCGAGTTCGCGCAGCGCGTTGCCGAGATTGGCGTGGCCCTCGGCGTCCTGTGGCGTCAGCGCGACGACACGGCGAAAGCTATCGGCAGCCTCGTCCATGCGCTTCAGGCCATACAGCACCACACCCAGTGCGTTATGCAGCGACGCGCCGCCAGGGTATTTCAGCAAGGCGTTTCGCAGATGAGGTTCGGCTTTGACATAGTCCCCCGCGCTCATCCGGGTAAAACCGAGATTGGCGTGCGCTTCGCTGAAATCCGGGCGCATTGCCAGCACGCGTTCATATGCTTCTATCGCTTCGCCATAGCGAAGCTGCGTGGCCAAGGCGTTACCGAGCTTGAAATGGGCATCGACAAAGTCAGGCTTGCGCGTGCACGCACGACTATAGCTTTCGGTGGCTTCGGCAGGCTCCTGCAGCGCCATCAGACTGTCACCCAACGCGACGTGCGCAACAGCGTCCCATGGTGAAAGTGCTACGGCGCGCCGCAGCACCTCAACCGCATCGGTTGAACGCCCCTGCACGTTGAGCGTGGCGCCCAGCGTTTGCCATGAGGCGCTGTGCTCGGGATACCGTTCGGTAAGCGTACGCGCCAAGGCCTCCGCTTCGACATGCTGTTTTCGGGCGATCAAGGCGATCACCGCCTCGACATGGCGTTGATCCGGAGCATGCGGTGCAGCACTGTGTGACATGGATCTGCATACCGTTGTGATGGTCGTTGTGAAGAACCGCTCAGCAGGCGCACTCAGCCTGCATAGCAGGTATGGCATAGATGGGGCGCTTTACGATTCCACCAGACTCTCGCTCGCGGTGGCGCAAAATTATGACGAATAACTGAACACGATTCGATTGATATCGATATCAGCTCATCCACATCGAGTCGTTTAGCAAGGTCGGTGCGCAAGGGCAAAGGCAAGGCAGCAAGCTGAGCCACCTGGCCAAAGCACTGATGGGGAGTCGCAATAACCTTCGGGGCGCGGTCGGCGTTCGCCACGTCAGCGGCGCAGGCGAGCGCGAGAAGGGAGCTGAATTTGGCGGTCATAGCGAGCGTGGCATCTGTTTCACGCGGAATGCAGACGAGGGCTGCGATACGCGCAATTTCTTGGCATCGCTAAAGCAACGCGGACCCGAACAGGCCTTCTGAGTCATTGCTCTCACCACAATCAGTGCGGACATTTGAACGTCTTTGGATCCTATAGATCAGCGCATCTTCAGCGTGCTATGGTCCCGCGGCCAATCGGCACCCCTGGGGAGGGGAGCATCGTTAGTTTCCTCGCAATCTCTTCTTTTACTTTCATTGACTACTTGGAGTAGCTTCCGATGAATAGAACAGATTCGATGGGAAAAAAATCAAAAAAAGGAATTTCCAGCCTGGGCCGCAAGACATGCGGCCTTCCTTTTGTCATAGCGATGGCATTTGGCGCTGCTAGCACGGCACACGCAGCGCAGTTCATGACTCATCATGTGCGCGATGTCGTGAGCCAGATGGTTGCTCATCAGGTGGGTAACTTGCCCGCCACCGAGTTGATGAGCATCGATGTGGTGCTACCAGTGCGTGATCAGGCTGGCCTCGATCAGTTCGTGGCGAATGTCAGCAACCCAAATAGTCTGCAATATCGCCAGTACGTCACACCGCAAGAGTTCACCGCACGGTTTGGTCCGGTGCAGAGTGACTATGAGACTGTGAAGAACTACTTGGCCAAGTATGGCTTCACCATCATCGGTGGCAGCCTTGACAGCATGGACATCAGGGCCGTCGGTCCTGTTTCCTCGGTAGAAGCGGCGTTCAACGTGAAGATGCATACGTATCAGCATCCCACTGAGAATCGCATCTTCTTCAGCCCAGATCGCGAACCAATGACCTCGTTGGCGATCCCGTTGTGGCACGTATCAGGACTGGACAACTATTCCATCCCACACCCGCAGCTCGTAAAGAAAGGCGAATATGCCGCGGCCCATGGCATTTCGCCGGACATGGTGGTTTCGCATGCAACCACCGGCTCAGGCCCGTCCGCCTCCTTCTTGGGTAGCGACATGCGTGCGGCCTACTACGGCAGCGGTTCACTGACTGGTGCCGGTCAGACCTTGGGCCTGTTCGAATACGCTGGTATCAACGCCTCCGACATCGCCTTGTATTACAAGAATGCCAAGGAGACGAATCCGAACAACCTCACCGTTGTCTCCACCGATGGCACTCCCACCACCTGCAGCGGCGGCAGTAGCTGCAGCAGCGACGGTGAACAGGCTCTCGATGTAACTCAAGCGCAGGGCATGGCGCCGGGCTTGGCCCATGTGATCATGTATGTCGGTGCCACCGACACTGCGATCATCAGCGCAATGACGACGACGACTGATTCCAACGGCGTGCTGCCGTTGACCATCAGCTGTTCGTGGGGCTGGACTCCGGAAGACGCGACGACGCTCGATCCCTATTTCGAAAAGATGGCGGCTCAGGGCCAGAGCTTCTTCGTTGCTTCCGGCGATTCGGGCGAATGGACCAAGACCGGGAATGCCGAATCGTGGCCGGGTGACGACGCGCACATCATCAGCGTGGGCGGCACCGATCTCACCACGTCCAGCGCAGCAGGTCCGTGGAAATCGGAAACCGCCTGGAGTGACTCTTCGGGGGGCATTTCGCCGAACGACATCGCCATTCCCACGTGGCAACAGATCTCCGGCGTGATCACCTCCACCAACAAGGGTTCAACGAAGTATCGCAATGGTCCAGATGTGTCGGCCAATGCGAACTTCACCTTCTACACCTGCGCCATGGGCAGCTGCCAAGCCAACGAATACGGCGGCACCAGTTTTGCTGCACCGATGTGGGCGGCCTTTGTCGCGCTGGCCAATCAGCAGACCGCAAGCAATGGAAGCACCGCGTATGCGGGCTTCTTGAACCCGACGATCTACGCCAACAACGCGCCTGAGGGCACGACCTACTCAAGCACCTTCCACGACATCACCAGTGGCAAGAACGAAAAGTTCTCTACCGAGAAGGGTTATGACCTGGTCACCGGTTGGGGCAGTCCGCAGGCTGCACTGATCAGCAAAATCGTTCAATAATCAAAGCAATTGCAGCACAAAAGAATCGGGCCCGGATGCATGCCGGGCCCGATTTCATTCCAAGGTTACGATGGCCCAAGCTGCGCTATTTCCCCTCGATTGGCCCTTTGCTCCGCCGTTCAAGTGCTGGGTGTTTAGAAAGAGATGGCTTGACGCCCGTATCAGAACACCAAATGTCACGTGACGCAGGGTAGACATATCCAGCGATATTGTTTGCAATCATCCATCAGGGGAGAGCAAGCCATGCACATTGGAACGCAAGGATTCGACGTATCCGATGGGTTTCGCCGCTACAAGGTAAAAGACCGTACCACTGCGCTAGCGATAGGAGGCCTCTGCTTGCCCATTCCCGGGGGCGCATCGTGCAGATTGATGCTTCATGGTGGGAACACTGGTCTATTGCTGGATGAAATGTCTAGTAGCAGCGGGGGTATGGTAGGAGATATCAGGCAACAAGCTTTTCCCGGCCTCTACACAATTAACGTTAGCGGATGCCAAGTGATCGGGCTCTTTACTTACGAGTCTGGGAAGTGGACCAGGTACTTCTTCCAGCATTGTTTGGCGGGCTACTACAACATTCAACTGGCGGCGAAAGCGATATCACTTCCGAAATTCACAGTAGGCATCGTCGCCCAGATCGGAAACGCTGGATTAGAGAGCACTGTCGATGACCTGGTAGCGAAGGTTGGTATCCCGAAAATGAATATCATCGGCTATGACGCTGGAGACGCGGGCTCGATCAATTTCGGAATCCGTCTTACAGGCGGTCCATTCGGCGGCCACTTTGGTGAAATCAGCTGAGACATCGGACGCAAAGCGAGGCGTCGGGGCTGTAGGGGCGGGGCGACCGCGAGCCAACTCGCCCAGTTCGTCACGATGAGGACGACCTCGGTGACGCCCAACTCCAGAACGATTAGTTAGGAACATGTCCGTGCTTCAGCTTCAACGAACACTTATTTCTGAGTGTTGAGAAACATTTATGGAAGGCCCCGTCTCGATGGGGCTTTCTTTTTTTGTCTGTCTCGATCGTTGAAAAAGATTCATTTGTTGGACAGTATGGCTTCGGCAATGGCCTTTAAGGCGCTTTCGGTGCCCTCGCAGGCATCGTTGGCCAGCAAGACAAAGCCTTCGTGCTGTTTTGGATAGAGCACAACTTGGCTGGACATGCCGAAGCTTCCGCCGCTGTGCGAGATGACGGGTTGGCCTTGGTCGCTCCCCAGGTTCCAGGCCATGGCTTCGCCGTCATCCGGGTTGCCCGTCAAGACCTGGTGCGAAAGGTGGATGACTGGATTGCCGTCATCCAGCTGCCAGCGGATGAAGCGCGCCATGTCTTCCGTGGACGCATACAACCCCCATGCGGCGCCCGCATTCCGCGGGTGGTACGGCGTGACGCGGCCGTAGCGGTCGTAGCCGTTGATCAGGCGCGACCGTTCGTTGCCGTCGAGCGTGAAGCCCGTGGACGCCATGCCCAGCGGTTGCGTGACGTATTGGCGCAACAGTTGATCGAACGGTTTGCTGTAGACCTTTTCCAGCCCGAGTCCGATCACCAGAAAGCCGGCATTGGAGTAGACCTGCTTTTCGCCGGGGGTGCTACGCAACCTGGTGTCGTGCAGCGCCGCCAGGAACTGTTCGCGACCGAAGCCCTGGTTGAGAGCGACCATGCGCGCATTGAAGTCAGGTGCGCTTTTGTCTGCAAAGAGGGCATCCGTGTCGGGAATGTCGCGGGGCATGCCGGAGTAGTGCGTGACCAGCGTACGCAAGGTGATCGGGTGGCCATTCAAGGCGAGATTGCTGTAGTCACCCGGTATATCGTTGCGGAAATCGCCGTCCAGACTCATGCGTCCGTCGACTATCGCTTGCGCCGCCAGCGTCGCAGTGAAGGTCTTGGTGACCGATGCGAGTTCGTAGATGCTTTGTGGCGTCGCGAGGGCGACTTTGCCGCGCGAAGTGCTTCCATAGTCGTAGAAATAGGTATGGCCAGCTTCGACCACGGCGATGGAAACGCCTACGTGGCAGCGATTGCGAAAATAGCGGATGGCGGCTTTGTCGACGGCGAGGTCCAATGCCGAATGGCGCGGGTTGTCGCTGGGCGTTCTTCCAGTCGTGGCGTACGCCGCGAAGGAAAGGGCCAAGTACAGAAACGCCGCGGCGCAAATCAGCCAACGTGCGCCAGGTCTGGGAAATGTTGCATCCCGCGCAATCTGTCCGGCCATGGCCATTCCTTCGATGCTTCGATGAGGTGCAGTTACGGCGGAGGCTCAGGCTAGCATCGCGGTCAGCACCGACACGCAGATCGCAGCGCAAACGACGAACAGGCTGTTGAGCATCAAGGTTTCGAATTTCATGGCGGTTGTCCGTTGGGTGGGTTGGTGAGGCTTTCGAGATTAGGTAGTGCAAGGCTGATGCCAGCTGCACCCATGTCTCGAGAACCGCATAACAGCGCCATTTTTAAGAGGTTGCGGAAATGCGGCGACTTGTCCGCGGACAGTTGTCCCCATTGCCCGGACAATGCGGCGCCATGGAAACAAGGAGCGGGACACATTCCTGCAGTCTTCTTCGCTGTCCCGAGGCTGGTCCTCTTTCTCGTCTTGCCGAAACAGGAAAGCCCGCCGTCATGGCGGGCTTTCCTTTGTGCCTGCACTGGAGAAGGCGGGTTCTCAGCTCATCGATTGCCGATGGCGTCGAGTTCCGCCAGCACATCGGTCGATAGTTCCAGTTCGGCCGCACCGAGGTTTTCGTGCAGGTGACCGACCGATGACGTGCCCGGGATCAGCAGGATGTTCGGCGCACGGTGCAGCAGCCAGGCGAGGGCGATCTGCATCGGCGTGGCGCCGAGGCGCCTGGCCACGCTGTTGAGCTTGTCCGATTGCAGCGGGCTGAAGCCGCCCAGCGGGAAGAACGGTACGTAGGCGATGCCCAGGTCTGCGAGGGCATCGACAAGGGCATCGTCCTCGCGTTGCACGAGGTTGTACTGGTTCTGCACGCACACCACCGGTGCGATGGACTGCGCCTGCTTCACCTGTCCAAGCGTGGCGTTGCTCAAGCCCAGGTGACGAATCAGACCTTTCTCGCGCAGTTCGGCCAGCGCGGTGAACTGCGGTTCGATGCTGCCTTCGCTGGGCTTGTGTACGTTGCCCATGATGCGCAGGTTAACCGTGTCGATGGCGTCGAGGCCGAGGTTGCGCAGGTTGTCGTGCACGGCCTGGGTCAGCTCGGCGGGGCTTTGCGCGGGGTTCCACGATGCGTCGGCACCACGCACGGCGCCCACCTTGGTCACGATGGTGAGCTTGTCCGGGTAGGGGCTGAGCGCCTCGCGAATGAGACGGTTGGTGACGTGCGGACCATAGAAGTCGCTGGTGTCGATGTGGTCGACGCCGGCCGCGATGGCTTCGCGCAGCACGGCGAGCGCGCCGGCATGGTCTTTCGGAGGCCCGAACACGCCCGGACCGGCGAGTTGCATGGCGCCATAGCCCATGCGGTGGACGGTGCGGTCACCGAGCTGGAAGGTGCCGGCTTTCTTCAGAGCGTTCATGTGCTACTCCTGACGGGGCGAGGGATGCAACGAAGTATGGGGATTGACCGGCCGATCGATAATCCATTGGAATCGGCACGGGTTGTGCGAGTAGCCGAACAATGAATGCCGACATGCAGGATCTCCTCGCTTTTCTCGCCGTGGTCCGCGCCGGCGGTTTTCGCGAGGCGGCGCGCACCAGCGATGCCTCGGCATCCAGCCTCAGCGAGGCGGTGCGCAGGCTCGAGGCCAGGCTGGGCGTGCGCCTGCTGAACCGTACCACTCGCAGCGTCGCACCGACCGAGGTGGGTACGCGGCTGGTCGAACGTTTGTTGCCCGCGCTGGGCGAGGTGGAAGCCGCGCTCGACGTGGTGAACCACTATCGCGACAACCCGGCGGGCACGCTGCGCATCAACGTGCCCGCTAACGTGGCGCGCACGGTGCTGTTGCCCATCATCACCCCCTTCCTCAAACGCTATCCCGACATCCGCATCGAGGTAGTGGTGGAGGACAGCTTCGTCGACCTGCTGGCCGCGGGTTGCGACGCGGGCATCCGTTACGACGATCGCCTGGAGCAGGACATGATTGCCCTGCCCATCGGCCCGCGGACGCAGCGCTTCGTCACTGCCGCCGCCCCGGAATACCTGGCCGCCCATGGCACGCCCCGGCACCCGAAGGATCTGCTTCAGCACCACTGCATACGTGGCCAGTTCGCGGGAGGCGCCATGCCGGTGTGGGAGTTCGAGCGCGACGGCGAGACCCTCCGCATCGACGCGCTTGGCCCGTTGCTGGTACGCCAGGGTGCGGCATTCGACCTTGCGGTGGGCGGGGCGTTGCAGGGTCTGGGGATCATCCACCTGTTCGAGGATTGGCTGCGGCCACATCTGGACAGCGGCGCTTTGCTGCCCATCCTTGAGCCTTGGTGCCAGGCCTTCAGCGGGCCGTATCTCTATTACCCGGGACGGCGCCATTTGCCGGCGCCGCTCAAGGCATTCGTGGATTTCGTGCGCCAGCAGGTTCCATCTGCGTAACGCGCGGCCTTTCACCTGCATGGCCGTGCCCGTCGCCGCAAGGCATGGCTACTGGCAACCCTCTGGCAGGTAGGCGGCTGCGATGTCCGGGCTCCGGCACATCCAGACGATGGCACCGTCCCGTCCTTCGGCCACCAGTGCCAGCCTCTTGCCGCGCAGGGCTTCGGGTGCGCCCTCTCCGAATGCGGTTACCAGCGCGGTGCCCTCGTCGATGGCCAGCACATCGAAGCCGATCAGTTCGTTGCTGGCGTATGCCTCGGCTTCTTTCAGTCCGGCCTGCATGTTGTTTTTCGGCCAGGCGCGATTGCGGTCGATGGAGTCCAGCATCTGTTGCTTCAACGGTTCGGCCAATGCCAATGCTTTGGCCACATGAATCCGCAGCGCATAAGCCTGGTAAAGCGGGATGGCGACGGCGGCGAGGACGGCGGCGCAGGGCATGCCCAGCAATACCCAGAACGCGGCCCTGGACACGGCAGGACGATCCCGCCCCGTCTGCTGCCAGCGAGCCAGCCAGGTCAATTGCGCCTGCAGGTACAGCGTGTTGAAGAAGAACAGCGTGATGGCGCCGATCCGGACCGGGAGCCGGTAAATGGCCATGTGCCGACGGATCGAGGCCGCCATGGCGAAATAGGCACCATAGAAGAGCATTCCGGAAGCCAGTTGCAGCAGCTTGCCGAGGCGTGCCATGGAAGTCAGTGGCGCCGTACCCTCCGCCGGCGGCCACGCGGGAATCAGGAAGAACGAGGCGAGGATGCCGCCCAGCGACAACCACAGCATCAGCGACGCACTGCTGCGCGGATCGATCCTGCGCACCCAACTGGCCTGGATGAAGGGCCAGACGATGGCGAAGATGCCAAGCGTGAGTACGCTGAGCAGGAAAACCCAGGTCCAGTGCAGGGACGGCGGAGGTGGCAGGTAGGCGCGATCAGCGGCCTCCTTGGGCTTGGGCTCTGAATCCCGGTCTCCCAGCCGTGACGTCGTGTCATTGCGATCCATTTCGCGTCTCCCTTGCCGGATCGCAAGATTATGCGACTGTCTTGCGATGGGGCAAGGTGCGGATCCGTTGCGCCTGACGCGCCGGTATTTGCCTGGCGTCGTGCCGAAGCGGTGCAGGAACAGGTCACCAAAGTGCGACGGTGTGGCGAAACCCGGCTAGGTCGCGATGACGGCAATTGCTCTGCGCCGTTTCGAGCAGGCGACGACCGGCTCAGGTGCAGGTGATGCGTATGAAGCGTCTCGGTTTCCGGGTCCTTCAGGATCGAACGATGCCCACCACCGGTATATCCAGCGGCCGCACATCCAGCCGCTCCGGCAACCCCATCCCCAGGCGCAGGCTGCGACCGATGCGGTCGGCATAATCCTGCATTCGTGCTGCATCGTCGTCGTCCAGCACTTCGCGGGTGGTTTCGCGCCACAGCTCCAGCCAGCGGACAAAATGACTGGCGCGGATCGCGGGCTGGCCGCGGTGCACTGCCATCGGGTTGCCGCGATAGCTCTGCGTGCCCAGCGCCACCGAACTCCAGAAACGGGTGAGCAGCGCCTTGTGTTCGGGCCAGTCATGCACGGCGGCGTTGAAAATGGGGCCGATGGAGGCGTCGGCGCGTACCTTGTCGTAGAAGCGGTCGACCAGGTTGGCGATGCGGGTTTCGTCGAGCGTAGTCATGGCTTGCTTGCCTGGTTTCTGCCGAGACGCATCGCGCCCGGTGCAGACATTTTCGCAGATGTGCATGCGCAGGGAGAGGCGCGGCGGGGGCGCCTGCGGCAATCTGTCCTTGGGCTCGGTTCCGTGCGGCCAAAGCAAAGAAGCCCGCTTGCGCGGGCCTCCTGGCTTTGAAGAGTGCGGCCATGGATGGCCGCACGTTTGATTCACGCGATCAAGGATGATCGCAAAAACACATCCTTACTTCGCCACCACGCGCACCATTTCCAGGCACTTGTTGCTGTAGCCCCACTCGTTGTCGTACCAGCTCACCAGCTTCACGAAGGTGGAGTCCAGCGCGATGCCGGCGTCGGCGTCGAACACCGAGGTGCAGGTCTCGCCGCGGAAATCGGTGGCGACCACCTTGTCTTCGGTGTAGCCCAGCACGCCCTTCAGCGCGCCCTGCGACTGCGCCTTCATCTCCGCGCAGATTTCCGCGTAGGTGGCGGGCTTTTCCAGCTCGCAGGTGAGGTCGACCACGGACACGTCCGAGGTCGGCACGCGGAAGCTCATGCCGGTGAGCTTCTTGTTGAGCTCGGGGATCACCACGCCGACGGCCTTGGCTGCGCCGGTGCTGGACGGGATGATGTTCTCGAGGATGCCGCGACCGCCGCGCCAGTCCTTGTTGCTCGGGCCGTCCACGGTCTTCTGCGTGGCGGTGGCGGCATGCACGGTGGTCATCAGGCCGCGCTTGATGCCCCACTTGTCGTGCATCACCTTGGCGATCGGCGCAAGGCAATTGGTGGTGCAGCTGGCGTTGGAGATGATCGCCTCGCCCTTGTAGCTCCTGTCGTTCACGCCGTAGACGAACATCGGCGTGTCGTCCTTCGACGGGGCGGACAGGATCACCTTCTTCGCGCCGGCGTCGAGGTGCTTCTGCGCGGTGGCCTTGTCGAGGAACAGGCCGGTGGATTCGATCACCACGTCGGCCTGCACTTCGTTCCACTTCAATGCAGCGGGGTCGCGCTCCTGGGTGAGGCGGATCTTCTTGCCGTTGACCACCAGTTGGCCACCCTCGATCGCCACATCGCCCTTGAAGCGGCCATGCACGGAGTCGTAGCGCAGCATGTAGGCGAGGTAGTCCGGTTCCAGCAGGTCGTTGATCGCGACGATCTCGATGTCGTTGCCGAAGTTCTGCACCGCAGCGCGCAGCACATTGCGACCGATGCGGCCGAAGCCGTTGATGCCGACCTTGATGGTCATGGGACAGCGTCCTCCGATTACGGGGAAGGGCGGCCGCGGAGCGCGACCGGTTAAAGACGCGATTTTAGCGGGAAACCGGCACGGCTGCCTGCGCGGCGGCAGCTATGATCGGCGCATGCATTCCACGGGTGCCTCGCCATGCCTGCCAACATCAGCTCCTTCTTCCATGCCGCCACTGGCACCTGGACGCATGTGGCCAGCGATCCCTCGACCCATGAAGCGGCCGTGATCGATCCCGTGCTGGATTTCGATCCGGTCAACGGCCGGATCGGCGCGGAGGCAGTGCGTGCTGTACTCGACCATCTGCATGCGCAAGGGCTCCGTGCGAAATGGATACTGGAAACCCATGCGCATGCCGACCACCTCACCGCTGCGGCGTGGTTGCGCGCGCAGACTGGTGCAACGCTGGCGGCAGGCGCGGGCATCGTGGAGGTGCAGGCCGGTTTCAAGCGACGGCTGGGTCTGGGCGAGGAGTTCGTGGCTGACGGCTCGGCGTTCGATCGCCTGCTGTACGACGGCGACGCATTGCCGCTGGGCGAATTGACGATCGAGGTGCTGGCCACGCCGGGCCACACCGCCGATGGCGTGAGCTATCGCATCGGCGAGGCCGTGTTCATCGGCGACACATTGTTTTCGCCGACAGCAGGTACTGCGCGTTGCGACTTCCCCGGCGGCAGCGCGGCGGCGCTGCATGCCTCGGTGCGCCGGCTGTACGCGCTGCCTGGTGATACGCAGCTGTATCTCTGTCACGACTATCCCGCTGCCGGCGCCGCTCCGCGCGACAGGGTGTCCGTACACGAACAGCGCGAGAGCAACATACATCTTTCCGCCGGTACCGCCGAAGCGGATTTCGTGGCATTGCGCGAACGCCGCGACGCTACGTTGTCGCTGCCGCGGCTGTTCTGGCCGTCGCTGCAGGTGAACATTCGCGCGGGCGAATTGCCGCCGGTGGACGGCGAAGGGCGGCGCTTCCTGAAGCTGCCGCTGGATGCGTGCGCGCTGTAGACACCGCGATCGGTCGTTTCCTGCCCAACGCGCTGGATGGCGGAATGCCGGTGAGCTGATCGGGTGTCCCGTCGCGGTTCCTCGCCGCGGGACAGCAGTTGCCGGGCGGTAGGTGCACTGATGATCCCGGCATGCTGTGGCACACTGCCGGACTCTCCATTTGTCCGAAGTGCACGCCATGAAGTTCCCTCGCCGCCTGTTGGTCGCCTCGCTGGCTGTATTCGTCGTTGCTCCCGCTGCGCAGGCCTGGGGGCCGCTGGGTCACAGCATTGTCGCCGCGCTGGCGCAGAGGCACCTGAGCCCGGCCGCCGAGGCCGAGGTGGAGCACCTGCTCGCGACCGACCACACCACCCAACTTGCCGACATTGCCAGCTGGCCCGACCAGATCCAGGACGACCCGGCGATGGCTACGCTGTGGCAACAGACGCGCAAGCTGCACTACATCAACTTCCGTGGCGGCCCGGACTGCGACTACGTGCCGCCGCGCGACTGCAGCGATGGCGAGTGTGTGGTGGACGGGCTGGCGCATTACGTGGCGATCCTCGGGGACAAGTCGCAGCCGGACGCCGCGCGCCTCGAGGCGCTGAAGTTCGTGGTGCATTTCGTGGGCGACGAGCACCAGCCCCTGCATGATGGCTATCGCGACGATCTTGGCGGCAACAAGTATCAGGTGCAGTTCGAGGGCAAGGGCAGCAACCTGCACAAAATCTGGGATTCAGGCATGTTGAAGACGCGCGGGCTGGACTGGCAGGCCTATGCGCAGAAGCTGGACGCGGAAGGTCCGGTGGCGCTGCCGCCGAACAGCTCGCCGCTGGACAATCCCTACGCGCAGTGGGCCGAGGAGTCCTGCCGCATCACGGCCGCGCCGGGCTTCTATCCGGACAGCCACAAGATCGACCAGGCCTATGTCGATGCCGAATTGCCGGTGGCCGAGAATCAGTTGCGCATCGCAGGGCGCCGGTTGGCCGAGGTGCTCAATCTCGCGTTGGCGAACTGAGCGCCTGTCCACGGTCCTCGTGTCTCCTGCGCAACCGGTTCATGGCACGGTGCCCGCGGATCGCGAACATGCGTTGACGCATTGAATGCGTCATTACATACGAATGCAGGCTGGCATGGCGCCGGGTATCTGCTAGCCTCCGTGGCTTGACCGATTTAGACGTCCATCGCCCATCAGGCCCAAGCATGACCAGCACACCGCTCCGCCGCACCAAGATCGTTGCCACCCTTGGCCCCGCCACCGACGCACCCGGAATGCTCGAAAGCATCATCGCCAACGGTGTCGATGTGGTTCGGCTCAATCTCTCGCACGGCCAGCCGGACGACCACCGCGTCCGGGCCGCCGCGGTCCGGGCCGCCGCTGCGGCAGCGGGTCGCGAGGTGGGCGTGCTTGCCGACCTGCAGGGCCCGAAGATCCGTGTGGAGAAATTTGCGAACGGTCCGATCCAGCTCGAGGTTGGCCGGCCATTCGTGCTGGACTGCCGCGCCGACGCGCCACCCGGCGACATCGATCGCGTGGGTGTGAGCTACCTCGGCCTGCCGCAGGACGTGCACCCCGGCGACGTGCTGCTGCTGGACGACGGCCTGGTGGCGCTCACCGTCAACGAGGTCGTCGGCACCGAGGTGCGCTGCACCGTGCTGGTGGCCGGCAAGCTCTCCGACCGCAAGGGCCTCAACCGTCAGGGTGGCGGCCTTTCCGTCTCCGCGCTGTCGGACAAGGACAAGGCAGACATCAAGCTCGCCGCCGAGATCGGCGCGGATTTCCTCGCCGTCTCCTTCGTGCGCTCGGCCGCCGACATGCATCTCGCGCGGCGCCTGCTGGAAGAGGCCGGCGGCAGCGCCGCGCTGGTGTCCAAGATCGAGCGTGCCGATGCGATCCCCGTGCTGGGCGAGATCATCGACGCCTCCGACGTGGTGATGGTGGCCCGCGGCGACCTGGGCGTGGAGATCGGCGACGCGGAGCTGCCTGGCCTGCAGAAAAAGATCATCCGCGAGACGGTGCAGCGCAATCGCGCCGTCATCACCGCCACGCAGATGCTGCAATCGATGGTGCGCTCGCCCATCCCCACCCGCGCCGAAGTGCTGGACGTCGCGAATGCGGTGATCGACGGCACCGACGCGGTCATGCTGTCCGAGGAAACCGCCGCCGGCGCCCACCCGGACAAGGCGGTGGCAGCCATGGCGCGCATCTGCCTGGGTGCCGAACGCCAGTTCGAACCCAAGGAAGACCTGGCCAACGTCAGCCACCACCTCAGCCGCACCGACCAGGCGATTGCACTGGCTGCGATGGTGCTGGCTGCCCAGCTCAACGTGCGCGCGATCGTGGCGCTCACCGAATCCGGCGCCACAGCGCAGTGGCTGTCGCGCTATCGCAGTGCGATACCGATCTACGGCCTGTCGCCCTTCGCGGCCGCGCGCCGGCGCATGCAGGTGCTGCGCGACGTGCGCGCGGTGGAATTCAGCCATGGCGAGAACCAGAGCATGGCCGCCTCCACCCGCGCCGCGGTGCGCCTGCTGTTCGCGCAGGGCAAGCTGGTCGAGGGCGACAGCGTGGTCATCACCTACGGCGACCGCGTCGGTCACGTCGGTGGCACCAATACGCTCAAGCTGCTTTCGGTGGGCGCGGGCGGCGCGGTGGACAATATTCGCGATCTTTGACGAGTGGCGGAAACCGCCGGGGAAGGATAAGGATGAAGACTTCTCTGTACACGGTCCTGTGCATCGCGATCCGCTTGGGTGCGGTGCTGATGGCGGTGGGACTGCTTGAGTCAGTGCCCTTGTTCCTCTGGAACTTGAATTCCAGTGATGGGCGGTTTGCAAAACTCGCCCTGGTGTTGACCGCATCGGGTCTGGCGATTGCGTTCGTGCTGTGGCTGAAGCCCGGAGTGTTGGCTTGGTGGGCTTCTTCGGGGCGCAGCAAAGGTGAAGTGTTCGAGAGCCATATCGAAGCCAACCAAATCCAGTACATCGCGTTATCTGTTCTGGGTGTCTGGCTGGCTATTTCCGGACTTGCCAGCATGACGTCGCTGGCAATCCAACTGGTGAGGCTGCACCTTCAAATCGGAGGCTATTCGGGGGCGCAGATACCCGGTGCGGTTCTGGGCAACCTGAGCCGCGCTCTGGTGACAACCGTGGCGGGCGTAGCCTTGGCGCTTGGGTCGCGTGGACTGGTCGGCTTGCTGCACCGCTTGCGCGGCTATCCGACTCAGCCGGCAGTGGCTGGTGGTGACGACGAAATCACGCCGCGCGACTAGACTGTCGCCGTCCCCAACCCCATCGGAGCATCCGTCATGCACTCACGCGCCCCACGCCTGGTCCGTTCCCTGCTGCTGGTGCCGGCGCTGCTCTGCGCCGCGTCTGCGTGGGCGCAGTCCAATCACAGGATCGATCCGCAGAACCTGTACCACTACTGGATCCGGCTCAACACCAAGGTGGATACGGACCTGCCCAATTCGGGTCTCAACCTGGACAAGCCGGGTTGCGCCGCGGTGACCTACACCATCGGTTCCGACGGTGTACCGATGAACGTGCAACTGGCCAAGCTCGTGCCCAGAAGCGACCTAGGCAACGCCGCAGTGACCGCGGTGAAGAACTTCCGTTATGGCCCCTCGCTCACCAATCGCATTGGCCAGCCCATCGACACTTACTACGTTGTGCCGTTCAACTCCCCCGAAGGTGCGGACGGCATGCAAAAGGTGATGGAGCCCTGCAAGTTGCCCGGCTACGGGCAGTAATCGGCGTCCCCAGGGCGGTTTCGCTATAATCCGCGGTCTTCCATCCCGTCGCCCGTCCGGGCGGCATCCACCTTTAGCGGGCGGATTACGCCTCGTTGCACGGAGTCGTCATGAGTATTGAAGATCTCGAAAGCGTCGCCCTGGCCATGGTGGCCCCCGGCAAGGGCATCATCGCCATCGATGAGTCGACCAACACCATCAAGAAGCGCTTCGAAGCCGTCGGCATCGAGAACACCGAGGAAAACCGCCGTGCCTACCGCGAGCTGCTGCTCACCACGCCGGGGCTCGGCGAGCACATCTCCGGCGCGATCCTGTATGACGAGACAATCCGCCAGTCCACCAAGGACGGCGTGCCTTTCACCCAGCTGATGAAGAAGGCCGGCATCATTCCCGGCATCAAGGTCGACAAGGGTCCGGTGCCGCTGGCCGGCTTCCCCGGCGACGTGGTCACCGAGGGGCTCGACGGTCTGCGCGAGCGTCTCGCCGAATACGTGAAGCTGGGTGCCCAGTTCGCCAAGTGGCGTGCGGTGATCAACATCTCCGAGGAGAACCCGAGCTCCACCACCATCGAGGCGAACTGCCACGCGCTGGCGCGCTATGCCGCGCTGTGCCAGGAAGCCGGCCTGGTGCCGATGGTCGAGCCGGAAGTGATCATGGACGGCGACCACACCATCGAGGTCAGTTACGAAGTGCACGAAGCCGTGCTGCGCAGCCTGTTCAACGCGCTGTACGAGCAGAACGTCATGCTGGAAGGCACCATCCTCAAGGTCAGCATGGTGATCCCCGGCAAGGAATCGTCCGAACAGGCCGACGTCGAGGAAGTGGCCGAAGCCACCGTGCGCGTGCTGAAGACCTGCGTGCCGGCTTCGCTGCCGGGTATCGTGTTCCTCTCCGGCGGCCAGACCGACGAGCAGTCGACCGCACACCTCAACGCCATGAACCGCATCGGGCCGCATCCCTGGCCGCTGTCGTTCTCCTATGGCCGCGCTATGCAGCAGGCTGCGCTCAAGCTGTGGGCCAAGGACATGAAGGCCAACTACGCCGAAGCACAGAAGACCGTGCACGCGCGCGCCAAGGACAACGGCCTGGCCGCGCTGGGTCGCTGGAACGGCTGAGGGGCGAGTTCTTGCGATCGTCCATGGTCGCGAGAGTGAAGCAGGCAGCCATCCGTGGCTGCCTGGCGCAAGAAAACGGGTGCCTCGCGGCGCCCGTTTTGCTTTTGCCTGATAAGGAATTTCAGAAGCGGTACTCGGCGCTCACCGAAAAAATGTGGGTGCCGATGTCGTAGCCGTGCTTGTTCATCGAGTAGTAGTCGAAGTTCGCACCCACGCTCCAGTGCTTGTTGAAGTCGTAGCCGGTGCCCAGACCGCCGTACCAGCCGAGCGATTCCTCGCTGCCGCGGTACGTTGCCGAGCCCAGATAGGAATCGTTGACCGAGAGCGTGGCTTTCAGCTTCCACTGGAAGCCGCCGGTGCGCGCCGACATGTACCAGTTGTCGTTGAAGTTGAAATGACCATCGAGGCCAAACGTCCAGCCGTCTGCCTTAAGTTTGGCGCGGTCGCCGTAGCCATCGGTCGAGCTGAGGCTGCCCAGATTGGTATAGCCGGCTTCGAAGCCGATGAGGCCCTGGTCGCGCCAGCCTGCGTTGAGGATGAAAGCGGTGTTGCTATCGGTGCCCGAAAGGCCATCGACCGTGGCCTTGTAGTGGGCAGTGCCGGCGCTGCCGTCCACGAACCAGCCATTGGTCTGGTCGGCGTGGGCGGCGGTGGCGAAGAAGCCACAGGTTGCGGCAACGAGCGGAAGCAGTTTCTTGTACATGTAGGGATTCCTTGTGCCCTGAAAAATTGTCGTGTCGCTTCGTTCCGCGACCGCGGAATGTTAAGAGCACGTTTACCGGGCTTCAAGGACCGTTAAATGAAGGAAGGGCGCCTTGCGGCGCCCTTCGCGGTTGCATCCGGCATTGACGATCCGGTCAGAAGCGGAATTCCGCGCTGGCCGAGATCATGTCGGTGCTGAGATCGACGTTGTGCTTCTTGGCGTCGTAGTAGTCGTAGTTCAGGCCGACGCTCACGTTTTGCGTGATGTTGTAGCCGATGCCGGCACCGGCATACCAGCTGTTGTCGCTCAGGCCCTTGTTGATCGGATTGACGTCGTTGCTCATACCGTGGCCGGTCCAGCTGTAAAGGCCGGCGCGGCCGCTGAGGTACCAGCTCGGGCTGAGGTCAAGATGGGCGTTGGCACCGGCAGTCCAGCCGTGCAGCTGCGACTTGCCTGGGGCGACCACCGGCTGGCTATTGAAGATGTTTTTCGCGCGGATGTTGCCCAGATCGTTGTAGCCCACTTCCGCGCCCAGCTGGAAGTTCGGCGACAGCGCCCAGCGATAGCCGCCATCGATCGCGTAGCCGGTGTCGTGGCCGTTGTCGTACGGGCCCTGGTTGATGGCGGTGCGGCCGACATTGCCGTTGAGGAACCAGTTGTTGCCATCGGTCGGTGCGCTCTGCGCGAAGGCGGCAGGAATGGCCAGCAGGCTGCTGGAGGCGAGGGCGAGGGCGAGCAAGGTCTTCTTCATGGAGAGTCTCCTGTTATTGGGAAGGCGGCGGCCGGTCGTCGGGGAAGGGAGCGGCGCCGCATGCCAGGATCCGGGGAGAACCAGGCACCCTACTTGGATGGCGGCTCGGCCAGAAGATTCAATACTCATTAGTACATTATTAAGTAACGATTAACTTTCACGCCAATGGCTTGCCTGTAAAGGAAAACGGGCGCCAGCGGCGCCCGTTCCGGATCACGCTGCGGAGCCAGGAAACTCAGAAGCGATATTCCGCGCTCAGCGAGTACTTGCTGGTGGCCAACTGCACGCGCTGTACACCGTTGTCGGAACCGGCGTAGTAGTCGTAGTTCAGGCCCAGGCTCCAGTTCTGGCTGAGGTTGTAGCCCACGCCGGCTCCGGCGTAGTACTTGGTGCGGTCGTACTGGCGGAACTCCGGGTTCGTCCCGTTGGTGATGCCCTCGCCCTGGGCGTAGAACAGGCCGCCACGCAGCTCGCCATACCAGTTGGGGGTGAAGCTGTGACGCAGATCCAGGCCGGCGGTGCTGCCGCGCAACTTGGACTTGCTGTTGCCGGCGATCTGGTCGGCGTACTGGCTCTGGGCAGACAGGCGACCCAGGTACTGGTAGCCCACTTCCACGCCCAGTGACGTCTCCGGGGTGATCGCGAAGCGGTAACCGCCCTTCACGCCGCCAGCGAACTTGCCGTCGTCATAGGGACCCTTGCTGACATTGGCGTAACCGGCATCCGCGCTGACGTACCAACCCTGCTGGGTAGCGGTGGCGGGAGCCTGATCCTGGGCGAAGGCAGCCGGTACGGCCACAAAGCCGGCAGCAGCCAAGGTGAGAGCGAGCACAGTCTTTTTCATGGGGGAATTCCTCTTGTTATGGTCAATCCGTGGGCCTTGGGGAAAGGGTGGCCACGGCTCGGCACCAGCTCGTAGGCGGCGCCGGACCATTAAATGAGGAGGTGGCTGAAGGAATTCAATACCGACCAGTTCATAATTAAGTGCAGGTTAATGTCAAGAAGCCAAGCGATGCCAATAGGGGCAATCGCGCGACAGCTTCAGCTGGATCGGCGACAATGCGTGCTTTTCGCCGCCGCCAGTCCCGGAGAACGCCCCATGACCACCCGCCGTCAACTTGCCAATGCCGTGCGCGCCCTCGCCATGGACGCCGTGCAGAAGGCCAATTCCGGCCATCCGGGCATGCCGATGGGCATGGCCGACATTGCCGAGGTGCTCTGGAACGACTTCCACCGGCACAATCCGGCCAATCCTCACTGGTTCAACCGCGACCGTTTCATGCTCTCGAACGGTCACGGCTCGATGCTGCAGTACGCCGTGCTGCACCTCTCCGGCTATGACCTGCCGATGAGCGAGCTGGAACGCTTCCGCCAGTTGCACTCGAAGACCCCGGGCCATCCCGAGGCGCATCACACGGTGGGCGTGGAAACCACCACCGGTCCGCTGGGCCAGGGCATCGCCAACGGCGTGGGCTTTGCGTTGGCCGAGAAGGTGCTGGCCGAGCGCTTCAACCAGCCGGGCTTCGATATCGTCGACCACCACACCTGGGTGTTCTGCGGTGATGGCTGCCTTATGGAAGGTGTCTCGCAGGAGGCGATCTCCCTGGCGGGCACCTGGAAGCTGGGCAAGCTCACCCTGATCTATGACGACAACAACATCTCCATCGACGGCGAGGTGCCGGGCTGGTTCACCGACGACACCGCGATGCGCTTCGAGGCCTGCGGCTGGCACGTGATCCGCGACGTGGATGGCCACGACGCCGACAAGATCAAGGCCGCGCTGGTCGCCGCCAAGGCGGAAACCGCAAGGCCCACGCTGGTGATGTGCAAGACCATCATCGGCTTCGGCGCCCCGCACAAGGAAGGCACCGAAGCCTGTCATGGCTCGGCACTGGGCAAGGACGAAGTGGCCGCCGCACGCGACATGCTGGACTGGCGCTCCCCGCCGTTCGAAATTCCCGCCGAGATCTATGCCGGCTGGGACGCAAAATCTGCCGGCGCGAAACACGAAGCCGAATGGAACGCGCTGTTCGATGCCTACGCCAAGGCGCACCCCGATCTGGCGGCCGAACTGAAGCGCCGCCTTGCCGCGGAGCTGCCCACGGACTGGACCGTGAAGTCGCAGGCCTGGATCGACAAGCTGCAGGCCGAAGGCCCGGACGTGGCCAGCCGCAAGGCCTCGCAGATGACGCTGGATGCCTACGGCCCGCTGCTGCCGGAACTGATCGGCGGCTCGGCCGATCTCGCCGGTTCCAATCTCACGATCTGGAAGGGCTCGGTCAGCGTCACCGAAACCAGCCCCAACGCCAACTACATCCACTCCGGCGTGCGCGAGTTCGGCATGACCGCGATCGGCAACGGCCTGGCGCTGCATGGCGGCTTCATTCCCTACGACGCCACCTTCCTGGTGTTCTCCGACTACGCGCGCAATGCGGTGCGCATGAGCGCGCTGATCCCGGCGCACTCCATCCACGTCTATACCCACGACTCGATCGGCCTGGGCGAAGACGGTCCCACCCACCAGCCGGTAGAGCACCTGGCCAGCCTGCGCTATATCCCGAACAACCGCGTGTGGCGCCCCTGCGACGCGGTGGAGTCGGCGGTGTCGTGGAAGGCGGCGATCGAGCGCAAGGACGGTCCGTCCTGTTTGGTGTTCTCACGCCAGACGCTGAAGCACCAGCAGCGCAGCGCGCAGCAGGTGGCCGACATCGCGCGGGGTGCCTATGTGCTCTCGGATCCGGCGGACACGAAGTTCAAGGCCATCCTGATTGCCACCGGTTCCGAAGTGGAATTGGCGATGGAAGCGATGCGCACGCTGGCGCAGCAGGGCTTGCCGGTACGCGTGGTGTCGATGCCCTGCACCGAGACTTTCGATGCCCAGCCGCTGGAATACCGCGAAGGCGTGCTGCCCGGCTGGTGCCGTGCGCGCGTGGCGGTTGAGGCTGCCGTCATCGATTTCTGGCGCAAATACGTGGGCCTGGACGGCGAGGTTGTCGGCATGACGACCTTCGGTGCCTCGGCCCCGGCGGAGCAGTTGTTCGACTACTTCGGCATCACCGTGACGAACGTGGTCGACGCGGTGAAACGCGTCGCTGGCTGATAGGCGGGAAACTTCCCGAACAAAAACGCCGCGGTCTCCGCGGCGTTTTTGTCAGTCGGGGAAGGCGTTACGCCAGCATCTCGGCGAGGTGGCCCGGATCGCTGGCCAGCGCCTGCGCGCCGGCCAGCTCCAGTTCCTCTCGACTGCCGAACCCCCATAGCACACCGATGGCGCGTACGCGGTTGGCCAGCGCGCCTTCTATATCGAAGCGGCGGTCGCCGACCATGGCGGCCTGCTCGGGTGCAACGCCAAAATCGGTCAGCGCGGTGGCGATCATCGATGCCTTCTCGCTGTGCGGGCTGGCCGGATGGGGGCCATACAGGCGGGCGAACGTGTCGCCGAACGGCAGGTTTTCGAGGATGGGGCGTGCATGGCGTTCGGGCTTGCTGGTGACTACGGCCAGCGTATGGCCGGAAGCATGCAGGCGCTCGATCGTTGCCGCGATGCCGGGATAGATCGCGTGTTCGCGCCAGCCCAGCGTGGCGAAGCGCTCGTGGTAGTAATCCACGGCCGCTTCGACGCGCTCGGCATCATGGTCCAGCAGGGGCGCAAAGCCGTGCCGCAGCGGCGGCCCGATCCACGAACGCAGCTCGGCCGGCGCCGGCACGCCCAGCTTGTCGAAGGCGTAGCGGATGCACGCGGTAATGCCGGGCTCCGAATCGATCAGCGTGCCGTCGAGGTCGAACAGGCAGAGGGTCACTGGCCGGAGCGCGCCTTGAGAGCAGCCACCGCCGGCAGCTCCTTGCCTTCGAGGAACTCGAGGAACGCACCGCCGCCGGTTGAGATGTAGGAGATGTCCTTCTCGATGCCGTACTTGTCCACCGCGGCCAGCGTGTCGCCGCCGCCGGCGATGGAGAACGCCCTGGATGCCGCGATCGCGCGTGCCAGCGTCTCGGTGCCCTTGCCGAAGGCGTCGAACTCGAACACCCCGACCGGGCCGTTCCACACCACGGTGCCAGCCTTGGCGATCAGCTCGGCGTAGCACCTGGCCGTCTCCGGTCCGATGTCGAGGATCATTTCGCCTTCGCGCACCTGGTCCACCGCCTTCACCGAGGCCGGTGCGTTGGCGGAGAACTCCGGCGCCACCACCACGTCCACCGGCAGCGGTACTTCTGCGCCGCAGCGCTTGGCATCGGCCAGGACCTTCTTTGCGGCGTCGAGCAGGTCGGGCTCGACCAGCGAGTTGCCTACCGAATGACCCATCGCAGCGATGAAGGTGTTGGCGATGCCGCCGCCCACGATCAGCTGATCAACCTTGCCGATCAGATTCTCCAGCAGGGTGAGCTTGGTGGAGACCTTGGATCCGGCCACGATCGCCAGCAGCGGGTGCGCGGGATTTTCCAGCGCCTTGCCCAGCGCATCCAATTCGGCGGAGAGCAGAGGGCCGGCGGCAGCAACCGGTGCGAACTTGATCACGCCGTGGGTGGAAGCCTGTGCGCGGTGCGCGGTGCCGAAGGCATCCATCACGAAGATGTCGCACAACGCGGCATATTTCTTCGACAGGGCTTCGTCGTCCTTGCCCTCGCCGACGTTCATGCGGCAGTTCTCCAGCACCACCACCTCGCCGTCGGCGACGGGAACGCCGTCCAGGTAGTCGCGCACCAGCCGTACCGGCTTGCCCAGCTTGTCGCCCAGCCATGCCGCCACCGGTGCCAGCGAGGAGGCCTCGTCGAACTGGCCTTCCTTTGGTCGGCCCAGGTGCGAGAGCACCATCACCTTCGCGCCGGCGTCGCGCGCGGCCTTGATCGTCGGCAACGCGGCATCGAGGCGCTGGGTGGAGGTAATGCGGCCGTGGTCGTCGATCGGCACGTTGAGGTCTTCGCGGATCAGCACGCGCTGGCCGTGGAGGTCGAGGTCGCTCATGCGCAGGACGGTCACATCAAAGCTCCGGTGGTAACGATGGGCCGCCAGGGCGGCTGGAATCGCCCATTTTCCCGCCCCCCGGGAGGGGATGCAAATTAAACTGCGGGTTTTCCGCAGCGGGCAGGTGCCATGACCTCAGGACTCGTGCTGTACGGCTATTGGCGCTCAAGCGCTGCCTATCGCGTGCGCATCGCGTTGAACCTCAAGGGGCTGGGCTACCAGAACCGTCCCGTGCATTTGGTGAAGGACGGTGGCGAGCAGCACGCGTCGGCGTACGCCGCGATGAACCCGCAGCAGCTGATACCAAGCCTGCGTGACGGCGACCGGACGCTGACGCAATCGCTGGCGATCATCGAATACCTCGAAGAACTCCATCCCGAACCGCCCTTGCTGCCAGTTGATGCGCGCGGTCGTGCGCAGGTGCGGGCAATGGCGCAACTGGTGGCCTGCGACGTCCATCCGCTGGGCAATCTGCGCGTGTTGCAATACCTGGAGAGCGAGCTGGGCGCCGACGAGGCGCAGCGTGGCGCATGGTCGCGGCACTGGATCGCCACGGGCTTCGCGGCGCTGGAAGCGATACTGGCGGACAATGCGGCCACCGGCGGTTTCTGCCATGGCGACACGCCAGGCATGGCCGATGCCTGCCTGATTCCACAGGTATACAACGCGCGGCGCTGGAAGCTGCCGCTGGACGACTACCCGACGATTCGCCGCATCGATGCGGCCTGCAGTGAACTCCAGGCGTTTCGCATGGCCGCGCCGGAAGCGCAACCGGACGCGCCCGCCGTGCAAGGGTGACTGCGCGGTATCCACCTGGAAACAAGCGGTGGTGCGGGCAACGCGATCGGCAGGGCGGTGGCTACGACAAGATGCTGCTTAGAGGCATGTCTCGGCCGCTCCATGCGATTGCTACCTGCTGCGTTTTCGCGGTGGCATCGGTGCCGCCGGCACGGATCGTATGGCGTGCAGGGGCATTGCCGATTGATTACCGAATGGTCGGTGCGGCGGCGAGTTCGCGTGCGCATGGTCGATCCATGTCAGCCGTCGCATCGAGGTCTTCCCCCGGCATCGAGGAACACGGCGTGGCCGTGTCGAACCTGGTGCGCGCTGAGTGCCGAGCTTCGGCCGGGTCAAGGGCGCGGGGCGGCGGTGCGCGCCCCGCGACTTGACGCCTGGGTCTAGAACCCCATCCCGTAAGGATCGTTGCTGCCGCCCATCAGTGCGTTGTCGCCTGCACCGCCGCCCTCGGCGAGGCGGATCTTCAGCGCCAGGCCATCGCGGGAGTCGGCCTTGTTGAGCGCCTCGTCGAGTTCGATGCGGCCTTCCTTGTAAAGCCGGTACAGAGACTGGTCGAAGGTCTGCATCCCCTCCTGCAGGCTGCGATCCATCGCTTCCTTGATGTCATGCACCTGTCCGCGGCGGATCATGTCGCGGATCAGCGGGGTGTTCAGCAGCACTTCCACCGCGGGCAGGCGGCGGCTGTCCTTGCCGATCACGAGGCGCTGGCTGATGACGGCCTTGAGGTTCAGCGCCAGGTTCATCAGCACGTTCTTGTGCGCCGATTCGGGGAAGAAGTTGAGGATGCGCTCCAGCGTCTGGTCGGCGTTGTTGGAGTGCAGGGTGGCCAGGCAGAGGTGCCCCGTTTCGGAGAAGGCGATGGCCGCCTCCATCGTATCGGTGTCGCGGATCTCGCCGATCATGATGACGTCCGGCGCCTCGCGCATCGCGTTCTTCAGCGCCTCGTGGTAGCTGTGCGTGTCCAGCCCCACCTCGCGCTGGTTGACGATGGAGCGCTTGTGCCGGTGCAGGTATTCGATGGGATCCTCGATGGTGAGGATGTGGCCGGCCGAATTGGTGTTGCGATGGTCGAGCATTGCCGCCAGGGTGGTGGACTTGCCCGAGCCGGTAGCGCCCACCACCAGGATCAGCCCGCGCGGCTCCATGATGAGCTCGCGGAAGATGGGTGGCAGCTGCAGTTGCTCGACGTTGGGGATCTCGCTCTTGATCGCGCGGATCACCATGCCCACTTCGCCACGCTGCTTGAACACGTTGATGCGGAAGCGGCCGGCTTCCTTCACCGCCAGCGCCATGTTGAGCTCCAGATCGCGCTCGAACTGCGGTACCTGGCCCTCGTCCATCAGCGAGTAAGCGATCTTCTTCACCATGCCGCCCGGCAAGCCGGTGTTGCCCAGCGGGTAGAGCTTGCCCTCGACCTTGATGTTCACCGGTGCGCCGGTGGACAGGAACATGTCCGAGGCGCCCTTGTCGACCATCAGCTTGAGGAAGTAACCGATATCCACGCCAGATCCCCTGTTTGTTTTCGTTGCATTGAGCGATTGCGCACGCCCACAATACGCCCAGAAGCTTAATCAGGAATGCGTGATGGTGCACATCCTCCCTTTATCGGCCCGGAATGCGACAGAATTGAGTAAGTCAATCCGATTGCCAGCCCTGTCGGCCTTGCTGGCCGGTGTGCTGCTGCTGGCAGGTTGCGCCAGCGTCCCTCCGCCGAATGAGGCGATGAACCAGGCGCAAGTGCAGTTGCAGGCGGCGCGCGATGCTGGAGCCCCCGACTACGACCCGGTGGACCTGGGCTTCGCACAAGACAAGTTCCAGCAGGCGCAGGCCGCCATGGCCGACCGCAAGTATGCGCTGGCGGCCGATCTGGCGGCCGAATCGCGGGCGGACGCCGATCTGGCGCGTACCAAAGCCAACCTTGGTGCTGCACGGGCCAAGATCCAGGACAAGATGAATACCAATGCCGAGCTGCGCGAGCAGGGCGCGCAGGCCGCCGCCGCGGCTGCCGCCGAATTCGCCAAGCCGCTGCCGGTACCGGCAGCCGCCGGCTCGGCACCCGCGCCCGCGGCTTCCGGCGCGATGCCTCCCGCCTCCCCGATGGAAGACATGCCGGCACCATCGGCCTCGGCGCTGGCGCCCCCGCCGTCTTCGTCGCAGGATTCCAACGCAACGCAGGGCTTCCAGCCCGCGGGAGGCCAGCAATGAAGCGCCTCGCCATCGCACTCACTGCCGGCATGATCGCGCTCGGCATCGCCGGTACCGCCCAGGCCCATCGCGACGACATCGACGTCAGCCGGCTGACCGGCAACCTCAACCAGCTTTCCAGCGATCCGGTGTTGGGCAACTACGCCCAGGCCGAGCAGTCGTTGGCCCGTAATGCCATCGCCCAGCTCGCCCAGGCCGACTCGCATGACCGGCCGCACGCGCTGTACATGGCTGAGCGTCTGGTAGACACGGCCCGCGCTTCTGCCCAGCTGCAGGACGCCCAGATGAAGCTGGCCCAGCTGGATCGCGAGCATGACCAGATCCAGTTGGAGAACACTCGTCGCGAGGCGGAGACGGCGCAACGCGAACTGGAGCGCCAGCGCCTGCTTAACCAGATGGCACAGGAGGAAGCGCGGCGTTTGCAGGAGCAGGGCGAGGCCTATTCGATGGCGGCCCAGCAGGCCCAAGCCGAGGCAGCCAAGGCCAAGAAGCTGGCCGAGGCGCAGAGCCGGGTGGCCCGTTCCGCCAAGCGTGAGGCCGACCTTGCTGCCAAGGCCGCCAAGGCGATGCGTGCGCAGATGCAGCAGCAGGACGCCGGCGGCAAGCCTTGATCCAGCGTGTTGGCTGGCGGTCGCGGAGGGTGTGCTGTTTTTGGGCTGCGCACCGCCGTGGCTTCTTAGTTCTTGATGCGGATTTCACGCAGCCTTAGCGGCTCGCCACAGGCGATGCCATATGGGCTTGCGGCACTTTTCCGGGGGGAGTAGGGTCGAACCCATGGAGCCGTTCCGCTCCATGCCCGCCGGTCCGAACCATGCCCCACTTTTTCGCCAGCTTCACACCCGCCACCGGTTTGCCGGTACGGGTGTGCGAAGGCGTGTGCGCATGATTCGACGGGGGGAAGGGCGCGCTCGTGCGCCCGCATGCTCACTCACGAGGAGGTTGGATCATGTTCGAAAACCAGCAGCGTGATGACGTCGAGGCATTGATGAAGGCTGATGCGGAATTCCGTCGCCTTTATCAACACCATCGGGAACTCGACAGCAAGGTGCACGACGCCGAGATCGGCGTGCTCCCACTCGACGACTTCACCCTCGCCAGCATGAAGAAGGAAAAACTGTACGCCAAGGCGCGCTTGGAACGAATGTGGGAAGGGCGGCGCCAGTTGTCCAACTAACCGGTTGACCCTATATGCCACGTCGGCCCCGGCAGCTTCCGCCCAGGAGGAGCGCCGGGGCCGCGACGTTTCTACCGGCCCGTTTGTGATGCTCGGTTATCATGAGTCTTTCTACGGTGACGCTGGCGCGCCACCGGTCTGCCATGCGACGGAGCCTCCATGAAGGTGCAGCAAAGCATTCTCGAACTGATCGGCCACACCCCGATGCTGCGTGCGCAGCGACTCGACACCGGACCGTGCGAGCTGTTCCTGAAGCTGGAGAGCGCGAACCCGGGTGGCTCGATCAAGGACCGTATCGGGCTGTCGATGATCGAAGGCGCGGAGAAGGCAGGCAAGCTCAAACCTGGGGCAATCCTGGTCGAAGGCACCGCCGGCAACACCGGCTTGGGTCTTGCGCTGGTGGCGCAGGCCAAGGGCTACCGGCTGATACTCGTGGTGCCGGACAAGATGAGTCGCGAGAAGATCTTCAACCTCAAGGCGATGGGCGCCGAGGTGGTGCTCACCCGCTCGGACGTGGCGAAGGGCCACCCCGAGTACTACCAGGACATGGCCGAGCGCATCGCCCGCGAGACGCCGGACGCCTACTTCATCAACCAGTTCGGCAATCCGGACAACCCTCGCGCGCATATCGAGAGCACCGGGCCGGAGATCCTCGAGCAGATGGATGGCAGGATCGATGCCGTGGTGGTGGGCTGTGGCTCGTCAGGGACCATGACCGGCCTGTCGCAGTACTTCGCCAAGACTTCACCGCACACCGAGATCGTGCTGGCCGACCCGGTGGGCTCCATCCTCGCCCAGTACATCAACGAGGGCACGCTCTCCACCAAGTCATCGAGCTGGCTGGTGGAAGGCATCGGCGAGGACTTCCTGCCGTCGATCAGCGATTTCAGCCGCGTGAAAAAGGCCTATGCGATTTCCGACAAGGAAAGTTTTCTTGCCGCGCGTGAGCTGCTGGCGAAGGAAGGCGTGCTGGGTGGCTCCTCCACCGGCACCCTGCTGGCTGCGGCGCTGAAATATTGCCGCGAACAGGCCAGTCCCAAACGCGTGGTGACCCTGGTCTGCGACACCGGCAACAAGTACCTGTCCAAGCTCTACAACGACTACTGGATGCTCGACAACGGCTTCCTCGAGCGTGAGCAGCATGGCGACCTGCGCGATCTGCTGCTGCGCCCGTTCGCCAAGCGCGATACCGTGGTGATCGGCCCGAACGAGCTGCTGATCACCGCCTATACGCGCATGAAGCTGTACGACGTCTCGCAGCTGCCGGTGATGGACGGCAACAAGCTGGTGGGCATCGTCGACGAGTCCGACGTGCTGCTGCACGTACATGCCGATGAGGCGCGCTTCCGCGATTCCGTGTCGGTGGCGATGATCAGCGATCTGCAGATGCTCGACGTGCGTTCGCCGATCGAGTCGCTGTTGCCGGTGTTCGAGCGCGGCCATGTGGCGATCGTGATGGATGGCGAGCAATTCCTCGGCCTGATCACCCGCATCGACTTGCTGAACTGGCTGCGTCGCAAGGTGAACTGACTGCCTGACATCGGTGTCGAAAGTTGGTTGAAACGCGCGGACGGCACAGTCGCGCTTCTGCCTGCATCAGACGACACGGAGTTCGCCATGTGTGGAATCGTTGCCGCCGCCGCCCAGCGTGACGTGGCCCCTTTGCTGATCGCCGGCCTGAAGGCGCTGGAATATCGTGGCTATGACTCGGCTGGCTTGGCCGTGCTGGAAGGCGGTGAAATCCATCGCGTGCGCGCCAAGGGCAAGGTGCGCGAGATGGAAGCGGAGTACCTGGCCGCGCCGTTTCCCGGAGTCATAGGCATCGCACACACGCGCTGGGCCACCCATGGCGTGCCGAACGAGGCGAATGCACATCCGCACGTCGCCGGGCGCGTCGCGATCGTGCACAACGGCATCATCGAAAACTATGCCAGCCTGCGCGATGAACTCGCGGCGCGCGGCCATGTGTTCACCTCCGAGACAGACACCGAGGTAATAGCGGCGCTGGTCGAGCAGCGTCTTGCCGAGGGCATGAGCCTGCGCGAGGCGGTGTTGGCCGTGGTGCGCGGCCTGGAAGGCGCCTATGCGATCGCCGTGATCAGCCGCGACGAACCCGGGCGCGTGATCGGTGCCCGCCGTGGCGCGCCGCTGCTGGTGGGCGTGGGCATCGGCGAGCACTTCCTGGGCTCGGATGCACAGGCGCTGATCCAGGTCACCAACCGGATGATCTATCTCGACGAGGACGACGTCGTGGAGATGACCCGTGATCGCGTGCAGGTGTTCGGTTTGGACGGCCAGCCGGTCGAGCGTGCGGTACACGAGAGCGAACTGTCCGCCGATGCGGTGGAGCGCGGCGAATACCGCCACTACATGCAGAAGGAGATCTTCGAGCAGCCGCGCGCGGTGGCCGATACGCTGGAGTCGCGCCTCGGCGCGAACGGCGTGCTGCCGAATATCTTTGGGGTGGGCGGTAGCGAGCTGCTGGCGAAAGTGCGCGGCGTGCACATCATCGCCTGCGGTACCAGCTATCACGCCGGCATGGTGGCGAAATACTGGATCGAGGAATATGCGCGCCTGCCGGTCGCCGTCGAGGTGGCCAGCGAATACCGCTACCGCGAGGCGGTAGTGCCCGAGGGCACGCTGTTCGTGGCGATCTCGCAGTCCGGCGAAACTGCGGACACGTTGGCGGCGATGCGCGAATCGAAGCGGCGCGGCTACCTGGGCACGCTGGCGATCTGCAATGTGCCGGAGTCCTCGGTGGTACGCGAGGCGGATCTGAAGCTGATGACGCGCGCCGGCCCCGAGATCGGTGTGGCCTCCACCAAGGCCTTCACCACCCAGCTTGCTGCGTTGGCCCTGTTGTCCCTGCAATTGGCGCGACAGCGCGGGCTGGACGATGCGCGCTACGCGGATCTGTGCGCACAGCTGCAGGCCTTGCCGCGCGCGATCGAGCGGGCATTGGCACTGGAGCCGCAAATCATGGAGCTGGCCGAGCATTTCATTCCACGCCATCACGCACTCTTTCTGGGCCGCGGTGCGCAATACCCGGTGGCACTGGAAGGCTCGCTCAAGCTCAAGGAAATCTCCTACATCCACGCCGAGGCCTATCCGGCGGGCGAGCTCAAGCACGGCCCGCTGGCACTGGTGGACGAGGACATGCCGGTGGTGGCGGTGGCGCCGAACGGCCCGCTGCTGGACAAGCTGAAGTCCAACCTGCAGGAAGTGCGCGCCCGTGGCGGCGAGCTGATCGTGTTTGCCGACAGCGCTGCGCCGATGGACGGCAACATCGCACGCGGCCATTTGCTGCGTATCGACGCTGGCGGTGACTTCATCGCACCGGCAGTGTTCACCGTGCCGCTGCAGCTGCTGGCCTACCACGTGGCGGTGCTGCGCGGCACCGACGTGGATCAGCCGCGCAACCTCGCCAAGTCCGTGACGGTGGAATAGGCCTGTCGGTATTTGGTAGCGAACATCGGAAAGCTGGAAAAGAAAAAGCCGGCAATTGCCGGCTTTTCTCGAAGAGTGGATGGCTGTCTGTTTGATCTTCGCGATCAAGGACGGCCGCAAGGATCACTCCCCGCTGTGCTGATACTGCGGCGACATCGGCATCATGTTGGTGTTTTCGTTGTACATGACCCAGATGGATGCGCCCAGCACGATCACCACCAGTACGATGGTGAAGACAAAGGACAGCATGTTCCAGCCGCCTTCCGAGCGTGTATCGAGGTGCAGGAAGTAGACCACGTGCACGAGGATCTGCACGATGGCCAGCAGCAGCACGAGGGTGATGGTCACCCAGTGGCTCTGGAATACGTGGCCCATCACCAGCCAGAACGGGATGACGGTGAGGATCACCGCCAGCACGAAGCCGGTCAGGTAGCTGCGCAGGCTGCCGTGGTTCGCGTGCTCGTCGTGGCTGTGCTCGTGGCCATGCACTGCATGGTCGTGGGAATTGGAATGGCTCATCGCAGCACACCTGCCAGGTAGACGAAGCTGAAGACGCCGACCCACACCAGGTCGAGGAAGTGCCAGAACATGCTCAGGCACTGCATGCGCCGGATATTGGCTTCGTTGAAGCCGAACTTGCCCAATTGCACCATCAGCACGATCAGCCACAGGATGCCGACGGACACGTGCAGGCCGTGCGTGCCGACCAGGGTGAAGAACGAGGACAGGAAGGCGCTGCGGCCCGGACCCGCGCCATCGGCGATCATGCTGGCGAACTCGCGGAGCTCCAGCGTCACGAAGCCCGCCGCCAGCAGGCCGGACACGGCCAGCCACAGCATCACGGCGCCCTTGCGCTTGCGCGCCATCTCCAGCATGGCGAAGCCGAAGGTCACCGACGAGATCAGCAGCAAGGCGGTGTTGATCGCCAGGCCGTGCAGGTCGAGCACATCCGCCGCCGTCGGGCCACCAGCAGTGCTGGTACCCAGCACGGCATAGCAGGCGAACAGCGACGCGAAGATGAAGCAGTCGCTCATCAGGTAGATCCAGAACCCGAGCAGGGTTCCGTTGTGCGCGTGCTGTTCCTTCAGGCAAAGGAATCGCGATTGCGCGGTATCGACAGCCGTGCTGCTCATGCGTTTGCTCCCTGGGCCGCGTCCTGCCAGTTGCCGCTGTGTTCGAACGCGTTCACCTCAGCCTTGGGGATGTGGTAGTCGCGGTGGTAATTGAAGGTGTGCACGATGCTCGCGACGATGACGCCGACGAAGGACGCCGCAGCCAGCCACCAGATGTACCAGATCAGGCCGAAGCAGCAGGCGAAGGACAGCACGCCGATGACCACGCCCGAGGCGGTGTTCTTCGGCATGTGGATGTCGTTGAAGCCTTCCAGCGGGCGCTGGTAGCCGTGCTTCTTCATGTCCATCCAGGCGTCGCGCTCGTGCACGTTCGGGACGAACGCGAAGTTGTAGTCCGGCGGCGGCGACGAGGTGGCCCATTCCAGCGTGCGGCCGTCCCACGGGTCCCCGCCCACCGCGTACTGCTTGCGGCGCAGGATGCTGATGCCGATCTGCACGATGAAACTGCCGATGCCGAGCGCGATCAGCGCGGCGCCGATGCCGGCGACGATGAAGTACGGCTGCAGCGCAGGATTGTCGAAGTGACTCAGGCGACGGGTCACGCCCATGAAGCCCATGATGTACAGCGGGCCGAACGCCAGCCAGAAACCGATCTGCCAGAACCAGAAGCTGGCCTTGCCCCAGAACTCGTCGAGCTTGAAGCCGAACGCCTTGGGGAACCAGTAATTGACGCCCGCGAACACGCCGAACACCACGCCGCCGATGATCACGTTGTGGAAGTGCGCAATCAGGAACAGGCTGTTGTGCAGCAGGAAATCCGCCGGTGCCACCGACAACATCACGCCGGTCATGCCGCCGATGGTGAAGGTGAACAGGAAGCCCATCGTCCACAGCATCGGCACGGTGAAGTGCACGCGGCCGCGGTACATGGTGAACAACCAGTTGAAGATCTTCACACCCGTCGGGATGGAGATGATCATCGTGGTCAGCGAGAAGAACGAATTGACGTCCGCGCCCGAGCCCATCGTGAAGAAGTGGTGCAGCCACACCAGATACGACAGGATCATGATCGCGCAGGTGGCGTACACCATCGACGAGTAGCCGAACAGCGGCTTGCCCGAGAAGGTCGGCACGATCTCCGAGTAGATGCCGAAGATCGGCAGGATCAGGATGTACACCTCCGGGTGGCCCCACACCCAGATGAGGTTGATGTACATCATCACATTGCCGCCGAAGTCGCTGGTGAAGAAGTGCGTGCCGACGTAGCGGTCCAGCGAGAGCAGGAACAGGGTGGCGGTGAGCACCGGGAAGGTGGCGATGATCAGGCCGCTGGTGCACAGCGAGGTCCAGGTGAACACCGGCATCTTCATCATCGTCATGCCGGGCGCGCGCATCTTGATGATGGTGACCACGAAGTTGACGCCGCTGAGCAGGGTGCCCACGCCGGACAGCTGCAGGCCCCAGATGTAGTAGTCGACGCCGGGACCCTGCTGCAGCTCGGAGACGGGCGGGTAGCCCAGCCAGCCGGCGGTGGAGAAGTCGCCCACGAACAGCGACACCATGAAGGTGATCGCACCCCAGAACGTGAACCAGAAGCTCAGGTTGTTGAGGAACGGGAACGCCACGTCGCGCGAACCGATCTGCAGCGGCATCACGTAGTTGATCAACCCGACGATGTAGGCCATCGCCACGAAGAAGATCATGATCGAGCCGTGCGCCGTGAAGATCTGGTCGTAGTGCTCGGGCGGCAGGTAGCCCATGTTCGGGCCGAAGGCGATCGCCTGCTGCGCACGCATCATGACGGCGTCAGCGAAGCCGCGCAGCAGCATTACCGTGCCGAGGATCATGTACATGATGCCCAGCTTCTTGTGGTCCACGCTGGTGAACCACTCGCGCCACAGGTAGCCCCACAGGCGCTTGTAGGTGATGAGGCCGAGCACGGCGAGACCGCCGCAGATGACCGCCAGGAAGGTGACGAGGACGATGTGGCCTTCGAGGTCGGGCTTCAGGAACGGCAGCGAGTCGAGCGTGAGTCGGCCGAACAGGAAGCTCCTGGCGGCAGGGGGTGATGTGGGTTCAAGCATGGTTTGGATCCCAGAAAACAGATCAGTGTGCGCAGATCAGTGCGTCTCGGCAGCCTGCGTTTCGGCAGGCTTGGCGGCATCGGCAGGCGTCGTGTTGTCGTCGTGCATGCCCGGCATGTCCTGCATGGCGCCGCCGGCATGGGCATCGGCAGACATCGCCGGGCTCATGCAGGTCTGGCTGGCATCGATGCAGCGATCGAGGATGCGCGTGAACAGGTCGGGCTCGAAACTGGCGAAGGAGCGCGCCGCCGCATTGCGCTCCGGCTGGCGCAACTGCTCATAGGCCGGCAGGTCGAGCGAACCGCCTCCGGCGCGGGCTTTGGCGATCCAGCTGTCGAAGTCCTGCTGGCTCATGCCTTCGAAGGTGAAGCGCATGTCGGTGAAGCCTTCACCGCTGTAGTTGGCCGAGAAACCCTGGTACTGGCCCGGCTTGTTGATGACGGCGTGCAGCATCGTCTGCATGCCGGGCATCGTGTAGATCATGCCCGCCAGCTCCGGGACGGAGAACGCATCCATCATTTCGTCCGAGGTGAGCTTGAACTGGATCGGCCGGTCTACCGGCGCCGCCAGCTGGTTCACCGTGGCGATGCCGTACTGCGGATAGAAGAACAGCCACTTCCAGCGCAGCGATACCACATCCACTTCCAGCGGCTTGACGTCCACTGCCACGGGCTGGTTCGGTGCTACGCGGGTGAGCGGGCGATAAGGATCGACCTGGTGGGTCCCGATCCAGCTGATGGCTCCCACGGCGATGATGATGACCAGCGGCGCGGCCCATACCAGCAGTTCCAGGCTTGGCGAATGGTCCCAGTGGGCGTCGTAATGAGCCTGCTTGTTGGATGCGCGGTAACGCCAGGCGATGATGCCGATGGCGACCAGCACCGGCACCACGATCAGCAGGGTGATGAGCGTGGTGACGATCATGATGTCGCTTTGCTGGCGGGCGACGTCGCCGGAAGGATCGAGCAACGCGAAGTGACAGCCCGAAAGCAGCACGAGGGGGAGCAGCAGCAAGCCGCGGAGGCGTTTCACTGTCATGGACACATGTATCTATGTAGGGAGACGACGGGGAGCTGCTTACACTGCTCCCGCAGGGAGCGCCTATAATACTCCGTATGTCGTCGAGTTTCCCCGGCTGGACGGGTTGGTCCAGGTGTGGTTCGGTGCCGCGAAGGGATTTGGATGGCCGCATGGAGCCGGCCGATCGCGTTCCGTCACGCCGACATCGGTTTTGTTCGACAATCCCCGTTGCACGCGCTTTTCCACGGAATCCCCATGTCAATCAGCAACGTCCAGTCGGCCGGCCAACCGGCTTCCCTAGCGCACGGCGCGAATCCCCATGACCAGCTCACCTCGGGCGACCTTGCCATCGGTGTGGTGATTGGTCGCATCTGCCAGTCCTTCGACCTGTTCGTGTTCGGCCTGGGCTGCGTGCTGGCGTTCCCGGAAGTGTTCTTCCCCTTCGCCAGCCACATGGACGGCGTGTTCTATTCGTTCGTGCTGTTCGCGCTGGCCTTCGTCGCGCGTCCGCTGGGCTCCATGTTCTTCGTGGTGCTGCAGCGCCAGTTCGGCATCGCTGCCAAGCTGACTATCGCGTTGTTCCTGCTTGGCATGGCCACGGCCGGCACGGCCTTCCTTCCCGGTTACTCCACGCTGGGCTGGGCCGCCATCGCGGCGCTGTCGGTGCTGCGTTTTGTGCAGGGTTTTGCGCTGGGCGGAAGCTGGAACGGCCTGGCGTCGCTGGCGGCGCTCAAGGCGCCGAAGGACAAGCGCGGCTGGTACGCCATGCTGCCGCAGCTGGCCGACCCGATCGGCTTCATCCTCGCCGCGGCCCTGTTCGCCTATATCTGGGCCGCCCTCACGCCGCAGGAGTTCATCGAGTGGGGCTGGCGCTATCCGTTCTTCGCCGCGTTCGCCATCAACATCGTCTCGTTGTTCGCCAGCCTGCGCATGGTGGTTGCGCCGCGTTACGCCGAGCAGCTCAAGGAACGCGACCTCGAGCCCACGTCGATGCGCCAGCTGATGCGCGAGCAAGGCCGCAATGTCGGCCTGGGTACTTTTGCCCCGCTGGCGAGCTATGCGCTGTTCCACTTGGTGACCATCTTCGCGCTGTCGTGGGCGCTGCTCTATACGCAGCAATCGGTGACCAGCTTCCTGCTGGTGCAGGTGGTCGGCGCCTTCGTGGCCATGCCTTGCATGATCATCTCCGGCAAGGTGGCGAACCGCTTCGGCCGCCGCACCACGCTGGGTGTGGGCGGCGTGCTGATCGCGGTGTACAGCGGCTGGACTGCACTGCTGCTTTCGGGCGGCGTGGTGAACAGCTACCTGTTCGTCATCGTCGGTTATGCCTTGCTCGGCTTCACTCACGCGCAGGCGGCCGGCGCGGTGAGCGCGAACTTCCCTCCGGAATTCCGCTACTCCGGCGCCATGATCACCTCGGACTTTGGCTGGCTGATCGGTGCGGGTTTCGCGCCGCTGGTGGCGCTGTCGCTCGCCATCTATGCCGGCGTGCCCTATGTGGGTCTGTACCTGCTGACGGGGGCCGTGGGCACGCTGGCGGCTCTGTGGTTCAGTCGCCAATCCGGCTTGCCCAACGACTGATGGGCAAATTTGTCCTTCGCCTGCCGCGTACCGTGCGGCAGGCGATCATGGCGCGCCATGTCTGACACCCCGACTTCTTTCGACGGCAGCGAGCGAAACGTGCGCGGCCCGTTGGCGCTGGCCTTGCTGGCGCTGCTGGGTATCGTGTTGTTTTCCGGCTTCGTGGCGCTTGGTACCTGGCAGGTGCAGCGGCTGGCTTGGAAGACGGCGCTGATCGCGCGCACCAACGAGCGTGTGCATGCTTCGCCAGTGCCTGCGCCGGGGCCAGAGGATTGGGTCGGCATCACCGCGGCCAACGCCGAATACCGCCATGTGCAACTCAGTGGCACGTGGATTGCTGGGCGCCAGACGCGGGTATGGACGGCCACCGAGGCCGGCGGGGGCTACTGGATACTCACGCCCATGCGGCTCGATGATGGCAGCGTTGTGATGGTGAACCGCGGCTTCGCGCCCGATGGCTGGTGCGACTTCAAGGGACATTGCCCGGCAGCGCCTGCGGGTGAAGTCAAGGTCACCGGCCTGCTGCGTATCAGCGAGCCTTCCGGCCTGGTTCCGCGCAACGATCCGGCCGCCGACAGCTGGTACACCCGCGACGTGACGGCGATCGCCAAGGCACGCGGCCTCGCCGACGTGGCGCCGTACTTCGTGGATGCCGACGTCCCGTCGGGTTCAGCCGCATCCGCATGGCCGCGCGGTGGCATGACGGTTGTCCAGTTTCCCAACCACCACCTCAACTACCTGATCACCTGGTATTTGCTGGCGCTGATGGTGCTGGGTGCGGCGGCCTACGTGGCGCGTGACGAATACCGCTTGCGCAAGCGGTTGCAACCCCGGTAGGCGGCGCGCGCGATTCGGCGGGTTTGTCGCGGCTGAAGCCGTTCCTACGCGCGGCCGTACACGTCGTCGTAGCGCACGATGTCGTCTTCGCCGAGGTAGCTGCCGGACTGCACTTCGATCAGTTCCACCGGCACCTTGCCGGGGTTGCGCAGGCGGTGCGTGCTGCCCAGCGGGATATAGGTGCTCTGGTTCTCGCCGAGCAGGAACACCTTGTCGCCGCAGGTGACTTCGGCGGTGCCGGAGACCACGATCCAGTGCTCGGCACGGTGGTGGTGCATCTGCAGGCTGAGGCTTGCGCCGGGCTTCACCACGATGCGCTTCACCTGGAAGCGTTCGCCTGCCTCTAATGAGTCGTAGCTGCCCCACGGGCGATGCACGACGCGGTGGAACGAATGCTCGCTGCGGCCACTGGCCTTGAGCTGGTCGACGATCTTCTTCACTTCCTGCGCTGCGTCCCGATGCGCAACGAGGGTGGCGTCCGGCGTGGTGACCACGACCAGATCCTCCACGCCCACGGTGGCGACGAGGTGACGGCCGTGCGAGCGCAGCAGCGAGTTGCGCGTGTCCACGGTCAACGTATCGCCTTCGCGCAGGTTGCCGTCGGCGTCGCGTTCGCCGGCCAGCCACAGCGCCGACCACGAGCCGATGTCGCTCCAGCCGCAGCTCACCGGAACCACCGCGGCGCGCGTGGTCTTTTCCATCACGGCGTAGTCGATGGAATCCTCCGGCACCTTGCCGAAGGCATCCTTGTCCACGCGCACGAAGTCGAGGTCACCCTGCGCGGCGGCATGCGCGGCACGCACGGCGGCCAGCATCGCCGGTGCGTGCTGGCCGAGTTCCTCCAGGTAGCGATCGGCACGGAACAGGAACATGCCGGAGTTCCAGTCGTAGCCACCATCGGCGAGATAGCCTTCGGCGGTGGCGAGGTCGGGCTTCTCCACAAAGCGCTCGACACGGAACGAGCCTGCCTCCAGCGCCTCGCCCCGGCGGATGTAGCCGAAGCCGGTTTCGGCGCGGTCGGGGCGGATGCCGAAGGTGGCCAGCCAGCCCTGTTTCGCCAGCGGGAGTGCCTGTGCCACCGCGTTGGTGAACGTATCGGTGTCGCCGATCAGGTGGTCCGCCGGCAGCACCAGCAGCAGCGCCTCGGGGTCGCGCTTGAGCGCTTCCAGCGCACCCAGCGCGATGGCCGGCGCGGTATTGCGCGCCAATGGCTCCAGCACGATGGCGGCACCTTCGACGCCTGCCTCCAGCAACTGCTCGGCCGCGAGGAAGCGATGATCTTCGCTGGCTACCACGATGGGTGCCGCAACCTCCGGCAACGCACGCGTGCGTGCGACGGTTTGCTGGAACAGCGTGCCGTGGCCGGCCAGGGACAGGAACTGCTTGGGCAGGTTCCTGCGCGAGACGGGCCACAGGCGGGTGCCGCTGCCGCCGCTGAGGATCAGGGGAATGAGCATGGTGCTTCAGCCTGTAAGTGTGCGTTTGCCTGCGGCATCGCGGCCCGGTTGCTGGATGTCTCAGGCGCGCTGGCGCGAAAGCGCATCCAGCACGTCGTTCAAGCCGGTTTGCCAATCGCCGAGAGCATAGCCGAAGCTCCGTTGAAACCCGGCGTTGTCCAGCACCGACCAGGCAGGTCGTTGCGCTGGCGTGGGATAGTCGGAGGTATCGATGGCAGCCACGTGCGGGGCACGCGCGATCAGGCCACGTTCCACGGCGCCGGCGAAAATCGCGCCAGCGAAGCCATGCCAGCTGGTATGGCCGCTGGCGACGAGATGGTGCGTGCCGACAACGGCGCGACGTTGCCCGGCGTCCGCGGTTTGCCACGCATCCAGTGCGGCCAGTGTGCCGGCCACGATCAGCGCGGTGCTGGTAGGTGCGCCCAACTGATCGGCCACCACGCGCAGCTCGTCGCGCTCGGCGCCCACGCGCAACATGGTGCGCAGAAAATTGTGGCCGTGCGGCGCGTACACCCATGCAGTACGGAAGATGAAATGCGTTGCGCCACTGTCGCGCAGCGCCCGCTCGCCCGCCAGCTTGCTGCGGCCGTAGGCGCCGAGCGGAGCGGTGGGTGCATCGACAGGATAGGGTGCGGTGGCTGTGCCGTCGAACACGTAGTCGGTGGAGTAATGGATCACCAGCGTGCCGTGTGCAGCAGCCCACCGGCCAAGTGCGCCGACTGCTTCGCCATTGACGCGGGTGGCCAGCGCTTCTTCCTGCTCGGCGCGATCCACGGCTGTGTAAGCGGCGGCGTTGACGATCACGTCGGGGCGCACGCGGTTGAGCAGGTCGGACAGGCTGTCAGGCGCGGAAAGGTCGGCGGTTTCGATATGGAGGTTGTCGTAGCGCCGACCGTCGCGACTGGCTGCGACCAGTTCACCGCGCGCGGCGAGGCCGCCGTCCTCGATGAGGCTGCGGCCGAGCTGGCCGTTGGCGCCGAGCAGCAGGGTCTTCATGCCATGTATGTCGGCAGTCGCTCGACGGCCACGTCGGCCAGCAGCGGTGCCTTGCTGTCCTTGTCGGACAGCAGTGGTTCGCTGATCGGCCAGTCGATGCCGATGGCCGCGTCGTTCCAGCGGACGCCGGCGTCAGCCTTGGCGTCGTACTGCGCCGTGCACTGGTAGGCAAAGGTGGCGAACTCCGAAAGTACGCAGAAGCCGTGCGCGAAGCCCTCCGGTATCCAGAAGTGGCGGTGGTTCTCCGCAGTCAACATCGCGCCAACCCACTGGCCGAAGGTAGGCGAGCCGTGACGGATGTCCACTGCCACGTCGTACACCTCACCTTCCAGCACGCTGACCAGCTTGCCTTGCGGGTTCGGCCACTGGTAATGCAGGCCGCGCAACACGCCGCGAGCGGAGCGTGACACGTTGGATTGCACGAAGCGGCGATCGACGCCGGCTTCGCGGTACTTGGCCTCGTTGTAGCTCTCGTAGAAGAAGCCGCGGGCGTCGCCGAATACCTGCGGTTCGATCACTACGGCACCGGGCAGGCGCGTCTCGATTACCTTCATCGGGCCACGCCCTCCTTTGCGACTTGTTGCAGATACTGGCCGTAGCCGGTCTTGGCCAGGGGGGCGGCCAGCTCCAGCAGTTGTGCAGCGTCGATCCAGCCGTTGAGGTAGGCGATTTCCTCGGGGCAGCAGACCTTGAGGCCTTGGCGGTTCTCGATCGTCTCGATGTAGTTGCCGGCCTCCATCAGCGATTCGTGCGTGCCGGTATCCAGCCACGCGAAGCCTCGGCCGAGCTGCTCCAGATGCAGCGAGCCGTCGTCGAGGTAGCAGCGGTTGAGGTCGGTGATTTCCAGTTCGCCGCGCGGTGATGGTTTCAGCGATGCGGCATAGTCGCAAACGCGGGCGTCATAGAAATACAGGCCGGTGACGGCATAGTGCGACTTGGGCTTCGCAGGTTTTTCTTCCAGCCCGATTACTTTGCCGCTGGTGTCGAACTCGGCTACGCCGTAGCGCTCCGCATCCTTCACCCAGTAGCCGAATACGGTGGCCCCGTGCTCGCGAGTTGCGGCGCGCTTCAGGCGTTCGGTGAAGCCATGCCCATAGAAGATGTTGTCGCCCAGCACCAGGCAACTGGGCTGGCCGGCGATGAAGTCGCGGCCTATGGTAAATGCCTGCGCCAGTCCGTCGGGCGAAGGCTGTGCGGCATAGCGAATGTCAAGGCCCCACTGCGAACCATCGCCGAGCAGGCGCTGGAACATCGCCTGCTCGTGCGGGGTGTTGATCACCAGGATCTCGCGGATGCCGGCCAGCATCAGCGTGGCCAGCGGATAGTAGATCATCGGCTTGTCGTACACCGGCAGCAGCTGTTTGCTTACGGCGCGGGTGATCGGATGCAGGCGAGTGCCGGAACCACCGGCGAGGATGATGCCCTTGCGTGTATTCGTCGTACTCATGCGCCCAACCTCTCCATGCGATAGCTGCCGTCCAGCACGCGCTGCACCCACGGCTGGTTGGCGAGGTACCAGTCCACCGTGGTGGCGATGCCGCTTTCGAAAGTCTCCGAAGGTCTCCAGCCCAGCTCGCGCTGCAGCTTGGAGGAGTCGATGGCATAGCGGCGGTCGTGGCCGGGGCGGTCCTTCACGTAGGTGATCAGCGACTCGCGGGCGCGGCCGTCCGCCAAGGGGCGGTGCTGGTCGAGCAGGACGCAGATCGTCTTCACCACCGTGATGTTGGTGCGTTCGGCGTTGCCGCCCACGTTGTAAGTCTCGCCGAGGCGGCCGGCTTCCAGCACACGCCGGATAGCGCTGCAGTGGTCGCCGACGAACAGCCAGTCGCGGATGTTGAGGCCGTCGCCGTATACCGGCAGCGGCTCGCCGGCCAAGGCCTTGGCGGTCACCAGCGGGATGAGCTTCTCGGGGAACTGGTACGGCCCGTAGTTGTTCGAGCAATTGGTCGTGAGCGTGGGCAGGCCGTATGTGTGGTGGAAGGCGCGCACCAGATGGTCCGAGGCAGCCTTCGATGCGGAGTAGGGCGAATTCGGCGCGTACGGCGTGGTTTCGGTGAACATGCCGGTTTCGCCCAGCGAGCCGTACACCTCGTCGGTGGAGACGTGCAGGAAGCGGAAGTTTTCGCGTGCAGCGCCTTCCAGGCCGCGCCAGTAGTCGCGGGCGCATTCCAGCAGGCCCAGTGTGCCCACCACGTTGGTCTGGACGAATTCGGCGGGGCCGTCGATGGAGCGGTCCACGTGGGATTCGGCGGCGAAGTTCACGATAGCGTCGGGCTTGTGTTCGGCAAGCAGCTTTGCCACCAGGGCACGGTCGCCGATGTCGCCTTGCACGAACAAGTGGCGCCCGTTGCCCTCAAGCGCTTTCAGGGTGTCCAGGTTGCCGGCGTACGTGAGCTTGTCCAGGTTGACGATGCGTAGACCATCGGTCACCGCCTGCAGTACGAAGTTCGCGCCAATGAAGCCGGCGCCGCCAGTGACGAGGAGGGTTTGCATGAGTGCGGTGATCCACGTGGCGACAAAGCCTCATTTTTGCATGCTCTCCCTGCGACTCATATACGCCGGCGTGCGGTACTCGAGCCGAATGCCGGGCTTGGTTAAGGCAAATGTCAGTCACGCAGGTACAATGCACGATCCTTTCACGCGGCAGCCGGTTACAGGCAGTTGTCGCTCAGCACGGTTGCTTGTCATGTCCAAGAAGACGCCTGTCGCCAGCCACGGACTCGGAACGCGCGCGATCCACGCGGGCCAGCATCCCGATCCCTCGACCGGCGCGATCATGACGCCGATCTACGCAACCTCCACCTACGTGCAGGAGAGTCCCGGCAAGCACAAAGGGTACGAGTATTCGCGCACGCAAAATCCTACGCGCATGGCTTATGAGCGTTGCGTTGCGGACCTGGAAGGTGGCGTAGCCGGTTTCGCGTTTGCCTCGGGCCTGGCGGCAGCGGCCACCACGCTGGATCTGCTGGATTCCGGCAGTCACGTGATCGCGATGGACGACCTTTATGGCGGCAGCTATCGCTTGTTCGAGCGGGTGCGTCGGCGTTCGGCGGGACTGGATTTCAGTTTCGTCGATTTGAACGACATGTCTGCGTTGAAAGCGGCGTTGAAGCCGAACACGCGGATGATCTGGGCGGAGACTCCTACCAACCCGATGCTGAAGCTGGTCGACCTGGCCAAGGTCGCGGCTTTCGCGAAGAAGCATGGTTTGATTCTGGTGGTCGACAACACGTTCTGTTCGCCGATGGTGCAGCGTCCGCTGGAATACGGCGCAGACCTGGTGCTGCACTCGGCCACCAAGTACCTGAATGGCCATTCCGACATGGTGGGTGGCATCGTGGTGGCCAAGAGCAGGGAACTGGCTGAGCAGATGGGTTTCCTGCAGAACTCGGTGGGTGCGGTCGCTGGCCCGTTCGATGCCTTCCTAGCCATGCGCGGTCTGAAGACGCTGCACCTGCGCATGCAGGCACATTGTGCGAGCGCGTTGGAGCTGGCCGGTTGGCTGGAGAAGCATCCTGCGGTGGAGCGGGTGATCTACCCGGGCCTGAGGAGCCACCCGCAACGCTCGCTGGCGAAGCGTCAGATGCAGGGCTTCGGCGGCATCGTCACCATCGAGGTAAAGGGTGGCCTGAAAAAGGCGCGCCGCATGCTGGAGCGTTGCGAGCTGTTCGCACTGGCCGAGTCGCTCGGCGGCGTGGAAAGCCTGATCGAGCATCCGGCCATCATGACCCATGCCTCGGTGCCGCCGGCCAACCGCAAGCGGCTGGGTATCAGTGACGGGCTGGTGCGACTCAGCGTCGGCGTGGAGGATATTCGCGATCTGCGCGAAGAATTGACGGCAGCGCTTGCTTGACCGCGGGCGTCCCGAACAAGGGAATGAGGTTACCGAATTGAATCTTCCCGCTGCTGCCGTGTCAGGCCGATCCGCATCCGGGCCGTTCAATGCACTCGTTGCTCACCGGTCGCTGACGTTGGAGTTGGCCAAGCGCGATGTGCTGGGTCGTTACCGTGGTGCCAGTTTTGGTTTGCTGTGGTCGTTGATTAGTCCGTTCCTGATGCTGATGGTCTATTCGTTCGCTTTCGGCTTCGTGATGAAGTCGCGCTGGCCGCAAACGGATAGCGGCCATGCCCACTATTCGATCATCCTGTTCATCGGCCTGATCGTGCATGGTTTCTTCGCAGAATGCCTCAACCGATCGCCGCACTTGATTACTGGCAACGCCAATTTCGTCAAGCGGGTGATTTTCCCGCTGGAAATTCTGCCGTGGCCGATGGTTATGTCGGCGCTCTTTCATACTTTCATGAATTTTCTGGTGTTCCTGGTGCTGCACTTGGTGCTTGACCATACGATGGCGTGGACAACCGTCCTGCTCCCGGTGGTGATGTTGCCGCTGGTGTTGCTGACCTTGGGCGTGTCCTGGTTGCTGGCGGCTCTGGGGGTTTATCTGCGCGACATCAGCCAGATTACCGGTGTGCTGGCGACCGCCATGCTGTTTCTGTCCACGGCAATGTTTCCGATCACGGCGCTGCCGCCGCAATACCGCTGGTTGCTATTCATGAATCCGTTGAGTTTCATCATCGACCAGGCGCGCGAAGTGGCGTTGTGGGGACACTATCCCGACTGGATCGGATTGGGCATTTACACGTTGTGCGCCTTGATCGTGCTTTATCTGGGGTACTCGGTATTTCGTCTTACCCGACGGGGGTTCGCCGATGTCATCTGAAGCTGCCATTCACGTCGAGCGGCTCAGCAAATCATTTCCCGTCTACGACAAGCCGATGCATCGGCTTTATCAGATGTTTTCTCCGCGCTCGGCCAAGCAACGTTGGTACCGTGAGTTCCGCGCGTTGAGGGACATCGATCTCACGATCGGCAAGGGAGAGACCCTGGGTATCGTCGGGCGCAACGGCTCGGGCAAATCCACCTTGCTGCAGATCATCTGCGGCACGTTGGAGCCGTCCGCCGGCAAAGTGCAGGTCAGTGGACGCATTGCCGCCTTACTGGAACTGGGGGCCGGATTCAATCCCGAATTCACCGGGCGCGAGAACGTGTTGCTGTATGGCACCGTGCTTGGACTTACGCGGCAGCAGGTTGAACAGCGTTTCGACGAGATCGCCGCATTCGCGGATATCGGCGAGTTCATGGATCAGCCGGTCAAGTGCTATTCGAGCGGCATGTATGTGCGCCTGGCGTTTGCCGTGGCGATCAACGTGACGCCGGACATCCTGGTGGTTGATGAAGCTTTGTCGGTGGGCGACGAGGCGTTCCAGCGCAAGTGCTTCGCACGCATCAACCGCATCCGAGACGAGGGTGCAACCGTATTGTTCGTTTCCCATTCGGCAGGCATCGTCACACAGTTGTGCGACCGCGCGGTGTTGCTGGATCGGGGTGAGTTGCTTTCGAGCGGTTCACCCAAGTTCGTGGTGTCGCGATACCACAAGATGCTGTACGTGCCAGCGGATCGTGCCGATGCCGTACGCGAAGCGATCCGCGCCGAACGCGAGGATGTGCAGCAGCCCGTCGAGATGCCGGAGATGTCCGAGGCCGATCGCGAGGACGTTCGTCTGGTGGCTTCGGTGGGTATAGAGGGAAGGCCGCCGGTTGCTGCAGCGGATTCGGATGCGCAGGGCTGGTTCGACGAAGGCCTCGTGCCGAAAAGCACGATGCGTTATGACACGCGTGGCGCACGGATTACCGTGCCCCACATCGAGACGCCGCAGGGGCGCAAGGTCAATGTCCTGTGCGCCGGAGACGATTACGTTTACGTTTACCGCGTGGAGTTTTTGGAACCGGCGGCCTCGGTGCGTTGCGGCATGCTGATCAAGACCTTGACTGGGCTGGAACTTGGCGGCGGTGCCACCAGCCTGCCACAGGGTTCAATCCCGCTGGTGGAGGCTGGGCAGACTATCGAGGCACGCTTCCGTTTCCGCTGCCTATTGGACTCTGGGACCTATTTTCTCAACGCCGGTGTGCTGGCGCGGATCGCAGAGGAGGAGACCTACGTCGATCGCCTGATCGATGCGGCGATGTTCCGTGTGATGCCGCAACCCGAGCGTCTTGCTACAGGATTTGTCGATTTCTGCGTGACGTCGGAGGCAGCCGTGATGGATTTCTGCAAGGTGCAGGCATGACCAAGGGACAACATGGCCGCCGGCAGGCCCTGCTGGTCATAGGCATGCATCGCAGTGGCACCTCTGCGCTGACGCGGCTGATCAATCTGCATGGGGTCGCGCTTGGTTCCGATTTGCTAGAGGGCGCTTTCGACAACGAGGCGGGCTTCTGGGAGAACCGCAAGGTGGTGGAGTTCCATGAGCGGGTACTGGCTGCGCTCGGCTCGAGTTGGGACGACCCTCGCGAATTGCGCGCGGGCTGGATCGATCAGGTGCGGGCGGCCGGCTTGTTCGATGAGTTGGCGGTGCTGATCGTGGCCGAGTTCGGCGACACGCCGATCTGGGCCGTCAAGGACCCACGTCTCTGCCGCCTATTGCCGATATGGCTGGAAACGCTGGCGCGACTGAATATCGAGCCGAAGCTGATCTTCGCGATGCGCCATCCGGGTGAAGTGGTGGGCTCGCTGATGCGGCGCAACGACTTGTCTGCGGCAGCGGCTTCGTTGATTTGGTTGCGGCATCTCGCCGAGCCGGAGCGCGCATCGAGAGATGCATGCCGCTGCATCACCGATTATGGCGCCATGCTGGGTGACTGGCGTGCCTGCGTGGCTCGGATCGCGGACGACCTCGGTGTGGCTTGGCCGGTACCTTCGTCCGATTGCGCGGGCGAGGCTGACGCCTGTTTGCGACACGATCTGCGGCATCAGCATTCTCCGATAACGGAGCCTCTGCTCCCCGCCGCTTGGCGTGAGCCCATGCTGCATGTCTATGCGAACGGCGTGGCCGTGATGGAGCGTGTGGGCGATTGGAGCAGCTTCGAGGCGCGTCTGGATGCACTGATGGCTCGCTTCGAATTCGCGCGGCCATTGATGACGGAGCTGCGACCCAAGTCCGGCCTTGATCACCTGAAGGCCAGGCTGGCTGAGGCCGAGCGAGGTATGGAAGCCTACCGAGTTGAAGCGAGGCGCCTGTTCGCTGAAAGCGCCGCGGCCCACGGGGAAGCGACGCAGGCGAAGCAGGAGCTGGAGCGCACGCGAGCGACGCTAATCGAGGTTCGCGGCGAGCTCGCGAAGCGCAATGCCCGCATTCGCGTACTGGAGCAGGTGCGCGACGAATTGGAGCTGATTAAGAGCAGTCGCTCCTGGCGTTGGACACGCCCACTGCGCTTCGTCTTGCGCATATTGCGCGGCGGCGGCCGCATGGGTGATGCCGACCGTGAACAGTTGCGGCGACAGTTGAGGCGTGCCCGTGCGTCCCAATCGGAGGTGGCGTCGAGCGAGCCTTCTGCCTTCGCCGCGCTGCCGGTGCAACCTGCCGCGTGGCTGGCACCGCCATCAGACGATCGCCGCGACGTGTTCGTGTGGGCCGTGATCGACTGGCACTTCCGCATACAGCGTCCACAACACCTGTCGCGCGAAATGGCTTATGCAGGCCATCGTGTGTTTTACATCTCCAACGAGTTCATCGATCGCGATGAGCCCGGTTTTGCGGTCGAATCGCTCGACGACACTGGACGGCTGTTCCGCATTCGATTGCATCTGAGGGGGTGTCCGGCGATTTACCACGCCGTCCCCACTCCCGATGCGCAACAGCAGTTGCGCGCCGGCATCGGCCAGTTGCTGGCGTGGACGCACAGCCAAGCGTGCTTGTCGCTGGTGCAGCACCCTTATTGGCTGGAGACGGCTCGCATCCTGCCCAACAAGCGGCTTGCCTACGACTGCATGGACCATCACGGCGGCTTCGCCGACAACAGCCCGGACGTGCTGGGGCGCGAAAACGAGCTGATGCGAACCGCCGATTTGTTGGTGGTCACCTCGGATTGGCTGTACGCGGAAGCGGGCAAATACAACCCGCAATGCCTGATGGTGCGCAATGCCTGTCAGTACGAGCATTTCGCCGCGCCGCCGGCGCACGTCTTCCGCGACAAGCAGGGGCGCAAAGTGATCGGTTACTACGGTGCGATCGCCGAATGGTTCGATCTCGACCTATTGGAGAAAGTGGCGCAACGTCACGCTGATTGCCTGGTGCTAGTAGTTGGCGCCGACACCGCTGGCGCGCAGCAGCGGGTGCGGCACTTGGCCAATGTGGAGTTCACCGGCGAGGTGCCCTACGCGGAGTTGCCGTACTACCTGCATGGCTTTGATGTGTGCCTTCTGCCGTTTCAGGTGATTCCGCTCACGCTCGCCACGAACCCGGTGAAGGTCTACGAGTACCTGAGCGCCGGGAAGGAAGTGGTGTCGATCGCGTTGCCTGAGATCAGTCAGTTCGGCGACCTGGTGCGCGCAGGAGACGATCATGCCGCATTCCTCGCCGCGGTGGACGAGGCCTTGCGGGTTACGCCCGATCCGGAAATTACCGCGCGACGTCAGCGCTTCTCCGCCGAGCAAACCTGGGCGCATCGCGCGCACGACCTGATGCGGGGCATCGATGCATTGCCCGAAGCGAGGGTCAGTGTGATCGTGGTCACCTACAACAATCTCGATCTCACCAAGGCCTGCCTGAGCAGCCTGGAGCAGTACAGCGACTACACCAACCTCGAAGTGATCGTGGTCGACAACGCTTCCAGCGATGGCACGCCCGACTACCTGGCGGCATGGGCCGCTGCCGGCAAGGACCGGCGCCTGATCCTCAATCTCGACAATCGCGGCTTTGCCGCTGCCAACAACCAGGGCCTGGCTGTGGCGGATGGCGATTACCTGGTACTGCTCAACAACGACACGCACGTGACGCCCGGCTGGATCGCCACGTTGGTGGCGCATCTGGGACGGACGAAAGGACTCGGCATGATCGGCCCGGTGACCAACAACATCGGCAACGAAGCCCGCATCGAGATCAGTTACGACGACATGGACGGTATGTTGCATGCTGCGGCGGACTACACAACGCGCCACGCGGGGCTGCTGACGCCGCTGCGCACCGCTGCCTTCTTCTGCGTGATGGTGCCGCGCGCCGTGTACGAAAAGGTGGGGCCGCTGGACGAGGCGTTCGGCATCGGCTTCTTTGAAGACGATGACTACTGCCGCCGTGTGGAGCAGGCCGGCTGGGGCATCGCCTGCGCCGATGACGTGTTTGTGCACCATCACCTGTCCGCGTCGTTCAACAAGCTGAAGCTGGAGCAGCGGCAGACCTTGTTCGAGCGGAACAAGGCGATCTACGAGGCAAAGTGGGGCGCATGGTCGCCTCATAAGTATCGTGATAGGCAGGCTTCGTGAGTGACGTACAGGATGCCTTTGCTGCCGGCGACGTAGCTGCGTGGTGGTGACCTCAGAGGGAGGGTTGCGATGCAAAAAAGCTTCGACATTCGATCGGGAAAGATGGAGGTTTTTTGCCTTTGGTATGCTCGGATGCATGTGAAAGTGATTGGCCGCGATTGATCAGGTCACAATGAAAATGCGAGAAAAAATCTGTACGGCGGGGTGTGCATAATGCTGGCGCAGGGAGCTCAGGCAATAAAACGACGCCTTGGCGTGTGGCTGGATAACCCCGGCCTGACGGCGATGATCGTCTTTCTTGTCTGTGGGTTGCGGCATCTCGATTTGCCGGGGCTGTACATGGATTCAGTCAATCCGGATTATCTGGCTGCCCATGCCTTGCATCCTCATCTGAATAATTTTCGTGCCCTGTTGCCAGGGGGGGAGGGGATTATTCTGCTTGGAAATTATTATCATGGGGTGCAAAATTACTATCTGGCGCGGTTTTTTCTACGCATTTTTGGTACTTCAGTAGTAAACATACGATTGGCGCAGATGCTTCTTGGATGCGTCATCGTTGTGGCGTGCACGGCTTTGGCAAGGCGTTTCACTCGTTCTAATGCGTGGGCCTTGGTATGCGGGTTGTGCCTGGCAACAGATATTGCCTTCATTGGTTCGTTCCGCAACCAAAACTATATCGTCTTGGGCGGCTTTGCATGGTTGTGCGTCTCGTTGTTGTTGCTTGTTCCAGGTCGTGAGGCTGAGCCAAGTCGGCGCGGTGTCTTTGCATCTGGGGTATTCGGTGGATTGGCGGCTTATGGCTATTTTGTCATGTTGTTTTTCTATCCGGCCGTCTTGGGGATGGTGATTTCGCGAACGCGAGCCAAGGCAAGAAGTGTGCTGATATGGTGTGCGGGCGTGGTGATTGGGCTTTTGCCCTACATTTTTGGCTACTTGCACATGCTTCAGGCATTTGGAGGCTTCGCTGAGTTCAGGGCAGGCATGTCAAATGCGGTAACGAATTTACATCCCGTCGAACAGGCCAGCACGTTGATCGACCGGGCACAGGCAGTCGTGCAATTCGCGCAGATGGCCATGTCCGACAATGAGAACACCATCATGGCGTTCGAGCACTCCATTCCGAATACCTGGGGGACATTTAAGCCGCACTTGTTCGTGGGCGTGATTGCCGTGTTAATTGGTGTTTGGTTCTATGGCTTCGCGCGGCGGCGCGAAACTGCAAACGCTACGCAGCTCGCATGGCTTCCGGTTTCATTTATAGGGGTTGCGGCAGTGGCGTTCGGTGGGCGCCTGGGGCCGCATCACTTCTCGGTGATGATTCCGTTGCTCTATCTTCTCCTGGTCGTGTTGCTAGCCGGGGCGCTGCAACACGTGGACAAGGAGGGGCGATGGCACAAAGGCTTGGCCTTGGCTGTACTCGTTGTGGTTTCAGGTGCCAACCTGGCACAGCAGCAGGGCTACATGCACATGCTGCAAAAGACCGGCGGCGTCGGGAGGTCTTCGAGCGCACTCACCGCGATGGCCGAAGAGGCGTATGAAGATGGCAAGGACGCCATCTACGTCTTCCCAGATTGGGGATTCTATACTTCGTTTGCGTTACTGACTGAAAACAGCGTCCCATATGTAATGGATGCAGCGCCATCCACGCTGGGCAATGCCGCCAAGCAGTTCCCGGAACGTAAGCAGTTCCGCCTGGTGTTTTGGAGTCAGGGTGACGCCGCTAAATACACGGATGCGATGATGAAGTCGGGCATATCCTCCATCACCGAACGTGGTTTCCATCAGCGCGATGGCAACATCGCCTTCTACATGCTTGAGGGTCAAATGGCTGGGATGTCTGCTTCCAATAATGCGAAGCAATGATCCCCCGCATGCGGCAGATCCTCACAACTTTCGGGTATTCAATATGGAATCGATCCGCGTCGCAGTTCTTATCCCGTGCTACAACGAAGAAGCCACCGTAAAAGACGTGGTGGCGGCCTTCCAAAAAGTACTTCCGGATGCCGCTGTCTACGTATACGACAACAACTCCCAAGACGATACGTATGGGCGCGCGTTGGCAGCAGGCGCCATCGTGCGGCGTGAGCCGCAACAGGGAAAGGGGGCCGTGGTAAGGCGGATGTTCCGGGATATAGAGGCGGATTTCTATGTGATGGTGGATGGCGACATGACTTATGACGCCACGATTGCCCCAGTCATGTTGAAAATGGCGATCGAGGAGCGCCTAGATCTGGTCAATTGCGTGCGTCAGGAGACCGAGCACGAGGCGTACCGTGCAGGGCACCGGCTCGGCAATGTCATGCTAACCGGCGCCGTGCGCTTCGTTTTTGGCGACCGCGTGCAGGATATGCTCTCTGGTTACAAGGTGTTTTCGCGTCGTTACGTAAAATCCTTCCCGGCTTCATCGATTGGATTTGGTATTGAAACCGAGCTGACCGTACATGCATTAGAGCTTGCCATGCCAGTTGGGCACATTCCTGGGGCTTACGGCGGCAGGCCATCCGGGTCAGCGAGCAAGCTCAATACTTATCGAGACGGCATTCGAATCCTCTGGCTGATCATGCAGCTCTTCAAACATGAGCGGCCACTCAGCTTCTTCGGTGCGATCGCGTCGATGCTGGTTCTGGTTTCGCTCGCTTTGGGGCTTCCCGTGGTTGACGAATATCTTCATACGGGTCTCGTGCCGCGTTTCCCGACCGCTATTCTCGCAACTGGCATCATGCTGTTGGGCACGCTCAGCTTTGTGGCGGGGCTAATTCTTGACACCGTGACACGTGGGCGGCGCGAGTTTAAAGCGTTGTCGTACCTGTCGTATCCATTTTTTCAGGCCAAGCAATGAATGCGGTGGACTGCATCAGGCCATCCTTTTTTCAGCAATTGCCTGGCCGCATGCGCAGGGTACTTTTCTCGAATAATGGAACGGTGCTTGAAAGCATAGCTACGCATGACAATAACTACAATTTGATACGTTTCGCGCTGGCGGCGGCAGTTATTTTTTTTCATGCGAGTTATTTGGCGGGATCTTCCGCGCCAGACGTTCTGAGCAGCCACCTGCAGCCGATTACCGATCTCGGGGGGCTCGCGGTACAGTGCTTCTTTTTCCTAAGCGGCCTGTTCGTTTCACAAAGCCTATCCAAAGATGCCAGCTTGATTGATTTTTCGGTCAAGCGCTTCATGCGCATTTTCCCGGGCTTGTTCACTTGCACAGTGGTATGTGTTGTCGTACTTGCGGCGGCTTCCTGTGGTTGGGACTTCTGGAAGTCCCTGGCGATTCCCGACACATACGACTACATTCTTAAGACAGGTACGCTGATTCATTTGCAATGGTCAATCCCGGGCGTCCTTCTGAACAACCCGGTTCAGACCATCAATGGTTCCATCCATACATTGCCAAGCGAGCTTAAGATGTATGTCATGCTCGGACTGCTTGGTTTTGCCGGGTTGGTGCGGAGCAAAAACTATTTCCGGATTTCAGCGTTTGCCCTCTTGAGCCTCATGATAGTAGTTGGCAGGCCGGTTCTCGCTTTGTGGCGTGTGCCCGATGACGCGTTCGCCATGGTGTTTTTATTCATCGCTGGCATGCTGGTTTATGCTTGCGCCGATCAAATCCGTATCAATTTGGCACAAGGTGGGGTGCTTATTTTTGCCTTGTGCTTATCGGGCTCTGTGGCGTTGCTGAATGCTATTGCTTTGTATGCGTTCGTCATATGGCTAATGCTCTATTGGGGACAGTTGCCTTGGTTGCGCAAACTCCTTCATCCGCGCACTGATCCGAGTTACGGTATGTATATCTACGGTTGGCCAAGCGAGCAACTGGTCAAAATTGCGTATCCGGCTGCGAGCGCAAATGTGGTTGCGCTGGCTGCTCTGTTTGTCGCTTTTGGCGCCGCGCTGCTCAGTTGGAAATATATCGAAAAACCATGCATGGACATGGGCAAGGACATCACTCAGCGGCGCAGCTCAATTTCCGAATTGCGCGCCAGCTTTTCTTCCGGCAAGCATTGGGTGGTCAGTTTTCGCTGTCAGGCTGCGCTGCTCGTGATATGCCTTGGTCTGTCATGGCTTACTTTTCGGGTCAATCTGTTGCCGACCACGATGATGGCGGCGCGCATTGTAGACTTCGGACCCAAGGAAATTCCTGCACGCAGCGGAGGCGATAATAAATCAGGAGTTGATTCGGCGTTGTGGCTGAAACTTTCCTCTCCGCCGCCGGCTGGAGCTAAGGTGCTCTTTGCTGGCCATTATTTGGATACCACCGTGTCGATCCAGTCCAGTACCGTCACCGCGATTCTGCCTGCTTCCTTGTTGAATGTCGGAAAAAAACGCATATTTTTGCGTGGCTTCGTAAATCAGAAAATGCAGCAGAGCAATACTGTTTTAATGATTGTCGGTCATTAAGCTGGGTTGCGCGCCGCTGTTTTTGTAAGCTATTGAATAAGCCATTCCCATTTTGGCGTCTAAATGCTGCGCGGTTGGGTGATTGCTTGTTTGTTTGGCGTGCATCTTTTATGAATTTTGCAAGCGCTCGTCGGATTTTAGGGTGACTGCTCCGGTCTTGGATATATTCCCGCTGCTAGCGCCGGTGTTCGTTGCACTGTTCGCGAGTTCAGCATGACGAGCAAGGTCCGCATCTGGCGCCAGCTTGGATGCGGCGTGCCCATTAAGGTCATATTCGATATCGTCTGGGCACGTTGCCTACTTTACAATCCGCATTGACCTGTCGGCTTGAACGGGCGTTGCCATTTCGCGTACTGCGTTGACTTTGCATCGCTCGGGGAGAATTTAAATGGAGCGTCATGAAAGAGCCTAAGCACATCCTTTGCATCGTCGGTACACGCCCCGAGGGCATCAAGATGGCGCCGCTGATCAAGGCGCTGAAGCGTGAGCCGTGGGCGCGGGTGACGGTGCTGGCCACGGCGCAGCATCGCGATCTGCTGGATCAAGTGCTTGCGCTGTTCGACATCGTGCCGGATGTGGATCTGGACATCATGCGGCCAAACCAGGCACTGCCCGAACTCACGGCGCGGCTGGTCATGGCGCTAGACGAGAAGTTCGGCGAGTTGGCACCAGACGTGGTGCTGGCGCAGGGCGACACCACGACGGTGATGACGGCGGCGCTGGTGGCGTTCTATCGCCGCATCCCGTTCGGGCACGTGGAAGCAGGATTGCGAACCCACGACCTGGACAATCCGTTCCCGGAGGAGATGAACCGGTTGGTGGCCGGGCACCTGGCGCGCTGGCACTTCGTGCCAACCCAGCGGTCGCGGCAGAACCTGTTGCGCGAGGGCATCTCCGACGCAGCAATACATGTGACCGGCAACACGGTGATCGACGCGCTGCTGGAAGTTGCAGCGACTGAGTGGCCGCTGGACATTCCACTGGATGCTAGCAAGCGGCTGGTGCTGGTCACTGCGCACAGGCGCGAGAACTTCGGCGAGCCCTTCCGTGCTGTATGCCGCGCGATTCGGCAGCTAGTGGATCTTTATCCGGACATCGAAGTGGTCTATCCGGTACATCCGAATCCGAACGTGCGTGCTACGGCGCACGAGCTGCTCGGCAATCATTCGCGTATCCGTCTCTGCCAGCCGCTCGACTATGCGCCGTTCGTGGAGATACAAAAGCGTGCGTACCTGATCCTTACCGACTCCGGCGGTGTGCAGGAGGAGGCGCCGGCGCTGGGCAAGCCGGTGTTGGTGCTGCGCACGGAAACCGAGCGTCCGGAAGCAGTGGACGAAGGTGTAGTGCGACTAGTCGGCACCGACGAGGCATGCATCGTGGCGGAGGCTTCGCAACTGCTTGAGAACGAGGCGGCTTATCGCGCGATGGCGCGCGGAGTTTCGCCCTACGGCGACGGCTACGCGGCGCGACGCATCGTCGACGTGTTGCGTGATGCCTTGTGCGCAGACGCCGGAAGTGCCTGACGACTCCGCAGGTGTGGAACCTTCATTCGTGGCCGATCGCGAGCACTTGAGGTCTGCTCTCCTGTAAGCTCGCTGAAACGATTCGGCGCGGGGGCGCAGATGACATTATGGCGGCGAGGGGCTCGCGCAGCGCGGGCGTGGAGAATTGTTGCCGTCACGGCACCGATCGTTGTCATGGCGTTGGCAAGCGTGGCACTGGTGTGGTGGCTGGATCTTGCGCTGCGTTGGACCTTCGAACCCGCGTTGCTCTGGCGCAACGCTCTGCCGGTTTTCCTGGTCATGCTGCTGATCTACGGCCTGAGCGGCCGTGCGCTGATGGCACTCTTGCTGGGCGGCGGCATCGCGCGTCTCGTGTTCGAGGTGAATGCGATCAAGGAGCTCAATTTGGACGAGCCCCTGCTGCCTGGCGATCTGGTGCTCTGGCATCAGGTGCTGCACAACATGGGTTTCTTCGCGCATTACACCGGTCACCGTCTCGTGCTGTTGTTGCTGGCGCTGTTGGCGGCCATGGCAGTGTTGTGGGCGATCTGGCGATTGGAGGGACGTTGGCGGCGGCCGCACTGGGTGGCTCGTGCGTCGTGGATTGTGCTGTCGCTGCTGCTCCTCGGCACCTTGTACCGTGGCATCGGTCCCTGGCGCGAGGCATATGCGGACGAGGCATTGCCCGATTTTCAGCTCTGGGATCCGATCGACAGCGTGCAACATGTCGGTTTCATGGCCGGTCTTGTGCGAATGTCGCAAGAGGCGGACACGACGATACCGAAGGCTGACGAGTTGCTCGTGCGCGATTTCGCCGCACGTCACATTGCGGACCTGAAGGCGCGCATGACGCGCCAACCGCCCGCCGATTTGCCGGACATCGTGGTGGTGCAGAGCGAAGCGTTCTTCGATCCCGGTGTCCTGAAGGACATGGACTACGGGGTGTTCGTGCCCAATTTCGAGCAGCTCGCGGCCACGGGTATCACCGGCAATCTGACTACTCCCACCTACGGCGGAGGCACCATCCGTACGGAGTTCGAGACTCTGACCGGTTACCCTATGCAGGCGTTTCCGTCCGTCGTGTATCCGTACTACGGGCTGGTTGGCGGATGGATGCCGGCGGTGCCGCGAAGGTTGGCGGCTCTTGGCTATTCGACCACGCTGTACCATCCGTTCAGTGGCAGTTTCTGGAATCGTCGGCAGACGATGCCCGAATTGGGGTTCCAGCATGCCTATTATCGACAGGCCTTCGCTGGCGCCGAGCGCGCCGGAGAGTACATCTCCGATCGGGCCTTGTTCGATTACGTGCTGGCCCATCTCGACGACGGCGGCTCCGGACCGCACTACGCGATGGCAATCACGATGGAGAACCACGGTCCGTGGGATTTCGACGTGGGCATGCTCGCCAACGTGCTGGGCCGGCGCCCGCTGCCCAAGAGCCTGTCGGCGGCCGGCACCGAGGAGATGGTTTACTACCTCTCCCATTTGGTCAACGGTGATGCCGCGCTCGGTGATTTCGCGAAGCGCTTGCTCGCGCGACCACGTTGGACCGTGCTGATGTTCTATGGCGATCACCTGCCCGCACTTCCGAGCGCGTTTGCGGATTTACACTTTGACGATGACGGCTTGGAAGTCCAGGAGCACACCCGTTATATGCTGGTGTCGAATCGGCCATTGGCGCCGCGCAAGCTGGATCTCAGTTCATACGATCTGCCGGCCCTGCTGTTCGATACGATAGGTCTGCCCGAGGACGGCTACCTTGCGTTCGATTCGGTTGCCCGGCAGGCCTGGGCACAGAATCACTACCAGGATGGTGTCAAGTACGGCCAGGTGCTGTTCAATGCGGCACAACTGGAAGTGGCCTGCCGGCGGAAGCTGGATGCAGCGGGGGACTGCGGTAGTGTCCCATCCCAGGATCAGCCACAGCCCGGTGTCGCACGGAAAGAATGATCTTTGGGTACACACGGACGGGATTGCCGTGAGCCGTGGCGGCGTATCTGGAAGCTCCTGGCGATCCGGGTCGGCCGAGAGAAACTCGGATGGCGCGTCGTTTGTACTGAACGGGCGTGGAAGCTGCGTGGCGACGTTGCACGCTGTACCAGGCGTAGTCAGGCGGACGGCCGTCGCTGAGCTTGTCGCTGCCGCCGGCGATCCGGGTGCGGATGATGATGGCGAATGCGATGTAGCTCGCCAGCGATCGGGCTAGCTCTTGCAGGCCAGGCGCCCGATACGGATCTCGGCGAGCGTGCGCATGCCGCTGGCGTCGGTCAGGGTGATCCGTGTGCCCGGCACGACCCATCTGCCGGTTGAGGCCGTGCCAACGGGTCCCTGCTCCATCCATAGCGTGACCTGATCGTTGCCGAACGCGTCCGGGTTGTGCGCCCACAGCCTGATCGGTTTGCCCTGGGTGGCTTTGTAAGCGCTCCAGCTCACGCTGACGCTGCTCGGACGGGTAGCGCCACCGCAACCTCTGAGTGAGGACGGTGTTGCGCTGAGCTTGGGCTGGCCGCAGCCGGCCATGACCAGCGTGCCGAGTGTGACGAAAAGCAATCGGTACATGCAGCCCCCTTGGCTTACTTGAGTTCGTGCAACTGGCCGAAGATCCACGCGTAGTAGGAAGCGAGGAGCGGCTTGTCCGCGCAGTCCCCGTACCGCCCGTCGCAGCGATCGCGAAGGCTGCGCAGCGCAGAGAAATAGGGGTCTTCGGGAAGCCCTGCCGCCTGTAGCACCATGCTGGGGAGGTAGGCGATGTCGAGCATGGGGTAGCTGGGCAGTGCCGGTCCGGTAAAATTGCTCTTGACCATGTAATACGTGAGGTTGTGCTTGTACGGTTCCACTCCAGATGGCAGCACGCGTTGCATCTCCCGTATCAAGCCACTGAACGATGGCTGGTGGTCGCCGAAGTGCATCAGCACTGTAGGTTCCTGGCGATCGAGGAAGTCGTGCTCCAACTGGTGCATGCCCTCGTCGGAGTCGCGCAACTTCGACAGGTAGGTGCCCAGGTTCAGTGCCTGATCGGCAGGAAGGCCGCGGATGGGATTCCGGTTGAACGGAGCCGGCAGCGACGACAGCGGCTTGGTGTCGTGCGGGCCGTGCTGCTCCATTGTCAGCACCATGATGAAGACGGGCTGGCCCGGTTTGCGCACCTTGTCGTAGACACGCTTGGTCGCATCGAACAGCTGCGCATCGCTGGCGTGCCACATCTGCAGGCCGAGGTCGTGGATGTCGTAGAACTGGTCGAAGCCGTACGACTGGTAGGCATTGCGTGCATTGAGGAAGTTGCCGCCGACAGGGTAGATCGCCACGGTGAGATAGCCGAGTCGGCGCAACAGCATAGGCAGCGTGTCGTGGGTGCGCGGTGCCAACACATACGGGGCATACATGCCGGCAGGGCCGAAGATGTCCTGCGGCATGCCGGTCAGCACGGCGAATTCACTGACCCAGGTGCCTCCGCCGAAAGTGTGCGTGCGCAACAGACCGTGTCCACGCGTGCGCGTGTCCGACTCGAACATCGGCATGCGGCACTGCGGGATGTCGCATCCGGTGAAGATCGAAGGGTCGAAGGTGCTTTCCTCCAGCACCTGCACGATGTCAGGGTGGGGATTGGTGCGGGCCGTCGGTGATGGCATCCGGTACCGCAGTGGCTGCCCAGCCTTGCTCGGCCTCCGCAGTGCTTGCCATCGCCGGCATGCAGATCGTCGAGTCGTGGATCGTGATGAAGAAGTTTGTCAGATAGGCCCGGTCTGAGAGCTTGCTCCACAACCCCTTGTCATAGATCGCCTTGAAGGGACCGTGCGGCAGCAGGCAGATCCAGAACGCCAGTACGCACGCTGTGGCACCTGCTGCGCGGACGCCGGCCTGTTGTCCGCCACGCAGGCTTGGGAACAGGCGGTGGTCGGTGTTCCACACCAGTACCAGCAACAGCGGAGCGAGCACGCACGCCGCCACGCCCAGTCGCAGCAGGTGTGGGTAGTGTTCCAGCGTCTCCACGAGACTGGTGTGCGCGAAATAGACGAAATCCGCAGGCATCAGCGGCGATTCGAGATAGCGCAACTTGGTCGCCGAAACGAATTTCAGCAGCAGGAGCAGGCTGCTGCTCACCAGCACTGCTGTGGCCGGCCTCGCGAACGCGAACAGCAGAGTGCCTGCCGAACACAGCAAAAGGGTGAGGATGAAAATTTTTTCCTGCGGCGCAGGTTCGCGACAAGCCACTATGGTTATCGCAAGAAGAAACGCGGCAGTGGTGCACGACCACGAGAGCAAGTGGCCGATGGAGAATGGAAGGCGAAGTTTCATGGATCCGTCCGAAGGTTGCCGAAGCGCGCAAGATGCCGGCATTTTGTCTGCATTTCCTGCTCTCGTCCGACCGGCCCCGCAGATGTGGAGCTGACATGACCCGGTCCGATTCAGCATGTCGTGACGAGGGCATTTAAATTATATGACACAGTTTCTTGCGATTTGTCGCATTTCGCGAATCGCCTGGACGGAGCAATTGGAGGAGTCATCATGGGTAGCGCCGAATCCGAACTGGCCATGCCGTCGCGCATGCAATGGCTCACGTTCTTCCGCCAGTGGCTCAAGCACCCACGCAGCATGGCGTCGGTCGCACCGTCCGGCCGGCAACTGGGGAGGCTAATGGCCACTGCGCTGCCGAGAGGCGCTCATCACATCGTGGAACTTGGCGCGGGCACCGGTGCGATCACCCAGGCGCTCGTGCGGCACGGCGTCCTGCCGCAGCAGCTGTTAGCCGTGGAGATGAACCCAGTGCTGCACGACGTGCTTGCCCGGCGCTTCCCGCGGATGCATCTGGCGCATGGCGATGCATGCCACCTGCCGGAACTGGTCGCCAAGAGCGGTGCGTTCGCCTGCGGCGAAGTGGATGGCGTACTCAGCAGCCTCGGCCTGTTGTCGATGCCGAAGAAGCTGCAGCGGGACATCCTGACCGCTGCCTTCGCGGTCCTGCGACCGGGCGGAGTATTCGTTCAGTACACCTACGGCCTGCGCAGCCCTTTGGACGAAGACGTGTGCAGGCAAATGGACTTGCGCTGCATGTCGGCCGGATTCGCGTGGTGCAACCTGCCGCCAGCTCGGGTGTTCGTCTACGGAAGACATTGATCCGTCGCAACGACGACACGCCGGTCTGGTTCGGATGCTCGTGGCACAATGCATGGTTTTCGCGCACGGCCTACGAACGAATGGGCGCATCAATGAATCTATTACGGACCTATCCGGGTGCATCGGGAAATGCGGGTATGAACAACCTTGCCGGTGCACCTCAAGCTGCCGTTGGTGGTTGAGGGATGCATGCTGCTGCGTGCGATCGGAACTCCCTTGTGCCCGTCTGTTAGGTGTCGATGATGCGAATTCTGCTGATCGCCTATGACTATCCGCCACTCGCGTCGCCGCAGGCGATCCGCTGGCATTACCTCACGCGCGAACTGGTCGCATTGGGCGTCGACGTACATGTACTCGCACCTCAGCTGCCAGCTTCCTGCGCCGCGCTGGCAGTGCCGCCAGGCGTGACAGTTCATCGCTGTGCCGCGGGTGGCCTTGCCGGTTTGCTTGAGCGTCGCCGCAGGCGTTCGTCGAGCGCGGTCGCGGGGCCTTTGACGCCCGCCAATGCGGAAGTCGTTGCATCGTCGACTCCGTCGCTGAACTGGAAAGGACGTCTATACCAGCGGTTGGATGTGTTGATTGGCCTGTGGTGTTATCCCGACAGCCGCGGGCAATGGCGCAAGCCGGCGCGAGCAGCCCTGTCGTCGCTCATGGCGCAGCTCCGACCGGACATTGTGATCAGTTCGCACGAGCCGGCAGTGAGTCTCGAACTCGGCATCGATGCGGCCAACAGCACTGCCGCCTGGCTTGCGGATCTGGGCGACCCGGTTCTGGCGCCCTACACACCTAGGCGTTGGCGTCGGCGCGCTGGCCGGCTGGAGGCGCAGGTCTGCGTCAAGGCCGCAGCGGTCAGCGTAACGACGGCGCAGACGCGTGAATTGCTGATCGCACGTCACGGCATCGACCCCGACAAGGTATCCGTGCTGACTCAGGGTTTCGACGAACGCGCTGCGCGCTGCGCCTGGAATCCGAATCCCGACAGTTTTGCGCGCGACGGCCAATGGCACCTGCTTTACACGGGGCGGTTCTATCCGTTCCGCAGCCCGCTGGCGTTGCTGGAAGCAGTACTGGCGCAGCCGCGCGTGCAGCTGACAGTGGCGGCGCCCGAAGTGGCGCCGGAATGCCTCGCTCTTGCAGATCGCAGCGGCGGCCGCATCGTCTTTCTTGGCGAGCAGCCGCACGCGCGGGTACTTGAACTGCAGCAGCAATGCGACGTGCTGGTGAATATCGGCAATGCGCTGGCAGCACAGACGCCAGGCAAACTGTTCGAATACCTCGGCAGCGGCAAGCCGATCCTGCATTGCTATTCGGTCGACGACGACCCGGCCAACGTGCTGATTCGCAGCTGGGGACGCGGTTGGGTGTGCCGCAACGACCGTATCAACCTGCAAACATTTCTGCGTACGCTGGTGGAGTCGCCGGGGCAACGATGCGCCGAGCTGTCACGTGACGATAGCGGTGTTGCGGAGTACGGATGGTCCGTGTTGGCGCGGCGACTGCTGCAGCTCTGCGAGCAAGTAGCGAAAGAGGATTTGCGATGACGAAAGGAATGCAGCTTCCTTCGGAGCGAGCACGTGAGTTCCTGATCCACGTTCTTGCGTGGGGAGTGGCTTGCGCTGCCTTACTCAATGCATGTTTGTTTGTGTGGCATACGGCCAATCCTGTCCTGCGTTCCGATGCGTGGTATTCCCTCGATGTATTCGTGCGCAAGGCGGTGGAGGGGCATCTCGGTCTGGCGGACTTCTTCACACGACGTTACGTGGATGACCATGCGCAGCCGTTGCTGAAGCTGATAGAGCTGGCTGAGTGGCGCTGGTTCGATCTCGACTGTTCAGTCGGATCGATGATGGGGCTGTTGGCTGCATGTGTACTCGTCTTGATATTGCATCGAGTGACGACGACGACACATGGTGATAATGAGCAGGGCACGCATCGCTTCGTTGCCTGGGCCACGCTGACGGCCGTCCTGCTCTCGCTGAACGCATCTGGGATCTGGACATGGCCGATGGCGGCGCTCGGGTATGTCACGTTCGTGCCTGTGCTGCTGTTCTATCTGGTGGTTTGGCGTGCCTTGCGCAGGCGCAGCCTGGCGTTGTTGACCATCGCCACCTTCTTGCTCTGCGCACTAGCCGATGATGTGGCCATGATCGCGGAGATCTCCGTCGTGCTGGCGTTGGCGTTGCTGGTGTGGCGCGCGCCCGGATCGTCATGGGGCCATTTCGGGAAAATGGTTGTTGTGATGGCCGCCTGCACTGGGATGGTGCGCATTGCGTACGGCTTTGCACCCCTGCTGGATGGCACACCTGGGATGTCACTGGCGGCACGAGTGATGGTGCTGGTCGGAGAGCTGCGCAGCGGCGAGGCGTGGCAATGGATCGCGATCCCGTTTTCACGATCGGTTGCCTGGGGTGTTCCCTTCAAGGGAATTCCCATGGATGCATGGAGGGGCATTTCGACGGCATTCGTCATGTGGCTGCTGCTTGCGCATGTTGCGTTCTGGTGGCGTGCGTCGCGTGGTGAGCAGAATCTGTCGACTTTTGTTGCCATGGGGCTGATGCTACTTTCCTATGGCTTGTTGGCTGGCATTATCCTGGTGCGTGTCTCCCTCCTCGGCAGTGGCTATCTCGGGCAGGAACGCTATGTCGAGTTCTATCAGATAAATCTGGTTGCGCTGTTGTTGATGTGGGCGGGAACGCGGATGCCCGGGCCGCTGGAACCTATGTGGCGGCGCGTGATGTTGCGATACGTACCGACGCTGGGTTGCGCAATTCTCCTGTTGCTGCAACTACCGTTGGCGCGGATGGCGTGGTTGCAGCGCCCTTACGAACAGGTGTACTACGCCCGCATGGCTGATCAGATAAATCAGCTGGCGGCAGCGCCAGAGCAAACCACTGGCTGTCTGCCCGAACTGGTCGTGTGTCGTTGGCCGCTGGAGCGACGGCAAGCGGTACTGCACCTGCTGGGCCTGCATCGCCTCAACGTGTTCTCGCCGCGGGTGCAGGCGTGGCACGTTTTCCTGCCCCGCTTAGAGTCTGGAGCGCGGCAGTCGGCTCTTGCGACGGGGGCTACTCGATGACGATATCTTGGATGCCACGCGTAAGTTGGTCCGCGCTGGCGGTCATAGTGGCGCTCGGAATTGTCATGTGCCTATTGGCTTTCCTTGCGGAAGGGCACACCGGTTTCAACCTTTGGGACGAGGGATACCTGTGGTACGGCGTGCAGCGCGTATTGCACGGTGAAGTACCGATCCGGGACTTCATGTCCTACGACCCGGGCCGTTATTACTGGGCGGCAGCGTGGTTGCGGATTTTTCACGATGAAGATCTCGTGGTCGTGCGTGCTGCCACCGCAGCCTTCTCTGCATTGGGCGTCGTGGCTGCAGGCATATTGGTATGGCGCGGATCCATCTGTCGAGGCGTCGCACGGCTTGCTCTGTGCGCATTCGCGATGGCGCTATGCCTGCTGTGGATGGTGCCATGGTGGAAGGGTTACGATGCGGCCATTTCGATCATCCTGACAGCCAGTCTGGCTAGAGTGCTGGTGCTTCCTATCGCAGGGCGTTTTTTTCAGCACGGCATGGTTGTCGGACTGGCGGCGGTCTTTGGGCGCAATCATGGCATGTACGGTGTGCTGGCCTGCCTACTGGCGACGCCAGTACTAGTGTTTGCCGCGAAGCCCATTTGGCGCCGCTGCATCCCTGCATGGATTGCCGGAGTCGCGTTGGGTTTTTCTCCGGTGCTGTTGGCGATCGTGTTCAACCGCAGTTTCGCGGTGGCTTTCTGGGACAGCATTCGTTTCTTGTTGTTCGAGTACAAAGGTACCGATCTGCCGTTACCGGTGCCGTGGCCGTGGACTGTGGTAATGGCGCATCAGTCGCTGTCGACATTGATTCGACCGTCGCTCATTGGGTGCTGCTTCGTCGGGCTGCCGTTGTTCTGTGTGGCAGGTGTCGCGCGAGCCTTGCGTGGTGCATGTAGCAGGCGCGAGCTCGCGCAACCGCAGTTCGTGGCGTGCGTGGCCACCGCGATTCCCTACTTGAACGTGGCGTTTGCGCGGGCCGATGTCTCGCATTTGGCGCAAGCGATCCTACCGTGTCTGCTGGGATTGCTGGTGTGGCCTTATCATGCACGCGTGCGAAGGGGATTTGCCTGGATCGGGTTGCCGTTGCTGGCTGCCGGCACGTCGTGGATCATCTTGCCGTTGCATCCGGCTTATGCAATGCGTATCGAAGGTGGCTGGCGACAGCTCGATGTGGGTGGCGACATCCTGTGGATGAATCCTTCGGCGGCGACTTCGGTGGCGGACATCGAAGAATTGGCGCGCCGATACGTCCCACCCGGAAAGACGATCCTGTCGGTGCCGGTATGGCCGGGGGCCTATGCCTTGCTCGGCGTCAGATCGCCTGTATACGAGATCTATCCGCTGCTGCCGCGAAACGACGAGTTTCAGGAGCAGGAGATCGCCCGTTTGCGACAAGCCAGTCCGGCCTTGATAATTCTTAACGATATCGGTGTGGATAGCGATGAGCGGTTGCGCTATGCGCATACGCATCAGCGGATCTGGAGCTATATCGAAGCGCACTATCGCAGGATTGCCTCGCCGCCGGACGAGCCGCAGCTGAAGATCTATCTGCCTGACGTCGGTGGTTAACCGATTGGGATCCGTGCACGGCGTCTTCGTAGCAGCGGCAGCAGGCATGCAAGGCCGGCGAGTGCGATCAACGGCGTGAGCAGACGTATCGCAATGGCCGTTGTTTCCGCTTCCGCGGCGGATGCACCTAGCCAGAGCATGATGCCGCGGCTGCCGAGTTCGGATACACCCAAGCCCCCGGGCGTCATGCTGACGACCACCGCTAACATGACGCTGCCCAAGAGCAGCGAAATCCGATCAAAATTTAGCATGACATGCATGGACATGGCGGCGATCCACCACAGTCCTGCGTACAGCAGCCAGATGAAGACCGTCAGCGCAGCCGCCAGAACCACACGGCGCGTGTGGCGCAGTGCTGCGGCGTAGTGGCGCACGCGTTGCGGTAGGTGCGCGATTTGGGAGGAAAGCAAGCTGAGACACGCTGCGCCAACTAGAGGGAGTGCAAGCGCGAGAGGTGCCATCCAATGCCAACCGAAATGCGCCATTAGTCCGTGCAGACCGAGGCCAAGCATACCGCACAGATCCAGCATGCGTTCTATGAAAAAGCCGGAAACACCAAGGCGCCACGCACTGCCATGATGATCGGGAATCATCCTGATCTTGACGATTTCGCCGAGTTGGAGTGGGGTCAATGAGGCCAACCCGGCTGCCGTACCGTTGGCGCAGAACGAGCGCCAGAACCGAGCGCGGTTGAAGGGGATTCCAAGCACGATTAGCCAGCGCCAGCCGCGCAGTGCGAAGATGGTTGCAAGCACGGGCAGGCCGCCGCCAAACAGAACACCAACGTTTAGCTGCCGCAGGGAGTGCGTCACCATGCGCCAATCGAATGACTGGATAGTGATGGCTACAGATGCGATCAGGATCAGGGCTGCCAACAGGTGCCGCAGGTGTCTCAGGCTCAGCATGCTGCGCATTGGTGGGTTGGGCATGAGGGTTGGCCAATCCGCGGGCAGTGGATCGCTATCGACCTACAAACCTGAGAGGAAGTCACTGGCGATCCGCATAACGTGATCCTGGTGTGGTTCCAATCCAACCCACATTGGCAGTCGGACTAGCCGGTCGCTGACGGCATCCGTATGCTGCAGTGCGCCATGAGTGCGCGCATAGCGCCGACCAGCCGGGGAACTGTGCAGAGGGATGTAGTGGAATACCACGCCGATGCCCTCGGCTTTCATGGACTCGATGAAGCGAGTGCGCGTAGACAGATCGTTCAACAGTAGATGGTACATGTGCGCGTTGTGCCGACAATCGGGTGGAATGATCGGGCGGCGCAGCAGTCCGCGTGCCTCCAGCGGAGCGGCCCAGGCATGGTAGTGATCCCATATCGCGAGGCGTCGCGCGGTGATGGTGTCCGCGTCCTCAAGTTGGGCAGCCAGAAAGGCCGCGATCAGCTCGCTCGGTAGGTAAGACGAGCCGATGTCGACCCAGGTGTATTTGTCCACGTGGCCGCGGAAGAATTTGCTGCGGTTGGTGCCTTTCTCGCGAATGACCTCGGCACGCTCCGTCATTGCAGGGTCGTTCACCAATAGCGCGCCGCCTTCACCGGCAATCACGTTCTTGGTCTCATGGAAACTCAAGGCTGCAAGATCACCGATGCTGCCCAGAGCGCGTCCTTTGTAGCTGGAGAAGATGGCCTGGGCGGCATCCTCGACCACTTTCAGGCCGTGCCGGGCGGCGATAGCCATGATCGTATCCATCTCGCAGGCTACGCCCGCGTAATGCACCACGCAGATAGCGCGGGTGTGTGCTGTTATGGCAGATTCGATTAGCGTCTCGTCGATGTTCAGCGTATCAGGACGGATATCCACGAATACCGGTACTGCGCCGCGCAGTACGAAAGCGTTGGCAGTCGAAACAAAGGTGAACGAGGGCATGATGACCTCGTCACCGGGTTGCAGATCCAGCAGGATCGCCGCCATTTCAAGTGCAGCTGTGCAGGAGTGCGTAAGCAGGGCCTTTCGCGTGCCGATGCGCTGCTCTAGCCAGGTGTGGCAGTGACGGGTGAAAACGCCATCACCGGACAGCTGTCCATTGGTATGCGCCTGGGCGATGTTGTCCAGTTCCCGGCCGACGAGATAGGGACGGTTGAACGGAATACTCATGCTTGCCTTGTATGGGCGGATTTGACTTCGACGCTCTTGCTGCGATGCCCCCAGATGTATTCGGGCGCCTGCGGGCCAGTGTTGAAGATCAGGTCGATGATACTCACTGCATGCTCGAAAGGAGGATGCGACTGCGGATATGCGGGGTAATCCGAATAGTCCTTGTAGGACAATTCGATACCCAATTCTTCGAAATACGCGGGGTCTATGTAATCCTTCGCTGCTGGTCCGGACACGTATGCGGTAGCGTTGACCTTGCGCAGCAGATCCAGCAGGCGATCAAGTCGCTGTCCCTGCGCTGCGAGTTCACGCGAGTCGCGAAATGCCGTGGTGATGCCAAGCAGATCAGTGGCGATGCGCCTGATCAGATGTTGGTTCATCGTGGATAGTGATGACCACCTTGCACCGAGATAGAAATCCTCGAAGAATTCGCGGTACACCGAAAAATAGGGTGCTTTGGAATAATTTTGGCAAATGCTGCGCCAATGCTTCGCCTGCCAGGCTGGATCGTTCAGCACCACTTCGCAGATCAGTCGGCGGATGTCAGGCCCAGCAGGCACGCTCAGCCACTGTAGGCCCTGCGATGTCTTGATGCGATTGCGCGTACGCCAATCGCTCTTGGTGAACTGCACGTCGTCGTAGAAGATGAACTCGTCTACATCATGCATGATGTCGAAATAGCCCTTCCACGGCAGGTAACTGGATTGAATCACCGCTACACGGTGGCTGCAGCCAGTCATGTCCGGGCCCCGACGCAGCGATGGTTCCAGCGACCACTCATTGGCACGAATGTATCGTCCGGCACGTCGGCGTGATCGACAATTGCAGCCGCGGCACCGATAAAGCATGAAGCGCCGATCTGCGCATGTCCGCAGATTGTTGCATTGGGTGACAGGAAACTATTGGAGCCAATGCGCGCATCGTGGTTCACACAGGCACCCGGCCATGCCACCACGATCTCGCCGAGACATGCTCGTACATCGACGATTGCGCCTGCCATCACCATCGTACCGTCGCCCAGTTGTGCGCCACTCGCTACATAAGCGCGTGGATGAATCAAGGCTGGGGCCGCATATCCGGCTCGTTGCAGCTTTTGCCAGGCATGCCAACGTGCGGGCAAATTGTTGTAGCCGATGGCTATGGCTACGCCGAAGTCGTGAGGCGGATGGCTGTGTTGGATGCTGTCGGAGTCACCGATGATCTCGCCGTCCTTATGGAAGTCGTCGACGAAACCGCAGGGTTCGTGCCCGCAATCCAGTGTCAGCGCTACCACCGTTTGCGCGAAGTCACGCGATCCCAAGATCAGCAGTTTCATGATGAGCTGGTGTCGTGAGCGATTAGGAACAGGGGCTTGCGCGAGGACTTGAAATTGATCCGCCCGATATATTGGCCGACGACTCCAAGCACTAGCAGTTGCAGTCCACCAAAGAACACGATGCCAGCCATCAACGACGCATAACCGGAGGCGGTGATGTGCCCTACCACCCTTTCCACCACGATCGAGACCAGCCACGCGAAGCCGACGAGCGAGCTCAATATACCCAGCCAGGATGCTAGGCGCAGCGGCAGGTCGGAGAAAGTGACCAGGATGTTGAGCGTGTGCAGCACGAGCTTGCGTGTGGTGTAGTTGCTAGAGCCGTGGGCGCGGTCGAAGTGCGGAACATCCACTTTCGCATAGCGATTCGTCAGCCAGGACAAGTAGCCGTCCACGAACGGAAATGGGGAATCGAATGTGACTAGCGCGCGCGCGATGGAGCCACGGATGAGGCGCAGGCTGGTGTAATCATAGTTAAGAGACGGGATGGCTGTGCGGAACAGTCGGCGCGCCACGTTTGACGTGAGGTTTCGCCACCAATGGTGGCTGCGCTCGGGAAATACTCCGTACACGAGATCATAGCCTTCGCATGCCTTCGCCATCATAGCGGGCAGGGACTCGGGAGGGTGCTCGAGGTCGTCGTCGATGGTAGCGATCCATTCGCCCCGCGCTTGCGCGATGCCGCAGAGCGTGGCCGCGTGCTGCCCGAAATTGCGGCTCAGTTGGATGCCGCGTAGTTCGGAATGAACCTTGGCCAGTTGTTGGATCAGTGACCAGGAGTCATCACCGCCGCAATCCTCCACCAGCAGGATCTCGAACGATGGGAAGTTTTCCCGGCAGATGGCTATCAGGCGCCTGCACAGTTCGGTCAAGGAGCTGTGAGCACGATAGACGGGAACGACGATCGACAAATTCGGGGTGGCGTCCATGTTCTCCTGCGCGCGAGCGGTGACGTCACCGGTGTCGATGTAAGAATGGGCATATTGTAGCAATGCCGTTCGATGGTAGCGCGTGGATTGGGTGCATATCGGCAAACAGCGTGGGGGTCGTCGACGGGCTTTATTGTGGAGCTGTCTTTACCGCCGCAATCAGCCGGGTGCCACCTGCGGGGAAGCGCAGGCCGATTTGGATCAGCCAACGTTCCAAGCATAGCGCGCCGTAAAGCGATGAGTTGAGCAGAGGCGACAGTCCGAATTCGCTGGTAGATGCTTCGCCGTCAGCATCCAACGTTTGCCTGCGCCAGCGTGAAGCTGCAAGCAGCGGTAATAGTAGGCTGACGAAGGAAGTGGAGAACACCACTCGGAAACCTATGGTTCGAAGTTTGTTTGCCAGTTCGCTGCGACGATAACGACGCTGGTGACAGGCGTGTTCGTCTTGTGCGCTCCAGAGCCATGGGTGTTGAGGCACTGTAAAGATGGCGCCGCCGCCAGGCATAAGGGCATGATGGATCTCGCGCAGCACCCGCATGTCGTCGGCAATGTGTTCGACGACGTCGAACGCGCCAATCAGATCAAATTCTTCGACAAACGGGACCCGTTGCGCATCCATCTGGAACAGGTCCGCGACAGGAACTCGCCGCGAGGCAAAGGACAGCCCCTCGAGAAAGATCTCACTGCCGCATACGCGTAATTGCGGTAGCTTATCTGTTACCTCGCGCAGCACGTAACCGGTGCCGCAGCCAATCTCCAACATGCTGCGAGCATGCGGGAAATACCGACGCAGCACATGGACGATCAGCTCGTTCCTGGCGCGGAACCAGAAATGGCCGTCTTCCACGGCAGCTAGTTTGGCGAAGTGCTCTGCCTTGAACCCGGGGGATTCGCGTGCGAGCTCGGGTGCATAGCAGGGTATGCCATCAAGCAACGTCACGGCTGCGCCACAGGCAGGACACGCCGTCGTGTGTAAAGGTGCGGAGAAGGGATGTCCGCAATGCAGGCATTGTCTCATCAGGGCTCCTTCTAGCGAGCCGTCGCAGACGATGCCATGCATCGCAGCACCATCCAGCGCGGTGTTGACGGGGATTGGTGACAGATCGGGCAGCGTCAACAATCGGGTAGGTAAGTCGTCAATCCCGAGTCAGCCCGATACCGTGCGGCACTAGGTAGGTGCTTTGTAGCCAAACTCAACCAAGTGACTGTTCCAGCTCTGGAATCAATTTGAACAGATCCCCCACCAGTCCGAAATCCGCCACCTCGAAGATTGGCGCCTCGCCATCCTTGTTGATGGCGACGATGGTGCCCGCGTCCTTGATGCCGGTGAGGTGCTGGATGGCGCCGGAGATGCCGATGGCCATGTACAGCTCGGGGGCGATGATCTTGCCGGTCTGACCCACCTGCAGGTCGCTGGGTACGTAGCCGGCGTCCACCGCGGCGCGCGAGGCACCCACTGCAGCGCCGAGCTTGTCGGCGAGCTTGAAGATGATGTCGAAGTTTTCCTTCGAGCCCACGCCGCGGCCGCCGGAGACCACCTTGCTGGCGCTTTGCAGGTCGGGGCGATCGCTCTTGCCCGACTGCAGGCCGACGTAGCGGGTGTGGGCGGGCAGGGTCATGTCCAACGTTATCGCTTCGATCGATGCGTTGTTCGTGCCCGTCGCGGCAGCCGGCCACGACGCAGTGCGGATGGTGGCGACCACGGGATGCGACGGTTCGGCTTCGACGGTGACGATGGCGTTGCCTGCGTAGATTGGCCGCTTGAAAGTATGTGCGCCTTCCACGCTCATCACATCACTGACCTGGGCTACGCCGAGTAAAGCGGCAACGCGCGGTGTCACGTCCTTGCCGAAAGTGGTGGAGGGCGCGAATACATGGCTGTAGCCTGCGGCAGCCTTGGCGATCTGCGGCGCCAGCACGGCGGCCAGCGGGTGCGCATTCTCGGCGCGCTCGACGGTGAGCACGCGGCTCACGCCGTCGATCTTGGCGGCCTCGACGGCGAGCGCGGCGACGTTGTCGGCCAGCACCAGCACGTCGACGGCTTCGGGTTTCACCGCGGCAGCGGCCGTCACGGCGCGGGCGGTGGAGGAGTTCAGCTTGCCGTCCAGATGTTCGGCGATGACGAGAATCTTGCTCATGGCATGGTTCCTTGAGTCTTGCTTTTCAGCAGGGGCGGCTTCAGCTGCGATACGCGCGGTTGTTCTCGGTTGAAGCCGTTCCTACGGGTGATGTGGTGTTACAGCAAACCCTTCTGCTTCAGCGCCGCGACCAGTTCGGTCGCGTCCTTCACCATCACGCCCTTGCTGCGCTTGGGTGGTGCGGCATAGTGGGTGGTCTTCAGATGGTCGCCGCTGTCGACGCCCAGTGAGGCCAGCTCGACCACATCGATGGGCTTGCTTTTGGCCTTCATGATGTCCGGCAGCTTGATGAAGCGTGGCTCGTTCAGGCGCAGGTCGCTGGTGACGACGGCGGGCAGTTCCACTTCGATGGTTTCGAGGCCTGCATCCACTTCGCGCGTCACCGTGGCTTTGCCTTCGGCGATCTCGACCTTGCTGGCGAAGGTGGCCTGCGGGCGGTCCCACAGCGCGGCCAGCATCTGGCCGGTCTGGTTGGCGTCGTCGTCGATGGCCTGCTTGCCCAGTAGTACCAGGCCCGGCTGCTCCTTCTCGACCAGCTTGAGGAAGGCGCGCGCGGCGGTGAGCGGCTGCACGGCATCGGCAGTGGTGACGTGGATGGCACGGTTGGCGCCCATCGCCAGGCCGTTGCGCAGGTGCGCGGTGAGGTCGGCCGGGCCGATGCCCACCACCACCACTTCTTCGGCGATGCCTTTCTCGCGCAGGCGCAGGGCTTCTTCCAACGCGATGTCGTCGAACGGGTTGGCGGAAAGTTTTACGCCGTCGGTCACCACGCCGGTGCCGTCGGGCTTGACCTGGATACGCACGTTGTAGTCCACCACGCGCTTGTAGCCGACCAGAATTTTCATCTGTGCTTCCTCAACTGACGGCACCCCGCGGAGCGCCCGAAGTTCATGCAAACCCCGATTCTAACCTGATTCGGCACTCCATGCGGATGCGTATGGTTGGGGTGCCCACAGGATCAGGGCGAGCTGTAGTCTCTGTCTGCCGGGAGCGGCAGGATCCGGTGCAATGTGGCGCGCGCGGCCTCGAAGGAGAAGTGTTCGCGCACGTTGTCCAGTCCGTGCTCCGAAAGGCGATGCCACAGCGCCTCGTCATCGTGCAGCCGCAACACAGCAGCGACGAAACCCTCGGCATCATCGGCAAGCAGGATCTCTTCGCCGTCGCGCAATTGCATGCCCTCGGCCGCGATGCCAGTGGCGACCACCGGCAAACCGTGGCTCATTGCCATGTTCACCTTGCCCTTCACGCCGGCACCGTAGCGCAACGGGGCAAGCGCTACGCGGCAACCCTCCATCCACGGCGTGAGATCGGCTACGCGTCCGTGGATCTGCACGCCGGGCGTAGCCAGTGACGGCCGCGCGGTTTCGGGAATGTCCCCGATCAGGTGCAGCGCGATGTCAGGCCGTTGTGCGTGGAGGCGCGGAAAGATCTCGCCGACCAGCCAGCGCACCGCGTCCTCGTTTGGCGGATGGTTGAAGCCGCCCACGAAGACCAGTCCGCTGCGTGGGGCGAAACCAGTTTTGCGCCCATACACTTCATGCACATTGGAGAGCAGTTCGATCCGTGCTTCCGGCAGCTCCCGGGTGAGCAGGGCATGTTCGACCGGGCTCACGACGAGAGTGATGTCGCAAGCCTGGATCAGTGCCAGTTCCCGACGCCGCGACAACTCGGCCTGACGAGCAAGCGTGCTGTTGTCGGTGTGTTCCGCAGCGCGTTGTTCGCGCAGAAAGTGCAGGTCCACGGTGTCGAACAGCACCTTGGCGCGCGGCACCAGCCGGCGCACGAGATCGAGGTTGGGAGCGGCCACGTAGTGGCGACAGAGCATCACGGCATCCAACGTGATGCCCTCACTGCGCAGCCATGCAGCCAACGAGGGCGACCATGGCTTGCACAGCGTGTGAGCGCCGACACGTCCCAACCGCACGATCTCGTCCTGCGTGGCGGTGCGGTTGTCCGCCATGAAGCTGACACGCCAACCGAGCTGACGCAACAGATGCATGATGTTGAGCAGGCGCAGCGATCCAGAGTCCCGAGCCGCATCCGGCGTCAATGCATCGACGATCAGGATGTGAGCTCGCTGTGCATGGTGAATGGCTATCTCAACCGGTGTGCGCGGCACTGGCTGCCGCTGCAGTGCAACCTGCCATTTGTCCACGAAGGTGGTGCGGTTGGTGGTCTGGTATTGCTTCACACCGGCGAACGGATCCAGCCCGGAGCTGATTCCCTCGCAGTGCACCACCAGGCTTTCCGGTTGGTAGAGCACACGTCGGCCGACGGCCCGCACTGCAAAAGCTAGATCCATGTCTTCACAGTAGGCGGGGGCGTAGCGTTGGTCGAAGCCACCGACAGCATGGAACAACGTGGACTCGATCATTAGTGCCGCCCCGGAAACATAGTCCGCGTCGCGGCGATACAGGAAGCGCGGATCGTCGCGATCCTCGAAGCGGCCGTAGTTCCATGCGCTGCCGTCGGCATACACGATGCCTCCGGCCTCTTGCAGGCGGCCGTCTGGGTACGCCAGCCGGCTACCGGCGATGCCGCAGGCCGTTTCCTCGGCGAAGCAGTCGAGGAGGCGGTCCAGCCAACCCGGTGTCACCTGGGTATCGTTGTTGAGAAACAGCAGGTGCGCGCCGCGCGCCGCCGCGGCGCCGGCGTTGCAACTGCCTATGAAGCCGAGATTGCGTTCGTTGCGCAGCAGGCGCAGGCCATCGACGCGTCTCAGCACGGCAACGCTCTCATCGGGCGAGGCATCGTCCACCACGATCACCTCGAACGCCGCCTCGGCGCCATGGCGGGCGATCGAGCGCAGGCAGGCCAGCGTGTAGGGCAACTTGCCGTGGATCGGTACGATCACCGAGACGCGTGGTGTTTCGCTGCACGGCAACGCGAATGGCGCGAAAGGCGTATCGAGCGGTTCAAGTTGCCACGACGCGTCGGTCGTGTTGCGCGGACGGAACTCCTGCGCGATGCGTGCCATCGTGCCGCGCAGACCGCGCTGCGCCACGCTGCCGCCCAAGCGTTGCAGCAAGTAATGCAGGCGTTTTAGTCGCCACGAGATCGTACTGGTCAGAGTCGCTTCCTTGTTGATGCAGGGCGGTGGATTATCCGTTGCCGGACGAGGTCGCGCGGTCACAGGTTCTGGTAGTTCGGCCCCGAACCGCCTTCCGGCGTTACCCAGTTAATGATCTGGTACGGGTCCTTGATGTCGCAGGTCTTGCAGTGCACGCAGTTGGCGGCGTTGATCTGCAGGCGCTTGCTCCTGCTCCCATCAGGCATGGTGTCCTGCACGATCTCGTAGACGTTGGCGGGGCAGAAGCGTGTGCAGGGGTTGCCGTATTCCGTGGCGCACTTGTCCACGCACACGCTGGTGTCGGCCACGTGCAGGTGGACGGGCTGGTCCTCGTCGTGCTCGGTGGCGGCGAAGTAGACCGCCGCGAGGCGGTCGCGCGGCGGCAGTTCGCGCGGTTGCACATAATCGCGCTTCGGTTCCTCGCACTGGCCGAGCTTGTGCAGCGACGACCAGTCGGCCTTGTTCTTCAGCGTCCAAGGCGAGCGGCCGCCGGTGACGGTTTCCCACGCGGCGTTCAACAAGCCGAACCACAGGCCCTTCTTGAAGGCGGGCTTGATGTTGCGCACCTTCTTCAGTTCCGCCATGGCTTCGGAACCGCGCAGCTTCGCATCGAAGCCGGCAGGGGCGAGTCCGTTGGCGGCGAGGTGCTCGGCGGCCAGCACGCCGCTGCGGATGGCTTGATGGGTGCCCTTGATCTTGGGCACGTTGAGCAGGCCGGCGGTATCGCCGATCAGCAGCGCGCCGGGCATCTCCACCTTCGGCAGCGACTGCCAGCCGCCGGTGACGATGGCGCGCGCACCGGCCGAAAGGATGGTGCCGCCCTCCAGCAGATCCTTCACATGCGGATGGTTCTTCCACTGCTGGAAGGCTTCCCACGGCTGGTAGTTCGGGTCGCTGTAGTCGAGGCCGCTGACGTAGCCCAGCGCGATGCGGTCCTTGTCCAGGTGGTAGAGGAAGCTGCCGCCGTAGGTGTGGCTGTCGGCGGGCCAGCCGAAGCTGTGCACGATCTTGCCGGGCGTGACGCGGCCGACGGGTACCTGCCACAGTTCCTTGATGCCGATGGAATAACTCTGAGGGTCGCTGTCGGCATCGAGCTTGAAGCGTTGGATCAGCTGCTTGGTGAGGCTGCCGCGCGCGCCTTCCGCGAGCACGGTGACCTTGGCCTTGATGTCGATGCCCTGGGTGTAGCCGGGCTTGTGCGAGCCGTCCTTCGCCACGCCCATGTCGCCGATGCGCACGCCGGCGACGGAACCGTCCTCGTTGAAGACAGTGTCGGCAGCAGCGAACCCGGGGAACACGTCTACACCCAGCGCCTCGGCCTGCGGTGCCAGCCAGGCGCACATGGCACCCAGCGAGACGATGAAGTTGCCGTGGTTGTGCATGCCCGGCGGCACCGGCAGCTTGCGGCCGCCGGTCTTGCTCAGCAGCCAGAATTCGTCTTCCGTGGCAGGGACGCAGATCGGTGGCGGGTTGTCGCGCCAGCCGGGCAGCAGGGCGTCCAGCGGGCCGGGTTCGATCACCGCGCCGGAGAGGATCTGCGCGCCGATGGTCGAGGCCTTCTCGATCACGCACACCGTGGTGTCGGGCTGCAGCTGCTTAAGCCGTATCGCGAACGACAGTCCTGCCGGACCGGCGCCGACCACGACGACGTCGTATTCCATGGTTTCGCGTTCGCTCATGGCTTCCCCGGCATTTCAGTGGACGGTGTCGCCAGTGCGACACATGCATTGCGGTATTGTCCGGTTTCGCGCGCTGCGCGGCAAACCCGGCGCCCCGGGCTTGCGCAGGCTTCACGAATGATGGCGATAATTCGGTCACGCTTAATTGAGGAGTGCGGCCACGGATGGCCGCTTCTTGATCTTCGCGTTCATGGATGAGCGCATATCTAAGGGATGCCGATGAGTTCGCTTCCGCCGATCACCGACCTGGACCTGCGCCGCGCCACCGTGTGCCAGCTGTTGCACTGGATGGCCATCGGACGCATCAATCCCCAGGCCGTGGCCGAGGCTTATGGCGAGGCGATCGAACGCATCAATCCGCAACTCAATGCTTACGTGGGCCTCAGCCCGGGTTTGTTGCATGAGCAGGCGCGTACCGCCGGGCACCGCCGCCGCGATGGCGTAATCGGCCGGCTGGACGGCATTCCGGTGGCGGTCAAGGACAACCTCGACATCGCCGGCTGGCCCACCCGCGCCGGCCTGCCGGGTCGCGGGGCGCCCGCGACGGACGATGCCCACGTGGTGGCGCGGCTGCGCGCCTCGGGTGCAGTGCTGGTGGGCAAGACCAATATGGACGAAGGTGCGTTAGGCGCAGCCACCGACAACCCGCATTACGGTCCTACCCACAATCCGTGGAAGCAGGGTATGAGCGCGGGTGGATCCTCGGGCGGTGCCGCGGCGGCAGTGGCCGCCGGCTTGGCCGCCGCGGCCGTGGGTTCGGACAGCCTTGGCTCGATACGCATACCCGCCAGCTACTGCGGGGTATACGCGCTCAAGCCTACCCATGGCGAAATTTCCGCGCGCGGCCTGGTGCCGGCGGCGCGTCGGCTGGATGCGGTGGGCTTGCTCGCGCGCAGCGTGGCCGACCTGACCGTGCTGCTGCAGGTGCTGGCCGGCTACGATGCCGACGACGCACGTTCGCGCCGCCGCCGCGTAGCGCTGGACCTGCCGGACTGGGAGCCGGGCAAGCTGCGCAGCGGTGTGCTGCCCGACCTCGCCGCGGTCGGCGTGCAGCCGGACGTGGCGGCACTGTTCGGTACGGCGCTGGAAAAACTCGCGCACGCGCTGGGCGGCCGCCGCACCGTGGACTTCGCCGACTGGGATTTTGCGCGTACCCGTCGTGCCGGCCTGCTGCTGATGGAGGCCGAGATGCTGGTTACCTTCGCGGACGATTTGCAGGATGCGGCGCATCCGCCGTCGCCGCGCTTCCGCGAGATGCTGAGTTACGCCGAACGCAAGGGCGCGGCCGATTACGCCAGGGCCGACCGTGTGCTGGATGCGGCCACGCTCAAGATGCGCCGGCTGTTCTCGCAGATCGACGTGCTGGTGCTGCCCACCACGCCATGCGGTGCATTCCCGCTGGCTGGGACGGAGCCCGGCAACCATGCCGACCTCACCAGTTTCGCCAGCCTTGCTGGGTGTCCCGCGGTGAGCATCCCGATGGGTATCCTGCCGAACGGGATGCCGGTGGGCCTGCAACTGGTGGGGGCGCGCGGTTCGGATTTGCGCCTGCTGGAGCTGGCCGCGGTGTGCGCCGCCACGCTGGATGCCGATCCTGCTTATCCGGCCATCGTTTGACACCTAGGTTCGCGCTTTTGTAGGTGCGCCCCCTTGCGCGATGGCTTTTGGCTTCGACAGACACTGGAGTCGTCGCGCACAGGGTGCGCTCCTGCAGGCGGTGTTTTGGCGCTATATGCCGTCTGGTGCAGCTTCCAGCCAACCTGGTTGTTTGGGCAATCGGCCATGCTCGCGTAGGATGCCCGTTCGGCCCGTCCGGCGGCGGGCCGCATATCGTTTCCGAAGTCGGCATTCCATGAACGCACGTTTAGCTCCGCGCACCGATCATCTCGACGAACTCGAGGCCGAAAGCATCCATATCTTCCGCGAGGTGGCGGCCAGCTTCCGCCGGCCGGTGATGCTCTATTCCATCGGCAAGGATTCCTCGGTACTGCTGCACCTGCTGCGCAAGGCGTTCTATCCCGCGAAGTCGCCGATCCCCTTGCTGCACGTGGACACCACCTGGAAGTTCCGCGAGATGATCGCCTTCCGCGACGAGGTGGCCGCGCAGGGCGATGTCGAGGTGCTGGTGCACATCAATGAGGATGGCGTGCGGCAGGGCATCTCGCCGCTCACCCATGGCGCCACCGTGCACACCGACGTGATGAAGACGCAGGGGCTGAAGCAGGCGCTGGACAAGTACCAGTTCGACGCGGCCATCGGCGGTGCGCGGCGCGACGAGGAAAAATCCCGCGCCAAGGAGCGCGTGTTCTCGTTCCGCAACGCACAGCACCGCTGGGATCCCAAGCACCAGCGTCCGGAGTTCTGGCACACGTTCAACACGCAGATCCGCAAGGGCGAGAGCGTGCGTGTGTTCCCGATCTCCAACTGGACCGAGATGGACGTGTGGCAGTACATCCGTCGCGAAGGCATTCCGGTGGTGCCGCTGTACTTCGCCAAGCCGCGCCCGGTGGTGGCGCGCGACGGTGCGCTGATCATGGTGGACGACGAACGCTTCGCCCTGCGCGAGGGCGAGAAGGTGGAGATGCGCACGGTGCGCTTCCGCACGCTGGGCTGCTACCCGCTCACTGGCGCGGTGGAATCCACCGCCGGCACGCTGGACGAGATCATCGACGAGATGGCCGAGTCGCGCAGCTCCGAGCGGCAGGGGCGCGTGATCGACCACGATCCCACGGCATCGATGGAGCGCAAGAAGCAGGAGGGCTATTTCTGATGGCCGCCAACGCCAACAGCGCCGAGCGCGCCCGGGGCCTGCTGCGCTTCATCACCTGCGGCAGCGTGGACGACGGCAAGAGCACCCTGCTCGGTCGTCTGCTGTACGACGCCGGCATGGTGCCGGACGATCAGCTCGCCGCGCTCGAACGCGACAGCCGCAAATTGCACGCCGAGGCGGGCGCCGCCTTGGATTTCGCCCTGCTTACCGATGGTCTCGATGCCGAGCGCGAACAGGGCATCACCATCGACGTGGCGTGGCGCTATTTCCATACCGAGCGACGCAGTTTCATCGTGGCCGACTGCCCCGGACACGAGCAATACACGCGCAACATGGCGACTGGCGCTTCCAACGCCGACCTGGCCGTGGTGCTGGTGGATGCACGTAAAGGCCTGTTGCCGCAGACGCGCCGTCACACCTACATATGCAGCCTGCTCGGCATCCGCCAGGTGGTGTTGGCGGTGAACAAGATGGACCTGGTCGGTTGCGACGCAACCGTTTATCGCGGAATCACCGAGGCTTATCGCGAACTGGCGCAGACGCTTGGCATCACCAAGGTCGATTGCCTGCCGGTGATTGCTCCGGGCGGCGACAACGTGGGTGCGCGCTCCGAGCGCTTGTCGTGGTACCAGGGCCCGACCTTGCTGGAATTGCTTGAGGTTGCCGATGCCGCGCCCGCGCGCGCTGAGGATTTCCGCATGCCCGTGCAATGGGTGAACCGGCCCGACCAGAGTTTCCGCGGCTACGCCGGTACGATCTGCGGCGGTCGCGTGTCGCGCGGCGACGAAGTGCTGGTTCAGCCAGGCGTGCAGCGTGCGCGCATCGACCGCATCGTCACGGCCAGCGGCGACCTGGAGAGCGCGAGTGAAGGGCAGGCGGTCACGCTGTGCTTCGACCGCGAGCTTGACGCCAGCCGCGGCGACGTGGTCGCCGACGCGCTGCGCCCCGTGCCGGTAGCCGACCAGTTCGCCTGCCACGTGGTATGGCTGGGCGACAACGCACTGCTGCCCAACCGCACCTACTGGCTGAAGATCGGCGCGCGCACCGTCAACGCGCGGGTGATGTCGATCAAGCACAAGGTGGACGTGAACACGCAGGCGAAGCTCGCCGCACGCCATCTGTCGCTCAACGAAGTGGGTTATTGCACGGTGGGCCTCGACGAGGCGATCGCGTTCGAGCCTTACGCCACCAACCGCACGCTGGGCGGTTTCATCCTGATCGACCGCCAGAGCAACGCCACCGTGGCCTGCGGCATGATCGACTTCGCGCTGACGCGCTCCGCCAACGTGCATTGGCAGCACGTGGACGTGGACAAGTCGGTGCGCGGCGGCAGCATGGGCCAGCGCCCGTTGTGCCTGTGGTTCACCGGCCTGTCCGGCGCGGGCAAGTCCACCATCGCGAACCTGGTGGAGAAGCGCCTGCATGCGCTGGGCCACCACACCTACCTGCTCGACGGCGACAACGTGCGCCATGGCATCAACAAGGACCTGGGTTTTACGCCCGAAGACCGCGTGGAAAACATCCGCCGCATCGGCGAGGTGGCGCACCTGATGGTGGACGCCGGCCTGATCGTGCTGGTCAGCGCCATCTCGCCCTACCGCAGCGAGCGGCGTTCGGTGCGCGAGTTGTTCGACGAGGGCGAGTTTGTCGAGGTATTCGTGGACACGCCGCTGGCGGAATGCGAACAGCGCGACCCCAAAGGCCTGTATCGCAAGGCACGTGCTGGCGAGATCCGCAATTTCACCGGCATCGACGCCCCCTACGAGCAGCCGGAGTCGCCCGAGGTGCACCTGCAAACCGCGGGCCTGCGCGCCGAGCAGCTGGCGGAACAGGTGACTGCACAGCTGCTGGAGCGCATCATCGAGCCAGCGGACGACGATTATCCCGTCTAGGCCATGAGCGGCTGGCAGCACATCCCCTTGCCGGGTGCCGATGTGGATGTGTGGCCCCAGTGGCTGGACGCAGCCGAAGCGGATGCATTGTTCGGGAAGTTGCGGCAGGCCATTGCTTGGGAGACCCACCGCATCCGCCTGTTCGGCCGTGAAGTCGCGTCGCCGCGCCTGAGTTGCTGGATCGGCGATCCGGGCGCTGCCTACACCTATTCGCGCAGCCGCTTCGAGCCTCGGCCATGGCCAGCGGTGTTGGCTGCTCTGCGGCCGCGCGTCGAACAGGCCTGCGGTGCGCGCTTCAACAGCATGCTGGCCAACCTGTACCGCGACGGCAACGACACAATGGGTTGGCACAGCGACGACGAACCGGAATTGGGCGCGCGGCCAGTCATCGCTTCGTTGAGCCTGGGGGCGGAGCGGCGCTTCCGCTTTCGCCGCCGCCGTGCGCGCGGCGAACCCGTGCAGCTTGGCGATACCTTCGAACTGATGCTGCCGCACGGCAGCCTGTTACGCATGGCCGGCGCTACCCAGCGGTTGTGCCGACATGACCTGCCTCGCATGCGCAATCTGGCGGAAGCCCGCATCAACCTCACTTTCCGCCATGTCGATACGGCTGCGCACTGAGTCCATGGCTTGGAATGCCTTGCGCGCGCAGGGGATAATGGGTGTCTCTTTCCCCCGCAGAGCGCCACCGCGATGACCGAGAAGACCGTACTCAATGCCACCCACCGCGCGCTGGGCGCACGCATGGTCGATTTCGGCGGCTGGGACATGCCGATCAACTACGGCTCGCAGATCGAGGAGCACCACGCGGTGCGTCGCGACGCCGGCATGTTCGACGTCTCGCACATGACCGTGATCGACCTGCACGGTGCACGCACCAAGGATTTCCTGCGGCACCTCGTGGCCAACAGCGTGGAAAAGCTCAAGGTGCACGGCAAGGCGCTGTACACCTGCATGCTCAACGAGCAGGGCGGCGTGATCGACGACCTGATCGTGTACTTCCTGGGCGACGAGCACTACCGCCTGGTGGTGAACGCCGCCACGCGCGCCAAGGACCTGGCATGGATCGAGAAGCAGGCTGCGGCCTTCGGTGTGGAAGTGAAGGAGCGTCCCGAGTTCGCGATGATCGCGGTGCAGGGTCCGAACGCCCGCGCGAAGGTGCTTGGCCTGTTGCACGAGGTGGATCGTCCGCGCATCGAAAAGCTCGGCAAGTTCGCCGCCGCTGCGGCGCAAGGACCGCATGGCATGCCGCTGTTCGTGGCGCGCACTGGCTATACCGGCGAGGACGGCTTCGAAATCGTCGTGCCGGCCACCCATGCCGTGGCGTTGTGGGAAGCGTTGGCTGCGGCAGGCGTCGTACCGGCCGGCCTCGGCGCGCGCGACACGCTGCGCCTGGAGGCCGGCATGAACCTCTATGGCCAGGACATGGACGAAACCGTTTCGCCGTGGGAGGCCAATCTCGGCTGGACCATTGCACTGGACGAAGGCCGCGACTTCATCGGTCGCGCCGCGCTGGAGAGGCAGAAGGCCGATGGCGTGAAGCGCGTGATGGTGGGCCTGGTGCTGGACGAGAAGGGCGTGTTGCGCCACGGCCAGAAAGTGCTCACCGCGAACGGGGAGGGCGAAATCCTCTCCGGCAGCTTCGCGCCCACGCTGGAGAAGGCCGTCGCCTTCGCCCGCATCCCGGCCGGCGAGCCGGGCACGGTCCGTGTGGATATCCGCGGACGCGAGTTGCCCGTACGCCTGGTGAAATATCCCTTCGTGCGCGATGGTCAGCCCTGCGAAGGCATCTGACCGCGCATCCTCTTGCGGCTAGAATGGCCGCCCGACTCCGCCCCTTTCCAGACCCGATATAGGACCCGACCATGAGCGAGATCCCCGGCGACCTGAAGTTCAACAAATCCCACGAGTGGGCCCGCGTCGAGGACGGCGGCCTGGTGCGCGTGGGCATCTCCGACCATGCGCAGGCCCAGCTTGGCGATCTGGTCTATGTGGAGCTGCCGGAAATCGGCGCAAGCGTCACTGCCGGCAACGCCGCCGCCGTGGTGGAGTCGGTGAAGGCCGCTTCGGACATCTACTCGCCGGTGTCCGGCGAGGTGGTGGAAGTCAATGAGGCACTCAACGACAAGCCGGAGACGATCAACGAAGACGCCTGGGGCGAGGGCTGGATCTACCTGGTGCGCATGAGCGACCGTGCCGAACTGGACCAGTTGCTGGACGCCGGCGCTTACGAGGAACTGGTCGAGAACGAAGACCACTGAGTCTTCTTGCCCTGCGAGTTCGACGACGGCCGCCTTGCGCGGCCGTCGTCGTTTCCGGCATCCGGTGTGGTGCATCGATTTCGCAAATGGACGTCCATTTGCATTGGCGGGCGGGTGAATCGGCGTGGCTTTTGGCTGGGTCGCCGCGCCACCCTGCCGGTCGAGCCGGGATGTCTTGGGCGGGTTTTGGTGTCCTTGGCGGAGGCGAATCCCTTCCGTTGCCGGTCGGTTCGAGATGCGGCTGGTCGCGTCCCGTTCATCTGGCTGGACGCTGCTCGTGGGTGCGCGTGACGTGTGTCGTTGCGTTGCTGAAACGGAGCGGCTAATTCCTCGCGATGCGCATGACATTGCCGTGAAGTGCCTTGTTTCCAGCGTTTTGTCGTTGTCTTCTGGTTAATGCTTGATTTTTCGTGTGGAAGTATAGACGTCCATAAGAAAATGCATGGCGCGGCGATCCGGAGTTGCTGTCGGCATGGTCGGCGTGGGCCCTCCGGCGAAAGGGTTTGATTTGCCGATCAAAATCCATTGACAGCTGAAATCTTACGGAATAGCTTTCGCCCAAGTTCACGGGGAACGGCAACATGGCATCACCGAAATTCATCAAGCCTTACGTGGAGCACGGCGAGAAAGCGAACGCAGTACGCAAGATCACCGTTTCGATTCCGCTCCATGTACTGCGAACGCTGTCCGACCTGCGCACCGAACGTCAGGTGAAGAATTTGAGGCATGCCACGAACAGCGATCTGCTGGTCGAGGCGTTCCTCCACGCTTTTACTGGGCAACCACTGCCAACCGATGAGGAGCTAAGACGAACCATGGCCACTGCCAAGAAATCCGCTGCAAAGAAGCCGGCTGCCAAGAAGGCCGCCGTGAAGAAGGTCGCCAAGAAGGCCGCCGCCAAGAAGCCGGCCGTCAAGAAGGCTGCCGTGAAGAAGGTCGCCAAGAAGGCTGCCCCGAAGAAGGCTGCCGCCAAGAAGCCGGCTGCTGCCAAGAAGGCCGCTGTGAAGAAGGTTGCCAAGAAGCCGGCAGCCAAGAAAGCTGCTGCGAAGAAGCCTGCCGCCGCCAAGGTGGTGAAGGCTGTCAAGACCACCGCCAAGAAGTAAGCAACACAACAACGAGCGTCAAACGATTTCTCTCCCTGCGGTGCCCAGCGTGGGGAGATCGATTCGGAACTTCGTCCCGGCCCTGCCGGGACGTTTCGTTTTGGGCACGGGAAAACCGGTAGCGTTTGGGCCCGGAGTGGCTTGAAAGTCCGTGGCACGATGGCCGTCATGGTGCCGAGGCGTGTGTCACGGCTTGCGGGGGCGGATCGCGCGATTTGCGCACCTTGGCGCAATGCGGTTACCTTGTCGTCAATCCGCGCCGCGGCGAGTCGGGGACTCTCCGCATCCTGGATGCACAGGGGGAAAGCGCGGGTATCTGTCGACACTCGGTGAGAGACCATGGGTACCCGATATACCTACATCGCACGCCGTCGCGCGCGCGGGGCCGTCCGGCCCGTTGCCATAGCCATCGTCGCCATCGTCGCAGCGCTCGCTGCGGCGTCGTGGTTCCTGATCGTTCGCCCTTACCGACAGCAGATGCAACTTGATGCCGGCCTTGCGCCTTCGGCGCCCGCGGCAGGCAAGGCGGAGGCGACGCAGGCCGAGGCCGCGCCGGCCAACCTGCAGGCGCTGGACGTCAACCAGTTGTTGAACGAGGCCAGCAAGGCCCTGAAGGCGCAGCGTTACCTGGCGCCTGCCGGCAACAACGCGTTCGAGTTCTACTTGCGCGTACTTGCCAAGCAGCCGGACAACCCGGTGGCGACCAGCGCCTTGCGCGAGACGTTCCCGTTCGCCGCCTCGGATGCCGAGCAGTCGGTCAACTCACGCAACTTCGACGAAGCGCAGCGCGAGATCGACCTGTTGGCCAAGGCCGATCCGGCGAATTACACGTTGACCATCCTGCGTTCCAAGCTCGATGCCCAGCGCAAGCTGGCCAGCCAGCAGGAGCAGCAGACGCAGGATCAGCAGAAGGCGGCGCAGCTCGCCGCGCAGAAGGCCACTGCCGACAAGTTGGAAGCCGCCAAGCAGGCCGAGCAATTGCAGGCGCAGCAGGCGCTGGCCGCCGAGCAGGCCAAGGCCAAGCAGCAGAAGGCCGCCGAGCAGCCGCAGACTGCGACGCAGCCGCAGGGACAGACGCAAACGGCTTCGACCGAGACCGCCGGCGCGCAGAACAGCAGCGCGGTATTGTTGAAGGCGGTGCAGGCGAGGTATCCGACTGCGGCGCTGCGCACGGGGCAGGCCGGTTGGGTGCTCGTCGGTTTCACGGTCACCGCGGAAGGCGCCACCAGCAACGTACACGTGGTCGATGCACAACCGCGCCATGTGTTCGACCGTGCCGCCATGGATGCGATCGAACGCTATCGTTTCAAGCCGGCGATGCGCGACGGCAATCCGGTGGAAAGCACGAACGAGCAGAAAATTGAATTCAGCACCGGTCGCTGAGCGGCCACGCGATTCGTGAAGAAAAAACGGCACATGCATCGCATGCGCCGTTTTTGTCCGGTTCGAAGCTGATCGTCAGTGCTGCTGGTGCTTGCGGGACTTCTTGCGCGCGGGTTTGGCCGGTGCGGTCTTGGCTGGGGTGGCGCTTTCCACGCCGGCCCAGTCGACGTGGGGCAAGCCGAGCAGATCGTCGAACACCATCGGCATCAGCCCGCTGGGCATCGCGCCGCTGGAATTCCACAGCGTCACCACGCCGGCGTGGTACTTCGGGAAAAAGCCGATCATGGTTCGGTAGCCCGCCACGGCGCCGGCATGGAAGAGCAGCGTTTCGCCGTTGTAGGTGTAGACGCGCCAACCCAGCGCGTAGCTGGCATTGCTGAGCCGCGCGTGTCGCCACGGCGTGGCGCGCACCTCGGTGGGAGTCGCCACGCCGGGCGCGTGCAGCACGTCGAGCAGCGTGGTGGGCAACACGTCCTGGCGGCCGCCCATCTGCGCGATCAGCCATAGCTCCATGTCGCGGATGCTGGCATTGACTCCGGCGGCCGGCGCCACGCGGTAATAGGCGTCCTTGGGTTCGAACGGCACCCAGCTCTGGTTCCTTCCTGCATGGTGCGGCTGCGCCCAGCTTTTGCTGGACTCCAGCGCGGCACGTCCGTAGCTGGCCGTCTGCATGTGCAACGGTTTGAAGATGTCCTGTTCGACGAGTTTGTCGAAGAAGTTGCCGGTACGCGCGAACAGTACGTCGCCGATCAGGCTGAACGCCACGTTCTGGTAGCCGTAGCACACGCCGGGTGCGCAGGTGTTCTCGACTTCGTCGAGCTTGCGCACCAGTTCGTCGTAGGGCACGTCGTCTTCGAGCAGGTTGTCATAGGTGTTGTGCGGCAGGCCCACTCGCTGGCCGAGGATGTCGGCCACGGTGGCCAGCTCGGTGGACTGCACATCCTTGAGCTTGAAGTAGGGCAGCACGTTGACCAGCTTGGTATCCCAACCGAGCTTGCCGGCGTCGACCTCAAGTCCGGTGACCGCGGTGGCGAAGGCCTTGGAGAGCGACGCCAGGCGGAACACCGTGATGGCCGTCACCGGTGTCCGGGCAGCGGCGTTGGCGTAGCCCTGGGTGTGCTCGAACACCACCTTGTCGTCGATCACCACCGCCGTGGCCAGCCCTGCGGCGCCATGGCGCGCATCGAGCTCGTCCAGCCAGCGTTGGTAATCCATCAGCGTGGCCTGGACGCGCGCCTGCGGAAGTTCCTCGGAGGGGATGTTCGCGCTGGCCGGCGGCAGGGCGCTTGCCGGGGCGGCTCGGACTTGGGGCTGTGCTTGGAGCTGTGTCTGCGCCTGTGTTTGGGACTGCGCCTGCATGGCGTGGACGCTGGTGCAGGCGAGGCAGGTGGTGCAGGCAAGGGCGAGGTGTCGAATCCGCATCTTCTTCGCAAGGCTGGGCGACGCGCGAAACGCCGAGATGGAATGCGTGGACGGGATCCATCGGCCACGCGGAACGCCGATTTTCCGGTACTTCGCGTGCCGGGACAATGCGCCCCCCGAGATGACCTTCGACGGCCGCCATATGGCGACACGCGGCGTGGAGGCGCGTGCTAGCCTTGCGCCCTTCCGGGCATGGCCCGTGCGGGATGCCACAGTGAGTTCGATTCGTTCCGCCGCCACGCGCGAGGGCGCCGAGTCTGGGCTGTCCGCGTTGGCGTTCTTCTTCGTGATGACGTCGTACTACATCATCCGGCCGGTGCGCGACCAGTTGAGTGGAGCTGTAGGTTCGCAGTCGTTACCGTTGTTCTACGGCGTGGTGTTCGCGGTCATGCTGTTGTTCACGCCGGTGTTCGGCTGGCTGGTGGCGCGCTTCTCGCGGCGCCGCATGCTGGCCTGGAGCTACAGTTTCTTCGCCGTCTGCCAGTTGGCCTTCGTGCCGGCCTTCATGGCGCAGGATCGCGTGGGCGCCCGAGAACTGGGTGTGGTGTTCTTCGCCTGGGGCAGTGTGTTCAACCTGTTCGTGGTGTCGCTGTTCTGGAGCGTGATGGCGGACATCTTCTCCAGCGAGCGCGCACGCCGAGTGTTTTCCTTGATTGCGCTCGGCGGCATGGCGGGAGCGATCTGCGGCCCGTTGCTCACCCGTCTGCTGGTTCACTGGCTGGGCGTGGCGCCATTGTTGGTGGTATCGGCACTGACGCTGGCGGCTGCACTGGTGCTCTTGCTGCACCTGTCTGCACACCACGAGCAGGCGCGGCCGGGCAGGTCGGGCGGCGAGGCGATCGGTGGCTCGTTGTGGGCCGGCGTGCGTGAACTGTGGTCGCGCCCATTCCTGCGCTACATGGCATTGCTCATGCTGTTTGGCGATGGCGTCGGCACGTTGGCCTACGCGCTGGTGGCGGATTACGCGAAGCTGCATTTCGCCGGGAACGTAGCGCGCACCGCGTTCTACAACGACCTCGACCTTGCCACCAACACGCTGGGCGCGCTGCTGCAACTCACGCTTACGCGCTGGTTGCTAGTGCGCTTCGGCCCGGGCTGGGGCCTGGTGCTTCCTTCGTTGGTGAATGTGGCGCTGTTGCTGACGGTGATGATGGTCGGTCATGGCAGTGTGGCGGTGCTGGGTACCACGATCCCGGCGCTGGCCGTGATGATGGTGACCACACGTGGTTTCGCCTATGGCATGACCAAGCCGGCGGTGGATGCGCTGTATACGCGCGTGCCGCGCGAGACGCGCTACAAGGGCAAGAACTTCGTGGAAACCGCAGTGTGGCGCTTCGGCGACTTCGCGGTGACCAGCGCAGTGAGCGGCCTGCGCCTGCTGGGCGCGGGTATCAGCGGCCTCGCACTGGCGGGCGCCGGCGTGGCCGTGCTCGCCACCTGGGTGTCGATACGCGCCGGCTGGTCGCCCGATCTCGCGTCGGAGGAAAAGCGGGCCGCGTGAAGTGGCCGCCGCGCGCCTTCCGTACGCCCAATCCCGGCCTCAACCGGTGATGTAGCGTTCCAGATGCTCGATCTGTTCGGCCTGCGCGTCGATCACCGCCTTCACCAGGTCGCCGATCGAAATGACGCCCACCACCCTGCCGTCGTCGAGCACGGGCAGGTGGCGCACGCGGCTGTCGGTACACAGGCGCATGCAGTCGAGCACGTCGGTTTGCGGCCCCACGGTCAGCGGATCGCCGTGCATGATCTCGCTCACCGTCGCCTGCGACGACGAGCGACCCTGCAGGATCACCTTGCGCGCGTAATCGCGTTCGGACACCACGCCCAACAACTGCTCGCCACGCATCACCAGCAGTGCGCCGATGCGGTGCTCGGCCATCCGCTTGATCGCGTCCAGCACGGGCGCATCGGGCGCGATGGTGTGGATGGTGCCGCCTTTGTTCTCCAGCAGATGCTTGACCTGACGCATGTCCGATCTCCGGCCGTGGGAGCATGTGGTCAGTCTAACGCTGACATGCGCAACGGGTGTTGCCGCCCTGTGAAACACCGGCCTGGAGACGGCGGCAGAGGACAGTCGCCCGCTCCATTTCCGCGATCATGGAGGATCGCAATGGTCAGGGGCGCCCGAGGTAGGACGGGCCGCCGAGTTGGCGCATCTGCCGCTCGATCCAGCCAGCGCGGCGCATTACATAGGCGCTCGGACGATCCGCGTGCAGGCGCCGTGGGCTGGGCAGCACGGCGGCCAGCCGTGCCGCCTGCGACGGATCGAGCCGCGCGGGAGGTTCGTTGAAATAAGCCTCGCTGGCTGCGCCCACGCCGTAGATGCCGTTGCCCAGCTCGGCGATGTTCATGTACACCTCGAGGATGCGCCGCTTCGGCCAGGTCAGTTCGATCAGCACGGTGAAGTACGCCTCCAGCCCCTTGCGCACGAAGCTGCGGCCGTTCCACAGGAATAGGTTCTTCGCGACCTGCTGGCTGATGGTGCTGGCGCCGCGCAGGTGAGCGCCGTCGTCGGCAGCGTCGATCGCCTGGTGGATGGAGCTGAAGTCGAAGCCGTGATGGTAGGGGAACTTCTGATCCTCGCCGGCCACCATCGCCAGCGGGACCCATGGCGATACCTGCGACCACGGCACCCAGTGCTGGTGCAGACGGAAATCGCGCTCGCCATGCACCCAGGCGCCGACGTGCCGCTCCAGCATTACCGCGGAGGTGAAGGGCGGCACGAAGCGCATTGCCAGCACCATCAACCAGGTGAGCCCCAGCCAGGCCAGTACGGCAAAGACGATCCAGCGCAACACGCGGCGAGGGGAGAGTTGAAGGGGCATGGTGGGCGAATGGCGGGGAGTCGGGGCAGTATAGGTGCGGCTATTGCGCGGCCGTCATCCGGCCCCATCTAGCGGGGATCGTTTTGCGAGGTATCGGCTGTGGAAACCGTATTTGTCGAAGATGTGCTGCACCGCTTCCTGCTCGAGCGCGCCGGCGTGCGTGGCGCGTTGGTGCGGCTTGGGCCGGCGTGGCGCGAGGTGGCTGGACGCGTCGACTACCCGGTCGAGTTGCGCAATCTGCTGGGCGAGGCGCTGGCCGCCAGTGCGTTGCTGACCGCCAATATCAAGCTCGACGGCGAGTTGTCGGTGCAGTTGAAGAGCGCAGGCGCGTTGCGTCTGCTGTTCGCCGAGTGCACGGACCATGGCCGTTTGCGTGGCCTGGCGCGCTGGGATGGGCCGCTGCCCGAGCCGCTGTCGCTGGAATCATTGCCGCAGGCGGTGATGGCCATCACCATCGGCAACGTTGAACGCGGCCAGCGTTATCAGGGCCTCGTGGAATTGCGCGCGACGGACCTGGCAGGTGTCCTGGAGAACTATTTCGCGCAGTCAGAACAGTTGCCCGCGCGCCTGCTGCTGGCTGCCGACGGCGAGCACGCGGTGGGCCTGATGCTGCAGAAGCTGCCCGACGAAGGCGGCCAGGGCGCGGTGCAGGACGACGATGCGTGGACACGGGTGATGCACCTCACAGGCACGCTCGGTGCCGAGGAAATGCTGACCACCGCGCCGGAGCAACTGCTGTACCGCCTGTACCACGAGGAGTCCGTGCGCCTGTTCGCGCCGCGCCCCTTGGCCTTCGGCTGCAGCTGCTCGCGCGAACGGGTGGTGGCGATGTTGCGCTCGCTGGGCCGCGAGGAAGTGGAGGCCACGCTGGCGGAGCAGGACGGCCGCATCGAGGTGAACTGCGAGTTCTGCGCGCAACGCTACGAGTTCGACCGCATCGATGCGGAGCATCTGTTGCGCGATGCGGGCGGGGCGGGCACTTCCGGCACGGCGTAAGCGCCCGGCGGGCGCGCCTTGTGCGTGTCTACGGCAAGCGGTTTTCCGGGCGCAGCCAGTATTCGGCGGCCTGCCCACGTGCGAACAGGAAGCCTTGGCCGTAACGGCAGCCCATGTCGAGTAGAGCCTGTTGTTGCGCTGTGTTCTCGATGCCTTCGGCGATCACTTGCATGCTCAGCGCATCGGCCAGCACCTGGATTGCGCGAATCACGGCCGCACCCTGGCCCTTGCGGTCGCTGTCCAGCTCGGTGACGAAGGAGCGGTCGATCTTCAGCGCGTCGAACGGATACTGGTGCAGGTAGCTCAGCGAGGAGTAGCCGGTGCCGAAATCGTCGAGCGCGATGCCCATGCCCTGCAGGCGCAGGTTTTCCAGCATCCGCTTCACCTGCGCCGGATTGTCCAGCAGCGTGCGCTCGATCACCTCGACGCGGATGCTGGAAGGCGGCACGTGGTACTTGTCCAGCAGCGCCAGCAAGCGGGCATCGAAGTCATCCGAGCGGAAGTGCAGGCCGGAGACATTGATGCTGATCGTGCCCTTGCCGCCAAGCAGCTGCATGGCTTGGGCGCAGACCTGTTCGAAGACCAGCCAGTCGATGGCCTCGGCGCAGCCGGTCTCCTCGGCGATCAGCAGGAAATCGTGCGGCAGCAGCAGGCCGCGCTCTGGGTGGTTCCAGCGCAGCAGCGCCTCGTAGCCGGCGATGCAGCCGTCGGCCAGCGACACGATGGGCTGGTAGAACGGCACGAACTCGCGGCGAGCCAGCGCATGGCGCAGATCGCCCTCCATGCGCAATTGGGACAGCGCCTCGTGGCGCAGGCGATCGTCGAACAGGGAGGCGCGATGGCGGCCGCCGTCCTTGGCGTGGTACATCGCGGAATCGGCGTCGCGCAACAGCTCCTCGGGTTGGCGATAGTGCGTATCTGCCATCGCGATGCCGATCGAGGCGGAGGTGAAGATTTCGCGGGTACCCAGGCGGAACGGCGCCTGCAACTCCTTCAGCACACGTTCGGCGGTGCGCTGCGCCGCGGCGACGTCTGGCACCTGCTCGAGCAGCACGGCGAATTCGTCGCCACCCAGTCGAGCCACGATGTCGCGGGTTTTCAGGCAGGCGCGGATCCGACCGCCGACCTGGAACAAGAGGTCGTCACCGACCAGATGGCCGACCGAATCGTTGATGACCTTGAAGCGGTCGAGGTCGATGAACAGCACCGCAAACCCATCCTTCGGGTTCGCGAGGTAATGCTGCAATGCCTGCTCCAGACGTTGCAGCAGCATGGTGCGGTTCGGCAGGCCGGTGAGCGAGTCGTGCAGGGTCTCGTACTTCAGCCGGCGCTCGATGCGTTCGCGTTCGGCGATCTGCTCGCGCAGATCGCGGTTGGCGAGGCCCAACGCGCGGGTACGCTCCACCACGCGGCGCTCCAGGCTGGCGTAAGCCTGCTTCAGCGTGGCGTCGGCATGCTTGCGCTGCAATGCGTTGGCCACGTGGTAGCTGACGAAGGTGAGCAGTTCCTGGTCGCGTTCGCTGTAGGTATGTTCGGGGCTGTAACTCTGCACGGCCAGCACGCCGCGCACCTTGTCGGCCCAACTCAACGGCACGCCCAGCCAGCACACCGAGCGCGCCCCCGGGTTGACGATCTCGCCGCTGGCGATCAGGCGATCGATGGTCGCCATGTCCGCCAGCAGCGGTTTGCCGGTGCGTTGCACGTATTCGGTGGCTCCGCCGCCACGGCGGCGTGGCGGGCGTTCGCTGTTCATCTCGTCCACCGAATAGGGAAAGGTGATGAACTGCGTTTCCTCGTCGATAAGCGCGATGTACAGATTGCGTGCGTACAACAGACCGCCGATCACGCGATGCACGGCGGGATAGAAGTCGTCGAGGCTGTCGGTGGTGCCGGCCAGCTCGGCGATGCGGAACAGCGCCGCCTGCAGTCGTTCGCCGCGCTGGCGCTGCAGCACTTGCTGTCGCAGCACGCGGTTGGCCTCGCGCAGCGCGGTGGTGCGATCGGCGACGCGGCGTTCCAGTTCCACGTGGGCGCCACGCCGTTCTATCGTGGTCTGCACGTGCTGTGCCACATAGCTCAGCAGGTCGAGATCGTGCCGGGTGTAGCGCATCTTGGCGCGATAACTCTGCACCACGATGCAGCCGACGACCTGTCCTGAGCGGAACAATGGCACGCCGATGCAGTGCTCGCAGCGCGTACCGTGCAACTGGAACTGCCCGCCCAGTTCCTGCGCCAGCTCGTCGATGGCACCGAACAGAGGGCGCCCACGACGCAACAGGTTCCAGGTGACACCATGCAGCAGCTCGTTCAGCGGCACGCTGCGTTCGGGCGAAGGCACATCGACATCAAGGCTGTCCACGTAATACGGGAAGCGCACGCTGTCGCTGGCGGCGTCATACAGCGCTATGTAGAAGTTCTCCGCGTACATCAGGCTGCTCACGATGGTGTGCAGTGAGCGCATCAGCGCGGGCATGTCCTGTTCCGCGCTGGCTTGCTCTGCGATTGCATAGAGCGCGCGCTGCAGGCGTTCAGCCAATGCCAGCCGGGAGATCGCCTCGTACAGACGGCTGGATTCGGAGAGTTGGTTAAGGCGGGCATCGGCGAGCCGTCCCAGCCAGGCCAATTTGCCGCGCAGCGGCAGGGCAACCGGTTCGTCGTGGCTCAGTACGAGCACGAGCTGGTGTTGCACATCTTCCGCCAGTTCGTGGCGCCACCCGTGAGATTCCACACCCGGGCTTGCCAGCGGTTGCCAATGCAGCCGACCGGCGATGCCGAGATCCTCCAGGATGCGCGCGCAGGCCTCCAGCACGCTTGCGCTGTCCTGCGCCTTGAGCAACTGCTCGATGGCTGCCGGCACGCCGGCCAAGTCCTTGGCCAAGGCAGGCATGGGCGTGGAGCGCGGCGGCGGGGAAGCTGGGCTCATCAAAAGGGCAGGCGGGCAGGCTTCGGCGAAGAACCCGTTATATCCTGCGGGTCAGTAGTGCGCCAGTTGGAATCCAAGGTGACGCGAACCCCGCTATTGAGATGGCGGTCACAGGGTGTATTCATTAACTGTACCGAAACCCTTGTGTCGTTGTTATTTAAATGTAAAGTGCAGTAAACTTCTGCCGACAATTCCGAATCATAGCTACCGTAACGAACCTGCCGTCTATGCGTCGACTGCTTGCCCCAATGCTGCTGTGCTTGCTGCCCTTTGTGGCGGCCGGTCAGGGCGTGGACGATGCTAACGGCCAACTGGCCGGACAGTTGCTGAAGCAGCCGCCAGCGCAGGTCGCCAAGGTGAAGTCGGGCTTGGCGGTGCCGTTGTGGCGTGGCACGGACGGCCGCCTGCTCGTGCTCAAGGCAGGCGGAAGCAATGGCGCCCAGGCACAGCGCGATTCGCTGTTGTCCCCCCATGCTGTCGATGCCTCCACGCTCGTGAGCACCGGCCTACAATACGGCCTGGCACCGAACTGGCAAGCGAACGCTGATGTCAGCCAGCAATCCTGGGTCAACAGCCCATTGCGTGTGGTAGGCAGCGAGGTTGGCGCCACTTACTTCAACGGGCCTTACAGCCTTGGCGTGAGCGTTGGCAGCAACAGCACGCCAAACAGTACCAGTCTGCCGCGTGTGCTGCCCGGTGTGACACCCAGCGTCGATGGCCTTACCGGTTTCGACAGCAGCTCGCAGCTCAATGCACGCGGCCGCCTGGCGCTGGGTACCAACAGCGGTGTGGACGTGGGCGCCAGTGTCGGCCGCATCCATCTGTTGCCGGGCAACCTGTTGGGCATCAGTACGCTGGATCAGAAAGCGATCAGCTTCGGCGTCGACCATGGCCCGATCAGCGGCACCCTTATCGGCCGCACCATGCAGCCCTTGGCTGGCGTGCCAGGGAATGGCTACAGCCCCGACCGCCGCTGGAACAGCATCGACCTTGGCGTGACGTGGCACTTGCCGTGGCAGGGCTCACTCAGCGTGGGAGCTCAGAACCTGTGGTCGTCCGGTGCGCCGACGAACACGCCGGCCGGCCCCGAGCCGGATCAGTCGCGTACACCTTACGTGCAATACCACCAGGATCTTTGATCCGCGATTCGCCCTGAATATCGCGCAGACAAGAGCGCCGTCGCGTACAGCGATGGCGCTCTTGCTTTGATGGTGCGATAGATCTCGGCTGTATGGACGCGTGTCTCCACATTGGCCGGGTCGTTCGGCTCCTAAAGCGTGCGAGTTCGCCAGCCTAAGCTGGGTATCTCATGCAACGCGCGCATAGCAGGCAGCAGTAATGGCGCGTCATCGCGCTGGGCGCTGCGCTGTCACATTGGGAAGGCGAGCGCTGCTTGCGGAGCCTCCAGCGCCAGACGTAGCGGCTCCAGTTGCTGTGCATAGCGGCGCCATTGGCCCAGTCCGCGTACATGGATCGACTCGCGTACCTGAGCGCTGCTGGGCGTAGCGACAGGCGCGGCATTGCGTTCAGGGCGGAAGCAGCCTTCCTCGACAGCCAGTCCGCAGTGAGCCAAGACACGGCTTACGGTTGCTTCGGTACCCTGCACGAGCGCCTCGTAGCCCACGTCGAGCATGGCGCCGGGCATCGTGCTGTGCCAATGCTGCGCCTGTCGCATGTATTGCGCGTGATAGTGCGCGAGTGCTGTGAGGTCGTAGCTGTACGAGGAAATGTTGCCGAACAGAGCCTTGTAGTTGGAAAAGCAGGTATCCATGGGATCGCGCACCATATGCAAGATGGGGGCGTGCGGCAGGGCTCGCCGGATGAAGGAGAGCATCTGGATGTTCGCGGGCAGCTTGTCGATGTAATAGGCCCTGCCTTGCGCACGCCATTGGGTCTGCTTCAAGTAGCGCTGACCCAGCTCGCGGTAATCGACGTTGCCGCTGCGGCGGATGATTTCCAACAGGCCTGCGGACTGCGCAGGTGCCACGTCGGCCACCCAGTGCAGTTGGCGCCAGAAGTCGATGATTTCCCCTGCCGAAGCGACTAGCGAGTGGCTGGAAAGGATTCGTTCCAACAGGGTCGTACCCGACCGAGGCATGCCCACGACGAAGATGGGTACGGGGCCTGGCGGTCTGGCAGGGCCAGGCGGCGCGGGTGTCGCTGGCATGTTGAGCAGGGCCGCCGTGACAGCTTCCTCTGCCGCAGCGTCGTAGGGATTCAGGCTGCGCATGATCGCATTGCAACGCGATAGCGCCTCCCAGGCCTCCCCGTTCTGCCCGAGATCATCCAGCGTCTTGAAACGGGCATATTCGAATTCCGCACGCACGAAACCACGATCGGTATCGGTAGTTTCATGCGGTATCTGACGCAATTGCTTGTCGATCCGATCCAGCCGGTTCGCCCCGGGACGCTGCTTGCGTAGATTGACCAGTACCGTAACGGCGTCGCCGAATTGCGGCCATCGCGCAAGGCAGCGCTCCAGCACAGCCTCAGCCTCGTCAATCCTGCCGCTGAATTGCAGCAGCAGGGCGTGCATGTGGTGCTCGCCGGGCGAGTCGGCTCCAGCGTGCAGGGCCAATTGGATCCGCTCCAACGCCTTGGCGAGGTCGCCGATCATGAAGCGCAGGTGGGCCTGTGCAGCCAACAGGTCGGCCGGTGGAGCAGGTGCTTCTTCCAACAGGTCGAGGCAAGCCCGTGCAGCAAGGATTTCGCCATTGGCAACAAGGCGTTGCGTCAAGGAGACGATCAGCGGCGCATTGCGCGGGAGCCGGCTGGCAGCCGCCAGCAGCGGATGGCTGGAGGCGCGCAAGCGTCCGCGCCGAAACAATACTTCCGACAGCTCGATGAGCGTAGTGGTGTCGTGTGGCGCTTGGGCCAGTCGTGCTTCCAGCGACGTTTGCGACGAGGCTAGGCGGAGGTCGTCAGCCTCTTCCGGATGCCCGGAACGATGCTGGAATTTGTCGGGAAGGAGAGGCGTGAAAGGCATTGGGGGATAGTAGTTCTGCTCTTCTGTGGGCTCAATTCGTTGCTTCGTTCAGCGCTGTAGGGGCGGACATCGGTACTTGAACATGCCTTGGCAAGGGGTGTTCGTTACCGCCAATTCGTAAATATTTGCGGTTATAAAGTATAAAATTTGTGTTGACCTGCATTTTCTAACGTCATATTTTTGCTGTCGGTGGTCGTTAAGCGTACGGAATTTCGCATAATCTCATGCGAACTTGCGTCGCCGGAGGAATTTCCGCGATCCGCCGGATCCTGGCATTTGGGCCATCGATCCTTTGCACGCAATCCATTTGGGGAGAATCACGATGAGCATTCGATACCGTGCCGACGCCACGCGCTGGCGCCCGACGGCCTTGGCGATTGCCGTGGGCTTGAGTTTCAGCGGGGCCACGCTTGCGCAGAGCACTGTCGGCAGCGTCTTCGGCCAGGCGCCAGTGGCGTCGGGTGAGACTGTAGTGGTCAGCAACACGTCGGGCTTCACGCGGGAAGTGCCTGTGGACAGCACGGGCCGCTATCGCGTCGACAATCTGCCCGTGGGTACCTATACGGTCACCCTGAAGCAGAACGGCAAGACGGTGAGTGCGCGCGACAACACCTATGTCTCCACCGGTGCCGCCGCAGGCGTTGACTTCGCTAGCGCCGCCGGCGGCTCGAGCAACGCCAATCCCACCCAGCTGTCCTCGATAACGGTCTCGGCCAGTGCGTTGCCCGCTATCGACGTCACCAGCGTCAACTCGAGCACTGTCATCACTGCAGCCGATCTGCAGCGGTTGCCGGTGGCGCACAGCGCCGAGGCCATCGCACTGCTCGCGCCGAACACCGCCTCAGGTAGCGGCTTCTTCACCGGGCCGTCCGGTCAATCGCTGGTGTCGTTCGGTGGTTCCAGCGTGTCAGAGAATGCCTATTACGTGAACGGCTACAACGTCGGCGAACCGTACAAGAATCTGGGCGGCTTCCAGTTGCCCTATGGTGCCATCGAGCAGCAGGAAACCCTTACCGGCGGGTACGACGCCAAATATGGTCGTTCCGACGGCGGCGTGATCAACCAGGTCGGTAAGCGCGGCAGCAACGAGTGGCACTTCGGTGGCCAGGTCGCTTGGCAGCCGCGCTATCTGGAGAGCGATCCGGTCAATTACCGCTACGGCAACCCGGCCATTCCCGCATCGAGCAGCCTGGTCAACTATGCCGCGGGTCCGAATGCTCCCGGGTCTCTGCGCCAGTACCGCAACGACAACACGTCCTGGCAGACGATCTACTCCGCCTACGTGGGCGGCCCGCTGGTCAAGGACAAGCTGTACATGTTCCTGGCAGGCGAGACCACGCGCACGCAAGGCACCAATGTCGAGAACAACGACAATGCCAAGGTGCAGGATTACCGCAACAAGGAAACGAAGTTCTACGGCAAGCTGGACTGGAACATCACCGACAGCAACATCCTGGAACTGACGGCGCTGAAGGACAACAACAGCCTGGGCGCCGGATCGACCTACGATTTCGACTACGACACGCTCCAGCGCGGTGCGTTCTCCAGCAAGAACGATGTCACCAAGGACAACGCGCAGATCTATGTAGCGCACTTCACCAGCTACATCACCGATGCGGCCACGCTAAGCATCACCGGTGGCAAGGCACGCTTCCAGGATCCTGTCGTATACGGCAATACCAGCCCGCTGCCGTTCATTTCCGGCGCGAGCAATGCGACGCTGCCCGACGGCAGCCATCCGGGCAACGCGCAGACCAACACCTCATGGACCGCGCCGGGCGCCAAGAACGCTACCCGCGGTCTGCGCGTGGATTTCGATTACAAGCTGGGCGACCACGATCTGCTTGCGGGTATCGACAACATGTTCTACCGGGCTGTGGACCAAGGGCCGGATCAGCAGAACCCGTTCGATCCATCGGTCAATTACTACTGGCGTTACATGGCTGGCGGTCAGGTGCAGAAGCGCGAGATCGGCTGGATGACCAGCATGTCGACGGCGCAGAAGGCCTACTACCTGCAGGACAACTGGCAGGTGGCGCAGAACGTGTACCTGAGCATCGGTCTGCGCAACGACCGCTTCACCAACTACAACGACTTGGGGCAAGCCTTCGTCGACGAGAAGAACCAGTGGGAGCCCCGTATCGGCGCTAGCTGGGATGTGTTCGGCGACTCGTCGTTCAAGGTCTACGGCAATGCAGGCCGCTACTACCTGGCGCTGCCCGACAATGCGGCGGAGCGAGCAGCCAACCGCTCGACCTATCTCACCACGCTGTATTCGTACGCCAGCATCGACCCGGTCACGGGTATCCCGCAGGGCCTGACCCAGGCCGGACCGACGACTTCCCCGGACGGCGAAACGGGAGCGCCTAAGGATCCGATGCAGGTTGCCGCGCGCAATCTGAAACCTGAGTACCTGGACGAATTCATCGTCGGCTTCGACAAGAAGCTGGGGGACAACTGGGTGTACGGCGCCAAGGCCACGTGGCGTAACCTGAAAGCCGCAATCGACGACGAATGCGAGCCCGGCATGATCGCCGCCAAGATGACCAAGATGGGCCTCGATCCGAACGCCTACTCCGATTCGTTGTATGGCGCTTCGTATTGCCGCCTGTTCAACCCGGGGCGCACCAACGACATGCTGGTGGTGTCGGACGACGGCAGCAGCAAGGTCACCGTGCCCATGACTCTGCAGGACTGGGGCTTCAGTCGCGGTGCCGTCCGCAAGTACGGCGCGCTGAACCTCTATCTGGAGCACCCGTTCGACGGCAAGTGGTATGGCCGCATCGATTACACCTTCACGCGAGGCTTCGGCAACACCGAAGGCCAGGTGCGCTCGGACTTCGGCCAGGAAGACATTTCCAAGACCGAGGACTGGGACAGCTGGCAGCTTATGGATGGGCAGTACGGCGAGTTCGCCAATATCCGCAAGCACCAGGTCCGCTTCCGCGGTAATTACCAGATCAATCCAGAGTGGCTGCTCTCCGCCACGCTTCTGGTGCAATCCGGTATGCCGCAGGAGTGCCTTGGTTATTACGGGCCGCTCACCCAGGGGCCGGGAGGCTACAAACCCGGCGGCGACAACGACCCGACCGGCTACAACAACTACGGTACCGGCAACTATCACTGGTGCAATGGCCAGCGCGTGCCGCCTGGATCGGTCGGCCACACGCCATGGACCGAGCTGCTCAACCTTGGCGTGCACTATCGTCCGGCGTTCGCCGGGAACAAGCTTGGCTTCAACCTGGATATCTTCAACGCGCTGAACCAGCAGCGGCCGTTGCAGACGGACCCGTCGTTCCCGGCTTCGTTTGATCCGACCAGCAACACGATTTACGTCAACACTTACTACAAGCAGCCGTTGTTCACCAACCCGCCGCGCACCGTGCGGTTGTCGGTGACCTACGATTACTGACAAGTTCCGGCGTTGATGCCACATCGCCACCGGTCGTCAAGACCGGTGGCCTTTTTTATGGGTGTCCGGCTGGCCTCGTTTGCATCATTTCGATGTACGGATGCGCAGGTCGCCGCTGAAGGTCTCGACATTGATCGTGCCGCTGCCGTTGCCAAGGGTGGCGTCGAGCTTGCTGCCGGGGCCGTGTTCGGATTTCTGCGCGGCGCCGACGTCGCTGCGCAGGTCGCCGCTGAAGCTGCTGGCATGCACGGTGGCATTGGCGACGGCGGGCAGTTGCAATTGCACGTTGCCGCTCATGCTGTCGACAGACAGCTTGCCGTCCTGCGCGAGGTTGCCGGCGAGCTGCACGTCGCCCGACACCGTGCTCAGCGTGAGCTGGCGCCATGGGCCGCCATTGCCTTGGATGCGACCGGAAACCGTCTGCAGTTTCGCCTGATCGCCCAGCACCGGGGCGAGGATGTCGCCGCTCACGGTCTGCAGGTTGGCTTGCGTTGCATGGCCAGCCAATTCGATGTTGCCGCTGACGCTTTCGATGTAGAGCGACGGACTGTTCGCGTTGATGCGCGCCCGCCCGCTGACCGTATTGACGGAGATCTTGCCGCCATCCATGCCGTCGACTACCAGCGGTGCGCTCACCACGCGTACATCCAGCGAGGCGCCGCGCGGTACGTGCAGATCCAGCATGGTCGGGCCCATGCGGTTGTCGCTGCCCCAATTGAGCCAGCCGCCGCCGTTGCCCTGCGGTTGAACTTCGATGGCGAGCTTGTCGTCATTGCCTGTGATCGCCAGCGGCTTGGCGCCGTCGCCGAGCTGGCCGTCGACCTGCACCGTGGCCCGATCCCATGCGGTGACGCGTACTTCGCCGGAGATGTTGCTGATGCTGATGTGGGCAGTGGGCGTCGCGGCATGCTGCAGGTTGATCGGCGTGCCAGCCATGGCCTGGCCTGCGCAAAGGCACAACAGCAAGGGGGCGTAACGGGCGGTGGTTTTCATGGTCGTTCCCGGCTGCGGTCAGCCGGCCTCCTGGGCGAGATGGCGCAATTGCGTTTGTTGCTGTTCGGTGCGCGCCAGCAGGCGCTGCAACGAGGTGGAATCGGGAGACTGTTGCATGGCCTGCCGCAGTTCGATGCGGGCAGCATCCAGTTCGATCGCCGCACCGCTGAGGCGCGGATCGGCCGGCTTCCAAGGCGCGCTGGCCAGTGCAGGTGCGTTGCCCGGTGCGTCATGGGCGGTGCGGTGCAGGTGCAGACCGATATCACCGACAAGCAGGAAAGCACCAGCCAGCGCGGCGGCGAGCAGCCATGGCCGCGGCGGCGCATGACGGGTGACGTGCTGCGGTGCCGCGCTTTCGCCGCGGTCTTCCAGTGCGGCGTCGATCGTCTCCCACAGGTCGCGGCGCGGTGCGACGGGCTCGCGCAGCTTGCGCATCTGCTGGCGCCATTCGAATTCGTTCATGGGTTTTCTCCCAGGGCGCGGCGCAGCAGTTGCCGCGCGCGGTGCAATTGCGCTTTGGACGTGCCCACGGCCATGTCCATCTCCTCGCTGATTTCTTCGTGCCGCCAACCTTCCACGTCGTGCAGCACCAATACGGCGCGCGCGCGCGGCGGCAGCTTGCCGATGGCGCGTTCGAGTTCTTCGCGTTCGGCGGCGCAGAACGGCGTTTCGCCATGGTCGGGCAGTTTTTCCTCGTCCATGAAACCGACCGGGTCGGCGCGGCGGGCGCGGATTTCCATCAGTGCCATGTTGACCGCGAGGCGGTACAGCCAGGTGCCGAACGCACTTTCGTGACGGAAGCTGGGCAGCTTCTGCCATGCACGCACGAAGGCTTCCTGGGTGAGATCCTCGGCACGGGCATGGTCATAGCCGGCCAGCCGGTACATCGCGCCGTTGATGCGTTCAACATGCCGGCAGTACAGCCGCTGGAACGCACGGCGGTCGCCCATGGCGGCCGCGCGCGCGTCGTCCTTGTCGTCGTCGGCGGCAGCGGGGGCTGGCGGCATGGGGCTGGCGGTGGCGGGGCAGGCAGCGATCATCTTGCCAGCTTGGATGCCCGCCGTGCCGAAAGGGTTTGCATCGCCGCGGGCACAGGTCCGCGGCGATGCGCGCACGCTCAGGCCGAGGCGACCTTGCGCTCGATGGTTTCCAGCGCGAGGGCTACGCGTTGCTGTTCCCCGCGCAGCGCCGCCGGTGTGCGGGGCGAAAAGCTGGCCAGATATTCGCCGATAGCGGCCAACTCGACCTGCCAGCCTGCCTGATCCACGTCGAGCAACTCCGCCAGTGCGGCCTTGTCGAGGCTCAGCCCGTCAAGCTTCAGCTCGCCGGGGGCGGGGAGGGTGCCGACGGGGGTTTCCTTGCCGCGCACCTTGCCTTCAACGCGCGCGATCATCCACTCCAGCACGCGCAGGTTGTCGCCGAACCCCGGCCACAGGAACTTGCCGTCCTTGCCCTTGCGGAACCAGTTGACGTGGAAGACCTTGGGCAACTTGGCGCCGGGCTGGTCGAAGCTCAGCCAATGCGCAAAGTAGTCGCCGTAGTGGTATCCGCAGAAGGGCTTCATCGCCATCGAATCGCGGCGCAGCACGCCGACGGCGCCGGTGGCTGCGGCCGTGGTTTCCGAGCCCATCGCGGCACCCATCAGCACACCGTGCGTCCAGTCGCGCGCCTCCATCACCAGTGGCAACAAGGAAGGGCGGCGACCGCCGAACACGATGGCGCTGATCGGCACGCCCTGCGCGTCTTCGGCCTTGGGCGACCAGGTGGGGCACTGCCTGGCGCTCACCGTGAAGCGCGAGTTGGGATGTGCGGCGGGTCCATTGGCAGGGTCGTAGGGGCGGCCCTGCCAATCGGTGACCGGCGTGCCGGGCAAGCCCTCCCACCACGGCTGGTTGTCGGCGGTGACGGCGACATTGGTGAAGATGGTGTCGTGCGAAATGCTTTTGAGCGCGTTGGGGTTGCTGCTGTCGCTGGTGCCCGGTGCCACGCCGAAGAAGCCCGCCTCGGGATTGATGGCGTATAGACGTCCATCTGTGCCGGGGCGCATCCAGCAGATGTCGTCGCCCACCGTCCACACCTTCCAGCCATCCCTGCGGTAGCCCTCGGGCGGAATCAGCATCGCGAGATTCGTTTTGCCGCAGGCCGAGGGGAAAGCGGCGGCGATGTAGTGCGTTTCGCCGCTGGGGTTCTCGATGCCGACGATCAACATGTGCTCGGCCAGCCAGCCCTCGTCACGGGCCTGGTTGCTGGCGATGCGCAGCGCGTGGCATTTCTTGCCCAGGAGTGCGTTGCCGCCGTAGCCGGAGCCGTAGGATTTAATCGTGCGCTCCTCGGGGAAGTGCATGATGAAACGGCGTTCCGGATCCAGTTCGCCGGTGGAGTGCAAACCCTTCACGAAGATGCCTTCGTTTTCGATGCGCTCCTGCGCCGCTTTGCCCATGCGGGTCATGATCTTCATGTTGGCGACCACGTAAGGGCTGTCGGTGATCTCCACGCCGCAACGCGACAGCGGCGAGCCGATCGGGCCCATGCAGTACGGGATCACGTACATGGTGCGGCCTTCCATGCAGCCGTCGAATAGCGCATCCATCTTCGCGTGCGCCTCGGCCGGGGCCAGCCAATGGTTGTTCGGACCCGCATCCTGCTCGTTCTGGTGGCAGACCAGGGTGAGGTGCTCCACGCGTGCCACGTCGGACGGATGGGAGCGATGCAGGTAGCAGCCTGGGTGGGTCTGCTGGTTGAGCTCGATCAGGGTGCCATCGGCCAGCATTTGCCGGACCAGCGTCTGGTATTCGGCTTCGGAGCCGTCGCACCAGTGGATTTTCGCGGGACGGGTAAGTGCCGCAACTTCGTTGACCCAACGTTCGAGCGCGTCCAGAGTGCTTGCCATCATGTCCTCACTGGTCTTTATAAAAAAGGGTGGAGGAACCGTAGTTTGCGAGCACTGGCATTGCAAGGAAGAGTGCAGCAAAAACCGCCAGTGGCGTTTTCTTGCGCCGCATCTTAGGGATGGCGCGTGGGATGGTGGCCAGGAAGATCGGTCGTAAAAACGGCGCCAAGCGGCGCCGTTCGCAAGCTCTTGCCGGAGGGGGTCAGGCCGGAATAAGGGTAGCGATCATGTGTTCCACGTAGCCATCGAACTCTTCGTGGTTGATGCGCGGAAGACCCAGGGTGAAATTCAGTTGCAGAAAGCCCACGTAGGCGGCGTACGTGAGCCGCGCGCGATTCAACGCCTCACGTGGCGGCAGACCGGCTTCGCGGTAGGCGGTGTGCAGGAACTCAGTACGTCGCTGCGACACGCGCGCCATCACGGGAACCACCAGCGGATGATCCAGCGCCTTCAGCAAAGCGGCGTACACGCGGTGTGGCTGCAGCTCGTGCGCCACGCGGCGGAACAATTCGGGCAGGCGCTGGCGCGGATCGGCGATCTGCTCGATCTGGCCCAGCACTTCGTTTTCGCCGTACTGCTCCCAGCGTTCCAGCGCGGCCTGCAGCAACGCTTCGCGGGTGCGGAAGTGCCAGTAGAAGCTGCCCTTGGTGACGCCCAGTTGGCGGGCCAAGGCTTCGACGGCCAGCGCACCCACGCCTTGGTCGGCGATCAATTGCAGGGCGGCTACTTCCCAGTCTTCCGCGGTGAGGCGGGTTCGTTCGGGTTTCGGGCTTGAATCCATGACCGTATGGTAGCCGCTGCGCCGGGCTTTAGTAACCCGCGCGAATGGGTTGACGGCGCTCGATCGAGCAATCCATACTCATCCGTATGGACAAGTCAATTGCCCCTGCTGCCCACATCGAATCCATCGCCGCCCTCGACGGTGCACAGTTAGCTATGGAGACGCATCGTGCGGATGGCGCGCCCACTCTCTTGTTCGCCCATGGCTTCGGCCAGACGCGTGGTGCGTGGAACGGGGCAGTCGCCGCGTTGGCGGCGTGTGGCTGCCGCTGCGTCAGCTTCGACGCACGTGGTCACGGCGAGAGTGGACGCGCGCCGGGCGGCGATTACCACATGCAACAGTTTGTGGACGACCTGCTGCTGCTGGCCCGTGCGCAGCCCGAACGGCCGGTGCTGGTCGGTGCCTCGATGGGCGGGCTGCTTGGGCTGGTGGCCGCAGGAGAGGCGCAGCCTCCACCGTTTCGCGCCTTGGTATTGGTAGACATCACGCCGCGTTGGGAGACGAAGGGCGTGGAGCGCATCCTTGCCTTCATGCAGGCGCATCCGGCCGGTTTTGCCGACTACGTGGAAGCCGCCGAACAGATCGCCGCCTACCTGCCACACCGTCCCGGCCGCAAGAGCGAGGAACAATTGCGCCCGCTGCTGCGCGAAGGCGCAGACGGTCGCTTGCGCTGGCATTGGGATCCGGCCTTGCTGGCCGGCGACTTGATCGCCGAGAGCGAGCGCTATCAGCCGCGCCTGTTCGCCGCCGCCACGAAGGTGGGGGTACCGGTGTTGCTGCTTTCGGGCGAGCGCAGCGACGTGGTGTCGCATGACACCGTCGCCGAGTTCAGGCAACTGGTGCCGCACGCACGCCACATCGAAGTGGCTGGCGCCACCCACATGCTGGCGGGTGATGCCAACGATGCATTCACCCGCGAGATCGCACATTTCATCCAGTCACTGGACGATGCAGTTGCCGGGTCAGGCGCATGCATCGCCCAACAGGCATGACCGCAACGAGGAAGTCGAGATGGCCGTAATACTCACCCTGCTGGCGGCGCTCATCGCGAGCGGCGCCTGTGCCTACCACCGCAGCAGCCTACGCACTTTCGCCATCGCGGCGCCGTTGGTCACGCTGGTCGTCGGCCTGCTCGCCGGCGCGTTCTGGACGATGGTCGTCCTGCTGATTGTCGAACTGGGCATCGCGATACCACTGCTGATGGACAGCTTCCGCCGCAGGAAGATCACCGCCCCGCTGCTGAAAATGTTCGCCAAGGTCACGCCGAAGCTGTCGGAGACCGAGCAGACCGCTCTGGAAGCCGGCACCGTGGGGTTCGAGGGCGAGCTGTTCTCCGGCAAGCCGGACTGGCACGAGCTGCTGAAGCAGCCCAAGCCCGAACTGAGCGTGGAGGAGCAGGCCTTCCTCGACGGTCCGGTGGAAGAGCTCTGCGGGATGATCGACGACTGGCAGATCACCCATGAGCTGGCCGACCTGCCGCCGGAAATCTGGGCCTTCATCAAGAAGCACCGCTTCTTCGGCATGATCATCCCGAAGCAGTACGGCGGCCTGCAATTTTCCGCGCTGGCGCATTCGGCGGTGCTGCAGAAACTGTCGACGATGTCGGCCACAGTGGCGTCCACGGTGGCCGTGCCGAATTCGCTGGGCCCGGCGGAGCTGCTGCTGCACTACGGTTCGGACGAGCAGAAGAACTACTACCTGCCGCGCCTCGCGGTAGGTGAGGAGATTCCCTGCTTCGCGCTCACCGGCCCCTACGCCGGCTCCGACGCCACCTCGATTCCCGACTACGGCGTGGTCTGCAAGCAAGTGGTGGACGGCGTCGAGACGCTGGGCGTGAGGCTCAACTTCGACAAGCGCTACATCACGTTGGCACCGGTCGCCACCGTGGTGGGTCTGGCTTTCCGCATGTACGACCCCGAGCATCTGCTGGGCGAGAAGGAAGATCTCGGCATCACGTTGGCGCTGCTGCCACGTTCCACACCTGGGCTGGAAATCGGCCGTCGCCATTTCCCGCTCAACATTCCGTTCCAGAACGGCCCGATCCACGGCAAGGACGTGTTCGCACCGCTCAGCACCCTGATCGGGGGCCCGCAGATGGCCGGCCACGGCTGGCGCATGCTGGTGGAATGCCTGTCGGTGGGCCGCGCGATCTCGCTGCCGTCGAACGCAACCGGTGCGATGCGCGGCTCCGCGGCGGCTACCGGCGCGTACGCGCGCATGCGCAAGCAGTTCGGTCTCGCGATTGCCCGCTTCGAGGGCGTGGAGGAGGCGCTGGGCCGCATCGGCGGACTTACCTACGCCACCACTGCGCTTTCGCGCGCCACCGCGGCGGCGGTGGACCGCGGCGAGAAGCCCGCGGTGCCCTCGGCCATCGCGAAGTACCACGCCACCGAATGGGCGCGCGTGGTGGCCGGCGACACCATGGACGTGCACGGCGGCAAGGCGGTGCAGCTGGGCCCGAAGAACTACGCAGGACGCGGTTGGTCCAGCGTGCCGATCGCGATCACGGTGGAGGGCGCGAACATCATGACGCGCAGTCTGATGATCTTCGGCCAGGGCGCGATCCGCTGCCATCCTTACGTGTTGAAGGAAATGGACGCGCTGTCGATCGTCGATTACCGGGAACGGTTGCACAGCTTCGACAAAGCGCTGTTTGGCCACATCGGCTTCGGCCTGTCCAACGCAGCGCGCAGCTTCGCGATGGGACTCTCCGGCGGACGCATGGGTGAGGCTGCGGGCGATTCCTATACGCGCCGCTACTACAAGAAGCTCAACCGCTACTCCGCAGCGCTGGCGTTGTGTGCCGATACCTTCATGGGCGTATTGGGCGGCAAGTTGAAGTTCAAGGAGAAGCTCTCTGCGCGCCTCGGCGACGTGCTGAGCTATCTGTACATCGCGAGCTCGATGCTCAAGCGCTACGAGGATACCGGCCGGCCGGAGGCGGATCGTCCCTTCCTCGCCTGGGGCTTCCACGAGTGCATGTGGCTGATCCAGAACGCGCTGGATGGCGCCATACGCAACTTCCCGGTGCGTCCGGTGGCGTGGCTGCTGCGCGTGCTGGTATTCCCGCTGGGCCGCCGCGAAGTGCCACCATCAGATCGCCTTGGCCGGCGCGTGGCCGCGCTGCTTACGGCACCGAACGATGCCCGTGCGCGCCTCACCGAGTGGGTGTACCTCACGCCCACGGCGAACAACACGGTAGGCCGCATGGACGCGCTGTTGCCCGACGTGATCGCCGCCGAGCCGGTGGAGCGCAAGTTCCTCAAGGGCTTGAAGGCCGGCCAGTTCAAGGCGCACGACTACGATGGCCAACTGGCCGAGGCGCTCGCCGCCGGCGTGCTCAGCCAGGCCGAACACGACCTGCTGAAGCGAGTGCACGCGGCGGTGTTCGAATTCATCTCGGTGGATGACTTCGACCCGTCCGAGCTGGGCGCGGCAGTGACCCGCGCGGACGAGCGCCGCAAGCAGTTGGCCGACGCGGCCTAAGCCGGGTCGTGCCCAGGGTTATGGACGACGGGGCGTGCGTCGCCCCGTTCGTCCGTCGGGAGCCAGGAACATAAGCAGCGCGCGGAGACTGTGACGCCGGTTTTCCGTATTGTCGCCGGCCGTGGGCTCTCGGCCTGTTGATCTGCTTCAAGGCGCCGAATTTCGCCGCCATCGCGCCGCGCGTTGTGGCGCTGGGGCCGGGGCGTTGCAAAATCGCGATCAGCGATCGCTGATCGCTGGCCTCTGCCGAGCTCGGCAACGGTTATGCGTGGCCGGTGGCGGTGCGGGTGCGCGACGACGCAAGCACGGAAGCGTCCCGTGCACCCATCGAGATATGGCTGTCGCTGCGACCCAGGGATGAGGCGCCTTAGGCAGCGTGCGCCACATCGAGCAGGCAGCGGTTCTTGCCCGCCCGTTTGGCCTCGTAGAGCGCCCGATCGGCACTCTGGATAAGCGCCTCGTCCGACGGCGTATCGGTGCGCCACACCGCGATGCCGATGCTGGCGCTGACCCGGGCCGTCACCTCGCCGGACGGTCCGGGCAAGGTATAGGGCAGGGCGAGCGTATCGCACAGTTGCTGGCAGCGCTGGAGCAGCAGCGACAGTTCCATCGCGTCTTCAAGGACCAGCGCGAATTCGTCACCGCCCAGCCGCGCCACCGTGTCGCCGGCGCGCACGCACCCGCGCAGGCGTTCTGCGATGGCCTTCAGCAGGGCGTCGCCGACGGGATGGCCGTGGGTGTCGTTGACTGCCTTGAAGCCGTCGATGTCCAGCATGGCCAACGCGAAGCCGCGGCCACTCGGGGAGTTCGCGATGGCCTCGAGCAGGCGCTCGTGGAACAGCGCGCGGTTCGGCAGGCCGGTGAGGATGTCGTGGGTGGCCTGGTGGCGCACCTGGGCCTCGACGCGCTGGCGCTCGGCGATCTCTTCCCGCAGTTGGTGGTTGCGCTCGGAAAGTTCGCCCAGCGTCTGCTGCAGCTGCATGCGCGCGTTGTAGAGGTCGAGGAACACGCGCACTTTCGAGCGCAGGATGGTGTCGTTGACCGGTTTGGCGATGTAATCCACCGCGCCGGAGCGGTAACCCTTCAGGCGGTTTTGGTCATCGGCATACGCGGCAGTAACGAAGATGATGGGCGTGTCACGCAGCTGCTCGGCATCGCCGAGCAGGGAGGCGACTTCGAAACCATCCATGTCGGGCATGTTCACGTCGAGCAGGATCAGCGCGAACGAGTGCTCCAGGCACAGGGCCAGCGCCTCGCTGCCGCTCGTCGCTTCGATCAGCTCCGCGCCGCAGTCGCCGAGCAGGCGGCGCATCGCCACGAGGTTGGCGTGGGTGTCGTCGACGATCAGGAGCTTCGGACGCTTGTCGTTCATGGCAGGCATAGCCGGTTGAGCAGGGGAGCGATCGCATCCAAGGGTACGCAATGGTCGGTGCCGGCGCGATCGATGGCAGCTTGTGGCATCACGCGCGCCAGGGCGCTGTCCGGCGACTGCACGATGGCGCAGCCTCCCAGCCGGCGCAACTCCCACATGCCCTCGGCACCGTCGGCGTTCGCTCCGCTGAGTACCACGCCGATCAGGGCGCTTCGCCATGCTGCGGCAGCGGAGGCGAAGAGGACGTCAATCGAGGGCCGTGAAAGGTTGACGCGTGGATCGGCCGACAGCGTGAAATGGAAATCGCGCTCCACCAACAAGTGGTAGCCGGCAGGTGCGACCTGCACCACGCCACCGCGTACCGGCTCACGCTCCCCCGCCTCGATCACCGGCAGCTGCGAGACATGTCCCAGCATCTCGCAGAGCAGTTCCACCGTTTCCGAGCCGGTGTGGCAGCAGACCAGCACCGCCTGCGGCAGGCGTGGATCAAGTCCGCCCAGGACTGCCTTCAGCGCTTCGGTGCCGCCGGCGGAGCCGCCCAGCACGATCGCCGCCATGCGTTTCACAGCCGTCGTCCCGACATGGCCGCGCCGCGCCGGTAGATCCGCAGGTTGGCATCGACGGGCGCGAAGTCGGCTTCGGCCGCGGCCGCACCCGGGCGCTCGCGCAGCCCCAGGCAAAGGAAGCCGTCGCGCACCAACGAGTCGCGGAACAGCGCAAGGCAGCGCTGCTGCAGCGGGTTCGTGAAATAGATCAGCACATTGCGGCACAACACCAGCTGCGCCTCGCAGAACATCTCGTCGGCCGTCAGGTTGTGCTGGGCGAACGTGACGTTGCGACGCAGCCGCCGGTCGAGCTTGAGCAGGCCGTAGCGCGCGCTGCAGTAGTTGGAAAACGAATGGAGGCCGCCGGCCGCCACATAGTTGCGCGACCACTGCTGCGCGGAGCGCAGCGGATAGATGCCTTCGTGCGCACGCTCCAGTGCGCGCGTGCTGAGGTCGGTGGCGAAAATCTGGCTGCGTTCGTACAGTCCGGCTTCCTCCAGCAGGATCGCCAGCGAATACACCTCCTCGCCGTGTGCGCAGCCCGCCTGCCAGATATTGATCTGCGGGTGCGAGGCGAGCATCGGCAGCACCTGCTCGCGCAGCGCATGGAATACGGAAGGATCCCGGAACATGTCCGAGGCCGGTACCGACAATCCTTCCAGCAGCTGCGGCAGTAGCTCCGGTTCGTGCAGCAGGCGATGGATGAGCGCGCTGATCGAACCGCCGCCGTGCCGTTCGGCCAGCAAGCGCGCGCGGCGCAGCAGAGAAGCCGGCGCGTACTGACTGAAGTCATAGCCGTGGCGTCGGCGCATCGCCTCCACGAACAGATCCAGTTCGATGCCTTCCAGCTCGATTTCGTCCAGCACGTGACTCATTGCTCAGCGGCGCAGCCAGACGCGGATCATCGAGTTGAGCCTGTCGAGGTCGACCGGCTTGGAGAGATAGTCGTTCGCGCCAGCCGCAAGGCAGTGCTCGCGGTCGCCACGCATGGCCTTGGCGGTGAGCGCGATGATCGGCAGTTGCGCGAAGCGCGGCTGGGCACGGATCTGCCGGATCGCCTCGTAGCCGTCCATGCCCGGCATCATGATGTCCATCAGCACGAGTTCCAGCGCGTCTTCCTCGTCCAGCATGCGCAGTGCCCTGGGGCCGTCCTGCGCCATGCTGACCTTGAGGCCCCAGCCGCGCATCACCTTCGACAGCGCGAACAGGTTGCGCATGTCGTCGTCCACCAGCAGCAACTGGTGACCCCGCAGCCCGTCGGTGGCGTCGATGGCGCCAGCAGATGGCTCCTGTCGTATGCGGTGCAGGAACAGGCTGACCTCGTCCAGCAGCCGGTCCGGCGAACGCGCCCCCTTGATCACGATGCTGTCGGTGTACTGGCGGATGCGCAGGCTTTCCTCGCGGCTGAGATCGCGGCCGGAATAGATCACCACCGGCGGCACGCTGCCGCTGGCGGCGAGGCGTTCCAGCAGCTCCATGCCGGAGAGGCCAGGCAGGCCGAGATCCAGCACGATGCAGTCGTAGGTATTGTGCGCGAGCTGCTCCAGCGCCTGTTCGGCGGAGTCCGCCTCGTCGATCTCGACGCGATCCTGCTGCAACAGACTGTGCAAGGCGCGGCGCTCGGTGGCATTGTCCTCGACCACCAGCAGACGGCGTGCGCGGTCGCGCGCCACATGCAGCAGGCGATCCACCGCGCCGTTGATCTGCTCGCGGCTGACCGGCTTGGTGAGGAAACCCGCCGCACCCAGTTCGCGGCTGTGCTCGGCGTCGTCGGCAGCCGACAGGAAATGCACCGGAATGGAGCGCGTGGCCGGATCGGCCTGCAGCCGCTCGGCCACGGTCCAGCCGTCGATGCCCGGCAACATCACGTCGAGCAGGATGCCCAGGGGGCGGTAACGACGGGCCAGCTCCAGCCCGCTCTCGCCATCGGTGGCGAGCAGCATGGGGTAGCCCTTCTGGCGCACCATGTCGGCGAGGATCCGCGCGAACGGAAGATCGTCCTCCACGATCAGGATCGAGGTCTCGCCGGGAGCGAGGCGTTCGCGGTCGTCGGGCAGGTTGCCCGGCAGCAGCGACGGATTCGGCAGCGGCCGAATGGGTGGTGCTGTCGATGGTTCCACGGCCGCCGTCGACGTGGCGGACGCGCTGTGTTCGGGCAGCAGCAGGGTGAATTCACTGCCTTTGCCGCTCTCGCTGCGCAACACGATGTCGCCGCCGAACAAGGCAGCCATGCGCCGCGAGATGCTCAGGCCCAGCCCGGTGCCGCCATATTGCCGGCTGGTGCTGGAATCGACCTGTTCGAACGCGGCGAACACCTTTTCCAGCTTTTCCGCGGGAATGCCGATCCCGGTATCGGTCACGCTTATCGCCAGCAACGGCGTTCCGGTGAGCAACGCGGGAAGTGGCAGATCGGCGGTTGGCCTGTCGATGCGCACCTGCACCGATCCGGAAGCGGTGAACTTGAAGGCGTTGGCCAGCAGGTTGTTGATGATCTGCTCAAGCTTGCCCGGATCGGTATGGATGCTTGCGGGCAATCCCTCGGCCAGCTGCACGCCGAAGTCCAGCCGTTTGTCGCGGGCCACGTGATCGAAGTTGCGGCGCAGGCTACGGGCGAGGTCTTCCAGCGCGTAGTCGCACAGCGCCAGTTCCATCTTGCCAGCCTCGATCTTGGACAGGTCGAGGATGTCGTTGATCAGGCGCAGTAGGCTGCTTCCCGCGTCGTGGATGATCTGCGCCGACTCGACCTCCTCGCTATCCAGTCTGCCGCCCGGGTTCTCAGCCAGGCTGCGCGAAAGGATCAGCAGGCTGTTCAGCGGCGTGCGCAATTCATGCGACATGTTGGCGAGGAACTCGCTCTTGTACTGGCTGGCGCGCGCCAACTCGTGAGCCGTCTCGGCGGTCTCCGCCTGCAGCGCCTCAAGTGTCCGCTTCTGTTCGTGCAAGGTGTCGCTCTGCAGGCGCAGCTCCTCGTTCGAGGCCTGCAACTCCTCCGCCTGCACTCGCAATTCCTCCTCGGAGACCAGCAGGCGCTGCGACTGCTCCTCAAGTTCCAGGGTCTTCGCATGCAAGGTGTCGTGCGATTCGCGCAGGGCCTGCTGCTGCTGGCGCATGGTGATGCTGCTGAGTCGCAGCTGGTCGGCCTGCTCCTGGGTCTGTTCGAGCAGATACTGGGTGCGGACGGCTCGGCTGAGGTTGTCCAGCGAGAGGGCAACCATCGGCAGCAGCTGTTCCAGCAATTGTCGATGCAATGCGGTCGGGGCTTCGAAACTGGCGAATTCCAGGACACCGATCAGGCGGTCGCGCAGCAGCACAGGCAGGATCACCAGGTGGCGCGGCAGTGCGCTGCCGGTGCCGGAATCGATGCGCAGGTAGTCGTCCGGCAATTGGTCCAGTTCGATGGAGCGATGGCTCTGCGCGCACTGGCCGACCAGACCTTCGCCCGGCAGATAGTGCACGGCGGGATTGGCGCCGAGCCGCAGGCCGTAGCTGCCGATCAGGTCGAGCCGCCTGCTGGTTTCATCGTGCAGATAGAGCAGGCCAAGGCCGGCCTTGAGCAGGGGCATCAGCTCGCCGGTCAGCCGCTCGGCGTACTCGCGGTGACTGGTTGCTTCCTGCAGTTGCCGCGAGATCGCCGCGACCTGGCTCTTCAGCAGGGCGTTGTCGCTTGTCGCGATCGCCATTTCCTTGAACACCTGCAGCGCGCGGGCGATCTCGCCGATCTCGTCGCCGCGTTCCAGCTGGCGGATCTCGACGCTGTGGTCGTGCGTGGCGAGCCGGCTCATCTGATCCGTGATGCGTCGCAGCGGCCGGGTGATTAGGCGGAAGCACAGCGAAACCACCATTCCGCCCAGCAGCAACATGATCAGCGTGAATACGCCGTCGATCACGCGGGTGCGCGTCATCAGGCTGTCCAGGCGCGCGGTGCGGCTGGACAGCAGGTCCTGCTCGCTGGCGCTCATTTGATCAAGCAGGGTAAGGACGTCGGTGGCCTGCACGGTACGGTGCTCGATGTAGTCGGCCTGGATGTGCTGCCTTTGCGCGGGCTGTTGCGCCGGATCCAGCGTCCCGAGGTTCTTCAACGGCGTGAATACCCCGACATTCACCTCCTGGATCCATTGCGCCACCAGGTTGTCGAGCCGATCGATGCGCACCTGCTGCAGCGGGTTGTCAGCAGTCAGCGCGCGCAGGTGGTGCGCAAGCCCCGCATATTCCTGCATGTTGGAGAGGTAGGCGTTGCGCTCGTCGGCGCGTTGGTCGAGCAGGTAGCCGCGGATGCTGACCTGGGCGGTCTTGGTCGCATGGCGGATATCGTCGATCTGCTGCAGCACCGAGTAGGTATGCACGTACCAGTGCCGCGCCACATCCTGCTGGCGCAGCGAATCCAGCGTGAGCAGGTTGGCGACCAGCGGCACGCCAAGCAATAGCACGATGGCCAGCTGGATCTTGCGTTGGATCGGCTGGTTTGCCAGCCAGGAGTACTTTTTTCGGGGCTTCGTAGGTGTCGTCGCTGGCATGGTCGTGTCGCCGAACGTGTCGAGGAACTGACCGTCGCACGTCCCTGCCGTGCGCGGGCCTACTGCTGCGCACAGGGTAACCGCTACGGGCGCCCAGCCATAGACGGGCGCCCGTTTGGGCTTAGCGTCGACGCCAGAAGGGGGGCACCAGCGAGTGCCGTCGCAAGGCGACGGCCAGCAGCGCCGCCGAGCACAGCAGGCACAGCGTCAGCGCCACCACGGAAGCCTCGGCGCCGAACACGCCGCCGCTGAGCCAGTCCGGCCCCGTGCGCGTGGACACCAGCCAGCCATCGGCCTTCAGGCCGGAGACCGGGATGCCGTAGACGGTGCCCTGGCAGAAGTTCCAGGCTGCGTGCAGGCCCATGCAGAGCAACAGCGAGCGGGTGGCGTGGTAGAGCAGGCCGAACAGCAGGCCTGCCTCGATCGCGATGGCCGTCGAGCTCCACACGGTGGCGCCTGGGTTGGCGGCATGGGCGAAGCCGAAGAACAGCGCGGAGATCAGCAGCGCAGCCCAGGTGCCCAGGCCTTCCTCCACGACGCGGAACAGCACGCCGCGGAACAGGATCTCCTCGGTGATGCCTGCGCCGATGCCGGCGACCAGCAGAGGCGGCAGCCAGTCGGCGTGGGGGTTGAAGCCGACGACGTGATAGCTGCCCAGCAGCCAGAGCACGCCCACCACGGTGCTGAACAGCAGGCCGCCCGCGAGCAGGCCGCGGAATACATCGGGCCAGCGCCGCAGCGCCAGCTCAGCCGGCTTGCGGCGTTCGACCACGAGGGTCAGGAACAGGTAGGTGACGATCGCCGGAAGCATGGCAACCGCGAGATAGGTCAGTGCCGAGGTCATCGGCGTCTTGGCCATGCCCTGCATGAGCAGATGGACGAGCGCCGCAGCCGATCGGTTCAGCACGAGGAAGAGCGCCATGAAGATCACGATGCGCGCCAGCGGCGAGCACACCAGCCAGCGCTTCCAGGCTGGCGGTGTGGCCGGCGTGACGTAGGCGAGCGTTGGCGTGGCATTCATGCGTGCGATCCATGGGATGAGGTGCCGCAGAGCCTAACTGGCGTACGGTGTCCCGTCTGCGTGACTTCCGCCACGCGCAGCCGCAGGTGGCTGCTACGAGGTGGCGTACAGGACCTGGGCCGCCTCCCCGTATGCATGCTGCATTATCCGGCCATGGACGGGCGTCCACTCCGTGTTCCTCGACGCCAGGTCCATCCATCAGCCCCCGGACGTGGCCTTCTTCCGTGGCCGGCGCATAAACAGCTGCCAGCGCGAACCACGGGAAGGGCGGGACTTACATTTCCACTGACGTCGCATGCTCGCGCGTGGCCGAGAAGCGCACCGCGGGCGAGCGCTCCTGCGCCAGCTGCAGGTTCACCCGCGAAGGCGCGAGATAGACCAGTTCGCCTGCAGCATCGATGGCCAGGTTCATGGCGTTCTTCTCACGGAACTCTTCCAGCTTCTTCGCGTCGTCGCAGTGCACCCAGCGCGCGGTGGACACGGTCACCGGTTCGAACGCGGCATCCACGCCGTACTCGTCCTTGAGGCGGTAGGCCACCACGTCGAACTGCAGCACGCCCACCGCACCGAGGATCAGGTCGTTCGACATCAGCGGACGGAAGAACTGCGTGGCGCCTTCCTCGGACAGCTGCGCCAGGCCTTTCTGCAGCGCCTTCATCTTCAGCGGATCGCGCAGGCGCGCGCGGCGGAACAGCTCCGGCGCAAAGTTGGGGATGCCGGTGAAGGAGACCGGCTCGCCCTCGGTGAAGGTGTCGCCGATGGAGATGGTGCCGTGGTTGTGCAGGCCGATCACGTCGCCGGGATACGCGGTTTCCACGATCTCGCGGTCGCTGGCCATGAAGGTGAGCGCGTTGGCGATGCGCACCTCCTTGTTCGTGCGCGTCTGGATCATCTTCATCCCGGCGCTGTAGGTGCCCGAGCACACGCGCATGAAGGCCACGCGGTCGCGGTGCGCCGGATCCATGTTGGCCTGGATCTTGAACACGAAGCCGGTGAGCTTCTCCTCTTCAGGCTGCACTTCGCGCGTGATGGTGGCGCGGGCGCGCGGTGCTGGCGCGTGCTCGACGAAGAAGTCCAGCAGCAACTGCACGCCGAAGTTGTTCACCGCCGAACCGAAGAACACCGGCGTGAGCTTGCCGGCGAGGTAGTCGTCCAGGTCGAACGAGGGCGCGGCGCCCTGCACCAGCTCCAGTTCTTCGCGCAGTTCGGCCAGGGCCTCGCTGCCGAGGGCTGCTTCGAGGCCCGGTGCATCGAGGCCCTTGAAGATGGTGGAGTCCTGCCGCGTGAAGTTCTTGCCCTGCTCGAACAGGTGCACCTCGTCGAGCAGCAGGTGGTACACGCCCTTCAGGCGCTTGCCCATGCCGATGGGCCAGGTCAGCGGCGCGCAGGCGATGCCAAGCACGGATTCCACTTCGTCCAGCAGCTCGATCGGCGACTTGCCCTCGCGGTCGAGCTTGTTGATGAAGGTCATGATGGGCGTATCGCGCAGGCGACACACTTCCATCAGCTTGATCGTGCGCTCTTCTACGCCTTTGGCGCAGTCGATCACCATCAGCGCCGAATCCACCGCGGTGAGCACGCGGTAGGTGTCCTCGGAGAAGTCGGCATGGCCGGGCGTGTCGAGCAGGTTGACGATCTTGCCCTCGTACGGGAACTGCATCACCGACGAGGTCACCGAGATGCCGCGCTCCTTTTCCAGCGCCATCCAATCCGAGGTGGCGTGGCGCGCGGCCTTGCGGCCCTTCACGCTGCCGGCCATCTGGATCGCGCCGCCGAACAGCAGCAGCTTTTCCGTCAGCGTGGTCTTGCCCGCGTCGGGATGGCTGACGATGGCGAAGGTGCGGCGGCGGCGGGTTTCGGCGAGATGAGTGGACATAAAGGAGGCATCAGTCGATGAGCTAACCGCTCATTCTAGCTTGCACGGGGCGGGTTGGCCTTGGGCGGCCTGGGCAGCCTCAAACGGGCGATCCTGGGGATATTCGGCCTCCCGATGCTGCTGAAGGGCAGGGTGCCATGAGCGAGCCCAGGCAATAAGTCGACAGCAAGGCGTTTAGGTGCCTCGCTTTCCATGGCTTTTGCTGGAGACGCAACCATGGAACGTTTGAACGGCAAGGGGCATTGGCGCCGCCATCTCGGCTGCCTCCGCGAATGAGGGCGGGTGCGTGCGTCCACGTGACCGACATTGACGTCGTGCGCGGTAGGGAGCTGGCAATGCGGCTTCGCGTGCTGGTGAATGATGCCGGCGCGTCCAGTCGCTGCGCCTGGCCGCCGCCACGTGCATGTGCCCGGAAAGGTAGATCGGCTTGCGCATGCTCTTGCCTTGGTCGGTGCCGCGGCAGCGCGCCAGCAGGGCGGCCGTCACGCCGGCCGGGATGATCTACAGGTCGTCGGCGTCGAAGCCGCCGGCCTTGAGCTGATCCGCGAGATAGGCGGCGAGTGCGGGCGCCTAGTGTTGGCTCTGCGCCGTGGGCATGCCGATCGCATGGTGCAATGCCGCCATGGTGTCGGTCAGTTCACGCGCAAGCGGCGCGGTATCGGTCAGCACCGTGCCAACGAACAGGCCCAGGACGAGCAGGGTGGCCAGCGGCCGCAGCGGTAGCGTCGAATGACCTTCATTCGGCGATCTCCCCGCGGTGCGCCAGATGACACACCACGGGGAGCATGCGCGGCGCATCGGTCGCGTGCAGCGACGGCGCCGGGCCGGACGGGGTCGCGGAACGGCGCCGCACGGTTCAGCGCATGATACCGGTATGCCCCAGCGAGTAGCGGCCCGGCTGCGGCCACACCGCCAGACCGTGCGGCTCGGCGCCGACCTTGATCTTGCGCACCGCGCCGGTGGCGGTATCAAAGGCGTAGACCACATCATCGAAGCGGCCGGACAGCCACAGCGTCTTGCCGTCCGCGCTGACGTTGCCCATGTCCGGGCTGCCGCCGCCGGGGATCGGCCAGTTGGCGACGACCTTGCGCGTGGCGAAATCGATCACCGACACGCTGCCCTTGCCGCCGCGCGGGCCGTGCACCTTGTTGGAGCCGCGGTTGGCGACGTAGAGCTTGGTGCCGTCGCGGCTCGGATATTCACCATGCGTGCCGATGCCGGTCTTGATGAAGCCGATCTTGGTGAAGCTGTCCCCGTCGATCAGGAACACGCCGTCGGCCATCATGTCGGCGACATAGAACACCTTGCCGTCGGGCGAGACGCGGATGTCCTGCGGCATGCCGTGCTTGTCGAGGTCGAGGTAGCCGAGCACCTTGTGGTTGACCATGTCGATCTTGACCAGCTTGCCGCCGAACTCGCAGGTGAAGATCGCGTAGCGGCCGTCAATCGAATAGTCCGCGTGGTTGATGCCCTTGCATTCCGGCGCCTCGATGCTGAACTTCAGCGCCATCGTGTGCGCATCGCGGAAATCCAGGCGCGCATGCGCCTCGGCCACCACGATGGCGAGCTTGCCGTCGGGCGAGAAGTACATGTTGTACGGGTCGTCCACCGGAATCGCCGCGCCCGGCTTGCCGGTCTTCGGGTCGATCGGGGTGAGGCTGCCGTTGTTGCGGCCTTCGGAATTGTTGGTGACCCACAGTGTCTTGAGATCCCACGAAGGCACCACGTGCTGCGGGCTGCGGCCGACGGGGAAGGTATCGATCACCTTGTAGGTGGCAGGGTCGATCACGCTGACGCTGTTGCCGCGCAGGTTCGGCACGTAGATGCGCGGCAGCGCACCGGCCACTGCCGGGCTGAACATGTTGTAACCCGCCTGGCTGTACATGTCGGCGGCATTCACCACGCGCGGCATGCCCGGCACGGTGGTGACCGACTGGGCCACGGCGACGGCGGAAGCGCAGAGGCCAACAAGGGCGCCAGCGATCAGGGCGAGGCGGGGAAGACGATGGGTGTGTCGGGTCATGATCGGTTCGCTGCGGGAATGGGGAAAAGCGGATCGGGCATTATCGCTCAGACGTGTCCTTGCGGATCGCCTCGACAGTGCGCGTCACGATGGCGTCGACGCCGAGCTGGCCCAACGCGGCGCTGGAACGATGCGGATCGCCGCCATACACGCCATCGGCGGCGCCGAGCTTCGGCGCACCGCGCAGGCCATCCAGCCGCACCATCTGCGGGGCCACCGCCAGTTGCAGCGAGGTGTCGGCCAGCCCTGCGTGGGTGCCGATCTCGTCGTCGCGGACGCCGTGCTGGCGCAGGATTTGCGCATATCCGGTGGAGCTTGCCTCGTAGTACTCCGGCGGCACGAAGGCGCGCGCTTGCGTACCGGCCCATTGTTTGTTGAGTTGCGCCACTACGCGTTGCAGATCCTTCTGGTAACCGCCGTGGTCACCGAGAAAGACGATGTTGCGGAAGCCGTGCACAGCAAAACTGTTCGCGGCCGATGCGAGCAGTTGCTCGAAAGTGGCGTCGGGGATGGTGATGGTGCCGGGAAAGCGCATGTGCGAACTTGGCGGCGCATAGCTGCCCTCGGGCACGTAGTCGACGGTCGGCGCCACCAGCGCATTGCCGAGCTTTTGCGCGATCCGCTCGGCCAGCACGGTGGCGCGCCGGTTGTGCTTGCCCACCGCGATGTAGGGACCGCTCTGCTCCGTGCCGCCGATGGGAATGATGAGGGTGGTCCTCCCGGCATGGACCTGGTCGCGGATTTCGGTCCAGGTGAGATCCTGCAGTTGCACGGTGGCAGGGGTCTGGGCGAACGTGGCTTGCGCGGCGAGCAGTAGTACGGCGAGCGCGAAGGCGCGTTTCGGGAAGCGTGGCGACATGTTGGTCCTTGCGTGGGATGTGGGGTCAGGCTGCCTTGAACGTCACCACCAGCACGTCGCGGTGCGCGGCCTGCATGGGATCCTTCGGCACCACCGGGGTAACGCCGTGGAATACGCGGTGGTCATCCAGCAGGGCCGCGTCGAAAGCATGGACGAGGGTGAACTGGCCCAGTTCGCGGCCATCCGGTGCGTGGATGGTGGTGGTGCCGCGCTCGATGTTCTCGCGGTCGATCAGCAGTACCAGGACATAGTCCACGCCGTCGCGGTGAACGCCCTCGGGCGTGGGTTCGCCGGCGGCGTCGGCGCGTGCCTCGATGCGGAACTGGTGCGTCTCGATGCGCCAGGTCCGCACATCCGGCGCCAGCGCACCGAAGTTGTCGCGACAAAACGCAAGGATGCGCCGCAGGCTACTGCTGCCCGCGATGGCCGGTTCCACCGGTTCGAACCAGCGCTCGATGCCTCCCTGCAGGGCGTTGTAGGCGAGGCTCTGGTAATGCGGCTGGTTGGGTTCGCGGATGATTGCGCCGGTGGTGGCGTCGGCGGTGAACACGGCATGCCGGCGCCGGCGAAGGCGGCCGCGCGCGGCCAGGTAGCCGTCATCGCCCAGCGTGTTCCAGCTCGCGGCAAATGCGGGCCAGTCGTCCAGCGTGGCTGCGTCCAGCAGGCCGTGCATCGCGTCGGCGGTGAGGAAGGCGAAGCCTTCGTGCTGCAGCGCTGCATGCAAATCGGATGGGTTGGGGAGGTCCATCCGCGCAAACTAACAGTTTGCGCATGAAGCGGCACTGGCTGGTGCGTGGCGGAACGCGGGCAAATCCTTGCGTTTGCCGGTGGATTCCTCTCCCTCAGGGAGGGTGGCGGTAGCCGGGTGAGCGGTCGGGCGGGACGAGGCAATGCGGCAAGTCCGAGCCACTGTTTCGCGTCGCCTTTCTCGGGAGAAGAAGTTCTCTTCGTGCGAACGAAAAGCTTCGGTCACAAATGGACATATGAACGTCCAGACGTTTAGACGTCTATTGACATGAAGGAAAGTCATATTGCAGAATCCGTCGTACTCATCGAGACCGGCTGAGGGACAGGCCCTTTGAAGCCGGGGCAACCTGCGGAATGTTCCGCGACGGTGCCAACTCCTGCGGTGGCGCGAAGGCGCCCCGGCAGATGGGCAGCTTGCGCAGCGGCGTCTTGCCGTATCGCGCGGGGCTCCTCTCCGGCATCCGCAGGCGATGCCGAACGGAGAGACGCATGAGCCAGCCGCAGCCCGAAACCTGTATTCCTTGTACCAGCGACGTGGTCGGCCCGTCCGTGGCGCCGCGCGCGCTCGGCGCGCAGCGCAGCACGCGGCGGCTGACGCTCAGCCCGAAGCACGGCAACGGCCCGCGCGAGGTCGACGTGCACTACCTGTGGTGTGGTGCGCCGGATGCGCCCACCGTGATCGTGCAGGGCGGCATTTCCGCGAACCGTGACGTCACCGCGCCGACCGGAACCACGGCGGGCTGGTGGCAGTCACTGGTGGCCGAGGACGCGGCGATCGACTTGGTCCGCTTCCGTGTCCTGGCCATCGACTGGCTCACCCCAGTGGAGCTGGGTACCACCACCATTTCCAGCGAGGACCAGGCCGATGCACTGGCCGCGCTGCTCGACGCGCTGGGCATCGTCAAGACGCATGCCTTCGTGGGTTCCTCCTATGGCGCGATGGTCGGCCTGGCTTTTGCGGCCCGGCACCCGCAGCGCACCGACCGCCTGGTGCTGCTGGCCGGCGCGCACCGGGCTCATCCGCTTTCCACCGCGCAACGCAGCGTGCAGCGCGGCATCGTGCGGCTCGGCCAGTCCAGCGGCCAGCTGGACGAGGCGTTGGCGCTGGCGCGCCAGCTCGCCATCACCACCTACCGCGGCAGCGCCGAATTCGGCCGGCGCTTCGCCGGCGAGCCGGAATGGCGCGGCGAGCGGTTCCATTTCCCGGTCGAGGACTACCTCGAGCACCAGGGGCGCCGCTTCGTGGAGCGCTTCGATGCCGACCGCTTCCTTGCGCTGTCCGAATCCATCGACCTGCACGACGTGAAGCCCGAGCAGGTGCCGTTGCCGACCACCCTGATCGGCTTCCCGTCGGATCGCCTGGTGCCTCTGGCCGACCTCTGCGAACTGCAGCGCCGCCTGCGCGGCCCGGCCACGCTCGAAGTGGTGGAGTCGCCCTATGGCCACGACGCCTTCCTCAAGGAGCCGGAGCAACTCGCGCCGCTGCTGCGCGAAGCCCTGCGCTGAGACACACATAGCCAAGTATCGGATTCCGGAGAACACCATGAGCGAAAACACGGCCCCCAGCACCCGCGCAGTGCGCGCCGGCATCGAGAGCGACACCCAGCACGGTGCGGTGGTGCCGCCGCTCCACTTGTCCACCAACTACAGCTTCGAAGGTTTCGGTCGCAAGCGGCCCTACGACTACTCGCGCAGCGGCAATCCCACGCGCGACCTGCTGGCGAACGCCCTGGCCGAACTGGAGCAGGGTGCGGGCGCGGTGGTCACCGCCAGCGGCATGGCCGCGGTGGCGCTGGCGCTGGAGCTGGTGCCGGCCGGCGCCACGGTGCTGGCTGCGCACGATTGCTACGGCGGCACCTGGCGCATCCTCGACGCCTGGGCGAAGAAGGGCCGCTTCGCGGTGCAGTTCGCCGACCTCACCGATCCCGCCGCGCTGGCGGCCGGCCTTGCCGCCAAACCCGCGCTGGTATGGGTGGAAACGCCGTCCAATCCCTTGCTGCGCATCACCGACGTCCGTCATGTGGCGCAGGCCGCGCACGCCGCCGGCGCGCTGGTGGTGGTGGACAACACCTTCCTCTCGCCCGCGCTGCAGCAGCCGCTGGTGCTGGGCGCCGACGTGGTGGTGCATTCCACCACCAAGTACATCAACGGCCACAGCGACGTGGTGGGCGGCGCCGTGGTGGCGCGCACGCCGGAGCTGGCCGAGCAGCTCAAGTGGTGGGGCAACTGCAATGGCCTTACCGGCGCGCCGTTCGACAGCTACCTCACCCTGCGCGGCCTGCGCACGCTGGGCGTGCGTCTGCGCCAGCACCAGGAGAACGCCGAGCGCATCGCAGCGCACCTGGACGGCCATGCCGCTGTGCGCAAGGTGTACTACCCGGGTCTTGCGTCCAACCCGTACCACGCGCTGGCCGCGCGCCAGCAGCAGGGCTTCGGTGCCATGCTCAGCTTCGAGCTGGACGGTGACGAGGCACAGATCGCCGCCTTCGTCGACGGGCTGGAGTACTTCTCGCTGGCCGAGTCGCTGGGTGGCGTGGAAAGCCTGGTCGCGCATCCGGCCACCATGACCCATGCCGCGATGGCGCCGGAAGCGCGCCGCAAGGCCGGCATCGCCGACACGCTGCTGCGCGTGTCGGTGGGCATCGAGGACGGCGACGATCTGCTGCGCGACCTCGATGCCGGGCTGGCGCGCGCCGTGGCCGCGGGCAAATCCAAACGTGCGGTGGGTGCGTGAGCGCGGTGCTGGTCGAGACCATGCCTGCAGCGAAACGCGAGCAGGCATTCGCGATCGCGGTGGTGCTGCTGGGCACCGGCGTGGTCGGCGGTGCCTTCCTCAAGCTGCTCAACACGCCGGCCGCCGCTTCGCTGCACCTGGTAGGCGCAGCCAATTCGCGCCGCCAGCAGACCGAGCCCGCCAAGCTCGCCGAGCGCAACCTGCGCGAGCAACTCAAGAGCACTGGCGCGCAGCGCGACGACGCAGTCCTGCTCGCCGCGCTGGCCGCCAGCGATGCGGCGACCAAGGTGATCGTGGACGCCACCGCCAGCACTGCGCTCGCTGCGCGCCACGCGGAATGGCTGGCGCAGGGCTATCACGTGGTCACCGCCAACAAGTCGCTCGGTGGCGGCGAGCTGCCCGGCTGGCGGACATTGCAGGCCGCACTGGCCAACGGCGCGCGCTACGGCGATTCCGCCACCGTGGGAGCAGGCCTGCCGGTACTCTCCACCCTGCGCCGCCTGCGCCAGTGCGGCGATGCCCTGCTCACGCTGGAAGGCGTGTTCTCCGGCTCGCTCAGTTACCTGTTCAACGGCTACGACGGCAGCCGTCCGTTCTCCGCATTGCTGCGCGAGGCGCGCGAGCGTGGTTACACCGAGCCCGATCCGCGCGCCGACCTTTCCGGCGAGGACGTGGCGCGCAAGCTGCTCATCATCGCCCGCAACGCCGGCTTCGCGCTGGGCTGGGACGAGGTACAGGTGGAAAGCCTGGTGCCCGAACCGCTGCGCGCCATCGATACCGGGGAATTCCTCGCCCGTCTCGAAGAACTCGACGAACCGCTCGCCACCCTCCATGCCGAAGCCAAGGCGCGTGGCAACGTGCTGCGCTTCCTCGCAAGGCTCAACCAGCGCGGCCATGCGCGCGTAGGCCTGGTCGAGGTGCCGGCCGAGCATCCCGCCGCACGCCTCTATGGCACCGACAATCAGTTCGCGCTCACCACCACCCGCTACCACACGCAGCCGCTGGTGATCCAGGGGCCGGGTGCGGGGCCGGAGGTCACCGCACAGGCATTGCTGGGCGACGTGCTGGCACTGGGCTGAAAATCTTTATGGGAGCGCACCCTGTGCGCGAATGCTTTTGCTCTGGTCGGGCATCAAGGCATTTGCGCACAGGGTGCGCTCCTGCCGTTAGGCCTTCGGCACGAACTGCAGGTACGGCTCCGCCTCGCGCAACGCGCGGGCGAAGGACGGCCGCTCCATCAGCCGCTGCCGATAAGCGGCGATATGCGGGAAGTCGTCCACCGGCTCCGCCCACGCGGAGTAGAACAGCGGCGGTGCGGCCGCGCAGTCGGCCATGGTGAACTCGTTGCCTGCTGCCCAGGTGCGCTGACTCATCTCCTGATCGAGCAGCGCATATGCCGTGCGCAGCTGCGTACGTGCCTGGTCCACGCCAATCGGGTCGTGGCCGCCCTCGGGGCGCATGCGGTCGGTAATGATTTTCTGCGTGGGCACGTGCAGGTAAAGGTCGAAGAAGCGGTCGCGCTCGCGCACGGCCAGCGCAGCTTGCGGACCGATCGGCACCAGCGTCGTGCGCCCCGGATAGTGCAGCGCCAGGTATTCGATGATGATGCTGGACTCCGGCACGGTGCGGCCGCGCGTTTCGTCGCGCAGCACCGGGAAGCGCAGGATCGGCCACACCTTGCGGAAATCCTCGCGCGAAGCTTCGTCGTCCAGCCGCACCATGCGTGGCTCGAACGGCGTGTCGTTCTCGTACAAGGCGATCAGCACCTTGTGGCAGAACGAGGACAGCGGGTGCATGTAGAGCAGCAGGCTCATGAAATTTCCTTTGTGGGGCTGGGCCATAGTGGCGGTCTTCCATGGATCGACGAACGGACTGACAGGTTTTCGACAGGCCGGGTGATTGTCGGCGGACCCGGCCGGATGCTAGCGTCGGCGCACCCCACACCCACAAAGGAACGTGCATGAATTCCGTACCGTCGGAAGCCGTTGAAGTGCGTTTGGCCCGGCTCGAGCGTTCGTTGCGACGCGCGCGCTGGGGCATGGTTGGCCTGTTGTTGCTGGTGGTAGCGATGTTCCTCGCCTGGTACGGCGTAGGCGGCATCGTGCAGCGTGAGATACGGGTGCATCGCATCTATGCGGTGGATGACGCGGGCACGGTGCGCGTTCGGATCGGACAAGATCGCCCTGGCATCCAGCGCTTGAGTCCTGTATCGGGTGTCGTTCTCTATGACGAAACGGGCTTGGAGCGCGGAGGCATGGCGACTATGGCCAATGGCCGCGTGGCGCTTGGGTTGGATGCGCCGACTACACCGAAGGGCACGGCGCGCGATCGTGTCGGCCTGATGGTCGATGGCAAAGGCAACACGATGTTCATGCTGCTGGACGCTCAGGGTGCGCCCGTGGTGATGGCAAAGGGTGCCGACAAGGGCGGCACCCTGCAGGTTCTGGAGGCCACGCCGGATGGGAAGCAACTGCAGGTGCGCACGTTGGGCGTGCATGGCGATACGCAGTCGACGGAGAGCGACGACTGACGGGGAAACGGCGGTTGCCTGCGGTGCAGGGCGAAAGCCCGCTTGCCGCAAGCAAAAAGACGACGGCCGCTTGCGCGGCCGTCGTCTTTTCACCCAGAAGTGAGCCTCAGCGTCCGCCGAGGAACAAGCTGAGGTTGGCCACGTTGAGCGTGCCGATGCCGGCGCCAGGCGTGTAGTTCGGCGCGCCGTAATAGAACCAGTTGTCGCCTGCGTTCACGCTGTTGAATGCCGACCACTTGCCGTAGCCGAAAATGTCCTGCAGCAGATACACCTGCGGGTTCCACAAGCCCACGCGATGCCCGGTGCTCTGCGTCAGCAGCGCGCTGATGCCTTTGAGCTGCGGCGCCACGAAGCGGGCTCCGCCTTCGGAGATCACGTCGCTGCCGGCACTGGACACCATCACGTAACCGGTTTCCAGATCCGCATTGAGCGAAATATCCGGTACGTTGTGGCCGGTGAAATTGGCAGGCAGCTTGAGCAGAGTGGTGGGGCCCGCGCTTGGGTCGATGCAGACCAGCGATTGCTTCTTCTCGCTGCTGCGGGTGCCGCGGGTGAGCCACTGATGCCACGCCGCCTGCCACGCTTGGCATGGCCGGCTGAGCGACGGAATGCCAGAAAAATGCCGCTGCACCGCGGTCTGGCGATGCCGCGGCAATTGGAGGCGGCCTCGAGGAGGGACTTTTGCGGGGGGCTCGCCTTAATTTGTCCAGCGTCAGTCGTACAACGCGAGCTCGGTACCGGGTTCGTGTTCCAGCGCAAAAGTGTCGACATGGCTGCTGGTCGACTCGCCGAGGGTGAAGAAGGCGACCTGGCGCAGCAGCGTGCTGGCTTGTTCGTGCATGGACCGGCTGGTGGCGGATACCTGTTCGACCAAGGCCGCGTTGCGTTGCGTGTTGTCGTCCATCGCGGTGATGGTGCGGCTCACCTCGTCGATGCCGGTGGCCTGCTCCTGGCTGGCGGCGACGATCTCGGCCACGCTGTCGGTGACTTTCTTCACGCTGTCGATGATGCCGGCCAGGGTCTGTCCGGAGCGTTCCACCAGTTCGCTGCCGATATTGACCTTGTCGACGCTGTCGGCGATCAGCGCCTTGATCTCTTTGGCGGCACCAGCAGAGCGCTGCGCCAGACTGCGCACTTCGCCGGCCACTACCGCGAAACCGCGGCCCTGTTCGCCGGCGCGTGCGGCCTCCACTGCCGCGTTCAGCGCGAGCAGGTTGGTCTGGAAGGCGATTTCGTCGATCAAGCCGACGATGTCGGCGATGCGCCGGCTGGAGGCGTCGATGGCCTGCATGGCGGCGTTGGCCTCGGCCACCACACGGCCACCTTGCTCGGCCTGCGTGCGTGCGCTGCGGGCGAGCTGGTCGACGTGGCTGGCGTTGTCGGCGTTGTGCCGCACCGAGGCGTTCATTTCTTCCATCGAGGCGGCGGTTTGCTCCAGTGCGGCAGCCTGATCCTGGCTGCGCTGCGAGAGGTCATCGTTGCCTTCCGTGATCTGCGCGGAGGCTTCGCCGACGGTTTGTGAGGCGCTGCGGATCGAGCCGACGATCTCGCCGAGCTGTTTCATCATGCCCTGCAGCCGGCCCAGTACGGATTCCGAATGCGCCGTGTCGTTTGCCTCGTGGCGCAGGTCGCCGGCAGCGATGCGTCCCACGATCTCGCGCAGGTGCTCGGGTTCGGCGCCGAGATCGCGCGTGATGGCGCGCAGCACCAGCCATGCGCCCAGCACCAGCACGACCACGATGGCGGCCCCGGAGACGGTGTTGGCCACCATCGCGCGATGCACGCCTTGCGCCGAAGCGTCCAGGTGCTGTTGCACGTCGGCGCGGGCGGCGGCGATCTCGTGGTTCAGCAGGGTTTCGAGAGCATGTTGCGCGTCCTGCATGGCGGACACCTTGCTGGCGGTGTCGCCCTTGCCGCCGAGCATCACGGAGGCTGCGTCGGTGGCGCTCTTCACGTAGGCATCGTAAGCGTCGCCCAGGGTCTTGGCGGTGTCCTGATGGCCGTTCAGCGCAAGCATGCGCTTGCTCGTGGCGGCGGCTTCGGTCGCGATCGCCTTGACGTCGTCCAGCTTGCTCTTGTCGCCTTCGGCAACGGCGCTCTGGATGGTCTGCGTCGTGCGCTTGCTCAGCTCGTCAAGCTGGGTGACGCCTTCCAGGTAGGGGTAGTCGTCGGTGCCCAGCGCGGACACCATGGTGGCGGAGCGCGAGGCGATGGTGCTGCTCGCCAGCCAGCCGGCGACGAACAGGGCGAGGGTGACGCCGGGCAGGAGCAGGATGCGGGTCTTGAACTTCATGGACGGGCTCTCGGGCGGGCTGACTCGCCCGTCGCCTCGAGGCGACGGGCGTGCACGGTCAGGGCAGCTGCAGCACGGCCCGGACCGAGCCGTTCACCGCGCTGCTGTCGACGTAGCCGACCGCGGATGGATCGGCGGCCACGGCCTTGACCACGGCGTCGTCGCTGCCCAGCTCCTTGGGCGGCACGGCGCGGCCGCTGAATACCAGGCGCGACCATACCGATTTCACCTGGCTGGCCGACTTGCCGGTGGCTGCCTGGTAGAACTTTTCACGCAGCGGGTTGGAATCGGCCAGGTCGAACAACTTGGCGTTACCGCCCGCGGGCAGGCTGGTGGTCTTGCCAAGGTAGAGCGCGGCGGCGTCGTCCTTGCTGAGCGATTTGACCGGGCTGCTGGCGCTCACGATCACCACGGTGCCAGCGAAGGCAGGGGCGCCGACCAGCGCCAGTGCGCCAGCGACGAGACAGTTTCGGAAGATGCGATGCATGACGAACCTCAGAACAGGAAATCGACGACGGCGGAGTACACGTCCACGGCATGCCCGTCGTAGCCGGGGACCACGTCCGTGAAAGTGCCGCCATGGGAAGAAGGCTGGACGTGATCGGCCTGCAGCTTGATCGCCACGTTCTTGTACACGTCCCAGCGCACGCCCGCCGAGGCGGTGTGCTGGCTGTTGCCTTCAACCAGGCCGTCCACGCCCTGCGCAAGGGGCATCAGCGGCGGATACGGCGGGAATGCGTAGTTCGAGCTGTTGTCGCGCTTGGCGTAGCCAGCCCACGTGACATAGGGCATCCACTTGCCGAAGTGGTAGCCGGCCGTGCCGTACCAGCCGGAGGCGGTGCCCAGCGCGTCGGAAGCGGAGCGCAGCTTGGCGTACTCGCTGGTGAGCAACAGCTTGCCGTCGTCGTAGTTGCCGCCCAGGCTCATGAAGGTGGTGCGCGCACCGTCGGCGTTGATGGTACTGGCGTACTGGTCGAAGCCGACCATCTGCAGGCTGTCCACCAGCAATCCGAGGTTGTCCGAGCGGTAGGTCACCTTGCCGGTGCTGGCTCCGCCGCGCAGGCGCAGGTTGCCGATCTCGTAGGTGACGTAGGCACCAGCCAACTGGTTGACCTTCAACCGTGCGGTCGTCTCGGTGGTGTCGGGCAGCGGGCTGGAGGCGTGCCCGCCCAGCGCCTGCAGGGTGAGGTAGCCCGCGCCGGCGTTGTGCGACCAGCTGATGTCCGCACCTTCGTAGTTGTCCATCGCGGCGAGGTTGTAGACCTCCAGCGGCGCGCGCACCCACGGGTTGGCATAACCCACATAGCGGTAATCGGAGACCAGGTAAGCCGGCCAGCCCAGCCGGCCCAGTCGTAGCGTGGTGTCGCTGCTGAGTTTGTAGCGCAGGAAGGCCCACTCCACCGTCGGGCGGAAGCGGCCCTTGGCGTCCTGCATCGCGATGGCCTGTGCGGTGGCACTGAGGCTGGACGTGAAGGTGAGGTCGAGCTGGCCGCCGACGCGCGAATCGACCAGGCCGGTGCCGCCTTCCTGGGCGCCCTTGAGCTGGCCTGGATTGACCAGCAGCATGTCGTTGGTGTTCGTGGCGGTATAGCCGACCGTGCCGAAGCCGGAAAAACGCCAGGAGAAGCTGTCGTCGGCATGCGCACTGGAGGCAGCGGCAATCGTTGCCACGAGGGTCGCGGCAAGGGTCTTCTTGGAAAGCATTGGGTTGGATCCGTTGATGGTCGATAGGGAAGGGCGTGGCCCTTGCCAGACGTTTAACGGCAATCCAACGAAAAACTTGAGAGGCGGGCGGTTTGGGAGTCGGCCCCGAGCCCGGAACGGGGCGCTTGCGGCACAATAAGCCCTTTGGCGCGTCGCTGGCGGCAGTCCAGACGGCGCCTTTCTCCGTTCCCCAGTCAAGCCATCCCCATGACCGCCATCAAGCAAGCCGACCTGATCCAGTCCGTCGCCGACGCACTGCAGTACATCAGCTACTACCACCCCGTCGACTACATCAAGAACCTCGCCGCCGCGTACGAGCGCGAGGAGTCGCCGGCGGCGAAGGATGCGATGGCGCAGATCCTGATCAATTCGCGCATGGCCGCCGAAGGCCATCGTCCGCTGTGCCAGGACACCGGCATCGTCACCGTGTTCCTCAAGGTGGGCATGAACGTGCGCTGGGACGACGCCACGATGTCGCTGGAGGACATGGTCAACGAAGGCGTGCGCCGCGCCTACAACGACCCGGACAACAAGCTGCGTGCCAGCGTGCTGGCCGACCCGGCCGGCAAGCGCAGCAACACGAAGGACAACACGCCGGCCGTCATCAACGTCTCCATCGTGCCGGGCGACACCGTGGACGTGATCGTCGCGGCCAAGGGCGGCGGTTCGGAAGCCAAGAGCAAGTTCGTGATGCTCAACCCCTCCGACTCCATCGTGGACTGGGTGCTGAAGACCGTGCCGACCATGGGTGCCGGCTGGTGCCCGCCGGGCATGCTGGGCATCGGCATCGGCGGCACCGCCGAGAAGGCGATGTTGCTGGCGAAGGAGTCGCTGATGGAGCACATCGACATCCAGGAGCTGATCGCGCGCGGCCCGCGGAACCGCGCGGAAGAACTGCGCATCGAGCTGTACGAGAAGGTCAACGCGCTGGGCATCGGCGCGCAGGGCCTGGGTGGTCTCACCACCGTGCTCGACATCAAGGTCAAGGATTACCCGACCCACGCGGCCAACCTGCCGGTGGCGATGATCCCCAACTGCGCCGCCACCCGCCATGCGCACTTCACGCTGGATGGTTCGGGGCCCGTCCTGCTCGATCCGCCGTCGCTGGAAGACTGGCCCAAGCTCACCTACAGCCCGCAGAACGCGCGCCGCGTGAACCTCGATACGGTGACCAAGGAAGAAGTCGCCGCGTGGAAGCCGGGCGAAGTGCTGCTGCTCAACGGCAAGCTGCTCACGGGGCGCGATGCTGCGCACAAGCGCATGGTGGAGATGCTCAACAAGGGCGAGCCGTTGCCGGTCGATTTCCATGGCCGCTTCATCTACTACGTCGGCCCGGTCGATCCGGTACGCGACGAAGTGGTCGGCCCGGCCGGCCCCACTACCGCCACGCGCATGGACAAGTTCACCGAACAGGTGCTGGCGCAGACCGGCCTGCTCGGCATGGTCGGCAAGGCCGAGCGCGGCCCGGCCGCGATCGAGGCGATCAAGAAGCACCAGTCGGTGTACCTGATGGCCGTGGGCGGCGCCGCCTACCTGGTGTCCAAGGCGATCAAGGCCTCGCGCGTCGTCGGTTTCGCCGACCTTGGGATGGAGGCGATCTACGAGTTCGAGGTGCAGGACATGCCGGTGACCGTGGCGGTGGATTCCGCCGGCACTTCCGTGCACCAGACCGGACCGAAGGAGTGGCAGGCGCGGATCGGCAAGATTCCCGTGGTGGTCGCCTGATTTTCCCCTCTCCCCTTTGTGGCGAGGCCATGCTGCTTGCGAGCCACTGGCTTGCGTATGGCTGAGCGCCCGAGCGCTGGTGCGAGTGCCGGGGGTGCTTGGCGAGGAACGAGCCTAGCAACGGACAGGGTGAGGGGGCGCGAGAGCATCACATCGAAGCACGTGGTGCTTCGTCAAAGTCATTCGCCAGATTGTCCCTTCAGCCCAACCCTCTCCCCGGCGGGGAGAGGGAGTGCGTCGTGCAGTGCCTTCAAGGCATCGAGCAGGCGCTCGGGTTTCCGCAGCGCCTGCCTTGCCGTGCCCACCGCGCGCCGTACATTTCCAGGCGTGGCGGCTCGTTCGATCAATGCCAGCGCGGGCGCACGACAAGCGGACAGCGCATCGATCCAATCTGCCGGCTGGCGCAGCCCGAGCATGCGTGCAGCACGGAACGCGGGAGCCAGCGATGCCACGTCATCGAGTGAACGAACGAAGGCTGCCGCATCGTGTCGTTCAAACGATGGATCCAGCGCTTCGCCCAGCGCGGCCAACGCATCGGCCATGCGCCGGCGCAATACATCGGTGGAACGCACCGGCAACACCAGCCATGCGGTGGCTACGCCGATGGCCGCACCGGCCGCGATGGCGGCCAGGCGCAGTGTCATCGCCGATGCCGCGGGTAGTCCCGCGTAGTTCTGCAACAGCGCCAGCGCCACGGTAACGAACAGCGCCCACCAGGCGTAGTTGAGCTGGCGCAGCCAGGTGCCGAGGAACAGCGCGAGCAGGATCACCGCGGCGCTGCCGTGCGCATCGGCCGGTGCGGCGAGCAGGGCCGCTGCAACGCAGCCGCCCGCCGCGCCGGCCAGGCGCAGCAGGCTCTTGTATGCCACCTCCAGCCGACCGCGGTTGCCGCTGTGCACGATGAAGGCGGTCAGCACCACCCATGGCCAGTGCTCGCCGAAACCCAGGTGGCCCACGGCGAAGGCGAGCGCCAGCGCCACCGCCATCTGCAAGGCCATGCGCGTGGTGGCCGAAAGTCGCGCCTGGCTGGCCGGGGCGCGCGTCGGTGCGGCAACGTGGTGCTTGCGCTCATCGACCAGCCAACCCATGCGCCGGCCCAGCGCGTCGAGCAAGGACACCCAGGCCAGCGCCAGCAGCGCCACCAGGATCGGAACCAGCGCGGCGGGCAACGGCCCGCGCTGCGCCCCGGACAGGTGCGGCACGGTGAGCACGGTCACGAAGGGCAAGGCGACCAGCCGGCTGGCACGCCGCGCCAGCTCGCCGAACTGGCGCAGCCACACCGACGACGCCACGCCCACGGTGAACGCCGTGGCGCCGATCCACGGTGCGTGCAGCAGCAACCAGCCGACGCCGGTCGCGGCGAGGCCTACCACGGGCAGGGCGATGGCCGCTTCCAGTTGGCCGCGGTGGTCGCGGTCGAGCCGGCTGCGCGCCAGCGACAGGCTCAGCACCACCGCCAGCACCGCGCTGCCAGGGCCGGGTGCGAGCCATTGGGCGCAGGCCATGGTGAGCAGGGCGGCCAGCATCGCCGCCATGGCCTCGGGCAGTGCCCGCAACATCGTGGACAGGGCGAAAGGCGCGGCAGTCATGTGCTGGCGGGTTCCTGGTCGGCAGCGCCGCAGTCTAGCAGCGCGGCGACAGGGTGCTCTTGGTTCCGGCAAGTGGACGTCTGGACGTCCAAATGGCATTGGATGAATCGACGGTTGCAATCGTGTTGCCGCAGCGCAACACTGGGCGGATCATTTCCCCAGCCACCACCCAAGAGACCCGTGAACCCCAACGCCCCTGCGCCGCTGCCTGCGGACGCCCCCTGGATCGTGATGAAGTTCGGCGGCACCAGTGTCGCCACCCTGCCGCGCTGGCAGAACATCCGTGAGCTGGTCGCCAGCCGCCGCGCCGAAGGCGCGCGCGTGCTGGTGGTCGTATCCGCGCTCACCGGCATCACCGACGCGCTGAAACAGCTGTGTGGCGAGGGCGACCAGGGCAAACGCAAGGCGGCGGCCAGCGCGATCGCGCAACGCCACTACGACCTGCTCGGCCATATGCAGCTCCAGCTGCCGGCCACGCTGGGCGCGCGCCTGGACGAGCTGGCCGCATTGGCGGCGGAAGGCCCGTCGCGACTGGGCGAACTGGCCTGGGCAGCCTTGGTGCAGGCGCACGGCGAGCTGATGTCCAGCGCGCTGGGCGCAGCCTTTCTCAGCTACAGCAGCTTGCCCACGCAGTGGGTGGACGCGCGCGATTGCCTCGCCGCCGTTGCGCTGCCCAACCAGAACGAGCGCACCAAGCTGCTTTCCGCGATGGTCGAGGCCAGGCCCGATCCGGCCCTTAACGCGCGCCTCGCCGCGCAGGGCGAGGTGTTCATCACGCAGGGCTTCATCGCGCGCGAGAGCGAAGGGCGCACCGTGCTGCTCGGCCGAGGCGGCTCGGACACCTCGGCCTCGTACTTCGGCGCGTTGCTCAAGGCAGCGCGCGTGGAAATCTGGACCGACGTGGCCGGCATGTTCACCGCCAACCCGCGCCAGGTGCCGGGTGCACGCCTGTTGCAGAAGCTGGACTACGAGGAGGCGCAGGAAATCGCCTCCACCGGCGCCAAGGTGCTACACCCGCGCTGTCTGTCGCCGCTGCGCGAGCCGCGCGTGCCGCTGCTGGTGAAGGACACCAACCGGCCCGAGCTGGAGGGCACGGTGATCGGCCCGCAGGTGCGCGAGCACGCGCCCTCGGTGAAGGCGATCAGCGCGCGCAAGGGCATCACCCTGGTGTCGATGGAATCGGTGGGCATGTGGCAGCAGGTCGGTTTCCTTGCCGACGTGTTCGCGCAGTTCAAGCAACACGGTCTCTCGGTGGACCTGATCGGTTCGGCCGAGACCAACGTCACCGTGTCGCTCGATCCCACCGAGAACCTGCTCGATTCCGACGCGATCGCCGCGCTGGCCGGCGATCTCGCCAAGGTGTGCCGGGTCAAGGTGATCGCGCCCTGCGCGGCGATCACCCTGGTCGGCCGCGGCATGCGCTCGATGCTGCACACGCTGTCCAGTGTGCTGGCCGAGTTCGACCAGCTGCGCGTGCACCTGATCTCGCAGTCGTCCAACAACCTCAACCTCACCTTCGTGGTGGACGAGGACGTGGTGGACGACCTGCTGCCGCACCTGCACGAGCTGCTGATCACTGCCGGCGCGCTGCGTACCGACGACAGCGTGCTGTTCGGCCCGAGCTGGCAGCAGCTGTACGGCAGCGGCGAGGCGGCGGTTGCGCACGCGTGGTGGCGCGAGCCGGCCGAACGCAGCCGGCTGCTCGATATCGCCGCCGAGGCCACGCCGCGCTACGTCTACCACCTGCCAACGGTACGCCAGCAGGCGCGCGAGCTGAAATCCTTGGCAGCGGTGGATCGCCTGCACTACGCGGTGAAGGCGAACACGCACCCGGCGATCCTGCGCGCATTGGCCGCGGAGGGTTTCGCCTTCGAATGCGTGTCGCCGGGTGAACTGGAATCGGTGTCGGCGGGGGTGCCTGCGGACGTGCCGCTGCTGTTCACGCCCAACTTCGCCTCGCGTGCGGATTTCGAGCGCGGCCTGGCTACACGCGCCACGATCACGCTGGATGCGCTGCACCCGGTGGAATACTGGGGCGAGCTGTTCCGCGGCCGCGAAATCGTGTTGCGCGTGGACCTAGGGCGCGGCCTCGGCCACCACGAGAAGGTGCGCACCGGCGGCAGCGGCAGCAAGTTCGGCCTGCCCGTCGAACAGCTCGATGTCTTCCTGCGCCACGCCGACGCGCATGGCGTGGTGGTGCGTGGCCTGCATGCGCACCTCGGCTCGGGCGTGCTTGACGCGAAGCACTGGGGCGAGGTGTACAGCCAGCTGGCCAGCCTCGCCGAGCGCATCGGCAGCATCGCCTTCCTCAACATCGGCGGCGGCCTGGGCGTGCCCTCGCACCCGGGCGAGGCGAAGCTGGACATCACCGCGCTGGACAAGGTGCTGCGCGAGGTCAAGGCGGCCTACCCGCATTACCAGTTGTGGATGGAGCCGGGCCGTTACCTGGTGGCCGACGCCGGCGTGCTGCTGGCGCGCGTCACCCAGACCAAGGGCAAGGGCAGCTGGCGCTACCTCGGCGTGGACACCGGCATGAACAGCCTGATCCGTCCCGCGCTGTACGACGCCTGGCACGAGATCGTCAACCTCAGTCGCCTGGACGAGCCCTCCGACGCGCTGTTCCAGGTGGTTGGCCCGATCTGCGAAAGCGGCGACGTGCTGGGCAGCGACCGCCGCCTGCCCGAGCCACGGGAAAGCGACGTGATCCTGATCGCCCAGACCGGCGCGTACGGCAAGGTGATGTCCTCGCCCTACAACCTGCGCGGCGAAACGGAAGAGGTCGTGCTGGATAATTGACTGCCTTTCTCCCTCTCCCCTCTGGGGAGAGAGTTGGGTGCTCGTAGGAGGCTATCCAACGAAGCGGAGGTTTCAAGGATGAAACACTTGCACGTGGATCGGGCACGACGTCTGAGAGTCGGCCAAACCGAAGCCGAACAAAAACTCTGGCACCACCTGCGCAACCGCCAGATGCAAGGCTGGAGATTCCGCCGCCAGCATGAAATGGATCGTTACATCGCCGACTTCGTCTGTCCGGATGCAGGCCTGATCGTGGAGTTGGACGGCAGCCAGCATGGCGAACAGGTGATTTATGACGAAACTCGCACGCGCAAGTTGGAAGCCATGGGCTACCGCGTGCTGCGTTTCTGGGACAATGACGTACTGACAAATATCGAGGGCGTGCTTGAGGCGAGTCTGGAGGCCTTGGCAAGCCCGGCCCCCCACCCCAACCCTCTCCCCGGAGGGGAGAGGGGGCAGGGCTCGCGGGAGACTTGAGAGAATGACGACGATCCACAATCCCCGCCTGACCCGGGTGTTCCGCTTCCTGCACGCAAGCTACGCCGACGGCGTGGCCGAGCTGGCATATGCCTTCGACGATGGCGAGCCCATGGTGGAGCGCATCCGCTTCCCGCATGCCCCCGCACTGCCGGTGGAGCGCAAGGCCGCATTCGATGCCGCACTGAAACTGCTGCACCTGGTCGCCGGCGTCAGCTACTACAAGGCCGGCGTGCCGCCGAAGATCGAGGTGACCTACGGTCCGTTGGACGACGCCACCGCCGACCTGCTCGATGCGCTTTACCTGCATGGTCTGGCCGAGTTTGCGTATCGCAACGGGCTGGACCTGCGCGGGCGCATCGTGTTCCCGCGCCTTGGTGCGGAAGCCGATCCGGCGATCCCACGTGGTGGCGTGAGCTGGCCTGAAGCGAAAGCCCTGGGCCTGCCGCAACGCACCCTGGTTCCCATCGGCGGCGGCAAGGATTCCCTGGTCGCGGTGGAAGCCATCAAGTCCATCGGCGGTGAAGCCACCGCCGTGTGGGTCGGCAACTCCGCGCTGATCGCGGCCTGCGCCGAGCGCACAGGTCTGCCCATGCTCAACCTTCAGCGCGAGCTGGCGCCGGCGCTGTTCGAGCTCAACCAGCGCGGTGCGTGGAACGGCCACATCCCGGTGACCGCGGTGAACTCGGTCATCCTCGCCGTGGCCGCCATCCTCTATGGCTTCGACTCCATCGCTTTCGCCAACGAACGCTCCGCCTCCGCCGCGACGCTGGAATACGAAGGCCAGCAGGTGAACCACCAGTGGAGCAAGGGCTACGCCTTCGAACAGCTGCTGGGCGACTGGTTGCACACGCACGTGGCCGCCGACCTCGACTATTGCTCGCTGCTGCGCCCGTACTCCGAACTGGCGATCACGCGTGCGTTCGCAAAGCTCACGCCGTATTTCGACGCCTTCTCCAGCTGCAACCGCAACTTCAAGATCCTCGGTCCCAAGCCGGCGGACCGCTGGTGCGGGCAGTGCCCGAAGTGCCATTTCGTGTTTCTCGCACTGGCGCCGTTCCTGCCCAAGCCTCGCCTGCTCGCGATCTTCGGGCGCAACCTGCTCGACGACGAGACGCAGGCGGCAGGGTTCGACGCCCTGCTGGAATACCAGGACCACAAGCCGTTCGAATGCGTGGGCGAGGGCGCCGAGGCGCGCGCGGCCATGTATGCGCTGAGCCAGCGGCCGGAGTGGCAGGAGGACGCGCTGGTGGCGCGTTTCAGCAGCGAAATCCTGCCGCAGCTCGAGGTGGCGCAACTCGCGCTGGAGCCATGGCTCGAACCCTCCTTCGAACATCGCGTGCCAGAGCGCCTGCAGGCCGCGTTGAAGGCCATCGCCTGATGCGCATCGCCGACCTGGCGGGCAAGCGCGTCGCGGTGTGGGGTTTCGGCCGCGAGGGCCGCGCCGCGATTCGCGCCATCCATGCGCAACTGCCGCAGCTGCCGCTGGCGCTGTATTGCAGCGAGGATGAGGCCGATGCGGCGCGCGCATTCGACGCCGCGCTTACCGTCTATGGCCAGGAGCCGGGCTCGGTAGCTCTGTGCGCCTACGACGTGGTGGTGAAGTCGCCGGGCATCTCCGCCTACAAGCCTGCGGTGACCACCGCGCAGGCACAAGGCACCGCGTTCACCTCGGGCACTGCGCTCTGGTTCGCGGAGAACGCGGACGCACGCGTGATCGCGGTGACCGGCACCAAGGGCAAGAGCACCACCACCGCCTTCATCGCGCATCTCGCGCGTGCCCTGGATGTGCGCACCGCGCTGGCCGGCAACATCGGCCTACCCTTGCTGGAGCTGCAAGGCCAGTCCGCCGATTTGTGGGCCGTCGAACTTTCCAGTTTCCAGACCGGAGAAGCGGGTGCGCTGGAGCTGGGCGTGGTCACCAGCCTGTACGAGGAACACCTCGACTGGCACGGTTCGCGCGAGCGCTACGTGGCCGACAAGCTCAAGCTCGCGGATGTGTCGCGTACCCTGCTGGTCAACGGGCAGCAGGCGTACTTGCTGGAGCGCACCGCCGCGCATCCGCATCGCCTCGTGTTCGGCACGCCCGAGGGCTGGCATGTGGCCGATGCTGCGATCCGCCGTGGCGAACAGGCCGTGTTCGACATCCACGCGATGGCTGCGCCCGGCCTGCACAACGCGCTCAACGCCTGCGCGGCGCTGGCTGCACTGGAAGCGCTGGGCTACGACGCGATCAAGGCCGCGCCGGCATTGGCGGATTTCCGCCCGCTGCCGCATCGCCTGCAACCGCTCGGCATCCGCGACGGCCTGGCATGGATCAACGATTCCATCAGCACCACGCCGCTGGCCACGCTGGCTGCGCTGGACAGCCTGGCCGGACGCGAGGTCACGGTGATCGTGGGCGGGCATGATCGCGGGCTGGACTGGTCGGACTTCGTGCGTGCCGCCAAGGATCGCACCGACCTGCGCATCGTGACGCAGGGGGCCAACGGACCGCGCATCGCGTTGGCGCTGCGTACGGCCAAGGCCACGGTACCGCTGGGCGAGGCCGAGGATTTCGCCGACGCGGTGGCGATGGCACGCACTGTCACGCCGGCGGATGGCGTGGTGCTGCTGTCGCCGGGCGCGCCCAGCTTCGACCAGTTCAAGGACTATGCCGAGCGCGGTCGCCGTTTCGCGGAGCTGGCCGGCTTCGCTGTCGAAACGACCGGCATCGATGGGCTCGGCATCCGCTGACGCCGTGGTGGCGTGCCCGCTGTGCGGCGATTCGTCCGGCGTGTCGTGGCGCGAAACCACCGGTATCTACCGCCATTGTGCGTCGTGCGATCTGGTCAGCCGCGACCCGGCGACATGGCTGGACGCCGTGGCCGAGCGTGCCTATTACGGCACACACGACAACCGCGTCGACGATCCCGGCTATCGCCGTTTCCTCGCGCAACTTGCCGGACCGTTGATGGTACGTCTCGCGCCTGGCGCGCATGGTCTCGACTATGGTTGCGGTGCGGCGCCTGCGCTCGCCACGATGCTGAGCGAAGCGGGTTTCCCGACGGTCGGCTATGACCCGTTCTTCGCTCCCGATGAGATGCCGCTGGCCGCGCGCTACGACTTCGTCACCTGCACTGAAGTGCTGGAGCACATGCATGCCCCCTTGCGCGATCTTGCACGCATCGACGCGATGCTCGTGACTGGCGGCTTGCTCGGCCTGATGACCGAATTGCGTCCGGCAATGGCGGGGTTTGCGCGCTGGCATTACCACCGTGACCCTACGCATGTGGGATTTCATTCCGAGGCTTCGCTGCGTTGGATCGCGCGGCGGTTTGGCTGGGAGCAGGTCGGTATGGATCGGCGCGTGAGTTTGTGGCGCAAGTCGCGGTGAGCTGCGCGTTTTCTCCCTCTCGTGCCTGCGGGGAGGAGTGGGGGAGAGGGTGGTTCTGGCGACGACCGTTCGTTTCCGCGATCGGGCTCGCCTGCCGGCGCTCGAGCCCCTTTCTTTGCTGGCCCAAAGGAAGGTGGCCCAAAGACCGGCCTTGCTCAATCCGCCGGGATTACAAGCCTGTTGTTTCGAGGATGTTGGAACTGCATCGCGCGACACGACCGCCGCCGCCGTCACGCCGCGCCGAATCCTGGAGCTGAGGCACACGCGAAATCGGGGTCGTCACGCTCGTCATCCCGGCGAAGGCTGGGATCCAGTAGCCGTATAGCTCGTCGCAACTGGATTCCGGCCTTCGCCGGAATGACAGGCAACCGCCACGCTCTGCTTTGGCCGTTTGCTTCTGCACGCAGGAGCGCGCTGCTTTTCTTGGGGCGCACGAAACCGCTTTGTCACTTGCGAGAACGACATGGAAACTTCTGCGCGACCTCATGCCGCCGAAGTGTCGATCCCGCCTTCCCGCAGCAATGCATCCAGTTCCCCCAGCCAGGGCCGAAATTTTTCCCAGCGGCCTACGGCGCGGCGGTGCATGCCCTCGCGGACCTGCGCGGTGCTGGCGGTGGCCACGGCGGAAGGATTGTTCTGGAAGGCCAGGCAGGCGTCGTGCCATTCCAGGTCGCAGTGTGCGAGCAGCTTGCGGGTGGTGGCTTCCTGTTCGGCCACCAGGGTTTCGTAGTCCACCTGCAGGATGCGGCCGGGCAGCACGGCGTTCCAGTGGGCCATCATGCGGTCGAACTGGATGTAGAAGCGGCCGATGTCGAGCAGGTCGAAGCTGTAGCCGTGGAAGGCGGAATTTTCCGCGAAGGCTTCGCGGAAGTTGCTGAGGCAGGTGTCGAGCGGATGGCGGCGCAGGCAGATGATCTTCGCTTTCGGCAGCGCCTTGGCGATCAGTCCCAGATTTAGGAAGTTATGCGGCAGCTTGTCGATGAAGCGCGGCTTGAGCGCGGTCTGCGGGCGGGTGGCGTCCACGTAGCGCAGGCCGAGCTGGTGCCAGTCGTACCGGTGCGATTGCGCGATCAGTTCCGGGCACAGCCTTGCCGGTGCGCCGGCAGGCGCCAGGCGGCAGAGCTGCGTGCCGAAGTCCATCAGTTCGCCGGCGGAATGCACGTCCGGATGGCTGGACAGGATGCGCTCCACCAGCGTGGTGCCGGAGCGCGGCATGCCTACGATGAAGATGGGTTCGTCGCTGCCGTAGCCGCTGCCGCTGTCCACCGTGCCGGGGAACGCCGCGATCAGCGCGTCGACCATCGCGCTATCCCGCTGGGGTTGGTAGTCCACGCGCGTGCGCGCGGCGGCCTTCCCCAGCCGCATGTGCTCGAAGGAGGCGGCATGGTCGCCGAGATCTTCACACTCCTTGGCCAGCGCGCTGTGCAGGTGGATTTGCGCATCGATATCGCCGGCATGTTCGGCCAGCAGCGTGCGCAGAGCTTCGACGTGGTTGCGGTCCGGCGTTTGCCGGTACAGGCGCGATCGCAGCCCGTAGGCCGGCCAGTACGTCGGCTGCAAGGCTACGCAAGTGTCGAAGTGCGTTTCGGCGGCGGCGAGGTTGCCGGTGAAGGTGGCGGTCACGGCGGCATTGAAGCGGACGACGGCGTGATCCGGCAGCGCGGCCGTCGCGCGACGGAACATCGCATTGGCGCGCTCGAACGCATTGCATTGCATATAGACGCCGCCCAGCACATCCAGTGTCAGCGGATCGGCCGGCGTCAGCGCGTAGGCGATGTTGGCGACCTGCAGGGCTTGGCCATAGCGGCATGAAATCGCCAGCGCAAGCGCGAAATACGTGGCGTATTCGGCGTTCTCGGTTTCGATGGCCACGGCGCGGTTCAGATGTTCCAGTGCACGACCCTGTTGCCTGGTGTCGAGGCAAATGCGGCCGGCGAGGTAGTGCGCTTCGGCGCAGTTGGCATCCACCTGCGTGGCGTGCGCGGCGAGTTGGCCGGCTTGCGCGTGGTCTCCGCGGGCCAGGGCTTGCCGGGCGTCGTCCAGCAGCTTGCGCAGTGCGGGAGGGGTTGGCTTGGTGTTGTTCATGGCCGCCATTATGGAAAAAACCGCGCCTTTTCGGGCGCGGCTTTTCGAGGTTTCCTATGGCAGGGGCGCTTACCAGATCTTCACCCGCTGGTCCGGCGCAAGATAGAGCTTCTGGCCGGGCTGCACGTTGAACGCCGGGTACCATGCATCGAGGTTGCGCACGGTGAGCGCGCGGAACTGCGCGGGCGCGTGCACGTCGATGCTGAGGCGCTGGCGCTGGGCGGCGTCGCGTATCTTCGAGCGCCAGGCCTGCCCGAAGGCCAGGAAGAAGCGCTGGTCGCCGCTCAGGCCGTCGATTGTCGGCGCGGGCTTGCCGCCCAGCGACTTGTGATACGCGAGGTACGCGATGGTGAGGCCGGAAACGTCGGCGATGTCTTCGCCCAGCGTCTGCTCGCCGTTGACATGCAGGCCGGGCAGCGCCTCGTACTGGTCGAACTGCTTGGCCAACTGCTCGGTGGCGCTCTTGAAGTGCGCCTCGTCGGCGGGAGTCCACCAGTTTTCCATCTTGCCCTGAGCGTCGAAGTCGGCGCCGGTGTTGTCGAAGCTATGGCTGATCTCGTGGCCGATGATGGCGCCGATGGCGCCGTAATTGGCAGCGGCGTCGGCCTTCGGGTCGAAGAACGGTGCCTGCAGGATCGCGGCGGGGAAGTTCAGCGCGTTCTGCAGCGGCAGATTCACCGCGTTCACCGTCTGCGGCGTCATCCACCATTCGCCGCGATCCACCGGCTTGCCGAGCTTCGCCAGCTGGTGTTCGTATTCGTGTTTTTCCGCACGCAGGTGGTTGCCCAGTGGATCGTCGGCGCTGACCAGCATGCTGCCGTAGTCGCGCCAGTGTTCGGGATAGCCCACGCCCACTTTCAACGTGACCAGTTTCTCCTTCGCCTTGGCGCGGGTTGCCGGGGTCATCCAGCTCAGCGTGTCGAGGCGTTCGTCGAAGGCGGCGATCAGGTTCTTCACCAGTTGCTGCACTTCGGCTTTGGAGGAGGCGGGGAAGTATTTCTGCACGTAGAGCTGGCCCACCGCATCGCCGAGATCGGTGTTGGTGGCGCCCACCGCGAGCTTCCAGCGCGGCTGTTGCTGGGGCGTGCCCTGCAAGGTGTGGCCATAGAAACCGAAATGGAGGTCGGCGTAGGCCTTGGGCAGCAAGGGTGCGGCGCCGTCCAGCGTGTGGAAGGTGAGCAGGGTCTTCCATGCATCCAGCGGTTCGCTGCCGACCAGTGCGGCGAGGCGGGTGATGGCGCCGGGCTGCCACGCGTCGATCCGCTTCTGGCCGCCCAGGCCGGCGGCCTTGAAGTAGCTGGCCCAGCCCAGGCCGGGTGCCTTCTGCGCGAAGTCGGCCGTGCTCCACAGGTTGTTCGCCTTGTGCACGTCCTGGCTGTCGACCAGGCTTTCCTGCGCCTTGGCGATCTTGGTTTCCAGGTCGATCACCGTGGCGGCCTTGGCCTCCGCGTCGGCGATGCCGGCCTGCTTGAACAGCGCAACCACGTAGGTGTGGTACTGGCTGCGGAACGCCGCCATGTTTGAATCGTCGGCGAGGTAGTAGTCCCGGCTGGGCATGGCCACGCCGCCCTGCAGCAGATACGCGACGGTGTGCGAGGGATCTTCCAGCCCCTGCGTCACGAACAGGCCGAACAGGTTCTCGGTATGGAAGTTGGTGGCGTTGACCGGATCCACGTCGGCGCGCAGGCGGCTGCCGAGCACGCGGGCGAGGTCGTCCTTCGAGGCGATGGCGTCGATGGCGGACAGTTCGGTCTTCAGCGGCGCGAGGCCATGCTGCTCGATCGCGGCCTCGTCCATGTAGGCGGCGTAGTAGTCGGCGATCCTGCGTGCGTTGCTGCCCGCGGCGGGATGGCTGGCGCCGGCGTTCTTGATGAGGTCGGCGGTGTGCTGCTCGGTCAGCTCGAAGATCTTGAGGAAGGTGCCGGTGCTGGAGCGGTCGGCGGGGATCTGCGCGGTCTTCAGCCAATTGCCGTTCGCGTAGTCGAAGAATTCGTCGCCCGGCTGTACGGAGTGGTCGATGCCGGCGAGGTCGATGCCGATGTCGGGGCCGTGTGCGACAGGCACGGCGGCAAGGGCTGGCATGCCGCAAAGCGCGGCGGCGATCGCCGTTGCCAGGATCCATCGAGTGCTTTGCATGGGTGCCACCTCGCTGTCTTGGGAGACGGGCACGATAGCGCCAAGCGGGTGGTGTTGCAGGTGCCGGAAGACCGGGAGCGCGCTCTTGCGCGCTCCCGGCGTGCCTTGCCGTCAGTGCTGGTTGTTGTCCTGTTTCTTCGGCGGAGTGTGTGCGGGCTTGGCAGCCTGATGCTGTTCAGCCGGCGCCGGATGGGCAGTCGGGCTGGGTGCCGGCTGGGGCCTGGCTTCCGGGCGCGGCGCGGGAGGTTGCGGTGCACGTTCCATCTCCACCGGTCGCGGTGCGGTGGCGTGGGTGGGCTCGGGGCGCGGAGGTGCCGTGTGCATGGCTTCGGGGCGCGCTGCTTCATGCGGCGCTTCGACGCTATGCACCACCTCGGCAGCACGGGGTGCCTCGGCGGGACGCGGCGCTGCCACCGCATGCGGAGCCTCGACGGGACGCGGTGCCGCGGCAGCTCGCGGCGCTTCGAAAGGACGCGGTGCTGCGGCAGCCCGAGGCGCTTCGAAAGGACGCGATGCTGCGGTAGCGCGCGGGGCTTCGACGGCCCGCGGCGCTTCTGCAGCGTGCGGCGCCGGCTGGGCGGGAGCGCCGGCGTGTGCCTGCTGGAAACGCGCAGGCTCGGCGCCGCGTACCGGCGTGCCGAAGTGCGGCATGGTCATGGCCTGCATGGCGGGTTTCTGCGCAGCCGCTGCTGGCGCGCGTTCGTTGTTCGCGCCGTTGCCGATGTAACGGTTGTTGCCGCTGTTCGTCGTATTGACGTAGCGGGTGTTGTTCGTAACGTTGTTGATCGTGCGGCTGTTGTTGATGTTGTTGGTGACATAGCGGTTGACCACCGTCGTGGAGCGCGAGACATAGACGGTGTTGTTGTGCACCACCGCCGGACGCTGCCAGCCGCCGCCCTGGCCTTCCGGGCCGCCGCCATGCCTGCCCCAGTTCATGCCCCAACTGTTCCAGCCCCAGCCGGGATTCGGGCCGGGACCGCCCTGGTTGTCGTGGTGGTGTTCGAACAATGCTCCAACCACGATGCCGACGCCGAAGGCGATGGCGCCCGTCGCCACGATCTGGCCGGTGCTGTAACCGGCGGGCTGGGCATAGGTGTAGCCGGGGTAGGGCGCCATCGGCTCGCCGTATACGGTTTCCGGGTCGTATTGCGGCACGTACACCGTATCGGGCTGCGCGGGCAGGATCTCGATGGTCTGCGGCGGCGGTGGCACCTCGGCGGGGCCGGCATACACGGGCTGTGCGTCGCCTTCATACGCCACTTGTTGTTCGTCCGTCGGCGCGGTCGAGGGCTGGCTGACCACCTGCATCTGCGCCGAGCTGCGCAGGCTGCCATTGTGCTGCGCGCGCTGGCGCATCACCTGGATGGCGTTCATCACGTCGGACGGGTCATTGACGTAGGCCTCGCCCAGCGCGGTCGTCCACGGGATGTTCTGCGCCATCTGGTCCAGCACATTGGGAAACTGCGTCAGGCCCTTCACGCTGGGATCCCACGGCTGCGGATTCACCGCATCGGCCAACTGGCTACCGGTGAGATTCGGATGCTGCTGCAGCATGTTGTCGGCGGCCGTGATCTGGTCGGGATACGTCGAGCCGGCCAGCACTTGCGCTACCAGCTTGTCGGGGAACAGGGCGATCGGCGCCACCATTTGATAGAGCTGGTCGGCCGAGGGAGGCGTGTACGGCGCGGGCTGTTGTGCGCTGGTGCCGGCGGATGCGGGTGCGGTGCCCGCGGCGGCCGGGTTCGCGGCTTGCGAATCGGCGGCCTTGTTGCAGCCGGCCAGCATCACGACGCCGGCGCAGAGCAGCGTGCAGGCGGCGTTGCGGGGGAAGGTTCGGTCGATCATCGGAAACACTCCATGGGGATGACGATGGAACAGAAGCGGTGCGGTGATTATTGCCATGCGCGTCGTACGGTATTCGTTACGCGCAATGCGCCGGTCATGCGCGATTCCGCAAAAAGGACGGTGTTACGGACTTTCTTGCGAACACGTTCAGCGTTCGTACCGGTAGTTGAAGCTGGCGCGACTGAAGTCGGTGGCGCTTTGCGCCTCGAAATTCCAGCGATGGTTGAGCCGGTAGCGTAGCGTGACGACCTGGCCGGGTTCGAAAAGACCTACGCCGTAACTCAGGTAGAGCCGTGGCGACAGGTACTTGCCCACGGTGAAGGCGGAGTTGCCGCCCAGCGCCTCGTTGTTGGAGACGCCGATGTCGTCCACGCCGATCTTCGAACCGATGCTCTTGGCCAGCAGGTTGCCCGCCGCCGAACCCAGCGCCTGCGCGGCGGCGCCCAGCATGTCGCCCTCGCCGCCCTTCACCTGCGACAGCGGCTTGCCGGTGACGAGATAGGAAAGTGCGTCGGACTGCTCCATCAGCGGATTGGAGAACACGGTGAGCACGGGGCGTTGCGCGGTGCCGGAAATCTGCAGCCCCACTTCCTGGCCTTCGTCGATGGTGGCATTGGGATTGAGCTTGCGGCTCGCCCGGATGTCCAGGCCCGGGTTGTCGATGGGGGTGCTGGCGAACAACAGCTTGCCACTCTGGATCGCCAGGTTCTGGCCGTAGGCCTTGTACGTGCCGCTCACGGTGACCTGGCCCTGGCCGGTGGTGGTGCGGCCAGGACGCTCGCTCGCCGTGAGTACGCCGCGGAGGCGGCCGTCCAGGCCCATGCCGGCGAGATGGGTCTTGTTGCCCAGGTCCACTTTCACCGTGGCGGTGAACGGCAGCGATGCGCCCGGCTCCGGCTGCGGGCGATCGACCACCACCACGTCGGGCGACGCCTTGCTCGCACCCGCGCCGGGCAGCTTGTCGAGATTCACGTCGGCGCTGTCCAGCAACACTGCACCGTTGAGGTCCAGCCCTTGCGCGTTGCGCTGCAGGCGCAGGTCGGGCGCGATCGCGACCTTGGCGGCGGGGATGTCGGCGGCGGTGAACTGGCTGCCCTTGATCGCGATGTCGGTGGAGACGTCGCCCCCCAGGCCCACCACGCCGCTTACCGTCAACGTCCCTGCACCGGACTGCACACTGCCATCCACGCGCAGGCCGCGCGTGTCGATGGCGCTTGCCGTCAGCCGCCCTTGCGCAAGCTTCAGCCCTGCTGCGGGAACCTCGGCGGCGAAGTCGTCGAGCGTGGCATTGCCGTCGATGGCCGGCTGCGTCAGCGTGCCGCCGAGATGGAAGCTGCCGCTGGCCCGGCCATGCACGTTCGCCAGCGCGTCGCTGAACAATTCGATGAAGGCAAGGCTGTTCAGACGCAGGTCGATCTGTCCGGCCAGTGCTTGTTGCTTGCCGCTCAAACTCATTTGGCCGTCCAGGCGTCCGCCGTGGTCGAGTCCTGCCTGCAGGGTGAAGCGCTGGCTGTGCGGGTCGAGTTCGACGTTCAGCGCGAAGCTGTCATAGCTCAGCAACGGCGCGTCGGCATGCTCGGTGTAGGTGATGCTGCCGCTGCTGGAGCCGATGTTGGCGTGGCCGCTGAATGTGCCGGCCGCATTGCGGTGCATTTGACCGTCGCCCTGCAGGCTTCCGTCCACGCGCACCGGCAAATCGGATTCGCCTGCGGCATTGAGCAGCAGCGCAAGCGGCAACGCGCGCAGCCGGTAGCTGGCGTCGAGGTTGCCGGCCTTGTCCTGCTTTGCGCTGGCGCACAGCTGCGGGTCGCCCGCCGTGAGGCACAGTTCGGACAGGCTGAAGGCGCCGTCGCGCCAGGCCAACTGGCTGGCGTTCTGCAGGCGCCAGCCGGGCAGGCCTTGCGGATCGAGGTTCAGCGTGGACAGCGTGCCGCTCCATCCATCGTTCTTCAGCGCCCCATGTAATGCCAGCGCACCGGAAACCTGGCTGCCGCGCGCGTCCAACGTCAACCGGTGGTCGCCCTGGCTACCCTCGGCGAGCAGGTGGATACGCTGGAACACCAGTCCGCCGGCGTGCGTGCCGCCCATGGTGAGTTCCAGCTTTCCCGCGGGATGGCTGATGTCGGGAATGCCGACGATCAGTTGCAACGTATCCACGCGCTGCTGCTGCCATGCCAGCGCGTTGCCGTTCAAGTGACCGTTGACGGAAAGTTTCGGCAGCAGGCCGCGGATGGAGAACCGGCCATCCAGGCGGCCGCCGGCATCGGGCAGCCAGTCGCCCAGCGAGGCGATGGCGAGCGTGAGCTCGGCGTTGTTGCCCACGCCGGGTTTGGCGTCGATCTGCACCGTGCTGCCGCCGGAGGACAGCTTCAATTTGCCGTCGATAACCCGGTCTGGCGACAGATGCAGTTTTCCCTCGCCGCCGAGGCTGCGGTCGCGCAAGCGTCCGGCGAGTTGCTTGAGCTCCAGCGTGGCATCGGGTCCGGCTTTCGCCAGCGTTCCCTGGCTGGCGATTGCGAAATCCAGCGCGCCGTTCCATCCGGCGAACAACTGGCCGGGATCGATGCGGCTGGCCTTGGCGTCGAGTTGCCAGCCGAGCACGGGTTGCAGTTGCAACCTGCCTTGAGCCTGCAACTGGCCCTGCGCCTGTTGCAGGGTGAGCGGGTGCAGGGCGATGGCCTGCGGCGTGCCGTCGATGTTCAACACTAAGTGCGCGGGCTTGCCGGGCGGCCCGACAGTGAAATCGCCGGCCGCATGGAAATTTTCTGCATTGCCGTATGCATCGAGCTTGCCCGCGCTTGCCAAGGGCTGGCCAACCAGTTCGGCGGGCAATTGCAGGTCGCTCCATTGGATCGCCAACTGGCCACCCAAGGGCTTCGCGTCCAGTCGCAGTTTGCCGTTGGCTGCCAGTGTTCCCTTGATCTGCGGCGAAGCCAGCGTGAGCTGCTGCAGCTCCAGCGTGTTGCCGTCGCCGCTGAGGCTGGCGCGCAACGGTTGCAACAGGAGACGGTACTGGTTCAGATCCAGCGTGCCGGTGAGTTCGCCGCCATGGCGGTCGCCCTGGCCGTGCACGGCCATCGCCACGGATGCCAATGGGCCGTCGCCGAGCAGCGGCTTGGGATCGAAGCGTGGCGCATCGAGCGTTGCCTTCCATGCGTACTGGGCGTCCTGGCTCAAACCCAGTTGCAGATGTGCCGCCATGGGTTGCGCGAGTTGCAGGTCGAGCTGCGCCTGCCTGCCGTCGCTGCTGGCGACCAGCTGGCCGGCGTAGCGGGTAGCGCCCAGTTGCCACGCGAAGTCGGCATGGCCGTTGCCGCGTTGTCCGCGGGCGAGGGCCAACTGGCCCTGGAGATCGACAACGCCGTCCGGCGCGCGCAGTTTCAGCGTGTTGATGGCGATGCCTGCATGCGTCCAGCGGCCGGCGAGGTCGAGGTTGTCGGAGGCGAACACGGGCTGGCCGCCCCGGCTTACATGCACCGCGCCGACATGCGTGCGATCCAGCAGCAGGTCGATCGGCGGCTGCAGCGAGAAGCTGCCGGAGCTTTCGTTGGTGTCGCTGCTTTTCGGCAGCGACACCGTCACGTCTTCGAGGTCGAGATCGCGCACGTGTACGCGGGCCGCCAGCAATGCCCAGAAGCGCAGGTCGAGGCGTGCGTGTGCTACGTCGATGCGCGTGCCCTGGCCATCGTCGTAGCGCAGCCCGTCGAGTTGCAGCGGACCGATCAAGCGGCCTTGCGCGTGCTTCCACTGCAGCGCGCCATGCGTGGCGGATTGCGCGCGTGCCAGGGCGAAGCGCAGCCCTGCGCCGGTATCCAACAGCCACCACAGCGTGGCTGCAATCACTGCCAGCAGGATCGCGAAGGCGATGGCGAGGCGCTTCAGCCACTTCATGATGTTGTCTGCTGCCTCCGGTTTGTTTCGGTCGCCGTGCATTTGCGCGTTGCAGGGCCAGGCCCTTTGCCTATGTTGAAGCCGGGCTGTCCTGCCCGTCTTCGACTCGTCGAGTCCGTTGCGCAGACCCGGCACCGCGCATCGTCCACTTTGTGGCCGATGCGCGTGCGACCCATCCGTGGATCGCCTGTGAGCAGTCGCTGCAGGCGAATGCTCACAGGTCCGGCCCGATCACCAGGTGCAACACCACGCCATGGCGCTGCGAATTGTCGATGGGCGTGCCGAGGTCCACCCGGACCATGCCTACGGGCGAACGCCAGCGCACACCGATGCCGGTGCCGAGCTTGGGCTGGAAATCCACGGCGTCGAAGGCATTCCCGGCGTCGAGGAAAGTGGCGATGCCCCAGTTGCGGGTGAAGTAGTGCTCCACCTCCGCGCTGGCGACGAACAGGTTGCTGCCGCCGACAACCCGGCCGTAGCTGTTTTCGGGGCCAATCGACTGGAAACCATAACCGCGCACCGAGCGATCGCCGCCAGCGAAGAAACGCAACTGCGGCGGCAGCGCGGAGAAGTCGTCGGTCCAGGTCTTGCCGGCGCTGCCGCGCAGGATCAGGCGGTTGCGCTTTTTCGCGCCGAACGCATGTATCCATTTCGCATCCGCGGTGAGCTGGCTGAAGCTGGCCGAGGAGAGCAGGTCACCCGCGGTGCTGCGCGCCGCGAAATTCAGCGACCAGCCGTCGTGCACGAAGTCGTAGTTGTCCGCCTGTTTGCGCGACAGCGAGGCCTCGGCGAACACCAGCGTGCTGCTGCCGTGCTCGATGCCAGGCGTATCGTCCGGTTCGTCGCTGCGCTTGCCCACGGTGAAGGTGCCGGACAGCGCATGCAGGCCCACGGTGCGCGTCCAGCCGTGCCAGAGCTGCGTTTCGTTGGCGACCAGCTCCAGCGTGCGCGATTGCGAAGTGTCGGTGTTCGCGTCGCGGTAGTTAGCGCCGAAGTCGAGGCTGCGCTGGTTGTCGCCGGGCAACGGTATGGAATACAGCGTGGACAGCGTTTTCAGCCGTTGCGCCAGTACCAGTTCGTTCTTCCATTTGTCGCCGCTGCGGTTCACCCAGCGCCGCTCCAGTCCGCCGCGCACACCGAAGCCGGTGTCGGTGCCGATGAACGGGCCGCCGGTGTAGATCGTACGTTTCGCCGGCGCCAGCTCGACCTTGACGTCGACCTTGCCGTCGGCCTTCTCGTCAACCTGCGGCAGCACGTTGACCACGGCGAAGTAGTCCGCACCGTTCAATGCCTGCTGCAACTGCAGCAACTGGTTCTGGTCGAAATAGTCTCCCGGCTTGAACGGCACGTAGCGCTCGAGGAAGCCATCCTTGAACTGCGACCCTACGAAGTGCACCGCGCCGTAGCGATAGCGTCGACCGACCTGCCATGCGAGACGGATCGCCGCCGTGTGTTGCGCCGTGTTCACTTCCACGCGATGCGTCGTCAGCCTCGCATCGAGAAAGCCGCTGGCGGTGAGCGCCGCCGACAATGCGTCGCGTGCGGCGTCGTAGCTGGCGTCGTCCAGTTGCCTGCCGCGCATGCGGGTCAAGGCACTGCGGGCGCGGCGGATCGAAGGCAGCGCGAGCGCTTCGGCATCCAGTTGCACATCCACCGAAGCGACCTTCACCGGCTCGCCGGGGTGCACGTCCAGCGTCACCTTCCAGTCCTTGCCGACCTGCTGCAATTGCGCCGTGATGTCCGCGTCGTAATAGCCGTAGGGTTCCAGTGCGGCCTTTGCCTGCGCAGGCGCCCGCGCGTACAGGCGGCGCACCTGCGCGTCGCTCACGTCGCGCCGCGCGTACTGCGACAGCCCTACCGATGCGCCGATCGCCTGCTGCAGCGGTTCGTCCACGCCACGCACCACCAATTGCACGCCAGCCTGCGCGAGTGTCGCGAACAGCAGCAGCGGCAGCAGCGCGAACGGAAAGATGCGACGCATGCGTGGGGATCCGTCCTCGATGGATGTAGTCGGGGACAGCTTAGCGAAGTGGCGTGGCGAGTGCGCCGGTGCAGGCTTCCCTGGAAACGGTACCGACTGTGGTGGCGGTGCCATCTCGCCAGTATTGCCGGCATGCTTCTAGGTGGAAGCGGACATCTCGCGTTTCATCGGCTCCCACACTTACTTCGCAAAACTCACGCTGCCTCGCACACCACGAGGGTCTGAGGGAAGGCAAATGGCCAAGGCACTCCTTGCTGGAGGGCGCGGGTCAGAGAAGTCGACAACGCTTACGATCAAGCCATTCGGCCCTCATAGACCGCCAAACCGCCGCTCCCAAGAGATAGAGATCGAATTAGGTATCTCTTGCCTGGCGCTTCACAACTAAGGCCAAGGCAGCATAGTGGCGTTCATGCGCCAGCGGCCGGTTTGCGTGGCCAACGGCGCCACGGTTTGTAGAGCTCGGCCAGGAAACATGGCGCCTTGCCGAGGCGTGGGCGCCAAGAACTTGCGCCTCGCGCTACCTCATAATCGGCAGTGCGTATTGTCGGAATCGCCGGGTCGATCCAGCGTACCAGGGGCCGGGCCAGGGACAGGCGCACACCATCCATAACGCGAGGGAATGACCATGGCACTGACGCGGCAAGTGATCTCGACTCTGCAGGACAACGGCACGGACATCATGGGGCCGGACGTGATGGCCTACCACTACCCGGACGCGAGCATCATCTCCGGGAGTTTGTTGACGGTGGAGGCGAACCATTTCGCCGTGCTCAAGTCGCGTGGCGCAGTGCTCGGCGTCTACGACACTGGCCAGTATCCGATCCAGACGCCCGACAAACCGCTGCTGGGCGGCTTCGTCACCGGTTTCTTCGGCGGCAATTCGCCGTGGCAGTACGAGGTGCTCTATGTGAATCGCGCCAAGTTGCTGGTGCGCGCCAGCGGCGTGGCCACCTCGGCGGAGATGGCCGAGATGGTGTACCAGGTCGACTACTACATCCACGTCGACAGCAAGGACGATGCGCTCAAGCTCACCACGCACATGCCGTTCAGCGGGCACTACATCAAGGCCGACGAGGTGGCCAGTTACGCGGCTCCGGTGGTCGAGCAGGCGATCAACCAGGTCGTGCAGGTCACGCCGATGGAGAAGATCAACGAGCACATCCACGAAGTGGTCGAGCTGCTGAAGGAGCACATGAGCGCGTTCCTCTCGGTATTCGGCATCACCTTGAACGACGCCAAGGTGCTGATCCTGCCCAAGGACGACCGCATGCGTGAACTGATTTCGCTGCGCGCGTTCGGCTTGAGCGAGCTCGATGCGGTGCGCTACTACACGGCGTTGAAGATGGCCGAGCGCGGCCTGGTCTCTGCGCCGAACATGGCGGTGGGCGCGCCGTTCTCGATTGGCGGCGCCACGATGGGCACGTACCCGGTGCCCGATGGTCATGCATCGGTGACGCTGCCGAAGGGGTGACGGCTGTCCACGCACACCGCCCCCGCCGGGGCGCGGTGTGCGTCCACCGGATTGGAGATTGCACGATGGAATTGAAGACGACGGAAAACCCGATCGAGACCGCGGACCCGGCCACGCAGGTGCTGTCGAACCTGTTCTACGGCTGGGGCTACAACTTCTATCGCAAGGAAAACCAGCTTCGCGCGGACGACCTGCTGATACGCGCCAAGGTCAGCGAGATGCTAGGCCAGATGCGCGCGCACCTGGCCGGATTGGAACGGGATTGGCGGCGCGAACACCTGCCCGCGCCGACGCGCGAACACCCGTTCCCCGATGCCGCGGCCATCGCCACGGCGCAGGCCTTGCAACGCGCGCAGCAGGGTCTGGAATCGCTGGAGACAAAAGTGCGCACGGCGCCCGTGCCGGAGATGGATCGGGTGACGCAGCGGCACGTCAACGAGCGTGACGCACTCGAACGCCTCGCGGCGGTGGACGGCGATCTGGTGATGGCGGTGAAGTCGGTGTTCGATGCGGCGGCCGGCCTGCTTGATCCGGCCACGGCCGCCAGCGCGCTGTCCGCGATCCTCGCGCACTCGGGCATCGATGCGCTGCTGGCGCGGCGTGCCGAGGTACTGTCGGTTGTCGCTGTGACCTGACTTGCCGCTGCCTTTGTCACGATCGCGCGCTGTGACACGTCGTATGGCACTCAGCCTGGCTGGATCGCATCGAAGTCCACCAGGTCACTCTCTTCACCGCGTACATACAGGCGCTTGCGGCGGTGTGGGTAGTCGCAGACGTCCTGTTCCAGCCGCTGGCCAGCCACCAGCAGCACCAAGGGTGCATCGGTGGTGTTGGTGATGACGTGGGCGGGGCCGTTGCGGGCGAAGCCGAGGAAGTCGCCGGGGCCGATGTCGTGGGCCTGTTCGTCGATCAATGCACGTCCGTGTCCGGCGAGTACGTAGACGAATTCTTCCTCGTACAGATGGCGGTGGTATTCGCTGGAATCGTGGCCGGGCGGCAACTCGATGCGATGCACGCCGAGCTGGGTCAGGCCGGTGACGTCGCCCAGCGACTTGCGCAGCCGCAGCGCATTCGGATTCAACGGATGCGGACGTGCTTCCGCCTCCATGGCTTCGATGTCGGCGGCGGCCAGCAAGGCAGGGTGTGGCATGCGGTTCTCTCGGAAGGTTGATATCAGCGGCGCGGTCGCCGCACGCCTGCGCCCAGAGTGCCGATCAACAGCAGGGTGAGCGTGATTTCGATGACGGCGAGCATGCGTTCGATCGATGAACTCCATGCCTCGGCCACGCCATGGCAGAAGTAGAACAGGGCAAGGATGCCGACCCAGAGCAGGGCGCGGCGCGGATTGCGCAGCGCGGCCAGCGGCAGCAACAACGGAATCAGGGCGATCGCCAGTACGAGCGTCATCGGCATGCTTTGCGGCGGCAGCAGCCAGCCATGCCAGACCAATTGCAGCACGGCGAGCGCAGCCCATGCGGCAAGGCCGAGCTTTTGTTCGGAGGGCAGGGCGCCAGCGCTCATGCGCCTGCGGCCAGCTTGCGCGCGGTGTCGGCGAGGCGGCGGCCCAGTGCGCGGGCGAGTTCGCGCTCGTGCTCGCTGATGGCGTTCTCGCCCTTGGGGCCGGCTACATGGCTTGCGCCGTAAGGGGAGCCCCCGGTTTGCGTGATGCTGAGCGTGGGCTCGGTGAACGGAATGCCCACCAGCAGCATGCCATGGTGCAGCAACGGCAGCGCCATCGTCAGCAGGGTGGATTCCTGGCCGCCGTGCATGGTGCTGGTGGAAGTGAACAGCGCGGCGGGCTTGCCGGCCAGCGTGCCGCTGGCCCACTCGGCGCCGGTGCTGTCGAGGAAGTGCTTGAGCGGTGCGGCCATGTTGCCGAAACGGGTCGGACTGCCAAGCGCGAGGCCGCTGCATTCCTGCAGATCCTGCCTGGTCACGTAGGGTGCGCCCTCGTCAGGTACAGGCGGCTGCGCAGTTTCAGTGACGGGCGCCACCGGCGGCACCTGACGCAGGCGCGCGCGCATGCCGGGCACCTCCTCGATGCCGCGGGCGATCAGTCGCGCCAGCTGCGCGGTGTGGCCGTTGCGGCTGTAATAGAGGACGAGGACGTCATTCATGCGTGTGGGCGCGATGTGGGCAATGCGCTAGTGTAAGAGTTATGCAAGGCCCGATCTTGCTCGTCATTCCTGCGCCTCCGGCCTTCGCCGGGATGACGAGCAAGGAGCCCCATCGCTCCACCCGCTCGTCCAGGGCGTAGCGAAGCGGAGTCGAAGGGCAATGCCTTGCGCAGGTGTTTCGACTTCGCGGAACTCTGTTCCGCTACGCTCGGTACGAACGGTTTCCGGTTTTTGATCAGGTTGGCGAGCCGCCCATGCAACTGCGTTTCGACCGCGACCGCACGCACAGCTTCGGCCACTTCCTGTGGCAGCGCTTCGTCGACGACAAGTGCTTCGAGACAGCTGGAGCGCTGTCCTACACCACCTTGGTGTCGCTGGTGCCGCTGATGGTGGCGGCGCTGGCGATGTTCGCGGCGTTCCCGGTGTTCGCGCAGTCGCGCGACCTGCTGCTGGACTTCGTGTTCCGCAACTTCGTGCCGGCGGCGGGTCATCACATCCAGGACGCGCTGCAGAGCTTCGCCGGCAATGCCAGCCAGCTCACCGGCATCAGCATCCTGATGATGCTGTTCAGCGCGATCTCGATGATGGTCAGTATCGAAGACCGTTTGAACCGCATCTGGCGGGTGCAGCGGCCGCGCCGCTGGGCTGCGCGCCTGCTGTTGTATTGGGCGGCGCTGACGCTGGGGCCGGTGCTGGTGGGCGGCGGTATCGCGGCCAGTTCCTACCTGAGTGCGCAACCGCTGTTGCAGGGGACGGCCACCGTCGCCGCGTCGTCCGTGCCGCTGCGCCAGGGAGCGGCGGCTGTCGCCGCATCGCCCGGTCTGGGCACGCATGCGTTGCGGGTGGTGCCATTCGTGGCCACCTTCGTGTCCCTGTGGCTGATGTACGTGCTGGTGCCGAACCGCCGCGTGTCGCGGCGCGATGCCACCGTGGGCGCGCTGGTCGCCGCGATCCTGTTCGAGTTCGCGCGCTGGGGGTTCCGTCTGTTCGTGCACGGGGCGCACACTTACCAGCAGATCTACGGCAAGGCGCTGGCGGCGATCCCGATCTTCCTGGTGTGGATCTATTTGTCATGGATCATCGTGATCCTCGGCGCCTCGATCGCCGCCTCGATCTCGGCGTACGAGTACGAGCCGCCAGCCGAGCGGCTGCCCGAGGGCGCGGAGTTCCTCGGGCTGATGGTGGTGCTCAAGCACTTCGTGGACGCGCAACGGCGGGGCGAAAGCGTGGATCCCGCGTCGATCTGCGCCAGCGAACCGCGGCTGCGCGCCGCCTCGGCGGCGGTCTATGTCGACGACCTCCTGCGTGCAGGTCTGGTCCAGCGCAACGAATCGGGCGGCTGGCTGCTCAGCCGCAGCCTGGACAGTGCCGATCTGCTGCGCGTATACCTGCACACCCGCTACCGCCTGCCCCTGCAGCCGACGCAGGAAGCGACGGCGTTGAACCTGCCGTTGCCGCCGGAGTTGCTGGCGATGCTAGACGAGCTTGCGACCGCGATGCGCTCGACCTTGGGCACGCCGCTCCTGCAAGTGTTTCCCGCAGCGCTTGCTGCTCCGGAGGAATCTTCACCATGAAACGACACGTCTGGCTTGCGGCACTGCTGCTACCGCTGGCGCTGGTGGGCACGGCGCGCGCCGCGATGCCTGCCCATCCGGCCATCCACGTCACCACGATGGACGGCAAGGCCTATGACCTGGCCGCCCAGCACGGGCATTGGGTGATCGTGAATTTCTGGGCCACGTGGTGCGTGCCATGCATTGCCGAGATGCCGGTGCTTTCGCACTACGTGGCCTCGCACAAGAACGTGCGTGCCATCGGCCTCGCCTACGAAGACAGCGAACCCGCCGACATCAAGGCATTCCTCGCCAAGCATCCGGTGGTCTACCCCATCGCGCAGGTCACGCTGGACAAGCCGGTCAAGGATTTCGACGAACCGCGCGGCCTGCCAACCACCTACCTGATCGCACCGGACGGCACGGTGGCGGCGCATTTCCTCGGCCCGATCGATGCCGCCAAGCTGGACGCGGCGATCAACAAGGCCAGGTGATGCCAGCAGCGCGCTTCCTCGTCCGTGGCCGCGTGCAGGGCGTGTGCTTTCGCGCCAGTACCCGCGAACAGGCTTTGGCGCTGGGTATCGAAGGCCATGCGCTCAACTTGCCCGACGGCGGTGTCCAAGTGCTGGCCGTCGGCAGTGCCGCCGCGCTCGATGCGCTGGAGCGCTGGCTGTGGCAAGGGCCGCCCGCGGCGCAGGTGGATGCGGTCGAGCGAATGGCCCTGCCCGAGCAGGCAGCGAACGGATTCCGCATCGCCTAGCAGGCGCCTGTTGGCTAGTACGTGTCCGGCACCCAGTGGGCTAGCTTGGTGACATGCTCCTTGCCGGGCTTGCCCTTCAACTTGGGCAGCTTTACGGGCGGAGTGGCCTTGCCGTGCAGGGGCACCTGCTGCAGCAGGTGCCGGATCAGGTTGATGCGGCCGCGTTTCTGGTCGTTGAAGTCGGCCACGAACCACGGGGCCTGGTCGCTGTGCGTGCATTCGATCATCGTGTCGCGCAGCCGCCCCATCTCGGCATATTTGTGCCGCGCCCGCAGATCCACCGGCGACAGCTTCCAGCGCTTCAGCGGATCGTTGGCACGATCGGCGAAGCGCTGTTCCTGTTCGGCCTGGTCCACCGTCAGCCAGTACTTCAGCAGGACGATGCCGTCGTCGACGAGCAGCTTCTCGAAAGCCGGCACCGCCTGCATGAAGGCCTCGTATTGTGCCTTGCTGCAGAAGCCCATCGCCGGCTCGACCACGGCGCGGTTGTACCAGCTGCGGTCGAACAGCACGAGCTCGCCGGCGTTGGGCAGGTGGGGGACGTAACGCTGGAAGTACCACTGCGTGGCCTCGGTGTCGCTGGGCTTGGGCAGCGCCACGATGCGGCAGCCGCGGGTATCCAGTCTTTCGCTGATGGCCTTGATGGTGCCGCCCTTGCCGGCGGTGTCGCGTCCTTCGAAGATCACCAGCAGCCGCTTGCCGCTGCTGCGCAGCCCGTGCTGCAGGCGGGTCAATTCGACCTGGAGCTCCTCCAGGGTCTCGCGGTAGCGCTTGCCCATGCCTGCTCTATCCGTTGCCGTGGCGGGAAAGACTATACCTGCCGGGCGTCAGGTGCCGTGCGAGACGCATTTGTTGGGCGTCAGATGCCGCCTAGGGCCTGCAGCTGATCGGCCTGGTTCTCGCGGGTCAGCGTGTTGACCAGCTCATCGAGGTCGCCCTGGATGATTTCCGGCAGGCGGTACAGGGTGAGGTTCACGCGGTGGTCGGTGATGCGGCCCTGCGGGAAGTTGTAGGTGCGGATGCGCTGGCTGCGATCGCCCGAGCCCACCTGCAGGCGGCGCTCCTGCGCCTGGGCCGCGGTCTGCTTGGACTGCGCCTCGTCCAGCAGGCGGGCCCGCAGCAGGCTCATCGCACGGGCGCGGTTCTTGTGCTGGCTGCGCTCGTCCTGGCACTCGACCACGGTGCCGCTGGGCAGGTGGGTGATGCGGATGGCCGAGTCGGTCTTGTTGACGTGCTGGCCGCCCGCTCCCGAGGCGCGGAACGTGTCGATCTTCAGGTCGGCGGGGTTAATCTCGATGGCGTCGATTTCGTCCAGCTCGGGCAGGATCGCCACCGTGGCCGCCGAGGTGTGGATGCGTCCCTGCGACTCGGTTTCCGGCACGCGCTGTACGCGGTGCGTGCCCGATTCGAACTTCAGCCGCGAGTACGCGCCCTTGCCCTCGACGCGTGCCACGATCTCCTTGTAGCCGCCATGCTCGCCGTGGCTCTCGCTGAGGATTTCCACCTGCCAGCGCCGGCGTTCCGCGTAACGCGCGTACATGCGGAACAGGTCGCCGGCGAAGATCGCCGCTTCGTCGCCGCCGGTGCCGGCGCGCACCTCGAGATAAAGGTTGGCCTCGTCGCGCGGATCTTTCGGCAGCAGCAGGATCTGCAGTTCGCCGTCGAGCTCGACGAGGCGCGCTTGCAGTCGTGCGATGTCGTCGGCAGCCATCTCGGCGAGCTCGGGATCGTCCAGCATCGCGCGTGCATCGACGAGTTCGCGCGTGGTGGATTCGTGCTCGCGCAGTGCGCCGGCGACGGGCTCCAACTGCGCGTATTCGCGCGACAACTCGCGGAAGCGCGTGCCGTCGGCCAGCACGTCGGGCTGGGCCAGCAGCAGGCCGATTTCCTCATGGCGTTCGGCGAGGGTTTCGAGTTTGCGGCGGATGGAAGGCGTCATGGCATCGTCGGTTGCGTGTGCAGGAGCGCACCCTGTGCGCGATTGCTCCTGGCTTCGGTCGAAGCGCAAGGCATTCGCTCACAGGGTGCGTTCTACAACAGGTCGGGGTCTTGCGGATCGAGGTCGTACAGCCGACCCGCCGCATGCAGCAGATCAAGGTCACCCGAAAGCGCCGCTTCGCGCAAGCGCGCACTGGGATGGTGCAGCAGCTTGTTGGTGAGCGTGTGGGCGAGGAAGCCCAGCGCCTCTTCGGGCGACTTGCCGCGTGCGAGCATGGCGCGGGCCTTCTCCAGCACCTCGTCGCGCTGCGTCTCGGCGTGCTGGCGCAGGTCGAGCGCGGGGTTGCGCACGCCGAGGGCGCGGCGCCAGGCCATGTAGCGATCCACCTGCAGGTCGATGATGGCGTCCGCCTCGCGGGCGGCGGCGGCGCGCGAACGACGGTTGTCGTCGATCACCTGCTGCAGGTCGTCGATGGCGTAGAGGTAGACGTCGGGCAGTTCGGCTACAGCCGGTTCGATGTCCCGTGGCACCGCGATGTCCACCATGAACATCGGCTTGCGTCGGCGCGTGGCGAGGGCCTTTTCCACCATCGCACGAGTGACGACGGGCGTACGAGCCGCTGTGGAGGAAATCACGATGTCGGCTTCGGCCAGGTGCTGCGGCAGGTCGGCCAGCGCGATCGCGTAGCCGCCGTAGCGTTGGGCGAGATCCTGCGCGGTCTCCAGGGTGCGGTTGGCCACGATCAATCGGCGCGCCTGCTTGTCGGCAAGATGGCGCGCGGCCAGCTCGATGGTGTCGCCCGCACCGATCAGCAGCACGCAGGCTTCGCGCAGGTCGGCGAACACCTGTTCGGCAAGGCGCACCGCGGTGAACGCCACCGACACGGTGTGTGCGCCGATGCGGGTTTCGGTGCGCACGCGCTTGGCCACGGCGAAGGTGTGCTGCAGCAGGCGATCCAGCGGCGCCTTCAACGCGTTCGCCTCACGCGCCAGCTGGTAGGCATCCTTCACCTGGCCGAGTATCTGCGGCTCGCCCAGCACCATCGAATCGAGGCCGGTGGCGACGCGGAACAAGTGGCGCGCGGCGGCCTGTTCGTCGTGGCGATAAAGGAACTCATCCAGCTTGCCGGGAGTCAGCTGATGGTGGCGACTCAACCATGCCTGCGGCAATTGTTCGGCTCCGGCGGCCACGCTCACGTACAGCTCGGTGCGGTTGCAGGTCGACAGGATCAATGCCTCCTCCACGCCAGGCTCTCGCTGCAGTTCGTGCAGGGCAGCGAGGGCGGAATCGGGGTCGAACGCCACCTGCTCGCGCAGGGATACCGGCGCGGTAAGGTGGTTGAGCCCGAGGGCGATCAGCGGCATGAGGTAACGAGAGTCCCGGCGTGGATCAGGCGGCGTAGGCTAAGCTTGTCGTCGAGGCGCCGTGGATTCGGACACGGTGTGGCATGTGTGCAGACGTGACGGACAGACGATGGTCAGTGTGCGAAGCGGGCGTTGCGGATTCAAGCAGATGCGGCATTTTACGGCAGCCGCCACGCTGATGCTCGGGCTGGCCGCCTGCGCGCAGGCACCCCTCAGGCCTGCGGCCAGGCCGACGCCTGCGGCCGCCCCTCAGCCGTTGGCGCACATGGTGGTGGCGACGCCGGATGCGGACCACGACCTGCTCGCGCAGCTTATGGCTGGCGAGATGGCATTGGGCCGTACCGACCTGAAGTCTGCCGCTTTGCACTACGGCAAGGCGATGGCGATCAGCAACGACCCCGAGGTGGCCGAGCGCGCGGCGATGCTGGCGATCGCGGTGCACGACGATGACGCGGCCAGCCGCGCGCTGGCCCGCTGGCAGTCGCTGGGCGCCAAGCCGGCACCGATGGCGCAGGCGCGCGCGCAGCTTGCGCTTGATCACGGCGATACGCCCGAGGCGCAGCACCAGTTGCAGATCCTCACCGACAGCCACGACAAGAATGCCTGGCGCGACTTCGGACAAGTGCTGGTGGCCGCGCGCGACCAGGCGCAGGCCGCGCAACTGCTGGAAACGCTGGCAACGCCGCAACGCCTGCCTGCCGATCCGCAGGCTTGGCTGGCGATGAGCGAGCTGGGCGACAAGCTGGGCCGGCATGCCTACGCACAGCGGGTTGCGGACGCCGCCATCGTCCGTTTCCCGGGCAACGCCGAGGTTTATGTGTGGTCGGCGCAGATGAAGGCCGGCAACGGCGATACGAAGGGAGCGTTCGCGTTGCTGCAACAGGCGACTGCCAAGTCGCCGGACAACGTGCGTCTGCGCCTTGTCTACGCCAGCCTACTCAGCCAGTCGGGCGATGATGCGGCGGCCATGAAACTGCTGGATCATGGCCCGCAGGACGCCGACACCTACCAGTTGCGTGCTGCGCTCGCCGTGCACGACAAGGACAGCAAGGCGCTTTCCGCGCTGTATCGCCAGTTGCAGCAGGCTGCGCCCGGCGTGCGCGCACAAAACGCCTTCCTGCTCGGTCAGCTGGCGGAAATGCAGCATCGCGACGCCGAAGCCCTGGCCTGGTACGACCAGGTTGGCGACGACGATCCGCATGCCTTCGACGCCGATCTGCGCAGCGCCGTGTTGCTGCAGGCGCAAGGCAAGAGCACCGACGCGCACGAACTGCTCGGCCAGATGGAAATGGACTATCTCGACCAGCCGAACCAGCTGCGCCAGGCGTGGCAGCTCGACGCCGAAATCTACATGCAGGAGCAGAACTATCCGCAGGCCATCAGTGCCTTCACCCGCGCGCTGCAAGTGGTGCCGAACGACCCGGGGCTGCTGTATGGCCGCGGGCTGGCTTATGCCAGCGCGGGGCAGGTCGACCCCGCCGTGCGGGATTTCCGCAGCCTGCTCAAGCTCAAGCCCGACGACATCGACGCCAGCAATGCGCTGGGCTTCACCCTGGCCGACGCCAACCGCGACCTGCCGGAGGCTGAGCAGTTGATCGGCAGGGCGCGGGCGGCGCGGCCGAACGATCCGGCCATCGCGGATTCGTGGGGCTGGGTGCAGTACCGGCTGGGCCATCTTGATCAGGCGGTGCAATCGCTGCGCAGCGCATGGCAAGCCGGCAAGGATGGCGACATCGGCGTGCACCTCGGCGAGGTGCTGTGGGAACAGGGCGATCACCGGGGCGCGCAGCAGGTGTTCGATGCCGTGCGCAAGCTCGACCCGCACAATGCCAGCCTGCAGAGCACCCTCAAGCGGTTGAATCCATGAAGCGTCATTTCCGATTTCTCGCGGTGGCCGTGCCGCTGCTGCTCGCCGCCTGCGTGCCGCAGCAGGCGACGCGTATCAAGGGCGATGCGGGTTTGCTGAGTGCGCAGGTCGCGCGCGAACAGGCGCTGGCGCACACCGACCACTGGACGCTGCAGGGGCGGTTGGGCGTTTCCGACGGCCATGCCGGCGGTAGCGGTAGCCTCACCTGGACACAGGACGGCGATCGCTACGAATTCGTGCTGCATGGACCGGCGCTCAGCGGCGCGGACTTCCGCCTCAGTGGCGGTCCCGATGGCGCCACTTTGGAAGGAGTGAACGGCGGTCCGCTGCACGGTCCGGACGCGGAGGCGCTGATGCAGCGCGCATTGGGCTGGACCGTGCCGCTGCACGATTTGCGTGCCTGGGTGCTGGGCCTGCGTGCCGACAGCGGGCCGGCCGAGCTGGCGTTCGGCGACAACCGGCTGCCATCGTTGCTTACGCAGGATGGTTGGTCGGTGGACTACCGAACCTGGGACACCACGCGCCAACCGCCATTGCCTACCACCGTCTTTGCCGCGCGGCCGCCGTACAAGGTGCGGCTGTCGATCGAGGCATGGAGTCTGCATTGAGCGGACAGTCGCGCCGGATCCGATCGTTGGCGCCATGGTCCTGGGCGGAGGGGTTGCTGCAGGAGTGACCGCACGCATCCGACTCGCTAGAGTGCGCCGGGGCGCGCATGGGGAAGGGTGGACGTGGCTGCATTTCGACGAAGTGCCATAGGGGCTGCCATGTCCCTGATGCTGGGGCTGGCGACCGTCGTCGGCGCGCAGCAGCGGCCGGGCGATGGGCCGCCGCCTGGCATGCCGTTACGACCGCCACCACCCGGCACGCCGCCGCCAGGTCCGCGGCCACCTCCACCTCCTCCTCCGCTTCCGCGGATTGAGTCGGTTCAGGCGAGCACGCCCGCGCCCTTGCTGCCTACGTCGGCAACGACGGCAAGCCCGCAGGCGACAGCCGATGCCGCAATGCCAGCAGTGCCCGTGTCGACGCCTGCGGCCCATGCCGAAGCGGTTCCGGCGACACTCCCGGCGCAGGTCGCGCCGACGCCGATCCACGCCGAAGTTCCGGCGAATCCATCGCAGCGACCGCTGCCGTGGCTGTTGTTGCTCGCGCTGGCCGGTGCGCTGCTGGCCTGGTGGGCGTCGTTGCGCCGGTCGCGGCAGCTGCACGCGGAGGCCGAGCGGCTGGTGCGCCAGCAGCGTTTCCTGAAGTCGGCGCACAGTCATTTGCGGCAGAAGTCCGAGCAGTTGCAGCAGTTGTCGATGCACGACCCCCTCACCGGCACGCTGAACCGGCAGGCGTTCGCCGCGGAACTGCGCGAGCGCATCGATCACCTGGCGAAGTACAACCAGCCGCTAAGCCTGATCGTGTTCGACCTCGACCACTTCAAGGCGATCAACGACAGCCACGGCCATCTGGTCGGCGATGCAGCACTGGCCCTGGTGGTCGGTGTGGTGCGCGAGCATCTGGTGAGCGACGATCTGTTCGGCCGCTTCGGCGGCGACGAGTTCATGATCGCCTGCGCCGGGCACCACGTCGCACATGCCATGGCGCTGGCCGAGCAGTTGCGCGCCGCCGTTGCCGCGCGGGCGCCCCTGGCCGAGCCGCCGATTCCCGACCTCACCCTCAGTCTTGGAGTGGCGCAGGCGGATCCGGATCACGGCTATCACCCCGACGAGCTGTTCGCGCGCGCGGACGCGGCGCTCTACGCCGCCAAGCAGGGTGGCCGCAATCGGGTCGCTGCCGACGTGCCGGTCGAGGCGGCGTCGGGTGCGATCCGTCGGCATCTGTGATCCGTGCGCCGGCGCGGCGGTTAAGCTAGAGGGCTCCCTGGAATCCATCGGCCCATGTCATTCCGCATCGAGCGCGCCCGGCTGGCGCAGGTTGACGATCTCCGCGGCATCGAGCGCGCAGCGCAGGAACTGTTCCGCGGCCATGCCGCGTGGTCGTCCTATGCCGCCGCACCCATGGACGCACAGGCATTGGTCGAGGCGATAAGCGCGGCGCGCGTGTGGGTGGCGCTGGACGTTGGGGATCAGGTCGTGGGCTTCGTGGGCGTGGCGATCGAGGACGGCGAAGCGGCCATCGCCGAGATCGACGTGCTGCCCAACCATGGACGGCGCGGCATCGGTGCGGCGCTGCTGGAACACGCCTGCGCGTGGGCGGCCGAGTCGGGTTATCCGTCGGTGGTGCTGGGCACGCTCTCGGACGTACCGTGGAATGCGCCGTTCTACGCCCGTCACGGTTTCGAGGCTATCGATCCGAAGCAATACACGCCGGCGCTGGTGGCACACCAGGCGTACGACCGCGAACGCGGCTTTCCCATGCACCTGCGTGTCTTCATGCGCCGTCGCCTGCGCGCTTCCCCGGACAGCTGGACGCGCTGGCCGGCACCCGCCAAGCTCAATCTGTTCCTGCGCATCACCGGCCGCCGCGCCGATGGTTACCATGAGTTGCAAACCGTATTCCGCCTGCTCGACTGGGGCGACGAACTGCGTTTGCGCGTGCGTGCAGATGATGCGATCCGGCGCCTCACCGACGTGCCCGGCGTGCCCGAACAGGACGACCTGGTGGTGCGCGCAGCGCGGCTGCTGCGCGAGCATGCGGGTGGTGTGCGCGGCGTCGACATCGAGGTGGAAAAACGTATTCCGATGGGCGGCGGCCTTGGCGGCGGCAGCTCGGATGCGGCCACCGTGCTGGTGGCGCTGAACCATCTCTGGGGTTGCGGGCTGGATGAAGGCGCGCTGGCGGAACTGGGTCGGCAGCTGGGCGCCGATGTGCCGGTATTCGTGCGCGGCCGTTCGGCCTGGGCCGAGGGCGTAGGCGAGCGGCTCACCTCGCTGGCACTGCCGCGGCGACATTACGTGGTGCTCGATCCCCACGAGCACGTGCCTACCGCTGCGCTGTTTCAAGCGCCTGAATTGACACGAAATGCGCCCCGGGCGACAATTTCGTCCTTTGTTTCGGGCGAAACGACGGAAAACGCCTTCACACCGGTGGTGCGCGAGCGCCATCCGCGCGTGGCGGCGGCGCTGGACTGGCTGGGCCGCCACGGTGCGGCAAGGCTTTCCGGCAGCGGTGGTTGCGTGTTCCTGGAGCTGCGCTCGCGGGAACAGGCGCAGGCCATCGCGGATCGTTGCCCCGCTGCGTTCACGGCCCACGTGGCCACCGGCGTCGCGGTTTCGTCCTTGCATGAAGCATTGGGGCGCCATGAAGGCGGCTCGAACCAGCCGGAAACGGCGGGTTGAACTACAAGCGAGTCAGGGATGGTTCGCGACCCGAGGGGCAGCCACGAAGGCTGCCTTTCGGTATCCATGATGGGGCGTCGCCAAGCTGGTTAAGGCACGGGATTTTGATTCCCGCATACGCAGGTTCGAATCCTGCCGCCCCAGCCACTCAGAGAGCTTGGGTGGCGGAAATTGTCCGGGCTGGAGAGCCCGTCGTGCGGTAGATGTTTACGACGTTTCCCGGTCCATGGAACCGCCACGGGCCGGCGAACCGAGGACAATCTGCCCTCGCACGGCGAGTTTTCGGCCTTGAATGTTTTCACCACCCTAGCTCTCTGCACTTTGCAGCATTTTCGAGGAATGCACGCGTGGACAGGTCCAGCCCGATGATGCTGTTTGCCGGCAAGGCGCACCCGCAGCTTGCCGAGGATGTCGCCCACCGACTGGGCGTGCCGTTGGGCAAGGCCCTGGTCAGCACCTTCAGCGACGGCGAGGTGCAGATCGAGATCGAGGAGAACGTGCGCAACCAGGAAGTGTTCGTGCTGCAGCCCACGGGTGCGCCGAGCGCGAAGAACCTGGTCGAGCTGCTGGCGCTGGCCGATGCGCTGAAGCGCGCCTCCGCCGCCCGCGTGACTGCGGTGGTTCCGTACTTCGGCTATGCGCGGCAGGATCGCCGGCCGCGTTCGGCGCGCGTGCCGATCACGGCGAAACTGGTGGCCAAGATGATCGGCACCGCCGGCATCGACCGCGTGGTCACGGTGGACCTGCACGCCGAGCAGATCCAGGGTTTCTTCGACATCCCGGTGGACAACGTCTACGCCTCGCCGGTGCTGCTGGCCGACATCTGGCGCAACCACAGCATGGACGACCTGATCGTCGTGAGCCCGGACGTGGGCGGCGTGGTGCGCGCCCGTGCGCTGGCCAAGCGCCTGGACGACGCCGACCTGGCGATCATCGACAAGCGTCGCCCCAAGGCCAACGTGGCCACGGTGATGAACATCATCGGCGACGTCGCGGGCAAGACCTGCGTGATGGTGGACGACATCGTCGATACCGCCGGCACGCTGTGCGCCGCGGCGGCTGCGTTGAAGGAGCGCGGTGCGAAGAAGGTGGTGGCCTATTGCGTGCACCCGGTGCTTTCCGGTGCGGCGATGACCAATCTGGAGAACTCCCAGCTCGACCAGCTGGTGGTCACCAATACGCTGCCGCTGAGCGCGGAGGCGAAGGCCAATGCGAAGATCCGCGTGTTGTCGGTGGCCGAGCTGCTGGCCGAAACGATCCGCCGCATCGCCTTCGGCGAGTCGGTAAGTTCGCTGTACGTCGATTGAGAATTTGCTGGTCCGCTCAGGATGAGCGGTTTTGATGTTTGGCTTTTCGCGGCAGGACGCCGCGTAGAAGTGACGGACTTTTCTGGTCGCGGAAAAGTCGAACTGCCGCCGCGAGGCGGCTTCCCAAATCAAGGTAGTACCGAAATGGCACAGACTCATGAAATCAAGGCCGAGAGCCGCAAGGACGAGGGGAAAGGTGCGAGCCGCCGCCTGCGTCGTGCGGCCTACGTGCCGGCCGTCATCTATGGCGCGGGCCAGCCCCCGCAGAGCATCCAGATCGAGCACAACACCATCCTGCTCGCCGCCAAGCACGAGTGGTTCTTCTCCTCCGTGCTCGACCTGAGCGTCGACGGCAAGGTGCAGAAGGTGCTGGTGCGCGACTGGCAGAAGCACCCGTTCAAGCAGCAGATGATGCACATGGACTTCCTGCGCATCGACGAGAAGCACGCCATCCGCGTGAACGTGCCGCTGCACTTCCTCAATCAGGAAAAGTCCGCCGCCGCCAAGACCTCCGGCGTGGTGATCTCGCACAACCTGACGGAAGTGGAAATCTCCTGCCTGCCGAAGGATCTGCCGGAGTTCATCGAACTCGACCTGGCCGACCTGAAGCCGGGCGACATCATCCACCTGTCGCAGCTGAAGCTGCCGAAGGGCGTGGAGATCGTCGCGCTGCACCTGGGTGCCGACCATGACACCACGGTGGTCACTGCGAACGCGGTGAAGGAAGAAGTCGAGGAAGCGCCGGCCGCCGAGGCCGCTCCGGCTGCCGAGGCCAAGCCTGCCGCTCCGGCCAAGGACAAGAAGTAAGCCGCGGCACCCCGCGTCCCATCGGGCGCGGGGTGCGTGCGCTTGCTTGCCGTCATGGCGGGTCTGCGACTCATCGTCGGGCTGGGCAATCCCGGTGCCGAATACCTCCGAACCCGGCACAACGCCGGGTTCTGGTTTGTGGACGCCCTCGCGGCGGGGCAGGGCGAGCGCTGGGGTTTCGACGGCAAGCTGCACGGCGAAACCTGCAAGCTGCGCATCGGCGGCGAGCCAGTGTGGCTGCTCAAGCCTGCCACCTTCATGAACAAGAGCGGCATCGCGGTGGCTTCCGCGCTGCGCTATTACAAGATCGAGCCGGACGAGTGCCTGGTGGCGCACGACGAGCTGGACCTCGATGCCGGCACCGTGCGGATGAAGTTCGACGGCGGCCACGGCGGCCAGAACGGACTGCGCGACATCGTGGCCCATCTCGGCCATGCCAAGTTCCATCGCCTGCGCATCGGCATCGGTCATCCGGGTCACAAGGACAGGGTCACGCCCTGGGTGCTCGGTCGCCCCTCGGTGCAGGACGAAGACGCCATCCTCGACGGCATCGCGCGCGCGCTGGACGTGCTGCCGCTGGCGGTCGAGGGGCAGTTCGACAAGGCCATGCAGCGGTTGCATACCGTCGCTGGCAAATAGTTTCCGGGTATCGCTGCCGTTTTCGCGGAGCGGCGCCTGCAACGGCACAAACGCTTTCGGAGTTTTCCATGGGCATCAAATGCGGCATCGTCGGCCTGCCCAATGTCGGCAAGTCCACCCTGTTCAACGCGCTGACCAAGGCCGGCATCGCCGCGGCGAACTTCCCGTTCTGCACCATCGAGCCCAACGTGGGCGTGGTGCCGGTGCCCGATCCCAGGCTCAATGCGCTGGCGGCCATCGTCAACCCGCAGAAGGTGATTCCGACGGCGGTCGAATTCGTCGACATTGCGGGCCTCGTTGCCGGCGCGTCGAAGGGCGAGGGCCTCGGCAACAAATTCCTCGCGCACATCCGCGAGGTGGATGCGATCGCCCATGTGGTGCGCTGCTTCGAGGGCGACGTGATTCACGTGGCCGGCAAGGTCGATCCCATCGCCGACATCGAAACCATCGACACCGAGCTGGCGCTGGCCGACCTGGAGTCGGTGGAGAAGGCGCTGAATCGCGCCGAGCGCGCGGCCAAGGCCAACGACAAGGAAGCGCTGGCGAAGAAGCCGGTGCTGCAAAAACTTGCCGCCGCGCTCAACGATGGCAAGTCGGCCCGCAGCGTGAAGCTGGACGAGGAGGAAAAGGCGCTGGTGCGCGACCTGTTCCTGCTCACGCTGAAGCCGCTGATGTACATCGCCAACGTGCTGGAAGACGGCTTCGAGAACAATCCTCATCTTGACGCCGTGCGCGCCCGCGCCGTCGAGGAAGGTGCCGAGGTGGTGCCGGTGTGCGCCGCCATCGAGGAAGAGCTGGCCCAGCTCGACGACGCCGACCGCGACGAGTTCCTCAAGGACCTGGGCCTGGACGAACCGGGTCTCAACCGTGTGATCCGCGCCGGCTACAAGCTGCTCGACCTGCAGACCTACTTCACCGCCGGCGTGAAGGAAGTCCGCGCCTGGACCATCAAGCGCGGCCACACCGCGCCGCAGGCCGCCGGAGTGATCCACACCGACTTCGAGCGCGGTTTCATTCGTGCCGAAACCGTCTCCTACGACGATTTCATCCAGTACAAGGGCGAATCCGGCGCCGCTGCTGCGGGACGCCTGCGCAAGGAAGGCAAGGATTACGTCGTCAAGGACGGTGACGTGCTGCATTTCCTGTTCAACGTCTGAGCCGGATCGCGCGCACGGCCGCGCCAATCGCCTCCATTCCGTGCAAGGATGCGCGCCGTCCGGCGAGGTGCGGGGTGGATATGGCGAAGGCGGCGTTGCGGATCCGGCTGGGACGCCCGGACGACGCGCGTGCAGTAGGTGCGCTGGTGCGCCGTTTGACTCGGCGCTGGATCCTTCCCGACCAGCCGTACGAAGCCGGGTTGGCGCTGCTGTCGCGGCAAGGCACGGCCATCCAGCGCATGCATATGAGCGAGGGTCATCGCTTCCATCTTGCCTGGCTCGGCAGCACCCTGGTGGGCGTGGCGACGATGCGCGACGACAGCCACCTTACCCAGCTTTTTGTCAGTACCCGTTATCAAGGTCGTGGCATTGCACGACGCCTGTGGCTGCGCACGATGGCCGATGCCGTGCGCCGAGCCGGCACGCACCGCTTCACGCTCAACGCGTCGCGCTGTGCGGTTCCGGCGTACCGGCGGCTGGGGTTCGTGGCCACCGGGCCGGAACGCCTGTCGCCGAACGGCGTGCTCACCACGCCGATGGCGCTGGAGCGCGTCCAGTAGCGCGTCCAGCGGGCATAATGCGGGTTTTTCCGCCTTGTGATTGGAGCGCGCATGCCAGGCCAGCAGCACGAAGTCACTTTCCGTTTCCTCGCCCAGCCCACCGACGTCAACTTCGGCGGCAAGGTGCATGGCGGCATGGCGATGAAGTGGATCGACCAGGCAGGCTACGCCTGCGCGGTGGCGTGGAGTGGGGCGTATTGCGTCACGGTTTCGGTCAGCGGCATCCAATTCGTGGCGCCGATCCTGATCGGTGATGTGGTCACGGTACGAGCCAGGCTGATCCATACCGGCACTTCCAGCATGCATCTGGCGGTGGATGTGCTGGCCAGCGACCTTCGCAAGAACGAGCAGCGACTGGCGACCAGTTGCGTGATGGTATTCGTGGCGCTGGATGCCCCGGACGGCAAGCCCACGCCGGTGCCGAGCTGGGAGCCACGCGACGCCGCCGAGCGTCAGCTGCAGGCGCATGCGCGCCGGTTGCAGGAGCTGTCGCGCGAAATGGAGCGCCTGGTCGACGTGCAGGCCGGCGAAGGTGCACAGAATTCGGGCTGAAATCGTCGCGCCAATGTGTTTGCGAGGCGCCGCAGGTGTTGACAGTCGGCGGGTCGATCCACACAATACGCGTTCTTTGTTGGAGGGATACCCAAGCGGCCAACGGGGGCAGACTGTAAATCTGCTGGCTTACGCCTTCGGTGGTTCGAATCCACCTCCCTCCACCAGTCGATTCGCGCAGGTTGCGATTGGACTGGTTCGCCGGGTCGACCTGGTCGATTCGGCAACGGGTTCCGCGCAGGGCGGGAGTAGTTCAATGGTAGAACCTCAGCCTTCCAAGCTGATGGTGCGGGTTCGATTCCCGTCTCCCGCTCCATTGATCCCGCCGTTTGAAATCTTGCTCATGTAGCTCAGTCGGTAGAGCACTTCCTTGGTAAGGAAGAGGTCGCTGGTTCGATTCCAGTCATGAGCACCATCATCGTTGCTCGCCCGTTCCGGGCGGTTTTCCTCTCACTGACTCCACCGGGATTCTGGTCATGGCAAAGGGCAAGTTCGAGCGCACCAAGCCCCACGTGAACGTGGGCACGATTGGTCACGTGGACCACGGCAAGACGACGCTGACGGCGGCGCTGACGAAGGTCGGTGCGGAGCGTTTTGGCGGTGAATTCAAGGCCTACGACGCGATTGACGCGGCGCCGGAAGAAAAGGCGCGCGGTATCACGATCTCGACGGCGCACGTGGAATACGAATCGCCGAATCGCCACTACGCGCACGTGGACTGCCCGGGCCATGCCGACTACGTGAAGAACATGATCACGGGTGCGGCGCAGATGGACGGCGCGATCCTGGTGTGCTCGGCCGCGGACGGCCCGATGCCGCAGACGCGCGAACACATCCTGCTGTCGCGCCAGGTGGGCGTGCCGTACATTGTCGTGTTCCTGAACAAGGCCGACATGGTGGACGACGCCGAACTGCTCGAGCTGGTCGAGATGGAAGTGCGCGAGCTGCTGTCGAAGTACGACTTCCCGGGCGACGATACCCCGATCATCAAGGGTTCGGCGAAGCTGGCGCTGGAAGGCGACCAGTCGGAAATCGGCGTGCCGGCGATCATCTCGCTGGTGGAAGCGCTGGACACCTACATTCCGGAGCCGCAGCGCGCGATCGACCAGCCGTTCCTGATGCCGGTGGAAGACGTGTTCTCGATCTCGGGTCGCGGCACGGTGGTGACCGGCCGTATCGAGCGCGGCGTGATCAAGGTGGGTGACGAAATCGAAGTGGTCGGCATCCGTCCGACGCAGAAGACCACCGTCACGGGCGTGGAAATGTTCCGCAAGCTGCTGGACCAGGGTCAGGCGGGCGACAACGCCGGTCTGCTGCTGCGCGGCCTGAAGCGCGACGACGTGGAGCGCGGCCAGGTGCTGGCGAAGCCGGGCACGATCACCCCGCACACGGACTTCGAGGCCGAGGTGTACGTGCTGTCGAAGGACGAGGGTGGCCGTCATACCCCGTTCTTCAAGGGCTACCGTCCGCAGTTCTACTTCCGCACCACCGACGTGACCGGTGCGATCGAGCTGCCGGAAGGCGTGGAAATGGTGATGCCGGGCGACAACATCAAGATGGTGGTGAGCCTGATCCACCCGATCGCGATGGACCAGGGTCTGCGCTTCGCGATCCGCGAAGGCGGCCGCACTGTCGGCGCCGGCGTGGTGGCCAAGGTCATCAAGTAATACCCTGCGGGATCCGGGTGACGGGATTCGGGAGCGTGACAGCGCGCTTTCGGGTCCTGGGGTCCGGATCCCGTTTTCCGTTTCAGATACGCCAGTAGCTCAATTGGCAGAGCAGCGGTCTCCAAAACCGCAGGTTGGGGGTTCGAGTCCCTCCTGGCGTGCCATCTTCCGAGGATCGACGACGGATGGCGGCAAACGGATGCTTCATGCATCCGGTTGCCGATGACATCCGCAGATTGCGCATGAATACCAAGGCAGAACAGCCCAAGGGCACGACCGCCGCCGATATCGCCAAGCTGGTGCTGGCTACCGTGATTCTGGTGGCCGGCATCGTGGCGTATTCGTGGTTCAGCAACGACGCCGGCGTGCCGCCGGTGGCGCGTCTGCTGGGTGTGTTGGCGGCGCTGGTGGTCGCACTGGCGATCGCCTCGTTCACCGCGCTGGGTCGCCGCGTGCGGCACTTCCTCGCCGAGTCGCAGTTCGAAATGCGCAAGGTGGTCTGGCCGACTCGCGACGAGACGATCAAGACCACCGGCGTCATCATCGTCGTGGTCATCGTGCTCGCCCTGTTGCTGGGGTTGATTGATTTATTCCTGAAGACAGTCATTCTTGACTGGCTACTGAAGCTTTGAGGCCTGAGCCATGAGCAAGCGTTGGTATGTGGTGCACGCCTACTCGGGTTTCGAGAACCAGGTTCGCCGGGCGCTTTCCGAGCGCATCCAACGTGCCGGGATGGAAGAGAAGTTCGGTGAAGTGCTGGTGCCGACCGAGGAAGTGATCGAGATGCGCGGCGGCCAGAAGCGCCGCAGCGATCGCAAGTTCTTCCCGGGCTATGTGCTGGTGCAGATCGAGACCAACACCGAAGGCAAGGCGCTGCGCATCGACGACGAGTGCTGGCATCTGGTCAAGGAGACGCCCAAGGTGATGGGCTTCATCGGCGGCACCGCCGACCGTCCGTTGCCGATCCGTGACAGCGAGGCCGACGTCATCCTGAGCCGCGTGCGCGAAGGCGTGGAAAAGCCCAAGCCCAAGGTGCTGTTCGAGCCGGGCGAGATGGTTCGGGTCACCGACGGCCCGTTCAACGACTTCAACGGCGTGGTCGAGGAAGTCAACTACGAGAAGAGCCGTCTGCGTGTGGCGGTGCTGATCTTCGGTCGCTCCACCCCGGTGGAGCTGGAATTCGGCCAGGTCGAGAAGGCCTGAGGCAAATCCTTGCCCCGGCATGGGGCTTGCTAGGAAGCTGGTCAATCTTTATACTGCACGGTTCCCGCCGGGGTCTTTCGACCCGGCGTGTCCGTGTTTCAAGGAACCCGCAGGATGCGGGTTTCCCTCCCAACCAGGGACGTTGTCTGGCGAGGAGCCGCAAGGCGCCTGAACTCGCGAGGAAAATCCAATGGCAAAGAAAGTAGTCGGCTACATCAAGCTGCAGGTCAAGGCCGGTCAGGCCAATCCCAGCCCGCCGGTCGGTCCGGCGCTGGGCCAGCGCGGCCTGAACATCATGGAGTTCTGCAAGGCGTTCAACGCCGCCACGCAGAAGATGGAGCCGGGTCTTCCGATCCCGGTCATCATCACCGCGTACTCCGATCGCAGCTTCACCTTCATCACCAAGACCCCGCCCGCTTCGGTCCTCATCAAGAAGGTCACCGGCGTCGCCAAGGGTTCTTCCAAGCCGAACACCGACAAGGTCGGCAAGATCACCCGCAAGCAGCTGGAAGACGTTGCGAAGCAGAAGGAGCCGGATCTGACGGCTGCCGATCTGGACGCTGCAGTGCGCACCATTGCCGGTAGCGCGCGCAGCATGGGCCTGGTGGTGGAGGGTTAAGACATGGCAAAGATCACCAAGCGTATGAAAGCCGCCCAGGCCGCTGTGCAGCCGGGCAAGATCTACGGTCTCGAAGAGGCCCTGAAGATCGTCAAGGACAACGCCAAGGCGAAGTTCGCTGAATCCGTCGACGTGGCCGTGCGCCTCGGCATCGACGCCAAAAAGTCCGATCAGGGCGTGCGCGGCTCTTCGCTGCTGCCGCACGGCACCGGCAAGACCGTCAAGGTCGCCGTGTTCGTGCCGGCCGGTGAGAAGGCCGAGGCTGCCAAGGCCGCCGGCGCCGATGCTGTCGGTATGGACGACCTGGCCGAGCGCATGCAGGCCGGCGACCTCGACTTCGGTCGCGTGATCGCCACGCCGGACGCGATGCGCGTGGTCGGCAAGCTGGGCCAGCTGCTCGGTCCGCGCGGCCTGATGCCGAACCCGAAGGACGGCTCGGTCACCGCCGACGTCGCCACCGCAGTGAAGAACGCCAAGGCCGGCCAGGTGAAGTTCCGCAACGACAAGGCGGGCATCATCCACGCCACCATCGGCAAGGCCACGTTCGAGGCCTCGCAGCTGGCGGACAACCTCAATGCGCTGGTTGCCGACCTGCTGAAGGCCAAGCCGGCCACGGCCAAGGGTCAGTACCTGCAGAAGGTTGCGCTGTCGTCCACCATGGGCGTCGGCGTGGCCGTCGATACCTCGTCGCTGAACATCGCGACCAAGTAAGCAAGTGTTTTTCCGCGCAGCAGGTTGCTGCGCGGACCGTTTTTGAGGGCAGCCCGGTCGCATGGCCGAGGCAGCCGTCAAAGACCGCAGGCGCGACCAGCGCGCGACGACGACGGGCAGGGAGCTCGTTCATGGCAGGGAATCGCCGTCGCCGCCAAGCCGGTCGCTTAATCGGGTGCTCGTCACCTGGCCTGCGCAGATGGTGTCGCCCCCACTGGAATGATTCGTCGTTCTGGAAAGGCCACCACCCGGGGCGTTTCGCGTCCCCGACGTCAAGGATGGCGTCGCCCAGGACCGCAAGCGGCAGGAGCCGTGAGCGGAGTTCATTTGGAGGAGTGCAATGGCTCTCAATCTGTCCCAGAAGCAAGAAGTAGTCGCCGAGCTGGCAGAAGTCGCCGCGAAGGCTCACTCCCTGGTCGCTGCCGAGTATGCGGGCACCACGGTCGAACAGATGACCGCGATGCGCAAGAAGGCACGCGAGACCGGCGTGTTCTTGAAGGTTGTCAAGAACACCCTGGCGTCGCGCGCCGTGGCAGGCACCGAGTTCGAGGTCGTCAAGGACGTCCTGACCGGTCCCCTGCTGTACGCGTTCTCGACCGAGGAGCCCGGCGCTGCCGGTCGCCTGATCAAGGAATTCGCGAAGACCAACGACAAGCTCAAGGCCAAGGTCGTCTCCGTGGAAGGCAAGCTGCTGCCGGCCGCGCACGTGGACGTGCTGGCCTCGCTGCCGACCCGTGAAGAAGCCCTGGCCATGTTGGCCCGCGTGCTTGCCGAGCCCGCTGCGATGTTCGCCCGCGCCATCAAGGCCGTGGCCGACAAGCAGGGCGGCGGCGAAGTCACCGCGGAAGCCACGGCTGAAGCCTAAGCTCGACGCTTATCCCATTCGAATCAATTTCCAGAGGAAATCAACATGTCCCTGAGCAACGAACAAATCGTTGAAGCCGTCGCCGCCAAGTCGCTGATGGAAGTGATGGAGCTGGTGAAGGCCATCGAAGAGAAGTTTGGCGTGTCCGCCGCTGCCCCGGTTGCCGTGGCCGCTGCCGGCGCCGCCGCCCCGGTTGCCGAAGCGCAGACCGAATTCGACGTGATCCTGAAGTCCGCCGGCGACAAGAAGGTCGACGTGATCAAGGCCGTTCGCGCGATCACCGGCCTGGGCCTGAAGGAAGCCAAGGACCTCACCGAGGCCGGTGGCGTCCTGAAGGAAGCCGTGTCGAAGGAAGACGCCGACAAGTTCAAGAAGGACCTGGAAGCTGCCGGCGCCACGGTCGAACTGAAGTAATCGGCGCTCTTGCGCGCCGTCGGTTCGACCTAGCGCAAGCCAAGCCTGGGGGCGAAAGCTCCCGGGCTTTGGCCGCTTAAGGAGTTGCGCGGCGCGAAGCGCCGCCGCGGGCCAGGATGGCCTGCCGTGGATCAGGCGCTAGCGCCCGATTCAGCGGAACCCGCCGGAGGCGGGCGAGTCGGAAGTGGGCAGGAGCCCATTTCCGACACATCGGGCACGGACGCTTTTGCTTTTTGAGGTATCGCGGCTGTCGATTCGCCAAGAGTCAACAACCGCGATCCCCCAGATCAAGCTTTCATCATTTCAGCCGGTGCGTGCACCACCGGCGTCACTGCGAACCGAGGCGTCAACCATGACCTACTCGTTTACCGAGAAGAAGCGCATCCGCAAGGATTTCGGCAAGCGGCCCCCCGTGCTGGGCGTGCCCAACCTGCTGACCATCCAGACCGACTCCTATCGCGAGTTCCTGCAGGAATTCGTCGCGCCCAAGCAGCGCGAAGACAAGGGTCTGCATGCCGCCTTGAAGTCGGTGTTCCCGATCGTGAGCTATTCGGGCAACGCCGCACTGGAATATGTGGACTACCGCCTGGGCGAACCGGGCTTCGACGAACGCGAATGCCGCAACCGCGGCATGACCTTCGGTGCGCCGTTGCGCGTGACCGTGCGCCTGGTCATCTACGACAAGGACAGCCCGGCCTCGAAGAAGGCCGTGAAGTACGTCAAGGAGCAGGAGGTCTACATGGGCGAGATCCCGCTCATGACCGACACCGGCACCTTCATCATCAACGGCACCGAGCGCGTCATCGTCTCGCAGCTGCACCGTTCGCCTGGCGTGTTCTTCGACCACGACCGCGGCAAGACGCACAGCTCGGGCAAGCTGCTGTTCTCGGCCCGCGTGATTCCCTACCGCGGTTCGTGGCTGGACTTCGAGTTCGACCCGAAGGACGCGCTGTTCACCCGCATCGACCGTCGCCGCAAGCTGCCGGTGACCGTGCTGCTGCGCGCGCTGGGCTACACCAATGAGGAGATGCTGGGCATCTTCTTCGAGCACAACGTGTTCCATCTCGGCGCCAAGGGCGGCACCACGCTGGAGCTGGTTGCCGAGCGCCTGCGCGGCGAAACGCTGTCGTTCGATCTGGCGATTGGCGGCAAGGTGCTGGTGGAAGCCGGCAAGCGCATCACTGCGCGCCACGTGCGCCAGTTGGCGGCCGAGGACATCACCGCGCTTGAAGTGCCGGACGACTATCCGGTCGGTCGCATCCTCGCCACCGATATCGTCGATGCCAAGACCGGCGAGCTGCTGGCTTCGGCCAACGACGAAATCACCGCCGAGCATCTCGAGAAGTTCCGCAAGGCAGGCATCGGCACGCTGCCGACGCTGTATGTGAACGACCTCGATCGCGGCGCGTACATCTCGAACACGCTGCGCATCGACAACACCCGCACTCCGCTGGAGGCGCTGGTGGAGATCTACCGCATGATGCGTCCGGGCGAGCCGCCGACCAAGGACGCCGCGCAGAACCTGTTCTTCAACCTGTTCTTCACCTTCGACCGCTACGACCTGTCGGCCGTGGGCCGCATGAAGTTCAACCGTCGCGTGGGTCGCAAGGACATCCTCGGTCCCGGCGTGCTGTACGACCACAAGTACTTCGGCGACCGCAAGGAAGAGGAGTGCCAGCGCCTGGTCAGGGAGCAGGGCGAATCGTCCGACATCCTCGACGTGCTGAAGGTGCTGATCGAGATCAAGAACGGCCACGGCACCGTGGACGACATCGACCATCTCGGCAACCGTCGCGTGCGCTCGGTCGGCGAAATGACCGAGAACACCTTCCGCATCGGCCTGGTGCGCGTCGAGCGCGCCGTGCGCGAACGCCTGTCGCTGGCCGAGGCCGATGGCCTCACCCCGCAGGACTTGATCAACGCCAAGCCGGTGGCGGCGGCGGTGAAGGAGTTCTTCGGCTCCTCGCAGCTCTCGCAGTTCATGGACCAGAACAACCCGCTGTCGGAAGTGACGCACAAGCGCCGCGTCTCGGCCCTGGGCCCGGGCGGCCTGACGCGCGAGCGCGCCGGCTTCGAGGTGCGCGACGTGCACCCGACCCATTACGGCCGCGTCTGCACCATCGAGACGCCGGAAGGCCCGAACATCGGCCTGATCAACTCGCTCGCCGTGTACGCGCGCACCAACCAGTACGGCTTCCTCGAGACGCCGTACCGCAAGGTGGCGAACGGCAAGGTCACCGATAAGGTGGATTACCTGTCGGCGATCGAGGAAGGCGACCACGTGATCGCGCAGGCGAACTCGCCGCTCGACAAGCACGGCGCCTTCGTCGAAGAGTTCGTGTCCTGCCGCTTCCGCGGCGAGTCCGAGCTGCGTCCGGCGGCCGAAGTCGACTACATGGACGTCTCGCCCATGCAGACCGTGTCGGTGGCTGCGGCGCTGGTGCCCTTCCTCGAGCACGACGACGCGAACCGCGCACTGATGGGCGCGAACATGCAGCGCCAGGCCGTGCCGACCCTGCGTTCGCAGACGCCGCTGGTGGGTACCGGCATCGAGCGCGCGGTGGCACGCGACTCCGGCGTCATCACCACCGCCAAGCGCGGCGGTGTGATCGACCAGGTGGACGCCGGCCGCATCGTGGTGCGCGTGAACGAGGACGAGGTGGGCGAGCACGATGCCGGCGTCGACATCTACACGCTGACCAAGTACACCCGCTCCAACCAGAACACCAACCTCAACCAGCGTCCGCTGGTGAACGTGGGCGACGTGGTGGCGAAGGGCGATACGCTGGCCGACGGTTCGTCGACCGACCTGGGCGAGCTCGCGCTCGGCCAGAACATGCTGATCGCCTTCATGCCGTGGAACGGCTACAACTTCGAAGACTCGATCCTGCTCTCCGAGCGCGTCGTGCAGGAAGACCGCTATACCTCGATCCATATCGAGGAGCTGGCCTGTGTCGCGCGCGACACCAAGCTGGGCGCCGAGGAAATCACCGCCGACATCCCGAACGTGGGTGAGCAGGCGCTGGCACGTCTCGACGAGAGCGGCATCGTCTACATCGGCGCCGAAGTGAAGGCGGGCGACATCCTGGTCGGCAAGGTCACGCCGAAGGGCGAGAGCCAGCTGACGCCGGAAGAGAAGCTGCTGCGCGCGATCTTCGGCGAGAAGGCTTCGGACGTGAAGGACAGCTCGTTGCGCGTGCCGCCGGGCATGGATGGCACCGTCATCGATGTGCAGGTGTTCACCCGCGACGGCATCGAGAAGGACAAGCGCGCGCGCCAGATCGAGGAAACCGAGGTCAAGCGCATCCGCAAGGACTTCGACGACCAGTTCCGCATCCTCGAAGGCGCGATCTACAACCGCATGCGCGTCCAGCTCGTCGGCCAGACCGCGGTGAGTGGTCCCGGCGGCCTGAAGCGTGGCGCCGAGATCACCGACGCCTACCTCGATGGCCTGAAGAAGGACGACTGGTTCAAGATCAACGTCAAGGACGAGTCCATCACCGAGTTCCTGGAGCGTGCGAGCGACCAGGTCAAGCGCCACAAGGAAGAGTTCGACAAGCGCTTCAAGGAGAAGCAGGGCAAGATCACCCAGGGCGATGATCTCGCGCCGGGCGTGCTCAAGATGGTCAAGGTGTTCCTGGCCGTGAAGCGCCGCATCCAGCCGGGCGACAAGATGGCCGGCCGTCACGGCAACAAGGGCGTGGTGTCGAACGTGGTGCCGGTGGAAGACATGCCGCACATGGCCGACGGTACGTCGGTGGACATCTGCCTGAACCCGCTGGGCGTGCCCAGCCGTATGAACATCGGCCAGATTCTCGAAGTGCATCTGGGCTGGGCGGCCAAGGGCCTGGGCAAGAAGATCCAGCAGATGCTGGAGGCGCAGGCCAAGGTCAAGCAGATCCGCGAGTTCCTCGACCAGATCTACAACCACCACGTCTCCGGCGCGGTGCAGCACGTCGACCTGAAGTCGCTGACCGACGACGAGATCCTCGCGCTGGCCAAGAACCTTCAGGCAGGCGTGCCGATGGCCACGCCGGTGTTCGACGGTGCCGAGGAAACCGAGATCAAGGCGATGCTGAAGCTGGCGGATCTGCCCGAGTCGGGCCAGACCACGCTGTTCGACGGTCGCACCGGTGAGGCGTTCGATCGTCCGGTCACCGTGGGCTACATGCATTACCTGAAGCTCAACCACCTGGTCGACGACAAGATGCACGCGCGCTCCACCGGTCCGTACTCCCTGGTCACCCAGCAGCCGCTGGGCGGCAAGGCGCAGTTCGGCGGCCAGCGCTTCGGCGAAATGGAAGTCTGGGCGCTGGAAGCCTACGGCGCGGCCTACACCCTGCAGGAAATGCTCACGGTGAAGTCCGACGACGTGCAGGGCCGCAACCAGATGTACAAGAACATCGTCGACGGCAACCACGAGATGGCGGCAGGCATGCCGGAATCCTTCAACGTGTTGGTGAAGGAAATCCGCTCGCTCGGCATCGATATCGATCTGGAAGAGGTCAAGTGAGGATCGGGATCCCGCAGTCGGGACTCCGTGCGGGCAACAGCCGTTGCCGCCGGAATCCCCCTGCCGGATCCGCGAAACAGTCCACCTGACCACCGGCCCCGTCCAAGAATTTGCTCCGATCGGAGACTCCCATGAAAGACCTGCTCAACCTGTTCAACCAGCAGCGCGCCACGCCCGAGTTCGACTCGATCAAGATCGCGCTGGCTTCGCCGGAGCTGATCCGCTCCTGGTCCTACGGCGAGGTGAAGAAGCCGGAAACGATCAACTACCGCACCTTCAAGCCCGAGCGCGACGGCCTGTTCTGCGCCGCCATCTTCGGCCCGGTGAAGGACTACGAGTGCCTGTGCGGCAAGTACAAGCGCATGAAGCACCGCGGCGTGGTCTGCGAAAAGTGCGGCACGGAAGTGACGCTGGCCAAGGTGCGCCGCGAACGCATGGGCCACATCGAGCTGGCTTCGCCCACCGCGCACATCTGGTTCCTCAAGTCGCTGCCGTCGCGCATCGGCCTGATGCTGGACATGACCCTGCGCGACATCGAGCGCATCCTGTATTTCGAAGCCTTCGTGGTGATCGACCCGGGTTTGACTGCGCTGGAGCGCGGCCAGCTGCTGAGTGAAGACCAGTACCTCGAAGCCGTGGAAGAACACGGTGACGAGTTCGACGCGCGCATGGGCGCCGAGGCCGTCTACGAGCTGCTGAAGTCGCTGGACCTGCCGGGCGAAGTGATCCGCCTCAAGGAAGAAATCGCTTCCACCAACTCCGAGACCAAGCTGAAGCGCCTTACCAAGCGCGTGAAGCTGATCGAAGCCTTCATCGAGTCCGGCAACAAGCCGGAGTGGATGGTGCTGACCGTGCTGCCGGTGCTGCCGCCGGACCTGCGTCCGCTGGTGCCGCTGGATGGCGGCCGTTTCGCCACGTCCGACCTCAACGACCTGTACCGCCGCGTCATCAACCGCAACAACCGCCTGAAGCGCCTGCTCGAACTCAATGCGCCCGACATCATCGTGCGCAACGAGAAGCGCATGCTGCAGGAGTCGGTGGACGCGCTGCTCGACAACGGCCGCCGCGGCCGTGCCATCACCGGCACGAACAAGCGCGCGCTGAAGTCGCTGGCCGACATGATCAAGGGCAAGCAGGGCCGCTTCCGCCAGAACCTGCTCGGCAAGCGTGTGGACTACTCCGGCCGCTCGGTGATCACCGTGGGCCCGACGCTGCGCCTGCACCAGTGCGGCCTGCCCAAGAAGATGGCGCTGGAGCTGTTCAAGCCCTTCATCTTCGCCAAGCTGCAGGCCCGCGGCGAAGCCACCACCATCAAGGCCGCCAAGAAGCTCGTCGAGCGCGAGGAAGGCCAGGTGTGGGACATCCTGGAAGAGGTGATCCGCGAGCATCCGGTGCTGCTGAACCGCGCGCCGACGCTGCACCGCCTCGGTATCCAGGCGTTTGAGCCGATCCTGATCGAAGGCAAGGCGATCCAGTTGCACCCGCTGGTCTGTACCGCGTTCAACGCGGACTTCGACGGCGACCAGATGGCCGTGCACGTGCCGCTGTCGATCGAGGCGCAGCTGGAAGCGCGCGCCCTGATGATGTCCACCAACAACATCCTGTCGCCCGCCAACGGTGAGCCGATCATCGTGCCGACCCAGGACGTGGTGTTGGGCCTGTACTACATGACCCGCGAGCTGGTGAATGCGAAGGGCACCGGCATGGCGTTTTCCAGCATCAGCGAAGCGCGCCGTGCCTACGACAACCGTGCGGTCGAGCTGCACGCCAAGGTCAAGGTGCGCATGAAGCAGGTGCACATCGCCGCCGACGGCAGCCGCACTGAAGAGACCAAGCTGGTCGAGACCACCGTGGGCCGCGCCCTGCTGGCCGAGATCCTGCCGGAAGGCCTGCCGTTCCAGCTCGCCAACACCGAGCTGACCAAGAAGGCGATCTCGCGCCTGATCAATGCCAGCTACCGCGGCCTGGGCTTGAAGGAAACCGTGGTCTTCGCCGACAAGCTGATGTACACCGGCTACCGTTTCGCGACGCGCGCCGGCATCTCGATCGGCATCGACGACATGAAGATCCCGGCCGAGAAGAAGGCGATCCTCGAGGAGGCCGAGAAGGAAGTCGTCGAGATCCAGCAGCAGTACCAGTCGGGCCTGGTCACCGCCGGCGAGCGCTACAACAAGGTGGTCGACATCTGGTCGCGCACCAACGAGCAGGTGGCCAAGGCGATGATCGACGGCATCGGCACCGAGACGGTGACCGACGGCACGGGCAAGCAGGTCGCCCAGAAGTCGATGAACTCGCTGTACATCATGGCCGACTCCGGCGCGCGTGGCTCGGTGGCGCAGATCCGCCAGCTGGCCGGCATGCGCGGCCTGATGGCCCGCCCGGACGGCTCAATCATCGAGACCCCGATCAAGGCCAACTTCCGCGAAGGCCTGAACGTGCTGCAGTACTTCAACTCCACCCACGGCGCCCGCAAGGGCCTGGCGGATACGGCGCTGAAGACAGCGAACTCCGGTTACCTCACCCGCCGTCTGGTGGACGTGGCACAGGATGTGGTCATCACCATGGACGATTGCGGCACCGAGGACGGCATCCTCATGCAGCCGATCGTCGAAGGCGGCGACGTGGTCGAGCCGCTGCGCGACCGCGTGCTGGGCCGCGTGGTGGTCGAGGACGTCTACGCCCCGGGCAACGACGACCAACCCATCGTCGAGCGCGATACCCTGCTCGACGAAGCCCTGGTCGAGAAGCTCGACAAGGCCGGCGTGCAGTCGGTGAAGGTGCGTTCGCCGATCACCTGCGCCGCCAGCCATGGCGTGTGCAAGCTGTGCTACGGCCGCGACCTGGCCCGCGGCCACCTGGTCAACATGGGCGAGGCCGTGGGCGTGGTCGCCGCGCAGTCGATCGGCGAGCCCGGCACCCAGCTCACCATGCGTACCTTCCACATCGGCGGCGCGGCTTCGCGTGCGGCTGCCGTGGACAATGTGACGGTGAAGACCACCGGCACGCTGAAGTTCAACAACATCAAGACGGTGCAGCACGCCCAGGGCCACCTGGTGGCGGTGTCGCGTTCGGGCGAAGTGTCGGTGCTCGATGTCAGCGGCCGCGAGCGCGAGCGCTACAAGGTGCCTTACGGCGCCACCATCGCAGTGAAGGACGGCGATTCGGTCAAGGCCGGCCAGGTCGTCGCCAACTGGGACCCGCACACCCACCCGATCGTGTCGGAAGTGGCCGGTACCGTGCGCTTCATCGACTTCATCGATGGCGTCACCGTGCAGAGCCAGACCGACGAACTGACCGGTCTGGAGTCGGCCGTGGTGACCGATCCGAAGCGCCGCGGTACGGCCGCCAAGGACCTGCGTCCCATCGTGCGCCTGGAAGACGCCAAGGGCCGCGAGCTGAAGCTGCCGGGTACCGATGTGCCGGCGCAGTACATGCTCCCGGCCGGCGCCATCGTGTCGATCCAGAACGGTGCCGCGGTGGGCGTGGGCGACGTGGTGGCGCGTATCCCGCAGGACGCCTCCAAGACCCGCGACATCACCGGCGGTCTGCCGCGCGTGGCCGACCTGTTCGAAGCGCGCAAGCCGAAGGAGCCGGCGATCCTGGCCGAGCGTTCGGGCGTGGTCAGCTTCGGCAAGGACACCAAGGGCAAGCAGCGCCTGATCATCAAGGACGTGGACGGCAACGAGCACGAGGAGCTGATCCCGAAGTGGCGTCAGGTCATCGTGTTCGAAGGCGAGCACGTGGAGAAGGGCGAAACCATCGTGGACGGCGAGCCCAGCCCGCACGACATCCTGCGCCTGCTGGGTGTGGAGCCGCTGGCTACCTACCTGGTCAAGGAAATCCAGGATGTGTACCGCCTGCAGGGCGTGAAGATCAACGACAAGCACATCGAAGCGATCATTCGCCAGATGCTGCGCAAGGTCGAGATCACCGAGCCGGGCGACAGCCACTATCTGCGCGGCGAGCAGGTGGAGCGCGTGCGGATCAATGCCGAGAACGAACGTGCAGAAAGCAAGGGCGAACGCCCGGTCGACTACCAGTCGGTGCTGTTGGGCATCACCAAGGCATCGCTGGCCACCGAGTCCTTCATTTCGGCGGCTTCGTTCCAGGAAACCACCCGCGTCCTTACCGAAGCGGCAGTTCGCGGCACGCGCGATACCTTGCGTGGGCTGAAGGAAAATGTTATCGTCGGACGTCTGATTCCCGCGGGTACCGGCTTGGCATACCATGCCTCGCGTCGCAACCAGGGCGGCTTGTCCGCCTCGGATTTCGAGACGCTCTCCGGTACCGCTTCCGTCGTCTCGTTTGCCGAGGCGCCGGCCGGTGGTGATGGTGGTGTCGAGTAAGTCCGATACGGGCTTTGCTCGCTAGACATACGAAATGAGGTGCACGGATGCACCTCGTGTTCGGGTCATGGAAGGCGGGACGCTGGCTTGCCCAAGGCAGGCTGTCCGTGTTATATTCCCGCTTCTTGGCAGACCGAGCTTGTTCGGGCTGCCTTTATGTTTTCAGAATAGGCTACGCATGGCGACTATCAACCAGTTGGTGCGCAAATCCCGCAGCCCGAAGAGCTACAAGAGCGATTCGCCTGCCCTGCAGAACAGCCCGCAGCGTCGCGGCGTCTGCACGCGCGTGTACACGACCACCCCGAAGAAGCCGAACTCGGCGTTGCGCAAGGTTGCCAAGGTGCGCCTGACCAACGGTTACGAGGTCATCAGCTACATCGGCGGCGAAGGCCACAACCTGCAGGAGCACTCGGTGGTGCTCATCCGCGGCGGCCGTGTCAAGGATCTCCCCGGCGTGCGCTACCACACGGTGCGCGGCAGCCTCGACTGCGCTGGCGTCACCAAGCGTCGCCAGTCGCGTTCGAAGTACGGCGCCAAGCGCCCGAAGGCCTAAATTGAAGAGTGCGGTCAGGATGACCGCTTTTCTTGGGGCATGGATGCCTACTCAAAGAGACAATAACTATGTCGCGTAAAGGTTCCCATCCCGCCCGTGTGGTGTTGCCCGATCCCAAGCACGGCAGCCAGCTGATCGCCCGCTTCATCAACATGGTGATGAAGAGCGGCAAGAAGTCGGTGGCCGAGAGCATCGTCTACGGTGCCCTTGAGCATCTGGGCGAGAAGCACGCCGAGCCGGTGGCTCTGGTCGAGAAGGCGCTGAACAACGTTGCGCCCGCCGTCGAAGTGAAGTCCCGTCGCGTCGGTGGTGCCACCTACCAGGTGCCGGTCGAAGTGCGTCCGGGTCGTCGCATGGCGCTGGCGATGCGCTGGGTGATCGAGGCTGCCCGCAAGCGTGGCGAAACCTCGATGCCGCGCAAGCTGGCTGCCGAGTTGCAGGAAGCTTCCGAGAGCCGTGGCGGCGCCGCCAAGAAGCGTGAGGAAACTCATCGCATGGCGGAAGCCAACAAGGCCTTCTCGCACTACCGCTGGTAATCCAGCGGTAAATGCGCCGCCCGCATGTGCGGGCGGCGCCAAACAAGCCGGCACTTGTGCCGGATTTTTTCATGACTAGTGCGGCTCGGATGGCCGCCGCTGCCCACATCGGGGATGGATCTCCGTCGGATACGACTATGGCACGCACCACTCCCATCGAGCGCTACCGCAACTTCGGCATCATGGCCCACATCGATGCCGGCAAGACCACGACCACGGAGCGCATCCTGTTCTACACCGGTGTCTCGCACAAGATCGGCGAGGTGCATGACGGTGCGGCCACGATGGACTGGATGGAGCAGGAGCAGGAGCGCGGCATCACCATCACCTCCGCCGCCACCACGGCGTTCTGGAAGGGTATGGATGGTTCGATGGAGCAGCACCGCTTCAACATCATCGACACTCCCGGGCACGTTGACTTCACCATCGAAGTGGAACGTTCGCTGCGCGTGCTCGACGGCGCGGTGTTCGTGCTGTGTGCGGTCGGCGGCGTGCAGCCGCAGTCCGAGACCGTGTGGCGCCAGGCCAACAAGTACCACGTGCCGCGCCTCGCGTTCGTCAACAAGATGGACCGCACCGGTGCGAACTTCTACAAGGTCGTCGACCAGCTGAAGGCCCGCCTTGGCGCCAACCCGGTGCCGATGGTGGTGCCGATCGGCGCCGAGGACGACTTCGAGGGCGTGGTCGACCTGCTCAAGATGAAGGCGATCATCTGGGACATGCCGTCCCAGGGCATGAAGTTCGAATACCAGGATATCCCGGCGAACCTCGCGGCCAAGGCTGCCGAGGCCCGCTCGTACATGGTCGAATCCGCCGCCGAAGCCAGCGAAGAGCTGATGAACAAGTACCTTGAAGAGGGTGACCTCTCCGAGGACGACATCATCGCGGGCATGCGTTCGCGCACCCTGGCCAGCGAAATCATTCCGGTTTATTGCGGCACCGCCTTCAAGAACAAGGGCGTGCAGGCGATGCTGGACGCGGTGGTGCATCTGCTGCCGTCGCCGGTGGATCGTCCGCCGGTGGCTGGCGTGGACGAGAACGACAAGGAGGCGACGCGCACGGCGGACGACGCCGCGCCGTTCTCCGCGCTCGCGTTCAAGATCATGACCGATCCGTTCGTCGGTTCGCTGACCTTCTTCCGCGTCTACTCGGGCGTGCTGAATGCCGGCGATGCCGTGTACAACCCGGTGAAGTCCAAGAAGGAGCGCATCGGCCGCATCCTGCAGATGCACGCGAACGATCGTCAGGAACTGAAGGAAGTCCGCGCCGGTGACATCGCCGCAGCGGTCGGCCTGAAGGATGTGACGACCGGCGACACGCTGTGCGCGCAGGATCACGTCATCACCCTGGAGCGCATGACGTTCCCGGAGCCGGTGATCTCGATGGCGGTGGAGCCGAAGACCAAGTCCGACCAGGAAAAGATGGGTATCGCGCTGGGCCGCTTGGCCGCCGAGGATCCGTCCTTCCGCGTGCGTACCGACGAGGAATCCGGTCAGACCATCATCTCGGGCATGGGCGAGCTGCATCTCGACATCATCGTCGACCGCATGAAGCGCGAGTTCAACGTGGAGGCGAACGTCGGCAAGCCGCAGGTGGCCTACCGCGAGACGATCCGCAGCAGCGACGTGAAGTCCGACTACAAGCACGCCAAGCAGTCCGGCGGTAAGGGTCAGTACGGTCACGTGGTGATCGAGATGTCGCCGATCAGCGATGCCGATCGTGCGGACGAGAAGATCGCAGCGCAGATCAAGGACGACTTCCTGTTCATCAACGACATCACCGGCGGCGTGATCCCGAAGGAATTCATCCCCTCGGTCGAAAAGGGCCTGCGCGAAACCATCACCAGCGGTCCGCTGGCTGGCTTCCCGGTGGTGGGCGTCAAGGCGAAGCTGGTGTTCGGTTCGTACCACGACGTCGACTCGTCCGAAATGGCGTTCAAGCTGGCCGCCTCGATGGCGTTCAAGCAGGGCTTCGCAAAGGCGTCGCCGGTGCTGCTCGAGCCGATCATGAAGGTCGAGGTGGTGACGCCTGAGGACTACGTGGGCGACGTGATGGGCGACATGAGCCGTCGTCGCGGCATCCTGCGTGGCCAGGAAGACACGCCGTCGGGCAAGACCGTCGACGCGTTCGTGCCGCTGGGCGAAATGTTCGGTTACGCCACGAGCATCCGCTCGCTGACGCAGGGTCGCGCCACCTTCACGATGGAATTCGACCACTACGCCGAGGCGCCGAACAACATCGCCGAGCAGGTGATCAAGAAGGCTTGATTTTTGCGGTCGTCCTTGACCGCGAAAATCAAATGGGCGGCCATTCATGGCCGCACTCTTCAAGTAAAGCGTCGCGGTCTTGGCTGATCGCGAAATTTTAGAAGCAGGCAGTGCGGCCTTCTGGTCGCGTAAGCACAACGACGCGGCGTAAGCCGCACTGACAAAAGTACTATCCAGAGGTCTCTAGTCATGGCAAAGGGCAAGTTCGAGCGCACCAAGCCCCACGTGAACGTGGGCACGATTGGTCACGTGGACCACGGCAAGACGACGCTGACGGCGGCGCTGACGAAGGTCGGTGCGGAGCGTTTTGGCGGTGAATTCAAGGCCTACGACGCGATTGACGCGGCGCCGGAAGAAAAGGCGCGCGGTATCACGATCTCGACGGCGCACGTGGAATACGAATCGCCGAATCGCCACTACGCGCACGTGGACTGCCCGGGCCATGCCGACTACGTGAAGAACATGATCACGGGTGCGGCGCAGATGGACGGCGCGATCCTGGTGTGCTCGGCCGCGGACGGCCCGATGCCGCAGACGCGCGAACACATCCTGCTGTCGCGCCAGGTGGGCGTGCCGTACATTGTCGTGTTCCTGAACAAGGCCGACATGGTGGACGACGCCGAACTGCTCGAGCTGGTCGAGATGGAAGTGCGCGAGCTGCTGTCGAAGTACGACTTCCCGGGCGACGATACCCCGATCATCAAGGGTTCGGCGAAGCTGGCGCTGGAAGGCGACCAGTCGGAAATCGGCGTGCCGGCGATCATCTCGCTGGTGGAAGCGCTGGACACCTACATTCCGGAGCCGCAGCGCGCGATCGACCAGCCGTTCCTGATGCCGGTGGAAGACGTGTTCTCGATCTCGGGTCGCGGCACGGTGGTGACCGGCCGTATCGAGCGCGGCGTGATCAAGGTGGGTGACGAAATCGAAGTGGTCGGCATCCGTCCGACGCAGAAGACCACCGTCACGGGCGTGGAAATGTTCCGCAAGCTGCTGGACCAGGGTCAGGCGGGCGACAACGCCGGTCTGCTGCTGCGCGGCCTGAAGCGCGACGACGTGGAGCGCGGCCAGGTGCTGGCGAAGCCGGGCACGATCACCCCGCACACGGACTTCGAGGCCGAGGTGTACGTGCTGTCGAAGGACGAGGGTGGCCGTCATACCCCGTTCTTCAAGGGCTACCGTCCGCAGTTCTACTTCCGCACCACCGACGTGACCGGTGCGATCGAGCTGCCGGAAGGCGTGGAAATGGTGATGCCGGGCGACAACATCAAGATGGTGGTGAGCCTGATCCACCCGATCGCGATGGACCAGGGTCTGCGCTTCGCGATCCGCGAAGGCGGCCGCACTGTCGGCGCCGGCGTGGTGGCCAAGGTCATCAAGTAATAAGTGGCCAAAACGCCGTTGGAATAGCGGCTTTTGGTAAAAAGTCCGGCCATGGATGGCCGGTTCTTGATCTTCGCGAACACGGATGTGAGCACGGGTAACGCCGAGCTCTTCCCATACGGGAAATTTGTCGTTATAATTCCCAGCTCCCTAGTCGTTCGAACTCGGTTTCGATCGACTCACCGCGAAATGAGGCGCAGGAAGTGCTTCGAGTTCGCAGGCCGTGGACGGCCATCGCATTTGGTCTGATTCCGGGGTTATCCCGTCGTCAAGCCAGATTGCGCAGCAGGATTTGCGCCAGGCGAGCAGACCAATGCTCGCTTGGCGTTTTTCGGGTCGGGATTTCGCCTTGGCGCAATTCCGATGGTTCCAAAGAGCAGTGCGAGGCGGTGAGAAGCCGCTTCGTTGCACATTCAAGTTCTTTTGATAACAGGACACGGTTTATGGCGAACCAGAAGATTCGCATCCGGCTCAAGGCGTTCGATCATCGTCTGATCGACCGTTCGGCCAGCGAGATCGTCGAGACGGCCAAGCGCACGGGCGCCACGGTGCTCGGCCCCATCCCGCTCCCGACCAAGATCGAGCGTTACACCATTCTGGTGTCGCCGCACGTCGATAAGGATGCACGCGACCAGTACGAGACCCGTACCCACAAGCGTGTGCTCGACATCGTCGATCCCAACGACAAGACCGTGGACGCGCTCATGAAGCTTGATCTCGCCGCTGGCGTCGATGTTCAGATCAAGCTCGGTTGAGCGATAGACAGGATACGAACATGAGTATCGGACTGGTAGGCCGCAAGTGCGGCATGAGCCGGCTCTTCACTGAAGACGGACGCTCGATTCCGGTGACGCTGATTGAAGCGACCCCGAACCGCGTCACCCAGCTGAAGACGGAAGACAACGATGGCTACAGCGCGGTGCAGGTCGCGGCGGGCGTGAAGCGCGCTAGCCTGCTGACGACGCCGCTGAAGGGTCATTACGCCAAGGCCAAGGTTGAGCCGGGTCGTGGCCTGTGGGAGTTCCGCGTGTCCGCCGACGACCTCGGCAAGTACAGCGTGGGCACGGAGATCAAGGCGGACGAGGTGTTCTCGGTCGGCCAGATCGTCGACGTCGCCGGCGTCTCGAAGGGCAAGGGCTTCCAGGGCACCATCAAGCGCCACAACTTCAAGATGGGCGATGCGACGCACGGTAACTCGCTGTCGCACCGCGCGCCGGGTTCGATCGGTCAGCGTCAGACGCCGGGCCGCGTGTTCCCGGGCAAGAAGATGTCGGGCCACATGGGTGCGGTGAACCGCACGCAACAGGGTCTGGAAGTGGTCAAGGTCGACGCCGAGCGTCACCTGATCGCGGTGAAGGGCGCTGTCCCCGGTGCGGCCGGTGGCGACGTCGTCATCCGTCCGACCACCAAGGGTTGAGGAGAGACGCCATGGAACTGAATGTCATTGGCGCCAAGCCGCTCAGCGTGTCGGACGAAGTGTTCGGCGGCGAGTTCAAGCAAGCCCTGGTTCACCAGGTGGTGGTTGCGTACCAGGCCGGCGGTCGCGCCGGTACCAAGGCGCAGCTGTCGCGTGGCGAGCTGTCGGGTACCACCAAGAAGTTCAAGAAGCAGAAGGGCGGCGGCGCCCGTCACGGTGACTATCGCGCCCCGATCTTCGTGGGCGGTGGTGTGACCTTTGCCGCGAAGCCGCGCAGCTACGAGCAGAAGGTCAACCGCAAGGCCTACCGCGTGGCGATCCGCTCGATCCTTTCCGAGCTGAACCGCCAGGGTCGCCTGAAGGTGGTCGACGGTTTCGGCGTCGAGCAGCCCAAGACCAAGGCGATGGTTGCCAAGCTCGCCGAGCTGCAGGTTTCCGGTCGCGTGCTGCTGGTTTCCGAGGATGCCAACGAGGCGCTGTACCTGGCTTCGCGCAACATCCCCTATCTGCATGTGCTGGACGTGATGGCGCTGAACCCGGTCAGCCTGGTCGGTTCCGACCACGTGGTGATGACGGTCGACGCCGTGAAGAAGATCGAGGAGTGGCTGGCATGAGCAACGAACGCATTCTCGACACGCTGCGCGCGCCGCACATCTCCGAGAAATCGGCTCGCGTCAGCGAGCACAACCAGTACGTATTCGTGGTTGCCCCCACGGCGACCAAGGCCGATGTCCGCGAGGCGGTGGAGAAGATGTTCGACGTCAAGGTCGAGCAGGTGAACCTCGTCAACAGCAAGGGCAAGGTCAAGTCCTTCCGTTTCCGCGCTGGCAACCGCCAGGGCAAGCGCAAGGCCTATGTGCGCCTCGCTGATGGCCAGTCCATCGACGTGTCGGCCAAGGCCTGAGCCAGGAGTTCCTCGAGATGGCACTAATCAATCACAAGCCAACCTCGCCGGGTCGTCGTGACGCCGTCAGCGTCCGCACCGAGGGGCTGCACAAGGGCGCGCCCTACGCGCCGCTGACCGAAAGCCAGTCGAAGACGGGTGGTCGCAACCATTTCGGTCGCATCACCACGCGTCATCGCGGCGGCGGTCACAAGCAGGCTTACCGCATCATCGATTTCAAGCGCGACAAGGAAGGCATTGCCGCCAAGGTCGAGCGCATCGAATACGATCCGAACCGCACCGCGCACATCGCGTTGCTGTGCTACGCCGACGGCGAGCGCCGCTACATCATCGCGCCGAAGGGCGTGCAGGTGGGCGACCGCCTGTTGTCCGGTCACGACGCGCCGATCAAGGTGGGCAACTGCCTGCAGCTGCGCAGCATTCCGGTGGGGTCCACGATCCACTGCATCGAGATGAAGCCCGGCAAGGGTGCACAGATCGCCCGCTCCGCCGGTGCCTCGGTGCAGCTGGTGGCCCGTGAATCCGGCTATGCCACGCTGCGTCTGCGCTCCGGCGAAATGCGCCGCGTGCCGGTCGAGTGCCGCGCCACCATCGGTGAAGTGGGCAACGGCGAGCACAGCCTGAAGAAGCTCGGCAAGGCCGGCGCCAAGCGCTGGATGGGCATCCGCCCGACCGTGCGCGGCGTGGTGATGAACCCGGTCGACCATCCGCATGGCGGTGGTGAAGGTCGTACCTCCGGCGGCCGTCATCCGGTCAGCCCGTGGGGCACGCCGACCAAGGGTTACAAGACCCGCAACAACAAGCGCACGCAGCAGTTCATCGTGCGTCGCCGCAAGTAACAGGAACCCGACATGCCACGCTCTCTGAAGAAAGGTCCGTTCGTCGACCTTCACCTCGCCAAGAAGGTGGAAGCCGCGGTTTCCGCCAACAACAAGCGTCCGATCAAGACCTGGTCGCGCCGCTCGATGATCCTGCCCGAAATGGTGGGCCTGACCATCGCCATCCACAACGGCCGCCAGCACGTGCCGGTGCTCGTCAACGAGAACATGGTCGGGCACAAGCTCGGCGAGTTCGCGGTGACGCGCACCTTCAAGGGCCACGTCGGCGACAAGAAGGGCAAGTGATGAGCACCGAAGCCAAAGCGATCCTGCGCAGCGCCCGCATCTCGGCGCAGAAGGCACGCCTGGTGGCAGACCTGGTCCGCGGCATGCCCGTGGGCCGGGCCAGCGACGTGCTCCAGTTCACCAACAAGAAGGCCGCGCACATTGTCCGCAAGGTGCTGCTGTCTGCCGTCGCCAACGCCGAGAACAACCTCGGTGCCGATGTCGACGAGCTGAAGGTCTCGCGCATCTTCGTGGACGAAGGTCCGGCGATGAAGCGCATGTATGCCCGCGCCAAAGGCCGCGGTTCCCGCATCCTGAAGCGCACCAGCCACATCACCGTGGTCGTTGGCGAGTAAGAGGAAGAAGACGATGGGTCACAAAGTTCATCCCACCGGCATCCGCCTCGGCATCGCCAAGGACTGGAACGCCAAGTGGTACGCCAACAAGGGCGACTACGCGAAGTATCTCGTGGCGGACATCAAGGTCCGCGAGATGCTGAAGAAGAAGCTGGCTGCCGCCGGCATCTCGAAGATCCAGATCGAGCGCCCGGCCAAGACCGCGCGCGTGACGATCCACACCGCCCGTCCGGGCGTGGTGATCGGCAAGAAGGGCGAGGATATCGAGAAGCTGCGCAAGGAAGTCAGCGATCTGATGGGCGTCCCGACGCACATCAACGTCAACGAAGTGCGCAAGCCCGAGCTGGACGCCCAGCTGGTGGCCGAGTCGATCGCGCAGCAGCTCGAGCGCCGCATCATGTTCCGTCGCGCGATGAAGCGCTCGGTGGGCAATGCGATGCGCCTGGGCGCGTTGGGCATCAAGATCAACGTTTCCGGCCGTCTGAACGGCGCCGAGATCGCCCGCTCCGAATGGGCCCGCGAAGGTCGCGTGCCGCTGCACACCCTGCGTGCGGATATCGACTACGGCACCGCCGAGGCGAAGACGCAGTACGGCATCATCGGCATCAAGGTGTGGGTCTACAAGGGCGAGATCTTCGACGTGGCCCAGATCGGCCAGGAACCGAAGGACGAGTCCCCGGCGCCGTCGTCGCGCCGCGAGGGTGGCGAAGGCCGCCGTGACCGTGAACCGCGTCGCGATCGTGATGGCGAAGGCCGTCGCGAGCGTGCGGCGAAGTAAGGAGAGTTGCCATGTTGCAACCCAAGCGAACCAAATACCGCAAGCAGTTCAAGGGCCGCAACGACGGTCTGGCGCACTGCGCCAACCTCGTCAGCTTCGGCGAATTCGGCCTGAAGGCGACCACCACCGGCGCGCTGACCGCGCGCCAGATCGAGGCCGGTCGTCGTTGCATCACCCGCTTCGTGAAGCGTGGCGGCAAGCTGTGGATCCGCGTGTTCCCGGACAAGCCGATCACCAAGAAGCCGATCGAAGTGCGCATGGGCGCCGGCAAGGGCGGCGTGGAATTCTGGGTCGCCCCGATCCAGCCCGGTCGCATGCTTTATGAAATCGAGGGCATCGACGAGGCGTCGGCGCGCGAGGCGTTCCGCCTGGCTGCCGCCAAGCTCTCGGTGCAGACCCAGTTCGTGACCCGGGCGGTGATGTGACATGGCCATCAAAGATCTGACCACCAAGTCGGCCGAAGAGCTCAATCAGCACCTGCTGGACCTGCGCAAGGAACAGTTCAACCTGCGCATGCAGAAGGGTGCTGGCCAGCTCAACCAGCCACATCAGCTGCGCCGCGTCCGGCGCGACATCGCCCGCACGAAGTTCGTGCTCGGCGGCAAGAAGTAAGGGACCGCCGATATGAGCGACAACCAGAAGCAGGCGCGTACCCTCGAGGGGCGCGTCATCAGCAACAAGATGGACAAGACGGTCACCGTCCTGATCGAGCGCCAGGTGCAGCACGGCCTGCTGGGCAAGATCGTGCGCCGGTCGACCAAGCTGCACGCGCAGGACGACCTCGGCGCGAACGAGGGCGACCTCGTGCGCATCGCCGAGTGCCGTCCGCTGTCCAAGACCAAGCATCACCGCGTGGTCGAAATCGTCACCCGCGCAGCCGTCTAAGAGGAGGGTGCAGACATGATCCAGATGCAAAGCACGCTCTCCGCGGCGGACAACAGCGGTGCCAAGGAACTGATGTGCATCAAGGTGCTCGGCGGCTCCAAGCGCCGTTACGCCGCGATCGGTGACGTGATCAAGGTCACCGTGAAGGACGCCATTCCGCGTGGCAAGGTGAAGAAGGGCGAGGTGTACAACGCCGTGGTGGTTCGCACCGCCAAGGGTGTGCGCCGTCCCGATGGCTCGCTGATCCGTTTCGACGGCAATGCAGCGGTGCTCCTTAACAACAAGCTCGAGCCGATCGGCACCCGTATCTTCGGGCCGGTCACCCGCGAGCTGCGCAGCGAGAAGTTCATGAAGATCGTCTCGCTCGCGCCCGAAGTGCTCTGAGCGGAGACCAAACCATGAACCGTATCCGCAAGGGTGATCAGGTCCTCGTGATCACCGGCAAGAACAAGGGTCAGCGCGGCGAAGTGCTGCGCGTGGAAGGCGAGCGTGTGTTCGTCTCCAACGTGAACCTGATCAAGCGTCACACCAAGCCGAATCCGCAGGCCAACCAGGCCGGCGGCATCGTCGAGCGCGAAGCTTCGATCCATCTCTCCAATGTGCAGCTGTTCAACCCCGCCACGAACAAGGGTGAACGCGTTGGCACCAAGACGCTCGCTGATGGGCGCAAGGTCCGCGTGTTCCGTTCGAATGGCGAGGTCGTGGACGCGTAAGGATTAATGACATGACGCGCCTTGAGACGTTTTACAAAGAGCAGGTAGTGCCGAAGCTCACCGAGAAGTTCGGCTACCAGAACGTGATGCAGGTTCCCCGCATCACCAAGATCACGCTGAACATGGGCGTGGGCGAAGCTGCGGGCAACAAGAAGATCCTCGAGAATGCCGTGGCCGACATGGCGAAGATCTCGGGCCAGAAGCCGATCACGACCAAGGCGCGCGTTTCCGTGGCCTCGTTCAAGATCCGCGACGGCTGGCCGATCGGCTGCAAGGTCACCTTGCGCCGCGCCCAGATGTTCGAATTCCTGGATCGCCTGATCAACATCTCGCTGCCCCGTACCCGCGACTTCCGCGGCGTGTCGGGCCGCGCCTTCGATGGCCGTGGCAACTTCAACTTCGGCGTGAAGGAACAGATCATCTTCCCGGAAATCGACTTCGACGCCGTCGATGCGATGCGCGGCATGGACATCGCGATCACCACGACCGCGAAGACCGATGCCGAGGCCAAGGCGCTGCTGGAAGCCTTCAACTTCCCCTTCCGTAATTAAGCACGTCGCAACTGATAGACGCGAGAGATATATCAAATGGCAAAGACCTCGATGGTCAACCGCGACATCAAGCGGACCAAGCTCGTCAAGAAGTTCGCCGCCAAGCGCGCCGAACTGAAGGCGATCGTGCTGAGCACCACTGCCTCCTACGAGGAAAAGATGGAAGCGCAGGGCAAGCTGCAGAAGCTGCCGCGCGACGCCAGCCCGATCCGCCAGCGCACCCGCTGCGCGCTGACCGGTCGCCCGCGCGCCGTGTACGCCAAGTTCAACCTCGGCCGCAACAAGCTCCGCGAAGCCACCATGCGTGGTGACGTGCCGGGCCTGCGCAAGGCCAGCTGGTAAGACCCAAACTGGGGCAGGGCGGACGAGTCCGCCTCGCCCGATGCGGCGGCAGGCCTTGAGGGCTGCCGCCGTCGGCGCAATTCCAGTGCCGATATTCGCAAAGCCGGAAAAAGCTGTTATAGTCGTCGGTCTGCGCAACGCAGGCTGACGCTTTGTCAGCATCACAATCTAGAAGATTTCCGGTTTTATCGGATATCGGTGCACTCTGAAGGATGTTTTCATGAGCATGACTGATCCCATCGCCGACATGTTTACGCGTGTCCGCAATGCCCAGCTGATGGGCAAGCACACGGTGAGCATGCCGTCGTCGAAGCTGAAGGTGGCCATCGCCAACCTTCTCAAGAACGAAGGCTACGTACTCGACGTGCAGTCCGCCCAGGCGGAAGGCAAGCCCGTTCTCGAAATTCGCCTGAAGTACTTCGAAGGCCGTCCGGCCATCGAGTCCATTTCCCGCGTCAGCCGTTCCGGTCTGCGCATCTACCGCGGCAAGGATGAACTGCCGAAGGTGCTCGGCGGTCTGGGCATCTCGATCATCTCGACGTCCGCCGGTCTGCTGACCGACGCGCAGGCCCGTGCCAAGGGTCTGGGCGGCGAAGTCATCGGCCAGGTCGCTTAAGGAGCCGACGATGTCACGTGTTGCCAAGAAGACGATCAACCTGCCGAAGGGCGTGGAGCTGAAGGCTGCCGCCGACGGTGTTTCCGTGAAGGGCCCGAAGGGCACGCTGTCCATTCATGTGTTGCCCGGCGTATCGCTGAAGGTTGAAGGCGATGCCGTCAACATCCAGCTGGCCGAAGGCGCCGACGACAAGTTCGGCGGTACCGCGCGCGCACTGCTGGCCAACATGGTCAAGGGCGTGTCCGAAGGTTATGAGCGCAAGCTGGAGCTGGTCGGCGTGGGTTACCGCGCGTCCATGACCGGCAAGGCGCTGAACCTGAGCCTGGGCTTCTCGCACCCGGTGGTGTTCGAGGCTCCGGAGGGCATCACCCTGGAAACCCCCACGCAGACGGAAATCCTGATCAAGGGTGCCGACAAGCAGGTGGTGGGCCAGGTTGCCGCCAAGATCCGCGCCTTCCGCTCACCCGAACCCTACAAGGGCAAGGGCGTGCGCTATGCCGGCGAGAAGATCACCCTGAAGGAAGCCAAGAAGGCCTGAGTACGCTTTCCCTGCGTGTGGAAGCGGCCATCCATGGCTGCACTACTCACAAGAGCACTGCGTAACTATTGCCGATCCGCTTTCGAGGAACAGACAGATGAACAAGAACGAATCACGCCTGCGTCGCGCCAAGTCCACGCGTTCGCACATCCGCAAGCTCGGTGTGGCGCGCCTATCGGTGCACCGCACTGGCCAGCATCTCTACGCCCAAGTGTTCGCCGCCGACGGCCAGCAAGTGGTGGCCGCTGCCTCCACCGTGCAGAAGTCGGTTGCCGAAGGCCTGAAAGGCACCAAGAACCTGACCGCCGCTGCCGCGGTGGGCAAGGCCGTGGCCGAGCGTGCGCTGGCTGCCGGCGTGGAGTCGGTGGCGTTCGACCGCTCCGGCTTCCGCTTCCATGGCCGCATCAAGGCGCTGGCCGACGCTGCCCGCGAAGCCGGTCTGAAGTTCTGATTGAGGAATCCGGCCATGACGGCCGGACAGTTTTCGCGGCATGGATGCCGTGTCTTGAATCGACCACAAAAACTCCAAGCGGCCCAGCCGCAAGCAAAAGTCCCGGATGATCCGGGCATACGGAAAAGACTATGTCTTCGACTGATCGTGAAAATTCAGACGGCCTGCTCGAGAAGCTGATTGCCGTCAACCGCGTGGCCAAGACCGTCAAGGGTGGCCGCCAGATGAGCTTCACCGCGCTGACCGTGGTCGGCGACGGCGAGGGCAAGGTCGGCTTCGGCTATGGCAAGGCGCGTGAAGTGCCGGTCGCCATTTCCAAGGCCATGGAGCGCGCCCGCCGCAACATGGTGAACATCGATCTGAACAACGGCACCCTGTGGTACGCCATCAAGGCCAACCACGGCGCTGCCCGCGTCTACATGCAGCCGGCTTCCGAAGGTACCGGCGTGATCGCCGGCGGCGCCATGCGTGCCGTGCTGGAAGTGGTCGGCGTGAAGAACGTGCTGGCCAAGGCCGTCGGCTCGCGCAACCCGATCAACCTGGTGCGCGCCACCATCAAGGGCCTGCAGGCTGTCGCTTCGCCGAAGCAGATCGCCGCCAAGCGTGGCAAGACCGTGGAAGAGGTGCTGGGCAATGGCTAAGAAGAACGAAACCGCCGGCACCGTGCGCGTGCGCCTGGTGAAGGGCCTGCGCGGCGTGCAGGCACGGCATCGCCTCAGCGTCAAGGCGCTGGGCCTGAACAAGACCAATGACGTCAGCGAGCTGAAGGACAGCCCGCAGGTGCGTGGCTTGATCAACACGGTCTACTACCTGGTCCAGGTGGAGGAATAATCATGCGTCTCAACGACATCAAGCCCGCCGCCGGTTCGCGCAAGACGCGTCTGCGCGTGGGTCGTGGCATCGGTTCGGGCCTCGGCAAGACGGCCGGTCGCGGCCACAAGGGTCAGCACGCCCGTGCTGGCGGCACCCACAAATACGGCTTCGAAGGCGGCCAGATGCCGCTGCAGCGTCGCCTGCCCAAGGTTGGCTTCCGCTCCAAGCTGAAGGCCGAGAGCCAGCAGGTGTTCCTGTACCAGCTCGCCAACCTCAAGGCCGACGTGATCGACGCGATCGAGCTGCACAAGGCCGGCCTGATCGACAGTCGCGCCAAGAAGGTCAAGGTGGTGTTGAAGGGCGAAATCGGCCGTGCGGTGAAGCTTTCGGGTCTGCTGGCTACGGCCGGCGCCAAGGCTGCCATCGAAGCGGCCGGCGGCAGCGTGGAGTAATCGCGTGGCCCAGGCCAAAGGCAACGCACTCGGCAAGCTCGGCAAACTGACCGAGCTGCGCCAGCGCATCTTCTTCGTGATCGGTGCGCTGGTGGTGTTCCGCCTCGGTTCGTTCATTCCGGTGCCGGGCGTTAACCCGGACGCGATGAGCAACCTGGTTCAGGGCAACGGCCTGATGGACATGTTCAACATGTTCTCGGGTGGTGCACTGGCGCGCTTCTCGGTGTTCGCGCTGGGCGTAGTGCCCTACATCTCGGCATCCATCGTGATCCAGATGATGGGTTCGGTGATCCCCAGCCTGCAGGCGCTGCGCAAGGAAGGTGAATCCGGCAAGCGGCGGATGACGATGTATACCCGCATCGGCACCGTGGGCCTGGCGTTGTTCCAGTCCTTCGGCATTGCGGTAGCGCTGCAGAAGCAGGTCGCCGCGGGCGGAGCGCCGGTGGTGTACATGCCAGGCTTCGGCTTCGTGCTGGCTTCGGTCGTGGGCTTGACCGCAGGCACCATGTTCCTGATGTGGCTGGGCGAGCAGATGACCGAGCGCGGCATCGGCAACGGCATCTCGCTGCTGATCTTCGCCGGCATCGTGGCCGGTCTGCCGGGCGCGGTGGTGCACACCCTGGGCATGTCCAGCAACGGTGAGCTCTCGGTGCTGATGTTGCTGGTCGTGTTTGCGATCGTGCTTGGCGTTACCGCGTTCTGCGTGTTCATGGAGCGCGCGCAGCGGCGGATCACGGTCAACTATGCACGGCGTTCCGGTGGCCAGCGCGGCTATCAGAACCAGAGTTCCAGCCTGCCGCTGAAGATCAACATGTCGGGCGTGATTCCGCCGATCTTCGCATCCAGTCTGCTGATGTTCCCGGCGACAGCGGTGAGCTGGTTCGGCGCCGGCCACCAATCGCGCTGGCTGCAGGACCTGACCCAGGCCCTGAGTCCGGGCGAGCCGCTGTGGGCGCTGGTCTATACGGTGCTGGTGATCGGCTTTGCGTTCTTCTATACCGCGGTCGTGTTCAACTCGGAAGAGACGGCGGACAACCTCAAGCGGTCCGGCGCACTGATCCCGGGTATTCGCCCGGGTCGCGCCACCGCCAGCTACATCGACGGCGTGATCACCCGCTTGACCGGAGTGGGTGCGCTGTACCTGGTACTGGTCTGTCTGGTGCCGTCGTTCATGCAGAAGTTTTGGCATGTGCCGTTCTACTTCGGTGGTACGTCGCTGCTGATCGTGGTGGTCGTGGTGATGGATTTCACCTCGCAGGTGCAGGCGCACCTGGTCAGCCACCAGTACGAAAGTTTGCTCAAGAAGGCCAATCTCCGTCGCAACTAGTGGCTGCTGGGCGCGGGAGACGGGTCGAAAACCCGGAGGGTCAGGCGGCGTTGAGCGCTGCAGGACTTTCCTGACAAGTTGATTCAAGATAGAATTGCGCGTTTACCGCGCACGAAAGCACTCGGAGAAAGCACATCATGGCGCGCATCGCAGGTGTCAATTTGCCGGTCCAGAAGCATGTCTGGGTTGGTCTGCAGAGCATTTACGGCATTGGCCGCAGCCGGGCCAAGAAGGTCTGTGTGGACGCTGGCGTGGTTCCCACCACCCAGATCAAGTCGCTCAGCGAAGGCGAAGTGGAAAAGCTTCGCGCGGAAATCGCCAAGTACGTCGTGGAAGGCGATCTGCGCCGCGAAGTGGGCATGGCCATCAAGCGCCTGATGGATCTGGGCTGCTATCGCGGCCTGCGCCATCGTCGTGGCCTGCCGGTGCGCGGCCAGCGCACGCGTACCAACGCACGCACCCGCAAGGGCCCGCGTCGCGCCATCAAGAAGTAACGGATCGAGAATATGGCCAAGCCTGTCAAGACCAAGAAGAAGATCAAGCGCGTTGTCACGGATGCCGTGGCCCACGTGCAGGCCTCCTTCAACAACACCATCGTCACCATCACCGATCGCCAGGGCAACGCCCTGTCGTGGGCGACTGCCGGCGGCGCGGGTTTCCGCGGTTCGCGCAAGTCGACCCCGTTCGCCGCCCAGGTCGCCGCCGAGAAGGCTGGCCGTGCCGCTGGCGACTACGGCGTGAAGACCGTGGAAGTGCGCATCAAGGGCCCGGGCCCGGGTCGTGAGTCGGCCGTGCGTTCGCTGAATGCCTTGGGTTACAAGGTGCTCAACATCATCGACGTCACGCCGATTCCGCACAACGGCTGCCGTCCCCCCAAGAAGCGTCGAGTCTAAGGAGCACAACCATGGCACGTTATCGTGGAGCTACCTGCAAGCTCGCCCGCCGCGAAGGCGCCGACCTGAGCCTCAAGAGCCCGGCCCGCGCAATCGACTCCAAGTGCAAGCTGGAGAACAAGCCCGGCCAGCATGGCGCCAACAAGCGCATGCGTATGTCCGACTACGCCGTCCAGTTGCGCGAGAAGCAGAAGGTCAAGCGCATCTACGGTGTGCTTGAACGCCAGTTCGGCAACTACTACACCAAGGCTTCGACCCTCAAGGGCAACACCGGCGAGAACCTGCTGCGCCTGCTCGAGAGCCGCCTGGACAACGTCGTCTACCGTATGGGTTTCGCGGTCACCCGCGCCCAGGCCCGCCAGATGGTTTCGCACAAGGCGGTGCTGGTCAACGGCAAGAAGGTCAACATCCCGTCCTACCAGGTCAAGCCGGGCGACGCGATTGCGTTGACCGAGCGTGCCCGCGCCCAGCTGCGCGTTCAGGAAGCGGCGACCGTGTTCGACACCATGGACCTGCGTCCGGGTTGGGTCGAAGTCGACAGCAAGAAGTTCGAAGGCACGTTCAAGGCGGTGCCGGATCGCGGCGACCTGCCGTCCGACATCAATGAAGCCCTGATCGTCGAACTTTACTCGAAGTAATCATCGGAGCCTTGCATGGCAGTTTCGTCTACTAGCGTGCTGCGGCCGCGTGGCCTCAGCGTCGAACAGCTTGGCGCCAATCGCGCCAAGGTGGTGGTCGAACCGCTCGAGCGCGGTTTCGGTCACACCCTGGGCAACGCGCTCCGTCGCGTCTTGCTTTCCTCGATCCCCGGCAGTGCCATCGTCGAGGTCGAGATCGACGGCGTGCTGCACGAATACACCACGCTTGAGGGGCTGCAGGAGGACGTGATCGAAGTCCTGCTGAACCTCAAGGACGTGGCGATTCGCCAGCATACCGGCGACGAAGTCACCCTCACCTTGTCCAAGAAGGGCAAGGGCGTGGTCACGGCCGGCGACATCGTCGTCGACCACTCGGTGGAGATCATCAACCCCGAGCACGTGATCTGCCACCTGACCAAGGACATCGCGCTCAACATGCGCCTGAAGGTGCGTCGCGGCGTGGGTTACCAGCCGGCCAGCTCGCGCGTCCATCCGGACGACGAAGCCCGTCCGATCGGTCGCCTGCAGCTCGACGCCTCGTTCGCGCCGGTGCTGCGCGTGGCCTACGAAGTGGACGCCGCTCGTGTCGAGCAGCGCACCAACCTCGACAAGCTGGTGCTGGACATCGAGACCAACGGCACGATCGGTGCCGAAGACGCGGTGCGCAAGGCTGCCGAAATCATCAACGACCAGCTGTCGGTGTTCGGTGACTTCTCGCGTCGCGAGAGCGCCACCGACAAGGCCGAGAAGAGCGGGTTCGATCCGCTGCTGCTGCGCCCGATCGACGATCTGGAGCTCACCGTGCGTTCGGCGAACTGCCTGAAGGCCGAGAGCATCTACTACATCGGCGACCTGGTGCAGAAGACCGAGGTCGAGCTGCTGAAGACGCCGAACCTAGGCAAGAAGTCGCTCACCGAAATCAAGGATGTCCTTGGTTCGCGCGGCCTGGCCCTGGGCATGAAGCTGGAGAACTGGCCGCCGGCCGGCCTCTCGCACGGCATGCAGTTGGGTTGATAGTTACTAGAGCGATCGTCCTTGATCGCCATGCAGCAAGACATCGGCCAAGGCGTGCATAGCGCCTTGGCCGAACGTCAAAAGCGGCCACTCATGGCCGCGGCGTAATTTTTGCGATCGTCCGTGATCGCTGCGCCATACGCGTTCGGTGGGCACATGTCGTGCGTTGTCACCGGGCGCCGGAAGTGGCCATCCATGGCCGCACTCTGAATAGAAGCCCGTATCACCAAGGGCCTCATCAGCGGGCAACCGCGGGAAGCCGGACATGAGTGCCGGCTTTTCATAACAACAGACCTACATAGAGAGTATTCGCCATGCGCCACATGAAATCCGGTCGCAAGCTCAACCGCACCAGCGCCCACCGTGAAGCGATGTTCAAGAACATGGCTTCGTCGCTGTTCAAGCACGAGTTGATCCGTACCACCCTGCCGAAGGCCAAGGAACTGCGCCGCGTCGCCGAGCCGCTGATCACCTTGGCCAAGACCGATGGCGTTGCCAACCGTCGCCTCGCGTTCGCGCGCCTGCGCGACAAGGAAGCGGTCGGCAAGCTGTTCGTCGAGCTGGGGCCGCGTTACCGCGAGCGTCCCGGCGGCTACCTGCGCATCCTGAAGTGCGGCTTCCGCGACGGCGACAACGCCCCGATGGCGTATGTCGAGCTGGTCGGTCGCCCGCAGGCCGAGGCTGTCGACGCCGAGTAAGCGTCGCGTTCGCGGACATTCAGACATCCAAACGAAACCCCGGCCGGGCGACCTGCCGGGGTTTTCGTTTGCGCAGCCGGGAGCGTGGCGTGACGGTACTGACAGGCCGCTGGCAAGCGGGTAATGTCGTCTCTCCGCTCCACTTCCTCTCGCCCATGAATCCCATGCGTTGGTCGTTTCGCATTTGCCTACTGGCGGGTTTTCTCGTCTGTGCCAGTCTGATCGGTTTTGCGCTGTATGCGCAGTACGTGCTGCAGATGGACCCGTGCCCGTTGTGCATCCTGCAGCGCGTGGCGTTCATTGGGCTCGGCGTGGTGTTCCTGGTCGGCGGCCTGCACGCGCCGCGCGGCGGCAGCCGCTGGCTTTACGTGGCGCTGCTGGTGTCGGTCGCGCTGGTGGGCATCGGCATCGCCGCCCGTCACTTGTGGATCCAGTCGTTGCCGTTGGACCAGGTGCCGAGCTGTGGGGCCCCGCTGGGCTATCTGCTGGAGACCCGTGCCAGCAACGGGGGCCTGATCCATGTGCTGCTCAAGGTGCTCACCGGTTCCGGCGAATGCGCCAGAGTGCAACCCATCCTTGGTTTGTCGATGCCGTGGTGGTCGCTGATCTGGTTCGCGCTGCTCGGACTGTGGGCAGTCCTGGCCGGCCTGCGCCGCACGAAGGTGATGGTGCGATGAGCAACGGAACACAGAGCGAGGATTGGGCGCCGTCGTCCTGGCAGCAGCGCAGGGCACTGCAGCAGCCGCACTACGAAGACGCCGCCGAGTTGGCGCAGGCCACGGCACAACTGGCACAGCTGCCGCCGCTGGTAACTTCGTGGGAAGTGTTGGCGTTGAAGCAGGCGCTGGCCGAGGCGCAGGAGGGCAAGCGCTTTCTCTTGCAGGGTGGCGATTGCGCGGAAAGTTTCGCCGACTGCAGCAGCCCGATCATCTCGAACCGGCTCAAGGTGTTGCTGCAAATGAGTCTGGTACTGGTGCACGGGTTGAAACAGCCGGTGCTGCGGGTAGGACGTTTCGCGGGCCAGTACGCCAAGCCGCGTTCGGCCGATACCGAGACGCGCGACGGCGTGGCGTTGCCCAGCTTCCGCGGCGACGTGGTCAATGGGCCCGAATTCACCCCTGCGGCGCGGCGCGCCGATCCGCAGCGCCTGATTCGAGCGCATGCGCATTCCGCGCTGACGATGAACTTCGTGCGCGCGCTGATCGACGGCGGCTTCGCCGACCTGCACCACCCGGAATACTGGGACCTGGCATGGGTCGAGCACTCGCCGCTGGCCGCTGAATACCGCCGCATGGTGGCCGGTATCGGCGATTCGTTGCGCTTCATGGAAACCCTGGCGGGGCCGATCGCCGGCTTCACCAAGGTGGATTTCTTCACTTCGCACGAAGCGCTGTTGCTGCATTACGAGCAGGCGGTCACGCGGCAGGTGCCGCGGCATCGGGGCTGGTTCAACTTGTCCACCCACTTTCCGTGGATCGGCATGCGCACTGCGGCGCTGGACGGCGCGCACGTGGAGTATTTCCGCGGCATCCGCAACCCGATCGCCGTAAAGGTCGGCCCTTCGGTGACGCCGGATCAGCTGCTGCCGTTGATCGACGCGCTGAACCCACAGAATGAGGCTGGCCGGCTCACTCTGATCCATCGCATGGGCAATGCGAAGATCGCCGAGGCGTTGCCGCCGCTGTTGCAGGCAGTGATGCGCGATGGTCGGCGCGTACTGTGGGTTGCCGATCCCATGCACGGCAATACCGAAAGCACCTCCAACGGTTACAAGACGCGCCGCTTCGACAATATCCGTGGCGAGCTGGACCAGGCGTTCGACATTCACGCTGCGGCCGGTACGCGGCTGGGTGGCGTGCATCTGGAGCTGACGGGCGAGGACGTCACCGAATGCACCGGCGGTGCGCGTGGACTGTCGGAAGCCGACCTGCAGCGCGCGTACAAGTCGATGGTTGATCCGCGGCTCAACTACGAGCAGTCGCTGGAGCTCGCGATGCTGATCGTGCGCAAGTCGGTGGGCGGCCAGGGTAGCGAAGCGGGTTGAGTCGAGTTGCGACGGACTCAGCCCGTCGTTTCGAATGCGTCTTCCGCTTCGCGCGCATCAGCATCTGCCGGCGGCGGAAAGTGGTACCACGCCTCGTGTGGAGAGGCCTTGCAGCAAGACAGGCATTGCGTCATCGACCAGTAATGTCCGCAGCCCGGGCAGCAGCCGGCCGTCCAGAACGTATTCCACACCGTACCGCAGCCGGAGCCGGGTTCGCTCGATGTGCACTTCCAGCGGCTGCCGGGGCGCGGCTCCCAGGCGCAGAGCGGGCAGTGGATGTGCGGCTGGCGTTCCATGTGAGGTATCCGTTGCCCGTTATTTCGGCGGTGCCACCGGCTTGCCGTCCACCGTGTCCAGGAACTTCGGCGGCTGCCACGCATGCGTGTGCTGCTCAAAACCGTATGCGATGGAGATCAGCGTGGGCTCGCTCCATTTCGCGCCGAACAGCACGATGCCCACCGGCAAGCCGTGCGCCCAGCCAGCGGGCAGCGTGATCGAGGGATAGCCGGCCACCGCGGCGGGTTGCGAGGGGCCGCCGATGGTTGGATCGCCGCTGACTATGTGATCGCCCAGCACGGGATCGGTCATGAAGGCCGGTCCCCAAGACGGTGCCAGCAGTGCATCGAGGTGCTGCGCTTGCAGTGCTGCATCGATGCCCTGGGGACCGGAGAGCTGCTTTGCCTTCGCCAGCGCGTCGCGATAGGCCTGATCGGTGAGCGAGCCGCGCGCCTGGGCCTGCTCGAACAGCTCCTGCCCGAACCACGGCATCTCTTCGGCGGCGTGCGCGTTGTCGAAGGCGATCAGGTCGGCCAGCGTGTGTACCTTCAGCCCGGTGCGCGTAGCGAGGTAGGCGTTGATGTCGTGCTTGAAGTCGTACTGCATCACGGTGGACTCGGCGTCGCCGAGTTCGTTGATGTGCGGCAGCTGCACCGGGTCGACGATGATCGCGCCCTGCGCCTTCATCGCGGCGATGGCTTCGTCGAGCACGCGGTCGGCGTTCGGCTCGACGCCGCCCAGTGCGCGCACCACCCCGATGCGCTTGCCGCGAAGACCGTTCGGGTCGAGGAACTGAGTGTAATCGGTGGCGTGCTGGTCGGCGTCCGCAGTGGCCGGGTCGCGCTCGTCGCTGCCGGCGATCACCGAGAGCAGGGCGGCCGCGTCGGCCACGCTGCGCGCCATCGGCCCCGCGGTGTCCTGGTTGGTGCTGATCGGCACGATGCCGGCGCGGCTCACCAGGCCCAGCGTGGGCTTGATGCCGACCAGGTCGTTCATCGACGAGGGACAGATGATGGAGCCGTCGGTCTCGCTGCCGATGGCCACCGTCGCCAGCCCGGCGGCCACCGCTGCGGCGGAACCCGCACTGGAACCGCAGGGGGTGCGGTCCAGCGCGTAGGGGTTCCGGGTCTGCCCGCCGACACCGCTCCAGCCGCTCGAAGCGTGGTTGGAGCGGTAGTCGGCCCATTCGCTGAGGTTGGTCTTGCCGAGGATTACCGCGCCGGCCGCGCGCAGCTTCGCGGCCACGGTGGCGTCGTGCGGCGCCGGGGCGCCGGCCAAGGCCAGCGAGCCGGCGGTGGTCTGCTCGCGGTCGCCGGTATCGATGTTGTCCTTCAGCAGCACGGGGATGCCGTACAGTGGCCCATGCTGCTTCGTCCGCTTCGCGTCGAGCGAGGCGGCGATCTTCAGCGCATCGGGATTGGTCTGCAGCACCGAGTGCAATGCGACGCCGCTGCCATCGATGCGCCGGATGCGGTTGAGGAAATCCCGCGTCAGCCCCTTGCTGCTCAGGTTGCCCTCATCCATGCGCTGTTGCAGCTGGGCGATGGAGGCATAGTCGTCGTCGTGCTGCTGCGCGGCCAGCGGCATGCTGGCGAGCAGGGCGACGACGAGCAGTGGGCGGGCGAACAGTTGGCATGTCATGGCGTCCCCCAGGCACTGCGACGTGGTGTCGCGATGCGCGGAGCATAGCCCGGTTGGGCAACCCGATCTGCCTATACTCGACGCATGAATCGGCCACCCTTCTGCCTGGCGCGTGCCGTCGTCATACGCATCGTCCGGTGCGCGATGGTGCTTGCCCTGTCGTCGCTGCTGTCGCCAGCGTTTGCCGGATCCCAGGCATCGATGGCACCGGCGGTGCCCGATACGCTGCAGCAGCGCATCGCCGCATGCGTCGCATGCCATGGCGGGCATGGCGAAGGTTCGCCCGGAAGCGGCTTCTTCCCGCGCCTTGCCGGCAAGCCGGCCGGGTATCTCAGGCGCCAGCTCATGGATTTCCAGAACGGCCTGCGCCAGTACGCGCCGATGGAATACACCGTGCGCGGCTTGAGTCCGGACTACCTGCACGAGATCGCCGAATACTTCGCGGCGCAGCAGGTGCCATACACGCGCTCGCCTTTGCCGCCCGTGCCTGCGCAGGCAATGCAGCGCGGCGAGCAGCTCGTCACGCTGGGCGATGCCGCACGCGGCGTTCCCGCGTGCGCACGATGCCATGGCAACCAGCTCACCGGGGTGCAGCCGGACATTCCCGGTCTGGTGGGCCTGCCGTACGACTACATCAGCGCCCAGCTTGGCGCGTGGCGCACGCATACCCGTGCCACCGTGGCACCGGATTGCATGGCGGAAGTGGCAGCGCGCCTGGGCGAGTCCGACATCACTGCGGTGTCGGCATGGCTCTCCAGCCGCGAGCTGCCCGCCGACATGCATGCGCAACCGGCCGGCAGCGTGCGGCCGCCGCTGCATTGCGGTGTGCTCGCCGGGAATGGAGCGGGTACATGAAGCGGCTGCTGCGTGTCCTGTCCTTGGCGTTCGTGTTGGCGCTGGTGTTGCTGACGTGCTGGTTGCTGCATCCACTCGGGCATGTACCGGTATCGCACGGCGAGAGCGCCGCCAGCGAGGCGAGCCTGCGCGATCCGGCGTTGATTGCAAGGGGCGCGGCACTCGCCGTCGCCGGCGATTGCGCCGCCTGCCACACTGCGCAAGGCGGGGTGCCCTTTGCCGGTGGCCGCCTGTTGCCGACGCCGTTCGGCAGCATCGCCACGACCAACCTCACGCCCGATCGAACCACCGGGCTCGGCGACTGGAGCTTCGAGGATTTCTGGCAGGCGCTGCATTCCGGCATCGGGCGGCAGCGCGAGCCGCTGTACCCCGCATTCCCGTACACCTCGTACACCCTGCTCACGCGCGACGACGCACTGGCGATCTATGCATACCTGCAATCCTTGCAGCCGGTGCATCGCACGGACATTCCGAATGAACTGGCGTTTCCATACAGCATCCGCCGGTTGCTGGTGGCGTGGCGTGCGCTCCACTTCCGCGAAGGCACGTATCGACCCGATCCGAAACGGACGGCCCAATGGAATCGCGGTGCCTATCTCGTCCAGGGCCTCGCCCATTGCAACGAATGCCACGCACCGCGCGATGCGTTGGGCGCGGTCATGCCGGATCGTTTCCTCGCTGGCGGCGAGATGCCCGCGCAGCACTGGTACGCGCCCGATCTTTCCACGCAGGCCAACGGCGGCCTCGCAGGCTGGCATGCGCAGGACATCGTCGACCTGCTGAAGACCGGCCAGTCCGCGCGCGGCACCGCCTTCGGCCCGATGGCCGACGTGGTGCGGCAAAGCACGCAGCACATGGACGACGCGGATCTGCACGCGATGGCCGACTACCTGTCCATGCTGCCGTCGCGCCAGTTGCCGGCCCCATCGCCAGTGCCACCCGACGCTGCCCATCTGGTGCAGCAGGGCAAGGACGTCTATCGGCAACGCTGTGCCGACTGCCACGGTGCCGACGGCCATGGCGCGCCCGGCACCTATCCGTCTCTGGACGGCAACGTCTCCGTCGTTGAGCCTGGCGCCATCAATGCCATCCGCATGGTGCTGCTCGGTGGCTTCGCCCCCAGCACCGTCGCCAACCCGCGGCCGTATTCCATGCCGCCGTATGCGCAGCAGCTCGACGATGCCGAAGTTGCCGCCGTGGTCAGCTACATCCGTCAAGCCTGGGGCAACCACGCGGGCGCCGTGAGCCCGCAGGATGTGGGAAGGTATCGGCATACTCCCGAGGATTAGGGTCGAACCCGGTCAGCCTGCGGGAGGTGTGCTTGCGTTGATTGCGAGTTGGGCGGCGAACGCCCGTTTGTACGCGGGGCGTGCTTCGCCGCGGGCCACATAGGCGGCCAGGTCCGGGAATTCGTCCAGGATGCCCGAGGATCTCGTCCTGAGCAGCACCGACACCATCATGAGGTCGCCTGCGCTGAACGCGCCGTCGAGCCAGTCGGCATCGCCAAGGCGAACGGAGAGCTCGCGCAGCCGGTGGCGGATGCGATCCTTGACGAGCGGCAGGCGCTCCGCGGCCCAGGGCTTGTCGCCCTCCATGAACTTGGCGGTTTGCAGGTCGAGGATGGGCGGCTCCACGGTGTTGAGCGCGGCGAACATCCACATGACCGCGCGCGCCCTGGCATCGGCATTGTCCGGCAGTAGGCCCGCATGGCGTTCGGCGATGTGGAACACGATCGCACCGGTTTCGAACAGGGCGAGATCGCCTTCCTCGTAGGTCGGGATCTGGCCGAAGGGATGCAGGCGCCGATGCGCGGGCTCCTTCATCGCACCGAACGAAACAAAGCGGACTTCGTAGGGCAGGTCCGTTTCCTCGAGCGCCCAGCGGACGCGCGTGTCGCGCGCCAGTCCCTTGCCGCCATCGGGCGAGCGTTCAAAGGCGGTAATCGTGATGGTCATCGCGGGGCTCCCGCAAAACAGGTATTGCCTATGGGTGGTCTGCGCTCTTCGACGGTTTGCGCAGCACCGAGTAAACCACCGGCAGCACCAGCAATACCAGCGGCACCTGCACCAGCATGCCGGCGATGATCGCCACCGCCAGTGGTTGCTGCATCTGCGAGCCTTCGCCGATGGCGAGCGCCAGCGGCAGCAAGGTGAGGATGGCGGCGATGGTGGACATCAGGATCGGCCGCATGCGGTGGTGGCCGGCGTGACGCAACGCTTCGTGCAGCGACATGTCTTGCTCGGCTTCGCGCAATTCGGTGAAGTAGAAGATCGCCAGCTCGGTGACGATGCCCACGATCATCGTCATGCCCATCATTGCCGAGATGTTGAGTTCGATACCGGTGATCCACAGCCCCACGAACACCGCCGCCAGCGCCAGCAACGGCGCCACCATGATCGCCAGCGCGACACGGAAGCTCTCGTACAGGAACAGCAACAGCGCGAACACCAGCGCGATGGCCGCCAGCATCACCAGGCGCAGGTCGTGGAAGGCGGTCTGCTGCTGCGCGTAGAGGCCGCCCAGCTCGTGGTACATGCCGGGTGGAAGCAGGCCCGGTTTGGCCAGTACCTGTTTCACGTCGTTGGCGGTGGAGCCTAGGTCGCGGCCCACGATGCGCGCAGTCACGGCGATCATGCGCTTGAGATTGTCGCGGTTGATTTCCGGCTGGCCCTGCACCGCGCGGATGGTGGCGAGTTCGGACAACGGGACGACGTGGCCGTCGCCTGCGCGTATCGGCAGCGTGGCGAGCTGTTCCACCTGCGCGCGCGAGGCAGGCGGCAGCCATACGCGCACACCGAGCATCTTCGGTCCCTGCGGCAGCTGCGCCGCCACGTTGCCGCCCATCGCGTCTGACACCTGCTGCGCCACCGTCGCCGGATCGAGGCCGAGCAGACCGGCCTTTGCCGGATCCACGCGCACGTCCAGCGCGTCGCCTGCGGGATTGATGCCGTTGTGCACTTCGGCGATGCCATCGACCTTGCCGATGGCGGCGGCCACCTTCTTCGCGGTGTCGTCCAGCTGCGTCTCGTCGTCGCCGTAGAGCATGATCTCGATGGGCTGCGGCACTTCGGTGAGGTCGCCGATCAGGTCTTCCATCAGCTGCGCGACGTCCACGTCGAGGCCCGGCACCCGTGCCGCGACCTGCTGGCGGATCTGCTCCATCACATCGGCAGTGGCGGGGCGGGAGCCGTTCTTCAGGCGCACGAAGAAGTCGCCCGTATTCGCCTCGGTGAGCCCGCCGCCGAGCTGCAGGCCGGTGCGCCGCGAATAGGTGTCCACGTAGGGGTTGGCGCGGATGATTTTTTCCACCTGTTGCAGCAGGCGATCCGTCTCGTCCAGCGAGGTGCCGGGCGGCGAGAGATAGTCCAGCGTGAAACCGCCTTCGTCCATCTGCGGCATGAAGCCGCTGCCGACTTGCCGGTACGCCAGCGCGCCAGCCAGCAGCAACGGGATCACGCCGATCAGCACCAGCGCCGGGCGCTGCAGCAGACGGCCCAGCGTGCGTTCGTAGCCGGCGAGCATGCGTTGCGAGAAGCGGCCTGGCGGATGTTCCGCGGCATGGCGTTCGTCGATCAGCCATTCGGCCAGCAGCGGCACCGCCACCCAGGTGAGCAGGTAGGAGATCACCAGCGCGCTGGCCATGGTCAGCGACAGCGCCTTGAAGAACGCGCCGGTGACGCCGCTCAGGAAAGCCAGCGGCAGGAAGATCACTACCGTGGCGGCGCTGGAACCGGTGAGCGGGCGGGTGAATTCCAGCGCCGCGCCAGCGATGCGTTCGCGCACTTCGCCGGCGCCGCCGTCGCGCAGCCGGCGCATGATGTGTTCCAGCATCACGATCACATCGTCGATCAGCAGGCCCACCGCGGCGGCCATGCCGCCCAGTGTCATCATGTTGAAGCTCATGTGCAGCACGGTCAGCAGCAGCACGGTGATCGCCAGCGTGGCCGGTACCACGATCAGCGCGACCAGGATCACCCGCACGTTGCGCAGAAACACGAACAGCACCAGGGCCGCCAGCACGATGCCGATCAGGATCGCGTCGCGCACGCTGCCGGCCGCGCCCAGCACCAGTTGCGTCTGGTCGTACCAGTTGGCGATGTGCAGGCCCTTCGGCGCCTGCCGTTGGTACTCGGCCAGCCGCTGCTTCACGTCGTTGGCGATCTGTACGCTGTTGCCGTCGGGCTGCTGGAATACCTGCATCAACACAGCATCGTGGCCGTCGGCGGTGGTGCGCACCCACTGCGGCTCGTGATCCATGACTACCGTGGCCACGTCGGCCAGGCGCAGCAAGCCGTGCGCGTCGGCGCGCAGCACGATGTCGCCCAGCGCCTTGATGGTGGCGGGCTGGTTGTCGGCCAGCAGCAAGTACAGCTTGTAATGGTCCTGCAGGCGGCCCATCGATTGGATGGTGGCGGCGTTCGCCACCGCATGCTCCACGTCGGTGAGCGCGAGGCCTTGCGAGCGCAGCTTCGCCGCATCCACATCCACATGGAACTCCGCGACTTCGCCACCCTGCACGTCCACCTGCGCGACGCCGGCGACGCCGGAGAGCAGCGGGCGCAGCTGGTATTCGGCAATGTCGTGCAATTGCGCGGGCGTTAGCGTGTCGGAGCGCAGGCTGTAGGCAAGGATGGGGAAGACGGTGGGATCGAGCCGGATCGCCTGCACGTCCACGCCGGGCGGCAGGTGCGGCAGCGCTTCGCCGACGGCGGCGTCGACGTCGAGCAGGGCGCGGCCCATGTCTGCGCCCCAGTCGAAACCGATGTTGATCTCGGCGCTGCCGCGACTGGTGGTGGAACGCAACTCGCGCACGCCGCGCACCTGGCGGATCGCTTCCTCGACCGGCCGCGTGACCATCGCCACCATCTGATCGGCGGGCTGGTCGCCGGTATCCAGCGTCACGCGTACGCGCGGGAACGACACGTCGGGGAACAGCGATACCGGCAGATTGAACGCGCCGAGGATGCCGCCGATGGCGAGGACGAAGGCGAGGAACAACAGCGAGCGGCGATGCCGGTGCATCCAGTCGGTGATCGTCGATGGCGTGGCGATCACGGTTTGCTCTCGCTGCCGGCCTTGTCGCCTGTCTGGTCGTCGTCGGCCTTGCTGTCGCCCGTGCGCACCGCCGAGCCGTCGTCGATTTCGTAGGCACCCTGCACGATCACCGGAAGCCTTGCGTCGAGCTTGCCCAGCACGCCCACGGTATCGCCTTCCGGTTGGCGCAGCTGCACGTCCACGCGATGCGCCTTGTCGTGGTCGAGCTGGAACAGATAGTCGCCCTGCTCGTCGTTCAGCACGGCGGCGCGCGGCACGGCCCATGCGGTGTAGTCGTCACTCTGGATCGTGGCGGCCAGCGCCACACCGGCCACCAGCGCCGCATGGCCGCTGGCGGCGATTTCCGCCTGCACGGGCAGCAGATGGGTCTGCGGATCGATCGCGCTGCCCACCATCGTCAGCTTGCCTGCGAACGGCTTGCCGTCGCCGTACACGCCGTGCAACTGCACCGGCATGCCCGCGTGGAGTAGCGCGCCGGCGTCGGGTTGTACGCCCAGTTCGGCGACCAGCGCATGCGCGGGCATGAAGTTCAGCAGCGGCGCGTTCGCGGCGAAGCGGTCGCCCAGCGCCACCGACACGGCGGCGACCACGCCGTCGTCCGGCGCCGCGACAGTTTCCTGCGCAGTACCGCCGCCCAGCGCCTGCTGCGCTTCCAGGGCGGATTGCGCGTCGGACAACGCTTTGCGCGCGGTGGCGACCTGCGACTGCGTGGCCAGGTGCTGTGCCGCCATCTGTTCGGTGCGCCGCAATTCGCTGCCGGCCAGGGTCAGCGCGCCCTGCGCCTGCTGATAGGCGCTGCGCGCGACTGGATCGGGCGCAATCGTCAGCAGCGCGTCGCCGCGCTTCACCGTCTGTCCCGCGCTGACCTTCAACGCGATCACCTGGCCGCCGTGCGCGAGGCTGATGGTACGTGCGTGGTGCGGGTCGGCCACTGCACTGCCCCAGGCCTCCACGCTGTCGTGGAAGCGCTGCTGCGCCGGCATCACGGTGGTGACCAGTGCCACGCCCTTGGCGTCGTCGGATTGATCGTCGTCGCTTCCCTTGCCGCCGCAGGCAACCAGCAGCAGGGCTGTGGCGGCCAGCGCAGCACAGCGTACGAACAGGGATCGATTCATTGTCTGGGTGTCCGTTGCATGACGAAATCCGTACGGCCCAGCAGGGCTTCCAGCGCGATGGCCGTGGCGGAGCGCGATTGCCGCAGCGCGATCAGGTCGGTGTCGGCGGCGAGTGCGTTGGCGCGTATCGAAAGATACGTCGGCCAGTCGATCAGGCCTTTCTGCCAAGCCTGCTGCGCGGCGTCGCGCGCGGCATCGAGCTGCTTTGCATGCACGGCCTGCGCCTGTTGCTGCGCATCCAGCGTACGCAGGTCGGCGGCAAGACGGTGCATGTCGCCGCGTGTGGCAAGCAGGCGCGCATCGTAGTCGTCCTTCAACTGCTGGCGCGTGGCTTTCTCGATGGCGATGTTGCCGCGGTTGCGGTCGAACAGCGGCAGGCTGAGGTTGATGCTGAAGCCGTTGGACTTGATGCCGGTATTGTCGCGAGCGTTGTTGAGGCCCACGCTGATCGCGGGGAATTGCGCGAGGATGGCGCCGCGCAAGGTCGCCTCCTGCGCGCGGTAGCCGGCTTGCAGCGCGAGCAGGTCGGGACGGCGCTTGGGCAGGTCGATCAATGCCTCTTGCAACTGCGCGTCATCCGGATCGGCGCGATATGGCTGGCCTACCAGGTCCAACGGGGCGTTGGGCGCAAGGCCAAGCAACTGGCGCAGGTCGCTTTCCGCCTGGTGCAAGGCCACTGCGTTGTCGGACGCCTGCTTGCGCGCGTCGGCCATCGCATTGAGCCCTGCGCTGGCACCGTCGTAACTCAGGTTGCCGGCACGCACGGCGGCCTGCACCGCCTGGTCCACTGGCGCCAACGCCTGCTGCTCGGCATCGAGTTCGGCCTGCTGCGTGCGCAGGTTCTGCACTTGCTCGAACAACAGCCGCGCCTGTGCGATGGTCTGCCATTCCGCCCACAGCAGGTCGAGGTTCACCTGCTCGGCCTGCGCATTTGCCGCGTGCTTGCGCGAGGAACGCAGCAGGATGGAACTGACGTCCTCGGCGATACCGAGGCTGTAGGCCCTGGTGACACCGCTTTCGCCGCCATCGCCATGCGGCAGATCCTCGCCGAAGCTCAATTGCGGATCGGGCAGCAGGCCCGCGGCGAAAGCCTGCGCGCGCGCGATGCCGAGTCCATCGCGCTGCGTCCTGAGGTCTGGATTGTTCGCCACCGCCAGCATCGCCACCTCGGTGACGTCGAGGCCATCGGCCGGATCGAAACGATGCGTCGCCAGTTCCGGCACGGGCATCGTGTTGGCCGGCACGCTGAGTTGCGTGGCACTGGCGGCACCCTCGCCGTTGCCCAAGGGCAGTGGGTGATAGGTGGCGCAGCTGCACAGCAGAGCTGCCGTGGCGAGCAGGGCAGCGCGAAGAAATGGGCGTGGGCGCACGTCGGAAATCATGTTGGATATGATTGCAGGGAGGCGCTTAGGGCTTTCTTATCGGTTGATGTTTTCGCAAGATTCAAAGCGATTTCGAGCCGCTGTCGCGGTCTTTTCTCTGCGCGGCTGTATGGACTGGAGACATTGGTAACAGGTGTGCCAGGACATGGGTTACACCGCGGCAGGCGATCGAAAGCCCGCCGCAGGCGAGCCAAGTTGCGAAAGTGAAAACTTGTCGCGAGCCACCTGCCCTCATTCCATCCCTTTTTCCGGAGGGGAGAGGGAGACGAGCGCGGCAAGCGCGCGCCAGGGCTCGATGTCCCAATGTCCTCGTGCCTGTCCTGAGGGTGAGGGCAGCACGAACACGCTTGTCGTGCCAATGCACTCGTCCTGCAGGCCATACGAAACGGCGTGCCCCAATGCGGCGCGTGCCGCGTTCTTGCTGGTGAAGGCGATCACCCTAGGCGCATAGCGTTCCATCTTCGCGCGCAACGCCGGCACGTCGAACGCCCCGGGCGGCAGTTCGTCGTCGTTGCCGCTGTGGCGCTTGGCGAGATCGGTGAGGCCGATGCCGAATTGCGGCAGCAGAGGGAACTCCGCGGGAGCAAGCAGGCGTGCGGTGATGCCGGCTTCGTGCAGCGCACGCCAGAACAGGTTGCCCGGATGCGCGTAGTAGGCGCGTTCGGCGGCGGAGCGCTTGCCGGCCGCGGTACCGCAGAACACCAGCGCGAGACCGGGCTGCAGCACGTCGGGCAGGACGTGTAGAGACAGGTTCCTAGCCTTGCGCGTCATCGTCGAGCAGGAAGTCGGTGAACTGGAAGCGGCCGTCGCGCAGCACGGATTCGCCGCGCTTGAGCCTGACCGGCTGGCGGAACAAGGGGCCGCCCCAGCTCAGGGTGTGGAACTCGCCGCGCTCGCCGCAGGGGTCGACGCCGGCGGGCAGCGCGTCGAGCAGGCTGGCGTCGTAGGCGCGGCCGCTGAACGCGGCGTCGAGCTGTTGCGTATCCACGCAGCACAACATGGCGCGGTGTCCCTCGGCCACGAAACGGCGCGACAGCGCAGCGGTGTCCTCGCCCCACAGCGGGAACACCGCGCGCCAGTTGTCCCGGCCGAGCTGGCGCACGCGGTAGTCGCGCACGTCTTCCAGGAACAGGTCGCCGAAGGCGCAATGGCGGATGCCGGGCCAGCGCATGCGTGCCTCGGCCAGTGCCTGTGCGTGCGCGGCTTCGTAGGATTCGTTGCTGCCCGGCCAATCCAGCAGCACTTCCACCAGCGGCAGGCCCAGCGCGGCCACCTGCGCCTGCAGCACGTCGTGCCGCACGCCATGCATGGCGATGCGCTGATAGTTGCGGTTGATCGTGGTGAGCAGGGCGACCACCTCCCAGCGAGGGTCGGTACGCAGGCGCTGCAGGGCCATCAGGCAATCCTTGCCGCCGCTCCAGGCGAGCAGGGTGGGTGTGGGCGTGTCGCTCATGGCGTGGTCGTTTCCCGGATGACGGCTGCCTGCCAATCGAGTGTGGCATGCAGGCGTTGTTGCGGATCGAGGCGGAAGTCCAGCGCCAGGCCCAGCGCGCGCGCGGCGGCGGCGGTGAGCGCCAGGCCGAGCCCGGCGTGCCCTGCATGGGGCAGCTGTTTGCGCCAGAAGCGTTGGCCGAAGCTGGCGAGGTCGGCGTCGGTGAGGCCGAACGCGGCGTTGTCGATGGCGAGGCCGCGTTCGCTGATGCTGAGCCGCACGGTGTCGCTTTCGGGAGCGTAGGCGCAGGCGTTGCCCAGCAGGTTGCCGACGATCACCTCCAGCAGGGCGGGATCGGTATGCAGTTCGGCCGGCGCCGTCCCCTGGATCACCAGCGCGATGCCGCGCGCGGCGACCGTTGCGTGCTGACGTTGCAGCTGGCGCTCCAGCCAGGGTGCCAGCGACAGTTGTTGCCACTGCGGCTGCTCCAGCCCGGACTGCAGGCGCGTGAGCAGGAGCAGGGCGGTGACGGTGGCTTCCAGCTCCGCGCCGATGCTGCCGATCTCCGCCAGCAGATCAGGCAGGCTGCGGCCGCTGGGGTAGCGCGCCTCCACCTCGGCCAGCGCACGCAGCTCGGCGAGACGCGTGCGTGTTTCATGGGCAAGGCCGCTGGCGAACTGGCGCTCGCGTGCAAGGCCGTCATCCATGCGCGCCAACACATCGTTGAAGCGCGCCACCAGCGGGTCGAGCTCCTTGAGGCCGATGGGCGCAAGGCGCTGTCCCGGGGCCTGCGGGCCGATGCGTCCCATGTGATCCACCAGTGCACTCATCGGGCGCAGGCCGCGGCGCACCACCAGCGGCACGGCGATCAGGGCGATGGCGGCGGCGAGCAGCGGGCCCAGTGCGAGGATCCAGTCGAACGCCAGCATCAGTTCGTCGAGCGAGTGGCGGTCCTGTACGAACAGCAGGCGACAGGTGCCGGGCGCGGTGCTGCCGGGACGGGCGAAGCTCAGTCGCACCGTGTCCAGATGGTGCTGGTGGTGGCCGAGCCGTGCGTAGCGTGGCTTCGCATCCACGTTGTCGGGCCAGCCCTCAGGCACGGCTGGCGGTGGCGGGTCACTGCGTTGCGGTGGGGTACCGTCGCAGCGGAGTTCGTACCAGGCATCGTCGCCTGCCGGGCCGGCGACGACGTGGCCGGAAGGCGCGGCCTGTTCCTGGGCGAGCATGCTGCCGAGCGCGCGGGCCTGGTCGAGCAGGTTCTGGTGAAAGCGGCTGGACAGCTCATGGTCGATGCGCCAGTCCATCAGCTTTGCGCCGCCGCCCAGCACCAGCAGGCAGACGATGGCCAGCAGCACGGTGACGCGGGCGGAGAGGGAGGCGGGCTTCATGCTCGGCTTCGCTTCGTGGGCGCGTGCCAATCTCCCCTCGTCCGCTTGCGGGAGAGGGGTTGGGGGAGAGGGGCTTTTGCTTCTGCTTGTGGGCTTACGCAAGGTTCAAAGCGGTTTCGAGCGCCTGCCGGCGCCCGAGTTACTTTTCTCTTGCGTGGCCAAGAGAAAAGTAACCAAAAGAGAAGGCCACCCCGCGGCGGCGCTCTCCGGGCATCCTGCCCTGCGAGTCCGTGAGGCGTGGCCGGGCTTTTCGGCCGGGCTCCTGCCCGGTCGAAAAGGCGAGCCCATCCTTGGGCTCGCCCGCTGCGCGGCCTGATCGTCCCCGCCTCACCGTCACCGAGGGGGCCCGGGAAAAGCAGGCGCGCATCGTGCGCGCCGGAAGCAAAAACAGGAGCCGAGGCGTTGCAAGCTTGCGATGCTTTCGTTCTCGCTTCCGCGCGCCTGGAGTGCGCTGCTTTACCAGGGGCCTCTATGGCGCGGCGGGTGGGCGGAGGAAAGCCCGCAGGGTGGCCCGCAGGGAGGCCGGCCAGTTTTTCGCCGGGACAGGAGTCCCGTCGAAAAAGCCCGCAGCCCACCCGCGCACCCGCAGGGCAGGATGCCCGGAGGGCGCGCCATCGGGGTGCCCTTTCTCTTTGGGCACGCAAAGAGAAAAGAACTCGGCCACCGGCAGGTGGACGAAACCGCTCTGTTACTTGCCATAACGCAGCCAAAGCAAAAGCACCCTCTACCCCAACCCTTCTCCCGCAAGCCGGAGAAGGGAGAATGAGCGCAAGCGAGTAATGAAACGTCCTCACGGGATCAAATACCCCGCCCCGCGCCGCGTCTCGATCAACCCGGCGACGCCCGCCGCGTCCAGCTTGCGCCGCAGACCGAACACCAGCACCTCCACACTGCGGTCCGACACCTCACTGTCGCTGCCGGCGGTGCGGTCGAGGATCTCCTGCCGGCTGAAGGCGCGGCCCCGGTGGCGCAGCAGCAGGCCGAGCACGGCGAATTCGCGTGGCGTCAGCGCCAGCGGCTGGCCGTTGACGCTGGTGCTGTGCGAGCGCGGATCCCAGCTCAGCGCACCATGGCTGAGCACGTCGGGCCGGGCCTGCTGCGGGCGCCGCGACAGCGCGTGCAGGCGGGCCACCAGTTCGTCGAAGGCGAAGGGTTTGACCAGGTAGTCGTCGGCGCCGGCGTTCAGCGCCTCGATGCGGTCGGGCACCTGGTCGCGGGCGGACAGCACCAGCACGCGCGGCCGGCGCCCGCTGGCGGGCAGGCTGCGCAGCACGCCGATGCCGTCCAGCCGCGGCAGCATCAGGTCCAGCACCACCAGTTCGTAGTCGTAGCTGGTCAGGAAGCCGCAGGCTTCCATGCCGTCGCCGGCGGCATCCACGGTGAAACCCGCGCCCTGCAGGCCGTGGCGCAGGGTCTGGCGCAAGCGTTCGGAGTCTTCCACCAGCAGCAATTTCATGCCAGGTCCATTGTCCAAGCCGGGACGGGGAGGCCTATTGTCGCCGTTCGGGCTTAGCAAAACATTCGGCTTTTTGCACCCTGCGCCGCGCATCGACAGTTATGCCAGGCAACCGCTATAAAGGCTTTCTATTCGGGGAGTTACGCAGTGAGCGAAGAGATCCTGATCAACGTGACTCCGCGCGAGACGCGGGTGGGCGTGGTCGAGAACGGCATGTTGCAGGAGGTGCATGTCGAGCGCGCCTCCAGGCGCGGCTACGTGGGCAACATCTACAAGGGCCGGGTGCAACGGGTGATGCCGGGCATGCAGGCGGCGTTCGTGGAGATCGGGCTGGATCGCGCCGCCTTCCTGCACGCCTCGGACATCGTGCGCCCCGCGTTGCCGGAAGGCGCCGAGGGCAACGGCCACGGCAATGGCCATACGCCGTCGATCAGCGAGCTGGTGCACGAGGGCCAGGAGGTCGTGGTGCAGGTGGTGAAGGATCCCATCGGCAGCAAGGGCGCGCGCCTGTCCGCGCATCTGTCGATTCCTTCGCGTTACCTGGTGCTGCTGCCGTATGCGCACACCATGGGCATTTCCGCGCGCATCGAGGACGAGACCGAGCGCACGCGCCTGCGCGAGGTGATGGGCAGCCTGGTCGGCGAGAATCCGCTGGGCTACATCGTGCGCACCAATGCGGAAGGGCAGAGCGCCGAATCGCTGGCCTTCGACGTGACCTACCTCGGCAAAGTGTGGCGCGTGGTGCAGGAGAACATCGCCAAGACCCGCGTGGGCGAGCGCGTGTACGAGGAGCTTTCATTGCCGCTGCGCAGCCTGCGCGACATGCTCACCGACGACATCGAGAAGGTGCGCGTGGACTCGCGCGAAACCTTCGACAAGGTGGTGAAGTTCGTGCACAAGTTCATGCCCAGCCTGGACGACCGGGTGGAGCACTACGACGGCGAGCGGCCGATCTTCGACCTGTACAGCGTGGAGGACGAGATCCAGCACGCGCTGAAGAAGGAGGTGCCGCTGAAGTCGGGCGGCTATCTGGTGGTGGATCAGACCGAGGCGATGACCACCATCGACGTGAACACCGGCGCCTACCTCGGCACGCGCAATCTCGAGGAAACCGTCTACCGCACCAATCTCGAAGCGGCGCAGGCGGCGGCCCGGCAGCTCAGGCTGCGCAACCTCGGCGGCATCATCATCATCGACTTCATCGACATGGTCGACGAGGAGCACAAGCGCCAGGTGCTGCGCATGCTGGCCAAGGGGCTGGCGCGCGACCACGCCAAGACCACGGTATATCCGATGTCTTCGCTGGGCCTGGTGGAGATGACCCGCAAGCGCACCACCGAAAGCCTGGAACGCCAGCTGTGCGAACCGTGCCCGGCCTGCAGCGGGCGCGGCACGCTGAAGACCGCCGAGACGGTGACCTACGAGATCTTCCGCGAGATCACCCGCGCGGTGCGCCAGTTCAACGCCGAGAAGCTGCTGGTGATGGCCAGCCCCGCCGTGGTCGGCCGCATCCTCGAAGAAGAGTCCGCCGCGGTGGCCGAACTGGAGGAGTTCATCTCCAAAAGCATACGCTTCCAGGCCGAGGAACATTATTCGCAGGAACAGTTTGATGTGGTTCTGCTGTAACCCAGTCGCCATGGCCGTGGCCCCCCGATGAACGCCGGCTGGCAGCGGCGGCTGCACTTCGTCGCGCTCGCATTGGGCTGGTTCGTCGGCATCGCGGTGATCGCCTTGGCCGTGCTGATGGCGCTGGCGCAGTTGCTGGTGCCGCTGGTGGCACGGCATCCCGAGTGGGTGGCGCGCGAGTTGTCCGCGAAGCTGGAGCGTCCGATCAGCTTCGCCTCGCTGCAAAGCGGATGGAGCGGCTCCGGTCCGCGGTTCGTGCTGCGCGATGTCACCGTGGGCGTGCCGCCGGGGGGCGCAGGCAAGACCATCCACATTCCCGAATCCGAATTGCAGATCGATTTTGGCGGCTGGTTGCCCACGCGGCACCTGCTGAACCTGCGCACGCACGGCCTGCAGCTCGACCTCAGTCACGCCAGGGACGGCAGCTGGCACGTCAACGGCCTCGGCACAGGCGGCAGTTCGCAGCAGCCCGGTTTCGGCCGGCTCTCGGTGGAACTGTGGCTGGACGATCTGCGGCTCGACATCACCGAGGAGGCCAGCGGCAAGCATTACAGCCTGATCGCCAGTCAACTGCGGCTCAGCCGGCGGGGCAACCACATCCGCGTCGGCGCGCTGCTGCGCCGCGAGGGTGCGCCGGGCGTGCTGCACGGTGCAGGAGATTTCCGCGACGACGGCAGCAGCGGCAGGGTGTGGCTGTCGGGGCGGCAACTCGACCTCGCCGCGCTGTTTGCAGGAGTGGATCTGGGCGGCTACACCGTGCAGGGCGGCAAGGGCGACGTGGCCGCATGGCTGGACTGGAAGCAGGGCAAGGTGGTGCGCAACCTCAGCCGCTTCGATCTCGACGGCATGCGCATCACCGGCACGAACGGGAGTACCGAGGTACCCGCGCTGCATGGCGAGGCCGAACTCACGCGCACCGCCGATGGTTACGAACTGCGCTGGGCTGGTGACGACCGCAGCGCGCTTGCGGTATGGCTGCACGATCCCGGCACGCCTCGGCTCTCCGTGCAGGCCGCTGCGCGCGACCTGCAGATCGCGCCGTTGCTGCCTTGGCTGGGTCTCGCTCCCAAATTGTCGCCCGCGCTGGCCGCATGGCTGGGCGGTGGGCGGCCACGCGGCAAGTTCGACAACGTGTCGCTGGGATGGTCGCAGGCCGGCGGCTTGCAGCGCCTGGGCGCCACGTTCAGCGGTCTTGCCATCGATCCGGTCGGTACGCTGCCCGGCGTGGACGGCCTCGATGGCACGTTGCGCGGCGACAGCGAGGCCGTATCGCTGGAGCTGCCCGCACAGGCGACGACGGTACGCGCCACGCATGTGTTCCGCCAACCCTTCGTCATGTCGAATCTGGCCGGTACGCTGGCGTTCTGGCATGCGGACGACGACTGGCATGTCGGCGTCGATGCGCTGGATTTCGAAGGACAGGGTTACGGCGGCCAGGCACGCGGCGAGATTCGCCTGCATGACGCCGGCGGTCCGCCGTTCCTCGACATCTATACCAGCCTGACGCATGCCGACGTCGTTGCCGCCAAGCTGTTCTGGCCGGTCAATGTGATGCCGCCGCCTACCGTGGCATGGCTGGATCGTGCGCTGGTCGGCGGCAGTATTGACCACGCCGAAGCGCTGGTACGCGGCGACCTCAGGGACTGGCCGTTCCAGCACAACGAAGGCCGTTTCGAAGCACGCGCGGAAATCAGCGACCTCGGCTTCCGCTACGCCGCCGACTGGCCCGAGGCCACCGGTGTCCACGCCATCGCCAGCTTCATCGACAGCGGCATGCTGGTGCAGGCCGATACCGGGCAGTCGCTCGGCGTGAAGGCCGACAAGGTGGTGGCGCTGATCCCGGAATTCGCCAACGGCACGCTGGATCTCAACGTCGATGGCCATGGCAACGGTGCCGACTTGCTGGGCTTCGTGCTGAAAAGCCCCATTGCCAGCAAGCAGGCCGACCAGCTGGCCAAGCTGAAACTGGGCGGCAGCGGCAACTTCGACTTCCATCTCTCGTTGCCGCTGGGCGCGCCGCAGGACTTCAAGCTTGCCGGCAACGCGCAATTGAACGATGTGGACGTGAGCGACGAGGACTGGAGCCTCAAGCTCGACAAGCTCAACGGTCCGGCCACCTTCGACGGCAAGGGCTTCCATGCCGGCCCATTGAACGGCAGTGCACACGGCCAGCCCTCCACGCTGGACCTGGCCATTGCCGGCGCGACCGGCAATCCGAATACCGTGGTGGCGGCGAAGCTGAGCGGCATCTACAGCCTGGCCGACATCACCAACGGCTATCCCTCGCTGGACTGGCTGGCGCCGCTGGGCGAGGGCCGCAGCGTCTTCAACATCGGCTTCAACCTCGCTGCGCCGGCCGATGGCGGCGAACTGGCGCAAACCCTCACCATCGACTCCACGCTGACCGGCATGGTGCTGAAGGTGCCGGTGCCGCTGAAGAAGGACGCCGCGACCGCGTTGCCGCTGCATCTCGTGCTGGCACTGCCGGTGAGCGGCGCCGATCTCAAGGTGCAGCTGGGCGAGCAGGCGCGCGGCCATCTGCGCCTGGCGGATGGCAGCAAGCCGCTGGCCGGCACGCTGGCGTTCGGTACGCAGATGCCCACCGAGCTGCCCGTGCAAGGTCTGCGCATCCGCGGTCATGCGGCCAAGCTGGACGTGACCGGCTGGGTGCAGCAGGCCGTCGCCCTCACCTCCGGCAACAGCGGCGCCGCCACGGGCAGCGCAGGCAGCACGAGTAGCGCAGTGGGTGCGAGTAGCGCAGCGGGTACGAGCAGCGGCCCCGCGCTGGAAAGCGTGGACGTGAGCACCGACCACGCCGAGTGGTTCGACCACCCCTTGGGCGCGATGACTTTGCAGGCCACGCCAGCCGTCGGTCATTTGCAGGTGGACGTGGACGGCGTGGCGTTGGCAGGCCGCTTCACCGTGCCCGACAACGATCTCGACAAACGCGGCATCACCGCGCGTCTCACCCATCTGCACTGGCCCAACCCGCCTGCACCTGCCGGCAAGGCAGCCGCCAACCAGCCCGTCGAAGATCCCGCCAACACCGGCATCAATCCCGCCGCGCTGCCGCCGCTGCACCTGTGGGTGGGCGAATTGAGTTTCGGCGACGCAAAGCTGGGCGAGGCCCGGCTGGAAACCTGGCCCACGACGCAAGGCATGCACATCGACCAGTTGCGCGCGCTGTCACCCAGCGTGCAGATCACCGGCAGCGGCGACTGGAACGGCACGCCTGCCAACAGCCACACCCGCATGCACATCGGCTTCGCCGCCGACGACCTTGGCAAGATGCTTGCCGCGTTCGGCTACACCGGCCTGGTCAACGGCGGCAAGACGGAAGACCAACTGGATGCGAGTTGGCCTGGCTCCCCCTCCGCCTTCAGCCTCGCCAACGCCACCGGCACGCTGGCTGTCGACGTCAGCGATGGGCGTATCCCCGAAGTGGCGCCCGGTATGGGGCGTTTGTTCGGCCTCATCTCGCTGGCCGAATTGCCACGCCGCCTGACACTGGATTTCGGCGACGTGTTCGGCAAGGGTCTCGGCTTCGATTCGATCAAGGGCGATTTCCAGCTCGCCGACGGCAATGCCACCACCAACAACCTGGCCATCAAGGGGCCGGCCGTGCAGATCAGCATCACCGGTCGCACCGGTTTGCGCGCCAAGGACTACGACCAGTACGTGCAGGCGACTCCGCATATCGGCAACAGCCTGCCGGTCATCGGCGCGGTGGTGGGCGGTCCGGTGGGCGCCGCCGCAGGCCTGGCCGTGCAGGGCATCCTGGGCAAGGGCCTCAACAAGATCGCCAGTACGCGCTACCGCTATCACGTCACCGGCAGCTGGGACAAACCGGTGATGACCCTGGTAGAGAAGAACGATGTGCCCGCCGCATCGGCCCCCGTGACCGTACCGCCCTTGTTGCCCGCCGCGTCATCGTCCAGTCCCGCCATCACGATGCCGCTGCGCGATCCGTCGCAGGCGTTGCCCGCCGCGGCGTCCTCGGCCGGTCGCTGACACGGCTTTGATTTCACGCGTCGCGCCCCCATTCTTACGACTCTCACCGCATCGACACAAAGACCCATGGAATCCCTGATCGCCCAGGCCCAGAGCCGGCTGCTTACCCCCGGCGGACTCGCCACTGGCGACCTGGAGCGCGTATTCGCGCAATTGATGGGGCCGTCCATCGATGCCGCCGACCTGTATTTCCAGCACTCGCGCAGCGAGTCGTGGACACTGGAGGAGGGCATCGTCAAGGACGGCAGCCATTCCATCGAGCAGGGTGTGGGTGTGCGCGCGATCTCCGGCGAGAAAACCGGTTTCGCCTATTCCGACGAAATCGTTCTGCCGCAGCTGCTGGAAGCTTCCAGGGCCGCGCGCGCCATCGCGCAGGATGGTCGCGGTGCCGGCCAGCCGCTGGCGCTGGGCAACGCGCGGCAGCTCTATCCGGCCATCGACCCGGTGGAAAGCCTGCCCAATCCGGACAAGATTGCGTTGCTGCGTGAGGTGGACGCCTACGCTCGCTCGCGCGACCCGCGCATTACCCAGGTCATCGTCAGCATCGCCGCCACGATCGACACCGTGCTGATCGCCGCCTCCGACGGCACGCTCGCGGCCGATGTGCGTCCGCTGGTGCGCCTCAACGTGCAGGTGATCGCCGAGGCCAACGGCCGCCGCGAGCAGGGCTATGCGGGCGGCGGCGGCCGTTACGGCTACCGCGAGCTGATCGAGAACGGCCGCGCACTGGCCTTCGCCGATGAGGCAGTGCGCCAGGCGCTGGTGAACCTGGATTCCGTCGATGCCCCTGCCGGCCAGATGACCGTGGTACTCGGTCCCGGCTGGCCCGGCGTGCTGCTGCACGAGGCGATCGGCCATGGCCTGGAGGGCGACTTCAACCGCAAGGGCAGCTCCGCCTTCGCCGGTCGCCTCGGCCAGCGCGTGGCCGCGCCCGGCGTCACTGTGGTGGACGACGGCACGCTGCCCGGCCGCCGCGGCTCGCTCAGCGTGGACGACGAAGGCACGCCGACCAACTGCACCGTGCTGATCGAGGACGGCATCCTCAAGGGCTACATGCAGGACAAGCTCAACGCACGCCTGATGGGCGTGGCACCTACCGGCAACGGCCGTCGCGAATCCTTCACCGCGCTGCCGATGCCGCGCATGACCAATACCTACATGCGCAGCGGCAGCCACGAGCCGGAGGAAATCATCCGTTCGGTGAAGAAGGGCCTTTATGCCCCCAACTTCGGCGGCGGTCAGGTGGACATCACCAACGGCAAGTTCGTGTTCTCCGCCAGCGAGGCCTACCTGATCGAGGACGGCAGGATCACCGCTCCCGTGAAGGGCGCCACCCTGATCGGCAGTGGCCCCGACGTGCTTACCCGCGTCTCCATGATCGGCAACGACATGAAGCTCGATGAGGGCGTGGGTGTCTGCGGCAAGGACGGCCAGAGCGTGCCGGTAGGCGTGGGCCAGCCCACGTTGAAGATCGATGCGATGACGGTGGGCGGGACTGCCGCGTAACGCCTGAGTTGCGCGGCTTTTGCCACCGGAGAATTTGATCGAGCAGGCAGCCAGCCCCTGCAGGCAGGCTCGAGCGCGTAGCTAGGCCGCGCTGCCGAGCGCACCGGCAGCACAATGCGCAACTTGATCTTCCAGTCCTTTGATTTGCTCGCCAAGCGAATTCATGTGTCTCGCATTGGCCTCGTGATCAAAGACTTTCGGAGCATCGAGTGTCGAAGGATCTGCACCTGCGGCAAGCAAGTACGCCACGATGGCCGAGTGCCCGAAGTCGGAGGCTACCCGAAGTGGAGTAAAGCCGAATTCGCCCTTTTGATGCAGATTGATGCCGCTTTCGACGAGCAGTTTGGCGGCTTCGAGATCTCCCCAGGCGCAGATGCAATGAAGCGCATTGTCCCCCAGGGCATTCGTATCGTTGATCGAGTGGAACGGCACGGAACCGAAGTCTGCGGTGCTCTGGACCTTTTCCAAGAGCTCTTGGATTTGCACTTTCATGGCGAAGCCTCGGAATGCTTGATGTTTGAATCAATCCGCGCCGCGAAATGGCGTCGGCTCATATGAACTGCCGCCCTTATTGCACGAGAAAAGCACCGCAGACGCTGTTGCCGTGCACTGGAAGATAGGCCCGATATCGAGGGCTCGCCAGTGCACCTCTAATTCGACTTCCCCGCCTGATCGCCGTATTCCCACTCGTAGGGCACACCGGTGTCGCCAAGGATGAAGCGGACAAGATCGGCAAAGCCGGCTTCGGCTCGCACGTCGTTGGCGAGGATCAGTACGCATCGCTCATGGGCTTCGATGCAGACAAGCGTGTTGCCGGTCTGCTCGTCATGGCCACCCTTGAAGAAGCCGTGCCCCTGCGGGCCATCGAACACGACCACGCCGAGCCCGGCATACAGGTCCTTGCGCTGCTGGTCGACAGGCAGGTCCTTCTGGACCGTCGGGAACTGCGTCCGCGTTCCGATGTGCAGTTGCGGCTTGACCATCTCCATGCGCGAAGCTGGTGACAAGCCCTTGCCGCTCACCAGGGCCGCGGCGAACTTTGAGAGGTCGTCGATGGTCGTGTCCATGGAGCCGGCGGCACGGACCTTCGAGCGCCTGTCATGCGGCTGCGGCTCGCCCTTGTCGTTCCAGCCATCCGCGAGATTGCCGGCGAAGTCGGCACGCCACATCAGCGAGCTGCGCTTCATGTCGAGCGGCTCGAACACGTTCTCCTGCACGAGGTCGCCGACGTCCACGCCGAGGTGTTGTGACTTGCGGCCGTTCTCGATCGCAAACTGCAGCAGGATCATCCCTTCGCCCGAATAACTGAAATGCGAGCCCGGCTCGAAATGGATGCGCAGTTTGTGGTCGGGCTCAAGCCAATAGAAGTTCAGGAAGCCCGTCGAATGGGTCAGCACCATGCGCGGGGTGATCTTCTTCCAGCGCTCGTCGTCGGCGAGGTCCTTGTACGGACCGTACTTGTCCCGATAGATCGCCTCGGTGTCGTAGGCAGGGAGCGGCTTGTCGAGATATGCGGCGACCGGCGTGTCCAGATCGATGCGGTGCTGGTCGACCAGTCGCATCACCGTATAAGCAAAAACGGTCTTGGTCAGCGAAGCGCCGTACATGACCGTGTCGGTACGCAGCGGGTCGCCCTTGGCGTTCCGGTCGCCATAGGCCTTGATGTAGATCACCTTGCCGCGGTCGATGACGGCGATGGCCACGCCCCTGGCGCCCGTGTGCTCCATAAGCTTTTCGACCTGCCGGTCGATGGCACTGCCCGCGGGGAGTGCCCCGGGCTCGCGCGCCATGAGGGGAGCGGCGAACAACAGCAAGGCGAGTAGGCAGATACGCATCATGGTCGCTCCTACGATGAATTTCTGGGTGCCTGTTCGTGCGAGAGCACGCGACTGCGCGGGCTGGCGTTTCAATGCTCGTGCCTGCACGGACTCGGATCGGTACATGTCCCGATCAATCCCGGTCGAATGCCTGCCTGTGACCGATACGACTCATCTTCCTGTGGCTGGCGACTAGGCTAAGCGGTGGCGAAGCCATCCGCATTGAACGAAGCATTAGATGATTGCCTCGCCTCGCCTTGGCACAAGCGCAAGCGCAAACGCAAACGCAAGCGCAAACGGCAGAATCATCATTGCAGAACTCGATGGGCAGGCAGCACCGTCTACCCGACATCCTCCCGCGTCCCCCAGATGCTGCCCATGACAGGGAGAACGATTCAAAACCAATAGTCAGCGACGCATCGACCGTCTCGTGGCAAGTCATCCGTAGTGGCAAGCCCGTCGTGACGGACGATGGGAATCTGCGCAACGCTCTCCAGGTCGGCCAGCCGCAGGTTGACCCCCATGGGGCGCAGCCCATTGTTGTCGTCCTTCAAACCGCGCCAGTAGGCCACGCAGCCGCAGACGGCGCAAAAATGAAACACGACCCATCTTCCCTGCGTGTAGGTTTGGGTAGGGCCCGAGACGTCAATGCCTTCCTCTTCATAAGCATAGGCCCACAGCGCGCCATAGCGGTGACATGCGGTGCAGTTGCACGCCGTAGCTGACTCGAGCACTCCTTTGAAGCGCCATTGAACAATGCCGCAGCGGCAGGAACCATGGATCATTTCCGTCTTCGCCACGGGATTCTCCTTCGATCTCGCCGCCGCCATCCGACGCTTGATTTAAGCGGCGACAGGGCGTCCGCTCGGATGAATAATCAGTCGTTACCCGAATAGTTCAGTATGGCTTTCAAGGATTGTTGATCGATCGGTGCGGACGTGTGCTCGTGGAAGATTTTCCATGACTCGTCGGAGCGCTTTAACCCTATCGTTATGCGGTTGCTGAGCGATCGCAGCTCTTTCCCTTCGGCTGATACCGCGGTGTATGTAAGGATCGCGTGCCCAATGGCCAACGCTCCGGCCACAGTGGATTGAGCATCTCTGACATCAACAACAACGCGTTCGGTGCCGAGGGAAGAAAACCAGCCATCCGCCATGTTTCGTCACGACTGGATACCTTGAAGCGACCATGCGCCCCACATGTCGAAGACATGCACGTCATCGTCATAGAGAGCTGCGAATGCGTCGACGTCTTTGGCAAAGACGGCTGCCTTGTACGAGTCGAGTATCTGTACAACCGGATCGGTTCGTTCATTCATGCGAAATCTCCCTTGACGGCCAACGCCTGAACCAAACCGCTCCGCGAAACGGTGTCGGCCCGGATGAATTGCTATGTGCCAAGCTCGCCAGATACATATTCGATCAGTTCTCGGGTGTTTCTGACAAACTCCGCCTCCAAATCAATGTCACACTTGCTTGCAAGAACCATGATCGACCACAAGCAATCCGACAATTCATGGCCAAGTTTTGCTTTGTAGCCGTCAATATCCCGGATGCCGGCGTTTGCCTGGACGAGCTTCGCCAGATCGCCCACGTCCCCTACGAAACCAAGCATCAGTTCTTCCGTGGTCCAGGCGCGTCCATACTTCTTGCTCTCAAGCTGCTCGTAGAGCTCATTCAGCTGCAGCGCCGATTTTTCAAGATCGCTGAGTTTCATATGGATTGCTCATGACTCTGGAGTTAAACGGCGGCGGAGCCGTCCAACTTGGATGAAAGGTTAGAACTCTACGACGCGTACATGGCCTGCGAGCTCGCCTGAAAGCTGTTCTGCGAGAAGGACTGCGTCTTGAAGAGTTTCATTTGTGTCGTGGGAAGCGGTGAGCATGAAGTAGGGGTACGAACCGTCTCCGACGCACAGCTCGTCAATGGCGCCCTCGATCTTTGCCGCGTCAACTCCAACCACTCCGACATAGCCGACCTGTTCCTTGATCCATTGCGCAACGATTCCATCGAGCTCAGTGCGATAGCAGTGCAGCGAATGAAGAACAACTTTGCGGGGAGGAGTCATTGAGTTTTAACTTGGATTCGGTTGTTGAATGAAGTCTAGTTCTGCAGCTTATCCCGACCTGCGGACTCCAGTCATGGATGGCTTTCTATACAGACCAACCATTCCCCCAGGTCGCGCTGTCTATTCCCAAGGCCTAATCCTGCAGCTTTTCCCGGATGCAACGATCGTGCGGCGATCCTCTCCTCAAAGCGGATGTCGGCAACCGCAAGGTGCGTGCAAGGCGTCGGCGTGCATCGAGCTCAGAGCAGCGCTGCAACCTTCTTCGCCGTCGCCCTGGCCGATTGGGGATTCTGGCCGGTTACCAGTCGGCCGTCGGCGACGACCTTCGAAGTGAACGGCAGCAAGGCCTTCTCGTAGTGCGCGCCGCGCTGCCTCATGGCTTGCTCGGCGTTGTAGGGCACCTTTCGGGCGACCCCGGCCAGCACTTCCTCCGCCCATGCAAAGCCGGTGATCCGTCGTCCGGCGACCAGTAGCGTGCCGTCCGACAGCTTCGTGTTCAGCAGGCCGCAATAGCCATGGCAGACAGACGAAACGATGCCGCCGCGCTCATAGATGTCGCGCGTGATCCGCTGCAGCCCTGCGTCATCGGGGAAGTCCCACATGACCGCGTGTCCGCCCGTGAAATAGATCGCATCGAACTCCACCGGATCGATCTGGTCGGGCTGGGCGGTTTCCGACAGGAGTGCCATGCGGGCATCGTCGGTCAGCCATGCCTTCGCGGTCGCGTCGATGTTCGGCCATTTGAGGGAGCGCGGCTCCAGCGGCGAGATGCCATCCTTTGGGCTCACGATCCGCTGCGCCCAACCTCGCTCGGCGAAGACCTGATACGCGTGGGTCAGTTCCGCAACCACAGGCCGGTCGCCTCGGAAGGGTCGGCGTAGTGGGCGACGTTGGCGACGACGTGAAGTATGCGTTTGGTCATGGCGGAGGCTGCTGCTGAATGCATTTTCCACACCCGCTGCGAGAGTGCAGGACCGCCCAATGCCAATGTCTGTGCCTTGTCGAGGTATAGCTATGCATAGGCAACCTTGGGACAGTGACCGCAACATGCAGTCGATTCGACTCTATGGCATGCCGTCAGTTATTCCCCGTCGGCAGCAACTCGCCAACCCTGGGGCCATCCTCCTTGCCTTCGGTGAGCCAGAATTGGATGCCGTAGGCACCTGTGTGTCGATGTATGTAGTAAGTCGTCCCCTCCTTGGCGGCAATCTCGAATCGCGCCGAGGCCGTCAGGCCCGTGTGTCGGTAGAGCACACGGAATTGATGCGTACCAGGCGTCAGGTAAACATCGCTGGGTATTTCCCGGAGCTCCCAGTCATTTTTGCTCCACTTGCCATCCACGGACGTAATGAACAGGAAGTACCCTCCAGAGTGCAGGAGGGTTCCTGCGGGGTCCGAAAGAGCGACCAAGTGCGCCATATGGGTCAGGTCCGCGGTTGGGGGCACAAATCGGCGTACATCGGCCGAGCAGCCGGCCAACACGATCAGGGACATCCAGAGCAGGTTTTTCATCAGAGTGTCCAGACGTTCGTGTTTAAGGGACGACATACCGGATATCGAACCGGCCGACGGGGTAAGTCAAAATATTCAGCTGATTGCCCCAACTAAAGTTGATCCGGGTTATGGATGTGTCCAGGCGTGAGTTGTCGGAAGCAACCAGTGCATAGCCGGCATCAGCGCCGGGCACCGCCACGTCGAGCGTCATCGAGAGCGGCGTGAAACCATGTGCGCCGTCTACGGAATAATCGTATCCGTCCGGCGATGGGTTGATCACTTGTCCAGTCTTCGTCAGTACGCGGACCACCGGGACCGCAATGCGCTTGTCCAGGCCGAAGCACGCACAGTACGAGGTGACTTTCAGATGAAGCGCGCCGTGCACGGGCGACAGGCGATACAGGCGGTAATAGGAATTGCCTTGCGCCAACTCCACCACCGGGGCACCCGGCCCCAGTTCGCCCTCGACAGATTGCGCACCTAGCAACGGCGCATCGGTCTGAAGTCTTACTGCTGCCAACGGAACCGGGTTGGCATGTGCCAAATCGCCCATGACGTCTTGGGTGGGGGGCACGGTGGCGCACCCGGAGATGAGAGGAATCGGGAGAAAGAGCCATCTGACTTTCATGCATGCGTCCTTGATTGTGTTTCACCGAAAAAGGGCAAAAAAGGGCGATACCTGTCCTGGCGAACGGTGAAACTCGATTACCCTGTCGCCCGAGATCTGAGGGGCGGTGAAGCCGTCCGAATTGAACGATATGCCGGGCATCTGCTCCGTTGCGAAAGCGCGACACTCATAAGCTGGCAACTGGAATGCCGGAGAATTTATGGGCCAGACCGTGGAATTTGCCAAGCCTGTGGGCGGCGAGACTAGAGATGTCAGCGGGTGTCGGATGGGCGCTTTCATGTCGCTTTGAGGATCCTGCGCCCCGTTTGGCTTTCCAACGCCGGTTCCAGATCCTGAAGATCGGCCAGCGTTGACTACTGTGACGTGTGCGTTGGGACTGGTGCAATTCCATCCCGCCAATGCCGTTGGGATTGTCGACGTCCTGATTCGGACCAGCTCCTTACCCGCAGAGTGAAATCGGTGAAGCCCCCCACGCAAACGTGTCTCATCGATTGCCCCCGTTTTGGACCTTGACGGTGGGGCCAAGTGTGGCTGCCGCATCGCTCGACAGCTTAGCGCGACCGATCCGCAGCTGCCCGCCTGGATGAGTAGTCATGGCGCAGCAAGCCAGGAGCGCCGGAAAGAGCTGGCAGTCCGCCCATGGCTTGTAATGGCTCGAAATTCTTCCGCCTCGTCGACTTGCGCAACCTGACAGCCAGTTATTGACGTGGCGCTGTCGTTGGTTTCCGGCAAGGGCGCAAGCGGGCGTGGCTGCAAGCCTGTAAAATGCCTGCTTCGCATGGGCGCCAGGCCCGTCAAGGATTGCTGCTGACATGAAGACCATCGAAGGCGATTTCGCCACGCCCAAGGGCCGATTTGCCATCGTCGCAGGCCGTTTCAACGGCTTCGTGGTGGAGCCGCTGGTGGCCGGGGCGCGTGATGCGCTGGCGCGCCATGGCGTGAAAGACGAGGACATCGACCTGATCCGCGTGCCTGGCGCGTGGGAGATCGCTGCCGCCGTGCACAAGCTGCTCAATGGCTCCCGGGAGAGCGCCAATCGTTACGCCGCGGTGATCGCACTGGGCGCGGTGATCCGCGGTTCGACGCCGCATTTCGACTATGTGGCTGGCGAGTGCGCCAAGGGGCTGGCCAAGGCGGGCTTCGATTCCGGCGTGCCGGTGGCGTTCGGCGTGCTCACGACCGACTCCATCGAGCAGGCCATCGAACGCTCCGGCACCAAAGCCGGCAACAAGGGTGCCGACGCGGCGATGGCCGCGCTGGAGATGGTCAACCTGTACGGCCAGCTTTGATGCACGCGCGCCCCGAAGGCATCGACCTCGCCGCGCGCTCGCGCGCCCGCCGCCGTGCGCTGCAGGCGCTGTACGCGTGGCAGCTTTCCGGCAGCCACATGAATGCGGTGATCGAGCAGTTCCGCCACGAGCAGGACATGGAAGTGGCCGACCTCGACTACTTCGAGGACCTGCTGCATGGCGTGGAGCAGCACGTCGCCGAGCTGGACGCCTCGCTGCGCCCCTACCTCGATCGCGAAGTGGCCGAGGTCGATCCCATCGAGCGCGCCGCGTTGCGCCTCGCCGCCTACGAGCTGAAGCACCGTCCCGACGTTCCGTACCGCGTGGTCATCAACGAGGCGATCGAGGTCACCAAGCGCTTCGGTGCCGACCACGGCCACAGCTACGTCAACGGCGTGCTGGACAAGCTGGCTGCCGAACTGCGCAGCACCGAGAAGCGTGGCTGATGACCGGCATGGGCGTCTCGTCCGTGCCTGAGCTGGAAACTGCGCGGCTGCGCCTGCGCGCGCATCGTCCCGACGACCATGACGCTTGCACGGCGATGTGGGCCGATCCGGCGGTAGTGCGCTACATCGGCGGCCGGCCGTTCACCGCCGAGGAAACATGGCGCCGCATGCTGGGTTCGCGTGGCATGTGGAGCATGCTCGGGTTTGGCTACTGGGCCGTCGAGGAAAAGGCCGGCGGGCGTTATGTCGGCGACATCGGCTTCGGCGACTTCCGCCGCGAGATCGAGCCCTCGCTGGTCGGCATGCTGGAATTCGGTTGGGTGCTGTCACCGCAAGCCCATGGCCATGGCTATGCGAGCGAGGCGATCGCTGCGGCGACTGCCTGGGCCGATGTGCATCTGCCGGATATGCGTGCGGTGTGCCTCATCAACGAAGGCAACGCCGCCTCCATCCGCGTGGCCGCGAAAGCCGGCTTCCGCGAGTGGCAGCGCACCACCTACCACGGCGAGCCTGCCCTGGTGTTTGCCCGCTGAGCGGGCGACTCACCTCGCCGGGCAATCGCGGCTGTTGTCGGCGATGCCGGTGATCAGCCAGCGCCCGTCCACCTGCGCCAGGTTGAGGACGTCGGTGCCGCAGTGGTGCGGCTTGCCGTCGAGCAGGAAGACATAGGGCGCCCATACCACGGCGATGTTGTCGTCCACGCGCACCTGCGGGTCGCGGATGCGTTCCTCGATGCTCGCCTTGCCCGGTTTCACATGGTCGACGAAGTCGCCCAGCGCGATTTGTTCCGGTTTGCCGTGGCGCATCAGCGTAGCCATGCCCGCAGACAACACTTGCGCGCGCATGCCTGCCTGGTCGTAGCGCGACATGGCCGCGAAGAAGGCCTGGACCGGCGCCAGCACGGCTGCGTCGCCGGGTGCGGATGGCGAGGCTGCAGCCAGCATCGGTGCGGCCGCGAGCAGGGCGAGTGGCAGGACGGCAGGACGGAAACGGGCACAGTGCATGGCGGCAAGCTCCGGCGGGGAAGTGCAGCCAGCCTTGCACGCATGCGGCCCCGGCACATGCGCCGCAGGTCACGGGCTTGCGTCGCGTGCGCCCGGATGCTCTGCTCTTGGGTCATCCCTGCTGCAGATCCGCCATGGAATTCCGCCTGATTGACCGTATCCGCGAGCGCACGGCGCTGGGGCGCGAGGACGTGCGCCTGGGCATCGGCGACGACGCCGCACTGCTGGCCGTACCTGCGGGGCAGGAACTGGCGGTGGCGATCGACACCCTGGTCGAGGGCGTACATTTCCCGCTGGGCACCGCGCCGGCCGACATCGGCTGGAAGGCGCTGGCGGTGAACCTGTCCGATCTCGCCGCGATGGGGGCCGTGCCGGCCTGGGCCTTGCTTGCGCTGACCTTGCCGCAGCCCGATGCGGCCTTCATCGACAGTCTTGCCGACGGCTTCGCGCAATTGGCACAGCCACATCGGCTGGCGCTGGTGGGAGGCGATACCACGCGCGGTCCGCTCACGCTCAGCGTGGCCGTGCACGGCTTCGTGCCGCCGGGACAGGCGTTGACACGTGCCGGCGCGCGCGTGGGGGATGCCGTGCTGGTCACCGGCACGCTGGGCGATGCGGCGGCAGGGCTACGCTGCCTGCAAGGGCCGATGCAGACGGACGCGCGGACATCCATGCGCGATGTGCTGATCGATCGCCTGAATCGCCCCATGCCGCGGGTGGCGGCGGGATTGGCGCTGCGTGGCCGCGCCAGTGCCTGCCTTGACGTGTCCGACGGACTGCTCGCCGACCTCGGTCATCTCTGCGACGCTGGCGGTGTGGGCGCGGAGATCGACGCGGCCCTGCTGCCACGCTCGCCTGCATTGCTGGGTCTGTTCGACGAAGTGGCCGCACGCGATTTCGCGTTGGGCGGCGGCGACGACTACGAGTTGTGCGTCACCGTGCCTGTCGCGCGCGTGGCCGAGGTACAGATCGACCTGGCGCGGCTGGGCTGCGGCGCCACGCGCATCGGCCGCATCGTGGCGGGCGAGGGCGTGCGCGTGCGTGATGCGGACGGCCGCTGGCTGGAACCCGGACGTGCGGGCTGGGATCATTTCGCCGCATGAATACTCCCGTCGAACGCAAGACACTCACCGCCGCGCAGCGCGGCGCACTGCTTGCCACGCCCGCGGGCTGGATCGCTTGCGGCCTCGGCTCCGGCCTCGCGCCGGCGGCGCAGGGCACCTTCGGCTCGCTGGCGGCGATCCTGCCGTGGCTGTTGCTGCGCGAGCTGTCGTTGCCGCTGAACCTGCTGGTGATCGTGCTGGGTTTCGCGTTGGGCGTATGGGCTTGCGAGATGGCTGGCCGAGCACTGGGCGTGGACGACCATCGTGCCCTGGTGTGGGACGAGTTCGTCGGCCAGTGGATTGCACTCCTGCCCGCGCTGCTGGCGCCTTGGTGGGCGGTGATCCTCGGCTTCGCGCTGTTCCGCCTGTTCGACGTATGGAAGCCGTGGCCGATCCGCGTGTTCGACCGACGCCTCAAGGGTGGCATGGGCGTGATGGTGGACGATGTGATCGCCGGCGTGTTTGCCGCGGTGGTGCTGGCGATCGTGCTGCACTTCCTCCACTGAGGCGTTTCACTTCAGGCAACCAAAGCTGCGCAAGGTGGCTTCGACGGCCTGATCCAGCGGGGTGTGCGGTTCCTCGCCCAGCCACGCCAGCAGCCGGCGATTGTCCAGTTGCAGCGGCTCGCTCCACAGGTAGCGCATCTCGCGCAGTTCGCGCAGCATCACCACGAACGGCGCGGCCAGCCATGTCAGCCACCATGGGAAGGCACGCAGCGGCAGCGCGGCATTGCCGGTGGTGCGACGCACGGCGGCAAGCAGGGCGGCTTCGTCCACGTGATGGCCGGCGAAGTGGAAGCGGGCATGGCGTTCCAGCTCGCCTTCGCGCTCCAGCAGGCGCGCCACTGTTTCGCCCACGTCGGGCAGATAGGCCCAGGCGTGCGGCAGGCCGTGGCGCCCCGGGTAAAGCAGGCTGCGTGCGGGGCGCCCCGGTTTGATCATCGCCGCGAACCAGTTGTTGCCCGCGCGCGGCCCGAAGAAGTCGCCACAGCGCAGGGTCAGGCTGCGCACGTCGGTGGCCTCGGCCAACCGCCGTTCCATGGCCACGCGGATGGCGCCCTTGCGGGTCAGCGGTTGCTGCGGATCGTCCTCGGCAAGCAGGGGGAAGGCGTCGGGGCCGTAGTTGTAGACCGTGCCCGGCAGCACCAGGCGTGCCGCATTGGCGCGCGCTGCGGCAAGGCTGTTGTCCAGCATCGGCAGCACCAGCTTGTCCCAGTCGCGGTAGCCCGGCGGATTCACCGCGTGGACCAGCACGTCCACGCCGGCGGCGGCTCGCGCCACGTCGCTGGCGTGCATCGCGTCGCCTTCGCGCCATTCGATGCGTGGATCGAGGCCGGGGCGGTCAGCGTTGCGTACCAGCGCGCGCACCGTCCAGCCACGGCGCAGCAGGGCCGCGGCAATCGCGCCGCCAGCGCCGCCGGTGGCGCCGAGGATCAGGGCTGTCTTCGATGTGTTCATGGCGGTACTCCTGGATGGGTGGAGCCAGCCTGGTACAGGACTGCATATTTGAAAATTGCCTAATGTCGAACGTCTGCTATAAATAAATGTATGGATGTCAACGAACCGGGGTGGGACCTCTACCGTTCCTTTCTCGCGGTAGCGAGCGAAGGCAGCCTGTCCGCGGCTGCGCGCATGCTGGGCATGACCCAGCCCAGCCTGGGGCGGCATGTACGGCAACTGGAAGCAACGCTGGGCGTGGCCCTGTTCACGCGCTCCCCGCAGGGATTGATGCTGACCGAGGTTGGGTCCGAACTGGCGGAACATGCGCGCGGCATGGCCGCCGCGTCATCCGCGCTGCGGCGCGCGGCTTCGGGCAGCCGGCAGGAGGTGCGCGGTGTGGTTCGCATCACCTGTAGCGAGGTGATCGGCGGCGAGGTGCTGCCCGCCATGCTGGCCGGCCTGCGCCGGCAGCAGCCCGGCATCGTGATCGAGCTTTCGCTGTCGGACGCGCCCGAGGATCTGCTGCGCAAGGACGCCGACATCGCCGTGCGCATGTTGCGGCCCAGCCAGGCTGCATTGGTGGCGCGGCGCGTGGGTGCCATCGGCTTGGGGTTGTATGCCCACCGGCGATACCTGAAGGAACGCGGCACGCCGGACACGTTGGCCGATCTGCATCGGCACGCATTGATCGGTTTCGATCGCGAGACGCCGGCCCTGCGCGCGATGCGCGGCCGCGCACCGGGCGGAGAGGTGTTTGCGCGCGAGCATTTCGCGTTGCGTACCGACAGCGGGCTGGCGCAACTGGCGGCACTGCGCGCCGGCTACGGCATAGGTGCATGCCAGCGCGCGCTTGCCCGCCGCGAACGCCAACTGGTGCCGGTCTTGCCCGAGGCATTCGGACTGGACCTGGACACCTGGCTGGTGATGCACGAGGACCAGCGGGCGAACCGTCGCGTGCGGCTGGTCTACGACTACCTGTTCGAGGCACTGGCGGCCTACGCGGCCGAGGGCCCCTGAGGCCGCTCCACTTCCCGTTGTGCCTGGGCGGGACGGCGGGCGATATGGTTGCCAGTTTTTCGCAGCGGTTGAGCCAGAACCTTTGTCGCGGGGCTTGCGGGCATTTTGATCGTCGGCTTGGCTGGCAACGGGCGTTTATCGGTAATATCGGCGAACTGGTTTCGGTGGTGTGGAATGGTCGAGGCCATGCGCTCACACCAGCTTTCTTGCATCGTGTTCACAGGGGGAGCGATATGCGTCAAGGGAAGATCGTAGGTGGCGTGTTTACGGCGACGGCTGCCGTCTTGCTGACGGGTTGCGTGCCGCCTTCCGCGGTGCGGCCGCCAATCACACAGGGGCAAACGACGGTCAAGTCGATCATGCAGGACACCGATGGCTATGTGAGCCGCGAGTTCTCGCCGTATGAGTTGTCTGCCGAGGTTCGCAACGATGTCGTCAACATGGATGCGAGTCCCGCCGGGTTCGGTCGGATCGTTGTTGAAGGGCAGACCATCAACAAGAAGATCGGCGGCACCGATGTTTCTCAATTCGATTACCACTGGGTGGTTGAAAATCAGGGAAACGGCATGATGCGCAGCGTCGTGACGATGTCGGCCAATGGCATTCCCGTGAACTTGGCGCTGAATCTCAATTATCGGAACATCTTCAATTTGCGTTCTCAGCTTGTGCGGCTGGACCAGACTTACGCCCCACTCATCATCGAGACCAACGCCATTTCCCATTTCGATGCCGTCTCGAGCGGCCGCAACCAACTGGACTATGAGTTCACCGAAACCTACGAGGGGCAGCCGCGCGGATCGGTCGACAGCCAGACCAAGTGCACCATGGGCGTCGCATTCAGTGCGGCGGATCTGAACCCGAAGATTGCCGGTTCGGCGCGCAGTCTCGACTGTGACTTCATCAACAGGAATGGTGTGACGACCAGCAGGTCGCATTACGCCTATCTGGACAAGTACGGCATTGCCATGCTGCTTGATCGCGAGAACGCCACGGCGCACATCACCTTCAAGGTCACCGACTTCACCGTCAACTGAGGTTCGTCGCTTTGTCAGAGCATCTGCGGCCCGTATCGAAAATGCGGGCCGTGTGCGCTCAGAGCGTCGACTCGTGCGCGCGGCAGTCGTTGCAAGGGAGTAATGGCGGGGTGACGTGATTGCGGTTGTATTGCACTTTGCGCATTGGTTGGTGCAATGCGCGTGTCGCTTGATGGCTGGCTGGATGCATTCATGTCGAAGCGACGGACCCTGAAAACGGTCACGATCGGAGTGGGTGCCGTGGTACTCGCGCTGTCGGCGGCCATCTGGATCGCGGGCGTCGTGTTGACGCATCCGGCGCGTGCCGTCATCGGTGCGCCGCCAGCGGACTTTCCTGCGCGCGATGTGTCGATCGAGAGCGCCTCCGGCGCACTCCTGCACGGCTGGTTCGCGCCGGGATCGGGAAAGGGTGCGGTGCTGCTGCTCCATGGCGTACGCGCCAATCGGCTGAGCATGTTGGACAGGGCGAGGTTCCTGCATGACGCCGGCTATTCCGTGATGCTCGTCGACTTCCAGGCTTCCGGCGAAAGCAGTGGCAGCGGGATCACCTTCGGTTATCTGGAGTCACGGGATGCGGCCGCGGCGTTGGCCGAACTGAAGCGACTGGCTCCGGGCGAGCGCGTGGGCATCGTGGGCACGTCGATGGGTGGTGCGGCGATCTTGTTGGCCGACCCGCCGCTGGATGCCAATGCGATAGTGCTCGAACAGGTTTATCCCACGCTGTCCCAGGCGCTGGATGATCGGTTGGAGTTGCACGCGGGTGTTGTAGGGCGTTGGCTTGCACCTTTGCTGGCTGTCACTGTCAAGCCGCGTCTTGGCGTAACAATGGAGCAGATGCGACCGATCGACCGGATCAGTCAGATTCGCGTACCGAAGCTGCTCATCGTCGGCGATGCCGACCAGCACACGCGCCTGGCCGAGTCGATGGCGATGTACCAGGCAGCGGCAGAACCCAAGGCATTATGGGTAGTCCGCGGCGCGGCCCATGTCGATCTTTGCAAGTACGGCGGCATGGAGTACCGGACGCGCCTGTTGGCCTTCCTGGATCATTGGCTGCGCCCGTCTTCATGACCGGTTGCCGTCACTTCTCGTTGTGTCCCGGCCCGTATCGGCGATCCGGACCACGGTAGACCGCCACGCGCGAAAGCCGTGGCGTGTCGTAGGCGAATTCCAGCAACATGCGCAGCCTGCTCGTGCGCACCGGGTCGAAGCGCGTGAGCTTCTTGTGGCCGATGGTGGTGCCCCAGGCCAGCGGTTGCCACGCGCCGTCGTTCCAGGTTTCCACGCGATGGTTGGCGATGCCCTGGCCCAGCGCGATTGCTTCGCCGAGTTCCAGCGTATCGAATTCGACCTCATGCGGCAGTTCGAATTCCAGCCACGCATTGCGCACGCTGCGCGCGGCGCTCCAGTACGCGTCGGGATTGGCGTCGAGCACGTTGGAGGCCGGGTGCGCGATGTCGCTGCTGCTGGCGTGCACGCTGGCGCCTTGCAGCAGATTGGCGGCGAGCAACGCGGTGCGCTTGGCGGTGAAGCCTTGCAGCGACGCGATGTCCGTATCTTCGAACAGCCCGTCGCGGTTCGGCGGCACGTTGAGCAGCAGTTTGCTGTTGCGGCCCACCGAGCTGAAGTAAAGCTCCATCAGCGCGTCGGGCGAGCGCACCTCGTCGTCCTCCTCGGGATGCCAGAACCAACCGGGCCGGATCGACACGTCCGATTCGCCCGGGCGCCACGCGCTGCCGTGCGGGTCGCCGTGCCCCAGCAGGTCGCCGACCCAGGGGCGGTCGTAGCCGGGATAGGGCACGCTGGCCGGGGCGATGCTGGACCAGCAGGTTTCGCCGGCTACGCCTTTCTCGTCGCCGATCCAGCGTACGTCGGGGCCGGCATCGGAGAACATCACCGCGTCGGGTTGCAGCTTGCGTACGGTGGCGTGGATACGCGGCCAGTCGTAGGCCTGCTTGCGGCCGTTCGGGCCCTCGCCGTTGGCGCCGTCGAACCATACCTCCACGATCTTGCCGTAGTTGCCGAGCAGTTCGGTGAGTTGCGCGATGTAGTAGTCGTTGTAGGCCTCGCCGCTGCCGTAGACCTTCGCATTGCGATCCCACGGCGACAGATAGAGGCCGGCGCCCAGCCCTTCGGCGCGGCAGGCGTCGGTGAACTCGCGCACCACGTCGCCTTGTCCGTTCCGCCATGGGCTGCTTTTCACCGAATGCCGGGTGGTGGCGGTTGGCCACAGGCAAAAGCCGTCGTGGTGCTTGGCGGTGAGGATCATGCTGCGGAAGCCGGCCTGCTTCGCGGTGCGCGCCCATTGCCGCGCGTCGAGCTTGCGCGGATTGAAGATGCCGGGCGATTCGGCGCCATCACCCCATTCCTTGCCAGTGAAGGTGTTCACCGTGAGATGCACGAACATGGCCAGTTCGTCGCGCTGCCAGCGCAACTGCTGCGGCGTGGGGCGCGGGCGCATTCCGACGGTGACGGGTGCGGCCGTCGCGTCGGCGCGACCGGTGCGGGTCAGGCCAAGCGCGCCCATCGAAGCGGCGGCCGAGCCGGCGAGCAGGAAACGGCGACGATCCATGGGCGAACCTCCGCGAGCGATGCCATGGCATCCGGTAGGCCACTATATTCAAATATGACCATATTGTTCAAATATGATCCATTCCGGCGACTGCATCCGGTGCCTGGCCTCATCGCTCATGCAAAGCACGCCGCGCACACGCGCAAGACTTGCATTGGTTCGATGCGCCGACGCAGCATGCGGAAGGATCGGCACACACCGATCGCCCCTGCCTGTCGATGGAGTCCCCCATGCAATACCGCCGCCTTGGCCAATCCGGCCTGCCTCTTTCCGTCCTCTCCTTCGGTACCTGGGCCACGTTCGGCAAGAGCGTGGGGCGTTCGCTGGCGCGCGATATGCTGGCGCTGGCCTGGGATCGCGGGGTGAATTTCTTCGACAACGCCGAGACCTATGGCAACGGCGTGGCCGAGTCGCTGATGGGCGATGTGCTGGCAGACCTGCGCTTCCCGCGCGACAGCTGGTGCGTGTCCAGCAAGGTGTTCTTCGGTGCCAGCGATCATCCGAAGCCGACCCAGCGCGGGCTGTCGCGCAAGCACGTGGTCGAAGCCTGCCACCAGGCCCTGCAGCGGTTGCGCGTGGATTACCTGGATCTCTACTTCTGCCATCGCCCCGACCCGGACACGCCGATCGAAGAGACCGTGGCGGCGATGGATCTCCTGGTACGCCAGGGCAAGGTGCTGTATTGGGGCACCAGCGAGTGGCCCGCCGATGCGATCCGCGAGGCGCATCGCATCGCGCGCGAGAACCACCTGACGGCGCCGACGATGGAGCAGCCCCAGTACAACCTGCTGCATCGTGAGCGGGTCGAGGTGGAATACGCACCGCTGTACCAGGACTTCGGCATGGGCACCACGATCTGGTCGCCGTTGGCCTCGGGCCTGCTCAGCGGCAAGTACGACGACGGTGTGCCTGCCGACTCGCGACTGGCGCACCCCGACTATGCATGGCTGCACGACACGGTGCTCGGCGAGCATGGCCAGCGTGTGGCGAAGGTGCAGCGGTTGCGGCCGCTTGCCGACGAGCTGGGTTGCAGCACCGCGCAACTGGCGATCGCCTGGTGCGTGGCCAATCCGCATGTCTCCACGGTGATGCTGGGCGCAAGCCGGCTGGAGCAGCTGCAGCACAACCTCGACGCGCTGGACGTGTTGCCGAAGCTGGACGAGGCGATGCGTCAGCGGGTGGCGCAGGCTGTCGCGTAAGGCCGGCGACCGGCTCTGCCCATCGTGGCGATTGACATGTTAATGAGAATCATTATCATCAATTTCGCTTGAAACTCACAGCGGAGTTATCCATGTCGATCGCCACTACCTTGAGTTTGCCTACCTTGAGTTTGCCGGCTGCCAGCATCCGCAAGCTGCCGCGTCTTTCACTGCGTTCCCGTGCCGGCGAAACGACAGCCGCCGTGCGCCGCATCAGCAGCCAGTCGCTGCTGGAAGGCGGGCGCGAACTGGTGATCCAGCACCAGGGCAGCGAATACCACTTGCGGCTCACCCGCAACGACAAGCTGATCCTCACCAAGTAAGCGCATGGCCGGCGTTCGCAGGCGCAGCGGGCGACGGCGCGCGCGCTATTGCGGATCGGATGGTACGCGTTCGTGACGCTGGAGGCGGCCGATGCATGGTCCATGGTGGCGACAACGACTGACGCGATGCCCGCAGGCCGCACGCGGGGATGTATGTCGACGCCATCTGCGCATGACGCCGGCGACGCTGGCCGCCGCGCTGCCGGCACTCGGCAGCGTGTTGTACATGCCGCTGGTTGTCTGCGGCCAGGATCTGCCGCAGCGGCCGTGCAAGGTGCTGGTGGCGGCACCCGAGTTGGCGCCGCTGTTGCGGGTGGACTGGCTGTTGGCGGCCAGCGAAATCGCACCGGATGGTCCGCGCGAGTGGATCGACGGCATCGATCGTGAGGGGCATCCCTGCCTGCGCCTGCATCTTCTGCCGGATACCGACTACCTGGGCTGGGACCGCCTGTTGGCGCTTGGCAAACCGATATCGGTGCCGCCGCCGCCACACCTGCGGGCGCTGGACGCCCACCCGCTGCGCTTCCATCGCCAGCGGCTGTATGGCCTTGATTTGCTGCGCGGCGAAACGGCTGCCCGGTTGTCGCCTTTGGGCCGGCAACTGCTCGGACGCATCGTGTGTGCGCAGGCAGGGCAGGGAGATCGCGAACAAGGTTCTTAGCGCGAGCGAAGCAGGTCGTCCGCGGCAGGAGTGTGGAAATGCCGCTTGAATGCGAGCTCGCCGGTGCGCGGTTCCTGCAGTTCGCGGGCGTAGCGATGGCCGGCGTAGATCGCGTGCGCGATCAGCCCTGGTGCCTCGGCGTCGCCGATGCAGCGCAGGCTGCGGATGCCGGCATCGGACCACTCAGCCTCACGCTGCTTCAATTCCCGGTACAGCGCATCGTCGGGCAGGCGGGCGGTGACGGTGACCACCGCATCGCAGGCCAGCTCGCAGCGCTGATGGGTCCAGACGTCCTCGACGGTGAGCGTGCCGCCGTCGTAACCGACGATGTCGTGCGATACCAGCGCCTCGATTCCCAGCTTGGCCATCCGCTTCCGGATATGCCGGTAGTCGAGCGTGTGCTGGCTCCACGGCGCGATGCCGTCGTCCGGGGTCAGGTGCACCACGTCGCAGCCGCGCAGGCGCAGCAGTTCGGCCGCCACGCTGCCGTGATAGAAGCCGTCGTCGTCGAACACCACCACGCGGCCTTGTGGCAGGCGACCGTCCATCAGGTCGTCGGGGGTGAACACGCACGGGTTGTCGGCGAAGCCGGGGATGTCGAAGCCGTTGCTGCGGCCGTAGCCGTCGCGGCGCCAATGGCAGCCGGTAGCCAGCACCACGTGCTCGGCACCGAAGTCGAGCACGTCCTGGGCACTCAGCGCCGAGTCGAGATAGACGGCCACGTTTGCCAGCTTGTTGATCTGTCCGACGCGCCAGTCGCGCACGCGCGCCCATTCGGCCAGCCCCGGCATGCGCGACTCGCGGGTGACGCGTCCGCCCAGTTCGCGGCGTGCCTCGGCCACGCTCACATCACAGCCGCGCTGGCCCAGGGCAAGCGCGGCTTCCAGTCCGGCAGGGCCGGCGCCGACCACCAGCACGCGGGTCGGGGTGCGCATTGGCGCGATGCGTTCGGGATGCCAATCCTTGCGCCATTCCTCGCCCATGGTCGGGTTTTGCGTGCAGCGGATCGGCGAGATGGTCATGTCGCCGGAGACGCAGATGTTGCAGCCGATGCATTCGCGGATGTCGTCGATGCGGCCCTCTTCGATCTTCCGCGGCAGGAACGGATCGGCGATCGACGGCCGCGCGCAGCCGATCATGTCCAGCACGCCGCGCTTGAGCTGCGACACCATGGTGTCGGGCGAAGTGAAGCGGCCAACGCCCACCACCGGCTTGCTCGTGCTCTTCTTGACGAAGGCTATGAAGGGCTCCTGCGCACCCTCGGCGGCGAAGCGCGAAGGCACCGAGTCGTTGTACCAGGCGGCCAGGTTCACATCCCACAGGTCCGGCAGTTCGGCCAGCATGCCCACGATGTCCTGTGCCTCGGCAAGTTCCACGCCGCCGGGGCCAAGCAATTCCTCGGTGGCGAAGCGCAGCGCCACCGCGCAGCGGTCGCCCACCGCATCCTTCGTGTCCTCCAGCACCTCGCGCAGCAGGCGCACGCGGTTCTCCAGCGGGCCGCCGTATTCGTCGCTGCGCCGGTTGCGCCGTCGCTGCAGGAAGTGCATCGCCAGCGACAGGTCGTGCGCAGCGTAGACGTAGATGATGTCCATGCCTGCGCGCTTGCCGCGGATCGCCGCCTCGCGGTGCCAGCGCCGGTACTCGCGGATATCGTGCAACGTCATCTCGCGCGCCTGGTGCGGATAACCGTACTTGGTGGGCTGCGCTGAAGGTGCGAGCAGTACCTCGCGCGAATACAGGTTCGACGCGGTGGGGCCGTTGTGGGTCAGCTCCAGCGCAGCCAGCGCGCCGTGCGCGTGCACCTTGTCGCACATCAACGCCAGCGCGGGGATGTCGCGGTCGTCCCACAGCCGCGCCTCGACGTAAGGCGTGAGGTCGCCGCTGGGGTGGATCTCGCATTCCTCCGTGGAAACCACTGCCCAGCCGCCTTCGGCCTTGGTCTCGCGCATCGCCGCATGCGCCAGCGGCATCGCGTGGCCCATGCCATTGCAGTGCGGCACCTGGAAGAATCGGTTCTTCGCGGTGACGGGGCCGATCCTGAGCGGGGTGAACAGGATGTCGTAGCGCGGGTCCCTCATTCCGGCAGCACCCCGATGGTCGGGCCGGCATGGCGACGCAGGCGCATCAGCGCGTACAGCGGCAGGCCCGCGGCGATCAGCCCGAGTGCGTACAGAAAAGGTTCGCGGCCGGTGCCGACGAAGGCGAACACCACGAACAGCACGCAGACGCTCGCGACAATCATGGTCCGGCGCGTGGCGCAGGCGGCGTTGCGCCTGCGCCACAACACGGCCAGCGCCAGTCCGCAGCACAGGTAGAGCGGCAGGCTGGCGGCCGTGCCCACCCGGGTGAGGAAGGTGAACGCCGACACCAGCGACTTGCTGTAGCTCATCGCGATCATCGCCGAAGCCAGCGCACCGGTGACGAGCAGCGCCACCACCGGGGTGCCCTGGCGGTTGTGACGCGCCAGGACGGCGGGCAAGACGCCGTTGCCGGCCATCGTGCAGGTCAGCTCGCCCACCAGCAAGGTCCAGCCGTTCAACGCGCCCAGCCCGCTGATCGCCACGAACAGTGCCAGCCAGCGTCCGGAGCCGGCGACGGCATAGCGTTCCATCAGCAGCGCGAACGGCGCGCTGGCGTCGGCCAGTTCCTGCTGCCGGATCAGCAGCAAGGGCACGGCCGAGACGACGATGTAGATGGCCGCGGTGAGTATGGCGCCGACCATGGTGGAGCGCGGGATGGTGCGTGCCGGGTCGTCCACGCGTGCCGCCGGTACGCTGGCCGATTCGATGCCGATCATCGCGAACAGGGCGATGGTCGAGGCTGCGGTGACGCCGCCCAGGGTGATCGGCGTGGCGGGCAGGTGCGCGGTGTAGCTTGCCGGCGAGGTCAGCAGCACCCAGCCGCCCAGCAACGCGATCGCCAGCATCGGCAACAGCTTCAGCACGGTGGTGAGGATCTGCATGCCGCCGCTGCTGCGCACGCCGCACAGGTTGACCGCCACCAGCGCGCACAACAGGCCTTGCGCGAACCACATGGGCGGCAGCGCGGCCAGCGGCGGGAACACCACGACCAGGTAGCCGACCACGCCCGTCGCCAGCGCGGAATTGGTGAGCCACACCGACACCCAGTACGACCACAGCGCCAGATACGCCGTCAGCCTGCCCAGCGTGTGGCTGATGTAACCGTAAGGGCCGCCAACGTCCGGCAACGCCTGGGCCAGTTGCGAAAACACGCGGGCCAGCACCAGGCAGCCCGCCAGCACGATGCCCCAGCCGATCAGCGCGTTGAAGCCGTAAGGCGCCAGCGATGCCGGCAGCACGAAGATGCCCATGCCGATCACGTTGCCGATCACCAGCGCCGTGCAGGTCCAGAAGCCGATCTTGCGCTCGCCGTGCGCGGCGGCCGCGTTGTTGCTCATGCGGACTCCCCGGCAGGCCCGGCGTAGGCCGCGCGCAGCAGGTTCTGGAAATGCCAGACCCCGCTCTCGCGTTTTGGATTCAGCCGGCCGGGCACGTAGCGGCCGGAGGCGAGGCCCTTCTGTACCGCCTCGCAGATGGCAATGTCCTCGTGCTGCACCTCATCGCTGAAACCCTGGTCGGCGGCGATGCGCGCCTGCGCGCCCGTATCCTGCGCGTAGTAGTAGTCGAACACCACGCGGCAGCGACCGGGCCCCAGCGGCAGGATGCGGTTGGTCTGCAGCCGCCCGGGCATGATGTTGAGCATCACGTTGGGATAGACGAAGTAGTAGAAGGCCTCGCCATCGCCATAGATCTCGCTGCTGTTGCGCAACGGCGAGGATTGCAGCGAGTGCCACGGGAACAGCTCGGTGTCGTAGGCGCGATAGTCGAGCACGCGCGACAGGCCGGGGTGCACATGCGGCAGGTGGTAGCCCTCGAGGAAGTTGTCGACGTAGACCTTCCAGTTGCATTCGATGTCGTAGGTGTCGCGGCGCAGGTAGCGCATCGCCGACAGGTCGATCGGCGCGATGCGCTCGGCGATGCCGCCGTAGACCGCATCGAATGGCGGCACCTCCGCGGCCAGCGCGACGAACACCAGGCCCTGCCATTCCTGCACGCGCAGCGGCGGCAGGCGGATGTCCTCGACCTTGAAGTCGCAGGCGTCCTGCATCTCCGGCGCGCTGCGCAACTGGCCTTCCAGCGTGTAGGTCCAGCCGTGGTATTTGCAATGCAGCGCGCGGATACCCTTGCCGTCGCACAGCGCCAGCGGGCCAGCGCGGTGGCGGCACACATTGGGGAAGGCGCGCAGCACGCCGTCCTGCCCGCGGACGAGCAGGATGGGAACGCCGGCCACCTGCTCGACCACGTGGTCGCCCGGCTCGGCCAGCTGCCCCTGCTGCGCGACCAACTGCCAGCTGCGTGCGAATACCGCGCGCTGCTCCATCGCCAGCATCGCCTCGCCGGCGTAGTAGCGGGCGGGCAGGGCATGCGCGCGATTGAGTTCCTCGACCCTGGTGTCGGCAGTCATGACGGCTTCGATTCCCCGGTGGCATGGGCGCAACGGGCCATCGTCTTCATCGGCGTCCCCGCTCGGCGCGTTCCGGCAGTGTATGTCCGATCACGGCGAGTGTGTCCATCGTCGCAGCGCCACCGTCGTGCCACTATCTGCCGGCCGGATTCGAATGCTAGATTGCCGCGAACCCAATGAGGAGCTGCCGTTGCCCATGCCACGCGCTGTGTTCCTGCCGTGCCGTTCGGGGATTGCCCCACAGGTACCTGTCGCATCGTCGCGGCAAGCCGGCGCATGACGGAAGTCGTCGTCACCGGCACGCTGGAGCAGGCCCTGGTTCACGCCGCGCGGTTGCTGGAGCGCGATCCGGCGCTGGCGGTCGGGCAGCTCGACGAGATCCTGCACGCGGCTCCCGGTCACCCGGGCGCCCTGCAATTGCTGGCGACGGCGCGTTCGCTGCAGGGTGACTTGCCTGGCGCGCTGGACGTCCTCGCGCCGCTGGCGCGCGCCCAGCCGAACTGGGCGGCGATCCACTTCGACCTGGGCGTGGCCCTGGCGCGTAGCGGCCGCGGGCAGGAAGCCATCGCCGCGCTGCGCCGGGCGGTGATGCTGAAGCCGGATCTGCCGCAGGCCTGGCGCGTGCTCGGCGATTGCCTGATGGCGGCCGGCGAGCAGGAGGCTGGCGATGCGGCGTATGCCAGACACGTGCGCCATTCCACCCGCGATCCGCAATTGATGGCCGCCGCCGTCGCCCTGGTCGAGAACCGCATTCCCGAGGCCGAGCAACAGCTGCGCGCGCACCTGAAGCAGGTGCCCACCGATGTGGCGGCGATCCGCATGTTCGCCGAGGTCGCCGCCCGGCTGGGCCGCAACGAGGACGCCCTGCAACTGCTCGAGCGCTGCCTGGAGCTGGCGCCCGGTTTCCGCGAGGCGCGCCGCAACTACGCGCTGGTCCTGCATCGAAGCAATCTGCCGGAGCAGGCTCTGGCCGAGATCGAGCGCCTGCTCTCGGCCGATCCCGGCGACGCCAGTTGCCGCAACCTGAAGGCGGCGGTGTTGTGCCGGGTCGGCGACTACGAAGCGGCCATCCGCATCTACGCCGAACTGGTGGAGAGCTATCCGGACACGCCGAAGCTGTGGGTGAGCTACGGCCATGCGCTGAAGACTGCCGGCCATCTCGAACGCGCCGTCGCCGCCTATCGCCGCAGCCTGGAACTCGAACCCTCGTTCGGCGAAGTCTGGTGGAGCCTGGCCAATCTGAAGACCTTCCGCTTCGGCGCAGACGAACTGGCCGCGATGTGCGCGCAGCTGGCGCGCGCGGATCTGGCCGAGGGCGACCGTTTGCATCTGGAGTTCGCCGTCGGCAAGGCATTGGAGGATGCCGGCGAGTACGAACCGTCGTTCCGCCATTACGCGCAAGGCAACGCGATCCGCCGCGCGCAGTTGCACTACAGCGCCGACGACACCAGCGCGCGGGTGCGCTACATCCGCGAGCATTACACCCGCGATTTCTTCGCTGCGCGCGCCGGTGGCGGCAGTACGGCACCCGATCCGATCTTCGTGGTCGGCCTGCCGCGTGCCGGCTCCACCCTGATCGAACAGATCCTCTCCAGTCACAGCCAGGTCGAAGGCACGATGGAGTTGCCGGAGATCATCTCGATCACCCGCCTGCTGCGCCAGCAGGGCGACACCGACGAGGCGATGCCCTATCACGCTGCGCTGGCGGCGCTCGATGCCGACGCGCTGCGCGCGCTCGGCGAGCGCTACCTGGCGCACACCCGGATCCAGCGCAAGACTCCGGCACCGTTGTTCATCGACAAGATGCCGAACAACTTCATGCACATCGGCCTGATCCAATTGATGCTGCCGAACGCGAAGATCATCGACGCGCGCCGACATCCGCTGGCCTGCGGCTTTTCGGCTTTCAAGCAGCATTTCGCGCGCGGGCAGCATTTCAGTTACGACCTGACGGACGTAGGGCGCTACTACCGCGATTACGTGGCGCTGATGGCGCATTTCGACGCCGTGCTGCCTGGACGCGTCCACCGCGTGGCGTACGAGCGCATGGTCGAGGACACCGAGGGCGAGGTACGCCGGCTGCTCGACTATTGCGGTCTGCCGTTCGAAGACGGGTGTCTGCGTTTTTTTAAGAATCCGCGGCCGGTGCGCACGCCCAGCTCGGAGCAGGTACGCCAGCCGATCTACCGGGAGGGGTTGGATCACTGGCGGCATTACATGGCGTGGCTGGAGCCGCTGGCATCGGCACTGGGGCCGGTGCTGGAGAGTTATCCGGAGGCGCCGGAAGGGGAGTAGCAGTTCGACAACGATCGACAGTCGTGGACTTGCCTGGGGAGGGTTTATGCACACGAGTAGATTGAAACGGATCATGGGGATGCGGCGGGTCCGGGTAGCCCGGCTGCCGCTGGCGGCGGCTATCTGCCTGGCCATCGCCGCGCCGGCCATTGCCCAGGACACAGGGCAACCTGCCGGGCAGGGCGGAACGGCGACGGCGACGGCGAAGCAAGCAACGCCGCCGGCGAAGAAGCCGAAGACCACCACCCTGAGCGAGGTCACGGTGACCGCGCAGAAGCGCGTCGAGAACCTGCAGAAGGTGCCGATCAGCATCAACGTGCTGGAGAACGACCAGCTCCAGTCGTTGCAGGTGCAGGGCTTCAAGGACTACGTGCAATACCTGCCCAGCGTCGATTTCCAGGAAGGCGGCGGCGGCATCGCCACCGGACCGGGCTTCGCCTCGATCTACATGCGTGGCGTGGCCAGCGGCGGCAACACCAACCACTCCGGTTCGCAACCCAGCGTGGGCGTATACCTCGACGAGCAACCGATCACCACGATCCAGGGGCCGCTCGACATCCACATGTACGACATCGCCCGCATCGAGGTGCTGGCCGGACCGCAGGGCACGTTGTACGGCGCCAGCGCCGAGGCCGGTGCGCTGCGTATCATCACCAACAAGCCCGACCCCAGCGCTTTCGCGGCGAACTATTCGCTGGATACCAACACGGTCACGCATGGCGGCATCGGCGGCACCGTGGAGGGCATGCTCAACATTCCGCTGAGCAGCGACGCGGCGATCCGCCTGGTGGGTTGGCACGAGCACGATGCCGGCTATGTCGACAACGTGGCCGGCACCCGCACCTACCCGACTTCCGGCATCACGATCAGCAACGCGGACAACTGCGTGCCCAGCGCCACGCTGCAGTGCGTGGGCCATGCCCGCAACGACTACAACGACGTCAACACCAGCGGCGGCCGCGCCGCGCTCAAGGTGGACCTGGACGACAACTGGTCGATCACCCCCACCCTGATGGGTCAGCAGACCATTTCGCACGGCACCTTCGCCAGCGACCCGACCGTCGGCTATCAGGACGTCACCCACTTCTATCCCGAATATGTCGACGACCGCTGGTGGCAGGGTGCGCTCACCGTGCAGGGCAAGATCGGCGATTTCGATCTCACCTACAACTACTCGCATCTCAAGCGCAACCAGGAGGAAGCGACCGATTACAGCGACTACTCCTTCTGGTACGACACGCTGGAGGGCTGGGGCAGCTATATCACTGACAACAGTGGCCAGCTGATCAATCCGTCCCAGTTCATCACCGACCGCGACCACTACACCGACAGCAGCCACGAGCTGCGCATCGCCTCGCCCAGCGACGACCGCTTGCGCCTGGTGGCCGGCGCGTTCTGGCAGAAGGACAAGCACGACATCATGCAGGACTACCAGATCGACGGCCTGGCGTCCTCGCTGTCGGTGCCCGGCTGGCCGAACACGATCTGGCTGACCCGGCAGATGCGCTACGACTACAACGAGGCGGTGTACGGCGAGCTGTCCTACGACTTCATTCCCGACGTGCTCACCATGACGGTCGGCGAGCGCTACTACCGGACCAAGAACAACCTCTACGGCTTCTACGGCTACAGCACCGGCTTCGACCCCACCTCGAGCTACGGTCAGGCCGGCTGCATCAACGCCTCACCCTTCCTCGGCGCGCCATGCCTGGACTTCAACAAGTCAGTCAAGGACAGCGGTTCGCTGGGCAAGGCGAACCTGACCTGGAACATTTCGCACGACGCGATGATCTACCTCACCCACTCGGAGGGTTTTCGACCGGGTGGCATCAACCGTGCGGGCGATACACCGCCTTACCAGGCGGATTTCCTGACCAACTTCGAATTCGGCTGGAAGACCTCCTGGCTCGACAACCGCCTCTCGTTCAACGGCGCCGTGTTCCGCGAGAACTGGAACAATTTCCAGTTCAACATCCTCGGCCCCAACGGCCTGACCATCATCAAGAACGCGGGCTCCGCGCGCATCGACGGTTTCGAGTCGCAATTGGTCTGGCAGGCCAGCTACCACCTGAATCTCAGCGCAGGCGTCGCGTTCTACGATGCCAAGCTGACCTCGAACTACTGCGGTTTCACGGACAACGCAGGCAACCCGGTCACCAACTGCCCAGCCGGCACCATCAACCCGCAAACCGGCGACGCCGTGACCGGGCCGGAGGCGCCCACCGGCACCCACCTTCCGATCACGCCGCGCTTCAAGGGCAACCTCATCGCGCGTTACACCTTCGACCTGGGCGACAACGACGCCTATGTGCAGGGCGCCCTGGTGCACGTGGGCGAGCGTAGCACCGACCTGCGAGTCGAGGAGAACAGCCTGTTCGGCGACCTGCCGGCGTACAACCTGGTCAACCTTTCCGCGGGTTTCGAGAAGGGTAGCTGGACGGCCAGCCTCTACCTCAACAACGCGTTCAATGCACACGCGGCACAGTACAAGTTCGCCGAGTGCGGCGTGGATATCTGCGGCGCCCACGGCGCATCGTCGCTGTATCCGGACGGGCAGGTCTATACCGGCTACAGCCAGCCGCGCACCTTCGGCGTCCGCTTCAAGCAGGACTTCTGATCGGCGGCCGCAGGCCGCCGATCAGGGCGATCCACGGACGGATCGCACACCGGTCAAGCGCTACGCTTGACCGGTGGAACTGCACCCGGACCTGGTCTGGGTGCAGCGAGCCCGGAAAGTGCAGCCCTGCACTTTCCGGACATCAGGCAAGCCGCTTCAAGGCGGATCGGCAAACCATCCGACGCCCTCAAACCGCGAATTGCTGCGTCCACCGAGCTTTTCGGCACCAGACCGCACTGCCCTGTCCGTTGTCCGCGCAGTGTCCGCGGACACCGGGTGGCCTCGGTGTCGTGATCGCAAGTTGCAGTAATCAAAGGTGTTTTTGTGGAGTTTCGGGTTGGCATGCGGATTGCTGAAATGAGGGCAGGGTCGCACTGTCCGCGGCCGGGGAATACACGATGATCCGCGACACTTCCGCGCAAGACCGCATCGTCGAGGTCAAGCCCAACCGCAAGCGCCGCCTGCTGTTCATTGGCGGTGGCGTGGCCTTGCTGGTGGTGCTGGCGTTCGTCATGCCAAGCATCCTTCGCCTCTTCTCCGCCGATGCCTCGGTGAGCGCGTCGCGGTTGGCCTTCGCCACCGTCGAGCGCGGGCCGTTCGTGCGCGACATCGCCGCCGAGGGCAAGGTGGTGGCGGCGAACAGCCCCACGCTCTACGCCACCTACGGCGGCGCGGTGAAGCTGCTGGTGCACGCCGGCGACGTGGTGAAGAAGAACCAGGTGCTGGCCGTGGTGGACAGCCCCGAGCTGCGCAACAAGCTGGCGCAGGAACAGTCCAAGGCTGATGGGATGCAGGTTGACTACCTGCAGGCGCAGGTGGACGCCCGTACCAAGCGCGGCGACCTGCAGAAGGCCTACGACAACGCGCAGATCGACGCGAAGAGCGCCGCCAACAACCTCGACCGCGAGCAGAAGGCCTACGCCGCCGGCGCCTCCACCGGAGTCGCGGTCGACAAGGCCAAGGACGATCTGGAAAAGGCGCGCATCGCGCTGGACCACGCCAAGGCCGATCTCGGCATGAACAACGACAGCCTGAACTTCAACATCCAGGCGAAGAAGCTGGCGCACGACAACCAGATGCTGGTGGTGCAGGACCTGCAGCGCCAGGTGGACAACCTCAACGTGAAGTCGCCGGTGGACGGCCAGGTCGGCCAGCTGTTCATTGCGCCGGTGGCCACGGTGGCGAAGGACGCGCAACTGCTCAGCGTGATCGACCTCACCGCGCTGGAAGTGGAAGTGCAGGTGCCCGAGAGCTTCGCGCGCGACCTTGCCATCGGCATGGGCGGCGAGATCAGCGGCAACGGCACCACCTGGAAGGGCCTGGTCAGCGCGATCTCGCCCGAAGTGGTGAACGGCGAAGTGGCCGCCCGCGTGCGCTTCGAAGGCACCACGCCGAAGGAGCTACGCCAGAACCAGCGCCTGTCCGTGCGCATCCTGCTCGACCAGCGCAGCAACGTGCTTACCGTGCAGCGTGGCTCTTTCGTCGACGAGTCCGGCGGCAGCTATGCCTACGTCGTCACCGACGGCATCGCCACCAAGACTCCGATCCGCGTCGGCGAAAGCAGCATCGACAAGGTGGAGATCCTGCAGGGTCTGAAGGAAGGCGACCGCATCGTGATCTCCGGTACCGACAGCTTCAAGGGCGCGCAGCGCGTAGCGATTAGCAGGTAAGGGCTTTTCCTCTCCCATCGGGAGAGGGTGCCCGCGGGGCGGGAGAGGGTACGGGCGGAGCACAACGTTTCGTTCCAGCCGAATCCTCTCCCCCAACCTCTCTCGCAGAGAGGGGCTTCAAAGAACCATCCACCACCACCGAGGAACGTGAACCATGCTGAAGATGACCCACCTGTCCAAGGTCTACCGCACCGAAGTGGTGGAGACCTACGCGCTGCGCGATTTCAATATCGACGTGAAGGAAGGCGAGTTCGTCGCCGTCACTGGTCCGTCCGGCTCGGGCAAGACCACCTTCCTCACCATCGCCGGCCTGCTGGAAACCTTCACCGGAGGCGAGTACCACCTCGACGGCATCGAGGTGAGCCAGCTCAACGACAACGCGCGCTCGAAGATCCGCAACGAGAAGATCGGTTTCATCTTCCAGGCGTTCAACCTGATCCCTGACCTCAATGTGTTCGACAACGTGGAAGTGCCGTTGCGCTACCGCGGCATGAAGGCGCCCGAGCGCAAGCAGCGCATCATGGACGCGCTGGAGCGCGTGGGCCTGGCCTCGCGCTTCAAGCATTACCCGGCCGAGCTCTCCGGCGGCCAGCAGCAGCGCGTGGCGATCGCGCGTGCACTGGCCGGCTCGCCCCGTCTGCTGCTCGCCGACGAACCCACCGGCAACCTCGACACGCAGATGGCACGTGGCGTGATGGAGCTGCTGGAGGAAATCCACCGCGACGGCGCCACCATCGTGATGGTGACGCACGATCCTGAACTGGCAGCACGCGCGCAGCGCAACGTGCACATCATCGACGGCCAGGTGGTGGACCTGTCCGAGGATCCGCGCTTCCACGCCAGCGTGGCCGCCGGCCGCGGCAACGCCAGTCAGGCCTGAGCGCGCATGGCCGTCCACGTATCCATCAATCGCGAGTCTCATCCATGCGCCTGAAGCTGCTGCCCGTGCTGCTCCTGCTCGCCGTCGCCCCCGTCGCGGGGCACGGCGAGGATTTGATGGATGCCTACCGGCAGGCCATCGCCAACGATCCGGTGCTGGCCACGGCCGATGCGCAGCGGCTGATGGTGGCCGAGGGCGTGCCGGTGGCGCGCGCGGCGTTGCTGCCGCAGTTGTCCGGCGCGCTGGAGGTGGATCAGATCCACGGCGGTGGCGGTGAGACCACCAGCAGCAACGGCAACATCGTGAGCACCGGCAGCGGCGGTCACACGCGTGACCGCAACCTCTCCGGCAACCTCAGCCAGTCCATCCTCGACCTGTCCGCCATCGACAACCTGCGTGCGGCGGGCGCGGCCAGGGACTCGCAGGAGCAGACCTACCAGGCCGCGTTGCAGAGCCTCTACGTGCGCGTGGCCACGGCGTACTTCAACGTGTTGCAGGCACAGGACATGCTGGACATCGACCGCGCCTACGAGGACGGCTACAAGACGGAGTTCGAGCAGACTTCCACGCGCTTCAAGAGCGGTTTGTCGATGGAGGCGGACGTCAACCAGTCGAAGTCGTACTACCTGTACATCAAAGGTATGCGGATCAGCGCGGAGGACAATCTCAAGGACGCGCGTCGCGCACTGGAACAGATCACCGGCAAACCGATCGATGCGTTGAAGAAGTTGCGCGACGATATCCCCATGCAGGCACCGCAGCCGAACGACGAACAGACGTGGGTGGACGCGGCGATGAAGACCAACCCCACCGTGCTTGCCGCGCGCTACGCCGTGACCAGCGACGAGCACAAGGTGTCGGCCGCGCGCGCCGGCCACCTGCCCACGCTTACCGCGGGCGTGGGCTACAACAAATTCGGCCAGTGGTCGAACAGCATGCCGGGCACCGCCGCCTACGGACCGGCCACCACCACCGTGGGCCTCACGCTCAACATTCCACTGTTCAGCGGCGGCCTGGTTCATGCGCAGGTCAAGCAGGCGCTTTACCAGCGCGATGCCGATCTCGGCACGCTGGAAAGCCAGCGCCGTCAGGCTGCGCGTGACGTCGCCAACTATTTCAACCTGGTCAACGACGGCATCGATCAGGTGGGCAGTGCGCGTGACGCGGTGGACGCTGCGCAGAAATCGCTGACCTCGATGCGCGCGGGTTATTCCATCGGTACGCAGACCCTGACCAGTGTGGTTTTCGCGATCCAGAACCTGGCCGAGACGCAGAGCCAGTACGCCGCGGCCAGGTACCAGTTCGTCCTCGACAAGCTGCTGCTCAAGCAGGCCGCAGGCACCATCGACATGCACGACCTGGAAGCGGTGAACGGGTTGCTGCAATAACACTGCTTCCTTCTCCAGCTGCGGGAGAAGGAAACAGCTACGGACCTCTCCCGCAGGAGAGGATGTTCAACCTCGGAGTGACGGCATGTTCGCCTACTACTTCCAACTCGGCTTGCGCAGCCTGCGCCGTAATCCCGCGCTTACCGCGTTGATGGTGATGGCGATTGGCTTCGGCGTGGCTGCGTCGATGATCACGTATTCCGTATTTCGTGCTGTATCGGGCAATCCGATTCCCGACAAGTCAGCGCAGTTGTTCACGCCGCAAGTGGACAGCTGGGGGCCGCAGCAGAACCTGAAGGGTGGAGAACCACCGAACGCACTGGACTACGTGGACGCGATGGCGCTGCTGCATGCACATGCGGCGAAACGCCAGACGCTGCTGTATCCGGTGCAACTCGCGGTGATGCCCGATGCCAGCCACGAGCTGCCGCTGAACGTGGGTGGCTATGCCGTGGACGATGATTTCTTCGCGATGTTCGAGGTGCCGTTCCGCTACGGTGGCGGTTGGGGCGCGCTGGACGATGACGCGCGTGCCGCAGACGTCGTCATCAGTACTGAGCTCAACCAGAAGCTGTTCGGTGGCGCGAACAGCGTGGGACGCACGGTCAACCTGAGTGGTCATGACTATCGCGTGGTGGGAGTCGCCAGCCACTGGAACCCGAACCCGCGCTTCTACGACCTGTTCAGTACCAACGGCTTTGCCGGTCTAGGCGAGCTCAGCGGCGAGCCGGACTTCTACTTGCCGGTTACCCGTGCGCTGGACTTGCACATGTATACCGCCGGCAGCAACAGCTGTCGCGGCGCGCTTAGCTACATCAGCTGGGCCGAGTACACGCAGAGCACCTGTGTGTGGATCACGCCATGGGTGGAATTGGACAGCGCCGCCGAAGTCGCGAGCTATCACGCGTTCCTCACCCACTATGCCGCCGAGCAACAGCACGCTGGCCGCTTCAACTGGGCACCCAACGTACGCCTGCGCGACGTGGCGCAGTGGCTGGACTACCAGCAGGTGGTGCCCCCGGAAAGCCGCATCTCGCTGGCGGTGGCGCTGGGCTTCTTCCTGATCTGCCTGGTCAACACCATCGGTTTGTTGCTGGCGAAGTTCATGCGCCGCGCCGGTGAGATCGGCGTGCGCCGCGCGCTGGGCGCGACGCGCGGCGAGATTTACGCGCAGTACCTGACCGAGGCCGGCACGGTGGGATTGGCTGGCGGCTTGCTGGGGCTGCTGCTTACCGCAGTGGGTGTTTCCGGCGTGGGCATCCTGTTCCAGCCGGAAATCGCGCAGTTGGCGCGGCTCGATTTCTCGCTGGTGGGTCTGACGCTTGTGGTGGCCATCGTCGCCACTGTGCTGGCGGCGTTCTATCCGGCATGGCGGGCGGCGCACGTGCAGCCCGCCTGGCAATTGAAGTCGAGCTGAGGAGGCGACCATGAGCTTGCAGATCCGCCCCATCCTCATCGCGCTGCGCCGGCACAAGGCGGGCACCCTGCTGATCGCGCTGCAGATCGCGTTGACGCTGGCCATTGTGTGCAACGCGCTGTTCATCATTCACCAGCGGCTGGCCAAGTTGTCCGAAGTCAGCGGCGTGGACGAGGCCAACGTATTCGTCATCGCCAACTTCTGGGCCGACGTCAACCAGCCGACCACGCAGATCGATGCGCAGGTGCGTGCCGACATGCTTGCGTTGCGGCAATTGCCTGCCGTGCTTGATGCCGCGCCCGCCAGCGGTTACCCGCTGAAGGGCCGCGGCTGGGACAACCTCGTCACCATGGCGCCCGACCAGACCAAGCCGACCACGGATACGGCGGTGTACACCGGCGACGAACACTTCATCGATGCGCTGGGTCTGCGACTTGTCGCTGGGCGGAATTTCCGGCCGGACGAAGTGGTTGCTTTGGGCACCCAGCAGAACATCACTCCGGCGACGGTGATCGTGAGCAAGGTGCTGGCCGATCGCCTGTTCCCAGCCGGAGACGCCTTGGGCAAGAGCTTCTATGCGATGGGAACCACGCCAAGCACCATAGTTGGCATCGTCGATCCACTGCACCGGCAAGGCGTGGATCAGTACAGCACCTCGTATGCCGGGCAGGCGCTGATCTGGCCGATGCGGGCGGATGATTCGCGCGGCATCTACTACATCGTGCGTGCCAAACCCGGCCAGCTTGCCGACGCCATGCGCGAGGCGCCGAAGGCGCTGTACGCGCAGAGCCCCATGCGCATCATCGATCCCAAGGACGGCATCCAGAATTACGCCACGATCCGCCAAAAGGCATATGACAGCGACCGCGGTATCGCCGTCCTGATGGGCATCATCTGCGTGGTACTGCTGGCGATCACCGCCGCGGGCATCGTGGGGCTCACCAGCTTCTGGGTCGGCCAGCGCCGCAAGCAGATCGGCGTGCGTCGTGCACTGGGCGCACGGCAACGCGACATCCTCACGTATTTCCTCACCGAGAACTTCCTCATCAGTGCGGCGGGCGTGGCACTTGGCACCGTGCTCGCGATCGCCTTCAACCTGTGGACGGTGACCCGCTTCGCGATGAGTCCCATGTCGATGGCCTACGTGGGCGTTGGTGTGCTCGTGCTGATTCTGTTGGGACAGGGTGCCGTGCTGGCGCCGGCGCTGCGCGCCTCGCGCGTGTCGCCGGTCGAGGCGACGCGTTCGGTGTGACGTTTTTGATCCCTCGCCTGCCTGCAGGGGAGGGAAGGCAAACGTCTTCTCCTGATGAACAGGAGGAGACAAACCCCGGAGAGAACGAAATGTTCGCCTACTACCTTGACCTGGCACTGCGCAGCCTGAAACGCAGCCCCGGCCTCACCCTGCTGATGGTGCTCGCCATCGGCTTCGGCGTGGCCGCATCGATGACCACGTGGTCGGTGTTCCGCGCCGTGTCGGGCGATCCGATCCCGTGGAAGTCGTCCCGGCTGTTCGTGCCCCAGCTCGACATCTGGGGACCGGACAGCCGCAAGAAGGGTGGCTATACCGATATCTCCGATGCGTTCGACTACACCGACGCGTTGGCATTGATGCGCGACCACCGCGGCAAGCTGCAGTCGGCGATGTACCAGGTGTCGCCGTCGGTGGTGCCGGCGGATGCCGCCAAGCACCCGATCAACGTCAGCGGCCATGCCGTGTTCAGCGAGTTCTTCCCGATGGTGGAGGCGCCGTTCAAGTACGGCAGCGGCTGGAGCGCGCAGGACGACCAGAACCGCTCGCACGTGCTGGTGCTCAGCGACAAGCTCAACCAGAAGCTGTTCGGCGACGTCAACAGCGTGGGCAAGAGCGTCAACATCGAGGGCAAGGATTACCGCGTGGTCGGCGTGGTCGACCGCTGGAATCCGCAGCCGCGCTACTACGACGTGGTGAACACCGGCGGCTTCGTCGGCGACGGCGCCGAGGATGTGTTCCTGCCGTTCAATACCGCCATCGACGTGGGCATGCCCAACAACGGCAACACCAACTGCAACGAGATCCCGAAGGAAGCGGGCTTCATCGGCCTGCAGCATTCGAGCTGCGTATGGATCGCCTACATGGTGGAGCTGGACAGCGCCACCGACGTCGACAGCTACAAGAACTACCTCGATGGCTACATGCGCCAGCAGCAACAGGCCGGCCGCTTCAACTGGGCGCCCAAATACAAATTGAGCGACCTGCCCGCATGGCTGGACTCCGAGCACGTGGTGCCCGACGACACCAAGGTGTCGCTGCTGGTGGCGCTGGGCCTGCTGATCGTCTGCCTGGTCAACACGGCAGGGCTGCTGTTGGCGAAGTTCCTGCGCCGCAGCGGCGAGATCGGCGTGCGTCGCGCGCTGGGTGCTCCGCGCGCGGCGGTGTATGCGCAGTTCCTCACCGAGGCGGGCATGGTCGGTGCGGCGGGGGGCGTGCTGGGCCTGCTGCTCACCGGCGTGGGCGTGGCCTGCGTGGGTTGGGTGCTGCCGAAGGACATCGCCGCGCTGGCGAGGCTGGACGTGTCGCTGCTGGCCATGACCCTGGTGGTGGCGGTGATCGCCACCGTGCTGGCCGGTTTGTATCCCACCTGGCGAGCCTCGCGCGTGCAACCCGCGTGGCAGCTGAAGAGCAACTGAGGAGAGCGCCATGAAACTGCATCCCATGATCTCGGCGCTGCGCAGGCACAAGGCAGGCGTAGTGCTGATCGCGCTGCAAATCGCGTTGACGCTGGCCATCGTCTGCAACGCGGTCTTCATCATCGGCCATCGCGTGGAACGCGTGAATCGCGCCACCGGCCTCCAGGAGCAGGACCTGTACCTCGTCTCCCAGCAATGGGTAGGTGCGCCCACCGGCGACGATGCGGACAGCATCCAGAAGATGGACGCCATGCAGCGCGAGGATCTCGCTGCGCTGCGCGCGATGCCGGACGTGGCCTCGGTGACGCCGACGAATTCGCTGCCGCTGCTCAACCAGAGCTGGAACGGCGCGATGTCGCTCAATGCGGACGCCAAGCTGCTCGACGGAAATGCGCGGACCACCTACTACTTTGGTGACGAGAATTTCGTGCATACGCTGGGCCTGCACCTGATCGCCGGACGCGACTTCAACGCAGGCGACGTCACCAACAAGGGCTTCCGCAACACCAGCGAACCCGCCGTGGTGATCGTGACCAAGGCACTGGCCGACAAGCTCTTCCCGAAGGGCAGTGCGGTGGGCAAGATCGTCTACCTCGACGGCAGCGGTACGCCCAGCACCATCATCGGCGAGGTCGAGCGCCTGCAGGTGCCTTCGACGGGCAGTTGGGCCGGCAGCTTCGCTTGGAATGCGACGATCGAACCGGTGCGCCTCAACGGCAATTCGTCCAGCTACGCCGTGCGCGCCAAGCCGGGTCGCCTGCTGGCGGCGATGAAGGCCACCACGCCCCTGCTGTACAAGGTCAATCCCCTGCGCGTGCTCGACGACGACAGCGTCAAATCGTTCGCCGACATACGCAGCGATGCCTATCGCGCCGACGTCGGCATGGCCGCGCTGATGGGCGTGATCTGCGTGATCCTGCTCGGCGTCACCGCTGCCGGCATCGTCGGCCTCACCAGCTTCTGGGTGGGCCAGCGCCATCGCCAGATCGGCGTACGCCGCGCACTGGGCGCGCGCAAGGTGGACATCCTGCACTACTTCCAGATGGAAAACCTGCTGATCGCCGGCATCGGCGCGGTGGTCGGCGTGGCATTGGCCATCGGCCTCAACCTGCTGCTGATGAAGCACTACGAGATGGACCGCATGCCCATGTTCTACGTGCTGGCCGGCGTGGTGCTGGTGCTGCTGCTGGGGCAGGGCGCCGTGTTCAATCCTGCGCGCCGCGCCTCCAACGTGCCGCCGGTGGTGGCTACGCGGGCGGCTTGAGCTTTCGCTGTATCCCCCTCTCCCGCAGATGGGAGAGGGGCCAACCGGGGAGATGCACAGCGTGTTCGGCTACTACTTCGATCTGGCACTGCGCAGCCTCAGGCGCAACAACGCGCTCACCGCGCTGATGGTGCTGGCGATCGCGCTGGGCATCGGCGCGTCGATGACCACGCTCACGGTGCTGCACGTGCTGTCAGGCGATCCGCTGCCTGGACGCAGCGGATCGCTGTATTACCCGCAACTCGATCCGCGCGATGGCCATGGTTACGTGCCTGGAAAGGTGGAGCCGATGGACCAGCTGACCTGGATCGACGGCATGAACCTGCTGCAGGCGAAACGCGCCGATCGGCAGGCGCTGATGACCGGCGGCGACGTGGCGGTGCAACCCGACAACAGCACGCTTGATCCGTTCTACGAGGACACGCGCTTCACCACGACCGGATTCTTTCCGATGTTCGGCGTGCCCTTCGAGTACGGCCACGCCTGGGGCGACGCGGAAGACGAGGCGCATGCCAGGGTGGCGGTCATCAGCAGCCGGTTCAACGACAAGGTTTTCGGCGGCGGCGACAGCACCGGCAAGACGCTGCGGTTGGATGGTGCGGCCTTCCGCATCGTCGGCGTGACCGGCGACTGGCGTCCCAACCCGAACTTCTACGACCTGAACCGCAAAAGCTACAACGAGGACGAAGGCGTGTTCATACCGCTGTCCACCTCGCAGGACCTGAGCATGGCCCACGACGGCAGCGTCAACTGCTGGGGCAACGGCGGCGCCGGTCAGGCGCCGGACCACGATTCCCCCTGCGCATGGATGCAGCTCTGGGTGCAACTGGACAGCCCGGCCGAGGTTGCCGCCTACAAGGAATTCCTCGTCCACTATTCCGAGCAGCAGAAGGCGCTGGGGCGTTTCCAGCGGTCGCCGAACGTCCGGCTGCGCAACGTGATGCAGTGGCTCGACTACCAGCAAGTGGTGCCCGACGACGTGCGCCTGCAGACGGGGCTGGCCTTCGGTTTCCTGCTGGTGTGCCTGGTGAACACGGTGGGCCTGATGCTGGCGAAGTTCCTGCGCCGTGCCGGCGAACTGGGCGTGCGCCGGGCGCTGGGTGCCTCGCGTCGTGCGCTGTTCGCGCAACTGCTGGTGGAGTCCGGCGTGGTCGGGCTGATCGGCGGCGTGGGCGGCCTGTTGCTGGCGCTGGTCGGCTTGTGGCTGGTACGCCGGCAGCCGGCGGAATACGCGCCGCTGGCGCACCTCGATCCTCTGATGTTGCTGGCCACCTTCCTGCTGGCACTGGGCGCGAGCCTGCTGGCCGGCCTGCTGCCCGCATGGCGCGCCTGCCAGGTGACGCCCGCCCTGCAATTGAAGAGCAACTGAGGACGCCACGATGGAGCTGCGACCGATCTTTTCCACCCTGCGGCGGCACAAGACCACGGCGTGGCTGCTGATACTGGAAATCGCGCTGACCTGCGCCATCGTCTGCAACGCGGTGTTCCTGATCGGGCAGCGCCTGCAGCGCATGGATCTTCCCAGTGGCATCGCCGAGCACGAGCTGGTGCAGATCCAGCTGGGCCCCATCGGCAAGAACGCCGATGCCAAAGCGCAATCGGCCACGGATCTGGCTGCCCTGCGGCAGATCGCCGGAGTGCGGCAGGCGGCGATGACCAACCAGATGCCCTTCAGCTGCTGCAGTGATTCCACTGGCAGCATCATGCTCGATCCGCACCAGCAGCAGGGGACCGCGCAGGTCGCGGAGTTCATGGGCGGCGCCGGCTTGCTGAGCACGCTTGGCGCCGAACTGGTGGAAGGGCGCGACTTCCAGCCCAGCGAATACGTCGACTTCGATGCGGCGGTGCAGGCGCTGCACGATGGCAATGCGCGTGGCCTGCCGCAGGAGATCATTCTTACCCGAGGTCTTGCCGAACGCCTTTGGCCGGGACAGGAAGCCTTGGGCAGGACGGTTTACTTCGGCGACGCCTTGCCGTTCCGCGTCATCGGCGTGGTCGCAAGCCTGGCGCGGCCGAAACAGCTGGAGCAGGGAGTCCAGTACAGCACGGTACTACCGATACGCATGACGGTAGCCGACGGCTCCAGCTACATCCTCCGCACGGCGCCGCAGGATCGCGAAGCGATACTCAAGGCCGCGGTGGCCAAGCTGAAGCAACTCGATCCCAACCGCGTGGTGCTGGTGAAGCGCACCTACGACGATGCGCGCCGCGAGTATTTCGCCGGCGACCGTGCGATGGCCGGCATCCTGGTGGGCGTGATCCTGGCGCTGCTCACCGTGACTGCGCTGGGCATCGTGGGCCTCGCCAGTTTCTGGGTGGGGCAGCGTCGCCGCACCATCGGCGTGCGCCGCGCATTGGGCGCCACCCGCGGCGACATCCTGCACTACTTCCAGGCCGAGAACTTTCTGCTGGCCAGCTTCGGCATCGCGCTCGGCATGGTGCTGGCCTATGGCATCAACCTGTTCCTGATGCTGCATTACGAATTGCCGCGGCTGCCCGGAATCTACTTTCCGGTGGGCGCCCTGGTGCTGTGGGGCATCGGCCAGCTGGCCGTGCTCGGCCCCGCGCTGCGGGCAGCGAACGTGCCGCCGGTGGTGGCGACGCGCAGCGTGTGAGTTTCCCTCTCTTTTCTTCCGTTTGCGGAAGAAGGGAATGCAGTAAGGAGAAAAGGATATGTTCGGCTATTACCTCGATCTCGCCTTGCGCAGCCTAAAGCGCCACAAGGTGCTCACCCTGTTGATGGTGCTGTCGCTGGCGCTCGGCATCGGCGCCTGCATCACCACCACGACCGTGTTGCGACTGCTTTCGGGCGACCCGCTGCCGCAGAAGAGCGGCCAGCTGTTCTATCCGCAGGTCGATCCCAACGCCAAAGAAGGCTATATCGCCGGCCAGACCGAGCCGCCGGCGACGATGACCTACGTCGACGCGATGTTCCTGCTGCACGCGCACCGCGCGAAGCGGCAGGCGGCGGTGGCGCTGACCTCGGGCAAGATCGCGCCGCAGCGGGCCAACGAGCGGCCCTTCTACAGCGACGGAGTGCAGACGACGGCGGATTTCTTCGGCCTGTTCGATGCGCCGTTCGAGTACGGCAGCGGCTGGACGGCGGCGGACGACGAGGGCGGCTCCCAGGTGATCGTGATCGCGGGCTTCCTCAACCAGAAGCTGTTCGGCGGCGCCAACAGCGTGGGCAAGACGATCCGCATGAACGACCACGACTTCCGCATCGTCGGCGTGCTCAAGCCGTGGTCGCCGCAGCCGCGCTTCTATGCGCTGGACCTGGGCGGCCATGACTACGGCGGCGATGGCGATGCGATGTTCCTGCCGCTGAAGACCGCCATGGATCTGAAGATGGGGCCGCAGGACATCGAGTGCTACAACGCAGTCACCGATGTCGACAACCTCGCGGCCGCGCCGTGCATGTGGCTGGGCGTGTGGGCGGAACTGCCGGACCAGGCGGCCGTGGCCGACTACCGGACGTTTCTCGCCAACTATGCGAAGCAACAGGTGGCCCAGGGTCGCTTCAGTCGCGACGAGACCGCGCTGCTGGATCTGATGGGCTGGCTGCGCGACCAGCAGGTAGTGCCCGACGACGTGCGGCTGCAAGCCGGCCTGGCGTACGGCTTTCTGCTGATCTGCGTGCTGAACACGGTCGGTCTGCTGCTGGCCAAGTGCCTGCGCCGCTCGCGCGAGATCGGTGTGCGTCGTGCGCTGGGCGCCACGCGTGGTGCGATCTTCGGCCAGTTCATGGTCGAAGCCGGCATCGTCGGCCTGGTCGGTGGCGTGCTCGGACTCGGCTTCGCCGAGCTGGGCCTGTTCGGGATACGCCACCAGCCCGCCGAGTACGCCAGCCTCGCGCATCTGGATCTGTCGATGTTCCTGTTCACCTTCGTGGTCGCAGTGATGGCCAGCCTGGTCGCCGGGCTGCTGCCCGCATGGCGCGCCTGCGCGGTGGCGCCGGCACCGCAACTCAAGGCCAGCTGAGGAGATACCTATGGAAATCCTTCCGATACTCGCCAGCCTGCGCAAGCACCGCATCCCGACCGTGCTCATCGTGCTGGAGATCGCGCTGACCTGCGCCGTGCTGTGCAACGCCGTCTTCATGATCGGCCAGCGCGTGAGCGCCATCCGCCTGCCCAATGCCATCGACGAGCACAGCCTGAGTACGGTCGGGCTGAGCGGCACCGACGAGAAAACCGCCGGCAGCGATATCCCGCGCAACCTCGCGGCGCTGCGCGGCATTCCCGGCGTGCAGGCGGTAGGGGCGATCAGCACCTTGCCGCTCAGCCACAACAACTGGGGATGGAGCTTCGGCACCTCGCCAGATGAGTCGGTCTTCAACAAGAAGACGGTCAATTTCTCGCTGTTCTTCCTCGGCGAAGGTGCCGACAAGGCGCTGGGCCTGCGGCTGCTGGAGGGACGCTTCTTCAACGCCGACGACTACGCGGACAGCTCGTTCGGCAGCGCGCCCCTGCCGGAGACGCACGTGACCCTGGTGACGCACAGCATCGCGGAGCGCATGTGGCCCGGGCAGTCGGCGCTGGGCAAGACCTACTACACCACGTCGCATTACTACACCGTGGTCGGCGTGATCGCCGACGTGCTGCGGCCGAACATCGATGGCCAGGGCGAAGCGAGCAATTACTTCAGCGCCTTCTACCCGATGAGCGCAGAGGGCTCCAAGGGCAATCTTCGGCGCTATGTGCTGCGCAGCGCTCCGGGCGACCGCGACCGCGTGATGCGCGCGGCGGAGCAGAAGCTCATCGAACTGAATCCCAACGGCGTGACCAAGAGCGCGATCTACTCGGACATGCGCGACCAGTACTTCGCCGACATGCGCAGCATGGCGTGGATGCTGGTGCTGGTCTGCGTTGTGATGCTCGCGGTGACCGCGTTCGGCATCGTCGGCCTCACCAGCTTCTGGGTGGGGCAGCGGCGCCAGCAGATCGGCATCCGCCGCGCGGTGGGCGCCAGCCGCGGCCACATCATGCAGTACTTCCAGACCGAGAACTTCCTGCTCAGCGCCGCCGGCGTGGTGCTCGGCACGGCGCTGGCCGATGGCATCAACCTGTACCTGATGCGGTACTACGAGATAACGCGCATGCCTTGGTACTACCTGCCGGTCAGCGCGGTCGCGCTGTGGGCCATCGGCCAGCTTGCTGTGCTCGGCCCTGCGTTGCGTGCGGCAGCCGTGCCGCCGGTGGTGGCGACGCGTAGCGCATGAGTTTTCCCTTCCTCGCGCGCGTGGAAGGAAATGCAACAAAGGAGAGATGCAATGTTTGGCTACTACCTCGACCTCGCCTTGCGCAGCCTCAAGCGCAACAGGGTGCTCACCGCGCTGATGGTATTGGCCATCGCGGTGGGCATCGGCGCCAGCATGACCACCTTGACGGTGGTGCATCTGCTGTCGGGCGATCCGATGCCCGGCAAGAGCAGCGTGCTGTTTTTCCCGCAGGTGGATCCGGAGAACCCGGTCACGCTCTCGCTGCATCGCAATCCATGGCCGGCCATGGATTACCGTTCAGCAGTCGACATCTGGAGTTCGCACCGAGCCGATCGTCAGGCGATTCTCACCAGCAGCTCCGTGAAAGTGCGCCTGCCGGATAGTGGTCAACCGCCATTGATGCTGAGCATGCTCTCCACGTCGACGGATTTTTTCCCGATGTTCGACGTGCCGTTCCAATACGGCTCGGGCTGGAGTGCGGATGATGACGCCAGTCGTGCACGCGTGGCGGTGATCTCGGCCGACCTGAACCAGAAGCTGTTCGGCGGCGCCAACAGCGTGGGCCGCATCCTGCGCGTGCGCGATGCCGACATGCGCATCGTCGGCGTGCTCAAGCCCTGGCGCCCCACGCCGCTGTTCTACGACCCGTGGAGCCAGAACTTCAGCAAGTCGGAAGATGTCTTCGCTCCGTTCAGCAGCAGCCTCGAGATCAACAAGGGCAACTTCCAGGCCTACACCTGCTGGCACGTGCCGCCGTCGATGGGCAATCTGCAGGATGCCGATTGCGTATGGGTATGGGTGTGGGCCGAGCTGGACAGCCCGGCCAAGGTGCGCGACTACGCGCGTTTCGTGGACGACTACGCCAACACGCAAAAGTCGCTGGGCCGATTTGCGGTGGGCAGCGAGCACGCGCGTTTGCACGACCTGATGACATGGCTGACCGATCGCGGCCAGGTGCCCGACGATGTGCGCTTGCAGGCATGGCTGGCGTCGGCCTTCCTCGTCATCTGCCTGTTCAACGCGGTAGGCCTGCTGCTGGCGAAATTCCTGCGCCGCAGCGGCGAGATCGGCGTGCGCCGCGCGCTGGGTGCCAGCCGTGGCGCCATCTTCGCGCAGTGCCTGGTCGAAGCCGGTTTGATCGGCTTGCTCGGCGGCTTCTTCGGCTGGCTGCTGACCCTGGTCGGCTTGTGGCTGGTGCGGCGGCAGCCTGTGGATTACGCCCATCTCGCGCATCTGGATACCGCCATGTTCTTCGTCACGTTCGCAATGGCCATCGGTGCCAGCCTGATCGCCGGGCTGATACCGGCGCTGCGCGCCAGTCGCGTGGTTCCCGGCTGGCAACTCAAGGCGCTGTGAGGAGGCCGAACATGCAGATCAAACCGATACTCGCGGCACTGCGCCGCCACCGCCTGGCCACTTTGCTGATCGCGATGGAAATCGCGTTCGCCTGTGCCGTGCTGTGCAACGCCTGTTTCCTGGTGGCGCGGCGCTGGACGATGATCCAGATCAACAGCGGCGTCGACGAGAGTTCGCTGGCGGTGTTGACGGTCAACGGCTTCGAACCGAGCCAGGCCGCCGACGTTAATGCGCGCATGCTGGCCGGCTTGCGGGCGATCCCGGGGATGCAGTCGGCCACCCTCATTAGCGAGGTGCCCTTCGGACCGCAAACAGGTGCAGCCGGCATCTCGCCAGATGCTGGCGGGTTCAAGGACCTGATCGGCGTGGTGGATTTCGTGATGGCAGGCCCGGGCACGTACAAGGCGCTCGGTTTGAAACTGGTCGAAGGGCACCTGCCGCAGCCCGGTGACTACCAGCCTGCCACCAGCTTCGCTCCTGAGGATGTGCAGGTGCTGGTCACCCGCGCGCTGGCCGAACACGCATGGCCTGGCGAAAGTCCGCTGGGCAAGGATTTCTGGTGCGACAAGATGCACTTCCGCGTCATGGGCGTGGTGGATCACTTCGCCCGCGCCCAGCCCGGTCAATACGACATGCAGCAGGGGGAGTGGACCGTGTTCACGCCGGTCGTGCCGGGTGGCTCGCTGGCCGGCACCTACCTGCTGCGGGCCCAGCCGCAGGATGTGCGGCGCGTGCTGCAGGTGGCGCGTGGTGCTGTGCAGAAGATCGCGCCCGACGTCGTTCTGGACCAGGACAACAGCAGGACCTTGAGCGACCTGCGCACGAAATACTTCCTGACCGACCGCATCATGATCGGCCTGCTGCTGGGCGTGGTCGCCCTCATGCTCGGTGTCACCGCTCTCGGCATCGTCGGCCTCACCAGTTTCTGGGTGGCGCAACGTCGCAAGCAGATTGGCATACGCCGTGCGATCGGAGCGACGCGCGGGGACATCCTGCGCTACTTCCAGACCGAGAACTTCCTCATCGTCACCTTCGGTATCGCCCTCGGCATGCTGCTGGCCTACGTGCTGAATGCGGTGTTGATGAAGTTCTACGAATTGCCGCACCTGCCGCTGTACTACCTGCCGATGGGCGCGCTTGCGCTATGGATGCTTGGCCAGCTCGCGGTGCTGGGTCCGGCCCTGCGCGCGGCGGCGGTGCCGCCGGTGGTGGCGACGCGATCCGTGTGATTTTCCATGGGCGGGCGAACCCGCCACCAATCGTTGACCTTGATGGAGTGATGCATGAAGAAGATTCGGCGGGCGATCGGCACCGTATTGGCTACGGCCGTGCTCGTAACAGCAGGTGCCGCGAGCGCCGCCCCGGCGGAGCAGGATGCTGCGCACTGGATGACACGTGCCCAGGTCACCGGCGTCATCGCCGCCAACCAGAAGATCGTTTCGTCGAACGGCATCCAGGAGCAGATCAAGGTGCGCATCGGCGGCATCGACCAGTGGCTGACGATACGCGGCCGCGACCTGCGCAATCCCATCCTGCTGGTGCTGCATGGCGGCCCGGCTTCGACGGACATGCCGCAGGCCTGGACGTTCGAATCGCCGTGGCAGGACTACTTCACCGTGGTCGAGTGGGACCAGCGCGGCGCGGGCAAGACCTATGCAGCGAATACCGAAGCGCAGATGGCACCGGGCATGAGCATCGCGGGGATGGCCGACGATGCGGCGCAGCTCGTCGACTACCTGCGCCAGCGCTTCCACAAGCAGAAGATCTTCGTGATGGGGCACTCCTGGGGCAGCGTGCTGGGCGTGGAACTGGCGCAGCGCCATCCGGACTGGCTCTACGCCTATGTCGGCGTGGGCCAGGTCGTGAACATGCGCCGGAACGAAGAGGACGGCTACGCCTTCGCCATGCGCGAGGCCAAGGCGCGTGGCAATGCCGCCGCCGTGCACGAGTTGGAATCGATCGCCCCTTATCCGGGGCCGAAGGACATCACGCTTGACCAGATCAGCGTGCGCGACAAATGGGAGATGTACTACGGCGGCCTCGCCTGGGGGCGCCAGGATTACCAGTTCGCGGCGGACACCTGGGACCTGTCGCCCGACTACAGCGAAAGCGATGTGGACGCCGTCGGCAAAGGCAGCCTTTTCTCGCTGAAGCATCTGCTGAAGCCGCTGCTGTCGGTCGATTTCGATCGCACCACCACCTTCGGCTGCCCGGTGGTGCTGTTCGTCGGCGCGCACGACAACACCACCTCGCACACCTTGGCTGAGCAGTGGTTCGACAAGCTCCAGGCACCGTCCAAGCATCTGGTGGTGTTCGCCGATTCGGCGCACATGATCATGCTGGAGCAGCCTGGTCGCTTCCTGGTTCATTTGGTGGACGACGTGTTGCCGTATGCGCAGAAGGCCGGCGATGCGGCGCCGACCGAGACCGAGCGCAACCACTGATCCTGGGCGAGGTTCCCGCGATGCTTCGGCATCACGGGCGGCCTCGGGAGAAGTCTGTAGTAAGCATCTGGACGGGGAACCAATGTTCGGTTACTACCTGAATCTCGCACTGCGCAGCCTGAAGCGCACGCCGATCCTCACCGGCCTGATGGTGCTGGCAACCGGGCTCGGCATCGGCGCGTCGATGACGATGCTGACCGTGCTGCACGTGATGACCGACGATCCGCTGCCGGGGCGCAGCGCGCAGCTGTACACGCCGCATCTCGATCCGCTGCCGCTTGAGTACAAACTAAGAGACGACAGTCCCAATCCCACCGACGATCTGACCTGGCCCGATGCGATGGCGCTGCTCAAAGCCCATCGCGGCGTGCGGCAGGCGGCGATGGCGGGCGGCTCGTTGCTGCTGTGGCCGGGTCGCAGCGATCTGCGTCCTTTCTATGTGAACGGGCGCTACGCCACAGCAGACTTCTTCGCGCTGTTCGGCGTGCCGTTCGAGCGCGGCGGCGGCTGGAGCGCGGCAGACGATGCGGCCGCAGCGCAAGTGGTGGTGCTGACCGAAACGCTGGCGCGCAAGTTGTTCGGTACGGGCAACGCGGTTGGCCAGACGGTGCGCTTGGGCGAGCACGACTTCCGCGTGATCGGCGTCGCCGCCCATTGGGTGCCGAAGCCTCTGTTCTATGCCGACCAGACCGGCACCCAATACAGCGACGCCGATCTGTTCTTTCTGCCGCTCTCGGTGGCGGTGAGCCAGAAGTTGCAGGTCAGCGGCAATCGGTCTGGCTGGGCCAAGGGCGACGACAGTTCGCTGACCAGCGCGAACATGAGCTGGCTGCAGTTCTGGGCGCAACTGGACACGCCGACACAGGTCGCAGCATATCGACAGTACCTTGTCGACTACTCCGCGCAGCAAAAGGCGCTGGGTCGTTTCCAGCGGCCGCCGACCAACGCGAAGCTGTACAGCCTGATGGGCTGGCTGGCGCACGAAAATCTGGTGCCCAACGACGTGCGTTTGCAGCTGTGGCTGGCGCTGGGTTTCCTGTTCGTGTGCATGGTCAACATCGTGGCGCTGCTGTTGGCGAAGTTCCTGCGCCGCAGCGGCGAGATCAGCGTGCGTCGTGCACTGGGCGCCCGGCGGCTCGACATCTTCGTGCAGCTGGGCCTCGAGTCGGCGCTGGTCGGCGTGGCCGGTGGCGCGCTGGGCGTGGCCATTGCGCAACTGGGCTTGTGGAGCATCCGCCAGCGCCCGGACGACTACGCCAGGCTGGCGCAGATGGACGCATCGATGCTGCTGGGCACGCTCATGTTCGCCGTCGTCGCCAGCGTATTGGCCGGCCTGCTGCCGGCGTGGCGTGCCTGCCGCGTGCCGCCGGCGCTGCAACTGAAAGCGATGTGATGGCGCGAAGCATCGCTATTTCTCATGTTCGTCCTCCCGGCGCAAGCCGGGATCCAGTGGCGACCACGCCTGTACAGACCACACGGCCGCTGGATTCCGGCTTGCGCCGGAATGACGGTACGAATGCATCACGGGGCTGACCATGCAAATCCGACCCATCCTTTCCACCCTGCGCCACCACAAGCTCACCGCCACCTTGCTGACCCTGCAGGTGGCCTTCACCTGCGCCATCGTCTGCAACGTGGCCTTCATGGTGGCCAAGCGCGTGCAACGCATCAGCGTGCCAACCGGTATCGCCGAGAACGAACTGTCGGTGATCCACAGCGTCGGCATCGGAAAAGGCGAAAACATGCAGGCGCGGCAAACGACTGATCTGGCGGCCTTGCGCGCGATTCCCGGGGTGCGTTCCGCCGCGGCGGTCAGTTATTCGTTGCCGCTGAACCAGAACGAATCGTCCAGTGGCATCTGCCCCAGCAAGCAGGCGCTGGATCGGGCGATACAGCTCAATTCGATCGATGGCAGCGGCTGCGTGCAACCTGCCTTGTACGACGGTACGCCGGGATTGGTCGCCACGTTGGGCCTGCATCTCGTTGCAGGGCGCGATTTCCTGCCGGGCGAATACGTGAGCGAGGGCAAGCCCGCGGTTGCGATCGTCACGCGTGCGTTGGCGGAGAAACTGTATCCGGGTCGGCCGGCGCTGGGACAGAACATGTACGACGGCGACAACTTCATCCGCATCGTCGGCATCGTGGATACCCTGCTGCGACCTGCCTTGCGCAAGCCGGGCGTCGACGGCGACAGCATGATCTGGCCGCAACGGCCCGACGACACCGGCGTCACCTACGTGTTGCGCAGCGCGCCGCAGGATCGCCAGCGCGTGCTCACGGCCGCCGAAGCTGCGTTGCTCCAGGCCAACCCCAACCGCATCGTCGATCCCCAGCAGATGCAGACCTACACGCAGATCCGCCGCGGCTACTTCCAGCGCGACACCACCATGATCGGCCTGCTGATCGCTTCCGCGCTGGGTCTGCTGTTCGTCACCGCGCTGGGCATCGCCGGGCTGGCGAATTTCTGGGTGCAGCAGCGCACGCGCAGCATCGGCATCCGTCGTGCCATCGGTGCAACGCGCGGCGACATCCTGCACTACTTCCAGGCCGAGAATTTCCTGATCGTCACCGCCGGCGTGGCGATCGGCGCACTGCTGGCCATCGGCCTGAACCTGTTGCTGATGACGCAGTACGAACTGCCGCGCCTGCCGTTGTGGTACCTGCCGGTCGGCGCGCTGGCACTGTGGGCGCTGGGCCAGCTTTCGGTGCTGTCGCCTGCGCGGCGCGCGGCGGCGGTGCAACCGGTGGTGGCGACGAGAAGCGTGTGAGTTTTCTCCTCTCCCGCGGTGGGAGAGGACAGTGAGATTGAGGGAGACAGGAATGCTCAGCTACTACCTCGACCTGGCATGGCGCAGCCTCAAGCGCAACAGGGTGCTGACCGCGTTGATGGTGCTGGCCATCGCGCTAGGTATCGGCGCGAGCATGACGATGATCACCGTGCTGCACGTGATGACGGCCGATCCGATACCGGGGCGAAGCGTGCAGTTGTTCTATGTGCAGGTCGATCCGAAGGGCATGGAGGAGTACACCAAAGACAGCGATCCACCGGATGAGATGACCTGGCGTGATGCGATGAATCTGGTGCATGCCGGCAAGGGTGCGCGTCAGGCAGCCATGTCGGGCGGGCAGGTGACGGTAGTGCCATCGCAGGGTGTATCGCATGCCTACGATGCAGATGCGCGCTACACCACGGCGGATTTCTTCGCGATGTTCGGCGTGCCCTTCGTCGATGGCGGCGGCTGGACGGCCGGCGATGACGCCAAGCATGCGCGCGTGGCGGTGATCGCCAGGGATCTCGCCGACAAGCTCTACGGCACATCACATGCGGTGGGCCAGACCCTGCGGCTGGGCAAGTACGACTTCCGTGTCGTCGGCGTGATCGACCGCTGGAACCCGGTGCCGCATTTCTACGATCTCTCGATGGGCAACTACGCCAAGCCGGAGCAGGTGTTCCTGCCGTTCGAGACGGCGATGGAGCTGAATCTGGACACGTCAGGAAGCCTGATGTGCTGGGGCGGGAATTTTCCCGGCATGGGCGGCATGCCCAAGTCGGATCAATGCGCCTGGGTGCAATTCTGGGTGCAACTGGACAGTCCTGCACAGGTGGCGACTTATCGGGCATTTCTCGTCAGCTATTCGGATCAGCAGAAAGCACTGGGCCGCTTCGGGCGGCCACCGAACGCACGCCTGCGCGACGTGATGGGATGGCTGGACTACAACCGGGTGGTGCCGGGCAGCGTGCAGTTGCAGACATTGTTGGCATTGGGCTTCTTGCTGGTGTGTCTGGTCAACACGGTGGCGATGTTGCTGGTGAAGTTCCTGCGTCGGGGCGGCGAACTTTCCGTGCGCCGCGCGATGGGTGCGTCGAAGCGCGATGTGTTCGCGCAATTGCTGGTGGAGGCGGCGTTGATCGGCGTGGCGGGTGGCGTGGTGGGCCTCTTCTTGTCGGCTTTTGGTTTGTGGATCGTACGGAAGCAGCCGGTGCCATACGCCGCGCTGGCACACATGGATGGCGCCATGCTCGGCGCCACCTTCGTGCTGGCGTTGTGCGCCGCCTTGCTGGCGGCCTTGTTCCCGGCATGGCGCGCCTGCCGCATCGTGCCTGCCCGTTTGCTCAAGACACAATGAGGCCGCGACCATGCACCCCGTCGTTTCCGCACTGAAGTACCACAAGACCACCGTCGTGTTGGTGGCGCTGGAAATCGCGCTGACTTGCGCCATCGTCACCAATGCGTTGTTTCTGGTGGGCGACCGCATGGCGGCCATGCGCATGACCACCGGCGTGGCCGACAACGAATTGGTATGGGCGCGCACCACTGGCCTCGACCTGGGGCAGGGCGACAAGCCCGTGGACGACACCGATGCCGACCTGGCCGCCTTGCGCAGCATACCCGGCGTGGAGTCAGTGACGACGACCAACTCGCTGCCGCTGTCCAGAAATTCCTGGGGCTCAGGTGTGTTTCGGCGTCCCGGTGACGCCAAGAGTGATTTGAGCGACCCCGTGGTTCAGTACCTTGGCAGCCACGACATGCTGAAGACGCTGGGCATCAAGCTGTCGGCAGGGCGCGATTTTCTGCCGCAGGAATACGTTGATTTCAACCCGTTCAAGAATCAGCCGCCACCGTCAGTCGCCATCGTCACACACACGCTGGCCGAGCAATTGTGGCCGCGACAGAGCCCTATCGGCAAAACCTTCTGGCTGGACAGTCGTGGCAAGAAACCAGTACAGGTGGTTGGTGAAATCGACCACCTACTCAACCCGGAGATCAGCAAGAGTCTGGGCGTCGATCGCAGTTACATCCTTCCAGTGACGCATTCCGACACTTACGTGCTTCGCGTACGGTCGGACAGGCGCGGCGCGGTCAAGCTGGCGATACCCAAGGTGCTGCAAGGCACCGACCCCGCGCGCATGGTCGACGCCCATATCTACTCGAATACAGTTTCGGACTACTACCACGGCGACCGCGCGATGGTCTGGTTGCTGCTGGTGGTCACGGGCTGCCTGTTGGCGCTGACCGCACTGGGCGTGGTGGGCCTCTCCAGCTTCTGGGTGCAGCAGCGCACGCGCAGCATTGGCATCCGTCGCGCCATCGGCGCCCAGCGGCACGACATCCTGCGCTACTTCCAGTTCGAGAACCTGCTGATCGTCAGCGCCGGCATCGTGATCGGCTCGCTCGGCGCGGTCGGATTGAACCTGTGGCTGATGCAGCACTACGAGCTGGCGCACATGCCGCTGGCGTGGCTGGCCTCGGGCGCCGTTGTGCTGTGGCTGCTCGGGCAGCTCGCCGTGCTCGGCCCTGCGCTGCGTGCCTCGCACGTGCCGCCGGTGGTGGCGACACGGAGCGTATGAGATTTCCCTTCGACCGTTGGACGAAGGTGTTGAATAGGTGGGCGTGGATGCGGATGGAACGGGATGTTCCTCTTGGGCCGGATTTCCGCTCGTCTCCCTTCCGTGGAAGGGTTGCAGATAGGGGGTATTGGGATGTTCGGTCATTATCTGGATCTGGCCCTGCGCAGTCTGAGGCGCAACAAATTGCTCACCGCGCTGATGGTGCTGGCGATCGGCTTGGGCATTGGTGCGTGCATCACCACGTTGACCGTGCTCCATCTGCTTTCGGGTGACCCGATGCCGGGCAAGAGCGGACAGTTGTTCTATCCCCAGATCATGCCGGACACGCGCTCGAAGACCGAGCCTGAAGGCGAGTACACCTACATCGACGCCACCAACCTCCTGCGCGAACATCGCGCCGATCGCCAGGCCATCGTGGTGAGCGCGAAGCTGAAGGTGTTCGGGCGGCCAGGCACACGGCCGATGTCGCTGTCTACGGTGGCGACTACCGCGGATTTCTTCCCGATGTTCGGTGTGCCGTTCCACTACGGCGCAGGCTGGAGGTCGGCGGACGACGATGCCCGGGCGCGCGTGGCAGTGATCTCGCAGGCGCTCAACGACAAGCTGTTCGGCGGTGCCGACAGCGTGGGCAGGAGCATCCGGCTGGACAAATGGGATTTCCGCATCGTCGGCGTGCTCAAGCACTGGCGCCCGATACCACGTTTCTACGACCTGTACGGACAGGGCGGTTTCGCGAGCGACGACGGTGTGTTCATCCCATTCGCAACCTCGCGCGACCTGGCGGAGCTGGGCATCCAGGGCAACTCCCTCGACTGCTGGGGTCAGCTCACCGACCAAGTACACCTGGAAAGTCAGCCTTGCGTGTGGCTGCAGTACTGGGTGGAACTGGATACGCCATCGAAGGCGGCGGCGTACCGCGAGTATTTGGTGCATTACTCCGAGCAACAAAAGGCCCTGGGGCGCTTCCAGTTCAAGGGCAAGCCGCTCACCGCACTACGCGGCCTGATGGACTGGCTCAGCTACAACCAGGTGGTGCCCAGCGATGTGCGCCTGCAGACGTGGATGGCATTCGGATTCTTGCTGGTGTGCCTTATCAACACGGTGGGTCTGCTGTTGTCAAAGTTCCTGCGACGCTCGGGGGAGATCGGCGTGCGACGAGCCTTGGGAGCATCTCGCGGGACGGTGTTCGCACAGTTGTTGACCGAGGCCGGCCTCATTGGCGTTGCCGGCGGCATGCTTGGTCTGCTGCTGGCGCTGGCGGGGCTATGGGCAGTGCGATGCTCGCCAACAGATTACGCCACGTTGGCGCATCTGGATCCGGACATGTTCCTCATTACCTTCGTGCTGGCCATCCTTGCCAGCCTGCTGGCGGGTCTACTGCCCGCATGGCGTGCCTGTCTGGTGCCCCCTGCCTTGCAACTGAAGAGCCATTAAGGACGCCATGATGGAATTGCGACCGATCCTTTCCGCATTGCGTCGGCACAAGCTGGCGACCGGCCTGCTGGTGCTGGAGATTGCAGTGGCCTGTGCGATCCTGTGCAACGCGGTGTTCATGATTCGTCAGCGACTGGTCGAGATGCAGGTGCATACCGGTCTCATCGAAAGCGGACTGACGTGGCTGATGACCGACGGTGTGTCGGGCGACGATGCCACGCCAGTGACGGAACGTAACCTCGCCGCATTGCGCGGCATAGGTGGAGTACAGTCCGTCGCGACTGTGGTATCGCTGCCGTTGGCCAACAACGACATGAACTTCAATCCCAGCATGGACGCGGATGGCCGGAGGCGCGGGCCGAATGCGCAGCTGATGCTAGGCTCGCCTGGCTATCTACAGACGCTTGGGTTGAAGCTCGTGGAGGGGCGTGATTTCGCGGCCGATGAATACGCCGGCATGGACGTATGGCTGCCACAGTCGTCCTCGATGATCGTCACCCGTGCGCTGGCCGAGCGCCTATGGCCTGGCAAGGATGCGCTTGGACAGGTGTTCTGGATCGGTAAGCGGCGCTTTCAGGTGATCGGTGTGGTGGAACACATGGTGCGCGGCGAGTTGCGCGGCACCGCATCGGAATACGTGGCACTGTTCGCCGCGCGACCGGGTTCATCGCTTTCGGCCCTGTACGTGCTGCGCACCGACACAGCTTCGCGCGACCGTGTGCTGCGCGAGGCCGCCGACAAACTGATGGCACTCAATCCGCAGATGCTGATCAACGACAAGGGCACCTACACCTACTTGCGTGACGATTACTTCGCCAATGACCGGGCCATGGCGTGGCTGCTCGCCACGGTGTGCGTAGCACTGCTGGTTGTCACGGCTCTGGGTATCGGCGGCCTCGCCAGCTTCTGGGTGGCGCAGCGGCGCAAACAGATTGGCGTGCGCCGCGCCATCGGTGCTACCCGCTGCGACATCCTGCGCTACTTCCAGACCGAAAATTTCCTCATCGTCACCGGCGGCGTCGTACTGGGCATGGCGTTGGCCTATGTGATCAACCTGCTACTGATGGAGCATTACGAGCTACCGCGCTTGCCGGTCAGTTATTTTCCGATCGGCGCCCTGGCGCTTTGGGCCATCGGCCAGCTTGCTGTGCTTGGTCCCGCGCTGCGCGCTGCGCGCGTACCGCCGGTGGTAGCCACGCGCAGCGTGTGATGCAGAATTTTTCGTGCATCTAGGTCGATGGTCATGGCAACCTTTTCCCTTGGAGCCGCATCCATGCGGACATGTGCAGGAACAAGATGCGTACCGTACTGATCGTCGATGACAACCCCGCCGTGGGCGAGGCGCTGTCGCTGCTGCTGTCACTGCATGACATCCGCCCGCTGGTGGCGCTGAACCAGGCCGATGGCCTGGCCGCGCTGGAGCGCGAGCGGGTGGATGTGGTGATCCAGGACATGAACTTCACCGCCGACACCACCTCGGGCGAGGAGGGCGTGGAGCTGTTCCGCGCGATCCGCGAGCGGCACCCCGACCTGCCGGTGATCCTGCTCACCGCTTGGACGCACCTGGAAACCGCGGTGGAGCTGGTGAAGGCCGGCGCCGCCGACTATCTCGCCAAGCCGTGGGACGACAACAAGCTGCTGGCGACGGTGGAGAACCTGCTGGAGCTTTCCGAATCCACGCGCGAGGCAAGCCGCGTGCGGCGCGAGCGCCGCCGCCGCCGCGAGGTGTTGCAGAACACCTACGAGCTGGACGGCCTGGTGTTCGCTTCCGAGGCGATGGCGCGCACGCTGGACCTGGCCTGCCAGGTGGCGCGCGCCGAAGTGCCGATCCTCATCACCGGGCCGAACGGCGCGGGCAAGGAGCGCATCGCCGCCATCGTGCACGCGAACTCGCTGGTGAAGAAGGGACCGTTCGTGGCGGTGAACTGCGGCGCGTTGCCCGGCGAGCTGATCGAGGCGGAGCTGTTCGGTGCCGACGCAGGTGCCTATACCGGCGCGAACAAGGCGCGCGAAGGCCGCTTCGAGCTGGCCGATGGCGGCACGCTGTTCCTCGACGAGATCGGCAACCTGCCGTTGCCGGGCCAGATGAAGCTGCTGCGCGTGCTGGAAACCGGACAGTTCGAACGGCTGGGTTCCGGGCGTACGCGGCAGGCGAAGGTGCGCGTGCTTTCCGCCACGAATGCCGACCTCAAGGGGATGATACGCGCAGGCACTTTCCGTGAGGATCTCTATTACCGCCTCAACGTGATCGAAGTGAACCTGCCGCCGCTGTCCGAGCGCACGGACGACGTGCTGCCGCTGGCCGAACATTTCCTCGCCGGTCGCGCCGTGCTGGGTGACGCCGCGCGCGAGGCATTGCTGGCCTACCCGTGGCCGGGCAACGTGCGCGAGCTGAAGAACGCCATCGAACGCGCGGCGCTGTTGGCCGGCGGTAAGCCGATCACGCCCGAGCTGCTCAACCTGCCGCAGGTCGCGCCGGCCGTCGCGCGCAATCTCGATGAACCCAGCCGCGAGGCAGTGGAGGGTGCGCTACATCTGGCCGATGGCGTGGTGAGCCGCGCGGCACAGTCGCTGGGCCTGTCGCGCCAGGCGTTGTATCGGCGCATGGAGCGTTATGGACTGACGGCACCGGCGTGACCTATGTCGCTTGCGGGCAGGGTGGCGGCATGGAAAGCTGCTGTGACGTTCGCGCTGCTCCACCGGGGGATCCCATGCGTATCCGAAGCCTTGCACTCCTGTCGCTCTGCCTGCCGTCCCTCGCGGCCACGGCGCAGACGGCATCCGACCAGTGGACCACGCCCGCGCCAGCCGCCAGCATCGCCACCGCACACGACTTCCGTTCGCAGGTCGCCGGTGCTGCGGCCAAGCCTTCGCCGTTCAAGTTCAAGGCCGAACGCAAGACATGGGAGGAGGAGCCTCCGCCGCCGCGCGCCAACGACCAGAACGCGGTGATGGGTACTGAACGCCCCTGGCAGAACGGGCAGCCGCCGGTGAGCTGCGCGCAGACGCCGCACGATCCCGCGTGCCATTGAGCAGGCTCCTATGTGGCGTCACCTGAATTCGTTGCAGTTCCGCCTGACCATGCTCCTCGCGGTGGCCGCGGTGGCGGGTGCATTGGTGTATGTGGGCCTTACCCAGTGGCCGCTGCCGCAGCTGATCGGGTGGCTGCACAAGGATCTGGCGGTGTCCTTGCGGACGCCGGCGCAGATGGGCATGTATGGCGGCCTCGTGGTCAGCGTGCTGGTGCTGTTGCCGCTGGCATGGGGGTTGGCCTATCAGGTGATGGCACCGGTGAGTCGGCTGCTGCGCGCGCTGGAAGGCGCGGTGGCGAGCTACCGGGACGGCGATTTCAGCTTCTCCATCGCAGCACGCCGCAGCGACGAACTGGGCGAGCTGATCCGCATGCACAACGCGCTGGGCCAGACCCTGCGGGATCAGCGCCAGCACCTGGTGCAGCGCGAGCTGCTGCTGGAGACGGTGGTGCAGAACACGCCGGTGGCGCTGGTGCTCACCGACATCAGCGGCCGCGTGGTGTACTCCAACATCGCTTCGCGCCATCTGTTCAACGATGGCAAGAGCCTCAACGGCTTGAACTTCGCCGACACGTTGACAGCTGCCCCGGAAGCCCTGTCCCGTGCGGTGGAAAGCGGCGAGGACGCGCTGCTCAGCGTGGAACTGGATGGTGCCGAGGAAACCTTCCACCTGTCGCAGCGGGCGTTCCGCCTGCAGGGGCGGCCGCATCGCCTGCACTTGTTCCGGCGCATGACGCGCGAGTTGTCGCGGCAGGAAGTGGCGACCTGGAAGCGGGTGATCCGCGTCATCAGTCATGAGCTCAACAACTCGCTGGCGCCGATTTCTTCGCTGGCGCATTCCGGCGCAGAACTGGCCCGTCGCGGCGACCTGGAACGCCTGCCCGGCGTGTTCGCCACCATCGGCGAACGCGCGCGGCATCTGCACGGCTTCATCGCCGGCTACGCCAGCTTCGCCAAACTGCCGGCGCCGCAGCCGCAGGCGGTGGAGTGGGAGCCGTTCCTTGCCTCGCTGGCCTTGCATTGCCGCTACCAGCTCGCTTCGCCCGTGCCTGCGCACCCCAGCCATTTCGACCCGGTGCAGATCGAGCAGGTGCTGATCAACCTGATCAAGAACGCGCACGAATCCGGCAGCGCCGAGGACGGGGTAAGCCTCGCCATCCTCGACGCCGGCAGCGAGTTGCGCATCGAAGTGGCCGATCGTGGCCCTGGCATGAGCGAAACCGTGCTGGCGCAGGCGTTGCTGCCGTTCTATTCCACCAAGCGCTCCGGCACCGGCCTGGGCCTTGCCCTGGCACGCGAGATCGCCGAGGCGCATGGCGGACGCGTACTGCTTGCCAATCGCGAGGGCGGCGGCCTGCGCGTGAGCCTGCGGCTGCCGCAATACGGCTCGCGCTAGGCACAAACCCGTAGAAGCGCACCCTGTGTGCGACGGCTCTTGGCTTCGGCCAGACACCGGAACATTCGCGCACGGGGTGCGCTCCTACGGCGGTCATCGCGCTCGCCTATACTGCCTTCCTCACCGGAAAGAGGGGCAAGTCATGGGATCGGTTCTTGCATTGGTCATCGTGGTGCTGGTGGTCGTCACCTTGCTCAAGATGGTGCGCATCGTGCCGCAGGGCTACGAATGGACGGTGGAGACTTTCGGCAAGTACACGCGCACGCTCACGCCGGGCCTGCACCTGCTGATTCCGGTCTACCAAGGCGTGGGCCGCAAGATGAACATGATGGAGCAGGTGCTGGACGTGCCCAGCCAGGACGTCATCACCAAGGACAACGCCGTGGTGCGCGTGGACGGCGTGGTGTTCTACCAGGTGCTGGACGCGGCCAAGGCCGCCTACGAGGTGGCCCAGCTGGAACAGGCCACGCTGGCGCTGATCATGACCAACATCCGTACCGTGCTGGGCTCGCTCGACCTCGACGAAAGCCTGAGCCAGCGCGACGCGATCAACGCCAAGCTGCTGCGCGTGGTGGACGAGGCCACCCATCCGTGGGGCGTCAAGGTCAACCGCATCGAGATCAAGGACATCGCGCCGCCGCGTGACCTCGTCGACGCGATGGCGCGGCAGATGAAGGCCGAGCGCGAGAAGCGCGCCAACATTCTCGATGCCGAGGGTTTCCGCCAGGCGGCGATCCTCAAGGCCGAGGGCGAGAAGCAGTCGGTGATCCTCGCCGCCGAAGGCGAGAAGGAAGCCGCGTTCCGCGCCGCCGAGGCGCGCGAGCGTTCGGCCGAAGCCGAGGCCAAGGCCACCACCATGGTGTCCACCGCGATCGCCAACGGCAACGTCAACGCGCTCAATTACTTCGTCGCCAACAACTACGTCGAGGCGCTGAAGGCGATGGCGGCCTCGCCCAACCAGAAGATGCTGTTGCTGCCGATCGAAGCCACCGGTGTGATCGGTGCGATGGCTGGCATCGCGGAGCTGGCCAAGGAGTCGCTGGGGCAGCAGCAGGCTGCCGCGAAGGCGATGCCGCCGGCACGGTGACGCGCAGGCCTCTCTCCCGCGGAGGGAGCTTTGTTTTCTTGTGGTTGGCAAGCGACGAAGTGGTTTCGTGTGCCTGCCGGCGCCCGAACTACGTCTTTTCTGCGTGCCCAAAGAAAAGCGGCCAAGGGGTAAGGGCACTCCACGGAGGCGCTCTTCGGACGTCCTGCTCGGTCGAAAAGGTATTGCCATCCCTCCTTGGCGACTACCGTTGCGCAGCCTGATCCATGCGGCTCCGTCGCATAGTGGCTTTCAGGGAGCAGCGCGCTGATGCAATGGCCAGATGAGGGCAAAGCCGAAGCAGAGCGTAGCGAGGCGTTCGGGGCTCTGCTCGTCATCCCGGCGCAGGCCGGGATCCAGCGGCGACCAAGCTTGTCCATGCCGTCGCGCCAGTGGACGACCAGCTTCGTTGTTGTGAGGCTCCTCCGGCCTACGCCGGAATGACGAGCGCGTGGATCCTCGCTATCTGGGTATCGCGCGGTGTGGCCGTCCTGTCTATCGCGCAGGCGAGAGTGGCTTCCAAGTCCTCGACACGGCTTGCTCGTAGTTTCGGCGGATTGCGGATTCGGCCGGTTCATGCATACCAGCAAAGAGAGATGACCCGGCGCCGGTCGGTGACCGACACCGCTTTGCTCCTTGCTCCAGGCATCGAAAGCCGCATCGCCGCGCCCGCGGAAAGCAACGCCAAGCACATATCCGAGAAAAGCCCGGTCAATGCGAGAAACGCCTGATCAACCTGCCCAATCTGGCCTATGATCGTTCGCCATCAGGACAAGCGAGCCCGCTCCCCTATGCAGGAGTGGAAACCAATCTTCTGGATACCTCCATGCTCGGACAGATCGCAACGCATTACCTGTGGTGGATCCTCGCCCTGGCGTTGATCGCCGGCGAGGTGATGATGCCCGGCTATTTCCTGCTGTGGATCGGCATCGCGGCGGCGGCGATGGGCGTGCTGCTCTGGCTGTTCCCTGGGTTGGGCCTGCTCGCACAAGCGGTACTGTTCGCACTGCTGGCGCTGGCCGCATGCGTTGCCTATGCGCGCTGGTTGCGGCCGCGGATCGAGCGCGGCGCCCCTGGTGGCGAACGGCTCAACCGCCGTGGCGAGCAGATGATCGGCCAGCGCTACGATTTGATCGAACCCATCGTCAACGGTCGCGGCAAGGTGCGTGTAGGTGACGGCCAATGGCTGGTGAGCGGGCCGGACTTGCCCTTGGGCAGCACGGTGGAAGTGGTGGCGGTGGACGGCACCACGCTCAAGGTGCGCGCCGCCGCATGAGCGCCAGCTTCGCGGCCGCCACTGCGAATACGCGCATCGCTTTCCTGCTGGAACTGGCACGGCGGCTGCATCAGTACGGCACCTCGGCACCCCGTCTGGAGATGTCGATCGACCTCTGTGCGCGGCGGCTGGGCCTGCAGGCCGATGTGTGGTCCAGTCCCACCGCCATCATCATCTCCTTCGCGGATCTGGCACTGGGCGACGAGGGCGTGGCGCAGACCACGCAGGTGATGCGGCTTGCGCCCGGCGACGTGAACCTCGCACGCCTGTGCGACGTGGACGCCATCGCCGACCGTGTTATCGCGGGCGAACTGGATCTGCGCGAAGGCTTCCGCCTGCTGCGCACCCTCGGCGCGCCGGATACGCGCAAGGCGAAGGCCTATGTGGTCGCCAGCTACGGTTTGTCCGCGGCCAGCATCGCGGCGCTGTTCCTGCAGAGTTCCTGGGCCGACCTCGCGGTGGCCGCGGTGGTCGGCATGCTGATCGGTGCGATCACGTTGCTCTCCGCCACCCGCCCGCGCGTGGCCGCCGCCAGCGATGCGATCAGCGCCATCGTGGCGACCTCGGTGGCGATCCTGGTCAGCGCCTTCGTGGTGCCGCTGGCGATCAAGTCGGTGGTACTGGCGGCGCTGATCGTGCTGGTGCCTGGCATGTCGCTCACCACGGCGGTGCGCGAGGTTTCCAGCGGGCATCTGGTGTCCGGCATGGCGCGCATGGGAGGCGCCACCGCGACCTTGCTCAAGCTGGTGTTTGGCACGGTGGCGGCCACCGAGGTTTGCGCCGCGTTTGGCATCGAGCCGAACAATGCCGTTTTGCCGCCCTTGCCGGCTTGGACGGACTGGCCCGCCCTGCTGGTGGCCGCCGTGGCGTTTGCGATGCTGTTCCGTGCGGCCAGACGCGACTGGCCGGCAGTGATCGTGGCGGTGATCGTCGGCTACCTGGCCACGCGTTGGGGCGGTGCCTTTTCCGGTCGCTTGCCCAGTGCGCCGTTCGGCGTATTCGTCGGCGGTCTGGTGGTCAGTGCGCTGGCCAATCTTTATGCGCGGACGCGGCACCGGCCGGGTGCGGTGATCCGCGAGCCGGGCATCCTGCTGCTGGTGCCGGGCAGCGTGGGGTTTCGCAGCATGTCCTTCCTGCTCGAACGCGACACCACGCTGGGCATGGATACGGCCCTGCTGCTGGTTACCCTATTGGTATCGCTGGTGGCGGGTTTGCTGTTCGGCGAATTGCTGGTTTCGCCGCGTCGTTCTCTTTGAAGGGAGCGACGGTCCAGATCGGGGCCTGGGTTTTGCATCCGGCCTGTGGCGAACCCATCCGGTGCATTCCACCTGTTTCGCGCCAGGATAATCCGGGAAGAATCCGCTTGCGCCAGTAATAAAAACGCCGGCTCGGAAGCCGGCGTCTTCATGTCATGTAGAGAGGCGAATCAGACCAGCAGGTCCTTTTCCTTCTTGCCGGCCTTCAATGCATCGTTGAACCAGCGCGGACGCTTGCCGCGGCCGGACCAGGTCTGCTCGGCATTCGCCGGATTGCGATACTTCGGGGGCACTACGCCGCCGCTGCGGCGCTTGCCGCGCACGCCGCCGAAAATGTCGTCGAAGCTGTAGCCCTCGGCCTTGATCAGGGCATGGACCTTTTCACGCAGCTTGGAGACCTTTTCTTTCTTCAATTCATGCTGGCGCGACTGTGCCTTGGTGATGAGGTCATTGAGCTGGTTATGGTTGAGGTTCTTGATATCGATGGCGGCCATCGGAGACTCCAGTGACAGGATGGATTTGTGGCGACCCGGAAGCATGCGGACGAATGGCATTGCCGGCGCGGCGTTATTCTTACCTGAATAAACGACATTTTGCAAAGAAAATGGTTCCGGATTGGCCATTGCATGCATTTTGGCAATTATCCGGATAATCTCCGACATGGCCATGAAAGCAAACGGCCGCACAAGGCGGCCGTTTGTCGTTGCATTTGAAACCGATTTCAGCCGAGCATTTCAATCAACTCGTCGCGCGTCACGGCACGGCTTTCCGCTTCATGACGCGCACGGTATTCCAGCGTGCCGGCGGCGAGGCCGCGTTCGCTGACCACCACGCGATGGGGAATGCCGACCAGTTCCATGTCCGCAAACATCGCGCCGGGGCGCAGACCGCGATCGTCCAGCACGACTTCGATACCGCGCGCGGCGAGTTCCTGGTACAGCGATTCACCGGCAGCGGTGATATCCGGATTGCCCTTGGGATTGATCACGCATACGGCCACGCGCCACGGTGCCATCGCTTCCGGCCAGACGATGCCGGCATCGTCATGACGCTGTTCGATAGCCGCCGCCACGATGCGGCTGATGCCGATGCCGTAGCAGCCCATCATCATCACCTGGGACTTGCCCTGGTCGTCCAGCACGGTGGCGCCCAGTGCCTCGGCGTATTTGCTGCCAAGCTGGAACACATGGCCCACCTCGATGCCGCGGGCCAGGTGCAGCGTGCCCTTGCCGTCGGGCGAGGGATCGCCCTCGACCACCTGGCGCACGTCCTCGATGCGGGTGATGTGTGCGTCGCGCTCCCAATTGGCGCCGACGTGGTGCGTGCCGTCGGCGTTGCCGCCGCAGACGAAATCGGACAGCACGGCTGCGCTGCGATCCACGATCACCGGAATGGTGGCTGGCAAACCTGCCGGTCCGATGAAGCCGGGGCGCGTACCGGTGGCGGCGAGGATTTCCGCTTCGCTGGCCAGAACGACCTCATCGGGTAATTCGGCCAGCTTGCCGGCCTTCACTTCGTTGAGTTCGTGGTCGCCGCGCAGGCACAGCGCCACCAGGCCGTCGCGGCCTTTCACCAGCAGGGTTTTCACGCATTGCATCAGCGATACGCCGAGAAATGCGCTGACTTCGGCAATCGTCTTCTGGGTGGGTGTATCGACGCGCTTCAATTCGGCGGCGGGAGCGGGGCGTGTGGTGGTGGGCGCCAATGCCTCGGCCTTTTCCACATTCGCCGCGTAATCGGAGCCATCGGAAAACACGATGGCGTCTTCGCCGGAAGCGGCCAGCACCTGGAATTCGTGACTGGCATTGCCGCCGATCGCGCCGGTGTCGGCCTGTACCGCGCGGAATTGCAAACCCAGCCGGCTGAAAATGCGCGAATAAGCGTCGTACATCGCCTGATAGGTTTCGGCCAGCGACTCCTGGCCGAGATGGAAGGAATAGGCGTCCTTCATCAGGAATTCGCGTGCACGCATCACGCCGAAACGGGGGCGGATCTCGTCACGGAACTTGGTCTGGATCTGATAGAAATTGACCGGCAGTTGCTTATAGCTGTTCAGCTCGTTGCGCGCGTAATCGGTGACGACTTCCTCGGCGGTGGGCGCGTAACAGAATTCCTGCTCCTTGCGGTCCTTGATCTTCAGCAACTGCGGACCGAATTTCGCCCAGCGGGCGGTTTCCTCCCACAGCTCCTTGGGCTGGATCGTGGGCATCAGCATTTCGATGGCGCCGGCGCGGTTCATTTCCTCGCGCACGACGTTTTCCACCTTGCGCAGCACGCGCAGGCCAAGCGGGGACCAGGTGTAGAGACCGGAGGCGAGTTTGCGGATCATGCCGGCGCGCAGCATCAGCCGGTGGCTGGCGATCTCGGCGTCGGCGGGTACTTCCTTGACGGTGGCCAGATGGAATTGGCTGAGGCGCATGCAGGCGGTTTCCGGCGTTGAAAGAGCCGGATTATAGCGGCGCGCGCACCCGCACCCGCGGGCCGCACTCGACGGCTCCGCGGATAGGCATGGCAGGGGAGATTCCGGTGCCGGTCGAAGTTGCGGCCGTTCCCGCAGCGAGTGCCTGCGTTGCAGGCACGGCACCAGCTGCGATCATTTGCGGTTACTTGCCGGCGCAGTACTGCTGGTATTGCGCGTTGGCGGTATCGACCTGCTGCTTGCGCTGGGCGTCGTCCAGCACGGCAGGCTTGCCGCCCTGCTGCATCACCACCGGGCCGCTTCCCTGCAGGGTGGTGAGGTTGGATTTCAGCGTGGCGCACAGCTTGGCGCGGTTGTCGGGCGTGTCGGCCATCGGGGCCGACGGGGCGGGGGGCGGAGTGTCGGCCTGCGTGGAGGCGTTGTCGGCAGCCGGCTGCTGGGCCGGTGCGTCGGCATCGGCGGATTCCACCCCGCCGGCCAGCTTCACCTGCTGGTATTTGGTGCCCTGTGCCGGCGCCGACTGCGAGTAGTGCACCGTGCCCGATGCATCGGTCCACTTGTAGATTTGCTGGGCGGTAGCTAGCGGGGCGAGCAACAGCAGCGCCACGGCGATCAGCGAACGGGACATGGGGTTCTCCAGAGGCTAGGTTGGGCGGGGCTCCCCACCCCGCACAGGTGCATTAGTAGAACTCCCGCGCGGCCGGGACTCAAGCGGGTGATGGTTTACACTTTCTGCACCCTGTCACGGATAGCTCCATGAGCGACTCGCTGCCCGCCCGCCAGCCAAGGCATCGTGGCATTTACCTGTTGCCGAACCTGTTCACCACCGGGGCGATGTTTGCCGGCTTCTACGCGATCCTGGCCAGCATCGGCGGCCGTTACGCCGACGCGGCGGTGGCGGTGTTCGTCGCCGCGCTGCTGGATGGGCTGGACGGCCGCGTGGCGCGGCTTACCGGCACCCAGAGCGAGTTCGGCGTGCAGTACGACTCGCTGTCGGACCTGGTGAGCTTCGGTTTGGCGCCGGCGCTGGTGATGTATACGTGGTCGCTGTCCACGCTGCACGACTTCGGCCCACTGCTGGGCAAGCTGGGCTGGGCCGCCGCCTTCATCTATGCCGCCTGCGCCGCGCTGCGGCTGGCGCGCTTCAACACGCAGGTAGGCGTGGCGGACAAGCGTTATTTCCAGGGACTCGCCAGTCCGGCCGCGGCGGCGGTGTGCATGTCCTTCGTGTGGACGATGGACAAGTTCAAGATTCCCGGAGCCGAACTGTGCTTCGTCACGCCGTGGATCGCCGTGATCACCGGTCTGCTCATGGTCAGCCGCGTCCGCTATTTCAGCTTCAAGTCGCTGCCGCTGGGCGACCGCCAGCACGTGCCGTTCGGATGGATCGTGACGGCGCTGCTGATCCTGGTGTTGCTGTATCTCGACCCGCCGCGGGTGCTGTTCGTCGGCTTCAGCATCTATCTGTTGTCCGGCCCGGTGATGACGTTGTGGGGGCTGGCCCTGCATCGCCGGCGCGCACGGCGCGGGGGAGTCGGATGATGTCTGCCGCCGCGCATCGCGAGCGCGTGTTGCGCGCCCTGGGGCTGGAGACCTGGCAGCGCCGGCAGCAGGCCGTTGCCGACGCGCCGGTCATGGCCGCTGAAGCGCTGCCGTCGCCTGCGTCCAGTACCGATTGCGTGGTGCTGTTGCCGGCTGCCTGCGATGCACGCGAACTGGATCTGCTCGGCCGTGCATTGACCAGCGGCGGCGCGGCATTGGCACGTGCCGCGCGCGTGCGGGTGTCGCCAGGCGAAGCGGAAACGGCGATGCCGCAGGCGCGCGCCTACCTGGCCTGTGGGGAAGCGCAGGCGCACGCGCTGGGGCGCAGCTTGCCGATGCAGGTGACTGCACAGGCGCAGATCGTGCTGGTGGACGAGCCCGTGCGCCTGCTGGGCGACCCTTCGGCCAAGCGGCGGTTGTGGATCGCGTTGCGCACCTTGCGCCGCGGTCTTGCGGCGGGACGGTAGGCGCAATGGTCGCGGTGGCCAAACCGGCCAGCCACATGCGCCTGATGCGCATGGACGACCTCGATGCGGTCGCGGCGGTGGAGCAGGCTTCCTACGACTTTCCGTGGACGCGTGGCATCTTCGCCGACTGCATCAGGGCGGGGCATCCCTGCTGGGTGCTTTGCGTCGACGAGGAAGTGGCCGGCTACGGCATCCTCTCGGCAGGCGCGGGTGAGGCGCACGTCCTCAACATCTGCATCGCCGACGCATACCGCGGGCAGGGCTTGGGCCGGCACCTGTTGGGCCGTCTGCTGGACGTGTCGCGCTGGAGCGGCGCCCAGCGCGTGTTCCTGGAGGTGCGACCCTCGAACCCCTTGGCGAAGGCGTTGTACGAATCGGTGGGTTTTCGCGAGATCGGTCGCAGGCCGCGCTATTACCCTGCGAAGGACGGACGCGAGGACGCGATCGTGATGGAGCTCGATCCCAATACGGCCATGGGCCATATTGGGAAATAGGCGAGGGTGCTTTGTTTCTGTCGCAAGATTGACCCCTCACCCCAACCCTCTCCCTAAGGGGAGAGGGGGAAAGTCAGTCAACCCTTCAGCTTTCCCGCCTGCTCTCGCATCGCCGCGAGCTGGGTGTTCCAGTCCACGATGCGTTGGCGCTCCTGTGCCACCACTTCCGCCGGTGCATTGGCGACGAAGTTCGCGTTGCCCAGCTTGCCCTCGCACTTCTTGATCTCGCCCTCGACGCGGGCGATTTCCTTGGCGAGGCGCGCCTGCTCGGCGCCGAGGTCGATCAGGCCGGCCAGCGGGATCAGCACGCGCAGCGAGCCGACCACGGCGGCAGCTGCGGCAGGTTCCTCTGCGCCCGGTTCGATCCACGCCGGCGATTCGGTGCGGGCTAGGAAGGCGATCTGCGCGGCGAACTTCGCGGCACGCGTGCTATCCGTGGCTTCGCCACCGGCGAGCAGCAGCGGGATGGTCTTGCCCGGTGCGATGTTCATTTCCGAACGGATCCTGCGGATGCCGGAGAGCACGGCCTTGAACCACTCGATCTCGGCGGCGGCCGCGGCATCGGATGCGAAGTCCGCAGCACACGGGTAGGGGCGCGCGTACACGCTGGATTCGGCGAGGCTGAGGCGCGGCGCCACTTCCTGGTAGATCTCTTCGGTGATGAACGGGATCACCGGGTGCAGCGCGCGCAGCACCGCTTCCAGCACTACCAGCAAAGTGTGGCGCGTCGACGCGGCCGCTGCCGCATCCTCGCCGTTGAGGGCAGGCTTCGACAGCTCCAGGAACCAGTCGCAATACTCGTTCCACACGAATTCGTACAGCGCCTGCGCCAGGTGGTCGAAGCGGTACGAGGCGAAATGCTGCTCCACTGCCGCCAGCGTCTGCCGGAGACGGGTGAGGATCCAGCGTTCGGCTTCGGTTGCCGGCGCACCGGCGGGTGCGGGAATCCGACCCTCGGGCAGGTTCATCAGCACGAAGCGTGCGGCGTTCCACAGCTTGTTGCAGAACGCCTTGTAACCCTCGGCGCGCTTCAGGTCGAAGTTGATGGTGCGGCTGTAGCTGGCCAGCGCGGCGAAGGTGAAGCGCAGCGCGTCGGTGCCGATGGCCTTGATGCCCTCGGGGTATTCCTTGCGGATGCGCTTTTCCACCTTCTCGCGCACCTGCGGGATCAGCAACGACCGGGTGGACTTCGCCACCAGCGGCTCCAGCTCGATGCCGTCGATCAGGTCCAGCGGGTCCAGCGTGTTGCCCTTGGACTTGGACATCTTCTGGCCTTCGGCGTCGCGCACGATGGCGTTGATGTACACCTCGCGGAACGGCACCTGGCCGGTGAAGTACTTGGTCGCCATCACCATGCGCGCGACCCAGAAGAAGATGATGTCGAAGCCGGTGACCAGCACCGCGCTGGGCAGGAAGATCTTGTCGGCTTGCCAGTTGGCGATGACTTCGCCGCGCTCGTTCTTCACCGAGCCATCCAGTGGCCAGCCAAGGGTGGAGAACGGCCACAGCGCGGAGCTGAACCAGGTGTCCAGTACGTCCTCGTCCTGCTTCAGCACGCCGACCGGCGCGACGGCGGCATGCGCGCGCGCGTCCGCCTCGTCCTCGCCCACGAAGATGCTGCCCGCTTCGTCGTACCACGCCGGGATGCGGTGGCCCCACCAGAGCTGGCGGCTGATGCACCAGTCCTGGATGTTGTCCAGCCACTGCGTGTAGGTGGTACTCCAGTTTTCCGGCACGAACTTGACCTCGCCCGAGTGCACGGCGTCGAGCGCGGGTTCGGTGATCGCCCTGCGGCCGCCCGGACGGCCGTCCGCCTGGACGTCCGACGTGAGGTCGACGAACCACTGGTCGGTAAGCATCGGTTCGATCACAGCGTCCGAGCGCTGGCTCACCGGCACCTGCAGCTTGTGCGCCTTGGTTTCGACCAGCAGGCCGGCGGCTTCGAGGTCGGCCAGCACACGCTTGCGTGCGTCGTAGCGGTCGAGGCCGCGATAGGCCTCCGGCCCGTTGTCGTTGACCTTTGCGTCCAGCGTGAAGATGGTGATCGGCGCGAGCTTGTGGCGCTGGCCGATGGCGTAGTCGTTGAAATCGTGCGCGGGGGTGATCTTCACGCAGCCGGTGCCGAATTCGCGGTCGACGTAATCGTCGGCGATCACCGGGATCTCGCGGTTCGACAGAGGCAGCGTGAGCATCTTGCCGATGAGGTGCGCGTAGCGCTCATCCTCCGGATGCACGGCCACGGCGACGTCGCCCAGCATGGTTTCCGGACGCGTGGTGGCGACCACCAGCGATTCGTCGCTGCCGGTGACCGGGTAGCGGATCGACCACATGTGGCCGTCGCGCTCCACGTTGTTCACTTCGAGGTCGGAGACGGCGGTGCCCAGCACCGGGTCCCAGTTCACCAGCCGGTTGCCGCGGTAGACCAGGCCGGCGCGATACCACTCCACGAACACCTTGCGCACCGCGGCGGAGAGGCCTTCGTCCATGGTGAAGCGCTCGCGCGACCAATCCGCGGCGGCGCCGATGCGACGCATCTGGTTGGTGATGGTGGAGCCGGATTCCTCCTTCCACTGCCACACGCGTTCCACGAACGGCTCGCGTCCCAGGTCGTGGCGCGTCTTGCCCTCGGCGGCGAGCTGGTTCTCCACGATCTTCTGGGTGGCGATGCCCGCGTGGTCGGTGCCTACCTGCCAGAGCACGTTCATGCCGCGCATGCGCTGGTAGCGCACCAGCATGTCCATCACGGTCTGCTGGAAGGCATGGCCCATGTGCAGGGTGCCGGTGACGTTCGGCGGCGGCAGCAGGATGCAGTAGGGTTCGCCCTGGCCGGACGGCCTGAACGCGCCGCTGGCTTCCCAGCGGGCGTACCACGTCGACTCGATCTGGGCGGGTTCGAAACTCTTTTCCATGGGGGCTCGCGATGGCGCGCACCGGCCGGGTGCGGAATCTGGCGTCAAAGCCCTGAATTGTACGGGTGCGGGGGCGGAACTGACAAAGCGCCGGGACCGCTGGCGGTCGTCTCGCCAGGCGGGCGCAAGCTCAATGCTCGACCAGTTCGCCGCCCCAGCTGGCAGGGTCCGCATCGGCCACCGTCTGCGTGAACGTCCACAGGTGGCCGCCGATGTCCATGGCCGAATACTGGCGTTCGCCAAAGGGCCAGCTGGCCGGCTCGCGGACGATGCGCGCCCCCGCGGCGACGGTATGCGCATGATGTGCGTCGGCATCTTCCACCCGCACCATCACGGATTGCCGCGGCGGCTGTTCGTCGCTTTCCGGGCCGGCGTCGCTGACCACCATCGCGCCGTCACCGTAGACAAGCTGGATGCGATGGTCGCCGATGCGCAGCCTGGTACGGAACCCGAATGCCCGGCACAGCCAATCGGCGGCCTCGTGCACGTCGGCGTAGCCGAGCACGGGGATGATGGTGGCGTTCGGGATGGACCGGTTGGTGCGCATGAGTGGACCTCGATGCGGGGTGGCGACTTCAGCCAGGTGCCGTGGCGACGCTTCCTTCGAGGATCATTCCAGCTTTCGCGCGATGACGTAAGTGGCGATGGCGCAGGCACTGGCGACGTTCATCGAGGAATTCTCGCCGCGCATCGGGATGTGCACGGTGGCGTCCGAGGCGTCCAGCAGCGGCTGGCAGACGCCGGTGCTCTCGTTGCCGAGGACCAGGCAGATGCGCTCGCCGGGCGTGATGGCGAGCTCGGCGAGGTCGATGCTGGTCGAACTGATTTCCAGGCTGACGATGCGGTAACCGGCCCGTTTCAGCCCGGTCACGATCGGCAGCGGATCGTCGGCCTGCTCGAACGGCACGCGTTGCTCGGTGGTGCGCGCGGCCTTGCGTGCCTTCGGGTGCGCCGGCGTGCAGGAGCCGCCGGTCAGGAAAATCTTCTCGATGCCCAGCGCGTCGGCGAGACGGAACAGGCCGCCCACGTTCGCAGGTCGCCGTACGTCGTGCGCCAGCAGGCAGAGCGCGTGCTTCGCGGGCGCGGGCTGGTGCGTGCGGTGGCCGAGTTGCGTGTTCGACATGCCTGGAGGCGGCTGGTGGGTTTGTGTAGGAGCACCCTGTGCGCGATGGCTCTGGTACTGATCGGAGCAAAAGCCATCGCGCACAGGGTGCGCTCCCATGGAGGAGCAATCAGGCGCGGCGGTGCCGGTTGATGTTGTCGCGCAGTTCCTGCGCGGCCGCCCGCGCGGCCTGGGCGAAGTCTTCGCCGCTGCCGGCATAGAGGATGGCACGCGAGGAGGAGATCATCAGGCCGCTGCCGCCGGCCGTGAGGCCATGCCTGAGCACGGCTTCCACATCGCCGCCCTGCGCACCGATGCCGGGCACCAGCAGGGGCATGTCGCCGACGACGGCGCGCACGTGGCCCAGTTCCTCCGGCCAGGTGGCGCCGGTGACCAGTGCGCAGTTGCCGTGCGCATTCCAGTCGCGGGCGATGGTTTCGGCCACGCGCAGGTAGAGCGGCGCACCGCCGCAGTCCAGCGCCTGGAAATCCGCGCCGCCGGGGTTGGAAGTGCGGCATAGCAGGATCACACCCTTGTCGGCGCGCTCGAGGAAGGGGGCGATGGAGTCGCGGCCAAGGTAGGGATTCAGCGTCACCGCGTCCGCCTGGTAGCGTTCGAACGCTTCGCTGGCATAGTGCTGCGCGGTGCTGCCGATGTCGCCGCGCTTGGCGTCGAGGATCACCGGCACGCCGGGGTGCCGGGCGTGGATGTGCGCGATCAGGCGCTCCAGTGCATCCTCGGCGCGCAGCGCGGCGAAGTGCGCGATCTGCGGCTTGAAGGTGCAGACGAGGTCGGCGGTGGCGTCGACGATGTCGCGGCAGAACTCGAACACCGCGTCAGTATGACCCTGCAGGTGCGCCGGGAATTTTGCGGGTTCGGGGTCGAGGCCGACGCAGACGAGAGAACGGTTGCGCTGCCATGCGTTTTGCAGGGACTGCATGAAGTGCATCGGAATTTCCTCGTCGCCGCTTTGGTTTGCTCCCTCGCCCCTCCGGGAGAGGGTTGGGGTGAAGGACAATCTTGCGTTGCCGCCTGATGGTGGTGCTGTTCTTCCGGAGATCGGGGCCAGCCTTGGCCCCTCACCTCAATCCTCTTCCGCGCTCCTCAGAGCAGGGCCATCCATGGCCCTTCCCCACTCCCGGAGGGGAGAGGAGGCAAACGCAAAGAGTCGTGCTTACGCCAGCTTCTTGTACTTCACACGATGCGGCTTTGCGGCCTCGTCGCCCAGGCGGCGCTTCTTGTCCGCCTCGTACTCGTTGTAGTTGCCGGGGAAGAACTCGACGTGCGAGTCGCCTTCGAACGCGATGATGTGCGTGGCGATGCGGTCGAGGAACCAGCGGTCATGCGAGATCACGATCGCCGCGCCGGGGAATTCCAGCAGCGCGTCTTCCAGCGCGCGCAGGGTTTCCACGTCGAGATCGTTGGACGGTTCGTCGAGCAGCAGCACGTTGCCGCCCTGCAGCAGGGTCTTGGCCATGTGCAGGCGGCCGCGTTCGCCGCCGGACAGGCTGCCGACGATCTTCTGCTGGTCGGTGCCCTTGAAGTTGAAGCGGCCGATGTAGGCGCGCGACTGGATCTCGAAGTTGCCGATGGTGAGGATGTCCGAACCGCCGGAAACTTCCTGCCACACGTTGTTCTTCGGGTCGAGCGCGTCGCGCGACTGGTCGACGTAGGCCAGCTTGGTGGTGTGGCCCAGCTTCACCTCGCCCGAGTCCGGCGTCTCCTTGCCCATGATCATCTTCATCAGGGTGGACTTGCCGGCGCCGTTGGGGCCGATCACGCCGATGATGGCGCCCGGCGGCACCTTGAACGACAGGTCCTCGATCAGCACGCGGTCGCCGAACGACTTGGTGACGTTCTTGAACTCGATCACTTCCTGGCCCAGGCGCTCGCCCGGCGGAATGAAGATCTCGTTGGTTTCGTTGCGGCGCTGGTAGTCGACCGAGTTCAGCTCCTCGAAGCGGGCCAGGCGCGCCTTGCCCTTGGACTGGCGGCCCTTGGCGGCCGAACGCACCCACTCCAGTTCCTTCTCGATCGCCTTCTGGCGCGACTTCTCCTGGTTGGCTTCCTGCTTCAGGCGCGCGTCCTTCTGCTCCAGCCATTCGGTGTAGTTGCCCTTCCACGGGATGCCGCGGCCGCGGTCGAGCTCGAGGATCCACTCGGCGGCGTTGTCGAGGAAGTAGCGGTCATGGGTGACCGCCACCACGGTGCCGGGGTAGTCGTGCAGAAACTGCTCCAGCCAGTCGACGGATTCGGCGTCGAGATGGTTGGTCGGTTCGTCCAGCAGCAGCATGTCGGGTTTGGACAGCAGCAGGCGGCACAGCGCCACGCGGCGCTTCTCGCCGCCGGATAGCGGGCCGACCTTGGCGTCCCATGGCGGCAGGCGCAGCGCGTCGGCGGCCACTTCGAGCTGGCGCTCCAGCGCGTGGGCGTCGTTCGCGGCCAGGATGCCTTCCAGCTGTTCCTGTTCCTTGGCGAGCGCGTCGAAGTCGGCGCCTTCCTCGGCGTAAGCGGCATAGACCTCTTCCAGCCGCTGCTGCGCGTCGAGGATCACCGACACGCCTTCCTCGACCACTTCGCGCACGGTCTTTTCCGGATTCAGGTCCGGCTCCTGCGCCAGATAGCCGACCTTGGTGCCGGGTTGCGCACGCGCCTCGCCCTGGAAGTCGGTATCCACGCCGGCCATGATTTTCAGCACGGTGGACTTGCCCGCGCCATTGACACCGAGCAGGCCGATCTTCGCGCCGGGGAAGAAGCTCAGCGAGATGTCCTTGATGATCTGGCGCTTCGGCGGGACGATCTTGCTGACCCCGTTCATGGTGTAGATGTATTGCATGGGTGCTCCTCAGGGCAGCCCGCAGGCCGCGAAGGCGGTCTGGGCAGGCAGGGAAAAACTAAAGACCATCAATTATCGCCGATAGGCCGTTTTCCTGCCATGGCGGGCTGGCAAAATGCCGGCTAACTGGCCCGTTTCACGTCAATTCCGGATCCCGTGCCGATGCCCGCCGCCTGGTCGCTGCCCCTGCTCATCCTCGTCTCCTTTGCCGCCGGCGTGCAGAACGCGCTGGCGGGCGGCGGCTCGTTCATGACGTTCCCGGCGCTGCTGTTCGCCGGCCTCGATCCGCGCATGGCGAACATCGCTTCGACCATCGCGCTGTTCCCGGGACAGGTAACCACCGGACTGGCGGGGCGCAGGCAGGTTTCCGGCGCCGAGGGCCTGTCGTTCCGCATCCTGTTCTGGATCAGTCTGGCCGGCGGCGCGGCGGGCGCGGTGCTGCTGCTGGTGACGCCGATCAGCGTGTTTACCAGGCTGGTGCCGTTCCTGGTGCTGTTCGCCACCGTGGTATTTGCCTGGGGCAGCTTCTTCCGCAAGCCGCGCAAGGAAGGCGAGTCGCCCGCGCTGGGCCACAAGGCGGCGTTGGCGGCGCAGGTCGGCATCGCCATCTACGGCGGTTACTTCGGTGCCGGCATCGGCATCCTGATGCTGGCGGCGCTGACGGCGGCGGGGCTGGCCGTGCGCGTGGCCGGTGCCACCAAGAACGTGTTGGCGGCGGTGATGAACGCGGCGGCGGTGGTGATCTTCATGGTGCAGGCACACACGTTGCCATGGCGGCTGATCGCCTGCGTGGCGGTGCCGGCCATCGTCGGCGGCCAGATCGGCGCCTACCTGCTGCGCCGGGTCAACGAGAAGGTGCTGCGCGTGGTCGTGGTGTGCATCGGCATCGCATTGACCGTGGGGCTGTTCGTCAAGCAGTAAATCGTGTCCGGACGGCTATTCGCAGCCGGATGCACTGGCTGCGCTATCATGGACGGCCCCTTTCCCATCCCCGGATCCACGAGGTTCGAATGTTCCCGAAGGACTGCACCATCGCCGGCTACGACTCCGAGCTGGCCAAGGCCATTGCTGATGAAGGTCGTCGTCAGGAAGACCACGTCGAATTGATCGCTTCCGAGAACTACGCCAGTCCGCGGGTGATGGAAGCGCAGGGTTCCAAGCTCACCAACAAGTACGCCGAAGGCTATCCGGGCAAGCGCTATTACGGTGGTTGCGAGTACGTGGACGTGGCCGAGAAGCTGGCCATCGACCGCGTGAAGCTGCTGTTCGGCGCCGACTACGCCAACGTGCAGCCGCACTCCGGTTCGCAGGCCAACCAGGCGGTGTACTTCGCGCTGCTGCAGCCGGGCGACACCATCCTCGGCATGAGCCTGGCGCACGGCGGCCACCTTACCCACGGCGCCAAGGTCAACCTGTCGGGCAAGATCCTCAACGCCGTGCAGTACGGCGTGGACGGCAACGGCATTGTCGACATGGACGAGGTCGAGCGCCTCGCCCTCGAACACAAGCCGAAGATGATCGTGGCCGGCTTCAGCGCCTATTCGCAGGTGATGGACTGGGCGCGCTTCCGCGCCATCGCCGACAAGGTCGGCGCCTACCTGTTCGTGGACATGGCGCACGTCGCCGGTCTGATCGCCGCGGGCGTATACCCCAGTCCGCTGCCGCATGCGCACGTGGTTACCTCCACCACCCACAAGACCCTGCGCGGCCCGCGCGGCGGCATCATCGTCGCCAGCAAGCAGGGCATGGGCGAGGGCGCGGAGGAGATCGAGAAGAAGCTGCAGTCCATCGTGTTCCCCGGCATCCAGGGCGGCCCGCTGATGCACGTGATCGCCGCCAAGGCGGTGGCCTTCAAGGAGGCACTGGAGCCGGCCTTCAAGGACTACCAGGCGCAGGTGGTGAAGAACGCCCAGGCGATGGCCAAGACCATCATCGCACGCGGCTACAAGATCGTTTCCGGCGGCACCGAGAACCACCTCATGCTGATCGACATGATCGGCAAGGGCGTCACCGGCAAGGACGCGGAAGCCGCGCTGGGCAAGGCGCACATCACGGTCAACAAGAACGCCGTGCCGAACGACCCGCAGAAGCCCTTCGTCACTTCCGGCCTGCGCGTGGGCACCCCGGCCGTCACCACTCGCGGCTATCAGGAGGCCGATTGCGTGGATCTGGCGAACTGGATCTGCGACGTGCTCGACGCGCCGAACGACGAGGCGGTGATCACTGCCGTGCGCGCCAAGGTCGAGGCGCAGTGCAGGAAGTTTCCGGTCTACGGCTGAGCGATCCGGCATGCCAGCCCTGCAGGTAGGACTGATCGGCGATCGCAACGACGGGGTGATCGCCCATCGCGCCATCCCACTGGCGCTGCAGAAGGCGGCCGAGGCTTGCGAGATGACGGTCGAGCCGGTTTGGCTGCCGACCGATACGATCGGCGATGGGGCTGCACTGGCCGAGTTCGACGGACTCTGGTGCGTACCGGCCAGCCCTTATCGCGACATGGATGGTGCGCTTGCAGCCATTCGCGTTGCGCGTGAGCGGCACGTGCCCTTCCTGGGCACGTGCGGCGGCTTCCAGCATGCGGTGATCGAATACGCGCGCAATGTGCTGGGATGGCGCGACGCAGAGCATGCTGAAACCGCGCCCGATGCGCAGCGCCAGGTCATCGTGCCGCTCTCGTGTCCGTTGGTCGAGGTGACCGATGCCCTGCGACTGGTCGAGGGCTCCCGGTTGGCGAAAGCCTATGGCGTCACCGAGGCCGCCGAGGGTTACCACTGCAACTACGGATTGAACCCGGAATTCCGCACAGCGCTCGCCGATGGCCCGCTGCGCATCAACGCGGTGGATCGCGTCGGTGACGTGCGTGGCCTGGAGTTGGACCGCCATCCGTTTTTCGTCGTCACGCTGTTTCAGCATGAGCGTGGTGCATTGCAAGATCGGCTGCCACCGCCGGTGCGTGCATTCGTGCAGGCAATGATCGACACTCGCTGACATGCATTGCCCCTTCTGCCAGCACGAAGACACCCGCGTGATCGACTCGCGCCTCACCGACGATGGCTCCACCGTACGCCGTCGTCGCGAGTGTCCGCAGTGCGGCGAACGCTTCAACACTTTCGAGACGGCCGAGCTCAAGCTGCCTGCCATCGTGAAGAGCGGCGAGCGACGCGAGGCCTTCGACGAGCGCAAGCTCAGGGTGAGCTTCGAACGGGCGCTGCAGAAGCGCCCGGTGGCCAGCCACAACGTGGACAGCGCGGTGCGCGAGATCATCAACGACCTGCGCCGCAGCGGTGAGCGCGAGGTGCCTTCGCGCCAGGTCGGCGAGCTGGTGATGCGCGAGCTGAAGAAGCTCGACCAGGTAGCTTACGTGCGCTTCGCCTCGGTCTACCGCAAGTTCGAGGACGTGCAGGCTTTCCTCGAAGAAATCGCACGGCTGGAGCACGACTTGCCCGAGCTGGAAAAGCTGCAGTTGTCGCTGCTGGGCAGCGGCGAAGGTGCGGAGCCGCGCCGCTCCCGCAAAGGTTAGTCACCTTGCCGCTCTCCCCGGCGAGGAGGATCAGCATGAGCCAAGCCTTCACCGCCCTCGATCACCAGCACATGGCGCACGCACTGCGCCTTGCCGAGCGCGGCCTGTACACCACGCAACCCAACCCGCGCGTGGGTTGCGTGATCGCGCACGGCGACGAGGTGGTCGGCAGTGGATGGCACCGGCGCGCGGGCGAACCGCATGCCGAGGTGCATGCACTGCGCGAGGCGGGTGAACGCGTACGCGGAGCCACCGCTTATGTGACGCTGGAACCCTGTGCCCATCACGGCCGCACGCCACCCTGCGCGGATGCACTGGTCGCCGCCGGTGTGGCGCGCGTGGTGGTCGCGGCGGAGGATCCCTTCCCGCAGGTGGCCGGTCGTGGCATCGCAAAGCTGCGCGCCGCCGGCATGACCGTGGACGCCGGTCTGCTGCGTGACGAAGCGAGAGAACTCAACGTCGGCTTCTTCAGCCGCCTCGAGCGCGGTCGCCCTTTCGTGCGGCTGAAGCTGGCGATGAGCCTGGACGGCCGTACCGCATTGGCCAATGGGGAGTCGAAGTGGATCACAGGCGAAGCCGCCCGCGCCGACGGGCACCGCTGGCGTGCGCGCTCAAGCGCCATTCTCACCGGCAGCGGCACGGTGCTGGCCGACGATCCCCATCTCACTGTGCGCCTGCCGGTGGCCGAAGCCTTCGCGACGCCGTTGCGGGTGGTGCTGGACCGCGACCTGCGCGTGCCGGCGCACTTTCACGTGATGGATGCCACCGCGCCCACCCTGTGCATCCACGATGCGCAACGGGCGCCGCCAACCGTTGCGCCGGCGTCCGTGCGCCATGCAGGCGTGCTGCTGGACGGAAACGGGCGGCTCGATCTGAACGCCGTGCTGGCGCTGCTGGCACGCCTCGAAGTCAACGAACTTCACGTGGAAGCGGGCTCCCGGCTCGGCGGCGCTCTGCTGGTTGCGGGCTTGGTCGACGAACTGCTGTTGTACGTCGCCCCGGTCCTGTTGGGTGACCTGGCATGCCCGCTGCTGGAGCTGCCGCCGCTGGCGTCGATGGCCGAACGCTGGCGGCTTGCCGTGGTCGAGCAACGCCAGGTTGGCGTGGACTGGCGGCTGCGCCTGCGGCCACAGCCAGCACGCCCATGGGCGGTCTCGCCGGACTGAACGGCGACCAACGTCCACGACAACGGAGACAACGCTGAAACATTGGTGGCGTTGGATGGCTGGGGAATCCTGCCGATCTTGCCGTCCGCCATGCCGTCGATGTACGCCGATACCGTCTTGCGCCCCGCCTCGCCGTCGTTCATGCGGGAGCCTCGCCCCATGGTCGGCGCCAGCTGGTCCCGCGGCGACTGGACGTGGCTGGTGCTGCTGTCGCTGCTGGCCTTGGCCGCTCGCTGCATCCGCCTGGGCCACCAGCCGTTCTGGCTGGACGAGGTTTTCACCTACCAACGCATCCGCCTGGACACCGCGACGCTGATCGCCGACAGCTTCGCCAACCGGCACATGCCCAATTATTTCCTGCTGCTGCGCTCACTGATGCCGGCGCAGCCGGACTTCGCCGCGTTGCGCCTGCCCTCGGCGCTGTTCGGCGCGCTGTCGGTCGGCGTGGTGTTCGCGATCGGGCGACGGGTCGCCGGGCGTTTTGCAGGTTGCATGGCCGCGCTGTTGATGGCGCTCGCGCCGACCCAGGTGCAGTACGGCCAGGAAGCGCGTTCGTACGCGCTGCTGTTGTTGCTGGTCGCGATCGCGCTGTGGGGCCTGATAGGTCTGGCGCAGCAGCCGGTACGCGCCGCCCTGGGCTGGCGTCGCCCGGACAACCTGTGGCTGGGGTGGGTGGCCTGGTTTGCCGGAACCCTCGGTGCGCTGGACCTGCTGGGCGATGCGATGCCCTGGCTGCTGGCCTCCAACGGCGCGCTGTTCTGCATCTGGCGGCACCTGCGCGTGACGCATCCACCGGCCCTGGCGCATGGATTTCTGCGTAACTGGTTGTGGATACAGGCGTTGGTGCTGGCGTGTTGCCTGCCGTTCTACGTCGCGATATGCGTTGCCAGCAACGCGCGCATGCTTGATGTCTTCGACTGGGTACCCGCGCTGAGCTGGCGCGGGCTGTGGGTGGCGGCCGGCAGCATCTACCTGATGCGCCCGGCCGAGGTGGTGCAGTTCGGCCTGATGCCGGCAGGGGCGGCCGTGCTCTCGCCTTGCGTGGTGGTGCTCTGCGGGCTGGGGCTGTTCCGTCTGCGCGGGCGCATGGAAGGACGCGTGCTGGGCCTGGCCTTCGCCGTGCTTCCCCTGTTGCTGCTGGCGGTGTCGCTGGTCAAGCCGATGCTGGTGCCGCGTTACCTGCTGTGGAGCGCGTTGGCGTTCTTCGTGCTGGCCGGTGTGGGCGCTGCCGCGCTGCCGCAGCGGTGGCGGCCGATCATCGCGGTAGCGTTGCCCTTGCTGTGCCTGCTCAATCTGTGGCCGGTGTATCGCGTCGAAGCCAAGCCGCGCTGGGATCGCACCGCTGCCATGCTGGCGACAGTCGCTCGGCCCGGCGACACGATCTACGTGGACGATCCGAATGCCCCCGCGATGCTGTCGACCCTGCAGCCACGCAGCCAGCCGCCTTTGGCCAGCAAGGCCCTGGTGACCGGCCGGCTGGATCTGGCTGTGGCGCGCTGGAGGCAGGGCAGCCGGGTATGGGCGGTGAACGGGCGCTCGGCGCTGGGACAGCGCGAAAGTCTTGCGGGTTTCGAGGCGAAGCTCGCGGCACTCGGTCATCCGCAGCAAACAACGGCGTTGGGCCGCGAGATCACGGTGCTGGAGTTTGCGCCGCCTCCGGCGGGTTGATCCTGGTGTCGTGCGCCAGCGGAAACGCTGTGTCATGCCCCCGATCGGGGCTGCCAGGGGCATTGATGCTAGACTTTCGCTGTCGGCCCTTGAGGCCGGCGTTATGTTCAACGTCTTCAGGGCGGGGTGAAATTCCCCACCGGCGGTAGGTGTCCCCGCGGACACGAGCCCGCGAGCGCCTTCGCCGCAAGACGAAGGGTCAGCAGATCCGGTCCGACGCCGGAGCCGACGGTCAGGCCATCCCGGTTCACCGGGGCGGCGCACAGTCCGGATGAAAGAAGACGGTTCGACGCGCGGCCTTGCCGTGCGGCGGCCTCATGCCTTGGGGCGTTCTCGCTCGTTTCCATGGAGAACGTTTCATGATCCTGTTTGTGCCCCATGCCGTGGCGGCCTTCCCCGGGAGGCTGTGCTGATGTTCACCGGCATCATCCAGACCGTGGGCCGCATCGCGCGGCTCGAACCGCGCGGCGGCGACCTGCGTCTGCACGTCGATACCGCCAACCTCGACCTTGCCGATGTGCAGCTGGGCGATTCCATCGCCGTTTCAGGCGTGTGCCTCACCGCGGTGGCGCTGGAAGCGCGCGGTTTCGCCGCCGACGTTTCGAATGAAACACTGTCGCTAACCACGCTGGGCGGGCTCAAAGCGGGCGATCCGGTGAACCTGGAGAAGGCGCTGCGCCTTGCCGATCGCCTGGGTGGCCATCTCGTCTCGGGCCACGTCGACGGCCTCGGCAAGGTGGTGTCGGTGACGCCCGATGGCCGTTCGCAGCGCTGGACCTTCGAAGTGCCGGCCAGCCTGGCGCGCTACATCGCCGCGAAGGGGTCGGTGTGCATCGACGGCACCAGCCTTACCGTCAACGAGGTCGCCGGCAATCGCTTCGGCGTCAACCTGATCCCGCACACCGTCGAGCGCACAACCTTCCACGCGAAGCGCGCGGGCGACGCGGTGAACATCGAAGTGGACGTGATCGCGCGCTATGTCGAGCGGCTGGTCGCTAGCGGGGATGCGCCGAAGCTCGACGAGGCTTTCCTCAAGCAGCACGGCTTCGCCTGACGCCCCAGCTTGTCATGCCGGCGCAGGCCGGCATCCAGTGACAAGAAGGCGTCGCCAGGCGAGGGCGTGCATTGCTTCCGGCTGATCGTGATCTCGTGCGTTGTCGTTACTGGATGCCGGCCGCGCCGACATGATTGAAAAACAAACTCCTGAATCATCTGGATTCCCCATGAGCTTCAACACCATCCCCGAAATCCTCGACGACCTGCGCGCCGGCCGCATGGTGGTGATCCTCGACGACGAGGACCGCGAGAACGAAGGCGACATCGTGATGGCTGCGCAGATGGTGCGGCCAGAGGACGTCAACTTCATGGTGCGCGAGGCGCGCGGCCTGCTGTGCCTCACGCTCACCGAGCAGCGCACGAGGCAGCTTGGCCTGCGCCCCATGGTCAGCGACAACACGTCGCCGTACCACACCAACTTCACCGTCTCGATCGAGGCGGCCGAGGGCGTCACCACCGGCATTTCCGCGCACGATCGCGCGCGCACCATCCAGGTGGCGGTGAAGAGCGACGCGCAGCCGCAGGATCTCTCGCAACCCGGGCACATCTTTCCGCTCACGGCGCAGCCCGGTGGCGTACTGACCCGCGCTGGCCACACCGAGGCGGGTTGTGATCTCGCCGCGCTGGCCGGATTGGAGCCGGCCTCGGTGCTGATCGAGATCCTGCACGAGGACGGTTCGATGGCGCGTCGCCCGGAGCTGGAGGTGTTCGCGCAGAAGCACGGCCTCAAGATCGGCACCATCGCGGACCTGATCCGCTACCGGTTGGAAACCGAGAAAACCATCCAGCGCGTGCACGAGGAGGACGTCGACACCGAGTTCGGTCCTTTCCGGCTCATCGCCTGGCGCGACGCGATCCGCCACGGCCTGCACTACGCCCTGGTGCGCGGTACGGTGGACGATGGCGCGCCGGTGCTCAGCCGCGTGCACGTGCGCAACACCTTGTCGGATGTGCTGCACCTCAAGCGCGACGATCTGGGCCTCACCGTCACCAGCGCGTTGCGCCGCATCGCCGACGAAGGGCGCGGCGTGCTGTTGGTGCTCTCCGGCGAGGACACCCCGGATGCGCTGTTGGCCCGGCTCAAGCGCCAGCCCACGACGCTGGAGCCGGAAGCCGCGCAGCAGCAGGAATGGCGCCAACTCGGCCTGGGCGCGCAGATGCTGGCCGACCTCGGCGTGCACAAGCTGCGCGTGCTGGGTACGCCACGCAAGCTGGTGGGGTTGGGCGGCTTCGGCCTTGAAGTGGTCGAACACGTATAGGAGTGCCGCGAGCGCGATAGTCCTGTGTTTGGTCGAAGCCACGAAACGCCGTCAAACGTACACGGGGCGCTCCTGCACGATTGCCTGCGGCGTGCCACGCGCACGCCATATCTTGCGCGCCGCCTGCCCGCATAATCCGGGAATCCCAGCTGATTGACCATGGCCATGCCCGCGACCCGCGTCCGATTGATTGCCCCTTCCGGTTATCCGCGCGACAGCGTCGCGGTGGCACGCGGCGTGGATCGCCTGCGCGAGGCCGGTTGCACGCTGGACGGTCTGGACGTGCTGGATCGCATCGAACAACGCTACGCCGGCAGCGATGCCGAGCGTGCCGCCGACATCAACGCGCTTGCCACGCTGGATGTCTTGCCCGACATCGCGCTGGCGATCCGCGGCGGATACGGCGCCACGCGCCTGCTGGAACACCTGCACTACGGTGCGTTGCGCGAGCGCCTGGCGGGCACCGGCACCGTGCTGGTGGGACACAGTGACTTCACCGCAATCCAGTTGGCGCTGCATGCCAGGTGCGGCCTGATCACCTTTGGCGGGCCCATGTTCGATCCCGATTTCGACGCCGAGGTTCCGAGCGAACTGACCTTGCCGCATTTCTGGCGCACGATTCGTTCGACGCAGGGATGCGCCGAGTGGAACAGCAGTGCCGAGTGCGAACTGGAGGTCGAAGGCCCGTTATGGGGCGGCAACCTCGCCATGCTGTGCAGCTTGCTTGGCACGCCGTATTTCCCGCGCATCGACGGCGGCATCCTGTTCGTGGAGGACGTGGGCGAGCCGCCGTTCCGCATCGAACGGCTGTTGTACCAGTTGCATCTTTCCGGTGTGCTGGGGCGCCAGCGTGCCCTGTTGCTTGGCGACTTCACCGAATGCAGGCATGGCATTCACGACAACGGCTACGACCTGGCTGCAGGTCTGGCGCAGATCCGCCGCGTCATCGGCATCCCCGTGCTGGAAGGTCTGCCGTTCGGCCATGTGCCGGACAGGTTCACGCTGCCATTCGGCGTGCCGGCGCGATTGCGCGCGAATGGCGGCAAGGCGACGCTGGAATTCTCGGGCTACCCGCATTTGGGGTAGGAGCAAGCCTTGGTGCAACGGCTCCGGCGTTTGATCGAGGTCTGGGGACATCAAGTACAGGGTGCGCTCTTATCGGGCTGCGGCGAGCGCTAGGTAGCGCCGGTGCAGTGCGGCCACGGCCGCGTCCAGCGCGTTTTCGTCGCCACTGTTGTCGATCACGTCGTGGGCCAGCACGAGCCGCTGCTCGCGGCTGGCCTGTTGCGCCAGCATGCGCCGGGCCAGAGCCTCGTCGATGCCGTCGCGGGCGACCAGTCGGGCCAGCTGCAATTCCACCGGCGCATCGACCAGCAGCACGCGGTCGATCCAGCGGTAGTGGTCGAGGTTTTCGGCCAGCAGCGGGATCGCCAGCAGGCAGTACGGCGACGTATTTGCCAGCGCCCGTCCGTGCAGCCATTGGCGCACGCGTGGATGGATGATGGCTTCAAGCGTTTCCCGCGCCGCCGGGTCGGCGAACACGCGGCGACGCATGGCAGGGCGGTTCAGTCGGCCCTCGGCGTCCAGCGCCGTGTCGCCGAAGGCAGCAACCACGGCGGCGAGGCCTTCGCTGCCCGGCGCGACCACTTCGCGCGCGGCCACGTCGGCGTCGTGTACCGGTACGCCCAGTGCGATGAAGCGTTGCGTTACCACGCTTTTGCCTGCCGCGATGCCGCCGGTGAGCGCGACGATGTAACTGCTCATCGCAGGCCTGTGAGTCGCAGATAGATATGCAGCAGGCTGTCGCCAGCTACGAACCAGACCCAGCCGGCCATGGCGATGAAGGGGCCGAAAGGCATGGGTACGCCGCTTTCATGGCGGCGTAAAGCGATCAGGCTGCCGCCCACGATGGCGCCGATCAGCGAGGAGATGAGCACGATGGGCAGCAATGCCATAGGCCCCATCCAGGCGCCCAGCGCTGCCAGCAGTTTGAAGTCGCCGTGGCCCATGCCTTCCTTGCCGGTGAGCAGCTTGAACAGCCAGTACACGCTCCACAGGCTCAGGTAGCCGATGGCCGCGCCAACAATGGCGGCGGGCGTGGCGATGAACATGGCCTTCAGCGCCAGCAGCAGACCCAGCCACAGCAAGGGCAGGGTAAGTTGGTCCGGCAGCAATTGGGTTCGGAAATCGATGCCCGAGAGCGCGATCAGCGTCCAGGTGAGTATCAGGCCGGCAAGTGCTGGCCAGGTCGGGCCGAACTTCCACACCATGACGGCACTGAGCATGCCGCTCAGCAATTCCACCAATGGGTACTGGATCGAGATCCTGACCTTGCAATAGCGACAGCGTCCACCTAGCAGCAGCCAGCCGAACAGCGGGATGTTGTCCGCCGCCGACAATGGGTGCTTGCAGTGCGGGCAGTGCGAAGGTTCGCGCACGATGCCGGGCGGCAGGGTCTCGTCGGCAGCTTCCAGTTCCAGTATGTCGCGCGCCTCGCGGCGCCATTCTGCGGCCATGCGTTCGGGCACGCGCAGGATGACCACGTTGAGGAAACTGCCTACCAGCAGGCCAAGCACGGCGGCAAGGGCGATCCACACGGAAAGGGGCAAATCGGGCATGCGTGTCGGAGTAGGGCTACAGGGCGCTCAAAGCTTACGGTGTCGTTGCAGGAGCGCACTCTGTGCGCGATGGGCTCCTGCTTCGATCAAGCGCTAGAGCTATCGCGCACAGGGTGCGCTCCTACTGCAAGACGATCAGAATGTGCCGGCGAGCTTGAAGATCGGCAGGTAAAGCGCCACCACCATGCCGCCAACCACCACGCCGAGGATCACCATGATCATCGGCTCGAGCAAGGTGGAGAGGGTATCGACCGCGTTCTCGACCTCTTCCTCGAAGAACTCGGCCACCTTGAACAGCATATTGTCCAATGCGCCGGATTCTTCGCCGATGGCGGTCATCTGCACCACCATGTTGGGGAACAGGCCGGTCTGCTTCATCGCCAGCTGCAACTGGTGGCCCACCGAGATGTCGTCACGCATTTGCTTCACGGCGTCGCCGTAGACCACGCTACCGGTGGCGCCGGAGACCGAGTCCAGCGCCTCTACCAGCGGGACACCGGCATGAAAGGTGACGCCCAGCGTGCGGGCGAAGCGGGCGATGGCCGATTCGCGCATGATCTTGCCGAACACCGGCAGCTTCAGTGTCACACGGTCGAGAAAGTGGGCAAATTTCACTGAGCGACGCTTGCCTTCCACCAGGCCAACCACGCCCCCGATGACGACAAGGAGGATCAGCCACCACCAGCTTTTCATGAATTCCGAAGCGGCGACCACGAACTGGGTTGGGGCCGGCAGGGCAGCGCCTGCTTGCTTGAAGGTGTCCGCGAATACGGGCACAACGAACAACAGCATGATCATGCTGACCAGGAAGGCCACCGCCACCACCATGATGGGGTAGAACAATGCTTTCTTGATCTTCTTCTTCAGCGCCTCGGTGCGTTCCTTGTAGGTGGCCACGGTGTCCAGCACCGTATCCAGCACACCAGACGCTTCGCCGGCACGCACCAGGTTGCGATAGAGCTCGTCGAACTGCACCGGATAGCGCCCCAGCGCTTCGTGCAGCGACTGGCCGCCTTCCAGGCCTTGCTTCACGTCCATCAATATGTTCTTGAAGCGGACGTTTTTCTGGCCGTCGGCAATGATGTCGAAGGACTGCACCAACGGCACGCCCGACTTCATCATGGTGGCGATCTGGCGGCTGAACACCGCCACGTCGCGCGGCGTCACCTTGCTACCCGCGGAGCCGAACAGCGGCTTGGCGCGTTCTTTCACGTTCTGCGGGTTCATGCCCTGGCGGCGCAGTTCGGCCTTCACCAGCGAGGCATTCTTCGCCGGCATCTCGCCCTTCATGACCTTGCCACGCTTGTCCAGCGCCACCCAGTCATAGGTGGTGAGCTTGCTGACGGCGGAACGCTCGGCGCCGAGCGCGCGCGTGTCCTTCTTTACGGTGGCGGGTGCCGTAGCCATGCGTGTCCCCCTGATGGTGCGTTCCGGTAGCCATCTGGGCCGCGGAACCGTTCTGATACCGTAGCTTACGTCATTTTCCTACCGTAAAACCGTGGCGGCCGCCGCAGCTTCGCGGCTAAATCGATCCGGTGATTACAGCGGTGCCCGGTCAGTCCTTGGTCACGCGATCGATCTCGGTAAGGCTGGTGAGGCCCTGTTTTACCTTGAGCATGGCCGAGGCGCGCAGGTCGTTGATGCCAGCCGCCCTGGCGACTTCGGCGATCTGCAGCGCGTTGCCGCCCTGCAGCACGATCTTCTGGATCTCTTCCAGCATGGGCATCACCTGATAGATGCCGACGCGCCCCTTGTAGCCCTCGTTGCACTCGTCGCAGCCCACCGCCTCGTAGAGGGTGAATCCTTCGTCGATCTCTTTCTGGGTGAAGCCGGCGGCCAGCAGGGCTTGTGGCGGCAGGTGCTGCTCGCGCTTGCAACTGTGCAGGCGGCGCGCCAGGCGCTGGGCGATGATGAGGGTGACAGAGGAAGTAATGTTGTATGGCGCAATGCCCATGTTCATCAGGCGCGCGATGGTCTGTGACGCATCGTTGGTATGCAGGGTGGAGAGCACCATGTGGCCAGTCTGCGCGGCCTTGATCGCAATCTCGGCGGTTTCCAGGTCGCGGATCTCGCCCACCATGATCACGTCCGGATCCTGGCGCAGGAAGGAGCGCAGCGCGCTGGCGAAGGTCATGCCGCGCTTGACGTTCTGCTGCACCTGGTTGATGCCCTCGACGCGGATTTCCACCGGGTCTTCGGCCGTGGAGATATTGCGCTCGGCGGTGTTCAGCATATTCAGGCCGGTGTACAGCGACACCGTCTTGCCCGAACCGGTGGGGCCGGTGACCAGCACCATGCCGTAGGGTTTGTGGATGGCGTCGATGAAGAGTTTCTGCTGGTCCGCTTCGTATCCCAGCTTCTCGATGCCGATCTTCGCCGCCGCACCGTCGAGAATACGCAGCACGATCTTCTCGCCGAACAGCGTGGGCAAGGTGCTGACGCGGAAGTCCACCGCGCGGCTCTTGCTGAGGTTGAGCTTGATGCGGCCGTCCTGCGGCACGCGTTTTTCGGCAATGTCGAGCTGGGCCATCACCTTCAGGCGCGAGGCGATGCGGTTGGACATCTTCAACGGGGGGCTGGCCACCGCGCGGAGCATGCCGTCCATGCGCAGGCGCACGCGATACTGGGTTTCGAATGGTTCGAAGTGGATGTCCGAAGCGCCGCGCCGAATCGCGTCCACCAGTATCTTGTTGATGAATTTCACTACTGGGGCGTCGTCGTTGGCATTGGCGTCGATGCCGGTCGAGCCTTCCTCACCGTCGCCGCCTTCGGTATCCAGGTCGCTGAAGTCTTCGCCGCCCATGTCGGGCATCACGTCGTGCATGCTGCTGAGCGCGACGTCGATAGCGCGATTGAGCTGGGCGCGTTCGACCAGGATCGGCTCCACCATGCAGCCGGAGTGGAACTTGATCTCTTCCAGCGCATTCAGTTGCATCGGGTCGGCGATGCCGACGAACAGGCGTTTGCCACGTTGGAACAGAGGCAGGGCTCGGTGCTTGCTCAGCAGGGCCTCGCTGACCAGGCTGATCGGCAACTGCGCCGGGTTCATCGCCGTCACGTCCAGCATCGGCATGCCGAATTCCTGCGAGGCCAGGCGCAGCAAGCGCAGGCCATCCACCATGTTTCGGTCCAGCAGCCACGAGGTCAGGGTGGCGCGTTGTTGGGTGCTTTCCTGCACCGCGCGGCGCGCATCCGCCTCTGGTAGCAGGCCTTCGGTCACCAGTCGCCGGGCAAGCCCGGTCAGCCCCATGAGTGGCGTTTGCATTGTAGATGACATGAATGGCGCCCCTTGGATCTTTAGATCTGCGGCCGAATCTACCCCAGTCCGCCTCGCAGGTCATCAAGGGGGTGATAGGCGCAGTCGCCGGGCCGGCTTCACGTTATGATCCGCGGAGACCTAGGGGAACCCGCCGTTGAACCGCCTCAGCATTATCCTTCCCGCCAAGAACGAAGCCCCGGCGCTGGCCGAATTGTTGCCACGCTTGCGCATTGCGCAACCCGATGCCGAAATCATCGTAGTGGACGACGGCTCCACTGACGGTACTCGTCTGGTTTGCGCCGAAGCTGGCGTTGTCTGCCTTTCGTCACCGTACTCGATGGGCAACGGCGCAGCCATCAAGCGCGGCGCTCGCGCAGCTCAGGGTGACGTGCTGGTGTTCATGGATGGCGACGGCCAGCATGATCCGGCCGATGTGGCGCGCCTGCTGGGCAAACTGGATGAAGGCTACGACTTGGTGGTCGGTGCGCGCGACTGGGACAGCCAGGCTGGAGTGGGCCGTGGCGTCGCCAACACCCTCTACAATTGGCTGGCCACCCGCATGACTGGGCACCAAGTCGCTGACCTCACCTCCGGCTTCCGTGCCGTGCGTGCGGACAAATTCCGCGAATTCATCTATCTGCTGCCCAATGGGTTCAGTTATCCCACCACCAGCACCATGGCCTTCTTCCGCAGCGCCTACCCGGTGGCTTACGTGCCGATCAAGGCGGCGCAGCGAGTAGGTAAGAGTCATATCAAGCCTCTCAAGGACGGCGTGCGTTTCCTCCTTATTATTTTCAAGATCGCCACGCTGTACTCGCCCCTCAAACTCTTCGTGCCGGCCAGCGGGCTGTTCTTTTTGCTGGGTTGCGTCAATTACGCCTGGACCTTCATGCACTATGGCCGCTTGACCAATGGCAGCACGCTATTGTGGAGCGCTGCGGTAATTGTGTTTCTGATCGGGTTGATATCGGAGCAGATAACATCCCTGATTTATCGGCAAAATCAGTAATGATGGCGCGGCCAAGATCGTCACACTGAATTAGAGATTATCCATCAATGGAAGCAGCAACAAAGCGTGCGTTGATCACCGGTGTTACCGGTCAGGATGGCGCCTATCTGGCCGAATTCCTACTTGATCGTGGGTACGAGGTTCATGGGATCAAGCGGCGCGCATCCTCCTTCAATACCAAGCGTATCGACCATCTTTACCGCGATCCGCATGACGCTGGGGTGCGCTTTTTCTTGCATCATGGTGACGTCACGGATTCTTCCAGCATGATCCGTATCATGCAGCTGGTGCAGCCGGATGAGGTCTACAACCTGGCCGCCCAAAGCCATGTGGCTGTGTCGTTCGAACAACCGGAATATACTGCCGATACCAATGCGCTTGGCACATTGCGTCTACTGGAGGCCATTCGCATTCTAGGGCTGCGTCAGCGTACCCGCTTCTATCAGGCATCGACCTCCGAGATGTACGGACTGGTGCAGGAAACCCCGCAGCGCGAAAGCACGCCATTTCATCCGCGCTCTCCCTACGCGGTAGCGAAGCTCTATGCGTACTGGATTACGGTGAACTACCGCGTCGCGCACGGCATCCATGCGAGCAACGGTATCCTGTTTAATCACGAATCCCCGGTGCGGGGAGAAAATTTCGTTACTCGCAAGATCACTCGCGGTCTCGCGCGTATCAAGCTCGGATTGCAGTCGTGCCTGTATCTGGGAAACCTAGATGCGAAGCGGGACTGGGGGCATGCGCGTGACTATGTTGTTGCGCAGTGGCTGATGCTGCAGCAGGACCAGCCGGATGACTATGTGATTGCTTCGGGTCACCAGTACAGCGTCCGCGAGTTCGTCAATGCGGTCGCACGTGAAATGGATATTCGCCTAACTTGGCGGGGCAACGGCTTGGACGAGCAAGGTATCGACGACGATGGGCGGGTAATCGTCGCCGTCGACCCGCGCTATTTCCGCCCGGCGGAGGTGGATACCTTGCTGGGCGACGCCTCGAAGGCAAAGAGCAAGCTCGGCTGGTCACCGACCGTCGGTTTCAACGAGCTCGTACGCGAGATGGCGCAGACCGATTTACTAGCCGCGCAGCGCGATGAATTGATTACCCGGCACGGCTACCGTGCCGACGATTTCAACGAGTAGCGTGCATGCGTTTGGCATGGAACATAGCGGCGGCAATGGCCAATTCGGTCGTTCTCGTGCTGATCAACCTCATTGCGTTGCCGTTTTACCTGCGCTTCCTTGGCATGGAGGCATACGGCCTGATTGGGTTCTACACGACACTGCAGGCGGTGCTGCAGGTACTCGATCTGGGGCTTGCGCCGACGGTCAGTCGTGAAATTGCTCACGGCGCGGAAACTGAGCAGCAGCGGCGTTCAGCATCGCTGTTGCGAACGCTGGGCCTGATATATGCCGGTGTCGCAGTTGCGATCGCCACTATTGTCGTGCTGATCGCGCCATGGATCGGTGCGCACTGGCTGCAGGCAAAGGCGTTGCCGGAATCGGTCGTTGCCCAGGCCGTTATGCTGATGGGGGTTAACCTTGCCTGTCGTTGGCCTATAAGTCTTTACCAAGGTGCATTGATTGGTGCGCACCGACTTGCGCGCGCCGCTGCCACGAGCATGACGGTCAATATTTGTGCGGCCATCACCACCATCGCGGTGCTTGCATGGGGAATGCGCAGTATTCGGGCTTTTTTTGTCGTGCAGGCGGGATTCGGCTTATTGCAGGTGATCGTCCTGCGAGTGCTGGCGCACAATGCCGTCGGCGAACGTGATGCACCATATGACTTTGGTGATCTGCGTCGGGTATGGCATTTTTCTGCTTGGATGTCCGGGATTGCGACTACCTCTCTCGTTTTCACCCAGCTCGACAAGGTGTTGCTCTCGCGTCTGATTGACCTCGGTTCGTTCGGGCACTATATGCTCGCCGTGCTGCTGGTAAGCGGGTTATCGGTATTGACGGTGCCTACCTTCAACGTCATATTTCCGAAGTTCACGACATTGCACGCTCGCGGCGACATTGCCAGTCTTGCAACCTTCTATTCGGACACGAGTCGCATATTCGCCGTTGCAGTGTTTGCTTTGGCGCTGGCGCTGGCGCTGCACGTCGAAGCAATCGTGACTCTTTGGACGGCACGCCCGGACGTGGCATTGCAGGTGGCGCCGTTGGTCGCATTGCTCGTTGTTGGTTCGGCGCTTAATGCGGTTATGAATTTCCCGTATGCGCTACAACTTGCTTTTGGTCGGCCACGTATTCCATTCGCGATCAATATTTCGCTTCTTGTGCTTGCGCTGCCAACGATCGTGTGGCTGGCGAGGCATTACGGCGCAATCGGTGGTGCATTGTCCTGGGCGCTGCTCGGCAACGTATACCTGTTTGTCGGTACGATAGTGACGGGGCGTCGTGTTGCATCGTTTGCAGGTATTGGTTGGCTTGCGCGCGATATTCTGGTGCCGCTCGCGATCGTGCTCATGCCGGCATTGCTGGGGCTGTGGGTGACCAGAGATGCCATCCTTCCGCCATGGGCGGAAACCATGGTTGCGATGCTGGCCGCATGCGTCGGTGTCGCCGTGGGCGCGTCCTACAGTCCCTTCGCTCGTCGACAAGTGTTGATCTTTCTCAGGAGATACATGCGGCTATGTCCGAATTGAAGGGAACTTCGGCCGGCGCGGATGGTGTAATCAAGCGGCATCTCAGTTTTCCGGGGTCGCCTCCGTCGCCAACGGGCATATCGCAGGCTGCGTACCTGCTGCTGGGCTTGCTGCTGTTTCCGTTTTACTGGCTTGCGGCAGCCCTGCTCGGTGCACCTGGAATGCGGTTTCGTCGCAAATGCTTTGCCGCTGGAGTGCGCCTCCTGCTTGCAGGTCATTTTGCCGATGCGTACCGGTGCATCGTGTGCCCCCTGGATTCAGTGCGACATTTCGAAATGGAATTTTTCTGGGGGCGCATATACTCATTGCGTCCGTCGCGCATTCTTGACATTTCATCGCCGCGTCTGCTGACGTTACTGGCATTGCGCGCGGATACGGGTGCATGCGCTGACCTCGTCAATCCTGATGCTAAGGATCTTGCCCGCACCCGCGCGATGGCGCAGGGATTAGGTGTCAATGATCGCTGCCGCTTTCTTGAGGTCCTCGTTGACGCGTTGCCTGATGATGCGCGCAATTATCCGTTGGTCACATGCATGTCTGTGCTGGAACACATCGTCAACGATCTTGATGCGGTGCGTGTTATGTGGGGGTGCGTCGCGCCTGGTGGTCGACTGCTTCTATCGATGCCCTGTGCTGCCCAGGCCATGGATGAATTCACGAATGTGGATGAGTATGGCTTGCTTGCTCACGACAGTGCGGGGTTCGTCTTCTGGCAGCGCTACTACGATGAATCGCGCCTGCAGGAGATCTTCGCCATTACAGGCTCTCCCGTGGCGCGCGAGCTGTATGCTGAACGTGTGTCTGGCACCTATGATGCCGATGTGCTGGCCAAACGCTCGAATTATTTCTTTGCCCGTTGGCGCGAGCCTTTGGCCACGGTTCTGGCCTACGCTCGCCGCGATAATCTCGCTACCCTACCGGGAATGGGTGTGGTAGCCCTGGAATTCAGAAAACCCGTCGTTGAATGACTGTGCAAACAAACAACATGATTCCATGGGCCGAACCCACATTGTGGGGGCGTGAAGAAGAATATGCGGTAGATGCCCTGCGTTCGACTTGGATTTCCGGCGGTATCTACGTAGATCGGCTTGAGAGGGACTTCGCGCGTTACGCAGATGCGCGCCAGGTGCTGGCGGTGGCAAACGGTACGGCGGCGCTTCATCTTGCATATCTGGCTGCTGACATTGGCGTAGGCGATGAAGTCATCGTGCCGGGTTTCGCTTTCATGGCTGCGGCTAACATGGCGCGTATGGTGGGTGCGACCCCGGTGTTTGCCGATATCGACCCGGCAACGTGGTGTATTTCTGCTGAGACCGTAGCGCCATTGATCACGTCGCGCACGAAAGCAATCGTGCCTGTACATACCTACGGAAATGTCTGCGCGCTGGAGCCGTTGCTTGCTCTTGGCGCAGAGCATGGCGTACTGGTGATCGAAGACGCTGCCGAGTCGATTGGTTCGAAATATCGCGGCCGTATGTCTGGCACGATTGCGCCGATTGGTACCTATAGCTTCCACGCTACCAAGACCATCACGACCGGTGAGGGGGGCGCGGTCACCACGAGCAACGATGCTTTTGCCGCTCGCATGCGCCTTTATCGCAGCCACGGCATGGCTCAGACGCGTTACCTGCACGAAGTGGCGGGTCATAACTTTCGCCTGACCAACTTGCAGGCGGCGATTGGGTGCGCGCAACTCGAGCAGATTGACCGCATAGTCGCCAAGCGCGCCGAAGTCTGGAGCAGGTACCGTGCGCGTCTTCTGGCGCTCCCTGGCGTGGAGATGCAGGTCATCGAGACGGACGTCGACCCGGTGATGTGGGCGGTTGGTGTGCGGCTGAACTACGCACATTTTCCGCAGGGACGCGATGCGGTGATGAATCTGATGATGGCGTCTGGCATCGAGACGCGCCCGGGATTTTATCCCGCCAGTGCGATGCCTCATCTATATGGCCCGCAGCTGCTGCCGATCAGCGATGCGCTTGCCGCGTCGATCTTAGTGTTGCCATCGAGCCCCAGTCTCGAGGTGGCGCATATTGATCGCATCTGCGATGCGTTGGCCTCGTTCGCGCGCTGACATGCCCGCATCCGGCGCGATTGAATGTCTGTTGTTGCGGCCAGGTGGCGAAGTGGCGCTCGCGCGCTTTTTTGCCGATCTTGAGGTTGCTGGCGACGATGTATTCTTCCATCCGCATGCCGGCGATGTTGCAACGTTGCGTGCAATCGCCGAACGACCCGGCAAGGATCTGTATGTGGTGTTTCTCGAAGAGGGTAACGTGCGGGCCTACGGCCTGTTGCGTGGCTGGAATGAAGGTTATGACGTTCCAAGTCTGGGGGTCGCGGTGCATCCTAACGTGCGTACCTGCGGCTTCGGTCGACTGATGATGGAATATCTTGAAGCGATGGCCCGTTATCGGGGTGCTCCGGCGATACGTCTGCGTGTACGCAAAGACAACGTGCGGGCGATCGCGATGTACGGGCGCCGCAGCTATGTGATGCAACCCGACGCAGGTGACGCGCAGTTGCTCGTAGGCTTCAAGACGCTAGGTGCAGGCGCATGAACGCCGAACTCAGCATTTGCATTCCCACGCTCAACCGGGCGAACTTCATTGGTGAGACGCTGGACAGCATCGTGTCGCAGCTCGATCCTGGCATGGAGATCGTCATCGTCGACGGAGGCTCGACCGATGGGACGAAGGGCATTGTAGAGTCTTATGTTGCTCGCTTCCCACAGATTCGCTATGTGCTCGCTGGTCAGGCTGCACAAGCTTCCAATGCCGGTTTCGATCGCGACTGCAGCTACGCCGTGCAACTCGCCAATGGCACGCACTGTTGGCTGATGACGGACGACGATGTGCTGAAACCCGGTGCGGTAGCCCGCGTGCTGGCTGCGGTGCGAGAGGCTCATGACCTGGTAATCGTCAGCTGTGAAGTTCGTGACCTGGAATTGCGCGAACAATTGATGCGCTCCCGCCCTGGCCTGTCGCAGGACCGTGTGTTTGTCGCCGGGGAGTGGGATGACTTCTTCCGCAAGGTCATTGCTCACGTGACTTTTGTCGGAGCGGTGGTCGTGCGTCGTTCGTTGTGGCTCGAGCGCAACCCCGAAGACTACTTCGGCAGTGGCTTCGTGCACGTAGGGGTCTTGTTCCGCAAGCCAATTGAGGGCACTGCAATTATCCTGGCCGAGCCGCTTGTAGTGATCCGCAACGGCAACGGTCAATGGAATGCGCGCGCCTTCGACATCTTCATGCTGCGGTGGCCGCAACTGGTATGGTCGTTCGAGGGTATATCGGATGGTGCCAAGCGCGTCGCAACGCCGCGGGAGCCATGGCGCCTACTGCGCGTTCTGCTGCTGCAACGTGCATACGGGCGATATTCAATGCGTGAATACGAGTTGATGCGCGATCGCTTCGGCTCGGCGTGGAAGCGATTGCTTGCACGAAATATCGCTCGCCTCCCGCTGGGTCTTTTGTATTGGCCGGCGCGGCTGTACGGGCATTTCAGGCATGAAGATCCGCGCTTCTTTATCGAAACCTTGGACGAAGCAATGCGAGCCGCTGACGCGCGCCGACACACTTCGTTCTGACGAGACCAACATGCCATCGAACACATACAGTTCCATCGATTGCTGCCGCATTTGCGGTAACACACATCTTGAGCAGGTTCTCGACCTCGGCGAACAAATGCTGACGGGAGTGTTCCCGCGTTCACGCGACACGCAAGTCACCTCCGGTCCGCTGAGGCTGGTGAAATGCATGGGGGATGAAGCTTGCGGCTTGCTGCAGCTCGCGGAGTCTTACGATCTGGGCGAAATGTATGGCGACAACTATGGTTATCGTTCTGGACTCAACGCGAGCATGGTGCAGCATCTGCGCGCGAAGGTAGAGCGAGTGCTCAACTTGGTATCTCTGCGAGCTGGGGACCTTGTTGTTGACGTCGGCTCCAACGACGGGACAACGCTAGGTGCCTACCCGGAGTCGCTTGGCATCGACCTGTTAGGTGTCGACCCCACTGCTGCGAAGTTCCGCCAGTACTACAAGCCGCACGTTGACTTGTGTGCCGACTTTTTTACCGCCGATTCGCTGCGAAAAGCGCGGCCAGACAAACGTGTGCGCGTGTTGACGTCATTCTCGATGTTCTATGACCTCGAGTCGCCCATGGCCTTTATGCAGGACGTATACAACGTCCTCGCAAACGATGGCGTATGGGTGTTCGAACAGAGCTACATGCCGGCGATGCTTGATTCACTGTCCTTCGATACGGTCTGCCATGAGCATTTGGAGTACTACGCCCTCAAGCAAGTGAAGTGGATGGCGGACCGCGTTGGCTTCACTATCGTCGATGTCGAGTTCAACAGCGTCAACGGAGGCAGTTTTTCGGTAACCGCAGCTAAGACAACGTCCGGCATTCCGGAAAGTCCTGACGTCAAGCACATCCTTGCCGAAGAGCGGTCGCGCGGTTTCGACACGCTTACACCGTTCAAGGATTTCGCTGGCCATGTCGCGGCGTCGCGTGATGCCCTACGAGCGTTTATGGCTAAGTCGAAGGCTGAAGGCAAGACCATCGCTGCTCTTGGTGCATCGACGAAAGGCAACGTGCTGCTGCAGTATTGCGACGTCAGCACAAATGATGTTACCGAGGTGGGGGAAGTGAATTCGGATAAGTTCGGTGCGATGACGCCCGGAACGTTTCTTCCGATAACCGCCGAAGCGGATGTGCTCGCACATGGATACGACTATTTCCTTGTGCTTCCGTGGCATTTTCGTCGCCATTTCCTTGCCAATCCCAACTACGTTGGACGTACGTTGGTGTTTCCTTTGCCGAGCCTGCAAGTTGTGCACGTAGGCTAGATGCCTAGATGATGCAGCGCCCCGAGACAGGTCCGTCGTTAAGCTGCACGCTCGCATTGACTGCTTTATATACGTGCCCGGGTAGCGGTTTGGTAATCCATGCGGCACGGTTTGATTGCCGCTTCGTGCACTCCGCTGAGAGTGCGATGCGACCTTAGGATATCTTCGGCATCCCGTGCCGGACCAGCATTGTGAGCTTTCGCAGTTGCCAACTCACCGTCGAGAACCATTTTGCGATTGAAATCGTACGCGTCGCCTGTATTTCGCGCCGGCGCGCGCGTAGAAAGCCGCCTTCACGAAACGGGGATGCAAAGGCCGGCAGGTAAACCTCGTGCAGCAACGTGGTATTGCGACGCAGTAAAGAGAGGATGAGGCCCTCGATCAGTAGCGCGATTAGGTGCGCGAAAAGTAACGGCCACATCAGCAGGGTGGGAGTCAGAATCATCAACGCCCGGGTCTTGTTGTGCTCGCTCAGCTTGCGGCGTCGGATCGAGGTATGCAGGCCGGCATCGGCACGGTTCCCGCCAAAGGTTGCGCCCTGTCGATGGCGATAGTAGCTACTGCGCAGTGCGCGAACAGGTATGCCGTGCAGACGGGCGACTCCGCAAAGATATAAATCCTCACCGATTGATCCCATCCAGTCCGGGAAGCCGCCGAGTTCATGCCAAGTATCGCGCGAACACCACAGGCATGCGCCAATGACATAGGCAACTTCATCCCTCCTGGGATCAAGATTCGGAATTGGATTGCAGAATGGATCCAAAAGGCACCCGCGATCGACCAGGGTGTCGTTCTCCCAATCCAGTTGTGGAAGCGTCAAGATTGCCTGTCCATCGATTTTCGTGGCTTCGCCTAGCAGGTGCTGGATGGCGTCTGGTGCTAGCGTGGCATCGTTATTAAGCAGGAGGACATATTTTCCTCGGGCACGCGCAACCATGCGATTATTGCCAATACAGAAGCCAACGTTTTGTTGGCTGGCAATTATGTCTACCTGTGGATAGCGTTGTTTTAGCAGGGCAAGCGAGTCATCCGTCGAGGCGTCATCGTGAACAATGACCTCGATATTATGGCTGCCTTGCTGAGTCAATACGGACTCCAGACACTCGGTAAGCAATGCGGCGCCGTTATAGTTGGCAATACATACCGAGCAGTCAGGTACCGCCGGGGGATTCACGGCTGAGTGGTATTGAACCATGCCCATGTTTTCTCCAGCCCCTCGCGCAGAGAAGTTCCGGCGCTCCACCCGAACTGCTCCTTGGCCGAGCCGGCATCCATAACGATATACGGTGCATCGACGGCACGGCTGGCATCGTAGTCCCGATACAAGAATTTGCCAGTAACTGATTGCAGAGTATCGAACAAAGTATTGAGGCTAATGCCTATACCGCTGGCCGCGTTATAAGGACGGTGTCCGACCGGCGCCGGCGTTTCTGCCACGGCGACGCACAGCTTAATGAAATCGTCGATATAGAGATAGTCACGAACTACGGATCCATCACCCCATACAGATAATGTTTCGCCGCGACTAATTTTTTTCATACAGGCGGGGACGATGCCAAAACCGGCGCGCACTATTTGACCGGGACCGTACAGATTGGACGGCCGCAATATGGTGGCACTTCCGTCATATTGGCTGCACCAAGCGCCGATGAAGTGCTCGGCTGCGACTTTGCTCGCACCGTGATAGGAGCGCGGCTGAATGGCTGAATTTTCCTTTGCACTCTCTCCCGGATTGGTAGAGTAGAGACTTCCCCCGGAAGAAAGATAGAGCAGCTCCGTTTGGGGATGACACTGCAAGGCCTGTAGCATGGTAACCAATGGCCGCAGGTTGTGCTGCAACTCCTCCATTGGACGGTCTGCCGAACTTCCTGGCGTCGAGCAGGAAGCGGCATAAACCACCACGCGGCTACGTTTGAGCAAGGGTAGGAAGTGTTCCACTTGGCTCAAATTGCTGGTGATGACCTCCACGTTCTTCATGTGAAGATCCACAGGGCGACGGCTTACAGCGATCACCCTTTCATCGCGCTCTGCGAGTGCATGTGTCAGTGCGGATCCTACAAAACCACTTGCACCAAAGACTAGGATGGAGTCACGCAATGCCGTCACCCTCGAGCAGCTTCTTGTAAATGCCAGTGTAGCGGAGGGCACAGTCGCGCCAGGTGCCGAACTCATGCAGAGCCCGATTGCGCGCTGCGCTGCCAAAATGCCGATTGGTTTCGGTGTTCTCCAAAGCGGTTAACGCATGGCCATAGTCTTCCGGGTTGTCACACAGCATGCCGGTTACTTTGTCGTTCACTATGCTTGCGTGTGCAGGCATGCGCGAGGCAATGATCGGCAGCCCGGCAGCCATGGCTTCTAGCATGACTTGCGGCCTCCCCTCTGCATGGCGGCTCAACGTTATAAGGCCGCTGGCGTACGGAAACCAGTCAGTCGCTAGTTGTCTTGGCGTCGCCGCGCCGTGATACTGCACCCAATTTGGAACCTCAACGCTTTCCTGCATGGGGCCGAACAAGTGCAGCTTGCGTTCGGTACCTTGGAAATACTCTTTCGACCAATCAAATAATGGGCCCAGCTTGTCTGCAGTCAAGCGAGTAACCGCCAGCCACTGTTTGGTGGGATATGCAGTGACATCTCGGTCAATGGCGTACCAGCACGTATCGATGCCAAAAGAGACAGGCACCACGTCGGCAACGTCGCCAAACGCCGCTTGCAGCGGTTCAGTCATCCATTCGGCATTTGGGCAAATTACTGTTTTTCGTCCACGCATGACTCGTCGCAATGCTCGACGCATCAGAGGAAGGCGAAGTAACTTGAGATCGTTGCCTAGAGCGGTAACCAGAGCAGGTTTGCCGTCGTTCGGTAATGGAAGGGCGCACTGAAGCCAATTTATGTGATAGATGTCGGTCGCAAATTCTCGGCGATAAGCCGACGCCAGCATCCATAGTAGGGTGACAGGAGCAAAAAGATCCTTGATGCGCCCCTGTCGCATCAAATGCGAGATGCCTCCCATAGACATGAGCCGTCGAAGCCACTGCTCTTCCGCTGCGGTAGTGACTGCTGTCGCGTCAGCAGGTAACTCGCCGGGAGGGGCCCAGACACCCAATTGGACGCCATCGGATCGTGCGAGCGCATCGACCATGTGACGAATGAATACGCCGCGCCAATCCAATTCATCGCTTGGATAAGAGGGGCTTGTCAGGAGTACGCGCATAATTGGGTAATGCCGAATGTGTCTTATGGTGAGCTTTCTTCATTGCAGCGCTGGGAGTGCGCGCAATTGCGCTAACGTGGCACTGAGACGGTCGCCATAATTCAATGCTTCAAGTTGCTTGATGGCGTCCAGCGCATCCTCTTTCCTGCCGAGCGCTGCAAGCATTCGTATCAAGGTAATTCGATAGACGGGTTCGTGAGGATCGGCTTCCACGGAAGCTTCAGTCATGCGCAAGCCAAGACCCTTGTCGTTGAGCACGTTCCAGCCGTAATCACCATAATTGGCAAGCAGACGGGCATCGGGATTGGGATGTGAAAGCGCGGCCATGAAAGCTTCCATCATGCGATTGACAGGCAGATCGCAAAAGCTGTCTTGCACGCACTTGGTCAGTGCAGCCAATGAGCTCTCATCTTGGATGCCCGGCTTGTGTGCCTTGAGCTTGCCAATCAGGCTGGTCCACCAGGCATCTTTGATGGGCAAGTGCATTCGCGCGTTCATGAAGATTAGCGCTTGCTCGGGGAGAATGGACGAACCGGGCAGGGCAGCTGAACGCTCAAGTGGCGCATAGGCCAGCTTGGTGAAGGGCGATGTGGGGTCGTAGTTCGAATAGATGATGTATGTGCGTCCCAATTCGTACTGGGCACGCGGTGAGGTGGGGCGACGGACTGCCAACGATTCAGCCATGCTGATCGGGTTGCTCCATTCGATCGAGGTGGCCAGAGTCTGGCTTGCCCATAGCAGCAGCAGGCCAATCAGTAGTACGCGGCGTGCAAACATGAAACGGCTTACTTCGAGGGCCTGGCTTCGAACCGGTGTCAGTGATGGGATGATTGCCAGCATCAAGCCAAAGCTGGCGAAGTAGTTGCGATGCTCGAAGATCAGTTCCAGCGGAATAATGGTTGCAGTTAGCGACTGACAGCCGAGGAACAATGCTAGGCCAAGGGCGGCGAGAGGCTGGCGCTTTCGGATCGCGAAGATCGCGGCGCCCAAGGCGGCAAGTGCGAGGACGCAAGCCAGTGTCGTCCATGGTTGGAGCAGGCCTGTCGAAATGTTGAAGTCATCGTGATAGAACGATAGTGCATGTGGTGTTGGCAGTACTGTCCACACTAGATAGTCCATCACGATGCGGGCTTCGCTGAGCAATCGCGTGCTCATGGTGAAATCGCGTGTTGCCCATGCTGCTGGATTCAATAGTCCGTGCAGCAGCCATGTGATCCCAATGATCATCGGCAGGAGCAATACCATCACGAATAGTGAGGCGATGCGCCAATCTTTGTGATTTTCGTTGCTACGGAATCCGAAAACGAGCCATTCGATCAAAATTGCGTAGAGCGGCAACATAACCGCAGTTTCTTTGGCCAGTAACCCTACGGAAGTTGCGGCGATGAGGCTGGATACGCAGAGTGACAGCCCAGCCCAGCCTTGCTGCTTCTGGCGCAGCATGGACTGGCGACCTGCCACATAGCCGATCAGGCCGAGCATTACGAAGAGATTCGCCATGCTCTCCATGCGCTGCACTACGTAGAGCACGGCTGTGACGTTGACTGGTAACACCAGCCAGCCGCCAGCTATCAGTGCGGCGAGAATGCCTGTTTGCTGTTCTGCAGGAGTAGGAAGGATTTCCCCTGGTCCTTCAGTCTTTGTGCTTCTCAAGGTAGCCGTGAGCAGTTTCTTGGCAAGAACGAACGCCAGCAATCCGTTCAACAAGTGGATGATCAGGTTGATCAGTTTCCAACTCCATGGATTCAGCCCGCTAGCCAGGTAATTTGCAGCAAAACTCAATGAAGCCAAGGGGCGTTTGAAATCACTGGAGGGTGATGAGAGGGCGGCATTTATCAAGGCCGGTATGCTGGTACTTGCAGGTTGCACGCCGTGGTTGTCGACAATATTGGGGTAGTCATCGAACAGCCAGTAGCCGGAGAGACCGGGCCAATAGATCGCAGCCGTGATACCGAGGAAGCCAAGCAACAGCCAAAAGCCAGGGCGGCGGAATCGCAATATCTTCATGAATGGATGGAAGACCTGGAGGGTTTTGTGCGAACCATGTATGAGGCGCCCGAGTTATTGTGGAAGGACGATGGGGCACTTCTTGCCAATGGTCGCCTTGTCAAAATCGACGCTCCACATGCTTGAGTTGACGATGCGAGGGCGATACCGCCAGCTTGGGCTGAACAGGCTGAGCGTTTCGTCGTGCCCTGGAAAGTCCACTCCAGCCATGTCCGTTAATGAAGGGAAAGTGCTGGTGCTGAGGGTGCGCTTTTCCGCATTGCTGCGCAAAGTGGAGAGCCTGTCCGGGAAGTTCGTCGCGTAAGCGTCCGAGTACCAAAACAGTGCAGGTATTTCATACTCGTATTTGGTGCCTATTCCGTGGCCTCCTTGGTCGCAGGTTGGCGTAATTAACATTTCACCGTGATCTGACTCGTACCAGAGTGCGCTGATCGCGTCGCTTTTGCGCAGCGTGTCTATGATGGCTGCAAGCACATGATCGGTATACAGGATGGTGTTGTCATAGCTGTTCTGCAGGCGCACGCCGTTTGGTACCTGGCTGATCGAGTCGCTCCATGTAGGTTTGAATTGCTTGAACTTGTCAGGGTAGCGAAAGTCGTACTGGAGGTGACTTCCCATCATATGCAGTACGATAAAAAGATTGCCCTGGGTATTGCTCAACGCGTTGTGCAGAGGTTGCAGAAGATTGCCGTCGTAGCTGCCGGGGGCGTTCCAACTGGAATGGTTGAGCCATTCAACATGCTGCGCTTCGTAAGCGTACACCGCGATTGGTGAATCAAAGTAGCCAATTGCCAATTGGTTGGAAATCCAGAATGTCTCGTAACCGGCTTCTTGCATGGCTCGAAGTATGGATGCCTGCCCAAATGCTATGCTTCGGTTGGTAATCGGCTTGCGAGTGATAATCAGCGGAATGGCGTCGATTGATTCTGGCCACGAGGTCACCATGTGCGTGATGGGCACAAGGTTTGTCATATGGCTGAGTTCGGGGTTGGTTGGACGCGAATAGCCAAAGAGTTGCCAATGGTCGCGACGGCTGCTTTCGCCGATCACCAGTACGTAGACTTGCCGCTGCGGTTTGAGTGTTACCAGATGTGCTCCAAAACGATACGCATCAAGCTTGGCGGCATCGGCACGCATGCTGATCCATTCGGAATGATATGTTGCAATGCGCTCAACCACGCCAAAGGGGTAGCCGAGCGCAATGGTGCCGGACAGCATTGGCCCGAGATTTAATGTTCCATGTGTTGGTTTCTGCGATGCCTCTCTATCGGTTATTGCGGCGACGCCTGCGGCAGCCAAGGGGGTGGCTACAGCAATCACCAATGTCCATGTACGGAATGAATTTCGCCATCGCAGGCGGACGCGGAAGCACCTCCAGGCGCACCCTAGGCTCAGCATTGTCGAGGACAGCAGAATCACAGCGAGAGGAATCAGGGAGGTTCCCAGGTATTCGCGAGCTTCGTTTGGGTTGGTGGCCATCAAGGTAGCAATGACTTCAGCCGAAGTCGGGTGCTGATACCTTGAGACGAAGTACGCCTCCATCGGAGCTAGCAGCGCGAATGGAGTTAACAACAGGCAACCCAGCCAGGGCACGTCACCGAACAAGGCGAAGAAAACCAGTAGCAGGACGACGGGGAAAACGAAACCCTCGATCCATACTGGAAGGCTGTGGTAGTACCACAACCACAGCAGGTTAGGCAGCATCAGCAATGCACAAAGCAAAAGCACAGCAAGCCAATCTTTGCGTGAATCGCGTGGGGTTGGAAGCGTCGTCATGGATGCTTTTGGTTGGCAGCCGGGACAGAGGGGTATTGGGTTGTCGTATCGGTTTGCAAAGTGGCCCGAAGGCGAGCTAGCTCATCTTGCCAGTAATTCTGTCGCTCCAGCACCCATTCGTGCAGCATAGACATGCTTACTTGGGCATGGGTGATATTTCCTTTCACCAGCTGATAGTGATCTAGCAACTGCAGCCCAAGTGGTGGATATCCTGCTGCTCCCAAAGTGGCAGCGGCCTGTAATGCAAAGGCCGGACGAATCTGCATATCCAATGCGCGCTCGAATTCGATCAGCGCGACATCGGGTTGGTGTTCGGCAAGCGCGATGCGGCCACGCAGCCAAGTCAAATCTTGTTGAGAGTTTGCGGCGGACAGCCTTGGGTTGTGCAGGCCTGCGTCGATGAAGGATTGCAAAGTTGCCAGGTCAAGCCCGGGGCAACGTTCCGATATGGCGATTGGCAATGCGTGCTCAAACCAGCGCACGAACAAAGTGCCGGTGCTAGTCGTGCTCTGCATCGCTTTGCGTGCGGCATCGGTATCAGTCATGCCAACGCCCCCAACCATGCAACGGGCGTCGATCAGGTTGAAAACGAGTTGGGATTGTTCGGGGTGCGCGGCCAACGAGACTTCAAGGCGATTTATTGCCGCCAGTGGCCGGTCATTTTCCATCTCGATTTCAGCGGCATTCGCCTGAGCCCGGGGCGAGGCGGGGTTGATCTTAGCCCAAACCAATCCCTGTGTCCTTACGTCGCCCCACACCTCGGCGCGTGCATGCGTGATGGTGGCAAGAATCAAAGGGAGTACGACCACCAATGAGACTTTGAAGATCTTCAACCTGCATGTATCCGTCAACCACAGCCCCAGTGGCCAGAACATGAGCAGAGCCGGCGCGTAGTTCCGGTGCTCAAAGTAGAGTTCCAATGGAAGCGAGGTAGATTCGAGCAGCTGGCCCGCGAAGTAGAACAACAGTGCAAGCGCGAATGCCGGATGCCACCTACGTTGCCACCATGCAACGGCAATTAGCGAGCACACCGCCAGTGTGGAAGGTAAGGTGATTGCCGGATGCAGCCACGAGCTCGAGGCGACGTACTGGTCGTTGAAAAGGCCACTGGAAAAAGGGCGAGGTAACCACAGCAATTGGAGGTAATCCATCAGCACGCGTGGTTCGGTCAGCAAGCGCTGGCCGATACTCCAACTACGGATGCCAACCGGGCCGCCAGTCATCAGGCCCTGCGCGCCGGCTTTCACGAGGTAGCCGATCAGGGCGAGGGCAGGAAGAAGGCCTAGAACCGCCATGGTCCAGCGATAGGCGCGGCGCGAAGCATGGGGCCGTACGGGATGTCGGTCTCGCAGCAGAACGATTTCTATCAGCAATGCGTACAACGGCAGGAGCGCACCATTGGCCTTGGCGAGGGTACCAAGCAAGGTAAAGCCGCCCAGCCCGAGCACGCTCCACATCATGCCGGACTTCAGCCGGCCTTCGCATAGTCGGTGACGACCATGTAGCCAAAGCAGCAGCCCCGCCAATGTACAAACAGTCGCCAGCATGGCTTCGCGCTGCACGACATATAGCGTGGTGGACACCATCAAGGGATGCAGCAACCACAGTGCGCAGCCCAGCGACGCAGCCACACTGCTGCGCCTCTTTTCAATTCCCAGGAACTTGCCGAGGCGGGCCAGTAGCAGGTACAGCAGTACACCGTTGAGCAGGTGCAGGATCAGATTGGTTCGTTTGAAAGGTAGAGGGTTGGCTGGCCAGTCATGGGCGTCTAACAAGAAGGTCAACATGGCCAGCGGGCGCCCAGTAGGGTCGGCAGTGCCCGAAGTGATGTAGCGCCAGAACGTATCCCAGTGAGTTACCGGGCCGTATGCCCCCAACGCAGGTAGGCTGCCAAGGTCATCGAACAGGAATCCGCCGGAAAGTCCGGGCCAATAGGCCCAGAGCGCAAGCAGGCCAGTCAGCAACAAGGTCGCCACGGGAAGAATCTGTTGATGTCGCTGCTGCATCATCTTCCGACAGCCTTTGGAAAAGCGAAGGGCCGCATGTAGCGGCCCTTCGCAGTGAACACGATCTTTGGAAATCAGCCGCCGTTGTTGCAGGAAGACGGCAGATACTTCGCGTTGACGGTGGTGGCAGCGTTGTTGCAGCTCCAGGAGATGCTGCCGCCGTTGGGGATGGCCGACAGAGCAAAGAACGCACCGTTGATGGCTGAGTTGGCCTGGCCACCGAACTCGGCGATGATCTTGCCGGAGGTGGCAACGCTCACCTGGGTCACGTATTTGCCGCTGATGGAGGCGACATTCGACGGCAGGCCAGCGGATTGCGGGGTGGTCGGCCAGTATCCCTTATTGGCATAAAACTCGGCCATCGGGGTCTTGACGCCGTCGGCGAGCACAGCACCTTCCGATACCTGCGAACGGATCAGGTAGTTCTGATAGGCCGGGATGGCGATTGCGGCGAGGATGGCGATGATCGCGACCACGATCATCAGTTCGATCAGGGTGAAGCCTTTCTGCAAGTTCTTCATGGTGGTTCCTCTGTTGGCTAGCTAGCGTTGTGGCCCCCTGGGTTCCGCCCCGATACCCCCTAGGCGGGATCGAACCCCATAACGTCATGGTCAGGAACGACCAGGAAGCTGGCAGATGCGAAGCACCGAACATGCCACGTCATCATGCATGAATATTGCCGCATATCTTGCGTAATCGCTACTGAGGAGACTGTCACGAAAGACAGCTCCGATGGATTGGGAACAGTCGAATGTGCCTAGATCGGAGGGCAGTCGCCCATCGGTATGCGTGCAATTTATGGCGACAAGTGACGCATTTTGTCAGTTTTCCCGCGCGGGCCGGCTATCAATTGCGGCAGGTCGCCGGCAGGTACTTAGGGTTGATCGTGGTACCGGAGGTGTTGCAGGTCCAGTTGATGCTGCCGGTACCCATGGTGGGAGACAGCACCAGCTGTTGGCTCAGGATGGCCTGGTTGGCAGCCGGGCCTGCGTACGACACAGTGATCTTGCCCCCGGTGACGTTTACGCCGGAGACATACTTGCCGCTGATCGAGGCTGGAGACGGCAAGCCGGCAGATTGATTGCTGGTTGGGAAATTGCCGACGTTGGCAGCGTAGTCCCAAACTGCAGACTTGACCCCATCGGCCAAATTCACGCCTTCGGTGACCTGGGCACGGATCAGATAGTTCTGGTAGGCAGGAATGGCGATGGCGGCAAGGATGGCGATGATCGCGACCACGATCATCAATTCGATCAAGGTGAACCCTGAAACTTTGTGTTGATATGGCATGGTTTATCCCCCTTAGGATTCCATGGATCTAGGCATGATCCATACCAAGGGCAAGGCGTTGCTCGACGACAGGCGCCGGAAATGCGATGGAAATCACTGATGCGCCTGCAGCCCTCGTGGCTCTGCGTCGATGGCCTGGTCACCAGGCATCGATGGCCAGAATCTTCAGTGGCTTTTTGGTCTTTGGCGAAAGGATGACCGTGAAGTCTTGGTCGCCGCGCAGCAGCGGGAGCGCCAGCAACGGATTGCCCCCCATCGCAGTCTGAAGTTGTCGGAGTTGCCGATGTTGATCCGGTGTGGCCTTGACGAGTTGATCCAGTGATTTGGTATGGCTAATGAACCTGCCGACGATCTGTTCGTAAGGTACATAGAAGCGAGGAAGCCGATCGATGTCTTTGCCACTGGACAAGACCTTCAAGGCGAACGCTGCACCCTCACTACTCGACGGAGGGATGGCTCCCACCAGCATAGGTCCAGTCCACGAGCGTTTGCGAAAAGCAGGCAGGTCCCCTTGGGCCAGATCCGCATCGCTGATTTCGTCGGCGGCTACCAATACGAACCGATCCGCTTCCGCGACGATGAAGATTGGCCGTGCGGCGGCAATTGCATGGATGCCATAGCCGAACGCAAGCGTTTGCAAGGCGGCGATGATTGAGAGATCCAGCCTCAAGAGTCTCCTCGGTTTGCGCGGGTTGGCCGCCAGCAAGGTCAGCAAGGGGCCGATACTTATGTCCACCCCCATCAATACGAGCATCAGCTTGCTGGCGCCGGCGGCGATGAAATAGGGCGGTGGAAACCAGAGGAAATACAAGACGGCGCCGATCGACGTGGCCAGAACGAGGCTGATCGCGAGATGGATGCCCGCGGCTTTCCAGCGTGACATGCTCGGCTCCTGTGAATGAGGCACTTACGTAGCCCGGCGTACTGGGTGCGGCGGCTATTTTGCATGATGTTCAAATTGATGATGAAGCCGCGGTCTTGCGCCGTCGCCAGTGCATGCTTACCTTGGTGCATTGACAACCACTTTGTGCCGGGGAACCACCATGAAAAACACACTGACCGCCGTGCTGCTGCTGGCGCTGGTGACCTCGCCCGTGCTGGCGGCTGACACCGATACCGTGGCACCGATGGATACCGCGATCACGCTGGAGCATGTGCCGCATCCGTTCAATGTGCGCGATCTGGTGATGATGCAGCGGGTGAGCGATCCGCAGCTGTCATCTGACGGGCGGTACGCGGCATTTGGTGTGCGCAGCACGGACTACGCAGCGAACAAGGGCGTCAACGCCCTGGCGGTTCTGGATCTGTCGCGCGACGGTAAACCGGTGACGGTGGTGGACAAGGGGGCTTCCTTGCCGCGCTGGTCGGCGGACGGCAAGAGTCTTTACTACCTGGCTCCGGCCGCTGGCATGTCGCAGCTATGGCGGTTGGATTTCCCGGCGGGCAAAGACGGTATGGACCTCACTGGCCACAAGGCCCCGGTGCAGGTGAGCCATGGCGTACTGGACGTGCAGGCCTACAAGCTGGCCCCTGATGGCAAGAGCGTGCTGCTTTCCTATGCGGTGTTCACCGATTGCGGCACGCTTGCCTGCACCAAGCAGATGCAGGACAAGCGTGCGGCGGACAAGGCCAGCGGCACGATCTACAAGAAATTGTTCGTGCGGCATTGGGATACCTGGGCCGACGGCACGCGCAATCAGCTCTACCTCGGGCACTTCGATGCCAAAGGCCAGCTGCCCGCGGAGCCGACCCTGCTTTCGCGCGGCATCGATGGTGACATCCCAAGCAAGCCCTTCGGCGACGACGGCGAATTCGCGTTCTCACCCGACGGCAAGACGGTGTACTTCGACGTGCGCATCGCCGGCAACAGCGAACCGTGGTCCACCAACTTCGACATCTACAAGGTGCCGGCCGATGGTTCCGCGGCGCCGGTGAATCTCACTGCTGCGAACAAGGCCTGGGATGCCTATCCGGTGCCTTCGCCAGACGGCAAGACGCTGTACTACCTTGCGATGAAAACGCCGCGTTTCGAGGCGGACCGCTTCGGCATCATGGCGCTGGACCTGGCCACGGGTGCGACGCACGAGATCGACCCGCAGTGGGATCGCTCGCCAGGTGGCATGGGTATTTCCGCGGACGGCAAGACGCTCTACGTCACCGCCGACGATAATGGTCAGCATCCGCTGTTCGCCGTCGATGCGGCCAGCGGCAAGGTGCGCCAGATAGTGGGCGATGGCGAAGTGGATAGCTATTCGTTGGCCGGTTCGCGCTTGCTGATTGCGCGCAACGATCTGAAGCGTCCTACTGATCTCTACACTGTGGATGCCGACGGCAAGGATCTCAAACAGGTCACTCACTACAACGCTGCCATGCTTGCGAACGCGCACGAGGGCGACTTCGAGTTCTTCACCTTCAAGGGTTGGAACGACGAAACCGTGCAGGGTTACGTGGTGAAGCCGGTGGGCTACCAGCCAGGCAAGAAGTACCCGGTGGCCTTCATCATCCATGGCGGCCCGCAGGGCGCAATGACCAACAGCTGGAGCTACCGCTGGAACCCGCAGACCTATGCGGGGCAGGGCTTTGCGGTGGTCACCGTCAATTTCCACGGCTCCACCGGCTACGGCCAGAAGTTCACCGATGCCATCTCGGGCGACTGGGGCGGCAAGCCGCTGCAGGATCTCAAGCTCGGCTGGCAGGCCGCGCTGGGCAAGTACGGCTTCCTCGACGGCAATCGCGCCTGCGCCCTGGGAGCAAGCTATGGCGGTTACATGACCTACTGGATCGCCGGCGTGTGGAACCAGCCGTGGAAATGTCTCGTCGACCACGACGGCGTGTTCGATGCGCGCATGATGTATTACGCCACCGAGGAACTGTGGTTCGAGGAACACGAGAACGGTGGCCCGCAGTTCGAGGTGCCGGACAATTACGAGAAGTTCAACCCGATCGATCACGTCAAGGACTGGCGCGTGCCGATGCTGGTGGTGCACAGCGGGGACGACTTCCGCATCCCGATCACGCAGGGTCTGGGGGCGTTTACCGCGATGCAGCGTCGCGGCATCCCCAGCGAGTTCCTCACTTTCCCGGACGAGAATCACTGGGTGCTGAAGCCGCACAACAGCGTGCTCTGGCACGACACGGTGAATGCGTGGTTGAAGAAGTGGACCGCTGAGCCGCAGCAATAAGGGCTGGCGCCTGTAGGGGCGCGCAAGACGCGCCCCTACAGCCACTTCGCCCGCTTCAATCCGATGTAGATGCCGCCGACCAGGCAGGCCACCACTCCGATGATGAGCGGGTAGCTCCACGGCTTGGACAGTTCGGGCATGTGTTGGAAATTCATGCCGTACCAGCTGGTGATGAGGGTGGGGGCGGCGAGCATCGCGGCCCAGCCGGCGAGTTTCTTCATCACTTCGTTCTGGCCGAAAGTGACCAGTGAAAGATTCACGTTGATTGCCGCGGCGAGCATCTCGCGCATGGCGTTGATGGAGTCGTTCACCCGTGTCACATGGTCGTGCACGTCGCGGAAATACACCGCGAGCTCGTCGGGGATCAGTTGCGGATGCAGGCGCACCAGCTGGCTGATGACGTCCTGCAACGGGGCTACGGCAAGACGAAGTGTCATCAGGTCGCGCTGCATGTCGTACAGGCGACGCACGGTATCGCGGTTGAAGTTTTCGGAGAAAATGCTCTGCTCCAGCTCCTGCAGTTCCTCTCGGTGGTCGCGCACGATGGGCAGCAGGTTGTCCACGATGAAGTCCAGCACGCTGTACAGGCCATAGCTGGGGCCCAGCGCCAGCAGTTCCGGCGTGTGTTCGCAGCTGCGCCGCGCCGGGGCGTACGACAGCGATGCGCCGTGGCGAACGGTGACCAGGTAGCGTGGCCCCAGGAAGATATGCGTTTCGCCGAAGGCGATGTGGCCGTTGTCCAGCTGCGCCGTCTGCACCACGATGAACAGCGAGTTGCCGTAGGCCTCGATCTTGGTGCGCTGGTGTGCGCTTTGCGCATCCTCGATGGCGAGATCGTGCAGGTCGAACTCTTCCTGCAGTTGTAGCAGCAGTGTTTCATCCGGCTCATGCAGTCCCACCCACACGAAGGTGTCGGGTTCCTTGAGCACGTCGCTTATTGCATCAATGTCCACGTCTCCAATGCGCTGTCCGTTGTTGCGATAGGCGACGCAGTTGACGACCATCGAGGTGTTGGCGGATGCGCTAGGGACGCGGGCCATCGGATTCATGTGGGCATGATGCCGTGCGGGCCGTGATGCGGCAACGCCGTGAGACGTGGATCCTTGCCTGCCTGTACCATCCGTCGGGTTTGTATTCGTCATGAAACAGGGGCGCAGAGTAATGAAGGGGCACGATTACCGGCTGGGTTACCGTGCCGACCTCGAGGGACTGCGTGCCGTGGCCATCCTGCTGGTGGTTGCTGTGCACGCCGGTGTGCCTTGGCTGCGCGGCGGCTTTGTTGGCGTGGACGTGTTCTTCGTGCTATCCGGTTTTCTCATCACCGGGTTGCTGGTGAATGAGATCACCAGTACCGGGCGGCTCTCCTTCGCGGAGTTCTACGTGCGCCGCCTGCGCCGTCTTTTGCCGGCATTGCTGGTGATGCTGTTGATAGTCGGCGCGCTAGCGTCCTTGTTGCTGGCGCCGGCGGAACAGCTCGGACAGTCGTCCGCGGCAGCCACGGCGACCCTGTGGTTGAGCAACATCCATTTCGCTTTCGCCCGACTGGATTATTTTTCACCGGGAACCGAGACGAATCTGTTCCTGCACACGTGGTCACTGGGCGTGGAAGAACAGTTCTATCTGATCTGGCCGGCGCTGCTGGTGTGGTTGCTTGGGCGTGATGGCGAGCCCGGCATGGCGCGATTGAAGATCGGCATGTTCGTCGTCGCGCTCGTCAGCATCGCGGCGTGCGTGTGGCTGAGCTACAAGGCGCCACAGCTAGCGTTCTACATGATGCCAATGCGCGCCTGGCAGTTCGCTGCTGGTGCGTTGGTATGGCTGTATTTCAAGGGAAACGGCGCGGCCGGTGCCTTGCAAGTGATGAGTCGCTATGCCGACCTATTGCCGGTTGCTGGGTGGGCAGGGTTGGCCGCAATCGCACTGGCGGCGGTGTGGTTCAGTGCGGACATTCCTTATCCGGGCGGCTATGCCTTGCTGCCCACGCTGGGTGCCGCGGGCGTCGTCGCGGCGGGATGCATGACCACGCAACCGGTAGGGGTATCGCGACTGCTATCGTGGCGGCCCCTGCAGTGGATCGGTGGGATTTCCTATTCGTGGTATCTGTGGCATTGGCCGATCTTGCTGCTCGGCTACGCGTTCACTGGCTCCGACGCGCCGCAATACCGGGCTACCTGGCTGTTGCTGTCACTGCTGCTTGCCTATGTCTCCTGCCGGTACATCGAAGCGCCTGTCCGTAACCGACAAGAATGGTTGACGCGTCCTCGCACGGCGATCTTCGCAGCGCTGGCGCTGATGCTGGTGGCCAACAGTTTGTGCGTGCGCTGGAACAATCGCGCCGACGAGCGGATGAAGTTGCCCACCATGCAGCGCTACGTCTTGGCGCATGGCGATGCGCCGGTCATTTACAGCATGGGCTGCGATGATTGGTACCAGAGTGACCGGGTACGTATCTGTGCCTTCGGTCCAGCCGATGCCATGCATACGGCAGTGTTGATGGGCGACAGTCACGCCGGGCAGTGGTTCCCAGCCGTCGCCAAGGTGTTCGATCGACCGGGTTGGCGCTTGCTGGTGCTTACCAAGTCGTCCTGTCCGATGGTGGACGTGCCCTTCTTTTATGCCCGGATTGGCAAGCAATACACCGTATGTGAGACGTGGCGCGCACATGCCCTGGCACAGATCGCCGAGATCAAGCCCGATGTTGTGCTGCTTGGATCGACGGACACGAACGGCTTCTCAAGAGAACAATGGGTAACCGGCACGGCTAAGGTGTTAGGCGCGCTCAACCCCGCAGTGGGCCGCATCTGGCTATTGCGCGACACGCCCAGCCTGCCGTTCGACGGGCCGGATTGCCTGGCGGAGCATGCGGGGCGGCCAGCGTGGCTCGGTTTGCAGCATGCATGCAGTGCCCGGGTGGACAATGGCCACGCGGATCAGGTGTATCGATGGCTCGATGAGGCGGCGAGCCGCTTTGCCAATGTCGGTGTGTTGGACATGGACAGCCAAGTATGCCCTGGGAAAGTGTGCTCGGCAGAACGCGATGGCTTGGTGGTGTTTCGCGACAACCAGCACCTGACCAGCAGCTTCGCAGCTTCGCTGGGGCCGGCGATGGCCGAGAAATTGGGTATCGGCACGCCGCAGCCGTAGGCGCCGCGGCTCTGCTAGCGGTTGGGTAGCGGAGCCGCGCCCAAAACTGTCCTCACGATCGTGCCGGGGTCACGCGGCGCAAGTTCCACGCTAGTGCCAGCCAGACCGGCAGGGCCAGCAGTATCCAAGGCTGGTTCTGCTGCACGGCGCCAGGCAGCAGGTGCAGCGCCACGGTGGCAAGCACCGCGAACAATTGCAGCATCAGCACGATGTTGGCGAAACGAGTGGGGGCGATGCCGTGGCGGACGCGCCACAAGGTGGGCAACAGGAGAAAGGCGAGCGGGCTGAACAACAGCAGGTTGGCGTTGGCCCAGGCGGAGTGGTGGCTGGTGAGCGTCCACAGCGCGAGCAACACGATGCCGACGAGGCCGGCGGCGATGAGGTAGAGCGTGCCGAGTAGTGCGTGCGCCGTTGGCCGGCGCCGCGCGGTCAGCGCGAGCACGATGGCGAAGATCAAGCCGGCTATGCCGAGCGGCATGCGTAGATCGGGTGCCAGTGCCGGCGGCACCGAAACATGGTTGGGTGACAGCAGTTGCTCGTCCTGCACCAATGGTCGCTTGCCACCGTGATCGTCGGTTACGCGGACGTCGCGCAGGTTCGCCTGCAACTCGGCGGGAAGGAAGCTTCCCTGCCACGCATTGAGCGGTTGGTCGGCATAGGGGCCGAGTCCCAGGTCGAGCAGCAACATGAGCCAGGGCTGGGCGCTCATCAGGCGGTCGGTCTGCTGGCGGTAGGTCATGCCGGCCGCTTGTGCAGTCAGGTGCGCCTTGATGACACCGCCAAGCGCCTTGTCCAATGCATCCCGCACGCGGGTGGTGCAGTTGTCGGCGTAGTAGTCGTAGTTGTAGCCGGCGTTTTCCGGGCGCAGGTTCCAGAGCAGGAAGTCGCGCAGCGCGGCGGCCTGCCCCGGCGAGAGGGCCAGATGCTGGCGCGTGATCGAACGGCCTACTTGCACGTAGTAGCCCTCTTCGTCCTCGGTGGGCTCGGCATCCATCAGGTAGTGCATGCGGCCGCGTGCGAAGTTGAGGAAGAAGTTCTTCTCGTTGAAGTCGAACACGCCGTAGTTGAAGTTCATCGCCTCGCCGCTGACGGTGTCACGCAGCTCCAGCGCGTCGTGGCCGAAGCGCTCCCAATACACGTCGCCGGGCCCATAGGTGACCAGCGAGACTTCCAGGTTGGCGCCAGGAGCATTGGCGATGCTCGCATGGGCAGGCAAGACGGCCAACAGGAGCAGGACAAGGAAGGTGAGCAGGCGGGCGGTAGGGCGCATGGGTTCCGGGCTTTTCATCTTCCCCTGCACGCAGGGAAAGCATGGGACGAGGGAAGGTTTGTGACGAGAGGTGTATCCCGCTGCACCCTTCCTCTGCAACCAGGGGAGGGGTGAAAGCCATAGCCCATTGGTCACTGCAGATGCGTGGCTCAGGCGTCCGACGCGCGGCGTGACACGTGGAACTGTTGCACGCGGCGGTCATCGGCTTCGGTGACGTGGAACCGGAATTCACCTGCCGTAGTTTCCTCGTCCACTTCGGGCAGGTGGCCAAACTCGGCGGTGACGAGGCCGCCGATGGTGTCGAACTCTTCGTCGGAGAAGTCCGCGCCGATTTCCTCGTTGAAGTCCTCGATGGGCGTGAGCGCGCTGACCAGCCATGAGCCGTCGGCCTGGACATGAATCTGCGCCGGCTCTTCCGCGTCGTCGTGCTCGTCGTCGATCTCGCCGACGATCTGCTCGAGCACGTCCTCAATGGTGATGAGGCCGGCCACGCCGCCGTATTCGTCCACCACCATCGCCAGATGGTTGCGGCTGCGCCGGAACTCCGCCAGCAGCACGTTGAGGCGCATCGACTCGGGAATCAGCACCGCGGGGCGCAGGATCGCCCGGATGTCGAAATCGGCGCCGTTGCCGAAGTACTTCAACAGGTCCTTGGCCAGCAGCACGCCGAGGATCTCGTCCTTGTCCTCGCCGTGCACGGGAAAGCGCGAATGGCCCGATTCGACTACGGCGGAAAGGATGTCGGAAAGCGGGGCGTCGGCGGCGATCATCACGATCTGCACGCGCGGCACCATCACGTCGTCCACGGTGAGCTCGGTGACCTTGAGCGCGCCCTCCAGCATGGGCAGCGTGTCGGCGCTCAGCAGGCCGTTGGCCTGGGCGGTGCGCAGCTCGTCGATCAGTTCCGCGCGGTTGCGCGGTTCGCCGGAAAACAGGTGGCCCAGTCGATCCCACCATTTGCGATGGGCCGGGCCGCTGGTACTGCCGGGGTCGTCGTTCATTACTCGGGTTGCAACTGCCCGGATGCGGGCGGAAGCACGAGTCTAGCGGAAAAAGCGTGACAGTTCAGGGTGTAAGAGCCTGCTCACGATCTCCAGGCACCCCCACGTTGCCATCGATTGGGCGTCCGGTGGAAGTGCGTGGCGCAATGCCCGACTACTGTCAGGTCAAGCCGCGCGCTGCCGTATGGCGCTCAATCGATGACAACGCGAAGGGCCGGGTTTGTTTGCGCGTAGGCTTGCGTCATCGCTCGGTCTTGGACGCACGTCCACTCCTTCGCTCTTCCTTGGCCTGCACGCAAACAGCCTCCGGCGCAGAGTGTTTGGAAATCGTGGGCAGCCGTCACGCATAGGGATCGGCGATGCCCAGGCCGGCGAGGATGCGCGTTTCCAGCGCCTCCATCGCCACGGCTTCGGCCTCGACGATGTGGTCATGGCCGAGCAGATGCAGCACGCCGTGCACGGTGAGGTGGGCCCAGTGGTCGTGTGCGCGCTTGCCTTGTTCGGCGGCTTCGCGTGCCACCACGGGGGCGCAGATCACCATGTCGCCGATCAGCGGCAACTTCATGCCCGGCGGCAGTTCCGCCTCGAAGGACAGCACGTTGGTGGCGTAGTCCTTGCCGCGGTAATCGCGGTTGAGCGCACGGCCTTCGCCGGCATCGACGATGCGGATGAAGAGTTCGGTGGCTTTGCGCCGCTTGGCCCCATGCAGCGCGGCTTCCACCCAACGGCGGAAGCTGGTGGACGACGGGATGCCGGCGCGTGGTACGGCATAGCCCACATGCAGAGTCGTCGTGCTCACCGCGTTTGTTCCTCGGATGCCTGCTCGAAGGCCTCGTAGGCGCGCACGATCTTCGCCACCAGCGGGTGACGCACGACGTCGCGCGAGGTGAAGAAGGTGAAGCTGATGCCGTCCACGCCACGCAGCACTTCCACGGCATGGCGTAGGCCGGAGCGCACATTGCGGGGCAGGTCGACCTGGCTGACGTCGCCGGTGATCACCGCCACCGAGCCGAAGCCGATGCGGGTGAGGAACATCTTCATCTGTTCGACGGTGGTGTTCTGCGCCTCGTCGAGGATCACGTAGGAGTCGTTGAGCGTACGGCCTCGCATGTACGCCAGCGGCGCGATCTCGATCACGTTGCGCTCGATCAGCTTGGCCACCTTTTCGAAGCCGAGCATCTCGTACAGCGCGTCGTACAGCGGGCGCAGGTAGGGGTCGACTTTCTGCGAGAGGTCCCCGGGCAGAAAGCCCAGTTTCTCGCCGGCCTCGACGGCAGGACGCACTAGCAGCAGGCGTTGCACGCGGTTCGCCTCCAGCGCCTCCACCGCGCTGGCCACGGCGAGGTAGGTCTTGCCGGTGCCCGCCGGGCCCACGCCGAAATTGATGTCGTGGCGCGCGATGGCGTGCAGGTAGCGCGCCTGGTTCGCGCCGCGGCCTTTGATCACGCCGCGCTTCACCTTGATGGCGACTTCCTGTGCGCCCTCGCCCGCGTCGTCGGTGAGAGAATCCACGCCCGATTCGGCCAGGTGCAGATTGATCTTCGCGCCGTTGAGGGTCTCGTTCTCTGTGACGACGTACAACGCGCGCAGCACCTTCTCGGCGGCGCGCGCGCCGGTTTCCTCACCGATCACCCGGAACAGGTTGCCACGGTGGTCGATCTCCACGCCCAGGCGCAGTTCGATCTGGCGCAGGTGCTCGTCGAACGGCCCGCACAGGCTGGCGAGCCGGGCGTTGTCTTCCGGGGCTAGGGCGAAATCGCGTTCGTTGAGGCCTGGGGTCATGCTTTTGGGCTTCCTCTCCCCTCCGCGGAGAGGATTGAGGTGAGGGGATGGTCTTGCGAAAACCTGCGGAGCGTGTGGCCAGATTGACCCCTCACCCCGCTCCTCTCCCCGGAGGGGAGAGGAGGTAAATCAAATCTCAGGCGGCCGCTTCGGCCAGCGCGTGTACGCGCCCGCGCAGCGAGTTGGTCATGGCGTCGGTGACGAACACGTCCACGAAGCGGCCGATCATGCGTGCGTCGCCGGGGAAGTTCACGTAGCGCATGTTTTCGGTGCGACCGGCGAGTTCGTGCGGGTTCTTGGTGCTGGGCTTTTCCACCAGCACGCGTTGCACGGTGCCGACCATCGCCTCGTTGATGGCCCTTGCCTTGGTGTTGATCGCGGCCTGCAGGCGTTCCAGCCGTTGATGCTTCACCGCCATCGGTGTGTCGTCGGCAAGGCTGGCCGCCGGGGTGCCAGGGCGGGCGGAGAAGATGAAACTGAAGCTCTGGTCGAAGCCCACGTCCTCGATCAGCTTCATGGTCTTCTCGAAATCCTCGTCGGTTTCGCCGGGGAAACCCACGATGAAGTCGGACGACACGCAGATGTCCGGGCGCACCGCGCGCAGCTTGCGGATCTTCTGCTTGAACTCCAGCGAGGTGTAGCCGCGCTTCATCGCCGCGAGGATACGGTCCGAGCCGGCCTGCACCGGCAGGTGCAGGAAGTTGGCGAGCTTGGGCACGCTGGCGTAGGCCTCGATCAGCGAGTCGGAGAACTCCAGCGGATGCGAGGTGGTGAAGCGGATGCGGCCGATGCCCTCGATCTGCGCGATGGCGTGGATCAGCACGGCAAGATCCGCGATGCCGCCGTCGTGCATCGGGCCCCGGTAGGCGTTGACGTTCTGGCCCAGCAGATTCACTTCGCGAACGCCCTGTTCGGCGAGCTGCGCCACTTCCACCAGCACGTCGTCGAACGGACGGCTGATCTCGGTGCCGCGGGTGTAGGGCACCACGCAGTAGCTGCAGTACTTCGAGCAGCCTTCCATGATCGAGACGAAGGCGGTGGGGCCTTCGGCGCGCGGCTCCGGCAGCTTGTCGAACTTCTCGATCTCGGGGAAGGAGATGTCCACCTGCGGCTTGCCGCTTTCGCGGCGCGACTCGATCAGCTCGGGCAGGCGGTGCAGGGTCTGCGGGCCGAACACCAGGTCCACGTAGGGGGCGCGCTTGATGATGGCCTCGCCTTCCTGTGAGGCGACGCAGCCGCCCACGCCGATCAGCACTGGCCTGCCGCCCTGCTTGTGTTCCTTCCAGCGGCCGAGCTGGCTGAACACCTTCTCCTGCGCCTTCTCGCGGATCGAGCAGGTGTTGACCAGGATCACGTCCGCCTCGGACTCGTCCTGGGTCAGCTCCAGGCCGTGCGATGCCTTGAGCACATCGGCCATCTTGGCCGAGTCGTACTCGTTCATCTGACAGCCGTGGGTCTTGATGAAAAGCTTGCCGCTCATGGTGCTGGTTACCGTGGTTGCGCGAGGCGCGGCGCGGATTGCGCCGAACCGCGCATTTTACGCCGGCTGGCCCTTGCCTGCCATCAGCGGGCTTGTCGGATCAGATACTTGAGGCGGTTCGTTGCGCGGGCATGGTGCACGAAACGATGCGATCGCTCTTGGCGCGGAAGTCGCACGGCGGCACACTGCCGCCATGTTTGAAGCCGTGCGCCACAGGGGGAACGCCGGCCGGCCTGATCCCGGTTCCCCAACGACCAGCATGATCCTTGCACGGATCGCGCTGGGCTGCGCCCTGCTGGCGGCATTCTGGCTGCCGAAGGCGCACGCCAGCACCCTGTACCGCTGCACCGGAGCCAGCGGCGAAGTGGCATATACCACCAGTACGGTGGGCTTTCGGGGATGCAGCCGCATAGCGGGTGCCCAAGGTCCGGCGCTGCGTCGTGCCGTGGCGAAACCGGCGGCGTCCCTGTCCGGCGTGACGGGGCGCGTGTACAGCGCGAGCATCGACCGATTGCCTTTGGCATCGCTGGCGCAGGTAACCAGCGAGGTATTCACCACGGCCCGGCCGGCATCGGAAGGAATGAGGGGAGTCGCTGCAGCCGAGGCCATGCCGAAGACAAATTCGGCGGCAGACAGCGGTCCAGGCGCCAACCCGGCACAGGATCAACAGACGCGCCACTACATAGAAACGCACTACTACAAAGTAGTGCACGCCGACGGCAGCGTGTATTTCGGCGATTCCATACCCATGCGGCAAAACGGCGATGTGCTGACGAAGAACGTGTTGATGATACTCACCTGTATCGCCTGCGATCTGCACTCGAATATCCATTGGGACACCGTGCATCTCAACACGGCCGACTACGCGGATGCCATCCAGCTGGCCAGCCGGGAATCGGGCGTGGACGAAGCCTTCATCCGGGCGATCATCCACGCCGAGAGCGCGTTCAATCCGCGCGTGCAGTCGATCAAGGGGGCGCAGGGATTGATGCAGCTGATGCCTGGCACGGCTGTCAGCATGGGGGTCCTCGACGCGTTCGACCCCAGCCAGAACATCCGCGGCGGAGCGCGTTACCTGGCCTTGCTGCTGCGCACCTTCAACGGGAACAAGCACCTCGCCGCTGCGGCCTACAACGCCGGCCCCGGGGCGGTGGAGAAGTACAACGGCGTACCTCCCTATGCGGAAACGCAGGTTTACGTCGAGCGCGTGGATACCCTGCGCAAGCGTTACGAGGCGAAGCTGCACGAGCCGCAGGCGGAGCGCTCGGGCTGAGTCACTGCTGCTCGCCGTTGTCGGTCGCCGCGGCCGCGCTCATCGGCGGCCGTTCGGCCAGCGTGGCCGTGACATGGAATGGGCTGCCGTTGCGCAGCCCGGAGATTTCCACCTTGGTGCCGGGCTTGATTGCCGCTTCGCGCCGACGCAGGTCTGCCGGGTCGCGGATATCGTCGTCGCCGATGCGCAGAAGGATGTCGCGCGACTGGATGCCGGCCAGCGCTGCGGGACTGCCCGGGTAAACGTCGACGACCGAGGCGCCGCGCGCAGCCGGCGGCAGGCCGCTGTTGGCGTCCACCGGCACGAAGGTGTAATCGGCGCCCAGCCAACCGCGCACCACGTGACCGGTGGCGACGATCTGATCCAGCACTTTCTTGGCGGTCCCGGCCGGAATGGCGAAGCCGATGTTTTTGGTGTTCGTGGTCTGGTTGATCAGCAAGGTGTTGATGCCCACCAGCTGGCCCGTGGTGTTGACCAGGGCGCCGCCGGAATTGCCGAGGTTGATCGCCGCATCGGTCTGGATGAAATCCTCGGCGCTGGAGGCGTTCAACTGGCGCCCCACTGCGCTGACGATGCCCATGGTCACGGTCTGGTTGAGGCCCAGCGGGTTGCCGATCGCCAGCACCACGTCGCCGGGGCGCAGGTTCTGCTCGGCGAGCTGGATTACCGGCAGGTTGCCGGCGTCGATCTTCAACACGGCGAGGTCGGTTTCATCGTCCGCACCGACCAGGGTGGCCTTGGCCACGCGGCCGTCGTACAACAGTACCTGGATGTCGGTGGCGTGCGAGATCACATGGTAGTTGGTGAGCACATAGCCCTGCGCGCTGACGATCACGCCCGACCCGAGCGTCTGTTCGCGGCGCGCATAAGTGGTGAGCGTGCCGCCGAGCATCTGCTGCAGGATGGGGTTGTCGTACATCTTGATCGCCCGTTCGTTGACGATCTTGTCGGCATAGATGTTCACCACCGAGGGCGCCGCCGCGGCGACCGCATCGGCATAGGACGCGGGGGCATGGAGGGGCGGTGCGTCGTTGGTCTGCGCGACAGGCAAGTGCAGGCGCGCACGAAGGCGCTCGCCGCTGGCCGGCCAGAGCAGGCCGATCACGAAGGCCGCGGCCAAGCCGGCGACGACACAGCGGGCGAGGAAGGCGAGCGTGCCGGCGGCATGTTTCATGTCGTGCTACGAGTCCGTGACGGGCGGGCTGGCGGTGGGTTAGGCTGGCGACGACGAGCAGCGTCGAATAGCCGCAGCCCTTTTATTGTACGGTGTGGGGGCTGACGCTAGACTAACGCGATTCACAGGGGTTCCAATCTGATTGCTGGGCGCGAGCCCTTCTTGACGCAGCAAGTACCGGAGAGCCTGATGGCGAACGAAGTCGTCGATCATGGCCGCCGCCGGTTTCTCACGTCGGCCACCGCAGTGGTCGGTGGCGTGGGGATCGTGTCGGCAGCCGTGCCCTTCATCAAGTCGTGGGAACCCAGCGCGCGAGCCAAAGCCGCAGGGGCTCCGGTCACCCAATCCCTCAAAAAGATAGAACCAGGCCAGCAATTGATCGTCGGCTGGCGCAGCCTGCCGGTATTCATCGTCAACCGCTCGCCGTCGCAGTTGGCCGCATTGCCCAAGCAGGACGCGCGGCTCGTCGACCCGAAATCCGACGGCGCCTCCGCCGCTCAGCAACCCAAGTACGCACAGAACGAAACGCGCTCGATCAAGCCCGAGTGGCTGGTGATGATCGGCATCTGCACCCACTTGGGCTGCGTGCCGAATTACGTGCCGGACCTCAAGCCCGAGCCGTTCGACCCGAACTGGCAAGGCGGCTACTACTGCCCCTGCCACCACTCGCGCTACGACATGGCCGGCCGTGTATACCAGGGTGTGCCTGCGCCTAAGAACATGGAAATTCCGCCGTACCACTTCATCGACGATACGACCGTGCAGATCGGCGTGGATCCGAAGGAGGGCGCGTGATGGCCAACGTATTCGTCCGCATCGGCGACTGGGTCAACGAGCGTGCGCCCGGCCTCGCGCCGACGTACCGCAAGCACATGACCGAGTACTACGCGCCGAAGAACTTCAATCTCTGGTACTACTTCGGCTCGCTGGCAATCCTGGTGCTGGTCAACCAGATCGTCACCGGCATCTTCCTCACGATGAACTACAACCCGAGCGCGGCCGGCGCCTTCGACTCGGTGCAGTACATCATGCGCGACGTGGAGTGGGGCTGGCTGATCCGCTACATGCATTCCACCGGCGCATCGCTGTTCTTCGTGGTGGTGTTCCTGCACATGTTCCGCGGCCTCATGTACGGCTCGTACAAGAAGCCACGCGAGCTGGTGTGGCTGCTCGGCATGCTGATCTTCCTGGTGTTGATGGCCGAGGCCTTCATGGGCTACGTGCTGCCCTGGGGCAACATGTCGTTCTGGGGCGCCAAGGTGATCGTGTCGCTGTTTGGCACCATCCCGGTGATCGGCAGCCACCTGGTCGAGTGGATCATGGGCGACTTCCTGCCCGCCGACGCCACGCTCAACCGCTTCTTCGCGTTGCACGTGATCGCGCTGCCGATCGTGCTGCTGCTGCTGGTGGTGCTGCACCTGGCCGCGTTGCACGAGGTGGGTTCCAACAACCCCGACGGCGTCGACGTCAAGCACGGCCCCAAGGGCAACCGCTGGGACGCGCTGAAGCCGGCCGACGGCATCCCGTTCCATCCGTACTACACGGTGAAGGATCTGTTCGGGGTTGGTTTCTTCCTGATCGTGGCAGCCTTCATCATCTTCTTCGCGCCGACCTTCGGCGGCTGGTTCCTCGAGCACGACAACTCGATCCCGGCCAACAACCTGGTTACCCCGGCAGAGATCAAGCCGGTGTGGTACTTCACTCCGTTCTACGCGATCGTGCGCATGATCCCGTCATTCGCAGGCACGGCCGTGTGGGGTGTGCTGGCGATGTTCGGCGCAATCGCGGTGCTGTTCCTGCTGCCCTGGTTCGACCGTGGCCAGGTCAAGTCGGTCCGCTACCGGGGTACCGGCTACAAGGTGGCGCTGACGTTGTTCGTGATCGCGTTCTTCGGCCTCGGTGCGGTGGGTGCGGGCATCACCGCGGAGGTGATCCCCGCATGGTTCGGCAACGTCGACCTGACCACGTGGGAGAACGCGTTCGGCCGCACGATGACGCTGATCTATTTCGGCTTCTTCGCTTTCCTGTGGGCCTACACACATTTCGGCTGGGAAAAGACCAAGCCGGTTCCGGATCGGGTGACGACGCATGACTAAGCCGACGCTCTTGATGAAGCCCGAGCTCCTGATGAAGCGACTCCTTCCTGCATTTGCGCTGGCTCTTGGCCTGCTGTTTGCCGGTCAGCCGGCGGCGCATGCCGAAGGCGAAGGGCAGTTGATGGCGTCCGGCTCCAACATCCGCGACCAGGCCTCCCTGCAGCGCGGCGCCAAGCTGTTCTTCAACTACTGCGTGGGCTGCCACTCGCTGAAGTACATGCGTTACTCGCGCATCGCCGACGATCTCGGGCTGACCGAGCAGCAGGTGATGCAGAACCTCAACTTCACCGGCGCCAAGTTCGAGGATCCGGTGATCTCGCACATGCCGGCGGAGGACGCGACGAAGTGGTTCGGCAAGGCCCCGCCGGACCTGTCGCTGGAAGTGAGTGCGAAGACCGCCGACTGGGTCTACACCTACCTCAATACCTTCTACCTCGACCCGAAGAGCCCGATCGGCTGGAACAACACCACGCTGCCGAACGCGGCGATGCCGTTCCCGCTGTGGGAACTGCAGGGCGAGCAGGTGGCAGTGACCAAACCCGGCTCCGATGAAGCGGAGAAGCTGGAGCTGGCGCATCCCGGCAAGCTGACCCCTGGGCAATACCAGCAGGCCACGCGTGACCTGGTGAACTTCCTGGAGTACGTTTCGGAGCCGGCGGCCCTGCAGCGGCATCACTACGGGGTCTGGGTCCTGCTGTTCCTGGCGCTGTTCACCCTGCTGGCCTACCTGCTCAAGAAGGAATACTGGAAAGACGTCCACTGATTCCCGGCAGCAATACCATCGAATGCGGCGGCCAGGGGCTGCCGCATTCGCGCAACCGCAACAGGAATATCGCGCATGGTTCCAAGCGCCCGCTCACGCAATGCACTCACCCTCTACACCACGGCCGATGACATCCAGTGCCATCGTGCCAGGCTGGTGTTGGCCGCCAAGGGCGTCAGCTACGAGCGCGCACTGGTCGAGCCGGGCAAGCCGCCGGAGGATCTGCGCGACCTCAACCCCTACGGCAGCACGCCCACCCTGGTGGATCGTGACCTGACCCTGTACGACGCGGGCGTGGTGTGCGAATACCTCGACGAGCGCTACCCGCACCCGCCGCTGATGCCGATCGACCCGCTCTCGCGTGCCAGGTTGCGCGTCGCTGCGGTGCGCATCGAGAAGGACTGGCTGGTTGAGGTGGATACCATCCGTGCCGGTGGGCGCACCGCCGAACCTGCGCGCAAGCGCCTGCGTGCGCACCTGCTGGCGGCGTTGCCGTTGTTCAAGGCATCCAAGTTCTTCCTCAATCCCGAGATGAGCCTGGCAGATTGCCTGGTGGCGCCGGTGGTCTGGCGCTTGCCGTGGCTGGGCGTGGATCTGGGGCGCGAGGGCAAGCCGATCTTGGATTATGGTGAGCGGCTATTCCACAGCCAGGGTTTTGCGCGCAGCATGACCGAGCAAGAAAAGGCCATGCGACCCTGATGAGCGAAGCAACGCAACCGATGACTTCCAATCGCCCCTACCTGTTGCGGGCGATCTACGACTGGATCAGCGACAACGGCCTGACCCCGTACCTCTTGATCGATGCCAGCGGCGAAGGCGTGCGCGTGCCGCCGCAAGTGATCAAGAACGGCCAGGTGGTACTCAACATCGCGATGCGCGCGGTGGCGAACCTGGAACTCGGCAACGACTGGATTGGGTTCTCTGCGCGCTTCTCTGGCGTCAGCCAGGTGGTGCGCATCCCGGTCGGCTCGGTGCTCGCGCTGTACGCGCAGGAGAACGGGCAGGGGATGATGTTCCCGACCGACGAGGAAGGTGGCGATACACCACCGCCCGCGCCAGCGCCCGACGAGCCGCCATCCAGTCAGGGCGGTGCGGGCGGCGACAAACCCAAGCGCGGTGCACCGTTCCTGCGGGTCATCAAATAAGACAATGTTTCCGGATGCGGGGCGCTCGATGAGCGTAACCGGGCTCCGGGTGTCGATCGATCTCAGTGCAGTGTGTTGCCGCCGCTGGAGCGGCGGCGTGGACGTAGCGGGATCACATTGCTGCTGGCAGCGCCGTCCGCGTGAGGTGCGCCCGGCTCGGTGGGTGGATGCCACGTTTCCGTGCCGGCGGCCGGGATATCGAGCTGATCCGACGGCGAGAGCACGACCGTGGGCAGCCGCAGCTCGCTGAGCGTGTCACCCAGTACCCACAACGAAGCCTGTTCGCGATCCGCGCCGTCGATGCTCACTTCGAAGCCGTAGCAGCGCTCCAGTCGCTGGCGGCCGGCCACACGACGCAGCCGCAATGCACGCAATCCCACGGACTCGTCCAGCATTTGCAGGCCGTAGCGTTCGCACTGCAGGCGCGCTTCGGTGGCCGCGCGGTCGCGCGCGGCGCTCAACTTCAGCCACAACGCTATCGCGGCGACCAGTGCCAGCAGTATCAGGAGATCATGGATGTTGCCCATGCATGCAGTGTGTGGGCAGGCGGCGCGGCGTGCAAGTTCAGGAAATGCGCAGGCGCAGCGAAAGGTCAACCGCGTGTACGTGCTTGGTCAACGCACCGACCGAGATGAAATCGACCCCGGTGCGTGCGTATTCGCCAATCGTGCGCAGGTCGACGTTGCCGGAAGCTTCCAGCGGCACGCGCCCCGCGGTGAGCTGCACGGCCTCGTCCATCAGCGGCACGTCGAAGTTGTCGAGCATGATGCGATCCACGCCGGCGTCCAGCGCCTGCTCCAGTTCGTCGAGGTTCTCCACTTCGACTTCCAGCAGCAGGTCGGGATGCAAACGGCGCGCGGCCGTCACCGCGGGAACGATCCCGCCGGCGGCGATGATGTGGTTCTCCTTGACCAGGATCGCGTCGTAAAGGCCGATGCGGTGGTTGTGGCCACCGCCGCAGCGCACGGCGTATTTTTGCGCCAGGCGCAGGCCCGGCACGGTCTTGCGCGTGTCGAGCACGCGCGTGCGGGTTCCGGCCACCGCTGCCACGTAGGTGGCCGTAGCGGTGGCGGTGCCGGAGAGCAGCTGCAGGAAGTTCAGCGCCGAACGCTCGGCGCTCACCAGCGAACGGGCATGGCCGAACAGCCGGCAGATCGTGGTATCCGGTGCCACGCGCTCACCCTCGCGCACCTGCCAATGGATTTGCACGGCGGGATCCAGGCGCCGGAAGCAGGCATCGAACCATGGCGCGCCAGCAATCACCGCGTTGTCGCGGCAAGTGAGCACGGCATCGGCCACGGCGTCGGCCGGCAGCAATTCAGCGGTGGCGTCGCCCTTGCCGAAATCCTCGGCAAAAGCGCGTTCCACGTCGGTGGCGATCAAGTCGGAGCTGGGCGGGTCGAACATGAAACCAGAATTCATCCGGCGTCCGGGCTGTTGGGTGCGTCGGGCTGGCGCAGGCGGCTGACGATGGCGCTCATCGCGCGGTCGAACAGCGCATTGGTGGCCAATACCTGGGCGTGGCCGCTGGCCAGCAGCACGGCCAGTTCCTGCGGCGAGTAGTCGGCCACCTTCAGCCCGCGCCGGTTGACGAAAAGATAGCGGCCGCTCATCGGGCTGACCCAGGAAAGCTTGGCGCGCACCATCGGTTCGTCCGGCAGCTGGAACTCCAGCCATATGCCGGGCTGCAATGCCTCCACCTGTTTCCATTCGGGGCTGTCGGTGTCGACCGGTACGCTTTCCTCGGGCAATTCCTCCGGCTCGGCGTGCTGCTCGACGATGGGTTGGATGCTTTCCGGAATCGCGGCGACAGGGGCCGTCTCGGCGACTGTTGGTGCGTTGGGTACGGCGACGCGCGCCGGCTCGCCCAGTTGCTGACCGTACCAGTCGCGCAGTTGGGTCAGCAGGCGCTCGATGTCCTGCGGCTGGAAAGCGACATTGGCCAGGCCCTGGCGCAGCGCGCGTTCGATAGCAGGCAGCAGTTGGCGCAATTGCTGGCGCGAGGTGGCGTCCGGCACGGGCCGCGTGCTGGCGATGAAGTCGTCCACAAAGCGCAGGGCGTCACGGAATTCGCCCGACTCTTCGCCCTGGCGCAGCAACACCAGCACCAGATGGTTGGCCCAGGCGCGAGCCAGCACTTCATGCACCAGCGGTGGCAACTTGCGGCCGTCGATGCGTTCGACGATCTCGCGGGCGGCGCGTCGGCGCGCCTGCTCCAGCTTTTCGCGGCCGCGCGTGGACTCGGCCACACGCTGCTCGGCCAGTTCGGAGCGGCGCCGGTTGGATTCGTGGAACTGCTGCAGCCCCTGCAGCAGGCGCTCGAATATGCCGAGGTCGTCGTCGAACTCGTGGAGCAACTGGTCGACAATGCTCTTGATCGTGTCGTGCAGGCGATTGTCGCGATCGGACTCCGGCGACCAGCCTTTGGCCTGCTCGGCGAGGGCGTCAAGCAGGCGGCGCGCCGGATGCTGGCGATGGGCGAACAGCTTGCGGTCGAGGATCGCGGCCTTGAGGTAGGGAATCTGCAGCCGCGCCAGCAGCGCTTGCATCTCGGGCGGCAGGGTATGGTCGTCGAGGATGAACTCGAACAGCATGCCGACCAGGTCGATGGTGTCCTCGTCGACACCTGCGACATGGGTGGGTCGCATGCCGCGCAGCGCCCCGAGCTGGCCCAGCAGTTGCTCCTTGAGCTGTGAGACGGCTTCGCGATCGAAATTGCCGGTGCCGTCCACCATGGACGGTGACTGCTGGGCACCACCAGCCGCCAGCTGGGTCTGCAGCACGCTGAGCGCACCCAGCAGTTCGCCGGCGGAAGGAGGTGGCCCGCTGCTCGCATGGCCGGCATGGGTCGCTGCAGGTGCTTCGCCGCCACGGCGGGCGACGAACAGGCTATGCAGGGTCTGCAGCAGTTCGACGGCAGCGGGATCGGCAGCTTCGTCCGTGCCGGCTCCACCCGTGGCCACGGATGCCGTTGACGTGGCGGTGCGCGTTGCGGTGCCGCCACGCGGCGCCGATACGCGCAGCTGCGGCAGCACGCCGGCGCGCGCCAGCGTTTCATTCGCGTCGGCGTACAGTTCTTCCAGCGTGGACAGCACATAGCGGTCGAACAGCTTGTAGATCAGCAGTTTGACGCGCATGTCCGCGGCCAGCTCCTTCAGCGCCAGCCGGAAGGCCTGCGAGAGCGCCGTCGGGGCGATCGGGTTGCTGGAATCCTCGACTTTGCGGCCACCGCAGATCACTGAGAGGCGCTGGTTGATCGCAAACAGGTCGCGCGCCAGCCGGCTCTCGTGCTTGCTGCCCATGCTGGTGATCGCCAGCGACTCCTCCAGGTCGGCATCGGCCACCAGCGAAAGCTCGGCCATCGCTGGCGCCGGCGTGGCGGATGCCGTGGCGGCGTTCCCAGTCAGGCCGCCCAGCTCCCGGTTCACCGTGGCGAGGAAGCTGCGTTCGACCGCCGGCCGGCGCTTGCGCACCTCGCGCATGCCGTCGAAGTAATGCGTCTGGGTGGCGTTGTTCTCGGCCTTTTCGGCGAGATCGAACAGCGCGTCGTCCACATGCTCGAACAGGTTGCCCAGGCACTGCTGCAGCCGCTTGCCGGCTATGCCGCGCACGGCGTTGAGCAACTCGCCCACGCGTTCGCCCGTGTTGGCGTCGAGACGTGGCCCTAGCGGCACGATCTTGGGCGGTTCGAAGGCGTCGGTCATGGCCATACCGGGAGTCTGTCGTTGGCTAGGTGGCGTCTTGCGGGCGGGCCGGTCCATCGGCGGGTTCGTGGCGAGGGAAGGGGGGCTCAGCCGGCGGTCGGGAAGTCGTGCAGTTGGATAGTGGCGATCCCTTCCTCCGGCAGCATCACAGGGATGCCGTCGGCGACACGATAAACCAGCTTGCGGTCGATGGTGATCAGGCCTTCTTCAAGACGCTCGCCCACGGTGTTGCCGGCTGTCGTCACCAGGCCGCCGGCCGCTATGGCGCCGTTGAGCGCGCCCAGCTCGGCGCGACCGAGCAGGCGCACCGGTGTCTTGCTTACGGGGCAGCACAGGATGTCGAGCAGACGCTTGTCCATGGGGCAAAATCGTTGCGAAACCGGAAAGCCCGTACAATAACCCCTTTTGGACGGCCGAACCATGACAGCAACGACGGAAACGCCGCGGGTGGGCGTGGTAATGGGCTCGCGCTCGGACTGGGAAACCATGGAGCACGCCTCCGCGGTGCTGACCGAGCTGGGCGTTGCACACGAAGTGCAGGTAGTGTCTGCCCACCGCACGCCGGATCTGTTGTTTCGTTATGCCGAGCATGCAGCCGGGCGCGGTATCCAGGTGATCGTTGCCGGTGCCGGCGGTGCCGCCCATCTGCCGGGCATGCTGGCGGCCAAGACCCGGTTGCCGGTGCTCGGGGTGCCGGTGCAGTCGAAGGCGCTGAACGGCATGGATTCCCTGCTTTCCATCGCGCAGATGCCGGCCGGTATCCCGGTAGGCACGCTGGCGATCGGCCGCGCCGGTGCAGTAAACGCAGGCCTGCTCGCCGCCGCGGTGCTGGCGCTGCACGATACCCGCCTTGCACAGGCGCTGGAGAACTGGCGCGCCAAGCAGACGCAGGCCGTGCTCGATCAGCCGGACCCGCGTGCATGAGCGAGTCGCGCCAACCCGTGCTCGGCATCCTCGGCGGCGGCCAGTTGGCGCGCATGCTGGCGCTGGCGGCGGCGCCACTGGGCGTGAACAGCCTGGTGGTGGACAGTGCCGCCGATGCCTGCGCCGGCCAGGTGGCGCCGCTGGTCAAGGCCGACTGGGGCGACTACGCCACGCTGGAAGAGTTTGCGCGCAAGGTCGACGTGGTTACCTTCGATTTCGAAAACGTGCCGGCCGAGACAGCGCAGTGGCTGGCCGAGCGCGTGGCGGTATTCCCGAACCCGCGCGCCCTGGCGGTGGCGCAGGATCGCCTCGCCGAGAAGACCCTGTTCCGCGAGTGTGGCCTGCACACGCCCGAGTTCATGGCGGTGGACGATCGAACCGGCCTCGATCGAGCGTTGGCCGCGGTGGGTGCGCCGGCCATCCTCAAGACGCGACGTTTGGGTTACGACGGCAAGGGTCAGTTTCGCCTGAAGTCGTTGGCTGACGCCGATGCGGCCTGGGCCGCGCTGGGGGCGCAAGCGGCGAAGCACGGCCTGATTCTGGAAGCCTTCGTACCGTTCCAGCGCGAGCTGTCGGTGGTGGCGGTACGTGGCCGCGACGGCGATTTCCGTACCTGGCCGTTGACCCGCAACTGGCATGTGGATGGAGTGTTGTCGATGAGCCTGGCTCCGGCGCCGCAGATCGACGAGTTGCAGCCGCGCGCTACTGCGTTGGCGCGCACGCTGGCCGAGCATCTGGATTACGTGGGCGTGTTCGCGCTCGAGTTGTTCGTGAAGGATGGCGAGCTGCTGGGCAACGAGATGGCGCCGCGCGTGCACAACTCCGGGCACTGGACCATCGAGGGAGCGCATACCAGCCAGTTCGAGAATCACGTGCGCGCCGTGCTCGGCCTGCCACTGGGCGACACCGGCGCACGCGGGCAGTCGGCCATGTTCAACTGGATCGGCGAGCTGCCCGACCCGGCGCCCGTGCTGCGGGGCGTCGATGCGCACTGGCATGACTACGGCAAGTCGGCCCGTGCCGGTCGCAAAGTGGGGCACGCCACGGTTTGCGCGCCGGACGCGGTGCAACTGGCACAACGGCTGGAAGTGTTGGGCCGTGAGTTGAACCGCGAAGCGCAGGTGGCGCCGACAGTGGAAGCGCTGCACGGCTAAACTGCCTGTCGCTTCAGGCATGAAAAAGCCGCGGGTGTCCGCGGCTTTTTGTTTACGGGCGTTTGGAAGGCTAGAGCAAGAGCATTCGTGCTTGATGGTCAAAAAGGGGCTTTTGCTCCTTTTTTGACTCGCCTGATTCGCAGGGCGAATCAGGCTCCGCTTCGCGTGCGCTCATTCCAGAGCGGGGAGCGCACGAGCGCGCTCCTCAGCCCTGCATCGCCTTGGCGACTTCGGCCAGGTAATCTTCCTGCACCTTCTCGATGCCTTCGCCTACGGCCAGGCGCACCACCGAAACCACGTCGGCGCCTTCCTTCTTCAGCGCGTCGCCCACGGTGACGTTGGTGTCCAGCACGTAGGGCTGGCCGACCAGGGTGACCTCGGAGACGATCTTGTTGATCTTGCCCGAGACGATCTTTTCCAGGATGTCGGCCGGCTTGGCCTTTTCCTTGTCCGACATCGCGGCCAGCGCGATTTCCTTTTCCTTGGCGATGAAGTCGGCAGGGACGTCCTCGGCCTTCACATAGGGCGGGTTCATCGCCGCTACGTGCATGGCGATGCCCTTGGCCAGCTCGTCCGAGCCGCCCTTGAGCGCCACGATCACGCCGATCTTGCCGCCGTGCGAGTAGGTGGCCAGCGGGCCATCGTTCTCGACGCGCGCCGCGCGGCGCACTTCGATCTTTTCGCCGATGGTCGCGGTCTGCGCCTTGGCGGCTTCCTCGATGCTGGCGGCGCCCGGGAAGGCGGCGGCCTTCACGGCGTCGATGTCGCCGGCGCTGGCCTTCAGCGCGGCCTCGGCGACGGCGTTGGTGAACTCGATGAAGTTCGGCGCCTTGGCGACGAAGTCGGTCTCGCTGTTGACCTCGACCAGCACGGCCTTGCCGCTGGCCTGCGCGGCGGCGATGCGGCCTTCGGCGGCAATGCGGTCGGCCTTCTTCTCGGCCTTGACCATGCCGGTCTTGCGCAGCCATTCCATCGCGGCGTCGATGTCGCCGTTGTTCTCGACCAACGCCTTCTTGCACTCCATCATGCCGGCGCCGGAACGCTCGCGCAGTTCCTTCACGAGTTGGGCGGAGATATTGCTCATCGGTATTCCTCGAATGCTTGAGGCGTCGTGGCGGATCGCGCCACGACGCCGGGATGGGCTTCGTCGTTGTCGAAGCGACGGCGGTCGCCCGCCGTCACGTCGCCTTACTTGGCGTCGCGCGGAGCACGGCCTTCGCGACCGCCGTCACGACGCGGCGCACCGGCACCCTTGCGCGGGGCGGCATCGCGGTCACGGCGCGGAGCAGCCTTGCGCTCGCTGCGCTCGGCCTTGGCGACCGGATTGCCTTCCTCGTCCAGCTCGACGAACTCGTCGGCGTCGCCCTGGGCGGCAGCCGGGGCAGCGGCCTTGCCTTCCAGGATCGAGTCGGCGGCAGCGCGGGCGTACAACTGGATCGCGCGGATCGCGTCGTCGTTGCCGGGAATTGCGTAGTCCACCAGCTCCGGGTTGTAGTTGGTGTCGACCACTGCCACCACCGGGATGCCCAGCTTGCGGGCTTCCTGCACGGCGATGTCTTCGTGGCCGATGTCGATCACGAACAGCGCGTCGGGCAGGCGGTTCATGTTCTTGATGCCGCCCAGCGAGTTCTGCAGCTTCTCGCGCTCACGACGGCGTGCCAGCACTTCGTGCTTGACCAGCTTTTCGAAGCTGCCGTCGGTTTCGGCCGCTTCCAGCTCCTTGAGCTTGGCCACCGACTGCTTCACGGTGCGGAAATTGGTGAGCATGCCGCCCAGCCAGCGCGCGGTGACGAAGGGCATGCCAGCACGGGATGCTTCCTCGGCCAGCGCCTCGCGAGCGGAACGCTTGGTGCCCACGAACAGGATGGTGCCGCGCTTCTGCGCCAGGCCCGACAGGAAGTTCATCGCATCGGTGAACAGCGGCAGGGTCTTTTCGAGGTTGATGATGTGGATCTTGCCGCGGGCGCCGAAGATGTACGGACCCATCTTCGGATTCCAGTAACGGGTCTGGTGACCGAAATGCACGCCGGCTTCGAGCATTTCGCGCATGGTGACTTGAGCCATGGTGTAACTCCTTAAAGCATTGGGCCTTGTGTAGGCGGCCCGGGGGTTGGGACCTCCACGCATCCCCGGCTTCGACCGCGGCAGCGAATGCTGCGCGCGGCACCCCGAAGAACGGTGCCGATGCGTGTGTGGCGTTGGGTTTGGGATGCTGCCGCGGCGCGGTTACAATCCCGTTTCGCCTTGCAGTGCGCACCGGTCGAAAGCCTCGATGACGGTCTGCAAAACTGTGAGATTGTAGCCGGTACGCCGGCGCGGCGGCAAGTTGCCTGCGATGCCGGCTTGATCGGCACAAGGACGCCGCCATCTGGGTTTCCACTATGGCCATTACGCTGAAATCCCCGAAGGACCTTGAAGGCATGCGCGAGGCCGGCCGGCTGGCCGCCGAAGTGCTGGCCATGCTCAAGGAGCACGTCAAGCCCGGCGTCACCACCGAGGAGCTGGACCGGCTGGCCTACGAGCACATCGTCAACGTGCAGAAGGCGGTGCCGGCCAACGTGGGCTATCACGGCTTCCCGAAGACGCTGTGCACTTCGGTCAACCACGTGATCTGCCACGGCATCCCCAGTCCCGGCAAGGCACTGAAGGAAGGTGACATCGTCAATCTCGACGTCACTGTCATCAAGGACGGCTGGCACGGCGACACCAGCCGCATGTATTTCGTGGGCACCCCCTCGGTACTGGCCAAGCGGCTGGTGGAGACCACGCACGAGGCGATGATGCGCGGCATCCGCGCGGTGCGCCCAGGCGCCACGCTGGGCGACGTCGGCCATGCGATCCAGCAGCACGCCGAGGCCGCCGGCTTCAGCGTGGTGCGCGAGTACTGCGGCCACGGTATCGGCAAGGTCTACCACGACGAGCCGCAGGTGCTGCACTACGGCAAGCCTGGCACCGGCGTGGAGCTGCAGGAGGGCATGACCTTCACCGTCGAGCCGATGGTCAACGCCGGCAAGCCGCAGACCAAGCAGCTGCCCGACGGCTGGACCGTGGTTACCAAGGACCACTCGCTTTCCGCGCAGTGGGAGCACACCATTGCGGTCACCGCCGACGGCTTCGAAATCCTCACGCCTTGGCCGGATGCCTAAAGCGTGGGTGCGGCAAGGTGGCATCAGGCGTGATCATCGTCTTTCTCGCTTCCCTGGTATTAATCGCGCTCTGCATCCTCTGGTTGCCAGCATGGTCGGCGGCATTGCTGCTGCGTCGCATGGGAGTGCCGCAACCGCTTCGCGTATTGCGCGTCGTCATGCCGTCGCAGTTGCTGGTCGCTGCGGCTCTGATCTGGGCGGCCGATGCGGCCGGATTGACCAATCCTGCCGGCTATTCGCTGGCAATCCTGCTGCTGACCGGCATCGCCGGCGCCGCCATCGTATGGCGCCAGCGGCGCGGAAACGTTTGACTGGTGCTGAGGCCGTGCTGTACTGGGCGCCATGACGACTGCGCCTCGGTTGCCCTTGCCTCCCTTACCGCGTCTGCCGCCGGCCGTGCCGCGTTCCGGCGTATCCGTGGACGCGCGGCGTGCGTTGCGGCAACTGCTCGGTGATGTGGACCGCGACCTGGCGACCGTCTTCCGCGAAGGTGCCGATGCCAGCATGCTGGCACGACGGCGTGCCGAGGCGGTGGCGCGCATCGTCGTGCATGTGTGGACGGCCTGCCTCGGCGAAGTGAGCGGCGCGGCGCTGTTCGCGGTCGGCGGATTCGGTCGCGGCCTGCTGTTTCCCCATTCCGACGTGGATCTGCTGGTGCTCGTCACGCAGCCCGAGCCGGCGCGCCTGCGTGCGCTGGAGCAATGCTTCGCCACGCTGTGGGACGTGGGTCTGAAAGTGGGGCATGCGGTGCGCGAGCCGGCACAGTGCCGTGCCCTGGCGGCCGAAGATGCCAGCGTGTTCACAAGCCTGCTCGATGCGCAATGGATGGCGGGCGATGCGGCATTGGAAGTCGCGCTGCGCGCCATCGTGGACGATCCCTCGCTGTGGCCGCCGCGCGATTACCTCGCCGCGCGACTGGCCGAGCGCGACGCGCGCCATGCACGCCACGGCGACACGGCGAGCAATCTTGAACCCGATCTCAAGGACGGCCCCGGCGGCTTGCGCACGCTGGATTCGCTGCGCTGGCTGGGGCGCCGGCTCGCGCATGCCGGCGGTTTCGAGGCAATGCAGGATGCGGGCCTGCTGGACCCCGCCGAGCGCGCCAGCCTGTGCGATGCCGAAACCACGCTGCGGCGTTACCGCTGGGCGCTGCACCAGGAGGCCGCGCGGCCGGAAGAGCGCCTGCTGTTCGACTACCAGCGCGCGCTCGCCGTGCAGCTGGGTTTCGAGGACGAGCACGAAAAGAACCTCGGCGTCGAGCAGTTCATGCAGGGGTATTACCGCGCGGCCAGCCAGGTCGAGCGATTGGGTGTGCAGATCGCCGAACGTTTTGTCGAGCTGCTGGAGCCGCCCGGCGAAGCGAAGCCGGTGGGCGAGCATTTCGTGCGTTACGGCACGCGGCTGGCGGCGCGCGATCCAGAGTTATTCGCGCAGCGGCCGGCGGCGCTGGTGGAAATCTTCATCGCGCGGCTGGACGAGCCGGGCCTGATCGGCTTCACCGCCGACACCATGCGGCGCATCCACCAGGCCACCGCACAACACGACGGCAAGCTGGCCGACGATCCCGCGGTGCTGGCGGCATTCCTGCACTTGCTCAAGCGCGGCGCGCCAGCGGTGGATGCGCTGTGGCGGATGAACCGGCACGGCCTGCTCGCCGCGATCCTGCCTGCGTTCGGCAAGGTGTTCGGGCGCATGCAGTACGACCTGTTCCACGTCTATACCGTGGACGAGCACACGCTGCGCGTGCTGCGCCAGATGGCGCGTTTCGCCGATCCGGATGCGCGCCGCGAATTCCCTGTCGCCTGCGATGTCTGGTCCAGCCTGGGGCAGCCGGAACTGATGCTGCTGGCCGGCCTTTTCCACGATATCGCCAAGGGGCGAGGCGGCGACCATTCCGTGCTGGGTGAGAGCGATGCACGCGCGTTCTGCGCCAGGCTGGGCTTGCCCGCTGCCGACGGCGAGCGCGTGGCATGGCTGGTGCGCTGGCACCTGCTGATGAGCACCACCGCGCAGCGGCAGGACATCACCGATCCCGACGTCGTGCGCAAGTTCACCGACGCCGTGGGCGACCGCGAGCGACTTGGCCGGCTTTACCTGCTGACCGTGGCCGACATCATCGGCACCAGCCCCAAGCTGTGGAACGGCTGGAAGGATCGCCTGCTGGTCGATCTCTACGTGGCGGCACGGCAGGCGTTGCGCAGCGACACGCGGCCGGGACACGACGCAGCGGCACGCATCGACGCCTGTCGCGCGCAGGCGCTGATCCTGCTGCAGGAAGACGGTATCGCCGCGGCGACCGCCGAGCAGGCGTGGGGAGCATTCCCGGCATCCAGTTTCCTGCGTCATCGCCCCGAGCAGGTCGCCTGGCAGACCGCGGCCATCGTGCGCGCGGGCGGCGTGTGGCCGCTGGTCGCCGTGCATCCGCTCTCGGTGCGCGGCAGCACCGAGCTGTTCGTCTGCACACCCGATCGCGACGGCCTGTTCGCCAGTGTCACCGCAATGCTGGACCGACTGCATTTTTCGGTGGTGGAGGCGCGCATCCTCGGCTCGAACGCCGGCATGGCGATGGACACTTTTCTGTTGCTGGAGGCGGATGGCCAACATCCGGCCAGCGCGGATCGTGCGGAAGAACTGCACCAGCGCATGCAGCGCGCGCTGGCGCAGGGCGGGCGGATCCTGCCACCGCGGCGCAGCATGTCGCGCCAGCTGAAGCACTTCCAGATGCCGCCGCGCATCGACTTCCGGCAGGAGAGCGGGCGTACGCGCATGGCGCTGGTATGCAGCGATCGCCCAGGCCTGCTGGCTGCGGTGGCCCAGGTGCTGGTGGCCTGCGATGCGCGCGTGCACGACGCCCGCATCGCCACCTTCGGCGAGCGCGTGGAGGATTTCTTCCAGCTCACCGATCGCCATGATGCTCCGTTGGACGAAGCGCGGCGACAGCGACTGCGGCGGGCCTTGCTGGAGCGGCTGGGCTAGCCTTGCAGTGGCTCCTGTGGACGACGGGTTTCCGCACAAGGAACGCGTCCCCGGGGGAAACTTCAATCCGATGCGTCGGCACCCCACAGCGCTTCCATGTTCACGTCGAGGTTCAGGTTCCACAGGTCCGCCACCTCGACGATGCCAAACGATTCCACGTCTCCGCTGCGCCGGATCGGCGAAACCAGGCGCAGGCCCTCCGGCGTGGTGAGCGAAGCCACCACGGGCTGGTGGCCGGCGATGCCGCGCTGGACCACGATGCCGGCCGAGCCGTTGCGCAGGCGCACGCCGGTGCCGGGCGGATAGATCCCCAGCGTCTTGATGAACACCCGGGCCAGTTGTTCGTCCAGCACGGCGTTCTCGTTGAGGAACAACCAGCGCAACGCCTGCTTCGGTGGCAGTGGCGAGCGGTGGTCGCGGCCGACGATGCGCGCGCAGTACACGTCCGCCATGGCCAGCAGGCGGGCGGGTCGGCCGACTTCCGCACCATGCTTGCCGGCGGGGTAGCCGCTGCCGTCGCCGCGTTCGTGGTGGTCGCGCACGGCGTCCAGCCAGATCGCATCGTCGATGCCCAGTTCGCGCAGGCGCGTTGCGCCGCGTTCGCAGTGCGCACGCACCGCCGCCCGCTGGGCGTGACTGATCGGGCCTTTGTGCATGGCGAGTGCATCGTGCAGGGCGGACATGCCGATGTTCATCGTCAAGGCGGCGCAGACGGTGGAGGCCAATTCGTCGGCATCCAGCTCCAGTGCGATGCCGGTGATCTGGCAGACGATGGCCACGTTCACCGCGTGGCGGCTGCTGTAAGGCCCTTTGATGCACAGCAGGGCGCTGGCCAGTGCCACATCGGGGTTTGCCTCGCAGGCAGCACGCACCTGCGTGGCGATGTTCGCCAGTGTGGCCGAGAAGTTCTCACGCGCCGGGTTGGACAGCAAGGCATGCAGGCTCCGGCGAGCGCCCAGCACGCGTGCCAGTGGCGATGGCGGGGGCTCCTGCGACTCCAGCGGCAACGGTCCGCGGCATTCCTCTTCGGAGCCGTAGAACAGGCCGTGTTGCAACAGCATGTCCCGCAACGCCTCGCTGACGATGACCTGGCCTGAGCACAGCAGCAGATTGCCCCGCGCATCGTAGGCGTTGAAGCGCATGGGGCGGCCGACGATCAGCTCGCTAGTGTCGATGGGACGCCGCGGCACGGATCCTCCTTCGATTCGGTTGAGGTGGTGGAGAGGCTGTTCACTTCATCGCCTCCTGCGGTCCCGCGCCAGCCCATGACGCCAGGATGGGAAGCGGCCCAGGCCCGGGCAGGCGGGCAAGCGCTTCCCGCAGCGCATCGGCGGTGTCGCCAGCCGGCGACGGAGTGGCCACCGGGGGAACGCCGGCCCAGGCATTGCGGCCTTGCCGCTTGGCCGCGTACAGGCACTCGTCGGCGAGGTTCACTACTTGTTCCCAGCGGAGTTTTTCCGGTTCGCCGGCAAAGAACGGGTAGTTGGCGAAGCCGATCGAGCAGGTGAGGTGCACGTGCTCGCCGTTGCCCAGGTCGAAGCGCTCGGCGGCCACGGCCGCACGGATGCGTTCGGCGAACTGCGGCCCGGCGTCCGGCGGGGCGGACCGGGCCAGGATCAGGAATTCCTCGCCACCCATGCGCACAGGCGTGTCGGCACCACGGGTGGCCGACAGCAGCATGTCGCGGAACTGCTGCAGCACGCGGTCGCCGCTGGAGTGGCCCCAGGTGTCGTTGACCCGCTTGAAGTGGTCGATGTCCACCATCAGGAACAACAGGTGCATCGGCGGCAGGCCATGCATCAGCGCGTCCTGGTGATATCTGCGTGCGCTGGCCAGGTCGGGCTCGATGTGCTCGCTGAGGTAGCGGCGGTTCTTCAGGCCGGTGAGCGGATCGATGAGAACCTGCCGGGCGAGCGCTTCATTGGCCTGTTGCAATGCTTCGTTGGCCTGCGCCAACTCGGCGGTACGTTGCGTGACCAGCGTTGCCAGCGCGCGGTTGCGCCGACGCAGCGCCGTCGAGCGCCAGTGCACGAGCTGGGCCAGCACCAGCAAGGCCGAAGCGATCCATAACAGCCAGGCCCAGGTAGAGCGGTACCACGGCGGCAGGATGCGGAAGTCGAACGTGGCCTCGCGGCCCTGCTGGCCATAGACGTTGCGCGCACGCACGTGGAAGCGGTAATGGCCATCGGGGAGATTGGTGTAGTCGCGGTAGGTGCTTTCGCTCCATGCCGACCAGTCGCGATCAAGCCCCTGCAGCCAGACCTGGTAGCGGGTGGCGTCGGACAGGGTATAGCTGGGCAGGGCGAACTCGAAGCGGATCGAGTTCTGTTCCCAGGGTATGTCGGGCGAACCGGCTGTCGCGAAGTTGTCGGCGAACAGTACGTGATTATCCGGACCGGTCGCGCGGCGCAGCAACGTGCTCAGTTGTGCGTCCTGCGGTATGACGCGCGTGGAGTCGTAACGGAACAGGCCCGCGTCGCCACTCATCCACAGAATGCCGTCGGCGTCGTCCAGGAGCGCGGAAATGTTGGTCCCCGCCAGCGGCTGCAGCGGGGCGGCCTTCCAACGCCAGCCTCGGGCGGTATGCACGGCATGGCGGACCTCTTTCAATCCGCCGCCGTGGCCGGTGTACATCCACAATTCGCCGTTGCTGTTCTGATGCAGTGCATCGATCTGCGGCGGCCCATCCGGGAACAGGTCGGCGAGCGCGGGGTCGGGTCCGAAGCGATTGCTTCGTTCGTCGAATCGATAGATGCCGTGCGCGGTGGTGAAGTGCAACGTGCCGTCGATGACGACGATATCGTTCTGCTCGGCGGGCAGCCCCGCCTCGTTGCCGTAGCGCTCGATCTTGAGGGTCCGGGGATCGCCGGGCCCCTGCCAGTCCGGCGGCAGGCTCAGGCGAATCGCGCCGCCGCCCCACAGGCTCAGCCATACATGGCCCGCTGCATCCTGCCGGATGGTGCGCACTTCGTTCCGCACGCCGGGGATGTGGCCCTCGTCGACCCAATGATTGTTCTCGTATTTCAGCGTGCTGACGCCGTCCGTGCGGCCCACGAAGACGCGCGAGGGATCGGTGGTGGATTGCCGCAGGGAAAGCGCGGTGATCGAGAGCTGGGACTGTTGCGGAGCTAGCAGCTGTTGGAACGTGCCGCCGGAAGCGGCGAACACCCCGCTGTCGCTGGCGATCAGCATCTGGTCGCCGATCTCGGCGAAACCCCAGATGACTCCTGGCACCTGCGTCACATCCTCGAAATGGGGGTTGGTGCCGCTCGCCAGGCGATACAAGCCTTCGGTGGACCCTGCGTAAAGCGTGCCGGCATGGCGATGCAATGCCTGCACGCTGCCCGGCAGTCCGCTGGACCGGTCGAAGATGGTCAGCGGACTGCCGATGTCGATGCGGGTGATGCCGTAGCCGCCGGCAATCCAGAGGCCGCCCTCGCGATCCTGCATCAGCGCCAGCACCGCATTCGAGGTCAGGCCGCTGTCGCGGGTCAGGGTGCGCAACAGATGGCCTTGTGCGTCGAGCAGGAGCAGGCCGCTGCGCAAGGTGCCGACGGCGAGCCGGCCGTCGGCCAGTCGGATGGCATCATACAACTGGCCTTGCCGGACCGCGTCGTCAGCCTCGGTAGTCCAGGGATGCCATGCGCCGCCATGGCTGACGAACCAACCCTGCGTACGAGTGCCTGCCAAAAGGTCGCCTGGCTGTGCGCCCGGGCCGCGCCATGCCAGCAGCGCGTAGACTTTCTCGTTGGCAAAGCGCTCGCCGCCGGGTACCGGCACCAGCTTGTCGCCGTCCAGTTGCATGAGGCCCACGCCTGTCTCGCGGACGTAGAACCGGCCGTCAACCACGAAACTCGTATGGAAGACGGCTCGCGGCTTCCATGTTTGCATTGCGCCGTTGCGATAGCGGAACAGCGTCGTCGTCGTGACGAAGACCATGCCGTCGGCCGTGGAATGGGTGGCCCAGACGTCGGCGAAGTTGCGTTCGCTCGGCGGAATCCTGTCCCGCAAGGAAACGAAGGCCAGTTGCCCGGTGGCATCCGGCTTCAGATAGCCCAGGTCGCCCACGGTGCCCATGTACATGCGACCATCCGCGCCCAGCGCCAGCGAGCGCACGGTGGCTTGCTTGGGAGCGGGGATGTGTTGCCAGCGGGCGCCGTCCCAGACCAGCACGGTGCCATCGTCGTTGCCTACGTAGATCGCACCTTGCTTGTCCTGCGCCAGCGCCCAGTTCTGCGCGGCGCCGCCGTAGCTCTTGGGGCTGAAGCTGTGGATGTAGTGGCGCCCGCCTTCGTAGTGGGCTGCCGTCGCGGTGGCGGACAGCGCGGGTGCGATCCATGCCATGCCGGCCAGCAGGCAACACGCAACCAACGCCAGCGCGCGGGCGAGGCGTTGCATTTGCTTGTCTATGGCGGCGACCCTTTCATCCATTGCACCCTCGCGGCAGGCCGCGTGTTGGCTGGCTCTTCTCGCAAGGTCATATCGGCCGCCGGGCACGAATCTTGAGTGGGCTGGCGATGTCTGCCGGTTTCGCTACGCCGTGCGGGCGGGCACAATGGGCATTCCCCCGCGACGATTTGGACGTCCATTCGCCATGCAGAGCATTGAATCCCTGATCGACGACGCCTTCGAGCGCCGCAACGAGCTGACCCAGGCCGAGGTCGAAACCCATCTGCGCCCAGCGGTGGGACAGGTGCTGGACCTGCTCGAATCCGGCGAGCGCCGCGTGGCCGAGCCGAACGGGCAGGGCGGCTGGAACGTCAACCAGTGGCTGAAGAAGGCGGTGCTGCTGTACTTCCGCATCAACGGCAATCGCGTGGTCGACGGGGGCCCGGCGCTCGCTTTCGACAAGGTGCCCCTGCGCTTTGCCCACGGCAGCGACGCCGAACTCGAGGGTTTGGGCGCGCGCGTGGTGCCAGGCGCGCTGGTGCGCCGCGGCGCGCACATCGCGAAGGACGCGGTGTTGATGCCCAGCTACGTGAATATCGGCGCCCATGTCGGGTCTGGCACGATGGTGGACACCTGGGCCACGGTGGGTTCCTGCGCGCAGATTGGCGCGGGCGTGCACCTCTCCGGCGGGGTCGGGATCGGCGGTGTGCTTGAGCCGCTGCAGGCCAGTCCCACCATCATCGAGGACCACTGTTTCATCGGTGCGCGCTCGGAAGTGGTCGAGGGCGTGGTGGTGGAGAAGGGCAGCGTGATCGGCATGGGGGTGTTCCTGGGCCAGTCCACCCGCATCTACAACCGCGCCACCGGCGAAACCAGCTACGGCCGCGTGCCGGCCGGCAGCGTGGTGGTGGCCGGCAGTCTGCCTGCGAAGGACGGTTCGCACAGCCTGTACGCCGCGATCATCGTGAAGCAGGTGGACGAGAAGACCCGGGGCAAGACCTCGATCAACGAATTGCTGCGGAGCGGCGAATGAGCACGACCGTCTACGGCCTGTCCACCTGCGACACCTGCCGCAAGGCGCGCAACTGGCTGGACCGCTTTACGGTGCCCTACACGTTCGTGGACTACCGCGCCAACCCGGTACCGGCGGCCACACTGAAGACCTGGGCTCAGCAGCTCGGCGGCTGGGAGGCGCTGGTCAACAAGTCCTCCACCACCTGGCGCAGCCTGTTGCCACAGCGCAAGAACCCCGGCACCGATCCCGAGTGGACCCTGCTGCTGAAGGAATACCCGGCACTGATCCGCCGCCCGGTGGTGCTGCAGGAAGACGGCAGCGTCAGCGTCGGTTTCAGCGACAACGGTTTCAAGAAACTGTTCGGTCGCTGACGGATGCTCCTGCGCCTGTGCAAGATCGCGGTGCTGGCGGCGATCGCGCTGTGGATCGCGCTGGTGGCCTTCGGCAACCTCAGCGACTACGGCAGCAACTGGCCGTTCGTGCAACATGTGCTGGCGATGGACACGGTCTTCCCCGACGCACACATCCGTTACCGCGCCATCCATTCGCCGCTGCTGCAGCATGTGGCCTACGCGCTGATCATCGCGGTCGAGGTGTTGGCCGCCCTGCTGTGCTGGCTGGGCACGTGGCAGCTGTGGCGCGCCCGGCGGGGCACGGCCGCGGCGTTCCAGCGCGCCAAGCGCATGGCCGTGCTGGGGCTGTCTGCCGGCGTGCTGCTGTGGCTGGGCGGCTTCGTGGCGATCGGCGGCGAGTGGTTCGGTATGTGGATGTCCAGCCAGTGGAACGGCATCGCCAGCGCGTTCCGCTTCACCATCGTGCTGCTGGCGATGTTGCTGTGGCTGGGCCAGCGCGACGACGAACTGGAAGGCTGACGCATGAGCGACCACCGCATCCGCCACTACCGCATCAATCTGCGCATCGAGCGCGACAACGCCGCCTTGTACACGCGGCTGGCCGGGCTGGCTGCCGACCCGCGGCTGGCGCGTGCGTACCGGCGCATCGCGGAGGGCGAACAGGTCAACGCGGCCTTTTGGGAATCGCGCCTGCGCGCATCGGGCGCCGCCGTGCCGTCGCCACGCATCGGTCTGCGCATACGGGTGCTGGGCTGGTTCGCGCAGGCTTTCGGCACCGAATTCGTGATGCCCACCGTGGTGCGGCTGGAACATGCCGACCACGACGAGACGCCGGTGGACCGTAGCGGCCACCGTGACCACTTCCTGCCGCCGCACCTGCGCACCGCGCGCGGCCACAGCCACCGGGCGCAGAGCGGCAACACGCTGCGCGCCGCCGTGCTGGGCGCCAATGACGGGCTGGTTTCCAACGTCAGCCTGGTGATGGGCATGGCCGGTGCCGCCGCCAGCGACCGCGCCGTATTGCTGGCCGGCCTGGCCGGGCTGGTCGCCGGCGCCTGCTCGATGGCGCTGGGCGAGTGGCTGAGCGTGAACAGCTCGCGCGAGTTCTACCAGGCGCAGATCACCGAGCGGGCGGAGCGCCTCGCGGTGGCGCCCGAGGACGGTGTGAGCCATATCGCCGGCATCTATCGCGAAAAGGGCCTGGGCCACGCCGAGGCCGAACACCTGGCCGAGCATCTCACCGAGACGCCGCGCGCCGCGCTGGATACCGTGGTGCGCGAGGACCTTGGCGTCGATCCCTCCGAACTGGGTGGCTCGGCCTGGAGTGCGGCGATCTCCTCGTTCTGCCTGTTCGCGTTCGGCGCCGCGTTTCCGGTGGCGCCGTACCTGTTCCTGCGCGGACATGCCGCGTTGCTTGGGAGTGCCGCTGCCGCCGCAGTGGGGCTGGCATTGATTGGCACGGGGACGTCGCTGTTCACCGGACGCAGCATGCTGTTTTCGATCGCGCGCCAATTCGCCATCACGGTGGCTGCGGCGGCGATCACCTACGGTGTGGGGCACCTGCTCGGCACGGTGATCGCCGGCTAGGAACGGCTTGCTATGCTGCTGAGTCACGAATGCCTGCGGTGGCCTGTTTCATGTCCGATGTCCTCGACCTTGCCTGCGAACTGATCCGCCGCCGCTCGGTGACGCCGGAAGATGCCGGCTGCCAGGCGCTGCTGGCCGCACGCCTGCAGCGCGTGGGCTTCCGCATCGAGCACCTGCGCCACGGCGAGGTGGACAATCTGTGGGCCGTGCATGGTGCCGGTGGACCGACGCTTGCCTTCCTCGGCCACACGGACGTGGTGCCGAGCGGGCCGGAAACATCGTGGCAAAGCGCGCCGTTCGAACCGTCGATCCGCGAAGGAAAGTTGTACGGACGTGGTGCCGCCGACATGAAAGGTTCCGTGGCGGCGATGACCGTGGCGCTGGAGCACTTCGTTTCGACGCATCCCGGGCATGCCGGCCGCGTGGCGCTGCTGCTGACCAGCGACGAGGAAGGTCCGACCAACCTCGACGGTGTGCGCAAGGTAGCCGAAGGTTTCCGCGTCCGCGGCGAACGCATCGACTGGTGCGTGGTGGGCGAACCCTCGGCGAAGGAGAAGCTCGGCGACCTGATCCGCGTGGGACGACGCGGCTCGCTCTCGGGCACGCTTGCGGTGCGCGGCGTGCAGGGCCATGTGGCCTATCCCGAGAAGGCGCTGAATCCCATCCACGTCTTCGCGCCGGCCCTGGCGGCGCTCGCCGCCGAACGCTGGGACCAGGGTAACGCCGATTTCCCGCCCACCTCGTTCCAGGTCTCCAACCTCAACGCGGGCACCGGCGCGACCAACGTCATCCCGGGCGAGCTCACCGCACTCATCAACTTTCGCTACTGCACCGCGAGTCGCGCCGAGGACCTGCGCGCGCGCACCGAATCCATCCTCGCGCAGCACGGCCTGAACTACACGCTGGCGTGGAACCTCTCCGGCGAACCCTTCCTCACGCCGCCTGGCGGCCGCCTGCGCGAAACCGTGGTGGCGGTGTGTCGCGAACTGTGCGGCACGGAGCCCGAGCAAACCACCGGGGGCGGCACTTCGGACGGCCGTTTCATCGCGCCGCTGGGTGCGGAAGTGGTGGAGCTCGGCCCGGTCAACGCCACCATCCACAAGGTGGACGAGTGCGTGGACGTCGCCGAGCTGGAGCGCCTGCCGGCCTTGTATCAGGCGATCTGCGAGCGGATGCTGGCGATCTGACTACGCGACAGACGGAGGCGGTATGCGTATCGAGTTCCACGGTGCGGCAGGCGGCGAGGTCACCGGCTCATGCCATCTCATCGAAGCGGCGGGCAGGCGTATCCTGCTCGATTGCGGCATGGTGCAGGGCGGCCGTGAGGCGGACGCGCGCAACGCCGAGCCGTTCGCGTTCGATCCGGCCTCCATCGATGCGCTGGTCATCAGCCATGCGCACATCGACCACATCGGCCGCGTACCGCAGCTGGTCAAGCGCGGCTTCAAGGGCCCGATCTATGCGCAGGCAGCCACCTGCGACCTGTTTCCCATCATGCTGCTCGACGCCGCCTCGTTGTCCGAACACAACGCCGAGCGCACGAACCGCGAACACGCACCCGGCCAGCCCGAGGTCGCGCCGCTCTACACCGCCGCCGATGTCATCGCCGCGCAAGCGCAACTGCATCCGCTGCCCTACGAAACCGACACGGACATCCTCCCCGGCGTGACGCTGCGCCTGCACGAGGCGGGGCACATCCTCGGTTCGGCGATGCTGGAGCTGCGCGCGGACAGCCGTTCGATGCTGTTCACCGGCGACCTCGGCATGCGCGGCACACCCATCCTGCGCGACCCGGCACCGGCACCGCGCACCGATCTGATCCTGATGGAATCCACCTACGGCGACCGCAACCACAAGGATCGCGCCGCCACCGTGGCCGAGCTGGGTCAGATCCTCGCCGCGGCGCGTGCCGACGGCGGCAACGTGGTGATCCCCGCGTTCGCGGTGGGGCGCAGCCAGGAGTTGCTCTATTGGTTCGCCGAACACTTCGAAGACTGGAACCTCGCGCCGTGGACGATCTTCCTCGACAGCCCGATGGCGGCCAAGGTGATGGCGGTCTACGACCACCACGAAGAATTGTTCGACGCCGAGGCCGCGAAGGTCTGGCAGGGGCGCATCAAGCCATTCAAGCTGCCTAACCTGCGCGTCAGCGCGGGCGTGGAGGACAGCAAGGCGATCAACCGCATCCATGGCGGCGCCATCGTCATCGCCGGCTCCGGCATGGCCAACGGCGGGCGCGTGCGCCATCACCTGGCCAACAACCTCGCCTTCGCGCGCAATCACGTGATCTTCGTGGGCTACCAGGCCGCCGGCACGCTGGGCCGGCTGCTGGTCAACGGCGTGAAGCAGGTGCGCCTGTTCGGCGAGGAGATTACGGTGCGCGCGCGCATCCATACCGTGGGCGGTCTGTCCGCGCATGCCGACCAGCAAGGCTTGCTGGAGTGGTACGGCGACAGCCCCAACCATCCGCCGGTGGCGCTGGCGCATGGCGAGAACCCCGCACGCGAAGCGCTGGCGGCGATGCTGAAGCAGCGCTTCGGTACCACGGTAACGCTGTCGCAGCCGGGCATGCGGCTGGAGGTCTGACTCAATCCGCGTGCTGGCGCCGCGCGTAATCCGCCGGTGCGCAACCGACCAGGCGGCGGAAGTCGCGGATGAAATGCGCCTGGTCGTAGTAGCCGAGGGCCAGCGCCAGCTCGGTCCAGGCCAGCTCGCGGCCAGCTTGCAATTGCGCCACCGCTTCGTGCAGGCGATAGCGTGCAATCACCCATTTCGGACTGACTCCCACGTAGTCGCGGAACAGCCGCTGCAGGGCGCGCAGGCCCATGCCGGCGCGCTCGGCCAGTTGCTCGGCGCGTAGCAGTTCGCGATCGTTCGCTGCCTGCGCTACCAGGGCGCGAGCCTGCACTGCGAGCGGGTCGGGAGCGGGCGCCGTCGCCAACAACAGAGGTTCGACCAGGGCCACCATCGCGGCGATGTCAGTGCAGGCGGGAATGGCGGGCACGACGTCGTCGATGCCGGCTCCGAATACTTCGCGGGCGTGCAACGAGCGATTCGCCAACGCGCCTACCGATCCGCGCAGGAAGGCGTGAAAGCCGCCTGCGGCGAACTTCACTCCAAACACCGTTTCGCAGCCTTCCATCGAGCGACGGTAGCGACCCTCATGCACGCCCCATACTCTCGCTTCGCCGCGTTCCAGCACCAGGTGCACGTTCGGGTGCGGCAGCGTCTCCTGCTGTTGCGGCGGACGACCGCGCAGGTCCCAGCGCACGCACCAATAGTGTTCGACGAAGGCGGCCAGCGCTGGCGTGGGCGCCTGCCGTGCATGCCCGAACGCGCCATCGCCGAGGCGCATGTGCAGCACACCGCGCGGCGCATCGGTGGCGATGGAGTCGGTGTGTCGCGTTTTTCCAATCATCGGCGGCGGGGCGGTGCTGGAATGTGCAGGTGCCAGCCACGATCATCGCAGAGGCTTCGCCACGACACGATGGTTTCGTCGCAGCCCTGTCTCGCCACCCGGTCTCGTCGCAGCGGCCGCCACCCCTATGGAGGATTCACCATGCAAGCCAGCGGCATCTTCACGGTAAAACTCGAACCGCAATCGCCTGCACATGCCGACAGCGGGTTGGGCCGCATGGGCATCGACAAGCGGTTCAGCGGTGACCTCAAGGCGCACAGCCTGGGCGAAATGCTGGCTTACCGCAGCGCGGTGGACGGTTCGGCAGGTTACGTCGCGATGGAGCGCGTGGCGGGCGCGCTGCACGGCCGGCATGGCACATTCGTGCTGCAGCATTCGGGCACGATGGATCGCGGCGCTTCCGCGTTGCTGGTGAGCGTGGTGCCGGACTCGGGCACCGAAGAATTGTCCGGATTGACCGGCACGCTGGCGATCCACATCGATGCGCAGGGCGGTCACTCGTACACGTTCGACTACCAGCTGCCGTGATGCGGAATCACTGCGGCACGAATACCGCGAAGATGCCCGCATAGGGCTTCACGAGAAAGGCCGGTGCGCCGGCATAGCCTTCGCCTTCCACGAAGATCTGCGAGATGCTGCCGTCGAGATACAGCGCGTCGCGGCAGCCGAGCTTGTCGCGGAACAACCGCGCGAAGCCGTGGAAATTCACTGGTACTTCGCTCACCGCAAAGACCACTTCGGTGGGCGATTTCGCGCATACCCCGCTGCGCCACTTCAGACTGCCCGAGTCGTCCACGAAATTGGGGTTGAGCTGGCCGTCGATGACCAGCATCGGGCCGGACTGGGTGGCCCAGCGCACCGGCTTGCCGTCGGCCTTGAACGCCGCGCTGGTGCGCACCGCCGCGTGGCCGTCGGGGTAGATCGCGAACACGCCGTTCGGCAGCAGCGAAAAGTTGCCCGAGGCCGGGTTGCCGTGCGCCATGTTCAGCGGCACCAGCGTCTTGCCGTCTTCCACGTACAGGCCCAGCGGCTTGCTCTGGCGGTCGTAGATGCCGGCGTTGGCAGCGAACAGCAGGTGCTGGCCGCGCGACTCGCCCCACTGTTGCAGGGTTTCGACATCGCCAAAGGCATCGCCGCTGTCCGGGTCGCGCCAATGCAGGCTGAGCGGATCATGCTTCAGATCAAGCGACACCACGCGATAGTTCTGTCCGTCGAACACCAGTTCGCGACTCACCGGTATGCGCGACGACGCGCCGCAGGCGGCCGTGCCGGCGAGCAGCGCCAGCAACACGAACTGGCGGGGGAAACAGGCAGCGAAGCGGGAGCGAAACGTCGTGCACATCTGCCGATGGTCGCATGCCCGGTGCGGGTCGATGCAAGCCTGCGGCGCGGCCGCGTTGGCAGACGCTAGAATGGCCGCTTTCCCCAGCAATTTCGCCATGCCCTATACGCCCATCGTCGCCACCCTTGGCTACGTGCTTTCGCCCGACCGTGGCCAGGTGCTGATGATCCACCGCAACGCACGGCCCGACGACCAGCACCTCGGCAAATACAACGGCCTCGGCGGCAAGATGGAGCCGGGAGAGGACATCGCTGCCTGCATGCGCCGCGAGATTCGCGAGGAGGCCGGCATCGAATGCCTCTCCATGCAGTTGCGCGGCACGCTCAACTGGCCCGGCTTCGGCAAGCGGGGCGAGGACTGGCTGGGTTTCATCTTCCTGATCGACCGCTACGAGGGCACGCCGCTGGCGAGCAACCCCGAAGGCACGCTGGAATGGGTGGCGCGCGACAAACTGATGGAACTGCCGATGTGGGAGGGCGATCGCCACTTCCTGCCGCTGGTGTTCGACGACGACGCACGCCCTTTCCATGGCGTGATGCCATATAAGGAAGGGCGCATGCAGTCGTGGTCGTACACGCGCTTGTGAGCGGAACGCCGGTGATTCGCATTGTCGCCGTGGTGATCTGCGACGGCTAGGGCGACCTTCCGCACCCGCGCGCGAATTGCGCGAGGAACTGGGTTGTACCCTGGACCGGTTCGGCACGTTCCCTCTGCCGTGCCAATGAGCTGATTGCCGTTGCCGGGACTCCGGACCGACTTTCCAGCCTAATTGCCGCTTTTTTCCGTTTCGTCGTCGGGCACCCAGACCAGCAGGTCGCCGGGCTGGCATTGCAGGAATTCGCAGATCTTCCCCAGCGTCTCGAAGCGCACGCCGCGCACGTGCCCGGATTTGAGCAGCGACAGGTTGGATTCCGTGATGCCCACGAACTGGGCCAGGTCGCGCGAGCGGATCTTGCGCAGCGCGAGCATCACGTCGAGTCGGACGACTATGGCCATTGGCGCCTCACACGATCGAGCGGCTGTCGTCTTCGAGGCGTGCTGCTTCGTCGAACAGTCGCGCCACGAGGAAAAACACCGCCGTGATCAGCAATGCCAGCAGGTCGCCGCCGTCGAATGTCAGCGTGGCGGCATGGCGGCCCGCCTGGCGGGCCGCGGCAATGGCGGCGAACGCCGGCAGCACGACGCGTAGCGCGGCCGCCAACGCCAGCAGGCCGGCGAAGTGGCGGAAGTGGCGCGTCGCCGCCGGCGCGAACAGGGCGTGTTCCCGCACTTGGCCCAGCATGCGCGCCAATTCGATCAGGGCGGCGGCGCTGACCAGGGCCAACACCAGCACGATGCCGGCAGCCCAGGCATGGGGCAGGTCGCTGCCGGTCAAGATGGCGGCGACCGGTGCCGTGGCGCCCGGCGGCACCAGCACGCCGACCACGGTGACGAGCACGCAGGCGGCGGCGCCCACCCAGGCGGCCAGGCGCAGGATGCGAGCGGTCCTGACGATGTTTGAATTTGTTGTTGATCGCATAATTATTTCTGTAATACGATAAATTATGTTCATGAGACAGTGGTGAATCTAGCATGCCGTACCGGTTCGTTCGTGCGTGGGGTTGCCGCGGGGCGGCGCTCGTCGTCGGCATGCTGCTGTCGCTGGGCGGCGCCAGCGTCAGCGTGATGGCGGTGCAGGCGTCACCGATGCCGCCCGAGCCAGTCGCCAGCGTGGAGTCGATGCTGGCTGCGCCAGCGCAGGAGATCTTCGCCTTGCGCACGGCCTTGCCGCAGATCGAACCTCCGCTGGCGCTGCTGGCCCGGGCGCGCGTCGCAGCGGCACGATTGGACGGCAGGCGATCGGCGCAACTGGTGGAACAGTTCCTCGCCACCGGCGAAGCGTCCGATCCGCGGCAGCGCGCCATCGCCTGGGAAATCGCCGCCGACGCTGCCTTCGCCGATGGCGATTACGCACGTGCGGCCAAGGCGGCGCAGCAACTACAAGCCGCATTGGTGGCATCCCGCGCCGACGCGGCGGAGCAGGCCGGCGCCGCCCAGACGGCGGCGATGGCCGTGCAATTGGCCGCATTGCCGATGCAGCAGAAGGTCGCATACCAGCCGAAGGCGGAACCGGTGCGCAGGGACAAGGTGGGGTTGCCGCGTGCGACGGCGAGCATCGACGGTCGCGTGCAGGAAGTAGTGCTGGATACTGGCGCCAACCTGTCCGTGCTGTCGTTGTCGACCGCGCGCCGGCTGGGCCTGCACCTGCAACAGGGCGGCGCCAGCGTGGGCAGTTCCAGTCGCGACGCGGTGGCGGTGCGCTTGGGCTTGGCCGATACCCTGAGCTTCGCCGGGCTCACCCTGCACGATGTGCCGTTCCTGGTGCTGGACGATGCGCAACTGGCCATGCCGGTGCCGGGCGGCTACCGGATCGATGCCATCCTGGGCTTCCCCGTGCTGCGTGCCTTGCAGCGGTTCCGCATCACGGCCGCCGGACGTCTGGAGCCGTCGCTGTCGACGGCGAATCCCGCGGCGGCGGAAACGGGAAACCTGCTGATGGTCGGCAACGACATGTACGTGCAGGCGAACGTCGGCGGTGCGTCGTCGATCGCGATGCATCTGGACAGCGGCGCGGCAAGTTCGGCGCTGTCCGCCGGTTTCGCCCGGCGCCATGCGGCGTTGCTGAAGGGCCTGCCGTCACGTCGCGCCCACGTGGCGGGCGCCGGCGGCGCGGTGGAGCGACGTACGACGATCTGGCCCGCCGTGCAGGTGAGCGTGGGCGACCGCGCGACGACATTGGCCCGCATGGACGTGGAACTGGCCGGCGATGCGGACACCGCACCGAATGTGCTTGGCGAGGACGTACTGGGCGCGTTCGAGTGGTGGTCGGTCGATTTCGGGCGGATGCGGCTGGAGCTCGGTCCGCCGAATCCAGAGGTGCCGCAGGCGAGGCATGTGCCATGAGCGTATCCCTGGCTACCGAACGCTCCTGCGGCGACACGCAGGCAACCCTTGCGGACAGGCTTGCGGTACTTCGGGTCGCTGGCGAAGTTGAACCCGATCCTGGCCGTGCGTTGGCGTGGTACCAGGAAACGCCCATCGCCCGGTTCGGTTCCTGCACGGCCGACGAACTGGTCAGGCTAGGGCGCGTGGCGGACGTGATGGCTTTCCTGCATTCGATAGCGAAATAGTATCCGGCGTTGCAATCCGCGTATCTCGGGTGGGCATGGACAAAATGATTGAACTGCAGGTGCTGGAGGGTCGCTATGGCATCGTTCGTCTGGACGGCGATGCGGCCATTCCGACGTGGGCCGATGGTGCGGGGTTTGTTTCGATCACCCGGAATGGCGATGAGTTGTCGATCACCTGCCGGGTCGAGCGGATCCCGGCGGGCGTCCGTGCCGACCTGGATTGGGTCTGCCTGAGGTTCGTGGGGCCATTCGCCTTTGGCGAAACGGGTATCGTGCTCTCCGTCGTGAAGCCACTGTCGGAAAACGGGTTGGGCGTTTTCCTCGTGTCCACGTTCGATGGCGATTGCCTGCTGCTCAAGTCGGAGGATCTGGAAGCCGGGAAACGACTGCTTGTCGCCGCAGGGCACACGGTCACCGGCTAGACCGGAAATTCCGCGGCAGTTTCCTTAAGGAATTGCACGAACCGATGTGGAGCGTGGGTATCGGCATCGCGGCCCACGCAACCGCTTTGGTGCCCGCTCGTGATCGAACATCGATTCCCGCATTGAGGCTGCGGCTAGCGCTGCTACCACCCGCGCCCATGGAATTGCCCCTGGCTCACGCCCACGGAGAAGCTGACGCCGCCGCTGGGGTGATCGCAGTCGCCAAGGTTCTTGGTGACGCTGACCGCGCCGCTCTGGTAGCTGCCGCTCGTGTGGTTGCCGGACATCACGCCCATGCCCACGTCGCCGTGCACCTGCGGCTGGTTGTAGGTGGAGTCGTCGCAGGTTTGCGATGCGCTGGCGGTATGGGTGTCGGCGTTGCCCATGCGACCGCTGGTATCGCCGTAGTACGCACCGGGAGCGCTGGCCGCGCCGGAACTGTTGGCGGGCTTGGCCGAGCTGCCGCTGGCGGCCGGCAGGTCGGAGGGCATGTTGTTGACCTGCGGCAGCTTGAGGTTGAGCGGCGGCGGCGCCTGGTTGGACGAGGTCTGCGCCCAGGCCGTGCCGGCGAGCAGGCAGGCGGCGAGCAGGGCAACGGCAGTGCGGGTGGTCTTCATGGGGAACTCCGGGGCTTGCCGCTTCCAACGCGCGAGCCGATGTTGGGGAATACAGGCTTGGACGCCGCGGTCGGCGGATGGTTCCGTGCGCTGCGGGTCAATGCACGCCCACCAGCTCGACCTCGAACACCAGCGTGGCGTTCGGTGGCACCGCGTCACCCGCGCCGCGGCTGCCATAGGCCAGTCGCGCCGGGATGACGAGGGTGCGTTTGCCGCCTACGTGCATGCCCTGGATGCCCTGGTCCCAGCCGGCGATCACTTCACCCGCGCCCAGCGTGAAGCTGATCGGCTCGCCGCTTTCCTCCGAGCTGTCGAACTCGGCGCCATGGTGGTCCTTCGCGCCAGCGTCGTACAGCCAACCGGTGTAATTCACCCGTACCACGTCGCCATCGCGCGCCACCGTGCCAGTGCCGACCACCAGGTCGGTTTTCTGCAGCAGGGTGACCTGATTCGTCGCCGGCGCGGGCAGCGGCGCGCCGGCAGCGAAGGCGAATGTGGCGGCGAGAAGCAGGCGGCGCATGACGGGATTCCCGGGTGAGGTGCGCGCAGTCTATCGGGATCAGTGCGCCAACTGCCCCTGTACCTGGTTGATCGAATCGCGGATGCGCTTGGAGAAAACGGAGTCGAGGTGGTGGATCAGCACCAGCCGTTCGGTGGCGCGGGTCATCGCCACGTAGAGCAGGCGCGCCTCGTCCACTTCGCGCTGGCCTTCGTGCGGCAGCGAGCCGAGGCCGGGCACGATCACGAAGGGGAATTCCAGGCCCTTGCAGGAGTGCATGGTGAGCAGCTTCACGCTGTCCTTCACCACGAACAGCGCCTGCTTGCCGCGCTCGTCGGCGAGGCTGGAGGGGATGTCGATGCGCGTCAGTGCCTCGTGCAGCTTCTCGCCTTCCCAGTTGTTGCGATAGATCACCGCCATGTCGCTCCACGGACGGCCGTGTGCGTGCTCGTCGCGCAACTGGGCGATCAAGGCATCGAGCTGGGCGCCGGCCGTGTCGGTGCGGATCAGCTCGGGCAGCGGGCCGCGGCGGCCGGCGCTTTCCGGGGCGATCAGCGGCACGCCGTCGTCGTCCTCGCTGCGTGCGGCGAGCAGTTCGCTGGCGAAATTGCGCGCCACCGCGAGGATCTCCAGCGTGTTGCGGTAGTTGAGCTTGAGGATGGTGGTGCGGCCCTGCGCCTGTACGCCCAGACTTTTCCAGCTGATGCGGCGGCGGTCGGCCTTGCCGTAGATGTTCTGCGCGTCGTCGTAAAGCACCAGCAGCGAGTTGGTGGCCGGGTCGATCATCTGCACGATGAGCTTGTACCAATCCGGCTCGAAGTCATGACCTTCGTCCACCAGCACGGCGCCGTACTGGAAGCGCGGGATCTGGCCCTTGTCCACGCCTTCGATCACCCGCTCCACCATCTGCTCGAAGAAGCGCTCGCCCTTGGGCGGCAGCTCCACGTGGTAGCTGGTGAGCATGCGCCGGCACCAGCGGTGGAAGTTGTATACCTGCACCTTGTCGCCGAGGCCGCGTTCGCCGATGAGTTCTTCCAGCCGTGCCGCCAGCGCCTTGTTGTAGCAGAGCACCAGGATCGGACGGCTCATCGAGCGCGCCAGCTGCATGGCACGGAAGCCGAGGATCATGGTTTTGCCGGAGCCCGCGACGCCGTGGATGATGCGGTGCTCGTCGCCCAGCGAGCGCGCCAGCTGCTCCTGCTGCGCATCCATCACCTTCACCAGTTCGGGGATTTCCAGCGGGCGCGCGTCCTTGCCCGCGGTGGCGAACAGGCCGAACTGGCCGCTGCCCGGTTCCACACGGATCTCGGGAAACAGGTGCCAGCGCACGCGGTCGATCTGCGGCAGGGTGAGCGCCACCGGGAACACCTGCGGGAACATCGCCCACAGCTGCTCCTGGAAGGCTTCGGAATCCACCGTCTCGTACAGGTCGTCCCGGCAGATCGCAAGATGAGCGGGGATCACCGCGTCCAATCCACCTTCCTCGAACTGCTTGCGGGTGATGTTGGCCAGCACCACACCGTAGCCCCAGGGCATGACCAGCTTGCCGGCGTAGCGATGGCCGTCCGGGTTGCGCAGCGCCGGATCGTTCTCCAGCACCACGCCGATTTCCAGCGCATAGGCCCGTGCCTGCAGCAGCGGGCTGGTTTCCTTGGCCAGCCCGCGCTCGGTGACCAGGGTGAACTGGGTCTTGTCGGCGTGGCGGATGGTGTCCGCCTTCCAGTCCTTCACTTCCAGCACCAGCAAGCCGCGGCGCGGATGGAATACCACGAAGTCGGGCTGGCGCTGCTTCAGCCCCACCGGTACGTCGTACCAGAGCAGGTAATCGTTTTCGAGCTTCTGTTCCAGCCGTTCGGATACGCGCTTCTCGCCGCCGGTCATGCGCGGCAGGCAGCTGTTGCGGGAGGGTATGAGGGTGGCCATGCCTGCTTCCGTGGAGGGCTTGCCGGAAAGTAGCCGAACGCTGCGGCCTGTCAACGGCGCCTTGCATCGGCCGCTTTGTGGGTGTCGTATGCTTGAAAATGTGAACTGCGTCTCAAGAATTCCGGGCTGAGGCCGATACGACTTCGATATCCCAGACGTCTTGTTCGGGGAGGGTGGATGTCCGTTTTGGTGCAGAGCCTGTCGTTGCTGGGCGCGATGCAGGCCGCGACCGTGGCGTTGATGCTGTGGTTGGGCGTGCATTCGGACGAAAGCCGAGCAGTACGCAGCCTGCATCTGCGCGCCAGCGCGTTGGCGGTGGAAGCGTTGGGCTACAGCACGGTGGCATTCGGGCATTACCTGCCTGCAGGCACGGCGACCCTGGGCGGCAATGCCCTCAACCTGCTCGCGCAGGCGATGAGCGTGGTTGCGCTGCGGATGCTGCTGGGCGCGCCGTTGCGTTGGCGCGCGGCGGTTGCGGTAGGCGTGATCGGTTGGGTGGGCGTGGCCTGGTTCGCCGCCGTCCAGCCCGATTACCGGAGCCGTGTGCTGTGGGGCTCGGTGGCCATTGCCTGCAACCTCATGCTCAACATCGAGGCGCTGGTGCGCGGGCGCTGGGACAACTGGTCGCGAGCACGCCATGCGCTGCTGTGGATCTTCGCGTTGTCGTTGCTGTTGCTGGTGTGGCGCAACGGCATGCTGTGGCTGGGGGATACGAGGCTGGACAGCGTGCTCGCGCCCAGCTCGATCAACGTCTTCTGGATGCTGCTTTCGGGCATGCAGTCGCTGTTCTACGGCCTGGGTTTCCTGCTGCTGTACAACGAGCTGCTGCAGCGCCAGCTGCATGTGATGGCACGCGTGGATTCGTTGACCGGCGTGCCGAACCGGCTGGCCTTGGAAGAGCGGTTCACCGGCATGCTTGCCACGGATGCAGGCGCGCATGCGCCGTTCTGCCTGTTGCTGCTGGACATCGACCATTTCAAGAGCGTGAACGACCGTTTCGGGCACGACTGCGGCGACAAGGCGCTGAAGGCGCTGACGCGCCGCGTCCGTGACGTGCTGCGCGGCACCGACATGGTCGGCAGGCTGGGCGGCGAAGAGTTCATCGTGCTGGCACCGGACGTGGGCCGGGCGGCCGGCGAGGCGTTGGCGGAGCGGATTCGCGAGGCGGTTGCCGGCGCACCGGTAAGCATCGACGACCGCGACCTGCCGCTCACCGTTTCGGTGGGCGTGGCCGAGGCCGAACTGCACGAGCGGGACATGTCCACCACGCTGCGGCGCGCCGACAAGGCGCTCTACGTCGCCAAGCACGGCGGCCGCAACCGGGTGGTGGTGGCGCCGACGTATGCCGGCGGCATGGCGCGATAGTCGCACCTGTTATTTGCAGTGCGCCGGGCGTGGTGCTATTGATGGACGTCATGAATCCCACCGCCCGCCAGTATTTTTGGTTTTATGGCTATCTGAAGCCGCTGGCGGAGGCATGGGTGCGATCGTCCTGACGAAACACTGAAACCCCATCCCGAAAGCCGCCAGCAATACCGAGGCGGCTTTTTTCATGGCCGCCGCACCCCACACGAGGAGCCGCCGCCATGTCCCACGTTTCCACCGATGATCTGCGCATCCGCAGTATCCATCCGCTCGCCACGCCTCTCGAGGTGATGGACGAGTGTCCCGCCACCAACGCGATGCTGGACACTGTGGGCAATGCGCGCGTGGCACTGCACCGCATCCTCGATGGCCTGGACGATCGGCTCGCGGTGGTGATCGGCCCATGCTCGATCCATGATCCGCGCGCTGCGCTGGATTATGCGCAGCGGCTGGCGGCGCAGCGCGAACGCCTCGGTGACGAGCTGGAAATCGTGATGCGCGTGTATTTCGAGAAGCCGCGCACCACCGTGGGCTGGAAAGGACTCATCAACGACCCCGACCTCGACGGCAGCTTCCGCATCGACAAGGGTCTGCGCGTTGCGCGCAAGCTGCTGTGCGGCATCAACGCGTTGGGGGTGCCGGCGGCTTGCGAATTCCTCGACATCATTTCGCCGCAATATCTCGCGGACCTGGTGGCGTGGGGGGCCATCGGTGCGCGCACCACCGAGAGCCAGGTGCACCGCGAGATGGCCTCGGGCCTGTCGTGCCCGGTGGGCTTCAAGAACGGCACCGACGGCAACGTGAAGATCGCGGTGGACGCGGTGCAGGCCGCCTCGCATCCGCACCATTTCCTCGCCGTGACCAAGCAGGGGCAGGCCGCCATCGCCGCCACCAGCGGCAACCGCGATTGCCACGTGATCCTGCGCGGCGGCAAGGTTCCGAACTATGACGCGGCCAACGTGGAAGCGGCATGCGCCGCCATCGCCAAGGCTGGCCTGCCGGCGCGGGTGATGATCGACGCCAGCCATGCCAACAGCAGCAAGAAGCCGGAGAGCCAGCCGCTGGTTATCGCCGACATCGCCGCACAGCTCGAAGCGGGTGAACGGCGCATCGTGGGCACGATGGTGGAAAGCCATCTCGTCGCCGGCCGCCAGGACCTGCTGGAGGGTCATCCGCTGACCTACGGCCAGAGCATCACCGACGGCTGCATCGGCTGGGACGAATCGGTGCGCGTGCTGGAACAGCTGGCCGCCGCCGTACGCCACCGCCGCGCGGCGGCACGGAAAGGGCTTGCGGCATGAGAGAGGTATGCTTGACGGCATCGTCCACGGAGGCCGCCATGCATCTGGAGATTCATCATGACCGCGCCGCACAGCGCTTCGAAACGCGGGTAGAGGGCATGCATTGCGTGCTCGACTACAGGCTGGCTGCTGGCGTGATGACGATTACCCACACCATGGTGCCGCCGCCTGTCGGCGGCCGTGGCGTGGCCGGTGAGCTGGTGCGCTCGGCGCTGGAGTTCGCACGCGACGAGGGCCTGCTGGTGCAGGCCGCCTGCTCGTATGCCGCAGCATGGATGGAGCGTCACCCCGACTACGCGGAGTTGCGTGCATGAGCCACGGACCGCTCGACTCCAACGGTGCGGCCAAGCCGCGACGCTGGCGACCGTTCCGTTACGTGAGGGCACGGCCGCGGCTGAGCGTGTCGTTCGTGATTTTCGTGGTCAGCGGTACGGTGCTGATCGCGCTGGGTCTGCGCGTGGCCACCGCGATCCTGCTGGGCTTCGACTTCGCTGCGGTGGTCTATCTGTTGGCGCTGGCGCGGCTGTTCAATCATTCCACGCCCGCGCATATGCGGCTGCAGGCCAAGGCGCAGGACACCGGGCGCTGGGGCGTGCTGTGGAGCGCGGTGGTGCTTTCCGGTGTGGTGTTGGTGGCGCTGGGCACCGAGCTGCACGCGGCGAAGGGTGGCGGCCTGCCTGCGCTGGGCGTGGGCGCGCTCAGCGTGGTACTGAGCTGGCTGTTCCTCAACATCATGTTCGCGCTGCACTATGCGCACGGCTTCTATGGCGATTTCGGCGAGAAGCACGCGGGGCTGGAGTTCCCGGACACGCCCAAACCCGACTACTGGGACTTCACCTACTTCGCCATCGTGATCGGCATGACCTTCCAGGTCTCCGACGTGCAGATCAGCAGCCGCTACCTGCGTCGCGTGGCGCTGCTGCACAGCGTGATCGCATTCTTCTTCAACGTGTTCATCATCGCGATCACGGTGAATATCGTGGCGGGGATGGGCGGATAACTGGCTGTCGTCAGACAGCCAGTTATCCCGGTCCACGGATGGATTGGCCGGCGCAGCCGAGTCCGGCGAGCGCCGGATTCGGCGAGTCGGGAAAGGGCGGGAAAGCACTTTCCCGGCAACAGGCAAGGCGCTTAGGCTTCAATCGCGGAAATTGTCGAACTGCAACGGCAATTCCACGTCAGCCTTGCGCAGCACCGCCATCGCCAGCTGCAGGTCGTCACGCTTCTTGCCCGTCACGCGCAGCTTGTCGCCGTTGATCTGCGCTTCGACCTTGAGCTTGGCTTCCTTCAGCGTGGCCACCAGTTTCTTCGCCACGGGCTGCTCGATGCCCTGCTTCACCGTGACCTTCTGCCGCGCGCCGGCCAGGTTGGTTTCCACCTCGCCGATGTCCAGCGCACGGATGTCGATCTTCCGCGTGGTGAGCCGGCCGCGAAGGATGTCCAGCATCTGCTGCAGCTGGAAGTCGCTGGGTGCGGTGAGCAGGATCTCGGACTGCTCCAGCGCGAACTTCGCCTCTGAGCCCTTGAAGTCGAAGCGGTTCGCCAGCTCGCGGTTGGCCTGGTCCACGGCATTGGTGAGTTCGTGCTTGTCGACTTCGGAGATCACGTCGAAGGAGGGCATGGCGAAAGCTCGCATGTGGGGAGGCGCAAAGTGTACGCGATGCGATAATGTGCGCCTTGCATGGCGGGAGTGGCCGGTTGAAAACGGATGTACTGATCGTCGGCGCCGGCGCCGCGGGCCTGATGTGCGCGATCACCGCGGCGCGGCGCGGTCGCCGCGTGCTGGTGGTGGATCACGCGAACCGCGTCGGCAAGAAGATCCTGATGTCCGGTGGTGGCCGCTGCAACTTCACCAACACCGGCACGTCTCCCGCCAACTACCTCAGCGCCAATCCGCATTTCGCCAAGTCGGCGCTGGCGCGCTATACGCCGGCGGACTTCGTCGCGCTGGTGGAAAAGCACGGCATCGCCTACCACGAAAAGGAGCTCGGGCAGCTGTTCTGCGACGATTCCTCCAAGCAGATCGTGCGCTTGCTGCTGGACGAATGCGCCGCCGCTGGCGTACGCGTCGAAACCAGCTGCGGTGTCGAGCGCGTGCGCAGAACGGACGAGGGTTTCGCCGTGCTCACTGCGCGCGGCGAGGTGCATGCGGAGTCGTTGGTGGTGGCGACGGGCGGCCTGTCGATCCCCAGCATGGGTGCCAGCGGTTTCGGCTACGAACTGGCGAGGCAGTTCGGCCATGCCGTGCTGCCCGTGCGTGCGGCGCTGGTGCCGCTGACCCTGAGTGGCAAGCACCAGGAGCATTACGCCGATCTCGCCGGCGTGGCGCTGCCGCTGGCCGGAACGCGAGTGGGCAAGCGCGCGTTCCGCGCGGGTCTGCTGTTCACGCATCGCGGCCTGAGCGGGCCGTCCATCTTGCAGATTTCCTCGTACTGGCAACCGGGCGACGACTTGCGGCTCGACCTCGCGCCGGATGTCGGCCTGGGCGACTGGCTGGTGCAGCAGCGCGGCGCGCGACCGGCGGCAGAACTGAAGAACGTGCTGGCTGACGCGCTGCCGAAGCGCCTCGCGCAGCGCCTGTGCGAACTGGTCTTCGAAAGCCGCCCCATGCGCCAGTACCGCGACGCGGATTTACGCGAGATCGGCCGGCAGTTGCACGACTGGCCGATCACGGCCAGCGGCACCGAGGGTTACCGCACCGCCGAGGTGACGTTGGGCGGCGTGGACACCGACGGGCTCTCCTCAAGCACGATGCAATCGAGGCTGGTGCCCGGCCTGTATTTCATCGGCGAAGTGGTGGACGTCACCGGCTGGCTGGGTGGCTACAACTTCCAATGGGCATGGGCGTCGGGCCATGCGGCAGGTGAGGTTGCCTGAGCTCGTAGGAGCACCCTGTGCGCGATTGCCTTGCGCTTCGGTCGGAGCGAATGGCAATCGCGCACAGGGTGCCTTCCTGCATGAGCCCCGCGGGCGAGAATGGTGCGTCAGCGCCGCTGCTGCTGCAGCCAGTGGTCGAGCTGGTTCGCGAACGCCTGCTTGTCACGTGCATGGAACGGCGCGTGGCCGCCGGTGTCGATGCCGGTGCTGCGCAACTCATCCATGAAATTGCGCATGGTCAGTCGTTGGGCGATGGTGTCGGGCGTGTGCAGCGTGCCGCGCGGATCGAGTGCCAGCGCGCCTTTTTCGACCACCATTGCGGCCAGCGGAATGTCCTGCGTGACGACGAGGTCGCCGGCATTCGCGCGACGCGCGATCTCTTGGTCGGCGACGTCGAAGCCGCCGGGCACCTGCACGGCGCGCACGTAGCGCGAGGGCGGCGTACGCAGGTACTGGTTCGCCACCAGCGTCACCATCACCTGTTCGCGATCGGCGGCGCGGAACAGCATTTCCTTGATGACTACCGGGCAGGCATCGGCATCGACGAGGATCTGCGCCGCGTCGCTCACGCCGCATTCCAGTGCAGCGTGCCGTCGACGATGGTATGGGTGCGGCCACCGACCCAGACCGTGCCGTTCACGATGTGGACGACAAGCTGGGCATCGTGGCCGATCTCGCGTCCCTGGCTCACGACATACCCGCCGGCTAGCGATCCGCCTGGTTCGGCGTGAGCGATGTATGCGGCGATCAAGCCGTTGGCAGCGCCGGAAGCGGGGTCCTCGACGATGCCCACGCCGGCTGGGAAGGCGCGCACTACCAGCTGGTAGTCGGGATGGGTGCTGCGCGCGAACGCGCACAGCCCCATGCTGTCGCTGGCATGGGCCAGCGCACCGATGGCGCTGTGATCGGGCTTCCAGGCGCGTAGCGCCGCCTCGCTTTCCAGCTCGGCCAGCCACCAACGGCGGCCGCCATCGACCAGAGCAGGTGGCAGGGCACCGCAGCCGGCTCCGGCCAACGAGGCAGCCAGCAGGGGATGCGCGTCATGGCCGGTGTCCAGCACGCGCTCGCCGGGAGATTTCAACAGCATGCAACGATTCGCACCTTCGCCTTCCACGCGCATCGGCAGCACGCCGGCACCGCACTCCTGCCACAGCTGGCCATCGACGGGGCGCACTAGTCCGCACTCCAGCGCGGCGTGCGCGCTGCCTACGCTGGGATGGCCGGCGAACGGGATCTCCTTGTGCGGCGTGAAGATGCGCACGCGGTAGCTGGCCGAAGGATCGGCGGGCGGCAGCAGGAAGGTGGTTTCGACCAGGTTCGTCCAGCGCGCGAAGCGCTGCATCGCGTCGCCGCTCCAATGCTCGGCGCCGACCACCACGCCGAGGTGGTTGCCGCCGCCGTGTGTGGCCGCAAAGACGTCCAAATGAAGGTAGCGAATCGCAGGCATGGGCATAGGGTTCGTGGGGAAGCGCGCATGATAGTCGCGTCCGCCAGCCGGCGGGGCGTTTTATCGCGGATTCGACAAGTGCGCACGCTGCGGCCAAGATGCCGCCACCTCATCACCCGGGCGCGGAACCGTTCATGTTGATTACCCTCATCATCATCGCGATCACCTGCATCGTCTCGTTCATGGCGTTTAAGAACGGGCGGCTGATGAACGACCTGATCCTGTGGCCGCCGGCGATCAGCCGACAGCGCGAGTACCACCGGCTGGTGACCTACGGGCTGGTGCATGCGGACTTCAACCATCTGCTTTTCAACATGATCACGCTGTTCTTCTTCGGTCAGCAGATGGAGCGTTTCTACACCATGGCAATGGGCACGTTCGGCTTCGTGCTGTTCTACATCGGCGCGCTGGTGGTCTCGATCCTGCCTACGTATTTCCAGAACCGCGGCAATCCGAATTACCGCAGTCTTGGCGCGTCGGGCGCGGTGTCGGCGGTACTGTTCTCCTTCATCATGCTGGCACCGTGGTCGCGCATCATCGTGTTAGTGCTGCCGATGCCGGCGATCGTCTATGCCGTGCTTTACACCGCATACTCGATCTACATGGACAGGAGCGGACGGGGCAACGTCAACCACAACGCGCACCTGTGGGGCGCCGCCTACGGTGTCGCATTCACCCTGCTGGTGGATCCGCAAGTGCTCTCGAGTTTCCTCGGCCAGTTGTCGCATCCGCGGTTCTGAGCTCGGCTTCTGTTGGAGGCTCCCACAAGGCCCCCTGCCGCATCCGGATGCCGCCGGCCGGCTCTCAGCACCGGTTCAAGCGGGTCGGCGCAAGCTGGCGTTGTCGTCTCCCAAGGAGGCCGTGTCATGAAACGTCTGATTTGCGGTTTCATCCTCATCGTGGTGGCCGCCTTGCTGTCCGGTTGCTACTACGAGCCTAGCTACGGCTACGTGCGCGCCACGCCGTATGCCGGCCCTGCCTATTACGGCAACGCTGTCGTCTATGGTGACAGTTACTACGCTGCGCCAGGCTGGTACGGCTATGGCGGCTGGTACGACGGTTATGGCTATGGTTGTTGTTATGCACCGGGCCTGGTGGTCGGCGGCGTGTGGTACGACCACTGGGGCCATCGCCATTATCGCGGGGGCTACTACGGACATGGTCCCGTCCACTCGGCTGGCGGCGTGCACGGCCACGTCAGCGTCCACACCGGCACCACGCACCACTGAGCACAGCTGCGGCATGATGGCGGGATGACCCGCCATCATGCCTTTGTTCGCCGCCTGCGGCCCGGGTACCTCGCGCTTGCGACGCTGGGTCTTGCGCTATGCGCCTGCAGCAGCCTCCGCTACTACGCGCAGGCAGTGCACGGGCAAGGCGAGTTGGTGCTGAGACGAGAGCCGGTAAGCAAGCTGTTGCGCAATCCGGCCACCGATCCGAAGCTCGCGGCGCGCCTGTCGCTCGCGCTCGCCGCACGCGAATTCGCTTCGCGGAAACTGGGCCTTCCCGACAACCGCAGTTACACCAGTTACGTGGCGTTGCCTCGGCCGTACGTGGTGTGGAACGTGTTTGCCACCCCGCGCTATTCGGTGGAGGCAGTGCGGCACTGTTTCCCCGTGGCGGGTTGTGTGGCGTATCGCGGCTGGTTCAGCGAGGCCGCAGCCGAGGCCGATGCAGCGCGTCTGCGCAGCACGGGCGACGACGTATGGGTGGGCGGCGTGCCGGCGTATTCCACGCTGGGCTGGTTCGCCGATCCCATCCTCTCCAGCATGCTGCGCTGGGACGACGACGAACTGGCCGCCACGATCTTCCACGAGCTGGCGCACCAGCTGATCTATGCGAAGGGCGACACGGCGTTCAACGAATCCTTCGCCATGTTCGTGCAGACCGAGGGCCTGCGCGAATGGCGCGAATCGCGGGGCCTGCCGCCGGATGATGGCCGCGCCCAGGCGATGGACGACGGCTTCACGAAATTGGTGCTGGATCTGCGCGACAGGCTGCAAGCTCTTTATGCCAGTAGCGCGGATCTTGAGGCGATGGAGGCGGGCAAGCAACGCGAGATCGCTGCGTTTCGCGAGCGCTATGCGCAGTGGCGCGATACGGACTGGCCGGGTGACCATCGCTACGACACGTGGATGACCAAGCCCATCAACAATGCCCGGTTGTTGCCGTTCGGCCTTTACGATCAGTGGACGCCGGCCTTCGCAGCGCTGTTCCGCGTGAGTGGCAGGCAATGGTCGGCGTTCTACGCGCGCGTGCGGGCGCTGGCTCGCGAGCCGAAGGCGGCGCGCGATGCAGAGCTCCATGCGCTGCTGCCTTGAGGGTCAATGCGCGGCCTTGTGTTTCGCCATGTAACGCAGGTAGGCCAGCACCGCATCGAGGTCGGTATCGCTGAGCGATTCCTGGGTGGGGAAACCGATCATCCTTGCCTCGGGCCAGCGGCGCAGCGATTGCGGGTTGCGGATGTAGCCGCGCAGCAGATCCGCGCGCAGGTATTCGATGGGACTGTACGGCAGGTTGAGGTCGGGGCCCAGTTTCGAATCGCCCTCACCGTTCATGGTGTGGCAGGCGAAGCAGGTGCGCTTGAATACGTCGAAGCCTCGGCGCACCTCGGCGGTTGCGCCGACCGCGGGCACGATGACAGGAAAGCGCGCATCCACGCCCGAAAGCGTGCGGATCACGGCCAACTGGTAAGGCCACTGCTCCGGACTGACATGTACGCCCTGCGGATGCGTCCACACCAGGTAGAACGGGCCGGCGCCCTTGGCGTTTTCGGGCAGCGCTGGCCAGGGCCGCGCCGGATCTTCCACCGCCAGCCATGCCTGCGAATCCTGCTGGTTGAGTATCGTCGTGGCGGGAATTTCCGCCGCGAAGCCATCGACAGCAACGAACTGCAGGTGCTGACCGGCACTCAGGCCCGGCAACAGCGCAAGCAGCGGCACGGCGCGATAGTGCATAGGGCGTCGGAACGCCACGTCGTCCGTAATCGTCACCGTAGTCGCATCGGCACGCGAAAGCAGCTCTGCGGTGCTCCAGGTTTTCGCGCCGTGGCCCAGGTCGATGCGCAAATCTGCCGCATGGACGAGCGGTAGCAGGCAGAGCCAGAGCAGGCAGCAGTAAAGCAGCGATTTCATGAAGGCACCGGCGATGGGAGGCGAAAACTCCGATTCATCTTCGCATGCCGGCATCAGCGCGAGTCCGCGTCGAGCCTCCGGGCCACGGCAGGATCGAGGTTGCGCATGAACGCTTCCACTGCAGCGGTGTAGTCCGAAGGCTGGCCGAGTTGCTCGTTGATCTCCTCGTGCGACAGATCTTCGGGTCGTACCTGCGCAAGCGTGCCCAGGCCCGCAGCCTTGGCCACGAAGCGTCGCGCCTGTGGGCAGGAATCTGCACGTTGCGTCGAACACACGGCGAGGAAGGGCGCGAGGCGCGAATCGAGTTGCTGCTGGGGCGAGGCCGCCGCCCAGTGGGAAGGATCGTTGCCGAATGCGGTGTCGTAGAGGCGCAAATGGCGGTTCTGCATGATCTCCGTCACATCGTAGGCGGCGCTGTCCAACGCTACGGTTCCCAGCCAGGGTGTGGCTCCCTGCCGCAGCGCCAGCGACGGCAGGGCGCTGATGAGGCTCACCAGATGCGCACCCGCCGAGTGACCCATCAGGATGAAGCGCAGACGGTCGCCGCCCCAGCTGGCGGCCATGCGTTGTGCGGTTGCCAGCGCGAGGCCAAGATCCTGTGCCTGCCGCAAAGGTGTTGCCGCGGGTATCAGCGGGTAGTTTGCCGAGACCACGATGAAGCCGCGGGGTACCCAGCGCGCCACTTTGTTCTCCACTACCCGCGCGGAGGCCTTGTCACCGAATGCCCACGCTCCGCCATGCACCAGGAAAATCACCGGTGCGCCGCGCACAGGTTGCTGGGGCAGATAGACGTCGAAGCGTTCTTGCGCATCGCTGCCATAAGCCACGTCGTGGATGGCGCGTACGCCGGGTGGCAACACGGCCATGGGGTCTTGCGCACCCTGCTGTTGCAGGCGGCGCTGCATCAGCGCACGACGGAACATCCCTGTCTGCGCCGACGCAGACGGCGGCACCAGCATGGCCATGGCGATCGCGCCACCGAGCGCGGCGAGCCAGTTTTTGGGTTTCATGTCTGCTCTCCGGAAAGCGCACGGCTGCACGGTGGTCTGCTGGCCGTGACGACCACCGTGCACGCAGTTGAAGACTGTAGCGACGTGCGACGCGGACGGGGTTCGTTTCGTCAGCGCGGGCAGGAAATGGTGGTGCCGCTCGAGTCGGTGCAGGTTCCGGTGTGGGTGATGCCCTGGCCCTTGGTGTAGCTCGTCTGGCCGGTATAGGTGTCGCCGGCGGCGTTGGTGATGGTGCTGTCATGGGTCGCGGTGCCGTTGGAGGCAGTCGTGCTGCCGTCGTAACTGCCGCGCGTGCCGCTGGCCGTGGTCTGCCTGCTGCTGCTCCAACTGCCCGAACTGTTGCGCACATAGCTGCCGCTGCTGTCGTAGGAACCGCCAGCCGCATTGCTGCCGCTGCGCTGGAAGCTGCCCTGGGCGGAACCGTCGGCGTTCCGCGTGTAGTTGTTGCTGCCAGTGAAGCTGCCGCCGTTGACGCCATTGGCCTGAGTGCCGCCGCGGTGGCTGATGCTGCCATCCGGGTGCGCCGAGGTCACCGAGCCGTGCGTCACCGTGCCGTCGGCGCCGGAGACGCGCGTTGCGCGGAAGTGTTCGAGACCGCCCTGGCCGTTGCCGGTCGTGCCGCCCACGTGGCCTACCGTGTTGCCGTTGTGCTGAACGCGGAAGCCATGGACGCGCGCCTGTACTGGCAGGGTCGTGCCTGCGGCCAGGATCCCAATCAAGGCGAAGGAAGCAAGACGAGGGGCGTAGCAAGTGTTCATCGCGGAACTCCTGTGAGGGGGAGGGCCGGTCGCCCCGCCGGGCGACCGGTGCAGCGCGACTGTCGCGCAGACGCACCGCCAGAGTGTTTCCGCGCCGGTGCCAGATGTGAGCACCTGTTGCGGTCTGACCGTCCGGAAACAATTGCTTGCAATTGCCCTCACGGTCCGCTTGCCGTTGCCGCCGGACGCGCGGGATAGTCGCGCCATGGACACTCCCTACATCCTTGTCGTTGACGACGACCTGCGCCTGCGCGATCTGCTGGAACGTTATCTCGCCCAGCAGGGTTTCCATGTGCGCGGCGCCGCACATGCCGCGGCCATGCATCGGGAGCTGGCCATGCATCACGTCGACCTCATCGTGCTGGACCTGATGCTCCCGGACGGCGACGGCCTCGAACTGTGTCGCGTGCTGCGTGCCCAGGGCATGGATATGCCCGTGATCATGCTTACCGCGAAGGGCGACGAGGTGGACCGCATCGTGGGGCTGGAGATCGGCGCCGACGATTACCTGTCCAAGCCATGCAATCCGCGCGAACTGGTGGCCCGCATCCGGGCCGTGTTGCGCCGCCGCCCGCGCGCTCCCGCGGGTGCGCCGCAGGCCGAGCGCGAACCGGTGTACTTCGGCCGCTTCAGCTTCGATCCGGCCAGCCGCCAACTGCGCGACGGCGACGAGTCAGTCAAGCTGACCAGCGGGGAGTTCGCCGTGCTGGCTGTCTTGGTGGACCATCCTTACGAGACGCTCAGCCGCGAGCGCCTGATCGCGTTGGCACGCGGACGCGATCACGAGTCTTTCGACCGCAGCATCGATGTGATGGTGTCGCGGCTGCGTCGTTGCCTGGAGGACGACCCGCGGCGGCCGCGCTGGCTGCAGACGGTATGGGGCAAGGGTTATGTATTCGTGCCGGATGGCACGGCGCGGGACGGGGAGGGCGCATGAACCGCAAACCCACCACTTTTACGCTGGTACTGGCGCTGCTCGCGCTTGCGTTGCTGTTGGCGCTGGGCCTGTCCTCCGCGCTGTCGGTGCACTTCAACCGGCAGATCGCAGCCAATATTTACGGACGCCTCGCCAGCGCCACCGCGGTGGCCACCGACGAATTGGCGCTGCGCCACGACGCCGAGGCCGGACGCGTGCTGGCGCGGCTCGCTGAATGGGGCGTGCGTGTGGAGACAGGGACGCCGCCGCCGTCCACGGTACGTGTGGCCCCGGTCGCGCTGGCGGTAGGCAAGCAAGTCGGCGAGCAGTTGCAGCTTGCCGACCCTGCGCGCGTGGCAGTCGTGCAGACCCCCGATACGCACATCTGGGTTCCCAGCGCCCACGTGCCAGGCCAATGGGTCGTCATGAGCGAGCCGAGCAACCGAGCGCGGCTGCTGGCCTCGTCGGTAGGGATTGCCATGCTCGCCGGTCTCATCGCGCTCGTGCTTGCGGCGTTGCTGGCGCGCCTGTTGACGCAGCCGCTCGAACGGCTCGCCGGGAGCGCCGGTGCGCTGCTGGCAGGCGAGCCGGTGGCGCTGGACGGTAGCTCGCGCGAAGTCGAGCGCCTGGCCCAGTCGTTTCGCGAAGCGGGAGCGCGCCTGCGCGGCAGCGCCCGCGAGCGCGAATTGATGCTGGCCGGCATCTCCCACGATCTGCGCACGCCGCTGGCCAGGCTGCGGCTGGCGCTGGAACTGGGCGATGCCGCCGACCTGCAGCGCCGCGAAGCGATGGTGTCCGACCTCGAGGAGCTCGACGCCGCGTTGGAACAATGTCTTGCCTTTGTGCGCGACGGCCGCGACGAGGTTCCCGATGCCATCGATCTCGCCACTTTGCTTGGCCAGTTGCTGGGCTTGCGCCGAGAGCCCGATGCCTGGCAACTGGACGGCCCCGACAGCCTGCGCGTGGTCGCGCGCCCCCGTCTGCTGCGCCGCGCGATCAGCAACTTGATGGACAACGCCGAGCACCACGGCGCCGCGCCGTTCCGCGCGGTCATCGGCAGGGATGCGTGCGGTGTCTTCGTCAGCGTTGCCGACAAGGGGCTGGGCGTGCCGGAGCTGCTGCTGCCGCAACTCGGCCGGCCGTTCCTCCGCGGCGACCGCGCGCGCAGTACCGCCGGCACCGGCCTGGGCATTGGCATCGCCATGCGCGCTGCCGAGTTGCATGGAGGTGCGCTCGAACTCGCCAACATTTCCGGCGGCGGCTTCGTTGCCACGATGCGTCTGCCCGATCCTTCCTCTTCGCACTGACGAACCCTGGCCATGCTCCCGACTATCCGCTTCGTGCTCTTGTGCCTGCTGCTGTCGCTGGGCGTTCTCGCACCGGCGTTTGCCGGCGAGGACACGCTCTACACATTGCGTGCCGGTGGCCTCGAACGCAGTTACCTGGTGCACATGTCTCCCGGCAATGCGGATTCGCCGCGCCCGCTGCTGCTGGTTTTTCATGGTGGCGGCGGTACCGCGCGCGGCATGCCGCGCTTCACCCATCTGGACGAGATCGCCGATCGCGAAGGCATGATCGTGGTCTATCCACAGGGCGTGGACCGGCATTGGAACGATGGCCGCGACTCGATCAAGCGCAAGGTGGATGACGTGGGTTTCGTGCGTGCGTTGCTGGACGACATGGAGAGCAACTTCGCCGTTGACCGCTCGCGCATCTATGCCGCCGGAATTTCCAATGGCGCGATCTTCGTCGAGCGGCTGGCCTGCGACATGTCCGACCGTATCGCCGGCATCGCGGCCGTGGCCGGCACCTTGGCGCGGGACTACCAGCCGCAGTGCCAGCCGCAGCATCCGGTGTCGGTCCTGCAGTTCGACGGCACCGCCGACCCGATCATGCCCTACGCGGGCGGTGAGGTGGCCAATTTCGGCGGCCATGGCGAAGGAGGTCCGGTGCTTTCGGTCGATGCCACCACCGCGTTCTGGGCGCGCATGGATGGTTGCCCGGCGGCGGCCGCGCCGGCATTGCTGCCGCCGGAGGCGCCGCTCGATCCCACGCGGGTGTTCCGCAGCCAGTGGCGATCTTGCCGTGACGGCCGCGCCGTGGTGCTTTATTCCATCCAGGAGGGTGGTCATACCTGGCCAGGTGGGCCGCAATACCTGCCGAAGTTCATCGTGGGCCGTGTCAGCAGGCAGATCGACGCCAGCGAGACGATGGTGCGCTTCTTTCTCGACCACTCACGCGCCGGTTCCTTGGCGCGCGTCATGCCAACGCCGCCATCGCCGCGGCTTGCTGGAAACTGAATCAACCCCAAAAATTTGGTCGGATTACCTTGAACTTCAGCTTCATCGGCTACACTAAGCCTACGTATCGCCGTGAGGCGAAAGGAGACGGAGCAAAACATCGCATCGTCGAGGGGTCGGCCCCTCTCTCCCCTCTTGACGCGCCGACCTGACGAATCCCGGTAGCTACTCCCCTGGCTACCGGGATTTTTTATGCCCGCGATTCGGCTCCGGCATGGATAATCAACCTCTTGGCGCAACGGGCGCCGCCGTGCTGTACGGGCGACGCATGATTGTCGAATCGCTGCTGGACACCGATCTCTACAAGTTCTCGATGATGCAGCTGGTGCTGCATCACTACCCGGCCGCGCAGGTCGAGTACCGGTTCAAGTGTCGGAATCCGGGCATCGACCTGGTTCCGTACATCGCCGAGATCCGCGCCGAGCTGGAAGAGCTGTGCGAGCTGCGTTTCAGCGCGGAAGAGTTGGATTACCTGCGCGCGATGCGCTTCATCAAGAGCGATTTCGTGGACTTCCTGGGCCTGTTCCGGCTCAACGCGAAATACGTGACCATCGCACCGGCCGAGGCCAACAACGGCGAGATCGAGATCCGTATCAAGGGCCCCTGGCTGCATACCATCCTGTTCGAGGTGCCGCTGCTCGCCATCGTCAACGAGGTGTACTTCCGCAACACGCAGCCACAACACGATCTCGCTGAGGGCCGGCGCAGGCTGCAGGAGAAGATCGCGCTGCTGCACGGCACGCCTGGCTACGAGCACTGCCGCATCGCCGACTACGGCACGCGGCGGCGATTCTCGCGCATCTGGCACGAGGAAGTGCTGGTTGCCTTGCGCGACGGACTGGGCACGCAGCTCGCCGGTACCAGCAACGTGTGGTTCGCCATGCGGCTGGGCCTCACCCCGCTGGGCACGCTGGCGCATGAGTACCTGCAGGCGCACCAGGCACTGGGCCCGCGCCTGCGCGATTCGCAGGTGGCCGCGCTGGAGGCCTGGGCGAAGGAATACCGTGGCGACCTCGGCATCGCGTTGTCCGATGTCTACGGGCTGGCCGCCTTCCTGCGCGACTTCGACATGTACTTCTGCAAGCTGTTCGACGGCGCGCGCCACGATTCCGGCGACCCGTTCGACTGGGGCGAGCGCATGCTGGCGCACTACCGCGCCAACCGCGTCGACCCGCGCGGCAAGGTGCTGGTGTTCAGCGACGGGCTGGACATACCCAAGGTGATGCAACTCTACGAACACTTCCGTGGCCGCTGCCTGCTGGCCTTCGGCGTGGGCACCAATCTCAGCAACGACACCGGGCCGAAGCCGCTCAACATCGTGATCAAGATGATCCGCTGCAACGGCCAGCCGGTGGCCAAGCTCAGCGATTCGCCGGGCAAAAACATGTGCGAGGACGAAGCCTACGTGACCTACCTACGGCAGGTGTTCGGCATTCCTGACACGCAGGGCTGACGCCGGAAGCGGAGCATGTCTGCTCGTCATTCCGGGGCAGGCCGGAATCCAGTTGCCGCATAGCCCGAGCAAGCGTGACCGTCAATGGATCCCTGCCTGCGCCCGGAGACGGGTTTAGGTCGGGCCATGCTCGCAGCGGGTTTGCTGCGCCAATGCCCAGGCCACATGCTCGCGCACGACGGGCGATGGATGGTCGGCGCGCGCATTGAGCGCCTCGCGCACCGCCGCCGAGACCGGTGCATTGCCCAGCGCCACCGCGATATTGCGCAGCCAGCCTTCGTAGCCGGTGCGGCGGATCGCCATGCCTTCGGTGCGTTTCAGAAACTCGTCCTCGCTCCAGGCGAAAAGTTCGACCAGCTTCGCGCCGTCGAGGCTGTGACGCGGCGCGAAATCCGGTTCGTCGGTGTCCTGTGCGAACTTGTTCCAAGGGCAGATCAGCTGGCAATCGTCGCAGCCGAAGATGCGGTTGCCCATGAGCGCACGCAGTTCCTCGGGAATCGTGCCCTTCAGTTCGATGGTGAGATAGGAAATACAGCGGCGCGCGTCGAGCCGGTACGGTGCCAGGATCGCCTGCGTGGGGCAGATGTCGATGCAGCGTCGGCAGGAGCCGCAATGCGCGCTGGCAGGTTCGTCCACCGGCAGCGGCAGGTCGGTGTACAGCTCGCCGAGGAAAAAGTACGAACCGGCACGACGGTTGATCAGCACCGTGTGCTTGCCGATCCAGCCCAGTCCCGCGTTGCGCGCCAGCGCCTTCTCCAGTACCGGCGCGGAATCGACATAGGCGCGGTAGCCGAAGTCGCCCACCACGGCGTGGATGCGTTCGGCCAGCTTCTGCAGGCGGTTGCGCATCAGCTTGTGGTAGTCGCGGCCCAGCGCATAGCGCGCCACGTAGCCGGCTTCGCCGTCGCGGATGACCTCCCAGGCATTGCGCGTACCAGGCGGCACGTAGTCCATTCGCACCGAAATCACCCGCTGCGTGCCCGGTTCGAGTTCGGCTGGCCGCGCCCGCTTGGCGCCATGGCGCGCCATGTATTCCATCTCGCCATGGTGCCCATCGGCCAGCCAGCGCTCGAGGTGTCGCTCGTCCTCACCCAATGCCACGCCGCTTATGCCTGCTTCGGCGAAGCCCAATTCGAGCGCCCACTGTTTGATGTCGCGGGCGAGGATGGCGTAGTCGATGGCGATGCTGGAAGGCATGCGCGCATTGTAGGTGCGCGGCGCTGCCTATAATCCGCGGCATGTGCGATCACTTTCATAGCCATCAGCTCTATACCGTCGCGCAGGTGCGCGAACTGGATCGCCGCGCGATCGAAGAACTGGGTGTGCCGGGTTTCGAACTGATGCGGCGCGCAGCGTGGGCGGCACTCTCCAGCCTTCGCCGGCATTGGCCGCAGGCGCGCCGCATCGCCGTGTATTGCGGGCAGGGCAACAACGGCGGCGACGGCTTCCTGCTGGCGGTACTGGCGCGTGAGGCCGGCCTGCAGGTGGACGTGTTCGCGCTGAATGAGGCGTCCGCGGGCGATGCCGCCACGGCCCGGCAGGCGTGGAAGGATGCCGGAGGCGCCGTACGCCTTTGGCGCTCGAGCGATGCCTTGCCCACCGTCGATGTCCATGTCGATGCGCTTTATGGGACAGGTTTGCGGCGTGCGCCCGAGACATCGGTGGCAGCGCTGATCGAAGCGATCAACGCCAGCGGTACGCCTGTCTTGGCGCTGGACGTGCCCTCCGGGCTGGATGCCGATACCGGTCGGACGCCCGGCACGGCGATCCGCGCCGAACGCACGGTGAGTTTCATCGCGGCCAAGCGCGGCCTGCATACCGGTCGCGCGGCGAATGTCGTGGGCTCGCTGGAGCTGGATGCGCTGGGTTTGCCCGAATCGTTGTGGCGGGACGTTTCACCCGACGCACGGTTGCTGATGCCCGCGCACCTGCCGCCGCGCCTGCGTGACGCAAACAAGGGCACGAACGGCCACGTGCTGGCGATCGGCGGCGAGCACGGCATGGCTGGGGCGATCCGCCTGAGTGGCGAAGCGGCGTTGCGCACCGGCGCGGGTCTGGTCAGCGTGGCGACGCGCACGGAGCACCTGCTCGCGTTGAACGCGGCGCGTCCCGAGCTGATGGCACATGGCGTGGATGGCCCGCAGACGCTGGAGCCGCTGCTGGCCCGCGCCAATGTGCTGGCCGTGGGGCCGGGCCTGGGGCAGGGTGCATGGAGCCACGCGCTGTGGCTCACCGCGTTGGACAGCGGCAAGCCGCTGGTGCTCGATGCCGATGGGCTCAACCTGCTGGCACGCGAGCCGCGCCGCTTCACGCAGCAGGCGGTGCTGACGCCGCATCCCGGCGAGGCCGCGCGCCTGCTCGGCGGCACGGTGGCCGAGGTGGAGGCGGATCGTTTCGCCGCCGCGCGCGCGCTGGCGCATCGTTTCCAGGCCGTGGTCGTGCTGAAAGGCTCCGGCAGCCTGATCGCCAATCCGGACGGACGTCTGAACGTTTGTCCCTGGGGCAATCCCGGCATGGCCGCGGGCGGCATGGGCGACCTGCTTACCGGCATCGTGGCGGCGCTGCTGGCGCAGGGCTGCGACGCCTGGCAGGCGGCCAGCCTTGGCGTCGGCCTGCATGCGCGCGCCGGCGACTGCGCGGCAAGGCAGGGCGAGCGGGGCCTGCTTGCCACGGATCTCCTCGCGCCATTGCGTGCACTGTGCAATGGAATCGACGCATGAACAGGCAACGCTGGGCATTGGCCGACGAGTCCGCCACCGATGCGCTGGGCCGCTGCTTCGCCGCCGCACTGGCCGGAGCCGGCATGGTGATCTACCTGCATGGCGACCTGGGTGCGGGCAAGACCACGTTCGCGCGTGCGTTGCTGGGCGCGCTGGAAGTGGGCGAGCGCATCAAAAGCCCCACCTACAGCCTGATCGAAGGCTATGCCGCCCAGGGCCGGCCGGCCTGGCATCTGGATCTCTACCGCATCGCCGATCCAGGCGAGCTCGAATGGCTGGGGTTGGACGCGCTGGCTGATCCTGCAGCGCTGGTACTGGTGGAATGGCCCGAACGTGGCCGCGGTGCGTTGCCGGCTCCCGATCTCACCTTGCACCTGGCTTACGCCGGGGCTGGCCGGCAAGTGCAGCTCGAAGCACATACCGCGCGTGGCCGCGATCTCTTGCAGCGCTTGCGCTGATTGAAGCCGGCAAGTCGCTATTTCTTCTGGAAAAACCCTCGTGGGCCTGGCGGGTGCTGGTGGCTCGGAGAATGGCAACTTGCGAGCCATAGCTAGATGTTGACTGATGAATGACCTGCAGGTCATGGATATTCAAAGGAAAACTTCTTGCTTTCCTGATCCGCCTGCGATTCAATGCGCCCCATGCGGGGATACCTGAACAGCTTGGGTGGGATAGTCGTCGTCGCTTTGGCCGCGGCGATGGCGCCCGTTGCCGCGCATGCGACCGATTTGATGGCGGCGCGCGTCTGGTCCGACGCCAGCCACACCCGGCTGGTGCTCGATCTGGATGGCAAGCCGAACTACCGCATCGATCGCCAGAGCGACCAGGTCGTGGTGGATTTCGCCCGCGGCCGGATCGCGGACGGCTATGCCGATCCGACAGCGCACGGCCTGTTTCGTGGCATCAGCCACAGCAGGCAAGGTGGCAGCCTGCAGCTCACCGCAAAGATGGCCGCTGGCAGCCAGGTGCGCAGCTTCGTGCTCGCGCCCAGTCAGGGTGACCATTACCGCTTGGTGCTGGATTTGTTGCCGGGTGGCGGTACGGGCGCAGCGGATGCTGCCGCCATCACCAAGCCCGCCGGCGCCGCAGTCGCTGATGACGATGTGGCGGCCCCTTTGCCCGTCGTCGCGGCGGTGACCAATCGCCGCGGCGGCCAATCCATCGGTTCCACCCGGCGGATTACCCAGCAGGCCGCCGCGTTGCTGAACGGCCAGCGCAAAGTGGTGGTGTGTATCGACGCCGGCCACGGCGGCAAGGATTCTGGCGCGATCGGTCCCGACGGCACGATGGAGAAGAATGTCACCCTGGCGGTGGCGCGCGACCTCGCGGCGCAGATCAACAAGCAGCCGGGAATGACGGCCATCCTCACCCGCGACAGTGATTACTTCATTCCGCTGGAGCGCCGCTACCAGATCGCACGCGAGCACGATGCCGACCTGTTCGTCGCCATCCACGCCGACTCCTATCCCAGCGGCGATGCGCGCGGCTCCTCGGTGTGGGTGCTCTCTTCGCGCGGCAAGAGCTCGGTGGCGGCGCAGATGCTGGCCGACCGCGAAAACAGCTCCGACCTGATCGGCGGCGTATCGCTGAGCGACCAGAGCGATGGCCTCGCCAAGGTGTTGCTGGATATGCAGCAGGGCTGGGCGGTGCAGGCCAGCGACGTGGTCGCCGGCAACGTGCTCAAGGCGCTGGGGCAGATCGGTCCAACCCACCGTGGTTATGTCGAGCGTGCCAACTTCGTGGTGCTGCGTTCGCCCGACGTGCCTTCGATCCTGGTCGAGACGGCCTTCATCAGCAATCCGGACGAGGAACAGAAGCTGCGCGACCCCGGACACCAGCAAGCGTTGGCCGCGGCGGTGATGAGCGGCGTGAAAAGCTACTTCGAATCTTCGCCGCCGCAGGGCAGCTGGTTTGCGGCACAGGCCGCGCAGCGCAGCGGCGTTCAACTGGCTTCGGCCAAGTCCGGTCGATCGGATGGTGGCGACGATGGCGCTTCGGTCGCCGATGCCTCACCCGTCGCCGACGCCGGCGTACGCGACCTGCATCGCGTGGGCGAGGGCGAAAGCCTGCGCAGCATCGCGCGGCAATACGGCATCAGTGTCGGTGCGTTGAAGAGTGCCAACCACATCGACGGCAACGTGGTGCGCACGGGCACCGTGCTGGCCATTCCCGCAGGTTGATCCGGCGGCCTGATCGCCCCAACTGCTAAAATCCGCGGATGCCCGTCATCCGCCCGCTGCCTCCCGAGCTCATCAACCAGATCGCCGCCGGCGAGGTAATCGAGCGCCCTTCGTCCGTGGTCAAGGAACTGGTCGAGAACAGTCTCGACGCGGGCGCCTCGCGCATCGAGGTGGACATCGAGCAGGGCGGTGCACGCCTGATCCGCGTGCGCGACGACGGCGGCGGCATCGCGCCCGATGAACTGCCGCTGGCGGTGGCCTCGCATGCCACCAGCAAGATCGGCAGCTTCGACGATCTCGAACATGTCGCCAGCATGGGCTTCCGTGGCGAGGCGCTGGCCTCGGTGTCCTCGGTGGCGCGCTTCGCGCTCACCTCGCGCCTGCGCGAGGCAGACGCCGCGTTCCGCATCGAAGTGGATGGCGGCAGGCTGCAGGCCGCGCGCCCTGCGCAGCATCCGGCCGGTACCAGCGTGGAAGTACGCGACCTGTTCTACAACGTACCCGCGCGCAAGAAGTTCATGCGCGCCGAACGCACCGAGTTCGCGCACATCGACGATCTTCTGAAGTCACTGGCGCTGGCGCGTGGCGGCGTGGAATTCCGGCTCAGCCACAACGGCAAGCCGGTGCGCATCTGGAAAGCCGCGCGCGATGCGCAGGCGCAACTGGCGCGCGTGGCCGAAGTGCTGGGCGATGATTTCCCCGCCCAGAGTCTGCGCGTGGATCACGCCGCCGCCGGCATGCATCTGTCCGGCTGGGTTGGCCTGCCCACTGCCTCGCGTTCGCAGGCGGACCAGCAGTACTTCTACGTCAACGGCCGGCTGGTGCGCGACCGCGTGGTGGCGCACGCGGTGCGCCAGGCCTACGCCGACGTGCTGTTCCACGGACGCCATCCGGCCTTCGTGCTGTATCTCGAACTCGATCCCGTTGGGGTGGACGTCAACGTGCATCCGGCCAAGCACGAGGTGCGTTTCCGCGAGCAGCGGTTGGTGCACGACTTTCTGTACCGCACCTTGCACGAGGCGTTGGCGCAGACGCGCGCGGGGCAGGTGGAATCGCATGCGCAGGACGACGATGGCCGCCTGCACATGAGCACCGCGGGAACGGGCGCCATGCATGCGCACGCTCCCGGCCTGCCGTCCATCGCACGTACCGCAGCATGGTCTGCGCGCGCGGAGCAGAACCGCCTTGCGCTTGGCGTGCGCGACGAGCCGCTGGCCGATTACGCGGCCTTGCTGGGCGAGTCGCCGCGCTCCGCATCTGCCGCGGTGGCGATGCCTGTCGCGGAGGAGGGCGAAGCGCCGCCATTGGGCTACGCGATCGCCCAGCTCAAGAGCATCTATGTGCTCGCCGAAAATGCACAGGGCCTCGTGCTGGTGGACATGCACGCCGCGCACGAACGCATCACCTACGAGAAGCTCAAGGCCGGCCGCACCAGCAGCAACCTGCGTTCGCAGCTGCTGCTGGTGCCGCTCAACCTCGCGGTGAGCGCGAAGGAGGCCGCCGCCGCGGAGGAGCACGGCGATGCGTTGGCCGAATGGGGTCTGGAGCTGTCACGCAGCGGTCCGTCCGGTGTGGTGGCACGGCGCATTCCCGCCTTGCTCGAAGGTGCCGATGTGACGCAGCTGACCCGCGACGTGCTGGCCGAACTCGCCCAGCACGGCAGTTCTCGCCGCCTGCAGGAGCTCGAAAACGAGCTGCTTTCCACCATGGCCTGCCACGGTTCGGTGCGCGCGGGGCGGCGCCTCAGCCTTCCCGAGATGAATGCGCTGCTGCGCGAGATGGAAGCCACTGAGCGCTCCGGGCAGTGCAACCACGGCCGTCCCACCTGGACGCAGCTATCGCTTTCGGAACTGGACCGGTTGTTCATGCGCGGGCGATGAGGGCGTGCTGGATGTCCGCTTGCCTGTCCGGCATTTGGACGTCCATACTCGGACTTTCATTGCCGCGGATCGTCCCCATGTCGCGAATCGCCGCCGTCCTGTTCGCCTCGTTTTTCGGAGTCGTTGCCGTGTCTTTTGCCGAAACCCCGTCGTCCTATACGCACGAAATCGAACAATGGCGCGCCGACCGCGTCGCGCGGCTCACCGGCCCGGACGGCTGGCTCAGCCTGATCGGACTGGAGTGGCTGCACGAAGGTGCGAACCGCGTGGGCAGTGCCGCGAACAACGACATCGTGTTGAAAGCCGGTCCTGCGCATCTTGGTACGGTGACGTTGGCGGCGGACGGCGCGGTACGCGTTGCGCTGGACAAGGACAGCGGCGCCACCGTGGACGGCAAGCCTGTCGCCGAGGCTGCGCTGGTCGACGACATGCATGCTGCCGCGAACAGCGGCCCCACCATCGTGCGTTTCGGCAACGCCAGCTTCTTCGTGATCGACCGCGACGGCCGCAAGGCGCTCCGGGTGAAGGATGTCGACGCCGAGGCGCGCCGCGGTTTCCTGGGCATCGATTACTTCCCCATCGATGCGTCCTGGCGCATCGAGGCCGACTGGGTGCCCTTCGTGCCGGAGCACGATCTCGAGATCGGCACCGCCATCGGCACCATCGACAAGGTGAAAGTGCCCGGCAAGGCGGTGTTCCGGCGCGACGGCCACACGTTCGAGCTATTGCCGTACCAGGAAGAGCCAGGTGGCGAACTGTTCTTCGTGATCGCCGACAAGACCTCGGGCAAGGAAACCTATGGCGCCGCGCGTTTCCTCTACGCGGCGTTACCTGCCGGAGGCGTGGCCACGCCCGGCAAGGTCGTGCTGGATTTCAACAAGGCCTACAACCCGCCTTGCGCGTTCACTCCGTTCGCCACCTGCCCGCTGGCGCCGCCGGAGAACCGTCTCGACGTCGCGGTGACGGCGGGCGAGAAGAAGTATCGCGGCGGCCATCACTGATCGCCGCTTTTCGCAGCGATCAGGATCAGGGGCCACGCTCGGCTTTCTGGCTTATCGTCCGCTGAATGCTGCCTTGCGCTTTTCCAGGAAGGCGTTGGTGCCTTCGCGCATGTCCTCGGTCGAAAACATCAGCGAGAAACCCTGCGTTTCGAATTCCAGCCCCTGGTCGAGCGAGGCCTCGCCACCTTGCAGCACCGCATCGAGGATGCCGGCGGCCGCCAGTGGTGCGGCGGCGGCGAGCTGGTCGGCCAATGCGTTCACCGTATCGTCCAGCGCCTCCGGTGCCACCAGGCGGTTGACGACGCCCAGCTCGTAGGCGCGTTGGGCGTTGATCGTCGCGCCGGTGAGGCACAGTTCCAGCGCGGCGCTGCGGCCGGCGAGGCGCAGCAGGCGCTGGGTGCCGCCGAAGCCGGGGATCAAGCCCAGGTTGATTTCGGGCTGGCCGAACTTCGCCTTTTCGCTGGCCACGCGCAGATGACAGGCCATCGCTAGTTCCATGCCGCCGCCCAGCGCAAAGCCCTGGATGCGTGCGATCACCGGTTTGCCGAGGCGCTCGATGCTCGTCATCAGGCGTTGGCCGGTACGCGAAAAGCCTTGTGCCTGTACGGGCGTGTAGCCGTTCATCTCGGCGATGTCGGCGCCGGCTACGAAGGCCTTTTCGCCCGCGCCGGCCAATACCACCACGCGCACGGCGTCTTCCTGCGCGGCCTGGGCGAAGGCGATGGTGAGTTCGTTGAGCGTGTCGCGGTTCAGAGCGTTCAGCTTGTCGGGGCGGTTCACCGTGATGATGCGCGCCGCGCCGCGGTTGGCGATTTCCAGGTTGCGATAGGCCATGGGCCGGTTCCAGTGCTGCCGAAACGCTTATGGTAACAGCGGGAACCTTTGTGGCTGCGAGAGGTTCTCAACCTGCACTCGGTGGGCGAAACCCTTACGATGTGGCGCCTTGGTACGCGATGGAGAACGGCATGATTCGACTGCATTGGTTGCTGCCCTGCCTATTGCTGGCCGGCGTCGCGCATGCGCAGGATCAGGCGCAGTTGCCGGCACCGGGGAAGCTGGACAAGGTCAAGCTTTCCTACGCCATCGGCTACCAGATCGGCAGCCAGTTCGCTGCGGGCCGCAACCAGCCCGGCGTACCGGAAATCGACATCGCCACGTTGCAGCGCGCGATCCAGGACGCTTACGAGAAGCGTCAGCCCACCGTGTCGATGCAGGCGATGCACCAGCAGTTGAGCTCCCTCAACCAGCAGTTGCGCACCGACGCGCAGGTCGAGTTCGAGCAGATCGCGGAAGCCAATGCACGCAAGAGCGCCGCGTTCATGGTGCGCAACGCCAAGCAGCCCGGCGTGATCCGGCTGCCCTCCGGCATCCAGTATTCCGTGATCAAGCGCGGCGACGGCACCGCCACTCCCATGGCCACCAGCACGGTGGTGGTGGACTATCGCGGCATGCTGGTGGACGGCACCGAATTCGACAGCACCTGGGCGCACAATGCGCCAGCGAGCATCACCGTGGATCACATGATCCCCGGCTGGCGTGATGTGATCCCGCGCATGCACGTGGGTGACCGCTGGAAGGTGGTGATCCCGCCGCAGCTCGCCTACGGCAAGGAAGGCCAGTTGCCGCGCATCGGCCCCAACGAGGCGCTGGTGTTCGAGATCGAGCTGCTGGCGATCAAGCCGCCTGCATCCGACCAAGATTCGCACTGAGAGGGCGCTTGTCCCTGCTGCTAAAATCGCAGGGTCATGCCGAACGAACTTCCCACCGCACCGCCGCCCGTGGCCACGCCGTGCATCGGCGTCTGCCAGCTGGATCCGCAGGGTTACTGCATCGGCTGCCGCCGGACGATCGACGAAATCGGACGCTGGCGTGCGATGAGCGACGCCGAGCGCCTGCGCGTAATGCGCGACGTGCTGCCCGCGCGGAAGCACCCATGAACGACGATCTGCTGCAGGCGCTGTTGCCGCTCTCCACGCCAACCGACACGCCCGGCTGGAACCACGCCGACATGAACGAGCTGCTGGGTACGGCGCAGCGTCGCCCCGCGGCGGTCTTGCTGGCCTTGCGCGATGGCGAATCGCCGCTGGTGGTGTTCACTGTCCGCACCGACAACCTGCAATCGCATGCGGGGCAGGTGGCGCTTCCCGGCGGCCGGGCGGACCCCGGCGATGCTGACGCGCTGGCCACCGCGCTGCGCGAAAGCGAGGAAGAGATCGGCCTGGATCCTGCCCAGGTCACGCCGCTGGGCTACCTCGACAACTTCGATACGATCAGCGGCTACCGCATCACGCCGGTGGTGGCGCGCATCGCAGAGCACAGCCAGTTGAAGGCCGCGCCCGCCGAAGTCGCCGAAGTGTTCGAGGTGCCGCTGGCGTTCTTTCTCGATCCGGCCAATCTGCGCCGCTACACCATGGAATTCCGCGGCCATCGCCGCGAAATGGTGGAGTTCGTGCACGGCGGCCATCGCATATGGGGCGCCACTGCGGCGATCCTGCTCAATCTGCTGAAGAGGATGGGACGCGCATGAAGACCACGTTGATTTCCGCGACCGAACTCGCCGCGCTGCCACCGGATGCGGTGCTGATCGTCGATTGCCGCATGGATCTCGCCGATCCTGCGCAGGGCCGCCGCGACTACCTTGCAGGCCATATCCCAGGCGCCGTATACGCCGAGCTGGACACCGACCTCTCCGACCTTTCGCTGCAATCGCAAGGGCTGGGGCGCCACCCGCTGCCGTCGGCGGAAGCGTTTTCCGCCGTGCTCGGCCGCTGGGGCTGGCGGCCGGGCCTGCAGGTGGTTGCCTACGACGCGGGCAACGGTGCATTGGCCGCAGCGCGCCTGTGGTGGATGCTGCGCTTTGCCGGCGAACGGGCCGTGACGGTGCTCGATGGCGGCTACGCTGGATGGCAGAGAGCAGGCCTGCCGGTGGAAACCACTGTGCCGCTGCGCGCGGCGACCTCGGTTGCCGTGCAGTTCGATCCGGCCCAGGTCGTGCTCGATCACACCGCCTTGCACGCGGCACCCGCGCCGCTGCTGATCGACGCCCGCGCCGCGCCGCGCTACCGCGGCGATACCGAACCGCTCGATCCCGTCGCGGGCCATGTGCCCGGTGCGCGCAATCGCCCGTTCGCCGACAACCTCGCCGCCGATGGTCGTTTCAAGGATGCGGCGGAGCTGAGGCGCGATTTCCTCGCCGTACTCGGTACGCGAGCTCCTGCCGAAGTCGTGCACATGTGCGGCTCCGGCGTCACTGCGTGCCACAACCTGCTGGCGATGGAACACGCCGGCCTCGCCGGCTCACGGCTCTACGCGCCGTCGTGGAGCGGCTGGGTGAGCGACCGCTCGCGACCGGCGGCGACGGGCGAGGAGTGATCGCTGCATTTCGCGCATGGCGCGGAACGCGGAAGCATCGCCGACTCCGGCAACCGGTGTCTCGCGGGAAGCGCGAATGACCACCCCGGCACGGCAGGACAATATCCGCATCGTCGGCTTCGACCCGCGCTGGCGCACGGCGTTCGCTGCGCTCAACATCGAATGGCTGGAGCACTGGTTCGTGGTCGAGGACTACGACCGCGAAGTGCTTGGCAACCCCGAGGGACACATCCTCGCGAATGGGGGACACATCCTTTTTGCCATCGGCGAGGACGACCAGGCGCTCGGTACCGTCGCGTTGAAATACGAGGGCGACGGCGTCTACGAGCTCACCAAGATGGCGGTATCGCCCGAGGCGCGCGGTCGCGGGGTCGGTCGCCTGCTGATGGACGCGGCACTGGACTTGTACCGCGGGCTTGGTGCGCGCGAACTGTTCCTGGAGTCCAGCAGCCTGCTCGGGCCGGCGCTGGCGCTGTATGAGAGCGTCGGCTTCCGACATCATCCCGCGCCACGCGCGGGGTCACACTACGCTCGGGCGGATGTGCACATGATCTGGGAACCCTGAGCGGGTTCAGCCTTTGCTCTTGAGCCTGGCCGCCAGCGCTTGCAGCGTGGCCTGCGTCTGCGGGTGATAGAAGCCTTCGACGAACTCGTCGATGGGCAGCGTATCCAGGTCGGCGTAGGTGGCGATGAGGTCGGCGCGCGCGACGCGGCGGGTGGCGAGCATGGCGTGCGGGGGCAGGGCGAGCAACCCGTTCATCCAGTGCAACGCGCGCGTCACCACCTGGTCGATGCCGGTGGTTTCGTCCACGAAGCCGCAGGCCAGCGCCTGTTCCGCGTCGATCATCTCGCCGGCAACCAGCAATCGCTCCGCGCGGTAGGCGCCCACCACGCGGCGCAGCGCGAGCTGGATGCAGTCGGGCACGGCAAGCCCCACCTGCACTTCGTTGAGGCCGATCTTGTAAGGCCCTTGCGCCATCACGCGGTAGTCGCACATCAGTGCCATCACCGCACCGCCGGCGGGACTGTGGCCGGTGACCGCGGCAGCCACCGGCACCGGCGAGCAGGCCAGCACGGAGGCCGTGGCGAAGAATTCGCGCCAGAAGGCCTGCACGCCGGCGCGGTCCGCCTGCAACAGTGCCGGCACGTCTACGCCGGCGGAAAACATGCCAGGCACGCCGGAGAGCACGATGCCGCGTGCGCCATCGGCCACCGCCTTGTCCAGCGCGGCATGCAGCGTTTGCAGCAACTCCAGGTTCAGTGCGTTGACGGGCGGTCGTGCGAGATGGACTTCCGCAACGGCATCGTGATGGATGACTTCGATCATGGGATTGCTCCGGTCAGGGCTTCGGTTGCTGTTCCGCCGTCCAGGCGTAGTGCACGGCATAGTCCAGTACGGCCTTGCCGCCGGCTGGTACGTCGATGCGGAACTCCAGCGTGTCGGTGGTCTGCTTGCTGGGCGGCGTACTGGACGAAGCCAGCTTCCATTCGCGCCAGCGGTTGGGATGCTCGCGCACGGTGACGGTGCGCGCGCTGTCGCCGGCATTGGTGAGGGTGATGCGGAAGGCTTCGTCCATCGTGCGGCCAGCCTTGTCCACGTGGAAGGCGGTGCGTTCGCGCGTGGAGCGAAGGTCGAAGGCACTGCCCAGCTCAATGGTGGCGGCGCTGCCCTTGGGCGTGTCGCTGATGCGTCCTTCGCCGATGAATTGCGGGGTGCCGTGGCTGTCCTGCGTGAGCACGCGCAGGTAGCCGGCGGGCAGGCTGTCGAAGGCGGTGAACTTGAGCGTGCTGACGACGTTGCTTTCGCCGCCCGCGACGGGATCGGAACTCAGCATTGGCTGTTCGGGTTGCCAGACGCTGCCGCTTTCCACGAGATTGGTGCGTTCGCATGAAAGCGGGCGCGTGTCGTACAGCGACACCTGGCTCACGCTGCCGTCGGGCAGGTTCACTGGAGACGGCAACGTGTAGCTGCGGTAGTTGTCCATTTGCTCCTGCTGCGGCTCCGTCTTGGCGGAGAACGAAAGAGCGGCTGCCCTCATCATCATCGGGCGCGGTGCGGAAGGCTTGGCGAAGTTCGGCTCGCCCGCGATCAGGGTGAGCTTCGCGTCGTTCCAGTCGCGCCCGCTGCGGTTAGCGATGCTGGCGCGCGATTCGAACTGCATGCGGCAAACGTTGTTGCCTGGTTGCAGTGCGGCCACGTAAGCGGCGCGCCAGCCCAGGCCGGAAGTGGGATAGCTGAGCACGGCCTCGCTGTTGCCGCCACGCGCGGCGTCCACACGCAGGCGCAGGCTGGAGCCGGTGGGGAAATCGCCGCCGTTCACGCGCACGCCGGCGTACTGGCGGATCCAGGTCGTGCCCAGCACGCTTTTGCCGGAGACGCTTTCAATCATCAAGCCATCGTTGCTGACACGCTTCAATGTGCCAGTGGCAAGTGCCTCGCCGTTGTCACCCAGTATGGTGACCTCGCGGCCGATCAGGCCGGTCAGTGCGGCGCTCTCGCCCTGGCCCAGCAGCAGGCGCTGAGAAACCACTTTCGCGCCGCCATCGGGAAAGCCCAGCGCCAGCGCTTCTGCGTCGAGCTGGTCGGGCAGGTCGCCGATGGTGATGTCCTGCACGCCGGGCTGCAGGGCGAGCGCGCGGCGCTCGCGGATCACCGCGTAGCCGTCGCTGACATTGCCGTCGCCGCTGCTGGCGTACAGCGCCGTGCTGTCGCTGCGGTAAAGCGTGATGTCGGCGCCGCTCGCGGCAGGCGTGGCCGCGCCAACGGGCATGGCGACGGCGAGGCCGGCGACGCAGGCCAGTGCGAGGGCCGACAGGGCGGGCTGGTTCATGGCAGGGCTCCTTGCGTGGGAAGAGTTGCAATGAAGATCATGCACGGACTGTTGCGGTTTCCATCGCGTCCGGAGCTGTATCGCACGGCATCCGTTCATCTGAAGGCAGTCGAACAGCGAATGGATGGAGGGAGCAGGGCGCGTCGCATGCCCAGCTCCTTATTCGCTTTCAAGCCATCCATCGCTTCATCGTTTTTGCGTCGCCGTGCCGTAATGCAGGATGTCGGAGATTTCCGCGGTGGCTTTGCACAAGGCGGCGATGGTGCGCTGCTGGGTCTGCGCGGAGGCGCGCTGCGCGATGAAAGGCACGGTGAGCGCACACACGGCGCGACCGTGCTGCAGCACCGGCGCCGAGAGGTCGGTGACCGCATCCACCACGTGGCTGCGCGCGCAGGCATAGCCCTGGTTGCGCACCTGCGCGAGTTGGCGGACCAGCTTCTTGCGGTCCAGGTCGGCCTCCTGGCCGGCGATGATGTCCAGCCAGTGCTCGCGCAGCTGTTCGTCCTGGAAGGCCAGCAGCACGTGGCCGGAGGTGGATTGAGACATCGGCCGGCGATGGCCGATGCGCACCACCAGGGCGATCTCGCCCGGCGGGTCGGCGCGGGCGATCACCACGATCTGGTCGCGCGAGGGCACCACGAGATGGCAGGCCTGCTCAGTGGTTTCGGCGAGGCGGTGCATCACCGGCAGTGCGGCTTCGATGGCGCTTTTCACGGGCGGCTGTTCCATCGCCAGCAGGAACAGCCGCGGCGTGATGCTGTAGCCGCCGTCGCCTTCCGTGCGTGCGAGGTAGTCGCGTTCCTCCAGCACCTGCAGCATGCGGAAGATTTCGCCGCGCGAGCGGCCGACGCCTTCGGAGATTTCCACGATGCTCAGCGGCTTGTGCGCGCTGGCCAGCAGTTCGAGGATGTCCAGGCCCTTGTCGAGCGCGGGAGCGCGGTATTTGGGAGCAGGCTTCGTCATGATCTTGCTAGCTTGCCGCATGTGGTGGACGACTTCCATGCGGAGGGGCATGTTGCAGCGCGTCTTTGCGCTGGTGAATAACTGTTTCATATTTGCACTGCCGTGTCCGGCATCTGTGAGTCGCAACGGGAGATCGGGGTGGATGCACGAATGACGACGGAATATCCGGCCATGTCGGCCACCGCTGCGCCGCAAGGCCTTCGCCGCTGGCTGCCATTGTTCCTGATCGTTGGCCTGTTCTTCCTGTGGGGTGCCGCCAACAACCTCAACGACGTGCTGATTGCGCAGTTCAAGAAGGCCTTCGTGCTGGACGATTTCCAGGCGGGCCTGGTGCAGAGCGCGTTCTACCTCGGCTATTTCCTGGTGGCGATGCCGGCGGCGATGTTCATGCGCCGCTACGGTTACAAGCAGGCGGTGGTGCTGGGGCTGGTGCTGTACGGTGCGGGGGCGCTGCTGTTCTGGCCGGCGGCGGAGCTGCACACCTATGGCGTGTTCCTGTTCGCGCTGTTCGTGATCGCCACCGGGCTGGCCTTCCTGGAAACCTCGGCCAACCCGTTGATGACGGTACTGGGTACGCCCGATGGCGCGACGCGCCGGCTCAATTTCGCACAGGCGTTCAACCCGCTGGGTTCCATCGCCGGCGTGCTGGTCGGCCAGCATTTCATCCTCGCGGGCGTGGAACACACGCCGGTGCAGCTGGCTGCGATGAGCGCCGCCGAGCGCGCCGCGTATTACGCGGATGCGACGCACGCGGTGCAGCTGCCTTACCTTTGCATCGGCCTGGTCGTGCTGGCCTGGGCCGTGCTGGTGTTGCTGGCCCGCTTCCCTGCGGTGACCGCGCCGCATGCGCTTGCAACGCATGCCACCGGACGCGATGGCGTGCTGGCGCGGCTGCTGCGCGATCGCCGCTTCACCGGTGCGATGGCGGCGCAGTTTTTCTACGTGGGCGCGCAGGTCGGCGTGTGGAGCTACACCATCCGCTACGTGCAGGCGACGATGCCGGGCACGTCGGCAGCGTCGGCAGCCAACTTCATCCTCGCCGGGCTGGTGTGCTTCATGCTCGGCCGCTTTGCGGGCACGGCGCTGATGAAATACCTGGCGCCAGTGCGCCTGCTGCTGGCATTCGCGCTGATCAATGTCGTGCTTGCGCTGTATGCGCTGGCTTGGCCCGGCCTGAGCGGCGCCCTCGCGCTGGTGGCCTGCAGCTTCTTCATGTCGGTGATGTATCCGACCATCTTCGCGTTGGGCGTCGAAGGCATGGACGACGACGAGCGCAAGCTCGGTTCGGCCTTGCTGGTGATGACCATCATCGGCGGCGCGGTGCTCACGGCGGCGATGGGCAAGGTGTCCGACCTCGCCGGCATTGCGCGTGCGCTGAGCGTGCCGGCGCTGGGTTTCGCTGTGGTGGCCTGGTTTGCATGGCGTCGGCTGCCGCGTGCCCGCAACGCGAGGGGCTGATCGGTGCCTCGCCTCTACTACGCGCTCGATCTGCGCGATGACGCGGCGGCCATCGCCGAGTACGAAAACTGGCACCGTCCCGATGTGGTCTGGCCGGAAATCGTTGCTTCGATCCGAGCTGCGGGCATCGAGGACATGGAGATCTTCCGCACCGGCAACCGGCTGGTGATGGTGATGCAGGTGCCCGACGGCTACGACGCCGCGGGCAAGCAGGCGGCCGATGCGACCAACCCGCGAGTGCAGGCCTGGGAGCGGCTGATGGATGGTTATCAGCAGCGCCTGCCGTGGGCGAAGCCGGGCGAAAAGTGGGTGGCGATGCGCGGGATTTTCTCTCTGAAGGACGCGTTGGCGGCGCCCGGAACCAGTCGTTAGTGTCAGTGCGAGATCATCAGCTCTCCCCTGGCCGGCAGGTTGGGGTGCGTGCGCCGGTGCAAGTAACAAAGCGGTTTCGGTCGCTTGCCGGCGCCCGAGTTACCTCTCTTCGCTGGCCCACTCCGCCGCAGGAGCAGTGGCGAACATGAAGGGCGGAGGGCAGGATGCCCGGAGTGAAGAGAGGTAACCCAGAGAAACGGCCTGAGTTCAATCCGCCGGAACTACGAGCAGGCCGCGCCGAGGATTTCGGAATCCTTCTTGCCTACGCGATTGACGGCGTGGCCCACCGCGCCGTATCTGGGAACTGAGGGAACTCGTTTCCAGCGCGGGATGTACCAGGGTTTTGAGTGCGTTCTCAGCGAGGGTTGGTGGTGACAACCAGCACGGTATCGGTCGGATCGAGTGGCTTGGCGGGCAACTGCACATCAAGCTGCGTGCCGTGCTGGGTGAACTTGAGCGGGGTGTGCCGCGGATCGGCCAGCAGGTAGGCGCCGGTGGCGTGAATGTTCGCGTCGGCGACGTGGAACGAGCTTCCGGGCCATTCGAGCAGGTGGATGTAGACCTTGCCGGGCCGGCTGGTGGCGCGCCAGTCCCAGGTGGGCACCCATGCAGGCTTGCCGTCGGAATCCTTCTGCGTGGTCGAGTAGCTGCCATGCGGATCGGCGAATGGCGTGGGGTGCGTGCCGTAGATCGATTCGCCGTTGATCTTGAGCCACTGGCCGATGGTCTGCAGGCGTTCGGCTTCGGCCGCGGGAATCACGCCGCGCGCGTCGGGTCCGACGTTGAGCAGGTAATTGCCGCCCTTGCTGGCGATGTCGACCAGGTTGCGCAGCAGCACGGTGGTCGACTTGAAATCGGTGTCGGCGGACTTGTAGCCCCAGGTGTCGTTAATCGTCATGCAGGTTTCCCAGTCCTTGCCGGGAAAGCCTTGCGGCGGGATGTGCTGCTCGGGCGTCTCGGTGTCGCCTGCGTAGCCGCCGCCCAGCCGATTGTTCCAGATCAGCTGCGGATACTGGTCGAGCAGCTTCACGATTTCCGCGGCGAGCTGCGGCGTCATCTCGCGGGTGGGCGTATCGAACCACAGCACCGCCGGGTGGTACTTTGCCAGCAGTTCCTTGATCTGCGGGATCGCCTTGGTCTGCAGATAGGTGGCGAAGTCGCCGTCCTGCGCCTTGTCCCAGTGGCCACCGATCGCGGCACCGCCCGGTGCGGTCCAGTCCTGGTCCTGTGAGTAGTAGACGCCGAACTTGATGCCCTGCCGCTTCGCCTCGTCGGCCAGTGCGCGCAGCGGGTCGTGCTTGAACGGCGTGGCGTCGACGATGTTGAACGCGTTCGCCTTGGAGTCGAACATCGCGAAGCCGTCGTGGTGCTTGGCCGTGATCACGATGTACTTCATGCCCGCGGCCTTGGCCAGCGAAACCCAGGTATGCGCGTCGAACTGCATCGGATCGAAGCGCGCGGGCAACTGTTTGTACTCCTCCACCGGGATGCGCGCGTCGTGCATGATCCATTCGCCCGCGCCGTCCACCGGCTTGCCCTGCCACACGCCTGCGGGCACCGAATACACGCCCCAGTGGATGAACATGCCGTAGCGTGCTGCGTGCCACCAGGCCATGCGTGCGTCGCGCTGCGCCGGCGTTTCGGTGTCCTGGATCGCGGCGACCGGATGCGTGCCGGCGTTTGCCGGCGTCGCGGCGTGCGCCATGGCGCACGTGGAGGCGAGGGCGCAGGCGAGGGCGGATTTCACGAGGCGGTACGGCATGTTCATCATGCGACTCCGGTTTGTCAGGATTGCCACACCACGCCTTGCGGGAAGGCATAGTCGCGCAGCGAGCTTTCCTTCATCTCCGCGGAAAAACCCGGTGCCGTGGGCGCGATGTAACGGCCTTCGCGTATCACCACCGGATCAACGAAGTGCTCGTGCAGGTGGTCGACGAACTCGATGGCGCGGTCTTCCTTCTTGCCGGTGATCGCCACGAAGTCGGCCATCGCCAGGTGCTGCACCAGTTCGCACAGGCCCACGCCGCCGGCGTGCGGGAACACGCGCACGCCGAACTTGGCGGCCAGCAGCAGGATCGCCAGGTTCTCGTTGACGCCGCCCACGCGGGCCGCGTCGATCTGCACCAGGTCCACCGCGCCGGCCTGGAACAGCTGCTTGAACATCACGCGGTTGTGGGTGTGCTCGCCGGTGGAGACCGGCATCGGCGCGATCGCGCGGCGGATCGCCGCGTGGCCGAGGATGTCGTCGGGGCTGGTCGGCTCCTCGATCCACGCGATATCGAAAGCGATGAGCTGCTTCAGCCACGCGATGGCGTCGGGCACGTCCCAGCGCTGGTTGGCGTCGATGGCGATGCCGATGTCGGGACCGACGGCCTCGCGCGCGAGGCGGCAGCGGCGCACGTCATCCGCTGCGTCGAGGCCCACCTTGAGCTTGATCGTGCGGAAACCGTCGGCGACCGCTTCGTGCGCCAGCCGCTGCATCTTCTCGTCGCTGTAGCCCAGCCACCCGGGCGACGTGGTGTAGGCGGGGTAGCCTTCGGCCAGCAGCTGTTCGATGCGCTGCTGCCGATGCGGCACCGCCGCGCGCAGGATGGCCAGCGCCTCGTCGGGCGTGAGCGCGTCGCTGAGATAGCGGAAATCGATGGCGGCGACGATTTCCTCCGGCGACAGCTCGGCGATGTAGCGCCACAGCGGCTTGCCGGCGAGGCGCGCGGCGAGATCCCAGGCGGCGTTGATCACCGCGCCGATCGCCATGTGCATCACGCCCTTCTCGGGGCCGAGCCAGCGCAACTGCGAATCGCCGACCAGGCGTTTGGCGAAGCCACCGAGGTCGTTGACGATGGCGTCGACGGAGAGGCCGGTAACGTGTTCGGCCAGCGCCGTCAGTGCGGCGGTCTGCACGTCATTGCCGCGGCCGATGGTGAACACGAAGCCGTGGCCCACTACGTCAGGCCGGTCGGTGCGCAGCGTGACGCAGGCGGCCGAGTAATCCGGATCGGGGTTCATCGCGTCCGAGCCGTCCAGCTCACGCGAAGTGGGGAAACGCACGTCCAGCGTGTCGAGCGCCACGATGCGCGTGGCATGGATGTCGATGGCGCTGCTCATGATTGCGCCGCGTCGCTGTAGGCCACGGTGCGCTGGCGCTGCGTGCCCAGCCCGTCGATGCCGAGCTCGATCACGTCGCCGGCGCGCAGGTACACCGGCGGCTTGAAGCCAAGGCCTACGCCCGCCGGCGTGCCGGTGCTGATAACGTCGCCCGGCTGCAGGGTCATGTAGCGGCTGATGTAGCTCACCAGCTCGGCCACGCCGAAGATCATGTTGCGCGTGTTGCCGTTCTGGTAGCGATGGCCGTTGACCTCCAGCCACATCGCCAGGTCCTGCGGGTCGGCCACTTCGTCGGCGGTGAGCAGCCACGGGCCGATGGGACCGAAAGTGTCGCAGCTCTTGCCCTTCACCCATTGGCCGCCGTGCTCCAACTGGAACTCGCGCTCGGAAAGGTCGTTCACCAGCACATAGCCGGCGACGTGGTCCAGCGCATCGGCCACGCTCACGTGGCGTGCGGTGTCGCCGATCACCACGCCGAGCTCCACTTCCCAGTCGGTCTTGACCGAATCCTTGGGGATGATGACGTCGTCGTTCGGGCCCATGATGGCGCTGGTGGCCTTCATGAAAAGGATGGGCTGTTCCGGCGGCGTCGCGCCGGTTTCGGCGGCGTGGTCGGTGTAGTTGAGGCCCACGCAGATCATCTTGCCCACGCGCGCCACCGGGGCGCCGTGGCGCGGCGTGCCGGCGACTTCCGGCAGCGTGGCCGGATCGATGGCTGCCAGCCGCACACGACCGGCGCGCACCAGCGTAGCGGCGTCGATGTCACTGACGTGGGCGGAGAGGTCGCGCAGCTTGCCCTGCGTGTCGATCAGGCCGGGGCGCTCCTGACCGGGTGCGCCGTAGCGAACGAGTTTCATGATGATGTGTCCGTGTTCAGTTGGACCAGCCGCCATCCACGACGTGGGTGGTGCCGGTGGTGAAAGAGGATTCGTCGGAGGCGAGATACAGCGCGAGGGCGGCGATCTCCTCCGGCGTGCCAAGGCGGCCCATCGGCTGGCGGTCGGTGAAGCTCTTCCACACTGCCTGTTCGTCGCCACCCAGCGCGCGCACACGGTCGGCCAGCGACGGCGTCTTCACCGTGCCGGGACAGATCGCGTTGCAGCGCACGCCGCGTGCCACGTAGTCGGCGGCGATGGAGCGGGTGAGGCCGATCACCGCGGCCTTGGTGGTGCTGTAGGCGAAGCGGTTGGGCACGCCCTTGATGCTGGATGCCACCGAGGACATGTTGATGATGCTGCCGCGGCCGCGCTCCAGCATCGCCGGCAACACCGCGCGGCACAGCCAGTACATGCCGTCCACGTTGATGCGGAACGAGCGCTGCCAGGCGTCGTCGTCGGTGTCGAGGATGGTGCCTGCGTGCACGAAGCCGGCGCAGTTGAACAGCACGTCGAACGGCGCGTTGGCTTCGACCAGCGTGCGGATGGCGGCGTTGCTGGTGACGTCCAGCGTCTGGGTGCGGATGGCCGAGTGTTCCTGCGCGAGGCTGGCCAGCGCGGCGGAGTCGATGTCGGTGGCCAGCACCTGCGCACCCTCGCGCGCGAAGGCGAGTGCGGTAGCACGGCCGATGCCGGCACCGGCCGCGGTGACCAGGGCGTGCTTGCCTTGCAGCCGGGCGCTCATGCGCGTGGCCTCGGTTGGGTATTCATGGCGGCGGTATTCACGGGATAGCTCCTGCGGAGGCGGTGGATGCGCGTGCGCGTTGCGGCCGATAGAACGCCAGGGCGTTGCGACCGAAGATGTCGTCGAGTGCGTGCGGCGCGCGTTGCTGCGCCAGCGTGCGAGCGAGTTCCAGCCAGTGCGCGTAGTTGTCGCGCAGCGTGAGCACCGGCCAGTCGCTACCCCAGATCAGCCGGTCCGCACCGAAGCAGGCGAACAGGTGGTCGACGTAGGGATCGAGTGCGTCGCCCGGCATGCCGGGCGCAAGCTCGGTCAGCAGGCCGGAAAACTTGCAGTGGACGTTGGGCAGCGCGGCGAGTTCGCGGATGTGCGCGGCCCAGTCGTCGAAATGGCCGTGAGCGATATCGGGCTTGCCGGCATGGTCCAGCACCACCCGCAGTTCGTGTTCGCGTTGCAGGCGTTTTTGCAGCGCCGGCAGTTGTGTCGGCTTTACCAGGGCATCGAAAGCAAGGTCCTGTTCCTGCATGCGGTCGAACGCCGCATCGAGTGTGGGATGCGCCAGCCAGTTCGGATCGGGATGGTCCTGCGCCATCGGCCGCAGCCCGAGCAGCAGGCCGCCGCCGTCGCGCAGCAGCGCATTGATGTGCGACGGCGCGTCGGGCGCCTCGAAATCCACCCAACCCACCACGCCGAGGATGCTGGGGTCGGCGCGGGCCAATTCAAACAGGTAGCGCGTTTCCGCCTCGGTTGCCGCAGCCTGCACCAGCACGCTGCCGGTCACCTTGGCGGTGATGCGCTGTGCTTGCAGATCAGAGGGAAGGAAATCGCGTTGCAGCGAGGTGGGTGCGTCGTGCAGCCACGCGTAATCGCCGCGATCCACACGCCAGTAATGCTGGTGGGCGTCGATCAGGTTCATGGTGTGCGCGCGTTGGCGTCGAGCACGCCAGCCTGGCGCAGCTGGTCCCACAGTGTTGCCGGCAGGGCGGTCTGCAAGCGCCGCACGGCACTGTCCACTTCCGTCATGGAACGCAAGCCGCACACCACGGTGGCGACGGCGGGGTGGCCCAGCGGGAATTGCAGCGCGGCGGCACCGACGCTGGCACCGAACTGGCCGCAGACGTCGTAGAAGCGTTGCGCGCGGGCGCGCGTCGCCTGGTCGGCAGCTGCGTAGTTATACGTATCGCCGGGTGCGTCGTCGGCACCGAGCAATCCTGAGTTGTACGGACCGGCCGCCATGATCGCGACATCCTGTTGTATGGCCAGCGCCATCAATTGCGCGCTGTCGCGTTGTTCGAACAAGGTGTAGCGGCCCGCCAGCATGATGACGTCGAGAGGAAATTCCGGCAGCACCTGCAGGCACACGTCCTGCTCGTTGACGCCGAGGCCGATCGCACCGCACACCCCCTGGCTGCACAGTTCGGCCATGGCCGGCAGGGCTTCGTCCAGCGCTTGCCGCAGGATGCTTGCGTGATTGGCGCCGTGGGTGAGTGCGCCGATGTCGTGCAGCAAAAGGATCTCGACATGATCGGTGCCCAGCCGGCGCAGACTGGATTCGACCGAGCGCAGGATGCCGTCGCGGCTATAGTCGAACACGGCGCGGTGGCCCTGCACGGCGAAGCCATCATCCGCTGCCGGAGCACTGCCGTCGGCGTCCAGCAAGAGTCGGCCCACTTTCGTGGACAGGCTGTAGTCGCCGCGCGGAACGCCGGCCAGCGCAGTCCCGAGTCGCGATTCGCTGAGGCCGTAGCCGTAATAGGGGGCTGTATCGAAATGGCGCACGCCGAGATGCAAGGCGTGGCGTACCGCATCGAGCGCGTCGCGCTCTTCCACGCCCGCATACAGGTTGCCGATGGGTGCGCCACCGAAGGACAGTCGCGGCAACTGGCGCGCTACGGGCTTCCGCATTTTTGCGGAGTGTGTCGAGTCGGGGGCCGTATTGGCGTGCGTCATGGATTCAAACCGCCTTGTGCCTTGCATGCTAGTGTGCACATATGAAACGATGATTTACAAGTGATTATGGATGTTGCCGCCACGGACTCCAGGCAACCCGAACCAACTGAGGGGTAGCACTGATGTCGAAGTTGCTTGCGCGATGCCTGCTGGGCCTGTCCACGCTAATGCCGGCCTTGGGCATGGCGTCAGGCATTTCGATCATTCCCGAGCCGCAGCATATGCAGGTCGGGCAGGGCAGTTACCAGTTGGATGCGCATGCACGCGTATCGGCGCCCGACGATGCGCGCGGCCGTGAAATTGCTGCCTTCCTGCGTGATGCGATCCGCGCGCAGACCGGCATTGCAGTACAGGAAGGTGATGCCGCGCACGGCATCGCCCTGAAACTCGACCCGGCCGTGCAAGGCGAGGAAGCCTATCGCCTCGCGGTGACGCCATCCGGCATCACGATCAGCGCTTCCGCCGAGAAAGGCCTGTTCTGGGGCGTACAGACGCTGCGCCAGCTGCTGCCGGTGCAGAAATCGACGAAGGTGGCTGTGCCCGTCGTGGACATCGAGGACGCGCCAGCCTACCCGTGGCGCGGCGTGATGCTGGACGTCGGCCGGCATTTCTATCCGGCGAGCTTCGTCGAGAAGCAGCTAGACCTGCTCAGCTACTACAAGATCAACACTTTCCACTGGCACCTCACCGACGACCAGGGCTGGCGCATCGAGATCAAGCGCTATCCGAAGCTCACCAGTGTCGGTGCATGGCGTACCGAGGCGGACGGTTCGCGCTACGGCGGCTTCTACACGCAGGCGCAGATCCGCGAAGTGGTGGATTACGCGCGCCGGCTCAACATCACCGTGATCCCCGAGATCGAAATGCCGGGGCACAGCGTGGCGGCGATCGCGGCCTATCCCGAATTGTCCTGCAGCAAGAAACAGGTGGCCGTGACCACTGCCTGGGGCGTGCACAAGAACATCGACTGCGTGGGCGACGAAGGCACCTTCACCTTCCTCGAGAACGTGCTGGACGAAGTGCTGCCGCTGTTTCCGTCGCAGTACGTGCACATCGGCGGCGACGAGACGCCGAAGGTCGCCTGGCACGAGTGCGCGTCCTGCCAGGCGCTGATGCACAAGCTGGGATTGAAAGATGAGGACGGTCTGCAGAGCTACTTCATCAAGCGCATCCAGCGTTACCTCGAAGGCAAGGGCAAGACCCTGGTCGGCTGGGACGAGATTCTCGAAGGCGGCGCCGACACGCAGGCCATCATCGAAGCCTGGCGCGGTGCGGACGAACAGGCCAAGGCCTTGGCGAATGGCAACCATGTGGTGGTCGCCGGGCCGTTCTACATCGACCAGGCGCTGGATTCGCTGACGGTGAAGGACGTTTTCCGCACCGACATCGCCAACGACAGCAGCCTGGACGATGCAAAGACGGACGCCGCCGTGTTCGCGGCGCACCGCTCGCAGCTGCTGGGCGGCGAGGCCCCGCTGTGGAGCGAGCGTGCGAACCCGTACAACGCCGAGTCCAAAATGTATCCGCGCGTGCTGGCCTTCGCCGAGAACCTGTGGCGCGGCAATGCGCACGACGATGCGGCCTGGGCGGATTTCCAGCAGCGCCTGCAGGCGCAGTACCCGCGACTGGATGCGTGGCACGTGGCCTACGGCCCGGAAGATCGCGTCGTGGCGAAGTACTCGATCGCGGCGGACGCGCAGGGCGGCTGGGAACTGCACGCGCAACGCGGTTTCGATGACCTGGTGAACCACTACACGCTGGACGGCAGCGTGCCTACGGCCAGCTCGCCTTCGTTCACCGACTCGGTGACCCTGCACCATGCGGGCACGCTGCAGGTGGTGCCGTTCCGCAAGGGCCTGCGCTACGACAACCCGGCCCGCTTCGCGCTGGTGGACAACCTGGCCACTGGCAAGCCGCTGAGCCTCGTCCAGCCACCTTCGAAGAAGTACGCCCCGGCTGCCGCGTTGACCGATGGCGTGCTGGGCAGTGACGATTTCCACAACGGTCAATGGTCGGGTTGGAATGACGCCGACGTGGATGCTGCCATCGACCTGCAGAAGCCTTCGATGGTTCATGCGATTGCGGTGGATTTCCTGCAGGACACGGGTTCGCGCATCCTGCCGCCGCAACAGGTGAGCTTCCAGGTTTCCGCGGACGGGAAGCACTGGACCACGGTCGATACGGAGCAACCCAAAGCTGACGTGCTGGACTCGAGTCCCCACGTATTCCACATCGTGTTCAAACCGGCCAAACCGTTGGAGACGCGGTATGTGCGCGTCGTGGCAGGCCGCTACACCACATTGCCGGCGGCCTTTCCGAATGGAGCGGCGAATACCTGGCTATTCGCGGACGAGATACTGGTGAAGTAATTCGAACGGAGCGCTCCGGGTCAGAACGGTCCAAGCGCGCAACGAAGGCCTCCGGCAGACTGTCGCAATGACAGTCTGCCGGAGGCGGTTCAACATGACGACATCGGAAATCGGCATTGCGTCGGCCCGTTTTCCCGAAGACGGCGACGTGGTACGCGAGCTGTTCGCGGAATACGCGGACAGCCTCGGCATCGATCTCTCCTTCCAGGGTTTCGAGGCAGAGCTGGCGCAACTGCCGGGCAAGTACGCGCCGCCGCTGGGCGACATCCTGATCGCCCGCGGCATCGCGGGCCTGCCGCTGGGTTGCGTGGCGCTGCGACCAGCAGTCATGCCGGGTGCCGGAGAGATCAAGCGTCTCTATCTGCGCCCCGCTGCGCGCGGGCAAGCGCTGGGGCGCCGTCTGGCGGAAGCGGCCATCGCGCGCACGCGTGAGCTGGGTCATGCACGCGTGGTGCTGGATACGCTGGCAACTATGGATACCGCGCGACATCTGTATGCAGCACTGGGGTTCCTTCCGGTGCCCCCTTACTACGACAACCCGTTGCCGGGCACGCTATACATGGCGCTGCAGCTTGGCTGAGCGGTCTTATGCGGCAGCAGCCCAACCACCACGAAAGGCAGCCGGCGTCATGCCATAGGTGCGGACGAATTCGCGGTTGAGGTGCGCCTGGTCATAGAAGCCGGCTGCCAAGGCGGCCTCCGCTACGGGAGCCTGCCGGCGCAATAGTGCCTTGGCTTGCTGCAGGGCGAGCACTACGTGGAAATTGTGCAGGCTGCTACCGGTCTCGCGGCGGAATGTGCGTGACAGGTGGCCTTCGGACACGGTACAGCCCTGTGCGATGGTGGCGACATCGGTGCGCAACGTTGGCCGTTGTGCAAGCAGCGTGGCAGCCCGTGCAGACAGCGTTACGGTTTCGTGGGCACTTGTATGCGACGGGGACGCGAAGCGCGAAACGAACGCCCAGCCATGTCGATCAAGCGGCTCGAAGCGATGAATCACGCCGGCTGGCACCACCAGCGTGTCGCCGGCAGCTACCTCGCGGCAGCCTTCGAGCAGGCGCAGTCTTGCGCGGCCGGCAAGTACGTGCACGATTTCGTCGCCGGCGTGGAAATGCGGGCGAAAGCACCAGGCATGGCGCGCGCCCGCAATGCTCTCGACCGGGCCGTCTGCGTCACGGTTGACCGCAAATGCGGTGCGGACGAGAGCGGGGCGGTCGCGCATTGCCGGCGATCTAGCCGACCGCGTCGCGGATCGCCTGCGGCAGCGATACCGGCTTGCCGCTGGTCGGGTCCATCCACACCATCACCACGTGGCCGTCGCAGTAGAGGATGCTGGCGTCGGTGGCATCCACCAGGCGGTGGGCGATGGTCATCGAGCTGTTGCCGATGCGCTCGCAGTAGAGCTCCACGTGCAACTGTGCCGGCCACTCGATCGGGCGGCGGTAGTTGAGTTGCACGGCGGCCATCACCGGCATGCTGTGCTCGTCGAACCACGGGCCGGGCACGTGGCTCAGCCATTGCAGCCGCGCTTCCTCCAGATAGGTGAGGTAGTTGGAGTTGTTGACGTGGTTGAAAGCGTCGAGGTCGCGCCAGCGCGCGGCGATGTCCGCGGTGAACAGCGGTGCCGGCGTGGCCTGCGCCGCATCCGCGATTGCAGGTGCAGCAACCGGTTCGGCTTTCTTGCCGCGGCGCGCTGGCTTGGGTGATTCGTTGTCGGTGTTGCTCATGGGGTCTTCTTCTTTCCGCGCATCGGCTTGTACTTGTCGGCCGAGGCGATGTGCTTGAGTTCGTTCTTCGTCCGCTTGGTGGCAGCGGGTTTGGCCTTGGTCTGTTTCAGGTGCGGCGCGAGGAAATGGCCGGTGTGCGACGCGGGCGTGGCGGCCACGGTTTCCGGCGTGCCGCTGACCAGGATGCGGCCGCCGCCGCCGCCGCCCTCGGGGCCGAGGTCGACGATCCAGTCGGCGGTCTTGATCACGTCGAGGTTATGCTCGATCACCACCACCGTGTTGCCCTGATCCACCAGCTGGTGCAGCACGTCGAGCAGCTGCTCGATGTCATGGAAGTGCAGGCCGGTGGTGGGTTCGTCGAGGATGTACAGCGTGTTGCCGGTGTCGCGCTTGCTGAGTTCCTTGGAAAGCTTCACGCGCTGCGCCTCGCCGCCGGACAGCGTGGTCGCGCTCTGGCCAAGCTTGATGTAGTCCAGCCCCACCGCGCGCAGGGTGTCAAGTTTGCGCGCGATGGTGGGCACGTTCTCGAACAGCTTCAGCGCGTCTTCTACCGTCATGTCGAGCACGTCGGCGATGGTGTGTCCCTTGTAGTGGATCTCCAGCGTCTCGCGGTTGTAGCGCTTGCCGTGGCAGACGTCGCAGGGCACGTAGACGTCGGGCAGGAAGTGCATTTCCACCTTCAACATGCCGTCGCCTTCGCAGGCCTCGCAGCGGCCGCCGCGCACGTTGAAGCTGAAGCGGCCCGGCTCGTAGCCGCGTGCGCGCGCCTCGGGCACCTGCGCGAACAGCTCGCGCAGCGGGGTGAACAGGCCGGTGTAGGTGGCCGGGTTGGAGCGCGGCGTGCGGCCGATCGGCGACTGGTCGATGTCCACCACCTTGTCGAACAGCTGCAGCCCTTCCACCGACTTGAACGGAGCGGACTGCGCGCTGGCGCCGTTGAGCTCGGCGGCGGCGAGGCGGAACAGGGTGTCGTTGATCAGCGTGGACTTGCCCGACCCGGATACGCCGGTGACGCAGGTGAACAGACCGGCGGGAATCGCCAGGTCCACGTTCTTCAGGTTGTTGCCGTTGGCGCCACGCAGGTGCAGCCAGTACGAGTCGTCGTTGGGCTGGCGGCGCTGCTTCGGCACTTCGATCGCGCGCGCACCGGAAAGGAACTGGCCGGTGACCGAACGCTTGGCGGCAAGGATGTCCTTCACCAGGCCCTGCGCCACCACTTCGCCGCCGTGCACGCCAGCGCCGGGGCCGATGTCGAGCACGTGATCGGCCATGCGGATGGCGTCCTCGTCATGCTCGACCACGATCACCGTGTTGCCGAGGTCGCGCAGGCGGGTGAGCGTGCCGAGCAGGCGTTCGTTGTCGCGCTGGTGCAGGCCGATGGAGGGCTCGTCCAGCACGTACATCACCCCGACCAGGCCCGCGCCGATCTGCGAGGCGAGACGGATGCGCTGTGCTTCGCCGCCGGAAAGCGTGTCGGCCTGGCGGTCCAGCGTGAGGTAGTTGAGGCCCACGTCGTTCAAGAAGGTCAGCCGCTCGCGGATCTCCTTGACGATCTTCGCAGCGATCTCGCCACGCCAGCCGGCGAGCGTCAGTTCCGCGAAGAACGCGAGCGCGTCGTCGATGGAGCGGTTGGTGAGCGCGGGCAGCGCGCGGTCGGCCACGAACACGTTGCGCGCCGACCGGTTCAGACGCTGGCCTTCGCACTCGGGGCAGGGGTGGTCGCTGATGTACTTGGCCAGCTCTTCGCGCACCGCGGCGGATTCGGTTTCCTTGTAGCGCCGTTCGAGGTTGGGGAGGATGCCTTCGAAGGCGTGCTCACGCGTGACGCGGCCGCCGCGTTCGGTGAGATAACGGAAGGCGATCTTCTCCTTGCCGCTACCGTGCAGGATCGCCTGCTGGGTGGCCTTGGGCAGATCGACCCAGGTCGTGTCCACGTCGAAACCGTAATGTGCGGCCAGCGACTGCAACATCTGGAAGTAGTGCGGATTGCGCCGGTCCCAGCCACGGATCGCGCCGCCGGATAGCGGAAGTTCCGGGTGGCCCACCACGCGTGCGGGGTCGAACACCTGAGTCACGCCGAGGCCGTCGCAGGACGGGCAGGCGCCCACCGGCGAGTTGAACGAGAACAGGCGTGGTTCCAGCTCCGGCAGCGAGTAGTCGCACACCGGGCAGGAATAGCGCGAGGAGAGCAGCTGCTCCTTCGCGGACGGCTCGTCCATGTCCGCCAGGATCACCAGGCCGTCGCCCAGCCGCAACGCAGTCTCGAAGGATTCGGCGAGGCGCTGCTTGATGTCGTCGCGCGGACGGAAGCGGTCGATCACCGCCTCGATGGTGTGCTTGATGCGCAGGCCCAGCGGCGGCACCGCGTCGAGGTCGTACACCTGGCCGTCCACGCGGGCACGCACGAAGCCTTGGGCACGCAGTTGCTCGAACACCTGCACGTGCTCGCCCTTGCGCTCGCGCACCACTGGGGCGAGCAGCATGTAGCGCTTCTCCGGGTCGAGCGCGAGGGTGGCGTCCACCATCTGGCTCACCGTCTGCGCCTCCAGCGGGATGCCGTGATCGGGGCAACGCGGCGTGCCCACGCGGGCATACAGCAGACGCAGGTAGTCGTAGATCTCGGTGATCGTGCCCACGGTGGAGCGCGGATTGTGCGAGGTGGACTTCTGTTCGATGGAGATCGCCGGCGACAGGCCCTCGATATGGTCGACGTCGGGCTTTTCCATCATCGACAGGAACTGGCGGGCATAGGCCGACAGCGACTCGACGTAGCGCCGCTGGCCTTCCGCGTAGATGGTGTCGAAGGCCAGCGAGGACTTGCCGGAGCCGGACAGGCCGGTGATCACGATCAGCTTGTCGCGGGGCAGGTCGAGATCGATGTTCTTGAGGTTATGCGTGCGCGCGCCGCGGATGCGGATGGTGTCCATGACGCTCTGGGGTCGTGGGGGAGCCCTTTACTATACCAAACAGTTTAGTTCGGTTCGCTTTATGGGCGTCTTGCGGCGGCATTCCCGGATATTCGTCGGTATGGCTAAATGCCCAGCGACCGCGGCCATGAGGGCCGTGGCCTCATCTTCAAGGGGAGAGGAGCATGGCTAGGCACAGGTGGATGGGCGCCATCGCAGGCGCCGCGATGTTGCTCGGAGCGGCAGGGCCGGCACTGGCCACGCAACCGAGCGAACAGCAGGTGCGCAAGTTGTTTCAGGTCATGCATCTGGATCAGAGGGTGATCCAGATGGGCAAGCAATTCTCCGGCACAATGGGGCACAACGTGCCGTGCGTACCCGCCAGCTACTGGGACGGTTTCGTCGACGAAGCAAGCGTCAACGATCTCATGGGGCGCATGGTGCCCATCTACCAGGCTCATTTCACGGCCGAGGACATTGCCGGTCTGCTGAAGTTCTACCAGTCGCCGCTGGGTCAGAAGGTGGTTACCGAATTGCCGAAGACCATGGAAGAAGGGATGTCGGTCGGCAGGCTCTGGGGTGAGGAGCGTGCCATGGCGCTGATCCAGGCCTTGCAGAAGAAAGGGACGCTCAATGTCGAGGGCAAATGCCCGGCCAGTCCGGCGGCGGATGGCACTGCGTTCGAACCCGGCAAGTGAGGTTTTCGCTGTCGTGGCGGCGGACTTGGCAGAGGGGTTGGTCACGATTTGACCAGCGCCGCGCCGGTTGGCTACAATCCCAGGTTCGTCCGGCTCGAAAGGCCGTGACGGAACCCAAGAGAATAACGACAGAAGGGCCATTCCCATGAGTTACGCAGTCATCAAGACTGGCGGCAAGCAGTACCGCGTGCAGCAGGGCGACGTCCTGCGCGTGGAGCTGCTGGACGCCGAAGAAGGCGCCGCCGTGAAGTTCGACCAGGTGCTGCTGGTTGGCGAAGGTGAGTCGATCACCGTTGGCGCGCCGGTCGTGGCCGGTGCCACCGTGTCCGCCACCGTGCGCAAGCACGGCCGTGCCGACAAGGTGCGCATCATCAAGTTCCGCCGCCGCAAGCATTACAAGAGGCAGCAGGGCCACCGCCAGCATTTCACCGAAGTCGAGATCACGGGCATCAACGCCTGATATAGCCGGAGTAAACAGTCATGGCACATAAAAAAGGCGTAGGTTCGTCCCGCAACGGTCGCGACTCCAACCCGAAGTACCTGGGCGTGAAGGTGTACGGTGGCCAGGCCGTCGAGGCCGGCAACATCATCGTGCGTCAGCGCGGCACCCAGTTCCATGCCGGTACCGGCGTGGGCCTCGGTCGCGACCACACCCTGTTCGCCCTGCTGGACGGCAAGGTGGAGTTCAAGGTTCGCGGCGAGAACAATCGTCGTTTTGTCAGCGTCGTGAAGGCCTGACCCTTCCGAAGCTGCTGCAAGAGCCCCGCTTCGGCGGGGCTTTTGTTTTGCGAGGCGGCCAGCGGGATTTTCCCGAGTAAGCTTGTTTCCCGCTTCATTCTTTCCTTTCCGATTCCTCGCTCCTGGTCCCCATGTCATGAAATTCGTCGACGAAGCCATCATCAAGGTCCAGGCCGGCGACGGCGGCAACGGCTGCGCGAGTTTCCGGCGCGAGAAGTTCATCCCGTTCGGCGGCCCGAACGGAGGCGACGGCGGTAGCGGCGGCTCGGTGTGGCTGGTGGCCGATGAGGGCATCAACACCTTGATCGATTTCCGCCACCAGCGCAGCTACAAGGCGCAGCGTGGCGAGAACGGCAGGGGCAGCGACATGTACGGCAAGGGTGGCGAGGACGCCACGATCCGCGTGCCGGTAGGCACCATGATCACCAACGTCGATACCGACGAGACCATCGGCGACCTCACTGCGCATGGCCAGCGCCTGCTGGTGGCAGAGGGCGGCAAGGGTGGCCTCGGCAACATCCATTTCAAGAGCTCGGTGAACCGTGCGCCGCGCCAGTTCACCAACGGCACGCCGGGCGAATCGCGCGAGCTGAAGCTGGAGCTGCGTCTGCTTGCGGACGTGGGTTTGCTCGGTTTCCCGAACGCGGGCAAGTCCACTTTCATCCGCGCAGTGTCGGCGGCGACGCCGCGCGTGGCGGATTACCCGTTCACCACCTTGCATCCGAACCTCGGTGTGGTGAGCCTGGGTACCGATCAGAGTTTCGTGATCGCCGACATTCCGGGCCTGATCGAAGGCGCGGCTGACGGCGCAGGTCTGGGCATCCAGTTCCTGCGCCATGTGGCGCGTACCAGCCTGCTGCTGCACCTGGTAGATATCGCGCCCGTCGACGACACCGATCCGGTGGAGCAGGTGCGCGCGATCGAGCACGAGCTGGCGAAGTTCAACCCCGAACTGCTGGAGCGTCCGCGCTGGCTCGTGCTGAACAAGTCCGATGCACTGCCCGAGGACGAGCGCCAGCAGGTGGCCGAGAGCATCGTGCGCCGCCTCGAATGGCAGGAGCCGTGGTTCCTCGTCTCCGCGCTGGCGCGCGAAAACACCATGGCAGTGTGCCAGCAGGTGCAACGCTTCTTCGAGGAGCAGCGCGCCGCGCGCGCGGAAGAACGTGCCGAGATCGCGCCTGGCGACGTGCGCCTGCGCGGCGAGTGAGCGGTATCGCGGCACGGTTGTGCGCGGCGCGAATCTGAATTTGCTGCAGGAGCGTGGCGTGGGTGAGGTGGTGTGGGTCACGCGGCCGTGGCAGTTGCCCGAAAACAGGCGATGTCATCGCTTGATCGTGCCGGCTGTTCCTAAAGAGCGCGGCCATGGATGGCCGCGGTTGGCGCTCGGGTAAAGCGGACACTTGAAGCTCGCCGTATTACTGGGTCGAGTCGCGATTCCGGGCGAATCGCACCAACTTACACGCTCCTGTGCAGGATCAATTCCAGCACCGCCTTGCTGCCGAAGAAGGCCAGCAACAGCACAGCCATGCCGGTCAGGCACAGGTTCACCGCGCTGCGCCCGCGCCAGCCATGCTTCCAGCGGCCCCACAGCAAGGTGCCGAAGATCAGCCACGCAAGCACGCTGAGCACCGTGGTGTGGATCAAGTGCTGGGCGCGGATGTTCTGGATGAACAACGAGCCGCTCAACAGGGTGAGCGTGAGCAGGGCAAAGCCGGCGCCGATCAGGCGGAACAGCAGCGATTCGGTCTGCGTCAATGGAGGCAGCGCGCGCATCAGCTGGATCGGGCGATGCGTGCGCAGTGCGCGTTCCTGCACGGCCAGCAGCACGGCCAATACCGCGGCGATCGACAACACGCTGTAGCCAAGCAGGGCAATGGCCACGTGCAGGCTGATCTGCCAGTCCAGCGGATTCGGCGTGGTGGGCGGCGCGAAAAAGACGTCCAGTCCCAGCAGCAGCGCCGCCAGCGGAAACACGATCATGCCCAGTCCGGCCACCGGCTTCGACAGGTTCACCAGCAGGGTCAGTGCCGCCACCACGCAGGCGACCAGTGACAGCGCGGCGAAGAAATGCAGGTCGACTCGTCCGCCATGCGCGCCTAGCAACACCGCGATGTGCAACAGCAAAGCCAGGGTTGCGGCACCCAGGCCGAGGCGCTGCGGCGTGCGCGGACAGCCGGTCAGCGGTGCGGCCAGCAGGCTGGCGCCGCCGAGGTAGAACACGATGGCGAGGGTGGTGGGCAGTGCGAGTGACATGGCTTGGAAGTGTCGCACACGCTTCCGTGAGTCGTGAACGTGGCAAATAGTGCGATGGCACTTGCAATATTTAGAAAAATATCTAATTATCTAGCAACGCTCTCCAATGGCATCCCACATGAAGCAGCAGGAAGTATTCAAGGCCATGGCCGATCCCACCCGGCGCGCGATCCTCAAGCGCCTGCAGGGCGGTCCGCTCACTGCAGGCGAAATCGGCGAGGCGTTCGACATCACGCCGGCATCGCTGTCGCACCACTTCGCCGTGCTCAAGCACGCCGACCTGGTGCGCACCGAGCGTCGCGGCCAATACATCGTTTATTCGCTCAACAGCACCGTGTTCGAGGACCTCGCCCGGGTGCTGATGGATCTGTTCCCCACCAAGGGCAAGGCTGGAGGCAAGTGATGAAACCCGCACGTACCTTGATCGTTTCCGCTGTATTCGTGGCCATCGCCGTAGGCGTGGCGGTTTGGCTCTGGCCGCACTTGCCGGCGCGCATACCTGTCCACTGGGGGCTTGGCGGACAGGTGGATGGATACGCCCCACGGTTCCAGGTCGCGGCCATGTGGCCTTTGACGATCATCGTGATGGCCGTGCTCACGATGGCGTTGCCGCGCATCTCGCCGAAGCGTTTCGAGATGGAGTCCTTCGTTGGCATCTACGCCGCGCTGATGCTGGCGAGCCAGGGCATGGTGCTGGTGCTTGACATCGCGACGCTGCTGGCCGGTGCCGGCCATGCAGTGCCCATGGCGATCATCGCTCCGCTGGCGGCCGGCGTGCTGCTGATGGTGCTGGGCAACTACATGGGCAAGCTGCGTCGCAACTTCTTCGCCGGCATCCGCACGCCATGGACGCTGGCCAGCGAGGCGGTGTGGGAACGCACGCACCGGTTGGCCGGCTGGATGTACGTGCTGGCCGGCGTGGCGATGGTCGTCCTCGGGTTGACGGGGACCCTGCTGGGCTGGGGGCTGGCGGTCGTGGTGATCCTCACGCTGCTCCCGCACGTGTGCTCGTACTTCATCTATCGGCGCCTCGAGGGGCGTCGTCCGTCGGAAGGAGATGCGTGATGAAATCTTTGTATGTCTTGTTGACCGCGGTTGCCTTATCCATCCCGGCGGTTTACGCCGCCGATGCGCCCACCCCGGCTTGCGTGGCCCATGCGGCCGCATCGCTGGATGCCCTGACGCATGGCGACTACGCCGGTGCGCGCAAGGACTTCGACGATGCCGTCGCCAGCAAGCTGGATGCCGCCAAACTCGAACAGGTGTGGGAGCAGCTGCAAGGCTCGCTTGGCGCCTATCAGTCGCATGGCGTGGTGGGGCAGAAAATCAATTCCGGTCACGCCGTCGCTGGTACGGCGTTGAGCTTCGCCAACATGCAGCTGGGTTTTGTGGCGGCATGCGATGCGCAGGACAAGATCAGCAGCTACCGCTTCGTGCCTGTGGAGGCGCTCGCTTCCACGACAGTGCAGGCGCATGTCGAAGCTGGCGGGGTGCGGGTGTCGCCGCTGGATGTGCCGACGCCGGTCGGCCCGTTGCATGGTGCGCTGACCCTGCCGGCGGGATCCGGGCCGTTCCCCGCGATCGTACTGGTGGCCGGTTCCGGCGCGCACGACATGGACGAGACCATCGGCCCGAACAAGCCGTTTCGCGACATTGCCGAGGAGTTGGCGCGCGCCGGAGTTGCCACGCTGCGCTACGACAAACGCACGTTCGATCACCCTGAACGCAGCGCCAATCTCGTGATCGATGCTGAAGTCACCGACGATGCCGTGGCGGCAGCCCGTCTGCTGGCGCAGCAGAAAGAGATCGATCCGAAGCGCGTGTTCGTGCTCGGCCACAGCCTGGGTGCGCTGATGGCGCCGCGCATCGGCCAGCGTGATCCGCAACTGGCCGGGTTAGTGCTGATGGCTGCGCCGGGGCGTCCGTTGCTGGACGTGTCGGCCGAACAGGCGCGTGAACAGGGGCAACGCGCTCACGAGACGGCGGCGCAGATCGCTGCCGACGAACAGGTCATCGCCGCCGAGCAAAAACTGCTGGCTGGCGCCGATCCACGGCATCCGCCAGCGGGTTCGTTCGATAACCTGCCGCAGGGCTACTGGCTGGGCCTGCGCGACTACCGCCAGGTGGAAGTGGCGAAAGCCTCCTCGATGCCCATGCTGCTGCTGCAGGGTGGTAGCGATTTCCAGGTATCGCCCACGCTGGACTTTGCGCAATGGCAGAAGGAGTTGACCGGCCGTCCGCATACGGCATTCCACCTGTATCCGGGCCTCAGCCACCTGTTCATGCCGGCGGGTAAGACCGGCACGCTGGTCGACTACAAGGCGCCCGGACACGTAGATGCGAAGGTGGTCGACGACATCGTGTCGTGGGTGAAGGAGCAGCCTGCGCGCTGACCGCAGGCAGGTCCCGGGCGGCCTCGGCTATAATCATCCGTTCGCTCATACCGATGCCGCATTCATGTTCGAATCGCTCAGCCAACGCCTTTCAGCCACCGTCAACCGCCTGCGCGGCCGCGGCCGGCTGACCGAGGAAAACATCCGCGAGGCCTTGCGCGAAGTGCGTATCGCCTTGCTCGAGGCCGACGTGGCGCTGCCGGTGGTGCAGGCCCTGGTCCAGCGCGTGAAGGTGCGCGCGGTGGGCCAGGACGTGATGAAGAGCCTCACGCCCGGCCAGGCGCTGGTAAAGGTGGTCAGTGACGAGCTGACCGCGGTGATGGGCACGGCCAACAGCGAGCTGAACCTCGCCGTCACGCCGCCGGCGGTGGTGCTGATGGCCGGCCTGCAGGGCGCGGGCAAGACCACCACGGTGGCGAAGCTGGCGCGCCTGCTCACCGAGCGCAAGAAGAAAAAGGTGATGGTGGTGAGCTGCGACGTGTACCGTCCGGCCGCCATCGAGCAGCTGCGCACGCTGGCCGAGCAGGTGGGCGTGAAGTTCTTCCCGTCCGAAGCGGGGCAGGATCCGGTCGAGATCGCCAAGGCGGCGATCATCGCCGCGCGCAAGGAAGTGGTGGACGTACTGCTGGTGGATACCGCCGGCCGCCTGCACGTGGACGAGGCGATGATGGCCGAGATCAAGGCGCTGCACGCCGCGATCACGCCGGTCGAAACCCTGTTCGTGGTCGATTCGATGACCGGCCAGGACGCCGCCATCACCGCCAAGGCGTTCGCCGACGCACTGCCGCTCACCGGCGTGGTGCTGACCAAGACCGACGGCGACGCCCGCGGCGGCGCGGCACTGTCGGTGCGCTACGTCACCGGCCGCCCGATCAAGTTCCTCGGCGCTGGCGAGAAGACGGACGCGCTGGAGCCCTTCCATCCCGACCGCCTGGCGCAGCGCATCCTTGGCATGGGCGATGTGCTGTCGCTGGTCGAGGAGGTCGAGCGCAAGGTCGACCAGGAAAAGGCGCAGAAGCTGGCCCAGAAGGTGATGAAGGGCAAGCGCTTCGACCTCGAGGACATGCGCGACCAGCTGGAACAGATGAACAACATGGGCGGCCTGGCCGGCCTAATGGACAAGCTGCCCGGCGTCTCCGGCCTGCCCGACAGCGTGAAGTCCAAGGTCAACGATGGCGAGATCAAGCGCATGGTGGCGATCATCGGTTCGATGACGCCCAAGGAGCGCCGCCATCCCGACCTGCTGAACGGTTCGCGTCGCGCCCGCGTGGCCAAGGGCTCGGGCACCCAGCCCGCCGACGTCAACCGCCTGCTCAAGCAGTACATGCAGATGGAGAAGATGATGTCCAAGCTGTCCAAGGGCGGCGGCAAGGGGCTGCTGCGCCAGATGAGCGGCGCCCTGAAGGGCATGGGCGGAATGGGCGGCATGCCGCCCATGCGCTGACACGGCAGATCTCGTCACCCGTCGCGTAGCAACGGGTGATAGAGCCGGGGCCTGTCTGCTGGCCTTGGCGAACCTTGAAAGGGCAGGAAAGCCCTTCCAAGGCAATCAGGCAGCCGCTGCGGCTCTCGATAGGCCAAAGCATCGCCAACACTTCCTTTTTTGTGCCAATGTCCCTAAAATGCCGGATTCACCGCGCACGATACGCGTGCGCGAGGCCGGCACACCGGCATCTCTGGAGCTTTCATCATGGTCAAGATTCGTCTTTCGCGCGGTGGCGCCAAGGGCCGTCCCTTCTACCACGTCGTGGTCACCGATCAGCGCAACAAGCGCGATGGCCGCAACATCGAGAGCGTGGGTTTCTACAACCCGGTCGCCTCGGGCAAGGACAAGCGTCTCGAGCTGAACGTCGCGCGCGTGCAAGAGTGGGTGGGCAAGGGCGCTCAGCTGAGCGACAAGGTCGCCGCGCTCGTCAAGGAAGCCGGCAAGCAGCAGGCGGCCTGAGCCGGCTCTGATGAGTGAAGCGGTAGCCGGTCGCCGCGTCCCGGTCGGGCGCATCGTCGGGCTGTATGGCGTGCAAGGCTGGGTCAAGATCGAATCCTGGACTGAGCCGCGCACGAAGATCTTCGATTACCACCCCTGGCTGCTGGCAACGGCGCCGGGTGCGGTCACGGAGATCGCGGGAGCGAAAGGGCGCCCGCAGGGCAAGGGTCTGGTGGCCTGCCTGCCCGGCGTGGACGACCGCGACACGGCAGCCGCCCTCGTCGGCAGCGACATCCATGTCGCCCGCGAGCAGCTGCCGCCTCCCGGCAAGGACGAGTATTACTGGGTCGACCTCGAAGGGCTTGAGGTCGTCACCACCGAAGGCACGGCGCTCGGGCGGGTCAGCCACCTGTTCGCCACCGGTGCCAATGACGTGGTGGTGGTGCGGGACGGCGAGCGCGAGCGGCTCATCCCCTTCGTCCAGGGCAATTACGTGCGTACGGTGGACTTGTCCAGCGGGCGCATGGTGGTGGACTGGGACCCCGAATTCTGAAGACTGGAGTTTGAGGTCCATGCGCATCGATGTCGTCACGCTGTTTCCCGACTTCATGCGCCAGTGCGCCGCCGTTGGTGTAGTGGGGCGCGCTCAGCAACGCGAGTTGCTGCAGGTGGAAACCTGGAACCCGCGCGACTACGCCACCGATAATTACCGTACCGTGGACGGTCGCACCTGCGGCGGCGGACCCGGGATGGTGATGCTGATCGAACCCTTGCGGGCGGCCATCAAGGCCATGCGCGAGGCGGCGCCGGAACCGGCGCACGTGATTTACCTCAGTCCGCAGGGAGCGCGGCTGACGCAGGGCAGGGTGGAGGCGCTGGCCAGGTTGCCGCGCATCGCCTTGCTCTGTGGGCGTTACGAAGGAGTGGACGAGCGTCTGCTGGCGCACGAGGTCGACGAGGAGCTTTCCATCGGCGACTATGTGCTGTCCGGCGGCGAACTGGGTGCCGCGGTCATCATTGACGCGGTGGGTCGGCTGCAGGATGGCGCGTTGAACGATGCGCAATCCGCTGCGCAGGATTCGTTCTCGGACGGCCTGCTGGACTGCCCGCACTACGCGAAACCGGTGCGGGACGCCTACGGCGATGTGCCGGCGGTGCTGCTTTCCGGCGATCACGCGGCAATCCGCCGCTGGCGCCTGAAGCAGGCGCTGGGCCGGACCTGGTTGCGGCGCCCGGAGCTGTTGGCGCAACGCGCGCTGGATGCGGAGTCCCGCGCGTTGCTGGAAGAATTCCGTCGCGAATACCACGCGGCGGGCGTATGTTGAAGAGTGCGGACAGGACGGCCGCCGTTTGATCTCCGCGATCAGGACGATCGCAATTAACCAATGACAATTGCGGCCACGGACAGCCGCTGCTAGAAACCACGCGGTCAGGGATGCCCGCAAACCACTGAGGTCGCCATGAACAAGATCATCCAGCAGTTCGAAGCCGAGCAGATCACCCGTCCCTTGCCGGAGTTCGGCGCTGGCGACACCGTGGTGGTCAACGTCAAGGTGAAGGAAGGCAATCGCGAGCGCGTGCAGGCTTTCGAAGGCATCGTCATCGCCAAGCGCAACCGTGGCCTGCATTCGGCCTTCACGGTGCGCAAGATTTCCCACGGTACCGGCGTGGAGCGCGTGTTCCAGGCCCACAGCCCGGCCATCGAATCGCTGGAAGTGAAGCGCAAGGGCAAGGTGCGTGGCGCCAAGCTGTACTACCTGCGCAACCTGGAAGGCAAGGCTGCCCGCATCAAGGAAGACGTCGCCGCTGCCGCTGCCATCAAGGCTGCGAACAAGGCTGCTGCCCGCGCCGAGTAAGCGCGAACGCCTGCTTCGAGGCAAAGCAAAAACCCGCGGATTGCTCCGCGGGTTTTTTGTTGCCCGTCTGTTGCCGCGGGAGCGGCGCCAGGGCAGCGGGGCCAAGACCCGGATGCGCTTGGGTGCATGCCTCGGCAGTCGCGATTCAGTCCAGCCGCTGCGGCACCTGCAGGAAGTTGCCTTGCACGAAATCCACGCCCGCGGCGAACAGCAGCGAGGTGCTGGTGGCATCTTCGACCCACTCGGCGATGGTCTGCTTCTTCAGCTCGCGCGCCTGCTGACAGATCTCGGCGACCTTTTTCTGGTTGTCAGGCGACTTCGGCAGGTCGGCCATGTAGCTGCGGTCGATCTTGAGATAGTCCACGTCGATGTGGCTGAGCAACTGGAACGAGTTGAGGCCCGAGCCGAACTGTTCCAGCGCGAAACGGCCGCCCAGCTTCTTCCAGCCGGCGAGGAACTCCTGCGCGGGACGCAGCAGGGTCATCACCTTGCTCTCGGTCATCTCCAGCACCAGTCGGCCGCGCTTCAACCCGGCTTGTGCAAGGCGCTCACCCAGCCAGACGAGGAGGGTGGGATCCTGCAGCGAAGCGGCGGTGATCTTGACGAAGAATGTGGTCTGCTGGCCCATGCCTTCGCGTCGTTGCAGTGCGGTGATGGCCTGGTCCAGCACCCAGCGGTCGATGGCGCCGGTGAGGCCGTGCTTGTCGGCGATCGGCATGAAGAAACCCGGCAGCACCTCGCCCTGCGGGCCATCCATGCGCAGCAGGATTTCCGAGTAATCGCCCTCGGCATCCTGCAGACTGATGGTGTGCTGGTGGTAGAGCATCAGGCCCTTGCCGTCCAGCGCCTTCTGCAGCAGATCCAGCCAGTAGCGCTCGCGTTCCTCGTCGGCCTTCTCGCGCGCGGAGGGGTCGTGCAAGTCGGCCTGGTTGCTGCCGAGGCTCTGCGCCGTGCGCAGGGCCTGGCTGGCCTGGTTGAGCAGCAATTCGGTGTTGGCGTTCTTCTCGCCGAGCAGGCTGCCGCCGATGCTGGCGGTGGCGGTGATCGAGCGCGAGCCGGCATCGAAGATCGCGCCGGCGATGCTTTGCTGCAACTTGGCGATCCATTCGCGGATGGCTTCGTCCGAGCGCGAGTCGAGGATCACCCCCAGCGTGTGTTCGGCCAGCATGCCGGCGGTGTCGTTCGTGCCCAGCAGGATGCGTACGCGGTCGGAGAAGCTGGCCAGCAGCTCGTCGGCCTTGGCCAGCCCGATGCCGCCGACCATCGTTGCCCAGTTGTCCGGCTCGATCAGCAGCAGCGCCTGACCCTTCTTGCCCTTGGCCGCATCGGTCACCGCATGGTCGATGCACTCCAGCATGTGGGCGCGGTTGTACAGGCCGGTGACCGGGTCGCGCTGCAGTTGTTCCAGCATGGCCGGGTCGATCGTCTGGCGACGGAACACGATCTGCAGGCAGGGCTCGCCCTCGAAGGTGGCCGGGGCGAATTCCACGGTGGCGTCGAACGGGCTGCCATCGGCGCGGCGTGCGCGCAGGCTGACCTGGTTCGCCAGTTTCTCCTGACGGGTATGGCCGCGCAGCAGGTTCTTGAATTCGTCGACGCTGGAGGCGTCGATCATGTCGAGGATGGGCATGCCGAGCAGGTCGTCGAAGCTTTCGTGGCCGAAGGCTTCCAGGTAGGCCTGGTTGGCGCGCACGTGCACGCCTTCGTGCACGTAGGTGATGGCATCGCGGGACGAGTCGAGCAGGGCGTCGCAACGGCGCTCCAGCTCGCGCTGCGTGCCTTCCAGCAAACGCAGCATGCGGCGGTTCTGCAGGGCGTCGAATTCGCGCCGGACCACGGCCAGCAACTGGCCGGGCATGCCGCGCGTGACGATGCCATGCACCCCCTGCTCGAACAAGGTGGCCACTTGCTGGTTGTCCAGGGTTCCGACCAGGCCAAGCACCGAATAGTCGATGCCCTGCGCATCCAGCATGCGGATCACCTCAACCAGGGTGATGGCGCCATTGCCGGGGTCGAACATCACCAGATCCGGTTCCAGCTCGGTCAGCGCCGCCTGCACCTGGTCGGCGGCAGTGGCGCGCGCCGGACGCACCGCGATGCCGGTATTGCGCAGCAGGCTGATGATTTGTTCAGCATCCTCGACCGAATGTTCGATGAAGAGGATCTTGATGACGAAATCTTTTTTCATGGATTGTCGGCGTCGCGAAAAGCTGGTGGTGGTTGTTCGCGTCCCCCGCGAGGCGATCCGCAAGGGCGGTTGTAACGGATTGGCGCGGGAACCGCCAGCCGAGATTTGAACAGGCGCAGGTGCAACGGGTGTTTACAGGGGACGCTTCGAGGGGTCGCCACCCACCTCGCGCACCAGTTTCGGCACGAGGTAACCGGGCAGGCGCGCGCGCAACGTATCGAGCAACGCCAGCGCGCGGGCGTCGTCGACCTCGAAGTGCGCGGCTCCCTGGACGCGGTCGAGCTGGTGCAGGTAATACGGCAGCGCGCCGGCGGCAAAGAGGCGCTCGGACAGCGCGGCCAGCGTGTCGGCATCATCGTTCACCCCGCGCAACAGCACCGACTGGTTGAGCAAGGTGGCCCCGGCGTCGCGCAGACGGGCGCAGGCGGCATCCACGTTGGCGTCGAATTCGTTGGCGTGGTTTGCGTGCAGTACCACCACTTTCTGCAGCGGCAGCGTAGCGAGCCAGCTCGTGAAGGTCTCGTCGATGCGTTCGGGCAGCACCACCGGCAGCCGGGTGTGGATGCGCAGGCGGGTGACGTGCGGGATATCGGCCAGTCCGCGCGAAAGCTCTTCCAGCTTGGCGGTGGACAGCGCCAGCGGATCGCCACCGGAGAGGATCAGTTCCCGGATGCTGGCGTCCTGCCGCACGTGTTCCAGCGCCTTGCGCCACTGGCCGGCGGCAGCCATCTCCTCGCCGTAGGGAAAGTGCCTGCGGAAACAGTAACGGCAATTGATCGCGCAACTGCCGCTGGCGATCAGCAGCGCGCGCCCGTGGTACTTGTGCAGCACACCCTGCGCCTCGCGGGCGGCGAGGTCGCCCACTGCGTCGGCGACGAAGCCGGGCGCCTCGTCCAGCTCGGCCAGTTGCGGCAAGACCTGCAGCAGCAGCGGATCGCGCGCATCGCCATGGCGCATGCGAGCCACGAAGCCGCGCGGCACGCGCAGGGCGAAGCCGGCATCCGCGGGTGGCAGCCGCACAGCAAGCGGCGACAGGCCCACCAGGGCGAGCAGTTCGGCGGCGTCGGTGACGGCCTCGCGCCACACCTGCCGCCAGTCGCCGGCTGGCGTGGCGGCGGCCTGTGTAATGCGTGCGCCGGGGCTTGCGGTTATCATGTATGGCCTTGTCCGGGCCGTACCGGACCCTCGAATCGCCCATTTTAGCCGCCGTTGCGGCACGAGGGGCGTTCGGGCCCCGACCCATTCACCTTTGGAGTTCATCGCATGGCCACCGCTGGTCTCAACGACGTCAAGAAGGGCATGAAGATCCTTCACAACAACGATCCTTGGATCATCACCGAAGCCGAGTTCATCAAGCCCGGCAAGGGCCAGGCGTTCACCCGCATCTTCATCCGCAACCTGAAGACCGGCCGCACCACCGAGCAGACGATGAAATCCAGCGACAGCTTCGAAGTCGCCGACGTCACCGACACCGACATGCAGTACCTGTACTCCGACGGCGAGTTCTGGCACTTCATGCACCAGGAGAGCTTCGAACAGCACCAGGCCTCCAAGGCAGGTATCGGCGACACCGCGAAGTGGCTGAAGGGCGAGGAAGAGTGCGTGGTCACCCTGTTCAACGGCGAGATCATCGCGGTACAGGCGCCGAACTTCGTCGAGCTGAAGATCACCGAGACCGACCCCGGCGTGCGTGGCGACACCTCCGGCGGCGGCGGCAAGCCGGCCACGCTGGAAACCGGCGCCGTGGTGCGTGTGCCCCTGTTCGTTGGTCAGGACGAAGTCGTCAAGGTCGACACCCGCACCGGCGAATACGTCAGCCGCGTCGGCAAGTGACGCAACGGCCCGCGCGTCTGCGCGCGGCTTGCCGTTGCGTCATCCCGGCGTAGGCCGGGATCCAGTGAAGTACCTGCGCGCAGCGTTCGTTACAGATGTGCTTCGCATGAATACTGGACTGGGTCCCGGCCTGCGCCGGAATGACGAGCCAAGGGGCGGCGCCGCAAGGTTGGCCGCCCTTCGCTTATCCGCTTGATGGAGTTTTTCATGAGCGACACGCAGCCCCAACCTGTCGACCTCCTCATCGAAGCCCGCTGGGTCGTCCCCGTCCAGCCGCATGGCGTTGCGCTGGAAGACCACGCGGTGGCGGTCGACGGCGACCGCATCGTGGCCCTGCTGCCCATCGCCGAGGCGCGCGCCGCCTACGCTCCGCGCGAAACCGTGCGGTTGCAGGAGCATGCGCTGATCCCCGGCCTGGTGAACGCCCACACACACAATCCGATGACCCTGCTACGCGGACTGGCCGACGACCTGCCGCTGATGGTCTGGCTGCAGCAGCACATCTGGCCGGCCGAGGCCAAGGTGATCGGCCCTGAATTCGTGCGCGACGGCGTGGAGTTGGCGGTGGCCGAGATGCTGCGCGGCGGCACCACTTGCGCCAACGAGAATTACTTCTTTCCCGACGCCATCGGCGCCACCTACCGCAAGCTTGGCTTCCGCGCGGTGGTGGGCCTGCCGGTGATCGAATTCCCAACCGCATGGGCGAAGTCGCAGGACGAATACTTCGAACGCGCCAGCGAAGTGCATGACAGCTTCCGCGGCGATGCGCTGGTATCCACCGCGTTCGCGCCGCACGCGCCGTATACCGTCTCCGACGAGAGCTTCGCGCGCATCCGCGTGCTGGCCGACCAGCTCGACATTCCGGTGCACCTGCACCTGCACGAGACCGCGCACGAGGTCGAGGAAGAGAAGCAGAAAAGCGGCCTGCGTCCGTTCCAGCGCCTGCAGAAGCTGGGCCTGGTCAACGACCGCCTGATCGCCGTGCACATGACCCAGCTCACTGACGGCGAGATCGTTGCCTGCGCCGAGGCCGGAGTATCGGTGGTGCATTGCCCGGAGTCCAACCTCAAGCTCGCTTCCGGCTTCTGTCCGGCAGAGAAGCTGCACAAGGCTGGCGTGAACCTCGCCATAGGTACGGACGGCTGCGCCTCGAACAACGACCTCGACATGTTTGGCGAACTGCGTACTGCCGCATTGCTGGCCAAGGCAGTGGCACAGGACGCCGCGGCCCTGGATGCCGCCAGCGCACTGCGCGCGGCCACGCTGGGCGGCGCGAAGGCGATGGGACTCGACGCGAAGATCGGTTCGATCGAGCCGGGCAAGCAAGCCGACCTTGCCGCGGTGCGGTTGTCCGACCTGGAAACCCAGCCGCTGTATCACGTGGCCTCGCAACTGGCCTATGCCACGGGGCGCCACCAGGTCAGCGACGTGTGGATTGCCGGTCGCCGCAAACTGGCCGCGCGAGAGCTGGTAGGCATGGACGTCGATGCCATCCTTGCCCGTACCCGCGCCTGGCGCGAACGCATCGCGACGCATTGAGCTCGCATGCGTCTCCGAGTTTGAGACTCAAGAGGCGCCGTTCTTGGCTGCGCTTTTCAACAGGCACCTATCATGCACCGTTATCTCGTCCTACTCATGCGTCGCCCGCAGTGCGATCCGGCAATCGTCCCGTTGCATCGCGAGTTTCTCGAGACCTTGCGCGCGCAGGGGCGCAACGAGTTGTCGGGCCCGTTCGGCGACAAGAGCGGCGGCGCCTACCTATTGCGCGCAGAGTCGCTGGACGAAGCATGCGCGATAGCCCATGGCGATCCGGCCTACGCCAGTGGAGGCTGGGACATCACGTTGCATGAATGGCATGCTGCTTAAGCTCTTGCGCCCATCCATGACATGCAGATCAACGACGCGACCGTCCATGGGCACACTTTTCAATAAACTCATGCGATGAGTACCGTCATGACCGCAAGCAACGTCAGCCACGCCGAGATCGCCCGCTTCGACCAACTGGCCGCGCGCTGGTGGGATCCCGACGGCGAGTCGCGCCCGCTGCATGATCTCAACCCCGTGCGCGCCGACTACGTCGCCGCGCGCGTGAACCTGCGCGGCGCGAAGATCGCCGACGTGGGTTGTGGCGGCGGCCTGCTCAGCGAGGCGCTGGCGCGTGCTGGCGCACAGGTCACCGGCATCGACATGGGCCTCAAGGTGATCGAGATCGCGCGCCTGCACCTGCACGAATCCGGCCTCAAGGTGGACTACCGCAAACAGTCGTCGGCCGAACTGGCCGCTACTGAGCCGGAGACGTTCGACGCCGTGTGTTGCCTAGAGTTGATCGAGCACGTGCCCGATCCCGCCGCTCTGGTGCGCGACCTCGCAGCCATGCTCAAGCCCGGCGGGCGCGTATTCCTGTCGACGCTCAACCGCACGCCGGCCGCATTCGGTGCGGCCATCCTCGGTGCGGAGTACCTGATGCGCCTGCTGCCGCGTGGCACGCACCACTACGCGCAGTTCCTGAAGCCCTCCGAGCTGGCGCGCCTGCTGCGCACGGAAGCACTGGAGCTGGAGGACGTCAGCGGCCTGGGCTACAACCCGCTCAGCCGGAAGGCATGGCTCAGCCGCATCACCGCGGTGAACTACATCCTTTGCGCGAGGAAGCCGGCGTGAAGGCCCCGCCTGCGGACATCGAAGGCGTGCTGTTCGACCTCGACGGCACCCTGCTCGACAGCGCTCCCGACCTGCATGCCGCGCTCGTGGCCTATTGCGCGGAAGTCGGCGCACCCGCGCCGGAATACGCCGCGGTCCGCAATGTGGTTTCGCGCGGCAGCCGTGCGATCCTGCGTTGTGCCTTCGACGAAAGCGACGAGGTTCTGCTGGCGCGCATGCCGCGCTACCTCGAGCTTTACCAGGGCATGTTAGCCATGCATACGCGGCCATTCGAGGGCATCGCCTCGCTGCTGGAAAACATCGAGTCGCGCGGACAGCGCTGGGGCATCGTCACCAACAAGCCTGGCTTCCTCACCGAAGAACTGATCGCGCGCATGGATTGGGACCTGCGTGCCAGCGCGGTGGTTTGCGGCGATACCTTGCCGGTGAAGAAGCCCGATCCCGCACCGGTGCTGTTGGCCTGCGCGCGAGCTAGCGTGGCGCCCGCGCGTTGCGTGTTTGTCGGCGACGACGCGCGCGATGTCGAAGCCGGACGAGCGGCCGGGCTGTACACGGTAGCCGTGCGATGGGGCTACCTGGATGGCGGCGACCCGGATCATTGGGGCGCCGACGTGGTGGTCGACGATCCGTATCAGCTGGCGTCCCTGCTGGGATTGCAGGTGGCCGCGTGAGCGAACCGGTGGTCTCGCACGGAGCGTTGCAAAGTTACGTCGACAAATGGCTGGCAGTGCAGCCGGCGCAGCGCATGGCCCTGGTCTTCGTCGATCCGGGGAAATACTCCGGACACATTGCGCTGGCTGCGCTTGAGCAGGAACTGCTCTCTGCGGCCTACGGTATCCGCGAACCGCACGTGGCCTTGGGCAAGCTCAACTGGTGGGCCGAGGAATTGTCAGGAGCCGGCGCCAGCGGCGGTCGCCACCCCCTGACCCAGGTGCTGTTCGACGACGAGCGCGCCCATGCGATCGCCACCGAACTCTGGATGGCCCCCGTGCTCGCCGCCATGGCGCAACTGGAAGAGGGCACGGCGGCGGATTTCCCCGCCCAGATCGCCGCCGCCAGTTCATTGCACGGCGCGCTGGCCGAATTGGAAACCGCATGGTGGTATGGCAACGGGGCGGCGTCGGAACGCGCCGCGCGCGTGGCCACGCTCAGTCACCTGCTGCATGTGTTGCGCCGGCTGGAGGACGATGCCGAGCGTGACCGCCTGCCGTTGCCGATGGCGCGGCTGGCCCGCTACGGCCTTGCCCGCGACGCCTTGCGGCGGCGCAGCGAAGCGCGCGACGAGGCGATCAGGGCGCAATTGGCCGACCTGCAATCGAGCTGGCGCGAGGCAGGGCGGCTATCCGGGACGCTCAGCGTGTTCCGCGCACTGGAGTCGCGTGAAGCCGAACGCTTGCTGGGCCGTGCGCGCGGAGCGGACGATCCACTGGCCGCGCTGCAACAGGGTGGGCGGGGCAACTTCGGCACCACCTTCGCCGCGTGGCGGGCGGCACGTCGCTGGCGGACAGCGGCGGCCGACTGAACGCAGCGTTTCCCGCCGTTGTCTGTTGCAATGCGCCAGACCGGCCCAAAATAGACGACTCCGCGCCACGAGTACGCTCATGCATAGCCACGAGAACACTATCCGCCTGATGCCCGACGTCGCCACACAGGCGCAGCCGCATCTGCGTGGGGCGCTGGACTGGGTGGGCATGGACGGCATCGAGGTGCCGGTGCGGTTCGATGCGGGCGACGGCGAGGTGCAGCGCGCCAGCGCGCAGCTCGGCGCCTTCGTCAACCTTGTGCAACCCGACAAGCGTGGCATCCACATGTCGCGGTTGTACCTGTTGGTCGACCACCACCTGGGCACGCAGCCACTCAGCGCGGCGATGCTGGAAAGCCTGCTGCACGCCTTCCTCGAATCGCATGGTGGGCTGTCCGACCACGCGCGCCTCAGCATCCGCTTCGACGCGCTGGTGCGCCGAAACGCCTTGCGCAGCGCACACAGCGGCTGGCGCAGCTATCCGGTGTCGGTCGAAGCGAGCTTGGGGCCGGAGGGTTTCCGACTGGAACTGGGCACCGAGGTGGTCTACTCCTCCACGTGCCCGGCTTCCGCGGCGCTGTCGCGCCAGCTGATACAAGAGCAGTTCGCGCGCGACTTCGACGCGGCCACGCCAGTCGATCATGCTGCCGTGCTGGCGTGGCTGGGCAGCGAGCGCGGCATCGTCGCCACGCCACATGCGCAGCGCAGCGTGGCGCGCCTGCTGGTGCGGTTGAAGGAAGGCGTGCCGTTCGACCTCCTGGCCACGCTCGACCGCGTGGAGCAGGCCCTGGGCACGCCGGTACAGACGGCGGTGAAGCGCGAAGACGAACAGGCCTTCGCGCTCGCCAATGGCGGCAACCTGATGTTCTGCGAGGATGCGGCGAGGCGCATACAGCAGGCACTCGATGCGGATGCACGCCTTGCCGATTTCCATGTACGCGTGGAGCATCAGGAAAGCCTGCATCCGCACGATGCGGTGGCCTACGCCAGCAAGGGCGTGGAGGGCGGCTTCGGTTCGCCCTGACTCCTCAATGCCCCTCGCCCGCTTGTGGGGGAGGGACGTTCGATTCACCCTGGTGCCGGCAGCGCACGAAGTGGAAGTGCCCCGGGACGGGATCCTCTCCCCCGGCGCACAGCGGCTGGCAGCGCAAAAGCCGCCAGGCGGCGAGCAGGCAACCGCGCCACGGGCCGAAGCGCACGATCGCGCCGCGTGCATAATCGGAGCAAGTGGGGTAGAAACGGCAGTGCTGTCCGATCAGGGGGCTGAGCCAGCGTTTGTAGAGGCGCAGCAGGAGCAGCAGGAATCGGCTAGGCACATTCACGTTGCTGGAACAACTTGTTGCTGGTTAATGTGGCGAGTATCCCAGAAGCCGGCTTGCCGGTGCAGGGTACATGGGCTATAACACGCGGCCGCCTAGGCCAATAAATGGTGAAGGAAGATGGCGAAAACCACGCGCAGTTCGACCGCCGCCAAGGCTTCGAAAGGGAAAGCCGCAGCTAGCAACGCATCCGCCAAGGCGAAAGCCGCAGGCGCGAAGGCGTCTGCGAAAAAGCCTGTCGCCAAGAAGGCGGTCAGGCCGGCAGCGAAGAAGCCTGTCGCGAAGAAGGCCGCGGTGAAGAAGGTCGTGGCGAAGAAAGCCCCGGCCAAGAAGCCGTCGCCGGCAAGCAAGCCTGCCGCAAAGAAGCCGGTAAAGGCGGCCACGAAGAAAGCGGCCAAACCCGCGGCCAAGAAGCCGGCAGCCAAGCCGACCCCGAAGGCTGTCGCGAAGAAGCCGCTGAAGCCCGCAGCCAAGGCGGCAACCAACAAGGCCGTGGCCAAACCGGCAGTCATCGCCAAGCCGGCAAAGGGCAAGGTCGCCGCTCCACAGCCGGTGGCCGTACCGGTCAAGGCACCGCCTGTCGAGAAAAAAACATCCCCGTCGCCCGTCACCCCGCCGATCAAAGGCAAGGTGGCGAGCGCCACGGCCATGGTGCTGCCACGTACCGCAGATACCATCGCTTCCGCATCCCACAAGCCATCGAAAAACGCATCATCCGCAATGAACAAAAAGGCAGAGAAGAACACCGACAATGGCGTCACCCGCGAAGACGGGCGCTACGCGTTGCCGGCTACCACCCAGATCGCGTTGCCCAAGGGTTACCGCCCCTCCTCCAAGGAGGAGTACATGAACCCGATGCATCTGGCCTATTTCCGCAACAAGCTGCGCGACTGGCGCGATCAGCTGGTCGAAGAGTCGCGCCAGACCATGGACAACCTGCGTGACGAAGTGCGCGACGTGGGTGACGAGGCCGAGCGCGCCACGCGCGAAACCGAGAACTCGCTGGAACTGCGTACCCGCGACCGCTACCGCAAACTGATCTCCAAGATCGACAAGGCGCTGCGTCGCATCGAGGACGGCAGCTACGGTTACTGCGAGGAAACCGACGAGGAGATCGGCGTGGAGCGCCTGGACGCGCGTCCAATCGCCACGCTGTCGCTGGATGCGCAGGAGCGTCGCGAACATCTGCAGAAGCAGATGGGGGATTGATTTCTGCGCTCCTTCGTGAGCGCAAAGATCAAACCCGACATCCATGCCGGACTTTTCAAAGGAGCCCCGCTTCGAGCGGGGCTCCTGCGTGGAGCGAAGCGAAAGGCGCGGTGCTGCGCCGCTCCCTTTGCTCACTCCTTACTTGCGGCCGCAGCGGCGTAGCCTTTCAGCTTGGTGAGCATCGCCGCCAGCCCGTTCGAGCGCGTCGGCGAAAGGTGCTTGGCGAGGCCGATGGCCTGGATGAAATCCGGCTCGGTGGACACGATCTCCGCCGCCGGGCGGTCGGAGTACACGCGCAGCACCAGTGCAATCAGTCCGGACACGATGGCCGAGTCGCTGGCCGCGGCGAAGTGCATCTTCGAAGCGTCGCCGCTGGGTACCAGCCATACCATCGACTGGCAACCGTGCACGCGCCACGCATCGGTGCGGTACTGCTCGGGGAAGGGCGGCAGCTGTCTGCCCAGGTCGATCAGGTACTGGTAGCGCTCGCTCCATTCGCTGAAGTAGGCAAACTCTTCGGCGATCTCGCGTTGTGCCTCAGCGGCGCTGGTGGTGGTGCTCGTGGCGGTGTCGTTCATGCGCACATTATCGCGCGCATGCCGACGATGCGCTAAGTATCTCCCGCTGCGGCGATCACGTCTTGGCCACACTCCAGCGCGTGCCCTGCGCGCCATCCTCGATGGTCACGCCCATGGCGGAAAGCTCGGCGCGGATCGCATCGGCGCGGGCGAAATCGCGTGCGGCGCGCGCGGCGCGGCGTTCCTCCAGCAAGGCTTCCACCTTGGTGGCATCGACTTCGTTGCCGCCAACCTGCTTGAACCATGCCTCGGGGTCCTGCTGCAACAGGCCGAGCAGGGCGCCACCGCCAAGCAGGACGGCTTTGGCTTCGGGCGTGCCCTGCATGCGGGCGGCATCGGCCAGTACGGAGATTTCGGCCAGCGCTTGCGGGGTATTGAGGTCGTCGCACAATGCGGCTTCGATGGCGGCAGGCACCGGCAATTGCGCGGTGTCCACCGCGACATGCGCCAGATCGCGCAGCACGCGGTACCAGCCGTCCAGCGTGCTCACCGACTGCGCAATCGCAGCGTCGGACCAGTCCAGCGGCTGGCGGTAGTGGCCGCTCATCAGGCGCAGGCGCAGCGCCTCGGCCGGATGGCGCTTGAGCATCTCATGCAGCTGCAGCACGTTGCCCAGCGACTTGGACATCTTGCGGCCGTCGAAGGTGAGCATGCCGTTGTGCAGCCACCAGCGCGAGAAGGTCTTGCCGCCGTGGGCGCAGGTGGATTGCGCGACCTCGTTCTCGTGGTGCGGGAACAGCAGGTCCACGCCGCCGGCGTGGATATCGATGGTCTCGCCCAGGTGCGTGGCGCTCATCGCCGAGCATTCGATATGCCAGCCGGGACGGCCGCGGCCCCAGGGGCTCTCCCAGCCGGGCAGCTCGGGTGTGGAAGGCTTCCACAACACGAAGTCGACGGGGTTTTTCTTGTAAGGCGCCACTTCCACACGGGCGCCGGCGATCAGCTCCTCGGTGTCGCGGCCGGAGAGCTTGCCGTAATCGGGATAGCTGGCCACGTCGAACAGCACGTGTCCCTCGACAGCATAGGCGTGGCCGTCTGAGATCAGTTTCTCGATCATCGTCACGATCGGGGCGATGTGCGCGGTGGCGCAGGGTTCCATGTCAGGAGGGGCGATGCCCAGCGCAGCCATGTCTTCGCGGTAGGCGGCAGTGAACCGACCGGCGATCGTCTCGATGCCCACGCCTTGTTCCAGCGCGGCGGCATTGATCTTGTCGTCCACGTCGGTGATGTTGCGGGCGTACACCACGTTCGGGTAATGCCGGCGCAGCAGCCGGGCCAGCACGTCGAACACCACCGGGCCGCGCGCGTTGCCGATGTGCACGTAGCTGTACACCGTGGGCCCGCACAAATACATCGTCACGCGCTGCGGATCGAGCGGCGCGAAGGTTTCGGTGCGGCGCGTAAGGCTGTTGTAGAGCGAAATCGGCATCGTGATGAAATTCCAGCAATGGCCGCGGGTACGGCCCAGCCTTGCATCTTAACAAGGCGTAAGCGACGCGTTGGCAAGCCGATGCAGTCGGGGAATTTCAGGGGCCGTCCGCGGTCTGCGCATGGCTCGTGCCGGGGGGTGTTTCGCGCAGGCCATGGAAGAACGAAGGTACGCAGGGAGGCATCGGGGGATCGGGGGATCGGGCGCCGCTCCGCGACTGCGGGAGTGGCGTCGTCCCCGTCCCTGCGGAGACATAGAACCGGCTCTAAGCCTCGATTCAGCATCCCTTTGCTGCAATCTGCCATGCGCCGAAGCTGCGCCCAAAAGAATGTCCCGGAGTCCGCAATGCCTAAGTTTCTCTTTGTTCCGCTGGTGCTGGCCCTGGTCGCCGTCACCGGCGTCCAGGCGCAGGATGCGAATTACCCACCCCCGCCGCCGCCCGGTGCGCAGCCAGGACCGCCACAGGACGACAGTGCCCATTTCGGTTGGGCCGACGTGTTGCGGGTCGATCCGGTCTATGTGCAGGTGACCGCGCCACGCCAGGTTTGCCAGAACCAGACCGTGGTCGAGCAGCATCCGGGCAATACCACGGCGGGCTCGATCCTGGGCGCTGTCGTCGGTGGCGTGCTGGGCAACACGGTTGGCAGGGGCAATGGGCGCGTGCTCACCACGGCGGTCGGTGCCGTGGCAGGCAGTGCGGTAGGCGGCCAGGTGGCGGCCAACAGCGGCACCCAGACTGCACAGACGGTGACCAACTGCAGCATGGTCAACACGGGCAGCCAGCAACAGATCGCGGGTTACGACGTGGAGTACCGCTACCGCGGCGAGATCTACGAGTCGCGCCTGAACTACGATCCCGGCGAGCGCCTGCGCGTGCGGGTGAGCGTGACCCCCGCCGAGTGATGTTCGCAGACGCCGCCTCCGGGCGGCGTCTTCGTAGGGGTTTCCGGAAAGGCCGCCGCCAGCGACTTTGGCATCGCGCACCGGCGTCAGCCCGAAGTGCGCGATCCCTGGATGGCGATCGCAAAAACGCATGTTGCATGGCAGCGAAAATCCCGTCATGATGTCGGCTCGCTCGACCGGAAGCCCCATGTCTACAGCCGTCTATACCGCCAATGTCCTGACCAGCGCCCGCATGGCTGCTGGCATGACGTCGCGTGCGCGCCGACCGCTGGACGAACATTCGGCCGGGTAGGCTGTCGCGCGCTGCTGCATCACGTATCGACAAAAACCCGGCCATCGTGCCGGGTTTTTTTGTTTCTGGTTTTGGAGTTGTTTCACGCGGTTCCATCCGCGAACGGCAATACCGGCCATCCATGGCCGCACTATCAACAAGAGCGATTTCACTGAGGGCGATCCAACCCATGACCATCCGCCACTTCCTCACCACCCAGGACTGGAGCCGCGCCGAGATCGATGCGCTGCTGGAACAGGCCGCCGCGTTCAAGCGTTCGCCCGCGGGCGCACAGCTGGCCGGCAAGTCGGTGGCGCTGCTCTTCTTCAATCCTTCGATGCGCACGCGCACCAGCTTCGAGCTGGGCACGTTCCAGTTGGGCGGTCACGCGGTGGTGCTGGCGCCCGGCAAGGATGCGTGGCCGATCGAGTTCGAAGCGGGCACGGTCATGGATGGCGACACCGAGGAGCACATCGCCGAAGTGGCTCGGGTGCTCAGCCGCTACGCCGACCTCATCTGTGTGCGCGCCTTCCCGAAATTCCAGGACTGGTCGGTGGACCGCGAGGACAAGGTCATCAAGGCGTTCGCGAAGTACGCCACGGTGCCGGTGATCAACATGGAGACGATCACCCACCCCTGCCAGGAGCTGGCGCACGCGCTGGCTATGCGCGAGCACCTTGGCGACCTCGCCAGGAAGAAGTACGTGCTCACCTGGACCTACCATCCCAAGCCGCTCAACACCGCGGTGGCCAACTCCGCGCTGCTGATCGCCACCAAGATGGGCATGGACGTGACCCTGCTGTGCCCCACGCCCGAGTACGTGCTGGACGAACGCTACATGGAGTTCGGTCGTCTGAACGCCGAGCAGAACGGCGGCTCGCTCAAGGTCAGCCACGACATCGAAGAGGCCTACAGCGGTGCCGACGTGGTGTACGCCAAGAGCTGGGGCGCGCTGCCGTACTTCGGCAAGTGGGAACAGGAGAAGCCCATCCGCGACGCGCACAAGCATTTCATCGTGGACGAGGCCAAGATGGCGCTCACCAACAACGGCTTCTTCAGTCATTGCCTGCCGCTGCGCCGCAACGTCAAGGCCACCGATGCGGTGATGGACGCGCCGTACTGCATCGCCATCGACGAGGCCGAGAACCGCCTGCATGTGCAGAAAGCGGTGATGGCGTCATTGATCGGCCAGCGTTGAGTCCGCCATGTACATGCCGAAGTCGTTCGTCGAAACGCGCCCGGAAGCCTTGCATGGGCTGATCCGCGACTACCCGTTCGCTACCGTGGTGGCGAGCACGGCGGGAGGCGTCGTCGCCAATCACTTTCCGCTGGAATGGGTGAAGGGCGCTCTGCATGGCCACGTGGCGCGAGGCAACGAGCTGGCGCGGATGGATGGCGCCGAAGTGATGGCGATCTTCCAGGGACCGCAAGGCTATGTCAGCCCGAACTGGTACCCGACCAAGGCGGAGACGCACCGCGAAGTGCCCACATGGAACTACGCGGTAGTGCATGTTCGCGGCCGGCTGAAAATCGTCGAGGACGCCATCTGGCTGCGTGCGTTGCTGGAGTGTCTGACCGATCACCACGAGGCCGCCGAACCGCAGCCGTGGCACGTCGGCGACGCACCCGATGATCACGTCGAGAAGCTGATGCAGGCCATCGTCGGCATCGAGATCGCCGTCGAGCACGTCGAGGGCAAGTTCAAGCTCAGCCAGAACCACCCGGAGCGCAACCGTCTCGGCGTGATCGCCGGCCTGCGCCGCCGCGGCGGCGCAGGCGACGCGTCGCTGGCCGAATGGATGGCCAAACTGGAAGAGGAAAAATCGTGAACCATCCTCACCGCTACCGCGTGGACGTGGTCTGGACCGGCAACCGCGGCACCGGCACCGACGGCTACCGCAACTACAGCCGCAACCATGTGATCCGCGTCCCCGGCAAACCCGACCTCGCCGGCTCGTCCGACCCGACCTTCCGCGGCGATGCCACCAGGCATAACCCGGAGGACATGCTGGTGGCGGCGCTCTCGACCTGCCACATGCTGTCCTACCTGCACATGGCCACCGTGGCCGGCGTCGTGGTCGTCGCCTATGACGACAGCGCCGAAGGCACGATGGTCACCGAGGGCGACGGCGGCCGCTTCACCGAAGTCGTGTTGCGCCCGGTAGTCACCATCCGCGCCGACAGCGATTCCGACAAGGCGCTGGCCGCGCATGAGGACGCGCACCACGCCTGCTTTATCGCCAATTCCGTGAACTTCCCGGTGCGCTGCGAGCCGCGCATCGTCGTTTCCTCCGACTGACATCATCCCCGACCAGGATTCGCAAGCCATGAGCAAAGACATCGTCCTCGCCTTTTCCGGCGGCCTCGACACCAGTTTCTGCGTGCCCTATCTCAAGGAGCGCGGCTGGGCCGTGCATACCGTGTTCGCCGACACCGGCGGCGTGGATGCCGAGGAGCGCGCCTTCATCGAGAACCGTGCGAAGGAGCTGGGCGTGGCCAGCCACGTCACCGTGGACGGCGGTCCGGCGATCTGGAGCGGCTTCGTGAAGCCCTTCGTGTGGGCGGGCGAGGGTTACCAGGGCCAGTACCCGCTGCTGGTGTCCGACCGCTACCTGATCGTTGAAGCCGCGCTGAAGCGCGCGGCCGAGCTCGGCACGCGCGCCATCGCGCACGGCTGCACCGGCATGGGCAACGACCAGGTGCGCTTCGACCTCGCGGTGAAGTCGCTGGGCGACTACGAGATCGTGGCGCCGATCCGCGAGATCCAGAAGGAGCATACGCAGACGCGCGCCTACGAGCAGAAGTTCCTCGAAGAGCGCGGCTTCGGCGTGCGCGCCAAGCAGCAGGCCTACACCATCAACGAAAACCTGCTGGGCGTCACCATGTCCGGCGGCGAGATCGACAAGTGGGAAGCTCCGGGCGAGGGCGCGCGCGGCTGGTGCAAGCCGCGCGCTGAATGGCCGGTCGCGCCGCTGCGCGTGAAGATCGGTTTCGAAAAAGGCGAGGCGGTGTCGCTGAACGGCGAGAAGCTCGCCGGCCACAAGATCCTGGCCAAGCTCAATGCGCTGTTCGCGCCCTACGGCGTGGGCCGCGGCCTCTACACCGGTGACACCACCATCGGCCTCAAGGGCCGCATCATCTTCGAGGCACCGGGCCTGATCTCCCTGCTGACTGCGCACCGCGCGCTGGAAGAGGCCGTGCTGAGCAAGCAGCAGAACCGCTTCAAGCCGGACGTGGCGCGCAAGTGGGTGGAAGTGGTGTACGAAGGCTTCTTCCACGATCCGCTGAAGGCCGACCTGGAGGCCTTCCTCGCTTCCAGCCAGTCCACCGTCAACGGCGAGGTCACGCTGGAGACGAATGGCGGCGTGGTCAACGCCGTGGCCATCGAATCGAAGCACATCCTCAACGCCAAGGGCGCCACCTACGCGCAGTCGGCCGACTGGGGCGTGGCCGAGGCCGAAGGCTTCATCAAGCTGTTCGGCATGAGCAGCACGCTGTGGGCGGAGGTCAACCGCTGACATGTTCGCCTCCCTGTTCGCGTACAAGGCGTGGGCGAATGCGCAGATGCTGGAGGCCATGGCCGCCATCGACGGCGAGCGCCATGTGGAGCAGCGGCGCAAGGCCATCCGCGTGATGAACCACACGTTCGTGGTGGACCGGATCTTCGCGGCGCATCTGCTGGGCGATCCGCATCCGTACACCGCCACCAATACCGAGGAAACGCCGGAGCTTCCGGCGTTGACCGCAAGCATCCGTGCCAGCGACGCGTGGCTGGTCGACTATGCGCGCGAATTGCCAGCGGAACGCCTGGACGAACGCATCAGCTTTCATTTCACCGATGGCAAGGCGGGCGGGATGTCGCGCGCCGAAATGCTGCAGCACCTGATCGTGCACGGCGCGTATCACCGAGGTGCAGTCGGGCAGATCCTCGATAGCTTGTCACTCCCGCGTCCCGCCGACACGATCAACGTCTACCTGCACGCGGCAGAGCCGTCGCGGCGCGAACACAGGAGCGCTGCCTGATGGGCGCACTGCAGGTCAGTACGGACAAGGAGCGGCTCGATATCGGGTTGATCCACCGCTTCCTCACCGCCGAGGCTTACTGGTGCCGAGGCATTCCGCGCGAGACGGTGGAACGGGCCATAGCCGGCTCGCTGTGCTTTGGCGGTTTCGTCGACGGATGCCAGGTGGCATTTGCCCGCGTGGTCACCGATGGCGCCACGTTTGCCTACCTGGCGGACGTGTTCGTGCTGCCGGAGCATCGCGGGCAGGGCCATTCCAAGGCACTCATGGCGGAAGTGATGGCGCACCCGCAGCTGCAGGGCCTGCGCCGTTTCAGCCTGGCCACCGGTGATGCGCACAGCTTGTATGCCGGCTTCGGTTTCACCGCGCCCGTGCGGCCGCAGAACCTGATGGAAAAACTCGATCAGGACGTCTACACGAGAGCATCAGCCCAGCCATGAATCCCTTGCTGCAATCCACCCTGAAACACCTCAAGGCGCTGGTGTCGTTCGACACCCGCAATCCGCCGCGCGCGATCACCACCGGCGGCATCTTCGACTACATCCGCGCGCAACTGCCGGGTTTCGACATCGTGGTGACCGACCACGGTGCCGGCGCAGTTGGCCTGCACGCAGTGCGCGGTCGGCCGAAGCTGCTGTTCAACGTGCACCTGGACACGGTGCCCGACTCGCCGGCGTGGACGGCCAGCCCGCACGAACTGCGCGTGACGGCGGATCGCGCCATTGGCCTCGGTGCCTGCGATATCAAGGGCGCGGCAGCGGCGCTGCTGGCGGTGGCGAACGCCAGCGACGGCGACATGGCGCTGCTGTTCACCACGGACGAAGAGGCCAACGATCCGCGGTGCATCGCCGGCTTCCTCGCGGACAAGCCGGCTTACGATGCGGTGATCGTGGCCGAGCCCACCAAGGGCGAGGCCGTGCTGGCCCATCGCGGCATCCAGTCGGTGCTGATGCGCTTTGCCGGCCACGCCGGGCACGCCTCGGGCGAGCAGAAGCCCAGCGACAGCGCGCTGCACCAGGCAGTGCGTTGGGGCGATGCCGCGCTGGACTTTGTGGCCGCGCAATCGCACGAGCGCTTCGGCGGCCTCACCGGCCTGCGTTTCAATATCGGCCGCATCGAAGGCGGCATCAAGGCCAACATGATCGCACCCAGCGCCGAAGTGCGCTTCGGCATGCGGCCCTTGCCAACGATGCATCCCGACGGACTGCTCGAACGCTTCCGCACGCTGACCGAGCCGGTGCCCGCGCATTTCGAGGAGACCTTCCGCGGCCCCTCGCTGCCGGCCGGCGATACCGCCACTGCCGAGGCGCGGCGCCTGGCCGCGCGCGACCTGGCCGACGAGCTGGACATCCCCGTGGGCAACGCGGTGGATTTCTGGACCGAGGCCTCGCTGTTTTCTGCCGCCGGCTACATCGCCTTCGTCTATGGCCCCGGCGACATCGCGCAGGCGCATACCGCCGACGAGTGGGTCGCGCTGGACCAGTTGCAGCACTACGCGGAAGTGATTTTCCGCCTTGTTGAGAAGTGCGGCCATGGAAGGTCGCTTCTTGATTCCCGCGATCATGGATGAGCGCAAAGGATGACCATGGAAACTCATACGCATACACGGAAAACCATCGTGCGCCTGCTCTCCAGCATGGGCAGCGCGAAGGAAATCCAGCAATATCTCAAGCGCTTCTCCGAACTGGATTCCAAGCGCTTCGCCGTGGTGAAGGTCGGCGGCGCGGTGCTGCGCGACGAGCTGCAGGATCTCGCTTCCTCACTTACCTTCCTGCAGCAGGTCGGCCTCACGCCCATCGTGCTCCACGGCGCCGGACCGCAGCTGGACGAGGAGTTGTCTGCAGCCGGTATCGTCAAGCAGACGGTGAACGGCCTGCGCGTCACTTCACCGAAGGCGCTGGGCATCGTGCGCAAGGTGTTCATGCAGCAGAACCTCAAGCTGGTCGAGGCGCTGCAGGCGATGGACACGCGCGCCACCGCCGTGCCTTCGGGCGTGTTCATGGCCAGCTACCTCGATCGCGATCAGCTCGGCATGGTGGGCAAAGTGGAGGGTATCAACCTCGCGCCGATCGAGGCCAGCCTGCGCGCCAACTCGATCCCGGTGATCGCCAGCCTGGGCGAAACCGACGAAGGGCAGATCCTCAACATCAACGCCGACGTCGCCGCCAACGAACTGGTGCGCGTGTTGCAGCCGTACAAGATCGTGTTCCTCACCGGCACCGGCGGCCTGCTCGATGGCGAGGGCAAGCTGATCGACTCGATCAATCTCAGCACCGAGTACGAACACCTGATGGCGCAGCCGTGGATCAACGGCGGCATGCGCCTGAAGATCGAGCAGATCGCCGACCTGCTGAACAGCCTGCCGCTCACCTCGTCGGTGTCGATCACGCGCCCCGCCGAGCTGGCCAAGGAGCTGTTCACCCACAAGGGTTCGGGTACGCTCGTGCGGCGCGGCGAGAAGGTGCTGCGCTTCGAGTCGTGGGACGGCATCGACCGGGTGCGCATGCGCGAGCTGATCGAGTCCAGCTTTGGCCGCACCCTGGTGCCGGACTACTTCGAACGCACTAGGCCTTACCGCATCTATGTGAGCGAGAATTATCGCGCGGCGATGATCCTCACCGAGGAAGACGGTCTGCCGTACCTCGACAAGTTCGCCGTGCTCGACGACGCTCAGGGCGAAGGGCTGGGCCGCGCCGTGTGGCAGGTGATGCGCGAGGAAAATCCGCAATTGTTCTGGCGCTCGCGCCACCACAACCAGGTCAACATCTTCTACTACGCCGAATCCGACGGCTGCCTCAAGCAGCCGCGCTGGAAGGTGTTCTGGTACGGCCTGGACAGCAACTTCGACACCATCGCACGCTGCGTGGCGCATTGCGCGCAACGCCAACCTACCCTGGTGGACCCATGATGACCGATACCGACCTGCCGCTGGCCTGGCGCGATACTCCCTCGCTGGCGGGGCGATACGTTTCCCTCGTTCCGTTGGAGGCGACGCACCTCGAGGGGCTGCGCAAGGCGCGCGACCATGCGGGACTCGACGGCCTGTGGTTCACCAATACGCCTTCGATGGACGACATGCCTTCCTATCTGGACGCCGCGCTGCAGGCGCGCGACGAAGGCAAGGTGCTGCCGTTCGCCGTGCTCGACCCGCACGGCGAGCTGGTGGGCACCACGCGGTTCTACGGCCTGGAACCGGTGGTGCCGCGGATCAGCATCGGCTACACCTGGTACGCGCCGCGCGTGCAGCGTACGGGCGCCAACACCGAGACCAAGTTGCTGCTGCTCGGTTACGCCTTCGACACGCTGGGCAGCATTTGCGTGAACCTGGAGACCAGCACGCTCAACGCTCGCTCGCGAGCCGCCATCGCAAGGTTGGGCGCGAAGCAGGATGGCATCCTTCGCAACCACAAGCGCCATGCCGACGGCAGTCCGCGTGACACGGTGATGTTCTCGATCATCGACGGCGAGTGGCCCGAGGTGAAACGCAATCTGCAGGCGAAACTGCAGCAGCACGGAAACGCATGACATGAACAGGAAAACCATCGGCATCGTCGGCGCACGCGGCCACACCGGGGCGGAACTGATTCGCCTGATCGCGGCGCACCCGTCGCTGGAGCTGCGCTTCGTCTCCTCGCGCGAGCTGGACGGCCAGCGCGTCAGCGAACACAGCGATGCCTACGCGGGCGAGCTGCGCTACGAGAACCTCGATCCCGCTGCCGTGGCTGCCAAGCACGCCGATGTGGTGATCCTTGCGTTGCCCAACGGCAAGGCCGCACCTTACGTGGAAGCCATCGACAAGGATGCGCCGGACACGGTGGTGGTCGACCTCTCCGCCGACTACCGGTTCGACAAGGCGTGGTACTACGGCCTACCCGAACTCACCCGCCACAAGTGGCGCGGCGACGGTACCTATCAAAGCCGGCGCATCAGCAATCCCGGTTGCTACGCCACGGCGATGCAGCTTTCCATCGCGCCGCTGAAGGAGTTGCTGGCCGCGCCGCCGGTGTGTTTCGGCGTGTCCGGCTATTCCGGCGCGGGCACCACGCCCTCGGACAAGAACGATCCGGAAAAGCTGCGCGATAACCTGATGCCGTATTCACTCACCGGCCACACGCACGAAAAGGAGGCCAGCTTTCAGCTCGGCCTGCCGGTGGAGTTCATGCCGCACGTGGCGCCGCATTTCCGCGGCCTTACCGTCACCACCAACCTCTACCTTGCCAAGCCGCTGAAGCGCGAGGAGGTGCTGGCGCGCTTCCGTCACGCCTACGCGGGCGAGCCGCTGGTGCAGGTGCTGGATGAGGCGCCGTGGGTGAGCCGCATTGCGCATCGGCACCACGTCGAGATCGGCGGCTTCGCGCTGTCGGCCGACGGCAAGCGCGTGGTGGTGGTCGCGACGCTGGACAACCTGTTGAAGGGCGCGGCCACCCAGGCCATGCAGAACGTCAACCGCGCCATCGGCAGCCCGGAGCTGGCCGGCATTCCGCTGGACGTCGCCGCACGACCGTGAAGCGGCATGCCGCCGCTTCCGCCGTCGTTCGCCACGTTCCTCCGGAGTTCCCGCCATGCGTCTTTCGCATTATCTGTTGCCCACCCTCAAGGAGAATCCTGCCGAAGCGCAGATCGCCTCGCACCGGCTGATGCTGCGCGCCGGCCTGATCCGGCAGGAAGCCGCCGGCATCTATGCCTGGCTGCCGCTGGGGTTGCGCGTGCTGCGCAACATAGAACGCATCGTGCGCGAGGCGATGGATCGCGCCGGTGCGGTCGAGCTGCTGATGCCCACGCTGCAGCTGGCCGAGCTGTGGCGCGAGAGCGGCCGCTACGACGTCTACGGTCCGGAGATGCTGCGCATCCGCGATCGCCATGAGCGCGAGCTGCTGTACGGGCCAACCAACGAGGAAATGGTCACGGAGATCTTCCGTGCCTGCGTGCACTCCTGGCGCAACCTGCCGCTGACCCTGTACCAGGTGCAGTGGAAGTTCCGCGACGAGCAGCGGCCGCGCTTCGGCGTGATGCGCGGCCGCGAGTTCCTGATGAAGGACGCCTATTCGTTCGATCTCGACGAGGCGGCCGCGCGGCGCTCGTACCAGCGCATGTTCGTCGCCTACCTGCGCATGTTCGCGCGCATGGGCCTGCGCGCGATCCCGATGCGTGCCGAGACCGGGCCGATCGGCGGCGACCTGTCGCACGAGTTCATCGTGCTGGCGCAGACCGGCGAGTCGGCGGTGTACTGCGACCAGGCATTGTTGCAATTGCCGGTGCCGGGCGAAGACGTGGACTATGCGGGCGATCTGTCGCCGTTGATCGCGCAGTGGACCGGCCCCTACGCGGCCACCGAGGATGTGCACGACGCGGCGCGCTTCGAGCACGAGGTGCCGGAGACACGGCGCGTGCTGGCGCGCGGCATCGAAGTCGGCCAGATCTTCTACTACGGCACCAAGTACGCGCTGCCCATGAAGGCGCACGTGACCGGCCCGGACGGGGCCGAGCGGCCGGTCCACGGCGGCTGCTACGGCGTGGGCGTGTCGCGCCTGCTCGGTGCGATCATCGAAGCCGGCCATGACGGGCAGGGCATCGTCTGGCCCGAAGCCGTGGCGCCGTATCGCGTGGGGCTGGTCAACCTCAAGATCGGCGACGCACGTACCGACGCGGCCTGCGCGATGCTGCAGGAACGCCTGGCGCAGGCCGGCACCGAAGTGCTGTACGACGATACCGACGAGCGCCCTGGCGCCAAGTTCGCCCGGATGGACCTGATCGGCCTGCCCTGGCAGCTGATCGTGGGGCCGCGCGGACTGGAAGCCGGCACGGTCGAGCTGAAGCACCGGGCCAGCGGCGAGCGCCGCGAACTCACGGCGGAGGCCGCGCTGCAAACGCTGGCCGCGCCACACCCTTTCGATACGGACCAGACAGGCAGGCAATCACCATGAGCGATCTTTTGTGGCAGAAGGCGGGCGTTGCGACCAACGAACGCATCATGCGTTTCCTGGCCGGCGATGACGTCGTGCTCGACCGCGAGTTCTTCCTGCACGACATCGCCGCCAGCAAGGCGCACGTGGAAGGCCTGGCGCACATCGGCGTGGTGAGCGCCGATGAAGCAGCCGCGCTGAAGCGCGAGCTGGATGTGCTGGCGGAGGATTTCAAAGGCGGGGCCTTCGTGCTGGACGAACGCTACGAGGACGGCCACTCCGCGATCGAGGCGCGCCTCACCGAGCGGCTGGGCGACGCCGGCCGTCGCGTGCACACCGGGCGCAGCCGCAACGACCAGATCCTGGTCGCCACGCGGCTGTGGCTGAAGGAAAAGCTCGAGGCGCTGGAAGCGCATTGCCGCGCCATTGCCGAAGTGTGCCTGCAGCGTGCCGCGCAGCCGGCCATCCCGCTGCCGGGCTACACCCACCTGCAGCGCGCAGTGGTGTCGTCCACCGGCATGTGGTTCGCGGGTTTCGCCGAAGGCTTCATCGACAACGCCTTCCGCGCCCGCGGCACGCGCGAGCTGGTCGACGCGAATCCGCTCGGCACCGCCGCCGGCTACGGCGTGAACCTGCCGCTGGACCGCGCGCACACCACCGCCGCGCTCGGCTTCGGGCGCATGCAGGTGTCGCCGATCTACGCCCAGCTCTCGCGCGGCAAGTACGAGATCGCGGTGCTGGAAGCGATCGGCGCGGCGATGCTGGACGTGCGCCGCATGGCCTGGGACCTGTCGCTGTTCACCACCGCCGAATTCGATTTCGTGAAGCTGCCGGGCGAGTACACCACCGGCAGTTCGATCATGCCGAACAAGCGCAACCCCGACGTGGTGGAGCTGTTGCGCGCCAGCTACGCCAGCGTGGCGGCGGCGCGCACCGAGATCGAGCAGCTGCTGTCGCTGCCCTCGGGCTACCAGCGCGACCTGCAGTTCTCGAAGGGATCGATCTTCCACGGCGTGCGCCACGGCTTGATGGCGCTGGAGCTGGTGCCCGACCTGCTGGCGCGGCTGCAATGGAACGAAGCCGCGATGCGCGCCGCGATCGAGCCGGCGATGTACGCCACCGACGTGGCCATCGAGCAAGCCGCCGCAGGCGTGCCGTTCCGCGATGCCTACCGTGCCGCAGCCGAGACGGCCGCCTCGGCGGGGCAGGGGCGCACGCCCGAGTCCAGCCTTGCGCAACGCGTTTCGCCGGGATCCGGCAACGACCTTCGCCTGCATGAATTGCATGCTAGGCTTGGACGTCTGGACGTCTAAACGGAGATGGTCATGTCGGTGGTCGGTACGCGCAATGCCGAACATTATCGCTGGGGACAAGGCTGCGATGGCTGGCACCTGCTGGCAGGTGACGACCTCAGCGTGATCGAGGAACGCATGCCGCCCGGCACGGCCGAGCTGCGTCACCGCCACATGCACGCGCGGCAGTTCTTCTACGTGCTGGAAGGCGAGGCCGTGCTGGAGCTGGAAGGTGCCCCGCACCGGCTGAACCGCGGCGAAGGCCTGCACGTGCCGCCGGGCGCGGCGCACCAGATGCGTAACGACAGCGACGCAGGCACGCGCTTCCTGGTGGTCTCGTCGCCGAAAAGCCACGGCGATCGAGTCGCCGCGCCGCTGGGGGCAGGCGCGTGAGCGCGCACCTGCCGGAACAGGCGCTGCCCGGCTGGCGATGCGCCGTGGTCAAGGTCGGCAGCAACCTGCTGGCCGCGGACGGCGGCGGCCTGACCGATCGCTATGCCTTGGCACTTGCCGGTTTCATCAACGCCAGCCACGCCGCAGGACGGAAAGTGGTGCTGGTGTCCTCCGGCGCGGTGGCCGCGGGGCGTGCCCTGTTGCGCGAGCATGCGCCGGCCGCGGGCGACCTCGCGGCACGGCAGGCGCTGGCTGCGCTGGGACAGGCACCGATGATCGCCTTGTGGCAGTCGCTTTCCGCGCGCCCGGTGGCGCAGGTGCTGCTCACCCACGACGACTTGCGCAACCGCCGCCGCTACCTCAACGCGCGCAGCACGCTGCGCGGACTGCTGGCGCTGGACGTGCTGCCGGTGGTGAACGAAAACGACACGGTGGCGGTGGACGAACTGAAGCTCGGCGACAACGACAATCTCGCCGCCATCGTCGCGGCGCTGGTCGATGCCGACCTGCTGCTGATCGCCTCGGACATCGATGCGCTGTACAGCGCCGATCCGCGTCGCGATCCGCAGGCGGCACCGATCGCCCGCGTGGGGGCGTTGACGCCCGAGGTGCTGGCGATGGCGGGTGGCAGCGGCAGCGTGGTCGGTACCGGCGGCATGCGCACCAAATTGGAAGCGGCGAGCAAGGCTGCCGCTGCGGGCATCCCCACCGTGCTGTTCGGCGGGCGCGATGCGGTGACGGTGGAGGCGCTGGGCCGCGATCGCCTGCGCGGCACCCTGATCGATGCCGCCGCGACGCGCATGCAGGCACGCAAATACTGGCTGCGCCACGCACCGGCCGCAGCAGGGTGCATCAGCGTGGATGCCGGCGCGGCGCACGCGCTGGCGGGTGGTCGCGCGTCGCTGCTGCCGGGCGGCATCGCCGGTGCGCGGGGCGAATTCCAGCGCGGTGACCTGGTGGAGATCGTGGATGCCGGCGGCAAGGCGGTGGCGCGCGGTCTTTGCCAATACGCCGCGGGCGAAGTGCGTCGGCTCGCCGGGAGGCACAGCCGCGACATCGAGGCGGTGCTGGGCTACAGCTACGGCAGCGAGGTGGTGCACCGTGACGACCTCGTCGCGCTTGAAACCGCGGGAGGCATGACGGTATGAGCGAGATCCGTTTCCTGGCACAGGCCTGCTGCGATGCGGTGCCGGCGATGGCCGGGCTAGACACCGATACCAAGGCGGCGTTGCTGCGCGACATGGCGGCTGCCCTGGAAGCCCGTTCCGCCGATGTGCTCGCCGCAAACGCGCAGGACATGGCGCAGGCCGCCGCCAAGGGCGTGCAGGGCGCGATGCTGGATCGCCTGCGGCTGGACGAAGCGCGCGTAGCGGCCATCGCCAACGCCTTGCGCGAAGTGGCCGAACTGCCCGACCCGGTCGGCCAGGTGACGCGTCGCGAGACGCGCCCGAACGGTCTTGCGGTGGAGCGCGTGCGCATCCCGCTGGGCGTGGTGGCGATGATCTACGAGGCACGCCCCAACGTCACCGCCGATGCTGCGGCGCTGTGCCTGAAGGCCGGCAATGCGGTGATCCTGCGCGGCGGTTCCGAGGCCATCCATTCCAACACCGCCATCGCCGCGGCCCTGCACGATGCCTTGCGCGCGCATGGCCTGCCGACGGCGGCGGTGACGCTGATGGAGGACCTGCGCCGCGAGGCCATGGTCGAGCTGCTGCAGTTGACCGACCTCGTCGACCTCGCCATTCCGCGTGGCGGTGAGGGATTGATCCGCTTCGTCGCCGAGCACGCGCGCGTGCCGGTCATCAAGCACTACAAGGGTGTCTGCCATCTCTACGTGGACCGCGCGGCCGACCTCGACCTGGCGCTGGATCTGCTGGTCGACGGCAAGACCTCGCGCCCCGGCGTGTGCAATGCGCTGGAGACCCTGCTGGTGCATCGCGACGTGGCGGTCGATTTCCTGCAGCGCGCCGCGCTTACGTTGCGCGAACGCGGTGTGGAACTGCGCGGCGATGCGCGTACGTGCGAACTGGTGCCCGATGCGAAACCCGCCATCGAGGACGACTACGCTGCCGAGTTCCTCGACCTGATCCTGGCCGTGCGCACGGTGGACAGCCTGGACGAGGCCATCGCGCACATCCGCCGCTACGGCTCCGACCACACCGAGGTCATCGCCACCCGCAACGAAGCCGCCGCGCAACATTTCGTGCAGGCGATGCGCTCGGCGGTGGTGATGGTCAATGCCTCTTCGCGTTTCAGCGACGGCGGCGAGCTGGGGCTGGGTGCCGAGATCGGCATCTCCACCACGCGATTGCACGCCTACGGCCCGATGGGCGCGGAGGCCCTCACCATCGAACGTTTCGTGGTGCGTGGCGAAGGGCAGGTCAGGCACGCGCAGAGCCGCGTGCGGTAACGCCGTGCATGCGGAAGCGGCGACGCTCCCGCATGCACGAAAGCAGGTCAGTAGCCTGCGGCCAGACCGGCAGGCGTCCTGGGGTCGCTGGCGCCTTCCCGGAGCCCCGTGCGGGGATCGATAAGGATGGCCTCGTCATCGCCGATCCCCTTGCGCATTTCGAACTGGTAACCCATGGCCTCCAGGGCCTTGCGGGTCTGCGGTGTCACCAGCCCGGGCTCGATGTAGACGACGTCGGGATACCATTGATGGTGCATACGCGGCGCGTCGATCGCCTGCTGCACGTTCATGCCGAAATCGATCACGTTGACGATGCTTTCCATCGTGGTCGAGATGATCGTCGCGCTGCCGGGGCTGCCGGTCAGCAGGAACGGCTTGCCGTCGCGCAGCACGATGGTGGGCGTCATCGAACTCAGCGGGCGCTTGCCGGGTTCGACCTGGTTGACCACGCCCTGCACCAGGCCGGCGCCGTTCGCCACGCCGGGCTTGCCGGTGAGGTCGTCCATCTCGTCGTTGAGGAAGAAGCCGGTGTCGCCGGCGATCTGGCGGATGCCGAACAGGTAGTTGATGGTGTAGGTCACTGCGACGGCGTTGCCGTCCTTGTCGATCACCGAGTAGTGCGTGGTGTGGGTGCCCTCGGGCTGGCCCAGGCTGCCCTGGATGTCGGACGACGGCGTGGCCTTGTCAGGCTGGATGCCGGCCCTGATCTCGGCCAGGTGGTCGGCGGATAGCAGCCGGTCGACCGGGTTGTGCGCGAAGGCCGGATCGCCGAGGTAGGTATTGCGGTCGGCGAAGGCACGACGCTCTGCTTCGACCAGGTAGTGCAGGCTTTTGACCGACCCATAGCCCCATTGGCCGAGCGCATAGGGTTCGACCAGCTTGAGAATCATGCAGACGGTGACGCCGCCAGAACTGGGCGGCGGCGCTGAAACGATCGTGTAGCCACGGTAGTCGCACTGCACCGGCTTGTCCCACTGCACGGTGTAATCGGCGAAATCCTTCATCGAGAGGATGCCGTGGTTGGCCGTGCTCGCCTCGACCAGCTTGCGGGCGATCGGCCCCTTGTAGAACGCATCGGTGCCGCCCTTTGCGATCTGCTCCAGCGTTTGCGCCAATTGCTTCTGCACCAGGCGCTGCCCGGCCACGTAGGGTTTGCCGTGGTCGAGGAAGATGGCCGCGACGTTCGGGTACTTGGCGAAATCCTCCGCGCTGTCGTCCAGGAAGTCCACGTCGCCCTGTTCGAGCACATAGCCTTCGTCGGCCAGCCGGATCGCCGGCGCGATGACCTGCTGCAGCGACATCGTGCCGTATTTCTTCAGCGCCTCGTCCAGTCCCATCACCGTGCCCGGCACGCCTACGCCGAGATAGCTGTCCGTGCTGAGCCCTGGGATCACGTTGCCCTTGGCGTCCTGGAACATGGTCGGGGTGGCCTTCAGCGGGGCCTTTTCGCGGAAGTCGAGGAAGACGTTGCGGCCGTCCTTGAAATGGATGGTCATGAAGCCACCGCCGCCGATGTTGCCGCAGCAGGGATGCACCACGGCCTCGGCGTAGCCGACCGCCACCGCGGCGTCGATGGCGTTGCCGCCGCGCTTGAGGATGTCCAGCCCGACCATGGAGGCCAGGTGTTGCGCGCTGACCACCATGCCGTGTTTTGCGATGACCGGTTTCGCCAGCTTCAGCGCGGACTGGGTGGAGGCGGGCGCACTGGCCATTGCGACGGTTTGTGGCGGGTTTGCATCGCGCGCGTGCGATGGCAGGCAGCACGTGACGAACGCAGTCGCCAGGACGTGGCGTTGCCATTCCGGCAATACACGACGCCCATGTCTCGCTTGGTCCGCTCCGCGTTGTGGCCGCGGTGTGCTGGTGTCGGACATCCGTTCAGTCTCCTCGCCGTGTCGCAGCAGCATAGCCATGCGTGCGACGGCCACTCCAATGAAAAGACGCGCAAGGGGCATAACCGGCGGTTGTGGGCACGCACGCCGGTCCCACCGATGGCTGGATTTCAGTTCATGCGTTCCGGCTTGCCGCGCTCAATCCGCCAATACGCCCGCATTGCGCAGGCGTTGGCGCAGGCCGTCCAGTTTGTCGCCGTAACGCGCGCTGCGCGCGGTGTCGCGGCGCATGGGTTGCCGCACTTGCGCGGCACTGGGCGAGCTCAGCACGGCACGCGAGGTTTTGTGGAAGTCCAGGCAGGCCGAATCGAACGGCAGGCCACAGAAATCCAGCAGGCGGCGGATGGTCGGCTCGGGCTCGGCGGTCAGCGTCTCGTATTCGAGATCGAACACCTGGCCCGCGTAACGCTCCAGCCAGAAGCGCGTCAGGCGGATGAAGTCGATGCAGTAGTCGGCCATCTCGTCGAGATCGCAGGTGAAGCTGCTCTGCTCGGTGAAGAGCTGGCGGAAGCACCCCAGGCAGGTTTCCAGCGGATCGCGTCGCACCACCACCACGCGTGCCGACGGCAGCATCGCCAGCGCGGCGCCCACGAGGTACCAGGTGACCAGGCTCTTGTCGGTGAAGCGAGGCTTAGTCCTGCGCCACTGCGCAGTGCGCGCCAGGTATTCCTGGCCCAGGCGTTGCCAGTCCGCCGCGCTGGCATGCGGCGTCCACAGCGGGAACGCGGAATGGCGGCGACGCGTTTCCGCATCGATCACCTGCGACAGGTCCTTGATCTCGTTCGCGCCCTCGACCTCGGGATGCGAGGCCAGGATCTGCTCGACCAGGGTGGAGCCGGAACGCGGCACGCTGACGATGAAGATGGCTTCGCGGCCCATTGCGGGATCCAGCGGCGCTGGCGTGTCGTGTGCAAAGACGCGCTGGATCGCTTCCACCCGTCGCCGTTCGCCTGCGGCATCCCAGTGCACGCGCTTGCGTCGCGAGGCATTGGCTTGCCGGAACAAGTCGAAGGCCTGGGTGTAATCGCCCTGGTCCTCCAGGGCCTTGGCCAGCGAGAAACCCAGCAGTTCGTGGTGGCGGGGCGATTGCCCGCCACGCGCCAATGCCTGTCGCAGATGAGTTGCGTCGGAGGCGTCGAAGCGCACGGTATTGAGGTTGGACAGGCCGAACCACGCTTCGGCGTTGCCCGGATCGCGCCCGAGCACCTCGCGGAAGCCGGCCACCGCGGTATCGATCTGGCCCTGGCTGGCTTGCGCCTTGGCCAATGACAGGCGAGCAGGGAGATGCGCGGGCACGAGCTCGAGCGCGCGGCGCAGTGCGCCGATGGCTTCATCGGCGTGTGCCTGCCGCCAAAGCGCCTCACCCAGATTGAACCAGGCTGATGCAGAGGCAGGGTCCAATTCGCAGCCGCGCCGAAGGTGCGCCAAGGCTTCTTCGATCTCGCCGCGTTCGTGCAACGCGATGCCCAGCCCTACATGCAGGTCGGAGTCGTCGGGCCACACCGGCAGCACGCGCCGGAAACAGTCGACGGCCTTGGTCTGGTCGCCGCGGTGCTGAGCCATGACTCCGAGCATCCGCAATGCGTCCGCGTTGCCGGGGGCGAGCGCCAGCACCTGCTGGATCGAACGCTCTGCGGCATCAGGTTGCCGTTGCTGCCATTCCGCGCGCGCCCGTGCCAGCAACTGGACGACTGCGTGAGGCGGGGACGAGGGATGCGTGGTTTCGCTGCTCATGCCACCAAGCTACACAAGTCGTCCGCGGGCTGCAAAAAATCGCCAGGAGCGATGTTCGACATCAAAAAATGCGCCGGGCAAGTGCCCGGCGCGTGGGGAGGCCATGCATGGCTCAGAAATCGTAGGCAACCGAAAGACGCACGTAGCGTGGGTTGTACGTGTCCTGCACGCGGCCGTAGTCCGGGTTGGGCGTGGAGGTGGTGCTGTAGAAGTCGTTGTAGAAGATCGTCGTCTGATCGTTGAGTACGTTGAACACGGTGAGGTTGAAGTCGAGTTTCTGCTGCGCCCACTTCGGCTTGTAGTCCAGGCTGAGGTCGACGTCATGCACCCACGGAGTGAAGCCGAGCGAGCCGGGCGGTACGGGCTCGCCGCCGCACCAGTAGTAGGTGTGCGAGCCGTGCAGTGCGATCTGAGCCGGTCCGTAGCCGCCACGGCACATCACCGGCGTGCCCGAGGTGATGTACAGGTTGGCACCGACCGTCCACTCCGGAGTGAGCGCATAGGAGCCAAAGATCTTGAACTGGTGCTTGCGGTCGTTCGGCAATATGCCGCCCGAATACTGCATGCGCTCCGGGAAGTCCCAGGCGGTGGTGAGGGACTCGTACGAGCCGCCCTGCTGCGAGAATGTGCTCACCGGGCCTTCGTCGTTGCCCCAGCTGCGCGAGAACACGTAGTCGAACTTGGCGAACCACTTACCGTCCCAGGCGTGCTCCAGCGACAGGTCCATCGAGTAGTAGCGACGTTCCGGTCCCTTCGGGAAATCCTGGTCGGCGCCGGTAAGCGTCACCGGCACGACGCTGCCGTTGGGTGACAGCATCCAGATGTCGTTGGTCTCGCCCGGATTGACCAGTACCAGACTCTGCGCGTAATTGGAGCAGTTCTGCGGCGTCATCCACGAGTAGCCTTGCGCACGGCCGGCCGCGCATTCGATCTGCTCGTCGTCGAAGTCGTCGATGATGCGGTTCATGCGCTGGTAGGTGCCGGTGGCGCTGAATACCCAGTTCGTGCCCAACATGTTGAACTGCTGCTGCAGACCCAGCACGTAGTTGTCGGAGAACTCGGCCTTGGCGTTGCTCGCGGCGGAGAGGCGCGGATCCTTCGCCTGACCGTATTCGCTGTCGATGGACACTCCCGTCGACGGATTCTGTGGCAAGGGCGTGAAACCGGTTGGCACGCCGGTCACCGGGTCGACGCCGGTGTAGGTGCCGTAGATGCCGGCATTCGTCACCGGGGCAGCGATGGACAGTGCCACGTTGGTAGGCAGCGAGAGGTAGTAGCGGCCGGCATTGCCGAACACCTTGAGCGAGGCGTCGCCGTGCACATCCCAGCTGAAGCCCAGGCGCGGCGCCCACTGCGGCTTGGTTTCGCGGATATAGGGCACGCCGGAGGCGTCGTAATTCACGAACTGGTCGTTGCGTATGCCCAGGTTGAGCAGCAGGTTCGGGGTGACCTGCCAGTTGTCCATGACGTACTGGGCGCGCTGCGTCACGCGCACAGTGGCGACGCTGATGTCGGTGTGCTTCTGCACGTAGTAGCAGGTCTGGCCATTGCACTGGCTGGAGGGCGCGACATACGGCGGCACGTTCGGGTCGACGCCGAACACCGGTTGGCCGGCGATGCTCTCGCCGTAGATCCACTGGTAGCCAGGGCCGGTGTCCACCGAGCCGTCATCGATATCCCAGGAGTTGATGTTGTCGATGCCGACCTGGAAGTCGTGGTTGCCCAGTTTCCAGTCGAGGCTGAGGCGGTAGTTGGTGATCGACTCGCGGTGGTCAGGGTCGCTGAGCGTCGAATTGGACTGCGCATTGACGACGCCGCCGGGCGGGACGAAGGCCGGATCTTGCATGGACGCGTAGGCGACGTGCGGCAGCTCGGGGTCGTAGCCCGGATAGGCGGGCTGCGTCGAGTAGTACTGGCCATGCATCTTGCCGACGGTGGCGTTCAGCGTGATGTCGTCGGTGATGTAGGAGGTGTAGTTCAGCACCGCCATCTTGAACACGGTCTTGTTGTACTGGCCGAGGTAGGCGAAGGCGCCGTTCTGCAGCGTGCTGTAGTCGAAGTCGTAGTAGGTGCCCTGCGTCTGGTGCGCGTTCTGCAGGTAGCTCAGCGTCAGCACGTTGCTGTCGTTGATGTTCCAGTTCAACTTGCCGTAGAACTTTGGATCATGTTCGGTGAAGGTGTCGGAGACGCCGTTGCCGAATTCCTGGGTGCTGTGGTATTGGCTGTCATCCTTTTCGGCGCTCAGAAAGAAGAACAGCTTGTCCTTGATCAGCGGTCCACTGACGTAGGCGTCGTAGATCTTTTCCTCGGAGGTATTGCCGTTTCGGTACACGGCCATGTCGCCGGGCGAATAGGCCGGATCCCCTGCAAGCAATGGATTGGCGTAGTAGAGGTTGTCCGGATCGGCGCGCATGCTGGCCGGCTGCCACAAGGCGCGTACGCCGAAGTGCCAGTCGTTGGTGCCGCTCTTGCCGATCTGGTTGATCACGCCGCCGATGGAACGGCCGTAACGTGCGTCGTAGCCGCTGATGTAGGTCTGTTGCTGGTCGATGGCGCCATAGGGCAGGGCGATGCCGCCCGAGTTGTTGAGCGCCTCGGTGGTGTTCATGCCATCGACGTAATACGCGTTCTCCGCCGTGGAGGCGCCGCCGAACACGTTCATCGGCGTGCCGAGCGGACCGGTGCCGAGTTCGGGCGAACCCATGTTGACGCCCGGCGCCAGCATGGCGATGTCTTCGGCGGTGCGCGCCAGCGGCAGCTGCTGCAACTGCTTGGAGGTGATCGTGGTGACCTGGTTGGTAGTGGTCACGTCGATCGGTGGCGTGGTGTTGGCGGTGACGTGGATCGAGTTGAGGTTGACCGCGTTCGCGGGGCCGCCGGCGGCTGAGGTGAAATCGACCGCCACCGCACCTGCCGCCACCGGCATGACGTCGGTGCGGGTCTGCACGACCTGACCGTTCTGCAGCAGCGATACCGTGTAGTTGCCCACCGGCAGGGTGATCGAATACCTGCCGGAATCGCTCACCGGAATGCTGCGATTGAAGCCGCTACCGCTGGTGATCTGGACGGTTTCGCCGGGTGCCACCGGCACCGTGCCGTAGATGGTGCCATTGGTCGCCTGCGCCCACGCCGTGCCTGCAGCGCCGCAGGCCAGCAGGCCTATGGCAAGGGGCAATGCCTTGCGCTTGAGAACGTTGTTACGGTGCATCACGCGCTGGGATTTGCCCTTCATGTATTCACTCCACTGTGGTGAAACGCGGGGTATCGCGACTGGATTCGCAAGCGGGTGCCATCGTCCGGACGATCCGCGCGCCCAGAATGGGTGGCGCGCGTGCGTGTCGTCGGATCGAATGCGGGCGTGGAGATGCCGAAACGTGGCGGCATCGCGGCATGTCACGGCGCTGGCGTTCCCTGGGTTCGCCCTGCGTCTGGCAGCGATGCGCATCGAGCGGACATCCTCCATGCCCACAGTGCTGATCGAGCGTAGTCCGCGGCGAGCGAGAGCCGCCAATGAAAAGTCTTGGGACCGCCATAACTGCGGGTTATGCGTGTCGTTTGGCGCTTGAAAAATTTCTCGTCGTGCGCTTCATTCGCGATCTCTCGATCCAATCGAAGGCACGGGGAAACGCATGAAACGATGGCCATCACTGGTGGGCGCAGCTGCGCTCGCCGCATCCGCAGCCTGCGCGGCGCATGCCGACACGAACGCTCCTGCCAACGTCGTTGCATTGACGGTGACCCTGCCCAACCCGGCACAGAAAGTGTTTTACGTGCACGAGACGATGCCTGTCGCGCCGGGCAAGCTCACGCTGTACTACCCGAAGTACATTCCCGGGGACCATGCGCCCGACGGCCCCATTGGCGCGATGATGGGTCTGGAGATCAGCGCCGGTGGCAGGCGCATCGCGTGGCAGCGCGATCCCGTGGACATGTTCACTTTCCACCTGGATGTGCCGGCCGGAGTCGGCAGCATCGACATCCGTTTCCAGATCCCGGACACGGACCGGATCACGCCGAACCTGATGGATCTCACCTGGGATCACATGGCGCTGTACCGTGCAGGCGAGCCAACCAGGGATCAGCTGTTCCGGCCCACGCTGGAAATGCCGGCGACCTGGGGTTATGGCACGGCATTGGAGACCGACGCGCGCGATGGCGGACGCATCCGCTTCAAGCCCGTGCCGTTCAACACCCTGGTCGACTCGCCGGTGATCGCCGGCCAGTATTTCCGGCAGATCGACGTCACTCCGGCGGATTCCAGCGTGCATCGCTGGCTCGACCTGGTGGGCGACAGCGAGGCCGCGCTGCAGATCAAGCCCGAACAGCTTGAGGGTTACCGCAACCTGGTCGTGCAAGCGCAGAACCTGTTCCATTCGCACCACTACGCCAACTACCACTTCCTGCTGACGCTCAGCGACCACACTTCGGTCGGCGGCCTGGAGCACCACCAGTCCAGCGACGATCGCGCGCGCGGCGGTTCGCACATGTTCGCCGACCCCGAACACTTCATGCTCGACGGCTCGCTGCTGCCGCACGAATACACGCACTCGTGGAACGGGAAATTCATGCGTCCAGCAGGCCTGTGGCAACCCGATTTCGAGCAGCCCGAGATCGCCGACGGGCTATGGGTGTACGAAGGTCTCACCGTCTACCTGGGCGATGCGCTGACCGCGCGCAGCGGCCTGTGGTCTGCGCAGGACTGGCGCGATGCGCTGGCTTATCGCGCGGCGACGTTCGCGCATCGTCCGGGCCGCGAATGGCGGCCCTTGTCGGACACCACCCGGGCCGTGCAGCTCCTGTACGGCGGCGATCTTGGCTGGGTGAACTGGCGCCGTGGCACCGACTTCTACCGCGAAGGCCAACTGCTGTGGCTGGCCGTGGACACGAAGATCCGCGCGCTCAGCCACGACAAGCGCACCCTGGACGATTTCGCGCAACGCTTCTTCAGCAAGGACGACGGCAGCTACGTCACCCAGACCTACACCTCCGACGACGTCGTCGCCGCGTTGAACGCAGTGCAGCCCTGGGACTGGGCGAAATTCCTGCACGGCTGGATGGACGGCGTGGGCGACGAGGTGCCGCTGCTGTCCGGCATCGAGCAGAGCGGCTGGAAGCTGGTCTACACCGATACGCCTTCGCGCTACCAGAACGCCGTCGAGAACGTGGGCAAGAGCGAGTTCAGCGCGTCGGGTGTCGACGAGACGTTCTCGGTAGGCCTCTTCATCAACCACGACGGCAACATCATGGATGTGCTGTGGCAGGGGCCCGCCTTCAAGGCCGGACTCGCGCCGGAGATGAAACTGCAGGCGGTCGACGGGCATGCGTATACCTCGCGTGTCCTGCGTGACGCGATCGTGCGTGCGCAGAAGGACAAGCAGCCGATCCAGATCCTGGCGGAGATGGATGGGATCAGTCGGACGTATGCGGTGGATTACTTTGGTGGGCTGAGGTATCCGCATCTGGTGCGGGTGGCGGGGACGCCGGATTATTTGAGCGAAATACTGGCAGCGAAGCACTGAGGTAGCCGTATTTATTTCCCTTCTTCCACTTGCGTGCGGGAGAGGGCATTGCTCTTTAAAGTCGTGTGGTTTCCGCAAGTAACAAAGCGGTTTCGAGCCGCTGCCGCGGCCCGAGCTACTTCTCTTTTGCGTGCCCAAAAGAGAAGTAGCCAAGAGAAAAGGGCACCTCGATGCGGCGCTCTCCGGGCATCCTGCCCTGCGAGTGCGTGAGGCGTGGCCGGGCTTTTCGGCCGGGCTTCCTGCCCGGTCGAACAGGCGAGTCCATCCTTGGACTCGCCCGCTGCGCGGCCTGATCGTCCCCACCTCACCGCTGCATAGGGGCCCCGAAGAGCAGCGCGCTCCCAGCGCGCAGAAGCAACGGCCAGAGCAGAATCAAACCAAAGCAGAGCCAAGCTAAAGCGGGGCGAGGTACCAGCGTCTCTGCTCGTCATTCCGGCCTGCGCCGGAATGACGAGCAAGACATGCAGAGCGAAGCGGCCCAGGATCCAGCTCTCAGTTCCCAGATACGGCGAGGTGTGGCGGCTGTGCAGGACGTGTCGCCGTGAGTGGTTCCAACCTCCTCGACACAGCCTGCTCGTAGTTCCGGCGGATTGAACTAGGCCCTTTCTCTGGGTCACTTCTCTTGACTTCGGGCATCCTGCTCTTCGCCCTTCGGGCCGGCCCCGCCGTTCGCCATCGCTCCTGCGACGGCGTGGGCCAGCAAAGAGAAGGGACTCGGGCGCCGGCAGGCGACCGAAACCGCTTTGTCCCTTGCGAATTAGGGGGCAGTCGATTCCGTTATCGAAGCTCGAAGCTCGGAACTGGGGTTCTGAGCGTCGAACTTGGAGTTCAAAGCTCAGAGCCCGGCGCTCGGAGATCGAGACTCGAAGCTTCAAGCGCCAAGGCGCAAAGCCCAAGTCTCGCCCATCAATGCCACCCGTTGACGAACCCCGTAATGATGATCGCGTTGGTGAAATCGATCAGGAATGCCCCCACCACCGGCGCCACCAGAAACGCCCGCGGTGCCGGACCATAGCGCTCCGTCAGCGCGCTCATGCAAGCCACCGCGTTCGCCGTAGTACCCAGCATGAAGCCGGTGAAACCACTCGCCATCACGGCAGCGTCGTAGTCGCGTCCCATCAGCTGCAGCAGCGGCCAGCAGCAGAACGCCAGCACCAGGACCGATTGCACCGCCAGGTTCGCCAGCAGCGGCAGCGCCAGTCCGGCCAGGTCCCACAGGTGCAGGTTCATCAGCGCCACGACGAGGAACAGCGACAGCGCGGTGTTGCCGATCAGCTCCATGCCGCGCGTCGACAGGCCAAACCAGCCCAAGGCGTCGTCGATGTTGCGGATCACCGCCCCGACCAGCATGGCACCGATGTAGCTTGGCAGGGTCACGCCGAGCCGGTTCAGGCCGCCGCTGATCCACGCGCCGATGCCCATCGCCAGCAGCATGAACACCAGGGTCTTCAGTCCTGCGTAGGCCGGGTCGATGACGCGCTCGGGTTCGGCGGACGTGATCGTCGCAGGCGCGTCCGCGCTGATGTCGCCAACTGCAATGGCCGGGCGCAAGTTGAAGCGCTCGATCAGCATCGCCGCGATGGGCGAACCGAAAATGGAGCCGAGTACGATACCGGCCATTGCGTTGGCCAGCGCCACGCTTTGCGCACCGTGCACGCCCACCTTTTCGAACAGCGGCGCGAAAGCCATCCCGGTGGCGGGTCCGCCCGCCAGCGTGACCGAGCCGGTGATCACGCCGAACAGCGGCGGCAGGCCGAAGGCCTTGGCGATGGCGATGCCCAGGAAGTTCTGCGCGATCGCCAGCACGCTGGCCAGAGCGAGAAACAGCAGGATCTGGCGGCCGCCGATCTTGAGCAGGCTTGCGCTGGCGTTGAAGCCGATGCCGGTGAAGAACGCGATCATCAGCGGTTGCTGCCACGCCGTGTCGAAGCGCAAGGGCGTGACGTTCCAGTGCCTGCACGCGAGCATGAACAGCGCCACCAGCAGGCCGCCGATCACGGGTGCCGGAATGCTGAAGCGCATCAACAGCGGCACGCGCCGCCGGATCATGTAACCGGCCAGCAGGAACACGCCGCCGCAGGCCAGGGTCTGGATCGAATCGAGGGTCAGCACGCTGGGTTGTCCCGGGCGGCGATCAGGCCACGAAAGGGCCACTATGCCGGATGTTCAATCGGGGAAGCACGCGACGAGGTTGTCCACGATGGCTTCGACACCCATGGTGACCGGATCCTGGCAGGGCAGCCCGAACAGTGCGGCGACCCGTTCGCACGCAGCCTGCGCATCCTGTGCAGGCATCTTCGAGGTGTTCAAGGCGATGCCCACGGGCTGCACGGCGGGGTTGGTCAGCCGCGCGGCGGCAAGGTTGGCTTCCATGCAGGCCACCAGATCCGGGAGCGGGTAGTGCGACAGTCCGCGCATGTGCCGCCGCGTCGGCTCGTGGCAGAGCACGATGGCGTCGGGTTGCGAACCGTGCAGCAGACCCAGCGACACCCCGGCGAAGGACGGATGGAACAGCGAGCCCTGGCCTTCGATCAGATCCCAGCCGTTGTCGTCGCGCGCGGGCGAAATCGCTTCGGCGGCACCGGAGATGAAGTCCGCCACCACGGCATCCACCGGGATGCCTGCGCCGGCGATCAGGATGCCGGTCTGTCCGGTGGCGCGGAAATCCGCGGCATGGCCACGCGCGCGCATTGAGCGCTCCAGTGCCAGCGTGGTGTACATCTTGCCGACCGAGCAGTCCGTGCCCACTGTCAGCAGGCGCCGGCCCGCGCGCGGCTTGCCGTTGCCTACCGGGATGTTCGGGCCGGCTGCGCGTGCATCGAACAGCGCGCGGCCGTTCCGGTGCGCAGCGGCCACGATGTCGGCGTTGTCGCGCAGCTTGTGGTGCAGGCCGGAGACCACGTTGAGTCCGGCGTCCAGGGCGGCAACGGCATCGGCGACGATCTCGGGGCCCATCACGCCGCCCGCGTTCGCCGCGCCGATCACCATGGTGTCGGCGCCCATGGCTTTGGCCTGGACAAAGCCGAGCTCAGGCAGCTCCAGGGTCACTTTGCAATCAGGGCGCCGATGCTGCCCGAGGCAATGCTCCGACCGCCAGAACGCCAGGCCGCGCGCAGTCTTGATCGACAGATCGTCGACGGCGCTGCCCAGATACAACAGGTACGGCGGCCCCCAGCGGACTGCGGTTTCTGCACCTTGGTTCGACATGTGGGCACTCGCTCCAGAGTTTGTGGACTTCCGCCTCTCGCGGTGCGGCGAGCATAGTCAGCGGCCGATGTGCGTCGCCAATGAAAAGACGGGCAGATGGCATAACCGGCGGTTGTAGGTGTCGCGTAGTCTGCATGCAACCTGCATGCAGTTTGCCTGCAAAAACGTTATGTGTTGCACTCGAACGGAGCATGCCGGAAGCGGGACGGGGAGTGAGATGCGACTGCGCTACATCGAGTTGTTCCATGCCGTATTGAGCACCGGTAGTCTGACCGGCGCGGCGAACCTGCTGAACATCTCGCAGCCCGCCGCGAGCAAGGCTCTGCAGCAGGCCGAAAACCACCTGGGCTTTCCACTGTTCAGCCGGGTGCGCGGTCGCCTGCACCCCACCCAGCAGGCCTTGCTGATGCGTCATCACATCGACCGCATCATGCAGGAGATGTATGACCTGCAGCGCCTCTCGGCCAACATCACCCGGCCCGAGAGCCATCCGTTGCGGGTGACCTGCACGCCCACCCTGGCGCAGACCCTGGTGCCCGACGCGATCGCGCGGCTGGGCAAGGTCTACCCGGACACCAGCATCGAGCTGTATACCCAGCACTCGGCGGCGATGTGCGAGTCGCTGATGCTGCGCGAAAGCGACATCGGACTCACCCTGCAGGACATGAGCCATCACGGGCTGGTGCAGCAACCACTGTGCGACGGCAATATCATGGTGATCGCACCGCCGGGCTGGTGGCCGCAACGCGACCTTGCGAAGCCATTGCCGATCAGCGCGCTTGCCGGCCAGCCGATGATCGGCATCACGGTGCAGGACGCGATGGGTAACATGCTGCACGGCCACCTTGCCGAGGTCGAACCCGCCCCGCGTGCACACGTCTGGGTGCAGACCTACCAGCTGGCCTGCTCGCTGGTTGCGCGCGGTGGCGGCCTGGCGCTGGTGGACCCCTTCACCGCGCGATGCAGCAAGGAGCCCTTGCAGACACGCCCGCTGAAACTGGAACTCGACGTCACCCTGCGTGCCGTCTATCGGCCGGACAGCCCGTTGAACGGTGTGCAGACACGCTTCCTTGATTATGTGCGTGACTTTGCGCAAGGGTTGCTTGCAGCCGGCGCGGCGTAGGATCTTGCTCGAAATCTCTGGGCACGGGTGCCAAGGGGGCGATTGCGATGCCGAGCTCGCGCAGATGGTTTCGGGCAACCTTTTGGACCATCAAGGAAAGCGGCATGGCCGCCGATATCAATGGCGGTAAGCCTCATGTAGCCAACGGGGGAGACGCAGCGTGGATATTGAAAGGTTCAAGAAGGAGCACGTGGACTTGCTTTCGGCTGTGACACTTCTGCGTGAGCTGGTACAGCAGGGATGCAAGGAGCACGCCGAGGCGATACATCGGCAACTGTCGGCAATGAGTTCGGCGATCAAGCTGCACCTTGCTGCGGAAGACCGGATGCTCTACCCGGCCCTGATGAGGGCGGCCGATCCGGCGATTGCGCAAACCGGGCAGAGATTCCAGGAAGAGATGGGCGGATTGGCCACCACCTACATGGCGTTTGCCACACGCTGGGCATTGGCCAACAAGATTGCCGCGGACCCGCAAGGTTTCAGGGACGACGCCAACGAAGTGTTCAAGGCGCTGCACCAGCGCGTGCAGCGGGAGAACAGGGAACTGTATCCGTTGGCGGAGCGCTTGTAGGCACGCCCGAATCGAGCTGGTGGCCGTATTGCTTAGGATGGCCGCTTGGCGTGAGGTTGCGTGCGGCCTGCCGGGTGGGCAATTTCTTGAGCGATGTGCCGACGCGCCTCCTCTGTTGCGCGTACCCGTTGGTGCGCGGGTTTTGGCGAAGTGCTCGCGGCGGCGCGCGTCAGGGGACACGCTCCGTCGCGACTTGTGCGCGGCCAGACTGACCGGACTGATAAGAGCCGTAGTAGCGGGACATCAGATACAGCGTGCAGAAGGGGACCAGCAGGTATTTCGACGTGATGCAGAGTAGTTGGGAAACAAGCCCGTAGTTTCCGCTGACGCCGTCGCCGCCAAAGAACGAGAAGAACCAGAAGGCAGTCAATGTCACCAGGACGATGAAGTTGTTGCCGCAACCGCCGGTGATTTTTTGCTGGCAGAGCGGGAACGTCCTGCGGAAGAAGTGCTGGACGATGTAGAGCGAAGGCGCGGCGACGAACGGGAACAACGCCCACACGGACACATGCAGGCCTTCGGCAGCGAGCGCGATGTCGGCGTGCGTGGTGATCGCCCTAAGCGGGACGTAGCCCCATACGTTGCCGGCGCACATCAGGGAGAACCAGTAGGCGAACGCGATGCCGGGACGGTTTGTTCCGACGGCCGTTCGCCGGATCAGGCCGTAGACGATGAAGTACGCCAGCCCATTGCCGACAAAGGGACCGGCGAGGGCGATAAGCGCGGCATCGAGCCCGTGCCCACTGGCGAATATCGGCGGATAGTTGACGTTGTCGCCGACGTCGTCGAGGAAGAGGAAGTTGTAGAGCGTCGGGTGTCCGTAGTCGATCCCGAACGGCTTGCTCATCCAGCCGAGGCTCCATGCCGTCAGCGAATGGGAGTACTCGTGGGTAAGATAGGCGATGGCGTGGGTCACCAGCAGCAGGACGAATGAAACGACGCCGAAGCGGATGTTCTCGCCGGTGATCTTCCTTTCCATGGCTGCCCCCGAGTAATCCGCCTGCCTGGTTACGCTCCCAGAGCCTGTCCATGATCTACCCGTGGGCCACGGCAAGGCAATCCGCAGGGCCGCGTCTGATTGCGCGCATCCCTGCGTCATCACTCAGTCGTGGACGGACGGCCACCCCTTCGCTCTTCCTTAGGTCCGCGCGCAAACAGCTTGTGGCGCAGGCCATGAGGAGCTCGCGAACGGGCTCTCACGGCACGGACGCGATAGAGCATCAGCCAGCCTGCTGCCAGTCGCGCACCACTTCCGCGAACCTCAGGCAATCCGCGAAGCGGTTGTACAGCGGCGCGGGCGAGATGCGGATGACGTCGGGTTCGCGCCAATCGCCGATCACGCCGTGTTCCATCAGGTATTCGAACAGCGCGCGGCCACGCTCGCGACCGCCGCGCACCCGGATGGAAAGCTGTGAGCCTCGGCGCGCGGGATCGGCGGGCGTGAGCACTTCCAGCGCATCGGCGAGCTGCGTCTGCACCAGCCACTCCAGGTAGCCGGTGAGCTTGAGCGACTTCTCGCGCAGTCTCGCCATGCCGGCGCGATGGAAGATTTCCAGCGACACGCGCAGCGGAGCCAGCGCGAGGATCGGCGGGTTGGACAGCTGCCAGCCGTCGGCGCCGGGCGTGGGCACGAATTCGGGGCCCATGCGGAAGCGGGTGGTCTTGTCGTGGCCCCACCAGCCGGCGAAGCGTGGCAGCGCCGCATGCGCGTGGCGCTCGTGCACGAAGGCGCCGCCCACCGCGCCAGGGCCGCTGTTGAGGTACTTGTAGCTGCACCAGATCGCAAAGTCGGCGCCGCTGTCGTGCAATTGGATCGGTAGGTTGCCTACCGCGTGGGCGAGATCGAAGCCCACCACGCAACCGTGCCGGTGGCCGAGTTCGGTGATGGCCTTGAGGTCGAAGGCCTGGCCGGTGCGGTATTGCACGCCGGGCAGCATCACCAGGGCGATGCGCGAGCCGTGCTGAGCCAGCGCGCGTTCGATGGCAGCCATCGACAACGTGCCGTTCGACTCGTCGGCCTGCAGTTCGATCAGCGCTTCCGCCGGATCGAAGCCGTGGAAGCGGATCTGCGATTCCAGCGCATAGCGGTCGGTGGGAAAAGCACCCGCTTCCATCAGGATGGCGGCCCGCTCGGGAGTGGGGCGGTAGAAGCTCACCATCATCAGGTGCAGGTTCACGCCCAGCGTGTTCATCGCCACCACCTCGGAAGGTCTGGCTCCCACGACTTCGGCCAGGTGGTCGCGCACGAATTCGTGGTAGTCCATCCATGGCAGGCGGCCCTTGAAGTGGCCCTCCACGCCCAGTGCGGCCCAGTCATCCAGTTCTGCCGCGAGCGCGGTGCGTACAACACGCGGCTGCAAGCCCAGCGAATTGCCGCAAAAATAAGTGCTGTCGCCGCCTTCGTGCGGCGGTATCAGGAATTCGTCGCGGAACGCGCGCAGCGGATCGGCAGCATCGGCGGCTTGCGCCCAGGCGGCGCTGGCTTGGTAATCGGACATCGGGGTTCCCGCGTAACGTGTGTCTGTTGCCGTAACGCTTTCTGCACGCGATGGCTTTGCGCTTCGATCAAGGCATAAGGCAATCGTGTGTTGGGCGCGATCCTGCCGAGCGGTTATTTCAGCCGCGCGGCGATGGCATCGCAGCCGCGGTCAAAGGCAGCGATCCACGCGGCGCCCGCCTGGCTTTGCTGGGGGCGCACGCAGCGCAGCTGGATCGCATGGCCGTCCTTGAACCAGTAGCGCTCGCGGTAGCTGGAGGCAACGCCGGCTTCCTGTGCGGTGTAGCTGACGTTGAGCGGGTCGGTCGTGTTGACGGCCTTGTAGCTGGGCAGCATCGTTGCCTTGGCGGTGGCCTGGTTCTGGTAGGCCTGGAAGCCGTCGACGCCGGCTATCTGCGTCACGGTCACCGTGACGCGCGCCAGCACGGCCTGCCCGGTGGGCGAAGGGTCGGGCACTTCGAATGCGCGCACCTCCGGGTCGCCGTCGGTTTCGAGTATCTCCATCCAGCCATCCGGCGTGCTGAAGTTCACACTGCCGTTGGCCATGCTGACGTCGGCGGCCGGTGCCGGCGTGGAGGCAAGCAGGCCGATGGCGAGCACGACGGCGGCGATGGCGGTACGCGGAAAATCCATGCGGAGTCCTAAGGTCATGAACAGATTCTAGACAGTGGTATCGGGTGCGAAGCGGTGCATGGGCAGGCCCAGCCATTCCAGCGCAGTGCCATGGAACAGGCGGGCACGGTCGGCATCCCCCAGCCCCAGGGCCTCGATGCTTTCGCCTGGCTCCTGTTCACCCAACGGGAAAGGATAATCGGTGCCCAGCATCACCTGGCGGACGCCCGTCACATGCAGCAACCAGCGCAACGCCTGGTCGTCGTGCACGCAGGAGTCGTAGTAGAAACGTTTGAGGTATTCGCGCGGGTTGCGCGGATTGTCCGTGGCCACCAGGTCGGGTCGCATCTTGAAGCCATGCTCGATGCGGCCGATCGTCCACGGGAAGCTGCCGCCGCCGTGGGCCAGCATCACGCGCAGTTTCGGCAGCCGCTCCAGCACGCCGCCGAAGGCGAGGCAGCAAGCGGCACGCGCCTGCTCGGCAGGCATACCCACCAGCCACGGCAGCCAGTATTTGGGCATGCTGGCCATGCCCATCATGTCCCAGGGATGCACCAGCACCGCGGCGCCTAGGTCGGCGGCGGCCTCGAAAAACGGGAACAGCTCGGGCGCGTCGAGGTTCCAGTCGTTGCAGTGCGAGCCGATCTGCACGCCCTGCAGGCCGAGCTCGTCGATGCAGCGCTCCAGCTCGCGTACGGCGAGGTCGGGCGCCTGCAGCGGCACGGTGCCGATGCCGGCGTAGTGGCGCGGGTAGTCGCGGCACATGCCGGCCATGTGGTCGTTGAGGTGCCGGTGCAGCTCCAGTGCCTGGTACCCCGGGGCCCAGTACGAAAACAGCACCGGCACGGTGGAGATCACCTGCACGTCCACGCCGAAACGGGCGTAGTCGGCGATGCGCATATTCGCGTCGAAGGCCGAGTCCCACACTTCCCGAAAGAACTTGCCGTCCTTGTAGATGCGATGCCGGCCGTCGGTATGGGTCATCACCGGGAAGCGTTCGTCGCCGAACTTGGCGGCAAGGTTGGGCCAGTCCTTGGGCAGGATGTGCGCGTGAGTGTCGATCTTGAGCATCCACCAAGTTTAGGGCCTTGGGGCGTGGGCGTCGTGCGGCGGGTGCACATCGTTCCTGGCACATGCGCGGCGGTTTCGGGAAGGCCTATAATTTCAATTCTGTGAGGCGCATCACGGAAAATGCGCTGGGGGCCACAGGGGGAACCCGTGAACGAGGAATGCCGAACACGCTACCTCCGCGCGAAACCGATCGCATTGGCGGCGTTGGATCTGGTTGAAGCGGAGCGTGAGCAGTATGTCACCGCGAACTGCGGCGACGACGAGGTGCTGCGCAAAGAAGTGCGCTGGATGCTGGAGGCTGCCGAGGCGACGGTGGGTACCACGTTGCCGCGGTTGGCTGTGGCGTCCGCAGTCATCGGCTCCACGGTCAACACCGCTGCCAGCAGCAGCGGCTATCGCATCCTGCGCCAGTTGGGCGAAGGCGGCGGCGGCGTGGTGTATCTCGCCGAGCGTTCGCTCGGCGAGGGCACGCCGGACGAGCTGCGCCAGCAGGTGGCGATCAAGCTCCTGCACACCAAGGGTGTTCCTGGGCGCGAGCCGCTGAAGCGTTTCGCGGAGGAGCGTCGCATCCTCGCCACGCTCAACCATCCCAACATCGCACACCTGATCGATGGGGGCACCACCAGCGACGGCCGTTCGTTCCTGGCGCTGGAATACGTGCAGGGCGAGCGTATCGACCGCTGGTGCGAGCACCGGCAGTTGCCGTTGCGCGAGCGGGTGGCGCTGTTCCTCAAGGTATGCGCGGCGGTGCATTACGCGCACCAGCGTCTGGTGATCCACCGCGACCTCAAGCCGAGCAATATCCTGGTGACCGACGAAGGCGAGCCGAAGCTGCTGGATTTCGGCATCGCCAGGCTGCTCGACCACGTTGGCGGCGTGGCTGCCGTGCAGACCCGCACCGACATGCGCACCCTGACGCTGGCTTACGCCAGCCCCGAGCAATTGCGCGGCCGACCGCTGGGCACCAGTGCCGACGTCTGGTCCCTTGGCGTGGTGCTGTACCAGCTGGTTTGCGGCATGCGCCCGTTCGGCGACGCGGAGGAAATTTCTCCGGTGAGCCTGTCGCTGGCCATCGACACCGGCAAGCTGCTGCCGCCAAGCCGGCGCCTGCGCCAGTCCGGGAGTGCCACGCCGCTGCGGCGCGAGGTGTCGGCGGACCTCGACGCCATCGTGATGAAGGCGTTGCGGCGCGACCCATGCGATCGTTATGCCGGCGTGGATGCGCTGGCCGATGATCTGCAACGCTTCCTGGCGGCACGGCCGGTGCGCGCCCGGCACGGTGCGGCCTGGTATCGCGCACGGCTCTACCTGCGCCGCCATGCGGTGGGTGTCGGTGCGGCGATGCTGGTCCTGGCGTTGCTGGCCGGCTTCGCGGTGCAGCGCATGCAGCAGCTGCGACGGTTGGAGCTGGAACGCGACAAGACGGCGGCCATCGCCGGGTTCCTGCAAAACCTGTTCGAAAACGCCGACCCCACGCATGCGCACGGCAGCAACATCACGGTGCGCGAGGTGCTCGATCGCGGTGCGGCCACCCTGATGTCACGGCACGACATCGCGGCACCGGTGCGGGTCAGCCTGCTGCTGTCGATGGGGCGTTCCTACAACCAGCTGGGGCTGGGCGGTCAGGCGATTCCGTTGCTGGCGGAAGCGCGCAAGCTGCAGACTTTTTACGATGCCGCTCCACTGGAGCGGGGGCAGGTGCTGGCCGCCTTGGGCCGCGCCTATTCGACGGTGATGAATCTGAACACGGCGATTCCCCTGGATCGCGCCGCTATCAACCTGTTGGCACAGGCGCCCGGCGATCACGCCGACGAAATCCTGCGGGTGCGCATCAACTTGCTGTACAACGAGCTGGGCGGCCCAGGCGCCACGCCGGAGGCCATTGTGCGCGAGACGCGCCAGATTCTCGCCCAGCTTGATGCGGCTCCGTCGTCGGATCGCGAACTGCATTTGCAGGCGCAGGCCGTGCTGGCAATGGCGCAAGCCGCGATGGACGACGACGCCGGCTCGATCGCCAGTGCTCAGGCTGCGTTGGGGGAGGCCCGGCACCTCTATGCCAAGGACGATCCGGCGCTGGTCTACTACCGCTTCGTGCTGGCGCTGGTCTCGATGCGGCGCGACCCTGCCGGCGCGATGCAATTGTTCCGCCGCTCCATTGCCGACTACGACAGGCAGGTTGGTTCGGTCGGACCCAGCATGTCCGGCATGCTCACCTATTTCGGCATGGCGCTGATGCAGGCCGGTGACTTGCCGGATGCGTGCGACGCGTTGGAGCGTTCGGTGAAGCTGGCGCGGTCCTTCGCGCAGGTGTCGCCCGATTTCGAACTGTACACACTGACCGGGCTGGCGAAGGTTTACGTGGGGTTAGGACGCGCGGCCGATGCCACCGCCCTGCTGCAGCCGCAGTTGGAGCGGCTCGACCAGCGCGCGCTCACCGGCTTGCCGTGGGCGAGGGAAAATCGCGTCAATGCCTTGATCGCGCTGGGTCAGGCGGATCTGGCGCGCGACGACGCAGCGTCGGCCACCCGGGATTTCGGTGCGGCGATGGCGCAGATGGGCACGCAAGGGCCACGCGAGATGCCCGAAGCCTGGGCCGGCACGCTGGCGGGTCTTGGCGAAGCCGCCTTGCTCGACCGGCAAATGGACCGGGCGGGGCAATGGTTGGCGCAACTGCTGGCGTTCAACCGTGCGGGCAAGGCTGGGCCCAGCGGCCCGGGCGTGGTCGAGGCGACATTGCTGGACGCCAAGCTGCGGCAGGCGCGCAACGGCGCCGTGGCCGTGGCCGATCTCGCCGGGCGAGCACGCGGTACGACGTCAGGTAGCGACAATTGCCAGGCGACGGCAACCGGCCCGGTAGTCGATTCGTCACCGCCGACGTGTCACGATTCGGCGGCTGGCGGCGCCGCAAAGGTGCTCCGCGAAACGGGAGCGAAGCATTGAACGATACGGTCGAGGTGACCCGACTGCTGCATGACGCACAGGCCGGTGACCCGGCAGCGCTGAACGAGGCGCTGCGCCAGATGTACGACGCCCTGCGCGGCATAGCGCGCGCGCAATTGAGTGGCGAGCAGATGGAGCGCACCTTGAGCGCCACGGCTCTGGTCAACGAGGCTTACCTCAAGGTCTTCGGTGGTTCGCAGCCGCCGGATTGGGCGAGCCGCCGGCACCTGCTGGGCGTGGCGGCACGCGCGATGCGCGAAGTGCTGGTGGACTCGGCGCGCCGACGCAACGCCGCCAAGCGGCCGCAGGAAGCGGACCGACTGCAGCTCACCGAAATCTCCATGGAATTGTCCGACGGCGTGGACTACGGCGCCCTGGTCGAATGCCTGGACATGCTGGCCACGCTGGATCGCCGCCAGGCGGACATTGTGGCGATGCGGTTCTTCATGGGCATGAGCGTGGAGCAGATCGCCATGGCGATGGAGATATCCAGCAGCACCGTGCAACGCGAATGGCGGTTGGCGCGTGCCTGGTTACAGCGCGAATTGGGCGGATAAGTCGCGACCATAGCGCGCTTTTGGAAAGCAGGCCGGAAGCGATCCCAACCCCGGCTTTCATTTTGCCGTTTCAGGCCACGGTGTCGACAAAGACTCCGCGCAATCCCGAAATGCCGCTTTCGCCAAAGTTGCTTGCCAGCGATTGCAGGAACGCGGGCAGGCTAGGGATGGCAGGGGCGCCCGAAGAGCCGGTCGATGTTCCCGGTGTCGCGCCCAGCGAAGTCCAGAGGTTCTGGAACGTCGAGGTCAGGCCGCTGGGCTGGCTGGCGGCGGCCGAAGTGCCGCTTGCACTGGATTCCAATGCCCGGGCCAGGCTGGAGAAGGTCGATGCCATGTCTTTGTACTGCCGCACCTGCCGCGATCCGGGCAGGACGGTGGCCGAGGTATTGCCTTGCGCCGGCGTGGTGCCGTTTGCGGTCTGGCCTGGCGAGGCCGTCAGCCCCAGTTGCGCCATTGCCGCGGCAATGGCGGCAGCCATCTGGCCGGCATGTTCAGTGGTGATGCTCGACGCGGCTGCGGCGGGAACGACTTGCGATCCGACAGGCTGCTTTTGGTACTGCGCATAGCCGGATGTGACCAGGCCGCTCGCGGATTGCCATTGGGTACCGTAGATGCTTGAAACATTCATGGCAGGTGGCCCGCGCGGGGATGGTTGGCCCTCGCCATGTTATCGCATCGGTTTATCGGCGCACACAGCATTGAGAGATGCGGCCAGACGGCGCCGGACGGCCAATTACGCATTCGCGGAGGCTGCCTGCGCGCGCTTGAGCACATGAGCAAGCGTATTGATGTTGTTGGCCAACCGGTCGCTAATCTGGAGCAGTGCTTCGTTGGTTGACGGATCGCCGACTTGCGCCAGCGCGCCGGGCAGCGATTGCTGCAGGGCGCGCAGGTCCGGCGCGCTTTCGGGCGCGTGCCGTTCGCGCAGGGCATCGGCGATGGATTGTGTGGCATGGGCGCAGGCGACGACAAAGTCGTTGACGGCGGCGGGGCGTGGCGACGGATCGCCGCCCAGCGCCTCCAGCGCCATCGCCGTGCGTGCCAGCCGGTTGCCGTTGGCGAACAGCGCGCGCGCCAGTTCCAGCAATGCCTGCGGCGTGGCCGGTTCGGTGCGCATGCGTTCGAGCGAGGCGGCCGCATTGCTGCGCGCGGTACGCGCCAGACTGCGCGTCTCGCGCTGCGCCTCGCGCTGCTCCGGCATGGCAAGTGCGTGCAGGTAGCCGGCGTAGGCGTCCAGCATTTCGGCAAGCGCGAAGCGGGCGCGTACGCGTTCCCAGGTCGGCCACATGAGGTAGGTGGCCATCGCCATGCCGCAGCCCAGCACCGTGTTGACGACGCGGTCGGTCACCGCCACGCCCGAGTTGACGCCTTCGTACGAGAGCAGGATCACCACGGTACCGGTGAGCGCGGCCACGGCGATGCCGTAGTGCGCATTGGCCAGCCAGCGGAACGCCATGCACAGCAGCGCCATCAGCGCGAGATGCGCCCATGGCGAGGCCGGCGTGAGACGCAGCAGGGCCGTGGTCAGCACGAGTCCGAGCACCGTGCCCACCACGCGCAGCAGGCCGAAGTTAAAGGTGGCGGCGAAGTCGGCGCGCAGCACGATGGCCGTGGTCATCGGCAACCAGTAGCCGTGCGGCAGATTGAGCAGGCGGGATACCAGCAGCGCCGTGCTGAGGCAGGCCGCCGTGCGTATCGCATGGCGGAAGGCTACCGAGCGTGGCGTAAGGTTGGCGCGCAGTACGGCCCATGCCGAGCTGCTTTGCAAGGTGCGCGGCAGTTGCGTTTCCGCAGCCGCGGCGCGCAGTTCGCCACGACTGCCCGCCCAGTTTGCATTGCGCACGGCGGCGGCCAGTTGGCCATCCAGTGCGCGCAGATGCGGAACCAGCCCGGCCGGCGCGGTGCGGGCATCGCTACGCAAGGTTTGCAGCGCTTGCTCTGCTTGTTGCGGCGGCTCTGCGGTTTCCAGTGCGCGCGCGATGGCGTCCAGCACGTGCGCGGCGTCATCACGGTAGCGTGCGTGCGGAGCGGGATCGGCATACAGCGCGGAAATCGCCGTCAATTCCAGCCGGATGCGTTCGGCCAGTTCCAGCAGTACGGCGAATGCTTCCATCGCGCGACCGTGCGCGCGATAGCGGCCGAGCAGGGTGTGCTGCAACGAAGTCATGGCGTCGGTGAGCGCGGGATTCGCGTTTTCGTCGTCACCCGGTTGGCGTGCCAACATGGCGAGGCCCGCGTACACGCCGGCCAGCGCATGGCGCTCCGGACGATAGCGTTGCAACGGCCATGCGGCTACGGCGAACAGGGTGAGCAGCAGTCCGCCGCAGGCAATCAGGCCGGAGGCGAGCAGGGCATTTCTGGGCGAGATCGGCGTGGCGGCGGCGATCACCAGCAGGATCATGCTGGTCATGCCCACGCGCGCCGCGTCCGTGCCGAACACCACCAGCATGCCGCCACAGAAGCCGAACACGGCGGTGATCAACAGCATCGGCAGCAACTGGCCGCCGATGGTGAAGCCCAGCAGCGCAGCCACCCCCGCTACCAGCGTCGCCAGCAGCAACCAGCGCATGCGTTGGCGGTAGGGGCCTGGCTGGTCGGAGAACATCGTGTCCAGTGCGCCTGCGCTCACGCCGAGGCCGACCTCGGGATAACCCGTGGCCAGCCCGACGGCCAGGGGCAGGACCACCGCCATCGTATTGCGCAGGACCACCCACAGCGGCACCTCCGGCCGCTTGAACAGCGTCAGGGTTTCGACGAATTGTGCGCGCAGGGAATAGCCGCGGTTGGGCATGGGATCTGGATATTGCGGGGGTATCGGGATTCTGCCCTAAGCCGTTTGAAACTTTCGTGCCGGCGCATTGTTTCGCTACCATCGGTGACACACTACGGCCATGCCATGACCATGTCGCTCAAGAACCAGTTCGAACTGATGGCCGGATACAACCGGTGGATGAATGACAAGCTTTACGCCGCCGCGTCGCGGCTGGACGCGGCGGCCATGCATGAAGATCGGGGTGCGTTCTTCGGTTCGGTGTTCGGCACGCTCAACCACCTGTTGGTGGCCGACACCATCTGGCTGAAGCGGTTCGCCGATCATCCAGCGGTGTTTCGTTCGCTCGATCGAGTGCGTGGCTTGCCGCATCCGTACTCGCTAGCGGAGGTCCTGTACCCCGAATTCGACCCATTGCGCGAGGCGCGTCGCGACATGGATGAAACGATCGTGCGGCTCTGCGCGGAAGCGACGAACGATGCATACGATCAGGCCTTGACCTACAGCAACCGCTCAGGCCAGGTGTTCGTCAGGAAGTTCGGGCATCTGATGCAGCATTTCTTCAATCATCAGACGCACCACCGCGGGCAGGTCACCACCCTGCTCAGCCAGTCGGGCATCGATGTGGGCGTGACGGACTTGTCCGCGATGCTGCCCGAGGCGGATTGACGGCGCCGGCTTGCCGGGCGCCGTCCTTGCGTGTCAGGCGCGTCCGGCGAACTCGCCGGTCAGCGTGTTCACCCACACCTTCTCGTCGTTGGTGATGTATTCGGGCACCTGGATCTCGACGCCGGTGTTGAGCTTGGCCGGCTTGGTGCGCTTGGTGGCGCTGGCGCCCTTCAGCTCCGGCGCGGTGTCGACCACGGTGAGCACCACGCTGGTGGGCACCTGCAGGCCGACCGGCGCATCGTCGATAACCTGCACGTAAAAACCTTCCACGTCTTCCACGATGTAGCCGGCGTTGTCGCCCACCAGTTCGGGGCCGAGCAGGTACTGGGTGTAATCCTCCGCGTCCATGAACACGAAGGCCTCGCCGTCCTTGTAGGAGAAGTTGGCGGCGCGGCGCACCAGGTCCATCTCCTTCAGGTCGTCGTCGGCGCGCAGGCTGAGGTCGAACTTGCGACCGCCAGGGATGGAATACAGGGTGAAGCGGAAGGTGACGTTGCCGCCACGCGCGGTAGGCGAGCTGCGTTCGATGTCGCGCACCTGGTAGACGATGCCTTCGTGCTCGACCACGTTGCCTTTCTTGACGTCGGAAGCTTTCATGGATTGGAACCGGGTGTTGGTTGATGGAAGGTACGGCATTCCGTCGAAAGCCGGAATCCAGTGGAATGTGCAGCGCGAAGCGCTCGAAACAGATTATGCGTGCTGAACACGAGTGCCCGGCTGGATTCCGGCTTTCGCCGGAATGACGGCGAAGGCCGGATCCCGTGGCATTGGCCGTCCACGGCCTGCACGGCTCACTTCGGCTGCAAGCGCACCGCGCCGTCGAGGCGGATGGTCTCGCCGTTGATGTAGCGGTTGCCGAGGATGAAAGCCACCGTCTGCGCGAACTCCTCCGGCTTGCCGAGGCGCGAGGGGAACGGGATCGAGGCGGACAGCGACTCCTGCACCTGCGGCGGCATGCCATCCACCATCGGAGTCCAGAAAATGCCCGGCGCGATGGTCGCCACACGGATGCCGAAGCGCGACAGCTCGCGCGCCATCGGCAAGGTCATGCCCACCACGCCGCCCTTGGAGGCGGAATACGCGGCCTGCCCGATCTGGCCTTCGTAGGCGGCAACCGAAGCGGTGTTGACGATTACGCCGCGCTCGCCGTCCTCGCCCGCCTCGTTGTGCTGCATCAGTGCCGCTGCGGCCTTGGCCACGTTGAAGCTGCCGACCAGGTTCACCATGACGGTGCTGGCGAAGGTGGAAAGCGGCATCGGGCCTTCCTTGCCCAGCACGCGGCCGGCACCGAGGATGCCAGCGCAGTTCATCACCACGTTGAGCCCGCCCATCGCCTCGCGCGCGGCGGCGACATTGGCGGTGACGCCGTCCTCGCTGGTCACGTCGGTCTTGTAGAAGCGAGCAACGTCGCCCAGCGCCTTGGCGGCGGCGTGGCCCTTTTCCTCGTTGACGTCGAAGAGCGCCACTTTGGCGCCATGGGCGACGAGGTGTTGCGCTACCGCGTGGCCGAGACCGGAAGCGCCGCCGGTGATGATCGCCTTGACCTGATCGAGTTGCATGTCGGGTATTCCGTGGATGACGAAACGGCCATTTTAGCAGCCCTACCGTCACCTCAATCGTTTGGCTTGGACGTCGGCGTACCGGATCTCCGGGGCATGGCAGGGTGCGAGCGCGCATGGTGCGTCGGCCTCCTCTCCCCTTTGGGGAGAGGATTGAGGTGAGGGGCCAAGACTTGCGGTTATGTAGTTCGAAGTGCGCTTCGAAACGCAATCACTCCGCGAGTCCGTCGCTTGGCCTGGTTCTCTCCCGTCGGGGGCGAAGGAGAAAAGGCTACGTCGCCGTGCGCGCCCGCGTCACGCGGCTGGCGGTGTCCTTGTGCAACTGCGCGGCCAACCAGGCGCCGGTGGCGACCAGCAGGTCGAGATCGACGCCGGTCTCCATGCCCATGCCGTGCAGCATGTACACCACGTCCTCGCTGGCCACGTTGCCGGTGGCACCCTTGGCGTACGGGCAGCCGCCGGTGCCTGAGACCGCGCTATCCACCACACGCACACCTTCTTCGAGGCAGGCAAGGATGTTCGCCAGCGCCTGGCCGTAGGTGTCATGGAAATGCACCGCCAGCGCGCCGATTGGCACGGATTGCGCCACCGCATGCAGCATGGCGCGCGCTTTCGCCGGCGTGCCGACGCCGATGGTGTCGCCCAGCGAGACTTCATAGCAGCCGAGTTCGTGCAGCCGCCACGCCACGCGCACCACGTCGCTCACCGGCACGTCGCCCTGGTAAGGGCAACCAAGCACGGTGGACACGTAGCCGCGCACCGCCACGCCGTCGGCCTTGGCACGCTCCAGCACGGGCATGAAGCGTTCGATGGATTCGTCGATGGAGGCGTTGATGTTCTTGCGGTTGAACGCCTCGCTGGCGGCAGTGAACACGGCGATTTCATTGGCGCCGACTTCGCGCGCACGCTCGTAGCCCTGCAGGTTCGGTACCAGCACCGGGTAACTCACGCCCGGCACCTTGCGGATGCCGGCGAACACCTCGGTCGCGTCGGCGAGTTGCGGCACCCATTTCGGGCTGACGAAGCTGGTGGCCTCGATGGTCCTGAGGCCGGTGGAGGAGAGACGGTCGATCAGCGCGATCTTCACCTCGGCCGGCAACAGGGTCTTCTCGTTCTGCAGGCCGTCGCGGGCGCCGACTTCGACGATGCGGACGTGGTTGGATGCGGTCATCACGGTTCTCCGAAGGTAGGAACGCACCCTGTGCGCGATGGCTTTGATGCCTGATCGAAGCAAAGGCATTCGCGCACAGGGTGCGCTCCTACAGGTGTAGGGCGGTCAGGCGACGAATTTCACCAGCACCGAGTCGGCCTCGACAAAGTCGCCCTGGCTTGCGGTGACGCTTTCGATGGTGCCCGCGCGCGGCGCCTTCAGGGCCAGCTCCATCTTCATGGCTTCCATCACCAGCAGCTCCTGGCCTTCCTCGACGTGGTCGCCAGGCTTGGCCTTCACCAGCACGATGCGACCCGGCATGGGGGCGACGACCTGGTTGCCGCCCGCGCTGTCCTTCGATGACCACGCATAGGCGGCCGCGCGGCTCAGGTGCCAGCGGCGGCCATGGGTGTCGTGCAGCAGCACGCGATGTGCGCTGCTGCGCAGGGCGTGGCGTTCGGCTTCGTCGTCGAAGCGGGCGCTGAGCGCATCGCCGTCGAATCGTGCGCCGCGCACTTCGCAAGCGTGTTCGCCATGATGCAGTCGATAGTCGCCTGCGTGGCCGTGGGCTTCGATTTCGTAGCGCGTCTCGCCGCGCGCCAGCGCCACGATGCGCTTGCCCGCATGGCCCACGCGCCATGCATCGGCGCTGGCCCACGGGGAATGCGGATCGGCAGGGTTCGCCGCGACGTGCGTCTCGTCATGCAGCAGGGCGGCGGCGGCGGCGGCAAACAGCGTGCGCGCATCGGGTTCTTCATCGCCAATGACGAATTCGTCGAGATGACGGTCGAGGTAGCCGGTATCGATGCTTGCCCCGGTGATCGCCGGATGGCGCACCAGCCGTTCGAGGAAGGCGATGTTGGATTTCGGGCCTTCGATCTCGCACTCGGCCAGGGCTTCGCGCAGCCGCTGCAGGGCCTGCGGGCGGTCTGCATCCCACACGATCAGCTTGGCGATCATCGGGTCGTAGAAGATCGTCACCGTGTCGCCCTGCGCCACGCCGCCGTCGATGCGCACGTGGCGCGAAGGCGCGGGCAGGCGCAGCGTGTGCAACTTGCCAGAGCCGGGCAGGAAGTTCTGCTCGGGGTCTTCCGCATACAGACGCACCTCGATCGCATGGCCGTGCGAGGCAACCTGTTCCTGCGTGAATGGCAATGGCTCGCCGTGCGCGATGCGCAGCTGCCATTCGACCAGGTCGATGCCGTGGGTGAGCTCGGTGACCGGGTGCTCCACCTGCAGGCGCGTGTTCATTTCCATGAAGTGGAAATCACCCTGCGGCCCCACGATGAACTCCACCGTGCCCGCGCCCACGTAGTTTACGGCCTTCGCGGCGGCCACCGCGGCAGCGCCCATGGCCGCGCGCTTCTCCGGCGTGAGGAAGGGCGAGGGCGTTTCCTCCAGCACCTTCTGATAGCGGCGCTGCGCCGAGCATTCGCGCTCGTCGAGGTGGATCACGTGGCCGTGGCGGTCGCCGAAGATCTGGAACTCGATATGGCGCGGGTGTTCGACGTAGCGCTCCAGCAGCATGCTGGCGTCGCCGAACGCGGCTTGCGCCACGCGCTGCGCGGTGGCCAGCGCCTCGGGGAAATCCGCGTCGCTGCGCACGATCTGCATGCCCTTGCCGCCGCCGCCCGCCGAGGGCTTGATGATCAGCGGATAGCCGACGGCATGGGCCTGCTGGGCGAGAAAGGCGTTGTCCTGGTTGTCGCCGTTGTAGCCGGGCACCAGCGGCACGTCGTGTTTCGCCATCAATGCCTTGGCGGCGGATTTGGAACCCATTGCCTCGATGCTCGCGGGATCCGGCCCGATGAACACGATGCCCGCGTCGGCGCAGGCGCGGGAGAAGGCGGTGTTCTCGGAGAGGAAGCCGTAGCCGGGATGGATGGCCTGCGCGCCGCTCTTCTTCGCGGCCTCGAGGATCGCATCGATGCGCAGGTAGGATTCCGCCGGGCGCGGGCCGCCGATGGGCCAGGCCTCATCGGCTAGGCGCACGTGCTGCGCGTCGCGGTCCGCTTCCGAATACACCGCGATGCTGCGGATGCCGAGCCGCCGGCAGGTGCGGATCACGCGGCAGGCGATCTCGCCGCGGTTGGCGATCAGTACGCGTTCGAACATGCGGGTTCCTTGCGATGCCTTGGTTTTGTCGCCATTCCGGGGCAGGCCGGGATGGCGGGGGGCTGCAGGCTTGCCTTTGACAGGGCGCGCGATGCAAAGCCTCGGAAAACTAGCAGATGCGTCGCCTTGCGCCGATGCGCAGCGCAGCATGAGGGTCAGCCAGCAACCCATTGCGGCGCGCGCTTGTCCAGGAAGGCGGAGAGCCCTTCCTGGCCTTCCGGTGAAACGCGCAGGCGGGCGATCAGTTCGGCGTTGTCACGATCGATGGATTCGGCGCAGGTTTCGTCGAGCCCTTCCACGCGGAAGGCGAGTCGCTTGGCCTCGCGCAGGGCCACGGGCCCGGCCTTGGCCAACAGCTTCAATGCGAAGACCACGGCCTCGTCCAAGGCTTCGGGGGCCACGACCTGGTGCAACAGGCCGATGCGCTGTGCTTCGGCGGCATCGAATATTTCACCGGTGAGGAACAGCTTACGTGCCTGGCGCAGGCCGATGGCGGCGAGCACATAGGGCGAGATCACGGCAGGCACCAGGCCCAGCTTCACCTCGGTGAGGCCGAACTTGGCGCCATCCGTGCCGATGGCGACGTCGCAGCAGGCGACCAGGCCCACGCCGCCGCCGTAGGCCGCGCCATTGACGCGGGCGAGGGTGGGTTTGGGGCAGAACTGCAGGCTGCGCATCAGTCGCGCGAGCCGCAGCGAATCGTCGCGATTCTCCGCCTCGCTGGCTTTGGCCATGCCGCGCATCCAGTTGAGGTCCGCACCGGCCGAGAAGCTGGCGCCGCTGCCGGTGAGCACCACCGCGCGCACCGCCGGGTCGCGGCCCGCGTCTTCGATGGCGGCGGTGAGCTCGGCGATCAGCGCGTCGTCGAAGGCGTTGTGCACCTCGGGGCGGTGCATGGCCAGCGTGCGCACGCCGGCGAGATCGGTGATCCGTACGGAGGAAGCCATCGGAGGATCCTGCGGAGAAAGCCGGCATTTTAAATCGTTGTGCAACCCCCGGCCGGATGCCCCGCAGAAGCCCTGCAATACGCGCGTAATGTGGCTACAATGCGAACCATTCTTATTTGTACTCGGATTGACCGTGCGCTTGTCCGACTTGCCGAAGGGTGTCACCGCCGTGGTGGACCGCGTGGACGACGCGCACGCCAATGACACCGTGGCGCAGCGGCTGCGCGACCTCGGCTTCGTCGATGGCGAGCCGGTGCGCGTGGTGGCGAGGGCGCCACTGGGAGCCGATCCGTTGCTGATCCAGATCGGCTTCACCCGCTTTGCCCTGCGTCGTGCGGAAGCGAACCGGGTCAGCGTGCGGGCGGAGGCAGCATGAGCGCCGACGCCCTGCGCATTGCCCTGGTTGGCAATCCGAACTGCGGCAAGACCGCGTTGTTCAACCTGCTCACCGGCGGTCGGCAGAAGGTGGCCAATTACGCCGGCGTGACCATCGAGCGCAAGGAAGGGCGTTTCCTGGCGCCGTCCGGGCGCATGTTGCAGATACTCGACTTGCCGGGTGCGTACAGCTTCGATGCAGTCAGCCCCGACGAGCAGATCACCCGCGACGTGCTGGAGGGCAACTACCCCGGCGAGGCGCCGCCCGACCTGATCGTGTGCGTGGCCGATGCCACCAACCTGCGCCTGCACCTGCGCTTCCTGCTGGAAGTGCGGCGGCTGGGTCGCCCGGTGGTGTTGGCCTTGAACATGATGGATGCGGCGCGTCGGCGCGGCATCGAGATCGACGTGCCGGAACTGTCGCGTCGCCTGGGTCTCCCGGTGGTGGAAACCGTTGCGGTAAAGCGTGGCGGCGCACAGGCGCTGGTGGAGCGCGTGGACGGCGAGCTGCCGCAGGCTGCGCCTGCGCAAGCCGACGACGCGGCCAGCCGCGCCGACCTGCATGCCGACGTGCGGGCCTTGCTCGCCGCCACGGTGCGCATGCCGCGCCAGACGGCGGAGCTGGACGATGCGCTGGACCGCTGGGCGCTGCATCCGGCGTTCGGCCTCGCCATCCTCGCGGTGGTGATGTTCCTGGTGTTCCAGGCGGTATATGCCGCCGGCAAGCCGATGACCGACCTGATCGGCGACGGCTTCGGCTGGCTGGGTGCGCACGTCGCCGCGTGGTTGCCGGAAGGGCCGCTGCAGGGACTGATCAACGATGGCATCTTCACCGGCCTGGGCACGGTGCTGGGCTTCATGCCCGAGATCCTGGTGCTGTTCTTCTTCATCCTCGTGCTGGAGGAATCCGGCTACCTGCCGCGAGCGGCCTTCCTGCTGGACCGGCTGATGGTGTCGGTGGGGCTGACCGGGCGCTCCTTCATCCCGCTGCTGTCCAGCTTCGCCTGCGCCATCCCCGGCATCATGGGCACGCGTTCGATCACCGATCCGCGCGACCGCGTCGCCACCATCCTCGTGGCGCCGCTGATGACCTGTTCGGCGCGCCTGCCGGTGTATGCGCTGCTGATCGGCGCCTTCATTCCGGCGCATCGCGTGCTCGGCCTGTTCAACCTGCAGGGGCTGGTGCTGTTCGCGCTCTATCTTGCGGGTATCGTTGGCGCGATGCTGGTCGGCTGGGTGATGAAGCGGATCCGCCGCGACCAGGGCGACCATGCACTGCTGATGGAACTGCCTTCGTACCGCCTGCCCAAGGTGCGCGACGTGGCGATCGGCCTGTACGAGCGCGGCATGATCTTCCTGAAGCGGCTGACCGGCGTGATACTCGCGCTCACCGTGCTGATGTGGGCGCTGTCCAGCTTTCCCGCGCCGCCGGCGGGTGCCAGCGGGCCGGCCATCGACTACAGCTTTGCCGGCCATCTTGGCCATTGGCTGGCGTATCCGTTCGCACCGATCGGCTTCAACTGGCAGATGAGCCTGGCGCTGATCCCCGCCTTCGCCGCGCGCGAGACCGCGGTGGCCGCACTGGCCACGGTGTACGCGGTGGGCGGCGACGCGGGCCAGCTCGCGCCGGCTCTGGCCTCGCATGTCTCGCTGGCTTCCGCGTTGTCGCTGCTGGTGTGGTTCGCCTACGCACCGCAGTGCATGTCCACGCTGGCCGTCATCAAGCGCGAGACCGGCGAGTGGCGCAACGTGGTTGTCTCGTTCGGCTACCAGTTCGTGATGGCCTACGCGGCTTCCTTCCTCGTCTATCAGGTCGCGAGCATGCTGGCATGAGCACCGGCCTGCTGATTCAGTACATCGTGCTCGGCCTGATCGTGGCGGCCAGCGCGCTGGTGGTGTTCCGCAAGCTGGCGCCGCAGCTCACCAGCCGCTGGCTGGCGGCGGTTTCGATGCGTTTGTCGCGCCATGATTCGCGTGTACTGAAGATTCTGGGCCGCCGCCTGCAGCCCAGCAAAGGCACTGGCGATTGCAGCGATGGCTGCAGTACCTGTGGCGCCTGCGGGCCAAAGTCTCCCGCGGGTGCGAAGGGCGAGGCCGTGCCACTGACATTCCGGCCTCGCAGCCGCTGATGCAGGTTGGGGTTTGCCCCAACCTGCATGGTCCTGTTTCGACCACTCCCTGTGCGCCAGGGGAGGTGTTCTTGGAGCCTTCTCAATCCGACCAGGGCGTGCCACCCGCGTAGTCGTTGCTTAGGGTGCTTTCCAGCTGCGAGAGGATGCTGGAGTTGGTGGTGGTCAGGCCCAGTTCGCGATTCTCGGTCAGCGAGGCGTTGGAGAAATTCTCCGAGCCCACGAATGCCAGCTGGTTGGCACTGCCATAGTCGGCCACGATCACTTTGGCGTGGATGTACAGCGAGGTGCTGTTGTCCGGGTAGGTGCTGATGTTCGCGCCGGCGCTGGCCAGTTCGTCGAATTCGCTGGCGTAGTCGTTGTCGTCGTTGGTCATCACGATGGTCACGCTCACGCCATTCGAAGCCGCATTCTTCAGTGCGCTGACGATGGCGCTGTCGCTCATTTCCTCGTTCTCGACCAGCAGGCTGGTCTTGGCGTTGTTGATGATGCCGAGCAGCGATGACTCGGAGTTGGTCGGGCTCCATACGAGGTCATCGCCGTTGGACGGCGTCACGGCGGCGTGCGCGTAGTCCTTGGCGAAGGTGGCTTCGATGGCGGCGATATCGTTGGCGTCGTTCTCGATCACCGCGAAGTCGCGCGTGGTGCTGTAGTAACGGCTGGTGAGGTTCGCCGTCATGATCGCGGTCTGCGCATTGGACGTCGCGGCGTCGATGGTGATCGTCTTCTGATGGGTTGCCTGGTACTTGGTATAGGCCCACTTCACCTTCACGCCGCAGCTGTTGAGCTGGTTGTAGGCGGCCGTGTTGTTGCTCTTTTCCAGGTTCACGTCGAGGATCACGCGAACGGTCACGCCACGGGAAACGGCATTGCAAAGATCGGCCTGCGCGGTGCTGTCCTGCAATTCGTACATCGTCATGTCGACGGTCGACTTCGCCGAATTGATCAGGTTGTAGATCGAGGCGTAGCCCTGGTCCGGAAAGGTCACCAGCGTCTGCGAGACGGTCTGCGCGGCTGCGGGCAGGGCTACGCCGAGCGTGCAGGCCATGCCCAGTACAGCGGAAAGTGCGGTCTTTGTGAAAACGGAGTGCTTGCAAGGGCTTTTCATGTCTGGATCCTTGTCGTCGAGTTTGAGTGGGCGCATTCCCTGCGCGATCGACTGCCGCTCTCCCTGCGCGGCTTCGGCTGACCGGACTGCGGCCATCCCCCTAATGTCGGCACTGTGCGTGCCGCAGCCGAAGCGGCAATGACAACCGCCCTGCGTGACACAGATCTTTCGGTGGAATGGCAGGTGTTTCCCCTGCACGGAAAGTGCGTGGCTCACGTTCGTGGATAACGGTTCAGAAGCCCGTCGCGTTGGGAGCGCCGGCGTCAGCGCCGGTTTCCCGCGCCAGGCAGCGGGAACCGCTTCGCACCAGCCGTCGCCATTCGTCGACGCCGGCCACGAAAGGCACCAGGCAACCGCCAAGCGCATGCTGAGAAGCTGCGGTCTGCATACGGCGGCCGAGCACATGCCCGTCGGTGCGACGGTCGGGGATCGCCCACGACCTCGAGCTTGCCAAACGGCTACATGCGGAATACGCCGTAGCGCTGCGGTTCGATCGGCGCGTTCATCGAGGCGGAGATGGCAAGCCCAAGCACGCGGCGCGTGTCGGCCGGGTCGATGATGCCGTCGTCCCACAGGCGAGCGCTGGCGTAGTAGGGATGGCCTTGATGTTCGTATTGTTCGCGGATCGGCGTCTTGAAGGCGTCCTCTTCTTCCGCGCTCCACGACTTGCCGGCGGCCTCGATGCCGTCGCGTTTCACGGTGGCGAGCACCGACGCGGCCTGTTCGCCGCCCATCACGCTGATGCGCGCGTTCGGCCACATCCACAGGAAGCGGGCGCCGTAGGCGCGGCCGCACATGGCGTAGTTGCCGGCGCCGAAGCTGCCGCCGATCACCACGGTGAACTTGGGCACGTGGGAGCAGGCGACCGCTGTCACCATCTTGGCGCCGTCCTTCGCGATGCCGGCCTGTTCGTATTTCTTGCCGACCATGAAGCCGGTGATGTTCTGCAGGAACACCAGCGGCACGTTGCGCTGGTTGCACAGCTCGATGAAGTGCGCGCCCTTGAGCGCGCTCTCGGCGAACAGGATGCCGTTGTTGGCGACGATGCCCACCGGGTAGCCGTGGATGTGCGCGAAGCCGCACACCAGGGTCTTGCCATAGCGGGCCTTGAATTCATGGAATTCCGAGCTATCCACGATGCGCGCGATCACTTCGCGGATGTCGAACGGGCGGCGGGTGTCCTCGGGGATCACGCCGTACAGTTCGGCGGCCGGGTATTTCGGTTCGGCGGGTTCGCGCAGCGCCAGCGGAACGGTCTTCCTGCGGTTGAGGCTCGCCACGATGTCGCGGGCGATAGACAGTGCATGCGCATCGTTCTCGGCGTAATGGTCGGCCACGCCCGAGATGGAGGTATGGACGTCCGCGCCGCCCAGCGTCTCCGCATCGACCACCTCGCCGGTGGCGGCCTTCACCAGCGGCGGCCCGCCGAGGAAAATCGTGCCTTGCTCTCGCACGATGATGGTCTCGTCGCTCATCGCCGGCACATAGGCGCCGCCGGCGGTGCAGCTGCCCATCACCACCGCGATCTGCGGGATGCCCAGGCCCGACATGCGTGCCTGGTTGTAGAAGATGCGGCCGAAGTGCTCCTTGTCCGGGAATACCTCATCCTGCAAGGGCAGGAAGGCGCCGCCGGAGTCGACCAGGTAGACGCAGGGCAGGCGGTTTTCCAGCGCCACCTCCTGCGCCCGAAGGTGTTTTTTCACCGTCATCGGAAAGTAGGTGCCGCCCTTGACGGTAGCATCATTGGCGACCACCACCACTTCGATGCCGTTGACCCGGCCGATGCCGGTGATGACGCCTGCCGCGGGCGCCGCATCGTCGTACATGCTATGCGCCGCCAGCGGCGAAAGTTCGAGGAAGGGCGAGCCGGGGTCGAGCAGGGCACGGATGCGTTCGCGCGGCAGCAGCTTGCCGCGGGCGACGTGCTTCTCCCGAGCCTTGGCGCCGCCGCCCTCGGAGCTGCGTGCCAGTTCGCGGCGCAGATCTTCGGTGAGCGCGCGCAGGCGTTCGCCGGCGGACTGGAATTCGGGGGAACGCGGGTCGATCTGCGAGACGATGACACTCATGCGCGGCTGCCGTCGGCGGAATGAATCCGCGCATGATACCGGGAGTGCCATGCAGCAAGGCGGCCCCGGAGCGGCGCTCCCTAAAGAGTGCGGCCATGGATGGCCGCCCGTGTGATCTTCGCGCTTTTGGACGAACGCATGTGTGCGTTCGCACGGATACATCCAAAAAAAACGGCCGCTCGAGGCGGCCGTTTTCTCGAACTGCGTAACGAGGATCAGTGACCCTTCATCGCGTCCTTGGCCTTGTCGGCAGCCTTGCCGGCAGCGCTGGCAGCAGCGGCGGGAGCGGCAGCAGTGGAAGCCGGAGCAGCAGCGGTCGAAGCCGGGGCAGCAGCGGTGGAAGCCGGAGCGGCAGCCGGAGCAGCAGCGGTCGAAGCCGGGGCGGTCGCCGCAGCCTGCTGAGCCTGGTCAGCGGAGGCCTGCTGGGCCTGATCGCTCGACTGGGCGTTCTGCGCGGAATCCTGCGCGCCGTTGCTGCAAGCCGCCAGCAGCGCGACGAGCGCGGAGGCGAGAAGGGTACGCGTCAACTTCATGGTGTATCTCCTAAGCCGTGGAATGCCGAATGGCGGATTATTATTAGCGCTTTCCCGCGCCGCGCGCCATAACTTTCGGCGAGCCGCTTCAGACTCCGTTGAAAGCCGGCATGGCGCCTTTGCAGAGAAACCTCAGTCGAGACGTTCCACCGCGATCGCGGTGGCCTCGCCGCCGCCGATGCACAGGCTGGCGACGCCGCGCTTGAGGCCGCGCACCGTCAGGGCGTTGAGCAGGGTCACCACCAGGCGTGCGCCGCTGGCGCCGATCGGGTGGCCCAGCGCGCAGGCGCCGCCGTTGACGTTGACCTTCTCATGCGGGATGCCGAGCTCCTTGATCGGCGCCATCGCCACCACTGCGAAAGCCTCGTTGATCTCGAAGAGGTCGACATCGGCCACCTTCCAGCCGGCCTTGTCCAGCACTTTCTGGATGGCACTGACCGGGGCGGTGGTGAACCACTCCGGCTCCTGCGAATGGGTGGCATGGGCGACGATGCGCGCCAGCGGCTTGAGGCCGCGCTTGTGCGCGTCGTCGGCCGACAGCAGCACCACGGCGGCGGCGCCGTCGGAGATGCTGGAAGAGCTGGCCGCCGTGATGGTGCCGTTCTCCTTGCGGAAAGCAGGCTTCAGCGAAGGAATCTTGGCGATATCGGAACGGCCGGGCTGCTCGTCGGTGTCCACCACCACGTCGCCCTTGCGGCCGGCCACGGTCACCGGAGCGATCTCGCCGGCGAAGGCGCCGGACTGCTGCGCGGCCTGCGAGCGCTTCACCGATTCGATGGCGAAGGCATCCTGGTCCTCGCGGCTGAAGTGGTACTTGTCGGCGCACAGTTCGCCGAACACGCCCATCGCCTTGCCGTCGTAGGGATTGGTGAGGCCGTCCCACGCCATGTGGTCGACCAGCTTGCCGTCGCCGTAGCGGATGCCGGTGCGGGCATTGACCAGGTGCGGCGCGTTGGTCATCGACTCCATGCCGCCGGCCACCACCACATTGGCCGAGCCGGCCTTGATCAGGTCGTGGCCCAGCATGATCGCCTTCATGCCCGAGCCGCACACCTTGTTGATGGTGGTGCAGCCGGCAGACTTCGGCAGGTCGGCTTCCAGCGCGGCCTGGCGGGCGGGCGCCTGGCCGAGGCCGGCCGGCAGCACGCAGCCCATGATGACCTCGCCGACGTCGGCGGGCGCGACACCGGATTGTTCCAGCGCGGCACGGATCGCCGTGGCGCCCAGCTTCGGGGTGGGCACGCCGGTGAACTGGCCGAGGAAGGAACCAATGGCGGTGCGCTTGGCACCGACGATGACAACGCTGACGTCGGACATGGGGATCTCCACGCAATCACGAATGGCGCAAGGCGCCGGGGGACGATTGCAGGATTATCGCAGGCCCCAGCGAAACGCGGCAAACTGCGTGGCTCGATCGCAAGGTTTTGCAGGGCGTTCGCCGCGCCGGCGTTGTGAGAAACTGGGCTTCCACCGGATCCGCGCCGGTAGCCGCGGCTCTTCGAGGTGGCTGGCGCTGTTCGTGGATCGGGGAGGAATCATGAAGCCGCATGGAGAGATGGGCAGTCGCGTCCTGCGTCGTTGCCGTTTGGCCGGTGCAGTGGGCCTGGCGTTGAGTCTGGCTGCTTGCGGCGGGGGCGGTGGCAGCAACGTCAAATCGACTCCTTCGTCGTCGCCTGCGTCATCCTCGACCGCGCCGGCGCAGCCGCCGATAGACGCCCAGCTTTCGATCACCAACACCTATGCCGCCCACAACCAGGGTTACACCGGTGCGGGCGTCACCATCGGCATCGTGGACAGCGGCATCATGGCGAGCAACCCGACGGTTGCGGGGCGCGTGACGCAGGAACTGATCTACGTCGATCCGAGCACCAACAACACGAAGGTGGACGACGTGGTGGGCCACGGCACCTGGGTGTCGGAGATCGCGGCGGGCACGCCGTTCGCCCAGTTCCCCGGCGGCATCGCGCCGGGCGCCGACCTGGTGTCGGCGCGCATCATCGACGACAACTCGCCGGACGACAACGGCTCGACGGCGCCGTCGACGGTCACCGCCAGCGATGCGCAGTTCTTCGGCCAGGTCAATTCGGACCTGATCAATGCCGGCGTCAAGGTGATGAACAATTCCTGGGGCGGCATCACCTGGGATACCACCAACGCCAGCCTGAACCAGGCTTTCGACCAGGCCTACAGCCCGTTCGTGAACCAGCAGGGCGGACTCGTGGTGTTCGCCGCCGGCAACGATTCGGAAGCCAACCCGAGCACCATCGCGACCCTGCCCAACGTCGCGCCGGATCTTGCCAAGGGTTGGCTGGTGGCGGTGGCGGTCAACAGCAACAACCCGACCCAGTTGGAAGGCTATTCGAACAAGTGCGGTTCGGCGATGAACTACTGCCTGGCCGCACCTGGCGACGTGATCGTGCTCGACAAGGACACCACGGCCAGCACCAGCAATCCCAGCTACTACATCGTGGAGGGCACCTCGTTCGCGGCACCGGAGGTGTCGGGCGCAGCTGCGCTGGTGTGGCAGGCCTATCCGTATTTCACCAACGACTTGGTGCGGCAGACCTTGCTGGGTACCGCCGATCCGCTGGGTGGCTCGCAACCCAATCCCACCTACGGCTATGGCGAACTGGACGTGGGTCGCGCGGTAAATGGCCCGATGCAGTTCAACTGGGGCGACGTCACCGTCAGTTTCAGCGGCAACTCCAGCTGGAATAATCCGATCTCCGGCGCCGGCGGCCTGATCAAGCAGGGCAGCGGTACGCTCAACCTCACCCAGCCTTCCAGCTACACCGGCGAGACGCAGGTGCAGGGCGGCGTGCTGACCGCGGTATCGCTGGCCGGAGCGGCTGCCGTCAGCAGCGGCGCCACTCTGGGCGGCATGTCCGCCATCGGCGGCAACGTGAGCAACGCCGGCACGCTCGCGATCGCGAACACCAACGTCAGTGTGGGCGGCAACTACACGCAACAGAGCGGTGGCCAGTTGGCGGTGTCGCTGGGTTCGACGCTCAACGTGGCCGGCACGGCCAGCATCGCCGGCAATCTTCTGGTGATCGGCGCCAACTCGGGCTACACCGCCAACTCGCAGACCAATGTGATCCTTGCCAAGGGCGGCCTCAGCGGTACGTTCGCCAGCATGACCACGGCGTCGAACGTACTGCTTACCGCCTCGCTCAACTACAGCGCGACTGCGGCATGGCTCGACGTGCAGCAAGTGAAGGTGAGTGCGGTGCAGGGCACCAGCTATACCAGTGCCTCGTCCGGCGCGGCGCAGCGTGTGGATGCGGCCTTTGGCCAGATCAATGCGCAGTTGGCCAACGCCGCGGCGGCAGGCTCGCCAGTGGCCAGCAGCTTCATTTCCGGTGCGGCCACCCTGCAGCAGACGACCACCCTGGGCAATTTGCAGCAATCGCTGGAAAGTCTCTCCGGTCAGCTGCACGCCGCCAGTGCGGCGATGACCTTCGAGGCGATCGACGCCGGCACGCGCGCCTTGACCGACCATTTCGACCAGTTGCTGTCCGCGCCATCGCAGCAGCCGATCGGTGCGTGGGTGCAAAGCCTCGGTTATCAGGGCTCCATGTCGCGCAGCGGTTACAGCAATGTGGCCTATGACCTCAACGGTTGGCTGGTGGGGCAGGACTTCCGTGTCGGTGGCAGCGGTGTGGCCGGCTTTGCGTTGAGCGGTACGCAAGGATTGGGACGCCTGACCGAAAGCGCAGACCAGGGCTACAGCCGCGCCGTGGAAGGCATGCTCTATGGCGGCACGATGCGTGGCAACTGGTACGCGATGGGCCGCTTCGGCTTTGGTACCTACCAGGAAACCATGCAGCGCCAGCTGCAACTCGGTGGTCAGGCCACCGGCGTGGGCAGCGACAGCAGTGGCCGCTATGGCGTGGCCTATGGCGAGAGCGGCTACCGCATGATGCTGGGTGAAACCCGCGTCACGCCGTATGCGAGTCTGGAATACGCGCAGATCCAGCGCGACGGCTTCGACGAAATGGGCGGCGACGGCTTCGGCCTGAAATCCGACGGGCTCACCACCGCGCGTTGGCAGGCTGGCCTGGGCCTGCGCGCCAGTCACAACTGGCAACTCGGTCGTGCCGGCAGCCTCAGCCTGCAGGGCCAGATGGCATGGCAGCAATCCTTCGGCCTGCGCGGCGAAGTGTTCGATGCCAGCTTCACCGGCGTGAACCAATGGGCACCGCTGGGCGGCATCGGGCTGGCACGCTACGGCGGTTTGGCCGGGGCTTCGCTGGACTGGAGCATGAACACGCACAACAGCCTGTCGCTGGGTTACGACCAGTACTTCGGTCAGGGGCAGCAGGCGACGATGGCGATGCTCAACTACAAATGGACGTTCTGAATCCGGTTGCCAGCCAGGAATGGTCCGGTCGATCAGCCGCTTGCCGTGTCATTCCTGCGTAAGCAGGGACATGCGCGAAGCGTGCATAACGCCTGCAGGACGGCCGTGAAGGAGCGGGTGCGGCGAGTCATCAAGTGACTTTGCACACGAGGGACCGCAGGCACCGGATCCAGGACTGGCTAGCCATCGGCCTTTGAAAAACGCTTCGTCGGAAAATCGAGGGTCACTCCGGAAGCCCTCCCCTTGCGGGGAGGGCTTTTTGCTCCTATCCGTCAGAACTTCCAATCCAGGCTGATGCGGCCGGACTGGTCGCGCGACTGCTTGCCGAACTGGCCCTGATAGGTGCCATCCACCGTCACGTTGGGCGCGATGGTGAAGCTGATGCCCGCGTTGGCCACGCCGGCATTGCGCAGCACCGGCGTACCGGTGATGTCGAAGCTGTCGCTGCCGCTGGCGAAACGCATCGTATCCACCGGCAACACGTCGCCCCAGGCATGTTGCCAACCGAGGCTGGCGTGGGCATGCAGGCCGTGGTTCGCCGCGCCGAGGTCGAAGCTGGCGCGCAGGCCCAGCGTGCCATAGCCCACGGTGCTGTCCTGACCCGCCACATCGAGCGCGGCCGGCGTGCCGTTCTCCTGCACGCTTGGCGTGCTCAGGCGTTCCACTGCCAGGTTGGCGAACGGCGCCAACGTGGTGTTGCCCTGCACGAACGGCAGGCTGCCATCGAGGTACGCCTGTGCGGTGTGCGCGTGGTAGCTGCTGTCGGCGACGCCATTGAACGAACCGAAGTCGATGGCGCGATGGGTGTCCACCTTCTGCCAGCCGTAGATCGCCGCGCCCTGCCACAGCAGCGCACCGGTCTGCGCGCTGCCGTAGACGCCGAGGTGCTGGTCGAGGGTGTGTGCGGCCGAGCCCTGCGCGTCGATGCGCGTGCTGCCTTCGCCCGTGCTCATCACTGCGCCGAGACGTGCCGTGCCCAGCGGCAGATCGGCGCCGAACAGCAGGCCGCTGCCGTTGGAATCCATGGTCGAGGCGTTGCTGTTGCCGTCGTGGCTGCCCCAGTGGCCCCACGTGGACGTCCAGGCCGTGACGCCGTCGGCATCGGTGACGTTGAGGCCGTTGGCGTCGTTGCTCTGACCGGCGATGTGCTGGTTGATCGCGTCGCGCACGTAGTGGTCGTCGTCCATGATCGCGGTGCGGGTGGAGGCATGGATTTCGCCGCCGAGCTGGGCGAAGGCCGAGCGGGCGGTGGCGGCATTCAGCGTAACCACTGCGTCGTACACCGGATTGCCTGTGCCCAGCGCCTGCGTGGCGGCGGCGGTCGCGGTCTGGTTCGGCGTTTGTCCGACGGACGGGAAGCTGACGTTGTTGCGTGCCATCGTCAGGGTCAGAGCCACGTTGTTACCCGCGTAGCTCACGGTCGGCGTGAGGAAAGCGAAGTTCGACGCGCCCGCGATGGTGGTAGTGCCGAACGTGCCGTTCACGCTGCCGGCCGAAAGCAATGTGAACTGCTGGCCTTGCGTGTAGGTGCCGGCGTCGACGGTCAGCGCCAGCGTGCCGGCCAGCGTGGCCGTACCGCCCACCTTCAGTTCCGAAGCGGCCGTCGCGCCGACTTCGATGTCCAGCGTGGCGTTGCTGGCCTGCGTGTAGTTGCCCGCAATCGTCAGCGTGCCGATGGAGCCGCCCGGCCACACCGTGCCGTTGTTGACCACGTTGCCGCCGATGCTGCCGTGGCCGCGCAGCGTGGCGCCGCTGTTGACGGTGACGTTGCTGCCCAGCGCGGCCGACGGCGTGGATGCATCGCCTACTTCCAGCGTGCCGGCCTGCACGGTCGTCGTGCCGGCGAACGCGCTGCTGTCGCCGTCGAGGATCAGGATGCCCGCGCCACTCTTGGCCAAGCTGCCGCTGCCGGCGATGGCGCCGGCGAGGGTGCCGTCGCTGGCCTGGTCGAACACCAGTGCCGCGTTGTCGGTGACCTTGCCCGGCAGGCTTGCGCTGCTGGCCACCAGCGTGCCCGTGTTGATCGTGGTGCCGCCGGTGTAGTCGTTGGCGCCGGTCAAGGTGAGCGTGCCGCTGCCGTTCTGCACCAGCGCGCCGCTGCCGGTAATCGCGCCGGCGAAGGCCGTATCGCCGGAGAGCTTGAAGGTCAGCGTGCCGTTGTCCGCCACGTTGCCGGTGATCGAGCCGGTCGAACCGCCGTTGCCGACCTGCAAGGTGCCGCTGCTGATCGTGGTGCCGCCGGTGTAGGTGTTCGCACCCGTCAACGTGAGCGTGCCCGCGCCCTGCTGGGTCAACGTGCCGCTGCCGGAAATCACGCCGGCATACGTGCTGGTGGCGGTGTTGTCGAACACCAGCGCGGCATTGTCGGTGACGCTGCCGGTCAACGCGCCGTCGCCGCCGTTGTGGCCGCTGCCCACTTGCAGTGTGCCGTCGCTGATCGTCCATGTCGCGCTGGAAGCCGTGCTGCCGGTGACGATCCAGGTGCTGCTGCCGGTCTTGGCGAGGCTGGCGAAGCCGTCGTACTGCACCGTGCCGGTCCAGCCCGTGGGCGTGGTGGCAACGATCTGCGACAGGTCGAACGTGGCGTTGCTGCTGCCGCCCAGCGCCAGCGTGTCGCCACCGTTGGTGGTGCCGCTGCTGCTGATGACGTTGCCGGTGAAGCTGTAACCGCTTTCCAGCGTGAGCGTGTTGCCGCCGCCGGAGAACTCCACCGCATCCGCATACGCACCGATGCCGCCATCGGCATTGCCGCCGGAGATGCTGCCCGCGTTGATCACGGTGCTGTTGCCCATGGCGATCAAGCCCACGCCGCCGACGCCAGCGGTGCCATTGCTGCCGCCGTTGCCGGGAGTGCCGCCGCTACCGCCATTGCCGCCGACGATGCTGCCGGTGTTGGTCACGGTGAAATCGCTGCCGCTGATACCGGCGCCACCGTTGCCACCGGCACCGCCGTTGTTGCCGTTGACACTGTTGCCACCAGTACCGCCATTCGCACCGTTGCCGCCAGTGATGCTGCTGCTGTTGACCAGGGCGAAATTGCTGCCCCCGATGCCGGTGCCGCCATTGCCGCCGTTGGCGCCGTCATTGCCACTGCCGCCGGTACCGCCGCTGATCGAGCCTGCGTTATTCAGTGTGGACGGGTTGGCGCCGGCTTCCACGTACACACCCGCGCCACCGTTGCCGGCCATGCCGCCGGTATAGTTGCCGCCGCCCATGCCGCCGGTGATGGTGCCGGTGGCGGCGTTGGCCAGGGCGAAGACGCTGCCGTCGATGCCCGCGCCGCCCACGCCACCCGTGCCGCTGATGCCACCGTTGCCCGTGGTGTAGTTGCCATTGCCGCCGCCGATGCCGCCGGCGTTGTTGACGGTGAAGCCGCTGCCGCCGATGCCTGCGCCGCCCGCGCCGCCGTTTGCGGCGGCGGCGCCTCTGCCGTAGGTGTAACCGCCTGCGCCACCGTCGACGCTTGCACCCTTGGCGTTGTTGACGGTGAAGCCGGTGCCACTGATGCCTGCACCGCCCATGCCACCGCTGAAGGCGTAGCCGGTGTTGCCACTGCCGCCACGGATGCTGGCCGACGACGAGGTGTTGCCGCTGACGGTAGGAGCGTTGTTGACAGTGAAGCCGGCGCCGCCGACACCCGCGCCGCCATTGCCGCCAACGGCATTTTTGGAATAGCCGCCGCCACCGCCTGTCACATTGCCGGCATTGTTCAAGGTATTGGCGCTGCTGCTGGCTCCGAAATAGATGCCTGCGCCACCGTTGCCGACGGTCGTGCCTGAATTGCGGTAATTGCCCCAGCCACCCTGCACGGTGCCGTTGGCGCTGACGGTGACCGTAAAGCCTGCCCCCGAAACCGTGTTGAAGCCGTTCAAGGTGCTGCCGGTGGGTCCGGGGCTCCACAGATACCCTGCGTCCAACACCAGCGTGGTGCCGCTGGCCATGCTGATGGGGGTGTTCAGATAGCCCGCGTAGGTGGTGTTGCCGACTTCATCGCCGATCTGCAAGGTGCCGCCAGCCACGGTGATGCCGCCGCTCAAACTGTTCTCGCTGTCGCCAGTCAGCACCAGCGTGCCGAGGTCGGTCTTGGTGAAGCCGTCGGTGCCGGTGAGCCTGCTGTTGAGGGTGGCGGTCATGCTTGCGCCGTCGGCACTGCCGTCACCCACGCGGATGACGGGCGCGGTGGTGGTGCTGCCATCGGTGGTGGGATCCAACTGGAAGTTGCCGTTCACCGTGTAGCCGTCCACCGCGAACTGCATGCCGGTGGCATCCACGCTGCCGTTCACCGTCACCGTGCCCGCCGTGCCGCCGAACACGGCAAAGTTGCCGTTGACCCACGTGCCGTTGGCGGCGCTGCCGTCGGCGTTCGTCCAGTTGGCGCCGTTGGTGCCGTTGGTGCCGTTGGTGCTGGAGGTGGTACCCCACGAGCCGCTGCCGCCACCCATCTGCGTGGCGCTGGCCGCGCCGTTGGCGTTCCAGTAGTTGAGCGTGACGCCGGTGCTGTCCACCAGGTTGATCTGGCCAGCAAGGCTTTGCAGGGCCAGCGACTGCCCACTCGGCGTGGTGCCAAGGGTGAGGCCGCCATTGAGCTGGTTGAGCGTGCCGGTGTAGCTGATCACCTTGTACACGCCCGGCCCCATGATGCCGGCGTTGGTGACGTTGAGCGTGGCACCGTCCAATGCCAGGGCGCCGTTGACCTGAATGCTGTCGCCCGAGGTCGGTGCGCCGTAGGCAATGTCGATGATGCTGCCGTTGGCGGCGGTGAGGCTGCCGACCGTGAGCGTGCCGAGGGCGGTGTCGTTGGTGTTGCCGGTGCCACCCAATGCCAGGGTGGCCAGATCATTCAGCGTCACGTTGCCAAGGATGCTGCCGTGGCCGCTCAGCGTGCCGTCGCTGTTCACCACCACGTTGCCGACCACTTGTGCCGTGGTGTTCGACGCATCGCCCACCATCAGGCTGGCGCCGCTGTCCACCGTGGTCTGGCCGGTGTAGGTGTTGACGCCGTTGAGCGTTTCCGTGCCGCCGCTCACTTCGAGGCTGCCGGTGTTGCCGGCGCCGCCGTCGGAGATCACCCCGCTGAATGTGCCGCTGGCATTGGTAAGCGTGAGGTGGCTTTGACCAAGGTGGACGCTGCCGCTGCCATCGAGCGAGGTGATGTAGGCATTGCCCTCGTTGGACGTATCAAGCGTGGCGCCGCTGCCCACGTTCACGTCGGACGAAGCGGCGATGCTGCCGCCGTACAGCGTCAGCGTGCCGCCCACGATGTCCGTGGCGCCGGTGTAGGTGTTGGCGGCGGTGAGCGACAGCGTGCCCGTGCCGGTCTTCTCCAGCGTGCCGGCCGGGGTGCCGTCGGAAATGATGCCGCTGTAGGTGGCGCTGTTGCTGCCATCCACTTCGATGGTGGGATCGCCGTTGATGGTGAGCGCATTGGCAACGGCCACGCCGTTGCTGAGCACCAGGGTGGTGCCCGCCGCCATGTTCAGCGTGCCGGTGCCCAGTGCCGAGCTGTTGCCCACCGTCAGCGTGCCGCTGCTGAGGGTGGTGCCGCCGGTGTAGGTGTTGTTGCCGCTCAGCGTTTCAGTGCCGCTGATGACCAGCTTGCCGCCCACGCCGTTTCCGCCATCGCTGACCGTGCCGCCGAACATGCCATTGGCGTTCGTCAGCGTCAGCGTATTGCCACCCAAGGTCACGCTGCCGTTGCCATCCAAACTGACGATGGATACATCGAGGTTGGTGCTGCCGCTGATATCCAATGTGCCATTGGCAGTCACGGCGCTGGAGTTGGCGATGCTGCCCGAGCCAGCCAGCACCAGGGTCGCGCCGCTGCCGATGTTCGTGGTGCCGGTGTAGGTGTTGGCGTTGGTCAGTGTTTCCGTGGTGGTGCCGGTGAGGGCGAGGCTGCCGCCTGCGCCACCGTCGCTGATCACGCCCTGGAACGTGCCGCCTCCTGTCAGCGTCAGTTCCTGGCTGCCCAGGTTCACGAAGCCGACGCCACTCAGGCCCGCGATGGACGCGCTGCTGGTGATGCCGGAGATGTCCAGCGTGCCGGCGTTCGTCACTACGCCAGTCGTCGCGTTCAGCGAGCCGGAGAGCATCACGCCACTGGAGGAGGCGATGTCGGCCCCACCAGAAAGTGCGAGTGTTGCGTTCGCGTCGATGTATGTGCCGCCGGTGTAGAGGTTATAGCCGGCGAGCGTTTCGGTGCCGCCGCTTATTTCGACGCTGCCGACGGAGCCGCCGTAGATGCCGCTGTTCTGGATCGTGCCGCTGAACGTGCCGCTGGCATCGGTGAGCATGAGATGGTTGCCGCCGAGTGCGACGATGCCGCTGCCGTCCAGACTCTTGATGGACGGGCTGCCGTTGTTGAAGCCGGAAACGTCGAACGTGGCGCCGCTGGCTACGTTCACATCGGACGACTCGGCAACGCTGCTGCTGCCCGACAATGCCAGCGTACCGCCGCTGATGTTGGTGATGCCGGTGTAGATGTTGTTGCCCGCGAGAGTCAGGGAGCTACTGCCGGTTTTGGTCAGCGAACCGGAGCCGTCGATCAAGCCATTCAAGGTGCCATGGCCGGATGACACATCGATGCTGGCGTTGCCGTTGAGCGAGATACTGTTGCTGATGCTGACACCGCCGCCCAACCCCAGCGTGGCACCATCCTCGATGGTCACGCCGCCGGTACCTAGTGCGTTGTTGTTGTTCGCCAACAGTTCGCCGGCCTGAATGTCCGAGCCGCCGTTGTAGTAATTGAAGCTGCTGACGGTCAGTGTGCCGTCGTCGATCTTGCTGACCGATCCAGCGCCGGAGATGGTGCCGTTGTAGGTGCCGTTGGTGGCGAAGCCCGTGTTGCCGTTGTTGCTGCCCACGTCGAACGTCGCGGTGGCGCCGCTGCTGATCGCGAGGTCGCCAGCCATCGAATTGGGGTCGCCGATCAAGGTGCCGGCCGCGACGGTCCACGCCTGGCTGCCCGTGCCGCCGAGCGTCCACGTGCCGCTGCCGGTCTTGGTGTAGTTGCTGAAGTTGAAGAACTGCGGCGCGCCGGTGTACGACGAGGGCGGCGAGGTGGTGATCTGCGACACGTTGAACGAGGCAGCACCGCTGCCGCCCAGCGCCAGCGTGTCGCCCCCTCCGCTGCTGAGCACATTGCCGCCAAGGTAATAGCCGCTTTCCAGCGTGAGCGTGTTGCTGCTGCCGGCGAGAACCACGGCATTGGTGGTGCCGGAGTAGGGCGTGATGCTGCCGCCCAGCGTCAACTGCTGGCCGCCTTGCAGCATCCACTGCGTGTTCGTGCTGGTGCCGGTGTAGACGACCGAGCCGCTCCCGTTCGACAGGTTCAGGGTTGGGTTGCTGCCGCTGCCGGTGACATTGCCGGTGAGTGTCAGCGTGGTGTCGTTGTTGACATTCAACCAGGCGCCTTCGGTGCCGCCACCGTTCGTCACATAGATCGCACGGGCCGAGCTGAAGCTCGCCGTGGTTTGCAGCCAGCCACCGTCAAAGTCGAGCAAGCCAGAGGTGGCGCCGAGGTTGGCATCGCTGGACACCGACACGGTGCCGCCACCTTGGAGGTAGGTGCCGCCGCTGTAATTGTTGCTGGTGTTGCTCAGCACCAGCGTGCCGTAGTCGGTCTTGAGCAGCGCGCCGCTGCCCGACATTTTGCCCGACAGGGTGAGGGTGCCGCCGCTGACGACATCGAAGGTTTCGGCGACGCCCGCACCGCTCAGTGCGACAGCTCGTGCAGAGGTGAAACTGGTGGTGCTTTGGTCGTACAACGTGCCGTCGTTGGCAAGCGTGAGGCTGCCTGCGGCGTTGCCGAGGTTGGCGTCGCTGCTGATCACCAGCGTGCCGCCATTGATGGTGGTGCCGCCGGTGTAGGTGTTGTTGCCGGTGAGCGTGAGCGAGGCGCCGCTGCCTATGGTCAGGCTGCCGCCGTTGCCCTGGATCACGCCGCCGAAGGTGCCGCCGTTGCCGCTGATCGTGAGCGCCTTGCTGCCGAGGTTCACAGTGCCGCTGCCGTTGAGCGCCTCAATGGTCGCGCCGCTGGTGGTGCCGCTGATGTTGAACGTCCCCGCCGCGCCGCTGAAGACCACGTTGGAGGACTGGGCGATGCTGCCGCTGCCGCTCAACGCTAGCGTGCCGCCGTTGATGGTGGTGGCACCGGTGAAACCGTTGTTGCCGGCGAGGGTTTCGGTGCCGGCGCTCAATGCCAGGCCGCCGCTGCCGTCGATCGCACCGCTGAAGTTGCCGCTGGCGTTGGTGAGCGCGAGCGTCTTGCCGCCGAGGTTCACCGTACCGGCATTGCCGCTGAGCGAGGTGATGGATGCACCGCTGGTGGTGCCGCTGACGTCGAACGTGCCGTTGGCGGTGATGCCGGACGATTGGGCAAGGCTGCCGCTGCCGGTCAAGGCCAGCGTGCTGCCGCTGTCGATGGTGGTGGCGCCGCTGAAGGTGTTGGTGTTGGTCAGCGTGAGCGTGCCGCCCTTCGATTCCAGCGAACCGCCGGTGCCGCTGCCGTTGTTGCTGCCGCTGATGACACCGGAGATGGTGAGTGCACCATAGGTGGTGTCGATGATGGTGGTGCCATCGGCGATCAGCGCGGTGGGGTTGGCCGTGCCGTTGATGGTGCCGCCATTGAGATTCAGGCCGCTGGTCATGGTCTCGATGGTGGCGGTGGCGCCGCGCACCACCTCGATTGCGCCGTTCTCCACCGATCCGTAGTGCAGGTACAACGTATTGGTGCCGCCGCTGAACAGCACGGCATCGCCATTGCTGCCGGCGTAGCCGGATGAAGTGCCGCCGTGGCCGGCCGCGCCACCCGCGCCGCCGGTGATGGTGCCGTAGTTGCCGATGCGGATGCCGGAGCCGGTAATGCCGTTGCCGCCGCCGCCGCCGCCACCACCCGATACGCCGCCTGTGCCACCTGCGCCACCTGCGCCACCTGCGACGGTGCCGCGATTGGAGATGTAGGTCCCGCTGGTGGCGAGTACGCCATTGCCGCCGCCGCCACCGCCGCCACCGTTGGTGGTGCCCGCACCGCCTGCACCGCCTGCACCGCCGGTGAGGGTGTTGCCGAATGCATTGTTGAGTACGCCGGTGTTGTTCAATACGTAACCCGCACCGCCGCCGCCACCGCCGCCGCCTGAAGCGCCAGTGCCGTTGCCTGCGATGCCGGCGCCGCCCGTATAGCTGGTTGGGGCACCGCCTACACCGATGTAGCCGGGGGCCCCGCCAGCACCGCCCGCGTTATTGGTGTTGCTGGTGCCGCCCGTGCCGCCCGTGCCGCTGGCGTTGGCGGGCGAAGTGCCGCCGCCGCCGCCGCCCGCGCCACCGCCACCCGTGCTGGCACCCGAACCGGCATTGGCTCCGGGCGCGCCGCCTTGCCCACCCACCACGGTCTGCGCAGTGGCCTGCGGCGCCACCGCCCCCAACGCCACGCCCAACACCATGCTCAAGGCCAGCGCCAGCGGATGCCTGCGCATCGGCGACGTGCCTTCACCGGTGGCCGCGCCGCCTTGCGAGTGCGCGAATTCGGAGGCGACCTGCAGCACGCGCAGCGCGCGGTTCCAGACGAGACGGTAGATGCGGTTCATGGTGTAGCCCCTGTGATGTTGCGTTGTCGATGTGGTGGGTGCAGCCCCTCGTCACTGCACAGCGCAGGGCGAGGTCGGGAATGGGTGGAGGCGAGGGGAGACGGAGCACGACACGACCACCCGGTGGGGTGGCTCAGGTGACGTGCATGCCTCAGGGGTGCAAGTGGGCGCGATGGCCTAGGCGGGTGGCCCATGCCGGCGTTGCAACGCGAGTCGGTTGCGCGTGGCAAGCCGCGGATGAAGCGGGTGGATACGCTGGTGCATGGGGAGCCCCCTTCCCATGGGGCGGCTGGGTAGCCGTCGATTGTGTGATGGTGTTCACATTAACGTTGCGCGCGGCTTGCGCCCATCCCCCAAATGGGGGGGGCATGTGTCGACGGAGTCGTCCTTGTCCGTGTACTTCGCGCCTCTCTGGCTTTCACCCGGACAGCGAGCCAACCCAGGCTCGTCGGGTGTGGTTGGGGGAAGGGGCAAAACCGCTAGACTTATGTGCTGATGACTGACACCAATCCCCCTGCAGCCGATCCCTTGCCCGCCCCCGTCCTGATCGTGGAAGACGAACCCTTGTTGCAGCAGCGGTTGCACCGCGTACTGGTGGGGCTGGGGTATGCGGCGGATGCGGTGATGTTCGCCGCGTCGCTGGCGCAGGCGCGTGCCTGCCTGGTTGCGCGACCGGCGGCGCTGGTGCTGCTGGATTTGAACCTGCCGGACGGCAACGGGCTGGCATTGATGCCCGAGTTGCGCGCGCAGGACCCGCAGCCGGCCGTCCTGGTGGTCTCGGGGTGGAGCGCGGAGGATGCCATCCTCGACGCCTTCCGCGCCGGGGCTACGGGCTACGTGCTCAAGGGCCGCGACGACGCGGAGGTTTCGTTCTCCATCCGCAACGTGTTGCGTGGCGGCGTGTCCATCGATCCGTTCATCGCACGCCGCATCCTGGATCTGCTGCCGGCCGCCAAGCCCGCGGCTGCGCCCGCACCCGCGGCGGATGCCCCGCTGGAAGAGACGCTGACCAAGCGCGAGGCGGAGATCCTGCGACGGGTGGCCGGAGGCCTCACCAACCGCGAGATCGCCGAGCAGCTCGCCATTTCCCGCCACACCGTGAACGACCACGTCAAAGGCATCTACCGCAAGCTCATGGTTTCCTCACGCATGGGTGCCGTGGGCGCGGCCCGCTCCCGGGGTTTCCTGGCGTGATGCGCTGGCTGGTGGTGTGGGGCCTGCTGCTGGCGGCGGGCTTGCTGCCTTGCCGGGCTTTGGCCGAACAGGGGTGCATGGCGCATATCGTGGCGGTGCAGGCGGCGCGCGCACCCGACGGGGCGCGACCCGCGCAAGGCTGGGAGAGCGTCAAGCTGCCTGACGGCTGGGACAGCCGCTGGCCGGGCTACGACGGTTCGGCGTGGTACCGCATCGACTGGATGCGTGATTGCGCGTCGGGTGCCGATGCCGCGCAGCCGATGGGGTTGGGCATCGACGGCATGAACATGGCGGGCGAGGTCTTCATCAACGACGACTTGCTGTGGCGCGATGCCTCGCTGGTGGAGCCGCTGTCGCGCAGCTGGAACATCCCGCGCTGGTGGCCGCTGCCCGCATCCAGCCTGCATGCCGGGATGAATACGGTGTGGGTGCGCCTGGTGGGCGTTTCGGCGCTGTCCCCCGGGTTGTGGGGGCTGCGCATCGGGCCGGCGGCGGAGGTGGAGGCCGTGCAGGTGCATCACCAGTGGCGGCAGCGCAGGGTGTTCGATCTCTCGGCTGGGTTGTCGATGTCGGTGGGATGCCTGTTCGGCGTGGTGTGGTGTCTGCGCCGCAAGGAGCGCGCCTTCGGCTGGTACGCGTTGATGTCGCTGGCCTGGATGGCTTACCTCTACACGATATTGGCCACCAGCTCGTGGCCGTTCGCGAATGCGCTGGGCATGTCGCGCGTGAACGTCGCCGTCTTCGCGTTCTACGTGCTGTGCTTCTGCCTCTTCACCTGGCGCTTTGGCGGGCAGGCGATACCGCGCGTGGAGCGCACGCTGTGGGGCTTGACGATCGCCGGCGCGGCAGCGGTGCTGCTGGCGCCGGTCGCGATGGTGCCAGTGATTTTTCCCGTGGTGTGGCTGAGCTTCGCCCTGGTGTTTTTCGCCACCTGCCTGCAATTCCAGTGGCACGCGTGGCGCACGCGCGAGCCGCAGCATGTGCTGCTGGCGTTGTGCTGGCTGGTGTTCGTGGTGGTGGGTGTACACGATCTGCTGATGGTGTTCGGCGGACATCCCGCGGACGAAAGTTGGGCGGCCGTCGCGGCCCCCGTGACCACGGTGTGCATGGCCCTGCTGCTGGGCGGCCGGTTGGCCACCGGCATGCGGCGCATCGAGGGCTTCAATGCCGAGCTGATGGCGCATGTCGAGCAGGCGCGCGCCGAACTGGCCCTGGTGCTGGCGCGCGAGCATGCGCATGCGCTCGACCACGCCAAGCTGCAGGAACGCATGGAGATCGCCCACGACCTGCACGACGGCCTGGGCGGCAGCCTGATGCGCAGCATGGCGCTGCTGGAACAGTCGGTGCCGCTGCCCAACGAACGCGTGCTGTCGATGCTCAAGGTGTTGCACGACGACCTGCGCGAAGTGATCGACCACGGCTCCAGCGTGGGCGCCAGTGTGCCCGACACGCCGGTGCAGTGGGTCGCGCCGCTGCGTCACCGCTTCACGCACATCTTCGACGAGATGGAGGTCGATTCCGCCTGGCAGGTCGCCCCGCACTGGCAGGGCCAGCCCAGCGCACTGCAATGCATCGGCCTGACGCGCCTGGTGCAGGAGGCGCTTGCCAACGTCATCAAGCACAGCCGGGCGCGCCGCGTGCGAGTGGACGTGGAGACTCGACCGGGCAGGCTCACCGTGCGAGTCGCGGACGATGGCCGCGGCTTCGACGTGGAGGCTGTGCGCAGCGCGGGCATCTCGGTGGGCATGCGCAGCATGGCCGCGCGTGCCGAGCGCTTGGGTGCCAGCTTCGACGTGGATTCCGGGGCGGGCGGCACGGTGGTGGAGTCGAGCATCACGTACCCGTTGGCCGGGCAGTGAATCCCTCTCCCTTCGGGAGTGAAACGGGGCGTTGAGCTTTTCCCTTCTCTCTCCGGGAAAAGGTGCCTGCAGGACGGGTGGGGGTTCGGGCGTAGCGCGGTATTGTGCGCAGGCCGGACCCTTACCTAGGCCCTCTCCCGCAGGAGAGGGGCAAGCAGGGTTTCGTCAGACGATGCGCACGCCGCGCAGGTTGAGCTTGGGCTCGCGCCAGAACGCGTCGTTGGCGAAGCGCGCGAACAGGTCGGGCGGCAGGATGGTGGCGCGCTCGTTGACCTGCACGCGCGGGCGCACCGTGTGCAGGCCCGGCGTGCCGGCCTTGGCGTCGAAGGCGCTGGCGTCGTATTCGATGTGCTCGACGTCGTGCTGGAAGGCCGGCTCGCCGATGAAGTCGTAGACGGCCCTGAGCGCCTTGGCCGGATCGCTGGTGAGGGTTTCGTATTGCACCAGCAGCAGGCGGTCGGCGTGCTCGCCGAAGTAGGCCTCTTTCAGCGCGTCGTAGGCGTAGCCCAGCATGCCCTCGCCTCCGGCGATGCCGTTGGCGCGGGTGAACACGGTGCCGCCGGGGGCGTAGTTGAAGATGGAGGACGGCTGGAAGGCGTTGCTGCGGATCAGCCGTTCGATGCTGTCCACGATCCACGGCACGTCGCGCACGCAGGCGATCACCCTGGCCTGGGGAAACAGGTGCGACAGCGCGGGCAGGCGGGTGCACCAGCCGCGATTGGTGTCGAACACCACCTCGGCCGGCGTGTCGGCGTAGAACTGCTCGAACACTCCGCGCAGCACGCGCTTGCGCTGGGCATCGTCGATGAAGACGGAGAACTCGTTGCGGGCGCTCATTTCGCCGAGCAGGGCGCCGAACAGGCCGGCCAGCGGGCCGCTCATGCCGGCCTGGAAGCGCGGGTTCTGGCACAGCAGGGCGGACAACAGGGTGGAACCCGACCGTGGCAGGCCCGAGATGAAATGGATGCGCTGGAACATGGAGCCTCTTGCCGTTGGGCGAAGCGACCGCCTATGGGCCGCGACGAAAGTGATCGGCGCCACGTTAGCCGGTATCGGCGAGTCCGGATATCCCCAAAACAGAGGAATGGCACCAAGCACGCTCCCGGCTTTTGCCCATCATGCCGACTCGGAGCGGAATGACGGGCCGGTTTGCGTGACTCGGGCCTGCGCCTGGGGCGCGCGATTCAGTGGTGCGGGCCCCGCGCCGTCCAGCCGATGCCGCGATACGAATCCGCGACGGCCGCCGCGCCCGCGGCGATGGCGCCGGACATCAGGAAGGCCGACCACGCATCCGTGTCGTGTGCATGTGCGAGCAGCGGTGGCAGCCAGACCAGCAAGGTGATGACGCCCAACATGGCCGCTTCCAGCACGGCCGCCAGGCGCGGCCATGCCGCGAACAGGATGGCCAGTGCCGTGGCCAGGCTGCCTGCGCCGGTCAGGTAGGCCCAGCCATGCCTCCACGGCAGCCACGCGGGAACGAAGCCCGCGGTGATGTCGGCGTAGAAGTAGTGCGAGAGGCCGATGGTCGGCAGGGCCAGTACGAAGAGCAGCCGCGCGTTGCGGATGCCGCGGCGGCCCGCGAAGAAGCGCCCGTCGGGCTTCGCCAGTGAGGCGAAGACGATCCACGCGCCGGCAAGGATCGCCGCGATCTCGCCCGCACCCAGCCAGGTCGCCTCCATCGCAGGCGCATAGATGACGGCGGGGAATTTCAGCAGCACCATCCACAGCAGCGCGAACACCGACAACAGGCCGGCCGCCGCCTTCGCAACGCGCGGAACCAGCATGCCGGCACCTGTCGCGAGCTCGACCAGCGCCGCGAGGTAGACGAAGAAATCGTGTGCCGGAAGATGCGCGATCGGGATGCGTTGCCAGATGCCGGCGAAGTCGCCGAACAGCAATCCGCGCAAGCCCAGCGCAATCATCACCAGCGCCAGCAATACGCGGCCGGGGCTCATGCCGCGCGCGATCTGGTTGCCGGCACCTGCGGCCAGGCATGCCGCCAGCCATGCGGGCGCCGCCGTGCGCCCGCTACCCACACCGGATGTTGCGTCCATCACCCATCCTCTTGCGAAGCTGCGCGAGCACAAGGCGTCGAGCCTAATCAGGCTGGTTCTTCCAGACAATAGACCGCAGTACGGAAGCAGGTGCCGCGATGGATGGCGAGACTTTCGCCCAGGACCTTCCGACGAGGCTCAGACCAGTTCGACCTGCACCCCGGCGTTGCGCAGCGCTTCGACGACTTCCGCCGGCGCACCGGCGTCGCTGAGCACCTTGTGCACGAGGCGCACCGGCGCGATCACCGACAGGCTGCGCTGGCCCAGTTTGCTGGAGTCGCACACGGCCACGGTCTGCCGCGCCACGCGTATCATCAAGGCGTTGAGCGCGGATTCCAGCGGATCGGGCGTGGTCACGCCCACCTCGGGATCGAGGCCGTCCACGCCGAGGAACAGGCGGTCGGCGGAAAGCTTGGCCAGCGCATGCTCCGCGTCGGGGCCGACCAGCGAATAGGAGGTCTGGCGCAGCAGGCCGCCCAGCATCATCACGCGTATCGACGGCTGGCCAGACAGCTCCAGCGCGATGTTCAGCGCATTGGTGATGACGGTGAGCGATTCGAAGCGGCGCTGGCGGATCTGCCGCGCGATCTCCACCGTGGTGGAGCCGGAGTCGAGGATGATGGTCTCGCCGTCGCGGATCATCGCCGCCGCCGCCTGGCCGATGCGCAGCTTCTGTGCGTGGTGGCGGGTTTCCTTGATGTTGAGCGGGATGTCGCTGCTGACCGGCACCACCGGCAGCGCGCCGCCATGCGAGCGCACGATGGCCGAAGCATTCGCCAGGGCTTCGAGGTCGGCGCGGATGGTGACGGCGGAGGTGTGGAACTTCTTCGCCAGCTCCTCCACCGTGGCGCGGCCTTGCTCTTCCACGTGCTCCACGATCAGGCGGCGGCGCTCGCCGAGCAGCAGGCGATGGCGGGGTTTGGCGGCGGGTCTGGTGGTCTGGGCTTTGCTCATTCGGCAGCAATATGCAGGAGTCGGGCGGCGTTGTCATGATAGACCTTGCGCAGCACGGTGTCCGGCAGCTTCAAACCGTAGATCGACCAGCGCCCCTGCGGGGGCACGTCAGCGGGGGCGTAATCGAAGTATTCGTCCTCGGTTTCGAGGAAACGGTAGTAGATCTCGTACAGCGCGTCGCCGAACAGCTGCTGCGGCACATCGTCGCCCCAGGGCGAGGGCACCGCGTCGGTACCGAACAGGATGCGATCCTGGTAACGGTCGAAGAAGCGCTGCGCGATGCGCGGCTGGCGCCCCAGTTCGCCGATGCGCGCGCTGATGTCCACCAGAGTATTGGGGAAACGCTCCAGGCAGGACTCGACGGCGGCGAGGTTTTCGGCGTTGTTGCCCACGTGCAGCAGCACGAAAGTGGTTTTCGGGTGGCGCGCGATCATGCGGTCGCGCGCGGCGATCAGTTCCTGGTGGCTGGGGAACTCGGGGCCGTAGAACGACCAGTCCGGGTGGTTGGCCAGTTCCTCGTAGCGCTCGTTCTCGCCGTCCGTGGGGAGGAAGAAGGCCTCGGGGTCGGATACGTGCAGGAACACCGGCATGTCATACGCGGCGCAGGTTTCCCACATCGAGTCGAAGCGGCGGTCGTCCACGCCCACCAGCGGGCCTTCGTCGATGCGTTCGCGCAGGTACAGGCCCAGCGTCTTCAGCAGCTTCAGGCCGCGGGCGCCGATGCGGTGCGCGTGCGCGATGGCGTCGGCCTGGCGTTGCGGATAGTCCGCCTCGGGGAACAGCGCGAACGAGGGTTCAGTGAGGGTGAGGAAGCGCCCAGGGGCAGCCTGGTCGAACAAGCGGATGCTTTCCTCCAGGCCCTTGCCGACGCCGCCGGTGAGGTTCACCAGCGTGCGCACGCCCTTGCGATCCATCACCGGCAGCAGCTCTTCCGGCGTGGTGAACACGGTGATTTCATCGCCTACCGAGACGCCGCTGCGTACGTTCTTCGACCAGGTCAGGTGCGCGTGCACGTCGATCACCGGGAAGCGCGGGCGCTCGATGCGCGTCTGTGGCACGCGCAGCATGCTGCGCGGCTTGAAATCCTTCAGGCGCAACTCGCCCTTGCTGTCGTCTCGCGCGGTCTGCAGCGGGTTCTTGCTGCTGTTCTCGATGCGCACGGTGCCGGCGCCGGTGGGCGGGGCGCAGCAGAGGCAGGCTTTCTGGTGGGTCATCGTTTTTCTCCCTCTCCCCTCGGGGAGAGGATTGAGGTGAGGGGCGGGTGCTTGCGACGAGGATGCTAGTGCGAACTGCTTCGTTGGAAGCGTGCCGCAAGATTGGCCCCTCACCCCAGCCCTCTCCCCCCGGGGGAGAGGGGGACAGGCGTCAGCGCGGGTACTTTGCCATGATGCCGTGCACCTGGCGAACCAGGGCAACCGCCTGATCGAACGGGCGCAGCCACATGTTGCGGCCGAACATCACGCCGGTGGCGCCGCTCTGCATGTAGTGCTCCACCTTGCGCAGCACCGCCGCATCGTCGTCGTTCTTCTCGCCGCCGGAGAACAGCACCATGGTGCGGCCGGCCGAACGCACCACGCGGGCGCAACGGGCGGCGGAGTCTTCCTGCAGCTTGTCGTAGGGCGCCGGCACGTTGGCCACGCTGTCGTTCGGCTCGTGCAGCTTCACGAGGTCGGCGCCCATTTCCAGCGCCACGCGCGCAGCGTAGTCCTGCGCGTACAGCGTATTGGTGCCGCCCTTGGCATTGACCGCGCTGCCGCGCGGGTACGACCACACCACCAGCGGCATGCCGTAGCGTTCGCAATCCTGGCGTACCTTCTCGAACTGGCGGAACTCGTCACCCTGGCGCGGCGAGCCCACGTACATGGTGTAGCCCACCGCCTCGGCGCCCAGGCGCACGGCGTCCTCCACCGAGGCGAACAGCGGCGAGGTGGCCTCGGCGTCGCTGGGGATGTTGGTCTTGCCGTTGAGCTTGAGGATCAGCGGCACGCGGCCGCAGTACTCGGTCATGTACTTCTCGGCCAGGCCGATGCCCAGCGCGATGGCAGAAAAGCCGCCCGCCGCGGCCATCTCGAATTGGTAGCTGGGATCCACGGCGGGCGGGTGGGGAAAGAAATCGGTGGGGCCGTGCTCGAGGCCCTGGTCCAGCGGCAGCACCAGCAGGCTGCCGTTCTTCGGGCCGGAGCCATACAGAAGGCGCCACAGGCGCGTGCGCTTGCCATGCGAGAGCGGCAGTTTCGAAAACTTTTCGGAAGCTTGCGAAGGGACTTGTAAGTTCTGATTCATTTCGAATACGCTGGGCTGGTGGACGGATGGCTTCACATTCGGACGAAATGAGTCAAATGTCAATACTCGAAACCAAAACGAAAGAAATCGACAGCTTTGCCGCATTGAAGGCTGCTGCTCCGGCGATGCAGCGCGAGCGCGGCTATGCCGATACCCTGCGCGAAATCCTGCAGCAACCGGCGACCTGGCAAGCCACGGCGTTGCTGTTGCGCGAGCCCTCGATACGCGCGCAATTGCAGGCCGCGCTGACGCCGCGCCCTGCGCACGTCGTGCTGACCGGTTCGGGCAGTTCGATCTATGCCGGCGAATGCATCGCGCCGGACCTGCAGCAGACGCTGGGCGTGCCGGTGCTGGCGATTCCCGCAGGCACCCTGCTCACGCATCGCAGGGCGCTGCCGCCGGGCGGTGGCCTGCTGATCTCGATCGCACGCTCGGGGGACAGCCCGGAAAGCTCCGCCGTGGTGGACCAGTTGCTGGCGCACGCGCCGGACTGGAGCCATCTCGCCGTCACCTGCAACGCCAACGGCAAGCTCGCCACGCAGTATGAGAGCTCGCCGCATTACACGACGCTGGTGCTGGACGAGCGTACCAATGACCGCAGCCTGGTGATGACCAGCAGCTTCACCAACCTAGTGTTGTCCGGCAGCGCCCTGGGCGGTCGCGCCGATACCGCCGAATGGCAGGACGGCGTGAAACGCCTCGCCGATTGCGTGCAGCACGTGTTCGATCACCAGTCCGCTGCGCTGGCGGCCGTCGCCCATCGCAACTTCGAGCAGGCCGTGTACCTCGGCAGCGGCGGCGCGCTGGGTGCCGCGCGCGAGGCCGCACTGAAGATGCTGGAAATGACCGGCGGCAAGGTCATCACGATGGCCGAAACTTTCCTCGGCCTGCGCCACGGTCCGATGTCCAGCCTCGACGGGAACACCCTCGTGGTGGCTTATCTCTCGCCCGATCCGGCGGTGCGGGCCTATGAATACGACTTGCTGCGCGAACTCACCCGCAAGCAGCTGGGCACGGTGCGCGTGCTGGTTGGCGAGGGCATTGCCGACGACGTGATCGGTGCGCAGGACGTGGTGGTGGATCTGCAGGGCCTGCAGGCCAGCGACGACGCGCTGCCGCTGCTCGCCGACGTGGCCGTGGGGCAGGTGCTGGCGTTCTTCCGTTGCCTGGCGCTGGGCGGCAAGCCGGACACGCCCTCGCAAGGCGTGCTCACCCGCGTGGTCGAAGCCTTCGCGTTGCACGCGGGAGGCAATGCGTGAAGCGCATCCTCATCGCCGGCGAACTCAATGTCGACCTGGTGTTCCGGGACTGCCAGTCGTTTCCTGCGCCTGGGCACGAAGTACTGGCCGAGGACGCGCAGGTCGTGCCGGGCAGCTCCTCGATGATCTGCGCGATGGGGCTGGCGCGGTTGGGCGGCAAGGTGGCCTTCGCCGGCAAGACGGGGGCGGACGGCTGGGGCGATTTCTGCGTGTCGGCGCTGCAGAACGCCGGCATCGACGTGACTGCGGTGCGACGCGATCCCGCGCTGCGCACCGGCATCACCGCATCGTTTTCCACGCACAGCGATCGCGCGCTGGTTACCTTCGCCGGCGCCATTGGCGCGTTGCGCGCCGATGACATCGAAGATGCACTGCTGGCAGGCGCCGATCACCTGCACGTATCGTCGTATTACCTGCAGGGTGCGCTGCGGCCGGATCTGAAGACCTTGTTCGCGCGCGCACGTGCGCAGGGATTGAGCACTTCGCTCGACCCGGGCTTCGATCCCGAACAGCGCTGGGGCAACGAATGGCTAGGCCTGCTCGCCGAGGTCGATCTGTTCCTGCCCAATGACAAGGAGCTTGCAGGTATCAGCGGCTGCGTTTCGCCGCTTGATGGCTTGCGTGCGCTGGACAATGGTCGCACCCGCATCGTGGTGAAGCTCGGTCGATACGGTTGCGCCACGCTGGGTCACGCGGGCGACCTGCTCGAATCGCCGGCATTCAAAGTGAGTGCGGTGGACAGCACCGGTGCCGGCGATTCCTTCGATGCCGGCTTCCTGCACGCGTGGCTGGGCGGTCATCCGCTGGTTGACGCCATGCGCTGGGGCAACGCCTGTGGCGCGCTTTCCACGCGTGGCGTGGGCGGCACGGCGCGACAGGCCGATGCGGGCGAGGTGGAAGTTCTGCTGGAGTCCGCGCCGTGATTGCCGTACTCGGCATCAACACCGCCATCGACCATCTGATGCAGGTGAGCGAACTGCGCGTGGGCGAAGTCAATCGCACGGTGCACGAGCAGGTGCTGCCGGGCGGCAAGGGCTTGCACGTGGCGCAGACCGTCGCCGCATTGCGCGAGCCCGTGCAGCTGATCGGCTTGATCGACGCCGCGCACCGCAATCTCACCGCACGCCGCATGAGCGAACGTGGGGTGCTGTTCCACGGCGTGGAGATCGACGCGCCGTTGCGCCATTGCATCGCATTGCAGGACGCGCGCGGGCAGATCACCGAAGTGCTGGGGCAGGGACCGGAGCTGGGCGAGCGCGACAACGCGGCCTTGCAGCGCGCCTTCCGCCGTGCGCTGGAAGAAAGCGATCTGGTGGTGATCTCCGGCAGCCTGCCGCGTGGCCTGGCCGCTGGCACCTATGCCGAACTGGCGCAGCAGGTACGCGCCGCCGGCAAGCGCTGCCTGATCGACGCCAGCGGCGAAGTATTGAAGCAGGCGGTGGCGGCGCGGCCCTTCCTGTTGAAGCCGAACCGCGACGAAGCCGAGGCCTTGTTCGGCCGCGCCATCGACAGCGTCGACGCTGCGGTTGTCGCGCTGCGCGAACTCCATGCGCGTGGCGTGGCGATGCCGGTATTGAGCCTTGGCGCGCTGGGCGCCGTGGGCATGGACGACAGCGGTGCGTGGCATGCCGCGGTGGAGCTGGAGCAGGTGCGCAACACCGTCGGTTCGGGCGATTGCTTCCTGGCCGGCATGGCGGTGGCGCTTGCGCGCGGCGAGCCCTTGCGCGAGGCGCTGCGCCTCGCGGTGGCCTGCGGTGCCGCCAACGCTATGGATGTGGAAACGGGTTACGTACGTCCGGATCAGGTCGAGGCATTGCTCGGCCGGATCCAAGTGAGGGAATGGACACGCTGAGCATAGACGGAGCCAGCCAGCTTGCCGATGAGGATGAGCCATCGGCGTTTGAACAGTTAGCGAGCGCGGGGAGTGCAGCGGCTCGCGACTATCCACATGTAAGGCGATCCTATGAGAGGGGCAATCATGAAATCCGGCAGAAGCGTTTTGCTACGACAGACCAGTTTGGCATCGGCACTGGGTCTGCTTCTGGCATCCATGGCCGCGCACGGCCAGTCGACCACCAGCAGCATTTTCGGCCATGTGCCGATGCAGGCTGGCGAGAGCGTGATGGTCAGCAATGGCTCCGGCTTGACCCGTACCGTCGGCGTCGACAGCCAGGGCCGGTACAACGCCAACCAGTTGCCCATCGGCACGTACACGGTGAGCCTGATGCTTGATGGCAAAACCATCCAGCAGCGCGCCAACGTATTGCTGAAGGTGGGCGTGGGCTCGGAAGTCTCCTTCAGTGAGGAAACTGCCGCAGCCAGTGCGACCAACGCAAAGCAGCTGTCGGGGGTGAGCGTTTCGGCCAATGCCCTGCCGCCGATCGATGTCAGCTCGGTGGACTCGCGCACGGTTCTCACCGCCGACCAGCTGGCCAAGCTGCCGCTGGGTCATACCGCGGAGGCGGTCGCGCTGCTGGCACCGGCAGCCAACCTCGGTGCGGGCGGGGCGGCGAGCACCACGGGCGAGCCGCTGATCAGCTTCGGCGGTTCATCGTCCACGGAGAACGCGTACTACCTCAACGGCTTCAACACCACCGATCCGAATATTGCCGAAGGCGGCATTACCCTGCCGTACGGCTCCATCGATCAGGAGGAGGTCTATACCGGCGGCTACAGCGCGCAGTACGGCCGCAGCGACGGTGGCGTGCTCAACATGATCGGCAAGAGCGGCACCAACGACTGGCATTTCGGTGGACAGTTCCTCTACGAACCGTCGTCGATGGTCGGGAGCCAGAACAACGTCGATTACGCGAACGGCCTGCCGCCTTCGCCGGTGGCCGGTCGCCTGTACCAGCCCAACAGCAAGAACGACTACTGGTCCTCGGTGTACGACCTCTACGTCGGTGGCCCGATCATCAAGGACAAGCTGTTCTTCTTCGCCTCGGCCGAGATGACCAACACGCAGGGCAATACGGTCAATAGCGTCGAGGCCGGTACCGACTCGCATTACAAGGACAAGCTGCCCAAGTGGTATGCCAAGGTCAACTGGAACATTACCGACAGCAACCTGCTGGAGCTGACGGGCGCCTCGGAAAAGAGCGAAGACTCCGGCACCGTCTACAACTACGACTACAACAATCTCACCGATACGAGCTTCAAGTCCTACGCCAATGACACCAAGCACGGTGGCGACTTGTGGCTGGCGAAGTACACCGGCTACATCACGGACAAGCTGACCCTCACTGCCATGTACGGCAGCATGAAGACGCGAAGCTACAGCGAGAATCCCGCCTACGATCCGAGCGAGACGTATATCGCCGGCTACACGTACGAGAATCCGGCGCTGAACGGTGGCAACCCGATCACCAACAACCAGAACGTCAGCGATATCACCAACCCTGGTCAGAACTTCGTGACGACCAACCTGCGTGTCGCGCTGACCTATGCCCTAGGTGATCACACGATCACGGCGGGTATCGACAATCTGCGCACGGCGGCCAGGGATCAGGACGAGCTGACCTCCGGCCCGGGCTACTACTGGGGCTACGGTTACACCAACACGCCGAATCAACCGCTGGTTCCCGCACTCGGGGTGGGCGCGCTGAGCAATTATCCCAACGGCTCGAGCGGTTATTACGTCTCCAAGAACATCTTCAACCAGGGCGGCAACCTGTTCTCCACCGAGCGTGCCGAATACATCGAGGACCAGTGGCAGTTCAACGATAGGCTGCTGTTCTCCATCGGCCTGCGCGACGACGGTTTCACCAACACCAATGCCAGCGCGCTGGCCTATATGCGGCAGACCAAGCCGCAATGGGCGCCGCGCCTGGGCTTCAGCTGGGACGTGTTCGGCGACAGCTCCTTCAAGGTGTTCGGTAACGCTGGCCGCTACTACCTCGGCTCGCCGATCGCCCCGGGCGATCCTGCCAATGGTTACGTCTCCACGCAGCAGTACTTCACGTACAGCGGCATTTCGTCCAGCGGCACGCCGACCGGTCTGACCCAGGTCTCGGTACCCGTCTCGGCGGACGGCGCCTATGGCCAGACACCCGACCCGCGCACCATGACGGTGACCAGCCTCAAGGCCATGGACCAGGACGAGTTCATGCTGGGCTTCCAGAAGACCGCCGGTCCGAGCTGGGTCTATGGCGCCAAGCTCACCCGCCGCATCCTGCGCCACATCATCGACGATTACTGCGATGCGGCGGCTGTGGTCGCCAAGGCGGCGACGGAAGGCATCACCGACGTCAACAACGCCACCTGCTACTACATCAATCCGGGTGAGGCCAACACCTTCGCAGTGCAGGATCCGACCGGAGCTTTCCACAGCGTGACGATGTCCAATGCCGACATGGGCTTCCCGCATGCCGTGCGCCGCTACTACGGCCTGGACACCTTCCTGGAGCATCCGTTCGACGGCAAGTGGTACGCCAAGATCGATTACACCTTCTCGCGCAGCTATGGCAACAGCGAAGGCGAGGGGCAGTCCGACATCAAGGCCATCGGCGGCACGCAGAACGTGGACTGGGATTTTCCGCCGCTCATGGTGTATGCCAACGGCCCGCAGGGCAACGACCACACCAACGTGATCAAGGCCTACGGTTACTACGCGGTCACGCCGGAGTGGCTGGTGTCGGCCAACCTCAACCTGACCTCGGGTGGACCGAAGTACTGCCTCGGTTACTACGGCCCCAATGGCAGCGATCCGGTTGGCTACGGTTCGCTCTACCACTGGTGCAACGGCCAGCCGTCGCCTCCGGGAGCGCAGGGACGTTTGCCCTGGGTGAAGCAGCTTGACCTGGGTGTCCACTATCGCCCGGCGTTCGCCGACCACAAGCTCTCCTTCAGCGTGGACGTGTTCAACGTGTTCAACGGTCAGGCGCCGCTCAACTTGTCGCCAGAGCTGAATACGAGCAGCTCTACCACGTACAGCGCGCTCTACGGCACGCCACTCGTGCTGCAGCAGCCACGGTACGTGCGGTTCGGCGTCACCTACGACTACTGAGCCCGCTTGCAACAACCCGCGCCGCCCGGCAACACCGGGCGGCGCTTTACTTCGAGCCGCATCGACCGGTTTCTCCACGCAAAGGCCCGGTCGATGGCAATGGACCAACACGAGAGGCAACCATGGCAGCATCGCATCCGCATTCCCTTCGTTCGTCGCGCATGAGCGTGCTGGCTTCCTGCCTGCTGGCCGTGCTGACAGGTTTCGGCGCGGCACACGCCGAGGACAGCGTCGCCACCGGCAAGCGGGTGCTCGAACCCGGTGCTGCAGCGTTTGCCGACCGGCAGGGCGCGGAGAGCTTCGGCAATGCCGCGATCGAGGCGAACTGGAAGCTGGATGGCAAGCATCTCGTCGACTTGACGGTGACCGACCGCGTGCACAACCGCACGTTCGCGGTACCCGCGCCGTTCGCGCTGGCAATGGCCGACGGAAGCACGATCAAGGCTTCCGACATGGATCTGCTGTCGGCGCCGCGTGTGGTGGCGCTGCCGGTGGACGTGCAGGCTTCGCGCTATTCCTCGCGCATTCCCGGCAAGGCGGTGGAGGCCAGCTTCGGCGATGCGGGCGGCCGTTTCCGCGTGGACTGGAAACTCGTACAGCGTGACGGCTCGCCCTACCTGCGCGAGGAGGTGAGCATCACCGCGCTGAAGCAGGACGAGAAGATCGCCAAGGTGTCGCTGCTGCAGTCGAAGGTGGAAGCGCCTGAAGTGGTGGGCACGGTGAACGGCTCGCCGGTAGTCGACGGTGACGTTTACCTCGGCTTCGAAAACCCGCTGTCCGACAGCACGGCGTACCACAACCTGGCGAAGCTCACGCTGTCGCGCACGCTGCCGCTGGAGAAGGGCAAGACGGTGGATTACTCCGCGGTGGTCGGCGTGGTGCGCGATGGCCAGCTGCGCCGCGATTTCAACAGCTACGTGGAGCGCGAGCGCGCGCATCCGTACCGCACCTTCCTGCACTACAACTCCTGGTACGACATTGGCTACTTCACGCCGTACACCGAGGCGGAGGCGCTGGATCGCATCAATACCTTCGGCCAGGAACTCGCCGTGAAGCGCGGCGTGAAGCTCGACTCCTTCCTGTTCGACGACGGCTGGGACGACCGCAGCGGCGCCTGGAACTTCAGCAAGGATTTCCCGCACGGATTCGTGCCGCTGCGCGACGCCGCCGCGAAGTACGGCGCCGCGCCGGGCATCTGGCTGTCGCCGTGGGGCGGCTACGGCAAGCCGCACGACGAACGCATCAAGAACGGCAAGGCAGCCGGCTACGAGATCATCGACGACGGCCTCGCGCTGTCCGGGCCGACCTACTACCCGCGCTTCCATCAGGTCGTGATGGACATGATCGACAAGCAGGGCATCAACCAGTTCAAGTTCGACGGCACCGGCAACGTCAGCAGCGTGTTCCCCGGCAGTCGCTTCGACAGCGATTTCGCCGCGGCGATCCAGCTGATCAGCGACATCCGCAAGGACAAGCCGAATACCTTCATCAACCTCACCACCGGCACCTGGGCCTCGCCGTTCTGGCTGCGCTACGCCGACACCATCTGGCGCGACGGCGAGGACGATTGGTACACCGGCGTGGGCACGATGCGCGAGCAGTGGATCACCTACCGCGACCAGCAGACCTACCAGAACATTGTGCTGAAGGGCCCGCTGTTCCCGATCGACTCGCTGATGCTCCACGGCATCATCTACGCGCAGAAGAACCCGCGCCTCAACACCGACCCGGGCCACGACTTCGCCAACGAGGTGCGTTCCTACTTCGCCACCGGCACCGAGCTGCAGGAGATGTACATCACGCCCTCGCTGCTCACGCCGCAGGACTGGGACACGCTGGCCGACGGCGCGAAGTGGTCGCGCGCCAACGCCGACGTGCTGCGCGATAACCACTGGATCGGCGGCGACCCGGGGCGCCTGGACGTCTACGGCTGGGCCGCGTGGTCGCCGAAGAAGGCCATCGTCACCTTCCGCAATCCCGACGACAAGCCGCAGATCGCGGTGGTCGACCTGCAGCGCCAGTTGCAGCTGCCGCCGGGCGTGGCGTGCCGCTTCAGCGTGCACGACGTGTGGAAGAACGGCGGCACTGACGTGCCGAAGACGCTGGACGCCGACCATGCAAGCACGATCACGCTGGCGCCCTTCGAGGTGCTGACGCTGGAACTGACGCCGGCATCCGTGGATTGAAGGGCACCAGCCATGCTCGAGCCAAAGCGAAGGTATTTGCTGACTGGGCGAGGAGGTGATGAGCAGCCGACACATCCGCGATCTGCAAAGCTGCATCGCTTTGCCGGCGTCGCTTTGGCGCCGGCGTTGGCCTTGGCCTGCGCACTGTTCTTTGGTTTCGTGCCGCCTACGCGCGCATGGGAAGCCGCAGGGAATGACGATCACGTTCCTCGTGCGGCAGCCAAACTCGCTCCGGCACAGGATGCAGCAGTGCTCGAGGCGCAAGGTGTCATCGCGCGGGAGTTCGGGCAGGAGGCATTGCGGAATGTGCAGCTTGACCTGATCAAGAGCGCGGATCAGAACGACGTCTTCGAATATGAGGCGACCAAAGGCCGCCTCACGGTGCACGGGTCATCCGCCGTGGCGTTATGCAGCGGGTTCTACCAGTACATCAAGCGGAATCATCTCGGCATCGCGAGCTGGTCAGGGAATCGACTCGACCTCGCGCATGGCTGGCCGGACGCGGCACTCGAGCGTGAGAGCTCGCCGTATCGCTATCGCTACTACCTCAACGTCGTGACCTACGGTTACACGATGCCCTACTGGACCTGGGATCGCTGGCAGCGGGAAATCGACTGGATGGCCTTGCATGGAATCAACATGCCGCTGTCGCTCGTCGCTACCGAGGCCATCGGCGAGCGGGTCTGGAAGAAGCTGGGATTGACGCAGAAGGAAATCGACGCCTATTACACGGGGCCGGCGTACCTTCCCTGGGAGCGGATGGGGAACATCGCCGGACTCGACGGTCCGCTGGCTCCCGATTGGAACAAGAGCCAGATTGCTCTGGAACACAAGATATTGGACCGCGAACGGGCGCTGGGGATGTATCCGGTCGTGCAAGGGTTCGCTGGCTTTGTTCCGACGCAGCTGGACCGCCTGCATCCCGGGATAAAGCTGTCCTCGATGGCATGGGCGGGGTTTTCAAAGCAGTACCGGAACCACATTCTCCCGCCCGATTCCCCGCTCTTTTCCAAGATAGGATCGTTGACCATCAAGGAATGGGAAGCCGAATTCGGCAAGGTCCGCTTCTTTCTTTCGGACAGCTTCAATGAAATGCATATACCGGCCAGCACGGAAGCTGCGAAGGATGCACTGCTCAAGCGCTACGGCGCAGCGATCTACCGTTCGATCCGCGATGGCGATCCCGACGCGGTCTGGGTGATGCAAGGCTGGATGTTCGGCTACATGCGCGATGTGTGGACGAAGGATTCGCTGCGCTCGCTCCTGAGCGATGTCCCCGACGACAAAATGCTCATCCTCGACGAGGCCATGGACTACAACGCCAATTTCTGGCGCAACGGCATGGATCGCGATGTCTACGACGGGTTCTGGGGAAAGCAATGGATCGGCGGCTATATCCCGAACATGGGAGGCAAGACCGCGTTCACAGGTGTTCTCGACTTCTACGCTCATGCGGGCAGCGATGCGCTTGCATCGAAGAATCGCGGCAATCTCGTCGGGTTGGGCATGGCGCCCGAGGGCATCGAAAACAATGAAGTGATCTATGAGCTGATTTCGGACACGTTCTGGCAGTCGGGTCCGGTCGACCTCGATGCCTGGATCGCCAATTACTCGTTCGCGCGTTACGGAGCCCAGGACGACGACATCGCGAAGGCATGGCACCTGCTGATCGAAAGCAGCTACGGATCGTTCGTCGACCACCCGCGTTTCATCTGGCAGCTCGAGCCTGGCAGCAGTCGGTCCAGCATCAGCCCGGATGAGAAGGTGATCGAGGCGGCGGAGCATTTTCTGGCCGCGTCAGGCCGATTGAAGGCAAATCCCCTCTATCGGGACGATGCCATCGAAGTCGTTGCCATGGCGGCAGGAATCCGCGCCGACCAGCTGATCAAGCAGGCGACGAAACTTTACGAGGCGCATGATTTTTCCCGTGGAAGAGCCTCCGCGGACAGGGCGTTCGCGATACTCGGGGATCTCGACAGGCTGCTCGCCTCCCATCCGAATCTGCAGTTGAAGAACTGGGTCGATTCTGCAAGGGCCTATGGGGCGACCCCGTCGGAAAAGGACCATGACGAGCGGGATGCAAAGATGCTCATCACGCTCTGGGGCCGCAATGGGGAAATCGACGACTATTCGAGCAGGATGTGGTCGGGTCTGATCGGCGGCTATTACATACCGCGCTGGCGCATGTACTTCGAAAACCTTGCCGGAGCACACAACGACATCCGGGCGTGGGAAAAGCAGTGGGTGCGTTCGGCTGCCGTGGATCAGCCGCAACCCTTTCCGGACCCCATGGAGGCTGCCGGAAATATCCTCGCCCATTTGCGCGATAAGACGCCGGAATAGGCTTCCCTGATGCGGAGTGTGCGCGGCATGTCGAGCCTGTATTCCCCCTTCACGCGAGCACGGCCACGCTGGCACCTTTCATGGCGCAGGTGCCGAGCCGGCATGGGAGCGCCTGCATGACGGTGCATCACTTGCGACGGTCGCTGCTCCGGTGCGGCGTTGGCGCGCTTGTGCTGGCGTGGCTGCCCATGCCGTCGCTGGCGCAGGCGGCGCAGCCCACGGACGCGGATGCGCGCGCAGAGCGCATCGTGCAGAAGATGCCGCCGGAAGCGCTGCATGGCCTGGTGCAGAGCTACTTCATGGGCGGCACGGCGAAGCAGCCGCCCGGCAGCATCGGCGCGGCTGGTTACGTGCCGGCGCTGCCAGCCTACGGTATCCCCGCGCAGCAGCAGAACGATGCCGGCATTGGCCCGAACAATTATCCGGTGGGTTTCGACGCGCGCGGCTGGCCCACCGGCGTGCGTGGCAACGCGGGCGATGCCACGCCACTGCCGTCGACCTTGGCACTTGCCGCCACATGGAATCCCCGTTTGGCCGAGACCGGCGGCAGGATGATTGCGGACGAGGCCCGTGCACAAGGCATCAACGTGCTGCTGGCCGGCGGGATCAATCTTTCGCGCGAACCGCGCAACGGGCGCACCTTCGAATACTTCGGCGAGGATCCGCTGCTGGCCGGCACCATGGACGGCGCGGAGATCCGTGGCATCCAGTCCCGGCACGTCGTCTCCACCATCAAGCATTTCGCGCTCAATGCGCAGGAGACGAACCGCCTCGCGATCAGTTCCGACATCGGGGAGCGCGCGATGCGCGAGTCCGACCTGCTGGCATTCGAGCTGGCGATCGAGCAGGGCCACCCTGGCGCGGTGATGTGCGGCTACAACAAGGTCAACGGCATCTACGACTGTTCGAACGCGCACCTGCTCAACGACGTGCTCAAGCGCGACTGGCACTACCCGGGCTGGGTGATGACAGACTGGGGCGGCGACCACGGCGTGACGGACGCGCTGGCCGGGGTGGATCAGGTCTCGGGCGAGGATTTCACCGGGGATGACAATGGCAAGGGCAATTTCGGCGCGCCGCTGATGCGCGCCATCGCCGACCACACGATTCCCGTGAGCCGCCTGCAGGACATGGCGCGGCGCATCCTGCGCTCGATGCTGGCGAATGGGTTGTTCGATGCGCCGCCGCCGAAGCCGGTGGATTTCGAGGCCGATGCCAAGGTGTCGCAGGACGCCGAGGAACAAGCACTGGTATTGCTGAAGAACGATGCCGCGCAATTGCCGCTGGACGCCCATGTGCAACGCATCGCCGTGATCGGTGGCCACGCCGATGTGGGCGTGCTTTCCGGCGGCGGTTCCGCGCAGGTGTGGCCGGTGCATGGCCCGGCGATCAAGCCGGTGCATCCCGATCTGCACGACAGCGCCTCGCCATGGATCGTGTACGACCCTTCATCGCCGCTGCGGGCCCTGCAGCAGCGTTTTCGTAAGGCGCGCATCGACTACGTCGACGGCGACGATCCCGCGCGCGCCACAGCATTAGCGAAGTCCGCCGATGTGGCCATCGTGTTCGCGACGCAATGGGAGGCCGAGGGCATCGACTTGCCAAACTTGTCTTTGCCTGGGCATCAGGATGCACTGGTCACCGCGGTGGCAGCGGCGAATCCGCATACCGTCGTTGTGCTGGAAAGCGGCACCGCGGTGCGCATGCCGTGGTTGCCGAACGTGGCGGCGGTGTTGGAAGCGTGGTACCCGGGTGCGCGTGGCGGCGAGGCCATTGCAGACGTCTTGAGCGGTCGCGTGAACCCCAGCGGTCGCTTGCCCATCACTTTTCCGCGCGACGAGCGGCAATTGCCGAGGCCGGTCATTGCCGGCGGCGCTTCCGCCGACTACGACGTCGAAGGAGCGGCGGTTGGTTACAAGTGGTTCGACCGACAGAAACTCGAGCCGCTGTTTCCCTTCGGCTATGGCCTCTCGTACACGCGCTTTGTCTATTCGGATCTCAAGGTGAGCACGGGGCCGCGCGTGACGGTGAGTTTCGTGGTGCGCAACATGGGCTCGCGCGCCGGCATGGATACGCCCCAGGTCTACGTCGACATGCCGACTGCCGATGGTGAAGCGCCGAGGCGGCTGGCCGGCTTCGACAAGGTTGATCTGAAGCCGGGTGAGCAGGCGGTCGTGTCGGCGACGATCGATCCGCGGCTTTTTGCGGTGTTCGACGTTGCCGCGAATCGCTGGCGCATCGATGCCGGCCGCTATACGGTCGAGGTAGGCCATTCGTCGCGCGATCTCGCGTTGTGTGGAACCACCGACATGAAGGCGGCGAGCATCGCGCCATGAGCGCGGCCGCTTCCATTGAAAGTGCCGCCAAGGATGACCGCCTGTTTGATCTTGGCGATCAAGGATGATTGCAAAGGTATTGAGTAGTACGGCCAAGGATGGCTCGTCCATTCGAGCTTCGCGATCAAGGATGATCTCAACGATTCGAGAAGTGCGCCACGGATGGTCGTTGTTTGATCCACGCGATCAAGCGCGATCGCAAAAAACTGAGGAGTGTGCAGATCATGGTGAACAAGTCACGCCGCAACCTGCTCAAGGCCACCGCGCTGCTGCCGCTGGCCGCCGCCTGCGACGGCCTGGTCTGGGGGGCTGACGCATTCGCGGTACAGGCGAACTTCGCGTTGGACATGACTGGCTCGGGGCGGCGCGTCGACACCAGCCTCGCCAGCCTCAGCTACGAGACACTGGAACTTTCCGATCCCACCTTCTTCGCAGCGGACAACCACGGCCTGGTGCGCCTGTTCCGCGAGATGAACCCGCACGGCGTGCTGCGCATCGGGGGCAACACCAGCGACGACACCGTGTGGGGCGGCTACAAGGGCAAGATGCCGACCTATGTCCCGCGCAGACACGGCAAGCTGCTGCAGCCGCATGTGCTCAAGCCCGAGGGCCTGGAAGCTCTGGCCGGCTTCGTGCGCGCCACCGGCTGGAAACTGGTGTTCGGCGTGAACCTGCGCATTGGTTCGCCGGAGATGGCGCTGGACCTGGCGCAGACCGTGCAACATCTCGTGGGCGATCAACTGCTGGCGATCCAGATCGGCAACGAGGCGAACAACTACGAGCACGACTACGCCGAGTTCGATGCGGCGTGGGTACCTTATGCCAAGGTGCTGCATGACGCCGGCCTGCCCATCGCCGGGCCGGACACCGGCGCGAACACCGACTGGGTGATCGAGTACGCGAAGCGCCACGCCGGGGAGAACGTCTTCCTCAGCCGGCACTACTATCGCGAGGCGGCGGAGAACGGCTCGATCCCGGACATGCTTGCCGGCGATCCCGGTTTCTTCGGTGAGGTCGAGCAGATCATGCGCGTGGCGGACCAGTACGCGTTGCCGTTCCGCATCTCCGAAGGCAACTCGTACTACAACGGCGGCCGCGACGGCACCAGCAACGTGTTCGCTTCCGCGCTGTGGGGAGCGGATTTCATGTTGGCACTGGCGCAGCGCGGCGTGGCCGGCATGCACTTCCACGGCGGTACGCTGCTCTCGGTGGAAACCTCGCTGGGGCGCGTGGCGAAGGCGCCCACGGGCGGCGACATCGTGGCGCAGCGTGATGCGCAGGCCTCGCGCTACTCGGCCATCGCCGGCAGCCGCGCTCTGGGCTACCAGCAGCGACCTCTGTTCCATGGCATCACGCTGGCGCAGCGCTTCGCCGGCGCGCAGATGCTGCCCGGCCAGCTCGATGCCGGTGGCGCCAACCTCACGGCCTACGCCGCGAAGCAGGGCGATGCGGTGCTGGTCGCGCTGATCAACAAGGACGCGCAGCGCGATGCCTCGGTAGCGTTGAGTGGTTTGCCGCATGGCGCGAAGGGCGAATTGATGCGCCTGCGCGCGCCTGCACTGGACAGCCGACGCGACGTGAGTTTTGCGGCGGATGGCCATGTGTCGGCGGATGCTGGCGGTGCGTGCCGCATCGCGGTGCCCAAAGCCAGCGCTGCCTGGGTGCGCTGGGCGTGATGACCGCCGTGGCTCGGTTGCGCAAGACCGGGTCTTGTCTCCCCTCTACCGCTTGCGGGCATGCGGAGAGGCGCCATGGATGGCGCCAGCTTTGGGGAGCGAGGAGAGGGGTCGAGGGAGAGGGGCTTTTGTTTCTGCTTTCTCGCAAGCGACGAAGCGGTTTCGAGCCGCTGCCGCGGCCCGAGTTACTTTTCTCTGCGTGGCCAGAGAAAAGTAACCAAAAGAGAGGCCACCCCGATGCGGTGCTCTCCGGGCATCCTGCCCTTCGAGTGCGTGAGGCGTGGCCGGGCTTTTCGGCCGGGCTTCCTGCCCGGTCGAAAAGGCATCGCCGTCCATGGCGATGCCCGCTGCGCGGCCTGATCGTCCACGCCTCACCGTCGCATAGGGGCCCCGAAGAGCAGCGTGCTCCTGCGCGCAGAAGCAAAGCGCAGAAGCAAAGCGAAAAGGCGGGATGCCGCGAGATTCGGTTCCTCAGCTCCCAGATACGACGCGGCATGGCGGTGGCAATGGGCGTGTCGCGGGATGTAGTTCCAGCATCCTCGAAACAGCCCGCTTGTAATTCCGGCGGATTAAGCAAGGCCATTTCTTTGGGTCACCTTTCTTTGGGCCAGCAAAGAAAGGTGGCTCGAGCGCTGGCAGGCGATCGAAAGGCCGCCGCAGGCGAGCCAGGTCGCGGAAGTGAAAGGTTGTCGCGAGCAACCAACCCTCACTCCGTCCCTCTCCTCGGACGGGAGGCAAGGGCCCCGTCGATTGCGACGGAAGAAAATTCAAGGAGTGACCGATGAAAACCATCATGCGAACGACGCTGATGCTGGCGCTGACCTGTCTGCTCCCGATGACCACGGTCGCCACCACCCTCAGCGACCAGCCACTGCCGCTGCCCGGCCCACGCCCCAGCGCCGCCACCGTGCAAGCCTGGCAGGCGCGCAAGTTCGGCCTGTTCATCCACTTCGGCCTGTACTCGGAACTGGGCGGCGTGTGGGACGGCAAGCGCATCACGAATGGCTACAGCGAACAGATCCAGTCCTTCGCACCGGTGCCCATCGACCGGTACGAGGCGCTGGCCAAGCGTTTCGACCCGGAGAAGTTCGATCCGGACGCCATCGTCGCGCTGGCCAAGGCCGCGGGCATGAAGTTCATCGTGATCACCGCCAAGCACCACGACGGCTTCGCGATGTTCCACACCGCGCAGGACGACTACGACATCGTCGACGCCACACCGTACAGGCGCGACGTGGTGAAGGAGCTGGCCGATGCCTGCGCGCGTGCGCACATGCCGTTCGGCGTGTACTACTCGACCATCGACTGGCACTGGATGCACGGCCAGTACCTGCCCGACAACGACAACCCGATCACGCCCGCGCAGGCCGATTTCAACGTGGCGCAGATCAGCGAACTGATGAGCCATTACGGTCCGATCAGCGAAGTGTGGTTCGACATGGGCAAGCCCACGCCGGCGCAGAGCGCGCGTTTCGCCCGAACCGTGCATGCGCTACAGCCGCAGACCATGGTGTCCGGTCGCGTGTGGAACCACCAGGGCGACTTCAGCGTGATGGGCGACAACAGCGAGCCGGGCGAGGGCATGGAGAAACCCTGGCAATCACCGGCGTCGATATTCCCCGAGACCTGGGGCTACCGTTCCTGGCAGGTGCGCAATGACCTGCAGGGCAAAGTGCGCGAGAACATCGCGCGGCTGGTGCGCGTGGTGAGCGGAGGCGGCAACTACATCCTCAACATTGGCCCGGAAGGCGATGGCTCGGTGGTGCCTTACGAGGCCGACGTGTTGCGCGGTATCGGCGCCTGGCTCAGGCCGCGCGGCGAGGCGATCTACGGAACTCACGCGTCGCCGTTCAAGAAGCTGGATTTCGGCTACGCCACGGTGGGCGCCCACATGTTGTACCTGTTCGTGGAGAAGCCGCCGGCGGATGGCGTGCTGCATCTGCCCGGCGTGGTCGATACCCGTTTCGGGCAAGGGCACGTGCTGGGCGATACGCAGGCGAGCGTTGGTAGCGTTGCGGTCGATGCGGCGGATGCGAGCGTGAAAGTGAACGGCCTGGCCAAGGCGGGCTACATGCCGGTGGTGGCGATTCCGCTGGCTGGTGCCCTGCATGTGCGGCCCGATGCCGTGGCGCCGGGCGCGGATGGGCGCATGGATCTTGCGGCCGCGCAGGCCGAACATTTCCTCAACTACAACGGCTATGGCTACGACGATCCATCCACCCTCTACAAGCTGCGCTGGCATGCGCAGGCCGGCGCAGGCGATTACACGCTGACTCTGCGCTACCGCGACGCGCATGCGCCGGCGCAATTGGATGTCTGGGTGGACGGCCATCCCCGCACGCTGGCGCTGCCGGCAGGCAAGGGCACCGCCAGCCTGCGTGTGAGCCGCGACCTGCATGCCTTCCCGTATGCGATGCAGGTCGAGCTGACCCCGGTGGCGCCCTTCCACAAGGGCGACAAGCTGCCGGCGGCCATCGAGGCGGTGGAGCTTGCGCCGCTCACGAATCCATCCACGCCGCAACACGGAGGATGAAGATCGATGCCCCATGCACGTTCACCGAGACCATTCCGCCGGGCAGGCATCGGCTTCGTCCTGGCCGGCCTGCTGCTGATTTTGCCCGCACTGGCCGTCACGAAGCAGGCCCAGCTCTCACACGATGACGAGGCGGATGCGCCCTACAAGGTGTGGAACAGCACGCCGGCGATCACCATGCCGCCATTGCTGCTCGACGTCTCCGGCTCGTCGGTGGTGGTGGAGTGGATGACCGACAGCGACAGCGACGGCAGCGTGCGCTATGGGGAGCACGCGCTGGACCACACCGCGGTGGCCGCACGCGACGGTCTGCTTGATGTCGGCGCCTTTCATCGCGTGGTGATAGCCGGCCTCGAACCGGGCCACAGCTACCAGTACCAGGTGGCCTCGCGCCGCGTGGTGGCGGTCAAGCCCTACTGGCCCGAGCGCGGCAACACCGTGCAGGGCGAGACCCTGCGCTTCACCACGCTGGATGCCATGCGTGGCACGGCACGCTTCGCGGTGATCACCGACACGCACGAGAAGGTCTCGCGCATCCACACCCTGCTCGGCGAGATCCGCAAGACGCCCGAGGACTTCGTGGTGCACCTGGGTGACACGGTGAACTGGGCGGCGAGCGAGCAGCAGTTCAAGGACGTGTTCCTCTCGCCCACCGCGGAGGATCTCGGCGGCAGCACGCCGCTGCTCTACGTGCACGGCAACCACGAATACCGCGGCTCGTTCGCGCGTGAGCTGGGTTCGTACCTGCACGCACAGAACGGCCGCTACGACTACGTCCGCGACGACGGCCCACTGCACCTGATCGCGGTGGACACCGGCGAGGACAAGCCCGACGACACCAACGTCTACGCCGGCCTCAACGACCTGCGCGACTACCGCCGCGAAGGGCTGGTCCGCTTTGGCGCGACGCTGGCCGAAGCACGCACACGCAGCGCGCCGTTCACCGTGGTGCTCGGCCACCAGCCGGACTGGGGCTGGACCGGCGGCGACAACGCGAAGTGGACGCAACTGGCCAACCAGGCGCACGTCGACCTGTTCATCGCCGGCCACCTGCACTATTTCAAGCACATCAAGCCCGGCGAGCAGGGCAATGACTTCCCCATCCTTGTCGTTGGGCAGAACCAGGTGGCACGGGTGGAGGCCACCGACACCGCGCTGAAGGTCAGGGTGACGGACAGCAACGGCAAGTTGATCGACGCGTTCACGCTGGCGCGCAAGACCAAATAAACACAGAGGCCCACACATGAATCCCATCCTGACACGCCGGCAATTCACCAAAGCCATCGGTGGCCTCGCGGCGGCATGCGCCATTCCGCTGGCGGCGAAAGCAAGCGCGGCAACCGCCGCCGCCTCGGACGCGCAAGGCAGCGCAGCGAAACGCGTCTTCCCCAAAGGTTTCGTGTGGGGCACCGCCACCGCGGCCTATCAGGTGGAAGGCGCGGTCAAGGCGGATGGGCGCGGCGAGTCGATCTGGGACGTGTACGCACACACACCGGGCAGGATCGTGCATGGCGACACCGCCGACGTGGCCGACGACAGCTACCACCGTTACCCCGAGGACATCGCCCTGATGCGCGGGCTGGGCGTGGGTGCGTACCGGTTTTCGGTGGCCTGGCCGCGCATCTTTCCCGAGGGCACGGGCAAGCCGAACGCCAAAGGCGTGGATTACTACAAGCGCCTCGTCGATGCGCTGCACGCGGCCGGCATCGAGCCGTATTGCACGCTGTACCACTGGGACCTGCCCGAGGCGTTGCAGCGCAAGGGCGGCTGGCAGAACCGCGACACCGCCAAGGCGTTCGCCGATTACGCCGGCTACATGGCCGGCCAGCTCGATGGTCGCGTGCGGCACTTCATGACCATGAACGAGATCAGCACCTTCATCGGCAACGGTTACGGCAGCACGTCGATGGCGCCGGGACTGGGGCTGAAAGGGCAGGCCCTGGAGCAGGCGCGGCACTACGCCTTGCTGGGCCATGGTCTGGCCGTGCAGGCGATACGCGCGGCCACCAACGCGAAGACCAGGGTGGGTTCGGCCGAAGGCATCAATGCAGCCATGCCGGCCTTCGACGCGCCCGAGCACGTGGCCGCCGCGCGCAAGGCCGCGGTGGAGCAGAACGCCGGCTACCTCACCGCCATGCATACGGGGCGCTACACCGACCAGTATCTCAAGACGCTAGGCGCGGACGCGCCGAAGTTCACCGCCGACGAGATGCGCATCATCGGCAGCAAGACCGATTTCCAGGGCCTCAACATCTACACCGGCGATTACTACATCGCGGCCGACAACGAGCGCGGCTACGAGGTCGTGCCGTTCCCCTCGTCCTATCCGAACATGCAGAGCAGCTGGATCCAGTTTGCGCCGGGTGCCATTTACTGGGGGCCGAAGCTGATGGCGGAGGCGCTGGGCATCAGCGACATCTACATCACCGAGAACGGCACCTCCAGCACGGCAGCGCCGGACTCCCAGGGGCGCGTGCTGGACACCGATCGCGTGATGTTCCTGCAGCAATACCTAGCCGAGCTGCAGCGTGGGATCGCGGACGGCGCGCCGGTGCGCGGCTATTTCCTGTGGAGCCTGCTGGACAACTTCGAGTGGAGCCGTGGCTTTTCCGAACGCTTCGGCATCACGTATGTCGATTTCGCCACGCAGAAGCGCACGCCCAAGCTGAGTTCGCAGTTCTACCGCGGCGTGATTGCGAGCAACGCAATATGAAACGACCACTGCAACGATGGTTGGCTTGCCTGCTGCTGGCCTGTGCCGGCGTACCCGCCGTTTTTGCCGCCACGCCGACGAAACCGGCCTTCGACACTGCACCGGCACGCGCGGCGCTGCAGCGCCTGCTGCCGCGCTGGCAGGCGCAGATCACCCTGGAGACGCTTGATCCCTTGAAAGGGCCGGATCGTTTCGTGATTTACGGCACGTCTGGACACATCGTCATTGCAGGCACCACACCGGCGGTGCTGCTTGCCGGCGTGGAAACCTATCTGCATGAAGTGGCGCACGTCGACATCGGCTGGCCGGGCGACAGCCTGTCGCACTTGTCTGCCACGCTGCCGGCGCCCGACGCGCCGATAAAAAGTTGGGTCGCGGTGCCGGACCGCTACGCGCTCAACGACACCGACGATGGCTACTCGAATGCCTATCTCGACTGGCCAGCGTGGGAGCACAAGATCGACCTGCTCGCCTTGCACGGCATCGACGAAGTGCTGATGACGGTCGGCACCGAAGAGGTATATCGCCGCACCTTCCGGGATTTCGGTTACGACGATGCGCAGATGCGCGCGTGGATTCCCGCCACCGCGCACCAGCCGTGGTGGCTGCTGCAGAACATGTCCGGCTTCGACGCGCCGCTGTCGCCGCAGCAGTACGCGCGGCGCGTGGCGCTGGCACAGAAGATCGTGGCGCGCCTGCGCGAACTGGGCATCACGCCGGTGTTCCCCGGTTACTTCGGCACCGTGCCGCCGGGCTTCGCGGCGAAGCATCCAGGCGCAAACGTGGTGCCGCAGGGCAGGTGGGTGGGCTTCACACGCCCCGACTGGCTCGACCCGCGCGATCCGCTCTACGCGAAGGTTGCGGCGGATTTCTACCGCCAGCAGCGTGCGCTGTTCGGCGACAGCTCGATGTACAAGATGGATCTGCTGCACGAAGGCGGCCGCGCCGGCAACGTGCCGGTGGCGGATGCCGCGCGCGGCGTGATGGCCGCGCTGCAGGCCGCGCATCCGGGCGCACGCTGGGTAATGCTGGGCTGGCAGCACAACCCATTGCCGGCGGTGATTGATGCGGTAGACCGTCAACGTCTGTTGATCGTCGACGGTCTGTCGGATCGCTACGACGGGCTGGACCGCGAGAAGGACTGGCACGGCACACCGTATGCTTTCGGCAGCATCCCCAACTTTGGCGGTCATACCACGCTGGGCGCGAATGCAGACGTGTGGCTCAAGCGCTTCGCTGCGTGGCGAAGCAAGCCCGGCAGCAAGCTGCGCGGCATCGCCTGGATGCCCGAGGCTAGCGGCATCGATCCGGCGGCGTTCGCCCTGTTCACCGCGCTGGCGTGGGAGCCGGTGCCCGATGATGAGTCCGCATGGTTCAAGTCCTACGCCGACAGCCGCTATGGCGGTATCGACACGCATGCCGAAGCTGCGTGGCGCATCCTCGCCGAAACCGCCTACGCAATGCCATCCGACGGCGACTCGGAGCCGCAGGACAGCCTGTTCGAGGCGCGTCCCTCGCAGGACGTGTCCACGGCGGCGAGCTGGTCGCCCAGGGCGATGCGCTATGACGCCGGACATTTCGCGCAGGCCATCTGCGAACTGCTGCAGGTGGCACCGGCGCTGCGCGACACCAGTGCCTGGCGCCATGACGTGGTGGACGTGGCGCGACAGACGCTGGCCAACCGTGCCCGCGTGCTGCTGCCGCGGATCGAGGCGGCCTACGCTGCGAAGGATGCCGCACGTCTGCATGCACTCGATACCGAATGGCTGAGCGACATGGCCCTGCTCGACCGCCTGCTCGCCAGCGATCCAGACTTCCTGCTCGGCAACTGGCTCGCGCCGGCACGCGCGGAGGCGGGCAACGAGGCCGAAGCGGCGCAGTTCGCTTACGACCAGCGCGCGATCATCACCGTGTGGGGCGAACGCGAAGGCGCCGACGTGGGTGGCCTGCACGATTACGCCAACCGCGAGCTGTCCGGCCTGGTGAGCGGTTTGTACGAGCCGCGCTGGCGGCGTTTCTTCGCTTCGCTCGAACAGTCGCTGGCCACGGGCAAGCCGCCGGAAAAGATCGACTGGTACGCGATGGAGCATGCGTGGGCGGTCTCGCATGAGGAGGAGCCGGCCACGCCGCAGGGCGACCCGTGGCAGCTGGCGACCGAAGTGACGCAGCGGCTGGGGCTATGCAAGCCGTGAGACTACCAACGAAAGAGGTAATGCTCCATGCATTTGGATGAGTACATGTCGTTTGCGCAAACGTCGCCGAGTGAATCCCTCTCCCTCCGGGAGAGGGTGGCAGCAGCCGGGAGAGGGTTCGGTCGAAGCGAGGCGCAGCGGTGTACCCGAACCCTCATTCCCAACCCATCTCCCGAGGGGAGAGGGGCTTTGCGTCACGGACTTGCGTTTGCTGCGTTGTTGCTGTTGCCGCTCGCATCCCATGCGCAAACCCTGCACGTCGCGCCTGGGGGGACGGCCAACGGCACCTGCGATGCGTCATCACCTTGCACGCTGCAGTCCGCGCAGGCGCGGGTACGCACGTTGCGTGCCCAAGGCCGCAATGACATCACCGTTCAATTGCAGGACGGCACCTATCGCCTGCAACAGCCCTTGCAATTCGATGCCTCGGACAGCGGCTCATACGGCCATTCGGTGCGCTGGCAGGCCGCGCCGGGCGCGCATCCGGTGCTGTCCGGCAGCCAACTCGTGCAGGGCACGCGCAATGGCGTGCTGTGGAGCTTCGCGCTGCCGTCGAATGATGCGCCATCGAGCATCTACATTGACGGCCAGCGCCGCTGGCCGTCGCGCACCGAAGCCTGCCCGCATTGCGTGGTAGATGCGAAGGGCTTGTCGAAAGTGCCGCCGGCGATCCTGCACAGCCTGCGGGTGGGATCGCTGGCGGTGATGCACGAGCGCTGGCGCGACTTCCGCTGCAGTGTGGTTGCACTGGGTCGGGATCGTGTCGACCTTGCGCAGCCGTGCTGGCGCAACGTCACGCTGGACTCCGTCAAGAACGGCTGGTCGGTGGCCAGTCCCGTGGGCAAGTACTACGCCGGCGTGGACTGGTTCGAAAACCTTGCCGGCGATCCGTCCGCCCCCGGTGGCTATACGGTGGATACGGCGCACCACGTGCTGCGCTATCGGCCGCTGCCCGCTGAAGCCGCGCATGCGCCTTCCATCGAGCTGCCCGTGCTCGAACAGCTGCTGGTATTGAACGGCACCCTCAAGGCGCCGGTGCACGACCTGGTGTTCAGCGGCATCACCTTCGCCGGCACCGAATGGCGCAAGCCGGCATCCGCCGATGGCTACGTGCCGCTGCAGGCGGGTTACCTGGTCGACGGCAACAGCCGCGCAGCACTGCCCGACAATGGCGAGGGCATGACGCGCATAGCCAGCGCGGTGGCCGTGGAGGCCGGCCGCGACATCGTGTTCGATCGCGACAGCTTCCAGCATCTTGCGGCGGCAGGCATCGCCCTGGCGGGCGGCACGCACGGCGCGGCGGTGACGAACTCGCGCTTCACCGACATCGGCGGTGGCGGCGTGTTCGCGGGCGATACAGAGGGGCACCCCGTCGACCCGGCCAGCAAGACCTCCGACATCGTGATCGCCGACAACCACATCGACCATGTGGCGCTGGCCTACCGCGACAACGTGGCGATCATGGCCGGCTTCGTCAACGGCCTCGTCATCGCGCACAACACCATCAGCGACCTGCCGTACAGCGGCATCTCGGTGGGCTGGGGCTGGGATTACGAAGGCGAGGCGCCGGTGCAGTCGTCCATCCACATCGTGGCCAACCGCATCGAACGCGTGATGCTGCAGCTGGCCGACGGCGGCGCGATCTACACGCAGGCGCAATCGACGCCGGGCACCTCGTGCGTGGTTCGCAACGTCACCGATATGCGCCACAGCGGCGAAGGCAACGGTATCTACCTCGACGAGCACAGCACGTATTTCGACGTGGAACGCAACGTGGTGCTGGGCGCCTGGATAAGTGCGTGGGCCTCGTGGAGCGGCCACCTGCGCATTACCGGCAACTGGACGGATGACGCAGGGAAACCGCACAACGCCGGCCCCACCAAAGTGTGGTCGCCCAACTTCACTCATCTGATAACGCTGCCGGCTGCGGCGCTGGCGGTGCAGCAGGCGGCTGGTGCGCGCGATCACGCGATTGCACTAGGCCTGCCGATCCATGTCAACAGGATGTGCCCGGCACCTTGAGATCGGCCATGGGTCGAACGGGGTCGATACGAGCCCCGTACTTCGCGACCAGCCATGTCATGAAATCACAAGATGACGAAACCATTGACAAGAGCGTCTTGCATGGTTACGTTACAAAACGTAAGTATATGTAGTATTTTATGCTTACATTTTCATTCGTGGCTTGCGGTCACTTGAGTGGAGTGACCGCAACATCCAATCGATCCGATAGTTGCCGATCAGGCCACTGGGCCGTCGGATGCGCGGTAGGGGAGGGTGTCGTGGCAATTTCAGATGTTCCTCTGGGGAGCTGTGAAGGCTGTCTGTCCGAGAGAGTCGTCCACGTCGAGTGAGATGCCACTCGCAAAGCAAAGCGTGCCCCTGAATCTGCGGAACCAGGCTGTGTCTGATCTCGCCAGCCCACTGGATGCGAGAACCCGGGCATGCGCTTGGCAAACGCGCACGTTGAGCACGTCACCAAAGACGCTACCTCCGTCTATGGCGGTAGTCGGGTGAGGTGCTGGCGCTTGATCGAGATAGCAAGCAGGTTCACCCGCTTGCGGAAGTTGTCCTGATGCCCGTGCTGATGCCCATGTTTCTTTTCTGGCAGTGGGAGCAATCGGCGCTTTTCGACTTTTCTTTGAAGGAGGTGATGAGCATGCGCAAGGCAATGAAGACATCGGGTCGACAGGGAACAGGCGAGCGCGTTTCACTGACGCTTGCTGTGATGCTTGCACTTGGAGCCTCGGGAGTCGCCTCTGCACAATCCGTGACCGGTGGCATATACGGGCAGGCAGCGGCAGGCGAAACCATCCATATCCAATCCGCGACGACGGGTGTGCAGCGCACTGTGGCACCGGGCGCCAACGGTCAATTCATGATCAATGCGCTGAATCCCGGGTCGTACAGCGTTGAGTTGCTCAAAAGCGGGGCCGTGGTCGGAAGGGCTACCGTGGTCGTGCGTGCGGGCATGATGTCGCCCGCCTCGGTGGCTTCGTCCGCAACTGCACCGGTCGGCGGAGAAAAGTCGGCCACGAACCTCGGAGCAGTGCAAGTCAGCGCAACCGAAGCGCCTGAGAAGCAGAAATTCGACATCAGTCCGATCGACGTGAGCACGTCGCAGCTCATCAGTCACTACAGCATGGACCTGGTCAATGATTTGCCCACGGGACGAAGCGCGGAAAGCATTGCGTTGCTCAACTCGAACACCACATACGATTCGCAAACCACCGGAAGCATCGAGATGAACGGCGCGACATCGGCCGAAAACCGTTTTTACGTCAACGGATTCGATGCGACGAACAACAGTACCAACATCGGCAGCTTCAACATACCGGCCGAGGCCATCGGCAGCACGAACACGATAGACGGCAACTTTGATGCATCCTGGTCGAACACGACGGGTGGCATCCTTGCCTCCACCGTGCGTCAGGGCGACAACACCTTCCGGGCCGGCTATTCGATGTATTTCACGCCCCCTACGTCTGCCCTGTTGATGCCAATCGGTCACAACACGTTCAATTCGATAGGCGATTACTACAGCTACCGCACCACGGCGGATCACTATGCGCCGTCGACCACCCAGTACGAATGGGCATCGGGCCCGATCATCAAGGACAAGTTGTTCGTGTTTGCGGAACTTGGCCAGACCATTCCCGCTACAAGCACTACATACGGTGGATATTCAGCCTCGACCAGCAGCAATCGCGATGACAATCAGCTTCTCAACCTGACGTGGAACATCACCAACAACCAGACCCTGGATGTGCTGGCCATCCACGACTCGGGAAGCTCGTTCTCGACCAACTACACCCTCAACACGCCCTATGTCCCCTCGTCGATCGGCGCTTCAACAGGATGGTCGCATCCGGAGAACTGGTCCCATCTGCTGATCGGCGATTACCAGTGGGACATCAGCGACAACTTCAGCATGCATCTGATGGTGGGCAATTCCCAGCAAGGCAGCGTGACGCCATCCTCGAGCAACAGCGGCATCAGCGCGCCCTACGTTTCCTCGACCAATCCCCTGACCCAGGTCACCACGGTCATCGGTCCAACCAGCCAGTTCTTCGTCTATTCCCCGAGCATGGTGACCGAGCACGGCTACAAGGCTGATTTCGACTGGTGGGTGGGGGAGAACAAGATCAAGTTCGGTGCCGAGTATTACCGTGACTTCCAGTCCGGGCAGTGGGGAACCCAGCCCGACGGCAACTACATGTATTACGACCAGCCGGGTGCCGTGCTGGCCAATGGATCCACGGTGTCGAGTACCAACGGCAACTATGTCGAGCAGTATTTCGACAACGAGTGGTTCGCCGTGCGGAGCCACCGGAAGTCCGCCTATGTGGAGGATACTTGGCAGGCGTCGACCAACGTGGTGCTGTATGGCGGCGTCAGGTGGGACAGCAACACCTACACTGATGGCCTCGGCGACCCGGTCATGACCCTGCCCATCTTCACGCCACGTCTGGGCGTGTCCTGGGATGTGGATGGCGACAGCTCATTCAAGGTGGGTGCGAACCTTGGGCGGTATTCGATCGCCATGCCGGCAAATTTCAATGCCGGTATCGGCATGGCGCAACTGCAGTACGAGAATTTCTATACCTACACCGGGCGTGACGGCAACAACGCACCCACCGGGTTGACGCAAATTGGCCCGACGTTCCTGATGAACAACGGACTGCCGGCCACGCCAGATCAGATTGGTGCGAAGAACATCCATGCGCCATACCAGTACGCTGCAAATTTGTACGCGCAAAAAACCTTTTCCGACGGCTGGAGCGGGCTGGGTGTACTTGGTTTCACGGATCTGAAGCGCTTGGTCGAGGATACCTGCGAGGAGGATGCCATTACGGCATACGCCCAATCGCATGGATATCCCAACTACGTTGCGAGCAACGAGGTTCACCAATGCTATGAAGTGAATCCCGGCAACCACCAGGTGCTGATTCGTGATTTTGCCGGCAATGGCGGATTGCAGGAGTTGGACATCCCGGCGTCCGTGCTCGGCATCAAGCCGCCGCTGCACAAGTATTACCGCATGACGCTGGGCCTTACCCATCAGCCCACGTCGACGGCGCATTATTACCTCGACCTCAGCTACACGTTTGCGAGGTCCTTCGGCAATACCGATGGCCTGCTCGATCTGTCGCACCGCGATCCAGGCTACATCGGGCAGACATACGCGTTCTACTACCCGGAGATACAGGTTGCCGGGGATGGCAACCTGTCCGATGACGTCCGCAATACCTTCGTCGCTTCGGGTGCGTACTACTTCCAGAACGGACTGAAGGGGCTGCATGTTGGTTCGATCCTGCGCATGAATTCGGGTGCCCCCATCAGTTGCCTGGGTAGTTATCCGGATGCTTCATCTCCTGCGAACTACAACGTTGGTCCGAATACCTACTTCTGTGACGGTGTGCCCAACAGTCGTGGTTCGATGCGCTTGCCATGGATGTGGACGCTTGGGTTCAGCGTGGGCTATGACTGGAAGATCGGCAACCAGAACAAGCTCAGCCTGAATCTGCAGGTGCAGAACCTGACCGATCACCAGGGCATCAATGACCGTAACCAGACCTTTGATACGGGCCAGATGATCAGCCAGACGCAGGCGGTGCAAAGCGTCAACTACATGGCTTACACCTTGACCGCGCCCCGGACCACATCGCTGATACTGCGTTACCGGTTCAACTAGTGGGCACGTTGCAGGCAGCGCGACTCGAAAGCTGCACAGGCATGACGGCCTGTGCAGTCCAATCCATGTCCTTGGTCAGGGATTTACAGTCAGGGTGATGCCGGCAGGTCGCCTGTCTGCATCGTCTCCGACTCCACCACATCGCGTGATCCTGCATGACCCAAACTCCCGATCCCGGTGTCGCCGCTGATCCACGACTGTCATCTCCGACGGCGGCCCGTCTCTTCAGGCAGGCCACGACCGAGTTCAATCAGCGGCGATTTGCGAATGCGGCGCATGCGTTAACCAGCGTGCTGGCGCTTGCGCCTGACAATCCCACGGCGCTCAAGATGATGGCGGTCGCCAGCCAGCGCCTGGGCAATCACGCTGGCGCCGTCGAATGTTTCCTCAGGACCACCCGGACCTGGCCCGAGGATCCGATGCTGCGGATCGGACTGGGGGTTTCGCTGACCGAACTGGATCGTGGCGACGAGGCGATCGAACAATTCCGCCTGGCCTGCAAGTTGGCCCCGACCTTCGCGGATGCGTGGTATGACCTGGGCGAGGCGCTTGCCCGGCAGAGCTACACGCAGGAGGCGGCGACTGCGCTGCAAAAGGCGCTGGCACTCAGTCCGGATCATCTGCTGGCCAGGTTGTCCCTTGCCAGGGTCTGGACGAACTTCGGTCAGCTCGACGAGGCCGTGAAGGAGTTCCGCGAGGTGTTGCGCCGTGATCCAGGCAATGCCGAGGGTTGGTTCGGACTTTCGTACCTGAATACCGATTGCTTCGAACCCGGCGATTTCGAGCTGCTCGCACGTGCGCTGGAGCGCCCGGGGCGACCCGCCGACGAGCAGGAGCGACTCTGGTTTGTGCAGGCCAAGCTGCTTGAAATGCGCGGCGATTACATCCGGGCATTCGATGCATTCCGGGCCGCAAACGAACTGGGGCGCAAGCGGGTGCGCTGGAACCCTGCTGCCGCGCATGAACGCGCGCAAGCTGTGCTCGGGGCTTTCCAGGGAACGATTCCGTCCCCGTCAGACACCGAATTCGGCCGCGAGGCCATCTTCGTTGCCAGCATGCCGCGTTCGGGGTCGTCGCTGGTCGAGCAGATCCTCGCCTCACACCCGGAGGTGGAAGGTGCCAACGAGATAAAGAACATGGCGCAGGTTCTGGAAGCCGAGACACGGCGCCGGCGCTCGCTGTTCCCAAGCTGGATACCGGATGCCGGCGCGCAGGACTGGTCTCGGCTGGGACACGAATACCTCACGTTGACTTCCCGCTGGCGCGAGACGAAACCACGATTCACGGACAAGAGCCTGGCCAACTGGCTGTTCGCGGGTACCGCGCTGTCCATGCTGCCGGGGGCACGCGTCATCGTGGTCCGACGCGATCCGGTGGAAACCTGTCTGGCCTGCTACCGGCAGTGCCTTGGTTCCATGTATGGCTTTGCCTGCGATTTGGCCGACGCTGCCGACTATTACATCGATTTCATGCGGCTGACGCGCTTCTGGATCCAGAAGCATCCGGATCGTGTGATGGATCTCGAATACGAGGCGCTGGTGACTGAGCCGGATGCCACCATCCGTCGACTGCTGGACTTCTGCGACCTGCCTTTCGACCCTGCCTGCCTTGCGTTCCACAAGACGCGCCGTGCCGTGCAGAGTTTGCCGAGCGCAGTGCAGATTCGGCAGGGCATGCGCTCCGATACTGCCCGGGCAGCGTGCTATGGCAATCAGCTGGATGCGTTGCGCGCCCGCTTGCGGGCGGGCGGTATCCAGCTCGCCGACGATCCATGACAAGAACGTGCTGCGAACCGTGGTGATCCATGTACATAGCCATGGATACATCGATCCTCAGCAAGGGACTCTGCATCGGCAATTCACCTACTGATGGCTTGAGCGGGCTGCGTGCGGCATGAAAGGTTTGAATGCATGAAATTGTCGCGCCGTGGCTTCAACAAACTTGCGCTGGCCACCTTGGCCAGCCCGCTGCTTGCACGCGCCGGCGCGGCTTCGCTGCAGGGGCAGGGGGCAGGCCATACGCTGGGCTGGAACGACGACTGGCGCTTCAAGCTCGGCGATGAACCTGCGGCATCCGATGCCGGTTTCGACGACGCGGGCTGGGAGCGGGTGAACCTGCCGCACTGGGGGCGGCTGGAGGCTTGGAACGTTTCCCATACCTACCAGGGTTTCTGCTGGTACCGCAAACGGCTGCGCATCGATGAAGACCTGCGCGGACGCAAGGTGTGGTTCCTGAGCGAAGCCGCCATGCAGGTCGCCGACGTGTGGGTGAACGGTGTGCACCGATTGCGGCACGCAGGCGGCTACCTGCCGTTCGGCGTGGACCTTTCCGACGACCTGCGCGCGCGCGGCGAAGCGGTGATCGCGATACGGCTGGACAACCGCTACAACCCCGACGTGCCACCCGGCAAGCCGCCGGAGCAACTCGATTTCTGCTACTTCAGCGGCATATACCGCAACGTCGCGCTGCGCGTCGGTGATGCCCTGCACATCACCGATCCGGTGCTGGCCGGCAGCGTCGCAGGTGGCGGTGTCTTCGCGCGATGCATGCAGGCTTCGGCGAGGCGAGCCGTGCTCGATGTGTCGACGCATGTGCGCAACGACGGCGACGATGTCGCCGCGTTCGTGGTGCATGCGACGCTGCATGATGCGGATGGCCGACTGGTGGCGCGGGCCGAAACCGGCCGCCAATCCTGCAATACAGAGCAAAGCGCGACGGTGCGGCAACAACTCGAAGTCGATTCGCCCGCGTTGTGGTCGCCGGAGTCGCCCAGCCTGCATCGGCTCACGGTACGCCTGCTGCGTGACAGCAAGGTGGTCGATGAAGCGCGCCAGTGCATCGGCATTCGCTGGCTGGAAACCGACCCGCGCCGCGGCTTCTTCCTCAACGGCAAGCATCGCGTGCCGTGCGGCGCAAACCGCCACCAGGCCTACCCATACGTCGGCAATGCATTGTCCGACCGGGCGCAGTACCGCGATGCGAAGAAGCTGAAGGCGGCCGGCTTCGACCTGATCCGTCTGTCGCACTACCCGCAGTCGCCCGCGTTCCTCGATGCCTGCGACGCGCTGGGCATGATGGTGATCGAGTGCATTCCCGGCTGGCAGCACTTCACCGACGACGCGGTGTTCCGTGCCGCGGTGGAGCAGAACCTGCGCGACACGATTCGTCGCGACCGCAACCACGCCTGCGCCGTGCTGTGGGAGGTCACACTCAACGAGACCTACGGCCACGACGATTTTTTCCGGCACATGGTCGACGTGGCACGCCAGGAATACCCGGGCAGCCAGATGCTGACCTGCGGCGATGCCGAAGGCCACGACGACGCGCTGATCCGCAGTTACGACGTGCCCTACAGCGGCTGGGACGATGCAACGCACAGCCGCCCCAGCCGCGCACACGGTGCGATGAGCCTGCACCGCGAATATGGCGACAACCAGTTTGGCGCGTACAGCCGTTACGACCGCGGCAGCGGCGAATACCTGATGCTGGTGCAGGCGTGGAATTACCAGACGGCGCTCAACCAGCAACTGCAGCTGCCGTGGACCTGGGGCCAGTGCGCGTGGGAGGCCATCGACAACAACCGCGGCATGTCCACGCAGGTCGCCACCTGCGGTGCGATGGACCTGTTCCGCCTGCCCAAGTTCCTCTACCACTTCTTCAGGAGCCAGCGCCCGCCCGGGCTGCGCGATCCGCGCTTCGAAAGCGGCCCCGTGGTTTTCATCGCCAATTACTGGACGGCCAAATCCCCGCATGACGTGGTGGTGTTCTCCAATGCCGACGAAGTGGTGTTGCTGGTCAACGGACGCGAGGTGCAGCGGCGGAAACCGGACAGCGGCCCGGACGTTCCCTTTGGCGACGGCAGCGGTTTCGACCTCAATTACTGGCAACACCAGTCCGGCGCGCCGCGCGACGAACGCGCCAGCAACGTGAACCAGCCTATCTACGGCGGCGGCAACGCCAGGGCGCTGGCGCATCCGCCGTTCACCTTCAAGGATGTGACCTTTGAAGCGGGCGAACTGAAGGCGGTTGCGTACATAGGCGGGCATGTCGTGGCGAGCCAGGTGCGCAAGACGCCGGGCGAAGCCGTCGCGTTGGCCATGGATGTGGATCTGCAAGGCATGGATCTTGCCGCGGATGGCAGTGACCTCGTGTTCGTGCATGCCACGGTCGTCGACGCACACGGCACCACGGTGCCGGACGCCACGCAGCTCGTTGCCTTCGAGGTGGATGGCCCGGCTGAACTGATCGGCGACAACCCGCGCATGGCCGAGGCAGGCATCGCTTCGGTGCTGCTGCGTTCGCGCAAAGCGAGCGGAATGATCCGGCTGTGCGCCAAGGCACCATCGCTGGCTGCGGCGGAATTCGAATTGCGTCCCCGGAAACCGGGATAAGCCTCAGAGCTTGGCAACAGGAGAGAACCGATGCAACGCAGACACTTTCTCAAACTCGGTGCGCTCAGCGTGGCTGGCACGCTCGCCGCGGACTTTCGCCTGCGTGCCGACGCACTACCCGCGCAAGACGACCACGCGCCGCGGCCGAACGACGGCAAGCCGCACCGCTTCAGCTTCGGCAAGCGGCAGTTCCTGCTCGACGGCAAGCCGTTCCAGATCAAGAGCGGTGAGATGCACCCGATCCGCATCCCGCCCGAATACTGGCGGCAGCGCATCCGCATGGCGAAGGCGATGGGCCTCAACACCGTCAGCCTGTACCTGATGTGGAACGCCTACGAATCCGAGCCCGGCGTGTTCGACATGACCACAGGTGCGCGCGACTTCGCGCGCTTCATCCGCCTGTGCGCGGAGGAGGGCATGTGGGTGTACCTGCGCCCCGGCCCCTTCGTCGCTGGCGAGTGGGACTTCGGCGGATTGCCGTCGTACCTGCTGCGCGACCCGAGCATCGTCGTGCGCACTAAGGACGACGCGCGCTACATGACGGCGGTGCGCCGCTACTTCGATCATGTCGCACCGCGCATCGCGCCGCTGCTGGTGGCGAACGGCGGGCCGATCCTGATGCTGCAGATCGAGAACGAATATGCCTCGTATGGGCGCGACCTCGGTTACCTCGAAGTGCTGCGCCAGCTGTGGCTGGAGCGTGGCATCGAAGGCCCGTTCTCGATTTCCGACGGACTCAGCCAGATCCAGTCCACACATACCTACCTGCCGGGCGTCGCACTCGGTCTAGATGGCGATACCGATTTCGAGGCGGCACAAGCGATCGCCGGCGATCATCCGGTATGGATGGGCGAGGGCTATCCCGGCTGGATTTCCTCCTGGGGCGAGAAGGATTTCCCGAAGGACGATTTCGAGCCGACGCTGAAGCAACTGCTGGCCGCCGGACGTTCGTTCAATCTCTACGTGGTGCACGGCGGCACCAACTTCGGCCTCACCTCCAGCGGCATTTCGTGCGCGGACGGCGGTGGCTTCCTGTCGGTGACCACGAGCTACGACTACGGCTCGCCGATCAACGAACACGGTGCACCCGCGCCGGCCTATCACCGTTTCCGCGCCTTGCTCGCGCAACACTCACCGCACAGCCTGCCCGAAGTGCCGGCGACGCCAGCCATCGCGGGTTTCGATCCGGTGCAGGCGAAGCCGGTGGCCTCGCTGTGGGATCTTCTCCCGGCGCCGCAGAAGGTGCACGCGCCGCGCTCCAACGAGGAACTGTTCGCGCAGAACCAGGGCATGGTGCTCTATCGCAAGCGTGTGCGCGGCCGGCAACTGCAGCTCACCGGCGTGCACGACTACGCCACGATGTTCACCGACGGCAACTATGTGGACTACGTCTCGCGCGTCGTCGACCCACGCCTGCATACCGCGGGCAAGTTCGTTCTGGACGGGCAGGAGCGTGTGCTCGACCTGCTGATCGACAGCTTCGGCCATATCGGAAACGCGCAGATATACAACGACCGCAAGGGCCTGGTCGGCAACGCGCAACTGGATGGCCAGACGCTGCTGGACTGGGACGTGTACAGCCTGCCGGTGGATGATGCGCTGCTGCAGCGCGTACGCAACGCGCCATCACCGTCGGCACCCGATCGGCCGGGCCTGTTCTTCCGCGCCGAAGTCACGCGCGACGTCGAAGCGGATGCGTACGTGGACATGAGTGCGTGGCGCAAGGGCTACCTGTGGGTCAACGGCCACCTGCTGGGGCGCTACTGGAACCTGGGCCCGCAGCAGCGGCTGTATTGCCCCGCGCCGTGGTGGCGCAAGGGCGTCAACGAAATCCTTGTACTGGATTTCCACCGCACGAGCGGTGTGCCTATTGGCGGGGCCACCAGCTTGCACCGTTGAGATATGTGTCGAGGCTGGCTCTTTCGCTCGCCATCCCGGCGCAGGCCCACCGCTGTCGGGAATAATTTCGAACCCCGATGTCCACGTAGAACGCATGCCGCCATCGTGCTTTGTTCGTCATTCCGGCGCAGGCCGGAATGACGATCTGGGTAGCCGAGGCCTTACGGCAAGCCGATATGCCTCGTGCCCAACGTTTTCGGTTCGCTGGCCGCGCTGCCGTTGATGGCTGCATACGGAAGATTCGCGCTCGGTTGATCGACACGCTGGATCAGATAAGCGTTGCCGGCCTGGGCATCGAAACTCAGCACGTTCTGCTTGTCTGCCCCGGCAACGCGCTTGCCGCTACCTGACTCGACGGCTTCGATCGATTTTCCTGGCCACGGATTGCGCACCGTCATGCGTCCATCGGCTCCCGCCTCGATCACTACCGTGCCAGGCACGCCATCGCGTATCTGCAGGTCGACCTTACTGCGCTGCTTGATGTACACCGTGGCGTCGGCGTTCCAGCCTTTCGGCCATGCAGGCGCGATGCGGATCAGGCCGTCGTGGTCCTGCACCAGCGCGTCCTGCAGCGTGGCGGCGACCACGCCGATCTGTTCGACGTAGAACTCGCCGCCGGTGAATTTGGCGAAGCCGGAGGGGTATTGCTGGTACTTGCCGGTGAGCGTGAGCAGGGCGGTTTTCACCTCATCGGCGAGGCCGAGGCGCGCAGCCTGCAGCGGATCGGAGCTCCAGTCGTTCTCGAACTTGTTCGGGCGCTGCAGGTAGGTGTGCACGCCAAGCGCATGCTGCGGGCCGTCCTCGTCGATCAGTGCATAGGGCCAGACGGGTTCGAGGCCGATGTTCTCCGTGTTCTGGATTTCCGCGCCGGCGTCGTATGACGGACCGATCACGCTGCCGTCGCCGGATTTCTGCGGCGGGAACGCGGGGATCTTTGGCAACGCCCCCCGCAACTCGGCGACCAGCGCGGCATCGGTGTGCAGGGTCTGCGCCGCCTCGATGATGACGGGGAACACCGCCTTCATCGCCGCGATGTCGGTGGTGGGGTCGTGCACGTCCCATTGCGTTTCGTGCGCGTTGGAGGGGAAGGTGTGCCGCAGGCCGTCCACGCCGGGTCTGGCGTAGGCGAGCAGGAAGCGCGCAGAGGCGGCCATCACCGGATAGTTGGCGGCGAGAAAGGTGCGATCCTGCGTGGCGAGGTATTGCTGCCAGATCCACAGCGAGACTTCGGCGCCGGTGCTCAGCGTGCGTGCGTTGTAATACGGCGGCGACTTCGCGCTGCAGTTGATGCCTGGGCCGCCCATCCAGCTTTCGTTCTCGTAGCCGCGACCGTTGAAGCGCATGGTCTCCGGCACGCAGGCGCCGGGGCGTCCATCCATCTGCGCCTTTGTCCATGCCTCGATGTTGGCGAGGTTGCTGCGGTAGAGGTTGAAGTACGGCGCGTTCAATTCGTACAGGCCGGCGCCGAGGTTGGCGGCGACCTGCATGCGCAGATTCCAGTGCCAGTACGCGGAAGGCGCCCAGCGATGCTGGTCGCGCGTGGAGGCAAACAGGTCGGCGAGGCCGGCCTGCGAGCCCGGCAGCGGGCCACGGCTTTCGGCGGCGGTGGCGTACAGGTCGATCGCGCGCAGGTTCTCCATGTATTCCGCACTGCCGTCGGTGGAGCCGAGTTTCATCAGGCCGGCGCGCTGCCAGAACGCGTTCCACCAGTCGCGGTGCGCGGCGTCGGGCATCCTGCCGGCGTCGGCGAGCAGCGCCTGCGCGCGCTGCAGGGCATCGCCGCCTTTCCACTCCGGCGCGGCGACCAGTACGCGGAACGAGCCGTCCGCCTCGGGTCTGAACGACAGCTCCACCGCCTGCGGTCCTTGCACCTGCGCGCGCACGTCGCGGGCCTGCGCCGTGATCGCGGCCAGCGAGCCGAAGGTCTGCCCGGAGGCGCCCGCTTCGCTGTCGTCCCTCCACGTTTCGGCGAGCACGGCCACGCCTTGCTGCGCGATGGCCCGTGGCTTGCGCGGTTGCCACAGGTGCAGCAGCACCGACTGCCGCACATTTGGATCGGCGCCATGCACTTCGACCACGGCAACGTCGGTGTCGGGTTGCACGTAGACCGTGGCCTGCATGCCTGCGCCGCTCTCGCGGAATTCGCCATCGTGGAGGGCGAGCCGGCCCGCGTAGTCGGGAGCTTTGGTCAAACGCTTGAGGCCAGCGAGCACGATCTGGCCCGGTGACAGGCGGCCCGGCAAGGTATCCGCGCGGTTGAGCTGCAGGGTCAGACCGTCTTCCGACCACACGGCGAGGCCCAGGCGCCCGTTGCCCAGCGGCATCGCTTCGTCGGCGCGCAGGTTTGCGTGTTTCAGCACGATGTCGGAGCGGCTCACCACGCCGCCGACGTTCGCGTCGAAGCGCCGGTCGTGCCATGCGGTGGTGGTGTCGGCGGCATGGCATACGGGTATGACTAGACCGGCGGCGAATGCGAGCGTGGCAAGCACAGTGCGCTTCATCACTTGCGCTCCGGGGACAGCGCGCAGGCTTGCAACACGGGTGGTGCACTGCCCAGTTGTCCAGACAGCGCCCGGTACTTCGGCAGCAGCACCGCCGCCTGCGCATACAGCGCGGCGCTGTTGTGCGGATCCCAGGTGCCGCCGTAGCCCTTCAGTCCGGCCTTTTGCCGCTCGATGTCGAAAGGCTCGCTGGTATGTACGAATTCCTGATGTGCGCGCCGGCCCTCGGCATAGGGTTCCAGCCAATCCAGCGCGGCGGCGATGGAGCTGCCGGTGGAGGAGCGGCCCTCGAGCAGGTTGTCCTTGCCATAGGGCGAGAGTGCCAGTGCGGCCTGCACCAGCGGTTCCAGGTCGTAGGTGACGTAGTGCAGGGCGTCGCGTTGTGCGAAGTCCACCGTCCTGCCATCGGGGCGAATGTTGGCGGCCACCTGGAGAAGCAGCCGCTCGCGCGCTGCGGCGATCAGTGGCGGATCGCCCAGCGCGGCGGCACTGACGGCAAGCAGCTTGATGCGATGGCTCTGCCAGTTGTTGATGTCGTTGATGTAGGTGGAGCCGGCCTTGGCCTGCAGGCGGGCGAGGTAGCCCTCGGCAATACGGTGTATCAGTGTGGCCATTGCGTTGCGGGTGGCCGCGGGCAACGCGTCGCGGGTGAGTGCGTAGGCTTGGAACAGATTGGCGAGGTTGGTCTCGTCGATGGGGTTGAAGTCGGGCTGGTAGGTGTTGGCCCAGGCGTCGAGGTAGCGCGCCGTCTGTTGCAGCAGCTCGGGCTTGCCGCTTAGTCGCCATGCCACCGCGGCGCGCAACGCCAGCGGCCAGTCGCGTTCGGCTTCGTCGCTGGCGTCGTGGATGCCTTGGTGCGGCAACAGGCCCTGCGTGTGCACGTGGGCCATGGGGTGTGGCTGGGCATCCAGGTGCGCGAGCGCGTCGGTTACCACGGCATCGTTCGCATGCGCGGGCGATGGTGCGGTCAGCGGGCACCACCAGCGGGGCGCATCGCCGGCGTGGGCTGCGGCGCAGGTGAGAGTGAGCAGGGCGACGGGAATGAGGTGGCGCGTGTTCATCGCGATGTCTCCTTGCTCAGCGCATCGACTTCGCCGGCTGCAAGCAGGAAGGCACCCACGCCGTACACGTAGCTGGCGCCGGGCGGGTAGTCGCCCGGCGCGGCACCGATGGGCTGGATATCGCCGAGGCGGCCATCGGCGTAGATCTCGTCGACCAGCCCGCGCCAGCCGCGCGCTATCACTGGACGATAGCCGGCTTCGTCCAGCACGCCGTGGTGCACGCCCCACGCCAGTGCGTAGACGATGAAGGCGGAGCCGGAGGTTTCGGGGCGCGGGTAGTCCGCCGCATCGAGCAGGCCAGCGCGCCAAAGGCCATCGCGGCCCTGCAGTTGCGCCAACCGTGCGGCCATCTCGCGGAACTGCTGCACGTAGCGCGGACGCTGCGGATAGTCGGCTGGCATCAGCGTCAGCACGCGCGCCAGGCCGGCCATCACCCAGCCGTTGCCACGGCTCCAGAACAGCTTGCTGCCGTTGCGCTCGTGCTTGTGCAGGTAGGAAGCGTCGCGGCTGTAGAGGTGTTCCACCGGGTCGTACAGCAGCGCGCTGGTGATCCACCACTGGCGATCCATGTAGTCGAGGTACGTCTTGTCGTGCGTGGCGTCGGCGAGACCGGCCCAGGTTGCCGGCGCCATGAACAGCGCGTCGCACCACCACCACAGCGGATGCTGGGCGTCGTCGGCTGTGCGCATCTGCATGTCGTAGCGTTCGCGCAGCGGCGCGAGCATCGCGGGGTCGGGCATGCGCGCATAAAGCGCCAACCACGCCTGCGCCACCGCCTGGTCGTCGGCGTGGTGCACGCGCGGGCCGAGACCCCAATGCGTGTGTTCACCCACGCTGCGCACGTAGCCTGCGTAACGCGGGTCATGCAACTGATCGCTGGCGCTGAGAAAGCCGAGGTAGAGCGGAGCGAAGGTCCAGTCCAGGATGTCGTCATCCTTCGCCCGCGCGTATTGCCACGCGGCGACCTTGGCTGCGGCGCGGCGGATGTCGGCTGCACGCATCGCGCCGGAGAGCTGCGCACGCGGTCCGGGGGCGGTCGGCGCGTCGCCGGCCCTGGGGTCGTCGGCGTGCGCCGGGCGTGGCAGGGCCAGCAGCGTGGCAGCCAGCAGACTGAGCACGTACAGCAGCAGGCGCGATGAGAACAGGGGCGGGGCGAGGCGTGCAGCGGGCATGTCGGTTCCGGCGCGGGCTGGCGTGTTGTGACCGGAACCGAGCTTAGGCTAGAGTTTCAAAAAGTTTCAATAACTTTTGAAACTTTCGAATTCTTTCTGTCGGACAAAGCAGACATGACGGCAGCGACACGCGGCATCAGATGGGGCTTGGCGTCGTTGACGGCGTTGTGGATGGTTGCGGCTGCTGCCGCGCCGGTGGCTTCAGCGCCGCTGGAGCTGACAGTGCGCAACCCGCTAGCGCTGGCCAGGCACGGCGAGGTGCTGACGCTGCCGATGGCCGACGTGCTGCAACGCCGGCCGCAGTGGCGCACGCGCGCGCTGGCCGTGCGCGTGGCGGGCAGCGTCGATTGGTTGCCCGCGCAGGCGTATGCCAGCGATGGCGGCAAGACGCCGGATCAATTGCTGGTGCAGTTGGACATCGCGCCGAAGGCGACCGAGCAACTGGAAATCCTTCCCGCGCCTGCGTCGATGCCGGAACCCGCGAACCCGCTGTACGCGCGCCTCGTGCCCGAGCGCGACGACGACTTCGCGTGGGAAAACGAGCAGGTGGCGTATCGCATCTACGGCACCGCACTGGAAAAGGCCGGACAGGTGTTTCCGGGCATCGACGTGTGGTCGAAGCGGCCGCCGCGGCACGTGGTGGATGCCTGGTACAAGCGCGACGCCGAAGGACAGCGCCTGAACGACCCCTCGATGTCGTACCACATCGACCACGGCGATGGCCTGGACAGCTACGACGTGGGGCACACACCGGGCGACGGCGGCACCGCGGGCTGGCTGGACGATGCGCCGGTGGCTTCGCGCAACGCTTCGCAGGTACGCATCACGGCGCTGGGGCCGGTGCGGCTGCGCTTCGAGGTGGACTATCCGCCATGGCACGTGGGCAACGCGCTGCTGCATCAACACAAGGTCGTCACGCTGGATGCCGGCTCGCATCTCAACCGGCAGTTGGTGACGTACCGCATCGAAGGCGCGTCGCGCGCCACCGTGGCCGCGGGCGTGGCGGTGCATGCCGGGGCCGATGTCGTGCACGACGGTGCCACCCGGATCGCCGTGTGGGATACACCGCAGAAAGCCAGCGCCGGCCACATCGCCACAGCGCTGCTGCTGGCGCCGGGCGAAACGGCGCGCTACGCAAGCACGCGCGATGCGTCATGGGCATTGTTCGACGTCAACGATGGCAGCGTCATTCGCTTCGCTTCCGGCTCGGGCTGGTCGCAGGGCGACATGCCGGACTTTCGTGCATGGCAGTCATATTTGTATGATTATTCGATGCGCTGGTCGAATCCCTTGCAGGTGCACTGGCTGCGCGATCGCCAATGACGAAATCCACCGAGGAGTACGCCATGCAACGTCGAACCTTCCTGCGCCTGAGTATGCTGACTCCATTGGCTCTTGGAGCCAGTTGGCGTATCGACAAGGCGAATGCCGCTGCGGCTACGGCCACACCCGGCGTCAGGCCGGATGGCAAGCCGCACCGCTTCGGGCTTTCCGCACAGCATTTCCTGCTCGACGGCAAGCCGTTCCAGATCATGAGCGGTGAGATGCATCCGATCCGCATCCCCGTCGAGTACTGGCGCCAGCGCATCCAGATGGCGAAGGCGATGGGACTCAACACCATCGCGGTCTACCTGATGTGGAACACAATGGAATCGGAACCCGGCGTGTTCGATCTGCACACCGGCAACCGCGATTTCGCGAAGTTCATCCGCCTCTGCCAGGAAGAGTGCATGTGGGTGTACCTGCGTCCCGGTCCCTACGTCTGCGGCGAATGGGACTTCGGCGGCTTGCCGCCGTACCTGCTGCGCCATCCGCACATCCGCGTGCGCGACAAGGACGACGCCGACTACATGGCCGCGGTGCGCCGCTACATCGCCACCGTGGCACCGGTGGTGAAGCCGCTGCTGGCGGAGAACGGCGGTCCGATCCTGATGGTGCAGGTGGAAAACGAGTACGCCTCGTTCGGCCGCGACCTCGCTTATCTCGAAACGGTTCGCACGCTATGGCAGGAAAACGGCGTGCACGGGCCGTTCTCGATCTCCGACGGGCTGGCCCAGGTGCGCGAAGCGAAGACCTACCTGCCCGGCGCCGCACTGGGCATCGACGGCGACACCGATTTCGCGGGCGCGCAGGCCATCGCGGGCGAGCTGCCGGTATGGATGGGTGAAGGCTATCCCGGCTGGATCACCCACTGGGGCGACAAGGAATTCGCGCGCGGCGATTTCGCCGGCACGCTGGCCAAGCTGTTGGCCCAAGGCCGCTCGTTCAACATGTACGTGGTGCACGGCGGCACCAACTTCGGCTTCGGCGCGGGCGCCAATGCGGACAACGATTATTCGAACTTCCAGCCGGTCATCACCAGCTACGACTACGGCTCGCCCATCGACGAACATGGCGCACCCACCGCGGACTATCACGCCTTCCGCAAGCTGATCGCCGCGCACACGAAGCAGCAGCCTCCCGCGTTGCCGGCGGTGCCGCCGATGGCGAGCTTCGCCGCCGTCACACCGCAGCCGTACGCTTCGTTGTGGGACAACCTGCCGGCTGCCCGGCATGTACAGCGGCCGCAGCCCAACGAACTGCTGTTCGCGCAGGACCATGGCATGGTGCTGTATCGCCGCGGCTTGAAGGGCGGCGGCGAACTGACCCTGGACGGCGCGCGCGACTACGCCACGGTGTTCCACGGCGGCCGTTACGTGGATTACGTCTCGCGCGTGAAGCATCCCAAGCTGCGCGCGGACAACAAGGTGCAGCTGCCGGCGAGGCAGGACGAGGCACCGTTGGAAATCCTTGTCGACAGCTTCGGCCACGTGAACTTCGGCCACGCCATGGCGGACCGCAAGGGCCTGGTCGGCGACGTGCAACTCGACGGCAAGCCGCTGGAAGGCTGGAAGGCGGTGGGCCTGCCGCTGGACGATGCGTGGCTGGCCGCGCTGAAACCGCTGCAGGGCAAGCCAGCGCGCCCCGGCATCTTTTTCAAGGGCGCGTTGTCGCTCGCGCAGCCAGGCGACTGCTATCTCGACATGGCGGACTGGGCCAAGGGCTATCTGTGGGTCAACGGCCACCTGCTGGGCCGTTACTGGAACCTTGGTCCGCAGCAGCGCCTGTATTGCCCTGCGCCATGGCTGCGCACCGGCGACAACGAAGTGCTGGTGCTCGACATGCATCGCACCGAGGCGGCGGCGATCCGCAGCGCCGCAGGCTTGCAGTAGCGACCACTATCGCGGCGCCCTGCAATAGAATCCGCAGCCTGCGCGCCTCGGGGCGCGTTCCGTTGCATCCGCATGAACCATCCCTGCCTGAGCTGCGGCGCCTGCTGCGCCTATTTCCGCATCGCCTTCCACTGGGCCGAGGCCGACCCGTCGCTGGGCGGGACCGTCCCCGTCGAGCTGACCGAGAAACTCGATCCGCATCGCGTCGTGATGCGTGGCACGCAGTCGAAGACGCCGCGTTGCGTGGCGCTGGTGGGCGAGATCGGTGTGGCCGCGCACTGCGGCATCCACCCGATCAAGCCTTCGGTGTGCCGTGAAGTGGAGCCGTCGTGGGAGTTCGGTCGGCACAGTCCGCAGTGCGACAAAGGCCGCATCGCCCACGGCCTGACGCCGCTGACGCCGGAGGACTGGATCGATTTTTCGGATGCGGCTCTTCCCGCACCGCCAGAAAACGTCTAGCGCAAGTCGCTGCCGTCCGATGCCTGGCGCAACTTCTGCGTGAATTCGTGCAGGGCGGCTGGATCGACGTCGGAGACCACAACGTACTGCATGCCGCCCTCGGTCCAGCGCAGTACGGTGTAGCCATGCTGCTGTGATTCGCTCAAGGTGGCGCTGGCCGCAGGCGCGGCGGCCGGCCACTCGTACACGCTGATCAGGTGCAGGTGTCGGCGATACACCAGCGCGGCCACGCTGCGCCCGCCCAGGGCATCGAGGCGGCCGCCCACCAGCGGAAAGCCCGCGCCGGCCAGGTCCACCACGCGCGGCGAGAAATCCAGCTTGCCATCGAACCACGGTTTCACCGTGTGCTGGTCGGTCGATACAACGTCCATCAGATGCTGCGGCTGCAACGCGCGCAGGTGGCTGGAGACTGCCTCGTCGGTCAGCATATCGCCGGCCGCGCCGTGCTGCTGCAGGGCATAGAACAAGGGCGTAGCCAGCAGCAGCGCGCCGGCAAAGCCTGCCGCCAGTGCCCAGACGACCGGTCCACGCCGCGATCGATAGGGTGCCGCGGGCGCGACGGCGTCAGCGGGTTCGCGCCGTGGTGTCCAGCGTTCGCGCAGTGCCGCCGGAGCGTGCCGGTACAGGTCCGGTTGGGCCAACGCGTGACGCAGCCGCTCGTGTTCGCGAAAGCCGGCGGCGCAGGTGGCGCAACCCTGCAGATGGGTGGCCATCGCCGCGCTCTGGGCGACGTCGAGTTCGTCATCCAGGTAGGCGTGCAGCAGCTGTCGGGCATCAGCGCAGATCATGACGGCGCGCCTCCCCGGATCGACCGGACAATTCGAGTTTCAATCGCTCGCGGGCGCGGGCGAGCCGGGACATCACGGTGCCGATTTTCTGGCCGGTGATGCTGGCGATTTCCTTGTAGGAACATTCTTCCAGCTCGCGCAGGACGATGACTTCGCGCCACGGCGCCGGCAACCGCTCCAGCGCCTGTCGCAGCGAGCCGATATCGACCGCGAGCAGGGTCAGTGCCTCGGGCGAGGCCTGTTCGTCGACCAGTGGATGCACGTCCTCGTCGATGGGTTCCAGCAGATGCCCGGGCAGCGCCTTCGTGCAGAGCGTGAAGTAGGTGTTGCGTACGATGGCCAGCAGCCACACGCGCGCATCGCCACCGCGGAAGCTGTCGAAATAGCGCAGCGCGCGCAGCATCGCCTCCTGTACCACGTCCTGCGCGTCGGCGTCGTCGCGAGTCAGCCAGCGCGCGAGGTTCCACGCGGCATCCAGCCACGGCAGCACCACGGCTTCGAAGCGTGCGCCGATGGCGGGCTGCAGGGGGGGAGGTGCGGCTGGCGCTTCGATGGGCATAAAGGAATTACCGCGTTGGCGGCGACTTTATTCCCGGCCCGAAAAAACCGGAATAGGGCGCCTGGAGGCACGGTATTGCATGGCGAAGGGCGCCTTCCGCACCCGCCATGGAGTGAACGTACATGACAAACCAGCGCGACAACGAGAACCCGGACCGCCGCGGATTCCTCAAGTGCATGGCCTGGGCCGGAGCCGGCACCCTGCTGATGATGAAGGGCGGCGTGCTGCACGCGCGCGTCCTGGGCGCCGACGCGGGCACCGAGGCGAAAGACGCCACCTTCAGCTTCGCCCAGATCAGCGATTCGCACATCGGCTTCCATTTCGCGCCGAACCCGGACCCGGCCTCGACGCTGCGCGGCGCGCTCGCCCAGGTCGACGCATTGCCGGTGCGTCCGGATTTCCTGTTGCATACCGGCGATTTGACCCACCTCTCGCGGCCGGATCAGTTCGACACGCTGGCCGGGCTGATGCAGGAATCGCGCGCCGGCAAGGGCAAGGCGTTCTACGTGCCGGGCGAGCACGACGTGATCGGCGACAACGGCGCCGAATTCTTCCGGCGCTTTGGCGAGCGGCAGCAGCCCGGTGGCTGGTACAGCTTCGATCATCGTGGCGTGCACTTCGTGGGGCTGATCAACGTGCTTGCCCTCAAGGCCGGCGGCCTGGGTTTCCTGGGTAACGAGCAGCTCGCGTGGCTGAAGAAGGACCTGGCGCCGCTTTCCGCCGAAACGCCGGTGCTGGTGTTTGCGCACATGCCGATGTGGTCGCTGTATCCGGCGTGGGGCTGGGGCACCGACGACAGCGCGGAGGCGATGGGCTATCTGCGCCGCTTCGGTTCGGTCAGCGTGCTCAACGGCCACATCCACCAGATCCAGCAGAAGGTGGAAGGCAACATCACGTTCTACACGGCGCGCTCGACGGCCTATCCGCAGCCGGCACCCGGCGTGGGGCCGGCGCCAGGGCCGCTGAAGACCGTGGTGCCGGATCGGCTGCACAGTTACCTGGGGATCCGCAGCGTGCGCCACGTGCAGGGCAAGGATGCGTTGGCCGTCACCGAGGAGGTGATGGCATGAACCGTCTTGCCTGCGCGGCATGTTTGCTGTCGACCTTGGCGGCCTGGACGCCGCCGCACGCTGCCGCGAGCAGTCGCGTGCCTGCGGAGAAGTCGAATCAGATCGAAATTCGCAATTTCATGTTCACGCCGAAGACGCTCACCGTGCCGGTGGGCGCCAAGGTGGTGTGGATCAACCGCGACGAGGAGCCGCACACTGTAGTGAGCGCAAACGGACAATTCGCGCCGTCGAAGGCGCTGGACAGCAACGACAGCTACGTGGCTACTTTTGGCAAGCCAGGCACCTACGTGTACTACTGCACGGTGCATCCGTTCATGACCGGAACCATCGTCGTGAAATGACGGCCGGGTATGCGACGCTCAGTGCGAGGATGCGATGGAGCTGTTCGGCGCGTAGAGCGTCCAGTCGTCTGCATGGCCGTCAATGGCGACGCGTGCGACAAATGCCACGCAACCGGGGTCCGGGTACGGGCTGTCGCTATCCGTGCCTGCTGTGGCAGGCACATCCATCGCGTAGGCGTGATTGCTATCGATTCCGCGGCACAACGCAGGCAGGCCGGCGACAATCTTCATCACCATAGGCTTGGCGCAATCGTGCTTGCCGTCGAACACCTGACCCTTGAACTCCTCTGCCATACAGGCCGCGAAGCAGGCTCGAAACTCGCGTGCGTGGTTTGCGGCAAGGCGCAAGGTCGATCTCGTCGACCAATGTGGGCATCGTGAACTTGCGGCCGTAAAGCAGGAAGCCATCCGCCACGATCATGCAACCGGGAACGCCGTCCGGCTTGGTTCCTGCCAGCGCAGCGGCTTCCTGCTTGCGTGTCGCGCACCTTGGCATGCACGCCGTAGTGGTCAATCGAAGCGATAGATATCCATCGCCAGAAAGCCCAGGTCGATGCCCGCATCGATGCGTTGCGCATGGGTACCCTCGCCCGCTGCGCCGAGTGCGAAGAACAGCGGCAGAAGATGCTCGTCGGTCGGATGTGCATGCTGGGCGAACGGCGCCTGGCGACGGTAGTCGAGCAGGGCATCGACATCGCCCGCCGCGAGTTTCTGTTCGATCCAGCCGATGAACGGACGCACGTACGGCGCCTCGCGCTCCGCGCTATAGCCGCTGCGCAGGTCATGCAGGTTGTGGGTGATGCTGCCTGAGCCGATCAGCAGCACGCCTTGCTCGCGCAGCGGCGCCAGCGCGCGGCCCAGCGCGTATTGGTGCGCGGGACCTGCTTGTCCGGGCTGGACGGAAACCGGCACCACCGGGATGTCGGCGGCTGGATAGAGCAGGCGCAGTGGCACCCACGCGCCGTGATCCAGTCCGCGCTGTGGATCGAGGCTGGGTGCAAGGCCGGCCTGGTCAAGCAGCTCGACCACCTGTGCGGCGAGCGCGGGCGCGCCCGGCGCCGGGTAGCGCAGCTGGTACAGCTCGGGCGGAAAGCCGTGGAAATCGTGGATCGTTTCCGGCTGCAGGGCGCCGCCGACCAGCGGCGAATGCGCCAGCCAATGCGCGCTGGCGATCACGATGGCCTTGGGGCGCGGCAGGGCACGCGCCAGCTCTGCCAGCCGCTCGCCGGTGGCGCCGGGCTGCAGCGCGGTCATCGGCGAGCCATGGGAGACGTACAGGCTGGGCAGGGCAGGCATGGCGGGTCGCCTCGTGGGGGATCACCCCAGAGTAAGGGCTGCGGCCGCATTTGCAGCAGGCACGACCGGAACGCTGCGTTGCCGCCCGCGAACACTGGTGTTCTCCTCCCGTCATCAGCGGAGGAGGGAGCAGAGTCTTATTTGCGCGGCGGTTTGCCGCCGTGCGTGCGTGGCTTGCGTGCGTCGGATTTGGGGCCACCGGGCTTGAAGCCGCCAGGCTTGCGGAAGCCGCCTGGGCTGCGCGCGGGATGCGCGCCCTGTTCGCCGGCGCCGTCGTCCTTGCCGTCCCACGCATGGATCTGCAACTGCTGGCGCGCCACCCAGACCTTCTTCAAATGCTCGAAGACTTCCTTCGGCATGCCTTCGGGCAGGTCGACCAGGCTGTGGTCGCCGCGGATGCTGAGGCGGCCGATGTATTGGCTGTCCAGGCCCGCCTCGTTGGCGATGGCGCCGATGATGTTGCCAGGCTTCACGCCGTGCTCGTGACCCACTTCGATGCGGTAGGTGATCTTGCCCGCCTCGGTGTGGTGCGGGCGCGGCGCATGGCCGGCGAAGGCACGCGGCTGTTCGCGTTCGTGACGATCGCGCGCCTGGTGCTCGCGCGGCGCGCGTTCAGGCCGGCCATGGTGATCGCCATGTTCACGTGGCGCGGCGGGTTCGCGCTTCGGCGGGGGCGCCAGCAGCAGCGGGCGGTCGCCCTGGGCGATGCGCGCCAGCGCGGCGGCGATCTCGATCGCCGGTATGTCGTGTTCCTGCTCGTACTGTTCGATCACCTGCTGGAACAATTCCAGCTCGCCAGCCGCCAGGGTGTCGCTGATGCGCTGCTTGAACTTGGCGATGCGCTGGTCGTTCACAGCTTCCACCGTGGGCAGCTTCATCTCCTCGATCTTCTGCCGGGTGGCGCGCTCGATGGCATGCAGCATGCCCTTTTCGCGCGGCGTGACAAACAGGATCGCATCGCCGCTGCGCCCCGCGCGTCCGGTGCGGCCGATGCGGTGCACGTAGCTTTCGGTGTCGTAGGGAATGTCGTAGTTCAGCACGTGGCTGATGCGCTCCACGTCCAGGCCGCGCGCGGCCACGTCGGTGGCGACCAGGATGTCGAGCTTGCCGTCCTTCAGCTGCTGGATCACCCGCTCGCGCTGCGGCTGGGCGATGTCGCCGTTGATCGCGGCGGCGGCAAGGCCTCGCGCCTGCAGCTTCTCGGCCAGTTCCTCGGTGGCCTGCTTGGTGCGCGCGAAGATGATCATCGCGTCGAACGGCTCGGCCTCGAGAATGCGCGTCATCGCGTCCAGCTTGTGCACGCCGCTGACAAACCAGTAGCGCTGGCGGATGTTCGCCGCGGTGGTGGTGGCCGCCTTGATGGCGATCTCCACCGGCTCCTTCAGGTGCCGCTGCGCGATCTTGCGGATCGGCACCGGCATGGTGGCGGAGAACAGCGCCACCTGGCGGGTCGGCGGCGTTGCCTCCAGCACTTTCTCCACGTCATCGACGAAGCCCATGCGCAGCATCTCGTCGGCTTCGTCGAGCACCAGGTACTTCAGCTCGGAGAGGTCGAGCGTGCCCTTGTCCAGATGATCGATCACGCGGCCAGGCGTGCCCACGATAACGTGCACGCCCCGGCGCAGCGCATGCAGCTGCGGGCCGTAGCTTTGCCCACCATAGATCGGCAGCACCTGCAGGCCGGGCAGGTGCGCGGCGTAGCGCTGGAACGCCTCGGCCACCTGGATCGCCAGCTCGCGCGTGGGTGCCAGCACCAGCGCCTGCGGCTTGCCGGGCTTGAGGTCGATGCGCGACAGGATCGGCAGCGCGAACGCGGCGGTCTTGCCGGTGCCGGTCTGCGCCTGGCCCAGCACGTCGCGGCCCTCCAGCAACGGCGGGATGGTGGCGGCCTGGATCGGCGAGGGCGACTCGTAGCCCACGTCGGCCAGCGCTTTCTGCACCTCGGGCGAAAGCGCGAGCGCGCCGAAGCCGGCGGCAGCCGGGGCGGAATCGGAGGACGGGGCGGACATGGGGAACCTCGGGGTGGCATGCGCGGCGGCATGCGGGAGAATGGGTGATTGTACCAGTCCCCACGTCATCCCATCGGGAGAGAACCATGCAGAACCGTTTGAAAGACCGCATTGCACTGGTAACCGGCGCCTCCTCCGGCATCGGCGAGGCCACGGCACTGGAGCTGGCCCGGCAGGGCGCAAGGGTGGCGATTGCGGCGCGTCGTCGCGACCGGCTCGATGCACTGGCAAAGGAATTGACGGCACTTGGCGCCGAGCCGCTGGTGCTGGTAGCCGACCTCGCCGACGAAGTCGATGCGCAGCGCATCGTGCACGAGACCGAGCAGCGCTTCGGCCGTCTGGACATCCTCGTCAACAACGCTGGCGTGATGTACCTGGAACCGATCGCCGAAGCCGACCTCGGTCGCTGGCGTCACATGCTGGAGCTCAACGTGCTCGGCCTGATCGCTTCCACGCAGGCGGCGCTGGCCGGCATGCGCGCGCGGCGCGACGGCCATATCGTCAATATCTCCTCCACCGCCGGCCGCATCGCCAACCCGAACGCCGGCGGCTACTCGGCCACCAAGTTCGGCGTGGTGGCGTTCTCCGAATCGCTGCGCCGCGAGGTATACAAGGACAACATCCGCGTCAGCGTGATCGAGCCGGGCGCAGTGGCCACCGAATTGCGCGAGCACATCGGTCACGCCGCCACCAAGGACGCGCTCAATGCCTGGGCCGACAGCATGCGCCAGTTGCAAAGCCAGGACATCGCGGAAGTAATCGCGTTCTGCGTCGGCCGTCCTGCGCACGTCAACATCAACGAAGTACTGATGCGACCGACCGACCAGGAGCGTTGAGATGGGCTTCTCGCCACGATTGCTGACGGAGCGTACGCGCATCCGCCTCGCCGAGGAGGCCGATGCGCCGGAATTGCTGCGTTATCGCGTGGCGAATCGCGCGCATCTCGCGCCGTGGGAGCCGCTGCGCGAGGAAGCCTTTTACACGCTGGGCCAATGCGTGCAGGCCGTCGCCGAATGGCGGGAGCATGCGCGGCTGGATCGCGGCTATCCGTTGCTGGTATTCGACCGCGACGAGCGGGAAGTCCTCGCCACACTTACCTTTGCCAACGTCGTGCGCGGCGCGTTCCAGGCCTGCCATCTCGGCTATGGCACGGCGGCGCGGGTGCAAGGGCAGGGCCTCATGCATGAGGCCCTGCAGGCCAGCCTGGCCTGGGCCTTCGGCGAACTGGACCTGCATCGCGTGATGGCCAACTATTTGCCGCGCAACGAACGCAGCGCACGCCTGCTGGCGCGGTTGGGCTTCGAGCGCGAGGGCTATGCGAAACGCTACTTGCAGATCGCCGGCGCGTGGGAAGACCACGTGCTTACCGCCCTGGTCCGGCCCAGAGTGGAGTAGGAGCGCACCCTGTGCGCGATTGCCTCTGCCTTGTATCGAAGCGCAGGGCAGTCGCGCACGGGGTGCGCTCCTGCGCAAAGGCATGTGCGTCGCGCATGTCGATTTTCCGGTGCGTCATCCGTCGTACCCATGTCGACCGGGTGAGCGGCCACATTGGAGTGGCGGCCTGACATGCCACCGTTGCCTGGTTTCCGAGGGTGGCCGATACGAGAGAGGAGACGCCAGATGCATGACTCCCGATACCGCTGGGTGATCGTCGCCGCGGGCGGCCTGATGGGTTGCGTGGCGATCGGCGCGATGTTTTCGCTGCCGGTGCTCCTGCGATCCATCGCACGCGACACGGGCTGGTCGATGACCGGCATCTCCGCCGCGATGACACTGGCCTTCATCGCGATGGCGTTCGGGAGCATGGCGTGGGGAAGCCTGTCGGACCGCATCGGCACGCGTGCAGTCGTCATGACCGGCGCCGTCCTGTTGCCGACGAGCGTCGCGCTGGCCAGCCGTGCGCCCTCGCTGCTCGCGTTTCAGCTGATCTTCGGCGTTGCCGTCGGCGGTGCGACGGCCGCGGTATTCGCACCGATGATGGCCTGCGTCACCGGCTGGTTCGACACGCACCGCAGCCTCGCGGTGTCGCTCGTGTCGGCCGGCATGGGCATGGCGCCGATGACGATGTCGCCGCTGGCTGCGTGGCTGGTGTCCAGGCACGACTGGCGCACGTCGATGCTGATCCTTGCCGCGTTGGCGGCCGTTGTCATGATTCCCATGTCGCTACTCGTGCGCCGAGCGCCCGCGCTTGAAGGAGCACCGGAAGTGCCGGCCAACGGACCAGCGCCGATGTCGGTCAAGGATGCGCTGCGCTCGCCGCAGTTTGTCGTCCTGCTGCTGACCAACTTCTGCTGCTGCGCGACGCACTCCGGCCCGATCTTCCATACGGTGAGCTACGCGGTGACCTGCGGGATACCGCTGATCGCCGCCGTGTCGATCTACAGCGTCGAAGGACTCGCGGGCATGGGAGGGCGGATCGTGTTCGGCTTCCTGAGCGACCGCATCGGAGCGAAACGCATGCTGGTGGCGGGACTGCTCACGCAGGCGCTCGGTGCGCTCGGCTACTACTTCGTGAACACGCTCGACGGGTTCTATGCGGTCGCGACGCTGTTTGGCTTCATCTACGCGGGCGTGATGCCGCTGTACTCAGTGCTGGCGCGCGAAAACTTCCCGCTGCGCATGATAGGTACCGTGATCGGCGGCTGTGCGATGGCCGGCAGCCTGGGCATGGCTACGGGGCCGGTCGCCGGCGGCCTGATCGTCGACACGTTCGGCAGCTATGGAGGGCTGTACATCGGTTCGTCCGCGATCGGGCTTGGTGCATTCCTGATCGCGACGACGTTCCGTCCGTTCGCCAAGGTGCGGCCCGAAACCGCTGTGGCGTGACGACGCGTCCCGCAATCGAAGCGGGACGGTCTTGGTTTCGCCGGATTGGCGAGGCTGCGCTCGCCTGTCGTCACTAGGGAGGACAGGGAGCGCTGCTGCAAATGCGCCGGTCAGGCCTTGGCGGCGGGACGTGGCCGACGATGGCGCTTGCGGTTGCCCGCAGCGTGCTCGCCGCTGCTCTTCTGTGCATGCCCATGCGGGCGGTGCGCCTGCGACGAGCCTTGCGAACGCTGCTGCTGGGAGCCCTGCGAGCGCTGCGGTGCGCGCGGCTGGCGCTGGCCCTGATTGGGACGCGGCGCGCCAGCGTCCAGGCGCAGCGGCGAGGAGGGCTCGAAGCCGGCCACGTGGTCGATGGCGATCTCGTCCTTGAGCAGCTTGCGGATGTCGCGCAACAGGCCGGATTCGTCGTGGCTCACCAGCGACACCGCCATGCCCTCGCTGCCGGCGCGACCGGTGCGGCCGATGCGGTGCACGTAGTCCTCGGCCACCATCGGCAGGTCGAAGTTGATCACCATCGGCAACTGGTCGATGTCGATGCCGCGCGCGGCGATGTCGGTGGCCACCAGCACGGTGATGCGGCTGCTCTTGAAGTCGGCGAGCGCCTTGGTGCGCGCGTTCTGGCTCTTGTTGCCGTGGATCGCGGCGGTGCGCAGGCCAGAGGCGTTGAGGAAGGTCACCAGCTTGTCGGCGCCATGCTTGGTGCGGCTGAACACCAGCGTCTGCCGACGGCTGTCCTGGCTCAGCACGTGCAGCAGCAGGTCGCGCTTGCGCGAGGCATCGACCGGATGCACGTGATGGCTGACCAGGGCGGCCACGGTGTTCGGCGGCGTCACCGTGACCTCGCGCGGCTCGCGCATGAACTGCATCGCCAGCGCCTTGATCTCGGGTGCGAAGGTGGCGGAGAACAGCAGGGTCTGCCGCTGCCTGGGCAACGCGCCGAGGATGCGCTTCAGCGCCGGCAGGAAGCCCATGTCGAGCATGCGGTCGGCTTCGTCCAGCACCAGCGTCTCGATGCCGGAAAGGTCGATCGTGCGCTGCTGCATGTGGTCGATGAGGCGTCCCGGCGTGGCGATCACGATGTCCACGCCGCGGCGCAGCGCGTTGATCTGCGGGCCCATGCCGACGCCGCCGAAGATGGTGGCGGCGCTGATACGCAAGTGCTTGCCATAGGCCTGCGCGTTGTCGAGGATCTGCGCGGCCAGCTCGCGGGTAGGCGTGAGCACCAGTGCGCGCGGGCGGCGCGTCATGGTGGCCGGCGCGTCGATCAGCTTGTGCAACAGCGGCAGCGCGAACGCCGCGGTCTTGCCGGTGCCGGTCTGCGCGGCAGCGAGCAGATCGTGGCCTTGCAGCACCAAGGGGATGGCGCCGGCCTGCACCGGGGTGGGTTCGGCGTAGCCCTGTTCGGCAAGCGCACGCAACAACGCGGGCGCGAGGCCCAGCGATTCGAAAGACATGGAACGACTCCTGTGCAACCCGGAGCGTTCAAGCAGGACCGCGTTGCGATATTTGAGAGGGAATGGGGGCGGCGAGGCCGCCAACGGCTGGGGAGCCGTGGCGCATAGTGTAGCCGATAAGCGTGGCGGCCGTATTTTTGCTGCATGCTAGCCTGCGCCACCGCCTCACGGAGTGCCTTCCATGTCGCTGCTGTCGTCCCTGCGCGAACTGAACCATGAGCAGCGCCACACCGTGCTGGCCAGCTTTCTCGGCTGGACGCTGGATGCATTCGATTACTTCCTGCTCACGCTGGTGATCGTGGGTGTGGCGCAGGAATTCCACACCGACAACAAGGCGGTGACCTACGGCCTGTTCCTCACGCTGGCCGCGCGCCCGCTGGGCGCCCTGATCTTCGGCCGGCTGGCGGATCGCTACGGCCGGCGGCCGGTGCTGATGGTGGACGTGATCCTGTTCTCGGTGTTCGAGCTGGCCACCGCCTTCTCGACGTCGCTGACCATGCTGCTGGCGCTGCGCTTCCTGTTCGGTGTGGCGATGGGCGGCGAATGGGGCATCGGTGCCTCGCTGGCGATGGAGTCGATACCGCCGAAGTCGCGCGGCCTGGTTTCCGGCCTGTTGCAGAGCGGCTACCCCTGCGGCTTCTTCCTCGCTGCACTGGCGAACTGGCTGCTGGTCGACGCCATCGGCTGGCGCGGACTGTTCGTGGTGGGCGCGCTGCCGGCGGTGCTGGTGCTGTACATCCGGCGCAAGGTGCCGGAGTCGCCGGTGTGGCAGGCCGGGCGGCACGAGCATGCCCGCGCGGACGTGTGGCAGGCGATGCGCGGCCACTGGAAACTGTTCGCCTACATGATCGTGCTGATGTGCGCGTTCAACGCCTTCAGCCACGGCTCGCAGGACATGTACCACACCTTCGAGGAAGTGAACCTGCACCTGCCCACCGGCTCAGGCACGGCCTTCGTACTGGTGGCGCTGCTCAACCTCGGTGCCCTGGTGGGCGGCCTGTGCTTCGGCGCGTGGTCGGAGCGGGTGGGACGTCGCAAGGCCATGATCATCGCCGCGCTGCTGGCGATTCCGGTGATTCCGTTGTGGATGTATGGCGGTTCGCTTTGGCTGTTGGGCCTCGGCGCCTTCCTGATCCAGGTGATGGTGCAGGGCGCCTGGGGCGTGGTGCCCACGCACCTCAACGAACTCTCGCCGGACGCGGTCCGCGGCACCTTGCCAGGCTTCGCCTATCAGCTCGGCAACCTGCTCGCGGCCGGCACCGCCACCGTGCAGACATGGTTGGCCCACCAGCACGGCGGCGATTTCGCCTGGGCGATGTCGCTGTGGATCGCGGTAGTGGCCGTGGTGCTGGCCCTGCTGGTGTGGTTGGGGCCGGAGGCGCGTGGCGTGGGCTTCGGCGAGCATCGGTCTTGAGGGCCTGTTCACGATCTCCCGTGGCCCGTGCCGCGAGCTGTTTGCGCGCCTGCCCAAGGAAGTAAAGAGTGGTGGACGTCCGTCCGCGACCGAGCGATGACGCCTGCATGCGGGCAAACAAACCCGGCCCTTTGGGTTGCGTTGCCGTGGCCATCATGCGGCAGCGCGCGGCATGATCTGTCAGCCAGGGAGGCGCTGCGCCACGCACTACCACCTGGCGGCCACAGCAAGGCAACGCGGGCCACGGGAGATCGTGAACAGGCTCTGGCAAAGCACTCCTGATAAACTTCGCGCTTTGCATCATTCGAGAGACGGGCAATGAAGGCTGGCAAGGACAAAGTCGTCGCGCTGCACTACACGCTGCATGTGGACGGTGAAAAGGTGGAAAGCTCGCACGACAACGGCGAGCCGTTGTGGATCCTGCTCGGTCACGGTCAGCTGATCGCTGGCCTGGAAAAGGCGCTGGAAGAGCACGCTGCCGGCGACGAGGTCAAGGCGACGATCGCACCGGCTGACGGTTACGGCGAGCGCCAGGGTGGCCAGGTCCAGCGCGTGCCGAAGAAGTATTTCCAGCACGCCAAGCACCTCAAGCCCGGCATGACCGCCGTGCTGGCCCTGAAGGAAGGCGGCCACCGTGCCGTGACCGTGCTGAAGGTCGGCATGAGCACCATCGACGTCGACCTAAACCACCCGATGGCCGGCAAGACGCTGGACTTCGACGTGAGCATCCAGGAAGTGCGCGACGCCACCGAGGAGGAAATGCAGCACGGCCACGCGCATCCGCCGGGCAGTGCTCCGCACTGACCGACGGATCAAGGGTCAAAGTAAAACGGCGCCCGGGGCGCCGTTTTTTCGTTTGACCCTCTCCCCTCCGGGGACAGGGCTTGGGTGAGGAGGCCGCGCCCGCGGAAGACTGCTTTCGGCCCAGTCTGCCGGCGAGCAGCCAGCAGCACTTCAATCCAGCACCCGCCTCCCATACTCGAAATGGTCGCGCCAATATGGCCCGTCGATGTCGTCCAGTCGTACGGTGCCGCCGCTGTTGGGGGCATGTACGAAACGGCCCTTGCCCACGTATACGCCCACGTGGCTGATGCGGCCATGGTTGCCGAAAAACACCAGGTCGCCGCTGACCAGGGCGGTCATGCCTCTGATCTTTTCGCCCATATCGGCCATTTCGCCGGAGGTACGCGGCAACTGCATGCCGGTGGCGTTGCGGTAGATGTAGCCGACCAGGCCGCTGCAGTCGAAGCCACCGGCGGGCGTGTTGCCGCCCCAGTGGTAGGGCGTGCCGACCAGGGCCATCGCACGGAACAGCACATCGTTGACGGCGGCGGCCTGGCCGTCGGGCGCACGCGCGGGTTCGTTGGCGAGGGCGGACTCTGTGGCCAAGGCGGATGCGTTGCGTCGCGGTGCACTGGCGCAGGCGGTGAGCAGGGCGAGAACGACGGCCAGCAACGCGAAGCGGGCGATGCGCGTGGGTGAAGCTGCGGATCGGGCGACGGACGGCGGGTTCACCGGACAACCTCGGCGTGGGCTGCGCCGAGGTTATCAGGGTGATAAACCATATTCAAATCAAAAAGCTCTGGGGTGTTTTGAAGCTGATTTATCAGCTTCGTTGGGCGGTCTTTTCAGGAAGCGATTCGAGGTTGAACGTGACGGGGACGCGCGCATAGCCATCGACTGGTTTGCCGTCTTCCATCTGCGGGCTGAAGTGCCATCGTTCTGCGGCCTCCATGGCTGCCCTGCCAAGTGCGGATGAAGCATCGCTTACGGGATCGATGGTGATCTTGCGTGGGCTGCCGTTTTTGTCGACCAGGATCACCAGGACCACCGTGCCCTGCTCTTTGTTTTTGATCGCCGACTCTGGATAGTGAGGCGTAATGTTCGCGTTGTAAGTGAGATCCGCTTCGGCATTCTGGTTTCCACGGCTGTCCGTGGCTGCTTGGGCCATGAACACGCAGCCCGCCAGCAACGCGGCAAGCGTGACAAAACCCGCACGACGGCGCAGGGCGCCGGGACGATGACGCTGGATCATGGTGAGTCGCTCCTTCAGTTGCGATTGGGTCAGCCAGGAGGTCAGCGCCGGCATGGGCGACAGGCCGACGCTGTGCAGCAAGGTGCGGGCGTAGCCAGCTTCGTCGTTCGGCGCATCGCGCAGCACACGTTCGTCGCAGGCCAGCTCCTGGTCGAGCCGGAAGCGCGAACGCGCCAGCCACGCCAGCGGGTGGAACCACAACAATGCGAACACCAGCTCGGCGACGAGGTTCCACAGCGCGTCACCACGACGCAGGTGGGCGAGCTCGTGACGCAGCACGATACGGCGTTCGTCGGCGTCGAAGCGTTCGAGGAGGTCCGCCGGCAACAGCAGCAGGCTGCGCGGTGCCCATAGCAGGGCGGGGCCGGCCGGATGCAGGCGCAGTCGGCGCGGGTCAATGCTATCCAGCTCACTCTGCAAGAGCTCGGCCGTCGCCGCCGGCAACGGGTGGCATTGGCGGCGCAATCGGAGTTGATGCGCGATCAGCCGCAGCATCATTGCGACCGTACCGGCCAGCCACAACCAGTGCGGCCAAGACGAAGATGCGACGACTTGCGGGTCGATGGCGCCCGACGCGGTGGCATCGGGCAGCACGCGGAAGGCCGGGAGTGCCACCCAGTGCGCGGGTAGTTCGGGCAGGCATGGCAGCAGCATCGCCAGCACCGGCAACAACCAGAGGCTAAAGGCGGGGCTGGCGCCGAAGGCGCGCCGAGCAGGGCGGCGGCCCAGCAGGACCAGCACCAGCGCCGCGGTCACGAACAGCAGGTTGCGCAGCAGCATGGGGCCCATTTCAGTGCCCCTTCTTCTCGATGGCATCGAGCAGCTTGCGCAGTTCCGCGATGTCCTTCGCGCCCAGCTTTTCGTGTTCGCTGAAATGCGCCAGCAGCGGGCTGAGCCGGCCTCCGAACACGCGGTCGAGCAGGCTGTGGCTTTCCTGTGACTGCCACTGTTTGCGGGCCAGTGCCGGTGAGTACAGGTAGCGACGGCCGTCTTTCTCTGCATTCACTGCACCCTTGGCCACCAGGCGGCCGAGCAGGGTGCGTATGGTCTTTTCGTGCCAGTCGCTGGCCTGTTGTACCGCGGCGACGATGTCTTCCGAGCTCTGTGGTGCACGGCGCCACAGCACCTCCATTACGTGGCTTTCGGCTTCGCTGATCGTTGGGGTGAGATTGCTCATGAGCGCGCCGCAGAAAAATTACGAGTGTAGTTCTCATTTAGACTACGCTCGTAATTCGTTTGGCGCAAGAGCCTATTGCGGCGCTATGTCGATGCTGCTTTCCGACAGGGTATGGCCGTCGCTGCCGCTGGCGCGCAACCGGTAGCGGCCAGGACGCAGGTAAAGCTCGGTGGATTCGTTGAAACCCATGATGGCGTACCGGTCGGCGGCGATGGCGTCGTTCGGTTCGCCGAAGTAGTGCGCACTGACGAGGCAAGGGATTGTGCCCCGGCACAGTTCTGCACCGATGGAGTGTGGGCGTCGCTTGCCGTCCAGCGAAAGCCAGTTCGCCCGCTGCATTTCATTGTGATCCATCACTTGTGGCAACGGGGCGCCTTCGCCATTGATCCGATACCCGTACTTGTACTTGCCGAAGGCGTCGAGGGTGAGGCTGGGAGGCAGGATCACGTTGACGTCATAAGCCGTCGGTCGCGCGCTCCATGGCTGGCCGGTCTGACGGTTGAGCAGGACCTCGGGCTTTTCCGATGGAAACGTGTGTTCGAGCTGATGGTAGGCGTCCGACGTATCCAGTCCGGTTTCAAGGAAGTCGGTCTGGTCGATGGACAGCGGCACCTGGCCGGTCAGCGCCTGGAGCCGCAATGCCATGGGCTGCAGGTCGCCGAGACGCCCTGTAGCCTTGTCGATGTGCGCGTAGCCGGCATGCACGAACAAGCGCGCCTTGGGATCCTTCGCAAACACCGTTTGGTACAAGGTCTGGGCTTGCGCGTTCTCGCGCGCCTGCCCGTTGAGCCCGTTGTCGTAGGGAACGAGGGTGAAGCCCAGCCGGATCGCCTCGCGCACGATGTCGCCGTACAGCGGATCGCGCAGGTATTCCGTGCCGCTCTTGCGAGTGGGGTAGCCTCGCTTGGCCAAGTCGGGATCGTCCGTGCCCAGCGCTTCGGCGGCGAAATAGGTGAAGCCCAGGGCGCGCAACCGTGGTAGCAATTCGAGAGTGAGCTGGCGGGTATGCGCGTCGTGGTGCGCCTCGTTGACCATCACGAGGTGTCGCTGTGCTGCAAGCGCGACGATGGTGTCGACGGCATCGGCCGACTTCCAATCGGCTGACGTTGGCAGCTTGAGATCTTCAGGCAGGTCGTCCTTCAGCGGAAAACTGAAGACGGCCTGATCGTAGAGCCCGAGTTCGTCCTGTGAGAAGGACATGAACTGCAATGCGAGCACCTGGTCGCTGGATCGCAGCGAAGGCTCCTCGTGGATGAGGTACTGGTAGCGGGCCAGCGTGGTGGGTTCGCGCCCCATCGCCTGCAGCAGTTTGAGCGCGGACGGATCGAACGATTGTGCGGCGGCGCTGGAACAAACCAGCAGCGCGGCGACAAGGCCTGCACGAACGGCGGAATGGGCCAGCATGGCGACGCCTTGAATGAGTAGGCGACTCGCATGGTGCATGCACTGCGAAGCGCGTGCATGACGCGTCGCAGCAGATGGTTACAATCGGCGGATGAATGCGACTCGTGGGGATGTACTGATACTCGGCGGCGGGGTGATCGGCCTCGCCAGCGCCTTGCACTTGTTGCGCAAGGGCGTGGCCGTACAGGTGCTGGAACAGGGCACGCCGGGTTGCGGCGCTTCGCATGGCAATTGCGGCACGATCACGCCCAGCCATGCCGCACCGCTGGCGATGCCGGGAACACTGGGCATTGCCTTGCGTTCGATGCTGCGCGCCGATGCACCGCTGTACCTCAATCCGCGTTTCGACGGCCCGCGTCTGCGCTGGTTGCTGGGTTTCGCACGGCACTGCAACTGGACCGATTTCCATCGCGCGACCGTGGCGCGTTCGATGATCCTGCAGCGCTCGCGCCAACTCCTGGGCGAACTGGTGCGCGACGAGGGGCTGGATTGCGAATTCGCCGAGGAAGGAGAGCTGTACGTGTACCGCACTGCGCGGGCGCTGGCGGCGGACGAACAGCATCATGCCGCCGTGCTCGACCGCCTTGGGGTCGAAGTGCGGCGCTTGCACGGCGACGAGGTGGGAGCGATGGAGCCGGCGCTGAAGCCCGGTGTGACGGGTGGCCTGTTCCATCCCGGCGATGCACGTTTGCGGCCGGACCGCTATGTCGCCGAGCTGGCGCGATGCGTGCGGGAACTGGGCGGCAAGATCGAATCCGGCGCGCGCATCGAAGGCTTCGACACCAATGGCGAAAGCATCGCCCGGGTACGCACTTCGCGCGGCACGTTTGCCGGGGAGCGCGTGTTGCTGGCGTTGGGGGCGTGGTCGCCGCTGCTGGCCCGTTCGCTGGGTCTGCGCCTGCCGATGCAGCCGGGCAAGGGCTACTCGATCACCTATACGCGTCCTGTGCGGGCGCCACGGCATGCGCTGGTGTTGCGCGAGGCGCAGGTATGCGTCACTACCTGGGCCGACGGCTACCGGCTGGGCAGCACGATGGAATTTTCCGGCTATGCCGAGGGCCTCAATCGTGCCCGCCTCGATGCTTTGCGCCGCGGCGCCGCCACGGGCCTGCATGAGCCGGAAGGGCCGCAGCAACTGGAGGAGTGGTGGGGCTGGCGGCCGATGAGCGTGGACGAAGTGCCGATCATCGGTCCGAGCACGCGCTGGGCGAACCTGCACCTGGCCACCGCGCACGGCATGCTCGGCGTGAGCATGTCGGCGGCCACCGGCGAACTGGTCGCCGACCAGCTGTGCGGCAACACGCCGGCGATTGATCCAAAACCCTATGCGCCGGCGCGGTTCGGGCTTTGAATCGCCCCAGGATCCAACCACGGTGTTGCTATGCCCGCACTGCCCTTGGGGCTGTCGGATGGTTGTGCGTGGCATCGTGTCGGACTTGCGCGCTTTCGCTTGGCGGCCACCTCAGGAACAGTGCGTAAGGTTTGATCCATTTGGCCGTGCTCCCAACATCACCTGCCGGGAACGCACGTTTCGTCGCCACTCCGTGGTCGATGCGCAGTTGGCGTGCATACAAACAGTTTCCGGCGCGGTGCGTCTGAAAACCTCTAGCAGGCATCAAGCTGAAGCGTGAATATCCGCGCTCGCACAATTTGGCGGAACCGTGTCCTGTTCAGTCTCGGTATGCCGGTGAAGCTGGTATGGTGGTTGCGTCGCGCCACCCGTGGCGCCGGGGTCCGGCCGGGTTCGCGATACAATAAAATTATCGAGGTTCGCCATCATGCGTAAGTTCGCGATCGCTTCCCTGCTCGTCGCTGGTGTGGCCCTGTCCGCTTCCGTGTTTGCCCAGCAGGCGGCTCCGGCGGCAGCCCCGCAGACTGCCCCGGCTACCGACGCTCCCGCCGCTGCCTCTTCCACCCACAAGGCCGCTGCGCATCACAAGTCCACCACCAAGCATCACACCACCAGCAAGACCCATAAGAAGGCTGCAACCAAGACCGATGCCGCTCCTGCGTCGACCGCTTCCGGCGGTTGATCCCACCGGAATTTCGGCCGTACGAAAAGCCCGCCGATCTATCGGCGGGCTTTTTTTGTGCGTACGGATGGTCGCAGAAACTGCGGTTGGAAGGCGCGAAAAAGGATGGCCGCTTGTGTGCCCCGCGCGATCAGGGAGTAGCGTGCGGATCGATCGCCGCCACGCATTTCAGCTCGATGGCGATGGGCGTGGGCAGCGCAGTGATGCCCAACGTGGTGCGGCACGCGTCCACGCCGGCGAAATGCTCGCTATAGAGGCGGTTGTAGGTGGCGAAATCGCGCGCCATGTCGGTCAGGAACACGGTGACGTCGACCAGATCCTCCCAGCGTGCGCCGCCGGCTTCCAGCACTGCGCGCACATTGGCGAACACCTGCCGGCACTGCGCCTCGATGTCATAGCCAACCAGCTTGCCCTCGATGTCGTAGACGTTGCCGGGGATCGCATTCGTACCCGGTTGGCGCGGCCCCACGCCGGACAGGAACAGGAGATTGCCCACGCGCCGCGCATGCGGGTAGGCACCCACCGGCGCCGGAGCCGCCTCGGTGCGGATGGTTTCAGCCATGGCGCGGAGCCGGGACGCCGCTGAGCCGCTGCAGAGCCGCCTCGTAAGCGGGCCAAAGCGCGTCGCGCGCGTCGACATGCATGCCGAGGTCGTTGATGTGGCCGTTGGCGAGGCTGTAACACCATGCGTGCACGGAGAGTTTCTGGCCGCGCTCCCAGGCATCCATCACCATCGTCGTGTTGCACACGTTGACCACGCCCTCGATGGCGTTGAGCTCGCATAGGCGCGCGTTGCGCAGATCCATCAGCTCGAGCGAACCGAGCAGGCTGTCGTGCTTCCGCGCCACATCGCCCACATGGCGCAGCCAGTTGTCCACCAGGCCGAGGCGGCGATCGTCCAGCACGGCCTGCACGCCGCCGCAGCCGTAGTGGCCGACGATGATGATGTGCTCCACCTTGAGCGCGTCCACCGCGAACTGGATCGTGCTCAGGCAGTTGAGGTCGGTGTGCGACACCACATTGGCGACGTTGCGTTGCACGAAGATCTCGCCGGGAGGCAGGTCGACGATCTGGGTGGCCGGCACGCGCGAGTCCGAGCAGCCGATCCACAGGTATTTCGGTGACTGCTGCTGCGCCAGCTGTTCGAAGAAGCGCGGATCCTGCGCGGTAACGTTGGCGGACCAGCGGCGGTTGCTGTCGAGCAGGGATTGCAGTGGGCTTTTCAAGAAAGACTCCTCGGGGTTTTCAATAGCGGATGCAGACGTTCTTCGCCTCGGTGAAGAAGCGCAGCGCTTCGCCGCCGCCCTCCCGGCCGAGGCCCGAGTGCTTCATGCCGCCGAATGGCGTGCGCAGGTCGCGCAGCATCCAGCAGTTGATCCACACGATGCCGAACTCGAGCTGGCTGGCGAGGCGGTGCGCGCGATTGAGATCGCGCGTCCATAGCGAGGCGGCGAGGCCGTAACCGGTGCCGTTGGCGATGGCCAGGGCTTCCGTCTCGTCCTCGAACGGGATCAGCGTCACCACGGGGCCGAAGATTTCCTGTTGGTTGGTGGCGGCGTCGGCCGTCAGTCCTTCGATCACCGTGGGTGCCACGAACCAGCCGCGCTCGCAGCGGCCCGGTACGGCCACCGCTTCGCCGCCGCAAGCCACGTGCCCACCTTCGGCGCGGGCCTGGCTGATACAGGCCATCACCTTGTCGAAATGCGGCTTGGACACCAGCGCACCCAGGTCGCTGGCGTCGTCGCCGGGATCGCCCACGCGCAGTGCGCGCACGTGCGCGACATAGCGCTCGCGGAAGTCCCGGTAAATCGAGCGCTGCACCAGCAGGCGCGAACCGCACAGGCAGATCTCGCCCTGGTTGGCAAAACCCGATCGCACGATGCTGTCGAGGTTGGCGTCCGAAAGCTCTGCGTCGGCGAACACGATGGCCGGATTCTTCCCGCCCATCTCCAGCGACACCTTCTTGAACTGTGCGGCCGCCGCCGCGGCGATGTGCGCACCGGTGGCGGTGCTGCCGGTGAAGGAAATCGCCTTGATACGCGGGTGCTCGGCGATGGCCTGGCCCACCGTGGGGCCGCGGCCCTGCACGATGTTCAGCACACCGGGTGGCAAGCCGGCTTCGATGCTCAATGCGCCCAGCAGGGCGGCCGTGCAGGGGGTTACTTCCGAAGGCTTGGCCACCACGGTGTTGCCTGCGGCCAATGCGGGCGCGATCTTCCACGTAAACAGGTAGAGCGGCAGGTTCCACGGGCTGATGCAGCCCACCACGCCCAGCGGCTGGCGCAGCGTGTAGTTGATCGCGCCCTGGTCCGGCTGACCCAGCGCCATGGCGTGCGATTCGCCGTTCCACGTTTCGATGGCGGCGGCGAAAAAGCGCAGGTTGCTCACCGCGCGCGGGATGTCCACGCTGCGCGCAAGCTTCACCGGCTTGCCGCTGTCGCGCGACTCCAGCGCAGCGAACTCGTCCAATCGCGCCTCGACCAAGTCGGCGAGGCGCTGCAGCAGGCGTGCGCGTTGTTCGGCGGGCGTGTTGGCCCAAACCGGTGCGGCGCGCTGCGCGGCTTCGACGGCGGCCTCGACGTCGGTGGCATCACCGTCGGGGCAATGGGCGAAGACTTCGCCGGTGGCGGGCTCGAATACATCGAGCCAGCGATCGTTGCGCGGCGGTGCTAGGCGACCGTCGATCAGATTGGCGAGGCGCGTGATGGGCATCCCTGCAAGCTTACGCCGCGCCTCCGGCGATTGCACCGGACGCGGGCGTATTTTCCTGGACATGCGCTTGCTCCCAATGCCTGATTTTACGCGGACGCCAGATTGAAGAGCGAAGGATCGGATGTCCGGCCATGATCGGGTGATGACGTCGGTGCTCGGGCGAACAGCCCGGTCCGATGGCAACTTGGGTCATGGAGAATCGGGAATAGGCGCTTACAGCGAACGCATGCGTCCACCGTCCACCGGCAGGCTGACGCCGGTGATGTAACTCGCGGCGGGTGAGGCGAGAAAAGCCACTGCGGCGGCGATCTCCGAGGCGTCGGCGAAACGGTGCATGGGCACCTCGGCTTCCATTGCCTGCTGCACTTCGATCAGCGGTTTGCCGCTCTTCTGCGCCCGCGCGGCGACGATCTGCTCGATGCGCGGCGTACAGGTGGAGCCGGGCAACACGTTGTTGACGGTGATGCCGAACGGCGCCAGTTCCCCGGCCAGGGTCTTGGCCCAGCTGGCCACCGCGCCGCGCGTGGTATTGGATACGCCGATGCCGGGGATCGGTTCGCGCACCGAGGTCGAGATCACGTTGACGATGCGACCCCAGCCGGCCGCGCGCATGCCGGGCACGACGGCCTGCGCCAGCGTATGGCAGGCCAACAGATGCTGCTGCCACGCGGCGAGGAAATCCTGCGGCGTGGCGTCCAGTACGCTGCCGGGCGGCGGGCCGCCACTATTGTTGACGAGGATATGCACGGGCGCACGGGCGACCAGTGCTTCGGATTGCGCGCGCAGGGCGAGAGCGTCGCCGACATCGACGGCGATGAATCCGTGGTGCTGCTCCGGATGGATGCGAGGCAACGCGGCGGTGAGGGTTTCCAGCACTTCGGCGCGGCGCGCCAGCAGGGTGACATCGGCGCCAAGCTGCGCCAATTCGATCGCGCTGGCGTGGCCGATGCCTTGCGAGGCGCCGCAGACCAGGGCGTGACGACCTTCGAGATTCAATTGCATGGAGGCTCCGGTGGTCTCAGCCCCAGCGCAGGCGCATGCCCAGCGCGGCCAGCCAGCACGACCAACCCAGCCACTGGCTGTAGCGCCAGATGCCGCGCCAGCGGTTGATGTCGCGGTCACCCAGCAGGGTCAGCGCGGGCGAGCGCAGCACGTATTGCATGCGCATCCAGATCCGCAGCGGACCGATCCTGCCTTTGGCCGACTCGATTACTACCTCCCAGTGCTGGGGTTGGCGTTGGCGCATCAGCGAAGCCACCCGGAACGGTGCCACGTAGGAGAGCACGAACAGCACGACGCCGGTGGCCAGCAGGCCGAGGTAGATGGCCAGCACGCTCAGCCCTCCGTGGCCTTGGGGGCAGCGGTATTGGTGCCGGGAGTCGCGCCAGGACTGGTGCTGTTGCTGCCATTCGAGCCGCCACCGTTGCCGCCCCAGGGCAGGGCGGTGCGCAAGGTGTTCAAGAGGCCATCGCCCTGCGGGGGCTTTTTGCAGATCGCATTGTCCACGGCCTTGGCATAGGTGGCATCCATCATACCTACCCAGATCGTGCCATCAGGGCCGTGCGGCACGCTGAAGGTGCCGCTGGCATCCATGCCCAGTGTGGCCTGGGTGTTCTGGGTGGAAAACGCGGTGGGCGACTGCTCCCAGTAGGTCTTGCCCTTCTGCTGATCGGCCGAGCTGTAGATCAGCAGGTAGCGCGCCTGCTTGCTGTTGACGGTGTAGACACCGAACGCACCGGAACTCGCATCGCTCCAGCCCATGTGCTCGCACAGGGAGACGTCGTCGGAGGCGATCGGCTGGAAGCCGCTGTCAAGCAACACCACGGTAGGCGCAAACAGGTAGCTGGACTTCAGCCAGCGGCCGTTCAATTCGGATTTGAACGCCAGTCGGTAGGGCAGCTTGGCGCCTTCCGGCAGGCGAAAGGCGAGGAAGTAGCTGTGCGTGCCGTTGATGTCCGCCACGCTGCTGCCGCTGCCCAGCGTGTACGCCTGCGGCTGCCACGGCAGCATGTCCTGGTAGGAGAAGTCCGCAAAGCTGGTACAGCAGGGCGAAGCGTCGAGCAGTTGCTTCTGCGCCAGCTTGAGCGGTGCATTGCTGGTGTCTGGCGGGCGCAGGTTGGGCGGCACCAGCGTCTTCACGGTGTGACAACCAGCCAGCAGCGTGCCGGCGGCGAGGATGAGGGGCAGGGTGGGGGACCGGCGCTTCATTCGCATCAGTTAACTCAGAATTCGGCCGTCCCTGCCGCACGCGGATAGGGGATGGCATCGCGGATGTTGGAGAGACCGCACACATAGACCAGCAGGCGCTCGAAGCCGAGGCCGAAGCCAGCGTGCGGCACGGTACCGTAACGGCGGAGGTCACGGTACCAGCCATAAGTGGCAGGATCGAGTCCGAATTTGGCCATCCGGGCGTCCAAATGATCGAGGCGCTCCTCGCGTTGTGCGCCGCCGATGATCTCGCCGATGCCGGGCGCCAGTACATCCATCGCCGCCACGGTCTTTTCGTCATCGTTCAAACGCATGTAGAAGGCCTTGATTGCCTCTGGATAGTTCATTACGACCACGGGACGGCCGATATGTTTCTCGGCGAGATAGCGCTCGTGCTCGGTCTGCAGGTCGATGCCCCAGGCCACCGGGTATTCGAATTTCTGCCCGGACCTCTTGAGGATCTCTACGGCCTCGGTGTAATCGATGCGCTCGAACGGCTGGGCGATGAAGGCTTCCAGGCGGCTGATCGCATCCGGTTGCACGCGCTCGGCGAAGAACGCCATGTCGTCCGCGCGCTCCTCCAGCACGGCCTTGAAGATGGCCTTGAGGAAGCCCTCCGCGCAGTCGGCATTGTCGTTGAGATCGGCGAAGGCGATCTCCGGTTCCACCATCCAGAACTCGGCGAGGTGGCGCGGGGTGTTGGAGTTTTCCGCGCGGAAGGTGGGGCCGAAGGTGTAGACCTTGCTCATCGCGAGGCAGTAAGCCTCCACGTTGAGCTGGCCGGACACGGTGAGGAAGGCTTCGCGGCCGAAGAAGTCCTTGCGGAAATCGATCTTGCCGTCCGGCGTGCGCGGCAGGTTGGCCAGGTCCAGGGTGGACAGGCGGAACATGTCGCCGGCGCCTTCCGCGTCCGAGGTGGTGATGATCGGCGTGTTGATCCAGAAGAAGCCCTGTTCGGTGAGCCAGCGGTGGATCGCCGTCATCATGGTGTGGCGCACGCGCGTCACCGCGCCGAACAGGTTGGTGCGCGGGCGCAGGTGCGCCACTTCGCGCAGGAATTCCATGGTGTGCGGCTTGGGCTGGATCGGATAGGTCAGCGGATCGTCCACAAAGCCGGTGACTTCCACCGTGTCGGTCTGGATCTCGAAACGCTGGCCCTTGCCCTGCGACGGCGCCAGCGTACCGGTGACGATCACGCCCGCGCCGGTGGTGAGGTGCTTCACCTCGCTCTCGTAGTTGGCCAGCTTGTCGGTGGCCACGGCCTGGATCGGGTCGAAACAGGAGCCGTCGGTCACGTTGACGAAGGACAGGCCGCCCTTGGCATCGCGGATCGTGCGCACCCAGCCGCGGACCGTGACCACGTTGCCGGCCTCGATGGCACCGGAAAGAGCCTGTTTGACGCTGACCACCGTCATGAATGGGAACTCCTGTTGAAATGTGCCGCAGCGGGCGCATTTAGTAGGGGAACGCGCGTCCTGTGGGGCGCGTGGACAAACCCGCATGATAATCTAGGCCCCGCACGTGCCGCGACCAAAATGGCATGTGTCTTTCCACGTTTCGCACGATTGCCGACAGCCATGACCATCACGATCACCCCCGCCGCCAGCGAACGCATGCGCCGCTTCCTCGCGCAGTCGCCGGACGCCGCCGGCGTGCGTTTCGGCGTGAAGCGCACCGGCTGCTCCGGTTTCGGCTATGTGGTGGATCTGGCCCAGTCGCTGGGCGAAGGCGACCGGCTGATCAGCATCGACGGCGTGCCGCTGGTGGTGGACGACAAGAGCCTGCCGCTGGTGGACGGCACCGTGATCGATTTCCAGAAGCAGGGCCTCAACGCCAGCTTCGTGTTCCACAACCCCAACGCCACCGGCGAGTGCGGTTGCGGCGAAAGCTTCACGGTGGGGTGAACGGGGCGCTACCTATTGCGCTCTTCCCTGAGCGCAAAAGTCAAACGGGCGGCCATGCGGTATTTGTGCGCTCATCCTTGATCGCCAAGGTCAGGCGGGCAGCCATCCATGGCTGCGCTCTTCAAATTCAGTTACTTGCGTCTCCCCTTGCGTTCCCCGTACAATTCCGCTTCTGTCCGCCCCGCAAGGGACGTGATGGGCACTTGCCTCACCGCATCCGGCGGGAGGCTGCGAGGCCATTCCGGCCGCATCCACAAGGAGTCGAACCACGATGTCCCTGCGACATTACGAAGTCGTGTTTCTGGTCCACCCTGACCAGAGCGAGCAGGTCCCTGCCATGATCGAGCGCTACAAGTCGCTGATCGAGGCCGACGGCGGCAAGATCCACCGCCTGGAAGACTGGGGCCGCCGCCAGCTGGCCTACCCGATCGTCAACCTGGCCAAGGCGCACTACGTGCTGCTGAACATCGAAGTCGGCCAGAACGCGCTGAACGAGCTGGAGTCGGGCTTCCGCTTCAACGACGCCGTGCTGCGTCACCTCGTCGTCAAGCGTGACAGCGCCGATACCGAGCAGTCCTTCATCCTGAAGAGCAAGGAAAAGGACGACGCCCGCTCGTCGCGTCGCCGTGATGATGACGTCGACAGCCGCGACAACGACAGCGACAGCGAAGACTGAGAGGAACCACGACCATGTCCAAGTTTTTCCGCCGCCGCAAGTTCTGCCGCTTCACCGCGGAGAAGGTGAAGGAGATCGACTACAAGGATCTCAACACCCTGCGCCAGTACATCACCGAGAACGGCAAGATCGTGCCGAGCCGCATCACCGGCACCAAGGCGCGCTACCAGCGCCAGCTGGCGACCGCGATCAAGCGCGCGCGCTTCCTCTCGCTGCTGCCGTACACCGACAACCACGACGTCTGATGCTCCGGCGCTCTTCTCCTCCGGAGGAGAGCGCCGAAAGCAGGACCTTCGGACAGCCGTCCACGGCTGCGTCGGCCATCCCGGCGCTAACGAAAAGGAATACCCATGGAACTCATTCTTCTGCAGAAAGTGCGCAACCTCGGCGACCTCGGTGACAAGGTCAGCGTGAAGCCGGGCTACGGCCGCAACTTCCTGATCCCGCAGGGCAAGGCCGTACGCGTGAACGCCGCCAACCTGGCTGCGTTCGAGCAGCGCCGCGCCGAGTACGAGGCGCGCGCCAAGAACATGCTGAGCGAGGCCGAAGGCCGCAAGGCCAAGCTGGCCGACGTTTCGGTGACGATCGAAGCGCACGCCAGCCCCGAAGGCAAGCTGTACGGCTCGGTCGGCCCGCGCGACATCGCCGAGGCGCTGCAGGCCGTCGGCCACGACATCCACAAGGGTGAAGTGATCCTGGGCGAAGGCCCGCTGCGCAACGTCGGCGAGTTCGAGGTGGCCATCCACCTGCATGCCGATGTGCAGACCAGCGTCAAGGTGATCGTGGTCGGCGAGAAGAAGTAAGGCCGCCGCCACACGTTTGCGACCACCATCCTTGGTGGTCGCCTTACAGGCCATCGCTGCACGATGTCAAAAATCGCTCCAGGCGATTTTTCGCGAACGGGCGCCTTCGGGCGCCCGTTCGTTTTGGAGCTGGAAGGCGGTTGAGGAGGTGTGCTGCTTATCCCCAACTTTCCCCAGCTTTTCCACAGCTTTCCATCTCGACCCATGAGACGCCGCCGCGCATCATGTGGGTCTTGCCCGCTGTCGAGCGTCGGCGTGTGCCGCGGCGAACGCGGCCGGTTCGTCTTTCCCGAGGTAGCCCGATGTCCTACGTGCCCGAACGCAAGCCTTCGTCGCCGGCCATCGAGGCGCTGCGCGTGCCGCCGCATTCCATCGATGCCGAGCAGGCGGTGCTGGGCGGCCTGATGCTGGCGCCCGACGCGCTGGACAAGGTGGCCGACCGCCTCGGCGAAGAGGATTTCTACCGCCGCGACCACCGCCTGATCTGGCGCGCGATCACCGAACTGGCGAACAAGGGCATGCCCTGCGACGCGGTGACCCTGGGCGACTGGTTCGAGGCCAACGGACTGGCCGAGATGGTCGGCGGCGCGAGCTACTTGATCGAGCTGGCCAACAGCACGCCCAGCGCGGCGAACATCGCTGCCTACGCGGAAATCGTGCGCGAGAAATCCGTACTGCGTCAGCTGATCGATGCCGGCACCTCGATCACCGAGGACGGCTACCGCCCCGAAGGCAAGAGCGTGCAGGAGGTGCTGGAAAGCGCCGAGCAGCGTGTGTTCCACATCGCCGAATCGGGTGCGCGCGGCAAGAAGGATTCCGTCTCCATGCGCGAGGCGGTGAAGGATGCGTTCCGCCTGCTCACCGAGCGCTACGAGAATCGCGGCCAGCTCACCGGCATCACCAGCGGCTTCACCGACCTCGACAATCTCACCTCGGGCCTGCAGCCCTCCGATCTGATCATCGTGGCCGCGCGCCCCTCGATGGGCAAGACGGCCTTCGCGCTGAACATCGCAGAGAGCGCCGCGTTGCGCGCGAAGAAGGCGGTGGTGGTGTTCTCGATGGAAATGTCCGCCTCGCAGCTGGCGTTCCGCCTGATTTCCTCGGTGGGCCGCATCCATCAGCAAGCGCTGCGCAACGGCGACCTCAACGAGGAGGATTGGCCGCGCGTCTCCAACGCCATCGCCATTCTCTCGGAAGCGAAGATCTTCATCGACGACACGCCGGGCCTGTCGCCGGTGGAAATGCGCTCGCGCGCCCGTCGCCTGCACCGCGAGCATGGCGGCCTGGGCCTGATCGTGATCGATTACCTGCAGCTGATGCAGGTGCCCGGGAACAAGGAGAATCGCGCCACCGAGATTTCAGAAATCTCGCGTTCACTGAAGGGGCTCGCCAAGGAACTCAACGTGCCCGTGATCGCCCTTTCGCAGTTGAACCGCTCGCTGGAACAGCGCGCCGACAAGCGTCCGATGATGTCTGACCTGCGCGAATCGGGCGCCATCGAGCAGGATGCCGACGTGATCATGTTCATCTACCGCGACGAGTACTACAACAAGGAATCGGCGGATAAGGGCCTGGCCGAGATCATCATCGGCAAGCAGCGTAATGGCCCCACCGATACGGTGAAGCTCACCTTCCTTGGCCATTACACCAAGTTCGAGAACTACGCTGCCGATTCGTTCGTGGGCAGCTTCGAGTAACCGCGCGCCCCGCATGAGCCGCACAACCGTCGCCACCATTCATCTGGGCGCTCTGCGCCAAAATCTTGCCCGCATCAAGGCCATGGCCGCGCCAGCGAAGGTGATGGCGGTGGTCAAGGCCGACGCCTACGGCCACGGGCTGGAGCGCGTGGCGCGCGCGCTGGACGCCGAGGCCGAATGCTTCGCGGTGGCTGCGCTGGGCGACGGCCTGCGTCTGCGCGCGGCGGGTCACCGCCAGCGCATCGTGGTGCTGTCCGGCCCCGACCAGCCTGGCGACATCGCCGAGATGCAGCGGCTCGGGCTGGAGGCGGCGATCCATCACGAGGCACAGTTGGCGTGGCTGTCCGAAGCCAGCACGGCGCGCGGACGCCTGCGCATATGGTTGAAGATCGACAGCGGCATGCATCGCCTGGGCTTTGCTCCCGAGCGCGTGGCCGAGGTGCATATGCGGCTTGCCGCGATGCCCGGCATCGATGCCGAGATCGGCCTGCTCACACACTTCGCCGAGTCGGAAGTGTTCGACGGCGATGTCACGCGCGTGCAGATCGCGCGCTTCAACGAAGTGACCCATGGCCTCGATGGCCCGCGCTCGCTGTCCAACTCGGCCGCCGTGCTGGGTTGGCCCGAGGCGCGCGCCGACTGGGTGCGCACCGGTGGTCTGCTGTATGGCTTGTCGGTGGTGAACGACAAGAGCGGCGTGGATTTCGGCTTCCGTCCCGCGATGACGCTGTCCACGCGGCTGATCGCGATCAACCGCATCGGCAAGGGCGAGCGTATCGGTTACAACGGCACATGGATCTGCCCGGAGGACATGCCGGTGGGCGTGGCTGCCGTCGGCTATGGCGACGGCTACCCACGCAGCGCGGCCAGTGGCACGCCGGTATTGGTGGGCGACGCGCGCGTGCCGCTGATCGGCCGCGTTTCGATGGATCTTGTCACGCTCGACCTGCGCACGGCACCACAGGCGAAAGTGGGCGACCGCGTCACCCTTTGGGGCGATGGCCTGCCGGCGGAAACCGTCGCAGCCAATGCCGGCACCATCAGCTACGACCTCACCTGCGGCATGACGCGCCGTGTGCTGTTCGTCGAGGACGAAGGCTAGGGCGCTCGCTCGGAAGATGGAGCATGTCCGCGCGCATCCATGTGGCTTGTGCGACCGATAGTCAGCCAGGCGAGAAGCGCACCGCCCAGTTGCACCAGACCACCGGTGACGAGTGCAACGCTGAGCGCATGGGCACCGTTCCCACAGAGCGCGTAGAGCGTGCCTAGGCCGGCGACCCCGAGCGTGGCACCAACCATGCGGGCGACATTGATGAGCGCCGAGGCGGTGCCCGAGCGGGCAGCGGACACCGATGCCACGGCGACGCCCATGAGTGGCCCCGTATTCGCACCCATGCCCAGGCCGGTCAGTACCAGCCCCGCTTGAGCCAGACCCATCGGACGACCGCCTTCGGTCAAGGCGACGACCAGCAGGCCGAGGCCGATGATTCCCGTACCGGCGGCGATGGTCGCGCGTGTGCCGAACCGCTCGGTCAGTGCGCCGGAACACCGGGAGACCATGACGAAGATTGCGGCCATCGGCAGCAGACCCAGGCCGGCCTGCACGGGGTCGAGCGGACTGGCATTCGCGCCAGCGGTCTGCCAGCAGAGCGGCAGCAGGAACAGCAGGCCGTACATCCCGAAGGTCATCGCGGCCGTCGCGCCGATGGCTCCCGTGAAATCCGCTATGCGGAACAGGGAAATCGGCACCAGGGCGGCGTCGCCATGGCGGCGCTCGACTGCCACGAACAACGCGATGGCGAGCGCCGTGACCGGCAGCGTAACGGCGAGCAGGCCGGGTGTTTCGCGGCCTTCGATGGCAGTCAATGCCAGGCCGCCTAGGGCGACGGCACCAAAGATCTGGCCGGCCAGATCGAAGCGTCGACCTTGCGGGTCGGCCGATTCCGGCACGGACAGCCGCGCGAGTACGCAGGCCAGGGCACCCACCGGCAGGACAATCAGAAACACGCTGCGCCAGCCGAAGCCCTGGATCAACAGGCCGCCAAGCGTCGGACCGATCGCGAAGGCCAGACCGTTGCAACCGGCCCAGATGCCCAGCGCACGACCTCGTTCTGCCGGGTCGGTCCATTCGACCCGCAGTATCGCCAGCGACGCAGGCAGCAGAAATGCCGCCCCCAATCCGGCGACGACACGGCCCAGAATGAGTACCGCTGCGTCGTTGGCCACCCCGCAGGTCAGACAGCCGGCGCAGAAGATGGCGACGCCGGCGGTGAAGATGCGGCGCCGGCCGAACAGGTCACCCAGCAGTCCGCCGGTGAGAAGAAAAAGCGCGTACGTCAGGTTGTAGCCATCGACGATCCACTGCAGCGGAGCAACCCCGAGACTCAAGGCGGTCGCTATGGGATGCAACGCGAGGTTGACGACCGAAGTGTCGATCTGCGCAAGCAGGACGCCGAGACACAGGGTCAACAGGAGGCAGCCGCGTCCCTGCGACGACCGATGCGTCGGCACTGCCGTTGCTGCTGCATGGTGTGTGGAAATGGATCGGCGCGATCGCACGAGTGTCGGTCACTGGTGGCAGAGTAGGGGATGAAACTTACGCGGCCTCTGCTGACAGCCTGTTGTCAGCAGACGCGTACGTGGCATCGCGGGGACACGGGTCTCGTGATTTGTGACGATGGGCGACTAAGCTCACTACTTTGCGCTCCGGGAAATGAATCCATGGCCAAGCCCAAGACCGCCTATGTCTGCACCGATTGCGGCGCCGAGCATCCCAAGTGGCAGGGCTCATGCGTGGAGTGCGGGGCGTGGAACACACTTTCCGAGATCGTGCTGCAGCCTGCGGTGAAGTCGGCTGGCGCCGCGCGCGGCGGTTATGCAGGCAAGGCAGCCGGCGCCAGCCGGGTGATGCCGTTGACTGAAGTGGCGGTGACTGCCGAGGCGCGCACACTCACCGGCATTGGCGAACTGGATCGCGTACTGGGCGGCGGCCTGGTCGAGGGCTCGGTGGTGCTGGTGGGCGGCGACCCGGGCATCGGCAAGTCGACTCTGTTGCTGCAGATGCTTGGCACGCTGGGTGTGCAATTGCCCAGCGTCTACGTCACCGGCGAGGAGTCGCTGGCGCAGGTGGCGTCGCGCGCGCAGCGCCTGGGCCTGCCCCTGGCGCCGCTGCAGGCGCTGGCCGAAACCTGCATCGAACGCATCCTGGAACAGGCTGCGGTGGCGAAGCCGCGTGTGCTGGTGATCGATTCGATCCAGACGATCTGGACCGAGCTGCTCACCGCCGCGCCGGGTTCGGTGTCGCAGGTGCGCGAATCAGCGGCGCGGCTCACGCGCTTCGCCAAGGAAACCGGGACCAGCGTGTTCCTCGTCGGCCATGTCACCAAGGAGGGCGGCATCGCCGGTCCGCGCGTGCTGGAGCACATGGTGGACGCGGTGCTGTATTTCGAGGGCGAATCCGGCAGCCGCTTCCGCGTGTTGCGCGCATTCAAGAACCGCTTCGGGGCGGTCAACGAACTGGGCGTGTTCGCGATGGGCGACAAGGGCCTGCGCGAGGTGCCCAATCCGTCCGCGATCTTCCTTTCCGTGCATGCCGGCCCCACGCCGGGCAGCGCGGTGATGGTGACCCGCGAAGGCACCCGGCCGCTGCTGGTCGAGGTGCAGGCATTGGTGGATCAATCTTCGCTGGGCAATCCGCGCCGGGTGGCGCTGGGCCTGGAGCAGAACCGCCTGGCGATGCTGCTGGCCGTGCTGCACCGGCATGGAGGCGTGGCTGCCTATGACCAGGATGTGTTCATCAACGTGGTGGGTGGCATCCGGGTGCAGGAGACCGCCGCGGACCTGCCGACGCTGCTGGCGGTGTTGTCCTCACTGCGTGACCGGCCGCTGCCGGAAAAGACCATCGCGTTTGGCGAAGTGGGCCTGTCCGGCGAAATCCGCCCGGTGCCGAACGGCGAGGAACGCCTGAAGGAGGCCGCGCACCACGGTTTCCGCCGCGCCATCGTGCCCAAGGCGAACGCGCCGAAGTCCGGCCGCGTGGGCGAACTGGAAGTGGTCGGTGTGGAACGGTTGGCGCAGGCGATCGACGCTTGCCGTTGATCGCCGAACGGGGCGTGGGGTTTCGGGTTGGTACAGGTTCCGCGGGCGGCACGGCAAAGGCCGTCGCAAACAGACGGAGTCGCGGCATCGTCCGCCGGTCGGGCAACAGGGGCGCTTCGAGGATTCACGCAAGGTTGAGGGTGTTGGTTGGATCGTGGGGTTGCCACGGTAGGTCTTGTAACCGGACAGGAGCCAGCAGGTGCGTTGCAGCATCGCGGGCCTTGGAAATTGACCGAGGAGGATTCCATGAAGAAGCTTATTGGCGTCATCGTGTTGAGCGGTTCCCTGCTGGCTTCGGCCGGCGCCGCTGTCGCCCAGCAGTACGGGCCACCCGGCCAAGGCTATCCGCCGCCGGGTCATGGCCCGCAGCACTTTCACGGCATGTATGACCAGGGACGCCACGAGGGTTGGTACAAAAGGGGCGGTCACCTGCCGCCCTCGTATCGCGGTCGGCAATACGTGGTATCCGATTGGCACAGCGCCCATCTGCGCCCGCCACCGCGCGGCTATCACTGGGTACGCAGCGACAACGGCGACTTCCTGCTGGTGGCGGTCACCACAGGCGTGATTGCCAGCATCATCGCGGCCACGGCCGGCCACTGATGTCGTTCGATCTCCTGCCGATGCCATGGCATCGGCAGGAGACTTCAGGTCGACTCCATGACGTGCGCAAGCGCGGCGGTTGAAACCAGGGCGGCGAATGGCGTGGGCGACGGCGGTGGAATCGTCGCCGCCTGCAACTCCTTCTGCCACACGCCCACGTCCCACCAGCGGCCCAGTTTCCAGCCGCTCTGTCGCCACACGCCAGCCGGTGCGAAGCCCATCGCTTCGTGCAACGCCACGCTGGCCGTGCCGGGCAAGGTGATGACGCCCACGGCCTGCGTAAGGCCCTGCAGGCGCATCGCATCGAACAGGCAGCCGTAGAGTCGGCGTGCAATGCCGCGGCCCTGCGCGTCGGCATGCACGTAGATCGAGGTCTCGGCGATCCAGTCGTAAGCCGCGCGCTCGCGGAAACGGTAGGCATAGGCATAGGCCAGTACTTCGCCGCCTTCCTCCCATACCAGCCACGGGTAGTGCGGCAATCGTGCGCGCACGCGTTCGCGCATCGCGTCCACGCCGGGCAGCACGGTTTCGAACGTGGCCATGCCATCGGTGACGTGCGGCGCGTAGATCGCGTGGATGGCGGCGGCGTCTGCTTCGTGTGCAACGCGGATCATCGGACGGCGGTCCTCATTTCTCGTATTTCCAGTTGCGACGCTTGCCTTCGGCCAGCCACTCCAGTGTGGTGGCGAGGCGTTTCTGGCGAGTGGCGTCGGTTTTCGCCTCAACGATCCAGGCGATGTACTCGCGTTTGCAGCCATCCGGAAAAGCTTCCCAGGTCTTGCGGGCGGCGGCGTGCTTGCGCTGGGCGAGCAGGGCAATGAAATCCTCGGGCGGTGTGAGCGGCGGTTTGGTGCCCGCTTTGGCACGCGCCGACTTCACGCCCGCTTCGTTCAACGCCATCGCCTTGCCGATCAGGGCGATCAGCGTTTTCTTCGCAGGCAAATCCTTCGTCGAGGCGAGTTTGCCGAACTGGCCCATGCCGTCTTCCGCGTCGCTGCCCGTGACCTGCTTGCTCAACCAGAAGCCGAAGCCGCAGTGCTGCTTGAACGAGGCCATCATGCACAGCGGGGCGTCGCGATAGACGAAGAACGGCATGCCCCACTTGATCGCTTCCTCGACTTCCGGGCAGGCCGAATGCACCACCGCACGCAGGTATTCGAGGATAGGGCGGGCGAACTCGGCGGACTTGGCAATGTAGGCGTCGATGCGCGGATCCTGGTTCGCCATGGCCTGCCTCAAAGCTCGCGTATGAAGAAACGGTCGCAACTGAAGTGCCCGGTGCCGCCCATCGGCGCGCACAGCAGAGTGAAGCCGGACTTCGTGTAGAGCGCCTGTGCCGCATCCATGCCGGTGAGCGTTTCCAGGTAGCAACGGCGGAAGCCGTGCGTGCGCGCCGCGTCGAGGCAGCGCTGCATCATCGCCGCGCCAGCGCCGATGCCGCGCGCCTCCGGCAGGAAGTACATCTTGCGCAGCTCGCACACGTCCGCTTCGCCGTTCACCAGCGGCGCGATGCCGCCGCCGCCGATCACCCTGCCGTCGCGCTCGACTACGAAGTAGCTGCAGTGCGGTTGCGCATAGGCCGCGCTCATCGCGTCCACCTCGGCGTCGTGGATCGCGAAGCCGGGGCCGTCGGCGCCGAACTCGGGCATCACCGTGCGGATGATCGCTGCAACCGCGGCGTCGTCGCGCGGCTCAATGGGACGGATCAGGAGCTCTATGGGATGGATCGGGATCGGCGGCATGTCGGCTCCGGCGGGTGGTCGTGCCGATTATTCCATTCCCCGCTGCGGGCGCCAGTGGCGCATTGAATCCAATCGCCCGGTTCTTTGCATCCAAGCCTTCGACATCCGCGCTTGTGCGGACAGGACACCGATCAGGAGAGCGCAATGAGGAACCGACCCATCCATGCCCGCTTGCCCAAGGTACGGGGGCGTTTGCTGGCCTTCGTTCTAGCCTCCGCGGCAGGCATGCCCGTAGCCATGGCGGCGACCCAGACGATGAACCCCGCACTGCCAGACACGCCCGTCGGAAAGCTCGCCGGCACGCTGGTCCGGCATATCGATACCGACAATCCGGCGCAGATCCGGCAGTGGGCTCCCAGCATCCTGTCGGCGTCCGTCGACCCCGACGACAAGACGGACTTCATTGCCGGCCTGGTTTCGGCCGTGCGCGACGAAGGCGGCGTGGACGTGTTCGACGTGCGTACGGATCCGCATCAGCCGGGATTGCTCGAAGTCGCGGTCAAGGGACGACGCAATGCGCAAACCGGTCTGTTCTGGCTGGTCGCCGACCCGGCGCATCCCGACCGGTTCACGCAGGTGCACCTGGTCGGGATGGACAACCCGCTTTACGCCGACTGGCCCAAGGGACCGGTGTCGCATGCGGAGCTGGGTAAACAGATACACGCCATGCTGGACCGGCTGGTGAGCGTGTCCGATTTCTCCGGTTGCGTGACCGTACTCGATGGCGGCGAGACCGTATTCGACGAATGCCGCGGGCAGGCCGACCGCAGCTTCAACGTGCCGGTCGATCACCAGACGAAGTTCCATGTCGGCTCGGTCGGCAAGATGTTCACCGCGGTCGCCATCGCGCAACTGGTCGAGGCCGGCAAGCTGTCATGGGACGACACGCTGGCGAAGCGGGTGCCGGAGTATCCCGATCAGGCGACGGCGAAGAAGATCACCGTGTGGGAACTGCTGCACCACACTTCGGGCCTAGGCGATTTCATGGTGCCGGACTATTTCGAGCACGCCCAGCACTACGTCAACCCGGCGGACTACCTGGGTCTGATCGCCCGTCAGCCCAAGGTGGGCGAACCGGGCAAGGGGCTGAGCTACAGCAACGCCGGCTACGTCCTGCTCGGCCGCATCATCGAGAACGCCTCCGGCGAAAGCTATTTCGACTATATCCAGCATCACATCTTCGAGCCCGCACATATGACATCCAGCGGCTTCGACAGCGAAGACGAGATCGTGCCCGGGCTGGCGGTCGGCTACTACCACGACGACGGGGTGTTCTCTCGCAAGTGGAAGGCCAACTGGGTGCTGGGCGTCTACAAGGGCAGTCCCGCCGGTGGCGGTTATTCCACCAATGCCGACCTGTTGCGGTTCGTCGCGGCCCTGCACGGCGGCAAGCTGCTCAAGCCCGCCACGCTGGCGAAGATGTTCGACGGCGAAGTGCCGAATGAAGGCGGCCCCGGTGCCATTGGCGCCGGCATCGACGAACGCCTCTCGCACGGCCGTCACATCCGCGGCCACCAGGGCGGCATCGAAGGCACCACGGCAGACCTGGAGATGATTTCGGAAACCGGCGCGGCCGTGGCCCTGACCAGCAACGAAGGGCCCTCGCAACATTGGTTGCTGGCCGAGCAGATTGCCGATCTGCTTGCCGCCGAAGGCGCGAAGAACTGAGTTTCGGAAAGCGCGTCGTCCAATCAATCGTCATCAAAGCCGCACGGCCCGATACATCTTCTGGAGCAAGCCCATGGAATTCCTTTTCATTCCCTTCGTGGTGATGTCGGCCCCGGTCCTCATCGTCCTGATCCTGCTGCGTTACCGCTATCTGCAGACACAGGCGCGCTACCGCACCTTGATGCAACTGGCCGACAAGGGCGTGGAGCTGCCGCCGCAACTGCTGGTGGAGCCGCAGGTGGCCTATTGCGAACGGCGTCGTGCGCTGGTGCTGATCGGCATCGGCCTCGGGCTGATGGCGATGCTGCTCGCCTTGCCTGGCCAGCTCGACGACGGCCGCAGCATCGGCAGCTTGTGGGGGCTGGGCCTGCTGCCCCTGATGACCGGCCTGGGCTATCTCGCCAGCTGGTGGTTGAACCGGCGCGACAGCCGGCATGGCTGACGGCGATGCCGAGGCACGCATCGACCAGGCCCTGGTGGCGCGTGCCCTGCTGGACCAGGACCGCAGGGCGTTCGAGCAGTTGGTGCGCCGCCATCAGGGCATGGTGCGCGCCCAGCTGCGCCGGCTGCTGCACGGCGACGAGGCGGCGGCCGACGATCTGGCGCAGGAAAGCTTCCTGCTCGCGTGGCGCAAGCTGGGCCAGTTCCGTGGCGAATCGCGCTTCTCCACCTGGCTCTATCGCATCGCCTACAGCTGTTTTTTGCAGGCACTGCGCAAGCGGTCATGGACCGTCGACGAAACTGGCGAAGGCGAACTCGAACGGTTCCCGGCGTCGTCCCAGTCGGTCGACTTGCAACTGGATATCGAGCGCGCAATGCAGCGCCTCTCAGCCGGCGAGCAGGCGGTACTGCTGCATTGCGTGCAGCTCGGCCTCAGTCACGAAGAGGCAGCCTATGTGCTGGCGATGCCGTTGGGTACCGTGAAGACCCATGCGCTGCGCGGCAAGACGAAACTCAAGGCCTGGCTCTCGGCCTGGCAGGAAACCATCGGTGAGGAGCGGACATCATGAGCCACACATCTGACGATGAACTCGATGCATTGCTGCGTCGGAGCTTCGATGGGCCCGTGCCAGACGAGGGCTTCAGCGAGAAGCTGATGCAGCGACTGCCACCACATAGGCGCCGCATCGCATGGCCGTTGTGGAGCGGCGTTCTGGCCGGGGTAGGGGCTGGCGGGTTGAGCTTGCTGCGCGCGCCCTTGCTGGGTGACGGCCTGCGCGACTGGCTGCGTGGCGAGTGGTCGGCACCGGCGGTTGCGCTGTTGTTGGCGGCGACCGGCATGTCGCTGCTGGCCTGCTGGTGGAGCATGGCCGAGGCGGATGCGCGCTGACCCGCAAGGTGGTCACTCACGGGCAAAAGTCGCCTGAAGCGACTTTGACTAAGTGCCAGGGATGGCCTGAAAGGCAGCCGGCAAGGTCGGTGGCCGCAAAAAAAGCCGGCATCAGCCGGCTTTTTTCGTGACGTGCGAAGCGAGCGGCTTACGCCAGCTCGTGGATCTTCGCGTTCAGGCGGCTCTTGTGGCGAGCGGCCTTGTTCTTGTGGATCAGGCCACGCGAAGCGTAGCGATCCATCACTGGCTGGGCAGCGGCGAAAGCTTCCACGGCCGCAGCCTTGTCCTTGGCCTCGATGGCCTTGACGACCTTCTTCAGCGCGGTGCGCACCATGGAACGGGCGCTGATGTTGCGCAGGCGGCGCTGCTCGGACTGGCGCGCACGCTTCTTCGCGGACTTGATGTTGGCCAAGGTAAAACTCCCGAATCGCGGGTTGCAGGTTGGAGAAAGATGGAAATTATGCGGGTGATTCGCCCACGCGTCAAGCATTTAGGCAGCAACGGATAGGGGCGCCCGCATTCGGCCATGATCCACCGATGATCTTGCCCGCGACGGCTGGCAGACTGTGCGCCCATTGCCCGCACTATCCAGGATTCCCTACCGGATGAAGTCCCCCAGCATGTTCCGCGGGCTGCTCTCGTTCAGCAGCATGACGATGATATCGCGCGTGCTCGGACTGGTCCGGGATATGTCGCTCAACGTGGTGTTCGGCGCCAATGCGGTCACCGACGCGTTCTGGGTGGCGTTCCGCATTCCCAACTTCATGCGCCGGCTGTTTGCCGAAGGCTCCTTCTCCACGGCTTTCGTGCCGGTGTTCACCGAGGTGAAGGAAAAGGGTACGCACGAGGACCTGCAGCGCCTGATGTCGCGTGTTTCCGGCACGCTGGGCGCGGTGCTGCTGCTGGTTACCGCGTTGGGGCTGATCTTCGCGCCGCAGGTGGCCACGGTGTTCGAGCCGGGCGCGCTGGACCAGCCGCACAAGTTCGACCTCACCATCGACCTTTTGCGGCTGACGTTTCCCTTCCTGCTGTTCGTCTCGCTGACCGCGCTGGCAGGGGGTGTGCTCAACAGCTTCCACCGCTTCGCCCTCCCGGCGCTGGCGCCGGTGATCCTCAACGTGTGCATGATCGTGGGCGCGCTGTGGCTGTCGAAGCACCTCGCCGTGCCGATCATGGCGATGGGCTGGGCGGTGCTGGTGGCGGGCGTGCTGCAATTGCTGTTCCTGCTGCCGTCGCTGCGCAAACTCGACCTGTTGGTGTGGCCGCGCTGGGGCTGGAGCCATCCGGAGGTGAGGCGCATCCTCAAGCTGATGGTGCCTACGTTGTTCGGCTCATCGGTGGCGCAGATCAACCTGCTGCTGGATACGGTGATCGCCTCGTTGCTGATCACCGGGTCGCAGAGCTGGTTGTCGCTGTCCACGCGTTTCCTCGAACTGCCACTAGGCGTGTTCGGTGTGGCGCTGGGCTCGGTGGTATTGCCGTCGCTGTCGCGCCATCACGTGAATACGGATCGCGAGGGTTTTTCGCGGGCGCTGGACTGGGGGCTGCGGCTCACCTTGTTGATCTCGGTGCCGGCGATGTGCGCGCTGCTGCTGCTGAGCGAGCCCATCGTGAGCACGTTGTTCCAGCATGGTCGTTTCAATGCCTTCGATACGCACATGTCCACGCTGTCCATCCTCGCGCTGTGCTGCGGCTTGCCGGCCTTCGCGCTGGTGAAGGTGCTGCTTCCGGCGTTCTATGCGCGGCAGGACACCAAGACCCCGGTGCGCGCCGGCGTGGCAGCGATGGTGATGAACATGCTGTTCAACGGCGTCTTCATCGCGATGCTGTTCGAAATGTGGGCGACGCCGGCGGCGCGGCAGGTGGGCTGGCTGGCCGGGATCGCGCAGGTGCCGGGGCTGCACCTGGGACTGGGTATCGCCAGTTCGCTGTCCAGCTACCTCAACTTCGTGCTGCTGTGGCATTGGCTGAAGCGCACCGGCGTGTACCAGCGCCAGCCGGGCTGGCTGCGCCACTGGGCACGGCTGGCGCTGGCCTGTGCCGCGATGGTGCTGGTGCTGGCGGCAGGCCGCTGGCTGTGGCCGGACTGGGACCATGCCGCCACCTTCACCCGCGTCTGGCGCCTTGCCGTGCTGGTGGCGGCGGGCGGAGCGGCCTACGTCGCGACGCTGTTTGCTGCCGGCTTGAGGATGCGGGACCTGCGGGCGGTTTGAATGTGACCCCTCACGGGCGAAGATTGGCAGGCGGATATCCATGGCCGCGCTTTTTTGGATGCAGTTTTCCGCGGTCGCGAAGACGCAGGCGGCAGGCCACCCTGCCTGCACTTTTCATCGAAGCCATGCCAATCGGCGGCGTAATCGGGGGCAGCCCGATATACTGGTGCTATGACGAAACTTTCCCGCGATTTGGCCGGCCCATGTCTTGCACCCAACGGCAGCGTGGTGGCCATAGGCGCGTTCGACGGCCTGCATCGCGGGCACCAGGCCTTGTTTGCACAAGTGCAGCGCCGTGCACGATCCTTAGGCTGCGCCTCGGCGGTGGTGACGTTCGAGCCGCTGCCGCGGACCTATTTCTCATCCGAACCTGTGCCACGCCTTTCCAGCGTGCGTGAAAAACTGCTCGGCTTTGCGGCGGCGGATTTCGAACAGGTGCACATGCTGCGCTTCAATGACGAGCTGGCCGCCATGTCTGCCAGGGACTTCGTGCAGCGCGTATTGGTCGAACGCCTGGCAGCCAAAGAAGTATGGGTGGGCGCGGACTTCCGCTTCGGACACAAGCGTGGCGGCGATGTGGCCTTGCTGCGCGAACTGGGCGAAAAGGCCGGGTTCGCCGGCTGCGTGATGCCGTCGATCCTGCTGGATGGCGCCCGCGTCTCCGCCAGCCGGGTGCGCCAATTGCTGGGCGCAGGCGATTTCGCTGCTGCTGCTGCGCTGCTCGGTCGCCCGTTCGTGATCGAGGGCAAGGTGGAATACGGCAACCAGCTTGGTCGTACGCTGGGTTTCCCAACGGCCAACGTGCATCTGCGCGAGCGGGTCAGCCCGGTGCAGGGCATCTTCGCCGTGCGCGTGGGGTTGGGCGAGGGCGAATGCAGCTGGCCGGGCGTGGCCAGCCTGGGCGTGCGCCCCACGGTGAACCAGGTCAGCCGGCCGCTGCTGGAAACCCACCTGTTCGATTTCGAGGGCGACCTGTACGGCCGGCGCATTGCAGTGGAGTTCGTCGCCAAGCTGCGCGACGAACAGAAATTCCAGGACCTGGATGCACTGAAGGCGCAGATGAATCATGATGCGCACTCGGCCCGGGAAATCCTGGGCATGAATCCGGTACTGGCCCGCGCATGAGCACCTGCAAGCCCAACCTGCCGCATTCCATGCGCGAGCGCGCCAGCGCAGTCGCGGCGATCATTATTATTTGAAGGCATCCGCCCGCAGCGCGAGCGCCTGCCGCCGCGCGCGGCGGGCGGCACGATAGCGCCTCGGGCCGGCCGGCTCCGGGGCGGGAACCGAGAGGCACCCGAAGCGATGAGCACCGATTACAAGAGCACGATCAACCTGCCGCAGACGGATTTCCCGATGCGCGGCGACCTGCCCAAGCGCGAGCCGGGCTGGCTGGCCGGCTGGGAGACGGGCGGCCGCTACGCGCGGATCCAGCAGGCCACGGCAGGGCGCGACAAGGCCTTCGTGCTGCATGACGGGCCGCCCTACGCGAACGGCGCGATCCACATCGGACACGCGGTCAACAAGATCCTCAAGGACATGGTGGTGCGCTCCAAGCTGCTCGCCGGCCACCGCGCGCCTTATGTGCCGGGCTGGGACTGCCACGGGCTGCCGATCGAGATCGCGGTGGAGAAACAGCACGGCAAGCCCGGCGAGAAGCTCGACGCGCGCGCGTTCCGCCAGAAGTGCCGCGAATACGCCGCCGAACAGATCGACACCCAGCGCGCCGGCTTCAAGCGCCTGGGCGTGCTGGGCGACTGGGAAAACCCGTACCGCACGATGGATTTCAAGTACGAGGCCGACATGGTGCGCGCCTTGTCGCGCATCGTCGCCAACGGCCACGTGGTACGCGGCGCCAAGCCGGTGTACTGGTGCTTCGATTGCGGCTCGGCGCTGGCCGAGGCGGAGATCGAATACGGCGACAAGGTCTCGCCGGCGGTGGACGTGGCCTACGACGCGGTCGATCCCAAAGAGCTGGCTGCGAAGTTCGGCGTGGACGCTGGCGATGCCGTTGTCGCCGTGCCGATCTGGACCACCACGCCGTGGACGTTGCCGGAAAGCCAGGCCGTGTCGCTGGGCGCGGAGCTGGAGTACGCACTGGTCGATGGCCCCGCGCGCAACGGCAAGCGCGTGCTGCTGGTGATCGCCGCTGCGCTGGTGGAGAAGGCGCTGGCGCGCTACGGCGTAGAGTCGCCCACGGTGCTCGGCCATGCCAGCGGTGCCGCGCTCAATGGCACGAAGCTGCAGCATCCGTTCTACGAGCGCGTCGTGCCGGTGATCCTCGGCGACCATGTCAGCGCCGAGGACGGCACCGGCGCGGTGCACACCTCGCCCGACCATGGCGTGGAGGATTTCGTGGTCGGCCGCGAGAACGGCATCGGCCTGCTCAACTACATCGGCGCGCGCGGCACCTACCGCGACGACACGCCGAAGGCCGGCGATCTGGACCTGGCCGGCATGCACGTGTGGAAGGCCAACGACGCCATCGTCGAGCTGCTGCGCGCGCGCGGCGTGCTGCTGGCTTACGCGAAGATCGAGCACAGCTATCCGAACTGCTGGCGCCACAAGACGCCGGTGATCTTCCGTGCCACGCCGCAGTGGTTCATCGGCATGGAACAGGCCGGGCTGCGCGCCACCGCGCTGAAGTCGATCAAGGACGTGCGCTGGGTGCCGGGCTGGGGCGAGGAGCGTATCGCCGGCATGGTGGCCGGACGTCCCGACTGGTGCATCAGCCGCCAGCGCACCTGGGGCGTGCCGATCGCGTTGTTCGTGCACAAGGCGACGCAGGAGCCGCATCCCGATTCCGTGGCGCTGATGGAACAAGTGGCCAAGCGCATGGAGCAGGGCGGCATCGACGCGTGGTACGACCTCGATTCCGCCGACTTGCTGGGTGACCAGGCGAAGGACTACGACAAGGTCACCGACGTGCTGGACGTGTGGTTCGACTCCGGCGTCACCCATTTCGGCGTGATCGGCCAGCGTCCCGAGCTGCAGAAGGGCAGCGCGTCGCAGTACAAGGTGATGTACCTCGAAGGTTCCGACCAGCACCGCGGCTGGTTCCAGTCCTCGCTGCTCACTTCGGCGGCGATCCATGGCCGCGCGCCCTACGACGACGTGCTCACCCATGGCTTCACCGTGGACGCCTCGGGCCGCAAGATGTCCAAGTCGCTGGGCAACGTGGTCGCGCCGCAGAAGGTGATGGACACGCTGGGCGCCGACGTGCTGCGCCTGTGGGTGGCCTCGGCCGACTACCGCAACGAGATGAGCGTCTCCGACGAGATCCTCAAGCGCGTGTCGGATGGCTACCGCCGCCTGCGCAACACCGCGCGCTTCCTGCTCGGCAACCTCGACGGCTTCGATCCGGCGAAGCACCTGGTGAAGGTGGAAGACAGCTTGCTGCTCGACCAGTGGGCCGTGCAGCAGGCCTACGACGTGCAACAAGCGGTGGCCGCCGCCTACGAGCGCTACGACTTCCCCGAGGTGGTGGCGCGCGTGCAGAACTTCTGCACCAACGAGATGGGCGCGCTGTACCTGGACATCACCAAGGACCGCCTCTACACCATGCCCACCGACAGCCACGGCCGGCGCAGCGCGCAGAGCGCGATGTACCGCATCGCCGAGGCGCTGGTGCGCTGGCTGGCGCCGATCCTGGCCTTCACCGCCGAGGAAATCTGGCAGGCGCTGCCGGGCGAACGCGGCGAAAGCGTGCTGCTGGAGACCTGGTACGAAGGCCTGGTAGCAACGCAGGCTTCGCCGGAACAGCGGCGCTGGTGGAGCGACCTGCTGGCGGTGCGCGACGGCGCCGCGCGCGTGCTCGAAGGCATGCGCAAGGCCGAGCAGATCGGCGCGGCGCTGGAGGCGAGGCTGGCGATCAACGCCGACGCCGCCACGGTGGCGCGCTATGCGCCGGCGCTGGACGAACTGCGTTTCTTCTTCATCACTTCCGACGCGAGCCTCGCGGCCGCCGAAGCCCAACCCGCCGGCGCGGAGGCCGTGGAACTGGATGGCGCCAAGGCCTGGGTCTCGGCCAGCGTCAGTGAGGCCGCCAAGTGCGTACGCTGCTGGCACCGCCGCGACGACGTGGGCAGCCACGCCGATCACCCGGAACTCTGCAGTCGCTGCGTGAGCAATGTGGAAGGGCCGGGCGAGACGCGCCGCTGGTTCTGATGCTTTGCTTTTCCTCCTCTCCCCTTCGGGGAGAGGAGCGAGGTGAGGGGCGGGTGCTCGCGGAAATCCCTCCTGACACACGCTCCGATTTAGCCTCACAGCAAGATTGACACCTCACCCCAGCCCTCTCCCCAAAGGGGAGAGGGAGCAAAACCAACCAGATCGTGACCATGACCGTCAAACCCAACGCACTCCCCTGGCTGCTGCTTTCCGCCCTGGTCATCGCCCTCGACCAGCTCAGCAAATGGTGGGTGCTGGCCGCCTTGCAGCCTGCCGGCGTGCCGCACCCGGTGATTCCCGGCTTCCTCAACTGGACGCTGATCTACAACCGCGGCGCGGCATTCAGCTTCCTCACCTGGGCCGGCGGCTGGCAGCGCTGGCTGTTCGTGGCGCTGGCGCTGGTCATCAGCGCCGTGCTGGTGGCCTGGCTCGCGCGCACCGCGCGACGCGACTGGCGCACTGCGCTGCCGCTCTCGCTGATCGTCGGCGGCGCCATCGGCAACCTGATCGACCGCCTGCATGCGGCCCAGGTCACCGACTTCATCGACGTGTACTTCCGCGACTGGCACTACCCCGTGTTCAACATCGCCGACTGCGGCATCACCGTGGGTGCGGTGATGCTGGTGGCGTTCGGCCTGTTCGGGGGCAAGGGGCAGGACGGCGTGCGATAATCGTCATCCGCCTGCAGGAGCGCACCCTGTGCGCGAATGCTTTCGCTTCGATCAGGGCGCAACGCAATCGTGCACAGGGTGCGCTCCTACGGCTATCTCTCCTGCCGGTGCTTCCATGGACATCCTGCTCGCCAATCCCCGCGGTTTCTGCGCCGGCGTCGACCGCGCCATTGCCATCGTAGAACGCGCGCTGGAGTCCTACGGCGCGCCGATCTACGTGCGCCACGAGGTGGTGCACAACCGCTACGTGGTGGACAAGTTGCGCCACGACGGCGCCGTATTCGTGGAAGAACTGCACGAGGTGCCCGATGGCGCCACGGTGATCTTCAGTGCCCACGGCGTGTCGCAGGCGGTGCGCGAGGAGGCCGAACAGCGCGATCTCAAGGTGTTCGACGCCACCTGTCCGCTGGTCACCAAGGTGCACATGGAAGTGGCGCGGCTGGGTCGCGTGGGGCGCAGCGTGGTGCTGATCGGCCACGCCGGCCATCCCGAGGTGGAAGGCACCATGGGCCAGTGGAACCCGACCAATAGCGGCGAGATCCTGCTGGTGGAATCGGTGGAGGATGTCGCCGCGCTCGTGCCGAAGTTCCCGCACCTGCTGTCCTACGTCACCCAGACCACGCTGTCGGTGGACGACACCAAGGCGATCATCGAAGCGCTGCGCCTGAAGTTCGCCGACATCGAAGGCCCGCGTAAGGACGACATCTGCTACGCCACGCAAAACCGCCAGGACGCCGTGCGCCGCCTTGCCGACGCGGTGGATCTGATGCTGGTGGTGGGTTCGGTCAACAGCTCCAACTCCAACCGCCTGCGCGAGCTTGCCGAAAAGCAGGGCGTGCGCGCCCACCTGATCGATGGCGCCGAATACATCGAGCGCTCGTGGCTGGAAGGCGTGCAGCGCATCGGCCTCACCGCTGGCGCCTCCGCCCCCGAGAAACTGGTGCGCGACGTGATCGCCCGCCTGCAATCCTGGGGGGCGGGCGCAGTGCGCGAGCTGGACGGCGAACCGGAAACCATCACCTTCGCCCTGCCCAAGGAACTGCGCTTGTCGGCGGGCGGACAGACAGCGGGCTGATCCGCTCCGCCAGACACAAAAGGCCCGCATCGCTGCGGGCCTTTTGCTTGTTCAATGGTGCCGGAAACAGGAGTCGAACCTGCGACCTACGCATTACGAATGCGCCGCTCTACCAACTGAGCTATTCCGGCGATGTTGAATCGCGGATTTTACGGGGCGGCCGGGTGGGGCGCAAGCCGCGCGGCCAGGCCGGAGTGGCGCTGGGTGCGGCGGGCGATGGTCTGTTCGACGATGGCGGCGCTGCCGACCAGGCTGAAGCGACGGCGGGCGCGGGTGATGGCGGTGTAGAGCAGTTCGCGGCCGAGCATGCTGTTGAAGGCGGAGCCGTCCGGATCGTGCGGCAGCAGCAGGGCGGCGTGTTCGAACTCCGAGCCCTGCGACTTGTGCACGGTCAATGCCCACGCGGTTTCCGCGTCCGACAATCGCGAGGGCGAGACGAAGCGCAGCCGCGTGCCGTCTTCGTGGTTCGTGTCGGCGGCGAGAAAGGCCACCGCCAGGCGCGTGCCGCCGCTGCCGTCGGCGACGGGCAGGCGCAGGCACACGCCCACATCGCCGTTCATCAGGCCGAGGCTGTAGTCGTTGCGGGTGAGCAGCACCGGGCGACCTTCGTACCAGCCAGGATTGTCGAGGGCATGGCCGCCGTCGATCAGGCCGCGTGCGCGCAGCGCGGCAGCGAGTTGCCGGTTCAGCCCTTCCGCGCCGTGTGGTCCGCGGCGCAGCGCGCACAGCAATTGGAAGCGATTGAATGCTTGCAGCACGCCGCGGGCCCAGTCCGCGTGTGCCGCTTCGCCGGCATGGGCCGCCGGGCGATGCGCGCTTAGCCATTCGAGGTAGTGGCGATAGCCGCCGACGTTGTCGTGTGGCGAAACCGAGCCGTCGATGGCCAGCGTCGTCAGTGTGCCGGCATCGCCATGCGGCTCCCACGCGAGATCCGGCGCAGGTGTTTGCAGAAGTGCCAGCGCGGCGCGTGCATCTCCCGTGTTCACCGCCTGCGCCAATCGGCCGATACCGCTGGTCGCGCCGAAGCGATGGCTTTCGCGCAGCATCGCGATGCGTTGGTCCAGCGGCTGCGCATCGGTCTGCACGAAGGCGGCAATGTCGTCGCCGGTGGTGTTGGCGATCCATTGCACGGTGGCGTCGTCGTAGTGGCCGGCTTCCGCGCGTCGGCACAGATCGCCGAGCACTGCGCCGGCTTCCACCGAGGAGAGCTGGTCCTTGTCGCCGAGCAGGATCAGCCGCGCCGACGCCGGCAGCGCGTCGAGCACGGCGGCCAGCATTTCCAGGTCGACCATCGAGGCTTCGTCGATCACCAGCACATCCAGGTGCAGCGGGTTGCGACGGTCGTGGCGGTAGCGGCGTGTGTCCGGCCGCGCGCCCAGCAAGCGATGCAGGGTGAGTACTTCGGCGGGGATCGCCGCACGCGCGGCATCGTCCACGGCCAACCGCTCGAGTTGTCCGGAGATCGAGGCATTGAGTCGCGCCGCAGCTTTGCCGGTGGGCGCGGCGAGGCGGATGCGCAGTGGTTGCGCGTGTCCCCGCAAGTGCAGCGTCTGCAACAGGCCGAGCAGGCGCACCACGGTGGTGGTCTTGCCGGTGCCGGGACCACCGGTGATCACGCCGAAGGCACCGCGCGCGGCGAGTGCGCAGGCGATGCGCTGCCAGTCGGGCGATGTGGCATCAGGGAACAGTCGCGCGAGTTCATCGGCGAAATGCGCGGCGGGCGCTTCGTCGCGCGTCACGCGATCAAGGATGCCTTGCGCCACGTTGCGCTCGTGGTTCCAGTAGCGACGCAGGTAAAGCCGCGTACCGTCCAGCACCAGCGGTGCGTCAATGGGCGTGCCGTTGCTGGTCGCTGCAAGCAAGGGTGAGGCTGGCAGGTGCATGGTGTCGCCATCGCGCAACGCGTCGGCGAGTACGCGCCAGTCTTCGGGCCAGTCCTGTTCCTGCGCCAGCGAGGGCAGCAGTTCGAGGTCCAGGCAGAGGTGGCCGTCGGCCAGTTGCCGGCTCAGCATGGCGGCCAGCCACAGCAGCGCGGGGGCGATTTGCGCATCGCGTTCGGCGAGGAAATGCGCGAAGGCCACGTCCAGCGGGCGCAGGCGCTGTTGTTCCAGCGCGCGGTCGAGCAGGGCGGATAGGTGCTCATGCCGCATGCGCGATGTCCCCCTTGGCAAACAGCTTGTCCAGCGCATCGACCAGCTCGAACGGCAGGCGCTCGCGGTGCACGCCATGGCCATCGCCATCCACGCCGCGCAGATAGAGGTAGAGCACGCCACCCATGTGGCGCTCGTAGTCGTAGCCGGACAGGCGTGCCTTGAGCTGGCGGTGCAGGGCCAGCGTGTAGATCGCGTATTGCAGGTCGTAACGGCTTTGCAGCACCGATTCGCGCATGGCCTCCACGGTGTAGGCCCCGGCGTCGCGGCCCAGCCAGTTGGACTTGTAGTCGGCTACGTACCAGCGGCCCTCGTGCTCGAACACCAGGTCGATGAAGCCCTTGAGCATGCCATTGACCAGCTTGGGCGCGATGGCGGGCCGCGGCGCGCCGGCCAGGGTGTGCGTCGTGACGAGCTGATCCAGTGCCTGCGCCTGCACGTGCCTGGCCTCGAACCAGAACTCCAGTTCGGCGCGGTAGCGTTGCGGATCGGTGAGCGCGGCCAGCGGCATCGCATCGCCGCTGGACAGCGGCAGGGGCGTGCGCAGCAGGGTGGGCAACCAGGTGCTCAAGGGCGCGATCCAGCGTTTCCAGTTGTGGGCCTGGCAGCGCCGCGCGATGGTTTCCAGCAGCAGCGGCGAGGGCGCGGCTGCGCGGGCGAAGCCCTCCTCGGCACAGTGCTCCAGCAACTCATGCAGGAAGGTGCCGGGCGCGGCGCCGCGGTCGAAGGCGTGGATGCCTTGCGCGGCAGGAGTGGTATCGGCAGCGGCGTCCGCGTGCGCGGTTTCGGCCAGCGTGGATTGGGCGGCGGTTTCCGGTGCGGCATGCGGCGTGGCCTCGTCGTGCTGGGCCAGCGCGCTGTAGCTGGCAATCCACCACGGCGTGTGCGAAGTCAGCGTGCAACGGCGCGCATCGCGCGGCTGCATCGCGTTGCCCTGGGGCAGGTAGCGCTGCGTGTCGCCCTGCTCGGGCAGTTCGGCAACGTCGATGGCCGGCTGGCCTTCGGCGAGCTGGTCGACGCGCGTGCGCAGCTCCGCGGGCTCGATGGGCTGGCCGCCGGCCAGCACGTAGCCGAAGGCGGATTTGTGCAGTTCCGACGCCTTGCCGTTGCCGTTCTTCAGGCAGGCCACGCCCAGCCAGCACAGATGGCGGGCGCGGGTGAGCGCCACGTAGAGCAGGCGCAGATCTTCCTGCAGGCGTTCGGCCTCGGCCTGCTTCCAGGCGTCGGCATCGGGGCGCAGGTCGAAGTGCGCTGCGCCGTGCATGTCGTGCCACAGCAGCGGTTTCTTGTCGCTGGTTTCGCGGAAGCCGCAGACGAAGGGCAGCAGCACCACGGGGTATTCCAGACCCTTGGATTTGTGGATGGTGACGATCTTGATCAGCGCGGCCTCGCTCTCCAGCCGCACGATCTGTTCCTCGGCGGCCTCGCCGCCGACGGGGTTGGCGATCTGTGCGGCGAGGTGACGGATCAGCGCGTGCTCGCCGTCCAACCCGGTAGCGGCCTGCTGCAGCAGTTCGGCCAGGTGCAGGAGATTGGTGAGCGCGCGCTCGCCGTCGACACGGGCAAGCAGACGCGCCGGTACACCGAAGCGGTGCAGCAGTTCGTGCAGCATCGCCAGCACCCCATGGCGCTGCCACAGCGCGTGCAATTGGCGGAAGTGTTCGCCGCAGGTTTCCCAGTGCGCCTCGTCGGTGTTCAGGCGCTCCAGTTCGGCCACGCTCTGCCCCATGCACGGCGTGGCCAGCGCGGCACGCATGGCGCGATCGTTGCCGGGCTGGGCGCAGGCGGCCAGCCACGCGAGCAGTTCGGCGGCCTCGGTGCTGGCGTAGACGGACTGGTTGTCCGAGAGATACACGTGGGCGAGGCCGCGCGCGTGCAGCGCCGTGCGCATCGCTGCGGCGTCGTGCCTGTCGCGCACCAGGATGGCGATATCGCCGGGTTGCAGCGAGCTGAGCTGGCCGTCCTCGTCCGCGAAGCCGCAGCGGCCTTGCTGCGCGGCGGCCAGCCACGTCACCAGCTGCACGGCGGCGTGTTCGGCCATGGTCTCGCGCCAGACGCCCGAGCTGAGTGTCGACGTGGACGCATGGACGGCCATTTGCATGGCGGGCAGGTTTCCGCCATCGAGCCGCAGTTGCTCCTTGCGGCCCTTGGCGTCCACCGCGATGAAGGGCAGCGCCTTGCCGAAGCCGAAGGCGCCGTCGTCGTATTGGTCGGCAAACAGGAAGACCCGATTGACGGCCTTGACCAGTGCTTCGGTGGAGCGGTGGTTGGTGCCCAACGTCCAGTGCGGTTCGTTGGCTTGCTCGCGCGCGACGAGGTAGGTGTGGATGTCGGCGCCACGAAAACCGTAGATGGCCTGCTTGGGGTCGCCAATCAGCAGCAGCGCCTTGCCTTCGACACCCACGTAGCAGCGTTGCAGGATGCGCCACTGCAACGGGTCGGTATCCTGGAACTCATCGACCAGGGCCACTGGGTATTGCGTGGCGATCAGCTGTGCCAGCGCATCGCCAGTCGCGCCATGCAGGGCGGCGTCCAGTCGCTTCAGCATGTCGTCGTAGCCGAGCTGGGCCAGCCGGCGGCGGGCTTCGTCCATGTGCTGAGCCACCCATGGTGCGGCGTGGGCAAGCAGCAGCGGGGGAAGCGCCGAGGTTTCGGCCCGCCGGGCTTGCAAGTGCTCCAGCGCGGCAAAGGCAGGATGCGAAGGAGCTTGCCTGTCCTTGGCAGTGCACTCGACCAGGCGCGGTTGCGTGAAGCGAGCCAAGGTGTCGTCGTCGAGTTCGTTGCCCTGGGCCCACGCGCGCATGGTGGCGAGGTGGCCGGGAAGGTTTTTCGGTACGACCAGGTTGCCCTTGAGCACCTTGGTTTCCGAAGCCGTGAGCAGCATGGCCTCGATCGCATCGACAGCGGCCAGCCAGGTTTGGCGGGCCGTGGCCTCGGCCTCGTGCAGCGCGCCGGCGGGGGCGTCGAGCAGGTCCTTCGGCGCGCGCGGCGCGGGCAGGGGCTGGCCGCCCAGCTGCAGGCGACCCGCGTGGGGCAGCAGGGGCGCGAGCGCCTTTTGCAGATCCGCCGGGGTCTTCCATGCGCCGAGGAACACGGCAGCCGCCTCGCGACCCAGCGTGAACACATGGCCGCGCCAGTAGTCGCGCACCGCTTCGGCCAGCAGTTCGGCTTCGTCGGTTACCTCGTCGCTGGCGGCCGCCTCGCCGCTGGCGAAGGCGTGCTGACTGAGCATGCGCTGGCACCAGCCGTGGATGGTGAACACCGCGGCCTCGTCCATCCATTGCGCGGCCAGTTCGAGCTGGCGTGCGGCGCGGGCGCGCTGCTCGGCATCAGGGTAGTCGGCGATCAACGTGGTGAGGAAGTCGTCGGGGGGGCGCTTGCCACGGAAGGCTTCGGCCGCTTCCGCGAGCCGAGTGCGGATGCGCTCGCGCAGCTCGGCGGTGGCGGCCTTGGTGAAGGTCATCACCAGGATCTGCGCGGGCAACAGCGGCGTGCCGCCGCCGTGGCCCAGCACCAGGCGCAGGTACAGCGCGGCGATCGTCCAGGTCTTGCCGGTGCCGGCGCTGGCTTCGATGAGCTGGGTGCCGGCCAGCGGCAGGCGCAGCGGGTCGAGCGCTTGCGTGCTGCTCATGCGGCACCGTCCACAGCGCACGCGGCGTCGAACAGGGGGCGGTACAGGTGTAGCCAGTTTTCGAAGCCGGCGGCATGCAGGGAGGCGAAGTCGGGCCAGCTGCGGGCGAGGGCGGGCTCCTCGTCCACTTCGCCGCGGCCGTGCTCGCCGTCGCTGTGGTCGTAGCGCTTGCTGGCGACCGCAACGGCTGCGTCTGCGAGGGCGGCGGCGGACTTCTGTTTGTCCGGCGGGGCTTTTGCGTTTGCCGCCTCGACCTGCAGCCAGGCGAAGGCGGTCTTGCGCGCGAGCGGCAGCGGCGCGCGCAGGCCGGCGGCGAACGCAACGAGCAGCGCGTCGAGATGGCGCTTCGCGTCGGCGGTATCCAGCGGGCGCAGTTGCACCATGGCATCGGGCGCCACGATGTGGGTAGTGGTGGACAGCGCATTGGCGTTCACCAGCAAGTGCGTCGCCCAATAGGCCAGCAGCTTGTCGTGGCGCAGCTTCTTGTCCGGCATGAGCTGGCTCGCCGTGGCCACGAGGCAAACGTGGCCGCCGTCGTCGTCCGTGCGCAAATCGTCCAGCGTGTCCTCGATGCTCAGCCCGTGCGCCGCGCCGTGCAGCGCGTGACTTTCACCGGTGCGTGGATAGTGGGCGTCCAGCGCGTGCCAGCGTGTGGCGGCGCGCCTGGCGGCGGCTTCCATCGGTGCCAGCGTCAGTGCGCCGAAACTGCCCGGCGGCAGCTCGCCCTGTTCGTGCAGGCGTTGTGCGGCCGGCGCCAGCGCGGCGTCGCCGGCGTGGATGGCGGTGCGGAGCAGGGCGTCGGTGAGCTGATGGTTTTCCAGCGGGCCGAGGGCGAAGGGCTCGTTGTCCGTGTCGGCATCCTCGTCGCCGGCGAAATGCACGCCCAGGCGCTCGGCGTAGAAGAGCTTGGCCGGTGAGCGGAGGAAGCCTTGCAGCAGGGCAAGGTTCAAGGGCGTTTCGCGCGGCCACGGCGCGAGCGGGACGGCTTCGGTCTCGCGGCGTGGCTGCCGCGCGCGCTGCCACTCGGCGGCGTAGGTGAACAGGCGTGCGTCGCTGGCAGCGTCGAAATAGCTGGGACTGAAGGCTTGCAGTGGATAGTCGGTGGTGAGGGCAAAAAGGGGGTCAGAGTCGCCTTTCGATGACGGGTCCGTTTCTGATTCGATTGCCTCGCTCGAAAGGCGACTCTGACCCCTTTTTTGCCAGCCGGCGGCGAGGTAATCGCGCAGCTGGCCCACCAGCACCGAGGGTGGCAGCTCGCTGTTGTCGCGCGCGCTCTTGCCCACCCAGCTCACGTACAGGATGTCGCGGGCGGAGAGCAGAGCTTCCAGGAACAGGTAGCGGTCGTCCTCGCGGCGCGAGCGGTCACCGGGGCGTTGCTGGCCGGGCGTGGCCATCAAGTCGAAATCCGGTGCGTTCGTGCGGCGCGGGTAGTCGCCGTCGTTCATGCCGAGCAGGCAGACCACGCGGAACGGAATCGCGCGCATCGGCAGCAGGGTGCCGAAGCTCACCGCACCGCCGAGGAAGCGTTGCGACAGGCGGCTTTCGTCGATGGCGGCCAGCCAGTGCTCGCGCACCACGGCGAGCGGCAGCGTGCCGTCGAAGCCGGCCTCGGCGCAGGACTGTTCCCACGCGGAAAGCGCATCGTCCAGTCGCTGCAACACGAGTGCGTCGTCATCGTCGCGGCCGGCGTCAAACATGTCCGCAAGGAGGTTGCGCAAGCGTTCGATCCAGTGCGCGGGTGTGGCCGGCATGACGAACAGGCGCCACCAATGTTCCAGCCGCTCCAGCAGCATGGCGAGCGGGCCGATCAGCGCGGCGTCGAGGCCGCCGACCTCGGCGTAGGGCGCGATGCCGTGCAGCGACGCGCCGTCGCCCACCGCATAACCCAGCAGCATGCGGCGCAGGCCGAAGCGCCAGCTGTTCTGCTCTTCGGGCGGCAGGCCGAGGCTTTCCTTTTGCGCGCCGTCCAGGCCCCAGCGGATGCCGGCGCCTTCGATCCAGCGGCGCAGCACGGGCAGGTCGGCCTCGTCCATATGGAGGCGGCGGCGCAGTGCGGGTGCGTCAAGCAGATCCAGGATGTCGCCTGCGGCGAAACGCGATTCGGGCAGGCGCAGCAGCTGCTCCAGCGCCACCAGCAGCGGGGCGCTGCCGCGCGCGGGGCGGTCGGCGACGCTGCACGGCAGGTAGCGCGGATCGTCGGGCGGGATGCGGCCGAACACGGCCTGGATGTGCGGCGCGTAGGTCTGGATGTCCGGCACCATCACCATCACGTCGCGCGGTGCCAGCGGCCGGCCTTCGCGCGCGGCGCGCTCGAACAGCGCCAGCAGTTCGTCGTGCAGGACCTCCACTTCGCGCTGCGGGTTGTGTACCACGTGGAAGCGCAGCGACTCGTCGTCGTCTCTCCATGGCTGGCGTTGCGCAGGATCGGCGGGCAGTGGCTCGAGATCGAGGATGGCCTGCTGCACCTGGTGCAGCAGGTTGTCGCGGCCCGGCTCGGTGAACAGGTCGATGTCGCGGTTCAACGCGGCGAAGCGCGCGCGGTAGATCTCCGGCGCGTCGAAGCCGTCGAGCAGGCGGATGTAGTCACGGCCCTGCTTGCCCCAGGCGGCGAGCAGCGGATTGGCGTGCAGATGCAGTTCCTCGTATTGCGGCATTTCCGGTGATCCGGGCTTGGCCGCCTGGCGATGCCGCTCGGCCTTGAGCAGTTCGCGATCCTCGATGATGTCGGCCCAGTAGTGCCGGCACGGATTGGTGACCAGCAGGAACACCTGGCACACGCGGCCCAGCGCGGTGAGGGCTTCCAATGTCTGCTGTGGCAGCGAGGAAATGCCGAACACCACGATGCGCCGGGGAAGTGCGGCAGGGCGCGCTTCCAGCGTGGCAGCGCGTGCGAGGAAGGCGCGATGCATGGCGGCACGATGGCTGCCGCGCTGCGCGGCGCCCACGTCGCGCAGCAGTGCGCGCCACAGTTGCGCCTGCCAGCGCTGCGTGGCGGGCAGCGGCAGGCGTTGTCCGCGCGGGTCGTCGCGCAGCACGTCGCGGCCATGTTCCCAGTCGTCCAGCCAGTCGGCGCGATAGACCTGGTACTGGTCGAACAGGTCGGCGATCTGCTGCGCGAGCTGGAACAGCCTGGCCGGATCGACGCGGCCCTCGCCGAGGAACTGGCGCAAGGGCGCGAAGGCTTCATCGCCAAGCTGCGTGGGCAGCAGGCGCATCAGGCGCCAGGCGAGGCGCGACTTGTCGAACGGCGAATTCGCCGGCACCGCCTCGCGGCCCAGCACGGCGCGATACGCGCGCCACAGGAAGCGGCCGGGCAACTGCATGTCCACCGCCGCGCTGATGCCCATGCCGCCCGCGTCGCGCGGGCGCGCCAGCGCCAGTTTCAACCACTGCGCGATGCCGTTGCTCTGCACCAGCATCAGCTCGTCTTCCAGCGGCGCCAGCGGCGCACGCGCCAGCCATTCGACCAGCAGGTCGCGCAGGTCCTCCAGGCGGTTGCCGTGCACGACCATCAGGCCGGGCTGGATGTCTTCCATGGGGGGCGGAGCTGTCGGCATCCGCAGATTCTGCCCAGCTTTCGTCTCGGCGTCTGCGATTCGGGAAATCGCAGGGAGCGATTCCTGTCATTCCGCCGGCAACGGCATGCAAGGCGGTCGCTCGTAACGGAAGCAAAAAAACGGCCCGGAGTGTCCGGGCCGTTTCCTTGAGTAGGGCGGCCATGGATGGCTGCCACTTTGATTCTCGCGATCAAGGACGATCGCAAAGACCCATCTCAGCCGTTCACCCAGACGCCCACGTGGAAGTGCCAGCCATCGCCGCGCTGCTCCCAGTGCGGGTGCACGTAGTGGTAGCCCGGACGGATCGTCTCCCAGTGGCCGCCCACGCCGACATAGCGGTGGCCGTTCCAGTGCCAGTAGCCGCGTGCCCAGATGAAGCCGGGACGGGGCGGCGGAATCACCTCCTCGATCGGCGGCGGCGGAGGCTGCGGCGCGATCACTTCCACCACCGGCGGCGGGGGCGCCTCGTAGATCACCGGACGCGGGCGCGGACGCGGCGGCGGTTCCACCACGCAACCCGCGGCGGACACAGCCGCGGCGGAGACAATCAACAGACCTGCAAGACGACGTGACAGCATGAGGTTCCTCCCTCGTTTGATGTAGCGAAGCGGATTCGCGGCGTTGCCGCGCCGCGAAAGTGGTTGGAGTCTAGAGGCGATCGGCGCGATGGAAAGGGTGTCTTGGCACCGATTCCATCGCAGGTTGTTGCTTATTCAGCGCGCCCAGTAACCGTCGCTGAAATGCCAGTTGCCGTGCGGCCCGCGGTCCCAGTGCGGCGGCAGGTAGCGCCAGCCGGGGCGCCCGCGTACCCAGCGGCCGCCGACCCACACATGGCGATGCATGCGCGGGCTCCACATCCAGTAACCGGGTGCCCAGACGTAGCCGAAGCGCGGTGCCGGCACCGGCTCGTAACGCGGCGGCGGCGGGGGTACGCCGATGCCTACGCTTACACCCACGCCGATCCCCTGGGCTTGCGCGGCAGGCGTGGCCACGAAACCAACGCAGGCCAGCGCCAAGCCGGCGCACAGGATCAGGGCGGAAGACTTGCGGTTCATCGTGCTCTCCATGATCGCCGCGAAAGGCGGCGTGCAGGTCGGGAAACGCCAGCGTGCCCGAGTGTGTTGACGTCGCGCCAGTGGCGCGTTCAGGAAAGAGTGGGGCGGCGCCTGGGATGGCTGAGCTGCAAATTCAGAGACAACGGGCGAGTTGTCGGATGCCCTCCTGGATAGCGTGTTCGTCCACGCTGCCGTAACCCAGGATCAGCCCGCTGCGCCGCACCTCGCCGCGATAGCAGGGCGACAGCGGCCGCACCGACACGCCCGCCTGCGCCGCTCGTCGTGACACGGCTACGTCGTCCACGTCCGGCGGCAACAAGGCAGTCAATTGCATGCCAGCTTCGGCACCAACGATCTGCAGCACATCGGGCAAATAACGCTGGATCGCTGCCTGCAGCACCGCGCGCCGCGCCGCGTACAGCATGCGCATGCGGCGGATGTGCCGCGCGAAGTGGCCCTCGCGAATGAAGTCGTGCAGCGCACGCTGCGGCAGCATCGGCGAACAGGTGTCCAGCGCGTCGCGGGCCGCGCGGAAGGCCGGCAGCAGATCCTTCGGCACCACCAGGTAGCCGAGCCGCAGCGCGGGGAACAGCACCTTGCTGAAGGTGCCCACGTAGATCACCCGCGCGTCGGCATCCAGTCCCTGCAAGGCGGCGATCGGCTTGCTGCCGTAGCGGTATTCGCTGTCGTAGTCGTCCTCGACGATCCAGCTGCCCGCGCGCGTCGCCCACTGCAGCAGCTCGATGCGCCGCGCCGCGCTCATCGTGGCGCCCAGCGGAAACTGGTGCGAGGGCGTGACGTAGGCCAGGCGTGCCGCCGGCGCGCGGCGGATGCCCGCGGCCACGTCCATGCCGTCGCCATCGACCGGCACCAGCACGGGCAGGGCATTCACCGCCCCCAGCGCCTGGTGTGCGCCGGAGTAGCCGGGCTCCTCCACCCAGGCCTGGTCGCCGGGGTCGAGCAGGGCGTGCGCACAGATCTGCAGGCCGTGCTGCGAGCCGCTGGTGATCAGGATCTGTTCGGCGTCGGCATGCACCGCGCGCACTGTCGCCAGGTATTCGGCGATCGCCGCGCGCAACGGCGCGTGGCCCATGGTGTCGCCGTAGACCAGCGCGTCGGTGCCGACGTGGCGCGCATGCCGGCTCAGCAGGCGCGACCACACGCCGTGCGGGAAGTGGTCGAGCGCGGGCACGCCCACGCGGAACGCACCCTGGCTCTCCAGCCAGGTCTGCGGCGGCGAGGCCATCGCCGCCACCCGCGCGGCGACCCGGCGCGGCGCGGGCGCGGCGGATGCCACCGGTGCGCGTTGCACGCGGCGACGCGGCGTGGCTGGTCCCTCGTGTGGAATCGCCGCGGCCACGCAGGTGCCAGTGCCGGTGAAGCTCTCCAGATAGCCCTCGGCATGCAGCTGCTCGTAGGCGCCCAGCACCGGCAGGCGCGAAACGCCGAGCTCGCCGGCCAGCGAGCGGGTGGAGGGCACGCGCTGCCCCGGGCGCAGCCGACCCTCGGCGATGGCGCGGCGAAACCACTCCGCCAGCTGCAGGTAGATCGGGCCGCTGCCCTCCAGTGCGATCGACGGCACCAGGCTGGCGGACGCATGTCTCATGGCGGGTTCCCGAGTGGTCATGTCATATTCTCGCTTGGTGGCTATTTGTTCGAACCACCTGGCTGCCTAGTCTGCCCGTGAAGCGCAAACGGTGGAGGTGTCGGTGGTCATGCTGGGAAGGGCGACAAAAGCACACGCATGGGGGCGCTGCCTCGCCGTGCTGCTCCTGCTGCTGTCCGGCATGGGGGCGGTCATGGCGCAGGACAGCGTCCCGTCGCGCCAGTCGCTGGACGACGCCTGGTGGACCGGTCCGATGCTGGCGAATTCCGCCGAGACGCTGCCGCAAGGGCACATCCTGGTCGAACCCTATTTCTATGACGTTACTTCGAAGGGCTCGGACGCCTTCGGTTCGCGCGCTTACGTGCTCTACGGGCTGACCGATCGGCTTACCGTGGGCCTGATCCCGATCATCGGCTACAACCGCGTAAGCAACGGGCCGAACAGTTCGGGCATCGGCCTCGGCGACCAAATCCTGCAGGCGCAGTACCGACTCACCCGTTTCCACGAAGGCAGTTGGCTGCCCACGCTCGCCGTGCAGTTGCAGGAAACCTTGCCCACCGGCCGCTACGACCGGCTCGCGCGCGCCAGCGACGGCATGGGCGGCGGCGCCTGGGCCACCACGCTGGGCCTCAATGCGCAGAGCTATTTCTGGATGCCGAACGGCCGCCTGCTGCGCGTGCGGCTCAACCTCACGCGCACCTTCAACGGCGATGCCGACGTGACCGGCGCCAGCGTCTACGGCACCGCGCCCGGCTTCCGCGGCACGGCGCGTCCGGGCGACGCGTTCTACATCGGCACCTCGGCCGAATACAGCCTCACCCGACGCTGGGTGCTGGCGCTGGACCTGTTCCGCAGCTACGGCGCGGCCACCCGCGTCGACGGCAGCACCGACCCGGTCGATGCCTTGCCCGTGCCCACCCACCTGCAGGCCGGTCCCAGCGACGTCTATGGCTACGCGCCCGCGGTCGAATACAACTTCTCGGCGAACCTCGGCGTGCTGTTGGGCGCGCGCGTGATCGTGGGCGGCCACAACGCGACGCATTCGGTGACGCCGGCCATCGCGATCAACTATGTCCATTGATGGTCATGGAACGACGCGGGAAACCTGGCTGACGGTTGGCCGCAAGTAAGGGCAGATGCGATCAAGGTCGACCCGTCGGAGTTTCAGTTGTGATGGGGAAACTTCATTCCACGCTGGCACGTAATCCAATCAAGAGAGCGACCACATGCATACCACGAAGATCCTCCTGCGCGCTTGCACGCTTGCCCTGGCAGCCATGGTCGGATGGCAATCGCCGTCGATCGCCGGCCCGGCGCAGGGCGACGACCAGCAGCACGCCTTCGATTTCCACTTCGGCACCTGGAAGACCCAGATCATGAGCCGGGACGTCACGGCATCGGGCGTCGGTGCATGGGGCAAATTCGCCGGCACGGTGATCGACCAGCCCCTGTGGAACGGACACGCCAACGTCGAGAAGATCGAAGCCTCCGGCTCCGGCGGCCACTTCCAGGGCGTCACGCTCTTTCTCTACAACCCGAAGTCGCAGCAATGGAGCGAACGGTTCGCGGGCAGCGACGACGGCACCCTGCAGGATCCTTCGTACGGCGAGTTCAAGAACGGGGTCGGCGTGTTCCATGCCTGGACCGAGTCCGGCGGCAAGAAAGTTCTCCAGCGCGACATCTGGTCGAACATCACGCCGGACTCGTACCACTACGAGATCGCGGTTTCGCTCGACGGCGGCAAGACCTGGACCACGGATTTCGTCGCGCAGCTCACCCGAGTGAACAAAGCGCCGGACTACGAAGTGCACCACACCCCGGGCACCGGGCCGGAGCACGACTACGACTTCAACATGGGGCAGTGGACGACCCGCATACGCGCCGTGCTGAATCCGCTGTCCTCGCCCAGCGCATGGAGCAATTTGAACGGCACGCACGCCGTGTATCGCCTATGGGAGGACTGGGCCAACATTGGTCAACTCGAAGTCGATGGACCCGACGGCCACACCGAGGACCTGGCGCTTCGCCTCTACGACCGCAAGACGCAGCAATGGCGCGTCTATTTCGCGAACAGCAAATCCGGCACCCTCAATCAGCCGATGGTGGGCAAATTCGAGAATGGCGTGGGCACCTTCGTCGGCATGGACGAGATCGATGGCAAGACCGTGTTGATCCGGAACATCTGGTCGGGCGTCACCGCGAAATCCTGCCAGCAGGATTGGGCCATCTCGACGGACGGCGGCAAGACCTGGGTGCCCACCTGGACATCCACCGACACATTGGGCGGCTGATCCCGAGGCACTGCCCTTCGACGGGGAGACACCATGGCTTCGATACACCGGGAAATACTGCTGGATGCCGATCCCGCGGACGTGTGGGCAGCCATCAGCGATATCGGCGCGGCCCACGAACGCCTCGTACCGGGCGTTCTGGTGGACACGCAGCTTGAAGGAAACGCCAGGGTCGTCACCTTCGCCAATGGCCTGGCGGTGCGCGAGCTGATCGTCACGCTCGACCATGACGCCCGCCGCTTCGTCTATGCCTCCGTCGGTGGGCGGGCAACGCACCACAATGCGTCCTTCCAGGTCTTCGCCGACGGCGACCAACGCACGCGCCTGGTCTGGATCACCGATGTCCTGCCGGACGAACTGGCCGGTCCTATCGGCCAGAACGTCGAACTGGGCATCGCCGCCATCAAGCGAACGCTGGAAAGGAAAACCGGCGCCTCGTGACGTCGACGATGGCCTGCGCGGTTGCGGCGCACACGACCCGAACATCATCAGCGTGCACAGGACTATCGCCTCCGCTTGACGGCCGCTTTATTCCGCATCACCCAAGCTGACAGGCCCGTCCCCACGGAGCCCCGTCATGCCTTACCGGAGTATCAGCCAGTTGCCCGACGCAGTGCGCGACAACCTGCCAAAGCACGCCCAGGAGATCTACAAGGAAGCCTTCAACCACGCCTGGGAGGAATACGCCGACGAGAGCAAGCGTCGCGGTGATGATTCGCGCGACGAGACGGCGCGCAAGGTGGCCTGGTCGGCGGTGAAGCAGGGATACGCCAAGGGCGACGATGAGCGCTGGCATGCGAAATAGGCAGCGTGGCGCTGTCGCGCCCATGTAGCGATGCAGGCGAGCGGATACGGAGAAGCTGCGCCCTGCAGGCATTGTGCCTGCAGGACTTCATCGCCTGTCAGCCATGATTGGGTGCCGCGAGCAGAGTCGGCCCCGCGCCGTCCGTCTGCATGCTGTCGTCGGCGAGGGCGTCGGCCGCATTCGCGTCGGGTTTGTCGACCCATGGTGCCGGCGTGTAGGGCCCGGGGAGGTAGGTTTGCCAAACAGCGGTACTGGATTCGGGTGTTCCGTGTGTTATCACGTTGAAGTTGATGGTAATGGGGACATGTATGGTCCAGCTGTCCTGCTTGGCCAGTGCGCCGGTCGTGGGCAGCGTATAGGTCCAATGACGTGCTGCCGAAAGGCTCGAGTGGGCCAGGATCGCGCGATACTGCTTGAGCACGCCTTCCGGTCCACGATTGGCAAGGTTGACCTGCTCGGCGACGGCATCGGTCACGTGACCGCTACGGTCTACACGCAACGCCAGATACACCGTCGCCTGCACATGGGCATGGATCATTTCTGCAGGGAAATACGGCTGGAACTGTTTATTGCCTTCTGCAGCATGCACCGTACCGGTGTCGTTCGGGTCGTTGTCACCGAACGTAACGCCCTTGATGTGCGCGTTGTAGTTGCCGTCGGGTTTCTGCGTAAGCACGACGCGGGCATGCATGCTGGCCTTGGCGACCACGGGCTGGCCGTCCTGCAGCACGGGCTGGAAGTGCCACTGCAGCGCCGCGTTGCGCACCATGTCCGCAATGGGCTGGCCGTACTTGGCCGGGTCATCGATGACCGCGGTCTGCACCGTACCATCCTTGGCCAGCACGATGGTGCCGTTCACGACCGCGGATGACTCGACGGCCGGTTGGGTCCCAGCCTGGGTGCCCATCGCCGTCATGGCGAGGAGTGCACCGAGTATTGCCTTCTTCATGCGATTTCCTTGGCTTGCGTTCAGTCAATCGATTCGACGGCAATGGCGCTGCTGTGCGTCAGCCGTGGTTGGATGCAGCGGGGAGCGGGGTCGGGCCCGCGCCATCCGTCTGCACACCGTCATCGGCAACAGCGTCCGCAGCATTCACGTCGGGTTTGTCGACCCAGGGCGCCGGTATGTACGGGCCGGGCACGTAGGTTTGCCACACATGGCTGGACTTTGGGGCTCCCAACACATTCAAGTTGTAGGCAACGGGCACATGGGCCGTCCAACTGTCGTCCTTGGCCAGCTTTCCCGTCGTGGGGGGAAGGAAGGTCCACTCGCGAATCGTCGAGAGAGCTGAGCGCGCCAAGACTTCGCGGTAGTGGGTGAGCACGGCCTCCTGGCCCTGCACGCCGAGATTGACCTGCTCGGCGACTGCCTGGGTCACGTGGCCGCTGCGATCCACATGCAGGGCCAAGTAAACCGTGCCTTGGACGCGCGCTCGTATCGCCTCCTGCGGGTAGTGCGGAAGGATCCGCTTGTCTCCGCGTAGCGCGCTGGTGTCGTTCGGGTCGTAGTCACCGAACGTAACGCCCTTGATGCGCGCGGTGTAGTTGCCGCCAGGCATCCGCTTCAGCACGACGCGTGCATGCATGCTGGCCTTGGCCATCACCGGCTGGCCGTCTTGCAGCACAGGCTTGAAGCGCCATTGCAGCGCGGCGTTGTGCACCATGTCCGCGATGGCTTGGCCGTAAGCTGCCGGGTTGTCGATCACCGCTGTTTGTACCGTGCCGTCCTGGGCCAGCACGATGCTTCCGTTTACGATCGCGGATGCCTCGACGTCCGATTGGGTCGCGGCCTGAGTACCCATCGCCGCCATGGTGAGGAGTGCGCCGAGCATTGCCTTCTTCATGTGATTTCCCTTGAGTTGCGTTGAGTCCATGGATCCTGCACATGCAGCCATCGGCAGCATGGAGCCAGCGGTGCGTTCGCCATCCTCACGTTAGACGGCTTCCTGCCTGGCATGGCGGCCACTTCGCTGCTTTCTGCTGATTTATCCCCTTAGCCGGGCGCTCGGATGGCGCCATGCCGTTGACGCCCAGTATGTAGGCAAACCATGACACGCGTAAGCTGGTTTTGGGGCCGAACACTGCCCGGGGTCAGCGCCCCATACGCCCCGGTACACGCGCTGCAGCAAGCTCTTCACGCCGATCCCCACTAAAATCGTCCGGTTCATCGCACACGATGTCGGAGTCGCCATGAGTTCCCCCGCCAAGCACGTCCCCGTCGGCTCGCCCCAGGCCGAGACCACCCCGCTGCGTTTCGTCACCGCGGCCAGCCTGTTCGATGGCCACGACGCGGCGATCAACATCATGCGCCGCATCATCCAGAGCCAGGGCGCGGAGGTGATCCACCTGGGCCACAACCGCTCGGTGGAAGACGTGGTGCGCGCCGCGCTGCAGGAGGATGCGGACGCCATCGCGCTGTCCTCCTATCAGGGCGGCCACGTCGAGTACTTCAAGTACATGGTGGACATGCTCAAGGAGCGCGGCGCCGCGCACATCCGCGTGTTCGGCGGCGGCGGCGGCACCATCACACCGGAAGAAATCAAGGAGCTGCAGGCCTACGGCGTGGAGCGCATCTACCACCCCAACGACGGCATGAAGCTCGGCCTCACCGAGATGATCGAGGACGTGATGCAGCGCGCCAGCCGTGCCGCCGCGCAGCGCGCGCCCGACACCGCCGAGTCCAAGGTGGACGTGGACGATGAAATCTCCATCGGCCACATGCTCAGCGCCATCGAGGAGGGCAAGCTCTCCGCCACCGACCTCGACCACCTGCGCAAGCAGTGGAAACTGGCCGGCAAGGCCACGCCCGTGCTCGGCCTTACCGGCACCGGCGGCGCGGGCAAGTCCTCCGTGGTGGACGAACTGCTGCTGCGCTTCCTGCATGCCTTCCCCGATATGCGCATCGCGGTGCTCGCGATTGATCCCACCCGCCGCCGCTCCGGCGGCGCGCTGCTGGGCGACCGCATCCGCATGAATGCGCTGCGCAGCCACCGCGTCTACATGCGCTCCATGGCCACGCGCCGCCAGCACGCCGCCACCAACGAAGTGCTGCACGACTGCATAGACTTCCTCAAGGCGCAGCCCTACGACCTGGTGATCGTGGAAACCGCCGGCATCGGCCAGAGCGATTCCGAGATCGTCGACCTGGTGGATTTCCCGGTCTACGTGATGACCAGCGACTACGGCGCGGCCAGCCAGCTGGAGAAGATCGACATGATCGACTTCGCCGAGCTGGTGGTGCTCAACAAGTTCGACAAGCGCGGCGCGGAAGACGCCCTGCGCGACGTGCGCAAGCAGTGGAAGCGCAACCGCACCGCCTTCGCCGTCAAGGACGAAGACGTGCCGGTCTACCCCTCCATCGCCAGCCAGTTCAACGACCCCGGCGTCACCTGGATGTTCGCCAACCTGTGCCGCTTGATGCGCGACAAGCTGCACCTGCCTGCGGAGAAGTGGACGCCGCAGCTCGACACCACGCTGAAGGAGCCGCGCGCCACCGTGCTGATCCCCGGCAGCCGCGTGCGCTACCTCGCCGAGATTGCGGAGCAGGGGCGTGGCATCAACGCCTCCGTGGCGCACCAGGCCGAGGCCGCCAGCAAGGCGCAGCACTACTACGAGTCGCTGAAGGAACTGGGCGACGACAAGTTGCCCAAGCCGCTGGAGCTGTATCACGCCGAAGACCTGCAGGCGCACGACGCGCAGGCCGCCGACCGCACCCTGCTGCTCCTCCGCCAGCGCTACAACGTCGCCCTCAAGGAACTCACCCACGAGTCCATCCACCTGCTGCGCGACTGGCCGAAGCTGCGCGAATCGGTGACCAAGGACGTCAACGAATACAAGGTGCGCGACAAGACCATCCGCGTCGAGAACTACCGCGAATCCCTGAGCCACCAGAAGATCCCCAAAGTCGCGCCCCCCAAGACCGCAAGCTGGGGCGACCAGCTGCTGTTCCTCGGCAAGGAAAACCTGCCCGGCCACTACCCCTACACCGGTGGCGTGTACCCGTACCGCCGCAGCGGCGAAGACCCCACCCGCATGTTCGCGGGCGAGGGCACGCCCGAGCGCACCAACCGCCGCTTCCACTACCTCAGCCAGGGCGGTGCGGCCACGCGCCTCTCCACCGCGTTCGACTCCGTCACCCTGTACGGCGAAGACCCGGCGCCGCGCCCCGACATCTACGGCAAGATCGGCAACTCCGGCGTCAACATCGCCACGCTGGACGACATGAAGAAGCTGTACTCCGGCTTCGACCTCAGCGCGCCGACCAGCTCGGTGTCGATGACCATCAACGGCCCCGCGCCGATCATCCTCGCGATGTTCATGAACACCGCGATCGACCAGAACGTCGAGAAGTACCTCAAGGAAGATCCCGCGCGCTGGGCCGCGGCGGAAAAGCAGATCGCCGCCATGTTCCCCCATGGCCGCCCGCAGTATTCCGGCGAGCTGCCCAAGGGCAACGAAGGTCTGGGCCTGGGCCTGCTCGGCGTCACCGGCAACCAGCTGGTGGACGCGGAGACCTACGCCCGCATCAAGGCCGAGACGCTCAGCAGCGTGCGCGGCACCGTGCAGGCCGACATCCTCAAGGAGGACCAGGCGCAGAACACCTGCATCTTCTCCACCGAGTTCGCCCTGCGCATGATGGGCGACATCCAGCAGTACTTCGTGGAGCACAAGGTCCGCAATTTCTACTCGGTCTCCATCTCCGGCTACCACATCGCCGAGGCCGGCGCGAACCCGATCAGCCAGCTCGCCTTCACCCTGAGCAACGGCTTCACCATCGTGGAGTACTACCTCGCGCGGGGCATGAAGATCGACGACTTCGCGCCCAACCTGTCGTTCTTCTTCTCCAACGGCATGGACCCGGAGTACACCGTGATCGGCCGCGTGGCCCGCCGCATCTGGGCCCGCGCCATGCGCGAGCGCTATGGCGCCAGCGCGCGCAGCCAGATGATGAAGTACCACATCCAGACCAGCGGCCGCTCCCTGCACGCGCAGGAAATCCAGTTCAACGACATCCGCACCACGCTGCAGGCCCTGTACGCCCTGTTCGACAACTGCAACAGCCTGCACACCAACGCCTACGACGAAGCCATCACCACGCCCACCGAAGAAAGCGTGCGCCGCGCCGTGGCCATCCAGATGATCATCAACAAAGAGCTGGGCCTCAATTTCAACGAGAACCCCTGGCAAGGCAGCTACGTCGTCGAAGAGCTCACCGACCTGGTGGAAGAGGCCGTGTACAAGGAGTTCGAAGCCATCAGCGAGCGCGGCGGCGTACTCGGCGCCATGGACACCATGTACCAGCGCGGCAAGATCCAGGAAGAGAGCCTGTACTACGAGCACAAGAAGCACGACGGCAGCCTGCCGCTGATCGGCGTCAACACCTTCTTGCCCAAGGACCACGGCGGCGAGATCGCCACCGAGATCGAGCTGATCCGCTCGACCGAGGAGGAGAAGGGGCAGCAGATCGCCAACGTGCAGGCCTACCAGAAGGCGCGCAACGCACTGGCGCCTGCCGGCGAGACCTCACACGCGCATGGCACCGACTCCACCGACGCGCCCGTGGCGCAGGTGCACGACAACCACGGGCTGGCTTATCTGCAGAACACCGCGCGTGATCGCAAGAACGTGTTCAATGCGCTGATGGAGGCGGTGAAGACGCACTCGTTGGGGCAGATCAGTCATGCACTGTATGACGTGGGCGGCGAGTATCGGCGAAATATGTAAGACGCTGCTATCAGTCCTCGGGTGTCCTTGAATTTGGGGCCTGCAGAGATGCAGGCCCCTTTTCATTCTTCCTCACAAGCACCGGTGCCCGCCTCATACCTGCTAACGGCCCCTTTTTCTGACGCCTAAACGGGCTTAGGCTTAAGGAAAATGGATCAGGGGAAAATTATGCAGACTGACTCGACCCGGGATGAGATTCGGAAGCTTCACTTCATCCATGATGAAGCAGCGACCACGGATGAGTTCGGAAGCCATGATCGAGTCGCGTCGGCAGTGGCACAGGTCATCAGTGAAGATCACAAATTAAAGGTAATAGGCCTACTAGGGCCGTGGGGAAGTGGCAAATCGACTGTAGTCAGCCTTGTGCAGCAAAAGCTCAATGACGATAGTGATGGTGCGAAAAAGATTAGGTCATACGTCTTTACGTATGATGCGTGGCAGCATCAGAACGATCCGCCGCGTCGTGCCTTTTTGGACACGCTGATCCAATTTCTAGTCACGCAAAAACTCACAGAGGATAAGTTGTGGCGAGAAAAGCTAGATCGTCTGAATCGAAAGATCGACGACACTACGGTGACCAGCACGCCAATGCTGACCCCTTCGGGCAAGTGGATATTGTTGTCGTTGCTCGCTGTTCCGTTCGGTCAGGCGCTCATAACAAAAGCGAGTTTTAAGTCGCTGTTCCACGCGTCCGGCTGGACTACATTTGATGGAATTTTGTGCGCCATAGGTATCGTTCTGGCCATTGCACCTTTGATTGTGGCGATTGGTATTTATATTGCGTGGCGCCCAACCTGGAATCCGCGCAATCCCACCTTTAAGACGCGCGGAAACTGGCTGCAACACAAAAGAGAGCACGAGGAATCGTCGATCCTGTCAATATTCATGAATAGACAGATCACGACTAATCGCAATCGTGTGATACGAGAGCCCGATCCTACAGCTATCGAGTTTCAAAATATCTTCAGAGAAATTATGGAGGCCGTTGCGTCTGTTAACGGCCGATATCGCTTCATTTTTGTTATTGACAATCTCGACAGATTGCCAGAAGCCGATGCGATCGCCATGTGGGGAACCATAAGAAGTTTCTTCCTGGGGGCTGAAGAAACTCAAGCACTTCGAAAGGTCACTTTATCGCCGACTGTCTTGCTTCCTATTGATGAGAAGGCCGTGAGGGCTATCTTCAGGGGCGAATCTGAGGCGCGCGCAAATTCCTTCATGGATAAGACGTTTGACCTATCATTTAGAATTACCCAGCCAGTGACGAGTCGATGGGATACGTATCTCGCCAAGAAGATGGGATCCGTATTCGGGTCAGAGATGGATCGGGAGTGGCCTAAGATTGTCTCGCGATTCTATTTGAGTAGCCAAACACAAAATTCTGGCATGCCAATTACACCTAGGGGGATTAATAAGCTCGTCAACGACATCGCGACATGTTGGTTGCAGTGGCATAAAACGGAAAATATCTCGTTTGCTGCAATAGCATATTATTGTGTGTTTCAAGTGTCGATAGAAAATAACCCTGTCGCTGAGATAAGTAGTCCTCGCGCAGGAGTGACCGAGATCGATCCCGATTGGGCGCAATCGGTCGCTGCGATCCATTACGGAGCCAAGCCAGAAGAGGCGAAGCAAATCCTCATCGAGCAGCCGCTTCGAAACGCAATTCACAACAACAATATCTCAACCTTTGAAGAGTTGTCCAAAATTCCTGGATTCGGCATGGTTCTACTTAGAATCGCTGAGGGTTGGCGTGCCCAAGCTGTATCTACACCGGATGAAATTTTGCTAACAGTGGGCTTACTTGATCGTATGTCGCTCGACGATCTAAGCGATCTTCGGCAAATCAAACAAATTTTGAGGCTCGCAATCCAATCTACGAGCTCATGGGGAAGTTTCAGTCCCGAACAATCTAAAGCCTTGGCCTCTCTGATTCCTGATAATCGCGGATTTGGTCGCTCGGAATTTCTCGCGAAGATGTCTGAGATCCTGAGGGTCGCCTTGTCAGGTGCGGCGGCGGCTGCGAAATTCCCTGAAGCATTTGTCGCCTTTTGGGCGGCGGCAGCTAAATCGGATAGCGGTATAGGCGCGCTTCCTGTTCACATTTACGTTCCAGGCGATGCCAGGAATTTCTTTAAGGTCAAGCTGGCGTTTCAGGGTAATGATGCACTAAGCAGCAGATTCGCGACCGACGCTGATGCAGGGTTAGCGTTACAGGGTCTCGCGAGTGACACAAAAGTCTCGACCGATGCTGCTCTGGCAGTACAAACCGCACGCATTGCTATGGAAGTCTATAAAGAGGCGGATTGGAAGCCGCTTGTCCAAGAATTGGCATCGTATGCGCGCGACAATGGCAGCAATACACCAGCCGTTTCAGCCGCGACACAAATTATTGGTCTGTTAAGGCCGACACGGCCCGAGGCGAAGGCACACATCGATCTCATGATTGCCGGCGGTCAAATCGCAAACAAGCTAAAGCTTGCATATGGCCAAAACGATGATGCCTTTGCAGGGACGTGCCTAGCGCTCTTTATGGTCAGTGATACGGATCCGGTTGACCCTAACCCGGATACGCTCGCTGTGGCGCTATCGGAGCGACTGGGTATGCTGAACGCGCTAGACAAGGGCCTGCAAGAGTTTAGAGGTGAAGATGATATCGTCGGGTTTCTTTATGACGCGGTGACACGAAGCGCCGCGATTAGCGGTATCGCGAAACGCATTTTTTCACACCGGGTTTTGCATGACCGGATTGGTACTTTGCGAACTGCTCAAATAATTAAAAATTATGATGGATATTTGGCATTTCTAGATGCGGATCTTGTGGAGAATTTTTTAAAAATATTTACCGGCTATGGATCTTTCTGGAAGGTGATGGATGACGAGCCGCTTGGTGGGAACGTCACGAAGATCTACAAGGTCTTGATTGCGTGCGATGATTCTTCTATCCAGAGTTTTGCGAGGCAGAAGCTCTCCATTAGGCTTGGTACAGTCGATGGCGACGAATGGAAAGCAGCCATCAGATCAGGGGCGAGTCCGTACGACATTGCGGCGGATTTCGCAAATGTTTTGCCGGAAACGCTTGGCCTTACGGCGTTGTGGACACCACTGAATGAGATGACGGACGAGGTGCTTCAAAGCACAACGCACGATGTCCGGGTGCGCTGGTTTGTATGCGCTTCGTTTTTAAACGATTCGGGTAGAAAGACGCTATATCATAATGTTGGCGAGCAAATCACGCATGGGGCTGCTGTTGCTGAAGTGCATGAGCTCTTGGAGTTAGGAGGGCAGAGCTTTATAGATGAAGGTGGCTTTGCGCAGGCTTCAGATCAATCTGTTCGTCGGGTCGTATACCCATCACTAGAAAATCAGGCCGGTTTGGAATCACTTCTTCGATGGGTGTCGGCGGTAAAAGGTTGGGTAGATGATGCACGTGCTGAAACGCGTGAGCAGCTCGCAACGTTGCTTATCGAGCAAAAATCAAAAAGCGACCCTGTGCTGGCCGAGCGCTTTGCTGCGTTATACGAGGGGCTTGCGTTACCGCCGATTTCATTCGAAATTAAAGAAGATGGAGCCGGTGACTCGAATCCAACTTCATAGAACTCGGATGAAGTGCTCGGAATTTGAATAAAACGGGGTCAAGTTAGCTTTCTTTCTGCGTATGCGCTGATGGGGCGGAGCAATTAAAGGCGCTTAATTGCTTACGGCCCCCTTTGCATCGAGCTTAGGAAAACAGGGGTCAGAGTGCACTTTCTATCCTGAAAGGTGCGCTCTGGCCCCTGTTTTTCCTTGGTGCTTAGAAAGACACGTCGTCCGAATTGATCGCCGAAGTTATGGGCAGTTGGCTGAGCCCTTCGGCTTGTTCGCTTAGGAAGTACAGGGCGGCGAAGAGGCCTTCGGTGGTTGAGGCATCCAATGGGCAAGAGCCGGGTTCGACGGTGTTGCATTGGCTGCTAGCGTGGAGTTCGCGGAAGGCTTCGCTGTTGGCGAGGACGCGGGCGAGGGCGTGAACCGCGATAGTGAGGCCAGCTAGGGTGGCGGCATCGCGTTGGTCGGGGGTAGCTTCGGCGAAGGTCCAGTAGGGCCGCGAGAGCGGGTTGGTGGGGATGCGCGCATCGTCGCGCGCGACTGCCGTATGATCGGGCTTAGCCATGATCAACTCCTGTGAAGTTGGTGGTGGTCAGCGGGTCGTATGGGTTCCAGCCCATGCGGCCCGCGCTGCTTTTGGTCTTGCGGATTTCCTTCGGTTGGCTTTTCATCTGTCGACAGCATTGCGCTGCGACAGTTTTCATAATAAGGCGCCAGTAAAATAAAGTCTGTCGACGAATGGAGTTAATGTGTAGGCATTGGACTTTATTTTGTGGTCGATGGATTTTGATTAATGGAAGATCGGTGAATGGCGCTTTTTGAACGGAGATAAAAAGGCCAAGTGATCTTCGCGACTACCGCAGTGTCAGTAGCTGGCGACGCCGCGCTCACGTCCCCAGACCACGGCGGCGCCGCGCCGTTTCACGCCGATCTTGCTGTACAGGTTCGCCACGTGGTTGCGGATGGTGTGGCGTGAAAGGTGCAGTGTGTTCGCGATTTCGGCGTCGTCGTGGCCCTTGCAGATGAGTCCGAGGATTTCCAGCTCACGCGGCGTCAATGCCGCCAGTTCGCTGCTGGCGCCGCCCGGCTGGCGTATCTGCGCCAGTTTTTCCATCACGGTGTGACTGAACCACGTGGTGTCCTTCATCACGGTCTCGATGGCAAGAATCACGTCGGCTTCCGCGCGTTTGCGTTCGGTGACGTCCTGTACCACGCACAGCACGCAAGCCTCGTCCTGGATGGTCACCGGCTGGGCGGAAAGCAGGCAGTCGATGGCCGCGCCGTCGCGCGTTACCAGCGGCACTTCGAGGTTGCGCGTTTCCTGTCCGGCATCAAGGCCGACGCGCAAGTCATCGAGGATCCTGGCGCTCTTCCAGAGCCCGGTTTCCCGAAGGGTCTGACCCTGGATGTCGGGGTGGTGGTATCCGGTCGCGTCGCCAAAGGCGTCATTCGCCGCCATGATGCGCCAGTCCGACCGTGCGCAGATCAGCATCGGCACGGGCGCCGAGCGGAACGCCTTGGCGAATTGCTCCTCGCTGCGGAGCAGTGACATTTCGGCGCGTTTGCGCGCATCGAGATCGGCGAAGGTGAACAGCATGCAGGCTTCTTTGTCCATCTCGATCGGCTGGGCTGCGACGATTACGAACTTGTCGGTGCCGTCGCTCACCCGCGCCAGTGCCTCCTGTTGCGGGATGGAGCGGTGCTCGCGCATGGACTCGAGCGCGGCCTCCCGGTGCTCGGCTTCGCGCAGCACGTCCAGTTCATGGAAGGGGCGGTCGATCACCGCTTCCTGCGTGAAGCCGGTCATTTCGAGGAAGCCGCGGTTCACCCGCACATAGCGCGAGTCCGCAAGCCGCAGGATCACCGCGGGTGCGGGATTGGCCGCGAACGCACGCTCGAAACGATCGGCGGCACTCTCGAGTTCGGTCACGTCGCTGACGATGAGCACCAGCGATTCGATGATCTTCAGCGAGCTGACGACCGGGAACCCGCGAAGCTCCAGTACGCGGCGGAATTCGTCCTGTGACCGATGGGTCACTTCCACCTTTACGTTGTCGAAGCGTTCTCCGGCGACAAGCCGGTCCAGCGGGTATTGCCTGGTCGTGAGCCGATGGTTGTTGAGGTAGCGCAACGCAAACTGCTTGCGGTAGCCCACCTTGCCGGCGCCCAACTGAGCGAGCTCGGCGCAGCCGTGCATCTCCAGCGCGGCGTCGTTCGCCCAGGCGATCGAGCCGTCCAGTTCGGCTACCAGCACACCCTGGATCAGGTTCGCGAGGATCTGCTGAAGTTCGCTGCGATCCCTCGGTGCTTTCGATGCTTTGGCGCTCATCGGAAATCCTGCAAGTCTCTGGGAGGGGATCATTTCGCGAGCGAACGCTGCGCATTGCAACCGGTAGAAACCTACCAGGCGCACTGGTAGCAACTTCTCTATCACAAAGCGCACGAGGTCCCTAGGGTGGATTGCGGCCGACAACCGGCCGTTCGAGAAAGGAGTTCCCCATGCAGACCACACGTACACCCAAGCAGGGCAGCCATTCCGACAAACCGCAGGAGCCATCGCCGCCGCATCGTCCGGAGCGTAAGTCACCGGGCCACGAGGGGCAGGGTGACGGCCGTCATGCCGACACGCAGCGCCGTCCCGGTGAAGACAAGCCACACGAAGACCGCAAGCCAGCGAATCGCCGCTGAGGCGGAATCGTCGACCGAACCTGGAGGCAACCCCGCATGAAAGCATTCCGCACGATGCCGATACTCGCCCTCGCCGTAGCGCTTGGGGCGGGAATGATGGCCAACGCCGCGCTCGCCGCGCCGCAGACGTCGTCGAGCACTGATCACTCGGCCGACGCAGGCCAGGCGGTCAGCGATGCGTGGATCACGACCAAGGTGAAAAGCGAACTCGGAACCACCAAGGGTGTGAAAAGCATGGACGTGACGGTGAAGACCGTAAACGGCGTAGTCACGCTGACCGGGGTGCTCGCCACCCAGACAGACGTCAGGAAAGCGGTCGCCGCGGCCAAGAGCGTGAAGGGCGTCCAGGACGTCGATGCGTCCGGGCTGAAGTCGAAGGACTGACCAGGGCAGCGCGGCTGCCCAGGAACCCGCCGCATCGCGATGGAGCGCATGCGAGCGCCACGACAGCGTCAGCGAAGCGTGGCCGCGGATCCCGGCGCGGCGTTGCAGGATCGCGACGCATCGACAAGCTTGAAGCGCTGCCGCAGACCCGCGCATTCCACTGCGGCCTGTGGCAGGAAGCGCACCCGGCCCTGGCATTGCTGCCTCGGCAAAGAGCGAATCAACCCCTACCGGAGAACCAGCCATGAATGAAGACAAGATCAAGGGCCGTTGGAAGCAGCTCCACGGCAAGCTCAAGGCACGCTGGGGCAAGCTGACGGACGACGACCTCACGGTCGCCGACGGCAGTACCGAGTACCTGGCGGGCAAGCTGCAGGAGCGCTACGGCATCGCCCGCGACGAAGCGAAAAAGCAGATCCGGGATTTCGACCTCGATCTGGATCTGTAAGCGTCGGTGACGAGGGTGCTCCAGGGTGGAGCACCCTCGCTCGGGTCTTTGCACGTGGGAAGCGCCTCCACCAGGCGTTTCCGTGTGAAACCACCGATGGCACCAGGCTGGGCGGTTCGCTCCCTGCGAAGCCGCCGGAAACCTGCAGGGTGCCGACAGCACGGCGGGCTTCACGCATGGCAAGCAGACACGAATGCGTCTGCGCGGAGCGCTTGTCCGCCGGCAACCCGGCGATGCCACGGCCAGTGACCGATCGGCCCCGGTTGCACGCCATGCCCAGCCATGGACGGCGCCGTGGCGCAAACAGGCGGCTGCGGGATCGTCTGTCCAGCCGCCGCCCGTTACACGACAAACGTTTCTCCATCACGCAGAACGGACATCCCTCCCCGGCCACATCCATTCCCCACACTGAGGAAAACGCCATGCTCTGGTACGCCGTCGTATTTCTGATCATTGCCATCATCGCCGGCGCCTTCGGCTTCTTTGCCGTTGCAGGCGTCGCCGCGACGATCGCCAAGATCCTGTTTGCCGTCTTCCTCATCCTGTTCCTCGTCTCCCTCCTCTCCGGGCGCAGGCGGGGCTAGGCATGGCCTTGCACGGGCGCGGCCCGTGCTTCGCGTCGTCATCCACGCGCTGGGCCATTGTGCAGCGGCACGTTTGGCCGCCATGACGGCCCTGCAGCCTTAGTCACCGACGGGTTCATCGGCGACGCCGGCCACCGCGTGGTGGTGGCGATTCGCGGGGACGCCAAGTTCACCTATGCCCCGGAGAAGGCGCCGAGGCGAGCCGCGCGAACGCACTGGGCGAGGCGTTTTCGAAGCGGTCCACCAGCAGCTGCACGAACGCGCTCACCCGTGCGCTCACATGCCGATGCGAGGGATACAGCGCCCAGACTTCGATCGGCCGGCCGGCGAGCCTGCCCCAGTCCACCAGCCGGCCGGCGTCGATATCGGCCTGCACCAGCGAGCGCGGCATGGCGGCGGCGCCGGCGCCGGCGAGTACGGCGTCGTGGATCATGGCCATGGAGGAGAGGCGCAGCACGTTGCGGGTGGCCACGGTCAACGTGCTGCGCGTGCGATGCAGTTGCCAGGTGGCTTCGGACGGCGCGCGGGGCAGGGTGACGACGGGCACGGGCAGGTCGCGTGGCCTCGCCGGGCGCGGCAGCGAGGGGGCGGCCACGGCCACCAGCGTGTCGCGCAGGAAGCAGCGTCCCGCCAGTTCGGTCGAGGGGTCGGGATTGGCGCGGATGACCAGGTCGAAGTCGTCGTCCACCGGATGGACGAAGCGGTCTTCGGCGACCACTTCCAGCTGCACCTGCGGGTAGGCAAGCGCGTAGTCCGCGGCGATGCGGCCCAGCCCGCGCTGGCCGAACAGCACCGGCGCGCTGATGCGCAGCCGGCCGCGCGGCGTGCGGATGCCTTGCCGCAGCGTGTCGCCCACCTCGTCGATGTGCTCCAGCAGCGATTGCGTCTGCTCCTGCAGTTCGCGGCCTTCCTCGGTAAGCCGCAGCTCGTGGCCGCCGCGTTCGAACAGACGCACGCCGAGCGCGTCTTCGAGCTGGCGCACCCGGCGCGACAGCGTGGCCTTGGGCCGCCCGGTGACCCGCGCGGCGCGACCGACGCCGCCATGGCGTGCCACGTCATTGAAATCGGCCAACGCGAGCAGGTCCATGGGTGTTCCATTGGTGGGACAGGATGTCCAGATTATGCGGCTATCGTTGGCTACGGTGAAACAGCAGGATGGGGCCGTCCACCACCCAACCCCATCATTGAAGGAGACACCCCATGAAGATTCTCGTTACTGGCAGCACCGGCACCATCGGCGGCCTGGTCGTCCGCGGGCTGGCCGCCCAGGGCGCGCAGGTGCATGCGCTGACGCGCGATCCGGACAAGGCCGTGTTTCCGGCTGGCGTGACTGCCGTCAAGGGCGACATGACCGATGTCCCGTCGATGCGCGCGGCATTGAAGGAGGTCGATGCGCTGTTCCTGCTCAACGCGGTGGTCGCCGACGAGGTGACCCAGGCGATCGGTACGCTGAGCCTGGCGCGCGAAGCCGGCATCCAGCGCATCGTGTACCTGTCGGTGCTCAACAGCGACGCCTACACCGACGTGCCGCATTTCACCGGCAAGTACACGGTGGAGCGGATGATCGAGCAGTTCGACCTGCCGGCGACGGTGTTGCGCCCGTCCTATTTCATGCAGAACGACGCCATGCTCCGCGACGGCCTGCTGAAGCATGGCCGCTACGGCATGCCGATCGGCGATGTCGGGGTGGCGATGGCCGATGTGCGCGATATCGCGGAGATCGCGGTGGCCTCGCTGCTGCGGCGTGCGCGTGCGCAGGCGCCATTGCCGCGCGAGGTGATCGAGATCACCGGGCCGGACGTGCTGACCGGCAAGGACCTCGCGGCGATCTGGTCCGACGTGCTCGGCCGGCCAATCACCGATGGCGGAACGGACCTCGACGCCTACGAAGCGTTCATGGCCGGCGTCATGCCGTCCTGGGCGGCGCACGATCTGCGTCTGGTGCTGGGGCGTTTCCATGCCGACGGTATGCTCGGCAAGCCGGGTGCGGCCGATGTCCTCACCGGTCTGCTGGGCCACGCGCCGCGCAGCTATCGCGATTTTGCGACGGAGTTAGCGAAGACGTGGCAGCCGGCCTGACAACGCATCGCGCCAGCCAGGCCCAGGTCACGGAGAAGGTGTCGGGCGTAGTCTCCCGACACCTTTCCCGGAGGGGGCTGCAGCGCATTCGTTTCCACTCTCGATGGCGTCGGGAACACTGTGAACTGCCTACGTGCCACCTGCGCCAGTTTTGCCGGGGAAATGTCTGGCACAGGCTGCGGATGGCATTCCGTGTCGGGCCGCAACGGTGGCAATGCCGCTGGCGCAGCCTCCGTCGCTCCGAAATTCACCGGGACTCGAACATAGGCGGAGGCTGGGAACGCTGGACAAGAACGCGCGTGCTCGTTGAGCCGAGAGATCAGCTCAGGCCGGCTTGGTGCACGTCCGCGTCACGGCGCGAGTGCTTTTTTTAAGAGCATGTCGTACTGCTCCAGTCGAAATCGCACCATGACCTGCAACATGCTCTGCCAATAGACGCCCATCAGTAGGGCGAACAGGAGGACCTCGGGCCAGCTTGCCTGTGGCGGCCAGTGCATATCCTTGAACTGGATGACGAGGGCGGCGAGGAGCGGCAGGATGCCCAGCTTTTCCATCCCGCCGGTCAATAAGGGGAGTTTGCTATGCAGCCGCTCCACGCGGAGGGTGGCGAAGTCGCTCATGGCCTGCAGGCGCTCGCGCGGAAAATCCCGCAGCCAGTCGATCAGCGCTTCGTGATGCGGCATGTCGAAGTCCAGGATCTCGGCAGACTCGCGTCGCTCGCTGGACGGCTTCAAGTTGAAGCCGGGTTGTTGCGCGGTGAAGGCCACAAAGAATCCCGACAACTCGATGACCAGCAGCACGGCTACAGCGGCAAGTGCCCAGCGGCTGTTGGGCAGTGTCTTGGCGATGATCTGGCCCAGCAGGGCCGATGCAAAGGCTATGCTGCTGCCCCATCCCATGCGACGGCTGGGGGTGAACTGGTAGGACGGATGTAGCGGCAAGCTTTCGATCCGCTTGTCCAGCATGGCAAACGTCAGTGTCGATGATTCCATTCGCGTTGATCCCCTGTGATCGACGTTTGTGAGGCTCCTAGCCTGCCACGGAAACCTGAGCCCTGTCCTCTTTCCGGAGGAGACCTGAGCGGAGGAAGTTTCAAGGTTTTTGCTTGACTTCCTCCATCCTGTTTTCGCGCATTTGCCGCTGTTTTTGTTTTTTGCCGCGGCAGCATGTCGTTCGTCGGGATGACGACCGGCACGTGAGGCCAGGCTCCCACAGGGTGTATCACCTTCCGTGGATCGGGCCGGGATTGACTACGCTGCCGTACAGCATCGAACCCGCAGGGGAGGGCACCATGTCGCGAGAATGGGCGCTGAAAATCGTGATGGTCGTAAGCGGGCTGCTTTTTCTGGCGGCCGTCTATCCGCTGGCCATGTCGTTATGGCAGTGGCAGCACGTCGATGTCCTCATGCCGATGTTCCTCAGCCTTTACGTCACGCTCGGGGCTTTCCTGCTGATGGCGGTGCGGAACCCCTCGGAGCATCGCAGCCTCATCGGGTTCGCGGCGTGGTCCAGCTTCGCGCATGCGGGCGTGATGCTGGTCCAGGCCTACGGCAACGTCGCCGGTCGCCCGGAGTTGTTCGGCATGTCCGCCATCTTGATCGTGATCGGCGTGCCGCTGATCGTTCTGATGCCGAGGAAGCCGTCTACGGCATCGGCAGTCGCGTCCCGGGTTTAGGGAGCCAAACGCGGGGTCCGAAAGCGGGGTCAGGTTCATTTATTTGACCCTCAAGTCAATCTGACTCCGTTTCAGAAGGCGAGGTGCTCGAAGCGCGCTTGCCGTGATCACCTAAGCGGCGGAAATCCGAGCAAGGCATAGATCACGTAAATCCATGACAGGAAGAAATCGATGATCGCCCAGAAGATCGAGTGGTTGTGCGACCAGCTGATCAGCACGGCCAGCAGGCTGCCCAGGGTGATGCCGGTGCCGCTGTAGCTGTAGCGATTCATGGTGATGTCCTGTTCCTTGAAGAGGAGGCACTTGGACGTTTACGAAGGAGCGCACTGGCCGATGCGGTGAGCGTCAGTTCCGCATCGACGTGATGCTGCCGAACGCCATGTTCGGGCGATCATGGCTGTACGTCCATAGCCCGCGGGTGGCCATGCATGCCGTAAAAAGGGAAGGTTCATTTTTCCACTCCGTCCGGTGGCAGGAAAATGAACCTGATCCCTTTCAAACCGGGGGCAGAGCGCATTTTTATCCTCAAAAAGCGCACTCTGCCGCCGGATTTTTCGGTCGCTCGACCGTGGGCGCCTACCGGGTCGCGGTAAAGAATTGCCGCCCGCCCGCCAGCTGCCGCAGCACGACATCTTGCCGATCGACTGCGGCATGGCTTTGGCTCAATACTCCTTTGGGGCTGTACTGCCGTTTCGTGACTACGGATCGTCGAAAGGATTCCCATGGCTTACTCAATGAATCAGGTTGCCCTGTATCTCAACCTTGCTGCCGCACGGGTCAAGGCGGATGGCGATCTCCGATATCTGATGGGGCCAGGGGCGCCAACGCTCAGTGGCGGGGGCAATCTGCAAGAGACGCAGATACTCTTCGTGCGCGACGCATTGTGGGTCGCCAACAACGACGATGCCGACACCGCGTTGCAGAAAGACATACTCGATAAGCTGAAGATCGGTACGCCCGAGGCACTGATTGAGCATGTCGAGGCTTTCCAGACACGCGTCTTCAAGCGCATGAAACTTAGTGCGAAGGAGATTTTCGTGCCGCCCGGTTCGCCCGCAGAAATCCTGCTTGCCGAACTCGCTGGCCTCGACGATGCCGGGGGCAAGCGTGACCTGACTTATCCACCCGCCCTCGGCGCCTTGCCCATCGCCGGCAAAAAGCCCGTCGGCTACGCGCTGAAGTCGCCGGGAACGGGTGAAGGGCCGGCGGTCTCGGGCATCGTTTTTGTCACCGGCAACTACGAAGGTGTGGCCGGCTCGGGGGACAATGAGCACGCCGAGCAGAAGCTGCTCGCGGCCTTGAGCCGGGTGCCCGACAATGTTCGCGGCACGCTGGCGCTGTATGGCTGCAAGCAGCAATGCAGCATTTGCAAAGGCGTGTTCGACAAGGCGATCCCGAAAGTGGCGTCGTCCTATCGCTACCTCAATTGCCGCGCCCACGACGATCCCGCGATCAAGAGTTACCAGGCGCAGGCGCATCCCTCGGGGATCAAGGCGCTGGATGTCGATCGGTACTTTCCGGTGTAGGTTTTCGAGCCCTGCATGCGCAGATCGTGTCGACGCTGGCGGAGGCCATCTTCAACGTGGCGCTCACCATGCGGAAGATCCTCGATCAGGTCGACGGGCAGAAGCTTTCGCCGAAAGCGGCGGCTGGCATCGGAGTCCGCATCGTCCCAGTGCCGGCAACGCACTCTGCGAGCGGGGCAGGTTTGCCTGTCGGACGCGAAAGTGGGCTGCGCGGGCTGGATGCCGGCAAAGCGTCTACCAGCTAGCGGAGAAGGCTCACCTGGCGCGCGGTGCTGGATGGAGTCATCGGCTGGCGTGCTCCATACATGCAGGTGCGCCATAACCACTCGACGGGTCCGAATCGGTATCGGCGGAGCCAGACGGCGCTGAGGCCGATTTGGCACATGTAGACGACCACGCCAAGGACGAGTGCTTCGACCAGCCCCATTCGCCCGAAATACCCCAGCCCATAGCCAAAAAATACCCAGGTAAAGATCACGGACTGCATCAGGTAGTTGGTGAAGGCCATGCGGCCAAGCGGCGCAAAGACCCTGAGCACGCGCGAAGCGCGGGTGAACTCAACGAGTACGATGACCGCCGCAGTGTATCCCAGGCCCATGAAGATGTTGGCTGCGTTTGCGAGACAGGCGCTTGCCGCGGCGGACGTGAGCCAGGGCGCCACTGTTCGCAGCACATCCGGCATGCCCATCAACGTGCCAAGTATCAGCCCGAAGCCCGCCACCGCCGACAACAATCGCCGGTGTCGTTGCGGATCGCGCAGCACACCGGTACGCCACGCCACCATGCCGAGCAGGAAAAGCCCCAAGGTGCGCGGAAACACGTATACGTGCAGCGACAGGATGTAGGGCAGCTCGGCCCAGCTGAAGCACACGATCCTTCCGTATGTGCCCGTCGCATAGACGTGGTTTGCCGCAACGACGTGATGCTGCAGCCACGCCACGGAAGGCCAGGCGATCGGTAGCGAAAGGGCTGGCATGGCCGCATAAAAAGTCAGCAGTCCGGCGGCGGCGAGCGCGGCGGCTCTCGCCGGAACCCACAAAAACGGCAGCACCACGAATCCCGCCAACGCGTACTCGGTGAGGATGTCGCCGTTCCAGAGCAGCAGCAGGTGCGCCAGGCCGATGGCCAGCAATATCAGCAGGCGACGGATGAGCAGACGCCGCCGCGGACCGCGACGAGCCAGACGCTCGAACTGGATCGCCAGGCCGACGCCGAACAGAATGGAAAAGAGTGCGAATGCCTTCATCTCGAGGAACATGGAGATGAAGCGTGCAATGGCACCTTCAAGCGGAAGCGGCGATGGTTGATAGGGCAGGAACTGCTGGAACAGTGATACCCGGAACTCATCGACCAGGTTGACTACGAGCACGCCGAACAAGGCGATGCCACGAAGTATGTCGATGGAGCGGATGCGGTTCTTGTCCGCGACGGGTTGTGCCGCTGCATCGATGGAGGAAGGCAACGCATCCGCTCTTCCACGTGTCATGAATGATCCTTGGGCAAGGTTCTCATTGTTGCTTTTGCATGCCGCATAAGTGCCCTGCGCGGATGGGCGGTCATACATGAGGTCGCCCACACGAACCCTCGTCGCTGACCAGTGCCGGCGGCAACCCGCTTCGGCCGCCACGCTTGAGTTGGTTTGAGCCGATCGGCGGAAGCAGGCGGCTGATCATACTGCCGGCAGGGTGACGGGCGACGGTCGACCGAACGGTGCATTCGCTGCGAGGTAGACGTTTATTCGCGCCGGAATACTCCGTGGTTGTTCCCCGCGAGCTGCAAATTTCCGACGATTCACCAACTGGGGCGCTTGCGTAACTTTGGGCAGTTTGACTACACGTGTAGCCATGGGTTAGCGTGACTACACGAGTAGTCAAGGAGTGCAAGATGCCAACCATCAGCAGGGCGTGTGCAGCGGTCATCCTGGGCATGGCCTTCATGCATACGGCTTCAGGGGCCACAGCTTGCTCGGCGGCCGCTTCGACCTTCCAGGCGGAAAGTGCCGGCCACCACCGACAATTTGTTTCAGTGACGGATGGCGTGCGGCTGGAAGTACTCGATTGGGGCGGGACCGGGCGACCTCTCGTGCTCTTGCCGGGCCTGGGCAACACGGCGCATGTGTTTGATTCGATCGCTCCGGCATTGGCGCGCCATTTTCACGTCTACGGCATTACCGGACGGGGCTTCGGCGCTTCGTCGATCCCCAAGAGCGGCTATGGCGCGGATCGGTTGGCCGACGACGTCATGGCCGTCGTCAAGGCGCTCGACATCCGCCGGCCCATCCTTGCCGGCCATTCGATCGCCGGCGAGGAGTTGAGCGCGATAGGAACCCGCTATCAAAGCAAGATCGCAGGCTTGATCTACCTCGATGCCGCACACGGTTATGCGATCTATGATCCGGGTCGCGGGGCTTATCTTCCGGACCTCGGTCACCTGGCTGCGCAGATATCGCGCATGCACGACGGCCCTTCGGACAAGTCACAGATGACTGCACTGTTGGACGAAGTCTCCGTGCTGCAACGCAGCCTTCGAGCCGAGCTCGCGGGGATCGCCGCCGATGACGCAAGCACGACCGGCGCCGCGCCTTCCGACCCAACGCCCGCGGATCTGGCCAGCTTCCCGGCGTTTCGCTGCTTCGTTTCCGCGCAACTCGGCGGAGTCATACCCGAAGACGAGATACGCCAGACGTTTGCGGCCGCCATCACGGGTGGCGTCGGGGAGCAGAAAGCGCCGGCGTTCGTCTACAACGCCATCCTTGAAGGCGAAGAGCGCTTCCACGCACCCGACGTGCCCATACTCACCATTGTCCCCGTCCCGCGCGCGTCGGATCTCCCTGTCGGCAGCGATAAGGCGAAACGCCAGGCGGCCGAAGAGCTGCACACCCGCATGCAGGAGGAGGAGATCGCCACGCTCCAGCGTCAGCGGCCGTTGGCAACGGTCGTGCGAATACCCTACGGCCGCCACTTCATCTTCCTGTCGAACCCTGCCGAGGTGGTGAGTGCCATGACCCAGTTCGGGGCGCAATTACCGTAGGCCTGCGCTTGGCCAAGGCCGGCCGGTCGGCTCCTGTTGCTGACTGAAGAACGGGGTCAGGAAGAACGAGGTCCGTCCCCCTTTGCTGCACCTTCAGCCATTCTCAGTGCTTGCATGACCACCTTGACCACCGCCCCCGGCTGATCGACCTGGATGTCATGCGAGGTATCCGCCACGTGCACCAGCGTGCCGCGGGGGGAGGTGGCGACGATCTGCGCCTGCGTGTGGGCGCGCGCTGCTTCCAGCCCTTGGCGGTCGCGCGGCAGCGCATCGGCATAGGTGTTGGCGGCGGACAGCACGATCAGGGGCGCCGCGCCGTGCGTCTACTGCATTGACACCGGCGGCTTGAACACCGCGGGGTTGTTCTGGAGCATCGACAGCACGGTGTGCCAGTACGCAGGCTTCGACATCAGGGCCACGTTCACCGCGTTGAGCTTGGCGCTGGCGTGCGGGTCGGGCTCGCCGAGGCACTGGCTCAGTTCAGGAGAAGCTGGGGGCGAGAAACCGGGGTCAGAGTGCATTTTTATCCTCAGCACCCGCCGTCTAGAAAAGTGTTCTGACCCATTTGCTTTGTTCTCGGCGTGTACCCTCAAAGCGGGTTGATGAGCTAATCAGGTCAATCTGAGTCCGCTGATCCCTGCGTTTGCTTGTACTCCGCCACGACCTCATGGAGCGTGGGATTGGACTTGCCCATGCCGTTGATGAAAACCGAAGGTGCTCCGCGGCTCATAACCAGGTTCGCGCGCTTGAACGAGTCCAACTGATCCATGCGAATCGCCGTAGGGACGGGGAGGTGATCGTCGCGCTTGGCGGGAATACCCATGCCACGGAGCCGTTCCACCATGTCATCACCGCGTTGGGAGGCATCTTTGGGGCAGTTGAGTGCGGCCAGGACGAGCACGACACCGTGCTCCACCCCGGTCGGCACGTCAGTTGGAATAAAGCCCTGTGCGTCAGCGTCGGCTTGAACTGGAGCGTCAATCCGGGCTTGAGCCTGCTCTATTTGCTCAAACGGGCTCAAAGGCCGTCGCGGGCCCCACATGTGATACGCAAATCCGACTGCGGCGAGCAGCAGTAATAACCGCAAAAGATTCATGGCGCCCCTCTGGCTTTGGTCCTTGTTGCTCGTCGATAAAATGAAACGGTACTGAAACAGTATCTAGCCGATGCCGTATCGGACGCCCACGAAGGCGATGACGCCAAGCACCAGCGGAACAGGCCAGGGCATCGATGCGAATAGCTCGAAGCCACCACTCGTGCGCTTTGCCATGCTTCTCTCCTTCCGTTGGAATGCTGAAGTCAAACGAGACCGTGTAGCGTCGGGTTCCTTGCTCTGAACTCCGATTGGCCGGGAAGTGAACCTGACCTCATTGGGCTGCCCTAATATAGCTACTCCTCACTTCGTACTTGATTGGCCAAGGCAGGGGGATGCGTGGACGTCTTGTCTGACACGGTGCATTCGCTGGAAAGCGTTCCGGCACGACTCGACCGGCTCTATCGCACGATGCCGGCGTCCTACTGGGACTGGAAACCGGCTTCGTGGGAGGCCTGCCCAGGGGAGGAATTTTCCTTTCGCGAACATGCTTGCCACATGCTCGACTTCGACACCTTGGTCTATCACGTTCGCATACAGCGAACACGCGACGAGAGTCACCCCAGGTTCGAGCGTGTCTTCGGCAACGAACTCGCTGCAAAGCGCCGCTACTCGGAAATCCATCCGCTCGAGGCCATCGCGGATTTCGTGGCCGCCCGCAAGGCGACGGTGGCCACGATCAAGGCGCTGGACGACCTGCAACTTCAGCGCAAGGCGGACTTGGCGCAATACGGCGAGATCACTCTCGCTGGCCTGGTTCACCTGCTGTGCGATCACGATTCGCGCCATTTGGCGTGCATGCATTGGTTGCTTGCCAAGCTGGCATGCAGCGGCCGTCCCATTTGATTTGCGAAGGTCAAGCCGATGGCTCCGACCATCGCGTCAGTTCAGGGGGCGGGTCATCGCCGTGCTATCGCCTGCATCTGCAACACCCACATTTGCTTCTGCGGATCACTGCCGAATCGCGCGACAAATTCACGGACAGTCTGGTCCAGGCCGTCGCGTGGCTGTTGCTTCTGGATATTGGCACGCAGGAACCAACCGCGCGGATCATCGGGTGTCAATTGCATCAGGCGGTTCGCGACGATCCAGCCTTTATCCCAATCATGGGTTACGTTGACATAGATGTCGCCAAGGGCGGAGAGCGTCCACGTGTCGGAAGGATTCAGCCGCAGAGCCTGTTCGAAGTCGTCCGCAGCGTGGGTGGCATCCCCCAGTGCGCGGTAAGCCTGGCCGCGCACGTCGTAAGCGGTTTCGTCTTGTGGCGCCTGTTTGATCAGGGCGTTGCCTTCGGCCAACCCCCAGCGCGGTTGACCTAGCTGGATCAGGTCGAACGCACGACTCTCGCGATGATCCTGGCTGCTGGGATTGAAGCGCAGCAACTCCGAACGGTAAACCACGGACAGTGCCAGGTTGTTGCGGTTACGCGCTGCCCAACCGGCGCTCATCAGCATGCGCACAGGAGCGGCCTCGGCAAAGAGGTGACGGTAAAGGTCCTCCTCGGCGGCGGGATCACAGGCGCAGTCTTCCACATACGCCTCGCCACCCGTGCGCTCAGAGAGCAACAGCCGCAATAGCGGATTCTGTCCAGCGTGTCGTTGGGCATCATCGATGATGCGTTGCATCCGGGCTACGTTACCGCCCCATTTCGGCTGACTCATCCATACCAGCCGCGCATAGATGGGATAGCTGGCCGGGTCCGCGGCCAGCCCGCGCTTGGCCGCGCTCAGTGCGTAGGCGTCATCACCCTCCAGCGCGGCCGCAAAGATCATGGCGTTGTAGGTCGGCGTCAGCTGCGGGTCCAGCACTGCGGCCCGATCGAGATCAGTACGCCCCAATTGCAGCAGGTGATGCATCGCATCGAACGCGTCACTGGATGTTTTCGAGACATATTCGCTACCGCGCTGATGTTGTGCCATTGCCACATAAGCCGCACCGCTGGCCGCTAGTGCGTAGGGGCTGTCGGGCGACTGCCTTTTCCAGGCGTCCATCAAAGCGCGTGTATCGTCGGAGCCTTCGGCAAAGACGATGTTATAGGTGCGATCCAACATGCTCTGCGCATCCGGCCGGGTAAGCTGAGCCTGCTTGGCCTCGGCCAAACGGCGTTCCAGCTCGGCTGCATGGCCGTTCTCGATCAGCTCGCGTGCTGCCGCTGCCGTGACGACGGGGTCCAGCATGTAATGGCAGTACGCCGTCGTCACGGTCTTCGACCATTGCACTCCGGGCGGCTCCGGATAGGCCAGGCAACGCTGCAAAGGGTCGTCGATCCCGTCTGCCCGACGCGCGTCACTGAGGAAGTGCTCGAACTGCGCCGTAGTGAAGGCCTGCACCGTAGTCAAGGCCGGTAGTATCGGTTGCGTCCTGATCAACCGCAGCGGGGGTGCTACTACCACTGTCGGCGTCAAACGCGCCAAGTACACAGACCATCCTAGTGCACCGCCGATCGCGACCAAGCCAGCCGCCAGCAACCAACGCATCCGTGACGTCATGTCTCTCCCCCTTTGTTGTTGGCCTAACGGCCATCCCAAAGGTGGAGCATAGCGCGACGACTTGACAGGAACGTACGCTCAAAATGGGTACAGGGCTAGGTACTTCCGCCACAGTGGTGCCGCTCTCGGCCTGGTGCAGGACGAACGCAATTTGCTCTCCGGTGAGTTGGCGCAATACGGCGAGATCACTTTCGGTGGCCTGGTTCACCTGCTGTGCGATCACGATTCGCGCCATTTGGCGTGCATGCATTGGTTGCTTGCCAAGCTGGCATGCAGCGGCCATCCCATTTGATTTGCGAAGATCAAAGCGAACCTGGCCCAGTTCGTGTGTTGCTGCCTGCAACGATCCCGACTAACGCTGCGAATCGGGCTTGCACCAACTCGAACTCTCGGCCAGTCCAGTGCGAAATCTGCGCTGTGTCACAGGGACGGGCTGTCCCGTCGAACCGGAGGCGAGCACTTCGTCTACGGCAAGGTAGCAACGCTGGATGCCGTCTTCCGTTACCGCGTGCGCAACGTAGCGTTTGCCGCGCTCCGGAATGAAGGTGCCGATGGCCGGGCAGGTGCCCCAGCTATTTCCGACGTCGACGGAAATGGTGATGGGTTGGCCGCCCTTCACGTTGATCCACTTCGGCGGGCCGGCCACCCCGCCGGAAACCCATTGCCGGCCCGCGCAGGTCTCCACATCACGATAGACGTGGGTGGCGAGTGTGTACTCCGGCTTTCCAATCATCAGCAGCTGGGCGGTGTCGCTGCTTGCGGGCGGCGATGCATATTGCGGCACGCAGGATGTCAGAAGCACGGTCGCACAAAGCATCCCAGCTATCGGCGTCAGTTTCATGAAGTACCCCCTGATATCGACGCTACATTAAGAGAGTCGGTGCGCTTTGGCCAAGCGGCGTTTCCGGCTGATCCCTGAGATATCTGGAGGCGTACCGGCTAGTTTCCGCGCGTTGGTCATTGACGATCGGTGCTATCGGTCATCGCGAAGCGGGGCAGGCCAAGGGCGCGGAGATGGATGCAGAGAACCATCTCTCGACGCCCTCTCTGAAGTGGTTTGCAGCTCATTCGCCTCCGCGGAAATGGAACGACACCACGTCCCAATGCTGCACGTCGCTGGATGCGAAGGTCATCTTGGCTACCGTCTGCGCCGCATTCGCGCTGAAAGCCGGGTATTTGCTGGGCTTGAGGCTATCGATTGCAACAATGCGCCCTGACGTATCCACCAAGACTTTCTCCCAGGCGTCAACAGTGACCGGCCTACCATTCGCGTCTGTAGGCCACGGCTGGTCGACTCCCGGTACCTCCCTTGCTTGCGTGGGTGAAATCGTGAACTGCTTGCCTGACACCAGCGCCAGCTCCGCAGGGGAAACGCCGGGTACCGGCTGTGGCTGGCACTCCCTGTGGGGCGGCACAGGCGGCAATGCCACTGATGGGGTTCCTTCTGGTACGAAATTCACGGGAACTCGAGCATAGGCGGAGGCAAAAAATCCATTCTTTATCTCCGGGTTGTACTGTGACGTAGTCGTACGCCTTAGCGCGGAAGCATCCAACGCATCGTTGCCGCTGCTTTTCTCGATGCAGGCTTCTACCGCGACTCCGTGATAATCGACGAGTATCAGCAATACGGTTTCCCCGGTAACGATGTTTCCATCGGCGTCCAGCGGCCATGGCGCACCATCAAGCATGGCCCGATGCCGTGACGGCGGAACACATCCCGCCAAGCCAGCCAAAAGCGCCAAAACGATCCATCCCTTGCGCATCACAGCGTCCCCTTTCTTTGTTGGATAACAGCGCGACAACGAGTGAGGCTAACCTATCAGGATGCTGCTTTGGTGGCTTCTGGGTAGCCATATGAGGCACCCCTCGATCAGGTCGACGAGGAGGCCTCACAACCATTGCGCTTGCTCTCGTCGATCGGTGGCTGCACGCCTGCCAGGGCCGAAGCGATAGCTATCACCAAAGAGTTCGCCGCCCATGACAGCGTGACTCAAACCCAATCGCCTGCGGCAACGCCAAGCCGGGCCGGTTCATAATGGGCCCAGCTCAATCAGGGCGGCGGCTCGTCGCATGAAACAGGATCTGCTTCCGAGTGAGGATCGAGGCGCACTCACTCCTGGCGCGTATCCGCGGAGCTATCGCACCCCAGTTTCTTTTCGCCTGTGGCGATTGGGCCTGGCGATGGCCTTTCTTTACATCCTCCACGTCATCACCCAGGTGGTGCTTCCTGTGCACCAGACCAGTGACCGTCTGGCATACGCATTGATCCTCTTGATCCTGATCGGTTGCGTGACGGCCTGCCTAAGGTCGGTCGTCGTCATGAAAAAGGTCGAGCTGACCGTTACGTCGCTTATCGTCACCCAGACGTTCTCCAGGACGGTACGCATGCTGCGCAAGGATATCGCTGCGTGCTATCTGACCCGTACGCGATGGATGTGCGTCGTCGTCAAGCACCGGAATCCAAGGGTGGCGTCCATCCGGCTGTTCTACCTGAATTACGATGACGCGTTCTGGGATTGGTTTGCCGACATTCCCGGCGAACGCGATGCACGCGGCCAGAGTTGGTGGTCCAGGCCGCAATGGTGGGCGCACGCCTGCGGCTTCAAACGAAGTAGCGATGACCGGCCAAATTCACTTGTCTGGTGCGCTCTGCTTGCGGATACACCGGTTGCTTCCCAATGCCCCCGTTTTCGATGGACGCCACGGCCACGGGAGCGGCCGTCATCGCCCTCACACCACGAACCGGAACGCTGCGCCATCGCGAACAACGTGGCCAGCAGTTGGTGCGGCAAAGTGGGTGCCGATGACCAGCAGGGGCTGGTCGGCCCATTCGGCAAAGAGGCGCGAACGGGTGAGCACGGCGGCTTCCGGGTCGTCGTCACCGAATACCCAGTCGGGGTGCGCCAGTTGGCAAGGGTGGTGGGTCATGTCGCCGGTGATCACCGCGCGCGCGCCCTCGGATTCGATCAGCACGCTGACGTGTCCCGGTGTGTGGCCGATGGAAGGCGTGAGCCGGACTTCCGGCGATATCACGTGGTCCAGCTCCACCAATTGCATGAGCCCGGCATCGAAGACCGGTTGGATGCTGTCGCCGAGCATCGCCTGTTGCTCGGCGTCGTCATGGTGGCGCCAGAAGTCGTATTCCTGCCGGCCGATGAGGTAGCGCGCCTTCGGGAAGGTCGGCACCCACTGACCGTTTTCGAGCATGGTGTTCCAGCCGACATGGTCGACATGCAGATGCGTGCATACCACGGCGTCGACACCCTCGCGCGACCAGCCGACTTCGCCCAGCTGCTCCAGAAACGGCGTCGACAAGGGTTGGTCGCCGGTGATCTCGCGTGGCCGGTCGTTGCCGATGCAGGTGTCGACGACCAGCTTCAACCCTGGCGCTTCGACCAGCAGCGCATGGATGCTGAGCTTCAGCGTGCTGTCGTCCTCGCTGACGAAGTGCGGATACAGCCATGGCGACTTGCGCAGCTCAGCCGTCGTGGCCTGTCGCAGGCAGGCAATCGGCACCGGCAAATCCATCTCGACAACGCGGGTGATCTTCACTCGACCGACTTGCCAGCTCAGCATTGCGTTCGCCTCATCGCAAGGGTCAACTCCAAAATGGAGTCAGGTTTATTTCTTGGCTGGGCACTCACGGCGGGGAGTGTCAGAGCTGAAGAAACTGGGGTTATTGAACCGGCGTTCTGGCGAACCACGCCTTCCGGGACTCGCAGGTCTCCATGGCGCGCTGGTAGCCTGCGCGTGCGCTGGTGCGGGCGAGATAGGCTTTCTCTGTTTCGCCGAGGGCGATGCCTGCGCCATGTTGCGCCAACTCCAGCGCGTACGTCACCGAGATGTCGGCGGCCGTGAACCTGTCACCGGCGAGGTAGGGCGTGCGCGCCAGCTGCCGCGTCACCAGACCCAGTCGTGTTTGGAAAACGTCCAGCGCCTGACCGGCGCTCCAGTTCTCCCGCTCGGACTCCGGCGCGAAACTGCGCGCGCCGACGACGAAGTAGACGGAGGCCGCGAGGCCGGCTTCGCCAAGGTGGAGGAACTGCTGGTAAGCAGGGAACGCCGGATCGTGCGGGGCGGGTGCCAGCGGCGTGGGCCCGTAGCGGGCCATCAGGTACTCCATGATCGCGATGGACTCGACCATGGTGACGTCGCCGTCCCGGATCGCCGGGATGAAGCCGGCGGGGTTGATGGCCAGGAACTCCGGGTCGTTCTCAACGCCGGCCAGAAGATCCACCGGTCGCAGCCGGTGCGCGAGTCCCATCTCTTCCAGCAGCCAGACGACCCGGAAGCCTCTTCCCTCGCCAAAGACCGTAATCATCGTTCGTCATCCTCCTGAGTTCGGCCTTGTCGGCCCTACGACAGGATGACGAACGGGGTCTCCAGAAATCGACATTGGCTACTCGCGGTCGCGTCGTCGAACGCCCAAGGGCCGACGGCTCTAGCTCGAAAGTCAGCGGGTCACCTTCGGGGAGGGGCGGGAGCACGTGAATTCCAAAACGGGGTCAGGTGCGTTTGTTGCTTCCGAATTGGGGGCGTTGGCGGCACACCAGTGGTTACGCCGATCGGTGGGCCATGAATGTCATCCGTCGACCGTTACAGGTGCTCGGCCCTGGAAACGGATCGGCGCTGGAACGCACTTGTGAGCGAATTTGCCCATTGTTAGATTGCCGCCTCCCCGTGTGGGGCGAGCCGAACGACAACAAGGATGCGGTGTATGAAGCCAGTGGTGCGCGTGTCGATTCTGCGGTGTGCTCCGGAGCACTTCGCCGAGCTCCGGCAAATGGCGGCGGAGGCCGATTCCGTCCTGCGTCCCGGCATAGAGGCCATGGACGGATTGCTGTCCTTCTATTTCGGGGCGGATGAGGCGACATCTTCGTTGACGAATGTCAGCCTTTGGACCAGCCTCGAAGCCGCCAAGCAGCTGGACACGTTCCAGCCGATGCTTGATCTGGGGAAACCCTTCATCGCAAAGGGGGCGACGTTCGAGCGCCCCATCATGAACTATGCGACGTTGTGGCAGCTGAAGGGCTCCGCCTCGTCCGGCGAAGCGGCGGCGTAACGATTCGTCACCATCGGGTTTACCGGGAGTCTCAGCGCTCAACCCGAACGGTCGAATCAGACGTCGCCGATCAGAATCCAGGCGGCCGCTCCCCGGCCACAGCCACCTTCGCCTCCAGCGCACGGCCGACGCGGCCCAGCGTGCCTTCCTCGAACAGCCGGCCGATCAGGGTGATGCCGTAGGGCACGCGGTGCGGCTTGGCCAGCTTCGGCAGCGGGTGGCTCGGGTCGGGCGCCCAGTCGCTGCGCACCTGGTCCACTTCGACGAAGCCGGTGCACAGGGTGAGCGAGGGCTGGCCGGTCATGTTGGAGATCACCATCATCTCGTCGCGCAGCGAAGGCACCAGTAGCAGGTCCACTTCGCCCATCACGCGTTCCATCTCCTTCGCCACTTTGCGGCGCAGGCGGTCGGCTTGCACGAAGTCTACGGCGGAGAGGAAGCGCGATTCGCGGAACAGGTTGGGCCAGCCGTCCGGGGTCTGCACGCGCATCTGGTCGGCGGCGCCGGAGAGCGTGAGTTCTTCGAAGGCGGCGGCGGCCTCGGCGAACAGCAGCACGTTGAGGTCGTCGTAGGGCCAGTCGGGCAGGGACACTTCGGTGGGCACCAGGCCAAGCGCGCGCAGTTGATCGAGTGCGGCGCGGTCCAGGTCGGTGGCCGGCGCTTCCTTCATCCAGCCAGGGAAGTAACCGACCTTGAGGCCCTTGATCGGGGTGGCCGCGTCGTAGTCCAGGTGCGCTGGCACGCTGGCGCTGTCGCCTGGGTCGGTGCCGCGGATGGCGTTGAGCACCAGCAGGGTGTCTTCCACCGAGCGGGCGATGGGGCCAAGCTTGTCCATCGTCCAGCACAGCGTCATGGCGCCGGTGCGCGGCACGCGGCCGTAGGTGGGGCGCAGGCCGGTGGTGCCGCAGCGCATGCATGGGCTGATGATGCTGCCCTGGGTTTCGCTGCCGATGGCGAACGCCACCAGGCCGGCCGCTGTGGCCGAGGCAGGGCCGGCGCTGGAGCCGGAGGCGCCTTCCTTGAGCAGCCACGGGTTCATGGTCTGGCCGCCGAACCAGATGTCGTTGAGCGCCAGTGCGCCCAGGCTGAGTTTGGCCACCAGCACTGCGCCTGCCTCGTTGAGCTTGCGGGTGACCGCGCCGTCGTCTTTCGGCATGCGGTGGCGGAACGGCTCGGCGCCGTAGGTGGTGGCGATGCCGGCGGTGTCGAGCAGGTCCTTCGCACCCCACGGGATGCCGTGCAGCGGGCCGCGGTAATGGCCGGCGGCGATCTCCTTGTCCGCCTGCGCGGCCTGCGCCAGCGCGTGGTCCTCGCACAGGGTGATGACGCAGCGCAGTTGCGGGTCGAAGTGCTTCAGGCGTGCGAGATAGATCTTGGTCAGCCGGGTGGAAGTGAGCTTGCGTGCGTGGATCCACGCGCCAAGCTGGGCGACGGAGGCGAAGGCGATGTCCTCGTCCTCCGCCGGCAGCGCCGAGGCCGCCACGGTGGACGGCGCGAAGCGGTCGTGCGCAGGTCCGACATGCGCACGGCCCATCGCAGGGAACCAGGTAGTGGCGGGGGCCAGCCCTTCTTCCAGCGCCACCTTGCGCGGGCCGGTGCGGCGCTCCAGCAGCGCGGCCATGGAGGTGGGCCAGTTGGCCACGGCCATCGCGCGCTGCGCTTCGGTCATGCTCACCTGCGCCAGCTTTTCCGCCTCGACGAAGGTAGCCGTGGTGAGCTTCGGCCCCGCCGGCGGCGCGGTGTTGAAGGCGCCGGGCGAGCCGGGCGGTGGCGTGCCCGGAGCGGGGTTCTCGCCGGTCTGCGCCAACGCGCCGCCAGCCACCATGGCACCCAGCAGGCCCAGCGGTGCCTGGGTGAGGAAATCGCGACGAGTTTTCATGGTTCTCCCCGATGCGCCACCAGCGGAAGCGCGTTGCAGTCGAATCCGGCGAGGATGCAGCTTGGAAAAGATGTCGGAGCCTCTTACTTCGCCGCCGGAAGAGGCTCTGGACCGTCTTGATCCTTTATGTCGCGGCCGGAGGCGTCGATGCCGACGTCGTCGCGGCCGGCGACGACGTGGTGGTCGCACCTGCGGGTTGCGTGGGCTGCGCGCCCCCAGCCTCGAATTGCCCGACCTGCAGGGCGAACGGCGCCCGTTGTCCAGCCGGCATCGCCGCCGGATCGGCATACACCTCAATCATGTAGGTCGTCGCCGTCGTCTTCGCCACTGAGTCGGACCAGGTATTCGTCGCGGTCGTGCTGGTGTCGGCCAGCTTTTGGTGGGTCTGGTCCTCCACCTTGAAATGCACCTGGGGATTGCTCGAGACGAGATTGACGGCGACCGTCATGCCTGCCGCGATGGAAACGGTGAAGTCGTGTGCGGTAGCGCCAGAAGCCAGGCTGCCGTCTTCTTCCGCCCAGGGCTTGTTGGGCTGGAACGTCACGGCGGTCGTCGGGGGACGCAGGTCTTCGGCACCGTATTGCCCGATCTGCAAGGCGTATTTCGCGGTTTCGTCGCGATCTACCGCGGCAGGGTCCATGTAGACCTGGATCGTGTACGTGGTGGCCGTCGCGTTTGGAGTCGACCAGGTGGAGACGCCCGTTTTATGGGAGTCGAGCACTTGTTGGTCGTGGCCCTGGTCGTTCACCTTGAAATACACGTTCGCATTGCTGCTGATGAGGTTGACCTGCAAGGTCTTGCCTGCCGCGACCGCTACCGTGTAGTCCTGCGAGCCGTCGGCATGGTCGAGATGACCGATTTCCTGCGCCCAGACACTGTTTGCCTCGAAGGTCACCGTGACCGGCGTGGCGGCAAAGGCGGGCAGCGCCATGCAGGCAGCGGCCACGCCGAGGCTCACTCCCATGGCGGTGCTGCGGAGAAAATGGAAACGTGGCATGTATGGAATCCTCGCGTTGTTTGGAATTCGGTTGTCAAAGAGGGGAGAAGGTATCAGGGATACCCTGACGATGGTTGCGGGCTTGGGATGAAGCTGCCAATGAGTCTGTATAGATGGTCGCGGCAAGGCCGGGAAGGGACGCTGCTAGGCGTAGCCCGGCTTCCGTGTTTCGAACGTTCCGACAATTAAGTTTCCCCGATACTTTTTTGCTTTGCCCGGGTGCCTGGAATTTCGCCAGGCCTCCTACGCCAGCGCCTTGCCGAGCAACATCTCATAAAGCTGCAACCGTAGCCTGACGTTGATCTGCAGCACGCTCAGACAGTAGCCAAAAACCAGCGCAAAGATCAGGACGATCTCCAGCCAGTTGGGATGAGGTGGCCATTGCATGTCCTTGAACTGCAGGTAGAGCGCGATGACGACGGGCAGGGCGCCAAGCTTCTCGATGCTGCCGGTGAGCATGGGAAGTTTCTCTTTCATGCGCGCGTGCCGGTAGACGACGAACTCGCTCAGCTCTTCGCGTTGGTCAAGCGGGAAGGTGCGTAGCCAGCCGACAAGCTCCAGATGACTGGGTAAATCGAAATCCAGTTGTGCTGCGAACTCGCGTCGTACGTTGGCGAATGCCGGCCACTTCTTGGGCATATCGGAGAGGAGGGCGATAACGACGCCCACGATCTCTACGGCTACGCCGATAGAGCCGAGGATGACCGTGTAGATTGCGTTACTCGGAAGCAGCTTGACGCTGAAGAGGCCAAGCAGCGCACCCGCAATGGCAGCTGCGAATCCCCACCTAGCTTTCAGCGGCAGTATCGTCGGAGCTTCAGGAAATTGGGGCAGTGCGTCGATCTTTGCGTTCAATGCAGCAAACGTGAGCCTGGGTGATTCCAACACGTCTGGTTGCATCTTCGCGGTCGCGTCGATGCTTCCTTCCATGTGCATAGCCATGTCTCCCCCCATGTCGATGCCGGACCGGCCGGTGTGACGAAGTCAGTTATTCCAGATAGCCCGCCCGTTTGCGAGCCACGGGATGCTGCGATAGGTGTCGGCGACCAGCCAGACGCCGGCGGTGATCAGGAAGGAAATGATGAGGGCGGTGGTTGCCGTACGACCGGTGTAAAGATCGGGCCCCCAATAGGTGACGGTAATGATGCCCAGCATGGCGGCTTCCGCCGTCGCCGCGAGCCGCGGCCAGACACCGAACAGCAAAGCCAGGCAGGTCGCGATGCTGCCGACACCGGTCAGGCAGGCCCAGGCCATGGGCCAGGGCAACCATTGCAGCCAGGGTTGCATGACGTGGTCGCCGAATTTCACCGCATCCACGATGACCTCGACGCCGATCATGGGCAATGCGACGACAAGCAGCCAGCGCGCCGCGCGAAGGCCACGGGGCCCGACAGCGAATCCAAGACGCCGCGCGTTGCCGACGCCGGCCTGCTCGACGAACAGGCACCACGCACCTGCCGTGATGATGGCGATCTCGCCGAAACTGCCCCAATTGCCGACTTCCTGCGGCGCCTGCACCACGCCGGGAATTTCCAGCAGCGCCAGCCACAGCATCATGTATGGAAACAGCGCTCTGCAGGTTGGCGGCAGCGTGCGTTTCAGCAGGAGACCGATGCCTAGCGCCAGTTCGACAAAGGCGCAGGCATAGGCGACGGCGGTGCGCGTCGGCGGGTGATGGATGGGAACCTGTTGCCACGCAAGGGCGAAGTCACCGTTGACGAGGCCCGTCACACCCAAGGCGATCATGGCGGCGGCGAACAATAGACGACTGTGTTGCAGCGTCGTGTTCATGTGGTCATCTTCCAGTCGATGGCTCGCGGCTGCGTGGCTAGCAGCCGCGATTCGGTACGGTATTGGCGTTCCCCCGGCAACTCCGGAATAGACGGAGCCACAACAGCATACGCTTCGGATCGGGGCCGGCGGGAATCAAATCTTTCCCGGCTGAATGTCGGATTGCGTCATGGCCCATCGCGCCAGCGCCATTGGCAGCGCCACAAAAAGCGACCCCGTTGTCCGACACACTTTTGATTGCGCCGATCGGATCAAACCGCACGAATCAGGACACCGCCGGACGCTCATCGGCTGCCGCTTCTTAGCCTTCCATGCTTGGCCGGCACGGCTCGACGTGCCTTCCTGGAACGGCCGGCCGAGCGGTCGCTGCGTACCGGGGTACTCCCACGAATCCGTTGCGCACGACCGGCGGTGATGCAGCACGAACCACGTTCGCAGCGTTCGCGTCGCGACGTGCAGCTTCACGCATCATCAGCTTCCGATTCACCGGGAGAGTTCCGCTAGCCAGATAGGTGGGGCCGAAGACGGCGCGGCCAACTTGGGAACGATCTCGATTCAAATCGTCCTGGCGCCTGTTGCACGCTACGGCGCCGGTATGGCGTGTTGTTGCCGGCTGTCGAACACGACGGATGTTTCCACGCGCAGCACGACGTCGTGACGATTGAAATGCTCGGAGATGATCGCTTTCAAATGCTGCATGTCGCGTACGGCAACGGCGACAATCAGATCGGAGCGACCCGACACCAGGAATACGCTGCGCACCTCTGGAAGGGTGGCGGTGGTACTGACGAAGTCGTCGACCACGCCGATTTCCAGTTTGCCGAGCTGCACGAACAGCACGGCCTCCAATGCGAGCCCGATCGCCTCGAGATTTACCTCGGCGTGAGCGCCCAGCAAGACTCCGCGCGCCCTGAGGGATTTGATCCGCTCATGGCAGCTTGACGCTGCCAGACCTACCGATGCCGCGATCTGCTTGTTGGATAGCCAGGCGTCCTTCGCCAAAAGGTGCAGGATGGCGAAATCTGTTCGGTCGAGGTCAGTCGCGGCGGCCATGGTTACGAAATCAATTCGATTGACGGTTTATTGATCCTAATGACATTCTGAAGTCATGACAAATATCCGAATATTTTTTGCCTTTGTGGCCATCATCTGCCTGCCATGGGCCGTCCACGCCACTCCGCTGGCCGTGTGCAGTGCTGCCTCCAACCCTCTTCCTGCCGCCGCAGCGACGAACGACGCCGTTGCCCAGCGCCTGATCGCGGAAGAACGGGCCAGCTGGAACTTGGCGATCCAGCGCAACGCCAGTGCTTACCAGGCCTTTCATGCCCCGGACTTCATCACGCTTACCGAGAGTGGCGTGGTGGGAAGGGGCGCCAGCGAGGAATCTGCCATGGATGCGCAGGTGCGCTTCGATCAATGTGCGCTCTCGGGATTCGAGGTTCGCTTCGTCGCGCAGAATGCCGCGCTCGTCACCTATCGCGTGGTGGCGGCGGGCCTCGATCACGGGAAAGCCTTCCGGCTCGACAGCTACGCCTCGTCTTTGTGGATGAAGCGGAAGGGTGCCTGGTTGAATGTGTTCTACCAGGCGACACCCGCGTCAAAGCAGTAAGCGCGCAATGCAATACGTACCACCCTGCGGTTCTGCAAGTCGACCTTGCCACTTGCTTCTCGATGCTCGGGGTGCCCGTAGCGACACTCAGAATGGATGCTGCCGGTAAAACTGCTCGAGTTGCCGATAGACGTCCGGCAGCTGCTGACGCAAGACTGCCGGGCTCTCGAAAAACTGCTCGCTAGCTACCGCAAAGAATTCGGCCGGGCTCTCCAGGGCATACGGGTCGAGCGGCAACTCGGTGCCGTTGCGTTGCTGCTCCTGCAGGTGATCCCACGCGCTGGAGAAAACCCGTGTCCACACGCGGCGGTCCATGCGACGGTGCAGGGGCGGAAAGCCGTTGGCGTCCCCGTTGAGCAGATCGAGCTTGTGCGCCATTTCGTGGATCACCACGTTGTGCCCCGGCTTCTTCCCGGCATTCAGCACATCCGCCCACGACAGGATCACCGGCCCGCGCCCCCACGCCTCGCCGGCCAGCGCGGTGGCGGTCTGGTGAACCACGCCTGCGGCATCGGTTTTTGTACGGTGCGGTACGAAGGCGTCCGGGTAGACGATGACGCTGTGCCAACCGTCGTACCAGTCCAGGCCCAGTTTCAGTATGGGTACGCAGGCGTGCGCCGCGAGCAGGACACGGTCGGCGTCGTCGAGCTGCAAGCCCTTGGTCGGTTCCAGCGACTTGCTGTCCAGGAACAGCGTTGCCAGCACGCGCAGCGCGGCCTGGTCGGAAGCCCCCAGCGCACGTGCCACGGCGCATCGTCGGAGCGCGTCCTGCCATAGCGGTTCGGCGATCGGGTGCCGGGCGACGAGGCGGCGTACGCGCCAGTTTCTGATTTTGTCGAGCATGGCCACGTGGACAGGGCAGATGGCCAAGAGCATCAGGGCGGAGTGCGCTTTCTCAAGGAAGAGGCAGGGCGGGGCGCGCTTCCTTCGGTACAGGTCCGGGTTCGCAAGATTTTGCATGCCGATCATTCCTGGTCGGTCCGTTGGTACGACGGGCCAGCTGCATCGGGCCGGCATAGCCAGGGCGATCGAAGAAAATGCGGCTCGGAGGGGCGCGTTTGGCCGGTACGCGGCTGGGAATGGGCCTGGCCCCGTTGGCCCGCTTCCGGGCCTGCATGATGCCGCGGCACGGTGCGGCACGAACCCGGGCGACCACGCTCCGCCACTCGGCGGCAGTTCTGGTATGTTGCCGCGATAGCCAGGCTTGCATGGCTACTGTTGCGGTGCGGCTTCGTCGCGTATCGCTGCCGGACTGTCCACGATCGCGCACGCGCGCGTTCGCGCCCGGTCCAACGAGGGGGAGCCATGGGCCACGAGAAGTCACGCTCTAGCGTTTCAATCGGCGCGGTCGACTGGAGCGATCCGCTTCTGAGTTCGCTGCTGGAGAAAGCCGACAGCTGGCGGCTGGAGAATCGCAGCAACCTGCCGCCGCAGGAAGTGCGGATCCACATCAACACGGACTGGGTGAAGGCCAGCACGATCAGCAAGCCAGCGCTGATGGTCGCCCGGAACGAGACCACCATGGTGCTGGTGACGCGCTTCCCCGTCCCGCTGGGAGAGCGCCTGAGGGTCGACAGCCAGCAGGACGATGGCGCCGCCCATATGGGTTGGGGACAGGTGGTCGAAGTGCGCGAGGGGTATCGGGCTGAAGACCATGAGCATGGCCTGTTCCTGAACTGGTTGCGCATCGATTGAAGTGTTGATGCGCGGCGTGGCCGTCATGGTGCGGCGTGCTCGCGGCGCCATCGCCCGCTGAGAGTTTGCCGCTACTTTGTCTGACTTGGAAAAGCGGACTGGGATCCACTTGCCGTAAGGACTCCGTCGGCATGACCGGTGCGACACGGCGGTCAGAGCGCGCTTATGGCGGCAGACGAGTCGGAACCCATCAATCTGAAAGGAAGGTGCCGGATGTGCAGGAGGCTCGTTGTCGCCGCGTTCCTTATGTTCAGCGGTGTGCTTTACGCCGCCGATTCCAGCAGTGGCAGCAACGCAAACGAACTCATGCCGCCGCATTGGCTGAGCATCGAGTATGGCGGCGATTACTACGCAAGCAAGCTGGGCGATTTTCCGTTTTCCGTGCAGGCTCCTTATCTGGACGAACCGGCAGCAGGTGTGCAACCCGATGATCTGCCGGACCACGGTGCGAAGTTGCGCAGCATCCGCCAGGCGTTCGCCGACGGTTTTCGCGAAGGTCTGGCGAAGGAGCAGGGAAGCACCGCATGCGGGAGGAACGGTCACTCGCGCCTGTTCTACTGGGTGTTGTTCAAAGACGGCACGTACATACAGGGAATAGCGAAAGACGTAGTCACCCTGAAACACGTTCCCGCCGCGTGGCACTGGGCGCCGACTTTCCCTGAAACGGGCACCACGGCCTACAACGTGGCAAACATGCGGATCGCCGGGCTGGTTCTCGGTTCGATGTATCGCCAACCTTGCGCCGACGATGCGCAATTTCTCGCCATGGGGCATGGCCAGTTGTATCTGGCGCATCACTCGCTCACAGGTGAGCCGCCGGCTCCACCCGCGCCGCCGCCACCGCCGCCATCGATGGTTCGTTAAGGGAAAAGGTGTCGGGACAATGCCTGGCGGGTGTCGGCCGGCGCGTACGACGTGCGGGTGCGGCGTGCAGTGACATCGAACAGTTGGAGGGCGATGCCATGGGGCATCGCCCTCGTTGTCCTTGTCGCTTTTTGTCGGATTGGCGTGGGCGATACGTGCGCGCTTCGATCTACGATTTTCGCCCTGTGACCTTGGCCTGCTTCTCGTAGGCCTGCAGCACTTCCGCTGCCAGCATCGGGGGCATGCACCCCTGGAGATTGGTCAGCACGATGGCCGTGAGATGGCTCCTGGGAATCGTGGTGATCCACACGGCAGCGCCACCGCCCGAGGACACGCTGGACTCTCCCGTCGCAGGCAGCGGATAGGGCATCAACTCCAAGCCGAAGTCGCCCGCAGACCCGTCGTGGAGTTTGTAGGGCGTGCCCATCATGGCCAGGGTTTCCGGCTTGATGACCTTTCCGCTCCAGAGCGCGGATTCCCATTTCGCTATCGCGCCGATGTTCGCGTTGAGCCCCGCTGCGGGCGACAGGAACTCGGGAATGCCTTTCGATCCGAAGGCGTGGATGCCGGACGTGGACTCCACGGGCCGGCCCTTGGCATCCAGTTGCAGCTTCGAGCGATCGGACGTCGGCTCCAGCGTGGTGTAGAGCGACGCGCGTCCCGGGATCACCTCCCAGGAATCGCCCCAGTGCATATCGGTGATGCCGAGAGGCTTGAGGAGACGATCATCGATGTAAGTCCTGAAGGGCTTGCCAGTGACGCGCTCGATCACTTCCGCCAACAGCATGTATTCGGTCTGGTTGTAGACCGTTTTTGCACCGGGTTCGCCCACCGGGCGGGTGACCAGCAGCTTCATCAACTCGGCCTGCGTGCCCGCCAGCGGCGTGACGTTGACGTCGTCGGCGGCAACCGCATCGGGCAGGCCTGATGTGTGCGAGAGGCAATGCCGCAGGGTCACCGCACCCCAGCTGGCCGGAAGCTCCGGCAAGTAGCTGCGGACGGGTTTGTCCAGCGACAGTTTGCCCTCTTGCACCAGGGTCATGATCGCGACCGCGGTGAACTCCTTGGTGGTGGAAGCGAGTGTGTACTGCGTGTCGTTGGTTACCGGCACGCCAAGCTCGACGCTGGCCAGGCCGTAGTTGGACTCCTTCACCACCTTGCCGTCTTCGATGATGGCAACGGAGGCGCCGGGGATCTTGTGAGCCTGCATGTACTGCTTGACGGCCTGATCGACTTCATCGCCGGACGTCATCGGAGTGGCGACAGCCGCATTTGCGTGGAGCGCCGCGATGGAGAGAACAATCGCCACAGCCAATGTGACTTTAGACATGGACTCAATTCCTTTGGGTTGGCCGAGCGCAGAGTCGCCGGCGGTGCCCATGGAAGTTCATCGGGGCGCGGGCGCACATGTGCCAGAAGGAGCCGTGCCAAAAGTCGTGTGCACTTGACTAGAGGGTCGTTCTTTTTCGTTCGAATCGTTTGGACGTCCATTTCAAGCGAAGAAGCTTGCGCAGCGGAAAGGCGCTGGAAGATCGTGTTTCTGCGTCCAGGGGCGAGGGAGAGTGTCGGACTCGACCAGGTGTGCATGGGGCGAAGAGGGGGGGCGAGTGGGTTCGCCGCGGCGTCCGCATGGTCCTCGCGATCTTTTGCCCGACGCCGCGGAAATCGGGAAGGTTTGCAGCCGGTGCCGCAGATACATGGTTGCTGCCCGCACACCCGATCTGTGGCTGCCCGGCTGCAAGCCTTCCCGATCTCACGCCACGGTCTATGACTGTCGTCGCGCGCGGTGGTTCCCGGAAGGAAAGCGCCGGGATTCGCGCATCAGTGCAAGCCCGTGCTCGCGGAAGCCGCCGGCGTGGACGACTCGGCGGCAGCACGCCTGGCCGTATCGGCCGGGCACCAGGTCTTGAGGCGCTTGCCTGCACGGAACAGATCGATGCACTCCCGCATCTCGGCCTTGAAGGCCAGGTCGGGCGTGTCTATCGGACAGCCGTCCGACAGCGGCTTGGTGTCGTTGTACTCGGCGATGCAGGTGGACAACGGCGGAAGCTTGGCTGGATGCGGATCGGCAGCCAGCGGTGGCGGCGGCAGATTGAGGCGCTCGTCGCCATCCTTGGGCGAGGGTGGCGGGGGCGACACGCCGCAAAGCAGGTTGGAAGCGGTGCTGCGCTTGCTGGGGTCGCACACGCTTTTGGCGATCGCCTGGATGGCATCGCCGATATGGCGACCTACCGCACCGCCGGCCGTCTCGTTAGGCGGCGGGAAGTATTTTTCGAAACGGGTTGCCTTGTAGTGCATGTGGTTGCTGTCGTGCTGCATGATCCGGCGATCGTCCGCCGGTTTGGCCGGCTTGGTCTCGGCGCTTGCTGCGGTCGAGGTGTCCGTCAGCGAGGACGGCAGCCGTATCGATCCGTCCTTGGCGAACAGGCTGCTGGTGTCCGGCGTAGCTGCGGAGGCCGCCGGCACAGGCGCCGCTGAATGATCCTGCACGACCATCGCGTCACGACGCGATTTCTCGTGCGACACGGGGCGAGCGGGTGGGGCTGCAATCTGTTGTTGCGGTACTGGCTTTGGCAGTGCGAGTGGCGCAGGCGCCGATACGGCGCGTGGCGTGCTGGAACGGTCCAGCAGGCGCACGATCAGCACTTGATCGCCATCGGCAGATACTGCCGCCGGATGTTGCGGCGCGAGCTGCATCGCGTACCACATCATCCATGCGAACACTGCGTGCAGTGCCAATACCGAGGCCAGCACGAGCACCCGCGTCTGACGCGTCAGCCCTGGTTGTCGCCAGCGCCGCTGACTCAAGTTCGCACGTGTTTCGCCGTCGAGCCAGGCCAGGCCGCGCGTACGATCCCCCTCGCGTTGATGTAGGCCCTGCCCGGAACGTTCGATGACAAAGCCTCATTCAAGCCGATTGCCCGCGCAAACTTACGCATGTCGTCAGCGCGTGTCGCGACCGACACCGGTAGACAAATTTTTTCACCAAGGGTTCCGTGCGGATTGGCGTGGTGCCTCGTTGGCGCTTTGTACATCTACGTGCCGGTCACCATGCTAGCCTTCTGACCACCTCACCCACTGTACCGGTGACGCGCCATGCTAACCGTCCACCACCTCAACAACTCGCGCTCCCAGCGCGTGCTCTGGCTGTTGCAGGAACTGGACGTCCCCTACGAGATCCGCAAGTACCAGCGCGATCCGAAGACGATGCTGGCGCCGTCGGAGCTGCGGGCGGTCCATCCGCTGGGCAAGTCACCGTTGATCGAGGATGGCGGCCAAGTGATCGCGGAGTCGGGAGCGATCGTCGACTACCTCGTCGACCGCTACGACACGGGCCGCCTGGCACCGCCGCGCGGCACGCCGGAAAGGCTGCGCTTCAACTATTGGCTGCATTACGCCGAGGGTTCGGCCATGCCGCCGCTGCTGCTCAAGCTGGTGGCGATGCGCATCGCCACGGCGCCCATGTCGTTCTTCGCCAGGCCGATCGCGCAGCGGATCGCCGGCAAGTTGCAGTCGGCCTTCGTCGATCCGCAACTGGCGTTGCACCTGGATTACGTCAACAACGAGCTGGCGCAGACTGGCTGGTTCGTGGGTGACGAATTCAGTGCGGCCGACATCCAGATGAGCTTTCCGATGGAAGTGGCCATGGCGCGCAGCGGATTGGGCGGCAGGCTGCCGCATGTCGCCGCTTTCGTGAACCGCGTGCAGCAACGGCCGGCCTATCGCCGCGCGCTGGAGCGCGGCGGCCCTTACGCGCTGAGCTGACTGCGTCGACCCGGATGTAATCGGACAGAGCCCTCTTGGGTTGCCGGGCGTACGTGTGCCGCGATCGAGCAGGGCCCGGTGCCCGGTATGTCGATTTCCTGCTTCCTCGTTCGTCATAGGCGAGGATCGCCCGCTGGTGCCAGCAGCCGTGGATGCCAGCGGGAAGCGATCCGGATCGAGCCAGTTCCGAATCCACCACACCTACGCGATCAGACGGGAGAACTGCAATGAAGCAAGTTACCGGCCGCTGGAAGATCGGCAAGACACTTGGCGTGTTCCTGGCCATGGTCGTGGCCGCTGCACAAGGTTCGCCAGCCCAGAATCCGCCGCATGCCTATCCGGTCATGGCACCGCTGTCGCAATACCTGATGGCAGATCGCGATGCGGAAATCGCCCTGGCACGCAGCGCGGCGCCCAAGTCCATTTCCGGGGACGCAACGGTCCTGGTGCTCGGGCCCCACGGTTACGTCACGGCGGTCAAGGGCAAGAACGGCTTTGTGTGCCTGGTCGACCGAGCCTGGACGGCGCAGTTCGATTTTCCGGAATTCTGGAATCCCAGATTGCGCGGACCGATGTGCCTGAATCCGCCGGCAGCGCGATCGATCCTGCCGATGACCTTCAAGCGGACGGAGCTGGCGCTCGCTGGACGATCCAAGGACCAGATCATGGGCGACATCAAGGCTGCGCTGGCGAGCAAGGCGTTCCCGCCGCTGGAACCCGGCGCGATGTGCTACATGATGTCGAAGCAGGGCTATCTGAACGACGAGGCGGGACACTGGGTCCCGCACCTGATGTTCTATACCCCGCTTGGCACGAATTGGGGCGCCGACTTGCCGGGTTCGCCGGTGATGCTGAACCCGCAGTTTCACGGTCTCCCCGAACCGATCGACGAGTTCATGATACCGACCGACAAATGGTCGGACGGAACGCCTGCGCCGTCGATGTAGGAGCGGTGAGGGCACGGCGTTGCCTGGCGATGATGCGCAGCGCTTTCCGGCTGTGCTTGCCGGTCGATGCGCGGTGACCGATGCTTCGTCTCGGCGTCGGCGCCACGCACCGACGTCTTTCCATTCACTGACGGAGTTCTCCCGCATGATCCACCGCATCGACGCCGGCCCGCGCATGTCCGAGGCCACGGTCCACAACGGCATCGCCTATCTCGCCGGCCAGGTCGCCGAGGACGACAGCGCGGATGTCGCGGGGCAGACGCGTCAGGTCTTGGCGGCCATCGATGCGCTGCTGGCGCAGGCGAGCAGCGATAAGACACGCATCCTCCGCGCACAGATCTTCCTTGCCGACATCGCCGACTTCGCCGACATGAACCGGGTGTGGGACGAATGGGTGGTGCCTGGCCAAGGGCCGGCGCGTGCCACGGTGGAGGCGAGGCTGGCCAGGCCGGAGTGGAAGGTGGAAATCGTGGTAACCGCGGCGATCTGAAGTCCAGGGGCGTGATCCGTCACGGCACGCCCCTTTCCGCCGCCGCCCTGGCTTGCGCGCGAATCAGGCGATCAGCGGCGGAGGCATGGCGATCGCCGTGTCGCCACCGCACACGTCGCGCCACAAGTGGTACATGACCCCGAACATTGCGCTGAACATAAACAACAGCAGCCCGACATACAGCGGGATCAGCACCACGAACGTCAGCCAGGGGCTGATCAGCCTCGCGACCAAGGCAAGCACCATCGCCACGATGACAAAGACGACGACCGCGGCGAGCCAGAGAAGAACGGAAACCAAGGCAAACACGAAGAGCGGCAATGCGTTCTTGAATGCGCCGATGGCGCCGTCGCCGATGGCGCCGAACACGCTGCGCTTGTTCAGGGCCACCTGGCCGAGGCTGATTGCGTAGTAGCCCATCATCCAGAGGCCAAACACCATGAACAAGGCGATGGCGCTCCAGAAGCCATCGGGGAGCGCCGGCGGCAACTGGTGGGCGGCCTGTCCCGCCAACACCTGCATGTACCAGCGGGCGATGCCGCCTCCGGTGGCCAGAACGATGATCGCGACCCCGGCGATGTAGACCACGAAATTCGCCACGCCGAGCCCGATCAACCGCCACGCCTCGCCTTGCCGGTAGGGATTGAAAATGCCGGATACGCGTGCTTCCCGCTCTCGTTCGGCTGCATCCACCAGCTGCAGGTAGCCCGCGTAGAGCGGAATGATCAGTAGCCCGAACAGCGCGGAGAGCGCCATGAGCATGAACGAAAGGGTTGCGCTCGGCGGCCGGCCGGCGCTCATTTCGTGGAATTGCACCGGCAGCGTGATCAGCGATGGCAGCAGGCACACCCCCACCAGTACCGCGGCGCCTCCGAACAATGGCTTCGGGTGACTGAAACCCACACGGATGCCGTCGGACAGCCAGCGAAAGCCGATCCCCGCTCCCATCGATCGCGTCGCCATGGCGCCCCTCTCCCCTGATGATCGGCGCCCCAGCGCCGTATCGGTGGAGCATAGCGTTTGGTGGTCGAAGTCATCCAGGATGCGCGGATTCCGCGGGTGGGCCCTCAACGGGCCGGAGAACCTGTTCAGGAACTCCAGGAACGTGGCTCCAGGCACGAAAATCTTGATCGGGCTCCTACGACGGGAGCGGGGAATACCGGCACAATGGCGCCGTGATTTTCCCTTGCGGCTGCAGCCGTAAGGAGTGGTGAAGCGACGCTTTCGCGATGAGGGGGGCTGCTGTGAGCATTTCGATTTCTGAAACAGGCGTCGCCCCCGACTCGATCGACAAGATCGCCGAATCGCTGGCGCATGCCGGCACGCTGGAAGAGCTGGTGCGACCCTTGCTGGAATTGCTGGAGAAGGTGACCGGGCTGGAGTCCACCTACCTCACCAGCATCGACATCGAAGCGGGTCTGCAGCATGTGCTGTATGCGCGCAATACGCGACGCCTGCAGATTGCCGAAGGCCTCGTCGTGCCGTGGGGCGACACGCTGTGCCGCCGTGCGCTGGACGAGCGGCAACCGTATGCCGACGACGTGGGCACGCGCTGGGGCGATTCCGGAGCGGCGCGCGAACTGGGCATCGCCACCTATGTGAGCACGCCGGTGCATACCGACGACGGCAAATTGTACGGCACGTTGTGCGCGGCCAGCGACGAGCGCAAGCCGCAGGTCGCGGGCGCGTCACAGGTGCTGGAAATGTTTTCCCGGTTGATTGCGCAGCAGATCGATCGCGAGCGCACGATTCGTTCGCTGCGCCAGGCCAACGATGCGTTGGCGGTGACCGCACACACCGATGCCACCACGCGGCTGCCCAATCGTCGAGCACTGCTGGACGAGATGCGCCGTCGACTCCTGGGCGTGCCGGACAACGAGGTGCTGCTGGTGGCTTTCATCGATCTCGACGGCTTCAAGGCGATCAACGACAACCATGGACACGATGCCGGCGACCGTTTCCTGATCGCCATCGGCAAGCGCTTGCACGCTGCCCTGCGCGATGGCGATTTCGTCGCGCGGGTAGGCGGCGACGAGTTCGTCGTGCTGTCCGCGGCGCGTCGCGACGTGGCTGCGGAGGTGTCCGACGCGGTCGGCGTGCAGCTGCGGGAAGCGACCAGCGGCCACTATGTGCTGGACGACGGCCTGGAGTTCGACTACGGCGGTCCCAGCATCGGCGTGGTGACGGCGGAGCGGCACGAATCCGACATCGACGCCGTGCTGGCTCGCGCCGACGTGGCGATGTACGCTGTGAAGCGCCAGCGCAAGGGCAAGCCCGGGCGCTGATCCATGCGTCCCTTCTGAGCACGAAGCGCTTAAGCCTTGGCGGGCGCTCCGATCGATGATGCCCCGGTTCCTTTCCGACGGCGGAGCACCTCGGAGCCTGGCCCGCAGGAACGTCCTTTTTCTTCCGCCTTAGCCATCGGTAATGCCAAGGGTCTGTTCCCGATCCGCGCGGCCCTCGTCGAGGCGAATTGGAAACCCGTCGGTTCCCGGATGCGGCGCGATGCGGGCTCGCCGCCCATCACCTAGGCGAGCAATGATTCGAACGCGGCCAGCGGCAGTGGCCGCGAGATCAGGAACCCCTGGAACGCATCGCAACCCTGGGCCAGCAGGAACTGTCGCTGCGCATCCGTTTCCACGCCCTCGGCGATCACTTCCATGCCCAGCCCGTGGCCCATTGCGATGATGGTCTGCGCCACCATTGCATCGTTGGGGTCGGCCGGCAGGCGCGCCACGAAGGACTGGTCGATCTTGAGCTGGTCCAGCGGCAGGCGCGACAGATAGGCCAGTGAGGAATAGCCGGTGCCGAAGTCGTCCAGCGCGGCATGGATTCCCAGCGCGCGCAACTGCGCAAGCTTGGCGGCGGAGTCGTCGAGGTCGTCCAGGATCGCCGTCTCGGTGACTTCCAGCTTGAGCCGCGTGGGGTCGGCGCCGGTGATGGCCAGCGCGGTGCGCACGTCGTCCACGAAATCGGCCTGGGCGAACTGGCGTGCGCTCACGTTGACGGCGAGCGACAGTCCGTTGCGGCGCGTATCGCCCGCCCAGGCGACCAGTTGCGCGCAGGCTTGCCGCAGCACCCAGCTTCCCAGGGGCAGGATCAGCCCGTTTTCCTCGGCGATGGGAATGAACACGGCGGGCGCGATGCGGGTGCCGTCGGGGCGCGTCCATCTCAGCAGCGCCTCGGCGCCCATGATGTCGCCGAGTCGGTTCACCTGCGGCTGGTAATGCAGCTCCAGCGCGCCGACGGCGACGGCCTGGCGCAGGTCCACGACCAGCGCCTCGTATTGCGCCAGTTCATCCTGCATTGCCGGTTCGTAGCAGCACACCTGGTCGCGGCCGGCTGCCTTGGCGTGGTACATCGCCAGCTCGGCCTCTTTCAGTACCGATTCGGAGGTGCCTTGATGCGGCACCAGCACGGTCCAGCCGATGCTGAGGGTGACCACTACCGGCGTGCCGTCGAGCAGGAACGGCTCATGCAGGGCTTGGCGCAGGTTCTCGGCGCATTCGGCGGCCCGCGCCGGCGACATCGCCGCGCCGTCCGCGCAGGTTTCCAGCAGCGCGAAGGTGCCGCCACTGAAACGGCTGAGTGCGCGGTGTTCGTCCAGTCCATGGCGCAGGCGCTGCGCAATCATGATCAGCAGGCGGTCGCCGGCGGCGTGGCCGCGCAGATCGTTGATCCGCTTGAAATGGTCGAGGTCGGCCAGCAAAAGCACGCCGCCGCTACCGGCGGACTCCAGCAGGTGCTGCAGGCGTGCGTGCAGGAAGTAGCGGTTGGGCAGGTCGGTCAGCGGATCGAAGTACGTCATGTGATCGACGCTGGCGTACGCCTCGCGCTCGCGCGTCAGGTCGACGATGGAGCAGACGTAATGGCTGACGTTGCCGTCGGTATCGATCACATGCGACACCGTCATGCGCGCGGCCTTGGGCTCGCCCTGCGCGGCTTGCAGCCACAGCTCGCCGTGCCAGGCGCCGCTATGCCCCACCTGCGCCCACAACTGGTCGTAGAACGCGGCGTCGTGATAGCGCGAGCGCAGCAGGTTCACCGGTCGGCCGATCAGCGCTTCGGGGGCATGGCCGGTGAGCGCGGTAAATGCGCGGTTGATGCGCTGGATGATGTGGTCGACGTCCATCACCAGCAGCGCGTCCTGGGACTCGAAGGCCACTGCGGCGAGCCGCAGCTCGGCCTCCGCGCGTTTGCGTTCGGTGACGTCGCGTGCCACGCCAAGCGTGGCGTAGGCGGTGCCGTCGGTGTCGCACAACGGGACGTTGATGACCTCGAGCTGCAGCCGCTCGCCGTCGCCGCCCTCGGTGGACAACACGTAGGTGTCCTGGGTGCCGCGACGTATCGCGCGAACGTCCATTTCGCGCACTTCGGCGGCCTTGGCCGGCGGGAACAGCCCGGCATCGGTGTGGCCGACCAGTTCCTTGCGTTCCATGTGCAGCAGCTCGAACACGCGGTCGTTGCACACGCGGTAGACGCCTTGCAGGTCCTTCATCCACATCGCGTCGGGATTGGCGTCGAACAGCGCGCGCAGCTTGGCTTCGCCCGCCTGCAGTTCGCGCGTGCGCGTGGCCACGCTGCGTCGCAATGCCCAGATCCACGCCAGCATCAACATGCCGAGAGTAAGCGCCACAGCCAACGCAACGGCCGCAATGCGCCCGTAGGGCGACAGCGGCGGCGACTTCTGCAGCCAGCGCTCGTCCAGTGCACTGTTCTCTGCGGGCGTGATGCTGGCCATGCCGCGTTCGATCACTTGCAGCATCGCGGTATTGCCCTTGCGCACCGCCACGTGGAAATGGCCGGTATCGAGCACGAATGCACGACTGAAGAACCTTTGCGCTCCAACCTTGCTGAGGTAGTAGTAGGCGCGGTATTCGTCCATGCAGAAGATGTGCGGTTCCGTGCGTATGGCCGCCGTCACCGCGTCCTGGTATTCATCGAACTGCCGCAGGTCGGCGAAGCCGAGTCCGGCCAGCGTCTTTGCGCAGGCGCTGCCGCGGCCCACGTTCACCGTGAGGCCGCGCAGCGAAGCCGTGTCGTGCAAAGTGGTATCGGACGAGCCTACGTAGATGCCCAGCGGCAGGGTGACGTAGGGTGCGGAAAAGTCGAACTGGGCCTCGCGCGCGTCGGTGTGGTAGATCATGTCGATCGCGTCGGCGCTTCCGGTCAGCACATCCTGCTTGGCGGCGTTCCAGTCGATCAGGTCGAGTTCGACGTGGATGCCGGTGTGCTTCTCGAACAGCCGCCAGCGATCCGCCACGTAGCCGCTCACCTGGCCGTCGGTGTTGCGGAACAGATAGGGCGAGTAGCTTCCCGGGGCGACCACGCGGATGCGCGTGGGTGAGACGGGCGTGGGCGCAGCCGCGAGCGGCGCCACGAGCGCAACGCAGCGCAGCCACGCGAAGCACACGAATCGACCTTTCACGGTTACCCCGGTATCCAGGCGGTCTCGGTCTGCCGACAACGTCGGCCCCATGCCGGTGAGCGCGCAAGCCACGTCCGTGGCGGTCGGTTCCACCGTCCGCCGCGGATATGGCCATGCACTCATCTGCGTATCGACCATGGTGGCCGCTTCTGAAGCTGGTGCTGCAGCCGGCCGGAGCCTGTCCGTCACTGTCACGGCGTGGCTTGTGTGACAGTCAGTGCTTTTTGTGCACGTGCCGAAATCCGGATCAGCGGTCGGCCGATCCGTCAGCCACCACCGGCAACAGCACGGCGCTGCGCCCGTCTGCGCCGTGCTCGATGGTCACCGTCGCTTTCCTGTAGTCGTCCGGCTTGGCGAACAGGATGTTGGGCACGAACGTCTGCGGGTTGCGGTCGTACAGCGGGAACAGGCTGGACTGGATCTGCACCATGATGCGGTGGCCGGGCTTGAACTCGTAGTTCACGGTGGGCAGGCGGAACTTGTATTCCTGCACCGTGTTCGCCGGGATGGCCTCCGGGTTCGCGAAGCTCTTGCGGTAGCGGCCGCGGAAGATGTCCAGCGACACCGGCAGCTCGTAGCCGCTCATGTCGGGGTCGGTGGCGTCGGTGCCCGGGTAGACGTCGATCAGCTTGACCACGAAGTCGCCGTCGGTGCCAGTGGTGCTGGCGAACAGGTCGGCGATCGGCGCACCCTGCACGGTCACGGTCTGGGTCAGCACGGGCGTGGTGTAGGAGAGCACGTCGGCGCGGTCCACCGCGAAGCGCTGGTCGTGCACCAGCCAGGTGCGCCAGCGGTCTTCGTTGTTGGCCTTGATCGGGCGGGGCAGGTAGGGCACGGGCTTGGCCGGGTCGGAAACGTAGCTGTCGCCGCCGCTTTCCGGCTGTCCGAAGCCCAGCCCCATGTTCGCCTGCAGGTAGATCGGGGTGAGTTGCTGGGCGCTGGCCGGCTTCCAGTGGGTGAAGCTGTCCCAGCGCTTCTCGACCGGGTTGTAGATCATCGCCTCGGGCAGTGGCGTGGCCAGCGGTGTGCCGCGCAGGTAGTGGTCGAACCACGGGATCATGACCTGCTGGCGGAACTGTGCGGTGGTGTCGCCGGGCCACTTGAGCGGCCCCAGGTTCCAGCCCGCGCGGTTGATCTGGCTGTGCCACCACGGGCCCATCACGAGATGGTTGTTGCCGCCGTGGCCGGCCTTGTCCAGCGCTTCCCAGGCATGCACGGCGCCATAGATGTCCTCCTGGTCCCACAGGCCCTGCAGCCACATCGTGGGTACGTCGGAGGGATGCGCGGGCAGCAGCTTGTCCAGCGCCTGCAGCTGCCAGAAGGTGTCGTAGGCGGGGTGGGCCGAGAAACGGTTCCACCACGGCAGCTGCTTGAAGCCGTTGGCGACGGCGTAGTCGCCGGCCGAACCGGCGGCGAGGAAGTTGGTGTAGTCGTCGCTGTTCTCGCGCGGCACCGGTTCGCCCGAGCCCTTGGCGCTCATCTGTTCGGTGAAGTAGTCGAGGTTGATCTGGCGCAAGGCGCCGTAGTGGTACCAGTCGTCGCCCATCCAGCCGTCGACCATCGGGCTTTCCGGCGCGGCGACCTTGAGTGCGGGATGCGGGTGGAGCAGGGCCATGGCGACGGTCCAACCGTCGTAGGACGAACCGATCATGCCGACCTTGCCGTCCGACTCCTTGATGTTCTTCACCAGCCAGTCGACAGTGTCCCACGCGTCGGTGGTGTCGTCGGTGGTAGTCGGGTTGAGCGGCCCGATCGGCGGCCGCGTCATGATGTATTTGCCCTCCGAGCCGTATTTGCCGCGCACGTCCTGCCACACCAGGATGTAGCCGGCGTTGGCCCAGTCCTTGTCGCCCGACCACACCGCGTCGGCCATGTGCAGGCTGTTGCCATCCAGGAAGCCGCTGGCGTTGTACGGCGTGCGCTCCAGCAGCATCGGCCGGTCGTGCGCGTTCTTCGGGATCACGATCACCGTGTGCAGCTTCACGCCGTCGCGCATCGGGATCATCACGTCGCGCTTGACGTAGTCGAAACCGCCCTGCGGTGTCTGCCAGCTGGCCGGGATGTCCGACGCGGTCTGGATCATGTCGGGCGTCACTTTCGACGAGTCCTGGCCTGTCGCGGGTGTCGTGAACGCGGCGGCTGACAGCAGGCAGGCGAGCGGAAGGAGCGCCGGGCGCAGGGCTGCAGTCTTCATGGGGGTGGGGTCCTCTTGGTCATGATCGCGTGGGGGAAGCTACCACGGTCGTGCATTGTGGTCTTGGGACGTCCAGTCTTGGAACTGGCTCACGATGTCCTGTCTCGCGCCCTTGCGTCTTGTGGGAGACGTTGATTTCGCTGTCGCAAGTTTCAACGCGGTTGCGGTCACCTGCCGGCGTCCGAGTCCCTTCTCTTTGCTGGCCCATGCCATCGCAGCTGCGGTGGCGAACCGCGAAGCCGGCCCGAAAGGCGAGAGGCCTAATGCTCGGAGTCAGAAATGGAACCCAGAGAAATGAGCTAGTTGGATTCGCCGGGACTACGAGCAGGCTGTGTCGAAGGGATTGGATCAACGCCCGGCGACACGACCTGCCATGAGGCCGCATCGCGCCGTATCTGGAAACTGAAGGCCTACACGAAACGGAGGGTCCTCACGTCCGTCATCCCAGCGAAGGCTGGGGTCCAGTGACTGCATGCCCGGGATGAGCGGTCATCGCTACAGAGTGACTTGCTGCGCTCACCCTTTGGGTGCGCCCTACGAGCGTTCTCTGCGCTGCGCAGTTCCCGGCACAGGGTAATGTTGAGATCGCAAGCAGGCGCTTAGTTCAGGCTGGTGAGCTGGTATCCCACGTACAGCACCAGGAACAGCGCCAGTCCGACCAGCAGCGCCGTCAGCCCGCGTTCGACCGTGGTGCCGTGGTACGGGGTTTCGGCTTCGGCCTGGATCAACCGGCAATTGCGGTAGAAGGTGCGGGTGGCCAGCAGGATCAGCACGGCGCCCAGCAAAATCATGCCCAGGCCCAGCCATTCGGAGGCGCGCATGTGCAGGCCATTGTTCAACACCGCGCCGCGTGTCGTGTAGACGAGGAACACGTCGAAGCGTTCGATCAGGAAACCGAAGCCCATCAGCGACACTGCAGTGCGGATCCAGGCCAGGTAGGTGCGTTCGTTGGCGGAGAGGTCGCTGAAGTAGGGGATCATGGACGCTGCCCTTGCAGGAGGTGGAGCCAGTCTAGCCCGCGGGGCCTCGGCGAAGTGCGCTTGCCGGATTGGTGCTTCAATGGCGTTTGCCAAGGCATGTTCAGTCGCCGGACGCGCCTCGCGCGTACGATGGAAAACCGTTAGGTCGTAAGGAGACCAGTCATGCGGAATTCGTTGAAGTGTTGCGCCTTGATCGCTGCGGCGTTTGCCGGCGCAGCACATGCCCAAGAGCTGCCCAAGACTGCCGCCTTCGAAGCGTTCGGCAAGGGCGTGCAGATCTATGCGTGCAAGGTTTCCGGCAACACCTATGCATGGGCGTTGAAGGCGCCTGACGCCACATTGTCGGATGCCAAGGGGAAGGTGATCGGTAGGCACTTCGCCGGGCCGAGCTGGCAGGCCAACGACGGCAGCACGGTGGTGGGTGCATCCTTGAACGCCTCGCCTTCGCCCGATGCCGGCGCCATACCGTGGCTGGTGCTGCGGGCCAAATCGCACAAGGGCAGCGGGGTGATGGCATCGGTGCAATACATCGTGCGCGCGCACACCGAAGGTGGCGCAGCGCCTGCTTCGGGTTGCGACGCGGGTCACGCGGGCGCCGAGGCGCGCGTGCCCTACAACGCGGTGTATCTGTTCTTCCGGGGATGATTCCTTGACGCCCGCAATGCCGACCGTCGTCGTGATGGGTGTTTCCGGCAGTGGCAAGAGTCACGTCGGTGCTGCCCTGGCGCGCGCCTGCGGCGTGGACTTCGTGGAAGGCGACGACCTGCACCCGCCCGCGAACATCGCCAAGATGAGCGCCGGTATTCCGCTGGACGACGCGGATCGCCGACCCTGGCTCGAGGCGATTGCCGCGGCGATCGCGGTGCATCGCGGGCAGGGCGTGGTGGTGGCCTGTTCGGCCCTGCGTCGTATCTATCGAGACCATTTGCGCCAGGCCGATCCGGCGCTGCGCCTGCTCTACCTGCGCGTGCCGCGCGACGAGCTTGCACGCCGCATGGGACGGCGCCGGCATTTCATGCCGCCTGCGTTGCTCGACAGCCAGCTGGCGACATTGGAAGAACCAGCGGCGGACGAGCGTGCCATCGTACTGGAGGCTGGCGCCGACCTGGCGGTTACGGTTGCATCAGCCACGCAGGCGCTGCGGTCGTCGCTGCGACCGGCCTGAGAGCCTGCTCACGATCATCCCGATGACTCGCGCGCTTCATCGTGGCTGTCAGTGGTGGTGCGTGGCGCAGTGCCTGCGTGGCTGACAGGTCAAGCCGCGCGTTGCCGCATGGTGACCATGACAACGCAGCCCACAGGGCCAGATCAGTTTGTCTGCATGCCTGCGTCATCACTCAGTCGTGTATGGACGTCCACCCCCTCGCTCTTCCTTCGCCTGCGCGCAAGCGTTCCAGGGGCGGGTCACGGGAGATCGCGCGCAGGCTCCGAGGGCATTTCCCTACCCGAAGCCGCGATCCGGATCGGGACGATTGCATGTGGACGCTCGCCACGGTCAGGCGTTCCAAGGCTTTCCGGTCATGTCGATTTCGGATCCCGTCGTTCGTCGGGATGATGAAGGCCGGCAAATTGGCTTGCCCGCCGATTGATCTGGCCCGTTCCGGATTCCCTGATGCTAGGAGCAAGCGATGAGAAAGTTGATCCTGACCATGGCCACGTCGCTCGACGGTTTTGTCAGCGGCCCCGAGGGCGAAGTCCAATGGATGCTCAACGGCGACCAGGAGGCCATAGCCTGGAAGGTGGAGAACCTGTGGAAGGCCGGACTGATCATCATGGGTAGCCATTCCTTCCGGGATATGGCGCCGTTCTGGCCGACTTCCACCCTGGTGTTCGCGCCGGCGATGAACCGGATCCCCAAGGCGGTCTTTTCGAAACAGGGCCCGGCGGTGTTGGAGCCGGCGATCAAGGCAATCAGGGATGCCCGGGCCCAAGTCGACGATGCCAGGCAACTTCAGCCCGGTGCTGAAAGCTGGACCGAGGCCTACGTGGCCAGCGGCGATCTTGCCCAGGAAGTCGCCAGGCTGAAGGCCCAGGATGGCAAACCGATCGTCGCCCTCGGAGGAGCCGCCTTCGCGCGCAGCCTTATCGCCCACAAGCTGGTCGACGAATTGGCCCTGATGGTTCATCCGATCGCATTGGGCAAAGGCAGGCCGATCTTCTCCGACTTGCCTGCGCCGCTGCCGCTTGGGCTGGTCAGCTCGAAGGCCTTTCCGCTCGGCGCGATGCTGCAGGTCTATCGGCCGGTCTGAATACGTCCCAGACATCAATCCGCCTGCATACGCCTTGGTGTCCGCACGGGGTCTCTCATGGCGAAGTTTGTAACCGAAATGAACCAGTCGCTGGATGGCTATATCGACCACCAAGCGTTCGGGCCGCCCGATGCGGCGCTCTTTCGCCACTTCACGGAACGAGTGCGCAACCTGACGGGCATGCTGTACGGCAGCAGGATGTACGAAGTCATGCGTTATTGGGACGAGGACTCGCCCGATTGGGACGCGGACGAACGCGACTATGCGGCGGCATGGCAGCGCAAGCCGAAATGGGTCGTGTCGCGCTCGTTGGAGTCGGTCGGATCCAATGCCTCCCTCATTTCCGCTGACGTCGAGACGGCGGTGCGGCGACTGAAGGCCGAGCTTGCCGGCGAAGTCGAGGTCGCCGGCTCGGAACTGGCGCGGAGCCTGGCCGAGCTTGGTCTCATCGATGAATATCGAATCTATCTGCACCCCATCGTGGTTGGCCATGGCAAGCCGTTCTTCGCCGGTCGGCGCTCGCGTTTGCGTCTGGTGGCCAGCGATTTGATCGTCGGTGACGTGATCCGGTTGACGTACGCTCCTGCCTGATCGCGCGCGGGCGAGGCCGGTGCAGCTGATCAGGATCGGGGCGAAGGCGAGGGTCGCCAGCGCCTCGGGTCATCTCGTGGCGCAGATTTAATAGTTGACTAAAAATAATTGTTGAAAAACAATAGTTGAATGAATACAACTATTGCTGCCGGCCATCGGGCCGAAACCCACCCGAACTTCATCCTCGGCATCTGCTGCCTGAGCCTTTTGATGGTGGCCATGGACGCCACCATCGTGAACGTCGCGCTGCCTTCGATCCGGCACGATCTGGCTGCCTCGATCTCCGGGCTGCAATGGGTGATCGATGCCTACACCCTGGTGGTAGCGAGCCTGCTCATGCTGGCCGGGTCGATGGCCGATCGCTTCGGGCGGCGCCGCGTGTTCCTCTCGGGCATGGCGCTGTTCATGCTCGGCTCGCTGCTGTGCAGCGTCGCACCGAACATCCACGGACTGGTCGCGTTCCGCATCGTCCAGGCACTGGGTGCCACGATGCTCAACCCGGTGGCCATGTCGATCATCGCCAACACGTTCCACGAGCCCAAGGCCAGGGCGCGCGCCATCGGCATCTGGGGCGCGGTGGCCGGCGTGTCGATGGCAATCGGTCCCGTGATCGGTGGCGCACTGACCGAAAGCGTCGGCTGGCGTTCGATTTTCTGCGTGAACCTGCCTGTGGGCGCCGCGGCGATGGTGCTGGCGATGCGCTACATCCCGGAATCGAAGGCGCCGCGTCCGCGCCGCGTCGATCCGGTCGGGCAACTGCTCGTGTTCGCTTTGCTGGCGAGCGTGACCTATGCGGTCATCGAAGGTCACCAGGCGGGGTGGGGCTCGACGACGATCATCGGCTTCTTCACCGCGGCCGCGCTTTCGCTGGTCGCCTTGCTCGTCTACGAGCCGCGCCGTCGCGAACCGCTGATCGATGTGCGCTTTTTCAGGAGCGCACCTTTCAGCGGCGCGACCCTGATCGCGGTGTGCAGCTTCTCCGCGTTCTCCGGCTTCCTCTTCCTCAACGCGCTTTATCTGCAGGAAGTGCGGGGGCTATCGGCCTTCCACACCGGCCTGTGCACGCTGCCGCTCGCCCTGGCAACCATTCTCTGCTCGCCATTTTCCGGGAGACTCATTGGCACGTACGGGACGCGACCGTCCTTGCTCGTTTCCGGCATGGCCACCATTGCCAGCGCGCTGCTGATGACACAGCTGACGGCAACGACGCCGTTGCCGCTGCTCTTGCTGACCTACGCTATCTTCGGCGTCGGCTTCGGCATGGTGAATGCACCCATCACCAATACGGCGGTATCCGGCATGCCCAAGGCGCAGGCCGGTCTCGCCGCGGCCGTGGCATCCACCAGCCGGCAGATCGGCGCGTCGCTCGGCGTGGCGCTCGCCGGCACCATCCTTGGCGCGCATATCCATGAAGGTTTCGCCGAGGCGTCGCATCCCTTCTGGTGGCTCATCACCGGCGGCGGGATCATCGTGTTGCTGCTCGGTTGGCTGTCCAGCACGCGCTGGGCGCACGAGACGACGCGCCACGCGGCACACTTGCTGGAAGAAACGCCGGCTGGAGCGACCGCATGATCCGACACACCAACGGTGGCAGCGAGGCCGATGCCCTCTGGCAGTTGATGGTCGATCTGGTGTGGGAAACGCGCCGTGAATGGCGGCGCAAAGTGGGCGAGGCCACCGGACTGCCTTTCAGCCGCGTGCGCATCCTGTGGCGGCTGGAAGAGGCGCCCATGACCCTTAAGCAGATCGCCGATGACACCGGCAGCGATGCGCCGGCCACCACGGTGGCGGTGAACGACCTGGAGGGCCGCGGCCTCGTCGAGCGGCAGCCGCACCCGGAAAGCCGGCGCGCGAAACTGGTGTCACTCACACGTACGGGACGACAGATCGTCGACCGGATCCACAGCACCGTGCGCGACGACGCTCCGGCGGCCTTCCAGGCGCTCTCCAAGACCGACCTCGCACATCTTCGCCGCATCCTGGAGCGGATTGATCGCAGCGAACGCTGAAGTCGGCGACACCGATTTCGAGAGATGACACGTGGTGAGTTGTTTCGCCACTCAAGCGTGGGCGCTGCATGCCCGGACGCAAACCGTCTTTCACCTGGCTTTATGTAGGCCCCGGGGCGACAGCGGATGTCTCAAGGGCTGCAGAAAGATCGCCAGTGCCTTCGATAGGGACTCGATGTGCTTACCTGACAGGCAAGAAACCTAATCCCAGCGATTGGCGTTCTTGGGAAATCCCGGGCGTTGCACACGCACCACGCAGAATCGTTGCCCGGTGGGAGCCTGCATCACCACCCAACGTTCAAGGCGACTGACGACCGTGGCGCCCAGCTTTTCCAGACGAAGCACCTCTGCAGGAATGTCATCCGTCTCAATGTCGACGTGCACCCTGCTCTCGTGGGTGACGCGTTGAATTTGCACGATGGGCTCGTCGGGTGGCGTCTCCAGCATGCGGTAGTTGCCGCGCGTACCCGGATGATCAGGATCCACGGCGCGTCCCAATGCCTCGGCCCAGAAACTCGCGGCCTTATCTACATCGGGAACATTGCAATCGATGAGCACGGCACAGAGTCTGGAATGGTGCATATGCTTGGTTGCCTCTTGGTGAGAAACACAATCCTTGCCATATCGATCATGTCTGGCTGTGGCGCTTCGAGCACATGCAATCCAAGTCTGGCCAATATCATCACTATCTCTGCCAGTCCCTGATTCACCCGATCAAGGGGCAAGCTATCGGTCTCCAAGAAATTCACGAAGCGACCGGCGACATTCCGCGGATTTTCCGGAGCGGAGGCGTCCTGTCGCCAACTCAATGATTCGAAGATGTACGTTAGTATTTTAGTAACGACGAGGCCGAGATAGCCCCATCGCAAACATGACCCACGCCAATATTCCACACACAAAAACGCCAAATATCATGCGCGCGACGCGTGGAGATGCGTCCTCCAGACTACGTTCTCCACTCATGTTCGCAAGTGCAAGTGTGATTGTTGATAAAAATATCCCTGCCAAAAACCACTGCCGCTATTCCTTGTCGTTAGACGAAACGTTTCCCAAGCTATACGCGATAACACCGGCGAGGTTTAAGAGAAAAGTCAACCGAAGCATTTTCGTAGATCGTGGCATCTTCAAACCTTCCGTTGTTGGGTGGAGCTATCCGAGTCGAGTCTTGGATTCAATCGGTTGACGCAGCAGCTCAAAGCGTAACCACTACCGCTGCATAGCGGCCAATCTGCCCTAAGCGTGGGCTTGATCTAAGGTAATCAACTTCATCGGTTCTCATACGCCACCCAGACCGGCTTCCCAGCACAGTCGCCTGGAAACGAGCAGCTTGTCGCCAAGAGCCTGCAGCGAGTGTCACTGCTGTGGCTTTGTAGGCTCCGATGAAACCAGTACTCGTCTGATTGCGTCAATCACTGCATCAGGTCTGTCATAGCTTACGAGATGGCTCGATTGCGGCACAAACTCATAGACGCCGCGGGTCGACATGGTTGCAAGCTCATGATGTAGCTCCTGCTTCATAGCGTTTCGTTTATCGAACTGCTCTTTGGTGAACTTCTTCCAGCGAGGGTAAGTGGTGCTGAGCACGATGATCGGCATGTCACCAAAGTGCCGCCGGGTTGCGCGGGTCTGGTCGGCGCTCGCACCACCGAAACTCTGCCTCTCCGACGCAACCGCCTCCTGATATTTGCGCTTGGCGGCATATACCAGCATCGCATCATTGATTGCCTGGCTGTAGCGGGGGTCAGGTTCGCCCACGCATTGCGTGTAGACGGGTGAGGTTTTAGGAATCTCATCTCCAACCAATGCATTCAGACAAGTCCGGTCAACCTGGCCATTGTGCTTCGGTGCCCGACCTTCGGTCGCCTTAATTGCATCTATGCGTTTCGTCTGGTCCTCGTGTGAGGGATCTACGAGAACCATGCCGACGACTTCATCGCGGTAACGATCCGCGAAAACACGTACTGCCATGCCACCAGCGGAATGCCCCACCAAAACGTAAGGTGGCCTTATGCCGATCACCTTGAGCGCCCGGTGAATGTCATCGACATCGTTGCTAGCAGTGCTTGGTCGTGTAGCGGCGTCACTGAACCCAAGGCCCGCACGATCGTATGAACAGGTCACGTTCTTCTTGCTGATTGCCGGTTGCACCAATGCCCACGCGATGCTTGTATCGCTCAAGCCGGAATCGAAAATGACGGCGGGAGAACCTGTGCCACGGCAGTAGATATTGAGGCGACGATCACCGCCGACGTCGACGAGCTGGACTGCTTTTGTATAGGCTGGGTTGGTAATGATCGGCTCTGCTGGGCTGGCTTGCGAGGTTGACAGCATGAAAAATGCTAGACAGCTGAATCCAGCCGTCACAGCTCCCGTCCTTACGCCCATCTGCTTTCCCCTGTGGTTGCAAATTCGGCATGACCGATACCGCCGACATTTTACCTCAGCAAAGCTTGGCAGCACGTTTCGATTCTTGCCGGCATGTGGGCGCTTATGCCTATGCCAGTAACAGTTTGACCCATCGGGTGTATCTGATCACGCTTTACCAGCCCAACGGAAAGACGTCCACCGTGATCACTGGCAGTGCCTTCACAGGATGGCGAGCGCCCTGCAGACGACATGGCGTCGCATCGCTCGCTCCGATCATGCTCAGTGCAATCTTGGCGGCGCCGGCGTTGGCACAGGCGACGGTGGCTCTTTGCCGCGGGGAATGATTCGCTCAAAGGTAGCCGTCTGCACGCTGTCCAGATCGAAGAAACGCAACGTGGCGCCACTCGGGCGGAGTGTCGCGAAGACGCGATCCTTGTCGGCGGCGGACCCCATGAACATGAGCGTGGCGCCTTTGGCCCAGTTTGGCGGTGCGTGCTTGAAGCTATTGATCATTGTGTCCGCGGTGACGCGTGAGCTTGGTCCGCCCAAGGCCAGGATGGCGCCAGGCTGCAGCCGTCGGCCGGCAATCCAGTCTTTGAAGACGTTGTTTGCGCGCTCGCGCAAACCCACACTCATTTCGCTGCGGCCGACCAGCACGGGCCACGCGCCCGGCCATGCCGTCGGCGATACGTGGCGCTGGAAAACCGCCCGGACGAAGTCGAACCATTGGTCGTCGGCGTCGTCGTTCGTCGGCCGCGACACTGTGATCAATAGCTTGTACGGAGCCTCATTCGTGTAAGTGACGTTAGGCCCTGGGTAATAGGTGTTCGCTACGCCATCTGTGCCTTGCGACGCGGCAGTCGACGCCAACAGGGCGCTCGCGACCACGACGCCCATCCATGCCCATTGCCGTCGCCGCGAATGCGTCAGCGTACCCACGTCCGTTCTTTTCATGAGGCGTTTCCCTTCGGTCGCGCATCGATGATGCGCCCAACGCTCATCAGCGACAGGCGCATCTCTGTTCCGAACTTTACTTTAACGTCCGACAGACAAAGTCCGCCTTGAACCATAGGCAGACCTGAGGAGCTCGCTAGCAACTTGAAAGTTGCCAGAAGCGTTGAAGATACGCGTCAGGGCGCGCCGCTTGCCACGCAAGGCTGCGCCGTCCCGGCCGGCGATGCATCCGCAGCCCAGCTCGCCGCTGGCAACGCCACCTTGCCATCGCCCTGGAACGACGTCGCCGAATGCCCCAGCTGCAGCTGGTAATCGCCTGCGGGCTGTTGCCAGTGCTGGCTCTTGCGGTCGAAGTCCACCAGCAGGCGCGGATCGGCGGTCACCGTCAGGTGTGCGGACTGGCCGGGTTTGAGGTCGACGCGGCACCAGCCGGCCAATCGACGCACTTCGTTCGGGCCGGGCAAGGTGACGTAGAGCTGCGGCACGTCCACGCCCGCGCGCTTGCCATGGTTGGTCACGGTGAACGAAGCGTTGACCTTGCCGTTCGCCACGCGCGGTGCGAAGCCGCTGTAATCGAAGTGCGTGTAGGCGAGGCCGTAGCCGAACGGGAACAGTGGCTCAAGATGCTTGCGCTGGTACCAGCGGTAGCCCACGTCGGCGCCTTCGACGTTGTAGTCCACGTCCTGTGCCGGTTGGCCTTGCGGCGGCTGGCCCATGGAGGTGAGCACGGCGCCGGGGATTTCCGGGCGTGGCAGTTGCGATTCGTCGCGCGGCCAGGTCAGCGGCAGACGACCGGACGGATCGACTTCGCCGTAGAGCAGGCGCGCGATGGCCTCGCCGCCGGCTGCGCCTGGGTACCACGCTTCCAGCACCGCGCCGACCTTGGCCAGCCAGGGCATGGCCACCGGGCCGTTGTTCTCCAGCACCACGATGGTGTGCGGGTTGGCCTTGGCCACGGCTTCGACCAGCGCGTCCTGGTTGCCGGGCAGGGTCAGGTGCGGCGTGTCGACACTTTCCGCCGCCCACTGCTCCACGAATACCACCGCGACCTTGGCTTGCGCAGCCAGCTTTGCGGCGGCGGCAATATCGTCGCCGCTGGCGTAGCTCACCGTGCCGCGTGCACGCTGCTTGATCGCCGCCAACGGCGCGGAGGGCTGGTAGATGCGCGGACCCGGCCAGTCGGCGGGCGCAAGGCCCGGCACCGCATTGCCCTGCGGCGATTGCACCGCCGAGGAACCGCCGCCGGTCAGCACGCCCTTGTCGGCGTGACCGCCGATCACCGCCACGGACTGCGTGGCGGACAGCGGCAGCAGTGCGTCCTGGTTGCGCAGCAGTACCGCGCCGGCTTCCTCGGCGCGTTGCGCCACCTTGCGGTCGGCGCCGAAATCGATGGCTGCCTGCTTGGCCGGATGGTCGATGGCGCCAGTCGCGAACAGGCTGCGCAGGATGCGCCGCGCCATGTCGTCGATGCGCGACTGCGGCACCTCGCCGGAAGTCACTGCGGCGCGCAGCGGTTTGTCGAAATACACCTCCTTGTCGAAGGTCTCGCCGGCCGATTCCTGGTCCAGGCCGGCCAGCGCGGATTTAGCGGCGCTGTGTACGGCGCCCCAGTCCGACATCACGAAGCCGGGGTAGTGCCAATCGCGCTTCAGCACGTCGTTGAGCAGCCAGTCGTTCTCGCAGGCGTAGACCGCATTGACGCGGTTGTAGGAGCACATCACCGAGCCCGGATGGCCGGCCGCAATGGCGATCTCGAAGGCGAGCAGGTCGGACTCGCGGGCGGAGGCCTTGTCGATGTTCGCGCTTACCGCGTTGCGGTTGGTCTCGAGGTCGTTGAACGCGTAGTGCTTGATGGTGGAAACGAGGTGCTGGCTCTGGATGCCGGCGATGGCATTGCCGGCGATCTGGCCAGCCAGCAGCGGATCCTCGCCCGCGTATTCGAAATTGCGGCCGTTGCGCGGATCGCGCACCAGGTCCACACCGCCTGCCAGCATGACGTTGAAGCCGCGGCGATGTGCCTCGCTGCCGATCATCGCGCCCCCGGCATAGGCCACGGTCGGGTCGAAGCTGGCGGCCGTCGCCAGGCCGGAAGGCAGCGCGGTGGCACCGAGCTTCAACGGCTTGGCCACGCCGAGTCCGGCATCGCTTTCCTGGATGTCGGGGAGGCCCAGACGCGCGATCGCCGGGCCGTAGCCGGCGGACCCCAATGCGCCCGGAGCCATGACGTGGCCGTTCTCGGTGTCGCCGAAATCGACGCGGATCAGGCGGAACTTCTCGTCCTGCGTCATCGCCTTCAGCACCAGCTCGACCCGCTGGTCGGGCGACAGGCGGGGATTCATCCACGGGCGCGCGTCGCTGCCTGCGGTCGCCGCCGTGCAGGTGCCGCCGAATGCCAGCAGCGCCATGCCGATGAAGGAGGCTATGCGAGTCTTGTGAAGTGCCATGACGTTCCCTTCGGGTTGCAAAAAAATCAGGTTGGAAGCATGCGCATCGCAGGTGCGGGACGACAGGCATGGTGCACGATTTCCGGCGCGCCCGCCCATGGACGGCAAGCTCATGGTTTTGGCAGATACGGATTGCGATTGGACGCGGCGATCACGGCCCATGCCGTCGCGGCGAGGCACGGCCGGTGGTAGTAGTAGGAATACAGCGCGGTGATGCGCGGCTTTGGCGTGGCGTACAAGAAGCCGCCCGATGAGGTTTGTCGCGCGACCAACGCAAGCAGCACGTCCGCCTTGGCTTCGTCGCCGGTCCAGCGGTAGGTGAGCGCGGCCTGCGCGGTGCCTTCCGTCCATATCCCGTCGCGGACGTCGGTGAAATCGAAGCCGCCTTCGACGGCATGCATGCGCTCGACCCAGGCCAGCGCGCGCCGCCACGTCTTCGGCGCTTCCGGCAGCAGTTGCGCCCAGAGTTGCACGTCGAGGGCGGAGGGTGAGCGCAGCGGCGTCGCGCCATCGCCCTCGGTGCCCGTCCAGAAATGTCCGCTCGCGGCATCCCACTGTGCAGCCACAAAATCGCGGGCGTTGCGTGCCTGCGCGTTCCAGTCGTTTCCCGGTGCGGAGATCCGCTGCAGCCATTCGAACATCGCGGCAAGATCGATGTTGTGCTCGGTCGATTTCCACGCCGCCTGCCGCGGCACCAGCAGGAAGGACTCGACGCCGCCATAGAATCCAGCCGCGCCGTGCGGGTCCGCAGCGTGGACGACAACCCAGTCGGCAAGATGCACGGCGGCATCGCGCCAGCGCACTTCGCCGGTGGCGTCATGCAGTGCCAGAAGTGCCAACGCAGTCCATGCGATGTTTCCGCACGATGTGCCATCCTGATACGCGCCGGCGTATTGGTGCGCAGCGTCGACCCAGTGCTTCTGCCGGGCGTCCCACCATCCATTCGGCAAGGGCTTGTCGCCTTCGACGGGACCGGCGCGATACGCATCGCGCAGGCGCGTGTCGTTCACTGCGGCGAGGCGCAATGCCTCGCCGATGCGTTCCGCCTCCGGCTGCCTGTGGCATGCGAGCAGGGCGACGACGGCAAGCGCGTTGTCATAGGTGAACGCCGCCGTGCGGATGGGCGAAAGGGCCGGGGCACCTTGCCCGCGCCGGCTGTCGTAACTGCGCAGCAGTACCGGGGTGTTGCCCGGCAGCGCATCCACGCGCGCAGCGATGGCATCGCAACCGGCGCGCGCGAGAGACTCGATCCGTGCGGCCGGAGAACCTGCGCCCGCGGCTGGCGTCGGCGCCGCAGCTTCCGCGCGGGCGGGCGATATCGAAGACATGGCAAGCGTCAGGCAGGCGGCGCTCCCGGCCAGCCAGCGTCGCCGTGCCTGGTCGGATCCGGTTGCAACGAATTCGATGATCGCCATGTTGACCCAAGCGGAGGGGCGCAGCCGCGCTGCTGTTTGATCCCGTCGTCATGGCGCATGCCTGGGCGTGCGCCATGACGGGGCTTGCCGGGCGCGCTTCGTCAGAAGCTTGCGCGCAAGCTGAGGTTGTAGCGGGTGTCGTCGCGGAAGAAGCCCTTGGGTACTTCCAGGCCGTCCGTATTTACGATTTCGCTGGTCTTGAACGTGGAGTTCAGGATGTTGGCCGCCTGCAGCGAGATCTTGACGTGGTCGTTGAGCGCATAGATCAGCGAAGCGTCCAGCTGGCCCTGCGAATCGGCCATCACCGGCAGGAACGGATAGTCCGCCTCCTGGCCCGTGATCAGGAAGGCCGAGCGCCAGTTGTAGGCGAGACGTGCGGACAGCGGGCCCTTCTCGTAATACACGGTGAAATTGTAGGTGTCGCGGGACAGTTCGGACGGCGGCAGCTTGAGCTGATTGACGCACTGCGTGGGTGCCACGTAGCCGGAGGGGCAGTAGTCGACCACGCCGAAACCCAGCCCGTGCGGCTTGATGTAGGTGTAGTTCATCTGCGTGCCGAAACCGGACAGCCAGCCGGGCAGGAAGTCATATTTCTGCTGGTAGGCCAGTTCCAGGCCGCCCACGCTGCCCTTCTGGTCGAGGTTGGCGAGGCCCGCCGTGTACTGCTCCGGGAAGCTCACGCCATTGTTCGTCACCGTGGTGTCGACCACGTTGGTGATGTACTGGATGGTGTTGTTCAACTGCTTCCAGAACAGCGTGCCGGACAGCGAGCCGACGTTGCCGAAATACCACTCCTGGGTCAGGTCGAAGTTGTGCGCCGTGATGGGCGTGAGGTAGGGGTTCGCGCCGGTATAGCCATTCGACAGGGTCGGTGCCGTGCTGCCGTTGGTGCCGTAGGGCAACAGCCCGCTGATCGTCTGCCCGGCCTGCAACTGGTTGAGCGTCGGCCGGTAGATCGACTCGGAGAACGCGAAGCGGGTGACGAGGTCACTGGTCCAGCCGATCGCCAGGTTGAAGCTGGGCAGCCAGTTGCCGTAGGAATGGCTGGCGGTGATCGGCGTGTACGCGCCGTTGGCGAAGCTCACGTACTGCTGTTGCTGCGCGGGTGTCAGCGCGCAGAACGTGCCCGGCTGCGGCGCCGGGCCGCTCGCGCTCTGCTGGCAATACTCCGCGATGGTCTTGCCATTGAGCGTCTGATTCATGTTCGGCAACAGCAGGAAGCCCGAGGCCTCGTCCTGCGTATGCACGTAGCGCAGGCCGATGTTGCCGCTGATCTGGATGCTGCTGAGGAAATCGGTGTTGTCGTTGCCGAAGTTCAGGCGCAGGTAGGCGGCGTTGGTCTTTTCCTCGTTGGAGGCGATTTCCTGCGGCAGGTAATACGTGCCCGGCACGAAGACGTCGCCTGCCACGTACTGCTCGCGCTGGAAGTTGGTGTAGTACGGGCCGCCGGCCATGCCGGGATTCATCGCGAACCATTGCTGGTTGATCTGCTGCATCACGCTGGCCGCTTGCTGGAACTGCGTGAGCGGATTCAGGTTGAAGTAGGGCGCGACGATGCCGAAGTTGCCGCCGCTGAAGGCCGGCAGGTTGACGTTGTATGGGGCGACGTCGCCGGGCGTGTTGGCCGCGGTCACCACACTGATCCCCGGGCTCGGCGAGCTGACGGCCTCGTAGTTGTAATCCGAGTTCTGCACCACCTCGCTCTGGTCGGAGTGGCGGACGCCGAACTGGAGGTTGTCCAGGAAACCCTTGTCGATGTCGAAGGTGCCGTCCAGGCGGAAGGTGCGCTGGTTGCCCCAGGAATGCTCCTCGTGGTCCTGCGCCGCCGCCCAGTAGGTGTTGTTGGGATTGCCGAAGTACTGCGCCGTCGTTTCGTTGGGGTCCGGCGAGAGAATGCTGATGCTGGGCACGTTGTTGCCGTGCAAGGCAATGTCCCAGTTCGCCATGGTCAACTGGCGGATGTAGTAATAGAAGTTGTCGTAGGTGGAATTGGTGTCCTGCGCATCGGCGCTCAGGTGCAACCGGTCGGTGACGTTCCACTTCAGGTTGAAGCTGTAGTCGTTGGTGACGTAGCGGTTGCGGTATGCCGTGCTGTCGAGCTGCGTCGGCAGGCCGCCGTACGTAGACGGGTAGTTGTACGCACTGGGCAACGCCGTGACGATGCCCGACTGGAACACGCCCTGCGAATTGAACGTGGGGTAGGTGCCTGCCAGCGGGATGTCGCACTGGTTGGGATCCGACCAGGCGCAACCGTCCGTGGAAGCCTGCAGGGTGTGCTCGTAGGCGGTTTCCGTGTCCGAAGCGCGATCCCATTCCAGCGTGGCCTGCAAGGCCTTGTCCGGGCTTTCCCACTGCGCCGCGAACACGCTGCCGAAGCGCGTGCTGGTTTCGTCCTGGGTACGCAGGTCGCCGCCGATCGGCACGTAGGCGTATTGGCCGGGCGCCAGGCCGGGGAAGTCGTCGTTGCGCGAGCCCGGCAGCGTGCAGCCGTTGCAGCGTCGCTGGAAATCGACCAGCGAGATCGCGTTGTCGGCCTGGTCGATGCGGTCGTAGGCGATGTTGCCCAGCACGCCGAAACGGCCGATGTCGGTGTCCCAGTTGTGGCTGAGCAGGCCGGAGATCTGCGGCGTGCCCTTCTTGTCGAGGCTGCCCCAGTAATTGCCGACCGTGATGGAGGCCTGCGTGTCCTTGCTGCTGTCGAAGGGTTTGCGCGTATTGAGATCGATCGAGCCGGCGATGCCGCCTTCGAGCATGTCCGCCGTCTGGTTCTTGCTCACCACCACCGAACCGATCAGCTCCGGCGACACCGTGGAGAAGTTCAGCCCCTGGCCGCCGCCGGCGGAAAACACCGAGCGGCCGTTGAACAGCGTGCTGGTGTAGGGCAGGCCTTGCAGGCTGATGTCGGAACCCTGGATGGAGAAGTGATCCGGGTCGGCCGCGACGCCGAAGGCGCTCACGGCCACGCCCGGTACGCGCTGCAACGCCTCGGTGACCGAGGTGTCGGGCAGGGAGCCGGCGTCCTGCGCCGAGATCGCATCGACCACCGTGTCGGCATAACGCTTAATTTCCTGTGCGCGGTTCAAGCTGCCCGAGTAACCGTTGACGGTCATGCCGGTGAGTTGCTTCGCTTCCTTTTCGCTGGCCGTCGTGGTGGCGTCCTTCTTCTTGTCCGCAGTCTTGGCGTCCTTCGCCGCGGCAGGGGCGGTGGGCGCGGTCTGGTCGGTGGTCTGCGGCGCGGGCTGTGTGGCTTGCGCGTGCGATGGGCCAGCCGCAAACAAGGTCGCCGCGATCGCGAAAGGCAGCAGGCGCAGTTGGTTGACGTTGCCTGCATGCGAATGCATGGACTGCTTCTTCACTTCGATATCTCCCCAATGTTCAGTGAATGTCCGGCCGGCGCGTGTTCGTCCCCTCGCTGCCCGGCGTGTTCCGCCTGCGGCCCGGAATTCAGGCCGCTTCGCCTTCGGCCGCTGGTCGGCAAACCGGATCAAGCCTGCATGCCACGGCGGCCGTTGCGGCCAAGCGGGGAGCGGTCGCATTCGCGAATGCGTGCGACAGCGCAATTGCTGCGGCACGTCGCGGCGATCGCCGGCTGAACACCTTCCCCTTTCCCTCTTGCACTTACGTTCCGTGGCGCACGGGCTCTAGCGCGTTTCGCAAGCTAGTCAAAAGTACCAGCGCTGTCAATAGAAAATACCAGCGCTGGTACTTTTGGACGAAATGGGCGGAATCCGGATGACTGCGGGCCGTCGGCTTGGGGTAGCATGGAGCGCTGCAAGCCACACAGGGGCGGTATCTGCACATGCCTGCGAGAATCGAAGACGTCGCTGCGCATGCCGGCGTATCCACCAAGACGGTATCCCGCGTGCTCAACGGCCAACCGAGCGTGCGTGCCACGCTGCGCACGCGGATCGAGGCTTCGATCCGCGCGCTCAACTACGTGCCCAACGCGTCCGCGCGCAGCCTTGCGGGGAATCGTTCGCATCTGGTCGCACTGCTGTACGACAACCCGATGGCCGGTTCCAGCTATACCATGGAATTGATCGTGGGCGTGCTGCAGGCGTGCAAGGGAACGCCGTACAACGCCGTGCTGCATCCCTTCGACGCGGGCGACGATCTGGCCGCACGGATCGACGGCTTCGTGGCGCAGCACCGGCCGGACGCGCTGGTGCTGGTGCCGCCGCATGCAAACAACGCCAAGCTGCTGCAGCGCCTCGACGAGCTGGACATTCCCTATTCGACGATTTCCTCCAAATTGCGCCAGTCGCGCATTGATGTCGGTTTCGACGAGCGCAGGGCGGCCGCCGAGATCGTCGAACACCTGATCTCGCTGGGGCACCGGCGGATAGGGCATATCGCCGGGCTGCCGGGGCACGGTGCGCGTACCTGGCGGCTTAGCGGCTATCGCGACGCGCTGCGCAAGGCCGGCATTGCGTACGACGAGTCGCTGGTGGCGGAAGGGGATTTCGCCTTCGCTTCGGGTGTGGCCGGCGCCAAATGGCTGCTCGACCGCCGGCGTCCGCCCACGGCGATCTTTGCGGCGAACGACGACATGGCCTGCGGCGTGATGCGCGAAGCCTACGATCGCGGACTGGCCATTCCCGCCGACCTGTCGGTCTGCGGATTCGACGGCACGCCGGTATCGCAGCTGATCTCGCCCAGCCTGACGACGGTGCACCAGCCGTGTCGCGAGCTTGGCTGCCTCGCTGTCGAGAGCGTATTGCAATCGATCCGCGACCCCGCTGCTCGCCAGCAGGCGCGCGTGCCCTACCAGATGGAATTGCGCGGATCCACCGCGTCGCCCGGGAAACCGTAGTATTCGTTCGTTGCCGGCGTCGGGTTCGACTACGCCTGGCACGCGGATCCATGGGGCGACGAAGGTGACCGACGACAAGGCTGAAGCCGCAATGCGTTGGCTTCCCCCGCAAGCGCGCGCGCATGCGGTTGCGGCGCCGTACGCACGCCGTGCCGGCTGGCCGTTCATCCTGATCTATGGCCTGGCGTACATGGGGCTGTGGATGGCCCTGCTTCCGCCCATCCTGGTGGGTCTGGCGATGCGCGTGCGCGAGATCGCGCCAGCGCACGCGACCGGCAGCCTGTCGCTGGTGGTGGGCGTGGGCGCCTTGATGGCGCTGTTCGGCAATCCGTTTTTCGGCCGCCTGTCGGATCGCACGACCTCGCGCTTCGGCATGCGCCGGCCGTGGCTGGTTGCCGGCGCGCTGGGGGGAATGGCGGGATTGGCGATCATCGCGACGGCCGCGTCGGTCCCGCAGCTGCTGCTGGGCTGGTGCGTCGCGCAGCTCGCTTACAACGCGCAGCTGGCCGCGCTGGCGGCGATCCTTTCGGACCAGATCCCGGCGTCGCAGCGGGGCACGGTGTCGGGCATCGTGAACATCAGCTTGCCGCTGGGCATGGCGGGCGGCACCTTCCTGGTCGAGGCGCTCGCCGATTCCACGCTCGCGACTTTCCTGGTGCCGGCTGCGGTCGCCCTGGCCGGCGCGCTCATCCTGGCTTGGGCATTGCCTGACCACCGCTTGGCCGAGGCGCAACGGCCACGCTACGGATGGCGCGAATTCCTCGGCAGCTTCTGGATCAATCCGCTGCGCTTCCCCGATTTCGCCTGGACCTGGAACAGCCGCTTCCTGCTCTACGCCGGGGTCGCACTGTTGATGACCTACCAGGAGTTCTACCTGATCCGTCAACTGGGTTGCGCGCCGGCCGATGTGCCGCGCTGGATCTTCCTGTCCACCCTGGTGCAGTCCTGCACGGTTGCTGTCTTCAGCATTCTGGGAGGCGGCCTGTCCGACGCCCTCGGGCGGCGCAAGGTTTTCGTGTGCGGCGGGGCGCTCGCCTATGCGCTGGCTCTGTTGGTGATCGCCTTCGCCGCGTCGTATCCCTGGTTCCTTGCGGGCATGGCCGTGGCCGGCATCGCGCAGGGCGTATATCTGGCCGCCGATCTCGCGCTGGTGAACGATGTGTTGCCGGAGCGCGAAACCCATGCGGCCAGGAATCTGGGCATCTTCAACATCGCCAGTGTCCTGCCGCAGTCGCTGATGCCGGCAATTGCCCCGGGCATCTTGTCCCTGAGCGGCGGGAGCTATGCGACGCTGTTCGTCGCGGCGGCGGTCTTCGTGGCGCTGGGTGCGTGGGCCATCCTGCCGGTACGCGGAGTACGTTAAGCGAGAGCCAGATCCAGGTCCCTCGCTTGTCCATGACCGGGTTGGCGTTGAAAAGCCGGGTCGATCGCCTCAATGGCGATACGTGGTTTCCGCGGCCGCATCGCGGGTGCGATGGGCGTCGGGACGGGCGACAACAAGCTGGCGTGGACTTTGGAGTTCCCGCATCCGGATATCAGAAGAACGTCGGCATTGCTTCCAGCACGCGCAGTTCGTCGTCGACACGCAGGATCTGCCGCCACTTGTCGAACGTCAGACAGGGATGCGAGGCGCCGAACGAGACGACGTCGCCGATACGCAGGTCGGACTGGGCCGGGATCGCCAGCATGGTGTGCTGGTCCATCACCTTGCGGGTCGCGCAATCCTGCAGCGGGCGCGCTGGTTCGCCAGGGCGGTGGCGTTGCAGCGGGATCGGCAGATCGGGGTCGCAGGAGATGTCGCGCTTGCCCATGGCGATCACCGCCAGGCCGGGTTCGGGCAGCGACTGCACGTGGGCGAACACGGCCAGGGCCGGCTGCAGTCCGCCTTCGAGTTCAGGATGGCGTTCCTTCACTTCGGCCAGTGCGTCGCGGTACGAGCGATGGTCGTGGACGACATAACAGCCCGGCCGCAGGATGCTCGTGCAGTGCTCGCGCAGATCCGCCTGGTCGAACGCTTCGGCGATCAGGTCGAACCACTGCGAACCGGCCGCGGTGACGATCGGCTTGCGGCCGCCAAACGCACCCGCATCCATGAGTCCGCGCAAGGTGGCGACGAGCTGACCGGCGTAGGTGCGGACGCGTTCCACGGCATGCTCGCCGCCGATCAGTCCCTCGTAGCCTTCGATGCCGCAGAGCGTGATTGCCGGCGCGGCCGCGATGGCATCGACCAGCGCCGCCAGTGCGGATGCGTCGCGTACCCCGCAACGGCCGCCGGGTACGCCGAGTTCGACCAACACCTGCAGGGTCAGGCCGCGTTCCGCGAAAAAGCGGTTCAAGGCTTCGACATTCGCCGCGCTGTCGACCAGGCAGCAGTAGTCCGCGCCGCGTTCGACAAGGCTGGCGATGATTGCCATGTTGGGCGAGCCAACCAGCTGGTTGGCCATCAGCAGGCGCGTGATGCCATGTTCAAAGGCCGCTGCGCACTGCACGGCGTTGGCCAGCGTGATACCCCAGGCGCCGGCATCGAGCTGGCGTCGGAACAGCGCCGGCGTCATCGTGGTCTTGCCGTGCGGCGCGAGTTGCGCGCCATGGTCGTCGGCGAAGCGCTGCATCCACGCGATGTTGTTGGCCAGCGCCGATTCGAGGATGGCCGCAGCCGGCAGGCTTGTGTCTTCAAGCAACGACTGGCCGGTGATGGGGCTGCCTTTCTCGAGTTGCGACATATAGGGAGCCATGGAGTCGTTCTGGTCATCTCTGGGAGTGCGCCAGTTTTGCCGCATGCGGAATGGCGCGCAATGGCTGTGCCTGGCCCTGCCCAAGGGTTTTTGTCCGGAGATCTTTCTTCGGTCGCCGCCGATGGCAAGCAGTGCTGCCCGTGGGCGTCGTTGCTTTCGCGGGCTTTCAGACAACGGTGTCACGAAAGTCCTTTTATGGACCGCATGGACGTCCATACGTCTAAATCGATCTAGTTGCATCGCACCATCGATGCCGCACGCGAATAGCTATATCGGCGTCATCTTTGGCGCTGCATTGCGATAATTAACTGGCTTTTTTTGAAAGCGGCAATGTTCATTGCCTGCGTTGCGTTTCCACGATTGCCGTCACGGTTTGCGTCACCTGATTTAGACAACGTTGTCATTACAAGACATCCAGGCGCCACCGTTTCGGTCTTGGCAGGCCGTGGTGGGCCGGATGTCCAAACAGGGGAACACCGCCAAGGATCGCAAGCCGTTCGCCACGGAGAAGACCTTCCGCCTCTAGATAACGCAACTCAACCAGGGAGACGCTTTCATGCATATGAAGAAGTCGGTTGTTTGGCTACACACGGCACTCAACGCAGTCGGCACCACCGCAGGTGGCGCGATGGCGATGAGCTTGATGACGGTGGCACCGGTGCAGGTGGTACACGCGCAAACCGCAACGGCCTGCGCGGCGGCGTGGAATTCGGGCACGGCCTACAGCGGGGGGGCCGTCGCCAGCGAGAACGGCACCAACTACGTCGCCAACTGGTGGACGCAAGGCAACGATCCGGCCACCAGCAGCGGCGCAAGCGGTTCGGGCGAGCCCTGGACTTCGCAAGGGGCGTGCGGTGGTTCGGGTTCCGGTTCGAGTGGAAGTGGCGGTTCCAGCGGCAGTGGCGGCTCCACTGGCTCCAGCGGCAGCAGCGGCTCGGGGAATGCCTGCGCGGCGGCGTGGAGCGCGACCACGGCTTATAACGGCGGCGCCGTTGCTAGCGAGAACAGCATCAATTACGTCGCCAACTGGTGGACGCAGGGCAACGACCCGGCCACGAACAGCGGCGCGACCGGTTCGGGCGAACCCTGGACCTCGCAAGGCGCGTGCAGCGGCAGCGGTTCCTCCGGTGGCGGAACGAGTGGCGGGGGCAGCAGCGGCGGTGGCTCCAGTGGCGGCGGTAGCGGTCCGGCGAATCCGCCGGGCACCGGTGCCAAACTGCTGTTCAGTCCGTACAAGGACGTGACGATCAACATGAACTGGAACACCGACACCATGCAGACCGCCGCGGCGACGGGTTCGGCGATTCCGGTGGTCGGCACGGGCAGCCTCTATTCGAACTACGTATCCGATCTCAGTGCGATCACGCTGGCGTTCGCCACCGGCGAATGCGGCAGCGAGAACTGGGGCGGCGTGCCGGGCGCAAGCTTCGCCACGGCCAATATCCCGGCGCTGTCCAGCGCGGGCCTGCCCTATGTGGTTTCCACCGGTGGCCAGGCGGGCACCTTCACCTGCGGCAGCACGGCGAACTTCGCCGCTTTCCTGTCACGCTACATGTCGCCGCAGATGGTGGGCGTGGACTTCGACATCGAAGGCGGCCAGTCTCAGGCCGACATCAACAATCTGGTGGCTGCCGCGGTGTACGGCCAGTCGCTGTATCCCAATCTGCGCTTCTCGTTCACGGTGGCCACGCTGGGCGCGTCGGATGGGAGCTACGGTGGCGTCAACAGCCTGGGCGACATGGTGGTACGGGCCGTGCAGGCCTCCACGCTCAGCAACTACACCATCAACCTGATGACGATGGATTACGGCGCCGCCAGCTCCAGCGTCTGCGTGGTGTCGAATGGTTCGTGCGACATGGCGCAGACGGCGATCCAGGCCGCGGTGAACCTAGAACACACCTATGGCATCTCGCCTAACAGGATCGAGCTGACTCCGATGATCGGCGTCAACGACGTGTCCAGCGAGAACTTCACCATCGCCAACGCCAGCACGTTGACGAGCTATGCCGTTTCCAATGGCCTGGCGGGCATCCACTTCTGGTCGCTCGATCGCGACACCCCGTGCAGCCAGAGCACCGCTTCGCCCACCTGCAACTCGGTGTCCACCAGCACGCCGCTGCAGTACACCAAGAGCTTCCTGAGCGATCTGGGAAGGTAGGCGGTTTCGCCTCCGGTCAACGCCGGAGCGAGCGCTTCACGGCAAGCGCCGCAGCGACGCGGCGCTTGCTTTCATGATCAGATTTGCGCGGACGGCAAGGGATGGCCTGATTAACTGCCATCGGTGATGGCAGCATGTATCCGTCGGTTTGCCATGCGCCCATTGCATGATGCCTGCCGCCTGCATCACGACGGATCGGTGCGCAATTTTTCGGCCGGCCTTGAACAACGTGGGGTGAGGGCAGCGAGCCGCCCATCGCGTGGCCTCGTGGTCGTGAGGATGATTGTGGCCAGGGATATCGGATCGTGCTGTCCGGATCAGCGCGGTGGCACTAACTTGACCTGACCCGTTCCCGCTCGGCCCGATGAAGGTGCCGTTTATCCCGTGATGCATCGCTCTTGTCCCAGTCCTCTGGGTTCGGGCCAATGGTTTGATTCAATGTGCCCGGCTCCGGATCATGGGTGAAGCATGAATACTGTGACTCGCACTTTGTTCGCATGCTGTCTATTCGCATGCTGCCTGGTGATTACATGCGTTGCCAGGGAAGCGCGGCCGCAGGCTCCCGGATCCCTGGAGCTGCGTGTGCTAGACGTGCCGCAGGCGGTGAGCACGAGTGCTGGCATGCAGGTATTCCAGGAGCTGCACCTGACCAATTTCTCGGCGACGCCACTGCGTCTGTCCCGTGTCATGGTGGTGGACGCGCAGGATGGACACCTGCTGGCGGCTTGGATCGGCGACGCGCTGCGGCAGCGGTTTGCGCTGATCGGCGCAGCTGCCACGACGCCAGATCTTCTCGTTCCGCCGGGACGGCGCGGCGTGGTCTACATCGAATGGCCCACACACGGTCAAGCGCCGCGGGCGGTCGAGCATGTGGTGGAGTACACGGCGCAGCCGGATGCGTCAACGGTTGTCGTGCGTGGTGCACGCGCCACGGTGTCGTATCCCACAGGAGCGGCGCTTGGGCCGCCGTTGCGCGGCGGCCCTTGGGTTGCGATCCACGGCGCCGGATGGGCAACTGGCCATCGCCGTGTCTTCAATGTGGTCGACGGGACGGCCCGCATTCCGGGGCGCTTTGCCATCGATTGGGTGCGCGTCGATGCTGCCGGACACCTGGCGCGGGGAGACCGGGATGTGCCGAGCAACTGGCTGGGGTACGGTGTCGACGTGCTGGCTGTCGCGGATGCCACCGTGGTGGCTGTGCGCGACAGCATGGCCGAGTCCTCCAGCGTATCCGGCAATCCGAAGCATGTGCTGGCTGAGGACGCAGGCAATTTCGTGACGATCCGCCTCGGTGATGGCCGGTACGCGTTCTACGAGCACCTGCGTCCCGGCAGCATCGTGGTCGGTCCCGGCCAACGCGTGCATCGTGGCGATGTGTTGGGCGGGCTCGGTTTTACCGGTGCATCCACTGGGCCGCACCTGCATTTCCACGTGGCCGACGGGCCGTCCCCGATCGGCGCTGAAGGGCGGCCTTTCGCGCTGGACGCGTTCGACCTGCTGGGCAGTTACGACGATCTGGGCCAACTTGGCAAAGCGGCCTGGAAACCGCGTCGCGAGGACGAAGCCGAACAGCGGCGTGGCGAGTGGCCGGCAGAGAATGCGGTCGTGCGTTTTCCGGATTGAGGTCGCGCGTGCGCTAGGCGGCGATCGACCAGGCCACGGACTGCCCCGCGCGGAACGGCACGCACTGACTTTCGCCGAAGGGTATCGCGTCGGGCACCGTCCAGGGCTTGCGCTCCAGCACGATGGTGTCGGCGTTGCGCGGTAGGCCATAGAAGTCCGGGCCATGGAAGCTGGCGAAGGCTTCGAGCCTGTCCAGCTTGCCGCCCTGCTCGAAGGCTTCGGCATACAGCTCGATGGCTGCGTGTGCGGTGTAGATGCCCGCGCAGCCGCAGGCCGCTTCCTTGGCTTCCTGTGCGTGCGGCGCGCTGTCGGTGCCGAGGAAGAAGTGCGTGTCGCCGCTGGTGGCGGCCTCCACCAGAGCGGTGCGATGCGTTTCGCGCTTCAGCACCGGCAGGCAGTAATGGTGCGGGCGGATGCCGCCTTCGAAGATCGCGTTGCGGTTGAGCAACAGGTGGTGCGCGGTGATGGTGGCGCCCACGTGCGCGGGCGCTTCACGCACAAATTCCACCGCGGCGCGCGTGGTGATGTGTTCCAGCACCATGCGCAGCTCGGGAAAGCGTTCGCGCAGCGGAATCAGGTGGCGTTCGATGAACACCTGCTCGCGGTCGAAGATGTCCACGCTCGAGTCGGTGACTTCGCCGTGCATCAGCAGCGGCAGGCCGTACTGCTCCATGGCCTCGAGCGCGGCCTGCACGTTCGCCAGGTCGCGCACGCCGGCCTGCGAGTTAGTGGTGGCGCCGGCCGGGTAGTACTTCACGGCATGCACGATGCCGCTGGCCTTGGCGCGCGCGATTTCGTCCGGCGTGGTGGCCTCGGTGAGGTACAGCGTCATCAGCGGCTGGAAGCGCGTGTCCGCCGGCAGGCATGCGATGATGCGGCGACGGTAGTCCTCGGCTTGGGCCACCGTGGTCACCGGCGGCTTGAGGTTGGGCATCACGATGGCGCGCCCGAACTGCCGCGCAGTGTCGGCCACCACCGAGCCGAGAGCGGCGCCGTCGCGCAGGTGCAAATGCCAGTCGTCGGGACGGGTGATTTCGAGGCGCGCGGACGACATGGCGATAAAGCTCCGGGGACGGGAGAGGGCAGGCGGCAGCCTCGAGACGTGTTAGTGGGCGCGCACCGCCGGGCGGTTGCATATGGTATCGGAACGACACCATGGCGTCGCCGCCGGCCGTGTTGCGTCACGGCGCGTGCCAATGCGAAAGCAGCCCATGGACGATCTCTTTTCCGCATCGCCGGGGCCGGACTCCGACGGTTTCGACGCCCTTCCTCACCTGGTGCCGGTGTTCTTCGCGATCTGTCCCGCTGCGGAAGACTTGCAACGAGTCGCCGCCTGGCGCCAGCGCATCTGCGGACGGATCGATGTCGTGCCCCGGCCGCAGTGGGTTGCTGCATGCCAGCGTCGTGCTCTGCGGTACCCCGCGCCGACGGTGGCAACCTCTCCGTGAGGTTTTGCGCGTCGCCGCCGAACAGTTCACCTAATCAGCCTTCGAGCTCACGCTGGATGCGATGACGGGCGGTTTCGGTGCGGATGGGCGCACCTTCGTCGCGCTGGCGGATGCGGTCGGCACGCGCGCCGTGCAAGGCTTGCGCGTGGCCTTGGCCGAAGTGCAGCAGCACGTCGGGCTCGTGGCGACGCGCGGCATGAGCGAGGCGCTCCTCACGCTGGGCTATCGTGACGGTTTGCCGGTCGAGCGCCGGTCGGTCGAACCGCTGAGCTTCCGTGTCGAGGCGGTCGATCTGGTGGCCAGCCTCGTGGGCCATTCGGAACACAGACACCTCGAACGCTGGCCGTTGAAGTGAGGCGCGTCCGCCACCCCGCATCTGTGGCGCGCTCCTTGTCGCTTGAGGGTCGTCGACCGAAGTGGGACGATTCCAGCGATGAGCGACAAGCCTGCTCCGTCCCAACATCTGCGTGACCTTGCCCGATTGCGCCGCGTGCGCGACCGCATCGATCGCGAATACGCCCAGCCGCTGGACGTCGAGTCCCTGGCGAACACCATCGGCATGTCGGCCGGGCATCTCAGCCGCCAGTTCAAGCTCGCCTTCGGCGAATCGCCCTACAGCTATCTGATGACGCGGCGCATCGAGCGCGCGATGGCCTTGCTGCGGCGCGGCGACCTCAGCGTCACCGAGGTCTGCTTCACCGTGGGCTGCGCCTCGCTGGGCACCTTCAGCACCCGCTTCAACGAACTGGTCGGGATGTCGCCCGGCGTGTACCGGCGCGAAGCGGCGCTCGCGACGGCAGGGCTGCCGTCCTGCATCGCGCGACAGGTGACGCGACCGATCAGGAATCGGACGCGACCGATCAGGAATCGAGAAGCGCCGGCCACCGAGCCGGACCTAGCATGACGGCTCCTTCCACACCCGACAGGACATTCATGGACATCAGCATCCACGCCAGCTTCCTCCCGCACAGCGACCCGGATGCCTCGCTGGCGTTCTATCGCGACACCCTCGGCTTCGAGGTACGCAACGACGTCGGCTACAACGGCATGCGTTGGATCACGGTCGGTCCGGCCGGCCAGCCGGGCACCGCCATCGTGCTGTATCCGCCGGTCGCCAGCTCTGGCGTCACCGACGACGAGAAGCGCACCATCGCCGAGATGATGGCCAAGGGCACCTTCGCAACCATGCTGCTGGCCACCAAGGATCTCGACGCGGCGTTCGAGAAAATCCAGGCCAGCGGTACCGAGATCGTCGAAGAGCCGACCATGCAGCCCTACGGCGTACGCGACTGCGCCATCCGCGACCCCGCCGGCAACCTGCTGCGCGTGCAGGAACGGTGCTGAGCCTCTCGATATCGACCATTGCAAGGAGTTTCCGATGAGTCCCGCTGCAAAGAAAGTTGCGCAGAAAGCGCCATCCAAGACCGGCGCGGCGCCTGGCAAGAAGGCCGCCTTCAGCGTCGAGGAGAAGGCCGCGATGAAGGCCTATGCCCAAGAACAGAAAGCGCAGGCACGCGCCGACAGGAGTCGGGAGGACGGCGAACGCGAGGTGCTGGCGGCGATCGCCAAGATGGCGGAAGCCGACCGCGCCCTGGCCTCGCGGGTCCATGCCCTCGTCAAGGCGCATGCCCCGACGCTGGTGCCGAAGACCTGGTACGGCATGCCGGCGTATGCCCTGGACGACAAGGTTGTCTGTTTCTTCAAGGACGCGCAGAAGTTCAAGGACAGATACGCCACCCTCGGTTTCAACGACAAGGCCAAGCTCGACGACGGCGCCATGTGGCCGACCACCTTCGCACTCAAGGCCATGAACGCCGAGGTGGAGAAGCGCATCGCTACGCTGTTGAAGAAGGCGCTGGGCTGAGCGGTTCGTTCCCGGCCGACGTGCGGGCGGCGGGATGTTTTCCCGTTCGCCCGCCGATCTAAGATGGAACTTTGCCCACCGATCAAGGCAGCTCACCATGCGCAAGGCTCTTCCGTGTTCGTGCCGCGTCCTGCTGGGGCTGGTGCTCGCATCGCCCGCCCCTTGGGCCATGGCCGCCGATGCGGCGCCCATGGCGCATGTCGACTCCGGCAGCCTGTCGGGCCTTCACGATGCCGGGAAAGGGCTGGACGAGTTCAAGGGCATTCCCTATGCCGCGCCGCCGATGGGGGCGCTGCGCTGGAAGCCGCCGCAAGCGGTGGTTGCTTGGAGCGGCGTGCGCGCTGCCGATCGCTTCGGGCCGCGCTGCATGCAGCGGCCGCTTTACGGCGACATGGTGTTTCGCTCCAACGGCATGAGCGAGGACTGTCTCTACCTCAATGTATGGACGCCCGCGCAGCGGGAGAAAGGCAAGCTGCCGGTGCTGGTGTATTTCTACGGCGGTAGCCTGCTCGCGGGCGATGGTTCGGAGCTGCGCTACGACGGCGCGAGCCTCGCGCAGCGCGGCATCGTGACCGTCACGGTGAACTACCGGCTGGACGTGTTCGGACTGCTCGCCTTGCCTGCGCTGACCGCCGAGTCGCCGCAGCATGCCGCCGGCAACTACAGCCTGATGGACATGACGGCGGCATTGCATTGGGTGCATGACAACATCGCCGCGTTCGGCGGCGACCCGGCACAGATCACCATCGGCGGCGAGTCGTCGGGTTCGATGGCGGTGTCGGCGCTGATGGCCTCGCCGCTGTCGAAAGAGCTGATGCAGCGCGCGATCGGCGAGAGCGGCGCGGTGCTCGGCAACCTCAAGCCGATGCCCTTCGCCGAAGCCGAGCAGAAAGGCACGGACTTCATGCGCAAGGTCGGCGCCCGTTCGCTGGCGGAATTGCGCGCGATGCCGGCGGACACGCTGATGAAGGCGCTCGGCACCTCGGACAGCGGCGGCTTCGACATGACCATCGATGGAGCCGTGCTGCCGCGTTCGCCCGAGGCTATCTATGCCGCCGGCGAGCAGGCGCACATTCCGCTGCTGGTCGGTTCGAACTCGCAGGAAGGCTATTACGCGGGCTTGCTCGACCAGAGGGCGCCCACGCCGGGCAATTACCGCGACGCGGTGCAAAAGCTGCTGGGCGAGGCGCATGTGGACGAAGCGCTCAGGCTTTACCCAGGCAACAACGAGGCCCAGGTGAAAGCCTCCGGCACGGCGCTTTCGGCGGACCAGTTCATCGCGTTCTCCACCTGGCGCTGGATGGATGCGCAGTACCGTACCGGCAACGCGCCGGTCTATTACTACTACTTTGAGCAGCCACGACCGGCGAAACGGGACGGCAGCGCCGGTGCGGGCACCGGCGCGGTGCACAGCGGCGAGATCGAATACGCACTGGGCAACCTGGACGGCAATGCCGTCTACGCGTGGACGCCGACCGACCGCCGCGTCTCGGCCACGATGGAAGGCTACTGGGCCAACTTCATCAAGACCGGCAACCCCAACGGCGCAGGATTGCCGCATTGGCCTGCGGTGGCCGAAAAGGATGGGGGCCTGCTGCGCCAGGCGATAGGCGCGGATACGCACGGCTTCGTCGATCGGAACGCATCGCGCTACGAATTCCTGCAACGTGTGGAACCCGACGCGCATCTCTGAGGAGAGCGTGCAGCCGACATCGGCTTCGTTCCGCCATGCGGCCGCGCCGGAGCAAGCGATCCGGTGTGCTCGCCCGGCCGGTTCCGTCGTGAAGTCGGATCTGTCGCGTCACGATCGCGTGGGTTCGTTCGAATCGATCGTCCCGCCGTCGTCAGTACGGCCGCGAGCGCTTGTTGCCAGTACTGGCGGCCTGCATCTCGACGCTCAGGGCAAAGGTGCGTTCTTCGTCCGGCTGCATCGCGCCGACGCCCACCAACTTGCGCGCGATCTCTTCGCCGCGCTCGTTGCGAATGGTCAGCACCATCGCATACTCCCACGCGCCGCTGTCGGGGTTGCGGAAGCTGCCTTCCACGCGCAGCGGCACGGACACTGGCGCAGACGCTGCTGTGCCCGGCTCGCTGAAACGCAGCTTGTGGCGGCAGGCGGGGCACACGCTCGCGCTTTCGAGGATGGTCTCCCGGCAGTGAGGGCAGATGCGTGTTGCCCCGGGCGTGCCCGAGGGTGCGGCGGTCACGAAGTCGCGCCGCCGCGGCCGCCGTCCGTACGTGTGCCGTTGTCGTCCCAGCCGAACTCGACCTGGCCACGCATGCGCGAGCCGGCCGCCACGCTGAGCGATCCGGCCTTCAGGTCGCCGCTGAGCGCGCCGCTCTGCAGCAGGTCCACGTGCATGGCGGATTCAATATTGCCCACCAGTTCGCCTGCGATGGTGACCTTCTCGGCACGCACGCTGCCGGTCACCTTGGCACCGGTTTCGATGGTGAGATCCCCGCGCACGTTGACGTCGCCCTTGAAGCTGCCGGCGATGCGCACGTGACCCGCGCCTTCGATCTTTCCCTCGATGGTGATGTCGGGCGCGATCAACGATTCGGCCTTGGGCTTGCCTGGCGCAGCCGCGGCCATGGGGGTTGAACGCGGTGCCAGTTGCACCGGCGGTGCCGCTTCAGGCCTGGTTTCCGGGATGTCGAGACGCGCCTGGTCCGTGGCTTCGGGTGCCGCGTTGGAGGGGGACTTCACGGGCTCTTTCCACAAGGCCATGACGGGACTCCGGTTCACTTGGGGAAATCGAGCGTACCCCCGAAACGGCGATGATGGAAACCTCGGCAGGCTGCCTGGTTGACGAGATGAGAGCCGACGAGCCGCCCATGGGCGCGATGGCACAGTTCGTTGAGGCTGGTCTCAGCGCCGTGTCGCCAGCACGCCATCCAGCATCAGTTGGGCCTGGAAACCGGCCTCCTGCAGCCGCTGCGCCACTTCGCGCGGCACGTCGCGGCCGCTGGTGAGTTTGTTCGGGCTGCCGGTGTAGTGGAACAGGCGGCCGCCCTTGCGCAGCACGCGGGCGAGTTGCCGGTAGAACGCAAGCGAGTACAGCTCGCCTGCGATGCCGAAACGCGGCGGGTCGTGCAACAAGGCATCCACCGAGGCATCGGCGAGACCTGCGATGGCCTGCGACACGTCGGCGTGGACAAGCTGCAGGCGGCCGCCGGCTGCAGGCGCATCCGGGTCGGGCGACCAGGGGTTCAGCGTGCGCAGCCACAGCACGTCGGGGTTCTTCTCGAACGAGTGGATGCGCGACGCACCTGCCGCCAAGCAGCAGGCGGCGAAATAACCCATGCCGCCACAGGTATCCAGCACGATCTTGCCGTGCGGCTCGACCAGCGCCACCTTGCGGCGGGCGTCTTCCAGCGGCGATTCCTTCGAGGTGGGCAGCATCTTGATGCCGTCGATCTCGAAGGTGGGTACGTTCCACTCGGTGGGCACCAGCTTGATGAGCGAGCCGGAGAAACGCGCTGCCGCATCGAATGCTTCGCCGTCCCAGTAATGGATGGTGCGATCCTTCAGCGCGGAAGGCCAAGGGTAGCTTTCGCCGCGCCATTGCCAACGGTCCGCCTGCAGCGATGCGACGCCGGTGCTGCGCCCCAGGTCCAGCGAGCCGTGCCACTCGACCTCGCCGGCATCCCGTGCGGCAAGCAGCAGGTCGGCAGCGGCGCGGGTCAGCAAGGGGCCGGTGTAATGCGGCACGACGGGCAATCCAGGGTGGATGGTCGCGCATCGTAACGCAGGCAGGGTGCCTATCGGCGCCTGGCTTTTTCCGCTTTCCTCACAATGGCCGCGCCATAGTGGTCAGACTGCGGCCGCCTGCCGCCACGTTCAGGAGTCGTGCCATGACGAAATGTTTCAAGCATGCGTTGCCAGTCCTGCTGCTGGCGCTGGCCCTGCCGATCGCTGTGCAGGCGGCCGATGCGAACGGTGCGGAGTCGAAACAGGTTGCGACGGCCACCGCCCATGCCGGTATGGCGATGGGGGCGGCGGATCTGGCGACGGCGCATGCGCATCTGCATCACGTGGTGAATTGCCTGGTTGGCACGTCGGGCAAGGGGTTCGATGCCAAGGCGGAAGATCCCTGCAAAGGCATGGGCAACGGAGCCATCCCGGATGCCAAGGGCGACGTCGCGGCCGTGGACCGTCTGAATGCGGCGCTGGGCCAGGCCGAGCATGGCCTCAAGGCGGGCACGCTGGATGCCGCGCATGCCGACGCGAAGCAGGTCATGGAGACCTTGCAGGCGAAGTAACCGGCCCTGCGGAGGTCGCGCGTGCATTGATCCGCGCATCGTGCAGACTTGATCGCGCCATGCGCCATGGCCCCGATGCGCCGCGCACCAACGTACTTTCCCGATGGAGTAGTCGAGCATGAGCACGATCAAGGTGGCGGTGCTGGTGGGAAGCCTGCGCAGGGCGTCGATCAACCTGCGGCTGGCGAAGGCGGTGGGGCGGTTGGCGCCGAAGGAATTCGTCTTCGAGCACATCCGCATCGACAACCTGCCGTTGTACAACCAGGATTTCGATGCCGACTACCCGGCCGAGGCCAGGCGCCTGAAGCAGGAGATCGAAGGTGCCGACGCCCTGTTGTTCGTCACGCCTGAATACAACCGCGGCATCCCCGGCGTGCTGAAGAACGCACTCGATATCGCCTCGCGCCCCTGGGGTACGAACTCCTTCGCCGGCAAGCCGGGGGCGGTGATCGGTGCCTCGATCGGCTCCACCGGAAGTGCGCTGGCGCAGCAGCACCTGCGCAACGTGCTCGCCTATCTCGACGTGGCGATGCTGGCGCAGCCGGAGGTGTACGTGCAATTCAAGGACGACGGCCTGATCGACGCCGAAGGCCATGTCGCGAACGAGGGCACGCAGAAATTCCTGCAAACGTTCATGGATCGCTACGTGGCATGGGTGAAGCGGCACACCTGAGCGAGTTTCTTCGGGGCGCTCCCGGCGCAGGCGACCGTGAGCCGGAAGCGACCGAATGGGCCGCGCGCGTCGTCAGGCCTTGCCGTGGAACAGCTCGCGGCCGATCAGCATGCGGCGGATCTCGTTGGTGCCGGCGCCGATCTCGTACAGCTTGGCATCGCGCAGCAGGCGCCCGGCGGGGAACTCGTTGATGTAGCCGTTGCCGCCCAGCGACTGGATCGCCTCCAGCGCCACTTTCACCGCATTGGTCGAGGCATTGAGCAGGCAGGCAGCAGGGTCGACGCGCGACTTCACGCCGGTGTCGAACTGCTGCGCCACCATGTAGGCGAAGCCGCGCGAGGACTGCAGCGCGGTGTACATGTCGGCCACCTTGGCCTGCATCATGCCGAAGGTGCCGATCGGCGCATTGAACTGCTTGCGTTCCCGCACGTAGGGCAGGGTGAGGTCCAGCGCCGCCTGCATCAGGCCGATCGGGCCGCCGGAGAGCACCAGGCGTTCGGTGTCTAGGCCGCTCATCAGCACGCGCACGCCTTCGTTCACCTCGCCCACGATGTTCTCTACGGGGATCGCGCAATCCTCGAACACGAGTTCGCAGGTGTTGGAGCCGCGCATGCCGAGCTTGTCCAGCTTTTGCGCGGTGCTGAAACCCTTCATGCCCTTCTCGACGATGAAGGCGGTCATGCAACGGCTGCCGGCCGCACGCGGCGCGGTGCGCATGTAGACCAGCAACACGTCGGCGTCGGGGCCGTTGGTGATCCACATCTTCGAACCGTTGGCGACCCACACGCCGTCCTTCAGTTCGGCCTTGCAGCTCATCGAGCCCACCACGTCGGAGCCGGCGCCCGGTTCGCTCATTGCCAGCGCGCCCACGTACTCGCCCGAGCACAGCTTGGGGATGTACTTCCTGCGCTGCGCCTCGTTGCCGTTGTGGAAGATGTTGTTGACGCACAGGTTCGAGTGCGCGCCGTAGGACAAACCCACCGAGCCCGACGCGCGAGAGATCTCCTCCATCGCCACCATGTGCGCGAGGTAGCCCATGCCGGTGCCGCCGTACTCGGTCGGGATGGTCACGCCGAGCAGGCCCAGCTCGCCGAACTTGCGCCACAGGTCGGCGGGGAACAGGTTGTCGTGGTCGATCTGCGTGGCGCGCGGCGCGATTTCCTTCTCCGCGAAGGCGTGCACGGTGTCGCGCAGCAGATCGATTTCTTCACCGAGCGGGAAGGGGCGCATGGACGGCATTCCAGGGGGATCGGGATGTGAATGATAACGTGGCGGCGACGCTGCAGGCTTGGTGGCGAAGACAGCCGGGGCGCGAAACGGAAACGCCGGCGCATGGCCGGCGTTTCCGTTCATCGGGTTTTGGGCAGCGCGACGCTCAGGGCAGCTTGACGAGCTTGGCTTTCAGCGCGACGCCGGACATCAGGAAGCCCCGGTGGCATTCATAGTTCTGGCCGTCGCGGTATTCGGTGTCGTTGTAGTTGCTGACGATGTCCGTCACGGCATTGGCGCCCGCCTGCTTGGCCAGGTTGTGCAGGTAGATGAGGTCGGTGGCGAGCACGTGGTTGCAGGTTTCCTCGTCGCTCTTGCCGAAGGCATTGGTCTTGCGGTTGATCGTGACATTGTCGTTGACCACGGTGCCATGCGGGCCGGTGCCGGCCAGGTAGAACTTCACGCTGTCGTCGATCAGGCCGGCCTTCTGGGCTGCCGCGACGCCGCTTTCGAACGACAGGTGGACCACCTTGTCGCTGGCCATGGCGGCAGCCGGAGCGGCCAGGAGCAATGCGGCAAGACCGAGGGTGAGTGCTTTCATGCGTTTCTGTCTCCTTGGGATGGACGGGCTGGATGGACTCGCTGGATCAATCCGGGTGGACAACGGCCATGCCGGGGCTTTGAACAATGCACGGGCCCGGCATGCAGCCATGGGCCGCCGCGTCAGCACAGGCCGCCATTGACGGCGAGTACCTGACGGGTGATGTAGCCGGCTTCCGGACTCACCAGGAAGGCCACCGCGGCGGCGACCTCCTCCGGCGTGCCGGCGCGTTGCGCTGGGATGGCCTTGAGGATTTCCTCCACCGGCACGTCGGCGTCGAGCATGTCGGTGTCGATCAGGCCCGGCGCCACGCAATTCACGGTGATCTTCCGCTTGGCCAGTTCCACGGCCAGCGCCTTGGCTGCGCCGATCACGCCGGCCTTGGACGCGCTGTAGTTGACCTGGCCACGGTTGCCGATCAGGCCAGACACCGAGGTGATACAGACGATGCGGCCCGGCGCGCGGCGGCGGATCATCGGCATCACCAGCGGGTGCAATACGTTGTAGAAGCCGTCGAGGTTGGTGCGCAGCACGCGGTCCCAGTCTTCGTCGGTGAGCGCGGGGAACGCGCCGTCGCGGGTGAGTCCGGCGTTGCACACCACGCCGTAGGGCGCCCCGTGCCGTTCCGCGTCCGCTTCCAGGGCGGCACGGCAGCCCGCGCGATCAGCGATGTCGAACTGCAGCACGCGCGCGGAGCGCCCCATGCGTTCGATTTCCGCGCGCACCGCTTCTGCCTCGTCGCGCTTTGCGCGGCAATGCAGGACGAGGTCGTGGCCGGCCTGCGCCAGCCGCAGCGCGATCGCACGGCCGATGCCGCGGCTGGAGCCGGTGACCAGGATGCTGTCAGCCATGGCTTGGTTCCGATGCAGGGGATGGGGACTTGCCGTCTTGAAATGTGCCGTCCTGGAACAGGGCGCTGGCGTCGGGCGGGCTGAACACGGTGAGCCGTGCCTCGGCCAGCACGCCGGGCGCTTCGATGCGGCAGGCGAACACGCCCATGCCGCCGTCGTCATGGAAGTCGCGGCGCGCCTCGATGCGCAGCTCGCTGTCCGGCTCGAACGCGACGACGTTGCAGGTGTAGTGGCGGGTCCCGAGCAGGAAGCCCAGGCGCACCGGTTCGCCCGCTGCCTTGGCCTGGCAGCCGGCCCAGGCGGCGATGGCCTGCGCCATCAGCTCCACGCCCATCCACGCCGGCAGCTTGCCGTCGGCGTCGTGGAACAGGCCGCCCGTGGGCACCCGGCGGATGCACAGCGCGTGCTCGGGGCCATGCTCCAGCACCGCGTCGAGCAGGATCATCTCGCCCGCGTGCGGCAGCAGTTCGGCGATGGGCCACGCTGTCATGCGGCGTCTCCCAGGATCAGGCAGGCATTATTGCCGCCGAAGGCGAAGGAGCTGCTCATCAGGCGGCGAGGCTTGTCGTCCGGCAGTCGCGCTCCGGTCTCGACGAAGCGCAGCGCGGGCAGCGCGGGATCGGACATGCCGTCCCACAACTGCGGCGGCAACCGGCCGTCGCGCAGGCTGAGCCAGCAGAACGCGGCTTCCAGCGCACCGGCGGCGGCCAGCGTGTGGCCGGTGAGCGGCTTGGTCGACGAGCAGGGCACGCCGTGCGGAAACAGTGCAGCTACCGCCTGCGCCTCCATCGCGTCGTTATGCATGGTAGCGGTGCCGTGCAGGTTGAGGTAATCGATGTGCGCCGGTTCCAGCCCGGCCTGCGCCAATGCAGCGCCCATCGCCTGTCGGGCGCCCAGGCCATCGGGGTCGGGTGAGGACATGTGGTACGCATCCGAGCTCGCCCCCGCACCGAGCAACTGCACGGGGCCATGTTCGCGCGTCATCAGGAACAGCGCCGCGCCCTCGCCGATATGGATGCCGCGACGCTCGCGCGAGAACGGATTGCAGCGCGCGGAATCCATCGCGCCCAGCGCATGGAAGCCGTTCAAGGGCAGCCGCGCCAGGGTGTCCACGCCGCCGCAGATCACCGCATCGCAGAGATCGGCCCGCAGCAGCCGCTGCGCACTGATGAGGGCACGTGCCCCGGCGGTGCAGGCGGTGGAGATCGCATAGCAGGGGCCGGCCAGATCCAGCCATTCGGCGAGGAACTCGGCGGGGCCGGCCAGCTCCTGGTGCGCGTAGCGGTAGTCCGCTGGCCACGTGCCGTGCTGCCGACACGCGGCCAGGCCGTGCGTGGCTTCCTCGATGCCGCCGGTGCTGGTGCCCAGCACCACGCCGACGCGCGCGCTGCCGTGGGCCGCGACAGCCGCGCGGATCTCCGTTTCGATTTCCCGGGCCGCGGCCAGCAGCAGGCGATTGCAGCGATTGTCGCGCGTGGCCGTCAGCGGTTCGGGGATGGCGGGCAACGGTGCGCGCACCGCACCCAGCGGCGGCACATGGCCGGGAATCCAGCCGTCCTCCCTGTGCAGGCCGTGCTCCGCGCCGGCGAACAGCGCCTCGGCCACCGCAGGCTTGCCCGTGCCCAGGGAGCAGACCACGCCCAGCGCGTTCAGGAAGCTCGCGTTCATGCCTGCGCCGGCTTGCGGGCAGCCACGTTCACCAGGGTTTCCTCGCGCTGGCCCGGCGGTGGCGGGGCGCGCAGGCCCCAGCGTTCGAGCAGGCCGAAGTCCTTGGCGCGGCTCCACCACAGGTAGGGCAGGGAGACGTTTGCGTCGTCGAACACGAAGCCCTGCGCGCGCAGCATCGCAAGGTAGCCGTCCGCGCTCTTCTGCACGTGCATCGGGTGGCGGAAGAACCAGCGGATCACCCAGCTGTCGATGTAGGCCTTGGTGGACTCGGCGAATAACAACCAGCCGCCGGGTTTCAGCACGCGCCAGAATTCGCCTAGGGCGCATTCCTGCTCGACCAGGTGGTGGAAGGTCTGGTGGCAGAAGAGCACGTCCACACTGGCGTCCGGCAGGTCGATGCGCGCGCAGTCGGAGGCGATCAGCTCCGCGGCTATGTCTTCGCGCTCCGCCTCGGCGCGCGACAGCGTGAGGCTGTGCGGATCGGCATCCAGTCCGATCATCCGGTCCGGCGCGAAGGCCGCCTGCAGCAGCCGGAACGACTTGCCTTGGCCGCAGCCGGCGTCGAGCAGCACGCCGCCGCGCGGCAGCGGCTCGCCGAGCAGGCGTTTCAGGTCGTTGATCGCCACGCGCAGCACGTGGTGCTGCCAGGTATGGGTGGCGAGAAAGCGGAAACCCAGGCGGGTCTCTTCGACGTAGGTAGGACTGGCGTAGGTCATAAGCTTCATTGATCTTCGCGATCACGGATGATCGATGGAATTGGAACAGTGCAGCCCACGATGGCCGTCCGTTTGATCCCTGCGATCATGGAACACCCGAAATACACTGCTCGACTGCGTCGACGAAGACGGACGGCGAGACCAACTGCATCGCGCCGTCGGCAAGCCGCACCGCCACCTGCACGGTGCTGGCGCGGGTGAGGCACTCGCCGCTGGCGGCGTCGCTGAGTAGGTAATGGATCTTCAGGCGGTTCTGCCATTCGACCAGGTCGGCGCGCAGCACGAGGCGCTGACCGAAGCGCGCGGCGCGGGCGTAGCGCAGCTGCAGGTCGATCACCGGCCACACATAGCCGGATGCCTTCATCTGCGCGTAGTTGTGGCCGATGCGGTCGAGCAGGGCGCAGCGGGCGACTTCCAGGTATTTCACGTAGTGGCCGTGCCACACCACGTCCATCGAGTCGACGTCGAAGAACGGCACGGTGATCTCGGTGTCCACATGCAGCGCGCCGCGGCTACGCATCGGTACTTTCCCAGTACGGATAAAAATTGAACCACTGCTGCGGCGCCAGCAGGCACCACTGTGCGAGGCGGTCGGCGTAGCGCTGTGCCCAGCCGGCGATGGTGGCGTCGCGCTGGCCGCGCTGCCAGGCCGGTGTGTCGAGGAAGCGCTCCAGCCGGATCTCGTAGCGGCCGTCGATCTTCAGGCAGCACATCAGGTTCACCGGGCAGCCGAGCAGGCCGGCCAGCAGCCACGGTCCCTGTGCGAACGCAGCGGATCGGCCGAGGAAGTCCACCGTGACGCGGCGGCCGTCGTGCAGCGGCACGCGGTCGCCGGCCATCGCCAGCCACTCGCCGCGTTCGAGGCGCTGCGACAGGTCGAGCATCAGCGCAGCGTCCAGCTCGCTCACCTGGATCAGCCGCATGCGCTGCTCGCCCGCCTCGCCGAGCAGGCGATTGAGGTGCGCCACATGGTGCGTGTGCACCAGCACGTTCAGCGGCACCTGTTCGCCGAGTTCGGCCAGTGCGCGGCAAACGTCGAGGTTGCCCAGGTGCGTGCCGACCAGCAACTGGCCGCGGCCGCCGTGGCGGGTCGCCAGCAGCTGCGCGCGCAGTCCGTCGGAATCGAGCAGGCGCACCTGCTCCAGCCGCAGCGCGCCGCGCCACACGTCGAGGCGGTCCAGCAGGCAGTCGGCGAAGGCCATGAACTGTGCGAACACGCGGCGCGGGGTGGGTTGCAGATCGGAGCGGCCGCTCCACGCGGCGAGTCGCTCCAGGTACTCGCGGATGCTGTGCCGTGCGCGGCGTCCGGTGAGGAAGAAGTACAGCACGATCAGGTGCAGCAGCGGCGACAGCAGGCGCCGGCCGCAGTTGCGGGCCACGAAGGCGGTGAAGCGCATCAGCAGCAGGTTGCCGCGCTCGCGCTGGGCGGACCAGTGTCGCCGCGTGGCCAGTTGCGCCTCGCTCATACGCGCGGTTCCAGCACGAGGCGGCCGGAGGAGTATGTCACTTCGCCCTCGCGGTAGGCGAAGTGCAGCTTGCCGCGTACGCGGTCGTGGCGCAGCGTGAGCGTCGCCCGGTCGCCCGGCCGCAGCAGGCGCTGGAACTTCAGCGCTTCCATCTCGCGGCATTGCGGCGAGGTGCCCAGATGCGACGCGGCCAGCTGCAGCGCCCAAGCGACTTGCGCTGCACCGGGCAGCACCGGCGCCTGCGGGAAGTGGCCGGGGAAGTAATCGAGATCCACGGGTACCACGAGCTGGAGCGTGCATCCGTCGTCGTCGCGACGCTCGTCGAGGATCATCGGGGCGGTGCGTGTGTTCACGCGTTCACCCGCAGCCGTTTGCGCAACAACCATTCGCCCACGAACAATGGACCCATGATGAAGTACACCAGCAGACCGTTGTACAGCGTCCACCACTTCAGCGGTGCCCACAACGTGAGCGCGGCCGACACCGCGGCGTTGAACACGAAGAAACCCACCCACACCCAGGTGACCTTGCGCGTGTAGGGAATCGCCGCGTCAGGCAGCTCCGGTTCGCGCACGCGGGCGATGCGCTCCACCACCGGCGGCCCATAGACCAGGCTCAAGCCGAAGGTGAGCAGCAGGAACAGGCTGATGAGCGTGGGATACCAGCGCAGCAGCGAGGATTCGCCGCTGACGCCCAGCAGGGCGCAATAGGCCAGCGCCACGATCAGCATCCAGCGGCCGCCGGGCTCGCGCAGCAGGAACGGTGCGCGCAGCAGCCACGCCGCCGCCAGCACCAGCGCGAACACGTGAGGCGGTATCGTTTCCATGCCGAAGTAGACAAGAAACGGATACAGCACGCCGATCAGCGGCAGCAGGATCTTGATCAGTCTGCGCATACGGCCCGCTGGCTGGCGACGAAGGCGGCAAGGCTGGCCACGCTGGCGAAGTGGTGGCGGGCGTCCTTGTCGTCCGAGGCGATGCGGATGTCGTAGTGCTTCTGCAGCGCCAGCGCCAGTTCCAGTGCGTCCACCGAATCCAGCCCCAGCCCGTCGCCGAACAACGGCTGCGACGGCGGGATGTCCGCGGCGGCGAGGTCTTCCAGATTCAATGTGTCGATGACGAGCTGGGCGATCTCCAGCTCCAGTGCGCTGTGGGCAGGTGCATTCACGAGGCGGCGAGCTCCCTGAGGAAGAGGTGGTGCAGATGGTCGTTGAGCTGGCGTGAGGCGATGGGTGCGGGGGCGTCGGTGCCGAACAGGGCAGGGTCGATGTCGGCGCCCACGCGCAGGCGCGCGCGGAAGCGGCAAACCGGGATGTGGTACCAGGGCGTGCCCTTGGTCAGCGTGGGCGGGTCAACCGTGATGAATACCGGCGTCACCGTGCGTGCGCCGCGCAGTGCGATGGCCGCCGCGCCGCGGTGGAACCGTGGTGGCCGCCCCGGCACGGTGCGTGTGCCTTCGGGAAACACGATCAGGCACTGTCCCTCGCGCAGTACGTCGGCGGCGCGCTCGAGCATGTCCATGCTGCCGTCGTTGCCGATGTACTGCGCGGTACGCACCGGGCCGCGCGTGCAGGGGTTGCCGAACAGGCTCTGCTTCACCACGCAGTTCGCGTCGCGGATCTGCGAGACCAGGAACACCACGTCGATCAGCGAGGGATGGTTCGCCACCACCAATTGGCCGGGGCGGCCCAGCCGTTCGGCGCCCTCGATCTCGAAATCCAGCACGCGGGTGCGGTACATGAACTGCACATGCAGGTGGAAGGCACGGCTGATCGCAGCCCGTGCACGCCGCCGCCGCGTGATGACGTCGCCGGGCAGGCAGGCCAGCAGCGGCAGGATCAGCACGCGCAGCAGCAGACCGCCGAGGCCGAACAGCACGAAGCTGGCCCCGGTGGCGACCAGACGCCAGGCCCAGGCGTCGCGGCGTTGGTTCAGCGGATACGTTGCCAGTTCCATCGGCGTGTCTTCCAGGTGTGTTGAAACGTGTTTTCGCCAGCAAGCAGAGCGCGCACGAAATCCAGCGCATGCGGCCAGGCGCAGGGTGTCGCGCCGTCGCCGCGTGCCTGTTCCAGCCGCCAGTCGCTGCCTGCGGATGTTGTCGCGTCGGTTTTCCCCAGTCGCAGTGCCACAGCATAGGAGAACGGCACATCCGCAATCCACTGCGCGTAGGCAGGCGGCGGCAGCTCCTCGGCCACCACCACCAGTGCCGACGGCGCGCCGGCGGCCAGCTGCAGCACACCTTCCAGCAGCGCGTGTTCGAAGGTGTCGGCCTCGCCGGCGATCGCCGCGGACTCGCCGCGCTGGCCGCGCAGGATCGACCACTGGCCCGCGATCGCGTTGTGTACCGAGAGGCCGAACTGGGTGGGTGAGAGCGGCTGCCCGTCGACGATGTCGGAGAGCAGGGTCAGCGTCTGTGGTGTTTCGCCGTGGCGCGAGCCGAACACGAAGGGCAACTGTTCGCCCTCGCCACAGAGCGGCCACGCGGTCTCCAGCGTCATCCGCGCCAGCCGGCCCAGCCGGCGTCGCTGCAGGGCGGGCAGGAAGCCGCAGGCCGGCTGCGCCTGTGCATCGTCGGGCATGGCGTGCGGCGCACGCGCCCAGTCCTGCCAGTCCGCCGTGCTTTCCAGCCCCGGCGCCCAGGCACGCCAGTCTTCGACTCGAAAAGCGATCATGCGGCGACCTCCGCGTGGCGGCGGAACAATAGCGTCGCGCAACTGCCGCCGAAGCCGAAGTTGTTGCTGAGCGCAGCATTGATGCGCTGCACGCGGTTCGCGGCGAGCAGCGGCGCGTCGGCGAAGACAGGATCAGGATCGTCCAGTGGCGCGCCGGCGGCGAGGAAGTCGTGCTCCAGCATCAGCAGGCAGGCGATGGCGTCCAGCGCACCCGCGGCGCTGGGCGCGTGGCCGAGCAGACCCTTGATCGAGGAGAGCGGCGGCACCGCCGCACCGCGTTCGGCGAACACGCCGGCAATGGCCTGCCATTCGGCAAGGTCGCCCTGCGTGCCGCAGGCGTGCGCATTGATGTAGTCGGGCAGTGTGCCGGCCCGCTCCAGCGCCTGGCGCAGCGCGCGGGCGATGCCGTCGGCGCCGGTGACGACCATGTTGGCTGCATCGGTGCTGCTGCCGTAGCCGGCCAGTTCCGCGAGCACGCGTGCGCCGCGTGCGTGCGCATGCTCCAGCGATTCCAGCACCAGCAGGCCGGCCCCTGCTGCGAGCGCGAAGCCGTCGCGCCCGCGATGGAACGGGCGCAGGGCGCGCATCGGCTCGGCCTGTGGCGACAGCGCGCCCATCGCATCGAACCACATCGCGGTGCTGGGGTGCAGTTCCTCGGCGCCGCCGGCGATCACCACGCTCTGGCGCCCGAGCTGGATCAACTCCATCGCATGGCCAATCGCATGGGCCGAACTGGTGCAGGCCGAGCTGATCGTGTAACTGCTGCCGCCGACGCCGAAGGCCTGGGCGAGGCCGGCCGACAACGCGCTGCTCATACCGCGGGGCACGAGGAAGGGCGACAGTTTCGCGATGCCATGGACGCGATGGTTCTGCAGCGCCTCCTCATGTTCGCTGAGCGCCGCACCGCCGCCCAGCACCAGGCCGCAATCGGCCTCGGCGAGGCGCGCGACTGGCAGGCGGGCCTGCGCCAGCGCTTCGTTCGCCGCGTGCCAGGCATACAGCGCCGGGGATGGAAGGAAGCGGCGCAGCTTGCGCGGCGGCTCCGGTGGTAGTGCCGCCTCGTCCACCGGGCCGCCCACGCTGCCGCGCATGCCGAGCGCGGTGAAGGTTTCCATGCGACGCAGGCCGTGGCGGCGCGTGCGCAGCGCATCGAGCAGGGCGGAAGTGCCGGCACCCACGCAGCTCACCGCACCCATGCCGGTGACCGCCACGCGTGGCAGGCCATTGGCGTCGCGCCACCGCATCAAGCAACCGCCTTGAAGATCAGCGAGGTGTTGATGCCGCCGAAGGCGAAGTTGTTGTTCATCACCACGTCGGTGGCGATGCTGCGGCCGGTGCCGGTGAGATAGTCCAGCTCGGCGCAGTCGGATGCGCGTTCATCGAGGTTGAGCGTGGGCGCGAACCAGCCATCGCGCATCATCGCGATCGCCCACCACGATTCCAGCGCCCCGCAGGCGCCCAGGGTATGACCCACGTAGCTTTTCATCGCACCGACCGGTACGCGCGTGCCCAGTACCTCGGCGGTGGCGTGGCTTTCGGCGACGTCGCCGCGATCGGTGGCGGTGCCGTGGGCGCTGACGTAGCCGATGGCGCCGGCCGGCAGCTGCGCGTCGTCCAGCGCCAGGCGCATCGCCACCGCCATCGTTTCGGTGGTGGGCTGGGTGATGTGGGCACCGTCGGAGTTGCAGCCGAAGCCGACCACCTCCGCGTAGATCGTGGCGCCGCGCGCCTTGGCGTGTTCGTATTCCTCCAGCACCAGGGTGGTGGCGCCTTCGCCGACGACGAGGCCGTCGCGCTTCGCGTCGAACGGGCGCGGCGTGAGCTGCGGCTCGTCGTTGCGCGTGCTGGTGGCGAACAGCGTGTCGAACACCGCAGCGCCGGGGCCGGAGAGTTCCTCGGCGCCGCCGCACAGCATCAGCTGCTGCTTGCCGTAGCGGATCGCCTCGTAGCCGTAGCCGATCGCCTGGCTGCCCGAGGTGCAGGCGCTGGATGTGGGAATGACGCGGCCCCGCAGGCCGAAGAACACGCCCACGTTCACCGCCGTGGTATGCGCCATGGTCTGGATGTAGCTGGTAGCGGTGATGCCCTGCATCGAGCCGGTCTCCAGCATGCGTCCCACCACGCGCACCGGTTCCACGCTGCCGCCGGAGGAGCCGTAGGCCACGCCCATGCGGCCGTCCCGGACCGACGCGTCGTCGAGCAGGCCGGCGTCACGCAGTGCGTGTTCGCTGGCGGCCACCGCGAGCTGCGAGACGCGGCCCATCGAACGGGTCTTCTGACGCGGCCACGGCGGCGGCACGAAATCGTCCACCGGGCAGCCGAGGCGGCCGTTCAGCGCATCGAAATAATCCCATTCGTGCATGCGCCGCACCGCGTTGCGGCGTTGGCGCAGGCGTTCTGAAATCGTGGTCCAGTCGTGGCCCAGCGGCGTGATGCCGCCCATGCCGGTGACGACGACGCGTTTCATGCGTGCGACATCCTTGTGGTGGAACGTGTGGTCGTGGCGGCTGCCCGGCTCGCCGGCACCAGCAGCGCGGTGAAGCCGATGCCCAGGAGCAGGGTGAGACCGAAGTCGCGCAGCGCGGGCAACGAGCTCAACGACAGCAAGCCGAAGGAGAGCAGGGCGGTGAGCGCGGAAAGCAGCACGCTGGCGTACATCGCGCCGGGCCGGTCGGCGCTGTGCGGTTCGCCCTCGTGCAGGAACACTGCATAGTTCGCGCCCACGCCCAGCACCAGCATCAATGCCATCCAGTGGAACAAGGTCAGCGGCTGCCCGAGGTAGCCGAGCGCGGCCAGCGTGAGTGCGATGCCCAGCACCGGTGGCGCCAGCACGCGCGGCGCGCGCGTCCAGCCGTAGCGCCAGCCGAACACCGGCACGATCAGCAGCACTGCTGCGAGCAGCCACACGCTGGCATAGCCGCGATAGCGGCCGAACAGGGCGGATACGCTGGCCGGCTTGTCCACCAGTTGCACGCCGGGCAGGCCGTCGGCGACATGCGCGAGCAACGCATCGTTGTCGCTGCCCTGCGGCAGCACGAGCGAGGCGCAGCCCTGCGGGTTGCAGCCCATCCACAACTGGCGGAACGGGCTGGACAATGGGGTCTGCATCCACTTGTCCAATTGCAGCGGCGCACCGGGCCACGCGGCGAGATAGGCATCGATGGCGGCCGGGCGGAAGCCGGCATCGGCCAGGGCGTGACGCAGGCGTGCGGGATCGTCGAACAGGCGGCCGAGCAGGGCGTGATCCCGCGCCTGCCGTGCCTGCGAAGGCACCATGCCGGCCAGTCCCAGCCAGCCTTCCAGCTTGCCGTCGTCGACCAGTTTCTGCAGGCGCGTCTCCAGCGCTTCCTCGCGCTGCAGGGTCTGCTCGCCGTCCTTGCCCTGCACCAGATAGAACTGGCTGCCGTTGCCCAGCCCGGTGATCTCGCGGATCTGCGTTTCCTGTGCGATGAGCGCGGGCGGCTGGGCGATCAGGCGATGCACGTCGTCGTCGTGGCGCAGCCGCATCCAGCCGGGCAGCGCGACCAGCAGCAACAGCAGCGCCATCAATGCGCCCCGCCAGCCGTGCGACGGTTTGGCCAGCATTTGTTGCAAGGCCCGTGCGCCACGCACCAGCACGCCCGTCATCGGTTTCGAGGGACGTTGCAGCAGGGCAGGCAGCAGCCAGAACACGCTCAGGCAGGCGGCGCTCATGCCGCTGATCGCGAATACCGCCATCTGCCGCAGCGCGGGGAACGGCACCAGCCCCAGCAGCGCATAGCCCAGCAGCGAGGTGGCCAGTGCCAGCAGCAGGGCAGGGCGTACCTGGCGCAGGCCGGTGCCGGCCTGCCAACGCGTGCCGGCGTTGGCCCGCGCACTCAGGTACTGGATCGAATAGTCCACCGCTTCGCCCAGCAGCGCTGCGCCGAACACCAGGGTGAGCAGGTAGATCTTGCCGAACACCAGCAACGCGACGGTGGTGGCAGCCGTCACGCCCACCGCGGTGGAAAGGAAGGCGAGCAGCAGCGGCCCGGGCGAACGGAACACGCCGAGCAGGAGCAGGGCGATGCCTAGCGAGGAGATCCAGCCCACCATGTGCACGTCGTGTTCGGCGCCGCTGCGTGCGGCGGCGGCGTAGAACACCGCGCCGGTATGCAGCATCCGGGTGCCGGGATAGTCGCGTTCGATCTGCGTTTCCGCCTGATGCAAGGCGCCCAAGGCGCGGTGCTGCACGCCGTCGTCGTAGGACGAACCGTCCAGCGTGGCGGTGACCAGCACATACGTGGCCTTGTCGCGATGGGCCACCAGCAGGTCGTCTTCCGGCAGCAATGGCGAGCGGCTCCACGGCTGCTGCGCCAGCCAGTGCTGCAGCCAGCCGAAGGGATCGTCGGCGAGCGGCACGCCCACGCCGGTGAGGAAGGGCTCGTTGAGCCGTTGTGCCAGCGCCTGGTCGGGGGCGTATCCCGGCTGCGCGAGTGCGTCGCGGTCGGCGTCAGCGAGCAGCCACGCGCGATGCGCCAGGTAAGGCGCGAGCATCTGCTGCAGATCGAACGGCGGCAGTTCGGTGGTCACCGAGCCGAACACCTTGTGCGCGGCCAACGCCTTGCCCAGCGCACGGGCGGCATCCTTGGCACGTACGTCGTCGTCGTTTTCGAGCAGCAGCACCATGCGATCGCCGTTGGCGTGGGCCAGACGCTCCACCGCGGCCTCGGCCAGCGGGTTCTGCTCGGTGGTCGGCAGCATCGCCAGCAGGTCGGTCTGGATCGGCAGCGGACCACGACCGAACAGCAGGTAGGCCCCCAGTGCGGCGAACAGCAGGGTGGCGACGGCGAACAGGCCGGCGCGCAGCTTGAGCGTTCGCGGCGTCATGGCAGGCCAAGCGCGCGCTTTTCCAGCGCGTCGGTCGCGCCGGCATCGCGGGTATGGGCGAAACGGATCTCGGTGCGGGAGCCGTCCTGCATGGCGATGGTGATGCCTTGCAGATAGTCGTTGCCTTCCAGACTGATGCTGTCCAGCACGTGCGCCACGCGCTCCTGTTTGGGCACGAAGCGCAATGTCCACTGCGCGGGCGTGCCGTTGGCCTCGACGCGGAACTGGCGCAGCGCTTCGTCCATCTTGCCGCCCAGCATGCCTTGCAGCATCTGCGAGACCTGGCTGACGCCGCGTTCGCTGCGCATGGGTTGGGCCGTGCCGTCCGCGTCGATGCGCGCCGTGCGGCTGCCGGTGAGCGCCAGGGTTTCCTGGTAGGGCGAAACGGTCTGCCACAGCATGCCGTGGCCCAGCACGAACAGCAGGCGCCCTTCGCTCACCTGCGGCTTGTCCAGCGCGGGATTGCTGCGAGTCTGGGTGAAATCGGCGCGTACCGCGGCGTGCCGGCCCAGCTCGGTCAGCACGTCCTGCAGCAGAGGGGCGTCCGCCTGGGCATGGGCGAACGGTGCGAGGCAGCAAAGCAGCAACAGGGCGATCAGTCGACGCATGCGTTTTCTCTGCGGAAACGGCGCCACAACAATTGCGGTGCCCGGGGTAGCATGCCAAGCAAGAGCCGGGTATGCATCGCCGAGATGCGCAGGTTGTCGCGAAACATCCGGAAGTGGGACAACCCGTTGGTCGGATAGATCACCCGGGTCGGCACGTTGACGACCGGCATGCCGCGCCAGACCAGACGCACCGCGGTCTCGGTGTCGAAATCCATGCGTGCGGGCAGCGGCTTGCGCGCTATCTCGGCGCAGGTGGCTGCGAGCGGGTACAGGCGGTAGCCGCACATCGAATCGCGGATCGCCAGCGACAGGGTTTCCAGCCACACGCAAACATGGGTGACATAACGTCCGTACAGCCGTGCCCGCGGCACGCTGGCGTCATAGACCGGCGCGCCGCAGACCAGGGCCCGCGGTCGGGCACGGCCGGCGTCGAGGAAGCGCGGCACGTCGGCGGTGTCGTGCTGGCCGTCGGCGTCGATCTGCAGCGCGTGGGTATGACCGGCCTCGCGCGCGGCGAGCAGCCCCGTGCTGAGCGCGCGACCTTTGCCCTGGTTGTGCGGCAGCCGCAGCAGGCGCACGCCGTCGGTGTCCTGCGCCAGCGCATCGAGCGCCCTGCGCGTGGCGTCGTCGCTGCCGTCGTCGACGATCAGCACGGGCAGGCCGTGCGCGCGCAACGCCTGCACGGTACCCGCGATGGTGCTGCCGTGGTTGTAGATGGGGATCAGCGCACAGGGGGCGAAGCGGTCGTGGGCGTTGTCCGGCATGGCCGGACTCAGCGTTCGAGCAGGCAGCGCACGGTACCTACCACGTCGCCCACGGTACGCACGCTCTTGAAATCCTCCGGCTTGATGCGCATGCCGGTCATTTCCTGCACCTGGATCGCCAGATCCACCGCGTCGATGCTGTCCAGGCCGAGGTCGGTGAACAGGTGGGCGGACGGCGTGACGCGCGCCGGATCGATCTCGAAGGTGCCGTGCAGCACGTCGCGCAGACGCTCGAGGATGTCCGTATCGCTAATGTCGGCTGCCAGGATGGTGCTCATATCGCGTTCTGCTCTTGTTGTTCCGTATGTGTCGTGACGCCTTCCGGGGCGGTCGTTCCGCGTGAGATGGTCGTGCGTCGGTGCAATGCTCGGCTGGCCGGCATCGTAGATGCCAGTCTTCCCTACGAGGCGGTTCCCCTGTTGCGCATGCCGCAGGACCGGCACGCCACTGTCGCAAGATAGTGTAGCAAACCCCTGCGGCGGGCCGGATATGAAGGAAGGCAGGGCGGCAGCAAAGAGGCCGCCTTTCGGCGGCCTCTCGCGGGAACCGGAACCGGCCCGGAATCCGTGCAGGTTTACTGGCCGCGCATGCGACCCTGGAAGCGGGTGCCGCCGTTGCCCATGTGCGGCAGCTTGATCTTGCCGATCGAGTTGATGCGCTCCTCGGCGAGACGATCGGCAGCCTTGTAGGTGGGCACGCCCTGGGTCTTGCTGATCTCGAAGATGCGGCCCAGGTTGTAGTAGATCGTGCGCATCATGCGCATGGCGCGCTCGCGGTTGTAGCCGTCGATTTCCAGCGACACGTTCATCACGCCGCCGGCGTTGACCGCGTAATCCGGCGCATACAGCACGCCGCGGCGCTGCAGCTCGTCGCCGATGGCGTCGGTGGCCAGCTGGTTGTTGGCCGCGCCGCAGATGATCTTGGCCTTGATGCGGTCGATGGTCTGCTCGTTGACGGTGCCGCCCAGCGCGCAGGGCGAGTAGACGTCGGCGTCCACGTCGTAGATCTCGTCCAGGCCCACGGCCTCGCAGCCCAATTCGTCGACGCAGCGCTGTACGGCTTCCTTGTTGATGTCGGTGACGAACACCTTGGCGCCCTGCTCGCGCAGCAGCTTGATGAACTCGCTGCCGACGTGGCCGCAGCCCTGCACGGCGAAGCTGTACTTGCCCACGTCCTCGTTGCCGTGCTTGAAGTTCAGCGCGGCCATCAGGCCCTGCAGCGTGCCGAAGGCGGTGAACGGCGACGGGTCACCCGAGCCGCCGTGCACCTGATGCACGCCGGTCACGTATTCGGTCTCGCGGAAAACGTATTCCATGTCGTTGACGTCGATGCCCACGTCCTCGGCCGTGATGTAGCGGCCGTTGAGCGAGTTGACGAAGCGGCCGAACGCGCGGAACAGCGCCTCGGACTTGTCCTTGCTGGGATCGCCGATGATGACGGCCTTGCCGCCGCCCAGGTTCAGGCCAGCCACGGCGTTCTTGAAGGTCATGCCGCGCGACAGGCGCAGCACGTCATTCACCGCTTCCTGCTCGGTCTTGTACGGCCACATGCGCAGGCCGCCGAGCGCGGGGCCCAGCACCGTGTTGTGGATCGCGATGATGGCCTTCAGGCCGGCGTCCTTGTTGTGGCAGAAGACGACTTCTTCGTGACCCGTGTTGGCGATGGTTTCGAAAATCATTGGTACGGCGACTCCATGGAGAGGTGCCCGGAGGCATCCAGGAATGGCGGCATCTGGCGATGGCCGCCGGGGGACTGCAACGACACGGCCTCATCGCCCCGAACGAATCGGCGCGACGAACCAAGTCGAACATTCTAATACGCCGATCCGCACGCGCCGTGCGGCGACGCAGCACGACAGGTCTGCAGCTGCGCGCAAATTCTGAATGCCAAATGAATGATTCCGGTCGGGATGAATGTCTTTCAGGCGCGGTTGCGCATTGGACCAGTGAGGGGAATTCCCGGCGGCGCCATTCCGGCCGCGCAGGGGGCCAGGCTCGACCGGAATCCGGGTGCATGCGAGGCCATCGCGCGCGTCCGTCTTCCCGCGGCAATCGCGTGCAGGGAAAGCCGACACCTCAGCATCCAGGCAGTACCTACGGTCCCGGGAGACTACGCATGGCCAAGCAGAGCAGTCAGAAGTTCATTGCGCGCAACCGCGCGCCGCGTGTGCAGATCGAGTACGACGTCGAGGTTTACGGTGCGCAGAAGAAGGTGCAGGTGCCGTTCGTGATGGGCGTGATGTCCGACCTGTCCGGGACGAACAACGCGGAGTTGCCGCCGATCGAAGATCGCAAGGCGCTTGAGATCGATGTGGACAACTTCGACAACCGCCTGCAGTCGATGAAGCCGCGCGTTTCCTTCGCCGTGCCGAACACGCTCACCGGCGAAGGCAACCTCAACGTCGACATCAGCTTCGAAAGCATGGACGACTTTTCGCCCGCCGCGGTGGCCCGCAAGGTGGGCGCGGTAGCCAAGCTGCTGGAAGCGCGTACCCAGCTCGCCAACCTTGGCACCTACATGGACGGTAAGGCCGGCGCGGAGAAGCTGATCGCGCAGGCCATCAACGACCCGGCGCTGCTGCAGTCGCTGGTGTCCGCAGCCAAACCCGGCGACGCCGGCAAGGACGGGGAATAAACCATGGCAACCGAGAAACTGGCCGAACAGGGCGGCGAAGTCCAGACCCTGGTACCCGACGATTTTGCAGCGCTGCTCAGCAAGGAATTCAAGCCGAAAAGCGATCGCGCCAAGGAAGAGGTGGAGTCGGCCGTCCGCACGCTTGCGGAGCAGGTGCTGAACAAGGCTGACATCGTCTCCGACGACGTCACCCAGACCATCAACGCCTATGTGGCCGAGCTGGATCGCAAGATCAGCGAGCAGCTGAACCTCATCATGCACCATGCGGATTTCCAGAAGCTGGAAAGCGCCTGGCGTGGCCTGCACTACCTGGTCAATAACACCGAGACCGATACGCAGCTCAAGATCCGCGTGATGAACATCTCCAAGAAGGAGCTGGGCAAGACGCTGAAGCGCTACAAGGGCACGGCGTGGGACCAGAGCCCGATCTTCAAGAAGATGTACGAGGAAGAGTACGGCCAGCTCGGCGGCGAGCCCTATGGCTGCCTGATCGGCGACTACTACTTCGACCACAGCCCGCCGGACGTGGAGCTGCTGGGCGGTATCGCGCAGGTGGCAGCGGCCGCGCACGCGCCCTTTATCGCCTCGGCCAACCACACCCTGATGGGCATGGACAGCTGGAGCGAGCTGGCGAACCCGCGTGACCTGGCCAAGATCTTCTCCACGCCCGAGTACGCCGCGTGGCGCTCGCTGCGTGAATCGGACGACGCCAAGTACCTTGGGCTGGCCATGCCGCGCACGCTGGCGCGCCTGCCCTATGGCGCCGCCACCGACCCGGTGGAGGAATTCGATTTCGAGGAAGACACTTCGGGTGCCGACTCGTCCAAGTACACTTGGCAGAACGCCGCCTATGCGATGGCGGTGAACATCAACCGCTCGTTCAAGGAATACGGCTGGTGCTCGCGCATCCGCGGTATCGAATCGGGCGGCGCGGTGGAAGGCCTGCCGGTGCATACCTTCCCCAGCGACGACGGCGGCGTGGACATGAAGTGCCCCACCGAGATCGCCATCACCGACCGTCGTTCGGCCGAGCTGGACAAGATGGGCATGATGCCGCTGGTGCATCGCAAGAACTCGGACATGGCTGCCTTCATCAGCGCGCAGTCGCTGGCCAAGCCGGAGGAGTACGACGATCCGGATGCCACCGCCAATGCGGCGTTGAGCTGCCGTCTGCCGTACATGTTCGCTTGCTGCCGCTTCGCGCATTACCTGAAGTGCATCGTGCGCGACAAGATCGGTTCGTTTGCCAGCCGCGAGTCGATGCAGAGCTGGCTGACCAACTGGGTCATGCAGTACGTCGACGGCGATCCGACCAACTCCAGCGAAGAAACCAAGGCGCGCAAGCCTTTGTCGGCGGCTGAAGTGGTGGTGGAGGAAGTGGAGGGTGCTCCGGGTTACTACACCTCGAAGTTCTTCCTCAAGCCGCATTACCAGTTGGAAGGCCTCACTGTGTCGTTGCGGCTGGTGTCGCGCCTGCCGTCGGCGGCTAAGGCCTGACGGCCCTCCGCATGGCGCGACCGTTCATGCGGTCGCGCCCATCGGGTTCGAGAGGGGGAAGGCCGATGCCACCGGGTATCGGCAACGCACTGTGCATCGTCTGCGCGACATCGCGATGAAGACGGCGACGGGCGTGTGGTAACCGGCGGGACTGGCCCGGCCGGTCGGATCAATTCATCAACAGGCGATCGAGGAGAAGGTTCATGGCATTCGACATGCATATTAAGTTCGAAGGCGGCAGCGTCGCCGTCAAGGGCGCGTCCAACCACAAGAAGCACAAGGGCGAAGTGCCGATCCTGGCTTGGTCGTGGGGCGTGAGCAACAGCGGCGACCTGCATTCCGGCGCAGGTTCGGCCAGCGGCGGCAAGGCCCACGTGCAGGATATTTCCATCACCAAGTATGTGGACGGCTGCTCCAACGCGCTGTTGCAGTGCTGCGCCACCGGCGCGCGCGTTGAAAAGGCCACGCTGTACGTGACCAACGCCACCGGCGAGCAGACCGACTTCCTCACCATCGAGCTGAGCGAAGGTGTGCTGGTGACCTCCGTGTCCACCGGCGGCAGCGGCGGCGAAGACCGCCTCACCGAGAACGTCACACTGCACTTCGGCAAGTTCAAGTACTCGTTCCAGCCGCAGGACGACAAGGGCGGCAAGGACGGCGGCACGAAGGACTTCACCTACGACATGCAGCAGGTCGCGAAGGGCTGAGCCTGAAGCGGTCCCTTGCAGTGCCTTCGTTCCTTCCATCCCCTACAGGCTTCGGTGTGCAGATGATTCCGGAAAACATGCTGAAAGAAGGCCGGTTGGACGAGGCGCTGCAAGGCTTGACCGCGCAGGTGCGTGGCAACCCCGCGGACGCGAAGGCGCGGGTGTTCCTGTTTCAACTGCTGGCCCTGCTGGGCCAGTGGGAGCGGGCGCAGAACCAGTTGAAGGTGAGTGGCGAGCTCGATCCGCTCAACACCATCATGGTGGAAGCCTACGGACGTGCGCTGGCTGGCGAGCTGGATCGTCAGCAGGTGATCGCCGGTACGCGTTCGCCCGTGGTGATCGGCGAACCCGCGCAATGGCTGGCGCTGTTGCTGCAGTCGCTGAAGCTGCAGGCCGAAGGTCGGCACATGCAGGCGCAACCCTTGCGCGAACAGGCTTTTGAACAGGCCGAGGCCGTAGGCGGTGAGATCGACGGCGCGCCGTTCGAGTGGATCGCGGACGCCGACTCGCGCTTCGGGCCATGCCTGGAAATGATCGTCAACGGCGGCTATGCCTGGGTGCCGTTCACGCGCCTCAAAAAGCTGGAATTCGAGGCCCCCACCGACTTGCGCGACAAGGTGTGGGCGCCGGTACAGATAACCTGGAGCAACGGCGGCCAGGCGATTGGCTTCGTGCCGAGCCGTTACCCCGGCACCGAGCGCGCGCAAGACAGCGAGCTGGTGTTGGCACGCCGCACCGACTGGGCCGACCTCGGCGACGAATGCTTCGCCGGCTCGGGTCAGCGCATGCTGGCCACCGATGCCGGCGATTATCCGCTGTTGGACATCCGTCGCATCACGTTCAACGCGGCCTGAAGCCATGGCCGAGCTCACCACGCAGGAACGTCTGCAGCCGTCGCTGCTCGACCGGCTCACCGACGACGAGCCGGGCAAGGCCGACGAGAGCCGCGAGAAGCGGGTGATTTCGGCCACGCGCCTGCGCGACTGTGTCACGCGCGACATGTCCTGGTTGCTCAACTGCGTGAACCTGCGTGCCGACGCCGAGCTGGCGGACTACCCGGAAGTGGCGAGTTCGGTGCTCAATTTCGGCATTCCGGACCTTACGGGTGCAGCGCTGTCCGGCATCAAGGCCGAAGTGCTGCAGCGCCAGGTGCGCGAAGCCATCCTCGCGTTTGAGCCGCGACTGACGCCCAGCACGCTGCACGTCACCGTGCAGTCGGACGACAAACATATGGATCGCCAATCGCTGGTGTTCAACATCGCCTCGGAGATGTGGGCGCAGCCGATTCCGCTGAATCTCTATCTCAAGACCGCAGTGGATCTGGAGACGGGCCGCTTCAACGTGTCGGAGAGCTTCGGCTAAGAGCCTGCCCATGGATCCGCGCCTGCTCCGCTATTACAACCGCGAGTTGCAGCACGTCCGCGAGATGGGCGGCGAGTTCGCGCGCGAATACCCGAAGATCGCCGGCCGCCTCGGCCTGGAGGGCTTCGAATGCGCGGATCCCTACGTCGAGCGGCTGCTGGAAGGTTTTGCCTTCCTCGCGGCCCGCATCCAGCTCAAGCTTGACGCACAGCATCCGGTGTTCACCCAGCACTTGCTGGAGATGATCTATCCGCATTACCTCGCGCCGGTGCCTTCGATGGCGGTGGTGCAGCTGAATCCGGACACCAAGGAGAGCGCGCTGGCGGCTGGTCCGGTGGTGGCGCGGCAGACCGCCTTGCGTGGACTCACTGGCCACGACGAGCGCACCGCTTGCGAATACCGCACCGCGCATGACGTCACGCTCTGGCCGCTGGAACTGGCGGAAGCCAAGTATTTCGAAACGCCTGCGGCGCTGGCCGCTGCCGGCATACCGCTGCCGTCGGATCGCGTCGTGCGCGCCGGCTTGCGCCTGAAGTTCACCGTCACCGCCGGCGCGCAAGCGAACATGCTGGCGTTGGACGAATTGCCGCTGTTCATCGCCGGTACCGACGAATTGCCCAAACGCCTGTACGAGCAACTGCTTGGCAACGGGGTGGGCTACCTGGTGCGTACGCCGGGTGCCAGCGGTCTGGTCAGCGAGTTTTTCGACGCCCGCGGCATCCGCGACAAGGGATTCGCCGACGACGAGGCCCTGCTGCCGTATACCGACCGCTCGTTCAGCGGCTATCGCCTGCTGCAGGAATACTTCGCCTGCCCGGAGCGCTTCCTGTTCGCAGTGTTCACCGGGTTGCGCTCGGTGCTGGCGCGTTCGCAAGCCTGCGAATTCGAGATCATCACACTGTTCGACCGCAGCGTGAGCCGGCTGCACAACGCGGTGGACGCGAGCAACTTCCGGCTGTTCTGCACGCCGGCGATCAACCTGTTCCCGCGCCGGGCCGATCGCATCCACTTGCAGCAGGGCAAGACCGAGTACCACATCGTCGCCGACCGCACCCGGCCGATGGATTTCGAGATCCACAGCGTCGCCGACGTCGAGGGCTTCGGTGACAGCCAGGAGCCGGAACAACGTTTCCAGCCGTTCTACGGCAGCGACGAGCGCACCTGGCACAACCGCACGGCGGCGTTCTACACCACCCGGCGCGAGCCGCGCCTGCTGTCCGCCCGCCAGCGCCTGCGCGGTGCGCGCTCGAGCTACGTGGGCAACGAGGTTTTCATCTCGCTGGTCGACGCCAACGACGCGCCGTATGCGTCGCAGCTGCGACAGCTCGGCATGCGCCTGCTGTGCACCAACCGCGATCTGCCGCTGCAGATGCCGGTGGGCAAGTCGCACACCGATTTCACGCTGGATACCGGCGCACCGGTGGCGTCGGTTCGCTGCGTGGCGGGCCCCACCAAGCCTCGCGCGTCGACCGCCACCGGCGAAACCGCATGGCGGCTGATCAGCCACCTGCAGTTGAATTACGTTTCGCTGCTCGGCGACAGCGGCGAGGACGGTGCGGCGGCACTGCGCGAAATGCTCACGCTGTACTGCGACGAGTTCGACGCCGGAGCGCGCCGGCAGATCGAGGGCGTCAAGGCCGTGGCTGCGCAACCGGTGGTGCGGCGCATACCGATACCGGGGCCGATCAGCTTCGGTCGCGGACTGGAAATCACGCTGACCTGCGACGACGGCGCCTTCGAAGGCACTGGCGCCTTCCTGCTTGGCGCCGTGATGCAGCATTTCTTCGCGCGGCACGTTTCGGTGAATTCCTTCACCGAGACCGTGCTGCGCACCCTGGAACGCAACGAGGTGGCCCGATGGCCGGCACGGCTCGGCAAGCGCCAGATCCTGTAGCGCTGGAGCGCGCGCTGCGGGAACAGCCGGAGGGCTTCGAATTCTTCGAGGCGCTGCGCCGGCTCGAATGCGCGCATCCCGACAGGCCGCGGCTGGGCGAGTCGGCCAAGCCGTCGGAAGACGCCGTGCGCCTGTGCCACACGCCTTCGCTGGAGTTTTCGCCGCGCGCGGTGGATCGCTACGAACCCGCGGCCGGCGGTCGGCCGCCCCGCCTGCACGGCCTGTTCCTCGGCTTGTTCGGGCCGAACGGGCCGTTGCCGCTGCACCTCACCGAATATGCGATCGATCGCCGGCGCAATGCGAAGGATCCGACCCTCGTTGCGTTCGCCGACATCTTCCATCACCGCATGCTCAGCTTGTTCTACCGCGCCTGGGCCAGCGCGCAGCCCACCGTGCAGCTCGATCGCCCGGGCGAGGACCGCTTCAGCCTGTACATGGGCGCGCTGGTGGGGCTTTCCACGCGCGGGCTGGAAGGGCGCGACGCGATGCCCGACCAGTACAAGCGCTTCTTCGCGGGCCGCCTGCAGGCGCAGGCGCGCAATGCCGAGGGACTGGGCAGCCTGCTGGTGCATTTTTTCGGCATCCCGGTGCGCGTGGTCGAGTTTGTGGCGAGCTGGATGCGCCTGCCGCGCGAAGCCCACCTGCGGCTGGGGAGCTCACCCGAAGTGGCCGGCCTGGGCCGCACCGCGGTGATCGGCGAATACGTGTGGGGGTCGCAGCAACGCTTCCGTCTGCGCCTTGGGCCGCTCACCCGCGCGCAGTTCAACAACTTCCTGCCTGGCGGTGAAGCGTTGCGTCAGTTGGTGGCAGCGGTGAAGACCTACGTGGGCGAGGAAAAGGCCTGGGACGTGCAGCTGGTGCTCAAACGTGCCGAGGTGCCGAGCACCAAGTTGGGGCTGGGTGGACGCATGGGGCTTACCACCTGGATCGGCGAGCCGCGCAGAGATGCGGATGCGGACCATGTGATTTTGCGGCCGGTCGGGTAGGGCGGCCATCGATGTCGTTTTCTTGAAATTCCATTACCCCGACGTCGCCGCAGCGCGTCCATCGGGACCACCATAGGGGCAGGTTCATGGCAGAAATCAGTCGCAGCGCGCTGTTCGGCAAGCTCAACAAGCTGGCGTACCGGGGTATCGAGAGCGCCACCGTGTTCTGCAAGTTGCGCGGCAACCCGTATGTGGAGCTGGTGCACTGGATCCACCAGATCCTGCAATTGCAGGACTCGGATCTGCACCGCATCGTCAAGCAGTTCAACCTCAACCCGTCGAACCTGGCGCGCGACGTCACCGACGCGCTGGATCGCCTGCCGCGCGGTTCCACCACCATCTCCGACCTCTCCGGCGACGTGGAGGAAGCGGTCGAGCGCGGCTGGGTGTTCGCCACCCTGATGTTCGGCGAGGCGCAGGTGCGCACCGGTTACCTGATGGTGGGCGTGCTGCGCATGCGCCACCTGCGCAATGCGCTGCTCAACGTCTCCAAGGAATTCGAAAAGATCAAGCCCGAAACCTTGATGGAGAAGTTTGCCGAGGTGGTGGCCGGCTCGCCCGAGGACGGCCAGAACGCCAGTGACGGCTTCAGGCTGGGCGGGGCCGGTGCTCCGGGCGAAGCCAGCGGTGCGATGAGCCCGGCGCAGATGGGCAAGCAGGAGGCGCTCAGGCAGTTCACGGTCGACCTCACCGAGCAGGCGCGCAGCGGCAAGCTCGATCCCATCGTCGGCCGCGACGACGAGATCCGCCAGGTGGTGGACATCCTGATGCGGCGCCGGCAGAACAACCCGATCCTGGTCGGCGAGGCCGGCGTGGGCAAGACCGCGGTGGTGGAAGGCTTCGCCCAGCGCATCGTGCGCGGCGACGTGCCGCCATCGCTCAAGGACGTCGAACTGCGCGTGCTGGACGTGGGCCTGCTGCAGGCCGGCGCCAGCATGAAGGGCGAGTTCGAGCAACGGCTGCGTTCGGTGATCGAGGAAGTGCAGGCCAGCCCGAAGCCGATCATCCTGTTCGTGGACGAAACCCATACCCTTGTCGGCGCCGGCGGCGCGGCCGGTACCGGCGACGCGGCCAACCTGCTCAAGCCCGCGCTGGCGCGCGGCACCCTGCGCACCATTGGTGCCACCACATTCGCCGAATACAAGAAGCATATCGAGAAGGATCCGGCGCTCACCCGTCGCTTCCAGACCATACAGGTCGACGAGCCCAGCGAGGAAAAGGGCATCCTGATGATGCGCGGCGTCGCCAGCACGATGGAAAAGCACCATCGCGTGCAGATCCTCGACGAGGCGCTGGAGGCGGCGGTGAAGCTGTCGCACCGCTACATCCCCGCACGCCAACTGCCCGACAAGGCGGTGAGCCTGCTCGACACCGCCTGCGCTCGCGTGGCGGTGAGCCAGCACGCGGTGCCGCCGGAAGTGGACGACACGCGCAAGCGCATCGAGGCGCTGGAAACCGAGTTGGCGATCATCCACCGCGAGAAGACCGTGGGCGTGAACGTGGCCGAGCGCGAGGCCTCCGCCAACGAGAAGCTGGCCACGCAGAAGGTTCGCTTGGAGAAGCTGGAAGCCGACTGGCAGGCCGAGAAGGTGCTGGTCGAGCAGATCCTTGCCCTGCGCGCCAAGCTGCGCGGCGACGTCGCGCCGGTGGAAGGCACCGGCAGCAAGTTGGAAGAAGCCGCCAATGCCAAGGCCGAAGCCGAGGTCGCTCCTGAGGTACCCGCAGGCCTCAGCGACGACGAGCGTGCCAGCGCGCTGGAGCAGCTCAAGGGCCTGCAGACGCAACTGGCCGAACTGCAGGGCGAGAGCCCGCTGATCCTGCCCACCGTGGACTACGTGGCGGTGGGAGCGGTGGTATCCGACTGGACCGGTATCCCGGTCGGCCGCATGGTCAAGAGCGAGCTTGAGACCGTCATGAACCTGGCCAGGCTGATGGGGCAGCGCGTGATCGGCCAGGACCACGCGATGGAGATGATCGCCAAGCGCATCCAGACCAGCCGTGCTGGGCTGGACAACCCCAACAAGCCGATCGGCGTGTTCATGCTGGCCGGCACCTCCGGCGTGGGCAAGACCGAAACCGCGCTGGCGCTGGCCGAGGCGCTGTACGGCGGCGAGCAGAACGTGATCACCATCAACATGAGCGAGTTCCAGGAGGCGCACACCGTCTCCACGCTCAAGGGCGCGCCTCCCGGTTACGTGGGTTACGGCGAAGGCGGCGTGCTCACGGAGGCGGTGCGCCGCAAGCCGTATTCGGTGGTGCTGCTGGACGAGGTGGAGAAGGCCCATCCCGACGTGCACGAGATATTCTTCCAGGTGTTCGACAAGGGCGTGATGGAAGACGGCGAGGGCCGCCGGATCGACTTCAAGAACACCCTGATCCTGCTCACCACCAACGCCGGCACCGACATGATCGCCGGCCTGTGCAAGGACCCGGAGCTGATGCCCGAGCCTGAGGGCATCGCCAAAGCGCTGCGCGAACCCCTGCTCAAGGTGTTCCCGCCGGCGCTGCTCGGCCGTCTGGTCACCATCCCGTACTACCCGCTCAGCGAAACAATGCTGGGCGAGATCGTGAAGCTGCAGCTCAATCGCATCAAGAAGCGCATCGAAGCCCGCTACAAGATCCCGTTCGAGTACGGCGAGGACGTGGTGAAGCTGGTGGTCAGCCGCTGCACGGAGAGCGAGTCGGGCGGTCGCATGATCGACGCCATTCTCACCAACTCCATGTTGCCGGACATCAGCCGCGAGTTCCTCAACCGGATGATCGAGGGCAGGGCCATCACGGGCGTGCGCGTTGGCATGGAGGAAGGGGACTTCCATTACGCCTTCGCCTGAGCCTGACGCAGGCCGCAACCAGAGAATCTCAGTCAGCTTTCCTTGAGGCACCAAACCATGGCAACCAGAAATTTCCTGCAGGATTATCAAAACGTTCTGCTGCGCCACGTCATCATGCCGGGCAGCCACGATGCCGGCCTGGCCAGGGAGTCCTATGGCTCTCTGGGCATGATAGGAAGCGGAGAGAGCATGACGGTGACGCAGACCGTCGGCGTTGGCGACCAGGCGATTCGCGGATCGCGCTTCTTCGATGTACGCATCATTTCGTCAGGCGGCCAGTTGAAGGCCTATCACAGCCCCAAGGACACGCGCCTCGTCGGTGGCGTCGGTCAGGCCTTCGAAACCATTCTGGATGAATTGCAGGGTTTCGTCCGCTCGAACCCCTCCGAATTCGTGATCATCCGACTCTCGCACATCAAGAACTCGACTGAAGTCTTCGCTGCCTTGATGGGCTGGATGGAGAAATCGGCGCTGTACGGGAAGAAGAACGGCGACTACGTCTACAAGGGAGCCGGCAACCTGGCGCAGAAGTTCGTGCATGAGCTGGCCGGGAAAATGATCTTCGTGGTCGACGGCGCCAAGCTGACTTCGGCCAAGTTCCCCGGTCGTGTGGCCCCTCCGGGGCAGGCCGACGGTTTTCACAAGCTGTACCAGAACAAGAAGTCGAAACCGCTGCCGACAGTGAACGACGGCCTGTGCATGTGCGGCGAATTCGCCAACTCCAACAAGCTGGAGAAAATCGTGGCTGGCCAGACGGCGAGCTACACCCAGCACGCCAAGCACCGGACGCACGGCGACGACAAGTCGCACCTGTACTGCCTGTACTGGACATCGACGGGTGGCAATATCGAGAAAAACACCCGCGAGCAATTGTCGAAGAATTTCCAGATAGTGCGGAACATGGTGGCCGAGAGCAACGCCAACACCGCCAAGTATTGCCTGGACAACAACGTACCTCTGGTCAACACCAAGGCCTGGTCGAACGCAATTGCCATCGAGGACCGGGCTCGTCAGCGGTACGCGGTGTATTCGTGCTCGCTGCCGAACATCATCCTCTACGATTTCGTCAATACGGAGACGAGCGAGGAAATCATCGGGTTGAACGGTCTGGTGCTTTGCCAAACCTGATCGCAGCTGCGGTTTAAGAGCATGCGGTCTTTAAAGTTGCCACACATGCGCCATCGTGAAAACAGGGGTAGTTGAAAACAGGGGTCAGAATACACTTTCATTGTTGTTTGCCATGACTTTGATCGAAAGTTTGCTCTGACCCCATTTTCGCGCCTAATGATGGCTAACAAGAATATGTCAGGCCATCTGCCGATCATGGTGGTGTTGCCTTAGGGGTGGGAGTACTCAGGCGAAGGAGTGTTTCATCATGCCCAATGCATATACGGTTGTATGGTGTAGCGCGGCGGGGAACCGTCATGTTCTTTTGGCGACAAAGAGGTTCCTTGGACAACGTTTCGGTGGAGGTCCGTCACCGGTAACCCTGCTTAATGGAGCAGGACAGGCGTGTTTCCCGGGAGGGGGAATAAATGTGGGGGAGAGTGGCCGTCAGGCTGCACGCCGAGAGTTTTTGGAGGAGACTGGCGTTGACATTCTGTCACCTCCGTCAATCGCCTTGTATAACGTGACGGACAATAACGTGGCAAATATTGGCGGAGCGTTACATCAATATTCCACGCTGTACGTCAAAGTTGCGACGTTGCTTGATCTGCAAAATCTTTCCAATGCAATCAATGTAAATATTTTGGCCAATACACCATTGGATGATGAGCTGCAGACGACTCAAGTGGTAGCCGAGGCTGCCGTGGCGGGGATGCTGGGTCCTGTTCCTGGAGCTGCTGCGTGGTACGGGCCGCCTCGAATGGCAGCATTGGCGGGCGCCTTTCGTGTTAGAAATGCAGGAGCTTGGCATCAGATTCCAGCGGGCTTCGTGTTGCCCATTCGTCGCCCATTTGTCACAGCAAAATTGAATTCGCCCCACGGTTGGTTTCAGGACATGGTGAACAGGTTGGCAGGCGTAGCTGCTGCCGTTGCAGTGGCGCATGCGCCGTTGCCCCTCGGACCGGTCATGGGACTAGCCCCCGTCATGCCTCCGCCAGTGGGGGGAGGGCCTCCCCCAGTAGCCCCACCCGGCGGATTGGGTACGGCACTTAAGAGGGCCTGCGTGCTTGCTACCGTCGCGGCCGTCGGAGTGGCAGTCGCATTGAATTACGTCATTCCGTACCTGTATCCGTCTGACAAGCCTTCTTGATGTGACGTTGGCCTGCCGGTTTGGATGGACCGGGCGGAGGCGATGAAGAAGAAGCAGATGGACCCACTGCTCAAGATCGCCAGCAAGAACATCAACAGCTCGCGGTTGCAGTTGGAAGGGCTGGCGTCCGACAAGGGCACGCACGTCAAGAAGGGTTTCTTTGCCGGCGTCAAAAGCAAGGCGATCAAGCAGTTGGGCCTGTCCTGAGGGCCGCTTCCACCGGCTGGCCCCACCGGCAACGCAGGGCCGTGACACGAATCGCCGCGCGATTGCGCATTGGCCTTGTGGAGAGGAGGAATCCCCGATGCCACCAGCCGCCCGTCTTACCGACATGCATGTGTGCCCCATGACCACCGGTCCCGTACCGCACGTTGGTGGCCCGATTTCCGGCCCTGGCGCGCCCACGGTGCTGATCGGCGGCCTGCCGGCGGCGCGGATGGGTGACATGGCCGTCTGCGTGGGGCCACCGGACAGCATCATCGTGGGCTCGCCCACGGTGTTGATCGGTGGCCAGCCGGCTGCGCGGCTGGGCGACTCCTGTGCGCATGGCGGCACCATCGTGCTGGGGTGCTTCACGGTATTGATTTCGTGAACAGACGGGCGAGCAGGAAGCCGACCAATGGCTTCGTCCGTCCTTCCGTCGCGACGGCGGCGGTGCCGGCTTGGCGCACCGCATTGCAGCAGGCGATGAAGGCGCACCAGGCCGACGATCTCGCCACGGCCGAGCGGCTGTACCGCGAGGTGCTGGAACTGCGCGTGGCGCAGCCCGACGCGCTGCATTACCTCGGCGTGCTGTGCCACCAAAACGGACGCAGCGACGAGGGCGTGGAGTTGATCCGCACGGCGCTGCAGGTGACACCCAGACATCCGGACGCGCACAACAACCTCGGCAACATCCACAAGGAATGCGGTCGCCTGCGCGAGGCGGAGGCCTGCTACCGCAAGTCGCTGGAGTGCAGCCCGCAGCACCACCATGCCCTGAGCAACCTGGCCGTGGTGCTGGAAGCGCAGCAGCGGCCGCTGGAGGCCTTCGACGCCTTCGAGAAATTGTTGAAGGCGGCGCCGCGCTTCGCGCAGGGCTACTACCTGCTGGGCCTGTTCCTGCGCAACAACGCGCAGGGCATCGAGCACATCGAACAGTCGGTGGGCTGTTTCCGCGAGGCCTATGCGCTGGAGCCCCGCTTCGTGCAGGCGCTGGAGGCGCTGAGCGTGTCGCTCTACACCCTGGATCGCCGTGATGAAGCCGCGCAGGTATACCGCGACTGGCTGGAACGCGATCCCGACAACCCGGTGCCTCGCCACATGCTGGCGGCCTGCGGCGGCACCGATGCCCCCGAGCGCGCGCCCGACGACTATGTGCGCGACACGTTCGACAATTTCGCCGAGAGTTTCGACGAGCAGCTGCTGAAGAACCTGGATTACCGCGCGCCGGAGGTGCTCGCTGCCGCGCTGGCCACGGTGTTGCCCGTGCCAGGGGCGTCGCTGGATATCCTCGATGCCGGTTGCGGCACCGGTCTGTGCGCACCCTTGTTGCGCCCGCACGCACGGCGGCTGGTCGGGGTGGATCTGTCGGGCGGCATGGTGAAGAAGGCGCGCCTGCGCGGCGGCTACGATGACCTGGAAGTGGCCGAACTCACCGCCTACCTGCAACAGCATCGGCAGGCATGGGATGTGGTGCTGTCGGCCGACACTCTGGTGTATTTCGGCGACCTGGGTCCGATGGCCGCGGCGGCGCATGATGCCCTGCGACCAGACGGCTGGCTGGCTTTCTCGCTGGAAGTGGAAGAGGGCGATGGCGACCAAGCCGTGCTCTCCTCCAGCGGACGCTATCGCCATACGCGAGGCCATGCGTTGCATGCGCTTCAGCGAGCCGGCTTCGGCGACATCCGCATCAGCGAAGACAGCTTGCGCAAGGAATTCGGCCAACCAGTACGCAGCTGGGTGGTGCTGGCGCGGCGCGGCGGTACGGAAGCGCCATGAAGCCTGCGCCCGAATCCGCCGTCGAAACGGCATCGAAGAAGGAGTGGCCCCGCTGGAAAAACGACTGCAGCGGATTTGCCCATGCGGTGGCCGACGATCTCGGCCTTGAACTGTCGGGCACCGCCAACGCGATGGTCGACACGATGGGAGTCAAGGCCAATGGCTGGGTCGATCTCGGGAGCGATCCCAAGCTGGCGATCAGCTACGCCAATCGAGGCTTCTTCGTGGTGGCAGGTCTCAAGGCAGCAGGGCACGGGCACGTCGCGGTGATCATCCCGACCGATCCGGGCAGCCCCTATCCCGTGGGCTATTGGGGGCGTTTCGGTGGTGTGGGGAAGGAGAAGACCGGCATAAACTGGTCATGGAACCACCGCGATCTGCCCAAGGTCGTCTACTACGCGAAACCCGTGCCCGAGAGCCACTGATGCGAGCTTCCCGCTGCCTGCTGGCCACTGTCCTGGCTTGGCTCCCGGTCGTTGCCTGGGCTTGCGACCTGGCGCCCCTGCCCATCGTCGGCGGCATCGGCAAGCTGCACGGCGTATCGGTGTCGTTCGGCGAGGCCGATGATACCTTGCATCCAACGGCATGGCAGGGTCCCTTGCGGATTGCACAAGGGAGCGCGCCGGCCTGCGTGGTCGACGACGAGGTGGCCATCGTCGAGCAGCCCGTGATGCTCGGCGACGGCATCCTGTACGTGCCCACTTATTCGGGCAGCAACAACCGCCTGTATGCCGTGGATACGGGGACCTGCCGCGTGCTGTGGCACAGCGGCGACTTCAACGGACCGACCCGCTTCGTGCATGGCCGCTTCGTGATCGGCCGCGAGCAGGTGCAACTGGATCGGCGGTGCCGTCCAGTGGGTATGGCGAAAGGCATGGATTGAGAGCGGGGCTGCCTGGGGGCGCATGCGCCGCCACCACGCCGGAAGTCAAAGAAAATCAAATGCATGGATCGAGTCGCAAGGAATGGTCGCGACGCATGACCTGAAATGTCGCCTGATTGCGCATTACAGGGGAAGGAGAGCCCATGCCACCCGTAGCCCGTTCAGCCATCCACCTGCTTGCCTGCGACTCGCCGCACCGAGCCGGTAGCGCGATTTCGCCGCCTGGCGTCCGGGCGATGCCTGATCCGTGGGCGAAGCGTGCGCGATGCAGGCTGGGTCGACCATCACCATCCTGCGGGAGCGCAGTCGCATGACCGAGCCCATCACACTCACTTCCAGCAAGTGCCAGGACCTGCAGTTCGTCGGCATGAGCGCAAACGAGGAACTGGGTGAGCTGTTCCGGTTCGATGTGCAGTTCGAGAGCCAGGACACCGGCATCGACCTGACCGCGCTGCTGGGCTCGCCGATGACCGTGACGCTGGCGTTGGGCAACGGCTTCAAACGCTATTTCAACGGCATCGTCTGCGAGGCGTCGCAGATAGGCGTCGCCAAGGTGCAGTCGCTGGTGTACGCGCAGTACGCAGTGACCCTGGTGCCCACGCCCTGGCTGCTGGGGCAGATCGTGGATTGCCGCATCTTCACCGACATGGCCGTGCCGGACATCGTGAAGCAGCTGGCGCAGGAGTCCGGCTACTCCGACATCAAGCTCAGCCTCACCGGCAACTACGCCAAGCGCGACTATTGCGTGCAGTACCGCGAGGATTGCCTGAGCTTCATCCAGCGCCTGATGGAGCAAGAGGGCATCTACTATTACTTCACCCACGAGGAGGACAAGCACACCATGGTGCTTGCCGACGGCGTGGGCGCGCATTCCGCAGCGAGCACCTTCAAGAAGGTGCCGTTTGCCCCCGGTGCCGACGACGTATTGAGCAGCGAGGCGACCATCACCGAGTTCGGCGCCGTGCGCGGCGTGGACTCCGCCACCGTCAAGCTGACCGACTACAATCCGTTGACGCCCAAGGCTTCGCTGCTCTCCACGCAGACCAGCTCGGGCAACAACCCCTCGCCCACCCACAGTGCGTTCGACTTTCCCGGTACACACGGGGATGCAAGCCTGGGCCAGCATTACGCCAGCATGCGTGCCGAGGCGCTCACCGCCGCGCGCTCGCGCTATCACGGTTCGACCTCGTCCTGCGCCGCGTGCATCGGCAACCTGTTCACGCTGAGCGGCAATCCGCGCAACGACTTCGACCAGGAATACCTGCTGGTAAGCACGCACAGCTATTTGCGCGGCGGTGGGTATGCCTCGGGCAGCGGAAGCCACCTCGAATTCAGCTGCCAGTTCCAGGCGCTGCCGAGCAGCGTGCCGTTTCGCACGGAGCACCGCACGCCCAAGCCGAGGATCGACGGCCTGCAAACCGCGATTGTCGCCGGCAGCGACACGGACGAGGACATCGCCGTCGACAAATACGGGCGCGTGCAGGTGAATTTCCACTGGAACATGCCGGACAAGCCGAAAGCGCAGGTTTCGTGCCCGGTACGCGTGGCGTCTCCCTGGGCCGGCAAGGGCTGGGGAGCAGTGAGCCTGCCGCGCGTGGGCCAGGAAGTGGTGGTGAGCTTCCTGGAAGGCGATCCGGATCGCCCGCTGATCATCGGCAGCGTCTACAACGCTGCCAACACCGTGCCTTACGGCCTGCCTGACAACAAGACCCAGAGCGGCATCAAGAGCCGCAGCCTGCTCGGCGGCGCCGACGACGCCAACGAACTGCGCTTCGAGGACAAGAAGGGCAGCGAAGACTTCTTCATGCATGCGCAGAAGGACATGCACGAAGAGGTGGAGAACGACCACGTGGTCACCATCGACCACGACGAGACGATCACCATCAAGAACGACCAGACCACCGAGGTCAAGAACAACCAGACGCTCACGGTCGACAACGACCAGACCGAGACGGTCAAGCACAACCGCAGCGTCACGGTGCAGAACGACGACAGCCTTAGCGTCACCGGCAACGGTACCTCCAACATCGGCAAGAAGTTCTCGCTCACCGCGGGTACCGAGATCGACCTCGTCTGCGGCGCTTCCAGCATCACGTTGAAAAGCTCGGGCGACGTCGAGATCAAGGGCGTCAACATCACGATCACCGGCAATGCCACGGTGAAGATGGCGGGACAGGCCTCGGTGGACATCGGCTCCGGCGCCAGCGTGAAGGTGCACTCGGACGCGATGATGGACGTGGAGGGAAGTGCGATGACCACGGTGAAGGGGGCGATGCTGCAGCTGACCGCCGATGCCATGGCGAAGCTGGGTGGTGCCATCACGATGATCGGCTAAGGGGGAGCCATGTCAGCGATCATGCAAGCGTCGATGCAGATGGGTCTGTCGCCTGAGGCCATGGTGCATTTGCGCCCGGAAATGACGCCGCAGGCGGCGGTGCAGTCCCTGTTGGACGTTGGTGCGATGCCGGATGCGCTGAAGCTGCTGGCGCGGCTGCTGCCCAAGCGCTATGCGGTGGCGTGGCTGTGCCAGTGCGCACGCGACCAGCCGCTGGAACTGGAGGACAAGGCGGGCGCCTCGCTGGCGGAAAAATGGGTGCGCGAGCCCACCGAAAGCAACCGCCGCGCCGCGTTCGAGTTCGCCAACTCCGGCGGCTACAAGTCGCTGGGCGCATGGCTGGCCGCGGCCGCCGGCTGGTCGGGCGGCAGCCTCGCGCCGGCGGCGCAGGAAACGCCGGTGCCGCCCCCGGAACACATCACCGCCTGCGCCACGGTGGCCGCGATCAATCTGATGGCAGCGTTGGTGGTCGAACATTTCGCGGCCCGTCGCACGGAATTCATCGCACGCGCCCTCGGCCTGCTCGGCACCGGCGAAGCGGCCGGTGCGAATACCAAGGGAGCTTGAGTTGTCGATGCAGACATTGACCTTGACGGTACTCGGCAAGCACGCCGCTCAGTTCGGCAGCCGCAGCCAGAAATCCTTCCAGGGCAGCGGCGGCAGCGTCGGCCGTTCCGAGGATTGCGACTGGGTGCTTGGCGCGCCCGGCGTGTCACGCATCCACGCGATGGTGCGTTGCTTGAACGGCGTCTACTTCATCGAGGACCGCAGCACCAACGGCATGTTGCTCAACGGTGCGCCGCTGCCCAAGGGCGAACCGGCCGCGCTGAAGGAAGGCGACCGCCTGCAGATCGACACCTTCGAGATTTCGGTGCAGATGCAGGCACCCGCTGCGCCTGCGCCGGAGCCGGCTGCCGCGCCGGTGGCTGCGCCCATGTCCGGCGATCCGCTGCTGGATTTCGGTTTGTCCGATCTGCTCGCGCCCGCCAGTGCGCCGGTGGCCGCTGCAGGCCCCAGCCTGATACCCAATGCTGCCGGCGCGATCAGCGGCGACCTCGACCCGTTGAGCTTCCTCGACGCGCCGTATGCGTCACCGGTCGCGGAACCTGCGCCGCCGCAGCCCGAACCCGTGCCCAGTTGGAATCACACCGCGGGCATGGCCGACCACTTCCGGCCGCCGATCACCGACGTGCAGCGCCAGGCGCAGATGCTGCCGGAAGACTGGGACGCGATCATGGGCGACTTCGAGCCCATGTCGGAGCCGGCGGCTCCCGTCGCACCGCCGATCCCGACACCTGTCGCGCCAACGCCGGCAGCACCGCCGGCAGCATCGTTCGCCGCACCTGCTGCCGTGCCCATGGCGGCCACCGGGCTGCCGCCCGAGCTGGAGCAGATCCTGCACATCGTCGCCGACGGCGTGATGGACGTGCTGCGCGCGCGCGCCGAGATCAAGAACACCTTCCGCTTGCCGGTGACCATCATTCAGCGTTCGGAAAACAACCCGCTGAAATTCGCGCCCACGCCGGATGAGGCGGTACAGCGCATCCTCGCACCCACCGGACCGGCCTTCCTTTCAGGCGGCGCCGCGTTCCAGGACGCGTTCGAAGACATCCGCTGCCACCAGATGGCGATGCTGGCCGGCGTACGCGCGGCGTTCGAATCGCTGCTGGTGCACTTCAACCCGGATCGCTTCGAGCACGAAGCCGACGGCGGCGCCAAGCGCGCGGCCTTCGGCGGCAAGGGCCGCTACTGGGACCGTTATCGGGAACATTTCGAGGAACTGATGGGCAACCCTGACGAATGCTTTCGCCGGTTGTTCGGCGACGAATTCGCACGCGCCTACGAGGAGCAACTGGCGCGGTTGAAATCGGCGCTGCGGACAGGACAGGCGCGGCGCCCGTAGCCCGGGCCGACGAGAACCACGAGAAGCGAGCGAACGCATGACGCAGAACAACAAGGTGGTATGGAGCGAAGGCCTTTTCCTCCGGCCGCAGCACCTGCAGCAGCAGGAGCGCTACCTGGAGCGCTTCGTGGAGTTGCGCGCCGGCAACTTGCGCCCGCATGCCTGGGGTTTCCACGAGCTGGAACTGGAATTCGACCTGCTGGCCATCGGCAAGCTCGGCATCAAGCAGGCGCGCGGCGTGTTCCCCGACGGCACGCCGTTCGCGATGCCCGGCGACGACCCGCTGCCGCCGCCGCTGGACGTGGACGCAAACTGGCGCGACCAGACCGTATACCTCACCCTGCCGTTGCGCTCGCCCACCCAGCCCGACAGCGGGCGGCCGGAAGCGCCGGCGGAGAAGCTCTTCCGCTTCCGCGTGCGCGAGGCCGAGGTGCGCGACGCCTCCGGCAGCACCGATGGCACCACGCCGCTGGAAGTGGGCGGCATGAGCGGCCGCCTGCTGCCGCAGTCGCAACCCATGGAGGGACTCACCCGCATGCCGCTGGCGCGCATCGTGGAATGCCGCACCGACCGCCGCGTGATGCTGGACGACGCCTTCATGCCCACCGGCCTTTCCACACAGGCGGTGCCGCGGCTGGTGACCTTCCTCACCGAACTGCTCGGCCTGTTGCACCAGCGTGGCGAGGCGCTGGCCAGCCGCGTCGCGCTGACCGATCGCGGCGGAGCGGCGGAGATCGCCGACTTTCTGCTGCTGCAGGTGGTGAACCGCTGCCAGCCGTTGATTGCGCACCTGGCCGAAGCGCCGCTGCTGCATCCCGAAGAGCTTTACCGCACGCTGGTGACGATGGCCGGCGAACTGGCCACGTTCACCGCTCCAGGGAAGCGCCCTGGCGCGTTGCCGCCGTATCGCCACGAAGCGTTGCGCGAGAGTTTCGAGCCGCTGATCGCCGCGCTGCGCGCCAGCCTCAGCGCGGTGATGGAGCAGACCGCCATGCCGATCCCGCTGCAGGAGCGCAAGTTCGGCGTGTGGGTGGCGGTGGTGCCCGACCTCACCCTGCTGGACAACGCCGCCTTCGTGCTGGCGGCAAAGGCCGACGTGAAGTCGGAGGAACTGCGCCGGCAGCTACCCGCGCAATCGAAGATCGGCCCGGTGGAAAAGATCCGCGATCTGGTGAACCTGCAATTGCCGGGCATTCCGGTCTCGCCGATGCCGGTGGCGCCGCGCCAGATCCCGTACAACGCCGGCTACCTGTATTTCGAATTCGACCGCCACGCGGCGATGTGGCGCGAGCTGAAGACATCCGGCGGCATCGCGTTCCATTTCGGCAGCGGCTTCGCCGGGCTGGACCTGCAGCTCTGGGCGATCAGGGGAGGTTGAGCGTGCTCATGGTCTCGAAACACACCGCGTCCGCAGGTCCGGGTCTGCTTGCCTGCATTCCTGCGTCATCACTCAGTCGTGGACGGATGTCCACTCCTTCGTTCTTCCTAGGACTGCGCGCAAACGGTTCCCGGCGCGGGGTGCTTGAAGACCATAAGCAGGCCCAGAGATGAATACTCCGAAAGGCCCATTCGACGACGACGCGATGCGCGACGCCACCGTGGTGCGTCCGCGCGGCGCGGCGCCCGCGGCAACGCCTGCGCCGGTACCGTACGCTGCGCCACCGGCGGCACCCGCTTACGCGTCGGCTCCGGCACCTGCGCCTGCATCGCGCGCGGCGCAAGCCACACCCGCCGAGATCAGCGCCTTCCTCGGCGGCGGCATGAACCCGCTGGTGCAGGCGGCCAGTCCCCTGTTGCTGCTCTCGGTGCAGTTGCGCCACAGCGCCACGCCGCCTGACTCGGTGCATCTGCGCGAGCAGACGATGGCGCAGGTGCGCAAGTTCGAAGCGCATACGCAGCAGGCGAACATCCCGCAGCAGACCGCGCTGGCCGCGCGCTACGTGCTGTGCGCCATGCTGGATGAGGCGGTGCTCAACGCGCCCTGGGGCGAGCAGAGCGGCTGGTCGCAGCAGACACTGCTGGTGACCTTCCACGGCGAATCTTACGGCGGTGCGAAGTTCTTCCAGATCCTCGAGCGACTGTGCGGAGATTTCTCGCGCCACCTCGACCTGATCGAGCTGATGTACATCTGCCTTGCGCTGGGCTTCGGCGGGCGCTACCTGATCGAATCGGGCGGCCGCGCCAAGCTGGCCGACATACAGGAAGACCTGTACCGGCGCATCCGCGAACAGCGCGCGCCGGCCGCGCAGGAGCTGGCGCCGCACTGGCGCGGCATCCAGGACAAGCGCAACCCGCTGATCCGCTATGTGCCGTTGTGGGTGATCGTGGCCGCAGCGGCGTGCGTGCTGCTTGGCGCCTTCCTGTATTTCCATTCGCGCTTGAATACCTTGTCCTCGCCGGTCAGCGCGCAACTGGCGCAGATCGGCCTGGAAAGCGCCACGCCGCCAGCCATGGTGCAATTGAACAAGACCAATCCGCCGCCGGCGCATCCCACGCTGAAGCAGTTGCTGGCGTCGGAGGAGCAGGCTGGTCAGCTCGCCATCATCGAGCAGGGCAACGGCCATGAACTGGTGCGCCTTTCCGCCACCGGCATGTTCACCTCCGGCGGCGTGGACGTCGCCGATGCGGCGCTGCCGCTGCTGCACAAGATCACTGCCGCGCTGAACCAGGTGCCGGGGCGGGTGATCGTGGTGGGGCACACCGATGACCAGCCGATCCGCTCGCTGAAATTCAAGGACAACTTCGCGCTCTCCGCGGCACGCGCAAACGCGGTGCTCAAGGTGCTGAGCGATGGCCTGGACAACTCCGGGCGGCTCGAAGCCAGCGGTGCGGGCGACTCCAAGCCGATCGCGCTGCCGCCAAACCTGCCGGCCAACCGCGCGCGCAACCGGCGCGTGGAACTGATGTACATCCCCGAGGGTTGAGTCCGTGGCCAAGTTCCTTAGCGTGTTGAAAAGCGGCTGGTTCATCACCCTCGTCGGCATCCTGTTGCTAGCCGTGCTGATCTGGGTGGGCGGTCCGTACCTGGGCATCGGTTCCTCGCAGCCGCTGGCCGGCGTGGCCGCGCGCCTGCTGCTGATCGTGTTGATCGTGGTGGTGTGGCTGGCGATCCTGCAGATTCGCGCATGGCGCGCGCGCGGCAAGGCCCAGCAGATGTCAGGCGAGCTGGCCGGGCAGGGTGCGCAGGCCGACGACCGCAGCGCCGCCGAGCGCAACCAGTTGCAGGCGCGTTTCCAGGAAGCGGTGGACACCCTGCGCAAGACGCGGCGCGGCAGCAATCTCTATGCCTTGCCGTGGTACGTGGTGATCGGGCCGCCGGGTTCGGGCAAGAGCACCCTGCTGCAGAATTCCGGACTCAATTTCCCGTTGTCCGAACGTTTCGGCAAGGAAGCGCTGCGCGGCGTGGGTGGCACGCGCAACTGCGACTGGTGGTTCACCGACGAAGCGGTGTTCCTCGACACGGCCGGCCGCTACACCATGCAGGATTCCGACCGCGACGCCGACGCCTCGGCCTGGGCGGAATTCCTCAAGCTGCTGCGCAAGTACCGCAAGCGCCGGCCGATCAACGGCGTGGTGATCGCGATGAGCATGTCCGACCTGCTCACGCTGGACGAGGCGGGGCTGGCCGGACACATCCAGGCGATCCGCCGCCGCCTGGAAGAACTGGGCACGCATCTGCGCATCGGCGTGCCGGTGTACCTGAGCTTCACCAAGTGCGACCTGGTCGCGGGCTTCGGCGAGTTCTTCGACGATCTCAACCCGGAACTGCGCAGCCAGGTCTGGGGCTTCTCCTTCCCCATCGAAGCCACCATGGACGGCAGCGCCGCCAAGCGCTTCAGCGACGAGTTCGACCTGCTGCTGCGCCAGCTAGACACGCGCATCCTCGACCGCCTGCATGCCGAACGCGATCGCAACCGGCGCGCAGCCATCCTCTCGTTCCCGCAACAGTTGTCCGCGCTGCGCGACATTGCGAAGCGCTTCGTGGAAGGCGTCTTCACCGGACATACCTATGCCGCGCCGCCGCTGCTGCGTGGCGTCTACCTCACTTCCGGCACGCAAGAGGGCACACCCATCGACCGCATGATGGGTGCGGTGGCACGTACCTTCGGTGTGGATGCTGCGCAACTCCACGTGCCGGGCGCGCAGCGGCGCACCTTCTTCGTCGAGCGTCTGCTGAAGGATGTGCTGTTCGGCGAGTCCGGCTTTGCCGGCACCAACCCGGCGCTGGAACGGCAGAAGGTGCTGTTGCAGGTGGCTTCCTATGTGGGTGTGCTGCTGCTGACGGCACTGCTGGTGGTGGGTTTCTTCACCAGCTTCGGCCACAACCGCGATTACCTCGCACAGGTGCAGACGGCGCTGCAGGCCTATCCGGCGCAAAGCGACGTGGATGCGGCGACCACGCAGAAGGAATATTTCGCACGCGTGCTCGCGCGGCTGGAAGGCCTGTCCGCCGTGCAGGATGCAGCAAACAAATACAAGGGCGACGTGCCGATGGGCATGCGCTTCGGCCTCTACCAGGGCAACGAGGTGGGCGACGAGGTGCATGACGCCTATCTGCGGGAACTCAACGGTCTGCTGCTGCCGGGCGTGGCCGCGCAGTTCCGCAGCGGGCTCACCGGGAATGCCGGCGATCCGCAGGCGTTGTACTACTACCTCAAGGGTTACCTGATGCTGGGTGAGCCCGCGCACCAGAACGCCGACGAGCTGGTGGCGCTCACCGACATCGAGTGGCGCAAGGTGTTCCCGGGCGACCCAGTGCTGCAGCAGGCGCTGGCGAAGCATTTCCATGCCCTTGTGGACGAACCGGGGCGGCTGCGTGCGCTGGAGCTGGATCCCACCCTGGTGGAGCAGGCGCAAAACACCCTGCGCACCGCCGACCTGCCCACCCTCATCTACGGCAACCTCAAGCTGAGCGCCGGCAACACGGACTATCCACCGCTGCAACTGGACAAGTCGCTGGGCTTGCTCGGCAGCGTGTTCCTGCGCAAGAGCGGTGCGGCGCTGTCCGAGCCGATCCCGGCGCTGTACACGCAGCCGATGTTCCAGTACGAGGCGAGCAAGGGCGTGGCACAGGCGGTGGACCAGTTCGCCAAGGACGACTGGGTGTTCGGCGCCACCAAGATCGACTCGCTGCAGAAGGCGCGCTTCACGCAGCAGGTGATCGCGCTGTACGAGCAGGACTACATCAAGGCCTGGGACGCATTGCTCGCCGACCTCGAGCTGCAACCGGTCGCCAGCATCCAGGACGCCAGCGCGATCGCCGCCAAGCTGTCCGGCCCCAGCTCGCCGCTGAAGGCACTGCTGAACGTGGTGCGCGACAACACCAGCGACATGTTGAAGGCGCCGCCGCAGGATGCGGAGGACAAGGCTCTGGCTGGCGCGCAGCAGGCAGCTGAGAAGAAGGCGGAGCAGAAGCTCACCCAGAACGCGCTGGCCCGTGCGCTGGCTTCTTCGGGCGGTGGCGCGGCGGCGGCGCCGGTGGCGCAGCCGGGCGCGGCGATCACCGCGCACTTCGCCACGCTCGACCAGCTCAGCGCGGGTGCGCCCGGTACTGCGCCGATCGACCAGACGCTGGCTGCGCTCGACCAGCTGGGCAAGACCCTGCTGACCATGACCGATTTCAGCAACGCCGCCGGCCAGCCCAATCCGCAACTGCTGTTGGCGCAGCAGCAGGCTGCGCAATTGCCGGCGCCGGTGTCCGGCTGGGTAGCCTCGCTCACCGGCAAGAGCGAATCGCTGGTGGCCAGCGGCACCAAGGGCGCACTGGGCGACCAGTTCCAGCAGGCGGTGGGCAAGGATTGCGCGAGTTTCGTGCGCGGCCGCTATCCGTTCTCGCTGGACAGCCGCACGGAGATCCCGCTGCAGAACTTCGGCGAGCTGTTCGGCAACGGCGGCAGCTTCGACACGTTCAACAAGCAGACCCTGGCCAAGCTGGTCGATGCCAGCGGCAGCAACTGGCAGTGGAAGACCGGCCCCGGCGCGGTGGCCGGCCCGCCCGGCTTGCTGGCGCAGGCGCAGATGGCCGACGACATCCGTCAGATGTATTTCCGCGCCGGCAACGTGCCGGAGGTGGATTTCACCGTGACCGCGCCGCAGCTCGACACCGGCATCGCCAAGCTGGAGTTCGACGTGGACGGCCAGAAGTTCACATACCAGCCCGGCGCCGCCAGCAGCATGGCGATGAAATGGCCGGGACCGCAGCCGGGCCACGTCACGGTGTCCGCATGGGATGCCTCGGGCACCCTGCTCAGCACCTTCGACTACCAGGGCGATTGGGCGTTCTTCCGCGCGTTGCAGGCGGCGAATCTGCAGAAGCAGTCGGACCTGCGCTTCCTCGCCAGCTTCAACTTCGGCGGCCACGTGGCGAAGCTGGTGATCCAGGCCGGCAACCTCAAGAACCCCTTCCTCAACACCGAAGTGCAGCGTTTCCGGTGCGGGGGGTAGGCGCATGCCGAATCCGACAGGGGCAGGATTCTTCGGCAAGCTTCCCGGTACCGGGGATTTCGTGCAGCGGCGGCTGCCTGCGTCTTTCGTGGACGTGTGGGATCGCCATTTCGAACAGGCCGTAAGCGCCAGTCGCGCGCGGTTGGGGGATGACTGGGCGCAAGCCTGGCGCGATGCTGCGGCATGGCGCTTCGTCCTGACACCGGGCATCTGCGGCGAACAGGCCTGGGCCGGCGTGGTTGGCACCGCGACGGACAGGGTGGGGCGCTGCTTCCCGATGGCCATCGTCGCGCCACTGGCGGATGCCGCGGCCATCGCCACGGCATTGCGCAACGACGCCTGGTTCGCCGCCGTCGAGCGCGCGCACCACGAATCACAGGCAAGTGGCGAATCTGTCGAGACATTCGATGCGCGTATCGCCGCGCTGCCGGATCCGCTTGTCCCGTCCGCCGTCGAACATGCCGCCGTGCCGGCGCTGGACTGGCACGGCGCGAGCCATTGGCGCCTGCCGCTGCCGCTGCTGGTCGATAGCGATTGGCTGCGCGCATTGTCGGCACAGCTGCCGTCTGGCTATGGACTCTGGTGGACATTGGGCGCACAGCGCATGCCGGCCAGCGTGCTGGTGACCCGCGGCCTGCCCGATCCCTCTTCCTATGCCGGCATGCTTGATGCGGCGCATGCCGATGCGCCCCGCCAGGCGGCGAGCGCAGCTGCGGATTCGCGCGCGTCGGCAACCCACGCGGTGGCGCCGGTGCGTCTGCCCGATGATCTTTCCGAACTGTTCGCCGACCTGGTGCCGCGCCTCGACGACATCGCGCAAAGCTCCAGCGAGCCCGACGGTGCGGAAATCACCCAGCGCGCCGCGTGCGTCGGCGGCGCGCGGGTACTGCAGCGCTACGACTGCGCCCTGACCCTGGTGGTTGCCGACGACGGCGCCCCCGATCCGCGGCGGCAGGCCGCCGCCGCGGTCAGCGAATTGATCGGCCGCTTCGTGCCCAGCGATTTCGTGGCCGGCATGCAGGCCTTGCGCACGCGCTTGCTGGTGCTGCACACGCGCCTGCGCCAGATGGCCGTGGAGCATGCCACGCCCGTGCAGGAGGATGGCGCGGTGATCGCCGTGCGGGTCACCGGACGCTGGGCGGACCTGCTGCGCATCGGCACCGCCAGCGCATGGCATTGGCGCGCAGGGCAGTTGCATCCGCTGTTCGCCGGCGGCGAGCGCCCGGCCGGCGATGCCGAGCTTGGCGGCGAGCTGGACGACTTGCTGTTCAGCCGTACCTCGCCGGTGGCGCCCGGACTGGGGGCGTCCTCGCAACCGATCTGCGACGAGGTCGTCTGTGAGATCGACACCGGCGACCGCCTGCTGCTGCTGGCCACTCGGCTGCTCGCGGAACTGCCTGCGCACGTGCTGTCCGAGGCATTGGCCCTGCCGTCGCCGGACGCCGCGTGCGCGCGCATCGCCGCCGCCGCGGGGCTGGATTCCCACGCGGCCAGGTGGCCGTTGGCCGTGATCGAGGTGCAGCCATGACCCTGCATTACCAGTCCGTCGGTCGCACCGAAACCGGCAAGGTGCGCAAGCACAACGAGGATTCGATCCTGGTGCGCGACGACGTCGGCCTGTGGGCGGTCGCCGATGGCCTGGGCGGCCATGCCGCCGGCGACTACGCCAGCCAGATGATTGTCGAGCGGCTCGGCGCCTTGCCGCGTACGGGCAGCGTGTTCGACTTCATCGAGTCCATCGAGGACAGCCTGCAGCAGACCAACTCCGACCTGGTCGCCACCGCGCTGGAACGCGGCAGCGACATCATCGGTTCCACCGTGGTGGTGCTGGTGCACGACAAAGACTTCATGCTCTGCGGCTGGGTTGGCGACAGCCGCGCCTACTGCAACGAAGGCGGCCCGTTGCGCCAGATCACTCGCGACCATGTGCACGGCGCCAAGGACGACGTCACCCAGTTCGGTGGCGGCGCGTCGTCGCCGCAGGCCGGCGCCGGTGTGCTCAGCCGCGCGGTGGGGGCCGAGGATCGCCTGTACATGGATTGGGTGGTGGCGAGCAACCGCCCCGGCACGCAGTTCCTGCTCTGCTCCGACGGCATCAACAAAGAGCTTGGCGACGACGAGCTCGACATCGAATGCGTCCGCCACCCCGAGCCGGGGGCGTTGTTGGCGCGCCTGTTCGACCTGTCGCTGCAGCGTGCCGCGCGCGACAACATTTCCGCCGTGATCGTGCGTCTCCAGGACTGACCAGACATCCCATGACTTCCATTGCCGACCTGATTGCCGACTACGAGGCCAAGCGGATCACGCTGCCGGGGCTGTTCGAGGCCCTTGCCGCGCGCGGCGAACTTCCGGACGACGTCGTGCGCGGCGAGCATGCGCTGCTGGAGGCGATGACGACGGACGGTCGCCTCGAGCCTTCGCTGTCCCGCGCACTTGCTGCCAAGCTGCGCAGCCTGCATCCCTCCGCATCGGCGCCTGCGCCGGCACCCGTCCCGGCCGACGCGGACGCGACCCGGGTGAGCGTGTCGAACTCCCCGGTGGCGCCGTCGGGGGACGCAGACATGACCATGGTGCAGCCTGCCTCGCGGCCGCCGGCTCCCACGGGCGATTCCGACGCCACCATGGTCGCGCCTGCCTCGCAGCATCCCGCGCCCGATGCGCCCCCGCTCACCGCCGTCACCGGCACGCAGGGCACGGCGTCCAGCAGCAGCTTCAACCGCTCCAGCTGGGAACAGGTGGCCGGCGCCGAAAGCGCCGAGTTCGCCAGCGTGGGCATGCTGCTCAAGGGCCGCTTCCTACTCGAGCGCGAGATCGGCCGCGGCGGCATGGGCGTGGTCTTCCTCGCCCGCGACGAACGCAAGGTGGAGGCGCGCGACCGCGATCCCTACGTCGCGGTGAAAGTGCTGAACGACGAGTTCCGCCGCCATCCCGACTCGCTGATCGCGCTGCAGCGCGAATCGCGCCGCGCGCAATTGCTGGCGCACGACAACATCGTGCGCGTCTACGACTTCGACAAGGACCGCACCATCGTCTACATGACGATGGAGTACATCGACGGCACCGACCTGCGCACGCTGATCCGCGAACGCGCCTTCAACGGCATGCCGCTGGCACAGGCGCGACCGCTGATCGAAGGCATGGGCTGGGCGCTGAAGCGCGCGCACGCGGCCGGCATCGTGCACTCCGATTTCAAGCCTGGCAACGTAATGGTCACGCGCAACGGCGTGCCCAAGGTGTTCGACTTCGGCATCGCGCGCGCCGGCAAGCACCTCAACGAAGCCACCGGCGAGGAAACGGTGTTCGACGCCGGCACGCTGGGCGCGCTCACGCCTGCCTATGCCAGCCTGGAGATGATCCAGGGCAAGGAGCCCACGCCCTCCGACGACATCTATGCGCTGGGCTGCGTCACGTTCGAACTGCTCACCGGCAAGCATCCGTTCGACAAGCAGAGCGCCGAGGTGGCGCTGAAGGAAGGCCGCAAGCCGCCGCCTGTGCCAGGCCTGACCAGGCGCCAATACAAGACGCTGTGCGACGCCGTGGCCTTCCATACCGAGGACCGCCTGCAGACTGCGGGTGCGATGATCGAAGGCATGCGCGACATCGGTATGCGCGAGCGGGTGGTGCCGTGGCTGGGTTACGGGGCGGCAGCCGTCGTCGCGATCGCGGGCGGCACATGGGGCACCATCAGCTACCTGCACCAGCACCACATCACGCGCGTGATCGCGCGTTTCGCGCCCACCGATTCGCAGCGCTACGCGAACGAGAACGAAGCAATGGCGGCGCTGGGCAGCCTCGGCGACGACGACCGCAAGCGGCTGGTGCTGGACCAGGGCGACACGATCCAGAACTACCTGCTCGCGCGCATCGATACCTATTGGAACCCGGCGCAAGGGCGTTACAACTTCCCGGGTGCGCAGCACGTGTTCGACCTGCGCGATCAACTCAAACTGTATTCGCCCAAGCTCGACGCACGGCGCACCGAAGTCGCCCAGCAGAAGAACGACCTGCTCAACACGCTGGACACCGAGCTGTCGCAGCGCATCGCCGCCGGCGCGATCTTCGAAAGCCAGCCCGACAATGCGGTGGCCACGCTGGATCGTATCCGTGCCATCGATCCGCGCAGCGCCCTGCTGCACAACGCCGAGCTGGAGCTCAAGTACGACATCGCCATCGGTCAGTCGCTCAGCGCCAGCCATGCGGACGTGGCGCGCCAGCAGCTGGCGTTGGCGACCCGGCTGTTCCCGGACTCGGCACGCCTGAAGCAGCGCGAGGCGCAACTGGCCGCGCTGGCCGCCGCCACCGCTCCAGTCGTGGCGGCACCGGGTGCGGCCGTGCAGAGTATTCCGCAAGCACGCAGCGCGCTGGCCGCGCTGGTGGCTGCGCCGTCGACCAGCGTGCAATGGCAACAATCGGTGGCCGCCGCCATGGTCCCGTTGCGCAACGACTCTTCGCCGGAAACCCGCAAGCTGGTGGATGCACTGGGCAGCGCCATCGCGGGGATCGCCGGCCAACAAGCCGATACCACGCACCTGCCGCAGGACCTGGCGCTGGTGAACTTCGGCCTGCAATACGCGCCGCAGTCGGCACCGCTGCTCGCCCAGCGCGACAAGCTGGCAACCCTGCAGGCGCAGGCGCAGGCCCAGCTCGACCAGGAGGCCGCCACCGCCGAAGTGGCTTCGCGCATCGAGTCCGTGCGACGTGCGGCGGCTGCCGACGACACCGCCAAGGCGCTGGAGTCCCTGACCCGCATCCGCAGCCTCCAGCCGGACAATCCCTTCCTCGCCAAGGAAGGCCCGCAACTGGTGGCGCAGGCTTACCTGGGCCAGGCCGACGATCAGTTCCAGCACGGCAAGTACACGGCCGCGGCCAACCTGCTGACACAGGGCCAGCAGGCGCTGGGCAACCGCAGCGACCTGCGCGACGCACAGGCACGCTACGAAATGGCCGCGACCTTGCTCAAGGCCAACGGCCAGCCCTTGGCCGATGCCGACTACCAGCGCCTGCGCAACCAGCTGGCTGCCGCCCGCAAGGCCGATGCACAGGGCCTGGCCGCGCTGGAGTCGTCACTCAAGCAACAAGGGCATCTGCCGCAAGGCAGTTTCGCGGCGTTGTTGGACAGCCTCAAACCCAGCGCGACACCCGCATCTCCTGCAGCCGCGGCTCCGGTGCCGACCACGCCTGCGCCAGCAACGCCGGGACAGGCACCAGCCGCCACGGCCAAACCCACACCGGGCAACCCGAGCAAGCCCGCGACGGAAACCGCCGGCGCAACAGCCCCCACTGCGAACCCGGCCGCCAACGCCGCGGCAGGCAACGATCCTTGCGCGCGTCCGGAACTGGTCGGAAAGGGCCGTACGTGCATGGACGCATTGGGCAGCAATGGACGCGGTCCGGCCCTGGTGGTGGTGCCGGGCATTGGCGGCGGCAAGCCTTACGCGATGTCGCGCACCGAGGTCACCGTCGGCGAGTTCAACCGCTATTGCCGCGCCACCCATGCGTGCAGTGAAACCTCGCCGGGCGACCACGATGCCGCCAGCTTGCCGATCAGCAACATCAGCCTCGCGCAGGCCAAGGGCTACCTGCAGTGGTTGAGCAGCGCCAGCGGCTATACCTACCGCCTGCCCAGCGATGACGAATGGACGAACGCGGCGCATGCGGGCAGCGGCTGGAAGCAGGCGCAGGACAGCAACTGCATTCCGCCGGGTGGTGGGGACGACAGCGGCAGCGGCCCGATCTCCGCACTGGGCCGCGAAGCCAATCCGTGGGGTCTGGTGAACATGTCCGGCAACGTCTGGGAGTGGACGACCAGCGGCGGCGGGGTGGTGGCGCGCGGCGGCAGCTTCAACAGCTATTGGTCCGACTGCACGGTGGACAACCACCGCAGCGACAGCGGCAGTGCGCAGAAAGACGTCGGGTTCCGGGTGTTGCGGGAGCTGAAATGAGCGATCGGGAGCAACGCGTCAATCAAGGGCTGCGTATCCTCGACGAAGCCCACTACACCGGGCGCATCACCCGCGAGGAATACCGCAAGCGACGGCGCCAGTTGCTCGGCTCGCTGTGCGACAGCCATGGCATCACCGCCCGCAACACCTTGCGTACCCGCATCACCCAACAGGGAGTGCGCAATACCGCGGTTGCCACCGCCGCCGGGTCTGCGCCGGCCAACCACATCGAACGCCGCGTGGTGGCATGGAAACCACTGCTGGCCTTCGCTTGTGGGCTGCTGGTGTGCGCGTTGCTGCTCTACTGGTTGATGCGGGCGGATTGAGCTGCGTCATGTTCGCCCGCCCTTATGCAGGCAAATCCGGAAACGAGCGCTGATTCACCCTGCCGGGCCGCAGCCCTTGAAACGCATCACATCAGCTGCAGGCAGCGGATTGGCGCATCCTCTTGTGGCGTTGCAGCGCAGTGCGAGGAATATGCCGAGGCGCGGATCAGGCAAGGCGCACGCCGCGTAGGTCGAACCTGGGCTTGCGCCGGAACGCGTCCGAATGGTTGAGAGGGGCGTTGCGGCACGCAGGGGAGGTGCGTTGCACGCGATGGCTTTGCACAGCTCCTCCGGGGCGCGGCCCCCGGTCCGCATGTTTCATGCCATTTCCGCAATGACCGGAAAGCCCGCCACTTTGCGCATTGGGTACCAGGGAAGGTCTGGTTTGACGTATCGCAAGCGGGGCGCCGACCGGCTGTCCGGTGTGCGCCGTCGGCCGTCGTGACCGAGCCGGGGGATGGCAGGGGCACATGGGGCCCATGCCTGTGGGTCATCGATCATCAAGGGGATTGCCGTGCGCAGGGTCTGTCTGGCAACAGCGTTGGCGCTGGTCTTGGGAACCGGAGAGGCATGGGCGCAGGCGACCGGCGGGAGTCCGCCGCAGATCCTGGTCAGCGGCGTGCCTGCGGGAAGTGATGCGCAGCCTGCCGTGCAGGCGATCATCGATCGCGAATACCAGCAGGCGGCAGGGCATGGCGCTTCTCTGGGCGCGACGCAACTGCAGGAACTGGCCGCGCATATCACCGAGGCGCTGCACAAGGCCGGCTACCCGGACGCGCACGCCTACCTGCCTGGGCAGGTAGTTGCCTACACCGCGCATGCGCCGGGGGCCGCCATCGCGTCGGCGGCTCCGGCAACCCCTGCCATACCGCAAGCGGCGACGAGCTCCGCCGCGCCGACGGCAGCGCCCGACAACGTGGTGCCACCGCTGAAGGAGCGCGACGTGGGCAACGCGCAAACCCAGCAGATCGCCGTCAGCGGCTTCCGCGTCGAAGGCGTGGACGACCACAAGGATGCCGGCATCACCCTGGCAAGCATCCAGGCGCTGGCCGATGCGCAGTTCCACAAGCTGGGCGGCGGCGGGGCGCAGCCGGTTCAGCTCGGTTTCGACCAGTTGCAGGGCGTGGCCGATGCGATCACCAACCGCTACCGCAATGCCGGGTTCATCCTGGCTACCGCTTTCCTGCCGGCGCAGACGGTGGGCGGCGACCATGTGGTGTACATCCAGGTGCTGGAAGGCAAGATCGGCCGCATCATCGTTAAGGGCAACAAGCGTTACCGCGCCGGGGTGATCGCGGCGCCGGCGGAGAAGCTGCGCGGGCAGGCCCTGCAGAACCAGGCGGTGGTTACCGCGTTGCTGTACGACCGCGATTTGCCGGGCGTATCGGTGACTTCCACCTTCCAGCCCGGCGAGCAGACCGGCGACACCGACCTGATCATGGTGGCGCGCGAGGCGCCGCGGCCGTACACCATCACGTTGGGCATGAACAATTACGGCACGGCGGAAACGGGGCGCTACCGTGCGGAAGCGGGCATCACCTGGAACAGTCCGCTGGGCATCGGCGACAGCCTGGATGCCAAGGTCGACTACGCGATGGACCCCAGCCAGAACGTCTACGGTTCGCTGACCTACACCATCCCGACGGTGGTGGAACCGGGCCTGGGCGCAGTATTCGGCGCCACCCGCAGCGAGTTGCAGATCAACTCCGGCGCGTTTGCCAAGCTCAACGTGAAGGGCCCGAGCTCCTCGTATTTCGGTGGCGCGGACTGGAAGTTCGTCAACACCGACGACCTGAAGATGATCGGCTCGCTGCACCTGATTCGCGAGGAATCGAAGCTGGAGATGGGCGGCTTCAACTTCGCACTGTCCGACGAGCGCTTCGAGCTGGCCGAACTGGGCTTTGGCCTGCAGCACATCGACAAGCGCTTCAACGGCGTGGATGTGCTGCAGGTATCGGTGCGCAAGTCGATCAACGACGACTCGGCCGTGCCGGACCTGGTCAGCCCGGATCACTCGCGCAATTTCCATTCCGAACGCATCGCATACACCCGCATGCAGTTCCTCACCAAGACGCAGCGGCTGTACTTCAAGTTCAACGGCCAGTACACCAACGACGTGCTGGTGCCGTTGGAGCAGTTTGCCATCGGCGGTCCGGACAGCGTGCGCGCCTATCCGATCGCCGACGCACTCAGCGCGCGCGGCTACTACGCATCGCTGGAATACCACGTGGACGCGCCGGGCTTCAGTTCCGCGGTGTCGCCGTTCCACGGCCGGCCATGGCGCGAGCTGCTGGAGATGGAAACCTTCCTGGACTACGCGCGCGGCTACCCGGTCGCCGCGGAGCGCGCCACCGGACTCACCCCGGTGACCTACAGCGGCGCCGGCGCGGGCTTCATCTTTCGCCTGCCGTTCTGGCACCACCTCGAGTTCCATCTCGACGGCGCGGTGCCGCTGGGCAGCCAGGATGCCTCGGACAAGCACGGTTACCACGTCTATGCGCGGTTCGGCCTCACGTTCTGACGGACAACGACCATGAACACGACTCCCCTCGCGACCCAGCGCACGTCCAACCACCGCACGGCGACGGCCCTGTCGCGGCTGCGCCAGCAACGCCTGGCGCTGAGCATGGCGCTTGCCCTCGGTTCGATGTCGCTGTGCGGCGGTGCGCTGGCGGCCTCCGGCGGCGTTGCGGCTACCACCACGCCGGTGGGCGGGGTGGTGGTGGGAGGCGTGGGTTCGATCACGCAGAGCGGCGTCAACACCGTGGTCAACCAGCAATCCGCGTTGCTGGCCCTGAACTGGCAGAGCTTCAACCTGGGGCAGGACGCCTCGGTGCTGTTCAACCAGCCATCGCACAGCGCGATAGCGCTCAACCGCATCTTCGACCAGAACCCCAGCCAGATCTTCGGCCACATCAATTCCAACGGCCAGGTGTTCCTGATCAACACCCACGGCATCATCTTCGGCAGCAGCGCGCAGCTGAACGTGGGCGGCCTGATGGCGAGCACGCTGGACCTCACGCCCACCGATTTCCTTGCCAGCCATTTCAACCTCGACGCCCATGGCGGCAGCGCCGGCGTCGTCAACCACGGCACGATCCAGGCCGCCAGCGGCGGTTCGGTGAGCCTGATCGGCGGCCAGGTGGAGAACGACGGACTGATCGTCGCCAATTACGGCCACATCAACCTGGACGGTGCCGACAAGGCCGTGCTGGACTTCGACGGCGACGGCCTGGTCAGCGTGCAGATCACCGGCGCATTGCAACAGCGGTTGAACGCCGACGAAGCCGCGGTGACGAACAACGGCACCGTGCAGGCCGACGGCGGCACCGTGGTGCTGCAGGCCTCGGCTGCGAAGAACCTGTTCACCAACCTGGTCAACAACACCGGCGTGATCGATGCGCACGGCATCAGCACCGCCGGCGGCGTGGTGCGGCTGGTCGGCACGGGCGGCAACGTCATCAGCAGCGGCAACATCGACGCCAGTGGCGTGCATGGTGGCAGTGTGCAGTTGCTTTCCGACCAGGACGTGGGCGTCATGGGCGGCAAGATCGACGCATCCGGCACCCAGGGTGGCGGCAGCATCCGTGTGGGCGGCGGCTGGCAGGGCGGCGAAGGCCTGCAGACCGCGTCGGCCGCTTATATCGCGCCGGGTGCCACGCTCGATGCCGATGCCACGCAATCCGGCAACGGCGGATCGGTGGTGGTATGGGGCAACAACGTCAACAATTTCTACGGCAGCATCAGCGCGCGCGGTGGCGCGGATGGCGGCAACGGCGGCCAGATCGAAACCTCCTCGCACTACGGCCTGAATGTGCAAGGCCAGGCCAATGCCTCGGCGGCGCATGGTCAGGCGGGCCTGTGGCTGATGGATCCTTACGATGTCGACATCGTCACCGGCGGTACCGGGACGCTCACCGGCGGCGTTTTTTCCAGCAGCTCAAGCGTTTCGAGCATCGATCCCAGCGTCATCGACGCAGCGCTGACCGGCGGCAGCAATGTCTCGATTTTCACCGGCGCCGGCGGTAGCGCGAGCAAGGGCGACATAACCGTCGACAACGCCATCGTCGCCACCGGCGGGGGAACTCTCTCCCTGCAAGCCGCTGGCAGCATCTTCCTGAACGCCAACATTTCGAGCGACGGCACGGACAAGCTCAATGTGAACCTGTGGGCGAACTACGGCGGCTCGGCCGGCGGAACGTCCTACGTCAGCAACGCGTCGTGCGCGTCGAGCACCAACTGCGTAGTGAATATCGGCAACACGCAGAGTGCCGCCATCACCACCAGTGGTGGAGCACTCGACATCGAAACCGGCACGGGCGGTGGCGCGCTCAACATCGGAAGCGGCACCAGCACCGGTAGCATCAATACGGGCAGTGGCGCGCTGACGGTGAATGCCACCGGGATCGCCGAGCTCACCGCGGCCGGCAACACGATCACGTCGGGAGCTGCGTCGCTCAATGCAGGAGCGGCGGCCATCAGTCTTGGCAACACGGGCAACGACTTTGGCGGCGCGGTGGGGCTGAGCAACAGCGGTGCACATGCGGTGACGCTGAACAACGGAGGCAACGCGCTGACGTTGGGGACGGTGACTGTCGGAAGTGGCGCCCTGACGTTGAGCAACTACGGCAGCAACCCGTTGGTTTTGACCGGAAACATCACGACCAGCGGAAGCGCGGTCGATTTTGGCGGAGCAATCACGCTGGACGCGCCGTCGATCAGTATCGACACCACGGCAGGCGGATCGGTGGCGGCGGGGGCCAATGTCACGTTTGGTGGCACGGTGGACAACGCCAGCGCGACAGCCGAGGTGCTGGGGGTGAATGCCGGTACGCATGCGGTGACGTTTGGCGGCGCGGTGGGTGGTGGCACCAACGGTGCGCTGGCTAGCCTGTCCGCAACCGGAGGCAGCCTCACGCTCGACGGCAACATCACCACCACGGGCAACCAGACCTACACCGGCGCGGTGCTGCTGGGTGGCAACGCGACGCTGGACAGCAGCGCGAGCAACGGTGCGGTGGACTTCACCAGCACGGTGGACAACGCCAGTGCGACGGCCGAAGCGCTGACGGTGAAAGCAGGCACGGGCGCGGTGACGTTCGGTGGTGCGGTGGGCGCTGGCACCCACGGTGCATTGGCGAGCCTGTCCGCAAAGGGGGGCAGCCTCACGCTCGACGACAATATCACCACCACGGGCAACCAGACCTACACCGGTGCAGTGCTGCTGGGCGGCAACGCGACGCTGGACAGCAGCGCGAGCAACGGTGCAGTGGACTTCACCAGCACGGTGGACAACGCCAGTGCGACGGCCGAAGCGCTGACGGTGAAAGCCGGCACGGGTGCGGTGACGTTTGGCGGCGCAGTGGGCAGTGGCACCAACGGTGCGCTGGCTAGCCTGTCCGCAACCGGAGGCAGCCTCACGCTCGACGGCAACATCACCACTACAGGCAACCAGACCTACACCGGCGCGGTGCTGCTGGGTGGCAACGTGACGCTGGACAGCAGCGCAAGCAACGGTGCGGTGGATTTCAGCAGCACGGTGGATAACGCCAGTGCGACGGCCAAAGCGCTGACAGTGAATGCCGGTACGGGTGCGGTGACGTTTGGCGGTGCGTTGGGCGGTGGCGCCCATGGTGCGTTGACGAGTTTGTCTGCGACAGGAGGCAGCCTCACGCTCGACGGCAACGTCACCACCACAGGTGCGCAGACTTACAACGACGCAGTGACCCTGGGCGGCAACGTGACGTTGACGACCACCAACAATGCGGTGGACTTTGCCAGCACGGTGGACAACGCGAGCACGACGGCCGAAAACCTGACGGTGAGCGCGGGCAGCGGCGCCGTGACGTTCGGCGGAGCGGTGGGCGGCAGCGCGACCAACGGTGCGTTAGGTGCGTTGATCGTGAACGGCACGGGAGCGACGAGTTTTGACGCGGTGAACGCGGCGAGCCTGGCGACCAACAACGGCGCTGCCACGCTCAATGGCGACATCACCACCAGCGGAACGCAGACTTACAACGGTGCTGTGGAACTGGCTGGCGGCGTGATGCTGACCACCACCAACCACGCGGTGGACTTCACCAGCACGGTGGATAATGCGAGCACGACGGCCGAAAACCTGACGGTGAGCGCGGGCAACGGCGCGGTGACGTTCGGCGGAACGGTGGGCGGCAATGCGACCAACGGTGCGCTGGGCGCGCTGATCGTGAACGGGACGGGCGCGACGAGCTTCGGCACGGTGAACGCGGCGAGCCTGGCGACCAACACCGGCATCGCCACGCTCAACGGCGACGTCACCACCAGCGGGGCACAGACCTACAACGGTGCCGTGAAGCTGGGCGGCGACGTGACGCTGGCGAGCACGGGCAGTGGAAACATCGATTTCGCCTCGACGGTGAATGGCGCACATGCGTTGACGGTAAACACCGCCGGTGCCACCACCTTCGGCGGCGTGGTGGGCGGCACGACGGCGTTGACCAGCCTCACCACGGACGCGCCCGGCAGCACCACGCTGGGCGGCGCGGTGACGACGACAGGTGCGCAAACCTACAACGACGCAGTGACCTTGTCCGGCAACGTGACGCTGACGACCACCAACAGTGCGGTGGACTTTGCCAGCACGGTGGACAACGCGAGCACGACGGCCGAAAACCTGACGGTGAGCGCGGGCAGTGGCGCGGTGACGTTCGGCGGAACGGCGGGCGGCAATGCGACCAACGGTGCGCTGGGCGCGCTGACCGTGAATGGGACGGGCGCGACGAGCTTCGGCACGGTGAACGCGGCGAGCCTGGCGACCAACACCGGCATCGCCACGCTCAACGGCAACATCACCACCAGCGGGGCACAGACCTACAACGGTGCCGTGGAACTGGCTGGCGGCGTGACGCTGACGACCACGAACCACGCGGTGGACTTCACCAGCACGGTGGACAACGCGAGCACGACGGCCGAAAACCTGACGGTGAGCGCGGGCAACGGCGCCGTGACGTTCGGCGGAACGGTGGGCGGCAATGCGACCAACGGTGCGCTGGGCGCGCTGACCGTGAACGGGACGGGCGCGACGAGCTTCGGCACGGTGAACGCGGCGAGCCTGGCGACCAACACCGGCACCAGCACGCTCGATGGCGATGTCACCACCAGCGGAGCGCAGACCTACAACGGTGCCGTGAAGCTGGGCGGCGACGTGACGCTGGCGAGCACGGGCAGTGGAAACATCGATTTCGCCTCGACGGTGAATGGCGCGCATGCGTTGACGGTGAACACCGCCGGTGCCACCACCTTCGGTGGCGTGGTGGGCGGTACGACGGCGTTGACCAGCCTCACCACGGATGCGCCCGGCAGCACCACGCTGGGCGGCGCGGTGACGACGACAGGTGCGCAAACCTACAACGACGCGGTGACCTTGTCCGGCAACGTGACGCTGACGACCACCAACGGTGCGGTGGACTTTGCCAGCACGGTGGACAACGCGAGCACGACGGCCGAAAGCCTGACGGTGAGCGCGGGCAGTGGCGCCGTGACGTTCGGCGGAGCGGTAGGCGGCAATGTCACCAACGGTGCATTGGACGCGCTGACCACCAGCAGCGGCACCTTCAGCGCAGGTGCGCTCAACATCGGCACGGGCGGTTTGTCGATCACCACCTCGACGGGCAACATCGCCCAGGGTGGCGCCTGGTTGGTTGCCGGCACATCGAAATTCGATGCCGGTGCGCATGCCATCACGTTGAACAACACCGGCAACGACTTTACGGGGGCGGTGAGCCTGACGAACAGCGGTAGCAATGCCGTGTACCTCGACAACGGCGGCAACGCGTTGACGCTGGGTACGCTGAGCCTGGGCAGCGGTGCGCTGACCTTGACCGACTACGGCGCGACGCCACTGCTGTTGACCAACGACATCACCACCGACGGCGGTGCGGTGTCATTCGGTGGCGCGGTCACGCTGGGCAGTTCGAGCGTCACCATCGACACCACCGGAGGCGGCGCGACGGTGGCTGGCGCGAACATCAGTTTCGGCGGCGACGTCAGTGGCACCACGGCAGGCGGCAGCAGCCTGACTTTGATGGCGGGAACGGCGGGCACAGTGTCGCTCGATACGGTGGGCGGCGCCTTTGCGCTCAACAACCTGACGGTCAGCGGCGACTCGCTCGTGGCGCCCTCGACGCTGACCGTCGACGGCGATCTTTCGGTCCACACCACCGCGGCATTGACGACGGGCGCTGGTGGCTGGAGCGGCTCCAGCGTCGTCCTCTCGGGCGATGCCGGCCTGATCCTCGGCGGAAACGTGACCGCCACAGGCGCCAGCGGGACGGTGCAACTGACGAGTTCCGCAGGAGCCATCAGCCAGTCCGGCGGCATAATCAAGGCCAGCACGCTGATCGGCAGTTCCAGGAACGGTACGACACTGGGTGCTGCGAACCTGATCACTACGCTGGGCAGCTTCACCGCGAATGGTTTCAGCCTGACGAATGCGCAAGCGTTGACGGTGGGGGTGGGAGACACGGTGAGCGGCGGTGCCGGCGGCACGACACTGACAGTCGGATCGGGCAACCTCACCATCAATGGAATCGCGGGCAGCACGAGCGGTACGACCACGCTCAAGGTGAGCAGCGGTTCGATCAGCGAAGGCACGAACGGCAGGGTGTATGCGTCGACGCTGACCGGCAGCTCAAGCGGCAACACCGCGCTGGGCGGCGCGAACAACCAGATCGCCGCGCTGGGCAACTTCGGCGCCGCGAACTTCAGCCTGGTCGATGCACATGCCCTGGCGACAAGTGGTGCGCTGACCACGACGGGCGGAACAGGTGTCATCAGTCTGACGACCACAGGCAGTGGCAATACGCTGACCGTGAACCAGTCCTTGACGGGTGGCAGTGTCACGTTGGACTCGGCGGGTACTCTGGCGATCAACGCCTCGGTGAGCAGCGGCAGTGGCACCACCACGCTGACCAGCGGTGGCTCGATTACCGAGGGTGCAGGCGGCGCCATCATCGCGGGCACATTGACGGGCAGCTCTGCCTCCAGCACAGCGTTGAACGGTGCGAACCGGATCGGCACGCTCGGCAGCTTCACCGCGAACGGTTTCGGCCTGACCAACGCCCAGGCGTTGACCGTGGCCGGCACGATCAACGGCAGCGGCGGGGCCACCAGCATTGTCACCACGGCTGGTACGCTCACGGTGAACAACAGTGTTTCCGGGGGCTCGGTCACGCTGGGAGGGCAGGGAGGCCTCGGCATCAACGGCAACGTTGATAGCGGCACCGGCACCACCACCCTCAATTCCGGGGGCAGCATCGTCGAGGGAAGCAGCGACGTGATCACGGCCGGCACGTTGACCGGCAGCTCCAGCGGTGCGACTTCGCTTGGGAGCGCCAACAAGATCGCGAACCTGGGCAACTTCACGGCGACCGGTTTCAGCCTGAACAATGCGCAAGCATTGACTGTAAGCGGCGCGGTGAGCGGCGGCAGCGGCACGACCAGCGTTGCCACCACCACGGGCACGTTGACCGTTGCAGGCAGCGTCGCTGGCGGCGCGGTAGCCCTGAGCGGCGCGGGCATCGCGATCAATGGCGGCGTGAACAGCGGTGCAGGCACGACCACGCTGGCCTCGACCGGCGGTATCAGCGAAGGCAGCGGCGGCGTCGTCACCGCCGGCACGCTCACCGGCAGCTCGAGCAGCAGTACCGCGCTGAATGGCGCGAATGCCGTCGGCACGTTGGGTACTTTCAGCGCAGCCGGCTTCAGTCTGAAGAACGCACAGGCACTGACCGTAGCTGGCACAGTGAACGCTGGCGGTGGTGCGGCCAGCCTTGCCACCACGGCAGGGACGCTCACCATCAACAGTACGGTGAGCGGCAGCGCAGTGAGCCTAGGCGGCGGCAGTGCCCTGGTCATCGATGCGGGCGTGAACAGCGGCGGCGGCACGACCACACTGACGTCTGGTGGAGCGATCAGCGAAGGAGCGGGCGGCTTCGTCGCCGCGGGCACGCTGACCGGCAGTTCGTCCGGCGGCGCAACGCTGGGTGGCGCGAATCAAATCGATACGCTTAGCAACTTCACCGCGAGTGGATTCAGCCTTACGGATGCACGTGCTTTGACGGTATCCGGTGCAGTGAATGGCGGTGCCAGCGCCGCGCTGACGACGACCAGCGGCGACCTGACGATCGACGGTGCGCTGTCCGGTTCGCTCACCACGCTGCATTCCGCCGGCGCCATCAATGGCGGAGCCAACGGAGTGATCAATGCCGGCACGCTTACCGGCAGCGCGGGCGGCTTGACCACGCTGGGTTCGGCCTCGCAGTTCATGGGCAACCATGTCGGTACGCTGGGCGGCTTCGCGTCGACGGCAGGATTCAGCTTCACCGACGCGCAGACGCTGACGCTGGCTTCGGTCAGTGGCAGCGCGTACACCGTGAACGCCGGCACCTCGGCGTTGTATCTCAGCGTAAAGGGCGGCGACCTGCTGCAGCAGGGCACCACCTGGGCATACGACGGCAGTGGCACCTGGTTGTCGACAGGGAGCATGGGCACTCCTGTCGCACCGATCTACGTCACCGGTGTAAGCACCCAGTTGGTGTCGCTGGTGGGCTCGCCGCCGGCTTATTTCTATGCCGTGGATGCCCAGGGTGGCCTGCTTGGCGTGGCCGGTGCGCCTAGCGTCAATGTGCCGACCTCCGCATTGACCAGCCGGGCGCAGAACGGCAACCACGGCGACACCTACATCGACTCCAGCGTGATCTCAGCCAACTACCGTTCGTTCGGCATCGTGCCGTCCGGCATCCTGCTGCCGGCCGACCAACAGAATTGCCAGCCCGGCCAGCCGTCCTCGGCGGATTGCTCGGACAATGAGTGAGCCGCGGCGGATGGAGGAGAGACGGCGGCTGCGGGCGAAAGTCGCAGCCCTGGCTTTGCTGTTCGTTGTAGGTGGTTGGAGCGGGCGGGTCGCGGCGCAGGACGCGGCCCGGCCCACCGGCGACTACGTGCTCGCGCAACTCGACGCGGCAAGACAGGCCCTCGCGCAGCGAACGCAGGCGCATCCGGATACAGCGTTGACCGCTGTCGGGCAGCAGCTTGCGCAGATCGGCGATGCGTTGCGCCAGCAATTGGGCAGCTCGACGGCACAGCCCATCGAAATCCTTGGCGACAAGATCAAGGGCGCGGCCTTGCGTGCGAACGCCGCAGCGCAGCGCACGCAAGCCTACCTGAAGGCTTCGGCCGCCTGTCGCGGTAGCGATGCGCAAGCGCTGGCGACATCGCTCGCGCTGGCAGTCGATCAACTCGCCAAGGCGGCGCCTACCGACAAGCCGGTGCCACCGGTGATCGATGCGGTGGAGACGCCAGACCAGCAGCCCTTGTTCGTGATCCATCCTTCCAGCCAGCCATTGGCCTTCGTCGTACTCGGTGCGAACCTGCTGGATGCGCAGTGCGCCAACCCGCAGTTGAGCCTGACCGACGTGCAGGGCAAGCCCACCGATGTGCAGCCTGCCATTACCAGCATCACGCCGCAGCGCATCGCGCTCACGCTGGCCAGCACCGCCAGCTTGAAACCAGGTGGCTACGTGCTGCATGTGGTGCCCCAGCGCAAGGCGTTCCTCGTGGGTTGCACCAGGCAACCTGAAGCGGTGGCGACGCTGCAGGCGGCGTCGCCCTTGCAGGTGAATATCGAATACACGCTCGCGGCGACTTGCCGCGGGCAGGGCCTGCTCACGCTGGGGCACGGCAGCTTGCCGACCATCACGCGTCGCGACGCAACCGTGTCGCAAGCGGTCAATGTGGCGTCCTGTGCGAATCCGGACAGCTATACGGTCAGCGCGACCGTGCATTTCGGCGACGGCGACCAAACCGCGGTAGGGCCGATCACGCAGTCGGCCGACGCGAGCATTACGGCGGGCTTGCCGGGAGGCATGACGCTCAGCTGGGATCCGAACGTCCACATGCTGTTCGTGCGCAGCGGCGCGCCGGTTTGCCTCGGCGTGGATTGATCGTCCTTCGCTTGGTCGACGCCGGACCCAGGCGTTGTGGAGCGTGCGGCCTTCCAGCGCGTTATGTGGCGATGGACCAGCGCGAGTTCGCTCCCTTTGCCCTTGCCTTCGCCCCGCATGACCATGCAGTTTGATACGCATTGCCGAGTGGCGTTCGCTGCCACGGTTGGCATCGCCAGAGACACGTGCGGCATGAAGCAGCCGCACCACATCGGACAGGCGACGCCGCAGTCGGCTTAGCGGGGAGAATGCTCGGTAAGCCGCAGTGCCTCCGTCCCGCCCGGCAGCGTTATTCCTCGCTGGCGCCGGAGATGACCTGGAATTCCGACAGGCCGCCGGGCGCCAGATCCTTCATCAGTTCGACGAAGTCCATGCCGACCAGCCGCTGCGCGCGGCGCAGGATGAGCGGGATCGGGCTGGAGGGTTCGCGGCGCGCGTAGTACTCGCAGATCTCGTCCAGCTTCTTGATGACGTCCTGCGGCGTCTCGATGCGGCCGCCACCGCCGCCGCCACCTGCAGAGGTCGAAGCGCCGGTCGAGGCGCCGTCGCCATCCCCGTCGCCCGCTGCCTCGGACTCGCCGGACGGCGCGCGCTTGGCCATTTCGGCGTCGAGGAATTTCTTGAGTTCGAAGATCTCGCTGAGCAGCGGCTTGAGATCCGGGCCGGCGGTACCGATCCGTTCGTTGAATGCGTTGTCGATGGCGCGCGCGTGTTCCATCGCCGCCACCGTCGCCTGGGCGGCGCCGCTCAGTTGTTCCTCGGCGCAGTCGAGGCAACAGGCCTCGATGTCCGTCATGCTCGGCAGACTGGACTCGTCTTCCGCCGAGGTTTTCAGCGTGCCGTTGGCGATGCGCAAGTCGCGCAGCGAGAATCGCCCCAGTCGCGGAGACTGCACAAACGGAGTGCCGCGGAAATAGCCGAGCACGCCTTGCATGTCAGCGAGCGGAACCACCGCATTGACGCGTGCAGTCGGGTCGTTGTCGTCCTCGGCATCCAGCTGCGGATGCACGGTGTCCCACTGGTTTTCCAGCAGGCCACGAATCAGTGCCAACCCGTCGGCCCAGCCCGCGAGGCCATGCATGCGAGTCCAAGCTGCGGTGAGGTGCATGGCGACGCGCAGGTCTTTGCTGCGGCCAAACAGGGCTTCGCCCATGCTCGACACCTTCTCCCAGTCGGGTTCCTCGGCGGTTTTCACGCTGTCGCCGACGGCGCGTTCGGCCTTGGGCGTGGCCGTGCGCTCCAGGGTCTGGAATTCCGGGTCGTACTCCAGGTCGGGTCCGCTGGGTGCCTCGTCATCGAGCGGCGCAAGCAACGATTCCAGATCGCGGTATGCCATCGGTTTTCCCCCTGAGAACGGACCTCAGATGGTACATCAGGCGGCCTTTGATGCGGATCGCACGCGCGTATGCTCCCGAACCGAAAGCACGCTGCTCGCCAGCGTTCATTACCGCGGAGCAGGTGCTTGCGCGGTCAATGTACGCATACGTCAATGCCTGGAGTCCTCAGCAGAAGCGGACATACATGAAGACCTCTTCATCAGTTCTGCGAATGGGTCATTCTTGTTCCCGCAAATCGGGCAAGGCACGTGACGCCTTGCGTATGTTCAGTTGACCTGTGGCGGCAAGCGCGCGCTATTAGCAAGATCGATATTGAAAGTCGACTACGCCCAATATTGCCGAGTGGAAATGGCTGGGTCCCGTCTATTGAAATCAGCAGGCAGATCCGCCTGCGATTCGCAATATATTTCGAAGCAAAATATTGCGCCGCCGAGTGTTTCGGGTTGATGCTTAAATCATTGATTTGTAATCATATATTTGCACGGATGAACGGTGTGCCATGCGTTGCGCATGGCCTAATGGCATGTCTATACTCTGTGCCACTTAAGGGGGGGGGACGCGGTGACGGATTGTTGGTTCTATCCATGGTTCTTTCCGGCATTGATACCGCAAAGGTGATTCAGCAGCTGGCTTTCTGATCTGGATGCCTACGGACCGGAAGTGGGGAAGTTTGAATTCCAAATGCCTGATTGCTTGCGCCATTCACATGGACCCGTCAGTCGTATGAATCATCAAACAAGGAGGTTTGCACATCGCGAGCCACGCATTGACGGCAAGACACCGCAAAAGCAGTGACGCAGCGGCTTATGGTGCATCCTGGCACCATTTCAATTTTTCACGCTCCATACGTCTGGGGAGATGCCTACACTTTTCTGGAGTGTCGGGGCATGGGTTCAACCGGACTTTTCAAACACGCTAGGGGAAATGCTTGATATGAAGCGACACTTGGTTTTGAGTGCATCGATCGCGGCCACACTGGCCTGCATGTCCGGCTATTTGCATGCCGGAGAAATCTCGGATGCCGTTTTGGCGAACTTCAATACCGCGGAAGCGCCTCGGATTACACGTGTCATCGACAACCGGGTGGCGACAGCCATTCCTGGTAGTCGCGCGACGGTGCTGCAGCAAGCTCAACTTATTGGGCAGTTGGCTGATTCGGAAAGCAGAAATCACATGCAGCTCATCCTCAAGCGTAGCCCCCAGCGTGAGGCGGCGCTGAACCAGCTGCTGCAAGGTCAACAGGATCGCAAAAATACCAGTCTGTTCCATCAGTGGATTACGGCTGAGCAGTACGGCAACGAGTTTGGTGTGAACGATGCGGACATTAGCGCGGTGACTAGCTGGCTCACGTCCCAGGGCTTCACCGTCAATGGGGTCTACCCGAACAAGATGCAGATCGATTTCAGTGGCAATGTCGGGCAGATCCGCAATGCATTCCGCACGCAGGAGGCGCGCTATGCGATCAACGGCGAAACGGTTGTAGCCAACTCGGGCCCAGCCAGTGTGCCGGTGGCGTTGACGGATGTGGTGGCTGGCGTGGCCGGCCTGACCGATATCCACCCGAAGCCCGAGCATGTGCCGATGCAGGTTGCGAAATGGAACGCGGCAACGCAGTCGTACAAGACAGTGCCAACCTCTGGAGCGAGCAACGGTATGGCTAGCGCTGAGGCGATTCCCGCCAGCGGCGGCTCGAGATTCTTATCGCCGAACGACATGGGCACGATGTACAACATCGCGCCTCTGCTTAATGCGGGAATCACCGGCAAAGGCGTTTACGTGGCTGTGGTCGAAGATCACGACATGGTGCCCCAGGACTGGCTGGATTTTGTGCATGAGTTCGGTTTGACCAGTTACGGACCTACCTTTGGACAGATCCATCCGGCGGCACCGAGTGCCAGCTTTACCAATTGCATCGACCCGGATCTGTCTTCAGGTACTACGGAGGATGACGGCGAAACTCTGCTGGATGCCGAGTGGGTGACGGCGATGGCCCCTGGTGCGCATGTGTGGGTGGCGACCTGCGATGATTCCGGTACGAGCAATGCTTTCGGTGGTGTGTTCACCGCTGCAGACAATCTCATTAACAGCAAGGCACCGCCGCCGATCATCAGTGCCAGCTATGGCTTCGATGAGGCCGAAGTGGATAGCGCGAGCAAGACGGCTATCGATGCGATGTGGCAGCAAGCCGCTGCCGAAGGCATTTCGGTATTCGTGTCCGCTGGTGATTCCGGTGTGAACGCTGGCTATAACGGCTCGTCGTACATCATGACAGCAATCAGCCCCAACGCAGTGGCTACCTCGCCATACGTAACGGCAGTGGGTGGTACCGATACGGCTGACGTACTGGACGGCACCACCAGCACCTACTTCAACTCCACCCCGAACCGCTGGGGTGGTTCGGCCAAGGGATATGTGCCGGAAATTCCATGGAACGAATCTTGCGGCAACGACGTTGCGGCAATCGATCTGGACAACGGCGCGACTGGTCTTAAATTCTGTCAGGATGAGTACACGGCACAAGGACGCTTTGGGAACCTGACCGCCGAAGGTTCCAGTGGCGGCCCGTCTGCGATCGACGCCAAGCCCTCGTGGCAGTCATTGGTCTATGGCGCGTCGAGTGATGGCATGCGTGATATCCCGGACGTAGCCCTGTTCGGCGGCAGTTATGGTGGCGTCACTTGGGCGGCTGTCTGTCAGAGCGGCCAGTACAGTTGTGCCAACGGTTACATTGGCGGATCGGCTGGTACTTCCCTGTCTTCACCGATGTTCGCCGCGCTTCAAGCATTGGTCGATCAAGCCTCGGGTACGGCGCAGCATCCGGTGCAGCCGCAGGGTGTGGCCGCCGCCACGCTATATGCGTTGGCGGCGCAGGAATACGGCTCGCCCACCAGCGAAAATACCGCCAGTGTGACGTCCTGCAATGCTGACCACGGATCGAACAACGATGGTTGCGTGTTCCACAACGTCACGCGAGGCGGCATTGCCACCAACTGCACTTACGGTGCGGGTACCTGCTACGCGTACGACGGTACGTTCGGTCTGGAGTCATTGAATGCCACGACTTACCAGGAGGCCTATCCGGCGCAGCCAGGCTGGAGCTTCGCTTCGGGTCTGGGCTCGGTGAATGCGACGAACCTGGTCAATGCGTGGAAGGCCTTCTACCAGTGAAGCAAATCACCTGATTTTCCAGTCCAAGGACATCCCGGTTGCCGGGATGTCCGATTGTCCTCGAAAAGATCCACCGTCCGTAGCCTTGTTTACTTGGAGGCATGTTCCAAAAGCCAGCGAATCCGCCCGAACTTGATCCGGGCCCAGGTTACTTGGATAGTGTCTTTGCGCCCGCCTTTTGTCACTTTGGGAAGAGCGCGAGCAGGCTCTCAGAAACAAAAAGGCCACGCTGTTTGCAGCGTGGCCTTTTTGTTTCTGACGCCCCCGGCCTTATGCCAGGTCGCTAATTAGTGGTGGGCGGTACAAGGATCGAACTTGTGACACCTGCCGTGTGAAGGCAGTGCTCTACCGCTGAGCTAACCGCCCGCCGTAAGCGCGCAAATATACGGGGTGAGGGGTGCAAGGTCAACCATTGCGAAGCTGTCGCGTAAAATGCCGGACCTCCCCGCCGACCGGATCAGCGCCATGCCACACGACCTTTCCCACGCCCTGCAGGCGCTGCAGCAGTTCCAGCTGACGCCGTGGAAGGTAGTCGGCCTGCTGGGCTCAGTGATGTTTACCAGCCGCTGGTTCGTGCAGCTCTACTACACGCGCAAGCTGAAGCGGGTGGTGATGCCGTTGTCGTTCTGGTGGCTGTCGGTGCTGGGGAGCGCCTTGCTGCTGGCTTACTTCACCATCGGCAAGAACGACTCGGTGGGCATCATCTCGAATTTCTTCCCCGCCTTCGTCTCGGTCTACAACCTCGCGGTGCACCTGCGCCACCACAAGAACAATCTGACCGGCGACGCCACCCCCTGAAGCCGGGTCATTCCGGGTCGTAGTCGAGGTTGGGCGCAAGCCAGCGCTCGGCCTCCTCGCGCGTCCAGCCCTTGCGCTTCGCGTAATCCTCCACCTGTTCGCGGGTGAGGCGACCGACCACGAAGTACTGGCTGTCCGGGTGCGAGAAGTACCAGCCGGAGACGGCGGCAGCCGGGTACATCGAGAAGCCTTCGGTGAGCTCGATGCCGGCGTTGCTGGTGGCGTCGAGCAGTTGGAACAGGATGGTTTTCTCGGTGTGGTCGGGGCAGGCGGGGTAGCCGGGGGCAGGGCGGATGCCTTTGTACTGCTCGGCGATCAGGGCGTCGTTGTCGAGATGCTCGTCGGCGGCGTAGCCCCAGAACTCGCGGCGCACGCGCTCGTGCATGCGCTCGGCGAAGGCCTCGGCGAGGCGGTCGGCGAGCGCCTTGAGGGTGATCGCGGAGTAGTCGTCGTGTTCGGCATGGAAACGCGCGAGGTGCGGCTCGATGCCTAGGCCGGCGGTGACGGCGAAGCCGCCGATCCAGTCGGACTTGCCGTATTCCTTCGGCGCGATGAAATCGGACAGGCAGAAGTCGGGGCGCTCGACGGGCTTGTCGGCTTGCTGGCGAAGGTGGTGGAGAGCGACGGCGGGCTCCATATCGACCAGTTCGATGTCGTCGCCCACGGCGGCGGCCGGCCAGAAGCCGATCACGCCACGGGCAGTGAGCCACTTCTCGGCGATCAGCTTGTCCAGCATCGCCTGTGCATCGCGGAACAGTTCGCTGGCCTGCTGGCCGACGACCTCGTCGGTGAGGATGGCGGGATAGTGGCCGGCCAGTTCCCATGCGTTGAAGAACGGGCTCCAGTCGATGTACTTGCGCAGTTCGGCGAGGTCGTAGTCGTCGAACACGGTGAGGCCGGGTTGCTTCGGCTGCGGCGGCGTGTAGTTCGCCCAATCGCAGGCGAAGCGCTGCGCGCGCGCCTTGTCCAGCGGCACCAGTTGCTTGCCGGGACCGCGGTTGCGGTGGCGTTCGCGCACTTCGGCGTATTCGGCGCGGATTTTCGCCATGAAGTCGCCGACGAGGTCCTTGCTGACCAGCGACTGCGCCACGCCCACCGCGCGCGAGGCGTCCTTCACCCATACGCAGGGCGACTTGTAGTGCGGTTCGATCTTCAGCGCGGTGTGCGCGCGCGAGGTGGTGGCGCCACCGATCAGCAGCGGGATATGGAAGTCCTGCCGCTGCATCTCGCGCGCCACGTGGCTCATCTCTTCCAGCGAAGGCGTGATGAGGCCGGACAGGCCGATCATGTCGGCGTTCTCGGCGATGGCGGTGTCGAGGATCTTCTGAGTGGGCACCATCACGCCCAGGTCGATCACGTCGAAGTTGTTGCAGCGGAGCACCACGCCGACGATGTTCTTGCCGATGTCGTGCACGTCGCCCTTGACCGTGGCCATCACGATCTTGCCGTTGCTCTTGCCGACGTCGCCGGTGCGCGCCTTTTCCTCCTCGATGTAGGGCAGCAGGTAGGCAACCGCCTTCTTCATCACGCGAGCGGACTTCACCACCTGCGGCAGGAACATCTTGCCGGCGCCGAACAGGTCGCCGACCACGTTCATGCCGTCCATCAGCGGGCCTTCGATCACGTCGAGCGGACGTGTGACTTGCTGGCGCGCCTCTTCGGTGTCCTCGACCACGTACTGGTCGATACCATGCACCAGCGCGTGGCTGAGGCGGGCGCGTACGTCCTTCTCGCGCCAAGCCAGCGTCTCGACGGCGGCTTCGCCCTTCTTTTTCTTGTAGTTGTCGGCGATCTCCAGCAGCCGCTCGGTGGCGTCGGCGCGGCGATTCAGCACCACGTCCTCGACGCGTTCGCGCAGCACCGGGTCGAGGTCGTCGTAGATCGCCAGCGCGCCGGCGTTGACGATGCCCATGTCCATGCCGGCCTTGATGGCGTGGTACAGGAACACCGAATGGATCGCTTCGCGCACGGTATCGTTGCCGCGGAACGAAAACGACACGTTGGAGACACCGCCGGAGATGTGGCAGTCGGGGAAGCGCCGCTTCAGTTCGCGGGTGGCCTCGATGAAATCCACCGCGTAGTTGTCGTGCTCTTCGATGCCGGTGGCGATCGCGAAGATGTTGGGGTCGAAGATGATGTCTTCGGGCGGGAAGTCGAGTTCTCGCGTCAGCAGTTCGTGGGCGCGCGAACAGATTTCCACCTTGCGCGCGCAGGTATCGGCCTGGCCTTGCTCGTCGAATGCCATCACCACCGCGGCGGCGCCGTATTGCTGCACCTTGCGAGCGTGTTCGAGGAAGGCCGATTCGCCTTCCTTCATCGAGATCGAGTTGACGATACCCTTGCCCTGCAGGCAACGCAGGCCGGCTTCGATCACGCTCCACTTCGAGGAGTCCACCATCACCGGGACGCGGGCGATATCCGGTTCGGCGGCGATCAGGTTGAGGAAGCGCACCATTGCCGCCTCGGAATCGATCAGGCCCTCGTCCATGTTGACGTCGACGATCTGCGCGCCGTTCGCCACCTGCTGGCGCGCCACATCGACGGCTTCTTCGTAACGGTCCTCCTTGATCAGCTTGCGGAACTGCGCGGAACCGGTGACGTTGGTGCGCTCGCCCACATTGACGAAGAGCAGGTCCGGGGTGATGACCAGCGGTTCGAGGCCGGAGAGTCGGGTATGGCGGGGCATCAGGCGGCTTCCTGCTTTTCGCTGGGCAGCGCGCGCGGCGCATATTCGCGCACGGCTTCCGCGATGGCCTTGATGTGCGCCGGCGTGGTGCCGCAGCAGCCGCCGACGAGGTTGAGCAGCCCGTCGCGGGCGAAGCTGCGGATCACACTGGCCATCTGTTCGGGCGTTTCGTCGTATTCGGCGAAGGCGTTCGGCAGGCCGGCATTGGGATGCGTGCTGACGCAACATTCGGCAATGTCGGCCAGCGTCTGGATATGCGGGCGCAGGTCGGCGGCGCCGAGCGCGCAGTTCAGGCCGACGGACAACGGCCGCGCATGGCTCACGGAATACCAGAACGCCTCGGCGGTCTGTCCGGAGAGCGTGCGTCCGGAGCGGTCGGTGATGGTGCCGGAGATCATCAGCGGCACGCGCGCGCCGTGCTCGCGGAACAGTTCGGAGAGCGCGTACAGCGCGGCCTTGGCGTTCAAGGTGTCGAAGATGGTTTCCACCATCACGATGTCGGCGCCGCCGTCGATCAGGCCGGCGGCGGACTCGCGGTAGTTGGCTGCCAGTTCCTCGAAGGTGACATTGCGGAAGCCGGGGTCGTTGACGTCGGGCGACAGCGAGGCGGTGCGGCTGGTGGGGCCGAGCACGCCGATCACGAAACGCGGCTTGCCCGGCGTCAGCGCAGTGAATTTGTCGCAGGCAGCCCGCGCGAGCTTCGCGCCCGCCAGGTTCAGCTCGTGCGCGAGGTGTTCCAGGTGGTAGTCGGCCTGGCTGATGCGGGTGGAATTGAAGGTATTGGTTTCCACCAGGTCCGCGCCGGCTTCGAGGTAGGCCTCGTGCACGCCGCGGATGATGTCCGGCTGGGTCAGCGTGAGCAGGTCGTTGTTGCCCTTGAGATCGCAGCCCGGATGGTCGTGGTGATGTTCGTGCGCACTGTCGTGGCCGTGTTCGAAGCGCTCGCCGCGGAATCCGGCTTCGTCCAGCCGGTGGCCTTGCAGCATGGTGCCCATGCCGCCGTCGAGGATCAGGATCCGTTCGGCGAGCGCGGCTTCGAGCAGTGCGACGCGTTCGGGGTGCAACCAGGGCAGGGCGCTCATGGGGTGCTTCTCACTTTTTCTGCTTCTGCGCGAGCAGGCTGATGACTTCGAAATGCGGCGCCTTGCGTTCGCGGCTGATGCGGTTACAGCTGAGGACCTGCAGGCCGGCGGTGCTGGCGTGGTCGCGCAACTCCGCCTCGGTGAAACCGAGATTGCGGTGATCGAACGGTTCCACCGCGGCACGGTGGTCGTGCTTGCCCAGCGTCACCGCGAGCAGGCGTCCGCCGGGGCGCAGCAGGCGCGCGGCTTCGGCCACGGCCTGTGCCGGATGCTCGGCGTAGGTGAGCGCGTGCAGCATCAACACGAGGTCGAAGCGGCGTTCGCCCAGATCGAGCGCATGCATGTCGCCCTGATGCACTTCGACGTTGCTGTACGCATGCAGACGCTTCCGCGCCGCGTCGGCCACGCGCTCACTGAAATCCACACAGACGATGGAGTGAGCGTGCGGTGCCAGCAGCTCGGCAGTAATGCCATCGCCGGAGGCGATGTCCAGCACGTCGCCGGTGCCCAGCAACTGCAGCAGCGCGCGCGCCAGCGTTTCCCAGGTGCGGCCGGGCGAGTAATGGCGCTCCATGTCGCCGGCCACGGTGTCGGCCCAGCCTTCGGCACGGGCACGGTTGGCGAGCACTGCCGGCAGGCGGGCGGCATCCTCACGCAGCAGGGCGTCATCGATGTTTTCGCGCAGCGAGGCGATCAGCGCATGCTGATGCTCGTCGCCCTCGCCGTTGGCGCGGTAATAGGCGGAGACACCGGCGCGGCGGTCGCGCACCAGCCCGGCCTCTTTCAGTTTGGCGAGGTGGGTGGAGACGCGCGGCTGCGCCAGGTGCAGCACCGCAGCCAGTTCGGCCACGGTGAGTTCCTCGCCTTCCAGCAGGGCCAGCAGGCGCACACGGGTGGGGTCGGCCAGCAGGCGCAAGATGCTGGACGCAGTGGCCAGATCCATGCGTTATCCCTATATCGCGATAAAGAGATGCGAAGTCTGGGCCGCAGTCTGGCGTGCGTCAAGTGTGGCGGGGCGCTGTTGCCATTGTTGCGTCCGCACAAGGTTCTTCGGCCAGCCTCGCTAAAATGGCGGGCTTTCTTTCCCCATCGGAGCCCACCCATGGATTTCAGCTTCACCGAAGACCAGTTGTCGATCCAGGCCGTTGCCCGCGACTTCGCGCAGAAGCGCATCGCGCCGGTGGCGGCGGAGCTGGACGAAAAAGGGGAATTCCCGCTCGACAACATCCGCGAGATGGGCCAGCTCGGCCTGATGGGCATCGAAGTGCCGCACGAGTACGGCGGCGCAGGCATGGATCCCATTGCCTACTCGCTGGCGATGATCGAGATCGCCGCGGCCGACGCCGCCACTGCGACCATCATGTCGGTCAACAATTCGCTGTTCTGCAACGGCATCCTCAAGCATGGCACCGAGGAGCAGAAGCAGAAGTACGTGCGCGCCATCGCGCAGGGCGACGCCATCGGCGCCTACGCGCTGACCGAGCCGCAGTCCGGCTCCGACGCTTCGGCCATGCATACCCGCGCGACGAAGAACGCCGACGGCGACTGGGTGATCAACGGCAAGAAGAGCTGGATCACCTCCGGCATGGTGGCCCGCTACATCATCCTGTTCGCCATCACCACGCCGGGCATTGGTGCCAAGGGTGTATCGGCCTTCGTCATCGACACGCAACTGCCGGGTTTCCACGCGGGCAAGAGCGAGCCCAAGCTGGGCATCCGCGCCTCGGCCACCTGCGAGATCGAGTTCACCGACTACGTGTGCCCGAAGGCGAACCTGCTGGGCCAGGAGGGCAAGGGCTTCGCCATGGGCATGAGCCTGCTGGACGCCGGCCGCATCGGCATCGCCTCGCAGGCAGTGGGCATCGCCCGCGCGGCCTACGAGGCGGCGCTGCAGTGGTCGCGCGACCGCAAGGCCTTCGGTCACCCGATCGGCACGTTCCAGATGACCCAGGCGAAGATCGCCGACATGAAGTGCAAGCTCGACGCCGCCACGTTGCTGACGCTGCGTGCGGCATGGGCGAAAGCCGAGGCGGACAAGAACGGCGGCCGCTTCGGCACCGAGGCTTCGATCGCCAAGCTCACCGCCTCGGAGGCGGCAATGTGGATCGCCCACCAGGCGGTGCAGATCCACGGCGGCATGGGGTACTCGCGCGAGATGCCGCTGGAGCGCTACTTCCGCGACGCCAAGATCACCGAGATCTACGAAGGCACCAGCGAGATCCAGCGCATCGTGATCGCGCGCAATGAGACCGGCCTGCGGTAAGGGTGCGGATTCGGGATGACAAAAAGCCCCGGCTCGCGCCGGGGCTTTTTGTTGGGTGCCGTCCGTGGCGGGGTGTCGTCAGTGTCCGTGGCCGGGGTCGGAGTCGAACGACTGCATGCCCGTGCCGGTGGCGGGTTTCGGCTTGCCGTCGCCATCCATCTTGTCGCCCAGCAGGCGCCGCACCACGACGTAGAACACCGGGATCAGCAGCACGCCGAGGAAGGTGGCGAACAGCATGCCGCCGATCACGCCAGTGCCGATGGCGTGGCGCGCGTTGGCGCCGGCGCCGCTGGAGACGAACAACGGGAACACGCCGAGGATGAAGGCCAGCGAGGTCATCAGGATCGGGCGCAGTCGCAGACGGGCCGCGTCGACGGTGGCTTCGCGCAGCGTGCGGCCGGCCTTCTGCTCGGCCACTGCGAATTCCACGATCAGGATCGCGTTCTTCGCCGCCAGGCCGATCACCGTGACCAGGCCGATCTTGAAGTAGATGTCGTCGGGCAGACTGCGCAACATGGTGAACACCACCACGCCCAGCAGACCCAGCGGCACCACCAGCAGCACGGCGACCGGGATCGACCAGCTCTCGTACAGCGCGGCCAGTGCCAGGAACACGATGAAGATGGACAGCACCATCAACAGCGTGGCGGCGTTGCCGGAGAGGATTTCCTGGTAGGACTGGCCGGTCCAGTCGTTGCCGAAGCCCTTCGGCAGGTCCTGGCTGACGATCTTCTGCATCTCGTTCATCGCCTCGCCCGAGGCGTGCCCCGGCGCAGGCGAGCCGACGATTTCCACAGCGGAATAGCCGTTGTAGCGGGTCAGCGCGGGCGAACCCATGCCCCACTTCGCCTGCACCACATTGGAGAGCGGGATCATCGCCGGCGTGCCATTGGCGTTGGTCTGCGTGCTGCTGGGGATGTAGAAGTGCTGCAGCGCATCCGGACTCATGCGGTAACCCGAGTCGGCCTGCAGCATCACGCGCTTCACGCGGCCGCCGTAGGTGAAGTCGTTCACGTACACAGGCGCCAGCATCATGCTGACCGCGTTGTAGACGTCGCTGACCGACAGGCCCATCGACTGCGCCTGCACGCGGTCCACGCTCAGGTTGAGCTGTGGCGAATCCTCCAGCGAGTTCGGATGCACGCCGGTGAGCAGCGGATCCTGCGCGGCCTTGCCGAGCAGGATGTTGCGCGCCTGAGTGAGCGCGTCGCGGCCGACCCCGGCACGATCCTGCAGGAACATGTCGAAGCCGCCGAACTGGCCCAGACCCTGGATCGTGGGCAGGTTGACCACGAAGATGCGCGCGTCGCGGATTCCGAACAGCGCACGGTTGGCGCGTTGGATGAAGTCCATCGCGGTGCCCTGGCGCTGCGACCAGTCCTTCAGCTTGATGAAGGCCATGCCGGCGTTTTCGCCCGAGCCCATGAAGCTGAAGCCGGTCACCTGCAGCACGCCTTCCACCGCCGGATCCTTGTTCAGGATCGCGCGCATCTGTGCCATCACTTCGCTGGTGCGCTGCTTGGTGGCGCCCGGCGGCAACTGGATGATGGACATCGCGTAACCCTGGTCCTCTTCGGGCAGGAAGCTGCCGGGCAGGCGGGTGTACAGGAAGCCGGCGAGTACCGCGACCAGCGCGAACACCACCATCCAACGCGGGGCGTGCTTGATCGCGCCGCCGACGTGGCCGGTGTAGGTGTGCGTGGTCCAGTCGAAGAAATCGTTGAACTTGCGGAAGACGATGTTCTTCTTCTTGTGGTGCTCGGGCTGCAGGAAGCTGGCGCACAGCGCCGGCGTGAACGACAGCGCGAGGAAGGCGGAGAAGCCCATCGACACCGCGATGGTCAGCGCGAACTGCTTGTAGATGACGCCGGAGGCGCCTGGCTGCAGCGCCGAAGGCACGAACACCGCCGCCAGCACCACGGTAATCGCCACCACCGCGCCGGTGATCTGGCCCATCGCCTTGCGCGTGGCTTCCTTCGGCGGCAGGTTCTCCTCGGTCATGATGCGTTCGACGTTCTCGATCACCACGATCGCGTCGTCCACCACGATGCCGATGGCCAGCACCATGCCGAACAGGGTCAGCTGGTTGATGGTGAAGCCCAGCACCAGCATGCCGAGGAAGGTGCCCAGCAGGGCCACCGGGATCACCAGGGTGGGGATGATGGTGGCGCGCACGTTCTGCAGGAACAGCAGCATCACCAGGAACACCAGGATGATCGCCTCGACCAGCGTGTGCACCACCTCGTCGATGGAGATGTGCACGAAGGCGGTGCTGTCGTAGGGACTGAACCAGCTCACGCCCTGCGGGAAGCTCGGGGCCAGCTCGTCCATCTTTGCGCGCACCGCGGTAGCCACGTCCAGTGCGTTGGCGCCGGGCAGCAGCATGATCGCGAACGCGGCGATGGGCTTGCCGTCCCAGGTGGTGTCGAAGCCGTAGCTGCTGGGACCGAAGCTGGTCTTCGCCACGTCGCCCAGCTTGACCACGGTGCCGTCGGCGTTCGCGCGCAGGATGATGTCCGCGAACTGCTCGGGCGTGGTGAAGCGGCCCTCGGCGGACACGGTGGCGGTGAGGCCCTGGCCAGGCAGGGCCGGGTCGGCGCCGATCGAGCCGGCGGCGAACTGCACGTTCTGCGCGGAAATCGCGCTGTATACCTGCGCGGCGGACAGGTTGTAGCCCTGCAGCTTGTCCGGATTCAGCCAGATCCGCATCGCGTATTCGGAGCCGAACTGGGTCGTGCTGCCCACGCCGGGCACGCGCGAGACCTGGTCCAGCACCTGCGAGGCCACGATGTCGCTGAGGTGGTCGCGGTTGATGTTCGGGTTGTCCGACTTCAGCGCCACCACCATCAGGAAGCCGGCATTGGCCTTGGCCACCACCACGCCTTCCTGGGTCACTTCGCTGGGCAGGCGCGCCGTGGCCAGCGACACCTTGTTTTGCACCTGCACCTGGGCGATGTCCGGGTTGGTGCCCGTCTCGAAGGTGAGCGTGATCTGCGAGCTGCCGGTGGCGCTGGAGGAGGAGTTGAAGTACAGCAGGTGGTCGATGCCGGTGAGCTGCTGCTCGATCACCTGGGTGACGGTTTTCTCGGTGGTGTCCGCACTGGCGCCGGGGTAGGTGGCATTCACCACGACCTGCGGCGGCGCGATGTTCGGGTACGACTCCACGCCCAGGTTGAGGATGGCCAGCACCCCGCCCAGGGAGATCAGGATGGCCACCACCCAGGCGAAGATCGGGCGGTCGATGAAGAAACTCGGCATGGTCCTACTCCATCACTTGCCGGCTGCCGGGGCGGAACCGCCCGTTGCCGGTTGCGGCTGCCACGGCGAAGCCTTGGCCGGCGCACCGTCGTGCACGTTCTGCACGCCGGACACCACCACCTGGTCGCCGGCCGCGAGGCCGCTGGTGACCACCCAGTTGCTGCCGCTCATGCCGCTGGTGGCGACGTCGTGACGCTTGACGTTGCCGTCGCTGCCCACCACGAACACGTAGGCACCGGCGGTATCGCGCAGCACGGCGGTCTGCGGCACCAGGAACACCTGATGCTGCACGCCCAGCTTCGCCTTCAGCGTCACGTACATGCCGGGCAGCAGGTTGTGCTTGGGATTGGGGATCTGCGCGCGCAGGTTCATCGCGCCGGTGGACGGATCCACCGTGGCCGCGGTGAAGTCCAGCACGCCCGGCTCGGCATAGGTGCTGCCGTCCGGCAGGGTCACCTGCACGGTGGCCTGGTTCTGCTGGGCGAGGGTGACGCCACCGCCGGTCTGCGCCTGGCGCAGCTGCTCCATCTCGGCCACGCTCATGGTGAAGTTCACATACAGCGGATCGACCTGGTCCACCGTGGTGAGCAAGGTCGCGCTGGCGCCGGTGTCGGCGGTGCCGTTGCCTACGATGGCGCCCTCGGTGACCTGCTGCTGGCCGGAGCGGCCATCGATGGGCGACACCACCTTGGTGTAGCCGAGGTTGATGCGGGCGGTTTCCACGGCGGCCTGCGCCTGCTGCACGGCGGCGGCGGCGCTGCGCTCGCTGGCTTCGTCGGCGTCCAGCTGGGCGCGCGCGATGTAGCCCTGCGGAATGAGCTGGCGGTCGCGGTCAGCCACCACGTGCGCATTGGTGTAGGTGGCCTTGGCCGACGCGAGGTTGGCGATGCTGGAATTCAGCGCCGCCTGGTAGGGCGCAGGGTCGATCTGGAACATCAGGTCGCCCTTCTTCACGTCGGAACCTTCGACGTAGACGCGCTTCAGCAGCACGCCGGACACGCGCGCACGCACGTCAGCACTGCGGAAAGACGACAGTCGGCCAACCAGATCCTTGGTCAACGGCTCGTTCTGCGGTTGCGCGGTAATCACGCCTACCTGCGGCGGCGGCATTTGCGGCGGGCCTTGTTCCTTCTTGCCGCAGGCGGTCAGGGCCAGCAGGCCGAGGCACAACGCGGGGGCGCGCAGGGACGGGGATTTCATGGGGACTCCGAAGCGTGCTGATCGTTATCGAATGACGAGCGCTTCACGCGCTCCGAAGGGGACGGGCGCGGGTTCGCGGGTCGCTACTATACCGCACGGTTCACAATTTATTGAAGGGTTTGTGAAACGTTTTCAGACCGCCGCTTCGAACGAGGGCGGGGATGCGAAGCCGCGTCTTCGTCATGCGCTGCAACGGTGCACCTGCCGGGGGTGCCCGAGCCCGTCGCGTACGCCTGCATCGCGGTTTCGACGATGCGTCTGCGTATAGACATCCGACATGAACGAAGCACCATCAATGACGCTATGCACAAGGCATAACGATGGATTGAAGCGTATCCTTTTGGGGCTTTATCGCGTCACTTTCGTCCCCACTACACAGTAGATGCCATGAATGCCATTCGTGCCGACCATGCAGTGCCGTTTCAGTCCGCCGTGCTCGAGGCGCTGAAGCAAACCGGATTCCCCGCCCAGCGCCTTGATGAGGCGCAATTTTTTATCGGAGCCTTCTTCGCGCGGATCAGCGAGGGTGATTGCGGACTGCATACGCCGGCACAGTGGGCCGCCGTGGTGAGCGGCCTGCTGGACTTCATGCAACAGCGCGCGCCTGGCCGCGCCGCCGTGCGCGTGGTGAACCCCGAGGCCGGTCACGGCCAGTTGCAGATCGTGACCAACGACATGCCGTTCCTGATCGACACCGTGAGCATGGTGGTGTCGACGCGTTCGCAGATCCACGCCGTGGTCCACCCGGTGCTGCAGGTGCGGCGCGATGACAGCGGCAGACTGCAGGAGCTGGGCGGCGAGCACGGCGTCGCCGAGTCGGTGATGCATTTCGAGATCGACCGCGTGGCCGATGCCGCCGAACAGGCACAGCTGGTCGCACAGGTCGAATCTGCACTGGACGACGTGCGCGCGGCCGTGGGCGACTGGGCGGCGATGCGCGACAAGGCGCTGGCCATCGCCGATGAACTGCCGCAGCGCAAGCCCGCGCTCGATGCGGCCTCGGCACGCGAGGCCGGTGAGTTCCTGCGCTGGATTGCCGCCGACAACTTCACGTTCTTCGGCTACCGAGAGTACGAAGTGACCGACGCCGACGGCGACCGCGTGCTGCGTGCCATCGAAGGTTCGGGGCTGGGCATCCTGCGCAAGAGCGAGCAGTCGCTGGCGCCGCGTTCGCTCAAGACGCTGGCGGCCAGCGAGTTGCCGCAATCCGGCTCAATGGATGCGATCATCCTCACCAAGACCAACGCGCGCTCGCGCATGCACCGTCCCGGCTACATGGACTACATCGGCGTGTTGCGTTTCGGCGCCGACGGCCGCGCGGTGGTGGAGCAGCGTTTCCTTGGTCTGTTCACCTCCAGTGCCGGCATGGCGCGCCCGCAGGATGTGCCGCTGGTGCGGCACAAGGTGGAAGCGGTGCTGGCGCGCTCGGGTCTGAAGCGCGATTCCTATTCCGGCAAGTCGTTGCGCCACACGCTGGAGACATTGCCGCGCGAAGAGCTCCTGCAGAGCAGCGAGGACGAACTGTTCGCCATCGCCACCGGTATCCTCGAACTGCGGCAACGTGCGCATACGCGTCTGTTCATGCGCCGCGACCGCTACGGCCGTTTCTTCGCCTGCCAGGTGTTCGTGCCGCGCGAGCGCTTCAACACTTCGGTGCGCGAGCGCATCGAAGCGCTGCTGGGCAAAGCCCTGCACGCCGAGCAGGTCGACTCCTCGGTGCTGATGGGCGAGGACGCGCTGGCGCGCCTCTACATCGTGCTGCGCCCCAGGATCGGCGACCAGCCCGCATACGACCTGGCCGCGCTGGAACAGGGCGTGGCGGCCATCGCGCGCAACTGGCATGACGGTGTGCGCGACGCGCTGGTGAAGCAGCGCGGCGAGCACGAGGGCGTGGTGCTGGCGAACCGCTACGCACGTGCGATGCCGCCCGGTTACATCGATGACGTGAGCCCGGCGGTGGCCGCCGAGGACGTGTACCAGCTGTCGCTGCTGCAGGGTGACAACGCGCTGCGCATGTCCTTCTACCATCCGCCGAAGGCGCCGGAGGCGCTGCGCTTCAAGGTCTATCGGTCCGGCGGCGACATCGCGCTTTCCGAAGTGCTGCCGCAGCTGGAAAACCTTGGCCTGCGCGTGCTCACCGAGCACGTCTACGAGATCCAGGGCGACGGCGTACCGCTGTCGATCCAGGACTTCGAGGTGCAGCCGGTGGGCAAGCTCACCTTCAGCGTGGAGCAGGTGGGCTCGCTGTTCGAGCACGCGTTCGAGCAGATCTGGCGCGGCAACGCCGAGAACGACGGCTTCAACCGCCTCGTGCTGGGCGCCCAGCTCAGCTGGCGCCAGATCGCGATGCTGCGCGGCTACTGCAAGTACCTGCTGCAGGCCGGCAGCCCGTTCTCGCAGCCGTACATGGAAGACACGCTCAACAACTATCCGGCCATTGCCGGCCTCCTGGTGGAGCTGTTCCTCGCCAAGTTCGATCCGCGCCGCGAATCGCTGTCGGACGACGAGCGCAAGGTCGCCGCCAAGTTGCTGCACGGCGAGATGTCCGTGCTGATCCCGGCCAGTGTGCAGACCGCGAATCCTGCGCTGGTCGACGGCCTCGCCGCCGCGATGGCGCAGCCGCGCGCCGAGCAGGTCAGGACCATCGAGGCCGCGATCAACCTGCTGCTGGAGAACGTGGCCAGCCTCGACGAGGATCGCATCCTGCGCAGCTTCGTCGCGGTGATCCACGCCACGCTGCGCACCAGCTTCTTCCAGCAGTGGAACGGTGCCTACCGCGACTACATCAGCTTCAAGCTGGACTCGCACGCTGTGCCCGAGCTGCCCAAGCCGGTGCCGTACCGCGAGATCTGGGTGTGCGCGCCGCGCGTGGAAGGCATCCACCTGCGCTTCGGCCCGGTGGCGCGCGGTGGCCTGCGCTGGTCGGACCGCCGCGAGGACTTCCGCACCGAGGTGCTAGGCCTGGTGAAGGCGCAGATGGTGAAGAACACCGTGATCGTGCCGGTGGGCTCGAAGGGCGGTTTCTTCGTCAAGAAGCCGCCGGTGGGGGGCGACCGCGACGCGCAGCTGGCCGAGGGCATCGCCTGCTACAAGCTGTTCATCAACGGCCTGCTCGACATCACCGACAACCTGGTCGAAGGCAAGGTGGCGAATCCGCACGACGTGGTGCGCCACGATGCGGACGATCCGTACCTGGTGGTCGCCGCCGACAAGGGCACGGCCACGTTCTCCGACATCGCCAACGCGATCTCGATCGAGCACGGCTACTGGCTGGGCGACGCGTTCGCCTCCGGCGGTTCCAACGGCTACGACCACAAGGGCATGGGCATCACCGCCAAGGGCGCGTGGGAATCGGTGAAGCGCCACTTCCGCGCGCTGGGCCGCGACAGCCAGAGCGAAGACTTCACCTGCGTGGGCATCGGCGACATGTCCGGCGACGTATTCGGCAACGGCATGCTGCTGTCGCGCCACATCAAGCTGTTGGCCGCGTTCGACCACCGCCATGTGTTCCTCGACCCGAACCCGGATGTGGAGCGTTCCTTCGTCGAGCGCGAGCGCATGTTCAAGCTGCCGCGCTCGAGCTGGGACGATTACGACAAGTCGCTGATCTCCGCCGGGGGCGGCGTGTGGCCGCGCACGGCCAAGGCCATCCCGGTGTCGCCGGAAGTGCGCGCGGCGCTGGGCCTCAAGGCCGACGTCACGCAGATGGCGCCGAACGATCTGCTCAACGCCATCCTCAAGGCGCCGGTGGACCTGCTGTGGAACGGCGGCATCGGTACCTACGTCAAGGCCAGCAGCGAAACGCACGCCGATGCCCGCGACCGCGCCAACAACGGCCTGCGCGTGGACGGCAGCGAGCTGCGCTGCAAGATCGTGGGCGAGGGCGGCAACCTCGGCATGACCCAGAAGGGCCGCATCGAGGCGGCGCAGAAGGGCGTGCTGCTCAACACCGACTTCATCGACAACTCCGCTGGCGTGGACACCTCCGACCACGAGGTGAACATCAAGATCCTGCTCAACGACGCCGTGCAGCGCGGCGAGCTTACCGAGGCCGCGCGCAATACCCAGCTTGCCGCGATGACCGACGAAGTGGGCCAGCTGGTGCTGTGGGACAACTACCGCCAGAACCAGGCGATCACCCTGATGGAGCACCAGTCGGCCAAGCGTCTCGGTTCGATGGCGCACTTCATCCGCACGTTGGAAGCCGAGGGCTCGCTGGATCGCCAGGTGGAGAACCTGCCCGGCGAGGCCGAGCTGACCGAGCGCAAGACGCGCGGCCAGGGCATGACGCGTCCGGAACTGTCGGTGCTGCTTTCCTACGACAAGATCCGCCTGTACCAGCAGCTGCTCGACTCCGACGTGCCGGAGGACCCTTACCTCTCCAAGGAACTGGTGCGCTATTTCCCCGCGCCGCTGCACGAGAAGTATGCCGCGCACATGCAGCGCCATCGCCTGAAGCGCGAGATCATCGCCACCGCGGTGACCAACTCCACGATCAACCGCATGGGCGCCACCTTCATGATGCGCATGCAGGAAGACACCGGCAAAGGCCCGGCGGCGATCGCCAAGGCCTACACCGCCGCGCGCGAGATCCTGGATGCGCGCGAGCTGTGGGCCGAGATCGAGGCGCTGGACAGCAAGGTGGCCGAGGGCACCCAGGTCGACGCGGTGATGCAGATCTGGTCGCTGCTGCGCCACATGACGCGCTGGCTGCTCAACCGTCCCGGCGGCACGCTGGAAATCGCCGCCAACGTCGAACGCTACCAGGCTGGCGTGAGCGCTTTGCGCAAGGCCTTGCCCGCGGCGCTGACGCCGACCGGCAAGGGCGACTTCTCCTGCAGCCAGGAAAAGTGGGAAGGCCTTGGCCTGCCCGCCGAATTGGCTGTGCGCCTGGCGCGCCTGTCCGAACTGCGTGCCGCGCTGGACATGGTCGAGGTGGCGCAGCAGACCGGCCAGCCGGTCGAGAAGGTGGCCGGCGTGTTCTACGAACTGGGCGAGGCGCTCGATCTCGAGTGGCTGCGTGGCCAGATCGAGGCGCTGCCGGTGGAAGGTCACTGGCACGCGCAGGCGCGCGGTTCGCTGCTGGACGAGCTCAACCACCAGCATCGCGCGTTGGCGCAACAGGTGTTGAAGCTGGGCGGCGGCGGCAAGGATGTCTCGCCGGTGCAGGCATGGCTGCAGCGCGACGATGCCACCTTGCAGCACACCCGCGGCATGCTGGCCGAGATCCTTACCCAGAACGCCGACTATCCGATCGCCTCGGTAGCGGTACGTCGCCTGGCGCAGTTGGCGCAAGTTCCGGTGTGATGCGCTTCCTCCCTCTCCCTTTTGGGGAGAGGGTTGGGGTGAGGGGACGCTCTTGCGAAAACCTTCATGCGGCATACGAAGCCCCGCCTCGTGCGGGGCTTCGCTTTTTTCATCGTGCCATCGCGCCCATGCGTTAAGCTCCGGCGCATTCCCATGGAGCCCTTGCACCCATGCGTTTCGCCTTCGTCGCCAGTGACACCAGCGTTGCCCAGCAGGCGCGGCGCAAACTCGTGGAGCGTTATGGCGACGTGCCCGTCGAGGCAGCCGAGTTGATCGTGGCGCTGGGCGGCGACGGTTTCATGCTGCGCACCCTGCACGCCCATCTCGTGCTGGGCGTGCCGGTGTACGGCATGAAGCTCGGCCGCGTCGGCTTCCTGATGAACAAGCATCGCCTCGACGAACTGCCCGAGCGCGTGGCGCGCGCGCATGCCGCGGAATTGTTCCCGCTGGAAATGCAGGCGGTCGACGCCGCCGGCCAGGAGCACTTGGCATTGGCCTTCAACGAGGTCTCGCTGTTGCGCCAGAGCAACCAGGCCGCACACCTGGAAGTGAAGCTCAATGACACGGTGAAGCTGCCCAACCTGATCTGCGACGGCGTGATGGTCGCCACGCCGGCCGGCTCCACCGCTTACAACCTCTCCGCGCATGGGCCGATCCTGCCGCTGGATGCCAACGTGCTGGCGCTGACTCCGATCAGTCCGTTCCGCCCGCGCCGCTGGCGTGGTGCCATCCTGCCGCATCGCACCGGGGTCAGCCTGCGCGTGCTCGATCCCGGCAAACGCCCGGTCAGCGCCACGGCCGACTTCCACGAAGTGCGCGACGTACGTCAGGTATCGGTGCGCCAGGCCGGAGGGCAGGGCGTGCGCCTGCTGTTCGATCCCGAGCACAACCTGGAGCAGCGCATCCTCGACGAGCAGTTCGCCGCGGATTGATCCGCTTTTCTCTTTGCTTCCCATGCGAGCAAGGTCGGACGAGAAGCGGCTTTTCGTAGGAGCGCACCCTGTGCGCGATTGCCTTGTGCTCCGATCGGAACAGCTCGCAATCGCGCACAGGGTGCGCTCCTACGGCAAAGCGAGTCTCACGCTGTGCGCTTGGCATGCGCTAGATTGACCACATGCCGATCCACGACTCTTCCGCCGTTACCGACAATCGCCTTGTGGTGGCGATCTCCTCGCGCGCCTTGTTCGACCTTGGCAATAGCCACGAGCTGTTCGAGCGCGAGGGGCTGGACGCTTACCGCAACTTCCAGATCGAGCACGAGGACGAGATCCTGCAGCCCGGCGTGGCCTTCCCACTGGTGCAGAAGCTGCTCGACCTCAACAAGCTGGCGGGTGACGTGCCGCCGGTGGAAGTGATCCTGCTCTCGCGCAACTCCGGCGACACCGGCCTGCGCATCTTCAACGCGATCCAGCATCACGGCCTGGAAATCAGCCGCGCTGCCTTCACCAGCGGCGCGCCCACCTCCGATTACATCGCACCGTTCAAGGCCGACCTGTTCCTCTCGGCCAATGCCGAGGACGTGGGCCGCGCGCTCAAGGCCGGCGTTGCGGCGGCTACCATCCTGCCCAGCGTCGCGCCGCCGCGTGCCAGCGAGCAGCTGCGCATCGCCTTCGACGGCGACGCGGTGATTTTCGGCGACGAGGGCGAGCGCGTTTCGCGCGAGGAAGGGCTGGAAGCCTTCCACCGCAGCGAGCGCGAACATGCGGAAGAGCCCTTGTCGGTGGGGCCGTTTCGCGGCTTCCTTACTGCGCTGCACCGCCTGCAGGCCGCATTTCCCGCGGAAAACTCGCCGATCCGCACCGCATTGGTCACCGCGCGCTCCGCACCCGCGCACAAGCGCGTCATCCTCACCCTGCGCCGCTGGGGTGTGCGCATCGATGAGGCGTTGTTCCTCGGTGGCAGGGACAAGGGCCCGTTCCTCGATGCCTTTGGCGCCGACATCTTCTTCGACGACTCGCCGGCCAATGTGGAGTCCGCACGCAAGCACGTAGCCACGGGGCATGTGCCGCACGGAGTGAGCAACCGCTGAAGGTGTCACCACACCTGGCAAACCTGACCTTGGAAGGACAGCGATGAAGGATCGATTCGAATGGGGGTTCGTCCCTGCCATGTTTTTTCGCCCACGCAAGACGATGGCAAAGATCATTGATGGCAGGCACCGCGAATGGGTGCTGGCGATCGCGGCGGTGATAGGTGCTGGCTCCGCCTTGCTTCAGGCGAGCGAGTGGCGCGTCGGACAGCAATACGGCTTCTGGCCGGTGCTGCTCGCGGCGTTGGTCGCCGGCGCATTGTATGGAGTGCTGTCGCTGTATCTGAGTGGCTGGCTGCTCACTGTGTCCGGGCGCTGGGTGGGGGCGAAAGGCGACTTCGGCATGGTCAGGGCGGCGCTTGCATGGGGGCGTACTCCGATGCTGGCCGCATGCCTTGTATTCCTGATGCAGCTGCTCGTGTTTGGCGATCAGGTTTTTGGGGTGAGCAGCCGTTCATTGGGTGATAGTTACGCGTTGCGTGAGATTTACGTGCTTTCGAACCTCGCCATCGTGGTGTTCAGCGTTTGGTCGCTTCTGACAACCGTGGCGGCGCTGAGCGAAGTTCAACGCCTCTCCATTGCCAAGACATTCGGCAACCTTCTCATCGCGGGGCTGATGCTGCTACCGCTGTTGATCTTGGTCGTCATGTTTTTCAGCGTGTTCAACCACTGAAAGGCCGCAGCAGGTCACGTGTAAATCAGGGGACTCCGTGTCCCTTGCTCGCCGTCCAGATCGCATACCAATCCTCGGCATCCAGCGAAACATCCAGCGCGGCCACCGCTTCGCGCAATCCTTCGACGCGGCGCGTGCCCGTGATCGGATAGGGTCGCGAAGGGTGTCGCAGGACCCAGGCGAAGGCCAGGGTGGTGAGGCTGATGCCGAGACGCGCGGCAACGGTTTCCATTTCGGCGCGCACGCGCACGGCCTGCTCGTCCTCATCGCTGAACAGGCGGCCGCCGGCCAGCGGCGACCAGATCATCGGACGCAGGCCGAGCTGTTGCGCCTGGTCCAGCGTGCCGTCATCCAGCGCGTCCATCTGCAGGGGCGAGAGTTCGAGCTGGTTGGTCGCAAGGGCGTGGTGCTGGTGCAGCAGGGCGAACTGGCTGGTCGAATGGTTGGACACGCCCCAATGCGCCACCTTGCCTTCGCGGGTGAGCGTCGCGAACGTCTCGGCCAACGCAGCGGCATCCATCAGGTAATCGGGCCGGTGGATCAACACCAGCTCCAGTTGTTCGGTATGCAGGTTGCGCAGTGACTGCTCGACCTGCGTGCGCACGTAGGTTGCCGCGGTGTCGTAGTGGTTCACCCGGTAAGTACGTTGCGTCGAACGCAGGCGGATGCCGCACTTGCTTACCAGCTGCATGCGTCCACGCAGACCCGGTGCCGCATGCAGTGCCTCGCCGAAGAGGGCTTCGGCGCTGTAGTCGCCGTAGATGTCCGCGTGATCGAAGCTGGTGATGCCCAGTTCCAGCGCTTGTTCGATCCAGCGCACGCGTTCCTGCACGGAGAGGTTCCATTCGGTGATGCGCCACAGGCCGGCGACGATGGGGGAAAGTTCCAGTTCGGATGCGGCGCGGGCAGTCGTCATGCTTGGCTCGTTCGGGGCTATGGCCCGGCCATCATGCAGCATCGGGACAGGAGGCGGAATGGGGATGCCCGGCATGCTACGAGGGAAATTTGTTCAGTCGTTTCGGATGACGCCTGTCACTGGCTGCGCCATGGGGTGCGCTTTACCGTAACGCCATCTTGGGGAGGCAACGACGATGACGGACAACGAAGCGAACACCGGAACGAACCCTGTTGCATGGCACAGTGGTCGCATCATTCCGGCCCTGATGGTGGTCGGAGTGGGCCTGATCTTTTTGGGCGCCAACCTGGGCGTGCAAATCCCCTTCCTCAACTGGGCGAACTGGTGGGCATGGTTCATCCTGCTGGGTGCGGCGTGGCCGCTTTCCGAGGCCTGGCAGCGCTACCGCACCACGGGCACGTTTGACGGAACGGTGGCGCATTCGCTGTTGAGTGCCCTCTCCATCGGGATGGTGGCAACGATCTTCATCCTCGACTTGTCCTGGGGGAAATGGTGGCCGCTGTTCGTGATCTACGGCGGCTTGTGCATGCTGGTGCGTGAGCCGCGGCGCCGGCGCAGGGACGAGGTGCGGTAATCTCGCAGATTCCTCGTTTCTTGCCATTGGGTTGCCGGTGCTGATTGCCATCCTGACGATACTGTTCGTCGCAAGCTTCATCCGTTCGGCTTTCGGTTTCGGCGAGGCCCTGATCGCGGTGCCGCTGCTGGCTTTTGCGATGCCGGTGGGCACCGCGGCGCCGATTGCCGCGCTGGTTTCGATCACGGTGGCGCTCGTGGCCATCGCACAGGACTGGCGGCACATCCATTTCCGCAGCGCGGGCCGCTTGTTCCTGGCTACCGCGGCGGGCGTGCCGTTTGGTCTGTGGTCGTTGCACGTGTTGGACGAGCACGTGGTGAAGATGGTGCTGGGCGCCGTGGTGATGGCGTTCGCGGTATTCGCCCTGATGCGCCATCGGCAGGCGACGCTGCATGACGATAGGCATGCCTGGGTCTTCGGTTTCGGTGCAGGCGTGCTGGGCGGCGCGTACGGCATGAACGGACCGCCGCTGGTGGTGTACGGCGCGTTGCGCGGCTGGTCGCCCCGGCACTTCCGCGCGACGCTGCAAGGCTATTTCCTGCCGGCCAGCCTGATGACCATGGCCGGCTATAGCCTCACGGGCATGTGGACGTCCACGGTGACTCGCGATTACCTGCTGGCCTTGCCACTGGTGCTGGTCGCTACCTTGCTGGGCCGTACGCTCAACCGGCGCCTGAGCGGTCAAGTCTTCGTGCGATCTCTTTACGTCTGCCTGGTATTGATCGGCGCCATGCTGTTGCTGCAGTCGAGAGGCTGGCTGGGCGGTTAGCGCTTGGTTTCGGCCCGTGGCGCCGAACTCAGCTGGTCTGCCGACCAGCCGCCACCCAGGTCGCCGATCAGCGATACGGTGTCGAGCAGGCGCTGTTCGTGCACGTCCAGTGCGCTTTGCCTGCTGCTGAACTCGGTGGCCTGGGCGGTGGCGACGGTGGTGTAGTCCACCGTGCCGGCCTGGTATTCGTTGCGGGCAATCTCGGCGCCGCGGGTGGCGTCGCGGGCCGCGGTGTCTTGCACGTCGGACTGTTGCGCGAGGATGCTGAGGCCGGAGAGGTCGTTCTCCACGTTCTGCAACGCGCCCAGCACGGTGCCGCGATAGTTGGCGACAGCGGCTTCGTAATTGGCCCTGGCGACGGCGACTTCGCCGCTGCGTTCGCCGCCGTCGAACAGGGTGGCACCGACGTCGGCGCCCAGCGACCAGACGTGATTGGCGACGTGCAGCAGGCCGGCTAGCGGCGACTGCGAGAAGCCGTCCGCACCCGACAGCGACAAGGTCGGGTAATACGCTGCCTCGGCAACGCCGATCGCGGCGTTCTGCGCGGCCATCTGGCGTTCGGCGACGGCGATGTCGGGGCGCCGCTGCAGCAGCGTCGATGGCACGCCGGCTGGCATGGTGGGCAGGCTGGGCAAGGTGGTGTTGCGCGGAAGATCGAGGTCTTCCGGATTCTTGCCGACCAGCACGGCGATGGCGTGCGCGTACTGCGCGCGGGCGATGCCAAGCGACAGCAGGCTGGACTGGGCATTCTCCAGCTGCGTGCGCGCGCTGATTTCGTCGGACGGTGGCGCCGTGCCGGCGGCGACCTGGTTCTGCACCACGCGCAACGATTCCCGATAGGCCGCGACGGCTTGCTGTTCCAGGTCGATGCTGGCGTCGGTGGTCCGCAACTCGATTACAGCGCTAGCCAGAGCGGCCTGCTCGGACAGCGTGGCGTTGGCAAGCGTGGCTTCGCTGGCCTGTGCGGTGGCCTTGCTCTGTTCGAGGCTGCGGCGCACCTTGCCCCACAGGTCCGGCGCCCAGCTCGCGGTGCCTTCCAGCGAGCCGCTGGTGCTGATCGGGCGCGACGTTCCGAAGGTCTTGCTGGCGGTGCCGCCGCTGGCGCTGCGGTCCTTGTCGGCGGAGCCGCTGATGCCGATGGTGGGGAACAGCGCGCTGCGCGCTTCCTTCACTTCGGCCAACGCGGCCTGATAGTTCGCATAGCTCTGCGCCACGGTCTGGTTGGAGACCGCCACTTGCGGTTCCAGCTCGTCGAGCAACGGATCGTGGAAAGGCACCCACCAGTTGCCCTTCGGCATGTCGGCATCGCCCGGCGCGGCGGCAGACCAGCCGGGCAGCGGCTTGAATTGCGCGGGCATCTGCACCTGCGGGCGGTGGTAGTCGGGGCCGACCATGCAGCCGGCCAGCAACGAGGCCAGCGTGGCGGCCAGGGCGGTTCGGGAAAGTTTCATGTTCATGCGTTCGCCTCCGAGCGGTTCCACGGCAACGTGGCATTCCACCGGACAAGCCTGACGTTCAGGCGGTCGAAGTAGAGGTAGATCACGGGAGTGGTGTACAGGGTGAAGACCTGGCTGAGGATCAAGCCGCCCGCCACGGTGATGCCCAGTGGCTGGCGCAGCGAGGCGCCCTGGCCAATGCCGATGGCCAGCGGAATGGCGCCCAGTACGGCGGCGGCGGTGGTCATCATGATCGGGCGCAGACGCACCACGGCGGCGTCGTGGATCGCCTTGCGCGCGTCGTAGCCTTCATCGCGCTGCAGGTGGATGGCCACGTCGATCATCATGATCGCGTTCTTCTTGACGATGCCGATCAGCAGGATGATGCCGATCATCGCGATCACCGAGAACGGCGTGCCGAAGATCAGCAGCGCCAGCGTGGCGCCGATGCCCGCAGAGGGCAGCGTGGAAAGGATGGTGACGGGGTGCACCGTGTTCTCGTAGAGCATGCCCAGCACGATGTACACGGCCAGCAGTGCGGCGAGGATCAGCAGCGGCATGGTGGACATCGACTGCGAATACACCTGCGCCGCGCCGGCGGTGGCACCGCGGATGGAGGCCGGCATGTGGATTTCCTGCTCGGCCTGGTCGATCGCCAGCAGCGCCTTGCTCAGCGAGCCGCCGGGCGGCAGGTTGAACGAGATCGTCGCGGCGACCAGCCCGCTCTGATGGCTGACCTGGGTGGGCGTGTGGTCGCTGATGTAACTGGCCAGCGCCGGAAACGGCACCATGGTCTCGCTGGACGTGCTGTCCGCGCTGCCGCTTGAAGCGCCGCCGCGCGCGTTGGCGATGGCATTGGTGAGCAGGTTGGCTTCGGCGTTGGCATTGTTCGCGTTGGTGGTGGACGACGTGGCCGATGCGGAAGTCGGCGCCTTCACCAGACTGCCTGAGTACTGCGTCTGCTCGGTGCCGCTGGCGACGCCGGCCGCGCCGCTGAAGCGCATGCGGTCGAGCATCTGCGGGTACTGCCAGTACGGCGGCGCCACTTCCATCACCACGTAGTACTGGTTGAGCTCGTTGTACACGGTGGAGACCGTGCGCTGGCCGAAGGCGTCGTACAGCACGCTGTCGAGCTGGGTCGGTGTGAAGCCGTAGCGCATCATGGTGGCGCGGTCGAAGTTGATGTCGATCTGCAGTCCGTGCTGCTGCAGATCCGAGTTCACGCTGGTCAGTTCGCTGCGGTACTTGCCCAGTGCGGTCACCAGCTTGGGTACCCACTGATACAGCTGGTCGGCGTCGTCGCCGGTCAGCGTGTACTGGTATTCCGCGGCGGATTGCCGGCCGCCAATGTGCAGGTCCTGCGCGGCCTGCAGGAACAAGCGTGCACCGGTGATCCTGTTGAGCTTGGGGCGCAGGCGTTCGACCACTTGCGCGGCAGAGAGCTTGCGTTCCGCCAGCGGCTTCAGCTCCACGAACACGTTGGCGGTGTTGAGCGTGCGGCCGCCGGTGAAGCCGGCGACCGAGGCCACCGCGGGATCCTTCTGCACGATGGCCTGCAGTTGCGCCAGCTTCTGCTCCATCGCCTGGAAGGAAATGCTCTGGTCGGCGATGACCTGGCCCATCAGGATGCCGTTGTCCTGTTCCGGGAAGAAGGTGGACGGCACCAGCTTGAACAGCACGATGTTCAGCGCGATCAGGCCGATCAGGGTCAGGCCGACCAGCAGCGCATGGTCGAGCACGGCGTCGAGCGAACGCGAATAGGCCTGCTTGAAGCGTTCGAACTGCCGTTCGTACCACAGCGCCCAGCGCGCCTTGGAATGCAGCGCCTCGCGCTTCAGCACGTAGGCGGCCAGCGTCGGCGTGACGGTGAGCGAGATCACCAGCGAGAGCAGGATGGCGATCGACAGCGTCACCGCGAACTCGTGGAACAGCAGGCCGATGATGCCGGGCATCAGCAGGATGGGCAGGAACACCGCGATCAGCGACACGCTCATCGAGATCACCGTGAAGCTGACCTCCGCGCTGCCGCGCATGGCCGCCTCGTGCACGTCCATGCCCGCTTCCACGTGGCGCACGATGTTCTCCAGCACTACCACCGCGTCGTCCACCACGAAGCCGGTGCCGATGGTCAGCGCCATCAGCGACAGGTTGTCGATGCTGTAGCCCATCAGGTACATCGGCCCGAACGTGCCGATGATGGACAGCGGCAGCGCCACCGCCGGGATCAGGATCGCCCGCGGCGACTGCAGGAACACGAACACCACGCCGATCACCAGCAGCACCGCGATGAACAGGGTGCGTTCGGTATCGCTCACCGCGCCCCGCACCGAGACCGAGCGGTCCAGTGCGACGCTCGCATGGATGCCTGCCGGCAGCGCCGCCTCGATGGAGGGCAGCACGTTGCGGATTTCACCCACCGTCTTGACGATGTTGCCGCCAGGGCGCGGGAAGACAATGACGAGCACGGCCGGCTTGCCGTCGTACAGGCCCATGTTGCGGATGTTTTCCGCCGAGTCCTGCACGTCGGCGACGTCGCGCAGCAGCACCGGCGCGCCATTGCGGTAGGCCACCACCAGGTCGCGGTAGGGCGCGGCCTTGCTGATCTGGTCGTTGGAGGTGACCTCGTAGCGCAGTCCGCTCTGGTCGATGTGGCCCTTGGCGCTGTTCGCGTTGGCCGCGCTGATCGCCGCGCGCACGTCTTCCAGGCCGATGCCGTAGCTGCTGAGCTTGTCCGGCTGCAGCTCCACGCGCACCGAGGGCAGGGCGCTGCCGCCCAGGGTGATCTGGCCTACCCCGTCGATCTGCGACAGTTGCTGCTGGATCACCGAATCGGCCGAATCGTAGAGCTGGGCGCGGGTCAGCGTGTCCGAGGTCAGCGCCAGGATCATGATCGGCGAGTCGGCCGGGTTGTATTCGCGGTAGGTGGGGTTGCCGCGCAGCGTCGAGGGCAGGTCGGCGCGCGCGGCCTGGATCGCCGCCTGCACGTCGCGGGCGGCGCCGTTGATGTCGCGATCCAGCCCGAACTGGATGACCACGCTGGCCGTGCCCACCGAGCTGGTCGAGGTCATCTCGTTGACGTCGGCGATGGTGCCCAGTCGGCGCTCCAGCGGCGCGGTCACGGTGGACGCCATGATGTCCGGGCTGGCGCCCGCCATGCTGGCCTGCACCACCACCACCGGATAGGTCACGTTCGGCAGCGGCGCCACCGGCAGGTGGAAGTACGCCAGCAGGCCGGACAGCAGGATCGCCACCGCCAGCAGGGTGGTCGCCACCGGTCGCCGGATGAACAGGCCTGGGATGCTCATGCGCGATCACCCTGCTTTCTCCCTCTCCCCTTTGGGGACAGGGTCGGGCTGAGGGGACAATCTTGCGTGGATGCCTGTTCGGCGCGCAGGTACATTGATTGCGTGCATGGGGTAAGGCCATGGAGTACGAGGCCAGCCTGACCCCTCACCCCGACCCTGTCCCCAAAGGGGAGAGGGAGAAAAGCGCAATGCGCGGTCACGCTTCACCGCCTTCCGCTTCCAATGCGGGTGCAGGACGCAGGCGCCGCGCCAGCCGGTCGAAGAACAGGTAGATCACCGGCGTGGTGAACAGGGTCAGCAACTGGCTGAGCGCGAGGCCGCCGATGATGGACAGGCCCAGCGGCCGGCGCAGTTCCGAACCGATGCCGCTGCCCAGCAACATCGGCAGCGCGCCGAGCATCGCCGCCAGCGTGGTCATCAGGATCGGCCGGAAGCGCAGCAATGAGGCTTCGAAGATCGCCTCGGCCGGCGGCTTGCCGTGTACGCGCTCGGCTTCGAGCGCGAAGTCCACGATCATGATCGCGTTCTTCTTCACGATGCCGATCAGCAGCACGATGCCGATGATGCCGATCACGTCCAGGTCGGCACCGGCGACCATCAGCGCCAGCAGCGCGCCGATGCCGGCCGAGGGCAGGGTGGAAAGGATCGTCACCGGGTGGATGAAGCTCTCGTAGAGCACGCCGAGCACGATGTACACGGCTACCAGCGCGGCGATCAGCAGGTAGACCTCGCTGGAGAGCGAATCCTGGAAGGCAGCCGCGGCGCCCTGGAACGAGGACTCGATCGAGGACGGCAAGTGCGCCGCCTGTTCGGCCTGCGCGATCTCCTCCACCGCGGTACTCAGCGACGCGCCCTGTGCGAGGTTGAACGAGATGGTGGTGGACGGGAATTGCGCTAAGTGGCTGACCACCAGCGGCGACTTGGCCACCTCGATCTTCGCGATGGCGCTCAGCGGTACCTGTCCGATGCTGCTGGTCTGGCTGGGCAGGTACAGATTGCCCAGTGACTGCAGCGTGGGCAGGCTTTCGGGCTTGGCGACCAGGATCACGCGGTATTGGCTGGACTGGTCGAAGATCGTCGAGACGATGCGCTGGCCGAGCGCGTCGTACAGCGCGTTGTCGATGGTGGCGGCGGTGATGCCGAAGCGCGCGGCCAGCTGGCGGTTCACTTCCACATTCACGCTGAGGCCATCGTTGTCGAGATCGCTGGTGACGTCGGCGATGGACTGGATGCCCTTCATGCGCGCGAGCAGCGCTGGCACGTACTGCTGCAATTCGGCCTGGCTGGGGCCGCGCAGCACGAACTGGTACTGGTTCGGCGATACCGTGGTGTCCAGCGTCAGGTTCTGCTCCGGCTGCAGGAACAGCTTGATGCCAGGTACGTCGGCGGTCTCTTTCTGGATGCGGCGGGCGATCTGCCGGGCGGTGCCGGAGCGTTCGTCGCGCGGCTTCAGGTTGATCAGGAAGCGGCCGTTGTTGAGCGTGATGTTGGTGCCGTCGATGCCGACGTAGGAGGTGAGGCTGGCGACGTCGGGGTCTTTCAGGACCGCCTCCGCCAGCGCCTGCTGGCGATCGATCATGGTGTCGTAGGAGACGGAATTGTCGGCGGTGCTGATGCCTTGCAGCACGCCCACGTCCTGCACCGGGAACAGGCCCTTGGGGATCACCACGTAGAGCACGATGGTCAGCGCCACCGTGGCGAGGAACACCAGCAGCGTCGCGGTCTGGTGTTTCATCACCACGAGGAGGCCGCGGCGGTAGGCATCGAGCAGCTTGTCGAACAGCCCTTCGCTGATCCGTTCGAAGCGGCTTGGGTGACGTTCCTTCTGCGCGCGCAGGATGCGCGCGCACATCATCGGCACCAGGGTCAGCGACACCACGGCGGACAAGACGATGGTCACGGCCAGCGTGACCGCGAATTCGCTGAACAGGCGCCCGATCACACCGCCCATGAACAGCAGCGGGATCAGCACCGCGATCAGCGAGACGGTCAGCGACAGGATGGTGAAGCCGATCTGGCCGGCACCCTCCAGCGCGGCTTCCAGCGGCGTCCTGCCTTCCTCCAGGTAGCGCACGATGTTCTCGATCATCACGATCGAATCGTCCACCACGAAGCCGGTGGCGATGATCAGCGCCATCAGCGAAAGGTTGTCGATGGAGTAGCCGAGCTTGTACATCACCGCCAGCGTGCCGATCAGCGACACCGGCACCGAGATGCTGGGGATGATGGTGGCGGGCAGGTTGCGCAGGAACACGAAGATCACCAGCACCACCAGCACGATCGCCAGCACCAGCTCGAACGTGGCGTCTGACACCGAGGAGCGGATCACGCCGGTGCTGTCGTTGACGATGCTGATCTTCATGCCGGCGGGGAGGGCGGCCTCCAGCGCGGGAAGTTGCTGCTTGATGTGATCAACCGTGGCGATGACGTTGGCGCCAGGCTGGCGCTGCACATTGAGCACGATGGCCTGCGTCTTGTTGTACCAGGCGCCCAGTTCGTTGTTCTGCGCGGCCTGCGCTACATGGGCCACGTCGCGCACGAACACCGGCGCGCCGTTCTGGTACGCCAGCACGGTGTCGAGGTAGCCCTGGGGATTCTTGATCTGGTCGTTGCCATTGATCGTGTAGTCCAGTTTGGGGCCGTCGAAATTGCCCTTGGGCTGGCTGACGTTGACGTTGGCGATCAGCGAACGCAGGTCGTCGATGTTGAGGCCGTAGGCGGCCAGCTTGTGCGGGTCGGCCTCGACGCGGATCGCCGGCACGTTGCCGCCGGCGGCGGTGACCAGTCCCACGCCGGGCACTTCGGAGATCTTGGTGGCGAGACGGTTGTTGGTGGCGTCCTGCAACTGGGTCAGCGACATCGAATTGGAGGTCACCGCCAGGGTCAGGATGGGCTGGTCCGCGGGGTTCACCTTGGCGTAGGTAGGCGGTGCCGGCAGGCCGCTGGGCAGCAGGCTGTTGGCGGCGCTGATCGCCTCCTGCACGTTCTGCTGGGCCACGTCGAGATTGAGCGACAGGTCGAACTGCAGCGTGATCACCGAAGCGCCAGCGGAGCTGGTCGAGGTCATCTGCTGCAGGCCGGGGATCTCGCCCAGCTGCACTTCCAGCGGAGCGGTCACCGTGGTCGCCATCACCGTGGGGCTGGCGCCGGGGTAGAAGGTCTGCACCTGGATCGTCGGGTAATCGACGTCCGGCAGCGAGGACACCGGCAGGAAGCGCACGGCGACCAGGCCCACCAGCACCATGGCGATCATCAGCAGCGCCGTCGCCACCGGACGGAGCACGAACGGTCGTGAGATATTCATCGCTTGCGCGCCCGCTGCTTTACGAAGCCGAACTGTCGGCGGACGCGTGCTTCTTCTTCCAGCCGGAATGCTTGCCGCCGGCCTTGGCGGCCGGTGCTGCCGCGGTGCTGGCCGAGGCGGCCGGCTCGGCGCCGGCGAGCTTGATCGGTGCACCGTCGCTCAGCCGGTCCGTGCCGTCGGTGACCACGGTCTGGCCGGCATCGAGACCGGACAGGATCACGGTGTTCTTGCCGTCGCTGGGACCGAGGGTGACCTTGTGCACGGAAACGGTGTCGTCGGCATTGACCAGATAGACGAAATCGCCCGGCGCGCCGTTCTGCACGGCAGGGGTGGGCACCAGCACCGCGTTCTTCTGCGTGTCCACCAGCAGCCGCACGTTGACGAACTCGTTGGGGAACAGCGCCTCGTCGTCGTTGGGTACCGTCGCGCGCAGCGGCACCGTGCCGGTGCCGGTGGCCATCTGGTTGCCGATTGCATAGACCGTACCGGTGGCGATCTGCTTGCTGTTCTCGCTGTCATAGATCGCCACCGGCAGCTTGGCGCCGGCGCCGAAGCGCTGCAGCACGCGTGACAGTGCGTTCTGCGGCACCGAGAACTGCACCGTGGTCGGCTTCATCGTGGTGATGGTGACGATGCCCGTGGTGCTGGACGCGGTGACGTAGTTGCCGGGGTCGACCAGCCGCAGACCGACGCGGCCGGCGATCGGCGCGGTGATGTGGCAATAGGCAAGATCCAGCTCGTCCTGCGCCACGGCGGCCTGGTCGGCCTTCACCGCCGCCTCGTCCTGCTGCACGGTGAACTGCTGATCGGTGAAGGTTTGCTCGGCGATCGACTTCTGCGCGTGCAGTTGCGCGTAGCGGGTCAGGTCGGTGCGCGCCTGGCCAAGGCTGGCCTGGTCCTTGGCGAGCTGCGCCTCGGCCTGCTGCTTGTTGATCTCGTACTGGCGCGGATCGATCTGGGCGAGGAACTGGCCCTTGGTCACGTCCTGGCCTTCGGTGTAGGCGACCTGGGTGAGGTAGCCACTCAATTGCGGCAACACGGTGACCGTGGCCGTGGGCGTCACCGTCCCCAGTTCGCTGAGGTTTTCCGGCATGTCGCCGAGGGCGGCGGTGGCCGTGCCTACCACTTGCGCCGGTTGCCCGCCGCGGGTTTTCTTGCCGCCAAGCAGGTGCACCACGATCAGGGCGATCACCGCGATTGCCACGATGCCGACGATCAGCGGCCAGCGTTTGCTGCGAACCGGTTCTCTGGCCTTGGCCGCTACATTGCTCATCATTTGGTCTCCAGCGCTTGTTCCATCGCGTGCGTGACGGAGGCCTGCCTTCCGCTTCCGATGCTCGGAGTGTTCCGGACGACGCGGCCGCCATCGCGAAGGCGGTCGTTCCACACACAACGGATGGTTACGCAAAAAGTTGACGCCGTATGTCGCAAGTCATGGCTGCAACGCTGTTACGAAACGTAAAGTGCTGCGGGATCACTGCATCATTCTGTGCGTTCGTCCATGAACGCGAAGATCAAACGGGCGGTCATCCTTGGTCGCACTCTTCACAACAGCCGTGCGCGCTTCCACCAACCCGTCATCTTCTCTTCGCGCACCAGGGTGAACAGGCCCGCGCCGAGGATCATCACGATGCCGGCCAGCATGGGCCAGTCGAGATGGTCGCCGAAAAACCAGTAGCCGAACGCGATGGCCCACAGCATCTGGCTGTATTGGGTGGGGGCGACGCGGTTGGCGGGCGCGAGCAGGGTGGCATGCATCAACAGCACGCCGGCCAGCGCGGCGAGCAGGCCATAGCCGGCGAGCAGCAGGGACTGCTGCAGGCCGGGCCAGACGAAGTGCGGCACCATCAGCACGCCACCAGCCACCAGCGGGCCGATGGTGCCGGCGCCGTACAGACTCACACGCTTTTCCTCGCTGCCTGCCATCCGCAGCGCCACCACCGACAAGGCGGCGGCGATGCCGCAGACGATGGCGGCCAGATGCCCCAGCCCCAGCACGCGAAAGCCCGGGCGCAGCACCACCAGCACGCCGGCGAAGCCCACGAACACCGCCGTCCAGCGCCGCCAGCCCACGTGCTCCTTCAGGAGCAGCACCGAGAGGATGGTCACGAAGATCGGCATCAGGAAGATCATCGAGAACACCTCGGCCATCGGCAGCAAGGTGAACGCGGTGACCGAGGCGATATTGCTCACCGCACCAGCCAAGGCGCGCACCCACCACAGCACGGGGCGGCGCGCGGCGAACACATCGTGCCAGCGGTCGCCCTTGTCCATCACGAAAGGCAGCGCGGCCAGGCCCAGCAGGCCGCCGAAGAACACCGATTCGTAGGGTGGCACGGCGCCATGCACGGCCTTCACGAAGGCATCGCTGATGGCATAGGCGGCGAAACAGGCGAAGCCCAGCAGCACACCCTTGAGCATGGCGTTTCCGGAGGGAGGGGGGAGAGGATTGCAGATGATCGCATGCCGCCTCCTGCGGCGCCCCACCGTGACCGGCATGGCTGCCCCCGGTAGAATCGGCGGTTTCCCCCACCCGTCACTGGAACGCCCATGGCCGCTGTCCGCCTGAATCCGCTCGACCTGTACGACGTCCGCTCGCTGCTCTCCGACGAGGAGCGCATGGTGCAGGACACCGTCGGCCGTTTCGTCGACGAAAAGGTGCTGCCCATCATCGGCGACGCCTTCGACCAGGCGCGCTTCCCCAGCGAGCTGATTCCGGAGATCGCCAGCCTGGGCCTGCTTGGCGCGACCATCCCCGAAAAATACGGTTGCGCCGGCATGAGCGGCGTGAGCTACGGCCTGATCTGCCAGGAGTTGGAGCGCGGCGATTCGGGCCTGCGCAGCTTCGCCTCGGTGCAGAGCTCGCTGGTGATGTACCCGATCTACGCCTACGGCAGCGAAGAGCAGAGGATGGAATACCTGCCGAAGATGGCGGCGGGCGAGATCATCGGCTGCTTCGGCCTCACCGAGCCGCACGGCGGTTCCGATCCGGCCAACATGAAGACCCACGCGAAGAAGGACGGCGGCGACTGGGTCATCAACGGCGCCAAGATGTGGATCACCAACGGCAACCTCGCGCAGATCGCCGTGGTATGGGCGCAGACCGAGGACGGCATCCAGGGCTTCATCGTGCCGACCGACACGAAGGGCTTCACCGCCCAGCAGATCCACAAGAAGATGAGCCTGCGCGCCTCGGTCACCAGCGCGCTGTTCCTCGACAATGTGCGCGTGCCGGACGCCAATCGCCTGCCCAACGTGAAGGGCCTGAAAGGTCCGCTGGGTTGCCTCACGCAGGCGCGCTACGGCATCACCTGGGGCCCGATCGGTGCCGCGCAGGCCTGCCTGAAGGAAGTCATCGACTACACCGCCGAACGCATGCTGTTCGGTCGCCCGCTGGCCGCCAACCAGGCGATCCAGCTCAAGCTTGCCGACATGGCCCGCCGCATCACCACCGCGCAGCTGCTCTCGCTGCAGCTGGGTCGCCTGAAGGACGCGGGCGCCATGCAGCCCACCCAGGTCTCGCTGGCCAAGTGGAACAACTGCCGCATGGCCATCGACATCGCGCGCCAGTGTCGCGACATCCTCGGCGGCGCGGGCATCACCACCGAGCACGGCGCGATCCGCCACGCGCTGAACCTGGAGTCGGTCATCACCTACGAGGGTACCGAGACGGTGCACGAGTTGGTGGTGGGGCGCGAGCTGACGGGCATCAACGCGTTCTGAGGATCAGCCTCGCGGCATCCCACACGTTCGTCATCCCGGCGAAGGCCGGGATCCGGTGGCTTCAATCCAGTCATGAGGCGCTGGATTCTGGCCTTCGCTGGAAGGACGCCAAAGCAGCCCGAACCCAGTTGGCGGGAATCGCATGAACTGGCAAGACATTCGCATCGAAACCGAACGACTGATCCTGCGTCCCACCCAGCCTGAGGATTTCGAAGGCTGGGCCGTGCTGATGGGCGACGAAGAGAATTCCCGCCACATCGGCGGTCCGCAGCCGCGCGCCGTGGCCTGGCGCGGTTTTCTTTCGATGGCCGGTGCGTGGGCGATGCAGGGGTATGGCATGTTCTCGGTGATCGAGAAGGCGAGCGGCCACTGGATCGGCCGGCTGGGGCCATGGTGTCCCGAGGGTTGGCCGGGCACCGAAGTGGGCTGGGGTCTGCTGCGCGAGGCCTGGGGCAAAGGCTATGCGACCGAAGGCGCGACCGTCGCGATCGACTGGGCCTTCGCGCAACTGGGCTGGAGCGAAGTGATCCACACCATCGTGCCGGGCAACACCGCTTCGCAGCATGTCGCCGGGCGGTTGGGTTCGAGCCTGCTCAGGCCGGGACATTTGCCCGAGCCATTCCACGAGTTGTCGGTCGAGATATGGGGCCAGAGCCGCGAAGCCTGGTTGCGTCGCCGCGCATGAGCCACATCCCGCCCGCATTGTTCGTCGCACTCACCGAACTGCTGCCCGACCTGCACGTGCATTGCGCCGAGCCGTGGTGCCTGATCGGCAGTGCGGCAGCGCGCCTGGTGGGCGCCGACGTAAGCGTGGCCGACATCGACGTGCTGGTCGCGCGCGCCGATGCCGACATGCTGGCGACGCTGTGGACCGATCGCCGCGACGCCACGCATGCACCGGCCGACGACGGTCGTTTCCGCTCGCAGTTCGCCCGCTTCGACTTTCCCGGCATGCCGGTGGAAGTCATGGGTGGCCTCGAACTGAACCAGGGCGAAGGCTGGCAGCCGGTGTCGCCCGGCCGGCTGATCCTGGTGGGACTCAATGGCCTTGCCGTGCCGGTACCTTCAGTCGCGGATCAGATTCGCCTGTTCGAAAGTTTTGGTCGCGAGAAAGACGTGCTGCGAGCGAAACTGTTGCGGGCTTTTGCCTCCTCTCCCCATCGGGGAGAGGATTGAGGTGAGGGGCGGGTGCTCGCGATGACGTTGCCACGAAGCATGCACGGCGCTGACCGTGTCGCAAGATTGACCCCTCACCCCAGCCCTCTCCCCGGAGGGGAAAGGGGTATTGCCATGTTTACCTGTCTGCCGCGCATGCGGCCATCCGTTGACGAGACGCCATGACCACCACGCCCACTCCCATCGCCGCCCGCCACAAGGGCTTCAACCGTGCCGAGATCGTCGACCAGAATTTCACCGAGTTCGTCAACGAATGGCGAGGCGAGGTACGTGCCGCGCCGCACGACGACGCACCGGTGTTGCCGGGCAGTGCGCTCGACGCGCGCGGTTTCCGCGAGCTGCTGGAGTCGCAGCTGATCTCGCGCCATCTCGACCTGATGGCGCGCGTGCTGCGCGTGCAGAACAAGGTGTTCTACACCATCGGTTCGAGCGGGCACGAAGGCAACGCGATGGTGGCGCGGCTGACGCGCCACACCGATCCGGCCTTCCTGCACTACCGCAGCGGCGGCTTTATGGCCGAGCGCTTCCGCAAGCTGCCCGGCATGGATCCGGTGGTGGACTCGGCGCTGTCGTTTGCGGCCAGCAAGGACGATCCGGCCTCCGGCGGTCGCCACAAGGTGTGGGGCAGCAAGCCGTTGTGGGTGTTGCCGCAAACCTCCACCATCGCCTCGCACCTGCCGAAGGCGCTGGGTACCGCGGTCGCCATCGACCACGCGAAGCGCATTGGCCACACGCTGCCGATTCCGGACGATTCCATCGCCATCTGCTCGTTCGGCGACGCCTCCAGCAACCACGCCACCGCGCAGACCGCATTCAACGCCGCAGCGTGGACGGCCTACCAGAAGCTGCCCGCGCCGGTGCTGTTCGTCTGCGAGGACAACGGTATCGGTATCTCGGTGAAGACGCCGACCGGCTGGGTGGCGAACAACTTCCAGCGTCGTGCCGACCTCGATTATTTCTTCGCCGACGGCCTGGATCTCGCCGAAGGCTACGCGCAGGTGCAGCGCGCGGTGGAGCATTGCCGCAGCACGCGCCGGCCCACCTTCCTGCACGTCAGGACCACCCGCATCATGGGCCACGCGGGCACCGACTTCGAGATCGAGTGGCGCAGCATCGAGGAACTGGTGGCGCTGGAAGCCACCGATCCGTTGCTGCGTTCGGCGGCCATCGCGCTGGAGTCGGGCCTGTACACCAAGGACTCGCTGCTCGAACTCAACGAGACCATCCGCAAGCGCTGTTTCGCCGCGGCGGAGGAAGCCGACCGCCGCCCGAAGCTGGAGCGCCTGGACGACGTGATGAAGCCGCTCGCACCATACACGCCGGCTGCGGTGAAGGCCGAAGCCGTGCGCGCCGATTACAGCGAAGCGCGCCTCAAGGCCTTCGGCGGCGAGGCGAAGCTGCCGGAAAACCAGCCGCCGCGTCATCTGGCCATCCAGATCGGCCAGGCGCTGCACGACGTCATGGCGAAATATCCCGAGTCGCTGCTGTTCGGCGAGGACGTGGCGCAGAAAGGCGGCGTGTACACGGTGACCAAGGGTCTGCACAAGGCATTCAAGAACACGCGCGTGTTCAACACGCTGCTGGACGAGACGGTCATCCTCGGTCTTGCCCAGGGTTACGCCAACATGGGTATGCTGCCGATCCCGGAGATCCAGTACCTCGCCTATTTCCACAACGCGGGCGACCAGATCCGCGGCGAGGCGGCCAGCCTGCAGTTCTTCTCCAACGACCAGTACCGCAACCCGCTGGTGATGCGCGTGGCTTCGCTGGGCTACCAGCGCGGCTTCGGCGGCCACTTCCACAACGACAACTCGATCGCCGCGCTGCGTGACATCCCGGGCCTCGTGGTCGGTTGTGCTTCGCGTGGCGACGACGCGGCGACCATGTTGCGTACGCTCACCGCGCTGGCCAAGGTGGACGGCCGCGTCTGCGCCTTCCTCGAACCCATCGCGCTGTACATGACCAAGGACCTGTACGAAGCCGGCGACGGCCAGTGGCAGTTCGCCTATCCCGCGCCGGGCGAAGCGATGACGCTGGGCGAGGGCCGCGTCTACGGCGAGGGGGCGAACGATCTGGTGGTGTTCACCTTCGGCAACGGCGTGCCGATGGCGTTGCGTGCTGCGCGCACCATCGAGCAGGAACTGAAGTGGAAGGTACGCGTGGTCGACCTGCGCTGGTTGGCACCGCTCAACGACACCTTCATCGCGGCGCAGGCGAAGGGCGCCAAACGCATCATCGTGCTGGACGAGGGCCGCAAGAGCGCAGGCGTGGGCGAGGGCGTCATCACCGCCATCGTCGAATCTGGCTGCGGCGCCACGCCGCTGGAGCGCGTGGTGGGCGCCGACACCTTCACGCCTTTGGCCGGCGCGGCCTTCCTGGTGCTCCCGGGCGATGCGGACGTGGTGGCGGCAGCGCGCAAGCTGGCCTGACGCCCACTGTAGAGCGCACCCCTGCGCGAATGCCTTATGCGCTGATCGAAGCCGGGGCATTCACGCGCAGGGCGCGCTCCTGCTCAACCGGCGAAGCCGCCTGCATCGAGGAACGCTTGTTCCTCGTTCGTGGTTTCGCGGCCGAGCGCCGCATTGCGATGCGGGAAGCGGCCGAACCGGGCGATCACGTCGCGATGAATGGCTGCATACCTGGCGTAATCGCCCAGTCCTTTGCACAACGTCATTGCGCACTCCTGGTCGGCCAGCACTTCGCTGTGCTCGAACGGCAGGTAGAAGAACACGCGCAGCGCGGCATCCACCGTGCGGTCGTCGCCGCGCGCCACCGCCTGCCGCGCGAAGGCCAGCGCCAGCGGATCGGTGGCGAACATGTGCGCTGTGCCGCGGAAGGCATTGCGCGGAAACTGGTCGAGCAGGATCAGCAGCGCCAGCGCGCCATCGCCATGGTCCATCCAGCCATCCAGCTCGCGCCGTGCGGCAGCCATGTGCGTGGCCTGGAAACGCTCGATGAAGGCGCGGTCGAAGGCGTCGTCCCTGGCAAACCATTTGTCCGGTCCGGCCTCACGCCAGAAATGGACGACGTCCTGCGGTTGGATGGCGATGCTCATGCTGGGATTCCTGGTTGAGAGCCGTCCGACAGGCTCCGGAGTGATGCATGTCATCGTGGCACAGGCGTCACCCGTGCCGCTTGGCACCCTCGCGGGACTCGGTGGTGGTGATAAGTTTGGAAATCACCTTTGCCGCAGGTATCTGCCATGTCCTTCGCCATGCCCGCAAAACCGCATGCCGCCGCACGCCTCGCCCTCGCCGTATCGCTGGCGCTTGCTGCCAGCGCGGCTTCCGCGCAGGTGTCGTCCAGCACGCAGGTGCCGGTGCCGCAGGACACGCCGTACCCCGGCACCATCGCCATCCATGTCGATGCCAGTGACACGCGGCAGGGCATCTTCCGCGTGCATGAGACGATACCGGTGCAGGCCGGCAAGCTCACCTTGCTGTACCCGGAGTGGATCCCCGGCAACCATTCGCCCAGCGGTCCCGTCGCGATGCTGGCGGGGCTGAAGCTCAGCGCCAATGGCAAGCCGGTGGCGTGGACGCGCGACAAGTACGACGTCTTTGCCTTCCATCTCGATGTGCCCGCCGGCGCCAGCAGCCTGGATGCGGACTTCCAGTACCTCTCGCCGCGCGACGACGGCAGCTACGAGATGACCGGCAGCATGCTGATGCTGGAGTGGGACAAGATGTCCCTGTATCCGGCCGGTTACTACACCCGTGACATCCATGTCGAACCCAGCGTGAGCCTGCCGCAGGGCTGGCAGTTCGGCAGCGCGCTGGAGACGGCTGCGCAGTCGGGCGACGACACCACGTTCAAGCCGATCACTTACAACACGCTGGTCGATTCGCCGATCTATGCGGGGCGCTATTTCAAGCGCGTGGACCTGAACCCGGGCGACAAGGCGTCGGTGCACCTGGACATCGTGGCCGATGCACCGAAGTACCTGGAGATGACCCCCGGGCAGGTCGCGCAGCACCGCGCCTTGGTAACGCAGGCGGTCAAGCTGTTCGGCTCGCACCATTACGACCACTACGACTTCCTGTTCTCGCTGTCCGACGTGATGTCCGGCAACGGCCTCGAACACCATCAATCCAGCGAGAACGGCCTGGGTGCGGACTACTTCACTGCATGGTCCGACGACGCGCCGGGTCGCGATCTGCTGGCGCATGAGTACACGCATTCGTGGAACGGCAAGTTCCGCCGCCCGGCCGACCTGTGGACGCCGAACTTCAACGTGCCGATGGGTGACTCGCTGCTGTGGGTGTACGAGGGGCAGACGCAGTACTGGGGTTTCGTGCTCACCGCACGTTCCGGGCTGTGGACGCCCGAACAGTTCCGCGATGCGCTGGCGATGGACGCCGCCAACTACGAGCGCAATCGTCCCGGTTTCCAGTGGCGCACGCTGGAGGACACCACCAACGACGCCACCGCCGCGCATCGTTCCGCGTTGCCGTACCGCAGCTGGCAGATGAGCGAGGATTACTACAGCGGCGGTCAGATGATGTGGCTGGCGGTGGACGCCAAGCTGCGCGAGCTCACGGGCGGGAAGAAATCGCTGGACGATTTCGCGCAGGCCTTCTTCGGCGTGGACAACGGCAGTTTCGTCACGAAGACCTATACCTTCGACGACGTGGCCGCGACCTTGGGCGGCGTGGCGAAGTACGACTGGGCGAGTTTTCTGCGCGCGCGCGTCGCCGTGGTGAATCCGCCACTGGTGGACGGCCTTGCCGGCGCCGGCTGGAAGCTGGTCTATACCGACAAGCCCAGCGAATTCGAAAAGCAGTACGACAGCCGCCCGGAATCGCCGCGTCACATCTACAACTTCGCGTGGTCGATCGGCATGACGCTCACCGACGATGGCGCGATCAACGACGTGCGCTGGGGCGGCCCTGCGTTCAAGGCTGGCGTGAGCACCGGCGCCGCCGTGGTGGCGGTGAACGGTAAGGCCTATTCGCGCGAAGTGCTGAAGGAGGCGATTGCCGCCGCCAAGACCGGCCAGGCGCCGATCGAGCTGCTGCTGAAATTCCAGGGCAGCCTGCAAACCGTGCCCGTGAACTATCACGGCGGCCTGCAATATCCTCATCTTGAGCGCATCGCCGGTGCGCCGGACTACCTCGACCAGATCATCGCCGCGCGGAAATAGAGCCTCGTGTTTGCGACTTCCGCCGCTTCGCCGGCACCACTGGGCCAGCTCCTGCGCGAGTGGCGCGCATTGCGCAAGCAGAGCCAGCTCGACCTGGCGCTGGCGGCGGAGATGTCCACGCGCCACCTCAGTTGCATCGAGACCGGCAAGGCCAAGCCCAGCCGCGAAGCGCTGGGTCGCATCGCGGCCACGCTGGACATGCCGCTGCGTGCGCGTAACGCGATGTTGCTTGCCGCTGGCTACGCACCGGAATATCCGGAGCGGGAATGGGCGGCGCCTGCCCTTGAACGCATGCGGCATGCGGTGGAGCTGATCCTTGCGCAGCAGGAACCGTATCCCGCCTTCGTGCTCGACCGGCAATGGAACGTGTTGATGGCCAATGGCGCCGCGATGCGCGTGAACCGGCTGCTGATGGACGGGCGCGAAAGCCGCCACGCCAATCTGCTGCACCAGGTGTTCGACCCCGAGGACTTCCGCCCGGTGATCGTCAACTGGCCCGCGGTGGCGGAGAAGTTCCTGCACCACCTGCATGCGCAGATCGCGGCTGCGCCCACCGACCCCGTGCCGCGTCGGCTGCTGGGCGAGATCGCGCGCTACCCGGACGTGCCTGCGCTGGGCGCGCTGCACGACGGCGAGTTGCCCGCGCCGGTACTCACGCTGGAATTCCGCAGTCGCGCGGGCGAGCTGCGCTTTTTCGAAACCATCACCACCTTCTCGATGCCGCATGACGTGACGTTGCAGGAACTGCGCATCGAAAGTGCGTTCCCGGCGGACGCGCATACCGCGGCGGTATGCGCCCGGTTGGCGCGAGAGGAAATCGCCGTGACTTGACCTGCGAGGTCATGGACGCAGCCGGTAGGTACGCGCACGCTGGCGCCACCTTCATCGCAGGATTCCCCAATGCGTCAGCGCAGTCTCTTCCGCTCTTTGTCCGCCTTCATCGCAGTGGTTGCGATCACCGGCGCGGCGCCATTTGCAGCGGTTGCGCAGCAGCCTGCGCCAGCTGCCCACGGCCTGAATTGGCTGGTGGGAAACTGGAACGTGCGCCAATCCTTCTGGAGCGACGCGGCAAAGGCGCCGGCCATCGATACCGGTTCGGCCGTTTTCACGTCCGTGCTTGAAGGTCGCCATCTGCGGCAGGATCTGGCCATCGCCTCGACCAAGCCTTTCCACGGTTTGGGCTATCTCGGCTACGACGATGCGGCCAGCCGTTACGACAGCCTGTGGATGGACGTGAACTTCGGCGGCGTGGTGATCGCGCACGGCGATTGCAGCGCCGACGGCCGCAACTGCACGTTCCGCGGAGCGATGTCAGGCGCGCACGGCGGCGCGCCGGTGCCCGTGCGCGAAGTGCTCGAAGCCAGCGATGCCGATCATTTCAGCTATGCCTACTACGAGCGCCACGACGGCAAGGAGATGCTCACGGTCAGGCTGGAATACAGCCGTACGAAGTGATCGCTCACGTCGCGTCGCCGGTTTCGGCCGCGCCGCCCGGGTTCCAGTGGAACACCTCGTCCAGCCGCTTGCCGAATACGTCGGCGATGCGGAACGCCACTTCCAGCGAAGGCGAGTAGCGGCCCTGCTCGATGGCGGCAATGGTCTGCCGCGTGAGGCCTACGCGTTTGCCCAACTCGGCTTGCGTCATGTCCTGCGCAAGGAAGCGCAACAGGCGCACCTCGTTGGTGAGCGATTCAGTGGGCAAGGCGCGGCCTCCGGCGGTAGCCCGTCGCGATCAGCGCATAGCGCACCGTCTCGGCCAGCACGATGGCGAACAGCGCGGTATTAGTGATCTTCCAGCCCGTGTCGCTGAAGGGCATCACCACGCCGACGACGATCATGCCGGTCAGCATCACGAAGTAGGCGATGCGGGTGGCGTGCCCGTCGATGGCGCGATCGCGTTCGTCCAGTAGCAGCGGCTCGCCGCGCTCCTGCCACTTCATCACCAGCAGACCGGTTACATAGGCGATGGCATGCACGCTGGCGACGACGGCAAGGCAGGCGATGCGCTCAAGAAACGTCGTCAGCCAGTTCGGCCAGACGCCCTGGATCACGAAATAGACGAGGTAAGGCGGGCACTGGCTCCACAGGGCCAGCCAGGCGCGCTTTTCGAACGATGACATAAATCCCCCTTTGGGTTCGTTTTTGTAGACTCAATGTTCAATATTTTTTACATGATGTCAAGTAGAAAAGCCCTGGCGCATGCTGGCCAGGGCGATCCAGGGCTTGATCGAGGAGTGGCCTAGTTGCCGGCGGGTTTGCCGCCGCGTCGCGCCGGCAGCAATGCGTACAGCACATCACTGGCGTTGGCGTGCGAAGCCGCCGCGATGGCGGCCACCGAATCGCTGGTCGAGCCCGCCTTGTAGCCCTGCTGCTGCAGATGGCGCAGCAGTTCGTCCGGCGTCGCCTGCAGCACCGGGGCAAGGTCGGCCACGCTGGCTTGTGTCATCAGGGTCACGGTCTGGGTGGCGGGATTGGCAGGGCGGCCCTTGCCCGCGGTCAATGCGAATGGCACCGCTGCGACCAGCGACAACGCCAGCGGAACCAGCAGGGTCTTGCGCTTGGCATAGGCCAGCAGCGGCTTCCAGTTCTTCGTCAGATGCAAAGCGAACGGTGCCAGCAGCACCACGCTCAGCCATTCGTGCATCGCATGGAAGCTGCGCGGTGCCCAGTGGAAGAACAAGGCCACGCCCGAGACGGCGGAAACGGTGAACAGGCCTGCGGTGAGCGGCGTGCCGTAGCGGTGCATGAAGTCGTTGAAGCGCATTCCGATTTGCCCGGGGAAGTACCATTGAATAATGATATTTATTCTCATTTGAGGCAAGCGGTTGGCGCGATCTCCCGTGCGCTTGTCGAACCGTCGCCACGTTATTCGTCGCATCTGCGAACACCGTTCTGGTGCGGTGTCGAAACCCACATGGAGAAGACAAGATGCGATTCCTTTCGATGGTGCGAATCAACGAGCGTGCCGGTCAGCGACCCAGTGCGCAGCTGATGGAAGACATGGGCAAGCTGATGACCGAACTGAGCGCGGCTGGCTCGCTGCTGGACACTGCCGGCCTGCAACCCACGGCCGAAGGCAAGCGCGTGCGCCTGTCGCGCGGCCGGCAGACCGTGATGGATGGCCCCTTCACCGAGGCGAAGGAAGTGGTTGCCGGCTACGCCATGCTGCAGGCCGCCTCGATGGACGAGGCACTGGAAATCACCCGCCGTTTCCTCGCGGTGCACGGCGACGATTGGGACCTCGAATGCGAGGTGCGGCAGGTGATGGAGCATTGCCCCGAGGCGGCGTGATTCGAAGCCCAGGAGCCTGTTCGCGATCTCCCATGATCCGTGTTGCCTTGCCGTGGCCGCCAGGTGGCCGCGCGTGCGCAGCGCCTGTCTGGTTGGCAGGTCAAGCCATGTGCCGCCGCATGGTGGCCATGGCGAGGCAACTCACCGGGCCAGATCTGTTTGCCCGCATTCCTGCGTCATTGCTCGGCCGCGGGTGGGCGTTCGCTTCTTAAGCTCCGCAAAGCCGAGTCCATCCGTGGACTCTCTCCTGTGTTGCCTGCCTGCATTCTTCCTTAGATCTGCGCGCAAACAGCTTCGGCGTGGGCCATAGGAAGATCAAGAACGGGCTCTAGCGTTCGACAAAATGTTTCAGGCGCGCAAGCGCCTGATCCCATTGCGCAGCGATCGCATCCAGCGAGCGGCGCGCTTCGTCCAGTCGTGACGGTTCCAGTTCCCACAGTCGCTCGCGTCCCTGCCAGCTGTCGTGCACCAGCCCGGCGTCGGCCAGCACCAGCAAGTGCTTGGTGACGGCCTGGCGGGTGATCGCTGTGCCCGTGGTGAGCTGCGCGATGGACAGCGCGCCGCCGGCGCACAGCGCGGCAAGCAGTTTCAGCCGGGTGGCATCGCCCAACGCAGCGAACACCGGCGCGCTGTCCTGCCAGGGGTTTTTCTTTGCCACGTTGCTCAGCGCCCGTCCAGATAGCGCTGGATGTTCTGCATCTGCGCGTCCCAGCCGCCGCTGTTCATGCGATAGGCCTCGCTGCGGCGTGACAGCGGGATATGGTCGAAACCGGATTCGACCAGACGCAGCAGGGTGCCATCGGCGTGGTCCTCGAGCACGAATTCCACCAGCGTGGTCGGTTCGTGCGCATAGTTGCCGTTGGGGTCGATGGCATAGGGATGCCAGCGGTACGAGAACAGGTGCTTGGGCTCGACGCGTTCCACCTGCAATTCGCACAGCAGGTGTTCGTAGCCGGGATAGGTGAGGTGACCGCTGGTGGTCTCGCCGGCGACGAAGCGCTGGCCTTTCAGCTTCATGCCGAACCAGTCGCCAAAGCTTTCGGCATCGACCAGCGCATGCCAGACCTTGTCGCGCGTAGCCTGCAGCAGGATCTGTCGTTCGATGCGGTCGGTGATCGCGTTCATACAGATTCTCCGAAGTGGATAAATGCAACTTTGTAGTTGCATATTGCGGCCACGTTCGAAGAAATGCAACTTTTAGGTTGCCTTATGCGTAACTGGGGATCAGGCTTCCGCCAGCCGTCCCCGCGGGCCAGCCATGTAGCGCAGCGCCACCAGCATCGCGGCAAGGCCTGATGCCGCACCAACGCCGAGTGCCCAACGTGGGCCGAAGTGGTCGGCGATCCAGCCGACGATGGGCGCGCCGATCGGTGTGCCGCCCATGGCGACGGCGATGCGCAGGGCCATCACGCGGCCGCGCATGGCCGCTGCCGTGGTGAGCTGCATCAGGCTGTTGGTGCCGGTGGCGAACATCAATGCGGAGAGGCCGGTCAGCACCAAGGCCGCCGCGAACAGTCCTTCGTTCGGCGCCAGCGCCGCTAGCATGCAGCCCACGCCGAACACAGCCGCGGCCGCGCAGAGCACGGACATGCCCGGTTGGCTGCGATAGGCGGAATACAGCGCACCCACTACCGATCCGACTGCGAATGCCGAGGTGAGCAGGCCGTATTGTCCGGCGCCGCCGTGGAAGGCGGTGAGCGACATGGTCGAGATGAAGATCGGGAAGTTGAGGCCGAACGTGCCGATCAGGAACAGCATGACCAGCACAGCCATCAGGTCGGGCCGCTGCCACACGTAACGGAAGCCTTCCGCGATACCGCCGACCTTGCGTGACCTTCGTTCGCTGCCGTGCAACTGGTCCACGCGCAGCAGCATCAGCGAAGCCAGCACGCCGGCGAACGAAACGGAGTTAATAAGGAACACCCAGCCGCAACCCACGGCGGCGATCAGCAGGCCGGCAACGGCCGGCCCGATCATGCGCGCGGCATTGAACGAAGTGGAGTTGAGCGATACGGCGTTGGCAAGGTATTCGTCGCCCACCAGCTCGTTGACGAAGACTTGCCGCACCGGCGCATCGAATGCGGAGACGCAGCCGAGCAAAAAGGCGAACACATAGACCTGCCACAACGTGACCACGCCGGTGACCGTCACCAGGCCTAGGCCCAAAGCCAGCAGGCCAAGTGCGGCCTGCGTGCCGATCAGCAGCTTGCGGCGGTCGAGCCGGTCGGCAGCGTAGCCGCTCCACGGCAACAGCAGCAGCTGCGGACCGAACTGCAGGGCCATGACCACGCCCACCGCGCTGGCATTGCGGTGGGTAAGGATGGTGAGCACCAGCCAGTCCTGTGCCACGCGCTGCATCCATGTACCGACGTTGGACACCAGCGCGCCGCCGGCCCACATGCGGTAGTTCCAGATGCGCAGCGAGCCGAACATGCCGAAACCGTTCGCGCTCACCGGCGCTCCGGTGCATTGCCGCCATGGAAGCGGCCGAAGTGGCGTGCCATCAACACGCTCAACAGCAACGCGCCCGCAAACGCCGTGCCCACGCAAGGGATGCTCTGCACGTCGAAGTGGCCGACGTGCGCCAGCAGCAGATAGCCCAGCGCGAGATTCAGATAGCCCCAGCACACGTTCGTGGTCGAGGACGAGAGTCCTTCGCCAGGGGGCTTGGCGAAGGGACTCTGGAACGCGCGCCCCATCAGGCCGCTGACCACGTGAGGCACGGCGTTGGCGAGCAATGCGCCGCCGAAGAACCACGACAAGAAAGGGAGCCAGGGCATGGAACGATCCTCGGTTCAGCCGTGCGTGCTGGCGAGCAGGGCGATGATCTCGGCCGTGCTGCCGGTTTCGCCCAGCCGCGTGAAGATGCGCGTCACGCTGTTCGTATGCGCCTCGGCATTGAGGTCGTTCATCGCGTCGATGGCGAGCGTGACGTTGTAGCCGAGTTCGGAAGCCTGGCGTGCCGTGGATTCCACGCCGATGCTGGTGGCCACGCCCACGATCACCACCTGCGTCACACCGTGCTCCTGCAGGTGTTCGTGCAGGTTAGTGTGCGTGAACGCGCCCCAGGTGCGCTTGGTGACCCGATGGTCGCTTGCCTGCACCTCCAGCTCGGGCACCAGCTCGGCCCAATCCGCCGGCAGGTCGCCCATCCGCTTCGGCTGTTCGTTGCGGCCTGGTGCGACACCGGCCACGTTCACCAGCACCACGGGGGCGTTGTGCTTGCGGAAGGCTTGCGTGATCTCAACCACACGGTCGATCACCTCGGCCATGGGATAGGCGCAAGGCAATTGCACGATGCCTTTCTGGATGTCGATGACGATCAGTGCGGTCTTGGGATCGAGCGTGGTCAATGCCATGGGGGGAACCTTGTCGTGTGGAAAGAGGAATGGGGCTCAGCCTTCGGCCAACCGCTTGAGCAGCTCGACGCCGCGCGCGAGGGCGTCCTGTTCGTTGGCGTTGAAGCGCTCGCGGATGGCATGGAACAGCCAGTCCTCGCGGGCTGTCCGGATGGCGCGGATCTTTTCGTGCGCCAGCTTGGTCAGCGAGAGCAGGGTGCGCCGTCCGTCGCCCGGGTCTGCCGCACCCTCGAGCAGGGCCAGCGCCTGCAAGCCGGCCACTGTGGCGCCCATCGATTGCGGCCGGACGTTTTCGGTGCGCGCCAGCTCGCTGACCGTGGCGCTGCCCTTGCGTTCCAGGTGGATCAATACGGTGACCTGCGAAAGCGTGAGCCCCTCGATGCCCACCTTTTCGCGCAGCTGGCGCTTCAGCTTGCCGACCAGTGCGCGCAGTTCGCGCGCGGTGGCCTGGGCCTGGGCAATGCGCGGGTCGTGGCGGACGATCTTCATGTCGCGCATGGTAGGGCATAGGCAGGAAAACTGCAAAGTTAAACTTCATATTTATGAAAGCGCTCGCAGTTGCGCGACATCAATCGGTTGATTTCAGAACTTATTGGTTTAGTATTTCAGGCCCTTGGCTGCCATTGGCGGTCAGCGAACACAGGAGACGTGCATGAATGCAGTGGCACGAACGGCGGACGACGACATCCTTGTCGTGCGCGGGGTGGACAAGGTCTATCCGGGCGGTTTCCAGGCGCTGAAACGCATCGATCTCGAGATCCGCCGCGGCGAAATCTTCGCCCTGCTGGGCCCCAATGGCGCCGGCAAGACCACGTTGATCAGCATCATCTGCGGCATCGTCAACCTGGGCGCCGGCAGCATCACCGTGGACGGCCATGACGTGGTGCGCGACTGGCGCGCCACCCGCTCGCTGATCGGTCTGGTGCCGCAGGAGCTGAAGACCGATGCGTTCGAGACAGTGTGGAACACGGTGCGCTTCAGCCGTGGTCTGTTCGGCAAGGCACCGGACGACGCCTACATCGAGCGGCTGCTGAAAGAGCTGTCGTTGTGGGACAAGCGCGACAACAAGATGCTGATGCTCTCCGGCGGCATGAAGCGGCGCGTGATGATCGCCAAGGCCTTGTCGCACGAGCCGCAGCTGCTGTTCCTCGACGAACCTACCGCTGGCGTGGACGTGGAGCTGCGTCGCGACATGTGGGCGATGGTGCGGCGGCTGCGCGAGAGCGGCGTCACCATCGTGCTGACCACGCACTACATCGAGGAGGCCGAGGAGATGGCCCATCGCGTGGGCGTGATCAACAAGGGCGAGCTGGTGCTGGTGGAGGAGAAGGCCGCGTTGATGCACAAGCTGGGTCGCAAGCAGCTGCGCTTGCAACTGCATGACCCGCTGGATGCGGTGCCGGCTGCGCTGGCGTCCCACCATCTGGAACTGGCTGCCGGCGGCAACGAGCTGGTCTACAACTACGACACACAGGGCGAACGCACCGGCATCACCGGGTTGCTGGCCGACTTGGCCGCGGCCGGCATCCGCTTCCGCGACCTCAGCACGCGGCAGGACACGCTGGAGCAGATCTTCCTGCAGCTGGTGAAGGAGGGCGCATGAACTGGTACGGCATCCGCGCGATCTACCGTTTCGAAATGGCCCGAACTGCGCGCACCTTGATGCAGAGCGTCGCTTCGCCGGTGGTATCCACTTCGCTGTATTTCGTGGTGTTCGGCTCGGCGATCGGCTCGCGCATCACCAGCGTGGAAGGCGTCAGCTACGCGGCCTTCATCATCCCCGGCCTGGTGATGCTGTCGCTGCTGATGCAGAGCGTGTCCAATGCTTCCTTCGGCATCTACTTCCCCAAGTTCGTGGGCACCATCTATGAGGTGCATTCCGCGCCGTTGTCCTTCCTGGAGATCGTGCTGGGTTACGTGGGGGCAGCGGCTACCAAGGCGATCATGGTGGGCCTGATCATCCTTGCCACGGCGCGCATCTTCGTGGACTACTCCATCGCGCATCCGCTGGTGATGGTGGCCTTCCTGCTGCTCACCACGGTCACCTTCAGCCTGCTCGGCTTCATCATCGGCATCTGGGCGGACAACTTCGAGAAGCTGCAGGTGGTGCCGCTGATGGTGATCACTCCGCTGACTTTCTTGGGCGGCAGCTTCTATTCCATCCACATGTTGCCGCCGTTCTGGCAGAAGGTGACGCTGTTCAACCCCGTGGTGTACCTGATCTCGGGTTTCCGCTGGAGCTTTTACAATCTGGCCGACGTGGGCGTAGGGATCAGCCTCGCTGCTACGCTGGGTTTTCTCGCGTTGTGCCTGGTCGTGGTGTGGTGGATTTTCAGGACAGGCTATCGCCTGAAAGTCTGAGCCGGGCCACTGAACGATTTGCCAGTGCGCGAGTCGAACCCCTGTTGAGGCGAAGCGTGGAGGTGAATGGTGGCGTACAAGCGCAGATCGGGTGGGCGCCGCTGGGTGCCGGCAGTGACAGTGGCGGCGTGCGTCGTTGCTGTGGCTGCCTACGTCACGTGGCGAGCGACGCGCCCGGATACGGTTCCCGCTCCGGCATCCACCGCGGCTGCGCCTGCGGGTACGGCATCGCCGGCCGTGGCCGCCAGCACCCATCATCCGATTGCGCAAGCCTCGGTGCCTGCCTCCACCTCCACCGCGCCGTTGCCTGCGCTGGACGACAGCGACGCAAACGTGGCTTCGGCGTTACGGACACTCGGAGGCGACCGGCTGAAGGACCTGTTGCTGCCGCAGCAGATCGTGAACCATATCGTGGCCACGGTGGACGCGTTGCCGCGCCACGAACTGGGCAGCGCATCCATCCTGCCGCTGCGCACACCGCAGGGCGCGTTCATGACCGGAAAAACGCAAGGAATCCTTGCCGCCGACGCGCGCAACACCGGGCGCTATGCGCCTTACATGGCGGTCGTACGGCGCGCCGATTCACAGGCACTCGTTACGTGGTATGCGCATAGCTACCCGCTGTTCCAGCAGGCGTACCGGGAACTGGGCTATCCCAAGGCTTATTTCAACGACCGCCTGATCGCAGCCATAGACGACATGCTGGCCGCGCCTTCGCTGGCGCAGCCGCCTGCACTGCAGCTTGCGAACGGGCGCTACACCTACGTCGATCCCGCCCTGGAATCGTTGTCGGTAGGGCAGAAGCTGATGCTGCGGCTGGGCCCGGTCAACGAGGCCGAGCTCAAGGCGAAGCTGCGAGTGATCCGCAACCTGCTGACAGCGCGACAGCTATCCACCACCGCGCGGACGCAGTGACGAGCCTTAGCGTCAGCCGGTTTCGCAGAGCAACGCGCGTCGTGCCTCTTCGTCGGCACGGCGCGAGTGCGTTTCAGAGCACCACGACACCAAGGCAGGTATTGATACGGGTGAACGTTGCGGCGCCTGTAACGCTGGCGTCTTCTTCCCGACAAGCATCCCTGTAACCCTTCGTACTTCGCGTTCCACTGCGAAGCGGGTCAGTGGCATGTACATGTTTTTCCTCGGCGCCCCCTGTTTGGCCGTCGTCTGCACTTTACCTTTATTCACACTGTGTACACAATTGCCTGGAGCCGCCTTGCGCCATTAGTCATGGCGCGCCGCGCGTGGCGATCAGCGCACAATGAGCCTTCCTTTCGCCAAAAGCGGAGTTTAGCCATGCGCCCGACCATCCTTGCCTCTCTGCTTGCGTTCGCCCTTCCGGCTGCAGCATTGGCCATGCCAGGCGCGCCGCCTGGCCAGACCGCGCCTGCTTACGTCATCACCGCGATGAACGATCCAGCGCGGGGAAGTGACCGCGACGACGACGCGCGCCGCCAGATGGCCGCGGTCATGGCGTTTGCCGAGGTGAAGCCCGGTCAAAAAGTGCTGGAACTCGCCCCCGGTAGCGGTTATTGGACACGCGTGTTCAGTGCCATCGTGGGGCCGGCGGGGCGGGTCTATACCGTGTGGCCGGACGAGATGTGGAAGCACTCGGCCAAGAGCTACGCGAGCTGGCAGAAGCTGGTCGCCACTGCGCATTACGGCAACGTGAGCCTGCTCAAACAACCTGCGGCCGAACTCAGTGCGCCAGCCAAGGTGGATCTGGTGTTCACCGTGCAGAACTACCATGACTACCACGACGCGTTCATGGGTCCGGTGGACATGGCGAAGTTCGACAAGCTGGTCTACGACGCGCTCAAGCCCGGTGGCGTGTTCGTGGTGATCGACCACGTTGCGCCGGCCGGCTCCGGCCTGGCCGATACCGATACCCTGCATCGCATCGATCCGGCCGTGGTGAAGAAGGAAGTCGAGTCGGCCGGCTTCGTATTCGATGGCGAGAGCGATGCCCTGCGCAATCCGGCCGATTCGCACACTGCGAAGGTGTTTGATCCGTCGATACGTGGCCATACCGACCAGTTCATCTACCGCTTCCGCAAGCCGGCGAAGTAGGTGGCCGTGGCGCGGACGTCAGGGTCAGGCCTTGCGTCCGCGCACGACCCACACCCACGGGAACATCAGGAACTGCGGCCACGAGCGCCGCGTGTCCAAGCCCGCTTCACGCAGCGCCTGCACATAGTGGGCGGTGTGGCGAAAGTCGAGCAGGGCGAGTTGGCCACCGGGTTTGAGCAAGCGGGCGATTTCGTGCACTGCCTGTTCGCGGTCGGTTTCGGTGGGCAGGTTGTGGATGGCAAGGCTTGAGACGATCACGTCGAAGCTCGCGTCGGCATAGGGCAGGTGGCGCATGTCGCCGGTGTCGATCTGCACGCGCTCGCGCAGACCGGCCAGTTCGGCATTGCGCGCGGTGGCTTCGGCGGCATTGCCACTCTGGTCGCGCGTGCTCCACAGATCCAGCCCGGTGACCCGACCGCGTGGCAGGCGGCTGGCGGTCTCAAGCAGCAGCATGCCGCGTCCGCAACCCACGTCCAGCGCTTTTTCGTCGCCGTGCAGGCCGAGCGCATCGACCATCCGCCGCAGCAGGATGCGTTTGCCGTACAGGCTGCTCAAAGTCATCAGTACTGCTTCGGTGGCCATCACGGCGCCGGTGCCGATCATCGTCCCCGCCAGCGCAGACGGCAGCACGCGATTGCCGACGCAACCCAGCACGAGCAGCAAAGGGCCGCCAATGGCGAAGCCGAGCACCAGGGTAGGTGCGTCGATGCCGAACCGCGGTTTCCCCTGCATGGCTTGTGCTCCCGGCGAGATGGGCCATTGTTTGATGGACGCGAGGGTCGCGCCACTGACAGCTGTCACGCGGATCGCGTGATGTGCCCGACGCGCGCTCAACCCGGGCGCCGTGCTCCCAGCAATATCAGGACTTCCTGCGCGCTGCGGATGCGTTCGCTGGCACCGGGGAGGTCGAGGGTGACGCGCAGCTTGTCCTGACCGTCCAGCTTGTACACGCGCGGCAGGCTCTGGATCAGCTTGATGATCGCCATCGGATCGACCTCGGGCTTGTCGCGGAACACGATGCGGCCGCCGTTCGGGCCGAAATCGAGCTTGCGTATGCCCAATGGCGTCGCCATCAGCTTGAGGCTGGACAGCGCGAACAGGGTCTTGCTCGGTTCGGGCAGCAGGCCGAAGCGGTCGATCATCTCCACCTGCAGGTCGCGCAGCGCGTCCTCGTTGCGCGCGCTAGCGATGCGCTTGTACAGCGTCAGACGCGTGTGCACGTCGGGCAGGTAGTCGTCGGGGATCAGCGCAGGCAGGTGCAGCTCGACCTCGGTCTCGTGTTCGCTGGACAGGTCGAAGTCGGGCACTTTGCCGCTCTTTAGCGCGCGCACGGCGCGGTCGAGCAGCTCGGTGTAGAGGCCGAAGCCGATTTCCTGGATCTGGCCGGACTGCTCGTCGCCCAGCAGCTCGCCCGCGCCGCGGATCTCCAGGTCGTGCGTGGCGAGGGTGAAGCCGGCGCCGAGTTCTTCCAGCGAAGCCAGCGCCTCCAGCCGTTTCTCCGCGTCGGTGGTGATCGACTTGCGGTCGGGCACGATCAGGTAGGCGTAGGCGCGGTGGTGCGAACGGCCCACCCGGCCGCGCAGCTGGTGCAGCTGCGCGAGGCCGAAACGGTCGGCGCGGTCGATGATGATGGTGTTGGCGGTGGGGATGTCGATGCCGGTCTCGATGATGGTGGTGCACACCAGCACGTTGAAGCGCTGGCGGTGGAAGTCCGCCATCACGCGTTCCAGTTCGCGCTCGGCCATCTGGCCGTGTGCCACGCCGATGCGCGCGTCGGGGATCAGCTCCTCCAGCTCGCGCGCGGTGCGCTCGATGCTCTCCACTTCGTTGTGCAGGAAATACACCTGGCCGCCGCGCTGCAGCTCGCGCTGGAACGCCTCGCGGATGGTGGCGGGGTCCCACGCCGAGATGAAGGTGCGCACGGCCATGCGGTGCGCGGGCGGCGTGGTGATCAGCGAGAGGTCGCGCAGCCCGCTCATCGCCATGTTCAGCGTGCGCGGGATCGGCGTGGCGGTCATGGTGAGCAGGTCGACTTCCGCGCGCAGCTTCTTCAGCTGTTCCTTCTGGCGCACGCCGAAGCGCTGCTCTTCGTCCACCACGACGAGCCCGAGGTTTTTGAACTTGATGTCGGGCTGCAGCAGCTTGTGCGTGCCCACGATCACGTCGATCTGGCCGTCGGCGAGGCGCTTGAGTGCGTCGTTCACTTCCTTGGTGGATTTGAAGCGCGAGAGCACGTCCACCTTCACCGGCCAGTCGGCGAAACGGTCGGCGAAGTTGCGGTAGTGCTGCTGGGCGAGCAGGGTGGTGGGCACCAGCACCGCTACCTGCTTGCCCGCGGTGGCGGCGGCGAAGGCGGCGCGCAGCGCCACTTCGGTCTTGCCGAAGCCGACATCGCCGCAGATCACGCGATCCATCGCGCGTGGCGCGGCGAGGTCGCCGAGCACGGCGGCGATCGCCTGTTCCTGATCGGGCGTTTCCTCGAACGGGAAGCTGGCGCCGAACTCCTCGACCAGCAGGCGGTCGATGGGCAGCGACACGCCGCCGCGCGCTTCGCGCTGCGCGTAGATGGCCAGCAGTTCCGCAGCCACGTCGCGCACCTTCTCGGCGGCTTTCTTGCGCGCGCGTTCCCACGCGTCGCCGCCCAGCGAGTGCATAGGCGCCAGCTCCGGCGCGGTGCCGCTGTAGCGGCTGACCAGGCCGAGCTGGGCCACCGGCACGTAGAGCTTGTCGCCCTTGGCGTACTCGATGACCAGGAACTCGCCCTCCATGCCGCCCAGCTCCATCGACAGCAGGCCCTGGTAGCGGCCCACGCCGTGGTCCACGTGCACGATGGGCGAGCCGATGGAAAGCTCGGTGAGGTCGCGGATGATGGTGTCGGGATCGCGCGCCGCACCGCGCCGCCGGCGCCGCTCGCTGCGCACGCGCTCACCGAACAGTTCGCGCTCGGTGAGCACGGTGAGGATGGGTTGTTTGAGCGCGAAACCCTGTTCCAGCGGGGCGATGGTGATGGCGAACTTTTCTTCCGGACTACCTGGCTGTGGCGAGATGAAGCGCTGCCAGTTTTCAGTCTGCGCCGGCTTGAGTCCTGCGCCCGCCAAGGTTTCCAGCAACGCCTCGCGCCGGCCCGCCGAATCTGCAGCTACCAGTACTCGACCGCGATAGCTTTCGAGGAAATGCCGCAGCGAAGTGCCAGGCTCCTCGCCCTTGCGGCTCAACGGCAGCTCCGGCGCGGGTTGCGTGCCGGCATCCACCGCGTGTGCATGGCCGCTGTCCACCATCTCCACACGCAGGCGCTTGTTGAGCTGCTCGCGCAATTGCTCGGGCGAGAGGTAAAGCTCACCCGGTGGCAACACGGGGCGCTCGATGTCGTGGGCGCGCTGGTCGTAGCGCTCGCCGGTTTGCGTCCAGAACCCTTTGCTGGCTTCGCCCGAACCTTCGCCCAATACGATGAGGGCGTCGTCGGCGAGGTAGTCGAAAAGCGTAGCGGTACCCGTAAGCGGACCTTCCGCAACACCCCGCACATCCGTGCGCGGACTCTTCATCGGGAAGAACAGCGGCAGGTAGTACTCGATGCCGCCTGGCGTCACGCCTTCCTTCATGTCCTGGTACAGCGGGCAACGGCGCACGTCGATGGGAAAGCGCTCGCGCAAGGCGCTGCGGAAATCCTTGGCGGCCTGCTCGGTGAGCGGGAACTCGCGTGCCGGCAACAGCTCCACCTTCTCTACCGGCTGTGCGGAGCGTTGGGTTTCCGGGTCGAAGCTGCGGATCGACTCCACCTCGTCGTCGAACAGCTCGACGCGATAAGGCTCGGCCGCTCCCATCGGAAAGATATCGATCAAGGCACCGCGCACGGCGAAATCGCCGGGTTCAGCTACCTGCGGCACGTTGCGATAACCGACAGCTTCCAGCCGGCGCTGTTCGGCGGCGAGATCGAACTTCTGTCCCTTCGCCACCGCCAGGCCGGAGCCGGTGATGTGCGAGCGTGGCGCGATGCGTTGCATCAGCGTGGCCACCGGCACCACCAGTACGCCGCGCTTCACGCCGGGCAGGCGGTACAGCGTGGCGATGCGCTGCGAGACGATCTCCGGGTGTGGGCTGAAGGCGTCGTAGGGCAGGGTTTCCCAGTCCGGGAAATGCAGCACCGGCAGGTCGCCGGCGAAGATGCGCAACTCGTCCTCGAGTGCCGAGGCGCGCTGGGTGTCGCGCGTCACCGCCACCAACAGGCCCTCGTGCGAACGTGCGGCTTCCGCCAGCAACAGGGCGCGCGACGAACCGTGCGGTGGCGTCCAGTAGCGGCGTTGCTTCGGTGAGGAGGGGAGCGGGGGATGCGGGATCGGAGCGGACATGGGCACGCAGGCGCTGGGGGCGTGGACGTGGAGCCGCGCCGGGAAAGCGTTCAAGTGTAGCGCGATGCGCAAGCTTAGCCTTTCTTCCTCTCCGCGCCAGGGAGAGGATCGAGGTGAGGGGGAGGGTGTTCGCGGGAATGTTGCCGACGGAACAGCTCCTGCTCTGCGGCAACGCAAGCAGGGTCCTCACCTCAGCGAGTTGCCAGACTCGTTCCTGCTGGTAACTCCAGCGGACCTCGCGTCAGCGCTCGGATCAAGCCATGTGCAAGCCAGCGGCTCGCAAACGACATGGTTTTGCCCATCGGGGACAGGGAGCCAGGCGAATTACAGCGTCAATCTAATCTGCGCCGTGCCCGGTTCGTCCGGCAGCAGCCTGCGGGTGAAGCCCAGCTCGCGGCACAGCTCAAGCATGGGACGATTCTCTAGCAGCACATAACCCCAGATTTCGGCGAGGCCACGGTGGCGGCAATCATCCACCAGCCGCTGCATCAGCAGCGCGCCGAGGCCGATGCGGCTCCAGTCCCGCTCCACGATCACCGAGAACTCGGCGCTGTCGGCAGCCTCGTCCACATAGATTCGGCCCACGCCGCGGATCTCGGCAGGGCGTACGGATTCGTCCACCAGCACCAGCGCGGTTTCTAGTGCCGGATCGGTATTGCACAGGCGTTGCGCCATCGGCAGGGGCAACTCGGACATGGCATGCAGGAAGCGGCGGCGGATGTCCTCCGGAGACAGGCGCGTAAAGCAACGCTGCAGCGCCGCCACGTCACCTGACTCGATCCCGCGCAGCCACAGTTCGCGACTGTCGCGGCTGCGCACGCGCTCGCCTTGCGCGGTATGCACGCTGAGCGTGGGGGCATGGCGCGCGTGGCTGCGCGAAGACAGGGAAGGGTGCGAAGCCATCGAGCGCAAGCTGGCAGTACTCATTTCAATACTCTTGCGTATTGTGTGCAATGCAGCATGATATGGTTACAGCCTGGATGCAAGCTCTTGCGCCAATTTGGCGCAGTCGCACATATCCTTCGGTTCAGCCTGGGGACTTGCCCGGAGGCCGTCGTGGCCGCTTCGGTCCGGGGGCGGAATGGAGGCCTTGTGCCATGTCGACGGCGTCGATCCAGCCTGCTCGCGAAGCGGGGAACGCGTCGGCGTAAGGCACATAGGGCTTGATGTCGAGAATCGGCGTGCCGTCCAGCAGGTCTACGCCGCGCACGCGCAACGCCCGCTCCTCGACGCCTATCAGTTCAACGGCCGACAAGCCGATCGCATTGGGCCGATGTGGCGAGCGTGTGGCCAGCACGCTGCGTTTGCCACCGCCGCGCGGCGGCCGCACCTGCGGTTTCCAGCCCTCGCTGCGATGGAACACGAACAGCAGCCAGATCCGTTCGAACCCGGCGAGATCGGCAAACGCCTCAGCCGGCACGGTTTCGACGAACTCGATGCGTGCTTCCGCCTCGACCCCTGTCTCGGTGCCGGCCACCACTACCGATTGATGCGGGGCATCGATGCGCCGTGCGTAGGGCGAGCGCATGTGGGCGATGGGGTGAGCGATGAAAGGCGCGGCGTGCGACGTCGGCATGGTCGGTCATGCGGGCCATGATCTGGGGCGGCCATTGTAGTGGCGTGCGTTCGTCGCCGAAGTCTTCCCCGGGACCTTACTTCGCTTGTGTCTTGCGCGCGCGGCGTGCGGTCGAGGCCTTTGTTGCCGCTCCGCTGCCTGCCGGTCCCGAGCCCATCGTCACCGTTCCCGGTATGTATTGCTTGCCCCAGCGTACGAACGCGAGCAGCACGTCGCCCAGGGCCCTGCCTTTCGGGGTGAGCGTGTAGGCATAGCGCACCGGGCGCTCCTGGTAGGGCGTGCCGATGATGATGCCGGCGGCCTCCAGGCGTCTGAGGCGCTCCGCGAGGATGTTGGTCGGGATGTGTTCCGGGGAGTCCGCGATTTCGCCGTAGGTGCTCTTGCCGTGCAGCAGGTCGCGCACCACCAGCAACGACCATTTGTCGCCGACGATGTCGAGCGAATTGGCGACCGCGCAAGCGGAACGTGCGAAAGACCTGGCGGTGCTCATTCTGGCGGCTCTCCATGACAGCAAGATTTGTTGCTTGCATTATGAAAGCTAGTCGGGTACTTTCGCCACAAACTTGCAAAATGCAAGTTACTTGAGGAGGCGCTCATGTCAGCCACAGTTCTTCCGCGCCCCGCCACGCAGGGGCCTCACGGAACTAGCAACATTCGTCAGGGAATCGTCCTGGTCTTGGCCGCATGGTTCGGGCTTGTCGTGTCGCTCGGTATATCCGGCGCCTTCGTCGGGCGTCCCGGGCAGCCACCGGTCGCCATAGCCATCGGGGTTGGTGCGCCTCTGTTGATGTTTTTTGCGTGGCTACGGTTCTCGCCGTCGTTCCGCGCATTCGTTCTCTCGCTCGACCTGCGTCTGATCACGGCCATGCAGGCCTGGCGATGGGCCGGCCTGGGTTTTCTGTCGCTGTACGCACACAATGTGCTGCCGGCCATGTTTGCGTTGCCGGCGGGTCTTGGCGACATGGCAGTCGGCTTCGCTGCCCCATGGATGATCCTGGCTCTCGTGCGTCGCAGTGACTTTGCCGGCAGCCGGGCATTCGTCCGATGGAACCTGTTCGGCATGCTCGATCTTGCCGTGGCCATCGTCCTTGGAACCCTGAGTGCCACTTTGTCCAGTGGAGCCGCGGGCGAGATCACGACTGCGCCGATGGCAACGCTGCCACTGCTGGTGATCCCGGCGTTTCTGGTCCCGCTGTTTCTGATGTTGCACACAGCGGCCTTGATGCAAAGCCGGCTCATCGCCCGCGGTTCGCGCGTGTAGGAAGCGCAGGACTGACTGCAGTCGTCAGCTGTTGCGGTGCGTCGGCCAGTCCTGCTTTCTATTGCTCCGTCGTGCGGTGCTGATGTACAGCAGACGGCGGGGAAGGCGTGCCAAGCCTCGCCACGCTTGATCCGACAGTTCATCAGCTTGATCGCTGACTGCGCTGGCGGCAGGAGAACAGAGCCGCCATGAGCCCGGCAGCCGCTTCGTTGCCTTCGCGTAGTCGTGGTGACGAAGGTTCAGCGGATGCCGACGCCCACGCCCACACCGAAGCTGACATTCGGGTGCCCGCTGCGCATTTCGTCGGGTGTCCACACATGCGATTGCGCGATCTTCACCAGCGGGAACACGTAGTCCGCTTGCCCGACCTTGCCGACGCGGGTGCCGCCGAGTTGGCCGTCCACCGTGATGGGCGCGCCGCCCGGATAGTTCATCGGCTCGGCGTAGCCGGGCACGATGGCGATGAAGCGGCCGCTGGCGCCCGCGCCGAAGCGGGGACGCTGCGAGGAGTCGATCGGGTAGGCAAGCACCTCGATTTCACTGTGGTCCGGTAGGTTGCGCACACCCACCACGCGGCCTCCCCAGATCACCTGGCCTTGTGCGAACTGCTCCGGTGTATGGGCCACCTGGGCCGGCGTGGCGGCAAGCGTGCCGGGAGCGATTTTGTAGATCGGCGGGGGGGCGCAGGCGGCCAGGCCGAGCAGCACGGAAGACAGGAGGAGGGTGCGGGTGACGGGACGCATGGCGGACTCCAGGATCGAAGATCGCAACAACGACGCAGTGAGCTTAGCGACGGCGTGGCGAAGGAGGTAGTTTCGCGGTTCTAGCCGGTGGCGCAGGCGCAGCCTCATCCACCAGCCAGTCCAGCTTCCATTCGGCGGGGTGTCCCTGGGCAAGCAGGCGGGCCATCGCGCGCAGCGGTTCACGCAGGGTTTCGTCCAACTGCCAAGGGGCATTGATGATGGCCATGCCCGAGCCGTTGAGGCGCAGCGGCGAGTCGCCGCCGTGCACCAGCAGCTCCGCGCGCAGCACGCGCTTGGCGCCGCAGTGCGTGAGCCATCGCAGGAACGGTTGCACCTGGCTGCGTCGCTTGATCGGGTACCAGATGGCGTAGATTCCGCCGGGCCAGCGTTGCAGCGCCTCCTTCAAGGTCTGCTCGATCAGCCGGTACTCGGCTTCCTGCGCCTCGTAGGGCGGATCGATCAAGACCAGGCCGCGTTTTTCCTTCGGTGGCAGCAGCGCTTTCAGCGCCTCGTAGCCGTTGCGTTCATGCACGTGCACACGCGGATCGCGGTGGAACAGCTCGCGCAAGCGTGCGGCTTCCTCGGGGTGCAGTTCGCACAGTTGCGCGCCGTCGATGTCGCGCATGGCTTGTGCGGCCTGCAGAGGCGAGCCGGGGTAGAGTTTCACGCCGTGTTCGTTCCCGGGCAGCGCGAGGATGGAATCCAGCCATCGGCGCAGCAGTGGCGGCAGCGGCTCGTGGCTGGCGCCGGCGAGATCGGGAAACAGCAGGCGGTTGATGCCGTCCTTGTATTCGCCGGTCTTGTCGGCTTCGACGCTGTCCAGCGCATAGCAGCCGCTGCCGGCGTGGGTATCGATCACGCAGAACGGTGCAGGCTTGTGCTTGAGCGCCTCGATCAGCGCCAGCAGCAAGGCGTGCTTCAGGACGTCGGCGAAATTGCCCGCATGGTAGGCGTGGCGATAGTTCATAGGGGCGTTCGTGGGCAGGGTGCGCCAGTATAGGCCGCATAGAGCCTCCTCCAGAGTTGAGTGCTTTCGGCATGCATGGCTATGCTCGCTGCATGCGCCAATCCTTCCTCTGCCGTCTGCGTCGCTGCCGCGTGTTGTTCGCGCTGGCCTTGTGCGCATGGTTGGGCGTGGCCTTCACGGCGTTTGCAAAGGCCGATTGCTGTGCAGGCATGGATGGGACCAAGGTGATGACGCAACACCATGGCGCGCCCGCGCCGGTGCACGCGGATGGCGTGCATGCCGATTGCGCCTGTGCGCACGTGACGGCGACGCTGCCTGTTTTTGCCGTGCCGGTCGGCCTTGCGCGTTTCGCAGCAGTGACTTGGCAGGCATGGCCTGCCGAGGCTCCCGATCTGGCCCACGCGCCACCCTTGCGGCCACCGTTGGCCTGACCCCCTCCGTTCGCGCCGACTCGTTCGGTTGATTGCCTGCGCCTGCAGGCTCGTGGCCGCGTGCGTGGCCATGCATCGGGAGTGAAGAATGAATACGCTGGATTCGCGCGACCCGCGATTGTCGCGCCGACGTTTCGTGCAGGGTTTGATGCTGGGCGGCGTGGCCGCCGGTCTGGGAATGCGCGCCGGGCCGTCCGCCGCGCAGGCGGCGCGTGTCGGGCCGTGCGAGCTGCGCGGGACGCAGTTCGACTTGTCCATCGACGAGCTGCCAGTGGATTTCACGGGATGCAAGCGTGTCGCCACCGTGGTGAATGGGCAGTTGCCCGCGCCGTTGTTGCGCTGGCGCCAGGGCGACACGGTGACATTGCGCGTGACCAACCGGCTGCGCGTGCCCAGTTCCATCCATTGGCACGGCATCCTGCTGCCCTCCGGCATGGACGGCGTGCCAGGCATCAGTTTCGCCGGCATCGCGCCAGGCGAGACATTCACGTATCGCTTCCCGGTGCGGCAAAGCGGCACGTATTGGTATCACGGCCATTCCGGCTTTCAGGAGCAGACCGGTCTGTACGGTCCCATCGTGATCGAGCCCGCGGGTGGCGAGCGCTTCCCCGCAGACCGCGATTACGTGGTGATGCTCAGCGACTGGACGGACGAGGATCCGCTGGCGATCTACGCGCACCTCAAGAAGCAGGGCGATTACTACAACCACGCCGAGCCCACGGTATCGGATTTCCTGCGAGATGCGCGCGTGCAGGGTTTGTACAAGGCGCTCGTCGAGCGGCGCATGTGGCAGCAGATGCGCATGAGTCCCAACGACCTCGCCGACGTAGGCGGCGCTACCTATACCTACCTGATGAATGGCCATGCGCCGGCGGCCAACTGGGAGGGCTTGTTCAAGCGCGGCGAAAAAGTGCGGCTGCGCTTCATCAACGGCTCGGCGATGACGATCTTCGACGTGCGCATCCCCGGCCTGAAGATGACCGTGGTGGCCGCCGACGGGCAGGACGTGGAGCCGGTGAGCGTGGATGAGTTCCGTATCGCCGTGGCCGAGACGTACGACGTGATTGTGGAACCTTCGGACGACCGCGCCTGGACCGTATTCGCGCAATCCATCGATCGCAGCGGCTACGCCCGCGGCACGCTGACGCCGCGCGAAGGCATGGGGGCGCCGGTTCCGGCGATGGATGCGCGCGCGCCGTTGGCGATGATGGACATGATGGGGGCCGTGGATGGCGGCACCATGGCGAAGCACGCCCGCACGGAATACCGCAATCCCGGCGTGGACATGCGCGTGGACATGCCGCGCACCAATCTCGACGACCCGGGCGCCGGCCTGCGCGGCAACGGTCGCCGCGTGCTCACCTACGACGACCTGCATACCGTCGGCGGTTCGCTGGACACGCGCGAGCCGGGCCGCGAGATCGAGCTGCACCTCACCGGCAACATGCAGCGCTACATGTGGTCGTTCGATGGCGTGAAGTTCTCGGACGCCAGGCCCCTGCATTTCCGCGCCGGCGAGCGGCTGCGGCTGGTGCTGGTCAACGACACCATGATGGACCACCCCGTGCACCTGCACGGCATGTGGAGCGAGCTGGAAAGCCCTGACGGCGGCTTCCAGGTGCGCAAGCACACCCTCAATGTGCAGCCTGCCCAGCGCATCGCCTATGGCGTCACCGCCGACGCGCTGGGTCGCTGGGCCTACCACTGCCACATGCTCTACCACATGGAGGCAGGGATGATGCGCGAGGTGGTGGTGTCATGAGCGCATTCATCCGCAACACCTTGGCTTGCATTGCGCTCTCGTTGTCGCCGTTGGCGTGGGCGCAACAGACCGCTCCCGCGCCGGCAAGCAGCACGAGCATGGACATGGGTGGCATGGACATGCCGGGCATGCCGCAGGGCTCTCCCAAATCAGCGAAGCCAGCGCCGCAGGCGAAGCAGCTCGAGCCTGCATCGGCGGGCAGCACCGCTGCGGACATGGGAGATATGGACATGCCCTCGATGCCAGGCATGGATCGCTCCAGGCATGCCGGGGGCACGGTGGCGGCGAAGGATCACGGTCAACCGCATGACATGGGCGCCATGCCCGACATGCGCATGCAAGGTGGTGTGGCGCCACGGGCTGCGCGCAGCGCCGACTACTCGGACGGCAACGGCTATGGCGTCATGCCCGGCATGGACATGCTCGACGCCGGGCCGTTGGGCATGCTGCGTTTCGACCAGCTCGAAGCCTTCGACGGCCTGCATGGCAGCGGCCAGTCGTGGGAGATGGAGGGCTGGTATGGCACCGACATCGACAAGCTGTGGCTACGCAGCGAGGGCCAGCACGAAGACGGTCGGTTCGACGACAGCGATGTCGAGGCGTTATGGAGCCATGCCGTCGCGACGTACTGGAACACCCAGCTCGGCGTGCGCAACGACTTCGGCGAAGGTCCCGCGCGCCAGTGGCTAGCGCTCGGCGTGCAGGGGCTGGCGCCGTACTGGTTCGAGCTGGCAGCCACCGCCTATGCGAGTTCGGGTGGCCGCACGGCGGCGCGCCTGCGGGCCGATTACGAGCTCCTCATCACCCAGCGCCTGGTCCTGCAGCCGGAGCTGGAAGCGAATTTCCAAGGCAAGGACGACCCGCAGCGGCGCCTCGGCAGCGGTCTGTCCGACGCCAGCTTCGGCTTGCGCCTGCGCTACGAGATACGGCGGCAGTTCGCCCCTTACCTGGGCGTGGTGTGGACGCGGCGCTTCGGCGGCACGGCGGCATTCGCACGCGATGAGGGCCGCCCGGTCTTCGACCGCCAGCTCGTCGCTGGCCTGCGCATCTGGTTCTGAGGATCACGTCATGAAGAAAGGCGTCGAACGCACGCTTGTTGTCGCTGCCACGCTCGCGGTGCTTGTCGCCGGTGCGGGTGCCTATGCCTGGTCGGGGCTGTACGACATCGGTGCCGATACGCCGCACTGGAAGCCGACCTATGCCTTGCTCGAAACCCTGCGCGACCGTTCCGTCCATGCCCGTACCGCAAATCTCGCCATGCCCGATCTTGACGACCCGCAACGGATTCTCAAGGGCGCTGGCCAGTACGCGGCCATGTGCACCGGCTGCCATCTCGCGCCGGGCATGCGCGATTCCGAAATCCGCCCCGGTCTGTATCCGCAGCCGCCGGACCTCACACGGCAGCGGGTCGATCCCAGGGCCGCGTTCTGGGTCATCAAGCACGGCATCAAGATGAGCGCTATGCCTGCCTGGGGCAGCAGCCACGACGACGCCACCGTTTGGAGCATGGTGGCCTTCCTGCGCAAGCTGCCGGGCATGACGCCGGAGCAGTACAAGGCCATCGTGGCCAAGGCGCCGCCGGACGACGACATGGATGCCGGCGACGCCCGCCCCGCCATCGGCCATCCGGGCATGGGCGACATGTCCGGAATGGACGGTGCTTCTTCTGCTCAGTAGGCCACGGTGATGCGGCGTCGCGTCGCGTCGCCTTTCTCGACACGGTCGAGCAGGGCGGCCGCATAGTCGGCCACGCTGATGCGGCTGACGCCGCTGGCGTCGGCCAGCAACTGGTCGCCACCGATGCGGTAGTGACCGGTACGCGCGCCGTCCTCGATCAGCGCAGCAGGGCTGATGTAGGTCCAGGCCAGGGGCGACGCGCTGGCGCGGAAGGTTTCCAGCGCACGGCCCTGGGCTTCGGCCTCGGGCTTCCATGCTGCCGGGAAGTTCGGGTCGTCGAGCACGCGCACGCCCGGCGAGGTTTCCAAGCTGCCGGCGCCGCCCACCCAGACGAGGCGCGGCACGCCGGCCGCGGGCAGCTGGTCGAGCAGGATGCGCGCGTTGCCGGGCAAGCTGTCCGGGTTGCCGTCGCGGCGGGCGGACAGGCTGGCCACCACCGCGTCGCTGCCGCGCACGGCAGCCAGCCAGGTCTGCGGGTCCGCCACGTCGCCGGTGACAACGCGGAGCTTGTCCTGGCGCGTGTCGAGGCGGCCCGGCTCGCGCACGATGGCAGTCACGTCGTGGCCGCGCGCCAGCGCTTCGGCGAGGATGGCGTGGCCGATGTGGCCGGTGGCGCCGAACAGTGCGATGTGCATGGAAGGTTTCCAGTGGAGGGGAGACGAAGCGCAGCATGCACCCTCCCATTTGCTGGATAAACCGTCGCAGAAGTAATTCACTGTAAAGTAAAAGTTGACAATGGAGAACAGCCATGGGCGAGGTCAATCTCAATCGTTGGGCGGTATTCGTGGCGCTGGTGCGCGCCGGCTCGTTCACCGCGGCGGCGGAACAGCTGGGCCTGACCAAGGCGATGGTGAGCCAGCACTTGGTGCGGCTGGAGCGCGAACTGGGCGTAACGCTGCTGGTGCGCAGCACGCGGAGGATGACGCTGACCGAGGCTGGCATGGACTTCCATGCCGATTGCGTGCGCATTCTGGGCGAAGCCGAGGCGGCGATCGCTCGCATGGGCGAAAACCGCGAAATCCCGCGCGGCACGCTGCGCCTCACGGCGCCGGTGAACTATGGCGCCATGGTGGTGGCGCCCGCGCTGGCCAGCTTCCTGCGGGCCTGTCCGGAGGTGAGTACCGAGCTGGTGCTGGACGATGGCATCAGCGACCTGATCGGCGGCCGCTTCGACCTGGCAATCCGCGGCGGCCCGCTGCGCGATTCCGGCTTGCATGCGGTGCGTCTGGCCGGCTTCCGCCAGCTGCTGGTGGCGGCGCCGGCCTATCTCGACGCGCGCGGACGGCCGCGCCGGCCGCAAGACCTCGCGGACCACGATGCGATCCTGCTTTCGGTGCTCAGCTCACCCGCGAACTGGACCTTCACCGCGCGCAACGGTAGCCACACCCGTGTACGCCTGACCCGCCGCGCCGTGGCCGACAGCGCCGCGGCGGTGCACGCGATGGCGCTGGCCGGCGCTGGCGTGGCGGTGCTGCCCGACTTCATGGTGCAGGCCGAGCTCGCGACAGGCCGCCTCGAACACCTGCTGCGTACCCAGCGCTTGCCTGAAGGAAGCTTCCACGCGGTCTACGCCGGGCTTCATGCGCCAGCGAAGGTGCGGGCTTTCATCGACCACCTGCGGGCGCGTCTTGCGGGCGGCGCGGAATGAAAGGCCTCCGACGAGGGTGATCCCGCAGCCGGGGCAGTTGCTACTCGACGATGTTGTGGCTCTCCGCGACGGCCAGCAGCTCCGGCTGCTCCGGTTCACCGCGTTTGCGGTGCAGCAGCGGGTGGGCGAACACGGCGGCAAGGATCACTGCCACGCCGGCGTAGAACCAGCCGTCCAGCTGGCGCTGCTCGTCGAGCAGCAGCACCGCCAGCACGATGGCGTAGACCGGTTCCAGGTTGGTCACCATCTGCACGCCGAAGGCGCTCAGGTGGCGCAACGCCACCAGCGCCAGCGCGAACGGCAGCAGGGTGCAGCCGAAGGACAGCGCGAGCAGCAGCAGCGCGTCGTGCATATCCGGCAGCACGAAGGCAGGGCCGGCGTGCGGGAGCAGGGGAGCCAGCAGGCCGAGGAAGACGGTGCCGGCGCCCAGCTCGATGCAGGTGATGGTGAGGGGGTCGCCGTGTTCCACCATGCGCTTGTTGAACGCGCTGAACAGCGCCACCAGCAATGCGCATACCACGCCCACCGCGATGCCCATGCGCATGCCCGGGGGCACCCCGCCCACCACCATCACCACGCCGGGCACCACCGCAACGCCGATCAGCATTTCGCGCGGGTCGAACTTGCGCCTGGCGATCCAGGGTTCCACGAAGGCGAGGAACACCGGCCCCAGGGCCATGCAGGTGGCACCCACGGAAGCATTGGCGAGCTTGATCGCGGCGTAGAAGGTCAGCCAGTGCAGCGACACCAGCACGCCGATGCCGGCGTAGGCCCAGCGCAAGCGCGCAGGCATCGCGCGCAGGCCACGCCACACCCGCGGCATCAGCAGCAGGGCAACCGTCACCAGCAGCACGCGCCACCACACCAATGGCAGCGCCGGCAGGCTGATCAGCTTGCCGAGGATCGCGGTGAAGCCCCACAGCAGGACGCAAAAGTGGATCTGCAGACGGGCCTTGCTGACGGCTTGCATGGAATACGCGCTATCCAGAAGAAGCGCGCATTGTAAATCAGCGCTGTGCCTTGGCCGCTGGCGCTCGCAACTGCTGCAGCACCGCGGTGCAGGTATGGGTGTTGCCGGTGTCGTGACTGGGGGCGACCAACGCCAGCAACGCGGCGGCCGGGGCGGCGACTACGCCCAGCGCCAATGCGCCGGCGCCGCGCGCCAGCAGCGGGCCGGCGTGCACGCCCACGTCGGGCTGCTTCAGCGTACCGTGCACGTACAGCGGCGAGCGCAGCGTGAACAATCGGAAGCCCTTGGTGTGCGGCACGACATCCAGGTCGAGCTTCTCGTTGGCGAAGTTCACCGTGCCTTTCACATCGATCAGCGCGTCCTGCGTGTCGACCACAAACAGACGTGTGCTGAACAGGCCATCCTCTGCCACGAAGTCACTGGCGGCACAGTCGATCTTCACCGTCTTGTCGCCGAAAAGCTTGCCGAGCACGATGTTGCCCACGTTGAGGCCGGCCATTTCCAGCAGGTTGCGGCTGATCGCGCCGTTGTCCATCAGCAGCTTCAGCTCGCCGCTGGCGGTGCCGAGCAGGGTGGCGACGGAGTTGCCGCGCGCATCGAGCTCGGCATCGCCGTTGATCTCGCCCAGGCTGGTGTGCATGGAGGCGAAACCTTGCGACAACTGCTCGATGCGCAAGCCGCGCACGCCCAGCTTGAGCCTGCCGCGCATCGGCGCGGTACTGCCGTCGAGACGCACCATGCCGTTCACCTGTCCGCCGGCCACGCCGAAGTGCAGCGGGTCCAGGGTCAGCGTGCCGCCGTCCATCACGAGGTGCGTCGACAGCGACTGGATCGGCAGCGACGGGCCGTGTTCGATGCGCGCGGCGGCAAAGGTGACGTCGGCATCCATCGCCTTCCAGCGATCGGTGCGGAAGGACTGCGTGGGCAAAACGCGATCGGAAGCGGCAGCGGGCGGCATCGTGGTGCTGGAGCCGCCACCGCCGACCAGCGGCGCAAGGTCGGCGAAGCGCAATTGCGCGGCTTGCAGCTTGCCGCTGAGCTTGGGGCGCACGCCGCCGGTGACGTAGTCGACGTCGCCGGCGATGTCGCTGGCGCCCACGTGCGCGCGGAAGTCGTGGTAACCGAAGCGGTTGCCGCTACGCGCCAGCGTGGCGGTGAGCCGGCCACGGGTGGCGTACGGCGGAGTGTCGGGCAGCGTCACGCCGAGGATGGGGTAGAGCTTGGCCATGCTGGAGCCGGCGAGCCACAGGCGCAGGTCCAGCGCGCCGAGATGCAGGGGGTCGGTCAGTGTGCCGACCAAGGCGATGTGCGTGTCGCCGATGCGCAGTTTCGCCTGCAGTGGAAACGGCTGGCCGGATTGCTGCAGGGCCAGCACGGCGCCGGTTTTCCCGCTGCCCTCCAGCGGCGCACCCTGGTAGCTGCCTTGAGCGCTCCAGGCGAACTGGTAACTGGACTTCCGCGCGGCCGCATCGCCGGGTTTGTCCTGATCGTTGTCCTTGTCCATGGTCTTGCCGGCACCGCGGCCGGCGCTGCTCACCGCCTGCGTACGCGCATCCGCCGTTGCCTGCGCCACGATCTGGTCATAGGGAACCGCCTGCTGCAGCGGCTGGATGTGCGCGGTGATTTGCACATGGCCGGCGGCATCGTCGAATACGACCTGGCCGGCACCGAAGCCGATGGCACCGAGATCCACCGTCCACGCGGAAGGTGTCTGGCTTTGCGGCAGGTTGAACGTCCAGTTGGCTCGACCCTGGGCATCGCGTTCCAGGTCCACGCTGGGGTTCACCAGTTGCAGGCTGGGAATGCGCACGTGGTGCCACAGCAGGTCCAGCGGCGACAGACTGAAGCGCACGGCGTCCAGGTGCGCGAACTGCGGCTGCTTCGTCCATGCCGGGTTGGCGACCGAGATGTCGTGCGCCACGATGTGCGGCCACGGCACCCATGCATGCCAGCCCTGCGACTGCGGGTCGCGCTTCCACTCCATGCCAAGGTCGCCGTTTATCGCGAACGGGCGGCCAATCGCCGTGCTGGCCTTTTCGTCGATGGTCGGCTTCAGCCTGTTCCAGTCGAACAGGGAGAGCGTTATCACCAGTGCCGAAACCAGCACGATGAGCAAGGTCACCGGCAAGCCGATGACCCATGCCAGCAGTTTGTATCTGCGTCTCATGATCGTCTCCCTGCGGCTGCAAGGCGGCACGCCGTGGCGATGGGGTGTGCCAAGGCTTAACCGATGAGGTGGCAAGGTTTTGTAGTGGACGCCTGGTTCAACTCATTCTGCGTTCAGATGGGGGTCAATCCCCGTCGTCGTCCGCATGGGCTTTCCAGTAGCCCGTGGCCTTGATCCAGTCCTTCGGTATGCCGCGTTGCTCCAGCGATTGGCGCATCGTGCGGGCGCGGTCCGATTCGGTGGCGATCCACCAGAAGCGATCGCCTTCGATGGCGGGCAATTCGTGCAACGCCTGCTCCAGCGATCCGCCCTCCGCGGCGTCGCGTCCGAACCACTGGATGTCGACACGTGCCTGCGAGAAGAGTGTCTGCCTGTCGGCGATTTCCGGTACTTCGATCAAGGCCGTGGCGTGCATGCCTGGGGGCATTTCTTCCAGCCAGCGGCTGATCGCGGGCAGGGCGGTTTCGTCGCCGACCAGCACGTAATGGTCGAAATCGTTGGCGATCACGTGCGAGCCGCGCGGACCGCCGGCTGCGATCCACTGCCCAGGCGCCGCCTGCTCGGCCCAGCGCGCAGCGGGGCCGTCGCCGTGCAGCACGAAATCGATCACCAGCTCGCCGCGTGCGGCGTCGTGATGGCGTGGCGTGTAGTCGCGCATAGGCGAGGGCTCGCGACCCGAGGGGAATTCCAGGCCCTGGGCGCCCAGCGAGGGCGGCACGAGTTCACCGTGGCGGTTGGGGAAGAACAGCTTCACATGGTCGTCGGGCGCGGCGCTATGGAAGCCGCGCAGTTCGGCGCCGCCGAACGTCACGCGCTGCATGTGCGGCGTAATGCGCTCGACGCGCGCTACGGCCAGCGTGCGCAGCACGACGTCATGGCGCAGGCGCTGGTGGGCATGCCGTACGAAGGGTAGCTGCATCAGTCGTTCGTCCCGCCGGTGGCGATTTCATGGGCGGCACGTTCGAGGATCGCGGCGACGCGCTCGGCTTCCGCCTTGTCCCAGCTGATGCGCATCAGCATCGCGTGCTTGAGCGCGTGCATCGCCTTGCGCACGCGCATCGGGGCGGCCATCTTCGCCGCCAGCTTGGCGCTATGCTCGGTGCGTGCATTGGCCGCGTCCACCGCGGCACGGTTCTCGTCAAGGAAGACGCGACCTTCGGCGGTGATCGCGTACAGCTTGCGATTGCCCGCTTCGTTCTCCACCGACGCATAGCCCATGTCCTCGAGCATCGCGAGGGTGGGATAGATCGCACCGGGGCTGGGCGTGTACTGGCCGTGGAACATCTCCTCGATCATGCGGATCAGCTCGTAGCCGTGGCGCGGCTGCTGCTCGATCAGCGCAAGCAGCAGCAGCTTGAGGTCGCCATGGCCGAACATGCGGCCGCCGCCGCCTCGGCGGCCGCCGCGCAGGCCGTCCCAGCCGCCGAAGGCGTCGCCGCCGCGGCTGTCGTCGAAGGGACCATGGCGGCCGGCATGGAAGCCGCGGCCGTCACCTTCCATGTCGAAGGGGTTGAAGTCGTGGGAGTGGTGGTGGTGGCGGATGTGTTGAAAGAAGTGGTGCATGCGCATGGCGTGTTCCGATATATCGAATTGGTGAATTCAAGATATATCGTAGATATGTCTTTTGCAAGGCCGTGGCCGGGACCGGATTTGGGGTATGGCGAGGACAGAGCGCTTTCGTGCGGCTGCCGCAGCCCCAGCTACTTCGCTTTTGCGTGCCCATGCGCGCGCAGGAGCGCGTGCGAACGGCAAAGGCGCTCCAGAGGGCGCAGAACTGTCTGCTCGTCATTCCGGCGCAGGCCGGAATCCAGGAGCGATCATGCTTGTTCGAGCATCACGGTCACTGGATGACCAGCTTCGCTGTTGTGAAGCTCCTCCAGCCTGCGCCGGAATGACGAGCCAGAAGCAGGGCGGCCGCTGCAAGATGCTTCCCTCGGTAACCAGATACGGCGCGGTGTGGCCGTGCTGTCTATCGCATAGGAGGGAGTGGTTCCAATGTCCCGGACATGGGTTGTTCGTAGTTCCGGCGGATTGAATCAGTCCGTTTCTCTGGGTTATCTCTCTTGGCTCCGGACATTCCCGGATCGAGTCCGGGACAGGCGCTGCCCTTCGCCCTTCGGGCCAGCTTCGTTGTTCGCCACCGCTCCTGCGGCAGCGTGGGCCAGCAAAGAGACGCGACTCGGGCGCCGGCGGGCGTCCGAAACCGCTCTGTTACTTGCGAAACGCGCCTATAAGGCGTCTTGCCGCCGTGAAGCCCCGGGGTCACAAACCCTGCCGGCTTCAGAGCACGAAAAACCCTCAGCCCACCCGCCGAATACGCCAAACCCACGCTGGCGGCAAATTGAGCCACGCCCCTCCGACGCGCTCGGCCTGCAATCCAAGCCGCTGCCGCAACGCCCGCGGCACCGGACAGCGCAGCCCATAGGTGAACTGGTAAAGCGCCCCTCCGGACTGCAATTGGCGCTCGAACACGCCTTCGACGATGGCCGCGACCTTGTCGGAAGGAATGGACAGCAGGGGCAGGCCGCTGATAACGGCGCTCGCGCGCTCGTCCCCGAACAAGGACGAAGAGCGGCCAAGTTGTGCGGCATCCATGCGCAGCACGCGCGCGTGCGGGTAGCGTTGCTCTAGTGTGGAAGCCAGCACGGGATCGGTTTCCACTAGCACTAGCCGATGGCCGGGCAAACCACGTTCCAGCAGCGCCCGCGTGAAAACGCCGGTGCCGGGACCGAGTTCGATCACCGGGCCATGCGCGTGGTCGACATGCGCCGTCATCAGTCGCGCCAAGGCGGGGCCGGAGGGCGCCAATGCGCCTACGCTGCGCGGATCGCGCATCCAGGCCCGCAGAAAATGCATGGTGTCGTTCAATGACATGGGCGATGGGATGATCGGTTGCCTGGGTTCACCATAACCGGAATGGGCCGCATGGGTGTTCGGATACGGTTATGGCATCACCGGCTTGCCGCCATCCCGCACCGGAACGTCGATGTTGCACAGTTCGAGCTTGCCCGCAGGCAAGGTGTAGAAGCTGTCGCGGCGGTTGCGCTTGGCTTCGATCAGCGCGGTGAAAGTGGTGCTGTCGGTGCGCAGCACCTGGATGTTCGCGCGCTGCGCGGGCGGCAGATCCGAAGCCAGCCGCACCGAGAGGATGGGCAGGCGCTGCTTGGCGTCGGTATAGAAGCCCATTGGGGCGGGGCCGCGCGGCAAGGCGGAGAGCAGTGGCATGCCTTCCAGCACGCGGCCGGCGATGGCGAGATTGCGGTCCAGTGTGCGCGGCGACTGACCGATGATCGCGTACAGCGAGCTGCCGTTGCCACTGTCGGGCGAGATGTCGCGTGCCACGCCCACCGCACCATAGCAATGCGTGAGCCACATCCGGCTGGTAGCCGGATCCCGCGCGGCGGCGAAGCCTTCGCTGAAGCCCACTTCCGGAGCGTATACGTCGCCGTCGGGCAGTTCTGTCCACGGCAGTTTGGCGTCGATGGCGCGGGTGTATTCCGGCGGCAGGGTTTTCTTCGCCTTGCCCAGCGATTTCAGCTTGGCCGGATCGGGATGGTCGTCGTCGCTGGCGGGGTCATCCCACTGCGCCACGAAATTGTCCTGCACGCGGTTGACCGAGGTGCCGTCGAAGTAGTGCTCGCGCACCAAGGTGCGGATGTTGGCTGCATGCAGTGGCGTGAAATCGGGTGCCAGCTCGATCACCACGCGGCCCGTGGGCAACTGCATGTACAGCAGGTTGTCCGGATCGGGCGTGCGCCATTCGGAAGGCTTGGACGCATCCAGCAGTTCCTTCGCGCTGGGCGTGGGCTTGTCCTGCGCGGCGAAGGTCGGTGCCGTGGCGAGGGCGAGCGTGGTCGCGATGGCGGCGGCAAGGTGGCGGCGCATGGTGGTCTCCCCGGTTGGCTGGCGAAACGGCAAGTTAGCAGGTGCCGGTTCGCATGTGCGCTATGCGCGGAAGCGCACGAAGGTGCGCTCGCTCAGATGAGTCAGGCTGAAATTGCGGTGTTCAATTCCCGGCAGGTGCGGGTTTGCCGGCGCGCCGGCCCTTCCAGGCATAGCCGATCCCCAGCAGCACGAACCAGACCGGGCTGGCCAGCAGCGCCGCACGGGTGTCCGACTGCAGGCAGAGCAGTACCAGCACGAAGGCGAAGAACACCAGGCACACCCAGCACATGAAGACGCCGCCGGGCATCTTGTAGGCCGAGCTCGCGTGCTGCTGCGGACGTTTGCGCCGGTAGGCCATGTACGCGCACAGGATCAGCGACCACACGAACATGAAGAGCACGGCGGATAGCGTGGTGACGAGGGTGAACGCGGTGACCAGGTTGGGCACGAGGTAGATCAGCGCCGCACCCAGCAGCAGGCAGAAGCAGGAGAACAGCAGGCCCAGCGAGGGCACCGCCGCCTTCGACAGGTGTGCGAATGCCTTTGGTGCATGGCTTTCGTCGGCCAGGCCGTACAGCATGCGGCTGGTGGAGAACATGCCGCTGTTGGCCGAGGAGGTGGCCGAGGTCAGCACCACGAAGTTGATCAGGCTCGCCGCCGCCGGTATGCCGGCCAGCACGAACAGCTCCACGAACGGGCTTTTGTCGGCCTCGACCAGCCGCCATGGCGTCACCGCCATGATCGCCGCCAGCGCCAGCACGTAGAAGATGATGATGCGTATCGGGATCGAGTTGATCGCCTTCGGCAGGTTGCGCCGCGGATCCGCGGTCTCGGCGGCGGTGGTGCCGACCAGCTCGATGCCGACGAAGGCGAACACCGCGATCTGGAAACCGGCGAAGAAACCCGATAGTCCATGCGGGAAGAGGCCGCCGTCGTTCCACAGGTTGGCCAGCGAAGCCTTGCTCCCCGCCGGCGAGCGGAAACCCCATGTCACCAGCGCGAAGCCGACCACCACCAGCGCGACGATGGCGACGATCTTGATCAGCGCGAACCAGAACTCCAGCTCGCCGAACATTTTCACCGTCGTCAGGTTCAGGGCAAGCAGCAGCAGCACGCAAAGCAACGCCGGTATCCACGACGCGAGATGCGGCAGCCAGAACTGCGTGTAGGAGGCGATCGCGATCACCTCAGCGATCGCGGTGACGATCCAGCAGAACCAGTACGTCCAGCCGCAGAAGAAACCGGCCCATGGCCCGAGCAGGTCGGTGGAGAAATCGATGAACGATTTGTACTCCAGGTTCGAAAGCAGCAGCTCGCCCATCGCGCGCATCACGAAGAACAGCATCACGCCGATGATCAGGTAGACCAGCAGGATCGACGGCCCGGCCAGGCTGATCGTCTTGCCCGAGCCCATGAACAGGCCGGTGCCGATGGCTCCGCCGAGGGCGATCAATTGCAGGTGGCGATTGGAGAGGCTGCGCCTCAGGTGGTCCGGCTGTTGCGTGGATGCGGACATGTGGGCGCCATGGTCGTGAGTGAGCCGCAACCATAGAAGGAACCCCTGGTCCATGGGAATAGAGCCAACGTATCTGCCGTTCCGAATACCCAAAATCCATCTGCGTTGCGCCCAAGGCTGCCGGTGGCTGGGCCGGCATGGATGGGGCCAGATATTCGGCGCCGACATTCGTTCCGAAATCGCGGGCAGATCGAAGGCATTCAGGCCGAAAATGTCCTCGATCATCGTACCAAGTGCATGCGCCAACCCGAGCGCCCCGGGTGCCCGGGGCTATGGCCGCTGGGTTGGCTTGTGTACTTAGTACTCGTTTGTGTACATTGTACGCATGACCAAGGGCCGCATACTCTCGTCCGCGAAGGCGGTGCTCGAATCCGCAGGCTTCGAGGGGCTGACCATCCGCAAGGTCGCCCAGCGAGCGGGCCTCTCGCCGATGGCGCTCTACCGCCATTTCAAGAACAAGGACGAGCTGCTCAACGCCCTCATGCAGGACGGCATTTCCGCGTGGGAGACGATCGTTCGCGGCATCCGCGCCCGAGATCCGGTGAAGTGGCTGGAGGCGCTCATGGAGGCGTACCTCGATTTCGCGCTCACGCAGCCGCACCGGTTCGACGCGGCGTTCTTCCTGCCTGCGCCCGCGGCGCGCCAGTTTCCCGATGATTTCGCCGCGGGCCGCTCGCCGGCGCTCGCGCTCGCGATGGCTCGCATCGATCAGGCGAAGGCCGAGGGCCGGTTCCGCGATGAGCCTACGCTCGGGATCGCGATGGCGCTCGCGGCCTACGGGCAGGGATTCGTGTCGATGCAGCGCGCGAGGCGTTTCGCGAGCGACAAACAGTTCAAGGAGCTATACCGCGCTGCAAAGCGCCAGTTCCTCGATTCCCTCAAACCGTCCGGGAAAAGCGAATGATCACTCTGTTGGCCGCTGTGCTGAGTGGCATCATGTTTTATCTCTCACAGGGATACGACCACGTCTGGGTCCTGGTCTGGTTCGCGCCCGTGCCGTTGTTGTGGCTTGCCTACGGCAATACCCGCATCTGGCAGGTAATCGGAGCGAGCGCCATCGCGCTCCTCGGCGGCACCGGCTATATCCTGCAGTCCCCCTACCTCCATCTCATACCGCCGCTCGTCTTCGCGTCGGTTCTGGCGGTCGATACCGGGCTGTTTTGCGTCGCGGTAGGGTTTGCGCGCTTCGTGCAGCGCCGGTCGTCACCGCTTCTCACGTTGTTTGCGTTTCCGGCGTGCTGGACAGTCTTCGAGTTCCTGATCGAGCTGCAGTCCCCGAACGGCACCTACGGTTCGCTCGCCTACAGCACGATGTCGGCGCCCGTCCTGATCCAGGGCGCATCGCTCTTCGGGATGTACGCGGTTACGTTCCTGATCTGCCTCTTTGCGAATACCCTCGCCATGGCGCTGCGGTTCAAACGGAACACGGCCGCAGTCGGCCTCGGGCTGACGATCTGTGCAGTCAATCTGGTGTTCGGTATCGTGCGGCTCGCGCACCCGCAGCCCGACGTGCTGCGGGTGGCGGGTATCGTCGATGAGACGGCCGTAGCGGATGCGTGGCGGGCGAAGACCGTGTCCGCCGATCTTGCAGTGGCCGAAACCTACGCGCGCGAGGTCCGCGCAGCTGCCCGGGAAGGCGCCAGGTTCGTGGTTACGCCGGAAGGCGGCATGGTATCGACCCCTGCAGGACAGAGCACGACCGTTGCACCGCTTGTTGCCGCCGCCAGGGATACGGGTGTGCAGATCATTGCCGGTTTCCATTCCGAGGCGCCGGCCGCCGACTTCGCGCTTGCGATCACGCCCGATGGCAGGACTCAGCGCTACGACAAGCGTCATCCTGTGCCAGGCCTCGAACACGACCTCACGCCGGGTCATGCCTCGGGCTGGCTGGGCGATGGCCGTGCCGAGGAGATCTGCAAGGACATGGATTTCCCCGACACCATTCGTTCCGATGCCGCCAAGGGCGCCCACCTGATGGGTGTGCCTGCAGGCGACATGGGCATCGATGGCTGGCAACACGGGATCATGTCCGTGATGCGCGGCGTCGAAGGCGGGTTTTCGATCGTGCGGGCTGCCAATGACGGCCTGGTGTTCGCGAGCGATGCGCAAGGGCGTCTGCTCGCCCTCAAGCAGGATGCGCCTGCGGGCCTGACCATGATCGTCGCCGACCTGCCGCTGGGACCCGGGCCAACGCTCTATACGCGGATCGGCAACGTCTTCCCGTGGCTCTGCGGGATCTTCGCTCTCGCCCTCGCGCTTGGCACGGGGCTGTTGGCCTGGCGGCGGCGAAGCGCCGGCCTGTTGCGGAGCCTTGAAAATTGACCAGGAAGGCGCGGTGCTGTTCACCGAAGATTGACCGGGGAGTTCCAGCCTGATCTGCGGGATTTATGGGGCACCAAGTACTCGCTGGGTGATCGGTCTTCGATGCATTAGGGTCGTCCGTTTTCAGCGGGCGCCAGCACCAGAAAGCGCATAAACATGGGTGTCATATCCACACGTGGGCATGGTGGCGAAGTCTGTGCAGTTTCGAACATCAGAGTCTGTACGGCCAGGGCGGCAGAAGACTATGGTGAAGGACGAGACTGGCTTCTTCGAGGCATACGACAAAGTAGTCGCTTTTGCTCGCGAGCATGGTGAATACCCGCGCCTTCGATTGGGTGTGACTGATGACTCGTGAACATCCGCTTCGGGTCGGAAGCGACTCTACAAAGGAACAGCTAGGGCGCCCAGCCGCTTCAGGCTAGGCACCCTTGGGCAGCAACAGCTGAGGTGTTGCTATCCCAGATTACTTCTTTGCGGCTTTCTTGGCCGGAGTGCTCTTCGCAGCCTTCTTGACCAGTGCGGTTTTCTTGGCTGGCGTCGCTTTCGCGGGTGCGCTAGCAATCAGCAGGCTTTCCGCTGTCACGCCCTTTTTCTTCAAGGCCTCGTTGAACCAGAGGGGCCGCTTGCCGCGTCCAGACCACGTCTGAGACGCGTTGTCGGGGTTGCGATATTTTGGTGCAACGGCGGTTTTCGGTCCCTTCGCAGACTTACCCCCACGGGTCGGATACACCTCCCCAATGGTCAGCCCGGCGCCAGCAAGGATGCTATCAATCTTGGCCCGCACTTCCTTGACGTGATTTTTCCGCGCAGATTCCATCTGCGCTTCTGCGCTCTTGATAAGCGCTTGGAGTTCAGCCGGGGAGAGCGAATCAATATTTATAGCCATGGTGGTTCTTTGGTTGGATTGGAGGCCTTAGCCTACGAGAAAATGAAGCCTCCAGGTGGACTTCGGGCGATGCGCGTACGAGTGTCGGATTCAGGCGACTGAGGATCCAAACACCAAAGTTTGTGGGCTGCCGGTTCCCCAAAGTTTGCGTTTGATCCACAAACATTGGAGTTCTGTCCATCCCTGCCAGTGGCGCTGACTATGACTTCCGGCGCATGTACTAGTACGAAGTCAACACTATGCTTCCCTTCAAGCTATGCAGCAGGGCGGGCAAGCACGTGGACGAGATCGACGGCCAACTGAAGAAGTTCCAGAAGGAGCTTTCCGCCGGCACGGTGTCGCTGGTGTTGCTGGCCGTGCTGGGACAGTCGCGCCAGCCGCTGTACGGCTATCAGATCGCCAAGCGGCTGGAGCAGGCGGGCGAGGGTGTGTTGGCCGGCAAGCAGAGCGCGCTGTACCCGGTGCTGCGCAACCTGGAGGGCGCGGGCCTGCTGGACAGCGAGGTGGAGCCCTCGGTAAGCGGGCCGCCGCGCCGCTATTACCGCATCACGAAATTCGGCCGCGAGGTGTTGCGCGCGTGGATTGCCGCGTGGAACGCCAGCCGCGACTCCGTCGACAAGGTTCTGCAAGGGGAAGTGTGATGACCAAGCCACGCACCATCAACGAATACCTCGAACAACTGCGCGTCGCCTTGCGCGGTGCCGATCCCGCGCTGGTCCAGGATGCGCTGTACGACGCCGAGGAGCACCTGCGTGCCGAACTCTACGAGCGCCCCGGCCGGGACGAGGCCGCCATGCTCGAGCACGTGGTGGAGAGCTATGGCGCGCCGGAGGAAGTGGCCGAGATCTACCGCGACCAGGAAATCAAGATCCAGCGCGCGATCCGCCCGCCGCCGCCGCCCAAGCGGCGCTCGGTTGCCGGCCGCTTCTTCGGCGTGATTGCCGACCCGCGCGCGTGGGGCGCCTTGTTCTACCTGCTGTTCGGACTGGTCACCGGCATCGCGTACTTCACCTGGGTGGTCGCCGGTCTTTCGATGTCGGCAGGCTTCTCGGTGCTCATCATCGGCCTGCCGTTCATCGTGCTGTTCTTCGGCAGCGTGCGCGGGCTGGCATTGCTGGAAGGGCGCCTAGTGGAAACCATGCTGGGCGTGCGCATGCCGCGCCGGCCGCCGTATCCGCCGAAGGACATGACGCTGTTCCAGCGCATCGGCGCGATGTTCACCGACCCGCGCAGCTGGAGCTCGATGCTGTACGCGCTGCTGCTGCTGCCGCTGGGCATCTTCTACTTCACGCTGATCGTGACCTGGCTCGCCGTCTCGCTGGCTTTCGCTACCGCACCCGTGCTGAAGCTGATCGCCGTGCACGAGCAATGGGACATGGGTACCTGCAGCGGCCTGGCGGAATCGACTTGCCGCGGCATCGATTGGTTGAGCGGTTGGGGCGGCGCGGGCGTGCTGTGCGTGCTGGGCGTCTTGCTGTTCTTCACGCTGCTGCATGTGGTGCGCGGGCTTGGCCACCTGCATGGCGCCTTGGCCAAGGGGCTTCTGGTGCGCGGTGTGGAGCGCGGTTGACCCCGCACGGCGGTGTTCCTACGCTGGGCCGGCGCAGCTGTGCGCGGTCAATGGGGAGAAACCATGCGCTTCCGTCGAACCGGGCTTGCGGCCCTCTTGCTGGCCTCGCTCGCGGCTGCCGCGGCGGATGCGCCGATCAAGGGCTTTCCGCCCGTGCTGCCCGCTGCCGACCTCGTGCTGCGCGACGCCAGCATAGCCACGCTCGATCCGCTGCAGCCCACCGCACAGGCCTTGGCGGTGAAGGACGGCAAGATCGCCGCGCTGGGCAGCGACGCCGACATCGCGCGCTACATCGGCCCGAACACCAAGGTGTTTGACCTGCATGGCGCCTTCGTCGCGCCCGGCTTCATCGAGGGCCACGGTCATCTGCTGGACACCGGCGATTCGCTGACGCAGCTCAATGCTGGCACCGCGCCGAACTGGGATGCCGTCGTGGCAATGGTGAAGGCCGCGGTGGCCAAGGCCAAGCCGGGCGAATGGATCGTCGGCCAGGGCTGGCAGCAAAGCAAATGGGACAAGGTGCCGCAGCCCAACATCGATGGTCTGCCGTTGCCGGCCAGCCTCGACGCGGTCTCGCCGAACAACCCCGTGCTGCTCGCACACACCAGTGGCCATGCGATCTACGCCAACGCCATGGCGCTGAAGCTCGCCGGCATCGGCCACGACACGCCCGACCCCGTCGGCGGCAGCATCGTGCGCGACGCCCAGAGCAACGCCATCGGCGCGCTGCGCGACACCGCGGGCGACGCGGTGTACGCCGCCTACAACCGTTACCTTGCCGGCCTGCCGCCGCAGGAGCTGGCCGCGCGCAAGGAGCAGTCGCTGAAGCTCGCCATGCAGAACGAGGTGAGCAAGGGCATCACCGGCTTCGTCGACATGGGCGAGGACTTCCAGACGATAGACTGGCTCAAGCAGGAGGCGGCCAAGGGCTTCCCGCTGCGGCTGTACGTCAACGTCGGCGTGCTGGACGTCGCCAGCCTCGACAAAAACCTCGCCAAGTACCGCACGATAGGTTTCGCGGACGACCACTTCACCGTGCGCGGCGTGGGCGAGGACGTTTCCGACGGCGCGCTGGGCACGCACAGCGCCTGGTTCCTGCAGCCGTACGACGATGCGCCGGGCGTTACCGGCAAGAACGTCACGCCAATGGCCACGCTCGAACAGATCGCAAGGATCGCCGCGCGCGACGGTTTTCAGGTGTCGATCCACGCGATCGGCGACCGCGCCAACCGCGAGCTGCTCGACATGTACCAGAAAATCTTCAGCGAAGACCCGGCTGCGCACGCGCTGCGCTGGCGTATCGAACACGCGCAGCATCTGGCGCCGTCCGACATCCCGCGCTTCGCGCAGCTCGGTGTGATCGCCTCGATGCAGTCCATCCATGCGTGTTCGGATGCGCCCTACGTGGTGCCGCACTTGGGCGAGCAGCGCGCGAAGGAGGGCGCCTACGTATGGCATACGCTGATCGAGAGCGGCGCGATGGTGCTGGACGGCAGCGACACGCCGGTGGAGGACACCAATCCCATCGCTGGCTTCTACTGTGCGGTGACGCGCGACAACGGCCGCGGCCAGCGCTTCTTTCCCGCCCAGGCCAAGACCCGGCTGGAGGCACTGCGCTCCTACACGTTCAACAACGCTTATGCCAACTTCGAGGACCAGCACCTTGGCACGCTGAGCCCCGGCAAGCTCGCCGACATGGTGGTTATCTCGGGCAATCTGCTGACCGTGCCCGACAACCAGATCCTGCGCACGCGAGTGCTCTACACCATCGTCGGCGGCAAGCTGGTTTACCAGCGGAAGGACGCGGAGGCGTGGCGCAGCGGCCAGTTGTTCGAGCCGATGCCGGAGTTTGACCACGTGAATTGAGGAGACCGGGCCTGACGAATTTTGACCGGTTTCCGGGAAATTTCTGTTGGAACGGCTTCATGCTCGTCATTCCGGCTTTCGCCGGGATGACAAGCAAAATCAGAGTTTCCTTTAATGAGTGCAAAGCCACTGGATTCCCGCTTGGCCAGCCTTCGGCTATTGAAAAGTGCTTCGCGGGAATGACGGAAAAATCGGAAGCTCCTGCGATCGAGAGTCAGGGGTTGGTGTTGCGCGACAGAGAATCCGATTTCCACAATCCGAATCGCTGCAGGCCGTAGTAATCCGCAAGATTGGTATGAACCAGGTTGAGGCCAGCCGAACAACCGGGCTGTCCGAACTCGTGGTACGAAAGGCAAGGCACGATGGAGTAGGTCGCGAACCTTCCGCGCGGAAACTGCAAGCTGAGCAATCCACCCGAGTGATGCCAGGTGCCTGACAACACTTTCCGTTGCTTCGGAGCTGAACCGTCGGCTTCCCAGCCGACAAATTCATATCGGGCCTTACCGGTGGAATCCAGCGTGAGCGTGATGCTGTATTCCGTTTCGGTAACCGCCTGGTATCGACCGGCAGGATTGCCGGAGCTTGCAGCTTGAAGCGGTGTGGCAAGGGATAGGAGCAAGAGGACGGCCATCCCGCTCCTGACTAAATGGCTGCATCTGTGCGGATGATGCGAGGCGGCCCCCATCTCCGAACCTCCGTCCGACGTGCCGTTGTACCTGCTTCCTCAACGGTAATTGAAATCCGGCGAAGCCAGCAGGAAAGTATTCCACTCCTGCTGCGAATTCGCCTTGGCCAAGGCGTCGCGCGTGACGGCGGAAAGGTGCGGCTCGATGGCGTCGTAGTACAGCCGCGTGGTCAGCATGGGAAAGCCGGCCTGCCGCGTCTTGCTGCCGGGCGGCGTGAACAGCTGGGTGTTGCCGTTGCCGATCGCGGCGGCGATGTCGAAGCGGGTGGAGAGCTGGCCCGAACCGGTCCAGCTGGCGCCATCCAGCGGCCAGCCATCCGGCGTGATGCGGCCGTACAACGGTTCTCCCAGCTGGTCCAGCCAGTACACCAGCGGCAGGGCGTTGGCGATGGGTTTGCCGTCGTAGGCCAGGCGCACCGAGGACATCACGAAGCGCGTGGGGTCCATGAATTGCCTGCCGCTGGTCAACAGTTCGCGCGAGTCGAGCAGTGTGTGCAGCACGGCGGCGATGTCACCGCCAGTCTGGCGGAAGGTTTGTGCCATGCGGGCCACCAGCGCGGGCGGCGGATTGTCGGCCACGAAGTACTGCGCCAGCTGGCGCGAAATGAACTGTGCGCAGGCCGGCTGGCGCACGATGATGTCCACCGCCTGCCTCACCTCGTCGAAGCCGCGCCCCTTGATGCGCTGGCCGAGGAAGACCTTGTCGCTGAAGTCGTGCCGGTTCGGGTTGAACTGGAACAGGCCGTGTTGCACCACCAGCGGCGCTGCCTTCGCGTCGAAGTGTTGCGGTTTGCCGTCCATCGGCGCGATGCCCACGCCGGTGAGGATCAACGCCAGCTGCTGCACGTCCTGCTGGGTGTAGCCCGAGCCCACGCCCAGCGTGTGCAGTTCCATCAGTTCGCGCGCGTAGTTCTCGTTGACGTGGCCCTTGGCGTTCTGTGCGTTGTCGAGGAACTCCAGCATTGCCGGGCTTTCCAGCGTGGCCATCACCAGATCCCTGAACTTGCCCAGCGCGTGCGTGCGGATCACTTCCTGCTGGTAATCGGCCAACTCCCAGCGGATGCGGCCCTTGGGCGCATACACGCTGAAGTGGTTGAGCCAGAACCACACCAGTTGTTCCTTGAGCTGGTTCGGCCCGTATACCGCCTGCAGCAGCTCGGCCTGCCGCGCCTGCTGCATCAGCTCGTTGCCGTGTTGTTGCCACGCCTTGTTTGCGGCGTCTTTCTCCGGTCCCGCGGGCAGTGCCTTGGCCTGCTGCTGTGCGTTGTACAGGTCGCCTAGCAATTGCGGCATCGATGTGTTCGTTGCCTCGAAGCCGTGGATCGCCTCCGCGATCTGCGGTGGCAGCGAGCCCGGCACGCCGTCGGCCAGCTGTGCATTGAGCAGGCCTTCGCGGCCAAGCTTCCGATAGCGCGTCACGTCCGCGCTGTCCACGCCGAAGCCGTCGCGGCGCAGCCAGGTGAGGTCGTTGCCGTTGAATACGCCATGCGCTGTCGGCGCTCCGGCCTGCGTAGGCTGGCTGGCGCATGCGGCGAGCAGCAGGGTCGCGGTCGTGAGCAGGGAGACAAGTGCGCGGCAATGCATGGCGGCTATCCGTGCGGTGGTGTAGGAGCGCACCTTGTGCGCGATTGCTTTTGCCTTGACCGAAGCTTAAGGCAATGGCGCACAGAGGGCGCCCCTACACAAGCCGCAGATCTTTCGGTCTGGCCTGCGGAAACACCGCCTGCAGCTGGTTGCCGTTCAAACCCCACAGCCGCGCGAACATGCCGCCCAGCACGTCGCGGTAATCGTTGAGCACCTGGTAGTCGCGGTTCTGCAGCAGGTTGGTCTGGGTTACCGCGAGCTGTTCGCCGGCGATGCGACCGCCGGCCACCTTGCCGCCCAGCACCCAGTGCACGGTGCCGTGGCCGTGGTCGGTGCCATGGTCGCCGTTCTCGCGGAAGGTGCGGCCAAATTCGGAGAGCACCACCACGGTGGTGTCGTTCCATGCATCGCCCATCGCATCGGCGTAGGCGGCGAGGCCTTCGCCAAGGTTCTTCAGATTGTTGGCGAGGCCGCCCTTGGTATTGCCCTGGTTGACGTGGGTGTCCCAGCCGCCGATATCGACGAAGCCGAGACGGTACTGGTCGCGCATCAGGGTGGCGATGCGGCGCGTCTCCGCAGCGAAGTTGTGCGCGCTGGGTGCGCCGCGGCTGGCCGCCACCATCTCGTTGCGCAGGTCGTCGGACACGGTCTTGGGCAGGGCGAGGCCGTCGGCGCTGGCCTGCGCCAGCGCGGTGCCCTTGTACATGCCGGCCAGGATGGCCGATTGTCGATCGTCGAAATGCGCCTTGGGATCGCCCTTCAACGAGATGTTGGGAATGTCGCGGCCTGCGCCCTGGAAGCTCAGCGGCAGGTTGTTGGTGAAGGCGATGGCCGGGGTGTCGTTGTTGAGCACGCCGGAGAGCCGCGCGAGAAAGCCGGAGCGGTAGTTGGCCACCGGGCCGAGTGGTTCGCCGCGTTCGATATGGTCCTGTGTCTCGAAGTGGCTGCGCGAGAGGTCGTTGGTGCCGGCGAAGGGGATGAAGGCGAGCTGCTTCTTCTGCCACAGCGGGTAAAGCGAATCGCGCACCACCGGGCTCAACGCCCAGTTGGCGTCCAGCGGCAGTGCGCTGTCCGGGTTGTTCGTGTCGGGCCTGGCGATGGCCAGCGTGGGGCGCGATTCGTAGTAGAAGTCGCTGCCGCAGGGCACCAGCAGGTTGTTGCAGTCGTAGCCACCGCGCAGGAACACCAGCAGGAAGCGTGGCGTGCCTGCCGGAGCCGCGAACAGCCGGCTGGAGAACGACAGCGTGGACGCGGCGGCGGCGCCGGCGGCGGCAAGCAGGAATTCGCGGCGGTTCATGGCAGATACCTCGACGGTGGCGTGGCACGATTCGTCATTCCGGCGAAGGCTGGAATCCAGCGCCTTGCGACTTGGCCTGAAGTCGCTGGGTCCCGGCTTTCGCCGGGATGACGGTCAAAAATCAGGACATCAGCGATAGTTGAAGTCGGGTGAGGACAGCAGGAAGGTGTTCCATTCTGTGGGCGACTTCGCCTTGGCGAGCGCGTCGCGGGTGGCGTCGGAAAGCGTGGGCGCGATGGCGTCACGATACAGCGCCGAGCCTTGCAGATCGGGAGCGTCGTGTGCCGCGGGTTTGGCGTCGCCATCGACAAACAGCCGGTTGCGTCCGCTGCCGATCACCCGCGCGAAGTCGAAGCGCTTGCTCAACTGGCCCGAACCGGTCCAGCTTGCCGAATCCAGCGGCCAGCCATCCGGCGTGATGCGGCCGTACAGCGGCTCGTCCATCTGCCGCAGCCAGTTTTGCAGCGGCGCGGCGTTGGGAATGGGTTGGCCGTCGTAGGCCAGCCGCATCGACGAAACGACAAAGCGCATCGGATCCTTGAACTTGCGGCCGTCCACGGCGGCGGCCTCCTTCGACAGCATCATGGTGCGCATCACCGCGGCGATGTCGCCATCGGTGTTCCGGAACGTGCGTGCCATCGCGTCCACCAGCGCGGCCGGAGGCTCGTCGGCGATGAAGTACTCGGCGAGCTGGCGCGAGACGAATTGCGCGCAGGCGGGCTGGCGCACGATCAGGTCCACCGCCTGTGCGATCTCGGCGTAGCCGCTACCGGGGATGGTCTGGCCGAGGAAGGTCTTGTCGCCGTCGTCGTGCTTGGCCGGGTTGAACAGGAACAGGCCATCGCGCACGACGCCGGGGCGCGCCAGCCCGAAGCGGCCGAGGCGTTGCGCCACCTTCGGCGGAGCGATGCCGGCGCCGGTAAGCACGCGCATCAGCTGCTGCACGTCGGCCTGCGTATAACCTGAGCCTACGCCCAGCGTATGCAGCTCCATCAGCTCGCGGGCGTAGTTCTCGTTGGTCTTGCCCTTGACGTTCTGCGCATTGTCGAGGAACACCAGCATGGCCGGGCTGGTCAGCGTGGCCATCACCAGGTCCTTGAACTTGCCCAATGCGTGCGGGCGGATCGCCTGTTCCTCGTAGTTCGCGGCGAACACGCGCACCGCACCCTTGTTCGCGTACACGCTGAAGTGGTTGAGCCAGAACCACACCAGCTGTTCCTTGAGCTGGTCGCCGCCATACACCGCATGCAGCAGCTCGGCTTGCGCGGCCTGTTGCTCGAGGTCGCGGCGATACTGTTGCAGCGCTTTCTTAGCCGCGTCTTTTCCGGGGCCGGCGGGCATGTCCTTGAAACGTCGCTGGCTGTCGCGGAAATCCGCCAGCAGGTCGGGCAGCGGCGTACTCACCACCGACAAGGCGTTGATCTGCGCGGCGACCTGCGGCGGCAGCGTGTCGTCGGTGCCGGCCAGCTGTTCATCGAGGAAACGCGTGCGGCCGAGCTGTCGGTAGCTCGCCAGGGTGGCGCTGTCCAGGCCGAAACCATCGCGACGCAGCCAGGCGATGTCGGCGAGCGAAAGCCCATCCACCTGGGCCGTCACCGTGGCGGGGGCCATGCGTTGAGGCGCGGCCTGGCCTGCGCAGACCAGCACGGGCAGGCAACCGAGCAGCAGGCCAAGTGCATGGCGGCGACGTATCGGTGCGGCGGGCATGCGTCCATTCTCCGGCGAAGGGGTCGGACGGGTTCAACGTCGAAGGGGCCCCGGAAGATGACCGCCGTGTCGCGATGCACGGCACGGATTCGCTGGCGATTCATGTTTCGCATCAACTTGCGTCCGGGTGGTGGCGGTTACCATGCACCGTCCTGCCGGAGCCATGCGATGCCCAAGACCTACGACCGCGCCTATTTCGACAAGTGGTACCGCGATCCCGCGCACGCGGTGGGCTCGGCCGCCGAACTCAGGCGCAAGGTGGCGATGGTGGTGGCGCAGGCGGAGTACTACCTCGGCCGGCCGCTGCGCAACGTGCTGGACGTGGGTTGCGGCGAGGGCACCTGGCGTGCGCCGTTGCGCGCCTTGCGACCAGGCATCGACTATCGCGGACTCGACGCCAGCGATTACGTGGTGGCGCGCTACGGACGCAGCCGCAACATCGGCCTGGCGCGTTTCGGCCAGCTCGAACACCTGCGCTTCGACACCCGCTTCGACTTGATCGTGTGCACCGACGTGCTGCATTACCTCAAGCCTGCGGAAATCCGCGCCGGTCTCGCCGGCATCGTCGAGATGCTGGAAGGCATCGCCTTCCTCGAACTGTTCACTAGCCGCGACGATGTGGATGGTGACCATCACGGTTTCGTATCGCGGGCGCCGGGCTGGTATCTGCGCGCATTCGGCAATGCCGGATTGTTGCCGTGCGGCTCGCATTGCTACCTGGGGCCGCGATTGGAACGGCGCATCGCGGCGTTGGAGCGGGCGCAGATGCCGGCGTAGTTGCATTACGATCCGCGCACGATCCGGCGCGGCTCGGTCGAACCACAAGGGGGGAACATGCTTCGGAAAGCGCACGTTCTGTTTTTCGGCATTGCCATGCTGCTGCAAGGCCGTGCGTTTGCGGGTACTTGCCAAGTGGCCGACTACGGCGCGTTGCCGGTGGAGATGGTGGGGAATCGGGCTACCACCGAGGTGTCGATCAACGGCCAGAACACGCGCCTGTTCCTCGATACCGGCGCGTGGTTCAACACCATGTCGCGGGCCAACGCGGCTGACCTGAAGTTGCGCACGTCGATGCTGCCCTTCGGCATGCGCGGCTCAGGCATCGGCGGCACCTTCAGCGAGGAACTGGCGCGTATCAAGGACTTCAGCATGCTTGGTGCCACGCTGCACAACGTCGAGTTTCTGGTCGGCGGCTCGGACACCGGTTCGGGCCTCATCGGCGCCAATTTCCTCGACGTGGTCGATCTCGACATCGACCTTGCGCACGGCAAATTGCATTTGATGAAGCCCAACGGCTGCGGCGCGATGGCAATGGCCTACTGGGTCACGGACGGCAACTTCCGCATGGCGGATTTGCTGCCCTCCAGAAACGAGCGTGATCGCCGCAGCTTCGTCAATGTTGTCATCAACGGCAAGAAGATTCGTGCCTTGCTCGACAGTGGTGCCGAGACGACGATGATGACGCGTGAAGCAGCGGAGCGCGTGGGCATCGACCTGTCCGCACCCGACGTGAAAGCTTCCGGGCACATGAGTGGCTTGGGCGCGAAAACCTTCCAGAGCTGGCTGGTACCCATCGACAGCTATTCCATCGGCACCGAAACCATCAGCCACAGCAAGGTGCTGGTGATGGATGGCAACATCGGCTTTGGCAACGATGCGCCCGACATGCTGCTTGGCGTGGATTTTTTCCTCGCGCATCACATCTACGTCGCCAACAGCCAGGGCCGGATTTACTTCACCTACAACGGCGGGCGCGTGTTCTCGCTGGGGCAGGCCCCCAGCGGCACGGATACCATAGCGGCGAGTGCCGCGGACGCGCCCAAGACAGCGGACGATTACGCGCTGCGTGGGCAAGCCTATCTCTCACGCGGTGAAACGGCAGCGGCGCTGGATGATTTGAACAAGGCCATCAGCATGGGGCCGGCCAAGGCGGACTGGTATGCCACGCGTGGGCGCGTGCATCTGGCGATGAAGCAGTCGGATGCTGCGATGGACGACCTCGATCAAGCCATCAGGCTCGATCCGAATGACGTCGGAAATCTTCTGCAGCGTGCGAGGCTGAAACTGGCCCGCAAGGACAAGGCTGGTGCGGAGAGCGACGTGGCGGCAGCGCAGAATCTGGCACAGCCGGGGTCGCAGCAGTCCCGCGTGATCGCGCAGTTCTACTACACGACCGGCCAGCCCGCCGAGGCGTTGCCTCTGCTCGATGAATGGATTCGCCTGCACGGCAACGATCACGGCCTGGGTGTTGCGCTCAACGAACGCTGCCGTGCGCGCGCCTTGGCCAATGTGCTGCCCGACAAGGCGCTGAAGGATTGCCGCAAGGCGATCAGTCTCGACGGCGCCACTCCGGCCTATCTCGAAAGCGAGGGGTTGGCGCAGTTGCGGATGCAGGACTATGCCGATGCCATCACCAGTTTCCAGCAGGTGGTGTCGCAACAGCCACATTGGGCATGGGCGCGCTATGGCCTTGGTCTGGCGCGGATACGCAGCGGGCAGCCCGATGCGGGCAATGCCGATCTTGCCGCGGCCAAGGCGATCAACCCGCAGATTGCCGCGAAGTTCGAGAAGTACGGCATTTGAGCGTACGGACCGCTTTTCTCTGTCATGTCATGGATGTGCTGGCGCGCACAAGCGTGCGTCCAGCATGCGGCTGACGGAGAGCTTGCCGCAGCCGGACGCATCGGCGACGCAGCTCATCGCCGCTCTTTGCGCACGACGAGCTTGAGCCCGGACCATGTCTCCGTGACCGCGCAAACCTTGACGTCGACAAGGTCGAGCGGGAAGGCCAGTTCACGGATCGTGTCTTCGGTCACCGTGGTGGGAACCTTGGAGGCCTTCTTGGGCCAGGACACCCAGATCGTTGCGTGGGGAGCGAGCTTTTGGCGCAGGGCGACCAACTGCCTTGCAAGGTCGGCTTTTTGCGTTGCGAAGACGTGTGCCACTTGGGTCAGCGGACCAGGGCGATGTTCGAATTCGACGCCATTGGGCAAGGGCGCGAGTAGCTCGATGTAATTGTCTGGCGCACCGATCGCACAGACGCGGCTTCCGGGCTTTATGCCTAGTTTCTGCGCCAATGGTGTCCCGGAGTAGCCAGGGCTGGATGGCATGGGAGCGGCTTGGCCGTCGATCGAGCCCCGGTTCGGGCGGTACGCGGCATGCTGGGCGTACCGGTCTACCTGGTCAAGCGGTTTGCCGGTATGTGTTTTCGGAGCATCGAGGGCGACGAGGAACGGCCTCGGCGCAACTCAAAACTCTACATGCGCCCGCACCCCGGCAAAAGCGGCCGGCCCGCGGTCCCGGTTGTAACCCGGGTTGCGGATCCACTGGAAATCCGGGCTGAGCGTGAGGTGCGCGAAGGGCACGTAGCTGTAGTACAGCTCGGTGATTTCCTCGTGCGCGTAATTCAGCGCGCCGTCGCCGAGCACGAAACCGCTGCCACCCATTTCAAGGTATTCGCGGTGCAGGGGTGACAGCGCATTGAGCGCGAAGCCGATGCCGATGTGATCGTCGCCGCGGCCCCAGTGCACGCCGGAAAGCTGGAAGCCGCCGTTGACCGTGCGATCCACTTCGGTGAACACGAAGGATTCGGTGTGGCCGTCGTTCCAGCCGGCGCGCATGAACAGGCCCGTCTCTCCGCCATCTGCCAGCGGCAGCTCACCGTTGGCGACGAAGCCGAATTTGTGCCGGCCAGGGGCGTCGGTGGCTTGCACGTCCGGCACTTCACCGGTGGCGATAGCCTGCGCAATGGCTTCGCTGTAGCTCCCCATGCGCGCGATATTGCGGAAAGCCAGCAGGCGCAGCACCCAGCCACCCGGTTGCGGATGAAGACTCAGTTGCAACTGTTCGCCGCGTGCGTGGGAGAGATCGCTCTCCAGCCGCGGGCCGTTGGCCTGGTACGGCATGCGATAGACACCGTAGCGCAAGGTCCACGCCGGATTGACCCAGGCCAGCATCAGGCCTTCGGTGTAGCCGCGCGTGTCGGCGGCGAAATCCCACGGCGTGGCGTTGAACAGATCCCAGTTCATGAACTGGGTGCGCGTGCCGTTGGCGTAGCGGTTGGTGTCGAAGTCGTCGTTCACCGCCATCTTGCCTAGCTTGGCCACCAGGCGCTGCGTGGTTTGCGTGCTGGGCAGGTGATCCTGGCTGCGCTCCACGGGTTCGCTCTCGCCGCCCAGCGGCAGCGACCACTGCAGGTAACGGCGCGCCACGTAGGCATGGTTGCTCAGTCCGGCCACGCCGGCGCGTATCACGTCGCCGTTGGTCAGGCCGCCCAGTCCGGTTGCACCGCTGACGCCGCCGCCGCGAAACATTTCCACGTCGAAGTAGAAAGCCAGATGCCAGGGCAGCGCCACGCCGAAATAGGCGCCGAAGGTATCCGAGCGCCTGGTATCGCCTTGCGGTCGCAGGCTCAGCGGACCGGAGTAGGGCGAATGCACGCGACCCTGGTGCTGGTCGACGAAGGTGTATTGCGCGCCCAGCCACTGCGGCACGAACAACGGTGCGGAGGATGGCGCGTCGTCGGCGCACGCATTGCCCGCCAGCGCGAGGGCGCCGGCGAGCAGGATGCAAGGTGTTCGTCGCTTGCGAGAGCCTCGCAAAGCTTTCGTCCCCCCAGCGAAAGCCGGGGTCCGGTGACTTTGACTCCTTGAGTACGACGGCGCTGGATGACTCGCTGCGCCCGCCTCGCCGGGATCAGCCTTCGGCTGTTCAACGCGCGCACAACGCGCCTTTGTCAGGCTTTTGCTGGAACGACGGGCTGAGAAGCAGCTGCGTGGAGAAATCATTTGGCGCCGGCTTCCTCGTCGTGCTGGTCTTGCCACCAGCCGCCGCCCAAGGCCTGGAACAACGCAGCAGTGTCGCTGTAGCGCGCAACCCGTGCCTGCACGAGCGCGACCTCGGCCTGCTGCCACGTCTGTTCGGCCTGCAGCACAGCGAGACGATTCACGTCACCCAGGTCGAACTGGCGGCGGTTGATGTCGAGGCTGTGCCTGGCGGCCTGTTCGGCGACCTGGGCGGCTTGCAGCGCATCGGCATCGGCCTTCAGTGCATACAGCGTGTCCGCCACGTTCTGCATGGCGGCGACCACCGCGCCGCGATACTGCGCCTTGGCCTCGTCCAGCGCGGCTTCGGCGGCGCGCTGCTGGTGCTTCAGCGTACCGGCGTTGAAAACCGGTTCGCTGACGTCCGCGGCGAGGTTCCAGAATGCCGAGCCGTCCTTGAACAAATCGTCGATGTTCATGGGCGAGCTGCCGGCATTCGCGCTGAGCGTGAGTTTCGGCAGGCGGTTGGCCACGGCTATGCCCACCTGTGCACTGGCCGCATGCAACTGCGCTTCCGCGGCACGCACGTCCGGGCGCTGTGCCACCAGTTGCGCAGGCAGGCTGAGCGGCAGTGTATCGGGCAGATGCAGATCGGTGAGGTTGAAGCTGGTTACCGACGCATCGGCGGCCGACTGGCCGAGGAGCGCGGCGATGGCGTCGTTCTGCTGGTTGAGTTGCTTCTGCAGCGGTGGCAGCGTGGCCTGCGTCTGCGCCAGCGTGGCCGTTTGCGCGGTCACGTCCGATGGCGCGAGCTGTCCCAGCTTGAGCTGGCGCTGGAAGGAATCCAGCGTTTCCTGCTGCATGGCGATGATCTTCTGCGTGGCTTCGACCTGCGCACGCAATCCGGCCTGTTGGATCGCGGCAACCACCACGTTGGAGGTCAGGCTGAGCCGCGCCGCTTCCAACTGGAAGCGCTGCACGTCGGTCTGCGCGCGCAATGCTTCCAGCTGGCGGCGATTGCCGCCGAACAGGTCCGGTGCCCACGATACTTCGAGCTGCGCGGTATGCAGCGTGTAGTAGTAGGCGTTGGACGCGGCGGGGCTGGCCAGCGTGCTGGCCACGCGCTGACGGTTCACGTTGTAATCGGCCGTGACCTGCGGAAACAGGGCGCCCTTGCCGGCAGCCTGTGCCTCCTGTGCCTGGCGCAGAGCAGCTTGCGCGGCGTCCAGCCCGGGGTTGGCCTTGAGCGATTGCCTGATGAGTGCGTCGAGTTGCGGCGACCGGAACAGCGTCCACCACTGCGCCGGTACGTCCATGCCGGCGACGAGGTGCTGCGCGTCACCGCTCTGGCCGATGGTGGCCGGTATCGGTTGTGCGGTGTAGCGGTCGTCCTTCGGTGCGTCGGGGCGGTGATAGTCGGGCCCGACCATGCAGCCGGCGAGCAAGGCGGCGCCGGCCAGCAGAGGCAGCGTGCGGAATGTGCAGAGAATGAGTGTCTTCATGCGAACACCTGTGGCGGCGCGCTGTACACGAGCGCGACGCATGTACGGGATTTTTGTTTTTGTTCGTCAATCCGGCGAAAGCCGGAATCCAGTGTCTTTGCATTCAAGAGATCGCAGGCGCTGGATCCCAGCTTTCGCTGGGATGACGAGCAAAAAAAAGCGAGTTGATCTAGCCCCTCATGAGTCAGTGGACGATGCCTTGCGCGGGAACCGGGCTGGGGGTGCGCGGCGGATGCCGGCGTTCAACCCGGCTTTCCATCGCGAAGTACAGCGCGGGCAGCAGGTACAGGGTGAGCAGGGTGGCGATCGCAAGGCCGCCCACCACCACGGTGGCGAGGCCGCGCTGCACGTCGGTGCCGATGCCGGTGGCGAGTGCCGCGGGCAGCATGCCCATGGTGGCCACGGTGGCGGTCATCAGCACCGGGCGGAAGCGCTCCGAGGCGCCTTCCACCACGGCCTGCGCCAGCGCGGTGCCCTGCGTGCGCAGGCGGTTGATGTTGGCCACCATGATGATGCCGTTCTGCACCGCCACGCCGAACAGCGCGATGAAGCCCACCGCAGTGGCGATGTTCAAGGTCTCTCCGCGCAGGTGCAACGCGATCAGGCCGCCCAGCGTCGCCAGCGGCACCACGCCGAGGACCAGCAGCGCCTGGCGCAGCTTGCCGAATTCGCCGAACAGCAGCACGGCCATCAGCGCCATCACCATGCCGAGCACCACGATCAGCCGCGCCTGTGCACGTTCGGCCTCCTGGAAGGTGCCGGCCCATTCGAGCCGGTACGCCAGCGGGTCGTAATGCACCTTCTGCGCGATCAGCGCCTGTGCCTGCGATACCAGCTTGGACAGCGCGAGCCGGTCGTTGTCGACGGTGATCGACAGCTCGCGCTTGCCGCTCTCGTGGGCGATGGTGCCTTCGCCGGTCTTATAGGCGATGTGTGCCACCAGCGACAGCGGAATCTGCCCGCCGCTGGCCGTGGTGAGCGGCAGTCTGCCGATGGCTTCCGCATTGTTCGCCACCGTATCAGAGACGCGTGCGGTGACGTTGTAGATGCGGTCGGCCACGTACACCTGCGTGATCGGTGCGCCGCCGATGGCGGTCTGGATCAGGTTGCTGATGTCGGACACATTGACGCCGTAGCGCGCGGCGGCATCGCGGTCCGCCGCGATCACCAGTTGCGGGATCGGCGGGTCCTGGAAGATCGACGCCTCGGTACCGGGAATGGACTTCAGCGTATCCACGATCTGGCCGCCGAGCTGGCGCATCTGCTTGAAGTCGTCGCCGTACACGTACAGCACCAGTGCGCTGTGCGCACCGCTGACCATGTCGTCCTCGCCGTCGCTGATCGGCTGGCTGACGCCGACGGTCATGCCGGGCAGTTCGTGCGCCAGTTTCGCCTGGAACTTCTCCACAAAGGCAGCCTTGCTCTCGCCACCGGGCCAGCTGTCGTAGGGCTTGAGCCCCACCGCCACTTCGATGTGCGAGGGCGTCCACGGATCGGTGCCGGTGTCGTTGCGGCCCATCTGGGTGACCACGTAGGACGCCTCGGGGAAGCTGCGCACCACGCGGCGCAGGTCGCCGGCCATCGCGCTGGCCTTGTCCATCGACAGGCCGCTGGGCATCTGCACCTGCAGCCACAGCGAACCCTCGTCCAGCGTGGGCAGGAAGGCGCGGCCCAGCGTGGCACCCAGCACGATCACCGCCAGCAGCGCCACGCCCGCGGCGATGTAGGCGACGCGCAGGTGCTGCAGCAGTCGGCCAAGGCTGGACTTGAAGCCGGCATGCAGCCGCTCCAGCGGCTTGTTGTGGAACGGCTTGCGCGGCTTGCGCAGGGCGAGCCACGCCAGGCTGGGGATCAGCGTGATCGTGCACAGCAAGGCGGCCAGCAGCGCGTAGCCCACGGTGAATGCCATCGGCCGGAACAGCTTGCCTTCCGCATGCTCGAAGGCGAACAGCGGCAGGTAGGCGGTAACGATGATCAGCGTGGCGAAGAAGATCGGCTTGCCCACCTGTGCGGTGGCGGCCATCACGTCGGCGCTGGCCAGCTCCTCGTCCGGCTTGGCTTCGCGGCGCAGCAGGATCGCCTCGGTCACCACGATGGCGCCGTCCACGATCACGCCGAAGTCGATCGCGCCGATGGAAAACAGGTTCACGCTCATGCCGGTGAGGTGCATCAGGATGAACACTGTCACCAGCGACAGCGGGATCACCGTGGCCGTGACCAGCGCCGCGCGCGGGCTGCCGAGGAACAGGATCAGCACCAGGCATACCAGGCCTACGCCTTCCATCACGGTGTGGAACACCTTGTCGGTGGTGGCGTGCACCAGGTCGTCGCGGTCGAGGTAGGGCACGATCTTCACGCCTTTCAGCGCGAGCTGCTTGTTGAGCTCGCCGACCTTGGCGTGCAGGTCCACCAGCACCTCGGACGGGTTCTGGTACTTCAGCAGGTCGACGATGCCCTCGACGGTGTCGGGGTTGCTGTCCTTGCCGAGGATGCCTTCGCGCACCTGGTGGCCGTAGCGCAGCTGGCCGAGGTCGCGCACCTTCACCGGCTGGCCGTTCGACTGGCTGACCAGGATGTCGCCCATGTCCTTCAGCGAGTGCACCATGCCGATGCCGCGCACGATGTAGCTCTGCTCGCCGCGCGTGATGCGTCCGCCGCCGGCGTTGGCGGTGTTGGCGGTGATCGCCTGCATCACCTGGCTCACGCTCACGCCGTAGCGCAGCAGGCTGGCCGGGTCGAGCACCAGCTGGAATTCCTTGGTGTAGCCGCCGAAGTTGTCCACGTTGGCCACGCCGGGCACGCTTTCCAGCGCAGGGATCACCACCCAGTCGTTGAGCTCGGACAACTGCATCAGGTTCTGCGTGTCCGATTCCAGCGTGTAGCGGTAGATCTCGCCGGCCGGTCCGGAAACGGGGTCGAGGCTGGGCGTGATGCCGGTCGGCAGCTGTGCCTGCCCGATGCGTTCGGTCACGCGCTGGCGCTCCCAGTAATCCTCGCTGCCGTCCTTGAACACCAGGGTGATCAGCGACAGGCCGAAGGTGCTGCTGGAGCGCATGTGCACCAGCCCCGGCGTGCCGGCCAGCGCACGTTCCAGCGGCGTGGTGATCTGCTGCTCGATCTCCTCGGCGGCGAGGCCGGGCACCTGCGTGGTGACCTGTGCGGTGACGGCACTGAGTTCGGGATAGGCCTCGATGGAAAGCTGCGTCCACGAGTACCAGCCGAAGATCGCGACGAGGATGGCGACCACGAAGCACAACGAGCGCTTGTGGAAGCAGAATTCGATAATGCGGTTAATCATTGAGGAGCACTCCGCCGGCGACGACCACGCGGTCGCCAGCCTTGAGGCCCTTCAGCACGCGGGCGCCATCGTTCTCGTCGTAGCTCAGTTCCACCGCGCGGCGCTCGAACGTCCACGGCGCCACTTCCACGAACACGGTGGTGCTATCGTTGTTCATCAGCAGTGCGGACTCCGGCACAAACACCTGCGCCGGTTGCGCCGCGGCGAGGCTGGCGGTGGCGTACATGCCGGGCTTCAGCGCGTGGTCGGCGTTGTCGATCGCGATGCGCACCGGGTCGCGGCGGCTGGCAGGATCGAGCACGGCACCCACGGAATACACGGTGCCGTGGAATACGCGGCCCGGATACGCCGGCACGCTGGCCGTGGCGGGCTGGCCCTGTTTCACCAGACCCAGCGCATCTTCCGGCACCTCGGCGGTGATCCACAGCTTGTCGATGTTGGCGATGGTCATCATCGATGCGGTGGCATCGTTGACGAAGGCGCCGGGGGCGATGGACAGCACGGTGATCGTGCCGTCGATTGGGGCGCGCACCTGCATCGGGCGCGATGCACCCTTGGCGTCGGCGTTGCCGCCCAGTGCGTCGAGGCGTGTCTGCGCGCGCCGGTATTCCGCCTCGGCCTGCACGTAGCCGCTCTGCGCGGCTTCCAGATCCTTCACCGCTGCGCCGCCGGCCTGCTGCACGCCGTGCGCACGGTCCAGCGCTTTCTTCGCGAGGTTCAGGGCGTCGCGCGCCTTGTCCACGTCGGCGTAGGCCTGCGCGAGATCGCCGGAGTCGATCACCGCCAGCAGTTGGCCGCGTTGCACGTGATCGCCTAGGTTCACGTCCAGCGAGACCACGCGGCCGGTGAGCGCGGGCAGCACGTTGGCCATGTGCGCGGGGTCGGCTTCGACGTTGGCGGGGAAGGCGAGTTCGTGCGGCGCCTGGTGCATGTCCACCGGCGCGATCTTCAGGCGCTTGCGCAATGGCGAATCGGCGGGTACTTCGAGTTGCTGGCCGTGGACGACGAAGGCGGGCGCCGCTTCCTGCGCCGATTCGTCGTGCGAGCAACCGCCAAGCAGGCAGGCGAGGGTGAAAGCGAGTGTGCAGGCGGCAGCGCGCGGACGGGAGAACGTGTTGAACATGACTGGCATCCGATGCAGCCCGGTCGGGCGAGGGCGGATGCAAGCAGGCATCAGCCCTGCATCGCGCCGGACGCTTCGATCCGGTGTGGTGTGGAATCGTTTGAGACGGAACCGCTCTGAACGGAACCGTTTTGAACCGCGCCGGCATGGGGCGCAGAGGGAGGTCTACTGTCGTCAGGCATGGTGGCCTCCATGATCCATCACGAAGCAGGCCGGAGCTTGAGCGTTCGTGTGCGATCCCCAAATACCCCGCGTTGTCATCGAGTGGCCGTCAGGTGGTGGCGCGTGGCGCAGCGCCTGCCTGGCTGGCAGGTGAAGCCACGCGCTGCCGCGTGGTGGCCACTCGATGGCAACCCTTCGGGCCAGGTCTGTTTGCCCGCATGCCTGCGTCATCACTCGGTCGTGGACGGACGACCACTCCTTCGCTCTTCCTTGGCCTGCGCGCAAACAGCTTCCCGGCGTGGGGTGCTTGGGGATCGCACACGGACTCTGAAGTGCCCGCATGTCGAAACGATGACAGGCGCGCTCAAACACCCGGCGCGGATGCGTCGGGCACGATGTTCTTGAAGTGAAGCGGTGAAACATGGGCTCGCCTCTGCATGCGCACGCGGCGCACGGCGGCGGCCCGTCTCTCAGTCGAGAAAGACGAAAGCCGACCGCAGGCGGTCGCGTACGCTCATCGGGTTGTTGAACGCCAGCGTCCGCAAATGCTTGCGGTTGCCGGCGCGTCGACTGGGATAACTGTCCATTTCTCGCTGGGAGTGGCCAAAGGAGCCATCAGTCGGACTGAGGGCGGGCGCACTGTAGTTGCGGGCTGCAGGGCTGTCAACGCATCTGGACGGCTGGGTTTGCGGGTTCAGCCAGACTGCGCAAGGCGCTTTGCACAGCAGCAGGCTTACGCGCCTGAATCACTGCTGATGCGAAGCGGTCGAGTCGGGACCATGACGCATGAAGGCCGCCTCGCGGCGGCCTTCGATCGAGGCGACAGAACGGCGTGGCGTGATCGTCGCGTCGCTATTTCGTGCGGTCTTCCGCGGCAAAGCCCTGCGTGCCCTCGGTGCAGCCCTAGTTGTTGTCGCCGCCCAGCATCGAACCGATGACTCCGCCAAGCAGGCCGGCACCGATGCCGGTCGATGCCGCGCGATTGCCTTCGCCCGGCATGTATTCGGCGATCTGGTGGGCGAGGCGCGAAATAGGCAGGGTCTGCAGCCATATCGTGCCGGGGCCGGTGAGCGCTGCCAGGAAGATGCCGTCGCCGCCGAAGATGGCATTGCGGATGCCGGGCACGGTGGTGATCTGGAAGTTCACCGAGGCCTGGAAGGCGCCGACGTGTCCGGGATGCACGCGCAGCGTTTCGCCGGGGGCCAGGTCCTTCTGGATGAGTTCGCCGGACAGTTCCAGCCAGGCCGTACCGGTACCGCTGATCCGCTGCAGCAGCAGGCCGGAGCCACCGAAGATGCCCGCCCCCAGCGACTGCTGGAAACCAACGCCGATGCTGACCTGCGACGTGGCGCAGAGGAAGCCATGGCGATGCACCATGTATTCGCTGTTCGGCGCCACCGGCACGGGCACGATATGGCCGGGCACCTTGGTGGCGAACGCCACCACGCCAGGGGATTGCACGGCGCGGTAGTCCGTCATGAACAGGCTGCCGCCACCAGCCACGCGCTTGAACATGCCGAGCAGGCCACCGCCGCCGCCCATCTGGGTGTGCGTGGTCATCTGCACCGAGGCGCTCATCCACGATAACTCGCCGCTTTCGGCAAACACGCTTTCGCCGGGATCGAGCTGCACTTCGAGCACCGGCATGGTGGTGCCCTGGATATGTGTCTGCATGGCGGGTTCTCCTGGTGAGGATGGGGTAGGCGGACTTGTCCACGACGAGCAGATGCCGGCGTGCGATCCGCTGAAGATACGCTTTCGAAAAGCAGGTCGTAAGCCCTCCCATCATGCAAAAGGCCGCCTTGCGGCAGCCTTTTGCATCAGCATGTTGACCAACTCGCTCAGCCGCGCGAAGCCCGCTTGCGATCGTTCTCGGTGAGGTGCTTCTTGCGCATGCGGATTTCCTTCGGCGTGACTTCGACCAGTTCGTCGTCGTCGATGAAGTCCAGCGCCTGCTCCAGCGAGAACTTGGTCGCCGGGGTCAGCTGGATCGCATCGTCCTTGCCGGAAGCGCGCATATTGGTCAGCGGCTTGGGCTTGATCGCATTGACGGTGAGGTCGTTGTCCTTGGCGTGGATGCCGACCAGCTGGCCTTCATAGACCGAGTCGCCTTCCGCCGCGAACAGCTTGCCGCGTTCCTGCAGCGGCCCCAGCGAGTAGGCGGGAGTGGTGCCGGCGGCGTTGGCGATCATCACGCCGTTGAGGCGCTTGGCGATCGCGACCGGCGTGTACGGGCCGTAATGGTCGAACACGTGGAACAGCAGGCCGGAGCCCTGGGTGAGGGTCTTGAACTGGTTCTGGAAGCCGATCAGGCCGCGCGCCGGGATCAGGTACTCAAGGCGCACGCGGCCCTTGCCGTCCGACACCATGTTCTTCAGGTCGCCCTTGCGGATGCCCAGGCGCTCCATCACGCCACCCTGGTGCTGCTCTTCGATGTCGACCACCAACTGCTCGATCGGCTCCATCTTCTGGCCGTCGATCTCCTTGATGATCACTTCCGGACGCGACACGGCCAGCTCGTAGCCTTCGCGGCGCATGTTTTCAATCAGCACCGAGAGATGCAGCTCGCCACGGCCCGAGACCAGGAACTTGTCGGCGTCGGAACCGTCTTCCACGCGCAATGCCACGTTGTGGACCTTCTCGCGATCCAGGCGCTCACGCAGCTGGCGGCTGGTGAGGAACTTGCCGCCCGACAGATCCTTGTTGCCGACGAACGGCGAGTTGTTGACCTGGAAGGTCATGCTGATCATCGGCTCGTCGACGCTCAGCGCCGGCAGCGCTTCGGGCACGTCCAGCGAGGTGACGGTGTCGGAAATGGTCAGCTCGGGGATGCCCGAGATGGCAACGATGTCGCCGGCTTCGGCGGAATCCTGCTCGATGCGCTCGAGACCAAGGAAACCCAGCACCTGGCCGATCTTGCCCTGGCGCTTCTTGCCATGGCGATCGATCACGGCGACCGGCATGCCCTTCTTCAGGGTGCCGCGCTGGATGCGGCCGATGCCGATGACGCCGACGAAGTTGTTGTGGTCCAGCTGGCTGATGCGCATCTGGAACGGACCTTCCGGATCGACGTCCGGCTTGGGCGCGTGCTGCATGATCGCTTCGTACAGCGGGGTCATGTCGCCTTCGCGGGCGTTCTCGTCCAGTGAGGCGTAACCGTTCAGCGCCGACGCGTAGACGATCGGGAATTCCATCTGCTCGTCGTTGGCGCCGAGCTTCTCGAACAGATCCCACACCTGTTCGACCACCCACTCCGGACGGGCGCCAGGACGGTCGACCTTGTTGACGACGACGATCGGCCTGAAGCCCATCGCGAACGCCTTCTGCGTCACGAAGCGCGTCTGCGGCATCGGGCCGTCCATCGCATCGACCAGGATCAGCACCGTGTCCACCATCGACAGCACGCGCTCCACCTCGCCGCCGAAGTCGGCGTGTCCGGGGGTGTCGACGATGTTGATGCGGTTCTTGGTGCCGGTCTTCTTGTTTTCCCAGGTGATGGCGGTGTTCTTCGCCAGGATGGTGATACCGCGCTCCTTTTCCTGGTCGTTGCTGTCCATCACGCGTTCGGCCAGCACGGTGCGCTCGTTGAGCGTGCCGGACTGCTTGAGCAGCTGGTCGACGAGAGTGGTCTTGCCATGGTCGACGTGGGCGACGATGGCGATGTTGCGCAGGTTTTCGATGGACATGGGCGGGGCTCGGGCGACGCGGGGTCGTCACGCAGGTTTCGGTAAGGGGAACTGGCGGATTATACGCGCTTGGGCCGCATTCCGCTCGCGCTTCCGACCTGCGCTATTCTTCGCGACCCACGTGCCGCGCGGCGGCACATCGATTCCGAAACCCAGCCGAGGAACGCCATGGCCATCCAAGTCACCCTGCACACCAACCGCGGCCCGATCCGCCTGAACCTGCACGACGACAAGGCGCCGCTGACCGTGGCGAACTTCGTGAACCTGGCAAAGCGCGGCTACTACGACGGCCTGTCGTTCCACCGCGTGATCGCCGACTTCATGGTCCAGGGCGGTTGCCCGGAGGGCAGCGGCCGCGGCGGCCCGGGCTACCGTTTCGAGGATGAGTTCCACCCCTCGCTGCGCCACGACAAGCCGGGAGTGCTGTCCATGGCCAACGCCGGCCCGCGCACCAATGGCAGCCAGTTCTTCATCACCCATGGCCCCACGCCGTGGCTCGACGGCAAGCACAGCGTATTCGGTGAAGTGGTGGATGCGAACGACCAGCAGGTGGTCGATGCGATCCGCCAGAACGACACCATCGAAAAGGTCACGGTGGAAGGCGACGTGGACACGCTGCTCGCTGCCAAGGCCGACCGTGTGCAGGAATGGAACGAGACGCTGGACGCGCGCGGCTGATCCCCACGCGCGGGCCCCCGCCGGGTGCCCGCGTTCTTGCTCCACGCCGGCACGGCGTCTTTGTCCGGCTCCTCATCAAACCTCAACGAAAGGAGATCAGCGGTGTCCCTACTCGACAATTTGAGCAGCTTGCTTGGCGGTGGTCAGGGTGAGGCAGGCGGTGCATCGTCGCTGGTCAACGTGGCCGGCCAGTTGATCCAGCAGGCCGGTGGCGTGCAGGGTCTGGCCAACACCTTGCAGCAGCATGGTCTTGGCGAAGCAGTGCAGTCGTGGATCGGCAACGGCGCGAACCAGCCGGTGTCGGCCGAGCAGCTGGGGCAGGCGCTGCAGAACGGTGGCCTGGGCTCGGTGGTGCAGGACGCGGCCGGCAAGCTGGGCGTGGACCCGGGCCAGTTGATCGGCCAGCTGGCGCAGGTGTTGCCGCATGCGGTGGACCACGTCACTCCCGACGGCCAGGCCCCGGCAGGCGGCGGCTTCGATCTCTCAGCGCTGGGCGGCCTGGCCGAGCGGCTGCTCGCGGCACACGGTGGGTGATCTTTGCGATCGTCCCTGATCGCATGGATCACACGGGCGGCCATCCGTGGCGATGTTGCTTTTGCGATCATCCCTGATTGCGTGGATCACACGGGCGGCCATCCATGGCCGCACTCCTCATAAAAGGATGGAAATGAAAAAGCGCGGCAGGGCAGCCTGCCGCGCTTTTCCTTTGTGGCGTGCTCAGACGCTGACGAAGCGCAGCAGGTAGACCAGGATGCACGCGCCGACGATCGACATGAGGAACCCGGCGGTGTGGAACTTCGAGCCAGGCTCCGGCTTGCTGAACAGCGTGGCAATGAAGCCGCCGATGAGCGAGCCCACGATGCCCACCACGGTGGTCATGATGAACCCGTAGTGCTCGGCACCGGGCACGATCCAGCGTGCGATCACGCCAACGATGAAGCCGACGATGATGGACCATATGATATGGAACATGCGCATTACCCCTCAGGCAGTCTGAATCTTCGAGTGGAAAGGCCGGATGCTGTCCACCGCCGGTTGGTCTGGCGGCGCCGGCATCATGCCAGCAGGATCAGACGAGGGCGATAGGACGAATTCCTGCCGCAAGCGATTGATGCGGCGCCGCATGCTAAAATCGCAGGGTTCGCTGCATCGAAATCCGACGATCCCCTCCCCACGATCCAGAGGAAGCCATGCCCCAGCTTGCCAAGCGTGTCGGCCGCGCCAAACCCAGCGCGATCATGGTCATCGCCACCAAGGCGAAGCAGCTCAAGGCCGCCGGCCGCGACATCATCAGCTTCTCCATCGGCGTGCCGAACTTCCTGCCCGGCGAACACGTGTATGCCGCCGCGCGCGAGGCGCTCAAGCACGACAGCGGCCAGTACGGCAGCAACCGCGGCGCGGATGCGCTGCTGGATGCCTTCCTCAGGCACATCGAAGCCCTGGGTTTCAGCGGATACAGTCATGCCAACCTTTCGGTGGGCATCGGCGCCAAGCAGGTGCTGTACAACCTGGCCGAGGCGATGCTGGACGAGGGCGACGAAATCGCCTTCGCCGCGCCGTACTGGACCACCTACCACGACATCGCCGACATCGTGGGCGCGAAGGTCAACGTGCTGCATTGCGGCCCGGCGCAGAACTACAAGCTCACGCCGTCGCAGCTTGACGCCGCGCTGGCGCGCAAGCCCAAGGTGTTCCTGTTCAACAACCCGTCCAACCCCACGGGCATGGTCTATACGCGCGAGGAAATCGCCGCGCTGGCCGACGTGCTGGCGAAGCATCCCGATACGTGGATCATCACGGACGACATCTACAACACGATGGTGTTCGACGGCATCGGCTACCACAACTTCGTGTTCGCGAAGCCGGAGCTGAAGGACCGCCTGGTCTTTGTCGATTCCGTTTCCAAGACCTATGGCATGCCGGGCTGGCGCGTGGGCCTGATCGCCGGCCCCGAAAGCGTGGCCAAGGCCATCACCACGCTCAATTCCAACCACATCACCAGCGTGCCGGAAGTGATCACCGCCGCCGCCGTGGCCGCGCTCAGCGGTCCGCAGGATATCCCGCACGAGAAGTGCGTCGAGTTCGCCAGGCGGCGCGACATCGTGATGGACGGGCTCAACGCGATCCCGGGCGTCAGCTGCCCGCGACCGCAGGGCGCGTTCTACGCGTTCCCGGATATTTCCGTGGCATTCGGCAAGAGCCATTCCGGCACGAAGATCACCAACGACGTGGAATTCTGCGCCGCGCTGCTGGACGCCAAGGGCGTGGCCTGCGTGCCGGGTTCGGCCTTCGGCGAACCGCGCGCGCTGCGCATTTCCTACACCTGTCCGTTCGAGCAGCTGCAACCCGGCATCGAACGCATCCAGGAGTTCTTCGCCGAACTCGCCTGACCAAACCCTGTGGAAGCGCGCCATTTGCGCGACCAGCCGTGAGCTACCGCGCATGGGGCGCTTCCGCGAAAGATGTACTGCAAGTCCCACCTGAGGAGTCATCGTCCATGAAAGCCCCCGTTCGAGTTGCCGTTACCGGCGCCGCTGGCCAGATCGGCTACGCCTTGCTGTTCCGTATTGCCGCCGGCGACATGCTGGGCCCCGACCAGCCGGTGATCCTGCACCTGCTGGAAATCACCCCGGCGCTGCCCGCATTGCAGGGCGTGGTGATGGAACTCAACGACTGCGCGTTCCCGACCCTGGCCGGCGTCGTCGCCACCGATGACGTCAACGTGGCCTTCAAGGACGTCGACTACGCGCTGCTGGTCGGCGCCCGTCCGCGCGGCCCGGGCATGGAGCGCAAGGACCTGCTGGAAGCCAACGGCGCGATCTTCGCTCCGCAGGGCAAGGCGCTGAACGATCACGCCAAGCGCGACGTGAAGGTGCTGGTGGTGGGCAATCCGGCCAACACCAATGCGCTGATCGCCCAGCAGAACGCCCCGAGCCTGGATCCGAAGTGCTTCACCGCGATGGTGCGCCTGGACCACAACCGCGCCATGAGCCAGCTGGCCGAGAAGACCGGCAAGCACAACACCGACGTCAAGAAGATGACGATCTGGGGCAACCACAGCTCCACCCAGTACCCGGACCTGCACCACGCCACCGTGGACGGCAAGCCGGCGCTGTCGCTGGTCGACCAGGCCTGGTACGAAAGCGACTTCATCCCCACCGTGCAGCAGCGCGGCGCGGCCATCATCAAGGCGCGCGGTGCCTCGTCGGCGGCTTCCGCCGCCTCCGCCGCGATCGACCACATGCGCACCTGGGCGCTGGGCACGGCCGAGGGCGACTGGGTGTCGATGGGCATCCCGTCCGACGGCTCCTACGGCATCGAGCCCGGCGTGATCTTCGGCTACCCGGTAACGGTGAAGGACGGCAAGTACGCCATCGTGCAGGGGCTGGCGATCAACGCGTTCTCGCAGGCGCGCATCGACGCCACCAACAAGGAACTGCGCGAGGAGCGCGCGGGCGTGGAACATCTGTTCGCGAAGAAGTGAGTGACCTACGCACATCGGGACCGCGATGTGCGTGTTTACCAAGCTGCTCCCCTCAAGGGGAGCAGCTTTCTTTTTGCTCATGGGGCTTGGATTGGCGGTGGCAGACGAAGCGCCACGCAGTTTCGATCCCATCCGCATGTTTCTTGGCCCTGAGTTGCATCGTCAGATGCAGCAACCCGAAGTCCTGGCGTCGGATGGCAGAGGGGAGCATTACAGGATGTTCCTGCTACCGAATCTTCAAAAGAGTGAATTGACCACGCCGGATGTCCTGCCGGACGGCTCCGGCGATGTCCATTACCGCGTCAGTCCGTGTAGTCCAGAGCTGTCGTGTGGTGGTGTTGCCTTGGACCAGCACATTCATGTCACCCGAATTCAGGTAGATGCATTCCGCCAGGAACTTGCCGTTATCGGCTTCTGGCATCGGCTGCGTGTCATCCATGACGACGTCGCTGACGGTGCGGAAATACTCGTCGATGGTGTGAGATCCGGGGAGCGTGTCCAGTTCATGCGTAGCAGTATTTGCCCTGGCCGTGGCAAGTCGATGAGCACCTATGAAGAGGTGATGCATGCGTTCGGTCGGCTACGGGGCATTTCTCCGAAGCCGACGTGCATTTATCTATAGCAGACGGTTTTGTCTGTGACGTGCAGCGCGTTGGTCTTTCGTATGCGCGCATTGCTGACGTGAGTTAATAGAGCGTCATTGGACGAGGCTATGGCGTCTGCGTCAATGGTTCGACGATGCCAGCGCCGGGACACCTGCGACCATGGTCGCGATGTCGTAGTGACCTTGCCGGTCTAGGCTTGAGTGAAGCAGGCTTGGGAGGGGACATGAATTACGAGTCGTTCTACCGGCAATCGGTCGAGCAACCGGAATTGTTCTGGGCCGAGCAGGCGCGGCGCATCCACTGGGAGGTTCCGCCGCAGCGGATCCTTGATCATTCCAACCCGCCGTTCCGCCGCTGGTTCGTGGGCGGCACCACCAACCTCTGCTACAACGCGGTGGACCGGCATCTTGCCGAGCGCGCCGACCAACTGGCGCTGGTAGCCGTATCCGGCGAGACAGGCATCACGCACGAGTACAGCTATCGCGAGCTGCATCGCGAGGTGAATGTTTTTGCAGCGACACTGCAAGCGCTGAATGTGCGGCGTGGCGACCGCGTGGTGATCTATCTGCCGAACATCGCCGAGGCGGTATTCGCGATGCTGGCCTGCGCACGCATCGGCGCGATCCATTCGGTGGTATTTGGTGGCTTCGCGGCGCACAACCTCGCATTGCGCATCGACGATGCGCAGCCGAAGCTGCTGGTCTGCGCCGATGCCGGCATGCGCGCGGGCAAGATGATTCCCTACAAGCCGCTGGTGGACGCCGCGCTGAACGAGGCCTCGGCGCCACCGCCCAGCGTGCTGGTGGTAGATCGTGGGCTCGATACACAGATGAACCTGACGCCAGGTCGCGATGTGGATTACGCCGAACTGCGTGTGCGGCACGAGGGTGCAGAGGTGCCGGTGGCATGGCTGGAATCGAACGAGCCGAGCTACCTGCTCTACACCTCGGGCACTACCGGCAAGCCCAAGGGTGTGCAGCGCGATACAGGTGGCTATGCGGTGGCGATGGCGATGTCGATCCGCTGCATTTTCGACATCGCGCCGGGGCAGGTGATGTTCTCGACCTCCGATGTGGGTTGGGCGGTGGGGCATTCCTACAACGTCTACGGCCCGCTGATCGGCGGCGCCACGTCGCTGCTCTATGAAGGCCTGCCTACCCGGCCCGACCCTGGCGTGTGGTGGGGGCTGTGCGAAAAATATGGCGTGCGCAGCATGTTCTCCTCGCCCACCGCGATCCGGGTGCTGAAGAAACAGGATGCGGGCTGGCTGCAATCGCACGATCTGTCGACGCTGAAGTGGCTGTTCCTCGCCGGCGAGCCGCTGGACGAACCCACCTCGCAATGGATCAACGCCGAACTTGGTGTGCCGGTGATCGACAACTACTGGCAGACCGAAACCGGCTGGCCGGCGATCACCCTGATGCCGGGCCTGGACCTAAAGCCCACGAAGCCGGGTTCGCCCGGCCTGCCTGCGCCCGGATACCGCATGAAGGTGGTCGATGAGAACAGCGGCAGGGAAGTACCGGCAGGCAGCAAGGGCGTATTGGTGCTCGAACCGCCGCTGCCACCGGGCTGCCTCAGCACCGTCTGGCGTGACGACGATCGCTATGTGCACAGCTACTTCAGCCATTTCCGCGAGTTGCTGTACAGCTCGCTGGATTGGGCGATCCGTGATGCGGACGGCTACACCTTCATCCTCGGTCGCACCGATGACGTGATCAACGTGGCGGGACACCGGCTGGGTACGCGCGAGATCGAGGAGTCCGTCGCTGGCCACCCCGCCGTGGCCGAGACGGCGGTGATCGGCGTACGCGACGAATTGAAAGGCCAGGTGCCGGTAGTGTTCGCCACGTTGAAGCAGGAGACAGGTGCGAGCGTCGCCGAAGTGGCGCGCGGCATGCAGCAGCGCGTGGTGGACCAGCTCGGCAGCGTGGCGAAGCCGGCGCGGGTGTACGTGGTCAATGCGCTGCCCAAGACGCGCTCAGGCAAACTGTTGCGGCGTTCGCTGCAGGCACTGGCCGAACAGCGCGACCCGGGCGATCTCTCCACGCTGGACGATCCGGCGGCACTGGAGGAAATCCGCAAGGCGCTGGAGCGCGGGCCGGACCAGGGAAGTTGAGGCGGTACCGTTCAGATAATCGTTGGTGTACATGAGGGAATCCCTCTCCCTTCGGGAGAGGGTGCCGACCTGCAGGCGCTGAAGCGCCTGCGCAACGTCGACGCTGGCCCCGCAGGGGAGGGCGTCAAGGATGGCGCGAATCTAGGCGGGTGAGGGGGCGGGCGGAGCACAACGCTTTGCTCTGCCCAAACCCGCACCCCAACTCATCTCCCGTAGGGAGAGGGGCTCAATCAAGAGCCGTCAGGCTGCAGCAGTCTCAGCCGCCGGTGCCGACGAGCGGATCAGGTGGTCGAATGCACCCAGCGCGGCGGTGGAGCCCGTCCCCATCGCGATCACGATCTGCTTGTACGGCACCGTGGTGGCGTCGCCGGCGGCGAACACGCCGGGCAGCGAGGTCTGGCCGCGCGCGTCGATCACGATCTCGCCGCGAGGGCTGAGTTCCAGCGTGTCCTTCAGCCATTCCGTGTTCGGCAGCAGGCCAATCTGCACGAAGATGCCTTCCAGCGAAAGGCTGTGCATGCTGCCGTCGCTGCGGTCCTTGTAGACCAGACCGCTGACTCTCTGACCGTCGCCCAGCACTTCGGTGCTTTGCGCGCTGACGATCACGTCCACGTTCGGCAGGCTGCGCAACTTGCGCTGCAACACCTCGTCGGCGCGCAGCTTGCCGTCGAACTCGACCAGGGTGACGTGGGCCACGATGCCGGCCAGGTCGATGGCTGCCTCCACGCCGGAGTTGCCGCCGCCGATCACCGCCACGCGCTTGCCCTTGAACAGCGGGCCGTCGCAGTGCGGGCAGTAGGCCACGCCCTTGTTGCGGTATTCGTTCTCGCCGGGCACGCCCATCTGCCGCCAGCGCGCGCCGGTGGAGAGCACCACCGATTTCGCCTTCAAGCTGGCGCCGTTTTCCAGAGCGATCTCGATCAGGCCACTGGCCGATTCGTTGGCCGGCACGAGCCTGCTCGCGCGCTGCAGATTCATGATGTCGACGTCGTAGTTGCGGACGTGCTGTTCGAGGGCGGCGCCCAGTTTGGGGCCTTCGGTGTAGTCGACCGAGATGAAGTTCTCGATGGCCATGGTGTCCAGCACCTGGCCGCCGAAACGCTCGGCGGCGATGCCGGTGCGTATGCCCTTGCGCGCGGCATAGATCGCCGCCGCTGCGCCGGCCGGGCCGCCGCCGACCACCAGTACGTCGAAGGCATCCTTGGTCTTGATCGTTTCGGCAGCGCGCGCGGCGGCGCCGGTATCCAGCCTGGCCACGATCTGTTCCAGGCTCATGCGGCCCTGGTCGAACACTTCGCCGTTCAAATACACGGTGGGCACCGACATGATCTGACGACGATCCACTTCGTCCTGGTACAGCGCACCGTCGATGGCGACGTGCTTGATGTTGGGATTCAGCACGCTCATCAGGTTGAGCGCCTGCACGACGTCGGGACAGTTCTGGCAGGAGAGCGAGAAGTAGGTTTCGAAGCGGAACTCGCCTTCCAGATTCTGCACCTGCGCGATGGTTTCCTCGGCGGCCTTGGACGGATGACCACCCACCTGCAGAAGTGCCAGCACCAGCGAGGTGAATTCGTGGCCCAACGGGATGCCGGCGAAGCGCACGCCGATGTCGGTACCCAGGCGATTGATTGCGAACGAGGGCTTGCGCGGCTCGCTGTCGTCGCGACGCAGGGCGATCTTGTCGCTCATCGCGGCGATCTCCGCCAGCAGCTCGTCCAGCTCGCGCGACTTCGCGCCTTCGTCCAGCGCCGCGACCAGTTCGATCGGGTGGGTGAGCCTCTCCAGGTAGCCCTTCAGCTGGGCCTTGATGGCTTCGTCGAGCATGGCGAACACTCCTGCGTGGATGCGGGAAATCGAATCGGAAAGGAACGCTTGTGAAAGCGGCCTGCGTCAGCGGGGAGGGGACGGCAGGCGGGGAGCGATGCCGGGCGCAAGCCGCTGGCACAAGCATCCTGGGGAGGGTGGAACCGGGCGGCCTGCGCCCGGTTCCGGTACGGCGTGTGGCGGTATCGCGATCAGATCTTGCCGACCAGGTCCAACGAGGGGGCCAGGGTCTTTTCGCCTTCCTTCCACTTGGCCGGGCATACCTCGCCCGGGTGGCTGGCGACGTACTGCGCAGCCTTCACCTTGCGCAGCAGTTCCTTGGCGTCGCGGCCGATGCCGCCGGCGGTGATCTCTACGATCTGGATCTTGCCGTCCGGATCGACCACGAAGGTGCCGCGATCAGCCAGGCCGGCTTCCTCGATCAGCACCTCGAAGTTGCGGCTGATCACGTGGGTGGGATCGCCAACCATGGTGTAACCGATCTTCTTCACGGCGTCGGAGGTGTCGTGCCATGCCTTGTGCGAGAAGTGCGTATCGGTCGAGACGCTGTAGATCTCCACGCCCAGCTTCTGGAACTCGGCGTAGTTGTCGGCGAGATCTTCCAGCTCGGTCGGGCAGACAAAGGTGAAGTCGGCAGGGTAGAAGAACACCACGGACCACTTGCCCTTGAGGCTCGCGTCGCTCACTTCGATGAACTTGCCGGCCTTGAGCGCCTGCGCCTTGAACGGCTTCACTTCGGTATTGATCAAAGACATTTCGTGGTCTCCGTTGCGGGTGGTTGAGTGAGTCGATGGGATCCATTCTAGGCTGCTGATACGATTCGTCCAATTGATTGTTGGCATGGACATCATCGTTCGTGACTATGGCTGGCAGGCGGATCGCTGTGCTGCAGCAAGAGCTGCAGGGGAGGCGTGGGCTAAAATGAGCGTTTTGACGGAGGCCATATGACTCAATCAGCCACCGCAGGCGCCCGCTTCCGCGCCGCGCTCGCCGCCGACTCCCCGCTGCAGGTCATGGGCGCCATCACCGCCTATGCCGGCCTGATGGCCAAGCGTGTCGGCTACAAGGCGTTGTACCTCTCCGGTGGCGGCGTGGCCGCCAACTCGCTGGGCATGCCCGACCTCGGCATCTCCACCATGGAAGACGTGCTTACCGACGCGCGCCGCATCGTGGACGCCACCGGATTGCCGTTGCTGGTGGACATCGACACCGGCTGGGGGGGCGCCTTCAACATCGCGCGCACCGTCCGCAACTTCGAGCGCATCGGCGTGGCCGCAGTGCATATGGAGGATCAGGTTGGCCAGAAGCGTTGTGGCCATCGTCCCGGCAAGGAAGTGGTATCGAAGGGCGAGATGGTCGATCGCGTGAAGGCTGCGGTGGATGCGAAGACCGATGCGGGTTTCGTGCTGATGGCACGTACGGACGCCGCGGCAGTGGAGGGCATCGATGCCGCCATCGACCGCGCCTGCGCCTACGTCGAGGCTGGCGCCGACATGATCTTTCCCGAAGCGATGAAGACGCTGGACGATTACCGGAAGTTCAAGGCCGCGGTAAAGGTGCCCATCCTCGCCAACCTTACCGAGTTCGGCTCCACGCCGTTCTTCACCACCGCGGAACTCAAAGATGCCAACGTGGACATCGCGCTGTACTGCTGCGGCGCCTACCGCGCCATGAACAAGGCCGCGCTGAATTTCTACGAGACGGTGCGCCGCGAGGGCACCCAGAAGAACATCATCGACACCTTGCAGACGCGCGAGGAGTTGTACGACTTCCTGGGCTACCACACCTACGAAGACAAGCTCGACGCGCTGTTCGCCCAGAAGGGCTGACGCCAACCATGTAGGAGCGCACCCTGTGCGCGACTGTCTTTTGCCTTGATCGAAGCGTGAGGCAATCGCGCACAGGGTGCGCTTCTACAGAAATTTCGTTTCACCGTTCGAATTTCCCTGCATCACAGGAGACACCCGATGAGCGAGCAAGTCCTTCCCAAGGCCAAGAAGTCCGTGGCGCTGTCCGGCGTGGCCGCCGGCAATACCGCGCTGTGCACGGTGGGCCGCAGCGGCAACGACCTGCACTACCGCGGCTACGACATCCACGACCTGGCCACCAAGGGCTGCTTCGAGGAAGTGGCCTATCTGCTGGTGCACGGCGTGCTGCCGAACTGGACGGAGCTGCAGAACTACAGGGCCAAGCTCAAGCGCCTGCGCGGCCTGCCGGCGCCGGTGAAGGCCGCACTGGAACTGTTGCCCGCCGCCACCCATCCGATGGACGTGATGCGCACCGGCTGCTCGGCACTGGGCACGGTGCTGCCCGAGAAGGACGACCACAACGTCACCGGCGCGCGCGACATCGCCGATCGCCTGATGGCCAGCTTCGGCTCCATGCTGCTGTACTGGTACCACTTCAGCCACAACGGCAAGCGGGTAGAGACCCAGACCGACGACGAGACGATCGCCGCGCACTTCCTGCACGTGCTGCACGGCAAGGCGCCCAGCGAACTGCATGCGAACGCGCTGGACAAGTCGCTGGTGCTTTACGCGGAGCATGAATTCAACGCCAGCACCTTCACCGCCCGCGTGATCGCAGGTACCGGTTCGGACATGTATTCCGCCATCACCGGCGCCATCGGCGCGCTGCGCGGCCCCAAGCACGGCGGCGCCAACGAAGTGGCGATGGAGATCATCGCGCGCTATCGCAACGCCAGCGATGCGGAGGCCGACATCCGCGCCCGCGTCGAGCGCAAGGAAATCGTGATCGGCTTCGGCCATCCGGTGTATACGGTGTCCGATCCACGCAACGTGATCATCAAGGAAATCTCGCGCAAGCTCTGCACCGAAGGCGGCAATCCGACCTTGTTCGACGTGTCCGAGCGCATCGAGAAGGTGATGTGGGAAATCAAGAAGATGTTCCCCAACCTCGACTGGTACTCGGCCAGCGCCTACCACATGATGGGCGTGCCCACGGCGATGTTCACGCCGTTGTTCGTGATCGCACGCACCTCCGGCTGGAGTGCACACGTGATCGAGCAACGCGAGGACGGCAAGATCATCCGCCCCAGCGCCAATTACACCGGCCCGGAAGACCTGGCCTACACGCCAATCGACAAGCGCTGATGCGCCGGTAGACCAACGCAAATAATAAGGAAAGGGGCCGCAAGGCCCCTTTCCTTTGGGAGATGCGAAAGCCGGCCTTTAGCGGGTGTTTCGCAGCCGTGGTGGTTGTAACAGCAACGATACAGTCTTGAATGATTGATCGATTTTCGTGTAACTAATTGATATTTAATTGCAATTAGCCTGTGATGGCCGACTCGAATCGGGGGCGGCCGAGAAAGGTGTATCAGAAATGCATCACCCGGAATCCTTTACGCACCCATTATGCGGGGGCGAGGCGTAAAGCCTTTCTCCAATTGATTGATTGATAGGGCTTTGTTTTCGGACTGCTGGGTGCCTGGCGGCTGGCATGCAGTTTGCCAGTCATGAAAGCTTGCTGAACAAGCAATGCAAAAAAGCAGGGGGTCAATTCGGCATTCCGGGAGAAATCCATATGCGCAAGACACTTCTTTTCACGGCACTGGCGCTTGGCTTGGGACTAGCCCTCCCGGCCATGGCTAACAACAATTCCAACCAGCACAACAACAACTCGTCGAACGAGCACAACAACAGCTCGGTCAATCATTCGGGCAATACCAACACCAACTCGAGCACCAACACCAAGACCGTCACCAAGAACCTGAGCCTGAGCGATGTCCAAAGTTCCGGTTTCGGAACGGCGGCGGCGGACAACGGTGGAATGGCCAGCGCTTCGGTCAGCGATGCATTCAACAAGAGCATCGCGGTTGCCAACACCGATCTTGAAGGAGCCGTGAGCAACGTCAAGGTATTCGGTATCGGCAACAGCGCCGATAACCTCGGCAACGCGAATGGTGCACGTGGCGGCAATGGTGGCAGCGGCAGTGGCGGTCGTGGCGGCAATGCCAACGGCGGATCGGGCGGCGACGGTGGGAATTCCTCCGCGCACAGCGGCTTCGCAGGCGGCTCAGGCTCGAGCAGCGGCGATTCCGCAGCCGGTAGTGGTGCGTTCGGCGCCAACGGCTGGGGCGCTGGCGGCAATGCCACGGCCAATGCCGACAATCACGCCGGGACAGACGGTGCCAAAGGCGGTGCCGGTAGTGCGGATGGCGGCAGCAACAAGGCCGGCGCGGCGACTTCGACCAGCGGCGACAGCTCGTCGATGGGCGGCTCCAGCGGCTACGCCGCGAGTGCTGGCGGCCACGGTGGCGCCGGTGGCGCCGGTGGCATGAGCACGGGCGGCAACGGCAGTGGCGGTGCGGCCGGCAATGGTGGCAATGGCGGTACGGCTGCCGCGGATGCTGGCTCCTTCGACATGGCCAACAGCATGAACAACGCCGCAGAGGGCGCGGCGGGAATCACGACGATCGCCCAGAACAGCGGTGCGGCGTCGTTGATCCAGCAAGGCGTGACTGTCCAGGCCAACCTGAGCGTAGGTCACTGAGCGACGATCACCCGACACGATGGGGCGCGCATCGCTCCATCGTGTCGCTGGTGTTGGCCGATCGCCGTGGGCGATCGGCACTTGCGTCGTTTTCGACGCGCAGAGCGCTTGAGGAGCGGTGTCATGCCTTTGATGAGAGCTTCGCTTGGAGCGTTGCTGCTGGGGCTTGCGGGAACGCCCGCGTGGACGGTGGCTGCGACCGCGCCGAATCACGCCGGCCAGCAACCGCAAACAGCCGCGACGTCGCCTCCCGTCTATGTCGGCGGATTGGGGCAGGCAGTGAGTGCCGAGACGCTGGATCGCTACAGCGGCGGTACCAGCGTTCGCAACAACCAGAACCTCAGCGGCACGGTGTCGAACAACAGCGCGACGAAGGTGAACACCGGATCGAATGTGATCAGCGCCAATTCGTTCAGCGGCGCAACGGGTTTGCCGACGGTCATCCAGAACACTGGCAACAACGTGCTGATCCAGAACGGCGTCATCGTCAACGTGCAGTTCAAGCCATGAAGAGGTGGCTGCCAGTGCTGGCGATCCTGGCTGCCGTGGCGAATCCCGTCAGCCTGCAGGCCGCATCGGCACTGATCAACAACGGTCCGCAACAGGCCGTTGTGCTGCATCTGACCACGCTGAAGGAAGCCAAATTCAGGAACACCATCCGGCAGAAATACGATTTCAGCTGCGGCTCCGCGGCCGTGGCGACCTTGCTGACCTATCAGTACGGCTATCCGGTCAGTGAGCAGACCGCCTTCGAGCAGATGTACGTACATGGCGACCGCGCCAAGATCAACAAGGAAGGGTTCTCGCTGCTGGACATCAAGCGTTTTCTGGCAGCCAACGGTTTCCAGGCCGACGGCTTCCACGCGTCGCTGGAAAAGCTGCAGGAGGAGCACCTCCCGGCAATCGTGCTGATCGAAGAGAAGAAGTACCACCACTTCGTGGTGATCAAGGGGCTGGCCTACGGACGCGTGCTGATCGGCGATCCCGCCTTGGGCACGCGCACGATTCCACGCGATCGCTTCGACCAGCTGTGGAAGAACAAATTGCTGTTCGTCATCTACAACCGGCGCGATTTCGCCCAGTTCAACACGGTCGACGATTGGAAGGCCGCACCGTACGCGCCGCTGACGGCAGGCGTCGATCGACGCCCGCTGTACTACCTCACCATGCCCAAGTTCGGGCCTGGCCAGTATTGAGGTGATCGAAATGAAAAAGCTCTTGCGCGCAATACGCATCACATTGCCGCTGTGCCTGTTCGGTGGCACAGGGATCGTGCATGCGATGACAGGGACGGCGATCGCGGATCCGGATGCCAGGGCGTCGCTTCCGGCCGACGCGAATGCGAGCCAGAGCGTGGCACCTGCCGACCGGCGGGAGGGCGGCTCCGACTTCGGCGCGCCGGTGGACGACGCGGGGCTCGACTCGGTACGCGGTGGTTTCGATCTAGGCAACGACCTGCAGGCGTCACTCGGTATCGAACAGGTCACCTACATCAACGGCAAGCTGGTGACCTCCACCGACATCAATATCCCGGACATCGCCCAGATCACCCAGCAGCAGGCAGTGGCCTTGGCAACCGCGCTCAGCAACCTCAATTTGGTGGTCCAGAACGGGCCGGGCAACAGTGCCGATTCGTCCGCGGCGGTGCGCGACGATGTCGCGACGATGCTGGGCCAGGGTGCATCAGGCAGCTCGCCGGCTTCGACGGGACAGGGTGCTGTTGCAACGGGACAGGGGGCTGTTGCGACCACCTCGGTTCAAGGTGCATCGGGTGCCACCACCCCGGCTCAAGGTGCATCGGGTAACACGAACACTCCGGTTTCGGTGACGCAGGCGTCTTCGGTGCCGCTGGCCAGCATATCGTCAACGAACGCGGGCGCATCGAATGGCGTGGCGACAGTCTCCCTGCCTGGATTGAACGGCGGCCTGGCGACGGTCATCCAGAATTCGTTGAACAACCAGTCCATCCGCACGCTCACCACGCTCAACATTTCGCTGAATACCTTGCAGATCCTGCGCAACATGAATCTGCAGAGCACCCTGCAGTCGGCACAGATGCTGTCGCTCGGGCATTGAGCGCCCGCTCAGATGCCAACTCCTGCGGTGGGCGCCAATCTCCTACATCTCGGTTTCGCAAGGAGCTGACATGGATCGCAAAAGGTCGCGGTGGGTGTGTTCGGCGGGTTGTGCCGGATTCCTTTTCCTCGGCGGCTGGGCTGGGGCGCAAGAGGCGCCGGCACCAGCCGCTCCGGCATCCGGCGACGCATCGGCATCTTCCGCGGCGATACGCAAGCAGTTGCAGGAGCAGGACGAACGCATCAATGCGCTGCGCCAGCAGATCGATGCGCAGTTGGTGCAACTGGGGGCGATGCGCAAGGAGCTCGCGCAGCAGCAGTCCGATTACCGAGCCTTGCGTCATGCAGTAGGCGTGCAGGAGCTGGAGCAGCAGCGTGGCGGCAACCTGGGTGCCTCTGGCACCAGTGCATCGACCGAGCCGATGCCGGCGCCTGATGCCATGCAGTCGGTCGCTGCCGCACAGCAGCCGGTCGGGGTGGCGCCGCCGAAGGACGCCCGTCCGCCGGAAGTCGCGCCGATCTCCAATCAGCCGGGCGTGCTGACTCCCAAGGGCAAGCTTGTCATCGAGCCCTCCTACCAGTTTGGCTATTCCTCCGCCAGCCAGGTCGATCTGGTCGGTTACACCGTCATTCCAGCCATCCTGATCGGTCTCATCGACGTACGTACCGTGCGGACCACCACCCAGACGACCACGCTCACCGCACGCTATGGCATCACCAATCGCCTCGAGCTGGAATTGCGCGTGCCTTACGTGTGGACGGGCAGCAACATCGTCAGTCGTGAGATCTTCACAGGGACGGCGACCAACAACGTGCTGAGTTCGAGTGGCAGCGGTCTGGGCGATATCGAGGCCACCGCGCGCTACCAGTTCAACGACGGCGGCGCGGACAAGCCGTATTTCATCGGGTGGTTTCGCTTCAAGTCGCGCACCGGCACGGATCCGTTCGACGTGACCACAGACTGCGTGACGCGTTGCGTGGAGAACGTCACCGGTACCGGACTTCCGCTGCAACTGCCCACCGGTTCCGGCTTCTATTCCGCACAGCCCGGCATGACCTGGCTGCTGCCCTCCGACCCGGTGGTGTTCTTCGGCAACCTGAGCTACCTGTACAACTTCGAGCGGCACGGCGTGTGGGAAGACCTGGTGCTAGGCAGGCAATACCTGGGCACTGTGAGAGTCGGCAATGTCGGCGACGCGAGCCTTGGCATGGGTTTCGCCCTGAACGACAAGGCCACGCTCAGCATCGGTTACGACCAGAGCATCATCGGTGTCACCAAGGAGATGGGCCAGACGGTGCCCGGCTCGACCAAGGTCTGGCTGGGGCAGTTGCTGATCGGCGGCGCTTATCGACTGAGTCCGACCCGCACGGTCAACTTCACGCTGGCCGCTGGCGTCACCCACGACACGCCCGACGTGCTGGTGACGGTGCGTGTGCCGATGACATTCTGATGTATGACCCGAAGTCACCCGACCCGCCATGACCGTCTGTGCCTAAGGCCGTTGGACGAGGAGGGCGATTGTCGTGCGTCGGACATGGCGGTCTCAGTCGACCGGCGGTCGCCGGTGTCGCCGCCACCATCCGATGGCGCAGAGGCACACGGCCGCCAGCAACCCAAGCGCGTGCGTCAGGCCGTGGTGCGCATCGAAGAGCTCATGCAGCAGATGGTCGTGCGCGATCATGCGGACAGCCGTCCAGGTGATCGTGCCGGCGCCTAGGTAGACGATGACTGGGAAGCGCTCGATCAGCCTGAGGATCAGGGTCGAGCCCCATACCACCAGGGGCACGCTGATCAGCAGGCCCAGCGTGAGCAGAGGCAGGTTGCCGTGCGATGCGCCGGCGATCGCCAGCACATTGTCCACGCCCATTAGCGCGTCGGCGACGATGATGGTACGCAGCGCCGACCAGAAACCGTCAGCGGCGGAAACTTCATGCGCAGCGTCGTTCTGCTTCAGCAATTTCCAGGCGATCGGCAACAGCAGTACGCCGCCCAGCAGCATCAAGCCAGGCAGTCTCAGCAGCCAGATCAGCAAGGCGCTGAGCACGATGCGCACCGCCACGGCACCGACCGTACCCCAGAGCACCGCACGCTTCCGCAGCGTTCCTGGCAGGTTGCGTGCGGCCAGTGCGATCACGATGGCGTTGTCGCCGGCTAGAACCAGGTCGAGCAGGACGATGGCCATCAGGCCGGAGAGGAAGCTGGTGGGTGCCATGTGTCGGTTCCTGCGCGTAGGACAAATGCAGTGACGACGGACACGCGCGGTCCGTCATGACTGCAAAAGTCTCGTTCGCGGCAGAGCCGCTGCAGCGACCGGAGCGGTGCTCCGCTCGTGATGACGACCGCTGCAAGGACACCCGAAGAAACGGTGTCCGGAACTACTCCCTTTTGGGATCAGTACGCATCCATTGTCGATGCCGTCATGCATGGCCGTCAAACCATGACCTTTGGAGCCTGCTCACGATCTCCCCATGGCCTGCGCCGGGAGCTGTTTGCGCGCACGCCAAGGAGGAACGAAGAAGTGGACGCCTGTCCATGACGGAGCGATGACGCCATGCAGGCAAACAGACCCGACCCTTCGGGTGCGTTGCCATGGCTGCCATGCGGCAGCGCGCGGCTTGATCTGTCTATCAGGCGGGTGCTGCGCCACGTACTACCGTCTGACAGCCACGGCGAAGCAACGCTGGCTGCGGGGAGATCGTGGGCAGGCTCTTAAGGAAGAGGCCTTCACCCGCTAAAATGTACGGTGAACACGTCAGTCGGGCGTTTCTCCCCAGGGTTCCTGAATTCCTATGAATACTGTCTACCGTCAATCCCTTCCCGGCACGTCGCTGGATTACTTCGATGCGCGCGCCGCCGTGGAGGCGATCCAGCCGGGCGCCTACGACACCCTGCCGTATACCTCGCGCGTGCTCGCCGAAAACTTGGTGCGCCGTTGCGATCCGACGATCCTCGCCGATTCGCTCAAGCAGATCATCGAGCGCAGGCGCGAGCGCGATTTTCCGTGGTTCCCGGCGCGCGTTGTGTGCCACGACATCCTCGGCCAGACGGCCCTGGTCGACCTGGCCGGCCTGCGCGATGCGATCGCCGATCGCGGCGGCGACCCGGCCAAGGTGAACCCGGTGGTGCCGGTGCAGCTGATCGTCGACCACTCGCTGGCTGTGGAATGCGGCGGCTTCGATCCGGACGCGTTCGCGAAGAACCGCGCGATCGAGGATCGCCGCAACGAGGATCGCTTCCACTTCATCGAGTGGACCAAGAAGGCGTTCGAGAACGTCGACGTGATCCCGCCGGGCAACGGCATCATGCATCAGATCAACCTGGAGAAGATGTCGCCGGTGATCCAGGTGCAGGATGGTGTCGCATATCCGGATACCTGCGTGGGCACCGATAGCCACACGCCGCACGTGGACGCGCTCGGTGTGATTGCCATCGGCGTCGGTGGCCTGGAAGCCGAGAACGTGATGCTCGGCCGCGCGTCGTGGATGCGCCTGCCGGACATCGTCGGTGTCGAACTCAGCGGCAGGCGCCAGCCCGGCATCATCGCCACCGACATCGTGCTGGCGCTCACCGAATTTCTGCGCAAGGAAAAGGTGGTCGGCGCTTACCTGGAATTCCGCGGTGAAGGTGCGGCGAGCCTCACGCTCGGCGATCGCGCAACGATCTCGAACATGGCGCCCGAATACGGCGCAACGGCTGCGATGTTCTTCATCGACGGCCAGACGACCGACTACCTGCGCCTCACGGGCCGCAGCGACGAGCAGGTGAAACTGGTCGAGACCTACGCGAAGGCGGCCGGCCTCTGGGCCGATACGCTGAGCAATGCGCAATACGAGCGCACGCTGACGTTCGACCTGTCGAGCGTCGTGCGCAACATGGCTGGCCCATCGAACCCACACAAGCGGCTGCCGACGTCCGATCTCGCCGCGCGGGGGATCGCCGGCCAGTGGGAAGAGAAGGCGGGTGAGATGCCCGACGGCGCGGTGATCATCGCGGCGATCACCAGCTGCACGAACACCAGCAACCCGCGCAACGTGATCGCGGCTGGCCTGCTCGCGCGCAACGCGAATGCGAAGGGCCTCGTGCGCAAGCCGTGGGTGAAGAGCTCGCTCGCGCCGGGCTCGAAGGCGGTCCGGCTATATCTGGAAGAAGCGAACCTGCTGCCCGAACTCGAGAAGCTCGGCTTCGGCATCGTCGCGTTCGCGTGCACGACCTGCAACGGGATGTCGGGTGCGCTAGACCCGAAGATTCAACAGGAGATCGTCGAGCGCGACCTGTACGCGACAGCCGTGCTGTCCGGCAACCGCAACTTCGATGGCCGCATCCATCCGTATGCGAAGCAGGCGTTTCTCGCATCGCCGCCGCTCGTCGTCGCGTATGCGATCGCCGGCACGATCCGCTTCGACATCGAGAAGGACGTGCTCGGTCACGACCAGGACGGCAAGCCGGTCACGCTGAAGGACATCTGGCCGACCGACGAGGAGATCGATGCGATCGTCGCGGCTAGCGTGAAGCCCGAACAGTTCCGCAGGGTCTACGAACCGATGTTCGCGCGCCCCGCCGGCGCGGGCGAGCGCGCGGCGCCGCTGTACGACTGGCGGGCGCAGAGCACATACATCCGTCGTCCGCCGTACTGGGAGGGTGTGCTGGCCGGTGAGCGCACGCTGAAGGGCATGCGTCCGCTGGCGGTGCTCGGCGACAACATCACGACCGATCACCTGTCGCCGTCGAACGCGATCCTCGCGAACAGCGCGGCCGGCGAATACCTGACGAAGATGGGCTTGCCGGAAGAAGACTTCAACTCGTATGCGACACACCGGGGAGACCACCTGACCGCGCAGCGCGCGACTTTCGCGAACCCGACGCTCATCAACGAGATGGCGGTCGTCGACGGCGCGGTGAAGAAGGGCTCGCTCGCGCGTGTCGAGCCGGAGGGCAAGGTCATGCGGATGTGGGAGGCGATCGAGACGTACATGGATCGCAAGCAGCCGCTGATCGTGATCGCCGGCGCCGACTACGGCCAGGGCTCGTCGCGCGACTGGGCGGCGAAGGGCGTGCGGCTTGCGGGCGTCGAGGCGATCGTCGCCGAAGGGTTCGAGCGGATCCACCGCACCAACCTGATCGGGATGGGCGTGCTGCCGCTCGAGTTCAAGCCGGGCACGAACCGCGCGACGCTGGGCATCGACGGCACCGAGATCTTCGACGTCGTTGGCGAACCGACGCCGGGCGGCGTGCTCAGCCTCGTCGTGCATCGGCGCAACGGTGAGACTTTCGAGGTCCCGGTGCGCTGCCGGCTCGACTCCGACGAGGAAGTCTCGATCTATGAGGCCGGCGGCGTGCTGCAACGCTTCGCGCAAGACTTTCTCGCATCGAACGCGGCGGCATGAGTCGGATTGCGGGGCCGCGTTTGTTCTTCTTGGCCATGCCTCCGCCAGCATGGGTGGATGACACGCTCGTTCGGCTGGCGCGGCTTGGGGTGGACAAACATCTGCGAAGCGCCCTGTTTGCACCGGCGAATTGGCATCAGTCGTTTTCCGAGCGCATTTTTTCGCCGACCGAGGAAGAACGCGCTGCGCTGCTGCAGGTTGGCTCGGCCGTTTCCGCATCCGCGTGCACGCTGCATTTCAACCGCATCGATGGATCGGGCGACATGCCAGGCCGGATCCATTGGACAATGCGCGCGCGTGGCGTGCCGAAAGCGTTTGCCGCCTTGTTGCAGGAGGTTCGTGGCCGCCTTGGCGACGCTGGATTCGATCGCATCGCCACCGGCGTGACGCCGCACATGACCTTGAGCTATTGCGCGCGCGATACGCTGGACAAGATCGTGCTCGAACCGCCCGTCGCGTGGACCATCGACGCGTTGTGCCTCGCCATCGGTGGCGGCGATCCATACCGCTACGACATCATCGGCCGCTGGCCATTGCTGCCTGAAATTGATCCACTCGCCACGCAACCCGGCTTGTTTTGAGGCGGCGGCGAACACTTCCGGAGATTCCCATGTCGCATGCTGCACAAATCCGCATTCCCGCCACCTATATGCGCGGCGGTACCAGCAAGGGCGTGTTCTTCCGCCTTGAGGACTTGCCCGAAGCGGCACGGGCGCCGAGCGCCGCGCGCGATGCGCTTCTGCTGCGGGTGATCGGCAGCCCCGATCCCTACGGCAAGCAGATCGACGGCATGGGCGGCGCCACCTCCAGCACCAGCAAGACGGTGATCGTGTCCAAAAGCAGTCGACCGGACCACGACGTGGATTACCTGTTCGGCCAGGTGGCGATCGATAAGGCCTTCGTCGACTGGAGCGGCAACTGCGGCAACCTGTCGGCGGCGGTCGGCCCGTTCGCCATCGCCGGCGGCCTGGTCGATCCCGCATGTGTGCCGCACGACGGCGTCGCCATCGTGCGCATCTGGCAGGCGAACATCGGCAAGACCATCATCGCGCACGTGCCGATGACCAACGGCGAGGTGCAGGAAACCGGTGATTTCGAGCTGGACGGCGTGACGTTCCCCGCCGCCGAAATGCAGCTGGAATTCATGGACCCGGCCGCCGAGGAGGATGGCGCGGGCGGGGCGATGTTCCCGACCGGCAAGCTGATGGACGACCTGGAGGTGCCGGGCGTCGGCACGCTCAAGGCGACCATGATCAACGCCGGCATTCCCACGATCTTCGTCGAGGCCGCCGCGATCGGCTACACCGGCACGGAACTGCAGGACGCCATCAACGGTGATGCGAAGGCGCTGGCGATGTTCGAGACCATCCGCGCACATGGTGCGCTGCGCATGGGCCTGATCGCATCGCTGGACGAGATCGCCACGCGCCAGCACACGCCCAAGGTGGCTTTCGTCGCCGCGCCGGTCGACTACGTCGCTTCAAGCGGCAAGCCCGTGAAGGCCGGTGACGTCGACCTGCTCGTGCGCGCCATGTCGATGGGCAAGCTCCATCACGCCATGATGGGTACGGCGGCAGTGGCCATCGGCACTGCGGCGGCGATTCCGGGCACGCTGGTGAACCTCGCGGCTGGCGGTGGTGAGCGCCAGGCAGTGCGTTTCGGCCATCCGTCGGGGACGTTGCGGGTAGGTGCCGAGGCGGCGCTCATTGACGGCACATGGACTGTGACCAAGGCGATCATGAGCCGAAGCGCGCGCGTGTTGATGGAAGGCTGGGTGCGCGTGCCCGCGGGTTGAGTCATTGGCAGGGGCTGGCCTCCATTCATCCTGGCGGCACCGGAAGGCAGCTTCGAGAAGGTCTTGCGTCAGGCTGCAGGGTGGAACCTCATTGCGCGGCGGCAGGTTCCCCGTTGCTCTGGAGGTGACACCCATGAGTGTGCATGACATCCGCTCCGCTGTTCGCCCAGATCCTGATCAGCCGATGGTTGATATCGCCAATTACGTGGCTGACTACCGGATCGAGTCGGAGGAGGCCTATGACACCGCGCGCTACATGCTGCTGGATTCGCTGGCCACCGCGATGATGGCGATGAAATTCCCCGATTGCGTCAAGCACCTGGGGCCGCTGGTGCCAGGTGCCACGCTGCCCGGCGGTGCGCGCGTGCCCGGCACCAGCTACGAGCTGGATCCGGCGCAGGCAGCGTTCGCGATCGGCACGCAGATCCGCTGGCTGGATTTCAACGACACCTGGCTGGCTGCCGAATGGGGCCATCCGTCGGACAACCTCGGTGCGATTCTGGCCGCGGCCGACTGGCTGGGTCGCAAGGCGGAGCGCGAAGGCGGTCATGCGCTGACGGTGCGCGACGTGCTGGGTTATGCCATCAAGGCGCACGAGATCCAGGGCTGTTACGCGCTGAAGAACAGCTTCAACCGCGTGGGTCAGGACCACGTGATCCTGGTGCGTCTGGCGTCCACTGCCGTAGCCACGCATATGCTGGGTGGCGACAAGGAACAAATCGTCACCGCCATCTCGCACAGCTGGATCGACAACGGCTCGCTGCGGACCTACCGCCACGCCCCCAACACCGGTCCGCGCAAAAGCTGGGCGGCAGGAGATGCGTGCCGTCGCGCCATGATCCACGCCATCAACGCCGTGTACCGTGGCGTGCTCGGCTACCCGTCGGCACTGAGCGCCAAGACCTGGGGCTATTACGACGTCGCCTTCGGGGGCAAGGCATTCCAGTTCGAGCGCCCGTTCGGCAGCTATGTGATGGAGAACGTGCTGTTCAAGATCAGCTTCCCGGCCGAGTTCCACGCACAGACCGCGGTGGAGTGCGCAATGAAGCTGCATGGCGAGGTCGCCGGCAGGATCGAGCAGATCGAGAAGGTGGTGATCGAGACCCAGGAAGCGGGCATGCGCATCATCGACAAAACCGGCCCGCTGGCAAACTACGCCGACCGTGACCACTGCATCCAGTACATGGTCGCGGTGCCGCTGATCTTCGGTCGCCTTACCGCTGCCGACTACAGCGATGACATCGCTTCCGACCCACGCATCGACATGCTGCGCGAGACGATGGTGGTCAGCGAGAACCTGCAGTTCACCAGGGACTATTTCGACCCGGAGAAGCGCTACATCGGCAATTCCGTGCAAGTGTTCTTCAAGGGCGGTGGCAGTACGGAGAAAATATCCATCGATTGTCCGATCGGCCACCGCACGCGTCGCGCGGAAGGTATCCCCATATTGCTGAAGAAGTTCGAGGCAGCCATGCGCGGCCATCTGCCGGCAAACAAGGTCAAGGTCATTCTTGAGGCCACAGGCAATCCCGCGGAGCTTGAGGGGATGCCGATCCAGCAGTTCCTGGACATGTTCACGCTTTGAATGCGCCGTGGCGGCAAGTCTAGTCGCCATGCTCGTGATGGCCTGGGGAGTCTGGTGTTGCAAATTGTCACGATGGATCGGATATGTTAGTTTTGCGTAAATCCGCGTCATCGGCTGGGTTCGTGCAAGCGCTGCCGCATCCGAAAAGCGGTGCGATTTCAAATACCGAAAAGGGAGAGACTGGATGAAGCACAAGGGCCTTTATTTCATGGTTGCGCTGGCGTTGGGCGGCGTAGGTGCCGTTCATGCGCAGGACAACGCAGCAACCACGGGCAGCAGTGACAGCACCGCGGCTCCGGCGTGGCCGAATGGCTTCGATGACCGCTGGTACATCGCGCCGACCGTCGGTGGCTACTACAACGACAGCGATCGCAACACCAACAGCCGCCAGATCTATTACGGTCTGGGCGTTGGCAAGTTCTTCACGCCTGACCTGTCGATCGACCTGTTCGCCGACCGTACCCAGCGTGACATCGACCGCGGTGCCATGAACGGTGGCGGCCATAGCGGCGTCCATTGGGCGAACAACACGGTGGGCGTGGCAGCGCGCTGGTACTTCACCAACGGCGCTTGGCGTCCGTACCTGTTGGGTGGCGTGATGGGCAGCCATCACAAGAACCCGATGGACAGCGACTGGGCCCCGGCGGCTGAGTTGGGCCTGGGTATCTCCAAGTCGATCACCGACAGCGCGGACATCCGCGTAGAAGGCGGCTACCGCTACGATTGGGACGACCAGAGCCAGCCGAACCACAGCGGTTACGGTGACTGGTTCCTGGGTCTGAGCATCGTGTCGCGCATCGGTGCGGTTCCGGCGGCTCCGGCCCCGGCTGCTGCCCCGCCGCCGCCGCCGCCGCCGGCTCCGGTTGAAGCGCCGGCGCCGCAGAAGGTGGTGATCGACCTGCGTGGTGTGAACTTCAAGTTCGACTTCCCGAAGAAGGGCCATGTGCACGCGTCGGAAATCGACAAGGCGCTGGCCGTGCCGACGTCGGACTCGGTGGCGATCCTGGACCAGGCGGTGGACACGCTGAAGCGCTATCCGGACGTGCACGTGACGGTAGCGGGTTACACGGACAGCAAGGGCAAGCCGGACTACAACCAGTCGCTGTCGGAGCGTCGTGCGCAGATCGTGTACGACTACCTGACCAGCCACGGGATCGACGCGAGCCGTCTGGAAGGCCCGATTGGTCACGGCGAAGACAACCCGATCGGCGACAACGCCACCGATGCGGGCCGTGCGCAGAACCGTCGTGTGGAATTGCAGGTCCAGCAGTAATCGGACTTGTTGCAGTGTCACGAAAAAGCCCGGCGCATGCCGGGCTTTTTCGTGGGCGGCAGGGCAGGCAACCGGGAGCCGGCCATGTCTCTATATATATGTGTGCACGCGAACGGACACGGGGGTATTATTCGTCGACCCTGAACGTTAGTGTACCGAGTAGTGCAAAAGTTGTTGCCACCCGATGCGGTAGGTTTAACGATTTTGCTACACTCGCTCCCGCTTGCAGAGTACGAGCGCCAGGCAATGGTGCATTACAAGCTGTAGAAGGTTCTAATCAGCGCCACGCATTCCCCCGTTTGGCGTGTAGCGGACGCGAAGATCAATTGACGAGGAGAGACCTGATGAAGCACAAGGGCCTTTATTTCATGGTTGCGCTGGCGTTGGGCGGCGTAGGTGCCGTTCATGCGCAGGACAACGCAGCAACCACGGGCAGCAGTGACAGCACCGCGGCTCCGGCGTGGCCGAATGGCTTCGATGACCGCTGGTACATCGCGCCGACCGTCGGTGGCTACTACAACGACAGCGATCGCAACACCAACAGCCGCCAGATCTATTACGGTCTGGGCGTTGGCAAGTTCTTCACGCCTGACCTGTCGATCGACCTGTTCGCCGACCGTACCCAGCGTGACATCGACCGCGGTGCCATGAACGGTGGCGGCCATAGCGGCGTCCATTGGGCGAACAACACGGTGGGCGTGGCAGCGCGCTGGTACTTCACCAACGGCGCTTGGCGTCCGTACCTGTTGGGTGGCGTGATGGGCAGCCATCACAAGAACCCGATGGACAGCGACTGGGCCCCGGCGGCTGAGTTGGGCCTGGGTATCTCCAAGTCGATCACCGACAGCGCGGACATCCGCGTAGAAGGCGGCTACCGCTACGATTGGGACGACCAGAGCCAGCCGAACCACAGCGGTTACGGTGACTGGTTCCTGGGTCTGAGCATCGTGTCGCGCATCGGTGCGGTTCCGGCGGCTCCGGCCCCGGCTGCTGCCCCGCCGCCGCCGCCGCCGCCGGCTCCGGTTGAAGCGCCGGCGCCGCAGAAGGTGGTGATCGACCTGCGTGGTGTGAACTTCAAGTTCGACTTCCCGAAGAAGGGCCATGTGCACGCGTCGGAAATCGACAAGGCGCTGGCCGTGCCGACGTCGGACTCGGTGGCGATCCTGGACCAGGCGGTGGACACGCTGAAGCGCTATCCGGACGTGCACGTGACGGTAGCGGGTTACACGGACAGCAAGGGCAAGCCGGACTACAACCAGTCGCTGTCGGAGCGTCGTGCGCAGATCGTGTACGACTACCTGACCAGCCACGGGATCGACGCGAGCCGTCTGGAAGGCCCGATTGGTCACGGCGAAGACAACCCGATCGGCGACAACGCGACCGACGCGGGCCGTGCGCAGAACCGTCGCGTGGAATTGCAGGTCCAGCAGTAATCGGACTTGTTGCAGTGTCACGAAAAAGCCCGGCGCATGCCGGGCTTTTTTTGTGGGTACTGCGGCCACGGATGACCGTCCGTTTGGTTCTCGTGATCATGGATGATTGCAATGGGGTGTTCCGACGCCATTTGAGCTTGCCGATGACTCGTGTACGACAATCCGAACCGCTAGGCGGCAAACGACACGGTGTTGCCCGCGCACTGAGCAAGCTGGGTGTGTGTTCGCGCAGCCAGGCCGAGGCGGCGGTGCGGGCAGGGCGTGTTGGCGTGGATGGCCGGCCGGTGCACGATCCCGAGCATCCGGTGGATGCGGCTCGCCAGAAAATCAGTCTGGATGGCGTAACCGTGGTGGCGACCCAGCGCGTCTATCTCGCCCTCAACAAGCCGCGCGGCATCGTGGTGAGCGCAGCGGACGAACGCGGTCGCGATACCGTATATGACCTGTTGCGTGACGCCGGTTTGCCATGGTGCGGGCCGGTCGGCCGGCTGGACAGGGCCAGCGAAGGCCTGCTGCTGCTCAGCAATGACAGCGTATGGGCGGCCGGCATCACCGAACCGAGTACGCATCTCGACAAGACCTACCACGTGCAAGTGGTGGGGCGGCCAGACGCCGATGCTCTGGCGGCGATGCTGGCCGGTGTTCGCGATGGTGCGGATTTGCTCAAGGCGCGCAGGGTCGCGTTGCTGCGTGCGGGCGAGAAGAACGCCTGGCTGGAAGTGCTGTTGGACGAAGGCCGCAATCGGCACATCCGCCGCCTGCTGGCGGCGCTGGGCTTCGAGGTGCTGCGGTTGGTGCGCGTTGCCATCGGGCCCCTGCAGCTTGGCGAGCTTGCCAAGGGGCAATGGCGCCACTTGAGTGCCGCCGAAGTGGCGGCACTCAGGACGCGTTGAGCATCAGATCACGCCAAGCTGTTTACCCACCTTGGTGAATGCCGCGATGGCGCGATCCAGGTGTTCGCGCGTATGCGCCGCGCTCATCTGCGTGCGTATGCGGGCCTGCCCTTGGGGCACCACTGGGTAAAAGAAGCCAGTGACGTAGATGCCTTCGTCTAGCAGGGCAGTGGCCATCGCCTGTGCCTTGGGTGCGTCGTAGATCATCACGGGTACGATGGGATGCACGCCAGGCTTGATGTCGAAGCCGGCCTTGGTCATCTGCTCGCGGAAGTAGCGGGTGTTTTCCTGCACCTTGGCGCGCAGATCCCCCGCGGAGGCAAGCATGTCGAATACCTTGATCGCCGCAGCCACCACATGCGGCGGCAGCGAGTTGGAGAACAGGTACGGCCGCGAGCGTTGGCGCAGCATCTCGATCATTTCGGCGCGGCCGGTAGTGAAGCCGCCCAGTGCACCGCCCAGCGCCTTGCCCAGCGTGCCGGTGAAGAGGTCGATCTTGTCCATCACGCCGTTGACTTCGGCCGAGCCACGGCCGGTTTCGCCGAGAAAGCCGGTGCAGTGGCATTCGTCGATGTGTACCAACGCGTTGTACTTCGCGGCCAGCGCGGTGATCTGGTCGAGCTTGGCGATGAAGCCGTCCATCGAGAACGCGCCGTCGGTGGAGATCAGCTTGGTGCGCGCGCCGGCTGCGTCGGCGGCCTGCAACTGCTTCTCCAGGTCGGCCATGTCGCTGTTGGCATAACGGAAGCGCTTGGCCTTGCACAGGCGGATGCCGTCGATGATCGAGGCGTGGTTGAGCGCGTCGGAGATCACCGCGTCTTCCTCGCCCAGCAGCGGCTCGTACAGGCCGCCGTTGGCGTCGAAGCAGGCGGCGTAGAGGATGGTGTCCTCGGTACCGAAGAAGCCGGCGATCTGCTTTTCCAATTGCTTGTGCAGGTCCTGCGTGCCGCAGATGAAGCGCACGCTGGCCATGCCGAAGCCGTGCGTGTCCAATGCATCCTTCGCGGCCTGGATCACGTCGGGATGGTCGGCCAGGCCGAGGTAATTGTTGGCGCAGAAATTCAGCACCTTGCGGCCGCCTTCCAGCTCGATTTCCGCGGACTGCGGCGAGACGATTACGCGCTCGGCCTTGAACAGGCCCTGCTCGCGGATGGATTTCAGTTCGCTGGCGTAGCGCGCTTGGCCGGGGTAGCTCATGGTGGAGTTCCGCTCATAGGGAAAGCGCCTATTGTCGGCCTTTTTGCGAGCGCCATCCATGGCGGCCGTACGCGTGGCCGATGCGGATGTGATGCAGAGACCACATCCGGCGATTTTCCCCGTGACGGAGGCCTCTGGTTTTCAGTGTAGGCCGAAGTCGACACGCGTGGTCTTGCCCGCGTCATCGATGCCCTTGGCATCGACCTTTGGCGCCAGCACGAACACGCGATTGTCGGCGAGCTTGCCGCGCAACGCGGCGCGCACCGCATCGGCCCTGCGTTCGGCAAGGTGGCGCAACGCGTCTTCGTCCACCGGCATGTTGGTTTCCAGCAACTTGCGCATCACGTCCGAGGGCTGCGATTTGGTGAGGCCGATGGCGTCGCGCGGCTTGGGGAACTTGGCGTGCTTGTAGGCCTTCTTCAGGTATTTGTCGTACTGGTCCGGTGTGAGCTTGGCAAGGTCGGCGCCTTCGCCAGCCTCCTGTTGCACCAGGTCGTCCACCATCACCTTGCGCAGGCCGCTTTCGTCGAACTTCGGATCGACACGGCCAGTGACGTCCAGCTTCAGAGCGGTTTTCTGCTGGAGGATCTTCACAATCTGGTCCAGCTTTTCCTGCGCCTTGGCGTCCAGCACGGCCGAGCCGGGGGCGAATTCCACATAGCCCAGATCCTGCTGCTTGCCGCCGCCACCCATGGCCGAGGCGATCAGCCGGAACGGGGAGGTCACCGCACGGCCGATCAGGTTGACGAAGGCATGCCAGATCAGTCCGCCCACGCTGAACTGCGGGTCGTCCAGCGAGCCGGATACCGGCACGTCCACGTCGATGTTGCCGTCGGCATCCTTCAGCAGCGCCACCGCCAGCTTCACCGGCAGGTGGCTGATGCCGGGGCCCTGGATGGCGTCGCCGAAGGTGAGCTGGGTAATGAAGATATGGTTGTCGGCGTTGAGCTTGCCGTTGTCGAGCTGGTAGTGCACGTCCATCGTCAGCCGGCCCTTGGTGATCGGATAGCCGGTGTACTTGCCCGAGTACGGCGACAGGTGGGTGAGCTCCACGCCATCGGCCTTGCCCTTCACGTCGAGGGACGCCGTCGGTGCCAGCGGGTTGATCGTGCCGGTGATGTTTACCGGCGCGTTATCGTCGAGCTGGCCCTGCAGGTCCATGTCGGCGGGCGGGCCGCCCGCAGTGCCGAACGCGCCAACCTTGCCGGCTAGGTCGGTGATGTTGGCCGTGTAGTTCGGCTTGATGAAGTTGTCGGTGTAGTTGAGGTAGCCGCGTGCCAGCGTGATGCCGCCGATCTGGATGTCGGCGGCGGGTGCCGCGGCGGTGCCGGCGGGGGTAGGCGAGGCTGTGGTAGCGGCAACCTGCGGTTTCGCCGCGGGTGCCGCGGGGTTCTGTCGCGTCTGGGTCACCGAGACGGGAGCGGCGGCCGGGTTGGCTACCACGTCCTGCATATTGGTGCGGCCATTCGTATTGATGATGACGCGGGCATAGAAATCGTCCAATGCCAGACCGGCTACCGACACATGCGGCACGTCTTCGCCCATGTGCACCGTCAGGCCGCTGGCGTCCAAGGAGTTCCAGCGCAGGAAGTCGTCGCCGGTGAGCTTGTCCTGCACGCGCACGTTGCCCAGCGTGACGCGGCCGCGCCAGTCCATCAGCGCCTGTGGCTGGTGGTCGCGGTAACGCAAGCGACCATCCGCGCTGAGCGTGGCGCTGGTGAGTGTCACGTTGAGCGGCACCGTGGCCAGCGATTGCAGCGGGGCGATATCGAGCCGCGTGGTGCGTACGCGCAGGTTGGCATCCAGCGGTTGCGGGCGCAGCGTGCCGTCCACGCGCAGGCTGCCGCGGCCGATGCCACCTTCCAGTGCCAGCTTCAACGGCTTGCGCATGTCGCTGGAAAGATCATCGAAGTTGGCGTGTGCCAGCTTGAGCGCGGTGCGGTTGTTCTTGCCGGCAATGTGCGGATCAGTGAGCGCCAGCGTGCCGTCGATGCCGACGTGGGCGATGCTCCAGTGCCAACTCGGCGAGGGTGGCGATGGTTTGCGCGAGCCATGCGTCGGCTCGGACTTCATCAGGTCGGTCAGGTCGATGTTGCCGTTCTGCAGGCGCCGCGCCTCGACCTGCAGGCCGTGCAGGGTTACGTGATCGAGTTGCGCTGTGCTGCTGGCGAGATCGAGCTGCGTGATGCCGGCTTCCAGCGATTGCCATGCGAGCGGCGTGCGCTTGCCCTGCTGCAGGGCGAGGTCGTTGATCGTTGCAGTGGTGGTTTGCAGCGTGAGGTTGAAGACCTTGCCCCAGTTGGCTTGCAACTGGCCGTCCGCATTCAGCGTGCCCTTGGTCAGCTCGGCGTCGAGCATCGACGGGGCCAGCGACAGCAAGGGCGGCAGGCCTATGCCTTTCATGCCCAGCTTGCCGTCGTAGTGGCCATTAGCCACATCGAGTTTGCCGCTTGTGGAGAGGTTGCCGCCGTTGAGCGAGGCGGCAGCAATATCGAGTATTGCAGGTGGCGCGGCGACCGTGGATAGCCCGCGCAATGTGCCGTAGATATTGTTCAGCGCTAGCGAGGCTGGTTTGCGGCCACTGGCGTCGGTGTAGTCGAGGTGACTGACTCCCAATGTCAGCGCGGCGATGCTCACCTCAGTGGTCGGTGCGGCGGGTTTGGTAGGTGGTGTGGGTTTCGCGGCATCGCCCCCGGTCAGCGCATCAAAGTTGCTGTGGCCTTCGGACGTGCGGGTGTAGTGCAAGGCGAGGCCGTACAGTTGCACCACACCGAGGCGATAGCGCGACAGCAGTGGCTCCACGTCATCCAGTGTGGCCTTGGCGAGAGCTAGTTCGAACAGCGGCGCACCTGCCGGCGTGGTCAGTGCGAAGCCGTTCAATTGCAACTGGCCGCCAAGACGAATCTGCGGGCCGGACTTTGCCTGCACGAACTGCAGATCGAGCTTGCCGGACAACTGGCCGCTGGGTATCGCCACCGGCAGCTTCGCCGGCACGTAGCCGAGGTAGCGCGGCAGATCGAGGTGATCCAGCGAGAAATTGATGTCCGACTCGAGGCTGTCCGAGAACGGCTTGGTCTGGCCGGCGACGCGCAGCGGGCTGCCGTCTACGTTCATAGCCAGCAGCGGCTGCACGAATACGTCGGTGTCGCGCGGCAGGTTGGCGATGAAAGGGATGCCGACCTGCAGGTGGTCGATGCGGTGCGTGGCGTTGGACACCGCGTCGGCGAACGTGATGTCACCGTCGGTCACGCTGATGTTGGACAGCGCGAAGCGCGCGGGTTGGCTGTCCGGCTTCGGCGGTCCGCCGGAGAACTTGGCGATCAGGTCGGAGAAGTTGAACTGCTGCGGCGCGGTACGCGCAATGTGCAGCTGCGGATGCTGCAGCGAGAGTTCGTCGAGGATTGGCGCCATGCGGAACAGCGAAGTCCACGAGGCATTGACCACGGCGCGGTCGATGTCCACGAACGGCGAATGACCGTCGCGGTCGCCGATGTGCAGCTTGTCCAGTTCCAGCCGCAGGGTGAACGGATCCAGGTGCACCGCGTCCACGCTGACCGGGCGGTCGAGCAGGGCGGTGAGCCGGGTCTGCAGCTGGCTCTTGATGATCGGCGGCGCGACCAGGAAACCGAGCAGGCCGAACACGACCAGCACGATGGCAATCACCAGCGCGGTCTTGCGCGTGCGCCGCGAGCGATACAGCCGTTCGGCGCGGTCGCGCGCCATCGCCAGAGGGGAAGCTGCTGGGCGAGGATCGTTCATGATCGCGGTATCCCGTTGCGCGTCGACCGTGAAAGTTTACGTGAAAGGAAAATCGGCGGCGTGGCCCACCTCCTTCGCGCTTCGCTGCGGCTTGCATGGTCTGTTGCAGGGAGTGGAAACCCACGCCAAACGCAAAGACATGCACCAATTGACCGCTTCAATCCCCGGGAGTAGAAGTCCGGATAGCCACGACAACGCGGCATTTGCAGGAGCGAAGCCATGAAACGTGCAAATGGTGTATTGCTTGGTCTTGCCGTGTCGATGTTGTTCGGAGCGAGTGTCGCCGCCCACGATGCTTCGCCGGCAAGCCTTCCCCAATCGGCAGCCAGTGGCGCCACCCAGGCGCAGTCCAGCGCGGTCACGAATATTCCCCTGCTGGTGATCGTGACCAACAAGGGGCAGGTTCGCGACATCCAGCATGCGCAGCGCCTGCCCACGCAGGTGAACCGGTTGCTCTGGAGCAGCGTGCAGGACTGGACCAGGTCACCCGCACGCGTCAACGGCAAGCGTGTCACGGCGCAGGTTTACATGGATGTGACCTTGCACGCGGAGCCGCGGGCCGACGGCAGCTCCAGCGTCTATTTCACCTTGGCCTCCGTCGGCCCGGTCATGCGCGGCTACTGGAAAATGCGCGGCGACCGCATCAACGGTCCGTGCGAGAAGGTGACGGGCAACATGACCGCTGGCGTCGGCGGTGCTGGCGCCTGGTGCACGTTCAAGCTCACAGCGGGAATTCCGTCGACGGCGACCGAGGCACCTTCCGCCAAATGACGACCATGAAAAACGGGCCGGCTTCAGGAGCCGGCCCGTTTCGCTTGCGTCAATGCATCAGTTCCAGGAACAAACGACCTTGCCGCAGGTGCCGGCGTCCATCAGGTCGAAGCCCTTCTGGAAATCGTCAATGTGGATCTGGTGGGTCAGCACCTTCTGCAGCGGGAAGCCGGTGAGCACCATCTGGGTCATCTTGTACCAGGTCTCATACATCCTGCGGCCGTAGATGCCCTGCAGGGTGAGGCCCTTGAAGATCACCCTGTCCCAATCGATGCCGGCGCCCTTGGGCAGGATGCCGAGCAGGGCGACTTTGCCGCCGTGGTACATGCAGTCGAGCATGTCGTTGAAGGCGCGCGGGTTGCCGCTCATTTCCAGGCCCACGTCGAAGCCTTCCATGTGCAGATCCTTCATCACGTCCTTCAGCGAGGTGTTAGCCACGTTCACCACACGGGTGGCGCCCATGTCCGCCGCCAGCTTCAGGCGGTAGTCGTTGACGTCGGTGACCACCACGTTGCGCGCGCCCACGTGCTTGGCGATGCCGGCGGCGATGATGCCGATCGGGCCGGCGCCGGTGATCAGCACGTCCTCGCCGATCAGGTCGAATTCCAACGCGCAGTGCGCGGCGTTGCCGTAGGGGTCGAAGAACGCGGCCAGCTCGGACGGGATCTGGTCCGGGATCGGCCACAGGTTTGAGGCCGGCATGGTCATGTATTCGGCGAACGCGCCGTTGCGGTTCACGCCGATGCCGATGGTGTTCGGGCACAAGTGCTGGCGGCCTGCGCGGCAGTTGCGGCAGTGGCCGCACACGATGTGTCCCTCGGCCGAGACACGGTCGCCCACCTTGTAGCCGGTGACGCCGGGACCGATTTCCACGATGCGGCCGACGAACTCGTGACCGATGGTGAGGCCGGGCTTGATGACGCGCTGGCTCCACTCATCCCATTTGTAGATGTGCAGGTCGGTGCCGCAGATCGCGGTTTTTTCCAGCTTGATCAGCACTTCGTTGGGGCCGACCTCGGGCACCGGCACCTCTTCCATCCAGATGCCTTTCTCGGCGTGGCGCTTGACCAGGGCTTTCATCGTCTGCGGCATGGGGGATCCAATGGCTGGCCCGAACGGGCGGGGAAGACCACGATTATAAATCCATGGCCGGCATCGCCGCCCACAGGCCGGTTACTGGTCGACGCGCACGTAGTTGCGATGGAACACCACCGGCCGCTGCAGGAAGCCGGGTTGCCATTGTTCGGTGACTTGCAGCGTGTGGCCGTCGGCGGAACGCGACCAGATTTCGTTGAGATGACTGCCGTCGTTGAATTGCAGGGTGAACTGCAGGCCCTGGCCGGCGTCCAGCCGGTGGGCGATCGCATTGCCGTCAAGCGTGTGCTGATCATGGCCGTTCAGCGGCATGGCCAATTGTTCGCCATTCTCCAGTCGTGTCTGCAGAGCATTGGCATCCTGCTGGACGATCAGCACGGAGTCGTTGGCCAGCGTGGGCGGCAGCTTGAGCAGGTCGGCATCGTCGGACGAGTTGCTCGATGATGCGCTGTCCGTCTTGTTGCCGCCGCGACCGTGGCCACCACCCATGTGGCCGCCGCCCATGCCTCCACGGCCGCCACCATGGCCCCCATGGCTGCTCGGCTGGGATGTGCTGGCGCTGGACGATGCACCGGCCGGCGCCACGGTAGGCGACTGTTCGCGCCGCAATTCGCTGCGCAGCATGGCAGTGACCTGGTCCGGGCCATCGCTGCCCTGGTCGCTGAGGCGCCACAGGCCATTGAAGTCGGGCAACGTGGTGATCTGCTGCGAGATGGCCCAGGTGCTTGCGGCAAGCAGGGCAACGGCGGGGAGTGCGGATGTGAGGGCATTGGGCTTGGGCATGCAGAGGCAAACGCGCGAGTCGATATGCCGATTACCTGCGAGCTGCGGTTCTATCCACAGCGGATGTGGATACGCGCGGGACAAGCATGTGGACAACTCCGGTTCGCGCCGCTGCGACAGACACTTGCCTCGCATTGATGAAGTTTTGCGCAGGTGCGTTCGGCTACGCTTGCGCATCCTTTGCCGCATCGCCACGCATGAGCCTCGACGCACGTCCCCTCGCGGTCTTTCTGATGGGCCCTACGGCCTCTGGCAAGACCGCGCTTGCCTGTGAGCTGGCGGATCGCTTTCCGCTGGGGCTGGTCAGCGTGGATTCGGCGCTGGTGTATCGCGGCCTCGACATCGGTGCGGCCAAGCCGGATGCGGCCACGCTGGCGCGTTATCCGCATGCCCTGATCGACATCCGCGATCCGGCCCAGCCTTATTCGGCGGCGGAATTCTGCGACGACGCGCTGGCGGTCATGCGCGAAATCACGGCACGGGGCAGGGTGCCGCTGTTGGTGGGGGGCACCGGGCTGTATTTCCGAGCCTTGCAGCACGGACTTTCCGAATTGCCCGAAGCCGATCCGGTGATCCGTGCGCGATTGACGGACGAAGCCGCGCGTATCGGTTGGCCGGCCATGCATGCGCGACTGGAGCGGCTCGATCCTGCCGCCGCAGCGCGCATCGGCCCCAACGACGCCCAGCGTCTGCAGCGCGCCCTTGAAGTGATCGAGTTGAGCGGACGGCCGTTGTCCGAATTGCAGCGTGGCGGTCATGGCGAGGTGTTTCCCTGGCGCGTACTCAAGCTGGCACTGTTGCCGACGGATCGTCGGCCGCTGCATGCGCGCATCGCGCGGCGCTTCGATGCCATGCTTGCCGACGGCTTTCTCGACGAGGTGCGCGTTCTGCGCGAACGCGGCGACCTGCATGCCGACCTGCCCGCGATCCGTGCGGTGGGCTACCGGCAGGGCTGGGAATATCTGGCCGGCCAAGGCAATGCCGTCGACTTCCGCGATCGCGCCATCTTCGCCACCCGCCAGTTGGCCAAGCGGCAGATCACCTGGCTGCGTGCCGAGCTGGATGCGCGCGTGTTCGATCCGGAGCTTGCGCCGCCGCTCGTGCAGGCTACCGAAGCGGCGCGCCTGTTTCTCGGGACAGCGCACTGAAGCGGTGACCATTCCGTGCGCCGCGACCCGGAAAACCCCCTTCCTTCAAGCCCTTGAACCCGGTTAACATCGATTCCGTTGAACCGGGGCGCCTTTGGCGTTTTTTCCCCGGTTCGGGTGCCGCTTAGGGGAGAACAAGAAATGTCCAAGGGACAATCGCTGCAGGATCCTTTTCTCAACGCCTTGCGTCGCGAGCGCGTGCCGGTGGCCATTTATCTGGTGAACGGCATCAAGCTGCAGGGCACCGTCGAGTCCTTCGACCAGTTCGTGGTGCTGCTGCGCAACCAGGTCAGCCAGATGGTGTACAAGCATGCCATCTCCACCGTGGTGCCCAGCCGCAATGTGCGCATCGGCACCGGCCATGAAGGCCACGAGGCGCATGTCGATGCCGCTCCTGCGGGCGACGCCACGGATGCTTGATTGACGGCCGGCTGGCCCACATGAAGGTGGGGTCGTCCCGACTCCGCCCAATCGCAAAGGCCACCATCCCACGTGTTTGATCGTCAGAAGAAAGGCGAACGCGCCGTACTCGTGCTGCCGCACGCGCGTGGCGGCGGCGATGCCGAACGCCGCGCGGACGAGTTCGCGGAACTGGCCAGGTCGGCCGGTGCCGAGGTACTGGGCAGTGTCTCCGCGCGTGTCGAGGCGCCCAATCCGCGTTTCTACGTCGGCAGCGGCAAGGCCGACGAAGTGGCCGAGATGGTGCGCGCGCTGGGTGCCGACCTCGTGCTGGTCGACCACCTGCTCAGCCCGGTGCAGGAGCGCAACCTCGAAAAACACCTCAGTGCGCGCGTGGTCGACCGTGCCGGCCTGATCCTCGACATCTTTGCACAGCGTGCGCGCTCGCACGAGGGCAAGCTGGAGGTCGAGCTGGCCCAGCTCAAACACGTCGCCACCCGGCTGGTGCGCGGCTGGACGCATCTGGATGCCCAGCGCGGCGGTGCGATCGGCAACCGCGGCCCCGGCGAGACCCAGCTGGAAACCGACCGTCGCCTGCTCGCCGAACGGGTGAAGCAGCTCACCAAGCGCCTCGAAAAAGTGCAGACCCAACGCGGCCAGCAGCGCCGCGCGCGCCTGCGCAACACGGTGCCGCGGGTGGCGTTGGTGGGCTACACCAACGCCGGCAAGTCCACCCTCTTCAACGCGCTCACCGCTGGCGGGGTGTATGCCGCCGACCAGTTGTTCGCCACGCTCGATCCCACCGTGCGCCGGCTTGAGGAGCTGACCTGTGGCCCGGCAGTGATCGCCGACACCGTAGGCTTTGTCCGCGAATTGCCGCATGACCTGGTCGCCGCGTTCCGCGGCACCTTGGCCGAGGCGCGCGACGCCGATCTGTTGCTGCACGTCAGTGACGCCGCCGACGAGGAGCGCGAAGCGCTGCGTCGCGTGGTCGACCAGGTGCTGGAGGAAATCGGCGCGGGCGAGGTGCCGCAGCTGCGCGTCTTCAACAAGATCGATTTGATGGGAAGGGACGACGGTGCCAGTACCGCCACTCCTCAGGAAGGGGCGGTTTCGGATGCGATGGCCCGCGAAAAGGCCATGGAGCCCCGCATCGATCGCGATGCTTCCGGCAAGCCGCAGGCTGTATGGCTGTCTGCCGCCACCGGCGCAGGCATCGAACTGTTGCGCCAGGCGCTGGGCGAACTGCTCGGCGGCGAACGGGTGCAGTCCGAGTTGCGCCTGCCGCTGACGGCTGGGCGGCTGCACGCGCGGCTCAAGGCCATCGGCGCGATCGCCGGCGAACAGGTGGACGAGCATGGCTGGTGCCTGCGCATCGACGCCCCACGCAGCGTGATCGCGCCGCTCAACGGTGGCAGCACGGCGGAAAACGAGCTGCTGCGCGGCTTGCTGGGTAGCGCGACATCCTGATTTCGCGCGGCTCTGCTAGAATGCCAGCCGTTTGTGCGACCGAAAAAGTCTGGTCGCCACATCGACGGCAATCCCTTTACGCCTCATGCGATTTCCTTTACCCACGATGCGTTCCGGTGCAGCTTGCCGGCCTCCCAAGCGCCCCCCAGGAGACTGACAATGGCTTGGAATGAACCCGGCGGCGGGCAGCGCGACCCTTGGAACCGGCAGCGTCCCAACGATGCCGGCCTTTCGCCGAACCGGTGGCTGAAGAACTTCGGCAAGCATTTCGGCAAGCTGGGTCGCGGCCCCGGCGGCATCCTCATCGCGATCGTCGTGATTGCCGCAGTGTTCCTGCTGATGAGCAGCTACACCATCATCGACGCGCGCCAGGTCGGCGTGGTGCTGCGTTTCGGCGAATACTCGCGAACGCTGCCGCCGGGCTTCCACCTCAAGCTGCCCAGCCCCGTCGAGACAGTGGACAAGGTCGAGGCCACGGGCATCCGTTCGGTCAACGACCGTGTTTCCATGCTCACCCGCGACGAGAACATCATCACCATCGACTTCACCGTGCAGTACCAGGTGGACGATGCGTACAGGTACCTGTTCTCGGTGAGCGACCCGGACGGCAGCGTGAGCGCGGCCGCCGAGGCTGCGGTGCGCTCGGTGGTCGGCGGCAGCGACATGGACCAGGTCCTCTCCGCCGATGGTTCGACCCTGGTGACCGAGGCGCAACAGGCGCTGCAGAAAACGCTGGACGGCTACAACAGCGGCCTGCGCGTCACCGAGGTGAGCTTCCAGAACGTGGCGCCGCCGGCCGAGGTGAAAGATGCCTTTGATGACGTGAACAACGCACGCGAAGACAAGCAGAGCATCGAGAACGCCGCGCTGGCCTACGCCAACAAGGTGGTGCCGGTGGCGCGCGGCGACGCGGCGCGCATCGCCCAGGAGGCCGAAGGCTACAAGGCCGAGCGCATCGCACGCGCGCAGGGCGATACCGCGCGCTTCGACCTGCTGCTCAAGGAATACAAGGCCGCACCTGCAGTGACGCGCAAGCGCCTGTGGCTGGAGACGATGGAAGAGGTGGCAGCCGACAACACCAAGGTGGTCGATGGCTCCGGGGGTCGCAACATCATCAACCTGCCGGCCACCCATCGTGCGCACGCCGCTTCGGACGACGGCAGCAAGGCCGCCGCGGTAGCGGCACCCGCAGCGGCGGCCTCCGCCAGCGATGCCGCCTCGGACAAGGGAGCCCAGCCATGAAGAGCGTCGTTGCGATCCTCGTCGTCGCCCTGCTGGCGTTGCTCGGTTTCAACAGCGTGTTCGTGGTCGACGAAGGGCAGAGCGCGTTGCTGCTGCAGTTCGGCCGCATCGTGCACGCCGACTACCAGCCCGGCCTGCACGTCAAGCTGCCGGTGATCCAGCAGGTGCTGCACTTCGACAAGCGCATCCTGTCGCTGGATGCGCAGCCGGAGCGCTATTTCACTTCCGAGAAGAAAAGCGTCAATGTCGATTTCTACGTGAAGTGGCGCATCGCCGACAATGCGCTCTACTACCGCGCCACCGGTGGCGACCAGTTGCAGGCCACGCAGCGACTCACCCCCGTCGTCAAGGATGCGCTGCGCTTCGAGTTCAACGCGCGCACCTTGCAGGAGCTGATCTCCGGCGGCCGCAAGGACATCACTGAGCGCGTGCGCCAGCAGACCGATGCCTCGGCGCGCAAGAACCTCGGCATTGCCGTGGTCGACGTGCGCATCAAGCGCATCGACCTGCCGGACGAAGTGAGTGAGTCGGTGTACAAGCGGATGAAGGCTGAACGCCTGCAGCTCGCCAACGAGTTGCGCTACACCGGCCAGGAAGCGGCGGAGAAGATCAATGCCGACGCCGATCGCCAGGGCAAGGTGCTGCGCGCCGACGCCGAGCGCGATGCCGCCAAGGTGCGTGGCGAAGGCGATGCCGAGGCAGCCGCGATTTATGCGCAGTCGTACAACCAGGATCCCGAATTCTTCGCGTTCTACCGCAGCCTCGCCGCCTATACGAAGGCGTTCAAGGACGGCAACAGCGTGCTGATCCTGAAGCCCGATTCCGAATTCCTGCATTATTTCGGCAACCCAGACGCGGCCAAGCATTGACGCCATCGCGGCCATCGGCGAGCTATTTCAACTTTGCAAATTGAGTGAGAACACCATGGGCAAGTCAGTCGTAATCCTCGGCGCGCAGTGGGGCGACGAAGGCAAGGGCAAGATCGTCGACCTGTTGACCGAACGGGTAGGCGCGGTGGCACGCTTCCAGGGCGGCCACAACGCTGGCCATACCCTGGTCATCAAGGGCAAGAAGACCGTGCTGCACCTGATCCCGTCGGGCATCCTGCGCGATGACGCGCTGTGCCTGATCGGCAATGGCGTGGTGCTGTCGCCACAGGCGCTCAAGCAAGAGATCGAGGAGCTGGAAGCGCAGGGCGTGGAAGTGCGCTCGCGCCTCAAGATCAGCCCGGCGACCCCGCTGATCATGCCGTACCACATTGCCGTCGATAAGGCGCGCGAAGCCGCCGCAGGCAAGAGCGCCATCGGCACCACCGGCCGCGGCATCGGCCCGGCCTACGAAGACAAGGTGGCACGCCGCAGCGTGCGCGTGGCCGACCTGATGTATCCGCACGAACTGCCGGAGAAGATCAAGGCGGCGGTGGAGTACCACAACTTCATCCTCACCCAGTGGCTGAAGGCCGAGCCGGTCGATTACCAGACCGTGCTGGACGACGCGCTGGCCTATGGCGAATTCATCCGCCCGATGGTCGACGACGTCGCCACCATCCTGCACGACGTGCGCAAGGAAGGCGGCCATATCCTGTACGAAGGTGCGCAGGGCGCGCTGCTCGACATCGACCACGGCACCTATCCCTACGTCACCTCGTCCAACACCACCGTGGGCGGCGCACTCGCCGGCACCGGCGTGGGCGCGGGCGACATCGACTACGTGCTGGGCATTTGCAAGGCCTACGCCACGCGCGTGGGTGGCGGCCCGTTCCCGACCGAACTGCACGACGAGATGGGCGAGCGCCTGCGCAAGGTCGGCAACGAATACGGCGCCAGCACCGGCCGGCCGCGCCGCTGCGGCTGGATCGACCTCGTCGCGCTCAAGCGAGCGGTGAAGATCAACGGCATCAACGGCCTTGCCATCACCAAGCTCGACGTGCTCGATGGCCTGGAAACCATCAAGGTCTGCATTGCTTACGAATACCGCGGCAAGCGTCGCGAACTGGCTCCGCTCGATGCGGATGGCTGGGATGAGTGCAAGCCGGTGTACCTGGAGTTCCCGGGTTGGGAAGAGTCCACCGCCGGTATCCGCGAGTGGGACAAGTTGCCGCCCGCCGCCCGTGCCTACCTGCGTTCGGTGGAGGAACTTTCCGGCTGCAAGCTCTCCATCGTCGCCACCGGCGCCGACCGTGACGACACCATCGTGCTGGACGATCCGTTCGCTTGATCGACGCGTGCAAGGTGTGAAGCAAAAGCCCCGCCTTGCGGGGCTTTTGCTTGGGTACACTCGCTTGGATCGGCTCCACGCGCCCCCATTTTGGTTTGCGTCGATCCCGAGTGGAGACTTGCCATGTCCGTGTATCGCAAGACACCCGATGCCCTGGCGCGCCTGACGCCCGAGCAATATCGCGTCACGCAGGAGAACGCCACCGAGTATCCCGGTACGGGCGAATACCTGCACCACACCGCAGCAGGCATCTATGTGGATGTGGTGTCGGGCGAGCCGTTGTTTGCTTCCACCGACAAGTTTGAATCGCATTGCGGCTGGCCCAGTTTCACCAAACCGCTGGAGCCGGCGAGCGTCCGCGAATTGCACGATACCTCGCACGGTATGGCTCGCACCGAGGTGCGCTCGTCGCAGGGCGACAGCCATCTGGGGCATGTCTTTCCGGATGGCCCTGTCGAGCGTGGCGGTTTGCGTTACTGCATCAATTCCGCCTCGTTGCGTTTCGTCGCGCGCGCCGAGATGGAAGCCGAGGGCTACGGCGCTTGGCTGGACCAGGTGGAGGGCGAATGATGGCCTCCGAACGCGCCGTACTCGCCGGAGGATGCTTCTGGGGCGTGCAGGAACTGCTGCGCAAACAGCCGGGCGTGCTGTCCACCCGCACGGGTTATGCCGGCGGCGACGTGCCCAACGCCACCTACCGTCACCACGGCACGCATGCCGAGGCGGTGGAGATCGTGTTCGATCCCGCGCGTATCGGTTACCGCGAGCTGCTGGAATTTTTCTTCCAGATCCACGATCCGAGCACACCGAACCGGCAGGGCAACGATCGCGGCAGCTCGTATCGGTCGATGATCCTGTATGCCGACGAGACGCAGAAGCGCGTCGCCGAGGACACGATTGCCGACGTGAATGCCTCCGGCCTGTGGCCGGATCGCGTGGTCACCGAGGTCCAGCCGCTTGGCGATTTCTGGATGGCCGAGCCGGAGCATCAGGACTATCTGCAGCATTACCCCACCGGCTACACCTGTCATTTCGTGCGCCCGGGCTGGCGCCTGCCGCGCCGGACGGACGGTATCGGAAGCTGATCGCATCAAGACTGCTGACGCCGGCAGTCGCCCTGATCGACAGCACGATGTGGCGCTGGCTGTTCCGTCCAACGAAGAAGGCCCCGCAGGCGGGGCCTTCTTCGTTTTGTCAGCAGCGGAGGCTCAATGCCCCTGGGCGCCGGCCTGCGCGTTGCCGCTGGCCTGTGCCGAGGCGGAGATGCCGCCGCCGAGCGAACCGTTGGCGCTGGCCTGCCCACTGGCGCCAGTCGTGCCGTTCGCGCCGAAGCCGGAACGGGTGTTGGCGCGGGTATTGCCGCTGACGTTACCCGTGGCCGACGTACTGGCCGTCGTGTTGCCGACGGCGCCGGCAGTCTGCGTGCCCAGCGCGCGGACCGAGGACATGCCGTTGACAGCGGCCTGCCGGGCCGAGCCGATGCCCGACTGGGCGGCACCCTCGGCTTCCGTGCGCGCATTGCCGGCTGCAGTCCGCGCGCGATCCACGGTGCTCATGGCGTCCTGATTGGCCGTCGAAGCAGCCGAACGTGCCTGGTTCGCAGCCGCGCCTGCGTCCTTGCTCGCAGCGGAGCCATCGATGCTCCCGGAGGCGGATGCCCCCAACCCGGCCACGCCGTTCAATGTAGCCTGACCCGCACTCGCGCCAGTGGCGCCGGCGAGTTGGCCGGAGCCGTTGGCGGCCGCCTGGCCGCTCGACCGGTTGGCGGTCTGCGTCACGGCATGCGTGGCGGTCGACGCGGTGTGCTGATGCAGGTGCTCGGCACGCAGCTCAGCCGTGCTCGGATTGATGCCTGGCATGCCGAGGTTGCCTGCGCCTTGCGCGGAGCCGCCGAGCTGGCCGCTTCCCATCGCTCCGTGGAGTTGACCGGTGGCACTGCCGACGAGGCCGCCGCCCAGATGCTGGGCATAGGCGTTGGTCATCGAGGCCAGGGCAAGCGCGCCGGTGCACAGGGCGACGCCGAGGGTCTTCTTGCTGAAGGTCGTGTTGCGCATGGTGGAGCCTCCTGCCAGCGGCGAATCCGCGGCTTCCAGAGACCACTACGAGTGCCGGCGGAGCATCCTTCCATGTCGCGCGGCTGTGGTTGTTTCGTGTTCAGTTTCAGGGCAGGAGCAGGCCGTGGCCGCAACGCGAGCCGCTGTCATGGGTATCGGGAGCGCGGGCTTCGCCGATCAGGTTCAGCAATACCTGGGCCGCCGCGCCGGGCCGAGGAGCATTCAGCGCGTGGGCGGCCTTGCGCGCCACGATGGGTGCCGCGAACGACGTACCGCGCAGCATGCCGCGGCCGCTGCCGACCACGCCCGGCGCGCAGAAGGCTACCTGCTTGCCGCTGGCGGACTCGGGCAGCACGCGACCGTCCGCATCGACGGCGCCGACGCCGATCACGGCGGGGTAGGCCGCCGGAAACAAGGGCGGTGCGGCGGGGCCGTCGTTGCCGGCCGCAGCGACCAGCACGTGGCCGCGCGCGATCATCGCCTGCACCGCGCGCGCGAGCACCGGGTTGTCGGGGCCGACCAGGCTGATATTGATCACCGCCACTTGTTCGCGATCCATCCATGCAAGGGCATCCACCAACCCGGCGGTGGCGCCGCCGACCTCGTCACCGCACCACAGGTCAGCGGCATGCAAGGTGTCCGTGTCGCCGGCGACCAGACGAACGGCGACGGCCGTGCCGTGTCGCGAGGCGGTCGGCGTGCTGCAGCCATGCGTTTCGACGCGCGCGTGTGCCAGCGCGGGATCGGCGGGGTCGATCCCGCCGTCGATCATCCCGATGTCGCGTACCGGCGTGGCAGGCATGGGCGAGGACGAGCTCGTGGCAGGGGCCGTGTCGCTGCCGCCCGCCGGGAGGTAGAGATGCTGGTACGCCAACGTCGCATCCGGCGCAGCCCGTTGCAGGATGCGCATGGCTTTTCGCGTACTGCGGTCACGGCTGTCGTGCAGCACGACAAGGTCCAGCCCGAGCGTCGCATCCGTGGTCGTCTGGCGATCCACGGTGAAGCCCTGCGCCTGCACGGCATCGAGTTGGGGGCCTGACATGCCCATGGCCAGAAACTCGCCGCGCAGGATAGGCGCGCCTTGGGGATCCACGGTGACGCGCTGCGGCTCCCGGCGCAGCAGCGCCTCGACCTGCGTCTTCAGGCCAAGGGTCTGCGACCGCCGCAGCAGGTCATCGGCATTTTGCAGGTCCACGCCGGGCACGGTGCCGGGCAGGGGCGTGGCCGGAAGCGGCAGGTTAGGCAGTCTCTGCTGCACCGGGCCCAGCAGTTGCGCATGCACGGGGGGGCTGCCGCCCAGCGCGAGCACGAGGGCCAGCACCGGAATGGACAACGCGGAAGCACGAGGCAAGTGCATCGCCGGACACCTCGGGAGCGACGGGGCCGGATGCTAGCATGCGTTTTCTTTACGCCCTCGAACCGCCCGGTGCGCGCGAGGGAAGGAATCCGTCCCTCCAGGCGTAGTGGAAGGTGATGCGTGCATTCGAGCGATGCCGTGCGCGAAGGGCTGATTGAACTGCTGCCGCGCCTGCGACGCCTGGCGCGGGCGCTGGCAGGGCAGGCGGCCGATGCCGACGACCTGGTGCAGGTGGTGCTGGAGCGCGCGCTCGCGCGATCCGTGCAATGGCGGCCGGATGCTGCGCTGGACAGGTGGGTGTTCGCGATCGCGCGCAATGCCTGGCGGGACGAGTTGCGTGCGCGTGGCAGAGAGCAGCATCTGTTCGCGCCGGAGGAGGCCGGCGACACGGTAGCCGATGGCAGCGAGGCGCGGCACGCGCAGCAGATGGAACTGGCGCAGGCACTGGCGACGCTGCCGCCGGACCATCGCGAAGTGGTGGCGCTGGTGCTGGTCGAGGGCTTGTCCTACGACGAGGCTGCCGTGTTGCTGGAGGTGCCGGTGGGAACCGTCACCAGCCGCCTGGCTCGCGCCCGTGCCACCTTGCAGGCCCATCTCGGGAACGACGCATGACACCGATAGACGACGAGATCTTGCAGGCTTACGTGGACGGCGCGCTCGATGCGGCGGATACCGCGCGCGTCGATGCGGCGCTGGCGCAGGACGATGCGCTGGCCTGCCGCGTGCGACAGTTGCGTGCCCTGGATGCGCAACTGCGGGCTGCGTTCGATCCGGTGCTGGACGAGCCGATACCCGGGCGCCTGTCTGCCCTGCTGCAGCCAACGGCTGCACGGGCCACGCCGTTCACCGTGCTGGAGGGTGGGCGCGATGCGGGTGCCGTTCGTCGTCGTGCGACCCGCCGTTGGTTGGTGCCGGGCGCCGCGCTGGCGACATCGGTGGCTCTGCTCGCCGCAGGCCTGTGGTGGCAGGCAGACAGCGGTTGGGTGCGCACGCAAGACGGACGGCAGTTTGCGGCAGGCGCGCTGACCCGCGCGCTCGACAACCAACTGGCGAGCGAGCCGGATGCACACGCCTCGGTCGCGATCGGCCTCAGCTTCCGCAGCAAGGACGGACAGGTCTGCCGTAGCTTCACCGTCCGCACGCCACCGGTGCGTGCCGGACTGGCCTGCCACACAACAGCGGGTTGGGAATTGCCCGTGCTGGGGCCGGCGGTTCCGTCCGAAGGCGGTGAACTGCGGCAGGCCGCGAGCGATCTGCCGCCCGCCGTGCAGGCTGCGATCGATGCCCGCCTGAGCGGCGAGGTCTTCGACGCGCAGCAGGAACGGGCGGCGCGCGCAGAGGGGTGGCGCTGAAGCACCGGGCATCGCGGCGAGAGCGCCTAACGCTCCTTCGCGAAATTCGCCGTACGCATGCAGAGATCGAAGGCGACGTTGCGCAGGCCGATGCCGGTGCTGTCTACGGCGTAGGCCGGAGCCACGGCTGCACGTACCCTGCAGTCGCGCACGGCATGCCAGTGCAGCGCGTCGTGATCGATGGGGGGCGTGGCGCAGGCGGCAAGGCAAAGGCAGGCCAAGCCGGCAATCGTCAGCTTCTGCATGATGAATTTTCCGAAGTGGCTGGGGTTTGGACGCGCGGCACGTGTGTGACGAGCCGTGCGCGATGGATCACATGTTGCGGAACAGCACCATGAAGGGCTGGCTCACGGTGAGGGTCTCGGGGCGTTGCTTGAGGCGCACGGTGCCTTTGCCGCTGTCGTCGCGGACGATGGAGGCGATGGCTTTCAGGTTGACGATGGTGGAACGGTGGATCTGTTTGAACACGGCTGGGTCGAGTTGCTCCAGCAGTTCGCGGATCGGCTTGCGCAGCAACGCCTCGCCGTCGGCGGTCATCGCCACGGTGTACTTGTGGTCGGCACGGAAGTAGGCGACATCGTCCACCATGATCAGCCGCGTCTCGCGGCCGGTGCCGGCGGTGATCCAGGTGAGCGGCGGCGCAGCACCGGCTTGCGCGGCGCCTTGCGCCAGCTCACGCAGCAGCAGGACGAGGTCGCCGCGCGCGGCCTGGCCGGCGGTGGCGCGACGCTTCAGCCGTTCTATGGTGGCGGCCAGGCGTTCGACCGTGATGGGCTTGAGCAGGTAATCGATCGCGCCACGCTCGAAGGCATCGATGGCGTACTGGTCGTAGGCGGTGGTGAACACCACCTGCGTGGCGGGGCTGGCTTCGGCGGCTGCGGCAGCCACTTCGAGGCCGCTGAGACCGGGCATGCGGATGTCGAGGAAAGCCACGTCCGGCTGCTGCGCGGCGATGGCGTCCAGTGCGTCAGCGCCGTTCTCGCACTCGGCAATCACATCGAGCTCCGGCCACGCCTCGCCGAGCAGGCGGCTCAATGCTTCGCGCAGCAGCGGTTCGTCCTCGGCGATCACGGCGCGGGTCATGGCCGTGATTCCGTCGGGCTCGCTGCGGCCTGTTGCGCCGGCACGGTGAGCGTGGCGGCGACGCCCTCGGGTACGTTGGCCACCACCGCCAGCGAGGCGCGCGGGCCATACACGAGCTGCAGCCGCTCGCGCACGTTTTTCAGGCCGATGCCGGTGCCGCCGCTCGCTGCGCCGAAGCCCTGGCCGTCGTCGGCCACGGTGATCGCCACGCTGCCGTCGTCGCGGCGCGCGAGGATCCATACGCTGCCGCCACCGGGCTTGGGCTCCAGGCCATGCTTGATCGCGTTCTCCACCAGCGTCTGCAGCATCATCGGCGGCAGGGTGATGCCGCGCAGCGCGTCGGGCACTTCGATCTTCATTTCCAGCCGCGCCCCCATACGGATCTTCAGGATTTCGAGATAGGCGCGGGCGCGTTCCAGCTCTTCGCCCAGCGTGGAAAGCGTTTCCTCCGCGCTGGGCAGCGAGTGGCGCAGGTACTGGATGAGATGGCCGAGCATGCGGTCGGCCTGCGCCGGTTCGGTGCGCGTGAGGTATTGCGCGCTGGTCAGCGTGTTGTAGAGGAAATGCGGTTCCACCTGCGCGTGCAGCAGGCTGAGCCTGGCCTGCGCCAGTTCCTTGTCCGTGGCGGTCTGCGCGGCGGCCTGCTGTTCGCGGCGGCGGCGTTCGGCCACCCGGCGGGCGAGGGCGCGGGAGATCGCTTCGGCATTGACCAGGTTGGCGCCGTCGTCCACGCGGAACCAGTCGGTCCACGCGCCGCTTTCCGGTTCGCACACCAGGGTGACGCTGCCGATGCCGTTGCCCGGCGTCACCGTGGCGAAGATCTGGTTGCGTCGGCTGCCCAGCCAGCTGAAGGGATTGAGCCAGCCGACGATGGCGCGGCCATACGGATTGGGACGACGCACCTTGGCGCGCACCTGCAGGCTGTCGCGGGCGCTTTCGATTTCCTCGGTGTAGGGCAGTTCGCGGATCGTCGCATCCAGCATGTCGAATGCCTCGCCGGCCTCGAACGGCAATTCGATCTGGCGGCGCTGGCGGTTGCCCAGCGTGTCCAGGTTCGCGTGGCCGGCGATCAATCGCACGCGGCGCAGGTGGGAGAATGCGCCGGTCACCACCAGCACCAGCACCACGACGATAATGATCTGCGGCAACGGTTCCGTGCCGCGAAGCGGGCCAGTGTTGACCATCAGGATCACGACGAAGAACAGGGCCAGCAACCAGGCCACGACTAGGCGCGCTATGAAGAAAAGACCCTTGATCACGACGGTGTCCCCAGTGATTGATCGGGAACGAGCATAGCGGCCGATTTCGCGGGTTTTCCCACGCATCCGACCAAGTCGGGTTCGGCGGGTGCGGAACGCGCGAAAGGCGGCGCGAAGCATGGACGGCAGGCATGACTTCCGGCCGTTCCTGGCTGTCGCCGCCAGCGCCACCATGGGCGGCAATTCATTCCCGATGCCCTCCAAGGAGAGGTTCCATGCGCAAGTCCCTGGTTTCCGCGATCGCTATGGCGCTCGCCGTGTCCGCCGGCAGCACGTTGGCGATGCCGGCGCAGCCGGCAGCTGCCGTGTCGTCACAGACTCCCACGCAGTTGCCGCGCAATGTGCGCCCCACGCACTACGCGGTGGCCATCACCCCGCATGCGGAGAAGATGAACTTCGACGGCCAGGTGACCGTGGATGTGCAGGTGCTCAAGTCCAGCACCAGCATCACCCTCAATGCCGAGGGCATGACGTTCTCGTCGGTGACACTGGAGCCGGCGTCGGGCAAGGGCACCGCCGTGACGGCCAAGGTCGCGGTGGACGAAAAGACGCAGACCGCCACCTTCAGCTTCGACAAGCCGGTTGCGCCGGGTAGCTACAAGCTGGCGATGAACTACGTCGGCACCATCGGCACCCAGGCCAACGGCCTGTTCGCCATCGACTACCCCACGGCGTCGGGCAACAAGCGCGCGCTGTTCACGCAGTTCGAGAACTCCGACGCGCGCCGCTTCATCCCGTCGTGGGACGAGCCGAACTACAAGGCCACGTTCGACCTCAGCGTCACCGTGCCGGGCAACGAGATGGCGGTGAGCAACATGCCGGTGGCCTCCAAGGCCGACGCCGGCAACGGCCTGCAGAAGGTGACCTTCCAGACCTCGCCGAAGATGTCCACCTACCTGCTGTTCTTCGGGCTGGGCGAATTCGACCGCGTCACCACCACCTCGGACGGCACCGAGATCGGCGTGGTGATGCAGAAGGGCAAGGGCGCGCAGGCGGCCTTCACGCTGGATTCGGCCAAGGCCGTGCTGCACGACTACAACGACTACTTCGGCATCAAGTACCCGCTGCCCAAGCTGGACAACATCGCAGCGCCAGGCAGCAGCCAGTTCTTCTCGGCGATGGAGAACTGGGGCGCGATCTTCACCTTCGAGTACGCCATGCTGCTCGACCCGTCGTTCTCCACGCAGGGCGACAAGATGGAGGTGTTCAACACCGCCGCGCACGAAATGGCGCACCAGTGGTTCGGCGACCTGGTGACCATGAACTGGTGGGACAACCTGTGGCTCAACGAAGGCTTCGCCTCGTGGATGGCCGAGCGCGAAACCGAGAAGGTGCATCCCGAGTGGAACACCGTGCTCGATACCGTGGGCACACGCGAAGGCGCGATGTCGGTCGACGCGGTGGCCACCACGCATCCCATCGTGCAGAAGATCGACACCGTGGAGCAGGCCAGCCAGGCCTTCGACACCATCACCTATTCCAAGGGCGAGGCGGTGATCCGCATGCTCGAGGCCTATGTGGGCCCGGAGAACTGGCGCCAGGGCGTGCACAATTACCTCAAGGCCCACTCCTACGGCAACACGGTGTCCGACGACCTGTGGCATGCGGTGGACGGCGCGGCTCCCGGCAAGCACATCACCCAGGTGGCGCACGACTTCACCCTGCAGCCGGGCGTGCCGCTGATGAAAGTGGACTCGGCCATGTGCAGCAATGGCGAGACCACCATCAAGCTCACCCAGGGCGAATTCACCAAGGATCGCCCGAACAAGCAGCCGTTGCGCTGGCACGTGCCGGTCATCGCGCAGGTGGTGGGCAACCCCGCCGCCAGCACGCTGGTGGACGGTTCCGCCACGCTGAAGCTGAAGGGCTGCGGTCCGGTGCTGGTGAACGCGGGGCAGAGCGGTTACTACCGCACGCTCTACGCGCCGGCACAGCTCGCCGCGCTGAAGCAGGACTTCACCAAGCTCGCGCCAATCGACCAGCTCGGCCTGATGAGCGACACCTGGGCGGAAAGCATGGCCGGCCTCGAGCCGGTGTCGGACTTCCTCGACATGGCCAAGGCCACGCCGGCCAATGCCGATCCGGAAATCTGGGCGGAAGTAGCCGGCAGCCTCGTGGGGCTGGACCAGTACTACCGCGGCGACCAAGCACGTCAGGATCGCTTCCGCGCCTATGCCGTGGCGCAGCTCAAGCCGGTGTTCGCGCGCGTGGGCTGGGACGCCAAGCCGGACGAGAGCACCTCGACCACGCTGCTGCGCACGCAGCTGATCGGCGCGCTGGCCGCGCTGGGCGACCAGGAAATGCTGAAGGAAGTGCGTCGCCGCTTCGACGCACAGGCCACGGATCCGAAGGCGGTGCCGGCAGCCTTGCGCAAGACCATCTTCGCCATCGTGGCGCAGCATGCCGACGCGGCCACCTGGGACAAGCTGCATGCCCAAGCCAAGGCCGAGAAGTCGCCGATGATCAAGGATCGCCTGTACGGCCTGCTCTCCGTCGCCGAGGACAAGGCGCTGGCGCAGCGTGCGCTCGACCTCGCACTCACCGATGAACCGGGTGCCACCAACAGCGCCGGCATGATCGGCGGTGTGGCCTGGCGGCACCCGGAAATGGCCTACGACTTCGCCATGGCGCATCGCGCGCAGGTGGACAAGCTGGTCGATTCCACCTCCAGCAGCCGCTACTACCCGATGCTGGGCGGCAGCTCGTTCGACCCGTCGATGATCGAGAAGATCAAGGCCTACGAGACCACCATCGATCCGTCCGCGCGTCGCCCGGCGGACAGCGTGATCGCCAACATCCAGTACCGCATGATGATCCGCAAGGATCGCCTGCCGGCGGTGGATGCGTGGCTGGCGAAGAACGGGGGGTGAGCGTTCTCACAAGTGACACGACAAGGCCCCGCATGCGGGGCCTTGTTTTTGGTTGCTGGGGCGATGCGATTCGGTGTTGCTCGAGCGAGCTTTTGGTAATTGCCGACTAACCAGCCTGGTTACCTTCATTTCGCTAGTATCGACCAGTCATCGAATACAGGAACCGCACGTCCGTTTTCGGCCAGAAGCGGACAGTCAACGCCTGAGTTAAGCGGCGCGCGGTACGCGCGTCCGATTGGACGACTTGTTAGGCATACGCGCTACGAACCGACTCTATTTTCGCTGCCACCTCTTTAGGCGAAAGCTCAAGCCCCGACACTAGGACCCTTATGGGGTGCCGAGAAAGTGCGATATTTGCGCGCATATACCTGCCTAGATATTTCTTTGGATCTACGACCTTTATAGCCAAAATGGCTCCGCGCCGACCCCCATAAGAAATCTTAGTATCTTCAATTTCTGGCCATGGTATTTCAATTTCACGAAGCCACCCACCTTTGATACCGAGTCCTTTGGCCGTGATCACTAGCGCAACTTTGGGCCTTTCAATGAAAGACATAAGCCTGCTGAAAAGCATTGCGCCGGCGCACAACAGGGCTACTACTACAGACGCACCTAAGTCGACTGAGATAGAGAATGAGACAAAAATAAGAACCATTGCTGGAACAGCAATCGCCCAAAATTGTTCACTCTTTGCACGGTGCACTATCAGCTCTTCCATCGCACTGACCTAATCCCTTTTTGCCTAACTATCGAGTATACGGACACGCCCGTCCGTTTATACATCCCCGGTGGCGCAACGGGATTCTTGCGCAACTCATTAGTTCTTGCAGCGGCTTATCTTTGCCACGCCCGGCAAACAACTGAACGCAAAGCCGGACAGAGGCGCCCGGCCCTAGAACGGCAGCTTTGGGTCGAAAGCCGCCAATGGCTTTGGCGAGCAGCATCATGTCGTTGCCGCCTCGATGGCGTTCAGCGCCGCCTCGACATTACACCGCGGCGTGCCGATGTTCATGCGCACGAAGCCGCCGCCGCCGGGGCCGAAGTCGGTGCCGGGGTTCAGGCCGAGCTTGCAGCGTTGGATGAAGAAGTCGCGCAGCACATCGTCGTCCATGCCCAGCCCGCGGCAATCCAGCCACAGCAGGTAGCCGGCTTCGGGCGAATGCAAGCGGATTGAAGGGACGCGCGTGCGCAGGCGGTCGGCGACGAGGTCGCGTGTGTCGCCCAGGTAGGGCTTGAGCGCATCAAGCCACGCATCGCCTTCGCGCCACGCGGCTTCCGCCGCGGCGATGGCGAAGGGGCTGGCGTCGCCCAGATGCATGGCGGCAACCGTCTTGCGCAATGCGGTGCGCAGGTCATCGCGCCTGGCTACCAGCATAGATAGCGCCAGCCCCGAGAGGTTGAACGTCTTGCCGGGCGAGAGCAGGGCAATGACGCGGTCGTCCACCTGCGCCAGACTGCCCAGCGGGCAATAGCCGGCACCGGGCAACGCGAGGTCGCCGTGCACCTCGTCGGCAATCACGGTGATGCCGTGGCGGCGTGCGATGCGCAGTACTTCGCCGAGCTCGTCCGGCGACCAGGCACGGCCGCCCGGGTTGTGCGGGTTGCACAGCAGCAGGGCGCGCGCGCCGTCGCGGGCCTGCTGTTCGAGTTGCGCGAGGTCCATCGCGTAGCGGCCGCCGGTTTCGCGCAGCGGGTTGTGCAGTAATCGTCGGCCGGCATCCTCCACGGCACGGAAGAAACCGGGGTAGACCGGCGGTTGCACAATCACCGCATCGCCCGCGTTGGTGCATGCCTGCATGGCGGCGGACAACGCGGCCAGCACGCCGGAAGCCGGCACCAGCCAGTCGCGCTCGACGTGCCAGCGATGGCGGCGCATGCACCAGCCGACCAGTGCCTGCTGCAGGCTTTCGGGGTATTGCGTGTAACCGTAGATCGGGTGTCGGGCGCGTTCCTGCAATGCCTCGACCACGCACGGCGGTGCGGCGAAATCCATGTCGGCCACCCACAACGGGCTGACCTCGTCGCTGCCGAATTTCTGCCGGCGTCCGTCGAACTTCAGCGCATGGCTGCCGCGGCGGTCGATGGGCTGGTCGAAGTCGAAAGTCATGGGCGGCCTGCTGGTGCGTGGCTCGTCACCCCGGCGAAAGCCGAGGTCCAGTGCCTTTGCCTCATGCGGGAAAGGCACTGGATGACTCGCTGCGCTCGCCCCTTTGGGGCCGCCCTACGGGCCTTCTGCGCGCTGCGCGCTTGTCCTGCTTGCGCAGGAATGGCGGTGAGGTAGTCCCTGTGCCAGGGAGGCACGTCACGCGCGCCGCCGCCACAGGGTCACCTCGGACAAGGTGTGCTGGAACTTGCGCCGCGTCTCGCGTATCACGAAGGGTACTTCGCGTGGCTCGCCCAGCCGCTCGAAGTGCTGGCCGAGGATCGCGTCCAGCCCGTCCAGCGTGGTGAAGCTTTCGCCGTCCCTCTTGAAGCCGCCCACCCATTCCGCGCGCGGCGTGTGCTCGGCCAGCCACGTGTAGGGCGAGGCGATCATCAAGATGCCGCCAGGGTTCAGCCGTTCGTGGATGGCTTCGAGGAATTGCGCCGGGTTGTACAGGCGGTCGATCAGGTTGGCGGCGAGCACGAAGTCGTAGCCGCTGAATTGCGGCTTGAGGTTGCAGGCGTCGCCCTGGAAGAACTCCACCTTGGCCGCGGTGTCCGCCAGGCCCAGTTCGGCGAGGTTGCGCGACTTGTATTCGACCAGCTCGCCTTCGTCCTGCAGCAGGTAGCGCAGGCTGTCGCCGCCTGCCAGCGCTACGCCCTGGCCGATGAAGCGCGCGGAGAAATCCACGCCGGTCACGTGGCCGAAGTGGCGCGCTAGCTCGAAGCTGGCGCGGCCCGAGGCGCAGCCGAGATCGAGTGCCTTGCGCTTCGGCGAGCCGTCGAGCATACCCATCGCCAGGTCGACCAGTGCCTTGGAGAAATTCGGCACGCCGAAGTAGCTGTCGCCGTAATGGAACTCGGCGTATTCGCTGAGCAGTTTGTCGGTTTCGTAGTGCGAGGCGGGGGCGGGTTTCATGTTTTTGGACACCACGTAACGGAAGCCTGCGTGCTGGAAGAAATGGCGGCGGAAGGCGTAGCGCGAAGCGGCCTCGGCCTCGTTGCCGGTGGCGATCCACGAGCCGCCCTTCATCAGGTTGTGACGTCCGTCGAAGGTGGGGGTGGTGAAGTCGTCGTAGATCGGGTGCACCGCGAAACCTTCGAACGGATAGATCGGCGTTTCCGTCCATTGCCAGGCATTCCCGGCCACGTCGAAGAACTCGCCCTGCGCGAAGCGGTTCACCGCGCAGGACGAGGCCCAGTGTGCGAGGTTGAGGTTCGCGCCCGGCGTTTCCCCATGCGGTGCGCCGCGACGGCTTTCGGCGTACAGGCGGTACCACTCGTCTTCGGTGGGCAGGCGCACCGGCTGGCCGCTATGTGCGGATTTCCAGCGGCAGAACGCCCTGGCTTCGTGGTAGTTCGTTTCCACCGGCCAGTCCCATGGCATGGCCACTTCCTCGGTCATCAGGCGCAGCTTCCAGCCGTCCGCCGAGCTGCGCCAGAACGTGGGATGGTTGGCCTTGGCGAATTCGCGCCAGCCGTTGCCTTCCTCGTCCCACCAGCCGGCCTGGGCATAGCCGCCGTCTTCCACGAAGGCGCGGAATTCACCGTTGCTCACGAGGAAGCGGCTGGCCTCGAAGGCCGCCACCTCGGCTTCGTGCCGACCGTATTCGTTGTCCCAGCCGTAGGTCGCGCTATCGATGGAACGGCCCAGCACGACACTGCCTGCCGGTACTTTCACCAGCGTGTTTTCCGGCGCTGCGCCGCTCTCCGTGCATGGCCGCCATGCGGGATGCGGCTTCACGTAGGCGAGCTTGTGCTGGCGGACCAGCACCGACGAGGTTTCCAGGTGGATGCGTTCGTGCTCGATGCCCATCACGATGGTCCACCATGGATGGTCCCAGCCGATGGGCATGGTCAGCGGCGCTTCGTCGATCAGGCGCAGCACCAGCGCGCGCACCTTGTCGCGGTAGGCCTTCACCTCGGGCACGCCGGGCCAGTCGTAGTGGGTGTCGTCGAGGTCGTCCCAGCTCATCTCGTCCACGCCCACCGCGAACACGGACTCGAGGTGCGGGTCGATGCGCTGCTCGATCATGCGTGCAAGCAGCAGCTTGTTGACGAAGAAGGTGGCGGTGTGGCCGTAGTAGAAGATCAGCGGGTGGCGCAGGGTGATCGAAGGTTCGTACCAGGCTGCGTCGACGGCGAGCGTCTCGAACAGCGACTCGTAGCGGTCGAAGGTGCTGGTGAAGTAGTCGCGCAGCACCTGGCGCATGCGCACGGGATTGGCTTCATGCAGGTTCGGCGTGCGCGGCAGCGGCGCGGTCGCGGCGGAGCGCTGGCTGGGTTCGGCGAGCGTGGAAGCGTTCATGGCGATGACCTCTCGATCCCGGGGAATGGATGGGCGTCAGGCACAGCGGAGTTCGCATTCTGGCACGTGGCAACCGGTGTGATCCGGTCTTGCACCAGGCGGACCCATCCCGGCTACATGCGGGGAGCCGTCGGCGATTCAATGCCGCACCAATAAAAAGCCGCGCACGGGGCGGGGCCGGATACCGTAGGAGCGCATCCTGTGCGCGATCGGGTTCTTCGCGAAGAGCGTTTCGCGCACAGGGTGCGCTCCTACGCGTTGTCGCCAGGCGCTTGCGCCTCGACTTCTTTCTTGTAGGCATCCACCGGGATGCAGGCGCACATGATGTTCTTGTCGCCGTAGACGTTGGCGACGCGGGTCACCGGCGACCAGCACTTCTGCAGTCTCAGCGAGGGCAGCGGGAAGGCGGCCAGCTCGCGCGGGTAGGTGTGGTCCACTCGCTGGCGCTCACCGCGAACGCGGTGAGCGGGGCGTAGCGCAGCGGGTTATCGTCGCGGTCCAGCTTGCCTTCCTCCACCGCGCGGACCTCGTCGCAGATCCGGATCGGTGCAATGCCACCTGGGTGGCATCGCGCAGGCCTGCTGTGCTCATCAGCGTGATGTACATCCACACGATCGGAGGGATCGATGCGCTGCCGAAGAGCGTCTGCCTTGTGCTACTTTCCGGCCAGCATGATGCGGAGGCGAGGCGTCCTTGGCATGGGACGCCGAGCGAACAGCAAGAGTCCATGACAGGGGAAAGCCATGCGGATGCTGTTTGGAATGGTGACGCTGATGGCGGCGATGCTGCTGAGCGCAAGTCATGCCCTTGCAGCGGATACCCAGCCGTTGGCGGTGACGACGCAGCTGCCCACGGATGTGCGTCCGACCCATTACGATCTCGCCATTACGCCTCACGCGCGAGCCATGCGTTTCGACGGCAAAGCGGTGATCGCGCTCGATGTACTGCGTCCCACCGCACACATCACGCTCAATGCGCTGGACCTGGATCTGACCCGAGCGGTGCTGAGCGGCGGCCCTGATCGCGCACACTTCGATCCACCGCGCATCATGCAGGACAAAAAAGCGCAGACGGCTACGTTTGCCTTTCCCGCCAGCCTGCCGGTGGGCCATTACCAGCTGAGCATCGACTATGCCGGCGTCGTCAACACGCAGGCGTTCGGCTTGTTCGCGGTGAATTACCAGGGCAAGCAGGGCCCGCAGCGCGTGTTGTACACCCAGTTCGAGAATGCTGATGCGCGGCGTTTCTTTCCATGCTGGGACGAGCCGGCCTACAAGGCCACGATTGCATTGACCGCGATCGTGCCGAAGGGCGAAATGGCAGTCAGCAATATGCCAGTTGCTGCGCAGGACGATGTCGGCAGCGATCTGCAGCGGGTGCGTTTTGCCGTCACACCGCCGATGTCTACGTATCTGCTGTTCTTCGCCCTGGGCGATTTCGAGCGCATCAGCACCCGGGTGGACGGCACGGATATCGGCCTGGTGGCCCCGCGCAGCGCGGTGGCGCAGGGCCAATTCGCGCTCGCATCCGCACGTGCCATCCTGCCCGAATACAACGCCTATTTCGGTGTGCGCTATCCCTTGCCGAAGCTGGATATCGTGCTTGCGCCAGGCAGCAGTAGCAGTACTGCGGCGATGGAAAACTGGGGCGCAATCCTCTCGTTCGAAGACTACATGCTGCTCGATCCGGCCATTTCCAGCGAGATGAACAAGAGCACGGTATTCAACACGCTGGCGCACGAGATGGCGCATATGTGGTTCGGCGACCTGGTCACCATGCGCTGGTGGGACAATTTGTGGCTGAACGAAGGCTTCGCCAACTGGATGGCCCTGCGCGCCACCAGCAAGCTGCATCCGGAGTGGGAGCAGGACGTCTACAACGTGTGGTTCAGCGAAGGTGTCATGGGCATCGATGCGCAAAAGACCACGCATCCGATCATTGAACCGGTCACTTCGCCCGAGCAAGGCCAGCAGGCCTTCGATTCGATCACCTATGCCAAGGGCGAGGCGCTGATCGGGATGCTGGAGCGCTACATCGGCGAAGATGCCTGGCGCCGCGGCCTGCAGCGGTATATCGCGCGGCATGCCTACGGCAATACCGTATCCGAAGACCTGTGGCAGGCCATGGCGGGCGAGACGACCGAGCCGGTCGCCGCTATCGCGCATGATTTCACTACCCAGCCGGGTGTGCCGCTGCTGCGTGTGGCCGATGCGACATGCCAGGACGGCCAGACCACGGTGCAGTTGAGCCAGGGCGAGTTCTCGGTGGACCAGCCGGACAAAGCACCGTTGCACTGGCGGGTGCCGGTGATCGCCCAGGTGATCGGGCAGCCGCGGGTTCGGCAACTGGTGGTGGGCGGTGCGACGCTGAAACTGCCGGGCTGTGGCGCATTGCTGGTGAACGCGGGACAGAGCGGTTACTACCATTCCCTGTACTCGCCGCCACTGCTGGCGGCGATCAATGCGAATTTCCAGAAGCTTTCGCGCACGGATCAGATGGGCGAGTTCGACAACGCCTGGGCTTTGTCGATGGCCGGCATACAACCGGTATCCGAGCCGTTCGAGCTGGTGAAGGCGGCGTCGCCTGCCAGCAACCCCATGTTCTGGTGGGATGTCGCCCGGCACCTGTCCGAATTCGATGCGAATTTTCGTACCGATCCGGCCGCGCGTGAGCGCTATCGCCGGTTTGCCACGGCACGGCTGGAGGCGGTGTTTGAGCACGTGGGCTGGCTGCCCAAGCCGGGCGAGCGGGCGTCGTACAAGGTGCTGCGTACGCAGCTGATCGCCGCCCTGGCTACCTTGGGCGATGCGCGGATCACCGCCGAAGCACGGCAGCGCTTTCTCAACCTGCCGAAAGCATCCTCCGGCGATTTGCGCCAGAACGTGCTCTACGTGGTTGCGCGCCAGGCCGATGCGGATACGTGGAATCGGCTTCTGGCCATGGCCAGAAATGAGGGAGCACTGCTGGTACGGCAGAAGCTCTATGAGATGCTCGCCCTGCCCGAAGACGAGGGACTGGCGACACGCGCGCTTAATCTGGCACTGACCCCGGAGATCGGCACCAACGGCAGCGCGATGTTCACCAGCGTGAGCTTTCTGCATCCGGAGCTGGCTTTCGATTTTGCGGTGGCGCATCGCGTGCAGGTGGATGCGATGGTCGGACCCAATGACCGTGCAGAGTTTTACCCTGATCTGGCCTGGGGATCGAACGATCCGAAGATCATCGACCGCATCCAGGCGTTCGCCGCGGCGCACATCGCGCCCGATGCGCGCAGCAGTGCCGATACAGTGATAAACATCATTCGCCACGGTGCCGAAGTACGGAAACGGCAGACGCCGCAGATCGATGCCTGGTTGAAGCAGAACGGATGGTGAGGCTGACGCAGCGAACGGCTGCGACGGTCTTCAAGTTTGCATCATCGTGTGTTCCCCGCGCCTGAGCCGTCGTTCCCGCTTTCGCGGGAACGACGGCCTATACCGACGCCGCGCAACAAGAATGCAGTTCCCCAAAAGCAAAACCCCGCCGGGAGCGGGGTCTTGCTTTACTTTGCGCCGCGATGTGCAGACTTACGCCTCGATCTCTTCCTTGTACGCATCCACCGGGATGCAGGCGCACATGATGTTCTTGTCGCCGTAGACGTTGTCGACGCGGGCCACCGGCGACCAGTACTTCTGCAATTTCAGCGAAGGCAGCGGGAAGGCGGCCAGCTCGCGCGGATAGGCGTGCGTCCACTCGCTGGCGCTCACCGCGAACGCGGTGTGCGGGGCGTGGCGCAGCGGGTTGTCGTCGCGGTCCAGCTTGCCTTCCTCCACGGCGCGGATCTCGTCGCGGATCTGGATCATCGCGTCGATGAAGCGGTCCAGCTCGTGCTGCGATTCGCTCTCGGTCGGCTCCACCATCAGCGTGCCGGCCACCGGGAAACTCAGCGTGGGCGCGTGGAAGCCGAAATCGATCAGGCGCTTCGCCACGTCTTCCGCGCTGATGCCGGTGGCGTCCTTGATCGGGCGCAGGTCGAGGATGCACTCGTGCGCCACCAGGCCGTTGCGGCCGGTGTACAGGGTGGGGTAGTGCGCGGCGAGGCGCTTGGCGATGTAGTTGGCGTTGAGCAGCGCCACCTGGGTGGCCTTGCGCAGGCCCGCCGTGCCCATCAGCGTGATGTACATCCACGAGATCGGCAGGATCGAGGCGCTGCCGAAGGTGGCGGCGCTGACCGCCGGGCCGTTGCCGGTGCCCTGCGTGCGCGCGCCGTCGTTGCCCAGCGCGCCCGGCAGGAACGGTGCGAGGTGCGAGCGCACCGCACACGGGCCCACGCCCGGGCCGCCGCCGCCGTGCGGGATGCAGAAGGTCTTGTGCAGGTTGAGATGGCTGACGTCCGAGCCCCACTTGCCGGGCTTGGCCACGCCCACCAGCGCGTTCATGTTGGCGCCGTCGGTGTACACCTGGCCGCCGTGCTGGTGGACGATGTCGCAGATCGCCACCACGTCTTCCTCGAACACGCCGTGGGTGGACGGGTAGGTGAGCATGATCGCTGCGAGGTTGGCCGAATGCTTCTCGGCCTGCACGCGGATGTCTTCCAGGTCGACGTTGCCGTTGGCGTCGCACTTGGTCACCACCACGCGCATGCCGCACATCTGCGCGGAGGCCGGGTTGGTGCCGTGAGCGGATTCGGGGATCAGGCAGATGTCGCGATGGCCTTCGCCGCGCGACTGGTGGTACGCGCGGATCGCCAGCAGTCCTGCGTATTCGCCTTGAGCGCCCGAGTTCGGCTGCAGGCTCACCGCGTCGTAGCCGGTGATCTCCACCAGCTGCGCTTCCAGCCCGGCGATCAGTTCTTCGTAGCCCTGCGTCTGCGCGGCGGGCGCGAACGGATGGATGTTGCCGAATTCCGGCCACGTCACCGGGATCATCTCGGCGGTGGCGTTGAGCTTCATCGTGCACGAGCCCAACGGGATCATCGTGCGGTCCATGGCCAGGTCCTTGTCGGCCAGCGCACGCAGATAGCGCAGCAGTTCGTGCTCGCTGTGGTGGGTGTTGAACACCGGGTGCGTGAGGAAGGCCGAGGTGCGCCGCAGCGCCTGCGGGATCAGCGAAGGCGCACTGGTGTCCAGCGCGTCGATGCTGGGCAGCGTGGCGTCGTCGCCGCCGAAGATGCGCCACAGCAGCTCGATGTCGGTGCGGGTGGTGGTCTCGTCCAGCGAGATGCACAGGTACTCGCCCCAGGCCTTGCGCAGGTTGGCGCCCAGCGCCACCGCGCGCGCTGCGATGGCGTCGGTGCGCTCGCCGGTCTTCAGGCTGATCGTGTCGAACGCGGTCTCGTGGTGGCTGGCGGTGAAGCCGAGCTGCTGCAGGCCGGCCCTGAGGATGGCGGCGAGGCGCGCCACGCGCGTGGCGATGCGGGTGAGTCCTTCCGGGCCGTGGTAGACGGCGTACATCGAGGCCATCACGGCGAGCAGCACCTGCGCGGTGCAGATGTTGCTGGTGGCCTTCTCGCGACGGATGTGCTGCTCGCGCGTCTGCAGGGTGAGGCGGTAGGCCTTGTTGCCTTCGGCGTCGATGGAGACGCCGATCAGGCGACCCGGCATCGAACGCTTGTATGCATCGCGGCAGGCCATGAAGGCGGCGTGCGGGCCGCCGAAGCCGAACGGCACGCCGAAGCGCTGCGAGTTGCCGATCACGATGTCCGCGCCCATCTCGCCCGGCGGCTTGAGCAGGGTCAGTGCCAGCAGATCGCTTGCGAAGATGGCCAGTGCGCCCTTGGCATGGACCTTCGCTACATCTTCGCTCCAGTCCATCAACCAGCCGCTGCTGGCCGGGTATTGGATCAGCGCGGCGAAATAGTCGTCCGCGGCGATCGCGGCGTCCCATTCCTCGGCGGAGTTGACCAGTTTGACCGTCAAGCCCAGCGGCTCCGCGCGCGTCTGCATCACCGAGATGGTCTGCGGATGTGCATCGCCGGACACCACGATCACGTTGCCCTTGGCCTTGGCCGAGCGCTTGGCCAGCGTCATCGCCTCGGCCGCCGCGGTGGCTTCGTCCAGCAGCGAGGCGTTGGCGATCTCCATGCCGGTGAGGTCGGCGCACATGGTCTGGAAGTTGATCAGCGCTTCCATGCGGCCCTGCGAGATCTCCGCCTGGTACGGCGTATAGGCCGTGTACCACGCCGGGTTCTCCAGGATGTTGCGCAGGATGACGTTGGGCGTGTGCGTGCCGTAATAGCCCTGGCCGATGAAGCTCCTGAACACCTTGTTCTTGTCCGCGATGGCACGGATCTTCGCCAGCGCCTCCACCTCGCTCATCGCGACGGGCAACGCCAGAGGCGCGGCGGACTTGATCTTCGCGGGCACGATCGCGTCGGTCATAGCCTCCAGCGAGTCATGGCCGACGGTGCGCAGCATGTGCGCGATCTCGGCGTCGTTGGGGCCGATGTGGCGCGCGATGAAGGCGTCGTGGTTTTCCAGCTCGCGCAGGGAGGGAGTGTTCTGGCTCATGAAGGGCGTCCGAAGTCTGCGTGCATGCCGCACGCGGGCGCCCCTCTGTCCTTTTGCCTGAGAGTTTGGAGGCGTGAACCTCGTGCCCCTTCGGCGGCGGATCGAACCGCTCTCTCCAGAGTGCTGTTGCGCAGGATGGTATGGGGCCTGAGCGATTACGGGCGTTGCGCCTTCGGCAGCGGTGCGCTCTCGTGGAGCGGCCGCTTCTCCCACCATGCGTTTCGCCGGCAATTATACAGGGGAGGGCCAAGCGTAGCGCTATGCTCCGGGTTCCCCATTTCCCGGAGCCGCCATGATCCGCATTGGCGAAATCGACCATGTCGTGCTGCGCGCCATCGACGTCGAGGCGATGCGGCATTTCTATTGCGATGTCCTGGGTTGCCGCGAAGAGCGCCGGCAGGACGAGATCGGCCTGCTGCAGCTGCGCGCCGGTGCGTCGTTGATCGACCTGGTCGGGGTGGAGGGCAAGCTGGGTCGCCATGGCGGCGCGGCGCCGGGCAGGGAGGGCCACAACATGGATCACCTTTGCCTGCGCGTTGAGAAGTACGACGAAGCGGCGATCCTCGCGCATCTCGAGGCACATGGCGTGCGTATCGGCGAGCTGGGTATGCGCTACGGCGCGCGTGGCGAAGGGCCTTCGATCTATTGCTACGACCCGCAGGGGAACATGATCGAGCTCAAGGGGCCGGCATCGGATATCTAGCCGGCCGTGGCACCCAGTGCCGCAGCCAGGTCGCCGCAATCGACGAAATGCCAGTCGGCCAGATCAGGCCATGGGTTCAGCGGCAAGTTCACCAGCACGGCCTGTGCGCCGGCAGCGCGGGCACAAGCCAGGTCGTAGGCATAGTCGCCAACCATGGTCAGCAGGGCAGGATCGATTGCCCAATGTTCGGCCAGGCGGTGCAGCCCGGCGGGGTCGGGCTTCGGTGGTGCGTCTTCGCGGCCCAGCACGTCGGCCGGGTCGAAGCAGTCGGCCAGGCCAATCGCCTCCAGCGAAAGCAGGGCCAGTTCGCGCAGGTTGCGGGTGAGGATGCCGAGCCGGCAGCCGCGCGCCGCGAGCGAGCGGACCAGTGCGATCGCGCCCATGGCAGGGCGCGAAGCCACCGCAAGCCCGCGCTCGTGCTCAAGCAGCCACACGCGCTTCGCATCGGCTTCGTGCGCAGGCAGTGCGGCGATGTGAGCAAGGATGTCTTCGTGGTCGCGAACGCCCAGAGCCTGGCGGATCGCGGCGAAGTCGTGCACGGCGACGGTCAGCGTGCCATCGAGATCGAAAACCCAATGACGCCGGGAGGCAAGGACATGCGGCGAGGACGTCATCGGCAGCTCACCCATTGCGGCGCGTGCGAATCGCAAAAACGACGAAGCCCGCATCGCTGCGGGCTTCGTCTACAATTGGTGCCCAGGAGAGGACTCGAACCTCCACGGTTTTACCCGCTAGTACCTGAAACTAGTGCGTCTACCAATTCCGCCACCTGGGCAGGTGTCGCGCGTGCCTTTCGGGCTGCGTGAGCCGCGTAGATTAGGCATCTGCCCAGCTCCTGTCAACACTTTGTTGACGCTTTCCATTTTTCGGTTGTGCCGCTCGTGGCGCAGCCATCCATACAAGGTAATTTCGTGACCAAGAAGAACAACAAGAACATGCAAGACAAGCGCGCGAGCGCGAAACCGCCGGCCGGCAAGCGCAAGGGCGCCACGCGCGACCCGCAGGCCGAGCGCGAGGCGCAGCGCTACGAGCGCCCCATCCCCAGCCGCGAGGCCATCCTCGCCCTGCTGGAGGAGCGCGGCGAACTGCTCACCGAGGCGCGCATCGCCGAGGTGCTGGCGCTGCACGAATCCGACGACCTGTTCGCGCTGCACAAGCGCCTCGGCGCGATGGTGCGCGATGGCCAGTTGCTGCTGGGGCGCCGCGGCGGCTATGCGCCGGCGAAGAAGCTCGACCTGATTCCCGGCGTGGTGCTGGCCAATGCCGAGGGTTACGGCTTTCTGCGCCCCGACGAGGGTGGCGATGATCTTTACCTCTCGCCGCAGCAGATGCGCGGCGTGCTGCATGGCGATCGCGTGCTGGCCAGCGTGGTCGGCGTGGATCGGCGCGGACGTCGCCAGGGCGCGATTGCCGAAGTGCTGCAGCGGCGCTCGCCGCGGCTGGTGGGCCGCGTGGTGGTGGAGAACGGCGTGACCCTGGTGGCGCCGGACGACCGCCGCCTGCACCAGGACGTGATGATCCCGCCCGGCGAGACGCAGGGCGCGCGCGCCGGCCAGATCGTGGTGGCCGAAATCACCGATCCGCCCACGCCGCATCGCGGCCCGTTGGGCGTGATTCGCACCGTGCTGGGCGAACGCCTGCAACCTTCGCTGCTGATCGAGATGGCCATCGCCAGCCACGACCTGCCGCATGAGTGGCCGGCCGAGGTATTGCGCGATGCAGCCGAGGTGGAGCCCGAGGTCACCGCCGCCGAGCGCGAAGGCCGTGTCGACCTGCGCAAGCTGCCGCTGGTGACCATCGACGGTGCGGATGCGCGCGACTTCGACGATGCCGTATACGCCGAACCCAAGCGTGGCGGCGGCTGGCGGCTGGTCGTCGCCATCGCCGACGTGTCGCACTACGTGCCGGTGGGTACTGCGCTGGATCGCGAGGCGTACGAGCGCAGCACCTCCACCTATTTCCCCGGCTTCGTGGTGCCCATGCTGCCGGAGACGCTGTCCAACGGCATCTGCTCGCTCAATCCCAAGGTGGAGCGGCTGTGCATGGTCTGCGACATGGTCGTCGACGCCGACGGCGAAGTAGCGAAGTCGAAGTTCTATCCGGCGGTGATGCGTTCGCACGCGCGGCTCACCTACGACCAGGTGTGGCAGGCCGTGGGTCTGCGCGAGCCCGGCGCCCTCGACGCGGTGTCCGACGTGCTGCCGCAGCTGGAAAACCTGCATGTGCTGTACAAGGCGATGGCCGCCCAACGCAAGCAGCGCGGCGCCATCGACTTCGAGACTCCGGAAGTGAAGTTCCGCCTCGACCAGCGCGGCGAGGTGGAGTCGGCCGGCGCCACCGAGCGCAACGACGCGCACAAGCTGATCGAGGAATGCATGATCGCCGCCAATGTGCAGGCGGCGCTTTTCCTGGAAAAGAAGAAGATTCCCGCACTGTTCCGTGCCCACGAGCCGCCGCCGGCGGAGAAGTACGAAGACCTGCAGCAGTTCCTGCGCGAGTTCAAGCTGCGCATGCCGCCCGTGGAAGAGGTGACGCCGGCCGATTTCGCCGATGTGCTGCGCCTGGTGGCCGAGCGCCCCGAGCGCGAGCTGATCCAGAGCGTGCTGCTGCGCGCGCAGAGCATGGCGGCCTACCAGCCCGACAACCGCGGCCACTTCGGCCTGGCGCTTTCGGCCTACGCGCATTTCACCTCGCCGATCCGCCGTTACCCGGACCTGCTGGTGCATCGTGCGATCCGCTACGCGCTCACCGGCGGCAAACCGGCCAGCTACGAATACACGCCCGCGCAGATGGCCACGATGGCGGTGCATTGCTCGCAGCGCGAGCGCCGTGCCGAGGAAGCCGAGCGCGACGTGGACGAACGCTACAAATGCGCATGGATGGCCAAGCACGTGGGCGAGGAGTTCGCGGGCGTGGTCACCGGCGTTACCTCGTTCGGCCTGTTCGTGGAACTGGACGAATCCAAGGTGTCCGGCCTCGTCCACATCAGTCAGCTCAGCAACGACTATTACCACTTCGACCCGCAGCGCCACATGCTGAAGGGCGAACGCAGCGGCGCGCAGTACCGGCTGGGTGATCACGTGCGGGTGCAGGTGCTGCGCGCCAGCCTGGAAGACCGCAAGATCGACTTCCGGCTGGCCGCACCGCGCGCTTCCGTCACGCCGCCCACGCGCGTGGCTCGGGCCTACGATTATGCTGCGTCGGGCGAGCGCTATTCGCTGCCCGGCAGCAAGGCGCCGGGCATGGTCGGCAAGGCGGCGAAGGCGATTGGCCGCATGTTCGGCCGGCGCGAGCAACCGGTGTCCCCCACCGTGCCGCCGCCGCGCGATAATCCGCCGCCCGCTGCCGCGCGTTCGCGCAAGCCGGCAGGGCAGGTTGCCGCGGCGAAGGCCGACGGCAAGCCGCACAAGAGCACACAGAAAGCGCCGCGTGCCACGAAGAAATCGGCCGCGCGGCCACCGAAACCGAAAGGCAGGAAATGAACGAACACTGGATCGTCGGCATCAACCCGGTCGATGGCGCACTGAACAACGATGCCGCGCGCGTGTGCGAGCTGCTGGTCGAAAACGGCCAGCGCAACCCGCGCGTGCACGAACTGGCCGAACGCGCCAAGGCACTGAAGATCCCGGTGCATCATCGCCCGCGCGAGCAGCTCGACAAGCTTGCCGGCGAAGCGCGCCATCAGGGCGTGGCGGCGTTGTACGAAGCGCCCGCGATGGCGACGGAAGGCGACCTGCCGGAATTGCTGGAGCAGGCGGGTGGCTCGGCGCTGGTGCTGGTGCTGGACGGCGTCACCGATCCGCATAATCTCGGCGCCTGTCTGCGCAGTGCGGCGGCGGCCAATGTCACCGCCGTGATCGTGCCGAAGGATCGCGCCGTGGGCCTCACGCCGGTGGTGCGTCGCGCCTCGGCGGGCGGCGCGGATCGCGTGCCGTTGATCGCGGTGACCAACCTCGCGCGCACGCTGCGCGTCCTCAAGGATGCCGGCGTGTGGATCACTGGACTGGCTGGCGATACTGACCAGTCGATCTACGGCATCGACCTCAAGGGGCCGGTGGCGCTGGTGATGGGCAGCGAAGGCGAAGGCCTGCGCCGGCTCACGCGCGAGACCTGCGATTTCACGGCGAAGATCCCGATGCCGGGCGCGATGGAAAGCCTCAACGTTTCCGTGGCTACCGGTGTCGTATTGTTCGAAGCCCTGCGGCAACGGAGCGCATCGCGATGACCTTCCACTGGTACGACTGGACCGGCTACCTCGGCGTGCTGCTGGTGCTGCTGGCGTACTTCCTGCTGCAGGCCCGCAAGCTGCATGGCAACAAGCTGGGCTACCAGCTCATGAATATCTTCGGTGCGTTCGGCGTGCTGCTGTCGCTGACGTTCGGCAGCTTCAACTGGTCGGCGTTCCTGCTCGAGGTGGCATGGATCGCCATTGGCATCTACGGCATTGCGCGTGGGGTGAAGCTGAGGCGCCTCGAGCGCTGAAATGCGTCGCACGCATTGCTTGTCATGCCGACGCAGGCCGGCATCCAGCAGCGATCAGCTTGTACGAGCCGCACAATCCCTGGATGCCGGCCCGCACCGGCATGACGATTCCGGTAGTCGGCTGTGGAACCTGCCTCAGTCCCCGCGATCGCCCAGCTTCGGCATTTCCGGGTTCGCCGTGAGGTCGCGCTTGTTGCGCTGGGCGGTGAGCGGCTCGCCGGTGACCTGGTACCACACGTTCTCGGCGATATTGGTGGCGTGGTCGCCGATGCGCTCGATGTTCTTGGCCATGAACAGCAGATGCGTGCACGGCGTGATGTTGCGCGGATCTTCCATCATGTACGTGAGCAACTGGCGGAAGTAGCCGGTATAGGCGTCGTCCAGCTCCACGTCGTCCTTCCACACCTGATAGGCACGCTCGGCGTCGCGGTCGCGGTGGGCGCGCAGCACTTCGCGCACTTCGGCGGCAGCCAGTTCAGCGAGGTGGGCCAGGCCGCTGGTGGGGTTGATCGGGGCGGCCATCGACAGCGGGATGGAGCGCTTGGCCACGTTCGCGGCGTAGTCGCCGATGCGCTCGATGTCGGCGGCGATGCGCAGCGCGGCGAACACGTTGCGCAGGTCGCCCGCCATCGGTGCGCGCAGCGCCAGCAGGCGCACCACGTCGTGGCTGATTTCCTGTTCGAGCTGGTCGATGGCGTCGTCGTTGCCCACCACGTGCTGGGCGGCGCGTTCGTCGCGGCGTTCCACCACGTCGATCGCTGCTTCCAGCTGGCTCACCGCCAGCTCGCCCATGCGCACCAGCTCGCCGGTGAGGCGCGCCAGCTCGTCGTCGTAGCTCTTGATGATGTGTTCTTTGCCAGTGCTCATGGTGTACCTCGTGGTTGTTCCCTTCTCCCTCCGGGAGAAGGTGCCCGAAGGGCGGATGAGGTTCGGGCGGAGTGCTGTGCCAAGGGTTCCCGAACCCTCTCCCGGAGGGAGAGGGCTTCGATGGATCAGCCGAACCGCCCGGTGATGTAATCCTCGGTCTGCTTCTTCGAGGGCTTGGTAAAGATCTTCTCGGTGACATCGAACTCGATGAGGTCGCCCATGTACATGAAGGCGGTGCGGTCGGAGACGCGTGCAGCCTGCTGCATATTGTGGGTGACGATGACGATGGTGTAGTCGCGCTTGAGTTCCTCCACCAGCTGCTCGATGCGGCCGGTGGCGATGGGGTCGAGTGCCGAAGTGGGTTCGTCCAGCAGCAGTACCTCGGGCTTCAGCGCGATGCCGCGCGCGATGCACAGGCGTTGCTGCTGGCCGCCGGAGAGGCCGAGCGCGCTCTTGCCGAGCTTGTCCTTCACCTCGTCCCACAGTGCGGCGCGGCGCAACGCCTGCTCCACGCGTTCGGCCATCTCGGCCTTGCCGAGTTTTTCGTGGTGGCGGATGCCGTAGGCCACGTTCTCGAAGATGGTCATCGGGAACGGCACCGGCTTCTGGAACACCATGCCGACCTTGCTGCGCAGGCGGTTCATCGAATACTTCGGGTCGAGGATGTTCTCGCCGTCCAGCAGCACTTCGCCCTTGGCTTCCAGCTTCGGGTAGATCGCGTAGATGCGGTTGAAGATGCGCAGCAGGGTGGACTTGCCGCAGCCGGAAGGACCGATGATCGCGGTGACCTGCTTTTCCGGGATATCCATGGCGACGCCCTTCAGCGCATGGGCACCGTTGTAGTAGAAGTGCAGGTCGCGCACCGCGATCTTGGTACGCGTGGCGGAAGCCGCGGCGGTGTTCGCCGTGGCGTTCGCGGCACTCGCGGCGAGGTCAGTCATAACGCACCTTGTGGCGGGAGAACAGCATTCGGGTCAGCAGGCTGAGCGCAAGCACGAACAGCGTGATCAGCAGGGCGCCGGCCCAGGCGATGGCATGCAGGTCGGGGCTGGGGTCGTTGGTGTACTGGTAGATCGCCACCGGCAGGCTTTCCATCTTGTCCAGCGGATGCACGGTCATGAAGTTGTTGCCGAAGGCGGTGAACAGCAGCGGTGCGGTTTCGCCCGCCAGGCGCGCCAGCGCCAGCAGAACGCCGGTGACGATGCCGGAAGTGGCTGCGCGCATCAGCACCTGTATGGTCATCTTCCACTGCGGGATGCCCAGCGACAGCGTGGCCTCGCGCAGTGTGCCCGGCACCAGCTGCAGCATTTCGTCGGTGGTGCGCACGATCACCGGCAGGCCGATCAGCGCCAGCGCCACCGAACCGGCGAGGCCGGAGAACGACACCGAACCATGCGTGAGGCTGGACATCGGCAGCACCACGATCACGTAAACGAACAGGCCCAGCACGATGGACGGTGCCGACAGCAGGATGTCGTTGAGGAAGCGGATGGTGGCGCCGAGCCGGGTGCGGTTGGCGTATTCGGCGAGGAAGGTGCCGGCGAGCACGCCGATCGGCGCGCAGATCAGCAGCGCCATGACATCCATGATCAGGCTGCCCACGATGGCGTTGGACAGGCCGCCCTGGTCGGCGTAGGCGGTGATCCGGGTGAACAGGTGCGGAGTGATCGCGCCGAGGCCGCTCTTCAGTGTGGTCCACAGGATCCACGCCAGGAACAGCAGGCCCAGCAGGGTGGCGCAAGCGCTCAACACCAGCGCCACCACGTTGACGATGCGACGGCGCAGGTAGACGGAGGCGGCCATCAGTTGCCCTCCTTGCGCGACAGCCGGCGCAGCATCAGGCGCGCGATCAGCAGCACGATGAAGGTCACCACGAACAGCAGGAAGCCCAGCGCGACCAGCGCCGAGCGGTGCGTGCCCACCGCCTCGTTGAACTCGTTGGCGATGGAGGAGGAGATCGAGGTGCCGGGCATCAGCAGCGAGCCGCTGAGGTCGTAGGCGTTGCCGAGCACGAAGGTCACCGCCATCGTTTCGCCCAGCGCGCGGCCGAGGCCGAGGAAGACGCCGCCGATCACCGCCGAGCGCGTGTAGGGCAGCACGATGTCCCACACCACTTCCCAGGTGGTCGAGCCCAGCGCGTAGGAGGATTCTTTGAGGCGCACCGGTACCGTCTGGAACACCTCGCGCATCACCGAGCAGATGAAGGGCAGGATCATCACCGCCAGCACGATGCCCGCGGTGAGCAGGCCCAAGCCCAGCGGCGGGCCTTGGAACAGCTTGCCGACCAGCGGCAGCTTGCCCAGCGTGTCGGAAAGCGCCGGCTCGATGTTCGCCATGAACGGCACGAACACGAACAGGCCCCACATGCCGTAGATGATCGACGGGATGCTGGCCAGCAGTTCGATGGCAGTGGCTACCGGGCCGCGCAACCAGTTGGGAGCGATCTCGGTAAGGAACAGGGCGATGCCGAAGCTCACCGGCACCGCCAGCACCAGCGCGATCAACGAGGTGACCAGGGTGCCGTAGATCGGCGCCAGTGCGCCGTAGTCGTCGGTGACCGGATTCCAGGTGTCGCTGGTGAGGAAATGGAAGCCGCCCTTGAACAACACCTCGCGCCCGCCCCACAGCGTGGACAGCGCGGCGCCGAGCAGGGTCGCCAGTACCAGCAGCGCACAGCACTTCAGCAGCGTGCGGAACCATGCGTCGTGGCGCGCGTCGCGGCGGCTGCGTTGGTCGACGTCGGTGGCTGGGATCGATGACATGCGATGTTCGCGATGAGGTTTCTCCTTCTCCCTTGGGGAGAAGGTGGCCCGAAGGGCCGGATGAGGGTTCGGGCATGGCGATACGTATCGCCATGCCCGAATCTTCTTCCCAACCCCTCCCCCGGAGGAGGAGGGGTTTCGAGGCTTGCGCTTACTGCTTGATCTCGGTCTTCCAGTAGTTCTCGATCTGGCCGACCAGGTTGGTGGGCAGCGGCACGTAGTCCAGCGAGCGGGCGGCGTCCTGGCCGTTCTCGTAGGACCACTTGAAGAAGTCGAGGATGACCTTGCCGTTGGCGGCGTTCTTCGGCTGCTTGTACACGATCACCCACGAGGTGGCGGTGATCGGCCACGCACCGGCGCCCGGGGCGTTGGTCATCAGCAGGTTGAAGTTCTTCGCGCTCGCCCAGTCGGCGGTGGCGGCGGCGGCCTGGAAGCTGGCCGTGTTCGGCTGCACCACCTTGCCGGCGGCATTCTTCATCACCGCGTAACCGATGTTGTTCTTCAGCGCGTAGGCATATTCCACGTAGCCAATGGAATTCGGGATCTGGCGGATGTACGCCGACACGCCCTCGTTGCCCTTGCCGCCGATGCCGGTCGGCCAGTTCACCGCCGTGCCTTCGCCCACCTTGGCCTTCCAGGTGGCGTCGACCTTGGAGAGGTAGTCGCTGAAGTTGAAGGTGGTGCCCGAGCCGTCCGAGCGATGCACCACGGTGATCTTCGCGTCGGGCAGCTTCACGCCCGGGTTCAGCGCGGCGATGGCCGGGTCGTTCCACTTGGCGACGGTGCCGAGGAAGATGCCCGCGAGCGTCTTGCCGTCCAGCACCAGCTTGCCCGGGGCGACGCCGGTGACGTTGAACGCCGGCACGATGCCGCCGATCACGTCGGGGAACTGGGCCAGGCCGAACTGGCCGAGTGTGGTTTCGTCCAGCGGCATGTCGCTGGCGCCGAAATCCACCGTGCCGGCCTTGATCTGGGCGATGCCGCCGCCCGAGCCGATGGACTGGTAGTTGACGCGGTTGCCGGTCTTCTCCGCGTAGGCGGCCGACCACTTGGAGATCACCGGATAGACGAAGCTGGAGCCCGCGCCGGTGATGTCGGTGGCTTGCGCGGACAGGCTGCCCAGCGCACAGGCGGCGGCAAAGGCGATGGCGCCGAGGCGGAACATGGAACGGGAAGAGGTGAACACGTGGTGGCTCCTTGGTGTGCACGGGGCGTGCGCCCGGTTGCCCGCCATTGCAGCGTCGGCGTGTTGCAATGAAATGAGATGAATGTTTCAGGCAGATGACAATCCGGCAGGCGAGGGCCTCCGGAGGCAGGGCAGGCTCTCAGCCCGCGTCCAAGTCGACCCGGTTGCGTTCCAGCGTTTCCAGTTGCCGCCAGCGATTGACGATGTCACAGAACAGCATGGCGGTGATCTCGGCATCGTAGATCGCCGAATGCGCCTCGCGGGTGTCGAAGTTGCGGCCCGAGGCCTGCACCGCCTTGCCCAGTACGGTCTGCCCGTAGGCCAGGCCACCCAGCGTAGCCGTGTCGAAGCAGCTGAAAGGGTGGAAGGGGTTGCGCTTGTTGCCGGTGCGGCGCACCGCGGCGTTGACGAAACCCAGATCGAACGCGGCATTGTGGCCGACCAGGATCGCGCGCTGGCAGCCGTTGTCGCGTACCGCGACGCGAACCGCCTTGAAGATGTGTTCCAGCGCCAGTTGTTCGTCCAGCGCGCCGCGCAGCGGGTTGCCTGGGTCGATGCCGGTGATTTCCAGCGCGCGCGGGTCGAGATTGGCACCGGGGAAGGGATGCACATGAGCTTGCACGGTGGGCAGCGGATGTACGAAACCCTGCGCATCCATGCCCACGGCGACCGCGGCGATTTCCAGCAGGGCATCGCGCTCGGCGTCGAAACCGCCGGTCTCCACGTCCACGATCACCGGAAGAAAGCCGCGAAAACGTTCGGCCATGCGGCTGGCCATGTTGTTGAGTAACCCCATTGATGAAGCATATCAGCCGTTGCGCACCGGCCGCGAATGCGGTGGGGCACTCAGGGGAGGTGCGCTGTCTTCGATCTGTAACAAAACATCCACATGGCAGTAAAACGGCCAACGCATTCTTTACGTCGACCCCGCTTGGTTGCCAGGGGCTTGAGTGGCGCAACCGTGGCGGTTCAATTCGACCAAGTGGAGAAATTACATGCGTTCCAAGATCCTCGCAGTGGCGATTGCCGCTGGTCTGGGCGTAACCAGCGTCTCGGCGATGGCCCAGACATCCGGCAATCAGAAAGTGACGCTGACCGCCAGCGAACTTGCGCAGATGAAGGCCGAGATCGCGGCGCTGCAGCAGAAGGTCGACGATCTGCAGTCGCAGTCGTCTGCCCAACAACAGCAGCAGCAGCAGACAGCGCAGACCGTACAGGCCACCCAGCAGCAGGTGCAGGCGACGCAGGCCCAGGTGCAGCAGGCCGAGCAGACCGTGGCGACCAAGCTCGGTGACACGCTGGGCGGCTCCGGCGGCGTGAAGTGGACCTTCGGCGGCTTCCTGGCGGCTGAAACGGCGTATCGCTCGCGCGACACCGCCGATGACGTCGCCACCAAGTTCACCGCCGTTCCGTTCATGGGCGGCACGAGCACCGCGCCGATCAACACCAGCACCGGTGCGACCACCAGCTATCCGGTGACCAACGCTAAGAACAGCCAGTTCCTTTACAGCGCGCGCCAGAGCCGCATTTCGATCATGGCGCAGGGCGACATCAACGACTCCACCCATGTGACCGGCTACTACGAGACGGACTTCCTCGGCGGCGCGCAGACGGCAAACATGAATGAGAGCAACTCGTTCAACCTGCGCATGCGCCAGCTGTGGACCAACGTGGATTGGGACGACTACGGCCTGCACCTGCTGGGCGGCCAGGCCTGGTCGCTGCTGACCCTCGACAGCAAGGGCATCACCCCGCTCAAGGAAGTGCTGCCGCCGACCATCGACGCCCAGTACCAGGCGGGCTTTACCTGGGCTCGCCAGGCACAGCTGCGCCTCGTGAAGGATTGGGACAAGACCTGGTGGCTGGGTATCTCGGTGGAAAATCCGCAGACGGCGGGCATCGGCTCCGTGGCCGGTCCGGGCTCCAAGGGATATGCGACGTCGACCGCGACGGTTGGCGCCGGCAGCCTGTATGACAGCCTCAACTCGGTTTCGCTCAACAAGTTCCCGGACGTCATCGTGAAGTTCGCGGCTGATCCGGGCTGGGGCCACTACGAAGTGTTCGGCATCACGCGTGAATTCACCACCCGCGTCACGCCGACGACCGCCAACGGCGGCCCGGCGGCGACCAGCAACCAGACGGCGCATGGCGGCGGCTTTGGTGTGGGCATGGTGCTGCCGCTGGTTCCGAAGGTGCTGGACTTCCAGTTCTCGGGCATGACCGGCAAGGGCATTGGCCGCTACGGCACCACCGGCTTGAACGACATCACCTACGACCCGAGCGGCGCTCCGCATCCGCTGAAGGAAAACATGCTGCTCGCGACGCTGACCTGGCACGCCACCGACGCGCTCGATGTGTATGCCGCCGGCGGCCGCGAACAGCAGGACAGCTATCTGACCGCCGGTGCAAACGGCAAGGCCTTCGGCTACGGCAGCGAGCTCCTGGGCTACAACAACAGCGAATGCATGACCTACGGCGCGCCCAGCGATTGCACGGGCCAGACCCGTCAGGTCGCCGAGCAGACGCTCGGCTTCTGGTGGAAGTTCTACCAGGGCAAGTTCGGCAAGGTGCAGTTCGGCACCCAGGTCTCGCATGTCACGCGCAAGCTGTTCAGCGACATCAATGGCAACGCGCCGTCCGCTCCGGACAACATGGTGTTCACCAGCCTGCGTTACTACCCGTTCTGATCAGCGGGCGACGGAGAAGCGTCAAGGTTATCGTAAGGAGTTCTACCCTGGGACGGAAAACGGCGGGCATGATGCCCGCCGTTTGCTTTTGTGCTTTCTATTGATGCTTCTGCCTTTTGTGCTATCGCAATTGACAAGGCGGTTTCGTCCACCTGCCGGTGGCCGAGTTACTTTTCTCTTGCATGGCCAAGAGAAAAGCAACCCAAAGAGAAGGCCACCCCGAGGCGACGCTCTCCGGGCATCCTGCCCTCCGCCTTAGGGCCGACTTCGCCGTTCGCCATCGTTCCTGCGACCGCGTGGGCCAGCAAAGAGAAGTAACTCGGGCGCCGGCAGGCGACCGAAACCGCTTTGTTCCTTGCAGCAGGCGTTCAATACCGCCCACCGAAACCGAAAGAAAGCTCGACGCTTCCTACGGCTTCGCCGGCGGCTTCTCCAGCATCGCCACCTTCCATCCACCACCCAGTGCGCGCACCAGCGCCACGCTGGCCTGCAACCTGCGCGTGCGCACCTGTTCCGCGGCGCGTTTGGCGTTGAGGTAGGCGGTCTGCGCGGTGACCACGTCCAGATAGTTGATGATGCCCTCGGTATAGCGGTTGGTGGCGATTTGCTGGGCGGCCTGCGCCGCGCTGGCGGCGGCATCCTGGTCGTGTGCTTCGTGGGTGAGTCGGGTGAACAGCGAGAGGCTGTCCTCCACCTGTTCGAAGGCGTCGAGTACGGTGAGCCTGTATTGCGCGGAGGCTTCATCGAACTCGGCGTGTGCCTGACGCGCGCGCGCGCGACGCAGGCCGCCGTCGAACAGGGGCAAGGAGACGAAGGGGCCCAATGCCCAGATGCGGTTGCCGAAGGAGAACAGGTTGCCTTCGCCGGTGTCCTGCCAGCCGTACATGCCCGAGATGCCGATGTCGGGGAAGAACGCCGCGCGCGCCACGCCGATGCCGGCATTGGCGGCGAAGGTGCGCCGTTCCGCCGCGGCGATGTCGGGCCGCCGCTGCAGCAAGGTGGATGGCACCGAGGCGGGGATGGTCGGCGGCTGTATTTCTTCCTGCGAGGCGGGCAGCGTGAAGTCAGGAGCGGGCACGCCGATCAGGGTGGCGATGGCGTGTTCGGTCAGCGCGCGCTGCGCCGCCACCTCGTCGATCTGGGCGTGGGCATCGGACAGCTGGTTCTGCGCGCGCGCCACCGACAGGCCGGAGGCGATGCCGCCCTGCATGCGGTTGCGAGTGAGGGTCAGGCCTTGCTGATAGGCCTGCAGCGAGCTGTCCAGGATTTTCGCCTGGAGGTCGTAACCGCGCAGTTGGATGTATTCGTTCGCCAGCCGGGCTTGCAGGCTGAGCTTGGCCGACGCCAGGTCCGCTTGCGCAGCTTGTGCCTGCGCGTGGCCGGCGGCGACTTCGTTGCGGATACGGCCCCACAGGTCGAATTCGTAGCCGGCGCCGAATTGCGCGGTATCGTCGTCGTATTCGTTGGGCTGGTTGGAACCGCGCAACGGGCGGTTGTTCGATTGACGGTCGTCGCTGGTGCTGCCGCCGACACCGAGGTGCGGGAACAGTCCCGCACGCGCTTCGCTCTCGAATGCGCTGGCGCGTTCGTAGCGAGCCAGCGCGATCGCGAGCGACGGACTGTTCGCATCGAGCAACTGCTCGAGCCGGTCGAGCTCCGGGTCGTTGAACACCGTCCACCAGTCGCCGCGCGGGCTCATATCCGCGGGTGCTGCACGTGTCCACAGGCCGGTGCCTTCCTTGTACGCGGCGGGCACCGGTACCGCCGGTGTCTTGTAGACAGGGGCCAGCGAGCAGCCGGCCAGCAGGCCGGCGAACACCAGTGCCAGCGCCGCCGGTCGAACGCGGCGCATGGCCTTGGAACTTGTCCGTACACTCCCGTCCGCACTGAGCGTGGCGCCAATGCGCGACGCGGGGAGTGGCCATGGATGGCGAGGTTCCGAGGAGCGAGGAAGTCGAATTGCTGTCGACCGCGGCATCTCCGGTGTTTCGACCGCACGAAGCTTCGCTTCGCTGCGCTCGACACGAACGGTTTTGGAGTCCTCATTCGTCGCCATGCGACGACTCCTTGCCGGAAGCCACGCGCACGGTGTCGCCGGCGGCCAGCGAATCGGGCGGATTGTCGATGATGCGGTCGTCCGGCTGCAGGCCGCGGTCGATTTCCAGCGCGCCGCCCAGATCCATCGCGATGTGCACGTCGCGCATCACCACTTTGTTGCCGGGACCGAGCACGGCGATCTGCGGGCCCTGGGCGCGGAAGATCAGCACGGTGGAAGGCACGCTGGTGACGGCCTGGCTGGTGGCCAGCGGCAGCTGCACGTCGGCGTAGTCGCCGGGCAGCAGCTTGCCGTTGTCGTTGGCCACTTCGAATTGCGCCAGCAGCGAGCCGGAAGCCTGGCTCACCGCGTCGGAGGAGCCGATCAGGGTGCCCTGGTAACTCTTGCCCGGATGATCCGGCACGGTCAGCGAGACGGTCATGCCCGGACGGATCGACGATGCATAGCGCTGCGGCACCGCAACGTACAGGCGCATCTTGTCGGTGTCCGCCACGGTGAACAGCGGCAGTGCGGACTGGCTGTCGGCAGTCACCAGATCGCCGATGTCGGTGTTGCGCGCGGTCACCGTGCCGGCGAACGGTGCGGTGACGTTGCGGAACGCTTCGAGTGCGGCGAGGCGATCCAGGTCGGCCTTGGCGGAGAGCACGTTGGCGCCGGCCACGGCCGCCTCGCTGGCCTTCTCGTCGGCTTCCTGCTTGGACACCGAATTGGAGGAAAGCAGGTGCTGCCAGCGCTGGCTGGTCACCTTGGCGAGTTGCGCATTGGCTTGCGCACGCACCAGCACGGCCTTGGCCTGTTCGTATTGCTGGTCGAGCTCGGGTGTGTCGATCACGGCCAGCGTTTCGCCGGCTTCGACGTGGCTGCCGATGTCCTTGTTCCAGCTCTTCACGTAGCCGGAGACCTGCGCATGGATCGGCGCGCTGATCCATGCGTCGATGTGGCCGGGCAAGGTCATCGTGTGCGCACCCATCGAGCCGAGCGGTGCGGCCAGCGCCACGGTGGGGATGGCCTCGGCATCCACCTGCTTCACCAACTGGTGGTAATCGTGCGCGCGAAGCGCCAGGCCGATCGCCGCGGTGACCGCGGCGACCACCAGCAGGCCGATCACCGCCGGGCGCAGGCGCAGCGTGCGCGGATGCGCCGGTGGGGCGTGTTCATGCGACATGGGAGGCTTCTCCGAGCTGCGGAATGGCGGAGGGCGCGTGCTGTTCGCGCCCATGGACGATGCTGAAGACCACCGGGACGAACACCAGCGTGGCGCAGGTGGCGAACATCAGGCCGCCGACCACGGCGATGCCCAGCGGCGAGTTCTGCTCATGGCTCAACGACATCGGCAGCATGCCGATGATCATCGCCAGCGCGGTCATCAGCACCGGACGGAAGCGCGTGAAACCGGCTTCCAGCGCGGCCTTTGTCGCGTCGCCGTGCTCGGCCAGCCGCTCGCGGCAGAAGCTCACCACGAGAATGGAGTTGGCGGTGGCGACACCCATGCACATGATGGCGCCGGTAAGCGCGGGCACCGACAGCGTGGTGTGGGTGGTGAACAGGATCCACACGATGCCGGCCAGCGCGGCGGGCAGGGCGGTGATGATGACGAACGGATCGAGCCAGGACTGAAAGTTGACCACGATCAGCAGGTAAATCATCACTACCGCACCGAGCAGGCCGAACAGCAGACCGTTGAAGGCCGTGTTCATCGTGTGCACCTGGCCGCGCAGCGTGACCAGCGTGCCCTTCGGGCGGCTGCTGGCGAACTGGTCCAGCACCTTCTGCACGTCGCCGGAGACGCCGCCGAGGTCGCGGCCCTGCACCGAGGCATAGATGTCGAAGGTGGGCAGGATGTTGTAGTGCGAGACCACCGCCGCGCTGGGGCCGCGGGTGAAAGTGGCGACATTGCTCAGCACCTGGCTGTCCTTGCCGGCCGAGGCGGTCACCGGCAGGCGCAGCAGGTCGGCCATCGAATCCATCTTGTACTGCGGCGTGGAGGCGACCACCGCGTAGGACACGCCGTTGTGCGGATCGAGCCAGAACACCGGCGCCACCTGGCTGGAGCCGGCCAGCGAGGCGACCATGCTGTTGGTGACGTCACGCTCGGTGATGCCCAGCGTGTCGGCGCGGGTACGGTTTACCTTCACGTTGATCTGCGGATAGCTGGTGCTCTGCTGCAAGCGCACGTCGGCGATGCCGGGGATGTCGCGTAGCCTGCGCATGATCTTCGTCGCATAGGCCTCGTTCTCGGCGCTGTTGCGGCCGGTCACCGTGACGTCCAGCGGGGCCGGCGCGCCGAAGTTGAGGATCTGGCTGGTCATGTCCGCGGGCAGGAAGGAAAACGTCGTGCCAGGGAACTCCCGCGGCAGCAGCTTGCGCAGCTCCGCCACGTAGCCGTCGGTGGGCGCATGGCCTTCGCCGAGCACGATCTGGATGTCGCCGTCCTGCGGGCCGATCGAGCCGGTGTTGCTGTAGATCAGGTTGGTGTTGGACAGCGGCAGGCCGATGTTGTCGATCATCGTCTTCAGCTGGTCTGGCGGGATGACTCTGCGGATCGCGGCCTCGATGTGGTCGAACTCCGCCGCGGTCTCCTCGATGCGCGTGCCCATCGGCGCACGCACATGCAAGGCGATGGCGCCGGAGTCCACCGAAGGGAAGAAATCGCGGCCGAGGAAGGGCACCAGCGCGAACGAGGCAAGCACGAAGGCCAGGAAGCCGCCCACGAACACCCAGCGCAGCTTCAACGCCGTGGCCAGCAGTGCGTAGTAGCTATCGCGTACGCGGGTAAAGCCGTGCTCGAACTTCTGCTGGAACGCCACCAGACCGCGCACCAGCGCACCGTGGCCACGCCGGTGGTGCTGGTCGCCCTCGTGATGGTTGATGTACGGGTCTTCCGGGTGGTCGCCGACGCCGTGCTCGGTGTGGTACGTCTTCAGCAGGTACATCGCCAGCGTCGGCACCAGGGTGCGCGACAACACGAACGACGACGCCATCGCGTAGATCACCGCCAGCGCCATCGGCCGGAACAAGAAGCCGGCAATCCCGTTCAGCATGAACATCGGCACGAACACGATGCAGATGCACAGCAGCGAGACGAAGGCGGGTGTGACGATCTGCTTCGCACCGTCCATGATCGCGGTGCGCACATCCTTGCCCTGTTCAAGGTGCCAGTTGATGTTCTCGATGGTCACCGTGGCGTCGTCCACCAGGATGCCCACCGCCAGTGCGAGGCCGCCCAGCGTCATCACGTTGAGGGTCTGCCCGGTGGCCGACAGCAGGGCGATGGCCGACAGCACTGCCAGCGGGATCGACACCGCGATGATGACGGTGGAGCGCCAGCTGCCGAGGAACACCAGGATCATCACCGAAGTCAGCAGCGCGGCGATGATGCCCTCGCGGGCCACCGAAGCGACCGCGTCCTTCACGAACACCGACTGGTCGGCGAGCTGGGAGATCTTCAGCGACTTCGGCATCGTCTCCTTGATCAGCGGCATCAGCTTCTTGACGCCCGCCACCACCGCCAGCGTCGAGGCGCTGCCGGTCTTCAGGATCGGCATCAGTACCGCGCGACCGCCATCCACGCGCACGATGTTGTTCTGCGGCGGCGAGCCGTCGCGTACGTGCGCCACGTCGCCGATGGTGATGGTGGCGCCGTTAACGGTGCGGATCGGCAAGCTGTTGAGCATGTCGATCGCGGTGGGGCTGTTGTTGAGCTGCACGTGGTATTCGTAGGTACCGATCTTCGCGGTGCCGACCGGGATGATCTGGTTCTGCGCCGCCAATGCGTTCGCCACGTCCTGTGCCGACAGGCCCTTGGCCGCCAATGCCTGCGGGTCGAGGTCGATCGTCACCTGGCGCTGCTTGCCGCCATAGGGCGTGGGGATCGCTACGCCGTTCACCGACACCAGGGTCGGGCGCACTTCGTTCTGTGCGATGTCGCGGATCTTCGCCTCGGACAGCCCCTTGCCCGAGAACGCCATCTGCAGCACCGGCACGGTGGAGGCGTTGTAGTTGATGATGGTGGGCGGCGTGATGCCCGGAGGCATCTGCTTCACCACCGTCTGCGAGATCGAAGTGACCTGTGCGGTGGCGGTGCGGATGTCGGTGCCCGGCTGGAAGAAGATCTTCACGATCCCGGCGCCGGGCAGCGATTGCGACTCGATGTGCTGGATGTTGTTGACCGCGGTGGTGAGCTGGCGTTCGTAGTAGTAGATGACGCGGCCGGACATCTGGTCGGGCGGCAGGCCGTTGTACGACCACACCACGCCGATCACGGGGATGCCGATGTTCGGGAAGATGTCCGTCGGCGTGCGAAGCGCCGCCAGCGGGCCGATGATCAGGATCACGATAGCGAGCACGATGAACGTGAGCGGGCGCGCGAGTGCGGTGCGGACGAGGCCTAGCATGTCGTGTTCCGGAGGGGGCGGACGGCAGCCCGGACGTTCCGGGCTGCATGACATGCTGGCAGCGCATCCTTATGCGAACCTTTTGGCTTACGTGACGGGACAGGTTCGTTCATCGCCGGGATGGTTGAGCGCCGCTTTTTCGGGTGGCAGATGCGTGCGGGCTAACACAAGATTGTCATGAATGAGTGCGGCCACAATTTCGATCCGGAGCGGACGCCACGTTCTCGGATTCCGTGCATGCCGCATGAGGGAGAACCATGTCATTCGACTGGAAATCCGTGGGACGGATGTCAGCCGGGCTCATGGCAGTCGTTCTGGCCACTTGCGGGACAGGTCTGGCCATGTGGCAATCCCACCAGGATCGAGTGAAGCAAAAACTAGGACAGAGCACGCTGCTGCCAATGACGGCAGGATTGGGGTCGGGGCTAGCGATCGGTCCCGTGGACCCGGACCTTCATTGCGTCACCTTGCCGGCAGGCATAAGACTTCTTCCCGGGCACGTAAGCATGGAGACGATGGACAGTCGCTACCATGGGCCCGATTGGTCCGTCGTCAGCGAACACATAAAGCCGGGTGACGACATTTATGCGTACGACAACATCGTGCATGCGCCTCCCGGCATGGCGTTCCCCGGCAACGGCGGTGGCTTTGTGGTTCTGCGCGGGTGGTGCCTGGTCGGGCGGATCATCACCTGGGTGGAATAGCTGATGCCCGCTTCGACGCGCCAGGTCTTTACGGGTGCGTGCTGCCCAACAGGAATTCCACCCGCACCCGCAGCCCCTTTCCGAACGGCGAATCGAGCAGGTCGATGCGGGCATCGTGCAGTTGGGCGGCGCGGCGCACGATGTTGAGGCCGACGCCGTAGCCGCCTGCGGTGTCGTGGGTTTCGCGCCGGAAGCGTTCGAATACCGTTTCGCGGTGTTCGGCAGGGATGCCGGGGCCATCGTCGCTGATGTCGATGGTGGCGACGTCAATGGCATGGCTGAGCGCGACTTCGACCTGGCCGCCCTGCGATACATAGCGCATGGCGTTTTCAATCAGGTTGCGCAGCATCGCGGTCAGCGCCACCTCGTGCCCGGGCACGCGCAGCGGCGTGCCGTCGTGCAGCAGGCTGAGGGTGATGTCCTTGTCGGCGATCAGTGGCGCGAGTTCCTCGATCACCGAGGTGACGATGGCGGTCAGGTCCTGGGGCGAGCGTTCCGTGGCTGCCGCGCCGGCTTCGAGCTGGGCCATCGAGAGGATCTGCTCGATGCGCCGCGCAAGACGGGAGGCGCCTTGCCGCGCGTGTTGCAGGGCGGCGCGGGCGTCGTCCGGACTGCTGGCGATGGCCGCGCTGTCCAGTTGCAGCATGGTGGCGGCCAAGGGCGTGCGCAGCTCGTGCGCCATGTCGGCGGTCATGCGGCGTTCGCGTTCGATGGCATCCTCCAGCCGTTCGAGCTGCTGGTTCAGCGTGGCGATCAGCGGGCGGATTTCTTCGGGCGCCAGCTCGATCGCCACCGGCTGGCGGCTGCCGGGCGTGCGTTGCGCCAGTTGTCCGGTGAGTTCGTCCAGCGGCCGCAGACCGCGTCGTACCGCCCACAGCGCCAGCAAGGCGAGCAGGGGCAGGCCGATCAGCAGCGGCAGGCCGTGTTCCAGCATCAGTCCGCGGTCGATGTTCAGGCGGTTGTCGTAGCGTTCGCCGATGCGGATCAACAGGCCTGCGCGGTTCTGCAGGATGAAGGTACGCCAGAGATAGCCGTCCAGCGTGATCTTGCCGAAGCCGGCTTGCTCGGCGCGGGGCGGTGGCAGGCTGGCGAAGTTGGCGGTGCTCACCATCGGCCGGCCGCGGCCGTCGTAGACCTGGAAGCCCACGTCGGGTTCATAGTTGCGGCGGTGCACGGCGACGATGAGGGCGCGGCCAATGTCGGCGTCCTTGGCGATGGCGGCGTGGTTCGCGCCGGCGTCGCTGTTCTCGATCAGCACGCCCAGCGTGCGTCCGGCTTCCGCGAGCCGGCCGTCGAGCAGCTCGTTCATCTCGCGCCGCTCGCGCTGGTAGCTGATGATGCCCAGCGGGATGAGCACCGCCACCATCACCGCGATGATCAACCAGGTGAGACGGTGGCGCAGGCTGAGCGGTTTCATGCGGAGGCGTTCACTTCGGCTCCCGCGGCAGCATGTAGCCGATGCCGCGCACGGTGCGGATGGTGTCCGCACTGAGTTTGCGCCGCAGCCAGTGCACTTGCACCTCCAGCGCGTTGCCCTCCACCGGATTGTCGATGCCGTACACCGAGTTTTCCAGCGTCTCGCGGTGCACGATGCGGCCTGCGCGTTCCATCAGTGCGCGCAGCAGGGCGAACTCGCGACGCGTCAGCGTGACCGCGGCCCCGCGGAACGCCACGTCGCCGGTGGCGAGGTTCATCCGCAGGTCGCCGGCTTCGATGATGTTGTCGGCGAGCCCGCGGGTGCGGCGGATCAGCGAGCGTATGCGTGCCGACAGTTCCTCCAGGTGGAACGGCTTGACCAGGTAGTCGTCGGCGCCAAGGTCGAGGCCCCGCACGCGGGCTTCGAGGCCGTCGCGCGCGGTCATCACCAGGATCGGCGTGCGGATGCCCTTGCGGCGCGCTTCGGCCAGCACGTCGAAGCCGTCGCGATCCGGCAGGCCGAGGTCGAGCAGCACCAGGTCGGCGCTCTGGTCGTCCAGCCCCAGCATCGCCTCGCGGCCATTGCGCAGCCAGGTCACCGCGCAGGATTGCTGCACGAGGGCATGGCGGATGGCCTCGCCGAGTTCGGCGTCGTCCTCGACCAGCATGATGTGCATGGGCTTGTCCGTGATGGTTGCGGTGGCATTGTTGCCGCATCTTGGACGCCTAGGCTTACACCAACCTTAAGAGCTTTCAGAGTCTTCAGCCTGCCGGCGTCTTGTCCTTGTAGCGGCACAGGTCGCGGATCACGCAATTGGGACAATCCGGCCTGCGCGCCTTGCACACGTAGCGGCCATGCAGGATCAGCCAGTGGTGGGCGTCCTGCTTGAACTCGGCGGGCACCACCTTTTCTAGCTTGTCCTCCACCGCGCGCACGTCCTTGCCGGGCGCGAGGCCGGTGCGGTTGGCGACGCGGAAGATGTGCGTGTCCACCGCGATGGTGGGTTCGCCGAAGGCGGTGTTGAGCACCACGTTGGCGGTCTTGCGGCCCACACCGGGCAGCGCCTCCAGCGCCTCGCGCGTGCGCGGTACTTCGCCGCCGTGCTGCTCGACAAGGATGCCGCACAGCGCGATCACGTTTTTCGCCTTGGCGTTGAACAGGCCGATGGTGCTGATGTACTTCTTCAGCTTTTCCTCTCCGAGCTCGAGGATGGCCTGCGGCGTGTTCGCCACGGGATAGAGCTTTTTCGTAGCCTTGTTCACCCCGACATCGGTTGCCTGCGCAGACAGCACCACGGCCACCAGCAGCTCGAACGGCGTGCTGTAGTCCAGCTCGGTGGTGGGATGCGGGTCCAACTCGCGCAGGCGGGCGAACAGCTCGACCACGTCGGCGCGTTTCATGGGCATGGCGAGCCGCCCCGCGCCGACGTCGTCATGCCAGCGGAAGCTGGCATCCAGTGCCTTGGGTGCTCGCGAGAGGCGCTGGATTCCGGCCTGCGCCGGGGTGACGGCGTGGAGGATGGTCGTTTCATGGCGTCTTGCCCTGTTTGGCGCGTGCCCGTGCCAACGCGGCCAGCACTGGGTTGGTGGATGCGGCGGTGTCCACGGCGGCCTTGCGCGCGGCCAGTTCCGCCTCGCGCTCGGCGGCTTCGCGCGCCAGCCGCGCTTCGCGTTGCCGGAAATGTCCGCGCGCCGCGTCGGCATGCGCCTGGTCGATCTGCGCCAGCGGCATGGGTTCCAGCACGATGCAGTCCACCGGGCAGGCCGGCACGCACAATTCGCAGCCAGTGCAGTCGTCGGTGAGCACGGTGTGCATCAGCTTGGCCGCGCCCACGATGGCGTCCACCGGGCAGGCCTGGATGCACTTGGTGCAGCCGATGCACTCGTCCTCGATCACCCGCGCCAGCATGCGCGGCTTCTCGATGCCGTTGGCGGGGTTCAACGGCAGGGCGGGGCGGTTCAGCAAAGTGGCCAGCTTCGCGATGCCGGCTGCGCCGCCGGGCGGGCACTGATTGATCTGCGCCTCTCCGCGTGCGATGGCCTCGGCGTAGGGGCGGCAGCCGCGATAGCCGCATTGTTCGCATTGCGTCTGCGGCAGGAGCGCGTCGATGCGGTCGGCGAGGGACGGCAGTTCAGTCATGGCGTCCATGCGCTGCGGCCTTGTCCGACGACACGCTCAATTCGGCATAAGTGTCCGGGATCGCTTTCCAGTGGTAGCCGCACGACTTGCAACGTTCCCGCCACTTGAGCGCCGGCCATATCGGCAGGCCGAGGAAGCACCCGAAAAAGAAGGCCCAGCCACGGTAGTTGGGGTTTCCTTCGATGTCGGTGCTCTGGCAGCGGGGGCAGCAATCGTCGCAGTCGAGGCGATAGTCGCCGCGCCGCCAGTGATCGAGAACACCGCGGGCCTGCACCAGGCACGCGTCGGGCACCATGACCAGGAAGCCGCCGAATGCGATCACCTGGTACCACTTGAGCCGGGACAGGCCATTCTCGAAAACGAAGGCGATGCATCCTTCCTCGCGCAGCAGGCCGGCGACGATCTCCGCCTCGGCATGGTCGTAGGATCGATGGACGCACCGCATGCGTGCTGAGGTCAGCGCACCGTGGCGCCGGGCTTCGCGCCCTGATCGGCGTCGAGCAGAAACAGGTCGCTGCCGCCGTCGCCGGCGGAGAGGATCATGCCTTCGGAGAGGCCGAAGCGCATCTTGCGCGGCGCGAGGTTGGCGATGAACACCACGTTGCGGCCGACCAGTTTTTCTGGCTCGCCGTAGGCGGCGCGGATGCCGGAGAAGATCTGCCGCTTGCCCAGCGCACCGGCATCCAGTTCGAAGCGCAGCAGCTTGTCCGAGCCTTCCACGAATTCGCAGGCCAGCACGGTGCCGACGCGCAGGTCGAGCTTGGCGAAGTCGTCGATGGCGACCGTGACCGGTGCATTCGTGGCGGGTGTTTCGGTTGGTGCGGCGGGCTTGGCGGTGTCGTTCATGGGCTTTTTCTTGGGTGGTTCGGCGGCAGGCGCCGGTGCGCCCAGCGATTCCCTGGAGGCTTCGACCATCGCCTCGACCAACTTGGGGTCGAGGCGCGCGAGCAGCGGTTCGAAGGCATGGATGGCATGGCCGTGCAGCGCGCTGCGCGCATCGGCGAAGGTGGCGATGGGCGCAGCGAGGAATTGCTCGGCGGCGGCCACGGTGGCGGGCACGATGGGCTTGAGCACGCCGGCGAGCAGGCGAAAGGCGGCCAGCGCGAACGAGCACACCTGGTGCAATTCGGCACGGCGCGCGTCGTCCTTGGCCAACGCCCATGGCGCCTTCGCGGCGATGTGGCCGTTGACCAGGTCGGCCATCAGCACGAAGCGGCGGGTGAGTTCGGCGAATTCGCAGCCCTCGTACAGGGCGTCGATGCCCTCGTAGTGCGCAAGCAGGTCCTGCCACAGCGCGGAGTGCGCCGCATCGAACGCATCGGCGAGCCTGCCGTCGAAGAACTTGTGCACGAAGCCCGCGGTGCGGCTGGCGATGTTCACCCACTTGCCGACCAGGTGCGAGTTGACGCGTTCCTCGAAGGCCTTGAGGTCGAGGTCCACGTCCACCGGCGTGTCGTTGAGCAGGCTGGCGAAGTAGTAGCGCAGGTACTCGGGGTTGAGCCCGGCATCGAGGTAGGTGCGTGCCTGGATGAAGGTGCCGCGCGACTTCGACATCTTCGCGCCGTTCACCGTGAGGTAGCCGTTCACGTGCAGCGCAGTGGGCACCCGCATCTGCGCGCCGTGCAGCATCGCCGGCCAGAACAGGCCGTGGAAGTTGATGATGTCCTTGCCGATGAAGTGGTGCATCTCCGCGGTGCTGTCCGGTCCGAGGTACTCGTCGAACTTCATGCCGGAGCGGTCGCACAGCGCCTTGAAGCTGGCGAGATAGCCCACCGGGGCGTCCAGCCACACGTAGAAGAACTTGCCCGGTGCGTCGGGAATGGGAAAGCCGAAGTAGGGTGCGTCACGCGAGATGTCCCAATCCTTCAGGCCGCCGTCCAGCCACTCGCGCAGCTTGGCGGCCACACCTGCGTTCGCCACCGGACGGCCGCCGGAGTACTTGCCGGCGAACCAGTCGCGCAGCAGGCTCTCGAACTTGCCCAGCTCGAAGAAGTAGTGCTCCGAGTCCTTCAGTATCGGCGTGGCGCCCGACATCACCGAATACGGGTTGATGAGGTCGGTGGGCGCGTAGGTGGCGCCGCAGTTCTCGCAGTTGTCGCCGTACTGGTCGGGCGTGCCGCACTTCGGGCAGGTGCCCTTGATGTAGCGGTCGGGCAGGAACATCTGCTTTTCGGGATCGAACAGCTGCTGGATGTTGCGTCGGGCGATGTAGCCGCCGTCGCGCAGTCGCGTGTAGATCAGCGAAGCCAGCTCGCGGTTCTCGTCCGAATGCGTGGAATGGTAATGGTCGAAGGCCACCCCGAAGGCGGCGAAATCGGCCTCGTGGCCGACACGGATGCCGGCGATGAAGGCTTCGGGCGTCATGCCGGCCTTCTCCGCGGCCAGCATGATCGGCGTGCCGTGCGCGTCGTCGGCGCAGACGTACGACACCTCGTTGCCCATCATGCGCTGCGCCCGTACCCAGATGTCGGCCTGGATGTAACCCAGCAGGTGGCCCATATGCAGAGGGCCGTTGGCGTAGGGCAGGGCGTTGGTGACGAGCAGGCGTCGTGACATGGTGGGCAGAGCCGTCTGGGAAGCCCCGCATTATGACATGACGGATGTTTTTCCCGGCCGTGGGAGGCTTGTGTGCACCAAGCCGTTCCCCACCCTCCCGTGCGGGGAGGGTGAGGTATGCCCGAGGATGCTCAGTGGCTGGTCACGCTCAGCGTGATGGGGCCTGCCAACTCGGTGTAGCCGCCGTTGTAGCAGTACCAGACGTTGTACGTGCCCGGCGACAGGCTGGAGGTATCGAACGTTACGGTACCGCTGCCGTTGGGCGCGTACTGCCAGCTGGCGGAGCTGCCGTGGCCGGGACTGCTGCCCGTGGCGTAGATGCCGATCCAGTTCTCGCTGTTGAGCTGGCTGGCCGGCGTGGCGTAGTCGAAGTGCACGTAGGTGCCCGCGCTCACGCTCGGCATGGTGCTGGCGAGGCTGGGCGTGGTCACGGCGGTGGTGGTCACGAAGGCATCGTTGATCGGTTGTGCGTACTGGTCGTTGTTGGTGAGCGGTGCGATGCCCAACGCGTTCTCGACGGTCCGGCCGACACTGAAATGGTTGTAGCTGGCATTGCTGGCGTAGCCGGCCTGCACCGCGCCCGGCGAGCCAAACAGAATGGTGGCGATGTGATTGCCGCTGGTGGACTCCGATTCGTCCCAGGTGAGGATCAGCAACGAGCGCTGTTGCGTCCACGCCGGCGAATTGAAGATGGGCTGCAGGGTCTGCTGCAGCCAGCCGTTCTGCACCTGCAGACTTTGCGCCGATCCGTTGCCGGAGGATTCGCCATCGTAATAGTCGTCTGCGGCGATCCAGGAGAAGTTCGGCGTGCTGGCAGCCGACTGCAGGTCGGTGGTGAGCTGGGTGGTGTCGAACAGATGCGCCGCGCAACGCGTGGGGTTCGAGGAAATGTCGGTGAAGTTGATGAACGGCGCGTCGTCAGGCTCGTAGTAGCTGTCGTTGTTGTTGCTGGTGTTGCACGGCGTGCCCATGCCCTGTTCATAGGCCTTCCAGGTCTTGCCGATCCCTTCGAGCCGGTCGCCGATGTGCTGCGCCGTCACCTTGATGTTCGGATAGTAGATGGCACCCTTCACAAAAGTGTCGCCGCCGGCGATCGCCAGGTAGTTCTCGTCGCTGGGGTGGTACACGCCGCTGTAGTTGTCGAGCAGCGTGCCCTGGCGGGCAAGGCTGTTGATGAAGGGCGCGTCGGTGGTGTCGCCGATCACTTGGTCGTAGTCGGTGTTTTCCATCATTACCACGAAGACGTGATCGAAGGCCGGTACCTGCGAGGCCGGTGCCTGCAAGGTGGGCGCCGTGACCGGCGTGGACAGCGTCAGCGAGAGATTGTCGGCGTAGCCGATGTTGTAGGACGCCGAGGTGTCGTTGAACTGCAGCAGCACCGAAATCGTGCGCGTGCCGGCCGGTACGTTGCCGGTGGCGGACTCGGCCAGGAAACCGGTCTTGTCGCCGCGTGCGGACGCGTTCGCGCCGGCAAGCTGCGCGGGCGTGCCCAGCGGATTGCCGTGAGCATCGAGAAAGGTCGCCGTAACCACAGCCTGCCCGTTGTAGCTGGTGTAGCCGCCGAGCCAGCCCGAAAGCGCATAGGTGATGCCGCCGCCGTCGATGGCGCTGGCGGCGCTGGACACGTCCACGTTCTGGCGCAGTGCGGAATCGCCGTAGGGGCCGTCGGCGATGAAGGCATTGCCGCCCGAAGCGTTGCCCGGCGTGCTGAAGCTGCCGATCGAGTAGCACACGGTCGACGGGCTGCCTTGCGTCACCGTCCAGCCCGGCACGGTATTCACTGCCGACCAGTCGGCGGTGCAGGTGCCCGATTCGCCGTTGCCGTTCACCAGCAGGTTGCTGCTGGCGCCGGCTAAGGCGGATGTGGCGAACAGGCCGCTGAGGCAGGCCGCTGCCAGCAGCACACCTGCGTTCGACTTGCGTTGATGTCGCATAGCCCCTCCCTTTGTGGTGTGAGAAGGGCTGGACAGTGCGAGGGAGTGGTTGCGGATGCGCGACGGCTGGATGACAGCGTGCGGCTCATGCGGCGCAATGCGATGCGTTGCGCAGACGGAGTGTCGACTGCTGCGTAAAACGCGATTTTCCGGGATGCTCTCCGCGATCCGGAGAAAGCGTGCGTTTATTGGGTGCGTTCCGCGCGCGGTTGCGCCCCGCCAGGACGGCGCCGAACCCTTGGCGGGAATCCCGCCAAGGGCAATCGCATCAACGCCTCGGGTTATTACGGCGCATTCACGAAGGCCTTCCAGGCCGAATACAGGTTGCCTGCGTTCACCGAGCCGAGACCATTGGCGAAGCTCCAGCCCGGCTGCGCCGCATAGGCCGCGGTGGTCGGGTTGTACTTCGTCGCGCTGGTCGAAGTCAGCCCGATCTTGGTGGATCCGTAGAACCCTTCGAAGTTCGCTATCGTGCCGTAGAAATAGCAGTCCGGCGTGGTCTCCGCGAACGCTTCGACCTCGATGCACTGCGTCGAATTGCCGCCGCCGGTGATGTTGTGGAACACGCATTTGGCGGTGCCCTTGGTGCCGTTGTCGGCATCGCATTGCGCAAGCGTGGACGGCACGGCTCCCGTCGCATCTCCGTATTCGCTCCTGGCCAGCGCGTACAGCGTGGGTGCAGCGTTGCCCTGATCGGTCGACAGACCAGCCTTGGACATGCCCTGGTCGATCAGTGCCTGGATGCCTGCGAACATCGGCGACGACAATGATGTCCCGCCCTCCAGCACCACCGGGGTCGTGAAGTTCTGCGCGCACGGGTAGTCGCCGGTGCAAAGGATGACCCACGAATAGCCGCCATAGGAGCCGGCGAACAGCGAGACGTCGGGCAGGTCACGCGACTGGTCCTTGGCGGCCCCATGCACCTGCCGCTGCCAGGCCGGCTTGCGGTCGACCGACGAGGGACCGCCGCTGCCGCTTTCGGAGGTTGCGTACAAGCCCTCCGGGTCGTAGATCAGCGCGTTCTTGCAGAACTGCAGCGCCGTCAGTCCCACCAGTTGCTGGGCCGCCGTGGTGTTGCCGCAGGACTGGTTCCAGGTGATCTCCGGCACGTAGGACAAGGCCGAGCCATACACCGTGTTGAGCGTGCTGCTGAAGTACTTCTTGGTCGTGCCGTCGAGCACGTCGGCGGTATCCGAGCCGCCGACACCAGTCACGTTGGGCGAGGTGGCAAACGAGTTGGCGTCCACGCCAACGCCATTGATGATGGAGCCGTTGAAGCTCGGGTTGGATCCGGAATCGCCGGTGGAAACAAATACCGAGATCCCTTCCGCGTCGGCCTGGGCCCACATCAGGTCGATCGCCGTCTTGCTGGCGGTATCCGTATAGCCTTCCCCGTATCCATAGCTGGCACTGATGATGTCCGGCCGAGAAGTGGCATTGATCAGGTTGTTCGCCGCCGTATACACGCCGCCGAAGAAATTGGTGCTGCCGGCGTCGTTGCAGGTCGCCACCCAGATGTTGGCACCGGGTGCCATCGCCGTGGACCACTCCGAGTCCAGCACGGTCTCGATGCTTTCCTCGTCGCCTGTGGCATTACCCGGGTCAGTGCAGTTGCCCGTGGATGGCGTCAACTGCGGCTGGAACTGCATGAACGTGCCGCCATAACTGCCGAGGTTGAACTGGCTGACGAAGTTGGGCCAGTCCGAAACATCCATGTCGCTGTCCTCGACCACGGCAATATTGATGCCTTTGCCGGTCAGGCCTTTGTTGTAGAGCGCGGTGGTGTTGTACATCGTGTTCAAGTCATACGGCACGAAACCGCGCGCACCGTTGGTGAACGCCAACGCCATCGGGTTGACCTGGGAGTTCGTGCTGGACGCAGACGCTTGTTTCAGCGTGAAGTTCCGCTTGCCGGCGTTGAACTGCCCTACTTGCGGGGCCACGTGCAACGGTTGCGGACGGAAATCGTTCAAGCCCGCGACACCGACGATCACGTTCTGCAGCGCTGAAGGAATGCTGATGTCACTCGCGTTGGCGATGTGGCTGACCTTGTTGACGGTATAGCGGTTCATTTGCGTATGGAATGCCTGGCGCACCTGGCCAGCCGTGCCGCTGAAATCGATCTGCGACTTGTTCGGATACACACCGTTGACTGTAAAGCCCTGTGAAATGAGCCAGGACTTCACGCTATTGATGTCCGCGTCGGTGATGCCGAAGTTCTCGCCGAATTCGGCGGGCGTCACCCATTGATGGAACTTGGGCGATGAAGGATCGTGCTGCGCAGCAATCAACGACTGCAGTGCCGATTTGCGCAACGCGCTGCGCTGCAGGATGAGCTGCATATGGTTCATGGGCAGCGAGTCAGCCACTGCGGCAGTCGGCGTCAGGGCGCTGATCAGGGCCAGGTGGGTATTGCCCAGCGTGGACACGACGCGATTGTCGACAGTCTGGGTGACACGCGGCGCCTCGGCCGTGTTCAGGCCGGCCAGTGCGGTTGAAGCTTGCGCCACGGCGATCGCCGGCAACGAGGCGAGGGCGACGGCAATGGATACACTCAGCATCACGCGTTCAGTTTTCACGTCTTTTCTCCAAAGAAATGCCAGATGAAAAAAACGAGTCCCCTGTCCCCTGTGATGAAACGGATCATTTGACTGGATGGATTTGTCGAGATCTGCCTCCCTTGCGTCGAACGTGTGCCAGCGGAAGAGCCATCGGATCGCCGTACGGACCCGACGCAGCCACATACGGCGGTCGCGCTGACTGAAAATTAACAACACCCCGTGCCCGGCCGAACGGCCGACAGCATTTCGGAGCATGCGCTCGAACCAGCGACGCAGTCCAGTGCATCGGCCCTTCGTTTACATTCGTGCCTGTCCTGGACGGTGACGAGTGACGATGGATACAAGAAAAGACATGATCGATACCGTGGTATTCGACCTCGGCGGCGTGCTGATCGACTGGAACCCGCGTTACCTCTATCGCCGGTTGTTCGACGACGAAACGGCGATGGAACGTTTCCTCGCCGAAGTCTGCACCAGCGCATGGAACGAGCGGCAGGACGCGGGGCGCTCCTGGCACGAGGCGGTGGACGGCTTGAGTGCGCAGTTTCCGCAGCACGCTGGCCTCATCGCGGCTTATCGCGATGGGTGGGAAGAAATGCTGGGTGATGCCATCCAGGGCAGCGTGGATTTGCTTGCGGAGCTGAAGGAGCGCGGTGTGCGTCTGTATGCGCTGACCAATTGGTCGCATGAAACCTTTCCGCGCGCGAAGAAGATCGAGAGGTTCGGTTTCCTGCACTGGTTCGAAGGTATCGTCGTTTCCGGGGAGGAGCAGCTGATCAAGCCGGATCCGCGCATCTATCAGCGGCTGTTCGAACGCTATTCGATCGACCCTGCACGCGCGCTCTACATCGACGATGCGCGCCGCAACGTCGATGCGGCGTCAGCGCTGGGCATGCATGCGTGGTGGTTCCGCGACTCCGATGGCCTGCGTGGGTGGCTGGCTTCGCACGGGCTGCTACCGGCGTAGGCATCCTGCATAGCGGCACCACGCGCGGAAACAATGCCGCGGGCGAACGGGAAACGCAGGTCAGCGGGTCAGGGCGGCCTTTGCCGTTGGCATTGATCGATCCTCGCGCCGGATCGCATGTGACTACTGCCCCGCGTCTGGACGGCTATCGGGTAGCGTCGTGACGCGGGTTGCACGCCCGTCGTGGCATTGTCATGAAACCGGCGTAGGTGCCGGAATGCTGGCGCTGTTTTGTTGACGCACTGCCTCGATGTGTTGCGGCAAGGCGAGTGATTCATCGTCGCCACGGCCTGCCTGGACATGCTGCAAACCCCTATTCCCAATGTCATTACGCTTCTTTACACGGTGTTGCATACGCGACAGCCGACTCTGGTCAACAAATTGCTAGAGGCTGTCTCGCGTGAGCTCCCTCCGGGGGCGTCTGCGTTACTCGCCGCATGGATGAGGCTTGGTGTGATGAAAGCCGCCAGATCCGACGGCTTGATCGGCAGTCCAACTTCGCACGAGAACCCTCCATGACGATCAATTCGATTTCAAACAACAATCCCTGGCTGACCCAGCTCAGCCAGTCCGCCAGCACCAACGCGGCCAGCGGCAGCGCCAGCACGACGGGTTACGCGCCGCCGCCGGGCGGCCTGTTCAGCTCGATCTTCCAGGCGCTGTCCACACTGGGTGTAGGCAGCAGCACGAGCGCTTCGAGCAGCGGCGCCGGCACGACGACGGGTAGCAGCACGGCCGCTACTTCCTCGACCTCGACGCAAAGCCCCCAGCAAGCCATGTCGGCCTTCATGCAAGCCCTGATGGGCGCGTTGCAGGCGCAAAGCGGCCAGGCCGCCGGCACGGCTTCCACTACTACCGACGGCACCGCTGCCGCGGGGGCCGCGGCGGGGTCATCGTCTACTGCAGCGGCCAGCCCGGCGGCTGCCGGCACCGATGGTGCCGACCAGAGCGGCTGGCATCGCGGCGGTCACCACCACCATGGCGGCGGCCAGATGCAGAGCGACCTGCAAAGCCTGATCAGTCAGCTCGATTCGAGCAGCGGCAGCTCTTCCACATCGACTGCGTCCGCCGCGTCCACCGCATCGTCGTCGTCCACCTCAGGGACCTCCAGCAGCGTGCTCGGTTCGCTGGAGCAAAGCTTCCAGAATCTGGTCGGCTCGCTGGGCGGCGCGGCCAGTGGCGCCACGCTGGGCAATTTCCTGCAGACGCTTTCCAGCGACCTGGGCGGGACGTCCGCTTCCGGCGCGATGGTCAGCACCCAGGCCTGACCCCTAGAGGTACAAGTCCTCATGCCTGCACCGCGCTTGTGCGCTGCATCGGGCTTGGGCGGCAGGATGACTGGATCGGCATGAAAAACGCGGGCCATGGGCCCGCGTTCCGTCGTTGCCGCAGACCAGCTGTGCGCAACGATTTATTGTTCTCGCTTCCACACCTGGCTGCGCCCGAGCAGGGAAAAGCCGATGTAGCCGTGCACGTCGAGTTTCTGGCCGCCGTCCTTCAGCGTGAGCTTCACCTTGTAGATCCTGCCGTTCTTGGGATCGAGGATACGGCCGCCGTCCCACACGTCGTAGTCGCGGGTCACGCCCCACATCACGGTCATGCCGATGATGGGCTGGTCCTTGCGCGCGCCGTCGCATTGGGTGCACTTCGGCGGGTTGCCGTCGCGCGCGATGTCCTCGGGCGTGGCGTTCATCACCTGCAGCACCTTGGCCTGCAGCTCGCCATTGGACTCGGTGATCTGCAGGATCGAGGTCGGTTTGCCGGTGACGTCGTCCACCTGCTGCCAGGTGCCCACCGGCGTGCTCACGTCGGCGGCGGAAACGGCTCCCGTGGCCAGCAGCAGGCCGCAGGCGAGGGTGAGGCGGACAGCATGTTTCATGGTGGCATTCCCCGTGCGTGACAGTATGGTTCGAGCCTGCCGGTGCCGGCCGGAGTCGTCAAGTTGCATCGCGCCAAGCTTTGCCGCATCAGACGAGGCCGTTGTCATGGCTGGCATAATGCATGGCTCCCCACCCCATCCAGACATGACATGACGCAGGCGAACGAAACCCTGGTGCGCCGATTGCTCGGCGAACTGACCGACCCTCACACCGGTGCTTCGCTGGCCGAGGTCGTTCGCGCAGTGGGCGTGGACGGGACGCGGGTGTCGGTGGACCTGCAGCTCGGCTACCCTGCGGGGAGTGCGGCCGAGGCCTTGGCCGCAAGGGCGAAGCAGGCACTGGAAGCCGATCCCGCCATCGAATCGGCTGCCGTGTCCGTCACCAGCCGTATCCAGTCGCACAAGGTGCAGGGCACGCTGGCGCCGCTGCCCAACGTGAAAAACGTCATCGTGGTGGCTTCGGGCAAGGGCGGCGTAGGCAAGTCCACGGTGTCGGCCAACCTCGCGCTGGCGCTCAAGGCCGAAGGCGCCAAGGTGGGCGTGCTCGACGCCGACATCTACGGTCCCAGCCAGCCACGCATGCTCGGCATCAGCGGTCGGCCGGAATCGCCCGACGGCAAGAGCATCACGCCGATGCAGGCGCACGGTTTGCAGGCCATGTCCATCGGTTTTCTCGTGGACGAGGAGACGCCGATGATCTGGCGCGGCCCGATGGTGACCCAGGCGATGATGCAACTGCTTACCGACTCGCGCTGGGAGATGCTGGATTACCTCATCGTCGACCTGCCGCCCGGCACGGGCGACATCCAGCTCACGCTGTCGCAGAAGGTGCCGGTGGCCGGCGCGGTGATCGTCACCACGCCGCAGGACATCGCCCTGCTGGACGCACGGAAGGCGCTCAAGATGTTCGAGAAGGTGGAAGTGCCGGTGCTCGGCATCGTGGAAAACATGGCCACCCATGTCTGCTCGAACTGCGGCCATGAGGAACACATTTTCGGCGAAGGCGGCGGCGTGCGCATGGCCGAGCAGTATCACGTGCCGTATCTCGGCTCGCTGCCGCTGGACATCCGCATCCGCGAACAGGCCGATGGCGGCACGCCCACCGTGGTGGCGATGCCCGATTCCGATCTCGCGGCGCGCTACCGCGAGATCGCCCGCAACGCTGCCGGGCGGTTGTCGCGCCAGCCGCGCAACAAGTCGCTGGGGCTGGGCAAGATCGTGGTGCAGGGTTCCCCCGCCGCATGAGCATTCCGCGGCGCGTGCTCTGCCTGTGCGGCAGCCTGCGCCGCGTTTCCTCCAACCGCGCCACGCTGGAGGCCGCACGCCAACTGGCACCCGCGTCGCTGGAGCTGGCGATTTACGATGGCCTTGCCACGCTGCCGTTGTTCAACCCCGACGACGAACGCGATCCCTTGCCCGCTTCCGTGCTGGCGTTGCGTGAGGCGGTCGGTCGCGCCGACGTGTTGCTGATCGCCTGTCCCGAATACGCCCATGGCGTGCCCGGCGCGTTCAAGAACCTGCTGGACTGGCTGGTGGGCAGTCTGGAATTCCCCGGCAAGCCCGCGCTGCTGCTCAATACCTCGGCGCGCGGCTCGCACCACGCGCAGGAGGCACTGGCCGAGATCCTGTGCACCATGTCCGCCGAACTGCTGACGACGCAGCCCATGCCGGTGGCCTTGCCGGGGGCCGGCTGCACGGCGGAACAGGTGCTGGACAGCGCGGAGCGCCGTGCGGAACTACATAAGGTATTGGACTGCCTGGACTCGGAATTGGGCTGATTTGCCTTGCATGGCGTGCATGACTTTGCTCGTCATCCCGGCGCAGACCGGGATCCAGTAGCGAACACGCTTGCCCAGGCCAGACAGTCACCCGATCCCAGCCTTCGCCAGGATGACGAACGTGGGGCCCTTCGTTTCGTGTGAGCCCTCAGTTTTTCAGATACGGCGCGTGTGGCCGCACCGTCTATCGCATAGGCGGGAGTGGCTCCCAAGCCCTCGACACAGCCTGCTTGTAGTTCCGGCGTATCAAGCCAGGCCATTTCGCTTGGTTCCTTCTCTTGACTCCGGGCATCCTGCCTTCCGCCCTTCGGAACAGCGAAGAGAAGGAACTCGGGCGCCGGCAGGTGATCGAAACCGCTTTGTTCCTTGCGACAACGCAAGCCCCCGCTCCCCAAATCGAAAGCAGCAAAGGCCATGAACCGGCCCCGCGCTGGCGCACCGCCTCCCCGACCATGTATTTTTGCAGTTTTACGCTTGGCCTACCCGGGCCCCACGCCGACCGCGGAGTACACGTGAGCATCAAGTCCGACAAGTGGATCCGCCGCATGGCCGCAGGCCACGGCATGATCGAGCCGTTCGAGCCGGGCCAGGTGAAGCTTGGTGCGGATGGCAACCGCGCGGTCTCGTGGGGCACCTCCAGCTACGGCTACGACGTGCGCTGCGCGCGCGAGTTCAAGGTGTTCACCAACATCAACTCCACCATCGTCGACCCCAAGGCGTTCGATCCGAACAGCTTCGTGGACGTGGTGTCGGACGTGTGCATCATTCCCCCCAATTCCTTCGCGCTGGCGCGCACGGTCGAATACTTCCGCATCCCGCGCGACGTGCTGGTGGTGTGCCTGGGCAAAAGCACCTACGCGCGCTGCGGCATCATCGTCAACGTGACGCCGCTGGAGCCGGAGTGGGAAGGGCACGTCACGCTGGAGTTCTCCAACACCACGCCGTTGCCCGCAAAGATCTACGCCAACGAGGGCGTGGCGCAGATGCTGTTCTTCGAATCCGACGAATCCTGCGAAACCAGCTACCGCGACCGCGGCGGCAAATACCAGGGCCAGCAGGGCGTGACCCTGCCGCGTACCTGAACAGCCATACCGTCCCCGCGCGCCGGCGTTGCCGCGCGCATTAAAATTGCCAAGTCACACGATCGCTTTTCGCAGGAGAACCCGATGATCCGTTTTTCCACCATCCTGACCCGCGCTGCCGCCGCGCTGGTCTTCGGCAGCGTGCTCGTGCTCGCCGGCTGCCACACGAACAGCATCAAGACGCAACAGGCGCAGACGGCCCAGTGGAAGGGCAAGTTCGACACAACGATCGAGGCCTACAAGGAAGGGCAGTTCGTGATCGACGGCGCGGTACTTTCCGCGGTCGATGCCGGCAGTCACTTCGCCTATCTCAAGGACACGGGCAAGATGCCCAAGACCATCCTGCTGGTGCCCAGCGACGATTCCAAGGTGCGCAAGGTGCACCTGCAGTACATGGCGCGCATGTCGATCGACTACGGTTTCACCGTGTACTACGACAAGGACGGCCAGCTCACTGAAATCAACGCGATCAACACCACCGCGCGCGAGCTTGAGGACCACCACGCGCCGGCGACGATCAGCAACGGCCAGGAGTGCAAGACCGCTGCCGGTTGCGATTCCGTCGACCAGGCGGCACAGCAGCAGGGGCAGGGGCAAGGGCAGCACTGATCGGCCCAGCGATTGGCAGAAGAGCCCGCGGAGCGATCCGCGGGCTTTTTCGTGAGGTGGCATCCGGCCTATTTCAACTCTTCGATGTGCCTCTGCATGTCGTCCTTGCGCATGGGGTCTGTTTCGGCAGGCAGCATTCCCTCGAGGATCGCAAGCTGAGCGGCATCGAGCGCCTTCTTGGCCGACGTCCTGACGTCCGGCACAACGCCCACGCCTTCCCAGTCGCCGTGCGTCACCGGATTGATCGGACGTCCCGACGGCACGAACATCATGAAGTGTGCGTCGAGGCGATGCGGTGCACCGGCATGCGCGGCACCGGCCGTGGTTTCGCCGACAAGCCTGGCGCGGCCGGCATTTTTCAGCGCATAAGCGAAGTCTTCGCAGCCCGAGATGGTGTCGTTGCTGGTGAGCAGATAGAGCGGGCGCGCCTGGCCGTAGCGTCTGCCGGGCACGCTCGCCGTCGTCCAGCGTTCCTCCGTGCGGTTCTCGTCGCGGAAATAAATGTCGTTGAGATGGGTCGGCTTGTCGAACAGATAGCTGGCCAGCAGCATCACGGTGTCCGGGTCGCCACCCCGGCATTCGCGCAGGTCGACGATCAGGGCATCGGTATCGCCGAGCAGGGTCATCGCGGCGGCGATGCGACTGGCTGCCTGTTGCGGCCGGCCGAACGCATGCAGTTCGAGCAGGCCGATGTTGAAGTGCAGCCGGCCGACATTGGCGAAGCCGTAGTTGACCTGCTTCTGGTGCAACGCCTCTTCGGCCTGCTCCTGCGGCGACAGGCCGCCGTCCGGGCTCTCGGCAATGGCTTCCTGGAAGTAACGGACTTCCAGGTGCTTGTCGTGGGTCTGGCCCTGCAAGGCATCGGTGAGGACGTCGGCAAATTTCTCTGCGCTTCCGATGCCGTCGAAATCCCCGCGTGACAAGCGTGCGCGCAGGTCTTTTCCGATCATGGCGGCCTTGTCCGGAAAGACATAGCCGCGGTCGAGATTGGCGATCACGTTGTTTATGACCTCGGCGCGCGTCGCCTTGTCGATGACCATGTCCTTCTGCGGCGGCTCGTGCGGAGGGCCTGCATCCGGCCACGCCAGCGCGGCGATGCTGCCCAGCGCGGATATCCCGACGATGGCCGCAGCGGTGGCGATCTTGGCTTTTTTGTTCATCCCACTTTCCTCCCGGTATGTGCGTCGACGACCGACAGGGCCAAGCCTGCGACCACAATGTGGGGGAATCGTGTGCGCCGGCTTCGGCGCGGCCCGCGTCTTACAAGTCGACGCGATAGCCGAGTCCATAGATCGAATGGATGATCTCGACGCCCGGTAGCGCCGTGGCGAGCTTGCGCCGAAGGTTTTTGATGTGCGTGTCGATGGCGCGGTCGCTGACGTCGAGGTTGTCGCGCCGGGCGATGTCCAGCAGTTGCGCACGCGAGAACGCCGTGCCGGGCCGTTTCGCCATCGCTGCGAACATGTTGTATTCGCTTGGCGTCAGGTCGAGCGTCTGTGGTCCGATGCGTGCAGCGTGCGCCGCTTCGTCGATCTCCACGAGCGGGCGTCGTGCCTCAGGGCCGTGCGAACGGCGCAGGATCGTCTTGATGCGCGCGACGAGTTCCCTGGGGCTGAACGGCTTGCAGACGTAGTCGTCGGCTCCCGCTTCCAGGCCGAGCAGGCGGTCGATCTCCTCCACTCGCGCGGTTAGCATGAGGATAGGCACGTCGGAAAACGCACGCACGGCGCGGCACACGGCGAGGCCGTCGAGCCCGGGAAGCATCAGGTCGAGCACGATCAGGTCGGGAGGAGTGCGGCGGATGCCGGCGAGGGCGGCGATGCCGTCGGCGATCACCTCGGCCTTGAACCCGGCGGCGACCACGTAGTCGGCGACTATCGCCGCGAGGTCGCCTTCATCTTCCACGATGAGAATCGTCGGGCTCATGCGCCGTGCAATTTCAGGATGATGGTTGCGCGCAACCCGCCGAGCGGCGACGGGGCGAATTCGAGGCGGCCGCCGTGCGCGGCGAGAATCTGCCTGCCCAGTGCCAGGCCCAACCCACTGCCACCGGAGGCCCGGCTGCGCGAAGCGTCCATCCGGAAGAACCGCTCGCCGAGACGGTCGAGCGACGAGCCGGGTATGCCTGGAGCGGAGTCGTCGATGGTCATGCGCACTTCGTCGGCGGACGCGGTGCCGGCCAGTACGACGTGGCCGCCGGCCGCGGTGTAGCGCGCGCTGTTCTCGAACAGATTGGCGGCGACCTGACGCAGGCGATCGGCATCGCAGATCACGAGGGAGTGGGCAGGTGCTTCGCCGATTTCGGCACCCAGTCCGGCGGCGTGGAATCGATCAGCGAAATCATCGAATACCTCGCGCATGAGCAGCCATGCGTCGTGCGGTGCCATGTCGTAGGCGGTTTGCCCGATGTCGGCGCGGGCCAGTTCGTACAGGTCGTCGACAAGCTTGCCCAGCGAACGCACCTGGCGCTCCATCAGGGCGAGGCTCTCCGGCGTGACGGCGCGGACGCGATCCTGCAGGCTTTCCACTTGCGCGCGAAGTACGGCCAGCGGCGTGCGCAGTTCGTGCGACGTCTCCGCGATCCATTGCCTGCGCGCGCGTTCCGCATCTTCGAGCCGGGTGGCCAGGTGGTTGAAGGCGCTGGCGAGCTCGCCGAGTTCGTCGTTGCGGCGCAAGTCGATGCGGGTGTCGAATCGCGCCTGTTCGAGCTGGCGCGCACCCGCGGCAAGCCGCGCAATCGGCCGACGCAGATGCGCCGCGAACAGCGCTGCGATCATCGCACTCAGTAGCAAGCCGGCCATGCCAACGAACAGCAGGTGGTTTTGCTGGTCGATCAAAAACGCCACGGCCAGTGCATCATCGGGATTCTGCGGCTGCGCCACCACGAGCGAACCGATCCGCTCGCCATCGACGATCAACGGGTGCGCGATCCGGTCTGGCGAGACCAGGGCGACCGTCATGGGATTGGCCAGCACGCCAGCCAGGTAGTTTCCCTGCCGGTCCACCAGGCCGAGGCGGTGGACGACGCCTGCCGCATCGGATTTCGCCTGGAATAGGGCTGCGGTTTCCAGCGAATGCGCATATGCGTCGGACAGCCACGCCTTGCGTTGCGCAGCATCGGCCGGCAGGAACGACCAGTCCTGATGCACCTGGTATCGGGCTTGCAGCGAGGTGCCCAGGCTGTCGAGGAAGCGCGTATCCGTATCGGGCAGGCCGCCGGAGAAATTGTCCAGCAGCTTCCAGCGCGCCAGTTCGATGCCAAGCGCACCGAGCGAAAGCATGGTCAGCCAGACGGTGAAGAACAGACGGTGGCCGATGGACAACTTCAAGGGTGCGAAGTCACTGGCGGCCAGGAGGCACGTCAGCTGGCTTAGTGCGATCCAGGGCATCGCGCAATGCGTTTAACCGGTTCGTCAGGGCCTCGCGATCGTACGGTTCGCGTTTGCCGTGGCCCCATGCCGGTCCGGGCCATGCCGCATCGTCTTGCGTGCGGGCCAATACGTGCAGATGCAACTGGCGCACGATGTTGCCCAATGCGCCGAGGTTGAGCTTGTCGCAGGGTGCCACCGCGCGCAGCGCAGTGGCGCACCAGTTCGCCTCGCGCCAAAGCAGCTGCTGTTCCGCATCGGTGAGATCGGCGACTTCCACCTTGTCCGCGCGGCGCGGTACCAGCACCAGCCATGCGAAGCGCGCATCGTCCATCAGGCGCAGCTCGCATAGCGGCAGCATGGCAACGTGGCGGGTGTCGGCTTCCAGCCGTGGATCGAGCGCAAATGCCGCCTCGCTCATGCGCCGGCCAGCTGCTGGTCGAAGAAGGCCAGTGTGCGTTGCCACGCCAATGTTGCGCTGGGCTCGTGGTAGTGCGGATCGCCGTCGCGGTTGAACGCATGGCCTGCGCCGGGATAGACGAAGGTATCCATCTGCGGCAGTTGCTCGCGGTGCTGCGCCACCGCTTCGGGCGGGATCGACGCATCGTTCTCGCCGAAGTGGAACATCACCGGTGCCTTCGGCGTTTCCACCAGGAAAGGCACGTTGCGTGCACCGTAATAACTCACTGCAGGCAATCCCAGCCGCAACGCGGCGAGCAGGGCGATCGTGCCGCCCCAGCAGTAGCCGGCCACGCCGACCTTGCCGGAGGAGGCGATGGATTCGGCGGCGCTGGCGACGTCCTCCAGCGGGCGGTCCAGCCCCAGCTCGTAAACCAGGGCCTTGCCGCGTGCCATGCCCACCTCGTCGTAGTCCAGTTCCAGCCAGGACTCCAGATGGTCGAAAAAAGCCGGCGCGATGGCGGTGTAACCGGCGGCGGCGAAGCGATCGGCCACGCTGCGGATGTGGGCCGTGACGCCGAAGATCTCCTGTACCACCACGATGCCGCCCTTCGGCTTGCCCTCGGGCTGGGCAAGGTAGCCGCCGATGCACTGCGTGCGCGAGGTGGGGATGTGGATGTGCTGACCCATGGCGGTCGTCTCCCGAGCGGCGGTTGCCGGGATTCTAACCGGCGCGCGTGCCGGTGGTGGGTGAAGGTGCGCTGCCCTGGCCTCCAGGCCGGTCATTCCGGCCTTGGCCGGGACGACCGGCCTGTATCCGGTGCCTTGGCCCAGGCTGCATGGCCGTATAATTCGCCGTTTCCCCATTCCCCACGGTTGTCGCCGCCATGTCGCAGGCCACGCAGAAAATCGGTTTCGTCAGCCTTGGTTGCCCCAAGGCGCTGGTGGATTCCGAGCGCATCCTCACCCAGCTCAAGGTCGAGGGCTACGAGATCGTGCCCAGCTACGACGAGGCCGACGCCGTGGTGGTGAACACCTGCGGCTTCATCGACGCCGCGGTGCAGGAGTCGCTGGACTCCATCGGCACGGCTCTGCACGAGAACGGCAAGGTGATCGTCACCGGCTGCCTCGGCAAGCGCGCCGAGCTGATCCGCGAAGCCTACCCGGACGTGCTCTCGATCAGCGGCCCGCAGGACTACGCCAGCGTGATGCATGCGGTGCACGAGGCGCTGCCGCCGGTGCGCAACAAGTTCCTCGACATCGTGCCGGACACCGGCGTCAAGCTGACCCCCAAGCACTACGCGTACCTGAAGATTTCCGAAGGCTGCAACCACCGCTGCAGCTTCTGCATCATCCCCTCGATGCGCGGCGATCTCGTCTCGCGTCCGGTGGACCAGGTGCTGCTGGAGGCCGAGAAGCTGGTGAAGGGCGGCGTGAAGGAGCTGCTGGTGATCTCGCAGGACACCAGCGCCTACGGCGTCGACCTCAAGTACGCCGAGCGCGAATGGCGCGGCAAGGCGTACCGCACGCGCATGACCGAGCTGTGCGAAGGCCTGGCTGAACTCGGCGTGTGGACCCGCCTGCACTACGTCTACCCGTACCCGCATGTGGACGAGGTGATGCCGCTGATGGCCGAGGGCAAGATCCTCCCGTACCTCGATATTCCGTTCCAGCACGCCAGCCCGCGCATCCTCAAGCTGATGAAGCGCCCGGGCAACATCGACAAGACGCTGGAGCGCATCCGCAACTGGCGCAAGCAGGTGCCCGACCTCACCATCCGCAGCACCTTCATCGTCGGCTTCCCCGGCGAGACCGACGCCGAGTTCGAGGAATTGCTCGACTTCCTGCGCGAAGCCGAACTCGATCGCGTGGGCGCCTTCGCCTACTCGCCGGTGGACGGCGCCAAAGCCAACGAACTGCCGGGCGCCGTCTCCGAGGAGCTGAAGGAAGACCGCCTCGAACAGTTCATGGCCGTGCAGGCGGAGATCTCCGCCGCCAAGCTGCAGCGCAAGATAGGCCGGACCATCAAGGTGCTGGTGGACGAAGCGAACGCCGAGGGCGCTGTTGCCCGCTCGGCCGCCGACGCGCCGGAGATCGACGGCAGCGTGCTGATCTCCGACGGACAGGGCCTCAAGCCCGGCCAGTTCGTCGACGTGGTGGTCGACGGCGCCAGCGAGCACGATCTCACCGCGCGCCTGGCGCATCCGACCCTCAAGATCGTGTAATCACCCATGCGCTACATCGCGCCCGTTCGTGACGCGGTCGATCCGCAGGTGTTCGGGCGGATGCCGCTGGCGGCGTGGCGCGAGTACAGCGGATTGATCGGGGGCCGCGACTGGCCTTCGATCGAGGCGCTCAACGGCTGCCGTCCTGCGGGCATGCACGAACGCTTCGCGGCGCAGAACCGCGAGCTGCTGGCTGACGATCAGCACTATGAACAGCGCATCGCCGAGCGCGGCGAGATCGCCACACGCGAAAACAACTGGCACGACCTGTTCAACGCCCTGGTCTGGCTGCGTCACCCGGCGCTCAAGCGCGCGCTCAACGCGCGGCAGATGGCCGAAATCGTCCACATGGGCACGAAGCAGCGTTCGCGTGCCCAATACGCGCTTACCCACTTCGATGAAGCCGGTGTGGTGATCGCGCTTCGCGATCCGGCGTTGCTCGCGCTATGGGACGCCCACGACTGGCACGGCCTGTTCTGGCGCGAGCGCGCCGCATGGCTGGACGGCCGCATCCAGGTGGAACTGTTCGGCCATGCGTTGCTTGAACACGCGTTGACGCCGAGGCAGTTGCTGGTGGGGAAGGCACTGGTGGTCGTTGGCCCGGACCTGTCGACCGTCGCGGCTCTCGAGGCCTGTGCACAAGCGATTCGTGCGGGCAAGGTACTGTGCGATCCGCTGGAGCTGAGGCCCTTGCCGCTGGCTGGGGTGCCCGGTTGGCATCCGGACAATACGCAGGAAACATTTTGCCATGAGGCTGCGTGTTTCCAACCTGCAAGGGCAGGGCGGCGCTACCCTGCAGCGCTTGAGCTCCGGGACGAAGCGGCTTGCGCCGCCACTTGCGGGCGTGACGGATGAGAAGACGGACCTGAGCCTGCCCGGTTCGATGCGGCACCCCAGGAGAATCGTATGGATGGGATCTGCCAGATCACGCCATTTCTGCATGTGCCGGACATGAGTGAAGCCCTTTCCTTCTTCCATGACATTCTCATGTTCGAGGTCAAGTACCGCCATGGCGACTATGCCTACCTTGAGCTTGAAGGTTGTGGGCTGCGCCTGCTTGAAGAGCCGACGCGCAAACTCACCCCTGACGGAAAGGCCAGGGTCGCCATTTGCATCGATGTCGCGGATGTTGATGCGTTGCATGCGAAGCTCGGTCCCGCGCTCGCCACACTGCCGCCTGATCGTTTAGAGCCGTTGAAGGACATGCCGTATCGCCAACGGGAGTTTCAGGTGCGCATGCCGGACGGCGACTGGCTCAACTTCACGGCGCCCATGGCGTGAATCTCCAGCAAAGCCCGGGCCGACCTGGTTGATTTGCACGTCTGAAGCGGCCCGGGCAATTCCGTTGGAGTGCGTGGACGCCAAGCGTACGATGGCCCGGTGTTGTCGCACTGCAGGCTTTCCAAATGTCACAAGCCCGATCTCCCGTTTCGAGGAAAAGCCGCATCCAGGGCGCCCTGATGGGTGCCTTCATCGGTGATGCGTTGGCTCTCGGCCCGCACTGGTACTACGACCTCGACGCGCTCAGGCGCGACTACGGCGATTGGGTCGGCGACTACACGGCGCCGAAGCCGGGGCGCTATCACGAGGGCCTGCCGGCGGGCGCTTCCTCGCAGGCTGGGTTCATCCTGGCGTTGACGCTGCGCTCGCTGGTGAGCTGCGGGGGTTACGACGAGGCGGATTTTTGCGACCGGATGGATCGCGAGCTGTTTCCGTTGCTGGACGGCACGCCGATGGCGGGGCCGGGTGGCTACACCAGCCAGTCGATCCGCGAGGCGTGGCGCAAACGCCGCGCCGGCCTGCCCTGGGGGCAGGTGGCAGGGCTGGCGGACAATACCGAGGCGGCGGAGCGGGTCCTGACGATCGCACTGCGTTATGCGGGTGAGCCGGCGCAACTGGCGCAGCATGTCAGCAGCAACGTGGCGCTTACCCAGCGCGATCCCACGGTGGGTGCGATGACGCTGGCGTTTGCCGTGGTGCTGGGACAGCTGGCGAACGGCGTGGCGCTGGACGCGGACTTGTCCGGTCGGCTGATGAGCATGGTGAAGTCCGGCGAGCTGCCGTTCCACACCGTGACCAGCGGTGAGCTGGACGTACCGAAAGATGCGGAGGCGCCATTGCAGGCTGGGCAGTTTGCTTCGCCTGATGCCCTGCTCACGGTGTCGTCCATCGCGAAGGCGGCGCACGATCCCGCTGTCGCGATCGAGCCAGCGTCGAAGGTGGGTCTGGTCTACGGCCTGCCATGCGCGGTGTACCACCAATTTCCCGCGGCCTATTACCTGGCAGCACGTTTCCAGGGCGACGTGGAGCAGGGCGTGCTCAACGCGGTGAACGCGGGCGGGCAGAACCAGGCCCGCGCCATGCTCACCGGTGCGCTGTGCGGCGCGATCGGCGGGATCGAGGCGATACCAGGGCGTTTCATCGCGGGGCTGGAAAAAGGCGCGGAATACCTGGCGCTGGCGGAGGCTCTGGCGCTTCAGTCGGATTGACCTGGCGCCGGGAGGCTGCTGATGAAACGTACGTGGACCATCATCGGCGTGCGCGATGTCGCCCGCAGTCTCGCGTGGTACCAGCGCCTGTTCGGCCGGCCCGCGACGGCGCCCGAGCACGACTACTTCGGACAGCTCGTCGACGCGGACGGCACGGTGCTGCTCTGCCTGCACGCGTGGGGCGTGCACGACCATCCATCCCTGGCCAGCCCCGACCTCGCCACGCCCGGCAATGGACTGCTGCTGTTCTTCCGCGTGGATGATTTCGATGCTGCGCTGGAACGGGCGGGCACCTTGGTATCCAGGCTTCAAGAGGAGCCGGCCCAGAATTCGGCCACCGGAACCATGGAGTTCTCGATTCGCGATACGGACGGGTATTACGTCACGATCAGCGCGCTTTCATGATCCGGCGGTGCACCACGTGGGATATGCCGCCAATGGTATATGGCGCATCTCGACGATCACGAGAAATGTGAGCGTCAAAATAAAAAAGAGGCGCACCGCGCCTCCCACTGTCAATTTATACCGTCCGTGGGGACTTGCGGCAAGACTCGAGGCGAAAACTAGAATCGCGGCCCTGTCGATAGGGCAGGATTGCGAGAGGCGATCAGGACGATGTGTAATGACGAATGGGTCCCCGTTTCCCCCGCGAATTGCCATCTGCTGACTGGTCCGTTCTACCACGGTACAAAAGTCAGTTTGTCGGTCGGCGATCTGTTGACGGCGGGTTTCAGGTCCAACTACGACGACAGCGTCGTGATGAACCACATCTATTTCACCGCGGTGCCCAAGGGCGCCGGTCTTGCTGCGGAAATGGCCAGGGGCGAAGGCAGGCCGCGAGTTTATGTCGTGGTGCCGACAGGAGGGTTCGAAGATGACCCGAACGTCACGAACAAGAAATTCCCGGGCAACCCGACACGGTCATACCGAAGCGGGCATCCCTTGAAGATCATTGGCGAGCTTGAGAGCTGGGAACCCCACGACCCGGAATTCATCCGCCAGTTGAGGAGCCGTGTCGAAACAGGCATGGGCGAAATCCTCAATTGAGGGGGCGAAGGAAATCAACTGCCATGAAGGCGATTGGTTCCGCGGCGCATGCCGTCACTTCGCACACGCTTCGTAGTCGACCTCGACCACCAGGAACCGCGTGTGCCCGCCGGGCAGTTCCGCCTCGAACTCGTCGTCCAGCCGCTTCTTCAGCGCCGCGCGGGCCAGCGGCGAATCGATGCTGATCCAGCCCAGCTTCGCGTCGGTCTCGTCGGGGCCGACGATGCGGTAGCGGACTTCCTCGCCGTTGGCGAGGTTCTCCAGCGCGATGACGGCGCCGAAGAACACCGCCTCGCGATCCGCGGGTGCGCCTTCGGCCACCTTGAGTGCGGGGATGCGCTTGCTGAGATAGCGCACGCGGCGGTCGATCTCGCCGAGTTGCTTCTTGCGGTAGGTGTACTCGGCGTTTTCCGAGCGGTCGCCTTCGGCGGCGGCGGCGGCCAGGGCCTTCACCACCTCGGGGCGCAGCGTATGCCAGAGATGGTCGAGCTCGGTCTTGAGCTTCTCGAAACCGGCGCGGGTGATGATGGCCGTGGAGCCGGGCGAGGGTGGGCGCCAACGACTCATGCGCTGGCCTCCCCGTGACCGCGCAGCAGTTGCCACGCGGCGCCAAGCAGCCAGCCCAGCATCAACAGGATCAGCGCCTTCTGGCTGAGGCCGCGAGGCAGTGCGCGCCAGAATGCCTGGACCCAAAGCAGTACGAAACAGAGCGCTGCATAGGGGAAGGCGGGGCGGAACCAGCGCCGCCAGCGTGCGTCGCCGCGCAGCCGCCAGCTTTGCAGCAGCATGGCGGTGGCGGTGCACAGGAAGGCGGTCTGCGCCGCCACACCATGCACGTAGCCGTGCAGCGTGGGCGGATGGTTCCACGTGTCGGTGGTTACGATGGCGGTGAGTGCCAGCGCCGCACCGCCCATGACGAACAGCAGCAAGGGTGCGGCGCTGCGCGCAGCGGGAGCGAGTTCGGAATAGGCGCCCACGCCAAGCAGCGCCAAGGCCAGCGCCATCGCGTAGTAGCCGGCCCGCACCATGCCGCCCCAAGGGCCGATCAGGTAGAAACTGTTGGGTACGCGCATCCAGTCGAGATCGGGGCGCAGGCATTGCGCGGCGATGCCGGTGGCGAGGAAGGCCAGCATGCCGGCGAGTGCGATGGCGGCAGCGGGCTTGCCGGTGCTCATGCGGTGCCCGCCAGTTGCCGTTGCAAGGTGGCGATGTCGTTGCGCAGCGGATGTTCGGGCCACGCGCTCGCCAGCTTTTGCAGCAGCACCATGGCTTCGGTGCGGCGTTCGGCCTGGGCACCCAGCAAGCGTGCGGCCAGCAGGCCGTAATGCGGCGCGCGTTCGTCGCGCGACCAGTGCGCGAGGTAGCCGCGGCCCAGGTGAATGGCGAGGCGTTCCATGCCAAGGCGCGCGGCGAGGTCGGCCAATTCGCCGCAGGTGCGCGGGTCGTCGGGGATGAAGGCGGAATCGGCGGTGCAGCATTCCTGCAGCACGCCCAGGGCGCGACGTGCCTCGTTTTGCGCGACCAACGCGGCGATCCAGATCTGGCCATGTACCAGCAGGTCGTCGCGCAGGCCCTGGCGACGCAGCAGCTCGCGGTAGAGCTGGTGTACCGGCGCGGGTGCGGTGCGCTTGCGCAGGCGTTCGGCCAACTGGTGCAGCGCTGCGGTGGGATCGCTCTCGGCCAGCGTGCGTGCGGCGTCCACCAGTTGGCTGTCCTCGTCCTGGCCGATGGCCTTGGCGAGTTTCGGTGCCTCCGGTTCCAGCCCGAAGCGTTCGTGGCGCTGGTGGATCAACACGCCCATCAGGTGGAAGGCCAGCACGATCAGGTAGGTATAGGCGAAGCCGAACAGCGGTAGCGCCAGGAAGTGCGGCAACAGGTTGGAGGTAAGCGTAGCCACTGCGATAAGCGCGCCCAGCAAGAGGTTGATCGCCACCGGTATGAAATAGGCGCCCTCGAAGCCAAGCGCAATGCGCCACCAGGTCGCCGGGTTCAGCGCATGCAGCACATTGCCCTCGAAGGCCAGCGACATGTCGATGGCCGGCAATGCCAGCACCAGCACGGGAACCAGCAGCCACAGCGTGGCCGGGGCGAGCAAGCCGCAGGCGACGAACAGCGCGCCTGCCACCAGATGGATCAAGGTGAGTGCCCAGCCGGCCGTGCCGGCTTCGTCCACGCCGACATCGGGCGGGTTGGCATAGCCGTTCGCGGTGTACTGCATGCAATCGGCGGCATAGCGCCAGGTGGCGGCCCACACCAGCAGGTTGGCCAGCATGCCGATGGCGGGCAGGTAGCTGGCGTAGTGCGCAATAGCCAGTGCCGTGCAGGTGGCTAGGCCGGCGCCGCGCAACGGGTAGCTGAAGCTTGCGGCAAGGCGTTCACCGAACGGGGTATTGGCGGGCACTACTTCGATGCGCGGCATCGCGGGAGCCTCAGTGCTTGCCGTCGGTGCGGACGCCCACGAGTCCGCTCCTGCCACGACGCGAGTCGGAATCGGTGCGGGTGTGTTCGTTGCCGTCGGGCGAAGGGTCGATCATGAGCAACTCCGTTGTTCCGCGTCTAAGCGGAATTGTAGCCACGGCTTGCGGGGCGCCGGTTCATTGAGTATGCCGATCCCGCCGGCTATGGTGTCGGACTTTCATCGGATGGTTTTTGTCATGCGGTCTGCTCGTCTTGTTCGATCCCTGCGCCTGGCTCCGTTGGCGTCTTCGATGGCATTGCTGGCGGCATGCGCCAACCCGGGATCGGTCAAGCCAACGGCGACGGTGACGGCGTTGTACGCCCAGCTGGATCAGGCTACGCAGGGTTATGAGACGGCATTGCAGCAGGTGCGCGCCGGCAACGACGCCGCGGGGCAGCAGACGCTGAACCAGGCAATCGACACAGTGAAGAACGCTTCGGTCCACTGCGGAAGTACCCCCGGATGCGATCCGCAGCGCTTCTTCTCGGCCTACGACCGCATGCTGCGCCTGAAGGATGGCAGTTTCATCGGCGACGAGAACGCCGACGGCGATCCGCAGACCGGCATGGCGCTGGATCAGCACGGCCCGGCCGCGCTGCCGGAGGCGCAGCGCAGCGTGATCCTGCTGCACGGCCAGAAGCTCTCAGAGCTGATCGCGATGAACGGCGCGGTGAAAGCCGCGTTGCAGATGTGGCTGACGCAGTGGCGGCCGAACCTGATCGATGCCTGGATCAGCTACCAGTACATGCGCAGCGAGATGTGGCCGGCGTACCAGAAGGCCGACCTGCCCGAGGCGTTGCTGTTCGGCATCATGGCCAAGGAATCGGGTGGCAAGGTGCATGCGGTGTCGCGCTCAGGCGCGGCGGGCCCGCTGCAATTCATGTATGCCACCGGCATGCGTTTCGGCCTCACCACCGACGACGGCTTCGATCTGCGCTTCGATCCCGCCGCTTCGGCGCGCGCGAATGCCGAGTACATGGACGAGCAACTGAAGGTGTTCAACGACAACCTCGAGTTGACCATCGCGGCCTACAACACTGGCGAAGGGCGCATGAGCCGGCTGGTGGGCGACGACACCAAGGTGAGTTTCTACGACCCGCGCATCTACAACCAGCTGTCGCAGGAGACCCGCGACTACGTGCCTTCGGTGCTGGCGGCGGCGTGGCTGTTCCTGCACCCGGACAGCTACAACCTGCGTTTTCCGAAGATCGATGGCGAACCCGGCAGCATCACATTGAAGCGACCGGCTTCGCTGAGCGAACTCACCGTGTGCCTGGGTTCGGCCGGCGGCATGGAGGAAGGCTGGTTCCGCACACTGCGTAATCTCAACCCGCGGCTCGACCCGCAGCAGGAGCAGCCGGCTGGCGTGGTCCTGCAGGTGCCGAAGCTGCTGGAACAGCCGTATGCCGCGCGCTGCGTGGACGGCCCGTGGCCCATCCTGGCAGGCGACCTGCATGCCGCTGCCGCACCGGTGGTGGCCGATCCTCTCGCGCCAGCGCGTGCCGCGGGGGCGGTCCGGACGCGTAGCTACAAGGTGCGCCGCGGCGACACCCTGGTGGGCATCGTGCGCCAGCTGCGCTGCTCCAGCGTGCAGGAAGTCGCCGAAATGAACCACCTGCGCCACCAGCACATCACGGTGGGTCAGGTGTTGACCATGCCGGAGTGTCGCTGAGAGATTTGACTCCTCGTGCAGGCGATCAGGCGGAAGCGCTGGCACTCATCCAGCTTTTGACCGGATCGACCGTCGGGCGATGCAGGCGCTTCAGTTCGGTCAGCAACTGCAGCACCTGGCGGTGCTGTGGCAGCAGGCGGTCCTGCGGCGAGTGTTTGGTTTCGTGATAGGCCACGGCCAGCCACAGAGCGACGCCGCGCAGGGCCACTTCGGGATTGTCCGAGCGCGCCCGTTCATAGCCGGCGGCGGTGCCCTGGCCCCATGGCAGGTAGCGCGCTTCCGGTGCCGTGCCGTAGAGATGCGGGAACTCGCTGCGCGCGGCCTGGCCGATCTCGCGCAGGGTCAGCACGCTCAGCTGGGTGCGGCTGCGCTGGGGCAGGGCGCGCACGCAGCGTTCTATTTCGCGCAACTGGCGGGTGAGTTGGTGTGCGCGGAAGAACGCAATGGCTGGGCTCAGCAGTCGCATGGAATTTCCGTCCCCTCACGCCGCATGGTCGCGGCCGACGACGGGAGGATAACGATCCGGTGCTGCCGAGTGCGCCCAGTGCGTCACAAAACGACGCGCTGCGTCAGCCTTGGGGCGCGGAGCCCAGTCGTTGCCCCACGCGTACCGCCTGTTGCGGCGCCAGCGCGTCCAGCTCGGCCATGCCTTCGGGCAGCAGCAGGATCACGGTGGAGCCCATGTTGAAGCGGGCCATCTCGGCGAAGCGTTCCAGCGTGATGTTCTGTCCGGCGAACGACTTGCGTCGGATCGAAGGCGCATAGGGCGGTATCACCAGTCCGTCCCACACCGTGGCCACCGACGAAACGAGGATGGCACCCACCATCACCACCGTGAACGGACCGCGCGTGCTGTCGAAGTGGCAGACCAGCCGTTCGTTGCGTGCGAACAGCCGCGGAATGGCCTCCACTGCGAACGGCGCCACGCTGAAGATGCGCCCCGGCACGTGCACGGTTTCGCGCAGCGTGCCGGTCAGCGGCATGTGCACGCGGTGGTAGTCGCGCGGCGACAGGTACACGGTGACGAAGCGGCCATTGCGGTACGGCGCGGCAGCGGCTTCGTCGCCCAGCAGTTCGGCGGCGCTGTAGTCCTGCCCCTTGGCCTGGAAGATGCGCCCGTCCACGATCTGGCCGGCCTGGCTGATGCGTCCGTCGGCGGGCGAGAGCAGGGCGGCAGGATCTGCATCCGCTTGCCGCGCGCCAGGCTTCAGCTTGCGGGTGAAGAAGGCATTGAAGTGCTGGTAGGCCAGCGGATCGGGCTGCGCCGCCTCGGTCATGTCCACCTCATAGTTGCGCACGATGGTGGAGATCAGCCAGTTCTTCCACGGCGCGAAGGTCCAGCGCGTACCCCAGTAGACCAGGCGCGACAGGAAGCGGTGCGGAAGGGCGTATTGGAGGAATACCTTGAAAGTCATCCGACCAGTATACGGGTGGCGGCGCCTCCCTTTGTGGGTTCTCCCTTCCGCCGGGAAAGGGTTTCGGGCGCGGGGCCGTATAATTGCCGACCCTTTGCATTGCGCACGCCAGGACCAGGCCAGTGACCGCCGAACTTGCAACCATCATCGACTTCATCCGCTACGGCGCCAGCCGCTTCTCGGCCGCCGGGCTGACCTTCGGCCACAGCCACGACAACCCCATCGACGAAGCCACCCACCTGGTGCTGGCCAGTTTGCACCTGCCGCCGGACATTCCGCCGGCCTATGGCGCGGGCCGCCTCACCGCCGAGGAGCGCGCCAATGTGCTGGCCTTGATCGAACGTCGTGTCAACGAGCGCCTGCCGGTGGCCTACCTTGTGGGCGAGACCTGGTTCGCCGGGCTGAAGTTCAAGAGCGACCGTCGTGCCCTGGTGCCGCGCTCGCCCATTGCCGAACTGATCGAGTCGGGCTTTGCGCCCTGGCTGGACGAACGCCACGTGGAGCGCGCGCTCGACCTGTGCACCGGCTCCGGCTGCATAGGCATCGCGATGGCCGAGTACAACCCGGAATGGCAGGTGGACATCGTCGATGTCAGCGACGACGCGTTGTCGCTGGCACGCGAAAACATCGTGTTCCAGCACGTCGAGTCGCGCGTCGAGGCGGTGAAGTCCGACCTGTTCGAAGGCGTGCGCGGGCGCAGGTACGACCTGATCGTCTCCAATCCGCCCTATGTCACCGAAGACGAATACGCCGCGCTGCCCGGCGAGTATGCGCACGAGCCCAAGCTCGGCCTTACCTCGGGCGAGGATGGCCTGGACATCTGCCTGCGCATCCTCGACGAGGCTGCCGACCTGTTGACCGACGACGGCTTGCTGATCGTCGAAGTGGGCGAAAGCGAGCATGCGCTGGCCGCGTTGCTGCCCGAGGTGCCCTTCGTGTGGATCGAGTTCAAGGTGGGGCAGATGGGCGTGTTTGCGCTGGAACGCCGCGACCTGGTCGAACACAGGGCGGCGATCCATGCTGCTGCCGTCGCGCGGCGCTGATTCGGTGCTGCTGGAAACGGCCCGCCTGCGGCTCGACAGTTTGCGCGGCGAGGATGCACAGGCGCTGTTCGCCTATCGCGCCGACCCGTCGGTGAGCCGTTACCAGGGCTGGCGTCCGACTTCCCCCGATGAGACGGTGCGTTTCATCGAGCGCGAGCAAGCGGTGGCGTTCGATACGCCGGACAGCTGGTTCCAGTTCGCCCTGCGCCTGCGCGACAGCGGTGAACTCGTCGGCGACCTGGGCCTGCATTTCGTAAATGCGGATACGGTTGAATTCGGCGTCACCTTGTCGCCGGCCCAGCAGGGGCGCGGGTTGGCCGCCGAGGCGGTACGCGCCGTGCTGGCACTGGTGTTCGACTCCCTGAAGCGTCACCGCGTCTACGCTTCGGTCGACCCGCGCAACCTCGCTTGCGTGAAGTTGCTGGAGCGCCTGGGCATGCGCAAGGAGGCGCATTTCCGCGAGAGCTGGCGCGAGGGCGATATCTGGGTGGATGACGTCATCTATGCGATGTTGGCGGGAGAGTGGAGTGCTCGCATGTGAGGTTTTTGCTGCTGTTGGAGAGGTTTCCTCGCGTTCTTGCTGGTAATGGAGCGGTTTGGCCCCGCCGCGCGGCCTGACCGTCCCCGCCTCACCGCCTCCGAGGGAGGGGCGTGGCGAAGCAGCGTGTTCCCGGCGCGCAGAAGCCACGGTCAGAGCAGGACAAAACCATGCAGGGCAGTGCCAAGCGCTCGCGCTTTTGCTTGTCATCCCGGCGCTGGTCGGACAAGAACGCAGTGCGCAGAACGTCCGCAGGCGCCCCGCAGGACGAGCGTGGCGGGTCATTCAGCCGCGACCACGATTATCCAAGCCACGTTGGCACTGGGTGACCAGTCTCGCTAACACAGTTAAGCTGTAAAGCTTGCTTCCACCCGAATGGACGTCCAAACCCCGTGTCCAGCAATTCCTTCGGCAAGCTCTTCACCGTCACCACTTTCGGCGAAAGCCACGGCCCGGCCATCGGTTGCGTGATCGACGGCTGCCCGCCCGGCCTGGCGATCAGCGAAGAAGAATTTCGCCAGGACCTTGATCGCCGTGCCACCGGCAAGAGCCGCCATACCTCGCAGCGACGCGAAGCGGACGACGTGGAGATCCTCTCCGGCATGTACGAGGGCAAGACCACCGGCACGCCCATCGCGCTGCTGATCCGCAACACCGACCAGCGCAGCAAGGATTACGGCGACATCGCCTCGACCTTCCGGCCGGGGCACGCCGACTACACTTACTGGCAGAAATACGGTATCCGCGATCCGCGCGGCGGCGGGCGCTCTTCGGCGCGGGAAACCACGATGCGCGTGGCCGCGGCGGTGGTCGCGAAGAAATGGCTGGCCGAGCGCCACGGCGTTCGAGTGCGCGGCTATCTTGCCCAGCTGGGCAGCCTTGCACCGTCGGACTTCGATTGGAATGCGGTCGAGCAAAATCCCTTCTTCTGGCCTTGCGCCGAGCAGGTGCCTGAGCTCGAAAAGGCCATGGACGCGCTGCGCAAGTCGGGCGACTCGGTCGGTGCGCGCGTCAGCGTGGTGGCCGAAGGTGTGCCGCCGGGCTGGGGCGAGCCGATCTACGGCAAGCTGGATGGCGACCTGGCGAGCGCACTGATGTCGATCAATGCCGTGAAGGGCGTGGAGATCGGCGACGGTTTCGCCGCGGTTTCCCAGCATGGCAGCGAGCACCGCGACGAAATGCGTTTGGACGGCTTTACGTCCAATCACGCGGGTGGCATCCTTGGCGGCATCAGCACGGGACAGGCCGTGGTGGCCTCGATCGCGCTGAAGCCCACCTCCAGCATCCTGATCCCCGGCCGCAGCGTGAACCTGGCCGGCGAACCGGTGGACGTGGTCACCAAGGGTCGACACGATCCCTGCGTCGGCATCCGCGCCACACCCATCGCCGAGGCAATGATGGCGCTGGTGCTGATGGACCACGCCTTGCGCCACCGCGCGCAATGCGGCGACGTGGGCATCGTTGCGCCGCGCATCCCCTGAGGCGCCGGTACGCTGGAGTGAGCATGGCAGGCAACAAACCGGTCGTCTGGGTGTCGCGCCCCACCTTCGAGAGCGAGATCGCGCGACTGTGGCCGCATTTCGAAGTGCACGAGGAGTCGCAGGAGGTGAAGTTCACCTCCGCCGAACTGGCGACCAGGCTGGCTGCTTGCGACGCCGCCATCGTGGGCCTGAAGGAGCGCATCGGAGCGGCCGAGCTGGCCGGAGCGAAACGGTTGCGCATCGTCGCCAACCTCGGCGTGGGCTACGACAACCTCGACGTGGCCGCGCTCACTGCGGCCGGCGTCGCCGCCAGCAACACCGCCGACGTGCTCAACGAGAGCGTGGCCGACTATGCCTGGGCGTTGCTGCTGGGTGCCGCGCGACGGATCGGCGCCGCCGAACGCTGGCTGCGCGCCGGGCAGTGGCGGGCCACCGAATTCAGGGGCTGGCTGGGCACCGACGTGCGCGGTCGCACGCTGGGCATTCTCGGCATGGGCCGCATTGGACAGGCCATCGCACGGCGTGCGCAGGGCTTCGGCATGCCGGTGCTCTATCACAACCGTTCGCGCCTGCCCGAAGCCATCGAGCGCGAATGTCGCGCCCGCCTTGTGGACAAGGCCACGCTGCTGCGCGATTCCGATTTCCTGGTGCTGGTGCTGCCGCTGACGCCGCAGACACGCCATGCCATCGGTGCCGCAGAACTGGCGCAGATGAAGCCGACCGCGGTGCTGGTGAACGTGGCGCGCGGCGGCATCGTGGACGACGCTGCGTTGGCGGCCGCCCTGCGCGAGGGTCGGCTCGCTGCCGCCGGCCTGGATGTTTTCGAGGGCGAACCGCATGTGCACCCAGACCTGCGCACCCTCGACAACGCGCTGCTCAGCCCGCATATCGCCAGCGCCACGACCGATACGCGCCGCGCCATGACCGCGGTGGCGGTGGACAATGTGCTGGCGTCTTTCGGTCACGGTCCGCACGCGGGCCATCCGCCGAATCTCCTGAATCCCGAAGCGCTGGCTACGGCCGGCGCGACTTCCCATCCCACCCGAAACTAACCTGACGAGCAGCACCCGATGAGCAAGAAGAGCAGTTACAAGGTTGCGATGATCGGCGCCACCGGCGCCGTGGGCGAGACGCTTCTCGCCATCCTCGCCGAGCGCAACTTCCCGGTCAGCGAGCTGGTGCCGCTGGCCAGCGAGCGTTCGGCCGGAGGCAAGGTGGAGTTCGCAGGCAAACAGGTGACGGTGAAGAACCTTGCCGACTACGACTTCGACGGCGTGGACATCGCCTTCTTCTCGGCCGGCGGTTCGGTGAGCAAGGCGCATGCGCCGCGCGCCGCGGCGGCCGGCGCGGTGGTGATCGACAACACCTCCGAGTTCCGCTACCAGGACGACATCCCGCTGGTGGTGAGCGAGGTGAACCCCCACACCATCGCCCAGTACACCACCCGCGGCATCATCGCCAATCCGAACTGCTCGACCATGGGCATGCTGGTAGCGCTGGCGCCGATCCATCGCGCGGTGGGCATCGAACGCATCAACGTGGCCACTTACCAGTCGGTCTCCGGCGCGGGCCGTTCGGGCATGGAGGAACTGGGCAAGCAGACCGCGGCCTTGCTCAATTTCCAGGACGTGGAGTCGAAGAAGTTCTCCAAGCAGATCGCCTTCAACGTGATCCCGCACATCGACGACTTCCAGCCCAACGGCTACACCAAGGAAGAAATGAAGATGGTGTGGGAGACGCGCAAGATCCTGGAGGACGACTCCATTGCGGTGAACCCGACGGCGGTGCGCGTGCCGGTGTTCTACGGGCATTCCGAGGCGGTGCACATCGAGACCCGCGACAAGATCACGGCCGAACAGGCACGCGAACTGATGGAGCAGGCCGAGGGCGTGGTGGTGATGGACGAGCGCAAGGCCGGCGGCTATCCCACCCCGGTGGGCGACGTCGCCGGCAAGGACCCGGTCTATGTGGGCCGCATCCGCGAGGACATCTCGCACGAGCGGGGCCTCGACCTGTGGATCGTCTCCGACAACATCCGCAAGGGTGCGGCGTTGAACGCCGTGCAGATCGCCGAACTGCTGATAGAAGACTATCTGTGAGGCGTGGGGCATGCAGTTGGGTGCTGGCCGGTCTGCTGATAGTGGCTGGGCCGGTCTGCGCACAGACCCATGGGTCTGCGCGTCAGGTGGCGACCGCGGTGGCCAGGCAGCAAGCCGAGGTGCAGCGCTTGCAGAAGGACGTGGCCAAACAGGAATCCGGCAGCCAGGCGGCAGCGGAAAAGCTCAGGCGGCAGGATGCGGAAATCGCCGAATTGCGGCGCCAGTTGCAGGCGGTCCAGCAGGCAAGAGAGGCGGTCGGCAAGGGGCATTGAGCGTCCCCGGGCCGGTCGGGCGTCTTCTCCATTGCTGGAATGCGCGATAGCAATGCGTCGCAAGTCTGCGATCCGCCTATTGTTGATCCGCTTGCATCTAACTAAAGTGCAGCATCGTCCGGCCGAAGCGCCGCCATTGTGGCGGCCTCCCCGGACACTGCGGCTTGTTCGGGGGAGCACCTGATGAATCGTTCGTTGAAACTGCCCTTGCTGGTGGCTCTGGCTCTTGGCAGCGGCCAGGCGTTGGCCATGGACCTGGGGCAGATCCAGGTCAAATCGGCGCTGGGCCAGCCCTTGCTGGCGGAAATCCCGGTACAGCAGGCCTCGCCGGCCGAGCTGCAGCAGCTCAATGTGCATCTGGCATCGGGTGACGCTTCCACCGGGATTCCCCTGCATTTCGCCGTGGTCGACGGCGGCGACGGCCACAAGGTGATCCGCATCACCAGCGAAACGGCTGTCAACGATCCGTTCCTCGACCTGCTGGTCGAGGTCCATGGCGGCAATGGCAAGAGCGTGCGCGAGTTCACCATCCTGCTCGATCCGCCGGGCAGCAGTCCCGCGCCGCAGCCTGCGCGCGTTGCACACGCGGCGAAGCCGGCTGCAGCACCGCGTCAGGCGAGCAGCGCTGCCGGTACGCCATCGTCGGGGCAGGCGGCCAATGGGCGCTGGACGGTCGAGCGCGGCCAGACCCTGTCCACGGTGGCCCACCAGACGGCGCCGGCTGGCGTCGACGTCAACCAGATGTTGCTGGCGCTCAAGCAGACCAACCCCGATGCGTTCTATCGCGACAACATCAATGCGCTGAAGGCAGGCGCGGTGCTGCGCATTCCCAGCAAGGCCGAGGCCGAGGCGATCGCGATAGCCACCGCTGCCGAGGAAGTGCGTCGCCAGAACGGCGACTGGCGCAGCGGTACGGTGGGCAGCGCGCCGACCAACGTGGCCGATGCGGGTACGCGTGCCGGCACCTCCAGTTCGCCCACGGCGACCGGCACAACGGGCGACCACCTGGCGCTGGTGCCGGCCAAGCAGGGCAGCAAATCGGCCACCGACAACAGCGACGCCCTGCGCCAGGATCTGCAGCGCAGCAAGGAGAGCCTTGCCACCCTGCAACAACAGGGCGATGACCTGAAGTCGCGCTTGAAGGACCTCAGCGACATCAACAGCAAGAACCAGCGTCTGCTCGCGCTCAAGGACAACGAAATCGCCGAGCTGCAACAGAAGCTGGCCGCGGCGCGCAAGGCGGCTGGTGCGCCGGCCGAGCCGGCGAACGCGGCGCCGGCGGCAACCGCGCCGGCCGCCACCGCATCGAAGACCGCGACCACTCCGGCCAGCATCGCCCCGCTGCCGGCAACACCGGCCGGCAGCGCGACAGCGGCCATGCAGGCGGCAGCGCCTGCCGCCGCCGCAACGGCACCCGCGGCGAGCAAGCCCGAACAGGCAGCCGCCCCAGCCAAGGCCGAACCTGTCAAGGCAACGCCGGCCAAGCCGGCCGCCAGCAAACCGGCGCCGTCCGACGACGAGCCCTGGTACTCGCAGCTCTGGGCAGAGGTGGCAGGTGGCGTCGTCGTCCTTCTGCTGGTGCTGTGGGCCTTGCTCGGTCGCCGCAAGGCGAAGCCTGCGTCCTCGTTGCCGAAGCTGGCGCCGTCGCTGGCCGATCGCTTTGGCTCGGAGCCGTTGCATGACGCCGACGACGTCGACCAGAACCTGCTGCTCGATCAGCTGGCCGAGCATCCCGACGACATCGGCCTGCACCTGGAGCTGGTCAGCCTGTACTACGGTCGCCGCGACATCGACCATTTCGAGGCGGCAGCTGAAGCCATGCATGCCCACGTTTCCGACCCGCAGCAGGAGGAGTGGCAGCAGGTAGTGCGCATGGGCGAGGACCTGGTGCCTGGCCATCCACTGTTCGCGCACCATGATGGCGCGTCGACGGAAGAACATGAGGCCCACCACGGTTTCGACATCGACCGTTATGCCGCCGAGCCCGTCGCGGCGCCCGCGCCGGCCGGCCCGCCGCCGATGCCGACCAGCCCGGTCAAGGTGAGCGAGTACAACTTCAACTTCGACCTCACGCCTCCGCACGAATCGGCGGCCAAGCACGTCGACGACACCAAACCCGCCGACGAGGCCAAACCGGTCGAGCAACATGCCGCCGCGGACGAAGATGCGACGGTGGTGAGGTCGAGCTGGCAGTTCGACGAGCCGGAGGCCGAACTGCAGCCCGCCGGCCATGATATCGAGTCGCGCGATTTCAGCGACGATCCGGCGGACACCAAGCTGGACCTGGCACGTGCCTACCTCGACATGGGTGATCCCGAAGGCGCCCGCGCCATGCTCGAGGAAGTACTGCACGAGGGCAGCCAGATGCAACGCGACGTGGCCAAGCGCCTGCTCGACGACCTGCACTGATAGTTTCATTGCATTGGTAAAGCACGAACGGGCCGGCTATGCCGGCCCGTTTGATTTTCGCGATCAGGGGCGATCGCAGGGAAGATGCCTGTTACGCTCTCCGCTTTGAATCGACAGCACGATCCATGCGCATCGCCCTGGGCATCGAATACGACGGCACCGACTTCCTTGGCTGGCAACGCCTCACCCATGGCAGCACGGTGCAGGGCGCGTTGGAACAGGCTTTGTCGAAGGTCGCCGCGCAGCCGGTCGAGGTGACCTGCGCAGGGCGAACCGATGCGGGTGTGCACGGCCGCTGCCAGGTGGTGCATTTTGACGCGCCGGTGGAACGCGAGATGCGCGGCTGGTTGCTCGGCGCCACTTCCAACCTGCCGCACAGCGTGGCTGTGCTGTGGGCGCAGCCGGTGGCGGAGGATTTCCATGCGCGCTTTTCCGCCCGCAGCCGGCGTTACCGCTATACCGTCCTGAACCGGCAGGTGCGTGCGGCGCTGGACGCGCGTTATGTCACCTGGGAACGCCTGCCGCTGGATGCCGCTCGCATGCATGCCGCCGCACAGGCGCTGGTGGGCGAACACGATTTCTCCGCGTTCCGCGCAACCTCATGCCAGGCCGCCCATCCGCGCCGTTGTGTGCTGGCGGCAGGCGTGCGGCGCGAGGGCGAGCAGGTGATCGTGGAGATCGAGGCGAATGCCTTCCTGCACCACATGGTGCGCAACATCGTCGGATCGCTGCTGCCGGTGGGGCGTGGCGAGCAGCCGGTCGAATGGGTTGCCGAGCTGCTGGCTGGCCGCAATCGCGAAGTAGCCGGGCCTACCGCGCCATCATCGGGCCTGACCTTCCTCGGTCCGCGTTACGAAGCGCACTGGGGCCTGCCTGCGGAGGTATCGCAATGACCCGCATCAAGTGTTGCGGCATGACCCGCACCAAGGACGCCTTGCTCGCTGCCCGGCTGGGCGCGGATGCGATCGGCCTGGTGTTCACCGCGCGCAGCAAGCGGCGGGTGGCGCTGGAACAGGCGCGGGCGATCCGCCAGGCCCTCCCGCCGTTCGTGGATGCCGTGGCCTTGTTCATGGACGACGAGGCTGCCCTGGTCGAGGAAGTCATCGCGACGGTGCAGCCCGATCTGCTGCAGTTCCACGGCGGCGAGGCCGACGACTGGTGCGCGCAGTTCAGGCGCCCGTACCTCAAGGCCATCGCAATGGGTGAGGGCGCTGCGGCGTTGCCGCGCCTGCACGACTACCCTCGCGCCGCCGCGCTGCTGCTGGACGGCCATGTCGCGGGCGAAGCCGGCGGCAGCGGCAAGGCATTCGACTGGTCGCTGCTGCCGCGTGGCCTTGCGCAGCCGGTGATCCTTGCCGGTGGCTTGCATGCGGGCAACGTCGGCGCGGCGATACGTGCGGCGCGGCCGTGGGCGGTGGACGTGGCCAGCGGCGTGGAGTCGGCGCCGGGCATCAAGGATGCCGGCAAGTTGCATGATTTCATCGCGGCGGTGCGCGCCGCGGACGAAGGGGAAGGCTAGCCATGAGCGAAGGTTCCAGCACGGTGCCGACACCGACCGCGATGGAGGAGTGCCGGGTCGACGCCGATCATCCGTTCGATCCGCGCATCCTGGTCGACCGCGACCGTCCGCTGGTGATCCGCGGCCTGGTGCGCGATTGGCCGCTCGTGAAGCTCGGACTGCAGTCGGACACCGCCTTTGCGCAGCGGCTGGCCGAGCTGGACAACGGCACCGACGTCAGCACCCTGATGGTGGCGCCGGAGGCCGACGGCATCGTCGGCTACTCGGCGGACCTGGGCGAGATGAACTACCAGCACTTCAAGGTGCCGGTGACCATGGGCCTGCAGCGACTGGCCAGCTACAGCCGGCGGGAGAACGCGCCGGCGCTGGTGATCCAGAGCGCGCGCGTGCGCGAATGCCTGCCGGGCTTGCTGGAAGACCACCAACTGCCGTTCCTCGATCCCTCGGTGGAGCCGCGCCTGTGGGTGGGCAACAAGGCCACCACACCCACCCATTTCGACTCGATGCGCAACATCGCCTGCGTGCTGTGCGGCGCGCGGCGTTTCACCCTGTTCCCGCCCGAGCAACTGCCCAACCTCTACATCGGTCCGCTGGATTTCGCGCCCACCGGCGCAGCGATCAGCCTGGCGCGACTGGACCGGCCCGATGACCCGCGCTATCCGCGCCTGAAGCAGGCGCTGGCCGCCGCGCAGGTGGCCGAACTCCACCCCGGCGACGCGATCTACATGCCGCCGCTGTGGTGGCACAACGTGGAATCGCTGCAGCAGCTCAACGCGTTGATGAACTACTGGTGGAGTCCGGTGGACGTGCCCGGCTACAACTCCGGCTACGCGCGCGCGGCGCTGTTTCATTGCCTGCTGGCCTTCCGCGAACTGCCTGCGGCGGAACGGGAGCAGTGGCGCAGGCTGCTGGACTATTACGTGTTCGGCGGCGAGGAAACCGTGGCGCACATCCCAGAGCATCGCCGTGGCGTGCTGGGGCCGCAGACGCCGGAGGTCGTGGAGAAGCTGAAGGAGGGGGCGCGGCAGAATCTCTGACCGCGCCGTTTCACGCCTCAGCCAATTCGTGGCGCAGCCAGTCCGCCAGCGCCGCGAACCGTGCATCGTCGGTGCGCCGGGTTGAAACCAGCGCCCAGCGCGCGGAGGTTTCGCGAAACCCCCACGGTGCAAGCAGCCGCCCGCTGGCGAGGTCGTCGGCCACCAGTGGCTGCGGCGCGATGGCCACGCCCAGCCCCGCTGCCGCGGCTTCCAGCAGGAAGTAGAGATGGGGCAGGGCCTGGGCCTGCTGCAATGATTCGGGCGGCAGGTCCATGGCGCGCGCCCATTCCGGCCACGCCTGCGGGCGCGAGGCGGTATGCAGCAGCGGTTCGTCGCACAGCGCGCTGGCGGGCAGCTCGCGCAGACGGTCGGCGCCGGGATAGCGCGGGCTGAGCACGGGTCCGATACGTTCCGGCGCCAGCTCATGCACCTGCCAACCGCTGGGCCACGGCGGCGCGGCCAGCAACAGGGCAGCATCCACGTTGGCCAGATGGTCGACCACAGGTTCTTCCTGCACAGCCAGATGCAGCGTCAGTGCAGGGAGATCGTGGCGCAGGCGCTCCAGTCGCGGAATCACCCAGCGCGCGAGCACGCTGCCGGAACAGCCGAGAACGCAGGCCGCGGCAGCGCGCTTATTCCGCAACTGCAGCCAGCCCTCGCGCAGTTGCCCGAACGCGGTGCTGCACTGTTCGCGCAGCTGCTGGCCTATCGCGGTGAGCGCGACGCCACGCCCTTGCCGGGCGAATAACGGCTGGCCCAGAGCTTCTTCCAGCGCGCGGACCTGCCGGCTGACGGCCCCATGAGTGACGTGCAATTCCTGTGCGGCAAGGCTCATGCTGCCCAGCCGCGCGGCGGCCTCGAAAGCACGCAGGGCATTCAGCGAAGGCAGGTCGCGATCCGACATGCTGTGAGTCTAGCTCAAGTATCGAGGCGATCTTTTCGCTTTTTCATGGGATGCCAAGGCGTTAAGGTGTGAGCCTGTCGCCGCGCTTCCTTTTGGAGTTCCCATGCCCGAGATCCGGGATTTCCACGCCTTCCCCGACGCCCAGGGCCGCTTCGGCCAGTTCGGCGGCAGCTATGTCGCCGAAACCCTGATGGCGCCGCTGGCTGAACTGACCGAGGCCTACCTGCGCCTGCGCAAAGATCCGGCCTTCGTCGCCGAGCTTGATCGCGACCTCACGCATTACGTGGGCCGGCCCAGCCCGGTGTATTTCGCCGAGCGGTTGACCAGGCACGTGGGCGGTGCGCGCATTCTGCTCAAGCGCGAGGACCTGAATCACACTGGCGCGCACAAGATCAACAACACCGTGGGCCAGGCGCTGGTAGCGCGGCACATGGGCAAGACCCGCATCATCGCCGAGACCGGCGCAGGCCAGCATGGCGTGGCCAGCGCCACGGTGGCAGCGCGGCTGGGGCTGGAATGCGTGGTCTACATGGGCGCCACCGACATCGAGCGGCAGAAGATCAACGTCTACCGCATGAAGCTGCTGGGCGCCGAAGTGGTGCCGGTGACTTCCGGCTCGAAGACGCTGAAGGACGCGCTGAACGAGGCGATGCGCGACTGGGTCACCAACGTGGCCGACACCTTCTACATCATCGGCACCGTGGCCGGGCCGCACCCGTATCCGCTCATGGTGCGCGACTTCAACGCCATCGTCGGCCGCGAGGCGCGTGCGCAGCTGCTGGAGCAGTACGGCCGCCTGCCGGATGTACTCACTGCCTGCGTGGGTGGCGGCTCGAATGCGATCGGCCTGTTCCATGCCTTCCTCAACGATCGCGACGTCCGCATCGTCGGCGCCGAGGCAGCGGGCGAGGGCATCGCCACCGGTCATCATGCGGCGTCCCTGGCCGCCGGCCGGCCCGGCGTGCTGCACGGCAACCGCACCTATGTGCTGTGCGACGACGACGGCCAGATCACCGAGACGCATTCGGTGTCGGCGGGCCTGGACTACCCAGGCGTCGGCCCCGAGCACGCCTTCCTCAAGGACGCCGGTCGTGCCGAATATGTCGGCGTCACCGACGACGAGGCTCTGGAGGCCTTCCACCTGCTGGCGCGCACCGAGGGCATCCTTGCCGCGCTGGAATCCAGCCACGCGGTCGCCCAGGCGATCAAGCTGGCGCGCGAATACCCGAAGGACGGCATCGTGCTGTGCAACCTCTCCGGCCGCGGTGACAAGGACGTGCACACCATCGCGGCGCGTGAAGGAGTGCAGGTATGAATCGCATCGACCGCCGTTTTGCGGCGCTGAAGTCCGCCGGCCGCACCGGCCTGATTCCCTTCGTTACCGCCGGCGATCCGTCGCCTGGACATGCGGTGGCGCTGATGCACGCACTGGTCGAGTCCGGTGCCGACGTGATCGAGCTTGGTGTGCCGTTCTCCGATCCGATGGCCGATGGCCCGGTGATCCAGCACGCCAGCGAGCGTGCCATCGCCAAGGGAGTGGGCCTGGGCGACGTGCTGGGCTGGGTCACCGAATTCCGCCGGCGCGATGCCGATACGCCGGTGGTGTTGATGGGCTATCTGAACCCCATCGAGATCCACGGCTATGCGCGCTTCGCGGCGGAAGCCGTGCAGGCCGGCGTCGACGGCGTGCTGCTGGTGGACTGCCCGCTGGAAGAGTCCGAAGTGCTGGCGCCGCTGCGCGCGGCCGGTCTCGCGCAGATCCTGCTCGCCGCGCCCACCACGGCGCCGGACCGCTTGTCGAAACTGTGCGCGGCGGCCGAGGGCTTTCTCTACTACGTATCGTTCGCCGGCATCACCGGCGCCGCGCGATTGAGCACCACGGATATCGCGGCGCGCGTGGCGGACGTGCGTGCGCACGCGAAGGCGCCGGTGGCCGTCGGCTTCGGTGTGCGCGATGCGGAAAGCGCGAAAGCCATTGCCGCTTTCGCCGATGCGGTGGTGATCGGCAGCGCGCTGGTGGAGCGGTTGGCGGGCGCGGCTTCGGTGGATGAGATTGCCGAGCGCGTGCGTGCGTTCCTGCAACCCATTCGGGATGCGCTCGACGCGCATTGAGTTGCGTTCTTCAGCGACTTTTCTGCGCACGATGGACGATCTCGAGAGTCACTTCGGGCTCCGCTGAAGGAGCGCACCACACGCCGGCGTCCGGTGCTTCCAGCGATCTCGGCTAGAATGCGCGCTTCACTAGAGGCATCGCTATGAACTGGCTGCAGAAAATCATGAACCCGCGTGCGCACACGCAAGGCTCCGGTGCAGGCAAGGGCAAGGTGCCCGAGGGCGTGTGGGAGAAGTGCGCAGGCTGTGGCTCAGTGCTGTACAAGCCGGAGCTGGAGCGCAACCTGATGGTCTGCCCCAAGTGCGGGCACCATCACGCCATCCGTGCCCGTACGCGCCTGCTCGCATTGTTCGACGAAGGCTCCACGCAGGAACTGTGGCCGAGCATGGAGGCCACGGACCCACTCAAGTTCCGCGATTCCAAGAAATACCGCGAGCGCATCGTCGCCTCGCAGAAGAGCAGCGGCGAGAAGGACGCGCTGGTCGCGATGAACGGCCGCCTGAAGGGCCGTCCGCTGGTCGCTACCGCATTCGAGTTCGGTTTCGTCGGCGGCTCGATGGGATCGGTGGGCGGTGAGAAATTCGCCCGCGCGGGCGAGCGGGCGCTGGCCGAGAAAAGTGCGCTGGTGTGCTTCGCCGCCAGCGGCGGCATGCGCATGCAGGAAGGCCTGTATTCGCTGATGCAGATGGCCAAGTCCTCCGCCGTGCTGGCCAAGCTGCGCGATGCCGGCGTGCCCTACATCAGCGTGCTGACCAATCCGTCCACCGGCGGTGTCTCCGCCAGCCTGGGCATGCTGGGCGACATCAACATCGGCGAACCGAAGGCGCTGATCGGCTTCGCCGGCCCGCGCGTGATCGAGCAGACCGTGCGCGAAACTCTGCCCGAAGGTTTCCAGCGTTCCGAGTTCCTGCTGGAGCACGGCGCCATCGACATGATCGTCGACCGCCGCGAGATGCGCGACAAGCTCGCCGATCTGCTCAACCTGCTGGAGAAGGCGCCGCGCGCGGCGTAACGACGGCTTCGCATCCGATGACGCCGCCTGCGGGCGGCGTCGTTCGTTTCGCGGGGAAGGGCGTTTGACCTCGGTCGTGATGATGATGAGACGGTGGGCTCGCGTCCATTCGCTTGCGCTGTTCGCGCTCATGTTTTTGGCCACGACTGAAAAGGCCAGCGCGGCTGCGCGCGAGTCACTGACGCTGCAAACGCCGACTGGAAGCGTGCTGGTCGAGTGTTTCGCCGATAAGGCGGATTTCGCGCGCCCGACGGTCCTTGTGCTGAGTGGCAGCAAGGGGTTCTGGTCGCCGGCTTATGAGGAGATCGGGCGAGCGCTTCGCAGCGAGGGTTTGCGAGCTTGCCTGGTGCACTTTCTTTCCCCGAAGGATGTGAGCGCCATCGGTCGTGCGGGTAGCTCCGATGCCCGCGAGCGCTACTACGCCAAACACCAGTCCGGATGGATCGCAACGATCCGTAGCGTAGCGACTTACTACCATGCGCAGTCTGGGCATGCTGGAAAGGTCGGACTGCTCGGGATATCGCTTGGCGCGGAGATAGCCTTGGCGGTCTCGGCCAACAGTACGGACATCGACGCGCTTGTGATTGTCGATGGCGGATTCCCGGAGGGTTACGCACACCCTGTGCATGCCTTGCCACCGCTCCGTCTGATATGGGGCGACGGGGATAAGACCTTTCCCTTGGCGGTGGGAGCAGGACTCAAGCGAATGGCGAGGCGTCTCGGCGACGAGGCCGACTTCGATATCTACAAGGGCGGACCTGCCTTTTTTCTCGATGCGGCAACACCACAGGCCTGCGCGGCTCATTTGAACGCAGCCCGCTTTTTCGCATCGAGGCTGTAGCGAGGCCAGGTTTCCCCGGCGGCGCGGTGTTTTCCACAGTCAATGTGGATGCCTGCCGAACAAAGCTGTGGACAAGCCGTGTTCACGGCTTTGGCAACAGATACTTGGCACGCATTGACGAATTTCTGCGCAAGCCTTTGCGCGTTTTCCACAACAAATGTGGAAGCACATGGGCATAGCCTGTGGATAGGTGGTGCAAGTGCTTGAGCGCACAGTGGCGCGCGACGCGATGCGCAGATTTTGCTCAGACAAGCATGGTCGTGGCGTGCACCAGCCACAACGACAGTGTGCCAAGCGCACCGCCGATGCCGATCGCAGCGAGCACGTCGCTGGGGTAGTGCAGGCCGAGGATGACACGCGATGCGGCGACCAGCGTGGTGAAGGTCAGCAGCAGCGGTGCCAGCAGCGGGTACCAGGCCAGCGCCACCATGGTGAAGCCCACCGCCTGCAAGGTATGGCCGGAAGGGAAGCTGAATTCGTCCAGCGGCGGCACGTGTGCGATCACGCCGGGGCAGGCGCGGAAAGGGCGCGGCCGGCGCGTGTACCGTTTCAACAGGCGATACAGCTGCAGGGCAGCAATGCCGGTGGCGGCCATGTGCGCGGCCGCGAACAATCCGCGCCGTCCCTCCAAGACGGCCAGGGCCAGCATCAGCGCGTACCAGAACATGCCGTCGCCGAGCCGGCTGACGGTGCCGAAGAACACGCCCACTGCGCGGCGCGTGCCCCAGCGGTTCGCCGCCACGCAGACGCGACGGTCGAAGGCAACGGTTCTAGGCATGGACGATGACGGCATGGTGCTCATGGCGCTGCTCCTCAGCCAGTTCTCGCAACAAGGACTCGAATTCGCGGATGACCTGATCCGGCGACAGGCGCGCCATGCTTTCGTGCGCGCGGCGACCCATGTGGCGGATCAGCCCAGGGTTGCCGGCCAATGTGGCGGTGGCAGTGACGAATGCGTCCGCATCGGCGGGCGCGATGCAGTAACCGTTGTAGCCGTCGCACAGGTGCTCGCGTGCCGCGCCTTCGCGATAGGCGATCACCGGCACTCCGCAGGCCAGCGCTTCAAGGATCACGTTGCCAAAGGTTTCGCTGAGGCTTGGGAAAGGGAACAAGTCTGTGCTGGCGATGTGCCGCGCCAGTGCTTCGCCACGTTGGGTGCCGGCGAAGACGAAATCCGGGTTTGCCGCCTGCAATGCAGCGCGCGCGGGGCCGTCGCCCACCCACACGAAGCGCATGGCGGGCAGTTGTTGTTGCGCAGTACGGAAGGCCCGCACAGCCAGCTCGAGGTTCTTCTCCGCTGCGATGCGGCCCACATACAGCATCACCGGTGTGCCGGCGTCGACGCTCCATTGCGCGCGCAGCGACGGATCGCGCTGGCCGGGATGAAACAGTTGCGTATCCACAGCGCGGCGCAGCAGGCGTGCATTGTCCACGCCGAGCGAGGCGAGCTCCTGTGCCAGCGCTTCGGTGGGCACGAGGGTGGCGGCGGCGCGGCGGTGGAAGCGGCGCAGGTGGCCGCGCACCAGCGGCGTGAGCCAACGCAGGCCGTAGTGGCTGGCATAGCTGTCGAAGCGCGTGTGGAATCCGGAGGCGACCGGGATGCGCAGGGCGTTCGCCACGCGCAGCGCCGAACTGCCCAACGGGCCTTCGGTGGCGATGTAGATGGCGTCCGGGCGTTCCTGCGACCAACGCTCGCGCAGGGTCCGTCCTGCGGGCAGGCCGAAGCGCAGGCCAGGGTAGCGGGGCAGGGCCGCGCCACGGGCGAACACGGTTTCGAAATGGGCATCGGCGGCACTCGGGCACGCCTGACGCGGACGCACCACTTCGACTGTGTGCCCGCGTGCCACCAGACCGGTGGCGAGACCGTACACGGTGAGCGCGACGCCATTGATCTCCGGTAGCCAGGTTTCGCTGACGATGCCGATGCGCATGACGTTGCTCTCGCGTGACCTGCGTACAGCTTCGCGCCGCGGCTTTGCGCAAGGGTGGCGAATACATGACGGGCGGATGACGGTCGCGGTTTTCAGCGGCCGAAGTACACCGCTATCCCGAGTCCGGCTTCCCACTCGGGCGCAGCGCCATCGAGGCGATGGCGCATGCTGGCATCCAATTGCACGCGTGGCGTAAGCATCCATGCCAGGCCGGCGCCGGCGCGGCTGCCTTGGCCAACGCCGGACACGTCCATCACGCCGAATTCGACGTAGCCGCTGAATCTCGGCGTGAAGGCGTAACCATCGCTGACGGCGAGTTGGCGGCTGTCGTGGCCGCCGCTGCGCACGTTTTCCAGGTACAGCGCGAGGCCATTGCGTTCGTCCAATTGCCAGTTGAACTCGGTGCCCAGCAGGTACTGGCGGCGCGGGTTGCGAAAGTCGCTCGCGCCATCAGTGAATTCGATGCTGCCCAGCAGCCCCCAGCTGAAGTTGCCGCGTGCGGGCGGGGCGAATTTCAGCGCCAGGGTGCTGTCGCCGCGTCCGTAGTCGACCGCATCGCCTTGGCTGAGTCGGTTGTAGGAGCTGCCGAATTGCAGTTCCAGCGATTGACCGATACCCAGCCGCAGCAGGCTGTCGGCGGTGTATTGAGCGCTGTCACCGCTGCTGGCGCGGGCGAGACTCCAGTCCGGCAGACCTTGTTCCAGCGTGATGTCGCCGGCGCCCAGCACGACCGGAGTGAAGCCGAGACCGGGACGGTCGTAACCGGGGTTGTCCAGTGCTGACGCAGTCGAGACAAATCCCGCCAGCAACAATGACGGCACGCCGAGCCAGCTGCGGTATCGGCTAAAATCCATGGTTTCTACGCGCCCCCCAGTACATTCCATGACCGTCCGCACCCGTTTTGCCCCCAGCCCCACCGGTTTCCTGCACATCGGCGGCGCACGCACCGCCCTGTATTGCTGGCTGGAGGCGCGGCGCCGCGGCGGCGAGTTCCTCTTGCGCATCGAGGATACCGATCGCGAGCGCTCCACCGACGAAGCGGTGCAGGCAATTCTCGATGCTATGGCATGGCTGCATCTTTCCGCCGACGAGGCTCCGGTTTACCAGACCCAGCGCCTGGCCCGCTACAAGGAAGTGGCCGCGCGCCTGCTGTCCGAGGGCAAGGCGTACTACGCCTACGAGAGCAAGGAAGAGATCGAGGCGATGCGCGAGGCGGCGATGGCGAAGGGCGAGAAGCCCCGCTACAACGGCCATTACCGCGACCGAAACGAGCCGTACCGCGAGGACCCGAACCGCGTGATCCGTTTCAGGAACCCGCTGGAAGGTTCGGTGGTGTTCGAGGACAAGGTGAAGGGCCGCGTGGAGTGGGCCAATGCCGAGCTGGACGATCTCGTCATCTTCCGCTCCGACGGCTGGCCCACCTACAACTTCGCCGTGGTGGTGGACGACATCGACATGGGGATCACCGAAGTGATCCGCGGCGACGACCACGTCAACAACACGCCGCGCCAGATCAACATCTACCACGCGTTGGGCGCGCCGGTGCCGGAATTCGCGCACCTGCCGATGATCCTCGACAAGGAGGGCAAGAAGCTCTCCAAGCGCACCAACTCGGTGAGCGTGATGGAGTACCGCGAGGAGGGCTACCTGCCGCATGCCATCCTCAATTACCTGGTACGCCTCGGCTGGTCGCATGGCGACCAGGAAATCTTCTCGCGCGAGGAGATGACCAGGCTGTTCGATGTCGCCGACGTCAACAAGGCTGCCTCGCGCTTCGATACCGAGAAGCTCAACTGGCTCAACCAGCACTACCTCAAGACCGACGATCCGGCGGCGCTTGCGCCCGAATTCGCCTGGCACCTGGCGCGTGCCGGCATCGATGCCGTGCACGGTCCGCAGCCTGCCGACGTGATCGTGGCCTTGCGCGACCGCGTACATACGCTGAAGGAAATGGCCGAGCGCGCGAAGATCTGGTACGGCCCCGTCACCGATTGGGACGACAAGGCTGTCGCCAAGCACCTGAAGAACGACGGCGCGGTCGCCGTGCTGGAAACGGCGAAGACGCTGCTGGCCGGGGTGGAGTGGCGGCCCGAGCCCATCCATCAGGTCATCGAGCAGATGGCTGCGAGGCTGGAGCTCGGCATGGGCAAGATTGCCCAGCCGCTGCGCGTGGCGATCACCGGCACGCAGGTATCGCCGTCCATCGACCATACCCTCTATCTTTGCGGCCGCGACGAGGCGCTGCGGCGCATCGACCATGCGCTGACGCTGGCGCGCGGCTGAAACAGACGGCCTGGGCAGGCATCCCATGGACGAACTGCTTGCCCGTGCAACGCATGGCGTCGACCCGAATTCTCCGGGTGCGTTCTGGCAGGTTTTCCTGAACCTGTGGGCGATGGTGCCGTGGACTGCGCTGTTCTGGTGGAACCTCGCATTCGTGGCGGTGGGGGCGCTGTTGGGCTGGTGGCGCGGGCGCCTGTGGGAAGGTGTCGCCTGGGCCTGGTTTCTGGGGCCGATCGGCTGGCTGGTGATCTGCTACCGCCCACGCGCCAAGCCCCGGGTCGAACCGCCTCCGCTGAGACGCTGACACGTCACATTGCGCGCAGCGTCGGGCATGTATGATCCCCCGCAAGGAGAATCCACTTGGCCCATGAAGCCGCCGGCAAGCCGCACGCCCATCATTCGCATCCGCACGACGCGAAGGGTTTCGTGCGTGAGGTCGCGCATGTCAGCGAGGAACGTGGCCTGCGGCTTACCCCGCTGCGCATGGAAGTGCTGGAGCTGGTCGCCGCCGCCGAGAAACCGGTGAAGGCTTACGACCTGCTCGACCAGCTGCGCGAACGCCACGGCAATGCGGCGCCGCCCACGGTGTACCGTGCGCTGGATTTCCTGCTGGAACAGGGCTTCATCCACAAGCTGTCGTCGATCAATGCCTTCGTTTCCTGCCATCATCCGGCCGAGGCGCACCAGGTGCCGTTCCTGATCTGCGACGTCTGCTCTGGCGCCGAGGAAGTTTGCGACCAGCGCGTGGCCGAGCTGATCGAGGCGCAGGCCAAGGTGCTTGGTTTCCGCGCCCAGGCACAGACGCTGGAAGTGCATGGCGTCTGCAAGCGTTGCCGCAAAACCTGAAGCCGTCCCGGTCGCCAGCGGACGCGGTCGCTTGTGTGGTGTCGATGTTATAAAGTAACATTTCGGATATGGACAGGATCGAAAGCTCCGCCAATAACGACGGCTTGCTGCTGCACTCGGGTGACGCGGGTGCCGTCGTCGTGGGCGGGGCATCGAAGTCCTCGCGCTGGTGGCAGCTTGCCGACCGCGTGGGCGCCGCGGCTTCATTCCTGTGCGCGATCCACTGCGCGCTGTTGCCATTCGTGCTTACCGTATTGCCGCTGCTCGGGCTGGGCTTCCTGGCGGGGCATCGTTTCGAACGCGACTTCGTGATGTTTGCCGCCTCGTTGGCGCTGTTTGCCCTGATCGGCGGTTATCGCCGGCACCATCAGCCGCTGTCGCTGTTGCTCGCCGTGCCAGGGTTGCTGCTGCTGCTGCTCGGCGTCGTCTGGGTGTCGGAAGAGCGGCACATCATCGTGCACAGCGTGATGGTGACCTGCGGTGGGCTGCTGGTGGCCTCGGCGCACTTCATGAATCTCTATATCGACCGCCGGCATGTGCATGCAGTAGCGCATGTGCACGGCGCGCAATGCGTGCATTGAGTTCCGGCTGACCGCCAAGCGTGGCATGCGCGGCCTGCAGTATCCCGACGGTTTCGGCTACACCGTTTCCGGCCGAGCGGTATTGGAAATCCGCGCGGTGATTGTGTAACGCGGCCGGCGTTTCCTAGCATTTGCGAATGAGCAACGTGCATCCCTGCAAACACGATCACTCGAGTCCTCACGCTGTCGATGCGCGTGATCACCGGCATGACCATTCGGCGCATGCCGACCCGCGTGGCCGCAAACTCCTGCTCGCCTTCGCGCTGACCACCATCACGATGCTGGCGGAGGTGATCGGTGGCCTGTGGTCGGGCTCGCTGGCGCTGCTTACCGACGGTGGCCACATGATGGTGGACGCGCTGGCGCTGCTGATGGCCTACGTCGGCGCGCGTCTTGCGCTGCGGCCAGCCGATGCCCGGCGCAGCTACGGCTACGGGCGCATGGAGGTTCTGGTCGGCTTCGTCAACGCCATCAGCCAGTTCGTGCTGGTCGGCTGGGTGGCGTGGGAAGCGACCCAGCGGCTGCTGCACCCGGGCGAGATCCTGTCGGGCATGATGCTGGCAGTGGCCATCATCGGTTTGCTGGTGAACGTGCTGGTGCTGCGCAGCCTGCACGGACACTCGCACGACGACGTGAACCTGGCCAGCGCCAGCCTGCATGTGCTGGGCGACCTGCTCGGTTCGGTAGCGGCGGTGCTGGCGGCGTTGGTGGTCCGTTGGCTGGGTTGGCTCTGGGCCGATCCGGTGCTGTCGTTGCTGGTGGCCGTGCTGATCCTCGGCAGCGCCTGGCAGTTGCTGCGCCGTTCCGCGCACATCCTGCTAGAGGGCGTGCCGGACGGCATGGACTGGACCGAGCTGGAAGCTGCGTTGAACGGTGTCGATCCGGCGATCAGCGGCGTCCATCACCTGCATGTGTGGCAACTGGCTTCCGGTTCGCGCATGGCCACTCTGCATGCCGAATTGCATGACCCGGCCGATGCCGCGCAGGCGCTGCGCGCAATCAACCGGTTGCTGCAGGAACGCTTCGGCATCCAGCACGTTACCGTGCAGATCGACCCCGAGGACTGCCTGGACCCGCCCCGGGGTTGTGCCGGCCATGGCCACGGTTAAGCCTGGCGCGGGCGGCTATGGTGCCGTCGCCGGCACTGCTATCATGGCAGGCCATCATGTTATTCCTGAGGAGATTCCCATGGGCAAGGGTGATCGCAAGACCCGTCGTGGCAAGACCTACCGTGGCAGCTACGGCAATACCCGCGTGCACGGCGCCCAGCCGGCGGTGGTTGGCGCCAAGCCGACCGTGACCAAGCCGGCTGCCGCAAAGAAGGCTGCGCCGAAGAAGAAGTCGGCCTGAGCCGCTTTCGCCGCGCATCACGAAGAACCCCGCCTTGTGCGGGGTTTTTTGTGGGTGCGTTCCCGGCCCGGAGTCGTTGGCGCAAGTGAGTGGTGACGCTTCGCTGAACAAGGGGCAGGCCCAACGACTTGCGCCGGGCATCTTTGCTACTTACAATGGCCATCCAATGTACTAACGCATTAATACATTATGAAACGTCGATCGCTGGATCCCGAGATGCCCGTCGAGTCGGCCGAACTCAGCCTGTGCCAGGCGCTGCTGTCGCTGAAGGACGCGGATGAGATGAATGCCTTCCTCCGCGACTTGTGCACGCCGGCCGAACTCGAAGTGCTGGTGGACCGCTGGCGCGTGGTGCCCTTCCTGCTGGACGGGGTGGCGTACCGCGAGATCCACGAGCGCACCGCGGTGAGCATCACCACCATCGGCCGGGTGGCGCGCTTCCTCAACCAGGGCAATGGCGGTTATCTCGCTGCCGCGGCGCGGGCGACGCGTCGCCGTGCCACAACGAAGAAGGAACGCGCATGAAACCCCGCGACCGTTTGCGCATCGCGATGCAGAAATCGGGCCGGCTCACCGAGCCGGCGCTGGAGCTGCTCAAGCGTTGTGGCCTCACGTTCCGGCAGAGTCGCGACAAGCTGTTCTGCTTCGGCGAAGGCGAGCCGGTGGATTTGCTGCTGGTGCGCGACGACGACATCCCCGGCCTGATCGCGCAGGGCGTGTGCGAACTGGGCATTGTGGGGCGCAACGTGCTCGACGAGTTCCGCCTCACGGCCGGCCGCGAGAGCGAGCCACTGGCCGAGTTGCGCCCGCTGGGTTTCGGCCGCTGCCGGCTTTCCATCGCCGTGCCGCAGGAGTTCGATTACAGCGGGCCCGCGCAACTGGCCGCCCGGCGTATCGCCACTTCGTACCCGGGGCTGCTGGGCGCATGGTTGCGCGAGCATGGGGTTGAAGCCGGCGTGGTGACCCTGGCCGGCTCAGTGGAAATCGCGCCGAAGCTCGGCACCGCGGACGCGATCTGCGACCTGGTGCAAAGTGGCGGCACGCTGGTGGCTAACCAGTTGCGCGAGGTCGATGTGTTGCTGGAAAGCGAGGCCGTGCTGGCTGGCCCGCAGAACATGCCCGCCGACGAGCGCGGCGATCTGATCGAGCTGCTTCTGAAGCGGTTGGATGGTGTGATCCAGGTGCGTGAATCCCGCCTGCTGCTGCTGCAAACCCCGCGCGCCGCGCTGGATGCGGTGACCCGGTTGCTGCCCGGTGGCCCGCAGCCGACCTTGCTGCCGGTGGCCGGCCAGCCTGACCAGCTGATGCTGCAGGCGCTGTGCGCGGGCGAGGTGAGCTGGCGCCAGCTGGAGGAGATCAAGAAGGCCGGTGCGCGCGAGATGTTCGTCCTTCCCGTCGAGAAAATGCTTGCATGAAAGGCCGGCTGCCATGAACTGGATCGATTGGGATTTGCTCGACGAACCGGGCCGCTGTGCCGCATTGGCGCGGCCTGCGCAATCGCGCGCGGCGGAGCTGCGCGAAGACACGGGCCGCATCATCGCCGATGTCCGTGCCCGTGGCGACGAAGCCCTGCGCGAACTGAGCGCGAAATACGACCGTTGCGCCCTGACGGAACTCGAAGTCGACGAGGCCGAGTTCGCCGATGCTGAGGCGTCGCTGGTACCCACCTTGAAAGCGGCGATCCGCGAAGCCGCCGGACGCATCGAGGTCTTCCACCGTGCAGCTGCACCGCAAGCGGTGGGCGTGGACACTGCGCCCGGGGTGCGCGTGGAGCGCATGCTGCGCCCCATCCAGCGCGTAGGCCTGTATGTGCCGGCAGGCAGTGCGCCGCTGCCTTCCACGGCCTTGATGCTGGGCGTGCCCGCGCGCATTGCCGGTTGCCGCGAAGTGGTGCTGTGCTCGCCCGCGCGCGCCGACGGCCGCTGCGATGCCGCGGTGCTGTATGCCGCGCGCCTCACCGGTGTGCACAAGGTGTTCAAGCTGGGTGGCGCGCAGGCGATCGCCGCGATGGCCTATGGCACGGTTTCCGTACCGAAGTGCGACAAGCTGTTTGGTCCTGGCAACGCATGGGTGACCGAGGCCAAGCTGCAGGTGTCGGCCGAGCCGGAAGGCGCAGCGATCGATATGCCGGCCGGTCCGTCCGAGGTGCTGGTGATCGCCGACGCGGAAGCCAATCCGGTTTTCGTAGCCGCCGATCTGCTGTCGCAGGCCGAACACGGCCCGGACTCGCAGGTGATCCTGGTCAGCGAGTCCGCCTCGCTGCTGGATCGCGTCGAGAGGGAAGTCGCGCGGCAATGCGCCGACTTGCCCCGCGCGGAGATCGCCCGGCAGGCGCTTGGGCAGAGCCGCCTGATTTCGGTGTCGTCGCTCGCGCAGGCGATCGAGGTGAGCAACCGTTACGCGCCCGAGCACCTGATCCTGCAGGTGGCCGCGCCGCGCGCGCTGCTGGCCGGTATCGAAAGCGCCGGATCGGTCTTCCTCGGCGCATGGACGCCCGAATCGGTGGGCGACTACTGCAGCGGCAGCAATCACGTGCTGCCCACCTATGGCCATGCGCGCAGCTACAGCGGCGTGTCGGTGGCCAGCTACCAGAAGCAGATCACCGTACAGGAGCTTTCGGCCGACGGGCTGCGCACCATCGGTCCATGCACCGCCGTGCTGGCGGCTGCCGAGCAACTTGAAGCGCACCGCCGTGCGGTGACTTTGCGATTGACCGAACTGGAGACGACGAAATGAGCGTGCTCGATCTTGCGCGGGCGGAAATCCGCGCCCTGCAGCCGTATTCCTCGGCGCGCATGGAGGCCAGCGGCGGGCGGCTGCTGCTGAACGCGAACGAATCGGCGTGGGCGCCGACCGGCGATGTGGGCACCGGCTGCAACCGCTATCCGCAACCGCAGCCGTCGGCTCTGGTGGATGTGCTGGCGCGTCTGTACGACGTGCGCCGCGAACAGCTGCTGGTGGGCCGTGGCAGCGACGAAGCCATCGACCTGCTGGTGCGGGCATTCTGCCGTGCGGGGCGCGATGCGATCCTGATCCAGCCGCCGACCTTCGGCATGTACGCAGTGAGCGCGCGCATCCAGGATGCCGCCGTGGTCGAGGTGCCGCTGCGCGGCGACTTCACGCTGGATGTGGATGCCGTGCTGGCTGCGGTCACCGATGCAGTGAAGCTGGTGTTCGTCTGCACGCCGAACAATCCTGCCGGCAGCGTGGTGTCGCGCGACGACATCGAGCGCCTGGTGCGGGCGCTGGACGGACGCGCGCTATTGGTGGTGGACGAAGCTTATGTGGAGTTCGCGGACGAAGGCAGCGTGGCCGACCTGCTGGACCGCCACGACAACCTTGCCGTGTTGCGCACGCTCTCCAAGGCCTGGGCGCTGGCCGGTGCGCGTATCGGTTGCTTGCTTGCGCATCCGGATGTGATCGCGTTGCTGCGCCGGATCATGCCGCCGTATCCGTTGCCGCTGCCCAGTGTGGACGCAGCCCTGCTCGCGCTGTCCGGGTGGGGCCAGGCGAACGCCCGCGCGCACATCGACGTGGTGCGCAGCGAGCGTGCGCGCATGCGCGCGGCGTTGGCCCGGCTGCCGGGTGTGCGTGACGTGCTGCCTTCGCAGGCGAACTTCCTCACCGTGCGTTTCGACGATGCCGAGGCCGCGTATCGACGCCTGTTCGACGCCGGCATCGTGGTGCGCGACGTACGCCGCTATCCTGGCCTGGGCGATGCGTTGCGTATCACCATCGGCGCACCGGCGGACAATGCACAGGTGCTGGCCGTGCTGGCCAGCTCGGCGACGGTGCGGGGCGCGGCATGAGCGGACGCAAGATCCTGTTCGTCGACCGTGACGGCTGCCTGATCGAGGAGCCACAGGACGAGCAGATCGACAGCTACGAAAAGTTGGCGCTGTTGCCGGGCGTGATCGCCGCGCTGCAGCGCTTCGCCGCTGCGGGCTACGAGCTGGTGATGGTGACCAACCAGGATGGCCTCGGCACGGCGAATTTTCCGGAGGCGGACTTCCAGGGGCCGCAGGAGTTGCTGCTGCGCATCCTGTCCTCGCAGGGCATACGCTTCCGCGAGGTGCTGATCGACCGCAGTTTCCCGCACGAGGGCCTGGACACGCGCAAGCCCGGCACCGGCCTGATGCGTGGCTGGCTGGCCGACGACAGCTGGAGCCGTGCGGCTTCGGTAATGGTGGGCGATCGCGAAACCGACCTGAAGTTTGCCGCGAACATCGGCGTGCGCGGTTTGCGTGTTGGGCCGCAAGGCACGACGTGGAGCGAGGTGGCACACCTCGTGCTGGATGCGCCGCGCATCGCCGAGGCGGTACGCAATACCAAGGAAACCCGGATCCGCGTGCGCGTCGACTTGGACAAGTTGGCCGAGCCGAAGGTGCATACCGGCCTGGGCTTCTTCGACCACATGCTGGAGCAGATCGGCAAGCACGGCGGTTTCGCGCTGGAGCTTTCCTGCGACGGCGACATCCACATCGACGAGCACCACACTGTCGAGGATTGCGCGCTGGCTCTGGGGCAGGCGCTCAAGCAAGCGCTGGGCGACAAGCGCGGCATCGGTCGCTACGGGTTCTGCCTGCCGATGGACGAGAGCGCGGCGGAGGCGCGGCTGGATCTTTCCGGTCGTCCGTACTTCGTGTTCGAGGGCAATTTTCCGCGCGAACGCGTGGGCGAAGTGGCGGTGGAGATGGTGCCGCACTTCTTCCGTTCGTTGTGCGAAACGCTGGGTGCGAACCTGCATCTCGCGGTGCGCGGCGACAACGCGCACCACATGGTCGAAGCCTGCTTCAAGGTGGTGGCGCGCACGCTGCGCCAGGCGATCCGCCGCGAAGGCGACGAATTGCCCAGCACCAAGGGGGCGCTGTAATGACCGTGGTGCTGGTCGATGCCGGCGGCACCAATATCGGATCGGTGCGTTACGCACTGCAACGCCTCGGCGTGGATGCGGCGCTGACCTCCGATGCCGCGGCGATACGCGCCGCCGACAAAGTGATCCTGCCCGGCGTGGGTGCGGCGGGGCCGGGCATGGCGCGGCTGCGCGAGCTGGGCCTGGTCGAGCTGATGCGCTCGCTGACCCAGCCGGTGCTCGGCGTGTGTCTCGGCATGCAACTGCTCTGCGCGCATTCGGAAGAGGGTGATACCGAGTGCCTCGGCCTGATCCCGGCCACGGTGTGCCGCTTCGCGGAGCGGCCCGGCTTGCGCGTTCCGCACATGGGCTGGAACGGCCTGACCGTGCAAAACGCGCATCCACTCCTGCAGGACCTGTCCGACGGCGAGCAGGCGTATTTCGTGCACAGCTATGCGGTGCCGATGAACGAGTGGACCCTGGCTTCGGCGAATTACGGTGAACCGTTCTCCGCCGTGGTCGCGCGCGGCAACTTCCACGGCATGCAATTCCACCCCGAGCGCTCCGCCGCCGTCGGCGCCAGGCTCCTCAAGAATTTCCTCGCCTTATGACGGGTGTCGTATGACTTTTGCCGTGATTCCCGCCATCGACCTGCGCGGCGGCCGTGTGGTGCGCCTGAAGCAGGGCGACTACGCGCAGCAGACGACCTATTCGGACGATCCGCGCGCCGTGGCTCAGCGCTACGCCGAGGCCGGTGCGCGCTGGCTGCACCTGGTCGACCTGGACGGCGCACGTTCGGGCAGCCTCGACAACCTCGCGGTGATCGAGGCCATCGCCCGCGACGGTATGCAGGTGCAGGCTGGAGGAGGCGTGCGCGAGGAGGCCGATCTGCAGCGCCTGTTCGATGCTGGCGTGGCGCGCGTCGTGGTGGGCAGCGTGGCGATCCGTGATCCCGAGCGCGTGGCTGGTTGGCTGGGAAAGCTCGGCGCCGAGCGGCTCACATTGGCGCTGGATACCCGCAACGCCGAAGGCCGCTGGACCTTGCCCAGCGCGGGTTGGATCAAGGCGGAAACGCGCACGCTGGACGAGCTTGCGCCGTGGTATGCCGCGCATGGCGCCCGCCATCTGCTGTGCACCGACATCGAGCGCGACGGCATGCTGGCCGGCTTCAACCTCGGCTTGTATCGCCACCTTGCCGGCATCGTGCCGCAACTGGCGGTGCAGGCCTCGGGCGGTGTGCGTTCGCTGGATGACATCGTCGCGGCGCGCGAAGCCGGCGCGCGCGGCGTGATCCTCGGGCGTGCCCTGCTGGAAGGTCGCTTCACCGTGGCAGAGGCTTTGGCATGCTGAGCCGACGCATTATCCCCTGCCTCGACGTACGCGATGGCCAGGTGGTCAAGGGCGTGCGCTTCCGCGACCACGTGGCGATGGGCGGCATCGTGGACCTGGCGCTGCGCTACCGCGACGAAGGCGCCGACGAACTGGTGTTCTACGACATCACCGCCAGCCCGGAAGGGCGCAGTGTGGACCGCGGCTGGGTGGAGAAGGTGGCGCGGGTGATCGACATCCCATTCTGCGTGGCAGGCGGCATCCGCTCCGTGGACGACGCGCGCGCCGTACTGCATGCGGGCGCGGACAAGGTGTCGGTGAACTCCCCGGCGCTGGAACGGCCGGAGCTGGTCGCCGAGCTGGCCGCTGCCTTCGGCGTGCAGTGCGTGGTGGTGGGTGTCGATTCGCTGCGCGACGCCGACGGCGAGTGGCGCGTACGCCAGTACACCGGCGACCCGTCGAAGACGCGCGCCCTGGCGCGTCGCACGTTGGACTGGGTGGCCGAGGCGCAGCGCCTCGGTGCCGGTGAGATCGTGCTCAACTGCATGGGCAGCGATGGCGTGCGCCAGGGCTACGACCTCGAACAGCTCGGCGCGGTGCGTGCGCTGTGCCGCGTGCCGCTGATCGCGTCGGGTGGCGCCGGCACCATCGAACATTTCCGCGATGCTTTCGTCGAAGCCGACGTGGACGGTGCGCTCGCCGCGAGCGTATTCCACTCCGGCGCGATTGCGATTCCCGAGCTCAAGCGCTACCTGCAAGGGCAGGGCGTGGCCGTGCGAGCCTGTTAACTCGTCATTCCGCCTTTCGCCGGAATGACGGAGAAACCATACTTTCCTGTATGCCTTGGCGCATATGACTGCAGGTACCGCCCATGAGCGACATCCAGACTGATCTAGCGCGACTCGACTGGCCCAAGGGCGACGGCCTCTTGCCCGCCGTCGTGCAGCACTGGCTGACCGGCGAGGTGCTGATGCTCGGCTACATGAACGCCGATGCCCTGGCGGAAACGCAGCGCAGCGGCCACGTCACGTTCTGGAGCCGCAGCAAGCAGCGTCTTTGGACAAAGGGCGAAAGCTCCGGTCACGTGCTGGCGCTGAAATCCATCCGCGTCGACTGCGACGCCGACACGCTGCTGCTGCAGGCGGAGCCGCACGGGCCGACTTGCCACAACGGAACATCCAGCTGCTTCGGCGACGACGTACGGCCGCCACTGGGCTTTCTGGCCGAGCTCGATGTGCTGGTCGCGCGGCGCGATGCCGATCGTCCGCAAGGCAGCTACACCACCCGATTGTTCGAAGGCGGCGTCCGCCGCATCGCGCAGAAGGTAGGCGAGGAGGGCGTGGAGACTGCGCTCGCCGCCGTAGCGCAAGGCGAAAAGGAGCTGCTGGGGGAGGCGGCGGATTTGCTGTTCCACCTCGTCGTGCTGTTGCGTGCGCGCGGGCTATCGCTTGCCGATGCGGCAGGCGTGTTGGAGCGGCGTCACGCCGCGCGTTGAGGCGTCGCCCCAGAGCTCCTTCAAGCTCTCCGCATTAACTGTATTGCCTGGACAGCGAGCCACAGAAGCAGCTCAGCTTTCGGATATCGCGTGGCAGTCCGCCTGTCGCCTAGGAGAAACGGCTTCCGCGACCCTCTGCACAACTTGCTTGTAGCTCCGGCGTATCAAACTAGGCGGCTTCTGGTTCCTTCTCCCTTGACCATGGGCATCCCGCCCTCGGCACCTCGCGCCGGCTTCGCGGCTCGTCACCACTCCTGCGATGGTATGGGTCGGCACAGGGAAGGAGTTCGGGCAGCGGCAGCGATCGAAATCATCTTCTTACTTGCGACAATGCAGGGTGAGGTCCCCAGTGAATCGGAGATTGTCAGGAAGCCTCAAGGATTCGCCGCGGTGGAAGCGGGCGCTGGCGGCGCCGGCATAAACGGTACGGAGGCGCCGGGCACAACGCCCTTGCGCCAGGCATCCAGTTCGCCTTCGATGCCGTCCCCTACATAGCTCTGCGGTTCCGAGGGCGTGAGCTTGTCATGCTGCTCCCACTGCGCGATCTCGGTTTTGGCCTGGGCGAAGGCATCCACGAAGTTGTCGGTACGGTTCAGGGCATCAACCAGGAACGCGTGGCCGAAGTAGGTAAGGTCGGACTCGGTCCCGCAGCCGAACGAGCTGCGGTCGGTGCGCGCGGAAGTGAGCACCAGCGTGCCGCTGGTGGACAACGGAGGAATGAAGCCGCCGGAATAGCAGGCATTGACCACCACCACCTTCCACTTGAACGGGTGCTCCTTGAGGATCTCGGCGAGGTCCTGCGCACCGATCTGGTCCAGCGGCAGCGGATCCATGTCCACCAGCAGTTCGTGGTCGTCGCTGCCATGGGTGGTGACGTAGAGCATCAGGATGTCGTCAGGCTGCATCACCTTGGAAAGTCCGGTCAACGCGGCTTCGAGGTTGTTCCAGCCGGCAATGGGATGCGTGGAAAGCGAGGCCGGGTTGTTCTCCAGCACCAGCGCGTGCGCGCTGGCGCCGAAGCGTTGGCGGAACAGCTTGGCGGCATATTCGGCTTCGTTGCGGAACACGTCCTGGCTGCCGTCGCCGGCAAAGGCGACCAGGTAGAGGTTGGGCTTGCCGGGAACGCGCGGACCCAGTTTCGCCAGCTCGTCCTGCAGCATCTTGGGCTGGGAGTACAGCACCTGCTCGGGCGTGGGGGCCTGCTGCGGCCAATTGGCGTCGCCCTCGCTGTCCTCGCCGTCGTCGGCGGACGAACTGGACGAAGCGACACTGCCGGCCGCGGCCACCGTCGTGCCGGCAATGGACGGCGGCGCGGCGTGGCTGGGCAGCCACTGCATCAACAGCAGGCCGGCGGCGAAGGCGAGCAGGGCGGTAAGGACGGTGCGCATGCGGCGGCGGGCTCAGAGGGTGATGGCGTCGAAATCGGCGTAGGCGGGGTGGCGTGGTTCGGTGGGTATTGCCTGCGGTGGACGCAGCAGCCAGCCAGTCTGGAAGCCGGCGGCTCGGGCGGCGTCCAGTTCTTCGACGATGTCGGAGAGGAACAGCAGATGTTGCGGTTGCTCGCCGATGGCCCCGGCGATTTTTTCGTAGGAGTCCTGCTCGCGCTTCGGGCCGGTTTCGGTGTCGAAATAGCCGGCGAACAGCGTGGTGAGGTCGCCACTCTCGCTGTGGCCGAAGAATAGCTTTTGCGCCGGCACCGAGCCGGAGGAATACACGTACAGGTGCAGGCCCTTTGCGCGCCACGCGCGCAACTGCGCCGCCACTTCGGGATAGACATGGGCGCGGTAATCGCCGGCCTCGTAGCCTTCCTGCCAGATCATGCCTTGGAGGGCCTTCAACGCGGTGAACTTGCGATCCTCGTCTATCCAGCGCAGCAGCAAGTCGATCACTTCCTTGCGACTGGCCTCGATGTAGTTGGCTTCCTTCGCCGCTTCGTGCAGCCAGTGCTGCACCTCGGGCCGGTCGGCGTGGGTCTCGACGAAGGCGGGCAGGCGCTTGCGCGCATAGGGAAACAGCACGTCTTTGACGAAGCTGATCGAACTGGTGGTGCCTTCGATGTCGGTGACGATGGCGCGGATTTCGGGCATGGCTGCTGCTTGGGGCGGTGAACGAACAGTTTACCCGGCCTTGCGCGTCAAACCTTTTCCTGGGAGGAAGGCAAGGCTCAGGTTGTGACGGGTTGCATGCGCGGGAAGCCTGCTGCGATGTCGCTGCCGGTGAAGTTGGCCACCCAGCCTTCCTTGTTGGTGAACAGGCGGATCGCCACGAAATAGGGCGCCTCGCTCATGTCGAACCAGTGCCGGGTGCCGTCCGGCACGCCGATCAGGTCGCCCTGCTCGCACAGCACCTCGTAGACCTTGCCGGCTATGTGCAGGGTGAATTGGCCGGCACCAGCCACGAAAAAGCGCACCTCGTCCTCGCTATGGGTGTGTTCGGAGAGGAACTTCTGGCGCAGCGCGGCGCGATCCGGGTGATCGGGCGCGAGGCTGATCACGTCCACCGACTGGTAGCCTTCCTCGCGCATCAGGCGGTCGATGTCGTTGCGGTAAGCAGCGATCACCGTGTCCTGGCCGGCGCCGGGAGCGATGGGCTGGTTGGCAGCCCACTGTTCGAAGCGCACCCCCACCTTGCCCAATTCGTGGGCGATGGCCGCGTGCTCGGCATGGAGGGACAGTGGTGTTGCCGGATGGTTTTCGTCGAAGATGCGCAGACGGCTCATGCGTTGAGTCTCCGTAGGTCGAGTTCGCAGCCCAGCAGGAATTCCAGTGCCTCCAGATGGCGTCGCGCCTCGGCCATGTCGCGGCCCCAGGTGTAGATGCCATGGCCATCGATCAGGTAGGCCGCGAGCGGCTTGCCGGCGTCCAGCCATGCGTCGACGCGCGCCACCAGCTCGGGCATATGCTGGGTGTTGGGAAACACCGGGATTTCCAGCACGCTTTCGTGCGTGGTGTGGCCGGCGATGGCCTTCTGCAATTCCCAGCCCTCCAGCCGAATCAAGCCGTCGCGCGCGAACAGCCGAGACGCCACGCTCTGCGTGCGCGAATGGGTATGCAGCACGGCCTGTGCTCCCGGCCAGCGCCGGTAGATCTGGGTATGCAGCGCGGTTTCCGCGCTGGGGCGGGCGTCGGTGCCGACGGCATGGCCTTGCATGTCCACCAGCATGATGTCGTCGCGGCCCAGCTTGCCCTTGTCGCGGCCGGAGATGGTGATCGCGGCGTGTTCCGCATCGATGCGCATCGAGAAGTTGCTGCTGGTGGCAGGCGTCCATCCGGCGAGCGCCAGTTCGCGAGCTGCATCGGCAATGGCCTCGGCTCGCGCTGCGAAGAGGCCGGGTGGAATCGAGTCGGGCAGCTGTTGGCTCATGCAAATGGACGTCCAAACGAGTGCGAAACTATATCACGCATGAAGGGGTCGCCCTGCGGCAACGTGTCTGCACCGAATGCGATCCATTCGCGCCTCGATTTGGACGGTGGGCGTAGCATTCCGGATGTTTCCACCATCACGCGTGGTGGGGGCGTTGGCCCATGACGGAGGTTTCCGATGTCTCGTGACGAAAACAACGAATCGCGTCGCCGTTTCCTTAAGTTGGCTGCCGGCACCACGGCGGCCGTGATGGCAATAGGCGGTCTGCCGCGCGTGGTCCGCGCTGCCGATCTGCCGCACGTGGACGATTCCGACCCGACCGCCAAGGCGCTGGGTTATGTGGAGGATGCCAGCAAGACCACCGATCCCAAGCACAAGGCCGGCGACGCGTGCGCCAATTGCCAGTTTTACTCCGGTGGTCCGACCGGCTACGGCCCGTGCGCACTGTTTCCGGGCAAGGCAGTCAATGCGAAGGGATGGTGCGTGTCGCATTCGCCGAAGGCGAAGTGACCGAGCGATTCAGTCCGTTGCATCGGTGATTTGCGTGAAAGGCCGGCACGAGTTGCCGGCCTTTCTTTTGCGCGTGTTCGGCGCGGGGATCGATTGCCAACGGCTGCGTCGTGCAGTCGTGGAATGCGAAGGGAAGGGCGGCGGGAAAAGTGCTGCCCGGCGCGTCAGGCTTGAGGAGCTACCCACCTGACGCGCCGGGCGGCGATCCGGGGCCCACTGCCAAGTGATCAACCCTCGGACTGAGGATCATACCCCCGGCCGAGGCGAATGGGCTGTGGATAGTCGAGGCTCTTTCGGAAATATTCCGTTAAGTCATTCAAAGACAAGGATTTGTTTTTGAATTTGAAGTGTTCCCTGGTGCGGCGGCACTTCGAGACTGGGCCAGTCATGATCGGCATTGATGGCCGAAAAAGGAATGGTTTTCGGCACATTTTGCCGAAGTTCCGGTTCAGGCACTGGCCTGGGTGCGGCGCAGTTTGCTGTGCCGGTAGCCGTAGCCGAAGTAGATCGCCAGGCCGATCATCGTCCAGCTGATCATCAGCAGCCAGTTGAACCAGGACATGAAACTCAGCAGAGCCAGGCAGCTCAGCACGCCGGCGGGACAGATCACCCACGCCCACGGCACGCGGAAGCCGCGATGCAGCTGCGGGGCGGTGTAACGCAGGATCAGCACGCCCGCGCACACCGCGACGAACGCGATCAGTGTGCCCATCGAAGTGAGGTCGGCCAGCAGGTCCAGCGGAAACACCGCGGCGAGGATCGCGATGCCGACGCCGGTGATCACCGTGTTGATGTGCGGCGTGCGGTGGCGCGGATGGATGCGCTCGAGCACCGGCGGCAAGAGGCCGTCGCGCGCCATGATCATGAAGATGCGCGGCTGCGCGATGATCATCACCAGGATCACGGATGACAGGCCGATCAGGGCGCCGATCTCCACCACCCAGCGCAGCCATGCCAGCTGCGGGATGTTCTTGATGGCGGTGACCACCGGATCGGGCGTGTCGAGCTGGGTGTAGGAAATCAAGCCGGTCAGCACGGCCGCCATCGCCAGGTAGAGCACCGTGCAGATCACCAGAGAGACCAGCGTGCCGAAGGGCAGGTCGCGCTGCGGGTTCTTGCATTCCTGCGCGGCGGTGGAGGTGGCCTCGAAGCCGATGTAGGCAAAGAACACCATCGCCGCGCCGCGCATGATGCCCGACCAGCCGTACTTGCCTGACGCCACATTGTCGGGGATGAAGGGATGCCAGTTGGCCGGGTTGATGTAGCGGTAGCCGGCCACCACCACGATAATGATGAGGCCCACCTTTAGCGCCACCATCAGCACGTTGAGGCCGGCTGATTCCTTGATGCCGACGTAGCACAGTGCCGTCAGCGCCATCACGATGGCGACTGCGGGCAGATTCATCAGATGGCCGGTTGCCACGAGGTGGCCATCGGTGAAAGCGAGCGGTGCATCGGTCAGCGTTGCGGGCAAATGGATACCGACTTCGCCGAGGAGACTGACGAAATAGCCGGTCCAACTGGCCGCGACGGCGGATGCGGAGATCCCGTACTCCAGCACCATGTTCCAGCCGATGAACCATGCCACCAGTTCGCCCAGCGTGGCGTACGCATAGGAATAGGAACTGCCCGAGATCGGGATCAACGTGGCGAACTCGGCGTAGCACAGCGCGGTGAAGCCGCTGCAGATCGCCGCGAGGATGAAGGAGATCAGCACCGCCGGGCCGGCATGCTCGGCTGCCGCCTGTCCGGTGACCACGAAAATGCCGGTGCCGATGACGGCGCCGATGCCCAATGCGGTGATCCCCCAGGGGCCGAGCGTGCGCCTCAGTCCAATGCCATGCGCGCCATCGGCGCTGGAGAAATCAATCTTGCGGGCGAGCAGTTGCTTGAACATGGGACTTCCAAACAAGGAACCGGCACGACGTGGTCGTGCCGGTAATGTGGCGAATGACTTGTGCCTGCGCGAATCAGTCCGCTTCGGTACCGTGGGCCAGGTGGCTCTTGCGGTAGCCGTACAGGTAGTACACCACCAGGCCGATCGCACCCCACACGAAGAAGGTGATCTTGGCTTCGCTCGACAGATTGAGGAACAGCAGCAGGCAGCCGATCACCGCCAGCGGACAGATCACCCACGGCATCGGCGTGCGGAACGGACGCGGACGATCGGGCTGCGTACGGCGCAGTATCAGTACACCCAAGGCGACCATGATGAAGGCGAACAGCGTGCCCGAGTTGGTGATGTCAGCGAGGATGCCGACCGGGAACAGCGCTCCGAACAGCGAGACGAAGGTGCCGGTGATCAGGGTGATCACGTGCGGCGTGTGGAAGCGCGGGTGGATCTTGGCGAGCGAGTGCGGCAGCAGGCCGTCGCGCGACATGGTGAAGAAGATACGGGTTTGGCCATAGGTCATCGTCAGGATCACCGACGGCAATGCGATGCCGGCGGCAAAGGCGATGAAAGCGGCGACTGTGTTGTGGTTGAGCAGGCGCACCACATGGGCCAGCGCCTCCTTGCTGCACACCAGCGCCTGCGAACCGTCGCAGGCCGCAGCAAACGCTGGAGTGCCCGGCTCAAGCGCCAGACCGTTCGGGCCCAGCATGGGCTGCGCACCTACTGAACCCACGGCACCGTAGCTCACGAGAAGGTAGTAGACGGTGCACACGCCCAGCGAAGCGATCAGGGCGATCGGGATGTTGCGATTAGGGTTCTTAGTTTCCTCGGCAGCGGTGGAGATGGCATCGAAGCCGATGTAGGCGAATACGATGGAGGCCGCCGCGCCCAGTACGCCGATGCCTCCCATCGGGCTGCCCCAGCCGTTCGGCACGAAGGGCGTGAAGTTCTGGTCCTTCACCGCCGGCAGCGCGACGAAGATGAAGGCGGTAAGGGCGGCAATCTTGATCAGCACCAGCACGGTGTTGACCTTGGCGGACTTCGAAGTGCCGACCACCAGCAGGCCGGTGACCGCCAGGCCGATCAGGCAGGCCAGCAGGTTGAAGCTGCCGCCATCCATCGGGCCAGCCTGCAGGAAGTGCGGCAGCCCGTACCCCGCATGCGCGAGAAGGCCGTTGACGTAGCCAGCCCAGCCCACGCATACCGTACTTGCTGCGATGGTGTACTCCAGCACCAATGCCCAGCCCACGATCCACGCGACGCCCTCGCCAAGCACGCCGTAGGTATAGGTGTAGGCCGAGCCGGCCACCGGCACCATCGCGGCGAGTTCCGCGTAGGCCAGCGCGGCGAATGCGCAGACCACCGCGGCGATCACAAACGCGATCATCATGCCGGGACCGGCCTTCTGGCCCGCCTCGGCGGTGAGCACGAAGATGCCGGTGCCGATGATCGCGCCGATGCCCAACATGGTGAGCTGGAAGGCTCCGAGCTGGCGGGTGAGGCTTTTCTTTTCCGCCGTGGCGATGATCTGATCGATCGGCTTGATGCGTTTGAACAGCATGTGTTGCTCCCCGGGAAACTACGGCGTCACGCTCGAACGGAAACGCGACGAAAAGGGGCGCGACGAGCCGACGGACGCCCAACCATAGCCGAGCGGTTGGAGGGGGACAAGACGCGATGCAGCTAGAATGCGCTTTGTTTTCCGCGCCTCTGCCACAAGTCATGCCACTTCATTTTCCGCATATCGCTACCGCGCTGGACGACTATCTCGCGCGGCATCCCGAAGAGGGCGAGACCGTCGCCGACTTCGAGGTGTTCCTCGCCTCCCACAGGGCCGTGTTCGAGCGCGGCCATGCCGTCGGTCATTTCACCGGGTCCGCCTGGCTGACGAGTGCGGACGGCGAGCGCGTGCTGCTCACGCATCACGCCAAACTGCGGCGCTGGCTGCAGCTCGGCGGCCATGCCGATGGAGACAGCGAACTGGCGCGCGTGGCCCTGCGCGAAGCCGAAGAGGAATCCGGTCTGGGCGATTTGACGGTCGAGCGGGAGATCTTCGACATCGACCGCCACCGCATTCCCGCGCGCGTCGGTGAGCCGGAGCATTGGCATTACGACGTGCGGTACGTGGTGCGCGCCACCGGCAGCGAGGAGTTTGCGATCAACGCGGAATCGCTGGCGCTGGCATGGCAGCCGGTACGCGAGATCGTGCGTAATCCGCAGGCCGATGACTCGCTGCGGCGCATGGCGGGCAAGTGGCTGGCGCGCTCACCGTAGATGCTCTTCGTGCGCGAATGCTCTGGCGCTTCGATCGGAGCACAAGGCAATCGCGCACAGGGTGCTCCTACCCGTAGCGTTCTGGCGCGGGATTGAGGTGTCCGCAATCCTGGCAGGTGCGCGCCTCGCGTGAGCGGTAGAAACGTTCGAATACGGGCGGGAAATCGCGCTCGATGCTGTCGAGGACGAAGTACTCCTCATACAGCTTGTGGTTGCAGCGCTCGCAGAACCACAGCAGGCCGTCCTTCTCATGTGGCAGACGCCGCCGCTCGATCACCAGGCCGATGGAGTCGGCCATGCGTTGTGGCGAATGCGGCACGCGCGCCGGCAGGTAGAACATCTCGCCGGCATGGATCGGGATGTCGCGCGCCACGCCGTCGTCCTGCACTTTCAGCACCATCTCGCCTTCGAGCTGATAGAAGAACTCGGGGCCTTCATCATGGTGGTAATCGGTGCGCGCGTTCGGGCCGCCCACGATCATGACGATGAAATCCCCGTCCACGATGCACTTGTTTCCCACCGGCGGCTTGAGCAGATGGCGATGCTCGTCTATCCAGCGTTGCAGGTCGAAGGGGGCAGTAAGGGCCATGGAGGATCGGTCGAGTGAGAGGCCAAGTATCGGCGGAGCACGGGTGACGATAGCGCGATTTAAGGCGCCCAATCCAGGCTATGGGCCAGCGAACGGCCGGTGAGGCGGTAGCCGTCCGGGCTGAGGTGGATGAGATCGTGCCCCATCAGGCTGGGGTTGGCATGCGCCCAGCCATAGCTGCCGCCCGGGCCGCCCATGAGATCCTGCCAATTCCACGCCACGCAACCGAAGCGGCTGCCCACGTCGCGCTGTATCTGCTCGATGCGCTGGTGGATGCGGCCGTAGGTGAGCAGCGGCAGCGTGCCGCCCTTGCCCTGGCGCAGCACGCCGCGATCGGGCGGCCCGACGAGCACGCAGGACGCGGCGGGAAATACCTGCCGCAGGTTGCCCAGCGCCCGGCTCAGCATGGTCGCGTACTTGTCTCCGTCGAAATCAGGGTCGGCGCCTTCGTTCGTGCCGTATTCCAGCACCACGCCGTCGTAACTCACGCCGTGCAATGCCTGAGCAAGCGCTTCCGGATTGGCGTTCGCCCAGCCTTTGGCGGTGGCAGACGGGATGCCGAAGAAATCGAACGCGACGTCCGGTACTTGCGTGCGATCGAGAATGAAGCCCTGCAATACCAGCTTGCCTCGCGATAGGCGCAGCTTGAGGGTGGAGATCGGGGCGTCGGCGCGTAGCGCCACCATGTGGCTGGTGGCCGCTGCGGGCAGGGACACCGTACGTTGCACGCGGTCGTCGATGACGTAATCGATGGATGCTCCGGCGGGGGCGCTGTAGACCAGTTGCACCTGTTGCACGTCGGTTTGCCGCGCCGCGTCGCGCAGATCGAGCCAGAGATAGCTGTCCGGGCCGGCATCGACAGTGCGATTGGCCAATGCCGGCCCGATATCCAGCGTCGTCGGCGAGGTGTAGGCAATCTCGGTCGTCCAGCTTGAGCCGATGCAGTAAGCGCGCAGGCCGGGCAGCACGATGTTGGCGCGGCCCATGGTCGGCGGCAGGAAGCGTGCTTCCACGCTGAGCCCCTTGTCGCGCAAGGCCTGGATCAGGGTGGGTGCGAACGGACCGCCGGCAATATGGCTGTCGCCCCAGAAGGCAATGCGACGCGGACGGGTGGCGCTACCCGGTGCGAATCCGGCAATGGTTCCGGCAGCCAGCAAGGGTTGTGTGCGGATGACCGTGCGGGCCAGCGACCCGAGCTCGGCATCGCTGGGCATCTGTGAGCCCACCAGGGCAGCGCGACCGCCGGGATTGGTCGCGGACGGCTTGGGCTGGGCCGGCGACGTGTTGGGGCACACCAGGTCGTTGACGCCACCCACGGGCGGTGCGCCATCCTGCGCCATCAACGGCCGGCAGAAAGACAAGGCAAGCCAGCCAGCGCACCAGGCACTGATCGTCAATAAGCGCGAAACAGATGCCATGCGCCACGTACTCCGGTTATTCAAGAATCCATGCCTGCCAAGGATCCGGGCAGGCCGTTCTGCTTCAGGTAAATGAGGTGTTTCCTGTGCAGCTTCCTGCTGTAGATGCCGTCGGGCGCATCGCCAAGGATGCGTTGCAGGTCGCGCACCACTTCGCCGCGTTCGCCAAGATGGAAGGTCTGGGAAAGCACGCTCTCGCGAGTGTAGGTGTTAGGGGAGCTGGAATGCGGGCGACCCAGCGCCGCTACGCAGCGCCAGCGGACGAAACCGACCGGTTTGATGACCTCGCCCTGCGGATTCGCCCATCCCTGCGTCGAAATGCGGTTGGCCACTTCGATCTGCTGTGCAGGCGTCGCTTCCGCCGGGGTCGGGGCGAATTCGTCGCCGCCCCAGGTTTTCCAGTCATCCTCCGAAATCCCAAGGCCGCCCGAGCGGTGTCCGTTGTTTTTCCAGTTGGCGTCGGTTTCGCACAGCGCCATCTTGCGCCAGTAGGCGTCGCTGGCGGCTGACTGGGCGGCGAGCACCAGGGTCGGCGAGAGGTCGCCTGCCATGTTGGCACTTGCTTGAGACACGAGGGCGGTGTCCGTTGCCGGCGTGTTGTCTCGCGCCAGATGCCCGGTGCGCATGATCTCCGTGATGAACGCGCGCTGCCCGATGGTGGTCAGGTGCACGCCGTCGGAGACGAAGTAGTCGGGCTGGTTTTCGGAGAGATCACTCCAGCGGACTACCACGACGTTGGGAAATTCCGGTGCGACGTGGTCGATGAGCGCGTTGTTCGCTTCCATCCAGCGCCGCGGCACGTGCGTGTTGACCAGCACCACGCGCTTGCAGTCCGACAGCATGGAGAGGATCTGCCGCAGTTGTTCCTCGGTGACGTACCCGTTCGTTCCCAGGTGCACCAAGGCGACGGCACGCAGCGACTCGGCGTTCTTGAGCGCCTTGAGCTGGCGGATGACGTCGGCGGCCTGCCACCCCATCGTGGCGTGCACGTCCACGCCGGGCAGGGTGACCTTCAGCAGCCTGCTGGAACCCAGCAGCACCGAATCGCCTATGGCAGTGAGATCGCCACCGGTGTACGTCTGGACGGTGGGTTCATCCGGTAGCGTCGGCAGGACCGGCGGAACGATTGGCTCGATGGGAATTTCCACCGACGTGGCGGAAAGAGGGGCGAGCTTGCCTTGCAACGCAATGGGCGTTGCCGGCGCATCCAGTGACAGCGCTTCGCGCACGTCCAGTGCGGGCCTCGCTTCGGCAGGGGCGTGCCGCAGGGTCGCGCCCACGGAGCCGAAGGCCAGAGCCATCGACAACGCGATGGCCAGTCGCCCCGACCAGGCGTGGCGACGCTTGCCGGCGAAGATGCGTTCGAGCGCGCCGCGCCGCACCGGCATCTCCAGCCAACGGTAGGATAGTTCGGCGACGGCGAGCGTGAGCATGATGCGCAAGACAAGCGTCTCGCTGTGGCCCAGCCTGCGCAGGTCGATGTCCGGCCGCGTCAGCATGAAGATGGGCCAATGCCACAGGTAGATGCCGTAGGAACGCTCGCCGAGCCAGCGCATTACCGGGTTGTCCAGGCAGCGGCCGAAGGCCATGCCGGGATGGGTGGCCACGGCGATCAGGGTGATGGCCGCGGTGGCTGCTCCCAGGAAGCCCCAGGGATAGAGCACAGGCGAATTCTCGCCCATCACGGCGAACAGCATGATCATCAGGGCGAGCGCCCAGAGGCCGAGCAGCCAGCCAAGGATGCGTAGTGCGATGCCCGGATGTTCGGCCGGCGAAGGTTGCCAGAGCAGCCCAAACGCCGACCCAAGCAGCAAGGCGAAGCCATGGGTGTCGGTCCCGAAATACAACCGGGACGGATCGCCCTGTCCGGGGTAGCCCATCCGCTGCGCAAGCACCACCATCCAGGTCGCCGAGGCGATGGCAAGCAGGATGGCGACGGTCGCCAGCGCGCGCCGGCCAATGCGCGGCAACACGATGAAGGCCAGCGGTGCCCAGGCGATGTAGAACTGCTCTTCGATCGCCAGCGACCACAAGTGCTGCAGCAGCGGCGGCCGGCCGGTGGCTTCGAAGTACGAGGTCTGGCTGCGCAGCAGTTCCCAGTTGGTGGCGTAGAAAAACGAGGCGAAGGCATCGCTGCGCAGGTGGGGCAACGCGTCGCGCGCGACCCGCGCCGCGACGGCCACGACGACAGCCATCATCAGCCAGGCGGCCGGAAGCAGGCGCTTGGCGCGGCGCCAATAAAAGTTGCGCAGACCGAGCCGTCCCGTATCGTCCACCTCGCGGGCGATCAGACCGGTGATCAGGAAGCCCGAGATGACGAAGAACAAGTCGACTCCCAGGTAGCCGCCGCGGGCCCAGTAGAAGTCGGCATGGAAAAGCACGACGGCCGTGACCGCGATGGCCCGGAGGCCATCGAGTCCGGAAAGGCGTGCAGCGGGGACTGGAACAGCTTGCGTGGAGACAACGGCCACCCCTGGATGGCCTTCCACTTCCTGTGGGTACTCGGCGACTAGCATGGAGCTGTTCTTGGGTTGGAGGATGGTGCGAAAAGGATGGTCGCCCATTGTGCTGGGGCGGCGGCCAAAACGGGCGAATTCGGGGCGGCTTGGGGCGCCCTCCCGGTCAAACCTCCAGCGTGGCGAGGTCGCCCTTTTCCTCCAGCCAGGCCTTGCGGTCGCTGGCGCGCTTCTTGGCGAGCAGCAAGTCCATCAGCTTCGCGGTGCCGTCGTCGCCCTCCACGGTGAGCTGGACGAGGCGACGGGTGTCGGGATGGATGGTGGATTCGCGCAATTGCGGCGGGTTCATCTCGCCCAGGCCCTTGAAGCGGGTAACGCTGACCGTGCCCTTCATCTTCTCGCGCTCGATCTTCTGCAGCATCGCCTGCTTTTCGTTCTCGTCGAGGCAGTAGAACACCTGCTTGCCCACATCGACGCGGAACAGCGGCGGCATCGCCACGAACACGTGGCCCTCGCTGACCAGATGCGGGAAGTGCTTGAGGAACAGCGCGCTGAGCAGGGTGGCGATGTGCAGGCCGTCGGAGTCGGCATCGGCGAGGATGACAACCTTGCCGTAGCGCAGGCCGGCGAGGTCGTCCTTGCCTGGGTCGCAGCCGATCGCGACGGCGAGGTTGTGCACTTCCTCGGAGGCCAGCACCGAGGTCGATTCCACTTCCCAGGTGTTGAGGATCTTGCCGCGCAGCGGCAGGATCGCCTGGAACTCCTTGTCGCGCGCCTGCTTGGCGCTGCCGCCGGCGGAGTCGCCCTCCACCAGGAACAGCTCGGTGCGCGAGAGATCGGTGGAGGTGCAGTCGGCCAGCTTGCCGGGCAGGGCGGGGCCTTGCACGATCTTCTTGCGTACCACCTGCTTGGCGGCCTTGAGCCGCGCGCTGGCACGCTCGATGGCGAGCTGGGCGATGCGTTCACCGCTGTCCACGTTCTGGTTCAGCCACAGGCTGAAGGCGTCGTGCACCACGTTCTCCACCAGCGCGGCGGCATTGCGCGAGGAGAGGCGCTCCTTGGTCTGGCCGGCGAACTGCGGATCGAGCAGCTTGGCGCTGAGCACGAAGGCGAGCCGCTCCCACACGTCTTCCGGCGCCAGCTTCACGCCGCGCGGCAGCAGGTTGCGGATGTCGCAGAACTCGCGGATGGCATTGGTGAGGCCGGAGCGTAGGCCGTTGACGTGGGTGCCGCCCTGCGCGGTAGGGATCAGGTTGACGTAGCTTTCTTGCACCAGCTCGCCTTCCGGCAACCAGGCCAGCGCCACGTCCATGCCTTCGGTGTCGCGCGCGATGTGATGCACGAAGAGATCCGCCGGCAGCGCCTCGCCGCCGTCGAGTTCGCCGCGCAGGTAGTCGCGCAGGCCGTCCTCGTAGAGCCATTCGCTGGTCTCGCCGCTGGCTTCGTCGGTGAGCTTCACCGCGAGGCCGGCGCACAGCACGGCCTTGGCGCGCAGCAGGTGCTTGAGTTTCGACAGCGAGATCTTCGGCGAGTCGAAGTATTTCGGGTCGGGCCAGAAGTGCACGGTGGTGCCGGTCTTCTTCTTCGGCACCGTGCCGATCACCTGCAGCTCGCTCACGCGGTCGCCGTGCTCGAAGGCCATGCGGTATTCGTTGCCGTCACGGCGGATGGTCACTTCCACCCGCTGCGACAGCGCGTTCACCACCGACACGCCCACGCCGTGCAGGCCGCCGGAGAAGTTGTAGTTCTTGCCGCTGAACTTGCCGCCCGCGTGCAGGCGAGTAAGGATCAGTTCCACGCCCGGAATGCCTTCCTCCGGATGGATGTCCACCGGCATGCCACGGCCGTCGTCGGTGACCTCGACCGAGCCGTCCGAGTGCAGCACCACCTCGATCGCTTTCGCGTGGCCGGCCAGCGCCTCGTCCACCGAGTTGTCGATCACCTCCTGCGCCATGTGGTTGGGGCGGGTGGTGTCGGTGTACATGCCCGGGCGGCGCTTGACCGGGTCCAGGCCGGAAAGGACTTCAATGTCGGCGGCGTTGTAGCGACTGCTCATGCGTGGGGAATATGCCGGTGGAAACGCCGCAGCATGGCTGCGGGTGGGTGGAGGGTCAAGCCGTTCGACGTGGCGCGATCAAAGTGGAGCGCAATGCCACTCCAGCCAGGCGAGGTCGGCACCTTCCAGCAGCGGCGCCAGTGCCGCGCGCACGGTGGCATGGTAGTCGTCCAGCCACGCGCGCTCGTCGGGGCCAAGCAGGCTCGGTTCCAGTGCACGGCGGTCGAACGGGCACAACGTGAGCGTCTCGAAGGCGTAGTAGTCACCGAACTCGGTGCGCTCGGCTTCGGCTACCACCGCGAGGTTTTCGTGGCGGATGCCGTGGCGACCCGGCTTGTACAGGCCAGGTTCGATGGACGAGATCATGCCCGGCTCCAGCGCCACCAGCGCGCCGCCGGAAATCGGCGGCCGGATGGACTGCGGACCTTCGTGCACGTTGAGGAAGTAGCCCACGCCGTGCCCGGTGCCATGGCCATAATCGCAGCCGGCCGCCCACAGCGGCGCGCGCGCCAGCGCATCGAGCTGCGGGCCGCTGGCGCCTTTCGGGAAGCGGGCGCGGGACAGCGCGATCATGCCCTTCATCACCAGCGTCGCGTCGCGTCGCTGTTCGGCCGTGGTTTCGCCCAGCGCCAGCACGCGGGTGATGTCGGTGGTGCCGCCGAGGTATTGGCCGCCGGAGTCGATCAGCAGCAGGCCCTTCGCCTGCAGCGTGCTGTGCGACGCCTGCGTGGCGCGGTAGTGCGGCAACGCGCCGTTGGCCTGGTAGCCGGCGATGGTGGCGAAACTTTCGCCGATGAAGTCCGGCTGCGCGGCGCGGGCGGCGTGCACGAGGCGGTGCACGTCCAGTTCGGTGAGCGGCTTGCCTTGCGCGAGCTGGTGCTCGATTTCACGGAACGCGCCGGCCAGTGCGGCACCGTCGCGGCGCATCACCTCGCGCACGTGGTCCAGCTCGGCCGGTGTCTTCAGCGCCTTGAACGCAGTGCTGGGGTTGGCGGCTTCGGTGCGTTGCACGGCGGCAGGAATCGTGTTGCTGATCGCGCAAACCACGCGACCGGCATCGAACAGCAGCGTGTCGGCCTTGCCCAGCTCGGCCAGTGCGCCGGTGATGCCTTCGTAGGACGCGATGGCAATGCCATCGGCGGCGAGCTGCGCCACCAGTGCGTCGTCGAACTTGCCGCGCTCGGCGAACAGCGTGGCCTTGCCTTCGGTGGCCACCAGCAGGTGGGCGAGAAACACCGGGTTGCACTCCACGTCGCTGCCGCGCAGGTTGGTGAGCCAGGCGATGTCGTCGAGACTGGAGAGCAGGTGGTGCGTGGCGCCGTGCTTGCGCATGGCGCTGCGCAGTCGCGCGAGCTTGTCCGCGCGGGCGGTGCAGGCCCAGGCGATGGGATGCTCGACGATGCGTGCATGCGGGAGACCGGGACGATCGTCCCAGATCGTGCCAGGCAGGTCGAGATCGGTGCGCACGCGCACACCGTGTTCGGCCAGCTTGCCTTCCATCGAGCGCAGGCCGGCCAGCGACACGCTGTCGCCGGCCACGGCGAGGGTTTCACCGTGATGCAGGTGCGAAGCCAGCCAGTCGAGGTGTTCGGCCGTGTGCGCCACGCGCAGCTTCATCAAGGCGACACCGGTGCCGGCCAGTTGCTGTTCGGCCTGCGAGAAGTAGCGTGAGTCCGTCCACAGGCCCGCGTGTTCGCGCGTGACGATTAGCGTGCCGGCCGACCCGTCGAAGCCGGACAGCCATGCGCGCGCCTGCCAGCGTTCGGGCAGGTATTCGGACAGGTGCGGGTCGGCGCTGGGGACGATCACGGCGGCGACGCCGTGCTGCTGCATGGCCGCGCGCAACGCGGCGATCCGGGCGGGGATGGGCGTGTTCATGCGCGGCACTTTAGCAGGCGCGACAGCGCGGCCCGCCAAATCTCACAACAGATGAATTCGGTCGCCCGGACATCTCGCAGCGAAGGCCGTCTGCCGCTAGAATATGTATTTCCAGCACGGCTGCATCCCATGACCCCCCTGATTTTCGTCACCGGCGGTGTGGTGTCCTCGCTTGGCAAGGGCATCGCCGCGGCGTCGCTGGCCTCCATTCTGGAAGCGCGTGGCCTCTCGGTCACCATGATGAAGCTCGATCCCTACATCAATGTGGATCCGGGCACCATGAGCCCGTTCCAGCATGGCGAGGTCTATGTCACCGACGACGGCGCCGAGACCGATCTCGACCTCGGCCACTACGAGCGTTTCGTCCATACCCGCCTCACCGGCAAGAACTCCATCACCACCGGCAAGATCTACGAGAGCGTGATCCGCAAGGAGCGCCGCGGCGACTACCTGGGCGCCACCGTGCAGGTGATCCCGCACATCACCGACGAGATCAAGCACTGCATTCACGAGGCCACGCGCGGCTTCGACGTGGCGCTGGTGGAGATCGGCGGCACGGTGGGCGACATCGAGTCGCTGCCGTTCCTCGAGGCGATCCGCCAGCTGCGCTCCGAGCACGGCCCGGAAAAGTGCCTGTTCATGCATCTCACCCTGGTGCCCTTCATCAAGGCCGCCGGCGAGATCAAGACCAAGCCGACCCAGCATTCGGTGAAGGAGCTGCGCTCCATCGGCATCCAGCCGGACATCCTGTTGTGCCGCAGCGAGCAGCCGCTGCCCGAGGGCGAGCGCCGCAAGATCGCGCTGTTCACCAACGTGCCCGAGAACGCCGTGATCAGCGCGGTGGACGTGGACGTGATCTACAAGACCCCGTTGTGGCTGCACCAGCAGGGGCTGGACGAGATCGTGGTGAAGCGGCTGGGCCTCGACGCGAAGCCGGCCGATCTCTCCGGCTGGCAGCGCACGGTGGATGCCGTGGTGCACCCGAAGGACGAGGTCACTGTGGCCATCGTCGGCAAGTACGTGGAGCACAAGGACGCCTACAAGTCGCTGGGCGAGGCGCTGCGCCACGGAGGCATCAAGCAGCAGACGCGCGTGAACCTGCAGTGGATCGATTCCGAGCAGGTCGAGGCCGAGGGTGCCGCCAAGGTGCTGGGCGGCATGGACGCGATCCTGGTGCCGGGCGGCTTCGGCAAGCGCGGCTTCGAGGGCAAGATCATGGCCGCGAAGTACGCGCGCGAGCACGGCGTGCCGTACTTCGGCATCTGCTACGGCATGCACGCGGCGGTGGTGGATTTCGCCCGCCACGTGGCCGGCCTGGCCGATGCCGACTCCAGCGAGAACGACCGCAACACGCCCAATCCGGTGATCGCGCTGATCACCGAATGGACGACGGCTGCCGGCGAAGTCGAGCAGCGCAGCGAGCGCTCGGATCTCGGCGGCACCATGCGCCTCGGCGCCCAGGAATGCCGCCTCAAGGCCGGCACGCTGGCGCGCGAGATGTACGGCCAGGAAGTGGTGCGCGAGCGTCACCGCCACCGCTACGAATTCAACAACCGCTACCGACAGAGTTTCGAGGACCAGGGCCTGGTGATCTCCGGCAAGTCGATGGACGACCTGCTGGTGGAGATCGTCGAACTGTCGCCGCAGAAGCACCCGTGGTTCCTCGGCTGCCAGGCACACCCGGAGTTCACCTCCACGCCGCGCGACGGCCATCCGCTGTTCATCGGCTTCGTGCACGCCGCGCGCGAGTACAAGGCGGTGCGCGACGGGCAGAAGCTGGCGCAGGGAGCCGTGGCATGAAGCTGTGCGGGTTCGAAGTCGGCCTCGACCAGCCACTGTTCCTGATCGCCGGCCCCTGCGTGGTCGAATCCGAGCAGTTGCAGCTGGATACCGCCGGCAAGCTCAAGGAGATCACCGGCAAGCTGGGCATCCATTTCATCTTCAAGTCCAGCTTCGACAAGGCCAACCGTTCTTCCGGCACCAGCTTTCGTGGCCTGGGCATGGAAGAAGGGCTGCGTATCCTCGGCGAGGTGAAGCGCCAGATCGGCGTGCCGGTGCTTACCGACGTGCACGAGTACACCCCGTTCGCCGAGGTGGCTTCGGTGGTGGACGTGTTGCAGACGCCTGCCTTCCTGTGCCGCCAGACCGATTTCATCCAGGCCGTGGCCCGTGCCGGCAAGCCGGTGAACATCAAGAAGGGCCAGTTCCTCGCGCCCTGGGACATGAAGAACGTGGTCGCCAAGGCCAAGGACGTCGGCAACGACGCCATCATGGTGTGCGAGCGCGGCGCCAGCTTCGGCTACAACAATCTGGTTTCCGACATGCGCAGCCTGAGCGCGATGCGCGACACCGGCTGCCCGGTGGTGTTCGACGCCACGCACTCGGTGCAGCTGCCGGGCGGCCAGGGCACGAGCTCCGGCGGCCAGCGCGAGTTCGTGCCGGTGCTGGCGCGTGCCGCGGTGGCGGCTGGCGTGGCCGGTCTGTTCGCCGAAACCCATCCCGATCCTTCCAAGGCGCTCAGTGACGGTCCCAACGCATGGCCGCTGGACAAGATGGAAGCGTTGCTGGAAACCCTGCTGGAACTGGACGCCGTGACCAAGCGTCACGGCTTCCTCGAAAACACTTTGTAAGCCCCGGATCGTCCCCTCTCCAAAACTTTGAAGGATTGCAGCCGCATGAGTACCGACATCACCCGCATTCACGCCCGTGAAATCCTCGACTCGCGCGGCAATCCCACGCTGGAGGCCGAGGTCACCCTGGCGGGCGGCGGTTTCGGTCGCGCCGCAGTGCCCAGCGGCGCCAGCACGGGCACGCGCGAGGCGGTGGAACTGCGTGACGGCGACAAGTCGCGCTACCTCGGCAAGGGCGTGAAGAATGCGGTGGCCAACGTCAACAACTCCATCGCCAGCGAGCTGAAGGGGTTCGACGCAGCCAACCAGGGCGGCCTGGACGCCAAGCTGATCCGGCTCGACGGCACGCCGAACAAGGGCAAGCTGGGCGCCAACGCGCTGCTCGGCGTATCGATGGCCGCCGCGCACGCGGTGGCGGCGCAGCGCAAGCAGGCGTTGTGGCAGTACCTCGCGGAGATCAACGGCACCACCGGCAAGCCCGGTGCGCTGCCGGTGCCGATGATGAACATCATCAACGGCGGCGCGCATGCCGACAACAACGTCGACGTGCAGGAATTCATGGTGCTGCCGGTGGGCGTGTCCAGCTTCGCCGAGGCGCTGCGCGCCGGCGCGGAGATCTTCCACGCGCTGAAGAGCGTGCTGAAGGGCAAGGGCCTGAACACCGCGGTGGGCGACGAAGGCGGCTTCGCGCCGGACCTGCGCTCCAACATCGAGGCGCTGGACACCATCCTCGAGGCAGTGAACAAGGCCGGCTACAAAGTCGGCAGCGAGATCCTGCTCGGCCTCGACGCGGCCAGCTCCGAGTTCTTCAAGGATGGCAAGTACGACCTGGCAGGCGAGGGCAAGATCTACACCTCCGAGCAATGGGTCGACGTGCTGGCCGGCTGGACCCGGCAGTACCCGATCATCACCATCGAGGACGGCATGGCCGAAGGCGACTGGGGCGGCTGGAAGCTGCTCACCGACGCCATCGGCAAGAACATCCAGGTGGTGGGCGACGACCTGTTCGTCACCAATCCGGCCATCTTCAAGGAAGGCATCGACAAGGGCATCGCCAACGCCATCCTGATCAAGGTCAACCAGATCGGCACGCTGTCCGAAACGCTGGAAGCCATCGCCATGGCCGACGCGGCGAAGTACGCGGCGATCGTGTCGCACCGCTCGGGCGAGACGGAAGACACCACCATCGCCGACATCGCCGTGGCCACCACCGCGACCCAGATCAAGACCGGCTCGCTGTGCCGCACCGACCGCGTGGCTAAGTACAACCAGCTGCTGCGCATCGAGGAGGCGCTGGGCGCGTCGGCACGCTATGCCGGCCGCAACGCCTTCCCGAACCTGGCCCATCTGCCGGGCTGACGGAAGCACGTTGCCCCATGCTGCGTTGGGTCGCTCTCGTCCTGGTTCTGCTGCTGATCGGACTGCAGATGAAACTGTGGTCCGCGCAGGGCGGTGTGCATGAGGTGGATGCCCTGCGCGTGGCCATCAAGAAACAGACCGACGAGAACGGCCGCCTGCAGCAGCGCAACCAGGCGCTGGCCGCCGACGTGGCCGACCTGAAGAACGGCAATCAGGCCATCGAGGCGCGTGCGCGCACCGGGCTGGGCCTCATCAAGCCCGGCGAGGTGTTCTATCAGGTGGACAGCCAGCCGGCGGGCGCGAGCAGCAGCTTGCCCTTGCCGCCACCAGCCCGCCCGGCAGGCGCCGCCGCGGGCGGCGTCGTCAAATGAGCGAGGCCCTGTGGTGCGTGGTGCCAGCCGCAGGTCGCGGCATGCGCATGGGTGCGGATTGTCCCAAGCAATACCTGCCGCTGGCCGGCAAGCCGCTGATCGCGCATACGCTGGAGCGGCTGGCGGCGCATCCGCGCATCGCCGGCCTGCTGGTGGTGCTCGGCGCGCGGGACGAACTCTGGCCCGGCATCGAAACACTGCATGGCAAACCGGTGCGCGTCGCCATCGGTGGCGCCGAGCGCAGCGATTCGGTGCTGGCCGGCCTCAACGCGTTGCCTTCCGAAGTGGAGAATGCCGACTTCGTGCTGGTACATGACGCCGCACGCCCCTGCGTGCGTGCGAAGGACATCACGCAACTGATCGAGCGCGCTTCCGAAACCGATGGGGGTCTGCTTGGCGCGCCGTTGCGCGACACGCTCAAGCGTGCCGGTGAAGGCGACTGCAGCCTCGCCACGGAGCCGCGCGACCAGCGTTGGCGTGCATTCACGCCGCAGATGTTCCGCCGCGGCGAACTCGTTGCTGCGTTGGGCGCGGTATCGAACCATGGCCGTGCGGTCAGCGACGAAGCGATGGCGATGGAACTGGCCGGCTTCCGGCCGCTGCTGGTCGAAGGCGCCGAGGACAACATCAAGGTCACCACGGCGGCGGACCTCGCGCTCGCCGAATTCCTGCTGGCGAGGACGGCATGAGCATGCGCATCGGCAACGGCTTCGACGTGCACGCCTTCGGCGAGGGCGACCACGTCACCCTGGGCGGCGTGCGCATCCCTCACGCGCACGGCCTGCTCGCGCACTCCGACGGCGACGTGGTGATCCACGCGCTGTGCGACGCCATCTTCGGCGCGCTGGCGCTGGGCGACATCGGCAAGCACTTCCCCCCCTCGGACGAACGCTGGCGCAATGCCGACAGCCGCCAGTTCCTGCGCCATGCCGCCATGCTGGCGGCACAACATGGCTATGCGCTGGGCAACGCCGATATCACCGTGATCTGTGAATCCCCAAAGATCGGCCCGCACGCGCAGGCCATGCGTGAAAACCTTGCCGCCGATCTCGACTGCCAGCTCGGCCAGGTCAGCATCAAGGCCACCACCACCGAAAAACTCGGTTTCACCGGCCGCGGCGAAGGCATCGCCGCACAAGCCAGCGTATTGCTTGAAAGGCACTGAAGCACGAGTACTTCGATCCTCAGTTTCCAGATATGGCACGGTGTGGCCGTATCGTATGAGGGAGTGAACACCCGGATACCTGTCACGCCATGACGACTCAAGAGCTTCCATTCGCCCACGGCACCGCGCCTCCACTGGCAGCGCGCCTGCGCTGCACCCCTGAAGACTTCGTCGTCGAGGAAATCCTGGGCTACGACGCCGACGGCAACGGCGAGCACGCCTTGCTGTGGGTGGAGAAGCGCGGTGCCAACACCGACTGGCTGGCAAGGGAGCTGGCGAAATTCGCCGGCGTGCCGCCGCTGGCCGTGGGCTACGCCGGCCTGAAGGACCGGCACGCGGTGACGCGCCAGGCCTTCACCGTGCAACTCGCCGGCAAACCCGATCCCGACTGGTCGGCCTTCCCGCACGAGAACGTGAAAGTGCTGGCCGCCACTCGTCACGGCCGCAAGCTCAAGCGCGGTGCCTTGCGCGGCAACCGCTTCGTGCTGGTGCTGCGTGAGGCGCAAGGCGAGCGTGAACGCGCGGAACAGGTGCTGGCCGCGATCGCGGCACGCGGCGTGCCCAACTACTTCGGCGAACAGCGCTTCGGCCGCGAGGGCGGCAACCTGGAGCAGGCGCGCGCGATGTTCGCGGGACGCAGGGTGGATCGCGACAAGCGCGGCTTCCTGCTCTCCGCCGCGCGCTCGCAGATCTTCAACGACGTGTTGGCGGTCCGCGTCGAGCGCGGCACATGGGATGCGCAACTGGATGGTGAAATCTGGTCGCTGGCCGGCTCGCGTTCCTGGTTCGGGCCGGAGCCGTACAACGATGTCCTGGCGCAGCGCCTGGCCAAGGGAGACATCCATCCTTCCGGTCCGTTGTGGGGGCAGGGCGAACCACCCACGGCAGGCGAGGCGGGCGAGTTGGAACGCGAAGTCGCCGCAACGCACGATGATCTTGCGCGAGGCATCGCCGCTGCGCGCATGGATCAGGAACGCAGGCCGCTTCGCCTGTTGCCTAAAGACTTGCGCTGGCGCTGGCTGGCCGACGATGCACTGGAATTGTCTTTCGAGTTGCCGGCGGGCGCGTATGCGACGGTGGTGGCACGCGAAGTTGCAGCGTCTGCGTAGACAGGAGGTCGCGGTGGCGAATGACGCGTTGATTGCGCTGATATCGATGGGGATGTTGGCAGTCGCGTTCCTTGGATGGAGGAGTTCACTATCCGAGCGCGAGAACGCCGAGTTGTTCAAGACGACGGGCGAGCTGAAATCGCCCAGATATCGGGTGGTGCTTTTTCTGGCGCTTGGCCTGCTCAGTAGTGTCATCTCCATGGCAACTTTTCATCATGGGCGTGGCGGTGTGACTTGGCCCATGGCTCTGATTGGCCTTGCCGGATCGGTGTTCGTCTGGATCCGCTCCTTTTTTGGCCTTCGTTTGGAACAAAACGACATCCGCTTTGGTTGGCGATGCGGACAAGTTGTTGCCTATACGGATGTGCTCGAACTTGAGCGCAGATCGGATAGTCGTGAAGCACACCTGGTGTTGGTGCTCAGATCCGGTGTGCGGCGACGAATCGGCAGTTCCTTTCCGTGCGAGTGGCTGCTCATAGACGAATTGCAAAAGCGCACGGGATGCACGGTCACTTACTGGCTGGGCAATCGCACCACCGCCAAGCCGGAATGGCTGGCTTTGCAATCGAACTACGAAAAAGCCAAGCCCGGTACGCGGAAATAAGGCCTCGCGTCAACCTTGGAGTAGCACAACCACCGCCCCGGTGCCGCCTTGCGCCGGCCTTGCCGAAGCGAACGCGATCACGTCGTCCCGCCGCCGCAGCAGGCGATCGGTGAGCGTCTTCAATACCGGGCCGGCGGCTTTCGAGCGCAGACCCTTGCCGTGGATGATGCGCACGCAGCGCAGGCCGTGCCGTTTCGCTTCGGCGAGGAAGACGGCGATGCTGGCCTGCGCCGCGGCGGCGTTCATCTGATGCAGGTCGACTTCGTCCTGCACGCTGTACTGGCCGCGCTTCAACTGGCGCAACAGCTTCGGCGGATAGCCGTCGCGCAGATAGTTGAGTTCCTCGCCTACCTCGAGCGTGGCCGGGTCGAAGGCCATCTCCAGCAATTCGCCCGGCACGGCGGCTTCGTCGGCTTCTAGCATGCGCGGCTGCGGCGAGGGCTTCGGTGCGGACGGCGGTGCGGCTTGCGTGTCGATGTGGCGCACTTCGCCGACCGCCTCGCGGAACAGGCGGGCATCGTCTTCGCTGATCGCAGGCGGCCGGCGTTGCATGCCCCGATGCTAGCAAGCAACGGCTCGGGCGCAATGCATGCCGTCGATCCGTGAAACCGCGGTGTCGCTCCGGTAAACTCGGGCGATTGCGGGGTGCGCTTGCCTCTTGGCGATGCGCTGCGGTCGACTCAACACGGATCAGCATGCGAGTTCTTGTCAGCAACGACGATGGCGTGGATGCGCGGGGCATTCATGTGCTTGCCGCGCGTTTGCGCGAGGTGGGCGAGGTGACGGTGGTGGCGCCCGATCGCGACCGTTCCGGCGCCAGCAATTCGCTGACCCTGGACGCGCCGCTGCGCGTATTGCGCATGGAGGATGGCCGTTACCGCGTCGCGGGCACGCCCACCGACTGCGTGCATCTCGCATTGTCCGGCCTGCTCGACCACGAACCCGACATCGTGGTATCCGGTATCAACAACTCGGCCAATCTTGGCGACGACGTGATCTATTCCGGCACGGTCTCGGCGGCGATGGAAGGGCGCTTCCTCGGCTTGCCGGCCATCGCGGTGTCGCTGGTCAGCGAGGATCATCGCGGCGAGCATTACGACTCCGCGGCGACGGCTGTGCTGTTGCTGATGCGCCGCCTGCTGGTCGATCCGCTGCCGGCCGACACCATCCTCAACGTCAACGTGCCGGATCGGCCCTGGCCGGAAATCCGCGGCTTCGAGGTCACGCGGCTGGGGCGTCGCCATCGTGCGGCGCCATGCATCGCGCAGACCGACCCGCGCGGTCGCCCGATCTGGTGGATCGGCCCGGCGGGCGAAATCGATGACGCCGGCCCTGGCACGGACTTCGACGCCGTCCGTCGCGGCCATGTTTCGGTCACTCCCATCCATGTCGATCTCACCCGCTACCAGGCACTGGAAAAGGTGAGCAGTTGGGTGCAATCGCTGGGCAAAGACCAGGCCGCGCCCGGCCACAAGGCGGCTTGAGCGATGAGCATGCACACGCTGCCACCATCGGTATTGAAAGGCGAGGGCATGACCTCGCAGCGCGCGCGCGACCGGCTCGCCGCGCAGCTCAAGGAAAGCGGAGTCCGCGATGCACGGGTGATCGACGTGATCCGGAACCTGCCGCGCCACCATTTCATCGACCAGGCGCTGCATTCGCGCGCCTACGAGAACACCGCGTTGCCGATCGGCCACGGCCAGACCATTTCCCAGCCCTGGGTCGTGGCGCGGATGACCGAAGCGTTGCTGGAGCACTTCGACGAGCGCAAGGAAAAGCCCGGCCGCGTGCTGGAAATCGGCACGGGCTCCGGCTACCAGGCCGTGGTGTTGGCGGCGCTGGTCGAGCAGGTCTACACGGTGGAGCGCATCGAGGAACTGCTGCGCCAGGCGCGGCGGCGCTTCCGTCAGCTCGGCATCGGCAACATCCGTTCGCGCCACGACGATGGCAAGCTCGGCTGGGCTGACGAGGCGCCGTTCGACGCGGTGATCCTCACCGCGGCAGGCGACAGCATTCCCAGCCGCATTCTGGAGCAGCTCAGTCCCAGCGGCGTGCTGGTGGCGCCCGTAGGGTCGCCCAGCAATCAGGTACTGATTCGCCTGCGCGGCGACGGAGAGGGCGATTTCGTGCAGGAAGAACTCGGGGCGGTCAGCTTCGTGCCATTGCTCGGGGGCATCGGCTGATGCGTTTGTTCGGCAGACTCTACGCCCGCGCGCTGACGTGGGCGCGCCATCCCCACGCCGTTCGTTACCTGTGCGGACTCAGCTTCGTCGAAGCCTTCATCTTCCCGATCATGCCGGAGGTGATGCTGGCGCCGATGATGCTGGGAAAGCGGCACAGGGCGTTCTTCTACGCGAACATCAGCCTGGCCTTCTCGCTGCTCGGTGCGTTGGTCGGTTACACGCTGGGGCATTGGGCGTTCGAGGCGTTGAAGCCGCTGCTTGGCACGCTGCATCTGCTGGCGCCCATCGAGCTGGGTGTGCAGAGCCTGCGCACACAGATGGCCGAGCATCGCTGGGGGCTCTATGGCGTGCTGATGCTGGCAGCCTTGCAGCCGGTGGTACCGATGAAGTTCGTGACCTGGGCAGCGGGTATCGTCGGCGTGCCGGTGCTGCCCTTCCTTGCTTGCGTGGCGCTGGGGCGCGGCAAGCGCGTGTGGTTGCTGGCGTTGTTGATACGGCTGTTCGGCGAGCGCGCCGAGCACCTGCTGCACAAATACATCGAATGGATCGGCTGGGCCGTGCTGGTGTTGCTGGGAGCATTGCTGGCGTGGTGGATCTGGCGGCATTGACGGCGGCGGGTCGCATGAAAGTACAGGGGTGCTTCGCTATGCTGGCGCGCATGAATCGATACCGTTCTTTATTGCCGCTCTTCGTTGTATCGCTGCTGCTGTCGGCCTGCAGTACTGTGGTGGTGGAGCCGGCTCCGGGCCAGCAGCACTACGGCGCGCCCGTTGCGCCTGCACATGCCGTGGCGCGCACGCCGATTCCCGGTGGCAGCTATGTGGTGGTCAAGGGCGACACCATGTATTCGATCGCCTTCCGCAACAGCGTGGACTATCGCGACTTGGCGAAGTGGAACGGCATCGCCGTGCCCTACACGATCTGGCCGGGGCAGAAGCTGCGCCTGTCGCCGCCAAACGGCGGCAGCGCACCGCCCTCGCAGGCGGCGACTGCCGTAGCCAAGGCGAACCCTGCATCCACACCAGCTGCGCCGCCTGCTCCGGCCGCGCCGGTCTTCGAGAATGTGCCGGCGGAAGCGTCGGTATCGAATGCCGCGAGCGCGGTAGCGCCGCCGCATGCGCAGGCACCCACGGCAACGACCGCTGCGTCAATTACCGTGCCTGCCGTACCGGCGAGTACCGTGGTGCCCGTCGCGGGTGGCCCCAAGCCTGTGCCACCGCCGGCTCCGGCCCCGACGCCCGTGGTAGCGACCGGCAATTCCCACGCGGCGGGCGGCGTGACCTGGCGCTGGCCGGCCGACGGACAGATCCTCAAACGCTTCACGCCTGGCGACGCGGTGCCGGGTGTCGAGATCGCCGGCAATGCCGGCGACCCGGTGCGAGCGGCGGCCGATGGCGTGGTGGTGTACAGCGGCAATGGCCTGGTCGGCTATGGCGAGCTGGTCATCATCAAGCACAACGACAGCCTGCTGTCCGCCTATGGGCACAACAGCAAGCGTCTGGTTACGGAAGGCCAGCGCGTCAGCGCCGGCCAGGAGATCGCCCTGATGGGTTCCAGCGGCGCCTCGCGCGTGGAGCTGGGGTTCCAGATCCGCAAGGACGGCAACCCGGTCGATCCGATGAGTTACCTGCCAGCGAAGTGAGTTCTTCCTGAATAGCGCGGCCCCGGACAGCCGCCCGTCTGGTCTTTGCGCTCAGGAATGAGCGCCAAGAATGAACGCGGCGACGACACGCCGTCCTTCGCCGGCCAACAGGTTGTAGGTGCGTGCGGCCGCAGCGTTGTCCATCGCCTCGAGGCCGATACCCTTGCGCAGGAAGCCAGCCATGAAGGCAGCCGGTGGAAATGCCTGGCGCGAACCGGTGCCCAGCAGTACCAGCTCCGGTTGCAGGGCGAGCAGGGTTTCGACGTGCTCGGCCCCCAGGCTGCCGATTTCGTGTACCGGCCAGTGTTCGACCGCTTGGTCGGGTGCCAGCAAGAAGCTGTCAGTGAGCTCGCGGTCGATCAGAGTGATGCCGCTCTCGCCGACGCGGCGTACGAACAGGTACCCATCGGGCCGGTCGAGCGAGAGATCCATCAGCGGGGCAGGGCGATCTTCGGCTCGTCGGCATTGCGACGGAACAGCACGGCGACGTGGCCGATCTGCTGCACGGCTTCGGCGCCGGTGCCGGTCAGCAGGACGTCGAGTTGCGCTTGTCGCTCGTCCTTGTCACCACCGGAGAGCTTCACCTTGACCAGTTCGTGGATCTCCAGCGCCGAGCCCAGTTCCTTGACCACGGCTTCGCTGGCGCCCTTGTTGCCGAGCAGGATGACCGGGTTCAGGCCATGGGAAAGGCTGCGCAGGTAACGGATCTGCGACGGAGAGAGGGCCATGCGGTGGCTTCGATTCGCGGGGATTGGGCGGCAAAGGGTATCATGCGCGACCATACCCCTGTAGCGATGTTGTCCCATGAGCCGCAGCAAGAGCAGCGCCGGCTGGCTGCGTGAACATTTCAATGACGTCTACGTGAAGAAGGCGCAGGCTGAGGGCGTGCGCTCGCGCGCCGTCTACAAACTGGAGGAGCTGATCGACCGCGACCGCCTGCTCAAGCCGGGCATGGCCGTGGTGGATCTGGGCGCTGCGCCGGGCGGATGGTCGCAACTGGTGCGGCAACGGTTGGGCGACAGCGGCAAGGTGTTCGCGCTGGATATCCTGCCGATGCAGAGCATCGCCGGCGTGGATTTCCTGCAGGGCGATTTCCGCGAGGAAACCGTGGTGCAGGCGCTGGAGGCGCGGCTGGAAGGGCAGAAGCTGGATCTTGTGCTGTCCGACATGGCCCCCAATATGAGTGGAGTGGCGTTGGCCGACCAGATCCGGGCAATGGCGCTGGCCGAACTGGCGCTGGATTTTTCCCGGCAGTGGCTTAAGCCGGGAGGTGCGTTCCTGATCAAGCTGTTCCAGGGCGCGGGCTTCGACGATTACCTGCGCAGCTTGCGCGCGGACTTCTCGCGCGTGACGATGCGTAAACCAAAGGCCTCACGCGCGCGTTCGCGCGAGGTGTACGCGCTGGCGACCGGCCGCAAGGCCGCCGCGGCGCATCCGGGCGGGAACGGCGCATGAACGAAACAGCGAAACAAGTGTTGCTCTGGGTGATCATCGCGGTGGTGTTGTTCACCGTATTCCAGAGCTTCAACCCGCACGGTGGCGGGTCGTCCAACATGGCCTACAGCGCCTTTGCACAGAGTGTGGACAACGGCAACGTTTCCAGCGCCGTGATCAGCGCCGACCAGCCGGCCAGCATCAGCGGCAAGCTGAAGGACGGCACCAGCTACCGAACCGTGGCCCCGATGCTGGGTTTCTCCACCAATGCGGTGGTGAAACAGATGCAGGACAAGGGCGTGGAAGTCCGTCAGGATCCTGCCGAGAGCTTTTCGCTGATCGGCTTGTTCGTAAGCTGGTTGCCGATCCTGGTGTTCGCCGGTGTACTCATCTGGTTCATGCGCCAGATGCAGTCCGGCGGCGGCGGGCGCGGTGCGATGAGTTTCGGCCGTTCGCGCGCCAAACTGCAGGGCGAGGACCAGGTCAAGGTCAACTTCAGTGACGTGGCCGGTTGCGACGAGGCCAAGGAGGAGGTGGGCGAACTCGTCGAATTCCTGCGCGACCCGTCCAAGTTCCAGAAACTGGGAGGCAAGATTCCGCGCGGCGTGCTGATGGTTGGCCCGCCCGGCACCGGCAAGACCTTGCTGGCCAAGGCCATCGCGGGCGAGGCCAAGGTGCCGTTCTTCTCGATCTCCGGTTCGGACTTCGTGGAAATGTTCGTGGGCGTGGGCGCCAGCCGCGTGCGCGACATGTTCGAGCAGGCCAAGAAGCATGCGCCCTGCATCATCTTCATCGATGAAATCGACGCGGTCGGCCGCCATCGTGGCGCCGGCCTCGGCGGTGGCCACGACGAGCGCGAACAGACCCTCAACCAGTTGCTGGTCGAGATGGACGGCTTCGAAGGCACCGAAGGCATCATCGTGATCGCGGCTACCAATCGTCCCGACGTGCTCGATCCCGCGCTGCTGCGCCCGGGTCGTTTCGACCGTCAGGTGGTGGTGGGCCTGCCAGACGTGAAGGGGCGCGAGCAGATCCTCAAGGTGCACCTGCGCAAGGTGCCGGTCGCCGCCGACGTCGACGCCATGACCATCGCGCGTGGCACACCGGGTTTCTCCGGGGCCGACCTCGCCAACCTGGTCAACGAGGCGGCGCTGTTCGCCGCACGCGAGAACGCGCGCGAAGTGCGCATGGCTCACCTGGACAAGGCGCGCGACAAGATCCTGATGGGCACCGAGCGCCGCTCGATGGCGATGAGCGAGGACGAAAAGAAACTCACCGCCTACCACGAGGCCGGCCATGCCATCGTCGGCCGCCTGGTGCCGGAGCACGATCCGGTCTACAAGGTCACCATCATCCCGCGCGGCCGTGCGCTGGGCGTCACCATGTATCTGCCGGAAGGCGATCGCTACAGCATGAACCGGGTGGCGATCGAATCGCAGTTGTGTTCGCTGTACGGTGGACGCGTGGCGGAAGAGCTGATCTTTGGCACCGACAAGGTGACTACAGGTGCCTCAAACGACATCGAGCGTGCCACCAAGATGGCGCGCAACATGGCCACCAAATGGGGCCTGTCCGACGAGCTTGGCCCGATCACCTATGGCGAGGACGAGGACGAAGTGTTCCTCGGCCGTTCGGTGACTCAGCACAAGAGCATTTCCAACGAAACCGCCAGCAAGATCGACGGGGTGGTGCGCGGCATCCTGGATCGCGCCTATGCGCGCAGCACCCAGCTGTTGACCGACAACATCGAAAAGCTGCACGCAATGGCAGAGGCGCTGCTGCAGTACGAGACCATCGACGCGCGCCAGATTGACGACATCATGGCCGGACGGCAGCCGGGGCCGCCTGCGGACTGGAACCGCAATGCCGGCGGTGGTTCCACGCCGCCGCCTCCGCCGCCCAAGAGCGGTGACTCCACGGTGGGCAAGGTGGGCGATCCGGCGACACAGAACCGCTCCGGCCTGGACGTCTGAATTGGCCGTCTGGACGTCCAGACGGAAGTGGGTGCCGAATCGACCAAAGGGAGCCGCCACGACGGCTCCCTTTGTCGTTTGTGGAGCGGCCTGGTAATCCTGCCCGGCGAGTTTCGACGCGCAGCCGGAATGGAACAGGGCAGAGCACGGATTGCGAACGTGAAAAAAATTCACGAAAAGTGTTGACCTTCGATGCGTGACCCTGAATAATTCCGCTCCTCGCTTCGGCGGCCAGTGAAACCGGTCGACGAAACGATAAGTTCAGTGCGCGCCCGTAGCTCAGTTGGATAGAGTACCTGGCTACGAACTAGGTGGTCGGGAGTTCGAATCTCTCCGGGCGCGCCATTTTGTACTGCAAGTCGAAGCATCCGCGCTTCGTCATGCGCCGCGGAACAGGCTGTTTGCCGATGCCGCGGGATGGTGGGCATGGTGTCCTGGGCGATGCTTGCGGTTTGATGCTTGGTACGATCAACCGTGGTGTTCCGAGGCTCCGTTGATGAAGGCTGTCGCGGGCTCGTTCGGGGTATAGCTCAGTCTGGTAGAGCGTTGCGTTTGGGACGCAAAAGTCGGGGGTTCGAATCCCTCTGCCCCGACCACTGCCTGTTCTGCAAATGGCGTCCGCGCCTGTAGCTCAACCGGATAGAGCATCGGCCTTCTAAGCCGACGGTTGCAGGTTCGAGTCCTGTCGGGCGCACCACTAAATGATTTCATGGTGGACGTAGCTCAGCTGGTAGAGTCCCGGATTGTGATTCCGGTCGTCGTGGGTTCGAGTCCCATCGTTCACCCCAAAATTCAGGTTTCAGGGCCGTTAGCTCAGTTGGTAGAGCAGTTGACTCTTAATCAATTGGTCGTAAGTTCGAATCTTACACGGCCCACCAACACCGGAACGCCGACCCTCGTGGTCGGCGTTTCGCTTTGCGGATGCGGCTGGCGACATGCGTTGCGTGCTTGTGCTGCGGCTTGGCGCGCCCGTACAATGAACCGCTTTAGCGCAGGGTAATCATCGACTTAGGTACTGGCTGGGCGGGTGGGGTTCTGCCATGAAAGCCGGGCACGACAAGCGAAAGTGGCGGAACTGGTAGACGCACCAGATTTAGGTTCTGGCGGGTAACCCCCGTGCGGGTTCGAGTCCCGCCTTTCGCACCAACAGTGATGGTTCTCGGCGCAGCTTACGGTTGCCGCCATGGCGCCCGGTCGGGTGTCACAACAATCAGGTTTCAGGAGACGACATGCAGGTTTCGGTTGAAAGCATCGGCACGCTCGAGCGCAAGCTCACTGTGAAGTTTCCCGCCGAGCGCTACGAGACGCAGGTGGGTGCGCGCATCGCGGAGCTGGGTCGCACGGTGCGACTGAAGGGTTTCCGCCCGGGCAAGGTGCCGGTGGCCGTCATCAAGCAGCGCTTCGGAGAACAGGTGCGTGGCGAAGTGTTGTCCGACCTGATCGGCAGCACGCTGCGCGAGGCGGTGACGCAGGAGAAGCTGCAGCCGATCGCCAACCCCGCCATCGACACCACCGGCAAGCCGGAAAACGGCGAAATTGCCTACACCGCCACCTTCGAGGTGATGCCGGAGTTTCCGTCGATCGACGTCTCCGCGCTGGAGATCAAGCGTCCGCAGGCCGCGGTGAGCGACGCCGACATCGAGAAGATGCTGGAAACGCTGCGCCAGCAGCGCCGCAGCTTCGAACTGGTCGAGCGTGCTTCGGTCGAGGGCGATTTCGTGATGTTCGAGTACGCCGCGCAGGTTGGCGACTACCGCTTCCCGGCGGAAGGCCTGGAGCGTGCTGGCAGCGTGCTGGGCTCGGGTAATCTGTTCAAGGCGCTGGACTCGGCGCTGACGGGTCACAAGGCCGATGACAGCTACGAGGCCGACATCGAATTTCCGGCGGATTTCCGCAACGAGAACTTGGCCGGCAAGACTGCCAAGGTCAGCTTCAAGGTCGTCAAGGTGCAGGAGCCGAAGCTGCCGGAGATCGACGCCGAGTTCGCCAAGTTGTTTGGCATCGCCGATGGCGACCTGGAACACTTCCGCAAGGAAGTGCGGGCGAACCTCGAGCGCGAGCTGAAGGCGGCGCTGATGGGCCGCCTGAAGTCCGAGGTGGCCGAAAAGCTGTCCGACAAGCATGGTTCGCTGGACGTGCCGAACATGCTGGTGCAGTCCGAGGCCCGTGCGATGGCCGCGGGCAGCGTGCCGCGTGGCCAGCAGCCGCCGCCGCAGTTGGTCGAAGCAGCCCTGCCGATGGCGCGCAAACGCGTGATCGCGGGCCTGCTGATGGGCGAGATCGCCCGCAAGCAGGAGCTGAAGATCGATCGCACGCGTGTGGCGGAGCAGCTCGCCGCGATCGCCTCGACCTACGAAGAGCCGGAAAAGGTCATTGAACTCTACAACGGCGACCCCCAGTTGATGTCTGGGTTGCAGAACCGCGTGATGGAAGACCAGGTGGCCGAGTGGGTGGCGGAGCATGCCAACACCACCGTGCAAGACCTGAGCTTCGACGAAGTGATGCGCCCCGCGGGCGCCTGATACAGGCATCCGTCCATCGGGTCTGGCGCACGCCGGGCCCGATGGCATACTCCCTTCAGGCACATCAATCAGAGAGCGCACAGACCATGGAACCGATCCAGAACCTCAACTTGGTGCCGATGGTCGTCGAGCAGACCGCCCGCGGCGAGCGTTCCTACGACATCTATTCGCGCCTGCTGAAGGAGCGCGTGATCTTCCTGGTCGGCGAAGTGAACGACCAGGTGGCGAACCTGCTGGTCGCGCAGATGCTGTTCCTCGAATCGGAAAATCCGGACAAGGACATCCACCTGTACATCAACAGCCCGGGCGGTGCGGTCACGGCGGGTCTGGCGATCTACGACACCATGCAGTACATCAAGCCCGACGTCAGCACCATGTGCATTGGCCAGGCATGCAGCGCGGCTTCCTTGCTGCTCATGGCCGGCGCCAAGGGCAAGCGTTTCTCGCTGCCGAATTCGCGCGTGATGATCCATCAGCCCTCGGGGGGCGCCCGTGGCCAGGCCACCGACATCGAGATCCAGGCGCAGGAAATCCTCTATCTGCGTCGGCGCCTCAATGACATCTATGTGCAGCACACCGGCCAGCCGCTGGAGAAGATCGAGCGGGACATGGAGCGCGACCGCTTCATGAGCGCCGAGGCGGCCCGCGAATACGGCCTGATCGATGCGGTGCTCGACCGCCGTGCCGTCGATTCGGTCAAATCGGCCTGATATTGACCTTGCGATCATCCTGATCGCAAGGTCAAGTGGGTGGCCGTCCATGGCCCCACTCATCGCGGTATCGACCAAGGGGCTTCGCGTCCGCCAGCCGGTGCGGAGCCCTGTGCTATTCTCGGGCCGTAATTGAATTAACCACGGTTTTACCAGCGGGATCGAATATGAGCGACGACCGACAGGGGCGTTCCGGTGACAGCGGCAAGATTCTCTACTGCTCTTTCTGCGGAAAGAGCCAGCATGAGGTGCGCAAGCTGATCGCGGGTCCGTCCGTGTTCATCTGCGACGAGTGCGTTGAGCTTTGCAACGACATCATCCGCGAAGAGCTGGAAGAAAAGGCGGCCTCCGGTCGCACTCAGCTGCCCAAGCCGAAGGAAATCCGCGAGTCGCTGGATCAGTACGTGGTGGGCCAGGCTCGCGCCAAGAAGGCGCTGGCGGTGGCGGTATACAACCACTACAAGCGGATGGAGTCGCGCCAGAAGGGCGACGACGTCGAGCTGGGCAAGTCCAACATCCTGCTGATCGGCCCCACCGGCTCAGGCAAGACGCTGCTTGCCGAGACGCTGGCGCGCCTGCTCAACGTGCCGTTCACCATCGCCGACGCCACCACGCTGACCGAAGCCGGCTACGTGGGCGAGGACGTCGAGAACATCATCCAGAAGCTGCTGCAGAAGTGCGACTACGACGTCGAGAAGGCGCAGTCGGGCATCGTCTACATCGACGAGATCGACAAGATTTCGCGCAAGAGCGAGAACCCGTCAATCACCCGCGACGTTTCCGGCGAAGGCGTGCAGCAGGCACTGCTCAAGCTGATCGAGGGCACGCTGGCCTCGGTGCCACCGCAGGGTGGACGCAAGCATCCGCAGCAGGAATTCCTGCAGGTGGACACCAAGAACATCCTGTTCATCTGCGGCGGCGCGTTCGCCGGCTTGGAAAAAGTGATACAGCAGCGTTCCGAAAGCACCGGCATCGGTTTCGGCGCCGAAGTGCGCAGCAAGGAGCGCACGCAGAACCTGGGCAAGGTGCTGGCCGACGTGGAGCCGGCGGACCTGGTGCGCTTCGGCCTGATCCCCGAATTCGTCGGTCGCCTGCCGGTGATCGCCACGCTGGAGGAGCTGGATGAGCCGGCGCTGGTGAAGATCCTGACCGAGCCGAAGAACGCCGTCACCAAGCAATTCAAGAAGCTGTTCGAGATGGAAGAGGTGGAGCTGGAGTTCCGCCCCGAGGCCCTGCAGGCGATCGCCAAGAAGGCGCTCAAGCGCAAGACTGGCGCACGCGGCTTGCGCACCATCCTCGAACAGGTGCTGCTCGACACCATGTATGAGCTGCCGTCGCTGGAGCACGTCAGCAAGGTGGTGGTGGACGACGCGGTGATCGAAGGTCAGGCCGAGCCCTACCTGATCTACCGGGGCAACCTGCAGCAGCGTGCGGCAGGCGAGGGCGGCGACGCCGCCTGATCGTCGCAGGCTATGCAAACACGGCTCCGGCGTCCGCGTCGGAGCCGTTTTGTTTTGAAGAGTGCAGGGACAGGTGGCGGTCCGCTCGAATCTCGTGAAACATGGACGTTCGCCTAGGTAGGCCGCGCTTGAGTAATTCCCGTTTTGCCACCACTTGACGTGTCATGCGGCCCGGCGCAGTGTCGGGCTCGCCCCACCGTATTGCCGTGAGAAAACCCGATGGCCAAGAACGCCCCCAAGCGCGCCATACTCGATGCGCTGCCCGTATTGCCACTGCGCGATGTGGTGGTCTATCCGCATATGGTCATCCCGTTGTTCGTTGGGCGGGACAAGTCGATGCGTGCGCTGGAGCGTGCCATGGAGGGCGAGCGGAAGATCCTGCTGGTGGCGCAGAAGAGCCCGGATATCGACGACCCGGCGGTGGACGATTTGCATCAGATCGGCACCTTGGCCGGCGTGTTGCAGCTGCTCAAACTGCCCGATGGCACGGTGAAGGTGCTGGTCGAGGGCCAGTCGCGCGTTTCCATCGAAGACTGCCGCGAGGACGGCGGCATGCTGGTGGCCGGTTCGCGCGTTATCGAGCCGGTCTATGGCAGCAAGGACCGCGAACTGGACGTGGTGTCGCGCACCCTGGTGTCGCTGTTCGAGCAACTGGTGAAGCAGAGCCGCAAGCTTCCGCCGGAAGTCCTGGCCAGCCTGTCCGGCATCGAGGACCCCTCGCGTGTGGCCGACTCGATCGCGGCGCACTTGTCCGTGCGCATGGCTGACAAGCAGAAGGTGCTGGAAACGGCCGACGTGGGGGAGCGGCTGGAATTGCTTATCGGCCTCGTCGACGGCGAAATGGACCTGCAGCAGGTGGAAAAGCGCATTCGCGGTCGCGTGAAGTCGCAAATGGAGAAGAGTCAGCGCGAGTACTACCTCAACGAGCAGATGAAGGCGATCCAGAAGGAGCTGGGTGAGGGCGAAGAGGGCCCGAACGAGATCGAGGAACTGCAGAAGAAAATCGAGAACGCCGGCATGCCCAAGCCGGTGCTGGCCAAGGCGCGGCAGGAATTCGGCAAGCTGCGCCAGATGTCGCCGATGTCGGCCGAGGCCACGGTGGTGCGCAACTACCTGGATTGGCTGATCGGCGTGCCGTGGAAGAAGCGCAGCAAGGTGCGCAAGGATCTGGCGCTGGCGCAGGAAGTGCTGGACGCTGACCACTTCGGCCTGGAGAAGGTCAAGGAGCGCATCCTCGAATACCTCGCCGTGCAGCATCGCGTATCGACGATGAAGGGGCCGATCCTGTGCCTGGTCGGACCGCCCGGCGTGGGCAAAACCTCGCTCGGTCAATCCATCGCCAAGGCTACCAACCGCAAATTCGTCCGGATGTCGCTGGGCGGAGTGCGGGACGAGGCGGAGATCCGCGGCCATCGGCGCACCTACATCGGATCGATGCCGGGTCGCATCGTGCAGAACCTCAACAAGACCGGCAGCAAGAACCCGCTGTTCGTGCTGGATGAGATCGACAAGATGTCGATGGACTTCCGCGGCGACCCGTCCTCGGCATTGCTGGAAGTACTCGATCCCGAACAGAACCATGCCTTCAATGATCACTATCTGGAGGTCGACCTCGACCTTTCCGAAGTGATGTGGGTCGCCACCGCGAATTCGTTGAACATTCCCGGGCCTCTGCTCGATCGCATGGAAGTGATCCGTATTCCGGGTTACACCGAGGACGAGAAGCTCAACATCGCGCAGAAGTATTTGCTTCCGAAGCAGCTCAAGGCGAATGGCCTGAGGCCGGAGGAATTGAGCGTCGCCGAGGAGGCCGTGCGCGACATCGTGCGCTACTACACGCGCGAGTCCGGCGTGCGCAATCTCGAGCGCGAGATATCCAAGATCTGCCGCAAGGTGGTGAAGGAGCTCACGTTAGGCGAAGTGCGCAAGGCCAAGGGCAAGACGAAGCCGGTGGCGGCGGCCAAGGCAGCCAAGGGCAAGACAAAGGCCGCGGGGGCCGTGGTCGTGGATTCGTCCAACCTCGACCACTACCTCGGCGTGCGCCGCTTCGACTTCGGCCGCAAGGAGCTGCAGAACGAGGTTGGCCTGGTCACCGGCCTGGCCTGGACCCAGGTGGGCGGCGAGTTGCTTAGCATCGAGGCGTCGGTGGTGCCGGGCAAGGGGCATCTGGTGCATACCGGTCAGCTTGGAGACGTGATGAAGGAATCCATCCAGGCCGCGTTGTCGGTGGTGCGCGCGCGCGTGGATCGATTGGGCATCGACGCCGATTTCCACCAGAAATTCGATATCCACGTGCACGTGCCCGAGGGCGCCACGCCGAAGGATGGCCCCAGTGCCGGCATCGGCATGTGCACCGCGTTGGTGTCCGCGCTGACCAAGGTGCCGGTGCGCTCGGAAGTGGCGATGACCGGCGAGATCACCCTGCGCGGCCGCGTACTGCCCATCGGTGGCCTAAAGGAGAAGCTGCTGGCGGCGCATCGCGGAGGCATCACCACGGTGATCATCCCGGAGGACAACAAGAAGGACTTGGCCGACATGCCGGCCAATGTCACCTCGTCGTTGGAAATCCACCCGGTGCGCTGGATCGACGAAGTGCTGGACATCGCATTGGAGCGCGCGCTGCAGCCGAACGAAGCGAAACCGGAATCGCACACGGCACACGAGGAAAAGCCGGAAGCCGAGGAGGCTGAGTCGCATATCCGCCCGCATTGAAATCACACGCAGGCAAGGCGCCGCCGGGTCGTCAATCGACCTGCGGCGCCTTGTTCATTCACGCCTCCGGAGAATCCGCAAGTGCCGCAGGTGTTTTGCGGGATGCAAAAGTTTCAGCGACCTCCATGTATCGCCCGGAAACCTTGCTGCAGCTTGTATTGCGGTGCTTGGCGAGGCGCTGGTATAAAGGCGGGACCGTGATCCCGGCGCCTGCTGCATGCGTCCGCGATGCGGGGTTGCGTCACGACGCCCAGCGGCTACCAACCATCCATGGCGGTTGCGCGCGCCCATGCCACGGGGCGAGCCTGCCGCAAAACGCACTAGGGAGTTTTCAATGAATAAAACCGATCTGATCAATGCCATCGCCGACAAGGCCGAACTGACCAAGGCCGATGCCGGTCGTGCGTTCGACGCGTTTGTCGAAGTCGTGCAGAAGTCGCTGAAGAAGGGCGAGGACGTGTCGGTGGTGGGTTTTGGCACCTTCACCGTGCGCAAGCGCGCCGCCCGCACCGGTCGCAACCCGCGCACCAACGAGACGATCAAGATCAAGGCTTCGAAGGTTCCCGCCTTCAAGGCTGGCAAGACGCTCAAGGACGCCCTAAACTGAGCGGCTGATGCTCGGTTTCGGGTGCTTAGCTCAGCGGTAGAGCGCCGCCCTTACAAGGCGATGGTCGTAGGTTCGATCCCTACAGCACCCACCAGAAATCTGTGGAGCGGTAGTTCAGTCGGTTAGAATGCTGGCCTGTCACGCCGGAGGTCGCGGGTTCGAGTCCCGTCCGCTCCGCCACGGTTTGCAAGGGCGCCCCAGCGGCGCCCTTGTTGTTTGACGACGTCGCTGGGGAAGCCGTCGTGTTGAATGGTTCAGGCAACGCGCGCCGAGTGCGCCGCACAACACTCGCAGGAAGGTAGGCAATGCTGCAGGCAATTCGCAACAAGATGCACGGATGGCCCGCCGCTGTCCTTCTCGGCCTGGCCACCTTCGCGATGTCGTTCTTCGGCATCGAGGGCTACATCATGTCCCGCGCCGACACCTACGTGGCGAAGGTCGGCAAGCACGAGATCAGCCAGCAGGATTTCCAGGGCCGCATGAACGAGCTGCGCCAGCAGATGAGCGCAGAGCAGGGCGACAGGTTCGACGCGGACGCGTTCGAAAAGCCGGACATGAAGCTGAAGGTGCTGGACGGCATGATCGACCAGCAACTGCTGTTGAAGGCGAACGAGGACTGGGGCGTGCGCGTGCCGGACCAGGCCGTGCGTGACTACATCGCCGGCATTCCCGCGTTCCAGGTCAATGGCCAGTTCGACCCCAATATGTACCGTACCGTGCTGGCCGAACAGCGCAAAACGCCCGACATGTTCCAGGACGACGTGCGTGCTTCGCTGGCCACGCAGGCCTTGCCGAACGCAGTCAACGCCAGCACCATCGTCACCGACGAGGAAATCAACCATTACCTCGACCTGCGCATGCAGCGCCGTGACATCAGCTACGCCGTGCTGCCCAAGCCGCAGCCTGCCGACGCCAGCGTCACCGATGCGCAGATCGCGGACTACTACAAGGCGCACCTCGCGGATTACATGAATCCCGAGCAGGTATCGCTGCAGTACATCGAGGTGAAGGGTTCCGAGCTCAAGCCGGATGCGCCGCCCAGCGACGCCGACCTGATGAAGCGGTACGAGAACGAGAAGCAGCGCTTCGTGTTGCCCGAACAGCGCGAGGTGTCGCACATCCTCGTCAACGTGCCCGCCAACGCCACGCCCGACCAACAGAAGGCCGCGCTGGCCAAGGCCGAGAAGATCGCCACCGGTCTCACCCCGGACAATTTCGCCAAGGTCGCTGTGCAGGACTCGGACGACCTCGGTTCGAAACGCCAGGGTGGTGATCTGGGCTGGCTGCAGAAGGGCGTGACCAACGCCGTTTTCGACAGCGCGATGTTCGCGCTGAAGAAGGGCGAGATCTCCAAGCCGGTGCTGACGCCAGACGGTTACGACATCCTCTGGCTGCGCGACATCCGCAGCGGCGATGCCAAGTCGTTCGCCGAAGTCCGCGACCAACTGCTGGCCGAGGCGACCAGCGGCGACAAGGACCGCAAATACAACGAAGTGGCCGGAAAATTGTCGGACAACACCTATCAGAACCCGTCCTCGCTGGAACCGGCCGCGCAAGCGCTTGGCCTGCCGATCAAGACCACGGCGCTGTTCTCGCGCCAGGGCGGCCAGGGCGTTGCAGCCGATCCCAAAGTCATCAAGGCGGCGTTCGGCAACGACGTGTTGGCACAGGGCAACAACTCCAACCTGATCGAGCTGGGCAATGACGACGCGGTGGTGGTCCGCGTGGCGCAGCACGTGGCTGCTGCAGCCAGACCGCTGGCCGAAGTGCACGACGCGATCAGCAAGACCATCCTCGACCAGCGCATCACTGCCGCCGCGAAGCAACAGGCTGACGCGCTGCTGGCGCGCCTGCGCAAGGGCGAGACGCTGGCGGCAGTGGCCGCTTCCGACAACGCCAACGTGAAGAGCGTGGCCGACGTGGTGCGCATCCAGCCCGACGTGCCCGCGACACTGCGTGATCAGGCCTTCCTGCTGCCACACCCGGCGGACGGCAAGCCGCAGTACGCCGCGGTGGACATGCAGGACGGCAGCTATGCACTGCTGGCGGTGGACAAGGTGCAGGGGGCGGATCTTTCCAAGATGCCATCCGACCAGCGCAACGCGCTGCGCCAGCAGATGACTCAGGCCTACGGTGCCGTGGCAACCGAAGAGTTGATCAAGGCGCTGCGCGCTGGCACCGAGATCAAGATCGCCAAGGACCGGATGTAAGCCGAGGCGCCCCTGTATCATGCAAAGAAGGCGGCCAATGGCCGCCTTCTTTGCATGCGTCGCCACAGCGTGGTGTTGATCATGGTTATTGCGGCGAGCTGACCATGAGTACCTCGCCGGGACGAATGGCCTGCCCTTGCAGATGGTTCCATTGCTGCAAATCACCCACGCTTACCGAATAGTGGTGCGCGAGCTGCCACAGGGTTTCGCCTTGCGCGACCCGGTGCGTGACGGGGTGCGTGGCCGGTCTCGAACCCGTCGCATTGGGCGACGACGCGGGGCCGCTCTCGGCGGCGGCGAAGCTGTTCGCGAAGCCGCCATCGGTCGAATCACCGGCGTTCATGGCCTGGGCAAGCAGCGCATCGTGGAACTGCTGCGCGTGGTTTGCCGGCATCATCAAGTAGGAGGCCACGCTGGCATCCGCGATGTCGTTGCGGAAGGCGGCATTGAGGTCCTTCAATGTGTCCAACGGCATGCCGGCCTTGTCGGCAGCACGCGCCAGCGGCATCGAATGCGGCAGTTGCACCTTGACGAGGTGCTGGCTGGGCGCCAGTACGGGCAGGCTGACATTGAAGCGCCCGGGTTGGCGCACCACGCAGGCCATGGCCAGCAACTTGGTGAGGTGCTCACGGGTGATGTTGTGCACCGGCCAGCGCGGTATCGCTGGTGCCGCCGGCGGAAGACCGTGGCCCTGCACCAGCTGGCGCGCCTTGTACTCGCCGGCGTTGTAGGCGTAGTCGGCGACGCGCCAGTCGCGGAATTCGTCGTAATAGCGGCTCAGCAGCTTCATCACCGCGTCTGCGGTGGATTGCACATCCAGGCGCCCGTCGTAGCGTCCGTTCACACGCAGACCCATCGCGGCTGCGGTGGCCGGCATGATCTGCCACATGCCGGCGGGGCGACCGTTATGGCCGGGAATCGGCCGATAGCCGCTCTCGATCCACGGCAGGAAGGCGAACTCGCCGGCCACACCGTGTTCCGACGCCACCTGCTGCACGTAGATCAGCTTGGGCAACGCGTCCTGTACTTGCTGCTCGAAGCGCTGCGGGTTGCTCGTGTAGCGCTTCGCCCAGGACAGCACTGCGGGGTCTTCATCGCAATCGGCCATCTGGAAGCTGTTGCGCAACCGATTCCAGACGTTGTCGTCGTCTGACGGCGCTTGCGTGGCCGTCGCAGCGGACGTCGCCGCAGCAGCAGGAGCGGGCGCGGTTACCGGTTGGACGGCGGGTGTCGTCGTCGAGGGGCGCGGTGCCGGCGCGGTGGCGCATGCGGTGAGCAGGGCCGAGATTATCAGCGGCAATAGCCGTTTGGGATGAAGGTGTACGTTCATGCGCGGAACACATCCTTGGCTGCGCGGACGGAGGCGAAGCGTGCAATGCGATCCTCGGCTCGGCCGACCTGCCGTTCGCACCAGGCAATCACGGCTGGTTCGTCGATGCGCAGGAACGGGTTGGTCGCCAACTCGCTGGCCATGGTCACGGGCAGGCTGGGGTGCTGCCGGGCGCGAAGCGCGGCCACCTCCTGCCGGCGTGCCGACAGCGCGGCATTGCCGGGTTCGATTTCGTGGGCGAAGCGGCCATTGGCCGCCGTGTATTCGTGCCCGCAACAGAGCAGGGTGGCGGCCGGCAACGCGGCAAGACGATCCAGCGACGCCAGCATCTGCGCAGGCGTACCTTCGAACAGCCGGCCGCAGCCCATGCTGAAAAGGGTGTCGCCGGCCAGCAGCACGCCTTCGCCGTAGTAGGCCACGTGACTCAGCGTATGGCCCGGAACGGCGATTACCTTGTAGTTGGCTCGCGGCTCCGAAAGGGCGATGCTCTCGCCGTCGCGCACGCGCACGGTGGCTGCCTCGATGTGCGCATCCTCGGGCGCGTACACGGAGGCGCCATGTCGTTGGCGCAGCGCGGCCGCACCGCCGATGTGATCAGCATGGTGGTGCGTCAACAGTATCGCGCGCAGCCGCAGCCCCCGTGAGGCCAGTGCCTGCTCCACCGGTGCGTCATCGCCGGGATCGACGACGATGGCGTTGCCTGCGTCGTCGTGCAGCAGCCAGATGTAGTTGTCGGCCAGTGCCGGTAACGGTACGAGGTGCACGGCATGCTCCGCTGCGTTGGTCGAACGTGCAGACGCAGCCGTCCCGGCGTGCGTGAAGCTTCCGACTATAAACAGCCTGTTGCGGCAACTCGTTAGCTTGTCGTTAAGGGGCGTGGGCAGTTAAGCGATATGCATCGGGTCCGCGGGAACGCGACACGAGCGGCGCCTCCAAACGTTACACTGCCGACTGGATTCCAGCGACGACCGTGCGTCGGATCGAATGCATGCCGCTTCAACACGACGACGATATCCAGGCCAGTGCGCCCCTGCGGCGGTTGCGCAGCGGGCAGTGGCGCAGCATGGCGCCGCTGTTGCGGCGCGAGACGGGGCGGCGTGCGCTGCGCATTGGCGTGGCCGACGACGATGCCGTGCCCCCGCTGCCGGACATGGCATGGACACGCCTGTGGCTCGCACGCGACGGCTATCGTGGCGACTTGCGCAGCCACGCCGACGATCCGTTGCCTTTCATCGATGAAGCCTTTGATCTTGTCTGGTTGCAGCATGCGCTGGAACCCGCGCCGCAAACCGCCGCGCTGCTGGCTGAGGCCTGTCGCGTACTCGCACCTGGCGGCATCTTGCTGGTGACAGCCGTGCATCCGCTGGGCGGCTGGGCACCGTGGTTCCGCTGGCACGCGCGCGGACAGCGGCAATCGCTGCAATGGCCGTGGCGCCTGCGCCAGTATCTGCAACGCGACGGATTGGAAGTCGAGAGCCTGCGCCGCCTGGGCGCGTACCGGCCCGGCACCCAGGCGGTCGGCGACGACAGCCGCTGGGGTGGTGCATACCTGATGCTGGCGCGCAAGCAGCGGCGCATCGCCACCCCTCTGAAGCTGCGGCCGTTGCCCGCGCATGCGCCGGTGAATGCGCGCCTGTCGCCAGGTACGCGGCGACATTCCGTCTCTTGATTGTGGAAAACCGTGTGACTGAAGAAGTACAAGCCTTTACCGATGGCGCCTGCCTCGGCAACCCGGGCCCGGGCGGCTGGGCGGCGCTGCTGCGTGCCAAGGGGCACGAACGCCTGCTGGCCGGCGGCGAGGCAGACACCACCAACAACCGCATGGAGCTGATGGCTGCCATCGGTGCACTGGAAGCATTGACCCGGCCCTGTGCCGTGTTGCTCACCACCGACTCGCGCTACGTGATGCAGGGTATCGAGCAGTGGCTGCCGAAATGGCGCGCGAACGGCTGGCGCACGTCGGACAAGAAGCCGGTGAAGAACCAGGATTTGTGGGAGCGCCTCTCCGCCGCCACCGGCAATCACCGTGTGCGCTGGCAGTGGGTGAAGGGCCACAACGGCCATGTCGAGAACGAGCGCGTGGATCAGGCAGCGCGCGAGCAGGCCGAACAACGCAGGAGCCACGCATGAGGCAGGTGGTGCTGGATACGGAAACCACCGGCCTCGAGGTGCGCCAGGGGCACCGGCTGGTCGAGATCGCCTGCGTGGAAATGCTGGGCCGTCGCCTCACCGGCCGGCACTGGCAAACCTACCTCAATCCGCAACGCGCGATGGACGAAGGCGCCAGCCAGGTCACCGGCATCCGCGATGACTTCCTCGTGGACAAGCCGCTCTTTGCCGACAAGGTGGACGATTTCCTCGCCTTCATCGACGGCGCCGAACTCATCATCCACAACGCCAGCTTCGACGTGGGCTTCCTCAATGCCGAGCTGGCGCGACTGGGCGACAGTTTCGGCAGCATCGGCGATCGTTGCAGCGTGCTCGACACGCTGGCCATGGCGCGCGAACGCTATCCTGGCCAGCGCAACAGCCTGGATGCCTTGTGCAAACGCCTCGGTGTGGACAACTCGCGGCGCGACCTGCACGGCGGCCTGATCGACGCACAGTTGCTGGCCGACGTCTATCTTGCGATGACGTCGGGCCAGGTCGCCATGGATCTTGCTTTCGAGCAGCCGCAGGAATCGTCGACCGCCGCGATGGTTGCGGCACCCCTGGTTCTTCGCGGGCGTCCGCGCGTGTTGCGCGCGAGCGCCGAAGAGGTCGCCATGCATGAGCATCGGCTCGATGCACTGGACAAGAGCGCAGGCGGCGCCAGCGTTTGGCGCAAATTGGAAGCCCCCGCAGCCCTTGCGGAAGCCGGCTCAGCTTGAGCGCACAAGGATCGCGGTGATGTTGTCCTTGCCGCCGCGATCCAGTGCATTCAGCAGCAGCTGATCCACGCACTCCTGCGCGGCGAGATCGGTGCGCGCCACGGTGCGGGCGATTGACGCTACATCGAGGTCCTCGGTCAATCCGTCGCTGCACAGCAGGAAACCCATGCCGGGTGCGAGGCGGCCGTGCGCCATGCCCACGTGCAATTGCGCCGCGGCGGTTACACCCAAGGCCTGCGTCAGCACGTTGCGGTTCGGGTGTCGCGCGGTGTGCGCCGGGTCCAGCTTGCCCGCTTCGACCAGTGCTTGCACCAGCGAATGATCGTGACTGATCTGGCGCAACTCGCGACCCAAGGTGTAGATGCGGCTGTCGCCCACCCAGGCCGCCTCGTAGCCGTCGTCCACCAGGCGCAAGGCAGCGATGGTGCTTCCCATGGGCAGGCTGTTGCCTTGGTTGAGCAGTTGCGCCATCAGGTATTCGTTGGCGCCATGGATGGCCTCGGCCAGGCCATGTCCACGGCTGACCAACTCGACCACGTTGTCGCGCACCAGCGCCGAGGCTACCTCGCCGTGCAGATGGCCACCCATGCCATCGGCCACCAGGAACAGGCCGAGCGTGGCGTCGGCGTAATAGGTGTCTTCGTTGCGCGTGCGGCGCAAGCCGACGTGGGTGCCGTGTCCGAATTCGATCATGAGAGGTTGGGTAGGGCTGTTGCGGGGAGCATGACGGATGTCGGTAGGCGGTGCAAAGAATCTCTGTAAAAGCAAAAAGCGTACGCGAGTTTGCGAAGGCACGGTGTGGCGCAGCGTAGAACAGGCAGTTGACGGGTGCGCGCCGCATCGGCCCGTCGCGCGCGATGTGAACGCAGGATCACGGAGGCCTTCACGCGGCGCTTTCGCGCAGCCCGTTATCTAAAGAGGGACAGGGTCGAATCCATGGCCGCCTCGTGCGGTCGAAGCGCATCCGTGCGATGCGGCATCCCCTCACGCTCCTGCCAAAGGACGCCCGCTTTTGAAAAACGGCCTGCTATCCATTCCCTTTCTCCGCCGTCTGCGTATACGTCTGCGCCGTCGCCGGCAGCAGCAGGACGAGCCGGAATCGGCGTTGCGTGACGAGCTGTTCAGCGCCGATCGGATGGATCAGCACGGCGCCGAACTGGCCAGTCGTCACCGCACGAGTGCGCAGACGCGGACCGACGCATTGTTGGCGCGCCTGTCCAGCAATCAACGGCTGCTGGCAGAGGCCAGCGACCTGCTCACGCAAACCATGCGCGACGGCCGTCGCATCACCCCCGCGGCAGAGTGGTTGCTGGACAACTATTACCTGGTCGAGGAACAGATCCGCACGGCACAGCGTCACCTTCCCAAGGGTTACAGCCGCGAGCTGCCGGTATTGTTGAACGGGCCATGTGCGGGTTTGCCCCGGGTATATGAAATCGCCCAGGAAACCATTGCGCACGGCGATGGCCACGTGGATGTCGAAAGCCTGCGCCGTTTCGTCACCTCGTACCAGACCGTGGCTCCGCTTACGCTCGGCGAGCTGTGGGCCATCCCGATCATGCTGCGGCTGGCGCTGATAGAGAACCTGCGCCGCGTGGCCGCACGGGTGATGATCGACTGGGGCGATCGTCGCCGCGCCGCGCACTGGGCCAATCGCATGAGCGAGGTGGCGGAGCGCGATCCCAAGAGCGTCGTGCTGGCGGTGGCCGACATGGCACGCTCGAATCCACCGATGGTCAGCTCCTTCGTGGCCGAGCTGGCGCGCCGATTGCAGGGCCAGAGTCCTGCGCTGGTGCTGCCGCTGACCTGGGTGGAACAGCGCCTGACGGAGTCCGGACAAAGCATCGAACACATGGTGCGGATGGAAGCGCAACAGCAGGCGGCCGACCAGGTTTCCATCGGCAACAGCATCGGCAGCCTGCGCACGCTCTCGGCGATGGACTGGCGCGGCTTCGTCGAGAGCACCAGCCTGGTGGAGCGCGCGCTGCGCGAAGACCCGACGGGTGTCTACGCGGACATGGACTTCGCCACGCGCGACCAATACCGCCGCGCGGTGGAGACTCTGGCGCGGCATTGCACGCTGTCCGAGCAGGCGGTAGCCCAGGCCGCAGTGGCGTTGGCGCGTGAAGGTGGCGGTGGCGAACGGGCTGAGGCGCGCGGCCACGTCGGCTTCTACCTGGTGGACGGCGGAGTGGAGGCACTGGAAGCGCGTGTGGAAGCGCGCGCGACACCCGCGCGGTTTTGGCGTCGGCTGGTGTTTCACGGGCGCCGGCCGGTGACGCTCTACCTGGGCTTGATCGTGCTGCTCACCGTGCTGCTGGCGTGGCCGCTGGTACAGAACCTGCCGCTCGACACCGCCCGCCGCTGGCCCTGGCTGTTGCTGGCAATTCCGGTAGTCCTGGTAAGCAGCCAGCTGGCCATCAGCCTGGTGAACTGGCTGGCGACGGTAATCACCGATCCGCGGGTCCTGCCGCGGATGGACTATGACGAAGGCCTGCCGTCCGACAAGCGCACCCTGGTGGCGGTGCCCGCCATGCTGACGGATGCGGACGACGTCGACGAACTTGCCGAAGGCCTGCTGGTGCGCTACCTGGCGAACCGGGACCGCTACCTGCACTTCGCCCTGCTCACTGACTTCGCCGATGCCGCCGCCGAAAGTCAGCCGCAGGACGAAGCACTGCTGAACCTGATGCGCGAACGCATCGAGGCCTTGAACGAAGCCTATGCCGACGCCGAGGCAGATCGCTTCTTCCTGTTTCACCGTCCGCGCCGGTGGAATCCTTCAGAACGCACCTGGGGCGGACGCGAGCGCAAGCGCGGCAAGCTGTCCGACCTCAATGCATGGTTGCGCGGCGGCGCGCGCGACGCCTTCGCCCTGGTGATGGGCCGCGCCGATGTGCTGGCGGACGTGCGCTATGTGATCACGCTGGATGCGGATACCCAGTTGCCGCGCGAGTCCGCGCGCCGCTTCGTGGGTGCGATGGCGCATCCGCTCAACAGCCTGGTATTCGACCCCACATGCGTGCGTGTCGTCGCGGGCCACGCCATCCTGCAGCCGCGCGTGGGCATCAGCCTGTCCAGCGCGATGCGTTCGGCGTATGCGCGGCTGTTCGGCAGCGACGCGGGCATCGACCCATACACGCGCGCGGTATCGGACGTGTACCAGGACCTGTTCGACGAAGGATCCTTCATCGGCAAGGGCATCTACGATCTGGACGCCTTCGAGAAGGTGCTCGGCGACCGCTTCCCGGACAACCACATCCTCAGCCACGACCTGCTGGAAGGCTGCTACGCGCGCAGCGGGTTGATCAGCGACCTGCTGCTGTACGAGGAATATCCGGCGCGCTACATCGACGACGCCAGGCGGCGGCACCGCTGGATCCGCGGCGACTGGCAACTGCTGCCCTGGTTGCTGCCATGGGCGCCGGCGCGCGGCGGCGGCTGGCGGCGCAATCCGCTCACTGCGCTGTCGCGCTGGAAGATCCTGGACAACCTGCGGCGCAGCCTGGTACCGCCCTCGTTGATGGTCTTGCTGTTGTTCGGATGGCTGTCGTGTGCGACGCAACCCTCGTGGACCCTCGCCGTGCTGATGGTGGTGTTGGTGCCGCTGTTGCTGGCCTCGTTGTTGGAACTGTTCCAGAAGCCGCGCGACGCGGTGCTGGACCAGCATCTGCGCGCCGCCATGCGCGAGGTCGGGCAGCATGCGGCGCGCGCCGCACTCGGCCTGGTGTGGCTGCCGCACGAGGCGCTGTACAGCCTCGATGCGGTGCTGCGTACCCTGTGGCGACTCTTCGTCAGCCGCCGGAACCTGCTGCAATGGAAACCTTCGCGGCAGACCGCGCGTGCGGGGCGCGACGACCCCGCGGTGCTGTGGCGCGCGATGTGGATCGCTCCGTTGCTGGGCGTGCTGGTCGGCGCGACCCTGGCGTGGACCCGGCCGGCCGCGCTTGGCGTGGCCGCGCCGTTCCTGCTGCTGTGGCTGGTGGCGCCCGCGATCGCCTGGCGGATCAGCCGGCCGCAGCCGTCGCAACATTTCGACGCCACGCCCACCGATATCCGTTTCCTGCGCCGACTGGCGCGCAAGACCTGGGCGTTCTTCGAGAGCCATGTGGGTCCGCAGGAGAACTGGTTGCCGCCAGACAACCGGCAGGAGCAGCCGGAGCTGATGATCGCCCACCGTACCTCGCCCACCAACATGGGCCTGGCCTTGTTGGCGAATCTGTCGGCGTGGGACCTGGGCTACCTGAGCGTCGAGCGCTTGCTGCAACGTACGGGTGGCACGCTGCGCACGTTGCAGGACCTGCCGCGCCATCGCGGTCATTTCTACAACTGGTACGACACGCTGTCGCTGCAACCGTTGCCGCCCCGCTACGTATCTACCGTGGACAGCGGCAACCTTGCCGGGCACCTGCTTACCCTGCGCATCGGCCTGCTGGAGCTGGCCGATGCGCCGCTGTTCGAGCACCGCCAGCTCGAAGGCCTGGCCGACACCCTCGACCTGCTGGAGCGCGCACTCGTCGCGGAGGACCGCCGCACCGACGCGCTGGCTGCCCTGCGCCGCGAGCTGGAAGCCGCGCTTGGCCAGCCGCTCGGCAACGTGAAAGCCGCCGTCGCCTGCATGGAACGCCTGACCGACCTTGCCGAGGCCGCCGCGGCCGCGCTGGATGTCGAGCCGGAGGGAGACGCCGACTTCTGGTTGCAGGCACTGCGCGTGCAATGCCACGACGGTTGCGATTGCCTCCGCCCCTTCGTCCACTGGGCGGCCGGGGAGGGCGACCTGGGCATGCCTACGCTGCGCCAGCTGGCGCAGATCGACGAGGTGCAGGCCTCGATCCCGTTGCAGGAGGCGCGCAATCGTGCCTCGGACCTGCTCGCGACGATGGAGCGGCTGGCAGCACAGTGCGGTGCGTTGGCGATGATGGACTACGGCTTCCTGCACGACGCGCGGCGCGAGCTGCTGTCGATCGGCTACAACGTGGACGAGCGCCGGCTGGACTCGGGCTTTTACGACCTGCTCGCCTCCGAGGCACGACTCACCAGCTTCGTTGCCATCGCGCAGGGCCAGCTTTCGCAGGAAAGCTGGTTTGCGCTCGGCCGCCTGCTCACCGTCACCGGTGGCGAGCCGGTGCTGCTGTCGTGGTCCGGCTCGATGTTCGAGTACCTGATGCCGATGCTGGTGATGCCCAGCTACGAAAGCACCTTGCTCGACCAGACCTGCCGCGCCGCGGTGGCGCGGCAGATCGAGTACGGCCACCAGCTAGGCCTGCCATGGGGCGTATCGGAATCGGGCTACAACACGATGGACGTCCATTTCAATTACCAGTACCGCGCCTTCGGCGTGCCTGGCTTGGGCCTGAAGCGTGGCCTGGGCGAGGAACTGGTAGTGGCGCCCTATGCCACGGCGCTGGCGCTGATGGTTGCGCCGAAGGCTGCCTGCGCCAACCTGCAGCGGCTGGCGGAAGAGGGCCTGGAGGGCCGTTATGGATTGCACGAAGCCGTTGACTACACGCCCGCGCGGTTGCCGCATGGACAGCGCGCCACGGTGCTCCGTTCCTACATGGCGCACCACCAGGGCATGAGCCTGTTGGCGCTGGACCACTTGCTGTGCAGCCAGCCGATGCAGCGCCGCTTCGTCGCCGATCCGGCCCTGCAGGCCACCCTGTTGCTGCTGCAGGAGCGCGTGCCGCGCAGCGCGGCCGAATACCGTCATGCCACCTCGGCACCCGCGCCCGAAGCGCTGGCGCGGGGAGCGGAGACGAGGTTGCGCGTGTTCACCGATCCGAACCGCCCGCGGCCCGCCGTGCAACTGCTTTCGAATGGCCGCTACCACGTCATGGTGAGCAGCGCCGGCGGCGGCTACAGCCGTCGCCGCGAGCTGGCCGTGACACGCTGGCACGAGGACATCAGCCGCGACGACTGGGGGCAGTTCTGTTATCTGCGCGACGTGGAGAGCGGCGTGTTCTGGTCCGCGGCGCATCAACCCGTGCGGCGCCGCGTCGGGTTCCATGAGGCGATCTTCTCCGACGCACGCGCCGAGTTCCGCGTGCGCGAGCGCGACTTCGACACGCACACCGAGATCGTGGTTTCGCCGGAGGACGACATCGAGCTTCGCCGCATGCGCGTTACCAACTTCGCGCGTACGCGGCGCACCATCGAGATCACCAGCTACGCCGAAGTGGTGCTGGCGCCGCCGATGGCCGATGCGCTGCATCCGGCCTTCAGCAAGCTTTTCGTGCAGACCGAACTGGTGCGTGCACTGCAGGCCATCGTTTGCACGCGCCGGCCGCGCTCGGCCGACGAGCATGTGCCGTGGATGTGCCACTTGCTTGCAGTGCACGGCGCGGACATCGACGAGATCTCCTACGAGACCGACCGCGCACGCTTCATCGGCCGCAACCGCACTCTTGCCGCGCCGCGTGCGCTCGCATCGGGTGAGGCGCATCGCAAGCTCGGCGACAGCGAGGGATCGGTGCTCGATCCCGTGGTGGCGATCCGCTGCCGCATCACGCTGGAGCCGGAACAGTCGGCGCGGGTGGACCTGGTCACCGGCATGGGCGACAGCCGCGATGCCTGCCTGCGCCTGATCGAGAAATACCGCGACCGCCACCTTGCCGATCGCGTGTTCGACCTGGCCTGGACGCACAGCCAGGTACTGCTGCGCCAGCTCAACGCCAGCCTTGCCGACGCGCAGCTGTACGAGCACATGGCCACCTCCATCGTCTACGCCAATCCGTCGCTGCGCGCCGATCCCGGCATCCTGCGCGCCAACCGGCGCGGGCAGTCCGGTTTGTGGGGGCAGGCGGTTTCCGGCGATCTGCCTATCGTGCTGCTGCATATCTCCGATCCTGCACACATCGAGCTGGTGCGGCAGCTCGTGCAGGCCCATGCCTATTGGCGCCTGAAAGGCCTGGCGGTGGACCTGGTGATCTGGAACGAAGACCACGCCGGCTACCACCAGCAGCTGCGCGACCAGATCATGGGACTGATTGCTTCGGGTGTGGAAGCGAATCTGATCGATCGTCCGGGCGGCATCTTCGTGCGTTCCGCGCAGCAGCTGTCCGGCGAGGAGCGGTTGCTGATGCAGGCGTCCGCACGGCTGGTACTGAGCGACAGCCGCGGTGGCCTGGCAGAGCAGGTCGGGCGCCATCACGTGCAGACGCAACCGGCGCCGTTCCGCGCCACCGAAGCAAAGTCCTCGGGTGCCTTGTCCGCGCCGGCGCAAACACCGGCGAGCGAGGAGTTGATGTTGCGCAACTCCTACGGCGGCTTCGCGCCGGACGGCAGCGAATACGTGGTGACGCTGGCGCCGGGCCGCGCCACGCCCGCACCCTGGGCGAACGTGCTGGCCAACGCGCAGTTCGGCACGGTTGTTTCGGAAAGCGGCGGCGCCTACACCTGGAGCGAGAACGCACACGAGTTCCGGCTCACTCCCTGGGGCAACGACCCGGTCACCGACGCAGGCGGCGAGGCGATCTACCTGCGCGACGAGCAGAGCGGAGAGTACTGGTCGCCCACGCCGCTGCCATGCCGCGGACGGGGCACCTACCGCACCCGTCACGGCTTCGGCTACAGCGTGTTCGAGCACGAGCAGGACGGTATCCGCAGCGAGCTGTGGGTGTACGTGGCACTCGATGCGCCGGTGAAGTTCTCGGTGCTGCGCGTGCGAAACACCAGCGGCCGCACGCGCAAGTTCAGCGCCACCGGTTACGTGGAGTGGGTGCTCGGCGACCTCCGCGACAAGACCGCAATGCACGTGATCACCAGTTCCGATCCCGTCACCGGCGCGCTGATGGCGCGCAACGCCTGGAACATGGAGTTCGTCGGCCGCGTCGCCTTCATCGACGTCGACCACCCTGCGCGCAGCATCAGCGGCGACCGGGCGGAATTCCTCGGCCGCAACGGCAGCCTGCGCCGACCGGCGGCCATGGCGAACGCGAGACTTTCCGGCCAGGTCGGCGCCGGCATGGATCCCTGCGGCGCGGTGCAGGTGGCATTCGAGCTGGACCATGACGACGAGTACGAGGTGATCTTCCGCCTTGGTGTCGCCGCCGATGCCAAGGCGGCCAGCGAACTGGTACAGCGCTTCCGCTATCGCGGCACTGCCGCTGCCGCGTTGGAGGCGGTGCGCATGCATTGGCGCTGGACGCTGGGCAAGGTGCAGGTGCGCACGCCCGATCCGGCGGTGGACGTGCTCGCCAACGGCTGGCTGATGTACCAGACCATCGCCTGCCGCTTCCTGGCGCGCAGCGGCTATTACCAGTCGGGCGGCGCGATCGGTTTCCGCGACCAGTTGCAGGATGCGATGGCGATGGTCCACGCCTCGCCCTATGCGGTGCGCCAGCATCTGTTGCTGTGCGCCGAGCATCAGTTCCCCGAGGGCGACGTGCAACACTGGTGGCACCCGCCGCTGGACCGTGGCGTACGCACGCGCTGCTCGGACGATTTCCTCTGGTTGCCACTGGCCACCAGCCGGTATGTGGAAGTTACCGCCGACACCGGCGTGCTGGGCGAACAGGCGAACTACATCGAGGGACGGCTGCTGGGACCGGGCGAAGAGTCCTACTACGACCTGCCCACGCATTCGGAATTGCGGGAGTCGCTCTACGAGCATTGCAAGCGTGCGATCAACCGTGCTGCCGCGCGCGGTACGCACGGCCTGCCGCTGATGGGCAGCGGCGACTGGAACGACGGCATGAACAAGGTGGGCGAAGGCGGCCGCGGCGAAAGCGTATGGCTGGGCTTCTTCCTGTATCACGTGCTGCAGCGCTTCGTGCCGCTGGCGCGCCTGCACGGCGACGAGGCTTTCGCACAGCGATGCGTGGACGAAGCCGCCACACTGCGCGAGAACCTCGATCGCAGCGCATGGGACGGCGGCTGGTATCGCCGCGCCTGGTTCGACGACGGTACGCCGCTGGGCTCGACGGCCAATCTCGAATGCCGCATCGACTCCATCGCGCAGAGCTGGTCGGTATTGTCCGGCGCGGGTGATCCCCTGCGTCAGCGTCAGGCGATGGATGCGCTGGATACGCATCTGGTGCGCCGCGACGCCGGCCTGGTGCAATTGCTTGATCCCCCGTTCGACACTTCCGCGCTCGACCCCGGCTACATCAAGGGCTACGTGCCCGGCGTGCGCGAGAACGGCGGCCAGTACACGCATGCCGCAGTATGGGCGGCGATGGCCTTCGCCGAACTGGGCGACGGCGCGCGCGCCTGGGAGTTGCTCAACCTCATCAACCCCGTCAACCACGGCCAGGGCGATGCCATCGCCACCTACAAGGTGGAACCCTATGTGGTGACCGCCGACGTGTACGGCGCACCACCGCACGTGGGACGAGGGGGCTGGAGTTGGTACACCGGCTCGGCAGGCTGGCTGTACCGCCTGATCGTGGATTCGCTGCTGGGCCTGCGCGTGGAAGGCGAGCGCCTGCGTCTGCTGCCCTTGCTGCCGCAAAGCTGGGACACGTTCGCGCTGGACTATCGCTTCCGCGAAACCGACTACCACATCGTGGTGCGCCGTGTGCGGGACGGCGAAACCGAACGCTGCGTACTCGACGGCCAATTGCAGGACAGCAACGACATCGCGTTGGTGGACGACGGCCGCGACCATCACGCCGAGGTGTTCCGTGGATGAACGCGATGTTCGCTCCTGTGTGCGGCTTGCATACCTGATCTTTACGCCGGCACATCCATGCTTGCCGACCTCCTCGCCGTCCGGCGGACACAAGGCAATTGACATGTCGGCATCAGGCGCCCAGCCAGCATCGCCGGATCTGCATGGAGCCGTGATGGCGCTGACTGCACCGCTTCCCACCCAGCAGGAATCCACATGAGCACAGACATCAGTCCGCTCGCCGGCAAGCCGGCGCCCGCCTCGATCCTGGTGGACGTGCCCAAGCTGCTCGCCGCCTACGCCAGTCTGCGCCCGGATCCGGCAGTGGCGGACCAGCGCGTGGCCTTCGGTACCTCAGGCCATCGCGGCAGCTCGCTGGAGCGCAGCTTCAACGAATGGCATATCTGGGCGATCAGCCAGGCGATCTGCGAATACCGCAAGAAGAAGGGCATCGATGGCCCGCTGTTCATCGGTTGCGACACCCACGCGTTGTCGCGCCCAGCCTTCGAGAGCGCGCTGGAAGTACTGGCAGCGCATGAGGTGGAAGTGCGCGCTTCCGCCGGTGACGAGTTCACGCCCACGCCGGCGGTATCGCACGCCATCCTGGCGCACAACCGCGGGCGCAGCACGGGCCTTGCGGACGGTATCGTGATCACGCCTTCGCACAATCCTCCGGACAATGGCGGTTTCAAGTACAACCCACCCAACGGCGGTCCGGCCGATACCGGCATCACCGACTGGGTCCAGCACCGTGCCAATGAATTGATGGAGGGCGGCCTGAAGCAGGTGCGACGCGTGCCGTTCGCACAGGCGCGCCGCGCCTCCACGACGCAGGAGCACGACTACCTCGGCGCCTACGTGGCCGACCTCGCCAACGTGGTGGACTTCGAAACCATCCGTGCCGCCGGTGTGCACATGGGCGTGGATCCGCTGGGCGGCGCGGGTGTGCACTACTGGGCGCCGATCGCCGATCGTTATGGCATCGACCTCGCCGTGGTCAGCGAAGAAGTGGACCCGCAGTTCGCCTTCATGACGGTGGACTGGGACGGCAAGATCCGCATGGACCCCTCCTCGTCGTACGCGATGCAGCGCCTGATCGGACTGAAGGACCGTTACGACGTGGCCTTCGCCTGCGACACCGACCACGACCGCCACGGCATCGTGACGCGCAGCAGCGGTCTGATGCCGCCCAACCATTACCTGTCGGTGCTGGTGGATTACCTGTTCCGCCATCGTCCCGGCTGGAAGGCCGATGTCGGCGTGGGCAAGACGGTAGTCAGTACCGCGTTGATCGACCGCGTGGCGAAGCGCCTGGATCGTCGCCTGCACGAGGTGCCGGTGGGCTTCAAATGGTTTGCCGAGGGTCTGTTCGACGGCTCACTGGGCTTTGGCGGCGAGGAAAGCGCGGGCGCTTCGTTCCTGCGCTGCGACGGCACCGTGTGGACCACCGACAAGGACGGCCTCGTGCCCGCGCTGCTCTCCGCCGAAATCACCGCGAGCAGCGGGCGCGACCCCGGCGAGCTGTACGCGGAACTCACCCGCGCACTGGGCGAGCCCTGCGCCGACCGGGTCGAAGCGGTCGCCGATGCGGGGCAGAAGAAACGCTTGTCCCAACTGACGCCGAAACAGGTGAAGATCGATACGCTGGCCGGTGAGAAGATCGAGCAGGTGCTCGACCATGCGCCGGGCAACAACGCGCCGATTGGCGGCATCAAGGTGGCTACCGCCAGCGGCTGGTTCGCCGCGCGCCCCTCCGGCACCGAGGAGATCTACAAGATTTACGCCGAGAGCTTCCTCGACGAGGCGCACCTCAAGTCCATCCTGGACGAGGCGCAGCACATCGTGGACGAGGCGTTGAAGGGATAGCGGCGCATATCCGGCGATCCGGCAGCCGTCCGCGGGTCCACTCAGGTCTTGTCCAGCCATCGGGTCAACCGCGCCCGCACCCGTTCGGTGAGGCGCGAGGCACGGTAGGCGTCGGTGGCGGCGCGGATCACTTCGGCCTGCGTAGGGTAGGCATGGATCACGCGCTCAAGCCTGCGCAGGCCCAGGCCGGCCTCCATCGCCAAGGTGAGGCCGTTGATCATGTCGCCCGCGTTGCGGGCCACCACGGTGGCGCCAAGGATGCGGTCGGTGTGGTCCTGCACGTGGATCTTCGCGAAGCCCTCCCGTTCGCTGTCTATCACCGCGCGATCGATTTCGTGCATGGGTACGGTGTAGGTCTTCACGGGAATGCCGCGACGGTTGGCCTCGCGCACGTAGAGGCCGACGTGGGCGATCTCGGGATCGGTGAAGGTGCACCACGGAATCACCAGCCGGCTGAGGCGTTCGCTTCCGCGGAACAGCGCGTTGGACACCGCCAGGCGCGCGGCGGCCGCCGCGGCATGCGCGTATTTGTGTTCCATGCATACGTCGCCGGCGGCATAGATGCGCGGATTGCTGGTGCGCAGGAAGTCGTCCACCCGCACGCCCGAGGCGCGATTGCATTCCACTTCCGCACGCTCCAGGTCCAATCCGTCCACGTTGGCGACATGGCCGATGCCGGTGAGGATCGCGTCCACCTCGACGGTGCTGTGGTAGTTGTCGCTGACCATCTCGACGAACCGCGTTTCCCCCTGGCCGCGCACGGCGGTGATCCGGTTGTTCAGGCGGATGGCGATGCCGTCCCGGGCCAGTGCATCGGAGAGCAACTGCGCGGCGTCGCGTTCCTCGCGCGGCAGGAACAACGGGCGGTCCTGCACCAGGGTGACTTTCGCACCCAGTCGGCAGAACGCCTGCGCCATCTCGCAGCCCAGCGGGCCGCCGCCGATCACCAGCATGCGCGGCGGCAGCGTGGTGAGGTCGAATATGTTTTCGTGGGTGAGGTAGCCCGTTTCGACCAGGCCGGGAATCGCGGGAATGTTCGGACGCGCGCCGGTGGCGATCAGCGCCTTGGCGAAGTGCAGCATCGTGCCGTCGACACGCAGGCAATCGGTGCCGGCAAAGCGCGCCTCGCCAAAAAAAAAGTCGATGCCCGAAGCCACCAATCGCCGCGCACTGTCGTCATCGGCGAGGCGGGCGCGGATGCGCTGCATGCGTTCCATCGCGCGGCCGAAGTCCGGCGGCGCCGTTTCATCGGACACGCGGGCACCATAGCGCGCCGCGTCGCGCAGATCGGCGCACAGGCGTGCGGTACGGATCAGTGCCTTTGAAGGTACGCAGCCGGTGTTGAGGCTGGTCCCGCCGATCTGTGCGCGCTCCAGCAGCGCCACCCGTGCACCTGCCGCGGCGGCGGCCCGCGCAGCGGCTACGCCGGCGGGGCCGGCGCCGATCACCACCAGGTGATAGCGCGATGCAGGTTCCGGATTGCGCCACTGCGTCGGATGCAGGTGCCCGGTGCGACGGAGCTCGACCTCGTCCTGCGGAAGGGAAGGGGCTGCAGTCGTCATCGGCTCGTTTCCGGCGCGACATTCTCCAGCCAACCGCCACGGAAGCCCGCGCGCCGCAGTCCGCGCACCAGCCAGGGATTGCGGCGCATCAGGCGCCAAGGCAAGCCGCTGCGGTGATTCTCTATCATCATCGCCACGATGCCCTGGTCCAGCCCGTAGTGCCCATCCGACACCCAGGGCCGGCCATGGCTGTCGGCCAGTGAGGGATTGAAGCTGGCAGCCAGGCGATCCCCGCTGAGCATCTCCGGGTACTGCGCCAGCATGTGGCGCAGCCCCTGCAGTGCCAGCTGCGGTTCGAATGGCAGCGAGGCCAGTACGGCCGGTGCCGACACGGTGCCGTCGTCCGGGCCGTAAGGAACGCCGCGCGCCGAATAGCCGAACAGGCGATGCGGTTCGCCGCAGGCATCCAGCCGGCCCTCACTGGGGCCGTCGCACGCCGACAGTCCCCAACACGATTCGCCGTAACCCGCGAATCCGTTCGGATTGCGCCGGGCGTATTCGCGCTGCACCAGCGCTGCCCGGCGGCTGTTTTCGAAATAGTCGCAGCGTTTCTCGTGCATGAAGCGGTCGCGGATGCCGCGGAAATCGATCCACGCATGCGAGTAGTGGTGCACGAACAGCGGTCCGGCATAGAGGAAATCGTGGCCGTACAGGTTTTCCCACTGGTAGGTGAGCGTCCACGCGCGGTAACACTCGTCGGTGATGGCATGGGCGGGCGAACCGGCCGCCAGCGCGTACAGCACGATGGCCTCGTTGTAGCCATCCCAGCCGTAGTGCAGGAAGCCGCATTCCGGCTTCCAGCCCTGGCGTATCGTGGACTTGCCGTCCTGGGCCCAGTGCCAGTCCACGCGCAGGTATATCTCGTCCGCCAGCTCGCGCACGTCGCGTTCGGCCGCGGCATCCGTATCGAAGTATTCACGTGCGGTCAGCATGCCGGCAATCAGCATGGCGGTGTCGATCATCGAAAGCTCGCATGTCCAGGTGCGTCCGCCGGTGTGCATGTCGAGGAAGTGGTAGTAGAAACCCTTGTAGCCGGTGGCATCCGGGCGATCGCTCTGCTCGCTGGCGCGAAAGAAGCGCAGCGCCGCCAGGCTGCGCTGGAGCGCTTCGGCGCGCGACATCCAGCCGCGTTCCACCGCAACCGGATAGCACGACAGTGCGAAGCCCGTCACTGCGGTGCTCGACGGCGAGCCTTCGCGCGAGGTGTCCGCCATCAAGCCGTTGTGCGGATTGCCTGCCTGGGTGAAATAGTCGCAGGCTGCGCGCTGCAGGCGGTCGAGCAGAGACTCGTCGTCCAGCGCGTCGAGGGACGGCCGGCCGGCAGCGGCAGAGGCGGGCGTGGCGGAATATTTTTCTGACATGCAGGGCCAGTAGACGTGAACCGCCTTGCAGCATGCCGCAGCCATTGCATGGAGCATGTGTAGAGGACGCCTAGCCATCGCTTTCACGCCACATTTCTGAGCGGGCCGTAGGCTCGGGTTCTTTCTGCATGCGCGGCCTGAGCTTGGCCGTGCGAAGGATCACCGACCGATCATGGCCTCGTCTTCCCGCGTCGCGCATCCCGTCTTGTGGCTTTCCAACGGCCGTCTCGCCAGCTTCGTGAGCGCTGCCGGCACGGGCGGTTGCCAGTGGAACGGGCAGGCGGTCACACGCTGGCGCGGGGATCCCGTTGGCGATCCCTGGGGCAGCTATGTGCTGCTGCGCGACGAGGACAGCGGCGAGGCCTGGTCCACCGCAACGCAACCGCTGGGTGGAGAGGCGCAGGAATTCGCCGTGGAATTCCATGCTTCCCATGCACGTTTTATGCGCTGTCACGGCATGCTCGAAAGCGTGCTGGACGTCGCCGTGCATGGCGATTTGGACGCGGAGCTGCGTCACCTCACCGTGACCAACCACGGTGACCGGTCGCGCGATCTTTCGCTCACGTCGTATGCGGAATGGGTGCTGGGACCGGCCAACGAAGACGCCACGCATCCGGTGTTTTCCAAGATGTTCGTGCAGACGGAATGGGCGGCCGATGCCGGCGCGTTGCTGGTCACCCGTCGTCCGCGCACGCCGGACGAGACGCGCATGTGGGCTGCGCATGCCATGACCCTCGAAGACGGGGCACCGGGCGCCGAGGCACACGAAAGCGACCGCATGCGCTTCCTTGGGCGCGGTCACACGCTGCACGATGCGCTTGCGATGCGCGCGGGCGCGACGCTGTCCAATCGCACCGGCTGCATGCTCGACCCGGTGCTCAGCGTGCGTCGCCGCGTGAAGCTGGCGCCTGGTGAGCACATCAGCCTGTGTTTCTGGACCGCACTGGCCGACAGTCGCGATGGCGTGTTGTCGCTGTTGCGCTCCTTGCAAACCCCGGGTGCCGCCGATCAGGCACTCCGCAGCGCCGAGGCCCGTAGTGCGTCGCGACGTCGCGCGTTGGAGATCGACGAAGAACAGGCCGCGCGCTTCGATGCCCTGGTCGGTCCGATGCTCTATGCAGACATCGCCTGGCGCGCGCCGACGGACGTGCTGGCGCGCGGGCAGGGCGGCGCGCCGGCACTGTGGAGCGCTGGCATTTCCGGCGACCGTCCCATCGTGCTGCTGCGACTGACGACCAAGGCCGCACTTGAACGCGCGCGCGAACTGCTTAAGGCCCAGCGCTACTGGCAGGCCATGCAATTGGGTGTGGATATGGTGTTGCTGGACTGCGCGGACGGTGCTTTGCACGACGTGCTGCAGCCCATGACGAAAGCCCAGACCGAGCAGCTCAAGTCGAAGGATCTCGCGCATGCGCAATGCTTCGCGCTGGACGACAAGACCTTGCAACCGGCATTGCGCGATGGCCTTCGCACCGTCGCGTGCATCGAGCTGGATAGCACCTCACCGTTGCCGGCACCGCTGCGTGGAACGATGAAGGTGGCTGGTGCGCTCTCGCAGCGCGCACATGTTCCGCCGGCACCTGCGCCCTCGTCGACGCAGGCGGCCACGCAGTCGCGCGAATTCGACAATGGTCTGGGCGGCTTCGTGGACGGCGGCCGCAGCTATCAGGTCGAGCTGATCGGCGAACGCTGCACGCCGGTGCCGTGGATCAATGTGCTGGCGAACCCGCAATTCGGCTGCCTGGTCTCGGCCGAAGGCGGCGGCTATGCGTGGTCGCAGAACAGCCAGCAGAACGCCTTGACGCCCTGGCCGAACGATCCCGTCTCCGACACTCCGCACGAAGTGCTCTACCTGCGCGACGAAGATCGCGGCCTGCTGTGGAGCGTCACCGCCGCGCCGATACGCGTGCCTTCGGCGCATTACCGCGTCACGCATGGCAAGGGCTGGAGCCGCTTCGAGCATATTGCGCACGACGTCGAGGTTGAGCTGCTGCAATGCGTACCCACGCACGACACGGTGAAGCTCTCGCGGCTGCGCCTTCGCAACCGCTCGGCGCAGTCACGTCGGCTGTCGGTCACCGGCTATGTGGAATGGGGTTTGAGTGCCAACGGCGTCGCCGGCGCGCCCTTTGTCGTGACCGAACGCGACACCTCCGGCGCCTTGTTTGCGTGCAATGGCTGGCGCGAGGAGTTCGGTACGCGCGTGGCCTTCGTCGACCTGGGCGAAAAGGCGGCCGTCTGCACTGGCGATCGGCTGGAGTTCCTCGGCCTCTATGGCTCGGTGGGGCGGCCGGCCGCATTGCTCGAGCAGGGTGAGCTGTCCGGCCACACGGGGGCGGGATTCGATCCCTGTGGCGCGCTGCAGGCTGTGCTGGAACTGCAGCCGGAGGGAGAGGCCGAACTACTGTTCATCCTTGGCGATGCCGCGTCGCACGAGGACGCGCGCGCACTGGTGCGCCACTATCGGGAGGCGGGCATCGACTACGCACTGGCGGAAGTGCGCGCGCAGTGGGATGCCATGCTCGATGTCGTGCAGGTGCGCACACCCGATCGCGCCATGGATCTCCTGCTCAACGACTGGCTGCCGTACCAGGTGCTGGCCTGTCGCCTGTGGGCGCGCACCGCGTACTACCAGGCCAGCGGCGCGTACGGCTTTCGCGACCAGTTGCAGGACATCATGGCACTGTGCACAAGCCGGCCCGACGTCGCGCGCGAACATCTGCTGCGCGCCGCCGGCCGTCAGTTTCCCGAAGGCGATGTGCAGCACTGGTGGCTGCCGCCCACCGGCAAGGGCATCCGTACCCGCATCAGCGACGACCGCCTATGGTTGCCGTTCGTCGCTGCGCATTACGTGGAAGTCACCGGCGACACGGCCGTGCTCGACGAGTCGCTGCCCTTCCTGAAGGGCGATCCGATCCCGCAAGGTGCATCCGACGCGTTCTATCTGCCCCAAGCTTCCAGCGATTCCGCCAGCGTGTATGAACACGCTGCGCGCGCCATCGATTCAAGCCTGACCACCGGTGCGCACGGCTTGCCGCTGATCGGCACCGGAGACTGGAACGACGGCATGAACAGTGTCGGCGCACAGGGCCGTGGCGAAAGCACCTGGATGGCCTGGTTCCTGATCGCCACCATCGATGCGTTCGTGCCGCTGGCGGAGTCGCGAGGCCAGGACAAGCGCGCCACACACTGGCGCCAGCATGCCGACGCGTTGCGCGGGGCCATGGACGGCGATGCCGGTTGGGACGGCGCCTGGTACCGGCGTGGGTACTATGACGAAGGCACCCCATTGGGTTCGCACCAGAGCGCGGAATGCCGTATCGATACCATCGCGCAATCGTGGAGCGTCCTCGCCGGCGCCAGCGACCGCGCTCATACCGAGACCGCCATGCAGGCCGTGCGTCAACAATTGCTGATGCCTGACGCGGGCATCGCACGGCTGCTTACGCCCCCGTTCGACCATACCGACAAGAACCCCGGCTACATCAAGGGTTATCCGCCAGGTATCCGCGAAAACGGCGGACAGTACACGCACGGCGCCGTCTGGTCGGTATTCGCCCTCGCCAGGCTGGGGCAGGGCAACCATGCCGGCGAACTGTTCGACCTGCTCAATCCCATCCGTCACGCAGACACCGCCGCAGCATTGGAACGCTATCGCGCGGAACCATACGTGGCCTGTGCGGATGTCTATTCGGTCGAGCCCTGGATCGGTTGCGGCGGCTGGACCTGGTACACCGGTTCGGCTGGCTGGCTGTATCGCGCCGGCGTGGAAGCCATCCTCGGCTTCCACCTGCAGGGCAGCCGGCTGCAATTGTCGCCATGCCTGCCGGCTGCGTGGCCGTACCTGGAGATGCGCTACCAACGCCGTGCTTCCGACGGCCTCGTCACCCGCTATGAGATCGGGGTGGACAATCCGCACCGCTGCCAACACGGCATCGCCAGCGCCTCGCTGGACGACAAGGCATTGGCGATTATCGGCGGTGTGCTATGCGTTCCCCTGGTTGATGACGGCGCCATTCATCGCATCCATGCGGTGCTTGGTGCCTGACGCGGTCTCGACGGACGGCCAGAAGTGACTCAAATCAAAAAGGGCTGCATCCTCTGATTTGGTGAAGAGGACGCGACCCAACAACGGCTGTCATATCACGGTGAAACCAGCCTCGATCAGGGCAGGGTGCCGAGGGCGATCAGGGTCGCCGCAAACACCGCCTGCCCTACGTTGGCCATACGCATCGCTTGATCCTCTCGGTGCTGTTGCGGCTAAAGGTTACGCAAAGGCGCGGAAAGCGGACTCCGCGTCGCTCATGCATTAAGAGCAGCGAAGTTGCTTCAGCGGGCTCCGCCAATAATTTCAACAATTTCGACCGCCTGGTTGATGGGACTTCCGGCCCTTGCGCGCACCTGCCGTTGGTCGCGATGATCGGGCGCTTCAACCGGTTGCATTCGATGCTCCGGCAACGCCCACGGGAAGACAAGGCCTGGTTATGGAACTGGAACCTGAGGTACACGCGCACTCGCACAAATCAGGACACAGCCTGGTCGATCTGATGCTGGCCTTGAGCGCGCTGGTGCTCTCCGTCGTTTCGATGATCATCGCCATCGAGAACCATCACGCCATGAAGCAGTTGGTCATGGCCAACTCGTGGCCTTACCTGCGGCACGAATCCAGCAACGTCGGCAGCAGCGGCGACGCGGTGGCGCTACTGGGGCTTACCAATGCCGGTGTCGGCCCGGCCTTGATCGAGAAGTTCACCGTGAGCTATCAAGGAACGCCCATCAAGACCACTACCGACCTGTTGCGCCACTGCTGTGTCAAAGATGCTGGCGATGTCACTGCGATGAAAGCCAACATGATCACCGGCAGCATGAACGGGCGTGCCGTGGCTGCCAGGGAGTCTGCCTATTTTCTGCAGATGAAGAGGCCAGGCGAGGGGCCGATGCTTGACCACTGGAAAGCGCTGGACGATGCCAGGGAGCATGTTTCGGCAGCGGTTTGCTACCGATCGGTGCTCGGCGATCACTGGGTCACCACCAGCGACGACTTCCGGCCCAGACAGGTGGATTCCTGTGATGTGTTGCCCGGGCCGGCCTATCAGGAATAGCGACGGACGCATGGACGGGTTCATCCGGTGACCACTACGAAGTGGCTGAGTTGGGATGCCGGGGCGACCAGGGGCGCCGCATACGCTGAGCTAGCAGTACGCCATTGCTTCATTCTTTTCCCGGTGATGCCTCGCTGTGCCCCGCAGTGCACTGCTCGTCCGTAGCAGCCATTTATGCCAGCGTTAATGATCTTCCCGATCAAATCGCGGACTGACGGTACACCCACGATCCAGCGAGTCTTGGCAGAACCGATGGCGTGTCCGCGGTGCCGGTGTACGGAGGTCAGGTCAGCGAGTTGACGATGGGTGGCACCCATTTGTGGGTCACCACTACGGATGCCGCGGTGACCCCAAGGTGACCCCGACCCCCCAGAAACACAAATCCCAGCGCATGGCTGGGATCGTGTAGGGCTTTGATATTACTGGCGGAGAGGGTGGGATTCGAACCCACGGTACGCTTACACGTACGCCTGATTTCGAGTCAGGTACATTCGACCACTCTGCCACCTCTCCGGAAGCTGTCGCGTGGTCTGCGCGAGCCGGCGATTTTACGTGCTGGCCGGGGCTGTGGCAAGCGCGACGGGTCGGCTTGCCGCGCCTGCCGTGAGGTTTAGCCGGCCTTCTTCTTCGCCAGCCGCAGCCAGGTGTCGACCACGGTGTCCGGGTTGAGCGACACGGACTCGATGCCCTGGTCCATCAGCCATTCGGCCAGGTCGGGATGGTCGCTGGGGCCCTGGCCGCAGATACCGACGTACTTGCCCTTGGCGCGCGCGGTCTGGATCGCCATCGACAGCAGCTTCTTTACCGCCGGGTTCCGCTCATCGAACAGGCTGGCGACGATGGAGGAATCGCGGTCCAGGCCCAGGGTGAGCTGGGTGAGATCGTTGGACCCGATCGAGAAGCCGTCGAAGATCTCCAGGAACTCTTCGGCTAGCAGGGCATTGGAGGGCACCTCGCACATCATGATGACCTTGAGGCCGTGCTCGCCCTGCTTGAGGTGGTTCTTCGCCAGCACCTCGACCACCTTGCGGCCTTCGTCGAGCGTGCGCACGAACGGGATCATCACCCACACATTGTCCAGCCCCATCGTCTCGCGCACGCGCTTGACCGCCTTGCACTCCAGCCCGAAGGCCTCGGCGAAGCTGGGGTCGACGTAGCGGCTGGCGCCGCGGAAGCCGATCATCGGGTTCTCTTCGTGCGGCTCGTAGCGCGAACCGCCGAGCAGGTTGGCGTACTCGTTGGACTTGAAGTCGCTCATGCGCACGATCACCGGCTTCGGGTACACCGAGGCGGCGATGGTGGCGATGCCTTCCGCGAGGCGATCCACGTAGAACTCGACCGGGCCGGTGTAGCCGGCGATGCGTTCGTCGATCTTCGCGCGGGTCTCGGCATCCTGCTTGCCGTATTCCAGCAGCGCCTTCGGATGCACGCCGATGTGGCTGGCGATGATCATCTCCAGGCGGGCCAGGCCGATGCCGGCGTTCGGCAACATGCCGAAATCGAAGGCGCGCTCGGGGTTGGCCACGTTCATCATGATCTTCAGCGGCGCTTCGGGCATCGCGCCGAGATCGGCGGTGACACGTTCGAATTTCAGCTGGCCTGCGTAGATCGTGCCTGTGTCACCTTCGGCGCAGGACACGGTGACGTCGGCGCCATCGGGGATGGTGTCCAGCGCGTTGTGCGTACCCACTACGGCCGGCACGCCCAGCTCGCGCGCGATGATCGCCGCGTGGCAGGTGCGGCCGCCGCGGTTGGTGACGATGGCGCTGGCGCGCTTCATCACCGGCTCCCAGTCGGGGTCGGTCATGTCGGCTACGAGTACGTCGCCGGGCTGCACCTTGTTCATGTCGGCCAGCGAGCGGATCACGCGTGCCTTGCCGGCGCCGATCTTCTGGCCAATGGCGCGGCCCTCGGCCAGCACCTTGCCCTTCTCGCTGAGATGGAAGCGTTCGAGCTGGGTGGCGTGCGCGCGCGACTTCACCGTCTCCGGGCGCGCCTGCACGATGTAGAGCTTGCCGGTGTTGCCGTCCTTCGCCCACTCGATGTCCATCGGACGGCCGTAGTGCTGCTCGATGATCAGCGCCTGCTTCGCCAGCGATTCCACGTCGGTGTCGTTGATGCAGAACTTGCGGCGCAGTTCGGCGGGCGTCTCCTCGGTCTTCACGCGCTCGCCGGGCTGGTTCGAATAGATCATGCGCAACTGCTTGGCGCCGAGATTGCGGCGCAGCACCGCAGGCTTGCCGGCTTTCAGCGTGGGCTTGAACACGTAGAACTCATCAGGGTTCACCGCGCCCTGCACGACCATCTCGCCCAGGCCGTAGCTGCCGGTGACGAACACCACGTCGCGGAAGCCCGACTCGGTGTCCAGCGTGAACAGTACGCCGGAGGCGCCCACGTCCGAGCGCACCATCAGCTGCACGCCGGCGGAGAGGAACACGTTCTCGTGGGCGAAGCCCTGGTGCACGCGGTAGGCGATGGCGCGGTCGTTGTACAGCGAGGCGAAAACTTCCTTCACCTTGTGCAGCACGTCCTCGATGCCGACCACGTTGAGGAAGGTCTCCTGCTGGCCGGCGAAGCTGGCGTCGGGCAGGTCCTCGGCGGTGGCAGAGGAGCGCACGGCTACGGCGATGTTGTCGGCGCCGGCGTCCTTGCACAGCTTGGCATAGGCATCACGGATCGCCTGGTCGAGGTCGGAAGGCAGCGGCGTCTCGGTAACCCACTCGCGGATTTCCTTGCCTGCCGTGGTCAGCGCGTCCACGTCGTCCACGTTGAGGTCGGCGAGGCGCGCGGCGATGCGCTTGGCTACGCCGCTCTTTTCCAGGTACTGCTGGAACGCGTCGGCGGTGGTGGCGAAGCCGCCCGGCACGGACACGCCGAGCTTGGCGAGATTGCCGATCATTTCGCCGAGCGACGCGTTCTTGCCGCCGACCTTGGCAAGGTCGGTCATGCGCAGTTGGTCGAGCCAAAGCACCAGGTGGTTCAAGGCAATCTCCTAGAGGGAAGGGCGATAAAGAGTGGAATGCACGCGCAGCGAAGGCCCGAAGCGGGCTGCAAAGGATTGGTATTGTCCGCTGTCGATGGTGCGTGGCACAAGAAGACCAATGCCAGCCGGCGTCGCGCCAACTGCATACCAGTCAGGCGGCGGTCAAGCGGCGACAGCATCCGGACCTTGCGATATGGTGCGAGACAGACAGATGACACGGCCTTCGGACTTCCCATGCAGCGCACGGTTTTCTTCATATCCGACTCCACCGGCATCACCGCGGAGACGATAGGCAACAGCATCCTCGCGCAGTTCGAGGGCGTGAGCTTCGACAAGCATCGCTTGCCCTTCGTCGACGACGCGGGCAAGGCCGAGGCGGCCGCGCTGCGCATCAAGACGCACTACGCGAAGAGCGGCGAACGACCCATCGTGGTCAACACCCTGGCGGACCGCGCATTGTGCGAAATCGTGGCCTCCAGCGGCGCGTTGATGCTGGACGTGTTCGCGCCCTTCATCGGTCCGCTGGAGGAGGAGCTCGGCGCCAAGCGTTCCGGCGCGGTCAACCGTTCGCACGGTCTGGTGGATTTCGACAAGTACGAGGCGCGCATCAACGCCACCAACTACGCGCTGTCGCACGACGACGGCATGGACGTGGACTACGCGCAGGCCGACCTGATCCTGGTGGGGGTGTCGCGCTCGGGCAAGACGCCGACCTGCCTGTACATGGCCTTGCATTACGGCGTCAGCGCCGCCAACTACCCCTTGACCGACGAGGATCTGGAAAAACTGGAACTGCCTGCACGCCTGCGGCCGTATCGCGATCGCCTGTTCGGCCTCACCATCGAGCCCGAGCGGCTGGCGCAGATCCGCGAACAGCGTCGGGCCGGCAGCCGTTACGCCACGCTCAAACAATGCCGCTGGGAACTGGAGCAGGCCGACCGGCTGATGCGCCAGGCCGGCCTCCCGTTTCTCAACACCACACACGTCTCGATCGAGGAGATCGCGAGCAAGATCTTCGCGAGCTTCGGTATCGAGCGCACCATGTACTGAAGCCGCACGGAGTAGTCAGCGCCCCATGAGTGCCGTACTCGACGATCGCCACAGTCTTCTGCCGGGACGCTTCGAGTTCCTGATGGGGCTGTACGCGGAGAATTACCACCGGCTGACGCGGCTGTTCGCGCCCCAGCAGCTGGCGCCGGGACAGTACGTATCGGACGTGGACGACAGGCTCAACGTGCACCTGTCGGTGCAGGAGCGCCATCCCTACACGCTGGAGCTGGAGCTCACCTACGATTTCGTCGATGCGCACACCGGCCGCCGCGCGCCGTCGGCGCAACTGCGCATGTATACCGACGCCCATGTGGCGGAGGCGCTGCATTGCCATCCGGGACGGCACCTGTGGCAGGTGCTTGGACCGTTCGCGCCGGCGCACACGGTTTTCCAGCATCGCCTGCAGATGAATGGCTTTCTCGCGCGCTGGCTGGAGTATCTGGCGGAGCAGGGGCATTCGGTGGGTACGCTGGAACCGTTCGAGCCACGCGAAAGCGACAGGGTGTAGCGACGCTTCGTAAAAAAAGCAGCCGTGTGCGGCTGTCTTTTGATACTGGCCTTCACGGACGAGTGCACAAATGCACAACAACAAAAAAACCGCCCGAAGGCGGCTTCTTTGTTGTTAGTGGCGGAGCGGACGGGACTCGAACCCGCGACCTCCGGCGTGACAGGCCAGCATTCTAACCGACTGAACTACCGCTCCACTTTGTTTACCAGCGTTGTGAGCCAACCTTGGCGTCCCCACGGGGATTCGAACCCCGGTCGCCACCGTGAAAGGGTGATGTCCTAGGCCTCTAGACGATGGGGACGTGTTTAGGTTGGTGGAGCCAGGCGGGATCGAACCGCCGACCTCCTGCATGCCATGCAGGCGCTCTCCCAGCTGAGCTATGGCCCCGCCGCTGGAAGCCGCAAAGAATAGGCACGGTTCGCATTTCCGTCAAGCTTTTTTTCAACAAATTTTCACGCAAGTGTCGAAGCGCGACGAGGTGCTTCGCGGAGCGCCAAGTGCGACGCATCGAAGACATCGCGATTAAGCTTCGGACCTGGAAGCTGCACAGAGGAAGACATGCACGAGATCGGCTTCATTCGCGACCTCGCCCTGGTGATGCTGGTCGCCGGCGCCACCACGATCCTGTTCCAGCGCCTGCGCCAGCCGGTACTGCTGGGTTACATCCTCGCCGGCGTGCTGATCGGCCCGCATACGCCGGGCATGCTGGTGGCCGACGCGCAAGCCATCGACGACATCTCCAACCTTGGCGTGGTGCTGTTGATGTTCACGCTGGGCCTGGAGTTCAGCGTGCGCAAGTTGCGCGAAGTCGGCATAGGCGTGCTCCTGGTGGCGGTGCTGGAAGTCGGGCTGATGCTGTGGGTGGGTACAGGCATGGGCCGCGCGTTTGGCTGGAAGGGTATCGACGCCCTGTTTCTCGGCGCGATCATTGCGTTGTCCTCCACCATGGTTGCCACGCGCACGCTGAAGGACACCGGCAAGCAGGCGGAGCCGTTCGCGAAGCTGGTGATCGGATTGCTGGTGGCCGAGGATGTGTTGGCCATCGTGATGCTGACCTTGCTCACCGCGTTGGCGGTGGGCGGCAGTGTGCACGCGGGAACCGCGTTCGCAGTGATCGGCCACCTGGGCTTGTTCGTGGTGGTGGGCATGATCCTGGGCCTGCTGCTGTTGCCGCGGCTGGTGGATTACGTGGCCGGCTTCGGTCGCGACGAAACCTTGCTGGTGAGCGTGCTGGGCATCTGTTTCGGTGCGAGCCTGCTGGCGGCGCAGATGGGTTTCAGCGTGGCGCTGGGCGCCTTTATTGCCGGTGCGGTGGTGGCGGAGGCGCGCAGCGTGGGGCGCGTGCTGCATCTGGTCGAGCCGTTGCGCGACATGTTCGCGGCGCTGTTCTTCGTTGCGATCGGACTGAAGATCGACCCGGCCATGCTGTGGCAATACGCGCTGCCGGCGTTGCTGATCGCCTGTGTGGTGGTCGTTGGCAAGACCCTGGCATGCAGCTTCGGCATCCTCGCCCTGGGGCACGACGCGCGCGCAGCGTTGCGATCGGGTCTGGGCATGGCGCAGATCGGCGAGTTTTCGTTCGTGATCGCCACACTGGGCCTGTCGCTGCATGTGACCAGCGACTTCCTGTATCCCATCGCGGTCGCGGTCTCGGTGCTGTGCATGGCGGCCTCGCCCTACCTCAACCGGTCGTCCGATCGTGTCGCCGATGGTCTGGCGCGCATCGTGCCGCGACCGCTGCACGTACTGCTGGACAGCTACAGCGGCTGGCTGGAAAACCTCGGGCCGGTGAACGAGAACGCCGCGTTGGCGGCGATGTTCCGGCGCCTGTTGTGGCACATCGCGATCAACGTGTTGCTGGTGGTCACGTTGTTCGTGATCGGTGCCTACGTGAATGCGCACGGTTGGGACTGGTTCTCGCGGTTCGGCATCCAGCGCGACCTGCGCCACGCGCTGATCTGGGCTTGCGCATTGTTCCTGTCGCTGCCGATGCTGATCGCGGTGTATCGAAAGGCCGAGGCACTCGGCATGCTGCTGGCCGAGTTGGGCATACGCGAGCGCTACACGGGTGCGTACACGCATGCGATCCGCAAGGTATTGGCGCGGATGATCCCCTTGGCCACGCTGTTCGCGCTGGCATTGCTGGTCGGTGCACTGGGGTCGGCGATCCTGCCGCCGCGCGGGGTGGCGCTGTCGCTGCTGGTGGCGCTGGTGGTGCTGGCGGTAGTGCTTTGGCGCACGCTCGTTAAGCTGCACGCACGCTTGCAGGCGGCCTTGAAAGAGACGCTGGACAAGCCGGAGCCGCCAGCGCCCGAACATTCCCCCTGAATTCCGGGGCTGCTGAACCTTTTCCCTGCTTGATTGTCGCAACTGCACCCGATTGCAAGCCCGGCGCGGGAACCCCACAATGGGCGACCATGCCCCTGCAGTAGGGGCCCGGCCGGCGGCACCGGCATATCCAAACACGAGGGAGTTCCGAATGAAGCATTTTCTGCGTCCTACGCTGACGGCGGTGGCGATGACCGCGGCGCTGGGCCTGTCGGCGGGTGCGTTCGCCGCCCAGACAACCGCCAAAGCGGCTAGCAGTGCCCCTGGCACGGTCGACAAGGCCAAAGCCAGCTACGTGGTGGGCTACCAGCTGGCTGGGCAGATTCCGGAGCCGATGCGCGCCGAGCTCGACCCCAATGCCGTGGCGAACGCGGTGAAGGCTGCGCTCTCCGGCCAGAAGCCGACGATGACCAATGCCGAGGCCGAAGAGGTGATGAAGCCCTTCATGGCCAGGGTCAAGGCCAATTACGAGGCCGAGCGGGCACAGGAGGCAGCCAAGAACAAGGCTGCAGGTGATGCCTTCCTCGCCAAGAACCGTACCCAGCCCGGCGTGAAGGTCACCGCCTCGGGCCTGCAGTACCAGGTCATCAGCCAGGGCACCGGCGCCCGCCCGGGCCCGAGCGACACCGTGAAGATCAACTACACCGGCACCCTTATCGACGGTACCGAGTTTGACGCTTCGTCCAAGCACGGCGATGCCCCGGCCGAAATCCCGCTGAGCGGCGTGATCCCGGGCTTCCGCGAAGGCCTGCAGCTGATGCAGGTGGGCGGCCATTACAAGCTGTACATCCCGGCGGGCCTGGCCTATGGCGCCGAGCCGCAGCCGCCGATGCAGCCCAACGAGACGCTGATCTTCGACGTGACGCTGGTCAGCACCAAGCCCACTCCGGCTGCCCCTGCCGGCAATGGCGGTCCCGGCGGTGGCGACAGCGGCCAGTAAGCGCTGTTGCTCAGTCCATGGCGAGAGGGCGCGAAGCGATTCGCGCCCTCTCGCTTTCCCGTTGCTGTAACCATCGCGCGTTAGAATGCGCGCTCGCGTTTTCCGGGAATCGACCGCACGATGAAAGTCACGATCTTCGGTACCGGCTATGTCGGCCTGGTTACTGGTGCCTGCCTTGCCGAGATGGGCAATCACGTGGTGTGCGTCGATATCGACGCGGGCAAGGTCGACCGGCTGGCGCGTGGAGAAATCCCGATCTACGAGCCTGGCCTTGAGCCCATCGTCAAGCGCAACCACGCGGACGGCCAGATTGATTTCACCACCGACGCCGCGGCCGGCATCGCGCACGGCGACATAGTCTTCATTGCGGTGGGCACGCCGCCTGACGAGGACGGCAGCGCCGATCTCAAGTACGTGCTGGGTGTGGCCGGGACCATCGGCCAGCACCTGGAGCGCCATGCCGTGGTGGTGAACAAATCCACTGTGCCGGTGGGCACGGCCGATCGCGTGCGCGAGGCGATTGCGGCGGAACTCGCGGCGCGCGGTGTCGGTGTCGAGTTCGACGTGGTCTCCAACCCCGAATTCCTCAAGGAGGGGGACGCGGTGGAGGATTGCCTGCGTCCGGACCGCATCGTGATCGGCAGCTCCAGCGCGCGTGCGGTGGCCTTGCTGCGCAAGCTCTACGCGCCGTTCAACCGCAACCATGAGCGTATCGTGGTGATGGACGAGCGTTCCGCCGAACTGACCAAGTACGCCGCCAACGCGATGCTCGCGACCAAGATCAGCTTCATGAACGAGATCGCCAATATCGCCGAACGTGTGGGTGCCGACGTGGAGCAGGTGCGCCAGGGTATCGGCGCCGATCCGCGTATCGGCTATCACTTCATCTATCCGGGCGCGGGCTATGGCGGTTCGTGTTTTCCCAAGGATGTACAGGCGCTGGAACGTACCGCGCGCGGCGCGGGTTACGAGGCGCGCCTGCTCGGCGCAGTCGAGGCGGTGAACCGCGACCAGAAGACCAAGCTGTTCGAGCTGATCGCACGCCACTTCAATGGCGATCTGCGCGGCCGGACCATCGCCCTGTGGGGACTGGCCTTCAAGCCGAACACCGACGACATGCGCGAAGCCTCCAGCCGCCGCCTGATGGAAGCGCTGTGGGCGGTCGGTGCCAACGTGCAGGCTTTCGATCCCGAGGCGCGCGGCGAAACCCGGCGCATCTACGGCGAGCGCGCTGATCTGGTGTTGTGCGAGCATGCGTGGGATGCCTTGCAGGGCGCCGATGCCTTGGCCATCGTTACCGAATGGAAGGCCTTCCGCAGCCCGGATTTCGCGCGCATCCGCGCCGTGCTGAAAACGCCGGCGATTTTCGACGGCCGCAACCTTTACGACCCGGCGACGGTGGAGGAGGCGGGCCTCGCGTATTACGGTATCGGCCGCGGTCGCAGCCTGCAGGCGGTGCGCTGATGGACGCCATAGAACAGCGCCTTGCGGATCTGGAGGTGCGGTTGACCTTCATTGACGATACCGTGCAGGCTCTGGCCGCCGCGGATGCCGAACAGGCGATGCGCATCGTCGAACTGGAGCGGCTGCTGCATCTGCTGCGGCAGGAGTTGCAGAGCGTGCGCCTCGGTTCGGCTTCCGATCCGCACAACGAACCGCCGCCGCCGCATTATTGATACATGTCTCCAATGACGACCAACCTTTGATTCCCGTGATCGTGGATGGTCGGAAAATTGAAAAGTGCGGCGAGGAAGGCCGCCCATACGATCTCCGCGATCATGGATGGTCGCAATTGAAAAGCATCGAGCATCACTGGAACCACGAGCATGAGCGAATCCCTGCGCGATCAGCTGCTGAAGAGCGGCCTCGTCAAGCAAATCCGCGAGGAAAAGCGCGGCAACGAGGGCAAAGGCAGGCCGACTGGCAGGCCTCAAGGTCATGGCGGAAAGCCGCAGGGTCATGGCGGAAAGCCGCAAGGCCATGACGGAAAGCCGCCGTCTTCGCGCCGCAACCAGGAAGAGATCGATCTCGCCAAGGCCTACGCGATCCGGGCGCAAACCGAGGCGAACGAACGCAAGCGTGCCCAGCAGGAAGCCGAGGAACAGGCGCGCGCGCGCCGTGAGCGCAAGCAGAAGATCCAGCAATTGCTGGACGGCAAAGTCTTGAACAAGGCCGAGACCGATCAGGTACGCAACTTTGAATACGGCGGCAAGATCCGCCGTATTCACGTCGATGCTGCCCAACTGGTGGCGCTCAACGCCGGCGAGCTGGCCGTGGTGCAGCAGGCGGGACGTTATCTGCTGGTTGCCCGCGAAATCGCCGAGCAGGTGCGGGCGATCGACGAACATCAGCTGGCTTTGTTGATAGATCCGAACGCTGCCCGCGACGACGACGGTGTGCCGGACGATCTGGTTTGGTGAACCGCTGGCGCTCGCAAAACGCCCGGCCATGACCGGGCGTTTTGCGTCTTGATGCGGGCCGTCTTTCAGACGAAGTCGGTGACAGCCACCAGGGCCGGATGATCCCAGCCTTCCTTGGGCGTGAAGCGGGCGCCGTGGCGCTGCGCCAGTTGCTCCAGCTTTGCCCTTACCTTGTCCGCGCCCTCGCTGCGCACGTACTGGATCGGGCCGCCACGGAACGGCGCGAAGCCGGTACCGAAGATCACGCCGGCATCGAGCAGGTCGGCATCGTCCACCACGCCGTCGGCGAGGCAGGCGACGGCCTCGTTCACCATGGCCAGAATCATGCGATCCGTGAGGTCGGGCGCGGGCTGGTAGTCGGGATCGACCTCCGGTTTGATGGGTTTGCCTTCCTGCCACACGTACAAGCCCTGGCCGTCCTTCTTGCCGCGCTTGCCGGCATCGAGCTTTTCCTCCAGGCCAGGCGGCAATTCCAGACCGAGGAAGGGTGACAGCTCCTTGCCCACCGAGGCGCACACGTCCAGACCCACAGTGTCGGCGAGTTCGATCGGTCCCATCGGCATGCCGAATTGCGTGGCTGCCTTGTCCAGTACCGGGCCGGGCACGCCTTCGTTGTACAGGCGCAACGCTTCCAGCAGGTAGGGCACCAGGATGCGGTTGACCAGGAAGCCGGGCGTGCCTTTCACCGCCACCGGCAGCTTGCCGATGGCCTTGCAGAAGGCCAGTGCGCGCCTCTCGATGGCGGGATCCAACGTGTCGTGGCGCACCACTTCCACCAGCGGCATCTGCGCTACCGGGTTGAAGAAGTGCAGACCGAGGAAACGTTGCGGCGCCTTGAGTTTCTTGCGCAGCTCGTCCAGCGGAATGCTTGAAGTGTTGCTGGCGAGGATTTCGTCGTCCTGGAATTGCGGCTCGATGGCAGCGTACAGCGCCTCCTTGGCCTCGGCATTTTCGTAAATCGCCTCGATGGCGAGGTCGGCGTCCTTTACGCCGACGCCTTCCACATCGGCGCGCAGTCGGCGCGTGGCGGCCTCGATCTTCTCCGGCGTCTTCAGCTTCTTTTCGTAGAGCTTGAATGCACGATCCAGCGCAGGCTGGACGAACTTCATCTCGCGATCCTGCAAGGTCACGTCGAAGCCCTTGAGCGCTGCCCACGCTGCGATGTCGCCACCCATCACGCCGGCGCCCACCACATGTACGTGACCGATGCCATGCTCGGCGCCGGTGCCTTGATTCTTCAGCCGCTCCTGCAAGAAGAAGATGCGGATCAGGTTGCGCGCAGTGGGCGTCTGCGCCAGTTTCGCCACCGAGCGGGCTTCAAGCTTCAGCCGTTGCTTGATGTCCCCGCCGCCACGCTGCCACACATCGATCATTGCGAATGGTGCCGGGTAGTGTTCCCTGCGCACCTTGGCTGCTGTCTGCTTCATCACCATCGGAGCGAGTATCTGCCGCGCCGGCCATGAATTGGTGAGCCACGCTTTGGCCCGTCGCGCGAACGGACGTGCCTGCGGACGGCGCAACAATGCGCGCGCTTCGGCCAGCAGCTCGTCGGGCGGTGCCACGCGGTCGATCACTCCCAGCGTCAACGCGCGCCGGGCCGACGAGGCGTTGCCGGTAAGCATCAATGGCAGCGCCTCGGGTGCGCCAATCAGTCGCGGCAGGCGTGCCGTACCGCCCCAGCCGGGATGGATGCCGAGCATCACCTCGGGCAGGGCGATCCTGGTTTTGTCGTCGTCTGCGGCGATGCGCTGCCTGCAGGCCAACGCCAGCTCGGTGCCTCCGCCCATGCAGGCGCCATGGATCGCGGCTACCGTTTGACAGGGCAGTTGGGCCAGGGCATCGAACACGCGCTGGCCGTTCTCGATGCTCTCAAGCACGCTGCCTTGCTTGGCGTACTCCACGAATTCCTTGATGTCCGCCCCCACCGCAAAGCCGGCGACCTTGGCAGAATGCACGATCACGCCTGCCGGCCTTTCGATGGCCAGTCGCTCGACGATCTGGCCCAGCTCGTCCAGCACGGCGCGGCTGATCGCATTGACGCTGCTGCCGGCGCGGTCGAGGCCAAGCATGACGATGCCGTGCTCGTCCAGGCTCGTCTTCCAGTGGTTGAAGCGCAGTCCTTCGAACATGGCCGGAGTGGGGTGGTGGTGGGAACCCGAACCATACCGTTCCGTGTGGTGGAATGCGAGATGCACCCCCGAATGTGAAGCGGTTCGCCATTCGCGGCACCGGCCAATGCGCAGAATGGGCATAAACCGTGGAGAATGCAGGGTGACGCCGGTTGCCGGCGCCGGATTACCCAGGAAACCGCGATGACATCCTTGATGCGCATGCCCATGCCGTCCTCCGGTCATGACGTGTTCGAGCGCATCCTGGCCGCGCCGGCCGGGGTGGTGGCTCTGCGCAGCCGCGATGGCGAGGCCTTGCTGGAGCAGTTCCGCAGTATTGCCAGGCATAGCGGGCAGGCGGTCTACCTCTGGCAGCCCGGGCAGGGACTGTCCAGCCTGCGCGATGCCTATGCGAGGGTTCCCGATGCGCAGCGCCTCGGCCAGGCGCTGCGCTACATGCAGCAGAGCATGCATTTCGGCATCTACCTGTTGCAGGAGGTGGAGTTGCCTTTGGCTGCGACCGATCTCACCTTGCTGCGGCAACTGGCGCGCGCCACCACTGGGCACCTGCGTCGTGTGGTGCTGCTCAATGCGCCGCGGGCTCTCGTCGAACAGTTGGGCGACCAGATCGCATGCGTCGATGGCGAGCCCGAGGCGCCTGCGCGCCTGCGTTTGCGCGATGGCCGCTGGTTGAGTGGGCAGGCATGAGCGAGGGCATCCTTGTTCTCGCCGAACGGCGCGATCTGCGCCGCCGCCTGTTCGACGTGTTCGACCAAGCGGGCTGTCGGCACATCCACAGTGCGCGCGATGCACAGCACGCGGCGATCGTGCTGGAAGGGCGGCAGTCGCTCGACCTGATGGTGGCCGTGCTCGGCGACGACGCGGCGCAGGCCCGCCAGTGCTGCGAGCAACTGCGCACGCTTAAGGCCTGCGAAGACGTCCCTCTGTTGGCGGTGCTCGACGAAGGGGCATCGTTGCAGCCAGCGCAGTTGCCCGGCGATATCGCCGGTTGGCTGCATGCTGCGCAGATAGAGACCGAGTTGTTGATGCGCTGGAAGCAACACCCGCCCACGGTGTCGATGGCGCGTCCTGCGCCAGCTCCCGGCGCGGCGGAGAAGGCACTGGCCTTGCTCGCGCGCATCTTCGCCACCGGCGGCGGTGGCGCCACCCGGGATGCCACTGCGCGGTTGCTGTTCGACGAGATGGCGCTGGATTACTTCGCGGTGTGGCCGCTGCGCAAGGACGGCGGCGAGTTCCCGGTGCCGCTGCTGCAGCTGTGGAACGGAACCGAGCCAGCTTGGCCGGCGGTCGAGTCGCAGGCGCTGCTGCAACACGTGTTGGCCGGCGAGCCGGTGCTTTGCCGCAGTGACGCGCAACAACGGGTGCCAGACGACCCGCTTCTGCCGTTGCTTGGGCTGTCCGGTTTTGTGGGCATTCCATTGCTGGACGAGCGTAGTGTGGTGCTGGGCGCAATGCTGGCCGGCACCCGACGTGGCTTCGGCGACATGGCCATCGTCGAACCGCTGCTGCGCTGCGCGGCGGCACGCTTCGCGCAAGGGCTGGAACTGGGCCTGACCCGCGAGCAGGGGCGGGCCGAGGGCTTGATCGACGCACTTACCGGCTTGCCGAACCGGCTGCTGTTCGCCGATCGGCTGGAATCCATCCTGCGCGAAGCCGTGCGCAATGGTGAATGCTTTGCCGTGCTGTTCGTGGACCTCGACCACTTCAAGGTGATCAACGACACCCATGGCCACGCCGCCGGCGATCAGGTGTTGCAGGAGATCACCCGTCGACTGCGTGGCAGCGTGCGCGCGTCCGACACGGTCGCACGCTATGCCGGCGACGAGTTCACCGTGGTGGTGCGCCACATCGTGAAGAGCGATGACGTGCAGCGCATCGCCGAGAAGATCCTGCAGACGGTGGCCGAGCCGCTGCAACTGGAAAATGGCGTGTATCTGCAGGTCGCTGTGTCGATCGGCGTGAGCTTCTTTCCCGATGACGCATCCGATGCGGAAACCCTGCTGAAGCACGCCGATGAGGCGATGTACGCGGCCAAGCACCAGGGGCGCAACGCCTATCGCATCTACGAAGTGAGCCCGGAGTACGCGCGCGAGCATGGCATGGCGTTGCGCTCGCGCCTGCGTCATGCGTTGGGCAACGGCGAACTGCGGCTGGTCTACCAACCGCAGGTGGACACCGGCAGCGAGGACATCGTGGGCATGGAGGCGCTGCTGCGCTGGGAGCACCCCGACCTCGGGCCGATCAGTCCTGCGGTATTCGTGCCGCTGGCCGAGGAAACCGGGCTGATCGTGCCCATCGGCGAATGGGTGCTGCGTACCGCTTGCCGGCAGGCCCAGGAATGGGAGCAACGTTACGGGCTGCGCCTGCGTCTGGGCGTGAACCTGTCTGCGCTGCAGCTGATGGAGCCCAAGCTGCCCGCCACGGTGTTCCGCGCCTTGCAGGAAACCGGCCTCGATCCCGCGCTGCTGGAGTTGGAAGTCACCGAAAGCATCAGCATCAAGGCCGCGCCGAACCTGGTGGAGAACCTGCAGGCGCTGCACCGCATGGGCTGCGGGATCGCGATCGACGATTTCGGCACTGGCGCCGCTTCGCTGGACTACCTGCGCAAGCTGCCCGCCGATCGCATCAAGGTCGATCAGAGCTTCGTGCGCAACATCGGCGTGGATCCGGACGACGAGGCCATCGTACGCGCCACCATCGAGATGGCGCACCGGCTCAAGCGCACCGTGGTCGCGGAGGGCGTGGAAACCGAAGCGCATCTTGCCTTCCTGCGCGAACAGGCTTGCGACGAACTGCAGGGTTATCTGTTCTGCCGGCCGCTGCCGGTGGTGTCCTTCGAACGCTTGCTGGCCGAGCGCCAGCAGTTAATGGGTTTGCCGACCGCCGTACCGGCTTGAGCCGGCTGCGCGTCGTCCCCATGCTAGCCATGCGTCAGCAAGGAATCGCTAGACTTGGCGGCAACGCTGAACTTGCGTGCTTGATTCCTGTCTGACAGCGCGCTCGATCTGGCATAGGCTTCGCAGCGGGACATGGCATTGACGACGGAAACGGCCCGTACGGGCGAAAACGAAGTGGATCGGGCTCTGGTCGAACGCGTGCAGGGCGGCGACAAGCGTGCTTTCGACCTGCTGGTGCGCAAATACCAGCACAAGGTGGTGGGGCTGGTTTCGCGTTATGTGAAGAGCCATGCCGAATGCGAGGACATCGCCCAGGAGTCCTTCATACGCGCTTGGCGGGCGATCGGCTCGTTCCGTGGCGACAGCGCGTTCTACACCTGGCTCTACAAGATCGCGGTGAATACGGCCAAGAACCATCTGGTGGCGATGGGCCGTCGGCCGCCCACCGACGATATCGATGCCGAGGAGGCCGTGTTCCTGAGCGGTGCCGAACGCATGCACGACAGCGCCACCCCTGAACGCGAATTGATGCGGCAGGAAATTGAACGTTCGGTATTTTCCACTGTCCAAGCCCTGCCCGAGGAACTGCGGGTGGCCATTACGCTGCGCGAGGTGGACGGCTTGAGTTACGAGGAAATTGCCGAACAAATGGGCTGCCCCATCGGCACGGTGCGTTCGCGCATCTTCCGGGCCCGTGAGGCGATCGACGAAAAATTGCGCCCGTTGTTGACGGGTGGCGAGGAAACGACATGAACCAGCCTGACCAGCACGCGCGTGAACATCTTTCGGCCGGCATCGATGGCGAGCTGGCGCACGAGGAACTGCGCTTCCTGCTGCGCCGGCTTGACCACGACATCGAGCTGCAGCGCACTTGGGTTAGCTATCACGTGGTTCGCGACGGCTTGCGCCGGCAGTTGCCGCCACTGGCCGGATCAGGCTTCGCCTCGCGGGTGATGTTGGCTATCGAGCAAGATTCCGTGGCAGTCGCGGTTGCGGCACCGCGACATCATCGTTGGTTGCGGTGGTCGGCTGGTGGCGCCATTGCCGCCGGTGTGGCCGCCGCGGCGTTGATGGTTTCCCAGCCTGCCGGCAATGCTGATCGGCATGCGGCCCCGCTCACTGCCCGGGCTACGGCTGGTGCCCCGGCGCACAGCCTGCCGACCACGGCGCCACAGCCCGAGGTAGCGGTGGTACCGCAGTGGTTGAGCGGCAACACACCTGGCCTACTCAGCCAGCAGGCCTCGGCCACCTTGGGTGCGCCGGCCAGTTCCCGTTTCTCGCCTTACGGCAGCAACGCTTCGCCATTTCCCGTGCAACGCTACCGCACGCTGGATAACCACGATGGCAGTTACCTGATCCTGCTCGATCCGGCCCAGCAGCCGGCGCCGAATGCCCTGCGCCAGGGTACCGTCAGCGCGCAGTAAGGCCGGTCCGCGTGTCCGCTGCGCAGTCGGATCGCCGTTCCAAATGTCTTCACCCACACACGGCCCGATCCGGGTCGCGGGTGAGGCATGCCTGTTCCATTGCCCGAGTTCAACCAAAGGAGGAGTCATGCATTCGTCCATCCTGCGCAGCACCCGCTTGAGCATACTGCTGTGTTGCGCCTTGGCCGGCACGGCCTTTGTCGTGCCTGATGCGCCGGCCCAGTCTGCCCCGTCCACGGCTTTGTCGCTGCCCGATTTCACGGGCATCGTGCAGAAGAACGCGCCTGCCGTGGTGCAGGTGGAGGCGAAGTACGATGGCCACGACAAGCCAAGCGTGCGTGGCCGGCAGGGGCAGGGCGGCATGCCGGACGACCCGCAGGCCGAGATCCTTCGCCGCTTCTTCGGCATGCCGATGATGCCGTCGCCGGCGGAGCAGGCGCACACGTCGCTGGGTTCCGGTTTCATCATTTCCGGCGATGGCTACATCCTTACCAACAATCACGTCGTTGCCGACGCGGACAAGGTGATCGTGCGCCTGCAGGACCGGCGCATTCTCGACGCCAAAGTGGTGGGTACCGATGCCACTTACGACATTGCCCTGCTCAAGGTGAACACGAGCAGCAGTCTGCCCACGGTGAGCATCGGCGATTCGCGCAGCCTCAAGCCCGGCCAATGGGTCTTGGCGATGGGCTCGCCGTTCGGCTTCGACTACACCGTGACCCAGGGCATCGTGAGCGCGGTGGGCCGCAACCTGGGCAGCCAGGACCAACCCTACACCTCTTTCATTCAGACCGACGTACCGATCAACCGAGGTAATTCCGGCGGTCCGCTGTTCAACCTGCAGGGCCAGGTAGTGGGTGTCAATTCGCAGATCTACTCCAGCACGGGGGGATACCAGGGCGTGGCGTTCTCCATCCCCATCGACGTTGCGATGAGTGCGGTGGATCAGCTCAAGACCAAGGGGTACGTGACACGCGGCCAGCTCGGCGTGCAGGTGTCGGCGGTGAGTGACGACATGGAGAAAGCCTACAAATTGCCGGATGCCTCCGGCGCAGCGGTGGCGGATGTCACCTCTGGCGGCAGTGCCGACAAGGCGGGTATCCAGAACGGTGACATCATCCTTAATTACAACGGGCAGGCCATCCACGATCCTGCGGATTTGCCGCCGCTGGTCGCCATGACCAAGCCGGGCACCCGGGTGCCCTTGGAGATCCTGCGCAACGGCAGCAGGAAGACCGTGCAGGTCACCGTCGGTGCGATGGCGCGTGACAAGGATTCGGTAGACAGCAGCGGCGCCGCGCCAAATCCAGGCAGCAGCGGCTCCAGCATGCTGGGCATCACCGTACAGTCGTTGGACGATGCCACACGCAAGCAGGCTGGCCTGAAACCTGGGCAGGGCGTGTTGGTGGGCGATGTCACGGGCGATCTGGCAGCGCAGGCCGGCCTGCAGCCGGGCGACGTGATCCTGATGGTGAATCAGCAGCCGGTAGGCAGCGTAGAGGCGTTCCGGGCCGCCACCAAGGACGTGAAGGCCGATTCCACCGTGCTGCTGCTGGTGCGCCGCAATGGCCAGAACGGCTTCATCGGCCTGACAGTGCCGGGCGGCAAGTGAGGGTGGCGCGCGCGCCGGCTTGATCGGCCGGTGCGCCTCGCACCACCACGGTTCCATGCGACAATAGGGGGTTCATGTCGCCCTACCGGCGGCATCCCCAAGGTAAGGCTGGCTGTCCGCGCTCCATGGAACTGATCCGCAATTTCTCCATCATCGCCCACATCGACCACGGCAAGTCCACGCTGGCGGATCGCATCATCCAGATCTGCGGTGGCCTGGCCGAGCGCGAGATGGAAGCGCAGGTGCTCGACAACAACCCGATCGAACGCGAGCGTGGCATCACGATCAAGGCACAGTCGGTGTCGCTGCCGTACAAGGCTCGCGACGGCAAGACCTACCAGCTCAACTTCATCGACACCCCCGGCCATGTGGATTTCAGCTACGAGGTGAGCCGTTCGCTGGCCGCCTGCGAAGGCGCGCTGCTGGTGGTGGACGCCGCACAGGGCGTGGAGGCGCAGTCCGTCGCCAACTGCTACACGGCGGTGGAGATGGGGCTGGAAGTGGTGCCTGTTCTCAACAAGATCGACCTGCCCACTGCCGACATCGACAAGGTGAAAGGCGAGATCGAGGCGGTGATCGGCATCGATGCCATCGACGCGGTGGCGATCAGCGCCAAGACCGGCCTCAACGTGACCGAGGTGCTGGAAGCCATCGTGGCGCGCATCCCGCCACCGAAGCCGCGCGACACCGACAAGCTGCAGGCGCTGATCATCGACTCGTGGTTCGACAACTACCTCGGCGTGGTGTCGCTGGTGCGCGTGATGCAAGGCGAGATCAAGCCGGGCGACAAGCTGCTGGTGATGTCCACCGGCCGCGTGCACGAAGTGGATGACGTGGGCGTGTTCACGCCCAAGCGCAAGAAGCTGGACAAGCTTGCGGCGGGCGAGGTGGGTTGGATCAACGCCTCGATCAAGGACGTGCATGGCGCGCCGGTTGGCGACACGCTTACGCATGCTGGCAAGCCTGCTTCCGAACCGTTGCCCGGCTTCCAGACCATGCAGCCGCGCGTGTTTGCCGGCCTGTTCCCCGTCTCGGCGGACGACTTTCCAGCCATGCGCGAAGCGCTGGACAAGCTGCGCCTCAATGACGCCGCGCTGTTCTTCGAGCCGGAAAGCTCCGAGGCGATGGGCTTCGGTTTCCGCTGCGGCTTCCTCGGCATGCTGCACATGGAAATCGTGCAGGAACGGCTGGAGCGTGAGTACGACCTCAACCTCATCACCACCGCGCCCACCGTGGTGTACGAGGTGCTGAAGACCGACGGTACGGTGCTGGCGCTGGACAATCCGGCCAAGCTGCCGCCGGTGCCGCAGATCGACGAGATCCGCGAGCCGATCATCGTGGCCAGCATCCTCACCCCGCCGGACTACATCGGCAACATCATCACACTGTGCGAGGAGAAGCGCGGCGTGCAGCGCTCGATCCAGTACCTGGCCACCCAGGTGCAGATCACCTACGAGCTGCCGCTGGCCGAGGTGGTGCTGGACTTCTTCGACCGCCTGAAGTCCGTGTCGCGCGGCTATGCCTCGATGGATTACCACTTCGAGCGCTTCGACGCCGGTCCCTTCGCGCGCGTGGACGTGCTGATCAACGGCGACCGCGTGGACGCGCTTTCGCTGATCGTGCACCGTACGCATGCGGATCGCCGCGGTCGCGAGCTGGTGGAGCGCATGAAGGATCTGATCCCGCGCCAGCAGTTCGATGTGGCGATCCAGGCGGCGATCGGCGCGCAGATCATTGCGCGCTCGACGGTGAAAGCGTTGCGCAAGAACGTGCTTGCCAAGTGCTACGGCGGCGACGTCAGCCGCAAGAAGAAGCTCCTGGAAAAGCAGAAAGAAGGCAAGAAGCGCATGAAGCAGGTCGGCCGGGTGGAGATTCCGCAGGAAGCCTTCCTCGCCGTGTTGCGTACAGACAAATAAGAAGCGGCACTCTCAGGAGCAAGCATGGAATTCGACTTTTCCGCCATCCTGCTGGCCCTCACCGTATTGTTCGGTGTGGTGTGGGGACTGGACCGGCTGTTCTTCTACAAGAAGCGCAAGGCAAGACTGGACGCGACGGGCAGCGAGTACGTCGATCCGGTAGCGGTGGACTGGGCGCGTTCGTTGTTCCCGGTGGTGCTGGTGGTGTTGCTGCTGCGTTCCTTCGTGGCCGAGCCGTTCCGCATCCCCTCCGGCTCGATGATGCCGACGCTGGACGTAGGCGATTTCATCCTGGTCAACAAGTTCGCCTATGGCCTGCGCATGCCCGCGTTCAACACCAAGTTCCTCGACCTTGGCGAGCCCAAGCGCGGCGATGTGGTGGTATTCCGGTTCCCGGGTTACCTGTGCCGCCGGCCGGATGGTTCGCTGATTCGCGTCGGAGGCGACGAAGGCAATGGCTCGCCGGCTGTCGGCTCGGAGCAAAGTTGCCCGAGCACGATGCTGCCGGTGCAGAACCAGAACTGGATCAAACGCGTGATCGGCCTGCCCGGCGACACGCTGGAAGTCCAGGGTTCCGACCTGCTCGTCAACGGCAAACCGGTGCAGGCCGATGAAATCGGCCCCTTCGTGGGCAACCCGCAGCGCGACGAAGACCGGCTGATGCTGGACATGGGCGCCACGGTCTGGACCGAACACCTGGTGCGCGAGGACGGCAAAGTGGTCAACCACACCATCGCGCGCATGCCGGCCTATACCACGCCCAACTCGATCCCGAACCCGGTGGTGCCGTCCAAGGTGCCGCCGGGCTGCTACCTGGTGATGGGCGACAACCGCAACAACAGCACCGACAGCCGTTGGTGGGGCTGCCTGCCGGAGAAGAACCTGGCGGGCAAGGCCTTCATGATCTGGATGAGCTGGAAGGGCTGGGGCACCGGCGGTGTGGATTTCCATCGCATTGGCAGGATCATCCATTGATGTGATGCGACAGCACGTGCAAGGCGCTCCACCGCTGGCATAATCGCCACGAGCGGCTGCGTGGGGTGCGGCCGTCGCACGCATCCACAATCGGCCTGGCTGGCCGCATGGCGAGGGGACTATGAAAACGAAACAGTCGGGTGTGACCCTTATCGGGTTTCTGATGATCCTGTTGGTGGTGGGTTTCTTCGGCTACATGGCGATGAAGCTGGTGCCTGCCTACACCGAATACGGCGGGGTGGTGAAGGCGATGAGCGGCATAGCCAGCTCCGGTACCAGTGGCCAGTCGCTGGACGAGATTCGTCGCGAACTGCTTCGTCGGATGGATTTCCAATATGTGAATGACGCCACCATCAAGCCGACCGATATCACGATCAGTCGCAATAACGGCGGTACCAATTCGCTGAACGTGTCCTACGACAAGGACATTCCGTTCCTGTACAACATCGATTTCCTGCTGCACTTCCAGAAAAGTGTGCCACTGCAGGGTAACGTGAACCAGTGAGCCGATTCGCTTGCCCCTGAACTATCGTTTCCGAGACCCCGCGCTTGCCGCGCTGGCGCTGACCCATCGCAGCGTCGGCAAGCCGAACAACGAGCGCATGGAGTTCCTCGGCGACGCGCTGCTCGGCGCCTTTGTCGCCGAGATGCTTTACGAGGCGCATCCCAAAGCCAGCGAAGGCGAGTTGTCGCGTCTTCGCGCGCAGCTGGTCAACGGCCAGGCATTGGCGGAAATCGCGCGAAAACTCGAGCTGGGCAATGCGCTGACGCTCGGCCCCGGTGAATTGAAGAGCGGTGGTTTCCGTCGCGACTCCATCCTGGCCGATGCATTCGAAGCCTCGCTGGCGGCAGTTTTCCTCGATGGCGGCCTTGAGGCGTGCCGACAGGTGGTACGCGAACTGTTTGGCGAGCGCGTCGGCGCATTGCCGCGTTCTTCCAAGGACGCCAAGACACGCTTGCAGGAATGGTTGCAAGGCCATGGCCATGCGTTGCCGCAGTACGAATTGATCGACAGCCATGGCGAGGACCACGCCAAGACCTTCGACGTGCGCTGTACGGTGAGCGAGCCGCAAGTGCATAGCGCCGAAGCCAGTGGCTCCAATCGCCGCCAGGCGGAGCAGGACGCCGCGGAGATCGTGCTGGCTCGACTGACCGCGCAGGCGCGCAACACCTGAACATGCGGCGCGTGCCGCCTAGATCACCGTCAGGCGCACTACAATGCCTGCATTCCTTTCAGTAGTCGTCATCCATGGATCACACCCTCGAAACCGAAGCTGACGCCGCGCTGCCACACGACGACTATCGCTGTGGCCTGGTCGCGCTCGCCGGCCGGCCAAACGTGGGCAAGTCGACCCTGCTCAACGCGATGATCGGCTTCCGCCTCTCCATCGTCAGCCCGCGTCCGCAGACCACGCGCCATCGCATCCTTGGCATTGCCAGCAGCGAGGCGGGGCAGATCCTTTATGTCGATACGCCTGGCCTGCATCGCGGCGCCAAACGGGCGATGAACCGCAGCCTCAACCGTGCCGCACGGGCGGCGATCAGCGATGTGGATCTGGTGGTGCAGGTGATCGAGGCCGGCCGCTGGACCGACGAGGACGAGGCGCTGTATGCCGCACTCACCGAACAGAAGGCGCCGCGTATCCTGGTCATCAACAAGGTGGACTTGAGCAAGGACAAGGGCGCCCTGCTGCCATTCGTGGCCTCGCTCAGCGAGAGCCATGTCTACGACGAGATCCACTACGTCAGTGCATTGAAGAAGAAGGGCCTGGCTGAGCTGGAGCGCGCCATCCTCGGCCGCCTGCCGGTGCGTGCACCGGTTTACGGCGAAGACGAGATCACCGACCGCAGCGAGCGTTTCCTTGCTGCGGAGATGGTGCGCGAGCAGTTGATGCTGCGGCTCGACCAAGAACTGCCTTACGCCACCACGGTGGAAATCGAGCAGTTCAACGACCGCCCTGATGGCATCGCCGAAATCCACGCCGTGATCTGGGTGGAACGCGATGGCCAAAAGGCCATCGTGATCGGCCAGGGGGGTGCCCAGCTCAAGGCGATCGGCACGGCCGCGCGCCGCCACATGGAGCGCCTGTTCGAGCGCAAGGTCTTCCTCAAGCTGTGGGTGAAGGTGCGCGAGGGCTGGGTCGACGACGAGGCGATGCTGAAGAAGTTCGGCTACACCGACTGAGGCATGCCAGGCTGCGATGCGCCTCGACCAGCAACCCGCATATGTGTTGCATGCGCGGCCTTACCGCGAAACATCGCTGCTGCTCGAATGCCTGACGCGGGACCATGGCCGGCTGGGCGTGGTTGCGCGCGGGGCACGTGGCGAGCGGGCGCGCCTGCGCCGTTCGCAGTTGGAACCGTTCCAGACTCTGGCACTGGATCTGGTGCTGCGCGGCGAGTTGTCCACGCTGGCCGGCGCCGAAGTGGTGGGCATGCCGTTGCGGCTGGCTGGCGACCATGGTTTTGCCGGGCTCTACCTCAACGAGCTGGTGGTGCGGCTCACCGCACGGCAGGACGCACAGCCGGTGCTGTTCGACGCCTATGCGCGGACACTGACGCGGCTGGCTGCCGGTGAACCGGTGGCATGGACGCTGCGCCGTTTCGAGCGCGACCTGCTGGAAGCCATCGGCTACGGATTGCAGTTGCAGCACGAGGCTGATGGCGAGAGCACTCTGCAGGTGCAGGCGCATTACCGTTACGACGTCGAACAGGGAGCGCTGCGTTGCACCCCGGGAACGCCTCACGCCGTGCGTGGTGCCGACTTGCAGGCACTGGCTGATGACCGCATGCCGGATCGCGCAGGGATGGCTGCCTTGCGCCACCTGATGCGCGAGGTGATCCGCTACCACCTCGGCGGTGGCGAGTTGCGCGCCTGGCGGGTGCTGGCCGGCGTGCAACCGCAACGCTGAGGTCAAATATCCAGTGCCTGCAATGTGACCTGCAAGGCGGTGCGGAACTGTTCGATAGCCTTGAGGGGCGCAGAAGGGGATTCGCGGAGCCGCCGTTGCAGGTGTTCCGCCTCGATCGCCAGTGCAGTGGCGCCGCAGAAGCCGCAGGACGAGCGCAACCGGTGCAGACGATCGCCCAGCGCCGAGTCATCCCGGCCGACCTGACCCAGGTCGCAGTGCAGTTGAGCGAGTTCATCGCGCAGCAGACTGCGCAGCGCCTGCATGGTGGCGGCATCGCCACTGGCACGCAACGCTGCTTCGTTGTCCAGCACGGGAACGGTGCCAGGCAACAGGGCCAGCAGGCGCTGCAGCTCGGCGATGCCACAGGGCTTGCGCAGCACCTCGTGAAAGCCGCCGGCCAGCAGTTCGCGCCGTTCGGCGATGCCCAGCTCGGCGGAACTGGCGACGGCAAGGCAACTGGCGGAGGCGCCACCGTTCGCGTGCAGTGCCGCCAGCACCTCGCGTGCACCTGCACCGGGCATGCGGCAATCGAGCAGCAGCAGGTCGAATGCCTGCTCTCGGGCCAATTGCAAGGCTTGCGTGCCGTCGACACACTCCCAGGCCTCGGCGCCCAGCGAATGCAGGCCATCGCACAGGAAGCGGCGGCTGGCCGCATCGTCGTCGGCCACCAGCACGCGTGGCGAGAGATCGGCGGGTTGGGCCGGCATGACCGTCTCCTTGGTTCAGCTGTTGTTTGGCAGAATGGACGGACATGCGTGCGACTTCAAGCCACCTGCTGTTGTGCCTGTTCCTGCTGCTCGGCCTGGGCCTGCTGCCGACCGCGCGTGCTGACGTCACGGTCGCCGCTAAGCAGATCGATCTGCCGGGCCTTCGCCTGCAGGACGTGAACGCGCAACTCGGCGAGGACCCAGCCGGCGGCCTGCATCTGCAATTGCAGGCGAGCCAAGCCGACGTTGCCGCGATGGGTTGGCGCCACGTGGGTCTGCATCTCGAAGGTCGTCTGCAACGCGATGCGCAATTACGTTGGGTGTTCGACGGCCGGGTGCAACTGCGTGGAGCGCCTGGCGGCGCGTTGGCCGATGCGCAGCTGACTTGGGTGTTGGATCCCGACGCCGACACCATGCAGGTCGAAGTGCAGCAGGACAAAGCACTGGCCAACGCATGGCTGCCGCTGGACCAGCCCAGCCACGCAAAGATCAGCCTGCACCAGTTGCCCGCCGGCTGGTTGCAAGGTGTGTTGGGGCGCTTGTGGCCGGCGCGACTCACCAGCGGTCACGTGGATGCCGACCTTGCGCTGGATGTGGAGGATGCAAGCGTGCAGTCGTCCGGCCAGTTCACGCTGGATGCCGTGGGCTTCGACACGCCTAGCAACGCGATGGCAGGGCAGGGTGTGGCCGGCAGCGGGCGCTTTGGTTTCGACAACAGTGCGGATGGCCGCAGGGTAAACGTTCAGTGCAACCTGGAGGGGGGCGAGCTGCTGCTGGGCCCGTTCTACGCGAAGCTGCCAGCGCATCCGGTGCAATTGGATGTGGATGTGCGCACCCGCCAGGGTACAGTCGAATTGCAGAAGCTCTATATCGACGATATGGATGCACTGCAGCTCGATGGTGCGATGGCGTTCGATGCCAGGGGCAAGCTGCAGAAACTGCAACTGAATCGTTTCCAGGCGAATTTCCCGCTGGCCAGCCAGCGCTATGGTCAGGCTTGGCTGGCCACGCTGGGCCTGCGCGACGCGCGCATCGCCGGGCGCGTCGCCGGCAGCATCGACTGGCGCAGCGACGGTCTGCATGCCTTCGCATTCGATACCGACGGGCTCGACTTGGCCGATGGCGAAGGGCGTTTTGCAGTGAGCGGACTGCATGGCGGCCTGGACTGGTCGTCGCAAGACGATCGCCCCGCCACTACGCTGGCCTGGCAAGGACTGCAGCTCCGTCGAATTTCCGTGGCCGCCGCGACATCGCACTGGCGGGATCGCGGTGGCAGCCTGATCCTGTCGCAGCCGCTCGCCATGCCCATGCTGAAGGGCGAGGTGCGGTTGACCAGCCTGGATTGGCGTCCAGCGCCGGCAAGGGGACAGCGCATCATTGCCAGCCTTGCCGTCGCCGGCGTGGACATGGCAGACCTCAGCCGCATGCTGGATTGGCCGATCATCCCAGGCACGCTAGCCGGTACCTTTCCTTCGCTGCGCTGGGCCAATGATCGCCTGGAGCTGGATGGCAGCCTCGTGGCAGGCGTGTTCGGCGGCACCGTGGAAGCTACGCATCTTTCATTGCAGCAGCCGTTTGGCGACGCGCCGGTGCTGGCCGGCGACTTCAAGTTCGACCAGCTCGATCTGGCGGCGTTCACCAGCGTGTTCGACATCGGCGCCATAACCGGGCGACTGCATGGTGCCGTCGATGACCTGCGCCTGGTGGACTGGCATCCCGTCACATTCAAGGCATCGCTGCTGGCCGACGGCGGCGGACGCATCAGTCAGCGCGCGGTGAACAACCTCGCCGCTTTGAGCGGCGGCGGCGTGGCCAACGGTCTGCAGGGTGCAATGCTGAAACTGTTCAGAAACTTCAGCTACAAACGCATCGGCCTGGCTTGCACGTTGCAAAGCGGAGTCTGTCTGATGGGCGGGTTGGCGAACGAGGAGGACGGTTACACCATCATCGATGGCAGTGGCTTGCCGCACTTGCAGTTGCTCGGCCGCCAGACCAAGGTGGATTGGCCCACCTTGCAGCGACGCCTGCACGAAGCCGCAAGCAGCCGTGCGCCGACGGCTCACTGACCCTCGAATCGGCGATAATGCCCGGTCTGCTCCTGCCGTGTTGAAACCTCGCAGACATGTCCCGATCCAACTCCCGTTCCCGCGCGCCCGTCGCGGAGATTGAAGCCGACATCGCCGACCTCGCCCACGATGGCCGTGGGGTGGCCCGCATCGATGGCAAGGCGGTATTCGTCGCCGGTGCGCTCGAAGGCGAGAGGGTGCGGTTGCGCATCCGTAAGCGCCATCGCCATTTCGACGAGGCAGAGGCGGTCGAGGTTCTCATGGCCTCGCCACATCGGGTCGAACCGAAATGCCCCCACTTCGGCGTGTGCGGCGGCTGCTCGCTGCAACACCTGGATGCGGCCGCGCAGATCATCGCCAAGCAGCGCGTGCTGGCCGACAACTTCGCGCGCATCGGCAAGGTTGAGCCATCCGGTTGGCTTCCACCCTTGGTGGACGAACCCTGGGGTTATCGCCGCAAAGGCCGTCTTTCCGTGCGGGCCGTGGCGAAGAAGGGACGTGTGCTGGTCGGGTTCCGCGAGGAGGCCAACCCGCGCTATGTGGCCGATATCCGTCATTGCGACGTGGTGCATCCTGCGTTGGGTACGAAGATCGAACTGCTCGGTGAGCTGGTCGGTTCACTGGACGCCGCTGCCGACATCGCGCAGATCGAATTCGCCGCCGGCGACGACACCGTGGCGCTGGTGTTCCGCCACCTGCAGCCATTGAGCGATGGCGACCGCGCCGCACTCATCGCCTTCGGCCAGCAGCACGGCTTTGCCATCTATCTGCAGCCAGGTGGCGTGAGCAGCGTGCATCCGTTGTGGCCGGAGGCGCCCAGGCTGGCGTTCAAGCTGTCGCCGGGTGGCGGCGCGGAAGATGTGGAACTGGAATTCCGGCCCCTGGATTTCGTACAGGTCAATGCCGGCATGAACCGGCGCATGATGGCGCGCGCGATGGAATTGCTCGATCCGCAGCCCACCGACCGCGTGCTCGACCTGTTCTGCGGCCTGGGCAACTTCACCCTGCCCATCGCGCGCCGGGTGGCCGAGGTGGCGGGTGTGGAAGGCGAACACGGCCTGGTCGAGCGAGCGGGCGAAAACGCCCGGCGCAATGGCATCGCCAACGCGGGCTTCCACGTCGCCAACCTGTTCGAGGACCAGCGCGGTACAGACTGGGCGTGCCAGCCTTGGGACAAGCTGTTGCTCGATCCGCCACGCGCCGGCGCCGACCAGGTGTTGGCCTACCTGCCGCACAAGGCCACGCGGCGCATCGTCTATGTTTCCTGCCATCCCGCTTCGCTGGCACGCGATGCCGGCATTCTGGTCAATCAGCACGGCTTCAAGCTCAGCGCAGCCGGAGTGATGGACATGTTTCCGCATACGGCGCATGTCGAATCCATCGCCGTGTTCGAGAGGTGATGCCCGTGCTTTTGTCCATGCATGCGAAGATCGGGCGGCGGCGATCCATGGCCGCACCCTTGCCAACGCCGCACCTTGTGAGTGGGATTCTGCAGACTGCTGGCGCCGAACCATGGGTATAGAGATCGAACGCAAATTCCTCCTGCGCGACGACGGCTGGCGTGCGCAGGTTTCGTACAGCGAGCACATTGCACAGGGCTATCTGGTCGGTGCGGCAGCGCTTGCGGCAGGGAACGCGCGCGGTTCGGTGCGCGTGCGCCGCGCGGGCGACGAAGCGTGGCTCAACATCAAGGCCGCGCGACTGGGCATCGAACGCGCCGAATACGATTACGCTATTCCGCCCGGCGATGCCGATGCGCTGCTGGCGACTTTGTGCGATGGCGTGCTGGGCAAACGGCGCCACCACGTCACGGTGGAAGGCGTGCTGTTCGAGATCGACGAGTTTCTGGGCGACAATGCCGGCCTGGTAGTGGCCGAGGTGGAACTGCCGTCGGTGGATGCGCCATTCCCGCGACCCTCATGGCTGGGTCGCGAGGTGAGTGCACTGGCGCGCTATTACAACGTCAACCTGATCGCGCACCCGTATGTCCGCTGGACGGCTGCCGAGCGCGACGCCAACGATGGAGCGAATGCCTGATGCTGCTGATCGGCCTGGCCGGACTCGAAGTCGCCGAGCGTGAACGCGCATGGCTTGGTGCCCCTGGCGTGGCGGGCGTGATCCTGTTCGCGCGCAACTATGCCGACCGTGCGCAATTGATGGCCCTGTGTGAATCCATCCGCGAGATCGGCGGCGAGCACCTGCTGGTCGCGGTGGATCAGGAGGGCGGCCCGGTACAGCGCTTCCGCGAGGGCTTCACCCGCCTGCCGGCGCTGGCGCGCATCGGCGAGGTATACGACTGCGACCCCATCGAGGCGGTGCGTCTCGCCGAGGAGCACGCCTGGGTGATGGCCAGCGAGTTGCGCGCCTGCGGCGTCGACTTCAGCTTCGCACCGGTGGCGGACCTGGCGCGTGGCAACGCGGCCATCGGCGCGCGTGCTTTCCACGCCGATCCCGCCGTGGCCGCCGAACTCGCCGCGGCCTACGTGCGCGGCATGCATCTCGCTGGCATGGCCGCGGTGCTCAAGCATTTCCCCGGCCATGGCTCGATCGCGGTGGATACGCACAAGGCGCAGGCGGTCGATGCGCGGCCGCTGGAACTGATCCGCCGCGATGATCTGCGCCCGTTCGTCGAGTGCATCGCCGCGCGGGTGGAGGCGGTGATGATGGCGCACGTGGTCTATCCCGCTGTGGACGCCCAGCCGGCGGGCTATTCGCGCAAATGGACCATCGAAATCCTGCGCGGCGAACTGGGTTTTGCCGGCGCGGCGATCAGCGACGACATCAGCATGGCTGCCGCGGGCGTCGCTGGTGGCGTGGCCGAGCGAGTGCATGGCCATCTGGACGCTGGCTGCGACCTCGTGCTGACCTGTTTCCCCGACGTGGTGGACGAAGCCATCGCGGCCGTCGCACGCCGCGTGCCTGCGCATCCCGAACGGCTGGCGGCATTGCGCGGCGCCATCGGCGCCAGTTGGGACAGCCTCACCGACAACCCGCAGCGCGACCGCTTCGTCGCGCGCATCACGGCGCTGGACGCCACGCAGGCCAATGCATGAACGACAAGCTTCCATCCTTGAGAGATGCACTGGCGAACGCCGACGTGCTGTTCGAGCGCGCCGAACTGGAAACCGTGATCGCCGAGCTCGGTCGACGCATCGATGCCGCGCTGGACGGCGAGCGCGCGGTGTTCCTTACCGTGATGAACGGCGCCCTGATGTTCGCCGGCCAGCTCGCGCTGACGATACGCACGGATCTCGAATTCGACTACGTGCATGCCACCCGCTACCGCGGTGCGACCAGCGGTAGCGATCTGCATTGGCTGCGCGAGCCGACGGTGGATCTCGCCGGTCGTACCGTATTGCTGGTGGACGACATCCTCGACGAAGGCCATACGCTGAAGGCCGTGCGCGATGACTGCCTGCACCGCGGCGCCAGGCGCGTGCTGATCGCCAGCCTGTGCTGCAAGGATCACGATCGCCTGGCTGAGGGCGTCACCTCCGACTTCAACGGCGTGGTCTTGCCCGACCGCTACGTGTTCGGTTATGGCATGGACTACCACGAGCAGGGTCGCAATCTGCCGGCGATCTACGCATTGCGTTGAGCAGCACTTCCTGGGAACTCGTGCATGAACATTCTGGGCATCTCCGGCAGCCTGCGCCGGGCTTCGTTCAACACGGCGCTGTTGCATGCCGCGCAGGAACTGCTGCCAGTGGGCACGACCCTTGCCATCCACGACCTGCACGGCTTGCCGCTGTTCGACCAGGACGTGGAGGAGCAGGGTGACCCCGCGTCGGTCGCCGCGTTGAAGGAGGCGGTGACCCGAGCGGATGCGTTGCTGCTGGCCTGCCCCGAATACAACGGCGGCATCACCGGCGTGCTGAAGAACGCCATCGACTGGGTCTCGCGGCCAGGCATTGCCAGGACGGTCGCGCCGCTGGCAGGCAAGCGTGCCTGCATCTTCGGGGCCAGCCCGGGCATCACCGGTACGGTGCGCGCGCAGGATCAGTTGCGGCTGGTGCTGCGCCGTGCCGGTGCTGTGGTCGAACCGCAAGGCGAAGTCCTGGTATTCCAGGCGCACACCAAGATCGCCGATGGCCGGCTGGCGGACGAGCGCACCCGCGAACTGCTGGCGCGTCACCTTCACAACTTCCTCGGAACCTTCGCATGAGCAACCACCTGATTGACCTGGCCGTGATCGGCGGCAGTGGCCTGTACAAGTTTCCGGGCCTGGAAAACACCAGCCGGCATGCGGTGGGGACACCGTTCGGTGTGGCCTCGGGTGAGGTGGTGCTGGGTGATTTCGCGGGTAAGCGCGTGGCCTTCCTTGCGCGCCACGGCGAGAGCCACAGCCTGCCGCCGCACCGGGTGAACTACCGCGCCAATCTCTGGGCGCTGCACCAGCTCGGTGCGCGCGCGGTGATCGGCGTCAACGCCGTAGGCGGTATCCGTTCCGACATGGGGCCGCGCGCCATCGTGGTGCCCGATCAGCTGATCGACTACACCCATGGCCGCTACACCAGCTTCTGCGACATCGAGGGAGCCGAGGTGAACCACATCGATTTCAGCGAGCCGTACACCGCTTCGCTGCGCCATCGCCTGCTGCAGGCCGCGCGCAAGACCGGCATCGCGGTAATCGATGGCGGCTGCTACGGCGCCACGCAAGGACCACGGTTGGAAACCCGTGCCGAGATCGCGCGCATGCGGCGCGATGGTTGCGACCTGGTCGGCATGACCGGCATGCCCGAAGCCTCGCTGGCGCGCGAACTCTCGCTGGAATACGCCTGCCTCGCCCTGGTGGCGAATTTCGCCGCCGGTTGCGGCGACGAGGCCGAAATCAGCATCGAGGAAATCTTCGCCCATCTCGCCGCCGCCACCGCCGAAGTGCCACGCCTGTTGGAGGCGATGCTGCGCGCCTGATCGCGCATTAGCGCATTACCGCGTTGCGCAGCATCTTGCGCGGAGTGTGCGGGCAAGCCGCGAATCGGTCCGCGCATATTGCGCTTTGCCCCGGATCATGCGGATACTTCCCAGGCACCAGGACGGTGAGCCAGGGGGATGGTTCGAGCTCGGTCGGGTGCATCCTGTCCATGCTTCCAGAGGTTCCAGCAATGCGTTTCGGTACGGTCAAGTGGTTCAACGACGCCAAGGGCTTCGGTTTCATCGCGCCCGAGGACGGTGGGGAGGACGTGTTCGTCCATTTCTCGGCGATCAATTCCAAGGGCTTCCGCAGCCTGCAGGAAGGCCAGCGCGTGAAGTTCGAAGTCACTCAGGGCCCGAAAGGCGCCCAGGCTTCGGGCGTCGAAATCGCGGGTTGATCTCCATGGGCCGGCCTTGCTTCGGCCATGCAATGAAGTCGAGCCCCGCGCCCAGGCGCGGGGCTTTTTGCTTTGAGAAGTGTGACCATGGGCAACCGCACATGGTTTCCGCGGCGCGATCGCCAGATTTGAAAAAAGCGGCCACGGACGGCTACTCGTTTGATCTCATCACCATGACGATCGCAAAAAATAAGAATGCAGCCACGGACGACTGTCCGTTTGATCTCCGCGACCATGGACGATCGCAAAAACGAAGGAATAGACATGACTGACCGGCGACAATTCCTCAAGACTTCCTTGCTTGGCGCATCAGCGCTAGCGATGGCCAAGCCGCTTGCCGCGGCTGCTTCCTCGGGCGCAACGGGTGCCACGGGCCAGCCCGGCATCGTGCGCGTGGCTTCCACCTGGGATTTCGGCGTGGCGGCGAACCAGGCGGCGTGGACTGTCCTGGGCCAGGGCGGCCATGCGTTGGATGCGGTCGAAACCGGCGTACGCGTCCCGGAGGCCGATCTCAAGAACCACAGCGTGGGCCGCGCGGGTTATCCGGATCGCGACGGCCACGTCAGCCTCGATGCCAGCATCATGGACGCCGAGGGCAACTGTGGCGCGGTCGCCGCGATCGAACACATCGCCCATCCGATCTCGGTGGCCCGGCGCGTGATGGAGCGCACGCCGCACGTGTTGCTGGTCGGCGACGGCGCGCTGCAGTTCGCGCTGGAGCAGGGCTTCAAGAAGGAGCATCTGCTCACGCCCGAATCCGAAAAGGCCTGGCACGAATGGCTGAAGACGGCGCACTACGAGCCGTCGATCAACAGCGAAGTGCGCGATTACGGCAAGACGAATCTCGGCCTGCCCGGCGGCAAGGACAACCACGACACCATCGGCATGCTCGCGCTGGACGCGCACGGCAAGCTGGCTGGTGCCTGCACCACCAGCGGCATGGCGTGGAAGATGCGCGGTCGCGTCGGTGACAGTCCAATTATCGGTGCCGGCCTGTACGTGGACGGCGATGTCGGCGGTGCCACGTCCACCGGCGTTGGCGAAGAAGTGATCCGCAACGCTGGAAGCTTCCTGGTGGTGGAGCTGATGCGCCAGGGCCGCACGCCTACCGAGGCCTGCAAGGAGGCGGTGATGCGCATCATCAAGCGCCGCCCTGAGGCCACCAAGACACTGCAGGTCGGCTTCCTCGCCATGAACAAGGAGGGCGAAGTGGGCGCCTACGCGATCCAGCATGGCTTCACCTACGCCGTGTGCGACGCAAAGAAGCAGGACGCGTTGCTGCCTTCGGCCAGCGTCTATACCACGAGCTACTCATGATCCTCGAAGTCTCTGCCAATTCGGTGGCCTCCGCGCTGGCTGCACAGGCCGGCGGGGCAGGGCGGGTGGAACTGTGCGCCGCGCTGGAGCTCGGCGGCCTTACTCCTTCGCACGCCACCATCGCGATGGCGCGCGAGCGGGTGCGCATCCCGCTGTACGTGCTTATCCGGCCGCGTGCCGGCGATTTCCTTTATGACGACGACGAATGCGAGGCCATGCGCCGCGACATCGAAACCTGCGTGGCGCTGGGTTGCGACGGCGTGGTGCTGGGTGCTCTGGATGCCGATGGCGACGTGGACATGGAGCGCTGCTACGGCCTGATCGCTGCGGCGGGCCATATCGGCGTTACCTTCCATCGCGCCTTCGATCTCGCGAGCGACCCGCATCGCGCGCTGGGCGACGTGATCGCCCTGGGTTGCGAGCGCGTGCTTACTTCGGGCGGCCAGGCCAGCGCGATGGAAGGCGCTCCGCTGATACGCGAGTTGATCGCGCAGGCCCACGGCCGCATCAGCATCATGCCCGGGGCGGGCGTCACCGACCGCAACATTGCCGCGCTCGCCGCGGCCACCGGGGCGCACGAAATCCACGCCTCAGCCAAGCGGCAATTGCCTTCCGGCATGCGCCATCAGCCGCCACGGCTCGGCGACATGCAAGGCGGGGAGCTGCGCAGCGATGTCGAGCAGGTGCGCGCCTTGGTGCGGGCGATGCAGCCTTAGCTTCTCTCGCCTGGGGGAGTCGTGGCCTGGCTTCGGAAGGGCCGAGACCAGGGCCGATTTCCCTACCGCAGCGCATGTTGCCCCACCTTCGCTAAGATGCCGCTTTGCAATTCCCTTGCGGAGCGAGTTCCTGTGATCATCAAACCCAAAGTGCGCGGCTTCATCTGTGTCACGGCCCATCCGGTCGGTTGCGAGCTCAACGTGGCCGAGCAGATCGCCACCACCAAGTCCGCCATCCATGACGACGGCAAGGGCCCGAAGCGCGTGCTGGTGATCGGAGCCTCCACCGGCTACGGCCTCGCTTCGCGCATCACCGCCGCCTTCGGTTATGGTGCCGCCACACTGGGAGTGTTCTTCGAGAAGCCAAGCAGCGAGGACAAGCCCGGTACTGCCGGCTGGTACAACGCTGCGGCGTTCGACAAGTTCGCCAAGAACGCCGGCCTGTACGCGAAGTCCATCAACGGCGACGCCTTCGCCAACGCGACCCGCGAACGCGCCATCGAGATCATCAGGAACGAGATGGGCGGCCAGATCGATCTCGTCGTCTATTCGCTGGCATCTCCTGTGCGCAAGCTGCCGGACTCCGGCGAGGTGGTGCGCTCCGCGCTCAAGACGATTGGCGACACGTTCACGGCGAGCTCCGTCGATACCAACAAGGACACGGTGATCCAGGCCAGCGTTGAGCCAGCCACCGAGCAGGAGATCAAGGACACCGTCACCGTGATGGGGGGCGAGGATTGGGCGCTGTGGATCGAGGCGCTGGGCAACGCTGGCGTGCTGGCGCCGAATGCAAAGACCATCGCCTACAGCTACATCGGCACCGAGATCACCTGGCCGATGTACTGGCACGGCACGCTGGGCCAGGCCAAGCAGCACCTCGACAACACCGCCAAGGCGTTGCGCGGGGGCCATGCCGGGCTGGATGCCCGCGTGGGCGTGATGAAGTCGGTGGTCACCCAGGCCAGTGCCGCGATCCCGGTGATCCCCCTGTACGTCTCCATCGCCTTCCGCGTGATGAAGAGCAAGGGTATCCACGAAGGTTGCATCGAACAGATCAACCGCCTGTTCCATGATCGTCTCTACCGGGCCGACGGGGCTGCGGTGCCTACTGACGACGATGGTCGCGTACGCCTCGACGACTGGGAACTGCGCGAGGACGTGCAGGATGCCTGCAAAGCGCTCTGGCCCACCGTTACCACCGAGACGCTGCGCGAGGTCACGGACTACGACGGCTACAAGCACGAGTTTCTCAAGCTTTTCGGCTTCGACCGCAACGACGTGGACTATGGCGCCGAGGTGGATGCCGATCGCCGCTTCGACTGCGTGGAAATGTAAGAGCCCGCTCCGCTTCATGAAAAAGCCCCGCACAGCGGGGCTTTTTTGTGCGCCGGAATTATCGGCCCGACATAACGCTGTCAGGTGCGAAGTGTCGGATCATCCGTGTGACTGAGCGACTACGCTGCCGTCATTGGGATCGGCCAGCAATTCGACGCTATGTCCATCATTGGACTTCGCCTTTGCACTCCACAAGCCGTGATCGAACTTCACGTCCTTGACGTTCTGGTAGCCGGCGGCAGTCAGCTTGGCGCTGACCTCGTCTTCGTCGAGCTTGGACGGTGCATCGGTAGGATAGACGCGGCCGGAAACGGGGCCGACCGCAAGCTTGACCCACTTCTTGTTGCCGCCACGAGCCTTGCTGCGCCACACACCGTCCTTGAATTCCAGGTCTTTCACTTCCTTGTAGCCGGCATCGGCGATCGCGGTCTTGATAGCGTTCTCGCTCATGGCCCCATTGGGCGGCTGCGTAGACCAAGTGCTTGTGGTGGTGGTCGTGGTGGTGTGGGTCATGGACGACGCGGCCATTGGCGTAGGCGGCGACGTTGGCGAAGGCTGGGTTTGCGCGAAGGCGACACCGCCAATCGACAGTCCAATCAACAGGGGAAGCAGGCGTTTGCTCATGATGCACTCCTTGATGATGGGGCAGGGTCGTGCCGGCAGGGAAAGCTCACGGTTCGGTGTTTGCGATGGATAGACCGTCTGTCGGCTCTGACAGAACAAATGAGACCATCGCATTCCAGACGGTGGTCTGAATAAAAGCGTGGACGGGAGGTGAAAGCCGGCTTCGGTTCAGTTGGTCTGGATTTAGTTCGCAGCGAGGCGGTCACGCATCGGACGCCTGCGGCGGATGGGAGGGGCACATTTCAACGTAGTTGTGCCCTAGCCCAGGTGGGGGCGGCTTTGCAGAGCCCCAGCAATGCGATCGCATTGATGCAATACGTCGCGACCCCATATACTTGAGCGGCCATACCGTTTCCCCGGGGGTGTACTGGCTTCGACGGGGGTAGTGAGATGGCTTGGTGCATGCCGAGGGGGCAGCTTTCCTCGTTAATCCAGCAGCAAACTTATAGTTGCCAACGACGACAACTACGCTCTGGCCGCTTAAGGCCTAGCCCCGAACCCGCTTGTGCTCGTGCTCGCCGGTGTAGGGTCATTATCACGAGATCGCCCGAAGCTGCCGCCTGTCGGTAAGGGTTAAATCAAGCAGGCTGGTCCTTCGATGCGCTTCGCACATCGTGCTGTCGCGGGACGAGATTCAACGGTGAGCTAAGCATGTAGTACCGGGCGTCAAGCGCCTTCGGACGCGGGTTCGACTCCCGCCACCTCCACCAATACAGCCACCTAAGCGAATGATTCGCTCAGGTGGCTTTTTCATTTTGGTGGTGGTTGGGTCTGGACTTGGTGTCGACGATGATGACGGGAATAAGCATATGATTTGCTTAAGGGCGGTCACGTAGGATGTTTGCCAGCGTCAGGGCAGAGTGAGTAGGACCTGGGGCGTTGCCTACATTTCCATGCATATGCCTGCACGACGGCGCTGGCGGAGCACTTTCCCTATTAACGCGACGCGTTTTGTCCGTAGACGTTGGGCCATCGCCCCTGCGCTGATCTAGAGGAACCATACGCTTGCAAGTTGTCTTGCTCATCGTATTGCTGACGGCCCACTTGGCACTGGCGCACTGGTACGGGCATACGGAGGCAGTGCTGCCCCAGTTGGCCATGTTGGCGGTGCAGGGCATGGCGGTGTGGGCGGTATTTACACGCTATCGACGCAGCCCGTCTCTGATACGGCTGCCATGGCTGCTGTTGGCGCTGGCTGTGCTGATGCAGATGCTATGGGACAGTACCAATGTGCTGGCAACAGTGCTGGGCGACAAGGGCGGCTACCTGGCCGCGTTGGCAACGGTGTTGTCGGCCTTGTACGTGATCCCGTGCATGTTCATGTCGACGCGCTTGTTTACGCAGCATGAGCCGCGCACAGTGGTGGCGCTGGATCTGGTGCTGCTGTGCATGGTGGCGGCGCTGGTCTACCAGTTCTTCATCACGCTGTTGAGCGGCCCGCTGGCTTCCGATCCGGCCAGCATCTACGTGGTGGTCTACCTTGCCGACGCCATCGACTTTTCGCTGGCTGCGATGGCGATACTGCGCCTGTTTGGTGCGCGCAGCTTCCGCTGGCGCTTCTTCTACTACGTGGCCAGTGCCTATCTGCTGGTCAATGCATCGGTGGCCTGCATCTACAACCGCGTCGAAATGCACGGCCTGCCGTGGTGGGCGGGTTCATTGATCGATGTTCCGCATGCCTTGCTGCTGGTGGTGGCCTTGCGCCAGCCACCGCGCTGGTTGCGCACTTACCGTCCGTCGCTGGGGGTTTCCCAGACGATCGGCTCGTTTGCGCCGATCCTGCTGGCGATGATGGTGGTGATGCTCGGCATCAGCACTTCGCGCATCAACTTCGTGCTCAGCTTGCTGGTCGGGGCGGCGGCGGTGCTGTTCTATGGCTTGCGTGTCGCATTCATCCAGAGCCGCCATATCGACCAGCAGCGTGCCATCGATCTGAGTACCTGGCGATTGGAACAACAGGTGGGGCGCGACCCGCTTACCGGCATCGCCAACCGGGCCACGCTGGACACGCGCCTGCGCGAAGTACTGGAAGAGGGGCGCAGCACCGGCTGCTTCGGCTCGCTGCTGATGATCGATATCGATTACTTCAAGCAATACAACGACAGCCTCGGACATATCGCCGGCGACGCTTGCCTGATACAGGTGGCCGGTGCCCTGAGTCGCAGCCAGGTGCGTGCACGCGATCTGGTGGCGCGTTACGGCGGCGAAGAGTTCGCCATCGTGCTGGTCGATACCAATGCGGAGGTGGCGCTGGAAGTGGCGCGCCGCCTGGTCACCGCGATCGAGCACCTGCAGATCGCCCATCCGGCCTGTCCTCTTGGACGCCTTTCGATCAGCATCGGAGTGGCTACCCAGACAGAGCAGACGCCGATAGATCCTGTGGCTATGCTGGATCAAGCCGATCATGCGCTATATCGCGCCAAGCGCAATGGCCGCAACCGTTTCGAGGCGGCGACAGGCGATGCCGATCCATCTTCGGCTCTGTACGGCGCCAGCAACGCGTAGCGCACCTGATCTGTCCACGCAGCGTGCGATTCATCTATGCCAGCTGGCTACTGCTGGGTGAAACGTGATTCGCCAGGTACGTGCAGTGTCGCGGGTCGCGCCGTGGCCGACCCTGTAGGGATATCCGTAAAAGGCCGGTAAGCTCGGCAACATCGAGGCTACGGGCTTTTCTTGCTCGAAGCCGCCTCGGGCATTCATCGCAGTCCGGCCTTTGTCGGGGAATGGCCAATTCCTGCCTGTTTAGCGGACACGAGATGTGGGCATCGGCTGACGCATCCAATGGACATGGCATGGCACAGTGCATGGGATCGGCGGTGTTCGACGCCGCCTCGCACCGTGATTCACACGTGAAGAAACACTTGGTGATTGGCAATTTTGTGACGGCTTGCGTTGTTCGATGTACACCCCACGCTTGCATCTGGCGGCGGGGCTGCCTAGCTTGCAGGCAGGAGTGTCCCCGTGGGCGCGATGACATGGTGCATCGGCAACCGAGATATCCATCAAGGAGGAGAGGGCATGATCCAGATTGTTCTGATCGACGACCACGAGCTCGTTCGCACGGGCTTCCGGATGATCCTGCAGCAGCAGCCGGACATGCACATTTGTGGCGAGGCGGCGAGTGCGGAAGATGGCTTGCGCTTGATCCGCAGCCTGAAACCGGAGATCGCTCTGGTGGACGTACACATGCCGGGCATGAGTGGTATCGAGTTGACGGAACGGGTTAGTCGTGCCGACTTGGCCACGCGTATCGTGGTAGTCACCGTGGTGGACGATGGCCGCTTCCCCAAACGCCTGCTCGATGCGGGTGCCTCGGGCTACCTGACCAAGGGTTGCAATGCCGACGAGCTGGTGACTGCCGTGCGGCAAGTGGCTGGCGGCCGACGTTACCTCGCGCCGGCAGTGGCTCAGCAATTGGCACTGGCCACGCTGGATGGCAAAGCCTCGCCGTTTGACTCCCTGTCCAGCCGTGAGCTGGAAGTGGCAATGATGCTGGTGCGAGGCAAGCCCCTGACGATGATCGGTGAGCAACTCAACCTCAGTCCCAAGACCGTATCCACCTACAAGCAACGATTGATGGAAAAGTTGCGCGTGGAGCACGTGCTGGAGCTTGCGCACCTGATGACGACGCACGGTTTGATCGACGCCCCGAATCATCGAGTGGGAACCTGAGCAACCGGCACGGTATGGGCTGACAAAAAAGCCGAACCCCTAGGGTTCGGCTTTTTTGTTTTGATGACGGGTGGCGCTTAGGGCGCCGCGTCGTGTCGAGGCTTTTCCGGGGACTCCGTGGCCACATCGTCGGAAGGTTCGGTCGTGGCAGGCCGCACGGGCGAGGCAGGAGCACTCGTGGTTTCGGCCACGAGTCCAAGCAAATCGCCCTGTTGCGGTTGCGCGGCAGCCGGCGGTGCGGCGTGCTCGTTCCCGGAAGGCTCCGCGTGCGTTTCCACGACGGCAACCGGAGCCGGAGCAGCCGGCACAGCGGTTTCCGTAGGCTTCTCCTGCTCCGCGGCCGGATTCTTCGTTACGGGCTCACGCGACTGCTCCGTTTCAACAGTGGCAGCCTCTGTTCCAGCGGAGGACGACACTTCTGTTTCCGCGGTGGCGGGTGCCATGGGCTTTTCGGGAATCGGCGGCAGTGTCGGCAGACTGAAGGCAGTGGCAACGGCAGCGGCCAGCGGCGCTTCGGTCAGTACTACGCGCACGGGTTCGTGGCGTTCGGCTTGCGGAGGCGCGACACGTGGAGCGGGTGCCGGACGAGGAGCCGGGGAAGTGGCCGGGCTGGGCGAAACGGCTTCGGCGACAGCCTCATCGGCAACGGCAGCAGGTGCCGCCACGGCGGGCGAAGCGGCATCTGCAGGTCTGGCTTCTCCAGCGGCGACGTCCGCCTCGTCGCGATCCTCGTCGTCCAGTTCGCCAGCCTGCTCGGCGCCGGGCAGGCCTGCGGTGGCCTCGTCGTGACGGCGGCGGCGACGCCCGCCACGGCGACCACGACGGCGACGCGAGGAACCTTCGGCGTCGCCCTCGGTGGCGCCGGCCGCCACTTCCTGGCCATCAGTCACCGGGGCAACGGCCAGTTTGGCTTCATCCATTGCTTCAGCAGGAGCGACAGTGGGACGTACAGCCGGTGCTTCCGGTTTCGGTGCTGCGGGCATGGCGGCGACGGGGGCCGGAGCCGCAGGCTTGCGCTCAGGCTGGGGAGCCTTGTTGCTCTCCAGATTGTTGTTGCGCGGCTGCTGTTGGCGGTCTTGCTGGCGCTCTTGCTTCGGTGCCTGGCTGGCCTGCTGCTGGCGCTGCGCGCCTTCGTTGCCCTTGTTGCGGCTGTTCTGCTGCTGTGAGTTCGGCTTGGCCTGCTGCGTACCGCTATCGCGACGTTCGTCACGACGCTGCTGCTGGCGGTTGCCGCTGCTGCCCTGTGCGTTGCGGCTGCGCTCGTCGCGACGGGGTTGTTGCTGCTGGCGGTTGTTGCCGCGCGCGCTGCCGCGGTCGTTGGCGTTCGGCTGTGCGGCGGCCGCAGTCGTGTCCGTCGCTGCGGCGCCGTTGCGGAACCAACCGAACAGGCGGGAAATGATGCCGCCGCTCGGAGCGGAAGCAGGGGCAGGTGCCGCCGCCTGACGACGTGGCGCCTGTTGTTGCTGCACAGGTGCTGCGGTCTCCTCGCGCACGGGTGCGGGGGTGGCGGGCACGATGCCGCTGACGGCGGGCTGCTCGTTGCTGCCCAACGCCTGGCCCATCTTCGGGATCGGCGTGGCGTCGACCGCGGTGAGGCGCTCGTAACTGGGCTTGCTGTGCTCGCCCATGTCCGCTTCCTTGATCCGCTGGATCTGGATATGCGGCGTTTCCAGCTTGTCATCGGCCACGATCACCACGTGCGCCTTGTGGCGCAGCTCGATCTCGACCACGCTGGCGCGCTTCTCGTTGAGCAGGAAGTTGGCCACCGCGGACGGAGCCTGCACCAGCACCTGGCCGGTGTTGTCCTTCATCGCATGCTCTTCGATCAGGCGCAGGGTGGACAGGCCCAGCGACTCCACGCTGCGGATGTGGCCATGGCCTTCGCAACGCGGGCAGACGATCTGGGTGGCTTCGCCGAGGCTGGGGCGCAGGCGCTGACGGGAAAGCTCCAGCAACCCGAAACGCGAGATGCGGCCCACCTGCACGCGGGCACGGTCGAGCTTCAGGGCGTCCTTGAGCTTGTCCTCGACCTCGCGCTGATGACGCGGGCTGTCCATGTCGATGAAGTCGATCACGATCAGGCCGCCGGCGTCGCGGATGCGGCACTGACGGGCGATCTCCACCGCGGCTTCGAGGTTGGTGTTGAACGCCGTTTCCTCGATGTCCGAGCCCTTGGTGGCCTTGGCCGAGTTGATGTCGATCGCGGTGAGCGCCTCGGTCTGGTCGATCACGATCGAGCCGCCGGAGGGCAGGCGCACCTGGCGGTCGAACGCGCTCTCGATCTGCGTCTCGATCTGGTAGCGGCTGAACAGCGGGGTGTCGTCCTTGTACAGCTTGAGTTTGCGCAGCGAGGTGGGCATCACCTGCTGCATGAACTCGCGGGCGTCCTCGTACAGCGATTCCTCATCGATCAGGATCTCACCGATGTCGCTGCGCAGGTAGTCGCGCAGGGCGCGGATGAACAGCTTGGATTCCTGGTAGATCAGGAACGGCGCCTTGCGCTTGCTGGCGGCGTCGGAGATCGAGCGCCAAAGGGTCAGCAGGTAGTCGAGATCCCATTGCAGCTCTTCGGCGTCGCGGCCCAGACCGGCGGTACGCACGATCAGACCGACGTCGTCGGGTACGGTGACGTGTTCCAGTGCTTCCTTCAGCGCCTGCCGATCCTCGCCCTCGATCCGGCGCGAGACGCCGCCGGCCTTCGGGTTGTTCGGCATCAGCACCATGTAGCGGCCAGCCAGCGAGATGAAGGTGGTCAGCGCGGCGCCTTTGTTGCCACGCTCTTCCTTCTCGACCTGGACGACGACTTCCTGGCCTTCCTTCAGCAGGTCGCGGATGCCCGACTTGTGCGGGTTCAGGCCAGGGGTGAAGTACTGCTCGGCGATTTCCTTCAGCGGCAGGAAGCCGTGGCGCTCGGCGCCGTACTCGACGAAGCAGGCTTCCAGGGATTGCTCCACACGGGTGATGCGGCCCTTGTAGATATTGGCCTTTTTCTGCTCGCGGGAGGGGATTTCGATGTCGAGATCGTAAAGGTTCTGGCCATCGACGATGGCCACGCGCAACTCTTCACGCTGAGTTGCGTTGATCAACATGCGCTTCATTGTAGTTTTCCTCAGCTCGCCCGCGCGTCGCGTGCCGCGGTGGCGCCGGGATGGCGGCCTGCCGGGGATCGCGCCGCTGCGGTGGAGCGGCTCATGTGACGGCGCCGTTCCCGGCGCCCGGATGTTCGGGTTGCTGCACCAGCCGCGCCCAAGCCAAACGGGCTTCGGGCAAACGACGGTCCGAACCGTTACGATGAAAGGGAGTCGCGACCGCTGCCTGGGAATCAATCCTTGGGCAGTCGGCGCAATCCTCGCCGGCGTGACGGGCGGGGCCCCGGCCCGAACCGGTCTCGGCGGGCAGGGAATGGCGCTCGCCGAGTATCCTATTTCGACAGGTTTTTTTCAATGCAGACGGCAACTTCCCGCGACGTACCTCAAGGTGTGCGTCAAGTCGCGATCGGACCCGAGCGGGACGGCCAGCGTATCGACAATGCGCTGGCGACCCTGCTCAAGGGTGTGCCGAAAAGCATGATCTACCGGCTGCTGCGCACCGGCCAGGTGCGCGTGAACGGCAAGCGTGCCAAGCCGGATACGCGGCTAACCGACGGCGATATGCTGCGAATTCCGCCGATACGGCAGGCAGAACGCCCCGAAGAGCGTGCGGCGCCAGAGACAATGGTCGCCTCGGTAGCCGGGGCGGTGATCTTCGAGGACAAGCACTTCCTGGTGATCGACAAGCCCTCGGGCATCGCCAGCCATGGCGGCAGCGGAGTCAGCCACGGCGCCATCGAGCTGCTGCGCGCGGCGCGCCCCCACGAATCCCTGGAGCTGGTGCACCGGCTCGATCGCGATACCAGCGGCGTGCTGGTGCTGGCCAAGTCCCGGGCCGGCCTGACCGGCCTGCAGGCGGCGATCCGCGCCGGCGAAGTCACCAAGCAGTACCTGTGCCTGATGGTCGGCCATCCGCCCAAGGCCAAATTCGACGTCAACGCGCCGCTGCGCAAGTTCGCCCTGCAAGGCGGTGAGCGCATGGTGCGGGTCAGCGAGGACGGCAAGCCCGCACTGACCTTCTTCCGCGAGATGGAGCAGTATCCGGGCGCCCGCCTGATGCAGGCCACGCTTGGCACGGGACGCACCCACCAGATCCGCGTGCACGCCGCCCACGTCGGTCACCCATTGGCCGGCGACCCGAAATATGGCGATCGCGAGATGAACAAGCGCCTCCGCGAGATGGGGTTGCAACGGCTGTTCCTGCACGCCTCGCACCTCAGCTTCGAGCTGGATGGGCGCCTTTACAGCTTCTCCGCGCCGCTGCCGGACGACCTGAAGACCTTTCTTGATGTCCTGGCCGTGAAGGGCAAGCACCTGCCGTACATCCAGGCTGCCGCTAGAGAAAGAAACGGGCGCTGACCTCCAGCGAACGCAACAAGCCACCCTCCAGCCCGGCTTCCACCAGCAACGCGCAGGCGGCATGTGCCGCGGCCACCGGCAGCAGTGCGCGCGACCGCTGGAAACACCAGGCCCACCACAATTCGGCCAACAGGCAGAGCTGCATCAGCGCGCCGTTCGGCGTGTGCATCAAGGCGAACACGAGGGCGGTGAGCAGCACGGCAAAAGTGCCGTGCACCTGTTTGCTTTCGAGGCGACGCATCACCACGACCAGCATCAGCCATTGCTGCAACAACGCCCACGACAGATACATAAGCGCATGGCTCAATGCCGGCACCGCGAGCTGGCCACCGAAACGGATGACCAGCAGCAGCGCCAGCGGCAGCAGCGCGAATGGCAACAGCCACGTACGGGGATTGCCCCACCAGCACCAGTTCGCCGGGCGGCGCCGCCGTTCGGTTTGCGCGGCGAACAATACGGCGCCGACGAAGACCAGCACGCTGGGTACGGTCAACCGCAGCCCGAGTTGAAGACCGGCAATCAGCCACAGCGGGCCGGCGAGGCAGGCGAGCAACTCCAGCCATAGGCGCCCAGGCAGGCGTGGCCACCACGATGCCAGCATGAGCAGTCCCAGCAGGTAACCACCGGCACCGATCCATGGCAGCCAGCCATGATCATTGGACTCCCGCATGGTTGCCGGCGCGTCGCCATGCGGCAGGATCAGCGCACCCGGTCGTTGCCGCCACGTCAATTCGCGCAGCATCAATTGGGTTTCCGCCGAGGCGCCTGCGGGCAGGGCGATCCAGGGCACTGCCGGCAACATGGGATCGGCGAGCTGACGTGCCGCCGTCAACGGATCGGGCGACAGCAGCAGTGTGGGCAGCGCGGGGGCGGGCAGGGACGCATCGGGGTGCAGCGCCAGCTCGTCCAGTCGCAAGGAGACGTGTGCAGGAAGTAGCAGTCTCAGGCGCAGCACGTCGATCCGCTTCGGTGCGGAGCAGTCGCTGCCGCCAGCGGTTTGCCAATGCAGGTGGCGCAGATCGACCGCAAGTTGCAGCGGGCCGGCGGCGACGGGAGCGTCCTGCCAACCCAGGCAACCGGGCTGGTCCAGTCGTGGCTGCCAGACAATACCCAATTTGAACGGCGCATCCGCCACGCCGTGCAACGACAGCCGGGGCCAATGCTCCACATCGAGCATGCCGTGCACAGGCAGGCCGATTTCGAACGGCGAGCCGTCGCGGCTGGTGATGCGCAGGGCGCCGCCGGAGGATTCAACATCGGCGGCACCGAAGGCACGCCCGGCAACGAGGTCGTGCGGTTCGCGCAATGGCCAACGCCACAGCGGCTGGCCATGCTCGATCAGCGCAAGCCGGCGGTTCGCCACCTCATGCAGGTGCAAGGCGACAATGCGTTCGGCCAGGGTGCGCAGGCCGAGCAGCAGCAGAACCACCAGCAGCGCGAAAGCCGTGCCGGCAAGCCATCGGCGCACGATGGGGCGCACGGTCAACGTGCCAGCAGCGCCTCGACCTTGGCTGCACAGATGATGTCGTTGAGCGACAGCCCGCCCACGTCGTGGGTGGACCACAGCAACTGGCAATGGCCGTAGCCGGCTTCGATGTCCGGATGGTGATCCTCGTGGTTGGCCATGAAGCCGACCGCGTTGATGAAGCCCAGTGTGCGGTGGAAATCGGGGAAGCGGAAATCCTTGACGATGGCGTGGCCATCGGCAGCAAGCGTCCAGCCGGGCAGCAGCTGCAACAACTGGGTGATCTTGTCCGCACTCAGCGCATGTTCCTTGCCCTTGCGCGGCTGGCAATGCTGGCTGGCGAAATCGTGGATGTTCATGGCAGCTCCATCGGATGCACAAAGGCGAGGCTGCGCAGCGTCGAAGTTGTGCGTGCAAATGTCAAAGCCCGCAGCGCAGGAAAACAGTACTAAAATGGTGCTGATTCGACGGGCCGCGCTGGCGCGGCTGTCGCAACAGTTGCCACAGGTGAGACATGATCGAAATTTCTGAACGCGCCCAGCAGCACTTCCGCCGCCTGTTGGCGCAACAGGGCAACGAAGGCATGAGCATCCGCCTGCACGTGACCGCACCGGGAACGGCCGCGGCGAACTGCGAGCTGGAGTTCTGCGAGCCGGCCGAGTTGATAGGCAACGAGTGGACGGTCGAATGCGCAGGCTTTGATTTCCACGTCGAAGGGAGCAGCGCGCCGTGGCTGGATGGCGCCAGCATCGACTTCGAACCCAACACCACCGGCGGCCTGCTCAACATCCGTGCTCCGAAGATCAAGGGAGACGTGCCGGGGCTGGAAGCTGGCGTGATCGAGCGCGTGCGCTACGTGCTCGATGCCGAGATCAACCCACGGCTGGCCTCGCACGGTGGCCGCGTCACCTTGCTGGAGGTCGATGCCGAAGGCGTGGTGCTGCTGCAGTTCGGCGGTGGCTGCCATGGTTGCGGGATGGTGGATGTCACCCTGAAGCAGGGTGTGGAAAAAACCTTGCGCGAGCGCGTGCCTGAAGTGAGCGCAGTACGCGACGCCACCGATCACAGTGGCGGCAAGCAGCCGTACTACAGCAAGCACGAAGGCAAATCGGCCTTGGGCTGAGGCAGGCATTCGCAGGCGTCCCGATCGTGATAACCCGGCAAGCGGCCGTCCACGGCTGAACTCCTCAAACAGAAAGCCCGCCGTGAGGCGGGCTTTCTGTTTCGGTGAGAGGAGCGCGTCAATCGCCCTGGACGTGTCCCTTCAGCGTGTCGAGCTTGGTCGACTGGCTGGAGAAATAAGCGGCGATGTCCTCGATGTCCTGATCCGACAGCGTAGCCACCATACCCTTCATGATCGGGTTGTTGCGACGGCCGTCCTTGTACTCGTGCAGCACCTGTTGCAGGTATTCGTTGTACTGGCCGGCGAGGCGCGGGTACTGCGGATCGACCGCGTTGCCGTCGGCGCCGTGGCAGGCGAAACAGGCGGTGGCCTTGGTCTTGCCATCCGCAGGGTTGCCGCTGGCAAGCAGCGGAGTGGAGGCGATCGCCAAAACGGCGCCGAACGAAAGCAGGGCAAGTGCGCGTTGCATGCGGGGTCCTTGGTTACTTGGTCGGCGTGATACTGGACAGGTAGGCGGCGATGTCCTTGATGTTCTGGTCGGTCAGGCTTTGCGCCTGGGCCACCATCGTCGGATAGGTGCGGTCGCCACTCTTGTATTCGTTCAATGCATTGATGATGTACTGCTCGTTCTGCCCGGCGATTTTCGGCACGGGGTAATCCGGGTAGGCGTTGGCATAGCCCGGCACGCCGTGGCAGCCGGCACAGGTGTAGACCAGCGTGCGCCCAGCGGCCTTGTCGCCGCCTTCGGCGTGCGCGCTGACGGTGGCCAGCAAGGCAAGAGCGCCCGCCAAGCCAAGTGTGTGCAGTCGAATCATCGAGATCGTTCCCCAGGTGCGGCGGCAGATGCGAATGAATGCAACAATCGTCGCAGTATAGACAGCAGCTCCGGGCACGGACAACCTGCGGTGGCTAGAGCTTGCTCAAAGCCTCCCTACGGATCGCGCCGGGAGCTGTTTGCGCACAGGCCAAGGAAGAACGAAGGCACGCAGGGAGAGCTGCGGACGCACGGCTTTGTGGGGCAGGCAGTGGCCCATTCGCGACGCGGTGATGACATGGGCATCTGCGCAAACGGGCCCCGTCCCGTGGACTGCCTAGCAGCGGCCGCCATGCGACGGTGCGCGACTCGACCAGCCGGCCAGACAAGCACTGCGCCATGCACTACGACCTGACGACTGCGCAACGCGGGCTATGCGGAGATTTCGAACAAGTTTTGCCGCTCAGAACAGGCTGCGGACAATGTGGATGCCCGCGCTGTACTCGCCCACGATGGTGCCGAGGCTGACCAGGAAGAAGTTCAGCAGGGTGCGCGCCACGCGGTTTTTCCACCAGCCGCTCCAGTGCACGATGTCGTCGCGCAGCGTGTCGAAGTCGGCCACACGCGGGCGACGCACCCAGGCTTCGGCCATGGCGCTGATGCCGCCGGCCGGGATGCCTGGACGAAACGGCTTGATCGGCGCGGCGATGAAGGCGGCGAGGATGCTAAGCGGATGTGCGCCCGCAGCGACCGCGCCCAGCGCGGCGAAGCCGCCGGTGAACAGCACCCACGCGGTGAGCACCTGCGTGCCCAGCGCCGCGTTGCGATGGAAGGCGAAGGCGATGGCTGCGAATACCGCCAACACGAGGCCCACGGCCAGCCATTTCGGCCACCGTGCCTTTGGCGGCGACCGCGCCAGATCGGCGGCGATCGTCGCCGGGTCGTCGCGCTGTTCGCGCAACAGTTCGCACATGCCCTTCAGGTGCCCTGCGCCGATCACCACCAGTACGCGGCGCGGTTCGGCAGAAGGCTTGCGCGCGGCTTCCTCGCGCAAGCGCGCGGCCATGTAGGCGTCGCGCTCGCCGATCAGGCTCTGGTACAGCGGCTTGGACTCGCTGGCGAACTCGCTGAAGGCGCTTTCCAGCATGTCGCCCTGCTTGAGCTTCTCGATCTCGCCGGGCTCGATTTCCTCGCGCTCGAACACGCTGGCGAGCAGGCCGCCGAGCAGGCCGAAGCGCTGCCAGAAACCTACGTTGTGCCAAGCGCGCTTGAGCGTAGTGCCAACCTCGCGGTCGATCAGCCACAGCGGCAGGTTGCGCGCGGCGGCGCCTTCCATCGCCGCCTTCATCTCGGCACCGGGCTGGATGCCGGATTGCTCGGCGAGGCGTTTCTGGAAGGTGGAAAGGACCAGGCTGGCAGCCACCATGCCTGCTTTGCCCTGGCGTATCACCTGGAACAGGTCCATGCGCTTGAACGCCTCGGGATCGCGCATGCCCTGTGCGCGGCTATCGCACAACTCCACCGCGACCGCGTCGAAGTGCTCGTGGTCCAGCAGTGCCTCCACCGCCTCCATGCTGGTGCGCGAGACGTGCGCCGTGCCCAGCACCACGTACTCCACGCCGTCGCGCGTCACGCGTTCGATGGGCTGGTCCTGCAGCACGGCTGGCAGGGGAGAAGTGGATTTGGGAACACTCATGCGTAAGGCATATCGGTCACTGGGAAGTCCCCAAGCATGGGGACGCGCCCCGCGCGAAGCAAGTCAGAAGTGTGGCCACGGGAGCCACGCATGTGATTTTCGTCGCTGGGAATAGTCGCCATGAAATTGAAGAGTGCGGCCATGAATGGCCGCCCGTGTGATTTTCGCGATAGGGATGATCGCCATGGAATCGAAGAGTACGGTTATGGGTGGCCGCTCATGTGGTTTTCGCGATCAGCGATCACCGCAAAGGCAAAATTCAGTCCCGGAAACGCTTGAGCAGGTCGCCGTAGGAGTCGATGCGACGGTCACGCAGGAACGGCCAGATGCGACGCACGTGCTCGCTGCGCTGCATGTCGATCTCGACCAGCAGCAGCTCGCGCTGATCGGTGCCGGACCTGGCGAGGAATTCGCCTTGCGGTCCGGCGACGAAGCTGGTGCCCCAGAACTGGATGCCCGCGCCCGTGCCCGAAGGGTCGGCCTCGTGGCCGGTGCGGTTGCAGGCCAGCAGCGGCAGGCCGTTCGCCACCGCGTGGCCACGCTGTACGGTGACCCAGGCTTCGCGCTGGCGATCCTTCTCTTCCTGTGCGTCGTTGGGGTCCCAGCCGATCGCGGTGGGGTAGAGCAGCAGCTCCGCGCCGGCCAGCGCCATCAGGCGCGCGGCTTCGGGATACCACTGGTCCCAGCACACCAGTACGCCAAGCTTGCCTACCGAGGTCTGGACCGGATCGAAACCAAGGTCGCCTGGCGTGAAGTAGAACTTCTCGTAGAACGCCGGGTCGTCGGGAATGTGCATCTTGCGGTACTTGCCCGCGATCGCCGTCGAGCGGTCGAATACCACGGCCGTGTTGTGGTAGAGCCCCGCCGCGCGCTTCTCGAACAGCGAGGCCACCACCACCAGCTTCAGCTCCTCAGCCAGCTTGCCGATGCGGGCGGTACTGGGGCCGGGGATGCTTTCCGCGAGATCGAACAGGTCGACCGACTCGTGCTGGCAGAAATACGGGCCGTTGTGCAGCTCCTGCAGCAACACCAGTTCGGCACCGGCCTTGGCAGCTTCGCGCAGGCCGGCCTCGATCGCATCGAGGTTGGCGTCGCGGCTGCCGCGGTCGGTTTCCTGCAACAAGGCGGCTTTCAGGATTTTGCGGGTCATGGCGATTCGGCGTGAGAGTTTGCGCCGCATAGTGTAACAAGGCCGTCCGCCATGACTGCCGTTTGGGCTACTCTGGATCGCAGCGATGCTTCCCTGACGGAGGTGGCCGATGGTTGGTGCAGACGGACGCATGATCCGGTGCTGCGGCATCGGTGGCGGGTGTGCCGCATGAACGCTGTCGCCAACTGGCTGCTGCGCAAGTACGAACGCTGGAAGCAGGACACGCTGAGTCAGAGCGATTTCCGCCCCAGTGTCAGCATCCTCAAGCTCTCGCTGATGGCCGTGTTCGTGGGTATCGCTGCGGCCTTCGTCGCGTACGTGCTGTACCGGATGATCGGCCTGGTCACCAACCTGGCGTTCCGCCAGCAGTTCTCCTTCGATTTCATCGCGCCGGCCCTGCACGCTCCGTTGTGGGCGATCGTGCTGGCGCCGCTGGTAGGCGGCCTGCTGGTGGGGCTGATGGCGCGCTATGGCAGCGACCGCATCCGCGGGCACGGCATCCCGGAGGCACTGGAGGCGATCCTGTTCCGCCGCAGCAAGATGATGGCGAAAGTGGCGATCCTGAAGCCGCTGTCCGCGGCGGTCGCAATCGGCACCGGCGGCCCGTTCGGCGCGGAAGGGCCGATCATCATGACCGGCGGCGCGGTGGGCTCGCTGTTCGGCCAGATGTTCTATCTCACCTCGATGGAACGCCGCACCTTGCTGGTGGCCGGCGCGTGCGCCGGCATGGCGGCGACCTTCGGCACGCCGATCGCGGCGACCCTGCTGGCGGTGGAACTGCTGCTGTTCGAGCTGCGCCCGCGCAGCACGATTCCGGTGGCGATCGCTTGCTTTGTGGCCGACGCGCTGCGCATGTGGTTGCTCGGCCCCGGCGCGTTGTTTCCGTTGGCGACGGCATTCGAGGTAAGCCTGCCGACCTTCGGCCTGGCCGCAGTGTGCGGCTTCCTCGCCGGCTTGCTTGCCACGGCGCTCACTGCATTGGTGTATCGCGCGGAGGATCTGTTCCACCGCTTGCCGGTGCATTGGATGTGGTGGCCGCTGATCGGCGCGGTGGCGGTAAGCGTCGGCGGCGTGATCGAACCGCAGGCGCTGGGCGTGGGCTACGGCGTGATCGACAGGTTGCTTAACGGCCAGTTGGTAGGCATGGCGATTCTGGTGTTCATGCTGGTGAAGTCCGCGATGTGGGTGATCTATCTCGGTTCGGGCACGTCCGGCGGCGTGCTGGCGCCGCTGTTGTCGCTGGGTGCCGGCCTGGGCGGGCTGGAGTCGATGGTGTTTCCCGGCCAGGATCCGTTGCTGTGGCCCTTGCTCAGCATGGGCGCGATGCTGGCCGGGGTGATGCGCCTGCCGTTCACCTCGATCATGTTCGCGCTCGAGCTCACCCACAACGCCAGCGCACTGCCAGTGCTGCTGGTGTCCTGCACCATGGCCTACGGCGTGAGCGTATTCCTGATGAAGCGCTCGATCCTCACCGAGAAGATCGCGCGCCGTGGTCTGGACATCTTCCGCGAATACACGGTGGACCGGCTCGAGCACATCCCCGTGCGCGAGGTGATGACCACCACAATGATCACCGTACCTGGTGATGTCAGCGTGCGTGAGCTGTCCGAACGTTATTTCGGTCCAGACCAGCGATACCGCGCATTTCCCGTGGTGGATGCCGAAGGCGGCCTGCTCAACGTGGTCAACCGGCAGGACGTGCAGCGCTGGCTGCGGGACGATCCTGCAGGTAGCGCGCGGCTGGCCGAAGTGGTGGACAAGGAACCGGTGGTCGCCTTGCCCGACGAGAGCTGCCAGAGCGTGGCCGTGCGCGCCGCGGTGGAAAAGCTCGATCGCATCCCGGTGGTCGGCCCGGACCGTCGCACCCTGGTCGGCATGGTCACTCGCTATGACCTGCTCAAGCCGTACACGCACTACCACGACGAAGAGAAGGTACGCGAACGCTTTTTCCGCAACGGCAAGCCGTGACGGCGGCGTCGAGAGCGCGAAAACGCAGGACACGGAAAGCCCGGGCCACATGCGCTCCCGCCGATCATTCAACGGCCGTAGGTCAACGTGACATGGGCTTTGCCAAGCGTATGGCCGTGGATCATGAAGCCGGCCAGTGCCGGCGAAGCGCCTTCCGGCAGCTCCATGGAAGGCACGTCCAGCGCATACACGGTGAAGATGTAGTGGTGCGGCGCATCGCCCTTGGGTGGGCAAGGGCCGCCCCAGGCTGCCTGGCCATAGTCGTTGCGCACCGCAAGTGCGCCGGTCGGCAAGTCGCCGCCGGCCGGCAGCGCAGTGTTCGAGGCCGGCAGGTTGATCACCACCCAGTGCCACCAGCCGCTACCCGTGGGAGCATCCGGGTCGTAAACGGTCAGCGCATAGCTGCGCGTGCCGGCCGGTGCGTGCTGCCAGTGCACGGCGGGTGCGCGGTTGCCGCCGGTGCAGCCAAAACCATGGAAGCTGCTGCTCCGGGGCAGGTGGCCGTGTTCGCCATCGACCTGCACCCGGAAGTCGGCGGCATGGGCACCCAGAGCAAAGGCGGATGCAAACAGTGTGGCAATCAGGCGGCGCATGGGGAACCTCGCGGGGACGGAGTGCACGCATGGTGCGTGGCATCGCATCGTCGCGGTGGCTCCAAACGCGCAAGCGCTCGCTCGATCCGCTCAATCACGCAGCTCGGAGGGCAAGCTGCCGAAGCGTTCGCGGAAACGCGCGGTGAAGCGCGAAGGCGAGGCATAGCCGCACTCGACGGCCACTTGCTTGAGCGGCTTGTGCGAGCCCTGCACCAAGGCCAGCCCGTGGGTGAGCCGCACCTCTTCCAGGATCCCGCGGAAGCTTGTCGCCTCTTCGGCCAGCCTACGGCGCAGCGTGGCGGTGCTGAGCGCGAGTTGCGCGGCCACGGCTTCTGCGCGCCACTCGCGTGCGGGCTGTGTGTTGAGCAGCAGGCGAATGCGCTCGCCCAGCCCGCGGTCGCGCGGCATCGGCGCTCGGTAACCGGCCAGCGCCACGGCGGCCACCAGTTCGGCGACACGGTGGCGCAGCAGGTTTTCCGGGAGCTGTTCGGAGACGCCTTGCTCGACGTGGGCAAACGCCTGTTCCAAGGCGCGCTGGACAGGCAGTGCCGCCCAGGGCGGTGCATCGGCGGGCGCCAGGTCGGCAGTCGTCAGCATCGCCTGCGGCAGGCACAGGCAGACGGCGCGATACGCGCCATCGTCCGGCGGCAGGTTCTCCACATGCAGCAACTGTCCAGGCGCCACCGCGGCAAAACCGCCGGCAGGGATTTCGTCCTGACGTTGTCCGTTGCCTATGCGCTTGCGGCCCGCGCGCACCTGGAAGATCGAGAACTCGGCGAAGGGCGCGGCAGCGATGCGCTGGCGCCGCCTTGCGAATATCTCCAGGCGTGCGATGGTCACGCGTGAACTTAATCGACCAGCCCGGCAGGCAACTGCATGGTGATGCAGTGCAGGCTGCCGTTCTGCCAGATCAGCGGACGGCAGGGCACCTGCACCACTTCGCGGTCGGGATGCGCAGTGGCGATGATGCGCGCGGCCTCGTCGTCGACCGCGTCGCCATAGGCGGGCACCAGTACGGCGCCGTTGACGATCAGATAGTTCGCGTACGAGGCGGCGAGGCGACGGCCTTGGTCGATGATGGGCTGGGCCCAGGGCAGCGGGTGCAGCCGATAGGGGCGGTCATCGGTAGTGCGCAATGCGGCGAGTTCGTCGCCCATGCGCGCGAGCTCGTCGTGGTGTTTGTCGCCGGCGTCATTGCAGGCTTGGTACACGATGCGTTCGCCAGGCGCGAAGCGGGCAAGGGTGTCGATGTGCGCATCGGTGTCGTCGCCTTCCAGGTAACCGTGATCCAGCCACAGGATGCGATGGGCGTGCAGGCTGTCCATCAGGACGGCGTCCATCGCCGCGCGACTCTGTTCGGGGTGGCGTTGGCTGAGGCACTTCCAGGTGGTGAGCACGCTGCCGACGCCGTCGCTCTCGATGCCGCCGCCTTCCAGCGCCCAGTCGATGCGGCGGTGGCCGGCCTTGCCGAACACCCCGGCATCGACGAGGCCCGCGATCAGCGCGTCGTCCTGTTCGGCGCCGAACTTGCCGCCCCAGCCGGTGAAACGGAAATCGGCGAGCTGGAAGTTGCCGTCGCCGTCGGCGAGGGTGATCGGACCGGAGTCGCGCAACCAGGTGTCGTCGTAGGGGAGCTCGATGAAACGGATGCGGGCAAGTTCGACACCCGCCGCGCGCAACAGGGTTTCGGCATGGGTACGCACATCGGCATCAGCCACCACCACGATCAGGCGCTGGAAGCGCGTGACCGCTGCGGCCAGCGCCACGTAGGTGGTTTCCACCTCTGCAAGGCGTTCGGCCCAGTCGGTGCCCGCATGCGGCCAGGCGATCAACACCGCGGCTTGCGGCTCCCATTCGGCGGGCAGGCGCCAGCGGGGTTCGGTCATGAGGAGATACTCGTGCGGGTCGGACGGCGCCACCGGGGCGCAGGGCCGCTCATTTTAAGCGATACGCACAGCGCAAAACGGCGGGGCGCCGCTTTGCGCGCCCGAACGGCGCCGCAAGGGCGGCACAGAAGTGTGCGGCATGAAAAAAGCGGCCCGCATTGCCGCGGGCCGCGATTGGGAGCCGGCAATCAGTTCGTGGCGGCCGGATTGGTGTTGTTGCCGGCCGGCGTGTTGAGCACCGAATGGATCACGTGGCTGCCCTGGAAATATACGATGAAGTCCGCGTATTCCCAGCGGTTGATGACCGGATGCTTGCTGCTGTCACCGCCGCGCGGCGCGAGTTTGCGCTGCGGTGCGCCGTAGCGCTGTTCGACCTGCGCCATGCTCATGCCGCGCGTCGGTAGGTTCATGGTGTTCTCCTGCTGCACGCGATGGATCAGCAGGTTGTCGGCGCGGGCCATTTGCGGCGCGGCGAAGCCGCTGAATCCGATAGCGATGGCTGCCAGCAAGGGCAGGTTGTAGCAATGCTTGGACATGATCCCCTCTCCGCACGTGGCGTTGCCGCGCCGTTGTAGCAGAACTGCCGACGACTATCCACGGTTGGTGGCGCCGGGTGTGATCCCCATAGCCGTTATGATGTGCGGCCGATTCGCCCCGATTGAAGTGTTCCCATGATCGCGTTCCGCCATTTTGCCCTGCGCCGCGGCAGCCGCCTGCTGCTGTCCGACATCGACCTGGTGATCCAGAGTGGCTGGCGGCTGGGCGTGATCGGGCGCAACGGCTGCGGCAAGTCCAGCCTGTTCGCCGCGTTGCAGGGGCAGGTGGAGGCCGACGCCGGGGACATCGACCTGCCGGCCAGGCTGCGCCTGGCCTCCGTCGCGCAGGAAACGCCCGCGCTGCCCGATCCGGCGATCGACTATGTGCTGGGTGGCGACATCGAGCTGGCTACCGCACTGCGCGACGAAGCCGACGCCGAGGCGCGCGGCGACAGTGAGGCGATGGCGCGCGCGCATCACCGCATCGAGGAACTGCACGGCTACGACGCCCGCGCCCGTGCTGGCCGCCTGCTGCACGGCCTCGGCTTCGCGCCGGAAACGCACGAACGCGCGGTCAAGGAGTTCTCCGGCGGCTGGCGTGTGCGCCTGAACCTGGCGCGCGCGCTGATGGCGCCGTCCGAACTGCTGCTGCTCGACGAGCCGACCAACCACTTAGACCTCGACGCCGTGCTGTGGCTGGAAGAGTGGCTGCGGCGCTACCAGGGCACCTTGCTGATCATTTCGCACGACCGCGAATTTCTCGACGGCGTGATCGACCACACCTTGCATCTGGTCGATGGCGGCGCGCGCCTCTATACCGGCAACTACAGCGCGTTCGAGCGTCTGCGCGCCGAACAGCTGCGCCAGCAGCAGATCGCGCACGAACGCGAGCAGGCCGAGCGCGCGCACCTGCAGAGCTTCATCGACCGTTTCAAGGCCAAGGCCAGCAAGGCCAAGCAGGCGCAGTCGCGCATGAAGCGACTGGAGAAGATGGCCGGCACCGAGGCGGTGCGCGCCGAACGCGCCTTCCATTTCCAGTTTGCCAGGCCTGATCGCGTGCCCGATTCCATGCTGCAGCTGGAAGAGGTGAACGCCGGCTATCCGGCCGGTTCGCGCGAGGAAGGCAACGATCATCTGCCCGGTCACGACGCGCCCAGCCGCGAGGCCACGATCATCCTGCGCGACGTGCGTTTCCGCCTCGAAGCCGGCGAACGTATCGGTCTGCTCGGCCCCAACGGCGCTGGCAAATCCACGCTGGTGAAAACGCTGGTGGGCGAGCTCACGCCGCTGGCGGGCGAGCGCAAGGCGCACAAGGACCTGAAGATCGGCTACTTCGCCCAGCACACGGTGGAGAGCCTGCGCGAAGGCGCCAGCCCGTTCGACCATCTGCAGGACAAGGCGCCCGGCGTGGCCGCGCAGGCACTGCGCGATTTCCTCGGCACGTGGAACTTTGCCGGCGACCGCGCCTTCGAGTCGGTGGACGGTTTCTCCGGTGGCGAACGCGCACGTCTCGCGCTGGCCTTGATCGCCTGGGACAAGCCCAACCTGCTGCTGCTCGACGAACCCACCAACCATCTCGACCTCGACATGCGCGAGGCGCTGGCCGATGCGCTGGCCGACTTCGACGGCGCGCTGGTGCTGGTGTCGCACGACCGTCACCTGCTCGGCATGGTCAGCGACAGCTTCTGGCGCGTGGCCGACGGCGTGGTGGAGCCGTTCGATGGCGATCTCGACGACTACGCACGCTGGCTGCGGGCGCGCGGTTCGGCGAACAGGAAATCCGCCAAGGTCGAGGCGAAACCTGCGGCAACCGTCGAATCGCCGGAAGAACGTCGCCGCAATGCGGCCCAGCAGCGCGACAGCGAAAAGGCCTCGCGCCAGCGCGTGAAGAAAATCGAGACGCGCGTGGCCGCCATCGACGCCGAGCTGGTTGCGCTGGAAGCTAAGCTGGCCGACCCGGAAACCTACAACGGCCCCACCGCTGCGTTGATGAAGCTCGGCCAGCAGCAGACCGAACTGCGCCGCGAGAAGGAAACGCTGGAGACGGAATGGATGGCCCTCTACGAAGAACTGGAAGCCTGATTGCCGATGAGCGCGCAACCGACGCAGTTGTGGCTGCCGGCGCTGGATCGCTTTGATCGCACACATCCGCTGCGTCGCCTGTTGGTACGCGCGGATCGCGAGGCAGACTGCGGCCATGACCGGCTCGCGGCGCTAGCCGATGCCTTCCAGGCTGGCGCAGCGACGCTGCCGGCGGCGGCGCTGCTGCGCCAGCATCTGGCAGGCGATGCGGGCGACGCCATCTGGCTCAATGCCGATCCCGCCTGGGTACAGCCGGACATGGCCGGTGTGCGCATGCTTGCCTGCGGCTCGATGCCGCTGGAAATGGACGAGGCGCAAGCCTTCTTACAGGTGCTGCAACCGGCCTTCGCCGAAGCCGGCCTGCAACTGGAGGCCGGCGCGCCCAACCATTGGCAATTGCGCCTGGCGCACGAGGTGCGGCTGCCGGATTTCGCCACGCCCGAGCAGGCGTTGGGCGAGGACTTGTACCAGCACTTGCCACAAGGCGCGGAAGGCCGCGTGTGGCGCATGCTGCTCAATGAAGTGCAGGTGTCGCTGCACCAGCATCCCTTGAACGTCGCGCGCCAGTCGCGTGGCCTGCCGCCTGTCAACAGCGTGTGGTTTTGGGGAGCAGGGCGGCTGCCTGCGTCGCTGCAAGGCCGATCTGCTGGTGTGGTCGGCAGCGATGCGTTGCTGCTTGCGCTGGCCGCGCGCGCAGGCATTCCGTTCGCAGGACGCACGCAGGATGCCGTGGCGTCGGTGCCAGCCGGCTGGCTGGTCGACCTGCAGGACTTGCCTGCGGCGGAGTTTGACGAAGCATGGTGCTCGGCCATCCAGACGCTGGCGCAACGACAGCCTTTGCACATCGCATTCGCCAGCGGCGAACGCTGGTCGTGGCGGCCGCTGCACCGCTGGCGCTTCTGGCGTGGAGTGCCGCATTGAGCGTGCTGGAACTGCGGCGGCGCGAATCGCAGGGCGAACCGTCCGGCTGGGACGCCGCCGTGCACCCGGTGTTGCAGCGGGTCTATGCCGCGCGAGGCGTGCTGCGACCCGAAGGCGTGGCGCATCGCTTGCAGCATCTGCTGCTGCCGCAGTCGCTGGGCGGCCTGGATGCCGCCACCGAGCTGCTGGCCGAGGCCATCCGCGACGATTGGGCCATCCTGATCGCCGGCGACTACGACTGCGATGGCGCCACCGGCACCGCCGTGGCCGTGCGCGGCCTGCGCATGCTGGGCGCCAAGCGCGTGGCTTATGCCGTGCCCAACCGCTTCGTGCACGGTTACGGGCTCACGCCCGCGCTGGTCGATTCGCTGCAACCGCGGCCACAACTGATCGTCACCGTGGACAACGGCGTGGCCAGCGTGGCCGGCGTGGCGCGGGCGCGCGAACTCGGCATGCGCGTGATCGTCACCGACCACCACCTGCCGGGCGAGCAGCTGCCGGGTTGCGATGCGATGGTGAATCCCAACCTTGCCGGGGACGGCTTCCCGAGCAAGGCGCTTGCCGGCGTGGGCGTGATGTTTTATCTCCTGCTCGCACTGCGCGCGCGGCTTTACCCGGGCGATCGTCCGGATCGCCAAGGTCGAGAAGAGTCCATCCACGGACGCACTCCCGAAAAGGGCAGACCCGACCTCTCCACCTTGCTCGACCTGGTGGCGCTCGGCACCGTGGCTGACCTGGTGCCGCTGGATTTCAACAATCGCGTACTGGTGGAGGCCGGCTTGCGGCGCATCCGCAATGGCTATGCCTGTGCCGGCATCGCTGCGCTCATCGAGTGCGGCAAGCGCAGTGCGGCCACGCTGTGCGCCAGCGATCTCGGCTTTGCGGTGGGGCCACGTCTCAATGCCGCCGGCAGGCTGGAAGACATGCAACTGGGCGTGGAATGCCTGCTCACCGACGACATCGCACAGGCACGCCGCTACGCCGGGGAGCTCGACGCGATCAACCGCGAGCGCCGCGACCTGCAAGCCTCGATGGTGGCCGAAGCCGAGGCGATGACGGCCGGCCTGAGCGATATCGACGCGGTGGGCGTGGCGCTGTACGAACCCTCGTGGCACGCGGGTGTGGTGGGCCTGGTGGCCTCCAAGCTGAAGGAGCGCCTGCACCGGCCGGTGATTGCCTTTGCGCCGGCCACCCTTGAAGAGTGCGGCGACGGATCGCCGCTTCTTGATTCTTCCGCACAAGAAGTGCGTACCAACCGCTCCGACACCGAACACCTCCGCGGCTCGGGGCGCTCGATTCCCGGTTTCCACCTGCGCGATGCGTTGGCGATGATCGATGCCCGCCAGCCCGGCCTGATCGAACGTTTCGGCGGCCATGCGATGGCGGCCGGCCTGAGCCTGCGCACGGCGGATTTCCCGCGCTTCGCCGCCGCTTTCGACACGGCCGCGCGCGAGCTGATTGCGCCGGAACGCCTGCAAGCGGCTCTTTACACCGATGGCGAACTTCCTGCAGGCAGCCTGTCGCTGCAGCTGGCCTTGCAACTGCGCAGCGCCGGTCCCTGGGGGCAGGCCTTTCCCGAGCCCCTGTTCGACAACGTGTTCGAATGCGCGAACTGGAAGCCGATGGGCGAGGGCCACTGGCGGCTGGGACTGCGCGATCCGCGCGACGGCAGCATGCACGACGCGGTGATGTTCAACGTCGGCAGCGTCTCTCCACCCTTGCGTCTGCGCGCCGCCTACGAACTCGTGGTCAACGACTGGCAGGGCCGCGAGTCACCGCGCTTGCTGCTGCGCCACATCGAGCCGGCCTGAGAGTCTGTTCGCGATCTCCAAGTGCCGGGCGTTGCCATCGAGTGGCAGCGCGCGGCGTAGCGCCTGTCCAGCAACCGTGCGCCGCGTGGCGGCCACTCGATGAGAGCCTAATGAGCCGAGTTTGTTTGCCCATAGGCTGGCCTCATCATTCGATATTGGACAGGCGTCTACTCCTCGCTTCTCAAGGCCGAATCCATCCATGGATTCCCCTGCGTGCCTTCGGCCTTCTTTCGCCTGCGCATACACAGAGCTCTGCGTGCGCGGCACCTGGAGATCGTGAACAGACTTTGAGCTCGCGCGGCGTTCACGACGTACGTCCCACACTGGTCACCCGCTCGTCACGGAGACCCTCATGCTTGAACAGATCGATGGATTGCCGCCCGGTACAGTGGGCTTTCGCGCGCACGGCCAGGTGACCGCGGCGGACTACGAGCAGGTGCTGGTGCCGGACGTGGAAGCGGTGTTCGCGCTCAATCGCAAACTGCGCATGCTGTTCGTGGTGGACCCCGACTTCACCGGCTTCGACGCCGGCGCGATGTGGGACGACGCCATGCTCGGCATGCGCCACCTCAGCGGCTGGGACCGCGTGGCGCTGGTGACCGACGTGCGGTGGCTGCGCACGGCGACCAAGGCGACGCGTTTCCTGGTGCCCGCCGATTTTCGCCTGTTCGCGCTGGCCGGGCTGGAGGAAGCGACGCGCTGGATCGCAGAACCAGCGGAATAGTGCATGCCGCGCCGGGTCACCGGGTCACCGGGTCAGTGCATGGTGAGTACATGGACGGCCAAATGCCTTCATGCCCAATCGTCACTTGCGCAAACGCCAGCCTTCTGTTCTAGTCGTTCCATGACCTTCACGTCCGCCATGTTTCCGAACGCCACCGCGCTTGCCGCGCCGGGCATCGTGGCGGTCGCCAACAATAATCGCGCGAGCAGTAACGCCAATCGTTGGCGGGCCCGCGCGTAGCTGAAAGCAACACCACCAGACACGCGACCAAGGCCCGCCCAGTGCGGGCCTTGGTTTTTTTGTGGGTCTGATTTGTGCGCGGATCCATCCGCGCGAAGGCAAGACCGGCTCTCCATGGCCGTGCATCGACCATTGCGTGGCTCCATCCACGCAAAGCAAAACCGGCCATCCGTGGCCGACTTTCAAATAGAGCTTTCATCACCAGCAAACGAGGAACGCCCACCATGTGTTCGATTTTCGGAATGTTCGACCTGCAACCGGGCGACGATCTCGCCGCCCTGCGCCGGCAGGCGCTGGAACTGTCGCAGCGCCAGCGCCATCGCGGCCCGGACTGGAGCGGCGTGTTCGTGGATGCTGGCGTCATCCTGGTGCACGAGCGCCTCGCCATCGTCGATCCGGCCTCCGGCGCGCAGCCGCTGCGCTCGCGCGACGGCGCGCTGGCGCTGGCGGTCAACGGGGAGATCTACAACCACCGCGAATTGCGCGATACCAGCGGCTATGACTTCACCACAGGATCGGATTGCGAAGTCATCAACGCGCTTTACCGCGAATACGGCGCGGACTTCCTGCACAAGCTCAACGGCATCTTCGCGTTTGCCCTGTGGGACGGCGCCGCGCAGCGTTACCTGATCGCGCGCGATCCCATCGGCGTATGCCCTCTGTACTGGGGGCATGACGAGCAGGGGCGCCTCTGCGTGGCTTCGGAGATGAAGGCGCTGTCCGGCGTGTGCGCCGACGTGGCCACGTTCCCGCCCGGCCACCTGTACGACAGCGCCACCGGCGAGCTGCGCCGCTACTACGAGAAGGGCTGGCGCGACCATGCCGCCACGCGCGGTCACGAAGTGCCTGCGGCCGAGCTGCGCGAAGCGTTCGAGCGGGCCGTGCATCGCCAGCTGATGACGGACGTGCCCTATGGCGTGCTGCTTTCCGGCGGGTTGGATTCCTCGCTGGTGGCCGCCTGCGCCGCGAAGTTTGCCCGCGAGCGTATCGAAGACAACGACAGGAGCGAGGCGTGGTGGCCGCGCCTGCATTCCTTCGCCATCGGGCTGGAAGGTTCGCCCGATCTTGCCGCCGCGCAGATTGCTGCCGATGCGCTGGGTACGGTGCACCACGGTTTCGTCTACACCTTCTGGGAAGGGCTGGACGCGCTGCCCGAGGTGATCCGGCATCTGGAGACCTACGACGTCACCACCATTCGTGCCGCCACGCCGATGTACCTGCTGGCTCGCCGCATCAAGGCGATGGGAGTGAAGATGGTGCTGTCGGGCGAGGGTTCGGACGAGATCTTCGGCGGCTACCTGTACTTCCACAAGGCACCCTCGGCGGAGGCTTTCCACGAGGAAACCGTACGCAAGCTCGACGCACTGCACAGCTACGACTGCCTGCGTGCGAACAAGGCGATGATGGCCTGGGGCGTGGAGGCGCGCGTGCCGTTCCTCGACCTCGAGTTCATCGACGTGGCAATGGGCATGGACGCCACCTACAAGATGGCCGGCAACGGCAGGATCGAAAAGCATGTGCTGCGTGCCGCATTCGACGGTGCCTTGCCGAAGGAAATCCTCTGGCGCCAGAAGGAGCAGTTCAGCGACGGCGTGGGCTACGGCTGGATCGACGGACTGAAGGCGAACGCCGAGCAGATGGTGAGCGACCGCGAATTCGCCGCCGCCGCGGCCCGCTTTCCGTTCAACACTCCCGCCACCAAGGAGGCGTACTTCTACCGCCGAATCTTCGAACAGCATTATCCGGGCGAAGCCAGCGCGGCCACCGTGCCGGGCGGCAAGTCCATCGCGTGCTCCTCGCCGGTTGCGATCGAATGGGATGCGAGCTTTGCCGGCATGGCCGATCCGTCGGGTCGCGCGGTGCGCGGAGTGCACGAAAAGGCGTTGTAACGACGCCGAAGGTTCAAGCGGTTATTCCAGGGCACGCCCATTGCTGTTCGGGATATCCGAACTCCTGTGTCCAGACTCCTGGCACCGCGGACCCTTGCTCCAAACAGTGAAGCCGGGCGACTTGAATTCGCGCGAACGCCGGATAGTGAATCTCTCTCCCTCCGGGAGAGGGGGCGGCAGCCGGGAGAAGGTTCGGGCAGAGCGAGATGCCGTGGCAGGTACGGCCCCTCTCCCCCGGCTCTCTCCCGGGTAGGAAAGGGGAGAAGAGCGGCCGCGAAATATTCCGGGCAGCAATGGATGCACACCGGGATGTGCACTCCATCTGGCGTCGACAGGCCTCAATGTTTCAGCAGACAAGTGTGCTGGCTGTTGAAGTCCACGTAGAGGTCCATGTCGTCGAGCATGGCATGGCCCAGCGCGTAGTCCCATGGCAGGTTCGGACTGCGCGCGGCGACATAGGGCATCCGCAGGGTCTTGCCATCGAGCGTGACCTCCAGCGTGCTGCGCGCGCTGCCGCCACGGCCGCCGCCCATGCTCCCCATGCCTCCGCCGCCCATGCCGCCCATCCCACCCATGCGATGTCCGCCTCCATGGCTTGGTGCTGCCGGCGCATCCTTGTTGCCATAGAGATAGAACGGGCTGTCGAGGCTCAGCATCGCCACGCTTTGCGCATCGTCTATGCCCAGCTGCACAGCCAGGCGCAGGCCGGTGCTTCCGCCTGCATCGCTGGCGAGCAGCATCGCGTCATCGCAGGCCGGGCGGGCGTCGGTCGGGCCGTAGACCTGGATGTTGTCGCGCGCCATGCGGAACGTGCGCAGATACTTGAAGAGGCCCATGCCGATGGCATGGATGTGCGCGCCAGGCACGACCTGCACCGGCACATGCCGGAAGGTGGCGCCGGCGAAACTCAGGCTGTCCAAAGTGGCGAAGGTTGGCGATGCCGGGTGGTCCTTGTCGGCGCTTTCAGCTGCGACCTGGATGCCCAGGCCCTGGGCAGTGTCCTGATCCAGTACGACATAGGCGCTGCTGGTGCCGACACGTAGCGCGACTGGCTTGCCGTTGATTTGCGCGTCGATGGTGTCGTCGTCACTTTCGCGATTGCCATGATGCCTGCCGGCATGTACCGGGATGTCGAAGCCCGTGCTCGGCAGCTCCGCTTCAGTCACCGCCTGCCCGGTCTGCAGGGCTACAAAATGGTTCAGCTGCTCCCATTGCGCGGCCGGCAGCTTGCCCTGGAATTGTTGCGGTAGTTGCTGCATCGCTGTGCTGGCGGCATGGTCCTGACCGGACAGGCGCAGGTTGCCCAATGCGAACAGCGCGCAATACAGCGCTACCTGTGGCTGGTTGTTGATCAGGCCATTTTTGCAGGTTGCGGCCTCGGTGCTGGACTGGGCCAGGCGCCCATGCACGCGGTCCAGCGCCATCGCGGCCAGCACCCGCGTCAGCGGATCGTTTTGTCGGAGGAGTTTGTCCAAGGCATCGGTATCCACCTTGACCAGGGCGGTGTTGATGACTTGCACGGTATCCGCCGGGGTGGCGGCTGGCGGATTGTCTGCCGCAGCCACCGGCATCGCGGCCACGGTGGCGGCAAGCATGGCAAGCAGGGCGAAAACAGGGCGAAGGCGCACGAAGATTTCCCGGATCGATGGCATTCCGAACGCCAACGCGGCAAATCCGGGTCGGTGGACAGGGCCATGTCATGGGGCGCTCTGTTAACATGGACGGCCTTTCTCCACCGTTTTCACCATCCATGATCGAGACCAATCCGATCCTCGCGCAGATCGCGGACCTCACGGCCCGCGTCGAGTCGCTTAGGGGGTATCTTTGACTACGCCACCAAGCGTGAGCGCCTCGAAGAAGTAAGCCGCGAACTGGAAAGCCCCACCGTGTGGGACGATCCGCCGCGCGCGCAGGAACTGGGCCGCGAACGCGCGCGCCTGGACACGGTGGTGACCGGCATCGACGAACTCACCGCCGGCCTCTCCGACGCGGGTGAGCTGGTGGAAATGGCCGCCGCCGACGGCGACGAGGAAACCGTCGCTTCGGTCACGGACGACGTCGGCAAGCTCGAAGCCCGTGTCGGCAAGCTGGAATTCCAGCGCATGTTCTCCGGCAAGATGGATTCGGCGAACGCCTTCGTCGACATCCAGGCCGGCGCCGGCGGCACCGAGGCGCAGGACTGGGCCGAAATGCTGCTGCGCATGTACCTGCGCTGGGCCGAATCGCGCGGCTGGAAGACCGAGCTGCTGGAAGCCTCCGGCGGCGAAGTGGCGGGCATCAAGTCGGCCACGTTCCGCGTCGAAGGCGACTATGCCTACGGCTGGCTGAAGACCGAGATCGGCGTGCACCGCCTGGTGCGCAAGTCGCCGTTCGATTCCGACAACCGCCGCCACACCAGCTTCACCAGCGTGTTCGTCTCGCCCGAAGTCGACGACGACATCGACATCGAGATCAATCCGGCCGACCTGAAGACCGACGTCTACCGTTCGTCCGGCGCCGGTGGCCAGCACGTGAACAAGACCGAGTCCGCGGTGCGCATCACCCACGTGCCCAGCGGTGTGGTGGTGGCCTGCCAGACCGAGCGCAGCCAGCACGCCAACCGCGACCGCGCGATGAAGATGCTGGCTGCCAAGCTGTACGAGCTGGAAGTGCAGAAGCGCAATGCCGAGAAAGATGCGCTGGAAGCGACCAAGTCCGACATCGGCTGGGGCAGCCAGATCCGCAACTACGTGCTCGACCAGAGCCGCATCAAGGACCTGCGCACCGGCGTGGAGCGTTCCGACACGCAGAAGGTGCTGGACGGCGACCTCGACGAGTTCATCGAGGCCAGCCTGAAGTCCGGTCTGGATGCGGGCGCCAAGCGCATCGATGCCTGAGGAATCCGTATCGCGGCTTCAGCCGCGATACGGAAGGTCGCCTGTATAGAGCTTTCCCGGTTCCCAACACAGACGGAGGTAGCCAGCATGAATGCCAAGAAGATTTGCAGCATCCTGTTTGCCTGCGCCGCATTCACGGCGTTTGGCGCGAGTGCGCAGAGCGCAGGCCAGGACATCAAGCAGGGCGCAAAGGACGTAGGCCACGGTGTCGCCACCGGTGCACGGGCGGTGGGGCACGCCACCAAGAACGTCGCCACCAAGGTCGGCCACGGGGCGAAGGAAGCCGGCACGGGTATTGGCCACGGTGCCAAGAAAGCTGGCGTCGCCGTCGGTCATGGCGTCAAGAGCGCCGGTACCGCCATCGGCCACGGTGCTAAGGAAGGCTGGGACGCCACCAAGGACGCGACCAAGAAAGCGTTCGGCAAGGGCAATTGACCGCCTTCTGACCGTTCGCGCTGAGCATTGCTTGCGTAAGCAAGCGAAGTCGAAGCGTCTCGCGCAGTTCCTTCGACTTCGATCCTGCGGACCTGCGCTCGGGACGAACGGTTCTATTTCAGATATGCAGCCACCGGTGCCAGCACCGGCCATCACGGAAGCCTCATGAGCGACGATACCCAAGACGAAAACAAGCTGATCGCCGAACGCCGCGAAAAACTCACGGCATTGCGCGGGCAGGGCATCGCGTTTCCCAACGACTTCAGGATGGACAGCTTCGTCGGCGACCTGCAGGATGAGTACGCCGACAAAGATAAGCACAATGCCGAGGCCATCGAAGCCGCACAGCGTCGCGTGAAGGTGGCCGGCCGCATCGTGCTCAAGCGCGTGCAAGGCAAGGTCAGCTTCGCGCAGATCCAGGACATGACCGGTCGCATCCAGCTGTTCATCCATGCCGGTACCGTGGGCGACGTCTACGATGCCTTCAAGGGCTGGGACATGGGCGATATCGTCGGCGCCGAAGGCGTGCTGATGCGCACCAAGACCGGCGAGCTGTCGGTGAAGGTGGACGCGCTGCGCCTGCTCACCAAGAGCCTGCGCCCGCTGCCCGACAAGCACCACGGCATGGCCGACGTGGAGCAGCGCTACCGCCAGCGCTACGTGGACCTGATCGTCACGCAGGAAGCGCGCGACACCTTCCAGAAGCGCTCGCGCATCATCGGCTTCATCCGCCAGTGGCTGGAAGCCGAACCGCGCCGCTTCATGGAAGTGGAGACGCCGATGATGCACGTGATCCCCGGCGGCGCCACGGCCAAGCCCTTCATCACCCATCACAATGCGCTGGACATCGACCTGTTCCTGCGCGTGGCGCCGGAGCTGTACCTGAAGCGCCTGGTGGTCGGCGGCTTCGACCGCGTGTACGAGATCAACCGCAACTTCCGCAACGAGGGCGTGTCCACCCGGCACAATCCCGAGTTCACCATGCTGGAGCTGTACCAGGCCTACGCCACCTACAACGAGATCATGGACCTCACCGAGTCGGTGATCCGCGATACCGCACGGCACGTGCTGGGCACCACGCACCTGGAGTGGGATGGCGCGCAGATCGACGTCGGCCCGACCTTCCGCCGCTGGACGATGGAAGACGCGGTGCTGGAGCACAACCCCGAGATCAAGCGCGAAGAATTGCGCGACCGCACGGCGATGGCTGCGCACGCGAAGCGCCTGGGCGTGCAGGTCAAGGACGGCTACGGCTGGGGCAAGCTGCTGCTGGAGATCTTCGAGAAGACGGTGGAGCACACCCTGGTCCAACCCACCTTCATCACCCAGCATCCGGTCGAGGTGTCGCCGCTGGCGCGCGAGAACGACAGCGACAAGGGCATCACCGACCGCTTCGAGCTGTTCGTCAACGGCAAGGAGCTCGCCAACGGCTTCTCCGAGTTGAACGACCCGGAAGACCAGGCCGCGCGCTTCCAGGCCCAGGTGGACGCCAAGGATGCCGGCGACGACGAGGCCATGCACTTCGACGCCGACTACATCCGCGCGCTGGAAGTGGGCCTGCCGCCCACCGGCGGCCTCGGCATCGGCATCGACCGCCTGGTGATGCTGCTCACGGGCTCCGCCTCGATCCGCGACGTGCTGCTGTTCCCGTACATGCGGCCCGAGGCCTGAACCTCTCCGCCGGGATATGGCAACAAGGCCCGCGAGTCGCCTCGCGGGCCTTGTGCGTTTCAGGCTGGCAGGCGTCGGACGCGCTGCCGCAGCAGCAGGTTCTGCAGCACGGTCACGCTGCCCGAGCCCAGCCAGTACAGGCCCAGCCCGGCGGCCACGTGCCACACCATGAAGAACGAGATCGCCACCGGCAGCCAGTGCAGCAGGGTGCGTGCCTGCTCGGGCAGCATGGGATTGAGCAGCATCGCGGCCATGCCCAGCATTGCCACCGACAGCGCCAGCCACAGGTCGGGCCGCGCCAGTTTCGGTATCCAGAGGAAGGAACCCATGCTGGTCATGCCCTGGCGGATCGCCGCATAGATGCCCGCGCTCATCGGCGCCTGCACCAGCGCGGTGAGCAAGCCGCTGCCGAGTCCGCTGGTTATACCGTGTTCGCGGTAAAGCGATTGCATGGCGGCTGCATGCGCCGCGGGGTTCTTCGCATGGTGCTCGCGCAGGCGTTCCAACTGGGGCTTCAACGTGGCCAGTCTGCGCTGGCGCAACCAGCCCTGTTCGGCGGCATGCAGGGTCATCGGCAGCAGCGCAAGCCGTACGGCCAGCGCGAGTGCGATCACCGCAAGGCCATAGCTGCCGTCTAGCCCTGCCGCCAGATGGCCCAGCAGCGCGACGATCCCGTTCACGAACATCGTCCACATGTAACGCTCTCCCCAACACGTCGTTGATGACGACACGCAAAGTGGGCATCGCCACGTCCGCTTCAAGCGGGCAATGCACATGACTGGCGGCACAGTCGGGTAAAATTGCGGTTTCGACTCGCAACGGAGCCTTGCCCATGTGGTTCGCGATCATCGCCCAGGATCATCCCGGTTCGCTGGACAAGCGCCTCGCCGCCCGCCCCGAGCACCTGGAACGGCTGAACAAGATGCAGGAAGAAGGGCGCCTGTTGCTGGCCGGTCCGTTCCCGGCGATCGAGTCGGAGAATCCCGGTCCGGCCGGCTTCACCGGCAGCATGATCGTGGCCGAGTTCGCCTCGCTGGCGGACGCCGAGGCCTGGGCGGGCGCTGATCCCTACGTGGCTGCCGGTGTCTACGCCGAAGTGAGCGTCAAGCCGTTCCGCAAGACCCTGCCATGAGCGAAGCGATGGCCGAGCAGATCCGCGTCCGCCTTGCGGCCGCGTTCTCGCCCACCGAGCTGGAGGTGGTGGACGAGGGCCATCTGCACCGCGGCCACGCAGGGGAAGGCAAGGGACATTTCCACGTGCGCATCGTCAGCCCCGCGTTCGCCGGCGTGCTGCCGATCAAGCGCCATCGGATGATCTATGCCACGCTCGATGACCTGATGAACCGCGGCATCCACGCGCTGTCTATAGATGCGAAGTAGAAAATAATTAACAAACAATACGATACAACACATTTCTTCAGTGAAACATCATGTAGAAATGCGTTGCGGCACCGCCCCTCCTTTGGCACAGTGCCCTGTCGCCCAGCCCTTTGGGCGCCCTCCGATTTCCCTGCGATGACCGCATGCGCCTGACCACGATCAAACTCGCCGGCTTCAAATCCTTCGTCGATCCGACCACCTTGCATCTTCCGGCCAACATGACCGGCGTGGTGGGACCGAACGGCTGCGGCAAGTCCAACATCATCGACGCGATCCGCTGGGTGATGGGCGAGAGCGCGGCCAGCCGCCTGCGCGGCGATTCGCTCACCGACGTGATCTTCTCCGGCTCCACCTCGCGCAAGCCGGTGGGTCAGGCCACCGTCGAGCTGATCTTCGACAACGCGGACGGTACGGTGCAGGGGGAGTACGGCCAGTACGCCGAGATCTCGGTGAAGCGCCAGGTGACGCGCGACGGCCAGTCCGCCTATTTCCTCAACGGTGCGCGCTGCCGCCGCCGCGACATCACCGACCTGTTCCTCGGCACCGGCCTGGGTCCGCGCAGCTACTCGATCATCGAGCAGGGCATGATCTCGCAGATCATCGAGGCGCACCCGGAGGAACTGCGCACGCACCTGGAGGAAGCCGCCGGCATCTCCAAGTACAAGGAACGCCGCAAGGAAACCGAGAGCCGCATCAAAGCCACCCGCGAGAACCTCGATCGCGTGAAGGACGTGCGCGACGAGGTGGACAAGCAGCTCGAACAACTCAACCGCCAGGCTCGCGCCGCCGAGCGCTGGAAGGCCTACAAGGAAGAGGAAACCCGCAAGCAGGCCGAGCTGCGCGCGCTGGAATACCGCGCGCTGAAGGGCCAGCACGATGGCGAAGGGGCCGGGCTGTCCGCCGCCGAGATCGAGATCGAGAAGCAACTGGCCGGCCAGCGCGAAATCGAGGCGCAGATCGAGGCCGTGCGCGAACGCCACACCGATGCCGGCGAGCACCTGGGCTCGGTGCAGGCCGAGGTCTACAAGGTCGGCGCCGAAATCGCCCGCGTCGAACAGCAAGTACGCCACAACCGCGAAACCGCGGAGCGCCTGCAGCGCGCGCAGGGCGAGGCCGAGCGCGAACACAACGAACTGGCCGAGCACATCGCCGGCGACCGTGCACAGGTCGAAACGCTGCGCATGGCGCTGGCCGAAGGCGAACCCAGGCTCGAAGCCCTGCAGCAGATGCAGGACGACACTGCCGAGGCCCAACGCAGCGCCGAAACCAAGCTTGCCGACTGGCAGCAGCGCTGGGACACACACACCCGTACCGCCGGCGAATCCAACCGTGCGGCCGAAGTGGAGCGCACCAAGCTCAACTATCTCGATCGCCAGGCCATCGACCTCGCCAGGCGCCGTGAAGCGCTGGAAGCCGAACAGAAGGCCACCGACCTCGTCGCACTGGACGCTGCCGCCGAGCAGATGCATCTGGAGCACGACACCCAGCGCGAGAAGGTGGAATCGCTGGGCAGCCTGCTCGACCAGCACAAGAGCAACCACGAGAAGGTGCTGGAAGAGGAACGCCAGCTGCAGTCGGCGCTCAACGAGTCGCGCTCTCAGCTGCAGACGGCGCGTGGCCGACACTCCTCGCTGGAAGCCCTGCAGCACGCTGCGCTGGGCCAGGAAGAAAACGCAGCCAGCCAATGGCTGGCGCGGCTGGGCCTGGACAAGTCGCCACGCCTCGGCGAGACGCTGCAGGTGGAAGCCGGCTGGGAAACCGCGGTGGAAACCGTGCTCTCCGGCTTCATCGACAGCGTGCTGGTCGATGGCGCACACGCGTTGGCCGCGGACTTCAGTGCGCTGGAAAACGCCGATGTCGCACTGCTCGATGCCGCCGAGGGCGGTGCCAACACTGCCGGCACGTTGGCCGCGCACGTGCGAGGCCCGGCGGCGGCCATGGCCATCCTCGGTCACGTGCTTATTGCCGAGACGCTGGACGAGGCGCACCAGCGCGTTGCCGGCCTGTCCGCGCTGGCGCCGTACCAGTCGGTGATCACCCGTGGTGGCGAGTGGCTGGGCCCGGGTTGGGCACGCGTACGCCGCGCGCAAGGCAACCAGGTGGGCGTGCTGGCGCGCGAGCGCGAGATCCGCACGCTGGCCGAACAGGTCGCCGCGCTGGAAGCGCGCATCGAGGAATGCACCGCCCAGCTCGACGACCAGCGCACCCGCAAATTCGAGGCCGAACGCGCCCGCGACGACACCCAGCGCGAGCTGTACAACGCGCATCGCCGCCAGTCGGAACTCGCCGGTCAGCTGCAAAGCCATCGCGGCAAGCTGGAAACCGCCCGCGCCCGCGGCGAGAAAGTGGCCGGTGAACTGGCAACGTTGATAGAGCAACTGGACGAGCTGCAGGCGCAGACCCGCGAGGCACGCGCGCGGCTGGACGAGTCGGTCGGCCATATGGGCGACCTCGAGGACCAGCGCCGCGAACTGGAGAACGAACGCCGTGCCCTGCTGGAGGCCCGCGAGGCCGCGCGCATGAACGCGCGCGAGGCCGCCGACCAGGCTCACGCGCTGGCGCTGTCGCTGGAATCCAAGCGTTCCTCGCTGGCCTCGCTGGAACAGGCACTGGCGCGCATGGAGAACCAGTTGCGCCAGATCGAGGCGCGTCGAGGCGAGATCGCCGAACAGCTCGCCGCGGGATCCGACCCCATCGCCGAGCTCGAAGCCGAGCGGCAGACCTATCTCGACCAGCGTCTGCTGGTGGACAAGCAGTTGGTGGAAGCGCGCCGTGCACTGGAGGAATGCGATATCGCTTTCCGCCAGTTGGAACAGCGCCGGCACCTTGCCGAACAGAGCCTCGCCAACCTGCGTGAAAACCTTTCCGAAAAGCGCCTCGCCGCGCAGGCCTTGCAGTTGCGCGCCGAGCAGCTGGCCGAAGCCATCGCGGCTTCCGGCCTCGAGCTAGAAACCCTGCTCGCCGAACTGGCGGAGAACGTGGATGCCTCGGAGTGGAAACAGCAACTGGCCGAGCTCGCACAGAAGATCGTTCGCCTCGAACCAGTGAACCTCGCCGCGATCCAGCAGCACGCCGAACAGAGCGAGCGCAAGACCTATCTCGACAACCAGCTCAGCGACCTCACCAGCGCAATGGAGACGCTGGAAGGCGCGATCAAGAAGATCGACCGCGAAACGCGTGCGCGCTTCAAGGAGACCTTCGACAAGGTCAACGCCGGCGTGCAGGAGTTGTTCCCGCGCCTGTTCGGCGGTGGCCATGCCTACCTCGAACTCACCGGCGACGACCTGCTCGACACCGGCGTGGCGATCATGGCGCGGCCGCCCGGCAAGCGCCCGTCCAACATCTCGCTGCTCTCCGGCGGCGAGAAGGCGCTCACCGCGGTGGCCCTCGTATTCGCCATCTTCAACCTCAACCCCGCGCCGTTCTGCCTGCTCGACGAGGTGGACGCGCCGCTGGACGAAGCCAACGTGGGCCGCTTCTCCAGCATGGTGCGCGAGATGAGCGAGCGGGTGCAGTTCATCTTCATCAGCCACAACAAGGCCACCATGGAAGCCGCCAGCCAGCTCTGCGGCGTGACCATGCGCGAGCCCGGCGTATCGCGCCTGGTGCAGGTGGACCTGGCCGAAGCGGCTAAACTGGCGGGCACCGCGTGAGTGCCGCCTGCGGCGCCCGCGTGATTGAACTGAGGAAGTGCGTTCGCCACCCGCGGCGAACGAACCGATGAGGAACCGATGATGACGCTGCAACCCGTGCTTGCCCTTGGCTGGAACCCGGCTGTCGGCATACCGATGTTCATCGTTGGCCTGGTCGTGCTCGCCCTGGTCTGGCTGTTTGGCCAGCCGAAGAAGGAACAGCAGGGCAAGCGGCGCATGCCGCCGGGACCGGTGCCGAACAACACGGGCGGCGAACGCCGCGAACCCACGCTGGGCGAGCGCGGCGACGCCGACGGGCTTTCCTTCAGCGCCACCGATGAACTGCGTTTCGACGAAAACGCGGTGCCGCCGAAGCAGGGCGAGCTCGATGTAGGTCTGCGCGAAGAACTCGAACGCCTCGGCGCCACGCTTTCGGGCGAACGCAGCACCGGTGTGTCGCGCAGCAAGCTGGCCGGGCAGGCTGCCGCCATCGTGGATGCATTGCGTGCGCCGTCGGCCTCGGCCGAACCGGCCGCCGCGCCGGCCGGCAGCGTTCCGGCGGCGCCAGCGTCGGCTCCCGCGGGCGCTGCGCCCGTTTCCGCGCCACAGCCGAACCGGCCGCCGCCGCGCTCCGACCTCGGTCGTCGTCCTGCGCAGATGCCGGTGGAACGCATCGTCACCCTGTTCGTGGTGGCGCGCGAAGGCTCCAGTTTCCACGGCCCCGATCTGATCGTGGCCGCCGAGAAGGCAGGCCTCGAGTTCGGCGACATGGGCATCTACCATCGGCTCGCCGACGGCAAGCGCGAGCTTGGTCCGATCTTCAGCGTCGCCAACATGCTCAAGCCGGGCAGCTTCGATCTGTCCAGACTCGACGTACTGCGCACGCCCGGCCTCAGCTTCTTCATGACCTTGCCCGCGCAGCTGCCCGCGCTCGACGCATGGGACACCATGCTGCCCACCGCGCAGCGCCTTGCCGAGTTGCTGGACGGGCAGGTGCTGGACGAAGAACGCAACGCGCTCGGTCGCCAGCGCATCGCCCACATCCGCGACGAGCTGCGTGGCTGGGACCGCGACCGTCAGGGCGAGGAAATCCATTTCAGACGCTGAGCGTCCGCGGCTTTCACAATCGTGCACCGCCGGAAGCTTTCGGCGCTGTCTATCAAGGCGAGTAGGCCATCGACGGCTGGATGGTGGCCGCGCCCGATATGGGAGAGATCCAGTTCCTCGACGGCCCGGTCATTGCCGTTCGAAGAGCGGCCAGGCACAGGTGACGTGCGAGTGATGTAGGCAGCAATCAGGCTTGCCTGTGCATCGCTATTCAAGCCGATCGATTCAAGCCCGCTCACTGCGCTGCCGATAATGGCCAAGATGCGTAATGGTAAACGGCGTTTAATCGCGCTATGGTTGCCGGGCTCTAGGGGTATGGCAGTCGCTTGCAGCGAATCAACGTGCATGGACCGCCGCAGGTCGGAATCATTCTGCAAACGTGGTGGCCATCCGATATGACGGCACCGGTTTCCCTGCTTGTGTTCAAACTGGACCTGCTGCGACTGGGCGTGTCGCTGGCCGCGGTCGAGCGCGTGGAACACGCCTGTGAGGTCACTCCCTTGCCCGGGGCACCGACGGCCGTGTTGGGCGTGGTCAACCTGCACGGCCACGTGGCCGTGGTGATCGACCTGAGGCTGCGGCTGGGTTTGCCACCGCGTCCAATCAGTCCTGCGGACGCCTTCGTGGTGCTGGCGTTACCGCAGCAGTTGTTCGTACTTCCGGTCAGCGAAGCAGAAGGCGTGACTGCGGTCGATAGCGGGGATTTCGTGCCGGGGGAGGCACTGATCCAGGGCGTTGCCCAGGTACGGGGCCTGGTGAAAACGCCGGACGGCCTGTTGCTGATCGACGACCCACAGCAATTCCTCGATGTCCACGACATGAAGGCGCTGGCCAGTGCCTTGGATGCCCGACGTGCCGGGCAGTGAGTCAACCGTTCTTTGGGAAAGGGTCGGCTCGGTCGTGGAGCGGCTCTTCGGGCTGCACCTGCAGGGCGAGAAATTGCCGGATCTGAAGCGCTCGCTCAGGGGAGCGGCAAGCGAACTCGGCCTTTCCGATGTGGAGGCATGCGCACAGCTGCTGCTGTCGGAAAAGCTCGACGCCGTAGGCGTGGAAATCCTGGCCAGTCACCTCACCATCGGGGAGACCTATTTCTTCCGCGACCAGGAAGCGTTCGCCGCACTTTCGACCCATGTCCTGCCTGCGCTCATTGAGGAGCGGCGCCGCATGGACAGCCGGCAGCTGCGTATCTGGAGCGCCGCCTGCTGTACCGGTGAAGAAACCTATTCGATCGGCATCCTGCTGCGTCAACTGTTGCCGGACATCGGCAGCTGGCAAATCAATCTCCTTGGTACCGACGTCAATCCGCGCTTCCTGCGCAAGGCTGCGGAAGGGGTGTATGGCCAATGGTCGTTTCGTGGAACATCGCCGGATTTCCGCGCCCGGCATTTCCGTCAGCTGGCAGGGGGGCGCTACATACTGTCGCCTGCGATCCGGCGCATCGTCCGCTTTGCACCCTTGAACCTCGCTGACGAGGCCGCGCTGGCCAGCATGCGTGATGGCGGCTTCGACCTGATTCTCTGCCGCAACGTCCTCATGTACTTCACGCCGGCGCAGGCATCGAAGGTAGTCGAGGCACTGCATGGGGCCTTGCGCGAGGATGGCTGGCTGGCGGTCGCGCCGTGCGAGGCCTCGCAGACCCTGTTTGCCGGCTTTCGTGCAGTCCATTGCGACGGCGCGATCTTTTACCAGAAAGGCCAAGTGCAGTATCGCCGCGGAGTTGCTCCAAAAGACGAGGGCGCAACGGAGGTGACACCGGCCAAGACGCTTCCGGCGCGGGTTTACGCAACACATGAAGTGTCGTCCGGTTTTCCTAAACCAGCGACACCGCCATCTGCTCCCAAGCGGCGGCCGCCTCTCGCAAAGGCGAAGGAAACGGTACTTTCCGCGGAGGCAATCGCCGCACGGGCACGGACGTTGGCCGACCAGCGCCGCATGGACGAAGCGCTGGTCTGGTGCGATCGCTGGATAGCCGCCGAAAAACTGGACCCGACGGCCCATTATCTGAGAGGGATGATTCTTGCCGAGACGGGCAACGTGCCCGAGGCCGGCGCCGCATTCGAGCGCAGCCTGTACCTGGCACCCGATGGCGTAATGGCCGGCCTGGCGCTTGCCAATCTGGAGCGCACCCGCGGACGGGAGAAGCATGCGGCACGCCACTATCGCAATGTCCTGGCCTTGCTTGAACAGCTGCCCCCGGACGCCTACCCCGAACATGCCGAGGGTATTAGCGTGCGGCAACTGACCGCCCTGGTCAGGGACTTGATGGTCGTGGGAGACCACGCATGAACTCGTCCGATGGCCTCGACGCCTCTCATGTCATCTTGCGCGAACGTGCGCGACGGCTGGCGCAACGGCCCTCCGACAAGCCGCTCGAGGAGCAGATCGAGGTGCTCGAGTTCACTCTTGCCCACGAGCGTTACGCCCTCCTGGCCAGTCAGGTGAACGACGTGCAGCCGCTCAGGGATCTCACGCCGCTGCCTTGCACGCCATCGTTCCTTCGCGGCCTGGTCAACCTGCGAGGGCGGCTGGTGGCGGTGATCGACCTGAAGCAGTTTTTCGGTCTGCCCGAACCAGGCATCACCGACCTGCACAGGATTGTGCTGCTGCGCAGGGACGAGGTGGAAATCGGGCTGCTGGCTGACACGGTCGAAGGTGTCTCGGCCATCGGCAAGAGCCGCATCCAGCCGGCGCCGTCGACCGTGGGGGGAGTCGCAGCGGAATATATCGTGGGAGTCACGCCGGAACGGCTGGTGATACTGGACACAGACGCCATCCTCAACGATCCGCGTCTTGTCATAGATGAGGACGTGAGTTCGTAAACAACCATAGGCATCAGTAGGGGGTTGCCATGAACGGGTTCAACAACCTCAAGACCGGCACCAAGATGGTGCTCGGCCTCGGGCTTATCGTAGCGCTGCTCGTGCTGTTGGGCGTCATGGCCCAGCACGCCATGGAGGAAATTACGCAGAGCCGCAATGTAGCGGTGGAGGCGAACGCATTGGAGGCGTCGCTCAATGACGATCGCGCCGTCGTCCTGACGCTGCTCTCCATTAGCGATGCGAGCACGCGCAACAATCTGTTCGACGAGGCTGGAAAAAACGGCAGATCCGCAGCCGCCTACCTGCAAGGCATGCGCAACCTCACGCAGATGGAACCGGAACTGGAGACGATGATCGCCCAGTTCGCCGACCAATATGCGGTATATGCGCAGGTTCGCGATGGCCAGGTCCTCGACCTGCTCCGCAAAGGCCAGGTCGAGGCAGCGCGCGCTACCTCGCTGGGGGAACAGAACAGCCGTTACCTCGCCATGCGGGACCTTGCTGAAAAACTTTCGGACCGCGCCTTGACTCTCGGTACGCAGCAGGCCTCGAGTGCCCGCAGCACCTTCGCCGTCGTGGGCGTGCTGGCGTTATTGGCGGCGATAGCGATTGGCTGGTTGCTGACCCGTACGATCGCTGGCCCGCTGCGTTCGCTGACGACGGCAGCCGAACGGATCGCGATCGGCGATCTTCCTTCCGAAGAACTATCGCTGGGCCGCAGCGACGAAGTCGGACTGTTGCATCAGGCCTTCGGGCGCATGAGTCGCTCGCTGCGGCAGATGGCCGGGATAGCGCACAGCATCTCCGAGGGTGATCTTCGCGTCAGCATCGAGCCGCAATCCGAGCACGACGTACTGGGCAAGGCGTTCGCGTCGATGATCCAGAACCTGCGCAACCTGACGGCGGATCTCCACGAAGGCATCAATGTGCTGAGCAGCTCGGCGAGTGAAATTTCGACCTCGACCAGCGAACTCGCCGCCAGCGCCACCCAGACCGCCGTGGCCGTCAGCGAAACCACGACTACGGTGGAGGAGGTCCGGCAGACCGCGCAGATGTCCAGCGAGAAGGCCCGGGCAGTCTCCGATTCCGCCTTGCGGGTGGCCTCCATCTCGGAGGAAGGGCGCAAGGCTACGGATGACACCGCAGTCGGAATGGCGCGAATCCAGCAGCAGATGGAACTGATCGCTGAAAGCATGGTGCGGCTCAGCGAACAGAGCCAGGCGGTCGGCCAGATCGTGGCTACCGTCGATGATCTGACCGGACAGTCCAAGCTGCTGGCCGTAAACGCCTCGATCGAGGCGGCCAAGGCCGGCGAGCACGGCAAGGGTTTTGCCGTGGTCGCGCAGGAGGTCAAAAGCTTGGCCGAGCAGTCGCGCCAGGCCACGGCACAGGTGCGCAGCATTCTCGGCGACATCCAGCAGGCCACGAGCGCGGCGGTACTGGCGACCGAGCAGGGCAGCCACGCCGTAGCCGAAGGCGTACGCCAGTCCACGCAGGCGGGTCAGTCCATCCAGGCGCTCACCGGCAGCGTCAGCGAAGCTTCCCAGGCAGCCGTGCAGATCGCCGCATCCAGCCAGCAACAGCTGGTCGGTGTAGACCAGGTAGCCACGGCGATGGAAAGCATCAAGCTGGCGAGCAACCAGAATGTGGACAGTGCCAAGCAGATGGAAGCGGCGGCGCACGGCATCAAGCTGCTTGGCGAGAAGCTCAAGCAACTTGCCGCCGGCTACCGCCTCTAGCCGGCAATGAACGAACGCGACGCCGAATTCCTGCAACGCCTGCGAGCCGTCTTCCTGACGGAGGCGCGTGACCACCTGCTCGCTATCGGCACCGGCCTGGTGGCATTGGAAAAGGGCGGTTCACCAGTCGAACGCGGACAGCACGTGGAAGCCGTGTTCCGGCACACGCACAGTCTCAAAGGGGCGGCGCGCGCTGCAGGCTTCCCGCGGATAGAAAAGCTTTGCCAGACGCTCGAGGAAATCTTCGCGCTGTGCAAGCGGCGCGGTCGGGTGCTGCCGGCCGGCAATTTCGATGTGCTGCACCGGGCATTCGACATGGTCAGTGCCGATGTGGATGCTGGTGGCGGCACGGTACCGAACCTCTCGCCCGATGCCATTGCCGCGATGCTGACCCAGTTGGAGGCGATCGCCCGGGGCGAGGCTGCGGTCGAATGCGAGCCGGAGAGCCTGCACGAGCCCGAGTCTTCTGCCGAAGAGGCCGTCGATCAGCCGCCTGCCGTGCCCGATGTCGATACCGGTGCGGTGCCGGTGCCGGTGCTGGTGCGTGAGGTGACCAGTACTGTCCGCGTCCAGACACCGCGTCTGGATCGGGTCCTGCTCGCGGCGGAAGAACTGCTGACGGTCAAACAGGCGGGAGCCGAGCGCACTGAAGAACTGCGGCTGCTGGAGTTGCGCTTTGGTCTATGGTCCAAGCACTGGCTGGCAGCGCAGCCGGCACTGCGCCGGCTGCGGAGTCTGGTTGCCACGAGTGATCCCGGCACCCGGATCGAGCTGGAATCGGTAACCAGGGCGCTGGAATTCCTGGAATGGAATTACGGCCATCAGCGCTCCCTGGAAGGTGACGTTCGCGCCATCGCGCGATCGGCCGCGCGCGACAGCCACTTTGCCGGCAAGCAGATCGACGAGTTGCTGGACGATTCGAAGACCTTGCGGATGCTGCCGTTTTCGGCGCTCTCCGAGGCTTTGCCCAAGCTGGTGCGCGACCTCGCGCGTGACCAGGACAAGCAGGTCGACCTGCAGATTTCGGGTGAGGATGTGCAACTGGACAAGCGCATGGTCGAGTTGCTGCGCGATCCGCTGGTGCATCTGGTGCGCAATGCCTTGGACCATGGCGTCGAGCTGCCGGCGAAGCGACAGGCTGCCGGCAAACCGCCTCGCGCGACCTTGCAGGTGCAGGCTCGTCTACTGCATGGCAATCAGATAAGCATTGAAATCGCGGATGACGGTGCCGGCCTCGATCCGCAGCGGCTGCGCAAGGCGGCGCTGCGCTCCGGCGTGCTGGGTGAGGATGCCGCCAGAGAGCTCAATGACGCGCAGGCCCTGGAACTGGCCTTCCGTTCCGACGTGTCCACCAGTCCGATCATCACCGAAATTTCCGGGCGCGGGCTGGGACTCGCCATCGTGCGCGAGCAGGTCGAACGACTGGGTGGGCGAGTCGAGGTGGAGAACCGCGAGCCCTGCGGTGCGCGCTTCCGGATACTGTTGCCACAGAGCATGGCCATGCTGCGCGGCTTGTTCGTGGAGGCGTGCAACCAGGTATTTGTCCTCCCCAGCGCACATGTCGAGCGGGTGATCCAGGTGCCGCGTGCCAGCTCGAAAACCGTTGGCCAGCGCGAAACGCTGACAATCGACGGGCAAGTCGTCGCACTTGCCCGTTTGCACCAATTGCTCGAGATGCCTGCCTTTCAATCGGCAGCCGATCCCATGACCGTCGTGCTTCTGGGCGCAGGGCACCAGCGTGTGGCCCTGGTTGTTGACGAGGTGCTGCACGAGGGGGAAGTCCTGGTCAAGCGCCTGCGGCGACCGCTGGTGCGTGTGCGCAATATCGCCGGGGCTACCGTGCTGGCCTCGGGCAAGCCGGTACCGATTCTCAACGTGGCCGACCTGCTCAAGTCTGCCAGGCACACTGCCGTGCAGGCTCCGGTACGGCCGGAGGCAAAGGAAGGCGGCCGGCCGCTTGCACAACGGGTGCTGCTTGCCGAGGATTCGATCACCTCCAGACTGCTATTGAAGGGCATCCTGGAGTCCGCCGGCTGCAAGGTGAGGGCGGTGGCCGACGGCATCGAGGCCTTCACGGCATTGCGCAGCGAATCGTTCGACCTGTTGGTTTCCGACATCGAGATGCCGCGGTTGAACGGCTTTGACCTGACCTTGCGCATACGCGCCGACCACAAGCTTGCCGATCTCCCGGTCGTGCTGGTCACCGCGTTGTCCCGGCGCGAGGATCGCGAGCGCGGTATCGACGTGGGCGCAAATGCCTATATCGCCAAAGGCAGCTTCGATCAACGTGAATTGCTGGAGGCAGTGCGCCGCCTGGCCGGTGCCCGGGAATCCTCGTGAACAGAAATCGCATCAGCGTCCTCGTGGTAGACGACTCGGAAGTCATCCGGATGCTGCTGGTGCACCTGATCGAACAGGATCCTGCGTTGCGCGTGGCTGGGGCTGTCGGGAGAGGCGACCAGGCGGTGGCCTTCGTGCAGGCCAATCCGCCGGATGTGGTGCTGATGGACATTCAGATGGACGGCATGGACGGATTTGAGGCGACACGCCGCATCATGGAGACCCAGCCCGTTCCGATCGTGATGTGTTCGGCGGTGACCGACGTTTATGCCGTGGCAACCGCCTTCCACGCCTATGATGCTGGCGCCGTGGCCTTGCTGGAAAAGCCGGTCGGCGACAGTCATCCCGACGCTGTGCGTCTGGGCAGGGAACTGCTGCAGACCCTGCACCTGATGTCGGAGGTGAAGGTGGTGCGGCGTTGGGCCCGCAAACCGCAGGCACAGGCGTCGCAACCCCCATCGTCGTCCAGTCGCATCCAGTTCGTGGGCATCGGTGCTTCCACCGGAGGGCCGCCGGCCTTGCAGGCGGTTTTGGGGCGGCTGGACAAGGATTTCCCTGTGCCGATCGTGATAGTCCAGCACATCAGCGCCGGGTTCCTGCCTGGCCTGTCGGAATGGCTGGGGCAAACCACGGCGATGCGCGTGCAGATCGCAGCGCACGGCATCGAGGCGCGCCCGGGCCATGCCTACCTCGCACCCGACGACTTCCATCTGACCGTGGGCGAGCATCGTCGGCTGCGGCTCGAGAAAGCATCGCCGGTACACGGACTTCGACCTGCCGTGGATACCCTGTTCCATTCGATCTCCAGGCAATGCGGGCCCAACGCCGTGGGCGTTCTGCTGACAGGCATGGGGAAGGATGGAGCCCAGGGCCTCCTGGCGATGCGCGACTCGGGCGCGATCACCCTCGTGCAGGACAAGGCCACTTCGGTGATCTACGGCATGCCCGGCGAAGCTGTGGCGCTTGGAGCGGCCAGCCAGGTCCTGCCACTCGACAGGATCGGCGAAGCCCTGCAACGCGTCATCCAACCGCATTCCTACCCCAAGGCGCTTCCGTGAACAGCAAGCAAGCTAGTGGCGGCGACGCAGTCGAGATCCTGGTCGCCGAAGACAGCTCCACCCAAGCCCTCAGCCTGCAGTATCTGCTGGAACAGCAGGGCTACCGGGTGACTATCTGCCAAAACGGCCGTCTGGCGTTGGCCGAGGCAAAACGGCACAAGCCGGACTTGATCATCAGCGACATCGTCATGCCGGAAATGGATGGCTACGGCCTTTGCCGCGCAGTCAAGTCGGACGCCGACCTGAACGATGTGCCGTTTCTGCTGGTCACTACGCTCAGTAATCCGGAAGACGTTCTCAGCGGTCTTGAAGCGGGTGCCGACAGCTTCATCCTGAAGCCTTACGACGATACCTTCCTGCTCAACCGCGTGAATTTCGTGCTGTTGCACCGCCGGCTTCGCCAGTCCGATCGCGCCGACATGGGGGTCGAGATCAGCTTCAAGGGACGCAGCCACTTCATCACGTCCAATCGCCTGCAGATCCTCAACCTGCTGTTGTCCACCTACGAAGCAGCCATCCAGCGAAACGACGAGTTGCGTCGTTCGGAAGAGGAGTTGCGCGAGGCCAACATCGCCCTTTCTGCGGTCAACGAACGTCTTGAGGAAGAGATCCGCCAGCGCCAGGCCATGGAGAAGCAACTGGCCGCCGCCAAGCAACAGGCGGAAATTGCCAACGAAGCGAAATCCGCTTTCCTGGCCACCATGAGCCACGAGATCCGCACGCCCATGAACGGCATCGTGGGCATGGTCGATGTGCTGGCGCACAGCAAGTTGTCCGAGTATCAGACTGACGCCGTGCGCACGGTGAAGGAATCCGCGTTTGCACTCCTGCACCTGATCGACGATTTGCTGGATTTCTCCAAGATCGAAGCCGGCAAGCTCGAGCTGGAGCTCACGCCGACCAGCCTGTGCGACACGGCCGAAGCCGTCTGCGACACCTTGAGCGCGCTGGCCGATCGCAAGGGCGTGGATCTGTTCGTGTTCGTCTCGCCCGAGGGGCCGGCCCAGGTCCTTGCCGATCCGGTGCGCCTGCGCCAGATCATGTACAACCTGGTGGGCAATGCCATCAAGTTCAGCAGCAGCGAGCGGGAGCGGCGGGGGCGCGTCGACATCCGCGTGGAAGTGAGCCGCCAGCAACCCTTGCAGATCGCCTTCAAGGTCAGCGACAACGGTATTGGCATTCCCCGGGAGGCACGCGCCCACCTGTTCGAGTCGTTCCGCCAGGCCGAGGTATCGACCACCCGGCGCTTCGGTGGCACCGGTCTCGGCCTCGCCATCTGCAAGCGCCTGGTCGACTTGATGCAGGGTGAAATCCTCGTTGACAGCATACCGCGCATCGGCACGACCTTTACCGTCCATCTGCCCTTCGAAGCCGTGGCCGGTGCTGCTGCTCCGGGAGTTCCTGATTTGTCGGGAGTGGAGTACGTCATTGTCGATGGCCAGAACGCCCGTGCGGACGACCTGCGCAGCTACCTCCAGTACGCGGGAGCACAGGTAACCGTGGTGACGGACGATGAGGACGCGGTACGGATCTGCGCCGATGCGACCAAACCGATAGTGCTCGTGCACGGTGGCATCGACGAGGCGGGCCGCGCGGCATGGCTGGACCGGTTCGATGCCCAGCCGAACGTGCACCACCTGCTGGTGTCGAAGGGGCGCCGCCGCGTGGCGCGTCTGGTGAGCGCCGGCGTGGTGACGATGGACGGCAATCTGCTGCGTCGGCGCTCGCTGCTGCATGCCGCGGCTGCCGCGGCGGGGCTGGCGTCGCCCGCTACGGAACAATGGCGCTCTTCCAGCCAGCCGGAACCCGAGGCCAGCGCACCCACCATCACCCAGGCGCGCGCATGCGGACAATTGATCCTGGTGGCGGAAGACGACATCACCAACCAGAAAGTGCTGTTGCGGCAGTTGAACCTGCTGGGCTACTCGGCCGAGTTGGCCAAGAACGGGCGCGAAGCGTTGGAGCTCTGGCGCCGCGGCCGCTATGCAATGTTGCTCACCGACCTGCATATGCCAGTGCTGGACGGATACGGGCTGGCTGCCGCCATTCGCCTCGAAGAGCCGCCGCAAAGCCATTCCCCGATCATTGCCCTGACGGCAAACGCCTTGCGCGGCGAAGCCAGCCGTGCGCTCGCGGCGGGAATGGACGACTACCTGACCAAGCCGCTGCAACTGCCTGCGTTACGCAAATTGCTGGAGCAATGGTTGCCGCCGCCCGTAACCAAGGAGGGTCGCCAGGATGCCGAACCTCAGCAGACCGAGCCTGCGCAGGATCGACCGACACTGGACATCAATGTGCTCAAGAACTTGATCGGCGACGAGCCGGCGCTGTTGTACGTGTTGCTCAAGGACTTCCTCGACGCGCTGATGACGGGAATGGCCGCTATCCGGAAGGCGGCGGCGGGAGATGATTTCGGTGAAGTGGGTGCGATGGCGCATCGGCTCAAATCTTCGTCGCGCAGCGTCGGGGCTCTTCAAGTAGGTGACATTTGCGCCGAACTAGAGAACAGTTCGCTTCTTGGTGACAAGGCGGTCACGGTAGGGGCCGTCGCGAACTTCGAAGCAGCAGCCGGGGAGCTGCTGCTGAAACTGCGGGAACAGCTGCATGAGCTGGAGTCCCGCCTGGATGCAAATTCGAATGTTTCCGGATGGAACGGCGATGAAAGCCCTACTGGTAGACGATGACCCTTTTATCCTGAAACTGCTTTCCCTTCAGTTGCGGACAGTCGGGATGCAAGTGGAGATGATCTGTCACAGCAGCGGGCAGGCCGCCCTGGATCTGCTGGAACATGATCGGGACATCGGGATCGTCTTCTGCGACTTGCAGATGCCCGGGATGGATGGCGTGGAATTCGTCCGCCATCTCGTACGCCTCGCGTACGCCGGCAGTCTGGTGCTGGTCAGTGGTGAAAATCCCCGGACGCGGCAGGCCGTGGAGCAGTTGGCCCGTGCGCATGGCTTGCATGTGCTTGGAACCCTGGGCAAGCCGGTGACCACGGAGTCATTGCTTCAAGTGCTGGCTACGGGCAATCCTGCGTCTCCCTCGCCGGATTCGGCTACTCCAGCGCCACGCTATACACCGGCCGAACTCCAGCGGGCCATCTCCCAAGGGGAATTGCGCAACCACTATCAGCCGAAAGTGGAACTGACGACCGGCAAGGTGGTTGGCTTGGAGGTACTCGCACGCTGGCAGCATCCGCGAGATGGCCTGGTGATGCCCTGCCATTTCATTCCGATGTCCGAGGAGCACGGGCTGGTGGGCCCGCTGAGTGTCGAGGTGACGCGTAAGGCGTTGCATGATCTGCGGCACTGGCTGGACGCCGGCCACCGATTCGATTTGGCCATAAATGTGCCTTTGGGTAGTGTTTCGTCGCTCGACTACCCGGAAATCCTGCTTGAGCAAGCGCACGTTGCCGGGGTGCCGATGCACCATCTCGTATTGGAGATCACCGAGACGCAGTTGATGGATGACCCCCAGGTACAACTGGATGTGCTGAGCAGGCTGCGCCTCAAGCAGGTCAAACTTTCCATCGACGATTTCGGCACCGGGTACTCCTCTCTGGCCCAATTGCGTGACCTGCCGTTCGACGAACTGAAAATAGATCGCGGCTTTGTCCATGGGGCGAGCCATAACGCTTCTTTGCGTGCCATCCTCGAAGCCAGCCTTGGCCTGGCACGCGACATGGGCTTGCGCACGGTCGCCGAAGGCGTGGAAGACCGTGAGGACTGGGATCTCCTGCGGGCGGCTGGCTGCGACATGGTGCAGGGCTACTTGGTCGCCAAGCCGATGCGCGGAGATCAGGTTGACGGTTGGCTGGCCGAGTGGGAAACCCGCCGAAGTACCTTGATTCCTCCTGCTTCCGAAGCAAGAGAACATTAGGCTGCGACCTGGCGCCCGAGGCCGAGCAACGTCGGCTAGCGCGACAGGACGTCTTGCCGGGCAGGGTAGTGGCGAATCTGTTTCTGGCAGCACCGCCGGCGGCTCATCCATCTAGGGCAGGGCATGGCCGCTTTCGACTTGCCGGTTCCGCAGTGCTGAAGTGACACTTCCTGGCCGACGATGAGCAACCGTCAAGGTATCGATCGGCTTCGATCGCAGCTGGCTGCCGAAAGAAAGTCGCCGGTCCTGAGCGTAGCGTCATCTGAAAATAGTAGGCGCGGGCGGTGCGGATTTCTCGTAATCTGGTCCAGGGGAGGAGGCATCCACGTCCGTGCCGGATATCCGCCGCGAATACGGCACCGGTTAGCTGTCCCGCCAACGGAATCGGGCTCACCTCAATCCCTGCCCAGCCTTGCGGTGTCAGACACCAGGATAAGGGGGAAGCGCAGTGCGAGTCCCGGGTTCATTTCTGAAGACACCGGCCCTTTTCATCATCTCGGGAATCGCCATCACGCTCGCCACCACGAGCGTGATGGCCTTGTCGCTTTATCAGATGCGACGGGACGCGATGTCACAAGCACGCGATGCTACCGGGAACCTGGCCAGTTCTCTGGAGAAGGAAACCGAGCGCAACCTCGACATCTTCAGACTTGCCATGCGCGAAGTGGAGACCTGCATCGAGACGCCTGCGCTCGAGGGTCTCCCTCCGGATGTCCGGCAGCTCGCGGCATTCGGCACGATCAGGGACGCCAAGCAACTCGGCACGCTGTTCGCGACCGATGCGGCCGGCAACTTCATTCTCGACTCACGCTCGCCTGCGCCGCGGAAGTTGAATGTAAGCGACCGCGACTACTTTCTGGTCCAGCAGCAGAACAAGGACGTCGGCCTCTATCTAAGCAAGCCCTTCATCTCGAGGTCCAGTGATTCCAGGCAGCCAACCATTGCGCTGAGCCTCCGGCTCGACAAGGAAGATGGGCAGTTCGCCGGTATTGTCGCCGGCACGCTTCGCCTCAATTACTTCCATGAAATGTTCAAGGACGCGATCCTTGGCGAGCACGGCACCATCACGCTGTTGCGCACCGACGGCACGGTCCTGATGCGTCAGCCGTACCATCCAGGCGACGTAGGCAGCACGCTGGCAGGGGGCCACTCGTTTCCGCCACTGGTCCAGTCAGCTCAGGGGAGCTACGTCGATATCGCCGTGCTCGACCACGTGGAACGGTTGTACAGCTTCAAGCACATCGGCAAATACCCGCTGATCGTCGTGGTCGGCTTCGCGACCGAGGACATCTACGCTGGGTGGCACAGACGTGCCATCACCATCGGTGCCGTCACGGTGGTGATCGACGTGCTTTCCATCTGGTTGTCGCTGATGTTCGCCAGCCTGTTGCATCGAAGGCTTGGAATGGAACGCCAACTGCAGCAACTGGCCAGGTTTGATTCGTTGACGGGCCTGCCCAACCGGATACAGCTGCAACGGGAGGCAAGCCGCGTACTCGCGCACGCGAAACAGAATGCCTCGAATTTCGCCACGCTGTTCATCGACCTGGACCGTTTCAAGCGCGTGAACGACACCCAAGGTCACGCCGTCGGCGATGAAGTGCTGCGCAAGATCGCGGAGCGCCTTCGCGAACATTTCCATACCGGGGATTCGATCAGTCGCCTCGGTGGCGACGAATTCCTGGCCATTCTGCAGGATTGCGACGTGCTGAAGGCCATGCATGCCGCCGGACGCATCCTGCAGACGATCCGCCAGCCCGTTGTTCTCGATTCGGAACAGGACACCAGCATCACGATCAGTGCCAGCATCGGCATCTCGATGTATCCGTACGACGGGCAGAACACCGATGTCCTGCTGCGCAACGCGGACCTCGCGATGTACCAGGCCAAAAGCAGCGGCCGCAACAGGATCCATTTCTATGCGCCGGAATACGAGCGCAAGGCGAGGGAACACCTCGACCTGGAGATCGCCCTGCAACATGACCTCAAGGCACAGGCGCTCAGCGTTGCCTATCAGCCCAAGGTCGACGCGATGGGCATTCTGTACGGAGCGGAAGCCCTGGTTCGCTGGCGCAACGACAAGATGGATTTCGTTCCGCCGGACTATTTCATCCCCATCGCGGAAGAGAGCGGACTGATTGCGGAGCTGGACGCCTGGGTGCTTGGCGAGGCCTGCCGCCAGCTTGCCGCGTGGCGGGCAGGGGGTTTAGAGGTGCCAAGCATCTCGGTGAACGTATGCGCCATGGATCTCAAACGGCAGGGCTATCCTGACTTTGTCGCCCGGACGCTGGAGGCTCACGGCCTTGCTCCGGGAGACCTCATCCTGGAGATGACCGAACGCGTGATGTTCGACGAGGCAACCGACGATATCCGGACATCCATCGACGAAATCCACGCGATGGGTGTCATGCTCGCCATCGACGACTTCGGCACGGGCTATTCGTCGCTGAACTACCTGCACCGGTTTCCCATCAAGGAGCTCAAGATCGACAAGAGCTTCGTCCAAGGCATCGGTGACAACGCCAAGTCCGAATCCCTCGCGCAAACCATCATCAACATCGGCAAGACCTTGAAACTGACGGTCGTTGCCGAAGGCATAGAGACGCAAGCGCAAAGAGATTTTTTGTGCCGACACAATTGTGACCTGTACCAGGGTTACCTGTTTTCACCGCCACTGTCGCCGGACGACTTTGCGCTCTGGGCAACAGGGCAGAGCGGACTCATCCGTCCAGACGAATGACGTGCCCAATGACGCTGCAGAGTGGCGCAGGTTGTGGATACGGAGTATCCAGTCGAGAGTCAGAGAGGGTGCTTACAAGGGTTTGCATTGGCAGCACCACGCCTTGCGGTACGGCACGGCATCGCAGGCTCAGTGGCTTGGCCACGCACCGCGTTCCGCTGCGCTCAGCTCCAATACGACGGATTTCCCTTCCGTGGCTGACACCATCGCCGCTTCGATCACCGCCATCACGGTAATGGCCTGCCGTGGCGGGACCGGGTTGGGGCCGCGCCCTTGTACCGTGTCACGGAAGGCGGCGTAGTAACGGCTCTGGTCGCCACGGGGTGGGGCAAGCGGCTCGGCGCGGCCGTTGCCGTCGTACAGCAGCAGGTTGTCCGTGTCCTCGCCCCAGCCTGCATCGCCCGGCCGCATGCCAGCGAGCAACTGCGTCTCCTGCGGATCGATCTTCTGCTTCACCACGCTGCCTTGCGTGCCGTGCACGATGAAACGAGGGCTGCCACCGGCCACCAGCATGCTGGCATGCAGGATCACCCGTCGTTGGTCGTACTCGAGTACCACATGCGCCCAATCAACGGCTTCGCCACCGTCGCGCTGCATGGCGAGGCTGGCCTGGACACGGTCAGGCACGCCAAACAGGCACAACGCCTGATCCACCAGGTGTGGTCCCAGGTCATACCAGAGCCCACTGCCTGCGACCGCCTGTTCGCGCCAGCGCGCACGCACCTGCGGGCGAAAGCGGTCGATACGCGATTCAAAATGCGTGACCTTGCCCAGCCGGCCGGACTCCATCAATTGCCGCACGCCGAGGAAACCGGTATCCCAGCGACGATTCTGGAATACCGACAGCACGCGCCGTTCGCGTTCCGCGATGGCAACTAGTTCGCGCGCCTGGGCCAGATCGAGCGCAAAGGGCTTGTCGACCACCACATGCTTGCCGGCTTCCAGTGCGGCGCGCGCCAGCGGCACATGCGTGTCGTTGGGCGACGCGATCACGACCAGATCCAGCCGCGGGTCGACGAAGGCAGCGGCCGCATCGGCGACGACATCGACGTCAGGCAAGTCCGCATGGACCTTGCCGGCATCGCGCGAGACCACCGTATCCAGTACCAAACCGGGAACGCTACAGATCAGCGGTGCATGGAAAGTCTTGCCGGCGAAACCGTAACCGACCAAGGCCACGCGCAGCGGAGCGGTGGAGTCATGCATAGCGGGTCCGGAAACCGAGGGGTGCCGCGATGATAGGCCACGCGTGCCAGCGGGCCAGCTGGTAGATGAGCCTCTGGTGGCAGTTTCGTTATTTTACATAATATACATTATGCGAAAGGACGGTATGTTTCTAGGTGTTGCGTAAACCCAGCTCGGCTCGCTCAGTTTGGTGCAATCGGCACTTATCCTTAGTCAGCAGCGGCTGTTCTCCGCAGAGAAACTTCTACTTCCACGGCAGTAAACCTCTGCAAATGGCGCACATAAAGTTCTGCACCGAGGAATGCAGCGCAGACAAACCTCTAACTGGAGAATGCAGCGCAGTAAAACCTACGCAGCGGAGAACGGCCTTTCCTGACAGGAGCGTGTCTGAAGGCCCTACGGATAAGTGCATTCCCAGGGGGGTAGTTGCGCTGAATCCAGCGCTTTAGTGCACTCAAACCACTGGTTCTCTGCACTCGTTTGGTTGCCAGTCGTCAGGGGTGATATCGCCTGCTGCGCGGTATAGCGGACGCCGGTAGCTGTCGAACAGGAACCGCATACGGGAGGCGTCTCGACCGACGAATAGCCATAGAAATTTTCGGTCGAATTGAAATTTGGATCGGAACGGATAGGTGGGCCCGTCCTGCGTGTCGTCGCCGAAGGCGTCGAACCCAAGCAAGATCAGCAGAGGTTGCACCGCGTGGTCACCGCTATCGACCGCTCCACTTTGCCAGCCGTCGAGTCGCGCCGTAACGGCGTCCAATCGCTCGGCAGGCGCCGGCCGCAAGTCGATGACCTCTGCTGGAATCCCCTGTACGGCTGCAGCTCGCGTCATCGCAACGACAATCGCCTGCTCCGCCTCATCTGAGGGACAGATCAAGCGTGCCGGTATCCCTAATAAGGGTGTCAGACGATGGATGAAGCCTCCAGCGAGCCGCGCTGCGATTGCCTCAAGCGCGGGTGCTGCGGCAGCCATACGGCACTCCTCACGGTTGCTCATGATCGTGGATGATCCTCAGGTCCGTTACTTGGCCTTGGCTGTCTTCGAAGACCTTGCTGATCGCGGACCTCGTTTTGCCTTTGGGTTTGCCTTTGGGCGGGCGCTGGCCTTGGCTAGCAACGTTTCGAGTGCCGCGATGTGCCCCGAGAGACGCGCGACTTCCTTCTCGGCGTTCTGCCATTGCTTTTGTAACGCCTCGCTGCACGCCTCCTGGGTCTGCACCGCTTCACGATAGCTCCGTTCGGCCGCTTCGTGGCGATGCTGCCACTGCTTGGTTTCTTGCCGGGCGCGATCCACTTCCTGGTGTGCCCGGTCCTCAGTGGCTCGGATGTGTGCCGCGGTACGTTCGCGTTCCTGATCCGCAGCAGCAAGGCGGTCGGACTTGTCGGCTTGCAGGGCTTCGAGTTCGCCCGCTTGCCGGTCGACCACCGCCTGCAACCGATCCCGCTGCTGCAGCAGATCTTCCCGCAGGGCGTGACTGTCACGGAGCTGGCTGTCCAGGTTCGCGCAGGCATGTTCGGCCAGTTCCTGGCGCGTTCGTGCCTGAGCCACCGTGGTCTCGGCCTCGGCCAAGGTGGTCGTCCAGTGCGTGCGTTCCTCGGCGAGACGGGCCTCGTTCACCGAAAGGGCGGCCCGATCCTCGGCCATCCGGGCCTGAAGGAGGCGTTCGGCATGCGCCACGGCCAACTGCCACAGCGCGGTCATGGCCTGCCCCGCTTCCGCCGGGAGTTCCGGAAGCTGCAGGACGTTCTGCAAACGCTCCGCCAACCCATTGCGCCACGTGTCCAGCATGCGCGTGATCGTGTTCGGCGAGCCGGTGCCCAAGGCCGCGCGCACTTTTTCCACGGTCGGTTTGTCGCCGGCGGCGACCAGCGTGTCCGCGGCCGCGTTGACCTGGTCCTGGGTGATGCCTGTGCGCATGGAATGGTCTCCTCGATCGGCGCCCTGCCCGCTTGGCTTTGTACTCGCGATAAGTGATGATTATCGTGGGTAGACGCCCTATTTCGTAGTATACATTACATAATATGAAAGATATTTCCATGATACCGACCCTCGCCCAACCGGCGGCCAGCTTGGTTTTGCCGATCCAACTGGCACAGCAAGCGGCCGACGCCGTGCGCGAACTGCTCGCCGAAGCGGCCGCGGCCAACACGACCCGCAGCTACGCCAGCGCCCTGCGCTACTGGGCCGGCTGGCATGCCGCGCGCTACGGGATCGAGATGACGTTGCCGGTACCCGAAGCGACCGTGCTGCAGTTCGTGGTCGATCACGTGGTGCGCCGGTCGGCCGACGGCGAACTGGCCTGGGAGCTGCCGCCAGTCGTCGACCAGGCCTTGGTCGCCGCCGGCCTCAAAGCGAAGCTCGGCCCCTGGACGCTGGCGACGGTCCGTCATCGGGTCGCCGTCCTGTCCACGGCGCATCGGCTCAAGCACGTCACCAATCCGTGCGAGCAGCCGGCGATTCGTACGGTACTCAGCCGGGCGGCCCGCGCCGCGGTCAAGCGCGGCGTACGGCCCCGCAAGAAGACCGCCATCACGCTGATGGAACTACAGGCGATGCTGGCCACCTGCGACGACAGCCTGGAAGGCCTACGTGACCGCGCCCTGCTCTGTTTTGGCTTTGCCAGTGGCGGCCGGCGGCGCAGTGAAGTGGCTGCCGCCGACCTGCGTGACTTGCGCCGCATCGGCCCGCAAGGCTTCATATATCGCCTGGAGCACAGCAAGACCCAACAAGCCGGCGTGACCGCATCGTCGACGCCCGACAAGCCCGTTCTTGATCGCGCGGCCCAGGCGCTGGAGGCCTGGCTGGCCGCGGCCGGCATCAGGGAAGGGGCGATTTTTCGGCGGCTGTGGAAACACCGCCTCGGCCCGGCCCTCTCCCCCGCGGCCGTGGGTGAAATCGTGCAGCGGCGCGCCAAGCTGGCAGGTCTCGAGGGAAACTTTGGTGGGCATAGCCTGCGGTCGGGCTTCGTGACCGAGGCGAGCCGTCAGGGCGTGCCGTTGCCGGCGATCATGGCAATGACCGAGCACCGGGCGGTGACTAGCGTGATGGGTTACTTCCAAACGGGCAGCGCAGCGGATAATCCGGCAGCGAGTCTGCTTGAGGACACTTAGGCGGTTGGCAGAGAGAGTCGGAGACCATACGGTTTCCTGTGTGCCGCGCCAGCTCAAGCCCTGCAGCGGCGGACATCCCAGCCCCGCCGAGTTGACGAACGCATGGACTCTCCCATGGCGCTCGAAAGTTGCACCCCAAGGGCGGCCAGCGCACCATGAGCATCGGCATGCCAAGGACTGGAGAAGCGCCAGCGCCGTGCCAACAGGGGATTCGTTGATTCGTTCCATCCAGCGGTTGCGCCATTTCGGCGTATTTGACGACTTCCGAAAGACGGCGGCGTTGTCGGATTTTGGGTCCAAAAACATCATCTACGGTTGGAACTACTCCGGGAAGACCACCCTTTCCCGACTCTTCGCTGCGCTGGGTCAAGGCAAGCCCTACCCCGAATGCCCCTCAGCCACATTTGAGGTCCAAACCTCAAGCGGGCAATCCGTTACCGAAACCATGCTATCGACTTCCAATCTCAAAGTGGAAGTCTTCAACAGCGATTTCGTAGCGACGAATCTCAGCTGGACCGGGGAGGACTTCCAATCTATTTTGCTGCTGGGCGATGAGTCCATCGAGGCAGAGAAGGCAATCGAACATTGGTCGAAACGATTGAACGAATGCCGTGGGCGTTGGGCAAACACTCGCACCAAGATTAGTGACATCGATGGTCGCATCAGTAGTGCAAAGACTGCTGCCGCCAAAGCCATTAAAACGACCCTTCAAATCGTAGAGGCGTTTACCGCCACACATCTCGGATCTGAAATCACACGTCTGCCTGCCGACCGTCAGCAAGCTGTGTTGTCTGATGAGGCCTATGCGGCAGATATGAAGCTGGCCATGACGAGCGAACAGGAACAGTTGTCGGCTGTTCCATCCATTAGTGCGCCAACGCTCTCCCTGCAGACCCTGCTTCAGGGCGCAATGCCGCTTCTCCAATATCTCCCAGCCATCTCCGCCACGTTGGACTACCTTCGCGCACACGCGGACGTAGCACGATGGGTCGAACAGGGACTGAGCTTGCACGAGGACGCAGCCGCATGTGAGTTCTGTGGTGGCCTTCTGACTGAGGAACGATTGGCGCAGCTGCGCGGGCACTTTTCAAAAGACCTGGCCCAACACAAAGTCTCATTGAACGCGCTGCATGCCCGCGTCAAAACAGCTCAAATCGCCACCGAGTGGCTGACGCCAACCGCCTTTGCTCCTCAGTTTCAGGCAGAAGCATCGACCCTCAATTCAAGGCTCAAACATCTCTGTGAAGTCTACAACGACGACTTAGTTAAGCTGATGGCAGCACTCCAGACGAAAGTAGATGACCCGTTCGTGGATCAACTAGCTCCGATGGTGTTTCCCGATATATCGCCCGTCCTTGAAAACACCTTCACTCAAGCGAAAAACCTAATCCTGCGCAACAACAAGAGCATCGGTAACTTCGGCCAAGAGAAAAAGTCAGCGATTGGCCGACTGAAGGCCCATTTCGCAGCCAAGTTTGCTTTGGACCAGACTCAAGCCAAGGAAAACAAAGACCGAGAGCGTGCCGAGCGTTATCAAGGTCGCCTCAAAGCGCTGGGTGGAGGGATGGCGCAGCAAATCAAAGACCTTCAGGCGAAAATCGACCGTGCGCAAAAGGGCCGGGAACGACTGAACGAGCGCATCGGCGGATTGCTTGGCACGGGCATCATTCAAATCGAAGTGGTGCAGGTGAATGAAACTGACCGCTTTACGTTGCGTAGGCAGGGACAGCCAGCCCGCAACCTGAGCGATGGGGAACGGACAGCGATTGCCTTTGCCTTCTTCCTGACCAAGCTAGAAGAACACAAGTCATTGGATGACGTCATTGTATATATCGACGACCCCATCTCCAGCCTCGATAGCAACCACGTATTTCAGGTCTATTCCATCATTGAGTCGATGTTCTTCAAGCAGGAACAAGTTGGCGGAAGATGGATAACGTCTTGCCGACAGTTGTTTCTTTCGACCCACAATTTCGAGTTTTTCGAGATGCTCAAACGGCTACCCATCAAGGGGCAGACCGAAGCCAGGTATTTCCTCGTCAAGAAAACGAGTCCTACGACATCGACACTAACCGACCTCCCAGCGGCCCTGCGCCAGTACACCTCGGAGTATCACTACCTGTTTAGTGTCATTCGCTCGTTCGTCGAAAGTCCGAACAAAGACGACGTGGGCCAACTGCTGGCCCTGCCCAATGCATTACGTCGTTTCGTAGAACTCTATACCTACATGCGATTGCCTTTGCCTCACAGCACGGTTGAGCAGCGAACGGCCGAGTTGCTTGGCCCGGAAAAAGCACTTCGGATTACCAAGCTGCTGCATCACTTCAGTCATCTTGAAACGGTGGAACGACTTGCGACCCACACCAATGTGATCGCGGACATCGAGGCTGTTGTGGCCGAAGTGATGAATCTCCTCCAAGAGGACCCGGCCCATCTGGCTGCATTGATGGGAGCGCACCCAGAAGCCGCTTAACCGATCAGGCCGATGCATAGCCTAGGCGATATGCCGGTTACGCACTTAAAAGGCGTTCTTGGATGCTTGAACTTGATTGCTCGATATCAACTGGTGCTAGGGATCTGTGACCAATAAGGCGTTAGTGTCGCCCTCGAGTGAAAGTGGCGACTCATCCTCCCCAGGGAGCGGTTTCAGTGATTCGTGAAGCACCCTCTTCCCCTTAGCTCCCGCTCCGACCAATCGGCGGGCGCGAGCAACCACAGACTGAGGGGAATCATTGAGTCGATTCTTCGCCTTGTTGTAAGCCTCTCCCGCCTTCTTCAGGCGTTCATCGATAGACTCAAAGTCCTCGATAAACCCACTAAGCGAGTCCAGCAGCTTTGCCGCCTCCTCACCGATGGTGCTGATCTGCTGCTGTAGCTTGTCGCGGGTCCAAAGCCGTTCAACGACGCGGAGCATCGCCATCAAGGTGTTCGGGGATGCAAACACCACGCGCCTGTTGAACGCTTCGGTCTGTAAGTCCGGGCTGATCGACAACGCTGACGACAACGCGCCCTCGATAGGCACAAAAAGAACTGTCAGGTCCAGAGTATCGGGCCCCATGATGCGGGGGTAGTTCTTGTCCGCGAGATCACGCACATGGGCTCGGAGCGCTGCCGCATGGCGTACTAAGGCTTCCTGCTGGTCCTCAAAGGAATCGGCATTTTGAGCATCGCTCCAGGCAATGAGATTGACCTTGGAATCGACCACAATCTTCCGCTTGTCCGGCAAGGTCACAACCACGTCCGGTCGCACGCGCTGGCCGCTGTCCTCATCGACCGCGTGTCCCTGCGAGATGTAGTTGTGCCCCTCTACGAGCCCAGACGCTTTAAGCACTGTATCAAGAATGAGTTCACCCCAGTCACCCCGGGTTTTCGAGTTGCCTTTGAGTGCACGAGCTAGGGCCTCGGTCGCAGTCGCCATGTTCTGGTTTAAGCCTTTCAACTCGCCGATGGTTCCAACGAGCGTCGCATGCTCCCTGGCCTGTTCGGATCCGAGTTGTTCCACCTTTGCTTGAAAGGTGGCGACTTTCTCTGCAAATGGCTTGAGGGTCGTTTCGAGCCCCTCTTTTGATGCATCCGCACTCGCCTTGATTCGCTGGTCAAGAACGACAGACTTCTCATCAAAGACGCGGCTCGCCGCTTCGGTAAAAGCGGTGCGCATCTGGGTTTCAGCTGTGGCGAGAAACGCTTTGGTTTGCTCAACCGCTTCGAGCGCCGCATCTCGAACGGCCACAGCGGTCGCGTGCTCGGCGCTTAGATCTCGGAGGGCGACGTTGGCATCGTCGAGGCTTTTACGGAGGCCGTCCCGTTCACGGCGAAGCTCGTTGCTTTCTGTGGCTTGGCTGGTGAGATTAGCATCGATAACCGCTGCCGACCGCTGCAACTCCTCCAGTGCCTGGCGCGACTGCTCAAGGCTTGCTCGCGCATCGTTTCGCTCAAGTCGGAGTTGGTCGGCTTCAGCAAATTTTGCGGCGAGGTTGGCCGTCGTCGTTGCCGTGGTCCGCTGCAAGGCCTCAAGGGCCTCGCGCACCTCTGCCAGTAACCGGTCTCGCTCGACAACTGTGCCGGCTAGCTTCTCCAGCGATAACCTGGTTTCTTCAATCTGTGCGCCGAGCGCGGCTTCCCTCGCCGTCGCCGCTCTGAGGGATTCCGTCAATTCGCCGACCTGCTTTTCAGCCCGCCCACTTCGCTCGATAGCATCGGGCAAGCGCGCGGCCTCCCCGGACAGCGCGTCAATCCTTCCCTGCAGATCCCGTGCCTTCGCCCCGGCCTGCCATATGATCAGTCCGACGACGACGGCTGCGATAGCGACGGTCAACAGAACGATCGTCCATCCCCAAATCGGCATGCTGTCCATGGTTCCTTCCTCGGTATTGGCACTGTGCCCCGTCGCATGATACGTCGGGGACAACGCCGCGATCACGGTACGGCCAAATTCAGTTCGATCCCAGATCTGGCAATCTTTAGCCGAAACGGCGAACCCCACCCCCGATAACACGGGCTAATCGGTTCGCTTTTACGTTGTGCTTTGCCGAAAGCTATCCCTTGGCCAAAGTCAGCTCATCGTCTCCATTGCGGCGAGCGACAGCTGGCGTTCCACCGCAGCTGCCGAGTGTCACATCTTGTCCTTGAAGAATGGCGCGAGTTGCCCGGTGGTTTCGTTACAGATGGCTTAACCATCGCCGCATCAGGTTGAACACACAGCTGAGACAGTTCGTTGCGCAGACGCCCGTTGAACGACTCAATGTAAGCGTTCTGGTTCAGCTTACCCGGCTCAATCAAACTCAACAACATGAAGCGTGAGGGAGAGCTGCCCGCGAGCACCCGCTTCGTCAAAGGAACTGCTACTGGCAGTTTTGAGTTGATAGTGCGAGTGGCTGTCGTCAGGGTTGACCAGAATCTGGAATATCCAAGCATTGATGCCGGTACAGTGATCAGGGGGTTTATGCGTCGAAGATCCGTAGATGCGCGAAATCGCACTATTTACCTGCGTCGTCCTAGTGACGGGAGAGTGCTGTGCCCAAAACACCCGAAGACACCCGGCTTGAGAGCTGGCATCGATTCTTCGCGGCCTACGCGAACAATGAAGCGTGGACACTGGCTGAAGCGCCACTGTCTCGGATGGATGATGTTTTAACGCTTCTCAATGCTGCGCATGCCGCGGCTTGGCATTGGCAGGCTGTCGGCAACGTCTTGAACCACATGCGCGCCCTCATGCTTCTTGCCCAGGCGCACGCTGTGGCTGGCCTGGGGCAAAGCGCTTTGCTATATGCAGACGAAATGCGCGCGTACTTTTTGAGTGAAGCTTCCACCCCGGAATGGGAGCAGGCTTTCATGCATGCTGTTCATGCGCGCGCAGCGCATGCCGCGGGGGAGCATGCCCAGCACGCAAGCTCGTACGCTTCAGCAGAAAGTGTCATCCGAGCCCTCACAAACGAAAATGATCGAGCCATGGTTTCTCGTATCTTTGAACAGGTGCCCCGGCCGTGGTTGCCGTCGTGAGGTTGGGCTCTTCCATAACGAGCGTATTGTCGGCCGTGCGGGCGCCCAAGAAAAAGGCCGGTCGAACTCCGACCGGCCTTTTTCACTACTAACTCACTCAATGCTTTTTGGCTTCGTCACGGGCGCGATCTGCAGCCTTCCCTACAGCATTCTGAACTTTGCCAGCGTTCTTCTCAATGTTGCCAGACGCTTCTTTCGCCTTGTTGCCAGTTACTTTGCCTACTACCTCTTTGATGGCGCCTTTGACTTCGTGTTTGGTGCCTTCTGTCCGGTTCTTGTCCATGGTGCGGTTGCTCGCTTTGGCCGCAGGGGCGCGGCCATTTCTTATAGGCGCGAACTGGTCTTCCTCGCGTGAATCTTTGTCGAAAAGCAGCCCACATAGTTCGGATGGTGAAGCGGAGAGTTTGCCAGGCAAATCTGTTCTTGGTGGCCCAATGGCCGTCTATTCTCTTTGACAATACGACACTCACCCAGCAGTGGCATCAAGAGTACAACTCGGCCGCGCCATTCTGAGTGGCGCATCGCCTCTTCGTGTCAACAGCGGTGGTTTGCTTCTCAGGACCGAGCCATGTGGTGAAGAAAGCGCAGGACGCCGGCCTCTAGTTTCCGTGGAAAGTTGACGATCTCGGCTGGAACGAAGTGTTGCAAGGTTCCCTCTTTCCAACCCCTTAAAACGTAGGGATGGACGTAGGAAGCGCGGCATACACTGGGCGTATTGCGCAGTAGGGTTGCTACTTTGGTCATGACAGCGTTCAGTGCAGCCTGATTAGACCGCTCGCGGGCACGCACCGGTGTCTGTGTTAGCAATCCAGCGGCCCTTACCGTGCCCGACCAAGTGCGAAAGTCTTTGGCGGTGAAATTGCCCACCGACGCCTGCTGCAGATAAGCATTGACCATTCCGGAGTCCACAGCGTGGCGTCCTCCCTCAGCATCTAAATACTGAAAAAGGCGTTGCCCGGGCAATTGCTGTACACGACGCAACAACCGGACCAAGCGGTTATCCGGCAGCATCAATTCGATGTGCCGACCGCTCTTGGCACGAAAGCGCAACCACAAGCATCCATGTTCCCGCTTGAGATGTCGCGTGCGTAAGGTGGTAAGACCATAGCTTCCGTTGTCATGGGCGTATTCCTCGTTACCCACTCGGACAAGCGTCTCATCGAGCAAGCGGACCACCAACGCTAGCACCTTGCTTTTAGGCCAACCTGGCAATGCCAAGTCGGCGCGCACGCGACGACGAAGACTTGGAAGGATAGCCCCGAACTCGCGCATATGATCAAACTTGTCCGCATCGCGATGCCGCCGCCAGTCGGCATGATAGCGATACTGTTTGCGTCCCCTCGCATCACGCCCCGTCGCTTGCAGATGGCCGCGCGGATCGGCGCAGATCCACACATCGGTGTAAGCCGGAGGGATGGCCAGCAGGCGGATTCGCTCCAGAACATCTGCACGCGTAACCCGCCGCCCGCGGGTATCGTAGTAGATAGTCCCCTTTCCCTTGCGAGCGCGGCGATACCCTGCCTGGGCATCGCTGGAATACACCAAAGGCCCTGCCACTTTGCGGGTTCGTTCCAGTCTTTTATGGACCCGCTTTTCTACATCTGCCATTTCTATAAAGAGAGAGGGCGCATGACAGTGGCTCGCTTTTGGACGCAGCAATGGCAAAGTCTGGGCTTGTTTGCATGATCACCGCCACGCTTACCCCTGCTCAATCTTCCTTGACCTCGTCGCCTTCACTATTTCGGCTTTTATGCCCGCCACCCGGAGTGTGGTTGTCCTCACCTGTGCCGTTCTTGGCATCACCGCTGCGATCCGTATCTTCCGGCTTTCTGGGAATTTTGGACGTGTCCACTTCATACGTAGAACAGTGGTTCGAGCTCTTGGTCATCGCAAAGTCTTCCTTCTTCTGGATCTGCGCCTTCTGGACTGCTTCCTCGATGTAGCCAAGCATGCTGCCGGTCCTGGTTTCGATGACGCTGTCGAGTAAATAAGATGAAGGTTGGATCAACGGTGCCTAGAGGCTCAGCCGTTCGAGATCACGCTCTTCGTAAGAGCTGGTATGCACCATCACATCCGCAATGAAGTTCATTTGATCTGAAGGCACACACACATAGGGCTTGTCCGGATGGAGCTTCGCGGGTGCCGAGCGACGCAAGGTCCCAAGCAGATCGCACAGGTAGCCGCGAACTTCGGCCGGCTCTGCCAGATGCTGAGTTGCCCAGCTTGCCGCCCGACTGCCTGTCAGGATGGCGTTGCCACTTAGACTGCGTACATGCGCGAAGGCTGCCTCATCGGAGTGATCGTCACCGAAATACCATGGCTTGCGATCCGCGAATGGAGCGAGTCTGAGCAATCGCTCGATCGCATACGCCTTGGTGATGCCGAGTGGCCTGAACTCGATCGCCCTGTCCCTCAATTGGATGTCGCATCCGGGCAGCGCGGGGGCAAGCAGGCTCGCCTGTAGCAGCAATTCCATCCAGGCAGCATCGTCATCGTGCGCATGCAAGGTCATCATGATCCCCTTGTCTTGCAATATGACGCCAGGGATCTTCAGCGCCAGTTCCGTCACTGCAGCACGCATGCGTGGGCGATCCACGATCGGTATCGCCAGGCGCCGAAGCCGGCCGCCACAACGGATCTCCATGCCGTAAAGACCAGCGACGTTCCAGTCTGTATTGCCGAACAAGCAGTCGATATCCTCGATGCTGCGACCACTCACGAATGCCAGTGCACCGTCCAACGCTTGGCGCAGCTCCATGAGGAGCGCCAGCAGCTTTTTGTCTGCGCACGGTTCACGCGAGCCCTTGACGGCGCCAAGCAGAGTCCCATCGATGTCCAGCAGAATGGCAGGACGCATTTCCGGTCGGTCCTCAGGTGTGGCGAGTAGCGCATGCATGGCAAATGTCATTCCTGGGTTCGATGCCTGCTTGGCAGGGTCCTAAGTGATATCCGCGCAGTAGTGAATTCTTCGTTGCCCATCGACATGACCCAGGCTGCCTCTTTGCAACGAAATTTTCGCGGTTGGTCTATGTCACGCTTACCAAGATGCCGCCTCCCTCGCGCTATCCGCAGGGTGCGCTCCAGCCACCTGCTTCCAATGCTCGATACCCTGCGAATCAACCGTTTGCGAAGAATGTCACCGCATCGACTCCAAATTCGCGAGACGATAGCCAGCCGAATGTATGGTGTGGAGCAATGGCAGATCGAACGGTTTGTCAATGACCTGTCGCAAGTTATACAGATGCGAGCGAAGTGTGTCTGAGTCGGGCATTACGCCGCCCCACACCTGTCGTTCTAGATCACGCCTCTTCACGACATGAGGTGACTCTCGCATCAATATCGTCAGTAGCTTGAGGCATATCGGCGAAAGGCTGAGTTCGCGGCCGCCACGCGTCAATCGCAGTGTCTGGGTCTCCAGCTTCAAGTCGCTGACGATCAAGATATTCTCGAAGACCTGACGCCGTTCGCGGCGTATCAAGGCTAGCAAGCGTGCCTCAAGCTCCCTCGATTCAAACGGTTTCGCCAGATAGTCATCTGCTCCTGTACCCAGACCACTTATCTTGTCATCCGTACTGTTGCGGACACTCAACATCAGAATAGGCGTGGCCTTTCTTGCCTCCTTTCGAAGCTTGCTACACAGGCTCAGGCCGTCCAGCCTGGGTAACATCACATCGAGGACGATGGCATCGTAGTCATCTACGATCGCCATGTGCAGCCCCAACACTCCTTCAGCTGCGCGGTCTACTCTATATCCGGCCCTTTCCAGCAGTATTTGGGTCGTCAATGCGACCTGCTCGTCATCTTCCACCAACAAGATGCGGCCCAAGTAGTCACTTGTATCCATACCCCCTCCCCCGCAGATAGCTGCTTACAGCTGGGAGTAGTACTGCCGCACCCGATCCTCAAATCCTGGGTCGGCGAAATCCGGCCAATGATCTTTGTCGAATCCAGGGGCGTTCTCGAGACGGTCCTTGTTGACATTCAAGATGAGACATTTGTTTTCGCCATCGACGGTCAAGGCGTCCCATGGAACAGCAAAGAGCTTGTCGCCAATACCGAGGACTCCACCGTAGGAAAGGACGCCATAACTCACTTCGCCACTCAGCGTATCGATCATGATGTCCTTGAGCTCGCCTAGCGCCTCATTGTCGAGGTTCTTTACCTTATCTCCGGTAAGCGTCGAAGCCGAGAGGAATTGGGTACTTGTGTTCGTCATAGCAATGTCCAAGTTGAAGTGATGGCCAAAACGGCGGGGAGCGACAATGCTGCCTGTCTGGGGATCAAATCCCGGTCGATCACCCAATGGCGAAAATTGACATACTGATAACATCTGCAGCCTCAACCGCTCTGAATCGCATCAGGAGCGTCAGGCGTTTTCACCGAATGCAATCGTGCTCAGCAGTGCAAGGGCATCCTTGCGCGAGTCCAGTCGCGTGTGTTGCACCACGATCGGGACATCCGATTCGAACACGCTGGAGTAATCGGTATCGCGCGGCACCGGTGCTGGATCGGTGAGGTCGTTGAAACGCATGTGCAAGCTGCGCCGTGCGGGCACGACGACGTGATAAGGCCCAACTGGATCGCGGTCTTCGAAATACAGCATGATGCGCACCTTGGCATCGCAATCGCTTGCGTTGAGCATGCAGGCGGCTTCATGGCTGACGAAGCGGCGGTCTTCATCGTCGCTGCTTTGGCCAGGAATGTAGCCCTCGGCGATGGCCCAACGACACATCCCGATGCTCATGACCACCTCCGCTGCAATTTGCGCGCACTGCGTTGCAGCAAATTGTCCGATTTGGCTTGGCGACTCGCGGCGTACCAGCAACCTGCGGCCAGCGCAGCCGCGGTGAACAACGCAGCGCCCAGCAAGGGCGAGCGGTTCCTTTCTATCCAGAGTGCCCGGCTATGGTTTCGTGCGCGCTGGCTGAAGCGACCGCGGGCGCCAGAGTCACCGGCCACCGGCGTAAACAAGTTGTCGGCGCGGTTGGGATCATCGGGCTCGTTGGTCTGCTGACCGCTGTAACCGGTGCGGCCCAGATAGCGATCAAGCAGGCCCGGCACGATTTTCTGTCCCCACTCAGCCATCAACGTTGGGGCGCCCACCGGCACACTGCGCCGGCGATGCGCTGCGGCCCATACGATCGCGCTAGCCGCCACCTCCGGCTCGAAGATTGGTGGTACCGGTTGCGGTCGGTTCGGCATGCGGTTGCGTGCCCATGAGAACTGTGGCGTGTTCAACGCCGGCATCTGCACCGAGGTGATGTGGATGCGGCTGCGGTCGTGAATCAGCTCGCTACGCACCGCGTCGATGAACCCCACCAACGCATGCTTGGCTCCGCAGTAGGCCGATTGCAGTGGGATGCTGCGATAAGCCAGTGCGGAACTCACCTGCACAATGGTGCCGCGGTTACGGGGCCGCATGTGCTTTAGCGCCGCCATTGTGCCGTAGACCCCACCGAGATAGGTGACCTCCGTGACGCGCTTGAACTCCTCTGCATCGATCGCGCTGACGGGCGCGAAAATCGTCACCATCGCGTTGTTGATCCACACGTCGATCGGGCCCAGTTCGTCCTCGATCTTCTGTGCGGCCTGGCCCACGGCCTCCGCGTCAGCCACATCGACGCTGCAGGCCAGCGCACGCACGCCCAGCCGTTCGAGCTCGCGCGCCGTGGCGTTCAATCCCTCTTCGCCGCGGGCCAGCAAGCCCACATGAGCTCCTGCACGAGCGAAGGCGCGTGCGGTGGCACGACCGACACCGGCGCTAGCGCCGGTGATCACTATTACCTGGTTCTTGAAATCGATAGTCATGTACGTTCCTCGTTAGTCGGGGGAGCGCGTTGCGGCGCGGGGGCGGCCGGCGCCGTGCCGTCATGGATTGCGCGTTGCAGTACCTGGGCTAAGTGCAGCGGCATACGCCCGGTGGCCTGACGCACTTGCTCGCGGCAACTGAAGCCGTCGGCGATCAGAAGAGTGTCGGCGCCAGTGCGGCGCACAGCGGGCAACAGCATACGTTCACCAATGGTTTGCGATAGCGCGTATTTGTGCGTTTCGAAGCCGAACGAACCGGCCATACCGCAGCAGCCGGAATCGAGCAGCTCGTAATCCAGGCCAAGCTGCTCGAACACGTGGCAGTCGGCCTCCTTACCCATCACCGCGCGATGATTGCAATGCATGTGCACTACGGCTTTCGCCGCAAGACGGTTGGGAACATAGGCGTTCTTCTGCAGGAATTCGGCCAGCGTATGCGTCTGCTTGCACAGCCGCTTGGCATCTTCATCATGCGGAAATAGGTTGCCAAGCTCGTCGCGGAATGCGGCCACGCAGGCCGGCTCCAATCCCACAATGGGCGTGCCAGCACGGATATCCTCGTGCAGCATGACGAGGTTCCGCTTCCAAAGCTCGGTGGCGCGATCGAGCATGCCCCAGTCGTACAGCGGCCTGCCGCAGCACAGCGGCTGTTTGGGTAGCACCACGGTGCACCCGGCATGTTCCAACACCTCGACTGCAGCGATCGCGGTCTCGGGAAAAAAGTGGTTGGTGAACGTGTCCGGCCAGAGAATCACGCGAAGGCCGTCCGATTTGCCCTCGCTACGCCGGGCGAACCAATCGCGGAAGGTCTGCTTCGCGAACTCGGGCATCTCGCGCTGTGGTGCTATGCCGCCCAGCTTCTTGAGTAGCGGCGACCACAGACTGCTGTGGGTGAAGTAATTCACCGTACGCGGCAGATGCGCTGCCAGTCGTGCCCATATGTGGATCAGGCCCATCGTGTACGCGGCGCGTGGACGCAGGTGCCCCTGGTAGTAGTGGGACAGGAACTCGGCCTTATAGCTGGCCATGTCGACATTGACCGGACAATCGCCCTTGCAGCCCTTGCATGCCAGGCATAAATCTAGTGCCTCGCGTACGTTCTCATCGCGCCAGCCGCCGGTAATCACCTCGCCTTTCAGCATCTCGAACAGCAGCCGTGCTCGCCCTCGCGTCGAATACTTCTCCTCACGGGTGGCCATGAAGCTAGGACACATGGTGTCGTGATGGGTGCGCCGGCAATTGCCAATTCCCACGCAGCGCAGGATGGTGCGACCGAAGTTGTGGTCGTCCTTGGGAAAATGGAAGTGCGTCTGCGACCTCGATGGCGCATAGCCTGTGCCGATGCGCAGGTTTTCAGTAGGTAGGTAAGGATCGACGATCTTGCCCGGGTTCATGTGGCAACCCGGATCCCAAATGCGCTTGAACTCACCGAATGCCTGCACCAGTTCCGCACCGAACATCCGGTCCAGGAACTCGGCCTTGGATTGACCATCACCATGCTCGCCGGACAGTGAACCGCCATAGCTCACCACCAGGTCCGCGGCATCGCCAAGGAAACGATGGAATTTATCGATGCCCGGCTGGGTTTCCAGATCGAAATCAATGCGTGTATGGACACAACCCTGGCCGAAGTGACCGTACAGATCACCTTTGTACGAGTAGCGCTTCAGCAAAGCGCGGAAGTCGCGCAAATACGGGCCAAGCTTCTCCGGAGGCACCGCAGCGTCCTCCCAGCCCTCCCAGGTAATCTGCTTGTTCGGTACATGGGCAGTCGCACCAAGCCCCGACTGACGTACCTTCCAGATCAGCTCTTCCTTGGACTTGTCGTCGTACAGCTTCATATCCAACGGGGCATCTTCCCTGCCCTTGAGCTGCTCCATCAGCTTGTGGGCCTTGCCGTCGGATTCGTCCTTGGTCTCGCCACCGAACTCCACCAACAGCCAGCCGCCGCCTTTGGGCAGCAGCTCAAGGTCGTCTGGATGCAAACCAATCGCCTTCATGTCGGAGACCAGTTCTTCGCCTAATCCTTCCAGCCCCACTGGGCCGGCGGCCAGCGCGTCCATTACGTGGTCTGCGGCGGAGAACACATCGATGTAGCCCAGCACCAGCAGCGACCGTACCGGTGGGCTGTAGACCAGCCGCGTGGTGGCTTCCAGGATGGTGACGCAGGTGCCCTCGCTGCCAACGAGCGCGCGTGCCACGTTAAAGCCGTTCTCGGGCAGCAACTCGTCGAGGTTGTAGCCAGACACACGACGTGGAATTTTCGGATAGCGCGAACGGATCAGCTCGGCATATTTGTCGCGCAGCGCCTTCAGTGCGGCGTAGATTTCGCCGCGCCGATCGCCCTCGCGGATGATCCGTTCCAGTTGCGCATCGGACGTTGCGCCCACGCGCATGCGCAAGCCGTCGTAGGTCAGTATCTCCAGTTCCTCGATGTTCTCGGAAGTCTTTCCACCCATTACCGAGTGCACGCCACAGGAGTTGTTGCCGATCATGCCGCCCAAGGTGTTGTGGGTATGCGTGGACGGATCGGGGGCGAACGTCAGCGTGTGTTTTTCGGCAGCGTCGCGCAGATCGTCCAGGATCAAACCCGGCTCAACCCGTGCACGCTTGTTGGCTGGGTCGAGTTCGACGATGTTGTGCAGGTATTTGGAAAAATCCATCACCACGGCGACATTGCAGCACTGACCGGCCAGCGAGGTGCCGCCGCCGCGCGAAAGCAGCGGTGCACCATATTTTCGGCAAGCGGCCACGGTGGTCACCACGTCCTCGAGTGACTTCGGCAACACCACACCGATCGGCACTTGCCGGTAGTTGGAACCATCGGTGGCATACAGCGCGCGGCTGCCGGCGTCGAAGCGCACCTCACCTGAGATGCCGGCCAGGTCACGCACCAACGCGTTGACGTAGTCCGGCTGTGCTACCCCAGCGCCACGCGCATCGGGCTTCAATGCTTCGGCCTTCACTGCTCGTTTTCCGCTAGCGAATGGGTACCAGCGCTGCAGTCGTCATGACCGCACTGGCAACCGTCGGCCGCCTTCGTGCGCACTGAAGATCCCTCAGCCGCGTGGCGGCACTCCTCACTGCAATACGCCTGCCCATTGGGCACTCTGCATCGGCATCCGTGGCGCTGGCACTGTTCCTGCTCGTGATCGATCTGCATGACATGTTCCCCGCTCACCTGAGGCTGCTCGCTGGCCGGAATCACCGGACCGTCGCGATTCAATGCGCCGCGTAGCGCGCGGCGTCCTGTTCTTTCAAAATCAACCCCAACCCCGGCCGGGTTCGATCTGGGCGCAGCGCGCCGTCGACCGGCAAAAGCGCACCATCAAAGAGCAGTTGCTCGATGCGTACGTGGTCGTGGAAATATTCGGCGTGGATCGCCGGCCGCAGCGCGCACAACGGCTGCGCGTGGATAGCCGGCGCACAATGCGAGGACAACGGCAAGTCGAACGCTTCGCACAGCGCCGCCACGCCAAGCAGGCCGCTGATGCCGGCGCAGCGCGTGGCGTCGGCCTGGAGTACGTCCACCGCGTCTGCCGCGAGCATGCGGCGGAAGTACGCCGAGTCGTAACCGTATTCGCCGGCGGTGATGTCCATGTCGGGTGGTGCGCGGTCCCGCAGCAGGTGCAGGCCATCCAGGTCATGCGAGGGGCGCGGCTCCTCGAACCAGCTCACGCCAAGTTCGGCGAAGGATTGCGCCAACGCCAACGCCTGCTTGCGCGTGTAGGCGCCGTTGGCGTCCACAAACAGGCGCGTACCACCGACAGCGCCGCGAGCCGTCCGTACACGCGCCACGTCGCGATCCGGGCTCCGCCCCACCTTCATCTTGACCATGCCGATGCCCGACTCCACCCAACCGCCAAGCTGTTCGGCAAGCTGCTTGTCGGTATAGGAGGTGAAGCCGCCACTGCCGTATACCGGAATCGCCTCACGCACCGCGCCCAGCAAATCCAGCAGAGACAGGTCCAACAACTTCGCCTTCAGATCCCACAAAGCGTTATCCACCGCAGCGACGGCCATCGAGGCAATGCCGGGGCGACCGAGATTGCGGATCGCAGCGAGCATCGCTGCCCACACGGCGGCAATGTCCAGCGCGTTGCATCCGGTCACGACCTTAGCCAGGGTGTCGCGTATCAATACCGCTGTGGCGCCATCCGCGTAGCTGTAACCCAGGCCGTGTTTGCCCCCAGCGTCGATCTCGACCAACACCAGCGTGGTTGATTCCCACGCCAAGGTACCGTCGGATTCCGGCAGGTCAGTCGGAACGGTGTACACAGACACTTTTGGCATCTGGAGTTTCACCGCATCCATGTCAATGTCCACGATGACCGGGAAGGAAGGTGGCGAGCACCTCCTTGGCGGACTGCCGGATCATGCCGCCCGTGTCCTCGTCGCCCTTGAGCATCGATTCGGCAAATGCTTTGGCCTCTTTCAACGTGATATGTGGCGGCAACGGCGGCACGTCGGGGTCGGTAATCGCCTCGATGACGCACGGTCGATCCGCGGACAACGCGGCGTCGAATGCAGCACCGATCTGTGCGGGATCATTCACCATGATGCCTTTCAGCCCGAGCATCTCGGCGTAGCGCGCATAGGGAAAATCCGGCACATGTTGCGCGGCGTCGAATTTCGGGTCGCCTTCCAGTACGCGTTGCTCCCAGGTCACCTGGTTCAAGTCGCGATTGTTAAGCACCACGATGATGAGCCGCGGATCGGACCATTCCTTCCAGTAGTCGCCTATCGTGATCAACTCCGCATTGCCATTCATCTGCATCGCGCCATCGCCGACGACGGCGATCGCGACACGCTCGGGATAGGCAAATTTCGCTGCGATCACGTAAGGCACACCGGGCCCCATCGTGGCCAGGCAACCTGACAGCGACGCCATCATGCCGCGGCGGATCTTGAGGTCCCGGGCATACCAGTTCGCCGCAGAGCCGGAATCGGCCGCCAGGATGCATTCGTCGGGCAGTCGCGACGAAAGCTCCCAGAATACCCGTTCCGGGTTGATCGGCACCGCCTCGTGCATTGCTCGCGCTTCCAGCACGCGCCACCATTCAGCAACGTTCTTCTCGATCGTCTCGCGCCAGCCACGGTCGGTCTTGCGCTGTAGCAGCGGAATCAGCGCACGTAAGGTGGCGGCGGCATCGCCGACCAGACTGATCTCCATCGGGTAGCGGATCGAGAGCATCGCGGGATCGAGATCGATCTGCACGCCGCGCGCCTGTCCTTCCTTTGGTAGGAATTCAGAATACGGGAAGCGCGATCCGATCATCAGCAGTGTGTCGCACTCCATCATCATGTCCCAGCTCGGCTTGGTGCCAAGCAGACCGATGGAACCGGTGACATACGGCAGCTCGTCAGGCAACGCCGCCTTGCCCAGCAGCGCCTTAGCCACGCCCGCACCGAGCAGCTCGGCAACTTCGATCACCTCATCGGCGGCCGCCAACGTGCCAGCACCAACCAGGATCGCCACCTTGCTGCCCGCATTCAGCAGATCGGCGGCATGACGCAGATCGCCCTCAGCGGGTACCACCCGCGGAGGGCGGTAGCCGAAACCGGAATGGACGGTGCCATGCGCACGTGGTGGAACCGGCACCGCGCCGAGGATCTGCACATCGTTGGGCACGATGATGCAGGTCACCGTACGCTTGGCAATCGCGATGCGCAGCGCGCGATCCACCACATGGCGGACCTGCGCTGGCACCATGATCATCTCCACGTAGTCGCTGGCCACGTCCTTGAACAACGAGACCAGGTCGACCTCCTGCTGATATTGACCACCCAACGCCGCGCGCGCCTGCTGGCCTACGATGGCCATGACGGGCTGGTGATCAAGTTTGGCGTCGTACAAGCCGTTCAGCAGATGGATGGCGCCCGGCCCGGAAGTGGCCATGCACACGCCGACCTCGCCGGTGAACTTGGCGTGCGCACAGGCCATGAACGCGCACATCTCCTCATGCCTTGCGCGCACCAACTTGAATTTGTCGCCTGCGCGATCGATTGCGCCCATCAGTCCATTGATGCCATCGCCGGGAAAGCCGTACAAGCGCTCGATGCCCCATTCGGTCAGTCGGTGCAACAGAAAATCGCTGACGTTTTCGCTCATGGCTCGGTTCTCCGGTTCTGATCGGGGACATGGGTCGTAAGCGACCCGCGCAGGCACCGAACAGGGTCGGCGAATGAAAGTCATCCTGCGCGGCATGTCGTTAGTGGACTATGAGTGCGCCGTGCGTATCTCCATCACACCAGTGACGGGCGCGCTCACGTTCTTTCCTTCAGCACGCATGATCGAGCCAACCGCCGTGAAAGCCGGCGCGTCGCAAACCGCGCACCAACGGCGCACAGTCGCGCATCAAGCGCCAGATCAGGCCATTGCGATAGTTTTCCAGCATCAGCACGATGGGACCCTGGTGCAATCCGTAGTGCCACGGCGAAGCCCAGCCGGCATCGCCGCGTTTGGCATGGAAACTGGGATTGAAAGAAGCGTAGAACCCGAAGTCGTTCCGCGGATTCTCCGTTTCCTCGACCAGATGGCGCAGGGTGGGTACCACCAGCTCGGGTGCGAAAGGCAGTGAGGCCAGCGATGCCCACGGTGCCATCGTTCCGTCGTCCGGTCCGAATGGCGCGCCGCGTGCAGCGTAGCCGGCGAAGCGCAACAGCTTACCTTTCCTTTTTTGCGCCGCCGGCCCTGGGCCATGGGTAGCGGTCAACCCCCAGCACTTCGCCTGATAACCTTCGAAACCACGCGGGTTGCGCCGTGCGTATTCGTATTGCACATACGTGGCACGGCGACTGTTCTCGAAATAATCGATACCCTTCTCCGCCATATAGGCATCGTGGATTCCCAGGAAGTCGATCCAGACATGCGAGAACTGATGAATAAACATCGGTCCGGCATACACGTAGGCCAATTCATAGATCCGCTTCCAGCGGTAGCCGCTCAGCCAGTGGGCATAGACATTGGAGGTGGGTGGATGGCTTGCTGAACCGAGTGCCAGCGCGTACATGATCAGCGCCTCGTTGTAACCCACCCAGCTGGCGCGCTGGAAGCCACGCTCCGGCTTCCACCCCATCGAGATGCCGGCGCCACCATGTTGTGCCCAGCGCCAGTCGACGCTGTCATAGATTGCATTCGCTGCGGTGCGGATTTCGGCTTCTTCACGATGCTCGCCGCTGAAGTACTGCGCACAGGTGAGCATGCCCGCCACCAGCAATGCGGTGTCGATAGTGGAAAGCTCGCAATTACCCGCGCGCCGTCCCGTCCGGAGATCGAGGAAGTGATAGAAGAATCCTTTGTAACCGACGCCATCGGTCGCGCCGGACTGATCCGCCATCAGAAAGAAGCGCAACGTCCCCAAGACCAGCTTGCGCGCCGCGGCGCGTGTCATCCAGCTCCGCTCCACCGCTACTGGATAACAGGACAAGGCGAACCCCACCGCGGCGATGCTGCATGGCGAGTGCGGCTCGGTCGAATCGGGTATCAGTCCGTTGCCGGGCTGGCGGTGATCGATGAAGTATTGGAACGAATCGTGCTGGATCAGGTCCAGCAAATCCTCGTTGCTGGATCCTGTCATTGATTTTTTCACGAAGTTTCTCCCGTGCTGTCGTCATTCGGGACATGCAGCGTGATCGCAGCGACGGCGTGCGGAGGCAGATCGATGTTCAGTGAGAATCCACCGGTCTTCGCGTGCCACCGCAATGGCTCGCGTTGCAGGAGCGCAGCCTCGTGTAGCCGATGTTGCTGCTCGGCGTTTGGATAGTCCGGTGAGCCAAGCGCCTCCCACAGCTTGCGCGGATTGCAATGATCCTCGTCGATGCGCTCCAGCCACGCGCCAGTGGGTGGCTGTGAGCAGGCAAGTTCAATCGTCACTTTCTCGGCGGCGATCGGATGTTCCGGGAACGCGTGGTTGCTCAGCAACACCATCACGACGCCCTCCGCGCGCACCACTGCAGCGTCCACTGTGACATGCGCACCGTCCACCCGAAGCCGTTCGCGACCGAGCCGGTGCAGCATCTGGAACGCGCGATAAGTAGGTTTGGCGATGCCACCTATAGTGAGCAGGCCGAAGCCGCCATGAAACGGTACCGAGGAAAAGTAGTTCTCGGCAAAAATGTCCGAGAACGTCCACCAGCTATAGCACTGCACCAAATCGGCTACGGCCAGGAAGTTCTTGATCATGAAGGCTGCCGCGTATGGCTCGTCATGAAGCCTGAAGAACGGATTGGACGAGCTACACCACTCTGTGTAGTACACAGGCAAAGTGTCTGCTGCGGCACAACTGTCCAGCACGCGCCGATGCAAGATGCCACGCGTTGCCAACGAAAGCTGTTTTTCGGTGTCCTCCCCCGGCTTGCCGAACGCATCGGTTGGGTAATGATGAGTTGATACGAAATCACACGGCAGCTTCGCTCGCCGGCAGAACGCCACGAAGTCCGCGATCCATTCGTCATTGGCAGTGGCGGGGCCGCCCACCTGCAACTGAGCATCGACCGACTTGATGGTAGTCGCGGTGTGCCGGTACAGCTCGAAATAGTCGGCCTGGGTTCCGGTCCAGAACGAGGGAATATTGGGCTCGTTCCATACTTCGAAGTACCACCTGCGCACCTCGTCCAGTCCGTAGCGATCCACCCAATGGCGCAGCAGTCGGTCGATCAGCGCGTCCCAGTCGGCCAGTTTCTTCGGCGGCGTCACGTTGCCGCGATAACTGAATACCGTGGTGTGGCCTGATGCGAGCGCGGTTGGCATGAAACTCAGTTCCACGAACGGGCGCATGCCGATCTCGCGCAGAAAATCGATGATCAGGTCCGCATTATGGAAGCCGTAGTGCAACGTGTCCTGCTCATCCAGCAGAATCGCCATATCGTCGTCGAGCAGACCATGGAAGCGCACATATTCGACACCGAGTTCCTCACGCACGCGGCGCATCTGCTCGCGCCAATCCGCACGCAAGGCCATACGCGCGTGATCGCTACCAATGGTGTGCGACCACACATGGCGCAGGGGGGCGCCTGTCTGGTCGAGGTCGCAATGGAATTCGGGCATCGTTCATCTCCTCCGTTCAGATGTCACCGCCCAGCATGCGGTGCCCCCTTGCGTCGGCATACCGACCGCCGCTAGCACGATCAGCATCGACGACCATGCAAGACCGACCGTCGAGGCAGTGCAGATCAGCGATCCGCCGCGCAAATACATGAAGATCGTCACATGCAATACCTTGTGCTGCGCGGTACCGAGACTGGTGAACGCATCGAATGCCTCGAAGAGAAATCAGTGCACTGCTCGCGCCAGGAAAAATCAGCGACACGATCAATGTGTCGAAGTGCATAGCTGATGCGGATGGCGAGGCCGCCGCGCCGGAGCGGCAACGTTGAGTGTTCATCCTGCGCGTCTCACCAAATAGATCAGCGGAGTCACGAAGACTCGCACGATTTCTTCGAGGAAAAATCTGAGCGTAGGAATGGCGAAGTTAACGCGGTGTGGTTGTTACGTTTTCACGAGAACATGCGTGGCGTTCCGTCACCTCAAAGATGCAAGAGTCCTGCAAGGATCCGTCTACGGACTTTTTCGGAGAATTCACATGCCCATGGTTCGATTTCGACTCATCGGACAACGTGCCGACGCAGATACTCTCATCACTTCGCTGCACGGCATCGACGAAGTCGACCATGTCGAAGAAGTTGACGACTTGATACCCCGTATGCGCGACGATTCGAGCTCGTCGGAGCAGGCCAGTGATAGCGAGGGAAAGGTTTATTGTGTCGAAGTCGAGATTCGCGACGACGAGGTATTCGATACCGTGCGCAGAAAGGCGGAAGACCTTACCCGCCGGCTAGGCGTCGGCATCGAATTCGTTGACGAGTTCTAGAAAACAGCGTATCCGTCGCGGCCACTTCTGGCCTTTACGGGTCACTCGACTCGTCACAGGCATTGTCTGGACTTGATTCGCCACATCCCTTTCCGCCAAACGATTCTGCTTATGGCATTCGGCGGAAAGGACAGGTAGTTTCAGCGAACACAGGACTCAGGCCGCATCCCCGGCAGCGCACATTTCCGCATCAAGATCCGCGAGGCGATAGCCTGCCGAATGAATGGTATGGAGCAGTTGGTTGGCAAATGGCTTGTCGATGATGCGACGCAGGTTGTACAGGTGCGAGCGTAAGGTATCGGAGTCAGGAAGCATATCGCCCCAGATTTCGCGCTCGATGTCGCGTCGGCTTACCACGCGCGGAGACTCGCGCATCAGGATCGCCAGCAGCCTCAGTCCAATCGGCGACACATTGAGCACCTTCCCAGCACGCGTCAACCGTAGGATCGCCGTATCAAGCGTCATATCGCCGACGGTCAGAATCTCGGTAGAGACTTGCCGACGATCGCGTCGAATCAGGGCATGCACACGCGCCGCAAGCTCACTCAATTGGAACGGCTTCACGAGATAGTCGTCAGCACCTGCTTCCAGACCAGTGAGCTTGTCGTCTAGGCTGCCGCGCCCTGTAAGCATCAGAAGAGGAGTGGCTCTGTTTGCCTCACGGCGAAGCTTCCGGCACACCTCCAAACCATCCATCCCAGGCAGTGATAGGTCGAGCACGAGGACGTCATAGCTGCCAGTCACCGCAAGATGCAATCCGCTAGGACCATCAGCTGCGTAGTCGACGGAGTAACCAATTTTTTCGAGAAATTCGCCTAATGGCTCGGAGATCTGGCGGCTGTCTTCCACCAGCAAGATCAGACCTTTCTGGTCATCACGCGTGTTCATGTGAATTCCTGCGATATTGCCCCTGCGCTGATCAGCTTAAGCGGAGAAGAGATGACGGGCGAGTGAAAGGGTTGTACTCGCTTTTGCTCTTGCAGCCGCGACAATTCGACCACCCAAAGTTCATGACGAAGTAACGAGCAGCCCGGAATGATGGAAAGCCACCGCAAAAATCGGAATCCTTCATGCTTCCCTTTACGTTGTCGCCAACCTTGCGAAGCATGCCGATTCCACCGGAACCTGCGCCTTCGCCACAGGAGCCCGTGCCGCCAAGCCAGCCCGGCGAACCGCCAGCGCCGATGCCACCAGCCGCTCCGCCATTTCCGCAACCGGGGCGTCCACCATTGGTCGAGCCGCAACCCGCGCCATTACCAATAGGCGATCCCGTGCCGCCACCTCCCGAACGCCCCACGGCATGAGGTACCGATCACGGCGATACCTTGCCCGATGTCTCCCTCCGCTTCACACAAAGTGGTCTATGTCGCGCTCGGCGGCAACCTGCTGATTGCTGTCGTGAAGTTCATGGCAGCAGCTTATTCCGGCAGTTCAGCAATGCTGAGCGAAGGCGTGCATTCTCTTGTCGATACCACCAATGAATTGCTGCTCCTTTATGGTTTGCGCCGCGCCGCCATGCCTCCGGATCCACTACATCCGTTCGGACATGGTCGCGAACTGTATTTCTGGAGCTTCATTGTGGCGCTGCTGGTTCTGGCAATAGGCGCTGGCCTCTCCTCCTACGAAGGTGTCGTCCACATTGCACGCAATAAGACGATCGATCATTCCGGCGCGAATTACATCGTTCTGCTGGTGTCGATGCTGTTCGAAGGCAGCTCATGGCGTGTCGCACTGGGCGAATTCCGCGCCCGCAAAGGCAAGCTTGGCTACTTCGAGGCGTTTCGCCTAAGTAAGGATCCGACCACCTTTACCGTGCTACTGGAAGACAGTGCGGCTCTGGTCGGTTTGCTAATTGCACTGGTTGGACTGGCAGGTGCGCAACTGCTCAAGTCGCCGGTGTTCGACGGCATTGCCTCTGTGGGCATCGGCTGCGTGCTAGCCGTCTCGGCTCTGCTGCTCGCACGGGAAACCAAGGGGTTGCTAATCGGCGAAACCGCCCATCCAGCCGTAAGCGATGCGATCATGGCGATCGCCGCCGCCGACGCCGACGTGCGCATCGCCAACGGCGTATTGACCGTGCAGATGGGGCCACATCAGGTAGTTGCTGCGCTGAGCGCCGAATTCGAGGATGTGCTTTCCACCACACAGATCGAAGCCTGCGTCCATCGGATCGAAAAGCGAGCCAAAGTGGCTCGCCCGGAGATCATTTCGCTGTTCATCAAACCGCAGACCGCCAAAGTTTGGCGAGATCGCCGTCGCGCGATCGAAGCGAACGCGCATGAACTGGAAAACTGAGCTCTCATCTCCGCTTGGCTGCACGATCAGGTCTATGGACTTTGAGTACAAACCACTTCGATTCGCTCACTGAGCGTCAGTTGTTCCTATGGCGCTTCCGATCCGCCTTCGCATGCCGTTCCGGACTTCTGCCGGGGACGGCTCCATCTCGATCTCGTTCGCTTCGTGTACTGCTCACGTTGTCCGACTGATTGCCATGAACACTCTCTCCCCCATGTATACGGCATAGGTCGTCGATGGTGTGGTATTGACTTTCGTGGACATCACACAAAACCATCGCAGCGAGACCGCATGCGCACGGTTGGCGACTATTGTCGACAATTCGCAGGACGGGATCATCGGTTAAGCCGCGAACGATACAATCACCAGCTGGAATGCCGGGGTCGAGCGTATTCTCCGGCATCGCGTCGAGCAGGCACTGCGCAAGCACTTCGCGATGCTGGTGGCTATGATGCTGGAGGATGTGATTCAGCGCGGGCTTCAGCGTATTGTTGACGGCCCGGTTGAGCAGCGGCTTGGAGCTGGCTACGACGGAATGGATCGATGACGCTGTCCTGGACATCAATCTCGCAGGTGAAGATAGCTTTCTGCTCGCCGCGGAGCTGCGCCGCCGAAAGATCCCGTTCGTGTTCGCCTCCGGTTATGGAAGCGACGGATCGCCGGACGAATATCGTGACGTCGAAGTGCTGCTGAAACCCTATAGCGTGAAGCATATCGAGGAAGTCTTGGATCGCATGCTTGCCGGCGGCCGAACCGGGTAGCCAAATACCGGCACCGCTTCGCACCCATGATGCATGTTGATGGTGTCATGCTGCTATTGGCGATAGGCTGAACACCGGTCGGAACAGATCGTACGAGGGGACTATGGAGGGAGGACTCATGCACAGCCAAACATCCACGCTTGGCCGCGTGTTGGTGATCGAAGACGACCCCGTTGTCGCCATGGTACTGGAGGACGTCCTGCAAAAATTGAAGCTGGAAGTCATCGTCGATCTCAGTCTGGCCAATGCGCTCACGGAGATCGAATCGGGCGAATTCGATGCCGTGTTGCTCGACATGGAACTGCGCGGCGAAAGCGCGCGCCCGGCGCTGCTGGCCATGATGGCGCAAAACGTCCCGTTCGTTGTGATTTCCGGCAGCGACCAGTCTGCCTTGGTAGCGGAGTTCCCGCAGTTATGTGTTTTGATGAAGCCGGTGAGCAGCGCGGAGTTGCAACGCATCGTGCGATCCTTGCTTCGCCACGCGTAGTCAAGCGCCGTCCTTCTGCACGGGGTCTGTTTGCAAGTCCTCTCCCTTACTCATCACTTCGCGAATGCAGCGGGCAAGTTTCGCGGTGCTGAAGGGCTTGGTGATCAGCGGCCATTTCTGAGTCGCTTGCTTGCCGCCTTGGGTCTTATCCGGCGCATAGCCGCTCATCAGCAGAATCTTCAGCTTCGGGCGCATGACGTGGGCGGCCTCCACCAGAGTGCATCCGGTCATCCCAGGCAAACCTAGGTCGGATATCAGCAGATCAACGGACTCCTGCGTCAGGAGCAAACTGAGCGCTTCATCGCCACTAGCCGCTTCCAGGGTGGAATAACCCAACTGGTGCAGCACTTGGACGACGATGCCGCGTACCACCGGCTCGTCTTCCACCACCAGGACCAGTTCGCCCGCGCCTTTGATAAGGTGCAGTTGCGCAACGCGCGGCGTTTTCTGTGGAGCCGCAAGGTTCCGAGGCAGACCAATACTGACGCTGGTGCCCTCGTCCACCTCGCTGCGGATCTCGCAGAAGCCGCCGGACTGTTGCGCAAACCCGTACACCATCGACAATCCCAAGCCTGTTCCACGTCCAACTTCTTTGGTGGTGAAGAACGGATCGAACACTTGATCAACGATCTCTTTCGGGATGCCCGTTCCCGTGTCGGTAACCGTCAGTAGTACGAATTGCCCGCAGTGGAGGTCCGGCCGATGAGCCGCGGCCGACTCGCCGATATCGAGGTTAGCCGAGCGCAGGGTCAGGCGGCCGCCCTCCGGCATGGCGTCGCGGGCATTGATTGAAAGATTGAGCAATGCGCTTTCCAACTGGTTCGCGTCGCACCTGCAGGGCCATAGGTCATCTGCAAGCTCCAAATCGAGCGCAACTGCTTCACCCATGGTGTGCTTCAGCATGTCGCTCATGGACATGACTAATTGATTTGCATCGACCGACTGCGGATCGAGCGGCTGTTTGCGCGAAAAGCTCAACAGTCGCTGCGTGAGCGCGGCAGCGCGCTGGGCGGAATTCAACGCACCATCGATGAAACGAGAAACGTCGCGCGCATCGTTGTCCTTAATTCGCAGATCGATGATCTCGACCGCGCCGATAATCCCTTGCAGCAGGTTGTTGAAATCATGGGCTATGCCTCCTGCCAGCATGCCAACGGATTCCATTTTTTGCATTTGACGCAGTTGCGCCTCGATCGAAATCCTTTCACCGATATCACTGATAAAAAGGTTGAGTGGATCACTGCCCCAGGATGTGCGAGTGCCGAAGTTAAGCTCGACAGTAACAAGATCGCCGCTTTTCGTTCGCAGCTTGAGCGGGATAGCATCATGCTGGAAAATGTTGGGTCCGCTCAACGAAACACGTTCAACAAAGCGGCCGCGCTCGTCATCCGGCACGATCAATTGAATGAGTTCCTTTCCGATCGCCTCCTCGCGCGACCAGCCGAACATCTCGACTGCGGCGGGATTCCATTCGACTATCCTGCCCGCGGGGTCCAATTGAACGAAGCCATCCGGTGCGGTATCGATCACAGCGCGTGCGCGCCGCTCGTTCTCGACGATAGCTTCCTGGTTTTTCATCCTTTCGGTGACGTCCCGGGTAATCTTGGCGAAACCCACCAGATGGCCCTTATCGATAATAGGGTCGACAATCGCGCTCACCCAGAAAAGGCTGCCGTCCTTGCGTAGGCGCCAACCCTCTCCCTCATGCCTCCCCTCACACGAAGCGGTTGCCAGTACCTTCTCCGGCATGCCGTTGGCGCGGTCCTCGGGTGTGTGGAACGTCGAGAAATGCCGGCCGACGATTTCCTCGGACCGATATCCGTAGATCCGTTCGGCGCCCTGATTCCACTGGGTGATGTTGCCCTTCGGATCCAGCATTATGATCGCGTAATCAAGCACGCTCTCCACCAACATGGCGAACTCGCGCTCGCGACGGTGCAGCCTCGTCAATGCCGCCTCTGCTCTGTTGGTCCGATACACCACGCGCTGCTCCAGCGTTTCGTTGAGACTACGAAGCGCTTGCTCTGCATCGATACGCTCGCTGATATCGATCAACACATTCACTGCTCCGACGAGTACGCCCGACTTGTCGAGCAACGGCGTTGGATAGGCCTCGCAAACCACCCGACTGCCGTCTGGCCGCAAGGCGACGATCTGACAGGCATACCGGGCACATCCATCGCGGAGCGTAATCGCCATGGGACACTCATCATGCGGCATTGGTGTTCCATCGGGATGAAGCAACTTCCAGCTGAAGCACCATCTATCTCTTACGGAGGGACGGCGCCCCGCAAGAGCGACCGCGGCCTCGTTAAAGAACATGATGGTTCCATCGACATCCGTGGTGTACACCGCGACAGGCAAAGCTTGCAGCATTTGGCGAAATAGATCGCCCTGCCGATGCTCACATTCTGCGGTCCCGTTCCGCTCGAGTGTCGCAGTCAAGTCACTGAAGAGCGGCGGCCCCTGAAAGCTGCACAGGACGGCTTTGACTGAACCATCCGTCGCCACCAGCGGCGTCAACCTGGCATGCAACGAGAGGCGAACGCCGGGGTCGCTTTCGATTTCCAGTACCGCGTCGCATGCTGGACAGCCGCTCTGCAAGACATCGATCAAGGATGTTCCGACGGCCCCGGCTCTCTGTCCATGTCGCAGCAGATCCCGGAACCGGTCTTCGATCGTCGAATCATCCGGTCTGACACGCTCCAACAGACGTTTCGCATCTTCGTTCCAAGCCAGCAATTGGCCTTGTCGGTCGCAAACGCACGCAGGCCACGGCATCGCCTGCAGCATGCAACGCCCAAGATCGCCGAACCATGCGTCCGCTTCAGATCGGTTCCCTAGTATCCGATGCAGCCAGGTCATCGGCGAAGCCTCGTGTAGATGATGTGAAAGCAGTGCGAACCGCGATGCCGATGCATGTCTTTCCGTGGATTGGCGTCAGACTACGCCGCGCCCGGCGGAATCCACTTCAGCAACTGTCCATCAGAATCTACTGAAAGAATGGAGCAAGTAATACCACTTCAATATCTCGGCCAGGATGCGGCTTTCGGTCTGCTCGCCATCCACGGCAAATTGGGCATCGAGTACGTCGCGCAGAGCACGAGGGGCGGATGGGAACGGCTCGAACGAATTTGAATTGAAGTGTTCTTATTGGACTTGGGCCAACTAGTCGTAGATCTCATGGCCACCCACAACGTTGTGCGTAACAGTCGATGTTGGGCTCCTAGCGCTGACAAAGAGGGGGGGCACAAGCGCTCGATTCTCCGCACATCCGCCGCGCGGTCAATTTCAAAGCGATGCCAGCACGTTGAGCAGAACGTAGGAAAGCGTATCTATCCAGATGAGCCGAGGTATGTGAGGCACTCCTTGCTCAAGACGCGTTCCGAGCCCGCGTCCTGGCGGCCTTTTTGGCAGCAGCTGATCGCCCCGCTGAGCCCTTGGTTCGTGCCGCCTTCTTGGCGGCTGCCGAACGCGATTTCGGCGTGCGCTTGGCGGCTGCTTTCTTGGCGTTCGACGAGAGCGCGGATGAGGAAGCCGCCTCGTGCCCCTCCTTCTCCAGTACGTGCTTAGTCGCCGCGGAGCGCTTCCGTGATGGCTGTTTGCGACGATGCGAGGCTGCTTCGTCCTGCGCTGCCTTCTTCTTCGTCGATTTGCTGGCGGACTTGCTGATCGGGGCCTTGATTCCGGCACGGCGTGCCTTGGAGAGACCAATGGCGATGGCTTGCTTGGTCGATCGCGCGCCGTGCTTGCCTTCACGCACATGCTCGCTTTCCTCCCGCACATATTCCCCGGCTTGCGTGCCCGGAGACTTGCCCTCCTTCTTGTCCTTAGCTGCGGCGCGACGAGTGCGTTGTTCAGGCATGACCATTCTCCCAAGGGACGTGTGCCGACTATCACGACCTGCGTGTCCATGCGTCGTCAATAGACATCGCTCTGATCCATTGTTCACTGGAGCGGAACAAATTGCCGGATAACGTGAACCATCCCGCCATCGGAGCACGGGACCATGGGTACGAAATCGCGAGACACCAGCAAAACCGCCGAGAAGCATCGCGACATAAAGGCGCAGGCCGAACGCAAAACACGCGGTGGCAAAGAAAATCGTGCTCCCGCGCCATCCACAAAAAAGACCAAGACCGGGGACCATCAGCATCCGGAAACACCGTTTCCCGAGCGGCAGCTGACAAAACCAGGCCTGGAGCGCGATCTCGATCCGCGGCCGCAGTTCCTGGCGCCCACCTATACAGGTAGCGGCAAGTTGCGCGGCATGGCGGCGCTCATCACCGGCGGCGATTCGGGCATCGGGCGGGCGGTAGCCGTGTTGTTCGCCCGCGAAGGTGCCGACGTAGCCATCGTATATCTGTGTGAGGACGCCGATGCGGAGGAAACTCGGGATTACATTCAGGCTGAGGGCCAATGCTGCCTCCTGATTCGCGGCGACGTCAAGGAACCCAACTTCTGCAAGCAAGCTGTCGAGGCCACGGTCGAGAAGCTCGGCAAGCTGTCCATCCTGGTTAACAATGCGGCCTTTCAGCAGCACGTGGACGCCATCGAGGACCTCACCGAGGCGCACTTCGACGAAACGCTGAAGACCAATCTCTATGGCTACTTCCACATGGCCAAAGCGGCGTCACCACACTTGGGCAGCAACTGTTCGATCATCAATACCGGCTCGGAAACCGGCTTGTTCGGCAACGACAAGCTGCTGGATTATTCAATGACCAAGGGTGGTATCCATGCCTTTACCAAAGCCTTAGCAGCGAACCTGATCTCGCGCGGAATCCGCGTGAATGCAGTCGCACCCGGGCCGGTATGGACACCGCTGAACCCGGCCGACCAATCGCCTGAACAGATCCGTGACTTCGGCAAATCCAGTCCGATGGGCCGCCCTGCCCAACCGGAGGAGATCGCGCCAGCTTATGTCTTCCTGGCCTCACCCTCATGCGCCAGCTACATCTCGGGTGCGATTCTTCCCGTTATGGGTGGCCCCGCCCCATAACGACTGGCACCAAATAGCGAGGTTGCACGACTAACTGCAAAACGCGATTTCCCGAAGAGGTGAGAGCCCTACCCTGGCATGAGTTCGAATACCGACCTCCATGCCATCTTCGTAGTGCAACTGCATTGCGAACCGTGGTAGCGCGACTTGCACGGGTACGTTCAGACCCATGGGAAGGCATCGAAACCTTGCAACAGAGCTTTGGTCGGAGCGATGGACCAGCAAGCGGAATGGCATTCAGGATGATCAGCCACGCTCACGACGAACTTCCCACCCGTCGTTAACCTCGGCTCTGTAAGCATCAGTAGAACGCCTTCCAGCGGCATTTGCCGAACACAGCGACTGGAGAAACTCATGACCTCATCTGCCGAATCCACCACTCAGACACTCGCCGAAGCACACGAACATCACGACAAGGCTGCCGAACATCACAAGCAAGCGGCGCACCACCACGAGGAGGCTGCCAAGCGCCTTCGTGACCACAACACCGCTGAGGGTGCTCATCACGCCCATTTGGCTCACAGCCACGGACTGTACGCTGCGGAGCATGCCAACCAGGCGTCCAAGAGCTTCGCCAAGCGCCATGGCCTCGGCACTCTCGACCGACGGTAAACGGTACGCATCACCTGCGGCCGCAGCTATTTCGCTGTGGCCGTAGTGCTACCAGCAGCAATTGGACTTTCGCACCGCCAAGTCACGGGATGCCGTCATGCTTCAACTCAATCCACCGCTTCCTATGAATACGCCCAAGGGAGAAGGATTCGCTCATATCCTCATCGACTATGGCCCGGAATCGGACTTGTATTGGACGGTGTTGATCACCGCCAGCGGCGAGATATGGACCTTTGCCAACCGGGACGTCCGGGCCTCGAAGAATATTACCTTGGGCCGTGTCTCGCCCGGCAGCCCGCAAGACGACAGTGCGCCCATCCAGATGCGTCCACGAAACCGCGACGGCTAGATAAACCGTCGTTTCGCACAAGGTGGCGGGGCTCCGTCGTCATCAAGCGACGAGGGAGCACGACTCAATAGCATTCCACCGCGCCAAGAATCTGGGGTGGATCCTGCACCGAGCTCAGAGTGATCCGAGATTGCCCGGGTTAACCAGATGGCCGTGTATCCAGGGGTCTTTACCCATCCCGTGAACCACTCTCGCTAGCGCGGCACGCGCAGCCTCCTTGCTCCCCACACATGAAACTGGAGGAACCGGGCTTGTCGCTGCGCAGGTACACGGAAGGGTCGCGGATCCATCCGGCGGTTGTGGCGGCACTCCCTGATAGCCGAGGCCGCGTCCCCAGCGCTCTTGTCCTCGTCGGAAGATACATCGCTTGCAGGCTTGGACAGTTCCTTTGGCGCGAGATCTTCGAATTGGCGCCTTCGAATTGGCGCAAGCTCGATTGATTCGACCCACACGAAGCGGAAGGCGCGGAAAGCCGCGCCTTTCGCTTCGTTCCATTGATCCATCAACGGTCGTTCTTGTGGCTCTGCTGGCCGGACTTCATATGCTGCTCTTGGCCGCCGCCACGCACAGAACCGCCTGAGTTCTTGGAGTCCTTGGCAGCGCTGGAACTGCGGTCTTCGTTCTTGGGATTCTGCTGACCAGCCTTGATGGGCTGCTCGTGATTGCCGCCTCGTTCGTTGTTCTGGTTGGAATGCGAATGTGTCATCAGTGATCTCCGGAGAGCGCAAGGACGTTACCGACGAAGCTGCGCGAATTCACCGTCGGACGCCAAGTGTCGCGTTCCACTCATCAAGCGCGCATGCATGGGGCGTGAGAACTCCTTGGATCTTCATGAAGCGCGCTTGTCTGCGTCGTTCGTGATGACCGAAAAGCTGCACAAGTTTCACGACGAATGCATCGTGCCGCATTTACAAGTGGGCGCCCCATCAGGAGCTCCGCTCATGAAAAATGCCATCCAGCTACTCACTGACGACCACAAAAAAATCAAGTCACTGCTCGAAGAACTGGCTAACACCTCCACTCGCGCGGTCAAGAAGCGCGCACAGCTTCTGGACGAGGTAGCCACGATGCTGAAGATCCATACGACCATCGAAGAGGAAATCTTCTATCCGGCATTCAAGCAGGCTGGCAACAAGGACGACGCCAAAACGTACTTCGAGGCGATGGAAGAACATCGTGCCGCCGGCGAGCTCGTGCTCCCCGACCTCATGGGCACAAAACCCGATAGCGAGCAATTTTCCGGTCGAGCGAAAGTACTCAAAGAACTTGTCGTCCACCACGCCGACGAGGAAGAACAGGGAATGTTCAAGCGTGCCAAGTCCATCTTCGACAAAGCAGCTCTCGACGCATTAGGTGAGCGTATGCAGGCACGAAAGGCACAGATGCTCGGCGAGTAGCCGCCGCGATCACAGGGCTGGATCGATCGCTCCCTCGCCATCCAACACAGCGCTCCGGTTGTTTCTGGCCATCTGCGAAATTCGATGGCGCGAGCGCCGCAAGCGCAGTTGTTTGAATAGGAAATTAGCTTGAACATGCGCCTGGCGGTTGCAACATTCCTCGTGCTGCCGGCGTGTTCGGCAGGTGCAGCAGCCGATGACGTAGATTATCTGATGCCGCAGTTGATCGGTGCGCAGTACACCTTCATCGATCAGCGCCAAAACAGCCTGCACTCGCCCTATCAAGGGCCATTGAGCCTGCGTCCACAGGCCAACCAGGCACGCTCTCATACCTTTGGCCTTTACTTCGGTCTGCCGATCACACCTCATTGGGCGGCCTATCTGGACGTGGAAATGTTTCGCGGCGGCGGCGTCAGCCACAGCACTGGTTTGGCCGGGCTCACGAACGGCGACGTTGTTCGCGGCGGTGGCGGATCGCTGGGACGCGATGCTTATGTGGCACGGGTGTTCCTTACCTACGACGTTCCGCTAGGCGGCAAAACCATCCCCCTCAAACGAAAAATGGACCAACTGCCGGGTGAGCAAGCGGACCATCGCCTGAGCTTCAAGGCAGGTCTGTTCGCCGTGAACGACGATTTCGACCAGAGCCGCTACGCAGACTCCACACGTACCCAGTTCCTCAACTGGGCGCTATTCAACAATGCGGCGTGGGACTTTGCCGCAGATACGCGCGGCTATACCGTAGGCGGTGTCGTAACCTATGCAGCCGGACCGTGGACGTGGCGCTACGGGCTGTATCAGATGCCCTATCGCGCCAACGGGCAACGACTCGACGCCATTTCGCGCGCACGTGAAATGGACGCGCAGGCGACCTGGCAATCGAACCCGGATGGACCGGCGGTCTGGCTGCTGCTCTATCGCAACACCGCACGCATGGGCGTCTACCAGGTTGCCTTGGCGCGTGCGCTGCAAGCCGGAACCGTGCCCGACATACGCCAGGATGACCACGGTGGCCGGCACAAGTACGGCGTTGCGCTGGGTGCTGATCTGCCCCTAGCAGATCATGGCGATACCGGGCTTTTCGGCCGCCTTGGCTGGAACGACGGCAAGACCGAATCGTTTGCCTTTACCGAAGCGGATCGCAGCGTGAGTATCGGTGGACAGCTCGCCGGAGTGCGCTGGCACCGTCCGGATGATCGCATTGCCCTAGCGCTGGCGGTCAACGGATTGTCACCCGATCATCGTGCCTACCTCGCTGCAGGCGGCACGGGTTTCAACTTGGGCGACGGGCAATTGAACTATCGCACCGAACAGATCCTGGAGACCTATTACGATCTCGCTATCGCCGGCCATGCGTGGGTGACGACCGATCTGCAGCTAATACACAACCCTGGCTACAACCATGACCGGGGGCCGGCGCGCTTCGTTGGTGTTCGCGTGCACCTGGAATACTGATGCTCGTTGCTCCGACCTCACTTGAAGATGCTGGTGGATTCTGATCAATGTCCCGGAAAATCACCCCAAGACAGTTGCCAGCGAAATACGCGGCTGAACTCATCACACTGGGGCATTCGGCAGCAGGCCGCCCCAAAAACGGATTGAGACCTGTGGATGAAGTACGCATGCAAACATGAACGATATCGACTTGCAGCAAGCTGATTTCGCGAAGCAGCGACGCGCTGGCATAGTTACCATTGCCATAGCGATGCCGATTGCCCTGTTGTTGTGGTTAGTTATCGCGTACTTAATGCTACCTTTGACTGGCATGGATGGCATTGGCGAACGGATGCTCTTCACCCTGAAATGCTTTTGCCTTGTGGCTTTGTTCTGCCTAGTGACGGGAGTTGAAGCCGTAGCTCATGAACGGCTGAACTCGCCTGCATTCGATCCGCTGGCAGGATTCGAGACACGACGACTGCGAGTCAACCTATGCTATCTCCAGAACACTCTGGAATAGATCGTCGTGTTTGCTGCGGCCCTGTTCGGGCTGGCGACCTACTCGCCAGATGGAGCTGCCATGCGAGCTGTCCTGGCGACCGCCGTGGTATGGGCGCTGGCACGTTTTGCATTTTGGATCGGCTATCACCGTAGCGCCGCTATGCGTGGCTTGGGCGCACCCGGCATGGCACTCAGCATGATCGTTCTGATCTACGTCGCGAGTCGGATAGGTTTCGACGTAGGCGGCACTTTGGGGCTGCAGTTCCCATCTTGGCGTTCGTGTTGATCGAGGCGGTCTTGTTTCGGACGACGCGTCGTCTGCGAACCATCGATTCCACCTGATCGCACCTTATCGCCTTGGGGCACCTCGGATTGCAGCTCGCATTATTCGGACTCTGCCGAGCCTGCCCATCAATGTCCGTATGGCGGTTTCAAGGATATGCATTCGGACACATCAAAGGGTTGTTCACTTCAGTTTCGCGCGGGCGATGCGTGCACCTGAGGATGCTGAGTATGCCTGCCTTGGTGCTCTCCGTCAGGTGCCCGCGCCTTTCGGAATCCGATTCTCATGGTCGCAAAAGCAGCTGCATTGACAGGCAAGTCGCTCGAAACCGATGAGGGGCGAAAGTCATTTTTTGGCCGCTTAAGTGCTGGCCTGATTACCGGGGCGGCGGACGACGATCCCAGCGGTATCGCGACCTACTCGCAGGTGGGCGCCGCCTTCGGTTACAGCACACTTTGGGCAATCCTCTTGACCATGCCGCTGATGGTGGCCATCCAGGGGGTAAGCGCCGGCATCGGGCGAGTGACAGGACACGGCTTGATGGACGGCATCCGCCGCCACCATCCTAAATCCCTGGTATACGCGCTTACTACATGCATCCTGGTCGCGAACGTGATCAACCTCGCCGCCGACATTGGTGCCATGGGCGCTGCGCTGAAGCTGCTAGTGGGTGGACCGGCACTCGTCTACGCCGCTGTGTTCGGTTTGGGATCGCTGCTCCTGCAAATGTTCATTCCGTTCTCACGTTACTCGCCTTTCCTGAAAGTGCTGACGCTGAGCTTGTTCGCCTACGTCGCCACAGTGCTTGTGATCCACGTGCCGTGGGGAGAGGTACTCAAAAGCATCGTGCGACCAGCGATCACCTGGAACGCCAAATACGCGGTTGGTTTGGTGGCATTGCTTGGTACCACCATCAGTCCCTATCTGTTCTGCTGGCAAGCCTCGCAGGAGGTTGAGGAGATCCGCACTAGCAATGAGCGCGAACCTTTGAATAGAGCCCCGCATCAAGCTCCAGACGCATTGAGGCGCATCGGAGTCGACACCAGCACCGGGATGATTTTTTCCAACCTGATCGCTTTCTTCATCATCCTGACCGCGGCCGTTGTACTCCACGCGCACGGCAAAACCGATATCCAGACCTCATCCGATGCCGCGCAGGCATTGCGCCCCCTGGCAGGAAAATTGGCGTTTGCCTTGTTTGCGGCCGGCATCATCGGCACCGGCCTCTTGGCCGTGCCGGTACTCGCCGGCGCCACAGCGTACGCTGCCTCCGGGGCCTTTGCGCAACGCTCAGGGCTGCAGCACAAGCCGCAGCATGCGAAGTTCTTCTACGGGGTTCTGATCGTCGCCACCGTGATCGGATTTGGGCTGAATCTGACGCCGCTCGATCCGATCAAAGCGTTGTATTGGAGCGCGGTGATCAACGGTGTAGCCGCGGTTCCACTCATGGTCGTGATGATGTGGATGAGTTCCCGGCGCAAGGTAATGGGCGAATTCACGATTCCATGGGCCATGAAGATTTTGGGCTGGTTGGCCACCCTCGCCATGGCTACCGCTACCATCGTTATGTTCGCGACCTGGGGAAAGTGAATGAAGTTCAGTCACGTGCTCTGGACGGTTCGTTCACGTCAACTAAGCGACACATCGCTGATTCTTCCTGTCCATAATTTTCTTCGACCGGATGCGTCATGACCTCCACGAATATCCACGACATCGCAGTCTTGAATGGGCTTGTTCAAACCACGATCGACAGTGTTGACGTCTATGCTGAGGCAGCCCGAAAGGTAAATGACGCTTATCTGAGCGGCAGCTTTTCACGATGGTCGGAAGATCGCAGTCAGGTCGTCGGTGCACTGAAAGCCCATGTCAGCACCTTGGGCGGCGATGCCGAACTTGGAGGCACCACCCTTGGCTCCGCACATCGCTTGTTCGCCAAGCTTCATGAGGCGCTGGTCTCGGGTGACACCCCGATCGTTGACGAAGTCGAGTGCGGGGAAGACCGCATCAAACACAGATTCGAAGAAGCGCTGAGGGATACCGCACTCTCCGTGCCGACCCGGCGAGTCATTGAACGTGCCTACGTATCTGTCCTCGCCGGTCATGAGCAAGCCAGTGCCTTGAAGCGTTCGAGGCGTGGCTAGATCGTGGCCCGAACGCCCCTTCCCTCTCAAAGGAGACCGTCATGAACGAAGACTCCGCTTTCCCATCGAGTCGGAAGGAGCGCGGCGGGATCGGCTATGTGCTGCTGTGGTTGCTGGGGGTACCACTTCCGATATTGGTTCTCATCGCTCTGTTGCGAGGCTGCGCCTGACGCAAGGCGTGGGCTGCATGGCTTATCGACGCAGTGACGGGGAAAGATGATGAATTCGAACATCGCAAGCACCGAACCAGTGGCAGTGGTGGAGCATCCGCGTATGAGCTGGGGCGCCGTGATCGCTGGGTGGGCGATTGCAGTCGGAATGGCATCGCTGTTGTACATCGTCGGTCTGGCCGTCGGGCTTTCAGTGTTCGATCCGGAACGCGCCGCGAACAGCGCCAGGGGGATGGGAATAGGAACGGCTATCTGGATGATCCTTACCTGGGTCGTCTCGCTTTTTCTTGGCAGCATGTTTGCAAGTTGGTTCGACGGCAAGAACGACACGACGATGGGCACGATGCACGGAGTAACGGTGTGGGGTCTCGCCGTTGTGATGAGTGGCCTCTTGCTCTCGGCAGGAATCGGGCACGCCATGAATGCACCTGCGCTGTTCGGTGATCACATGGGATCAGGACAAGCCAACGAGGCAAATGTGCCAATCATTGGAATGCCGGGCTCGCCAGCGGCAAATGCCTCCGCGGACATTCAAGCCCAGTTGGAGTTGGGAGCTCGATCGGCTGACGGCGCCGCCAATGCCACCCCTCGATACGCCATGGCAATACGTACCGAGCCGGGAGCCATCGCCATGGCCACTGACGCAATAATGTCGTCGCAGCCGCAAACGGCGAAAGACATCCTCGTGGCTTATACCGCCATGACACCGCAACAGATCGATGTCACGGTCGCCAATGCGACAGCACGGGCGCAACGGTATCAAACTGAAGCGAAAGCGCTTGCTACACGGACCGCCAAATGCACGAGCGCTGCGCTTTGGGTCGTCTTTCTCAGTACATTCCTGGGCCTGCTTGCGTCAGCCCTGGGTGGCTGTTTGGGAGCAGCGCGGGTTCACCGCGTGTACCACCTTCGAACATACCGTCCCATGACCTCGACCGAGTTGAATTGATCGAATCTATATGCAGGCACGCCCGCATCGGTAGGCGTGCATCCCGTTCTGGCGTACCGACAATGAGGTGCTCCCATGGCTCTCTCCACCATCCTGATCATCGTGCTCATCCTGCTACTGCTCGGCGCACTACCTGCGTGGCCGTATAGCCGCACATGGGGCTATCGTCCCATGGGTGGGTTGGGTCTCCTGCTAATCATCTTGATCGTGCTATTGGCACTGAGGGTGATCTGATGGCCTCGATCTATGATCAGGCTAGCGCGAATACGGTGCGTCCGATCTGACCAAATGATATGGCTGTACGCGTTGCCTAACCACGATAACACGGGCTAACCACCGGCTCTGGCATCTGCCTGGTCAGTATCGACGAGCGGATCGTTTCGGACGGCTCACGAATAGTCTCGTTGCTTGCTGATTCGAACTGCCAGGGCAATCAGCAGTCCTGCAACGATCATCATCGAAACAAGCAGCGTCCAAGGCGGCCTCCCCACCAGCAGCGCGGTTCGCGCATCGAAATAACGCATCGTCAGACCGGACATGATGTGATTGAGGTTCAATGGGTACCGGCTCAGCGGAGGAAAGAGCACGGCGGCTGGATAGAGGATCATGAAGACGAACGAAACGGCCAGCGCCGCGTATTCGCTTTGGAACAACGCTGCCGACAGGAAGGCCACGGCGAAGAACACCGCGCCACTTCCGAACCACAACAGACCGAAGCAGGCCATCTGTCGCAGGGGATACGCGACGTGCGCCAGCTGCGAGCACGCGGCCAGCAGCAACACAGGTAATGCCGACAAGACTGCGACCTGGGTTAGGCCGAGTAGCGCTTGCGCCGACACCAGCCATGCGCGATTCACGGGAAGTGCCAGGGTAAATCCCGCAGTACGCTGCAGTCGCTCACGTTGCAGGCCCCCCAGCGCAAGCACCACGGCCATGATGGTGAACAAGCCGCGTGCCGTTCCCTTGTATATGAGTCGGTAGATGTAACCAATGTACGGGTCGCCGACGAACCGTTCGTCCGGGACGAACACCGCCATCAAGCTGGCGCGGCAGAACACGCCAAACACACAGATTGTCGCCAGCAACACGGCGCTGAACAGAAATCGTCCGCGGCTCTCTCGCCAAGCCTTGAACAACAGGGGCGCCATGGCGTTCATGAAAAATCCCTACGTGCCATGATGGCGCCGGCCATGCCAACGAGGCCCAGCGTCACCAGCGCGTATAGACCCAGCGCCATCCAGGGCAGTTGGGTAACGAGGGCGGCCAGCGAACCTTCTCCGTGGAAAGTCGAAAGCTGCATGCCGTGCATCGTGTCGATCAAATCAAGCGCTGGATAGCGTGCAAGCAGAGGTAAGTCAGCAAGGACCGAGTAGATCGACAACGCCGCCACTGAGGCGATTGCCGGCGAGTAGCCTCCCGGCAAGATGATCGAGAAGAAAAATGCCAGTGCGTACACGACTATGCCGCAGCCAGTCCACAACAGACTGAACTGCAAAGCGTGCGCGAAGGGATAAGCCTCACCGACAAACGGTGACAGCAGCGGAACCAGCAGTGCGGGTAGCAGTGCCAACATCGCAACCTGTGTCAATCCGATGGCTGCCCTGACGGCGGTCAGGCGCCACCGGCTTACCGGCAGCGACAGCGTGAACCCGGCCGTACCTTGTGCTCGCTCCTGCAGCACACCGCCAAGCCCCAGGACGATCACCAGCAGGATGTACAAATCCAGCGCGTTGGCCTTGTAGACCGCATTCCAGATGTATTGCGCATAGCTCAGCGGTTCGCCGGCATGGGTACGCACCTGCCGCTGTAACAACACCACGACGCCGCATAGCCACAGAAGGGCCGCGGCGCTGATGACGAAGCGGGTCCGGCTCTCTCGCCACATCTTGTACCAGAGCATCAGGAAGCTTCCCTGACGATGTCGAGAAAGACATCGCGCAGGTTCACCGACGTCACCTGCACAGTGGCATGGAGCGAGCGTGCGTGAGCCACAATACCGTCGACGTTCGAGCTGGCCAGCACCCAAGTCCGGTGGCCATCACTCCGTATCCGCTCTACGCCGGCTAGATCGAATGTCGGCACCGGACCTGGCGCGACGGATTCCACGGTGATGTTGCGGTAGTTGTTCAGCAGATCGTCGAGCAGCGCATTCAGGACCAGTTGCCCACGATCGATCATCAGCACCCGGTCGGCGATCCGCTCTACCTCGTCCAGTTGATGCGACGAAAAGAGGACGCTGGTGCCTGCATCGCGCACCACCCGCAGGGTTTGCAGTAGTTCGTCGATGGATACCGGATCAAGCCCTTCTGTTGGCTCGTCGAGGATGATGAGCTCGGGTCGGCGCGCTAACGCCAGCAGAAGTGCCAGCTTAGTACGCATGCCCTTGGAGATGGCCTTGACCTTGTGCCCAGTCGGCAACTGGTATTCCCGTAGCAGGCGCGCTTCGATCTCAGGCTGCCAATCCGCGTAGAAGGAACGGGTGAAGCGGATGAGCTCGGCGACGGTCATGTAGCCATAGAGGCCCTTGTCTTCACCCACGTAGGCGATGCGTCGACGGACTTCCAGGCTCTGCGCAGCATCGGCGATGTCGTAGCCCAGCACTCGACCTGTGCCAGCGCTGGGGCGGACCATGCCGAGCAGCATCTTGATCGTGGTGCTCTTGCCGGCGCCGTTGCGTCCGAGGAAGGCTGTGATGTGCTGAGGCTCCACCTGCAGGCTCAGATTGCGCACTGCCTCGACGCCACCGTAATGCTTGGTGAGGCCCCGAGTTTCAACGACTAGTTCGTGGGTCATGCGCGATGGACGCCCCGAGGTTGATTGCCCATGCGTCCCTTACCGCGCGACTTGAATGAGGCGGGCAGCCGGATTTCTGGCACCCATGAAACACGGTCAGCAAAATGCGCTCGCGCTGATAGGGTTTTTGGATCGCGTATACGCCAACCAACGCGATAGCCAACACCGCACTTGCCCGAGCTAGCGCCTTGAAGATGGGGTACGTCGAAAGCGCTCTCCCGAACTCGTAGGACGAGCGCTCCTTGAGCGCAAAGAACATGCACCCAAGGGCCCAAGACAAAGCCGCTCGACGGGATCCGATGTATGCGACCTCGTTAAGTGCCGCTTCGGCCCATTCCCGACGATGCTTGGGCAGCATCCGAGTCGCGAATCGGATCAATGCAGTCGGGAGCGTGTCTGCAACGTTGCGGATGGCCATCAGAGACGCCCCGGTGACAGCTGTCGCCAAGTCTTGCCCGCAGGATTCGAATGCTCGATGGCGAAGCCCACTCCTTCGGCGTTGAGGCGATACAGCTTTCTCTGCGGACGTCCCTGATGCGGGGATGGCTCCCACTTCGAATCGAGTAGGCCTCTGTCGCTCAGGCGCATGAGGATGGGATAGAGCGTCCCTGACGGAAGACCCGTCTGTTCGGATAGATCGTAGCCATGGCGCCATTGCCCCCGTTGTGACAGCAAGGCATCCAGGAGTTGCCGGGTTTGGATTGAAGGCGTTCGCGTCTGAGGCATGATGTAACTCTACATATGTAGCCAAAGAGAGGCAAGCCTTGCCTTGGCGCAGGAATGCCCAGGCCGTACGCACCCTCGCAATAACACCAGCTGCGTCCCCTGCATGATCAAGCGAGCCAAGCAATCTCTGCAGGTGGAAGGCGCGTGGCATCGTGAAAGCTGTCGTTCAATTGGCCGGTAGGACGCCCGCCCTACCCTCGATAACCACCCCTAATCGTTCCTCTCTGGCACCAAGGCCTCACCATAGGCTTTTCAATAGCCGGATAGAGCATTCGATGGCTGTCCGGAACAGTGACGAAAGACGGCGCTTCTCAACAGTCTGCTAAAAGGGATAGTCCCGATGCCCGCGCTGCACAGATACCCAATGTTCGGTGGTGAACTCTTCGATCAGTCCCATTGCGCCGAAACGCCCCAGGCCCGAGTTCTTTTCCCCACCGAACGGCATATTGGCCAGATCGACGGCGGGGGCGTCGTTGATATGGGTCATGCCTGCGTCGATGTGCTGCGCTAGGCGTTCGGCGCGCGCGAGCTCTTGCGTAACGATGGCGCTGGACAATCCGTATTCCGTATCGTTGGCGACAGCGACGGCCTCGTCTTCGTCGCGCACTTTGATGATCGGCGCGATGGGGCCGAAGATTTCATCGCGGCCCAGACTGTCCGATAGCGAGACATTGAGAAAGACATGCGGCGGCAGCACCAAGCCTTCCGCGGGGCCGCCAACGCGCATGATGGAACCATCGCTGCGCGCTTGAACGATCATCTGCAACAAGCGGCTTAGTTGGCGTTGATTGATGATCGGACCCACCGCCGTATCGGGCAGGTTCGGATTGCCGAATTTCAGCACCCTGACGCGTTCGACGAAGGCATCGACGAAACGGTCGTAGATCGCTTGATGCACGATCAGGCGATTGGCACTGACGCACAACTCGCCTTGATGAAGAAAACGCCCGAAGACAGCAATGTCGACGGCGCGCTCGAGCTCGGCGTCATCGAGCACAATCAGCGGATTGTTGCCGCCTAGTTCCAGTTGCACTTTCTTGAGCGTAGGGCCAGTAACAGCGAGACTGGCGATGCGCCGTCCAACGGGGCTCGAGCCGGTAAAGGAAATCACTTTCGAGAGCGGATGAAGTACCAGCGGATCGCCGATCAGCTGATTGCTGCCGGTAATCACGCTGAGGACGCCCGGCGGCAGCCCGGCTTCTTCAAAAATCTTTGCCAGCAGCAATCCGCCCGACACCACGGTTTCCGTGGCAGGTTTCAGCACCACCGCGTTACCCAGCGCGAGCGCCGGTGCAAGCACACGCGAACTCAAATGCATGGGCCAGTTCCATGGGCTGATGACGGTGACGACACCCACGGGCTTGCGATAGATGCGATGTTCCTTGCCAGATATGTCGCCGGGAATGATGCGGCCCCAGACATGCGTGGGCAGCGTGGCGGCTTCCATGATGATGGCGCGTACGGCTGTCCATTCGGCTTCGGCTTTGAGGCGTACGCTGCCCGATTCGCGAATAAGCCACGACACGACTTCTTCGTGCCGTGCGTCCAGAATGGCGGCTGCACGATGCAACAGCGCGCTGCGTTCGCTCGGCGAGGTGTGCGCCCACGCCTGTTGTGCACGCGCGGCCGATTTGAACGCCTCATCTACATCCTCGACGCTGGCTTGCGGCACTTCGACAAGCGTTTCACCGGTGTAAGGATCGAGGTCCTTGTAGACAGAACCGGCCGTACCTGCACGCCACACCCCGCCGATGAACAGATTCCCGAATTCGTAGGCGACCGTGCCCGTACTTTCTCGCTGATTCATGGTGAATACCCAGTCGATGGAAGACCCCCGGCGATGCACGTTGCGTCGACTCATATGGGTCGTCTATCGAATCTAGGCCGCTGTGGCAGCGGACGACTAGCAAAATCCAGCGATTTTTTGCTTCGATCGAGAACGCACCGGCGCCTACCTCTTTGGGGTAGGTACTCGATGGATGGGTGGAACTACCATCAATGCGTCGCTCCCGTTTTCATAACCCTCTGCACGCATGGCGCTCTGCCATTCAAGCTGAAGGAATCCGACGATGAAGAAGAAGACCTGGTTCGTCACTGGCGTTGGCCGAGGTTTTGGCCGTGCGCTTTGCGAAGAACTGCTCAAGCGTGGACACACGGTGGTCGGCACCGTTCGGCACGGCGCATCCGACATCGTGCACCCACAGTTTGTCGAGTTGCATGCGGATGTGTCGGATGAGCGGCAAACGCATGAGGTAGTCGCTCAAGCCGTCGCGAAGGTCAGCTCCATCGACGTGGTGGTGAACAATGCCGGTTTCGGCATGGTCGGCGCAGTGGAAGAGGTGTCCACCGTCGAAGCGCGCAAAGTATTCGAAACGAATTTCTTCGGCACATGGAACGTGATTCGTGCCGCGCTACCGCACCTTCGCGCGAACGGAAGCGGACACATCGTCAACTTTTCCTCCATCGGTGGCATTACTGGATCGATGGGGAACGGCTTGTACAACTCATCGAAGTTCGCGGTGGAAGGTTTATCGGAAGCGCTCGAGGTTGAAGTGAAACCGCTGGGCATCGGCGTGACGATTGTCGAGCCCGGTTACTTCCGCACGGATTTCCTTTCCTCATCGTCGATCCAGCAGGCAGGTACGGTGATCGACGCATATGCCAAGACCGCCGGCCTCACTCGTAGCGCCGTCGCGACGCGCAGCGGCACGCAGCCAGGAAGCCCCGAAAAGGCCGTGGCGGTGATCATCGACGCCGTGGAATCCGAAACGCCGCCGCTGCGCCTGCCATTGGGTCCAGACGCGTTTGCGCGTATCGACGGCAAGATCCATCGCCTGGAGAGGGAGATGGCGCAGTGGCGCACGGTGGCATCCGATACACAGTTCGATACATGAACCGAATAGTCATGTCCGCGCAAGCGATCATTCCCCCAACGATGAGGATCACCGGCCATGTCGGCAACATCTGATCATAAAATTTCCCGACCCCGCGGGTTGTCCGGCCTCTCCTCCGAGGCCGTCCGTGACATAAGCGCAGCCCTCGAAGGAGTGCTCGCCGACGTATTTGCCATCTACCTCAAGACCAAGAACTTTCACTGGCACTTGGCAGGTCCGCATTTTCACGACTATCACCTGATGCTGGACGACCAGAGCGATCAGCTGTTCGCCATGACCGACCCGATCGCCGAACGCGCGCGCAAACTCGGCGGAACGACACTTCGTTCAATTGGCCATATCGCTCGCATGCAACGCGTACCCGATAACGATGCGCCTTTCGTAACGGCAGACGACATGCTCGCCGAGCTGGCCCAGGACAATTCGCACCTTGCTGCCGTCTTGCGTGAAGTGCACGGGGTCTGCGACGTACATGGCGACGTCGCCACGGCCAGTCTGCTGGAGAATTGGATCGACGAGACGGAGCGTCGCGTGTGGTTTCTATATGAAACCTCGCATCCACATTCTCGCGAACGCTGATCGATCCCGCTAATCCACTGTCCTACGTCATGTTTCATAACCGGGATCTATGGATGGTTGGTCTTGTGGCAGCCACGAGACACGATCTTCCACCCTGCATATGTACACCTTCCGTCGTAGCTCACGTCGGTGACGGCGCTCATCCCCCACTGCTGCAACCGAGGCCGATCAGGTTGTAGGCAGCAAATGCCCAGGTTATCCAGTCACGCACCGCAGAGGTGCCCACCATCGACAGCTTGCGCGGCCCGCCGATGGTCTTGATGTAGCCAATGCCCTGCTCGATCAGCTTGCGGATCTTCTGGCTGATGCTGCAGTCACCAGCGCGCGCCACGGCACGCGGCACGGTGCTGTGGCCACCGGTGCTGGTATTGCGCGCGATAGACGGTGCGATCCCGCGTATCCCCAACGTCGCAGCTAATGTCTTGCGTGTCATGTTCCTGGTCAGCACCCAGGGCCGATCCTTGCCTGACGCCAGCCCGGCGAGTGGCTCCAAGATATCGTCCCGTTCACCGTTGCCACTGGCATGACGGGCGTCCAGACCGATGAACTTGCAACAGCAAAGCGCAGGATGCGCTCTGGCGAGATCGACGGACGACCGCCTCCGGCGCAGCACACCGCCAGCAAACTCACCCAGTTCGCCAAAGGTTTCGTGTTGACCGATTTCCCAGAAACAGACGACACTCCCGTGATCAGCGGTTGAAGATGGCCCGGACGGCTGAAGCCAGCCGTCGGCAAAGATCTTTGCGCACGGTCCTGGCCCGACCTGGGGAAACCTTGCACAAGAGCGGCAACGGCATTGCATAGCGCGATGCTTCTGTTCTGTGAGTTCCAGCAACGACGCATCGAGGACTGCCTGGCCGCATGAAAAGTCTTGTTCCAGCGCGTGCCTGCATTGCCGTCCGCCACCTTGCATGCTGGTGCCTGCTGATCTGCGTGGCCATCGCCGCCACCCCGCACGCCAGCGCTCGACCGGCCAGCTCCGGCGAGGTAACTGCCAAGCCGGCATTTCTGCAGTTGTCGCAGCTTCGACGCACCCTGTTCACGGTCAAGGACGGTCTACCATCAACGATCTATGCCATCACCGAGGACAAGGACGGCTATTTGTGGCTTGGCGCACCCACCGGATTGTTTCGTTTTGACGGTCTGAACGTTGAGCCGATGCTGAAAGGCCGGCTCCCCCCCGAAGCGATTACTGCGCTGTATGGCGACAGGGATGGAAATCTTTGGATCGGCGGCGTGCACGGGGCGGTAACGCGTGTCCATAACGGCATCGCCGAACCCATGAACCGCGGCCTGAGCGAAGCCACCATCATGTCGTTCAAGCAGATGGCCGACGGCACGCTCTGGGTAGTGACATCGGGCAGGGTCTACCGGCTCGACGACGGCGCCTGGCGTCCTGCCGGCCCGTCCGAGGGCATCGATGCGAAATTCATGTGGGTCACAGGTACGGGTGTGGATGGGTCCTATTGGATCTTTACCCCAGGCGCCGCGTATCGCCTCCGTCCAGGCACCCGGCGTTTCGAGCGCGACACCGTGGACAAAGGCATTGCAGCCATGGCCAACCTGCCTGCTGGCACCGTCTATCCGAGTGCTGGCGTGACGGCCGATCTCATCGTCGATCAGGCCGGTGCATTGTGGGTACCCACCAACGGCAAGCTAACGCGGCTGCACGCGGACAATCCGTCCGGCCAGCAACAACTTGTCACGGAGAACGTCGAGGCCTCCGACAATCACTCCGACATCCAGGTCACGGCCGACTTCAGCGACAGCCAGGGCAACGTGTGGATTGCCACGACCAATGGACTGGAACAATTTCGTGCCACCCGTTTTGTGCCGCTGGTACTGCCCCTGCCCGTCCTGTGGCCGGCGATGACTGAAGACAGCGATCATGGGGTATGGATTGTCAGCAACTCGGACACACCACCGCTCCGCATCGGCGAGACAGTCACGACGCATCCGGAGCTTGGCGGCTCCGCACCTTGCGTGGCAAGCAGCCCGGATGGCAGCGTCTGGTTCAGTGGTGACAAGGGTATCCAGCACTACATCCATGGCCAGGTGAGCGAGATCCCTGCCCCCCCGGTACCGGGACCACAGGCGCTGCCAGCAAACCTGAAGCAATACTGCGTGGACATGCAGTTGGCGGGCGACGGTTCGCTGTGGGTCTCGATGCGATTCAGCGGCGTCGTCCGCTGGGACGGCCACGCCTGGAACGCCATCGAGCCCCGCATGGCCACGAGCATCCAGCTCGAAGGCACGCGGGCATGGCTTGCCTTCTCCTCAGGCAAGTTGAAATCGGTCGAGCAGGGAAAGACAACTGCCTACTCGGCGCAAAACGGGCTCGATCTGGGCGGGCTCAACAAACTGCGTCAAGGTATCTCCGGCCTCTGGATCGCGGGTGATGGCGGTATCTCGGTCAAAACCGGTGCGCATTTTCACCGGCTTGTTGGCACGCATGGCGAGCGCTTTGAAAACGCGTACGACGTCATCCAACTGCCCGACGGCGACGTCTGGATAGCGTCTCCCCGTGGGCTGTACCGCGTAACCGGCACGGAGATCCGGTTGGCCCTGGCTGCAGCGGATCATGCGGTCGCATACACCTTGTTCGATCCAGCCGATGGCGTGGAAAACCCCAGGCGCCTGCTGGCTTCCGACAATGGTCGCCTGTGGGTTTCAACGCTGCAGGGCTTGGTCTCGATCGATGCACTGCATATGCCATCCATCCCTGCAGCGGCACGCGTATCGATCAAATCAATCAACGATCATGACGTGCGTTTTTCCGGAGCGTCTGTTCCCGCGCTGGAGAAAGGCACCCGAAGCATCACCATCGCTTACACGGCACCCACGCTCTCGACGCCCTCCGAGTCGCATTTTCGCTACCTCCTCAAAGGTATCGACGACGACTGGCAGGTGGCCAGCGATCGACGCGAAGCCCACTACGCCAATCTGGGAACTGGCCACTACTTGTTTCAGGTCGAAGCATCCGACGCCGATGGGGCGTGGACCGGTCAGCCCACCGACCTCGCTTTTCAGATCCTGCCCGAGTTCTACCAGACCTGGTGGTTCAAGGTGCTGTGCCTCGCAATCGCGCTCGCAGGGCTGGGATTGTTGTACCTGATGCATGTAAGGCACATCTATGCGCAGCTCAACGCGCGGACACGTGAACGCGAACGCATGGCCCGGGACTTCCACGACACCATCCTGCAGAACTTTCAAAGCCTGCTGCTGCACGTGGAGGTCGCCGCGCGGAGCGTGACCGAGGACGCCGTCAAGCGAAAACTGGCCAAGGCGCTTTCCGTCACCGAGAACGCGCTGAACGAAGGCCGCGACAAGATCGGAGAACTGCGTTCGTTGACCGAGCCGCTGGAAGACTTGCCCACCGACATTGCTCGCCAGGCAAATCGTCTGAGCGAAATGTATCCCACCGCATTTTCAATGCATGTGGAGGGCAAGCCGCGGCCACTGAACGCAGCGGCGGCCGGCGATGTCCATGCGATCGTCGGCGAGCTGGTCACCAACGCCTTCCGTCACTCGGAGGCAAGCGCCCTGCATGTCGAACTGCATTACGGTCGACGCGAGTTGAACATCACGGTCATTGACGACGGTCGGGGTGCGGACCTTCCAGCCCTGATGCATGGGAAATCGGGGCACTGGGGTTTGCAAGGCATACGTGAAAGGGCGCGCCGGATCGGTGGCCGATTTACCATCGGTACGGCGCCATCCGGAAAAGGAACCCGCGCAACCCTGAGGATTTCTGCACGTTTCGTCTATGCAGGCAGGCACTGGTTTCGCTAGCGACCGCAGTTCACCAGCGGCCGTTTCGCACTCGATGCCGGGATCCTTCAGTCGCTGACAACCCAAGACTTCGAAAGCCGCGACTACCTCTTTGGAAGGAGGCGGCGACGCCCTGCTGCGCCTAGTCTTGCATGGTGGCGAGGCCTTCGGGAATGAACGCCTCCGCCTGGCCAGACCTATCGAATCTGCCGGGAGAGATGCACATGACTCACCCAGGTTTCGGCTCCGCGATCGAATTCGGCAGCCCTTTCACCTTCGAGAAGACGGTCGAGCGACCGTACGAAGCGATCTCGAACGCAGGCATGAAGCTGTTCGCAACCATCGATCAGGCCGCGAACGCGCGCGATGCGGGGCTGAGCATGCCCTCCACGGTCGTCCTCATCTATGGAAAGGCAGAGGGCAGAACGCCCATCACGCTGATCTCGCCGCGCAGTGCCCTGGATCTGCCCTTGCACGTTCTGGTCAGGGAAGACGCCGACCATCGAACCATCGTCGGTTTCCGTCCCATCGTGCCGACACCGGAAACATCGGACGTACCCGCAGCGCTCGCCGGTCGACTGGAGCCGGCGCAGAAGCTTCTCGTGAAGGCGATCGAGTCGTGACCTCCATGGCATCGCTCCGGAAATTCGTCATCGCATGGACGCCGGCACGCCGTGAAACCCGTCCGACCGGTGACAGGCGATGAACGCTACGGCACTCGAACTGCGATCGAGGATCGCGTCCGGCGGCCAGCTCGAGCTATGGCTTGAAGAGATGACCATGCCCGTACCTGCCGAGCCGACCGCGGCATTTGCCAGCCGATACAGCACGGAACGGTCATTGGCCGAAGCACCGGACCCGAACGTGATCCGCACTTACCGCCCGAATACGCCAGGTGAAAGTACTTGCTGATGCAGTCAAAAACACCGCCTGAGTCGTCGACGGACCACGAGTCCATACCCGACTTCGGGCAATGCCACGGATAAATCGAGGAACCAAGGTGAAAACCGCCCCTATCGAAAGCATCAATGTGAAGCGGCGCAACGTGCTGTCTTCATTCTTGTTCGGCTCGATCGCCCTGGCCACCGCACAAATCGCAGATGCGATGGACCGCTCCGGTTTTTCCGCAAAACGGCTCCGTGCCTCGAACTCCACCCAGGAAAATTCACCCATGACCCTTACCTATAAAACTCAGAAAGTAGGCAACGTCGACGTCTTCTATCGCGAAGCCGGCCGACCGGGCTCACCCGTATTGCTTCTGCTGCACGGCTATCCCACTGCCGGCCACATGTTCCGCGACCTGATTCCCCTGCTCGCGGATGACTACCACGTGATCGCACCCGATCTGCCGGGATTCGGCAACACAAAAGCACCTCCTCGCGGGCAGTTCGACTACACCTTTGACCACCTAGCGCAGGTGGTGACGCACTTCACCGAGGCGCTGAATCTGGCGAAATATGCGCTCTACGTTTTCGACTACGGCGCACCAACCGGTTTCCGTGTTGCGGCGGCGCATCCGGAACGCGTGACTGCAATCATCAGCCAGAATGGCAATGCCTACGAAGAAGGTTTGAGCGACGTGTGGGGCCCGTATCAGGCCTACTGGCGCTCCCCGTCGGAACAAACGCGCGAAGCTTGCCGCGATGCGCTTTCGCCGGAAGCGATACGCATGCAGTACCTGCATGGCGCCGACCCTCTCAAGGTATCGCCGGACGGCTATACCCTGGATACCGCGTATATCAGCCGCCCCGGCATGGATGACATCCAGCTGGATCTGATACTCGACTACCGCACCAACGTGGCCCTGTATCCGACGTGGCAGGCATATTTCCGCAAGCACCAGCCTCCACTGCTGGCTGTATGGGGCGACCAGGATCCGTTCTTCCTGCCTGCGGGTGCGAAAGCCTACAAGAGGGATATTCCGGACGCGGAAGTGCACCTGTTGAACACCGGGCACTTCGCACTGGAAACGAACGCAAACGAGACTGCCGGCCTGATTCGCAATTTCATGAATCGCAAGGTGCGCAGCGTGTCGTAAAACTGATCCGAACATGGGTTGTCGTTGTGAACAGCCGCTCATGAGTGTTCGAGCCAGGCGGTGCGGACCGTGGGCTGCTGGACCGGGTTGGCGATGGGAATTGCCGGCTGATCTTCACTCTTGTTGGCGATCAACTACGGACTTCTTCGCCCAATGGTTGAAGCGGCGCCATCCGCGAATTTGTTCCCCGCAAAGCCATACGTCGCTCGCGCAAGCCCTGTCCCAGGTTTGGAGAAACGATCGTGCGGAACAGCCACTCGAACCATCGCTCGTCAGCGATGCCTGCAGCTCGCGAAAGACATGATCGCGATACCGATCGGTCCGCCCACGCGCCTGGTGGTGGTGGCAACACCGACATACTTCGCGACGCGTAGCCCTGTCCGGACCCCGCATGACCTCATGGCGCACGACTGCATCAATATCCGCTTCCTCACCCATGGCGGCCTGTACACATGAGAGTTTGAGAAGAACGGTCACCCGCTCAATGTGCGTGTGGAAGGCCGCCTGACCTTCAACAGCATCGAGCGTATCCACGTCGCAGTTCTTCGGGGCTTCGGCGCCGCGTACCTTCCAGAAGACATGGTCAGCGAGCACATTTTAGGCGGCCGACTGCAACAAGTACTCGACGACTGGTGCCCGCGTTTTCCCGGCTACCATCTGTACTACCCGAGCAGGCGCCAACCCTCTCCCGCCTTTGCATTGCTGGTCGAGGCGCTTCGCTACAGAAAATGAAGCAACGGATGGCGATGGAAGTCCGCCGCCCGGCCCGGAAGCAATTCCCGGCCCCGATAGCTTGGCCTAAGCACCCACAGGCACAGATCCGCTGGCGGCTATTCACGGCTGCCAAGGGAAAGGATGGCTGGCGACGCGGTTCCACGCGCCGCCAGCCACCGGACAGGCGAAGACTGTTCGGACTCGGCAAAAGCGCGCATCTCCCGACCGGGCATCTAGCGCGCCTTGGAGGCATGCACCTCCGCGATATATCCGCCCGGGAACTGCACGATCGCCGAACTGCGATCGCTGCCGTCGTAACGAGGCACCAGCACCTTCGCCCCGTTCGACATGGCCTTGGCCAGCGTGGCGTCGAGATCCTTGACCTCATAGCCGGTGATCTCGTGACCGAACGGGTACGGCAGATGACCATCCGTCACGTTGACTTGCATCTTGCCGAAACCGGAGTCGATGCGGATGCGCCGGTAGGTTTCGCCAGGCTTGCCGATCTCGCCCGCATCGGCCTTGCGATCGTCGGAAACCACCTTCCCGTGCGAGAAGCGCAGCCAGTCGCGCACGAACGTGTCCGCGGTATCGCGCGATACATAGATGCGGTTGTCCGGCACCGTCTCCATGGACGCATAGGAGGGCGCCTTGAAGTGCCAATACAGTTGCATCTTCACGCCGCCGGGCCACTGGATCACCGTGTCGAGACCGATCGCGTCCTTGAACTTATCGACGATCACCTCGGCACCTGCCGCACGCGCCTCCTTGATGGCCTGATCCATGTCGGTCACCAGGTAGCCGGTGCGCTCCTGCCCGAACGGATACGGGATCGGAGTCAGGAAGGCGAACGTCGACAGCATGCCCACGGGCGTCCAGACATATTGTCCTTCGGTGCTGCTGGGCACCGGCAATACATTGAAGGTGCCGCGCGCGGACGGCTTGCCGCCAAACGTGCCGGTGAAACTGTTCACGAAAGCGTCGAAATCGCCGGGGGCGATATAGACATGGGTGGAATCGTATTGCGGGCCGACGGCGACGCTTGAAGCGCTGCTTGCCGCTTCCTTCGCCAAGCCGGTCGAAAGGGGTGCTGCCGACAACAGCGCGACCGAGGCGATGGCGATCGCCATACGGGTGATCTTGGTGCATGACTGGATGTGCATGAAGTGCCTCTCCCGATGGGATGGTGGATTGGATGGGAGCTAGGCGGCAGGTCTTTGGCCCGCATAGCTGAAGAGCGCCGCGAGCGCCAGGCCCGCGATCAGGGCGATGTGTTCCATGAAAACGTTCATCTCGGCGAAGCGCGCCGCGCCGGCCAGCTTCCAGAAGCCGTGTGCCAGGCAGGTCGCGAAAGCCGTGAATATCGCCAGGGCACCCGCTCCCAACCATGCGTGGCGATTGCAGACGATCGCGACCGATCCGCCCAGTTGCACCGCCAGGACGAGCGCATAGAGCAGCCACGACGCGGGCAAGCCTGTGGCATGGAACTCTTCCAGGGTTGCCTGCGGGTGAGTGAGCTTGTCGACGCCGCTCCACCAGTACGGCAAGGTCAGGCCGATGCGTGCGAACCACACTGTCGCCGGCGCCCTCAGGATGACGGCAACGATGGCCGGCATACCGATGGCATACCGCGGCGCATTCACGCTCATACTGCCCAGCAAGCGCATCCGAGCGCACCCCAGAACGACTTCAGGTCCGGCTCCGATACCGGGAGCGTGGCCGACCAGGCCGTCATGTGGTCGTGGCCGTGGATCGAACAGGCACGGGCGCAGCTGCAGGCATTCGCGTGGCTTTGCCGCACCACGGCGGAGCTGGCATCGTCCCAGGCTGCGTAACCGCCGAACATGCGGACGGGCGACCAGTCCGGCATCGCCGGCGGCAAGGGATCCTCATCCAGGTGCCGGAAGCTTCCGGCCGCGAAGACGATCTTGCCGCCGACGATCGTCAGGTCCGAGGTCATATCGGCAATCTCGCTGTCGGCGCAAGCGAAGTAGTCGCGGCAGGGCACGATGAGGTCCGCAAACTGCCCGACCTTGACCTGCCCTTTCTTGCCTGCTTCGTTTGAAAACCAGGTCACGTGCTGGCTCCACATGCGCAGCGCTGTCTCGCGATCCAGGCAATTGCGCTGCGGATAGAGGCGGAGACCGCCCACCGTCATGCCGGTGGTCAGCCAGGCGAGCGAAACCCATGGGTTGTACGACGCGACGCGCGTGGCATCGGTGCCGGCCGAGACCTTGATGCCCTTCTCCAGCATCATGGCGACCGGAGGCGTGGCAGCGGCGGCGGCCGCACCGTACCGTTCGACAAAGTACTCGCCCTGATAGGCCATGCGATGCTGCACGGCGACGCCGCCACCAAGTGCCGCGATGCGGTCGACGGAGGCCTCCGAGATCGTTTCGGCGTGGTCGAAGAACCAGTTCAGTCCCTGCAGCGGAATATCACGGTTGACCCGCTCGAACACGTCCAAGGCGCGGCTGATCGTCTCGTCGTACGTCGCATGCAAGCGCCACGGCCAGCGATTTTCGGCCAACACGCGTATGACATCTTCCAGTTCCCCTTCCATGGCATCGGGCATATCGGGACGCGGTTGCCGGAAGTCCTCGAAGTCCGCCGCCGAATACACCAGCATCTCGCCGGCGCCGTTGTGCCGGAAGTAGTCGTCGCCTTGCTTGTACTTGGAAGTCCTCGTCCAGCTGAGGAAGTCGTCCTTTTCCGCCTTCGGCTTCTGCGTGAAGAGGTTGTAGGCCAGCCGGATCGTCAGCTGGCCGTCTTCGGACAGCTTCTGGATCACGGCATAGTCCTCCGGATAGTTCTGGGAGCCACCGCCCGCGTCGATGGCGCCGGTAACGCCCAGCCGGTTGAGCTCGCGCATGAAATGGCGGGTGGAGTTGAGCTGGTAGTCGAAGGGCAGCTTCGGCCCTTTCGCCAACGTCGCATACAGGATGGCGGCATTGGGTTTGGCCAGCAGCAAACCCGTAGGATTGCCTGCCTTGTCCCGCTCGATATGAGCCCCGGGCGGCTCCGGCGTGTCCCTGGTGTAGCCTACGACCCGCAACGCCGCCGCATTCAGCAGCGCGCGGTCGTAGAGGTGCAGCAGGAACACCGGCGTATCCGGTGCCGCCGCGTTGAGTTCGGCAATGGTCGGCAGGCGCTTCTCGGCAAACTGGTGCTCGGTGAAGCCGCCGACGACACGAACCCATTGAGGTGGCGGCGTGATCGCGACCTGCCGCCGCAGCATGTCCATCGCATCGGCAAGCGAACGTACGCCGTCCCAGCGCAACTCCATGTTGTAGTTCAGGCCACCGCGAATGATGTGCAGATGGTTGTCGATCAACCCTGGCAGCACGCAACGACCGCCGAGGTCGACCTTTCGCGTGGCGTTGCCCGCCGAACCCAGCACGCTCGAATCGTCGCCCACCGCCACCAGTCGTCCGTTGGCGATGGCGACGGCGCTCGCCCGCGGCTTGTCCGGATCGAGCGTGGCAAAACGTCCGTTGTACAGAAGCAGCTCCGGTTCGGTATGCGTATCGCTCATGACGCTGGCTCCTTCTTCCTGGTTGTCGCAGGTGGCTGCGTGCCCTGCGGCGACTGTGCGACGCGATGTGGTTTGACCCGCCGGGTTACCCCGCCGCCACACTCGCCGAAGTGATCGACGTGGTCGCCAGGCGGGATCCGGTGCTGGCCTCTGCGCGGCCAAGTTGCCCCGACCGCCGATGGCTCACTTTTTCGATGAAAGCCCAATCTGTCTTTTGAGTGGAAATCGACACGAAGCCTTCTCCTTGGCTGCCAGCGGTCCGTATCGGACGACCAAGCCGCACTAGCCGTTTTCGAGCAGCGCGACGACGCCTTGGCCGCCATCGGCGCACACGCTGACGATTGCCTTGGATGGGCGCGGCATGGCTGCAAGCTCCTTGACCGCCTGACTCAAATCGCGGGCTCCGGTGGCGCCAAATGGATGGCCAATCGCGACCGATCCACCGTTCGGATTCACCCGCTCCCAGGGGAAGCGGCCGAAGTCACGGGTGACGTGCGTCTTTTCCGCAATCCATCCGGGCTTCTCCAGCGCGGCCACGTTGGCCAGCACCTGCGCCGAAAAGGCTTCGTGGATCTCCCATAGCGCGATGTCCTCGAAAGACAGGCCATGCCGGTCGAGCAGGCGCGGAATGGCATACGAGGGTGCCATCAGCAATCCTTCCTTGTGGAAATCGACTGCCGCGATTTCGTAGTCGAGAAGCCTGACCGTCGGCAAGTTCGCGGGCAGCCGCCTGCGCCCCTGGTCTGACATGACCCACAGGCCCGCCGCGCCATCGGTAATGGACGACGAGTTGCCGGCAGTCAGCGTGCCGAGGCCGCTCTTGTCGAAGGCTGGCTTCAATGCGGCGAGCTTTTCCAAGGAAGTGTCCGCGCGCGGATTCGCGTCCCTGGCCAATTCCGGCAGCGCTATCACCAGGTCACCGAAGAATCCGCTTTCCCAACCGGCAATGGCTTTCTGGTGGCTGCGGTAGGACCACTCGTCCTGCGCCTGGCGGGATATGCCCCATTGCTTCGCCGTCTCTTCCATGTGATCGCCCATGGTGCGACCGGTGATGCGGTTGGCCCAGCCTTTGGTGGGAAGGTTGAAATCCGTCGCTCGCAGGCTGCCCAATGCCGCCACCGCCTGCGCAGGGTCGGTGGCAAAAAGCCCGAGCAGGCGATCGTTGGCCTGGCTGGTCAAGCCGAGCGACGGGCGGCTCATGACTTCCGAGCCGCCCACCATCACGACGTCGACACCCGGGCCGATCGTGCCGGCTGCCGAGAACGCAGCCGTCATGCTGGTACCGCAGGCCAGGACGACGGAATAGGCCGGCACGGCGGCATCCAATTTCGCGTCCATCCAGATTTCGCGCGCGAGGTTGCTCCACCCCAGGTTGGGGATGACCGATCCCCACAGGAAAAGATCAGGCTTTCGGCCCGCGACTTGTTCGGCCATCGCGCGAACGACGGGTACGGACAAGCTCAATGCGTCATAAGCGGCCAGCGCACCGCCGCCGCGTCCGAAGGGAGTACGAAGCCCGGGGGCGAGATAAACAGCTTGCTTGAAGCGTGTCATGAGTCGGTCCTTTAGCCGCAATGCCGCACCAGCGGGTCTGGCGTCTCAAATCTGGAAATGGCTCATGTCTTGACGAATTCCGTCTCGATCAGGAGGGTCACCTCATCCGCCTCCAGAGGCACCCATTCTCCGACGCCGAATTCGGAACGCTTGAAAGTCGCCTCACCCGAAAAGCCCATCCGCCCATGGGTGAAGCCCCGATAGACGACGCTCAGGGATACCGGCTTCTTGACCCCGTGGAAATCCAGGACGCCATCGACGGAAAAGTGATCTCCCGTGATCGTGATCGACGACGACGCAAATGTGATGGATGGGTATTTGCCGTTTTCGAAAAACCGGGTCGCAATTCTCTTGTCGAAAGCCTGGTCGCCGGTGTCGACCGATGCCGGGTCGACGGAAATCTGCAGATTCGAAGCGGTCGCACGAGTGGGGTCGAATGAAAATCCGCCGCTGACTGCATCGAAACGCAGCGTGTAACGCGACAGGTCCATATGTGCGAGCTTCGCAGTGACCGAGGTGTGATGCGGATCGAGCCTGTAGCTGCCTCCCGTCGCCGCTGCCGGATCCCTGGTGAGATTGAGCGTTTTGTACTGGGCCGAAGCGCTCGCATCTTCGGGAGAACCATGGCCCTGCTGGAACGCCGTCGCAGCCGTTGTGAACAGCAGGAATGCGGCAGCGATGGCGACGGAGGCGTTGAAGCTTTTCATCTTCGATCCTAAGTTTTGGTAAGGGCCACGTCCCAGGCACGGCGACGGTGCGCGCTCGCAATTGCGACCACGACGTCACGGTCTCGAACTTGTTTCCGTTGCTCTCGGATGTCCGCCGCTCGTTATCGAGTCGCTGCCCAGCAGATGGCCATTGACGACCGTGCCGTAGGCGGAATTGGAACTGTTGTGAAAGCGCTGGCGCGTTTCGGCGACGGAACCTGTAAAGCGCGGGTCCTGCGGGCGTTCTTGGCTGTCCATGAACGTGGCCACGTCCCAGGCGTCCTGCACGCTCAGGCTCCCGGCCAACCCGAGCGGCATGTTGGCGCGAATGAAGGCCGCGGCGTTTTCGAAGCTCCCCATCCCTGCGCCCCAGTTGAATGAATCGGGGCCCCACAGCGCCGGGAAGCCGGGGCTTCCATCATTGGCCTGACGCCCCGTGCCATGAGCTCCATGGCAAAGTGCACAGTTCTCGTCGTAGACCTGTTGTCCGCGTTTGTAATCTGCGGGCATCGGCGGTTTGTCGAGTTTCGGATAGCCGCGCCCGGCAATGTCGGGGTCTACGCGTGCTCCCCTCGACATCCAATAGGAATAACTCTCCAGCGCGACCAATACCTTGTCTCCCAACGGAGGCGCCTTGCCATTCATGCTGAAGCGAAAGCAGCCCTGCAGTCGTTCTTCGAACGTATTGACGTGGCCATTCTTTGACCGATACGCCGGGTAGGACACATAGGCTCCCCACATGGGGGCGGAGTTCGCCAGGCGTCCCGCATCCAGATGGCAATTGCTGCAGCGGAGATCGTTACCCACATAGGCACTGGCGTGGTGCGCGGGATCTTCGAAAATCTGCTCGCCGAGGCGGACCATTTTTCCGAAGTCGTCCTTTGGCATCGCGTTGAGAGGCGGAGGAATGAAAGCGGAACGCTTGCTGTCGGATGGCGCCTGCGGGGAAGGCGTCGACGCAACGGCGGCCTCCGTCCTTGGTGTGGCATTGCTTACCTTGGCCCTTGTGGATGAGACGTACGCCACCGCGCCGGCAAGGAACAGGGCCGCAGCCGCGGCAATGGAACGGGCGATCGCACTCATGGCTGAACATCTCGCGTAGCGGGCTGCGCCGCGAAATAGGCGGAAACGCCGCGAATGTCGGACTCGGACAACTTGGCGGCGATACGGGGCATCAATCCCATCGGTCCCGCAGGTCGCGCGCCGGCTTTCCAGGCTTCGAGCTGGTTGGCGATATACGTCGCCGATTGCCCTGCGAGCGGCGGGAAATCGTCGCCGATACCGACACCGCGTCTACCGTGGCACAGCACACATGCAGGAAGCCTATCGTCGGCGCGTCCGTGTTCCGCCAGCTCTGCCGCCGCTGCGGGATCGGAACCGGCAGGCTGCGGTGACGAGGCGGGTACCGGGAGCTCGGAATAGTAAGCGGACAATGCACTGACCTCGTCCGGCGACAACGCTTTCGCTATGGAGGACATCACCGCGCTGTTGCGCTGTCCGTCGGCGAGCGTTTCGAGCTGTTGCCGGAGATACCGTGCGGGAAGGCCCGCGAGGCGCGGAAAAGCAGCCAGGCCGTTGCCTTGGCCCTCCGCGCCATGACAGCCCGCGCAGGGCGGAACTCCGCGCTGCGCATCGCCCTGGGCTGCGATGGCCTTGGCGCCGGTCGCGGTCGCTCGGGTGTCGCTCGCACGAATACCCGGCGCAGTCGTTGCGAGGCAAACGCCCAAGAGCATCCAGGCAGCCGGATACCTGTCAATTCGCAGCAGCATGATCCGTCCATCCGTACCTGACGAAGATGCGGCGACCTTCGGGCCCACCGAGAAATTCAAGGAAAGCACGTGCATTGGCCTGCCGTTCGCCCTGGTGGGTAAGCGCCACGCCGCAATCCCGATAAATCAAATAAGGCGGCGACAGCGGGACCACATCCGCCACGCCGGGATGGGCTACCGCCCAGATGGGGAAGATGATCCAGGCATCGATCGAAGGCTGGGCCTGCCAGGCGTTCAGCGCTTCGGCACTGTTCGATGCGTAGCGCACGATGTGCATGCGAAAGGCACGGACGGCGTCGACGTTTCCGCGCGCACCGGCAATGTCTTCCCACATGCCGACCTGCCCTGCCCCCTCCACCACCATTACCTGCATGCCCGGTTTGAGCAAATCTTCGAAGCCGTGGATGTGCCGCGGATTGCCAGGCCGGACCAGAATCCCTGCGGGTCGGACATAGAGGGGATTGACCGTGGCCGTATCGATCACGCCGGCAAACTGCGCCAGAAATCCACTCATCATGTTTTCCGAGCCGCTGTAGATGATGTCGCCGTTCTTTTGAAAATCCGCGCCCCACTTGCCCGTCGGCCCGGCGACCACTTCGACATCGATGCCATGGGCGTTTCCGAACACCTTGGCCGCCTCGCGCATGGCGGGCGCCGGGCCGCCTGGGCCGTATACGTGGAGAACGTCGGCTGCGCTGGCAGCCGAACTCGATGCCAGGGCGATCAGGCCGGAAAACAACAATGACTTAAACATGAGCCGCTCCCATGGCGACGTCGACGGTCGAGGCGTTCAGGGCGAACGTGGTGTATAGCGTTTGAATCCGAAGCGCTCGAATATGGCCAGGCTTTGCTCGGATCGGATGAAGTCCAGCCAGCGGCGGGCCGCTTCAGCGTGGGCCGTACTCTTGACGATTGCCGCCGCGTAGATGGCCGTCGTGTTTTGCGATTCGGGGATCGCAACATGGCCGATGGGATGGCCGATCTGTTCCTGGAAGACGGCTTCCGACTGCCAGGTCACGCCGGCGTCGACGCGCCCTTGCATGATCCAAAGTGGCGTCTGGCGATGATGGATGTGTGTGAGCTCGGTCGTGCCTTGCTTGACCTTCGATTCGTAGATCGTGGTTTCGAGCCGTTCGCCACCGGCCTTGTCCAGGGAGGCCTTGATCTGCCGCGAGATGCCCTCGAACTCCGGGTTGGGCATCGCAAGCGTGATATCGGGCCTGCCCAGGTCGAGAAGCCCCGTAATGTGCTTGGGGTTCCCCTTCGCGACCATGATGGTCATGTCATTGGTGGCGTAAGGTACGGCGGGCGACTGCAGGAGCCCCGCGTCGACCTGCTTCTGTACGGCATTCAAACCTGCCAGATAGACATCGGGCTTTGCCGTCCACGTCATGTTGCCTACGGTCACGGTGCCACCGGCCTTCATTTGATCGACCAACAGCCCGGGCGGAATGGTTTCCCAATAAAGCCGCCCCTTGTATTCGGGATACTTTTCCTCGAAGGCTTTCACAAGCGGTGCCATGGCAAAGAAATAATTGCCGCCGACGTACAGCACCAATGCAGGGTGAGCGGGGTTGCCGTGGAAATCGGCAAGGTTGTCGGCGTCCGGCACGGTAAATTCGAAACCCCGATCGACCGCATCGTTGTTCTGGCCATGCTGCCATGGTGGACTCTGCACTTGAGCCGACTGCGTCGCCTGGGCGGCCCCATCGAGCGCGAGAGCGCTCGTGGCCGAGCAGGCCAGCGTCAGGGCGGCAGCAAAAACCATCTTGATGTGCATGCATTGCTCCTGGCGGGCGTGATGATGACGCCCTTGGCAAGGCCAAGGACAGAAGGCGGATGCCCTCAGAGTTGAACGAGGGAATAGCCCTGGTGTTCCAATGTCGAAATAGTGGTGAGCGCCGACAGTGAGATCGTCACGCTCTTGTCCACCCAGTCGTACTGGTACTTGTGCTCGGCCACGGCCTGCCCGCAGACGGCAACATCTACACCGGCATCGCGCAATTTCCGGATGAGCGGCAAGTTGGGATTGGGCACGCCGTACGCCGCCTTGTAGTGCGCGTCGTCCAGGACCAGTGGCGTCGCAGGGCCGTAGGCGACGGCCACGAATTTCAGGTGGTTCAACGGCACGCCGGATTGGGTATACAGGTTGATCGACCGCGCGACGCGGTCAAGCGATGCGTTGACCTGGCTCGGTGATTCGGCTCCCACCGACAAGGCGAACACGATGCTGTACGTCTGGTCAGGCTGGGGGCGATAGGCGGAATCCGGAAGCCAGTGGATCTTTCCGTAGGGACTGATGGTCGGATTCGACCAGAACTCCGTCGCGTCGGCCGCGTGAGTGACGCCGCCCTGGGCGGCAACGCCCATCGCCATCGAAAGGGCCAGTAGTTTGTTCATTTTCATGAAATTTCACCTTTGCTGGAATTTTGGAAAAGCCATCCGGGGCCGGCAGCCACAGCGGAAAACTATCCAAGGCGACACGGCGCCTCTTGTTGAAAAGCCCCGTAATTGCCGCAATCGGATGCGCCGGTGACACGAGTTTCGATAGCGCTGGCAGCACGCAGTCTTCGGTCATCGATGAGTCAGTGGCTCTGCACGGCAGTGGCGTTTGGCGGCCACACCCGATCGTCCTGCGCGGCATCAAGGGCCGCCTTTTCTTCCAAGATTCCGATCCACGACAGGCTTAGCCTGGGGTTCTGCGTGCCTTCGCGCCGCCGCGGCATGGCCTTTCCGGAATGACGGCCATCCCCATACCGACCAGTACCCGAAGGGACGGAAATGAACTCATGAAAGACAACGGTTTGATGACGATCGACAGCAATGGCACGACGCCGGAAACGCTTGCCCGCCTGGCTCAGGCCATCGAGAAGACCGGCATGGCGATCCTGGCCAGGGTCGATCACGCCGCCGCTGCCCATGCCTCGAATTTGCCGCTTCGGCCCACCGAGGTTTTCATCTTTGGCAATCCGCGCGCCGGCACCCCGCTGATGCAGCTCGATCAAAGGGTCGGTATCGATCTGCCGATCAAGGTCCTCGTGTGGGAAGACGAGTTCGGCAAAACCAAGGTCTCGTACAACACCATTTCGTGGATCGCCTCCAGGCATGACCTCGGACCTTCGACGGGGGCTGTCGTAAAAGCCATGACCGCCGCCATTGAAACGGTCGTGGCCGAGGCGGCAGCTCGACCCGTGCAGGCAAACCCGGCTTTCTGAAGGCCGGGATTCGTTTATGCGGTTTCGCTCATGCAGCGCGTGGTTGCTGTGCTGCTCATTGAAGCATCGGATGCGGCTTCATGGCGCACCCAACGCCGCACTGTGGTGAGTCAAGGATCGTCGCTTTGCACAAGATCCGGGGCGCCATCCGACCTAGCCTGTTCCCCGCAGGCGACGTCTTTATGGAGGCCGTCCCGCCTCACCTGATTTTCGATTCCGCTATCGATGAGGAAGCCTCATGCGAGACGACACGATCCCAGCGGGTGGCCTGCTTACCGGCATGGTGTTTGCCGAAGGCGAGCGTCCCGTGTTCAGTCCTGGCGACAAGGCACGCATTCTGGCGCGATCCCCCGTTGGGCACTATCGCGTACCTACCTACATGCGCGGCAAGTTTTGCACCGTCGAGAAGATTATCGAGCCGGCTGCGGTCGACAACGAAGAAGAAGCCTTCGGTCGCAATGCGGGCTCCAAGCGACATTACTACCGGGTAGCGGTGCCCATGTCCGAGTTGTGGCCGGAATACAAAGGCCCGGCAACGGATGGCCTGCGCATAGAAGTCTACGAAACATGGCTTGAAAGGGTTCCGGCATGAGCGCTCACGATCATTCTTCGCCACACCCGGAGCCGGCCGCTCCGCAGCATGGCGGCGACTATGAAATCATGGAAACGGCGGTGCGTGAGCTGCTCGTCGAGAAGAAGCTGATCGGTCCCGGCGAGATACGCCGGCAGATAGAAGTTCTCGATTCGCGCAGTCCCGCGCTGGGCGCCAAGGTCGTGGCAAGGGCATGGCTCGATGCCGGATTCAGGGGCCGGCTGCTCGAGAACGGGCGGCGCGCGTGCGAGGAACTCGGCATCAGTTTCTACGACGACACGCAACTCATCGTCCTGGAAAATACCGAGAGCGTGCACAACCTCGTCGTATGCACGCTGTGCTCTTGCTACCCGCGTCCGGTTCTTGGCCTGCCTCCCGACTGGTACAAGGTGAAGCCCTATCGCGCCCGTGCCGTATCCGAGCCGCGCAAGGTGCTGGAAGAGTTCGGCACGCACATCCCCGACAACGTCGAAATCCGGGTAAGCGATTCGACTGCCCTGGTCCGGTACCTGGTGCTTCCCCTGAGACCCGAGGGGACCGAGGGCTTCTCGGAAGAGGACCTCGCCGCTCTCGTGACGCGCGACGCAATGATCGGTGTCGTCGCCGCGAATCCCCCCACACGGAGTGCCTAGCCATGCCCGAAACCTACCAATTCGTCAAAAGGCTGCCGAACGATATCGGTGGCTTGCAGGCCGACGCCGTCCAGCAGACGGACCACGTGCTTCTCCCGTGGGAGAAAAGGTGTCACGCGCTGGCCGATGTGCTCGATTTCCACAAAATCATCAACACCGAAGAAAAGCGCCGGGGCGTCGAGGCGTTGGGCGCCGACCTGGTGGGGAAGCTCAGCTATTACGAGCGCTGGATCGTCGCCTTCGCGAACATTCTCTTCGAGAAAAGGATTCTTTCGCCGACGGACCTGGCGTTGAAGATGGACGAAGTCGCTGCGAGACCACGAGACTGACGTGCCCGCGTTCAAGACGAAAACGTGCTTCTTCGAAAAGGATCCGTCAGTCGCGTTGTACAGGCGTGCGCTATCCGAGGCCGTCGGCACGCTGCTGCTCGTGTTCTGCGTGGTCAGCGCCGGGATCGAGGTCCAGCGCATAACCTCCAACCATCTGGCCGTGCAAGCCGTGCTCGCTTTCGTCACGGGCGGCGTTCTATGCGGGTTGGTGGTGGCATTCGGCAATTCGTCGGGCGGCCACTTCAACCCCTTGATCACGGCTCTGCAGTGGTTGAGTGGCGATCGGGATATTCGATGCACGATCGCCTATGTGATGAGCCAGTGCGCCGGTGGAGTTCTTGGTGCGCTGCTCGCCAACTTCCTGCTTTCAGGGGAACGCCCGGCAACCTACCCGCCCGCGGACCTCCTGCATCTGGCGATCGCCGAGGCCATCACCACGGCCGGCTTGATGATCGTCATTTTCGGCTGCATGCGTGCGCAGCGGGCGATGACGGGGCCGTTTGCCGTGGCGGGCTGGTTGACGGCCGCCCTTCTCGCCTTTCCCACATCCTTTATGAATCCGGCCATCGTGCTATCCGCCACATGGGCCGACGGGATCGTGGCACTTCCGTTGTCACGCGCGCTTTTTCTGGCGCCGGCCGAGATCGTGGGAGCCGTGACCGCTCTGGCCGTCATCACGGCTGCCTATCCGCGCTCGAAACAAGCCGCAACAGACAGCCTGCCTACCGACGCGTAGCTCACAGCTCGACGCCCCCCGTTTCGGCCGCCCCAGCTGGCGGCCCTTGACCGGCCGCTGGAACGCTCTCATGAAAAGCATCGTCAATCCCCCGGGGAACGCCTCCTCCATCCAATGCGGCGTCGATCCAACGCACACCAGGATGAGGCTGATCGTCATGTATGCCTTCCTGCTGCTATTCAATCTGACTTCGTGGGTCTGGGCGATACTGGCTTTTGGACACAGGCCCGACCTGCTCGGCGTCAGCCTGTTGGTGTATGGCCTGGGACTGCGCCACGCGGTCGATGCCGATCACATCACGGCGATCGACAATGTGACCAGGAAGCTGATGCAGGACAACAAGCGCCCGACGTCCGTAGGGTTCTGGTTCGCCATCGGCCACTCGTCCATCATCGTCGTCGTGGCCCTCATGGTGGCGAGCGCCGAGCATTATCTGTCGCGATTTGATGCGCTCCGTTCCATCGGAACGCTGGTAAGCACGTCGATATCGGTCGTGTTTCTCATGGCAATCGCCGTCATGAACGTGACCATCTTTTTCTCCCTGTACAGGAACTATCGAAACCTCAAGCAAACGGGACGCTATCAGTCCGAGAAGATCGAAAGCCTGCTTGACCAGCGAGGATTTCTCGCCAGGATACTGACGCCGTTGTTCCGGCTCGTCAGCAAGAGCTGGCACATGGTCTTTCTCGGCCTGGCATTCGGACTGAGTTTTGACACGGCCACCGAAATCGCCATGTTCACCGTCTCCGCGAAGCAGGTTGCCAGCGGCGTTTCCCTGGGAACCATCGCCGTTCTTCCCCTGCTGTTCGCCGCGGGCATGACGCTGGTGGATACCACCGATGGCGTGATGATGCTGAAGGCCTACGAATGGGCTTTCATCAACCCGATTCGAAAGATCTACTACAACATGACCATCACCTTGGTCTCCGTATGCATCGCCGTATTCATTGCGGCCGTGGAGGCCATGGCCATGCTGGCAGACAAGTTCTCCCTAGGAGGTGGCATATGGAAAGCCGTGCAAGGCATCGAGGATCATTTCAATGCATTGGGCTTCTCCATCATTGCGATCCTCCTCGCCGTGTGGATGGTTTCATACCTGGTCTCCCTCTCCAGGACACGGGGCACCGCCGGAATCACGCCGTAGCGCGAACCGGGGTATCCGCCCGTACGCATTCCTTTCCACGGCATACCATGCGTGCATTTCTCGAGCTCCAGGCGCCAAACCCACGAACTTTCCTTTCGTGGGTTTTCCTTTCAAAACTGGACAGATGAAGGTCGGTTCCGGGCCGAGCTCCTGCGCAAGACTTCCTCGAGCGTAGCCAACGCGAATGTGGAAATTTCCGGGATGGCTTATCCCGCCAGGATCCCATGGTGCGACGACGGAAGATTCGATCGCGGAAAGCTCCAGGACCGGAACAAAAGCGAGAAGTCGCCCTGCCAGGCTCGCAAGACGATGCACTCGAATCCACGCAGGGCAGCAAGACGTCGGCCGCCCAAGCGGTAGCGCGCGCCACTGCCGCTCAATACCCTGCCACCCAAGACATCAGAACCTGTATGTCGCGCCGATCTGGCCGTAGCGACCCATGTACGAGTACAGCGATGGATCGAAGTATCCGCGGTTCACATAGGTCCACGATGCATCGTACGGCGGGGCACGATCGAGGATATTGTTGATGCCGGCATAGAGCTTCCAGTTCCTGAAGCCGCCGTAGCTGACAAGCAGATCGAGCTGACTGTACGACGCGACGTTGGGTCCGGAAACAATTTCCTGCGCATAAGGGCCGGTGAATTGCCAGGTCAGTGTCGTTGTCCATTCGCGATGCGTCCAGCTCAACTCAGTATTGCCTTTCCAGCGCGGGAAGGCCCCTCCAAACACCGTATCGTTCGCATCATTGTTTCCCGCCAGGTCTGCCGCGATGCCGTTGATGGGCATCTTGAAGCGCCGCACGTAAGCCCAATCGCCCGACAGGGTGAAGGTTCCGATCTTCGTGGGGAACCCCTGTTTGAACGTCGCCTCGAAGCCGTCGGTACGCAAGTACGCCAGGTTCTCGTACCCCAGGTAATAAATCGTCTGCCCTGGATTGGCATTGACTTCCGCCACGATACTCGGCTGGCCTATTACCTTGGTGACATCGATCTTGTACCAGTCAAGGCCGACATCCGTGCTGGCCGTCGGTGACAATTGGAATCCGACGTTGTAATTCTCGGTGTGCTCGGGCTTCAAGTCAGGATTCCCGACGAAATATTCGTCGACGTTCCGGGCACCTACGGGCTGAGAGGTCACGCTCGCCGTCTGATACAGTTCGATCAACGTTGGCGCACGAAAACCGCGGTCATACGAAGCGTATACCGTCAAGGCATTCATTGGCTGATAGCGCAGCGCAAGACGGGGTGAATAGACTCCGCCAAAATTTCCGTAGTAGTCATAACGTCCCGACTGGCTGAACGTCAATTCGCTCAGGAGCGGAACATCAATTTGATAATAGGCGGCAGCCATATTGCGTTCGCCATTTACCGCCTGGGTGAATGGATTCACAAAGCCGGTGGAGCCGGGAGCTATATATTCGCTCTGATGCTGGAGCTGAACGCCGAAGCCCATGCCGACGTCTCCAGCAGGCATGCTGAGCAGGTTTGATGTCGACGCCGTTGCATCCAGCGTGTCGAGCTTGGAAACGCCCCGGTCACGTGAAGCGCCGAGCACTCCCGGCAAGTCATCGAGGGTTTCAGCGCTAAACGTGGCGGGCGTCACCTCGTTGGTGTAATCCAGAACCGCTGACGCGTTAACCTGGCTGGTAAAGGTATTCGATACCTCGCTTTGCGAATGTCCGTAGGAAGCGGACCAGTCCCAATCGCCGAAATTTCTTGTGCCAAACGAACCTTTCACGCCGGATGAAAAACGATAAAAAACTGAGGTGGTGTCCCAGTCCTGCGCGTCCGGGAAATAATATGTCAGCGCGTTTCCGCCAACCGTGGGCGAGAATGCAGTGAATCCGCGATCTGCATAGTAGAACGATGGCACCAATGCATCTGTACCGAAGCCGGCGAGTCCAGACGCGAGCGAAGTGGTGTTGTAACTTGCCCATAGGTCAGCAAATGCCACAACGTAAACGCCGAGCTTGAAGTCGGCGTGCACTTTGGCGCTTGTATGCTCTACCTGTGGAGCGAGTGACTGGGCTTTGGCGCCGTTCTGGGAGCACACCGTGCCGGGCGTCTGGGTCTGCAGGTTATTTGCCGCAGATGTCATCAGGCCGGTCGGCCCGCATGGACTCAGTGCCTGCGGGCCCGAAGCTGTCGTGAAGAAAGAACTGGGCTGAGCGAAGAGGCCGCCAGGCAGCTCAGCGTAGTTTTCATTGCTCGTCATACCCCGTTGCGCGAGGGTGACGCCGCTGGCGTGATAGACATCAAGCGCCGCCGTCACATTGAAACGGTCCACATTCAAATCGCCGATGCCACCCAGCAGGCTGAAGTTCGTCATACCCTGGCCACCATGCTGCGCGCCCCCAAGGCTGCCACCGAGCTGAAGGCCCTGGAAATCCTTCTTTGTGATGATGTTGACGACGCCGGCAATCGCGTCCGAACCGTATTGCGATACCGCACCGGTTTTGACAATCTCGATGCGGTCGACCGCATTGATCGGCACCGTATTGATATCGAAAAATGTATCGGTGCCTCCAACTCCAAACGCGTAGGGCGCGGCACGCTGACCGTCTATCAGCACGAGGCTGTATTTCATGCTCATGCCGCGCAGCGCGATTCCTGCGCCGCCTGGCGCCTGGTTCATCAGCACCGTGTCCTCGCCCCAACTGCTAGCAGAATTGGCGCTGATGTCTCGAAGAAAATTCGACACCGTGGTGGCGCCGCTACGCTGGATGTCATTCTGCGTGACCGACTGAACCTGGTTGAAGCCAGTCCTGTCCGAACTGCGGATGAGCGAACCGGTCACCTCGACCCCTTGCAGCTGGGTAACCTTATCGCCGGATGGTCCCGTGGTCGCAGCGCCGGAAGGCACGGCCAAGGTCGACGCTGCCGCCGACACGCTTGCGGAAGCGCCCTGCAGGCTCTGCGCCAACACGGGCGCAGCAAATACGACCGATGACGTCAACTGGGCCAGGATCATTTTCTTGATGACTGCCATCCCCTTTTGCTCCATTTTCGACTCATCGCTTCTCAAGGATTAAGGCGGCGAATGCCGCTTCGAGAGCCGCGCCCACGTCGAGGCCGCGTCGGTGGAAAGACCTGACAATCCACGGGTTCGCGCTATCTCACGAACTGATGCTGCCGACGCGGTTGGCGACCTTCATTGCGGACTGAAAGGCTGCTTGCGCGGGTGTCACCACGCTAACCACTCGACCGACAGGGCGCGTCATCCTTTCGAGGAGGCGGCAATCGTTTCGAAGGAGGTGTGCCAGCTACCCCTGAAGGGCTACGCCTTGGTGTTGGTCTGGTCCGTATCGACCGCTGCTGCGTATTTCATCGATACCAGGGGGAGCGCTTTATAGAAGCTCACGCCGCGATACACGGGCGGAAGATCTCCAGCTACCGAGGAAAATAGGCCGCCCGCGTGGCTTCAGCCATCGAAAACCGTTCCAGCGTCAAGAATCGCTTTAACGCGCAAGAACTGGCATGAACTCTCCGGGACTCTGGCTACGTCGGCCTTTTGTCATGGCCAGCTACCTACCCGGCGAGCGTTTCAGCCACCCAACGGCAGCACCGCGCCTGATGGTCCGTGCTTCCACAGGAACCCTTCGTGAGGGAGGTAACTGCGCACGTGAAGCCGCCAAAAATCGCTGGTGAAGCGTCCACGAGCAGAAGCCCAGCCTTGCGCCAGGGCTTGCCTTATGGCGCCGTGATGGCCACCGCCGGCGCATCGAGCATGGCTGGTCGGTGCGGGTTGCCGAGTCTGGTTGCGCCACTGCTCGCGCTGGCCGTGCTGCAGGCAGTGTGGATACCGGTAGCCGGCACATTGCGGCATCGGGCCGAGTTTCGTTGTGGATGGGCGTCCTGGCTGGAGATCGGCCCCGCAAGCGAGCACACGGGAATCCACACCGTGCCGCTTGGCATGGCGGTGATTACCAGCGGAATGTCCGGGTTGAACTCCAGCCTCGCTGCATGGCCATGGTTGCCACCACCATTTGCGTGGCTGGTCGCGACATGGCTGTTGACGGTCGCGGGGGGCGGCCGATTCGCGTGCTCGCTGGCAGTCCATGGCTTGCAACTGAAGGCGATGGATGGAACGTGGTTCCTGGTGCCGGCCACCCTCCTGGGTGCGGCGATAGCCACGGGCGATGTCGCCACATTCATGTGGGGACATGCATTCGCCACGCTGGAAATACTGGCCCTGATGAGCGTCGCACTCGGCTGGCTCGGTTACTGCGCGGTCGCCGTCGTGGCGTTGGCGCGATTGCGGCGCTTCGGTTTGGAGAACGCGCCGCTGGCGCCGTGGTGGATTGCCATGGGTTGCGCGGGCCTGGCAGCGGCTGCGCTGGGCCGGGTGTCCCACATCGTTGCCGGTGAGGTGCACCTGCGGACGCTACTTTCGGAAACCATGGTGGCAACCAGCATCTTCTCCATCGCCTTGTGTGTGCCAGTGCTACTCGGCAGCGCACGGTTTTTACTCCGCTACTGCCGGTTTCGTAACGCGGCTGTCTGGACACCCACTTTTTCGACGGCGGTATTCGCACTGGGAAGCTTTCAAGTAGGGAGCGACCTGCCCTCGGCGTTCTTTCGGTCGATCGGGTTCGCGGCAGGCCTGGCTACGCTCGTGTTCTGGACGGTCACGGCAGGCTGGAACCTTCCAAGGCGTATGAGCATGTGTTGATTGCACGCTGCCTACTCCTTTCGGATGTGGCGACTCGCGGCGAGCCACCTTTATAACTGCCGCATGAAAGCAGGCATGACTCGCATACCAGGTGCCGAACTCGGCAGCATCGTCTTTATCGGTGTTATCGCGGCGGCTGCACGAATGACGGGTTTTGACCTTCTGATGTTTCCGGAGTTCGGAGCGCTCTCCAACGACATCATGAAGCGCCCGTACGGCACCTGGGCGACGGCGCCCGTCATGCTCGTCATTACGCCGCTGGTTACTGCAGTGGCGGGACTCTGGATTACCGATCACCTGGCGTTCGGAGTGGCGTCCGTGTTGCTCGACGTGGTCGTTACCATGGGCGTGATCGAGTTGATTCAGTCACCGATCGCTCCGGGCATTTCCGCCGGTCTGCTGCCGCTGGTTCTTCAAGTGCACAGCTGGTGGTATCCCCCTGCCATTACGGTGGGCACGGGCGCGCTGGCCATCACCGGCATCGTCCATCGCAGGTTTCAGCCGAAGCCTGCGGTTTCCCTGGCGCGCGATGAAGTGGACGACGACTTGGAAAAGGCCGCAGCGAAGCCAGTATGGCTACTGCCCTTTGCACTCGTATTGACTGCCCTCGCTTATTTGGCAACGTGGACCGGGCGGCACTTTTTGCTGTATCCACCGCTGGTGGTCATTGGCTTCGAGATGTTCGCGCACCCGCTCGTATGCCCGTGGGCAGATCGGCCTTGGCATCTTCCTCTGGCCTGCACCCTGAGCGCGTTGATCGGGGTGAGTCTGGTTACCTGGCTCGGAGCGGGCGTGCTGGCGGCGATGCTGAGCATGGCTGCCAGCGTGGTGACGCTGCGGGTACTCGCTTTGCGCGCACCGCCGGTGCTTGCCGTAGGCCTGCTGCCGATGGTGCTGAACTCGCCCGACTACAGCTTTGCCGCCAGCGTCCTGGTCGGCACATTGATCCTCACCATCTCATTCCGTCTTTGGCAAGCCACCTGCTTGCGCTTTATGGGACTTCACCTGCCGGCAGACCGTTGATCGCCCACAAGCTCAGCCATCCTGGCCAACCAGCATCTCCCAGGCCCCGCTGCAAACAGGGATGTCAAGGATGGCACCGCGCCTCGGCGCCGGTCACGTCGCCCCATGGCGCCGAAAGGAAGCCGGGCTCGTGCCTATCCGACGCTGAAAGGTCTTGATGAAGGCCGACACGGATTGGTAGCCCACCTGCTCGGCCACCGCATCGACCGACAGGTTGCCGGTAAGCAGCAGATCGCAGGCCAGCTGCATGCGTATCGAGGTGAGCAGGTCCATCGGCGACGCATCCGCTTTCTCGGTGAAGTGCCTGGCGAAGGTTGCGCGCGACATGTTGGCCTTGTGCGCGAGCGACTCGACCGTCCAATCGCGACCGGGCTCCTTCATCATGGCCAGCAACACGGCGCTAAGGCGATGGTCGATCAGCAAGCCAAGCAGCGAAGGGGCGAGTCCCTCCTGCGAGATGTAACGGCGCAGCGCAAGCACGAACAGCACTTCGCTGAGTGCCTTGGTGATGGCAAGCGAGCCCTGATCCAACCGGGCGGCTTCCCGGCGCAACGTGGTGACGATGCTGTCCAGCAAGGCCATGCCTTCCAACTCGGCCATCGGGACATACAAGGCGTCCGGCAAGGTATTCATCAGCAACTGCGCGCCGCCGTGGCCGTAACTGAAGTGGCCGCACAACAGATCCATATCCACGGGACCCGCGGTATTGCTGCGCTCCGGCAACGGCCCGTCGTTGTCCACGCCCGCTTCCGCGGAGGCGCCATGGCCGGTGCCTTGCACCACGTGAGCCGCGCCACGCGGCAACAACACGAAATCGCCGGTATGCAACTCCAGCATTTCACCCTTGGGCAACAGCAATTGCGCCGTGCCCCGCAGCATCAGATGGAACGGTGCCTTGCCGGGTTCGAGCTGCTCGTGATCCAGCGCGAAGCTGCCCGCCATGCGGCAGCGCAAGTCCAGGCTGCCTTGGACACCGGACACTGCGATCAGCTTGCTAAGCGCATCCATGAGACGATTGAGCCACTTATTGAGATAAAGACATGCTAACACTCTCCGCATGGCGTGAAAAACTATCCACACCTGAGAGGCCGAAGGGTCGGTCTCCACCTGATAGAGGGCATAGCCATGTTGGATTGGAAGAACTACCGCAAACAGCTCGTCGCCCGGATCGGCGAAATCGGCGCCAGCAGCCCGGACACGCTGGCCGGCTACCAGACGCTTTCCAAGGCCGGCAACAAACACAACCTCCTCGGTGCCAAGACGCGCGAGTTGATTGCGCTGGCGGTGGCGGTCACCACCCGCTGCGACGGCTGCATCACCGTGCACGTCGCCGAGGCGCTCAAACACGGTGCGACCCAGGAAGAGATCACCGAAGCGCTCGGCGTGGCGGTGGCTCTCAACGCGGGTGCCGCGATGGTGTACTCGGCGCGGGTCATCGACGCCGTCAAATCGCACGAAGCGGCGTGACCGGGAATCCGGAAACCCGAATCGTCAATTCGCATCCTGATCGTCCTATCGGCCAAGGATGGCCGGTACGACACTCCAGAAATACACCATCAACCTGGGCTTCACCATGGCAAACGAGATGTCCATGCGAGCGGCGGTGCTCGAGCAGCACAACGCACCGTTCAAACACGCGCAGATCGCCCGGCCGACCATCGCGCCCGGGCATGTGCTGGTCCGGGTCAGGGCAAGCGGCGTCAATCCGCTGGACCTGAAGATCCGCGCCGGAATGGCGGCCCATGCCAAGCATCCGCTCCCGGCCATCCTCGGCATCGATATGGCCGGGGTTGTCGAGGCGCTCGGCGAAGGCGTGGCGTCCTTCAATGTGGGCGACGAGGTCTACGGCATGACCGGCGGCGTCGGCAACGTGCAGGGCTCGCTCGCGCAATACGCCGTGGTCGATGCGCGCCTGCTGTCCGTCAAGCCGAAATCGCTGAGCCTGCGACAGGCAGCCTCCATGCCGCTGGTCTACATCACGGCATGGGAAGGCCTGATGGATCGCGCAAACGTGCGCGAGGGGCAATCGGTGCTCGTGCAAGGCGGCGCCGGCGGTGTGGGCAATGCGGCAGTCCAGCTTGCCAGGGCCGTGGGGGCACGCGTGTTTGCCACCGGCTCGCCGGGCAGCGCGGACATCATCCGTCATTACGGCGCCATCCCGATCGACTACACCAGCGCCACCGTCGACGAGTACGTGGCCCGACACACCGACGAGGTGGGCTTCGATCTGGTGTACGACACCGTCGGCGGCAGCAGCCTGGACGCTTCATTTTCCGCCGTGCGCCGGTTTGGGCACGTGGTGAGCTCGCTGGGATGGGGCAGCCACGCATTGGCGCCGCTTTCATTTCGCGCCGCGACCTATTCCGGGGTTTTTACGCTGCTTCCCTTGCTGAGCGGACAAGGCCGCGAGCATCACGGGGAGATCCTTCGTGAAATCGCCAAACTGGTCGACGCAGGGAAAATTCACCCACGCGTCGACGAACACCGCTTCGGCCTGGACAGCGTGCACGACGCACACGCTCTGCAGGAAAGCGGCAAAGCCGCTGGAAAGATCGTGGTCGACATCGACTGACATTCGGGGAGCCGGCTCTTCGGGCACCTCGCCGTCGGCCGCCCCGCGAATGAAGCGTAGCTGCGTAGAGATACCGCACACCTGCTCCACTCTGCCCTGGGGAAGCCTGGCGGCATCCGTTATCCAACCACAGGGGTAAATTCCATGCCGTTCGTCAACGTAAAGCTCGTCGATGGTGTGTTCACCAGCGAAGAAAAGCATGCCATGGCCAAGGACCTCACCGACGTGATGGTGAAGTACGAGGGATCCGAGGCCTTTCGCGAGGTCGTATGGGTGCTGATCGAAGAGCTCCACACGGATGGCTGGCATATCGGAGGCCGCCCATTCGCCGGACCGAAGTCGCTGATGGAAAACCTTGGCAATTCGAAGAAAATCTACGAGATGATCGACGGCAACCCTGCCAGCAGGGAAGAGTTCTCCGCGATCCTTCCGCCGCACAAAAAATAGGCGCATGCGCACCTGGCCTCGCTGCCGCATCGGAAACAGGCAGCGAGGTTCGCGCCGACGCTCAGCGCTCGATAATGCCCCGCCTTTGGGCAATCTGGACTGCCTGCGTGCGCGAGATCGCGCCAAGCTTGCCCAGGATGTTTTTCATGTGGACCTTGACTGTCGCTTCGGAGATGCGTAGCAGCTCCGCCACGTTGCGGTTGGGCAGTCCGCTGGCAACGTGCTTCAGGACCGTGGTTTCCCGCGAAGTGAGGTCCTCGTCGATGGCGTGGTCGGCAATCGCGGCCGCTATCTCGCGCGGGATCACTCTCTTGCCGGAATGCATGGTCCGGATGGTATCGATCAGGTCGTGCCGCACCGAGCTCTTGAGGAGATAGCCGCGCGCTCCCGCCTTCATGGTGCGGAGCGCCTGCGCGTCGCCGCGAAACGTCGTCAACACCAGGATGACGACGGCAGGAAATTCCTCGTGCAGGGTGCGGATGGCTTCTTCACCCGACATGCCCGGCAGCTCCAGGTCCATCAACACGATGTCCGGCCGGTGTTTGCGGTATTGCTCGATCGCCTCTTCGCCTGATCCCGCGGTCGCGACGAGCTTCATGTCCGGCTCGATCTCGAGCACCGCGGCAAGACCATCCAGCATGATCGGATGGTCGTCGACCGCGAGGATGCAGATGATCGGATCAGGCGAGCTCATGGCAATTCCCCACTTGACGTCCAAGACTAGTCGGGGGCATCCGGTTTGCTATCCCGCCCTTTGTTTTCACGCCGATGTTGCGCCCGATCGAGACCTTTTTCCAGCCATTGCTCCGCCCGATCCAAGGCCTCGGCCAGCTCCTTACGGATGGGGTGGGCCGGCGGCAATCGACGTGCGATGGCTTCGAAGCGAAGCAGCATGCCCTGCCCGGACTGAAGCAGGGACTCCTGTTCCGCGTTGGCCTCGCATTTCAGCGCAGCCTGCTCGGCGCGCGATTGTGCCTCAAGCCGCGCGTGCCGGCGCCGCCAGCGGATCAGTGCCCCAAGCATCAGCAGCATTCCCAGAGCACCCAGCAGACTCGCTACAACCCACCACGCCCCAGGACAGGTCCACGTAATGGCATGCATGCTGATACTCCTCTCGCTCCCGTGCTTGATACCTCTCGCCACTCAAATCGGGATCACCCGGAAGTGGTAGCCGACGTGCTTTCCGGCCAATGGCCGCGCATCGCCGCACGATCCCGGCAACGGTAGGCACCGGGGCTCAGGCCCAGTGTTTTCAGAAACACATGACTCATGTGGCTCTGATCGCAGAAGCCGCATTCGGCGGCAACAGCCGCCAGACTTCGACTGGCGTCGCGCAACAGCTGCTGCGCCCGCTCCAGGCGCTGCATCACTATCCATCGGTGGGGGGGCATGCCTACCGAACGCCGAAACGCCTTGCCAAAATGCGATTTCGACAAGCCGCAGGCCGCGGCGACATCGGCAAGCAAGGTCGAGCCGTCCATACCCGAGATCAACATGTTCTTGGCCAGTGTTGCTTGCCAGGGGCGCAAGCCCCCACTTTCTGTTTGGGAGTCGCCGGCGACGGCGTGGGCCTGTCGCAGGGAACACAAGGCAGTCACCAGGTGGCGGACGAAGGGTTCGGCGCCACGGCATCCTTGCGTCAAAGCCGCCAGGATGGCGCTGCCGAGCACACGCTCCGCGCCTATTTCCTGCACGTCAGGCGGCAGCTTGCGCGCCACCTCGAGGCAGACCGGAACGTGCAGATAAATCGCGCTGCAGGACGAGGCGTCGGCCGGTGTACGCGCGGGGATATAAGCCACCGCCAGGCCACGCGCCGTCCGCGCCACGTTGATGCGGATGGATGGTGCGCCATCCGGCGTCGGGCGCTCCCGCTCCGACGCGGACTCCACAGCTCTCTCGAGACACGAGTAATGCATTGATGACGACCCTCTCCTCAGCCGGTGCAATTGCCGATGGCATGCTGTGCTTCCGTGCATTCATCGCGCCGGCAAAGTTAGGTCAAGGTCTGGACGGCCAAATCGCCGGAAAGATCGAGACAGCGCTACCTCTTCCGGGTAGCCGTGACATGCGGCCGCGCGGATACCACCAAAGTGCTAGTGATGACACCGCTTCGGAGGGATGCCGGCTTCCAACCCGCTTGAGTAAATTGACGCCGCAACTTAGGACGTACCCGATTTGGTCTCCTCGGAGGTTTCGATCCCATGGCTGACGGCAGCGACTTCTACGCCTCTTCCTTGAACGAGGGCGTCATTGCCTCGCTGCATGGGGTGATCCAGGACGCGTCCCGGCATGCTGGGGGCTACGAAGACTTGATCAGACACCTCGAGCTTGCCTGCGCTGCCTTTGAGACCGAGCGGGCCAAACGCCATTCGCTGGTTTTCCGCGAGACGCGTGGCGCGCTAAGTACGCGCCAGTTGGCCGTCGCCAAACACGAGTTGGCAGAGATGGCATTCAGCAGCCATGTGTCGGCCCGGGTAGCCCGGGCCCTGTCGATGTCAACGGGACATTTTTCCCGGCTGTTCAAGGCATCCACCGGACTTTCCGTGCATCAATGGGTCATCGACCTGCGCATGGATCGCGCCAAGACACTGCTGCTCGAAAACTGTGACCCTATCGCAGAGATAGCGCTGTGCTGCGGCTATACGGAGCAATGCCATTTCACCCGTACCTTCACGCGGGAAGTCGGCGTCAGTCCAGGATCATGGCGTCGAATGTTCACCGCCCTTCCCTGCGAGTAAGTCGAGAATCCCTCGCTCGGTCTCGCAGACGGCGCGTGGCCAGCCAGATCCGAATGCCGTCCCGAGGACGATCGGCACCGGATGTCGGCCCACAGCGTACTGCTTCGTCGCTGCGATCCACGGTGCCCACCGGCGCGCGAAATGGGCCCGCGCGGAGCGTGAGAACCGATTGCGTTGAAGTGACGAACCGTTGAGTTGAACTAGCGCGGCGCCCGCCATCCCCAACCCACCATAGGAAATGCCATGTCAACCTGGTTCATCACGGGAATCTCCCGCGGCTTTGGCCGGACCATGACCGAAGAACTGCTCCGCCGCGGACACACCGTCATCGGCACCACGCGAAACGGCAAGGGGCCGTTCGAGCACAACAACCTGCGGGTGTTCCGGATGGACGTGAATGACCCGAGCGAAGTCACCGCCATCATGCAAGCGGCCGTACAGGCCGCAGGGCGCATCGATGTGGTGGTCAACAACGCAGGTTACGGATTGGTAGGCGCCGTCGAGGAAGTGTCAGACGCCGAAGTGGATCACGTCATGGCGACGAATTTCGGCGGCACGCACCGCGTCATCAAAGCCGCGCTGCCCTTTCTTCGGGCCCAGGGCTCCGGGCACATCGTGAATTTCTCTTCCGTTGGCGGCTTCGCGGGGTCGGCAGGATTCGGCATCTACTGCGCCTCGAAATTTGCCGTGGAAGGCATGTCCGAAGCGCTGGCGATAGAGCTGAAGCCGTTGGGCATCAACGTCACCATCGTCGAGCCAGGCTATTTCCGCACCGAATTTCTTTCGCGCGACTCGGCCGTCGTAGCCGCCACACACATTTCGGCATATGCCGACACGGCGGGTTTGACGCGCAGCAATGTCAGTGTGGTGGACGGACGTCAGGCGGGCGACCCGGTCAAGGGCGTCGCCGTGATCATCGATGCCGTGGAATCAGGCAAGCCGCCCTTTCGTCTTCCGCTGGGCGCAGACAGCATTGCCCGTATTGAACAGAAGATGGCCCAAGTGCAAGCCGACATCGCGGCTTGGCGCGATCGAACGACCGCGACAGCGTTTGATGACTGACGAACGCCATGCGGAAGCAGGCGAGGCGCAGCTCCGTGACTTCAGATTGGAGTGCATTCGCGCATCAAGAATCGCCTAGGACCCGCCTGCACACGTACCCTCGATAACGGTCGCTAATCATTAACTCCACGCAGGTAGCTAGATTGCGAGCACAAGACATCGCTTGCCACTTTCGTGATCAGTCTCTCTGATGAAAGTTTTACGAACCACAAGGCAACCGCGTCTACCTCCCCACTTTCTTTGCGGGAGGTAGACGCCATAGTTGTCACCGCATACGTGCTCCGAACCCAACCAGTCACCTCTGGCTGGCCTAGGATCGGCCTTAGCCGTCTGATATCGAAAGCGTGCAGATCCGGTAAGACGGGCCGATTTAGGGCGTGGCAACGAACCCATGCCGCGTGCCGGCATTGTCGAAGTACTCCCCTGCGATCACGCCGAGATTGTTGATGGCAGTCGCGAGGGTTGCTGCAGCTCCAGGCACGTCCAGGTTCTGAAACTGCCCTCGCGTTTCAATGAAACCATGGATATCGCCGGAAGCGTCTACGTAATAGCCGACGGCCTGCCCTGCGTCGTTGATCTCGAAGATGACCGTGGCTGCGGCACCCGGCACGTCGATTGTCGAGAACTGCCCATCTGCACTGCGGTAGAAGCCGTGCGTCTGGTCTGGATCCGTATCCCAATAGCCGACGATCTCGCCTTTGTCGTTGATGCCGAGCGGATAGGTTTCGCGTGCGCCGGCCACATCGATGGGTGTGTCGTGCCCCCCTTCACGAAGTACGCCATGGTAGGTTCCGTCGGCATCCCAGTACACGCCGGCTATCGCACCGAACAGATTGACTTGGTCCACATTCGAGTTGAGATGACCCGGAAAGTCGACTGTGGAGAAATGCCCGCGCTGAATCAGGAAGCCGTGCTGAAGTCCCGTTGCATCCGCATAGGCGCCAAACGTCGTACCGAAGTCGGTGGGCCCCCCGGCGGCGCTGAAATAGTCACCCAATACCCCCGGATCCAGCGGTTCAAAGTGTCCATGGCGATAGACCATGGCGTGAGCTGCGCCAGTGCCCACCGAATATTGACCACTCAGCTCGTTCAGATCGTTGATTCCCCATAAGGTCGTCTGCGACGCGCCCGGGTAGTCGAACGTCTGATAGCTGTAGGTCCTCGAACCGCTTGTCGAATCAGCGGCCGATGTACCATGCCGGCAAGGGGCCATGGCGGCGGCGTCCTGTACACGGGCGTGGGCATCGGCACAGGCAGCCGCTATCGTGGTGGGTGCAAATGGGGTTGTATCGTTTTCGGTGCTTGTCGCAGCGCTGCTGGAGCCGGCAAAGACCAGGGTGAGCAGACCGGCCGCCGCGATGAACCGGTTACGTGAAGAGTGATGGCTTGACATGACTTCAATCCTTGTTTTGGGGAGATGGGCGATGGCGTGCCGACAGCTTGCGGTCACCTCGAATGGCGCCATCCCTCCTTACAGCGCAAATGGCTCGCCTCTTCCGACATGGCCGGAACACTTCCCGGTAACAGGCCAATAGCGCACATGACCACCGAGGCCCGAATCAGTGAAATTCTTGCGGACGGCGATCCGGTTGCTATGGATGCGCTGATCCCGCAGGTCTATGCCACGCTGCGCCAGCTTGCGCACCGGCAACGGGCGTACGAAGCCGCACACACGCTACAGACGACTGCGCTGGTCAACGAAGCCTGCCTGAAGTTGCTTGACAGCAGCGGCACCACCTTCGCGGATCAAGCGCACTTGTATGCGTACATGAGCCGCACGATGCGTCACCTCCTGATCGACCGCGCAAGGCGGAAGATGGCGCAGAAACGGCAAGCACCCGAGATGACGGAGGGCGTGTCGCCATCGAACATCATCGACGTACTGGCACTCGACGAGGCTTTGACGAAGCTCGCGGCGTTGGATGAGCGTCTTGCACGCGTTGCCGAGCTGCGATTGTTCGCCGAGCTTTCGAGCCCGGAAATTGCCGACGCCATCGGCGTCAATGCGCGTACTGTCGAACGCGACTGGTTGAAGGCGCGCACGTTTCTTGCAGCCTGCCTGGCTCCGGAAGTATGAGGCGATGTCGGTAGTCGCCACTCGATTGCGCTATATGGGCATATAACCGACTAGAAGCCGCCGATGAGCATCGACTTCATCCAGCGATGGCACGAGGCCGAGCCGCTGCTCGACCGTCTATTGGAGTTGCCTGCTACCGAACAGGCCGATTGGTTATGCAGAAACTGCGAAGACGCGACGCTCCGCGTGCTCGTTACACAGGCCCTCAGTCAGGTACCCATCGCGGAGGTGCTCGAGCGAGGCGTGGCGCAATGGATGCCGGCGTCGGTTGGCTACTCGGCCGATAACCTGCCTGTCATTCCCGGTTACCGTCTGCTTCGGTTCGTGGGTGCCGGCGGCATGGCCAGCGTATTCGAGGCAGAGCGCGAGCTACCAGGCGCCCCCCAGAAGGTCGCCCTCAAGCTGTTGCGTATCGATGTCCACGATGCCGAAGAGCAGAGACGCTTCCTTCGTGAGCAGAGCATCCTTGCGCGACTCCAGCATCCACACATTGCTCAGCTGCTCGACGCTGGATTCACACCAACCGGCACACCGTTCCTGGCACTTGAATTTGTTGCAAGCGGCAACCTTGTCCAATATTGCGAAAAGCGCGGCATCGACGTGCGAGGACGCCTCGCGCTGTTTATAGACGTGTCCAAGGCCGTCGAACATGCACATCGCAGCCTGATCGTGCATCGCGACCTTAAGCCAAGTAACGTGCTCATTGGCGAGGATGGCTGCGTCAAGCTCGTCGATTTCGGCATCGCCAAGCTCATCGCCGGCGAAGGTGAGAGTGTGCAGACGCGCACCGAAATGCGACGTCTGACACGCGCATATGCGGCGCCGGAACAAATCATCGGCCACGCCACGACAACCTTGGTCGATGTGTACGCACTCGGTGTTCTGTTGGCTGAGATTCTATCGGGTCTTCAACCACGCAGACTTGACAACTACGTCGTTGCGGCGACGCCGGTATTCGACGATGGGCAATTGCGGCAAAGGTTGGGCGTCGACCTTTACGCGGTCGTGCACGAAGCGACACGGCCGGACCCCACTCGCCGTTATGCGAGCGCTGCGGCACTGCGTGAGGATATCGAGCGCTACCTCGATGGCAAACCGTTGCATGCCAGGGCGGATACTTTTGCGTATCGCGCGCTCACTTTCACAAAGCGACATGCTCTGGCTGTCTCCGCCAGCATCGTCATGGTAATGCTGCTCGCCGGCGCAACAGCAGCCGGCCTGTATGAATCGTACCTGGCGCGCCATGCCGCCAAGGATGCGCACGCGCAAGCACTCGCGGCCCAAAGCGAGGCGCAACGCGAGGATGCGCTCAAATCGTTCATGGAAGGTCTTTTCGACAATGTGTCGCATGGGGCAGAGGCGAGTGCCGAGGTCTTGCTCGCGCAAGGACGGGATCGCGCCGATCATGATTTCGCGAAACAACCCGCGCTTCATGTTGAAATTCTTGCATTGATCGGTGACCTCGAGCGGCGTAGTGGTCACGCGGATCGTGCGCAACAACCGCTCGAAGAAGCGGCGTCACTGGCACAAGCACAGTTTGGCGCTACTGACAGACGAACCTTGCATGTCGAATACCTGCTCGCCGAAGAAGCCGATGAACTCGGTCACGTTCGCAGCGGCAGATTGCGTTTGCAGAACGCAATAGAGGCGTTCCAGTCCGGCCCCGACCACAACTCGCCGGAAGAAGTGCAGGCTCTTGCGTGGCTTGCCGGTCTTGACGAACGTCTGGGCGAGTCGGAAAAAGCTATCGATATCGGCACGAAGTCCGTTGCGCTCGCGCACCGGATACTTCCAACCGGCAGTGATGCCCTGACCGAGGCAATAACGAACCTGGGCTGGATATGGATGGACGCCGGCCACCCTGACCGAGCTGAGCCATTGTTGCGCGAGGCACTCGCGCGCAAGCGCGCTCGATTCGGCGCCAGGCATCCGCAGGTCGCTGATGCAATGACGCTTCTTACAACGGCGCTGCTCCCGCTTGGCCGCTATGGCGAGAGCGAAATGCTCATGCGCTCTGCCCTCGGCATTGACGAAAGCGCATACGCAAGTCCCAATGCCCATGTCGCCGGCGACCTCAACAACCTTGCGAATGTCCTCGTACGCGAAGGCAAATTTTCCGAGGCAGGCGCATTCTATGAAAAATCACTGGAGCTCGATGGAAAGCTCGCAGCGGCATCATCGCTGGGCGAGGCCATAACGCTAGGCCACCTGGCGCATGTCCGCTTCAGTCAGGGTTCTTACGCAGATGCAGAGACGGGCTTGCGCGATGCCATCAACCGGAAGCAGCGTCTCCTTGGTAAGGATTACGGCGACAACGGTCAAAGCGGCGATAGCGCGAGCCTGGCGGAAATCCTTATGGCGCGCGGGCGGATCGGCGAAGCCAAGGGAATGGCCAGCCACGCATTTGCGGAATCAAGGCAGCGCCATCGTGGTGCGCATCCAGATGTCGCGTTCGCGCTTACCGTAGAGGCAGAGATTGCCGCAGCAGGCGGTGCCCGCGAACGTGCTGCCACCTTCGCTAGCGAAGCTGCCGCGATGTATGCCGCACTTGCGGATCAAAGTTCGGAAAATGCTATCAGGGCACGCATTCTGTACGGTGAAACACTCCGATCGCTCGGCCATTGCATGGAAGCAAAGCGGGAATTTGAAGGTGCGTTCGCGGCAGCCAACATGATCACGCCGAAGAAGGCCTCGCTTATCGCGCACATCGATGCGGACCTCGCTGGCACGGAAGCTTTGCTGGGTGATCGAACTGCAGCCGAGCGGTTACACACGGAGGCAGAGACATTGCTCGCAGGAATTGGCAATGAGCAGAATAGTGAGCGCGACGCGACGATCCGCATACTCGCAGCCAATCGTGAGCCACCGATCAGATTCGCATATTTGCCACTGTAGATCAGGGCTTGGCACGCGAATATTCGCCGAGGAAAGCCATTGACCACGTAGAACCGTGGTCGGTGGATTTCTCCCATGTCTGCTCGACTTTATTGGCGCTGATGCGAACGATCCTTACGCGGTTAAGCACCATGGTGCCATCTGCTCCGGTGCTGGGGCCTGTGAATTCCGCCTCGCCTGGCGAGGCTTTCCCATCCGTGAACACGTGCACGCGTCCTTCGTTGTCGACAAACAAACCGTGCCAGCTTTTGTCGTCGGCGCTGTAGGCGAACATGTTTTCGCCACGGTGGCCGCGCCCGCCGTCCCAGCTTTCGATCACCATGCATTGGTCGAGGGTTAGGGATACCCGGCTGCGTGACGCCGGTGACGATCCGGCTGCACCGACGTCCCAATTGCCCAGCCAAAAATCCAGTTGGCGGCTTGCGCTGTCGGAAGCACATGATGGGGCCGCCGTCGTGCCGAATACATGCGGCGCCAAACAGAACATCAGGGCCGCCATGGTGACGGAAGCAAAGTTGCGCGCTTGCTTTGCCATAAAGTGCTCTCCTCTGGTTGGGGGCGAATGGATGCCAGCATAGTCATCGCCGGGCGTCGGAAATTTCGATAACATGCCAATAAATGTCGAAAAATCGACAAGCTGCCGTATTCGACCACCTTGTGGGCCACGGTGATGCCATCGTGACGCTCACGCGCAACTACGCCGTAAACCACGTCATTTCGCTGCACTTTCACGATCGGGATCAGTTGGTCTACGCCACACGTGGCGTCATGACCGTGCAAACTGAAGAAGGCACCTGGGTCGTACCCACGCATCGCGGCGTCTGGATACCTAAGAGCATTGTGCACACGATCACCATGTCAGGACCGGTCGCCATGCGCACGCTTTATCTCAAGCCGCGCATGGCGAAGGACTTGCCTCGATCATGTTGCGTGATAAACATTTCACCGCTGCTGAAAGAGCTGATTGTCGAAGCATGTGCGGCGGGCACACTCACGAACCGTGTGCTCAGGCAGCGACATCTGGTCGACGTGATCGTCGATCAGTTGCGGGTTGTGCAAGCGGTGCCGTTGCAGCTTCCCAGTGTTTCGGACCCACGCGCCAAACGTGTGGTTGAAGCCTTGTCGGCGGATCCCGGCAATCGTCGATCGCTGGCGCACATCTGCGAAACCAGTGGCGCCAGCCGCCGGACCATCGAACGGATATTCCAGGAGGAAACTGCGATGACAGTAGGCAAATGGCGCCAGCAGCTGCGCTTGATGCATGCGATGCGCTTGCTTGGCGAAGGGATGAAAGTCACCTACGCCGCACAAGAAGCCGGCTATAACGCCCCGAGCGCGTTTATCGCAGCGTTTCGCAAAATGCTGGGCACCACGCCCACGCTTTATTTTGAAAGAACCGCAGATGAGCACGCCTCTTCGATCCGCCGTTCCCGCGCCCAGCGATCACGATAGCTTGTGAGGAGCTATAGCCTTCGGGACCTTCGGCCATGAGCAGTCGCGCAAGAAGTCCACTTCGGTGTGTCCCTGCGAGACGGCCATATCGATTGACCTGCTTCAATCGATTACCAAGGCTTAGCCCTTCGGCAATGGGCGCAGGTTGGTTGCCCTCCCCTGCGCTCGGTTAGCCGGAAATCCGATCCCAGATCGCGTCTGAATCAACATCGGCGAGGATGTCGTAGCCCGTTTTCCCGTCGAAGTGCTCCTACGACGCCCCCCGTTTTCAGTAGTGCAGGATTTGGAGCTCGGGTTTCGTCATAGTGGTTGGCGAGGCTGGTTGCCCGGTACGGGCGACTGCCCCGCCCTTGAGGGATTCCTTGGCCGTTGCTCGTCGTTTTCTCCCCGCCATGGTGAGGCTCAGACGATCCAAGATACCCGCGATAACCCTTCCCAATCGCAAAACATACCTAACTGCAGACTATTCGGTACATTGCCAGGCAGTGGCCCTGCCGCATGTTCAATCACACGCCCAAGCTTGCCTGAGGCGACACGGCCCCCATCTCGAGAGCTTCGCGCCCCGTCACGCGCTTCATGACACCTCCCCTGTGCCGCCTCACGCAGCCCCTGCCGCTCCACCGAAAGAACTCGCCCGCAGTTTTCTGGGCGTGTTCCGGTACAGCGGGCGTGCGCTGGAACTGGTCTGGAGCACCAGCCGCGCGCTGACCATCGCACTGGCCCTGCTCACTCTCATTGCCGGCCTGCTACCGGCTGGCATTGCCTACGTTGGCGCACACATCGTCGACGCCGTGCTCGGTGCCAGCAAGTTGTGGGCAGCACACGGGACAGCCCCGCTGCGATCGGTATTCGAATGGGTGGTGCTGGAGGGCGTGCTGGTGGCGGCGATGGCCGGTGCGCAGCGCGGCCTGTCGTTGTGCCAGTCGCTGCTGCGTGCGCAACTGGGCCAACGCGTCAATGTGTTGATCCTGGAAAAGGCGCTGACGCTCGAACTGGCGCACTTCGAGGATTCGGAGTTCTACGACAAGCTCACCCGCGCGCGACGCGAGGCGTCGAGTCGGCCGCTGTCGCTGATCACCCGAACATTCGGCTTGGGCCAGAACGCGATCTCGCTGCTCAGCTACGGCAGCCTGCTGTTCCGGTTTTCGCCATGGGCGGTAGCGGTGCTGCTGCTGGCCGGCTTGCCGTCATTCTTCGCCGAGACGAAATTCTCCGGCGACGCGTTCCGGCTGTTCCGCTGGCGCTCTCCGGAAACACGCATGCAGCTGTATCTGGAAACCGTGCTGGCGCGCGAGGACCACGCCAAGGAAGTGAAGCTGTTTGGCCTTGGCCCCTTGTTCCTGCAGCGCTATCGCGACATCTTCCACATGTTGTATCGCGCCGATCGCGATCTGGCCGTGCGTCGCGACAGTTGGGGCTTCGGCCTGGGCCTGCTCGGCACGTTTGCGCTATACGGCGCCTACGCATGGATCGCCGCCAGCACCGTGATGGCGCGCATCACCCTGGGCCAGATGACGATGTACCTGTCGCTGTTCCGTCAGGGCCAGTCGGCGGTGTCGGCGATGCTGTCGGCGATCGGCGGCATGTACGAAGACAACCTCTACCTGTCCACGCTGTACGAGTATCTGGAAACGCCCGTGCCCGCAGCCACCGGCACCGTGCGGCATGGCGCCACACCCGAGGACGGCATCCGCTTCGAGCGGGTCAGTTTCACCTACCCTGGCGCCGGCGAACCGGCACTGCGCGACATCGACCTGCATATCCGTCCCGGCGAATCGTTGGCCCTGGTAGGCCAGAACGGTTCGGGCAAGACCACCCTGATCAAGCTGCTCACTCGCCTGTACTCGCCTGACAGTGGCCGCATCCTGCTCGACGGCACCGATCTGCGCGAGTGGGATGAATCCGTCCTGCTGCAGCGCATCGGGGTGATCTTCCAGGACTTCGCCCGCTATCAGATGCGCGTGGGTGAGAACGTCGGCGCTGGCGATGTCACCCATTTCAATGACGAAGCGCGCTGGCGCGAAGCCAGCGACAAGGGCATGGCCAGCGACTTCATCGACAGCCTGCCGGCAGGCTTCGAGACGCCACTGGGCAAATGGTTCAACGACGGGCGCGAGCTGTCCGGCGGGCAATGGCAGAAGATCGCCCTGGCCCGCGCCTTCATGCGCTCACGCGCCGACATCCTGGTGCTGGATGAACCCACCGCCGCGATGGACGCGCAAGCCGAAGCCACCATATTCGAACACTTCCGCGAGCTCTCCGGCGGCCGTATCGCCATCCTCATATCGCACCGCTTCTCCACGGTGCGCATGGCCGACCAGATCATCGTGATCCAGGACGGCCGCATCATCGAGCGTGGCAATCATGCGCAGTTGATGGCCGAGGAAGGCCACTACGCACATCTGTTCTCGTTGCAGGCACAGGGATATCGGTAAGCTGTCACTTGGCAAGTCGTGGCAAGCCGTAACGACCGGCGACTTGGCAGGCAAACCTCGAAAAACCTCCCACGCTGTCATTCCCGCGTAGACAGGTGGTGAAGCTCCCGCTCTGAGTAGCGGACGGATTTAGCAGACTTCTTGAGAAGACGACGTCGGCTCTGTCAATGAGCAAACCTTCGCGTTGCTTCAGGGGTCGTTCCCGTCCAGTCCTGGAAGGCGCGGAAGAACGAGTTGGGATCCTCGAAGCCGAGCAGGAATCCGATCTCTCCGGCGGAGAGTTCGGTCTGCATCAGGTAGTGCCGGGCAAGCGCCTCGCGGGTGCCGTTGATCAGGGAACGGTAGTTCTCGCCTTCCTCCTCCAGTCGGCGCTGCAATGTCCGCTTGCTCATCGAAAGGCGAGCAGCGACCGCTTCGATCCCCGATTGCCCGCCCGGTAGCAACTCAAGCAGTGCCGAGCGAACGCGCTCGGCGGTGCTGGCATTGCCGTCGAGTTCGCCCAAGCGCTTGCGCAGATCGGGTTCGAACACCTGCCACATCGCATCGTTGGCGGTGAGGAACGGCCGCTTTGCATCGGCGGCCGTGAATCCGATGCTTGCGGCAGCGCCTTGTCGAGGCGCCACGCCAAAGAACTTTGCGTAAGCCTTGGCCTGCGCGACGGCCGGAAGCTGCGGCATGATCACACGCAGTGCCGCGACGGGTTCGCGCGTGGCCAGACGCGCAAGCCGCAACAGGAATGCAAGCTCGCTGGCCACCACTACGAACGGCACCTGCGATTGCGCCTCCAGCCAATGCGGCGTCAGGGTCAGCGTGCCATCGCGGCCCACGTCCACCGTCAGGCTCATCGGCGCGATCAGCTTCTTGTATGTCGAAAGCCGCTGCCCCGCCTGCAGCAGGTTCGCGCTGCAAAGCGCCGCGAAAATCGGCGGACTGAAAGACTCGGCCTGGATCGCCTCCACCAGGCGCAGCGGCAGCAACGGGTCACCTGCTTCGGCCTGCAGGCTCTCCCAGAAGCGGAAATACTCCGCCGTGGTCAGACCGCTGTTGGGGCGTGCCAACAGTTCCTCCGTAAGGCCGGCGCGGCGCAACAGGGTATCGCTGCGGATACCCAGATCCTTCAGTAACGGACGCCAGCCTGGATCGACCGGAAAGGTGCTGTTGCGTGCCATGTCAGCGGAACTGGCTCATGATCAGGCGATCATAGACGCGGTCGCCAAAGTATTTGCGCACGAACATCAGGGGCCGCGCCAGGTTGCCGGCCACGTAGCGTGTCTTCGGGCGACGCGCCTGCACGGCACGGCTAATGGCCTCTGCCACGACGCTCGGTTGCGACATCGGCGCCTTGGATCCGGCGATGGCGTGCGCCAGCTTGCCATAGGGGCCACCCCCAGAGCGATCCAGCATCGGCCGGGTCATCACATCACCGAACTCCGTGGCAATGATGCCCGGCTCGATCACCACCACGTCGATGCCAAATGGCTCCAGCTCGATCCGCAGCGCATCGCTCCAGCCTTCTACCGCGTGCTTGGTCGCGTGATACCAGGCACCCAGCGGGGTGTAGATCTTGCCGCCCATCGACGAGACGTTGACGATGGTCCCGCGCCCTCGCTCTCGCATTGCCGGGATCAGCAACTGGGTCAGGCGTGCCAGACCGAACAGATTGACCTCGAACTGCGCCCGCGCATCGTCCAGCGCGGTCTCCTCGACCGAACCGTAGATGGCGTAGCCGGCATTGTTGACCAGTACGTCCAACGCGCCGTGCTTCTTCTGGATACGCTCGACCACGGCTGCAACGTCGGTCTCCTGGGTAATGTCCATGCGAAGCGGGATTGCACCCTGTGCCTCCAAATCCTGCATGGCCTCCACGCGCCGCGCCGCGACGTAAACCGTATGACCCTGCTGCAACAGGCTACGTGCGGTGGCGTTGCCGATGCCGGACGATGCACCGGTGACGAGGATGATGCTCATGGCTGGAACCTTGGGCTGCGCCCGTTGGGAATGTGATGCCACTTTGAGCTGCATCACGCGCCACGAAACTAGCGGACAGCGCCAATCCGCTCGCTAAAGGTGCCAGAGCGATCCTAGTCTGGATCACAGCCATTCAGTGTTCAGCCGCCCGGGTTGGGTGGTCGAGAGCGGACGTTCACCCTGCCCCCGATAACACGGGCTAATCGCTTTACCCTGATCGAGCAGCCGGCCCCGCTGCTGGATCAGGTTGCGCCGTTCATCCGTGCTCAAGGAGGCTTAGTGGGCACTCGCAAAGACGAGGCACGCGTCCGGTTTGCCGGAAGCCTCCACCCATACGTGGGTGGTGCTGCGAACGAACTGCTTCGGGACGCCGATGTCTTCGTTTCGCAAGAACGGCGCATACACCATCACGTGAGGTGGATACAGCACCGTCGCCCTCCCCGTTTTCGGGTCCAGCCGCACGAAGTCGCGGGAGAGCATATAGGCGATACCGGGCTTTGCGGGTGGCCGCAAACGTCCGGCGTGATATTCGGCGTCGATCATGCGATCGACATCCGGGCCGGCCGTGCCGCTCGCCATGATTCGCGCGCGTTCGAGGCTTGCCTGGAGCGTGGTGCGCGAACCCTCGGCGTCATAGCAGACCGGCGCGGTCACGTGAGTATCGCGTTCGACGAGGCAGTTGAACCCGTTGTGGCTGGCTCGGACCAGGACGAATCCGGAATGCTCCAGTACATAGACACCGGCGTCCGCCTGCAACTCCTGCGGTGCTGCGCTGAGTGCCATGGTGATTTCCTGGTTCCGGTCGAGCTGCGGAATATCCATGGGTAACGTCTCCGCCATCGCGTTGGTTGCGGACAGCAACAGCGACAGGGTGGTGGCGAAGCCAAGCATGCGATGAATCATCAGATAGCTCTCTTGCAGTGTTGATATTTGAAAGCGCGCAGACAGGTGCGGCCACGATCCGGTCATGTCGCTTTCCATGCGAAGCCAGGCCGCCACTTGAGGTTCACGCCCAGCGTGCCCAGCACGATCAGCAGGACACCCGTCACCTGGACCACTGCAAGACGATGCCCGTACAGCAGATAGTCCAGCAGCAGCGCCACCAACGGATAGATAAACGACACAACGGCGATGGTCGCCACCGGCAGGCGTGGGTAAGTGGAATAGAACAGCACATATACGATGCCGCTATGGATCACCCCAAGGCCCAGCAACCACATCCAGTGAAGCCCCATGTGGAACACGCTGCGGCTGCTGAATCCGGCGAGCATGGCAACGCCGACCCAGCACTGGATCATGACCAGTGCGAACGGACGTTCCTTGCCGACTTGGCGCGACATCAACAGCGATGCACCACATAACAGCGCTGCGAGGAACGCCAATCCGACACCGACGAGATAGGACGATTCGGCATCGCGGAACAGATGGAGAGGGTCACTGGCGCAGACCACTCCGACGAAGGCAAGTGCGGTCCACGCCAGATCGGCGGGCGGCGTACGTTCGCCCTGCATCAACGCGGCGAGGACCAGCATCACGAACGGGTAGCACTGATAGATCAATGTGGCGACACCGATCGACGAGCGCGCCATGCCGCCGAAGAATGCCACCCAGTTGAGTACCAGCAGCACCCCGCTCAGCACCGCGCCACGGAGCAGCGCACGCTCGCGCCACAGTCCCCGCAGATAGCCCTTGGCCAGCCCCCAGCCGAGCAAAAACAAGCCGCCAAACAGACAGCGGTAGAACACTGCGGTAACCGCGTCCTGGTGGCTTTCATGCACGAACACGCCCACCGAGCCGATCAGGCACTCGGCGAACACCAGTTGCAGGACGACACCGCGCGTTTCGTTGGACCGGGATGAGGGAACCATGGTCGGCTGGATCTTCCGGAGCGATGAAAGGCAGCGTAGGACCTTCGATGCGACAGATACAGATTCAGATAGAATCGAAATAGACAAGTACAGATGGGGTGTCCCCTTGCTTCTCTATGAACGCGTTGCGACGGCTCTGCGCACGCAAATCGCTCACGGCACGCTGCGGGCAGGCGAGCGCTTGCCGTCGATTCGGCACCTGGCGCAGGGACACGGTGTCGGTGTCGCCACGGCGGTCCAGGCGTACCTGCAACTGGAGCGCGAAGGCCTCGTTGTTGCACGGCCGCGCTCGGGGTATTTCGTCCGTGCATCGACGACACTGCCGCCGGCACCGCGGCCCGCAAGGAACCGCGCACCGGGCGAAATCAAGAACCCCGCGTTGCTCGATGCCACGGAAGCAGGTGCGCATGGCGCCCTGCTACCGCTGCACAGTGCGACACCAGCCTTCGATCTGCTGCCGCAAGCCGCGCTGAAAGCATCGGTGTCGCGCTGCCTGCGCCGTGCGCCCGCGGCGGTGTTCGATTACGCGCCGGCGCAAGGCCACTTGGCGTTGCGACGCCTGATCGCCCAGCGTTATGCCCAGGTAGGTGCGCCGGTATCGCCCGAGGAAATCGTGATCACCGCCGGTGCGATGGAGGCCATCAACCTGGCGTTGCGCGTGACCACTTCTCCGGGCGACGTGGTGCTGGTGGAAACACCGACTTACCACGGCATCCTTCAGACCGTCGCCGCATTGCATCTGAAGGTGCTGGAAATTCCGAACCTGCCGGGTCGTGGCATCGATGTAGCTCGTCTGGACCACCTGCTGCAGCAGAACGCGGTGCGCGCGGCCGTTCTGGTGCCGAACTTCAACAACCCACTGGGCAGCCTGACGAGCGACGCCGACAAGCAAGCCTTGGTGAGCCGTTGCGCCCGGCACGGCGTCATCATCATCGAGGACGATATCTATGGCGAGCTGGCCTGGTCCGGGCAACGCCCCTCGCCGCTTCGCCGGTGGGACACCCACGGCATCGTGATCAGCTGCGGCTCGTTTTCCAAGATGCTGGCGCCTGGTCTGCGCCTCGGCTGGCTGGCGGGCAACCCGTGGACAGACGCTTTGGTGCGTGCCAAGTTCTTCTCCACCATGGGAGGCACCAGCCTTACCCAGCTGGCCATGTCGGACTACCTGCAGCGCCACGATCTGGAGCGGCATCTTCGCCGCCTTCGCCGAACGCTGGCAGACAACGGGCAGCGCCTGCTGGAAGCGATCGCGCGTTTCTGGCCTGCCGATACGCGTGTATGCGAGCCACAAGGAGGCATGTCGTTGTGGGTGCAGTTGCCCGAGCGCAGCGACAGCCGTGCGCTGTTCGAGGCAGCCTTGTCGAAGGGGATCCGTATCTCGCCTGGCGTGCTGTTTTCCAGCCGTGGCGACTACGTCGATTACGTGAGGCTCAGTTGCGGCCTGGTGTGGGATCAGCGACTGGACCGGGCCATGAAGGAACTCGGCATGTTGGTGGCCAGACTCGGCGGGTCGAAGGTCAAGGCTCCGTAGCCTGCCGCGTCGAGGATCGGAAATTGTTTAGTTGGCACCGACGCCCAATTGGACAATGCCCTTTTGCTTCCACAACCGTATCTGGGCAAGTTGGGTCATGGCGACATCCTTCGATCCAGGAGGGGAGTTTCATCGGGAGAAGCTGGCTCGATACCGGAACCAGAATGAAACGATCGCGATGGATCGCATTGATGCGCTCTCCTAACCTACTGCCTTCATTGCAGATCCAAGGAAGCGTTGGACGATCTCCGGCAGCATCGGATCGACGGGGATCGTGTAGTGGGTGGTGTTCGGCACGATGGCGAGCTGGTTTGCGGGTCGCAGGGAGCCATCGATCCCGGCATCGCGCTGGCCGCCTCCCAGCGCCTTCCAGAACTCCACCATGTGTTCGGGCCGGATGGCGTCTGCGTCGGCATAGACCAGCAGTGTGCGTGCCTGAAGCTTGGCGACCTCGGCGCTCCAGTCGAAGGGACGTTTGGTCATGTCGCCGACCTTCCTGAAGAGGTTGGTCCAATCGACATCGGGATAGGCTTTCCCTAACGGGGATGCCTTGACGCCAGGGCCGAGCGTGGCGGCGTTCGCCTCCAGCTGTTTGAAGGCCTCCACCCCTTCCGGATAAAAGCCGTCCTGCTTCATCGCCGTGGACACGAGCACGAGCCGGTCGACCACGTCCGGATGGCGGATAGCGGTCTGCAGTGCGACGCTGGAGCCCAGCGAGTAGCCCATGACGTCGGCCTTGCCGAGGTTCAGATGGCCGATCAGGGCGGCAATGTCGTCACCCATCGTTTCACTGCGCAGTGGCCTGGCGGTGTCTGGCGTGCGCCCGTGTGCCTGGAGATGGGGGGCGATCACCTGCCGACCCTTGGCCAGTACGGCCAGATTGCTCCCGAAGCTGTCCGGGTCGATGCCGCCGTGGAGAAGAATGAGCGGCTTGCCGGCGCCATGCACGCTGTAGAAGAGATGCTGGCCATCGACGTCGGCAAAATGCTCGTTCGACATGGTGGGAGTCTTCCTGGCTTGAATGGGAAAGACCGCAGTCAGTACTGCGGTCGCCATGGCAGTCTTCAGGAAATCGCGTCTGAGCATATCGTCCTCACATGGCGCCGAACGGGTCAGCGCCGTGGTGATCGTGCGTTTTTATCGCCATCCCTTCCATACACCGGCGACTGCGGCGTGGTCACGATCTGCCAGCGAGCAACTCATCCAACTGCGCGAACTGTTCGGGCAGGCCTTCCGCCGAGCCGGCGAGGGCTTCGTCGAGGGCCGCTTCCGTGGGGTAGATTTCGTGAAAGGTGAGCAGCGTCTTGCCGGCGTTTTCTTCGAACGTTACCGTGGTCACGGCACCCTGGTCGCTGTCTTCGTTCGTCCATACGAGACGCTTGTGCGGCGTTACTTCTTTGTACGTGCCGAAGAACGCCATCGGTTGATCGAAGTCCGGATGGCTGAACACGAGGCGATACGTACCCCCGGTGCGAATATCCATGTCGCACGAGACCAGCGACATGCCCACCGACTTCGGAACCCACCACTGCTTGAACAATTCGGGTTTGCTCCACGCTTCGAAGACGATGCGCGCGGGGGCATCGAACGTTCGCGTCACGACCAGTTCGCGGTTGGACTTGCGCTCCACAGTGGTGCGGTTCATGGCGGCGGAACTACCTTCTTTTGCTTCTGGCATTTGCCTTCTCCTCGCGTTTCAAGTGGTCGACAAGCTCGTCCAGCGCGTCGAAGCGCGCGCTCCAGAGTTCGCGGTGCCGCTCGATCCAGGCGGTCTCTTCTTCCAGCCGGCGCAGTCCGAGCTTGCAGGTTCGTACGCGCCCGACCTTCTCCGTGGTCACGAGTCCCGCCTGCTCCAGGATGCTGACATGCTTCTTCATGCCCGTGAGGGTCATGCGAAACCGTTGGGCGAGGTCGGTGACTGAGGCATCTGCACGCCCGAGCTGCTCCAGCACGCCGCGCCGGGTGACATCGGAGAGCGCGGCGAACGTTGCGTCGAGGCGGGCTTGATAGTGAACCATTTGGTTCACTGTAAGGTGCGCTTGGGTGATTTGCAAGCGGATGACCTTACGGGCGCAAATCGCATGTAGCTCCCCTGTCGCTCCGAACCCAAGCTGCGTATGCCGAGCTTGGGTAACGTTCCGAGCGTCGGCTTTATGGCAGCCAGATCAAGACATCGGGGTCCCTCAGGGTTGAAAGCAGATGGCGGCCCCGCCCCGATTACCGTTACTAACCAGGGAAGCACTGCTTCACATTGGCTCAAATCAACAAAGACGTTTCAGAGGGCATTGAGGGGCCTCCAATCGATGTCCCGCGTGTTGCCTAGAATTGCTTGGTGAAGCCAACACTCAACGCGTTGTCGCTCAGGTGATTGGAGAACTGCCCCTGGTAATCCAGGTACAGACCCCACGATGCAGCCGCCTTCGCGGTGATGCGTGCGCCCACCGTGGCCATGCCGCGGCCCAGGTTGTCGGCGGGCATTGCGAACACGGTGCCGTCTTGCGAGGTTTCCTGCACCACCGGCGTATTGTCGCTGCGTGAGTTGTAGCGATAGCCGACGTCGAGCTGCGGCACGTAGCTGACACCTTGTGCGACGAATGCATGCGTGAAGGAGACCTGCGCATACGGCTGCATGGTGTTGTACGTGGTGCGTGCGCCGTTGACCGCGAAGACGTAAGCGAGCGGGTTGTTGCTCGGCACGGTTTCACCAAAGGCATTCATGGTCTGGTGCTGATAAAGCGCACCCACGACCGGCGTGACTTGCCACTGCGCGGCCGTCAGCGGCCATGCGGCCTGCAGCGCAGCCGATGTGATGCTGCCATCCGGATCGGCAATCGCGTGACCGATACCTGTTGCGCGATTCACCCCATAGCTGCTGTGCGCTGCGTCGAGCACGCCCGAAAGCACGACGGGGCCCGCATCGCCGAACACGTACAAGCCGCCATGCACATGGTCGATGCTGCCGTTGCCACCGTCGTGATCGTTGCCATTGATGCGGTCGTAGCCCGCTTCCACACCAATATGCACCACGTCAGCCACGGCGTGATCCCAACCACCCTGCAGGCCGAACGTTGTGCTGTTCAGACCGTTGCTGCCCGAGAGCGAATCGGTGCCGCCGCTGTATTGCATCCACAAGCCACTGTTGCACGAGGAGGTGACGGCGTTGGTGTGCGCCCCGTTTGCCGTACCGCATGAGGTGTCGGCCGGACGCAACGTTGCCCCCATCACGGTGACCAACGATTGTTGTCCGACCAGATCGACGCTACGTATCAGGTTCGCGTATACGTCGCCGTCGTGCGGCTGGACAACGGTCGGCGGCGCTATCGGTGTTCCCGGTGCCGCCAGCGTCAGCGCGACCGCCGTTGCGCCGTACGACACCTTTGCGTCAAGACCCGTGGGCACCGAGCCCGTCGCGTTTGTCGTCGCGAAGGTTCCGCTCACTGCGTCGGCCCGCAACAACGTATACGTCGCACCGGTGTAGGTACCTGGCGCGTAAACCAGGCTCAGCGTGCCGGCAAGCATGGCGTTGCCGTTCACTACCAACTCGGAGGCTTGCGTCGGCGTGATATCGATCTGCATCGATGCATCGCCGTTCTGCGTGTAGTTGCCGTTGATGGTCAACACGCCCACCGAACCACCCGGCCATACCGTGCCGTCGCTCGTGACATTGCCATCGATTGCGCCGTGACCGCGCAGGGTACCGCCTGCGTCTACCGTTACGCTGCCTGCAATGGATGCACCGCTGTGCGCGCTGTCGCCTACTTCCAACGTACCTGCTTGTACGGCCGTGCCGCCGGTGTAAGTGTTTGCACCATCAAGAATCAGCGTGCCGCTGCCGATTTTCGCGAGGTTGCCCGAGCCGCTGATCGCACCGTTGTAGATGCCGCTGGTCGACTGGTCGAGCGTGAGGTTGGCGCTGCCGCCACCTACCGGCGAGAACGTCACGTTGCCGACGATGCTGGCGGTGTTACCAACCAGCGTGCCGTCGGTGATCGTCCACGACTGGTTCGCGTTGCCGGTGCCGCTCAACGTCCACGTGCTGCTGCCGCTCTTGCCAAGATTCGCGAAGCCCTGAATCGCTGCGCCGCTGCCTACCACACCCATTGCACCCAGATTGAAGGTTGCGTTGGCGCTGCCGCCAAGCACGAAGACGTCGCCGCCATTCGTGGTGCCGCTCGTGCTCACCACATTGCCGGTGAACACATAGCCCGCTTCCACGATCAGCGTATTTCCGCCGCCGCTCAGATCCACCGCATCCGCCTGAGCGCCGCTTGCGCCCGAGCCACCGGCGATATGGCCGCTGTTGATGACGGTCGAGCCGCCGGTCGAGACGACGCCTACGCCGCCATACGCACCTGCGCCTCCGCCATTGCCACCGTGCACCGAACCGGCATTGGTCAACGTGAAGCCGGTGCCGGACACGCCCACGCCACCGTTGCCGCCATTGCCGGCGATGGCGCCCGTACCGCCAATACCGCCATTGCCGCCAAGGATCGAGGCGTCGGCATCGTTGGTAATCGTGTCGCCCGTTCCGGCGCTAATGCCGGCGCCCCCCACTCCGCCCGCGCCGCCAACCCCTTGCGCTCCGGCCAAGCCATTGGATGCGCTGAAGGAATAGCCACCACCACCGCCCGCACCGCCGTTGCCGCCGGCACCGCCGTTGCCGCCGGTGACGGTAGTGCCGAGACCCGTGTTGGTGAACGAGCTTGCGCCGATGAGGACGACGCCCGTACCGCCGGCGCCGCCCGCGCCGCCGGCACCGCCGGCCCCGCCGTTGCCGCCGGCGTGCCGATACGAATAACCACCCGCGCCACCGGTGCCGCCCAACCCGCCTTGACCACCCAAGCCGCCCTGCAGGGCCCCGCCATTGGTTAGAGTCACTCCCGCGCCCACGATCGCCGCACCGCCGTTGCCACCCGCACCGCCCGCACCGCCCGTGCCACCGGCGCCGCCAGCTCCAGCCACCGCTGTCCCTCCGTTGGCCGACTCAGACCCCATCCCGCCGATGCCGCCGGCGCCGCCGTAACCACCCAAGCCGCCGGTGATGGTGCCCTGGTTGGCAAGCGAAATCGTGCTGCCGATGACGGCTGCGCCGCCATTCCCGCCGCCGCCGCCGGCGCCGCCGTAGCTGCCGCTGACACCCACGGTCCCGGTGCTCGCCATACCACCAAAATTCCCGGCGCCACCCGTGCCACCTGAGCCGCCGCCGCCGCCTTGGAGTATTCCTCCGGCACTGTTGGTCACCGTGGCGGCGTAACCGCTGACCGCCGAACCGCCGCCGCCACCGGCACCGCCTGCGCCACCCGGCCCGGTGGAACCCAGCGTGGACGTGTCGTCGCTGGACGACGATCCGCCGAATCCACCGTTGCCGCCCATGCCACCATTACCGCCGGTACCGCCCTGGATGAACGCGGAGTTGGTAGCGGTGAAGTCACCACCCTGCACGCCCGAGGCGCCATAGCCGCCCATGCCACCCGCGCCACCGGCACTGCCGGCGCCGCCGTGATTGCCGCCGTAGCCGCCATTGCCGCCCACGCCGCCAGCGCCACCGACTCCGCCGTAGCCGCCGTAGATCCTCGCGTTGTCGCTGTTGGTCAACGTGAATTGGCTGCCGGATACCGCGGCGCCGCCGGCGCCGCCCTGACCGCCGAGCGCACCGGCGTAGGTGCCGCCGCCATTTCCGGTCGAGTCGGTACCGCCGTCGCCAGCACTCCCGCCGGCACCGCCCAGGCTGCCGGCACCGCCGGACAAACGGCCCCGGTTGGTGAGCGTAAAGCCGGTGCCCGACACCGCATATCCACCCGCACCGCCGGCACCGCCCTCGCCGCCGGCGCCCCCGTGATAATTCGTATAGCCACCCGAGCCGCCACTGGCCCCATTGCCGCCGGCGCCGCCGATGCCACCTACGCCACCGAGGATCGAGCTGCTGTTGTTGGTCAGCGTGAAGCTATAGCCGCTGACCGCCGCCGCACCGGACACGCCAAACTGGCCGGACGTGCCGCTGAAACCACTGTAGGTGCCATTGCTGCCGTGCGAGCCGTTGGCGCCCGAGGTACCGGCCACGAAGACGCCACCGCTGCCCGCGCCGACCGTCAAAACGGTACCGGAGGACATTTGGAAGCCGCCCGTGAAGGCACTGCCGAAGCCGTCTAGATCCAGTTCGCCGCCTTGAACCGACCACGCCCCGACGGTGGTGACGTTCCCGACACTATCGAGCGTCCAGGTTCCCGAGCCGGTCTTTTCGTAATGGTTGAAACCCTGGTACTGCGCACCGCTACCGTAATCGCCGATCGAACCAGAGAGCGTCGCGTTGGCGCTGCCATCCAAATCGAGCGTGTCGCCGCCATTGGTGGTACCGCTGCTGCTGACCACATTGCCGGTAATGCTCGAACCCGATTCCAGCACCAGCGTGTTGCCGCCGCCGCTCAGATCGATCGCGTCGGCCTGCGCGCCGGAAAAACCAACACCGCCGGCGATGCTGCCATTGTTGATGATGGTGGAACCGCCCGTCGCCACAACGCCGACACCACCCGCACCGCCCAGATAGCTGGTACCGGCTGCGCCACCATTGCCACCGACGATGCTCCCGTTATTGGTCAGTGTTGAACCGACCAACGCTACGCCAACACCACCCCCGCCAGCGATTCCGCCTGTGCTGTTGCCGCCGGCGCCGCCAGTGATCGTTGCACCGGCGCCATTGGTGACCGTACTGCCCGTGCCGGCATACACGCCCGCGCCACCACCACCACCGCCACCGCCATAGCCCGGCGAGCCAGAGAGGCCGCCATTGCCCCCCCTGCCGCCCACGATGCTGCCCGGATTGGTGAAGGATGTACCGCTGACGGACTGGCCCACGCCACCGCCGCCACCACCGCCACCGCCGCCGTAAGTTGGACCAGTAAGGTCGCCACCGCCACCGCCGCCCCCACCATTGCCCAGCGTGCCCAATCCGCCGCCAACACCTGCCCCCCCGGGTCCTGCGCTACCGGCTCCACCGGTGTTGTTGGCACCCTGGCCCGCTGAACCCACGCTACCGCCCGAACCACCTGCGCCGCCACCGTTGGCGTAGGCACCGGATGTGACAGCCCCGGCACCGCCTGCACCCGATTGACCGCTGGCAGTACCAGCACCACCGTCCCCGCCATTCGCACCGCAAACCGCGGTCGTGCTGGGCACGCAAGTCTGCGCCATCGCCGGCGTCGTGATCGCCGCCAAGGCTGCACTCATCGCGATCGCCAACAGGCGCGACTTCAACTCCCGTTTCGAAGACACGCTCGCACCGTTGACCACGCCGCCTTGCGGCGCGTTTGCCAACTCCGACGCAACTTGCATGACGCAGAGTGTGCGGTTGAAAACAAGGTGGTAAATGCGATTCACGATGTGTCCCCTGTTGATTTTTATTCGTTTGATTTATGCATCTTGGTTAGCCGATTGCCTTGTGCATCCCAGTGCAGCGGGCAAGCGGCCATCGATCTGAAAAAGTCGTCAATTGCACGTACGTGCGCGCTTCAAACCACCCGCACCTGGCGCGGATTCAGCGCGAGATCGAGCCAGAAGGCATCGCTTTCGAAACGACGAAACACATCCGGCGGCAACACGCTGGTGCGCTCGCGTACAGCGATTTCTTTGCGCGCGGCATGCAATCCCGGCGCGCAGGTCGAATTCATCGGCGTGATAGCTGATGTCGTCGAAGCCGTGCTTGCAGGCGGGCTCGCCGATGAAGTCATAGATTGAGGCAATCGCGCGTGCCGGATCGCTCGTCGGCGTTTCGTAACGCAGCAACATCAGCTTGGAGGCTTCATCGCCGTAGAAAGCCTCTTTCAAACCGTTGTACGCGCAGCCAACCATGCCTTCGCCGTTGGCCAACCCTTCGACGCGCGAATACACGGTTCCGCCAGGCACATAGTTGAAGATGGACGAAGGCTTGAAGGCGTCCTTGCGGATCAGCCGTTCGATGCTGTCGATGATCCATGACACGTGCCGTACGCAGGCGATGCCCCTGCCGTGCTGGAACAGCTCTTTCAGATGGCGCATCTTGGTGCACCACGCTTGGTGTCGAACACTACCTCGGCGCCGTATTCGGGGCCGTAGTAGTTGTCGAACAGACCCTTGAGCATCCGACGGCGCTGCTCATCGGAGATGAAGACCGAATAGTTGAAAGCACTCCCGATTGGGCCGCCCATCCCCCCATGGAATCGCGGGTTCTGGCTCAAGATCGCTGACAGCAGCGTGGCCCCGGACCTGGGAAGGTCCGAGACAAAGTGAACAGATCGCACATGCATCCCAAAGACATGTAGTCGCGAAGCACAGCAATGACCGTGCCACCGTCAACAAAAGTGAGACCTACGGCACATATGGCGGCTCAGCGAGGCCGCAAGTAATTGCTATCGACCGGGAGCACTCTTCGAGTCATCTTGTGACCCGGCGCGACATGTGACCAATCGAGCGCCTGCACCTCATGTCCTCGAGCAAACCCCTTTTGACACGGTTCTGTTCTTGGGTAACCGGTCTCCGTCATGGGTCGAACGCGGTCCTGCTCTAGCCCCCGATAACAGTCCCTGATCGCCCTGCCCTCATGCCTCACGCAAGGGCTCCGGCCGCGAACCCATATTCTTCGGCCCAGGTGCATGGCTGGCTGGCGCCCAGTCCCTAGGGCTGTGTCGTGGCGTGTTCCAATCTTCGTACCTGAGCGGTACGACGATATCGAGCTGCAGACTCTTCACCGTGACTGGATAGAACCTGTTGGGCCAAGAGCATTCGTGCCAGTTGTCGCAGGAGCGTTGACAGTCGTGTCTCGCGGTTTGCGGGTAGGCGCATACTTTTGGATTAGGCAGGCTGGCTTTGTTGCCCTCGGAGAAAAAGGACAGGCGGTAGCCGACCGACTCGCCAATGATCGTGACCCGATCGCCGCCGGCGTCTTTGACGAATGCGGCAGCCGTGATGGCGGCGGAAAAGGCTTGCGCGTTGGTGAGTACGAAGATGCGACCGCCTGGCGCGAGCAAGTCCGACAGCGCATGTGCGAAATGCCAGGTGTCGATGTATTCGCCACCGCCATCGCCATCGCCACGCAGGTCGAGTATCACGGCGCAGGGCGGGTTTGCGCGAAGCGTTGCCTCCGCCGCGACGAGAAACGGCACAATCCGGTGGCTACCGACGTCCACGCCACGCGGATCTCGACGCTAGCTATGCGGTAGATGTTCCGCTTACGACAACACGGGTGAGTCGCCCTGGATTCAATGTGCGGTCATGGTTTGATCAATCCACCCTGCATAAAAGCCCACCCGCGCCGCCGCAAAGCGCTGCCCGCATACGCCCATGCGGAATGAACCATCCTGCATTTGCCGCACGACGCGCTCCACTTCGCTGGCTGTCCCATCCAGGCCGTGAGTGACGCCGGCCAGGTAGGTGTGACCAGCCACGAGGACGGTGACTGGGCCGCCGCTGTCGCCGCCCGCTGTGGCGCCGCTGAGGGCCGGGGCGCCGGCACTGCAGTCGAATACGTAACGCAGCCAGGGCCCATCAGTCTGGGTCAGGCGATTCTGTGCGCGCCGCAGTTGAGTGCGATGACTTTCACTATCCGGCGCACCAGTTAGCTCGGTGCCGGTGGCGCCCGCGCCGTAAACCGTGCTCAGCATGCCGGGCTTGGCGTTGCCGCGATCGATCGGCATCGGCGCAACGTCGGTCACGGGCTCGGTGAGTTCCAGCAGGGCAATGTCGTGCATGCTGGCCATCGCCGCCATGTACTGGTGCACAAAGATGTCGGGTTTCGCCGTTTTGACCTGCTTGAACATCTGCTGCCAGGCGATTCGCGCAGCGGGGTAATCAGGGTAAACAACGATGCGGCTCACTGCCCGTCGCCTTCCGTTCACGGTCACGAAATGCTCTTCAGGCATGATTTGCATCATGTGCACCGCATGGGCCGCAGTAATCACCCAGCGTGGGGCAATCAGCGTGCCGTGACCTTCGTCGGGCAGATCGACCAGCGCGGGCATGGTTCGCGGGTCGACGCGGTAACGCGCATCGGGCTGCTCGTGGCGTGTCACGATAGCATTGGCGCTTGTACTGAGCAGCAACAGTGGAAGAGCGAGACGCAGGATGATCTTCACGTGGTTCCTTCGGTTGGCGTGATTGATTCGTTTGGCGCAACGGTTGGTCATCCGTGGATGGCTTCAGAGACGCCGTGGATGGCTCCGGTCTTGTGCATGCGCAGCTTGGTGTCCTGATCCGCAACATGCGCGTCCGCCACGCCGGGTCTACTCGCTGCAGGCAGCAATCAATGCCACGGCACGCGCGATGTCTTCGTACGTCGTGGGTGCGCCAACGGATAGGCGCAACGCACCCACGGTGGCAGCACGTCCCGTACAGCGCCGGAACGCGTCAATGCTGAAGTTGCCTTCGAGTTTGTCGAAGCAGTGCTCCACGCCTATGGCATCGAGTCCGAATGCTTTCTCGGCCGTCCCGGGATTGCAGAAGCAGCCGCCCCGAATGGCGACGCCGTGTTCTTGCGCCAGCTGTTCGACGTGCTCGTAGCGCAGCACGCTGCCGTCGTTCTGCAATACGTTGAAGGCGACGATGCCGCCCCGCTGCTCCATATCCGGAGGGCCATACAGACGCACCAGCGGCGCGCCATTGCTGTGCCGTAGCGTCGCTGCCAGTGCCAGGAAATGTCGCACGAGGGACTGAATATGGGCGCGCAGGCACGGGCGCGGCATGCTGGCGAGAAAGGCGAATCCGGACTCGATGGCGGCGAGGTCGAGGAAGTTGGGAGTTCCGTCCTCGAATCCCCCGTATCCCGGCTTGAGAGCGTGCCGCCCGTGCGCAATGGACACGAACTCCACCGTTCCACCCGAGAACCACGGCCTCCGAAGGCGACCCAGAGCCGACCTTTTCGCTATCAACGCGCCGACACCGGTCGGCAGGCCGAATAGCTTGTAGAACGAACACACGACGAAGTCCGCGGAGTGCTCCCTCAGGCTGAGTGCGCCGGACGGCCCGGCCGCCGCCGCGTCGACCAGAACATCGCATCCGAGTGCCTGGGCCTCTTCGACGAGCGACAGGTCGTGGAGCACGCCGGAAAAGTTGGACTGCTGCGGGAATGCGAACAAGCTCCTGCCTTGTCGTTCGATGCTCGCTCGCAGGTTCGCGGATCCGTGGTCGAGTCGGAGTTGCGCATCCAGCGGCAACACGCTGACGGTTGCCTGTGTGCGCCTGGCAAACTCCCGCATGCCGGTGACGGAATTGTGGTTGTCGGCCGAGAGAATGAGCCCGCGGCGCAGCGAAAACGGATAGCTCTCGGCGACGAGCTTGATGGCTGCCGTCGCATTGGCGGTAAAGCAGACGTCGTAGATGTCCGGATCGGCATCGAAGAAGGCCAGTGTCGCGGCACGGGCGGCCGCTTGCGCGGCGGCGCTGTTGCGTGATGCGAGATGCTCCGAATGGGGATTGCCGAAAATCCCCTGCGCCAGCCGCTCGCCATGCGCTCGTGCCTGCGAGGCACCGTACAGCGCGCTCGCCGCGTAATCGAGATAGGCGATGCCGGCAGCATCCAGGCGTGCGAATTCGCTGGCGCGAAGCGCGGCGAAGTCGAAGGCGTCGGCCGCATCGGTGGATTCCATGGCACGCGTCAGCATCCGCGCCTCCGCGAGCCATGCCCGATCCGCGTCGCACTCGCAACGTTGCCGCCCTGCTCCGCCCCGATCCGGGGAGAGCCGCCGAAGTAATGGCTCAATGCCTCGATCCGTGAACGCTCCGCGGGCGAGGCATTGGGCGGCAGCAGTGGATACAGAACCTCGTCGCGCCAGTCGGCAAGGCCGCCCGGCACGAACACCGCCTGGGTCACGCCGAGCGAGCGCAGCATCACCCAGGCCTGGCCCGCATGCGCCCCTTCCTGCGAGTAAAGGACGATGGTCTGGCCGGGCGCAAAGTGCGACTTCGCCAACTGGTCGATCGGCACGTTCTCCGCCGTCGGGATCGGGTCATCGCGAAACTCAGCGGGCGAACGCACATCGATGACGCGGAGCCCGGGCCGGCGATCGCGTATCCACTCCGCAAGCTGGCGCGCACTGACGTGGTCGGAGCCTTCATCGATCGCCCGCGCGATTGAATCCAGATCCAACCCTCGCGGCTGCGTGCGAAAGAGACTGCCTGCGAAAGGCGCTCCCAAACCCAATGCAAGCGCACTGATGCCCAGTTGTCGCACGAGTTTCATGGTCCTGCCTCCCGCTTTGCGATCCATGTCAGCACCGAAACGGCGACCACCGTGACCAGCGCCACCATGACTCCGTAAGGCAGGCCCGTGAGGCGTTGGAGTGTCAACGGGCCATACGGCGTCGAGCGATAGAAAGGTTCGATCGCGGGAAAGGCCATGCCGACCAGCAGCACGCCTGCGAACAACCCAAGCATCGTCGCGGCACCTTCGACGCGGCCGCTGGCCAACGCTACGCAGGAGGTGCCCGGGCACAGGCCGCTCAGCACGAAGCCGAGCCCGAAGACCAGTCCGCCGAGGAGTTGCGGAAGCAGATACGTATCGGGCACGTAGAACGCTGCGGAATCAAACACGCCCAGCCGGCCGCCCCAGAAGGCACCGAGCATCGCGGTCAGCATCGCGCTCAGCATGACCTTGAGTACGGTGAAATCCCGCAGATAGAACTGGCCGGCGAGCTTCGGCGGATCGCCCAAACCGGCGCATTCGAGTGCACAGCCGAATGCCACGCCGATACCTCCCGCGACCAGCAGATCGTTCATGGCCAGAGCCTGCGCACGAGTGGTGCGGCGAGGAAACCTGCCAGGAACAATGCCGCCATGAAGATCCAGGCACCGACACTCAGCACCGCACCGCCGCTCAATGCGAGGCCGCTCGTGCAACCGCGTGCCAGCGCCGCCCCGATGCCCATCAACGTGCCGCCGGCGACTCCGGCGAACAGCTTGCCGGCGGACGGACGGATGGCGTGGACGGACGTCAGTCGCGTTCGCCCTGCCAGCGCCGCCGACGCGGTGGCGCCGATCAGCACACCGATGATTTCAACGACAATCCAGGCAGTCCACGGCGATCCGTCCTGGAGGTAGCTGAGGAAGTAGGCACTATGTGCCGCCGCTTCCGGCGAGACGGTGCCGACGACACCGCTGGCCACGCTCGCGAATGCACCGGACGCGCCCAGTCCCTGCCCCGTCAGTGCGAAGCAGGCAAGCAGCAGCAGGCCGAGGCAAACGCCCGTCAGGTGAGGTTCGGCATAAGGACGGCGTGTGCGCATCGTCAGCGCTCGACCGGCAGATTACGCATCGTCCAATCTTCGAATGAGCCGTCGTACAGCACGGCATCGATCCCCGCGGCACGCGCTGCGAACAACACCGCCGTTCCCTGCTGGCCGATGTGGCAATAGGCAATCACCCGATCGCCCGTCTTCACCCCGGCCTTGCGGAACAAGGCCAGCAGTTCGGCCGGTTTCTTCAGGGTGAGATCGTCGTTGGTGATGTCGGTGTACGGCAGGCTGTGCGCGCTCGGAATGTGGCCGCGGCGGAGGTGACCATCTGCTCCGCTCTCTTCCAGGCCGTCGTAGTACATCGCGGCACGCGCGTCGATCAGCACGTAACCTGGTTTGCGGGCGTGTGTCTGCACAAACGCCGCATCGACGACGGTTGGCTGAAGATTGAAGGGTGCCAACGTTCCTGGCGTAACTGCGACGGCCCGGTCAGTAACGGGCCGGCCTTCGCGGCGCCACTTCGGCATGCCGCCGTCGAGCAGGTCGGCGCGCGCGCCCAGTCCGGCCGATTGCAACGTGAACCATACTCGCGTCGACGCGGAGACCTGGTCGTTGCCGAAGTACACCACGACGCGGGAACCGTCGGAGATGCCCAGGTCCTGCAGTCGCTGGCGCAATGCCGGTGCCGTCGGCAATTCCAGCGAAAGCTTGCTCGACGTGGCGGCGACGTCGTCAAGATGGACGAAGCGCGCGCCGGGGATATGCATCGCCTTGTCTTGCGACGCTTCGCCAACCTGCAGCAACACGAGGTTGGGGTCGTGCAGGTGACTGGCCAGCCACGCGGTGGATACCCATGGCTCGGTTTGCGTGGCGTCCTGCGCAGCGGCTTGCGCGTGCAGGCAGTACGGCATGGCCGTTGGTCCGACGAGGATCGCGAACGCTATGGCAGCCTTCGCCAGAATCTTGATCTGCATGGTTACTCCCGATGTCGTGTGTGCCGCAGATATAGGGCACGCCCGAGCGCAGCGGGATGGACATGCGACGGAACCGGTCGACGATGCGATGAAACGGCCCTGCTGCGGATGGTTCGTGTGCGCACCGGCGCATGCTTTGCTAACGTGTCACGCATGGATTTTCCCAACGACGACCTGCATGCCCGAGTGCCGCAAAGCGTGATGTCGGACCTGGATGGTTGGGCGCTCTATCAACGCTTCCGCACCTTCACCTGGCCCTGGTTGCTGCGCCGGGGAATCGTGCTGTGGCCGCTGGCAGTCGTTGCCGGTTGCACGTATGGCCTCTGGCATGCGTCGGGCACGGGGGCATGGGGCGACTGGCCCGGACTGGCACTGCGGGCTTGCTCCGCATCGCTGATCACGGTCTCGACTGGCCCCTTCCTCGCGACGCTGATTCGATATCGGCGCTTTCCGGTCACCTTGGAACGCGTGCTGGTGGTCCTGGCGATCCTGCTGGGGCTCTGGCTCGGGGCCGTCGCCCTGAACTGGGTGGGCGCCTATCACGCCCATCTCATGCAGGCCTATGCCGGGCACCACATGCGAATCAACTGGCTAGGCATGGCCGTTTCAAATTTTCTCGGCTCCACCGTCAATGCATCTGTGTTTGCCCTGATCCTGGCTGGCGGCGGTTACGCAACGCTCTACTATCTCGGCGAGCGGCGGCGCATCGCCCAGTTCGCAGCCGCCCGCCAGATCGAGAACCTGCGTGCGGAACGGAATGCGGCCGACATGCGGCTGGCCCTGCTGCAGGCGCAGGTCGAACCGCATTTCCTCTTCAACACGTTGGCATCGGTGCGGTCGCTGATCGCCAGCGAACCCGGGCGCGCGGCGACAACCATCGATGCGCTTGCGGCCTATCTGCGCATCGCCTTGCCACGCATCCGCACGACGGGCATCGAAGAAGCCACGCTCGGTCGGCAGATCGATCTTTGCCTGGGCTATCTCGAGATCATGAAGGTCCGCACGGCTGGCCGCATCGAGGTTCGTGTCGATGCGAGCGACGAGATCCGGGCCATGTCCTTCCCCCCATTGATCCTGCTGACGCTGGTGGAGAACGCGATGACCCACGGCATCGAGCCGAAGCTCGGCCCCGGCAGTATCGAGATCATCGCCGGCGCCGCGGACGGCTTCCTGAGCGTGCACGTCCAGGACGATGGCCGAGGCTTGCAACCCGGCACCACACCCGGCCTGGGCCTCGCGAATGTTCGCGCCCAGCTTCACGACCGTTTCGGAGCGCGTGCGCGCTTCGAGATCGCATCACGTACCGGAGGCGGGGTGAGTGCAAGCATCCACATTCCGCTCGCGTCCCCATGACCGCACCCATCACGGCCCTTGTCGCCGAAGACGAAGAACCGCAGCGAACGGAGCTGCGCGGCATGCTGGCACGACTGTGGCCGGAACTGGTCGTCATCGCGGAATGCGACAATGGCGCCACCGCGCTCGATGCATGGACATCGAAGAAACCGGACGTCGTCTTCCTCGACATCCGCATGCCGGGACTCAGCGGCCTCGAGGTGGCGCAGCAGGCCGTAAGCCCCGCCCAGGTCGTCTTCATCACCGCGCACGACGAATTCGCGATAAAGGCGTTCGATGCCGGCGCCATCGACTACCTGCTCAAACCGATCCGCGCCGACCGCCTCACTGAAACGGTGGCACGCTTGCGCAGTCGTCAGTCGGCCACGCAGGTCGATCTGACGGCGTTGATCGACAGCCTCGCGGGCCGGTTGAAGCCCGTGGAGACGATCAGCTGGATTACCGCCAGCATCGGCGACACCCTCCGGATGATCCACATCGGCGATGTCATTCTTTTCCAGTCCGAGGAAAAGTACACCCGCGTCGCCACCGCCACCGATAGCGCATACATCCGTACGCCGCTGAAGGATCTGATACCCAAGCTCGATCCTGAAGTCTTCTGGAGGGTCCATCGCAACGCCATCGTCCGCGTGTCGGCGATCCGGCAGGTCAAGCCGGACGGGGATGGCCGCCTGGTGGTCTGGCTGCACGGCATTGCCGAGCCGCTTCGCGTGAGCGACGCATTCCGCCACCGCTTTCGCGCCATGTGATGTGGTGTACGGAACAGAGATCGGCCATCGAGAGCCCGGACGTCTCAATGGCTTGGCCTGCAAGCACTGCGGCCAAACGAGTAACAGGTCCACGGCCCTGAGCCGCTCCGGACAACACGCTACTCGCGATAACACGGGCTAACCGTTGGGGTGGCCGCTGTTGCTGAATCTCATGATGCTGTTTGCGCCAGTCCGCGTATGACCAACACGCATGGCCTTGCTTCAAACAGCGTAAGAGTGATGCGTCCGCCGCCGCGGCGTGGGCTGCGGCGGCGCAAAGAACTCCGGAGTTGATCAGTCAGGGAAACACTGGTGTCCATGAGGACCCGGATGACTACCTGGCGGACAGATCAGTCCCGTCCTTGCATCTTCGACACAGCCGTTCAACGCAGCAAGCATCAGGACGCAAAGAACGAGCAGCATACTTTGCTTAAAAGTTTTCATAATTAGTCCTCCCTCTTTCGTTGATAGCCAACCGCTCCGTTACGCGAACGGCATGCCTACAAAACGCGACTAATTAGCGCAGGCCGACCGCCGTCATGTTGCTGAGTAGCTGACTGTTCAGCGTAGAGCCCAAAATTCAAACGTTGCAGCCTGCCCAATGGCAGCGGCGCGGGATCAAGCTGCACCAGCAAACAACCGCAGCACCTCCCGCCACATATCGGAAGGGCACTCGGTTCGACGTTCGTCTCACTCCAAGGCGACGTTAGTGAACATCTGATTTCGGGAAGACTGTTGGGAACGTCCTCGCCAAATTTCAACCTACGCGCTCGCCCGACATCTCATCGGACGGTACGACGTAGCCTCAGAACTTCCAGTCGAGGCTGATGCGCGCGGCCTGGTCAGAAGCACGATGCCCGAACTGTCCCTGATAGCTGGCGTCCGCCGATACCGTAGGCGTGATCGTGAAACTGATGCCGCCGCTGATGGCCGCTGCATCCTGCGCCACCGGCAGCCCGGCGACCTCGAAGCTGTCGCCGCCGCCGGCGAAGCGCTCGGTAGTGGTGGGCAGCGTGTCGCCCCACGCTCTCTGCCAACCCAGGCTGGCGTGCGCATGCAAACCGTGGTTGGGCGCACCCAGGTCGAAGGTGGCGCGCAGACCCAGCGTGGCGTAACCCACGCCGCTGTCCTGCGATGCCACGTCGAGCGCGGCCGGCGTGCCGCTTTCGCCAAATGCCGGCGTGTGCAGGTTGTCATAGGCCAGGTTCGCGAACGGCGCCAGCATGGCGTTGCCAAACGCGATCGGCCAGCTCGCATCGACATAACCCTGCGCGGCATGGGCGTGGTAATCGCTTTGCGCCGTTCCCGCGAACGATCCGAAGCCGATGAAGCGGTTCGTGTCGACGTGTTGCAGGCCGTAGATCGCACCGCCCTGCCATTGCAGCGGGCCGGTTTGTGCCATGCCATAGATGCCGATGTGCTGGTCGAGTACATGCGAGGACGAGCCCAGCGTGGCGATGCGCGTCGTGCCCTGGCCGGAGCCGATGATCGCGCCCAACCTCGCATCGTCACCCACCGGCAGATCGGCGCCCACCAGCATGCCGCTGCCATTCGCGCTGAAGCTGGATGCATTGCCGTCACCGTCATGGCTGCCCCAATGGCCCCACACCGAGGTCCACGCGGTGACGCCATGATCGTCGGTGACATTCAGCCCGTTGGCGTTGTTGGTCATCCCGGCGAGGTGTTGGCCGATCGCATCGCGCACGTAGCGATCGTCGTCCTGGATCGCCGTGCGCGTGGAAGCGTGGATTTCGCCGTTCAACTGGTCGAAGGCGCGACGTGCGGCGGGCGCGTCCAGCACCACCAGCGCACTGTAGGCTGCGTTGGCGAAACCCAGCATGTCTGCCGCTGTCGCGACTGCTCGCTGGTTGGGTGTCTGCGCCACGGTGCTGAAGTTGATGTCATTGCGCTGCAGCGACAGCGTCACCGTAGTCGTGCCGTAGGCCAGCATGGGTGTCAGGAACGGCAGGCTGCTGCTTGCCGAGGCGAATTGTCCGTTGATACCGCCCGCAGCGGTGAGCACGGTATAGCTGGTACGCGACATCCAGGTGCCGGCATCAGCGAGCACCAACGCCGTGCCTGCCAGGTTGGCCGTGCCGCCGACGCTCAGCAGACTGGCCTGGCCAGCGGGCGTGGCTTCCACTTCGAACACGCCGTCGGACGCCTGGGTGTAGTTGCCCCGAACCGTCAACGTGCCGATCGAGCCGCCTGCCCACAGGGTGCCGTCGTTGGTGACGTTGCCGCCGATCGTGCCGTGGCCACGCAAGGTACCGCCGCTTGCTACCGTAACGTTGCCGCCAAGCGTTGCCAACGGCGTGCCGGCATCGCCGACTTCCAGCATGCCGGCCTGCACCGTGGTGGTGCCGGCGAAGCCGCTGCTGTTGCCGTCCAGGATGAGCGCACCAGCACCCTGCACCACCGTACCGCTGCCGGAAATCGCACCCGTGAATTCGAACGCGTCGCTACGGAGAAACGCGAGCACGCCATGGACGCCGATGGTCACGTTGCCCGCGATGGTGCCTGTGGTGCCGTTGTTGCCGATCTGCAACGTGCCTTGATTGACCGTGGTGCCACCAGCGTAGGTGCCGGTGCCAGCAAGTACCAGATAACCTGCGCCATCCTTGATCAGTGCACCCGATCCGTCGATGTTGCCCGACACAGTGAGGTTGCCGACGGTGTCGAACGTGCCGCCGCCTGCCAAGGTGATGTTGCGCGCCGTGTTGAACGAGGCCGTGTTCGCCAGCGTGCCGCCGTTGAAGGCGAGACTGCCCGACGAGTCGCCCAGATTGGCATCGCTAGACACCGACAGCGTGCCACCGGAGATCGTGGTGCCGCCAAGATACGTGTTGCTGCCCCCGAGGGTCTCGGCCCCGCCGGCCAGCGTGATGCCACCGTTGCCGGTGATGGTGCCGCTGAAATTGCCGGCTGCATTCGTCAGCGTCAACACCTGGCCGCCGAGGCTCACCGTGCCGTTGCCGTCGAGTGAAACGATCGACGCGCCGTTGCTGGTGCTCGTGATATCGAAGATGGCGCCGCTGGCGACATTGACGTCAGACGAATGGGCCAGTGCGCCGCCGCCCGACAACGCCAGCATGCCGCCATCGATCACAGTGGCGCCGGTATAGAGATTGGAGCCGGACAGCGTTTCGTTGCCGCTGGCGAGCGTGAGCCTGCCGGCGCCAGAGATCGTGCCGGCAAAGTTGCCGCTGGCCTGGGTCAGCGTGAGCGTCTGGTTGCCGAGACTGACGACGCCACTGCCGTCGAGCGACACGATGGACGCACCGCTCTGGGTATTGCCGATATCGAAGGTGGCGCCGGTGGCGATACTCACGTCCGCGGAATGGGAAATGTTCCCGCTGCCCGACAGGGAAAGGGTACCGGCGCTGATGGTGGTGTCTCCGGCGTAGGTATCGGCACCGGTGAGCGACAGCACGCCTGCGCCGCTTTTCGCCAGGCCACCGCTACCCGTCAATGCCTGCGCTACCGTGAACACATTGGCGGCATTGTCGATATCAAAGCCGCCACCTGGATTGCCCCAGACCATGCTGCGCGCCGTCTGGTTGAAGGTGGTGCCGGTGACCTCCAGCGTACCGCCTTCGAAATCCAGCGGGTTGGTGCTCGCGCCGAGGTTGGCATCGGAGGACACCGACAGAGTGCCGCCACTCAGTACGGTCGTGCCCGTGTAGCCATTGACGCCATTGAGCACCAGCGTTCCGCCATCGGTCTTGTTCAGGCCGTTGACGCCGTCCAGTACGTTGTCGATGGTGGCGGTGTCGCCGCTGCTCACGCGAAGGACCGGCGCTGCGCCGCCCTGCCCCACCAGATCGATGGCGCCGCCCGTCAGGTGGTAGCCGTCACTGACGAACTGCATGCCGGTGGCGCCGACCGTGCCGTTGGTGTCGTCCACGGTGACCGTGCCGGATGCGCCACCGAAGATCGCAAAACCCGGCTGTGGCGACATCGGGCCGACATACTGGCCGGTGGTGTCGGACCAGGTGTTGGAAGACAACGACCACGTACCGCTGCCGCCGCCCAGCTGGGTCGGGCTGGCCAATCCGTTCGCATCCCACTCGTTCAGTGTGACGCCAAGCGTGTCGACCAGGTTGATCTGCTTGCTGACGGTGAGTATCTGCAACGTCATGCCGCTCGGCGGCGCAAAGCCGCCGCCGGTGATGCTCAACGAGCCGCCCCATTCAAAGAGGTTGTACAAGCCCGGCCCCATGCTGCCGAGATTGTTGACGTTGAGCGTGGAACTGCCGATCGACAGATTGCCGTTCACCATGACGTGATCGCTCTGGCCGGGCGTGCTGAAGTTGGGGCCGGGCGAGCCGAAGTCGAAGTTCAGCAGCGAGCCGGCGCCAATGGTGAGATCGCCGTTGACGGTCAACGTGCCCGCGGCGAGCGCACTGCCCGGCGTGAGCGAGGCGCCATTGGCAAGCATGACGCTGCCCTGCACGGTGCCATAACCGCCAAGCGTGCCTCCGTTGACGCTGACATCGCCGCCCACGGTAGCCGTGCTGTGCGAGCTGTCGCCGATGAGCAGCGTGGAACCGGATGCCACCGTGGTAAGACCGTTGGCGGTGTTGACGCCATTGAGGGTCAGCGTGCCGGAACCGCTCGTGGTCAGCGTACCGGTACCGGAGATCACGCCATCATAGATGCCGCTGCCGGTCTGGTTGAACACCAGTGCGGCGTCATTGACGATGTTGCCTTGCAGGCTGTTCGCATCGCCTTGCAGCGTGCCGGCGCTGATTGTCGTGCCGCCGCTGTAACTGTTGCCTCCGGCCAGTGTTAGCGTGCCGGTGCCGGTCTTGGTCAACGTGCCGCTGCCAGAGACTGTGCCGACATAAGTGCCATTGGCGGCCTGGTTGAATACCAGTGCGGCGTTGTCGGTGATGTCTCCCTGCAGGCTGTTCGTATCGCCCTGCAAGGTGCCTGCACTGACTGTCGTGCCGCCGATGTAACTGTTGCTTCCGCTGAGTGTCAGCGTGCCCGTACCCGTCTTGATCAACGTACCGTTGCCGCTGATATTGCCCGACACCGTCAGGTCGGCATCCGTCTGCAACGTTCCGGTGCCGACCAGGCTGATGTTGCGGGTGGTCACAAACACACCGTCGTTCTCCAGCGTGCCCCCGTTGAAAGCCAGCACAGCGGTACTCTGTCCCAGGTTGGCATCCGCCGAGACGACGAGCGTACCGCCGTTGAGTGTCGTCGCCCCGAGATAGGCGTTGGCACCGGAGAACGTCTGAATGCCGCCATTGAGCGTGACGCCGCCCGTGCCGGAGATCGCTCCGCTGAAATCGTCGTTCGCGGCGTTGTCGATCACCAGCGTATGCGTGCCCAGCGTCACCGTGCCGTTGCCGGAAATGCCGGCGACGGTAGCCGTCGCGCCACTGGTACCGCTGACATCGAGTGCGCCGCCATCGGCAACCTCAGCACCTTGAAGGTTCCCGTTGCCCGTCAGCAACACCGAACCCTGATTGATGGTGAACGCCCCGCTGAACGTGGACAGGTCACCCGAAAGCGTGAGCGGGCCCGCGCCGTCCTTGATGACCTGACCCGTGCCGCTCACCGAGCCGGCGAAGCTGCCCGCGGCAGCCTGGTTGAAGTCCACCACGGGCGTTCCGATGCCATTGCTCGCGAACGTCAGGTTGCCTTCGAAGGCGCTGGCGCTGCCGGTCAACACGCCCTGCTGGACGGTCCAGTCGGTGCCTGCGTTGCCTGTGCCGGTCAACGTCCAATTGCTGTTGCCGGTCTTGGTGTTGCTGGCAAAGCCATTGATCAGTGCAGCATCGAGGGAACCGTTGACGTCGCCCGCCAGCGTAAAGATGTCGCCGCCGCCGGTGCTGCCGCTGATGCTCTGGATGTTGCCGGTAAACGAGGCACCCGACAGGACCACCAGCTGGTTCCCGCCGCCGGAGAACAGCAGCGAGTCCGCCTGCATGCTGCCGTTGCTGCCGCCGGCAATGCTGCCGTCGGTGACAACCGTGACTCCACCCCAGCCGCGCACGCCGACACCCGGCGTACCGTCCTGTGCGCTCGGTATAGCGGAGGCAGTGTTGGCGTTGCCGCCGATGATCGTGCCCGCGTTCTCCAGCGACGAACCCACGCCCACGAGGTTGACGCCCGCGCCGCCGCTGCCGTAGCCGCCTGGCAGGTTCCCGCCATCCTGGTAAATCCCGGCGTTGCCCCCCAGGCCGCCGATGATCGTACCGGTGCTGTTGTTGGTAATCGCAGCACCGACGCCAAGTACCAGCAGGCCATCGCCGCCACCGCCGCCACTGCCGGCATACCCGCCATTGCCTCCGGCCCCGCCAGCGCCGCCAAGCAACCTGCCGTTGTTGATGAGGGATACGCCACCCGCACCCGCGGCAATGACCGCACCCGCGCCGCCGCCGCCACCGCCGCCGGGGTCGCCATTCGTGGCATTGCCGTTCGAAGCCGAGGCGGTCGCATCACCACCCCTGCCGCCCGCGCCACCGGCGATGGTCGTGGTAGTCCCCACAATGGGGGACGAATTGCCGTCGTTGATGTAAACGCCAGCCCCGCCACCGCCACCGCCGCCGCCTACGATGCTTGATCCGGACTCCGCCTGACCGGCGCCGCCGGTACCACCGGTGACGGACGAAACGACGCCCGGCGAACCGATCGCCCCTGCGCTGCCGCCCGCTCCACCGGTCGCAGTGATATTGACCGAACCTACGTCAAAGACCCCATCCGCGCCATTGCCACCCGTGCCGTTGGTGGCGGTGCTTCCCGCGCTTTCGCTGGTGTTGGGATTCCACACGATCGCGTCGCCGCCGGTGCCGTTGCCGGCGCCGCCATCCGGACTGCGGCCGGGGCGTCCGCCAATGCCACCCGACGCGCCGCAACCCGACGGGTCGCTCGACGTACAGGTCTGACTCCATGCCGGCGCGGTCACGCAAGCCAACGTCATGGTGGCGATTGCCAGCGCAAGCGGACGGCGGCGCAGGACGCGTGTTGCGGATGCGCCCGAAGACGAACCTTTCGTTCGCGTCAGCTCGGACGTCACCTGCACGACGGCCAGCGCCCGATTCCATATGAGTCGATACACACGGTTCATTCGATTTTCCCTGTCATGCGCCGCATCGCACGGCCGGCATGTAATAGCTATTGAGATTCGCGGCCGTTCAACGCCGCCGAAAGAGCCCTTCGCGCGAAAGGCCTTCGCGCACCAACGTTCACTGGAACATGCGCATGCCCCGCCTGTGCGCACTCACGCCGACGCGCTAATCGTGATCCATGCCGGACATAGCATCAACCACGATCCAGAAGGCGTCGTTTTCGAAGCACCGGAAGATATCCGGGGGCAATACCGTCGTGCGTTCTTGCCCTTGCACTCTTCCGCCAATCGTGTGAAAGCGGCGCCACCGCGGTCCAGCGTTTTGAAGTATCGGCAAACGCGTCCGCGATATTGAAGAGGCGCCGGACGGCTCGCTCTGGATGCTGGAAGATGCCGAACCCGGCGGCCTGCCACCTCACACCGGAATAATTCGGCGAATCAGCCGCCGCTTCGGGCACGCAATTGAAAAGAATCATCACACCGGGACGGCATTCGGAGCGCTAGGATGTTCGGGGTCACTCATTCGGGTGCAAGGAAACATGCAGATGATGAAGCTGGCATCCGGGGTCTTTCTTGCAGCTCTGCTGACAAGCGCCGCCCATGCGCAAACCAATGCGGGCGAACAGAAGTCCGACCCCAACCTTCCCTTCACCGTCACGAAGGTGGCGAGCTTCGATCTGCCTTGGCGCATCGCGTTTTTGCCCGATGGCCGCATGCTCGTGACCGAGAAGGTCGGCCGCGTCGATCTGGTGACTCCGCAGGGCGCCAAGACCGAGATCGGTGGCGTCCCGCCGAGCTATGTCGAAGGTCAGGACGGCATGCTGGGTGTCTTCCTCTCGCCGCATTACGCCATCGACCACAATGTGTATCTCACGTATGTCGCACCGGGTGACTACGGCGGCGGCGTAGCTCTGGGCCGTGGTCGGCTCGTGCTGGATGGCAAGCAGCCCCGGCTGGACGGTTTCCAGGTGTTGTGGCGGCAGATGCCCACGGGCAAGGGCGGTCAGCCCGGCGGCCAGATCGCGTTCTCGCCGGACGGCAAGTACCTGTTCCTCACGCTGGGCGACCGCCAGCGCTTCACTCCTGCGCAGGATCCCAACCAACCGGTGGGCAAGATCCTGCGGCTGACGCTGGACGGCAAACCCGCGCCGGGCAATCCGTGGGCAGGAAAGGTCGGTGCCCGCACCATTCCGCTGATCGATCCGGCAGCCGATACCGAGAAAGCCAAGGCCGCGCCGGTAGTCAGCACCTATACGTTCCCCGGGCCCAACCTGACGCCGGCGGAAACCTGGACCACCGGCCACCGCACCCCTTATGGCCTCGCCTTTGCTCCCGATGGCCAGCTGTGGGAACTCGAGCATGGCCCGCGCGGCGGCGACAGGCTGAACCTGATCGAGCGTGGCAAGAATTACGGTTGGCCGCTGGTCTCCTATGGCATCAACTATGACGGCGTGCCGATTCCCAGCCCGGATACGCGACCCGATCTCGCCAAGGCGGTGATCTATTGGACGCCGGTGATCGCGCCGGGCAATCTCATGTTCTACAAAGGCAACCTGTTCCCGCACTGGAACGGTAGCGCCTTGCTCAGCGGCCTCGTCAGCGAGGCCATCGTTCGCGTCACGTTTGACGGCAAGGGCGGCGCCACCGCGGTCCAGCGCTGGAGTATCGGCAAACGCGTCCGCGATATCGAAGAGGCGCCGGACGGCTCGCTCTGGATGCTGCAAGACGCAGATCCTGGCGGCCTGTTCCATCTCACACCGAAATGACTCGGCGAATCAGCCGGTGCTCGGGCACACGGACTGACACGAAGTCCAGGGACGCCGATACAGCGACAGGACGGATGAGGCGACAAACGTGACCGGAATACGATCGGGCGACATTCTCGCGGCCAGTCGCCCTGCTCCTGATAACTCGGTCCAGTCATCTGGCTCACCATCATGCCTTATCCCAGAACTGTCCCGAACCAGGTCTGGAAGCTGACGCGTCCCGGACCGACTCAGACAACCGATCGCACCACGCCGCCGTCCACGCGCATGGCGGCACCCGTGGTCGCCGAGGCCTGCTCCGAGGCGAGATACACTGAAAGGTTTGCCACTTCGTCCACGCTGGCCAGCCGCTGGATCAGTGAACTGGGACGGTGAGTGGTGATGAATTCCTTCTCTATCTGCGCCTGCGGCACGCCGCGCTCGGCAGCGATCTTGCCGAAAAATTCGCCCACGCCTTCGGACAGGGTCGGGCCGGGCAGGATGGCATTGACGGTGACGCCGGTGCCGGCGAGGGTCTCGGCCAGGCCGCGCGACACCGCGAGCTGGGCGGTCTTGGTCACGCCGTAGTGCACCATCTCGGTCGGAATCTGCACGCCCGACTCGCTGGACACGAACTGGATGCGTCCCCAGCCGCGCTGAGCCATGCCTTGTGCGTAGTGCCGCGACAGCCGCACGCCGCCCATTACGTTGACCTCGAAGAAGTGCTGCCAGTCGGCATCCGGAATATCGAAGAAAGCCTTGGGCTCGAAGATGCCCAGGTTGTTGACCAGAATGTCCACATCCGGCACCGAGCGGATCAGCACCTCCGCACCTGCAGCCGTGCCGAGGTCGGCGGCGACACCGTCAAGCCTCGCCTGCGGCAGTTCCTTCCTGACTGCGGCGAGAGCCGCATCGACACGCGCCTGCGTGCGGCCGGTAATGACGACGCGCGCGCCGGCGCCGGCCAACCCCTTGACGATGGCCAGGCCTATGCCGGCAGTGGAGCCGCTGACGATGGCGGTACGGGTGGAGAGATCGATATGCATGAGGGAATCCTTGGGTGCGTACAGATGATTCACTGAGAGATGTTCATGGAACGTGGCGGCTCACGTATGGCTGCAACCCGCATGCGGCATATCTGCCCGACGACGCCGTCCTCTTCACGTTGATATTGAAGGTGGTGTCTACATGCGTCTCGCTCAACCCGCCCGGCGCATCGACTTCGTAGAAGCCGGCGTTGGCGCAGAGCACGCCAGGACGAGCGTGGTCGCGGTCGATGCACTCGCAGACGAGACGGGTGTCGTCAAACCGGTCGCCTGAGGCCCCAACGGAGCTAGGTGGGCGAGGCCGAAGACATCGCCGAACTGGTTTCATATCCGGCCAGAGCGTCGCCCCGATATATGACGGGCTCAAGCCTCACCATCGATGGCGGGATGACGCTTTGATCCCGTGATGAAACAGGCAGCGGAAAAAAAAGCAGCCAGGGTCCGCGTATTCAGTCGAAAGCCCATCCTCGTCGTGCCCTCGATCCCTTCACCTGATCGCGCACCGGGCTTCAAGGTAGAGTTCACGTCCGGCGACAGGCGGCGACAGGCGGCGACAGCGTTGACCAGACCATCCTCCATCGGCCATGACACCGCGCTCGTATTGTTCCGGCGCGACCTGCGCCTGGCCGATCACCCGGCGCTCGACGCAGCCTGCGCCGGGCACGAACGCATACTTCCGCTATACCTGCACGCGCGGGACGAGGAAGCACCGTGGCAACCCGGGGGTGCCAGCAGCTGGTGGCTGCATCATGCGCTCGAGGCGCTGCAGCAACGCCTTTCGGCGCAAGGCGCGACCTTGCATATCGCCGGCGGCGACAGCCTTGCCAGGTTGCGTGCGCTGATCAAGGCCAGCGGCGCGCGCGCCGTGTACTGGACCCGCCGATACGAACCGGCCGCCATCGCGCGCGACACCGCACTCAAGGCGGCTCTACGCGCCGATGGCATCGCCGTCCATAGCTTGCCCGGCAATCTGTGGTGTGAGCCCTGGCAGCTGGCCACGGCGGAAGGCCTGCCCTATCGCGTATTCACTCCGTTCTGGCGCAAGTTGCGCGCGCAGTTGCCGGCCGAACAACCGTTGCCGGAAGCCCATGCCCGCCAGTGGCTGCAACTGTCTGGCAGTCTGCCGCTGGATGCGCTGGAGCTCCTGCCGCGAATTCCCTGGGCCGGCGGATTGGCCGCGAGCTGGAAGCCTGGCGAAGCGGGCGCGCAGGAATTGCTGGAAGTGTTCGTCGACGATGCCCTGGCCGACTACGCGAACGGTCGCGACCTGCCGGCGCGCCACGGCACCTCGCGCCTTTCGCCGCACCTGCATTTCGGCGAAATCACCCCGCGCCAGATCCTGCACGCCTTGCAGGCGCGCACCCAGCGCATGGATGCGCGACGCCGTCCCGATCTCGAACCCTACCTGCGCGAGTTGGGCTGGCGCGAGTTCGCCCATCACCTGCTCTACCACTTCCCGCAGACACCGACCGAAAACTTCAATCCGCGCTTCGACTCGTTCCGCTGGGCGGATGACAATCCTGCGATCTTGCGCCGCTGGCAACTGGGATGCACCGGCATCCCGCTCGTGGATGCCGGCATGCGCGAGCTTTGGCATACCGGCTGGATGCACAACCGCGTACGCATGATCGCTGCCAGCTTCCTTACCAAGAATCTGCGCCTGCACTGGCAGCACGGCGCGCGCTGGTTCTGGGACACGCTGGTGGATGCGGATCTCGCCAACAACACGCTTGGCTGGCAATGGGTCGCCGGTTGTGGCGCCGATGCCGCGCCTTATTTCCGGGTGTTCAACCCCCACACGCAAGCGGCGAAATTTGATCCGGAGGCGGCTTATCTGAAGCGCTGGCTGCCGGAGTTAGCCAAACTGCCCACGAAGCTGTTGCATGAGCCGTGGCGCGATCCGGATGCACTCACCAACTGCGGCTATCCCGCACCGATCGTGGATTTAAGCGCCACACGGGAAGCAGCGTTGCGTCAATGGCAGGCGCTTCCACCGCGCTGAGCAAACCTCCATCGCGCCGCATCCAATACTGCGTATATCCCGTATGCATCCAAAGGCGGCTGATCATGCCGCGCAACTACCGGGTGCCTCACATGAAACGCATGCGAGTCATGATCACCCTGAGCTTGCTGGGCATGCTGTCGCTGGCGGCCTGCGCAGGGGCGACCGATCCGATCCAGCCGGTGCAGGGTGTGGATCTTTCTCGCTACATGGGCCGCTGGTACGTGATCGCTTCCATTCCGACACGCTTCGAGCGAGGCGGTCACAATTCGGTCGAGACCTATAGCCGCAACGCGGACGGCACGATCTGCACCTGGTTTCGGCAGCGGCCCGGCAGCTTCGAAACGCCGGTCAAGCTGTTGCATTCGACGGCTAGCGTAGTAAAGGGCAGCGGCGATGGTGAATGGCGCGTGCGCTTTTTCGCCTTCCTGAGTACCCAGTACCTGATCGGCTGGTTGAAGCCGGATTACGGCCAGGTGATGGTGGTGCGCGATGCGCGTGACTACCTCTGGTATATGGCGCGCACGCCGCGGGTATCCGATGCCGACTACCAAACCATGCTGGAGCGGGCCAAGGGCATGGGCTACGACATCGCAAAAATCCAGAAGGCACCTCAGCAGTGGCCTGAGCAAGCTACGGACAGTCAGACCTTTGTCGGAGCCTGTCCATGAAATATCTCGTCGCATTTTTGGCCTGTGCCGTGCCAGCCCTTCGCCTGGTTGTCCAATAGTGGCGTGTGGTGCCGACCAATGACGCGATTTCCGCGCGGCACCCGAATTTGATCGAGGCCGCAGGCTATCCCTTTGCAAACCGGGGCCTATCTTCGTGCTTGGACTGACGGTAGCGGATTTCGCGATGGTCTAGTGTGGATTGCATTACAGGCCGACCAGCGGCTGCAGCTTGCGCGCCAGCCAGCCAGGGAAACGCAGCGGCGCATCCAGCGCAGCAACGCACACACAAGGTACGCCTGGCGCGGTGATCGGCTGGTGTTCAATCTCATTGTCGAGATCGGCCACGTCACCGGGAGCAAAATGACCAAGCGCGTCGTTGTAGGCGCCTTGCAGAATCTGGGTAAGTTCGGTGCCTTGGTGGCTGTGCATCGGCATGCTCTTGCCCGGAGCGATCTTGAGCAGGATCAGGGTATCGCCACTGCCACGTGCGGCCCGGATCATGTGCACGCCCGGCGCCATCCAACGCCAGCGCAGCGCTCGCCATGAGCGGCCGAAATACGGCTGCAGCGGCGATGGCAGGCAATCCGCGGCAGGGGCATCGTTCGACGACGCGGGCGCAGCGGCCTGGGATGCTTCGATCTTCGGTTCCTCGTCGAGCAGGCCTAGCATCGCTTCGCGCAGACGGGCACCGCGCGCGGTGTCTCCCACTGCGGGTTGCTGCTGCCCCAGCAAGGCACCTCCGATGCGTTCGGCGCCGGACAGTCGTTCGCGGCAGAGTCCGCATACTTCCATGTGCGTGGCCGCCACGGCGACCATCTCCGGCGACAGCGCGCCGGCGGCGAAACTGAGCACGGTGGCCTCGTCGAGATGATGGCGCGGGTTCATGCCTGCCCCCTCACACCGAGCTGCAGGCGCAGGAACGCGCGACGCAGGCTGGATTTCACGGTGCCCAGCGGCATGCCGAGTTCCTCGGCGATTTCCTGGTGCGATTTGGCTTCGAAATAGGACATGCGGATCAAGCGGGCCTGGATGGCCGGAAGGTGTTCAATGCGTTGCTGGAGTTCGACCTGCTCGGCGTGGCTTTCGGCCGAGGAAAAACCGCTGGCGTCGTCCTTGTCCACCCACCCAGGTTCGTCGTCCATCGGTACCCAGTACGGCTCGCGGCGCACCCGGTCGATGTGCAGGTTGCGCGCGATGCGGAACAGCCAGGTGGAAAGGCTGCTGCGCGTGGCATCGTAGCGTCCCGCGGCCTGCCATAGGCGCAACAAGGCTTCCTGCGCCAATTCCTCGGCCACCGCCTCGGGGCAGCCCAACCCCTTCAGGTAAAGCCGCGTACGCGGCGCGAAGTGGTCATAGATGCGCATGAAGCTGTCGCGGTCGCGCCGCAGCGACACTGCTGCCATCTGCGCGGACCAATAGCCTGCATCGCGCACTTGTGGGTCGCTGCTCGACATGGCCCTCGCCACCTCGAATGGCGACAAGCTTGCTAGATGGGATTCGGGTTTCATCTTAGGGCATGGCAACGATGGATGCTCTCGGGGACTCATACGCATCCGGGCGCCTTTTGGATGCAGCACCTATCCGGTGATGGCGTGCATCCATTTGGCGATCACGCTCGTATGGATAGACAACCTGCCATTGGATCGCCGCCATGCCCGCCCGTCCCGTCCTAGCTGCAAGCATGGCCGCTGCGTCTGTCCACCGTCGGCACAGGCTGCGCCAATGGTTCGATACGGCGGAAACATCGGAGGCGATGGATGATGCACGCGCCGACCGTATCGACTGGCTGCGTGCAGCGCCGTTCGTAGCTCTCCACCTGGCTTGCTTCGGCGTGATCTGGGTAGGCGTGTCGCCGACGGCGCTGGCTGCGGCTGCGGTGCTGTATGTGTTGCGCATGTTCGCGCTCACCGGCTTCTATCACCGCTACTTCTCGCACAAGACCTTTCGCACCTCGCGCGCAGTGCAGTTCGTGTTCGCCGTGATCGGCGCCACCTGCGTGCAGCGCGGCCCGCTGTGGTGGGCCGCGCACCACCGCAATCACCATCGCCACGCCGACACCGCGCTCGATCCGCACTCGCCCAGTGTGCACGGCTTCCTATGGAGCCACATGGGCTGGTTTCTCACGCCGCGAGCATTTCGCACCGAACTGGAGCGCGTGCCGGACCTGGCGGCGTATCCGGAGTTGCACTGGCTCGACCGCTACGACATCGCCATGCCGGTGCTGCTGGCAGTGGCGCTGTACGTGCTGGGCGCCTTGCTGCAGCACGTGGCGCCGCAACTGCATACCAGCGGCGCACAATTGCTGGTATGGGGGTTCGTGGTATCCACGATAGTGCTGTTCCACGCCACAGTGACGATCAATTCGCTGGCGCATCGCTTCGGCTCGCGCCGCTTCGCCACGCGCGACGACAGTCGCAACAATCCGTGGCTCGCCCTGCTCACCTTCGGCGAGGGCTGGCACAACAACCACCATTACTTTCCCGGCAGCGCGCGACAGGGCTTCCGTTGGTGGGAAATAGACCTGACCTGGTACGGCCTCAAGCTGATGGCGCTGCTCGGCCTGGTACACGACTTGAAACCGGTGCCCGCATGGGTGCTTGGCAAGGCGGAGCACTGAGATGCGCATCGCCGTGATCGGATCGGGCATCGCGGGTCTGGCCTCGGCATGGCTGCTGTCGCGCCGCCACTCAGTGACGCTGTACGAGGCGAACGACTACCTCGGTGGCCACACGCACACGCACGATATCGAGCTCGCCGGCCGCCATTACTTCGTGGACACCGGCTTCATCGTGCACAACCCGGTGCATTACCCGTTGCTGACGCGGTTGTTCGAGGAACTCGGCGTGGCCTCACAACCCACCACGATGAGCTTCGCGGTGCACAGCGAAGCTAACGGGCTGGAATACAACGCCACCTCACTGGATACGCTGTTCTGCCAGCGGCGCAACCTGTTGTCGCCGCGCTTCATCGGCATGGTGCGCGACCTGTTCCGGTTCTACCGCGAGGCGCCTGCCCTGCTCGATGGCTCGCACCAGGGGCCTACGTTGGGCGACTGGCTCACCGAACACCGCTACGGCGCAGCGTTCCGCGACGAGCATCTGGTGCCGATGGCCTCGGCGCTGTGGTCGTCACCGCCTGCGCAGATCCTGTCATTTCCGGCACGCTACCTCGTGCAGTTCATGGCGAATCACCAGATGCTGCAAGTGGCCGAACGACCGGAATGGCGCGTGGTGCGCGGCGGCTCGGCCACCTACGTGCAAGCTCTACGCAGGCGCTGGAAAGTGGACGAACGTCTGAACAGCACCGTGCGCGGGATCCTGCGCGGTACGTACGGCGCAACCGTGACAAGCGGCACAGGTAGCGAATGTTTCGACCACGTAGTGCTCGCCTGCCACAGCGACCAGGCACTGGCTTTGCTGACCGACGCCACCGACCGTGAGCGCAGCATTCTTGGGGCGATTCCCTACCAAGCCAACGACGTGGTGCTGCATACGGACGCCACACTGCTACCCAGGCGGCGAAAGGCCTGGGCCGCCTGGAATGCCTTTATTCCACGCAAGCCGGAAGCCCCATGCACGGTGAGTTACTGCATGAACCTGCTGCAGGGGCTCGATTCGCCCGAACCGCTCGTAGTCACGCTCAATCGCAGTGACGCGATCGATCCGGCCAAGATCCTACGCCGCCTGTGCTATCACCATCCGGTCTACACGCACGCCTCGGTAGCCGCGCAGGAACGCAAGTCGGAAATCCAGGGCGTCAACAACACCTGGTTCGCCGGCGCGTACTGGGGATGGGGCTTTCACGAAGATGGTATTCGCAGCGCGGTGGAACTGGCTGCCGCGTTTGACGTGCGCTGGAACGACGCCGGGCTCGCCGAGCCGCCGCGCCCGGCCAGGGAAGCCGCATGAGCGAAACACTGCACAGCGCGGTGTACGAAGGCACGGTATGGCATCGCCGGATGACGCCGCACCCGCACGCCTTTGCCTATCGCATGGCGCAGCTGTACCTGGATCTCGACGAGGTGGATCGCGTGTTCGCCAACCGTTGGCTGTGGTCGAACGGGCGCCGCAACCTCGCTGAATTCCGTCGCAGCGACTACCTCGGCGCGGCCTGGATGCCGCTGGCCGATGCGGTTCGCCAATGCGTGCAGCAGGCGGTGGGCCGTCGCCCGGCCGGGCCGATCCGCCTGCTCACGCATCTGCGCTACGGCGGTATCGTCTTCAACCCGGTGAGTTTCTACTACTGCTACGGCGAGGACGGTTGCACGCTGGAGTGCATCGTCGCCGAAATCACCAACACGCCATGGCGCGAACGCCATGCCTATGTGCTGCCGCGCGACACCGCACGAGACCACGGGAGCCTGCTGCGCTGGGATTTCCCCAAAACCTTCCACGTCTCGCCGTTCATGCCCATGGACCGCGAATACGACTGGCGCTTCAGCGTGCCCGGCGACGACCTGCAGGTGCATATGAACGTGCTGCGCGACGGCGAACCCCAGTTCTGCGCGCACCTGCGCATGCAGCGTCTGCCGCTCACCGGCGCTTCGCTGGCGCGCGTGCTGTGGCGCTACCCGCTGATGACGGCGCAGGTGGTGGGCGCGATCTACTGGAACGCGCTGCGCCTGTGGCTGAAACGAAACCCCTTCCACGACCATCCGCAACTTCCGCGAGGCGCGCCATGAATGCCGTCGTCCATCACGATTCCCGTGCCTCCATCGGCGGTCTCGACCGTTTCCTGCGCGAGCGCCTGCTCAGGCAATTGGCAGGTTTTGGCCATGGCCGGCTGACCTTGCGCGATGCGCTGGGCACCGTGCTCATCGGCACGCCGGCTGGCGAGCCCGCGGATCTGTCGGTGCCGATCGACGTGCTCGATCCGGGCTTCTATCGCACCGTTGCGACCAACGGCAGCGTGGGCGCCGGCGAGGCCTGGATGGACGGCCACTGGCACTGCAGCGACCTGGTCGGCCTGATCCGCCTGTTGCTGCGCAACCGCGACCTGCTCGACGGCATGGAAACCGGGTTGGCGCGCTTCGGCGGCATGGCGATGCGCGCGGTGCACGCCTTGCGGCGCAACACGCGCGACGGCAGCCGCCGCAATATTTCCGCGCATTACGACCTGGGCAACGACTTCTTCGGACTGTTCCTGTCGGGCGACCTGATGTACTCCTCCGCCTACTGGGCAGGCTCCGACGACACGCTGGAAGCCGCATCCGCTCGCAAGCTGGATCTGATCTGCCGCAAGCTCGACCTCAAGCCCGGCGATCGCGTGGTGGAGATCGGCACCGGCTGGGGCGGCTTCGCGTTGCATGCGGCGAAGCACTACGGTTGCCACGTCACCACCACCACGATCTCGCGGGAGCAACATGCGCTGGCGCGCGAACGGATTGCGGCGGCAGGCCTGAGCGACCAAGTCCACGTGCTGCTGCAGGATTACCGTGACCTCGACGGCCAGTTCGACAAATTGGTGTCCATCGAGATGATCGAGGCCATCGGGGCCGAATACCTGGACGCGTACTTCCATCAGCTCGGACGCCTTCTCAAGCCCGACGGCGTGGCCCTGCTGCAGGCAATCACCATCGAAGACCACCGCTACGCGCAGGCATTGAAGTCGGTGGACTTCATCAAACGCCACGTGTTTCCCGGCAGCTTTATCCCCTCGCTGAGTGCGATGCTCGCAGCCAAGGCACGCAGCAGCGACCTCGGCCTGATCGCGCAGGAGGATTTCGGCGACTCCTACGCGCGCACACTGCACGCCTGGCGCGAACGCTTCATGGCGAAATTGCCCGAGGTGCGCGCACAAGGCTTCGATGAACGCTTCATCCGGATGTGGGAGTTCTACCTCGCCTACTGCGAGGGCGGCTTCCGCGAACGGTCGATCGGCGTGTCGCACCTGCTCATGGCGCGTCCGCGCTGGCGGTGGGATGGCTCTTGCACGGAGCGCGGCGCGGCATGAGTTTCTGGCTCATCCTGATCGCCTACGAAGCGGTATGGTTCGTCGCCGTGATCGGCGCTGGGCACGGGCAATGGTGGCCGGGCGTGCTGGGTGCGCTCGCCTTCGCGGTTTGGCGGCTGCGGGCATCGGTGCACCGGCGCACGGAATGCCGGTTGGTTGCGACGGCACTCCTGCTCGGCCTGATCCTGGAAAACCTGTGGGTGCGTGCCGGGCTGGTGGGCTACGCCACGCCATGGCCGTGGGCCGAGTCACCGGCGTGGCTGATGTCGCTGTGGCTGGCCTTTGCACTGACCATTGTGCCGTTGTTCGGTTATCTGCATACGCGGCCCCTGCTGGCCGCCGTGTTCGGCGCAATCGGCGGACCGCTGGCCTACCTGGGTGCCGCACGCGGTTGGCATGCGGTGTTGCTGCCCGCGCCGATCTGGCCGAGCTTGCTGGCTCTTGCCTCGGGTTGGGCCGTCGCGTTGCCGTTGCTCACCACGCTCGCGCGACGCTGGCTGCAGGCTGACGTCGTACGGGACGCGGCATGAACGCGTGGCTGATCCTGCTGCTGGTGTGGGTGCTGGCCGCACCGATGATGGCGCTGGGCTGGCACTGGCAGCGGCGGCATACCAACACGGGCGTCGTCGACGTGTTGTGGGCCACCGGCCTATGCGGCGCCGCGGCGCTGCTGGCCTGGTTCGGTCCCGGTGCGACGGCGCCGCGTCTGCTGCTCGGCCTGCTGAGCGGCTTGTGGGGCTTGCGATTGGCGCTGCACCTGTGGCGGCGCGTGGGCCACGAACCGGAGGATGGCCGCTATCGCACCATGCGCGAGCATTGGCGCGGCGACCAGCGCATACTGTTCGCGTTCTTCCAGTTCCAGGCGATGCTGATTCCGCTGTTCGCCCTGCCCTTCGTGGCGGTGGCGACGAACGCAGCCGTCCGTCGCCCATGGCTGATCGCTGGCGTAGTGATCTGGATCGCCGGCGTGCTCGGCGAAGCCGTCGCCGATGCCCAGCTCGCGCGCTTTCGCGGCCAGCCGCAACATCGCGGCCGGACCTGTCGCTGCGGGCTATGGCGCTATTCGCGCCATCCGAACTACTTCTTCGAATGGCTGCACTGGTTCGCCTACGTCGCGCTCGCGGTCGGCTCGCCGCTGGCCTGGCTTGCGTGGAGCGGACCGGTGCTGATGTTTCTCTTCCTGCGCTTCATCAGCGGCATCCCGTTCACCGAGGCGCAGGCGTTGCGTACCCGCGGTGAGGACTACCGCGCCTACCAGCGCAGCACGCCGATGCTTTTCCCGTGGTTCCCAAAACGCTCCACCGGCCTGAGGACCGAATGATGCATACCGTTGCCCAGGACACCCTGGAACTGTCGGCCGAGCACGCGGCAGCCGGCGTGCTCGGCTTGGCCGAACGCGGTCTGTTGCCCGACGCGCTGCTGCGCCTCGGCATCCGTCGCATGTGCGCCGGGCGCCTGCGCGAGGAACGCGCCGGCGGCCTTTCCGCGCAGGCAGAGCGGCAGTCGCGGCTGATCGACATGCTCAAGCGCAGCCCGCTGGCCATCGAAACGGCGGCGGCCAATGCGCAGCACTACGAATTGCCGTCGGCGTTCTTCGAACGTTGCCTCGGCCCGCGCCTGAAGTACTCGTGCTGCTACTACCCGCGCGGCAACGAGACGCTGGCCGAGGCAGAGGATGCGATGCTGGCACTGTACGGCGAACGCGCCGAGCTGGCCGACGGGCAGCGCATCCTTGAGCTCGGCTGCGGCTGGGGCTCGTTCACCTTGTGGATGGCCGCACGCTATCCCAACGCGCACATCACCGCTGTCTCCAACTCGCACCGCCAGCGTCGCCACATCGAGATGCAATGCCGGCTGCGCGGCCTGAGCAACGTCCACGTATTGACCCAGGACGTGAACACGCTCGCCATGGCGGAGGAGCAGTTCGACCGCTGCGTCTCCATCGAGATGTTCGAGCACATGCGCAACTACCAGGTGCTGATGCAGCGCATCGCCAGCTGGCTGGTGCCCGGCGGCAAACTGTTCGTGCACATCTTCGCGCACCGTGAGCTGGCGTATCCGTTCGAGACGGCGGGTGCGGACAACTGGATGGGTCGGCACTTCTTCACCGGCGGCCTGATGCCCGCCGGCGACACCTTGCTGCATTTCCAGCAGGCGCTCGCCATCGAACAGCGCTGGTCGGTGGATGGCACGCACTACGAGAAGACCGCCAACCACTGGCTGCAGCGTCAGGATAGCCAGCGCGAGGCGGTGATGGCCGTGCTGCGCGAGGCCTACGGCGAACACGCTTCGTTGTGGTTCCAGCGCTGGCGCATGTTCTGGATGGCCTGCGCCGAATTGTTCGGCTATGCCAACGGCCAGGAATGGCTGGTAGCGCATTACCGCTTCATTCGGCCATGAGGCCTGGCTGCGTCGTGCGAACCTTCCGCGCGCTTGTACTAGGAATGGCTTTGTTTTCCAGCGTCGCCTCCGCGGGCACGCTGCCGCCGATCCAGCCCGTGCCGCACGTGGACCTTCCGCGTTTCATGGGCACCTGGTACATGATCGCCGCCATACCCACTGTATTCGAACGCAATGCGTGGAACGCGGTGGAAACCTACACGTTGCAGCCCGACGGCAATGTCATTACCACGCTCTGCTTCAACAAAGGCGCCGCCGACGGGCCGCTGAAACAGATCCATTCCACCGCCTACGTGCGGCCCAATACCGGCAGCAGCGTGTGGGGAGTTCAGGTGTTCTGGCCGATCAAGGCACAGTATGTCGTGGCGTGGCTCAAGCCCGATTACAGCGAAATGATCGTCGCACGCGATGCGCGCGACTACACATGGGTGTTCGCGCGCACGCCCACCGTGACGGCGGCGGACTGGGCATCGCTGCGGACGCAGGTCGCGGCGATGGGCTACGACACATCAGCGCTCCGAAGGATCCCCCAATCATGGGTGGCTACGCCTGACAGCGCGCTGCACTCTGGACAGAGCAGGCAAATCACCCTGCCCCAGCGATAACCCGGTTCAAACGGAAAGTGATTAACCGTCCTTGCACCGACTGATAGTAGCCACTGCAACTTTAGCCATGAGCAGACCGTTGCCGCGTTCCACATGCTCGTGCGCAAGGTAGACGTCGGGAATCATCGACCTGATCGAAAGCCTCTAGCTCGACCAGAGCCATGGCGCACAAATCACGGATCCTTGATCCATCGATCCACCCCTATGGGTTCCCTTCGAAGACCAGAAGTCCAAGCTGCCCTATTCAGATAACACGGACTAATCGCCCTGTCCGAGGCCCCTCTTTCGGCCAGAAGCAGACATCGCTGCGGCGATTCGCAACCATGAAGGCGTTTAGGGAGGAAGGGCACCAAAGCCCCTGCGAGGCGGGCATTCAAGCCTTCATTGGGCCAGGTAGAAATCCATCGGGATAAGCTCGACGGCCCAACCGCCTGCTTCGCCCAGCATGGCAGCCGGATGCATGGATGCGATACGCAGCGCCTCGTCGTGGCTGTCCGCCTCGATGATGAACAGGCCGCCAACCACTTCCTTCGATTCGGTGTAAGGCCCGTCACTGACGTGCGTCTTGCCGTTGCGCGGGCGAAGCGTCCTCCAGTTGTCCAGATCGCCCAGCGACGCGGAAACCAACACCTTGCCGGTAGCGCGCATCTTCTCGTCCAGTGCAGGGCATTGGCTTACCAGTTCCTTGACGTCGTCTGACGCCATTGCGGCGAATTTTTCGGGAGTGAAGTAGGCCAGGCCGAGGTATTTCATGGGAGATCCTTTGAGTGGAGGTGCCCTGGCGACGAAGCTGCTGATCGGAATTCGACAACGCTCGGAAAACTTGTAGCGGGTCTCTGCCTGCCCGTCTTGGGTCATGCAGGCTTCGGCCCATCCCCGGCAATCCCATCCGTTCGCATTGCCCGGATCACGGCGAATAAAGCGACGTGCACTTTCCGCAAAGACCGCTCCGCCTCCTGTGTGATGGTCATTCTGGCTCTCAAACGCCCACAAACGCACACAGGTCGGCGTGCAACTGCTCTGCATGCGTATACATGAGACCGTGCGGCGCGCCTTCGTAGACCTTGAACGTGCAGTGTGGGATCAAGGCCGCCGTGGGAGGCCCTGCCAGGTCAATCGGGATGGATACATCCTTAGTCCCGTGAATGAGCAAGGTCGGAACCTCGATCCTGGAAAGTTCTGCGCGAAAGTCCGTGCCCGTGACGGCGCGGTTGCACTCGATCGCCACGGGCAACGGCGTTTCCAGCAAGAGTTTCGCGCCCCATTCCATCATCTGCTCCGAGGTCTCGGGCGAGAAAAAAGCTGGCGTATTGTCGACGACCCATCGGGGAAAATCCGTCCGCCAAAGGGCCCGGACCATCTCGAATTTTTCTTCCGGAACGCCTGCAGGGTTGTCGGCGCTCTTCGTCAGGTACGGCAATACCGGCGCAAGGAGCACGATACGCTTTACCCGACTGCTGCCGTGGCGTGTGAGGTAGCGAATGATTTCCGAACCGCCCATCGAGTGACCGACCAGCGTCAGTTCCCGGAGATCCAACGCACTGATGACATCCGCCATATCGTCTGCAAGCGTGTCGTAATCGTATCCGCCGGGAGGGCAATCGGAGCGACCGTGCCCTCTGCGGTCGAAAGCGATGCACCTCATCCTGTCGCCGAGCGACGCGAACTGGTAATCCCACATCCGGCTCTGCAGCGCCCAGGAGTGCACGAAGAGCACGGGCGCTCCCTGCCCCCATTCCCGCCAATACAGGGAAACACCATCGCGCGTCTCGATCTGCGAACTCGGCTTGCTCATATCTTCTCCTTACCGTGGCATCAGGTGGTTGGCTGGATGGGAGTGAGGCTAGCAAGCGGTACTGACAGGTTCTGTCAGCAGAGTCGAGGCACATTTGGATGCACGGGTTCCGGCACGGCGTCGTCCTGTCGATGACTTGCCTGGGCATTGAATCCGCTGCGCTCCCTCACTAGTCACTAGCGAGATTCGCACACCTTGGCATCCGCCCCCGATCGCCCTGCACTACTGCCCGTTTCATCGTCCCTCGCAGCCACCCGATTTCCCGACCATGGCCAGCGATGCAGCTGAAACAAGCAACAGTTTCCATACCGTCTTCTTGCCGTGAATGCCCCCTGCAGCATGCGTGACTTTGAGCATTGGTGGCTTACTCTCAGCGGGGAATAAATTGGAGCAGGCGACCTGAAAATCGGATTCGACATCTCGATCGGCAAAGCGAATGTGACGATCCCGGCCGGAGCTGGCCACGCTTCGATCGCGAAACTCTACGGAACTATCCCGTGCCCCCCATTGAAACCGAGCGGCTCCGCATCGAACGATTCACCCTCGACGACGCTGGCTTCGTTCTCGAGCTGCTCAACGAGCCCGATTTCATCGAGAACATCGCCGACAAGGGAGTACGTGACATCGCCGGTGCCGAGGCGTATCTGCGCGACGGGCCTATGGCGATGTATGCCAGTCACGGGCATGGCCTCTGCATGGTGCGCTTGAAGCAAGACGGAGAACCGGTGGGGATGTGCGGCTTGATCCGCCGTGACACGCTCGACTATCCGGATATCGGCTACGCCTTCCTGAAACGCCACCATGGCCGTGGTTATGCCAGCGAATCCTGCGCCGCCGTGCTCGAACATGCGAGAAGGCAGTTGGATATGGCGCGCATCGTGGCGATTACCGCGCCACGGAATGCCGCATCGATCCGCGTGCTCGAAAAGCTCGGATTCCGCTTCGAAGCGGAGATGAGCATTCCCGGGTACAGCGAACCGAGCCGGTATTTCATCAGCGACCCATGAAAGCCGAGCCTGCCATGCAACTCGTCTCGAGGAAGCCGATGCCTGCCGGACAGACCGATGGCAAGCGACCGTCGGCGCAGCATGCTCCGCTGCGGCAGGTCGAGCACGGGGTCGAGGTACTCGACAATCTGCGACGAGCGCGTCATCGCCATCTGGACGCGTATGCGACCGTGGTCGTCAGCGGAACCTTCGAGGAATCCAGCTATGCCGGCCGCATCCGCGCGACCGCCGGCGACGTGCTCGTGCATCCGCAGCTCGACGCCCACGAAAACCACCACGTCTCATCCACCGTCAAGCTGATCCGGTTGCCGTGGATCGATCGCTGCGGAACCGGCGGGTTGTACAGGCTGAAGGACTTGGACGAATTGGCGCGCGTCGCCGAAACCGACGTGCCCGAAGCAAGCGAGCGCCTCGCCCATGCCGTTCTCCATGGACTCTCGATCCCCTGCGGACTGCGCAACGACTGGCCGGACCAGCTTGCTGCAGACCTGGCGAACGACGTGTCAATGTCGCTTGGCCATTGGGCGAGCAGGAACGGTTTGGCACCCGAAACGGTGTCGCGCGGCTTTTCAAAGGCCTACGGCACCACGCCCGAAGTGTTCCGGGCCGAATTGAAGGCAAAGGCGGCCTGGTTTCGCATCACGCATGCAGACGATCGTCTCGGCGAGATCGCCGCCGAAGCGGGGTTCGCCGACCAGGCACACATGACACGATGGATCCATCGGCTTACCGGCCTTTCGCCCACGACATGGCGCGGGCTCGCAACCGGGCGTCGCTACCTCAGTTGAGTCTTTTCCAGACAAGGTCTTCGTTGTTGCGACGCTCGACATAGGCAACCACCTTGCCCTGGCCGTCGTATTTGAAGAGCTCGCGGCCTTCCACACCTTTGCTGAAGAAAATGTCCGCCGCTTCGGGGATCAGTTGCCGTTTCTGCTTGCCGATTTCCTGCGCATAAAGACTGGACCCCTCCCGGGAGATCGTGAGAGTCACACCCGGACCAAGCTGGTATTGACCGACATAGCGCGGGTACCTGCCCATGTCCGGCACTCCCGGGTTCGGATCGGCGTAATAGCGAAACGTCTGCTCGGCGATGATCTGCCATTTCCCGTTGCGCCTTATCCACGTATCCGTCCCGTGATAGCGCGCCGTGTTGAGCTGGCCGAAGATGGTTTCCGTCTCGTTGAGGTCGTAGCCGAGCACGATGGTGTCCCCGACCGTGCGGCTGACCGGGTTCACCAGATCGAGTGTTCCGACATCCCCTTTCGACAGCGGCGTGATCTCCTTCAACAAGCGCGCCTTGTCCATGCTGCGCCCGCGCTCATCGAAGACCAGCGCATCGTCGGCGAACTGCTCGTCGAACGGCTTGGGGTTTCCGGCATCGACGGCATGCATGCGCTCCTGTGTCAGGCGCACCAACTCTTCCTGGGTCATCGTGCCCGAATCCTGTGCGTAACAGGCCAGGCATGCTGCCATCAGCAGCGGCATGGACATCAGCGAAAGCTTGGTCACGGGCGACGCTCCCTTGGCTTGGCAATGGAAAACACTTGAGATGACGATCGAGGCCGGACGACGCCGGTATGCCTTGCACTGGCGGTGGTCACTTCTTGTCCAGGCCCTCAAGCACGTGCTGCGCGTCCACGCGGTCGTCCATGATCACGGCCCTCCTGGCATCGCGCTCAACTTCCGGCCTGAACTGCCTGAGCCCGAAGGTGCCGACCAGCTGTACGCCGATTTCGTGTATCTCCAGGAAGGAGTCCTCGATGGCATCACCGACGAGCTGAGTCACCGCTTGCCTGTCGTCGGGAGGCAATGAGTCCTTCAACGTCTGCAGGTGCGTCAGAGCGACTAGGCGGACGCGTTTCGGAGGTCCAGGCTTCGCATAGGTGAAGACGACGTGCGTGGCCTGCGGCGTCTTCATCGCAGCCAGCCCGTTCAATGCACCGATCGTCACGTTGATATCCCGGGTGGAAGCCAACACTGCCCGCAGTGCATCAAACGCCCTGGGACTGCCGGAGCGGCCGATCTGCTCGGCCGCCGCGGCCTGCACCGCATAGCTTGGGTCGTCCCGCATCGCCTTCAGCAACGCCTGCCGCACGCCCGGGTCGCCGAGGAAATGGCCCATCGCGCCGACCACCGCGGTGCGCACCTGGCTATTGTCTTGTCCCAGTGCGGATAACAACGCCCGCTTTGCCTGTTCGGCATGGCTCTGCCCCAGGCTGGATGCTGCTTCGATGCGGACCCCGTAGAACGTGTCGTTGTTCAACACGCTGTCGATGGCCTGCACGCAACAGTCCTTGTCTGCCGCGGCATGCTCGCCCAACTGCTTGACCGCCCACAGGCGACTCATCATGTGCGGATCGTGCAACGCCTGTACGCCGAGCTCTTCGTCCGGCTTGGGAAATGCGACCGTCTTGAAGAGTACGTCGTCAGGATCGAAATCGACCCACTTGGGCTTGAAGACCAACGGAATGTCGAACTCCTGGTTCGCGGCATCATCTCGCACCTGCCTGTCGACCTGCCGGTTGTTGTCGCCGAAGAAGGCGAGATGGATCGGCATATCGAAGATCGGCGTGTTCGCATTCACCTCCCGTGTCTGCGCCACTTTCACGATTTCCATCCGACGTGCCGGGTCGTAGCTCGCCGAGACGCGATAGGCAGGGTGGCCACCCTTGAACACCCACTCGTAGAAGAACCAAGAGAGGTCCTGCCCGCTGCTGGACCGGATGCTGCTGATGAGATCAGCCGTATCGGCAGTCTGGGCATGATGCGCGGCAAGGTAATCGTTGAGCGCGTGGAACATGATTTCGTTCTGCGACGCCGGGATCGTCATGGCGCTCTCGCCGTCCAGCACGTAGCGCATCATGTCCAGCACGGAAGCGCCTTTCTCGTGGGTGATCTGCTCGAGCATGTCCATCGGATCGACATATTTGCGATAGACGATCGGACGGTTGTTCTCCGTCGCATCGGCATGAAGGGCGGCTTTCTGGTCGCCGTAGATTTCGTAGCGGTATGCGTCGTTGCTCTCGTGGTACTGCGTATACAGCGCGGTCAGGTACGTGGCGAAACCCTCGTTGAGCCAGATATTGGCCCAGTCCCGGCCTTGCACGTAATCACCGAACCAGTGCTGACCGAGCTCGTGCGCGACAAGGATGGTGCTGGGATAGTCTGCTTCGGCTCTCGCATCGTGCAGCGCCTCGTCGACCAGGGTCGTGGCGCTGACATTTTCCTGACCGCCGAAAATGAAGTCGTGCACGGTCACCTGATCGTATTTCTCGTAGGGATATCCAATGCCCGTGGCGCGCGAGAAGAATCCGATCATGTCGGGCGTGAGATGGAAGGTGCGTAACGCCGTCGCGTCGTCGACGCGCCGATCGACGAAGTAATCCACCGGCTTGCCGTCGTAGCTGTCATGCAATTGCTTCCATGGACCGATCGCCAGGGACAGCAGATATGCGCTATGCGGAACATGCTCCACCCAGTCGTACGTCACCTGGCCGCCTGCATGCTTCACGCTCTCCAGGGTGCCATTGGAAACGACGACTTGCCCTTCGGGTACGGTGGTGATCGTTTCGCTGGTGGCCATGTCGTTGGGATAGTCCCAGCACGGAAACCAGTGGTGGTTGAACTCGGGCTCCCCCTGCGTGTAGATCTGCGGCGGCACACCCGGGTCGTCCTTGCCAGGATTGACGAAGTAAAGTCCGGCGCTGGGAACGCCGTGATAGACGATGCGGATACCCAGTGAGTCCGACGGACCGTAAGCGCGCTGCAAGCTGATCCAGAGACAGCTGTTGTCCGTGTCGTGCGGCAGTGCCTCGACAGCACCGTCGGTGCGAACGAGCGCCACGGACTCGATCGTCATGTCTTCGCTGTTGATGCAAAACCGGTCGAACCCGGCAGCAAAGGGCCGGATGGTGACAATCTCGTCACCGAATACTTCCCGTCTGGCCTGGTCGAAGTGGAGCCGCAGCTTGTAGTTCTCGACGTGGTAGCTCCGGCTCGGTGCCCAACGCATGGCCGCAGGACTGTCCGCGTCCGGCGCGGCGTGGAGCACTCCGGTAAAAAGCAGCGCCAGGAGCAGACCCATGCGCCGGAATCCGGTGCGCCACCATGAACTGCGCACCACAGGTGTTCCCCGTACTCGGAAGTCGCAGCGCAACCGGGAGGGGCTCGGAGCAAGCGGCATGGCATCGTTGGCAAGGAAGGATATGTTCATTGCGCCGTAAGTTGCCTGCCGGAACCGTCGGTGTCTTGAACGCATTTGACGCTCACCGGCGAATGGCGCTTTCGCGGGCCGATGACCCATGCACGGCGGTACGAAAGCGAGGCGGTAAGCTTCGGCATCCCGCCCTGGCCGACCTCCGATGCGCAGACCGCGATGGCGTCCCGGATATCGCCCGGTCTTCCTCAACATTCTTCGGCCGGCGACAGCTTCCCATAGCAGGCGAGGCGCTCTTCCAGCGTCCCCGTATGCAGTTCAAAAAGATGGTTGTCGAAGTCGTAGAAATAAAGCGACTCCCCTTCCCCATCCTTCCTGGGTCGCGGAGGAAGGATGTCCAGGCCCATTGCCTCGATCTTCGGAATACAGGCTGCAAGATCCTCGCGGTTAACGCGGAAGGCAACATGCTCATAAGACCTGCGCTCGCGCGAATCGCCTTCCATCACGGCAATCCACAAGCCATTCAACAGGAAGAACTTCTCGCGCGAAAGAGAAAAATTGCGTTCGATGCTGTCGTAGATTTCGCGTGCCCCGAGCACCTCGCACAAGACCGCCTTCATGCGATCCAGGTCGCGCGCCATGAAGGTGATGTGGCTGATGGCATGCATGCATCTTACCCATGTCGAAGCTGGCAACCCCGCGGCATCCCCCCGACAAGGTCCAACGATCAGGCGCGAACAGTGTCGATGGCCAAGGCTACACGAGTTTCAACAACCAGAGTGGAAGCTAGATTTTTCAAGTGATAACAGCACAAGAATTTTTGAATATCTCAGTTGCCACAGGTTGGGTTCCAGAATTGAGCGGAAGGCTACTTTCTTGAGGGCGAGAGTTGGCGCTACGAGTGGCGAGGACAGCCGTTATGCGGCCGGAGGCTGGAAAGGTCTTTTTGTTGGCTTTGGTTCTGGCTTGGCTACTGGGACAATTAACGCATGACGAAACTGCAGACCGAGTGACGGATGCGATATTAAGCGCCACGGCCGTGTCAAATAATCTCCTTGGGATTGCGTTAGATCTAAATTCGGCTAACGCTACATTTAGCCATCAAGGCGCATCATTAACGAATGGACAATCTTCAAGAGTTGGTATAACCTACCAGCAATATATTACGTAAAAATAGTTGATTGCTTTCTATTCACTACAAGGATCGAAGATATGGTGTTTAAATTTTTGAATTTTCCATCCCTATCTCTCGGGGCTATTGTGATTTTTTTATATACACATGCGTGACGGTAGCGGTGACGGTGAGTGCTGGTTTTGGTCAGGGCGCCCTTGCCGTCTTAGGTCTATTTCCCCTTTTGGCCATTGTCTGGTATTCAGCGTTTATTATGGAATCAGATCTTGTTATCGATGATACTGGCATTTCCAAGGTATTTAAGGGTAAGACGCTCCAGTCGCTTGACTGGGAAAACATTAAATCATTTAAGAATTTAACCATTGTGGCGCCCGGTGGAAAGGTGAGCAGATTTTTTCATGTACACCCAATAAAAAAATCAAAGATTCACATCTTAAGCGGCGGGAGAGTGGTCTTCTCTAGTCGTATGTACAATTTTGAAGAATTTGTGAAATTAATAAACGGATATATTAAATTTTATAGAATAAGAGTTGACGTGGTTAATAATGGAGAATGCATTTCACGTAATGAAATATTTGTCTATAATTTGATATGACGCGGGTATATTGAATTACATTCAGAGGCAACATGACTTGCATGGGACACCGCGCCTTCCGACAGGGTGGGTACGATCCGCGCTCAGGCGGGGGCCTGCGCTGCGACCTGTTTGAAGTAGGCTGGCGGGCCCACTCTCTCCATGCGTCGGAAGGTGCTTAGCTTTTCCGATCCATGCTTGATGGGACCGGTAATGAATGGCATCCGACGACTCGGCGTCTGGATGCCACCCCTCCGATCTCATAGGGGCCGGGCATTCGCTTTCTGCCGCCTTATCCAACCATCAGGACATGCAGCCATGGGCAACACACAAACAGCACAAGGCATTGCGCAGATCCGTTCGGCACACGATGTGCCTACCACGCTCCGACGTCTGGAAGACATCTTCAAGGCCCATGGCCTCACCGTATTCGCGCGGATCGACTTCAGCGGCGATGCCACGCGTGCGGGACTGTCGATGCGGCAGGAAGAGATGCTCATCTTCGGCAACCCCAAGGCCGGCACTCCCCTATTGCAGGCATCGCCCTCGGTCGGCCTGGATCTCCCGCTCAAAGCCCTGGTCTGGCAGGACGAGCAGGATGCGGTGTGGATCGCCTATAACGACGCTGCTTATGTGCTCCAGCGGCATGGCCTATCCTCTTCCCTCGCAGCCAACATCGCAGGCGCAGCAGCGCTGTTGGCGCAGGCAGCCCAGTAAAAGTCACCCGCCTGAGCTTGGAGCGGCGCGCTGCCCATGTAGTGGGGCTGGTGCTGCGCCGGATACGGCGCGCCCGTATTCGCTGACCGTTTTCGTCTTGAGCTTCACGTTCAACGGAGCCAGTTTGACCGACCGCTTCCTCTCACTGTCGATGACTTGCCTGGTCACCTTCCGTATTCATGGCACTCTCGAGGCAGTACGCCCTCCAGTGGAACGCCCAGTTGTGCATAGGCATCCAGCACATCGGCCAGTCGCTGGCGCCGCTCATGCAGCGACAATGGAGATGCTTCGTCGCGCATCAGTTGGATGGTCCATTCGTAAAGCTTCTCGCGTTCAGCGCACAGCCGCGCCTGCCACCACGACCGTGCCGGCCGGTGCACGGTACGCCCTTCTCTCTCGTCGGTCTCAACTTGCGCGAGCACCATCTCGTAAGCGCCGCGATACCACTCCCTCTTGCCGGCAGCAGCCCGTGGCACCGTGATCGGCTGCATCGCGTTCCATTCGCGCAGCAGGCGATGCAGCGCCGTCTCGCGTGCCTGTGCCTGCTTGCGGGAATCGAACTCGACCAGCACGCTGCGCGAAAGGTCGAAGAACTCGTAGTAGCGGTGTGAGAACGCGAGCGCCCGCGCGAACGGATCGTGCGAGATCCCGACCTTGAGGATGTCCTCATAGGCCAGGGGCAGCACGTAGAGGTAGCAGATGCTCACCGCCGGTCCGGCTTCATGCGTCCCGCGAGATGGGCCAGGAGGCGTGCGCCACCGGTGCGGTCCTTACGCGGAAGGCCGCGCTGATCCGCGCCGGCTGTTCGCGCCGGGTCTTCGGGATGCCGTGCTCGTGGGTGAGCTGGGAGGCATGGCTCATGCACAGCAGGCTGCCTGGCGCGAGGTCGACCGCGAGCGTCTCGCGACGGCCGCCGATGGCACGGATCAGCATGCGGCGGGTCGACCCCAGCGACACCAGCGTGATCGGTTGGCCGACCGCCAATGAGTGCAACTTGTCGTGATGCATCGCCACGCTGTCGCGGCCATCGCGGTAGAAGTTCATGCCGACATGGCTGTACGGCGCGGGCACGAACGCTTGCACGCGCGCCAGCATGTCGGCCAAAGGCAGCGTGTCGGGCAGCGCGTCGAGTGGGTAAGCGGCGAGCAGTCGCGGCACGTCGACGACGCGGTCGTACATGGGGCGCTGCAGCGAAGACCACTCGGCATTCGCCCGTAGGCGTTCGAACCACAACGTGGCCGTGCCCATGTCGACAAAACGTGGCCAATAGCGGATGCCGCCTTCGGCATCCGATACCAGTGGCTGCATGGATGGCGCGAACAGGTCGTCCGTCAGGGCGGAGAGCGCGCGCATGGTCAGTGGAAATCACGCGAAGTGGTGCGCAGCTCGCCGAGCAGCTGACTCAGGTCGTGCAGGTCCCAGGCGATGAGATGCCGTACTCCGTCCACCTGCTCCCAGCGCCCGCGCACGAGCATCAGGCGCGCGCCCACCAGGGTCTTGCGCCGGCGCAGTGCCACGTCCGGCCAGACCACGATATTGACCATGCCGTGCTCGTCTTCCAGCGTGACGAAGACCGTGCCTTTGGCGGTGCCCGGGCGCTGCCGCTGGGTAACGATACCTGCCACCTGGACGATGCGGCCGTGTGGCAAGCCACGTAGCTGATTGGAATCGAGCACGCGCTGCTGGCGAAGCCGATGGCGCAACAGCGAAAGCGGATGCGCCTGCAGAGTCAGACCGGTGATGCGGTAGTCCGACAGCACATCCTCGCCCGTTGTCGGTGCGGACAAGATCACTTCGTCCTCGTCAGGGCTGCCTGGCAACAGCGGGCGACGCTGCTCGATGCCGGCCACCGCCCAGCGTGCTGCATGACGGTGCCCGGCCAGCGTCTGCAGCGCACCCGCCTCCGCCAGTACCCGGCGTGCCTTCTCGTCCAGTCCGGCGCGCTGGCACAGATCGCGCACATCGCGGAATGCTCCTTGCGCACGCGCCGCGACAATCGCCTGCGCCATCGTCTCCGACAGTCCTGCCACCTGCCGCATGCCCAGCCGCAACGCGGGCTGCCCATCGTCGTCCATGCCTTGTCGCGCGTGGCCGCCTTCCAGCGTGTTGTCCCAGGCGCTGCGGGTCACGTCGACCGGACGGATCTCCACGGGAGGTCGCGCCCCTGCGCTGCGGCGCGCGTCCTGCACGATCTGGCTGGGCGAGTAGAAACCCATCGGTTGCGCGTTGAGCAGTGCACACGCGAACGCGGCCGGCTCGTGCCGCTTCAGCCAGCAGCTGATGTAGACCAGCTTGGCAAACGAGGCCGCGTGCGACTGCGGGAAACCATAGGAACCGAAGCCCTTGATCTGCTCGAAGATCTGATCGATGAAGGCGGACGAATAGCCCTTGCCCTCCATCAGTTGACGGATACGCACGCGATGGGGCTCCATGTCGCCACCGTGCCCCCAGGCCGCCATCGAACGGCGCAGGCCATCGGCCTCTTCCGCCGAGTAGCCGGCGTGGATCACCAGCTCCATCACCTGTTCCTGGAACAGCGGCACGCCCAGGGTGGGCTTGAGGATGTCCTCGATCTCCGTGGAGGGGTATACCACCGGCTCCTTGCCTTGCCGGCGTCGCAAGTAGGGATGCACCATGCCGCCCTGGATCGGGCCGGGCCGCACGATGGCGACCTCGACCACCAGGTCGTAGAAGGTCTTTGGCTTCAGGCGCGGCAGCATGCTCATCTGCGCGCGCGATTCGATCTGGAACACGCCGATGGTGTCGGCGGCCTGGATCAGCGCGTAAGTCGCCGGATCGCCAGGCGGCAGCCGTGCCAGGTCGATGCGGTAGCCGCGATGCCGCTCGACCAGCTCGACTGCCTTGCGGATGCAGGTCAGCATGCCGAGCGCCAGGCAGTCGACCTTGAGCAGGCGCATCGTCTCCAGGTCGTCCTTGTCCCACTGGATGATGGTGCGCTCGGCCATTGCCGCGTTCTCCACCGGCACCACGGTCGACAGCGACGCATCGCTGATGATGAAGCCGCCCACGTGCTGCGACAGGTGCCGCGGATGACCGCGCAGTTGGGCCGTCACCGCCAGCACGCGCGCAATCAGCGGATTGTCCGGATCGAAGCCGGCATCGCGCAGGCGCTGCTCCATCGGTGTCTCACCGTTGCCCCAGCCATAGCATTCGGCGAGCAGTCCCAACTGGTCCGGCGGCAACCCGAAGGCCCTGGCAACGTCACGCACCGCGCTCTTGCCGCGGTAGCGAATCACGGTTGCAGCCAGCGCCGCACGCGCACGGCCGTACTTCGCATAGACGTACTGCAACACTTCCTCGCGCCGTTCGTGCTCGAAATCCACGTCGATGTCGGGCGGCTCGTTGCGCGCGCGCGACAGGAAGCGCGCCATCAGCAATCGGCTCTCGGCGGGGTTGACCACCGTGATGCCCAACGCATAGCACACCGCCGAATTGGCGGAGGAGCCGCGGCCCTGGCACAGGATGGCGCGCGAGCGGGCGAAGCGAACGATGTCCTCGACGGTGAGGAAGAACGCCTCGTACTTGAGTTCCGCGATCAGCGCCAGTTCGTCCTCGATCTGTGCCGCGACCGCGGGCGGCGCGCCTTCCGGCCAGCGCGCGCGCAGGCCCGCTTCGGTCAGGGCGCGCAGCCAGCTCGTCGGCGTGTGGCCGTCAGGCACCAGCTCGGCTGGATAGGCATAGCGCACCTCGTCCATGCGGAAGGTGCAACGTCGCGCCAGCTTCACGGCCGCATCGAGCAAGGCGTGTGGATAGATGTTGCACAGCGCACGCCGCGTGCGCAGATGGCGCTCGCCGTTGCGGAACAGATGCTCGCCGCAGTCCGCCAGCGACGTGTTGTGGCGAATCGCGGTCATCGTGTCCTGCAGTACGCGTCGGCGTCGCACGTCCATGTGCACGTCGCCGGCAGCCACCGGCGTCATGGCCAGCCGCGATGCCAGGCCGAGCAACTGGCGCAGGCGCGCGGCATCGTCCTGTTCGCGGTGCAGCTCCACGGCAAGGTGAGCGCGCTCGCCCAGCTGTTCCTGCAGCCAGCGTCCCTGCGCCTCGTCAGGTTCCGCCGCCGGCAGCCATAGCGCGAATAACCCGCAGCCGGCCCCGTCCTTCGGATTTGCCGCCAGGACACTCGCCACGTTCTCGCGCGTCAGCTGGTACTCGCCCTTGCGCGCCGCACGCCGCGCGAGGGTGATCAGCTCGCACAGTCGGGTGTAGCCGGCCAGCGTCTCGACCAGCAGCACGAAGCGGAGCCCGCAAGCCAGCGTGAACTCGCTGCCGACAATCAGCGTGAGTCCGGTGGCGCGTGCGGCCTCCAGCCCACGCACGATGCCGGCCAGCGAACACTCGTCGGTGATCGCCAGCGCCTCGTAGCCGCATTGCGTTGCGCGCGAAAACAGTTCTTCCGCGTTGGCCGCGCCACGCAGGAACGAGAAATCCGACAGGCAGTGCAATTCCGCGTAGGCCGGGAAGCTGTCCGCCTGCACATCGTCGTTGGCCGCCGTCCGATGCAGCCGCTGCGCCACCGTCCACGCGCGCGGTGGGCGGCCACCCGGCGTATCGGGTGCCACACCGTTCACCAGCTCGTCCCCGCTCACGCAAACCACCCGTGCAGCATCCAGCCGCCCTGCTCGCCCGGCGGTGCGAACGCCCAGGCCCGCTGCCCCTGCGAAGTCTCCAGGATGTAGTAGTCGCGGCGCGCCTCGTCGCCGTCCCACCAGCCGCTTTCCAGGCGTTCCGGGCCCGCAACGATGCGCAGGCGCGCATCGCGCAGCGGAATGGGCTTGGGTAGCAGCCATAGCGGCCGCGACGGGCGGACCGGCGCCTGGCCGATGCATGCCGCCGCTCCTTCCACGCGTCGCCAGGCGCGCTCCGGGCGCGGGTCGCTGGTCGGTGCCACACGGTGCACGGCCGTGTCGCCAAGGCGGGCACGCAGGCGCTCGCGCAGTTGCGGCCACGGCAGTGCCTGGTGCGTGCGCACCTCGAAGAGATCCCGTGTCGCCGGCACGAACGGCGGCAGTTCCCGCGCGAGCAGCCGCATCGCCACCACGGGGCGGCCGAGCTGCACCCGCTCCAGCCGACCGCGGGTCAGCTCGAACAGCATCGCCGGCTCGCGTTCGGCGGCCAGCAGGCCGACCTCCACGTCGGTGTGCGTTCCCTCGTGCTCCAACCGCAGTACGAAGCGCTGCACGCCACCGTCCCGGATCGACAGGCAGGTGCACAGGTCGCCGATCATCCGGCGCAGCGGGAACAGCAGCGCGGTGTGGCTCTCCACCTCACACTCCAGCTCGATCCGGCTGTCGAAGCGGTCGGGTGGCGCGTAGTAAGCCAGCGGATCATCCGCATTGCCGTACAACCGATCGAGGTGCTGGAGCAGGAGCAGGCCGAATCGGCGGCGCACACTATCGGCGGGCAGCGCCCGCACGGCGCGCAGCTCGCGCAGGCCCATCCGATGAAGCCGCTCGCCCGCGTCATCGGGCAAGAGCGCACGACGCACCGGCACGCGATCCAGCAAGTCATGCAGGGCGGCGGGATCGACAACCGCCAATCCATCGCGGAGGCCGGCCAGCACGCGCGCAGCACGTGGCGTCGGTGCCATGGCGATGCGATGCGTGAAACCCAGCGCGCCGAGTTCCTCGCGCAATCGCGCCTCGATCCGCGGCCAGGGTCCGAGCAGGCCGAAGCTCGCGCGCACCTCCAGCACGATGCAGCCCGGCCACTGCGCACTGACCTGCGAACTGTGGCGATAGGCCCAGGCGGCGAGGAATCGTTGCCAGCATGCCTCGGCCTGCGGATCGTAGTCGACCATCGCGACATCAGGCAGCAAGGCGTGGGCCGCAGTCAGACGCATGCCCGCGCGCAGGCCGGCCGCGGCCGCGGCCGGATTGACCGCGTGCAGCGTACGCAGCTGTGCCGGCCCACCGATCAGCGCCAGCGGCGCGGAAGGATCAGGCAGACGGCGAAGGACAGCGTCCAGCGCCAGCTGCGGCAACAGTATGCAGGCCCACAACATGCGCGCGCCTCACCACGCCCCCGCGGCGAAGGCCTGCGCCGGCACCGGGCCGCCGCGGCACTTGCGCACATGCCAGGCACCGGTGCGCTGACCGTCGCGGCTGTATTCCAGGCGCAGTGCCGCAGGCGACGGGTTGTCCGCATGCGAGCGATCGCGCAGTGCGAAGCCCACGCAGCCACCGCTGTCGGCCGCCACCTGCAGGCGGCGCAGCGCCGCGGCGTCGGCCTGCAGCGGCCAGCCGACGACCGCTGCACAAGCGCCACTGCGCAGGCATTGCTCGAACGCCCATAGCGCATCGCGCGGTGTCGCATCGATCACTTCCAGTTGCAGCAGGTCCACACCGGCGGCCTGCCAAGCCGGGGCATAGGGCAGATACGGCGGCGCGACCAGGACGACTGTGGCGCCGGCCCGGGTGAAGCGCGCCAGCGTGGGCAGCAGCAGCGACAGCTCGCCGACGCCGTCGGCCGGCAGCAGCAACTCGGTGAGCGCGCGCCGCGGCCACCCGCGTTGCGGCAACAGCACGTCGAGATTCGCATGGCCGGTAGACTCGCCACCCGCGGTGCCGGCCGTGGCGCGACCGGCATGCCACAGGGTCTGCGTGGCCAACAGGGATTCGAGCGCGGCAATACCCGCCATGTCAGCCCCGACGCACCAGGCCGCAGTAGATGCCTTCGATCGCGAAGTCCTGGCTGGGCGAGACCACGATGGGTGCATAGGCCGGGTTGCGCGGCAACAGCCGGATACCGTCGCGCTTGCGCTGCAGGCGCTTGATCGTCATTTCGCCATCGACGCGGGCGACGACGACCTGCCCGTCCCGGGCTTCCGGCGTGCGGTGCACGCCGACGAGGTCGCCATCGAAGATGCCATCGTCGATCATCGAATCACCCTGCACCCGAAGCAGGTAATCCGGGCGACGGGCGAACAGGCGTCCATCCAGCCAGAGTTCCTGGTCTTGGCCGAGGTCCGGTCCGATCGGGGCACCCGCGGCGACGCGGCCCAGGATCGGCAGTGCCACCACGTCCGGCCGCCCCGCCCCAGGCAGGCGGATACCGCGCTTCTGATTCGGCACCAGCTCGATCAATCCGGCTTCGGCCAGCGCCAGCACGTGTTTCTGCGCGGCGTTGCGCGAGGCGAATCCGAACGTTTCGGCGATCTCCGCGAGGCTGGGCGGCTGCCCGGCAGCGATCCGGCGCTGGATAAAGGCGAGGATCTGATGGCGTCTGGAGGGTTCGGGGGACATGGTGTACATTTGTACACCTCGCCGTGACGAATTGCGAGTCCCCTTCCGCCCACGTCCACCTCATTCCACGTCGACACCGGATGGTTACGGTATCCCGTTGACCTCCTTGATCCCGAGGTGGCGCTGTCGGACAAGAACGGATGACAGCTCGCCAGGCTGTTCCGCAAAAGGTATCCGTCCGTCCCGATTCTCTTCGTGACCGGACATGCGAATGCTCGTCCAGGATGGGTGACTTGGATGGGTGACTTGGCGTTTGGACGTCCATCCCATCGCCTGGCAAACGGCAGGCGCCCTATAACCAATGGCTATATGAACGACCCGAATCTTCATGCCATCCGGTCTTTAAACCGATTCAAAGATGCGATTACATCGACATCCAGCCCGGCACCTCGCGACGTGACGCGAGGCAAGCCGGCAGGCCGCCAGGAACGGCTCCCTCCCCTCTTCCTGGCATGGGGTCATGCATTGCCAATCCCAGCCTGCACCCTGCGCATGGATGCGCCGGGCGGCCCCCACGTCCCGTCCCCTCGAGAGAAATCAGCCCTTGAATCGCTCCAGCCTTCCCCGACTTCGTCTTGGCGCCCTTGCCGTGGCCACCCTGCTCGCGCTCAATGCCGCGCCCGTACTGGGCCAGTCCACCACCGGCAGCATCTTCGGCCAGGTGCCCGATGCCCGCGGCGACAGCGTCCTGATCAAGAGCAGCACCGGCATCAGCCGCACCGTGACGGTGGACAGCCATGGCCATTACAACGCGACGGAACTCCCCCTGGGCACCTATGCGGTGTCGCTGCTGCGTGGCGGCAACGTCGTGGACACGCGCAATGACATTTCACTGCGCGTGGGTGCAGGCACCGATGTTTCGTTCGAGGCGGCCAAGAACCTCGGCGCGGTCAACGTCACGGCCAATGCCACGCCCGCCATCGACGTGACCACCGTGGACTCGCGCACCGTCATCACATCGCAGGAACTGGCCAGCCTGCCGCTGGCCCGTTCGGCCGAGGCCATCGCCCTGCTGGCGCCCGGCGTGGTCAACAACAGCGGCGGCTACACCGGCCCCACCGGCCAGTCGCTGGCGACCTTCGGCGGCTCGTCGGCCAGCGAGAACGCGTATTACATCAACGGCTTCAACACCACCGAACCGCAACGCGGGCTGGGCGGCCTCACCCTGCCCTACGGCGCCATCGAACAACAGGAGATCTATACCGGCGGCTATAGCGCGCAGTACGGGCGGTCGGACGGCGGCGTGATCAACGTGGTCGGCAAGCGCGGCACCGACGAGTGGCATTTCGGCGCGCAGGTGCTGTGGCAGCCGGAGTTCGCCCAGGCCAATGGCACCAACACCTACTACACCAACGGCCTGCCCGCCTCGCCCATCGCCGGCAGCCTGTACGACCCGAACAGCAAGAACCGCGAATGGACCACCACCTACGACGCCTACCTCGGCGGCCCGTTGATCAAGGACAAGCTGTTCCTGTTCCTGGCCGCCGAAGCATCGAGGCAGGAAGGCGACACGGTGAACAACGTGAGCAGCGCCTCGCCCTACGTGAGCTACCACTACGATCTGCCGAAGTGGTACGCCAAGCTGGACTGGAACCTCACCGACAGCAACATCCTGGAAGTGACCGCCGCGTCCAACAAGGACGAGACCTCCGGCAGCATCTACAACTACGACTACAGCACGCTGGCGCGCGGCAGCTTCATCAACGACGCGGACAACACCAAGACCGGCGGCAACCTGTACACCGCCAAGTTCACCAGCTACGTCACCGACGACCTCACCTTTTCGGCGCTGTACGGCAAGATGAACCTGGCCAACTACGACGTGCCGGGCAACTACGACAGCGACCTCACCTACGTCACCGGCACGCAGAACCAGAACCCGGCCTACCTCGGCGGTGGATCGCCCATCGGCAACAGCCAGGTCACTTCCTCGCTGTACAACCCGAACCGCCACGACACCACCAATAACCTGCGCATCGACCTGAGCTACCAGTTGGGCCCGCATACGCTGTCGGTCGGCATCGACAACCAAAACTCGCGCGCCATCGACCAGGGCAGCCAGACCTCCGGGCCCGGCTATTACTGGGACTACGCCTACACCACGACACCCACCGTCGCGCTGATCCCCAATCTCGGCGTGGGCGCGCCGGCCAATTACCCGGGCGGTGCGTCGGGCTATTACGCCATCAAGTATGTCGACAGCTCCATCGCCAGCGTGCGCTCGGCACAGCGCGCGCAGTACATCGAGGACAAGTGGCAGCTCAACGACCGCTGGCTGCTCTCGCTGGGCCTGCGCAACGACCAGTTCACCGACTACAACGCCGATGGCCAGCCCTACATCCGCCAGCGCAGCGCGCAATGGGCGCCGCGCCTGGGCTTCAGCTGGGACGTGAACGGCGATGCCAGCTTCAAGGTCTACGGCAACGCCGGCCGCTACTACCTGGGGCTACCGCTCAATCCCGCGTTGAACGCCGCGGGCGCCTATGTGGCGACCCAGCAATACTTCACCTACAGCGGCATCGCCGCCGACGGAACGCCCACCGGCGTCACCGCGTTCTCCAATCCGGTGTCGCCCAACAACACCTACGGCGTGCTGCCCGACCCGAAGACGGTGACGGCGCAGAACATCAAGTCGGAGTACCAGGACGAATTCATCCTCGGCTTCAACAAGACCCTCGGCGAGGCGTGGACCTACGGTGCCAAGCTCACCCGGCGCGTGCTGCGCAACGGCATCGACGACTACTGCGACGTGGCCACCATCGAGGCCAAGGCCGCGGCGCTGGGCTACGACGTCAGCGCCACCAACAGCTGCTATCTGATCAACCCGGGGCGCGCCAATACCTTCACCGTGGTGGATACCAGCGGCGCCTATCGCAGCGTCACGCTGTCCAATGCCGAGTTCGGCTTCCCGCAGCTCAAGCGCCAGTACGACGCACTGGAAACCTTCCTGGAGCATCCGTTCGACGGCCACTGGTACGGCAAGATCGACTACGTGCTCTCGCACAGCTACGGCGACACCGAGGGCCAACTGCGCTCGGACATCCAGCAGACCGCGGCGTCCACCAGCATCGACTGGGATTTCCCGGAACTGATGTCCTACAGCAACGGCGCGCAGAGCAACGACCACAGGCACCAGATCAAGCTGTTCGGCTACTACCAGTTCACGCCGGAATGGCTGGTGTCGGGCAACCTGTCGCTGGTGTCGGGCAACCCGCGCAACTGCCTGGGCTTCTACGGCCCGAACCAGACCGACCCGGACGGCTACGGCAGCTATTACCACTGGTGCGGCGGCCAGCCCTCGCCGCCGGGTACGCACCGCCTGCCGTGGAACAAGCAGGTGGACGTGGGGGTCACGTATCGCCCGGCCTTCGCCGACCACAAGCTCAGCCTGTCGCTGAGCGTGTTCAACCTGTTCAATTCGCAGGCCATACTCAACGCCTATCCGTACTACCAGATTTCGCCGAACACCCCTGACCCGCTGTATGGTTCGGCCGTGGTACGCCAGCAGCCCCGCTTCGCACGCCTGAGCGCCACCTATGATTTCTGACGCCACCACCCGCAAGGCCATTCCCATGCGCTTCCCAAGCTTGCTCCGCCAGGCGACGCTGGCGTTCTCCTTCGTACTGCTGGCTCCGGTGCTGGCCCACGCGGCCGACGAACAAGCGCCCGCCACCGTCGCCGAGGCACTCAAGGAAGCCGCGCAGCAGCATCGTCCGGTCCTGGTCGATTTCTCCGCGGTGTGGTGCTACTCCTGCTACTACATGGCCAGTCACGTGCTGACCGGGCCGGAATGGAATGCGGTGAAGCACAAAGCCATCGTGGTGGAATCCGATGCCGATTCGCCTGATGCGCAACTCTGGATGAAGAAGCTCAACATCAGCTTCCTGCCCAGCTACGTGGTGCTCGATGCCAACGGCAACGAGCTTGGCCGCATCGCGGCAGAACAGCCGCGCGACAAGTTCTACGCACGCATCGACGCCATCCTTGCGCACGGCGATACGCTGCAGGACTTCGAGAAGCAGGCCAGGCAGGGTTCCGTCGATGACGTCGCCAACGCACTGGAGGCTTACCAGGCCCGCAACGACGGCGTGGCAGGCCTGGGCTGGTTCGCCAGCCTGCCGGCCGCCACGCAAAAAGCCGCGCGCAAGCAGCCCCGCGTCACGCTGGCGCTCGACCAGCTCACCCTGCTCAAGGCAAGCGACGCCAACAACGACCCGGCCGTGATACGCAGCGCGCAGAAAGTGCTGGCGCAGAATATCGGCTGCCAGCGTCCCTATGTGCTGGACAACCTGCTCGAAGCCAGCGCCAAGCTCCCCGAGGCCAGGCGCAAGGCGCTGTTGGCACCGCAGCGCGCGGCACTGGACGATTACGTCAACACCCAGGTGCTGGTCCCTTCACCCGCCTGCGCCGACCAGCGCAGCGCCGTGCTCACCAGCGCCGACGTCGACAAGCTGCTGGGCGACAGCGCCGCCGAAAAGGCCGTGCTCGACCGCGCCATCGCACTCACCCGCCAGCACCTCGGCACCAACCTCGCCAGCGATCGCAACCAGGCCGACAACCTGCGTGCCTATCTCGTTCGCGCCGGACGCAAGGACGAACTGGATGCCGTGCAGCGGCAGCTGATCGCCGCCTATCCCGACGATTACGTCTACGCCTACCGCTATGGCCGCAGCCTGCTGGATGGCGGCAACCCGGCGGAAGCGCTGCCCTATTTGAACAAGGCGGCGGACAAGTCCTACGGTGCCAACCGCCTGGCCGTAACCTTGCAGCAGGTACGCGCGCTCAAGGCACTGCACAAGGATGCCGAGGCCAGGAAGCTCGCCAGCGACGTGCTGGCTGCCAACGGCCCGTGGTACCCGAGGCAGGCAGCCGCACTGAAGGCGGAGCTCCAGTCGTAACGTGATGCCAACGGACAGCCACGTCGCATAGGCGTTTTCTCGTCTCCGCATGGGAGAGAAAGCGCCTTGGTCGTGGAAGCACCGGCCTCAGTTCTTGGGTGCGCGTAAGGCTGGCGCCAGGACCTTGAGTTCAGTCCATGACTGAGGCGTTCTCTCCGTCCATGCCGCCCCGCCCTTGTTCCAGGAGTCCGTTCAAAATCTTCTTTCCAACGTGCGGAAGAGGGCGTCGGGCCTTGCTAGCAGTGCGAAGTCCGTGACAGCCGTTGCGCCGATCTTGTTCTTGCACAGTACCCGCTTCCGAAGATCGACCATTCCGCGCAGAAACGCGCCGACGCCCGATTTTTCACGCAAAGTGCGCCTGCTGCCGACGTTGTCGCTCAACTTTCCGCGGGAGCCGGATTGAAGAAGATTTCCCGCACCTCGGCCACGCCAGGAATCACCTTGGCGCCTTTGCGCACCCACGCCAGCACGTCGTCCAGACTCTCGGTTTCCAGTATCGAAAGACCTCCCACGAACTCTTTCGCCTCCGCATACGGTCCATCGGTGACGACCACTTCACCGTCGGGCTGCGATCGGATTGTTACGGCCTTCGGGCTCAGGCCGCACGCGAACTTCCTGACGCCAGCCGCAATCATTTCCCGATTGAGCGCGTGGATGGCATCGATGGTCTCTTTGGTGACAAGCGACGGATCGAAGTCATCGGGAATGTAGGTAGAGATCAGATATTGCGGCATTTTCGTCTCCTGACAGGGCATCGACCGGACGGGTAACCAACCTTTGCCATAGCGACGAACGGCGCGGCCGGAATTCGACAAGCTGCCCGGAAAAATCTCGGCTATTTCGCATCAAAACGTGGATCGGCTGCCCAGCCATCTTTCCGATTGGCCATTGGGCTTCTCTGTCGCCTCTGGCGCCTTCAGGATTTCCCGTCGGCTCCTTGCAAGATTTCCGAACCGGGCGGTTGGATCTCACGCCCGGGACCTGCTCCGGAGAAGGCGCCTCGTCGCCGCTTCAAGCCACGTTTTGGACGCCGGTCTTCGTTGCGACCGGAAGAGCGTACTGCGCCGCCTCTTCCAGCAAACCGGTCACGGCATCGACATGCGGGCATTCGGACAAGTCGAGCGGGTTCGGGGCCAGCAACCCGGGGAGGCACAGGACAATGATGCGAGCCCCGGGCATGCGCTGGTGCAGTCTCGCGGCAAGCGCATCCACGCGCTCGCGCATCGCCTCGGTTCCGGTATCGACCAGATAGATCAACGCGACCGCACCGGGGGTGAGATCCGGGTGCGGCTCGTCGTCGAAGTTCTGCAGATCGTCGATTGCCAGATGGCGCGCATCGACACGCAATCCGCGCAACACGCGCGTCAGCAACTCCGTGGTCAGGTCGTCGTAAGCTGTTCCCATCCCCATGCAAATCGCGATCGAACCGGCGGGCACCGCCAGCGAGCCCTGCCAGCGCCCATGCGTCTCCTCGCGGCGTTGCCGGAGCTGGCGCCCGATATTCGCCTCGTTGAGGACACCCGGGCGACGCCGGCGCCATGACCGCGTCCGCCCTTCCCCGCTCAGCGTCTCGATCACCGCCACGATGGTTTCGCGCAGGATCCTCAGCTGCTCGGCGCGAATCACCCCGCGTTCGAGGTCCATGCGACCGAACTGCAGGGCCGGCAGCACGATGGCGTCGCAGTAGGCACCGAAGGTTCTGCTCCTGAGATAGCGGCGTGCCTCGTCCAGGATTTCCTGGGCGTCGCCGGAAAGCGCCCTCTGGTAGAGCCGCTGCGGCATCGTCAACGCAGGCGCGTCGCCCAGCAGGATGGTCAACAGATCCAGGGCTTTCACGTGCCGGCCTGCCGCCACCAGGCACAAGGTCAATGGCGTGGACATCACCAGACCGATCGGCCCCCACAACCAGCTCCAGAAAATCGCGGCGACCACCACCGCCAGCGGCGACAGTCCCGTGGTGTGTCCGTAGAGCAGCGGCTCGATCACTTGCGACACGATCAGTTCCACGACGGCGAACAGGATCGCCGTCATCGCCACCAGCGACCAGCCCGGCACCACGGCGGCGGCAAACAGCACCGTCAATCCGGCCACCAGCCACACGCCCACATAAGGCACAAACCGGAATATCGCCGCCAGCGCCCCCCAAAGCAGCGCATTGGGCAAGCCGATCCACCACAGGCCGGCCCCGATCGCCACGCCGACGGCCGTATTCACCGAGAACGTCGATATGAAGAAGCGGGAAAGGCGCTCCGCCGCATCGTTGATCGCCATGGTGGTGGCGCGCAGGTCGGCGCCCCCGGCCAGGCGGATGAAGCGGTCGCGCAAGGATTCGTGTTCCAGCAGGACGAACGCCAGAACCACCAGCACGATGCCGCCCGTCTGCAACGGCACCCATGCCACCGTCAGCAGGTGCGAAAGCATGGTCAGCGACGTACCCGGAATGGCGGCCGATGCATCGGAAGGGACGACCGCTGGACTGGGGACTGTCGCGACGGCAGCAGTCTGCTCCGGTCCGGCAGGCAAGGTCGCCGGCTCGATGACGCGGCCCAATTCGCCTTGCATGCTTTCGAAACGGTCTACCGTCAGGCCACGCAGGGTTTGCAACTTGGCGTGGATGGTGGACTGATACTGCGGCAGGCTTCGCGCCAGGTGCGTCGCCTGCGAACCGAGCACGAGAGCCATCCCGAGCGTGATGCCCAAGGTGACGAGCACCACCAGAAGGACGGAGAGGCCATGCCCGAGCCCAAGCCTCAAGCCAAGCCGCACCCAGGGGTTCAGCAGCGCGCCGAGAAACAAGGCAAGCATCACGGGAACCAGCACTTCGCGCCCGAAGTACAGCAGAGCAAGCATCGCGGCGGTGGCCAGTATCCCCATCGCCTGCAACCTGGGTGCGGCAACCTCGTTCGTTGACATCTTTACCCCTTTGGCCGGACACCGAGAGCAGCTTAGCCTCCGCCAGCGCCGTTTGCTTCAATCGCGCCTTTACGTCCCCCCGGTTCCCAGACACGGCGCAGCGCATCGTCTGTCGCACGGGCGAAAGCACTCCCCAAATCCGCGACACAACGCACCGGCAGTCCCGGCGGCTTGAGCCAGGCCGCTTCTCCGGCTTGCTTCTCTTTGGTCAGGGCATCCTGCTCTCGACCCATCGGCCAGCCTCGCCGTTCGCCATCGCGCCCGCGACGGCATGGGCCAGCAAAGAGAAGAAAACCTGACGCCGGTAGGCATCCGAAACCACCTTGTTCCTTGCAATGACACAAACGTCCGCGCCGCAAGCTCGAAAGAATGGACAGGAAAGGACGGTTGGATACGCACCCCATCGCGATGGCCCCACCGCAAGAAAATTCATCGTTGCCGCGCCTGCCATGAGGGAATATCTTCAGCGACTTGTGCTCGCTCGAGGTGCCTGCGACAAGCAGCGCCGGGAGCTTGCACCTCTTGATCCGGTCCTGAGCTTTCTGCCGCACGCAATGCATCCAAGCGATGTCCGCGCGGCGGCGGCGTCCAGAGTCGAAGCATGAGGGGACGCGGAGTTCGTCTTTCGCCAGGTTCAAGCGGCCATGCCGCTTGGCAGAACAATGCATGAGGAGAGTACGGGTTCGCCATGGTTGCCTTGCCGTTTGTCCGCATCCCCGTGGCGCAAGCCCTGCGATTCACCGTGCCGGCCGCCGCCATGCTGCTTGCGGCTTGCGCGGTGGGCCCGAATTTCAAGGCGCCTGCGCCACCTGCCGTCAGCAGCTACACCCCGCATCCCGTTGCGGCGACGGCTGCCACGCCAGGCGTGGCAGCCGGCTCGGCCCAGCATTTCGATTCGGGCGCGGACATTCCCGGCGACTGGTGGACGCTGTTCCATTGCGCGCCACTCGACGCGCTGATCAAGCAGGCGCTGGCGCACAACCCGGACCTGAAGGCCGCGCAGGCAGCCCTGCGCGTGGCGCACGAGAACATGCTGGCGCAACGCGGCGCATTCTTCCCCAGCGTGTCGGCGAACCTGTCGGCCAGCCGCCAGCGCCAGGCCGGTTCGCTGGCTCCCGTGCCGGATTCCAATGCCTTCCTGTACAACCTGTACACGCCGCAGCTCTCGATTTCCTACACGCCCGACGTGTTCGGCGCGAACCGGCGCTCGGTCGAGTCGCTCAAGGCGCAGGAGCAGTCCGCACGCTTCCAGATGATCGCGGCCTGGAACACGCTGGCCTCGAACGTAGCGGTGGCGGCGATCCAGTTGGCCGCACTGCAGGCGCAGATCGACGCCACGCGGCAATTGGTCGACGAGAACACGAAGATGCTCGACATCCTGCGCTACCAGTTCGCCAAGGGTTACGCGAGCCGGGTCGATCTGGCCGCGCAGGAATCCCAACTGGCGCAGACCGAGGCAACACTGCCGCCACTGGAGAAGCAACTGGCGCAACAACGCGACCTGCTTGCGGTGCTGGCGGGCCGCTTCCCGTCGCAGGCAGCCGGCGACCAGATCACGCTGGACAGCCTGCACCTGCCCGAGGCTCTGCCGCTCTCCCTGCCTTCGGCCCTGGTGGCGCAACGGCCGGACGTGCGCCAGGCGCAGGCCAACCTGCATGCCGCCAGCGCCGAGGTCGGCGTGGCCACGGCTGCGCGGTTGCCTAACCTCACGCTCACCGCCGACACCGGCAGCACCTCGCTGGAGTTTTCCAAACTGTTCACCGGGGGCACCGGCTTCTGGGACATGGCGGCAGGCATCACCGCACCGATCTTCGAGGGCGGCACCCTGTTGCACCAGCAGCGCGCGGCGAAGGCCGCCTTTGTCGAGGCCGACGAGCAATACCGCAGCACCGTGCTTGCGGCGTTCCAGAACGTCGCCGACACGCTGGTCGCACTCGATCAGGACGCGAAGGCGCTGCAATCCGCGGCAAAGGCCGAGCAGGCCGCGAAGCTGACGCTGGACCTCACCGAGCACCAACTCAAGGCCGGTTATGCCAGCAACCTGCAATGGCTGACCGCCGAACAAACCTGGCAGCAGGCACGAATCACCCTCGTGCAAGCCCAGGCCAATCGCTTCGCCGACACGGCCGCGCTGTACCAGGCGCTGGGTGGCGGCTGGTGGCACCACTCCGATCTGAGCACGCAGTGACGATGAATAAACCTGCCTCGCCCTTCCCTGCCTCCATGCGCCATGGCGCTGCGCTCGCGGTCCTGCTCGCGGCTGTCGCACTTGGCGCCTGCTCGTCCAATACGGGCGAACCGGAGTCCGCTGCGACGACGCCGCAGAACGTCACCCTGACCCAGGCGCAGCAGCAGAGCATCCATCTGTACACGGTCGAACCCTCGTCCTACCAGACCGTGATCAACACCACCGGCATGGTGGATTTCGACCACAACCGCTCGACCGACGTGCTCGCGCCGATCTCGGGGCCGGTCGCGAAACTGCTGGTGACGCTGGGCCAGACGGTGAAGCAGGGAGAGGCGCTGGCCCTCGTGGATTCGCCCGACTTCGCCGCCGCGATAGACACGTACCGCAAGAACCTGGCCGCGGCCAAGGCGGCCGACCAGATCGCCTCGACCGACCGCGACCTCTACGCACACCAGGCGGTGTCGCAGCGCGAATACGCGCAGGCGCAATCCGACGCGGCTGGTGCCGATTCCGACCGCGATGCGGCGTTGCAGGTGCTGGTCGGCTTGCACGTCGACCCGAAAACCATCGCCGACATCCAGGCCGGCCGGCCGGTCACAGGCGGCTCCGGCGTGATCCGCGCCCCGATCGCTGGCACCGTCGTCGTCAAGTCGATCACGCCTGGGCAATTGCTGTCGGCGGGAACCACCGACTGCTTCACCATCGCCGATACCTCGAAGATGTGGGTGATGGGCCAACTGTTCGACCGCGAATTCGGTGCGGTGAAGGTAGGTGATCCCGCCGAGGTCGAAATCGGCGACGGCGACAAACCCGTCGCCGGCAAGGTCACCAACGTCGGCTCGGTGATCGACCCGAATACGCGTTCGGCGACCGCCCGCGTCGCGGTCGACAATGCGGACGGTGTATTGAAGCAGCAGATGTACGTCTCGGTGCGGATCCGGTCGCGCGACGCACGGACGGGCATCCTGGTCCCCGTATCGGCGGTATTGCGCGACGACGAGAACCTGCCCTTCGTCTACGTGGTCGCGCAGGACGGCGGCTATGCACGCATGCCCGTTACGCTGGGCGAGCGGATCGACGACCGTTACGTGATCCCGCAAGGCCTCCATACCGGCGACAAGGTGGTCATGGACGGCGCGATCTTCCTCAATTTCATCCAGACCCAATGATCGCCGCCCCGCCCCCCGACGCATCGAAGCGCGACGCTTCGATCATCAACCGCATCGTCGCCTTCGCGTTGCAGCAGCGCTTGCTCATCGTGCTGCTGTCGTGCGCGCTCACGGTCGCCGGCATCTGGGCCTACAACTCCCTGCCGATGGATGCGTATCCGGATCTGTCGCCACCCATGGCGGAAATCATTACCCAGTGGCCCGGCCATTCGGCGGAGGAAGTCGAACGCCTGATTTCGGTGCCGGTGGAACTGGGAATGAACGCGATCCCGGGCCTGGTGACCAAGCGCTCGATCTCGCTCTACGGGCTGTCGGACGTCACGCTCACCTATGCCAACGGCGTCGACGACTATTTCGCGCAACAGCAGGTGTACAACCGCCTGCCTGGCATCACCCTGCCCAGCGGCGTCACGCCATCGCTCTCGCCGATGTCGCCGCCGTCCGGCCTGGTCTACCGCTACGTGCTGCAGAGCTCCGACCGCTCGCCGATGGAGCTGAAGACCCTGGAAGACTGGGTGATCGCGCCGCAGTACCGGTCGGTGCCTGGCGTCGCCGACGATTCCGCGTTCGGCGGCGGCAACATGCAATACCAGGTGCTGCTCGACCCGGTGAAGGTCGCTGCGCTGGGCCTCAGCGTGACGCAGATCGAAGCCTCGCTCACCGCGAACAACAGCAACGCCGGCGGCGGCTTCTACCAGCAAGGCGGCCAGTTCTTCTACGTGCGCGGACTCGGGCGGATGGTGACGCTGGAGGACATCGGCAACGTGGTGCTGGCCGTGCACAACGGCACACCCGTGCTGGTGAAGGACGTGGGCAAGGTCGAGATCGGCATTGCACCGCGCCTGGGCGAGTTCGGCTACATGGGCCAGGACGACGCGGTCGAGGGTGTGATCCTGACGCTGACCGGGGCCAAGACCCAGAACGTGCTGCAGCGTGTCGAGGCCAAGACCAAGGAACTCAACGACGAGATCCTGCCGAAAGACGTCAAGATCCATCCGTTCTACGACCTCACCGACCTGATCCAGCAGACCAAGGAAGTGGTGCGGCACAACCTGCTGGTCGGGATGCTGCTGGTGATCGCGGTGCTAGTGTTCTTCCTGTACGACTTGCGCGCCGGCCTGATCGTCGCGGTCACGATCCCGCTGGCCCTGATGTTCGCGTTCTGCGGGCTGCACCTGCAGAACGCCTCGGCGAACCTGCTCTCGATCGGTGCGGTGGACTTCGGCATCCTGGTGGATGCCGCGGTGGTGATGGTGGAAAACATCTACCGCCAACTCGCTCTGCGCCAGGGCACTTCGCTGGACATCGGCGGCGTCATCCGCGACGCGGCGGCCGAGGTCGATCGCCCGCTGTTCTACGCGGTGGGCGTCATCGTGGCCGGCTTCCTGCCGATCTACGTGTTGAGCGGGCCGTCCGGCACGCTGTTCAAGCCGATGGCCGACACCATGATCTTCGCGATCGTCGGCTCCCTGATCGTCACGCTGACCCTGCTGCCGGTGCTCTGCGCGTGGTTCATGCGCAAGGGCGTGCGCGAACGCCGCAACACGATCTTCGAGTCCATCAAGACGCGCTATGCGAAATGGCTGGATACGTGCCTGGCGCATCCGTGGCGCATCACGATCGCCACGCTCGCGCTGCTCGGTCTGTCTCTGCTGCTGGTGCCTTTCATGGGCGCGGAATTCATGCCGCAGCTCGATGAAGGCGCCTTGTGGGTGCGCGCGACGATGCCCTACACGATCTCGTTCGACGAGGCCGCGAAAATCTCGCCGCAGATCCGCGAAGTTCTGCGCTCCTTCCCGGTCGTCACCACGGTGGCATCGGAACTGGCGCGTCCCGATGACGGCACCGATTCCACCGGCTTCTTCAACGACGAATTCTTCGTCGGCCTGAAGCCGTATTCGGAATGGCATGGTGCCTACCGCGACAAGCAGGCGCTGATCGCCGCGATCGACGCCAAGCTGCAGAAATTCCCTGGCATCCAGTTCAACTACACCCAGCCCGCCGAAGATGCGGTGGACGAGGCCGAGACCGGGCTGAAGAGCGCGCTGGCGGTGAAGGTGTACGGGTCGGACCTGCGCACGCTGCAGGCCAAGGGCAAGCAGATCAAGGCGGTGATGGAGAAAGTGCGCGGCATCACCGACGTGACGCTGGTGCACGAGCTGGGCCAGCCCAATCTCGCGATCAAGATCGACCGCGCCAAGACCGCGCGCTACGGCATCAACGTCGACGACATCAACAATCTGATCAATACCGCGGTCGGCGGCGACGTCGCCACCGAGGTGGTACAGGGCGAGAAGCAGTTCGACCTGGTGGTGCGCCTGCTCCCGCAGTACCGCAACAACCCGCAGCAGATCGGCGACATCCCGGTCGCGACACCGGGCGGCCAGCAGATCCCGTTGAAGGAATTCGCCGACATCACGGTCGAGAACGGCGCCTCCTTCATCTACCGCGAGAACGATTCGCGCTATATCGGCGTGCAGTTCTCGGTGCAGGGCCGCGACCTCGCCGGCGCGGTGGAGGATGCGATGGCGCAGGTCACGAAGCAGGTGAAACTGCCCCAGGGCTATCGTCTCGACTGGGGCGGCGAATACAAGGAATACACGGCCTCGCACCGGCAACTCAACATCGTGTTGCCGCTCACGCTGGCCGTCATCTTCCTGCTGCTGTTCGCGCTGTACGGCAACTTCAAGTTCCCGCTGATCACCGTGCTCGGCGTGCTGCTGTCGGCGCCGGTCGGTGGCATCGTCGCTCTATGGCTCACGCACACGCCGTTTTCCGTGTCATCCGGCATCGGCTTCCTGGCGCTGTTCGGCGTGTCGGTGCAGACCGCAGTGGTCTATATCTCCTACGTCAACGAGTTGCGCCTGGGCGGCACGCCGATCGACGAGGCCATACGCGAGGGAGCGATCCTGCGCCTGCGCCCGATCATGATGACCGCGCTCGTGGCCGCGCTGGGCCTGTTGCCGGCCGCCATCGCGGTCGGCGTCGGCACCGACACGCAAAAGCCGTTCGCGCTGGTGATCGTCAGCGGCCTGTTCACGCGGCTGGCAATCAGCATCTTCCTGATGCCCGCCCTGTACAGCCTCGTCGCGCGCAAGGACGACCGCCTGCAGGTGTGATCCTTCGTCCGAGGCGGGCTGCGCCGGCATCGGCGAGCCGGCCTGCAGGCTTAGGTTCGGCAGTCGGCGCGACGTGGCATCCGCTTTGGAGAAGCCTATCGACACGGAACGGTACGCACGCGTACCGTCCGCGGTCGAGCGTTCCGCGCTCAAGCTTCCCTCGCAACGACCGATACGCATGGCAGCAACGCGCGCGCTATTCGGAGTCATACATGCTGGTTCTCGTCGGATCGTTGGTCGTCATCGGTTGCGTGCTGGGCGGCTACGTGCTGTCGCATGGCCATCTGTTGGCACTGTGGCAACCTTACGAACTGCTGATCATCTTCGGTGGCTCGATCGGCGCCTTTCTCACCGCCAACTCCAGCAAGGTGGTGAAGGCCGCGCTGCACGACATGGCGGCCCTGTTCAAGGGGCCGGCCTACCGCCGGCAGGATTTCGTGGACCTGCTTTCGCTGCTGTACGACATCTTCAGCGCCATGCGCAAGGAAGGCCTGCTCGGCATGGAGGCGCACATCGAGGACCCGCAATCGAGCCCGCTGTTTGCGGCCTACCCGCGGCTGCTCGGCGAACGGCACATGGTTGAATTCATCACCGACTGCCTGCGCCTGATCGTTGGCGGAAACATGGAGGCGATCGAGCTGGAGTCGCTGCTCGACGCCGAGGTGGAGACCCACCACATGGAGGCCGAGGTACCCGCGATGGCCGTTTCGAAGATGGCCGACGCGCTGCCGGGCTTCGGCATCGTGGCGGCCGTGCTCGGCATCGTCACCACCATGTCCAATCTCTCTGGCGATACCTCCAAGATCGGCGAGCACATCGCCGGCGCGCTGGTCGGCACCTTTCTGGGCATCCTGCTGTGCTACGGCTTCATCGGCCCGTTGGCAGCAGCCATGGAGGCTCGCGTGCGCGAGGACGGCAAGGCCTTCGAATGCGTGAAGGTGGGCCTGATGGCCAACCTGCGCGGCTACAACCCCAAGGTCTCCGTCGAGTTCGCCCGCAAGGTGCTCTCCGCGCACGCTCGCCCGAACTTCCAGGACCTGGAGGAGCATCTCGGCAAGGTGCATTCCGGAGCCGGCGCGTGAGCGACGCCGCCCCGCCAATCATCATCAAGCGGGTGAAGAAGCGCGGCCACGGTCACCATGGCGGTGCCTGGAAGGTCGCCTACGCCGACTTCGTCACCGCGATGATGGCGTTCTTTCTGGTGATGTGGATCATCGGCGTCGGCACGCGCGAGCAGAAAGCCGCGATCTCCGAATATTTCCGCAACCCCAGCGCCACGCCAGGCACTGCCACGGTGGCGCCACCCGGCAAGGCCGGGCCCGGCGGCGCCAGCGACTCCCTGATCCAACTGGGCGGAGCGATGGATCTCTCGCACGGCCCAGGCAAGGATAGACACAACGGTCCGGTTGGCGCTCCCTCGAAGGACGAGATCGAAAAGCGCGCCCGCGAACTCGATCGTGCCCACCTGGAAGAACTGAAAGACGAACTGAACGCAGCGATCCAGAAGAGCCAGGCACTGGCGCCGTTCAAGGACCAGTTGCTGCTGGACATCACATCCGAGGGACTGCGCATCCAGATCGTGGACAAGCTCAACCGGCCGATGTTCGACCTGGGTAGCGCGCGGCTGCGGGACTACACGCAAACGCTGCTGGCGGAACTGGCCAAGTTCATCAACCGCGTGCCCAACCACATCAGCATCACCGGCCACACCGACGACGCCTCCTACGACAACAACAATGGCTACAGCAACTGGGAACTGTCCACCGACCGCGCCAACGCCGCGCGTCGGGCCCTGATCGCCGGCGGCATGCTGGACGACAAGGTGACCCGGGTGGTGGGCCTGGCCGCCTCGGTACCGCTGGACAAGGCCAACCCCAGTGATCCGATCAACCGGCGCATCAGCATCATCGTGATGACCAAGGAAGCCGAGGCCGAGGCGCTTTCACGCGGCATGGTGGACAACGCTCCGCAGTCCAACCGCGATACTCCGGCTTCGCCGACACCGGCGCCTTCTGTTCCGCCCGTGTCAGCAAATGATGCACATGTGCCGCTGGCGTCGCCCGGACCACCGTCCGCGGCCATCGCCACGTTGCCTGAACCGCCAACCTTGCACGCCGCGGGAAGCAAGCAAGGCGCCGGTTGAACGGGACCCGTCGCGGGCCGCCGCTTCCGCGGGCTGACATGCGCATCCTGGTCAGCTGGTTTGCCGCTGGAAGAACGACTGCCGGAGCTTCTTCAGTGCAGGGTGATCGTGGGCCAATTCACCGTCGTGCAGAAGTCCAACGACGGCTCGGCCCTGACCATCGAGGCGCAACGGCTCAGCGCCGGGCTTTGAAGAATTCCCGCAACATGGCCGACGACTCTTCGGCCAGCAGGCCACCCTGCACGGAGAGGCGGTGGTTGTGGCGCGGATCGATCAGGGTGTCGAACACGCTGCCGGCGGCACCGGTCTTGGGGTCGGTAGCCGCGTAGACCACACGGCCGATGCGGGCGTGTATCAAGGCCATCGCGCACATCGCGCATGGCTCCAGCGTGACATAGAGCGTGGCGCCGACAACGCGGTGGTTGGCGAGTCTTTCGCCGGCCGCGCGCAAAGCCATCACCTCTGCATGGGCAGTGGGATCGTGCAAGGTGATGTTGCGGTTCCAGCCCAGCCCGACAATTTCGCCGCCCAGCACCAGCACCGCACCTACCGGCACCTCGCCCTCGGCGTCACGGGCATGCGCGGCGAGCTGCAGCGCGCGGCGCATGTGGGCCTCGTCTTCGGCGGTGAAAGGCTGGCGGGTTTCTTCGGTCATGTGGGCAAACGGTAAACGATCACGAGAAAGCCGGCACTGCGCCGGCTTTCGGGGGCAAGCCAGAACCTATAAATAGACTCACTCCCACTCGATGGTCGCCGGCGGCTTGCCGCTGATGTCGTAGACCACGCGGGAAACGCCGCGCAGTTCGTTGATGATGCGGTTGGAGACCTTGCCGAGGAAGTCGTACGGCAGGTGCGCCCAGTGCGCGGTCATGAAGTCGATGGTTTCCACGGCGCGCAGTGCGATCACCCATTCGTAGGCGCGCGCGTCGCCCACCACGCCCACCGATTTCACCGGCAGGAACACGGCAAAGGCCTGGCTGGTCTTGTCGTAGAGATCCCAGGCGCGCAGCTCTTCGATGAAGATGGCGTCGGCGCGCGCCAGCAGTTCGGCGTACTCCGGCTTCACTTCGCCGAGGATGCGCACGCCCAGGCCCGGGCCGGGGAACGGATGGCGATAGACCATCGCGCGCGGCAGGCCGAGTTCCACGCCGATGCGGCGCACCTCGTCCTTGAACAGTTCGCGCAGCGGCTCGATCAGCTTGAGCTTCATGTGCTCGGGCAGGCCGCCCACGTTGTGGTGGCTCTTGATGACGTGGGCCTTGCCGGTCTTGCTGCCGGCCGACTCGATCACGTCGGGATAGATGGTGCCTTGTGCCAGCCACTTCACCTGGCCGTGGCCGGCGGCGGTGACTTTGGCGGATTCCTCGTCGAAGATCTCCACGAACAGGCGGCCGATGATCTTGCGCTTGGCTTCCGGGTCGGCCACGCCTTCCAGCGCCTTGAAATAGCGCTCGACGGCATTGACGCGGATGACCTTGACGCCCATGTGCTCGGCCATCGTGGCCATCACCTGGTCGCCCTCCTGCCAACGCAACAGGCCGGTGTCCACGAACACGCAGGTCAACTGCTCGCCGATCGCGCGGTGCAGCAGCGCGGCGACCACCGAGGAATCCACGCCACCGGAAAGGCCGAGCAACACGTGGTCGCTGCCCACCTGCGCGCGCACGCGGGCGATCTGGTCTTCGATGATGTTGGCCGCGGTCCACAGCGTGGCGCAGCCGCAAATGTCGGTGACGAAGCGCTTGAGCAGCGCGCTGCCCTGCTTCGTGTGTGTCACTTCGGGATGGAACTGCACGCCGTACCAGCGACGGGCCTCGTCCTCCATCACCGCGACGGGAATGCGGTCGGTGCTGCCGGTGATGGCAAAACCCGGCGGCGCCTTGCTGACGTGGTCGCCATGGCTCATCCAGACGTCGAGGCGGTGCGCATCGCCGTGATCGGAGAGACCGTCGAACAGCCGGCTTTTCGCCACGATGTCCACTTCCGCGTGGCCGAACTCGCGCTGGTCGGCGGCTTCCGTGGCGCCGCCCAACTGCGCGGCCAAAGTCTGCATGCCGTAGCAGATGCCGAGGATGGGCAGACCGGAGTCGAACACTTCCTGCGGCGCGCTTGGTGCATCTGGCAGCGTGGTGGATTCCGGGCCGCCGGAAAGGATGATGCCCTTGGCGCCGAACGCGGCGATCTCGGCCGGGTCGTGATCCCACGCCCAGATTTCGCAGTACACGCCAAGCTCGCGCACGCGACGCGCGATCAGCTGCGTGTACTGCGCACCGAAGTCGAGGATGAGGATTTTGTCGCTATGGATGTTGGTCATGGCGGCGTTGATCGGAAATCGAGAGAGAAAGGCCGGAACGCCGCAACGCTCTGACCTGCGAAAGTCTTCATGACCGTCATCCCGGCGAGGGCCGGGATCCAGTGACTTTTTTCGTGGCACCTGAGGCACTGGACTCCGGCCTGCGCCGGAACGACAAGAGGGAGCGCAAGCGCCCCCGCATTCGTCAGGAATTCAGCCGGTAGTTCGGCGCTTCCTTGGTGATCTGGATGTCGTGCGGATGCGCTTCGGTCACGCCGGCCGAAGTCACCTTCACGAACTGCGCCTTGTTGCGCACGTCGTCGATGGTGGCAGCGCCGAGGTAGCCCATCGAGGCACGCAAGCCGCCGATCAGCTGGTGGATAATGTTGCGCAGCGAACCGCGGTACGGCACGCGGCCTTCGATGCCTTCGGGCACCAGCTTGTCGGCGTCGGCTTCGTTGTCCTGGAAGTAGCGGTCCTTGGAGCCCAGCTGCATCGCGCCGATGGAGCCCATGCCGCGGTAGCTCTTGTACGAACGCCCCTGGAACAGCTCCACCTCGCCCGGCGATTCCTCGGTGCCGGCGAACATCGAGCCGAGCATGACCGAGCTTGCGCCCGCAGCCAGCGCCTTGGGGACGTCGCCGGAATAGCGGATGCCGCCGTCGGCGATCAACGGAATGGAATCCTTCAGCGCCGTGGCCACCATGTCGATGGCCGTGATCTGCGGCACGCCCACGCCTGCCACCACGCGGGTGGTGCAGATCGAACCGGGGCCCACGCCCACCTTCACCGCATCGGCGCCGGCGTCGCGCAACATCAGCGCGGCGTCGCCGGTGACGATGTTGCCGGCCACCACCTGCACCTGCGGGAACTGCTTCTTCACCCAGGCCACGCGATCGATCACGCCCTGCGAATGGCCGTGGGCGGTATCCACCACCAGCACGTCCACGCCGGCCTCGACCAGCGCCTCCACCCGGCGCTCGGTGTCGCCGCCCACGCCCACCGCGGCGCCGACCAGCAGCGCCTCGTTGCGGTCCTTGACCGAATTCGGGTTGTCACGCGCCTTCTGGATGTCCTTCACGGTGATCAGGCCGCGCAGTTGGAAGTCGTCGTTGACCACCAGCACCTTCTCGATGCGGTGCTTGTGCAGCAGCTGCAGCACCTCGTCCTGGCTGGCGCCTTCCTTCACCGTCACCAGGCGCTCCTGGCGGGTCATGATGTTGCGCACCGGGTCGTTGGGCTTGCGCTCGAAACGCATGTCGCGGCTGGTGACGATGCCGACCAGCTTCTCGCCTTCCACCACCGGCACGCCGGAGATGTTGTGCGCACGGGTGAGCTTGAGCACCTCGCTGATCGAGGTGTCCGGGCTCACGCTGAAGGGGTTGCGGATCACGCCCGCCTCGAACTTCTTCACCAGGCGCACTTCGGCGGCCTGCTGCTCGAGCGTCATGTTCTTGTGGATGATGCCTATGCCGCCCTGCTGCGCCATGGTGATGGCGAGGCGCGCTTCGGTCACGGTGTCCATCGCCGCGGAGACGATCGGGATGTTCAGGCGCAGATTGCGGGTGAACCGGGTGGAGGTGTCCACGTCGCGCGGCAGCACGGTGGAATGGCCCGGAACGAGGAAGACGTCGTCGTAGGTGAGAGCCTCGGCGAGAATGCGCATGGTATGCCCCGCTGCAAAGAGAGGATTATACGCGGCACTGCAGCATGCCGCCAGCGCGGCAGCTGAATCTCAACGCGCTTCGGCGGCTTCCAGCGTGTTTTCCATCAGCGTGGCCACGGTCATCGGGCCGACGCCGCCGGGTACCGGCGTGATCCAGCTGGCACGTTCGGCGGCCGGTGCGAATTCCACGTCGCCCACCAGCCGACCGTCGTCGAGGCGGTTGATGCCGACGTCGACCACCACGGCGCCAGGCTTGATCCATTCGCCCTTCACCAGCCCCGGACGGCCCACGGCGACGATCACGATGTCGGCCTGGCGCACATGGCCTTCCAGGTCGCGGGTGAACTTGTGGCAGCAGGTGGTGGTGCAGCCGGCAATCAGCAGCTCCAGCGCCAGCGGACGGCCCACGTGGTTGGAGACGCCAACAACCACGGCATGCTGTCCGCGCACCGGTCGGTCGGTGTGGCCAAGCAGGGTCATCACACCCTTGGGCGTGCACGGACGCAGGCCGAAGCGACGCAGCGCGAGGCGCCCCACGTTCACCGCCTGGAAGCCGTCCACGTCCTTGGCCGGATCGATGCGGTCGACCAGCGCATCCTCGTCGATGTGCTCCGGCAACGGCGACTGCACCAGGATGCCGTGCACCTCCGGATCGGCGTTGAGCCGATCGATCAGCGCGAACAGTTCTTCCTGGGTCGTGCTGGCCGGAAGGTCGTAGTCGAACGAGCGGAAACCCACCTGATGGCAGGCCTTGCGCTTGTTGCGCACATACACCGAGGACGCCGCGTCGTCGCCCACGAGCACCACGGCCAGCCCGGGTGCAGGACGGCCCTGGGCCTTGCGCTCGGCGACGCGCCTGCCGATCCGATCCAGCAGTTCCTGCGCGATGCGTTTGCCGTCGAGGATGCGTGCGCTCATGGGGCTTTTCTGTTTGCAAAGCGCAACATTATCCTGACTGTCCGCCACCCGCACAAACCTACTTTGCCCATGCCCTTACAAAATCCCCCCGGACCCGCGGAGCTCGCTATCCCGCCACTCGCCTTGCGTCCCTGGCGGGACGATGACGCGCAAGCCTTGCACGAGGCCATCCGGGAGTCGCTGGACAGCGTGGGGCGATGGCTGCAGTGGTGCCACGTGAACTATGACCTGGACGCCGCGCGCCAGCGCATCGCCGCCTGCAAGCAGGGCTGGGATGCAGGCGGCCAGTACGCCTTCGCGGTATTCGACGCGACCGGGCGGCTGGCGGGTGGTGTTGGCCTCAACCAGTTGGACGAACGCAATATGCGCGGCAATCTCGGCTACTGGATGCGCACTTCCGTCAACGGTCGTGGGTATGCCGCGCACGCTGCACGCGCTGTTGCGGTATTCGGCTTTGAAACGCTGGGATTGCAGCGGATCGAGATTGTCGCGGCCACAGGCAACCTCGCCAGCCAGCGCTGTGCCGAGCGCATCGGCGCCAGGCGCGAAGGTATTGCAAGAAGCCGCGTGTTGATGCACGGGCAATCCGAAGATGCCGTGGTCTACGGGTTGGTGCCGACCGACCTCGATCAGCCGGCCGCGGCGCAGAATGCGGCGATGTCTTCGTAACCCGTGAAACATGCGCCCACTCCGCAGCCCGGGCAAGCCGGATCACGCGGCAGGCGCGTCTCGCGGAAACGCATGCCCAGCGCGTCGAAGGACAGCAGGCGGCCGACCAGGGAGTCGCCCAACCCGAGGATCAGCTTGAGCGCCTCGGTGGCCTGCAGCAGGCCCACGATGCCGGGCAGCACGCCGAGCACGCCGGCTTCGCTGCAGTTCGGCGCATCGGCCGCCGCCGGCGGCTCGGGAAACAGGCAGCGGTAGCACGGCGAATCCGCCCGGCGCGGATCGAACACGCTGACCTGGCCGGTGAAGCGCTCCACCGCGCCGTAGACCATCGGCAGCTTCAGTCGCTGCGAAGCCGCGGCGAGCAGGTAACGTGCGGGGAAATTGTCGGCGCCATCGATCAGCACATCGTGGCCTTCGAGCAGACGTTCCACGTTGCCGACATGCAGGCGTTCGTTGCATGTCCGGATGCGCACGCGCGGGTTCAATGCACTCAGCGCGATACGTGCCGATTCGGTCTTGGCCATGCCCACGCGCGCGTCGGCGTGGATCACCTGCCGGTGCAGGTTGGAACGCTCCACGCGGTCGTCGTCGATCAGCGTGAGTTGCCCCACGCCAGCCGCGGCGAGATACAGCGACGCCGGCGCACCCAGGCCGCCGGCGCCGAGCAGCACGACCTTCGCTTCCGCGAGCCTTGCCTGCCCCGCTTCGCCCACTTGCGGCAGGCGCAACTGGCGCGCATACCGCTCGGCCGCATCGGCATCCAGTGCCCCGGTAACGATGGGCAAGCCCTCACTTTTCCAGCGCTCAAAGCCGCCGGCCACAGAACGCACGTCGCGATAGCCCATGCGTTGCAGGGTTTCCGCTGCCAGCAACGAACGCACGCCGCTGCCGCACAAAGTGAGGATGGGACGTGCGCGATCCGGCTCGGCCTGCTCGATGCGCAGTTCCAGGAAGCCACGCGACAAGCCCAGCGCATCCGCCGGCGTGCCGGCGGCGCGTTCGCCGTCCTCGCGCACGTCGACCAGCAAGGCGCCTTGCGTCTGGCACGCGAGCGCATCGGCAGGAGACAGCTCGGGAATGCGACCGCGGAGCTCGGCCAGCAAGGTGTCGCGATGGGTATGGGGAGGCATGTGCGAAGTGTAGCGCGCCGTCCCCCTCTCCCCAGCGGGGAGAGGGTCGGGGTGAGGAGACGGGCTGGCGATGAAGGAGCTACGAAGCGTGCTTCGATGGTGTGCTTTTGCGAGCACCCACCCCTCACCTCAATCCTCACCCCGGCGGGGAGAGGAAGCAAACGGGCCAAGCGGGTTCGTGCTTTCCGCGAAGTGGCGACCTGCAACCGGCGCGGGTGCCATGGATGCCGGTTCGATTGAAGTGGCCTATTTCTTGCGCTTCTTCATCTCACGGATCATGCGCTGGCGCTTGCGCATCTGGCCTTCAGTGAGCACGTTCTTCTTGCCGGCATAGGGATTCTCGCCCTCGCGGAACACGATGCGGATCGAGGTGCCTTCGAGCTTGTAGCGCTTGCGGAAGAAGTTTTCGAGGTAGCGCTGGTAGGCCGGCGCGATGTGCTTGGTGCGGCTGCCATGGATCACGATAGTCGGCGGATTGCTGCCGCCGGGATGGGCGAAGCGCAGCTTGGGTGCATGCCCGCGCACCAACGGCGGCTGGTAGTTCTGGTAGGCCTTTTCCAGCGAACGGGTGAGGTCGGACGAATTCAGTTCCTTGGTCGCGGAAGCATGCGCGCGCACGACGGCCCGCATCAGCTCGCGCAGACCGGAGCCGTGCAAGGCGGAGATGTAGACGTGCTTCGCCCACTCCACGAACTGCAGGCGGCGCGCCAGCGCTTCCTGGCAGCGTTCGCGCTGGTAGGCATCGAGGCCATCCCACTTGTTCACCGCGATCACCAGTGCCCTGCCCTCGTCCAGCGCGTGGCCGATCAGGGTGAGGTCCTGGTCCGCGAGGTTTTCGCGCGCGTCGATCAACATCACCACGACCTGCGCGGCGGCCATCGACTGCAGGGTCTTGATGACGCTGAACTTCTCCACCGCTTCCTCGACGCGCGCGCGGCGACGGACGCCGGCGGTGTCGATCAGGGTGTACTTGCGGCCGTCGCGCTCCAGCGGCACGCGGATCGGGTCGCGCGTGGTGCCGGCGACGTCGGAGACGATCAGCCGGTCTTCGCCGAGCAGGCGATTGATCAGGGTGGACTTGCCCGCGTTCGGTCGGCCGACGATGGCGACGCGGATGCTGTCGCTCTCGTCCGGCGCAAGTTCCCCGTCCGTGTCCTCCGGCAACAGCGGCTGCAGCGTGGCGAGCAGGCGATCGGTGCCGCGGTTGTGCGCGGCGGACAACGGCAGCGTGGCGGCGATGCCGAAGGCGGCGAACTCGGCCAGCGCGGCCTGCTCGTCGAGGCCGTCGGTCTTGTTGACCGCGGCGATGATGGGCTTGCCGCTACGGCGCAGCTCGTCGAGGATGGTGCGATCCTGCGGCAGCAGGCCGTCGCGCGCGTCCAGCACGAACACCAGCGCCTGCGCTTCGTCGATGGCGAGGCGCACCTGCTGCGCAGTGAGCGCATCGAGGCCTTCTTCCACGCCGGAAAGACCGCCGGTATCGACCACCACAAATGGTCGCTCTTCTACGAGATGGCAGATACCGTAATGGCGATCGCGCGTGACGCCCGGCAGGTCGGCCACCAGGGCGTCGCGGCTGCGCGTCAGCGCGTTGAAAAGGGTCGATTTACCGACATTGGGGCGACCGACCAGGGCGACGACGGGCAGCATGACAGCGCATGGTTCCCGGCGATCAGTGCGCAGCGAGGCGGTAAGCGCCGATATGGCCCTTCACATCCTCGACGTACACAGTGTCGCCCACTACCAGCGGCTGGGCCTGGATCGGCTTCTTGGACAGGCGGATGCGCGCGGCCAGTGCGCCGTCGCTGGTCTGCAACCAATGCACGAAACCGTAGGCGTCAGCGACCACCACATAGTTGCCCTGCACCGCGGGGCCAGTGAGCCAGCGGTACTTGAGCTTGGCGTCCTTCCACATGTCGGAGCCGCTGCTGCGGTCGAATGCCCACACTTCGCCCTGGTCGTCCACGCCATAGAGGGCACTGCCTCCCAGGCTCAGCGAGGTGTAGGTGGAGAACGGGTGCGACCACAGCGGGCGGCCGCTGGGGCCGTCGATCGCGGTGAGGTCGCCATGATAGGCGGAACCATACAGCGTGCTGCCATCGAGCAGGATCGTGCCGTCCGCGTCGTCGAGACGCTCGATATCGGTACGACCGTCGCCATTGGCCAGCCGCTGTTCCCACAGCTTCTCGCCGTTGTCCTGGCGCAGCGCGACCAGCTTGCCGTCGTCGCTACCGATGAATACCACGCCGTTCGCCGCCAGCGGCGTACCGTAGCCGCGGAGGCTGAGCGAGGGCACGGTACCCTGGTCGTAAACCCAGCGGCGCTTGCCGGTGGCGGCGTCGAGGCCGTACACGCGGCCGTCCTGGGTGCGCGCGATCACCAGATCCCCGCTGATCGCCGGTGCGGCGGTCACTTCGGAATCCAGCTCGGACGACCACAACGGGCTGCCGTCCTTCGGGTTCATGCCGTAGACATACCCGTCCAGTGTTCCCACCGCGAGCAGGTTGCCGGCCACGGCAGGGCTGCCGGCATAGGAGCCGTCGGGAATCGCCTTCCCTTTCTTGCCGCCGAAGCCGAACCAGCCCTTCTTGACCTTGGTGGTCTTTTCCCACAGCTGCTTGCCGCTGGCGGCGTCGAACGCGGCAATCTTGCCGTCGGTGCTCACCGCATACAGCACGCCGTCAACCACGGTCGGACGCAGGCGCACACCGCTGATGCCGGCGCCATCGCCAATGCGCGCCGTCCAGACCTTGCTGACCTGTACGGTGGGCGTGAAGTGCTTGTCCAGCGGGGTCGGCGGCTCGATGTTCTTCTTCTTGAACGAATTACAGCCAGCCAGCAGCGCCAGCGAACCCAAAGCAAGCAGCCATGCGCTCTTCTTCACCACGTCTTTCATGCACCCTGCTTCCCGGCCACGGCCAGATCGTCGATTTTCATCTGCAGGACGGCGTGTTGCGGCGCGTCCTCACCCAATGCCGCCATCGCCGCCTGGTATGCCCTGCGTGCGTCGTCGGCGCGTCCCAACTTGACCAGTGCGTCGCCGCGGAGTTCCTGATTCAGGCCGGTGTAATCGCCGGCCGGCATGGCTTCCAGCGTGGCCAAAGCGGCCTGACCGTCGCCCTTGGCCAATTGCACGCGAGCCATGCGCAACTGCACCAACGACTTCAGCGCCGGACTGGCGGCATGCGCCGCAGCCCACTGCAGCGAAACGATGGCTTTGTCGAACTGCTTGTCCTGCACTTGCTGCTTCGCACGGTCGCTGACCGCAAACAGTGCATAGGGCGACTTGGCGTAGTCCTTCATCAACTCGTCGACGAAGGCCGTTGCAGCATCCGGCTTGCCGCTGGCGATCGCCACATCGGCCTGCTGGTACAGCGTGGCCGCAGCGGCCTCGCTATTGGCCTGGTGCTTGCGCCACTGCTGCAGACCGAAAATGCCGACCAGGCCGATCGCGATGCCAACGGCGATGGAGAGACCGTTTTCGCGCAGCCATTTCTGGACACGTTCGCTTTGTTCGTAATCGTCGTATGCGTCGAATGCCATGCTTCACCGTTCGTGGGTGCCGCGCGCTATGCGCACGCCGGCCGGAGGCGAGAAAACGGCTCGCCTTCACCCTTCGCCCGAAGTCGGACGAAGAATGGGCAAGCATAACCGAAATGAATGGTTCGCAGGCGCGGCAGCGCGCGTCAGAGAACGGCTGCAGTAGCCTTGCCGGCAGCAATCTGCATGCGGAAATGCGCCACGTTGGCATGGCGCAACGCATCGAGTGCCACGGGTTGGCCGTCGATGCTCATCTGCGCACCATCGGCATTGCCGATGCGCACATCCAGCGGTTGGTCGCTGCGCCATGTCTTGCTGGTTCCGGCGGGCAGCAGACCGTATTCCAGCCGCGAGCCATCCTGCCCGACCACCTCGACCCAACTGGCAGCAGTCAGGCTCAGCGTGATGCTGTGGCCACCCGTACCGACGGTAGCCGCCGTGGCGCCTGCACTCTCCGCTGGCGCCGGTACGCTGGCCTTCGGCGATGCCAAGCTGCCATTGTCCATGCTCGGGAACGGCGCCATCGAAGCCATCAGCGGCTGGTCGTCCGAAGGTTGCGCATCAGGGGCTTTTGCCACCAGGGTCGGCGCAGTCGACTTGGCTGGCGCCGCAACCTGTTGCGTGTCCTGCTGGGCCACCGGCGAGGCGTCCAGCGGAGTCAGGTGGCTGAGGTCGCGATCCAGCGTGCTGCGCACACCAAACCAGACCGTGGGTACCGCGATGACCAGGGTCAGCACCACATAGGTGGCAGCGGTGGCATAACGGTCGAACAGGAAACGCGAGTGCGAAATGCCGCCGGTGGCGACAAGTGCCGGCTCGACATGGTGGGCACGCGCCAGTTCGGCCTGGATCGCCGTATCGTCGATGCCCAGGTACTGGCTGTACTTGCCGATATAGCTGGCCAGGTAGACCCGCGAATCGATGCCGTCGTGCTCGCCATGCTCCAGCTTGCGGAGGATGCGCAGCGGCAACCTCAAGGCATGCGCGCAAGCCCCCAGCTCAAGCCCGCGAGCTTCGCGCGCCGCGCGCAGGCGATTGCCGAAGGCGACATCGGGGTCGGCTTGCACAACCATTGCAAAGCTGGCTTCCGTGTTTCCATCCTGCTGGGCGAACAGATCGGGCGCGGCCGGATCTTGGCCGGACTGGGAAGGCTGCATGTTGTTCATGGACGACTGGCGGTGGCTTTCAGGGCGCGGGCCTGTTCCGAGTCCGGGAACTGGCCCTGCAAACGCCCGAGATAAGACTGGGCTGCATCCGTATTGCCCAAGCGCGATTCGATATCGTAACCAAGCTTGAGGGAGGCCGCAGTCGGCTTGCCCAACGCATCGAAGCGCTGGATGAAAGCCCTGGCACGAAATGCATCCCCTTGCGTATAGAGTACTTCGGCAAGGTGGAAAAGTGCATCGCCATTGCCCGGATTTCGCGCGATTGCGTCACGAAAACTCGCTTCTGCGCCGGCCTGATCACCCATCTTCAACTGGCAGATACCGGCGTTGGTAAGTGCCATATCCGGCGTGGCGTAGAACGGGTCGGCCACGGCCTTCCTGAAATAGCCGAGGGACTCCTGCTCCTTGCCGGTGCTGCACAAGAACTGGCCCAGATTGTTGTTCACATCGCCCTTGTCCGGGGCGAGCGCAACCGCTTGGCGGTAATTGGTCTCCGCCTCGGGGAGCTTGTTGATCTTCTCGTAGACGAACGCGATCACGGTGTGAGCAGGGATGTAGTTCGGGTCGAACTGCAACGCCAGCTTCAGTTTGTCCAGCGCCCCTTCCAGATTGCCCGCGGCCAGGTAGTGCTGGGCCAGGTCGGTATGGATACGGGCTGCATCCTCGCGCTGATCGGCTTTGCTGGCCTTGGGGATATGGTCGGTCGGCCCGGGGCCGTTGCCGTCGTTGTGCACTGTCACGCAGCCGGCCAGCGCCAGCATGAGGCTGAGTCCAACCAGCGATTTACAGCGCATGCGCCTCCCCTTGTTCCACGCGTTGGCGAATCCCCGCACTGCGGCGGGTGCGATCGTTCACTTGCCCGGCCAGCTGGCCGCAGGCGGCGTCGATGTCGTCGCCGCGGGTGCGACGCAGCATGGTGAGAATGCCGGCATTGAGCAACTGGGTCTGGAACGCTCGGATGGTTTCGGCATCGGAGCGCTCGAAGCGCGTGCCCGGGAAGGGATTGAACGGGATCAGGTTGACCTTGCAGGTCGGCAGCTTGCGCATGAAGCGGATCAGCTGCTTCGCATGCTCCGGCTGATCGTTCACGCCCTTCATCAAGGTATATTCGAAGGTGATCGAGGTGCGTGGCTTGCGCGCGATCCAGCGCTGGCAGGCCGCAGTGAGCTCGGCCAGCGGATAGCGCTTGTTGAGCGGCACCAGCTCGGTGCGCAGCTCGTCATTGGCCGCGTGCAGCGACACCGCCAGCGACACGTCGATGACTTCCGACAGCTTGTCGATCATCGGCACCATGCCGGCGGTGGACAGCGTGACACGCTTGGATGCAAGGCCGAAGCCCAGGTCATCGCGCATCAGGCTCATCGCCCGCACCACGTTGTCGAAGTTCGCCAGCGGCTCACCCATGCCCATCATCACCACATTGGTGATGCGACGGTTCTGGTGGGTGACGTTGCCCAGCTGCTTCGCCGCCACCCACATCTGGCCGATGATCTCGGCGGTGGCGAGGTTGCGGTTGAAACCCTGCGCGCCGGTGGAGCAGAACTGGCAGTTCAGCGCGCAACCGATCTGCGAGGAGACGCACAGCGTGCCGCGGGTGGGTTCGGGGATGTACACCGCCTCCACCGCGTTGCGGCCGTCCATGCCCAGCAACCACTTGTGCGTGCCGTCGGCAGCAGCCTTGTCCACCAGGGTCTGCGGAGGGCCGACGTGGCAGCTCGCCTCGAGCTTGGCGCGCAGCGCCTTGCCCACGTCGGTCATGTTGCCGAAATCGGACTCGAGGTGGTGGTAGATCCACTTCATCACCTGCTCGGCGCGATACGGCTTCTCGCCAAGCTGCGCGAAGAAATCGCGCAGACCCTGACGATCGAAGTCGAGCAGGTTGACCTTGCCGGCGGCGCCGGGCTGATCGGATGGAATGGCGGCTACCTGGTTCATGTCCTTGTTTCAGAGTGCGGCCATGGATGGCCGCTTTTTGATTTTCGCGTTCACGGATGAACGCTTTGGTTTAACTCGTGCGGCCGTGGACGGCCGCTTCTTGATCTTTGCGTTCTAAAGGTGAACGCATTACCTCGCGTGCACTTCGGTAGAAGCGAAGAAGTAGGCGATCTCGACTGCAGCCGTCTCGGCAGCGTCGGAACCGTGCACGGCGTTCGCGTCGATGGAGTCGGCGAAGTCGGCGCGGATCGTGCCGGGCGCGGCTTCCTTCGGATTGGTGGCGCCCATCAGCTCGCGGTTCTTGAGGACGGCGTTCTCGCCCTGCAGCACCTGGATCATCACCGGGCCGGAGATCATGAAATCCACCAGCGCCTTGAAGAACGGACGCTCCTTGTGCACGGCATAGAAACCTTCGGCTTCGGCGCGCGACAGCTGCTTCTGCTTGGCGGCGACAACCTTGAGACCGGCCTTTTCGAAACGGGCGTAGATCTCGCCGATCACGTTCTTGGCGACGGCGTCAGGCTTGATGATGGAAAGGGTGCGCTCCAGCGCCATGGGTGTGCTCCGGTAAAGGGGATCGAAATGTGAAGCCGGCATCGCGCCAGGAATGGCCAAAACCGACTTGGAATGCGGGTTTAGAACGCGAAGTTTGACAGATTCTATTCCATTCGCAAGCCGAAGTAGGGCCGGCGCCCCTCATGGTTTGACGCCGACCAATCCGCACGCGTATGCTCAAACGATCGTTTGAATCCTTCCCTTGGCCACGTGGATTGACCCGACCCGTGAACCGCACCGGCTCCACCAAGGAACGCATACTCGGCGCCGCCGAGACCCTGTTCGCTCAACGTGGCTTCGATGGGGCCTCGCTGCGCCAGTTGACCAGTGCCGCCGGGGTCAACCTCGCGGCGGTCAACTACCACTTCGGCTCCAAGGAAAAACTGGTCGAGCAGGTGTTCCGGCGCCGGCTGGACGCGCTGAACGCCCAGCGCCTCGCCGCACTGGCCAAGGTCGCAGGCAAACCCGACACACGGTTGGAAGATGTGCTCGATGCCTTCATCCGCCCCGCCCTGGAGCTGTCGCACGAGGACGAAGGCTCGCTGTTCATGCGCGTGCTGGCGCGAGCCTTCGCGGAGCACGACGACGGCCTGCGCAAATTCCTGTCCGAGAACTATGGGCATGTGATGCGCCAGTTCACCGCCGAGTTCGCCCGCCTGCTGCCGCGACTGAGCAAGGAGGAACTGTACTGGCGCATCGACCTGGCGACCGGCGCGTTGACTCATGCCATGTCCGGCTTCGGCATCATCCAGCGCAAGAGCGACGTCAGCGAACGCGCCCATCGCGAGCAGACCGTGCAGCACCTGATCCGCTTCGCTGCCGCCGGACTCAACGCCACCTGACTTATCGCGCCGCCACGACCGCGCCACCGCTTCGATCAACTTCGTTTCGCATGCTGTCCTTCATCCGGAGACTTCCATGACCGCTTCATCCACCACCACCCCGACGCTGCGCATCCGCAAGGCGGCCGTGCTCGGCGCCGGCGTCATGGGTGCGCAGATCGCCGCGCATCTGACCAACGCTGGCGTCGAAACCGTGCTTTTCGACCTTGCCGCGAAGGAAGGCCCCAAGAGCGGCATCGCGCTGAAGGCCATCGAACACCTGAAGAAGCTCTCCCCCGCCCCACTGGCCGACGCCAACCTCGCCACCGCCATCATCCCTGCCAACTACGACCAGCATCTCGCCCTCCTGGAAGGCTGCGACCTGATCGTGGAAGCCATCGCCGAGCGGATGGACTGGAAGCTGGATCTCTACAAAAAGATCGCCCCACACGTCTCGCCCACCGCGGTGCTGGCGTCAAACACCTCGGGCCTGTCAATCAACGGTCTCGCCGAGGCACTGCCGGAGGAGATACGCCACTGTTTCTGCGGCGTGCATTTCTTCAACCCGCCGCGCTACATGCACCTGGTCGAAGTGATCCCGACCCGCCTCACCGACCCGAAGGTGGTCGAAGGCCTCGAGGCCTTCCTGGTCACTACCGTGGGCAAGGGCGTGGTGATCGCCCGCGACACGCCCAACTTCATCGGCAACCGCATCGGCGTGTTCTCGATGCTGGCCACCATGCACCATACCGAACAGTTCGGCCTGGGCTTCGACGTGGTGGACGCGCTCACCGGCCCCGCCGTGGGCCGCCCGAAGAGCGCCACCTACCGAACCGCCGACGTGGTGGGCCTGGACACCATGGCGCATGTCATCAAGACCATGGCCGACACCCTGCCCGACGACCCGTGGCATGCCTACTTCAAGGCGCCCGCATGGCTCTCCGCGCTGATCGAAAAGGGTGCGCTGGGCCAGAAGAACGGCGCCGGCTTCTACCGCAAGGCCGGCAAGGACATCGTGGTGCTCGACGTCGCCAAACAGGATTACCGCGCCTCCGAGCAGAAGGCTTCGGACGAAGTCACCGCCATCCTGGCGATCAAGAACCCCGCCGAGAAATTCGCCAAGCTGCGCGCCTCGCAGGACAAGCAGGCGCAGTTCCTGTGGGCCACCTTCCGCGACCTGTTCCACTACACCGCCTACCATCTCGCCAACATTGCCGACACCGCGCGCGACGTGGACTTCGCCATTCGCTGGGGCTACGGCTGGAAGCTTGGCCCGTTCGAGACCTGGCAGGCCGCCGGCTGGCAGCAGGTGGCGCAGTGGGTGCAGGAAGACATTGCCGCCGGCAAGGCCATGAGCAGCGCGCCTCTGCCCGCATGGGTGCTGGACGGCCGCGACGGCGTGCACGGCAAGGACGGCTCCTGGTCGGCTGCCAACGGCAAGTACAAGCCGCGTTCCGCGCACCCGATCTACCAGCGCCAGCTGTTCCCCGATCCCATCCTCGGCGAGAAGCTCGACCAGGGCAGCACGGTGTGGGAGAACGACGGCGTGCGCCTGTGGACGCTGGGCGACGACGGCGTCGGCATCATCTCGTTCAAGACCAAGATGCACACGGTCAACGACCAGGTGCTCGACGGCATCCAGCACGCCATCGGCGTCGCCGAGGAAAAGCTCAGGGCCGTGGTGATCTGGCAGAACGGCGAGCCGTTCTCCGCCGGCGCGGACCTGAAGGGTGCACTGTGCCTGCTGCAGGCGGGCAAGTTCGACGACTTCGAGCAGATGGTCGCCAACTTTCAGCGCACCAGCATGCGCATCAAGCATGCGCTGGTGCCGGTGGTCTCCGCCGTGCGCGGGCTCGCACTGGGCGGCGGCTGCGAGTTCCAGATGCACTCCGCGCGCACTGTGGCCGCGCTGGAAAGCTACATCGGCCTGGTCGAGGCCGGCGTGGGCCTGCTGCCTGCCGGCGGCGGCCTGCATGAGCTGGCCGTACGCGCGGCCAAGGCCAATCCGGCCGATCCGTTCGAGTCGCTGAAGAAGGTGTTCGAAACCGTGGCGATGGCCAAGGTCTCGCCCAGTGCCATCGAGGCGAAGAACATGGGCCTGCTGCGCGACAGCGACGTCATCGTGTTCAACGCCTACGAACTGCTCTACGTGGCGAAGAGGATCGCACTGTCCCTGGCCGAATCCGGTTACCGACCGCCGCTGTATCAGCGTTCCGTACCGGTCGCCGGCGACGTGGGCACCGCCACCTTCAAGGCCTCGCTGGCCAACCTGCAGGCCGGCTACTTCGCCTCCGAGCACGACATCGCCATCGCTACCCGCATCGCCGACTGCCTGTGCGGCGGCAACGTGGAGCGCGGTTCGCTGGTGGACGAGGAGTGGCTGCTGGAACTGGAGCGCAAGCACTTCGTGGAGTTGGCCAAGACCGAGAAGACCCAGGCCCGCATCGCGCACACCATGACCACCGGCAAGCCGCTCAGGAACTGACCGGACTTCACAAGCACGTCATCCCGGCGCAGGCCGGGATCCAGTGGCGGAAACCGATCGCTGTCGAAACTGGATTCCGGCCTACGCCGGAATGACGAACAAAACAAACCAAGGCGCGTCGCCGCACCTCTGCGCGACGCCACGGAGCAAGAACCATGAGCAAGCAAGTGCAAGACGCCTACATCGTCGCCGCTACCCGTACCCCGGTCGGCAAGGCGCCGCGCGGCGTATTCCGCAATACCCGCCCCGACGACATGCTGGCCCACGTCATCAAGGCTGTGATGGCACAGGCGCCAGGCATCGATCCACACCGCATCGGCGACGCCATCATCGGCTGCGCCATGCCGGAAGCCGAGCAAGGCATGAACGTGGCACGCATCGGCGTGCTGCTGGCCGGCCTGCCCGACACCGTGCCCGGCGTCACCATCAACCGCTTCTGCTCATCAGGCCTGCAGGCCGTGGCGATGGCCGCCGACCGCATCCGCCTCGGCGAAGACGACCTGATGCTCGCCGGCGGCACCGAGAGCATGAGCATGGTGCCGATGATGGGCCACAAGATCGCGATGAACCCCGCGATCTTCAGCAACGAGCACATCGGCATCGCCTACGGCATGGGCATCACCGCCGAGAACGTGGCCAAGCAGTGGAAGGTCAGTCGCGAGGCGCAGGACGCCTTCGCCGTGGAAAGCCACCGCCGCGCGCTGGCCGCGCAGGCAGCCGGCGAGTTCAACGACGAGATCAGTCCCTTCCAACTCGACGACCGCTACCCCGACCTCGCCACCCGCGGCATCGCCACCGACAGCCGTACCATCGCCGCCGACGAAGGCCCGCGTGCCGGGACCACGGCCGAGGTGCTGGGCAAGCTCAAGACCGTGTTCCGCAACGGCCAGTTCGGAGGCACCGTCACCGCGGGCAATTCCTCGCAGATGTCCGATGGCGCCGGCGCCGTGCTGCTGGCCAGTGAGAGGGCGATCAAGGAATACAACCTGCAGCCGCTGGCCCGCTTCGTGGGCTTCTCCGTGGCCGGCGTCAAGCCCGAGATCATGGGCATCGGCCCCAAGGAAGCGATCCCGAAGGCGCTCAAGCAGACCGGCATCACGCAGGACCAGCTCGACTGGATCGAACTCAACGAAGCCTTCGCCGCGCAGGCCCTGGCCGTGATGGGCGACCTCAAGCTCGACCCCGCCAAGGTCAATCCGCTGGGCGGCGCCATCGCTCTGGGCCACCCGCTCGGCGCCACCGGCGCGGTACGCATCGCCACCCTTCTGCACGGCCTGCGCCGCCGCAAGCAGAAGTACGGCATGGTGACCATGTGCATCGGCACCGGCATGGGCGCGGCAGGCATCTTCGAAGCGGTTTGACGGGTGCCATTGAGCTTGGCGATCTTCGTCAGGCTGCAAAAGTCAAAGAAGGCCACGCTTGGCTGCACTCTTCGAAAGCGAAAACGGCGCCCATCATCGGGCGCCGTTTTCGTGTCGGGAAGATCAGTTCCGCAGCTTATCCACCATCCGTTTCCAGAACGAAGGTTTGGTCTGCAGCGACTGACTATCGGAGGGCTTCGGGGGTATATATCCAGGCTGCATGGCCTGGCAATCCGACAAGAAGGGTTGTGTGAGTTTTTGGACTTGTGCCGGGGCAACCCAGAAACCCACGCGAATCGGACTACCGGTGATCTCGAACCATATGCCCAGTGACATCGCCTGTAACACCGGCGTGAGCTGGGTGAACGGCATCTGGCGCGAGAACACCAATGCGTCGCCATCCGCATGGGGGCGGTCACCCTGATGCTGTTGCCACGCCTGGTCGCCCACCTGGAAGTAGGCATACATGGCGCGCGCAGCCAGCAGCTCCGTGCGCTCGGAACCCACGACGTAGCGGGCAGTCAGCGTGACCTGCCCGGGCGAGCATTGCAGCGTCACCTGATTCTGCCTGCCGTGCACCATCTGTGACAGCAGCAACGAGGGCGGCGCGCCCGGTGCATTTTGATAGGACGCCTCCAACGGCAAGCGACCGTTGTTGGCCACCTGTGTGGCAACCAGCTTTTCCGTGTTCCACCATGCAACGCCATTCACCACCAGACCGGCCACCTGTGCGAAATCGGCCGGACGCACGCCCATCGACTCTACATAGCTGTCCGTGTCCGCCGCTTGCGAAGAAGGATCGGTGGCGCGGTTCGCCTGCAGGTTGTCGTGCAGACCAATGCGGTCGGAGCCACTGGGCGACCAACGGTACACGCCGCCCAGGTAGGCATAGGCGCAGGCGTCAAGACAGGTTGCCGGAAGCGCTGGCGAATTGCCGGTATGCCAGGTTCCCAAATGCGTGTTGAAGCGCGAAGTGCGGAACAGCTTGCCTAGCTCCATGCCAGCCGCGATGTCGCCTGCAGACGAATCCAGATACACGTCCGAGCCAGGCATCAGCTTCCCCGCGTCCAGCAGTTGCCGCACCTGCGCCACGGCCGCGTCGTTGATGGTACCGGCGAGATAGGCTTGCGGCGCCTTGGCCACGCGCAGCGTCATGCTGTCGTTGCGCACATGTACGTTGAGCGGACCTGCCGCCGTCGGCGGAGATTTCGCGAAAAGCGGAAGCATCAACAGGCTTCCGGCCGCGATCAACAGAAATCTCGTGCCATGTTTAGCAATGGAATCGGGCAAGTGGCTCGCCTCGTCTGGAACAAAGAGGCGAAGTGTCGCCCAATCGCGCTTGGCCTTGCATGAATGCAGACCACGCAGGTGTTCAGCGCAACTGACTGTCCTTGCTGCCGCGGCGGTTGTAGAGATTGGCAGCATGCTCTGCGTCGTGGGCCTGCTGGCAGCTCACACACAAGCGCACGCCGGCTATTGCAGTACGTCGTGCCGCTGGAATCGACGCGCCGCATTCCTCGCAATGGCTGAGACTGGGACCGCGCTTCAATTGATTGCGGGCACGCTGCACCGCATCGGCGACTGTGGCGTCGATCTGATCCTGTACGGCGCCATCGCCGGCCCATCCGGTCGCCATGGGAACCTCCGCGAGTTATGGCTGATTACACGATATGCGGGTGCCGCGCTCGGATTTCCAGCCGTTTCGGGGTCGCCGCCAAACGACGGATGATGCACCCGCTCGCCTCTTTGTCGTGTGAATCACTCACGCTGGAACTTGCGGAATAGCCGCGAACCGCGTGATTACGTCAACTGAACAGATAGCTGACGCCGCACTCCGCTTGCTGCTCGCTTCCGGCACAGCTGTGCCGGAGCTCCTCGTAGGGTACCAATTGCTGTTGCAGCCATTCGCGCATCTGCGGCCCGAACAGGCCCTCGGCCTTGCGCTTGGCCTTGCCAGGCAGGCCACTCACCGCGTCGTGCTTCCACGGTTCGTTGCGCAGGTCGGCAATGGGCTGGTTGCAGCTGGCGCCAAGCTTGGCTCTGGCGTCGATGTGCAGGAAGGCGCACAGGCGCCGCCACTCGTGGTGCATGTCGCGGGTAAGGTCGTCCAGGAAAACGAAATGGTGGTGCGGCTGCTGCGCGTGCCTGGCATGGATCTGCGCGGCACGGTTCCAGCGACGCGACCAGGGCACGAGGCCAATGCCCATGGTGTTGAAACCTGCGTAACGCAGGCTCGCATCCGTAATCGAAGCCAGTACGTCCTCGCCAGGGCGGATCACGTGCACGAAACGCGCGTCCGGCACGTGTCGCTCGATCTCCGGAATGTAAAGCAAGTGGCTCGGCGTTTTTTCAACCCAGGCCGTACGTCCCTCGGCCTGCGCCCGTGCATCGAGCGATCTTATAAAACCGCGCACGCAACTGCCGGTGCGCAACGGCCACTCCGGGAGAGCGAACATGTCTGGATCGATGTCGCGCAAGGGTTGCAACGCCCCGCGCGCCTGCTTGCGTGCGAAGCCGAGGTGCTGTCGCAGGCGGCGTCGCTGCGGCTTGGCATCAAGATCGCCCCAACGCCACGCCAGATCACCATACAGGTGCTCGAAAAACGCTGTTTCCGGCATGGTCAGAATCGTCGGATGCCGCGCCAACATCGCCTGCACGAGTGTAGTGCCGGAGCGAGGGCAGCCGACGATGAAAATGCGCTGCATGGTGATGCATACCTCTTTTAACGGCCGTACACAAACCTGACTGTACGCCAACGAGCAAGATCGTACGCGGTTGAATGCGTCATGTCACTTTACAAAACGCAACAGGTAATGCTCCTGGCAAAGTGCCGAGGGGCTCGATCCGCGTGTTTGCTAGGCTGCAGCCTTCACAGCGACGGAGCCTGCCATGACGCAAGGCATCCACACCATCGATACCGGCTTTGTGCGACCGCGCTTCGACGCGGCTTATCTCATCGTGGAAAACGGGCGTGGCGCATTCGTCGATTGCGGCACCAATCATGCAGTGCCGCGCATGCTGGCTGCTCTGGAGGACGCCGGTCTCCGACCAGAGGATGTGGACTGGCTGATCCTTACCCACGTACATCTGGATCATGCGGGCGGCGCTGGCGAACTGATGGCATGCCTGCCGAACGCAAAACTGGTGGTGCATCCGCGCGGTGCGCGGCACATGGTCGATCCATCCCAACTATGGGCCGGAGCCAGTGCGGTATACGGCGAACAGGTGATGGAATCGACCTACGGCCGGCTGCGCCCCGTGCCCGTCGAACGGGTGGTCGAAGCACCGGACGGTCACAGCGTCGATCTCGCCGGCCGGAGCCTGCACTGCCTCGACACACCAGGCCACGCCAAGCACCACCTTGCAGTGCATGACGCACGCACCAACGCCTGCTTTACCGGCGACGTGTTCGGCCTTTCCTACCGTGAGTTCGACACGGCGAACGGTCCCTTCGTGCTTCCCACCACCTCGCCGGTGCAATTCGATCCCGAAGCACTGCACGCTTCCTTGCGCCGCCTGGTTGCTTTGAACCCATCGGCGGTATACCTCACCCATTACGGCCGCGTCGAAGAAGTTGGCCGTCTGGCCGGCGACCTGCATGCACAGATCGATGCCATGGTGGCAATTGCGCGTGCCGCACATGGCAAACCAAACCGGCACGCGAGTTTGGTCGAGGCGCTCACTGCACTGTATGCGGCGCGCGCCATCGCGCATGGCTGGACCGAAGGGCGCGATGCGCTCGCTTCATTGCTGGCCATGGATATCGAATTGAACGCGCAGGGTCTGGAAGTTTGGCTGGATCGCGCTTGACGACACACCACGCCTGAAAGCCGCGAGCCTTACTTCAGTACCTTGCGATATACGTGCTGCGTCTTGACCCGCGCATACCCGAGATTTTCGTAAAACGGGTGCGAACGCTCGCGCGCCACGTTGGAACGCACGCCGATCGACTCGAAGCCCTGCGCGTGTGCCCATGCTCGCCATCGGCAACCAGTGCGCGCCCGATGCCCGTGCCGCGCGCCGCCGCATCCACCACCAACCCGACGATCTCGATACGTTCGCCCGATTCCAGCGTGAGACGGCGCTCGATCGCGATCCAGCCGAGCAGCCCACCATTCCCGTCTTGCGCCACGGTCACGTGGTGTTGCGGCAACGGCAGGATCGCGCGCAATCGATCTTCCATAGCGGCCACGCCCAGCGGATAACCCAATTCGCCGGCCAACCGCGCGATTTCCATAGCGTCATCGACGCGCGCGGTGCGCAGCGCGGCCATCTCAGGCCAGCCGCGTGCCGTTCGGTACCGGGCGTTCGATGGCGGTGAGCACCACGCCATCCGAGGTTGGGAATCCGGTCAGCAGGAACTGCGAACGGAACGGGCCGATCTGTTTCTCAGGGAAGTTGATGATGCCAACGATCTGCCGACCGATCAGGTCCTCGGACTTGTACAACGCCACGATCTGCGCACTGGTCTTCCTTTCGCCGTAGGGCCCGAAATCGGCCCACACTTTCCATGCGGGTTTGCGTGCCTCCGGGAACACCTCGACCTTAGTGACCGTGCCCGCCACGATCAGCACTTTCTCGAAATCCGCCCAGGTTATTTCCGTGGTCTCGCTCATCCTTCCAATCTCGTCTTTAATCCGTCGCGTGCCTGCTGCCACCAATAGTTGAGTTGTGCAGCAAGCAAGCCGAAGGGCTTGTGGGTACTGGCCAAACCGTAGTCGGCAAACTGACGCCAGCCATCGTCGCCCTCGGCGATGGCGGCGGCCAGCAATTCACCGAGCGCGCAAGTGGGCGCCAGGCCGTGGCCGCCGAAAGCTTGCGCCCACCATAACCCCGCATCGTCGCCTTCGCCACGGCCGAGTTGCGGCATCTGGTGGCGCGCATAGCTCATCAGACCCGACCACGCGTATTCGATCTTCGCGCCTTTGAGTTGCGGGAACACCTGCGCCAGGTCGTGCCGGAGAAGGCGCTGCACCGCTTGCGGCGACCGGTTGCGGATGGAGATGCGGCCGCCCCACAGCAAGCGCTTGTCGGGCAGCGGCCGGTAGTAGTCGAAGGCAAAACGGCTGTCGTACACCGCCGCGCGCGTGGCGAGGCATTCGTCGAGCCGTTCACCCAGCGGCTCGGTAGCCATCACATAAGTGGCGATGGGCAGCACGGCGCGGTCGATGGGCTTGTACAAGTCGGCGAGGTAGCCGCCGCAGGCGAGCACCACCTGCTCGGCAAGCAGCTCGCCCTGCGCCGTGCCAAGCAGCCAACGCGAACCTTCGCGCTTGAGTCGCCGCACTTCGCTCTGCTCGTGCACGCGCACACCCTGCCCAGCAGCGGCCGCGGCAAGACCGATGGCGTAGTTGAGCGGGTGCAGGTGCAATGCATTGTGCTCGTACAGGCCGTCGCTGTAGCGGGGACTGCGGACGCGTTCGCGCAGTTGCTCCTGCGGCAGCCAGTCCCAACCTACGCCATAGTGCTCGGACAGCAACTGTTGCCGACGGCGCAGCACCTCGGGATCGCGGAACCAGTTGGCCCAGATCACGCCTTCGTCGACCGCATCGCAGGCAATGGCGTACCGCGCAATGCGTGCGCGAATCCGTTCGACGGCCGCCGTCGTGAGGCCGAACAGCGCACGTGCACGCGTTTCGCCAAGCTGATCAAGCAACGCCTGTTCGCCCAGCGAATACCCGGCGAACACGAAGCCGCCGTTGCGTCCCGATGCTCCGAAGCCGACGCGTTCGCGCTCCAGCAACACCACGTCGCGCACGCCGCGTTCGGCCAGGCCCAGCGCGGTGTTGAGTCCGGCGTAGCCGCCGCCGACAACGGCGACACGTGCTTCCTGTCGCCCTTGCAGCGGCGCATACGCTTCGTATGGCGATGCCGTGGCTGCGTAGTACGACGAAACCGATGGTTGCTTCATGCGCGAGCGCCCCTGTGCGACGGCAAGGCGAGCGAGCATAGCCTATTCATTGCGCCAGCCTCATTGAACCAGGCTCACCTGCAGCGGCCGTTCATCGCTGCGCCCGTGGTCGTCCACCACGCGCACGCGGTAATCGCCTGCGTTGTGCGCTTGCCAGAACAGGCTGCTGCCGGGCCTGCCCTGCCCTACGTAGGCATCGTCCACGAACCAGTACAGTGCGTGCACGTCGGCATCAGCGTTAGCCGTGAACGCAATCGCCGTCCTGTCCCGCTGCCCGAGACGCATCGCATAGGTGCTGGCGCGCAGCGGCGAGGTGATCTGCGGCGGCGAGCCGATCGGGCGTCCTGCATCGACGCAAGCCGGATTCTGCGGCGGCTTTCGCCGCGGGATGCCGGCCTGCGCGAACACCTGCGCAAGATCGGACGGCCAGAACTCGAACACTTCCACGTGGGTGTGCTTGTCTGCGTACGGCGGGCAAGCGGGCAAGCCGGTCGCATCGTCGATCACCAGCGGACGGTGGATGGTGTCCACGCGGATCGGCGACTTGCCGGGAATGAACCACGTCCAGCCGCGCTGCGGACACCATTGGCTGGGCAGGTCACCGCTGGCGAGGCAGATTTCCACGCGCTTGAGATTGGCCGGCATGTGCCGCGACGGTTCCTGCATATGCGGGCGTTCCGCCCGCAGCGCATCGACCACCTGGAAGAACAGCGGCGCAGCGGCGTCCACGCCGACGAAGGCGGGGTTCGCCGAGCCATCGAAATTGCCCACCCACACCACCAGCACGTAGGGACCGAAGCTGCCCGCCGTCCACGCATCGTGGAAGGCCCACGAGGTACCGGTTTTCCAGTACACCGGCAGGCGCGTGTTCTCTGCACCGAAGGCCGCATCGGGACGCGGGTTCTGCCGCAGCATGTCCATCACCATGAGGCTGGATGCATCGCTCAGCAAGCGCGTGCCGCCCACCTGCGGGTCGCTCTCGCGCAGGCGCAACGGCTGCAGCACGCCGCGGTTGGCAAGCATCGCGTAGAGGTCGCCCAGTTCCTGCATGGTCACCTCGCCGCCGCCCAGCACAAGGGCAAGACCGTAGTGCTGTTCGCTGGCGAGGCGGCTGATGCCGGCTTCCCGCAGGAAATCGTAGAGGCTTGGCTGGTGCAGCTGCGAGGCCACCCACACGGCGGGGATGTTGCGGCTGCGGATCAACGCCTGAGTGGCGGTGATCGGTCCGAGGAAATGCCCGTCGAAATTTTCCGGCGTATAGGGACCGAACGAACTGGGTACGTCGCGCAGCACCGTCTGTGGATGCAGCACACCCTGATCGAAACCCAATGCGTAGATGAAGGGCTTGAGTGCGGAGCCTGGCGAGCGCTTCGCGTTCGTGCCGTTGTTCTGCCCTTCGATGCCGGCGTCGAAATAATTGGCCGAGCCCACCATCGCCTTGATGCCCATATCGCGGGTATCGATCAGCAGCGCAGCCGCATTGCGGATGCCGCGCGGGGCATTGCGCTGCACATAGTTGGACAGTTGCTGTTCTAGGCTGTGCTGCAGATCGAGATCGATGGTTGTGACTACGCGCGGCGGCAGGCGCTCGCCGCTCACGCGTTGCGCGGCGATCAACTGGTCCACGGCATGCGGCGCCTCGAATGGCAACCTGGCCAGGGGGTGCAGTGTGAGCGGCAGGTCGAACAGCGGCTTGAACGAGGCATCGCGCGGATGCTCTTGCAGCCAACGCGCATAGAGATCGTTGCGTGCCCGCGCCAAGGCGGGATTGATGAGCACGCCGCCCTTCTGCAGCGGACGCGAAGGCTCCTGCGGAATCACCGCCAGCGTCAGCGCTTCCGGCAGGGTGAGGTCGCTGGGTGGCTTGCCGAAATACACGAGGCTGGCCGCGCCCACGCCTTGCACGTTGCTGCCGTAGGGCGCGTCGTTGAGATAAGCCTCGAGGATCTCGCGCTTGGAATGGAACAACTCGAGCTGCAACGCATGCGCGATCTGGCGCAATTTTCCCGACGGCGTACGCGTATCCAGACCCCAAAGCAGGCGCGCAAGCTGCATGGTGATGGTAGAGCCGCCTTGCGGATGGCGATGCCGCACATAGGTGACCCACCCGCCACGCAGCAGGCCCCATGCGTTGAAGCCCGGATGCCACCAGTACCAGCGATCCTCGTGCAGCAGTACACCTTCTACGAGTTGTGGCGAGACCTGCTTCAACGGCACCCATTGGCGGTATTGCTCGTCGCTGGCAAGCGTTAATCGCAGCAGGTGGCCGCTGTCATCGTAGAACGCAGTGGAACTGGGCAGGCGCTCGCGCAATGGCTGGTGCGGCCATAGGCGGCAAGCCACGAGCACAGCCGCCAGCAGCGCAAAGCCGACCAACCCGTTCTGCCAGCGGATGAGCAGGCGCTTTAGCAAGCGTATGGCGAACACCCGCTCCTCGCCCCACTCGTCGCCTCGCTCCCCGGTGCCGCGGCCATCCATGGCAGCTCTCCGCGTGCCCCGGCAAGGAAGGGGTGTTCACGGTTGTGAATCACGGCTGTACCACGTCGAGCACGGCGCCTCCGGGAGCCTGTGCCTGGATGGCACGGTCGTACATCTGCTCGGCATAAGCCGGAGCGACCTGGAACTTGCCGGCGTTGGTGGCCTTGATGCGATAGACGAACTCACGTACGTCCGGCGTGGCCGTGCCGTAGATCACCACGCGATCCTCGCGAATGTCCGCGTACTCGGGCTGCCAGGTCGATGAGTCAAGACCGATGGGCGAACGCCACGCGGCAGGCTTGGGCGTGTCGCTGCCATCGCTGTTGCTGTTGTCGTCGCCACTGCCGTTGTCGCCGGCCGTATTGCTGTCCGCCTGTACCGCAGGTGGCGGCTGGATCACCGGATCGAACCCGCCCGGCAGCAGATCGACGATGGCCACGTTGCCCACGCCCTCGTCGCCGGTGGCGCGGATCTTGATGTGCACGTCGATTTCCTCGCCCACCGTGATCTTGTCCAGTGCCTTGCCGTCGGTGCCGGTGTACTCGCGCACGATCTCGATGCCGTTCTTGATCGCCTCCTTCGAGCTGCTGCGGTCATAGCCGCCCTGCGTGGCGATGCGCCATGCCGGCAGGCTGCCCTGGTTGGTGAAGCGCAGCGCCTTCGCCACACCGTCCCAACTACCGCCCAGCAACATGCCGCCTTGCACCTGGCCGATGGGCTTGGCGCTGCCGTCGGCCAGCACTTCGGCGATGCCCAGCTTGTCCAGGCCGGCGGCGGTGTCGTGCGCGTAGCTGTCCAGCGCCAGTACGGTCATCGCGGACGACAAGGTGTTGTAGTCGTTGTGCGCGAGCGGCCACGAGACGTTCTCGAACACGCGCGAGGGCAGCGACTTCGCCTCCTGCGGGAAGTGTTTGGCGATCAGGTAAAGCACGCTGGCATCGCGGGTCAGCGGGTCGTAGTAGTAGCCATAGTCGAAGTCCTCGGCGGCCTTGGCGCGGGTGAGCAGCTTGAGCGGCCCTGCCATCAGGCGATTCGCCTCGGCATCCTGCTTGAGCAGCTTGTACGAAGCAGCCAGCCATGCGGCGGCCAGGTCGTTCGTCCAATCCTTCGGATACTGGTCCTGCAGACGCTTCTGCACCGCGGCCAACTCATTGGTGGTGACGTTGCCCTGGCGGGTCAGCAGGTACACGGCGTAGGCACGCTCGCGCAGCTGGTCCAGCGTGTCCATGCTGTCGTTGGCGGCCAGTTGCCTGAGGTACTGGTTGCCGGCGTCGAGCATATCCTGCGGCACCGCCATGCCGCGTTCGCGCGCCTCGATCAGGAAGTTCATCGCGTAATCGGAGACGAACGGTTCGGCATCCGGCGTGGCCGACCAGAGGCCGAAACCGCCAGCACCGTTCTGCCGCGAGTGCAGCACGTCGAGGAAGTTCGCCAGTGCCTGGTCGTTGCTGATGGTCTTGTCGCCGAAGGCCGGCTGCAACGCGTGCGCGAACACTGGCACCACTGGCCACTTCGACACCACCAGCCGCGGCATCGCCGAACTCACGATCTGCTCGCTGCAGTAGTTCTGGTAGTTCACCAGATAGCTGGTGATGCCTTGCGCCAGCACGACTGGCAAGGAGGAGATCGCCGCATCACGCGAGGCGTAGGCGTCGTACAGCGGACGCAGCAGCTTCAGGTCGGCCTGGCTGCCCGATTCCACGCGGCCCACGTCGACCTGGGTGCGATAGGCCGATGCCGGCCGCACCGACACGTCAATGCCCTGCTGTGCCGACTTGCCTCCATAGCTGGCGGCGAAGCCCAGATGGCCGGAACCCAACTTGTCGGTTGCCCTGACGCGGAAGCGCAGCACGCCTTCGCGCATCGAGGCGAGGCTCACGTCCTGCGTGGCCGGCCCCAGCACCTGCAGCTGTGGACCGGTCTGCAGCGTTACTGCCACCGGTACCGCCTTCGTACCGATGTCCGTGAGGTTGTTGGCCACGCCCACGCTCACCTCGGCCTCGTCCCCTGGGGCCATCGTGGTCGGCACGTTGGGCGAAAGCACAAAGTCGCCGCGCACCGTGGTGGCGCCCTCCCACGTACCAATGCGGTCAGGCGACACCGCCACGGCCATCACACGCACGCGGCCATTGAAATAGTCGGGAACCGTGTAGCTGAAGTCCTTCTCGCCATCGACGTCGACGATGCCCGACCAGTAGGCCACCGGCTTGTCGCGCTTGCGCTTGAACGGGTTGAGCTGGCGGCTGATCGCCGCGTCGGCATCGCCACCGGCAGCGGCGGACAGCGCCATCAGCTTCTCGAACTCGGGCAGGATCAGGTCGAGGATCTGCGAGGTCTTCACCTCGAGCATCTTCTTTCGGAAAAAGTACTGCAGCGGATCGCCAAGTTTGTAACGTGCGACCTGCAGGATGCCCTCGTCCACCGCGAACAGCACCACCCTGGCCGGTTGCGCCGCATGCAGCTTGAAGGTCACGGTGTCGCCCGGTTTCACCAGCGCGGGCGTGTCCACCGTCAGTGCATCGCGCCGCGCGTCGAGGTTCACCGAGAACGGCTCCACGCCGTAGGACAGCGGACTCATGAAGACCTCGTCGGAGGACGGGTCGCGCACGAACTGCACGTTGACGTAGCCGTTGCCTTCGAAGTCCTTGGGCAAGGTGATGCTCTGCACCGAACTGGTGGTGTCGGCATGGAACCACGCGTGTGCGTAGACCTTGTCGCGCTCGATGGTGATCAGGCCACTGCCCGCGTACGGCGCGTGCACGGCGATATGGATGGTGTCGCCAGGCTTGTAGTCCTGCTTGTCCAGGCTTAGTTGCAGTTCGGCATTGCGATCCAACGAACGCGACAAATTGGCATTGCCAGCCACCGAATAGCTGACGCGGTTGACCTCCTTGCGGTCGTTGCCACGCAGGATCAGCAGCGCGTAGTCGCCGGGCTTGTCCGTGGCGAGCGCGTAATCCATGCCGCCCGCGGGAATCGCCAGCGGCTTCTCGTCCACCGGGATTTCCTTGAGCTTGGACTCGTACTTGTAGACGCCGGAGTCCTGCTTGGTGAGTATCGAGACGTAGCGTCGCTCGACCAATTGCGCCTTGAGACCGTCCAGCGCGATGGATTTCGCATCGGGGCCGATCGCCACCAGTCGCACCTTGCGCTCTGCATTGCGGCTCACGTAGTCCAGCGCGTCGTCGCTCTTGTAGCCCACCAGCCAGTCGTTGGAGGACACCAGGGTCTGCGTGGCGGCGGCCACGCTGCGGCCGCCGTCCGCTTCGTGCGCTTTGGCGAGGAAGTAGAGCTGGTAGGTGGCGTCGGCGTATTTCTTGAGGTCGAGGTCGAATTCGGCATGGCCCTTGTCGTCGGTCTTGCCGTCGGCAAGGTTCTCCTCATAACCCTCCTTGGCACGGCGGATGTCGTAGAAATGGTAGTCCGTCCAGCTGTGGAACGCCGGCCACGCCGGACGCAGCGTGAGCGAGGCTTCCACGCGGCGATCCGCGGCGGGCGTGCCGAACAGGTTCTGCGCATCGACCAGGCCCTTGAGCTGATCAGGCTTCACCCAACCCTCGGCGACCTGCTGAGAGAGCTTGGCGCTCACCTTCATGCGGTCGGGCAGGAATTCCTTCACCTGCACCGTGGTGCTGCCGATCTGCGTATCGGCCTTACCCCCGCGCACGATGTAGAGGTTCACCGCCCACGTGCCGGTGGGCGCGGTTTCCGCCGGCGTGTAGCTCAATTCGCCGAAGCCGCTGGAGTCCATCGCCAAGGGCTGCTGCTTCACCGTGACGCCGCGCGGGTCGACGATCTCGGCCTGCAGCGGAATACCCGCCACGTTGCGCGCCCATTCCGCAGCGCGCACGATCAGGCCGATGTGAAAGGTATCGCCGGGACGATAGATGCCGCGGTCGGAAAACAGATAACCGCTGAGCTGGCCGGCGTTTGCTGCATTTGCCTCGCCACCGATGTCGAAGCGCGAGAAGTCGAGCTGGCGGTCGGAGCTGCCTACCGGCAGGAAGGAAAGATCCTCGCCCTTGCTCACCACGTAGAGCGCGGGCTTCTTCTCGCGGTCCAACCCCTTGAGGCTGGGGAAATGCACCACGCCTTCGGCGCCGGTGGTCTGCGTGAAGAGCGTCTGCCCGTTTACCGCAAGCACCGACACGCTGGCGCCTGCCACCGGTTGGCCGTTGCCGATGGACTGCACGAACACATCCTGGCTCCCGTCCAGCGCCTGCTTCACCAACATGCCGAGGTCGGTGACCACGATGAGGCGGTTGTCGCTGGGCGAGGCATCATTGTTGCCATCGCCGTTGTCGCCGTCGTTGTTGTCACCTGCGTTGTCTGCAGCGTCGTCGGCTGCCGCTACCGTGGTTGCAGCAGCCGGCGCCGCCGCGGATCGACCGGGTGCAGGCGCCAGGCCCTGCTGCGCGAGCGCGCGTGCCTTCACCGCCTCGGCCGCGCGCTTGGCAGCGGCGGCCGGGTCGTAACTGGAAAGGTGCAGCCAGAACACGCCGCGACGTCCCGGCTTGAGGTATTGACCGAGGTCAACACCCTCGTAATGCGCCTGGCTCGGGCCGCCTTGCGGAAACGAACGCTTGATCTCGTAACGTTCGACGATGTGACCCTCGTCGAAGTCATAAGGCAACTGCGGATGGCTGTAGTCGCCCGAATTGAGGCTGACCAGATGCTGCAACTGGTCGGGCAGCACACGGCCGATCTCCACGCGCATGCCAGGCATGTTGCGCGAGACCACCGAGACGCGCTTGCTGCCACCCAGTGACAGCAGCGAACCGTCCGCCATGAAGCGCAGCAGCTTGGGATAATCCGGCACGGTGAACACGCGCGCCACCGGCCGGCCCAGCACGTAGCCGCCGAAGGACTTCACGTCCTTGCCGATGCGAACGTAGATGCGCTGGCCCGGCGTGGCCTGGTATTTGAAGCTCTGCAATTCCTGATAGTCGTTCTCGGTGGGCACCACGTCGAGCTTGAGCACCTGCGACTTGCGCAGCACGTCCTCGCCGACCTCGGATACATCCCACTCGTAAGGCTTGCCATCGTCGGAAGCCTGCTCACCTGGCTTGTTCGCCGGCAACACCCAGGCCTGGGTCACGTCAGCCACGTCGCTGCTGCGTACCGCGCCGCTGAAGTTGGCCACCATCACCTGTTCGGGTTCGTACTTGTCGTTGTTCACCAGCGTGGGTGAAATATCGTCCACCGTGAGGCTGTAGAGGCCGGGGATGCGCACACTGGCCTTGAGCGGATCCTTGGTGCCCATGCCGCCACGCGTGCTGCGCACGCCGCTGTCGATCGTGACCGCCACCGCGCCGTCGTCGTGCGGCAAGGCCAACGGCTGCGAGTGGATCCATGCATGCAGGCGGGTCTGGTCGTAGGTCACGGTGTACTTCAGCGTGTCGCCGCGCTTGCCATCCTTGTCGGCCAGAGCCAGCGCGATGCGCCGTTCGAATTGCGCGGCATCGATGGGATAGCTGAAGTCCACCGGCACGATCACCTGCTTGGCGGTGGCGTCCTGCGGGTCCTGGTAGAACTCGCCCCGTCCCAGCGTGGCGGTGAAGGGTGCAGTGTCGAACTCGAAGCCGTCATCCGCCATCAAGGCCTGCGGCGCGAAGGTCTTGCGCACGTCGAAGCGCACCTTGTAGTGCTGGCCGACCGGCCAGTCCGCCGCGGGCGTAAAGCGCAAGGTATGGTCGTCCACCCAAGTCCATTGGCCCTTGGTGTCCGGGCTCATGGCAATGCCCTCGGTCACCGGCTTGCCGACGCGCTCGATCGGCGCCGCCGATCCCGAGAACGCGAGCTCCAGCGGATGCACCACGACCGGTTGCTTGCCGTAGTCGGTGAGCGCCGGTGCCTGCACCGTCCAGGTGATCTGCTGCGGCTGCGGCGGACGCGGTCGGCTCTGGTACCAGCGCCAGCCGTACCAGCCACCGCCAGCCAACACGACTGCCGCCAGCAAGGTACCGGCCGAACGCAACGGGTTGCGGCGTACGACATGCATCCAGCCGGGTGCCGACCATTGCACGTTGCCGAGCAGCGGCCGCAAGATCCAGCCAAGGACATGCCCCGCCATGCGCAGCAGGCGCACTGGCAACAGGAGCAGGAAACGCAGCAGATCCATGATGCTTCCCTCGATTCATCCGTCGAATGACGCCGGCCCTTGCGGCCGGTGTCGGGGCTCCTGCCACAGGATCAGGCCCCGCACAGCATGCGAGGCCTGATTGGATGGATTTCCCCATGCGCATCCTGCACCACGAATATGGCAGGACGCAGCCGCGATTCTGGCACGGCCATGCCGCGCCAACCAGCGACGGCGGTCAGAGCGTAGCGGCGATCTCGCGCACCACCGGCGCCAGGCTCGGATCCTGCAGCGCCATGTGCATGGTGGCGCGTACCAGCCCTGCCTTGTTGCCGCAGTCGAAACGCGTGCCCTCGAAGCGGTACGCCAGCACCTTGCCCTGTTCCTTCAGCAAGGTATCGATCGCGTCGGTGAGCTGGATCTCGCCACCCGCGCCCGGCGTGGTCTGCTCCAGCAACTGGAAAATCCGACCCGGCAGCACGTAACGCCCCACCACGGCCAGGTTCGACGGCGCATCGGCCGGCTTGGGCTTTTCAACCATGTGGCGGATCTGCGCGCTGCGCTCGTCGATTCGCGTGGCGTCCACGATGCCGTATTTGTCGGTTTCGTTCTGCGGCACCTCTTCCACCGCGATCACGCCGGCACCTTCGCGTTGGCCCAATTCTGCCATCTGGCGCAGCGCGCCCTTGCCGGCACCGTTCCAGATGAGGTCGTCGGGCAACACCACGCCGAACGGCTCGTCGCCCACCACGGGCTTGGCGCACAGCACGGCATGCCCCAAGCCCAGTGCCTCGGGCTGGGTGACGAAGATCGCGCGCACGTGCTTCGGAAGCGTGCCCTGCACCAGCGCCAGAAGCGCGTCCTTGCCCTTCTCCTGCAACTTGGCCTCCAGTTCGTAGGCTTTGTCGAAGTAGTCGGCGATGGCGTGCTTGTAGCGGTTGGTGACGAAGATCAGCGTATCGGCACCGGCATCGACCGCTTCGTCCACCGCATACTGGATCAATGGCTTGTCCAGCACCGGCAGCATTTCCTTGGCCACCACCTTGGTGGCGGGCAGGAAGCGCGTGCCCAGGCCGGCCACGGGGAAGACCACTTTGCGCAAGGGCTTGCTCACTCACTTCTCTCCTGTTTCGTGGCGGCGGATCGACACCACGTTGTCGGGTTGCGGCGCTTCGCTCCAGCGGAACGACGGCAACAGGCCGGACACGCATCGCCGCAACTCTTCGTCGTTATCTGTTGCGACCATGTCGGCCGCCTTGTGCATCGTGGCTTGCAACAGCTCCCACGGTACTTGGCGATGCTGGGCCAGGAAGATCTTGGCATGCGTGGTGGCGCTGTACTGCTCGAGCGGATGGAACAGTTCCTCGAACAGCTTCTCGCCTGCCCGCAGGCCGGTGAAAACGATGGGCACCTCGCTGCCCGGCTTCTTGCCGGCCAGCCGGATCATCTGCTCGGCAAGATCGCGGATCTTCATCGGCTCGCCCATATCGAGCGCGAAGATCTCGCCGCCCTTGCCGAGGCTGGCCGCCTGCAAGATCAACTGGCAGGCCTCCGGGATGGTCATGAAGTAGCGCGAAACTTCTGGATGGGTCACGGTGACCGGGCCGCCATCGCGGATCTGTTTGCGGAACAACGGCACGACCGAACCAGCCGAATCGAGCACGTTGCCAAAACGCACGGTCATGAAACGCGTGCTGGCATGCGCGTCGAGGTTCTGGCACCAGATTTCGGCAATGCGCTTGCATGCACCCATCACGCTGGTGGGATTGACCGCCTTGTCCGTGGAAATCAGCACGAAGCATTCCACGCCCGCCTCGCACGACAGATCGGCCATGGCACGCGTGCCCAGCACGTTATTGAGGAAGGCTGCGCGCAACTGGTGCTGCAGCATGGGCACATGCTTGTAGGCCGCGGCATGGAACACCACCTGCGGCCGCGCCTCGGCCAGTACCCTGCGCATCTGCACGCAGTCCACGCAACTGGCGAGTACACCCTCGAGCAGCAGTTCCGGATAGTTGGCGCGCAACTCCCGCGTGATCTGGTAGAGGTTGTATTCGCTGTGATCGACGACGACCAGCGACAGCGCTCCCAGGCGCGCCACCTGACGGCACAGTTCCGAGCCGATCGAGCCACCGCCACCGGTGACCAACACACGGCGGCCGCCTATCGTCTCGCGGATCGCCGTCCAATCCAGCTCCACGGCATCACGCCCGAGCAGGTCCTCGATCGCCACTTCCTTGATCTCGCCAGGCTGCGCACGTCCTGCGACCACGTCGTCCAGCCTTGGAACCGTCCGGTACGGTAGATCGGTGGCATCGCACAGACTCACCACACGGCGCATCTCGCCCACCGTGGCGCTGGGCAAGGCGATCAATATCATCTCGACCGCCGCTTCGCGCGCGATGGCAGGCAATTGCTCGAACTGGCCCAGCACCGGATGTCCGTTGATGCTGGCGCCGCGCAATGCGGGACGATCATCGAGAAAGCCGACCACCGCGTAACCGCCGCTGCGGAGCAAGTCGCGCGAAAGCACCTCGCCGGCGTGGTCTGCGCCCAGAATGAGCACACGGCGCGTGGAGTTCAACCCGGATATTCCGCGGCGACTGTCCTTCCAATAGCGGTAGGCAAGCCGAGGCAGCCCCAGCGCCAGCGCCAGCACCACCGGATACAACAGCAACATCGTGCGCGGCACGCCCTGCAAGCGGTTGAACATCGACATCAGCAGCCAGATTGCCGCCGAACCCAGCGCCACGGCGCGCAGGATGTTCCACAAATCGGGCAGGCTGGCGAAGCGCCATACGCCCTTGTACAGGCCGGTCAAGCGGAAGACCAAGCCTTGCGCGAGCAGCACGATCGGCAGCTCGAACCAGCGAAAATGCACGACATCTTCCGGCCGCACCGCGTAACGCAACAACTTGGCGACCCACCAGGCGATCGCGGCCATGGCCAAGTCGTGCAACATGACCGCCACGCGAGGATGGATGAAGCCGACAAGCCTACGCAGCGACATGGCGGTCCTTGGTCGGGTGGCGCCGCAGGCAACGTCGCTTGAGCATCAACCAGAGCGCCGCCGCAGCCAGGTAGGCGACGATGCTAATCGGCAAAGCCAGCCGTGGATGACTCCAAGCCAACCAAGCCATCGGCGCAGCGAACAACAGATTCCATGTCATATAGATCGTCCCTCCCCAGGCATGCGTCAAACCGCGCCTGACCAGCCACTGGTACAGGTGTTCGCGGTGCGCACTGTACCAGCGTCGCCCCCGGAAATAACGCGTCAGCAAGGTCAGGCTGGCATCGGCGACGAAGGCCGAGGACAGGATCAATGCCGGCCACAACAGGCTCGCATCGACCCGCCACAGCATCGCTGTGAACGCGAAAATCAGCAGCCCTACGCTGCCGCTGCCCACATCTCCCATGAAAATACGCGCCGGCGAACGATTGAGGCACCAGAAACCCAGGCTGGCCGTGGCAAGGCAGCTGGCAGCCAGCGCCAACGGCCATTGCCCGGCATTCCACGCCAGCCACGCCAACCCGGCTCCCACGAACATGGCCTGCTGGGCCAGCAGGCCATCGATGCCGTCCATGAAGTTGTGCAGGTTGATGCTCCACACACCGGCCAGCAGCAGTGGCAGCAACCACCACCAGGACATGCCGCTTGCGCCCAACGCAACAGCAAACAGCAGTACGGCCAGCAACTGTGCGCCGAAACGCGGCAGGATCGGCAGGGAGCGATGATCGTCCCACCAGCCTGCCAGCGCCACCAGCAGCAGGGCCGCCAGCAAGGCAGCCACCACTGGCCAAGACCATGGCGCCCAGGTGCCAAGCAAGGTGCCGGGAAGACAGACCAAGTTGGCCAGGACGATACCGATGCCGCCGCCGCGCGGCGTGGGGATGGTGTGGGAACGTCGCTGACCCGGGCGATCCAGCATGCCGCGGCGATGCGCGTAACCAATCGCCACGCGTGCCGACATCCAGGCGATGGCGAAGGAGAGCAGCAACCATCCGATAATCCAAGCCACCGGCGTCACTCGTTGGCAACGCCATGGATGGGTCGGATCGTGCTCCAGCTCTTGCAACTGGGGCATTGCCAGTGGTGCGCCTTGGCGCCGAAGCCACAACGGCTGCAGCGATACATCGCCTGCCCCTCCAGCAATTTCTTGGTGAGATCGCGCAGGATCAAGAAGTTCTCGCGCGCCTCGCCTTCGATCCGATCCATCGTGGCGTCGATCAGCGCCATCAGGCCGCGCACCGAAGGACGCAGGCGCAGTTGCCCGGTCAGGAAGCCTACCGCCTCGCGCTGGCCGTCACGCTGCTGGTACAGCCTGGTCAATGCCAGCACCGGCGAGATGCCGTGGTAGCGCTCCAGCAGCTCGCGCAAGAAGCGTTCGGCGCGATCCATCTGCTGCGAACAGGCGTAGCTGTTCAACAATGGCGGCAGGATTTCCGGCACGAAGGCGATATCCGCGCCGACCGCCGCTTCATAGGCCTGCACTGCTTCGGCATGCTGCCCATCCTCGGCGTGCAAACGCCCGGTCAGCATCCAGGCACGCACGCAATCGGGCTGGCACCGGAAGGCATGCTCCAGGTAATCGCGCGCCTCGATACGCGCGCCGTGCTGACGCGAACGCTCGGCCAATTCGCAATAAAACTGGGCGATCATCGGCGACTCGTCCTCGCCGGTCATCGCCTCCAGACGGCGCGCATGCTCGATCGCCTTGTTCCAGTCGCGCTCGTGCTGGTAGATCGCGATCAGGTGGCGCAACGCCGACGGCGCGTGCGCATCCATCGCCACCAGGTCGTCGAACAGTGCTTCCGCTCGGTCGAGCAAGCCCGCGCGCATGTAATCCTCGCCCAGTTCCAGCAGGGCTACGGTCTTGGTCGGCTCGGACAGGTTCGGCCGCGAAACCAGGTGCTGGTGCAACCGGATCGCGCGATCCACCTCGCCGCGGCGGCGGAACAGGTTGCCCAGCGCGAGATGCGTCTCCACCGTGTCGCGGTTGTATTCGGCTAGGCGCAGAAACACTTCGATGGCCTTGTCCTGCTCCTCATTGAGCAGGTAGTTCAAGCCGCGAAAATAGTCGGACGAGAGCTCATTGACCGCCGCACCGGAACGCCTAGCGCTGGCGAATCGCGACGCCCACCAGCCCAGCCCAAAGGCGAGCACCGCCAACGGCAGCAACACGTACCAGGACATCATGCACGCGCCTGCTTCTTGCCGGCTTTCAGTCGGCGGCGATGCCGCAGGCTCACGCCGAGCCATGCGGTGAGGCCACCCAACAGCCAGCCCAGCACCAACGCGGCCAACAGCGCAGCTCCCTTGGGCATGGACACGCGCGCGAAGGCGAAGTCGTAGTCGACCAGGCCGGCATTGAGTGCGCCCACTACCACGCCGGCGGCAACGAAGAAGATGAGGACGAAGATCACGATCAAGCGCATCCGAGGACTTTACCCCATCGTCCGCACCCGGCACAGCAAGCAGACTGAGGCATGTTGCTGCAATTCAGCCGTAAAGACAGATGGAAAACGCAGTTTCGAAGAACCGTCGTTGGTCTCTTCGATCAAGGGGCATCCCAAAAACAAAAAGGCAGGATCGGCTCGCGCCTACCTGCCTTCATGAACTCACTTGGCGTTCCGCCTCAGCCGGTCGTGGCTTCTTCCAGCCGCAGGTTGACGCGTTCGCGCAGCTCCTTGCCGGGCTTGAAGTGCGGCACATGCTTGCCGGGCAACGCCACGGAATCGCCGGTCTTCGGATTGCGTCCCATGCGAGGCGGCCGGTAATGCAGCGCAAAGCTGCCGAAACCACGCACCTCGATGCGTTCGCCCTGCGACAGCGCCTGGCTCATCTGCTCGACCACGCTTTTGACCGCCAACTCGACATCGGCGAACGCAAGATGGGTCTGGCGCCTGGCCAGCGCCTCGATCAATTCGGATTTGGTCATGTTCCCCCAGTCCGCGAATGTGTTGCTGCGCTGCTGACCCGAGGCGGCTCATGCCGCCCCGGGCCATTCTTGCAACGCCTTAGTCGGCCTTGTTCATCTGCTCCTTGAGCAGAGCGCCGAGCTTGGTGGTGCCACCGGCCGCCGAGGAGTACTCGGCCAGCGCTTCCTGCACGTCTTCCTCGTCCTTTGCACGGATCGACAGCGACAGCTGGCGGCCCTTGCGGTCCATGCCGGTGAACTTGGCCTCGACCTTGTCGCCCACCTTCAGGTGCTGGGTGGCGTCGTCGATGCGCTCCTTGGCGATGTCGTTGGCACGGAGGTAACCCTCCACGCCCTCGCCCAGGTCAATCACCGCACCCTTGGCGTCCACTTCCTTCACCGTGCCGGTGACGATGGTGCCGCGCGGGTTGTTGCCCATGAACTGGCCGAACGGATCCTGCTCCATCTGCTTGATGCCGAGCGAAATGCGCTCGCGCTCCGGATCGACAGCCAGCACCACGGCCTCGATCTCGTCGCCCTTCTTGAAGTTGCGCACGAGGTCTTCGCCGGACATCTGCCAGGAGATATCGGACAGGTGCACCAGGCCGTCGATGCCACCGTCCAGGCCGATGAACACGCCGAAGTCGGTGATCGACTTGATCTGGCCGGAAACCTTGTCGCCCTTCTTGTGCATGGCGGCAAACGCTTCCCACGGGTTCGAGCGGGTCTGCTTGATGCCCAGCGAGATGCGGCGACGCTCTTCATCCACGTCCAGCACCATCACTTCGGTCTCGTCGCCGACCTGCACCACCTTGGCCGGATTGACGTTCTTGTTGGTCCAGTCCATCTCGGACACGTGGACCAGACCTTCGACGCCCGGCTCGATCTCGACGAAGCAGCCGTAGTCGGTGACGTTGGAGACCTTGCCGAACAGGCGCGAACCCACCGGGTAACGACGCGAGATGTTCACCCACGGATCATCGCCCAGCTGCTTCAGGCCCAGCGAGACGCGGTTGCGCTCCTTGTCGAACTTCAGCACGCGCACTTCCAGCTCGTCGCCGACGTTGACGACTTCGCTCGGATGGCGCACGCGCTTCCACGCCATGTCGGTGATGTGCAGCAGGCCGTCGATGCCGCCCAGATCCACGAACGCGCCGTAGTCGGTGAGGTTCTTGACCACGCCCTTGATGATGGCGCCTTCGACCAGACGCTCCAGCAGCTGCTCGCGCTCGGCGGAGAACTCGGTCTCGACGACGGCGCGGCGGCTGACCACCACGTTGTTGCGCTTGCGGTCGAGCTTGATGATCTTGAACTCGAGTTCCTTGCCCTCGAGGTAGGTCGGTTCGCGCACAGGGCGCACGTCGACCAGCGAGCCAGGCAGGAAGGCGCGGACGTCCTTGATGTCGACGGTGAAGCCGCCCTTGACCTTGCCGGAGATCATGCCCTTGATGGTCTCTTCCTTGTCGAACGCCTCTTCGAGGTCGTCCCACACCATCGAACGCTTGGCCTTCTCACGCGACAGCTTGGTTTCGCCGAAGCCGTCCTCGAGCGCTTCGAGGGCCACCTTCACGTGGTCGCCGACATTCACTTCGAGGGTGCCGTCTTCGCTCTTGAACTGCTCGATCGGGACGATGCCTTCGCTCTTCAGGCCCGCGTTGATCACGACGACGTCGTTGCGGATTTCCACCACGATGCCAGTGACGATGGCGCCGGGCTTCAGCTTGGCGATGGCCTGCTGGCTCTGTTCAAACAGTTCGGCAAAACTTTCGGTCATGTTGATTCCAGAATGGGAAAGGACGGTTGCGGCGCTCCGGACTGGAAACGCAACGGCAACGGCCCACCGGTTGGGGTGCCTTCGGAGCGCCCTTGCGGGGCACGCCTCGTCACCATGGCTGAGCCCCGGACGTCATTGACCGGGGAACGAAAACCGCCGCACAACCCGTTCAGGGCTGCACGACAGCAAGAACTTTTGCGACGACCTCGTCGATACCCATGCCGGTGGTGTCCACCAGTACGGCCTCCGGCGCGGGTTTGAGCGGCGCGACCGAACGCGACGCATCGCGATGGTCACGCGCCTCGATCTCGCGCTGCAGACTCGACAGTGTAACGCTGAGCCCCTTTTCCTTCAACTGCTTATAGCGCCTTTTGGCCCTCTCGGCGGCGCTGGCGGTAAGGAACACCTTGAACGGGGCATCGGGGAAGATCACCGTGCCCATGTCACGCCCGTCGGCGACCAGGCCCGGCTGCTTGCGGAAGCCCAACTGCAGCTCCACCAAGGCCTGCCGCACCGGGGCAATCGAGGCGATCGCGGAGGCTGCCGCGCCGGCGGTTTCGGTACGCAGTTCGGCGGTGGCGTCATGGCCGTTGACCAGGATGTGGGTATCGCTGCCATCGGCACTGGCCTGGAAACGGATCTTGGTGGTCTGCGCGCAGCGGGTCACCGCCTCGACATCGGACAGATCCAGACCCGCTGCCCCAGCGGCATAGCCCACCGCCCGGTACAACGCGCCGGAGTCCAACAGCCGCCAGCCCAGATGCTCGGCCACGCGCCGGCTGATCGTGCCCTTGCCAGAGCCCGAGGGACCGTCGATGGTCAACACGGGGACGGCGGCTGTTCGGCTCATGGCAGCTCCTGATCAAACGGGACGGGCATGGTATCGCGCCAGCCCCAGCGGCATCGCGTACCATGGCGAAATTCCGGGCCATTCCCCCGCCGATCCGCCATGAACGATCTCCGCCACGCATTCGAGCAGGCCGCCGAGGCCGTGAAACGGCTGGATTACCGCCCCGACAACGACACCCTGCTCAAGCTGTACGCGCTGTACAAACAGGGTTCGGAGGGCGACGCGCACGGCGACCAGCCCGGGTTCTTCGATTTCGTGGGCACCGCCAAGCACGAGGCATGGGCGCAATTGCGTGGCCTGCCGCAAGACGAGGCAATGCGCCGCTATATCGCACTGGTGGATCAGCTGCAGGCCTGAACCATGCAGGTGCCGCTTGCGTCCGAGTGTGGCAACAGGCACATTCATACGATCGTTTGAACACGGTCGTGCCATGAACTATCCCCATTTGTTCGCCCCGCTCGATCTGGGCCACGTCGTCCTGCCCAACCGCATCCTGATGGGTTCGATGCACACCGGCCTGGAAGACAAGGCGGCCGACTACGACAAGCTGGCCGCCTATTTCGCCGAACGCGCCCGCGGCGGCGTGGGCCTGATGGTCACCGGTGGCATCGCGCCCAGTATCCGCGGCTGGTTGAAGCCGTTCGGCGGCCGCCTCTCGATGCCTTGGCACGTGGCGCGCCATCGCAGACTCACCGACGCCGTGCATGCCGAAGGCGGCCGCATCTGCATGCAGATCCTGCATGCGGGGCGCTATGGCTATCACCCGTTGTCGGTGGCGCCATCGAAGATCAAGTCGCCGATCACCCCCTTCACGCCAAAGGCGCTCTCGGCGCGAGGCGTAGAACGCACCATCCGCGACTTCGTACGGAGCGCCGAGCTTGCCCGCGAGGCGGGATACGACGGCGTCGAGGTGATGGGTTCGGAGGGTTACCTCATCAACCAGTTCATCGCTGCCCGCACCAATAAGCGCAACGACGCATGGGGCGGGGACGCCGAACGGCGCATGCGCCTGCCCGCGGAAATCGTGCGCCGTACGCGCGAGGCGATAGGCCGCGACTTCATCATCATCTACCGGCTGTCGATGCTGGACCTGGTCGAAGGCGGCCAAAGCTGGGATGAGATCGTCACTCTGGCCAAGGCCGTGGAAACCGCCGGCGCCAGCATCATCAATACAGGCATCGGCTGGCATGAAGCGCGCGTGCCAACCATCGTCACCAGCGTGCCGCGAGCCGGCTTTGCGTGGGTGACGAAAAAGCTCAGGGGCGAAGTTTCCATTCCGCTGATCGCCACCAACCGCATCAACATGCCCGAAGTGGCCGAGCGTGTGCTGGCCGAAGGCGACGCGGACATGGTTTCGATGGCACGTCCGCTGCTGGCCGACCCCGAATGGGCGAACAAGGCCAGGGCTGGTCGCAGCGAGCACATCAACACCTGCATCGCCTGCAATCAGGCCTGCCTCGACCACGTGTTCCAGAACAAGCGCGCCAGTTGCCTGGTCAATCCGCGCGCCTGCCACGAAACCGAGCTGGTGGTCGCGCCAACAGAGCAACCAAAGCGCATCGCCGTGGTCGGCGCAGGCCCCGCCGGCATGGCTTGCGCCGCCACACTGGCCGAACGCGGCCATGCGGTTACCCTGTTCGACAAGTCCGCGGAAATCGGTGGCCAGTTCAACTACGCCAAGCGGATTCCCGGCAAGGAAGAGTTCCACGAAACCCTGCGTTACTTTCGCCATCGTCTTGCCGATGCAGGCGTCGAGCTGAAGCTAGGCCAGTTGGCCGATGCCGCCTCGCTCAAGGCAGCCGGCTATAGCGAAGTAGTGATCGCCACTGGCGTGATGCCGCGCAAGGTGCGGTTTCCAGGCAGTGATGACCCGCGCGTCCTCGGCTACCTCGACGTGCTGGCACACAACCGGCCGATCGGGCAAAGCGTGGCGATCATCGGTGCCGGCGGCATCGGCTTCGACATGGCGGAATTCCTGGTCGAACATCAACCCTCCCCCGCCACCGACGTGGAGCGCTGGTCGCGCGAATGGGGCGTGGACATCCGGCAGTCGCACCGTGGCGGCTTGCTGAAACCGCAACCGGAAGCGCCGCTGCGCCAAGTCTGGCTGCTCCAGCGCAGTGAAGGCCGCCCCGGCGCACGACTCAACAAGACCACCGGCTGGGTGCACCGCGCCACATTGAAGGCAAAGCATGTGACCATGCTGGGCCAGGTTGGCTACGAACGTTTCGACGACCAAGGCTTGCACATCACCGTCGATGGCCAGCCGCAACTCCTGCCCGTCGACAACGTGGTGATCTGCGCCGGCCAGGAGCCGGATCGCCGCCTGGCCGACGAACTGGCCAGGATGGGCATGACGGCGCACCTCATTGGCGGTGCCGACGTGGCTGCCGAACTCGATGCGAAGCGGGCCATCGACCAGGGAACACGACTGGCCGGCCAGCTCTGAGCGTAAGCAAAGGCGGTCGCGAGGAAAATTTGAAAGTGCGGCCATGAGTAGCCGCCCGTTAGCTCTTCGCGGTCATGGATCGATCGCGCAAGAACGCCACCCAAAAAAACGCCTCGCAGTGCGACGCATCGAAGAGGCCAGGGAGGGGGATGGCCGTTCGAATCCAGCGTCGCCGCGAGGCGTGGGTCGCCACCATCGGGGGAGGGGGGAGGATGGTGGGACGGGGGCATTTTATGAGCGACACATTCAAGTATCCAATATATATTTGGATCGATATTTATATGCGATCCCTATATGTTTGACTTCCGCCAGCTGCGCTACTTCGTCACGGTCGCCGAGGAATTGAGCTTCACGCGCGCGGCGCTCCGCCTGCACATCTCCCAGCCCCCGCTCTCGCAGCAGATCCAAGCCCTGGAGCGGGACCTCGGCGTCCTGCTGCTGGAACGAAGCAAGCGCAAGGTGGCGCTGACCGAGCCCGGCAAGGTTTTCCTTGAGCAAGCACGCCAGATCCTCGCCCAGGCCGAGCTGGCTCGCACTCGAACCGCTGATGCCGCAGCCGGCCACAGCGGCCAGCTGCGGCTGGCTTACACGTTGTCGGTATCGTTCCACCCCGCCCTGCCCCGTACCTTGCTGCGCCATCGCCAGATGGCGCCAGGCGTGGACGTCCAGTTGCGTGAAATGAACAACGCGCCGCAATTCGCCGCCCTTCTGGCCAACGAGATCGACGTCGGCTTCGTGCGCACCGAACCCCGCCACCTGCAAGACGCCCGCAAACTGCGGCTGCGCATGATCGACCGTGAGCGACTGATGCTCGCCCTGCCATCAAGCCATCCGCTGGCCGCCCGCGACAGGCTGCACATGAGCGAAGTGGCCGGGGCGGCCTTCGTCACGCAGCCACGCGAGATGGCCGCCACCCTGCACGACAAGCTCACCACGCTGGCCAACGCCGCCGGTTTCCAGCCCCGCACGGTGCAGCAGGCCCAACAGGTCAGCGGCCTGCTGGCATTGGTGGCCGCCGGCCTGGGTGTGGCGCTGGTGCCGGCGACGATGCGCGCGGTGCATCTAGCAGGGGTCAGCTACGTGCCGCTGGCCGACCACGGCGCCGAACTCCTGCTGGCCGTCGCCAGCAGAGCCGACGAGGCATCGCCGGTGCTGACGCAATTCCTGTCCACGGTGGACGAATTCGCCCGCGATTCCGGCAACTTGTGACTGACGATTCAGCAGGTTATACTTGCCCGCTGATTTTTTCCGTTTGGTATCAGGAGCTCGCCGTGAAGGTGCTTAACTCGTTGAAGTCCGCCAAGGCGCGGCACCGCGACTGCAAGATCGTGCGTCGTCGCGGCAAGGTGTTCGTGATCTGCAAGAGCAATCCGCGTTTCAAGGCTCGTCAGCGCTGAGCACAGCATGACGTGTCGATAAGAAAGGCCGCGTCGATGCGGCCTTTTTTGTGGCCGCATCCCTGGCAGCCACCTTTCGGCCAGCGCTAGCGCGATGTCAAAAATCGCTCTCGGCGATATTTTTGTTCCCGACTACGAGGCGGGAGCTAGGAAGGCAGACCGCCCGTTCTTCAGGCCTTCAACTTCGGTCGCCGGCACGACAACCAGAACAACACCGCGGATATGGACAACGACACCCAGTAATCACTGGGTGCCGGTCCCCACCAGTGGATATGCCATGGAATATAGCGCGGCGCGAAATGCGCTACGCCATAGGCCGGGTTCAGCACGAACCACAGGAAGTCCTCGGTGATCCAGAACAGCATGATGCAGGCGAACACGCGCGCCTCGGCACGCCAGTTCCAGCGGCCGGCGAAGATCAGCGGAAAATGGAAAAACAGCCCCATGCAGGGAAACAGCCATGCGTGATATCCGGTCATGGGCCGGCCGCCCCAGAAGATATCCAGCAGCCAGTGATGCTCGATGCGCCAGGTCGGCAGGTTCGCCGCCCAGCCGGCGGCGCCTTCGATCTGGATCTCCACGTTTGCGAAGAAGAAAGCCAGCAGCACGGTCCAACCCAAGGTCAGCACCAGCACCAGCGGACGCATGGAAACAGAGTCTTCTCCTGCATGCAGGAATCGTTGATCCATCTGGCGCACGCTCAATGCTCCACTGACCCGGTTACTGGCCGCCGGCCTTCGAGTTCGGCCTGCACGATCTGCAGTACACACTGCGCCGCCTGCGGCTGGCCGAGGCGACGTGCATGCTCGCGCATCCGCGCCAGGCGCTGGGGCTCGGCCAGCAGCTGGCGCACGCGGTATTCGAGCGAAACCAGATCTATCGCTTTCAACGCCGCCCCCTGCTCCAGCACATAGTCCGCGTTGCGCTCTTCCTGGCCCGGGACCGGCGCATACACCACCATCGGCACGCCCATCGCCAGGCACTCTGACGTGGTCAGCCCGCCCGGCTTGGTGATCACCAGGTCCGAGCAGGCCATCAGCTGCGGCACTTCATTGGTGAAGCCGAATGGGAACAGGCGTCCCGGATGTTCCGCGGCAAGCAACTTCAACTTGGCCAGCGCCGCCTCGTTGCGCCCGGCCAGCACGACGAGCTGGAAGTCCCCTTCGAGCCGCATCAGGGTGGCAGCCACCTCATCGAGCTTGCCGACCCCGGCACCGCCGCCCATCAGCATGATCGTCTGCCGCGCCGGGTCCAGGCCGAAGCGCCCGGCGCAGGTCCGGCGGTCCTGCGGCTGGGTGAACGCCGGCATCACCGGAATGCCGGTGGTGTGGATGTGCTCCGTCTCGATATGGTTGGCCTGCATGCGGAAAGCGATCTCATCGCTGGCGGCAAAAAAGCCCGTCATGCGCGGAATCACCCACATGCCATGCAAATCGAAATCGGTGACCTGGACCCACACTGGCACCGTGAAGCGCTCGCGCCGGATCTCGTGCATCAGCATTTCGGCGGGAAGGAAGTGCGTGCAGACGATGGCGTCCGGCGCAAACGCATTGATCGCCTTGCGCAGATCGCCCGTGCCCAGCCGCTCGATGGCCCGCCGCAGCTTCTGCATCGGCCCATTCGGATCGGCCTCCGAACTGCGCTGGTAGAGCAGCCCCCACAGGGTTGGGTAACTGCTTATCAGCGTGATGTAGAAATCGGTATAGAGCTTGCGGAATGCGGACGGCACGTAGTCCATCGCATCCAGGTGCCGGGTCTCGACATGCGGCAGCACCGCTTCGGCGGTCAGGCGCAGGGCCTCGGCGGCCCGCATGTGGCCTGCTCCGGCGGAAACGCTGAGAAACAGGATTTTCTGCTGCGGCATGGGGCGGACCGTTGTCAGGTGACCGTCGGCGGGAGCGGCCACGCCCCCGGTTGGCTTGCCAGGCTGGCCACCTCGGTGGCCAGCCGTTTCGCACAAACCCGCAGCCTAGCATTCAGGAATAGCGCACGCCTGTGATTTCGTAATGCTTGACGCCGTTCGGTGCGGTGAACTCGAAACTGTCACCTTCACTCTTGCCGATCAGGGCGCGCGCGATCGGCGAAGACACTGCGATCAGGCCCTGCTTGATGTCGGCTTCGAGGTCGCCCACGATCTGGTAGGTCACCTCGGCGCCGCTGTCTTCGTCCGCCAGGTCCACGATGGCGCCGAACACCACCTTGCTGCCCGGGTTGAGGCGCGACACGTCGATCACCTCCGCGGTGGAAAGCAGCGCCTCGAGCTGGCCGATGCGGCCTTCGATGAAGCTCTGCAGCTCGCGCGCGGCGTGGTATTCCGCGTTCTCCTTCAGATCGCCGTGCGCACGCGCCTCGGCGATGGCCGCGATGATGCGCGGGCGATCTTCCGACTTCAGCCTGTCCAGCTCGGCGCGCAGGCGTTCCGACCCTGCCTTGGTGATGGGGGCGCGATTGCTCATGCGCTCAATTCCTTGTGAAGTTCCTGCAGGCTGTGCACATCCGCGCTGTTGTGGAAGTCCAGCGAATGGACCAGCGCACGCGCGCCTGCAACGGTGGTGGAGTACGTGACGCGCTGCTGCAGGGCCTCGCGCCGGATCGAGAACGAGTCGGCGATGGCCTGCTTGCCCTCGGTGGTGTTGACGATATAAACGATCTCGCCGTTCTTGATCAGGTCGACGATGTGCGGGCGGCCCTCGGCCACCTTGTTGATGCGCTCGCAGGCCACGCCCTGCTCGGCCAGGTATTTCGCCGTGCCTTCGGTGGCGACCAGGCTGAAGCCCTTCGCCAGCGCCTCGCGCGCCACCGGCAGCAGGCGATCCTTGTCCGCGTCGCGCACCGACACGAACACCTTGCCCTTCGGCGGGGTCTTGATGCCGGCGGCGTCATGGCCGCGGGCAAAGGCTGCGCCAAAGCTGCGGCCCACACCCATCACCTCGCCGGTGGAGCGCATTTCGGGGCCGAGGATGGGATCCACGTTCTGGAACTTCAGGAACGGGAAGATCGCTTCCTTCACGGAGTAGTAGCTCGGAATCACTTCCTTGGTCGCGCCCTGCGCCTTGAGCGAACGTCCAGCCATGGCACGCGCGGCGATCTTGGCGAGCGGCACACCCGTGGCCTTCGATACGAACGGCACCGTGCGCGAGGCGCGCGGGTTCACTTCGAGGATGAACACGGTGTCGCCCTGGATGGCGAACTGGGTATTCATCAGGCCGATGACCTTCAGTTCCTTCGCCATCGCGGTGACCTGGCGACGCATCTCGTCCTGCACCTCCGGTGTCAACGAGTAAGGCGGCAGCGAGCAGGAAGAGTCGCCCGAATGCACGCCCGCTTCCTCGATGTGCTCCATGATGCCGCCGACCAGCACATTGCCTTCGGCGTCGGCGATGATGTCCACGTCCACCTCGACCGCATGATCGAGGAAGCGGTCCAGCAGCACCGGCGAATCGTTGGACACCTGCACCGCGTCGCGGATGTAGCGCGAAAGATCGGCGTCGCTATAGACGATTTCCATCGCGCGGCCGCCGAGCACGTAGCTCGGGCGCACCACCAGCGGATAGCCGATCTCGCGCGCCGAGGCCAGCGCTTCTTCCGGCGTGCGTGCCGTGCGATTCGGCGGCTGCTTCAGGCCGATCTTTTCGATCATCTGCTGGAAGCGCTCGCGGTCTTCCGCCAGATCGATGCTGTCCGGCGACGTGCCGATCACTGGCGCGCCGGCAGCTTCAAGCGCACGTGCAAGCTTCAGCGGCGTCTGGCCACCGTACTGCACGATCACGCCCTTGGGTTTTTCCAGATCCACGATTTCCAGCACGTCCTCGAGCGTGAGCGGCTCGAAATACAGGCGGTCGGAGGTGTCGTAGTCGGTGGAAACGGTTTCCGGATTGCAGTTGACCATGATGGTTTCGAAACCGTCCTCGCGCAGCGCGAGTGCCGCGTGCACGCAGCAGTAGTCGAACTCGATGCCCTGACCGATGCGGTTGGGACCGCCGCCCAGCACGATGATCTTGTCGCGGTTGGTCGGGTTGGCTTCGCACTCTTCCTCGTAGGTCGAGTACATGTAGGCCGTGGTGGTGGCGAATTCAGCCGCGCAGGAATCCACGCGCTTGTAGACCGGACGCACGCCAAGCGTGCGACGCAGATGGCGCATGGCGGCTTCGTTGGTGTCGAGCAATTCGGCCAGGCGAGCGTCGGAGAAGCCCATGCGCTTGAGCTCGCGCATGCGCGGCGCGTCGAGCGCGGTGACGCCCTGCTGCTGCACTTCCTTCTCGGTCAGCACGATGTCTTCGAAGGCGGCGAGGAACCAGGGATCGACCCGGCTGAGGCCATATACGTCTTCCAGGGACAGGCCGGCGCGGAACGCGTCAGCCAGATGGAAGACGCGATCCGGACGCGGCTCGCGCAGCTCGCGCTTGAGCGCGTTGATGCCTTCGTCGGAGGTCAAATCCAGACCGGTCGGGTTGAGGCCCGTCTTGCCGATTTCCAGTCCTCGCAGCGCCTTCTGCAGCGACTCATGGAAAGTGCGACCCATCGCCATCACCTCGCCCACCGACTTCATCTGGGTGGTGAGGCGCGCGTCAGCCGACGGGAACTTCTCGAACGCGAAACGCGGGATCTTGGTGACCACGTAGTCGATGGTCGGCTCGAACGACGCCGGGGTCAGGCCGCCGGTGATGTCGTTCTTGAGTTCGTCCAGCGTGTAGCCCACGGCCAGCTTCGCCGCGATCTTGGCGATCGGGAAGCCGGTGGCCTTGGAGGCGAGCGCGGACGAACGCGACACGCGCGGGTTCATCTCGATGACCACCACGCGGCCGTTCTCGGCATTGATGCCGAACTGCACGTTGGAGCCGCCGGTGTCCACGCCGATCTTGCGCAGCACCGCGATCGAGGCATCGCGCAGGCGCTGGTATTCCTTGTCGGTGAGCGTCTGCGCCGGCGCGACGGTGATCGAGTCGCCGGTGTGCACGCCCATCGGGTCGAGGTTTTCGATCGAGCACACGATGATGCAGTTGTCCGCCTTGTCGCGGACCACTTCCATCTCGAATTCCTTCCAGCCGAGCACGGATTCCTCGACCAGCACTTCGCCCACCGGCGAAAGATCGAGTCCGCGCTTGACGATCTCTTCGAATTCTTCGCGGTTGTACGCGATGCCGCCGCCGGAGCCACCGAGCGTGAAGCTCGGACGGATGATGGTGGGATACCCCACCTTCGCCTGCGTCACCAGCGCCTGCTCGAACGTGCGGACCACCTCGGCCTTCGGGCATTCCAGCCCGATTTCCTTCATGGCGACGCGGAACAGCTCGCGGTCTTCGGCCATGCGGATGGCTTCGCGCGACGCACCGATCAGCTCGACGTTGTACTTCTCCAGCACGCCGTTGTCGGCGAGGTCGAGCGCGCAGTTGAGGCCGGTCTGTCCGCCCATGGTGGGCAGCACCGCATCCGGGCGCTCCTTGGCGATGATGCGCTCCACCGTCTGCCAGTTGATCGGCTCGATGTAGACGGCGTCGGCCGTCTCCGGGTCGGTCATGATCGTGGCGGGGTTGGAGTTCACCAGGATGACGCGGTAACCCTCTTCCTTCAGCGCCTTGCAGGCCTGCGCGCCGGAGTAGTCGAACTCGCAGGCCTGGCCGATGACGATCGGGCCGGCACCGATGATGAGGATGCTCTTGATATCGGTACGCTTGGCCATCTCAGCGGGCCTCCTGCATCAGCTTGTCGGACATCATCTTTGCAAACCTGTCGAAGAGATAACCGATGTCGTGCGGTCCAGGGCTCGCTTCCGGGTGCCCCTGGAAGCAGAAGGCCGGACGGTCGGTGAGCGCGAAGCCCTGCAGCGAACCGTCGAACAACGAGGTGTGGGTGACGCGCACGTTGCCCGGCAGCGTGGCCGGGTCGACGGCAAAGCCGTGGTTCTGCGAGGTGATCAGCACGCGGCCGTCGTCCATGTCCTTCACCGGATGGTTGGCACCGTGGTGGCCGAACTTCATCTTCAGCGTCTTCGCGCCCAGCGCCAGACCCATGATCTGGTGGCCGAGGCAGATGCCGAACAGCGGGATCTTCGCGTCAAGGAAAACCTTGGTGGCGGCGATCGCGTAATCGCAAGCGGCCGGGTCGCCGGGACCGTTGGAGAGGAACACGCCATCGGGCTTCACGGCCAGCACCTCGGCGGCAGGCGTCTGTGCAGGCACCACGGTGATGTCGCAGCCCTGCTCGGCCAGCAGACGCAGGATGTTGTGCTTGGCGCCGAAGTCGTAGGCCACGACCTTGAAGCGCCTGGCTGGCTGGTTGAAGCGGGTGTGGTCGAGGTCGTAGACCCCTTCGTTCCACGGATACGACTGGGTGACACTGACCACCTTGGCCAGGTCCATGCCGTTGAGGCCGGGGAAGGCGCGCGCCTTCGCCAGCGCGGCCTCGGCGTCGATCGTCTCGCCGGCCAGGATGCAACCGCTGAGCGCGCCCTTGTCGCGCAGGATGCGGGTGAGCCGGCGTGTGTCGATGCCGGCGATGGCGACGATGCCGTGGCGCTTCAGGTAATCCGGCAGAGTTTCGCTGCTGCGCCAGTTGCTGGCGCGGCGCGGCACGTCGCGCACGATCAGGCCGGCGGCATGCACGGCAGTGGACTCGGCGTCCTCAGCATTGATGCCGGTATTGCCGATGTGCGGATAGGTAAGAGTGACAAGCTGGCGTGAGTACGAGGGATCGGTGAGGATCTCCTGGTACCCCGTCATGGCGGTGTTGAAAACCACCTCACCGACGGTTTCGCCGGTGGCGCCCACGGCGTGGCCGTGGAACACGCTGCCGTCTTCGAGGGCAAGCAGAGCAGGAATGGGCATGGGGAACCGCCTTTCAGGTGCAGCAAAGTCCGCAAGCCGCGAAAAGCAGGCTTGAGAACCTTGGAGGGGAGGACGTTCGGGCGGGTAACAATGATAGGCGTCAAGGCGCTTGCTGTCCACTTTGGCAGAGGCAGATCTCGCACTCTCGTCAACGTCACAACTCCTCACGACGTTACACTGCCAGGACGTTTTCCCAAGGAAGCTAAGGCCCAACCATGAGTCCGGACGCCCTGCTCGATGCCGCACGTTTCGATCGCCCGGACACGCTGGTGCAGCGAGAGCCGTTCCCCTTCATGGTGGCCCATGGCCAGTTGCCCGATGACGCGCGCGGTGACCTGGGTCGCGATTTCCCACGCTACCCCAGCGCCGGCTTCTTCCCGTGGGATCCGGCCGATTGCGGCCCTACGATCAATGCACTAGTCGAACAACTCACCACGCCAGACTTCGCCACCCTGGTTGGCAAAAAACTGGGCATCGACAATCTCGGCCAATATCCGACCCTGGTGACGCTGTGCCGCCTGCTCAACAAGCGCCACGGCACCATCCACACCGACAGCAAGTCCAAGGTGGCCACTGCCCTGCTCTACCTCAACCCGCAGTGGCCCGACACCAGCGATGGCTGCCTGCGCTTCCTGGGCAAGATCGACGATATCGACTCCACCGTGGCACCCGAGCTGCCGCCGCTGTACGGCGAGTTCGCCGTGTTCAAGCGCTGCGACAACTCCTTCCATGGCCACCTGCCCTACGAGGGCGAGCGCCGGGTGATCCAGGTGGCCTGGCTTACCAGCGAGGAGGAAAAGCTGCGCAAGACCAAGCGCGGCAAGTTCTCTCGCCTGTTCAAGAAGCTGTTCGGCAAGCTGGACACGCAGTACGGCGCCGGCCGCGACCGCAACGCCGCGCACCGGGACTGATCACCCCTCAGCGGGTGAAATGCCAGATCACATAGGCGGCGAACACGCCATACAGCAAACCTACGGGCAACAGCCGGCGCGCGTCCGCGCGACCGCGCCGGAAGAGCCACCATAGGTAAGCAATGGCGGTGGCAGTGAGCGCGCCGGACACGATCAGCGGTGTATCGAACAGCCAGGGCGTGGCAAAGATCGCCAGCGCGCTGGGGATGGTGGCCTGGATCATCATGGCGCCGGAGATGTTGGCCAGCGCCAAACGCTCCTTGCCCTGGCGCACCCAGATCAGCGCATTGAGCGTCTCCGGCAACTCGGTCGCCACCGGGCTCAACACCAGCGCCACCAGATGCGGCGGCCAGGCGAGCAATACGCCGATGGCTTCCAGTTGGCCCACAAACACACGCGAGGCCGCCGCGATCACCACGAGCGCGGCCACCGTTTGCAGCAGCGCCCACGCCAACGAGGGCTCCGCCTGACCCGGGCGCAACTTAAGCGGCTCCAGCTCCTCTTCAACGGGTGCCGTGTCCCCGCTGCGCACTTCGCGCCACACGTAGAGTGCATAGGCCAGCAGGAACACCCCGCCGAACGCAGGCTTGAAGGCAAAAGCCACCAGGCCAAGGCCGACCTTGAGCGCGAAGATCGCCAGGAACCATCCCTGGTCGCGGGCCAGCCGTCGATGATCGACCCGCACCAGCCCGTCAGTGCGTTGCAAGCGCCTGCGATGCAGCCACAACGCGACACCGACCACGGCATAGGCGATGGTGGCCAATACCAGCGGCCCACCCATCGCCGCACCCACGCCGATGTCACGCACTGCAGGCGTCTTGCCGAAGACGACCGCGACGAAGGTGACGGCGCTCTCCGGCAGGGCGGTGCCGAACGCAGCCAGCACGGTACCGGTAGCCGTGGCGCCTAGCTTGAGCCTGCGACCCAGCCATTCGACGCCATTGACGAAGTATTCGCAGGCGAGATAGATCGCGCCCGCCGAGGCAAAGAACAGGATGAGGATAAGCAGCATGGGATGCACAGGCCGGGCGAACAGGTGAACCCATGGCGCAACGACACGCGTTCGCCCGGCCGGGTGAACGCATCGCTGGCCAAAGGTCTCGCCGGGCAAGGCGTCGAAGGCGACGCCTACCGTTCGCACCATGGCGCCGCGAGGGCAACCAAGTCTGTTGATGCGAACGCCTCGGGGAAGAGGCTGGCTACTCCCCAATGACAGGCTGGCGATGCTAGCGACCACCGCTGGACATGGCAAGTTTTTGCGTGGTCAAACCGGCGGAGCGAGCACGTCTTCCAGCCGCCAGTGTCCGGAGGCGCGACCGATCAGCCACCGTGCCGCCTGCAGCGCCCCACGGGCGAAGATCGTGCGGTCGGTCGCACGATGCCCCAGCTCCAGCCGCTCGCCCGGCCCCACCAGCAGCGCCTGATGCTCGCCTACGATGTCGCCTCCGCGCACCACGGCAAAACCGATGCTTCCGGGAACGCGTTCGCCCGTGCGACCTTCGCGGCTGTATACCGCCGCGGCTTCCAGTGTGGTGCTGCGCGCAGCAGCAGCAGCCTGCCCCAGCGCCAGCGCTGTGCCCGAAGGCGCATCCTGCTTGCGCCCATGATGGGCTTCGACGATTTCCAGATCCCATTCCGGCACCGCAGCAGCGGCCTCGCGCAGCAGACGCGTCAGCAGTGCCACGCCCAGGCTGAAGTTCGCCGCGCGCAGCAGCGCGATGCGTGCCCCGGCGGCGTCCAGTCGTGCCAGCAGGGCAGCGTCGAGTCCGGTGGTGCCGCTCACCAGGGGAATGCCGTGCGCGAGACAATGGTCCAGCGCTGCCGCCAGACCGACGGGACCGCTGAAGTCGACCACCACGTCGAGGACAGGCGCGCGCGACCAATCGTGCGCATAGCGCAGGCCCTGCCCCAGCCAGACGGGCTCGCCGTCATGCACCGAGCCCGGCGACACCACCGCATGCGCCAGCTCGTACCGGCCATCGGCATGCAACAGCGACAGCAAGGCCTGGCCCATGCGGCCGGAGGCGCCGCTGATGGCGAGGCGGATCGGCGAACTGGTCATGATGGACATCCCGGCAGAAACGGCAAACGGACGTCCAAAGTTAGCTTACGAAGTCACCTTCGACCAGAACTGTTTCACGCCGTCGAACCAGTTGTGCGCGCGCGGCATGTGTTCTTCGGCCTTGCCGTCGTTGAAGCTGGCTTCGAGCTGCTCGAGCAATTCGCGCTGCTGCTTGGTGAGGCGGACCGGGGTCTCCACCACCACGCGGCAGATCAGGTCCCCGGCGCGGCCGTTGCGCACCGACTTCACGCCACGCCCGCGCAAGCGGAAGCTCTGGCCGGTCTGCGTCTCCGGCGGAATGGTGATCGGCACCTCGCCTTCCAGCGTGGGCACCGGCAGTTCCGCGCCCAGCGCCGCCTGCGAGAAGCGGATCGGCACTTCGCAGTAAAGATCGTTGCCCTCGCGCTGGAAGATCGAATGCTCGCGCACGCGCACTTCCACATAGAGGTCGCCCGCCGGCGTGCCTGCCGGGCCGGCTTCGCCCTGCCCGGTAAGGCGGATGCGGTCGCCGTTGTCCACGCCGGCGGGGATCTTCACCGACAGCGTGCGGGTTTCTTCCAACCGGCCTTCACCGTGGCACTTCTTGCAGGGCTTCTCGATGACCTGGCCGCTGCCGCCGCAATGCGGACAGGCCTGCTGGATCGAAAAGATGCCGTTCTGCATGCGCACGCGGCCGTGACCGTGGCAGGTCTTGCATTGCGTGGTCTTGCCATCGTCCGAGCCGCTGCCGTTGCAGTGGTGGCAGTTGACCTGTGACGGAATCTCGATCTTGCGCTCGATGCCGAACACGGCTTCTTCGAGGTCGAGTTCCATGATGTAGCGCAGGTCTGCGCCGCGTCGCGGCTGACGACTGCGCCCACCGCCGAAGATGTCGCCGAAGATGTCGCCGAAGATGTCGCCCATGTCCCCGAAACCGCCGCCACCGCGGCCGCCCATGCCGCCCTCGAAGGCCGCATGTCCGTACTGGTCGTACATGGCGCGCTTCTGCGCGTCGGAAAGCACCTCGTAGGCCTCCTTGGCCTCCTTGAACTTCTCCTGCGCCGCGGGATCGTCGGGATTGCGGTCGGGGTGGTACTTCATCGCCAGGCGGCGGAAGGATTTCTTCAGCTCGACCTCGGTGACGGTACGTTCGACACTCAGGACTTCGTAGTAATCACGCTTGCTCATTGCTTGATCCGCGATTCGATGCGCCGATCAGGAATGAACCAGATCGCTGCCACCGTGGCATAAAACAGACACGACACCCACGGCGCCACGAAGGCCAGCAGGATGCCACCCAGATACATGGCGACGGCGACCTTGCCTTTCCAGTCGCCACCCACCGCTTGCGCCAACAGCGAGGTCTTGCCGCCGTTGGCGCAGATCAGGCCGTATTGCAGCGGCAGCCAGGCGATGGCGCACATCAGCAACACGAAACCGTAGACCGCCACCGGCAACCGGGCGAACTGGTTTTCGCCCATCCACCCCGTGGTCACCGGCATCAGGGACAACCAAAACAGCAGATGCAGGTTGGCCCACAGCACGCTGCCGTCCACCCGCTTCGCCGCATGCAGGAAATGGTGGTGGTTGTTCCAGTAGATGCCCACGTAGACGAAGCTCAGCACGTAACTGAGGAACACCGGCCATTGCGCGGCCAGCACGTCCCAGCCTGCGCCGTGCGGCACCTTCAGCTCAAGCACCATGATGGTGATGATGATGGCCAGCACACCGTCGCTGAAGGCTTCCAGGCGCCCCTTGTCCATCACCTTCCCCTCGAGAAAGCTTGTGCGCTCATCCATGAACGCGAAAGTCAAACGGGCGCCACCTTGGCCGCACTTTCAAAAACGAGCGCCGCTCGCGCGGCGCCCGTTCCGGTTCTAGGTACGGTTACTTCTTGTCGTCCTTCACTTCGGTGAACTCGGCATCGACCACGTCGTCGGGCTGGGCCGACCCGTGCGGGCCGGGCTGCGCACCCGCATCGGCCGGGCCCTGACCCTGGGCGGCCTCCTGCAGCGCCTGGGCAGCCTGCTCGAGCTTGGAGATCTTCGACTCGATCAGCGCCTTGTCATCGCCGTCCTTGACCTTTTCCAGCTCCGACAGCGCCTCTTCGATGCTGCCGATCTGCGCGCCGACCTTGCCGCCGTGTTCCTTCAGCGCGCTGCGGGTGGCGTGCACGAGCTGATCGGCCTTGTTGCGGGTGCTCACCAGCTCGTGGAACTTCTTGTCTTCTTCCTTGTTCGCTTCGGCGTCGGCCACCATGCGGGCGATCTCCTCCTCGGAGAGGCCCGAACCCGCCTTGATCTCGATCTTCTGCTCCTTGCCGGTCTTCTTGTCCTTGGCCGACACGTGCAGGATGCCGTTGGCGTCGATGTCGAAGGTCACCTCGATCTGCGGCATGCCGCGCGGCGCCGGCTCGATGCCTTGCAGGTCGAACTTGCCCAGCGACTTGTTGGCGTTGGCGCGCTCGCGCTCGCCTTGCAGCACGTGCACGGTCACTGCGGTCTGGTTGTCGTCGGCGGTGGAGAACGTCTGCGCCGCCTTGGTCGGCACGGTGGTGTTCTTCTCGATCAGCTTGGTCATCACGCCGCCCATGGTCTCGATGCCCAGCGACAGCGGGGTGACGTCGAGCAGCAGCACGTCCTTGACCGAACCGCCCAGCACGCCACCCTGGATCGCGGCGCCCACAGCGACGGCCTCATCCGGGTTGACGTCCTTGCGCGGCTCCTTGCCGAAGAAGTCCTTCACCGACTCCTGCACCTTGGGCATGCGGGTCTGACCGCCGACCAGGATCACCTCGTCGATGTCGGACACGCGCAGGCCGGCGTCGTTGAGCGCGGTGCGGCAGGGTTCGATGGTGCGCTTGACCAGGTCTTCCACCAGCGCTTCCAGCTTGGCGCGGGTGAGCTTGATGTTGAGGTGCTTGGGGCCGGAGGCGTCGGCCGTCACGTACGGCAGGTTCACCTCGGTCTGGTGCGACGAGGACAGCTCGATCTTCGCGCGCTCGGCGGCGTCCTTCAGGCGCTGCAGGGCCAGCGGATCCTTGCGCAGGTCGATGCCCTGGTCCTTCTGGAACTCCTCGACCAGGTAGTCGATGACGCGCATGTCGAAGTCTTCGCCACCGAGAAAGGTATCGCCGTTGGTGGCCAGCACTTCGAACTGCTTCTCGCCGTCGACCTCGGCGATCTCAATGATCGACACGTCGAAGGTACCGCCGCCCAGGTCGTACACCGCAATCTTGCGATCGCCGCCCTTCTTGTCCAGGCCGTAAGCCAGCGCGGCCGCGGTCGGCTCGTTGATGATGCGCTTCACTTCCAGACCGGCGATGCGGCCGGCGTCCTTGGTGGCCTGGCGCTGGCTGTCGTTGAAGTAGGCGGGCACCGTGATGACAGCCTCGGTGACCGGCTCGCCGAGATAGTCCTCGGCGGTCTTCTTCATCTTCATCAGCACCTTCGCGGAGACTTCCGGCGGCGCCATCTTCTTGCCGTCGGCGGTCGCCACCCAGGCATCACCGTTGTCGTTGGCGACAATGGCGTAGGGCACGATGTGGATGTCCTTCTGCACTTCGGCGTCGGTGAACTTGCGGCCGATCAGGCGCTTCACCGCATAGAAGGTGTTCTTGGGGTTGGTCACGCCCTGGCGCTTGGCCGGCGCGCCGACCAGCACCTCGCCGTCCTTGCTGAAGGCGACGATGGACGGCGTGGTGCGATCGCCTTCCGAATTCTCGATGACCTTGGTGGTGCTGCCGTCCATCACGGACACGCAGGAATTGGTGGTACCCAGGTCGATGCCGATGATCTTGCCCATGTGTTAGCTCCCGAATCTCGTATGCGGCCCCATGGCCGCGCAATGGTTTTCCAGATGGGGCCCGCGTACGGCGAATCAATACCGACGGAGCTCCGGATGTGTCGCGTCCGGTGACGCGTTGTTCAGTCCTTCGCCACGGCCACCAGGGCGGGGCGCAGCAGGCGATCGTTCAACACATAGCCCTTCTGCAGCACGCTGACCACGGTGCCGGCCTCCGCGCCAGGCGACTCGACCATGCTCACTGCATGGTGGCGTTCGGGGTCGAGCGGCTGACCCAGCGGATCGACCTGTGCCAGGCCATGGTTCTCGCCCACCTTGAGCAGGGACTTCAGGGTGAGGCCGAGACCCTGGCGCATCGCCGCCACATCGGCGGTTTCCACCGCCAGGCCGCCTTCCAGGCCATCGAATACCGGCAGCAGCTCGTTCAGCAGCTTCTCGTTGGCGAAGCGGCGGGCCTGTTCCAGATCGCGGTGCAGACGGCGGCGCTGGTTTTCCAGTTCGGCCTTCTCCCGCAGCACGGACTCGCGCTGCTCGATCTTTTCCGCCTCCAGTTCGGCCACGCGAGCCTTTAGCGCTTCCACGTCGGCACTGTTCGCCGCGCTGACGGCATCGGCGTCCGGTGCCGGGTGCTGGTCGTTGTTCTGCATGAGTGACTCCAAACCTCGTCCGTGGCCGGCCATCTGCGCCGACCCATCCAAAAAATGCGGGCAAACCCGCTCCCGTGGCGACTTATGAGGCCGTCGCGGCTCGATTCAAGGCATCGCTGAGCAGCCCGGCGGTGGCCTGCACCACCGGGATCACCCGCTCATAGGCCATGCGCGTGGGGCCGATCACGCCCACCGCGCCCAGCACCCGCCCCGGCGTGCCATAGCTGGCGGTAACCACGCTGCAACCGTCGAGCGCGGCGAAACCGGATTCCTCGCCGATGAACAGCCGCACGCCGGGCGCCCGCGCGCACGACTCCATCAACTGCAGCAGCCCGTTCTTCTGCTGGAACGCTTCGAACAGCTCGCGCAGTCGTTGCAGGTCGGCCAGCTCGGCGCAAGCCATCAGGTTGGTCTGCCCGCTGACCAGCACGTCGTCGCCGTCGGCGTGTGGCGCGAACGAGGCCGTGGCCAGCTCGGTGGCATTCGCCACCAGCCGGTTCAGCTCGCTGCCTGCGGCACGCAGTTCGGCCAGCAGGTGGGCGCGGATATCGTCCACGCGCAGGCCGACGAAATGGGTATTGATGTAGTTCGCCGCCTGCTCCAGCTCGCGACCCTCCAACGGTTTGGCCAATTGCACCACGCGGTTCTGCACCTGGTTGTCGGAAAACACCAGGATCACCAGCACCCGTGCGTCCGGCAGCGGCACGAAATCGAGGTGGCGCAGCGGGAAATCCACCTGTCGCGGTACGGTCACCACGCCGGCGAAACGGGTCATCGCCGACAACAGGGCCGAGGCATTGCCCAACAGGTCGCGTGTGGTGGTCTGCCCCGGCGGCAATTCACGCTGCAGGCGAGCCATTTCCTCGTGCGGCAACGGCTGCAATTCGATCAGGCTGTCCACGAACAGGCGCAGGCCGCGCGGCGTGGGAATACGCCCCGCCGAAGTATGCGGCGAGGCGACCAGGCCAGCCTCCTCGAGGTCGGCCATGATGTTGCGGATGGTCGCCGGGCTCACGTCCAGACCCGACGATCGCGACAGCGTGCGCGACCCCACCGGCTCGCCATCGACCAGATACTGCGCGATCAGGCTGCGCAGCAGGCGCCGGGTGCGTGCATCGAGTTCATGGGAGTGGAGACGGGACATGCGCAGTAGCAATCGGTGAGACGACCAAGAGATAGGGTCTGCGCGCCTGTCATGCAAGCGCCGCGGCATTGTAGCGGGAGGCATGGAGCCTGCGGGGCCGAAGCCGTCTGTGGCGAAAGGGCTGCTGCGCGAGCCTCGCTTTTCGACAGTTCACCAGGAACGTGGCGGAAAGATGGATCGCGCGGCGGTCTTTGCGGCCCTTGCGGCATCTGCCGCGCAGGCTCCTATTACAATCGCCCGATCCCATACGGACTGCCGTCAGCCCGCCATGCTCATCTCGCTCCATGTCCGCCAATTCGCCGTCGTTGAACAGGCCGAAGTCGATTTCGGCGCCGGCCTCACCGTGGTCAGCGGCGAAACCGGCGCCGGCAAGTCGCTGCTGGTGGATGCGCTGCTGCTGCTCGCCGGCGCCCGCGCCGACAGCGGGATGGTGCGCGCCGGCAGCGACCGCGCGGAACTGTCCGCCGAATTCGATCTTGCCGCCCTGCCCGAGGCCCGCGCATGGCTGGCGCAGGAAGAGCTGGACGATGGCGAAGCCTGCCAGTTGCGGCGGGTGATCCGCGCCGAAGGCAGCTCGCGCGCATGGATCAACGGCCGTCCCGCCAGCGCCGGCCAGCTTTCCGAACTCGCCACCCTGCTGGTGGAAATCCATGGCCAGCACGAGCATCAGGCCCTGCTTTCGCGCGCGCACCAGCTCGCCCTGCTCGACGCCTGCGCCGGCCACGGCTCGCTGGCCGGCCAGGTGCGCGAGCTGGCCACGCAATGGCGCGACCTGGGTGCGCGTATCCGTCGCCTCAGCGGTGGCGCGGATCGCGAACAGCGGCTGGAACTGTTGCGCCACGAGCTGGCCGAACTGGAGCAATGGACGCTACCGTCCGCCGAGCTGGCCGAACTCGAAGCCAGCCACAAGCGCCTAGCCAACGCCGGTCGGCTTGCCGAAGGCGCCGCCGGCGTGGTCGAGCTGCTGGACGGCGACAGCGAATTCGCGCTGCGCCGCGCCCTGGGTCGCGCCCATGCCGAGCTGGGCAGGCTGGCCACGCTGGACGAAGCGCTGAATCCCGCGCTGGAGCTGCTGGACAACGCCATGATCCAGTTGGGCGAAGCCGCCGACACGCTGGGCCGCTACGCGCAGGACGTCGATCTCGACCCCGAGCGCTTCGCCGAAGTCGACGCTCACCTCGCCCGTCTGCATGAACTCGGCCGCCGTCACCGCCTCCCCATCGCGGAATTGCACGACAAGGCCACGGCGTTGCGCACCGAACTGGCCGAGCTGGAAGGCGCCGGCGAAGCACTGGAACAACTCGCCGTCCAGCGGGAGCGCGCCCGCACTGACTACGTGCAGGCAGCAGACAAGCTAAGCAAGTCACGTCGCAAAGCGGCAGACAAGCTGGGCAAGGAAGTCGGCGCATTGATGGCTGAGCTGGGCATGGCCGGCGGCGTGCTCGTGGTTGAACTGGAACCTGTCGAAGGCGAGGAGCCCGACCCGCAAGGCCGCGAACGCTGCGAACTGCTGGTCAGCACCAATCCCGGACAGCCGCCGCGGGCGCTGCGCAAGGTGGCTTCCGGCGGTGAACTGGCACGCATCAGCCTCGCCATCGAAGTCGCCACGCTGGGCAACGACAGCGTGGGCACCATGGTGTTCGACGAAGTGGACAGCGGCATTGGCGGCGCAGTGGCCGAGGTGGTGGGCCAGAAGCTGCGTGCACTGGGTGGCCAGCGCCAGGTGTTGTGTGTCACTCACCTGCCCCAGGTCGCCGCGCAGGGCCACGCGCACCTGTTCGTGAGCAAACACAGCGACGACGGCCACACCCGTACGCAGATCCAGCGGCTGGGCGCCGATGGCCGACGCGACGAACTGGCCCGCATGCTGGGCGGGGTGGAGATCACCCGCGAAACGCGGGCTCACGCGAAGCAGATGCTGGAACGCGCGCAGGCCTGAGAGCACGAAACTCGTGACGCTAGCCGCCGGGAAACGCTTAGCAGGCTCTAACCGCTGGCGGGCAGCAGCCCACGCTCGCTGGCCATGCGATACAACTCCAGTTCCGAACCGGCATTGAGCTTGCCCATCACGCTGGCGCGGTGGATGTAGACAGTCTTCTGGCCAATGCCCAGCTCGGCCGCCACCTGCTTGGGCGTGCGCCCGCAGGCCAGCAGCAGGAACACCTCGTGTTCGCGGGTGGTCAGGCGATGCAGCGGATCGAGCGCGGATTCCGGCTGCTCCGCACGGCGCTGGCGCAGGTCGGAACTCAGGAACTGCTCGCCCTGCATCACCGCGCGCAGGCCCGCCACCAGTTCCTCCGGCGCCACGCCCTTGGTTACGTAGCCGCTGGCACCGCGGCGCAAGGCTTCGGACACGTAGGGTTCGCCATCGTGCATGCTCAACACCACGATGCGCGTGCCGGGCGACACGCTGCCCAGGTGTTCGATCAAGGGAAGGCCGCTGCCGTCGGGCAACGACAGGTCCAGCGCCACCAGGTCGGGCCGGTGCTGCGCCACTGCCTCCACCGCGTCGTCTGCGCAGCGGCACTCACCCACCACCTGGAGATCGGGCTCCAGCCCGATCAGCCGCTTGAAACCTTCACGCACGATGGCGTGGTCGTCGACCAGGACAATGCTGTACATGGCCCTACTGTATATGGACCGGCGCCGGTCTGCGCCGGCACTGCCAAACGCCCGTGTACCATCCGCGGATGCGCCTGAAACCCTTCCGCCCACTGCACTCCGGCCCGCTGCTGGGGGCGATCTACGTCCTGCTGTGGCTGCTGCTGTGGCCGACGGAGCAACCCTATTGGGCACTGCCCTACGGTTTGCGCTTCGGCGCGTTGTTGCTGCTGCCCGTGCGTCGCTGGGGCTGGCTGCTGGGCGCCGAACTGATCGCCTCGGCCGGCATGAGCATGCACGATGGACTGCCGATGGGCTGGAGCGGCTTTTTCCTCGGCGACCTGCCCGAACCGCTGGTAACCGCGGCCAGCCTGTGGCTGCTGCGCAGGCTGAATCCGCATGCCGGCACCAGCCTGCACAACCCACAGGAAACGGCCCGCCTGCTGCTGGCCGCGATGCTCGTGGTGCTCGCCACCACGGCGGTGGACATCGGCCTGCTCACGGTGATCCACACGGCCGCGGCCGAAGACGCGCTGATCCACATGTTGGGCAACGAATTGCTGGGCGGCTATCTGGGCGTGCTGCTGATGGTGCCGGTGATGGTGCTGCTGCTGCGCGCCCCTCCCAGCCGCCATGCGTTGGCGGAATTGGCCCTGGACGGCCTGCAGGTGATGCTGCCGGCCATGGCCATCCTGCTGCTGCTTTCCGAACAGGCCACGTCGCAACCGCAGTTCGCCCGTGCGCTATCGCTGGCCCCCGTGCTGTTCTTTGCATTCCGCCATGGCTGGCGCGGCGCCAGTCTGGCCATCACCATCTCCAGTTTCGGGATGACGGTGCTGGATCAGCGCCTCGGCCACGCCCCTTCGGCGGCCGGCTATCTGTTCCTGGCCGTGGCCGGCACCGGAACGCTGATGCTGGGCTCAGCCACGGATGCTCTGCGTCGCAGCAAGCTGCAGGTAGCCGAGCAGAATACCCACCTGGCGGCAGTCAACCGACGGCTGGACCAACTGGCGCGGCAACTGCGAGCCGCTGCGCGCGGCAATCTGCAGGCGGAGGAAAACCAGCGCCGCCACATGGCCGCCGAGCTGCACGACGAGCTGGGCCAGAACATCACCGCGATCCAGACCCACGTGAAACTGGTGCAGGCGCGCCTGCAACAGGCCGGACTGGAAGATATCGGCACCTCGATCAACAGCATCCTCGCGCACATGCGTCGCGCCCTGCATCGCTTGCTGGACGACCTGCGTCCTGCAGTGCTGGACGAGTTCGGCCTGCTGCGCGCGCTGGACGAAGGTCCGATCCGCGACCTGCTGAAGGCTGCGGGCATCCACTATGTCACCGACCTGCATGGCGACCCGCGCCTGCTCGACGACGACACCCGCACCGCGATCTATCGACTGGCGCAGGAAAGCGCCACCAATGCAGTGAAGCACGCCAGGGCCAGCGAATTCCGCCTGCGCCTGCGCATCGGCGAACGCCACGGCGCGATACTCGCCCTACTCGACTTGCGCGACGACGGCATCGGATTGCCCGAGCGGCCGCCACGAGGTGGCCGCGGCCTGCAAGGCATGCGCGACCGTGTCACCTCGCTGGGAGGCCTGTTCCAGTTGCGCCCGGCACCGCGCGGCGTGCATCTGCGCGTATTGCTGCGCAGCAATAACGACTTGCCCGTCACATTTCGGCCTGTCTAGGAATTTTTCCGATACACAGGACGTGAAGGCTTCGTTAGCATCGATCCATCGATGTGGGGGAGCCGCCATCGTGAGATGGCGTACCGGAGTCCTCGTGGGGACGGTGACTCCGGAGAGACGGCAGGAGGCCGTCTGGTCGTTACCTTGGACACAGGCCTGGACGAGCAACTCGCCATGCCGAAACCCAGAAGGTACGAGGCAATCGCGAGGTGGACAGGAGTCCTCCCTCGCGATTTTTTTGTGCCCAAGAAATGCCCGGATGCCCGGATGGCGGTGATCAGCCCTTGCGCGTACCGCGGCTCTTGGGACGAACGTACAGCACTAGGCTGTGATCCTCGATCACATAACCATGGCGCGCCGCGACCTCGCGTTGCAGACGCTCGATCTCTTCGCTGACGAACTCGATCACCTTTCCGCTGTCCACATCGATCATGTGGTCATGGTGCTTGCCGCGATCGAGTTCGTAGACGGCCTGCCCGCCTTCGAAGTTGTGCTTGACGACAATGCCGGCTGCCTCGAACTGGGTCAGCACGCGGTACACCGTCGCCAGGCCGATGTCTTCCTGATGGGCGAGCAGCTTCTTGTAGACGTCCTCGGCAGTGAGGTGGTTGCCCTCCTCCTCGTCGAAGATCTGCAGAATGCGCATGCGCGGATGGGTCACTTTGAGACCGACCCGACGCAGTTCCTGAGTTTCCTGTTCCATCGTTTGCCACCTCACGCCGGCGCGGCGATGCCGAACCGGTAGTGTATCATCCGCTCTTCCACGATCTGGACGTTTCACGCATGCAAAAGCTGATCACCCTGCCGGTTGTCGCGTTGTTGGCGCTTGCCGTTTCCGGCTGCCACCTGGTCTACACGCAGGACGTGCGCCAGGGCAACCTGCTCGACAAGACCATCGACCAGAAGGCGGTGGATCAGCTCAAGCCCGGCCTGACCAAGCGCCAGGTGATGCTGTTGGTCGGCACGCCTTCGGTCGCCTCCCCGTTCAACCAGAGCCGCTGGGACTACGTGTCCACCTATTCGCACCGCGGCGGCCCGATGCAGGTCAGTACCATGACCCTGTACTTCAATGACGACATCCTGGCGCGCATCGAGGGCAGCCCTTACCTCGAAAACAACAAAAACCTGCTCAAGGAAAGCAAGAAGTACAACGTCGATTACCCGGTCAACGACACCAAGGGCGACAAGGACACCAGCGGCAAGGACAGCAAGGATTCCGGCGGCGGTTCGGACTCCGGCAACGACTCCGGCAGCAGCAACAACTAAACTGCGGGTAGCGCCTGCGTCAGCCTTGGCCGGCACGGCGCCGGCGCGAGGCCATGGGGTCAAGGGTCAGCGGCCGGTAAATTTCCACCCGGTCGCCGTCGCGTAGCACATGATCGGCGTCTATCCTGCACGAGAAGATGCCCAATCGCAGCGGCTCCGCCACCTCGGCAGGAAGCGACGGCAAAAAACCTGCCGCCACGACTGCCTGCATAGCAGTGCTTCCATCCGGCAACGAAACGCGGCTGCGCCGTATGTGCTGCGCGCAGGCATGCACTACTTCCACCGTTATGGTCGGCTCAGCCATGCAGGTGGTCCGCGGCAACGCAGAAATCGTCCACCATGCGGTTGGCGAGTCCCTGGAAACCCAGCTTGAGCACGCTGCCGCCGATGCCGGCGTATTCGAAATCTAGCGCCAGCGCCACCTTGCAGCCGTCGTCTCCCAGCGCGGTGAAACTCCAGTGACCGTCCAGCGAACGGAACGGGCCGTCGACCAGATGGATGTCGATGCGATGCGGCCGCTCGGCAGTGTTGCGGGTGGTGAAGCTGTGCCGCAAGCCCATGAAATGCAGGTCGAGGCGCGCCACCAGTACATTGTCGCTGCGCTCGACCACCGCGGATGCCGAGCACCACGGGAAACGCTTTGGGTATGCTTCCACACCATCGACCAGATCGAACATCTGTTCCGGGGAATGGCGTACCAGCGCGCTGCGGCGTATCTCGATCACGGTAGCCTCTATCCTGGTGCATTCATGCTTGAATGCGAGAATCAAACGAGCGCCCATCTATGGGCGCATTCGGTGGTTACTGCATTCTTCCGTGAATGCGAAGATCAAACGGGCATCCATCCATGGATGCACTTCTAAAAGAAGCGCTGCCCCTGAAAGGCACGCAGGCAATGCGGCCGCCCAGAGGCCCGAAGTTTAGCGGACATGGCCAAGAGCAAGGACAAGGACACCACCAAGGGCACGGGCACCATCGCGCTCAACAAGCGCGCGCGGTTCGAGTACCACATCGACCAGCGCTATGAGGCCGGCATCGCCCTGCAAGGCTGGGAGCTGAAAGCGCTGCGCGCGGGTCGGATCAACTTCGGCGACGGCTATGCCATCGTCATTAAGGGCGAAATCTTCCTGGTCGGCGCCTCGATCCCCCCCCTGATCAGCGCTTCCACCCACGTCATCGCCGAAGACCGCCGCACGCGCAAGCTGCTCCTGCACCGCAAGGAGATCGACCAGTTGATCGGCGCAGTGGAGCGCAAGGGCTACACGCTGGTGCCCACCGCGATGTACTGGAAGAACGGCAAGGTGAAGGTGGAAGTCGGCCTGGCCCGCGGCAAGCAGGAACACGACAAGCGCGACACCGAGAAGCAGCGCGACTGGCAGATCGAAAAACAGCGCACGATGCGCTCGCACAATCGGGCGTCCTGACCGCGTTCTGCCTGTTCGGCTTGCGGGCATCGCAAAAAAACTTCGTGCAAGGTGTCGATCCGGCACCCCGCCGTTCGTCGCACCTTTGAAGGCGGATTCATCCCGGCCACAGGAGGCGAACCGATGCGCTGCATAGTGATCGTGAAGGCGACCAAAGACACCGAGGCCGGCCTGATGCCGAGCACCGATCGGCTCGCCGCGATGGGCCAATTCAACGAAGAATTGGTGAAGGCAGGCGTGATGCTGGCCGGAGAAGGCCTGCATCCCAGTTCGCGCGGCGCCCGCGTGCGTTTCGACGGCGCACAACGCACCGTGATCGATGGCCCGTTCACCGAATCCAAGGAACTGATCGCCGGCTTCTGGCTATGGCAGGTGAAGTCGATGGCCGAAGCCATCGAATGGCTGAAACGCGCGCCGTTCGACACCGGCGCCGAAGTCGAGATCCGCCCGGTATTCGAGGCCGAAGACTTCGGCGACAAGTTCACGGATGCCTTGCGCGAGCAGGAAGCAAACCTGCGCGCGCAGATCGGCAACCGCCCATAAACCCCGCCCTGCAAGGAGTACCGCCATGCAATTCGTCGCCTACCTCAACTACGACGGCAATGCCGAGGCCGCCTTCGATTTCTATGCCAGCTGCTTCGGCGGCAAGGTCACCATGCGGGCACGCTATGGCGACGCGCCGCCTGAAATGCCCATGCCTGCGGAGATGCGCGACAAGATGATGCACGTGCGGCTGGAAGTCGGCGACCAGGTGCTGATGGCCTCGGACGCGATGGCGCCGCAATGTCCCTATACGCCGATCAAGGGCTGCTCGGTGTCGATCCAGCTCGACTCGCCGGAACAGGCCGAGCGGATTTTCCACGCGCTGGCCGAAGGTGGCACGGTGCAGATGCCGATCCAGCAGACCTTCTGGGCCGCGCGCTTCGGCTCGCTGGTGGACCGCTACGGCGTGCCGTGGATGATCAACTGCCCGCCCGCTGCATGATGCCTTGCTCCCACGGAGCGATGATGGTCTGATCGGTCGCCATGACGGCGACCGACATCCCCCGCAGCATCGAAGCCATCTGGCGCATCGAATCGGCGCGCATCATCGCCGGCCTCACCCGCATGCTGCGCGACGTGGGCCTGGCGGAGGAACTGGCGCAGGACGCGTTGGTGACTGCGCTGGAACAATGGCCGCAGACCGGCGTGCCGGACAATCCCGGCGCGTGGTTGATGACCACGGCGAAACACCGCGCGATCGACCGCCTGCGCCGTCATCAGCTGATGGAGCGCAAGCACGAGGAAATCGCCCGCGAACTGGAGGCCGAACAGGCCGATGCTATGCCCCGCTTCGACGCCATGCTGGACGACGATATCGGCGACGACCTGCTGCGGCTGATCTTCACCGCCTGCCATCCCGCGCTGCCTGCCGATTCGCGCGTGGCGCTCACCCTGCGCCTGCTGGGCGGCCTCAGCACGCCCGAGATCGCCCGCGCCTTCCTGCAGCCGGAGCCCACCATCGCCCAGCGCATCGTGCGCGCGAAGCGCACGCTGGCCGAGAAACAGGTGCCGTTCGAGGTTCCGCGTGGCGAAGAGCTCGCCGAACGCCTGGACGCGGTGCTGGGCGTGATCTACCTGATCTTCAATGAGGGCTACACCGCCACCGCCGGCGACGACTGGATGCGGCCCGCGCTGTGCGAGGAAGCCCTGCGGCTGGGCCGCATCCTCGCCGGACTGATGCCGCAGCAGGCCTCCGTGTTCGGCCTGCTCGCACTGATGGAACTGCAGGCCTCGCGTACGCATGCGCGCAGCGCACCGGACGGAACGCCGATCCTGTTGCTGGAACAGAACCGCGCGCGCTGGGATCGGCTGCTGATCCAGCGTGGCCTAGCCGCGCTGGATCGCGCGCAACGGCTGGGCGACCACGAAGAGCCGTACACCCTGCAGGCAGCAATCGCCGCTTGCCACGCCCGCGCCAATACCGCGGAGCAAACCGACTGGCACCGCATCGCGGCGCTGTACGCCACACTGGCCGGCGTCACGCCATCGCCCGTGGTGGAACTCAACCGCGCAGTGGCCGTGGCGATGGCCAGCGGGCCAGCAGCAGGCCTTGCGCTGGTCGATACGCTACGCGACGAACCGGCACTGGCGAACTATCACCTGTTGCCGGCAGTGCGCGGCGATCTGCTGCAGAAGCTCGATCGCCACGGTGAGGCCCGCACGGAGTTCGAACATGCCGCGGCGCTCACCCGCAACGCCCGCGAACGCGAACTGTTGCAAGCACGCGCCAAAACCTGTGCGCAGCACACCACCACCGGTTGACGGCGCGAAAAGCGGGGCCACCCGATAGGCGGCCCCGTCAGCGTGAACGGAACTCAGGACTGGCTGTCGTCAGCCGGCGCGGCATCCGCCTCGTCTTCCTTCTTGCCTACCATTTCTTCCAGCGCACCGGCGCCCTTGAATCCGGCGATGGCCGCAATGCCCTTCGTCAGCAGGCCCGCATTCGGATCGAGCTTCTCGGCGCCTTCGACTGCCGCCACGGCACCGGCAACTTCACCCAAGGTATCGAGGATTCCCATGACGTTCTCCGCTTTGGAATGGAGCGGCCAGCATGCGACTAGTCGATTACCGGTGAATGAATCCTGGCGCAAGTTTCTTCGTCGCGAATTTGCGGGATCCGCCGCCCACAGGCGGTCACGAGCCGCAAACGCGCGGCTCCAGGTAGCGTCAAAGCCTTGTGCGGTCAAGATCCGGGCCTGCAGGCCGATAGAAACCCGACGCCCAAACCTTGCAAAGCCACGCTACGATCAGGCCACCTTCGTGCGACATGCAAGGCCTAAGGACTCAAGGGTTCGTTGAATGCTGGCCAGTTCGTACAACCCGTTGCTCGTCGTGTGTTCCCTGCTCGTGGCGATCTTCGCCTCCTACACGGCACTGGGCATGGCCGGCCGCATCACCACGGCACGTGACTCCGGCGCGCGCTGGTGGCTGTTTGCTGGCGCCTGCGCGATGGGATTGGGCATCTGGTCGATGCATTTCGTCGGCATGCTGGCTTTCAGCCTGCCGATTCCGCTGGGCTATGACCCGCTGATCACCCTGCTGTCGTTGCTGATCGCCATTGCCTCTTCCGCATTCGCCTTGTGGCTGGTTTGCCGGCAAACGCTGCCTTGGACGCACCTGGTCGGCGGCGCCCTGCTGATGGGGCCGGCCATTGCCGGCATGCATTACACGGGCATGGCAGCGATGCGCATGAGCCCGGGCATCCAGTACGACGCGTGGCTGTTCGCCCTGTCGGTGGCGATCGCCATCATGGCAGCGGGTGCAGCGCTGTGGATCGCCTTCCAATTGCGCAAGGACTCATCGCACGTATGGCGGAAACGGCTCGGCGCGGCCGTCGTCATGGGCCTCGCCATCGTCGGCATGCATTACACCGGCATGAGCGCCGCGCAATTCCCGCTGGGCAGCATCTGCGGGGCAGCACATCATGGCGTGAACACGAACTGGCTGGCCGTCGTCGTCATCGTCGTCACCCTGGCAGTACTGGCGGCGACGCTCACCGTCTCCGCGTTCGACGTGCGCATGGAGTCGCGCACGGCCGTGCTGGTCAGCTCGCTCGCCGAGGCGAACGAGGAACTCACCTATCTCGCCCTGCACGACAGCCAGACCAAGTTGCCGAACCGCGTGTTGCTGCACGATCGCCTCGAACATGAAATCCTGATCGCCGATCGCGACAAGAGCCGTTTCGCGCTCATGTTCCTGGACCTCGACGGCTTCAAGGCCGTCAACGACGTGTTTGGACATCGCTCCGGCGACATGCTGCTGGTCGAAGTTGCCCAGCGCATACGCGCCAACGTGGGCAACGAGGATACCGTCGCCCGCATCGGCGGCGACGAATTCGTATTGCTGGCCCGTATCGAAGAACCGACGGATGCTGCCCGTATCGCCGAGACCCTAATGAAGGCGATCGGCGAGCCCATCTTCATCGCCAAGCACGAGCTGCATGTGACTTCCAGCATCGGCATCGTCCTCTACCCTGGCGACGGCGCCACCCAGCAGGAGCTGATGACCAATGCCGACGCGGCGATGTACCACGCGAAGGCGTCGGGACAAAAAGGCTATGCTTTTTTCGAAACCTCGATGAACTCCGATGCGCACGAACAGATGCAGATCGCGCGGGAACTGCGCGTAGCCTCGGCACGCGGTGAACTGACGCTGCACTATCAGCCGAAATTCGACGCGCCGAACGGTCCCGTCATCGGCGCAGAGGCCTTGCTGCGATGGTCGCATCCCACGCTCGGGATGATCCTGCCCGGCCACTTCATTCCCATCGCGGAGAAAACCGGCCTGATCGTGCCGATTGGTGAATGGGTGCTCGACGAAGCATGTCGGCAAATGCGCGCGTGGCATGACGCCGGGCATCCGCAATGGACGATTGCGGTGAACCTGTCGGCAGTGCAGTTCGGCCACGATGGACTTATCGAGCTGGTGCGCGGCACGCTGGCGCGCCATGCGCTCGCCCCGCGCTTTCTGACGCTGGAAATCACCGAGTCCACCGCCATGTCCGATGTCGAGGCAAGCCTGGCGACGCTGCAGCAGCTGAAGGACATGGGGGTGAACATCTCCATCGACGACTTCGGCACCGGCTACTCCAGCCTGCTCTACCTGAAACGTCTGCCGGCCACCGAACTGAAGATAGACAAGGGCTTCGTGCGCGACCTTGCCATCGGCACCGAGGACGCCGCCATCGTGTCGGCCATCGTCGCGCTGGGGCAGACGCTCAACCTCAAGATTGTCGCCGAAGGCGTTGAAACCGCCGCGCAGAAAGCGTTCCTCACCCGCATCGGTTGCGACAGCCTGCAAGGCTTCATGCTTGGCGAACCGATGCCGGCCAAGGAATTCATTGAAGCGGTAGCGCAGGATCCGGCTTCCACCGAGGCTCCGAAGTAAAGCGCCCGACTCGATTCTCCCGCAACGCGCTGTGCTGCGAGCCCGCCAGCCGCGATCCGGTCACGGAGCAGCTCCCGCACGTCGAGACCCAGTGGAGGCGCTGAAGGCATGCCGCCGCACACCCTTTCCCACGCGACCAACGATTAAGGAGTATGGTCGCCGTATCCCTCTCGCCACGAGTCGCCCCAATGAGCAAATCGCCTCCGGTTCTGACGGTCGCAGCCATCCACTCCGTGTATTCCAGCAAGAAGATCGGTTCCGTCGTAGAGCACGCAACGAAGTTCCAATCGACAAAACGCTTCGCGCGCGATCCCGAACACACTGGCCAAGCACCGGTGAACCCCAAAGATCCAAAGGGCACCCGCCACCGTTGACAAGGGCGGTTGGCCGCTGCGTCCCAGCACTCACACGCTGACCGTGTAGCACCCCGGCAAACTGACGCAGCATGGGACGGTTGCCGTTGCCGCTGCGAGCCATAGCCTTTCGAAGTTGTGAAGGCCTCAGCCGCGGCACGACTCCAAAGCCTGACGGCCATCGAGAGATGGCCCACGCATTGCATGTGTTGCCAAGCTCGCGCCTCGCGAAGGTGGATCCCTGTCGCCGTCCCGCGGACGGCCCGATGCGCACGCATCGATCGACCGGATTCCCGACCATAGATTCAGACAAGGTTCGATCCACGGTCTCTACGATCCAGAACGCATGACGTGAAGTTCCGCATTCATGCCGCTGTACACGCGATGCAGGCGCCAATTCAGTGCCCGCAACTGATTCAACGCAACCGGCCGGATCATTTGGCTGCTGTTCACTGACAAGCAATCCGGACGTGCAATGATCGATGCTCTTATTTCGTTCAATGACGACAAACGAACTCCGGAATCCGTTCGACACGTCGACATATTCGTGTGACGACGGATGCGAATAATAAGCAGGCATACACCCTGCGTGTCGCCGCTTTTCGGTCTCTTTTTGAGACTCGCGATTTACATTCAAAACAGGGCCACGAAACTCACACAATATTGTGGGTTTTCCTGAAATTTGACAGGAGGCCGTACCGCCATTTCTAGCATCCTTGGATCGACGCTGACTTAGGATTCGGGAGTATGACGGCGCTGTGTTTGAGCGGATATTGATTGTCTGCATGGGTAATGTTTGCCGCAGTCCCACGGCAGAATACCTGTTTCGACAGCGCACGAGATCACGCCACGTTGCATTCAGCAGCGCGGGGCTCTATGCGCCTGCCGGAAGACCCATGGATGCGACTTCCCTGCAATTGCTCGCCGAAAGCGGCATTGACGGCACGTTGCATCGTGCCCGCCAGTTGACACCCGCCATGCTGCACGAGGCTGATTTGGTGCTTGGCATGGAAAAGAGTCATGTCGCAGCGATGATCCAACTTGCCCCCGAAATTCGCGGCAAGGTTTATCTGCTAGATAAATGGTTGAATGAAAACGATATACCCGACCCTTATCGCCAAGAGCGCATTGCATTCGAATACGTACACGAAATGATCACAAAAGGAGTGGATAGCTGGCAGCTTTATCTGTGATCCCTGTTCTCATGTCACGAGATGGTAATCCATATGACCGGCACCCTGGCCCCTCTGCAACGCGATAACGAAATCGATCTGAGCGAATTGCTTGGCACGCTTCGCGACAACAAGTGGCTTATCTGCCGCATTACCGTGATTTTTGTCGTACTCGGCATCATCTATGCTGTAGTTGCAACACCGATCTATCAAGCCACGTCGACAGCGCAGGTGGAACAGAAGGTTCCGGATCTGCCCGGCTTGAGCGCACTCAGCCAGACGCTGGGGGCGGAAGATCCCGAAGCAAGCACCCAATCGGCCTTGATCACTTCGCGCATGGTGGTCGGCGCAGTGGTCGACAAGCTCAAGCTCGCGGTCGAAAGCAGCCCGGAACGCTTTCCCCTGTTCGGCAATTTCATCGCCCACCTCTACGCCTCGCACAATGCCGGCAAGGTGGCGACGCCCTGGTTCGGAATGACCGGCTACGACTGGGGCGGCTCGAAGCTGGACATTTTCCAACTGGACGTACCCGACAATCTCCTGGACAAGCCGCTGACCCTGATCGCAGGCGAGAACGGCGGCTACATCCTGGTCGACGAGAAGGGAAACCTTCTGGTCACTGGCCATACGGGGGAATCCTCCACTGGCCAGGGCATAACCATCCAGGTCAAGACCCTGGTTGCCAATGAAGGCACCCACTTCCGCGTGTTCCGCCATCGCCGGCTGACGGTGACCAACCGGCTTCGCAAGGCCATCAAGGTCAACGAAGAGAGCAAGGATTCGGGCATCCTCGACATGACCTACGCCAACACCGATCCGGTGTTGGCGGCGAATGTGCTGCGGGAGGTGGGCGAGCTCTACGTGCGCCAGGACGTGGATCGCAATTCCGCGGAGGCGGCGAACAGCCTGGAGTTCGTGCGTGAGCAGCTCCCCAAGGTCCGCAGTCAGCTTGAAACGGCCACAGCGGCGCTTAACGCATACCAGCTCCGCGCTCGCTCGGTCGACATCAGCATGCAAACCCAAAGCCTGCTGGACCAGGAGGTCTCCATCCAGACCAACATCCAGCAGTTGCGCCTGCAGCAGGCGGACATGCAGCGCCAGTACACACCCGAGCATCCGGCCTACAAGGCCCTGATGAAACAGATAGGCCAGCTGGAGGCGCAGAAAGGCGGGATAGACAAGCAGGTCGGCAACCTGCCGAATACCCAGCAGGAGCTGTTGAAACTGACCCGCGATGTGCAGGTGAGCAACGACACCTACACCGGCCTGCTCAACCAGGCCCAGCAACTCGACATCGCCCGCGCGGGCACGGTCGGCAATGTACGGATCATCGACAGCGCGGCGGTGGACGTCACACAGCCGATATGGCCGAAGAAGACCATCGTGGTGCTCGGCAGCGCGTTCCTCGGTGGCTTCGTGGCGCTCTTGTGCGTCTTCATACGGCAGGCGCTCAACCGTGGCATCGAAGATCCGGCCGTCATCGAAAACATCGGCCTGCCCGTGTATGCCTCCATCCCGGTCAGCCTGCGGGAGCAGGCATTGCACGACAAGCGCGTCCGCGGATACGGCAAGCAACGCCTGCTGGTCATGGACGCGCCGGCTGACATGGCCACCGAGGCCTTGCGGAGCTTGCGCACCAGCCTGCATTTCGCCCGCCTTGAGGCGAAAAACAACGTGCTGATGATCACCGGTTCCAGTCCGGATGTCGGCAAGACGTTCGTCTCCGCCAACCTCGCCACCCTGGTCGCCCAGGGCAACCAGCGCGTGTTGCTGATCGACGGCGACATGCGCATGGGGTCGCTGCACAGAATCGTGGGCTGCCAGGCCGGGGTCGGCCTTTCCGAATTGATCTCGGGCCAGACCGACCTGGAAGCGGCAATACAACCGGTCGCTCCGTCCTCGCACCTGCACTTCATCGGCCGCGGCAAGATTCCGCCGAACCCTTCCGAGCTGTTGATGAACTCCCGTTTCTCCACGCTGCTCGACCACGTGAAGAAGGTGTACGACCTAGTCATCATCGACACTCCGCCGATCCTGGCGGTGACCGATGCGGCCATCATCGGCCACCATGCAGGCACCGCCCTGATGGTGGTGCGCTTCGGGCTCAACCAGGTGCGCGAAGTCGCCTTGGCACGGCAACGCTTCGAGCAGAACAACATCCACCTCCGGGGCGCCATCTTCAACGCCGTGGAGAAGCGCAGCAGCGGCTACTACTCCTACGCCTACTACGGCGTCGGCAAGGCGACCGCATGAGAAAAGCCCGCCTCGAAGCGACGACAACCGATGTCAGGTACGGCCAGCCGCGCAGGCGCACAGCGACACAGGGTCGGGCGCGCTGCAACTGCGCATGGCGACCGCCGCAAACCCGCCGCCCGTGGACAGAAGCATCCATCGCACATGGGCCGGCAGAGACCGCGCAGCCCCAGGACCCGTTTTCATGACCACTCCGTCGAAGAACTTCGCCCTTATCGGTGCAGCCGGCTACATCGCTCCCCGCCACATGCAGGCCATCAAGGCCACCGGCAACCGGCTACTGGCCGCCTTCGATCCGAACGATTCGGTCGGCGTCATCGACAGCCACTTCCCCGATGCCGATTTCTTCACCGAGTTCGAACGCTTCGACAGGCACGTCGATCTGCGCCGGCGCGCCGGCGATGGCGGCCAGATCGATTACGTCTCCATCTGTTCGCCGAATTACCTGCATGACTCGCACATGCGCTTCGCCTTGCGTTCCGGCGCACATGCGATCTGCGAGAAGCCGCTGGTACTCAATCCGTGGAACATCGATGGTCTGCGGGAAATTGAGCGAGAGACCGGCAAGCGCGTCAATACGATCCTGCAATTGCGCCTGCACCCGGCGATCATCGCCCTGCGCAACCGGGTCCGGCATGGACGACGCGACACCAAGCACGAAGTGGACCTTGCCTACGTCACCTCGCGCGGCCACTGGTATCTGCAAAGCTGGAAAGGCGATCAGAAGAAGTCCGGCGGCATAGCCACCAACATCGGCGTGCACTTCTTCGACATGCTGCACTACATCTTCGGCGCGTTGCAGGCCAACGTCGTGCACCTGCGCAGCGACACGAAGGCGGCGGGCTACCTGGAATACGAAAACGCCCGCGTGCGCTGGTTCCTGTCGGTGGACGTCGAAGACGTGCCCATTCCGGTGCGCGAAAGCGGGCAACGCACCTATCGATCGATCACGGTGGACGGCGAGGAGATCGAGTTCTCTGGCGGCTTTGCGGACCTGCATAACCGCAGCTACGAAGAAATCCTTGCAGGCCGTGGTTTCGGCCTCGATGAAAACCGCGTCGCCATCGAAACCGTGTCGACGATCCGCACCAGCGGCATCGTTTCCGCGGCGAACGACGGCCACCCTTCTCTGCAACGGCGAGCCTGAAGAGCGAACAGCATGGACCACTACCAGCACCCTTCTGCCATCGTCGACGAAGGCGCCCGGATCGGCGCGGGCTGCCGCGTATGGCATTTCGTGCACGTCTGCGGCGGCGCCCGCATCGGCAGGGACGTCTCGCTCGGCCAGAACGTATTCGTCGGCAACAAGGTAGTTATCGGAGACCACTGCAAGATCCAGAACAACGTGTCGGTATACGACAACGTGACGCTCGAGGAAGGCGTCTTCTGCGGTCCGAGCATGGTCTTCACCAATGTCTACAACCCACGCTCGCTCATCGGGCGCAAGGACGAATACCGCGACACCCTGGTCAAACGGGGCGCCACGCTGGGTGCGAACTGCACCATCGTCTGCGGCATCACCATCGGCGAGTTCGCCTTTGTAGGCGCCGGAGCGGTCGTCAACCGGAACGTGCCCGCGTATGCCCTGATGGTAGGCGTGCCGGCACGGCAAGTCGGGTGGATGAGCGAGTTCGGCGAGCAGCTCCCCCTGCCGCCGGACGGACGTGGCGAAGCCATCTGCGCGCACACCGGCGCACGTTATGTGCTGAGAGGGCGGGTGCTGCACAAGGAGGAGCCCGCCGCGTGATCGACTTCATCGACCTCAAGGCCCAGCAGGACCGCATCAAGGATCGCCTCGATGCCGGCATCGCCCGCGTGCTGGCACATGGCCAGTACATCCTCGGGCCGGAAGTGACCGAACTGGAAGTGAAACTTGCCGCCTTCGTGGGCGCCAGGCACTGCATCAGCTGCGCAAACGGAACGGACGCGTTGCAGATCGCGCAGATGGCGTTGGGCGTCGGCGCCGGCGATGAGGTCATCATGCCCGGCTTCACCTACATCGCCACCGCGGAGACGGTTGCGCTGCTGGGCGCGCGGCCGGTCTACGTGGACATCGACCCGCGTACCTACAACCTCGATCCAACCGGGCTCGAAGCGGCGATCACCCCGCGGACGCGCGCGATCATTCCCGTTTCGCTTTACGGGCAGTGCGCGGATTTCGACGCCATCAACACGATCGCGAACAAGCATGGCATCCCGGTGATCGAAGACGCCGCGCAGAGTTTCGGCGCGCTCTACAAAGGTCGTCATTCGTGCAACCTGAGCACCGTCGCCTGCACCAGCTTCTTCCCCAGCAAGCCGTTGGGTTGCTACGGCGACGGCGGCGCACTTTTCACCAACGACGACCGACTTGCCCTAGTGATGCGGCAGATCGCGCGTCACGGCCAGGATCGCCGCTACCACCACATCCGCGTCGGCGTGAACAGCCGGCTGGATACGCTGCAAGCGGCCATCCTGCTGGCCAAGCTGGAAGTATTCGAAGACGAAATCGGCATGCGGCAACAGGTCGCAGCCCATTACGATGCGCTGATCGCGCGAGCCGGCATCGCCGCTCCGCCCCATGTCGAGCCGCACAACTCCAGCGTCTACGCCCAATACACCATCTGCGTGGACGAACGCGAATCACTGCAGGCGCAACTGAAGGACGCGGGCGTTCCCACCGCGGTGCATTACCCGATTCCGATCAACAGACAACCGGCGGTCGCGGACGCCGGCGCGCGCCTGCCGGTGGGCGACGACGTGGCCGCACGGGTGCTCAGCTTGCCCATGCACCCGTATCTGACGGAACCGCAGGCAAACCTGGTCGTGGGAAAGCTCGTCGCGGCATCGATGAAACAGGTCCGGACATGCTCGATCTCCTTGCCAGGTTGATAAGCGGCTCGGTCGATTGGGCCCAGCGCAGGAGCCACGCCCGACGGATGCGCGGGTACGGCGGCATATCGCCGCGCGCCACGATCGGCCTGGGCTCGAAACTGATCGGCCCCAAGCAAAATTTCCTGGTCGGCGAGATGAGTTATCTCAACCAGGCGCATCTCTCGTGCGGACCGCATTCCAGGGTCGTCATCGGCCGCAGCTGCGCCATCGGCTACAACGTGTCGATCAAGGCGATCACCCATTCGCTGGGCAAGCCGACCAACAACGCAGCGGGCCCGATCATCCATCTGGAGCGCGACATCGTCATCGGCGACGACTGCTGGATCGGCGACAACGTCTATATCCGTGAAGGCGTCACGCTGGGCAACAACGTGATCGTCGGCGCCAATTCCGTGGTCACGCGATCGGTACCGGACAACCGGGTGATTGCCGGCGTCCCTGCGCGAGTCATCAAGGAGCTGTGACATGCATGCAGCGTTCACCCCACCCGCGCCCCCGCTCGAGCCTGGCGATATCAGTGGCAGCTTTCCGGACGAGCAAACGCAAACCGTGGTCGCGGAAAAGGCGGAATCGGCACGCATGAAGAAAATCATCTTCGGCAAATGCTATGCGTTTTCCGGCGATGCGGACCTGGAAATTCTGCTCGCGGAAACCCTAAATCTGTACGCGGACGCCGGCAGCCGGAGGCCCGACGTAAACATCCGCATCGGCAAGACCATGCCCGCGCACAAGCCCTTCGCGATCAACCCGAAGGCCCACGAGACATTCGCGCACGGGATGCTGACCTCGTTCCCCGCGGTCGACGTCTACTGGAAACGCGACGACGGCGAGTCCCTGGAGGTGGACGTCGTCATCAAGGCGCGGCACGGCATCCGGCGCATGCTGCACAACCTGCTGTCGATGGAGTACTCGCGCAAGGTCGAGGACTTCGAGCAGATGTTGCATGAGTTCGTGCTCGCGCCCTCATCCTATTTCTTCAAGGATGTGGCGCTGATCCACGCCGCGTCCGTGACGATAGGCGGAAAAGCCTGCCTGCTCGCCGGCACCAGCGGGGTCGGCAAGTCTTCGCTCGTGCTTGCGCTGAGGAATCGCGAGGATGTCGGTTTCGTCAGCGACGACATCGTCGTCGTGTCCGACGCCGCCCAGGTCACCGGCAACATGGCTTGGCCGAAGATCTACGGCTACAACTGCAGCAGCCCTGCGATGAAGAAGGAAGTTCTCGCGGGCCGCGGATGGATCGACCGCATCCATTTCAATATCAAGAACCGCATGAATTCCGCCAAGGTGCGACGCAAGATGTCGCCCGACCGGTTGTATCGCCATGTGGATCCCGCTTCGGCGCCGCTGTCCTGCCTGTACTACGTGATACGCGAAGACGTGCCCGCGATATGCATGTCGGAGCTGAGCCTGGCCGACAGCGTCGACATGACGATCGCCGTCATCAGCGCCGAATACAGCGTCTTCCACGACCATCTCTACTGGGAGCAATACAACGCGCTGGTCACGGCGCACCCGCCGATGCTGACGATGGAAGAAGTCACCGCGAACTGGCGGCGGGTGCTGACGGCAAGCCTTGCCACGGCCGGTCGCTTCAAGATCAGCATTCCCTTCAAGGTGGACCACACGGTCTACCAGAGCAGCGTGACCGACATCGTCGTGGCGGACATGGTTGCGCGGCCATGAAGATCGTCATCCTGACCAACGCCTACCCCTATCTTCCCGGTGAGCAGTTCATCGAGGACGAGATCGGCTATTGGGCCACGTGCGCCGGCGTCAGCGTGACGTTGCTGCCCGCGCTCGCGGCGGGGACGCCGCGCCCGATACCTGCCGGCATCTCGATCGATCTTGGCATGGCGCGCTCCACGAAACTCGGGCGGCTGTGGTTCATGCTGCTGGCGCTGTGCTCCGCGATCTTGCGACGCGAGCTGGGTTACCTGCACCGGTCGCGGAAGACGAGCCCGCACACCGTCGCACGAGCTCTGCTGCATACGTCCAAGGTGCTGGAGCAGGCGGCGCAGCTGCGGCGATACGCCCGGGCGCACGGTCCGGCAGACGTGGCCTATTGCTACTGGAACGAAACGCAGGCCTACGCAGCCGTGCTTGCCAGGGATGCAGGCGCGGTGCGCAGGGTCGTCTCCCGCGTGCACGGTTTCGATCTGTACGAAGCGCGCCGCAGGGACGGCTACATGCCGCTGAAGCGCCAGTTCATTGCCGCCTACGACGCGATCTTCGCACTGTCGAGCGAGGCACGCGCCTACCTGCAGCAGACCTACGGCGCAGCGCCGGGGAACGTCCGCATCGCACCACTGGGCGTGCCGCTGGCCGATGGGCTTGCGCGCCCGAGCGCGACGGGGCACCTGCATGTGGTGTCGGTTTCCTTCTGCCTGCGGGTGAAACGGCTGGACAAGATCGTGGGAGCCGTTGCCCTGCTTGGCCGCCGTCACCCGGAGATCAGCCTGACCTGGACGCATATCGGCGGCGGCCCGTTGCTGGAAGAGATCACGGCGCTGGCGAAGGCGCAGTTGAACGGCCTGAAAAACATTGTCTGCGCTTTCCTCGGCGAACTGCCCAACCATGCCGTCAAGGTGTATTACCTTGATACCCCGGTGGACATGCTGATCAACGCCAGCGAATCCGAAGGTGTTCCGGTTTCCATCATGGAAGCCATGAGCGCGGGGGTGCCGGCCGTCGCCCCCGACGTGGGCGGCATTTCCAGCCTGGTATCCGATCGCTGCGGCGCGCTGCTGGGGCCCTGCCCCGACGTGCAGGAAATCGCCGAAGCGATGGAGCGGGTGGCGTTCGCGGACGGACGCGATGCCCGGCGCGCGCATGCGCGCCAGACGATCGAGGCCGGTTTCGATGCCGCCCGGAACTACCGGGATTTCGTCGCGGACGTGATCGCCATCGGCGCATCCGGCGACAGGCAACCGGCGCCGCCGCTTCGCCCGGCTGCATACCGGATCCGACAGGCGACAAGACGGTGATCGTGACAACAGCTCAACTACACAGGTCGACGGGTGAACATACGAACCGTACTGGCATTTGCCATCGGCCCCATCGCCACCGCCGGGCTTGGCCTGGTGACGGTGCCGGCGATTGCCTGGGTCTTTCCTCCCGCCGACGTGGGGCGATTGAACATCGTGCAGATCGCGGTGTCGTTCGGCGTCCTGCTGTTCAACCTCGGGCTCGATCGCGCCTATGTGCGGGAATACCACGAATGGAGCGATCGCGGGGCTTTGCTGAAAGCCTGCTTCGCTCCGGGATTCGTGCTGTTGCTGCTGGCGATGCTGGTCACGCTGCCGTTCGACGCGCGCCTAACCGACTGGCTGTTCGGCCTTGGGCATGCCGCGTATTACTGGACGCTCGTGGCCTGCGTGATCGTGAGTTTCATATCCCGGTTTCTGTCGCTCATCCTGCGCATGCAGGATCGCGGGATGGCGTTCTCCCTGAGCCAGGTATTGCCCAAGGTGGTCCTGCTGCTGGCGGTGGGCATGCTGGCGCTGCCGGCCTTCTCGAAGTCGTTCGGCGCCCTGGAGGCGGCCTATCTGGCTTCCTTGCTGTCCGTCCTGCTCGCCTACAGCGCGAATACCTGGCGCGAGTGGAGTCCGGCCTTGCTGGCCCCGGTTTCCCGCACACAGGTCCGCGGCCTGGTCGGCTACGGCGTGCCGCTGATCTTTGCCGGTGTGGCCTACTGGGGGCTGGATGCCACCAGCACGCTGGCCCTGCGTTCGCTCTCGACCCTGCCGGAACTGGCGATCTATTCGGTATCCATGAGCTTTGCCGGTGTGGGCGTGGTCTTCCAGACGATCTTCACCGTGCTGTGGGCGCCGATGGTCTACAAATGGGTGGCCCGTGGCGTGGACATGCGACGGGTCGATCACATCGCCCAGCAGGCACTGGCGGTGGTCTGCACCATCTGGGTCCTGAGCGGCGCCTTGTCGTGGCTGACCGACTTCGTGCTGCCAGCGCATTACTCCCAGGTGAAGTACCTGATGCTGTGCTGCATCGGCGAGCCGCTGCTCTACACCCTCTCCGAGGTGACCTGCGTGGGCATCGGGATCACCCGCCGGTCCATGCTGTCGCTGTGGTCCACCGCCGCCGGACTGGTCGTCAATGTCGCCCTCAGCGTGTGGCTGGTGCCGGGCCATGGCGCTGCCGGCGCCGTCGTGGCCAACGCCATCGCGTTCCTGGTTTTCTTCGTGGCGCGGACCGAAGCTTCGGCCTACGTCTGGCGGCCCTTCCCGCGAGCGCGGCTGTATGCGTTCGTCACCGTCGGCGTGGGCCTTTCCATCGCCACGCTGGTGTACGGCCCTCGCGTCGCCGTCCATTTCAGCCTGGTCTGGGTGGCGCTGCTTCCGGTCGTCGTCTGGTGCTTCCGCAACGAATGGAACTACATGTACCGCTCGTTGCTCGATGCGCTCAAGGCGAAGCGCAGCTACCCGCAGCCGAGCGAAGAACCCGAGGCTCTGTCATGACCAGGCCCGCGCACCGTTGCGTGCCGCGCTGCCACGACGGGTCACGCCGGCTTCCTGCAGCAATGTTGCCGTGCGGCCTTGCCACTGCGCCTAGCGTGGCCACCACGGCCAAGTCGAGGCCACGATGATGGCGAAGATCAATGTGTTCGTCTTTGCGGCGCATCACCTGGCCGGCAACATCGCCGCGCAACGGTTCAAGGGTCTGTTGAAGTATCTGGACCCGGCGAAATACCGGATCTTCGTATTCGCCCGCGAACCCGCAGCGGGAGTGAGCGCGAGCGCGTCCACGGCAACGTCGACCGCCGACATCACCGTCTTCCCGTTGCCGGGACACTGTGTGGGCAGCGAGTCTTCTACCGCGGCCTCGCTGCTCACCATGGCGTCGGCCTTCCTGCGCCCGCTGCCGTTCCTGCTTTCCGGGAGCGCCGAACGCGGGCAGCCGTGGCTGGTCAACGCACTGGCGGCGGCCGATCGGCTCTGCGTCGAAAAACGCGATGCGGGCGAGCGCTGCGTGGCCATTGGCACGTATTCGCCGATCGACTCCCTGGTCGCCGCCGCGAGCCTGGCCAGCAGACATCGCATCGGCTGCCTGCAGGACTTCCGCGACGGGCTCGTATTCGAACCACTGGGCAAGCCCGGCTCGCTGCGGACCTGGGTGCGCAGCCTGGTCGAAGGGCGCGTGGTGGCCGCTGCCGACCTGATCACCTCGGTAAGCCCTCCCCTCGTCGCGGATTTCCAGCGGCGCTATCCAGGCAAGGCCGCGGCGATCCTGCCCAACGGCTACGACCCGGCCGACTTCGTCGCCGCGGACAAGCCCATCGATGACGATACGCGGGTCGCCGCCATGCTTGCCCGGCACGTCCCGGCCGGCGCACGACTGATAGGGCATTTCGGGCGCATCGGCGCCAGCGACGGATCGGCCTCGAAGAGCCTCGATTTCTTCGTCGACGCACTCAACGAGTCCCCGGCGGTGGTGGCCGGCAATCACGTGATGTTCGTCGGCGAACTGACGGCGGCCGAGCGCGCGACGCTGGAACGGGCCAGATTTTCGGTCAGTGCGCCCGGGGCAGTCGAACGTACGCTGGCGCTCCAGCTCATGCAGCGCTGCGACAAACTGCTGCTGCTGACCGGCTCCCGTGCCAGCTGCGCCACCGGCAAGCTGTTCGAGTACCTCGCCGCCGGAGCGGACATCGTCTGCGTTTCCGGCGTGCGCAACGCGGCTACCGCCATCCTCGCCGAGACGGGAGCAGGCTGCAGCGTGCTGACCAGTGCGGGAGCATCGGCCGGCGAGGCCTTGCGCTCCGCGTTGTCGCCCCGCCCTGCCGACACGCACCGCGACATCAGTCCCTACAGCAAGCAGTCGCAGGCCGGCATGCTCGATCGCTGGATCTCGGACATGGTGCACTCATGAGCTATGCACACGATCCATCGTCGACATCGTCGGCAGATCTGTTCCTGCCACCGGCGGCGCTATCCGGCGCTGGCAGATACCGGATCACCGTGGGCCACATGTTCCTGGGCACGGCTTTCCTGCTGTTGTTCCTTGCCGTGGTCATACCGAACTCCTTGCCGGTTCCCACCGCGGTGGTGATGGGTCTTGCGTTCCTGCTGGCGCTGCCGGGACTGCGCATCGGCAACGGCTTCAGGAACCTGCTGGCGATGTATGCCTGCACCGTGATCGTGACGATCGCCTACCTCGTCGTGGGCGGCATGCACGATGCGCCACTGCTCGCCATTGCCCAGGTGACGGCGATCTACATCCTTTCGCCCCTGGCGTGGACGGTCATTGCCGAAGCCTTGCTGAGGCGGCTCGGAGCCGAAAAGCTGATCGGCTGGTTCGTCCTGCTGAGCCTGCTTTGCGCCGTGAGCGTGGCCTTGTTCTTCTACCTCTACTTCAGCCGTGGCGCTGCGGCCGTGGCTTTCTTCTTCCAGGGCGCCAACATCAATCAAAACGAGGGATTTTCCGGCGCCACCATGCATGTGTATGGCTCGCTGATCTTCCTGTGCGGTGGCTTCTTCAGTTCGCCCGAACTCATCAGGAGGCGATTGCTGCGGTTGACCCTGCTGGCGGCGCTGCTGATCTGCGCACTCACTTCCGGCCGCTCCGCGCTGATCCTCTCGGTGCCGATGGGCTGGTTGCTGGGCATGATGCTGGCATCGCGCACGACCGAAAGCCCGCATCGCTCGCCGCTCATCAGGATCATCCGCTATGGCCTGCCCATGGTGGTCGCAACGGTGGCCGCGCTTGCCCTGCTGCAGGCCTACACGAAAATCGACCTGAGCACAGTGTTGAACGTCGTCACGGACAAGCTCGCCTCGGGCGGCGGCATGGCCCGGGTGCAGATGGGGCATTCGCTGTTCGCGGGCGTTCTCGACAACGGCGGTCTGGGCTCCGGCCAGGGCGTCGGCGTCCCGTACGTCAGCGACCCCATCCATCCCTGGCGCTACGAACTGGTGTGGCTGGCCACGCTCTACCGGGTCGGAATACTCGGCACGGTGATCTACGCGTTGCCGTTTGTGCTCTATATCCTCATGGCGCTCCGGCTGGCGCTCATCCGTCGCCTTCCGACACGGCACAAGTTCATGTTCTGCGGCCTGGTCTGTGCGCTGCTCGCGACCAACACGAACCCCTATATCGAGGCCTTCGCCTTCCAGTGGATGTACGTCGTCCCGCTGGTGGCACTGTTCATCGAGTATCCGGAATGCCTCAGGAAGGCACCCGAATGAGGCGCCTCAAGGTGCTGCTGTTTTCCAGGTATTCGAGGCGGGGGCCAAGTACCCGGCTACGCAGCCTGCAGTATCTGCCCCTGCTGCGCGATCGTGGCATCGACGTGGAGGTGCATGCGCTGTTCCCCGATGCCTATCTCGAGCGGCTGTATGGCGACCGCCCCTCCTCCGCGCGGCGCATCGCATGGCAATACTACGCCCGGCGGATCAGACAGACCCTGCGTCGCGACACGCACGATCTCGCCTGGGTCGAGGGCGAGCTCTTCCCCTATCTGCCGCACTGGCTCGAGTCGCTGCTCGCGCGCTCCGCCAGGCCGTACGTCGTGGACTACGACGACGCGCTGTTCCACAAGTACGACATGTCGTCCAGTCCGCTGGTCCGGCGCGTGCTGGGCCGCAAGATCGACCAGGTCATGCGCGGATCCGCCTGCGTGATCGCCGGCAACCACTACCTCGCCGCACGCGCCGCGCAGGCAGGTGCCACGCGGATCGAGGTCATTCCCACCGTCGTTGACGAGCATCGCTACACCGTGGTGAACCACGTCGACGAAGGGCGGCCGGTCATCGGCTGGGTCGGCTCGCCGGCCACCGAGGAATACCTGCTGGACAACCGCGACGTGCTGGAGCAGGTCTGCGCCAAACACAACGCCCGCCTGCTCCTGGTCGGACCGCGAACGGAGGTCGCGGGCCAGTTCGGCAGCCTGGTGCCAGAGGTGGTGGCGTGGTCCGAGGACAGCGAGGCCGACATGATCGCCCGGATGGATATCGGCATCATGCCGTTGCGCGACGGCCCGTGGGAGCGTGGCAAGTGCGGCTACAAGATCATCCAGTACATGGCGTGCGGCCTGCCGGTGGTCGCTTCAACGGTCGGCGCGAACGTCGACATCGTGCGGCACGGCGAGAACGGCTTTCTGGCGACGGGGACGGATGCATGGCGTCATGACCTCGAGCAGCTGATCCTCAGCCGGCGGCTGCGCACGCGCATGGGCCTGGCAGGGCGCGCGCGCGTCGAGAACGAATACAACGTGACCGTGCAGGCATCACGGCTCGCGAACGTGCTGCACAGCGCGGGAGGCCACTGATGTGCGGCGTGGCCGGCTTCTGGCAGCCGGGTGGCGGCACGCGGGACTCCCTGCTGGAACAGGTGCGGTCGATGTCGACGCGCTTGATCCATCGCGGGCCCGACGACGGCGGCAACTGGTGCGACGAATCGGCGGGAATCGCATTGGCCCAGCGACGCCTGTCCATCCAGGATCTCTCGCCTGCCGGCCATCAACCCATGCTCTCGGCCTGCGGACGCTACGTCGTCGTGTTCAACGGCGAAATCTACAACCATCTCGACCTGCGCCAGCGGCTGCTTGCGGAAGGCGCGGCACCGGCGTGGCGGGGGCATTCGGATACCGAGACCCTGCTCGCATGCTTCGCCGCCTGGGGCGTCGAGCGAACCCTGCACGTCTGCGTGGGGATGTTTGCGTTCGCGCTGTGGGATCGCCAGCAGCGGGCCCTCACGCTCGCACGCGACCGCATGGGCGAGAAGCCGCTGTACTACGCATGGCAAGGCCATACCTTGCTGTTCGGTTCGGAGCTCAAGGCCCTGAAGGCGCATGCGGCCTTCCGGGCGGATGTCGACCGCGACGCACTGGCCTTGCTGCTGCGCCACGATTGCATCCCTGCGCCGTATTCCATCCACCGGGGCGTCTTCAAGCTTCGTCCCGGGCATCTGCTGCGCATCGCCGCCGATACGCCCCGAGATGCGGCACCCGAGGCGTATTGGCGCTACAACGATGCCGTTCGCGCAGGCCTCGGCAATCCGCTCCCGGGCTCGGACGCCGAAGCGATCGATGCGCTAGAGGAACAACTCGGCGCCAGCATCAGCGCGCAGATGCTGGCCGACGTGCCGCTGGGCGCGTTTCTCAGCGGCGGCATCGACAGCAGCACCGTCGTGGCCCTGATGCAGGCGCGCAGCAGCCGCCCCATCAGGACCTTCACCATGGGGTTCGGCGAGGCCGGCTACGACGAGGCCGCACACGCCAAGGCGGTGGCCAAGCACCTGGGTACCGAGCACACCGAGCTCTACGTGCGCCCCGACGATGCCCTGGCTGTCATCCCGAAGCTCCCCTCGATCTTCTGCGAACCCTTCAGCGACAGCTCGCAGATTCCCACCTTCCTGGTCAGCCAGCTGACCCGCCGCGAAGTGACGGTGGCCCTGAGCGGCGACGGCGGCGACGAGCTCTTCGGCGGCTACAACCGTTATCTCGGAGCCCGCACGACCTGGGAACGGATGCGGCGCCTGCCGCCGTTCGCGCGGACCGCCGGCGCCGGGATCCTGCGCTCCGTATCGCCGGATGCATGGAACCGGTGGTTCGAGCGCATCAAGCCGTTGCTGCCGAAGCGTTGGCACGTGGCCACACCGGGCGACAAGGCGCAGAAGCTGGCCGGCGTGCTTCCGCTGTCGAGCGGCCACGCTTTTTTCCTCCACCTCGCCAGCCAGTGGAAGAACCCGGGCGGCATCGTGATCGGCGCGCACGAACCGACAACCCTGCTGACCGATCCCGATGCATGGCCGGACACCAAAATCCTGGCGCAATGGATGATGGCGATGGATGCGCAGAGCTACCTCCCCGACGACATCCTGGTGAAGGTCGATCGGGCTGCGATGGCCAATAGCCTGGAGACTCGTGTGCCCATGCTCGACCACCGCGTGGTCGAACTGGCATGGCGCGTCCCCTTGCACCAGAAGATACGCGACGGCGAAGGCAAATGGCTGCTGCGCCAGGTGCTGTACCGACACGTGCCCAGGGAGCTGGTCGAACGGCCCAAGATGGGTTTCGGCATCCCGCTCGACAGCTGGCTGCGCGGCCCGCTGCGCGACTGGGCGGAAGCACTGCTCGACGAGAATCGACTGCGCCAGGAAGGTTATTTCCATCCGGCACCGATCCGGCAGAAATGGAACGAACACCTGAGCGGCCGCCACAACTGGCAGCACCATCTATGGCCGGTGCTCATGTTCCAGGCATGGCTGGATGAAAACCGGGGGACATCGCCATGACGTCGCCGCGCACAAACCGCGCGCCCCGCCCTCCCGTTCGCGGACTGCCCGGTGCGCCCGCCGTCCAGCAGGAGACACACCCGTGAAAGCTGTCCTGTTCGCCAATACGGACTGGTACCTCTACAACTTCCGCCGCTCGCTGGCGATGTCGCTGCGACGGCAGGGATACGACGTCCTGCTGATTTCCCCGCCGGGGCCTTATGGAGCGAAGCTCCGCGCCCTGGGCCTGCGGTGGGAGCCCTTGCCGATGGCGCGGCGCAGCCTCAATCCGCTGCGCGAAGCGGCGCTGCTATGGCATCTTGTCCGTCTGTTGCGGCGCGAGCAGCCGGTGCTGGTGCACGGATTCACCATCAAGTGCGCCGTATATGGCTCATTGGCGGCGCGGCTTGCCGGTGTCCCGGCCCGGGTGAATGCGGTGGCAGGCATGGGCTATGTGTTCACCAGCTCGCAGATGAAGGCGCGATTGCTGCGCCCGGTGGTGCGTGGCTTGCTGCGCCTCGCGCTTGGTGGTCGCGGCGCGCGGCTCATACTGCAAAACGCGGACGACGTCGCGTTGTTCCAGCAGGCCGGCCTGGTCGATCCACAACACATCCGCCTGATTCGCGGCTCGGGGGTGAATTGCGCGCAGTTCGCCCTGGCAACACGTACGCGAAGCGCGGACGACGAACGCCCGCGTGTACTGCTGGCATGCAGGCTGCTCTGGGACAAGGGTCTCGACGAATTCGTCAACGCCATCCGGCAGCTACGCCTCCAAGGCTGTTCCCTCCATGCCCTGCTCGCCGGCACGCCGGATCCCGGCAACCCTGCCACGGTTCCGGAAGCAACGATACGAGGCTGGGTGGCAGAGGGGCTCGTCACCTGGCTCGGTCACGTCGATGACATGGCCGGCCTGCTCGCTTCGGTCGATGTCGTGGTGCTGCCGAGCTATCGGGAGGGATTGCCCAGGACGCTGGTCGAAGCCGCCGCCTGTGGACTCCCCTTGATCACCACGGACGTACCGGGCTGCCGCGAAGTGGTGACCGACGATGTCGACGGTTTGCTGGTCCCCAAGGGCAACAGCGAAGCGCTGGCGCATGCCATCCGGCGAGTGCTGGAAATCCCCGGGCTCGCGCAGCGGCTGGGCGAGGCGGCCCGCCTCAAGGCGCGGACGCAGTTCGATGAACACATCGTCATCGAGCACACCTTGGAAGTCTATGCCGAATTGTGCGATCCGCTGGCGGCGCCGGCCGAGTCGTCCCCATAGAAATCCACCTTCGTGCCGTACGCATCCCGCCGCGACACAGCACATGCGCCGTTCGGAGAACCGCATCCCCGCCAAGGAATCGACTGCCGAGTTTGGCCGGGACCACACCTGCCTTCCCCCGGCCATACACGATCGGAGACTCTGCCATGCCATCCTCGCCGCAAGTGACGAATGTCCTGGACTTCCTGCCCGCGACGGAACACGCCGCCCTCCGCGCGGGCAGCAGCTCGTACGATTGCACCAGCGGCATCCAGGCGGCCATCGACAAGGGCGGCAGCAAGGTCTTCGTACCCGCCGGGGTCTATCCCGTAAAGCAACTCAACCTCAAGTCGGACATCGAGCTGTACGGCGATGGACAGACCAGCGAGCTGCGGGCGTACGACAGTTCGCTGGCCTGCGAATTCATGCTCGCCACCTATGTCCGCGATGGCGGCAGCGCCAATGTCGCGGACAACATGCGAAACATCCGTCTGCACGATCTCAAACTCAACGGACGCGTGGCGGAGTTCGGCTACCAGCAGTACTTCTATCTGCTCGCCGTCAACGCCACCTCGGACCTGACCGTCGAGCGGGTGAGCTTCTATGGCTTTCGCGGCGACGGCATGTATGTCGGCTCGGGCACGCTCCGCAGCACCGAACGCCACAACCAGCGCATCACCGTGCGCGACTGCGTGTTCGACGGCGCGGTGAAGGACAACCGCAACGGCCTCTCCATCATCGATTGCGATCAGCTGACGGTGGAGAACTGCCTGTTCCAGAACATCGGCAACGCGAAACTCTCTCACTCGGTGGGCGGCATCGATTTCGAGCCGGATCACCCGTGGAGCGTGTATCGGCACGTGACCATCGCGCAATGCAGGTTCATCGATATCGACACCGTGAACACGGCAGGCATCACGTTTTTCAACGGCCGTCAGGCCGGAGACAACATCCACGACTGGGTCGTGTCCGATTGCCAGTTCAAGAATTGCTATTGGGGCATCGATACCGCGACGAAAGCCAAGACTATCGCGGATGTCGCCGACAACCTCTCCGTGCTCAACTGCCACTTCCTCAATTCGATCCGCGTCGACATCGCGGTCAACGGCCTGAGCGGCACCCAGGTCAGCGGATGCACCTTTCAGCGCTCGCCAGCGGGATCCGGACCGGGCGGCGATGCGGTCAGGCTGGGATCCTTCGCTTATCGGACCAGCGAAAACGCCATCAACACGGTGATCACGGGCAACACGTTCATCGGCATACGCCCGCAGATGGGAGCGATCGGCGTGCTTGGCGCCAACCGGGTGGTATGCGCAGGAAACGTATTCATCGACATCTACGGCTCTTGCATCAACTTCGCCGAAGACAATACCCCGGACAACAGCCGGGACATCGAAGCGGTGATCATCTCCGGAAACAAGGTCAGGCGCAGCAGGGGCTCAGCACCCGGTGCCGCCGTGATGTCATTCCTCAGCACGAGCAGGCAGATGCGCATCACCCGCGGCAATCTGGTGGTGAAGCATTCCATCGAGTACGCCAACGACATCGAAAGCGGCGTAACCACGATCGCGGACGGGGCATCGATCCAATTGGTCGGACTCAAGTGAGCGCGGCCGTCCGATAGCCGCCGCATAGTGCGTCGCCTCATCCACCCAGCGCAGCAGATTTCGAGGCCCGATTGACCGCGCAAGATCAACGCCGGTCGGCGCGCTCTACCGCGCGGCGGAATGCCTCTGTTTCGCTACCTCCGTTCTCCACCCGGTGGTCCCTGCCTCGCGCAGCTAGGCCGGAGGCCGCGGAGTGCCGCTCCGCCTCCAGCGAATGGATCTTCGCCCCCGGTCCCGGACGCGGGGCAAATGCGCCTTGCCGACGCGCCTCCTGGCGCAGCCACATGCGCATGACTGTCGCCATGTAGACGCCGAGAATCAGGCAAAACGCCATGAGATTCGCGCCCGCCGAATGATCCACGCTGCTGACGATCGCACCGATCGACGCCAGGCCCGCCGCAAGCATGACGAGCGTGGCCAAGGTGGCGCGCGGCCCCAGGCCCGCCCCCAGCAGGATATGGTGGATATGGCCACGATCCGGCTTGAACGGCGAGCGGCCCTCGCGCATGCGCCGGCACATCACCGCAAGCGTGTCGAACACCGGCAGCGCCACGCACCACAACACGTCGATCGGCGACAAATGCGTCTGTGGCAGCTGGCTCAAGCGGATGAGCGCCCAGGCCAGCAGGTAGCCGACCAGTGTGCTGCCCGCGTCGCCCAGGAAAACCTTTCCGCCCAGGAGACCGAGGTTGACGGCCAGATAGGGCAGCGTTGCCGCAGCCAGCAGGGCCAGCAACATGATGATCCCACGCAAGGAAGTAGGAGAAGCAAACAGGACGACGGCGGCAATGCTGACCAGGGTCAGACTGCCGGCAAGACCGTCGATGCCGTCCATCATATTGAACGCATTCACCAGGCCGATGACGGCGACTACGGTCATCGGTACGCCAAGCCAGCCAAGCACCACGTCGTGGCCGAAAAGATGCCCCAGCGTGTGGATGTACACGCCAGTGCTGGAGATCACCGTCAGTATCACGATGGTCTGCGTCAGCAGACGATCGCGAACGCTGAGGCCAAAGCGATCATCCAGCGCGCCAAGCAGGGCAAGCACTGCGGCGGTTCCGAGCAAGACTCCCTCGAACCCGTGGAAGGCACCGTAGCAGGCGGCTCCTGCGACCATCCCGATGAAAATCGCCAGACCGCCCACCAGCGGTATTTCGCCAAGATGCTGCTTGCGGTGATCCGGGTGATCGACCAAGCCAAGCACTATGGCAAACGGACGCATAACAGCAATGGCTACCGCAGATGTGGATGCGGCTACCAAACCATCGAGAACCAATCGCAGTTCCAGCATGAGACCTTCGCCTCCTACCCATCTCGAGCGGTCCCCCAAGGTCCGAGCGAGTTCATGTTGTGGATGGTCCAGCCGGCGAGCGGCAAAGGCCTTGACGGCCTGCTATCTACGAACCGCGAATACGACTGGCCGATATTTCATGCATGCCTGGATCAATCCAGTAAAAATAAATGACACGACAGCAACTGCTATGAAAAAGGAAATGGCACTCACGCCAGGCCTTCGAACCTAGCATCTTTAAGATGACAAATCTTGTACAGCGTGAATGTCTTATTCAGACAAGACCGGTTTATATAAGCGCCGCATGAACCGCTTGTTCAAATGGTGTTTCGGGAGATCCAGCTCTTCCGTGATTTAGCGACCCAGATGCACGAATTGCCATGAATTCCTTAATCTCCAGACGGCTCCGCAAAAGCTAAAAAAAATTCGCCAGAGCCAAGATGCGATCAGGCCACGCCGTATAAGTGACCCATCCATGCCTCTTCAGGAAAGGTGGTGCGACACGCATTTCGATGCGATTGGAGCATCGGATTCCGTATGCGCCTCGCCCGTGGCCTCGACTGCGCCCTCGAACCTTGGCCATCAACACGCGAACGGCGGTGATGACCAAGGTTCGAGTCCAACCCGACGATGACCCGGCAGATTCAGGATCGCCTTAATGGGTCGCGCTGTAATTCGCAGCGGCAGCGCTGGTAACCAGAGTCGCCGAAGGCAGCAGCTGGCTCAGGAAGCGGTTCCAGCGGGTAATGCCGGCCGCGCCGACGAATATGACGTCGCCCGGCTTCAACTTGAAGCCGTCTCCGAGGGCGAATGCCGCCGGCGAGCGTGCATCAAGCTGGAAGACCTTGGCCGGAGCGTTCTTCAGATCGTCCGCACCGCGAACGACATAGACTGCCCGGCCATTGGCCGTGACCGGATTGAGCCCCCCTACACGGCCCAGTGCCTGGGTCAGCGTGATATAGGGAAGCGACCTGAAGGTGACCGCCTGAGGGCGCATCACTTCGCCCATCACGTACACCTCCTCGGAATCGTTGTAGGCAAGCAACAGACGATCTCCGGCCTTCAGGTAAATGTCTTTCGCCAGACCCCGGCTGTCGTACAAGGCGGCAAGATCCAGGTGGTAGTTCTGCCCATCGCGGTTGAGTATCAGACCCGACATGTTGGCCTGATCGGAATTGATGGTTGCCGTTCCGAGCGCCTGCCCCAAGGTCAACGGAACCGCTGTGATCGACTGTGGGTCGGTCTTCATGAAGGCGCCCTGGAACGTCACATGCTGGCTGTTGTAGCCGACGATACTGACGTCCACCTGCGGCTTCTCCACATACTTCCCTATCTTCGATTCGATGGCCTGGCGCACCTCTTCGATGGTCATGCCAGCGACCTTGATGGAGCCCACATAGGGATAAAACAGGGTGCCGTCCGAGCGCACCAGGCGACCATTGGCCGCGGTCTGCTGTTGCGTGCCCGCCGGTGAAGTCAGTTCCGGGTGATCCCAGACGGTGATGTAAAGCGCGTCTCCCGGCCCGATGCGATAAGGACCCGGTTGATAAGACAGCAGCGCCTCCGGCACCGATGCAGTCAACATCGGCGATTGATTCTCCGCCAATAGCTGCGGAGTAATGGTTACCAGCTGTATTTGGCTGTTATCGGTCGGCGTGCCGCGAACCAGGCCCTGCCCGGACATATTTTGCCCTGGCGACCATACACAACCGCTGGCCAGCAACGCGAAGCCAAGAACGGTAAAGGCACAAGTCTTTTTCATGATCAACATGTCCTCGAATATTCGATTTGCCGGGAATAACTGAACAGTCAGCTGGCGGCGCTCATAATCCCGCACTTGTATTTTTCGCCCGCACAGAAGCTCCTCGGAAGGCGGAAATCCGCCTTTCGATGGCAACCAGCCGAATCCGATCACTTAAATCAATTGCCGCGTAGAAAACCAGCCGCTGCGGGTGAAAGATCACAGCGCCACATTCCGTGATGCCATACAGGACGTGAAAGAAGCATCACAATCGCCAATCACATTTAGAAGCCGTACACCTAATTACGCCGTCAACCAAAAATCCCTTTATATCGGTCCCAACCTATTCCCTATTACAAAATATCGTGCACCCGGCGTCACCGTCATGGCCACCTCGTCTGTCGGCTCCAGGACGTCGAGAACAGAATTTTCGAATTGCCCCGAACTTGCATGCAGCTGACCGCAAGCCGAGCGGGACGAGCCCTCTATTCCGGGCATCCATGTTGCTGACAAATTTTTGTCCCTAGATGACTCGCAGTGCCACCGCGCGCTCGATGCCCACGATGTGCCGAGAAGCCTGCCGTGCCATTCGAGGATCGGCGCGCCGAACCAGGACGGGTGCCACTCGCCGCAATTCACCGGTATTCGAACCCGATCGCGATGCCCGACGGCAAATTCCTGCTCCGTATCACATGGCGTGAAGTCCAGGCGCGCATATGCTGCGGTTTGGCACGATACTGGCATCATGCAAGCACCCTAAGCAGCCTGTCCAGCCAAATCATTGCGGATGCAAAACATTATGGAAAACAACGAGAAGAAGCCGTTCTGGGGGAAAAATTCCCGCGGATTCTGGCTCATTGTTTGCCTGACGATCAGTGCGGTGGCGGGCTGGGCAATGTTTCAAATGGGCATTCTCCATTGATCCTGGATTAGGGCTCGGGCCGCAAAGCCGTTGCAAGCCGGTTCGTCGCAGCGCCAGGCGCTCGCGGGCGCACATCGAAGCGATGGTCTGTGACGCATCGGCTCGATGGTCGAAGCGCGCTACGCATCCCGGCAGTCGCAAGTGCGGTGGATATGCAGCAATGACGCGCGCAACGAATTGAAGTAATTGCCGCCCAATCGAACGACATTGCACATTAACTCGAGATGACTTCATCTCGGCCGCAGGATCCTACACGTCCTCCGCACGATATACCTTCGCATAGTCGGCACCGCGCTCGCCTCAGCGCAAGCGTGCGTCCCCGTCGATCGGCCGACACGCGCTGCATGCGCATCAGACGCTACCCAAAACACCTCGGGATGACTGTATGCGGAAGCTGGAAAACACCCGACTCGCCATCGTGGGCCTCG